>NZ_CP120533.1:0-4468661 GCF_032707045.1 Providencia sp. PROV175
CGCAAGGATCTTCAAGAGATCTAAAAATATTTTTTGATCATACAGAATATTTACCGTAAATCGTCTAAAGTTATCCCCAGCATGTGGAAAAATGACAGCAAATTAAGATAACCCGGTCTATTTCTTCTTTATAACGGGTGCCTTATCACATTTACCTGTGGATAAAAAGCATAAAAACTGTGTAAAAGAATGGAGATCTCTGACTAATTTTGCGGTATGATCGCAGGTCTATTTCTGATCTAACGATCGGCAATATGCAGTAAGTAAGAGTTAATCTAAAACATTTTTGGGTCATGCTACTACATGCGATTAAAAGTAAGCCCGAGAAATTTCTTTGTTTACATCCGTACTTCTTGTTCCATTGACCTTGTTTAGGGGAGTCCAACGTGTCACTTTCGCTTTGGCAGCAATGTCTTGCCCGATTGCAGGATGAACTACCTGCCACAGAATTCAGTATGTGGATACGCCCCCTTCAAGCTGAATTAAACGACAATACACTGGCACTTTATGCCCCAAATCGTTTCGTTCTCGACTGGGTTAGAGACAAGTACATCAATAATATCAATGAATTATTGAATGACTTTTGTGGAACTGACGCGCCTGCACTACACTTTGAGGTAGGCAACAAACCGATTACAGTCGCACCGGCAGCAACACAAGCTCGTACCGCTCAACAAGTACCTGCGTTTGCCGTTCCGTCAGCCCCAATTAAACCGAGTTGGGACAACTCAGCCAAAGTACAACCAGAAGTTGCTTATCGTTCAAATGTAAACCCTAAGCACACTTTTGATAACTTTGTTGAAGGTAAATCGAACCAATTGGCTCGCGCCGCAGCGAGGCAAGTGGCAGAAAATCCAGGTGGGGCCTACAACCCATTATTTCTTTATGGTGGGACTGGTTTAGGTAAAACCCACTTATTACATGCTGTCGGCAATAGTATTATGCAGCATAAAGCCAACGCTCGCGTGGTTTATATGCATTCAGAACGTTTTGTTCAAGATATGGTCAAAGCTCTACAGAACAACGCAATTGAAGAATTTAAACGTTATTACCGTTCTGTAGATGCATTGCTTATTGACGATATCCAGTTTTTTGCTAACAAAGAGCGCTCGCAAGAAGAGTTTTTCCATACTTTTAATGCGCTACTTGAAGGTAATCAACAAATTATTTTGACCTCCGACCGTTACCCCAAAGAAATTAACGGTGTGGAAGATCGCTTAAAATCGCGTTTTGGCTGGGGTTTAACCGTGGCAATCGAGCCTCCTGAGTTAGAGACTCGCGTGGCGATTTTAATGAAAAAAGCAGATGAAAATGAGATTCAACTTCCGGGTGAAGTGGCCTTTTTCATCGCCAAGCGCCTTCGTTCGAACGTTCGTGAGTTAGAAGGGGCGTTAAATCGTGTCATTGCCAACGCAAACTTTACTGGCCGCGCGATTACTATCGATTTTGTCAGAGAAGCACTGCGTGACCTATTAGCACTACAAGAAAAACTGGTAACTATTGATAATATTCAAAAAACAGTTGCTGAATATTATAAAATTAAGGTAGCAGATTTACTGTCTAAACGCCGTTCCCGTTCTGTCGCACGTCCGCGTCAAATGGCAATGGCACTGGCGAAAGAGCTGACTAACCATAGTTTACCTGAAATCGGGGATGCCTTTGGCGGCCGTGACCATACCACGGTGTTACATGCTTGTCGTAAAATTGAACAATTACGGGAAGAAAGCCATGACATCAAAGAAGATTTTTCTAATTTAATCAGAACATTATCATCTTAATTGCTATGAAATTTACAATAGAACGCGAGCAGTTATTAAAACCGTTACAACAGGTTAGTGGTCCTTTAGGTGGGCGTCCAACTCTGCCTATTTTAGGTAACCTTTTATTACAGGTAAAAGAAGGCACCCTCCAACTCACTGGAACCGACCTTGAAATGGAGATGATGGCCAATGTTGCCCTAACTGGGGAACATGAAATTGGCGCAACGACCGTGCCCGCACGCAAGTTTTTTGATATCTGGCGTGGGTTACCTGAAGGTTCTGAAATTCATGTAGAGCTGAATGATGACAGACTGCTCGTCCGTTCTGGGCGTAGCCGCTTTTCATTATCTACGTTGCCAGCCGCTGACTTTCCAAACTTGGATGACTGGCAAAGCGAAGTGGAATTTTCTCTTCCGCAATCAATACTGAAACGTTTAATTGAAGCAACTCAGTTTTCAATGGCGCACCAAGATGTCCGCTATTACCTCAACGGCATGCTATTTGAAACCGAAGATCAAATGCTCAGAACCGTTTCAACCGATGGGCACAGGCTCGCCGTGTGCGCGATGGATATTGGTCAATCGCTACCTTCTCATTCAGTGATAGTGCCTCGTAAAGGGGTAATTGAGTTAATGCGTTTGTTAGATGGCGGTGATACTCCTCTACAGCTGCAAATCGGCAGTAATAATATTCGCGCTCACGTGGGGGACTTTATCTTTACCTCTAAATTGGTTGATGGCCGTTTTCCTGATTACCGCAGAGTACTACCGAAAAACCCAGATAAAACCTTAGAAGCACGCTGTGATTTACTTAAACAAGCATTTTCGCGTGCGGCTATTTTATCGAATGAAAAATTCCGTGGTGTCCGTCTGTATTTCAGTGAAAACCAATTACGCATCACTGCCAATAACCCAGAGCAAGAAGAAGCTGAAGAAATTGTTGATGTAAGCTACCAAGGTACTGAAATGGAAATTGGCTTTAACGTCAGCTACATCTTAGATGTCTTAAATGCGCTAAAAAGTGAAAATGTGCAACTTCTGTTAACCGACGCCGTTTCCAGTGTGCAGATTGAAGACGCTGATAGTAAAGCAGCCGTGTATGTTGTCATGCCAATGCGCTTGTAATCGGTATTTATGATCCTTTCGCGTTTATTGATCCGTGATTTTCGAAATATTGAAAACGCGGATCTCTCCCTTGCTAATGGGTTCAATTTTTTAATTGGCCCCAATGGGAGCGGAAAAACTAGCATATTGGAAGCCATATATACACTCGGTCATGGTCGTGCATTTCGCAGCATTCAAGCGAACAGAGTTATTCGTCATGAGCAAGAACAATTCATTCTTCATGGTAAACTTAGCCATTTAGATGAACAGCGAAACGACCTTTCATTAGGTTTAAGTAAAAACCGTGATGGTGACAGTAAAGTTCGAATAGACGGTACTGATGGCCATAAAATTGCAGAACTAGCAAAATTATTGCCAATGCAATTGATTACCCCAGAAGGGTTTACCTTGCTAAATGGTGGCCCTAAATATCGGCGGGCTTTTATTGATTGGGGTTGTTTTCACAATGACCCACTGTTTTTTTCAGTATGGTCAGATTTAAAACGGTTATTAAAGCAACGTAATGCCGCTTTACGACAAGTTACCCGTTATGAGCAAATTCGTCATTGGGATAAACAACTGGCACCGCTTTCTGAGCAAATAAGCCAATGGCGTCATAACTATATTGCAGGTATTGCCGAAAATATTGAGCAAACTTGCCAACAGTTTTTACCCGAATTTTCACTCTCGGTATCCTTCCAACGTGGTTGGGATAAAGAAATTGATTATTCAGAACAATTAGAGCGCCAATTTGAGCGTGATAGAGCACTAACCTATACCGCTTCAGGGCCACATAAAGCGGATTTGCGTATACGAGCAAATGGAACCCCTGTTGAAGATATGCTTTCGCGGGGGCAATTGAAGCTACTTATGTGTGCATTAAGGTTAGCGCAGGGTGAATTTTTCACCCATCAGAGCGGGCAACGATGCCTGTATCTACTGGATGATTTTGCTTCTGAACTTGATGCAGGCCGTCGCCAATTGCTGGCAGCCCGCCTCAAAGCTACACAAGCGCAAGTGTTTGTCAGTGCCATTACACCTGAGCAAGTTAATGATATGATAGATGCAAATAGCAAGATGTTTAGTGTAGAACATGGCAAAATAGAAGTTCAACCTCAGGAATAGAAAGAGCAGGAAACGTTGATGTCGAATACATATGACTCCTCAAGTATCAAGGTATTAAAAGGACTGGATGCGGTGCGTAAGCGCCCGGGCATGTATATCGGTGATACAGACGATGGAACAGGTCTTCATCACATGGTTTTCGAGGTTGTCGACAACGCTATCGACGAAGCCCTCGCAGGCTTTTGTGATGATATCGTGATCACTATCCATGCCGATAACTCTATCTCCGTACAGGATGATGGACGTGGTATCCCTACAGGTATCCACGAAGAAGAAGGCGTCTCCGCCGCAGAGGTTATCATGACCGTTCTGCACGCTGGCGGAAAATTTGATGACAACTCCTATAAAGTCTCCGGCGGTTTGCACGGTGTTGGGGTTTCCGTTGTTAACGCCTTATCTGAAAAATTAGAATTAGTTATCCGCCGTGATGGCAAAGTTCATGAGCAAATCTACAAACACGGTGAGCCTCAAGGGCCTCTGACTGTAGTCGGCGAAACCGACCAAACAGGAACACGCGTTCGTTTTTGGCCAAGTATGGACACCTTCAAAGGTGTGACTGAATTTGAATACGACGTCTTAGCAAAACGCTTACGTGAGTTATCGTTCCTAAACTCAGGTGTTTCTATTAAGCTCGTCGATAAACGCGATGGCAAAGAAGACCATTTCCATTATGAAGGCGGTATTAAAGCCTTTGTTGAGTATTTAAGCCGTAACAAAACCCCTATCCACCCTTCTGTCTTTTATTTTTCAACTGAAAAAGACGGTATTGGCGTCGAAGTTTCAATGCAGTGGAATGATGGTTTCCAAGAAAACGTATACTGCTTCACCAATAACATTCCTCAGCGTGATGGGGGAACTCACCTCGCTGGTTTCCGTGCAGCAATGACGCGTACATTGAATAACTACATGGAAAAAGAAGGCTATCAGAAAAAAAGCAAAGTCAACGCAACTGGTGACGATGCACGTGAAGGCCTGATTGCCGTTATTTCAGTGAAAGTTCCAGACCCTAAATTCTCATCACAAACCAAAGAAAAATTAGTCTCTTCCGAAGTGAAAACTGCGGTTGAAACGATGATGAATGAGAAATTAGTTGAGTATTTACTGGAAAACCCAAACGACGCGAAAATCGTTGTGGGTAAAATCATCGATGCAGCACGTGCACGTGAAGCAGCACGTAAAGCCCGCGAAATGACTCGCCGTAAAGGCGCGTTAGACTTAGCTGGCTTGCCAGGTAAACTGGCTGACTGCCAAGAACGTGACCCTGCGCTATCTGAACTGTACCTTGTGGAAGGGGACTCCGCGGGCGGCTCTGCAAAACAAGGCCGTAACCGTAAGAACCAAGCCATTTTGCCACTGAAAGGTAAAATTCTAAACGTAGAGAAAGCGCGTTTCGATAAAATGCTTTCTTCACAAGAGGTTGCAACCCTGATTACGGCATTAGGTTGTGGTATTGGTCGCGATGAATATAACCCAGACAAACTGCGTTATCACAGCATCATTATCATGACGGATGCGGACGTCGATGGTTCGCACATTCGTACGTTACTGTTGACCTTCTTCTACCGCCAAATGCCTGAAATTGTTGAACGTGGTCATATCTTTATCGCTCAACCACCACTGTATAAAGTGAAACGTGGTAAACAAGAGCAATACATTAAAGATGACGATGCGATGGACGATTACCTGATTTCTATCGCACTTGATGGTGCTGAACTTCATTTAAGTGCCGAAGCTCCAGCAATGAAAGGCGAAGAACTGGAAAAACTGGTTGTCGAATATAATGCCGCACACCGTATTATTCGTCGTCTTGAGCGCCTTTACCCTCAAGCCCTACTTAACAACTTGGTTTATCAGTCAACCTTGACTGAAGATGATTTAAAAGTCAGCGAAAAAGTGGAAGAATGGGCTAAAACTCTGGTTAAGCGCTTAGAAGATAACGAGCAATTCGGTAGCACATATAGTTATACCATTAACGAAAACCGTGAACGTCAATTATTCGAACCAACTATCCGTATTCGCACCCATGGTGTTGATACCGACTATAATCTCGATTTTGATTTTGTTCATGGCAGTGAATACCGCCGTATCACTCATTTAGGTGACTTAATCAGTGGCTTAATTGAAGAAGGTGCTTACATCAAGCGTGGTGAACGCCGTCAAGATATCAGTAACTTCGAAGAAGCTTTGGCTTGGTTAACACGTGAGTCACGTCGCGGCCTATACGTACAGCGTTATAAAGGTCTTGGTGAAATGAACCCTGAGCAACTTTGGGAAACCACCATGAACCCTGAGACGCGCCGTATGATGCGTGTAACGGTGAAAGATGCAATTGCAACCGACTTACTATTCACCACATTAATGGGTGATGCTGTTGAGCCGCGCCGTGCATTTATCGAAGAGAATGCATTAAAAGCAGCAAATATTGATATTTAACTATTCTGCTAATTAAACGTTATTCAATAACCCCATACGAAAGTTTGGGGTTATTTTTTATGATTTTTTTTATAGCTATTATTTTATTTTTACCATTTAATCCAACCAATAATAAAATAATAAAAAAACAAAACCAATCAATAAAAAGCCTCTTCGTAAAAAACAAAACAATTAAAAATAAAACTTATCACTTTAATTAATAACGGTTTTTTATTTTTAAAACTGTCATAAAAGATAAATATATTATAAATAAACTCCGCCAAATGAAATTTTTACCAATAGCATCGGCGGAGTTATAATGAGAAAAATTTTTATTTCAGCATCAATGACCTTATTGCCATTCATATTCACCAATACTCTAACAGCAAAAACGAATCTTTTAGAATTAGAGAAAAATATTATCGATACAAGAAATGCATGGCTTGAAGATATAAAGCACAATATTATTAATGATACACCTAAAGAAGGTAGCGAAGTTGCTGAGCAAGATAGGCTGATTAGTAACGAATACATCAATATTACAGGTGAAAGGAAAAATTTAGCACTCGCGGATAAATCCCAAAACTCAGGTTATTTATTTAATAGTTATCAAACCATCCTGTTTGGCGAACATGATATTAACCTAAGAAACCATAGCCAATACAAAGAAATCAATTTATTACATGACACAAGTACTCGTGCTTATGATGAAAAAAAGCAGCGTACTCGGTCAGTCGATTTTATTCTTAAAGACCATTTTAAACGCGGTCGCCCTTATCAAGTGTTGAATGATGAAGGCCATTATATTGCGGGCTACTCACAAATACAGGGCTCATCTTACCCTAGTGGCCATACGTGGAATGGTTTTAAACAAGCTGCCGTATTAGCGATGATTTTCCCTGAAAAAGGCAGTGAAACGTTCAACCGAGCGATTGAATACGGTGAAAGCCGCGTGATTGTTGGCGCACACTTCGCCACCGATACCATCGCTTCCCGTGTAGGTAATTATTATTTATTATCACAGCTACTATCCGATGAAAAAAACACCAAATTCATTGTTGAATCGGCAAAAAATATTCGTAATGACATTTCATCATCATGTTCAAATAACATACAAAATTGCCTAACCGTTTCTTCCCCTATTACCAATGACCACATTGGTTATTATGGAAAAAAAGAAATACAAGATACACCAATGATCGCCCCTAAAAATATCCCTAAAACGGCGGGTTATTTACTTCGATTACGTTTCCCTTACTTGAATAATGCACAATGGAATAATATTTTAGCCAGCACGGCATATCCAAGCCAGTCAATTGCGGGTTGGAATATCAAAGAAAATGATCCGAACTCTTATTGGGGATTAATTAACCTACCTACGGCTTATCATGGCCCCGCTTATTTATATGAAAACTTTATCGTCAACCAAAACACTAATGACTTTGATATTGCTAATTTTGGAAAGTTAGATGAATGGACAAACAATATACAAGGCACAGGAAAGTTAACGAAACAGGGCCAAGGAACATTAGTATTATCTGGTAACAATACCTTCGGAGGCTTTACAGTAAACCAAGGCCATTTAGTCTTAACGGGTGAAAATAAATACTCGCAAAAATCCTATATTAATGGCGGAACCGTCACCCTGAAAAAAACCTTAAACTCTTCATTAGATATCAATAAAGGCGCGCTGGTCCTAGATAACGGCAAAATCGGAGCTTCCGTCAATATTAACCACCACGGTTTACTAACGGGCAATGGAAGCATTCATCAATTAACCGCCAACCAAGGCGCTGTTGTTGCACCAGGCCATTCAGTTGGCACAATTAATATTGTTGATTCCGTGAGTTTTGCACCAGATAGCCATTATTTGGTTGAAATCAATCCAGCAGGTAAAAACGATAAGATCATCAGCCAAGGCTCAGCTTCATTAAAGGGCGGGACCGTCAGTGTCACTCTTGAAAATCAAAATAGCCCGCTTTCTAAGCAAGATATCAACCAACTATTTGATACACAATATACGATATTAACTGCTCAAAAAGGGATTGATGGCCAATTTGATGCCGTTGTACCTAATTACCAGTTTATTGGAACGACGCTAAATTACTCCCCCAAAGAAGTCACACTTAAAATAGGGCGTAATAACACGGCATTTTCCAGCACGGCTGCAACACAAAACCAAATCGCAGTGGCTGAAGCCATTGAAACACTTCCTACGCACCATGCGCTTTATGAACAAACGTTGAAAAGCCAAACAAAACAACAAGCTCAAACGATATTTAGCAATGTCACAGGCCAAATATACGCTGACGTATTATCCAATCAAATAAATAATAGCCGTCAGATTAAAGAAACACTACTTGAGCAAGCTCGCTTATCTGAATCATGGGGCAGCGAAAACAAAAGCAATGTGTGGGTCAAAATGCTCTATGATTGGGATAAAACGACCGACGATAACAATGCCACTGGGTATAAATCATCAAATTATGGTTTATTGCTTGGGGCAAATCGACGTTTTATTAACGAAAAAATGACATTAGGTATCGCCGCAGGTTTTAGCCAAAGTGACTTATCTAACCACTTTGACCACGCTAACAGTAATAACTACCATGTCGCCATTTATGGTAGCGCTTTATGGCAACCTATCGCAGTTCGTGCAGGGCTCGGTCACACTTCACATCTCATTCATACCGAACGCTCAATCAGTGATGGTACAAGTCACTCATCGAGCTATTATACCAATACACATCAAGCATTTATGGAGCTGGCCTATCCAATTAACTCAAAAGGGATAAATATTGAGCCATTTACCAATCTCACTTATATCAGCGCAATGAATCATGCTATTAATGAGAACATCAACAGCACATCACTACAGGCACGTAAACAGCGCATCAATACGGTGTTATCAACCCTTGGGCTACGCCTTGATAACCAATGGAAATTGAGTAAAACATCCAATATCGGTTTACACGGTGAGCTTAACTGGCAATATCAATACGGGAATTTAAATAGAGGACTAAAATTGAATTTTACCGATACCCCGAGCTCATTTACAACGCATAGTGTTCCTGCATCACGCCATGGTGTCGCATTAAAAGTCGGTACCGATATCAATATAAAAGAAAATACTAAGCTATCAATTAATTATAATAAATTTTTATCAAAAAATTATCACGATAACAATATTGATGCCAAAATTGCGGTAACTTTCTAACTCAATACTTTACCTCCCCTCGCAACTTGTGGGGGGCAGGTCATGACTAAACATCACGAGATTTTACAGTTTTTTACGCCACTATTTTGATTATCTTATCTTTTTTTATGTTATAAACAAACAACGCCCTAAGTTAATTAGATGTTAATTAACTATTTTTTAATTGTCTCTATAACCTCAGGTAAGGTCAAAAATACGTAAAATAACACTATGATACGCCAACTTATTATTTCAATTTATGCATTATTGATATCTATCACCCCTGTATTTTTCAGTGGAGATGCCAGCATTATGGCTGACATTGCCATCGTCATTTCAGGGGCGCTGATAATACTGTTATGTGCCGGTATTTATCGCTTTTTGCTTGGCAAAATTTTCACTGTGTTTGTTTCACTCCTGTGGGCTCTCAATTTATCTGTTTCATTCTTCTTTTATCAAAAACACGATATCCGCTTTTCTTCTTCGATTGCAGAAACTTTTATCAATACCAATAGCAGTGAAACCGTAGGAATGCTTTCCTATAACATTGGTTATGTTATTTTTTATTTATTTGTTTTTTCTGCTTATTTAGCATGTATTCATCAATGTGCAAAATACATGAATCGTCGTATAACAACGACAAGTATGGCTCTACTTTGTGGCTATCTATTAGCTATTCCAACCTATTACGCCTCATTACTAAGCAAGCCTGATAGCGCGTTATTGATCACAGAAAAATACTTCTTAAATACCCCTTTCTACAATGCGGCGGCTTTAGTCAAAAATTTATATGAAAACAGAGGCATAAAAAAAATATCATCACAAAAGGTCGCATTTAACTACCAGAAAAAAGCATCTGAAACTGAAATCTATGTTCTTGTCATTGGTGAGTCATTGCGCCGTGATCATATGGGTTTTTACGGCTATCAGTATAATACAACGCCTAACTTAAATAAGCGCAAATCACAAATATTGGCGTTTCAACAAGCTTATTCCCCTGCACCTGTGACTATCTTGTCAGTCCCTATTTCACTGTCTAATATTCGCTTTGAGCAAATGCAGGATAAATCACACTATTCGGACAATATCATTTCATTAGCCAATCATGCGGGCTTTAAAACCTATTGGATCAGCAACCAGGGAAAAACCAATAAACGTACCAGTATCATTTCTGCTATTGCTTCTATGTCACAAAAGAAAACGTGGAACGAATTTGTCGGCTACGATGAAGAGCTGCAAGCTGACTTCAATAACGCGATCAATGACCCTACTGATAAGAAAAAACTCATTGTGTTACATACTTATGGCAGCCATGAACCTGCCTGTAACCGTTTTCCTGAAGATGAGCTAAAAAAATTTAGCGGCCAAGACGATGACGATTGCTACGACAGTTCAATTGCTTATACCGATAAATTTATCGAAAGCCTAATGCAACAACTCGAAGGGAAACCTGCGACGTTGATGTACTATTCAGACCACGCATTACAACGCCTAGACAGCGATAACAATATTCACTACCACCATGGCGTTAACAACCCAAGAAAAGAAGCCTATGAAATCCCCTTGCTGATTTGGTACAGTCAAAGCGCCAGTAAACCAAGTATCAGCCCAGAAAATTTACAGTCTCCCTATTCTACTGCGAATAATTATTGGCTAATCAGTGATTGGCTTAATATACAACAAGGTTCACAGCAAGCTTGTTTATCACCTTTACGTGAATGTTATCAACCCAATAAAAATATTCAGGTAATCGATGGCAATCGAAATATTTTATCCATTAGCCAATTACCTTCTGAGACGATAGATCCACAATAAAACTCGATATTTTGCGAATATTTGCCCATAGTTAACAAATATGAATTCTGCTTACCTATCGAGGTTTTAATGTTCGATTTAGTTTTTTTACGTGAATTACTGGTGTCTAGTGTTCACGTACTCCAGTTACTTTTAGAAGCAATTTCAGTCATCTGCGTGGTGATTGGGTTAATCAAGACCCTAATCGTGTGGATGAAAACCCAAAAAGCACGTACCGCTCGCTATTGTTTTGGTGATTGGTTAGCGACTGCATTGGAGTTCCAACTCGCTGCGGATATTTTAGCAACGACTGTCGACCCTGATTTAGATAGCCTCATCAAATTAGGTATTATTGCCGTGATCCGAACATTCTTGAACTACTTCTTGGCAAAAGAGTTAGAACACCAGCCACCGCAGAATGAACCTGATCGTCAGTAATTTAGGTATAAAAAAACCTGCATATTGAATTATGCAGGTTTA
Organism: Providencia sp. PROV175; assembly: GCF_032707045.1. Taxonomy (NCBI): domain Bacteria; kingdom Pseudomonadati; phylum Pseudomonadota; class Gammaproteobacteria; order Enterobacterales; family Morganellaceae; genus Providencia; species Providencia sp. PROV175. The sequence continues at coordinate 11,871 of NZ_CP120533.1, forward strand.
TCGAATACGACTTATCGCTGTGCCGCGCTTATAATAAAATTCTTAGCATACGGCGAAGAGGCTCGGCGGCTCCCCACAATAATTGGTCACCAACCGTAAAGGCAGATAAGTATTCAGGGCCCATATTCAGTTTACGCAAGCGACCAACAGGAGTGCTAAGCGTACCAGTAACTGCCGCTGGAGTTAACTCACGCATAGTAATTTCGCGGTCATTAGGAACCACTTTCACCCAATCATTATGTGAGGCAAGCAATTGCTCAACTTCATTCAACGGAACATCTTTTTTCAGCTTCAATGTGAAAGCTTGGCTATGACAGCGCAGCGCACCAATACGTACACATAAACCATCAACTGGAATAATGTTATTGCCTGTTGCAAGAATTTTGTTCGTTTCCGCTTGACCTTTCCATTCTTCACGACTTTGACCGTTTTCTAATGCTTTATCAATCCATGGGATCAGGCTACCCGCTAATGGTACGCCGAATGCATCCGTTGGCATTGTGCCACTGCGAGTGAAATCTGTGACTTTTTTCTCGATATCTAAAATAGCGGAGGCCGGGTTTTGGAGTTCTTTAGCCACTTGCGTGTGCAAAGACCCCATTTGTGCCAGAAGCTCGCGCATATTGCGTGCCCCAGCCCCTGATGCCGCTTGATACGTTGCCACAGATGCCCATTCCACTAAATTATTAGTGAACAACCCACCTAAAGACATCAACATTAAACTTACCGTACAATTCCCACCGACAAAGGTCTTAATGCCTTTATTTAAGCCATCTTGGATATGTTGGTTATTCACGGGATCCAGAATAATAATCGCATCATCTTTCATACGTAATGAAGACGCAGCATCAATCCAGTAACCATTCCAGCCAGACTCACGCAGTTTAGGATAAACTTCATTCGTGTAGTCGCCGCCTTGGCAGCTAATAATAATATCCAATGCTTTTAGTGCATCGATATCAAAAGCATCCTGTAAAACGCTACGATGGCCACCATAAACCGGCGCTTCCGCACCCTGTTGTGACGTGGTAAAGAAAACAGGACGGATCGCATCAAAATCACGTTCTTCTACCATTCTCTGCATCAATACTGAGCCGACCATTCCTCGCCAGCCAACAAACCCTACATTTTTCATTTTCACTCACCCTGTTCGTTTGAATTTTCACCAAAAAATTTCTAGTTTCGACCCCACAAAGTAAATACCGTCATTGTTATCATTCATTCAGTATTCACAAAAATTGAAGCTAGAAATTTTTCGCATGTATTAAACCTGACAAAATATGCATCTATGTGCAAGTGAATTTCATCACTAATAATAAGAAGATTAGTAATCATGCTAATGATCGAGGGAATCAGTGGACAAAAAAACAAATAAAAAAAGCCACGGCAGAGAGCAATAATCTGCAATGGCTAAGCAAATACAATATAAAGCGATACAGGAAATTTTATAATTATATTTAAATTCAATAATTAACGTTTTTTCTTACAGCCTTGCACTGCTTTAAAACGCGGGTTTGTTTTGCATATCACATACACCCGGCCACGGCGGCGAACAATTTGGCAATCTGGATGACGGGTTTTTGCCGTTTTTAATGAACTCAGTACTTTCATCTTTATTTACCCTCTGACTGTAAAAAACGACCAAAACGCTTTTGAAACTGTGCCGTTTTACCTTCCTGTGAAATCATTTTTTGTTTACCGGTATAAAACGGATGCGACTGAGAAGAGACATCAAGCGTGACATACGGAAATATTTCACCCTCATACTCGATTGTTTTTTCGGTTTTTATTGTTGACCCTACTTTAAAATAGGCATCTGCACTTGTGTCATGGAAAACCACGGTACGATATTGTGGATGGATCCCCTGTTTCATAATAACCACCTAAATGTAATGTTATAATATAACAATAACGCATTTAAAATAGTGGTGCAATTATTTTTTATTCAAAAAGGTTCAAAAAGGCTAAAAGTTAAGAAAAGGTGCCATATACAAAATAAAAACCAAAACAGTAATTTATCCTCTGATGAACTTTTGTATAATTAGATCAGTAGATTCCATCATTTATTATTTATCAAATAGATACGTTATCTTTTTAATAAATAAACCATTAGGGGAAGATGAAAATGTATTACGGCTTTGACATGGGCGGGACAAAAATTGAACTTGCCGTCTTTGACAACGAATTAAATCAGGTCTGGCAAAAGCGTGTTCCTACACCCAAAGATGACTACCAAACGCTCTTAAATACATTTCTCGAGCTCACACAAGAAGCAGATGAAAAATTTAACTGCCAAGGAAAAGTAGGTGTTGGCGTTCCCGGTATCGTAAACCATGCTGAAGGAACCGTATTTACAACCAATGTCCCTACTGCACAATACAAACCTTTAATTCATGACCTTGCAAATATATTACAACGCCCAGTAAAAGTAGAAAATGATGCAAATTGCTTTGCATTATCAGAAGCTTGGGACCCTGACTTCAAACGCTACCCTACCGTCCTTGGTTTAATTTTAGGGACAGGTGTGGGCGGTGGGTTTATTATAAATGGCAAAGTTTTATCTGGTAAAAATGGAATCGCTGGAGAAATAGGCCACATGAACCTCAGCGTTCGTGGAGCCAAGCTATTAGGGGAAAAAGTTCCTGAAATAACTTGCGGCTGTGGCCAAATTGCTTGTTTTGAAACCTACCTATCAGGCCCAGGCTTTGAGCGTATTTATTCCTCATTCACCAATGAAAAACGTTCCGCTATCGAAATTATCGAACAATATAAACAAGGTGATATTCAAGCAAAAGAACATGTTAACCGCTATATGTCATTACTTGCGATGTTTATGGGGCAAATTGTCACTGTTTTTGACCCCGATTTAGTGGTTATTGGCGGAGGTTTGTCACAGTTTGAAGAGATCTATAAACAACTACCAGAAGTGCTTCCACAATACCTTTATGGCATCGCAACACTACCTGCAATTGAAAAAGCACGTTATGGTGACTCTGGAGGTGCACGAGGTGCGGCATTCCTGAACTTGATAGACTAATCTTACTTTTTTGCGCTTCATAGATGCTTTAAACAGTGAAGCGCAAATTTATCACCTTAATCAACTCTATTCTCCCCATTTTGTACTTTAAACCCCCATTCTTTGTTTGAGAATGATTATCATCAACTTAACGATTAATGGTAAAATTCTCTCCTATCAATGCCCTGTTATTATCGATAAGACTTTAGGAATAACTTCACCAAATAAAACTGGATAAACAACCAGTGTTATAAGAAACTCCCAAAAAATAAAAGTGCTTATAGACTAGTCTGATACTGCTATTAATTAAAAAATATATTATTAAGTTAAATTATTTTATGGTGATAAATTAAACAAACGTTACTTTTCACGTAAACTCAATAATGTATTAATAATAAAGAGAAAACCCTATGAGTTTGTTTTTCCATAACAGTTTGATGTTCCCAACAATTATCTTTAGTGGTTTGCTAATCATTGTTTTATTTTATTGGTTATGTGCCGCTTTTGGTTTATTGGATATCGACGTATTTAATATTGATACCGAATTTGATGCCGGTATTGATGCAACAGGTTTCGCAGGCTGGTTAACCAAGCTTGGCTTAGCGGGGATCCCAATCACCATTATTGTCACGTTATTTACTCTTTTTGGCTGGATAATCAGTTATTTCAGCGTACATATCTTTATTCGCTTCATTGATACTGATTTATTACGTTATCTCGTCAGCTTCGCCGTTTTTGCGATCACCCTATTTATCTCTCTTCATTTAACCGCTTTGTGCTTAAAACCTGTGCGCAAAAAATTGGTGAATCTCAATAAACCTAAAACAGTACAACAGCTTATCGGTAAATACGCCACAGTACGTTCAGGAACGGTAAATGAACAAAATGGCGAGGCACTATTAGAAGATGGCGGGGCTGGGTTAATTTTACAAATACGCGCCCCATCCTCCGAGCAGTTAAAACGCGGTGATCGTGTTGTCATCATTAGCTATGACGCATCATCGCACAGTTACCAAGTTGTCAGTGAAAATGAGTTTCGCCACGGATAACTTCACTTTTAAAAAATAAATATCTTGCTTGCATAATCGAAATGACGTCATCGTCAGAACCAATGGAGAATTAATATGGATTTGGCTGCACTAATGCCCTTTTTAACCATTATCGGGGGGATCATCCTAGTTATTCTAGGCTTCTTTGGATTATTCAAAGCCTTCTATATCAAAGTTCCACAAGGTACTGCTTTGATTGTCAATGACATGTCGTCACAGCCTAAAGTACATTTTACTGGGGCATTAGTTTACCCTGTCATCTACAAAAAAGAATTCATGCGTATTTCTTTGCTAACACTTGAAGTTGATCGCCGCGGTAAAGATGGCTTAATTTGTCATGATAACTTACGTGCTGATATCACCGTTGCTTTCTATTTGCGAGTGAATGAAACGACGGAAGACGTGCTGAAAGTTGCAAAAGCTATCGGTGTTGACCGTGCATCAGACCATCAAGCGGTCAGCACGTTATTCAGTGCAAAATTCTCTGAAGCCTTAAAAACAGTAGGTAAGCAACTGGATTTAGCCACTTTATTTGAAAACCGACAAGACTTCCGTGACCGCATTGTTGATGTGATAGGAAAGGACCTTAACGGCTACGCCCTTGAAGATGTAGCTATTGATTACCTAGAACAAACACCTAAATCAGCCTTAGACCCAAATAATATCTTTGACTCCGAAGGTATTCGTAAAATTACTGAAATCACCGCAATTCACAATATTGAGACCAACCAAAAAGAGCGTGACCAAGAGCTCGCAATTCAAAAGAAAAATGTTGAAACTCGCGAAGCAAGTTTGGCTTTAGAGCGCCAACAAGCCGATGCCGAAGCACGCCAAAAGCGTGAAATTGATAATATTCGTGCACGTGAACAAGCTGAAACTTTACGTGTTCAAGAAGAAGAACGCCTTAAAGCAGAGCAAGCACGTATTCAAACCCAGCAAGAAATTGAAATCCGCGAAGAAAACCGCATGCGAGAAGTTGAAGTCGCACAACAAAACCGTACTCGAGCTGTAGCTATCGAAGAAGAACGAGTGAGCCGCGCACGTGAACTTGAGATTGTTGCCCGAGAAAGAGAAGTTGAGTTACAACGTATAGAAAAAGAAAAAGCACTCGAAGAAGAACGCAAAAATATCTCCAATGTTATACGTGAGCGTGTAGCCGTTGAAAAAACCGTGGCACAAGAAGAAGAGCGCATCAAAGAAGTTCGTGAAGTCTCTGAAGCTGAACGCATGCGCCAAGTCACCGTGATTAACGCACAGGCAGAAGCAGAAGAGTCACTCGTTCGCCAAGTGAAAAAAGCCGAAGCTGATGAAGCCAGTGCTAAACACCGTGCAGAAGAAATAAGCACCATGGCACAAGCAGAACTCGAAGCATCGGCAAAGCAAGCTGAAGCCAAAAAACGCTTAGCGGAAGGGGTTGAAGCCGAACACGCGGCATTAGGTTTAGCAGAAGCTCGAGTTCGTCAAGCAACTGCAGAGGCAGAAGAAAAAGAAGGTCTTGTTCTTGCCAATATTACGGCTGAGAAACTGTTAGCAGAAGCACGTGGGCTGAAAGAAAAAGGCTTAACGGAAGCTCAGGTTATGGAAGCTAAAGCTAAAGCAGAGCAACAACAAGGGTTTGCTGAAGCAAAAATCCTTGAAGAGAAATTAGCAGCCCAAGCTCGTGGTGAAGAACAGCAAGCAAATGCTAAAGAAAAACTAGGCTTAGCTGACGCGAAAGTACTGGAAGAAAAACTGGCAGCACAAGCTCGAGGGGAAGGACAATTAGGTTCAGCGCAAGCCGAAGTTATCCGCCAACGCTTGAAAGCTGAAGCCGATGGTTTAACCGACAAATTTAAATCAATGGATCACCTCAGCGATACCGCACGTTCACATGAAGAGTTCCGTATGCGCCTTGAGAAAGAGTTCGAACAATCCATGGCCTCTATCGACGCCAATAAAGAAATTGCCCGCGAGCAAGCTGATGTACTGGCTGCAGCACTTAGCAAAACCAATATTGAAATTGTGGGCGGCGACGGCAGCTTCTTCAATACCTTCTCTAAAGCACTAAGCCTCGGTAAAGCGGTTGATGGCTTTATGGATAAAAGCAGTTTCGCAAAAGAAAATGTTGAAAAACTCATTAATCGTAGCAAAGAAGACAAAAAAGTTGATATTGCCGCATTATTGAAAAACCCCGAAGTTCAAGATCTTATAAACGGTTTTATGGCAGCTAAAGGGGTTAATCAGCCAGCAAAAACGGTCATATCAAAACCGATTCCACCAACGGATGACCAACTGTAAACCTTTAGCACATTGGGGTAGTGAACCTACCCCTATTGTTTTTCATTTTTATTGTCTTAGTTAAGGGAATTCGCTGCGCAATGTCAGATATTCAGGATACGGATCGCGAACAAGAAATACTCGATAGTGCTGTTGCAGAAGGTGGTGCTTATGAAATATTACGCAAACGCCTGACCGACCAAGGGCAACAACTTCATCAAAAAGCCGCTCAACTCAATGAAATGCGGTTGGATGAATTCGGCCAGAGCCAAATGGATATCATTGGCCGCATTCGCATTCGTACTGAAAATAATTGCCAAGCAAGGGACATTGTCCGCGTTGGCGAGTGGCTTTTATTTGGCTATAACGTATTCCTCGGCCTAAAAAAAGAAACGCACCTCGAAGATGTATTTTCACTATATCGGTTAATTGAAAACGACAATGAGTTTGATGTTGAAGCAGTCCCTTATGAAGATACCTTCTTGAGTGATAATCGCTTTGTTCAAGATTTTACTGAACTCTATACCTATTATAAGAACACACAGTTATTGCAACTTGTTGAACGGGACGGCAAACTTCTTGCTAGTTTTCAAATTGGCGATCGCATCACGGACGTGCGAGTTTTTCGCTGGTCAATCTCCAGCGACAAACGCAAAATTGAGTATATTGATAACCGGGGTGAACGCGATATCGCCCTCCCACCAGCCTATGACTTTGAATGGCAAAAAACCACGCGAGAAGACACCGTTAACGGCCGATACCCTCACATCAATATTCTTGACACAGTATTCATTGAAACTATCGGCGGTGATTTAACCATCAAGTGTGAAAATAACACTGAAGATGGTTTGGGGATTTACCGAGAAGCGGTTCTTGATAAAAACCAATCACTAGACGACGCCCAAATTGAATACGCACAAACTGGCAGTTTAATTATCTTAAAAGTTTTACCTTATCGGGAAGAAACTTGGCGTTATTTAGTTTACAACACGTTATCCCAATCCGTACAACGTATTGATGCTATTGGGCAAGCGTGCGTCCAGTTACCAGAAGACCACGGTATTATTTTCCCTGGCGGTTACTACTTACAAAATGGTGATTATAAAACGTTTGAACAGCCTATGGATGGAATGCATTTTCGCCGTTTACGTCGTTCCCCAAATGGAGAGGATGTTCTATATGTTTTCTATTCTCCAAATCAAGGTCGTATTGCCCTATTCAATTACAATTTAATTGAACGAACACTTTCAATTCCACTCATTGGGCATGGTTATGCCATGCTGGAAGATGGAAAAATGGTGTTATTTGAGGGCGAAGGGGAAGAAGCGACTCGCGTTCACCCAATGCAAGTTTGGCAGACCCCATTTTACTCAGAAGAGTTTGCCGACAAACAGCCTACTCGTAGCGGTTTTTTAGGCCGTATAGGCAATGCAGACTTAGTTCGTGGTATTTCTGAAATATTGCATGTATCCAAAGAAATAGAAGGCAGCCAAATTTCTATTGCTCGCTACGAACAACTTAGCCAACAAGCAAAAAATTTACTGGATATTTATTACTGGTTTGGTGATGAGCAATGCCTTGGTATTGGTAAATTGCTTAAAGAAATCAGTCAAACAAGTGAACTCGTCCTTGATGAATATGAAAAGGTCGAAAGCATACGGCAGCAATCTGCCAAATCAATGAATGAAGCCATCAGCCGCCAAAAATCACTGCTTTCATTAACATTGCCTGAAAGTTGGGCTGATATTCAACAATTTGTTGATGGCTTAAATGCCCTGAGTGCTCAACGCGGTCACTTGATTTCACTGCGTGAATTTCGCTATATGGATTTAGAAAGACTTAGCGAAATGGAAAGCGAAATAGAGAAAAATCAACAATATGTATCACAAGAAACCGCTGTTTTTCTTGCTAGTGATAAAGCGTTACAGCCCTTTAAAACACAATTAACTGTTTTTGAAGAACAAATAGAAAAAGCCCAAAACAGTGCCCAGCTAGACATTCCCATGAAAGATATGGAAAAAATGTCTGCTGACTTAGATATGCTTTCAAACCTAATGGCATCACTAAGCTTCAACGATGTTACACAACAAACCCACATTATTGATGCTATTTCTCAAATCTATGCTCAGTTAAACCAATCCCGAGCTCGCTTACAACAAAAACGAAAATCACAAAGCAATGTAGAAACTGTCGCACAGTTTGGTGCACAATTTCGCCTATTCAGCCAAGGCATTACCAATGCACTATCTCTTGCCACCGACCCTGAACGTTGTGATGATCAGCTATCAAGATTACTTGTTCAATTAGAAGAGCTCGAAAGCCAATTTAGCAGCCATGATGAATTTCTTGATGATATATTGGCAAAGCGTGAAGAATTACTCGAAACCTTTGAATCTCATAAACAAGTTCTTATTGATGACCGCCAGCGCCGCGCACAAAATTTAGTTACTGCTGCAGACCGTCTACTAGACAGCCTGCAACGACGAACAACTCGTTTACAGTCTCAAGATGAACTCAATGCTTTCTTTGCCTCAGACCCTCTGGCGCTTAAAACCCGTGAAATTATTGAAAAATTAAGGGAAATTAACGATAACGTTAAAGCTGATGATATTGACGCACGCCTGAAATCTTCTCGGGACCAAGCCATTCGAGTTTTACGTGATAAAACAGATATTTTTGAAAATGGTGGAAATGTCATTAAGCTCGGGCGTCACCGGTTCAGTGTAAATACCCAAGAGCTCGACCTCACCATTTTACCGAAAAATGAACAACTATGGGTTTATCTCACCGGGACAGATTTCCAAGAACCAATAGAAAATGAACAACTATCACAGTTAAAACCTTATTGGAGCGCCTCATTAGAGTCTGAATCTGATACGGTTTACCGCGCGGAATATCTTGCTTATTCAATTATCTATGCCGCAACAAAACGCCAAGAAGGGCTAAATTTTGATATACTAAAAAACGCATTAACATCAACGGAAAAACTTGAAAAAATTGTCCGTGATTTTGCGAGCCCACGTTATAAAGAAGGTTATGAAAAAGGTATTCATGACCACGATGCTGTTGCTTTACTGAAAAAACTACTGCCAATCGGTGAAAGTGCTGATCTATTACGGTATAGCCCAACAGCCCGTGCTATCGCAGCTATTTATTGGCAACAAGTTCAAAATGACGATTTTCCTGCACTATGGCCTGAACGTGCAAGAACAGCCATGAATATTCACCAATTATTCCATAATGACAATGCATTACTTGACCTACAAGCCGAAATCGAAGCGGGAATTAGCTTGTTTTTACAAGATAACCCCATTCAATGCCAAGCTTATGAGCAGACTCAAGCCGCCGAATATCTTAGCTTTGCACTTGCAAGAACCCCGATAGAACTCGTCTATAGCAAATATGCAAGAGAATTAGTTTTAGCACTCCAGAGCCGCTTAGAAGAAGCCCATATGTGGGGAGACTTTAATCGCTCACAACAAAATTTAGGGGCTCGCTATGCCCAGCGCTGGTCATTAGTTCAAAACTGGTTACAAGGGCTGTGCTCAACCCCTGAATTTTCTCACCTTGTTCCATACATACCCGGTGCTATTGCCATTATTATCTTAGATAAAGCTGCTTCCGCTCGCTTTAGTGAAGCTGACCTTTACTTTAAAGTTAACGGGTTACTTGGCGAACATGCGACCATTGAAAACCAAACTCTATCACTGAGTTTAGATAACTACTTCAGCCGTATGCGAGGGCAACGGAAACGTTTTATCCCCGAATTTCGTCAGTATCAAGCACTGCGCCAACAGATTGTTACTGAAGAGCGTAGCCGTTTAAAACTGCATGAATATAAAGCAAAACCACTAAGTTCTTTTGTACGTAATAAACTGATAAACGATGTCTATTTGCCTATCATAGGCGATAACATGGCAAAACAAATTGGGGCTTTAGGGGAAGGTAAACGCACTGACCTCATGGGGCTACTCTTAATGATCTCACCACCAGGGTACGGTAAAACTACCTTAATGGAATATGCCGCAGACCGTTTAGGGCTAATTTTTATGAAGGTCAACGGCCCTGCTCTTGGTCATGATGTGCTTTCTCTAGACCCTGAACAAGCGCCTAATGCAACGGCAAGACAAGAGCTAGAAAAACTCAATTTAGCTTTAGAAATGGGTAATAATGTGATGTTATACGTTGATGATATTCAGCACACTCACCCTGAGTTTTTGCAAAAATTTATTTCCTTATGTGATGGAACAAGACGTATTGAAGGCGTTTGGAAAGGCAAAACCAAAACTTATGATATGCGGGGTAAAAAATTCAGTGTCGTTATGGCAGGTAACCCCTATACCGAGTCAGGGGAAGTTTTCCGAATCCCTGATATGCTTGCAAACCGCGCTGATATTTATAACCTTGGTGAGGTATTAGGTGGTATGGATGAAGCATTTTCCCTGAGCTATATAGAAAACAGCCTGACATCAAACCCAGTATTAGCCCCTCTTGCATTACGAGACCTGAACGACCTGTACTTATTTGTTGATAAAGCGATGGGTAAATCTGTCTCTACCAACACTTTAAGTTACCCGTACTCTGATGCAGAAATTAATGAAATCACATCGGTAATCAGTAAATTAATCAAGTTACGAGATGTTGTATTGAAAGTGAATCAACACTATATCGCCAGTGCAGCACAATCCGATAAGTACCGGACAGAACCCGCATTTCGCTTGCAAGGTAGTTACCGTAATATGAATAAGCTCAGCGAAAAAGTCTCTTCCGTTATGAATAATGATGAACTTGAAAGATTACTAGATGACCACTACTTGGGTGAGGCACAGCTGCTCACAACCGGCGCAGAAGAAAACTTACTCAAACTCGCTGAGTTACGAGGAACACTTACCGAAAAAGATGCAGCACGTTGGCAACAAATTAAGAAAGACTTTATGCGTAATAAATCTTTAGGTGGTGATAATACAGATATTGGTGATCGGGTTGTTGGTCAGTTAGCGTCGCTTGTTGAAAGTGTACAAGCGCTGGGTAACCACTAATGAAATATTTACAAGGGCATCCTCGCATTAAGCTATTAGTCTGCATTGTCGCAATTTTTATTGCGGTACAGCTTATTAATAGCTTAATGGCTGGGGGGTTAACTTCATTCGGGATTATACCTCGCACTATGACCGGGCTCATAGGTATATTCTTTGCCCCATTTATCCATGGTAATTGGGGGCACTTATTCAGTAATTTACCGCCATTTATCATACTAAGTGCCCTATTACTGCACCGTACTATTAAGGCATATTTGCTTGCATCACTGTTTATTATTGTTGTTGGGGGTTTTACTGTTTGGTTATTAGGTCGTAATGCTATTCATATCGGTGCCAGTGGTTGGGTTTTTGGTTTATGGGGCTTACTCATCGCCCAAGGTTTTTTCCGCCGAAGCTGGGTTGATATAGCTATCGCGTTATTAGTGCTATTCTATTTTGGCACAATGGCTAGCGGCTTATTACCGACTCACTTGTACATCTCAACTGAATCCCATATAGCAGGGGCTATTGCTGGGGTCATCTATGCATGGCTAAGCAAGAAAGGTTATTCGATATCGTCCAAATAACTTTAATTAGCCTTTAACCTTTACACGATACACACAACGTCCAGCACCATTTAATAAGTACTGTTCGCGCTCAATGCTACCATCATCACCCACAATCTCACTGAACAACGCCAATTCCGAACGACAAAAGTTTTGGCAAGCGGTGGCTGCTGCACAAATTGGACAATGGTTTTCGATAAACAACCAACTGTCATCATCTTGTTCAACCTTCGCCATATACCCTTCTTCGCTACGCACTTCAGCCAGCTCTTCAAGCCGCTCAGCTAATGGTAAATTTTTACAACGGGCAAAATATTTTTCTCGGCTTTCCATTTCCCTTTGGCTAATCAGCTTTTCTAGCCCTTCATCACCAAAAATAGTTTGAACAGAATTAATTAATTGAAGAGCAAGTTGCGCATGAGTATCAGGAAAACGTTGATGCCCTAATTCCGTTAACACCCAATTTTGCCGAGGGCGCCCTGCCCCTGTTTGTGATAAGCACTGCGCACCTTCAACTAGCCCCAACGAAGTGAGTTTTTGAATGTGTTGCCTTGCAGCTTCCCCAGTCATATTTAAGTCATTTGCGATCACTGCGGTAGAAATTGGTCCTTTAGTTTTGATACAAAATAGAACCTTATCCACAGCCTGCGTTAGATTTAAATTATCAAAGTAATTACTTGCATTAATCATTATGCGACTCTATTATCCAAGCGATTGCTTGTATAATACATCTTTTTCTACTATTCCGTCTAGCGGGTCTCTCTATGAGCAATGAAACATCAACCGTATCTCAAGCCAAGTGGGCTGATTTACTTAGTGGCACCAATGCATTACTCACTATCGCCTTAACTGGTGGTGTTGCGCTACACGCTATCAATATTTATATCGTAACAACCATATTGCCTAGTGTTGTTAATGATATTGGCGGTCTTGAATATTATGCATGGAATACCACTTTATTTGTGGCAACATCAATTGTCGGTTCAGCACTTTCCAGTAAAGTATTAGACAGCTTTGGGCCTAAATTTTCTTATTTATTCGCACTCATTCTCTTTTCTTTAGGGTCTATTTGGTGTGCAGCTTCCCCATCAATGCTAGTGTTGCTGGGAGGCAGGGCATTACAAGGACTGGGTGGCGGTATTTTATTTGCTCTGAGCTACGCATTAATTCGCATTGTTTTTACTGAAAACTTATGGTCCCGAGCCATGGGTGTCGTTTCGGGTATGTGGGGAATAGCAACACTCTGTGGCCCTGCAATTGGAGGTATTTTTGCTGAAAGTGGCCATTGGCGTTGGGCATTTTGGGCTTTACTACCTGTCGCTATTTTTCTAGCGCTCATTGTCATCAATCAACTCCCCAAAAAACAATCCCAGGCACCAAAAACTAACAAAATCCCATTCTTAGCGATTTCTTTGTTAGTGATATCCGTTCTTGCTATTTCAATTGGAAGTTTGTCTGACAGCTTATTCATGAACCTTATTGGTTTATTAATTGGCCTAGCCATACTGCTGACGATTGCCTTACTCGATGGCAAAAATGAAAAACGTTTATTACCGACAGAAGCCTATTCACTCTATTTGCGATTAGCCCATTACTCGCAACTATATTAATCCGAAAAATAAAATAAAGTGTAAAAGGGAGCCTAAGCTCCCTTTTAGATAAAAAATCACTCTAATGAGTTTGGTAATCCCTTTTGGAACGTAACAAATAAGGCAGAACAATAATACTGATCAGCAGAACAAAAATAGTTGCTACCATCACCCCTAAGAAAGCATGGTCAAAGGCAATATTTGCCTGATTTATCAATGCTGATGCTGTATTTACTGGCAGTGATTCAGAAACTAATAAAGCCTCATCAATACTGTCATAAACTTTATCGCTGACAGTCATGTCTTCAGGTAATGAGAGTTTTAACGTATAGATAGCACTCATTAACCCCCCCATAAAGGTGACACCTAAGACACTGCCAATTTCATAAGCAATTTCTTCAATTGATGCTGCCATACCCGCTTTTTCATCAGGGGCGTTTAACATCACTGTCGTTGATGCTGTCGTGAATATCGCACCAAGACCAAAACCAATAAGAAAAAGAAATGAAAGCAGTAAGATACCCGTAGATGTTTGATAAACGACAGCCAATCCCACAACACCAATTAGCGTACAACTAAACCCTAAAATGGTAAGTTTAATCTCACCCAACTTATGTAAGAACATACCAGCTAAAGGTGCTGCAAATACTGACGCTAAGGGTATCGGGATGATGTACAACGCAGCTTGAAATGGGGTATAGCCCAATACCAGTTGTAAACGTTGGCTTAGTAATAATTCGACACCAACAATAACCACAATGGATAAAATCGCCATCATCAACCCTGCATTGAATTTAGGGTGCTTTAATAGCGTGAAATCAATCATGGGTGATGTAGATTTAATTTGTCGATTTCTAAATACCACCAAAAATAAAACCCCAATCACGCCTGAAACCAATACTGCTGGCCAGTCTGTATAAGGTTTACCAAGCTCCTTCAACGCATAAATAACGCCAATTAGACCAATTAAGACTAAAATAGAACCTAAAATATCAATTTTTTTATCACTGTTACCACCGCATTTAGGGATCAAATAACAAGCGAACGGAATAACCAATAAAACAACCGGCACATTAATGAGAAAAACAGAGCCCCACCAGAAATGATTAAGTAAAACACCGCCAATCAATGGGCCAATTGCCGCCCCACCTGACACAACTGCCGACCATATTCCAATAGCGAGAGCTCTTTCTTTCGGGTCTAAAAAAACATGTCTTACAATCGCAAGAGTGGCAGGCATACTTACTGCGGCACCTACAGCCAAAAAGCCGCGAGACAAAATCAAACTTGTTGCTGTTGGTGAAAATGCAGCACACAATGAAGCCATCCCAAACAGAGGTAACCCCAACAAAAACATTTGCTTGTGACCGACTTTATCACTTAGCATCCCTGCCGCAGGTAATAAACCAGCGACCACCAGTGGATAAGCATTCATTATCCACAGTTTTTCAGATGACGCAGCGCCTAAGTCATGGGTTAATTTAGGTAATGCGGTATACAGTACAGTGACATCAATAACGATAAGAAACAGTACACTTGAAACTAATAGAAGCACTATCCAGCGCTTATAATCGGTTAACATAAAATTCTCTCAATGAGTTTATTTGATCATGATTTCTGTGCTGATCGTGCTACAATATAAATCCATACGTACGTATTGAAAAGAGGTTTTTCTAAATGGGACGTCAACGAACAATCGATAGAGAAAAATTACTTGATACTGCTGAAGACATTGTTCTACAGCAAGGCGCTACAGCGCTCACTATCGACGCAGTCGCCAAAGCGATGGGGATATCTAAAGGTGGGGTTCAATATTGTTTTGGCAATAAAGATGCCTTAATCGATGCAATGTTTGAGCGTTGGGGCCAGTCCTATGATGAAATTTTCAATCAAACAATTGAACAAGATAACTCCCCTGAAGGGAAAATTTTTGCGCATATGCAAGCGACCCACCAGCACGACAAAGTCTCGATGGCAAAAGGCGCTTCCTTAATGGCATCCTTATTACAAACCCCTGAATATCTGGAAAGTACGCGTACTTGGTATCGTGAACGGCTTGCGAGACTAGATACTTCAACAGAAAAAGGCAAACAAGCAAGAATTGTTTTTCTAGCCACTGAAGGCGCTTTTATGTTGCGTTATATGGGATTTATGGAAATTGATGATAATGAATGGCAATCTATATTTAGTGATTTGGAAATTTTATTAAAAAATTATTCATAACATCATTTTTTAAAATAAATAATCTCCTAATTCAATATTATTGGATAAAAATCAAATGGAGATTATCATGAGAAAAATAATTACCACTACAATTCAAAATCATAAATATTATTATCAAGCTCAGAAACCGAATAAAAACTTCATAATAGAAAACATAAAAAGTATAAAATCAAAAAATAATAATGACTTAAAATTCAATCAATCTAGCCATAAAAAAGAATATAAATTTAATGTTGATGTTCCTTATCTTACATCGAAAGGAAAAAAAACCGTTCCTATAATTGAAAAACTAAAACCGATAACCCCTGCGAATACAACCAAACTAGAAGATATCAAAAATATCAATTCTTTCGTTAGAAGGATAAGGGAGGAAAATATCTATTTTGAGGCAAAAAATAAAAATAATTATGTTTATCAAGGATATTTAAATTCGGTAGGAAAGGAAAAAAACTCAGATTTGCATCTCAATATAACTAATTCATTAGGTCATGGAACTTATGGAACAGCCTACCGCGTTGGAAATTTTGTTATTAAAGTCCCTTTTTATGATACCTATAAATTTAGCCCTTACAGCAATGTAAAACGCTGCTCCTCTATACTCAATGAATTAAACAGAAACACTAATTTTTCAAGAGCTATAACTCTGAATAAGGGAAAGGATGTTTTAATTACGAAGTATATCGCTGGAAAAAACATTAAAGGTAATAGTGCTTATGATTTTGTTAAACAACGAGGACGCATCATGTTTGATTATAATTCTAATGGCAATGTTAAAATAGATAGTAATGGCGAAAAATATGTTATTGATGCTGACCTTGCAGTACAACCAACTAAATTAAAAAGATCCCCCTCATTAGGAACTCTAGAAGCACGTAAAATTTATATAAGTAAATTTATCAGAAAACCACTTGGAGTTAACGAAATAAAACCTCTGTATTATTCTGAAATAGAAAAATTTTTACCAAAATTAAAAAAAAGTGAAATAACATCCTAACTAAAGATACTATTCAACGGCACAGGGACATTTTTTTGAACGAAAAATGCCCCTGATGCAGGAAAATAAATGACTAAACCATTATAGAAAGACATAAAATCAGTTTTAATGATTAAAGAAAACCCCCTTATCATCGTCAGTTATAATTTGTTTTAACGATTTATGAATAGCGCCATCATCTGTTTGCAAGATAAACACAAATAAAACCTGACAAAGTACCGATTGAGGGCAATGACGAGGCCGATATTTTGAATAGACTGACCATCCATTAGCGATATACCTTTCATACATTCGCTTCATTGCATCAACAACAGAGTTCGCGGCTTGCCCTTTATTGATTTTAGTCGATTTTTTTTGGTGATATATAAAAGCATCGGTAACTGTTTTAGATATAATATAGAAAACTTGCCCTACAGATAAGTTTTCTAATAAACAGGTGATGTTTTTCGTGGTTTTTTCACCAATTTGAAAAGATGTGAAATTATATTCATTCATTTCATGGTTTAAATAAAAAAAAACTCAAATAGGTTATTTTTTTTACATAGTTCAATTAGTGATTTTTTATTTTCTTGTAAGTAATATAAATCAGATAATTTCCTCTCCAGTAAATCAATAATCGATGATAAGTTATCTGTTTCTTTAACAATAACTTCCCAGCACATAAACTCATCATTAAAATAAACATAATCACCACTAACACTTAAATATTTTAAATTAGTAACTGTACTTATTGCTATCACACCAGAAGCATAAAGCTGTTCTATAATTAATAAATCAAAATTATAACTAGGTGTTAATTTCTCATGTTTCAGATTGTTAAGACTATCTAAATACATTAGGTTTTCATCCGCACAATACCGTATAAGTGAAAGTAAAAAAACACTATTTTCAAAAGAAAGATCATTAATACTTAATGCATTTTCTTTTTTACAAAATAATAAGTCATTAATGTATTCAATTTTTTCCTGCCTTTCTTTTTCATTCTCTATACGAATACAATCAATACAAACATGTTCAAGACCGTTTAAATGTGAAAAGTGGCTTCTATCTCGTAGACATTCTATTTCACCACATGAAACACATTTTAGTTTTAAACTATAGGCTTTACAGCTTTTAGCAACAATAGTTTTTATTTCCTTAGATTTTAATTGTGTTTTTTCTTCTATCTTAATCATTGAATATGAAAATCGACCATTTCCCTCAACCTGCCAATATAATTGACATAAAAATTCATATTCCTTATCAATAACATCGATAAATATATTTTCCATATGTTTATTTCCTTATTTTTTTATTATGTTATATTAAAAAAAACAAAAAATAGAAATTATATTATGACAAAAAAAATAAAAAGGCTTATTATGATTAAATAATGAACATTTTATTAATCAATTGACCAATTCTAAATAAGGTTAACACTTTCCCAATCCACAATTGGAGAATGTTAGAAACTGCTCACTAAAACACAGTCAACACGATTATTCCCTTGCCTTTAAATTTCAGGTTGTTGACCAAGTTGAAAAAAGCAAACAAACCTATAAATAAGCCCAAGGCTACTACAGTATACAAGGATGCTCCGCTACTTTAAGTCAATAGATATTGATGATAACAAATGGCAAGAAGCATTCCGTGACATGTTACATCTTCTAGATTTCACCTTTCTTGTTAATTATTTGAATAACATATTTATTTCTCTCACTTACAATTGAGAATAAAAAAAAGAATAATTATTATTTACTATTCTTTTATGTAATGCTAACGTTATTAAAATCATCTTTCAAATATTCTTATCTATATCCTCCCTTTAGTGAATATAGATTACAGATGCCGTTAATTGATTCATTTTCGTAGCTTAAGAGGCTGATCATGATAAGTAACCCTATAAAGAAAGTAGCTTTTAACATTAATGAAAAACACTCTAATAATAATGCACTTAGACGTTTAATTCATTGTTTATTTGCTGAGAATCTTATTGATAAAAAGCAAGTTTATTGGGATATAGACCATTGTGGGTATATTTATAAATTTAAGAAAACCCCTTATAAGATTCTTTTTAAGAACATGGAAATATATCCGGTAGATACATTCTTTAATTATGGTGGTATTTATTTAATTAACAACAACAATAAAAAAGAAATTATTCAAACAATATATTATCTTCTAGAAAAATTAGAGGGTGAATTAAATATAACCTTTAATAATAACAATATTAATAAATTAAAATCAGATATTGAAAACAGTATTAATAATGATATTAACGCTCGCAATTATCGTACCGAATGGTCAGTACTGATTAACACTCAAATGGCAAAATACAATACCAACTATCTGACTGATTGGGTTACCGGACAATATAGTATACGTGATGCGGCTTTATTTCTTGATCAATGGGGCTCATTGGAAGGCCATCCCTATTATCCTACATGGAAAAGTAGGCCAAACATGAGCTTAGAAGATGTTGCAGCTTTATCTCCTGAGTTTAATGCAACGGTAAATTTGACAGTTATGGCGCTACGCCAAGATATGGCCTATGTTGAGTCACTACCTCATGTGGAAAACATTCATGATTGGTTCCTTCAACGATTCCCTATCGTTGGCCGGCAATGGGTCAAATGGCTTAAACAACAAGGGAAAAATCCATACCAATGGCTGCCTCTTCCCGTTCATGACTGGCATTTAAATCATTGGATAAAACAACAAGCAACATCACTGATTGACGAAGAAATTTTACTCATTGATGGCCCTCAATTAGAAACAAAACCCACAATGTCATTCAGGACAATGTTACCAACAGATGCAATTAACACCGCATTTATAAAGTTACCTATCGCCGTTTGGATGACCAGTGAAATACGTAGCTTACAAGCTAAGTCTATCCATATGGGACCTAGAATAAGTCAGCTAATAGATGACATTTTAAACCACGAACATTATTTTAATGGAAAAATGGAGTCTCTGCGTGAAGATGTAGGTATCCATTACCGCCATGCAGTAGAACAAGATGATTCAGCAGGACGCTTTATTTCTGTCGTATTTCGTTGCACCAACGCTTATGAAAAAAATGATCACTTACTGCCAATAACTGTGGCAACTCTATTTACTGATTTACCATATCAACCACGACCAATATTTACTGAATTGATTGAAAAATCAGGTTTAACACCTCAACAATGGTTTAACCAATATGCGACTGTAATTCTAACACCTTGTATTTCGATGTTTTTACTTTATGGAGTTGCTCTGGAAGCCCATCAACAAAACACTCAAGTGCTCTTCACTGTTCAAGGTATCCCTGAGAAATTTTTAATACGTGATTATGGTGATGGTCGAATATTTTTACCTTTATTGAATCAGCGGGGTTATCAGCTGCAAGCTTATCGTTGGCCTGGCATCTTACCTACTATTTTTGAAGAAGATATAGAACCCGTTAGAACATTTCTAATCAGTGCCTGTTTAGTCTGCCATTTACACGAACTTGCCGTACATCTAACTCGATTTTATCGATTGACTGATCACAAGCTTTGGTTAGAACTAAAAACAGTTGTTCATGATGTTTTTAAACAGCTCCAACCACGGGTTGATGATAATTTATGGCGACATGAATACCAAATGTTTATGAATGAACCTTGGCAAACTCGTTCGCTACTTAGTATGCATATTCAACAATATACTAATTATCGAATACAACATGGGTTAACAAATCCTTTTCTATTATTTCAAAAATAACAAATAGAAATCCATTAACTAAGAAGGCGAGTGTAATACTATTACCTTCATTTTATTAAAAATCAATTGAATGATAATTTAAATATGAAAAATAATTTAATAGAAAATAAAACTAAACACACCGATAAGAATATAAACATATTCTCTACATGGTTATATATTGTTATTGGGATATCTTGCACAATAACAGCACATGCTCAAACTAATGAGCAAAAAAATAAAGATAGTATTCTAGTTACCACAACAAGTAATAATAATCAGCAACCTAATAACTTTTCATCTAGAATAATGCAAGCAGGGTTAATAGGTGATAAGGATATTATGGATATTCCATTTAATATCTCAAATTATAATTCGGCTTATATGCAGTCGCAACAAGCACAGCAAATTTCAGATATTTTATCTCATGATACCTCAATACAAATTAGTAGCTCGAAAGGAGGTCTTCTTGATTCCTTATATATTCGAGGATTTCCTATTACTGAAGGTAATATCAGTGAGTTTGCATTAAATGGAATTTATGGTGTATCTCCTAATTTTCAACTTTTAACGGATTATGCCGAGCGTGTTGATATTTTAAAAGGACCCGCTTCACTGCTATATGGCATGTCTCCTGAAGGTGGAGTTGGTGGAGTTATTAATGTCGTAACTAAACGTGCAAGTGCCCAGCCGATTACACAATTAACCGCTCAGTACCTTAGCGACTCACTATTAGGTGGCAGACTAGATATGGGCCGCCTATATGATCTCGACAATAACCAATACTTTGGTATTCGTGTTAACGGTAGCTACACCAATGGTGATACAGCCGTCGATCATCAAACACGCAGGCAAAGTGTTGGTGCAATTGCGTTAGATTATTCTAATGAACGCTTTCGCTCATCTTTAGATTTAATAATTCAAAACCAAAATATGAATGCTACGAATCGACCATTTTATTTAGGTCCTGATGGTGTTGTCCCTTCGGCCCCGAGTGGGAAAATCAATTTAGCCAGCCCTTGGACATGGTGGAAATCTAATGATGATTCCGCATTACTACATATGGAATATGACATATTAAGCAATACATCGCTATTTATGGATATAGGAGGAGCACTTACTCGTATAGATCGAGTTAATGAGCAAATCTATACAATCCTTAACAATCAAGGCGATATTTCAACCTATATCATGAATTTCCAAACTAAAACTCAACGTTATTCAGTTGGTACTGGGGTTAAAAGTGAATTCATGACGGGTAGAGTATCACATCAACTTGCATTGCAGTGGAATCAATATTTTGATCGCTACCGTATTGGCACTACAGCAGGAACACCTTATACAACCAATTTATTTAATCCTACTTATATTGATAAACAGATCCCTGCTTACGCTAAAATAACTAAACGTTCTGAAAATACACTATCAGGAGTTTCTTTCGTCGATACTATCGGCTTCTTGAATGATTCTTTTATGGTGACTCCAGGCCTTCGCTATCAAAATGTAAAGTCTGACAATTTTACTTTGGGTAAGCTTTCAACTCGTTATGACGAGTCCGCAATCACCCCTCTCGTTAGTGTATTGTTTAAACCTGTAGATAATATTTCTCTATACGCTAATTATGTCGAAGGGCTAAGTAAAGGAAGCACCGCACCAGTTAATGCAAAAAATAGTGGCGAAATGATGAAACCATTTCGTTCAAAACAGTATGAGTTAGGGGTTAAATATGAACAACCATCTGCAATAACCACTTTAAGCCTATTCCAAATTAGTAAACCAAGTGGATCATTAGATCCTAACAGTTTGATTTACTCAGCAAATGATGAACAAAGAAACCGAGGAGTCGAACTAAGTATATCAGGCAAACCTTTTGAATCACTTCGTTTAACGGGTGGTGTTACCTATATTCAAGCCGAGTTGACTAAAACTGCTTCAGGGAAAAACAAAGGGCATGAACCCATCGGTGTATCTCCTTGGGTGGCTAATATTGGAGCCGAATATGATATTCCTTCAGTCTCTGGTTTAAGTATTAATGGCAATGTTAATTATCATACCCGCCAATATGTGAACAAAGAAAATACCCACTCAATTCCTTCATGGACAACCGTTGATGTCGGTTCTGCTTATAAAACAACTGTTTCCAATACCCCTGTAACATTGAGGCTAAACATCAATAATATTTTAAATGAACACTATTGGTCTGGCGTTGCTTCGTACAGCACCTTCGCTCAAGGCTCACCAAGAACTGTAATGGGATCAATTGCTGTTGACTTTTAAGAGGTGAAAATCATGGTGGAACAATCTAACTTAGTCAATATATCAACTGTTGTTCATTTATCAGCTAAAACAATAGCCCCAACAGAGCTTCCTCCTATTATGGATCCTCAGATTCATCAACTGTGTTTTTCTAATAATGAACAGCTTGTCGGATTGATTAAGCGGTATGGTTCACCATTGAACTTAGTTTTTCCTCATACGATGAAACAGAACATCCAAAAACTGAAGGTTGTTTTTCAAGAAAACAACGTGAATGGATGTATTTTATATGGTGTGAAAGTTAATCAATCAAACGTCCTGCTCAGAACAGCTATCGAAGAAAATATTGGAGTTGATGTTTCAAGCCTTCATGAATGGAGAGATGCCAACCAATATGGCATTTCACCTGAAAAAATTTGCGCTACTGGCCCTGCCAAAACAGATGATTTTCTCTGGCAACTGATATTACATAACTCACTAATTGTCGTAGACTCACTTGAAGAATTACAAGATATTCTACATTTATTAGAATTTCAATCACTTAAAGCAAGAGTACTACTGCGATATCAACCGCATTCAAGCCATTCACGATTCGGCATGAAATACCCGGCTTTTGTTAATGCACTTAAATTAGTGAAACAACATGATAAATTACAATGGCAAGGGATCCACTTCCATTTAGGTGGCTATACACTAGCCTCACGGGTACAAGCTTTTCACGAAATATTACCACTGATTGAATTATCACAACAATTAGGGCTTAACATCCAAACTATCGATATCGGAGGTGGGCTACCTATTCAATATGTCCCAACAGAACATTATCAAGCTTGGGTTAATAATCAATCCACTGAAACTTATCAAAATCACCGTATTCCAACAGATTTTTATCCTTATGGTAGTGAACAGTCAGCAGAACAATGGCTTAGCACATTACTCACAAGCAAATGTACCGATAATGAAACAATCTCCCAATATATTAATAAGCTAAATGTCACATTAGCGATAGAACCTGGGCGTAGCCTTGTTGATCAAAGCGCCATCACTCTATTTCGAGTTGTACGTACCTGCCAGCAATCCGAACACCCTATTATATTTGTCGAAGGCAGTAGCTTCAGCGCCTGCGAAACGTGGTTTAACTCTGAATTTTTAATCGACCCTTTTCATATTGTTACCAAACAATCAAAACAGCAACCTATCCGAGCATGGATAGCAGGACATAGCTGTTTAGAAGATGATGTTATTACTCACAGACTTATTTTATTTAACAACCTTCCCCAAGCAGGTGACTTATTAGGATTCGTTAATACCGCGGGATATCAAATGGATTTACTTGAGAGTCAATTTCATCGGCACCCAATACCTTGCCGATTATATGTACAGGAAAACAATGTTGGGCAGTTTATCTTTTTCAAAGACACTAAATAGGTAAGCTTATGATCTACAACAAAATCACTGATTTGATAGGTAATACACCCATTTTACGTATTGCAGTACCCCATAAAAAAAGTGCCTTATTTTTAAAAATAGAAAAGAACAACCCTGGTGGAAGTATGAAGGACAGAATGGCACGTAATATGGTTATTGCAGGGCTAAAATCGGGGAAAATTAAGCCTAAAAGTACCATTATAGAATCATCATCAGGCAATACTGGGATTGGCCTTGCGCTTGCTGCTATTGAATTTGATTTACATTTTATTGCCGTTGTTGATCATCACGCCGCTCCTGACAAAATAGCGATAATGAAAGCACTAGGTGCTGAAATCCGTTATGTTACTGGTAATTATCAGGAAGACGAAGTAGCTGTTGTCGAACGTCAGCGCCTTGCTAGTGAATTAGCCTCCCAACTTCCCAATACAACGTTTATGAATCAATCAGACAATGTAGCAAACTCAGGTGGTTATGCTGCATTAGTTTGTGAACTAATAGAACAAATTGGCAGAATTGATGCATATATAGGCTGTGTTGGCACTGGCGGCTCAATGACTGGTGTTTCTCAAGGCCTAAAGTCCCATAATCCACAAACTATCACTGTTGCCGTTGAACCTGAAGGGTCCATTATTTTTGGATATCCAGGAAAACCTTATTATCAATCAGGTACAGGCACTCCTGAAGGGGACGAAGTTGGATTAGTACTGGACTACAGCTGTATTGACCATAATACACAGGTTTCAGATATTCAAGCATTTGAAACTGCGCGATATATTGCTAGCCAATACGGTTTGTTAATAGGAGGCTCTACCGGAGGAATTGTCTATAAAGCCTTAGAGTATATTAATAACGATACTATTCACGGCAATATCGTTGTTATCGTAGCTGATGGCGGTGAAAAATATCTTAATACCGTATTTAATGAGCAGTGGCTTAGCTCTCGTAATTTGACCTCACCTGATATATCTCATCAACTTAATCATTGGCTTACTAATACTGTTTCTTTAGAGAAAGCTAGCTAAGGAGGAAGTCATGTCGGAAGAAAAACATCTTAATGTTGTGATTTGCGGAGGAGGTCAAACGGGTCACCTTGCTGTAGCTTTATTTAGTCAATATCTAAATATAAAAACATCACTACTGACCCAAAATGCAACAACGGTTGAACGCCATCAACAGCAAAACAATATTCTGTCTGTTCATTACAATAATGGTGAGATAATAAACCATTCTGTTGGATTAATAACCAATTCACCACAACTGGTGATACCTGAAGCTGACATAGTCATTCTTACTGTCCCTTCCCATCATCAAGCAAGTTGGTTACGTTTTATTTCTGCTTATCTATCTTCTTCTAAAACTGTTTTTATCGGTGCTATTCCTGGAATTAATGGTTTTGACTGGCTTGCTGAACAGTTCTTTAAAAACAATCCTAATATCGTGATTTGGGGAATGAAAGATGTTCCTCATATAGCATGGGGATTAGAACCTGGGACTAAAGTCTGTTTCGGTGGAGAAAAGTCGGCACTTTTTATTGCTTTTCATCGTCGAGAAAATGAATCCAATAAAAAGCAGCTTCATAAATTGTTATCAAGGCTATATTCCGCACCTATTAGTATTCTCGATAACTATTTGGAAATTACCCTAACACCAGCAAACCCTATAATGCATAGCTCGGTAATCTACGGGCTAATCGGCCCATACGCTCAATGGCATAATGACTATTTTGAGTCACCTATCTGCTGGTGGAATGATTGTACCGAGCTTAGCGCCTATTATTTACAGCGTTGTGATGAAGAACGACTCTCTATTTGCCGACACTTAATAGACAACTTAGGTATTCCTTTAGTCACAGTAAAGTCCTTAATTGATGAATTACGCGAAGTTTATCCTAAACAAATTAGTGATACAAAAACCCTTTGGTCAATACTTCGTACCAATGAGGCTTACCATGGTATCCAATTACCATTAATAAAACATAAGCAAAGTGGCTGGTCTTTTAATAAACAACATCGGGTATTTCAGGAAGATATTGTTTATGGGCTAAGTTTACTCGTTCATTTAAGTGAGCATCTCAATATTCCACTCCCTTATACGAATGAAATATACACTTGGTGCATGGGGTATCTAGGACTAGACCCTAACATTCCGCATCCTGCCTTCAGCGAGCTAAATCTAACTCAATATCAGGTAAGTTAACCGTGAATTTACTGAAAAGCCATCTGATTATTGGTTTCTTATTTGGTATCCAAATTGTTTCAATGGGAGCGATGGAAATGAGTGGGCCATTTTGGCCTATTCATTTACAACATAATAGCTCGGGTTGGCTACTGTCTTTTTCTTTGACAATGGTTTATGTCGCCCCTATGACTGGTGTCATGTTAACCAGTACATTTTGGGGAAGAATGGGTGATCGAATGGGTAATAAAGCAATGATGATCCGTGCATTGCTTGGCTTAGCAATTACCCAAATTTTATTATCATTTTGTAACGACCCTTGGCTAATTTTATTACTGAGAACTGTGCAAGGAGCTTGCGCAGGGTATATTGCTCCAGCTCAAGCTTATGGCGTTTCAGTCACCGATCCTAAAAAGCGAACACAGCTTTTTGCCTTCCTACAAGTATCTACAAATATCGGGTCTTTACTGGGGGCACTTTGTGGTGGGTTAATCTTAGATTATCTCAATTTCTTTTGGATCAATATAATTGCGGGGCTACTCTGTGGTGTTTGCGCAGTCACTGTATTTGTTTTCTTACCTTCAGATAAAAAACATCATCTAGTGATACAAGCAAAAAAAACATCTAACAACAAAAAAAAGTATCGCCCTCAACAAGTTGTGAAACACCTTATGTTATTAATGGGGCTTTTATTAATGAGCAGAATGCTCACCCTCCCCAGTTTTTCATTATACCTCAACCATTCCTACTCAATAGATTTCTGGGTTATTGGGTTAATTTATGGTCTACAAGCAATGGGGGTTATTCTATCTGCTCAGTTATGGGCTAAATGGTTTGAACACCAATCAATAACTGTTTCATTGGTTCGCTTAAAATGGATTATCTTCACCTGTGTCATTGTTGTTATCTGTCTTGCATTAACCCCTATAATTTTTTGGTTTGCCTCACTGTACTTGCTTTGGGGAGTTTTACTTGGTGCAACAACGCCAATACTCACGGCATTAATATCTTCAACTACATCTTCTGAACATCAAGGCTATGTACTTGGTTTATCACAAAGTATCAATCAATTCGCTTCTATTGGAGGAATTGCCTTAGGAAGTATATTTATTCTATTTCCTGGAATTGATTGGCTTTTTTATTATGTTTCAGCTGGTTATATCACAAGCCTAATTACAATCATTTTACTGATCAAACATTCATCCAATGAGGAATTATATGAAAGAAAAGCATAAATTATCTATCAAAATAGTATCCCTGTTATTGTTTTCTTTTACTTTGCTATTCTCTACTGTTATTTCAGCAGAGCAGATTGTTGTCACCGACATTCTAGATAGAAAGGTCAAGGTCAACGTTCCAGTGAAAAAAGTCATTTTAGGTGAAGGCCGTATGCTTTACCTAGTCGCCATGCTAGATAAAGAAAACCCTGCAAAACGTATTGTTGCAATGGGGAACGATATGCAAACCTCAGATCCTGCAACATGGCGCCAATATAGTGAGCATTTCCCTGAACTAAAAAAAATTCCAACATTTGGTGGCACAGAAAGACGTTCTTTAAACATAGAGCATGCATTAACTTTACAGCCTGATGTCATCATTATGAATATCGAAGCTAAAACCGCTATTGAAGAGCAAGGTCACGATAAAGCATTACAGAAGGCGGGGATCCCTATTATCTATGTCGATTTTCGCTTTAACCCATCAAAAAATACACCACCAACCATGCGCTTATTCGGTGCTTTATGGGGGAAAGAAAAAACAACTGAGAAATTCATTCAATTTAGAGAAAAACAGCTAAAACGAGTTAGTGATGTACTCACAAAAAATAATCCCCAAAAACCACGCATTTTTATTGAACGCATAGGTGGTTATACCGATGAGTGCTGTCTGACTTTTGGTGATGGTAACTTTGGTCGCTTTGTTTCACTTGCTGGTGGTAACAATATCGGCGCAAACAATGCCCCTAACACCTTCTATATGATGAATCCTGAACAAGTGCTTGCCGCTAACCCTGATAAAGTGATTATTACCAGCGCCAACTTTTCAAAATTCATGCCTGAAGGAGATTGGATAGGCTTAGGCCCAAATGAAAACCTCAATGCGGCTAAAATAAAACTAGAAAAATACTTAAAAAAACCCGCCTATACTGGCAGTAATGCCGTTAAGAACCAACAATTTTATGCTATTTGGCATCAATTCTATAACAGCCCTTATGATTTTATTGCTATACAGCAGCTCGCATATTGGA
Source organism: Providencia sp. PROV175 (assembly GCF_032707045.1). Taxonomy (NCBI): domain Bacteria; kingdom Pseudomonadati; phylum Pseudomonadota; class Gammaproteobacteria; order Enterobacterales; family Morganellaceae; genus Providencia; species Providencia sp. PROV175. Next base: position 40,397 of record NZ_CP120533.1, read on the forward strand.
TCCACCCAGAACTATTCGCTGATTTAAATGCAGATAAAACATTTAAAACATTCTATGAAAAATTTTTATCTATTCCTTATGAACCTGGATACTTTGTAAGCTTAGATAATAAGTAATTTTTTGATAAAGGTGATGTTATGACTAACGATACCTACCATATTGAATTGAAACCAATACAATTTTTTTGCTCATCAGAAGAAACAGATGAACAGCATGTTGATTATCTTAGCCACAAAATTGCCTGTGATGGGACTTGGACAACACCAATTACATGTGAAATTCACACTGGTATTATTATGGATGGTAACCACCGCTATCAAGTGGCTAAGCAACTAAAACTATCGCTGTTACCTTGTATATTACTGAGTTATCAAGATAATCGAGTCAAAGTCAACTATCAAAACTCAGACCAACCTTATGATGTGAAAAATATTTTTGAAGTTATTTTATATCAAAATAAGCTATAGCCTTATAAAACTACAAAACATCATTTTTCGCCATTATTACCAACAATTAATTTTAAATTAAGCCTATTAAAAGGCCTGTAAATATAAATAAAAATCCGATTATGCCACTAACAACATAATCGGATTTATTTATATTTCAATCATCTGAGTTACTCAACTGTCACCGACTTCGCCAAGTTACGTGGTTGGTCAACGTCTGTGCCTTTAATTAATGCAACGTGATAAGACAACAGTTGCAGAGGAACAGTGTAGAAAATTGGTGCGATCAGTTCTTCAACATGAGGTAGCGAAACAATTTTCATATTTTCACTGGCTTCAAAGCCTGCATCTTGGTCAGCGAATACATACAGCAAACCACCACGCGCACGGACTTCCTCAATGTTTGATTTCAGTTTTTCTAACAGCTCATTGTTAGGTGCAACGATGATAACAGGCATATCGGCATCAATTAACGCTAATGGGCCGTGCTTTAACTCACCCGCTGCATATGCTTCTGCGTGAATGTAAGAAATCTCTTTTAATTTCAGAGCCCCTTCAACTGCAATAGGGAACTGATCACCGCGACCTAAGAACAATGCGTGATGTTTATCTGAGAAATCTTCTGCCAATGCCTCGATAACTTTATCTTGCGATAACATGCTTTCAATACGAGCCGGTAGCGCATGTAGAGCGTGAGAAATGTTTTCTTCGAGCTCAGGATTAGCACCTTTCAAGCGGCCCATATACGCAACTAACATCAGTAAGACGGTTAACTGTGTGGTAAATGCTTTAGTGGATGCCACACCAATTTCTGCCCCTGCCTTGGTCATCAAAGCAAATTCAGATTCACGTACCAGTGAAGAACCTGCGACGTTACATACCGCTAAAGAGGTCAAATAACCTAACTCTTTCGATAAACGCAATGCTGCCAGTGTATCAGCGGTTTCACCTGATTGGGATAGCGTAATCATTAAGCTATTTTTACGGTGCGCAGGGTTACGGTAGCGATACTCTGAAGCGATTTCCACATCACATGGAATACCGGCCAAAGACTCAAACCAATAACGTGCAACCATGCCAGCATTGTAAGATGTCCCGCAAGCTACAATTTGGATATGTTCAACTTGAGATAAAATTTCACTCGCACGAGGACCTAACTCGCTTAAATCAATGCCATTATCTTTGCTAAAACGCCCTTCAAGGGTGTTTTTAATCGCCATCGGCTGTTCATAAATCTCTTTTTGCATGTAATGACGGTAAACGCCTTTATCGCCCGCATCATATTGAACGTTTGATTCAATTTGCTCGCGATCGACCGCTTCACCACTTTTATCAAAAATACGAACAGTACGACGAGTGACCTCGGCAACATCCCCTTCTTCAAGGTAAATAAAGCGACGAGTCACAGGCAACAGCGCTAATTGGTCTGATGCTAAAAAGTTTTCACCCACACCTAAACCAATAACCAATGGGCTACCAGAACGTGCGGCGACTAATAATTCAGGAATACGGCTATCCATAATCACAGTACCGTAAGCACCGCGCAATTGTGGGATAACACGTTGAACTACTTCCACCAGCGAACCGCCCTTTTGTTGCTCATGGTGAACAAGGTGCGCAATGACTTCAGTGTCAGTTTCTGAACTAAAGACATAACCGAGTTTTTTCAGTTCATCTTTCAGTTCTAAATAGTTTTCAATAATGCCGTTATGAACAACAGCAATATAACCAGAGGTATGTGGGTGAGCATTACGTTCACTTGGAATACCATGAGTCGCCCAACGGGTATGTGCAATCCCCGTTCCACCCGATACTGGGTTTTTCTCCGCTTCTTCCGCTAACATTTGCACTTTGCCGACTTCACGTAAGCGTTGCAAATGACCTTCGTGATCAACTACAGCCATACCCGCTGAGTCATAACCACGATATTCAAGACGACGAAGACCTTCTAACAGAATTTCTGCAATATCACGTTGTGCAACAGCACCTACAATTCCACACATATTTTTTTGATTCCTAGACAAAAGGTTTCTTTCTTGAGAAACCTTTATTTGTCGCAACCTAATTGTTGTACAGTTTTCACTGCTCCCCAGCCTTGTAGAAAATGGGGATATTATTTTTATATTGCTACCTTGGGTAGCTATTTTAATTTTTGCTATTTAAATAGCTTTTTTATAATAGGTGAGATAACGCTACCTCTCCTCAATATTTACTTATTTTTTCTTAACTGGACGTTGCCAGTTTTTAATATGCATTTGTTTTACACGGCTAACGACAAGTTCGTCTTCATTCACATCACGTGTAACCGTCGTGCCAGCGCCTATTGTTGCACCTTTGGCAACAGAAACTGGCGCAACTAACTGAGTATCAGACCCTACAAACACATCATCACCAATAATGGTTTTATGTTTATTGGCACCATCATAATTACAAGTGATGGTACCTGCGCCAATATTCACGTTATCACCAATTTGGGCATCTCCGAGGTAACTTAAATGACCCGCTTTAGAACCTAAACCTAAAGAGGCATTTTTCATTTCGACGAAATTACCGACGTGTGCTTTGGCTGCTAATTTAGCACCTGGACGTAAACGCGCAAAAGGACCAATCGTACATTCAGCTGATAATTCAGAGTTTTCTATGACTGAATACGGGCTAATCACTGAGTTATCACCGATTACACAATCTTTCAAAATACAGCCAGATTGAATATGTACGTTATTCCCTAATGTAACGTTACCTTCGATAATCACGTTAGTATCAATAATAATATCGCGACCATGAGTTAGATTTCCGCGCAGGTCAAAACGTGCAGGGTCAATCAACATAACACCGGCTAATAACAGTTTTTCCGCTTGTTCTTTCTGATAAACTCTTTCTAACGCAGCCAGCTGTAGGCGGTTATTCACCCCTTCCATCTCACTTAAATGTTTAGGATGAACGGTTGCAATTTTATTACCTTCTTTATGTGCTAATGCAATAATATCAGTAATATAGTATTCGCCTTGTGCGTTATCGTTGTTCAGCTGTGCCAACCAACGTTTGAAATCTTTACCACTGGCAACCATGATCCCAGTGTTAATCTCTTGGATTTTACGTTGCTCTTCAGTCGCATCTTTTTGCTCAATAATACCGACAACTTCATTATTTTCACGAATGATACGGCCATACCCTGTTGGGTTATCTAAAATAACCGTCAGCAAGCCAATACCACCTTGTGGTTTGACTTCAATCAGCCTGTCCAAGGTATCTTTAGCGATTAACGGCACGTCACCATAGAGCATGACAATATCTTCATCATCTTGGAAGCTAGGGGCAGCTTGTTGCATCGCATGGCCCGTACCGAGTTGCTCCGCCTGCAATACCCAATTGAGGTTTTGCTCACCTAGTTTTTCTTTCAGTAAATCACCGCCATGTCCGTATACCAGATGAATATCTGATGCACCAATGGATTTTGCTGTATCTATAACATGCTGAACCATTGGTTTGCCTGCAAGCAAATGCAAAACTTTAGGTAGCTCTGAATACATCCGTGTGCCTTTACCGGCAGCTAAAATCACGACACTTTTTCTTTGCACAGTCATTTTTCCTGAAACTCCAACTTAGGGATGAAAGTAAACCTATTTCCTTTATAAATTACTACATATTTCGCTCAAATAAAAAAGCCAGTTAGACTTAACCAACTGGCTTTTTTTACTATACCGCTATCATTACATTAGCTTTTTAGTTAACTCGATAACTCGAAGTTTCGCTATTGCTTTTGCAAGTTCTGCTGATGCCTGAGCATAATCAACATCGCCGTGAGCTTTACGGACGTGTTCTTCCGCTTTGCGTTTAGACTCCACTGCACGAGCTTCGTCTAAATCTTTACCACGGATCGCTGTATCAGCGAGTACGATAACACCATTTGGTTGTACTTCTAAAATACCGCCGGAGAGGTAAATTAGCTCTTCTTCACCAAACTGTTTGGTAATACGTACCATGCCCGGTTTTATGGCAGTCAGCAGCGGGGTATGCTGCGGGTAAATCCCCAGCTCACCTTCACTACCTGTCACCTGAATTTTCTGTACCATGCCTTCAAACATTTGTTTTTCAGCACTCACTACAGTCAGGTGGTATGTCATTGCAGCTACCATATCAACCTCCTGTCAGCTGGATTAAAGCTTTTTCGCTTTTTCCACAGCTTCTTCAATGGTACCAACCATATAGAACGCTTGTTCTGGCAGGTGGTCGTAATCACCGTTCAGGATCCCACTGAAGCCACGGATAGTGTCTTTAAGAGAAACGAACTTACCTGGTGAACCGGTAAATACTTCAGCAACGAAGAATGGTTGAGACAGGAAGCGCTGGATCTTACGAGCACGAGCAACAACCAGTTTGTCTTCTTCAGACAGTTCATCCATACCCAGGATTGCAATGATATCTTTCAGTTCTTGGTAACGTTGCAGAATAGACTGAACGCCACGAGCAACATCATAGTGCTCTTGACCAACAACCAGTGGGTCAAGTTGACGGCTAGTAGAATCCAGAGGGTCAACCGCAGGGTAAATACCCAGTGATGCGATTTGACGGCTCAGAACTACCGTTGCGTCTAAGTGAGCAAAGGTGGTTGCTGGTGATGGGTCAGTCAAGTCATCCGCAGGAACGTAAACCGCTTGAACGGAAGTGATAGAACCTGTTTGAGTTGAGGTAATACGTTCTTGCAGAACACCCATCTCTTCCGCCAGCGTTGGCTGATAACCTACCGCTGAAGGCATACGGCCTAACAGTGCTGATACTTCAGTACCTGCCAGTGTATAACGATAGATATTGTCAACGAACAGCAGTACGTCACGACCTTCGTCACGGAATTTTTCAGCCATAGTCAGACCAGTCAACGCAACGCGCAGACGGTTTCCTGGTGGCTCGTTCATCTGGCCATAAACCAGTGATACTTTATCCAAAACGTTTGAGTCGGTCATTTCATGATAGAAGTCGTTCCCTTCACGAGTACGCTCACCAACACCTGCGAATACTGAGTAACCTGAGTGCTCAATCGCGATGTTACGGATCAGTTCCATCATGTTTACTGTTTTACCAACACCCGCACCACCGAACAGACCAACTTTACCACCTTTCGCGAATGGACAGATTAAGTCCATTACTTTGATACCGGTTTCCAGCAGTTCTGTTGAGTTAGCTAATTCTTCATAGCTAGGTGCAGCACGGTGAATTGACCAGCGCTCTTCTTCGCCGATATCACCTTTCATATCAATAGGTTGACCCAGAACGTTCATGATACGTCCTAAAGTTGCTTTACCTACTGGTACTTCAATTGGGTGCTCTAAGTTTACAACTTCTAAACCACGGCTCAGGCCATCTGATGTACCCATTGCGATACAACGGACAACACCACCGCCTAACTGTTGCTGAACTTCCAACACCAGTTTTTCTTTACCGTTAACAACCTCAAGAGCGTCGTACACTTTTGGTACGTCATCTTGAGGGAACTCGACGTCCACAACGGCGCCGATTACCTGGATAATCTTTCCAGTAGCCATCTTGAATCCTCTACGTAATTCGTAAACCTAGCTGTTAAACCGCGGAAGCACCCGAAACGATTTCGGTAAGCTCCTGAGTAATGCTGGCCTGACGAGCTTTGTTGTAAACCAACTGTAACTCTTTGATCAGGTTTCCACCATTATCAGTAGCGGCTTTCATCGCTACCATTCGTGCGGCCTGCTCACTAGCCAGGTTTTCAACGACGCCCTGATAAACCTGCGACTCGATATAACGACGTAGCAGGGTATCCAGCAACGCCTTAGGATCGGGTTCGTAAATGTAATCCCAAGACTTCTTCTTCAGTGTTTCATCATCACTTGCAGGCAATGGTAACAATTGAAGAATAGTTGGCTCCTGAGACATTGTATTGATGAACTTATTCGTCACCACATACAGTTTATCCAAACGCCCTTCATCATAGGCTTGTAGCATAGTGTTAACTGGACCAATCAAGTCCGAAAGCGTTGGGTTATCCCCCATTCCGGTAACTTGAGTCACGACATTACCGCCCACAGAACCGAAGAATGATACCGCTTTAGAACCGATTAAAGCCAAATCAACCTGAACGTTTTTCTCAGACCATAACTTCATATCTGCTAACAGTTTTTTGAACAAGTTAATGTTCAAGCCACCACACAGACCACGGTCTGTTGAAACAACCAGATACCCGACACGCTTAACTTCACGCTCTTCGAGATATGGGTGTTTATATTCCAGATTACCTAACGCTAGGTGACCAATCACACTGCGCATGGTTTCTGCATAAGGACGGCTGGCCGCCATGCGTTCCTGCGTTTTACGCATTTTGGACGCAGCGACCATTTCCATCGCTTTAGTGATCTTTTGTGTATTTTGTACACTTCCGATCTTGGAACGTATCTCTTTTGCGCCGGCCATTTCTGCTTCTCCTTATTAACCAGACGGCCCTAAGAACTGGGCCGAATAGTATTACCAGGACTGAGTTGCTTTAAATGATTCGAGCAGTTTTTTCAACTTGCCTTCGATATCATCGTTATAGCTACCAGCCGGGCCAATTTCGTTCATAAGGTCAGCATGCTCGCGCTGTGCAAAAGAAACTAAAGCAGCTTCAAACGCACCAATTTTCGCTAACTCAACATCATCCAAGAACCCACGTTCTGCCGCGAACAGAGACAGTGCCTGCTCTGCTACTGACATAGGTGCGTACTGTTTCTGTTTCAGCAGTTCAGTTACTTTCTGACCATGACTTAACTGTTTACGAGTCGCGTCATCGAGGTCGGAAGCAAACTGAGCAAACGCTGCCAGTTCACGATACTGAGCAAGTGCGGTACGGATACCACCAGACAGTTTCTTGATAATTTTAGTCTGAGCAGCACCACCAACACGAGATACTGAAATACCTGGGTTAACCGCTGGACGAATACCAGAGTTAAACAGGTTAGATTCCAGGAAGATCTGACCATCTGTAATCGAAATTACGTTTGTTGGTACGAATGCAGAAACGTCACCAGCTTGGGTTTCAATGATAGGCAGAGCTGTCAATGAACCTGTTTTGCCTTTAACTTCACCTTTAGTAAAGTTTTCTACGTATTCAGCGTTAACGCGAGCAGCACGCTCAAGTAAACGTGAGTGCAGATAGAAAACGTCACCTGGGTAAGCTTCACGTCCTGGTGGACGACGCAGCAACAGTGAGATTTGACGGTACGCAACAGCCTGTTTAGACAGGTCATCGTATACAATAAGTGCATCTTCACCGCGGTCACGGAAATATTCACCCATCGCGCAACCAGCATATGGTGCTAAGTATTGCAGAGCAGCTGATTCAGATGCTGTAGCAACAACAACGATAGTATTTTGCAGTGCGCCGTGCTCTTCCAGTTTACGAACTACGTTAGAAACGGTAGACGCTTTCTGGCCGATAGCTACGTACACACATTTGATGCCTGAGTCGCGTTGGTTGATGATTGCATCGATTGCCAAAGCAGTTTTACCTGTTTGACGGTCACCGATAACAAGCTCACGCTGACCACGACCGATTGGAATCATGGCATCGACTGATTTATAACCAGTTTGAACTGGTTGATCAACAGATTGACGGTCGATAACACCTGGAGCAATAACTTCTACAGGAGAGAAGCCATCGTTATCAACAGGACCTTTACCATCAATTGGTTGACCCAGTGTATTCACAACACGTCCTAGCAGGCCACGGCCTACTGGAACTTCAAGAATACGACCAGTACATTTAACTTTCATGCCTTCTGCCAAGTCGGCATAAGGACCCATGACGACCGCACCAACAGAGTCACGCTCTAAGTTCAGTGCGATAGCGTAACGGTTGCCAGGCAGCGCGATCATTTCACCCTGCATGACTTCGGCTAAACCGTGAATACGAATAATACCGTCATTAACGGATACAATCGTACCTTCATTGTGAGCTTCACTCACAACATCGAACTGAGCAATACGCTGTTTGATCAGTTCGCTGATTTCGGTGGAATTCAGTTGCATATGCTCCAGTCCCCTTAAGACTGCAAGACGTCAGTTAAACGCTCTAAGCGACCGCGGATACTCCCGTCAATAACGAGGTCTCCAGCACGAATGATCACTCCAGCAATAACAGACTTATCAATTTTGCAATTCAGCTTAACTTTGCGTGACAGACGTTTTTCCATCGCTGCAGAAATTTTAGCTGACTGCTGTTCACTCAGTTCGTTGGCAGAAATTACATCAACTTCAATAGTTGATTCCAGAGAATCACGCAATTGGATAAATTGCGTTAACACTTCTGGTAGCGTCGTTAAACGCCCGTTATCCGCCATAACACGAATCAGATTCTGAACATGCTCGTCAATTTCATCTCCACAAACAGAGATAAACGTTTTAGCTAATGTTTCTGGTGCAATAGAACCAGAAAGCAGCTCTCCAACCTGTTCATTGCGCGTCACCTCAGCGGTGAAGGCTAGCATTTCCTGCCATTTAGCAACAGCTTGGTTTTCCACAGCAAAGTCAAAAGCTGCTTTGGCGTAGGGGCGAGCTACAGTAGCAATTTCAGACATGCCCCTCCCTCCTTACAGTTCAGCGACTAGTTTATCAACGATGTCGCTGTTAGCAGCTTCATCCACGGAACGTTCGATGATCTTCTCGGCACCTGCGATAGCAAGCATCGCAACCTGTTTACGTAACTCTTCACGTGCACGTTTGCGCTCAGCATCAATTTCAGCTTGCGCTTGCGCGACGATTTTTGCACGTTCTGCTTCCGCTTCTGCTTTTGCTTCATCAATCATTTGAACGCGCTGTTTATTCGCTTGTTCAATGATGACTTGTGCTTCAGCTTTCGCTTTTTTCAGTCGGTCGGTTGCGTCGGTTTGCGCCAGTTCCAGGTTCTTTTTAGCACGTTCTGCGGAAGATAAACCGTCAGCAATTTCTTTTTGACGTTTTTCAATGGCCGCCATAATCGGTGGCCATACATACTTCATACAGAACCAAACAAACAGGACAAACGCGATAGCCTGGCCGAGGATTGTTGCATTTAGATTCACAGACAATACCTCATATTCATTAGTGAATTAATGTTCTTACAGTGTTCCGTAACGTTAATTAGGCAACAGCGAACATTACATACAAGCCCAGACCAACAGCAATCATCGGAATAGCATCGACCAGACCCATTACGATAAAGAACTGTGTACGCAGCAGAGGAATTAAATCTGGCTGACGAGCAGCACCTTCTAAAAATTTACCACCTAGGATGCCGATACCGATCGCAGCACCGATCGCCGCTAAGCCCATCATCACAGCGGCAGCCATGTACAGCAGATCCATACTCAGGTTTTCCATGACAGTCTCCAGTTTGTTTCAGTTAATACAATTATTGATAAAATTAAATTAGTGTTCTTCAGATGCCATCGACAGATAAACAACCGTCAGAACCATAAAAATAAAGGCTTGTAGCGTAATAATCAGTATGTGGAAGATAGCCCAAGGTAGGCTTAACAACCACTGTGACCACCACGGAAGCAGAGCCGCGATAAGAATAAAGATCAATTCACCTGCATACATGTTACCAAACAGTCGCAGACCGAGTGATACAGGTTTTGACAGCAGGCTTACCCCTTCAAGAATCAAGTTGACTGGAATGAAGACAGGATGGTTAAAAGGCTGCATTGTGAGCTCTTTTGTAAATCCGCCAATTCCTTTCATTTTGATGCTGTAGAAGAGGATTAGGATAAACACACCAATAGCCATCGATAATGTGACACTAACATCTGCGGTTGGTACTGCACGTAATGCAGGTAACCCGAGATAATGCTCAGCAATATACGGAAGGAAATCAATTGGGAGTAAATCCATTAGGTTCATTAAGAATACCCAGACGAACACCGTTAATGCTAAAGGAGCAATAACTTTGCTCTTGCCGTGATACATATCACGGACTGAGTTATCAACGAAACCAATGATCAGTTCTATTGCAGTCTGTAACTTACCGGGTACGCCACTAGTCGCATTGGCTGCAACTCTTCTAAATAGCCACAGGAACAGAGCCCCGAGAACTACCGAGAAAAAAAGCGAGTCAATGTTCAACGTCCAAAATGTTGGACTAGCGTGGGGATCGACCAACTTAAAGGTACTCAGGTCCAACTGAAGGTTTTTCAGATGGTGGCCTATGTAATCCTCTGTAGTCATCACTTCTCCTGATGCAGACATGATGCCTCTTACCCTTTTGTAGTTTAAAAATACTTACCGTTTAAAAACGGCTGGTGCAACAATCTGAACAATTAGCACCGCTAAATAGGTCAAACCCAGTGGTGTTAATGACGCTTTGAACACACCGAAAGCAACAACTAAGACAGCGATAGTTGTAACAACCTTTAGCCCTGCTCCTAATGCTAAGAACCAGGCAATGCGGACAGGTTCATCCTCTCCTTTTGCTTTCTGAAATTGTGCTAGCAGCATAAATACGATATTTGGTAACCAGCATGCTAACCCACCAGCAAGAGCAGAGGCCCCCCATTCTATACTATTTGCACAGAAAGCCCCACTGAGGATCACTAAAGTTATAAACTGAACAGACAACTGCTTTGCAGCGTGTTTGTTGTCATAAAGGGATACAGACATAACTTTTTGTTTACTCCCAGCTCTTCTCAGCCTCAGAAACGCTAAGTGTTGTATAAAACTGCCTTTGCGTAAATGTGTCAAGAGACAAAAACGTGCAAATTATACGGGCAGGCGAAATGAATTCAATCAGTAAGTAGCGAAAAGGTGAATAAATATTTAATTTTTTCGAGTTGGCGCAGAATTGTCGCTGTAATAATTAATAAATAGTTAATGAATTGCTGCACATATTCACATTAATGTGATAAATATCACATTTGACTTTATCCTCTTTATTTATTCTTTCAACTTTACTGACAACAAAAAATAGATTTAATCTGTAAATCAAACAATTAAATAATTAGTTTTTTAAGTTAAATTTAAACGTGATAAATCAAATATTTCACTGTTAACTATTTACCTAGCTAAATCGATTAAGTAAAAATTGCCAATTAGCCAGCATTTTTTCTATCAACACTTTATTTTTGAAACTTATTCGTTATTTCCATGTAAATAACACGTGAAATATAAGTATTTATTCTTTAGCTAAAAATAAAAATAGCCGGTGCTTTTTAACACACCGACTATCGCTCTAAAAGACAAAATATTTTGACAGAAAGCAACTTTATTTTATAGAAACTTTAACTAAATGGCGCTGCTCATCAAGTTCAGGTACTTCAAGCTCTGTAATAGATTCAATCACAAAACCTTCTGGTAGCACCATTTCATCATCACGAATGACACCTTTAAGTGCATAAAAGCGCCCTTCAGATGAAGGTAAATGATGGCACCAACTCAACATATCATTCAGCGAAGCAAATGCGCGGCTAATCACACCATCAAAACCATCTTCAACTGGATATTCTTCAACACGTGATTGAACAGGCTCAATATTAGTTAGCCCTAACTCATGTTGAACCTGTTTTAGAAAGCGTATGCGCTTCCCTAAGCTGTCCAGTAAAACAAAATGGGAATCAGGTCGAACAATTGCTAAAGGAACACCAGGCAAACCAGGACCGGTTCCTACATCAATAAATTTTGTTCCGTTGAGTTGATCGTTCACCACTATGCTATCCATGATATGGCGGATTAACATCTGCTGTGGGTCACGTACCGATGTCAGGTTATAGGCTTTATTCCATTTCGCTAATAACCCAACATAATCAACTAACTGCTGTTTTTGCTTTTCCGTTAAGTCGATATCGGTTTTTACTAGCAATTGATTAAGTTTCGATAATAAATCCACGTTAAGCGCTCCGGCGTAGCATGCCTTGTTTTTTCAGCCAAACAAGTAAAATAGAGATTGCAGCAGGCGTGATCCCTGAAATTCGTGATGCTTGACCAATAGATGTTGGTTTATGATCGTTTAGTTTCGCCATCACTTCGTTAGACAACCCTTTGACTTGTTTGTAATCAAGGTCAACAGGCAACAAGGTATTTTCATTACGCAGTTGTCTTTCAATTTCTTCTTTTTGACGAGCAATATACCCTTCGTATTTAACTTGGATTTCCACTTGATCCGCAGCTTGAGGATCATCAATACCCGGTGCAAAAAGGTTGAGTGAAGTTAACATTTTATAAGTCATTTCTGGGCGACGGAGTAAATCTTCCCCATTTGCTTCTTTAGATAATGGAACGATTAAAATTCCATCTATTTCTGTGTGGTTATCCGATTTAGGATGAACCCAGATATCTTTTAAGCGCTGACGCTCTTTTTCAATCAATTCGACTTTGTTATTAAAATGCGCCCAGCGAACATCATCAACTAAACCTAACTCTCGGCCTTTTTCTGTCAGACGTAAATCTGCATTGTCTTCACGAAGCATCAAACGGTATTCAGCACGTGAGGTAAACATACGGTAAGGTTCTTTTGTCCCTAAAGTACAAAGGTCGTCAACGAGAACACCAATATAAGCTTGGTCACGACGAGGGAACCAACCTTCTAAACCAAAGGCATGTTGTGCAGCATTAAGGCCGGCTAGTAGTCCTTGGGCCCCTGCTTCTTCATAACCTGTTGTACCGTTAATTTGGCCAGCAAAAAATAAGCCATCAATAAATTTACTTTCAAGCGTTTGTTTTAGATCTCTAGGGTCAAAGAAATCATATTCAATAGCATAACCAGGACGAATGATCCTTGCATTTTCCATTCCTTTCATGGAATGAACAATTTGCATTTGAACATCAAATGGTAAGCTGGTGGATATCCCGTTAGGGTAAATTTCATTGCTTGTTAAGCCTTCTGGCTCTAAGAAGATCTGATGTGAGTCTTTATCGGCAAAACGCATAACTTTATCTTCGATCGAAGGGCAATAACGTGGGCCGATCCCTTCAATAACCCCTGCATACATAGGGCTACGATCCAAGTTATTTCTGATCACTTCATGGGTTTTTTCATTGGTATAGGTGATATGACAAGGCATCTGCTGTGGATGTTGATCTTGTGAACCTAAAAATGAAAATACCGGCATTGGGTCGTCACCTAGCTGTTGAGCTAACTGACTGAAATCAATAGTTCTTGCATCAATACGTGGTGGCGTTCCTGTTTTTAAACGATTAACACGTAAAGGCAATTCTCTCAAACGTTGAGAAAGTGAAATTGAAGGGGGATCACCTGCACGACCACCACTGTAATTTTCTAAACCTATATGAATTTTGCCATCAAGGAAAGTACCAACGGTTAAGACTACCGCTTTGGCTTTAAATTTTAAGCCCATGCGAGTAATAGCCCCTGTAACTCGATTGTTTTCAACAATTAAGTCTTCTACAGGTTGTTGGAAAATCATCAAATTAGGCTGATTTTCTAAAGCCATTCTGACAGCTTGGCGATAAAGAACACGGTCAGCTTGTGCTCGGGTTGCACGAACTGCAGGCCCTTTGCTGGCATTTAATGTTCTAAATTGAATACCTGCTTTGTCTGTTGCTGTGGCCATTAGACCACCAAGGGCATCAATTTCTCTAACCAGATGCCCCTTACCGATCCCACCGATGGCTGGGTTGCAAGACATCTGGCCCAATGTATCAATATTGTGAGTCAGTAATAGGGTTTGACGCCCCATACGTGCAGCTGCCATTGCTGCTTCAGTACCGGCATGACCACCACCAATTACGATGACGTCAAATTGCTCTGGATAAAACATGTGTGGACCTTAAACGTTAGAAAATGCGGATTGTGCATTTGAGGAGAGAATTCTACTCAAGTTTGAGGAAGAGACCAAGCTTTAGGTTTCTCCCCTATATAATATAAAGATCTTTTTATTTAAAGATCTCTTTATTAGATCTTTTATTAGGATCACTCGTTTCTGTGGATAAGTGGATTTTCACTTTAAAGATCATAAAAGTGTAAAGGGTCATATACTGTGAATGATCCGTGATCCATTTGCGTATAAGCTGGGATCAAAAAGGGTACTTATACACAGGGCATGGGGAGCCTAAAACTTATACTCTGGATAACTACGGGTTAATACCGGGATCTTCCCTGAGTTATCCACAGTTGATTGCTGTTATTTTAATCAAATTAGAGTCCGTTTGCCCAAATTTTAACCCATTCCCCTGCGGGATCTTCGGGTATTTCGTGTTGTTGGACATCAATTTCCAAACATTCACCGATCCTTTTAGCCCCTTGCTTGGTTAACAAGTCATCTATTTTATGGATCGCACCACAAAAAGTGTCATATTCAGAGCTACCGATCCCTACCGAGCCAAATTGAACTTGGCTTAGATCAGGAGCACTTTCTTCTATTGAATCAAAAAGAGGTTGAATATTTTCAGGGAGATCACCTGCACCATGTGTTGAGCTCACCACCAGCCATATGCCTTCAAGTGTTAAGTCATCAAGCTCCGGGCCATGTTGAATTTCGGTTTCATGACCGAGTTCTTCTAAAATCTCAGCCATGTGCTCGGCAACATACTCCGCACTGCCCATTGTACTGCCACTTATTAAGGTTACTTTTGTCATGGTGATTCTCTTTCACAATAATAGGGCGCTATTGTACGCTGTGAATGAGCTGGGATCTACCTGTGGATAATGTGGTTATATCATTTTTTTTCTACGGATTGATTGTTCGTAAGATCGGGTTTTGTAAGGAGATCAGTGTTTCTGTGGATTGTATCTCATCAATGGTCTGAATTTTGTTGATAAGTACGTCTTGTAAAGAATCGATAGAACGGCACATTACTTTAATAAAAATGCTGTATTGCCCTGTTGTATAGTACACCTCGACAACTTCTTCTAAGGCATCTAATTTTTTTAGTGCGGTTGGGTAATCTTTTGCACTTTTTAAAATAATGCCAATAAAGCAGCAAACATCGAACCCTAATTGTTTTGGGTTTATATCAATACGTGTGCCTTTAATAATTCCTGCTTGTTTCATTTTTTCGACACGGACATGAATTGTCCCGGGACTAACAGCGAATTTTTTGGCTAATTCAGCATACGGTGTACGTGCATTTCCCATTAATTCGTGAAGTATGTCACGATCGAGATTATCGATTTGATAATTTTCCGGCATTATTTCACCTCTATTTTAACGATTATTCATTTTTATACCTATTTTTTTATTCAAAATAAACAGTAAAGGCTTTTTTTAATGATGGATATTGAATTTATACCTCATTTTGTTGCTTAATCTATACATCAGCTAATACAGCTAACAAATTATGGGAATAAATTATGGACAAGTCATTTATCGAACATCAGCAACAAATTAGTTTTGTGAAATCATATTTCTCACGTTTACTTGAAAAAGAATTAGGGTTAATTGAAGTTCAAGGGCCAATCCTAAGCCGCTTAGGTGATGGTACTCAAGACAACTTATCTGGCAGCGAAAAAGCCGTTCAAGTGAAAGTGAAATCAATTCCAGGTGCAACCTTTGAAGTGGTTCATTCTTTGGCTAAATGGAAACGTAAAACCTTAGGGCGTTTCGGTTTTAGTAAAGGCCAAGGTTTATACACTCATATGAAAGCGTTGCGTCCGGACGAAGATCGCTTAACCCCAATCCACTCCGTTTATGTTGATCAGTGGGATTGGGAAAAAGTGATGGCAGATGAGGAACGTACACTTCCTTATCTGAAGCAGACAGTGGGTAAAATCTATAAGGCAATAAAAGAAACAGAAGCTGCCGTAAGTAAAGAATTTGGGTTGGCACCGTTCCTGCCTGACCAAATCCACTTTATTCACAGTGAAGAGTTGTTACAGCGCTACCCTGATTTAGATGCGAAAGGGCGTGAACGCGCAATCGCAAAAGAATTAGGTGCAGTATTCTTAATTGGTATCGGTGGTAAGCTATCTAGCGGTGAATCACATGATGTTCGTGCGCCAGACTACGATGACTGGACAACAAAAAATGAAGACGGTTTTTGTGGTTTGAACGGCGACATCATTGTGTGGAACCCTGTTTTACAGGACGCATTTGAGCTTTCTTCAATGGGAATTCGCGTAAGTCCTGAGTGTTTAACTCGTCAATTAAGTTTAACTGGCGATGAAAAACGTATGGAATTAGAGTGGCACCAAGCGTTAGTGAAAGGTGAAATGCCACAAACTATCGGTGGTGGTATTGGCCAGTCTCGCTTAGTTATGCTACTTCTTCAACGCCAACACATTGGCCAAGTGCAATGTGGTGTATGGGGTGCTGAAATGCAAGAATCCGTTGAAGGTATGCTGTAATTAGCGGCTAAAGCGGCGTAACAGCCTGCTTTTTAACCCAGTATCAAAACGCCAAATATGGTCAAAGATCTTCATGATACTGGGTTTCCCATAATTTGATACAGATACCGCATGGAAGCGGTATTTACCTTTCTTCTGCATAATCTTTATTTTCTGAATTAACTCATCCGGTAAACGCTGAGCAACAAAATCAGAAATCACCACGGCATCTGCATCAATCCACTGTTTTGATTCCAATTTTATTGCGGTTTCTTGCAAACAAGCCGCAAGGTCAGTCCCACCTTTAAATGTTTGATGTAAAAAACGAATACATTGCTCTAAGCCATCAATAGAAAGTAAATCGTAATGCACAATTTCTGTGGAAAATAACATCACATGGCATGAGCGGTTATCCGCCAGCGCAATTTTCATTAGCGCGAGGCAAAATGCTTTGGCGCAGCGTTCATTTAAACCGCCCATCGAACCCGATGTATCAATACATACAACAAATGGTCCTCTTGGCTGTTCTTCATTATGGTGGTGGGTAATAGAGCGCAGAACTTTTCTTTCTTGCCAGCTATCTCCTTGTAACCGATAAGTTAGAAGCTGTTTTTCGAGTAATTTTCGATAGAACTCAAATTCAATATCTTCAAGGCCTAACATAGCGAGTTCTGCAGGTAATAACCGTAAAATATCATCACTCTGATTTAAGCCATTAACTTGCTCAGGAACCGTTTCTGGCACTTTTTCCATGATAGTCATTGGTTCAAGAAAAACACTATCATCAGGAATGGATTGAGCGGATTGGCTACGGCCTAATAATTGGGCTATTTTTTCTAATTCAGGCTGCTGACGTAAAAATTCACTGTATCGGCTTAATAATTGGTCATTATAAGCGGAAGTCATGTTCACACCTTTGGTTAAATCCCACAGCCGGCCAGCAGCACGATCATTTTCGCCAAGAATATCTTCTAAATTACCACTTAGAGCCAGTCGGCGTTGTAATTCTGCCAATAATTGTTCTTTTTCCTGTTCTAGTAGCTCTTTATGTAGTGTTGTAACTTGTAAAATTAAGCTAATACGCCATCTTTGAACAAACAGTGATTGCCTTGCACTGCGGTTTTCTATTTTCCCACTCTGTAGCTGATATGCCTCACGGTAAAAAGGGGAATCCAGTTGGTGAAGTTTTGCGATGACATTAGGTAATCGGATAAAAAAGGCATCTGTCGAAATCCCAAGGGACTGACGATAAAGTTCAAATTCTTCTGAAAGTTGTGCGGGAACAAGCGCATCTTGCATACGCTGTTTGAGATCCTTTTTCCAACCCGATAAATCTTTGAGTAAAGCTTTTTTTAATCGAGGATGTTTTTCAAAAAATACCGCCAATTGAGGAGTTGCTAGCAAAGATATAATTATCTCTTCAATTAATTGGCCTTCATTAACCGAAAGCAGCATTTCTAATGTGGCTAAACTCATCATCGCTATTCGGCCACTTTACCCGTGATTTGGTTACGTAATTGGTTTAGCTTTTCAGTGAGCTTTATAAAACTTTGTTCAATATCCGCAAGCCAGTGTGGT
Source organism: Providencia sp. PROV175 (assembly GCF_032707045.1). Taxonomy (NCBI): domain Bacteria; kingdom Pseudomonadati; phylum Pseudomonadota; class Gammaproteobacteria; order Enterobacterales; family Morganellaceae; genus Providencia; species Providencia sp. PROV175. The sequence continues at coordinate 58,676 of NZ_CP120533.1, forward strand.
TCAATAAATAAGTTGGGCTGCTGTTTTTCAAACTGATAGCGTGCGGCTTGAATCTCACCTTGAATTTTATCTAGCTTGTCTAGCCACTCTTGGTTATTTGTATTTGGCGCAAGTGACGAGGTTTTATCTTGAATATATAAAGTAGATGATTGATGACTTACATCTAATAACTGTATCTGGTTTAAATTATTTACCTCAGCAGCAATGTCTTGCGCAAAACCAATCCCATTTAGATGAGCGGACAGTGTCGTTCCTTTATTTAAGAAGGTTATTAGTGACTTTTTATCAGTTGTTACAAAGGTAACTTTCATATTATGCAGTTGAAGTGGACGATGTAAAAACAGGGTAATTCGACCGTCACTGATATTTTCGGGCAATACGTAAGACGCTTTACGAGCAAACATCGCATTGTTTTTATTGACTTTAAATGCATCTTGGTTGTTTTGGTCTTGGGTCGATGACATCCATTGCTGATAAATTTGCTCTATTTCGCGAGTTAACTTTCTCTGTTGCCAGCCATCTTCTTGTAATAATGACTGCAATAGTTGCGGTAAAGTATTCATCGATTGCATGTCATGCCACAGACAATCCTTTAATAACACAAGATCTAGAGGAGATACGCTGTTGCGACCATTAAAGAAAGCACTTGCTTGTAATAGGTAAACTGCTTTTTTCCAGCGCCTATCGGAAACATAAAGTTGTTTATCTGTAGCATCTAACTGCTGGCGTAATTGGTAAATAAGTTCAAAACAGTGATCGGGTAGCGTAATTTTAGGAATTTCTTGTTGCCACTGTTGGTACTCTTCATCACTGATTTTTAAATGCTCTGGCATTTGAGATTCATTCAGCGATGATTTTCCTGTTAACAGTGCGCGAAAATTTTGTTTCTCTTGCACTTTATCCAGCCAAATACGTACTAGCATTCTGTCAAATAGCGCCTCGAGGCTATTATCTGCATCGGGTAATTCATTTGATGCAGTTACTAATAATCGCATAGGGATGGATTTTTCTTCATCACCATTACGGAACTTGCGCTCATTAACCGCCGTTAATAAGGTATTTAAAATGGCTGGGCCCGCTTTCCATATTTCATCAAGAAATACGACTTCAGCGTCTGGTAAATAACCTTTGGTTAAACGTTCATATCGTCCTTCATCTTTTAGCGCCTGTATTGAAAGAGGACCAAAGATTTCTTCCGGTGTTGAAAATCGCGTCATTAAGTATTCAAAAGCGTTTGCGTGACGAAAAGCATATTTCATTCTTCGTGCAATTAAGCTTTTGGCAATACCTGGAGGGCCTAATAGAAATACGCTTTCACCGCTTAATGTGGCTAATAAGCACAAACGAATAGCTTGCTGGCGTTCATATAAACCGCTTTCAAGGTAATTGCTTAATTGGGCTATTCGTTCAGCAAGCTGCATATTCATTCCTTTTATTATAGAAGCGTTGATATTAAAACTATCAATTTCTTTTATTACATACTGCGACCTATTTTTCCATTTTTCTTTGATATGCCCCAAGAAATCAGAAAAAACGATTCAGCTATAAGTGATTCAATAAGTTATTTTTTTTAAACTTTCTCAACACGAACGAAACGTTTCGATATTGATCACAAATATTAATCATCAATATTGAGTTGTGACTTATCTTTACTATTATTACATGAGCGAAACGTTTCGCTTACTGGAATGGCGGTGAAAAATGAAAAAGGGTGTTTTACTTAATGCCAACGTTACCTCTGTAATCGCAAGATTAGGTCATACAGACCAAATAACGCTTGCTGATGCAGGTTTACCCATTTATCAAGGAACGGAACGTATTGATTTAGCCATTACGCAAGGCTTACCAGATTTCATGTCAGTTTTAAGTGTCATCACCCAAGAGATGCAAGTTGAAAAAGTCATTCTAGCAGAGGAAATCAGCACCATTAACCCACAAATGGAAGCTGCTATTTTGGCTCACTTACAACAGTTAGAAGTCACTCAAAACAATACGATTGAAATTATTTATTGCAGTCATGAACGTTTTAAACAACTGACTCATGACAGTAAAGCGGTGATCCGAACAGGGGAATGTTCACCGTTCGCTAACGTTATTCTTTGTTCTGGTGTGACTTTCTGAGGTGACTATGCAACCTTTATTAGAACTTATCGGGATTGATAAATCATTTCCAGGGGTAAAAGCCCTCAGTGGTGCGACATTGAATGTCTATCCAGGGAAAGTCATGGCGCTGGTGGGGGAAAATGGGGCTGGCAAATCAACCATGATGAAAGTGCTGACAGGTATTTATAAAAAAGATGCCGGGCAAATCCGCTATTTAGGCAAAGAGGTGGCGTTCAATGGGCCCAAAAGTTCCCAAGAGGCGGGTATTGGGATTATCCACCAAGAACTCAACCTGATCCCTGAATTAACCATCGCTGAAAATATTTTTCTAGGCCGAGAGTATGTTAATGCATTTGGCAAAATTAACTGGAAAAAAATGTTCAGTGAGTCTGACAAACTGCTTAAACGGCTTAACCTTGATTATGATAGCCATCAAACTATTGCAGAGCTTTCTATTGGCGAACAACAAATGGTGGAAATCGCCAAAGTCCTTAGCTTCCAATCACAAGTGATTATCATGGATGAACCCACTGATGCGCTAACGGACACGGAAACAGAATCCTTATTTAGAGTTATCGAAGACTTAAAAGCTCAAGGCTGTGGCATTGTTTATATTTCTCATCGTTTAAAAGAAATTTTTGAAATTTGCGACGATGTAACGGTGTTTCGCGATGGCCAGTTTATTGGTGAGAAACCCGTGAGTGAATTAGAAGAAGAAAAACTCATTGAAATGATGGTTGGTCGTAAACTTGAAGACCAATATCCAAGGGTTGAGGTAGAAACTGGAAAAATTAGGCTGCAGCTTGAAGATGTATCTGGACCAGGTGTAACAAATGCCAATTTCACCCTGAAGAGTGGGGAAATTTTAGGTGTATCTGGTTTGATGGGCGCGGGGCGTACAGAGTTGATGAAAATCATCTACGGCGCGGCGACAAAAAAATCAGGCACGATAAAACTGGAAGGCAAACCCGTAACACTGAAAACACCACAAGATGGCTTAAACAGTGGCATTGTTTATATTTCAGAAGACCGTAAACGTGATGGATTAGTATTAGGCATGTCAGTGAAAGAAAATATGTCATTGACGGCATTACGTTATTTCAGTCGTGCGGGGGGAAGCCTCAAGCATGGTGAAGAGCAGCAAACCGTTAGCGATTTCATACGATTATTCAATATTAAAACCCCGTCTATGGACCAAATAATTGGTAATCTTTCTGGTGGAAACCAGCAAAAAGTGGCCATTGCGCGCGGTTTGATGACAAGACCAAAAGTACTGATCCTCGATGAGCCAACTCGTGGTGTAGACGTTGGTGCTAAAAAAGAAATCTATCAACTAATTAACCAGTTTAAAAAAGAAGGGCTGAGTATCATTTTAGTTTCTTCAGAAATGCCTGAAGTAATAGGAATGAGTGACCGCATTTTGGTGATGCACGAAGGTCATATCAGCGGCGAATTTTCAGCCAAAGACGCGACTCAGGAAGCCTTAATGGCTGCCGCAGTGGGTAAAAATTATGGCTCAGTTCAGGAGTTATCAGTATGAGTTCAACTACCGCATCATCAAAACGCTGGTTCAGCAAAGCATGGCTGATGGAGCAAAAATCATTAATCGCACTATTAGTTTTGATTGCAATCGTATCAACATTAAGCCCGAATTTTTTTACGGTTAATAACCTATTCAATATATTACAACAAACCTCCGTCAACGCCATTATGGCGGTTGGGATGACATTAGTTATCTTAACGTCAGGAATCGACCTTTCTGTTGGGTCCTTATTGGCCTTAACGGGAGCGGTTGCGGCCTCAATGGTTGGAGCGGAAGTTAACGCATTAGTGGCTGTTGCGGGAGCACTAGCACTTGGTGCTGCTATCGGTGCATGTACAGGAGTGATTGTTGCAAAAGGAAAAGTCCAAGCTTTCATTGCGACTTTAGTCATGATGCTACTACTGCGTGGTGTGACACGAGTTTACACAGACGGCAGCCCTATCAATACAGGATTTAGTGATAACGCAGACTTATTTGGTTGGTTTGGTATTGGCCGCCCATTTGGTATTCCTACCCCAGTCTGGTTAATGATCATCGTTTTTGCTGCGGCATGGTATATGTTGCACCATACTCGCCTTGGTCGTTACATCTACGCACTTGGTGGGAATGAAGCGGCTACCCGTCTTTCTGGTATTAATGTCGACCGCATTAAAATAGTGGTTTATGCCTTATGTGGACTGCTAGCGGCATTGGCGAGTGTCATTGAAGTTGCACGTTTATCATCAGCTCAGCCAATGGCAGGTAATGGGTATGAACTTGATGCTATCGCTGCGGTTGTACTTGGTGGTACCAGCCTTGCTGGTGGTAAGGGGCGTATCGTCGGAACATTGATTGGTGCGCTTATCCTTGGTTTCTTAAACAATGGATTAAACTTATTAGGTATTTCGTCAAACTACCAGATGATTGTTAAAGCTGTCGTCATCTTACTCGCTGTACTTGTTGATAATAAAAAGTAACCCTACAGGAAAATTATTATGAAACTGAACAAACTAGCAACGTTATTATCTGCAGTTGCACTGAGTGCAACCGTTAGTGTCAATGCGATGGCGAAAGATAGCATTGCACTCGTAATTTCTACATTGAATAACCCGTTCTTTGTGACGATGAAAGATAGCGCACAAAAAGAAGCGGATAAATTGGGTTATGAGCTGATTGTTTTAGATTCCCAAGATAATCCAGCTAAAGAATTAGCCAACGTTCAAGATTTAACCGTTCGTGGTACAAAATTAATGTTAATTAACCCAACGGATTCAGATGCGGTGGGTAACTCAATATTAATGGCTAATAAAGCAAATATACCTGTCATCACTTTGGATAGAGCAGCTAACAAAGGTGAAGTTGTCAGCCATGTGGCATCAGATAACCGCATGGGCGGGAAAATGGCTGCCGACTATATTGCACAAAAAACAGGCAATGAAGCGAAAGTGATTCAATTAGAAGGTATTTCAGGTACATCAGCAGCGCGTGAGCGCGGTGAAGGTTTTAGTACTGGAGCAAAAGAGCACAAATTCAATTTACTGGCGAGCCAACCTGCTGATTTCGATAGAACAAAAGGCTTGAACGTAATGCAAAACTTGTTAACGGCACATCCCGCTGTTCAAGCGGTATTTGCTCAAAATGATGAAATGGCATTAGGGGCATTAAGAGCTTTACAAACCGCAGGCCGTACTGATGTTCTGGTTGTCGGTTTTGATGGAACAAATGATGGTATCAAAGCTGTTGAAGGTGGAAAATTAGGTGCAACTATTGCACAGCGTCCAGACCAAATTGGGATTGTTGGTGTTCAGATTGCAGATAAAGTCTTAAAAGGCGAAAAAGTGGATTCAACGGTTCCGGTTGAATTAGAATTAGTGGTAAAACAATAAGATAAAAACCGCCGCGGCATACTGCGGCGGTTTATTTTAGTTTGCAATTCATTGGGTCATCAAAAAAGGAAATAAACGTTATGGGTACAGCAAAACTGGTGGTTCTCGGTAGTATCAATGCGGATCATATATTAAATGTTAAGCATTTCCCTCAGCCGGGTGAAACCGTTAGAGGCGATCATTACCAAGTTGCATTTGGCGGGAAAGGCGCCAACCAAGCTGTTGCAGCAGGTCGCAGTGGTGCTGACATAACGTTTATTGCTTGTGTTGGTGATGACGATATTGGTGTGAGTATAAAAAAACAGTTATCTCTCGATAATATTAAAACTGAATGTATTGATGCAATTGAAGGTGAAACGACAGGTGTCGCCCTCATTTATGTGAATCAACAAGGGGAAAATACAATTGGCATCAATGCAGGTGCAAATGCGCAACTAACCAAGGCAAGGTTAGCTCATTATCAGCAAAAAATTGTGGAAGCGGATGCGGTATTGATGCAACTGGAATCTCCCATTGAAACAGTACAAATGGCCGCTGAAATAGCTAAGAAAAACAATACGAAAGTCATTTTGAACCCTGCACCTGCTCAATCATTACCTGATTCATTATTATCATTAGTTGATATCATCACACCAAATGAAACAGAAGCTGAACACTTAACAGGTATTGCGGTTAATGATAATCAAGGTGCTCAGGATGCAGCTGAAGCCTTACATCAAAAAGGTATTAGTAAAGTGATGATAACACTTGGTTCTCGAGGTGTTTGGTATAGTGAAAAAGGTGCAGAAGGTAAAATAATTTCTGCATTTCGCGTAAAAGCAGTGGATACTATTGCCGCAGGTGATACATTCAATGGGGCTTACGTTACTGCACTGCTTGAAGGTAAGGCTGACGAAGAAGCGATTATTTTTGCTCATGCGGCGGCGGCGATAGCTGTGACTCGCCCAGGAGCTCAACCGTCTGTTCCATGGCGTAAAGAAATTGACCAGTTTTTGACTCAACAGGATTAACTTGTGGCAACAATGAAAGATGTGGCACGCCTTGCGGGGGTGTCGACATCCACCGTCTCTCACGTTATTAATCAAAATCGCTATGTCAGCGAGAGCATTACCACTCGCGTTAAAAATGCGATTGAAGAGTTAAACTATGCCCCTTCTGCGTTAGCGCGTAGTTTAAAAATGAATCGTACTAATACGATTGGGATGTTACTGACAACAAGTAATAACCCATTCTACGCAGAAGTAGTGCGGGGGGTAGAGCGGAGTTGCTACGAACGCGGTTATAGTTTGATTTTGTGCAACACTGAAGGTGACCTTCAGCGGATGAATCATAGTTTAGAAACGTTGCTACAAAAGCGTGTTGATGGGCTATTGATTATGTGCACAGAAGTTCAAGGGCCATCAAAAAATGTTTTGGCTCGTTACCCTGCTGTGCCAACGGTTATGATGGACTGGTCACCATTCGAATCAGATGGCGATATCATTCAAGATAACTCTTTTCTGGGGGGGGAAATAGCCACTCGTTACCTTATTGAATCTGGCTTTACCCGTATTGCATGTATTGCAGGACCACAAGACAAATCACCAGCAAGGGCACGCCATCAAGGTTTTATTCAAGCCATGACAGATGGCGGCATTAATATTTATGATGATTATATCATTTTCAGTGATTTTGAATTTGCTGGTGGGTTTGAGTCTATGAATAAACTGCTTAGCTTACCTGTCCCTCCCGAGGCTATTTTTGCCGGTAATGATGCGATGGCGGTGGGAGCTTATCAAGCGATATACCAAAAGGGCTTGAAAGTACCTGATGATATTTCAATTATTGGTTATGATGATATCGATCTTTCACCTTATATGATCCCACCACTAACAACAATTCATCAGCCAAAAGATAAGTTAGGCCAACAGGCTGTTGACCAACTTATTTATCGTATGGATAACCCAGAAGCAAAGGCGAGCGTTTTGGTTCTTACCCCTGAGCTAATTGAGCGCCAATCGGTTAAAAAATATTAATTCTTCGCTTTTTTGGTTTTGTTTTTTATTAAATTATCACCATCTGTCTTACTTAATAATAAGAAGACAAAAGCTGAGATAAGCGTAATGACACCAACGGTAATAAAAGTGTAGTGAAAATTATCGACCGTATTGCTATTAGGTTGTCCACCATAGAAGTTTAAGATTGCAGCACTGACTGCAATACCGAAGCTTATCGATAGTTGCTGAGTCACCGCTAACATACTATTTCCCGCACTCGCATTATTGTCTGTTAAATCAGCCAAGCAAATAGTATTCATTGCGGTGAACTGCACTGACATCACCATTCCTAAAATGAATAAAGGTACGATTAACAGGTAAATCGACATACTTGGTGATTGTAAGGAAAACTGTGCGATCATTAATCCAATAATAATGGTGATAACAAATAATGTATTACGGTAGCCATACTTAGTTAGGACCCGAGTAACTCCCGATTTAGCAGTGATTGACCCTATTGCTAGTGGTGCCATCATCATTCCTGCCACAACGGCTTCGTAACCAAAACCCACCTGCAACATTAATGGCATTAAAAATGGAATACTGCCTGTTCCTAAGCGTGTCGCGATATTACCGCTGATCCCAATAGAAAATGTACGCGTTTTAAATAAATTCAATGGGATTATTGCGTGCTTAGTGCGTCTTGCATGGAAAATATAAACAAATAAGAGGAGAAAGCCGACTAAGACAATAGTGACTGGAATCGATGTTGAAAGAGATTTATCACTGAATAAGTCTAAGCTGACAGATAGCATGACTAAGCCGGAACCAAACAATAAGAACCCTAAAGTATCAAATTTACGTTTTGGCATTTTAAAGTCAGGCATATGTTTTAAGGCATAAAAAATACCTAAAACACCAATAGGAATATTAATAATAAATATCCAATGCCAAGTTGCATAGGTTACTAAGATACCACCTAATAGAGGCCCCAATATTGGCCCTACTAAACCAGGGATGGTGACGAAATTTAAGATAGGTAATAACTCACTTCGAGGGTAAGCCCTTATTAAGGCTAAGCGGGCGACTGGCATCATCATTGCCCCACCAATTCCTTGAATAACCCTAGAGGTCACTAAGAAATTTAAGGAAGGCGAAAGGGCACAAAGTAATGAACCAAGAGAAAATAAAGAAACCGCTAAAATAAATATACGTCTTGTACCAAATCTATCTGCAAACCAGCCGCTAACAGGAATCAATAGAGCAACAGTAAGCGTATAACTGACTACGGCTGATTGCATCGCAAGCGGCGAGTGATCGAGGCTTCTTGCAATATCAGGTAAAGCCGTATTCAAAATTGTGGCATCAAGCGCTTGCATGAAAAAGGCCATTGCCGCAATCCATGGAAGGCCAGACATATTTTTCGCTGTTTTGAACATCAGTTACCTATACAAATAAATGAAAGCTTTAATGGAATATTGTTTTGTTAGTCTTGCTTTTGGGTAATCGTTAGTAAGTTATAGCAAAGGTCGAGTGCTACTGTACTTTTACCATGAATAATTGCATTGGCAAGTTGTTGATGAATTTCGACCTCTATAACCTCATTATTAGTAATGACATCAAAGTAACGCAGATAAATAGAACGGAATAAATTAGCAAAAGAAATTAAGAAAGGATTGGCACAAGCTTTGTAAATAGTTAAATGGAAATGATAATCAACTTTCACCCAATGCGCTCTGTCAAATTCTTTGGCGAGTAACTGCATTTCACTTGCTAATAATTGTAATGATTGTTTTTGTTCTTTTGTCGCATGTATAGCCGCAAGATAACAAGCTTGAGGTTCTATTGCGAGTCGAACCATTTTAAAGTGTTCCATCACGACCGATTGCTCTTCACTATTGGACCACCATGTTAAGAGATCTTGGTCTAAAAAATTCCAATTTGAGGGAGGCATAACACGGGTACCTATTTTGGGGCGTGCTAATACCATTCCTTTTGCCGCTAATATTTTTATTGCTTCTCTTATTGCTGTTCGACTCGCTTGGAATTGTTCTGATAATTCTAATTCGCTGGGTAAAATGGAATCAGGTAAATAGGCGCTGGTTAAAATCAACTGGCCAAGATTTTCTGCAATAATATAAGAGCGATTTTTTTGTGAGGCTGTTTGTTGCTTACTTAATTCCATAATTCATCTCAAAGCATAATTCTTAGATGCATATATTACGTGAGTAGATGTGTGATTGTTGCTTAAATAGTCAACATATAGACCTAATTTAACTTATAAATATGTTTTTGGCTAAAAAAAACACGAACAAGATAAAAACTCAAAAAAACACTTGCGAGAATTTTTCGACTCCCTATAATGCGCATCCGTTGTCACGACAAACCGGTTAGAAGAAAACTTCATAACCCAGTGATAACAGAGGTGAGAAAGAAAAAAGTTGAAAATAAACGCTTGACTTTCTAAATAAAAAACGTAATATACGACACCTCGCGACAACGACCTAAGTTAATAAAAATTGAGTCGAATTTCAAAAAAAAGAAATGTCGCAACGCTCTTTAACAATTTATCAGACAATCTGTGTGGGCACTCACAGGACACTATCAAAAAAATATTTGATTTTAAGTCTTGAAGAGTGACTAACACGTTAATTCATATATATGAACTAATAGGTAATATGTTTTCGCAAGAAGACATACGACAGTAAACATTCTTTGAGCATCAAGCTTTTTAATTGAAGAGTTTGATCATGGCTCAGATTGAACGCTGGCGGCAGGCCTAACACATGCAAGTCGAGCGGTAACAGGGGAAGCTTGCTTCTCGCTGACGAGCGGCGGACGGGTGAGTAATGTATGGGGATCTGCCCGATAGAGGGGGATAACTACTGGAAACGGTAGCTAATACCGCATAATCTCTAAGGAGCAAAGCAGGGGAACTTCGGTCCTTGCGCTATCGGATGAACCCATATGGGATTAGCTAGTAGGTGAGGTAATGGCTCACCTAGGCGACGATCCCTAGCTGGTCTGAGAGGATGATCAGCCACACTGGGACTGAGACACGGCCCAGACTCCTACGGGAGGCAGCAGTGGGGAATATTGCACAATGGGCGCAAGCCTGATGCAGCCATGCCGCGTGTATGAAGAAGGCCCTAGGGTTGTAAAGTACTTTCAGTCGGGAGGAAGGCGTTGATGCTAATATCATCAACGATTGACGTTACCGACAGAAGAAGCACCGGCTAACTCCGTGCCAGCAGCCGCGGTAATACGGAGGGTGCAAGCGTTAATCGGAATTACTGGGCGTAAAGCGCACGCAGGCGGTTGATTAAGTTAGATGTGAAATCCCCGGGCTTAACCTGGGAATGGCATCTAAGACTGGTCAGCTAGAGTCTTGTAGAGGGGGGTAGAATTCCATGTGTAGCGGTGAAATGCGTAGAGATGTGGAGGAATACCGGTGGCGAAGGCGGCCCCCTGGACAAAGACTGACGCTCAGGTGCGAAAGCGTGGGGAGCAAACAGGATTAGATACCCTGGTAGTCCACGCTGTAAACGATGTCGATTTGAAGGTTGTTCCCTAGAGGAGTGGCTTTCGGAGCTAACGCGTTAAATCGACCGCCTGGGGAGTACGGCCGCAAGGTTAAAACTCAAATGAATTGACGGGGGCCCGCACAAGCGGTGGAGCATGTGGTTTAATTCGATGCAACGCGAAGAACCTTACCTACTCTTGACATCCAGAGAATTTAGCAGAGATGCTTTAGTGCCTTCGGGAACTCTGAGACAGGTGCTGCATGGCTGTCGTCAGCTCGTGTTGTGAAATGTTGGGTTAAGTCCCGCAACGAGCGCAACCCTTATCCTTTGTTGCCAGCGACTCGGTCGGGAACTCAAAGGAGACTGCCGGTGATAAACCGGAGGAAGGTGGGGGATGACGTCAAGTCATCATGGCCCTTACGAGTAGGGCTACACACGTGCTACAATGGCGTATACAAAGAGAAGCGACCTCGCGAGAGCAAGCGGAACTCATAAAGTACGTCGTAGTCCGGATTGGAGTCTGCAACTCGACTCCATGAAGTCGGAATCGCTAGTAATCGTAGATCAGAATGCTACGGTGAATACGTTCCCGGGCCTTGTACACACCGCCCGTCACACCATGGGAGTGGGTTGCAAAAGAAGTAGGTAGCTTAACCTTCGGGAGGGCGCTTACCACTTTGTGATTCATGACTGGGGTGAAGTCGTAACAAGGTAACCGTAGGGGAACCTGCGGTTGGATCACCTCCTTACCATTGAAGTGTTTTTGTGAAGTGCTCACACAGATTGTCTGATGAAATAGAGTAGCGGTATCGATAGGCTTGTAGCTCAGGTGGTTAGAGCGCACCCCTGATAAGGGTGAGGTCGGTGGTTCAAGTCCACTCAGGCCTACCACTTTTCTCTTATGCTGCGTTATGGCTCAGCTCGTTTACCCAAAAGTAAACTTCGCTAATCCACGCCTTGCCTAAGAAAAAAGACCTCCGAATAAGAAAATCTTATAAAGAGATTCATTGATACCGAAAATACCTTTATGGGGCTATAGCTCAGCTGGGAGAGCGCCTGCCTTGCACGCAGGAGGTCAGCGGTTCGATCCCGCTTAGCTCCACCATAATTTTTCTGATTATTCAGAATAGATTAGTAATAGTCTATTGCGAATAATTATGCTCTTTAACAATCTGGAACAAGCTGAAAATTGAAAACAACGCACATTGTTTATCGCTTAAACAATGTGAGAGTCTCTCAAAATTTCAGACCTGAAATTTTCGGTCACTTTAGCGAGTGGCATGAGCGAGCAGTCAGTCCTTCGCGGCGGCCAGCGCACAGCAAGCGCAACATACATAAGTATGTGAGCATTGCGAGCACTGCCCAACAAAGAAGGAATGCACGCACAGCCATGACAGTAAGGTGAACGTTGAAACAATTTCGGGTTGTGAGGTTAAGCGACTAAGCGTACACGGTGGATGCCTAGGCAATCAGAGGCGATGAAGGACGTGCTAATCTGCGATAAGCGTCGGTAAGGTGATATGAACCGTTACAACCGACGATTTCCGAATGGGGAAACCCAGTGCAATTCGTTGCACTATCGTTTGATGAATACATAGTCAAACGAAGCGAACCGGGGGAACTGAAACATCTCAGTACCCCGAGGAAAAGAAATCAACCGAGATTCCCCTAGTAGCGGCGAGCGAACGGGGAGCAGCCCAGAGTCTTAATCAGCATTAGCATCAGGAGAACGGTCTGGAAAGTCCGGCAGTAAAGGGTGATAGCCCCGTATCCGAAGGTGTTAGTGTTGTGAACTCGACGAGTAGGGCGGGACACGTGTTATCCTGTCTGAATATGGGGGGACCATCCTCCAAGGCTAAATACTCCTGATTGACCGATAGTGAACCAGTACCGTGAGGGAAAGGCGAAAAGAACCCCGGCGAGGGGAGTGAAATAGAACCTGAAACCGTGTACGTACAAGCAGTGGGAGCCCCATCACTCAAGTGCCTCGGCAATTGAGTGAGGGTGTAAAACCATCACAATAACAGCGCAGGATTTGCCAACAAGATTGGCTGATTTTTTCAAGCCGCAGCGCAGTGGACATCGAAGTCCATGAGCAGCGGAAGTTAAAAAATCGGGCAAGATTGGCCGCAAAGCCAAGCGGGACATTTGAGGATGGGGTGACTGCGTACCTTTTGTATAATGGGTCAGCGACTTATATTCTGTAGCAAGGTTAACCGAATAGGGGAGCCGTAGGGAAACCGAGTCTTAACTGGGCGAATGAGTTGCAGGGTATAGACCCGAAACCCGGTGATCTAGCCATGGGCAGGTTGAAGGTTGGGTAACACTAACTGGAGGACCGAACCGACTAATGTTGAAAAATTAGCGGATGACTTGTGGCTGGGGGTGAAAGGCCAATCAAACCGGGAGATAGCTGGTTCTCCCCGAAAGCTATTTAGGTAGCGCCTCGTGAACTCATCTTCGGGGGTAGAGCACTGTTTCGACTAGGGGGTCATCCCGACTTACCAACTCGATGCAAACTACGAATACCGAAGAATGTTATCACGGGAGACACACGGCGGGTGCTAACGTTCGTCGTGAAGAGGGAAACAACCCAGACCGCCAGCTAAGGTCCCAAAGTCATAGTTAAGTGGGAAACGAAGTGGGAAGGCTCAGACAGCCAGGATGTTGGCTTAGAAGCAGCCATCATTTAAAGAAAGCGTAATAGCTCACTGGTCGAGTCGGCCTGCGCGGAAGATGTAACGGGGCTAAACTATGCACCGAAGCTGCGGCAGCGAACGTATCACTTAAACTGATTAAGTGATACTCAAATGTATCAAAACGATTGACGGAGCGAAGCGACGTCAATGCGTCCAACAAAGTCGAGGCGGAAACGTCAGGCAGTCAGTTTAAGGATACGTTCGTTGGGTAGGGGAGCGTTCTGTAAGCCTGTGAAGGTGTGCTGTGAGGCATGCTGGAGGTATCAGAAGTGCGAATGCTGACATAAGTAACGATAATGCGGGTGAAAAACCCGCACGCCGGAAGACCAAGGGTTCCTGTCCAACGTTAATCGGGGCAGGGTGAGTCGACCCCTAAGGCGAGGCAGAAATGCGTAGTCGATGGGAAACGGGTTAATATTCCCGTACTGGTGATAATTGCGATGGGGGGACGGAGAAGGCTAGGCTATCCGGGCGACGGTTGTCCCGGTTTAAGGATGTAGGCAGGTGAATTAGGCAAATCCGGTTCACTACATGCTGAGGTCCGATGACGAGTCACTACGGTGATGAAGTAGCTCATGCCCCGCTTCCAGGAAAAGCCTCTAAGCTCTAGATTATCATTAATCGTACCCCAAACCGACACAGGTGGTCAGGTAGAGAATACTCAGGCGCTTGAGAGAACTCGGGTGAAGGAACTAGGCAAAATGGTGCCGTAACTTCGGGAGAAGGCACGCTGGCATTAGGTGAAGTGATTTACTCATGGAGCTGAAGCCAGTCGCAGATACCAGCTGGCTGCAACTGTTTATTAAAAACACAGCACTGTGCAAACACGAAAGTGGACGTATACGGTGTGACGCCTGCCCGGTGCTGGAAGGTTAATTGATGGGGTTATCCGTAAGGAGAAGCTCTTGATCGAAGCCCCAGTAAACGGCGGCCGTAACTATAACGGTCCTAAGGTAGCGAAATTCCTTGTCGGGTAAGTTCCGACCTGCACGAATGGCGTAATGATGGCCAGGCTGTCTCCACCCGAGACTCAGTGAAATTGAACTCGCTGTGAAGATGCAGTGTACCCGCGGCAAGACGGAAAGACCCCGTGAACCTTTACTATAGCTTGACACTGAACATTGAGCCTTGATGTGTAGGATAGGTGGGAGGCTTTGAAGTGTGGACGCCAGTCTGCATGGAGCCAACCTTGAAATACCACCCTTTAATGTTTGATGTTCTAACGTTGCCCCATTATCGGGGTGCGGACAGTGTCTGGTGGGTAGTTTGACTGGGGCGGTCTCCTCCCAAAGAGTAACGGAGGAGCACGAAGGTTGGCTAAGCATGGTCGGACATCATGCGGTTAGTGCAAAGGCATAAGCCAGCTTGACTGCGAGAGTGACGGCTCGAGCAGGTACGAAAGTAGGTCTTAGTGATCCGGTGGTTCTGAATGGAAGGGCCATCGCTCAACGGATAAAAGGTACTCCGGGGATAACAGGCTGATACCGCCCAAGAGTTCATATCGACGGCGGTGTTTGGCACCTCGATGTCGGCTCATCACATCCTGGGGCTGAAGTAGGTCCCAAGGGTACGGCTGTTCGCCGTTTAAAGTGGTACGCGAGCTGGGTTTAGAACGTCGTGAGACAGTTCGGTCCCTATCTGCCGTGGGCGTTGGAAGATTGAAAGGGGCTGCTCCTAGTACGAGAGGACCGGAGTGGACGCACCACTGGTGTTCGGGTTGTCATGCCAATGGCATTGCCCGGTAGCTAAGTGCGGAAGAGATAACCGCTGAAAGCATCTAAGCGGGAAACTTGCCTTGAGATGAGTCTTCCCTGACTCTTTAAGAGTCCTAAAGGAACGTTTAAGACTAAGACGTTGATAGGTTGGGTGTGTAAGCGTAGCGATACGTTGAGCTAACCAATACTAATGAACCGTGAGGCTTAACCTGACAACACCGAAGGTGTTTTAGAGAGATAGAGTTGTTTTCGAGAAGTGAGAAGCCGGAAGGTGAAGGACACAGCAGCTTGTTCAAGATTGAAGTTTAGGTTTAGCAAATACCGAAAGTGTGTTGAGCTAAACGTGAACAAACAGAATTTGTCTGGCGGCAATAGCGCGGTGGTCCCACCTGACCCCATGCCGAACTCAGCAGTGAAACGCCGTAGCGCCGATGGTAGTGTGGGGTCTCCCCATGTGAGAGTAGGGAACTGCCAGACATTAAATTAGTGAGAAAGCCACCCATTGGGTGGCTTTTTTGCGTTTGGGGGAAACTAATTTATTGTTGATGTTAGCGTTGAAGCCCCTTAATGTCTCAACTCTCAACTCTCAACTCTCAACTCTCAACTCTCAACTCTCAACTCTCAACTCTCAACTCTCAACTCTCAACTTCCAACTCTAACTCCAACTTAACGACTCACTTAATTTAATCCTTTTACACAGGGCGATTAGTCATGAATATAACCATCGTAATCATGAATATAACAGTCGCAAATGGAAGTTCATGATACAAAGTAGTGAGTAACAGCTCACGTATTATTGATTTAGTCGTAGTTAATCCCAGTAAAATTAACGGGATATGGTGTGGTGGTGGTTATCTATTACTGCTGTGAATGGAAGCTCTGGAACCAAAGTAGTGAGTAACAGCTCACAAGTTGTTGGTGGTGAAGTGGCATAGTTAATTTGGTCACCAACTCAGAGGTGATATCATCACCTCACAAACAGATAGGTGACAATTATGGCGAAACGTATAAGACGACTTTTCAGTGCTGAATTTAAACTTGAAGCAGCTCAACTGGTTCTTGATCAAAACTATTCCGTGGTCGACGCTGCCAACGCGATGGGCGTCGGTAAATCCACCATGGACAAATGGGTTCGGCAACTCAAGCTAGAACGCAAAGGGATTTCACCGAAAGCGTCACCCATGACGCCAGAACAAGTCGAGATCCGTGAATTGAAAAAGAAAATTGCACGACTTGAAGAGCATAATGAGATATTAAAAAAGGCTACAGCGCTGGTGATGTCGGACTCTCTGAACAATTCTCGTTGATCGAGAAACTCAGTCGGCGCTTTAGCATTAAACAACTGTGTAACGTGTTCAGTGTTCATCGCAGTAGCTATCAATACTGGCGTTATCGCTCAAAAACGCCGTCAGTGGAACAAATACGGCTTCGGGCTCTTGTTCGAGAAGCTCATGAAAGCAGCCACGGTTCTGCTGGTGCTCGTACTATTGCTGACATTGTATCGAATACAAAACAGGTTCCTTTAACGCGCTATCGGGCAACTAAGTTAATGAAATTACTTGGCTTGGTGAGTTGCCAAACACCGAAGCATAGATATGCAAAAGCGCCTCAAGAGCACGTTGAAATACCGAATCATCTCGGGCGGCAATTTGCGGTCACAGAGCCAAACCAAGTTTGGGTGGGTGACGTGACCTATATTTGGTCAGGTAACCGCTGGATATATCTTGCTGTTGTGATGGATTTATTTGCTCGAAAACCTGTTGGTTGGGCGATGTCATTTTCACCGGATAGCCAACTAACCGGAAAAGCCTTATCAATGGCTTTTGAATCAAGAGGTAAGCCAAGAAATATCCTGTTTCATTCAGATCAAGGAAGTCATTATACAAGCCGCCAATATCGACAATTATTATGGCGTTATCAGATAAAACAAAGTTTATCTCGGCGGGGTAATTGTTGGGATAATGCGCCGATGGAGCGATTTTTTCGAAGTTTAAAAACAGAATGGGTACCCATTTTAGGCTACCGTAATTTTATAGATGCACAGCGAGAAATAACACGATATATCATCGGGTATTATAGTCAGCTTAGACCCCATCAATATAACGGTGGTTTAACACCCGATGAATCAGAACGATTGTGTTGGGAAAACTCTAAAACGGTGACCAATTTTTGTTGACCACTACAAACCGTCATCTCTTAAATAGGTATGAAATGCATTCATTTATATACCCTACCGATAGATAAATTATAATTTATTAAAATAAATAATGAATTAGTAAGATTAGTTCATCAATTTACTCTATTTTGCTTGTTTGGATTTTTTTTGTTTTATGGTTTTTATGGTGTTAATTAGTCTGTAAAAACGGTATGTGTTTATTATTTAAATATGAATAATATCAATAGATAAAATATTATAAGCCATTTTTTTTGATAAAAAAGCCGTTCATCATCATTTTAAATCTTCGTCTAAAATTCATTCAAATGGTTATTTTTATATATAAAAATTGTTAAATTGATGTTTTATTTTATTGTGCTTATAATGAGTAAATTGACTTAAGGTATTACATTAGATATTAAATTTGTTTATAAATAGAATTTTCAATGGAAAAAAATCAGTCTAAGGTGTTGTCAATAACACAAGCTGTAATCATTAACTGACTGTATTTCATATAAATATTGTTTTATGTGCCAAAGGTGGATCACATGAAAAAGGCAAAAAGCGCTAATCATAAGATTTTTGATCAAATTCTTTCTGTCAATAAGCAGAAAGAAAACGAATTTAACAATGGGCAAGATGGTGCAATTATTCTTTCTATACTTGTAATGTTTTTTGTACCATTTTTACTATTAAATGCAGCAAGAATTTTTTTTGGAATAGATTACAGTTTTGTTGCTGTGATCTCCATGTTGGCGGTTAGTGCCATCATCACATACACATTGTATAAGCGTCTAAAAATTGATTCTGAATTTGCTGAGAAGCATATTGTGTTAGACCAATTATTGATGCGTTATACGCCAAAAAATAAAGCAGAGTTTAAGAGCTTTCAAGAAGAGAGAAAGGCAAACCCATCAAGTACTTATTCACTTGTTGAAGATTGGGCTAATAGAGAAAGGCTGCACTATGCAAATTAGCATACACTAATAATCTAATAAATGTTTGCATATCCCTCGGCTATTTTTAGTCGGGGGATTTTTTTATCTATTGCAAAGGCTAGCCCTACATTGAGGGCTAGGTTAGTAAAAATAACTAATTCCAGTTTTTACCTAGAAGATATGCAATTTCGAGAGATTGCATTCTGTTGAGTCTAGGGTCACATAATGATTGATACCTATAACTAATATCTTCTTCGCTGATTTCAGGAATACCCCCTGTGCACTCAGTAACATCGAGTCCTGTCATTTCTAAGTGAACACCTCCTGGATGTACCCCTTCCTCCTTTAAAATATGAATAAATTGAATCATTTCATCAGTAATATCAGTAAAATAGCGTGTTTTATATCCTTCTTTGGCATTTTTAGTATTACCATGCATAGGGTCAATCATCCAAATGACGGGCTCACCACTGGACTGAATTGATTTTATGAGAGCTGGGAGTTTTTGTTTAATAACACCCGCTCCCATTCTAATGATGAGAACTATTTTTCCTTTCTCTTGACTAGGGTTTAATTTCTTTATTAATTTCATCAACGTATCTGATGTGATATTTGGCCCACATTTGATACCAATAGGGTTTTCTATCCCTCTTAAATATTCGATATGTGCTTGTTTTAGATCTCTAGTTCTTTCTCCGACCCAAACCATATGCGCAGAGCAGTTATACCACTTGTTATCTTTAGAGTCTTTTCGTGTCATGGCTTCTTCATAAGGAAGTAAGAGCGCTTCATGACTGATATACATCGGCTTTGCAGCGTTTTCTTTCTGCGAAAGATAATTTGCAGTTTTATATAAGTCCTCTAGAAATGACATATAGTGCGTTTGCTCTGTCGAACCGGGATAAACTTTGATATTTAATCTATATTGATATTCAGTAGGGTCAGATGTGTTGATAGCCCGAATTAAATTGAGCGTAGCAGATGAGTAATGATAAGCGCTAAGCATTCTTTGGGGGTCAGGTGTTCGGCTTTTTTCTGAAAAGTCTGCACCGTTAATGATCTCACCTCTAAAGCTTGGTAGCTCAATACCATTTTGTATTTCAAAAGCGTTACTTCGAGGTTTAGCGTATTGACCTGCTATGCGGCCAATTTTGATAACAGGAAGGTGAGTTGCCTGATTTATCAGTCCTGCCATTTGGTTAAAAGTGAACATAAAGTCACGGATAACCGTTGATTGGCAATTATTAAAAGATTCTGCACAGTCCCCTCCCTGTAAAATAAACGCCTTTCCTTCAGTTACTGAACTTAGTATGTTTTTAAAGCTACGAATTTCTGAAGCTAATACTAAGGGCGGGTGGTTATGTATGTTATTTTGAAAATACTCTAATGCACATTTATCTGGGTAATGCGGATTTTGTTCTATGGGGAAGTCCTTCCATGAGGAAGGGCTCCACAATGTTGACTGGTTATAAGATCCCTTTTTATGATGAGAAATATCATTATGTTTCCCTATAATGACGTCATAATCATAAGAAAGTAACATATCAACTCCTAGACCATGAGAGTAAAAGTGAGAATGAGGAAAGATTATTTTGACTGAGATGTGTTTAGGTACGTTGTGAGAGTACCATTTTGTCTTGCAAGGTAATCTTCACGCACTGGTGTATATACATCGATAACTTCTGAAGGCTCAAGTGCTTCCGCATCATGAACAGCCCAAGAAGGGATGATAAAAGAGTCACCAGCGTGTAAGAAAACTGTTCGGCCATCAACCGTTAGTCTTAACGAACCTTTTAATATTGTTGTTGCAGTTTCATGTTCATGGACATGTTCTGGGATAATCGCTTTTGGTTTGAATGTCCAAAAGGCGATGGTAAAACCAGTACCATGAATGAATTTTGCTTGTATTTTGCTTTCCTCTCCTTCATTACGGTTTAGGTCCATATCATAGGAGATCATTTCTTTAGACAAAAAGAGGCTCATATTGTTACCTTATATAAAAGTAGGGGATAAATGATTAATTAATTTTTGAGTGAATCGAGAAACCCATAGGAACGGGGCCAAAGTCATGTAATATATTGAGGTTATGGCTTTTGGCTGCTTTTAGCGTAGTGATACATGCATCAACAGTTCCATTGGCACATTGTAAAGCTGCTTCACTATTTGAATTAAACAATAGAGATTCAATTGGTTTATTTAAACCATTAACCTCTGAAAATAAGTCTTTGGGTGCAGGATGTGAACCGATTTTTTTAATTTTACTCAGATCAGTATAGCGGCTTGCAAATAACATATTATGAGTATCTAAAACAAAACAATCGGTCAGTTTTAACAACGTTAAGTTTTGAAAGACAATATTATGTAAATAAGGATAAACAATACAACCTAGTAATATACAATTATTATCCTTTTTTATTTCTTCTACAGCGACTTCAAGTGTTTCATGTAATATAACATTTCCATCTAAGTCGTTTTTTTCTAAATAATAATGTGCAGCTTTCTCGCAATTTGTTCCTTTAGGACCTAATGTATGGATAGTAAACATGGTATTACCTCATATAGATTATATTCTTCCTGTTTCGTTTATTAAATCAGGGAGTCTTTTCCCTGATTTTATTTGAGCTAGCATTGTATTCTCAGTGTTGTTAATTTTTACAGCTTCTTCAAAGACTTTATCAATCAGATCTAATGGAATAACAACACTCCCATTTGCGTCTGAAATGATGAGATCCCCTGTCTGGATGATATTGTCTTCAATTCTGCATGAAGTGCCTGTCTCACTGACACAGTAGGCACCTTGAGTGTCTGATGGTATTATATTACTCGCGATAACAGGGATGTTCAGATCTCGCAATTCTTGAATATCCCTAACGGCGCCACCTAAAATAATACCGTTGAAGCCGAGTTGTTGAAAATAGGTGCAACTCATTCCTCCGGCTAGAGCGGCATGTTTCATTAAATCGCCATAGCCAGCTACATAAATAAGTCCGCTTGCGTTATGTAATTCAGGTACGAGAAATTGTTGGACCTGCTCCCATGTTGATGATTGTTTCTCTATGATACATTTTCCTTTTTTAACTAATTTCCATTGAACGGTATATGCATGTCCAACAATATAAAAATCGTCAATATTAAGTGAATGTAGCTCATGAGATAAAACACTACCTGCTTTTAATCCATCTAGAATATCAATAATTGTAGATGTACTTATTTTTAAACGCTTTATCATTTCTATTTTGTTTATATCGGGTTTGTAAGACATAAATTTTCCTTGTTTAGCTAGAGAAAGGTTTATTAGCTTTTTAATTAATAGGTATAAACCACAGGAAGGTCAAGGATAAAAAATAGATAAATCTATCAATTATTAGTATTTGCATGATATGAATGATTATTTATTTAAAATTAATTTTTAATTACAATGATTTTAATATTGATGTTTTAGTGATGATAATTGAATTTATTATAAATAGGTGTGATTGTTATTTATTGTTATTTGATATTTACGTTATTAATGGAATAAAAAAAACGGCATAAATAGCCGTTTTTTTATTCTATATTATTATGAGAGATGGATGTTAATGCGATTTTCCTTGTTCAATACCAAGCCCAATCTGTGAACGAATAAACTGCTCTTTAAAGCGTTCTCTTTCCATTTTTCCTTGTTCTGAATTATCTGTCACAGAGAATAACCATGAAGCAATAAATGCAACGGCCATGGAGAAAATAGCTGGATATTCATAAGGATAGATTGGTTTTTCATGATGAAGAATGCTAACCCAGATAGTTGGCCCTAAGATCATCAAGACAACGGCAGTAATTAAACCGAACCAACCACCTGCCAATGCCCCACGAGTGGTCAGTTTGCGCCAGTACATTGAGAGTAGGATGATTGGGAAATTGCAACTTGCTGCAATTGAGAAGGCTAAGCCAACCATGAAGGCAATATTTTGTTTTTCAAACAGAATACCTAATCCGATAGCAACAAAACCTAAAATAACAACGGTAATTTTAGATACGCGTAATTCATCTTTTTCATCAGCTTTACCATTTTTTATTGCCATCGCATAGAGGTCATGAGAAACGGCAGAGGCACCTGCTAAGGTTAAACCAGCAACAACGGCAAGGATGGTGGCGAATGCAACTGCAGAAATAAAGCCTAAGAAGAAATTACCACCAACTGCATCAGCAAGGTGTACTGCAGCCATATTGGTGCCACCAATTAATGCACCAGCAGCATCTTTGAATGCAGGGTTAGAGCTAACCAGGACAATTGCACCGAAACCGATAATAAAGGTTAATATGTAAAAGTACCCAATAAAGCCTGTTGCATAGAACACGCTTTTACGTGCTTCTTTTGCATCACTAACGGTGAAGAATCGCATAATAATGTGAGGAAGACCTGCGGTACCAAACATTAGTGCAAGGCCAAGGGATAAGGCGGATATTGGGTCGGCAACCAGTCCCCCTGGACTCATAATGGCAATACCATTTTTATGGACAGCAACCGCTTCTTTAAACAGGGTATTAAAGTTAAAACCTACGTGCTTCATAACCATTACAGCCATGAATGTTGCACCAGCTAGTAACAAGATGGCTTTAATAATCTGCACCCAAGTCGTGGCTAGCATGCCACCAAATAGGACATATAGCACCATCAAGATGCCGACAATGACAACAGCAACATGGTAGTTCAGACCAAATAATAATTCGATCAATTTACCTGCCCCTACCATTTGCGCGATAAGATACAAGGCAACAACAACCAAGGATCCAACTGCGGATAGGATACGGATGGGCCTTTGCTTTAACCGATAGGATGCAACGTCAGCAAAGGTGTAACGACCTAAATTACGTAAGCGCTCAGCAATTAAGAATAGAATGATCGGCCAGCCAATTAAGAAGCCAATCGAGTAAATTAAGCCATCATAGCCAGAGGTATAGACTAATGCGGAGATCCCTAAAAAAGAGGCTGCGGACATAAAGTCACCCGCAATAGCCATCCCGTTTTGAAAGCCTGTAATTTTCCCGCCTGCAGTATAGTAATCAGAGCGGGAACGAGTTCTTTTTGACGCCCAGTAGGTAATGTACAAAGTAAAGCCGACAAACAGTAAGAACATCACAATCGCCTGAACATTTACAGGTTGGCGTTCAACATCCCCTGTCAATGCATCGGAAAACGCCATTGATGAGGTAAAAAAGAGAATGAGTGAGAGCAATATTTTCATTTTTCTACCTCTTTTAAAATTTCTGCCGTTAAACGGTCGTATTCACCGTTGGCACGGATAACGTAAAGCCCAGTGAGTACAAACGAAATGACAATTAGCCCTACACCAACAGGAATTCCCCTTGTAATATATGAACCTTCGGATATCGGTGTTCCAAGCCAGCTTGGGTCAAAAGCGATAAGAAAAATAAAACCAACATACAGCACTAGCGTTATTATTGATAACAACCATGAAAAGCGACTACGTTTCCTAACTAGTTCTTTAAAGCGAGGGTTATCCTCTACCTTTTCGTAAGCAGTAGCATTCATCAGAGTTCTCCTCTGTTTTACTTGTCATACTTCAAGTTGCAGCTTTGTTGACTGTGCTAACTCACGCTAGTCACATACTTGTGTATGCTCCTAGCGATTCGTTCGCTTGTCGCCTCGCCGCATCTCGAAGTATTTAAAGTAAATTCTCTTAGTGGGATGTATGTAAGGCCACCTCTATGAGTTGGCCTTTTGGTGTTATGACATACTCATAGACTGTTTTTCTTCGAGTAGTTTTTCGACAACACCAGGATCGGCCAGTGTGGAGGTATCTCCAAAGTTACTGGTGTCCCCTGATGCAATTTTACGTAGGATACGACGCATGATTTTACCGGAACGGGTTTTCGGTAAAGAGTCCGTCCAGTGAAGAACATCCGGTGTGGCAATTGGGCCAATTTCTTTACGCACCCAGTTGCGAACTTCAGTATATAGCTCAGGTGAAGGCTCAACCCCTGATATTAGAGTGACATAAGCGTAAATTGCCTGCCCTTTAATATTATGAGGAATACCAACAACCGCAGCTTCGGCGACTTTTGGATGTGCAACAAGCGCAGACTCTATTTCAGCCGTACCTAAGCGGTGGCCTGAAATATTGAGTACATCATCTACACGACCGGTAATCCAATAGTAACCGTCTTCATCACGACGAGCACCGTCACCACTAAAGTACATGCCTTTAAATGTGGAGAAATAGGTTTGCTCGAAGCGTTCGTGATCGCCGAATAAGGTACGGGCTTGGCCCGGCCACGAGTCGACAATCACTAAGTTACCTTCTGTTGCGCCTTCAATAGGTTCACCTAGGTTATCGACTAAAGCAGGGCGAACGCCAAAGAAAGGCAATGTTGCTGAGCCAGGTTTTAACATAGTCGCCCCTGGCAGCGGGGTGATCATGAAGCCCCCAGTTTCGGTTTGCCACCATGTATCGACGACTGGACAGCGGCTATTACCGATCTTTTTGTAGAACCATTCCCACGCTTCAGGGTTTATTGGTTCACCGACTGAGCCCAAAATGCGTAATGAGCTACGGTCGGTACCTTCAATTGCTTTATCACCTTCCGCCATTAATGCACGGATAGCTGTTGGAGCGGTATAAAGGATATTGACTTGGTGTTTATCAACCACTTGGCTCATTCGGTTAACTGCTGGGTAATTAGGTACCCCTTCGAACATTAATGTTTTAGCGCCATTGGATAATGGCCCATATAACAAATAGCTATGGCCTGTTACCCAGCCTACATCTGCAGTACACCAATAGACTTCACCTGGATGGTAGTCGAAGGTGTATTTAAATGTCAGTGTGGCATAGACTAAATAACCGCCAGTGGTATGCAGAACGCCTTTCGGTTTACCTGTAGAGCCTGAGGTATATAGAATGAACAGCGGGTCTTCTGCGTTGATTTCTTCTGGAGGGCAATCTGCACTGACGCCTTTGATGACGTCGTGCCACCAGAGATCACGGCCTTCTATCCAGCTCGGCGCGTTGCCTGTGCGTTGGTAAACAATCACATTAGAAACCGTTGTGACTTGTGGGTTGGCGAGTGCGTCATCTACATTTTTCTTTAATGGAATTGCACGGCCAGCACGTAAGCCTTCATCTGCAGTGATGATAAGCTTCGCTTTACAGTCGATAACGCGACCAGAGACCGCCTCAGGGGAGAAACCAGCAAAAATGACCGTATGTATAGCACCAATACGAGCACAAGCTAGCATCGCGACAGCAGCTTCGACAACCATCGGCATGTAAATGGCGACGACATCACCTTTACGGATCCCTTGTTGTTTTAGGACATTAGCAAACTGACAAACATCATGGTGCAGTTCGCGGTAAGTGACATTTTTTGACGATGAAGGGTCATCGCCTTCCCAAATAATCGCAGTTTGGTCGCCTTTTTCAGCCAGATGGCGATCCAAACAGTTAGCACTTAAATTTAATGTACCGTCTTCAAACCAGCGGATATCGATGTGCCCGGGGTCAAAAGAGGTGTTTTTAACACGAGTGTACGGTTTAATCCAATCAACGATTTTTCCTTTTTCGCCCCAAAATCCTTCAGGGTCTTGAATCGAGCGTTGGTACTCATCGTTATACTGTTGTTCGTTTATCAGGGCATTTTTTGCAATTTCAGCAGGAACGGGATGTTTAGTTATTTGAGTCATATTATTATCTCCTTGCAGATGTTAATACTATGTCAAAAAATGGTTAACTAAAGCACGATTTTTAAATTTGTTTTTCTTTTGCGCGGAAGATCACGTATTAATTGTAATGAGATTTGCAGGATTATCATTTGATGCTAAATGTCAAATTGATATATAAATCTAAAAATATAATAAAAGGTGGATTTAAAGAAAAATAAATGGCGGGGTTGTTGGTATTAGTTACTGAATAAACAAGTTCTCATAGCGAATATAAATATCCATACATTCCTCATGGATTTGATAATGATTTTCATTAACAGTAAAATAACTATAATAGATAGTTATTCACAAGGTGCGAAGTTACGCAAGTGTTTACCCTATGAGCCTTGTGGTAAAAATGAGAAACATAGCGGTATTTACGTCACTGGAGACAATAATATGAGTTATACATTACCTGCTTTGCCTTATGCTTATGATGCGTTGGAACCACATTTTGACAAGCAAACCATGGAAATCCACCATACTAAGCACCATCAAACCTATGTGACTAACACCAATACAGCGTTAGAAAAACTACCTGAATTAGCAGGTTTAGATATCGATGTTCTGATTCAAAAATTAGACCAAATCCCTGCTGATCAACGTACGTTTGTTCGTAACAACGCAGGTGGCCACTCAAACCATAGTCTGTTCTGGAAAGGTTTGAAATTAGGTACTGAATTAAAAGGCGAATTAAAAGCTGCGATTGAGCGTGATTTCGGTAGCGTTGATGCATTCAAAGAACTGTTTGAAAAAGCAGCTGCAACCCGTTTCGGTTCTGGTTGGGCGTGGCTGGTTCTGAAAGATGACGGTAAATTAGCTGTAGTTTCAACAGCAAACCAAGACAGCCCATTAATGGGTGAGGCTATTTCAGGCGCATCTGGTTACCCAATCATCGGTTTAGACGTATGGGAACACGCTTATTATCTGAAATTCCAAAACCGCCGTCCTGATTATATTAAAGCATTCTGGTCAGTTGTGAACTGGGATGAAGCAGCGGCACGTTTTGCAGCAAAAGCTAAATAATTTTATAAGATAATTTATTCGTAAAGCGCAGCAGTGTTAATGCTGCGCTTTTTTATTTATACCTCACCCGATTGTTATCTCTGTTGGCATTCTTTATGATGAAGTCTCTGTTACTTTGCTAAGTGGAGAGCACTGTTCATGTCATATATTCCCCAAGTCTTTATCGGTAAAATCCAAGCAACCCAGTCTTGTGGGCACAGTGCTATTCATAAGCAGGCGGCCGATGGGCTATTGATGTTAGGGCAATTGGGGCTTGAGGGGGATGAACAAGCTGAAAAACGCTTTCATGGCGGTCCTGATAGAGCTCTTTGCCATTATCCACGTGACCATTATGATTTTTGGATTAATGCGTATCCGGGTTTAGCGGATCTATTTGTTGCCTCCGCATTTGGAGAAAATATATCAACGCTGGGTATGACAGAAGAAAACGTATTTATTGGGGATATTTTTGCTTGGGGTGATGCGCGCATTCAGGTCACGCAACCTCGTTCCCCTTGTTATAAGCTCAATGGGTTAACAGGAATTGAAAATTTTGCACAAATGATGCAAGACAATGGGCGATGTGGTTGGCTGTATCGTGTGATAAAAGCCGGTAATGTTAGTCAAAATGCGCCATTAACGTTATTGAGCCGCAATAGTGATATCTCCGTACAAGAAGCCATTATGATTGCATTTCACGCCCCTTATGATGAAGAGTTATATCAGCGCCTTTTAAGTTCAGCAGGGTTATCTGCAAGTTGGAGCTTAACCATGCAAAACCGTTTAGATAACCACCGCATTGAAGAATTTAAGCACCGGTTGTTTGGTAAGCGTTAATATAAAGCGATGTGCTTCTGGCAAAGAGAGTATTTGGCCATAAGCACTTGCTAGCAATATGACGCCTAAGTCTTAGGTATTTGTTGTACAAACTGTTGGTACCACGGGATATTCGCCATTAATTCGATATGTGTCCCCTGAGCGATAATTTTTCCTTTTTCCATATACACAATAGAGTCTGCTTGGCGTGCAAGATTGGGCTGGTGGGTGACGATGACCCGTGTTTGCTGTTTGGCTTGAGTTATAAGGTCTATCACTGAAGCGGTATTGACGTTATCAAGGCTTGCCGTTGGTTCATCCATTAAAATGATGTCAGGATGCTGTAACATTAGCCTCGCAATACACAGTCGTTGCCTTTGACCGCCAGAAAGTTGCATACCACCGGCACCGACCTCTTTTTCCAAGAACTCATGATTGGCGGTGAAATTAAGTTGTGTTAGTAACGTGCTGATTGCCTTGTCATCAATATTATCATCATCAAGTATCAAATTTTGGCGTACGCTACCGTAAAATAAACGACTGTCTTGTAATAAGACTCCCCGGCTAGCGCACAACACTGCTTGTGATAGGGTTTTAATATTTTGATTACCATAATTCACACAGCCTTGTGTTGGGTCTTGTAAGCGAGCAAGTAAGCCTAATAATGTACTTTTCCCTGCGCCTGATGGGCCCACAATGACAGTAAGTGCATGTTTTTTAAAAGTCAGATTTATATTTTTTAAAATGCATTTTTTATTATCACTGTAAAATGATAGCTGTTCACAGCTAACGCTATCGATTTTGGGGGGTGATGTACGATAAGGAAACACCAGCACTGGAGTCTGTAAGGCTTTCTCGATTTGTTGAGCTGCTTTTTTCATCTGCCTAATAGATAGGTCTAAATGAGAAAGCAACCATATAGGTTCAATTAAGCGAGCTAATAAAACTAACCCTGCTAGGCACAGGTTTAATGGCATTTCTGCATGTTCAACTAAATAAATACCGTACCCAAAGAGCGTAATAAATACGGTTTGCACCATCAATGAAAATAATAAGTGAAATGGCAAACTTCTTCGTTGTCGCTGTCTTTGAGTTTGATATTGGGACATTAAGGCAAGTTTAGGATGCAGCTGCTCATGGTGAGCACTTGAGCGACGAATTAATGGCTGGTGGAGGGCATATTGATTGAGCGCACTTACTGCTTGTTGTTCTGATTCATGAACGGCTTGCTCAAAAGAGGCCACTTTTGTGGCAGAAAAACGTAAGGATATTAATAATATACTAATTATAAATAGTAAAATGACTCCAAAAATACTTTGATAGATTAAAGCACCAATCACGATAGTGCAGGGTGTGACTAACCCACTGATAATTGGGTGTAATAAATGTGCGGGCACAGACATAACCTGTGAAACAGGCCCTGAAATTAGCTGATTACTGTTTGCTATAGGGTGTAATGAAAGCGGCAGATGGCGAATAAGTGCCGTAGCAAGATAACGCATCACCAACCCCCCAGCAAAATAGCCTTTTTGAGTGGCGATAAATGTTACGGTTAATGTAGATAAACTCGAAAGAGCGAAAAACGTTAATGGCATTGTGGTATCAAGGTGCCAATCTAAAATCACAACAAATAAGAATAACCCGCTAACCCCCTCTAAAACAGCACTTAACGTCATCCAAAAGATGGCACCACGTGCGGCGTACAATAAGCTCCTAAGCACAATCATCCTCCAGGGCGCGTAAAAGTTGCTGATAGGGTTCTGACTGTATTGCAAGTTGTTGATGGGAGCCTTGTGCAATTAATTTTCCGTTGTCTAACAGCAGTACGCGATCTGCTAGGCCTAAGCCGTTTAAGTCATGGGTAATTAATACACAGGTTCGCGGCTCGGAGTGCAATAAATTCAGCACCCGTTGTGCATTTTGTGGGTCAAGCGCGGATGTTGGCTCATCAAGCAGTAATAAAGGCGCTGGTGATAGTAGCGCACGAGCAATGGCAAGGCGTTGAGCCTCCCCACCGGACAGCTGCATATCTTGTCCTATTACGGCATCCAGTCCTTTAGGTTGTTGTTTTGCAAACGGTAATAAGTTGAGTGCATCAAGATAACGATACATTTCATCTTCAGTGGCATTTGGGGCAAACAACTTTAGATTTTCACGTACAGAACAAGGTAAGGGCGGGGTGTTTTGCATGACGATGGAAACTGTATGGTTCAAACTGGTAAATGATAGCTGTGGTAATGGAACTGAGTTAAAGAGTACATTTCCTGCTGTTGGGTCTAAAAATCGTGCCATAAGTTGTAATAAAGTACTCTTCCCCGCACCTGATGCCCCGACAATAGCTATAAATTCGTTGGGAGCCACGGTGATATTAATATTCGATAGTATTGGGCTATGACCTATTTTCACATCAACTTGAACAAGTTTGAGCTTACCTAAAGATGGGCTGACATCTTTTTCTCCGTAATGCATATCTGGTTCAGCGAGAAGTTGGCGAATACGTTCTGATGCACTGACAGCAAGGTTTAAGGCGTCTGTGCCATGCCCCATTGCTGCAACAGGTGCAGCGATACTGCTAATTAATAAAATGAATAAAATTACTTGAGCAAGAGGTAAGGGCTCAGGGAGTAATGAAACCCCAACAATAACCCACAATGAAAGCAATGTGCTGCTGATACCGACTTGGGTCAATGAGCTCAAAGCACCTATTTTTCTTATCCATCGATGAAAGGCGATTTCAAATTGAGATAAAGCGTGTGATGCTTTTTTTTGAATTGATTGGTTGGGGTATTGCCTAGCTTGTAGTGGGTTATCTGCGAGTTCCGCGTATTGTTCATATAGAAAGCCCATTGCCTGATTACGTGAGGTGTAGAGCGCCTGATAGCGTACAGAGCGCATTTGTCTAAATAAAAAAATAGAGGCAATTAATGGCATTAAGCAAAAAAGGGTGAGCAGTACATTTTGCCATAATAGAATGAGAGTTGCTGCTGTGGGGACGATAATCAGTTTTGTGATATCTGCGGGGGCATGAGCGGTTAATTGATGCAGCCCACGAACATCACGATCCACAATTTGCAAAAAACCGTCTCTACCGTGTTGGGCAAAGTGATTTAGTGGGAGTTTTTCTATTTTATCAAGAAGTTGTAGTCTAACGTGGTAGCAGAGATGGTTATCCGTTTGATGCGTTAAATACATAGCAAGAGTTTGGCAAATTAGCCAACTTATACCACCGATGGACGCAATAACGACCCATTCATAATATTGATGAACGGGAGTGGCAGCAACTTGGCTAATAGCTATCAATGGAATGAGTGAACAGAGGCCTGCGATAGCTTGTAAAATAAGTGCAAATAATAATGTGATGCGATAGGGACAAAGTAGTTCCCAAAGTGCGCGGTACATGCGAGACCTCCATTGTGAATTCGTCACTTTAATTTATTTCGCTTTGATATCGTGAATTAGTTGTTTTGCTTGCCAGACTATTTGTTTTGTTTGCAGGCCTTAATTGGGCATATTCATTTTTAAAGCGCTTTAGTAAGATGGCTGTATTGCGATTGGGAATGTTAAGGGGGAGGTGAGATGCAATATGATTTAAACGATCTCTACTATTTTGTGAAAGTTGTCGAATATGGTGGTTTTTCACAAGCGGGTCTGGCGCTAGGGATCCCTAAATCTAAATTAAGTCGTCGCATCGCAGAATTAGAACAAAAGTTAAATATTTCATTGATTTATCGTTCTACTAGGCAGTTTCATGTTACAGAGGTAGGGCAGGTTTTTTATCAACAATGCAAAAGTGTCGTTGATGAAGCTGAAATAGCTCATGAATTGATATGTTCTGTTCAATCTCACCCTAAAGGGATAATTAAATTATCGTGCCCAGTCGCGCTATTGCAAGTTTATCTCAATGAATTACTTGTTGATTTTATGGTGCAATATCCCGATATCGACATCCAAATTTTAGCGGTTAACCGACCTGTTGATGTGATTAGTGAAGGGCTGGATTTAGCTATTCGCGTGCGCTCATTGCCATTGGATGATTCAGGCTTAATGATGAAGGTACTTGGATATTCGCGACGTATATTAGTGGCTAGCCCACAATTATTCGCAGAGCAGGGTGAACTCATAGAACCAGAAAAGCTGGTGAATTACCCGATGTTAGCGAATACAGAGCATTCACAAAATTACACGTTAACCCTCAAAAACAGTGACGACCTTAGCTTTACACAGCATTTTACCCCTAAGTTAGCGACAACAGATATCTTAACGTTATACCGCGCGGCACTAAAAGGTGTCGGGATCGCAAGGCTACCTTATGGTGTGGTAGAAAAAGACATTGAATCAGGGAATTTGATAGAGGTATTACCGCAATGGCAGTTTCCTGAAGATATCATTCATGCAGTATATCCATCACGTAAAGGGTTGTTGCCGTCAATCCAATTACTGTTAAATTATTTAGCAGATAATATTTCGCCGTCAGTGAAATAAATTTCCCCGATAGCACATTAGGCTATCAGGGAAATATTCGTCATTTATTGTGTTTCAGGAATGCGGCCAAATTTCCCACTGTTGAAATCATTTATGGCTTCATTGATTTCTTGAACAGTATTCATCACAAAGGGGCCGTAGCCAACAACTGGCTCATTAATGGGATCACCACTGAGTAACAGCACTAAGGCATCTTCTGTGGCTTCTAACAGAATATTACTGTCTGTATCGTCGAGGATCATCAGTTCCCCTTCGTTTAAAGCGGAGCGGCCATCAACAAATATTGAACCACGTAGCATGACTAAACCGACATGGCGTCCCGCTTTAGTTGGGATACCCACAGTTTTACCTTTGTTAAGCTGTAAATCCCATACATCTAATGGGCTAAAGGTTTGTGCTGCACCTTTATTGCCCAAATAGTCACCGGCAATCACTCGCAATGTACCTGCATCATTGGGTAATGCGACTTTTGGCATGCTTTGGCTTTCTAACAGCTGGTAACTGGGGGCCGCTGATTTGTCTTTTGCTGGCAAATTAACCCACAGTTGCACCATATCAAGTGTGCCACCTTTTTTCATGAAGGCATCAGACTGATACTCTTGATGCAAAATACCCGATGCTGCAGTCATCCACTGAACATCACCTGGGCCTATCACACCACCTTCACCCGTAGAGTCATGGTGGGCGACTTCACCATCATACACAATCGTGACTGTTTCAAACCCACGGTGTGGGTGCTCTCCAACGCCTCTGTTTGCTGAATTTGAGCTTGGGAAATCAAAAGGCCCCGCTCTGTCGAGCAAAAGGAATGGGTTGAGGTATTTCCCATGATCGTTATAGCTAAACATTGAACGGACAGGGAAGCCGTCTCCAACCCAATGGCTACGAGGAGATTGATAGATACCAATAATTTTTTTCATGGTTTTGCTCCTAAAATTGTTTTGATAACTGAATAATAAAGGAGCAAATCATTTGGCTGTAGTGGCAAAAATAGGTTTCATTGTTGCAGTGATAGAACAATAGAATAAAGTCTAATTATTCTATTTATAGAACAGTGTTTACCAAAAACTGGACTACTCAGCCTTAAATCGATGAATTAATCTAAATAACACGAAAACGGAGCGGCTGTCGTTCTATTTTTAAATCAAAAACAGATTCTATATTTTATCGATTGAGAGGTTTCATCATGAGTAGCCCAGCTAATTTTAATGGTCAACGTCCTGCTATTAACCCAGAAGATGCGGTGATGTTATTAATCGATCACCAGAGTGGTTTATTTCAAACTGTAGGTGATATGCCAATGACGGAATTACGTGCTCGCGCCGCTGTTCTGGCTAAAATGGCTTCCCTAGCTAAAATTCCAGTAATAACAACGGCTTCTGTACCTCAAGGCCCAAATGGCCCGTTGATACCAGAAATTCATCAAAATGCACCACATGCACAATATATTGCACGCCGCGGTGAAATTAATGCATGGGATAACCCAGAGTTTGTGGCGGCCGTGAAAGCAACAGGTAAAAAGCAACTGATTATTGCCGGAACTATTACCAGTGTTTGTATGGCGTTTCCTGCAATTAGTGCGGTGATGGATGGTTACCAAGTATTTGTGGTGATTGACGCTTCAGGCACTTACAGCAAAATGGCGCAAGAAATTACTTTAGCGCGTGTCGTTCAAGCGGGTGTCGTTCCAATGGATACTGCTGCGGTTGCTTCAGAATTGCAAGGGACTTGGAACCGCGAAGATGCGGCGGAGTGGGCAATGGCTTACACGCAAATTTTCCCTGCCTATCAATTATTAATTGAAAGCTACAGCAAAGCGCAAGATGTTCTGAAAAATAATGAACAATTAGATTCAGACCGTTAAGGTGAAATAAACAGCATCAATGAATTAATTGGTGAAAATTGATTAGAGTAAAAATGAGGAAAAACCCCATTTTTACTGAGTTAATACAATGATTGTTACTGAGGGCGTTTAACGAAGCCAATAGCTTCGTAAACTTTATCTAACGTTTCTTGTGCGCGAGCAGCGGCTTTGGTTGCGCCTTCATCCATAATTTGGTTTAGCAGCGCTTCATCATTACGGAATTCATGATAACGAGTTTGAAGTGTAGTTAACATACCGGAAACGGCTTCTGCCACGGCCCCTTTAAGATGACCGTACATTTGCCCTTCAAATTCGGCTTCAAGTTCAGCAATTTTCTTACCTGTCACACCCGACATGATATCTAATAAGTTAGAAACCCCTGGTTTGTTTTCTAAATCATAACGAATACGAGGTGGCTCTTCGGAGTCAGTCATTGCGCGTTTGATTTTTTTCACGACAGATTTCGGGTCTTCTAATAAGGCGATAACGTTGTTACGGTTATCATCGGACTTAGACATTTTCTTGGTTGGATCTTGCAGAGCCATAACACGGGCACCACCACCAGTCGGAATGAATGGATCGGGTACAGTGAAAATATCACCATAAATGGCATTGAAGCGTTGAGCAATATCACGGCTCAATTCAAGGTGTTGTTTCTGGTCAATACCAACAGGTACTTGATTCGTTTGATAAATCAAAATATCTGCTGCCATTAGTACTGGGTAATCAAAGAGTCCCGCATTGATATTTTCTGCGTGACGGGCAGATTTATCTTTAAACTGAGTCATACGGCTCAACTCACCGAAATAGGTGTAGCAGTTAAGCGCCCAGCTCAGTTGAGCGTGTTGTGGTACGTGTGACTGCACAAAAATGGTGCTTTTTTTCGGGTCAATACCACATGCTAAATAGAGCGCAAGTGTATCGAGGGTTCTTTTACGCAGTTCAACAGGGTCTTGGCGAACGGTGATGGCGTGCTGGTCAACGATACAGTAAATGCAGTCGTAGTCATCTTGCATTTGTACCCACTGACGTAATGCACCCATGTAGTTACCGATGGTTAATTCACCGGAAGGCTGTGCGCCGCTGAATACGATTGGTTTTTGGGGTTGCTTTAATTTTTCAGTGGGAGTGCTCATTTAGTTATGTCCTTGCTTATTTTATTTCAGATAACCCGATTGCAGGTAATAAATCAGAAAAATGTGTTAATACACAGTTCGGTTCACTCAGTGCAATAGATTCACCATAGTTATAACCGTAGGTCAGACCGACACACGGGCATTCAGCGCTTTTCGCTGCAATAATATCATTACGAGAATCGCCGACAAAAAGCAATTCTTCTTTACGTAAACCGAATGTTCCCATCGTTAGGTAGAGGGGAGCAGGATGCGGTTTTAAAGCTTTGACGTCATCGCTACCCAAGACTAGAGAAAAGTAGTGTTCAATACCTAATTTCTTTAATAATGGCGCAATAAATGGGGTCGCTTTATTAGTAACAATCCCCATAGGTAAGCCATGTTTTGCTAATTGCTCTAAAGTGTCTTTTACTCCAGGAAACAGTTGGCTGCCTGTTGTGACGGACGTTGCATAGAATTTATCAAAACTGGCTCGAGCTTTTTTTTGTCGCTCAGGTGTGATTTCGGCACCCGCCCATGAAAGTGCGCGTTCAACTAACACATCAACACCATTGCCTACCCAAATAGAAACGCGTTCTTTACCTGCAGGGGCAAAATTAAATTCTTTGAGCATGTTGTCGATGGCTTCAGCTAAGCCAGCTGCACTGTCTACGAGTGTGCCGTCTAAATCGAAAGCGATCGCTTTGATATTCTCTAATACCACTTCAGTCATTGAGATACCTTTTGTAATTCGTTACGCATCGCGTCGATGACGGTTTTATAGTCCGGTTGGTCGAAAATAGCAGAACCCGCAACGAAGGTATCGGCACCTGCCGCTGCAATCTCTGCGATATTATTCACTTTGACACCGCCGTCGACTTCCAAACGAATATCATAGCCACTTTCATCAATTAATTTACGGACTTGGCGCAATTTATTGAGTGTTTGTGGGATAAACGATTGGCCTCCAAACCCTGGGTTCACAGACATGAGTAGGATCATATCAACTTTATCCATGACGTAATCAAGATAGCTAAGTGGTGTTGCTGGGTTAAATACTAACCCCGCGGTACAGCCATGTTCGCGAATTAACTGTAGTGAGCGGTCAACATGTTCGCTGGCTTCAGGATGGAAACTAATATGGGTTGCACCGGCCTTAGCAAAATCTGGGATAATACGGTCAACTGGCTTCACCATTAAATGAACATCGATAGGTGCAGTAATTCCGTAGTCTCGCAATGCTTTACATATAGGTGCGCCAAACGTTAAGTTGGGTACGTAGTGGTTGTCCATAACGTCAAAATGCACAATATCGGCACCAGCTGCAAGAACATTGGCGGTATCTTCGCCTAAACGTGCAAAGTCAGCAGATAAAATAGATGGGGCAATGAGAAAGTTTTTCATTATTGTCTCCGATTATTAATCGTTATCTGAGAGCCATTCATCGCTAGGTACAAGGCGCTGCGTTTTTTTCTTATCCGTTTTTCTAGGAGAAAGGCTATTAGGTATACCCGGATATAATGCCAGTAACTCATTGACTTTTGTCCGGTTTAATATATTTCTACTAATGGTGCGACGTACTTTTACAATATGCAATTGAGCTTGATAATACCACTCTCTCGTCATCGGGGTATCATGATTTGAGATCAAGACAGGAATTTTACTTTCTGTTGATAACTTTTGAGCCAAAATAGCTAAGTTTTGTTGTTCGAGCGAATTAAATGCATTCGTGTGATACGCCGTGAAGTTAGCTGTATCTGATAAAGGTGCATATGGTGGGTCACAGTAGACAACAGACCCCTCTTTTGCGTTGAGCAAAGTTTCACCATAATGCTGAGTCATAAACGTGGCATTTTGTGATTTTTCAGCAAACCACAGTAATTCTTCTTTAGGAAAATAGGGTTTTTTATAGCGGCCAAAAGGAACGTTAAATTCACCACGAGAATTATAGCGGCATAACCCATTATAGCAGTGGCGGTTTAAGTATAAAAAAAGGACACTGCGTTTCTCAGTATCGGTAGATTGGTTAAAGGCTTCACGCATTAAATAATATTGTTCGGAAGTATTATATTCAGGTGTGAAGATTTGCTGGGCTTCTTCAATAAAAGCATCAGCGCGGTCTTTAACCGTATTGTAGAGGTTGATGAGGTCACTGTTGATATCTGCCAGTATGTATGAATCATAACTGGTGTTTAAAAACACTGACCCAGCACCAACAAAAGGCTCAATTAAGCAATCACCTTGTGGAAGGTGTTTTTTGATTTCTTCCACAAGGGGGTATTTACCCCCAGCCCATTTTAAAAAAGCGCGTTTTTTTTTCATGCCGTCTTATTATTACAATCGTTTAGAGTAACTGCATTTATACTCTGTCAGGACAACATAATGCGCCCGGGGAAAAACGTTGTTATTTTTGATCCTGTTTGACTTGTTTCATATTTCTAACCCACGGTTTTTTCGCTTGTACTGCAGCAGGTAAGGTCCCTATTGCATTTTTTGCGTCGGTCACTGAACTATAATTTCCGTGAATAAGAACATACCAAGTTTGCCCATTACGTATGGTTTTATAAACTTTGTAATTGGCCAATTTGTTTTCTTTTGCGAAAGCTTCCAGTGTATCAGAGCGGCTTGCACTGCTAAGTTGCAATGTGTAGCTACCTGCTGGTGCAGACATGATATTGCTACCTTGGCTACTTGCCGTTGATTTTGCTGGCTGTTTAGTTTGCACAGGGTGTTTTGGCTCAACGGGTTTTACAGGTGTTTTTTCTGGCGTTACTGGTTTGACTACGGGTTGTTGTTCCACAGGTTTAACGGTTGGTGGCGTTAACGGTGTCGTATTTTGTGGCTGGCTAGTGCCTGGCACAGAAACTTGGCCTTGGTTTAAGGCATCAACTACATCGCCAGGTATTTCGATTCGCTCACCCAGACCATTTGGTTGAGTTTGAGGTTCGCCTTGGGTTGGCGTTGGCGTAATTTGTGAACCAGTG
Organism: Providencia sp. PROV175; assembly: GCF_032707045.1. NCBI lineage: Bacteria > Pseudomonadati > Pseudomonadota > Gammaproteobacteria > Enterobacterales > Morganellaceae > Providencia > Providencia sp. PROV175. Next base: position 97,159 of record NZ_CP120533.1, read on the forward strand.
ATTTCTTGCGGTTGCCCTGATAGCGTTTGACCTTGTGAATTTGTCAACGATGAGGAGCCCGATAAGTCGATATTCTGTGAATTATTTGCACCCGTTGTTTGTTGCTTTTCATGCTCTGTAGGGGCCTTTAAAGCTGAGCTGATAGCAATAATGAGCAGCAATAGAACCAGAACACCTACACCAATCATAATATGTTGGCGTGAGAGTGCAATTTTAGGTTTTGCAGTAGATGGTGATTGGCGTGAGCGCCCTGTCGGTCTATCTGATGTATCTGGCCTAAGATCATTTTGACCTTGAGGCTGGTTATCTGGTTTAAATTCGTCCATTTTCCTCTCCCGAATAAAATTTGCCTATAGTAGAGATAAAATGTCTCTTATCAGTACAACCTCTAACGACCAAGCAGGACATCGCTGCTTATTTAAAGCATATATCCTTTCGTAATACCACGCTAGCCAAAGTGGTATTGATAATACGCTTTTTCAGAGTTTCGTATATAGGCGTAGGCACACCGTATAATTTAACGACTTTAGTGAACATCTACCAGTAACATTTTAAAACGCCAGTAAAAATTCAGCTTTTTCTTCGTTTTATGACATACAGGATGATATTGCCGCAATGACAGTCTGCGTATCAACATCTGAACGCATTTCCGAATGGCCGATAGTGGTAGGCAAAATTAAATGCAGTTTTCCACCCATCACTTTTTTATCTCGCATCATATGTGGGAGATAATCATCGGGCTTCATTTGTGAAGGGCCTTTGACGGGAAGTGATGCACGCTCTAAAAGTGTGACCACCCGCTGAGTTTGTTCAGGAGTAAATTGACCAAGTAATTCTGCTGTTTTTGCTGCCATAACCATGCCAGCCGCGACAGCTTCACCATGTAACCAGACGCCATAGCCCATATGCGCTTCGATAGCATGACCAAAGGTATGGCCTAAGTTCAATAATGCGCGTAACCCACTGGTTTCTTTTTCATCCGCTGCAACCACTTGTGCTTTTAGTTCACAACAACGGCGAATACAGTAAGCCATCGCTTGGTCATCAAGAGAGACGAGGGCATCAATATTCTCTTCCAGCCAGCTAAAAAATTCACTATCGAGGATAATGCCATATTTAATGACTTCTGCTAAGCCGGAGGCAAGTTCTCTTGGTGGGAGAGTTTTTAAGCAGTTGAGATCAACCACAACAGAAGCGGGCTGATAAAATGCGCCGATCATATTTTTCCCTAGTGGGTGATTGACGGCGGTTTTACCACCGACAGAAGAGTCCACTTGAGATAATAAGGTCGTAGGTACTTGAATAAAACGTACTCCACGCTGATAGCTTGCTGCTGCGAAACCTGTTAGGTCACCAATGACGCCCCCACCAAGAGCGATGAGGGTGGTGTCACGGTTATGGTGTTTTTCAAGTAATGCGGTAAATACATCATTCATGATGAATAATGATTTGTATTGTTCACCATCCGGTAGAATGATGGTATCAACTTTTACGCCTGAAGTTTCAAGGGCATTCTTTATCTTATCGAGATAAATAGGGGCAAGAGTTTCATTTGTCACGATCATTGCTCGTTGACCCGCAGTTAATGGCTCAAATGCCCCCGTTTGTTGATATAAGCCGGGTGCAATATTGATTGGATAACTACGTTCGCCTAGAGTGACGGTGACTTTTTCCATCTTGCTTTACCTTGAGTTCATTTTTGAAAATAACACCATGAACAATTAGTTTTTTTCTAATAGTTCAATGATTTGGTTGGCAACAACTTTTGCACTTTGCTCATCAGTATGAATGGTAATATCAGCAATTTCTTCATACATAGGATTACGTTCGTCAGCCAGTTTCTCAAGAACCTCACGTGCGGGTTCGTCAACTTGTAGCAGTGGACGTTTTTTGTCACGTTGTGTACGAGATAATTGTTTCTCAATGGTGGTCTCAAGATAAACAACGACACCGCGAGCGGATAGGCGATTACGGGTCTCTTTGGACTTAACAGAGCCACCACCTGTTGCTAATACAATGCCTTGTTTCTCTGTAAGCTCATTGATGATTTTTTCTTCGCGATCGCGAAAGCCTTCTTCACCTTCAAGGTCGAATACCCAGCCTACATCTGCGCCAGTGCGTTTTTCTATCTCGTGATCAGAGTCGAAAAACTCCATATTAAGCTGTTGAGCCAACTGACGGCCAATAGTACTTTTGCCAGCACCCATTGGTCCAACCAGAAAGATATTGCGTTTCTCTGCCATGTTTTTTGGTATTACTACGATTATTCGTTAATGATTACCCGCCCCGCCAATCAGATTAGCGGCGGGACCTAAACTGAAACCTCATAAGTGATGATGTGAGATCAGATAAGAAAATTATCTCAATACATCAACCTGAATTGCAACTATATAAATATGGCACTAAGCAAGCAAAGTGCCATATTTAAAATTACAGGTTTCGATACTTGAGCCGTCTATGTTGTCTAATGCCTTGTTTATCATGCTTTTTAACAGTTTCTAGCTATTGGTATCAGCAAGTTATTTCTGTTAAGAATAGAGCAACATTAATTGTGGCTGTTTTATAAGCGACTGACAGCTTGTTCTTTAATCTACGGATAGTTAGAACACTCAATGGATAACCTTGTATGCTAAAACGACGCCAGCGTCAAATTTATCCGGTAGGTTTATGCCATAAAAAATATTTTTTTTTGTCATCTTTGACTTATTGTGTATTCAACTATTTGAAGTATATGCGTTATTTTTTCCATATTAAATATTGATAAGTTTTGGTGTTATAAAAACAATAAGGACACGCTTATCTGTATGCTCTGCCGTATTTGTGAATAACGTACCTAGAAAAGGGATATGAGATAAAAAGGGTAAGCCTATCTCTGTTTTTTCTTGTTTTTGCTGAAAAATTCCCCCAAGGATAAGGGTTTCATTATTTTTGATGGTTACGTTAGTTGCGATTTCTTGTTTATTGATGGCTAAGTGATGATGTTGGTTGCTAGTGAGTGCAGTATCGGGTGAGTTATGACTAATTTTAAGGTTTAACTCAATTTTTTCATCACGCACAATCGAGGGGGTAACATCCATACCCAGAACGGCATCTTTAAATTGTACGTGTGTTTTCTTGTCATTACTGGTGACATAGGGGATCTCTGTACCTTGCTGAATACTTGCGGGTTGTTGATGCGAAGCAACTAAACGAGGACTCGCAATAATAGAAAGCAGATTTTCTTTTTCTAATGCTTTCAGTTTCATTTCAAGTAAACCATCACCAAGACTAAGAACATTGAAGGCAAATTGCCCTGATATTGAAGAGTAACGATTGTAGCGATATAAGTGATTAGCGTTTAGATTTCCACCTGCCATCATTCCCCATTCTAAGCCCAACTCCTGTAATGCAGTTCGGCTGCTACTAATGATATGTGCAGTGATCTGTACTTGTTTATTTGGCTTATCTTGATGTTTTATCCATTCATCAATCAGTGCTAATCGATCTGGATCCTCTTTAATAATGAGGCTGTTTGTCGTGATATCGTGATGGATAGAGGCATTTTTTGATAATAACGAAGTATCTGGATGTTCTAATAGATGACGAACCTCTTGGACATTGGTTGAGATTAATTTAAATATTTTTTGGGTTAATGATGTTTTACTTGGCGTTACCTGCGCTACTGCTGTTTCCGGAGTAGGCTGGTTTTCTGTTACTAAGGGAGGTATCAGTGGTGCAAAGGGATCTCTAACCTCTTCGGCAGAGATTAAAAATGAAGATAAAAAGAAGAGTCCCCCAGCAATCAGCATGAGGATGTTAGTTCGTGAGCTATTCATTGCGGTTTTCATCCTTGATAGCGAGAGTGTCGTTGAACAATGAAAATGAGATGGAGGTGATGATAATCCCTTGTTTTAAATATATTTTTATGTCATGAAAATGCCATCTCTGGGTTTGAGGAAGGGTAAGAAGCTGTTCTATAACGTGATAAATAGGAATGAAGTGGCCTTGAAACTCCATAAAATAGGTATTGGTATCTGTTGGTTGCAATTGATTAAGTGTCACAGATGAATGTGAGAGCAAGGTATTTAACTGTGTCAGTAATTCAAGAGGCGCTTCTTTAATATCAACGGATTGCTTTAGTGATTGAGCTTGTTTTTCAAGTTGTTGTAACGAAGGTGAGTGATAGAGAGCTTTCTTTTCTCTTGTAATTGCTTCAATTAAATTCAGGTTCTCAATGGTTAATTCCATGATCTGATTTTGATTTTTTTTCCAGTATAAAAAATACCCCGCAGTGATACAAAGCACAATTAAGAACCAAACAGGTAGGGTTTGTTGCCAAAATGGGCGATACCAAAAAGAATGTATGGACTCATTCATCGAGCACTCCTTGATATTTGGCTGTGAGGTGTAAACGGTTTAATTGATTCACTCGGCTGATTTTTTTCAATTGAATATCACTCAAACCTGAGTGATTTTTAAGTTGTAAGCCAAGCGAATTGATATCTTGAAAATCATAACTGTTAGCTTTGATCTCTATTTTGTTATTCATTAACTGTAGATTTGTTAGCCAACTTTTGGGTGGAGTTAGAGTTGGAAGGTTTTGTAGTAACTTAAGTAAAAATTGGTTATTTACTATGATGCTATCTATCTTTCTTTTTTTGCTCATTAAGCTATTAATCTGTGTTTGTTGAGTCGCGATTTGCAATACTAATTGTTGTATCTGTTCATATTGTAGTTGGTTATTGTGCTTTCTATTTTTTAGGTCTTTCATTTCAATTTGTTGAAAAATAAATAAAAAAACACACGCTATAATCACTGAGCAGCAAACCACAGAACAAAAGAGTAAAAACTCTCGTATCTTCTTTTTTATTTGCTGTTGGCGCCAAGGGAGAAAGTTAACTTGGTATATTTCCATTAATTAAATATCTCCATGACGTAAAGCAAGACCGGCAGCAATCACAAAATCCCCCAGTAACTGTGGTAATTTAATACTATGCTGTTGAAAAGCTTGGCGTAATTCCCAGTGGTGAGCTACCTCATCAGTACGAAAAATCTGTTCATGATCTGTAATGAGGTAAATAGGTGAGGCTTTTTCTTGATCAATAAAGGGCAGCAAGTGGGAAAGGGTCGGTATATCGGTATCTTGCAAATGGTTATAATTAGCTGGTTGGCTAATTGGCCCTGACCAAAGCCATTCACCTTGTCGATAATGAATAACCCTGCATTCATCGGGTAAACCCGCGTTTCTTGCCACATAACGTAAAGCTATGGGGGCGACATCAATAGCAAGCAGATTGAACCCGCTTTCTGTAAATAGATTTTGCCAAAAAGTAATATCTGACTGGCGGGCCCCATTAAAATAAACCTGTTGTTTGATGACGCGATAGTCGATAACCAACTCTTGGGCGTGCATAGAAAAACGTTTTTCAGCTTGAGATTGTAAATACCATCCTAATTCTGGTTGTGGCAATTTGATTTCACTGGGTAATGAAATTTGTTGTTTTATTGTACGGACAGCGGGTAATGCGAAGGATACGGAACACTTTTTAGGTAATTTCTGACGCCATTGTAATAAAATATTCAGTAAAATTTGATATTGTTCATGGCTAGAATTATCAGTTAGCTCGAATGGTAATTGTTGTTGCCAACATTCACATAAATGCCAGTATTGTCTGCGCCGCTTTGCAGCGACTAGCTGTATTCTATCTCGACAGAGGTCGATCCCAATGTTCCATTTTGATGTATACATAGTTAATTTCCTTATCATTAACAAATAAATTACGATTTCTATTGTGCTGTATAAGCTTTATACTGTGTGTTAGTGATATCTAAACCCTCTTGTTAGCCGAGCATGGGAATTTTCCGGTGAAGTTCGTAAAATATTTTTTTATTCTTGTTTTCTGTTGCATTTTTTTGGGAACCGCCTCGATTTATGGCATGTATAAATATGTGGAAGGTGAGTTACCTGATGTAGCAACAATGAAAGACATTCGTCTGCAAATTCCAATGCAGGTATACAGTGCGGATAACGAATTGATTGCCCAATATGGGGAAAAGCGTCGTATTCCTTTACCTCTGGCAGAAATTCCTCCTTTAATGATCAAAGCGTTTATCGCCACTGAAGATAGCCGTTTTTATGAGCACCATGGGATTGACCCTATTGGTATTTTCCGTGCGGTTACCGTAATGGCGTCTTCTGGCCATGCATCTCAAGGGGCCAGTACAATTACTCAGCAGCTCGCGAGAAATTTTTATTTAAGCCCTGAAAAAACCCTGATGCGTAAAGCTAAAGAGGCATTTTTGGCTATTCGCATTGAGCAGCTTTTTACTAAAGATGAAATTATGGAGTTGTACCTGAATAAAATTTATTTAGGTAACCGTGCTTATGGCGTCGGAGCAGCTGCGTACGTTTATTTTGGTAAGACAGTGGATGAGTTGACGCTTAGTGAAATTGCGATGATTGCAGGTTTACCAAAAGCACCTTCTACATTTAACCCTCTGTACTCTTATGACCGTGCGGTAAGTCGTCGTAATGTGGTTCTTTCTCGCATGTTTGAGGAGAAATACATTACTCAAGACCAGTATGAACAAGCAAAAAATGAAAAAATAGTTGCTTCGTATCATGCGCCGAAAATTGATTTTTCTGCGCCGTATTTAGCCGAAATGGCGCGTCAAACCTTGTTTGATAAATATGGTGAAGATGCGTATACCGATGGGTATAAAGTCTACACTACGGTGATCCGTAAAGATCAGGAAGCTGCAACAACCGCAGTCCGTAATAATTTGATCGACTACGATACTCGCCACGGTTATCGCGGTCCTGCCGAGGTTTTATGGAAACAGAATGAAACGGCTTGGACAGCAGAGCAGATAGTCGAAAAATTGAAAAAAATGCCGGTTTATGGGCCTTTAATGCCTGCAGTTGTGACATCTGCAACAGCTTCAGAAGCGCAAGTGATGTTAGCTGATGGTTCGCAAATTCCTATTACAATGACCGGTGTGCGTTGGGCGCGTAAATTTATTTCAGATACTCAACAAGGTGCCGCGCCAAGAGCTGTAAATGCAGTCATGCAAGTGGGTGAGCAAATTTGGGTTCGAAAAGTTAAAGATAACTGGTGGTTAGGGCAAGTACCTGATGCGAATGCGGCATTTGTTGCTTTAAATCCAAATGATGGGGCGATTATTGCGCTAGTAGGTGGGTTTGACTTCAATATGAGTGAGTTTAACCGAGTCACCCAATCATTACGCCAAGTTGGTTCGAATATTAAACCTTTCCTATATACAGCGGCAATGGATAAAGGCCTGACATTATCATCATTACTTAATGATGTACCAATTAGCCGTTGGGATGCAGGTGCAGGTTCTGATTGGCGCCCTAAGAATTCACCTCCTCGCTATGATGGGCCTATTCGTTTACGTCAAGGTTTAGGCCAATCAAAAAACGTTGTGATGGTTCGTGCGATGAGAGCCATGGGGGTGGATTATGCGGCTGATTATCTGACTCGCTTTGGTTTTCCAGCGGAAAATATTAACCGCACTGAGGCGTTAGCGCTAGGTGCGCCATCATTCACACCAATGCAAATGGTTCGTGGATATGCTGTCATGTCCAATGGTGGGTATTTGATTGACCCATACTACATTTCGAAGATCGAAAATCATAATGATGAGGTTATTTTCGAAGCCAACCCTAAAATAGCATGCCCTGATTGCACGAATATTCCGGTTATTTATGGTGATACGGAACGCACTATTGTGAGCAACGGTATTGATGATGAGTCTACCGAAGAAGTGACACAATCAGGCGATAATACCGTCATAAAAGAGCCAACAATGGAATTAACGACGGCAGCTAACTTAGACGGGAACTCTGGTGACCAATATGCACCTCATGTAATTAATACCCCACTTGCATTCTTAATTAGGGATGCGATGATGACCAATATTTATGGCGAGCCTGGTTGGTCAGGTACAGGTTGGCGTGCAGCGAGAGACTTAGGTGGTCGCCGTGATATTGGTGGGAAAACAGGGACAACTAACAGCTCTAAGGATGCTTGGTTCTCTGGCTATGGCCCAGATGTTGTTGCTTCTGCATGGATTGGTTTCGATGATAATAGGCGAACATTAGGTCGTGGTGAAGCCGGGGCCAAAAGTGCACAACCCATGTGGAACGACTTTATGAAGTCTATTTTGGCAGGGGTACCAGTGAAAACAATGAAACCGCCTAAAGGTGTTATTTCGGTCTCCATTGATAGCAGAACAGGTAAATTAGGTTCCTCCCGTCGTGAGTATTTTATTGAAGGAACTGAACCGAAAGAACATGCGGTACAAGAGGTAGGTACGACAATTTCTACGGAAGGCGGAGCCAGCCAAGAGCTATTTTAAAATTATTGTTGGTTAAATACCTATAATTAGCACCCCATTGTTGGTTTAAAACATGGGGTGTTTTCTATAGAGACGTTTAATATATCAGTAGGTTATATACCCACATTAATGATTAGTTATGGAAATTACATACAGCAGATGTAATGTTAAGTGTTATTACTTAACACTTTTTAGGTAACGTTCTAGATAGAAAAGTGCGCTAATATTCCGAGCTTCGTTGAAATCAGGGTGTTCCAGTAATTCCATCATTCGAGATATTGGCCATAGCTCTTGTTGTAGGGGTTCAGGCTCATCTCCTTTGAGTTTTTCCCTGTATAGGTCTTGAGCGATAAGAATATTCATTTTACTTGAAAAGTATGATGGCGACATCGTCAGTTTGGCGAGCTGAACCATGTGATTAGCGCCATAACCAATTTCTTCTTTGAGTTCACGCTGGGCTGCTTCAATGGCAATTTCACCGGGGTCGATAGCACCTTTGGGAAAGCCTAATTCATAGCTTTCAATCCCGACAGCGTATTCGCGAATGAGGATGAGGTTATCACCCATGATAGGAACAATAAGAACCGCTTCGCGTTTTGCGGGCCGCATTCTTTCATAGACTCGTTTTTCACCATTACTAAATTCGAGGTCAACTGATTGAATGCTGAATAATTTTGATTGAGCAACATCTTGAATATTCAAGATTTTAGGTTTTTTTAACTCTGTCATAACGATTTCCGAACAGGATGAGTGAAATCTATTGCTAAAAGCATATTTCATTGATTTACGAGACGCGTTTTACCTGGCACTGCCCGTATTTCGAAATCATCATACAACTATGACCTATATCAAAATAAAATGATAGATATTATCGAGTAGATAAAATGCTGTTAGTATAATTGACTCAAACAAATAATACGGGTAAACAAATAAAACATTTTTTACAAGATGTTGTAATTTAAAATAAAAACTACAAATAGAATAGGAATCGGCTTATTTTTAGGAAGTGTGAGGGCTGATATGCTTTTCTTATTCATTTTTCATTGGGGAAACAATGCTGAATCATGTCATTATAACGGCTATAATTGTTATTAGCCTGACTATAATGGCTTCCTTCCTATATTTTAGGCGGGGGCGGCATTCTGGCGTCTATCAAATACCTTCTGTAGCATCACCATCATTTAGGAAAATGATTGATTCAGATTACCAAACCATCTCCCAGTATTTAAATTATTGCGCTGCTATATCAACAAATACATCTCAGCATCCATGGCAAATCAAAAAAAACTCAATCATAGCGACAGTTTGCCATTCATTGACACGTTTTAACTTACGCCAAGAGCAAGGAAATAGTTGGCGCTATTTTATTGATACAATTGAGGTTCAGCTCCCTTCACAGCTTGAGCCTTTTTTGCAACGCCAAAATGTTATGGAAATAGTGGAAACAGACCACTTGCCGTTAATTATTTCAATGAATAGCCATTCGCTGAAAGATTTCAGTAGTGAATGGCAAACGGGTATGCCTATCGATTCAACATGGCCTGATGCGGCAATTCAAGAACGTGGCCAGCATAGTATTGAGCGATTGAAAGTTCGTAAAGAGACGAATGAAGAACATCGGTTACACCATTCTACAGGTTGGCTTGGTGCTGCGATTATCTGCCTGAGTTTTTTATTTGGTTATTTAACCCTTGTTTCGATTCCTTTATTACAGGAATCGGGATTAGTGATCACAACGATTACGTTTATTATTGGGTTACTTATTCTCTTTCGCTCTAGGATGTTCCCCCGACAATATCAAGATATTCAATGCATTCATGGCCAACCAAAGCGCTGGGAACTTTATGGCGAACTGGATAAAAAATATTCCACCAATACGTCTATTGCTGGTATTGACTTGCACTACCCTAATCATTGGACGAATTATTTAAAATACGAAGAAAACCAAGCTGTTAATATTGATTTTTATACGACGGGTGAGGTGGTCAGGCACGGTAAGTATCTTTCTTTGCATGAAGAAGAGCGTTATTACCCTTACAAACGGTTCAAAAAGAATGTATTGATGTTAGTTGGGGCTTTATTAACGATGACTCTGATATTTGCATATCAACCGATAGATTTGCCAATAAAACTGGGTTTTGCGTGGGTAGGTGGCACAGAGAAAATCAAGGCTGAGAGTCCTAATGAGCTTGCTTCCCGTCAGCTCAAAGTTGGGGATACATTAGTTGCCCAAGGAAAAGGGATGTGTTACCGCTCACCGAATTTGAATAAAGAAAACCAAGCTCAATTTGTGCCATTTGATTGCTCTGGTATTTATTGGAATGATGTTAGTTTACAGACTGAACCTCAATCAGAGGTTGTTGAACACTCAATATCATTGCTTGATACCGTCAAAAGCCAATTGCATCCAGATAAAAACTCGACAGGAGTTAACCCAAGATTACAGCGGGATATTATGAAATCAGGGATGAATATTATCTTTGATTTTTCGGCTATCATCATGGGGACAGAACAACTGTGCCATAATTCTGATAACTGCCTAAAATTAAAAAATGCACTGACTAACCTAGGGAGTACAGATGATTGGCCTTCTTTAGTAAAGAAAGCGTCTACGGGAAAACTAAAAGGGGCTCATGTTTTATTGCGTGCTGGTAGCGCTGAGGCCTTGGAAAACATCGTGGAAGACACCATATATGATTTTATCAGGACAGAAATAGATAGAGAAGTGCGCAAAATTAATAGTCCGCCTCCTGGTGGTGTTTTATTAATTAGTGATGAAAACAAGCCTTTAGTTGATTCGATACAGGGAGCTTCTTTTAATGAGCTATCGCCATTACGGCGTTGGCAAGAGTTGCAAAGGTTATCAAATCTACTGATCAATACACCGTTCAATATTGAAGGTGTCATTACGGATTTATCAGTAGATGCCAATGGGACATTGCAAATTGTGTTGCATGAAGAACCCAATGAAAAAGTGGTATCTCAGTATATATGTAGTGCGCTTTTTATCCTATTTTTGTTGGTGTGTGCGTTGTTAAATGGTTCGTTGATTGTGCTACGTGTTTTGAATAATAAGAAGCGTTTGCGTAATATCACAGAATATTATGATAAATGCTTTGAGGCTAATCCCCCTTCCTATCGTCGATAGCATCATCCCGGAAGTAGAGGGAGCCTCTTCTTAGTTTGATTCAGACTTATGTTGAGGAGGCCCCATGAATCAATCCATTATAGAACCTGTTCGCCTTGATAAGTGGCTGTGGGCTGCGCGATTTTATAAAACGCGTGCGGTCGCCCGTGAAATGATTGAAGGCGGTAAAGTCCATTACAATGGGCAAAGAACTAAGCCAGGGAAAATTGTTGAGCTGCATGGAATCGTTAAGCTTCGGCAAGGTAATGATGAACGAACGGTTGAAATCATGCAAATCAGTAGCCAGCGCAAAGGTGCACCGGAAGCTCAGTTGCTGTACTGTGAAACGATAGAAAGTATTAATCAACGCGAGAAAATGGCACAAGCGCGTAAGATGAATGCACTGACGATGCCACATCCAGAGCGACGCCCGGATAAGAAAGAACGGCGTACCCTGTTAAAGTTTAAACAAACAAATTCTCATGAGTCGTCTTAATGACGGCCTGAGCAACAGCCCGAGCAATAGAGAGATATTATGGCAAACCAAGACTTACTCCACCGTTTTTTATTTGAACAACATTCTGTTCGTGGAGAAATGATCAGTGTTGATGAAACCTTTGAACATATTTTAGAAAACCATGACTACCCAACAGCGGTAAAAGGGTTGTTGGGTGAGTTACTTGTTGCTACCAGTTTATTGACGGCAACGTTGAAGTTCGATGGTGATATTACTGTGCAAATTCAAGGTGATGGGCCTGTTAATTTGGCGGTTATCAACGGTAATAATTTACAACAGATGCGTGGTGTTGCACGTGTAGATGGCCCAGTTGTGGCGGGTAGCACTCTCAAGCAAATGATTGGTAACGGTTTTATGGTTATTACCATCACACCGAACCAAGGTGAACGTTATCAAGGGATTGTGGCTATTGAAGGGGATTCTATCGAAGAAAGCATTGATGCCTATTTCCGCCAATCAGAGCAATTACCAACCCGTTTATTTATCCGTGTGGGTGAAGTAGATGGGAAACCAAGTGCAGGTGGTATGTTATTGCAAGTTTTGCCAGCAGCAAATGAAACAAGCCATGACTTTTTTGACCACTTAGTGCAACTGACTGCCACGATTAAAGGCCAAGAGCTGAGCACATTGGATGTGAAAGAGGTTTTACATCGTCTTTATCATGAAGAAGATGTCACTTTATATGACCCTCAATCTGTCGAGTTTCGTTGTTCTTGTTCGAGAGAGCGTTGCGAAAGTACGTTAGCCACCTTACCTAAGGAAGATGTTATCGATATTTTGCACAAAGATGGGAAAATTGATATGGAATGTGAATTTTGTGGCTCACATTATGTATTTATTGAATCCGATCTTCAGGGGTTAAATAATGAGCTAAATCAGCAACTTCACTGATACGATTTAGCAACCTAATTATGTGACAAGGGTGCAATTCTGCACCTTTTTCTTATAATTTTAAAGCATTATTACGTGCTCTAAGTCTCATTATGAATTAAAAAAAATCATACATTTTCAATTCTTTGATAGCAATCGCTGTTAATTAGTCGTAAAGAATTATGATCATCCGCAGATTAGTTATGTTTACCAGGAGCAATATAATGAGCGCTAAAAGCATTACCCTGAAGGAACTTGAAAAGTACGGTATTCATGATGTAACTGAAGTGGTTTATAACCCAAGTTACGAGCTATTATTCACGGAAGAAACTAAGCCTGGACTTGAAGGTTATGAGCGTGGAACAGTAACCACTTTAGGAGCTGTTGCGGTTGATACAGGTATCTTTACTGGTCGTTCACCAAAAGATAAATATATTGTACGTGATGACGTGACTCGCGATACAGTTTGGTGGGCAGACCAAGGTAAAGGTAAAAATGACAACAAACCTATGTCACAAGAAGTTTGGGCGGATCTCAAACATTTAGTGACTGAACAACTGTCAGGTAAACGTTTGTTTATCATTGATGCATTCTGTGGTGCGAACGCTGACACTCGTCTAAAAGTACGTTTTATCACCGAAGTTGCATGGCAGGCGCATTTCGTTAAAAACATGTTCATTCGCCCATCTGATGAAGAATTAGTGGGTTTCGAACCTGATTTCATCGTCATGAATGGCGCAAAATGTACTAACCCGAATTGGAAAGCACAAGGTTTGAATTCAGAAAACTTTGTTGCGTTCAACTTAACCGAACGCATGCAACTGATCGGCGGCTCTTGGTATGGCGGCGAAATGAAGAAAGGTATGTTCTCTATGATGAACTACCTGCTGCCATTAAAAGGCATTGCATCTATGCACTGTTCTGCTAACGTCGGCGAAAAAGGTGATGTAGCCATTTTCTTTGGTTTATCTGGAACAGGTAAAACCACACTCTCTACCGATCCAAAACGTAAGTTAATTGGTGACGATGAACACGGTTGGGATGATGACGGCGTATTCAACTTTGAAGGTGGTTGCTACGCAAAAACTATCAACTTATCTAAAGAAGCTGAGCCAGACATCTATGGCGCTATCAAACGTGATGCGTTATTGGAAAACGTGATGGTGTTGGCAGATGGTTCAGTTGATTTCAATGATGGTTCAAAAACAGAAAACACCCGTGTTTCTTACCCAATCTACCACATTGAAAATATTGTAAAACCTGTTTCTAAAGCGGGCCATGCAACAAAAGTTATCTTCTTAACCGCAGATGCATTTGGTGTGTTACCTCCTGTTTCTCGTTTAACGCCTGAGCAAACGCAGTACCACTTCCTATCAGGCTTTACCGCGAAATTAGCAGGTACAGAGCGTGGTGTCACGGAACCAACTCCAACCTTCTCCGCTTGCTTTGGTGCGGCATTCTTATCACTGCACCCAACACAATACGCTGAAGTATTAGTTAAACGTATGGAAGCAGCGGGCGCGAAAGCTTACTTAGTGAATACAGGCTGGAACGGTACAGGTAAACGTATTTCCATCAAAGATACACGTGCCATCATTGACGCTATTTTAAGTGGTGACATCGAAAAAGCAGACATGATTAAACTGCCAGTGTTCGATTTAGAAATCCCAACAGCATTACCGGGTGTGGATACCAATATCCTTGACCCACGTAATACTTATGCAGACAAAGCACAGTGGGATGAAAAAGCGCAAGACTTAGCGGAACGTTTCGTGAACAACTTTGATAAGTACACGGACACCCCAGCAGGCGCTGCACTGGTGAAAGCAGGGCCAAAACTGTAATTGGTTTTGTGAATCAATAAATAATAAAGGCCCTACCAAAGTAGAGCCTTTATTGTTGTGAAAATAATTATTCTGCTGATGGTAAGTCAAACAACAGGATTTCACTATCTTCACTTGCTTTGATGGTGAGCGCTGTTTCTTGCCAAATGGCTAAACCATCGCTGGTGGTTGCTTTTTGGCCATTGATTTCCACATTCCCTTTGACGACTTGAATCCATACAACTCGCTTATCAGCGACCGCATGAGTGTGTGTTTCATTTGCAGGTAATGCCCAGCGCCACAGTTCCATATCTTGATAAACTTTTAATGAGCCATCACGTGCATCCGGTGATAGCACCAATTGCTTGCCTTCTTTGGAATCGAACCGTTTTTGCTCATAACGTGGCTCAATACCCGTTCTCTCAGGAATGATCCAAATTTGGTACAGGTGTAGCTCTTCTTCATTGCTTGGGTTGTATTCAGAATGACGAATACCCGTACCTGCACTCATAATTTGGAATTCACCCGCAGGGATTTGCTCCATATTGCCCATGCTGTCTTTATGTTCGACAGTCCCATTGAGCACATAGGTCAATATTTCCATATCTTTATGGGGGTGGGTTCCAAACCCTTGGCCCGCAGCAATAAAGTCTTCGTTAATCACTCTCAGTGCAGAAAAGCCCATAAATTGCTCATCATAGTAGCTAGAGAATGAAAAAGTATGCCAACTGTCGAGCCATCCATGGTTTGCATGACCACGTTCGTTTGCTTTGCGTAAATAAATCATCGTGTTCTCTCCTGTACGGATTTCAACCTTGGTTGAACTCGCTCTAAATGTGTTGATGACAGTTTAACCAATTTATACGCAGAGAAAAGTAGCTCCCATTAACCATAGGATCCAAAAAATTTGAATAAGATATAAGGTGATTGCAGAGAATGTGGTGTGAATAAAAAAATAGCCAGCGCAAGGCTGGCTAAAGTAAACACTGGAAGCAATGTGAGCAATGTCGTACTCCCTGCAAAGGGTGACTAAGTAACCCTGTTGAGGAAGTGATGATAATGATAATAGTTATCACTATCGTTTGTAAAGCATTATTTTTAACCAAAATAATATATCTTATAATTAAAACTGCAATTATATGATTTATATGAAATTAAATATTAACCATTATTTTTCAATGGATTAAGAGATATTCGGTTAAAAGGACATTAATACTAAAACATTATGAATATCGTTATGACTTAAGTTAATTATGGTTAATACATTTATTTGCTTTGTGCTGAGGTTGCGAGTTTTTGAATGATTTTAACGATAGATATTCAGAAAACGAATGGTCTTTGCTCGTGATATGATAGAATACGCTGTAGTAAATTGGATCAGCGTGCCAGTGTGGGGTACATTCTGCTATGCGGTGTTATTTGGTAAACAAAGAGCTGAAGTTGAGAGTAGAGGGATTAATTCGAATTAACCCCTCTTCGTAATTGAGTAACTCTTAGCTATAATGTTGACTTTATATTTATAATTTTTTTGATAAATAATCAGCTAAAAAGCTGTAATAAGGCATTTTTTGACCATTGTTGTTAATAGCAAGTACTTTGTCATGCAATTTTTGAATGTCTTGCTTACTACGGGTGCCTTTTTTCCGTGAAAGTTGTTCTTGGACAGCTTTTAATGCATGTTGACGATTTTTCACCAATCGAGTTTCATTGAGATTTAAAACCTCATTTAACTCTTTGTCAAAGTTACAGTCATTCGAAGTTACTTTCCCTGAACCATGTATATAGGTAATTCGGCAGTCTATGGCATGTTCTGTATTTGCAGGGGAATAAGTGAGTGCTTTATTTTCTTTCTTTTTATCACAAGTATATGTGTCCTTTCGTTGTCCTTCGTTGCCACAACAGCATGCTAATAAGTTATTATAATCAAGCTCTAAATGTTGGTTGTTATCTTGGCAAGCCCAATGTTCAATTCTCATTTTTTGACTATCGATCCTACTCATGCAGTATGCACAAACATACCCTTGCTCCCTAAGTAGCGAATCTTTCAAATCTTCTCGAACTCTTGTGGGTAAATTATCGTAACGGGCTTGAGGGTCATTTTTATAAGAAGTTAAACTATTAGGTTGAATATGTTTAGTGATTCTATACATTAGTCATCCCACCCAGCCAATTCAATAGATAATTTAGCTTTAACTAATTCTGGAATTTCACCTTCTATTTCCTCTTCTAGCCTCTGGATTTGTTCTTCTGCTTCTGAATACTTTTTATCAGCGATCAATGTATTTATAGACTCTAATTTTGCAAAAACATCTTGGTTTCTCGAAAGTTGTTCATTAACCACATCTGTGTTCATCACTTCATCTAAAATATCATTACTGCTTAATCCATACGATTGCGCTGGGTTTTCTAAAGTATAGTAACCTTCGCTTGTCTGTTTGATTAATTTAATATTTATTGCGGCTACATTTCCTAAGACTTGCGGGCTATGTGTAGTCAGGATAAATTGTATTTTAGGAAATGCTGCTTGAATGCTTTTGACTATATGCTGTTGCCACTGAGGGTGTAGGTGCATATCTACTTCATCAATTAATACTATACCTTCAACCGATTTAAGTATACCGTTGCCAATATGTGGGTTTAGCTTTATTGCACGATAGGCGATATCTGCAATTAAGCCAAGAATATTGCGCACGCCATCACTCAATAAGTTAATTGGGACATCACCTTGCTTTTTATGAGTGGCAACAATTTGCCCCGCTTTTGAAGAATAACGGACATTCGACCAACCCGATGGAAGTAATACTTGGTTTAACGCTTGTTGGAGCTCATCGAGTCGAGCTTGAAAGTGATTACTTTTCACTAAACTACTTGAATGACGTTGCTCCTGAATTTCTAATTCTCGTTCAAAACTTGCCATCGTTTCATGGTAAAGCCAGTTTACAAAATGGCCATAACTTGTTCGTGGTTTGAGCCAGTCGGTGTAACCCTCTAATCGACTTGCATTAGAAAGTTTTGGCATTTTTTTTGTTGGGCCAATATTCTGATTAAACAGTCTATCTGTTCCATAATAAGCAACTACAGGTAGGGTAGGGTTAGCTCCCTCTTGAACCATTTTTTGTAGAAATTGTGCGCTATTTTTTTGTTCTCGTACAATCGTTGTCTTTGTATTCTTTTTGACGCTATTACGAAAGCGCTCCCAATTCATTGGGTACTCTGTATTATGAGGCTCCGCGGTACTTGCAGAAATACGGCATGGAATTTGGTACTCCATGCTAAACTCGTCATTACCAACATTTATTCTGGCAAGGTGTGTTTCACTAATGTGTATGCCTCGATCTGTACTAGTACCAAAACCACTCATAAACTGTCCATAAGCAATAGATATAGCTTCGAGTAAGCTCGTTTTACCAGTGCCATTTAGCCCTACTAGAATATTTACATCAGGCTCAAATTCTCCAGTAAAATGTTTAAAGCCCCTATAATTGTCTAATGTTAAAGTTTTTAACTTCATATTTATGCCTTAATATATTTATTAGGTTCATTTTGTACTCTATGGGAGTAAATTTCAAATGTCTAAATCACAACTGAGATTCACCGCTTATTAGATACTTGGAATATTTAACATTAGATAATTTTAGTGTTTTTAATAGAAGAGTGATGATAGGAAACAGAGGAAATTGTTTTTGAATATTAATTAATGAATCGAAATATTCAGATCAATAAAAAAACAAATTTCTTATTCAGGTATCGTATGATTGCTTTGACCTGATTTGATTCCGTCAATCTTGCCACTATGTTATTAGAGTGAACATCTTGTTCTCTCTTATTATCGGCCCCTTCAACTAAACTATATTTTGCTATGATATATGCGTATCCAAATTTGATTGGCTATATTATAGCCTAGAGTCTAAATTTTATTCTCCTGAAACTATCGGCAGGCTTTCTGCGCATGCAGCTGCGGAGCTCCATGCCCATTGGAAATTGTAACCTCCTAGCCAGCCGGTCACATCCATCACTTCACCAATAAAATACAGGTCTGGTACTTTAAGTGATTGCATGGTTTTAGACGATATTTCGTGAGTATCAACGCCACCTAATGTTACTTCAGCTGTGCGGTACCCTTCCGTTCCATTAGGTTGTACCTGCCATTGGTGTAAGGTGGTGTGTAATGCTTCAATTTGAGGATGATTAAGCTGTTTTAGAGCACACTCAGGGATTTGTCCTTGGGCTTGTAATACCTCAATTAGCCGTTTTGGTAATAATTTAGCTAAGGTATTTTTCAATGATTGATTTGGGTGCTGTTGTTTCTCTGAAACGATAAAATCATTGACGGAGATATCTGGAAGTAAGTTAATACTCACGTACTCGCCAGGGTTCCAGTAGCTGGATATTTGCAAAATAGCTGGACCAGAAAGTCCCCGATGGGTGAATAAAATATTTTCTTTAAATACGGTGCCGTTTGCCGCTGTTACCGTTGCAGGGACAGAGATACCTGAAAGTACCTGTAAGGTTTCTAAAAGGGGTTTATGTAAGGTGAAGGGCACCAGTGCTGCTCGTGTTGGAATAATAGTATGCCCAAACTGTTCCGCAAGACGATAGCCAAAAGGGGTCGCACCTAAACCTGGCATAGATAGGCCGCCTGTTGCAATGACAAGTGAGTGGGTACTTACTTGAGAGCCGTTGATCGTGACTAAAAAACCATCATCTGCTTTGTCAACGGCAGTCACCTCACTGCGTAACTTGATAGTGATATTCGGTAGATTACACTCACTTTGCAGCATATCGACGATATCTTGTGCACTATTATCACAAAAAAGCTGCCCTAAGGTTTTTTCATGATAGGGAATATTATATTTGGCCACTAAGGCAATAAAATCCCACTGTGTATAGCGAGCAAGTGCTGACTTACAAAAGTGTGGGTTTGTTGAAATGTAATTGCTGTGTTCTGCATACATATTAGTGAAATTGCAGCGCCCGCCACCGGACATCAATATTTTTCTGCCTAATTTTTTCCCGTTATCAACCACTAGCGTCTTCAAACCGCGTTTGCCAGAGTGTGAGGCACAGAATAAACCCGCTGCACCAGCACCTAAAATAATAACGTCGAAATTTTTCACAATAAGTGTCTCTATATATGTTTGATTTTAAGCGTAATTACATTGATAACCGGGATATTTTACGTCATCTCACCGGGATTGTAATGTAAAGCTTTGAGGAAGAACTGATGAAAACTATACAGGACGTATTATAATTAGAAAAATTCGTCTAAAAAAAGCAAACAACGATTATTTTCTGGAAATATCGTTAAAAAGTTTCAAAAATTCAGAATAAGTTTGATTGCTTTAATGTATTGAAAAATATGGGGTAATTGCTATGAGGTGCTTTTTTGATGGGTAGTTAAATCAAAAAAAGGTTAGATTTTGCTTCCACCGCCAGCGTTTGTCACTGATAATGCGCCGCGTTCATGTCCAACATATAATGGCTTAACGTCTATGCTACATCTTTTTACAGGTTTAGAATTTCATACAGGTCTATTATTAGTTCTGGCACTGTTATTTGTGCTGATCTATGAGGCTATAAATGGCTTCCATGACACCGCTAACGCGGTAGCAACGGTTATTTATACCAGAGCAATGCGGGCTCAGTTCGCAGTTGTCATGGCAGGGGTTTTTAACTTTTTTGGTGTCTTGCTGGGAGGGTTGAGCGTTGCATATGCCATTGTCCATCTCTTACCAACAGACCTCTTGCTTAATGTGAGCTCAGCTCACGGCCTTGCAATGGTTTTTTCATTGCTCTTGGCTGCAATTATTTGGAACCTTGGAACTTGGTATTTCGGTATCCCTGCTTCCAGTTCACACACACTGATCGGGGCAATAATCGGGGTGGGTTTAACCAACGCGATTGTGACTGATTCGTCTGTTGTTGATGCCTTGAATATACCGAAAATGATCAGTATTTTCATGTCATTAATTTTGTCTCCCGCTATCGGTTTCGTGATTGCCGGTTTGATGATTTTCTTTTTGCGCCGTTATTGGAGTGGCACAAAGAAACGTCGTCGTATTCACTTAACACCTGCGGAACGTGAGAAAAAAGATGGTAAGCGTAAGCCACCATTCTGGACCCGTACTGCATTGATTTTGTCAGCAGTTGGGGTGAGTTTCTCCCATGGTGCGAACGATGGTCAGAAAGGCATTGGTCTTATCATGCTGGTGCTAATTGGTGTTGCTCCAGCAGGTTTCGTTATGAATATGAATTCTAACGGTTATGACATCGCAAAAACACATGATGCGGTTGTCCACCTGCAATAATACTATGAAACACATAAACCAGCGTTAAACCATGCAATAGAAAATGCCCCGACCGTTGCAGAAAGTAGTGATGAACCCGGTGGTGAATTCCATTGTGATAGCACACGTACTGGCGCTATTTTAAATCAAGCGCAAACGATGCTTGATGGCATTCAAAGCTATGAAGAGCTGACGCCAGACCAACGTAACCACGCACGCCGTTTGCTGATGTGTATCTCTGATACTGCGAATGCGGTTGCAAAATTACCAGAAACCAGTTCCAAAGATGCCAGCTTACTGAAAAAACTCAGTAATGATTTGCTGTATACCGTTGAATATGCACCATTGTGGATCATTATTGCGGTTGCTTTAGCATTATCATTAGGCACCATGTTTGGTTGGCAGCGTGTTGCTGTGACCATTGGTGAGAAAATTGGTAAGAAAGGTATGACTTATGCGCAAGGTGTATCTGCTCAGGTAACTGCGGCAGTCTCTATCGGTGTGGCAAGTTATACTGGTATGCCAGTTTCAACAACGCAGGTTTTATCTTCTGCAGTGGCGGGTACGATGGTTGTCGATGGTGGTGGTGTACAAACAAAAACCATTAAAAGCATTGCGCTAGCATGGTTATTAACTTTACCGGTGTCCATTGTGTTATCCGGCGGTTTATACTGGCTATCGCTGCTGTTTATCTAGTCGCGCTAATTTTGGCTTCATACATGAGTATGGAGCCTTTAACAGTTACATGAACACAGTAATCTACATATACAAAATAGTGATGATCGAAAGGCCATCACTATTTTTTCATTAGAAAGTTACGATCACAGTTAACCTGTTATCAATAAATACGCTAAACTCACGATAACAAGTATGCTGAGCCTGCTTATCATCATGAATTGCTTACGGATTCGCTCACAACGCAAAATAACTTCTGGGTCGTAATGTTCCAGATATTGTTTATTATTTATGTATCGAACTAACCGCAGTTGTTTGTTCAGTTGGCCGTGTGTAGTAAAAAAACCATTACCATCAACGGATTGATAAAGCAGGGGATCTGAATCCCTTAGAATAGACAATAAAACACGAACGGAAGAAAAGTACCGCATCATATTTAAGATACACAAAATGCATAATGCCCAAAACAATGCAATCATACTGAACATAATCCTCTCCTTAGAACCTAGCTCAAGCTCACAGCAATTGTCGCAAAGGAAATACAGCAGAAAAATTATACTTATACTCAGTTATTTTATTGTAGGATAAATTATTGTTTAAAAAAAGTGCAATTAGCGCAAATTTGTGATGACCTTTTGTTTATATTGAAGAAAATAAACCTGAGTTACTGAACTTTAATATCACAGTTTGCTGGGCAACTTTGTTGTTTTACTAAGCTAAAGAGTCTCCATAACTCGAATTTTTTAGGGCAATATATTAATATTGAATGAATGATGTTATTGTTTTATAAAATGTTATATGAAGTGATGATTTTAAGGTTAATCTGCTTAGATGTGATCAAAGCAACACTTAATAATCACAATTAGCAGGTATAGTATTCATAAAGATGTGGTGAAGGCATAACCACCAGATAATCAGCATTCGGAAGGAGTTTACTTATGGCTTACAAACATATTCTCGTTGCGGTAGATTTATCACCTGAAAGTAAAGTATTACTGGATAAGGCTGTCTCTATGGCAAAACCTTACGGGGCCAAAGTATCTATGATCCATGTTGATGTTAACTATTCAGACCTCTATACCGGTCTTATTGATGTCAATCTTGGTGACATGCAGCAACGTATTACTGATGAAACGCGTAATGCTCTGAAAGATTTGTCTGCAGGTGCAGGTTATGAAATTCAAGAAACACTCAGCGGTAGTGGTGATCTAGGCCAAGTACTTGTGGACGCGATTAAGAAATACAATATGGATTTAGTGGTCTGTGGGCATCACCAAGATTTCTGGAGCAAGCTGATGTCATCTGCTCGCCAGTTAATCAATACTGTTCATGTGGATATGTTGATTGTGCCACTAAATGATGATGAAGAATAATCCATATCACTCAATTTGAAATATTATTCACTGAAAACGCTTGCTTATGCAGGCGTTTTTTTTGTTTCAAAATATGTATTTTGAGGGAGTTATTGGCAGGTCAAGCAATTTATTTTGCTATAGAGTGAAAAAAAACCTTGAATTTAGAATACAAACTAATGATATATTCAATAGGCAAACACAAATCAACCTCACATTTCCTAAAAATAATGATAAGAAAGAGTGAGGCACATCACAACAACTACATGTTAAAAAGGAAGACATAGATGACACAATCACTATCTTCGTTCTTGGAGTCTGTCCAAAAAAGAGACCCTTCTCAACCTGAATTTCTACAAGCCGTGCGTGAAGTATTCACTTCCCTTTGGCCGTTCTTAGAGCAAAATGCTAAGTATCGTGACCAAGCATTACTTGAACGTTTTGTTGAACCTGAGCGTGTAATTCAATTTCGAGTATGTTGGGTAGACGACCAAGGTAAAGTTCAAGTTAACCGTGCATGGCGTGTGCAATTTAGCTCTGCAATCGGCCCATTCAAAGGTGGTATGCGTTTTCACCCATCTGTGAATTTATCTATCCTGAAATTCTTAGGCTTCGAACAAACACTGAAAAATGCTTTGACCACATTGCCAATGGGTGGTGGTAAAGGTGGCTCTGACTTTGATCCTAAAGGTAAAAGTCATGGTGAAGTGATGCGTTTCTGCCAAGCATTGATGACAGAACTCTATCGCCATATTGGTTCAAATACTGACGTCCCAGCAGGGGATATTGGTGTTGGTGGCCGTGAAGTGGGCTTTATGACAGGTATGATGAAAAAGCTGTCTAATGACACTTCTTGTGTATTTACCGGTAAAGGATTGTCTTTTGGTGGTAGTTTAATTCGCCCTGAAGCAACCGGTTACGGTTTGGTTTACTTCACAAATGCGATGCTAAAACGTCATGGCCTAGGCTTTGAAGGGATGCGTGTCGCGGTTTCTGGTTCTGGTAACGTTGCGCAGTACACCATTGAAAAATGTATGGAGCTAGGTGCCAAAGTGGTTACAGCTTCCGATTCAAGCGGTACTGTAGTTGATGAAGACGGCTTTACAACAGAAAAACTCGCACGTTTGGAAGAAATCAAAAACAACTATGGTCGTATTGAAGAATATGCAAAAGAGTTTGGCTTAACTTACTTAGCGGGTCAGCAACCATGGAATGTTCCTGTCGATATCGCTCTGCCATGTGCAACACAAAATGAGCTGGATGTTGATGCAGCAAAAGTGTTAATCAAAAACGGCGTTAAAGCGGTCGCTGAAGGGGCTAATATGCCAACGACTATTCCTGCAACTGAGCTGTTCCTTGAAGCAGGAGTGCTGTTTGCGCCAGGTAAAGCGGCTAACGCAGGTGGTGTGGCAACCTCAGGTCTTGAGATGGCTCAAAATGCGGTTCGTCTAGGTTGGAAAGCAGAGAAAGTTGACGCCCGTCTGCATCACATCATGTTGGATATCCACCAGCACTGTGTGGAGTTCGGTGGTGAAGAGAAACAAACTAACTATGTTCAAGGCGCTAACATCGCGGGCTTCGTAAAAGTCGCAGATGCAATGCTTGGGCAGGGTGTGTTGTAATCTTCTGACCTCAAAACGTACGCGAAAGGGCGGCTGTATCATACTGATAAATTCACCTGTACATACGCCCTTCGCCGTTACGTTTATTCGCTATTTTTAATGCATGGATAGATATCAAACCGATGGTTTTTAGTGGTAACCGCTGATGGCGCTTTTTGTCCCGCAAGGGGCTCCGCGTAGTCAGGGCGCTTAACAACCACTCTACGTTTAGCCAAAGCAATCGCAGGGGCTAATAATGAATCTGCATCATCATCTGCTCCTACCAATGACTGAAATACTCGCATTTCTTTCTTCACTAAAGCACTTTTTTGCCGATGAGGGTACATCGGATCAAGATAGATAACATCAGGGGCATGGGTTATCTCACTCAGTGCTGTAATACTGGATGCATGAATCAATGACATTCGCTCTTGTAACCATGGGCCAATTTCTGCATCTTGGTAGCCTCGTTGTAAACCATCATCCAATAGAGCAGCAACCACAGGGTGGCGCTCCAACATACGGACATGGCAACCGAGAGCGGCTAGAACAAAGGCATCACGCCCTAGGCCAGCAGTGGCATCAACCACATCGGGAATATAATCTTTTTTGATTCCCACAGCTTTGGCGACCGCTTCACCGCGACCTCCACCAAATTTGCGACGATGGGCCATCGCCCCAGAGACGAAATTAACAAAAATCCCACCTAATTTAGGCTCATCTAGTTTGCGCAGTTGTAAGTTTTCAGGCGTAAGTACAACCGCCATAATGGCATCAGGGGTATGAGAAAGTTGCCATTTTTCAGAAAGTTGAGAAAGAGTGCCGGGATCGGCACCCTCTTCGCAGATCAATTGGATCTCAATACGATTAGCCATGAATACCATAGCTCTTCAACATGGCATCTAATTCTGGTTTGCGACCACGGAAGCGTTCAAACAGCGCCATTGGCTCTTCTGAGCCACCACGACTTAAGATATTGTCGAGGAAAGACTGACCTGTTTGACGGTTAAAGATGCCTTCTTCACTGAAACGTGAGTATGCATCTGCCGCAAGCACATCTGCCCATAAGTAGCTGTAATAGCCAGCTGCATAGCCACCTGCGAAAATATGGCTAAAAGCATGTGGAAAGCGCGACCATTTTGGTGAAGGAACCACAGCGACTTTATCTTTAATCGCATATAGCGTTGGCATGACTTGCGCACCTTTGGCTGGGTCATACTCAGCATGTAAGGTGAAATCAAACAGGCCAAACTCTAACTGGCGTAGAACAAACATAGCTGATTGGTAGTTCTTCGCCGCTAACATACTATTGAGCATTTCTGTTGGTAATGGCTCGCCTGTTTCATAATGGCCGGAAATAAATTCGAGGGCTTCAGGCTCCCAGCACCAGTTTTCCATAAACTGACTTGGTAACTCGACAGCATCCCATGGTACACCGTTAATCCCTGCGACATCTGCAACATCAATTTGCGTTAACATATGATGTAAGCCGTGACCAAATTCGTGGAATAAGGTAGTGACTTCATTATGAGTAAACAGTGCGGGTTTATCGCCAAGTGGTTTATTGAAGTTACAGGTTAAATAGGCTACAGGATTTTGTAATGAGCCGTCTTTATGCACCATACGGCCAACACAATCGTCCATCCAAGCTCCACCGCGTTTATGTTCGCGAGCATAGAGGTCTAGGTAGAAGCTGCCGCGTAAGGTATTGGTTTCATCATAGAGTTCAAAGAAACGCACATCTTTATGCCATGTTTCTACATCATTGCGTTCTTTGGCAGTTAAACCATAAATGCGATGAACAACTTCGAACAAGCCATTCAGGACGCGTTGTTCAGGGAAATATGGGCGCAATTGTTCATCATTTAATGAGAATTTATGCTGTTTTTGTTTTTCGCTGTAATAGGCTAAATCCCAAGATTCAAGCGTATCGACACCATAATGTTCTTTAGCAAAAGCCGTCAGTTCAGCCAGTTCATTTTCCCCTTGCTGATGAGCACGGTCAGCTAAATCATTGAGGAAATTCAGCACTTGCTCTGGCGATTCGGCCATTTTGGTCGCTAGGGATTTTTCTGCGTAGTTTTTAAAACCTAATAATTGCGCTAGCTCGTGGCGTAAAGCCATCAGTTCATCAATTAATTCGCTGTTATCCCATTTACCCGCATTTGGGCCTTGGTCAGACGCACGGGTGCTATATGCATGGCTCATCTCACGACGTAATTCTGCGTTATCAGCATAGGTCATAACAGGTAAATAGCTTGGCATATCGAGAGTGAGTAAGTAGCCTTCTTCACCTTTTGATTCAGCCATGGCTTTTGCTGCAGCAATGGCGCTTTCTGGCATACCCGCTAATTCTTTTTCGTCTTTAATGAGCTTACTCCACCCCATGGTCGCATCAAGCACGTTATTGCCAAACTTAGACGCTATCTCCGACAAACGTGCCACAATTTCACCATAACGTTGCTGTTTTTCAGCAGGTAAGCCAATGCCGGATAACTCAAAATCGCGTAAGGTATTTTCGATGGATTTACGTTGAGCTTGGCTAAGGGAATTAAATTCAGCCCCTTCTTTTAATGACTTATATGCTTGATATAAAGGCTCATGTTGCCCCATCCAAGTACTGAATTCAGACAGTAACGGCAAGCATTTTTCATACTCTTCGCGCAGTTCTGGGCTGTTTTTCACGGAGTGTAAATGACTCACTGGTGACCAAACACGAGACAGCTTATCACTGGCTTCTTCTAAAGGTTGGCACAGGTTGCCCCAAGTGTATTGATCCGTTGCACTCAGCAGGTTTTCTACTGTTTGGCGATATTCATTGAGTACGTGTTGGACCGCGGGAAAAATATCCGCAGGCTCTATAGTAGAAAAACGGGGTAGTGCGGAATCGGCTAATAATGAATTTGTCATAAAACATCCTGTGATTGCAGGCTTGTGCTCGTAGGCCAAGGCTTACTGTATTGACAATAAAAGTTAAATGGCGAACTTATACCCAAATAGGGTTAATGTTATGGATCATATAACCAGTACGCCATAGCGAATATAAGAAAGTATATGGGGGCAGATGTACAAACCTCAATATCAATCTAACGTTTTTTCTTATTAACACTTATCAATAAATGGGTTTTTTGTTGGCTTTTATCAATAAAGGTGATAGTTGCAGTTTCAATGCTTTAGAAAATAATGGATTCAGTCTATAATCATGCTCCAATCTATAGGTTATAGAGGAAGATCGTCGTCTCCGGTGAGGCGGCTGGATTTCAAATCCAGTTGGGGCTGCCAGCAGTCCCGGGCAGGTTCGACTCCTGTGATCTTCCGCCAAACGCAGTTTCTGAACTTCTTCCAAAAGCCATATCTTCTTTGAAAATCAATAAGATTAACCACCTCAAAGTCTGTCTGATTCTCCCCTTGTTTACTGGTTTCTACCCCTGTTTGGGGGCAAAATTGGGGGCATAATTTTCCCCTATTTTTGGATGCCCCCACAATGAAGCTTTACGCCTGCCAGGTAGCGGCCTCAAGGCCAATGGTAACCCCCTATAAAATGACCTATGGAGGGGGGACACACTAGTTTCATTAGCTGATGCACGAAAAAATTGCTGGTTCAAAATAAAGTTCAAGTAAATAAAAACATTTAGCCTCTGAAAGTACCTTTGAAGCAGTTGCTCGTGAATGGCACACCTCTAAAGCAGATCGTTGGTCACTACGTTATCGTGATGAAATTATTGATACCTTTGAAAAGGATATCTTTCCTTATATTGGTAAGCGTCCGATCGCAGAGATTAAGCTCCTAGAGCTACTTGAAACCTTGCGTAAGATGGAAAAACGCGGAGCCTTAGAGAAGATGCGCAAAGTCCGCCAGCGCTGCGGTGAGGTCTTTCGCTATGCAATTATTACTGGTCGAGCGCAATATAACCCAGCTCCTGATCTGGCTTCTGCTCTAACTCCACCGAAGAAACAACACTTTCCATTTTTAACCGCTGAAGAGTTACCTTATTTTCTAAAGGATTTAGCAGGGTATACAGGCAGTGTGATCACCAAAACGGCAACTAAAATTATTCTCCTGACAGCTGTACGTACACAAGAGCTCCGCTTTGCGCGTTGGCAGGATATTGATCTAGAAAAAGGGATTTGGGAAATTCCTGCTGAAGTGATGAAAATGAAGCGACCACATGTAGTGCCATTATCTAAACAGGTGATTGAGCTGTTTAATTCACTCAAACCACTATCAGGGCATTATGAGCTTGTGTTTATAGGCCGTAATGACCATAGAAAACCGATTAGTAAGGAAAGCGTAAATCAGGTTATTGAGTTGTTGGGGTATAAAGGAAGACTAACAGGGCATGGCTTCCGCCACACGATGAGCACGATCTTGCATGAGAAAGGATTTAATTCAGCATGGATTGAAACCCAGCTCGCGCATATCGATAAGAATGCGATCCGTGGTACGTATAACCATGCTCAGTATATGGATGGGCGCAGGGAAATGATGCAGTGGTATGCTGACTACATGGATTCTCTGGAAAGCCAAAGTAAAGCAATTTTAGAATAGATTACGACTAAAACTATAATCACGGATGCCTTTTGATTCTAAACATCTTATTTCTTAATACTTATCCCACCAAAAGTAAGAGCCTCTGTCCTGATGGACAGGAGCTTTTTTCGTTTTAACTAACGTAAAAGTAAATCATGGTAGAAAACATAACGCATTATCGGATCTGTGGGTCTGCTCATCATCTTGATCTAAAACGATATTAATCACGTTTTAAAGCAGATTGTCTGTTTTCAGCTGATGGGGATTTTATATCAACATCGTCTTCTAAAGGGAAATAGATCTCTTTCTCAAAATATCTCCATTAATTAAAACACAATACACCAATAATAGGACATTAATATGCACATGACGGAAACGGCTTCCCAATGCCTAAAATCAGGGGTTATTTCTGTTTTCATCACGAATTTAGGAAAATATAACGAAGGCGAACTAGTTGGTGAGTGGCTTGAGCTTCCAGCAACCTCAAAAGAGATCGAACACTGTTTAGTGCGGATTGGCATTGATGGTATTCACTATGAAGAGTATTTCTTGACCGACTATGAATCCTCAATTGATGGCCTTTCGTCCTACATTTCAGAATACAGCCTTTTAGATGAGTTGAACGAGTTAGCTACGCAATTAGCTATGTTATCGCCTGATGAAATTGACCTTTATCAGGCGGCAATTGAAATCGGTTCTTCAGTGAGTTCAATTCATGATTTAATTCATTTAGCGGATAACTTGGATTCTTTCCGGCAATTAGCGGGGGTCAATAATGAATATGATTTAGGTTATTACTGGATAGAAGAAAGTGGTTGTTATGATTTAGCACAACTTGGTCACTTATCACACTACTTTGACTATGAACGCTATGGACGTGATGTTTGTCTTGAACAAGGAGGAATTTTTCACAGTGGAGGATATGTTTATCATACGAGTGGGTAGATAGGATAACAGAATGAGAATCAAACCGCTTTCATCCCTTAAGGCGGGAAATAAAGAATGCTGTGGTATCACAATGACATCCATAAAGATGGCTATTTGTGGTATTCTTTTTTTATTTAATTCAAACTATTAAATGAATACTTATCTTCCTATGCTGACAAGCACAAATCAAGATGAACTTAAGCGCTTATTCATGGCTATTCCAATGCGTCATCGGGTACATCAACAACATCACTTAAGAGATCATCGGCTTGGGCGGAAATAAACTGTTTTAAAAACTGTTCAATACGCATATTTAGCTTAAACGGAGGAAATGCCGTATCATCTGGTTTTTCAAAGTAAGCCTTGGCACCTTCTTTATTTATTGTATTTTATAATGCGTCGAAACGACCAAAGTTGTTAAGGTTTTTCTCGATTATGTTATCAGACATTAATGCAATAAATAGCCCTTTATCGATCTACATATTGAATACATGACTAAATAAAGGAAAATATTTTCATCGGATGATTTAATAAAAAATTATTTGTTTAACTATTATAAATGCATCACAAAAGTGGACCATGTCGCTACAAAATTGACATTCAGCAATGAACTGGTTTATGACCCACTTTGATGGTCTGGTCAATGGCCACCTATAAATAGCACATTGATAAATTACACAAAATCATTCACAGGCTCAGTTTATTTAATAACGGTTACCTTACCATTGATTATAGATAAATAAGGTGTCAGTGAAAAAATATCCTCATCATCATTTTCTATGATCAGCGGCGATATCCTATCATACTCTGTTTCAAATCGAAAAATACGTCCATTCATATATGAATTAAGTTTATAAACGTCCCAATTAATAGGAATTGCTTTGTAACCATCATTAAAAAAACGCTTAAATGGCATAGATTCCCACATTTTTTGTGGTGTACTACCTTGTTCTATTGCTAATGAATGCCACATTCCTTCTGTTTTTTGGTATATGATGTTCAAATTTTGATTTTTAAAATCATTTTGCAATGAGACATAAAATTCTTTTATGGCAGGAATATCTTTTTCCGTCATAGGCCTTGCAGTTGTCCATGCCCAATCAGGTAGATTAGAAGCATAAAAAGATTGAGTAACTTCAATCATACCTTTCTCTTCATCATCCGCTCTTGGACTATCACCAAAATAAGCTATCTTCCTTGGGTTAAAATTAGGATCAACCGAAATTTTACCGTCTTCAACTATAAGTTTAACACCTGAAACTGGAGATTTTTCGTTTGCTTCGGTCACAATTGCTGAGCACCACATATTGCTAGTTACTTTATGATCACCTTTTAATGAATCATTTAACATCGTAATACTAAGTGTATTATCACCATTTTGCAGATATGAGCTAATAGTTTTTCCGCTAGTAAAGTTATTTTCAGTCATTCCTACATTATCCATAACTAACATGTCATTGATCTTAACAAAGCATAATGCATCATTAGTATTAAAATTAACGATATAATTTTTTTTAATTTTTTCTTCTGCATTTAAATTATTCATAATACCCACCATCCCCACAAAAAAAAATACAATTTTAACCCAATACAAAACGCCAGTCTGATTCATCTTTATTCAGCTCCTCGTAAATAATCCATTCTTTATAACCACCAGTTGTGTTAGTGCTAGTTAGGGAACTATTTCTCCTTCTATTTTTCCCGACTCCATATTTAGTATAAACCTTCGCTTTAATGCCTTCGTGATAAATAACAACTGTTAAATCGTCCCCTTTTTCTTTGTCAAAAGCGATATTTAGTTTAGCCGCAATTTCAGCGCCAGCTTCAAAAAAGCCTTGTATTCCCCAATAGTTAATGCCTGCTTCCAAGTGCGCATTACCGATTAATTCACCTTGAATTTCAATATCTCGTCCGTCAGACTCAAACTCACCTTCATCGTCAGTTTTAAATTTAAAATTACCATGTAATCCGCAGCTAAACGTGAGTTCAAGCACCATTTTGGCATAAGCACCTTCGTTGCCTTCCTTAACAGCTTCTTCATTTTTCTCGAGGAATTCTCGTGCATTGTTAACAACAAAATCAACATGTGCATAGGTAGCAAAAGCGGTTAATAGGTCTACAGTAATTTGAAAACCAAATAGAGGCGCAAAACCAACCGAAACATTCCCTTGAGTAATAACACCATAATTTGAAGATTGATGTGTTTTTATTCCGCCTTCTATTTTTAGTACTGGATAGCAGAATTCAGTTGAAACCAAGGGATATTGCACTCTATTTCCTGAGCTTAATACAGAATTGATTTTATTAAATGCAGTATCAATACTATTTGTTAAGTTGAGCTTATTCTTATTTGTAAGAAACTCTTTTTTAAGCTCTGTGTTAAAGGCGACTGTTTCATCACCTATAATACTAGTGATCTCACCTTTAATACCTAATCCAGTTTTAATACCGTATTTTTTTGTGTGCTTAGTCCAGCCACTGTGCGTTGGTCTGTATCCTCTCGCTACATTATTTGCTGTTTGTTCAGCTTTTCGAGCTTCGTTACTCTTTTCCTCTAATGCAGATTCAAGGCCGATCTCAACACTAACTTTAAATTCACGGTATAAAATAAGATCAAATTGAGCGGATGCTAGATGCTTTTTTCCTTCTTTAAAAAGTAAAGCAGTACCATGAGTCATTGGGTTAAGTGTCACTTGGAGTAATTTTATGGCATTGGGAACGGTCAGAAATGGCGCCGCTCCACATTCTGATAATCTCATACCATACCTTTGACGATAACGAGGGTCATCAGTGAAACCTTTTCGATAAATAAAACTATCAAGCATAGATATTGGATTGTTTTCCCCGAAAGAAAACTCAGATGTTCTTTTGGTATAAACAAGGACATCATCAAATACTTTCTGTGGGGAAAAATCCCCATAGAGCGAACCATTTTCATTAAATACGTTCCCAATAGGGCAGTTAGGATTATGCGA
This sequence comes from Providencia sp. PROV175, assembly GCF_032707045.1. Lineage (NCBI taxonomy): Bacteria > Pseudomonadati > Pseudomonadota > Gammaproteobacteria > Enterobacterales > Morganellaceae > Providencia > Providencia sp. PROV175. Next base: position 130,184 of record NZ_CP120533.1, read on the forward strand.
AATACAACCTTTTGGTGTAGCCATTAACTTTAATGGAACCGTTTTACCTTTTTTAGGTTCTATTAGATAAGTAAATCGCCTAAAAAAATGTTGTTCTTGACGGTATATTTCAGTTTTCCCATCAAAATTTATTGTGGCTTCTAAAGTACAGTTTGTGGGGATATTGCATGATTGGCAAATATTCGCAAATACACTTGACTGTTGATTTTCAGATGAAGACATCATAATCCCTTACTTAGCTTTAGGTATTACAAGGTAGACTGTAAATACATAAGTTAAATATTAGTTTTAACTTAACATAAGAGTGCTTAGGCAAGCTTCCGCAGTAGCCCCAGTTTAGAAATGTCACGTTTCGGTATTGTAAAAAAATAAACCTCTGCCGAGATAAAGACATTAAAAATGTTGGTGACTATGCTAGATAAAAAATTAAATCCCTGAAGGTTATATTCGTTTCTATCAATTAACTAATCGTTACCGACGAGTTACCCATTAATACACCACCGCAGCTTACCGGATCGCCAGTTCGAGCCGCAGGCTTACCATCAATAAATACACTACTCGAACCACCAACGATAGTTCTTGAATGCCCACCGTGAGGCGCTAACGCATCTCCTTGCCGAGCAACCGCTTTACCATCGACTTTTACTGTTGGAGAACCTGTAATCACTTGGGTTGGGCCATGTTTTCCATGGCCTGTATCAGAATCACCAATAAGGATAATGTTTGGCATAAATTAATTCCTTATCGAACAATCGTCACTTATCCATTAATAATGGATAAGTAGAGATAGTAGTGAAATATGAGTCCCTCAGGACTAACTAGTTTTATTGGTAATAGCCGGTTAGGCACTACAATCTCCTTACGCACTGTACTGCCGATAAAAATCTGGAATGGTATTTATTAACATCATCGATAACTTTTCAATTTTATAAAAGTCCATTGCATCCGTTATTGATAAAATCACACGCCATTCCGAAGGAAGAGAATCCACATCATATATTTCGTAATAGACAAGAAGATAACAAAATAGACTTATTGATTTTTCGTGATTGATATCGTGTTCATAACAAATATCTACGATCCTTTTTGCATACTCAAAGTAAAATGCCCATGTTTTTTCATGACACAAATCTGACGTAAAATATTTTAATGAACGTATTTTGGGATTACAGATAGTTTGCAAGATTAAACTTTCAATCGTTTCATGTTCTTTTTGGGTCTGATATTTTTCAGTTGCTCGAACAAAAAAAAGTGCCATTTTCGCTGTTAGTAACGCTATTTTTTGTTGAGATAATAATTTCATTTCTGCATCAGTAAAACGCATCAGCTTGCCCCCGAGCTTCGCATTATCCGGAAATCCGCGGCGCTCACGCTCAAAGCGGGAAGCGGTTTCCTCTCCCCATAACAACGTCTTCAGCTGCGTGATAGGACCTAAAAATACATGCAATCGCCAGTTATCAAAGGTTCCAAGCACATCCCACACATTGCGAGGGTCATAAAAACGCCAAAAGACCGGCTTTTCTTGTCCCGGTATCATCACCATCAAGTATTTGCGCAGATGCTGACGTAACTCACGCATGGTTGCGTGCGTATAAACATAAATTCCCCAAGGCGTCTCTCGCGTACTTAACCAGCGTTGCACCTCTTCGGTCACTTCCACTAAATAGGGCGCTAATGACACAATTTCAGGTTGAATCGGTTCGCTGTATAAGCAACTCGCCGGCGGTTCGTGCTCGGCGAACAAATTAAAGACATCGGGCTCGGAAGCTGCATCGATAATGGCATAGCACGTTTCAGGTTTAACCATTTTCCGCCTCCTCTTGCCCTTCCTTCATGGGACAATGCGCCACAAAGGCCGCGCCACTGCTCGCAGCGGCTTTAAGTACCGCAGGGTTAGTTGCTTGCAGGATATCCCCAGGGCTTCCCCCTGAATTTAAGTTTATCGCCGGTCCTTTAATATCCACGCCACCGCTGTGAACAACGACAAAGCTTCCGCCCACTTTTAACGTGATTTTACTGCTGCTTTGTAAGGTGATATCCCCTTGTGCATTCACGCTGACCACACCTTGTATTGCCTTAACCAAATCCCCCTCAACCGAAAGGTGGTGGTCTCCTTCCACTTTATCTTGGTAGTTACCGGTTGTTTTGTGCGCTTGATTACCTTCAACCGTCACGGTCCGATTACTGGCAACAACCAGTTCATCGTTATGACCAATACTGGTTGTCCGGTCGTAATTAATCCGTTCACCCCGTGAGTTCAGCACATTGATGGCCAAATTCTTTTGCGCATGCAGATAGATTTCTTCTTGGCCTGCTTCATCTTCAAAACGCAACTCATTAAAGCCATCCCCTTTGTGGGTTTTGGTGCGAAACGTCGTGCGCGTTTTGTGTTTCGGTAAATCAATAGGGGGACGATTACGGCCATTATAGGTACAGCCTGTAATAATCGGTTTATCTATATCATTGTTAAGGTAAGAAATAATCACTTCTTGCCCAATTCTGGGGATGGACATAAACCCAAAGCCATCGCCGTTCCAACCGTGGGCGACTCGCACCCAACAAGACGCGCTATGGTCAGGTTTGCCGCGCCTGTCCCAATGGAAATAGACGGTCACGGCACCCTGCGCATTGGTATAAATTTCTTCACCCGGTGGCCCGACGACGGTAGCCAGCTCATCCCCATCCGCTGTGGGTTTATACCGATAGGGCGGTCGCCATTCTTGAGTGCTAGGCACAAAGGACAGCTGGTTACTCAATTGAGTCCCTTCACCGCCACTGTTATCAGCAAGAGGTTGCACACCGTGATGGGATACGCTAATCACTTGCCACGTCGTATTCATTCGAGGGCTAGGATGGTTAGACAAGGTAAAAATACGCCCCGGTGCTAACTCAATGCAGTTCGTCGTAGCCGTTCCTACTTGACGCTGGTTTTGCGATTGCTCGTAACGAATTTGGTTTAAGGGTTTACCTTCTGCATCTTCTTGAAAGCGACCGTAACTTTCAAACACTTCATGTTGCTGATGGACTTCGCCGGTGACTTTATGGCTCAGTGGGTAAGAGGGCCTGAGTTGATTGTAGTCTTTATCCACGCGAATATCGCTGCACAACTGCTCGGCATAGCGCCATGTGGTGGCGGTGCTGTCGGTGATATCCGTTTCAGATTGCGGATTATAGGTGAGCGATATCCCCGCTTTCATGCCTAAATGACGGTCACTGTAAAACAGTTGTGGGCCTTCTTCGAACCAGTAATTAATTCCCTCTTCGGCAGCAAGCCGACACCAGAATTCATACAGGGTTTCACGCTTTTGAGTGATGTACTCGCGTTTCAGATGCTCTTCGGGTGATAAAGCTGTTTATCAAATTTGATATGAGACTCGCTCAATAGCGTCTCAAGAATGTTCGGCACCGTCATATTTTGGAAAATGCGGCTGTCTTGCTTAAGCGTCATCACCCACATTTCAGGGCGTATCACAAAGTGATACCAGGTTTTAACCCCATCGGTATTCCCTTGTTCAGCCCCCGCTAAAATCCCTTGTACCGTGCGAAGAATTTTTCCATCTCGTTTTACGGTCAGCGAGGAGGCCACACCCAATACTGTTTGAAAATCAATCTCGGGTAACGGGCTGACCGCCTGAATCGACAGTGAAAAGAGTTGGGAAAGCCCTTCTTGTAAATCAAATTGCGTGACTTGAAAGGTATTTTCAGGTAGCCCACCAATCGTACAAGTGAATACTAATCCTGTCCCCATTTCGCCATTCATAATACGCTCTAGCAGTTGCCCATGGGCTTCTTGCAAGGCTTGGTCTTGTGCATAGGTTCTGCCACCCGCATACCCACCACCGTGAATAAGTGGGTTATTTTCGGGGCTGCCAAGTCGTTTGTTTTTATTGGGGTCTTTCCAAGACATGGGAGTTTCCTCTACAGGAGAAAAAGCTAAAAACGCAAACGAGCCTCGAAAGGCTCGCTAAATTCGAACTTACGCTTCGAGCGGCGCACGCCAGTCATCGGCACCGGATGTGCCTGCAACGGTGTGTTCCCAATCGATTTTGCGGTAAGACAGAGAGACTTCGATTAACTGCGTGAAATCCGCTTTTGCGGGGTCTTGGCAGTGCGGCATTTGGCAATCGATATTCACGATAGTCGCATCCGTTAATGTGGTGGTGAAGAAATGCTCTTGCTTGCCTTCAACCGATGTGCGGTACCATTTGAGTTCCACTTTCGGCAGCATTTCACCCGAGGCTAATGCGTTATACAGCAGCGGAACGGCTTTATTTAACGCCACGGTGAAACGGAACGGCTTGTGCGCACGTTGGCCTGAAGGCTGGCCGGATTGTGGGTCTGTCGGTACAGTCACAACGTGAGAAAACTCTTGCACTAACATTTGGTCTTCATGACCTTGCACATAGATGTTACCCACTGAATCGGCAGTAAATGCACCGGCAGTGATGTTGCCTTGGGTTTTTCCTTCAATGGAAATATAACATGGAGTTGGCATAGCGATATCCTTTATCCAGAATGACAAATTGGGTTAAGTCGAAATAATTATCGATTAATTTCCGTCATCTCAGCCAGTGCGCACGGTAAGATTTGAGTTAAGGATAATAAAAGCTTATGAATGGACTGTAAACCGGAGGGCCAGTTTGTATCTCTCTAGGATAAGTGACTTAGCGTAAACGGGTTGAAATATCGCTATATAATTCCAGAAAAACACCAAAAACGAATCATAACAAAACAATCATCGAGCAAAAAATAGACCAAACTGCGATAAGCCCAGTAAGTTCTAATGTACATAGAAATAAACTATGTAACCAAATATTTCACACAGAAGAATCCGTGCAACCTACTGATTTTTATCAAATAATATTGTATCACCATCCAGTTTCCACTTTCAGTGAAATGATGACCAAAAATTGGCAGTGAATTTATCTGCTATTTACCAATTAATAGCTATTAATTTTATTGATGATATAACAGATAGCCTTTATCGCTAAATTGATAACGTGACGAAGGATAATGGGAGGGCATTTAATCTTATTTGTATCATCTATTTAGTGCAAGGCTAAGCAATCTCAATCTAAATACATAAATAAGAAAGGAGGCAGAAAAGCCGCGACAGACAAAACAAAGGCGTCATTGCGGCTAGATGCATTTTTCAGGACACACTGACGAATTAATTATGTCCATTTGGTGGGATAACAAACAAAGTAATGGGTTAAAAAAGTAAAATATTAGGGCTTAACGGTCCAATCCCCTTGATTGGTTTTAATGACAATTTCGATAATGTCATATTTGTAATTAGCCCTATTCATACCGTTATAAATCATATAACGGTATGTTTGTGTTTTACCAAATGGTAATGAATGTTCTACGCAACACTTCTTTAACTGATTATATTTAAAACAAAAAAACTCAAAATTGGATTGCTTTCTAATCATCACCGTATAATGAATAGACGTAGCAGATTATTAATCGGCTTTGATACCCACAAACCGTCACAATAGAAATCACCCACGTTTGCTGGTATTTAGCTCTAATTATAAATTGAGACTCAATTTATAATTGACCACCAATCCCTTTAAACTTATCGATAAAAGCAGCTATCTTTTGAAAAACACTGTGTTTTTTGGTCTTATACTGCGGATTTAAAGGACTGAGTTTCAGTAAGGCTTCGTTAAGTTCTGTGCCATTTTCGGTTGCATATTCACGTCTTAGCGATGTTTGAATATATCGCTTTGCGGCGGCTTCATTAAGATTTTCCTCTTGGATGATCTTCTCTGCCTCACGTTTTTGTTCTTGCTGAGCAAAAGTAAAGAAAGCCTCGATGATGCTAGTTTTATCCTGCATGTCATCAAGTTCGGTTCGCTCAATAAAGTTAATGACAAGGTCCTCCTTCGCACGATGCCCAAAGCTTGAACGAATTAAACGCCTCACTTCATCGGTAATCGACTGTTTATCTTTTCTCTGCTGATGATGTTCAAAAATCAGTTCGAGGATATAATCCAAGTTAATTTCTTGTGATTTCAACAAGTCGACTTCAAATACCACATCATCCCAATCGACCATTGACGCAGCCGTTTCATTGGCTTGTCTCTCGCGCCGTTGCCAATCACGAATATCATTATACGTTGAGCGATAATCTTGAATCTGCCGCTCTGCGGGTAAATGTATTGCTGAAATTGCCGAAAACTGTTCATCATCAAGATAATGTATGGCTTTAAACTGTTCAATAGCAACCGGATCTGCCGTATCTAAAGATTGTCTTGCTTTCAGTGCAACGAACTCATCGTAATTTTGTAAGATATTTTCTACCCGTAAATATTCGCTAAATAACTTAACAAACGCCTTTTTTTCTTTTTCAGAAGCGATATCCGTAGAACATGGGAAACGTTGTTCAAGTTCGCTGACAATATCAATAAAGCCTCGGCGCGTTTCTCCCGTCACGCTATCCGTAAATCCGACCATATAGTCATGATAGCTTTTTTCCATCACCACATTTTTCGTGTTGCTTTTACCAAATAACGTAATTGCGTCGACAGTGGCTTGTTCTAAATCTCTGAAAGTCACGATATTACCAAACGTCTTCGTCGCATCATAAATACGATTCGTGCGTGAAAATGCTTGGAGCAAACCGTGATATCGTAAGTTTTTATCCACAAATAGGGTATTTAAGGTGGGGGCATCGAAGCCCGTTAAAAACATCCCGACCACAATAAGTAAATCAACCTCTTGATTTTTCACTCGTTGTGCAAGATCTCGGTAGTAGTTTTGAAAACCATTCCCCTCGGTATTGAAATTGGTTTTAAACTGCTTGTTATAATCCGTAATGGCTGAATCCAGAAACTCTCTGGAACTGAGATTTAACGCACTTACATCAAAGCTTTCATCGTTAATATCGCCAACCGCATCTTGAGTTTCATTTGCAGCAAACGAAAAAATCGTCGCAACGGTTAATTTCTGGTAGCGATTATCAGCATCATAAGCTGCCTGTTGGTGGTATTTAAATGCCTCATAATAGCATTTTGCTGCATCAACGCTGCTCACAGCAAACATTGCATTAAATCCTTTTGCTCCCATAAATACGCGGTGCGTTTTTTGTCGAAAGTTTTTAAGAATGTACTGCGTGATTTCGGCGATCCGTAATGGGTGCAACAAGACGTGTTTATTTTCAGCTGCACTGAGCTTCTTCTCATCCGTTTCCATTTCTATGGCTTTAAAGTGTGGACGGACATCATTATAATCCACCTTAAATTTTAGAACTTTTTCATCTCGGATAGCATCCGTAATAATGTAAGCATGTAATTCTTGACCGAATACGCTACCGGTTGTTTCTGCCCCTAAGGCATTGTCACTAAAAATGGGGGTTCCCGTAAAACCAAACTGATAGAAACGCTTAAATTTTCTTCTGAGATTTTTCTGAGCTTCACCAAACTGACTTCGATGACACTCATCAAAAATAAACACTACCTGTTGCTGATAAACTGGCAGTTTTTCATCTCCTTTAATGAGGTTGTTGAGCTTTTGAATGGTCGTCACAATGATTTTATTATCATCCTTATCCAGATTACGCCGTAATCCAGCGGTACTGTCTGAGCCATTCACGCTGTCAGGGGAAAAACGTTGATACTCTTTCATTGTCTGATAATCGAGATCTTTACGGTCAACCACAAAGAAAACTTTATCAATAAAGTCGAGCTCAGTGGCTAAACGTGCCGCTTTAAAGCTCGTCAGGGTTTTCCCCGATCCGGTGGTATGCCAAATAAATCCACCGCCATCCGGAGTGCTCCACTTTTTCGCTCGGTAAGCGCTGTGAATTTTCCATAAAATACGCTCTGTGGCAGCAATTTGATAAGGGCGCATTATCAGTAAATGATTGCTGTGATCTCCGCCAAACGCAGTTTCTGAACTTCTTCCAAAAGCCATATCTTCTTTGAAAATCAATAAGATTAACCACCTCAAAGTCTGTCTGATTCTCCCCTTGTTTACTGGTTTCTACCCCTGTTTGGGGGCAAAATTGGGGGCATAATTTTCCCCTGTTTTTGGATGCCCCCACAATGAAGCTTTACGCCTGCCAGGTAGCGGCCTCAAGGCCAATGGTAACCCCCTATAAAATGACCGATGGAGGGGGGACACACTAGTTTCATTAGCTGATGCACGAAAAAATTGCTGGTTCAAAATAAAGTTCAAGTAAATAAAAACATTTAGCCTCTGAAAGTACCTTTGAAGCAGTAGCTCGTGAGTGGCACACCTCTAAAGCGGATCGCTGGTCACTGCGTTATCGTGATGAAATTATTGATACCTTTGAAAAGGATATCTTTCCTTATATTGGTAAGCGTCCGATCGCAGAGATTAAGCTCCTAGAGCTACTTGAAACCTTGCGTAAGATGGAAAAACGCGGAGCCTTAGAGAAGATGCGCAAAGTCCGCCAGCGCTGCGGTGAGGTCTTTCGCTATGCCATTATTACGGGTCGAGCGCAATATAACCCAGCTCCTGATCTGGCTTCTGCTCTAACTCCACCTAAAAAGCAACACTTCCCATTCTTAACAAATCAAGAACTGCCATATTTCCTAAAAGATTTAGCTGGTTACACTGGCAGTATCATCACCAAAACAGCGACTGAAATTATTTTGCTAACGGCTGTTAGAACGCAAGAACTCCGCTTTGCTCGTTGGCAGGATATTGATTTAGAAAAAGGGGTTTGGGAGATACCAGCTGAAGTAATGAAAATAAAGCGACCGCATGTTGTACCGTTATCAAAGCAGGTTATCGAGCCATTTAATTCACTCAAACTACTATCAGAGTGTTATGAGCTTGTGTTTATAGGCCGTAATGACCATAGAAAACCAATCAGTAAGGAAAGCGTAAATCAGGTTATTGAGTTGCGGATTTTGTTAATGACACACAACTGAACTTTCGTTTGAGGATAGATACAGTTAATAGCATCAGGGAAGCTGGTTAGCCCATCAGTACCGATAAGGCTAGGCTTATGATTGCTAAAGTATTCCAACAGGGTACCGTGCTTTATTTATCGATAACTTCACCTATATGTTCTTCAATGAAGTGAACCTGTATAAGATGTTTTGCGATATCGGCGACAACGGGGGGATTTCATGTTGTGGGCCCTCTAGTCATTAGGGAGCTTTATTCATTTCGTACTGGGCACAATGATGTCAGAAGTGTGTGAGGATCTTCACCTCATCAGCCGAACCCTTCACCGCTCTCAAATAGTTGGGATGCGTTCATCTCATTTTTCAAGAACTAGCCTAAAAACGAGTATTAAGATTATCAATAAGTCAAATGACACCAACTGTCTGGAGATTTAAGGGGGCGGTTTAGTTAGATGAAATTATTAACACGCGTAACAAGTGTAAGTAATTGCAAAAAAGTAATGGTTGATGTATGTGAAAGAAATGTTGTTAAGTATGAATTAATAACACATCATTTGTAACCTATTGATTTTTATCGGGTAAAAATAATTGTAGTATGAATAAATATGACAAGAAATAACTGACTATTAAACTTGGTATATTCGATAGATTTCTCCTGCTTTACAGCCTATGTGAGTAATTATAGTATTTATGTGAGCTAGAGTTCAAAAGACAAAAAGATTTAATTACCGTATTCATAAATATATAGTGGTTTTATCTAGGTAAATTTAGCTATAGTTCGTATCTAAAATTTAATTCTATTGTTATTAATATTTAATCACAGGGCTTCTTTTTAATTTTTTCTTTAAATTACGACTTAGTTGAGGATTTACCCAGTGAAATTAAATAAAACTCTTATGGCTATTGTAGTAGCGACAACGATGGTTATGGTATGTCTGGTCACTTCAGTTAAAACATATAGTGGCGCATGTCTTGGGCTCAAGGAGCCGTAAGAGCCAGCAAAAATTATTAAGGTGGCTTTCTAAGTTTGATATTCAGTTTTGGTGTACCGATAATTACCTAGCATACCAGTTATTACCAAGGGAAACTCACTCGATTGGTAAACGATTTACACAGGGAATAAAACATCAAAATTTGAACTTAAGAAACAAGATAAAAAGGCTGAACAGAAAAACATAGAGGTATTCAAGAACTGTTGAAATGATTGACAAAATCATTGGTACTTTCATTGAAAGAGAACATTACATTTAACCAAATTAATACATTGAATACTCGCCCCAAAACTAGAAAAAGTGGTGGCTACATTTAAATAATCACTAAATAACTAGCCATATAGCGACTTATTTTTATTGGAGTTACAATTCCTTACAATATTTAGCGTAAGTAAAGCCTGAGGGTTTTATTAACAAAAATTTAACACGGTTATTTGTATATTGTTGTTTGATAATTGTTTTTTTATACCTTTTTATTTTTAACAACCTTAATTAGTAAAAAAATACCTATTAACTTTGTAGCTAATTTTTTTAAATAATTAATTTATTTTTTTGTTTTGGTTTAACTCAGATTTTTTGTATCCTATATTAAGTTAAACGATTGGTGTCTTATTTCATTTAATACGTCAACGTCAATGGTGCTTTAATGAGAAATGAAATTTTCAATTCACTTTCTATTCTAAGTGATAGAGATAACATAGTTAATGTCGTATCAAAAAACATTGGAAAAAAAATAAAAAAACTTAGATTGAAATATAACTTAAGTGGCTCTAATTTAGCTAAGGTTATTGGCATATCGCAACAACAATTATCTCGGTATGAGAATGGTCAAAGTGATATATCAACATCAAAAATAATGATTATTTCAATTTATTTTAATGTTGATGTTAGCTATTTTTTTGATGAATAAAAATCATACAACACCATGTGTTAAAGCTTAATGAATTGGAGCCTATTACAATGAAAATTAAAGGCTATTTACGAAAAGATATTGGTTCGTTTTTAAGGTATACCCGTAAAAAATCATTATTCTTCAATCAAGTTGGTTATCTAGTTCATTTAAGTTAGCAGCAGGTTTCTCTCTATGAACTTGGTATTACAATAATTAGTTTAGAGATGTTGAAATTTTTTAATTGCATTAGATAGAAATTGGTCGGAATTACTTTCAAGGTAATGGCTGACCGTTCTGATTAAATAAGAAAAATTAAAAATAAGTTACCATTAGAAACAATTTTAATTAAAAAATTTAAATTAGAAGGTTAGCCTTCTATTTATTAGTCGCCTTTTCTTTAAGTCTAGGCAAGGGAAACCTTTCCCATTTTATGAGTGACTTTGTCATTTGATATTAGTAAGCGTTCAATATATTAAATCTATTTACATATTAAGGAAATAATAATGAAATTATCTCAATTAGCTGTTGCTACTGTATTTGCCGCATCTGTTATTCCATTTAGCTCAATGGCTGATAACACAGGAACAATTGATTTTGTTGGTTCAGTTGTGAATACACCATGTAACATCCAACAATCATCATTAAAACAAACTGTTGATTTCGGTCAATTATCTCGCAAAGCCTTACAAAGCGGTAAAGCGGCAGAAGCAAACTTTGATATTAAATTAACTGGTTGTGATTTCGCTAATTTCGGCGAAGTTGATAGCGAAAGCGGTAATGCTGCTGGTGTTAAAACCATGGACTTAGTATTTACTGGCCAAAACTATGTGAATGGCGGTGAAATGCTTTCTACATCAACAGGTAACGCAAATAACTTAGGTATCGTGATTGATGGCTTCAAATTTGGTGTTGCAAAAGATGTATTACCTACCGGTAACACTGATGGCGATGTGACTTTATCTTTCAAAGCATTAGCTAAAGCAATTGATAAAACTAAAGATGTTGCAGAAGGTAAATTTACCGCTGTTTCAAACTTCCGTATTACTTATCAGTAAGCACTTTGAATAGCCGCCAATTTTTGGCGGCTACTTAATGCATATAAAGGAAAACAAAGTGCTTAATTATCTATTTGATATTCGAAAATTTGTGCCTGTTCTACTCATCTATTTTTGTGGATGCTTCACCGTATTTGCAGAAAAGGACATAGGGGTACGACATGAAGGAACGACTCAGATGATTGGCAGCGTTATAGCGACACCTTGTTCGATTATGATGAAAGATCGTTTTCAAACGGTAAATTTTTCATCATTAGCATTGAATTTATTATCAACAAAGGTATCCCGAGAAGAACGCAACCAGCTTTTTGAGATTGAATTAAGTAATTGCGGTAGCCTGTTTTCCTCTCTTGATAGCAAAACATGGGTAATACGTTTTGATGGCCATCGTGCAAACCAGATGAATGCTTTTGTCTTACAAGGCCCCTCTGAAGGACTAGGCGTTTCTGTTCTTGACAGCACAATGCAAGCCTTAATCCCTGGGGAAAGCTATTCACTATTCGGCAGCGTATTAAGACAAGGTAAGGCAGGACAATCACTTGTGCTTCGCTATTTTTTACAACTTGAGCTAACGGGAAAGCCTCTCCAAGCAGGCCGTTATCAAGGGTTAATTCGTTTTTTCATCGATTATCAATAAAACAAAGATAAAAACAGTCAATCCTATTGCATTGGCTAGTATTTCTTGTTGTTCTCGGAGTGGTATAAGCATGAAGTTCACATATTGTAAAGTTGGGCTGGCCATCTTAGTGGCATTAAACTTTAGCACGTTGACTGCTTATGCCTCAGAGTTTAATACGGATGTATTAGATGCTGAAGATCTCCAAAACGTCGATATGAGCCAATTTGCTGTCGCGGGGTATGTCCCCCCAGATAATTATGTCCTAACTATTTTTGTTAATGGGCAGCGTTTAGGCGCACCTCGGGATATTACGGTTTTTGAACAAAGCACCCCCGAGCAAACCTTGCTACAAACAACGTGTCTACCTGCTGATTTGCTTGATCTCATTGGGCTAAAAGAGACAGCAAAAGAAAAAGTCCATCTTTCGAATAATGACCAGTGCTTGAATTTATCAGCCCTAACAGGAGTCCAACTAAAAATTGAACTCGCAACATTATCCTTAAAAATGACAATCCCTCAGTTTTGGATGGAATATCGTGATCCTGACTGGGTGCCACCTGCATTATGGGAAGAGGGTGTTAATGGTGCCTTAATCGACTACAGTGCAAACATTTCTGTCACAAAAGAAAATACAGGAAGCAAACGCACTTATGCTTCGACGAGTGGAACCGCTGGCATAAATTTAGGCGCTTGGCGTTTTCGCGGTGATTATAATGGCACTTACCAGAAGCAGCAAGGAAATCGCCAATCATCACAAGAAACAAAGCAATTTGATTTTAGTCGCTTGTATGCATTTACTTCTATTAAGTCTTTATCGGCTATTTTGACGTTAGGTGAAAACTATTTTTATTCTAACGTCTTTGAGTCTTGGCAATACACCGGACTTTCATTAGAAAGTGATGACCGTATGCTACCCCCGAAACTGGTGGGATACGCCCCAGAAATTATTGGGGTTGCAAATACCAATGCAACAGTTATTGTTCGCAGCAAAGAACGTGTTCTGTTAGAAACAACCGTACCACCTGGGCCATTCCGTATCCAAACACTGGATAGTGGAGTTCGTGGGGTTTTGGATATCACCGTCCGTGAAGAAAACGGTGAAGAAAAGAAATTCAGTTTAAATACGGCCTCACTACCTTATTTAACCCGTCCAGGGCGACTCATTTATAAATTTGTTGCAGGTAAAACGCGACTTAGCGGTCATCAGCTAACAGGAAACCCTGTTGCAGGTGGGGAATTATCATATGGTTTATCAAATGAATGGTCACTTTATGGTGGCTCCCAACTTAATACTGATTACCAAACCGCTGCTATTGGTATTGGGCGAGACCTATTCGCGTTTGGGGCACTGTCATTCGATGTGACACAGTCAGTTGCACGCTTTACTCAAGAAACCCTGCAAGGCCGCTCATATAGGTTAAATTACTCAAAATCTTTTGATGCATTACGCACAGATATTACCTTTGCGGGTTATCGCTTCGCAGATAAAAACTACCGAACACTCAGCCAATTTATGGATGAAGTCAGTTCAGGTTATGTCTCTCGTGCACCAAAAGAAAATTATCAAATCTATTTGAATAAATATTTCGATAATTTTAATTTTTCACTGAATTATCAATATAGCACGTATTGGCATGACAAATCACAAATGCAATATGGCTTATATGCAAGTACCAATATCAGTCTTCCTGCACTTTCCCAGCAAGATGCGACGATATCGTTATCTGCAATTCGCACTGAGCGAGACAGTGGCTATAAAGATGATGCAGTGAACCTTTATTTAAGTATTCCACTTTATAACGGTCACAGTGTGTCATTGTCTGAATCTTATACTAAGACGGGAGAGTATAACCAACATAACCATAGCGCTAGTTATAGCGGCTATAACGATCGTGATAGCTACAATGTCACTGTGGGTTATAACCATGGGCAATTATATGATAGCGAATCGAGCATCAGTGGTTATTACTCCCGAGATCTCTCCCAAGCTAATATTTCAGCAAATGCAAGCTATGTCCCTCAACAATATCGCAGTGTTGGTCTGTCTATTAATAGTGGGATAACCGCGACTTCACATGGTGCTGCACTGCACCGAGGTTCAAGTGGAGATACTCGATTAATGATTGAAACTCCCGGTGTTGGTGATGTGCCACTCGATAATGGCACGATAAAAACGAATCGATTCGGTTTAGCTGTTATCCCTAATGTTAGCAGTTACCGTAAAGCTAACGCATCAATTAATACCAGTAAATTGCCCGATAATTTAGAAACGTTGGGGGCATCAACGGACATCACTCTCACAAAAGGTGCGATTGGCTACCGGAGTTTATCCGTAATGAAAGGAGAAAAACTCTTCGCTATTTTATCATTGGGCAATGATAAAACGCCGCCATTTGGTGCCAGTGTTCGCAACCACAATAACCTTGAATTAGGCATTGTCGGGGAAGATGGTGTGACTTGGTTAGTGGGAATATCGCCTAAGGAAAATTTACTTGTTTATTGGGGAGGGCAAGCACAGTGCCAATTGTCACTTCCTGAAAGTTTAGATACATCAACCAATATGTTGTTACTGCCCTGTGTATCAATAAAGAAATAACTATTCGAATCTATTTAAAACCATTCGGATTAGCTGCACACATTTAATTTATTTATGAGGTTTATTATGTTGAGTTTGTTTTTACGTTCGTGGGTATTTCCCTTTTTTCTGCTTACGACAGTATTTTTATCCGTTAGCGCACACAGCGCTGTGACATTGGATAGGACACGAATTATTTTTCCTGCATCCGATAAATCAATTAATGTCACTATTACAAATGATAATCCAGAAGAAGCTTATCTTGCACAAAGCTGGATTGAAGATATTGAAGGGAATAAATTGACTAAAGGCGCAATTTTAGCGACACCGCCATTACAGCGCATTGAGCCGACGAGTAACAGTTTGGTCCGTTTAAGCACCACGCCTGAGCTGAGCAAATTACCGCAAGATAGAGAATCTGTTTTTTATTTTAACTTACGCGAAGTGCCACCTAAATCGAATGACGGAAATATATTGCAAATCGCATTGCAATCCCGAGTGAAATTATTTTATCGCCCAAAAAGCATTTTATCGGAATCAGAAACTAAGTGGGCACATAAAGTCACTTTAACAAAAATCGCTAATGGCTATCGTCTCAATAATACCACCCCATTCAACTTAACTGTGATTGGCTTTGGCAATAGCAAAAATCAAGCAGAAAAAAATGCGTTTAATGTTGTCATGGTGCCACCAAAATCTGACCACGACATTATATCACCATCATTATCAACGCCTTATCTAACTTATATTAATGATTATGGTGGTAAACCTACGCTCGTATTTCAATGCCAAGGTTCAATCTGTACTGTTTCTGGAGAGGAGTAACATTGAGTGAAAGCTAGCATATTAATAAGGAAAACAAACATGAGCAGCCCGCGAAAAACACCTCTAGGACTGTTTATTATCATGATAGTACTGTGTTTTCTTTCTAGCATAAAACATGTCGCTGCTAGCTTGCCAACTAACTCAATCAGTTACGGCCAGATTCAAGTATACGCGCAATTGATGAATACAGCTTGTAACCTAAGTATACGCGGTGCAAAAGAGGTCACGCTGACAAATTGTGGTGCTGGTAGTGCATTTGATGATCTTAATTTAATCAATTCAGCTGTACATACCCCTGTCACCTTACAATTTTACGATACCGAAAAATCGTTATTTTACCCAAGCTATCTCACTTATTTAACAAACGGTGATAATAAAATAGCCTTACCACAGCAAATTGATTACCACAATACCTTAAGATTTGAGGTGAGCTATGAATAGAAAAAGCCGATTGAATTGGGTATTTTATCTCTTGTTATTCACTTTCCCTGCATTAGCTTATAGCGAGGAAGGACTTGATATGGAGTTTCGCGGTGAGCTTGTCAATACAGCTTGTCAAGTTACAACCGAATCTTTAAATCAAAAAATAAAAATTTATAACCTACGCTTAAAGACAATTAATGAAGGAATACCGAGCGCAACAGAACCTTTTTCAATTTTTATTGAAAAATGCAGCGAAACAGATTTAAAAAAAATAATCAAGTTAACATGGAAAAGTAATAAATTAACCAATATTGATGGTGATTCTTTTTTAAATACGCAGGGTGATAGCGGTGTTTTATTGGGGATAACAGATAAAGATGATTCTTTAATTGTTTGGAATCAACAAATTAACTTTGGTATCGTGCCTGAAGTAGGAAATACACAAGAACTTAATTTTGGTGTTTTTGTTCGTAAGCCTAAATCCGGAGATGCAAAGACAGGTGATTTTTTAGCCTCAGTAACCTTTACTGTGGAGTATGAATAATGGATATCATTAAAAAATATTTTAAATTCTGGGTTGGTATACTTTATTTCTTCACCTTCTCTTCCCTTGCTGTTGATGTTCCAATAAAAATATCAGGTACTGTCAAAGTACCACCTTGTATTATTAATAAGAATGAAAAAATTATTTTTAACTTTAAAACCGTACAAATAGATAAAGTTAATAACCATGATAACTCAATCACTAAAGAAATATCTATTGATTGCCAATATTACCAAGGAAAGCCTTATATCAATGTTGTCGGTGATAAATTAGCGAATGCGCCTAATAATGTATTAAATACTAAAGGAAATACAGGGTTAGGGATTGCTTTATATCAAGGAAATTCAGTTAATAATACTTACCCGCTTATTATTGGAAACAATATAAACAGCCTAGGAAATGAAATTATTAATGGATTAAGTGGAAAAGGTCAAAAAAATGGGATCTTTTCTATAACTGCAGTTCCCTATGCATTAAATACTAGTAATTTAGCACCGGGTAAATTTGAATCTACTGCAAAAATAGTCATCACCTACAATTAATAATGACTTGGAATTGACATGATACTTAAACCTCATTTTTTTATCTTAATTTTATTAAACATATTATTTTTCCCTGTCACCAGTATTGCTGGGGATTATCGCCATTTTATTTGGACAATGACAAGTCCAGTAAAAACAAACGATATGTTGATTAATTATAATGATATGACTACCTCTGCATCATCAATAATGTCTGGTGGGCTGAATGGCCTTTATAATGCAAGAAGTGTCTATACAAGATGTAAAGGAACTAATGACAAATTAAGTGCAACCCAAGAAAAAACCGCTTGGCTTATTATGCAAAATAGAGTGTACGTAAATAATGTCCCTATTTCATTGAATATCGACCCTTATAACAGTTGGACCTATCCAGCACAGTCGCAAATTTCAGGATATATTTCCAAGATAAACCAAATTTCAGTTAAGACCGATGTCGGGGGCTGTTGGACTCTTGGCTCAATGATACCTGTAGACTTTCATTGGCGTAGTGCAAGAATAACAGCAACCTTATCGCAAGGTAACCTCGCTCCAGGGATCTATAGGGTTCCCGTGGCCTATTACTATGCGTTTGAAGAAAATAAATTTACAACTCCTGAAGAGAAAGGCCCCTCAGCAGATGTGCCCAATTTAATCGTAGGAGGCCTTGGCCGACGTGATTCATTTACATTAATTATTGATGTAAAATCTAAGTGGGATTTCAACAGTAACCAACTGCAATTAACTCATGATATTACATTAGGGGATGAGTCTAGCTATAAAAGTAACGTAACAAATTACAGTATCTCTTGCAGTGCATCAACGCCAGTAAAAATGGAATTAATTGGGACAAATAAACCCACAGGGAAAAGTGCTAACTTCACTAAATGTGGTGAAGGAGATTGTGAGTTACAATTTAGCGATGGAAAAACAATCAGTGAGGAGAAAGTCACAGGGAAAAAAGACTACCTTATTAATTCAACATTTCACCCTGACGATAAAACCAAAACAGGCTCATTTCAAGGAGCAGGAATTTTAAGAGTCACAATACAATAAAAAATAAGGTTAAATACCAAAAAGTTCTATTTTGTTGAACTTCCTAGTGCTTACTTTCCTATTTATAAGTAGTTGTTAGGTACTATCATGGATTGGTATTGGCAATTTTTTTAGGATAATATTCCTATCGCGCCATGAAAATCTTGAGAAAAGTATAGAGAGTTATTATAACCAACTGGCCATGTATGTTTTCATAAGCAAGCGCCTCGTCTGAGCGAGGCGATAACCTTAATAGGCTTCGTTTAAAGAGCGAATGAAATAACCGAAATACTATTAAGAGAAAAATAGTGAGTATGCAGGTAGATTATATGATTTTTTGAAACGTATAATCTACTGTGTATTATGATGGATTATGATTACTAGATGTGAGTTAGTTAAAAATATTGTTTTTGTATAATAACCATACCCACAACCCACTCATTAACCTCTTAATCAGATTATGAATTTAGGTATGATTTTTGTCTTGGGGGCATTAATGAGGGCAATGCTATTTATCCAACTAAGTAAACCCATTTAATATCAACGTCATTACCTATTAAATACGACTCCTGTAATAGCCATTCAAGTTCAATATACCTCCATTGAAGGCAATTAAATCCTTTAAATTCAATGCAGATTTAGATATATTTGATAAATAATATTAAATATAAACACACAAAATAGAGGGGCTTATAACTAACACCGCCCTAATTTAAGAACCCTGTTTTATTAACTTATCGATATACGTAAAGAAATTTATACTACGAACATGATAGAATTATTAAATATCGTTGTTCGTTACCCGATTAAAAAATTATCGGGTAATTTTTTTTGGGGTATTTAACAGGCATGAATTTACCATAAAAGTGAACTATGCTGATATAAAATTATCTACAGGTTCGATTTTTATCTAAAACACTTGTATTATATACTTCTGCATATTTTTAATTATTTAAAAATTAAAGTATGTTAAATAAGTTAATATTAAATATACTCAAAAATTAAGACCCCACCACCACTGATGTTGCCAAAAGATACATTGGATCTACTTTTTCCTAATGTAATTCCTATATCTAGTGTTTTATTAGTAATACTTTGAAGTGTCGTGATTAATTGCTTTTTACCATCAACTGCCAACTCACCGTACCAACCAGATGACACATTTCCTAAATCTAAACTTGTACGAGTTGGATTTGCACTATCAATAGGTTTTGAGGGCTGGTAAGTTACTTTAATATTTCCAGGATAAGTACAGCTAA
The DNA here is from genome assembly GCF_032707045.1 of Providencia sp. PROV175. NCBI lineage: Bacteria > Pseudomonadati > Pseudomonadota > Gammaproteobacteria > Enterobacterales > Morganellaceae > Providencia > Providencia sp. PROV175. Next base: position 149,806 of record NZ_CP120533.1, read on the forward strand.
CGGTTACACTTTTAGTTAGATTTACTCCATCAGCTATTGATTGTGGTAAAGAACCAAAATTAAAATCTAGTTGAGTCTTATCTACACGACAAGTATTAATAACGGTTACATTAAAAGTAAGTACAGCTGAGTTTTTAGGTTGGATAAGCGCAACAGAACTTAACCATTTAGCTGGTATATTTGGGTTTCTGACACCAAATAAAGTCGTGTTTACTTTAATAATATGCGGTGTATTTCTAATTGGGAGATTAGTATTACTGATTAATGTAATAGGAGTTTCTCCACTAAATGATTGTGGCGTATAAGGGGTTCGCGAACAGGTTGCACGGCCAACATTACCTGAGCTTTGCCCTATCTGTGCATATTGTGTATTTGGATATCCATTGATTGTACCTAATGATTGGGGTAATAAAATTCTAAAAGTAAATTTTTCATTGGTAATAGGATCTACATAATCCACTGTATTTGGTGCAATCACATATTGCATATTAGTTGAATTAGGTGAATTCCCGTATGGAGGACATGCACGAGATCCCCATGCATACTCAGTCATTTTTCCTCCCATACTACTTAGCTTAGCTCTTAACGTTAAATTGACACCATTAAAGTTAGCGCCCGTCCAAGTTGTATCAGCTGTAAATTGAGTACCACTATACCCCATGACTGTCCAGTCATCTGGATCACCAGCATTGCTAATACTAGAAATAGCCAGTAGTGAAGCAGGTAACAAATAAAAAACGGTTTTCATCATAAAATATAATCCAAATTATAAATAACTCATTAGGATAGCAACAGTACTATCGAAGCTACCTTCCGTTAATAGTAATTTATTGGGGGTAATTAACGAAGCTCGAAGGATAAATGAGCCTTGTAGCTCATTACTACCAAAAGGAATCCATTTATTTAAATCAAGATTAGCATTACTCTTGGTTAAAGAGATTCCCAGTCCATTCTTTGATGTTCGTAATACGTTGTTACCAACTTGTGTATAGACACCATATTTAGTTGGATATAGATACAAGTTCATAACTTTATTAGCTGGAACTGAACTTCCTGTACAGTTATATTTTAACTGAATATCCTTATAGGCTGTTCCATTTTCAACTTCAGAGAAGTCAACATTATCAAAATTTATAAATAATGGTGATTCATTATTTTCACCTAAAATAGTACAAACAGGAGCAACTATAGTTGCTGTAATATTAATTTTTACATCAGCACGGCCATTATTAAAATCAGCAGCAGTTACTACTCTAGAAAAAAGTAATAATAATAAGAGCGACTTTCTTATTTTCATTATATAACTTCCTATTATTAGTTATAATTAACCATAATGCTTGCAGTTCCATGTACGGTTCCTGGTCTAGCAAAGTTACCTTTTTTTAGATATGTATTCAGTACTAACTCTGCTTTATTTTCTGAACTCACTCTAACCTCAAGTGGTTGATTAAACGAAATTAGTTCGCCATCAAGGCTCTCAAGACCAACGATTAGACCTGTTCCTCCTTGTGTTGTTAAATAATCAATTCCATTTTGTTTATATATATTTGTAGAAGATAATGAAATTTTTATTATTTTATCCATCATAGTAGGCGTACAGTTTTCAAATTCAATTTTTAATGGTTTTTTATCTGAAATATTGCCATTAACCTCAATATAACCTAGTGAATAAGGAATGAATTGAATGGTTATCTCTGACTGTTTAATTTCACATTTTTTATCAATTAGATTTCCATTGAAATTAATAAGCAAATCACTCGAAAAAGCAATAGGAGTCATAGTAATAATTAATATGGAAAATATGAATTTAATCATAATTTAACTCCATGATAGCTGAGCTGCCTTTAGTATTTTTATTTTGTATATAAAGTATGTTTTTACCAGAATAAAGTGGATGATAAATATCATATACTGTAGTTGTTATGTTGTTTTTTTCGATCAATTTAGCCTTGGCTTGTAAAGGTATTTTAATATTTTGATTATTTACTAAACATTGTTCTAGTTCAATAAAAAAAATATCGTTATTATATTCATCATCCAAAATAACGCACGGAGAGTACATTAATCCTACTTTAAAATGCAGTTTTCCACTTAAACTATCCATTTTAATAGCCGATGTTACATCATGTGATGGAAAAGAACGATTTTCATCATATTGACTAGCTACACTGCTTAATGAAATAAAAAGTGAGAAAAATACTACAGAAAAATATTTCATTGTACCCTCATTTTATAACTGGCTATTGTTGACTATCAGCTTTGCATACTGATGATTTGCAGTTAAAGGAAACAGTTGGTCTACCACCGTAATCATTTATGTAGGTTAAGTACGGTTTCTGGAAATGTGTACTTTTAACTTGATGACTTCCAAAAGGGTCAATCATAAATGAATCAAATGCGCCATTTTCAGATTTGTTTTTGTCACCCGCTAACCCAATGACCGTTAAATAAAATGGAGAGGTATTTTTAATAATATACCCATCATTTACTGTATTCAGCTCTAGATCTAAGGCCCAATCAGTTTTTGCTTTATCTAAAATAGGCTCTGGGCGATAAAATAATTTAATTCTTGATTGTAATGCAACTTGCATTACGTTTGGCTTATCGCTTTTCGGTGGTATCTCTCTTAAATTAAAATAATAAATAGACTCTCTATCTTTAGGTAATTTAGATACATCCGTAGTTGAAATTCTAATCATGCTTTTTATATTCGGTTCTAAGCGCTGAACTAACGGTGTCGCAATTAATGGTCCTGTTGTAATTTTATTTCCATCTTTATCGTCAATCCAAGCTTGAGCTAAATACGGCAAGGTGTCACTCTGGTTTTCGATATTAATAATTACAGGGGTAGAATCACCTTCTACTATTGCTCTGGTTCTATCAAGAGATACTGCCGCTATGCTATTTTGTGCTACCAATAATAGCGGAAGTAATAAAAATTTATTTTTCATAAAATTCTCTACTTTTTGCAAATTAAAATAATTTGGTTTGCATTATCTAAATTGGGTAATGTTGTATTACACTGATTTTTATTAGACCAATTGATATTTAGCCTTTCTTCAGATTGAACAGCTGTTAACCATACTAATCCGTTATCGCTAATTATCCCGACTTCTCTACCTTTTTCATTTAGTACTTGAGCACCAAATGGAGGAGAACCTGAATTATCTGCCATTTTAATAGTTGCAAATAATTTGAATCCCTTATCTGCACTTATTTTTCTGTATCCAATTGCACCTTCTGTTAATGCAATATCATATATCGTATTTGATGACTCAATATTATCTGGTAATTTACTCATATCAACATTATAGCTATTTTTGTAATAGCTGGTCATATTCGGAATAACTCCGATCCCTATTCCATTTGTTACTGTTGAACCATTATTTAAAGGAACATCAGCGATATTATTTGTATCTATCATTAACCTAGCTGCAGATGAATATGATGAGCTATGTAAAGCAATACCATGCTGTGTTAATGTTACACCACCATTTAACCCCATACCTAAGCTAGAATCACCTTTATCTGAGATTGAAATATTACTATTTAAAGACGCATAACGAGTTGATAAATCATACATACCAGCTAGCGTACTTTGTTTTTTAGCATCCTTACCATAACTTGTTGATGCGCTTAAGTTATAGTAATCATTATCCTCAGTTAAGGTAGATACAGAAACACGCGAATTATAGGTGTCATTATATTTCATTGTGTCAAAAGTGTAGAACTGCTTGCCAAATGGAACTGAAAGCATCAAGCTAATTTGGTCATCATATTTATTTTGGTAATAACTTCTATTTGCTGATAGCGTTATACTTCCTCCTTGTAAATTTAAATAAGGAATATTAACGCTTTTACCTATATTTAGGCCGTATTGATGAGTTTGACCTCGATCCCAATACTGTTGTAATTGATAATTTAAATTTATATTAAATTCACCTAGACGCTTTGAAAGACTTATTTGATAGCGTTCTTTTTCATTATCAATAAATTTATTATTTCTTAAATCTAAATATTGAGACATAGTATAAAATTTTCTATCAGTAAAACGATACCCCGCAAAAGTTAGATCCATATCGTAATCATCAAAAGTTTTAGAGTAATTAATACTATATGAGTTACCTGATGGACTATCATGATCTAACTGCGAAAAAGAGCGAGCTATATTTACAGATAAAGCACCAAACTGATTCATAAATCGGCCAAAGCCTAATGAAACTTGTTGATAACCTTGGCTTATATCTGAGGCTGCATTTAATGACCAATTATTATTTAAACCATGTGAGACTTCTCCTCTGAAGAAAAAAACGCCTCTATATACTGAATGGTCTCGTTTAATTGGTTGCCCTGCAGTTACATTATATCGAGTAGTTCCAGGACGAGTTAAATAAGGCACATTGGAACTATTAACAATAAACTGTTGTTCAGATCCATCTTGCTCAATAATTTTTACGTGTAATTCACCACGAGTACCATTATTCAATGATTGAATTTTAAATGGACCAGCAGGTACATTGCCATCATATATTACCCTTCCTAATTGAGTAATAACAACGCGAGAATTAGTTTTAGCTATTCCTGTAATTTCAGGAGCATATCCTCTTAGTCTAGGAGGTAACATTGAATCGTTTGTAAATAAAGATAATCCTGTAAATCTAAAAGGTTCTAGTATCTGTGATGGTGTTGTACTTTCACCCACGACTAATTTAGCATCTAATGCTTTAATATTTCTATATAAATAAATTGCATTAAATAAAAAATTACGAATTGTTGATGTTTGGCTATTTGACTCTTGTCTTTGATAATTACCATAATATTCACTTCGTAAACGCCAAGCACCCATATTAGCACCAAGATATCCACTGATCGATGCAATTTGATTTTTTAAACTGTCATTATCGCTATATTGATAGTTGGCATTGTAATCTAATAATAACCCGCTGATCCCTTCATCCCAAAGGGTTTTGGGTAACCAGTTTACATCCATATACTCTAAATATAATTGAGGTATATTTATGATTACCGTTCCCTCAGGTAAATTAGGAGTAACACTAACACCCTTCAAAGCCAAGAAATTAATACATTCCCCGTTATTCCAATAGGTCAGTTCTTTCACATATTTTTCTTTAAGGCCTAAACTATTAATATAGTCTTTATCAATACATATATCACTCACAGAATCATCATTATCATTAGCTATAATTTTAATAGGAGAGGCCGATTGAGTTAATTGAGTACTATTAATAATTATATTAAAAAAATAAGTTCCAGGAAGAATAAAATTTGGATTTTGAAACCTTGATACGTCAATATTCGCTTTATCTGTGCTATCAAGTATATCTGTATTGAACTCTACAGAATAGGATACTTTGTTAAAAAAAAGCATCGACACCATTAAAATGGTCATTTTTTCTTTTATTGATAACATCGTAAATACTCATTAAATTAATAGTAATCAATATCAAATGTAATGATACTTGAAAATTCTCCTACTTGTGGCCTAAGCCCATCATCAACAACAATTTCAGATAAAAAGTTTAATTGTTGTTCATTGACTGATTTCGTTTTGCCTGCAACTCTTTTTAAATCATAAATGGGATAATATTCATTAGGCTTGACAATGTTATTTCCGTTTAATATATAAATAGCCAAACCATCGGCATCATTAAATTTAAATCCATTAAAGTTGCTTGTTACTGAACCTGAAAATTTTATTCTTATAGGTGATTTCTCATCCTCAAAATAAGAATTTGATAGCTGACAGTTTTTTAATATTATTTTAAATGGTTTGATTATCTTTTTATCTTTAATTCTACTTAAAGGGTAATCACCAAATTGAATAATTTGATCTTTACTTGTTAGTTGCATTGAACAACCCGAGGCTAATATTTCACCTTTAACTGTTGCTTGTCCCCAATTCATTGCTGCAAATGCTGGAATGCTAAAAAAATGAGCAAAAAAAGTGGCAATAATTAACAAGTTTTTCATAATAATATTCTTTTTCAGGTAATATACTCCTCCACATAATAGTGAAGGAGTGTATATAACTTACTGGTATGCGATTTCGAAAGTAGAAATAGTTGTGAAATCGCCCGCTGTTACAGCAGCAGCACCTGCTTTTTTAACAAAAGCAGAGTAAGTTAATGTATTGTCACCATCGCGCAAATTTAAGTTAGCAGGAGTACCAAAAGTAATATCTTTAATACCTACAGCAACGTTTGCAGCACTGCCTGTAGTTGCTAAAAGATTTTGACCTGCAATTTTACTTACACCATCAAAAGTAATAGTTGCTGTTTTAGTTACTGTAGTTGGATTTTGTGGATCGCTGTTATCAATTGATGTTAATTTACAGCCTTTCAGATTTAAATCGAAGTTTTTATACTTTGAATCTCCATCATTTAATTGACTTAATGATAGTTGGCCAAAATCAACAATTGTAGCAGTACCACCTTGTCCTGCATCTAAGTTACAAGGCGTATCGCGAACTTCACCTTTGAAAGTAACAGTACCAGTATTAGTATCTGCAATTGAAGCAAATGACGTTGTTAACATTGCTGCTACTAATACAGACATATATTTGTTATGTTTCATACTATTTCCTAATATCATTGTTAAGATGTTAATATTTATGTTTTTGAGAATGGAATTATATTAATTTCATTGACTAACACAGATAAGTATATCTGTATAAGAAAGAGTTTTTGCTATATAAATTTCTTTATTATACAGGAATATGAATAATGTATTATTATTTGATAATGTAGTGTTTACTCATTACTAAAATTTTATTTCTCTCATTTTAAATAGGATGAGTATGAAACAAAATCTGAAAATGATGCATTCATAATTGATAAAATAAATATCAAATCTGGTAATGATAGGCCATTTGAACCTCGTTCATATCGTGATATTTGCTGTTGACTTACTCCTACTAATTTACCTAATTGTGCACCAGTTAATCCATTTTTAAGTCTGGTTTTTCTTATAAAATCACCAATTTCTAGGTTTATATTTTTTACAATGAAATTTTTTTGGGTGCTAATCATAATAAATTCCTCAATAATTTATTTAATTAAACTAGTGAAGTTATAATTTCTTACTGATTTAATTGTCATTTAATCTAGCTTTTATTTTTATTTTTATTTATTTAAAGATGTTTATATCGATCGATTAGTTAATTTTGATAGGTTAACTCTATCAAAATGATGTTATTGATCGGTTATTCGGATCAAAATGTGACTTTAACTACTATTTAAAGAACATAACAATATGATTTTATGGTTTTTTTTTGATTCGATATTATGTTGTTAATTTCGAGCAGAACTATAATTTATTTATTTACATTACAACTTACGTATTAAATAAAAAACATTTTATTACATATAAGTACGTATTTATTATAATTTGTTTCATAATAATATTGTTATATTTTAAATTAATTACAGTAAAAACTATAACGTTAGGGTTATTTTGATTTTATATTAGGGTAAGATTATTCTTAGTATCGTTTGTCTTTTTAACTAACATAATAGTATATACATTCTACATTTTAGAGTGTTAAATAGAATGAAAGAGTTATAGATGTTTTTAGAATTAATGTAGTCCTCTATAACATAAAGCTTAGATTTCATATGAGTTTTATTCGGGTTTAATAGTTTCTCTATTTAAATCCTCTTCTTTTCATTTTTCGTAGAGTATGATAATTGCCGTTACTACTAGCTATGATGAATTTTGCTATAGCGGTTAACTATTAGAGTTTACATTGTTTACTCGATTATCAATGAAGTTACATGACATGTATATTCGCCCAATGATAATACTTAAGCTTATTTAGGGTGATTTTAACGACTGAGTCATTGACTTCAATTGATATCTTTAGCATGAAAATGGAGTTTATCTACTGCTGTATTACGTTCAGAGTTAGAGTGCTTAGGCAGTAAATCATAAATTGGCAAAGTATGTTAAAGAGGGGCTTCTCTCACTAGAAGTCAGTCTTAGAAAAACCAGTCATACCATCCAGCCCCATTTCACGACCTAATGCCGTCATGGGATGGACAATGGTCAAGCCTCGCACGGATTTTTTCAGCTTGCCAAGGTCGGCTTGTTCTTTCTTAGTGATGGGACGCTTGAACGGCATATCTACTAGTTTTTGCGCTTCTTTGCTTAGTTTTTTGTTACGCTCCGCCTTCAGACGAGCGATTTCAATTTCCAGTGTCGCTTTTTCTTTCTCTAGTTCTGCGTGTTTTTCTACTTCACTCGTCAGTTGCATACTTGCCATCTGGCGACGAATAAGATCTAAACGGTCGCTAAGAAGCTTAATTTGTGCTTTTTCGATTTCTTTCATTATATTAATTAACCGTGAATAAATTTCTTGCCGGCAAGTATACACTATTCTAGATAAGGGGGGAAAAGGGATACAGGCTAATACCCATGTGAGGCCACCTTTATTGTTCATCATTCATGGAATGAAAACAACATAATTACCTTATAAATCAATTTCCATTCAACTATTCATCATATTTCGTCTTTTGTATCCTAGTAACATCATGATTAAGTTGTTGCATTTCGGTATCATCACTGACCTTTCTGACATATTATATTTAATTTTTTGAAAAATTATTATTTTTAGTTGATTTATCGTTGGTATATAGCGAAATATAATGAGGTATAGATGAGATCATAATGACTAAACGTAAATTTATTACACGTACAGAAGTTAATTCTTTATTGGATGCTACAAAGCAAGGTCGCTATCCTAATCGCGACTATTGTTTGTTATTAATGAGCTTTTTGCATGGGCTAAGAGTGAGTGAGCTCACTCATATCACAATGTCTGATATTGATTTGGTGCAGAAAGTGATATTTATTAGGAGACTAAAAGGAGGGCTGTCTACCGTACAGCCTATAATTCCCGAAGAGTTTAATGCGATTGAAAAATGGTTAGTTGAAAGAGATTCTTGGAAAACAGCAGGGTCAGATTGTTTATTTATTTCACAAAAGGGAAGCCAAATTTCTCGTTATCAAATTTATCGCTTATTTGAGCAGTATGGCAAAATAGCAGGGCTTCCTGTAAAGCTTCATCCTCATATGCTAAGGCATGCATGCGGTTATGCTTTAGCTGATTTGGGTAGGGACACTCGATTAATCCAAGACTATTTAGGGCATCGAAATATCGCCCATACTGTAATTTATACTGCTAGTAATGAAAAAAGATTTAGTGGTATTTGGTCGAATCAATAAGTAATTTAATGAGTTGTGTCAATATAAAGCTAGCACTAAACATAATAATATGAACTAAACACCAAGAATACCTCAGTTATTTAGGTAATTGATTTTATAAAACTGAGGTATTCTTATGCATATTAAGGGTAGTAATTATTTTTAAAGCCATAAACAACATACTCAAGTAATTTATTTTCCAGCCCTTAAAAATAAGATTAGTTTATAATTTTATTTATTCTTTTTTTTTGAATCATCATAATTTAATTACTCTAATTGCGAGTATAGGTGGTTCGCTTTCTCAGTTAACTAATTATTATCATATTTCAATCATTTTTTTTACAGTAATAGTCTATTTTTGACTATCAAATAAAGTTATTCTGTGAAAGGTCACCATATAAGTGAAATCATTTAGATGATAAGTTCATATTTTTGGTTTTTGTGAGTTGAAAACATCTTATTGATGATTTAAAACACATTAATTTAATATACAATAAAAAAATTAATTATCAATAATAATCAATCGGATAAAATAAAATATCTATAAAAATCAATTCGTAACGCAACATAATAAATCAAAATGTTCAAATTACCTAATAAGTATAATTATCAGACTAACTAAAATCAAATAGCATAAAACTCTGTTGCGGCAATGCATTTTAGAGGTAATTATCAATTAATGTAAAAATTTGTCATTAACAACAAAAAGTTATCTTTCATGATTTTTTTTGTAATAAAATTCGCCAGTTAAATCATCTGACTTTTCTAGTTTAAGGTATAAATTAAAGATTTTAATTCTGATGATTCTTATATATAAAACAATTTACCTAAAACTCATTTAACGCAACATTTTGATTTATTTTGTTGCGTTTTTTTGCATTTCAAAAAATAAATTGTTCACTTTATGAGTGGTTCTGATTGTTTTGCCTCATTACACAAGGCTTTAATTGGTGAGATATGAAAAGTAATAAATTAAAGACCAGTATAGATAGCTTTCAGAAAATACTAACTGAACAAATTGGCATGGAATTATCGCATCTTAGAAAAGAGAAAGGACTTAGTGGTAGTGATCTAGCTAAAAAATTAAAGATATCACAACAACAAATATCTCGTTATGAAAGAGGAATATGTAGCATTAACTGTGGAATGCTATTTTCAATTTTATTTTATCTAGAAATTAGCCCGAGTGCATTTTTTGAAAGTGTATCATTGAAAATAAATGAAAAAAATCCTAGTGCTAATTCATTTATTCATAATAGTGAATGTTTATCCGATGAAAAGGATAACTACCATTATATTTTTAATCGACAAACAGAAATTATTTTAAATTCTTTATACAGCAAATAGTTATTTTAAAAATAATAAATTCTAACTATGCCCTACATCATGTTGGGTAATCATCACGTTGTTATATATAAATGAGGTTCAAATGAAAAAAGTATTTTTAGCCGCACTAGTTTCTGCCGCTATTGCATCTCCAGCACTTGCTGATCAAGGGCATGGTAAAGTCACATTTAAAGGTGAAATCATCGATGCACCTTGCTCAATTAGTTCAGATTCTATTGACCAAACAGTATGGTTAGGCCAAATCGCTAACTCTGTTTTAGCGAATGGCGGTACTTCTAGCGCGAAGCAATTCAATATTGAATTGGAAGACTGTGTATTCCCGAAAGATGCAGATGATAAAGTGTACAACGATAAAGTGAGTATCACATTCTCTGGTTCTAGCGCTGCTTTCAATTCTAAATTACTCGGTGTAACAGGCTTAGATGCAACAGACCCAACTATTGCTGGCAACGTGGGTATTCAATTAACGGATACTAATGGCGCAGCGTTAGATATGGGAGTTGCAACAGCTCAAGAACATCAATTACAAGCGGGTGATAATACATTACGTTATAGCGCTTATGTACAAGGTGCAAACGTTGCGGTTGATAAAATTCCATTAGGTAAATTCGAAGGCGTAACTAACTTTACCTTAACTTATAACTAATTGATTAGTTTAAGAGGAATACCTTTGTGTTCCTCTATTAATCACCAAATTAAGTCAGAGGTTAAAGTGAAAGGATTTATCTATTTGCGAAGCAAAGTATCTTCCCTATTTCTTCTAACATTATTTCTTTCGCCACAAATGGCTGCATCATCTCATGGGTGGGGTAAAGTCACGATGAATGGCGAAATAGTCGATACTGCCTGCGCAATAGATATTGGGTCTAGGGATCAGACCATTAATATGGGGGTACTTCCAACAAGCTATATTCGTGAAGTTGGGAAAGGCCCCATAAAAGAATTCAATATTAAGCTCATTGATTGTCGTTGGGAAAAATATTCGAAAGATAATAACGAATGGAATTCACTCGAAGTCACTTTTGATGGTCCATCAGAAGGTGATTTTTTCACACTCTCGGGTGAAGCAAAAGGAGTGCAATTGGCATTGCATGATATATCGGGATATTCCATTACACCAGGAAAGCCATTACCTGCATTAGGAATTACGCCAGGGACAATGATCCTTAAATATCAAATGCAATTAGTCACCAATTATCATCCTGTTAAAGCGGGTAATTACCAAACCTTATTAAGGTTCAAGGTCGATTATTATTAATTCTAAGAAATTATATTGGTGTTTTAGGGATGTTTTTTATGTTTTTTAAACAACACAAAATAAATATAATAACGACAACGATAATGATTACATTTGGGTCATTATCCGCTCAGTTATATGCTGCCGATACCATACAATTTAATACGGCATTATTTGATTTAGAAGACAAAAAAAACATTGATGTTAAGCAATTCTCACGTGCAGGCTATATTATGCCTGGTATTTATCCCCTCAAAGTACAAGTAAATAAAGAAACTTTACCTGAGCAACGGTTTTCATTCTATGCGCCAGAAAACGACCCTGAAGATAGCCTCGTTTGTATCACACCAGAACAAGTCCAGCAGCTAGGACTAACAGCTAGTTCGTTGAAGCAAATTACGTGGTGGCATAATAATGAGTGTCTTGATTTACGCAGTTTGCCTGGCTTTCAAGCTCGAGGGGATTTATCTGACTCTACGTTGTATCTGAGTATACCTCAAGCCTACCTTGAATATAGAACAGCTAACTGGGATCCGCCTTCTTTGTGGGATGAAGGAATTTCAGGGGCTATTTTAGACTACAATATAAACGCAAGAGCGAATAAGCCTCATGATAACAATAGCAACTATAATGTGACAGCAAATGGTGTCGCAGGTGTGAACCTTGGTGCATGGCGCTTTAGGGGAGATTGGCAGGGGCGTGCTCAACGAGAAACTGGCTCGAATAGTAAAAATGAGCATGACTTTCAATGGAGCCGACTATACGCCTATAAAGCGTTAACCAGTATTAAAGCGAAATTGACCTTGGGTGAGGACTATTTTAACACCGATTTATTCGATAGTTTTCGATTTACAGGTGTTGGCTTACGCTCTGATATCTTAATGTTACCACCTAATTTACGTGGGTATGCACCTGAAATAACAGGTGTTGCGACGACAAATGCGACGGTGATTGTTAGCCAACAAGGGCGAATTATTTATCAAGAACAAGTCGCCGCGGGTCCTTTCCGTATTCAAAATTTAAGTGATGCGACGACGGGAAAACTGGATGTTCGAATCGAAGAGCAGGATGGTTCGGTTCAAGAATATCAGGTTGAAACAGCCAATATCCCTTATTTAACTCGACCAGGTAGTATTCGATATAAACTAGCGATGGGTCGCCCAACGGATATGGATCATCATGTCAATGGAGATACATTTGCGAGTGGTGAAATGTCGTGGGGTGTCACTAATGGTTGGTCATTGCTTGCTGGTTCATTAAATAGCCAAGACTATAATGCATTCAACGTGGGTGTCGGTCGTGACTTATTGGCATTTGGTGCCTTATCTTTCGATATTACGCATTCTATTGCAAATATTCCTAATGATAAAAAACTCACAGGTAATTCTTATCGAATAAACTATTCAAAACGTTTTGATGACTATGATAGCCAAGTTCAGTTCGCAGGTTACCGATTCTCAGAACGCAGTTTTATGACTGTAACCGATTTTTTAACGGCTAAAGATTCAGGTGAGCGTCAAGGTAGTAATAAAGAAATGTATGTGATCTCTTTAAATAAAAACTTTAGAGAATCGAGAATTACAGCTTATTTAAACTACTCGCACCAAACCTATTGGGATAAGCCAGAAAGTAATCGCTACAATTTAATGGTGACAAAAACCTTAGATTGGGGAAGCCTGAAGAATATTAATATTTCGTTATCGGCCTATCGTAATAAATATAACGAAACAAATGATGATGGCCTGTATATCTCAGCTTCAATGCCTTGGGGAAATGGTGCAAATATTGGTTATTCATTACAAGCAACACGGGATGATACTGTTAATCGAGCAACCTATTATGACAAATTGTCAGATAGAACCAATTATCAAGTCAGTGCAGGTTCGACCAACAAAGGTGGAACCGCAAGCACCTATATTACCCATTATGGTGATAATACTAAGTTAACTGCGAATGCCAGCTATATTCATAATAATTACACATCATTTGGGGTAGGGGCACAAGGCGGATTTACCATGACTTTAAATGGTGCGGATGCTCATCGAGTCTCAAATATTGGCGGAACTCGTTTGCTCATTGACACTGATGGTGTGGCTAAAATTCCCGTATCAGACCGAGGGATACCTATTGCATCAAATGCATTTGGTAAAGTGGTTGTCCCTGATTTAAATAGCTACTACCGCAGTAAAGTTAAAGTCGATTTAAATGCATTACCGAATAATGCCGAGGTAACGGATTCTATTGTTCAAGTGACATTAACAGAAGGCGCGATTGGCTATCGCAAATTTAATGTGTTGTCTGGTGAAAAGATGATGCTTTCAATGCGTATGTCTGACGGTTCTGCACCGCCATTTGGCGCTCAGATCACGAATTTGAAAGGAAAAGAAACGGGAATAGTTACTGATAATGGATATGCCTATGTTAGTGGTATCAACCCAAATGAAGTCATGATTATTCATTGGGGTGGGGAAGCACAATGTGAAATTAATTTTCCTGAAAACTTAGAAACAATTAACCAAGGATTATTCATTCCTTGTAAACCATTATCAAATAAACGTAATGAAGCAGATAATAATCTGTAAATGAGTGATTGCTATGAAAAAATTAACTAATTTATATATCAGTACTATTTTATTAAGCAGTTTAGTTAGCGGAAGCGCATTCTCGGCAATTGCTTTAGATAGAACCCGAGTTATTTTTAATGGCGATCAAAAAAGCGTTTCAATTACTATTACTAATAAAAATAACCAGCTACCTTATTTGGCTCAAGGGTGGATTGAAAATATTCAAGGGGTAAAAATCACTTCACCGTTTGCTGTATTACCGCCGGTACAGCGAGTTGAACCCGAAAAATCAAGCCAAGTCCGTATTGAGGCGCTTCCTGAAATTAGTCAGTTACCGCAGGATAGAGAAAGTGTTTATTACTTTAATTTAAGGGAGATCCCGCCAAAAAGTGATAAACCGAATGTTTTGCAATTAGCGTTACAGAGCAAAATTAAATTATTTTATCGTCCTAAAAGTATCATGCTAAGCGAAACAGAAATGCTGAATAACCCTTGGCAAGAAAAAACACAGCTTATTAAGCAAGGTGACCAATATATCATTAAAAACCCAACTCCCTTTTATATCACGATTATTGGTGCGGCTGAGCGAAAAAATTCACCGGTAAATCAGAATTTTAAGGCAGTTATGGTTGCACCATTTAGTGAAGAAAAATTAGGAGTTTCAAGTTCTACTTTGGGGGCAAATCCGGTATTGACCTATATAAATGACTATGGTGGCCGGCCAAAACTTCAATTTAAATGTCAAGCAAATACATGTCAGGTTGTTCCTGAAAGTAAATAGAGAGGAAAATGATGATTAATCAAAAAAGCTTTTCCTTACTCTTTGGATTATCTCTCATATTTCATTCAGCTGTGATATATGCGGCCTCAAATAATGCCTTTTATAACACAACAGGCAATTGGGATGTTGAAGGTGCAAATGGTAAAATTTTCGTTTATGGCTCATTAACGGAGAGTGCATGCCATTTATCGATGGATTCTGCATTTCAATCCGTTGATTTAGGAAATATTGAAACTGCATCATTAAAAACAATTGGCGCCCAAGGCCACAAGACGCCGGTAAACATCGAGTTATTGGATTGCATCGAAACCCCAACGGTTTTGAGAAACAATAAATCCGGTAATGTTACATGGAGTCTTTCTCAGCCAGGTATGAAAATTAGGTTTATCACGCCAGTTGTCCCTTTTAGGCCGAACATAGCGAGAGTTGAAGGTGTTAATGGGCTTGGATTACAGATAACTAATCCTAAAGGAAAAGAAATTGCTTTTGGTGAGTACAGTGAACCTGAGCTTATTTCTCCGGGGCAAAATATTTTAACTTATTATGTAGCTCCCGTAAGAATCGCAGAAAAATTACAGGCTGGAGCTTATCGAAGTGTTATTTCTTTTCAAATAACGTATGAATAATCTTAATAGATTTTCTGATATAGCATTGAAGGTATTTATATGAATAACTTAAATTTCAATTTTTATAAATTTAAAAAAATAATACTCTCGATGCTATTAAGTTTGTTATTTTTTCCGTTACCGAGTCAGGCAAAAAATGGTCAAATCGGTGAAATTAAGATACGAGGACAACTTGTCGCAGAAGCTTGTACAGTAAGACCTGGTGATGAAAATATCATTGTGGACTTTGGTACTATTGTTAATAAATACCTCTATATTAACCAAAAAACACCACTTGAAAATTTTAATATTCATTTAGATGACTGTGATAATAGTATCTTTAGAACGGTGACCGTTAAGTTTACAGGAAGCGAAAATACCCATTTACCAGGCCTTCTTGCATTAGATTCTGGCAGCATGGCTTCGGGTATCGGAATTGAAATCTTAGAATTTAGTGGTAAAAAAATTCCTATTAATAGTATGACGCCTGCATACAATTTAGAGAATGGCACGAATATTTTAAGTTTTAATGCGAATGTGCAAGGGGAACCTGATGCAATAAAAAATAAAAGTATTGCGTTTGGCCATTTTACTGCAACCGCTATTTTTAGTTTAATTTATGATTAAGGTATCAGTAACAATGAAGATGTTAATATTACTTCTCGCAACCTTATTATTTTCCCCGACTATTTTTGCTTTCCAGTGTAAAACTAATGGAGGACAAGAAGTTGGTGGGGGAACACAAAGTATTTATGATGTTCCTCTAGATAATGATATTTTTGCTGTACCTAATCGTATAAATGAATTTGCGGATGTGAGTGATTTTATGACCTGCCGTAATGAAGCCCCTAGTGCTTATGTTGATTATTTAAATGTGACTGGTGCTGACCTTGGTCCCACATTTAAGAATAACCCAGAATTAAAAGCGGGAGTGGTCGTGCGTGGTGCTTACTATTTAGCACCATTTAGCGGTAAAGAAATTCAAGTATTTCGTTTAACCACAGCAAGTGAACCTTTACAAATTAAATTATATTTACAGGTAAATGTTAAACCAACGCCATCAGTTTTGGTAAGAAAAGGCGATTTGCTGATGACGTTAGATCTCCATAAATATGCGACATTTGTAAATAGTAATCAGCATATTGACCATGCTTATTTTAAATGGAATTTCTATGCAGGTAATGATGTAGTTGTTGGAACGGGTACGTGTGATATCAATGATAACCAAATCATCATTGTTGATTTTGAAACAGTAAATGCATCGGGTATTTCAACAGTGGGAAGTGCAAGCCGTTTTCAACGTAACGCAGAAATCACTTATAGTTGTGAAGATAATAACCTGACAGCGCCAATAAAGATGATTATTAGCGGAGAAACTTCGACTTTTTCATCTGACGCTTTACTTGTTAGAACTGGAGATATTGGTAGTCAAGGTCCTATTATGCCGGGATTAGGTGTTGAGATTTATCATCAAGGGCAAAGAGTTTCCCCTATGAATGGGCATTTCGATTCAAAAATAGAAAATGGGCATGGTAGAGACACACTAATGTTTACGCTAGTTAAAAAACCTAATTTATCGCCAAATGAATTGATAGAAGGCCAGTTTAGTTCAGCAGCTACCATTATTATGTCCACTCCGTAGTTATTGAAATAGAGAGGTTTTTATGTGGATGAAAGCCTCTATTTTTTCTCATCAGCTCTCTATGGTTACTGAGTAAATCGTGCCTATAAAAAATCACAATATATTGATGGTTTTTTATAAACACATTTTAGATTAGACAAAATAAGTTAAACACGCCGAATTTTGAATTATCCTCGTTAGCATATTTTCTTAAATAACATCACATAATTTCTCTATCAATGAAGCTCAAAGCCTATCAGGTCTCAGCGGCTAAAGGTATAATCACATAATTATCTGATAGATTTAGAGGCGAAGATGGCAAAACTCACCTTACAAGAGCAAATGCTAAAAGCAGGATTAGTCACCAGTAAGAAGATGGCTAAAGTGCAAAGAACGGCTAAAAAATCACGCGTTCAAGCGCGTGAAGCAAGGGAAGCCGTAGAAGAGAATAAAAAAGCACAGCTTGAACGTGATAAGCAATTAAGCGAACAGCATAAGCAAATGGTGCAATCCAAAGAGTTTAAAGCGCAAGTTAAACAACTTATTGAGATGAATAAAGTTGATATTTCAAAGGGAGATATTAGTTTTAATTTCACCGATAACAATGTGATCAAGCAAGTTGTTGTAGATAAAATAACACAAACACAATTGATCAGCGGTCGTCTGGCGATTGCCCGTTTAGCGATTGAGAATAGTGATAACAATGAGTATGTGATTATCCCTGCAAGTGTAGCGGATAAAATAACCCAAAGGGATGCGGATAGTATCGTACTCAATAATGCGCTCAGCCAAGAAGAACAAGATGAAGATGACCCGTACGCGGACTTTAAGATCCCTGACGACTTGATGTGGTAATACTCGTCAAATTTTAAGTCGTAGCTTTGGCGTTAAAACGGGCTGGCGCTAAACATTTTAACGTTCTTCTGACTCGCAGGGTGAACAAAATGCAATTCACTAGCGTGCAAAAGTAAACGTGGAGTTTGCTCAGTTCCTTGTAATAATCGCCCACCATATAGGTCGCAGCCTAATATAGGGTAACCTAATTTTTGGCAATGGATGCGTAGCTGGTGGGTACGCCCTGTTTCAGGTATTAATTGGACTCGGGTTACTGGGAGCAATGTGCCATTATCTAATGGGTGATACAGATGCTCAATCACTTGATAGTGGGAGCGGGCAGGTTTGCCATTCACCTCGCAAAGCGACATGCGGGGAAACTGTGCAGGGTCTTTTGCTATTGCCGCATCAATGACACCCTCATCATTAGCTAAGTGGCCACAAAGTAGAGCTTGGTATATCTTAATGACGGAGCGTTGGCTAAATTGCTGGCTCAGAGCTGCATTGATGGCTTTATTGCGAGCAACCACCATCAACCCAGATGTGCCAAAATCGAGACGGTGAACAAGAGTACAGTCTGGGAATATTTTTACTAATCGGTGATGGACGGAGTCTAAGTTTTGTGGGTTTTTTCCAGAAAGGCTGAGTAGGCCACTTGGCTTATTAATAAGAACCAGATGCTCATCCTGATAGATAATTTCTATCTCATCGTGACAGGGCGGAGCAATAAAGGTGTCGATGATTTCAGTCATTAGCCTTTCCAGCAAAAAATGGTTGTTGATAATAACCAATTTTTAGTAAGTAGGCGAACGCTGTCACTTGCATCACGTAAATTTATCACTCAGACTAAAAGCAAAGCCGTAGTCTGCACACGCATTGTGCTCTATACTGCGCGTTGTAAAAACTGAGTCAATAAAAGATTAATTAGGCGGTAATGGCAATGAATGGAACGATCACAACATGGTTCGAAGATAAAGGTTTTGGATTTATCAAAGATGAGAATGGCGATAACCGTTATTTTCATGTGGTTAAGGTTGCCAACCCAGATTTGATTAAAAAAAATGCTGCAGTCACTTTCGAACCGACGACAAATAATAAAGGGTTATCTGCTTTTGCGGTCAAAGTCATACCTGAAAGTAAATATATTTATATCGCAGGAGAACGGATTAAGATTACATCAATTAAATCCTATCGTGTTTATTCAGTAGAAGTACCTGCAGATACGCGTATCGATAAAGAAAATACCGTGTTATCAATTGGCGCATTAATGAATAGTATCAAACCAAAATCAGATAAACCTGGTCAAATGCGTTCATTGAAAAAATTAGAAATTAGTACGTTACATGGGACATCATTAACATTTTCGGAAGATGAAATTGATATCGATGAGGCTGTGAAACAACTTAAGTTTAAGTGATTTCTTGTCAGGTAAACAGCACCACTCTTGAGTGCTGTTTACTTGTTTATTACTTTATTCTTATACAATAGAGTCATTTGAAAGCTAGCTAGGCTTATCGGAGAGGGGATATGTTAGATTTCTTAAAAAATTACGATAATTTAACCATTAGCGAAAAAAAAGTCTTAAAATACCTGACTGATAATATTACAGATATCCCTTACTTAAATATTAATGAACTAGTTGCTAAAACCTTTGTTTCTAAAACAGTTATTATTAATTTGTCGCAAAAATTAGGGTTTAGTGGATTTAAAGAACTTAAGTTTCAGATTAATAATTATATTTTAACAAAAAATAAAACTGAAAAAATCACACCTTCGTCTTATAAAAAACAACTCGAAAAAAATATTAATAAAAGTTTTACATTAATTAACGAAGAGCAAATTAGCGATTGCGCTAAAATACTACATAAATCGAGAAATATTTTTATTGTTGCCAGAGGGACAAGTAAAGCTGTTGGCTATTATCTTGAACACTTACTATTTGCGTTAGGTTTACACTGTTTTTTTATTAATGACTACAATTTATCTGATTCTTTCACTCGATTAGTTAGCAAAGATGACACGGTCATTTTTATCTCACTATCAGGGGGAACCAAAAAAATTATTGAAACAGCAAAAATTGTGCAATTAAAAGGGGCAAATATCATTAGTATGACCGCTTTTAATACTAATGAACTAACCACTTATACTGATAACACTTTGTTTTGTTTTGCCGATAATTTTGATACTAAAAGAGATGACACAAAATCCAGAATTGGCTTTTTTATTTTAGTTGATTTACTTATCAATGAATTAGAAAATCTACTTTAAATTTTCTTTTTTATTTTCTAAGAAAACTTCACTCGTCTTTCATTCTTGTCTTTGGTAGATAGTTTTTATTAATATGACCTAGGTCATTAGTTGTGACCTAAGATAACTTTTAAAACCGTGACATCATTTCTTTTATAATCCCTCCAAGCTAGTATGCCTTTAATTCTAATAATAGAAGTCATAAGGAAACAGTATGGCCAGAAAAAAGTTTGGTGAATCTATTCAACGCTTTGGGAGAACATTACTCCTTCCAATAGGTGTTTTAGCACCTATTGGTATGATATTGGGTATCAGTGGTGCATTAGTGCAAACTTATATGATTGCACGTTTTCCTTTTCTCGGAAATGAAACGGTTAATGCATTACTTGTCAGCATTCGTTCAATCGCGGGTGTTATTTTTGATAATATTCCCCTATTGTTTGCTATGGGAGTGGCCTATGGTATGAGCCATCGAGATAAGGGGATCGCCGTCTTTGCATCGGTTGTCGGCTACTTATCGCTGATCATCACCATGAATATTTGGCTAGTGCTTACTGGTAAGCTTGCAGACCCTGCAATGATGGGGCAAGTAGGGCAAATTAAAGTTCTTGGTATACAAACTTTAAATATCAGTGCCGCAGGAGGGATTATTACTGGTTTGATTGCCGCTTGGGCGACTGATAAGTTCTATAACCTTGAATTGCCAACCGCATTTGCTTTCTTTTCTGGTAAAAAATCCGTTTCTATTATTATGATCGGTTTAATGATTGGAGTGGGTGCGTTATTACCGTTTATTTGGGAAGTATTAGTCCAAGGTTTGATGAAACTCTCTGCGGTATTTTTAAGTCCTGTAGGGCCATTTTTTACCGCGGGTGGTGAACGTTTATTTATTCCATTTGGTTTACACCATGTATGGAACGTTTTATTTAGATTTACTGAGGCGGGTGGTACTTATGTTATTGACGGACAAACCTTTGTTGGTGTTGTTCCTGCATTAACTGAGGTGTTATTTAACCAAGGCCCAGATAGTGAATATTGGTCGATGATGCCAAGTTTGACTCGCTTTATGGCGCAGCAACAAATGCTAGTCACACTATTCCTATTCCCTGCAATTGCTCTTGCTATTTACAAAACATCGAAGAAAGAAAACCGCGCAGAAGTGAAATCCATGCTGGTTACTATGGTATTAACAGCCATGCTTGGTAACGTCACGGAGCCACTCGAATTTACCTTCGTATTTATTGCGCCATTATTGTACTTAATTTACGCCATTATTGTCGGTATCGGTGCGGTGTTGCTTTCATTGGCTGAGGTCGGTATCGGTTATATTCGTGGAACCGTTTTTGATTTTACTATCTTTGGTCTGCTGTACGAGCACACTAACTGGATCTTCCTTGTTATTATCGGTAGCTGTTTAGCCGTCGTCACTTATTTTATTTTCTACTGGGCCATTATTAAGTTTGATATAAAAACACCAGGTCGCGAAGAATCGAGTAATCTGAAAAATACCTTAATTAAAGAAAAACGTTATGGCGAAATTGCAGAAATTTTAATTCAAGCGTTAGGTGGCAAACAAAATATTCGTAACGTAGATAACTGTATTACCCGTATGCGTATTGATGTTGGAGAAGTGAACCAAATTGATAAAGATTTAATGTTGGAATCAGGATGTACCGCATTCTTCTTTCCATCGGCAAACCACGTCCATGTTGTATATGGACCAAAGGTTGAGTTTGTTCGCAATGCTGTTGATGAAGCAATGAAGAAATAAAGAAGGGATACGAAATGAGAGCATTATACGATTCTAAAAGTAAAACTATTGATGACCGTGGAATTAAAGACTTATTGTCTGATGAAGCAAAATATTCTACTTGGTTAATGTTTGAATCCATGCTGGCCCAAGCTCAAGCGGAACTGGGATTTATTCCACAATCAGCGGCAGATGAAATTAAAGAAAAGGCTGTTATCGAAAATATCGATTTTGAAGAAATGAGCCGTATTTACCAAAAAATAGGCCATGGCTTTGTACCTTTCTTGAAAGTTTTAGTGAATGCTTGCTCTGAGGAAAGTGGTAAATATATCCATTATGGAATTACCACGCAAAATATTCAGCAAAGTTCACAGCTCTATATGATGAAAACCGTACATCATAAATTTATGTTGTTACTCGGTGAAATCATCGAAAACTTAGCCGATTTGGCCGAAAGAACCAAACATATGGTGATGCCGGGAAGAACTCATGGGCGTCATGCAATCCCCATCACCTACGGCTACAAAGTTTCGGTATGGATCAGCGATTTTATTGATTGCTATCAACGTATGAAAGAGTGTGAAAAACGGGTTTTCACTATCATGATGGGTGGCGCTGTTGGTGCATTTAACTCAATGCCTGGTGTTGGTATGGCGGTACAAAAACGTGTCGCTGAGCTGGTGGGTATGGAAGCCATGGAAGTACCATCCAGAAACTTAAGTACGCATAAGCTTGAATATATGGCAAATTTAGCGTTAATGGCCAATATTTGTCATAAAATCGGTGAAGAAGTTTATAGCACAACGTTAGAAGAAATTGCAGAGGTTTCAGAAGGCTTTACTAAAGGAACAGTGGGCAGTAGTACTATGCCGCATAAAATAAACCCAAAACTTGCTAAGGGAATTATTGCTAACTCACAGAAATTATATTCTTTACCGAGTGTTGGTATGTATTCTGCGGTAAGGCCTTATGAAGGTGATAGTAGCTCTTATATGTTATTTGATGGGTTAATTGAAGAAGCTTTGGAATTAACCACGGAAATTTTACTAAGAACTGAAGAGCTTTCTAGGACGATTGTGCCACATGAAGAGAGAATGCTTCATAATGTTTTGAGAAACAAAGGGCTGGATAATACTGAGTATGTCATGATGAAGATGGCGGAAAAATTAGGCAAAGATAAAGCTCACTCCCTTCTGTATGAAGAAGCAATTAAAACTGCGGCGGATGGGGAAGATTTTTATACTAATTTGACCAAAAATAGTGTGATATCAGCAGCATTCAGTAATGAAGAAATTAAAGCAATGCTTGACCCGAGATCTTATATCGGGTTATCCGTTGAAATTGCAGAAAAAGAAGCAAAACGTGGATTAGTCGTTTCGCAAGAAATTAAGCAACAGTACAAATAGGTATTTTTAGTATTTACTAAAAATTATTTTAAATAAGGGGCTGTCTATTATATAGATAGCCCCTTACTTATTTATTCGCCAGCGAGTGCTCTTGGGAATAATAAGTTATTTTCTAGGTTAATGTGATTCATTAAATCATCAATCAGTTCATTGATACCATTATACAACACACGCCAGGTAGTACAGGCTTCTGGCGGTGGTGTGACATTATTGGTAATATCTTTAATTGCTTCTAAGATATCACTAGCATCATCATGTTCTTGTTCCATGACACTAATTGGACCTGCTGCGTTTCTGCCCATTCCGTTTTTTATCATAGGGAATAAAACGCGTTCTTCTTTCATCATATGGCTCGCTAGTTCTTCCAGTAATGCTTCTAAGTATTTTGATAAACCTTTTGGCACGCTTGGCTTATTTATATGAACGCGTTCAACTTTTTGTGCCTGTAGTATTAGTTCAGGTAATTGTTCTCTGTGCCTATCATGATAGCGAACAATGATAAAATCGATAATCTCACTGAGTGGGGCTTTGCGCCAATCCTGTTCTAACGTTTCTGTGGCTAATTTAGCTAATTGGCTTTCTAATAGGTCAATATCTAACTTTAATTTTTCTGCGCTGCGACTCAGCGTCTGTTTGCCACCACAACAGTAATCCATATTATATTGGCGAAATAAAGAAGAAGCTCTAGGAATGGATAATGCGAGCTGTCCGAGTGTTTTATCTCTAAATTGCATATGAGGTATCCTTTAAAAAATCATAAAATTCTGATGCTACTTTGTTATTTAATTTATGCAGGTAATGCCCATTGGCGAGCAATATTACGCCCATACTCACGGCAGTCATCTAATGTTTTTGTGTCTGGTTTCCATTTTGCTTTTAAAGATAATGCGGTATCAAAACCGGCATCCATCAAACGTGTTTGAACACGGTCAACGGCGCCGCCATTCCAACCAAAACTACCGAAAGCAGCGGCTTTTTTATTTAAAAAACGTAAGCCTGTAATTTCTTCAAGCATACCTGCTATTTTAGGCATCATGACATTATTCATGGTTGAGGTACCGACCAGTGCCGCTTTGGAGCGAAAAACATGAGTAATAATGTCGTTTTTATCACTGCGTGCAACGTTAAATATTTTAACCGCGACATTAGGGTCGGCTTCATTGATGCCTTGAGCGATTGCATCCGCCATTAAACGAGTATTATTTGACATGGTATCGTAGAAAATAGTGATACGATCTTCTTGATAATCTGCTGCCCATTTCAAATACAATTCAATGATTTGATTTGGATTATCACGCCATACTACTCCGTGAGATGTCGCTATCATATCGACAGGTAGATTAAAGCCTAAAATTTCATTTATTTTTGGCGTCACTAAGCGGCTAAATGGGGTAAGAATATTGGCGTAGTAACGCTGGCACTGTTCGAATAATTCATTTTGGTCGACTTCATCATTAAATAATCGCTCATCACAATAGTGCTGCCCGAAAGCATCATTACTAAAAAGTACGGCATCTTCAGTAAAATAAGTCATCATGCTGTCAGGCCAATGTAGCATT
Source organism: Providencia sp. PROV175 (assembly GCF_032707045.1). Lineage (NCBI taxonomy): Bacteria > Pseudomonadati > Pseudomonadota > Gammaproteobacteria > Enterobacterales > Morganellaceae > Providencia > Providencia sp. PROV175. The sequence continues at coordinate 174,979 of NZ_CP120533.1, forward strand.
GGAGTCTCAATGAAAATCAATTGTTTATTGTTACCTATATCGAGCGTGTCACCTGTTTTAACGATTTTGAAATTCCATTCAGGATGATGGTGATGACCATTTATTGAATCAATGGCATTGGCTGTGCAATAGATCGGGGTATTAGGAATAAAGCTCATTAATTCGGTTAATGCACCTGCGTGATCTTCTTCTGCATGGTTAATGACGATGTAGTCAATATCATTTAAATCAATTTGCGAGCGCAAATTTTGAACAAACTCACGGCTAAATTTATGATCGACAGTATCAATAAGAACATTTTTTTCTTCGCGGATTAAATAGCTATTATAACTACTTCCCTTTAATGTTTTGTATTCGGTTCCATGAAAATCACGTACTTCCCAATCACGCTGACCTACCCAATGGATGTTATTTTTTACATGAATCGCCATATTAATTTTGTCCTGTAGCTTTTAGAGTATAAGAAGACATAATCAATATTCATGCCAATATTTAACATTTTGATTTTTAACTAAATTAAAATAATTTGTTTTAGTTTATAGTCAAAATGACTATGCTAAGTGTTGTCATTATGACTATAATTGTTGTCAAATTGACAATGGGGAATGAATCATGGATTTTTCTGTCGAGGCACTGGCAAAGATTGCAATCGAATTACAAAGTGGTATGGAGCATTCAGATCGATTTCAGCGTTTGATTACCACGTTAAGGCAATCATTAAGGTGTGATGCATGTGCGTTATTACGTTATGAATCAGGCCAATTTATTCCTTTAGCAATCGATGGGTTAATGGCTGATGTTTTAGGTCGTCGATTCTTTTTGTCAGGGCACCCTCGGCTAGAAGCAATTGCAAGAGCCGGTGATGTAGTGCGTTTTCCTGCTGATAGCCAGCTCCCTGACCCATATGATGGGTTAATTCCTCATCATCAACACCTAAAAGTTCATGCTTGTGTCGGCTTACCCTTGTATGCGGGGCAAAATCTTATTGGTGCATTAACATTAGATGGTATGGAACCTGATCAATTCGATGCATTTAGCAATGAGTCACTGAGGTTAATTGCCGCGTTAGCTGCGGGAGCACTAAATAATGCATTACTTATTGAACAGCTTGAAAAGCAAAATATATTACCGAATAAACCCATACTATTTAAACCTTCTGGAGAAACCGAGATTATTGGTTTATCTCTTCGTATGCAACAATTAAAAAAGGAAATTGATATTGTTGCCGCGTCTGAATTAAATGTTCTGGTCGGCGGAGAAACGGGAACAGGAAAAGAGCTAGTCGTTAAATCTATCCATGAAAAATCCCTTCGAGCAGATCACCCTCTTATTTATTTAAACTGTGCTGCACTGCCTGAGAGTGTGGCGGAAAGTGAATTATTCGGTCATGTTAAAGGTGCCTTTACTGGGGCAATTAGCCACCGTAGTGGTAAATTCGAAATGGCGGATAATGGTACCTTATTTTTAGATGAAATAGGGGAGCTTTCATTAGCGTTACAGGCTAAATTACTGCGAGTATTGCAATATGGCGATATTCAACGTGTTGGTGATGACCGTAGTTTACGCGTTAATGTTCGTATATTGGCGGCAACTAACCGTGATCTACGCGAAGAAGTGTTAGAAGGTCGGTTTAGGGCCGATTTATTTCATCGTTTAAGTGTATTTCCGCTATTTGTTCCCCCATTAAAGGAACGTGGCGAAGATATTATTTTATTAGCGGGGTTCTTCTGTGAACAATATCGTCAGCGTTTTGGCTTATCCAGTGTGGTACTGAGTCCTTCATTACAACGGTATTTACTCAATTATTCATGGCCAGGTAATGTACGTGAATTGGAACATGCGATTCATCGTGCCGTTGTTCTTGCTCGAGCTTCAAGTGATACTGATGAAATTATCTTACAGCCTCAATATTTTACCTTTGATAATAATAAGTATGAGTTTACAGAAACATCACAGAAAGTCTTACCACTAACTAAAAATTTACGTGAGATAACGGATGATTTTCAGCGTAAAGTCATTTCACAAGTATTAGAACAAAGCCATTATAATTGGTCTGCATGTGCCAGAGAATTGTCTGTCGATATCGCTAATTTACATCGATTAGCTAAACGACTAGGTCTGAAATAAAGTATTAATGCCTGTTTTAGTCGGGGTACTTATAAGAACTTATTTTATTATTAGCAATATTCTTTTTCCATATAGTGTTTTACATATTTCTTAAGCTGTTCAAGTTCTTTATTATCATTTTCGTTACGCTGTAAATGCTGAAATAGTGTGGAAATTTTCTTTAAGTCAAAGCGATTTTGTTGAATGCGTTTTTCAAGCGCAATAAGGGCTCTTTTCTTTGATGCGTGGTGCGCAAATTGCTTATGCAAAATAAGTAGATACAACCAAATACTTTGTCGAGTTATAAAAAAATCAAATATAGGCGGGTGAGGAAGATTTGCTTTTTTTGCTAGCAATAATCCACTAAATAAACGGTGCATGTATTGGGATGTGGAAGGCTTATTGCCCTGAATTAGAGCCGTTACTCCTTGTTTAAATTGCTGCTCAGAGAGATAGATTAATTGCTGGTAACGCTTGGTCGGGTTGGTTGGATAAATCCATGCGAAAGCAGCCATTGCAACTAATGGGCCTGAAACTATCGCAATGGCATTACCGATACTTTGAGGGAGTGAAAGAGAAAAAGGATAGCTCGGTTGGAGCAAAATTAAAGAAACCATAATGTAATCAAAAGCAATTAAAATTAGGCGGTTATGGGAAAAAATGATAACGCCACTAATAATCACTGGAATAATGAAAAAGGTCATCTGCCATGATGAAGAGGCAAAAGGCCATAAGTACCATGTGCAGATTAACGCTGTAATAGCGCCAAACAATTGCCCAGTAAAAATATTTTTCATAAACCTAGCGGGGTAATCGAGGGATGCGAATAGAGCCAACATCACTGAAAGACCGAGAGTAAGATAAGCCAGTACTTGCCACTGTGTCCACAACCATAACAAACCAACTGCAGCGATAGTCATAAAAGAACGAGCAAAGGCGTGCCACGCTGAAATTTTATCTTGATGAAGCTTCTGTTTATCCACTTTTTCAAAGTGTTTCGCTGATTTACCAAAAATAGCATAGTAAAGTGGGATCAATAGTGTTTTCAGTACTCCAGCGGGGCATAATGATAAAATATGTTTCCATTGAGTCTCAGTTGGCTCTAGTGCAGGAAAATAAAAAGGTGCAATAGATTGATATTTATCTAAGTGTAATAATATTTGGCTTTGAAACATGAGTTTTTGACGCGCTTTAGCAACTTGTTTGCGGTGATAACGCCAGCCAATACGATGAGTCTCTAAAATTTCGTCATAGCTAGCCATGGTTTGCCAAAGATAGTCGATATCGTGTTGCTTAATTGGGTGCTTTTTCTCAAGTGAGTCATGTAGCATTTGGAAGAATAGTGTATCAATTTGATTTTTAAGGGTAATGATATTATCTTGTTCACGCTTAGGGGTAAAAAGGAAATTGAATACTACAGCTGAAAGCACGCCAACCAAAATGGTCCATAGCCGATCCCAAGCGACTATAAATAAGCTATCAGTAATATGAACGCTCAACATACTCACCATCACGGCGGAGTAACCTGCTAAAAATGTGCCATAAGCGACAAAGCCCTTTTGTAATTGGCCGATACCACTGCAAATGCCTAACCAACTCGCTAGCCCAATAATGAAAAGTAACGGGTGAATAAGGTGAAGCTGAATTAAGACGACACCGGCAAGCACACCACAAACTGTTCCAGCAAAACGCCACCAACTTTTTTCCAGTAAATTTTCGCGCCAAGGTTGCGCTGAAGCCCAGACGGTCATGGCTGCCCATTGGGGGTGAACTAACTCTAAATATTGAGCAATAAAGAGCGCAGCAATTGATGCACAAGCGGTAATGGCGGCAAAACGAAAGCGTGCTGGGTTGAATCCCAATGAATTCAGTAAAGTTATTATTTTTGACATAGAATATGAGTAAATTTGGGGTGTTAAAAAGGTATTTAGTTGATAATATCAACTAAATGCCGTGTGATTATCAACTAATTGGTTGATAAAATCAACTAAAGAGGGATTATGCGTACAGAACAGGCTCGAGTATTTGGAGTGATTAGCCGAGCAGCTCACCATTATATGAAATGGATGGGAGAGCCTTATGGTCTCAATGCAATTGAGTGTTTGATGATTTTACATATTCATCAATATGATGCATCAACCCTAGAGCAGATTACGAAAGCGATGGTTGTGGATAAATCAGTGACGACTCGAGGTGTGAGCAAATTTTTAGCTAAGGGCTGGGTTGCCAAAACGAATAGCTTCGTCGATAAACGGGTTTACCATGTTTCGTTGACAGCGCTCGGCAAAACGATTGTGAATGAGTTAAATTTTAAACTAGATAAATGGAATGATTATTTAGCGGCGGATTTGCCAGAACAAGAGGCTGATCAGCTATTTAGTGCACTAGAAAGCTTAGCGAAACGAGCTATTGAAAGCTCGGCGGCAGATTTTCCGAGTTTATTAGAAAAACCAAATGGGTGAGGCTCAATAACCAACCTAGCAATGTTATGTATTTAGGGCTGGTTTGAGAGCGGGTTATGTCATTCTTCATTAAGAGGAGGAGAATTCTTTAAATTTATTTTGGCGAAATGAACGTTGTTATTGCGAAATAGCGGTCATAGGAAGTAATACTACTTCAGACATATTCTCAGGTATTGGGCTTAGTTTATTACTCATCATGATTAGTTCTCCATCTTTTTCAATTCTTGCACTCATTCCTAAGGTATACCGTTTGGATTGAAATTCTTCAGGAAGAGCGACTGTAAATGCGATACTACGTCCTGCACTTTTTGTTTTTAAACTGTAATCCAGATTAGACTTTGCGTTGTTTTCATTTTGTTGTATTGAGGTCAATGACAGTGTAATTGTGGAATTTTCGGGAATATCATAAGAGTGGGAATAAATATTACCATTAATATTATAAGCGGGAGTATGAGTAAAATAACTCATTAAAGTACTATTACAAGCAGATAGCATGAAGGTTATAAAAAGTATAAATAATAAAAAAAAGTATTTCTTTGAAAAATTTGGGTTAATATTTAGCATTAAATTTTCTCTTTGATGAAATCTGGTTATATTGATGAACGAATAAACATTCTCTGCAGAAAATATCGTATATAGGTGTAAAGGCTTTTTTTTGTGTCATATTTTGAGAGTGTTGGCATTTCTGATTTCTCTCCTGTATATAAAATACCAATTCGAGGTAAGGTCATAATTAAATTTTCATCGAGATCGACTTTTTTAAAGGATTGTCGTAATTGCCTGACTAGCTTGTAATAACTACTTTCAGTTACGATAGTGCCTCTTTTTTCCCAAATTTCATACATAACTTCTCTTTTACTATTTGTTTTTATTAATAATAATTTAAGCAGACATGATTCATTTTCGGAAAGGTTAACGACATTTTTTTCATGGGAAAGTGTACGTTTTAGTGGGTCATACACGACGTCTCCAGATAAGAGGATCATTGATTCTTTTTCATTATAGTCAATGTTATCCATAAGGTTTTGTACTGTTGATAAATCGGTCATAATTTATATCTGTCCTGATCATTTATGAATATATTTCAATACAAAAAACGAGGGTAAATAAGATATTTAAAATATAAAACCGCTTTTTGATATTGAGCCAATGTGTTTTGATGAAGTGAATTTAAACGATATTCAGAGGTTGTATATATCAATTTTTATTTATATTTTTTATATTTTTTATATTTTGCTAAATAAATAGGCTTAGGATATTAAAAAAATACACTAAACCTATAAATATTAGTCGAGGGATTATAGATACAAGATGAGAGAGATAGAAAAATTAATGTTAGATTACTAGTTCCTCATCCTCATCGCCGTTACCCTCCAAATCAATATTAGTCATATTATGACGAAGTTGGTTGTTAAGAGGGGGGCTCATTAAACTGATCGACATATAATGGTTGAGTGAGCGATTAAATTTTTTATTTAGTGATACTAGCTCTGGGTCATTTGATGATTGTAATGCTTGGCTAACTCCGGCGATAAAGTTTTGTTTTTCATCTTTACCCAATGCGATCATAGTTTTAAATACATGAGAAAAGAATATTTTGTCATCTCCCTTTGATTTAAGCTCATCAATAAAGTTGTTAACTTTATTTTTTTCTATAGGGGATAAATCTATTTTTTCTCTGTATTGATACTTATTTGTGGTCTCCATATTTTTCTCCTGCCATATTGAGGTCATTTTACTTTGAATATTTTCTGTATGAATTTGAGAACCATTATATTGAGGATTGATAACCTTAGTTTGTAGATTAGTCTGCATATTTGTGTTCTTCCGGTATTGAATTTATTGTTGTTATCAAGTTTTGATAGGCATTTTTATACATTTTTAAAATTTGGCATTGTGTCGGAACAGAAAATACATGAGGAAAAATATTTTTAGAGGCAATGACAGGGGAAAAGTAGGTAATTTTATTATCGACCTCTAAGGCAATTGTATTATCAGCCATGGTTGAAAACTTCATATCAGAACCACCTATCGTAATACGAGTTTGCATTTTTTCAGGTAAGTGTAATGTTGTATTGGTTGTTTTTGCACATTGCCTCTCAAAATAGGTTGCAACCGTCTCTTGTAGATGGTTATCACCAAAAATGTCATTCAATATTTTCATCAGCTGTTCTTTGCTTTGACTGATATTTTCTTGGTATTGAATTTCACTGGTTTCTACCGCATGAATAAAATCAGTTAATAATTGTTTAATTCCATCGTTATAGCCTTGTTGATAAGCGGTTTGGTAGATAACTTCTTGCTGTTGTTTTGCTTGTTTGTATAGCTCACTCGCCTTTTTTTGAGCTTGTTGAGTGATAATTGTGTGGTATCTATCGGCACTCAATGCTTGGTATTTGATCAAAACTTTTTCAGACATCGTCTGTTTAACATTTGGGGGTGTTTTCTCTGACATATCGACATGTTTCTTCAATAGTATTCCAAGGTAGCATCGTTTTTACGGATGACGGTATAAGTTGCTGAGTTTCAAGACTGAACATATATTTTGCCCGAAGGGTGTAAGTGGTGCCAAAGGGAGCTAAACACATTAATAACTGTTGTGCTCCAAGGGCAGTTAGTACCTGTGGTGACGTCGTGGGTTGATTTTCCGACTGCCAAAGTGAGCGGCTTAAGCGTGTATGTAATACACGGTATTTGGAAAGTTCAACCCACCAAGGGAGTGGTTCGGCGTGTAGTAGAACCCCTAAGCCTAACGCTACCTCCGGTAGTAAAGCCCAGTGTTCAGATAATACTTTTGGCAATAAGGGAGTTTTCTCATTGGGTAAAGGCAATGAGTATTGATGAATCAATTGCTGATTGTGTTTACGTTGCAGTAAAGGTGGAAAGTCGTTATATCCGACCCCATTAAATTCACTATGGAAATAGCAACCTGGCGCGAGTAAAATATTTCCTTGTTCAATTAGTAGGTTAGTCAGCGTTGCCATCAACAGGTTTCTCCATCAGATGAGTTGCTGGTTTTTTGTTACTTAGCTGGCGCCATAGTAATAGTAAAATAGCAAATAGAATGATAATCGCAGCGATAATTGAGCTGATTATAATTGGATTAAATGTATATTCTGGTTCAGATTTAATTTGGTATTGTAATGGTGGCCGGTTGACGACGACGACTGAGACATTATCGTAATTTGCTTCAGCAAAACTGTTCGTTAGAAACAGTTTAATTTTATGCATCATCATCTGAGGATCTTCACTTCCGGAATAAGTAACTAAGCTAGACACATTTTGTATTTGCTTGGTCGGATTATTGCCATTTAATGGGTAGCTGACATGCACTCGAGCATTAATAATGTCGGGGATGGTGAGCAGTGATTGTTCAAGCCGTTGTTCGATTAAAGAAAGTAAACGGGTACGTTCTGCTTGTGGTGATGCCACCAAAGAATCTCCAGGGAATGCTTGAATAATTTCTATTGGCTCTTTTGATGGTAAGTTATATTGGCGCAATAAATCTACCGCGATAACAAAATCATTAGGTTGAACACGAATGGAATCTCCGTTTTTATTATCTTGTTTACGCGTAGCCTCAACACCGTGCTCTTGTAGTATGGCTAATACTTCATTACTTTGCCTTTGGCTTAGATGGCTGAGTAATAATTGATTATCACAGCCCACTAAGAAGCTAATAAATCCAATCAAGATAAATTTCTTTAAAATATTCATGGTTTATTGGGCTTTTAATACAGTATCAATCGCAGAAACACTCTTATGTGTCAATGTGCTAATCATATTCATTGTCAGGCTGTAATTGCCGACACGATTTTGAAATTGCAGTAGTTGGGTTGGGTTACTTGGGTCAATATTATTGACATTCTCAGTTAAGGCTTTTCGTTCTTGACTGACGGCTGCTGTGTATTCAGCAAATAGCTTTTTGACCTTGTCTTCAATCGGAATAGATGATGGGAGAACTGATGTGGTCTCTGTTGGGGCAGTGAGTAGTAAATGTGGTGTAATAGCTAACATAAATAATTATCCTAAATAAAATAGAGCATTATAATTAATAATGCTCTTTAAAATTAAACATTACGAATAATGGCTTGGTCAGTATCTTTGATAGATTTCATAAAGTTGCTTTGTAATTGGCGTGCCATATTATAATTACCGCTCATGGCGGTGATTTTTGCCAATACAAGTGGGTTATCGACTTCTAAATTTGATGAGGAAAGAATTGTATGTAACTCATCACCAAATTGTTTAGCTTTAGCACTAATACTCGCGGAGGTACGATAGATCATACCCAGATCATTTTTATCTACTCCCTCGGTTTCTAAACCAGAGCTGCCCCAACGACCATCAGTACCTAAGCCAGGAATAACAACTGGAGTTGCATTTTGATTTGCCATTTTTTTCCTCTTTATTTTAAACTATATATATTAAATATCTGTTAAGTTAAAAACTAATTGAATTAAAAAACCAATGATTATTACTTAATAGAATATAACCATTTGTATTGGTGACAAATGATTTTCCTTCGAGCTTGTTATTTGCAAGTGAAATAGAAAATTGAATGTGATTTTCTCCCCATTGCTTATAAAATGAATTTGTAAAATTAATCAGTGATGCCGTCTGGTCGTCATTTAAGCTATCTTTTATGATAAATATGACTTTATTATCTTTAGTGATTTTACGCCATTGAACATTGCTTTCTGTCAATCCTAACTCTGCTTTTTGTAATAATTCACTAAAGCTAATTTTTTTAATCTCACTGTTAATATAACATCTGAAGTAGCTGGCTAATATTTTATCTACCTTTCCCTCTACATCAATTAAATTATTGTTATCTATCACTGTTATTTTTGGATTACATGGAGTACTAAGGTCTACCTTTAATGTTCCTGAAAGCACGTCAATAATCTTATTTTCAATTTCCTTTTCGAGTTTATTTGTTATTTTAATTGAAAATTTTTCATTATATTTAGCTTTGACTAGCCGTTGCATACTCCAGTCGGCATCTCTTTGGGTTTTAACTAAAATGAGACTTTCGTTATTTGCACTTTGAGTTACAGTAATAGGATAGTGGTTACTTTGAAGTATATGCTCTAGTGTTTTTATTTTTTTCTCAGCACTTTGTTCTGGAATATATTGGAAAATAACGTAAGCAATAAATATTGAAAATAAAGTAAAGAAAAAGACTAGCATAGTTTGTTTATTAAATAGGCTGGGTTTTTCCTTGGTTGATTTTTTTACTTTAGACTTAATGGTAGGTGGTGGATTCTCCTCTTCCAAGTTAAATATATCCTCAGGCATTTGGGAGCTTTGCCAATCGGTATCTTGCATTTTTATTACAATAGGAAAAATATCAGCCAAAAGTAATTGCTGAAGAACAATAGGGATTTCGGTACTTAATCCACTATCATTTAGTCGAATTGCCAAACCACTTTCAGTAGATTGGCTTGCTGTAATAATTGAAAACTTGCAGGCAATGCCATCACTAGGGATCTGGTAAGTTGTAAATCCATCATCATTGATATCAGTTTTGTAATCTAGGCTGTTACCAATGATAATAAGATTGTTATCTGTATTAACCATTAATTCTTGGCCGGTCATAGGGCCACTAGCAATTTTTATTATACATGTTTGGCTATTTGCATTACTCATAAAAATAATCTCATGGAATTAGTTTCATTTTAGTTATGTATTTATTGGGTCTCATTATTGGCAGCAAGTAAAACAAGAAATATTTTTTTTGTCAGTTGAATTGTTCTTATTCATTTTTACTTTTAATTTGGAATGGAAAGTGTGAAGGATTCCAGAGTATTCCCTTGAGACTTTTTCATTTATCGCTCATTGTGTATACACAAAGTTACTTTAATAAGGCCTATATAATGTCAAACAAAGATATTGTTACATTATTAGAAAGTAGAGGCTGTCGATTTTCTTTACAGGATAAATTGGTCTTGGCTATACCTAATAAGAATGCGACGCCTTTTTTTTATAAATCTCTATATTCAAATTTGAATATTTCAATTGAAAATCAATCTATATTTATCTGCCAAGAGAATGAATGGGTGCCGATAGATAAATCAGATTGGCATTTATATTCAATGGATTTATCAGAATTAGTTGAAATTTTAGCAGTTATTGACACTGCGACAGGGCAAGCATTTCTCGCTAAAAAAGAGAAACCAAAAGTTGATGAAAATAGTCAAGAAGAATTTATTGAATTACCTGAAGAGTTTCTACCAACCGTTTCGATTAAAAATGTAGTGATTGATTTAATTATTAGAAATCATCCTATATTTGATAGCTGGTGTGAAATATTAAGGCGATATGAAGCCTACGGTATGATGCGATTTATTCTTACTTCCGCTCAAGATGATAAGAATGCCAACATTAATCAGTTATGTGCGCGTTATGGTATATCAGCTTCTTATTTTAGGCAGCTTTATCGAGAAAACTTTAATAAAACAGCAAAGCGAAAAATTATGAGCGTTCGTATGGCTAATGCCATTCTGCAACTAATTGAAAGTGACGATTCAATATTAGATGTCGGGTTGGAAGCAGGTTATTGCTCAGCCTCTCATTTTACGAATGATATTAAAAAAGAGTTAGGCCTAACACCATCAGAAATTAGGCACATTGGAGCGACATTATATGAGCAGTAAAAAAAATCGAGTGTTAGGGGTGACACTATTTTTACTGAGTATGAATTTCTATTCGGCACAAGCAGAATTTATTGTTGCGGAACCCGTTACGCAGTCAAAAAACCACGATACATTTGTCGCAAATAATATTGCGGTAGGTAAGGTGTTTGATGCGGTTGCTGAGCGCCTAAATAAACCGATTATTCTTAGTAAATTAGCCGCGCAAAAAAAGGTAACCGGTAATTTTAATTTGGCCAATGCAGATGAAATGTTTAAAGCATTAGCCCGACGAATTGCGCTAGTGTGGTATGACGATGGTGCAAGTATTTATGTTTATGATAACAGTGAAATGCGTAGCGCAATTATTCCAACGAATAATGTCAGTAGCAATCAACTGCTGAATTATATTCAACGAAATGGCATTTATGACTCACGCTTTCCTGTGCGTTCACAAGAGGGAGAAAGGCTATTATTTGTCTCTGGGCCACCTCTCTATATTGAATTAATTAAAGCAGCTTCTTTATATCTTGCAGAACAAATTAGAAAAGAGGAATTATCCAGCGGTGAAGTTGCGGTTATTCCGTTAAAGCACGCCTCAGTAACCGATAGAAGCTATTCATTACGCGGGCAAAATATTACGATCCCTGGCCTGCTGAATGTCATTAATAATTTATTCAAAAATGGCGCTGAAATGGATGAAATACTCACTATCCAGCCTCCATCGGTAGCAATTAATTCAACAGGTGACTCAATAGATGAATTAATGGATGCGCCAATTGGTGACTCATTGCCTACAGCGAATAACCTTCAGCAGGTAACAAAAAAGTCCTCTAACCGTTCTTTTTCTTTGGTGGCACATCCTGATAGTAATAGCTTGATTGTTAAAGGAAGCCAAGAGCAAATCCGTTATGTTCGCCAGCTAGTGAATACATTGGATATGCGTCGTCGCCAAGTGGAGTTGTCATTATGGATTATCGATATTACCCGTTCTGAGTTAGATAATTTAGGAGTGAATTGGGAGGTTGGCACATTTAATACGGGAAAGGGGTCAGTATCATTTAATCGAAGTACATTATCGAATAGTCAGCAATTCCTATTGCAGATTGATGCATTGAATAAGAAAGGGAACGGGCACATTGTTTCTCGTCCAGTGCTATTAACCCAAGAAAACATTCCTGCTTTATTTGATAACAACACCAGTTTTTACGCCAAATTACAAGGCGAGCGCATTGCAACTCTCGAACAAGTCACTTATGGCACCATGGTGAGTGTGATGCCACGTATTTCCGCGGGTAATAACGTTGAAATGGAAGTCAGTATTGAAGATGGTGCAGAAAATCGCGATAGCATGGGGAAAACATCCAGTGTAGAAGGCCTACCAGCCGTTAACCGAACCAGTATTAACACCGTTGCGCGTATTGCAAAAGACAGCAGTTTACTTATTGGTGGTTATACGCGTGAACAATATGTTGAAAATGAAAGCAAAATTCCTTTTTTAGGCGATCTTCCTTATGTGGGTGGGTTATTTAGCCACTCATCTACTAATCAACAAAAGATGGTGCGTTTATTTTTAATCCAACCGCGTTTATTAGATGAAAATGAAGGGTGGGATGGGCGACAATTTTCCGAAAAAACACGGATCACCAACCATGATAGTCAGTTGCACGGTACGGTTCAATTTCTTCAACAATACATGAGTGAATCATGGCAATAACACCACTGAGCTTTAATACACTCTTTTCCGTTAATACTCAAAATAAAAGCCGTGTACCTGTAAGTAGTGACGACTCTGATGAAGTGGCTCGTGGCGCAGGTGTTATTGATAGCTCTAGTGAATATGCATCGATGTCGATGTTGGCGGCAAGTCATGTACGCCGAGGAAGTTCTAAAAAGGGTGATGAAGAAGAATGGATGCAATTTTCTGAACGCATCTTAGATAAAGATGCGGATGATAAAGTGCTACATATAGAAGGATTACTAAACAAGCAGTTAATGACTCCGAAACAGTTACGAGCATTTTTATTACAATTTTTTACTGACCCTAGCGACTTATTAATGCTTCTTGCAGCATTAATTAATCGGAAAAAATTAAAAAAAGAGCAAATTGACAATCTTGAAGCTTTGGTGGAATTGCTGCAAGCAGAAGACACTAAACGGAGTGCTCAAGCGGGGATTAATGTTGCACTCATTGCAAAGGCATTTGCAAAAAAATTACATTCTAGTGCTGGAAACTTGCGTACATTGTATCGTGAATTTATCTGCTATGACGGGCCGGTTGTCTATTTATATGAACAATGGGTTGAGGCAATGGAAATCCAAGAACGTGAAAATATAATGCGTTATCTTGGTCGGGCGCTTGCTTGTGATTTACAAACGTTACCACTAGGTGACTTAAATATCAGTGCATTTGGCCGTTTTTTTAGCCGTGTAGGCCGGCTACGAGAATTGCAATCATTAGATTATGTATTTTGCCAGCAATTCTTTCAGTCTGGCTTTTTTCGACTTAATGAAAACTCAAATAAATCAAAAATTGCAAAAGAACTGAGTCAACTATTTACCCATGGTATTCGTAGCCAAGTTGGGTTTGAGACAGCAGTTATAACTTTTATTTCTGAAGAATTAAAAATTATGACTTCGGATATGCATGGCAGATTTTTACAGCTCTTATTGCTGGCTTTTACAGTTATTCCTACCGGGGTATTTAAGTCAGCCGAAATAAGAGAACAATGTATTGAACAACTAAAAATACTCATGGACCAAATAAAGGTACAAGAGCAAATACTACACCGTAAGCCATAGTGTGATAGGAAAATTATTCCATGAAAAATATAACCGGATTTTTGCTACAGATCCGTAATCGTCCAGAGCTAATGGTATTAATTATCATGGTGATGGTTATTGCTATGTTGATTATTCCATTACCCACAATATTAGTCGATTTATTGATCGGCTTAAATATTATGATCTCAGTACTCATTTTTATGAGCTCTTTTTATATCACTCGGGTGCTGAATTTTCAGTCATTTCCATCTATCTTGCTAATTAGTACGTTATTTCGGCTTGCTTTATCAATTAGTACCAGCCGCCTAATTTTATTAGAAGCAGATGCAGGGGATATTATCGCGACGTTTGGTGAATTTGTTATTCAAGATAACCTTGTCGTTGGTATGGTGGTATTTGCGATAGTCACTATTGTACAGTTTATTGTGATCACTAAAGGTTCTGAACGTATTGCTGAAGTGGCTGCACGCTTTTCTCTTGATGCGATGCCAGGTAAACAAATGAGTATCGATGCTGATTTACGTGCGGGTGTGATTGATGAAGCTGCAGTTAAAAAGAAACGTGGTGACCTTGAAAAAGAGAGCCAGTTATTTGGTTCTTTTGATGGTGCGATGAAATTCATTAAAGGGGATGCGATCGCGGGTATTATCATCATTTTTGTTAATTTAATTGGTGGGATATCTGTTGGTACTGCTCAGCAAGGAATGGATGTTTCAACTGCATTAAATACGTTTTCTTTATTAACTATTGGTGATGGTTTAGTTGCCCAAATACCAGCGCTACTCATTTCTATCAGTGCTGGTTTTATTGTCACTCGAGTAGGTGGTAATGATAAGAATTTAGGTGAAAATATTGTTTCGGAGTTATTTGCTAATGACTTTACGATTTTAATTACGGCATTTATTGTACTTTCGATGGGGTTTCTACCTGGTTTTCCAACTATTGTATTTTTACTGTTATCAGGGCTACTTATTGGATTATTTGCTATCAGATATTTCAAAAAGGAAAAGAATAAGCAAAAAACGGTTAAGGATGAAGCTGAAATCATTAATTCAGATGTGATGGAAGGCGAAACTCAAAGAGAAAATGGTGATATTGAAGATGAATACATTCCAGAAACATTGCCGATTATTCTATCTGTTAATCAAAAATATAAAAAACATTTAGAGAATAACAAATTTTTATCCAGAATGAAAAAAGATATTTTTATTCGTTATGGATACAGGATACCTGATATTGCTATTAACTACTCACCTATTATCCCTGAAAATAAAATAGTGGTATTAATTAATGAAATTAAAGCAGGGGAATATGATATCTATTTTAATGGGTATCGCTTACTGACTATGAATGACGAACCTGAATATCTTGGTATGACATTAACAAAGTTTACGGATGAATATGGTTCAGTAAGTACGTGGTTTGAACAACAGGATTTATCTAATATTGAGCAACTAGGTTTAATGGCTCGCGATGATGTGACAGAAGCAATTGATTGTGTCAGTACCTTATTACTGCGATTCATTAATGAATTTTTCGGTATTCAAGAAACAAAAAATTTACTTGATGACCTTGAAAGTAAATACCCTGAGTTATTAAAGGAGTGTTATCGACATACTACAGTACAAAAAGTGACCGAAGTTTTTCAACGTTTATTAATGGAAAAAATTTCAGTTCGTAATATGAAATTGATTATTGAAACTTTAGTGCAGTGGATACCAAAAGAGAAAGACAGTTTAATGTTAGTTGAGCATGTTAGGACCTCAATGGCACGCTATATCTCTTCGCGTTTTGCTGTCAATGGGCGCTTGAATGTCTTGATGATCAATTCAGAGATAGAGGACACAATACGCCAAGGGATCAGGCAATCATCTGGTGGAGTATATTTACATCTGGAGCCTGAAAAAACCAATGAGTTGATACAGGCAGCAGAACTTGCTTTAGAAAATAGTTACCTATCAGTTAGAGATGTAAATGTTTTAGTGCCTATTGATGTTCGTCGTTTTGTCAAAAAAATCTTGGAAGGCCGTTTCCCTGAACTTGAAGTTCTTTCTTTTAATGAGGTTTCAGAAATGGTCAAGGTCAATGTGGTTAAAACCATATAATCAAAAAATTGCCTTTATTAACAAATAAAGCGACTGAATTCAATATAACTAAATATGTTGAATAATTAAAATATGTTCAAAATATAAGGATTACTCGATGAAATATAGATTTATAGAAATACTTAATGAATTTTTAAAGACTATGGGACGTAGCGACCTAGTTAACTCTCAGCTAGATTGTCACTCTAATATTCAATTGGAAATGAATGAGTTTTCTGCGATTAATATCGATTTATCAACGGATGATATTATTATTTGGTGTCAATTAGCAGAGTGCAATTACAGTCATTTAGATTTAATTAGTGCACCTTTATTAAAAACATTATTAGAATACCCACCGAATAATTTTTATCCAGGGCAACCAGCATTGAATCTTGTGGATGATACTTATGTTCTTTCCGCCGTTTTAAAAGAATCAGCTTTAAATGATATGCAACTATTTGCAGATAGTTTTGAAGAATTCTTTGAGCGTGCAAATGAGCTTAGTGCTCAATTATCGTAATCCATTATGAAGTTATTCGATTTCTGCGCGCATCCTGCGCGCATTCATGGATGCCTAATTGAAGCACCTTTACACGGTGTTTTTATTGGTGAAATTTGTTTTATTGAACGTTCTCTTACACAGCCCGACATAATTGCGAAAGCGCAGGTTGTTGGATTTAAAGAAGGACTCACGGTATTGAGTTTAATAGGTCGCACACAAGGTTTAACCCGAGAAGTGGTTATTCGCCCAAGTGGCTACCCGTTTGTATTTGAAGTCGGTGAGCACTTAGCGGGTAAAATTTTTAATGCGGCAGGAGAACAGGTTGGTGAGTTGAGTGAAAACTTTGCTGAGCCAACTTTGCTCAATACAAAATTATTACGTATTGATAGCCCTCCAGTGAGCGTGACACAAAGGCGTCCTGTTTCTGAGCCGATGGTAACTGGGGTACGTGCGATTGATAGCTTACTGACATGTGGCTTAGGGCAGCGTATTGGTATTTTTGCCGCCGCAGGTAGTGGTAAAACTTCATTAATGAACATGATCATAAGCCACGCTCATGCGGATATTCATGTCGTTGCACTAATTGGTGAGCGAGGCCGAGAGGTTATTGAATTTATTGAGGAGTTGAAAGAGTCGCCTCATGCGGCACAGACGATATTAATTTATGCAACTTCAGACAGTCCACCGATTGAGCGGTGTAATGCCGCGTTGCTTGCAACTACGATTGCTGAATATTTTCGTGACTGTGGTCGTAATGTACTGCTGTACGTTGATTCTATGACTCGATATGCACGAGCGTTGCGAGATGTGGCTTTAGCCACAGGAGAATTACCGGCTAGGCGCGGTTATCCTGCTTCTGTTTTTGAACAGCTTCCAATGTTGCTAGAACGTCCAGGGCAACTTAAACATGGCTCCATTACCGCTTTTTATACGGTGTTATTAGAAAGCGAAGAGGAAGCAGACCCAATTGGTGATGAAATCCGCTCAATTCTGGATGGCCATATTTATTTAAGTCATAAATTAGCGGGACGTGGGCATTATCCAGCGATTGATATCTTACACAGTATTAGCCGCGTCTTCCAAAAGGTGACGACTCCAGTGCATCGCCAGTGTGCAATTGATTTGCGCGATATGCTTTCAAGGCTTGAACAAATTCAGCTTTACTTAGAGCTCGGTGAATATCAACGCGGTGAAAGTCATGAAAATGACCGAGCTTTAGATAAAAAAGAACAAATTGAAGCTTTCTTAAAACAAGCCATGGATGAGCCGATGAGTTTCGACAATATGTTAAGCATTCTTAACGAATTGACATGTTAATGATTTCTAATTTATTGGCATTAACGGAGCGACGCTTTGATCGGACATTACAAGAACAATCGCAATTAAGTTCAATCATAAAACAACAAAAACAGCAATGTATGGATATTCGCCAGCGTATTTCAGTTCTGGCAACACAAACCGCATCTTATGAAAAGTCAGAAGAATTAAGCAGAAATGCTTTTTGGGAAAGACAGCGCTTAAAAGCGGCAGTCCTTGCGGAAATAGCTCAATTTGAATTTCAAATAGAAACCTTAATAGTTGAAATATCAAAAAATAAAACACGGCAGTCTGAAGTTGCTAAACGAGTATTTGTATTACGTAATAAGTGCGAGAAATTCCGAAATTATCTCAAGCAGCAACGTATAGAAAGAAGATTAAAATCAGAGCTGCAGCAACAAAATGAAATTGAGGAGTTATTCGTACATGTTAGTAATAAAAGCGAATTCAAATGAAAAAGTAGCTCATGCAGTTATCGAGGGGGAGGCAATATCATCAGAATATAACACCGCTGAATTTAGCCAGAAATATATAACAAAAAAAATGGTGAAAATAGTAAACGATGAAAAAATGCTGAACCTATTCGGTTATAAAAAGCAAAGTCAGCCAAAGGATATATCTGCTTTTCTACCTACCGCTCCTTCTTTTATGCAACAAATATCGCAATTGAGCGACTTAGCGAAGGGGTTTATTACATGGAAAGAAAATGTATATATTGGTGAAGGTACCCAAATAGCCGGGGAAAATAAAGAATTAAAGGCCAAAGCGATTGAACCACTAATAAATAATTATATATTTACGGAAAGTTGTATACCTGTTGTTCATCATTTTCAGGATAACTTACCAAAGACTCATCAGGTTAATATTACGAATAAATTGATGGTGGATAATCAGCCAGATATGAATCTATTGGCTGATTTGACGACTACTGGGAAAGTCGAAACCGTCCCTGAATTAGTCGAGGATAATCACGAAAATATTAATCTTATTACTAGTCTACCTGTTGTTGACCTAGTCGATATATTAAATAAACCAGTTGTTGATAATAACCTGTCGGTGGCATCGAATATTCCAGTTGAACAAAATATTGCTGACGAAGATGAGATTCCTTTGTTTAACACTATGATGGTTGGCTATCCACTACCGAATATCCCACAGCGAGCAAGGGGGAAAGCTAACGATAATTTAGTCCCATACGGGGAAAATAAACCTCAATTAAGTGAGAAGAATCAGCTCAAGATGGGAAGTCCACTGGCAAATTTAGCGCTTAGGAGTACTTTAGAACCGACATCAAAAGAGTTAAAACCAGAGGTTAAAACGGGGAAACAGTACATTAGATCTTTAGTCAAAGCAGAGCTTGAGCCCGCTATCCAACGGAAAATAGTTGGAGAACAATCCAAGCCAGTTAATATTCGACAAATTGATTCACTCGATACCATTTTGTTAAATACATATCCCCGAAAAAATAACCTAGCAAAAGATGACTCACTAAGAAATTCCCCTTCTCTTTTGGGAATGCAGTTAGCTACCCATCATTTGCATGACCAACAGGGCACTAATCAAGGTATTAAAGAAAATACCCATCATCATGTTGTTGAGCAGCTTGAACTTGCTTTTACAAAAAATGAGCCACCTACACAGCCAGCTACCTCACTGAAAACTTCTTATCTATATGATAATAAAAGCATTTCATTATCTGAAAATGAGACGAATAATTTCCCTGATAAAGTACAAGAGATGACAATTTCTGCACAAATCTCACCTGCAGAAGATATGAGCCCACCTAGCAATATGATAGCAACGACTACTAATGAGGTTATGCGGCCGTCTGTGCCTCTACAAGCTACACAGCAAAAGCCAGAGATGCACAAAATGCCAGAGCTAGTGGAAAACAACCCACTTTTAGGTGAAAACCAACAGCTGAAAACTGCGGAACGTAGTTTCACTTATACTTTTAGCCAGTGGCAAAGTAGCCCATCAGTGACTTTTGAATTGGCCTCTAAAGGAGAGTTTGTTGCCTCAACAGCGAGCCCAGAAGTTCAATTGGCATTAAATGAGAATAAACATTTATTGAATCATGAAACGAGTGTGCATATTCGACGTGAAGGTGAGCGCCAACAGCATCGAAACCGACAGCAGCATGACCAGCAGCAAGAAGAAGATTAATTATGTTGAAGATTCGACGGATCAGCTCTCAAGAAAAACAACTGAAAATTTGGCAGCAATGTTATTCAGTTAATACACAAATAAAGCCAGCTAACCGCAGTATTGGTTATTTTCAGTTATCACTAGTGAGTGAAACACAGAAAATAAATGCATTAGTTGTTGTTGAAAGTTGGTGTCATTATCGTTGGCCTAAACTGGTTCATTATGCATGGAGTTCATTATCAAACAATCAGCTATGTGAATTGTTTGCTTCTGAATATATTGGAATTACATTTTTCTCCCAGAATTTCCGTTGTGAATCTGTAGAGATAGTTGATGATATGCGTATTAATTACCAGCCATGGCTAATTGTTAAAGAAGCTAGCCTCGGGGAAGTATTATTAGCAGAACCAATAGAAAGCCTCGAAAAAAAGCAGGGAACTAATCAGATATTCGACCATTTAAAACTGCGAGCGGATTGGATATTAGGGTATAGCTATATTAGTGCCAAACTTTTGCAAACTATAGAATTACGTGATGTGCTGAGTATCCAACAATTACAGTTAAATATGTCTGTGGCAGGACAGGTATTAGCTCGATTTCAAAAGCAAGATGAAGGACTACTTATGATTGAAGAATTAGTGGCGCCAGAGAGTGAAGAGGAATTCGTATTTCCTGAAGAAGATGAAATGCAAGAAATTGTACGCCCCTTTAATGTAAAAGAAATGAATATTAAATTAACCTTTGTTTTAGGTCATAGTGATATTACGGTCGATGAGCTTTCAAAAATGGAGCCCGGTTATATTTATTCTATTGGTGAAAATAAAGAACGTGAAGTTAAAGTCTATGCTAATAAGCAACTTATTGCAGAAGGGGAGCTTATTTATATTGGCAATAGTGATGAGTTAGGTTTGGAAATCACACATGTTGTCAGTTTGGGTGATAAAAGAGTTTAATATGCCAACGATACCTGATGGGATCCCATTATTAGCTATTATCGCATTCTCGACATTATTGCCATTCATTATTGCTGCGGGCACCTGCTATTTAAAAATATCAATTGTATTAATTATGGTACGTAACGCGATGGGCGTTCAACAAGTTCCTTCTACCATGGTATTAAATGGTATTGCATTGCTGCTTTCTATTTTCGTTATGATGCCAGTTTTACAGGATGTGAATAATCATATGCGACAAGAACAGGTTGATTTTAGTAATGTCGAATCAATCGATAATTTTGTTGAGAATGGGCTAGGGGGATATAAATCGTATTTGAAAAAATATTCAGATCCACAGTTAGTGACGTTCTTTGAATCAATACAACAAGGTCGAAGTGAAGAAGAAGTGACCGCTGATGAAGGCGAAGCTACATTATTTTCTTTATTACCTGCTTATGCATTAAGTGAAATAAAATCAGCTTTTGAAATTGGTTTTTATATCTATTTACCTTTTGTTGTAGTTGATTTAGTTATTTCCAGCATTTTATTGGCACTGGGTATGATGATGATGAGCCCAGTAACAATTTCGATTCCAGTTAAATTAATTCTATTTGTTGCAATTGATGGCTGGTCACTGATCTCTAAGGGGTTAGTGATGCAATACATTGAATTAGCACAGCATTAAAGCGAATGATACTATGGATCAAATCGTTTATTTAAGTAATAAAACGATGCTATTAATCGTTATATTATCTGCAATACCAGTAATAGTGGCTACTGCGGTAGGATTATTGGTAGGGTTACTACAAACTGTCACGCAACTTCAAGAGCAAACATTACCTTTTGGTATTAAATTATTAGCTGTTTTTGGCTCACTTTTTATGATCTCTGGTTGGTTATCCGATAAGGTAATGAATTTCGCATTAGAAACCTTAAGCGCTGCTATCCCTGCTATCGGGCTGTTTGGATGAATCAGGAAATACTATCGCTGATGTCCTCGCTCTATTTTATCTTTCAAGAAGGATTGATAAAAATAGCGTTAGCTTGGTTGAGAATTGCACCAGTAATGTTTTTATTACCTTTTTTAAGTAACAAGTTACTTAATGGCGCGATCATTAAAAACTGTGTGGTGGCTTATATTGCATTAGGTTTATGGCCTTTTTTTTCTTCCTATAAAATACAATGGGAGGAAATTAGCTTTGTTGATGTATTTATTTATGAAATCTCGATTGGGCTCGTATTAGCATTGATATTAGCGTTGCCCTTTATGATAGCCAATGTGATTGGCGAATTAATTGATGCGCAGCGTGGTGAGACGATTAGTAGCATTATTGACCCTGCGAGCGGAACTGAAGCTTCCGAACTCGCAGTATTATTAAGCCATATTATATGTATGGTTTTTTTAGCACAAAATGGTATGTATCAACTTGCTAATCTATTTGCACAGAGTTATCAGTTATTACCTTTTGCCCATGGATTTACTTCATTTAATAGCCTTCCCTTAGGGGAATGGTTAAATAAAATGGTTGTCAATGGGGTTGTTTTAACTGCACCAATATTAGTGACATTATTTATAACAGAGGTTGCTTTAGGGCTATATTCCCGATTTTGCCCTCAATTAAATGCATTTTCATTATCTTTAGCAATAAAGTCGATCATCGCGTTCTGTGTATTTTTACTTTATTTCCATAATGAAGTCCCAGAGATATTAGTTAACATGATTTCGAGTTCACCATTACGAGATATATTCCTTTTTTCTTGATTTTATAGATATAAATAAATATGGCTGAAAAAACAGAAAAACCTACCGATAAAAAAATTAGAGATTCAGCTAAAAAAGGGCAAAGTTTTAAGAGTAAAGATAGTGTTGCGGCAATCGTATTAGTCGTAAGTGCATTTGTTATTGAAGGCCTATCTAGTTTATATGAACTGGGCGGGTTAATGCGTAAAATATTGTTATCTCCGACAGATATAAGAACTGATGCTCTAATTTGGCAATTCTTTACGATATTTTTAAGTATTGTTTTACCTGTTCTATTTGCTTGTTTTTTATCTGGCATGGTTGTTTCTTTATTACAAAGTCGATTTAGATTAGCAAGTGAAGCAATAAAACTTGATTTTACTAAGTTAAACCCAATTGCGGGGTTTAAAAAATATTTTCATTGAACTCATTGAAAGAGTTAGTTAAGGCTATTTTGTATTTAATTGTTTTTATTGTATCAACAGTAGTCTTTTTTGTGGTTTGGCGCAAAGATATTTTTATGCTCTACCGAACAATGATTAATGGGTTGATTAGCCAATGGGTCAGCTTGTGCGTAACATTTATTGTCGTTTTTCTTGCGGTCGCTCTTATTATTATATTGATTGACGCAATAGCTGAATTCTTTTTGTATATTAAAAACCTAAAAATGGAAAAGCAAGAGGTCAAAAAGGAATATAAAGATAATGAAGGTGATCCTCATATTAAGAGTGCACGTCGAGGACTTTATCAGGAATTACTGTCGGAAGAAGTGAAGTCAAATGTTCGTAATTCAACATTTGTAATGGCAAACCCAACGCATATAGCACTACTTATTTATTATGACTCGGATATTGCGGCATTACCTTTTTTGTTCTCTAAAAATAAAGGTTCGCAAGCGAAAGCAATTGTCAAATATGCTGAACAACAAGGTGTTCCAGTTATTAGAGATATAGCCCTAGCGAGGCAAATATGGAGGTCATATAAAACGGATAGTTTTATTGATGAAAAAGGATTAGAAGATGTTATGCAAATAATATCATGGTTAGTTCGCATCGAATTAGTCAAAATGGGAATTGATGTTGATAAAGCATTAGAAAAAATAGCAGAGAAAGAGGCATATTTGAAAAATAATAGCGAATTTAATTAATAATTTATTTATTACTTAAATCGTTTTTTTAAAGAAAGAACTAAATCGGTTAATTATGATGCAAGCATAAAGTATATGTTATGCATTGCATATCAATAATAAGGTAAATATATGAATAATATGGAAACAGAGAGTTTTCAACAATCTGATATGGAAGAGTTACTTGAAAATATTACAACTGCACTAATGGATGGGGCAACTTATAAAGATATTCATGGTATTCCACAGGGTACAATGGATGGGATCTATTCTTATGCATACGAGTTTTATCAACAAGGTAAATTAAAAGAAGCAGAAACTTTTTTTCGGTTTCTAAGTATTTATGATTTCTATAATACAGATTATGTGATGGGACTGGCTGCTGTCTATCAATTAACGAAGCGATATGACAAAGCAACAGAACTATATGCTCTTGCATTTGTATTAGCGAAAAATGATTACCGTCCACTTTTCCATGCAGGTCAATGTAATTTAATGTTGAAAAAAAGTAGTGCCGCAATTCACTGTTTTGAAAGTGTAGTTAAAAGCAGTGCTGATGTTGAATTACGAAATAAATCTCAAGCTTATTTAACTGTATTGGAAAAAAACTTAAAGCAGACAGAATCAGAACATAAAGAAAATGATATAGAGTAGAGGAAATTATATGGCTCAACCTATCGATTTAAGTAGTGAACGAATAAAGAATATTCATACGTTTTTGCAAGGTAATAATCCAATTGGTTTAGGTGATGAATACATCAAGTCGGTATTAGCTTTAGAAACGGTGTGTGAAGATTTAACGTCATCCGAGCAGATGAAGCGCAGTCGTATTGAAAATGCGCCACAACTGCCCGCACCTAAAACTCTTCTATCAGTCATGTCTAAGGCAGCTGCAGCGAAAGAGGAAAAAATACAGCTACAGCAAGAGAGCTTTAACGCGACCTCAATACTCGTTGAGAGCCTTTCAACATTACGCCAATTATTACATGAAGGAAATATTAGCGAGCTGGCTAATCGTCTTAACATGTTGAGTATAGAATCAAATTCACTTCGAGAAAAAGGAGATAATTTATTAAGCTCTTTTGCAAATAATACAGATAAAGCTAATGCGCTTAATAACGAAGTGAATGTTTTAAAGCAAGAGCGTGCTGAAAGTAAAGAACGTTTGGTGGATCTTCAGTCTCAGCAAGGTGGAAACCAAACGGAAATTAACCAGCAAATAGCGGCAGAAAATAAAAAAATTACCAGCTTGGGAACCAAAATTGATGACTTGCTTGAGTCAGCGGGTAATTATGCGAAAAATGCGAGTGAAGATGCCAAAAAACTCAGCCAATTTGTAGAAACAGCGCCCCGCCGCATCGAAATTGATGGTGAAAAATGGGAAAACACTCTGGCGCTACTCACCATGTTAACTGCACAGCTTAAAAAATCGATGAATGAAGATTCGATTCGTAATATGAAAGAGCAAGAAGCGGTGATGGCAACAATAAATGAAGCGACGCGAAAAGACTCAGAGAAAAAAGCCAAAGAAGCGGAAGAAGCACAGCGTAAAGCTGAAGAAGCCAATAAAGCAGCCTCTTGTGCAAGTAAGGTTTTTAGCTACGTAATGCTTGCAGTCTCTCTTGTTGCCACAGTTGCGACTTTTGGTGCAGCTACACCATTAACCTTAGCGGTTGCTGCTATCGGTATTGCCATTTCTATAGCTGATATCGTTTTAGAAGAAACGGGGCAAAGTAGCTTGATGCAAATGTTGGCGACAAAAATCTCCAGTGCAGTAACAGATATGTTGATGACATTTGGTGTTCCAGAAGAACAAGCGAAACAAATTGGTAGCATTGTTGGAATGGTTGTCGCTGCAATTGCTTTTTTGGTGCTTTCATTAGCGTCTATGTCATCTTTTGTGAAAAACATCGCTAATGTTGCCTCTAATGCCGTAAAAACGCTGGCTAAAAACGTCGGAACTTTATTGAAAAGTGTTATTAAGTCGATGCCAAAAAGCTTGACTAATGCCTTAGGAAATATTGCGAGTGGTGCTGGGAAGGTAGGGAAATCAGCTGATGACGTGGTAATGCTTTCTAAGTTTAGCAAGTTAGCCGACGGCATAGATGACCTACAACAAGCCGTAAAAACGACCACTAAGGTGGCGCAAAAAGCCGATGATGTGAAAGACATTGTGAAAGCGGCAGATAAAGTCGCTGACCAAGCGGACAGTATGAGTAATATCACGGAAATTTCGGATAAGGCAGTCAACACGGTTAAGACTCAAAATGTTGTAGCAGCACGTCTCGAAGTTGGAATGAAGGGAACAGGAGCGATGTTGGCTGTTGCGAATACGGCAACAACGGGAGGGCTAAATTTGTATGGAGCGAGCCAAATTCGAGATATGAAAGAAATGCTCGCAGGCATGATGCTCAACAATGAAACTATTCAGGCTCTGGATGAATTATTAAAAGTTCTATTGAAATCCATGTCCCAGAATTATGAAAAAATTGAAGAAATGTTCAACGGAATCTTGGCGTCATTAAACCAATCAGGCCATACGAAAGCTAAAATGCTGAAAGCCGCTCGCTTTGCATAATTAATATAGGAGTTATCAAATGGGTCATCAACCTTTAAGTGGATTAGGATCATCAGTTTTATTTCAGAGGGTTATTAACTCTGATGGCGTTGCACCGGCTATTTCACCTGCCGTAAACAGTAGCAAAAATATGGCTGAATCTCATTCGCCACAAAATGTACAGCTAAATGATGTACATACAATAGCATCAAGGCCTGAGGTAATGACGGGTAAACCTGTATTAAATGCACCTCGATTTTCAACAGATAATGACCAGATGTTAGCGGAAATTTTAGCGTTAACGCACTCAGATAATTTAACCGTATTGGATGATTTACATGCTTTTCGAATTCTAACACCAGAGAAGACTCAGTTGGCAATCAGTAAGGTATTAACTGAGGAAAAAAATCATATTGAGCGGTTAATGGAAGATGCTCAGCTACCTGATGATGCTGATTTAAAACAGTTGTCTCAGGCCATTCAACTATTGGTTGCGAGTAGTTTCTTCAAGGGTTCGTCTGAGGAAAATATTGAAGGAAATGGCGTAAAAAAAGGCCAAGAATCAATTGATAACGTAAAAAACAAGGCTTTCGTTGGTATTGTTAGTAACGATTTGATGGTGGAACTCTCAAAAATTATTCGCAAAGTGATGGCGGAAATTAATATTTCAGATCGTCGTATTAGTGCCGAGTTTCTGCAATTAAATGCCAAAATGGTACAAGCTTCGGCAGACTCGACAATTCGTGAAGGAAAAGAAACATTTAAAGGGGCGCTGATGGGCTTCTTTACTTCCCTTGCGATTACGGCTGCCGGTAGCGCTTTTCAAGCAAGAGGACTGCGCCAACAACAAAAATCGATTAACAACAACTTGATACCAGGAAATCAAAATGTTAGTGGTGCTAGTAAGTTATCTGGCGTAAATGGAAAAGTAGAGAATGTCTCAACGAAACCGTTGCGTTTAGAGGGGAAAGAGGGGTCAACCGTAACGCTGAATAATCAAGCCACACAAAACCAAAAAAACATTGTAAACCAAAGGGTTGATGAGGCATCTAAACGTACGAAAGATCTCGGTTTGTCACAACACGAAAAGCATGAGCAAATCATGAATAAAACCCGTGTGCAAATGGGAGTCTCTGAGCAATTTTCTCGGATGTCAGATAATGCAGGTCAGTTAGCAACGACGTCAAATCAGGTCAATGTGAAATCAGCAGAGGCAGAAAAAATGATTGAGCAATCAATCGCGGATGTTGCCCGAACAATTTCCTCAGATAAAGACAAGCAAGTTGAGAATAGCCTAAATACTGCGAAAGAAATGCAACAGAGTTTACGGACAATCATGGACAATGCCTTAAAAACGAGGCAGGTCATGGTGGGGGGGTAAAGAATTATGGGCTATGAAAATAATATATCAGCCACAGATTGGTCTTGTGAGTCATTTCATTCGGTGTTGGCATCGGTTCAGACAACGCAAGAGCCGCTTCTAGAGGTGGAAACGGTATTTGATAAGTCACATCAGCTCTACCATAAGGCCCTTGATGTATTTGACCAAATGCAATACTCGGTACCAGAAGAAGTGCATAAGCAACAACAGAAAGATATTCTCCCTGCAAGTATTGAAGGTAGAAAGGAAACTCTATTAATTGAAAACAAATGTGCGAATGATGATTATGAGGAGGTTAAGGCATTAAGAGCCACGAGAAAAACGGAGAATATCGCAAATGGCCGTTCGCATATTAGAGGGTTATCTGGGACGATTGATAACATTTATACAAATTACCAAAAAAAGTATGGTGAATTAGTTAAAGCATCAACCCAATATATGCATGATATGAATACCATGGTAAGTAAGTTATCTCGTCATATGGAAGCTGGGTCTGATGGTAAGATCAAATTAGCCAAAGAATATGTATTGGGTGATATGGATAGCATTGTGTCGAAATACTCTGGTACCAGTATGAAGATTGAGGTTCTTGGTGAAACAGAAGAGGTAAAAAAATTACAAAAACAAATAAAGGAGATGGGAAACCTGTTTGTGATTGGAATGACAGGTAAATTAAGTGAGTATAATGAGCTACATGCTAAAGTAGCAAATATAAAAAAATCACTTAATTTAAAAGGTTATGGTGAATATTATGGTGGCTGGAGTCCTAATCTCGATAATGCCAAACCGTTAATGGAGGTCAAAGGCACGACGCAAGAATACGAATTCTGGGAAAAAAAATTGACAGACCAAGGGTTCGTGACAAAACGGGTTAATGGAAAGCTGTGTATTTACCCTGATTTAAAACCGGTCAAAGAGATATTTTACGCCATTAATCACTCATCTGGCGAATGGAATGATGGTAGTGATATTTCAGCTCAAGAATTCCAAAGTTTACAATCAGCGGTTGAAAACCAGAAAAACGCGATTAATAGCTCTGTGTCTCGTTTATTAGAAACCTTTAGACAAGATAATAGTCACTTTGAAACTTTAACTCAGTTACTTATCCAATTATATAAAGACTTACAACAATATAATAATGGTTATGTCAATATGTAATAGATGAATATCGGTTTTCTTCGTAGGATAAATAGTTTTAGAAATATTATTATATATTAATAAGGTGAAGGGATGGGTGGAATTAGCACGACATCAGCGGTAAATAATGCATTACCAGTATTCAAAAAAAATGATCGGCCAATATCATTTTCAAATGATATAAATTCAGTTAATAACGTAGGCTTGGAAGTTCATTTTCCTTTAAAAGAACAGGCCATTGATAAAACATTTAATCTGTCAGGTAATGGTGAGGATTTACACTCGAACAACCAAAAGTTACAGGCGAATATAATTGAATCGCTATTAATTGAAAATAAATCTAGTATCAGTTTGGAAATGATAACCAAAACCCTGAATTTGGGGCATGCTGGTAGTCTTCAAGGGCAAAAATTGCAGTATCAGCCTGAAAACGCACTCATTGTTTTAACGCTATTGACTCCGGATGAAATTAAAGAATCAAAGGTATTAGACTGCGCTGCAGAATTAATTAAGCAAGTTAATAAAAGTAATAGTGATAAAGATCTTAAGCAAGTGCTTAAATCATCGCAAAAAGCGCTTGAAGCGGAGCTTTTTGATAATATCTTGAGCGATCAAAATATTGATGAACTTAACCAACGCTTTATTGATAAATATGTTCATCCTGCAATTAAAGAAAAATTAAGACCCTTTTTATCTGAAAAAACCATCGAAGAGTTACCGATAGATAAATTATTCGATGCATCTCTTCAGAAAAAAATAAATGGGTTAATTACGGAAGCGAAAAATCAACTGGTAAAACATAAAACTGATAAATCAGTTGATAGGCTTTTGCAGCTCCATAATATATTTTCGGCAAGTGAACAATACATCGAAATTATGGGGTCATTAAGTATTTCTATTAATACAGACGGCAAAGCTGAAAATGTGGTCACTTCTAGCTCAAAAAAAGATAACAAACTAGAGGATACGGTGGATAGTGGCACAGACCCTATTATATTGCCTACGAGTTCAGAGGCAGGGCTTTCTAGGCTAATTGGGAATAACGTCACTATTCACAATGATTACTCTATGCCAAAAGAGTTGAGTACTGTGAGTAATGAAGAAGAAAAAGCGAGGCAGCAGGAGAATAAATCAGTAGATAACCGAACGCCCGAATCAGTACAAAAAAATAGTATCGAAGAGGGTGAAAATAAAGCTCGCATGCCTCGGTTTAAAAGCACGTTAGATATTCCTCAAGTTAGTAACGAGCTGCCAGCAGTATTAACCGGGGATGTGTCGGGAAGTGGGCTTTCTTCAGTTGATGAATTGCGCCAAAGCATTCTGGATAGCTCACGGGATCCATCTGCACAAGCCAGTCGTAAACTATTAGCACCTGCTGAGTCTAAGTTTAATCCCGATATAAACGCTTTACTCCCTAAATCAATGGTGTCAGCGAGACGCTTCGAAGCAGTTGAAGTCACTGACAAGATGACGGGTAAAACAAAGAAGATCTGGCAAGACAAAGCTCCTCCAGCAGATAAGGTCATACTCACGTGGGAAGGGGCATTAACCCCGAATTTAACCGAAAAAATACGTTATGGGGATGGCCAAATAGCATCAAGTACGAAAAAAATGGGGATCCCTGATAATACCAATACGTTCAGTAATCGTTTTGAACCGACAAAAATTGTTGATGAAGTAACAGGGAAAACGAAGGTAAAGTGGCAATTATCTGATTAGAAAACAAAGTAATCAGCCACAGAGCGTTAATCCGTAATCATAATTAAACAGATAAAGAGCGCTAGTATGATAATGCTATCTGTTCTGAAAAAGGTTAAAGATGACAGCACAGAGTTTAATTCAGCAACAATGGGTAGAAGATAAAATTAAGGAAATCCGGACTTATTCAGGAATAACAGAACCTTTTACCATGGACTCAGCGCTAATAAGAGATTTGCATATTGATTCTTTGGAAATGTTGGAGTTGATAGCAGCCATTGAGCAGTATACCGGGCAACCCATTAGCGATGAAGTCTGGATGAAATGGTATAATTTACAGGATATTGTCGAGTATCTATTGAGTGTCAAATAAAAGCAGAAAGCCACGGTCTTTATTCGAACGTGGCTTTTGTTGATTTATTTCCTATCGTGTCATTTCAGTCATCTAAAATTCATATTTTTGTCATCAAGTGATAACGCTCACAAAATAGCATACCCTCGTTTGCTTAATTCTACGCGCGTAGACTATCCTTTAAGTAAATAAAAAACGCCAGTTAGATTTTTTGATTAATAGGCTTTGCGCCAACACCAAGGGTTTATAACTATGGCTACACAATTAAATATCGAGGCGAATCAACAAGCCGCGCAAGAGCGGTTAAGTACGCCAGAAGGAAAAAAAGATTTCCGGCGGGCGATTTTTTCTTGTTGGTTAGGTACAACCATGGAATATGCAGACTTTGCTCTCTATGGTTTAGCGGCAGGTATTATTTTCGGTGATGTTTTCTTCCCTGATGCAACGCCTATTATGGCGCTGTTATCCAGTTTTGCAGCCTATTCAGTCGGGTTTATTGCACGTCCGATTGGCGCGTTATTTTTTGGTTGGCTAGGTGATAAACATGGCCGAAAAATGGTTATGGTCATCACGATTGCATTGATGGGGCGGGCTATCGACTACATTAATTGGTGCGATACCCAGCCATGCACAAATTGGTGTTTGGGCGCCTGTTTGTTTGGTGATCCTAAGGTTTTCTCAAGGCTTAGGGGCGGGAGCTGAGCTATCCGGTGGTACTGTGATGTTGGGAGAATATGCGCCAGTAAAACGCCGTGGTTTAGTTTCTTCGATTATTGCATTAGGCTCCAACAGTGGAACATTACTGGCCTCAATGATTTGGTTGATAGTGTTACAAATGGACAAAGAAAGTTTGATGTCATGGGGATGGCGGATTCCTTTCCTTGGCAGTATTTTGATCGCATTGGCGGCATTATTTATTCGTCAACATATGCGTGAGACGCCAGTTTTTGAGCGGCAAAAAGAACAGCTTGCTGAAGAACGCCGCCTCGCATTGGAATCTGATGCTGTCGCTCACCCTGTAGATAACCGTTCATTTTGGCAAAAAACGCGTGCGTTTTGGACCATGGTCGGGTTGCGTATTGGTGAAAATGGGCCATCTTATCTTGCTCAAGGCTTTATTATCGGTTATGTCACCAAAATATTGTTGGTTGATAAATCTGTGCCAACAACGGCGGTTTTGATAGCGTCAATTCTTGGTTTTGCCATCATTCCATTTGCCGGGTGGTTATCAGATAAATTTGGGCGTCGGATTGTTTATCGCTGGTTCTGTTTTTTACTGATGTTGTATGCCGTGCCCGCTTTCATGTTATTAGACTCCCGAGAGCCAATGATTGTTATTCCAACCATTGTTATCGGGATGGGGTTAGCATCACTAGGGATTTTTGGCGTACAAGCAGCTTGGGGGGTGGAGTTATTTGGTGTACGTAATCGTTATACTAAAATGGCTTTCGCTAAAGAGCTTGGTTCTATTTTATCTGGTGGCACTGCGCCGCTGGTGGCATCTGCATTACTATCATGGACAGGGCATTGGTGGCCGATAGCCGTTTATTTTATTGCGATGGCATGTATTGGTTTAGTAACCACATTCTTTGCACCGGAAACGCGAGGCCGTGACCTAAATCTGCCAGAAGATGCGATATAAGTAAGCATGGCTGTATATAAAAGTCAGAGTGGCTGCTATTCTTTGGCAAAGTCATGTTAGAAAAAGGAATTGCTGGGTGTCAGATACAAATGACCGTAAAGTGACGCGGGTAGATGTTGCCAGCGAAGCCGGAACCTCGGTTGCGGTAGTCAGTTATGTGATTAACAATGGCCCTCGTCCTGTTGCAGAGGCAACGCGGCAAAAGGTGTTAGCCGCAATCAAAAAAACGGGGTATCGCCCCAATGGTATTGCTAAAGCTCTTGCATCTGGCAGTACACAAACTTATGGGTTAGTGATCCCCGATATTTCTAACCCATTTTTAGCTTCTATTGCCCATGCCTTGCAGCGTGAAGCATTCAAACATGGACATGTCTTGTTGTTGGGGGATGCGGGGGATTCTCGGGTTCGTGAAAAAGAGCTGATTAATAACCTTTTGCTCAGGCAAGTTGAAGGGCTTATTTATACCAGTGTTGACCGGCATCCCTATGTTGATTTAATTCAGTCATCGGGCACGCCTTGTGTGATGCTTGATAGGATTGAAGCCACAGAAGGGATCAGTACCATTCAAGTGAATGAGAAGCTCGCAGCCTATAAAATTACTCGTCATCTCATTAAGCATGGCTATCAAAATATTGGCATTATTTGCGGCCCAAATGAGATGCTCAATACCCAAGACCGCTTGAATGGTTGGAAAGCTGCGCTGACAGAAGCTGAGTTATCCATACAACAAAAATGGATTTTATCGGGGGAATACACCCGTGATTGGGGTTACCAAGCTATCTATCAGATGCGGGAAGAGGGATTCCCCGAAGCTATTTTTGCCACGAATGAATTGCAAGCTTTTGGCTGTTTAAAAGCCTTAGCAGAATTAAAATTACGCGTACCAGAAGACATTGCACTGGTATGTTTTAACGGTACCGTGCAATCAGAATATACTGTTCCAACTCTCACAACTGTTCGCCAGCCTGTTGATAAAATAGCGCAAAAAGCGATACACATCTTACAAAATTGGCCGCAAAAAGAAGCCATTTGTGAAGTGGAATTTGAATTACAAATCGGGCACTCATGTGGGTGCTGATTATTTATTGTTTCAGGGAAATTTATGCGTGTGATTATAGATTGCGACCCCGGTAATGGGGTCGTTGGTGCTAATGTTGATGATGGCCTAGCACTTGCGCTGGCTATCGCTGCACCTGAAATCAAATTGGAAATGATCACCACAGTTTCGGGTAATACACCTAGCGAAATTGGCTTTGACGTTGCTAGTCATTTAGTTCATTCACTGGGTGAAAATATTCCTGTTTATCGTGGTGCGTCGTCAGCGTTGGTTGAAACTAGCGCACCATGGCGTGAACTACTCGATAACGGCGCTGAACGAGCGCAACTTACGCACCTATGGGATGGCCTTCCATCCATACCTAGCTTACCGAAGTCTATCCCAGAAGCCGCGTTACGTATTGGCGAGTTAGTTTGCCAGAACCCAAAACAAGTCACGATTAT
Organism: Providencia sp. PROV175; assembly: GCF_032707045.1. Taxonomy (NCBI): domain Bacteria; kingdom Pseudomonadati; phylum Pseudomonadota; class Gammaproteobacteria; order Enterobacterales; family Morganellaceae; genus Providencia; species Providencia sp. PROV175. Next base: position 209,089 of record NZ_CP120533.1, read on the forward strand.
TGCCATTGGCCCATTAACCAATATCGCAATAGCAATGCAGTTGTTTCCTGACATGGCTAAAAACGTGGCAGAGATAGTAATCATGGGGGCGGTTTTTAACGTGCCGGGGTACTTGAAAGACACTAATTTTGGCATCGACCCTGAAGCGGCCTACGCGGTGCTTAATAGTGGAGCAAATCTGACTTTAGTGCCAATGGATGTCACCGTACAAACGCAAATGGTGCATGAGGATCTTGATAAGCTTGCTCAAATTGGTACACCACTGAGCCGTTTTCTTGTAGCAACAATGCGACCGTGGATGGACTATTCACGTGCGACACGCCATTTAGCAGGGTGTTGGATACATGATGTGTTAACCGTAGCATGGTTATTGGATAAGAGCCTGGTGACTTATGATAAAAAGCACGTAGGTATTGAGCTTCAGGGAGTGCTGCGCGGTAAAAGCTTTTGCTATGACGCACTGCGCTTACGGGTTGGGGTTCCTGAACCAAAAACAAAGCCAATTACTGTGCTGCAATCCGTAGATAACTCAGGTTTATTAGATTTAATCTTTAATACGCTTAAACTGAAAAAATAGTGTGGCATGAAAGAATAGCACCTAAAGGCGCTATTCTTATGTTAATTATCACTATGAAGCGGATTTTGGCATTATTCCGTGGGCTAAATGGCCTTTATGGAAAGTCGCGAATCTTGGGGAAATCCGTGCGACTGCCTCAGCAGAACAAGATGCATCAAGCAGCACAAAGCTGGCGTCATCCCCTTTAGCTGGCCACATTTGTTGGCCTTTTTCATCTAACGGCAGAATATTACCTGTTGCGATGGCCAGTGAACGGGACAGCGATAGCTCATCAGGGCGAGTATAAAGCTGCGCGTATAAATTGGCTTTTTCTAGCATATCGCCTAGGCCAAAGGGCGACCAATGGTCAATCACACTATCCGTTCCGGTCATCACAAACACCCCATTTTTATTTAGTATTTTCAGTGGCATATGCAGTGTGCCAATCGGGACGGTAGAGGCAATGGTGATTTGCTGCTCAGCCAACTGTTTTGCCGTTTTTTCCGCTTGTTCAGGGGTGAGTGTTGCCAGTGCAAAGGCATGGCTGATGGTCACTTTACCGCGTAAGCTGCGGTTTTCATCCACCGTTTTAATCATATAATTGATAGCAGCAATGCCTGCGGGACTGGTTTCATGTAGATGAATATCCACGCCTTTGTTGTAGTCCAGCGCAATTTGGAACATCGAATCGAGAGACTTTTCCATCGCGCTATCCACATTGGTTGGGTCTAAACCGCCAACGTAATGAGCACCTGCTTGCATGGCTTCACGCATTAACCCTTCTGACTTGGAATGTAGTAAACCATGTTGTGGAAAGGCGACGATTTCGCAAGTTAGGTCTTGTTGGTGTTCTCCAAGTACTTTTTGTAAGGCTTCTAAATTTTTCAGACCGGAAACGGGTTCGATATTACAATGGCTACGAGCAATGGTCGATCCTTGGGATTGGATCAACGCGATCAATGCATTTGCTCTTTCTTCAGTGAAAGGTTGTAATTCAGGTAGCAATTTTTGCTCTAACGCGATCATGTCCATAATCGTTTTACCTTCACGTGACTGTGGCGCTTGCCATGGCCCACCATAGAAGGTTTTATCGAGGTGGATATGCATGTCGCGAAAGGCCGGTAACATGAGTTTGCCTTGCGCACTATAGGCATTTAATATGCCATCTGCATGTTGTTTATTGGGTAAAACGGCCGCAATTTTACCATCACGGATTTCTACAGTATGTAAGGCGGTTTGGGTGCCGACGACCGTCGAATTATGGTAATTAAAACCCGTTTCGAGTAATACATCATCGAGGTAATAATGTTTATCCGTGATACTGGATTGGCCTGCTGTTTGGCTAGCTTGGCTTTGGGCGGAGGCAAAGCCCGATACCGCGCCGAATAAAGTGCAAGCGGCTGCGACTTTAGCGCTGGTGGAAAGGAACTCTCTTCTGCCTGATGATTTTTCTGCTTTCATAGAAACTCCTAGTGATATCCATTTACTGTCGAATTTCCTGTTTTTAAGCGACACTTACCCACTCAGATCGTCATCAAACGATCTGAGGAATATTGCGGTTTGCGACTAACAAAAAATTCGCATGATCCAGATTATAGAAACTTACCCTTGAACAATATGGGTTCCCGTTTCACCGCGTAAGGCTTCTGGTAGCTTTTCAGGGGTGGTGATGATCACACGTTTACCGCCATTGGCAATAAACGATAGGCTGGCTTCAATCTTCGGTAACATGCTACCCGCTGGGAAATGGCCTTCTTCCATGTAGCGTTGCATGTCGCTAGTGCTGGTTTCGCCAAGTGCTTTTTGTTCAGGTTTGCCGAAGTGAATACACACTTTTTCGACACCTGTGGTGATAATTAAAATATCGGCATTGAGCTCTTTTGCCAGTAAAGTTGTTGAGAGGTCTTTATCAATCACCGCGTCAACACTTTTGTAGCCACCATTGTCGTTATCAATGACTGGAATGCCGCCACCACCTGCGGCAACCACCACATAATTGTGTTCTGTTAAGGTGCGGATCGCTTGTGATTCAACGACACGTTTTGGTTCTGGAGATGCGACTACACGGCGGTAACCGCGGCCAGAGTCTTCAACAAAATGCCAGTTTGGGTTTTCTTGTTGTAAGTGCTGAGCCTGTTGCTCAGTGAAAAATGCCCCAATCGGTTTGGTTGGCGCGCTAAAGTTTGGGTCATTTTTATCGACTTCAACTTGTGTCACTACTGTAATTGCTTGGCGGTTATGGCGTTTTGCTAAGACGTTAGTCAAAGCTTGTTGAACTAAATAGCCAATTCCGCCTTGAGTATCTGCCACACAGTTAGCTAGCGGTGTTAAAGGTAAACCTTCGGTTTCGTGTGCAATTTCTGCACGGCGCAAATCTAATCCAACTTGAGGTCCATTTCCATGGGTCAAAACAATGTTGTAATTACCTTCAAGCATGCCATTAATATGATGTGCGACTTCTTGAACGGCTTTTTCTTGAGCTTCGATAGACTGGCTGTTGTTATCTTTGATAATACTGTTGCCCCCGATGGCAACAACCACGAGTTCTTTCATTGTTAATATTTCCTGAGACAGAGATTTAGCTGATAGTAGGTGTACAGCGCACACCTACTATAAAAGGTTGGCTTAGTTACACTGACTTACTGAGTTTCTCAGATTTTTCAGCTTGTTGTTCTTCCACCGATTTCCGGCTATCTAAAAAGTGTTTGAGTACAAATAAAGCTGCCATCATGAGGTATGCGTAAACAAACATCAAGGTTGAACCAGTAGCAATTCCGACCGCTGGGGAGTGAATAATTCCGAAGAATACTAATATTGCTCCCGCGGCAGCAGCAATGGCTCCACGCAGTGGTTGGTTGAGGATAGCAAAGATAGCAATACAGCCCCATAACATACTGGCTAACGGCGCACCGTTACCTAAATGAACTAGACCTTGGTAATAAACACCTTTGTGTAGCAAGGTTTCAACACCAATTGCACTCGCAGAGGTGCCCGCCGCGCCCATGACACTATTAACCATCGTCAATGCCCAGTTAGCAATCCACGGGAATAGACAGATAAAGATAACGGGAACTTCAATTTTTGGCGTTTCTCGCACAACTTGGTTGGCGGTGACAACACCGATAAACACCAGTATTGGCACGATAGCGGTCATTGGAATGATAGCTAACATAAAGGCACCGATACCGAATAATGGGACGATAAACATAGTGATACCGGATGCTAGGGTATAACCTACGCTAGCGCCCATGGCTTTCCAACCCGCATGGCCGACATAAACAGTGACAGGGAATGGGTTACCCATAAAACAGCCAACTGTAGACGATAAACCGTTAGCTAACATAACCTTACGAGTATTATATTCATCACCTGCAGCATGCGCACTTTCAATATTTTCAAGGTCGAAGATATAGTTTGCTAAGCCAAGTGGTACCGCAGACGCTAAGTAAGGCAGAGCGTGTGGCAGGCCTTGGAAGAAGCTATCAATATGTATGCCCGGCGGGTTGAAACCAAATGACGCCATTGAGTCTTTGATTGCTTCCGCACTTTGCAAGCCAGAAACCCATGCCAATACCGTACCGGCAATTAGCAGCAATAAGCCAGTTGGGATGCGAGCAAAAATCGGTTTTTTACCAAACCAGTTAATGAAAATTAATAACAGCACAATGAATGAAACCGTTGGTGCTTCAAACGCTTGCAGCATCGGGTTCATCGCTAGTAACAGTAATCCTAAACCTGACAAACAGGATAACAGTACGGTGCGAGGGATCATCTTACGGATGGTTTCACCTAAGAAAGAACCACCGACGAGGATCATTGATTCGACAAAACACCAAACCAGCGCAATTTGGATCGCAAATTCAGCATTCTGTGTTGTTTGGTAGACAGGCATGATGACTAAGAACGTCACCGTAAAGATAGAAGGCGCACTGGGCCCTGATGGTAAAGCGGTGACATCATTGCGTCCAGTTTGCTTTATCATTTGCTGGCCAAAGTAAGCATAGCTCACGCTGGCAAGTAAAACAGCGAAACCAAAGGCTGGTGCGATACGGCCGTAAACAATTTCTGATGGGATGCCGACAACGAAAATCAAGAGACCCATCATGGTGAGTAGGTTAGTTAGGTTATTGGTCATTAAGCCGAAGTAGGCGGCCAAATCCCCACGTTTCCATTTGATATTTAGTATATTCATAAAATACTCCCATACCCGTCATACTTTGAACCGCAGCGTTGTTGGCTGCGTTCATTCACCCTAGTCACATACTTGTGTATGCTCCTAGGGACTCATTTACTTGCCGCCTAGCTGCAATTCAAATTATTTAGGGTATACCCCTACATTTTGAGTTACAGCACTGTTTTTCAAATAAAATTAATCAGGGTTCACGTTTTATTTTTATTGCCCAACCGGAGTTGGGCGTCTTTTTTATGATTGAAAACTAAGCATATTTCTGTGCGTAGGCCAACATGGCTTTTTCAAAGCAATCAAACGGCGGGTGAACAATACCTGCCCCAATCATACCGATGCCCGCATCTTTATGGGCAATGGCTGTGTTGATAACAGGTAAAATACCACTGGCTGAAACCTTCGTAATATCAATAGCTGTAGGGATACCCATAAAGCCCAGTAATGGAATAGTCACGTTCGGGTTCTCACCTAAGGTGATTTCACGCATTTGGCGAGAGAAATCGACCGCTTCTTCTACCGTACCGCCAACGAGTGCCACAATAGCTGGCGCTGTTGCCATAGCAAAACCGCCAATACCGTAGGTTTCTGTGATTGCAGAGTCACCGATATCTAAACCAGAGTCTTCTGGTTTGTAACCTGCAAACATCGGACCGATAACTTGCTGAGAAGGCCCTGTGAACCATTGACCTGGTAGTCCACTAATGCGTAAACCAAATTCATAGCCATTACGCGCCATGGTCGTGACAACAGTGCTGTATTCGATACCGTGAGCCGCATCCATTGATGCTTTACACATCGCCATCCACGTTGGGCCGGAGAAGTAATCGCTGCTTGCAACAAAATCAAAGACTTCTTTTTGTTGTGCGACAGAGAAATCAGTTTGAATGATCCCAGTCGTGAGCGCTTGGATAAGTAAGGTTGTTCCTGCATTGTTACGGTTATGGCACTCATCGCCCATATGTAGTGCTTGCGCAAGCATCAAACGTAGGTCGATTTCACCGATGATTTTCATTGCGTCACGCAGCATTGGGCCTAATACATCACGCATCCAATTTAAACGGTCTATTACACTTTGGTCGTTGGCACCCATGCGCAGAATTTTTGCCATTTGCTCACTGAGGTTAGTAAACGCGCGGTTACCATAGGTTTTATTTTCAACGATATGCATAAACATCGATGCAGAAGTGACACCTGCCATCGAACCTACACAATCGTGTTCATGGCAAGGGGAGAAAATGATTTCCCCCGAGGCCGCAACGCGTTCTGCATCAGCTAAGTCTTTCGCTAATCCTTCGAAAACCAGCGCTCCCGTCACCGCACCTTTCATCGCGCCACACATATCTTTCCAAGCAACCGGTGGACCTGCGTGTAGGATAGTATTTTTAGTCATGCCCGGAACCACATTAATCGCTTGGTCGTAACCGATTAACACAGGTTGAGATTGAATAATGCGCTCAAACGCTTGGGCATTGGCGGCTGCAATTTTTTCTTGTAGTGCGGCATTACCTTCAATTTGGTCGAGGGCGCGGATAACCGCAACGTTGCCTTGTCCGGGAGGAGTCCAGTTTAAATGCGTAACTGGAACATGTTGTTTTTTTAGGTCATCACTGAACATTTCGATGCCAACATTGATGACATTTAATGGCTGCTTAAATAATGAAGTCATTATGCTTTCTCCCCTTTCCATACAAACTCACGCCCTAATAAACCGGTATTGGTGCTGCTACTTGCCCAGATGACTCCAGCATCTGTTAGCATTTTGACTTGCGCATCCATCGATGGGGTGTCTTGGTCAGTGCCCAGCACATAGCCTAAAATTTCTAATTCACGCCCATCTTGTTTAGCAATATTCTTCGCTTCTTTAATTGCGTCGATCATCACGCCTACTGGGTCTTCGTGAGAACCAAAGCCCAAAACGAAGTCCATCATAATGACGCCAACTTCAGGGTCGCGAGCCTCTTGTAATAAGCGTTCAATGCGGTTGGTAGGGTCGATCATTGGGTGCGGTTTACCGTTGGTAAAGTCGTCATCACCAAAGTCGAGGAAAGTGTGTGCAATACTTTTGTTGAGGTCTTTTAAGCGATAATCAGGGTTTGGCTGAATATTGCTGTAAACATCATCGTATTTCTCCAATGCGGCAAACATGGCTTCATCGCATAGCGTTCCACCACAGAATAAGCCACGAATATATTTCTGCTCAGGTTTCAGTTTTGCTCTGACTTCGTCAATAAGTGGTAAATTAAGCGGGTGTAAATCTAAATCTTCTTTGCGAATACCGGTTAATAGAACGGCTTTCAGTGCGGCTTCTTTGGTGCCCTGAGCAAAGGTTAGACCCGGTTTGTCTTCTGGTAGTGGTTGGCTACCTAAGAAACACACAACAACCGGTTTGTGGCATTTTTCCGCTTGTTCTAACACTTTTTTCGCAACGTTAGGAGCTGGTGGCTTAGAGATCAATGCGATAACTTGGGTTTCATCATCGGCATCAAGCATTTTCAGGGCATCAATCATCATGATACCGCCAATTTTCTCGCTTAAATCGCGACCACCGGTACCAATTAATTGGGAAACGCCTGCGCCAAATTCGTGAATACGGACGCTGAGTTCTTGGCTACCCGTACCGGATGCACCGATGATGCCAATGCTGCCACGGCGAACGCTATTACCAAAGCACAGCGCGGTTCCGTTGATAATGGCAGTTCCGCAGTCAGGGCCCATCATCAGCAAACCTTTCTTGCTAGCCAATTGTTTAAGGGCAAGTTCATCTTCAATGGAAACGTTATCGGAAAACAGCATGACGTTGAGGTCATTTTCTAACGCAATGCGCGCTTCACGAGCAGCAAACTGACCATTGACTGAAATGACGGCGAGGTTGGCATCTGGGATATGCGTCTTCGCTGAATTAATGGTGGCGTATTTGGCTTCATGTTGCCCACCACCCTGATTTTTCTTATTAAATAAGTCTTCGATAGCAATTAATGTGGCATCGTTTGCTTCATCGCTTGGGCCTTTAATGACAATCATTAAATCGCCATTTTTGGCCTCTTCTAATTCAGGTGTTAGTAAACCTAAATTACGTAAAACACCTTTATTCATCTCTGTTGCCATCGCGACAAACGCTTGTTCAACATTGTCGAGCTGATTGGCTTTCGTCGAAATAGACATCAGTGATACGGAATCAAAATAAGTATTCTTTTTTATGACAACTTTAGTCGACATAGTTTTCTCCGAAATAATGGGTGATATACAGGGCATCTCGCAAGCCAAATAGCATGTCGCTGCCAGAACTCGACCCGATATTTAAAATCTCTAAAATTTGTGGATAAATATATGTTTCTTTCGCATCAACTAATGATTGAATTAATTGCTGCATATTTTCTCGATATTCTTGGTTTAACGCTTTTTCCAATGTGATGGCACTAATTGGTGTCGTCTGGCTGAGGCTTTGGGTTATTCCTTGATAAAACTCAGGGTAAAAAGTGGCAGCCGGATGACCGGTTAATAATAAAAATGCCATTAACCCAACTAAGTAATCATCTCCTGATGGTGTTAGCCCGATACCTAATCCAACAAGCTGGCGGATCACATCGATAACATTTTCTTTGTTTTTCTTAATTATTGATTCAATCAATTCAGAACGTAATTGAACCAATTGCGCTGTCATAGTGAGATAAAAAAAATTATCTCCCTGATATTTAAATAGAGAATTTTTATTTTCAGTTAAGATTAGATCCAAATTACTTATTTGTTCTTCGATATATAATAAATAATTTATTTTTTTCAGTTTGTTATCTCTAAAGTTGATAACAGGTTGCCGCCATTCTTTACATAAAGAAAATGATATTAAATAATGACTACCAATCAATATTTCTTTATTTGATAAATTAATGTTCTCTCCTTCTTTAATATCGAAAAGAGAAAAGTCTTTATTGATTAGTCGGCAACTATTTGGTGCATTATCTAACTGAGAACAAAGCAAAGTATAAAGTTCATTATCAATAGAAAAGTTAATGGCTTTATTAAAAACTTGTTCTACTGTTCCTTGGGGTTGTGGCTGATGAAACAAATTGAGAAAATGTGTATCAGCCGTTAGCCCGTATAATCTTTGCCGATGAGATATGGATGCGTTCACATGCCTCCTTATCCTATTTAAAGTCTATGATTTCGCTAGGCTCCAGCTGCAATCAGTAACTCAGCAATCTCGTTATAGCCTTTTTCACGAGCTAGCTCTAATGGTTTTTTACCATATTTATCAGTCATATGTGGGTTTGCACCATGGTCTAATAGCAATTTAACGATTTGCTGTTGTTTTTCGCCACCGTCATTGAGCACGATAGCTTCTAATAGTGGTGTCCAGCCCACGAAGTTTGTGTGGTTAACATTAATCTCGGTTTTTTCAAGTAATTCGCGAACAATTTCCACGTGGCCTTTTTCACTTGCAGGTGTAATGCCCACGCCACCAAAACGGGTCAATAAATCTAAATTTGGTTTTGCAGGTAAAACAATGCGTAACAATGTGAGGTCATCATTAAGGCAGCTTAATAAAAAAGGGTTAAAACAGGTTTGGTCTTGTTTATTAATATCCGCCCCTGCATTAATTAGAAAAGAAACACATTCATAATGTTTATTCAGGCTTGCATTAACAATTGCCGTGCGGCCTTGGCGGTTGGTGGTATTAATATCCACACCTTTTTCAAGACAACTTTTTAATATTTCTAATTGTCCTTTTTCAGCTGCAGTTAAAAAGTCGTGAGCGAGAGTACTAGCGGTCATCATTTTCCCCTTAGGTTGGTTTTTATTACCAACATAGATAAAGACAATTTGAAGATTATTTATGATGTTTAAAGCATAGCAATTGTCATTAATAAAAAGAATCCATTTAAATTTAATTCATCAATGAGGCGTTTAATTGTTGAATTCAATTCAATAATCCGGCTTTTTTGTGCGTGTGAGCATCCTTTTTTATCGTTTTTTGATGGTTTGTGACTGTTTTATGAACAAAATTGTATGATTTATTTTGTTAATTAAAATCGAAAATCATGATTTGCTCAGTTCTGTGATAGACATCAAATTGAAAGTTTTTAATTTGTTAAATTTGTAATTTTATTGATCTCGACTGTGTCGAATGTTAATGCTTGGTTTGGCTATTAAATTCAATAATATTAAGTATTTCGAATATTAATAGTTACTTTAAAGGTGTGGTTTTTACTTGGCGAAAATGCATATCAAATTTAATCTATTCCAGTTGTTAATAATTCTGTTAAGCTATAAAAATGTGCTCGAAAAATAATCTGATTTTTACGTTATTGAATTTTATTCACATAAAAATATGATTTGTCTAAATTTTAAACATTTTTGGCGGTGGGTATGAACTCAATTTTTACGGAAGAAAACTTACTGACTTACACAACAGCGGCGAAGTTTGCGAGTTTTAGTAAAGCAGCGGAAGAATTAGGCGTGACCACCTCCGCGGTGAGTTATACCATCAAACGTATCGAAACCTATTTAGATGTGGCGTTATTTATTCGTAATACCCGTAATATTGAACTCACCGAAGCCGGTTATTATTTTTATCGCAAAGCAACCGACTTGCTTAATAATTTCCATTCCATTCAAAAAAGTATTTATTCTATTGAGCAAGGTATTGAAGCGCGGGTACGTATTTGTATTAATCAGTTATTATATACGCCCTATCATACCGCTAGGTTATTGCAAATATTAAAAAAACAGTTTGCTACCTGCCACATTACAGTGACAACAGAAGTGTACAATGGGGTTTGGGATGCCATTATTAATAACCATGCGGATATTGCGATTGGCGCTCCAGGCACTTTGATGGATGGCGGTGGAATTGACTACACTGAAATTGGTGCGATTCACTGGCAATTTGCTATAGCGGCAACTCACCCTTTGGCGTTGATGCCAGAGCCCATCGCTGAGAGCCAGTTGCGTCTTTATCCAAATATTATGGTAGAGGATACCGCGCATACCATTAATAAGCGGGTGGGCTGGCTACTACATGGGCAAGAGGCAATTCAAGTTCCTGATTTTAATACTAAATGCCAGTGTCAGATACTCGGTGAAGGGATTGGCTTTTTACCCGATTATATGATCAAAGACCATGTTAAACATGGTTTGTTGGTAACAAAACAAATTCAGAACCCACGACAAGATTCCCATATGCTATTAGCCACACAACATTCGGCTACTGGGCTTGTGACGCAGTGGATCCGTAAAGAATTTGGTGAAAAGGGGGTTTTAGCAGACCTCTACAGCGACCTCCTAAAACCCATAAATTAGTATTATTGGCTAGCGACATCAAGGGCTTTATCGATGGCATCAGGGATCACTGAACCGTGGTTTTTGCCATCGAATAAGGTAAATTCACAGTGCCTTTGGTGGTTTGCAATTTCAGTGCAAACTTGGCGTGTGCTAATCCAACTTTTGCGCGCTTGGTAATTTTGTACTTGTTCGGCGCTCAATTTGGATAAATCAGGGCTCTCTTCTAAACCGCCTAAAGTCACAAATAAGGGGGAAGCCGTTTGTTTCGCCGTCAGTTTCGCTAAATCCACCATACTTCCTTTACCCCACCATAATGACGGGCTGGCAGAAACATAAAACTGAAAATCATCCGGTTGTTGTTGGTATGCCATCAAGGTAAATAATCCACCAAATGAATGGCCAAATAGGGTTTGCTTGCTTTTATCAATAGGAAACTGTTGTTCTGCCCATGGGCGAATAGTGTCAGTTAAAAACTGGTATAGCGCAGGGGAGCCGCCCCCTTGTTTAAAATCGTCACCTGCAACAGGTGGGGTATAGTCGTAAGTTCGCCATGCTTTTGGAAAGGCTTCATCGATTGGATAACCAATTCCAATAATAATCGGTAGTTTATCTACGTGGAGCTTTTCAACAGCGCGATTAACGGCTTTAGGATATAAGCCATTGCCATCAAGCATATACAGGACAGGGCGTTGTGCGGTGACATTATAGGGTACTGCACTGTAAATGCGCAGCGCACGGTCACCGTAGGCCATATCCGTTTGTTGGATATCGTAAAATTGGCTGACTTGCTCGTCCATACTCGGGATAGTCTGGCTAGGGCGTGCGAATGCACTGCTTGCCATACATAATAATAAGCTGGAAATTAATAATTTATTCAATACTCGTCATCCTTCAAGCTGCAGGGGTGTTGACTACGCTCAGCAACCCGAATTACATACTTTTGAGGGTATACCTGAAACAGGCACACCCTCAGAGCTAATTAGAAACTAACGTTAACGTTCGCCCAATAGCGGCGTCCGTCTTCAATATCCCAGTTGCCACCACCTTGTGCATCAATTTTATCGCCTTTTTCATTACCAATATTTAATACCGCAAAGTTGAGTTTGGTATTTTTCAATAATTGATAGGTCGCACCGACATCCATAGTGGTATAGCCATTACGGTAACGAGGGACTGATGTACCATTACGCTGTGCTGCCCAAACTTGTTTTCCCACATATTGCGCACGGGTATACAAGTTGAGGTCTTCGCTAAACTGCCAATCTAATTTCGCATTGGCTAAGTGTTTTGGTGTCTTATCCAAAGGATAGCCCTTTAAAGATTGTCCACTAGTTAGCTTTTCATCATCACTTTTACGTTCTGAGTCGGTATAGGTATAGTTCAAACTCAGCTTCCAATCTTCTATAATTGGAATACCTGTTGCGACTTCAACCCCTTTAATGTTTGCTTTACCGACATTGTCATAGGTATACAATTTTAGGCCTGTAAGAGGGTCAGTTCCACCAGTGTAATAACTGGTTAATTTATTTTTAAAATCAGTATTAAAGAAGGTTAAGCTTGCATCAAAGCCTGATTCATGGTTATAGGCAATGCTGATTTCTTCACTAACACTTTTTTCGGGTTTCAGGTCAGGGTTACCATGAATGATACCTAAGCCTTTTTCAGTAGACGTTCCATAACTCGGGCTAATTTCGCGTAATGTTGGCGCGCGGAATGCAGATGAAACGCCCCCTTTAATGGTAATCTCATCGGTGAGGTAATAGACGGCATAACCTCTTGGGTTCCAGTGGTCGCCATAAAATTCATGGTGATCTAAACGTAACCCACCCGTCAATATCAGATTCTCTGTTGCCGTGAACTCATTTTCTAAGAAGAAAGCGTGTTGTTCCGCGGTCATTTTCGCATTTTCAGTTGTTGATGAGCCTGTTGCAGAGGTGTCTTTTAGTTTCGCATACTGGAATTGACCACCAACGGTTAGGATATTGTCTGGTAAAAACGCAACCACTTTTCCATCAACGACTGTATTGGTAATTTCGGGTACTCGTGCGTCATAACGGTATTCTGTAATTTTAGTCGCAGGGTCTGTTATGTCTGTTTTAGTTCTTTTTTTCGTATTCTCTTGATAAACACTCAACTCAGTATTGAATGAATCCCAGTCCCCTTTATAGGTTAAAGCAAAATGGTTACGGTCATTATGGATTTCAGAGTGTTTATTTGCTCTTGGCTTACCATTAAACTCACTGGTTGGTGCAAGGGAGTAACCCGGTTTTTCTTCCCTTTCCTGCGTGGTTCTACCCGCTTCTAATAAGAAAGTCTGGTTATCCATTGGGGTAAACGTCAGTTTTGCGGTTAGGCTCTTATTATCTTTCTTGTGATGGCCATCAGCGATTTTATCTTCTTGGCGGTAATCCCCACCACCATTGAGTTCGATTTGAGTATTGATGCGCATGTAGCGACCAATGATGTCAGAGAGCAAATAGGGCAAATTCGTGGAGAACTACCACAAACCATTGATGAACCTCTTATCAACCGTATAGATGTTGAGGGCGGAGCTATTTTGCGCTATTCCGTTTCATCAGAAACGGAGTCCATTGCAGATTTATCATGGTTTGTCGATGATACCGTCAGCAAGCAGCTGATTACCGTTCCCGGCGTGCAAAAAGTGAGCCGACTGGGGGACACGGAGCGGGTGATCCGCATTGAGCCAGATGCCAACAAACTGGCGGCCATGCAGATATCCATTGCCAGTATCAATGAGTTGCTCAAAAATAATCATCAAAATTCTGCTGGGGGAAATGCGAAATACAACGCATTGCAACACACCATTCGTGTGTTAGGGGAAAAGCAGGCAGTAGATGATATTAAAAACCTCATGCTACCCATTGATAACCAAAAATCTGTCAGGTTGGGTGAAATCGCTAATATTTATGATGGCCATAAAAATGTGAAATCTATTTCGCAACTTGATGGTAAAGAGGTTGTCGGGTTTGCGGTGTACCGTACGAAAGGCTCGAGTGACACCAAAGTGGCACAAGGGGTCGCAGAGGTACTGGAAAAACTGCAAAAAAACAACCCCAATGTGGAAATAAGCCTGATTTCATCAACCGTTAAATATACAGAATCGAGTTTTACCATAACCATCCAAACCTTGTTGGAAGGGGCTTTTTTAACCGTTATTATCGTGTTTTTCTTTTTGAAAAGCTGGCGAGCCACTTTGGTGGCAGCAGTGGCATTGCCTCTGTCGATATTACCGACCTTTTTTATTTTGATGTTATTTGATTACAGCTTAAATAGCATCACATTACTGGCTCTGACGTTGGTGATCGGTATTTTAGTGGATGATGCGATTGTTGAAATTGAAAATATCCAAAAATATATTGAACGCGGTGAACGGCCGTATCTTGCTGCATTGAAAGCCTCTGATGCAATAGGTTTTGCGATTGTTGCCATTACGCTAACTATTGTCGCAGTATTTTTACCCGTTAGCTTTATTGGCGGCTTTGTGGGGCAATATTTTGTACCATTCGGTATTACCGTTTCTGCCGCCGTGTTGTCTTCCTTGTTGGTGGCAAGGTTAGTCACGCCATTAATGGCTGCCTATGTATTATTGCCACAAAAAGGTGTCCATGAAAGCGTCGAAACACCAACTTGGATAGCGCGTTATACCCATTTTTTATCGATGACACTGAAACACCGTAAGTTGGTATCGACGTTAGCGGGGGGGTTTTTGATAGGCTCAGTGGCATTTACGAGTTTTTTACCCGTCGGTTTTATGCCTGATGGGGACATCAGTGTTAGTCAAATCAATATTGAGTTACCACCGGGAACACCTGTTGAACAAACACAGCAAAAAATTAATGAAATCGCCAAGCAGCTAAAAGATAGGCCTGAAATCTTATCGACCTATACGATTGCAGGGATCGCTGATGACTCTGAAGGTATTGCTCAGCACAAAGGGCAGATGGTTTTAACCTTAACAGAACCAAGCGAGCGTGAACTTTCCCAAAAGGAGTTTGAGCTGGCTATCTCTGAATGGTTAAGCCAAAAAATCGATGCACGTTATACCTTCAGTAACAGCAATGGCGGCAAGGAATTTTCCTTAATGTTTACGGGCAGTGACCCCGAGCAACTGGAAAAATCGATGCAAAAGTTACGTGATGCCATTGCTAAAGTGGACGGATTTAAAAATGTGCAGGTGATGAAGCCTCTATTGCGTAAAGAACTGATTGTTAAACCTAATGTTGTTGATATTGGCCGTGCGAATGTCAATGTGGAAGAAATTGCCAATACCTTGCGTATCGCCACCATGGGGGAGGCAAACTCACGTAGCGCTAAGTTTAATTTGCCTGATAGGCAATTAGCGGTACAAGTGATTTTACCGGAGTCCCAGCAAAATAATATTGATGCGCTGAATAATTTGTATGTAAGAAGTCAAAATGGGCAAAGTGTCCCGATTAAATCTGTCGCTAATATTGACTCCAGTGATGGGCCTTCTCAAATTGAGCGAATTAACCGCCAAAGACAGATGTCGATAGAAGCCAATTTGGAAGGGATCACACTAGGGGAAGCATTAGATATTGTGGCGCTACTTCCTGAGTATCAACAACTGCCACACAGTATTTCCCAAGTGGAATACGGTGATATGGAATATATGATTGATATGTTTGAACGCTTTGGTACCACGATGGTATTCAGTGTGTTACTGGTTTTTGCCATTTTAATTGTGTTGTTTAAAGATTTCATTCAACCGATTACCATACTGGTTGCTTTACCCTTTTCGATTGGTGGTGCAATTATAGCCTTAGTGTTATACGGTGCGATGATCGATTTACCTGTCATTATTGGTATTTTAATGCTGATGGGGATTGTGACGAAAAACTCGATTTTGCTGGTGGAATTCATTCTTGAAAAACAACGTTCGGGTATGGCGCGAGAAAAAGCAATTATTGAGGCAGGACAAGAACGTATTCGGCCCATTATTATGACGACCTTTGCCATGATTGCAGGGATGATCCCATTAGTGCTAACCAGCGGGGCAGACGCCGGGTTTCGAGCCCCTATGGCTATTGCTGTGATTGGCGGCTTACTAAGTTCTACTATCCTTAGCTTGTTATTCGTCCCTGTGATTTATAGCTTGATGGATGATTTAAAACATAAATTATTACCTCAGCTCGCTAAATTAACTTCAGTGACACAAGAAGACCGCAATATTAAGCATTGGTAAAGAGATAACAGCTGGCCGAAAGGCCAGCAGAGATTGTTGACAAAGCAGGATAAAAGCGTGATTTTGCCACTTTGTGTTAAGCCCATATTTAATTGATTAATCGAGAGCTAACTTTACTCGCATGGCTTCAAATTAAAATTGAGAATTACAAATTAATGAATCATAAATATGGACTAATAAATAGAAGTATTTAATCAAAAAAAGAATATCAATAATTGAGTGACGGAATTTTTATCATAATAAATATCATTTGAACTATTTCATTAATTTTTATCGTTAATCTAATTAAGAATGAATTTCATTGTTTTGATAATAAGCATTAATCTAATGTTGAACTCTAATTCTCTTTAATTACTTGTTTCATATCAATGAATTAATGGTTTTTTGTTGGGATTAATTTGATTGTAAATTATTAGCTATTGCTTTATTACATATAGTTCGTAAATATATAGGAAGAATTAATATTGATTTCAGAACTTGAGGGTTATTATGAGTCAAGATACCCATTCAGAAACACATAATCAAAAAACGACGAATGAAAAACGCAGAACAATATGGATGGTGATAGCCACAATAATTATCATTCTATTATTTGTAGCCTACGGTGCTTATTGGTTTTTAGTTTTACGCTTTCAAGAATATACCGATGATGCCTATGTATCTGGCTTGCAAATCCCGATAGTTGCGCAAACAACGGGTAATGTTACTCAAGTTAACTTTGAAAACACCGACTTGGTAAAGGCGGGTGATGTACTCGTTGTATTAGATAAAACTAACGCCCGCTTAGCATTCGAACAAGCCAAACATGATTTAGCAACAACCGTGCGCAAAACCAAAGAGCTCTATATCAATGGTGATGAATATCAAGCACAAATTCAAAAAAACCGGGTGACACTTGCGCAAGCTCAAAAAGATTATCAACGTCGTGTGGCTTTAGGCCGCAGTGGTACCATTTCGAAGGAAGACTTACAGCACTCCCAAGAAGCGGTGCAACTTGCTCAGGCAGCTCTGGATATTTCTATTCAACAATATAATGCCAACCGTGCGTTGTTGCGTAATACGGAGCTTAAAAAACAACCAGCAATTCAGCAAGCGGCTGATAGTGTACGCAGTGCGTGGATAAACTTACAACGTACTGAAATTAAAAGCCCGATGACGGGGTATGTTTCACGGCGGAATGTTCAAGTCGGTTCTCAAGTCAGCCCACAAAGCTCTTTAATGGCCATTGTGCCTGTCCAGCCTGTTTGGGTAGATGCAAACTTCAAAGAAACCCAACTGGAAAAAGTCCGTATTGGGCAACCCGTGACGATTAACAGTGATTTTTACGGAGATGATATCGTTTATAACGGTACCGTTGTCGGGCTTGATATGGGAACCGGCAGTGCTTTCTCATTATTACCCGCCCAAAACGCGACAGGGAACTGGATTAAAGTCGTACAGCGCTTGCCTGTACGCGTTGAATTAGACCCTGAGCAGGTGGCGAAGCACCCATTACGCATTGGGTTATCCATGAATGTCACCATCGATATTAAAGACCAGAATGGCCCTGTTTTAGCGGAAGTTCAGCGTACAGCACCTGCATTTGAAAGTGATGTGTTGGTCTTAAACTTAAGTGATGTCGACCACATCATCGACACTATTATCAGCGATAACGCAGACTAGCTTGAAAGGAGCCGTTGTGGCAGATATTCAACCACTTAAGGGTGCAAAACTGGTATGGGCAACCATTGCGTTGTCCCTTGCGACCTTCATGCAGGTGCTTGATTCCACGATTGCTAACGTGGCTATCCCGACGATTGCGGGAAACCTCGGGGTTTCCATGTCACAAGGAACATGGGTAATTACCTCGTTTGGCGTATCGAATGCAATTTCAATTGCGATTTCAGGTTACTTAGCGAAGCGCTTCGGTGAAATCCGTGTTTTCTTATGGGCAACAGCGCTTTTCACCTTATTTTCATTGCTTTGTGGCTTTTCCGATAGCCTGGGTATGCTAATTTTATACCGCGTATTGCAAGGCGCCGTTGCAGGGCCGGTGATCCCGCTTTCACAAAGCCTTATCATGCGCTGCTATCCGCCAAAAATGCAAAATATGGCGTTAGCATTTTGGTCGATGACGATTATTTTAGCCCCAGTATTCGGTCCTATTTTTGGTGGTTATATTAGTGATAACTTCCATTGGGGCTGGATATTCTTTATGAATGTGCCTTTAGGCATTTTCGTCATTATTGTCGGCTCTATTATCCTAAAAGGGATGGAGTCGACGGTTGTGAAAGTGCCATTCAATGTGATTGGTTTGGCACTACTTTCTGTGGGAGTTGGTTGCTTACAAGTTCTGCTCGACAAAGGTAAGGAACTGGGATGGTTGGCGTCTAATGAAATTGTTATCTTAGCCGTTGTTTCAGCGATTGCGTTGGTATTCCTCGTTATTTGGGAACTCACAGATAAAAACCCAATTGTCGAATTATCGTTATTTAAATCGCGCAATTTTACCATCGGAACGATTTCTGTCAGCTTGGCATATATGGCCTATTTCGGTGCTATTGTCTTGTTGCCGCAACTTTTACAGGAAGTTTATGGCTATACGGCAACATGGGCAGGGCTCGCATTGGCACCCATTGGCTTATTGCCTGTGTTGTTCTCGGCTCCAGTGGCAAAACTATCCGATTTTCTCGATATTCGCTGGATAGTGACCTTTAGCTTTGTATTCTATGCAATTTGCTTCTTCTGGCGTGCATATACTTTTGAACCGAGTATGGGCTTTTCTGCTGTGGTTTGGCCACAATTGGTACAAGGGATGGCTGTGGCTTGTTTCTTTATGCCACTGACTACATTGACACTTTCAGGTTTACCGCCGGAAAAACTCGCTTCCGCGTCGAGTTTAGCTAACTTCTTCCGTACCTTAGCGGGTTCAATAGGGACTTCCATTACCACAACTCTGTGGAGTGATAGAGAAGCCGTGCATCATAGCCAATTAACGGAATTTATTACCGATTACAATCCTGAATCTTTAGGGATGTATCAAGAAATGGCCGCTCATGGGCTGAGTACCGAACAGACTTCCGGTTTCATTGCCCAGCAAATTACTAGCCAAGGGTTAATTATTGCTGCAAATGAGATTTTCTGGTTATGCGGTTGGGTATTTATTGCGCTGATTATTACCGTTTGGTTTGCTAAGCCACCATTTGGCAGTAATGCGAAATAATTAATGGATGGGGCTACGTATTTTAGCCCCATCTAGCTTATAACTGGGATTTAGGGATAACATTCTCGAAACTTAGAGTGGGTCGGTTCGTTTCGATTTCTTTGAGTGGTTCGACTTCTTTAAAGGTGTTTAAGCAGCGTGTGACTAAGTTTTGATAATCTTTAGTTCCGCTGGTTTTCCACGCAATTTCTTTGTCTGATAAAGCGCGCAAGACTTTGGCTGGAGTGCCGACAATTAAACTATTTTCTGGAAAGATAGCTTCAGCTTTGACGAATGCGCATGCGCCCACTATGGAATTTTCGCCAATTACGGCTCCATCCATAATTACACTATTCATCCCGACTAGCGCATTACGTTTGATATGGCAGCCATGCAAAATTGCCCCATGACCAATGTGCCCATTTTCCTCGACGATCGTTTCATATTGCGGGAAACCGTGCATGACACAATTATCTTGCACATTGGCACCATCTTTAATGATCAAGCGACCAAAGTCCCCACGTAAGCTGGCGTTTGGGCCAATATAGACATTTTTGCCAATAATAACATCACCAATCACCACAGCAGTAGGGTGCACAAAACTTTCAGGGCTTACGACGGGCGTAATACCATCGATTTGATAAAAAGGCATACAGGCTCCTGTAATGTGTATTTAGGCGGCTATATCTCTGAGTACTCCACCAAAGCGGCGATAATAAGCGCTGGATGGCTGAGGTAGTTCGCCAACCGTCGTTTCGCACTGTTCAGAAACATATTGGGTTGCCGCTTGATCAATGCGTTGATAAATATTGGTGCAAAGATGGCGAGCAATATGGCCTTCCCATTGTGTAGGAAGGAGTTCATCAGGTAATAACGGGTCTTTAAGCGTGACACGGCGGTAGAAGTGGATCAGTAACAAACGTAGCTGAAAGCAGTGTTCAGGGGAAATTTGTGCGTCAGTATTTTCTTTAAGAAGTAATGCAAGTGGCCTAAATAAGGAAATGAACTGATGATAATGCTCTGAAATTTCTTGCAAAGACCAAGCGTGTGAAACCAGTTCTTTGAGGTTTTTTTCTGAGCGGCTATAGGGGTAATCGGCATGAAAATAA
The DNA here is from genome assembly GCF_032707045.1 of Providencia sp. PROV175. NCBI lineage: Bacteria > Pseudomonadati > Pseudomonadota > Gammaproteobacteria > Enterobacterales > Morganellaceae > Providencia > Providencia sp. PROV175. The sequence continues at coordinate 229,624 of NZ_CP120533.1, forward strand.
ATGGCATTTTCCGTAGCATTGAGTTCATTAAGTAGTGTTGGTACATCACTTTGCGCACAGCTTGGTGCCGCCATGAGTGACGTGTTAAATTGCCCGAAACCGAGCCAACTCAGTTCCTTTTTTAGCCTAATTTTTTCGTCTTTATCAGCCGCTTCGAGGAGTAGTAAGTCCCACTTTCCATCCCAATCAGGCTGCCCTGCGAGGTAAATTTTATTTTCTGCACGGCGAAATCGACTTTGTCCGCGCTCAGAAATGCGGTAATAGCTGCGACGGCCGATTTTTTCTACATCGAGCCAACCTTCTTTTTGTAAACGGAAAACGGAGGTTCGAACAAAGCGGTCAGTAAAGCCCATCGGTTCTAACAGCTTAGTTAAGCTTCCTAGCCACACTTCACCACCACGATGGTGCAAAGCATCACCATAGAGTGAGCTAATGAGAGACGTACCACTAATGGGCTGGCTTGCTATTGCATGTTGTATGAATTGGCTAAGTTTATTTTCCATTTATATTTCATCTATAAAATTTATGTATCAGAAGGCTTACTGAATAGTAGACATAAATTTAAAGGTTGTCTTCCATTACCTGTTTTGAACACTTTCTCAGAGATTAAGGCATATCAGAGTAGTTCATCTCAATATGCCTTAATAATTTGAATTAAATCGCAATTCTAGTATCAATTACCCGTTCGGCTTTGCCTTGAGAACGTGGGATATCGCCGCAATTTACAATACTAATACGGGTGCTAATACCCACCATCGATTTGATTCGGTGCTTTAAATGGTGGCAGATATTACAGCGTTCATCATAAGTGAGTTGTTCAGGGTGCTTGAGCTCAACACGGACAGATAAGTTGTCCATATTGCCTTGGCGACCAATCTCTAATTGATAGTGGGGAGAAAGCTCCTTAAATTGCATAATTTGTTCTTCAATCTGAGAAGGGAACACATTCACGCCACGAATAATCATCATGTCATCTGAACGACCGGTGATTTTACCAATTCGACGCATATTACGATTTACCCCCTGCATAAGGTGGGTGAGGTCGCGAGTTCGGTAACGAATCACAGGCATAGCTTCTTTTGTCAGGGTAGTAAACACTAACTCACCATGTTCACCCGCTCCCAAGGTTTTTAAGGTATTGGGGGAAATAATTTCGGGATAAAAATGGTCTTCCCAGATAGTTGGGCCACTCTCTCCTGAGTCTGCACACTCCATAGCGACACCAGGCCCCATGACTTCAGATAAACCGTAAATGTCCAATGCCTTAATACCAAGGCGGGTTTCAATTTCTGTTCTGAGGGATTCTGTCCAAGGTTCAGCGCCAAAGACACCCAATCTAAGTGAGCACTTACTAGCGTCTCCACCCATGATTTTTTCAAGCTCATCAATAATACTCAGGCAGTAAGATGGCGTCACCATGATCACATCGGGTTTGAAATCAGCGATCAGTTGCGCTTGTTTTTCAGTTTGCCCACCAGACATAGGGATCACTGCAGCCCCTAGGCGTTCCGCGCCATAATGAGCGCCTAGGCCTCCGGTGAATAAACCATAGCCGTAAGCAACATGGACTTTATCGCCTCGGACAGTGCCCGCAGAACGTAAACTACGTGCGATCAGGTCAGCCCAGTTATCGATATCTCGTTGGGTGTAACCCACCACTGTTGGGCGCCCAGTCGTTCCCGAAGAGGCGTGAATGCGGATGATTTGGTCCATTGGCACGGCAAAGGTGCTAAATGGGTAGTTTTCACGTAAATCTTGTTTAGTCGTGTAAGGGAATTTTTCGATATCACTCAGTTGTTTGAAATCATCAGGGTGTACCCCTGCGTCATCGAATTTTTTTCGATACATGGGGACGTTTTCATAGGCGTGAGTGAGTGTCCACTTCATTCTAGAGTACTGTAAAGACTCGATCTCATCCCGCGATGCAAATTCAATTGGGTCGATGCTATCTTGTATATTGCTCATAATTGCCTGTCCTCATAATTATTATGTTCACCAGTTCACGTGAATAAATGACGTTTCTGGTATTTGCCTGAGCAGGTGTCGGGTTTTCAGGCTGTTTTTATTTGTATTAAGACGTTGTTCAGACTCGTTCAATAATCATTGCTATGCCTTGCCCAACACCAATACACATAGTGCAGAGCGCATAACGACCTTGTTTCCGATGAAGTTCATTAATCGCAGCAATAGCCAGTCTTGCACCACTCATACCTAGAGGGTGTCCTAAGGAAATAGCACCGCCATTGGGGTTAACATGCGGGGCATCATCAGGTAAACCAAGCCCCCTTAAAACGGCGAGTGCTTGTGCGGCAAAGGCTTCGTTTAGTTCAATAACATCCATTTGTTCGATGGTGAGCCCTGCCATTTTTAATACTTTTTGCGAGGCAGGAAGTGGGCCGATCCCCATCAATCTGGGTTCGACTCCACAAGTGGCTGTAGCGATGATACGAGCCCGTGGTGTTAGCCCTTGCTGCTTGGCAATAGTGCCGGATGCGATAATCAGTGCGGCTGCTCCATCATTAACACCGGAAGCATTACCTGCCGTTACAGTCCCGTTATCGCGAAACGGGGTTTTTAGTTTTTGTAATTGCTCAAATGTCGTTTCTGCTCTTGGATGCTCATCTTCACTAACGACGTATGTATTTTTACGTTGTTTAACCGTGACAGGGATGATTTCTTGCGCAAAAATACCGTTAACTTTTGCAGTTTCAGTGCGCTGTTGGCTACGTAATGCAAAAGCATCTTGGTCTTCACGGCTAATTTGGTAGGCTTCAGCCACATTCTCAGCTGTTTCTGGCATAGAATCTGTAGAAAATTGTTGTTCCATTAACGGGTTGATAAAGCGCCAACCAATAGTGGTATCAAATACTTGCGCTTGGCGTGAGAATGCAGATTCTTGTTTGCCCATGACAAACGGCGCTCGGCTCATGGATTCGACGCCTCCGGCAATCATGAGCCCAGATTCCCCTGCTTTGATGCTTCTTGCCGCTAATGCGATAGCATCCAAACCGGAACCACATAGACGGTTAATGGTGGTACCAGAAACTGAAACAGGGAGCCCGGATAACAGCCCCGCCATGCGAGCCACATTACGGTTGTCTTCTCCTGCTTGGTTTGCGCAACCTAAAATGATGTCGTCAGTTAATGACCAATCGAGTTGTGGGTGCCTTTCCATTAAGGCTTTTAATGGTACTGTGGCAAGGTCGTCAGGACGTAATGGTGATAAAGCGCCACCGTAGCGGCCAATTGGGGTGCGGACACCATCACAAATAAATGCATCTATCATGATTGTTCTCCTGTTAAACGATGGCCTAACCGATGAGAACGACCGTGGAATAGAGCGAGTGTTTTGCCATCTTGGTTAGTTATCTTGACTTCATATAAGCCATTACGTTTGCCTTGGTGTTTCATCGTGGCAGTGGCAGTCAGTAAGTCACCTTCAAAACCGGGGCGAATAAAATCAATGGAACACATTGAGGCAACAGCGGCATGCCCTTGGCTATTACAGGCGTAGGCAAATGCAGTGTCGGCAAGGCTAAATAATTGTCCGCCGTGGCAGGTTTTATGGCCATTAAGCATTTGTGCTGTGATAGGCATCTTCAATTGCGCAAAGCCTTCTTCGACTTTTTCAATGGACATACCCATAGCTTTTGCACATGCATCATCACGGTACATAATGTGAGCTGATTGCTGGGCCAGCGTATCGTTTGGCAGTGAAATCATGGTTGCTCCTTGAAAGATAAAGATTGATAACCGGCTGCTAATTGCCTTAAAAGTGGGTTTGGCCGATAACGGCTGTCACCATAAAACTCTGCTAAATTTTCAAGTACGGACAGCACGCGTTGCCAGCCAAGTTGCATCCCCCAAGCGAGTGGGCCTTTGGGGTAATTCACACCAAAACACATGGCATTATCGGTATCTAACGCAGTTGCTATTCCCTTATTGACGATATCTAATGCCTCATTGCACAACATCGCGACCGTTCTCATGGTTAACAGCGCAGGGTAGTCTGGTAATACAATCACGTGTTTGCCTAATGATTGAAAAAATGCGATTGCTTGTTGGTTTTGCTGCGTATTATTTTGTGCTGCACAGCTTATCGTGATGGCTTTTGCTGTAAGGTAATTTGCTGACAAATCAAAATGTACGACCGCTTGTTTTTGTATTTGCGCATGTGATGACGCCAATTCACCATTCGTTAACATAATAATAACGTCATTAACAATAAGTGTTGGGAATTGTTCGGAATGTTGTGTTAATCCTTCGAGAGAGATCCCATTTTCAGTTAAAAGCTGCGCAAACTCAGGAAATATCTGCCAATCGCCATGAGCTTTTATGTTTAGAGGCTGGTCAAGGTGAATTTTTTCTGCGACTAAAGGTAAAGGCTGGGGTTTATTATCATCATAATGATAAAATCCTTGCTTCGATTTACGGCCTAAATGACCCGCTTGGACTAATTCCAATTGCATTAATGAGGTTTGAAAGCGTGGGTCATACCCAAAGGCCTGAAATACCGATTCAGTCACCGCATAGTTCACATCATGACCAATTAAATCTGTTAGTTGTAATGGCCCCATAGCGAAACCACCGGCGTCACGTATGGCGCTGTCTAATGTGGCAGGGGACGCAATTTGTTCTTCAAGGGCACGCATTGTTTCTGCGTAGAAAGGCCGAGCCACACGGTTGACAATAAAACCAGGGGTGGAACGGCAAATCACTGGCACTTTTCCAAATGATAGCGTCAATTCTTTTAGCTGTTTTATCACCGTATCTGATGTTTCTAGCCCGCGGATCACTTCAACCAATTTCATCACGGGAGCGGGATTAAAAAAGTGTAATCCTGCAAGACGTTCTGGATGAGTTAATTGTCTACCGATTGCGGTAATTGATAACGATGAAGTATTACTAGCAAAAATGGTTTTTTCGTTACAAATGCCTTCAAGTTCACTGAAAATGGTTTGCTTTACCTCAAGTTTTTCAGCAACAGCTTCTATTACCAATTGTGCTTCTGAGAGCTCAGGTAAACTTTGCGCAACGCTAATGCAGTTAAGCAATTCTTTCGTTGCTACAGCTTGGGCTTTTCCTTGCTCCACGCGCTTATTGAGCCGTTGAGTCATTTCGGTAAGGGAGCGACGTAAAACCTCTTGGTTAACATCAAACAATAAGACACGTAAACCCGCGCTCGCGGCAACTTGCGCAATACCAATACCCATAGTGCCTGCGCCAATAACGGCGACGGTATTGATGGCTAAATTCAAAGGTAATGTCATGATTATCTTCCTTTAAACTGTGGTTCACGTTTATTTAAAAAAGCACTAACTCCTTCGCGATAATCTTCACTTCTCCCGCCAAGGCGCTGTAAGTCGCGCTCAAGGTTGAGTTGCTCATCAAGAGTGTTAGTTGCCGAGGCATAAATGGCTTTTTTGATAAGCCCTAAGCCATAAGTGGGTTGGGTCGCAAGGTGTTGCGCAAGCTGTTGAGTGGTATTAGTGAGTTCTTCATTTTCAGTGACTTGCCAAATCATTCCCCACTGTAATGCTTGCTCCGCACTTATTTTATCGCCTAATAATGCCATCCCCATTGCCCGTGCATGGCCTGCTAATTGAGGTAAAAACCAACTCCCCCCTGAGTCAGGAACCAAGCCAAGGCGGCAAAAAGATTGAATAAAACTGGCATTTTTTGCGGCAATGACAATATCACCAGCGAGTGCAATGGCGGCTCCTGCACCCGCTGCAACACCATTGACCGCGCAAATGATTGGTTTTGGTAATGCGGTTAGGCGACGGATCAAGGGGTTATAATAAGTTTCAACAGAGAAACCGAGATCAGGAGCTTCACTACCCACGCTCACATTGCGATCATTCAGATCTTGTCCGGCACAAAATCCACGGCCTGCGCCAGTGATCACTAAACAGCGTACGGTTTCATCGCGTTCTGCTATTTTGATTGCTTCACTGAGCTGACGATGCATTTCATCGTTAAAACTATTCAGCCTATCGGGGCGGTTGAGAGTGACGGTGAGAACCCCATTTTCTAAAGTAGTGAGGATCATTGCTTCATTGGTCATGATTATTGTCCTGTAAACTGGGGTTTTCGTTTTTCGAAGAATGCCTCGATCCCTTCACGTCGATCGTTGGTACCCGCTAAAGTCACAAAATATTGGCGCTCAAGCTGTAACCCCTCAGTAAGGTGGTTTTCTTGAGAATGCACCAGTGATGCTTTCGCGGCTTGTACCGCTAAAGGCGCATGCATCGCGATGCGCTCTGCCAGTTTTTGGGCGCGTTCTACCACCAATTCATCCACACAAATCTCACTGATTAACCCTGCTTGCAACGCGTGTTTTGCACTGATTGGTTCACCCGTTAGTACCATTTGCATGGCAAGGGATTTGCCCACCGCGCGGATTAAACGCTGCGTTCCTCCCGCACCTGGCATTAAACCCAGAGTAATTTCGGGTAAGCCGAAGCGAGCGGACTCACCGGCAATGATGATGTCGCTGGCGAGTAATAATTCAAAACCTGCCCCTAGTGCATAACCATTTGCAGCAGTAATAATAGGTTTTGATATCATGGATAACCTGCGCCAAACTTGTGGGCGTTTATCGGTGATCGCATTCGCAACGGTTTGTTGCTGTAGTTCTTTAAGGTCGGCACCGGCTGCGAAAAAACGTGGATTTCCGGTGATTACAATCGCACCGACCTCATCATTTATTTGTGCTTGTTCGAGGTGCTGAACGAGCAACTCTAAGCAGGCGGTGCTCAGGGCATTACGCACTTCAGGTCGGTTTAACGTGAGTGTCAAAACGCGGTTATGTTGTTGTGACAAAATCCAGTGGTTTTCCATTACAGCTCCTACACGTCAAAGTCTAAAACAACACCATCGCCTTTTGGCCACGCTTGGCAGCTAAGAATGTACCCCGCAGCGATTTGGTCGGGCTCGAGGCTGTAATTGACCCCCATTTCCACTTCACCAGAGCGCAATTTACATTTGCAGGTTGCGCAAACGCCCCCTTTACAGGCGTAGGGCAAATCCGCACCTTGGCGCAGTGCGGCATCCAAAATACTGTCGTCTTGGCTATCCATGGCGATATCCATCGTTCTGCCATCAAGGTGAATACTGACTTGACGTGTTTCGCTAGTTATAGCTGTTGCGGGTTTGAATTTAGCGCCTGAAGTATTGAAACGCTCGGTGTGAACATATTCCTTTGGCATGCCATAGCCGACTAAAGTGTCATGCACCTCATCCATCATGCTGTCGGGCCCACAAATAAACGCTCGGTTAAATTGTTTAAAATTTAATAAGGTGTTATTTAAGGCGCTGAGCTGTTGTTGGCTAATCCTGCCGCTGAGTAGTTCGCTATCTTGCTGTTCTTGGCTGAATAGGTAGAGAACTTGGAAACGTGTTGCAAAACGGTTTTTTAGGTCTGCAATGCTTTCTTTAAACATCACTGAGCGGCTATTTCGATTACCATAAATCAACACAAAACTGCTTTTGGGTTCAGTTTGTAATGTGGCTTTAATAATGGAGAGCAATGGTGTGATCCCAGAGCCAGCAGCGACGGCAAGGTAGTGTGCGTGGTTATCTGCATCTGGCTGGTAGCCAAATTGCCCTTGCGGAACCATCACATCAAGGCTATCGCCAACTTGTAGCTCTTGGTTAACGAAATTAGAGAAACGCCCCTCGTAAATGGCTTTCACCCCAATTTTTAGCGTGTTTTCATCCGGTGAGCTGCAAATGGAATAACAGCGACGTAGGTTTTCACCATTAATAGAGGCTTTTAATGTGAGGTGTTGCCCCGGGCGGTAATGATATTGCTCTCGTAATGCATCGGGTACGTTAAAAGTAATGGCGACAGCATCAGGGGTGTCACGCTCAATGGCAGCAATACTTAAACGATGAAATACAGTCATATAGGTGCCCCTAAATACATTTAAAGTAATCAAACGGTTCTAAGCATTCAGTGCATCGATACAATGCCTTGCATGCAGTGGAACCAAATTCACTAATTTTTTCGGTCTGCTCGCTGTCACAACGTGGGCAATGAACCGCACCTTTGTGTTCTGGGTGCTCGCAGGACGTACCTTGTGGTGGTGCGATACCGAATTCACGCAAGCGTCTTTTTGCATCTTGGTTCATCCAATCTGTTGTCCACGCTGGGGTTAACAGAATTTCGATATCGATATTTGGAAAACCCGCATTACCGAGAACAGTTTTAATTTCATTGAGTAAAAATTCAGTTGCTGGGCAACCTGAATAGGTAGGTGTAAAAATAACTTTCCAACCCTGAGCCGCAGGTAGCACATTGCGGATCATGCCAAGATCAGTAATAGAGAGTGCGGGTAGTTCAGGATCGGGTATTTGGTGGAGCTGTTGCCAGATCTGGTGAACCTGGGGCGATTGAAGTTCGCAATGTTGCAGTCTCTGTTCCATAGCATCACCACTGGCAGTTCGGGTAAGCGCGTTGCACAAACTGCAATTGTGTTAATAACAAGCCCAAATGTTCAGTATGGCTGCCTTGCTTGCCGCCTAAGCGATACGCTTTTTTCTCCGGCACAGTGAGGGTCGCTTCAGTGAATGTTTCGTTAATGGTGTTTAACCATGCGGCTTGTAAAGAACGTGGGTCAATGGCGATGCCTAATTCGCTAAGTGCGATTTCAACGTCATCAGCATGGAAAAGTTCGCCAGTAAAACGCCATAACTCATTGACTGAACGTTGGATTCGTTGATGACTTTCTTCACTGCCATCCCCTAAACGGATCATCCAACCACGGCTAAAACGCAAGTGATAAACGGCTTCTTTGAGGGATTTCTCAGCAATGGCAGACAGTTGTTCATCACGGCTATGAATTAGCGCTTCATATAATGGAACATGATAAGCATCCATAAAAAATTGGCGCACTAAAGTGTCATCAAAGCCATTGTTGGGTTGCTCAACCAGTAATAAATTGCTGAATTCTCGTTCATCGCGCAAAAAAGCAAGGGTGTCTTCATCGCACTCAGTTCCTTTTAATTGCGCGGCATAGTTCAAAAAGTTACGCGCTTGCCCTAGCAAATCTAAGCCGATATTGGATAACGCAAGGTCAATTTCGAGCTCAGGGGCATGGCCGCACCATTCGCACAGGCGCTGCGCTAAAATTAAGGGGGTATCGCCAAGTCGTAATGTGTAATGGTGGAGCTGTTCTTGTTGGTTCATGGCAAGCTCCTTACATGTTTTTGATACCATCAGGGATGGTATAGAAGGTTGGGTGACGATAGACTTTGGTATCCGCAGGGTCGAAGAAGGTGCTTTTATCTTCGGGCTGTGAGGCAATTAAATGTGCGGCCTTCACCACCCAAATTGAGCAGCCTTCGCTACGCCTTGTATATGCATCGCGGGCATTCTCCAGTGCCATTTGGTCATCAGCCGCATGTAAACTGCCGACATGACGATGCGCAAGCCCTTGCTTACTACGGACAAAAACTTCATATAAAGGCCAATCTTGATTGCTCATGGTGTTTTCCTTTTTGTAAAATGGTCAGTGATTAAGCCGCCGTTTTAACGGATTTTTGTTTGCGGCTATGTGCCATTGCACCTTCACGTACCCATGCGCCGTCTTCCCACCCTTTGCGCTTAGCGCTAAGGCGCTCGTGATTACAAATGCCATTGCCTTTAATAACTTGATAAAACTCTTCCCAGTCGATTTCACCAAAGCGGTAATGACCAAGTTCTTCATCCCAAACTAGATCAGGGTCAGGGATCGTCATACCTAACGCTTCCACTTGCGGAACGGTGTTATCAACAAACTTTTGCCGTAGCTCATCATTACTGAAGCGTTTGATTTTCCAAGCCATGCTTTGAGCGCTGTGCGGGGAGTCCGAATCATTGGGGCCGAACATCGTGAGAACGGGCCACCAAAAGCGGTTTATCGCATCTTGCAGCATCGCTTTTTGCTCATCGGTGCCTTCTGCAAGTGCCATAACAGCTTCATAACCTTGGCGTTGGTGAAAACTTTCTTCTTTACAGATTTTCACCATTGCTCGTGCATAAGGGCCATAAGAGGCACGGCACAATGCAACTTGGTTCACAATTGCCGCTCCATCGACAAGCCATCCAATCACTCCTACGTCTGCCCAACTTAATGTCGGGTAGTTAAAAATGGAGGAATATTTCATTTTTTCATCAAGTAGCTTTTGGTAGATATCTTGACGAGAGCAACCAAGGGTTTCGGCAGCGCTATAGAGGTATAAACCATGGCCTGCTTCATCTTGAATTTTGGCCAGTAAAATCGCTTTACGGCGGAGTGTCGGTGCTCGTGTCAGCCAATTCGCTTCTGGTAGCATGCCGACGACTTCTGAATGGGCATGCTGACCAATTTGGCGGATAAGGTTTTGCCGATACGCATCGGGCATCCAGTCCTTGGGCTCGATGGAAATATCTGCTTCGATTTTGGCTTCGAAGTTAGCCTGATTATGCTCGCTCATTGATCTTTCCATTAAGTGATTCGTTAATGTAATTTTTTATTAAAATAATGAATCATGTTTATTTAACATAAATGCTAGTAATTGTTAACATAAAGATCAATATTCATTAACCTTGTTTTGCGATGCACTTCACAATCAATAAATTAAATTCAAATAAAAACAATGAATTGGTGTTGATTATTTTTGTGTGGTTTTTATGGGAGTGGGTATTTAAGACAAAGTTGTTCTTAATTTGTTAAATTTAAATTGGCGTCTATGCTTATTTTTATGATACATATTTGTTATCTGATTTTAATTGATGTTTTTTATTTCTGGAGAGGAATATGCAGCATTTAACAAGTTATATTATGGGGAAATGGGTGCAAGGTGAGGGCGAAGGGCGAAAAATTCATCATGCACTAACGAATGAAACCTTATATACGGTGACGACTGAAGGGTTGCCGTTAGCTGAAAGTTTGCAATATGGTCGCCAAGTGGGGGGCGAAATATTGTCAGCGATGACATTCCAGCAACGCGGGCAAATGCTTAAGGCCCTAGCAAAATATCTACTGGAACATAAAGCGCAGTTATATGCGATTTCGGCACAAACTGGCGCAACCAAAGCGGATAGCTGGGTGGATATTGAAGGGGGAATTGCCACATTGTTTTCTTATTCGGGGCTCGCTAACCGTGAGCTACCAGATGACACGATTTGGCCTGAAGATGAAATGATCCCATTATCGAAACAAGGGCAATTTATTGGGCATCACATTTTAACATCTCGCCGTGGCGTTGCCTTGCACATTAATGCATTTAACTTCCCGTGCTGGGGTATGTTAGAAAAATTGGCACCAACGTGGCTTGCTGGCATGCCTGCTATTATCAAACCAGCAACCGCCTCAGCACAGTTAACACAGGCGATGGTGAAGTTAATGGTGGATAGCGGCCTGGTACCTGATGGCGCAATTCAACTGGTTTGCGGTGGTGTTGGCGATATGTTTGAACACCTCGATTTTGAAGATGTGGTGACTTTTACAGGGTCGGCTAGTACAGGGCAAAAACTAAAATCGCATCCACGTATCATTGCCAAATCAGTGCCTTTTACAATGGAAGCGGATTCACTGAATTGTGCAATTTTAGGTGATGACGTCCAGCCAGAACAGCCTGAATTTGCTTTATTCATTAAAGAAGTCGTTCGTGAAATGACAGCGAAAGCGGGACAGAAGTGTACCGCGATTCGTCGCATTATTGTGCCGAAAAACCAGCTCGAAAATGTGAAGCAGGCGTTATTGAAACGTTTATCTGCCACAACAGTGGGCGACCCTGCGGTTGAAGGGGTCAGAATGGGGGCACTGATTAACTTAGAACAGCGCCAAGACGTACAAGAGAAAGTAAATTATTTATGTGATCATGGCTGTGATGTCTTATGTGGTGGGCAATTCGAGAAGCTGGATGTGATTGGTGCAGATAGCCAACATGGGGCTTTTTATCCACCAACGTTGTTGTATTGTGCTGAGCCTTTTAAATCTACAGCAGTACATGAAATCGAGGCTTTTGGTCCAGTCGCCACGTTAATGAGCTATGAGAATATCGAACAGGCGGTGCAGTTGGCGATTTTAGGTGGAGGTAGTCTTGCGGGGACTTTAGTCACTGCTGATGCACAAGTCGCGCAAACGGTCATTCGTGCGAGTGCGCGGGCACATGGGCGGATGCTAATTTTAAACGAAGCATCCGCCGCGGAGTCTACAGGCCACGGTTCTCCGCTTCCGTTACTAGTACACGGCGGCCCAGGTCGTGCAGGTGGTGGTGAGGAGCTCGGTGGGTTGAGAGCTGTCAAACACTATATGCAGCGTACTGCCATCCAAGGTAGCCCTTCGATGCTAACAGCCATTACCAAGCAATGGATTCGCGGGGCAGACACTATCGCTGATGTGGTTCATCCATTCCGTAAGCATTTTGAAGACTTAGCGATTGGCGACACATTACTGACTGCAAGGCGTACCGTTACAGAGGCCGATATTGCTAATTTTGCTTGTCTCAGCGGTGATAATTTTTATGTTCACGTCGATAAAATTGGCGCAGCACAGTCGTTATTTGGTGAACGAATTGCGCACGGCTATTTTGTCGTTTCAGCAGCCGCAGGGTTATTTGTTGATGCAGGTGTTGGGCCCGTAATCGCCAATTATGGCATGGAAAGTTTGCGTTTTATTGAACCGGTGAAAATCGGAGACACCATACAAGTTCGCCTAACGTGCAAGAAAAAGATCAAAAAAACACAAAAACTTGCTGAAGATAAACCTAACGGTGTTGTTGAATGGGATGTGCAAGTGTTTAATCAGGATGATACCGTTGTGGCGTTGTACAGTATTTTAACGCTGGTGGAGCGTCGTGTAGGTGATTTTCATTAGCCATTATACGGTGTGAATTAATTATTGAGCTAATAGGTGATTTTTCAATCATTTCCTGTTGTGATGAGGTAAAAAGTCATTTTGCTTTACAAGCCAATGGCTTATTTACCTCAGATGTGGTTATGTGAATTTCAACGTCAGTAAGCGGTTAGTTGGCAATAAACTGCGCTTGGTTTAATTGGCTAAGCGCCTTATTGACTGCAAAAATTTCACCACGTACTTCAGGGATACCGAAAGATTTCAGGCGTGCGCTGTGTTTTTGTAGATATGCTTTGGCATAGGCTTCAGAGGTAAACAGATAAACGCCCCCGGCTTTTTGAGTTTGTTGGTTTTCTGTCCAAATTTTCCACACAAAACCAGGTTCTTGGTTGATTGAATTGGCTAATTCATCCATTGCCACGGTCATTTCTGCGCCCCATGGCCCCTGATACGGAAAATCAACTTGTAAAATAACGCTCATATCTGCTCCTTATGATTGAAGCGCTATAGTAATTATTAAAGCAAATAATAACTTTGCTATTTATCGTATTTTAAACGATTTATTGCTTCAAACTATTACGCTTACCCGCTTCAAATGCCGCTAGAGTGGCGAGACGGGCTTGTTTATGGTCAACAATCGGCTCTGGATAATTAATCGGTGTGCTGCTGAGCACCGCCCATTCATGGGGTGTATGAATATACTTATCGGGAACTTGCTGTAATTCGGGTAACCAATGGCGAATAAAAGTCCCTTGCGCATCAAACTTTTTCCCTTGAGTGGTTGGGTTAAAGATACGAAACCAAGGGGAGGCGTCAACGCCAGTAGAGGCTGACCACTGCCAACCGCCGTTATTTGCGGCTAAACTGCCATCAAGGAGTTGGCTCATAAAGTATTTTTCACCTTTGCGCCAATCAATCAGTAAGTCTTTGACTAAAAAGCTAGCCACAATCATACGTAGACGGTTATGCATCCAACCTGTTGTATTCAGTTGGCGCATAGCGGCATCCACTATTGGGTAACCCGTTTGTCCCGTTTTCCATGCTGCAAAATCGGTTGAAGAATCATTCCAGTGAATGTGTTGTGTCCATTGAATAAATGGCTGATGGCGACATAGGCGTGGGAACGCCACTAAAAGATGCGAATAAAATTCACGCCAAATTAACTCATTTAACCAAGTGAATGCCCCGCTATCTGGGTAATCCAACACTTGGGGATTTTCTGCTTGTAATCGGTTGAAGCATTGGCGAGGGGACAGCACCCCCATCGCGAGGTAAGGTGATAATTGGCTGGTACCAACAATAGAAGGAATATCTCTATCGTTTTTATAACCGGCGACTTTCTGGGAACAAAACTGCCTGAGTCGCGTTAAAGCAGATTTTTCACCAGCAGGAAATTGTGGTGAGTCTTCAATGGGTTGATGCGGAAATAACGGTAAAGTCTTATCAATGTTGATGGCGACCGCTCGTTTTTCTGGGGCACGCAGTGAACGACAATCTGTCACGGTAAGTTGGGTGATGAAAGCTCGGCGAAAAGGGGTATAGACTTGATACATCTCCCCTTTTTGATTCGTGACGGAACCCGGGGGAAGTAATAAGTAATCGTCAAAAGCATGGATATGCAACCCATGAGGTTGATTGATTAACCATTCATCCCGTTGTTTTTCGTTCCACTCGTATTGCCGATTAAAAAACAAGGCATCAGCCTGCTGCGTCTTTGCGTAATCGAGTACCCATTGTGCCGCATCAGCAAAATTCGCCTCAGTTTGACAAACCAGTGGAATACCAAGCTCAGCAAGTGAATTCTGTAGTTCAACAAGATTCTGGTGAATGAATGAAATTTGCCGCTCAGCCATATCATGTTGTTGCCATTGCTCAGAGGTGGCAGTAAATAGGGCGATAACTTGCGCATCTGGGTCTGCGCAGGCGGAGGAAAGTGCTTTGTTATCAGTGACCCGTAGGTCATTGCGAAACCAGATAAGATGACAAACTTGTTTGGCTGCCATCGCCTCCCTCCTCGGTTAACATTTTCGTTGAAGTCAAAACAAAGGGCCGGTAAACGGCCCTATTATATTTAATCTAATTTAGGATGCTGATTGATTAAGGATTGGCGTTTTTTCTCAAGTTCAGCAATTTGTTCGTCAATATCTTCAACTTTTTGTTCAATATTGTCAAAGTGCTCGCTAAGAATTTCTTTTGCCTCGGCTTTATCTGATGCAGCAGGTGTTGCCCCGCGTAATGGTTTATTCGCCGTTTCTGGCATTCTGATACCCGTATATAAACCAATTAAAGCAATCACGATTAAGTAATACGCTGGCATGTATAAGTCAGTAGTTGATTCGACCAACCATGCCGCAACAGTCGGTGTCGCACCGGCAATTAATACTGAAATATTAAAGGCAATAGCTAACGCACTGTAACGAATATGAGTTGGGAAAATCGCGGGTAAAATAGACGCCATAACCCCTGTAAAACAGTTCAACAGCACCGCTAAAATCAATAAACCCAGGAAAATTAAGCCAACAGAACCACTGTTGATTAACATAAACGCAGGGTATGCCAATAAAATCAGCCCTACGCTACCGGTAATGACAAATGGGCGACGACCAATTTTATCACTGGTTAAACCGATAATCGGTTGAACAAATAACATACCAATCATAATTGCAATAATAATTAGCACACCATGGTCAGTAGAATAATTCAGGTTGTGTGATAAGTAACTTGGCATGTAGGTCAGCAACATATAGTAAGTCACATTGGTTGCGATAACCAAGCCAACACAAATCATCAAGCTTTTCCAATACTTAGTCGCCACTTCACGTACTGAGATTTTTGGTGGATTTTGAATATTGGCTTTATCTTGTTTTTCTAACGATTCAACATGTTGTTGGAACGCAGGAGTTTCTTCCAGTGAATGACGTAGATATAACCCGATGATCCCTAACGGTAACGCTAAGAAGAACGGAATTCTCCAGCCCCAATCATGGAAGTTAGCTTCCCCAACGATACTGGAAATTAGTACTACGACACCCGCACCTAAGACAAAACCGGCGATAGAGCCAAAGTCTAACCAACTTCCCATAAAGCCACGTTTACGGTCTGGTGAGTATTCAGCAACAAAGATTGCTGCACCAGAATATTCACCACCTACCGAGAAACCTTGAGCTAACTTAGCAATTAATAACAGAATGGGGGCCCAGATACCGATGCTCTCATAGGATGGAATCAAACCAATACAGAAGGTACTGACTGCCATGATGATAATTGTCATCGAAAGGACTTTTTGACGGCCGTATTTGTCACCTAAGATACCAAAAACGACCCCCCCTAATGGCCTAACTAAGAAAGGCACGGAGAAAGTGGCTAATGCGGCAATCATCTGTACGCTCGGTGATGCGTCCGGAAAGAAAACCTGACCGAGAACATAGGCTAAGAAACCATATACCCCAAAATCAAACCATTCCATCGCATTACCCAGCGAAGCCGCGGTAATTGCTTTTTTGAGTTTACCGTCATCAATAATAGTAATATCACTAATATTTAACGGTTTTTCTTTTTTCTTCTTGAATCTCATGAAACCATCCTCTTATTTTAATTTCAATAACCGAAACAACAGCATTTAAGATGTGGGTTTTCATACATCGGTAAAATATCAAACCTTATTATTTAGAATAGACGTTGTTTACGTAATAGATAAGTTTTTAGTGTTTTTATGTCGCGCTGAAATACCAGGCTAAAATAGGTACGTCGTGGGTAGAATAATGAGAGTGTTTGTGTTGTAAATACAGCAAAAAAGCCACCTTGAGTTAAAAAATACAGTACTAACACTACATTAATATCGAACAAATGTAAAATATAGGTGTTTTATACTAATACATATGCTTTGATAGGATTTTGTGTTAGTAATATAACGATTGAACTGAATAATTGAAAAAATAGATACTCAGTAAAGGAGTAGGTAAAAATAAATTGTTTAAAATCAATTTAATACATTTTTATAGGTGAGTTTTAGCCTGTCATAAATATATAAGGTTAGCAATTTAATATGGTCGAAATAATGGTATTGTTGCGATGAAGAATATATGAAGATAACCCCATCCTTTTACGATGCTCTTGTTTTGCTTAAGCTATTAATAACTCGTCTATTTATTTATCTTGTTGCTATCCTCTTCTTTTGATAATAACGGTGGATTATGCTGTTCTATTTTATATTTAATTTGATGAGTAGGAATGAGGAATTTACTTAGTTACAATCAATCTATTGTCGATATTGGGTTTGATATAAGCGAGTATGACAAAATTCTACTTTGAATGTTGTTATGCATCTAAAAATACCCTTCATATTTTGTACTGCAAGATATCAAGGGTATCACATCCGACTTAAAAGAGTGCCATTATGAAAAAACAGAGTGTTGCATCCTATATTGCAAAAGTACTTGATAATGCAGGTGTTAAACGTATTTGGGGCGTTACAGGAGACTCGTTAAATGGCTTAACCGACAGCTTACGTCGTCAAGGCGCTATTGAGTGGCTAGGAACTCGTCATGAGGAAGTGGCTGCCTTTGCTGCGGGTTCAGAAGCTCAGCTAACCGGTAATTTAGCCGTATGTGCAGGCTCTTGCGGGCCAGGAAATATGCATCTTATTAATGGGTTGTATGATTGCCACCGTAATCGCGTACCCGTATTGGCGATTGCTGCTCATATCCCATCCAGCGAAATTGGTAGTAATTATTTCCAAGAAACTCACCCAACTGAATTATTCCGTGAATGCAGCCATTACTGTGAAATGGTCTCTAATCCAGAGCAAATTCCACAAGTTCTTGGTATCGCTATGCGTAAAGCGATTCTGAATAAAGGGGTATCAGTCGTTGTGATACCGGGTGATATTGCACTAAAAGATGCGCCAGAGTCAGCGAAAGAGACATGGTATCAGCCGCAAGCGCCACTGATTATGCCTCAGCGAAGTGAAATCGAAAAACTCGCCGAACTGCTGAATCAGTCTAAGAATATCACGCTATTCTGTGGTAATGGCTGCGCAGGTGCCCATGATGAAGTGGTTAAGCTAGCAGAAACCCTAAAAGCGCCGGTAGTACACGCGTTACGTGGTAAAGAACATATTGAATGGGATAACCCATACAGCGTCGGAATGACAGGTTTAATCGGTTTTTCATCAGGTTACCACGCAATGATGAACGCAGATACAGTTGTTTTGTTAGGGACACAATTTCCATACCGCCCTTTCTACCCAAGTGAAGCTAAAATCATTCAGGTTGATATTAATGCAGGCAGCCTGGGCTCCCACTGCCATATTGATATGGGGCTGATTGGTGATATTAAAGCGACATTGGATGCATTACAGCCACATTTACAGGCTAAGCAGGATACAAAACACCTTGATGGCGCTTTAAAACATTATGAAGAGGCTCGAAAAGGGTTAGATGATCTCGCTAAACCGGGTCATGAAGGGTTAATACATCCTCAGTATCTTGCAACAAAAATTAGTGAATTAGCTGCGGATGATGCGATTTTCACTTGTGACGTTGGAACCCCGACAGTATGGGCTGCACGCTACTTGAAAATGAACGGTAAACGCCGTTTAATTGGCTCTTTTAACCACGGGTCAATGGCGAATGCGATGCCACAAGCTATTGGTGCGCAGGCCGTTGATAAAAAACGCCAAGTGGTTGCCATGTGCGGTGATGGTGGTTTCAGTATGTTAATGGGAGATTTTATCTCTCTTTCCCAAATGCAATTACCAGTAAAAATCATCATTCATAACAATGGCGTACTTGGTTTTGTGGCCATGGAAATGAAAGTGGCAGGTTTCTTGACAGCGGGAACGGATTTACAGAACCCTAACTTTGCAGCGATTGCGAATGCCGCGGGTATCAAAGGCATCCGGGTTGAAAAAAGTGAAGATCTAGACGGTGCATTAAAAGAAGCTTTTGCCCATGATGGGCCAGTGGTGGTTGATGTCTTGACTGCTAAACAAGAGCTGTCTATGCCGCCAGAAATCGCAGCACAAGAAGCAAAAGGCTTTAGCCTATATATGTTAAAAGCGATTATGAGTGGTCGCGGTGATGAAGTCGTTCAATTAGTGAAAACAAACTGGCTACGTTAAGTCATTATTGTGAATAGCGGGAAAGCCCAATTCAGATGGATTGGGTTTTTTTATTTATCAATATCCTGCGGCTGACTGACTACGCCACAAATGGGCGGCAACCAGTGCGCGCCATGGGGAGAATTGCTCCAACCATTTTTCCGTTTCTTTGGCGGTAGGCTGTTCTGATTTCGCGAGCAATGTTTGTAGATTACGTCTTACCGCTACATCCCCATGTAATGAGCCATCTAAGTAATTGAATCCTCGTAGTAAAGCATAGCTTACAGTCCAAGGGCCAATACCTTTGATTTGTAATAATTGCTCAGTTATTTGATTCGCATTGGAGTGAGTAACCTGCTGTGATAAATCAATTTGTTGATTTTCGATGGCTTCACAAAGGGCTCTGAGGGCGATAATTTTACCGTTTGAAAAGCCCGTTTGTCGCAGGGTCTCGTCATCAACTAACTTGATTTGTGGAGTGTCGGGGAAACACCAAATACCTGAAGTGTGCTGAATTCCTACCGCTTGGATAAAGCGCCGACGAATGGCGATAGCCGCATGAACACTAATTTGTTGGCCTATAATAGCCCAAACTAACGCTTCAAATGCGCTGGCAGATTGATAAATCCTTAATCCTCTTTGCTTTCCAATGAGCTGACCAAGTACTGGAGTTTCAAGGTAGTGTTTTTCGAACTCATCAATATTCTGTTTTAAGCCGAGTACATGCTGTGCCAGCGTTAATAGGTCTGGTTCATTGATAATGATAGATGGGGAGTCAATTGCTAATGAAATCGTTGCGTGTTGCTTTTGAAGCTCCAATGTCATTTTTGTTGCATGTTGTTGCCATATTATGCCCTTGTGTAATGTGTTTTCTTCCACTATTTCCGCGACATTGTGTTGATCTCTCAGATGAAAGGCAAAAAAATCACCATAAAGGTAATTGGTAGGGAGAGTTAGCTGTGCGGTAAATATTTGCATAATGATGGCCTTGTCAGATTTTTCTTTATTCACAATATTATTGTGAATTAGCGCATTTAGTTACTCATTTTTTACAGAGCAGATATGTTATCTTGTACAGAGCTATTTATTTTGTACTGATATTATTTGTCTGTTTAATAAGGAAGTGTAAATGAAAACTGAAGGTCACAGTTCATCTCATGGCACTTCGGTACCATCACCACAACCAAGGCGGGAATTAACAGGCATTGGTGGATGGCTTATTTTTCCTATGTTAGGGATAATATTGTCCTTGATTATTTTGCCTTTTTCTATTTATGAGCAAAATACTCAAGTGATTGAATATTGGGTTGAATTAACAGACCCACAATCAAGTTCATTTATTCCATTATTTAAAGAGCTCATCTACTTTGAGGTTTTAGGTAACGTTATTTTATACGCGACCTTGCTTTTTCTAAGTTATGTCTTTTTTACAAAGAAAAAACTCACAATTAAAATTTATATTTTTTTCCAGATCTTTTCTTTAGTTTTGACGGTTACGGATATCATACTCGCAAGTATTTTATTGGATTTAGAAGTTGAATCCTCGGATATCAAAGATATTTTTCGGGCACTAATTGCTTGTGCAATTTGGATACCGTATTTTTTAGTTTCAAGGCGAGTTAAAAATACCTTTGTAAATTAACAAATAAAATTTTGTGATTTTTTATTGGGTAGGTAAATGATGATTAAATGCAAACGAGTTTATGACCCTGTTGACGATAACGATGGCTACCGTGTGCTTATTGATAGACTGTGGCCAAGAGGAATAAAAAAAACAGATTTACAACACGACTCTTGGAATAAAGACGTTGCACCTTCTAATGAACTGCGTAAATGGTTTCATCAGAACACAGATCAGTTTGCACAGTTTATCGAACGATATCAGCAGGAACTTAATAACACAACGGCTTGGCAGGCGTTGGTTTCTCAGGCAAAACAAGGTGATTTAACACTGTTAGACAGTGCTAAAAATACAGAACATAATCAAGCAATTGTACTCAAAGCATTTCTTGAAGATAAAATGCAAAGTAAAAGTAAATAAAGGTTATCGGAATGGATATTCAGCAATCAACCACACAAACAGAGCCAGCAATAATATCATCGGTGGCTCAACCAGCGGTTAAAAAGCCGTTACAGGGGATTAGTGGCTGGTTAATTTTACCAATTATCGGACTGTTTTATATGTTGTACAAAACGGTCACGATGCTATTGCAAGAAATCTCGCAAGTACAAACTGCATGGCCATTGGCAACTGAAGCGGATTCTGATTTTTATATTTCAGGCTTTGCGACAGGTTTTTACCTCTTGCAACTCGGTTATGGTGTTTTAATTGCTCTATTCTTTTGGACGTTTATCGCTGCGGTTAAATGGAAAAAACAGGCGAAGTGGCTGTTTATCGCCACCATGGTACTGTTTACTTTAATGGTATTAGTTGCTCGTTTTGTGTTCCCATATATATTTGGTTTGGAAATTAACTACTCAAATATTATTACGGCTATAAATGGCAGTTTCTATTGTGTGTTATGGATCCCCTACTTTTTAGCTTCTCATCGCGTTAAAAATACGTTTATCCATTAAAGCTGATGGCCACACCTAATTTGGCAGTGGCCTAGTAGACAGTTATTTATCAGAAAGATTTAGCGTATGGGTTATATTGCAGTTTGCAATAAAGGCGTCATCGTGAGAAACCAGTAAGAGTGTTCCTTGGTAGTCCTGCAATAGCGCTTCAAGTAGTTGTTTTGAATCCAAGTCTAAATGGTTATCCGGTTCATCGAGTAGCAAAAAGTGATCTTGATGAAGAAATGCACGACAAAGCGCGAGGCGGGTACGTTCACCACCACTTAAATGGGAGATAGGTGCTTCCATTGAGATAGCGAGCCCCGCAGAGTCCAATAGACTTTGCCATTGGGAAGGTAAATGCCATTTATCTTCTGTGAGCTCAAAATCTGCCAAAGAACCATTTCCTGCCTCAATGCGTAAGAATGCATGATAAAGCTCATTGATGCCTAAGGCATCGATAAGAGTGTCTCCTGTGAGTCGGGTTAATTGACCGACATAGATAAAGGGGAGATCCCAATGTACATTCCCTTTCGTAGGGGCTAATTGGCCAGCAAGAATACGCATCAAAACGGATTTTCCTTTGCCATTATAACCAATTAAGGCATTTTTTTGGCATGATAGCGTCCCGTTTAGCGGTGGAAAAAGGGCGGTTTGGTTAAATTCAATATTGAGCTGTGAAAAGTGACAAGCAATCGTCATATGCACCTCCAAAATAATGAGGACAGACAACGTCGTTGACTTATCAAGAAGTGTCGATGAAAGCGTTTGCCTGCCAGGAACAGAAAAATGAATACCAAAAGGGTATTGGAAAATATTTTCTGGCAGTGCTTAGTTCATCGTGAGGCGTACCTGTGAAGTTGGGTGAGAGGTAAATTCGCATACATTATAAACAGGCGTAATTGATTTGTACAACTTATCGTGATTGGGTCTTTTCTGAAATTCTTGGCAACGATTTAAAATAAAAAAAGCCAGTCAAACAGTGATGACTGGCTTTTTCCATTAACAACGAGATTTTATAACAACGAGATTTTACGATTATACAGAGGTATTTTCTGACAACCCATTTTTTGCTAACCATTGAGCAATGCGCTGCTTTTCTTCTTCATTCAGCCACATACCCAATTTAGTGCGACGCCAAATAGCATCATCCAACTCTGTTACCCACTCATGTTTGACTAAGTAACGTAATTCCGCTTCGTAGACATTCGCAGAGAATGCTTCACCAAGGTCGCTGAGTGAATTCGCGCCTTCAAGGATCAGTTTACTGTTGCTACCGTAAGTTCTGGCAAAACGTAGCGCTAAGCCTTCAGGAAGCCATTGATAATGTTGACGTAATACACGTGCATAACCATCACGGTCACAACCTTCGATATCACCACCTGGTAACTGACCATTTTTAGTCCATGGGCTACCTGCATTTGGATAGTAAGTCGCTAACTTATTCACAGCAGCTTCCGCTAATTTACGGTAAGTGGTTAATTTACCGCCAAATACAGATAACAATGGCGCTTGGCCTTGTT
The DNA here is from genome assembly GCF_032707045.1 of Providencia sp. PROV175. Lineage (NCBI taxonomy): Bacteria > Pseudomonadati > Pseudomonadota > Gammaproteobacteria > Enterobacterales > Morganellaceae > Providencia > Providencia sp. PROV175. The sequence goes on from NZ_CP120533.1 coordinate 252,630, forward strand.
CATCGTGAATATCCAATGTGTAATCACGAGTAATGGCTTGTGGTGAGTCTGATTCATCGTCGCACAGTGGGCGAACACCTGAATAGTCCCAAACAATATCACTCACGGTTAACTGTTTTTTGAAGTGGTCGTTATACACTTTCAGTAAATAGTTAACTTCGTTTTCATCAATTTTGACGTCTTTCGGGTCGCCTTTGTATTCTACATCAGTGGTGCCGATAATAGAAAATTCATCCATCCACGGGATAACAAATACAATACGGTTATCTTCATTTTGTAAGATGTACGCTTGTGGTTCATCATGAGCACGCGGAACGACAATATGGCTCCCTTTGATTAGGCGAATACCATAAGGTGATTTTAATTTCAGCCCATCATCAAAGAACTCTTTTACCCAAGGTCCTGTGGCGTTAACTAGCCCTTTTGCTTTCCATGTATGGGTTTCGCCTGTACGTAAGTCCTGAGCCTCAACAACCCATAAGCCGTTTTCACGGTAAGCGCGAGTCACTTTTGTGCGAGTACGAACCTCACCACTCTTACGTACCACTTCTTGAGCGTTTAACACAACTAAACGCGCATCATCAACCCAACAATCGGAATATTCAAAACCTTTTGTTAGTTCAGGTTTTAGTACAGAGTTTTGGTTGAATTTCAGCCCCTTACTACTTGGTAAGCTGACACGTTTGCCTAAATGGTCATATAAGAATAGGCCAATACGGATCATCCAAGCTGGACGTAAATGAGGCTGATGAGGTAAGCGGAAGCGCATTGGGAAGGCGATATGCGGTGCTAATCGTAATAGCACTTCACGTTCTGCCAAAGCTTCGCTGACTAATCTAAATTCATAATGCTCTAAATAACGTAAGCCACCATGAATGAGTTTAGAACTCGCAGATGAAGTCGCACTTGCCAAGTCTTGAGCTTCGAGCAGTAATACCGATAATCCACGACCTGCAGCATCTGCTGCAATTCCAGCGCCGTTGATCCCGCCGCCGATGACAATCAAGTCTTTAGTTTCCATGCATCCCCCTGAGATGTTCGAAACACTTTCAATAATGTTCGTTTTCGCTCATTTGATTGTAGTCAAAATAGATAGTGATGCCAACTATTATTAATGAAAAAAATAACAACTGCGTGATATTGGTAACAATTTTTTTTCAATACCCACATATAAAGTATTGTTATTTACAAGAGGGAAAAGAGGGTTTCGCGCGAAAAAGAAAAAAATACCTGTAAGGTGGGGGATTATGGTGGGGAAGGGGACTAATGAACATGATGGTAGCTGGGACTACCATCATGAAGGTAACTATTTGATTAACAAAGCTCTAATTGAACATTATGTTGCTCAATCACTTTGATAATGCTGTCTGGTGGCTGTTTATCAGTAAATAAATAGTCAATTAGATTCATATTACCCAAATTAACCATCGCGTTACGACCAAATTTAGAATGGTCGGTGACGAGCATGACACAGCGTGAGTTTTCAATAATCGCGCGTTTGGTACGAACTTCATGGTAATCGAACTCAAGTAATGAGCCATCCATATCAATACCACTGATACCCAAAATACCGTAATCTAACCTAAATTGAGAAATAAAATCGAGGGTCGCTTCACCGACAATACCGCCATCTCTTGAGCGAACTTCACCTCCCGCTAAAATTAGGCGGAAGTCTTCTTTTGGCATCAGCAAGGTGGCGACGTTAAGATTATTGGTCACCACACGTAGGTTTTTATGGTTAACCAGCGCATGAGCAACCGCTTCAGGGGTTGTACCAATATCAATAAATAGTGTCGCACCATCAGGGATCTGGCTCGCAACATGTTGTGCGATACGCGCTTTTTCATCTGACCACATGATTTTACGGTCATTATAAGCTGCATTCACAGAACTTGAAGGCAGTGCTGCGCCACCGTGGTGCCGCTGAATTTTATTTTGTTCAGCGAGGTCATTGAGGTCTCGACGGATCGTTTGAGGGCTTACCTCAAAGTGTTCGACGAGTTCTTCAGTACTGACATATCCCTGAAGACGCACAAGCTCAACTATTGCATCATGTCTCTGGGTTTGTTTCACAGCGTTAGCCTCTAATTATTAAAATGTTTTATCTGGAGCTCTGGTGTTTAAAACTGTGCCTATTATCCCATACTCCCATCAATAAGCCGATAATTAACCCTGAAGTATGTGCGGCATTGGCAATATGCATACCTAAAACATCGAAGTAACCGAAAAAAAGCCAGATAATCGAGAATATCATTAACCCTCGAGGAACACTGATGCCACTTTCGGGACGACGTTCACCCGTTAACCACACATAGCTGACAAGGGCATAGACGACACCAGATAAGCCGCCAAAGTTGTTTTCACTAAACAGCGACTGCCCCCAGTTACTAAACAGCGCTGAGACCAGTAAGATAGTAAATAATTTACCCGTTCCGAGCTTTCGTTCTACTTGCCCAGCTAAAAACCACCAGAGCGCAAGGTTGAAACCAATATGTGATAGCGAAAAGTGCACCAATGCAGGACTAAACCAACGCCAAAGTTCCGTTTGTTGGTTGCCAATAGGCCATGCCAAATAACGTAGAACCTCTCGTGCATCAGTCATTTCTACCCAAAGATATACAACAATCGACAACAAAATAACAGCGATAGTTAAAGGGCCAGATTGTTCTTTAAGGTAACCCCAAGTTAGGTAATTGCGATATTGAAACTGGGTATCTGCGCTTCCCGTGTGCCAACTGGCTTCTAGGTAGCGAGGGTGATTTGGGTCTTGTAGAAAAATATCTAATTCTTTTTGGACTTGAGGTTGAAGTTGCTCATCTTCTAGCCAAAGCTCAAAGACAGCTTGTTCCTGTGATGGCTTTATTTTTAAGTGAATATTTTTGCTAGCCATATAGTCAACAAAGGCTTGCGCCATTCTGGGATTAGCAAAGGAGGTGATGTGGATCATGAATGCGTTTTCTCATCTAGAGAGCCGTAACGGCTTGTGGATATTCCCTTAACCATGCTTCAAATCCACCATTGATGCTATATACAGATTCAAAGCCAATGTTGATCAGATATTGTGCAGCACCTTGGCTACTGTGCCCATGGTAGCACATCACCATAACAGGTTGTTCGTAATCCGTTTGTTCTAAAAATTGGCTCAGTGACTCATTGGTGAGGTGATAGGCTCCACTAGCATGGCCTGCACGGAAACTTTGTGGGTCTCGTACATCTACCAGTATGGCCGTGCCGTCTAACCAATGTTGATAGGCTTGTTCTGGTGTTAGTGTTTCAAAATGGTCCATAAAATACCGAATACAGTAGGTAACAACCCATTAAAGGTTAAATGATAGGCACTCGTAAAAACAGAGTGCCAAATATTCGTGGTATTGATTAGTAGAAAGAGTGCTCGCCACGTTGGTGTTCAGTCAGGTCTTTAACGCCTTTTAGCTCACCTTCAAACATTTTGAGAAGTTCTTTTTCGATACCTTCTTTAAGCGTGACATCGACCATTGAACAACCGTTACAGCCGCCACCAAATTGCAGAATTGCAAAGCCTTCATCGGTGATTTCCATCAGGGAAACACGGCCACCGTGGCTGGCAAGTTGTGGGTTAATTTGTGACTGTAAAACATACTCAACACGCTCAATTAATGGTGCGTCATCAGAAACTTTACGCATTTTGGCGTTTGGTGCTTTTAACGTCAGTTGTGAGCCCAGTTGGTCGGTAACGAAGTCAATCTCGGCATCATCTAAGAATGGCGCGCTAATTTCATCAACATAAGCAGATAATTTCTCGAACTTTAGTTCTTTATCTGTTGCTTCAACGGCACCCGGAGGGCAGTATGACACACCGCACTCTGCGGTTGGTGTGCCTGGGTTGATAACAAAAACACGGATTTGAGTTCCTGGCTCTTGATTTTCCAACAATTTGGCAAAATGAGCCTGTGCTGCTTCAGTAATATTAATCATAATCATTTGCTCAATAATAGTTGACTGCTTTAGTTGGTTATAATACGCCCATTTACCCCTTTCCTACAAGGTGCGACACAGTGACCATGCATCAACAGTATGTACACCCGCACAAATCAACAATTGTGCTGCGGTATTCATGGTGGAACCTGTTGTAATAACATCATCAAGAACAGCAACATGTAGGTTTGAAACCGAGTTGTTTAAGGTAAATGCTCCCTTTAGGTTATTTCGGCGATACTCACGTTTTAGTGTAATCTGTGCCAGTGTAGCACGACTACGTGATAATGAATTTTGCGAATAGGGGATATTTAACCATCTGGATAAATTTTCGCCTATTAATGCCATATGGTCAAATCCTCTCCACCACAGACGGCGGCGATGCAGTGGAATGGTGATGATTAAGTCCGGTTTTTGCCATTTTTGTTGGCGGTAACCCGTGAGCCAAAATAACGCAAAAATTCGTGCTAGAGTAAAAGCAAGTTGAGATTGTTTTTGAAATTTAAAACGATGGATTAACAAGCGTAAAGCGCCTTGGTACGGGGTTACTGTGATAATTCTCTGCCATGCGGGAGGGTTTTTTAGGCAACGTCCGCACTCCATGGTAGACTGCTCACAGGGTAAAGCGCAGCGTAAACAGCAGGTTGGCATTTTAGGTAGTCCTTTGAGGCAAAAATGACAAACACCCTGATGAGTTAATTTTAGTGATTGGTGACATAGCCAGCAGCCCCCCTCCATTGTTAGCATAGTAGCGTCCCGTTAAAACGAATTGACAAATAAATGAATGAAGAGAGTGTAACGATGGCAAAGTTATATTGGCAGACTGTTGGTGAAGGTAAACAAGATCTTGTGTTGCTGCACGGATGGGGACTGAACGCACAAGTCTGGCAAACAATTATTCCGCGAATCGCTTCGCACTTTCGGGTTCATTTGGTTGACTTGCCGGGGTACGGACGTAGCCAAGGGTTCTCCCCCATGAATATTCAATCGATGGCGAATATTTTGTGGGAGCAAGCCCCTAAAAACGCGATTTGGCTCGGTTGGTCACTTGGTGGGCTAGTTGCAAGTCGTGTTGCGCTTGACCATCCTTATGAAGTCAAAGGGTTAATTACCGTTGCTTCTTCTCCATGCTTTAAAGCAGAAGAAAACGGTTGGGCGGGGATCCGACCGGAAGTTTTATTAGGTTTCGAACAGCAACTTTCGGCTGATTTTCATCGCACCGTCGAGCGTTTTTTAGCATTGCAAACTTTAGGCACTGAAAGTGCAAGAAATGATGCAAAAACTTTGAAATCTGTGGTACTTGAGCAGCCTATTCCAACGGTTGAAACACTAAATGCAGGGCTTGAATCATTACGTACCGAAGATTTGCGGGATGAATTAAAACAGTTACCTATTCCTTTCTTGCGCATTTATGGTTATCTCGATGGCTTGGTACCGCGCAAAATAGTGCCTATTTTAGATGAGCTGTATCCGAATTCGCCATCCGTGATTATGCGCAATAGCGCTCACGCGCCATTTATTTCTCATCCTGATGAGTTCTGCGAATACTTGTTGGATTTTCAAAGTCGTACCGAGGAATAAATAAAAAAAATCAGCCTAACTTGGGGCTGATTTTTTGTGGTGTCTCTATTATTTGATTTTATACACAAAATGAGTGCAATCAGTGCTTTCAGGGCAACCTTTACAGCTACTGCCTGTTAAACAAGCACTGATATCGACTTGTTCAATTTTTTCTAAGCTGACGAGTTTCTCAACCATCGCTTGAATTAATGGAACCGGTGTATTTAGCTGCTCACTGAGTAGCGCGATGTCAGCTTGCCCATATAAGGCGATTAAATCTCTTATTTGCAGCAAGCTAGTCATCGTTTTATTCCTTAGTGGCAAGCATCACTTGAACAGCCAGAACATTGCTCTGCAGTTTTGCTCTTGATGTTCAGGGTTACGCGGCTACGCATGCGGCGTAAGAATATGAACAAGGCAAGGTTGAACAGGACAACCGCAGCAATGGTAATCAAACTGCGTTGTGGGTGCTCGCTGAATGTGGCAACTTGGTAAAACAGAGCCGCGAGGCTATAAGCCACATTCAAGCCCCACAGAATGGAGAAACTCATCCAACTTTTATTGGTTTCACGTGCGATAGCACCCATCACCGAGACGCAAGGCACATACAGTAAGACGAAGATTAGGTAGCTATAGGCAGCAATGCCTGAACCAAATTTCGCTGCCATAGTGCCCATTGAACCGGACTCCATCTCTCCATCACCTTTACTGGCTTCGATAGGGTTTGATAGCGCACTTAAGGTGAAAGTTTCTTTTAAGCTGTCCCAAGTTTCAGAAACCGCATCTCCTAGTTCTTCCCATAAATTGAATGATTCTGCATCGAATGGCTCAGAAGTAATGGCTTCAGCGGTATACAGAGTATTTAAAGTCCCCACGACGACTTCTTTAGCCATCGCCCCGGTAATTAACCCCACGGTCGCTTGCCAGTTATCTGCATGCACACCAATCGGCTGTAACGCAGGGGTAATGACTTTACTGACAGAAGCGAGTGCAGAGTCATTAATATTATCAACAGGCTTACCAGAGAAAGAGAAACTATTTAATGCACCAATAAAGATACTGGCAACGACGATAACTTTACCCGCTCGTACCACAAAGCCTTTTAGGCGTTGCCATGTTTGAATCAGCAATGTTTTGATGTGCGGTACATGGTAAACCGGAAGCTCCATAATAAACGGAGAGGCCTCGCCACGCATAAGGGTATGTTTTAGTAATAACCCTGTCAAAATGGCGACAACAATCCCTAAAATATAGAGAGAAAAGACCACACTAGCCCCATTTTTGCCAAAGAAAGCGGCAGCAAAAACGGCGAAAATGGCCAGTCTTGCCCCACAAGACATAAACGGAGCCATTAATACAGTAATTAGTCTTTCACGTGGTGCATCTAGCGTGCGTGCACCCATAATTGATGGTACGTTACAGCCAAAGCCGACAATCAACGGTACGAAGGATTTACCTGGTAAACCTAGCGCCTGCATGAGGCGGTCCATCACGAAAGCGGCTCGTGCCATATAACCCGAGTCTTCCAGTATTGAAAGAAACAGGTACATCATCCCGATTTGTGGTACTAACGGTAATACTGTATTAATACCACCGCCGACACCTTGGGCAAGGAAAATAGTGAGCCAATCAGGGAAGCTGAAATAGGCACCAACCCACTGAATACCATGAATAAATATCGCCTCAGAAGCACCTTCAAAGAAAGGCTGCAATGCCCCACCAATGTTAATGGCTAAGACAAACATCAGGTACATCACAAATAAGAAAATAGGTACACCGAGCCAACGGCTCAGAATAAATCTATCCAGTGATTGTGTTAGTCGATTTGGTTCAGCGGCGCTATTGTTAATCGCGGCATGACAAATTGTGGCAATAGATTGATAACGTGCGTCAGCGATGAGTAGTTCAGGCTCTTCGTTTAAGCCTTCTTTCAGTGTTTGGCGTATCGCCAGTAATTGCCCTTCAGATATTTCTGCACGTTGGCGGCTATAAATATCTCCTTCGAGAATTTGTAATGCTAACCAGCGGCGTTGCTGATGGCTAAATTGTTGTGTTGAAATTTGTTCAGATAACGAATCCACTGCCTGCAATAACTGGGGTGGATATTCCACAAGGGCTTGTTGGCTATTTTGTGGATGTGTATCAATGGCTTTTTTCAGTTTATCGATACCAGTTGCTCGAGTTGAAACCATTGGGATCACAGGGCAACCGAGCTGTTTTTCTAATTCAGCAATATTAATATCAATATGTTGGCTTTGAGCGATATCCAACATATTCAAGGCAACAATACATGGAACGCCTAACTCAACTAATTGTAATGTCAGATAGAGGTTACGCTCTAAATTGGATGCATCGACAACATTAATGAGCATGTCGGCCTCACCACTTAAAATAAAGTAGCAGGCGATTTGTTCGTCGAGAGAGGTTTGTTCAGAAATGGTGGTCAAAGAGTAAGTGCCGGGTAGGTCAACAAGCTCGATTTTATGGTCATCGGTATGGAAGCGACCCACTTTTCGTTCAACAGTGACCCCTGCCCAGTTACCGACCCGCTGTCTTGACCCTGTAAGTTGGTTAAATAGGGTCGTTTTGCCTGCATTGGGGTTACCAATTAAGCCGATAGTTAATCGTTTCATAGTGTTTGCCAATAATAAAAAAGAAATACTTAAGCGGTGGTCGCTTCATCTAGGTTGAGTAGGGCGAGATCCTTTTTGCGTAGCACTAAGCTGACACGATGAGTTTCTATTTGTACAGGATCGCCAAAAGGCGCTAAACGCACCACTTTAAAGACAGAACCCGGAAGTAAACCGAGTGAAAGCAGTTTTTGTCGGTATGCAGGACTGATTTCTGGGGAGAAACCAAGTATTTTGTAGCTGCATTGAGGAAGTATTGCCATAGTGTCTTCCTAATCATTTAATTCATAATGATATCGATGACAATTGTTAATGATTACAATTGCTCAGGTAACGAGACCACCAAACAACAATAAATCTAATTAACAATGAGAATCATAATCATCCACCTTTTATTATATTTAGCCTCTTTTTTCGTCAATTTGACTTGATATGGATCAATGAAGCATTGAGTTTGCGGTGTTTCGTTAGCAAAAATAATGGTGGGGTAAACGGGGGAGAGGGTTTAATTATGCCTAATATATTGGCTGGGATAATTAATTACAGCATTATTTATTGAAATAGGCACCACAACAGGTACATTGCGATGCCTATTAACAGAGTTAACGTTTTTTGCCAAATGCAGCAGCAAGGGCATCACTCATGGCACTATTACCCGAAGATGCGTTGTTTTGGCGTGAACTTCCTCTTGATTGAGGTGTTTTACGCGTATTTTTTTCCTGTTCAGGGGCGGCACGGCGAGGAGAACTATTAGAATCCCCCGCTTGCTCATCTAAACGCATCGTTAAAGCGATACGTTTACGTGCAATATCAACATCTAACACTTTTACTTTAACAATGTCGCCCGCTTTTACCACCTTGTGTGGGTCTTCGACATAACTATTTGAAAGTGAAGAAATATGAACTAAACCGTCTTGGTGAACACCAATATCCACAAAAGCACCGAAGTTGGTCACATTAGTGACTGCGCCTTCTAATATCATGCCAGAAGTCAGGTCATTCATCGTTTCTACACCTTCTGCGAAGGTGGCAGTTTTAAACTCAGGACGTGGGTCACGACCCGGTTTTTCCAGTTCTTTAATGATATCAGTGACAGTTGGAACCCCGAATTGCTCAGTAGTAAAGTCACGTGGGCTCAAGGCATTAAGCACCTGTGAGTTACCCATAATTTCTTTGAGCGGCTGGCGGACAGACTCAAGAATTTTTTCAACAATCGGGTAAGCTTCAGGGTGAACAGTAGAAGCATCTAACGGGTTTTCACCATTGGTGATACGTAAGAAGCCCGCACATTGTTCAAAGGCTTTTGGCCCAAGGCGTGCAACTTTCAGTAACTGTTTTCTATCACTAAACTGGCCATTCTGGTCGCGCCAGTCCACCACGTTTTGCGCAATCATTTTGCTTAAACCGGCAACGCGAGTCAGTAAGGCAACAGAAGCGGTATTCAAATCAACACCAACGGAGTTTACACAGTCCTCGACGACCGCATCGAGTTTACGCGCTAACTGAGTTTGGCTAACATCATGCTGATATTGGCCAACCCCAATGGATTTAGGGTCAATTTTCACTAATTCAGCAAGCGGGTCTTGTAGGCGACGAGCAATAGATACGGCACCACGTAAAGACACATCTAAGCTAGGAAACTCCAAAGCCGCAAGTTCAGAAGCGGAATAAACAGAAGCGCCAGCTTCGCTGACAATGACTTTCTGTGCAGTGACTTCAGGGTACTGTTTTTGTACTTCAGCAAAGAAACGTTCCGTTTCACGAGAAGCGGTGCCGTTACCAATCGCCACTAATTCGACGTTATGTTTTTGGCAAAGTGCCGCAACGATGGTTGCCGCTTTTGCAGCTTGTCCGGTGTGCGGATAAATCGTATCCGTCGCAATTAATTTACCTGTCGCATCCACAACTGCGACTTTCACCCCAGTACGTAAACCTGGATCTAAGCCCATGGTGGCACGCATTCCCGCTGGCGCCGCCATCAGTAAGTCACTAAGGTTACGAGCAAACACGTTAATAGCTTCCTCTTCAGCTTTTTCGCGCAGTGAGCTCATGACCTCTGTTTCTAAGTGCAGTAATACTTTGACACGCCATGTCCAGCTGATCACGGCTTTACGCCATTGGTCAGCCGGAGCATTATTTAAACGAATATCTAAATGGCGGGTGATAATTTCTTCGCAGTAACTTTCTTTTGGCGGTTCATCGAACTGTGGATCACAGTTTAATGAAAGTTGTAAAATTCCTTCGTTACGACCACGGAACATCGCAAGAGCTCGGTGAGAAGGGACTTGAGCAACAGGCTCGTGATGTTCAAAATAGTCACTAAATTTTACCCCTTCTTCTTGCTTACCCTCTGCAACAACAGAAACAAGATGGGCATTTTTCCAAATATAGTCGCGAACTTTCGCTAAAAGAGCCGCATCTTCGGCGAAGCGTTCCATAAGGATATAGCGAGCACCATCTAAAGCGGCTTTGACATCAGCAACACCTTTGTCTGCATCGATATAGGTTTTTGCGAGTTCATCAGGTGACTGGTTAGGGTCATTCCACAGGGTGTCAGCTAAAGGCTCAAGTCCTGCTTCGATGGCAATTTGCCCACGGGTGCGACGTTTCGGTTTATACGGAAGATACAGGTCTTCAAGTTCGGTTTTATTGAGCGTAGTGTCAATAGCGGAGGCAAGCTCTGGAGTCAATTTACCTTGCTCTTCTATCGATTTGAGAATGGTTTGTTTACGGTCATTTAATTCGCGCAAGTACCCTAAACGGCTTTCTAGCTGGCGAAGCTGAGTATCGTCCAACCCACCGGTAACCTCTTTACGGTAACGTGCAATAAACGGGACAGTATTCCCTTCATCTAACAGTGTGATGGCAGAAAAAACCTGTTTCGGCTGGGCTTGCAGTTCCGCTGCAATAATTTGGCTTAGAGTTTCATTCATGTCGAATTTAAATACCTACTGAAAGAACAGTTAAAAAATTTACTGCACTGTTATACTTGGTGAGAAAGAGAATTTCCAGACTGAATTTGAGCCTATTGGTAGGAAAGTCTCAGATTATGTTCTATAAAATATTATAATTATGGCTCCACTGGCTAAAATCTGAAGGTTATGACTAAAAGTCTTTTAATTACACGTGAAGGTTGGGATGCATTAGATAAAGAGCTGAAGTACCTGTGGAAGGAAGAACGCCCTCGGGTTACTCAATCTGTTTCAGAGGCCGCTGCTCAAGGGGATCGCTCAGAAAATGCAGAATATATTTATGGTAAAAAAAGGTTGCGTGAGATTGATAGGCGCATCCGTTTTTTATCCAAAAGATTGGATCAATTAAGGATTATCGAGCCTGATCCTCGCCAAGAAGGCCGTGTGTTTTTTGGAGCATGGGTTAAACTAGAAGATGAAAATGAAAATATCAGAATATTCCGTATCGTCGGTGCTGATGAATTCAACCCTACAAAACAATGGATTTCAATTGATTCTCCCGTAGCACGAGCCTTGATAGGTAAACAGGTTGATGATGAAATAACAGTAAATACGCCAGGAGGGCAGGTGACTTATTTTGTGTTAGAAATAAGCTACCAGCCACTAACCACCTGAAGTGTAAAATGATTCATTAAATCCTACGTTAGTGGTAAATTAGTGAGCATTAATATTGTTTTACTTACATTCATTAAAAAAATAATTTGAAAGATGCACATCTTGAGGGCTACAAAATGCAGGAAAGTTATAAGGTTCTTGTCGTCGATGATGATATGCGTTTACGTGCACTGCTGGAACGTTACCTCACTGAGCAGGGTTTTCAGGTAAGGAGTGCCGCGAACGCAGAACAGATGGACAGAATCCTGACAAGAGAATCTATTCATCTGATCGTCTTAGATCTAATGCTACCGGGTGAAGATGGCTTATCAATTTGCCGTCGCTTACGTAGTCAAAATAACCCAATTCCTATTATTATGGTAACAGCGAAAGGCGAAGAAGTTGATCGCATCGTTGGCTTAGAAATCGGTGCGGACGACTATATTCCAAAACCTTTTAATCCACGGGAATTGCTAGCTCGTATTCGTGCGGTTTTACGTCGCCAAGCTAATGAATTACCGGGTGCGCCATCTCAAGATGATGCGATAATTACTTTTGGTAAATTTAAATTAAATCTTGGGACACGAGAAATGTTCCAAGGTGATGAGAATATGCCATTAACCAGCGGTGAATTCGCGGTGTTAAAAGTGTTGGTTTCTTACCCAAGGGAACCGTTATCTCGTGACAAGTTAATGAGCTTAGCGCGAGGTCGTGAATACAGTGCGATGGAACGTTCAATCGATGTTCAAATTTCACGTTTACGCCGCATGGTTGAAGAAGACCCAGCACACCCTCGTTATATCCAGACGGTTTGGGGTTTGGGCTATGTGTTTGTTCCTGATGGAAGTAAAGCATGAAGCGACTGAGGTTCTCAAGGCGTAGTACATTTTCTCGCTCGTTATTTTTATTTGTAGCCTTACTGTTTGCGAGTCTCGTAACCAGTTATATGGTCGTGTTGAATTTTGTTGTAATGCCTAGCTTACAGCAATTCAACAAGGTACTGGCATACGAAGTAAGAACATTAATGACAGAGAAAATGGTTCTACAAGATGGAACCTCAGTGCGGGTATCTCCCGCGTTGCGTAAGAAAATCTACAATGAATTAGGAATTACCTTTTATGCACATTCAGCGGCGATGGAAGAAGGGCTGAATTGGGCAAAAGAGTATGATTTTCTAAGCGAACACATGTCGGAATATATTGGTGGTAAGGCGAGTGTTCACCTTGAATTAGGCCGAGAATATCCCATTCTATGGCTAACGTCTTATCTCGCACCTGATATTTGGGTGCGAGTTCCACTGACTGAAATCGGCCAAAACCAGTTCTCCCTTGTTTTTCGCTATACATTAACAATTTTTCTCACCATTTTTGCAGGGGTATGGTTGTATATACGCTACCAGAACAAGCCGTTGCTTGAATTGGAATACCACGCAGGTGAAGTCGGCAAAGGGGTCATTTTACCCCCAATGCAGGAAAAAGGCGCCACTGAGGTTAGAGCTGCTATTCGTTCTTTTAACCACATGGCTGCAGGGATTAAAACCTTAGAAAATGACCGAACTGTCTTAATGGCAGGGGTAAGTCATGACCTAAGAACTCCCTTAACCCGTATTCGTTTAGCGACAGAAATGATGAGCCCAGAAGATAGCTATCTGGCTGAATCTATTAATAAAGATATAGAAGAGTGTGATGCGATCATCGGCCAATTCATGTCTTATCTGAAAACAGGTCAAGAAATGGATATGGAATTCTGTGACCTTAACGCTATTTTAATGGAAGCGGTGAACTCAGAAAGTAATGTCATCGGTGAAATTGAAACCGCACTTGAGCCTGGCTCAATGATTGTTAATGGTAACCCATTAGCAATTAAACGCGCGATTACCAATATGATAGTTAACGCTTACCGCTATGGTAATGGCTGGATCAAAGTCAGTAGTGGAAAAACGGAAGACTCCGTTTGGTTCCAAGTCGAAGATGATGGTGCAGGTATCAAAGAAGAAGACATTCATCGCCTGTTCCAGCCATTTGTACAGGGTGAAAAAGCTCGTAGCAACAAAGGCACAGGGCTAGGGCTAGCGATTATTCGCCGAATTGTCGATGCTCATGAAGGGAGCATTGAGATTCATAAAAGTGAGCGTGGCGGGTTTGCTATTAGGGCTTTGCTTCCTCTTAAAGAGAAAGAAGACTAAATACTCTTCACACTTTGCGCCGCAGCGTTGTTGGCTGCGTTCGGCTACTCGGGTCACATACTTGTGTATGCTCTCCGAGATATCCTCACTTGCCGCCTAGCTGCAACGCAAATTGTTTTGAGTATTATTTTATGGTTGCAGGATAAAAATATTTTTCGCTTTTATGACAGTCTGTCATTTTTCTTTTTGACGTCAGCTTTGAAATAATAGTTTTTTAACTATTTGAATTTTATAATATAAAATCTAATCCATCTTTGTTTTTGTTTCCTCGCCAGTGAAAAAATCAACAATTGTCATAAAACTGTCATAAAAACGACATGTTGTCGTAACTAAATTGTCCTATTTTTCCTACCGTGACATACACCCAACAATTTCATACTTGATTGTTTCTATACATCCCCGGAGGGATTATGAAAATGACGCGTACCACCTTAGCAAGCGTAATGGCAGCAACTTTATCTCTGACTGCAATGTCTTCTTTTGCTGCTACCAGCCTGACCGGAGCTGGCGCGACCTTTCCTGCTCCTGTTTATGCGAAGTGGGCAGATTCTTATCAGAAAGAAACAGGTAATAAAGTAAACTATCAGGGGATTGGTTCTTCTGGTGGTGTCAAACAAATTAATGCAAAAACAGTTGATTTCGGAGCTTCTGACGCCCCATTAACTGATGAAAAACTCAAAGAAGATGGCTTATTCCAGTTCCCTACGGTTATCGGTGGTGTGGTACTGGCTGTAAATGTAAAAGGCATTGAGTCTGGGCAATTGACTTTAGATGGCAACACATTAGGTGATATCTATTTAGGTAAAATCACTAAATGGAATGACCCAGCAATCGCTAAATTGAATCCAAATGTGAGTTTACCAGACCAAGCTATCGCAGTCGTTAGACGTTCTGACGGTTCGGGTACTACGTTCGTATTCACGAGCTACCTTGCTAAAGTAAGCGCAAGCTGGAAATCAGACGTTGGTGCGGGCTCTACCGTTAACTGGCCGAAAAATAGCGTAGGTGGTAAAGGGAATGATGGCGTTGCAGCTTTCGTACAGCGTCTACCAGGTTCTATCGGTTATGTTGAATATGCATACGCAAAACAGAACAACCTTGCGTATACTAAATTAATCTCCGCTGATGGCGAAGCGGTTTCACCAACGGGTGATAGCTTCAGCGCAGCAGCGAAGAAAGTGGACTGGTCTAAATCTTTTGCTCAAGATTTAACAAACCGTGATGGTGCGAATGCATGGCCGATAACCTCAACCACATTCATCTTAGTTCACAAGCAGCAAGAGAATGCGGAAAAAGGCAAAGCGGTTCTTGATTTCTTCAACTGGGCTTATGATAAAGGTGGTAAACAAGCGGAAGCACTAGATTACGCAATTTTACCTCAAGAAGTCGTGACCGCAGTACGTGCAGCATGGAAAACAGAAGTTAAAGATAGCCAAGGTAAAGCATTATTCTAGGTGAACTTAGGTTTTCTAAGTGCACTTAGGGTTGGAAATGGCGGGTAAGTGCTGAGGAACAGAGCTTACCCGCTCATCGTTGTAACGCAATCCTGTAGAAAAGAGCAGGAATGAAATGAGAACAAAGCGCATGGCCGAGAAAACAACGGCATTTAGAGCTCCCAGCAAATCAGGTGATGTGATTTTTAGTGCACTGGTAAAGATTGCCGCGCTCATCACTTTGTTAATGCTCGGAGGCATTATTATTTCCCTTATTTTTGCATCTTGGCCAAGTATGCAGAAGTTTGGGTTTTCGTTTTTGTGGACCAAAGAGTGGGATGCTCCGGCGGAAGAATTCGGTGCTCTTGTGCCTATTTATGGCACTATCGTTACATCGTTAATTGCTCTGATTATCGCAGTACCCGTTAGTTTTGGTATAGCACTATTCCTAACCGAGCTGGCTCCCAATTGGCTAAAACGTCCTCTTGGTATCGCGATTGAACTCCTTGCTGCTATCCCAAGTATCGTTTATGGGATGTGGGGGTTATTTGTCTTTGCACCTTTGTTTGCAGAGTATTTCCAAGAACCAGTTGGTAATGTGATGTCGAGTGTGCCGATTGTCGGTGAACTATTTTCAGGGCCTGCATTCGGAATCGGTATTTTAGCAGCGGGGATTATCCTCGCGATTATGATTATTCCCTATATTGCGTCAGTGATGCGCGATGTATTTGAACAAACTCCTGTGATGATGAAAGAGTCAGCCTACGGGATTGGCTGTACGACATGGGAAGTGATTTGGAATATCGTGCTGCCGTATACCCGCAATGGGGTAATCGGTGGAGTGATGTTAGGTCTTGGCCGTGCACTGGGTGAAACCATGGCGGTTACTTTCGTGATTGGTAATACTTACCAACTTGATAGCGCATCACTGTTTATGCCTGGAAACAGTATTACCTCAGCACTGGCAAATGAATTTGCGGAAGCTGAGAGCGGCTTACATACTTCGGCCTTGATGGAACTTGGACTGATCCTGTTTGTTATCACTTTTATTGTGTTAGCGATTTCCAAGTTAATGGTCATGCGTCTTGCGAAAAATGAGGGCCGTTAAAATGTCGATATCTCAACCTATCGCAGTGAATGAAAAAGAACGAGCTCGTCGTCAAGCGTGGCGTCGCCAAGTTAACAGAATGGCGCTACTTGTCTCGATGTTAACTATGGCTTTCGGCTTGTTCTGGTTAGTGTGGATTTTATTTTCTACAGTCACTAAAGGGATTGATGGCATGTCCCTCAATCTGTTTACTGAAATGACTCCACCACCTAATACGGAAGGTGGCGGGTTGGCAAATGCCATCGTAGGTAGTGGCTTATTAATCTTATGGGCGACAGTTATCGGTACGCCTTTAGGGATTTTAGCGGGAATTTATTTAGCTGAATATGGGCGTAAGTCATGGTTAGCTTCAGTCACCCGCTTTATTAATGACATTTTATTATCAGCTCCATCTATCGTTGTAGGGTTGTTTGTGTACACCATTGTGGTTGCTCAAATGCAGCACTTCTCGGGTTGGGCTGGGGTCGTGGCGCTTGCATTGCTGCAAATTCCAATTGTTATCCGAACTACTGAAAATATGTTGAAATTAGTTCCGGATAGCTTGCGTGAAGCCGCTTATGCACTTGGCACACCAAAATGGAAAATGATTTTATCTATTACGCTAAAAGCGTCTGTGTCAGGGATTATCACTGGGATCTTGCTTGCAATTGCACGTATTGCTGGGGAAACCGCACCGCTTCTGTTTACTTCACTGTCAAATCAGTTCTGGAGTACAGATATGAGCGAGCCAATTGCCAACTTACCAGTGACAATCTTCAAATTTGCAATGAGCCCATTCTCTGAATGGCAAGAGCTTGCATGGGCTGGGGTTCTGTTAATTACCTTATGTGTCCTGCTGATTAACATCATTGCACGTGTTGTTTTCGCACAGAAAAAACACTAAGCGCCAGATAAATAAAGATTTAGAGAGAAAAGCAAACCATGATTAATGCAAACGATATTGCAAATAGTAAAATTAAAGTACGTGACCTCAACTTCTATTATGGCAAGTTTCACGCACTGAAAAATATCTCTTTAGACATTGAAAAAAATAAAGTGACTGCATTTATCGGCCCATCAGGCTGTGGTAAATCGACGTTATTACGCACCTTCAATAAAATGTATGAATTGTATGGCGAGCAGCGCGCAGAAGGTGAAATTTTACTGGATGGCCAAAACATCCTGACTGATAAACAAGATATTGCGTTATTGCGCGCGAAAGTCGGAATGGTTTTCCAAAAACCAACACCATTCCCGATGTCTATTTATGACAACATTGCATTTGGTGTGCGTTTATTTGAGAAGTTATCCCGTGTGGAAATGGATGAGCGCGTGCAGTGGGCGTTAACAAAGGCGGCATTATGGAATGAAACCAAAGATAAGTTACACCAAAGTGGTTATAGCTTGTCGGGTGGCCAGCAACAGCGTCTCTGTATTGCTCGTGGTATTGCTATTCGCCCTGAGGTTTTATTGCTAGATGAACCTTGTTCCGCTCTAGACCCTATTTCAACTGGTCGAATTGAAGAACTGATTAGTGAATTAAAATCAGAATACACCGTGGTGATTGTTACCCACAATATGCAACAAGCAGCACGCTGTTCTGACTATACGGCTTTCATGTATTTAGGGGAGTTAGTCGAGTTTAACCATACTGACAAAATGTTTACTACCCCAGAAATGAAGCAAACTGAAGATTATATTACTGGCCGCTACGGTTGATATGGAGCCGACGATGGATACGCTGAATCACAACAAACATATATCGGGGCAGTTCAATGCTGAACTGGAACATATCCATACTGAATTAATGACGATGGGAGGACTGGTCGAAGAGCAGCTTACCAAAGCCATTACGGCCATGCATAATCAGGATGAAGCCCTAGCACGTGAAGTTATCGAAAATGACCATAAAGTCAATATGATGGAAGTGGCCATTGATGAAGAATGCGTTAAAATTATCGCGAAACGCCAACCAACGGCGAGTGATTTGCGCCTGATTATGGCGATTTCAAAAACGATTGCTGAGCTGGAAAGAATCGGTGATGTTGCGGACAAAATCTGTCAAACCGCATTGGAAAAATTTTCTCATCAACACCAGCCCTTGTTAGTGAGTTTGGAATCATTAGGTCGTCATACAGTACAAATGCTACATGATGTATTAGATGCGTTCGCTCGAATGGATCTTGAAGAAGCGATTCGTATCTACCGTGAAGATGAGAAAGTTGACCAAGAGTATGAGGGCATCGTACGTCAATTGATGACCTACATGATGGAAGACCCACGAACGATCCCAAGTGTATTAACAGCACTATTCTGTGCTCGTTCAATTGAGCGCATCGGTGACCGTTGCCAAAACATCTGTGAGTTTATTTTCTACTATGTGAAGGGGCAGGATTTCCGTCATGTGGGTGGGGATAGTCTTGAAAAGATGCTAACGAACAAATAAATGCTCGTCATATTTCGTACTGTGGCGGTGTTGGCTTCGCTCGGCTACTCGGGTCACATACTGGTGTATGCTCCCCGAGATATCCTTGCTTGCCGCCTAGCCACAATACGAACTATTTAGAGCATAAACGCTGGTCATATTTCGTGCTGTGGCGGTGTTGGCTTCGCTCGGTGATTCGGGGCACATACTGATGTATGCTCCCCGAAATATCCTAGCTTGGTGCCTAGCCGCAACACGAACATGGGGTTACTTCAAATTGTGGTGATACTTCATCACAAACTACCGACTTTCTTCTTGCTCAATAAGAGTCTATTGATGGTTTAACCATGTTGGGGCCTTTGTACAAAGCTTGCCCCTTTTTTGTGTGGTTTTATATTCTATTTTGTTATAAATATATTATTTAATATTATTTCAAGTGCTAAGCAATAGTTGATAGCTTGTGATGGTCGATTTACAAAAATTTACCGTCAGGGGTGTTCAATGAAAGCTCGTATTCTAACGACTGTTTTACTTACAGGTTTAGCGCTGACAGCGAATGTCGCTAGCGCAGATAAATTAGATGATATCAAACAAGCGGGTGTAATCCGCATTTCTGTGTTTGATAGCAATCCACCATTTGGCTTTGTTGACCTACAAACTAAAAAATTAGCGGGCTATGATGTGGATATCGCACAAGAAATTGCAGATAGCTTAGGGGTAAAACTTGAGCTTCGTCCCACTAACCCAGCAAACCGTATCCCACTTCTGACTTCGGGCAAAGTTGATCTGATTGGCGCTAACTTCACCATTACAGATGAACGCGCAAAACAAGTTGATTTCTCAATTCCTGATTTTGCGACAGGCCAAAAATTTATTGCCCGTAAAGGCGTATTAAAAACACCTGACGACATCAAACCACTGCGTATTGGCGCAGACAAAGGTACTGTGCAGGAAGTGACTCTGCGTGAGCGGTTCCCTGAGACTAAAGTGATTTCTTATGACGATACCCCACAAGCTTTCGCTGCACTGCGTAATGGTAACGTCCAAGCTATCACACAAGATGATGCAAAACTGGTGGGCTTATTAGGTAATTTACCTGAAAAAGTGAAAGCAGATTTTGAGATTTCCCCATTTAGCCTGACGAAAGAATACCAAGCATTGGCAGCAAGCAAAGGTGAAACGCGTTTGGTTGAAAACGTCAACGAAACACTGTTGAAACTGGAGAAAGAAGGTAAAGCCGAGGTGATCTATAACCGCTGGTTTGGGCCAGATACCAAAGCTGCACAGCCACGCGGAGACTTTAAATTCGCACCACTGAGTGAGCAACAGCCACAGTCTTAATGGGTAACGGTAAGTACTCAGTGATTTGAAGCCCCGCACTCTGTGTGGGGTTCTTGGTTATAAAGGATGAGTTTTTAATCACAAGCTGTGAAGGCAATAGGTCGTGAACAATGTTTGAAAAATTTTTAAATGGTGATTTTTGGTCTGCCCATTTCTTGGCACCGCAGTATTTAGAATGGTTTGGCTACGGCTTTTTGATCACTATTTGGATCTCGATTTGTACCATTGTTGCAGCCACTGTATTGGGTTTTATAGTTGCATCAGCAAAGGATAGCCAAATTACTCTTGTGCGTTGGGCTGTGAGTATCTACATCTCTATTTTCAGAAATACGCCTTTGTTGGTGCAGTTATTCTTTTGGTATTTCGCTTCTGGTGAAATTTTACCCTCTGCTGCAATGGAATGGCTCAATACTCCCCATGAAGTTCATTTACTTGGAATCACAGTGGGTTGGCCGTCATTTGAATTTTTAGCCGGTTTTATCGGTTTGACCCTTTATACCGTGCCGTTTATCGCTGAAGAAATTCGTGCTGGGATCCGTGGCGTTCGTCAGGGACAGAAATATGCTGCGTTTGCTTTAGGGCTAACCTCATGGCAGGCCATGAAACTGGTGGTATTACCGCAAGCCGTTAAAATCGCGATGACTCCACTACTGGGCCAATATATGAATGTGGTAAAAAATTCATCATTAACGATGGCGATAGGCGTCGCAGAATTGTCTTATGTCTCCCGCCAGGTTGATAGCCAGACACTGCAAACCTTTGCTGCATTTGGTGTGGCAACCGTTTTGTATATTGCCATTATTGCGGTAATGGAAGGTTGGGGCCAGTGGCGTCAACAGCGTAATTTGGCTCAAGGGGTATAAGATGGATTTTTCGATTATTGAGCAGAATTGGCAATATTTATTGTTTGGTACTTTTCCGGATGGGCCACTTGAAGGCGCTGCACTGACGTTAGTCATTAGTTTACTTGCCGGTGCGGTTTCTATTGTATTAGGAACATTGGGTGGAATAGCTTTAGCCATGCTGCGGGGCTTCTGGGTTAACCTATTTGCTGCGATTTTAGGTTTTTTCCGTGCAATTCCGGTCATTATGTTAATTTTTTGGACCTATTTTCTGTTGCCAATCTTATTGGGTATGGAAATTCCGGGTATTGCAACAGTCGTCTGTGCATTGGCATTAATTACTTCTGCATATTTGGCTCATGCCGTGAAAGCTGGCATTTTAGCGATAGGAGCAGGGCAGTGGCAGGCAGGGTTATCCTTGGGGTTT
Source organism: Providencia sp. PROV175 (assembly GCF_032707045.1). NCBI lineage: Bacteria > Pseudomonadati > Pseudomonadota > Gammaproteobacteria > Enterobacterales > Morganellaceae > Providencia > Providencia sp. PROV175. The sequence goes on from NZ_CP120533.1 coordinate 274,080, forward strand.
AGCCGCTGGCAGGTATTGTGGAATGTCGTATTGCCACAGGCCTTACGTATGATGGTTCCTTCATTTATTAACCAGTGGGTAGCATTAATTAAAGATACCTCGTTGGCTTATGTTGTTGGTGTTGCGGAGCTTTCTTTCTTAGCAACCCAAGTGAATAACCGTGAAATGGTTTATCCTCTCGAAGTTTTCTTATTCGTAGCATTTATTTATTTCGTTATGTGTTTTGCGGTAGAAATTATTGCGAATAGGGTGGCGACAAAGCTGAGTGCGCAACATCAACCTCAAAAAATGGCTGCGAAACATCGTTTATTGTTTTGGCGCCGACAAAAACTGTTAGCACTTTCCTAAATTAAAAGTGGTGGTGAAATATCCACCATTTCCTCACTCCACTATTTTGGTTTATTTTTATTATTTCATCTTGGCGTATCAGTTAGTTAGGACATTTTTGCCTCTTATAGTTTACGCAATCGTTTTCTTTTGTGATTTTTAATTGTAGTATAGGGCGAAAAAAACTTTTTTTGGGCGCAATATCTAATGAGTAATCAATCTTCTAGCTCGGCACAACCGCAGGGCTTGTTTCAGCGTGTTTTTAAATTGCAAGAGCACGGCACGACAGCACGGACAGAAGTTGTTGCAGGCTTCACCACCTTCCTAACGATGGTATATATCGTTTTTGTTAACCCTCAAATTCTCTCAGTTGCAGGCATGGATATCAAAGCTGTGTTTGTCACCACCTGTTTGATTGCGGCTATTGGTAGTATTTTGATGGGGCTGTTGGCAAATTTACCGATTGCAGTAGCACCTGCTATGGGGCTGAATGCTTTTTTTGCTTTCGTTGTAGTTGGCGCGATGGGCTATTCATGGCAAGTTGCAATGGGGGCCGTATTTTGGGGGGCAGTCGGGTTATTTATTCTGACATTATTCCGTATCCGTTATTGGATTATCGCCAATATCCCGCTTAGTCTTCGCGTCGGGATCACCAGTGGTATCGGCCTATTTATTGCGATGATGGGGCTGAAAAACTCCGGTATCATTGTCGCTAACCCAGACACGTTAGTCTCTATCGGTAATTTGACTCACCATAATGTTTGGCTGGGAGCCCTCGGGTTCTTTATTATTGCAATCTTAGCGGCTCGTAATATTCATGCCGCGGTATTAGTTTCTATCGCAGTGACCACCTTGATTGGTTTGGCTTTGGGGGATGTGAAATATTCTGGGATATTCTCAATGCCGCCAAGTATCACGAGTGTCGTGGGGCAGGTTGATTTCTCTGGTTCTTTAGATTTAGCGTTATCTGGTGTGATTTTTGCCTTTATGCTAGTCAACTTGTTTGACTCATCAGGTACCATGATTGGGGTGACTGACAAAGCGGGTATCACCAATGAACGCGGGACTTTCCCTCGAATGAAACAAGCTTTATATGTAGACAGCTTGAGTTCTGTCGCAGGTTCAGCGATGGGAACATCTTCAGTCACTGCATATATTGAAAGTTCTTCAGGTGTTTCTGTTGGTGGGCGTACAGGTTTAACCGCGATCGTCGTTGGTGTTTTATTCCTATTGACTATGTTTATCTCACCTCTTGCAGGTATGGTACCTGCTTATGCAACTGCGGGAGCCTTGATTTACGTGGGCGTGCTGATGACATCAAGCCTAACTCGCGTGAAATGGGATGACTTAACTGAGTCTGTACCCGCATTTATTACCGCAGTGATGATGCCATTTAGCTTCTCAATCACAGAAGGTATCGCACTAGGCTTTATTGCGTACTGTGCAATGAAAATTGGTACAGGCCGCTGGCGTGATTTGGGGCTGTGTGTGATTTTAGTGGCGGCGATGTTCCTACTAAAAATGGTGCTCGTCGACGCCTAATATTCGTCATACTTCAAGCTGTGGCGTTGTTGTCTTCACTCGGCTACTCGGGTCACATACTTATGTATGCTCCCCGAGGTAACCTCGATTGACGCCTAGCCACAACTTGAATTATTTAGAATATTTCTCAAGATGGCTCTCTATTTTTTTAGGTAAAACCACTTGGAAGATTAATCCCCCTTCAGATGGCTTTCCCGTCTTGTTACTTGCATGCAACTCAAATTATTTAAGGTATAATCATTAAAGTACTATTGCGAAGGCAGGGTGGAGTAAAAAATCCGCTGAAATTGCAAACTAGTGCTTTCCCCCTTTATGGGATCCTGCTAGATTTCGCAGCAGAAACTGACTTTATCAAGGTATCAGACCATGAATGCACCAAAAAAACCGGCTGCTAAGCCAAAGAAAAAATACCGTAAAACTAAAGAAGAGATAAATGCGGAAGGCCGTGAGCGTAAGCGCGAGAAAAAACATCGTGGTCATAAATCTGGTAGCCGTAACCAAGAATCTGCTTCTAACAATGCTAAAGGTGGGCAATCTACCATCACAGACCCGCGTATTGGTAGCAAAAAACCGATTCCATTAGTTGTGGATGATAACAAACCTGTAGCGCGTCCAGCGACGAAAGAAAAGCCAGTAGCTAAAGAAAAACTGACGCCAGAAAAAGAGTTGGAAATGCTAGAAAGCGATGACCGTCTAGATAGCATTTTGGCGCGTCTGGAGGATGGCGAAACTATCACGGCGCAAGAACAGCAGTATGTTGATACCTGTTTAGACCGTATTGATGAACTGATGAATATTCTCGGTATTGAATATAGCGAAGAAGAAGAGGAAGAAGACGAAGAAAAACTTGATGACATTATGCGCATCTTAAAAAGTAAATAATTTCGTTTAAAAGATCCCTCGCGCTAGCGGGGGATTTGGCTATTTTTTCTGCTAACTCACTTTTCTTTGATGTTGAATCAAGTCTCTTTTCTCTAACATATTTATACTCGTCATATTCAAAGCTGCAGCGTTGTTGACTATGTTCATTCGCACGAGTCTCATACTTATGTATACTCCTAGGGACTCATTCACTTGTCGCCTAGCTGCAACTCGAAATATTTAGAGTCTATAATGCTTATGCAGGTTATAAAATTTTCACTCTCATCGAATAACAAATTAAATAGAGTGAAGTCATCGTTATAGTTTGAGCTTTTGGTCAATTGAGGAATGTTATGTCAGAGCAAAATATTGTTTGGGATCTTTCTCTCATTCAAAAATACAATTATTCAGGGCCTCGTTATACCTCGTATCCCACAGCCTTGGAATTCAATCAAGATTATGATGAGAATGCGTTTGTTCAAGCAACACAACGTTATCCTGATCGACCTTTATCGCTCTATGTCCATATCCCTTTTTGCCATAAGCTTTGTTATTTCTGTGGCTGTAATAAATTAGTGACACGCCAAAAACATAAAGCCGATGAATATCTTAAAGTAATTGAACAGGAAATTATTCAGCGCGCAGCTTTATTAAAAGGTCGTATTGTGACCCAGATGCATTGGGGCGGTGGTACTCCGACTTACCTCGATAAAGCTCAAGTCAGCCATTTGGTTGGTTTATTGAAAAAGCATTTTCATTTTGCGGATGATGTTGAAATGTCCATCGAAGTCGACCCGCGTGAAATTGAACTGGATATGATAGATCATCTGCGCCATGAAGGGTTTAACCGCTTAAGCATGGGAGTTCAGGATTTTAATAAAGAAGTTCAGGTGCTGGTTAACCGTGAACAGGACGAAGAATTTATTTTTGCCCTAATTAAACGAGCCAAAGAAACGGGTTTTACCTCAACGAGTATTGATTTGATTTATGGTTTACCTAAACAAACTCCTGAAAGCTTTGCATTTACCTTAAAGAAAGTGGCTGAATTATCACCAGATCGCTTAAGTGTGTTTAATTACGCGCATTTGCCTAATTTATTTGCGGCGCAGCGTAAAATTAAAGATGCTGATTTACCAAGTGCAGAGCAAAAACTCGATATTCTGCAAGACACAATCGCAACCCTCACCAGAGATGGCTATCAATTTATTGGTATGGACCACTTTGCTCGCCCTGAAGATGAGCTCGCTGTGGCCCAACGAGAAGGGGTTTTACACCGTAATTTCCAAGGTTATACGACTCAAGGCGACTGTGATTTATTAGGATTAGGCGTTTCTGCGATCAGTATGTTAGGCGATAACTACGCGCAAAATCAGAAAGATTTGAAAACCTATTATGCGCAAGTTGAAGAGCAAGGCCAAGCGCTGTGGCGAGGTCTCGTCTTAACCGATGATGATTGCTTGCGCCGTGATGTTATTAAAACCTTAATCTGTAACTTCCAATTGGATTTTGCACAAATTGAAGCAATCTATCCAATTGACTTTAAATCTTATTTTAAAGAGGATTTAGAGCTATTGAAGCCAATGGCAGAAGATGGATTAGTCGAAATGACAGACAAAGGAATTAAAGTTACGCCGCAAGGGCGTTTACTTATTCGTAATATTTGTATGTGTTTTGATGTTTATTTACGTAGTCAGATGAGGCAGCGGCAGTTTTCCCGCGTTATCTAAATGCTCTTCATAATTCGTGCTGTCGCGTTGTTGTCTTTAATACTCTTCATATTTCGCGCAATAGCTGCGTTGGCCTTACTCGGCTATTCGGGTCATATACTTTTGTATACTCCCCGAGATAGCCGAATTTTGCCGCCTTGCTCTAGCACGAACTATTTTGAGTATTACTGGTTCGTTATCTGATTATTTAGAACATTGGATGTTCTGCGTGGGCTAGTGTTTCGCTTTTTCGATTAGCTGGTAGGCCGCAGTGATGCGGTCAGGGATTGGATACCATTTGTTGGATAAAATAATAATACCCACTTGGTTTTCCGGAATAAATGCCGCATAGGCGGCGAAACCATTGGTTGAACCTGTTTTATTGTAAAAAGCCTGTGTTTCAGGTGGCATTACAGGATGGATAGCTTCAACTTTTTGCGGTGTGAGCGCCATTTCATCTCGGTTACCTTGCTGTAATTGAGCAAGAGATACTGGCCACGAATAGCTTTCCCACATCATATCTTGCATAAATGAGTCGGTCATATAGAACCCAGTATGGGTGTTTTCTACGGCTTCTTGCCACGGCTTAGCGACTTTCTTCGTTTGCATATTAATATCTAAGAAGCGAATTAGATCTTTAGCATTAGATTTCAAACCATAAGATTCAGCATCTAAAATTTGTGGTGCTACACGAATGGGCTGATCGTGCTTATTATAACCTTGAGCATAATTTTTCTGTTGGTTTTTAGGAACATGAATATAGGTATGTTTTAGTCCAAGTGCAGGCAACATCAATTTTTCCATCGCTTGTTCAAATGGCATTTTGAGTTGTTTAGCGGTAACGATACCGAGTAACCCCACGCCAAGATTTGAATAAGAGCGATATTGCCCAATGGCTTTGGTCGGTTTCCAATGTTGGTAATAACAGATTAATTCCGCTGAATTAGTAATGCTATCAGGCACAAATAACGATAAACCGGAAGTGTGAGTAGCCAAGTTCATTACTGTGACTTGGTCAAAAGCAGACCCTTTTAATTCAGGAAGATAGTGGCTTACCTTTTGCGAAAAATCGAGTTTTCCTTGGTCTTGTGCATAGGCTGCGAGTGTGGCAGTAAACGTTTTAGACAAAGAACCAATCTCAAATAAAGTCTCATCACTGACAGGTACTAAGCTTTGCTTAGACTGCACACCATAGTGATAAATATAGTGTTTCCCTTCAACGGAAATTGCGACAGACATCCCTGGGATCTGTTTTTGTTCCATCAGAGGTTTAATAATGTCATCCACATCTTTTTGAGTGAACGCATTAGCGGATAGCGTGGTTAACGCCAAACTCAGTGCGACAAAAATTCGCCCCTGACGAAAAAGAGTTTTCATAGAGTTATTCCAATAAGTACAAGTTTAAGTTATTGCTAACAGGAACTGAAAGCACTTCATTGTAAATTTAAAGTGCTTTAATATAGGCTATTAGGCGGTTAAACCGCGATTGCCAAGCAGTATGCATGCTTTCGGCCATTATTTAAAACGATATAAAATTCGATGAGGTAAAAGAAAATCTTATGGCAGAAAATTATCGTCATCGGCTTCCACTCAATGCGCTTAGGGCATTCGAAGCTTCAGCGCGGCATTTAAGTTTTACACGAGCAGGAATAGAGTTGAATGTCACTCAGGCCGCTGTTAGTCAACAAGTTAGGTTGTTAGAGGAGCAGCTGGGACTAGAACTCTTTATTCGCTTACCTCGAGGGCTTGCATTAACTGATGAAGGGCTTGCATTGCTACCCGTATTGAGCCGCTCTTTTGACCAGATTGAGTCATTACTATTGCAATTTGAAGATGGCCATTATCGAGAAGCTTTAAGTATTTCAGTGGTCGGTACATTTGCTGTGGGCTGGTTATTGCCAAGATTAACCCAATTCTCGGAACTATACCCTTATATTGATTTACGCATTATGACTCATAACAATGTGGTGAATCTCGCTGCCGAAGGCGTTGATTTTGCTATTCGCTTTGGGGAGGGTTTATGGCCACTGGTTGAAAATATTCCTCTGTTTTCAACAGCTCATACTGTACTTTGTTCAGAGAAAGTCGCGAGCCAGCTCAAACATCCATTAGATTTAAAATCCCACCAGTTAATGCGTTCATATCGTAAAGATGAATGGGAAAAATGGTTTTTAGCTGCGGAGATTGAACCTTGGCGTGTCAAAGGTCCTGTATTTGATTCATCACGTTTAATGGTTGAGGCTGCGTTATTAACCGACAGTATAGCATTGGTGCCAAGTTGCATGTTTAGTCATGAATTAAGTGCTGGGGCGTTAGTTCAACCTTTTGATATATCTGTAACACTGGGTGGATATTGGTTAAGCCGTTTAAAGTCAAGAGTCATGACACCAGCGATGGCGATATTTCGTCATTGGTTGGTGGAGGAGTCTAAAAAAGAATAATAAGTCGGTGCTATACTATAAATAGAAATAGAAATAGCACCGATATTTAATTTATTGGCATATTATAATGCTCATATTTAGAGGTTAGAATACCAAAGCTTCAGCAGAGAAATAATTCTTTTTATTAACAGAGAGCTCTGTACTATTAATATCCGTAATGGTTTCAGTAAAGAAATAGGTCGGCGAAACATTAAATATTTGTGCCAATTGGTAAATGGTATCGACATGAATATTAACCTCACCATTTTCATAGCGTGATTGATGTTGTTGGCTAATACCTAATAACATGCTTAATTCTTTACCACTCATTCCGTGACTTTCTCTTAATGACCTTATTTTTAAACCGACAGATTTAGATATTTTTCGTTTCATAATGTTCTCTCTAACTTATTTAATATTGTAATGTGAATATAATTAAATATTATTAATGTAATTTGTTTTTCTAGTGTTATGTATTATTACTTAATTTATTAAATATCAATAGATTGAAAAAATGATTGAATATCAATCTCAAAATACGTTGCATACTGGAACAGTCTATCTAACGTTATTCTATTTATACCTCTTTCATATCGTGATTGCTGTTGTGGGCTGATGCCAATAACCTCTGATAGTTCATTAATTGAAAGCCCATTCGTTTTTCGATAAAAAAGTATTTTTTTACCAATTAGGTGAGATGTTGAATAAGACATATATACTCCTATAATTATATTTTTTATTTCTAACTAAACACGATGAAAGATTACCTCTCTATCTTAACCATTTTAATAAAATAGTAAATTTGCTATTTATCAATTGTTCGATGATATTTTTCGATGTTAGCAATAAAAATCAAATTGTAGGTAAATTAACCTCTTTTTATGATTGATGTTGAGTGTTATTTATTCATATCTTATATTAACTGACGCTGTTGAATTTGCGGCTCCTGCGGTTATGTTATTAGCAGTTTTAATATATCGAGCTTTCCAGTTAAAAATATAATCGCCACCTGCCACATTATTTTGCAACGTGAACTTTGAATTAAGCTTTATCGGGTTATTGTTTCTATCTAATAATTGAATGGCGACTCCGCTCGCTTGCCCTTGTCCAGACAATTTAATCTTCCCTGTATTAGTATCAACATATCCAGCACTACTTGTCACTGTCACTTTTAGATTAGTGCCTGCAGCACAGCTTAATGTAATGGGTATATTGACACTATCGCTAGTAGAGCCAATAGCTTTAAACTGAGTATCATACCAAGTCCCTAAGTTAACGTTGTAACTTGTCGCTTTTGTTGAGCACTTTAATACATTAATTTTGATAGCACCTGCTGGAATATTCAGCGATGTTAAATTCCACGTACTGTTATGTGGTGCAGGGTTACGCTGTGTTAGTCTTCCCACATGCCCTGCCTTTAAATTTCCGCCCTGTGTGACTTGCCCTGTTTTTTTTATGGTAATCGTCCAATATGGGTTAGCAATAGTCCAAGCGGCTGGGTTAGCTGCTGTTGGTGGTCCATAACGTGTATTTAAAAAACCGATATTGGTTGCTTTCACTTGAATGCTGATGCCCGGTATATTACTGGCTGCAATTTTATTGCCGTTTGGTACCCAACCATTGACATAGTCAGCGTGTAAGTAGGCATCACCACATTGACCATTACTTTTTGGGCCTGAATATGTATTGACTTGTGAGCCTTTAAAATTGACCTGAATAGTGGCTAAATCGCGAGCTCCTGTATCATCATATTGCAATGAATATGTTCTTGTTGGTACATTAACCACAACATTTCGTAAGTTCGGGTTTTGAATACAGGCCGCTTGTATATATCCAGGAAACGTAACGATAGCACTAAATATTAAGAGTATGTTTTTCATTTTCATTCTTGATCAAATAGTTAGTGTTTTATTTTTAAATTTAGTTTAATTATCTATTGTTAAATACAAAGAAATCAATAATGTTAATGTCAAATATTTTTGCATATTGATAGAGCCTATCAACATTAATTCGATTAATACCTCGCTCATATCGTGATTGCTGTTGTTCACTTACTCCTACTACTTTAGATAAATTCTCTAATGTCATTCCTTTCATTTTTCGGTAATAAGTAATTTTATTTCCAATTATTTTTGAAATAGGGTAGTGGCTAGGCATATAATTATCTCCTATTAAGATTTGTGTGATTATAATAAGAAATTATATTTAATTATTGATAAGTAAATGTAAATTCTAAATGGCTTTTAAATGAGCCTGCAATCATACCATTTCCATATCCCGAAACTCTTGCAGACAGAGGAATTTCAACATTTCGTGTTTGTGTATTAACATTCGCAGTAATTGTATCACCATTTTTAATGGTTGTTTTATTCACTGTGTTGGCTAAATTCAGCGCCACATTTTTTGCTGTACCATTATTAATAAAATGTTCCGTTACTGTTGAGTCTGGTGTACCGGATATTTTCATTACAGCTATGGTGGTACCGACAGGGCAATTTTTCAACTTAACTGAAAAATCAACCCACGGAGATTTTTGCGTATCTTTGATATTCCAAATATTAATTTTTTTCAAATCGATTAAATAATTATTTTTTTCAACCTCACAAGGAGCAGCAATAACGATGCCATGCACTTTAATATTTGCTGTTAGCCCAAAAGCGGTTAAAGAGCAGCTCATGATTGATAGTAATAGAATTAACTGTCTCATATTATTCTCTCTTTTATAAATAGGTAATTGTTGCCGTAATATTGGCGGAAATAGTTCCCGGAGTGGCATTACCTAATGAGCTAAAGGCACGTGTGCGTAATGGAATATTAATATTCGCTTGCCCATTTGTCGGAACTTGTAATACTTTTTGGTTACCTAATGCAGTTGTTCCATTACCATTTTGTAGTTGTACGGCTAGGTTTTTAGCTGTGCCTTGGTTTTTGTATAAACTTGCTACATCTGCGGTATCCGCTGTTCCTGTAAACGTCAGTTTTACTTGATTAATAAAAGATGAACAATTATTTAGGCTAATATTAAATGTGTTCCAGTTAGAACCTGAACTCGCATTACGAAATACATCAGCAGAAATATTTTTCAGGTCAATATCAATATTATTCCCACCGGTAATATTGCAAGTTGCGGCTCGAATATTTCCGGTAAAGTTCAATGTCACTGTGCTAGCAGCAAATAAATTTCCGCTGAATATTAAGCTACTAAGTAAAAGTAAATTTTTAGATATATTTTTCATTTTTTATTCCTACTCATAGCGAATATTTACAGTCGCGGAGGCATTCGCTGTACCCGGCGTGATGTTATTTGCCGTTTTGATATAGCGAGCTTTCCAATTAAACATATAATCACCAGCTGGGACATTATTTTGCAGGCTGTTCTTGGTATTCAGCTTGATTGGATTATTATTTTTATCCAATAATTGTATTGCGACACCAGTAGCACTATTAGCTCCTGTTAGCCCTAATTTTCCGGTTGCGGTATCTTCATATTTAGAACTTGTCACTGTCGCTTTAATATTGGTGCCAGCTGCACAAGTTAATGTAATTGGAATATCAACCGGTGTGCTGGTTGAGCCTATATTGGGAAATTGCGTATCATACCAATCCCTCATATTAATATTGTAAGTTGACTGATTATTCTTTAATGAACAGCTAAGCACATTAATACGAATCGCATTAGCTGGCATATTTAGTGTTGTTAAATTCCATGTACTACCAGGTGTATTGTTTGTTTGAGTTAAGCGAGCTACCAAACCAGAGCGAATTGAATTTGAAGTGGTCACTTGGCCTGTTTTTTTGATAGTGACAATCCAAAACACATTATGTATTTCCCATGGATTTCTTGTTGGGTCTGGGATTGAGGGCCCCCAGACTGCATTAAAATCACCAATCGAAGCAGCTTGTACGCTGAGACCGATACCGGGTATGTTACTTGGCGCAATCTGATTAGTAGGAACCCAGTTATTAATAAAGTTACCGGGAAGATATGAAGTACCGCAGGTTGTGCCATCTAAATAAGTTTTTGTAGATCCTGATAAATAACGAATACTAAACTGACCGAGATTTCTCGAGGTCAAATCATCATACTGAATATTATACGTTGCTGATGGAATATTGACCTGAATATTATTAAAGTTAGGGTTTTGTGTACAAGCTGCATTAGCATATCCTGAGTATAAATATATACAACTCACTGCAAATATTGATTTATAAATTAAATTTTTCATTATTTACTCCTTATTATCGGCAAACAGCGGTTGTTTTATATAACCCCATATAATTCGATATACCTGCTAAGTTATAATTTACTTGGCATTGTTGTTTATCGTTATATTGAATAATAAAATTGCCATTTTCAGCTAAGCCAGATAAATAAATTTCACCATCATTGCCCACTATATTATTTAGCTGTGGGTTATCTTTAAATATCGCCTGAGCACCAAAAGGTACGGGGTTACCATCAGCAAAAGTTAATATCATGATGGCACGATACCCGACATTCGCCGCAAAACTAGCTTTCACCAGAGCACCGCGACTTGGAGCAACACTTTGGCTGGTTAACTCCATTTCTGTATTTTCAGGTAGTTCAGAGGTGTCAATATCAATCACATTTTTACGATAAGCAGTGACATAAGGTACGAGCGCATAACCTTGGTTATTAGTAACAACCCCAGCTTGGTTTAAAATGGGAACATCAGCTGCATCTGGGACTTCAACAATCGCCGCGGTTTCGCCTAATTGCTGGCCAAGAACTAGGCCGCCAGAGTGAGCCACTAAGCTACCATTCACCCCGTAATAAAGGTTATAGTTGTCTTTGCTATAGCCAGTGCCGCCTGAAACTTCACCATATTGGCCTTTATAAGAGGCGTTCATATTGCCGCTCGTACCTTGTTCTTGAGTGGTGAAACCCTGCTGCATACTCCAATTTAAGCGGTTATTGAGTTGTGAAGCGGAAAGCCCAATGCTGCCTGTGCTTGGGCCGTTGCTGCTACTATTACTGTTAAAGTTGTAATAGAAGGTGTTATCAAACACGGTAAATGGCACACTGACCGAAAACGCTAATTGATGGTCATCTTCACTTTTCGTGCGGCTACCGGAAGTGTATGAGTAGCTATTGGTATTTTTGTTATAGGTATAATTCAAACTATAACTGATGCCTTGCCAGCTGTTGTTGTAACCCACGGTAGCAGATTGTGTTTTACGGTCACTATTCCAGTAGTCTTCATTGATGTAGCCGACAGAGATTGAACCAAAGTTATCCCCTAAGTTTTGGCTGAGGGTGATCTCACCGCGATTACGGCGGCGTTCAATTTCAGGGATATAGTTTGTATTTCTATAACCATCAAAGACTTCCGCTAAACTATAAAAACCTTTAGTGGAATAGCGGTAACCCGCTAATGCGATATTCGTACCAATATCGTTGATATTTTTGTTATAGCGGAAGCGGTATGATTGACCTTTCTCCTTAACATCATTACTTAGCGTTGAATTTGCATGAGTAACGTCAATGGATAATGCACCAAATCGCCCAAGGTTTTGGCCTGCACCGATTGAGTAAGATTGGTAATGCTCACTCACTTGGCTACCACCATAAGCGGTAATACCATATGGTAGACCATAGATTAAGGTAAATTGGCCAAATTTTGTTTTATCAATGCTACTGTCATAAGCGCGGTATTCCCCGCCCGTTACGCTATAAGAAAAATATCCTTCACGTTGCAATACAGGTAATGAAGCAAAAGGAACAATTTGATATTGCTCGCTACCGTTGGATTCTTTGATGGTGACATGCAAATCTCCGCTTCCCCCTGTTGGATATAAGTCATTGATTTCAAAAGGGCCCGCAGCCACCTCGGTTTGGTAGATAATGTAACCATTTTGGCGGATCGTCACCTGTGCGTTGCTACGAGCAATCCCACGTACAACGGGTGCATATCCGCGCAAACTTTCAGGGGACATATCATCATCTGTCGCAAGCTGAGCACCCCGAAATGGCACGCTATCAAAAACCATCGAAGGTGAGACACTATCCCCCAAGGTCAACTGACTTTTGATGCTATTAATACCGCGTGATGCGTAGGTATAGATGGTATCCCATTTACCGGATTGGTCGGTACTACTTGACCATGTTGTGTAATTGCGTAGCCGCCATGCTCCAATATTTAAGCCAGGTCTTAAATTTACATAATGGGATGTGTTATCCGAACCACTACTTTTACGATCGTAATTTTTAGAGCCGTTATAGCTATAATTTAATAGCAGTGCGTTGATGCCATTATCGATATTGGCTAAGTCAACGTAACCCCTTGGGTTTCTATCCAATGCGATTTGGGGGATGCTTAAATATAAACGTTGAGAATCAAACTCAAAATTACTTGTGGCATCAGGAATCGCTGCAAGGTTTACACAGTGACTTCCTGCGGTTTGTAACTCAGGGTATTCCGCTGTTTTGATACCAAACTCTTTAATATCAGCAAGTGATAAACATGGAACTAATTGGTTACGGCTATTTTTTTCAAATTTAAGATTTTTAGCACCAATTAAGTTGGTGTTGACATAAATATCAACATAGTAGTCACCGGCTAATTGCTCATTATTCTCGAACTGTGACAAATCAACCGAATCTTTATTCGGTAGCTCTAAAAAGTCAGGATCAAAGTAGACATTATTTTCTGTTTTTTCTTCAGCATATAGCGATGCGGTATAGCCTAAATATAATAGTAGGCCTAGAGATATTTTATTTATTTTCATGATAAAGCCCAACTTATTTTATAGTTTTATATTTTCTTTTCGAGTGCTTCTGGTGCTGCACCATAATCATTAATAACTTCCCATTTAATTGTTCCATTAGTATTTGAGTTATTAACCTCGAAAGTCGCACTTGAGAAAGGTGCAGCATAAGAAACATCATTAGCCTTTGTTCCGTTAAAGCTGATGCTCTGGAAATTCATAAAATAAGGTGTTGGGTTTTTAACCGTAATTTTATTTCCAGATTTAGACCACACTAATTTTTTTTGCTCTTCAATAAAATTAACATCTTTTAATGCTTTAGGGCGATAAATTAATTTCATTTGTGTTTTAAAGGCAATTTGTAATGAGTTTTCTGTTCTTTCTGTTGCTGGAATAGTTTTTATATTTAACCAGAACAATGATTCTCTATCATTAGGTAATTTATTTTCTGTTAAAAATATTCTAAGCGCATTAGTTCTATCTGCATTTAGCCTAAATAATGGTGGTGTGATAGAAAAATCAGACTGTTTTTTTTCATCTATATTATCTATCCAAGATTGAATCAAATAAGGGATTTTATCTGGATTTTCTACGCTGATGCTGACATCTTTGTTTCCCTCATTATAAATAACACGGGTTCCACCAATAATAACACCAGCATTCGCAGTATTTATTAGTGCAAGTAAGGAAATGAAAATATAGATAATAGATTTCATAATACCACCATTGATTATTATTAGATAAGGCTTAAGTCCTTTTAAACCTTATTTATTACTTAGTTATAATTGATTGTGAAAGTTGCTGTCGCATTTGCAGGACCAGGAGTCACTGTGTCAGACTTAGCAATATAACGTGCTCTGAAATCTAAATTATTTTCCACATTTTGTTGTAATGGATATGCTTTAGAGGCAGTAAATAATGGAACAATTTTATTCGTATCATCAGTAATTTGAATTCCAACGCCAGTTGCAACGCCAGTTTCTTCTTTTAATTTAATAACTTCATCATCACCAATATAAGAATCAGCATCAAATTTTACTGAAGCCGTTGTTACTGTAGCAGGGCAATTAATTAATTTGATCGTAAATTTAGTTGCTGCCGCTGTACTTCCTGCGTTTGGTAATGCTTTTTTAGATACTTGTCCTAAGTTTACTTTTAGTGCATCAGAGCCAGCTGCTAATTCGCATGCTTGGTCGATGATTTCACCGGTAAAGTCGATAGTACCATCTGCAGCTAATGCATTATTAACAGCAAAGATTGAGGTTGCAGCAATTAATGATGCAAGTAAGTTCTTTTTCATTTGTTTTTCTCCAAAAGATAATTATTTATTTTTATTGAGTAGGTGGAATTACCAATTACTCAATTGGAGAGTATTTTGAAACTATTTTTTAAAATAAACAAGTTTTGTCAAATTTTGTAAAATATAATTAAATTTTAATGTATTTAATTTTTTTAATTAAGTTAACACTGTATGGGAGAGTAATTGAAGCTCTATTTTATCTTAAGGTAAATATATTTTTAGGTGGGATTTTTACTAAAGTGAAATAACGATATAAAACTAAGAATAATTATAAAGTAGGAGATAAGTTTAATTTATCTCTCATATAGTGATTATTTGGGGTTATAAGACTTTGACACGTCAGACCACATTTGGAGAATGTTTAATTTGTACTATCGTAAAACGAAATAATAGTGTGACTATCGAATTTCGTAGGTCTAAATGTGCTATTTATTTCATTTTTTGAATAAAGAAAGGGTATTGTCATTCAGAAAATGAATGAAAACAGTTAAGTCATTAATCTCGGCTTTCAGAAAATATTAAATTGCCCTTTGAATATTTTCGGTTAAATTCAATTGAGTAGCCTTAATCTTCATTAATTATGCTAAGGCTACATAAGAAGTTTCTTATTTATAGATACGTTTAAGCTACAGTGTTCATTGTTATAAAATTCCTATAAACGACATTATTCTTGTATTAATGCTACTTGTATAAATTGAAATTCTGTTCAGGTGATAATAGGCTTTCTGCCTGCAATATCTTTTTTTTATTTTGTTTATTATTCATTGTATTAATCGGTGTTGGGATAGCAAAGTCAATAATTAACTCTTGAATATCAAGGTCGAATTATTTAATATTAAGATAAGTATGAAGTAATAAATTACTTCGTACATTATCTTAATATGATGGTGAATATTTGAAGCTATTCAATTCCTAATTCTTTTAATTTGCGAGTTAACGTATTTCTTCCCCAGCCTAATAAACGGGCGGCTTCTTGTTTATGGCCATTGGTGTATTTTAACGCGCAATTTAGCATTGTACGCTCAAGTAAGGGGATGGTTTGAGAAAAAAGGTCTTCTTTACCGTCCATTAATGCGTTATCAGTCCACTCTTCAAGTAATTCAAACCACTGAGCTGCAGAAATAGGATTTTGTGATGACAATGATTGTGTTGGCATGGAATCAGCTTGCGATGATTTTACCACTGCATTTTGTTGTGGATGCTCTTCAAGTAAATCATCGGGCAAATCTTGCGGTAAAATTTCTTGGCTTGCTGCCATCACGGTTAACCAACGGCAGACATTCTCCAATTGGCGAACGTTACCTGACCAATAATAGCGCTGAAGAATTTTTTCGCTGTCAGGGTGGAGAACTTTAGCTTCGACACCGAGTTCTTTTGCCGTATTTTGTAGAAAATAATCGGCGAGACGTGGGATATCTTCAGTGCGTTCACGTAGCGGTGGTAATTGTACTCGAATGACATTTAATCGGTGAAATAAGTCTTCGCGAAATAAGCCTTCTTTAACTCGTTTTTCAAGATCTTGGTGGGTCGCTGCAATAATCCGTACATCCACATTGACTGGGGTATAACCCCCAATACGATAGAATTGGCCTTCAGCCAGAACACGTAACAAGCGAGTTTGTACATCAAGGGGCATATCGCCGATTTCATCTAAAAACAATGACCCATGGTTAGCTTGTTCAAATCGGCCCTGACGTACTTGGGTCGCCCCAGTAAATGCGCCTTTTTCGTGGCCAAATAGCTCAGATTCAATTAAGTCTTTGGGAATAGCCGCCATATTTAATGCAATAAAAGGGGCGTCGGCACGAGGGCTGTGTTGATGTAACGCGTGGGCAACCAGCTCTTTTCCCGTTCCTGACTCACCATTAATAAGCACACTAATAGATGAACGCGATAAACGGCCAATAATGCGATAAACCTCTTGCATCGCTGGTGCTTCCCCGATCATGGTCGAAGAGACTGTAGGGGCAGGCTGCTTAGCTTCACGGCTAGTATGGTTTTGTTCACGGCTATGATTCAGAGCACGTTCGACTAATGCGACGGTTTCATCAATATCGAAAGGCTTTGGTAAGTAATCAAATGCTCCTGATTGGTAGGCATTTACGGCAGCATCAAGGTCAGAGTGTGCTGTCATAATAATAATTGGCAGAAGCGGGTGTGATTGCTTGATGGTATTCAGAAGCTCAATACCATTTGTGCCTGGCATACGGATATCAGATAACAACACATCAGGGAGTGAATTTTCTAATGCGGCGAGTACAGCATCCGCACTGTCAAAGCAGGTGCAAGCGAATTTTGCATTATCTAATGCACGATCAAGTACCCAACGGATGGAACTATCATCATCAACCACCCAAATTTTTCCCTGCGTCATGGTTATCTCCTATTTCTTAATTGGTAGATAAATGGAAAACTCAGTGTGGCCTGGCCAACTGGTAAATTCGATTTTTCCTGCGTGTTGGTCAACTAAACTGCGAGCAATCGATAGGCCAAGCCCTGTGCCATCAGGCCGTCCGCTCACCATGGGATAAAACAATGTATCCTGAATTGCCAATGGAATACCAGGGCCGTTATCTTCAATATCAATACGTGCAGCTAATCGATAACGTTCACCTTGTAGTGTGACTTGAAAAGCCGTTCGTGTACGCAAAGTGATATAGCCTCCCGTTTCGGCGAGGGCTTGCAATGCATTTCGGGTGATATTTAGCAGCACTTGCTCGATTTGGTCTGGGTAATACTCTAATTCGGGCAGGCTTGGGTCATAGTCACGAATTAGTGTTACATTATCGGGCTTTTCTAATGACACCAACCGCGTTACATTTTCCATAATATGATGAATACTTTGCTGTGTTTTCGGCCCCGGATATTGAGGGCCAAGTAGCCGATCAACCAATGCTCGCAAGCGGTCGGCCTGTTCGATAATCACTTGAGTATATTCATTTAATTGTGGGTCAGGCAACGCTTTAGATAGCAATTGCGCAGCGCCTCGCAAACCTCCGAGAGGGTTTTTGATTTCGTGAGCAAGTCCACGGATCAGTTCGCGGGCAGCCAATTGCTGGGCATTCTGTGCGAGTTCTTGGCTCAAACGCCGTTGGCTATCTAATTGTGAAAGCTCAACTAAAATAAATTGCTCTGAAAAAGGCTGTGCGCTGAACGACATCACATGGGAATGGTTATTAAAGACCAAGGTAACTTCATTTTCGGTAAAACTGTGACCGTCTTTTAAACTATTAAGCATGAGTTCATCATTGAGCGAACAATAGCTGAATAGTAGAGGTAGTGGTGTACCGTATAGCTTGCGCTGGCTTTGGGTTAAGATCTGGAGTGCAGCATGGTTGGCGTAATGGATAACCAAGTCGTAATCCAAAATTAGCACGCTATTAATGAGTGAGTCGAGAATATGTTCCGGTGCTGGCAAATGTTCGGTTTTCATGTAATGTTGCTCCTGCACTATTTTGGTGCATTATACCTGATAGACCAAACAACCGATATTTGATTTTTGTTGCGTAAATGCGCTAGAGAGAAAAGGCCCCATCAAAAGATGGGGCAAGTGCTTCACGGCAACAAAGACTAACAGTGGAACGGCGTGTTACACACTGTAGTACATTTCAAATTCGAGAGGGTGTGGTGCCATACGAACACGTTGAATGTCGGCACGGGTTAATTCGATATACGCATCAATAGCGTCATTCGTGAATACGCCACCACGGGTTAAGAATTCACGGTCTTTATCTAATTCCGCTAATGCTTCGTCTAAAGAGCCAGAAACTGTTGGAATTTCTTTGGCTTCTTCTGGTGGTAAATCATATAAATTTTTGTCCATCGCATCACCAGGGTGGATCTTGTTAATGATGCCATCAAGGCCTGCCATTAACTGAGCCGCAAACGCTAAATATGGGTTAGCTGCTGGGTCTGGGAAGCGAACTTCAATACGGCGTGCTTTAGTGCTCGCAACGACTGGAATACGAATCGAAGCAGAGCGGTTACGTGCAGAATATGCCAACATTACAGGTGCTTCAAAGCCCGGAACTAAGCGTTTGTATGAGTTAGTGGTTGGGTTAGTAAATGCGTTCAGTGCACGTGCATGTTTAATAATACCGCCGATGTAGTACAGCGCCATTTCGGATAAACCGCCATATTTGTCACCTGCAAACAGGTTAACGCCGCCTTTAGATAAAGACATATGGCAGTGCATACCAGAGCCGTTATCGCCCACTAAAGGTTTAGGCATAAAGGTGGCTGTTTTACCGTAGGCATGTGCAACATTGTGAACAACATATTTATAAATTTGAGTTTCATCCGCTTTTTTAGTCATAGTATTAAAGCGGGTCGCAACCTCGTTTTGGCCAGCTGTCGCCACCTCATGGTGGTGAGCTTCAACAACTAAGCCCATCTCTTCCATTGTGGTACACATGGCTGAACGTAGGTCTTGTGATGAATCAACTGGTGGAACTGGGAAATAACCCCCTTTTACTGCAGGGCGATGGCCTTTATTACCACCTTCGTATTTGGTTCCAGTATTCCATGCCGCTTCGATATCATCGATATGGTAGTAACTACCATGCATGTTATTACCAAAACGAATGTCATCAAAAACGAAAAATTCAGGTTCTGGCCCAAAGAGAACGATATCGGCAATGCCACTTGAGCGCAGAAAATCTTCCGCACGTTTTGAAATTGAACGTGGGTCTCTGTCATAACCTTGCATCGTGCCCGGCTCTAAAATATCGCAGCGAATGATCAACGTGATATCGGCAAAGAACGGGTCTAACATTGCAGTTGATGGGTCTGGCATTAATACCATGTCTGACTCATTGATGCCTTTCCAGCCACCAATAGATGAACCATCAAACATCTGGCCTTCTTCAAAGAAGTCTTCGTCAACTTGATGAGCAGGGATAGTGATGTGTTGCTCTTTACCTTTAGTGTCGGTAAAACGCAGATCAATAAATCTAACATTGTGCTCTTTAATTAACGATAAAACATGTTCAGCGGACATCTCGGCTCTCCTGGTCGGGTCTAATCAACAAATCACAGGCTATCATATTGATAATATGTTTGTTGTTTGTCTGGCGTGTTAGTCATATATAAATAGGTAGCACGCGCTCTATAAATAGATAAGCGAAAAGCGTGCCAACTTTTTAATCATAGTAAATACTGATTGTTACGAAGGAATATCAATCGATTGAGTTAAAAATAGGCATGAATTGCACCGTTTTGGTGCTTCTTGTTGGGTATTTGCACTATTTTGGTGCTTTGAGTGAATTTGGGGGCCATCGGTGGGATTTCAAATAAAAAATCAGCACTGTGCTCTGTTAAAGCGCAATGCTGATGAAATCTAAAAGAAATGAGGTTATTTAATCTCAAGCAGCTGCATTAATCTTCATCGCTATTGGTTAATAACGTATTTACTTCTTCAATTTGTTTTACTGCATCATTGATAATGGAAGCTATTTGGCGAGTCTGTTCTTCATTTAGCTGTTTTAAAACCATTTTGTGACGTAATAAAGCTTTAAAGCGACTGACTGCCACCTCAATGTCTTCTGCTAAATTACTGCCTTGTTGCATATCACGTGCTTTTGCCAGCTTACGAGCAATAACCGCTTCAATTTCTTTATTTTGAGCTAGATGGGCAGAGCCTTCAGGTGTAATCGTAAAACTTTTGCGATTGCGTTCAACAATCTGAGACTCCAAGAAACCTTGTTCTTCAAGCAGTGTTAGTGTTGGGTAAATAACCCCCGGGCTAGGAACATACAAGCCATTTGAGGCTTCTTGAATATCTTTGATAATTTCGTAGCCATAGCTTGGTTTTTTAGCGACTAACGAAAGTACCATTATATGAAGATCGCCATGGTCGAATAAACGACGCAGGCCTTTGCCTCTTCCGCGGCCTCTTTGGCGGCCTTCGCCGTGGCAGCGTTCACCGTGTCCGTGACCATGACGGCCTTCGCCGTGGCAGTGTTCACTGTGTCCGTGACCATGACGGCCTTCGCCGTGACAGCGTTCACTGTGTCCGTGACCATGACGGCCTTCGCCGTGACAGCGTTCACTGTGTCCATGGCCATGACGGCCTTCATTGTGGCAACATCCACCGTGGTGGCCACGTTGATTTTCATCGTGGTGTGCATAATATACATGACGACAAGATTTAATTAGCATATAGTTACTCCTTAGCGTGTAACTTTAGATATATCGAATTTATTTTATGGGTTTACTATATTTAGATATATCTAATTAGTCAATTTAGATATATCTAAATAACGCAAAAAGATATTTAAACTGGCAGTTAAGAAAGAAAGTCTATTTTTTGTTCTTTTTTTGGGCTGCTAATATTAAGTTTTTAGCGTATTATTCTGTCACTTCGTGATTTCACAGTGCTGATAGGCCTATTTTCATTAGGTATTTTGGCTCAATCTCGCAACTGAATGTTTTTTCGTTAAAAACTTTTTATACAGTGATGGGTTTCACATTTATTCCACTTGTGCGGAAAAACGTGTAAAATAACAGCAAATTAACGTAGAAAGTATGCTTTGGGTGTAAATAACGGCTCAGTAAGCATATTCCTTTCCTGTCAATTAAACGGTAAAAATCCTTGTCAATTCAAAATTTAAGAAACATCGCCATCATCGCTCACGTTGACCATGGCAAGACCACACTGGTTGGTAAATTATTGCAGCAATCAGGCACGTTCGGTGAACGTGAAACTGTTGATGAGCGTGTTATGGACTCCAATGACTTGGAGAAAGAGCGTGGTATTACTATCCTTGCTAAAAATACCGCTATCCAATGGAATGGTTATCATATCAATATCGTAGACACCCCAGGTCACGCCGATTTCGGTGGTGAGGTTGAGCGCGTTATGTCTATGGTTGACTGCGTACTGCTGGTTGTTGATGCGATGGATGGGCCAATGCCACAAACTCGTTTCGTAACGCAAAAAGCGTTCGACCACGGTTTACGTCCTATTGTTGTTATCAATAAAGTTGACCGCCCAGGCGCACGCCCTGATTGGGTTGTTGACCAAGTATTCGACT
The DNA here is from genome assembly GCF_032707045.1 of Providencia sp. PROV175. NCBI lineage: Bacteria > Pseudomonadati > Pseudomonadota > Gammaproteobacteria > Enterobacterales > Morganellaceae > Providencia > Providencia sp. PROV175. The sequence goes on from NZ_CP120533.1 coordinate 295,999, forward strand.
TATTCGTGAACTTAGGTGCAACGGATGAGCAACTCGATTTCCCTATTGTTTATGCATCTGCATTAAACGGTATCGCAGGCCTTGACCACGAAAACATGGCTGAAGACATGACTCCACTGTATGAAGCGATTGTGGAACATGTTGCGCCACCAGCAGTGGATATCGACGGTCCATTCCAAATGCAAGTTTCGCAATTGGATTACAACAGCTATTTAGGTGTTATCGGTATCGGCCGTATCAAACGTGGTGTTGTTAAGCCTAACCAACAAGTAACAGTTATCGATAGCGAAGGTAAAACTCGTAACGGTAAAATTGGTAAAGTTCTGACTCACTTAGGTTTAGAGCGTATTGATTCACAACAAGCTGAAGCGGGTGATATCGTTGCTCTGACAGGTTTAGGTGAACTGAACATTTCTGACACCATTTGCCAAGTCGGTAGCGTTGAAGCATTGCCTGCGTTAGCGGTTGATGAGCCAACAGTTAGCATGTTCTATTGTGTTAATACCTCACCATTCTGCGGTAAAGAAGGTAAATTCGTGACTTCACGTCAGATCCTTGACCGCTTGAATAAAGAATTGGTTCACAACGTTGCACTGCGTGTTGAAGAAACTCAAGATCCAGACGCATTCCGTGTTTCTGGTCGTGGTGAGCTTCACTTATCTGTTCTGATTGAAAACATGCGTCGTGAAGGTTTCGAATTAGCAGTATCGCGTCCAAAAGTTATCATTCGTGAAATCGATGGCCGTAAACAAGAGCCATTCGAACAAGTGACTTTAGACGTTGAAGAACAGCACCAAGGCGACATCATGAAAGCTTTAGGTGAACGTAAAGGTGACCTGCGCGACATGATGCCAGACGGTAAAGGCCGCGTACGTCTTGACTACGTGATCCCAAGCCGTGGTCTGATTGGCTTCCGTACTGAATTCATGACAATGACATCAGGTACGGGTTTACTGTATTCAACATTCAGTCATTACGACGATGTTCGCCCAGGTGAAATCGGTGGCCGTCAAAACGGCGTTCTGATCTCCAATGGTCAAGGTAAAGCGGTTGCTTATGCGCTATACAGCCTGCAAGACCGCGGTAAGCTGTTCTTAGGTCACGGTGCTGAAGTGTATGAAGGTCAAATCATCGGTATTCACTCACGTTCTAACGACTTAACCGTTAACTGCTTAACCGGTAAAAAACTGACTAACATGCGTGCATCAGGTACTGACGAAGCAACAACGCTGTCACCACCAATCAAAATGACTCTGGAACAAGCGCTTGAGTTTATTGATGATGATGAGTTAGTTGAAGTGACTCCGCAGTCTATCCGTCTGCGTAAACGCCACTTAACTGAGAACGATCGCCGTCGTGCAAACCGTTCTAAAGAAGACTAATTATCGTTACGTGATGTTGTTCATTACGTCATTGTAGTTATGCAGTAAGGCGCCGAAAGGCGCCTTACTTATTTATAAGGTTTATAATGACTTGTCTTTTTTCATAAAATACAGCGACGAAATAAACAGTCCGATAATTAAAGGAACTTCGTATAATTCTTCGATAAGGCTTTGTAGTTCAGAATGATATAGAAAAACTGAACTAAGAAATCTATGGTGTTCAACACTATCTGAAATCACAAAAGCGCACAGGGTCAGTAGTAGGCTCCAAAGTGGAATAGCTGTGTTTTTTAGGTGAAAAATAATACTTTTTCTTAATGAAGAAGCAAATAGCATCAAAACTAAACTGCCAATCAAGATGATAGAAATTAGCCTGAAGTAAGAGTGATCCAGATTAGGAAAAAATTCACGCCCCCAATTTATTCCTCTGCCAAATAATGTTACCCACCAGATAGTTGCCCACACCCAAAATAATTTCATTCCCTGATTTTTTTGCTGTAATGGTTTCATATAAAACCAAGTGAAAATGGCACTGATAATTAGAATAATAGATTGAAAATGTTCAATAATTTTTGTTGTAAGGTCGATATTAAAATCCAGAGGGATAGTATTAAATAATGGAATTAAAAATAAGCTTCCCCACAGAATAGCAATCGGCCAAGAGATTGTTTTATCTATTTTCATAGTATGACTTTTATATTTTAAGATTTATTTATTACTGATATCGGATAGATATCAGCTCACATTGCTTGTGGCATGGCTTGCTACGTAAAAACTATTATGCAAAAAGCGTATGGAGGGACTTAACATTTAGTATCAAAAATCGATAGTGCTGTGTGAAATAGCACCTTTGGGATAAAAAGCGTTTTCTCATTAATGGAACAAATCGTCTGGTTTGTTGTTCATTAATTGCGCTAAGTGTGGATTGCTTAATCGATAAATTGACAAAATAACGTGAATTATCACTAATTAGGGCTGTTCAGTTGCGTGAATAATGATTAAAGTAAATTTAGTGAATAACAATGAGGAAAATTTATGCTGTATATCTTCGATATGGGTAATGTGATTATTGATATCGACTTTAATCGTGTATTTGATAAATGGTCTGAACTCAGTGGTACACCAAGTGAAGAGATCAAATCACGGTTTACTTTTGGTAATATCTTTCAATTACATGAGTGTGGAAAAATTTCAGACATCGAGTTTGCTGAGCTGCTTTGTGAAGAAATGGACATCACTCTAAGCTTTGAAGACTTTGCTGAAGGCTGGCACGCTATTTTTATTTCGTTAAGACCTGAAGTCATTGATATTATGGAACGCCTGCGTGAGCAAGGGCACCGAGTGGTGGTTTTATCGAATACCAACCGTCTACATCTAGACTACTGGCCAGCACACTACCCAGAAATTGCAGCCTCCTCCGATTTCCTATATCTGTCCCAAGATTTAGGCATGCGTAAGCCTGATCCTGAAATCTACAAATATGTACTGCAATCAGAAGAGTTTGATGCTGCAGATGCTATTTTCTTTGATGATGTCGAAGAAAATGTAAAAGCCGCAGAAGCCCTTGGTATTCGTAGTATTCATGTTGTGGATAAAGACACCATTCCTGAATATTTCCGCACTTACGATTTTAGTGCAGAAGTTGAATAACATCCTGATTTTATAGTGGGGCAACGGCTAACGTTGCTCCATCTTTTTGTAAAGAGTCATCATGATTGCATTAATCCAGAGAGTCACTCAAGCGAGTGTGGTTGTTGAACAGAAAATAGTAGGGCAAATAAATACTGGGTTGTTGGTTTTACTTGGTGTTGAAAAAGATGATGATGAGCAGAAAGCCAAGCGTTTGTGTGAAAAAGTATTAGGCTACCGTATTTTTAGCGATGAACAAGGAAAAATGAATCTCAACGTTCAGCAAGCGGGAGGTAGCCTATTGGTGGTTTCTCAATTTACTTTAGCTGCTGACACCAAAAAAGGTATGCGGCCTAGCTTTTCAGGGGGAGCAGAGCCTGAAAGAGCAGATGCTTTGTACCAATACTTCGTTGAACAAAGCCGGCTACAAGGGATTGAAACACAAACGGGGGAATTTGCTGCCGATATGCAAGTAAATTTAACCAATGATGGCCCTGTTACCTTCTGGCTACAAGTGTGAAGCCATTTTTAAAGGGGGAAGCGATGTACCATTTACGTACACCGAAAGATGATATTGAATTCGCAACTTATTACCATTTTCGCTGGGAAATGTTGCGAAAACCGTTTAATCAGCCCCTTGGTTCAGAAAAAGATGGATATGATTTAACCGCACACCATCAAATGGTTGTGGATGATAAAAACCGTATCCTTGCCATTGGCCGCTTATATATCAATGCAGATAATGAGGGGGCTATCCGTTTTTTAGCCGTTAACCCTGCCATGCAAGGTAAAGGACTCGGCAAATTAATTATCATGGCTCTCGAATCCGTTGCGCGGCAAGAAGGCGTAAAACGCATTGTGTCGAGCGTTCGTGAAGAAGCCGTCCCCTTTTTCGACAAAATGGGTTTTGAGAACCGTGGCCAAGTCGCTGGGCAGTTAAAAACGCCTGTACGCCACTATTTGATGATTAAACCCATTGAGACGCTAGATCAAATTCTACATCGTCCCGATTGGTGTGGTGAGCTACAACAAGCGTGGTATAAGTACATTCCATTGAGTGAGAAAATGGGGGTTCGAGTTGACCAATACACAGGAACTCGTTTTATTACCGCCATGCCGGAAGCGGGCAACCAAAATCCTCATGAAACGATATTTGCAGGAAGCCAATTTTCATTAGCTACCTTGACGGGATGGGGGCTGATTTGGTTGTTAATGCAAGAACACCAGCTTGGTGGCGATATTGTGTTGGTCGATGCCAGTATTCGTTATGGTAAGCCCGTGAGCGGCAGGCCGACAGCGACAGCGGACTTAGCAAATATGAGCGGTGACCTTGACCGTTTAGCGCGCGGCAGTAAAGCGCGGGTAAAGCTGAAAGTCGAGGTTAGTAACCCTGATGGCAAAGTGGGCGCAGTATTCAGCGGTGTCTATATGGTGCTACCTGTAGCGCCAGTAAAGTAATGTTGTTCATTGAAAATTAAAAGATAAAGGCAGGTATGATTGACCTGCCTTTTGTATTTCTATGGATTAGTAGTTTTTATGGATTACTAAGTGCGGGGAGCGGCTCTACTAATGAAGGCTCGGTAGGCTGTAAATCGGCTTCGGACTCTACTGAAGAAGTGACAACCCCATTAACAACGGTACGGAATAGGCGTTTGCCTTGCAATGGGACTGCCATCAACTCCCCATTCAAACTTTTTGCCACTGATGGGGCGAGTAAGTCCCCTTGTAATGTCGCATCAAAGTCACCGATAACTTGAGCTGGGAAGCCTGCCCAACCCCATTGGTTTAAATCGACGAGGTCAATATTAGAACCTGATGCCCTGAGTAAGAAGGGGACTTTTTTGGGCTCTTGTTTTACCAGCAAGCCAACCTTACTGATGCCTTTATCGGTACTGACTGTTAAGCTCGCAGCGGCTGAGGACTTACCACTTTGACGCACTTCAATAAACGGGCGGCGTACAAGAACTTGGTTAATTGTGCCGCTATCTGCAGTGAATGTCGCTTTACCGCTCCAAATTCCCCACTGCTTTTGTTTTATTAAATCGATATTTTCAATATTGCCGCTGAGCGCGGTCAGCTCAAAGGGAAACTGTGGTTGGATATTCATCAAAAGTGATTGAGAAAGGGTGAATTTTTTGATGCTTAAACCAGATAACCAAGGCGGTGTAGGCTCTGCAAAGAATGATAGCCAATTTTCAGGCAAAGTATATAAGATACCCGCTAGTTTGCCTTCGTCGATAGTCAGTATTCGGTCATTGCGCTGCCAAGAACCACTGAGGTTAAAGACGCCTTTATTATAGTAACCGGATAACTTATTGATATTCAGGCTGTCACCGTTAATTTTCAGATCACCAATTAAGGTACTGAGTTGCTGGTCTTTTACGACAAATTGGTCAACATTAAAACGAATGTTGCTTTCGGAACTAGTCCAGCTCCCTTTCACGAAGCTGAGTTGGTCAATTTCGGTGCTTAGGCCAGAGAGTGCCCAATCCTTCCCTTGGATATCAATGTTGGTTAACTCTACTTTTTTGATCTGCAATGATTTTTCACTCGTTATTGCATCAAATAGTGAATCGAAATCAACTTTATTTTCCCAGCCGACTTTATTCATGGTGAGGGAATCTACCGTGATAGTGCCATCCTTAAGTACCTTCCCAGCCCCCGCAATATAGCCATTATTTAGGTAGGCACTTGCTTGACTTATTTCTGTTCCTTGCTGCTGCAATTTACCGGTAATGGCAACATTCTTGAATGAAAGGTCATTAAATTTTAATTGGTTAGCGGTAAATCGAAAATCACCGTAACCAAAAGGGGAGCTTTCAGCGGGTTTCCAAGGGGTAATTCCCCCCGTGAAGCCAGTGACTTGCACAGTATCATTATCTTTTTTAAGCGTGATTTGGCTATTTTCAAATTGCAAAATATTCGCGGAAATAGGTAGCAGTATCGTATCAGGTGTGACAGTTGTCGATAATGTTCCTTGAGTAATAACCAAACGTTTAATTGCCGTACCGCTAAATAGATTTCGCCAATTAACATCAAGCACGATTTGCCGTGAGTCTAAAGAGAGGTCACTGTTTTTATTCGCTAATTTGACATCTTGGAAAATGAATTCACCGGGGTTAGAAAATTCATGTCCCATAATTCCCACATCAATATCATAGTCAGTGAACTTACTTAAAAATTGACTGGAGTAGGATGCGCCCCAACGGGTTTGTAGCCCGATATAAGTAAAAATAAACAATAGCAGCAGTAACAAAAGTGCATAGGTAGTAAATTTGATTAACCATTTCACAGTTTACTGCTCCTTTGGTTTGTGAACGAATAGACACAGGAAGAAACCGTCTAATATAACGACAATTTAAGGATAGCATACAGAAAAACCGCCAGAGTGTTCAACACTGGCGGCTAGAATGAAAGGTTATTTTTCGAGAGGGAAGACTAAATTCAGAACAATTGCAGTTAAACCACCCGCAGCAATACCTGAAGAAAATAATGTTTTTAACCAGTCAGGCGCGAATTGCAAAATCAAGGGTTGCTGTGACACACCCATACCCACGGCGAGAGAAAGGGCTATAATCATGATGGCGCGGCGATTGAGTGGCTCACGAGACACGATACGCACTCCTGAAGCGGCAATGGTACCAAACATCACAATGGTTGCTCCGCCTAATACGGGCTCAGGGATTTGTTGTACAAAGCCTGCAACCGCAGGGAATAGCCCTAATAACACTAACATTAAAGCAACAATGTAACCGACATAGCGACTTGCCACCCCTGTTAATTGGATAACACCGTTGTTCTGCCCAAAACAAGAGTTAGGGAAAGTATTAAATACCGCAGAGACCATCGAGTTCAAACCATTGGCAAGTACGCCACCTTTGATTCGTTTCATATATAAAGGGCCACGAACGGGTTGTTCTGATACATCAGAAGTGGCGGTAATGTCACCTATCGTTTCTAAGGAAGTCACCATGAAAATGAGAATTAATGGGATCAACAGGTTCCAGTCGAAGGATAAGCCATAATAGAAAGGCTCAGGAACAGTAATAATTGGCTGATTGGCTTCCATTGGTTGAGCATTTGGCAACATATCCATCCACCAAGCTGCAATATAACCAACGGCCATGGCAATAACTAAAGATGCGACACGTAAGTAAGGGTTTTTCTGCCGATTAAGTAAAATAATAACCGCTAAAACAACCCCGGCCAAAATCAGGTAATCTGGTGAACCGAAGGTATTATCGCTAATCGCACCATAACCACCACCAATGGAGGTCAAGCCGACTTGAATTAAAGATAAGCCGATGATCATGACAACGACACCAGAAACCAGTGGTGTAATGACTCGACGGGCTAGATGTAGAAAACGTGAAAGAATCACTTCGGTTAATGCGGCGACGAGTAACGTGCCAAATAAAGCTGCCATCATGGATGGGATATCAGCTCCACCTTGCTTGAGTGCAACACCTCCCATGATTAACGGTGCAACAAAGTTAAAACTGGTTCCTTGAATCGAAAGTAGGCCTGAGCCAATAGGGCCCCATGCACGAATTTGAATTAAAGAAGCAATACCGGAGGCAAATAAAGACATACTAATGATGCGTTGAGTATCGTGAGCTGGTAGTCCTAATGCCTGACAAATCAGCATCGCAGGGGTAATCACCGCAACAAACATCGCCAGAAGATGTTGCCCAGCGGCAAACAAGGCTTGGGGCAGTGGTGGGCGGTCTTCTAATTTATAGATGAGTTCGCTTTGCGTTTGTATGGTCGCTTCAGTAGTTTGTTTTTCAGACGTCGCAGTATTCATTGCCTTCATTTCTCGCCAACAAAAAACGCATTGTAATGTGTCGAAATTAAAAAGCAATCGTTTGCGCGTAAAAAATATTGATCAATGTTAAATAAGGCTGTCACATTTTTATATCTTTTAACTTGTATTTATAACAGTTTTTTTTTCTAATCCTATAACCTGCTTTTGGCGTTTTAAGGAAGAAATTAACGTCTTACTAGTTTTTGATAATTTTAACAACAGACGAGGTACGTGAATGTATCATCTCGATGTCTACGGTACACTGGTAGCAGCTACCTTAGTACTATTACTTGGGCGTAAACTGGTCAAATCAGTTCCTTTCCTTGAAAAATATACAATCCCTGAACCTGTTGCGGGTGGGTTGTTAGTAGCTTTTAGTCTTTTATTGCTTAAACAATTATTTGACTGGAGCCTTTCTTTTGACTTATCACTGCAAGAACCTATGATGCTGGCATTTTTTGCCACAATTGGTCTTAATGCCAACCTTGCTAGTTTGAAGGCTGGTGGTAAGGCATTGTTTATCTTCATTTTTGTAGTTGTCGGTTTATTGCTTGTCCAAAATACGGTAGGGATTGCTCTTGCTGAATTATTGGGATTAGACCCTCTCATGGGGCTATTAGCTGGTTCAGTTACCTTATCGGGTGGTCATGGAACTGGTGCGGCATGGGGGAAAATTTTCACTGAAAGCTATGGTTTCCAAAGTGCAACAGAAGTTGCAATGGCGTGTGCTACATTTGGACTTGTTCTCGGTGGTTTAATCGGTGGACCTGTTGCACGTTTTCTAACGCGTAATATTCCAACGCCAGGAACGGCTGATGATGATAAAGACGTTCCAACTGCATTTGAGAAACCACAATCTGGGCGCATGATCACTTCAATGGTTTTAATTGAAACTATTGCACTGATCGCTATTTGTCTATTGGTGGGAAGTTTTATTGCAGGCGAATTAGCCGATACTCCTTTCGCATTGCCTAAGTTTGTCTGCGTACTTTTTGTTGGTGTCATTTTAAGTAACAGCTTATCACTGCTTGGTTTTTACCGAGTATTCGACCGCGCTGTTTCTGTCATGGGTAACGTGAGCCTCTCATTATTCTTAGCAATGGCACTCATGAGCTTGAAGCTGTGGGAATTAGCATCACTTGCAATCCCAATGATTATCATTCTTGCTGTACAGGCTTGTGTGATGGCGGGATATGCTATTTTTGTGACTTTCCGCGTGATGGGCAAAAACTATGACGCTGCAATTTTAGCTGCAGGTCATTGTGGATTTGGTCTTGGTGCGACACCAACAGCGATTGCGAATATGCAAGCTGTTACGGATAGATTAGGTCCATCTCACTTAGCATTCTTGGTTGTACCAATGGTTGGGGCATTCTTCATTGATATTGTTAATGCGATAGTGATTAAACTGTATCTGATGCTGCCATTATTCTCAACGATTGCTGGTTAACTTTCATTTTATAATAAATCAAGTAAAGCAGGTATTGCCGTGAAAATATTCACGGCAATTTTCATTTTAGGGAACGAATAAAAAGAAGATATAAAACTTAAGCGTGGCTGTACTGCTCTCGCTCAGGTAACCAACGCTCAATAAGTTGTTGTGCATTTTCGGGGTGATTTTGTTGAATATGGCGAGCAAGGCGTTGCACTTCTGGCAACATATATTGGTCACGCAACAAGTCTGCGACTTTAAATTCTGCATTTCCTGTTTGTCTAGTGCCTAATAATTCCCCTGGCCCGCGAATTTCGAGATCTTTTTGTGCGATAACAAAGCCATCATTGCTGTCCCGCAACACTTGTAGTCTTTGTTTAGCGGTATGGGTTAACGGTGTCTTGTACAATAAGACACAGTGAGATGCGATAGCTCCACGGCCGACCCGCCCTCTTAGTTGGTGTAACTGAGCCAAACCAAGGCGCTCAGGGTTATCAATGATCATCAAACTGGCATTAGGCACATCAACACCGACTTCAATGACCGTTGTAGCCACAAGCAGTTGAATTTCATTCCTTTTAAAAGCCGCCATAATGCTTTGTTTTTCAGCAGGTTTCATTCGTCCGTGGACTAAGCCTACTTTTAATTCAGGTAGTGCCAGTGCTAGTTCTTCGCTGGTCACTTGAGCCGCTTGTGCTTCTAATAATTCAGAGTCTTCAATAAGTGTACAGACCCAATAGGCTTGGCGACCTTCTTCAATACAGGCTTGGCGAACGCGTTCAATAATATCGTTACGGCGAGTGTCCGGGATGGCGACAGTAGTGACAGGCGTACGGCCTGGAGGAAGTTCATCGATGACAGAGGTATCTAAGTCTGCATACGCTGTCATCGCCAGTGTACGTGGGATTGGCGTAGCGGTCATGATCAATTGATGAGGGTGGTACCCTTGCTGCTCACCTTTCTCACGCAGAGCGAGCCGCTGATGAACGCCAAAGCGATGTTGTTCATCAATGATAACAAGTCCCAGCGCTTTAAAGCTCACTTGCTCTTGGAAAATAGCGTGTGTTCCAACAACCATCGCAACTTCTCCACTTGCGATGGCATCTTGCTGAGCCTGACGTGCCTTACCCTTTTGTTTACCCGCAAGCCAACCTACTTTGACACCTAAAGGTTCTAACCACTGTTTGAACGTATTGGCATGTTGCTCTGCAAGAATTTCGGTGGGAGCCATCAGCGCCACTTGTTTGCCATTCTCGATGGCACAAACGGCCGCTAAGGCTGCAACGAGGGTTTTCCCTGACCCGACATCCCCTTGAATCAAACGCATCATAGGGGCGTTTTTAGCGAGGTCTGCTTCAACTTCACTAACAACACGGTTTTGTGCGTCTGTTGGTGAAAACGGTAATTGTGCAAGTAACTGAGATTTTAATTGACCACTTGCCACTAACGGTTCCGCATATAGGCGTTCATTACCTGCGCGGATAGCTAACATGCTTAGATGGTGAGCGAGTAGTTCTTCGAGGACTAGCCGCTTTTGTGCCGGATGATGGCCTTTTTCTAGCTCGCTCAGTGCCACATTCGGTGGTGGATTGTGTAATAAGCGAATAGCATCTGGTAAGCTTATCATTCCACGGCTAAGCTCTTCAGGAAGTAATTCTTTTATTTTCCCGCTATCCAGTAGCCCGAGCGCTTGTTCCATGACTTTGCGTAAAGTCGCTTGGCGAACACCTTCAGTGGTTGGATATACGGGTGTTAAATTCTCTTGCAAGCTGATATTGCTGGGGTCTTTAGACACTTTATATTCAGGGTGAATGATTTCCGGTCCTGTATTTCCTCTGCGAACTTCCCCATAGGCGGTAACCTGTCTTCCTTCTGCTAAGTTATTTTTCATTGCTGCTGAGAAATTGAAAAAACGTAAGGTGAGGTTGCCTGTTCCATCGGAAATTAAGCAAGTCATCATTCTTTTTCGGCCGAAGACGACTTTAGTTTGCAGGACTTCGCCCGTGATCGTTGCTGTCGTGCCGGGAAGAAGATCTTTTATTTGATATAAACGAGTATGGTCTTCATAGCGCAAAGGGAAATGAAGAAGAAGGTCTTGAACGGTGTTCAAACCGATTTTACGCATTTTTTCTGACTGACTTGCACCAACACCATGCAATGAGGTCAGTGAAATGGTATCAAGTAGCCCATTATTCATGTTATTTCCTTCTATTTAACCAAACTGCCGTCTTTTCATTTTTTCGGTTAATTGCATTTGTGCCCACCACGAGTCATCAGCTTCAATTTGCCCTTGGTTATTAATCAATGGCCGAGGAAGCCCCTTACGTTTAGCGACTTCAGCCAGTACAGGGTAACCGCCTTCAAATAACCAAGCTTGTTGTTCATCTGGTGAAAGTAAGCAATGTTCACGATCGTACATTCCCGCTTGTTGCCGCTGCCTTTGGGCTTCATACAGAATTAATGCAGAAGCGACGGAAACATTCAAAGATTGCACCATACCCGCCATTGGAATGATAATGTGTTTATCCGCCAGTGCGAGGGCTTGTTGTGAAATCCCTGTTTTCTCTTGCCCCATCATAATACAAGTTGGCAAAGTATAATCAATTTCACGAAAATCAACGGCATGTTCCGACAAGTTAGTCGCCAAAACCTGCATGTTTTGTGATTTTATTTGGGAAATGGCTTCTTCGGTCGATGCGTGTGAAATAATTTTAACCCAGCTATTACTCCCTGCAGCAGAAGAAACGGACAGTTTGACTTGTTGGTCAGGCCAAATAGCATGAATTTGATGGATCCCTACCGCATCCGCACTGCGTACAATGGCAGAAACATTGTGTGGTTTATGAATTTCTTCGAGGCAGAGAGTTAGGTCAGGCTGCCGCATCGCCATCATTTGGCAAATGCGGCGGTAGCGGCGTTCATTCATAGTGATTAATCAAGTATGGTCGTTAATTACGGTTTCGGCTAACACGTAGAACGTCAGGCATAATACGGATTTTTCGCATCACATTTGCCAATTGAACACGGTTTTTAGTCGTAAGGCGAATAAAGGCACAATATACACGGCCATCTTTTTCTTCTGTATTCATACTTTGAATACTTGAGTTAGCGTCATTAATAGCGGCGGTTAAATTCGCTAAAGCGCCTTGATGGTTAATCATATCCACTTTAATTTCAGCGATAAAGTCGGTGTCGGTGTCGTTGTCCCATTCAACAGCCATAAATTTATCAGGTTCTTTTTGATAACCACGAATGTTGCGGCAGGATTCATGATGAATAACGAGACCTTTACCAGGACTAATATGTGCAACAATTGGGTCACCAGGAATAGGACGACAACATTTTGCAAAGGTGATTAAAACACCATCAGCACCTTTGATAGAGAGTTTATTCCGGCTTTCAACTAACACTTGTTCTTCAGGTGTATTTTGTGGATTGTTCTGTAGGTTACGTGCGACAACCACACTCATTGCATTACCCAACCCAATTTCAGCAAGCAAATCATCGATAGAGTGCAGCTTCATGCGTGCCAATTCCGCATCAATATTGGCTTGAGGGATATCAGTGAGTTTATTTCCTGCCCCTAGCGCATGGTTGAGTAAACGGCGACCTAAATTAATAGAATCTTCACGTTTTAAATTTTTCAATAACTGGCGAATTTTGGCCCGCGCTTTTGAGCTGACAACAAAATTGAGCCATGCTGCATTTGGCCGTGCGCCCGGCGCGGTAATAATTTCGACAGTTTGGCCACTCGTAAGGGATTGCGAAAGTGGGTAAGGCTGGCGATCAACACGCGCGCCCACGCAAGCATGACCAATATCTGTATGCACCGCATAGGCAAAGTCAACAGGTGTGGCACCAGTAGGTAACTCAACAATGCGGCCTTCAGGGGTGAAAACGTAGATTTCATCTGGAAATAGATCCGATTTAACGCTTTCAATAAATTCAAACGAGCTACCTGCACTTTGTTGTAACTCAAGTAGACTTTGCATCCAACGTTGAGCTCTAACTTGTGCTGTTGTACCTTGTTCGCCTTGCTCTTTATATGCCCAATGCGCAGCAACCCCCATTTCAGCCATTTGGTCCATGTCTTCTGTGCGAATTTGCACTTCGACAGGAACACCATGTGGCCCAATCAATGAGGTATGTAGCGATTGATAGCCGTTAGCTTTAGGGATAGCAATATAGTCTTTAATACGCCCCGGACGCGGTTTGTATAAACTATGCATTTGGCCTAAAACGCGGTAGCAAGTATCCACATCTTTTACAATTACCCTAAAAGCATAGATATCCATAATGGAATGGAAACGTTGCTCTTTTTGGTGCATTTTGCGATAGATGGAATAAAGGTGTTTTTCTCTGCCACTTACGCGACAAGGAACTCCTGCCTCGGTTAGCCTACCGTCAATTTCCGAGAGAATTTTTTGGATCATCTCTTTTCGGTTACCGCGAGCAGCCTTGACGACTTCCTTAATAACACGATAACGGTTGGGATATAACGCTTCAAAACCCAGTTCTTCAAGCTCTGTTTTGATGTGGTGTATACCTAGCCTGTGGGCTAACGGGCTATATATCTCAAGGGTTTCACGTGCAATGCGCCGACGTTTATCGGGCCTAAGTGACCCCAACGTGCGCATGTTGTGAGTGCGGTCTGCCAGTTTTATCAAAATGACACGGATATCTTTTACCATCGCCATGATCATTTTGCGGAAGTTTTCTGCTTGAGCTTCTTTTTTGTCGCGAAAGTTGAGCTTGTCTAGTTTGGATACACCTTCGACGAGACCGGCGACGGTGGTACCAAACAATTCTTCTATATCTTGAAATGTCGCTGGAGTATCTTCAATCACATCATGAAGTAGCGCTGCCATTAGTGTTTCATGGTCCAAACGCATCTCAGCAAGAATACAAGCAACAGCAACTGGGTGAGTAATATAAGGCTCACCACTTGAACGGGTCTGTCCTTCATGGGCATCCCGAGCAACAACATAGGCTTTTCTTAGTAATTCAATTTGTTCTTTAGGAAGATACTTTTGAATGACTAAATTAAGGCTTTCAAACAGATACAAGGCAGACCCACCTTAGTGATTAGCGACGACCTTCAGCGATTGCAGAAACTGCTTGCATTTCAGCCGCTTCTTGCTCTTGCTGTTCTTGGCGCTCACGCACATCTAAAATGTGACCGTTGATTAAGCCTTCTTCTACTTCACGTAATGCGATAACAGTGTATTTATCATTTTCTTCAGGAACTAAAGGGTCTTTTCCACCCGTTTGTAACTGACGAGCTCTACGTGCCGCAACCAATACGAGGTCAAAGCGGTTACCAATTTTTTCTACTGCGTCTTGAACAGTTACGCGTGCCATAAATGTGCTACTCCAAAGAAATAAAAAAATGACCTGATATGATACTGAAACTATTCTCAGTCTGCTAGTAATTTGCTGATTAAAGCATCATGTCGTTGAACTTGACGCCCTAATTTTAAACGCTCAGTACGGATGATAGATTGTAAATCGCTCAGTGCGGTATTGAAATCATCATTAACAATAAGGTAATCATACTCGTTGAAATGTTCAATTTCACCTACTGCCTGTGACATACGTTTTTCAATAACTTCATCGCTGTCTTGCCCACGGCCACGCAGTCTGCGATAAAGTTCATCTTTTGATGGTGGGAGAATGAAAATACTACGCGCCTCAGGCATTTTGGCTCTTATCTGCTGCGCTCCCTGCCAATCGATATCAAGAAAAACATCAACACCACTATTTAATACATCTTCAATGATAGGTTTGGACGTCCCATAATAATTCCCAAAAACGCATGCATGCTCTAGGAATTCACCTTTGTCGACCATTTGTAAAAAATCAGTTTCAGATACAAAGAAATAGTGCTCGCCATGGACTTCTCCTGGACGTGCAGTTCGAGTTGTATGAGAAACGGAAACCTGTGTGTCATACAATGGTTGTGTTTTTAATAAAGCCTGAATCAGACTTGATTTCCCTGCTCCACTAGGGGCAGAAACAATATATAACGTGCCTTGTATCATGATGATTTCTTGAATAGTCGAGGATTAAACATAAAAGATGGTGATAAACCCGACATAGTATACACGGACTTGCATCAACATGCAGCGATATCAATAAATCATGAATTTTAATTAAATGAATTTGATTAGTAACTAAATTGTGAACGGGCTCGAGAAATTAACTTATTACTCATGAAAGCATCATTAGTTTTGCGAAGCCTTTTGCAAACAACTTCTTTTGAGGATGAAGACTTTGAGAGGTTGTTTGATGCTTAGCAACTGAGGAGAAAATGCTTTAAAAGAGTAACATCTTAATGGATTGGTAATAACAAGGAATAGTTATGATTTATATTTTGTATGGTTATTGGTTCGCGTCAGTTTATAGACTAAGTGGGTTAATTGTTGGGGTAATGGTGTGTATTAATGTTGCTCAAGCAGCGCAGCAAATTGCCGTTAATAAACCGTGTGAAAAACAAAATAGTAAAATAATAAGTCAAGAAAGTCATCGGTTAGGAAAACAATTACAACTGTGGAACCAAGCTTACCGTTTGGCGGGTAGCAGTTCCATTAGTGATGAAGCTTATGACCAGCTATTTAATTTATGGCGTTCTTTACAACGATGCCAGCAACTTCCCGAAGAATTGCCAGAAGTACTATTACCTGAAAAATCACAGCTAACTATGCATCCCATTCCTCATACAGGGTTAAAGAAACTCAATGAATTAGAAGTTTATAGCTGGATAGAAACACGTAAAAATATCTGGCTACAACCTAAAGTTGATGGTGTAGCAGTAACGTTGGTTTATAAAAATGGCAAGCTTATTTCCATGATTAGCCGAGGAAATAGTGTTGAAGGAATCGAGTGGCGGGCAAAAGCAGATTTTATTCCTGCGATACCCAAACAAATCAAATATTCAGGCATGTTAGTCCTTCAAGGCGAATTATTTTGGCGTATGAATGGACATATTCAAGCTAAAAGTGGGGGAGTGAACGCTCGTAATAAGATTGCGGGGTGGTTAATGCGAAAAAATGAGCCAACCGCCCTTGAAGAAAATATTGGTATTTTTATTTGGGCATGGCCTGCGGGGGATACTAATCCAAAAACACAGTTAACATTACTTTCTGAGATAGGTTTTCCGCTTGCTGAACAATATAGCCATAAAATTGAAAATAAGATTCAAGCTAAGCAACTAAGGGAATACTATTATCAAGGGCAATTACCATTTGCTACAGATGGTATAGTGCTTAAAAATTTTCCAGCGCCAGCAGCATCAGCCTGGCAATCAAAACAAAATAGTTGGGCGATTGCATGGAAATATCCATTACGCAGTGTGCTATCAGAGGTAACTAAGCTTCAGTTCAATATAGGAAGGACCGGGAGAATTAGTGTTGTAGCTAGCATAACCCCCATCAATATTGACTCGAAAACTATTTCAAAGGTAAATGCTGGATCATTATCATCATGGGAAAAACGAGATTTACTTGTTGGAGATAAAATACTTGTCTCTCTTTCAGGGCTAGGAAGTCCAAAGATTGAAGACGTTATTTGGCGACGAGAGGAACGCGAATATCCAGAGACATCAACCTTAAAACAGTTTCACTCACTAAGTTGTCTTACTTATACTGAAGTTTGCTCACAGCAGTTTGTCGCAAGGTTAACGTGGTTAGGTAAACAACTACGTATGCGAGGAATAAGTGAGGCTACATGGCGCCAGTGGGTAGAAAACCATAACCTAACTCGATTAACAACTTGGTTGTCAGAACAATGGCAAAGCGATTTATCGAAAGGTAAAAAACACCAAGTGTTAGTAAAGCAACTGAAAATGACAAAGGATCAACCTATTTCGCTTTGGTTAAAAGGTCTCGCAATTCCACTAACTAAATTACAAGTAGGGAAAGTGACTGACATAGGTATGTTGTATGACCCATCATGGGTTAACAGTCTAAATTTGACGAAGCTGCAAAAGAAAAAATTAGCTAATTGGCTAGCGGAACCAGAAATTGAATCTATTTTACGTATATTGTCTGACATGAAAGCGATTCAGCCACCAATAGAAAGCCATCAATAGTAAATCATTAATGGCTGAAACTCTTTTATTGATTAGATTAATCTTGGTTTTCGTAATTAAAAATAGGCAAACCGAGACGATAACGAATGGCTATTAGCCTTGCACTCAAGCCAACAACGAGTGTGATAATAACCACGATATCTTTAGGTAAAGGCGTTTGTAATAGGCCAATATAGATCCAAGCGGCAGCGAAAGAAACGCCAGCATAGACTTCTTTTTGGAAAACTAAAGGGATTGTGTTACACAGCATGTCTCTTAACACACCACCAAAAACGCCAGTAATCACTGCTGCAATAGCTGCAATGATTGGGCTGTAGTGCATATCGAGTGCTATTTGGGCGCCAAGTATAGAAAACACAATTAGCCCGATAGCATCTAATATGAGGAATAATCGGCGTAAATGTTTCATCATAGGGGCTATCCAGATTGTCACAATCGCAGCGCCTGCAACAGTCAGGATATACTCAGGATGTTCCACCCAACCTAGGGGGTAATGGCCAAGTAAGATATCACGGACGGAACCACCACCAATTGCCGTCGCGGACGCAATAATAATGACGCCAAAGACATCCATTTTTCGTCTACCAGCCGCAAGTGCTCCAGTCATGGCTTCTGCGGTGATACCAATAATATAAAGTACACTTAATAACATGGTAGTTTTGTTCGAGATTAAGGTTATTGCTAAAGGGTAATATTACTTATGAAACTTCTCGACTGAGATTTTCTAGTATTGATTAAACTAGATTAGTTAAAGTAATCCGATAGCGATATTAAATGATGTCAAAGGATAACAGATTGAATAATAAATTGCCCTATAAAGAAACACGTTTAACGCATGATGAACGAAGCCACCAACTAACGAATATTAATATCTGGACTCCAGACAGCCAGTGGTTAGCGTATGATATACGGCCGAGCGGTAGTTCTTTTACAGGTTTATCTATAGAAAAAATTCATGTAAAAACATTACAAGTCGTTGAGGTTTATCGTGCAAGTCATGGGGCTCATGTTGGAGTGGTAACGGTAAGTCCTCAACTGCCAACTCAATATGCTTTTATCCATGGCCCTGAGTACCCTGATGAACAGTGGCAATATGACTTTCACCATCGAAGAGGGGTGTATGTTAAAGAAGATCAATTAAATGTAGCTCACCCAATTGATGCAATGTGTATTACCCCTCCGTATTTAGTGGGGGCGTTGCGTGGGGGGACTCATGTCCATGTTTTTAGTCCAGACGGAAAGTGGTTGAGTTTTACCTATAATGACCATGTAATGCATGAATTAGATGTGCAATTAGACCAACGAAATGTGGCAATTGCAGTACCTATTGGGCCCGTTAATGTGAGTTCTAAAATACATTTTCGAGAATATAGTGGCGATTACTTTTGTTGTGTTGTGACGCGAACAACGCAACAGCCTAAGCCTAGCAGCGATGAGATTAGCCGTGCATATGAAGAGGGTTGGGTAGGCCAAAAAGGTTATCAAAAAGAGAATGGAGAGTGGCAAGAAAGAGCGCTGGTGTTTATTGGTGACACTCATTCTACAAATGGAGAAATTATTCCTGAGATCTATATTGTTGATCTACCTTCACAGCTTGAGGATTACATGATTGCGGGGGAATCTCCTATCCAAGGAACAGAATCAAGCATGCCTTCCCCACCAAAAGGTATACAGCAAAGGCGTTTAACTTATACACACGATAAAAAATTTCCTGGTTTAGCGAAGCAGCCACGACATTGGCTAAGAACTTCGCCAGATGGTAAATCAATCGCTTGTTTGATGAATGATGATGACGGTAATGCTCAATTGTGGTTAGTTGATACGCTGACTGGAGTGCAAAGGCAGATAACTCAGGGTTCTTCACCGGTTCAGTCTGCCTTTAGCTGGGATAGTAAAGGTGAGCACATTTGCTTTATTTGTGACAATAGTGTCGTGTATTGTCATGTCGTGAGCGGAACCATACAAAAATTAACGCAGCGTACTGAACTTGCTCCTGTTGCTGATTCCGTTGTATTTTCACCTAATGATGAATTGATTGCGTTTATGCGAGATATTGATGGATTTAGGCAAATTTATACCGTAGAAACGGGTTTAAACAGCAAATAAAATAATTATGTTACTACAGTCACGAATAAAAAAAGTATTGATAAGCTTTTTTTTATCTGTGACTGTTTTTATTTTTCTCTGATTAGCATTTAAAAAATTTAATTGTTAATTATTCATGCAATGAGTGCAAAAATACTTATAAATAGAATAGAATATTTAAGTTAAGGAGATAGTTATCATAATAAGATAATAATTAAACAGATATTATATAAATGATTGGTCAGATCTTAGATTAAAAAATAATGTATTCATAAATACAGTTAATACACAATGAAATTTTAATTACAAACGTTTGATTGAGCCTGAATTACTTTTTGGTTTTATCTTTATTTTCAAGTTCTTCTATGCGTTTTTTGGGTGAGTCTGCTTTATCACCATTACCCGATTTCGCGTAATCTAAAGGAATTAAAAGAGTATCCATAACAACAGAAAAGGGTAAATCAATAGCAAGTAAAGGTTTAACAACCCAGCCGGTCTCATCATCTTTAATCATTTTAATACTGTTTTTCGAACCAGGGTAATAACCTTCTGATGGGCCTGCATGAGTCATAATACTGGAGCAACCACTCAAAATAAGAGGTGCGATAAGAAAATATAATCGTATTGAAATTAAACTCGGCATAGACATTGTTAACCTGTATTTAGTTTGTCGTCCCCAATATTTACTTATAATAACTAAAAACAAGAAATTCACAATAATGGTGTCGTATTATTATTTTATTTAATCGTATGTATTTTTTTTGTTAATAGTTTACTTGTAGCTATTAACTAAAAATGTTTGTCTTAAGTAGCTATTTCTATGAATGATAAATAACGTTAAGAAATAAAGACATACTATTTTATATTTGTTATCAGGTTGAAAATTCTAAAAAAATAGAACATTTATTCCTTCTGAACTGTGCTCTATGGCACATATTACCCTCATGCTATTTGGCATAATCGATTCAGTAGTATGTTTTATCACCTATTTGGGTGTGTTTAACGGGTAACTTGTCGTCAAAAGGATGCGGTCTATGAGTGAATTAGCTCTTACTGTAAGTTTGTTGGCGTTAGCTGCTGCTTTAGGGCTATGGATTGGAAATTGGAAGATCCGGAGTGTTGGGCTAGGGATTGGTGGTGTTCTATTTGGGGGGATCATTGTTGGACACTTCGCCCAAAGTTATGGCTTGCAACTTAATAAAGACATGCTGCATTTTATTCAAGAATTTGGCTTGATACTGTTTGTATACACGATAGGTATTCAGGTTGGGCCTGGTTTTTTCTCTTCTCTACGCGTTTCTGGGCTGAAACTAAATGGCTTTGCGTTGATGGTCGTTGTCTTAGGCGCGGTGGTAACAGCAATCATATATAAAGTCGCGAATATTCCATTACCGATTATCCTAGGTATTTTCTCAGGGGCGGTAACGAATACGCCATCTTTAGGTGCTGGTCAGCAAATTTTAACTGACTTAGGATCTGACCCTAATCTTGTTGGCCAGATGGGGATGGGCTATGCCATGGCTTACCCTATGGGGATTTGTGGCATCTTATTGGTGATGTGGTTAGTACGCATTATCTTTAGAATTTCAGTAGAGAAAGAGGCTTCTGCATTTAATAGTTCTACTTTTCAACAGCGCGACTCTCTGCAGACTATGAATATTGCCATTCGTAACGCCAATCTTGATGGCTTAATGATGCAAGACATCCCACTGCTTGGTAGTGAAGCTATTGTTTGCTCAAGATTAAAACGTGGGGACATGCTGGTTGTTCCTCAGCCTACCACAGAAATTCATTTAGGTGACTTATTGCACGTTGTTGGTTTAAAAGATGATTTAAATAGAGTTCGTTTAATATTAGGTGAGGAAGTTGACGTATCCTTGTCGACATCAAGCTCTATTTTGCATTCCGTTCGTGTGGTGGTGACGAATGATGCTGTACTAAGTAAAAGGCTGAAAGACTTAAACTTAAAACAAAAATATGATGTTGTTGTGACACGATTAAACCGTACTGGTATTGATTTAGTTGCTAATAACAATTCGGTTTTACAATTTGGTGATATTTTAAATATTGTTGGACGTCCTGAGTCAATCGAAGCCGTCACCGCTTTGTTAGGTAATGCGAAACAGAAACTACAGCAAGTTCAAATGTTACCTGTATTCCTCGGGATAGGGCTTGGAGTTGTGCTGGGGTCAATACCCGTTTTTGTTCCTGGTTTTCCTGCCGCACTGAAACTAGGATTAGCGGGAGGGCCACTGGTTGTTGCTCTAATTCTCGGTCGTATAGGGACTATAGGGCGTTTATATTGGTTTATGCCTCCGAGTGCAAACTTAGCGCTGAGAGAACTGGGAATCGTCATGTTCCTCGCTGTTGTTGGGCTCAATTCTGGTGGTGGCTTCATTGATACTTTAATTAAAGGTGATGGGCTAACGTGGATTGGTTATGGGCTATTGATTACGTTTGTACCACTATTTATTACAGGTGTTGTAGCTCGAATTTTTGGCAAAATGAACTATTTGAGCCTTTGTGGGGTGCTAGCGGGCTCTATGACTGACCCTCCTGCACTGGCTTTTGCAAATAATATTCATGCGGCCAGCGGTGCTCCGGCATTGTCTTATGCAACGGTTTATCCATTAGCGATGTTTTTAAGAATTATTTCTCCACAATTGCTGGCTATTTTATTTTGGGCGGTTTAGCTAGATGTGATTGTTAAACCGATGAATAGCAGAAATTCTATTGAAATTTCTAAAATTATAGCTTTTTCAATATGATATTTGGATTTTGATGTTTGATGTATAAGGCAGTAATGAAAGGTATCACGATATATAGGGGCAAAAAGTGCTTTTGTTTAAGCAATAACCAAATAGAAAAGATGTTCTAATAGTTTTGAATGATATTCGTATTGAAAAATTAATTTGATTTCAATTACGGAGTTCTCGCTAATTTTTAGCCCCTTCTATATGAAAGGGCTTTTTTTTTTACCTAAATATTGCAATAACAGGGCTAAAAGTACTTTGTCGTTTCACAACTAGCAGGTCACTTCTTGATAAGCTTTTTCAAGCTCTTCAGCTAATATCTTGATCCCTTGTTCAATTTTTTCTGGCTCAGGGACATAGTTCATACGCATACATTGATGCGCATGTGGCCAATCCTGTTCAATACCAGGGAAGAAGTAATGGCCGGGAACCATCAATACGCCACGTTTTTTTAAGCGTTGGTATAATTCTAAGCAATTAATTGGTAGGTCTTTAAACCATAACCAGAGGAAAATGGCACCTTCTGGCTTATGAATTAAACACTTATCTTCTGGGATATAGCGGCGAATAATTTCGATGGCTTCTTCTACACGCTGCTTATAAAAAGGACCAATTACATTTTTAGATAACGAGATAAGGTCATCTTTTTTAAGCATTTCTAAGGCAAGCGCAGGGCCTATGCCACCAGGAGCAAGGCTGATGATGCCATTCATATTACTAACAGCTTCAATGATTTCTTCGTTAGCGATGATAATGCCGCATCGAGTTCCTGGTAAACCAAGTTTAGATAAACTCATACAAAGAATGACATTTTCGTTCCAAAATGGCGTAGCTTCGCTGAAAATAATGCCAGGGAAAGGAACACCATAAGCATTATCTATTAGTAGTGGAATATTATGTTGTTTAGCTAGTTGGTCTAAATGCTCAACTTCTTCATCAGTAATGACATTACCAGTCGGATTTGTTGGGCGAGACACACAAATCACACCAATATCATCAGTAACCTCTAATGTGTTGAAGTCCACTCGGTATTTAAATTGACCATTAGGTAAAAATTCAATTTGTGGCTTATTAGCAACGAATAAGCCATCATCAAGACCTGAGTCTGCATAACCGACATATTCAGGGGCAAGAGGAAATAGCACTTTACGGGTGATACCATCTTCAAAGCGACCGGCTAGCAAGTTAAATAGATAGAAAAAAGCACTCTGGCTGCCGTTAGATAGGGCAATATTTTTCGCGCTAATATTCCAACCTAGTTTTGTTTTTAGCGTTGCTGCAAGCGCTTTCAACATGGCATCTTTACCTTGAGGGCCATCATAATTACATAAAGTGTCCGTCAATTGGCCATTAGCACACATCTCAGCTAACAGATCTTGGAAATACTTATCCATTTCAGGGATATGAGCAGGATTTCCTCCCCCTAACATAATGGAGCCAGGGGTTCTTATGCCTTCATTCAAGTCTTTCATTAATAATGAAATACCTGAATTTTTAGCAAATTTATTGCCAAATTTAGAAAATATCATCGCATTTATTCACATATATTTATTAGATTGTTAATGGAATTTAAAACATACTCCGCTGCACCTCAGAGTTCAACCACCAATTTCTATCTTTTATTAAGATAAAATATTAAGATGGGTATATTTAACAGTCTAAAATGTTGCAATGTTAATGCTTTGGTGGTTTATTTTTCTTTTTACTCGATGAGTTACACCGATAAAAACTAATTTATTTAAATTGGCAACAATTCACTAAATGGTCATTTATCATGCCAGTTGCTTGCATAAAGGCGTAGCAAGTAATTGAGCCGACAAATTTAAACCCACGTTTTTTGAGCGCTTTGGAGAGAAGCTTAGAAAGTTCTGTTTCCACAGGAACTTGTGATGAGAGCTCCCAACCGTTGATAATGGGTTGGCCATTAACAAATTGCCAAATAAAAGTGGAGAAGTCTTCACCATTTTCTTTCATGGCTAAATAAGCTTTTGCATTTGCAATAATTGCATTAATTTTTAATCGATTACGGATGATCTGAGTATCTTGCATGAGTCGCTCAATATCGTCTTCATTCATTGATGCAATTTTTTCAGGGTCGAAATGATGAAATAGATCACGATATCCTTGGCGTTTTTTTAAAATGGTGTACCAAGAGAGCCCGGCTTGTTGGCCTTCAAGGCAGATCATTTCAAATAACGTTAAGTTATCATAAGTGGGTTTACCCCATTCATGGTCGTGATAAGCGATATATTCAGGATCTTGATTGACCCAATGGCAACGTGTTAGTGCGGTATCCATTTTTCATCCTTTTTACAATGGTAATTGGTTTGCTTCAAAAAACAAACTATTTATACTGTATAAATAACCAGCTTAAAAGGGGTGAAAGTATTTTTTTTTATTTTTAGAATAAATACAGACATATTCAATGCTGTATATCTTGCGGTCAAAGGGTATACTGGCGTACTTTCATTAAATTTTACGTATCGCGTGCGGATCTAACATGCAAAAGTTTGATACCAAAACCTTTCAAGGTCTTATCCTGACATTACAGGACTACTGGGCGCGTCAAGGCTGTACCATTGTTCAACCATTGGACATGGAAGTCGGCGCTGGAACTTCTCACCCAATGACGTGTTTGCGTGCATTAGGCCCTGAGCCTATTGCAGCGGCTTATGTTCAACCATCTCGTCGACCAACTGATGGCCGCTATGGTGAAAACCCAAACCGTCTACAACACTATTACCAGTTTCAGGTGATCATCAAGCCATCACCAGACAATATCCAAGAGTTATACCTTGGTTCTTTAAAAGAATTAGGTGTTGACCCAACAGTTCACGACATTCGTTTTGTTGAAGATAACTGGGAAAACCCAACATTAGGTGCCTGGGGATTAGGCTGGGAAGTGTGGCTTAATGGTATGGAAGTTACTCAGTTCACTTACTTCCAGCAGGTCGGTGGTCTTGAGTGTAAACCAGTAACAGGTGAAATTACATACGGTTTAGAGCGCTTAGCGATGTATATCCAAGGCGTGGACAGCGTGTATGACCTTGTTTGGTGTGATGGCCCATTGGGTAAAACTACCTATGGTGATATCTATCATCAAAACGAAGTTGAGCAATCAACCTATAACTTTGAATACGCAAATGTTGATTTTCTTTTCAAATGCTTTGAAGAGTACGAAAAAGAAGCTCAACACTTGCTGGCTTTGGAAACGCCACTTCCACTACCTGCATACGAACGTATCTTGAAAGCGGCTCATACTTTCAACCTACTCGATGCACGTAAAGCCATTTCTGTTACTGAACGCCAACGCTATATTTTACGTATTCGTACCCTAACTAAAGGGGTTGCAGAAGCGTACTATGCTTCTCGCGAAGCGCTTGGATTCCCTATGTGTCATAAGAACTAAGAGGCTGTCATGACTCAACAGACTTTCCTTGTGGAAATCGGCACCGAAGAGTTACCGCCGAAGGCTCTTCGTTCATTAGCTGAATCATTTGCTGCAAATTTTACGGCTGAACTTGATGGTGCTGATATCGCTCATGGTGCAGTAACGTGGTTTGCTGCCCCTCGTCGTCTAGCACTTAAAGTCGCTGATTTAGCGGCTTCACAGCCAGACCGTGAAGTTGAAAAACGCGGCCCTGCTATCTCTCAGGCGTTTGCTCCAGATGGCCAACCGACTAAAGCCGCTGAAGGCTGGGCTCGTGGCTGTGGTATTACCGTTGATCAAGCTGAGCGTTTGACGACCGATAAAGGCGAATGGCTACTCTATCGTGCCCAAATGAAAGGGCAGGCAGTCAGTGAATTACTGGCTGATATGGTTAGCCGTGCATTGGCCAAATTACCTATACCTAAATTAATGCGTTGGGCAGATAAGGACACACAATTTGTTCGCCCTGTGCACACGGTAACATTGTTACTGGGTAGTGATGTTATTGATGGCGAAATTTTAGGGATTAAGAGCGGGCGCACAATTCGTGGTCACCGTTTCATGGGTGAATCTGAATTTACTATTGATAATGCGGAACAATATCCAGCCATTTTACGTGAACGCGGTAAAGTCATGGCAGATTACGCAGAACGTAAAGCGGTTATTAAAGCAGATGCGGAAAAAGCGGCTCAGGCTCTTGGTGGCCAAGCTGACTTAACAGATAGTTTGCTTGAAGAAGTGACTTCATTGGTTGAATGGCCGGTCGTTTTAACAGCTAAATTTGAAGAGAAATTCTTAGATGTTCCTTCAGAAGCGCTAGTTTATACCATGAAAGGGGACCAAAAATATTTCCCAGTTTATGATAAGACGGGCAAGTTAATGCCTAATTTTATCTTTGTGGCAAATATTGAGTCTTCTGACCCTCAGCAAATTATTTCAGGTAACGAAAAAGTTGTACGTCCGCGTTTAGCCGATGCCGAATTTTTCTTTAAAACTGACCGTAAACAACGTTTGGAAGATAACTTACCACGCTTAGAAACTGTATTGTTCCAAAAACAATTAGGTACACTGCGTGATAAAACTGACCGTTTAGAAGCATTAGCTGGCTGGATTGCAAACAAAATTGGTGCAGATGTAAATCATGCGACACGAGCTGGTTTATTAGCAAAATGTGACTTAATGACTAATATGGTGTTTGAATTCACAGACACTCAAGGCGTTATGGGAATGCATTATGCACGCCATGATGGTGAGTCAGAAGACGTTGCATTAGCTTTAAAAGAGCAGTACCAACCGCGTTTTTCTGGAGATGCACTTCCATCGACTGATGTTTCAGCTGCATTAGCATTGGCTGAAAAAATGGATACGCTTGCTGGTATTTTTGGTATTGGCCAACATCCTAAAGGCGATAAAGACCCATTCGCTTTGCGCCGTGCTGCATTAGGTGTCTTACGCATCATCGTAGAAAAAGGCTACCAGCTTGATCTTGTTGAAATGACAGAAGAAGCAGCTCGTTTATACGGTGATAAATTAACCAATAAAAATGTGGTTAATGACGTTGTCGAGTTCATGCTTGGTCGTTTCCGTTCTTGGTATCAAGAATTAGGCTATAGTATTGATACCATCCAAGCGGTATTAGCTCGTCATCCAACACAACCTGCTGACTTTGATGCACGAGTGAAAGCTGTTACTCACTTCCGTTCATTAGAAGAGGCGCAGGCACTTGCAGCGGCAAATAAACGTGTTTCCAATATTCTGAGCAAATCAGAAGAAAAATTGGCTGATAACGTTTTAGCCTCTGTTCTAAAAACACCTGAAGAAGTCAAACTTGCGACGCATGTTGTGGTATTGCAAGATAAACTTGCGCCAATGTTTGCAGAAAGGAATTATCAAGAGGCTTTAGTTGAATTAGCTTCTTTACGCGATATCGTAGATGAATTCTTTGCAAATGTTATGGTAATGGATGAAGACCAAGCGGTTCGTATTAATCGTTTGACGCTATTAAGCCAATTACGTGAGTTGTTCTTAAAAGTAGCGGATATTTCTTTGCTTCAATAGCCTTAAAAATAGGTTATTAGCTTGTAGTTAACGTTATTTTTATAAACGCTAACCTGTTTGATAAATAAGCACTAAAATATTCTAGTGCTTATTTTTTACTTAAAATAAGGTAATTTGCATATAAGCCTTACTATTTTGGTGGTTTTATCAGCAAACGAATAGAATTGGCGAAAAATGGGTTGACGACCTCCGTTCTTGGCAGTATTATTCACACCGTTTTCGGCGAGTAGCGCAGCTTGGTAGCGCAACTGGTTTGGGACCAGTGGGTCGGAGGTTCGAATCCTCTCTCGCCGACCAAATTCTAAAACCCACCTCATTGAGGTGGGTTTTTTCGTTTTTACCCCTTCCTATTTTTCACCCCAACTATTTCAGACTAACTTGGCTTGCACTCAATAACCTATCTCTGTTGATATATAAGCTGATTCACTCATGTTGTTTTAGGTAAAAACGCTTTTTCATTACAAGGACTCGTTAATGAAAGTTAATAACGTTTTATCGATACATCTTTGTTTCTTCTTATTAAGTCTTTATACCGTTATTGGCTTTAAAGCTTATAGCGCGCCTATAGCGCCTCCAAATGGTATTGTTGAGATGCCATCTACTTGTATTATGATAAACCAAGTACATTTCATTGGGCTTGAGCAGATTAAGGAAATAGCTGTTAGCCAAGTCAATAAATGGCGGCAAAAGATAGAGGGCCAATGTATTGATGAACAAGGCTTACTCAACTATGCAGATGATATTACGGCGAAGTTAATTCATGCAGGTTATCTGACCTCTTACTTGTATTACCCTGAGCAAACTTTTCTGTTTGGTATTTTGCAAGCAAAAATAATAGCAGGAACGGTTTCTTCTGTGGTTTATCAAAATGAGCAGTCAGAAGATAAATTACTACCACACATATTTCCTTTCCAGTTAGGTGATACGCTTAATTTACGGCAAATTGAACAAGGCTTGTACAATTTGCAAAATACATCTTTACTTCCTTTCCATATAAAACTAATTCCTGATGATACCTATGGGAATGCCACGCAAATTGTCGTGGTAGGCCAGCACCGACGCGAATTCCAAGGTGCGCTTTCTTTTGAATCACACTCAATTTCTCGGCAAGTCGGTAGCACTGTTGGCCATACTTTTATGGTCGCCAATCCTTTTTTACGAAGTGATTTTTTATATTCAGAAATCAGCCGTCAATTTAGTAACACTGAAGAAACTGAAATTAAATCAGCAATATTGTTTTACTCTCTCCCTTATCAATATTGGTTGTTTTCAATATTTAGTGGGTATCAGGAAAATAAAACAGTTATTACCAGTAATGATGCCGCTTTACCACTACAGCAGTATAACGGCTTCTTATTACTACAAGCCGAATATTTATTAAAACGAACAGAAAAAACGGTAACTTCATTAAGTCTAGGGTCTGAAAGCCAAAAAAGTGACACGTTTTTGGCTGACCTACACTTACGAACACAACAACGCTTGGCTCATTACATCATTGGTGGGTTAACTCATCAGGTCAATTTTTTACGGGGAAGTGCTTTAGTTACATTAACGTATAAACAAGGAACTAACTGGTTTGGTACCAATGTACAGCAAATTACGCGTTTAAATAAGCCACAGGTTTTACAGATTTCGGCTTCAGCAATGAAGGAAGCCTCCCCTTTTCAATATCAAAGCCAATTTGATATGCAATTAAGTCGTGACAAGCTAGATGTTTTATTAGACCAAGGATCACTTACTGGTTTTGGAGGTGTTAGTGGTTTTATCGGTGGAGCTGAGCACCTTGAAATGGGGGATAATAGCTTAAAGCTACAAAACGAGGTGCTCTGGCAGAGCCCATGGCCGCATATGGCTTTATATACCTCGTTAGGTTTAGGAACAACATCAAATGATAGAGCCACATTTTGGAAAGAAAACCTATTGCTGGGAGGGAGAGTCGGAGCTAAAGGCCAAATTGGGAGTTTGTCATATCATTTATTTGTAGAAGCGCCAGTTTGGCAAACTGACCGACTACTGGCAAATTCAATGAGTTCGAGCCTTCAAATAAAATTTCATTATTAATTAAATCATAGGGTTAAAGCTGGTGGTTGTATCTATTTAAAATGACCTAGGTAATATTAGGCAATTGTAGTTTTTATCATCAGTATTAAAGCATATTCTGTACTTTGGAAAATAAGAATACAAACTACAGCCAGTATTATTTTATTCTTTAAGTTATCAGTTAGTTAAAATTTTGTTTAGCATAGTCAGCTGAATGTTTTTTATTTGCATAAAAAACAAACTAAATAATTACATACTAAAATAATTTCCACATCGATTCTCTCTAGTGTTTTATTTCGTATCATGCCAACAAAAGCACTATATTCGTTCAGTAATTCAGCACTTAATCACAAATATAAAAATAAATAACCTCGATATAAAACCCTATTCACTACTAATTATATGGTTATAACACCTGCATCTTGCACTTCATTATGAAATTTTAAGCTAAATTGCAATGCTAATTGTTTCTAATATGTTACATGAATTGTGGGCGGAGCGTAAATGTGGCTATTGACGAAGTGAGTGACAGTTGATTAATTGCACAATGAATAACAAAAAATACAGATACTACATCTGTCGCTTTTATGACGGATCTAGACATCAAGCAAAACAACATGAACACCATAGGAGCATACAGATGCGCTCTATTAAAAAGACAGGTCTACTGACTGTAGGACTTACATTGGCAGCATTAGCAGTATCAGCAACAGTACAGGCAAAAACGTTAGTTTACTGTTCTGAAGGTTCTCCAGAAGGCTTTAACCCACAGTTGTTCACGTCAGGAACAACCTATGATGCAAGCTCTATCCCGCTGTATAACCGTTTAGTTGAATTCAAATTAGGAACAACGGAAATTGAACCGGGTTTAGCGGAAAGCTGGGAAGTGAGTGATGATGGTAAAGAGTACACTTTCCATCTACGTAAGGGTGTCAAATGGCACTCTAACAAAGAATTTAAACCGACCCGTGATCTTAACGCAGATGATGTGATTTATACATTTATGCGCCAAAAAGATGCAAATCACCCATATCACAAAGTTTCAGGCGGTAGCTATGAATACTTTATGGGAATGGATATGGATAAAATTATCGATAAAGTTGAAAAAGTCGATGATAATACGGTGAAAATTACGTTAACTCGCCCAGAATCACCATTCTTAGCCGATATGGCAATGGACTTCGCATCGATTCTTTCTGCGGAATATGCAGACCAGATGTTGAAAGCGGGTACGCCAGAGAAAGTGGACTTAAACCCAATTGGAACGGGCCCATTTGTTCTGCAACAATACCAAAAAGACTCTCGTATTCTTTATAAAGCTAATGACCAATATTGGGGCACAAAACCTAAACTTGACCGTTTAGTCTTCTCTATCACGCCAGATGCTTCCGTTCGTTATGCAAAACTGCAAAAAAATGAATGCCAAGTCATGCCATATCCAAATCCGGCTGATTTAGAGCGCATGAAGCAAGATAAAGACATTACGTTAATGGAGCAACCAGGCCTAAACGTCGGTTACCTCTCTTATAATGTCGAGAAAAAACCACTGGATAATCAAAAGGTTCGCCAAGCACTGTCTATGGCGGTGAACAAAGATGCAATTATCGAAGCGGTTTATCAAGGTGCAGGCCAAAAAGCGAAAAACCTTATCCCACCAACAATGTGGGGCTATAACGATGCGGTGAACGATTACGAATATAATCCTGAAAAAGCAAAAGCATTATTAGCAGAAGCGGGCTTCCCGAATGGCTTTGAAATTGACCTATGGGCTATGCCTGTTCAACGACCATATAACCCAAATGCCCGTCGCATGGCGGAAATGATCCAAGCAGACTGGGCAAAAGTTGGCGTTAAATCAAAAGTTGTTAGCTACGAATGGGGAGAGTACCTCAAACGTGCGAAAGATGGTGAGCCACAAACAGTAATGATGGGGTGGACGGGTGACAATGGGGACCCTGATAACTTCTTTGCAACCTTGTTTAGCTGTGCAGCAAAAGAGCAAGGTTCTAATTACTCAAAATGGTGTAATGAAAGCTTTGAGAACTTGATCCAACCAGCGCGCCAAACAGCAGATCACGACAAGCGAGTCGAACTGTACAAACAAGCGCAAGTTGTGATGAATGAGCAGGCGCCAGCCCTGATTATCGCGCACTCTACAGTGTTTGAACCCGTACGTAAAGAAGTCAAAGGCTATGTGGTTGACCCACTAGGCAAACACCACTTCGAAAACGTCGATATTGAGAAGTAATCGTATCTAATCTGTCTATGCCCTTCGTTGCTGGTTTAGAGCGGAGGGCGTTTTCTTCTCTAGAAGAAGCAGAGAAGTTAAGTTGTTTGTGAGCACCCGGAAAAGCAATTTTCTGAGTAGCCAAACGGACTAAGAGCCGTCAACGGCATTATTAAAGAGATTCAGGATATGTTGCAATTTATCCTCCGACGATTGGGGCTTGTGATCCCCACGTTTATCGGTATTACATTATTGACTTTTGCCTTTGTCCACATGATCCCAGGCGACCCGGTGATGATCATGGCCGGTGAAAGGGGACTATCCCCTGAAAGGCATGCTTATTTAATGGCAGAGTTAGGGCTTGATCAGCCACTTTGGAAACAATATCTTCATTATATCAATGGGATATTTCATGGTGATTTAGGGATTTCCTTAAAAAGTCGCATCGGTGTATGGGAAGAGTTTTTGCCCCGTTTTTTAGCGACAGTGGAATTGGCAACTTGTGCCATGATTTTTGCAATTTCTGTTGGGATCCCAGTTGGGGTTTTAGCCGCAGTAAAACGTGGTTCAATCTTTGACCATACTGCGATTGGCCTTTCTTTAACAGGCTACTCAATGCCTATCTTCTGGTGGGGGATCATGCTCATCATGTTAGTGTCGGTGCAATTAGACCTCACCCCTGTAGCAGGACGAGTGAGTGACACTGTTTTTCTTGATGATTCCCAGCCTCTGACCGGTTTTATGCTAATTGATACCCTAATTTGGGGTGAAGATGGCGATTTTATTGATGCGGTAGAGCACTTGATATTGCCTTCCATTGTTTTGGGTACGATCCCATTAGCCGTTATTGTGCGTATGACTCGCTCGTCAATGTTGGAAGTATTGGGAGAGGATTATATTCGTACTGCACGTGCTAAAGGTCTTGGCCGCGCTCGCGTAATTTTAATTCACGCACTACGTAATGCATTATTACCCGTTGTTACGGTAATTGGCTTGCAGGTTGGGGTGATGTTAGCAGGGGCTATCTTGACAGAAACTATTTTCTCATGGCCTGGGTTAGGGCGCTGGTTAATCGAAGGGCTACAGCGTCGTGATTACCCTGTGGTACAAGGGGGAGTTCTGCTGGTTGCTACACTGATTATCTTCGTAAACTTAGTGGTCGACGTGCTGTATGGCATTGTAAACCCACGTATTCGTCATAAGAAATAAGGAGCGCTAAATGTCTCAATCTACTGAGCCAACCGTTGTCAGCGCCCCACAGCCGATGACACCATTACAAGAATTTTGGCACTACTTTAAACGTAACAAAGGGGCAGTTGTCGGGATGTTCTACATTATCCTGATGGTACTGATTGCGATTTTTGCAGGTATATTAGCTCCACATGCTCCAGATGAACAATTTCGTGATTTCTTACTTGCTCCGCCAGTTTGGGAAGATGGGGGAAGTTGGCAGTTTATTTTAGGCACTGATGATGTTGGGCGTGATTTACTCTCTCGTTTAATGTATGGCGCCCGCCTGTCACTGCTAGTTGGTTGTTTAGTGGTTGTGCTGTCGTTAATCATGGGGGTCACTATTGGTGTGATCGCTGGCTATTTTGGTGGTGTCGTTGACGCATTAATTATGCGAGTTGTCGATATCATGTTGGCATTGCCAAGTTTGTTATTAGCTTTGGTACTGGTCGCCATTTTTGGACCTTCGATTGTTAATGCTTCGATTGCTTTGACGTTTGTTGCATTACCTCACTATATTCGATTAACACGAGCGGCTGTTTTAGTCGAAGTCAACCGTGACTATGTGACGGCTTCTCGTGTTGCGGGTGCAGGGGCAGTACGCCAAATGTTCGTGAATATTTTGCCTAACTGTTTGGCACCATTGATTGTACAGGCCTCTTTAGGTTTTT
The DNA here is from genome assembly GCF_032707045.1 of Providencia sp. PROV175. Classification (NCBI taxonomy): domain Bacteria; kingdom Pseudomonadati; phylum Pseudomonadota; class Gammaproteobacteria; order Enterobacterales; family Morganellaceae; genus Providencia; species Providencia sp. PROV175. The sequence continues at coordinate 329,832 of NZ_CP120533.1, forward strand.
CGAATGCCATTTTAGATATGGCTGCTTTGGGTTTCCTCGGAATGGGCGCGCAGCCACCAACTCCTGAGTGGGGAACGATGCTGTCTGATGTGCTGCAATTTGCACAAAGTGCATGGTGGGTTGTGACTTTCCCTGGACTGGCAATTTTATTGACGGTGCTTGCGTTTAACCTAATGGGTGATGGGTTACGTGATGCATTTGATCCAAAACTCAAGCAGTGATGAGGTAACCAAATGGCATTGTTAAATGTAGAACAACTTTCGGTTCATTTCGGAGACGAAAAGGCACCGTTTCGCGCCGTTGACCGCATCAGCTATAGCGTTGATAAAGGCCAAGTCGTTGGTATTGTAGGGGAATCTGGTTCAGGTAAATCAGTGAGTTCACTGGCTATTATGGGGTTAATTGATTACCCCGGAAAAGTGATGGCGAATTCATTGCAATTTGATGGGCGAGATTTACTGTCAATCCCTGAAAAAGAGCGCCGGCAAATCGTTGGTGCCGATGTGGCGATGATTTTCCAAGACCCGATGACCAGTTTAAACCCATGTTTTACGGTGGGTTATCAGATTATGGAAGCATTGAAAGTCCACCAAGGCGGCAGCAAAAGTACGCGTAAGCAACGGGCAATTGACCTGTTAGACATGGTGGGTATCCCTGACCCACAATCACGTTTAGATGTGTATCCTCACCAATTGTCAGGAGGAATGAGCCAGCGTGTGATGATTGCTATGGCGATAGCATGCCGGCCTAAATTATTGATTGCGGATGAGCCGACAACGGCATTAGATGTCACTATTCAAGCCCAAATTATTGAATTATTGTTGGAATTGCAGCAGCAAGAAAATATGGCATTAGTGCTTATCACGCATGACCTCGCTTTAGTGGCAGAAGCTGCGCATCATATTATTGTGATGTATGCGGGGCAGGTGGTGGAGTCCGCCAAAGCAAGTGATATTTTTAAACATCCTCGCCATCCTTATACACAAGCGCTATTACGTGCCTTGCCGGAATTTGCGACGAATAAATCCCGTTTAGCCTCACTTCCTGGTGTGGTCCCCGGAAAATACGATAGGCCTGTAGGGTGTTTATTGAACCCACGTTGTCCGTATGCAACGGAGAAATGCCGTCAAGAAGAGCCAATGTTACAAACCGTTGGTGATCGCCAAGTCAAATGCCATATACCGCTGGATGATATGGGGAGGCCAACATTATGAGTGATAAACAACACACTCCATTGCTCAAAGCGGTGGATTTGAAAAAATATTATTCCGTCAAAAGAGGGGTTTTTGCTGCTGAAAAAACCTTAAAAGCATTGGATGGAGTCTCTTTTGAGCTAGAACGAGGTAAAACACTGGCCGTGGTTGGGGAGTCGGGGTGTGGTAAATCGACATTAGGTCGTTTATTAACCATGATTGAGCAACCTTCTGAGGGCGAGTTGTATTACCAAGACCAAAACTTGTTAGTAAAAGATAAGTCTGCAGAGAAACTGCGTCGCCAAAAAATCCAAATTGTGTTTCAAAACCCTTATGGCTCTTTGAATCCACGTAAAAAGGTGGGGCAAATTTTGGAAGAGCCGTTATTGATTAATACTTCACTGTCGAAAGAGCAGCGCAAGGAAAAAGTATTATCGATGATGGCTAAAGTGGGTTTAAAAACAGAGCACTATAGCCGATATCCTCACATGTTTTCTGGTGGTCAACGCCAGCGTATCGCGATAGCACGTGGTTTAATGCTTGACCCTGACATTGTGGTTGCAGATGAACCCGTTTCCGCACTGGATGTTTCTGTTCGTGCTCAAGTATTAAATCTGATGATGGATTTACAGCAAGATTTAGGTTTGTCTTATGTCTTTATTTCACATGATTTATCGGTGGTAGAGCATATTGCTGATGAAGTCATGGTGATGTATTTAGGCCGCTGTGTGGAGAAAGGAACAAAAGAGCAGATTTTTAATAACCCTCTTCACCCTTATACTCAAGCGTTATTATCAGCGACACCAAGGTTGAACCCAGACGCTCGGCGCGAACGTATTAAGTTAACGGGAGAGTTACCAAGTCCTTTAAACCCACCACCGGGGTGCGCATTTGCAGCGCGTTGCCGTAGAGCATTTGGTCAGTGTACTCAATTCCAACCAACATTGAAGGAATATAACCAACAGTTAGTTGCGTGTTTTGCGGTTGATGAAGATGAAAAACAAACGGTTGTCGTGAGTTAAGGAGTGAAACGGTGGAAAGGCTAACTTTTTGCCGTCTTTTATTCTAGTGCCACTTTAAGCCGCTTTAACATGCTGTTTGTCCTAAATACCCAATCTTTCTTTTTAAGCTACTCTTTTACGGATAAAATCAAGTATACTGACTGATGTTTCCGTTTTCTTTAAAAAGCTGCTTGATTAGAAAGGTTGTGGCCAAATGAATACCCGAGTCCAACGCTCACTAACATTAAAAAGTATGGTCGTATTCTTTATGATTACGCTACTATCACTTGCGCTTTTTTTAGCTATTCAATTCAGTTATTTAGTTGAACAACGTAAGCAAGATTATTTAGACCAACTCAGTAACGCTGTAGTACAAATTCAAAAACCATTAACAGATTCATTGTTAAGCTCTGACCTCAACGAAGTTAAACGGCTACTGATAAGTTTAAAGACATCAGGCATTATGGGAAATGCGATTATTACTGTTGATGGTACAACGGTAATGAACCTAAGCTTTGCAACGCCTAAGCCGATACCTAATTGGGTGACTCATTTTGTGGGCATCCCTGTCGAAATGACCGTGCCACTGTATGCATACGGGAATGTTGTGTTGCAGGCTAAGCCTCAAGGGTATTTGACATTACAAGTTGACCCGAACCGTGTTTATCGGTTTGCGCTCAACACCCTTGCTTTGATGACGACAACTTATTTGTTGTTGGTGCTCATTATTGCTATTGGAATGACGTGGTGTGTCAGTCGTATGATAATAAGGCCACTGCGTAAAATCGCAATTGAGTTACAGACAAATTCTGAAGTTAATCAAATTGCTGTGTCTGAATATCATCGTGACGATGAGCTAGGTTTGCTAGCAAAAGGGTATAATCGTCAAAGAAAACAGCAAAAATCAGACTAAGCCATGAACATGGACTCAGCTTTATGGTCTAATATCGTTATAGTGGTGACAATGAAAAATGGAATAAAGCCAAACTATATCGTTTAACCCGATAAGTTCGCGTTTTTCGTTAATTTATCTGTCGTTATTTGCGGTTAAATATAAAGATATAAAACACATAGGGGTTTACATGCAGGGCTTGAAAGTTCGGTATATCATTGGTGTTGTATTATTCTCAGTCGCGCATTTAGCCGGCGCTGAGCCTTTACAACCTGATCCAGCATGGCAGCAAGGGAAGCTAGAAAATGGCTTTAGCTGGCAATTATTACAAACACCACAACGTCCAAATGACCGTATCCAGCTCAGGTTAGCAATTAAAACAGGCTCATTAACAGAAAAAGCGAGCGAGAAAGGATACAGTTACCTTATACCTAAAATGGCGTTGTTTCATCAAACTGAAGCATTTCCAACAACAACATTGCAAGAATTCTGGCGCCAGGCCGCAGACCCTGATATGCCAATTCCACCCGCGGTTGTTTCCTATGACTACACTATTTATAGCTTAAGCTTACCAAATAATCGCCCTGACTTAATTAAGCAAGCCCTAAGCTGGCTAGCGACTTCTGTTGCAGGTGCTGAGTATACAGAAACGACATTGCATAACGGCTTGACGGCACAAAATGTCCCAGTTGCAACACTACCTTTAAATGCCAACGATCCTGTTTGGCGAGCGCGTTTAAAGGGTTCAACGATGATGGGGTATGACCCTGGCCAAAAACCGAATGGTACTGTCGCTCTTGATAGTGTGAACTCGTTTTATCAAAAATGGTACACACCGGATGTAATGACATTGTATGTTGCGGGCCATGTAGATTCTCGAATGTTATCTGATTCAATTTCACAAACGTTCTCTTCATTGGAAGGTAAGCGCTCTGAGCCTGTTTCTGTTGCGGTATTATCAGCAGTAAAACCGCAATCTATTGATATTTTGCAGGAACAACCTGCACAGGATACGCTTTCATTAATTTGGGACATTGATTGGCTACCCATTAAAGATTCAAACGTTTTACTGCGTTATTGGTCGAGTGACTTAGCGCGTGAGGCAGTTTATCGTTCTCTGCAAAAAGCGTTCAATCAAAAATTTAATCAAGGAGAAGTTGTTCCGGGGTTAGATTGTCGTGTGCAATATCAGAAAGCCAGTTGTACGTTAACGGTGACAGCAGCACCTGAAAAAATGGCAGCGGTAACGGATATTGTTGCGAGTGAGCTTGCATCGATTAACCAAAATGGTATTGCTGCTGAGCTATTTGACGATATGCTTAAAGAAAAACAAGTGCAGTTATCGCAACTATTTGCAGCCTATGCGCGTACGAGTACTGATGTTTTGATTAGCCAACGTTTGATTTCTCAACAAAATGGGGTGGTTGACATTGCTCCTGAACAATACCAGCGGTTAAGGCAATCTTTCTTGGCGTCACAAAGCCTTGAGCAGGTGAATATGGAAGCCCGTCGGTTATTATCTCAAGAGGCAGCGTTTGTATTAGCGCAGCCAAAAGATAAACAAATGATGGATGCAGAACAAATTCGCCAGAAATTTACCAAGGTGTTATGGCCCCAAATTGCTGCGCCAGTACCAACAGAAGCGGCTCCTGCTGCACCAGCAGAAGAAAACCACACCTCACAATAAGCATGAAAAGATAGATATATGAAAAGATAGTCATTGAATGATTCAGTGGCTACCTTTTCATTAATGTTATTGGCTTAATAGCGATTCAATAACGCGAATTAGAGTCTCTCGCGACTCTCTGTCATCAACAAATCCTGCCGCACTGATTTTTGCTTCTGGTGCGTAATAGGCTACAGATCCCCAAAAGCCTAAATGGGAATACAGGGTGATACTATTGACCACATTCACCATAATGCCTAATCGGTAAAGTTCTGCACCTTCGTGAGAACCCATACTTAGCATAGTCTCTAGCGTATTTGGTGATGAAAAAATATTTCCCTCAAACAGCGCTTCTAGAAATATCGCCATTTGTTTCGAGGACATAACTAAACCCCCACCGCCATAGGTATCCATGGAAGCATGAATATGTGTTCCATCCAATTTACCTAAATATTGACGAGCCCGTGGTGCTGCGATTTGCGGCGGTTGTTCTAATGACTCCCAATATGCGCTCTCGAGACCAATAGAATCGAAATGCAAAAGCTCCCTAACAGCTAGGCCAAGAGATTGCCCCGTAATCCGTTCAATAATATCACCGAGCAAAATATAACCCGTATCTGAATAGATAAAGGATTTTGCAGGCGAAAACGTTGGAAATTGTTTACGCATGTACATTTCGATTTGTTCTGTTCGGCTCCAAACATAGTTAGGTTGTTTGAGAACGGCTTTTAGATAGTCTCCATCTGCATGGTCTAGCAGGCCACTACTGTGCTCCAGTAAATGGCGGATAGTGATAGCGTGAGTATTATATTGGGTACTGAGTAGCGTATTATATTGAGGGTCAATATATTCAGATATTGCATCATCAATACTGAGTTTTTCCATTTCAGCAAGACGTAAAATTGCAGCTGCGGTAAATGTCTTTGTATTACTGGCAATTCGTAGTGGTGTATCAACAGTAAGAGGCCTACCTTCAATATCCATTCCTCTAGCACAGAAGGCACCCACGCTATTTTTGGCCTGATTATGATAGTAAAGGACGACGCCACAAGTTAAATTTTCGAGCTGTTGAATAGAGGTAGTCATAATAATCTCATTATTGAATGATTAAGATGAGGATATATGGCATCTTAATCATATCTATACGATCCCTGCACGCTTTAAATGCGCTTAAAGTGACAATATGGCGACGACACAATGGCAAGTGTTTTTTCTTTTTATATAAATTTGGTGCTATGTTTATCCTCAATATAAGAACATAAAATGTACCCAGACATTGAAGTAAAGGAAATAACATGAATAGCTCGAATATATTTCTACAACGGTTAGGTTTGCGTTATCCCATTATACAAGCCCCAATGGCGGGAGTTTCTACTCCGGCGCTAGCCGCTGCGGTTTCAGAAGCTGGAGGGCTTGGCTCACTAGGCCTAGGCGCAAATTCAGTAGAACAAGCTCGCCAATTGATTACTCAAACACAAGCACTGACAAGTAAAGCATTCAATGTCAATTTATTCTGCCATTTACCTGCGAAACGTCATCCTGATAATGAACTGGCATGGAGCCAGTATTTAGCTCCTTATTTCGCTCAATTTAATGAGACTCCCCCTACTTATCTCAATGAAATTTATCAAACTTTTTTAGATAACTCAGAAATGTTATCGATGTTACTCGAAACAAAACCTGCGGTAGTGAGTTTTCATTTTAATATTCCATCCATCGAGGTGGTACAGCAATTGAAACAACATGGTATTTATACCATGGCGACAGCAACGAATTTACAAGAAGCACAACAAATTGAATTGGCTGGAATTGATGCTGTTGTTGCACAAGGTATTGAAGCGGGAGGGCATCGAGGCATGTTTGATTTGCAGGCTTTAGATGAAGAACTCACTACTTATGAATTAGTGACATTAATCTCCCAGTATATTGATTTACCTGTGATTGCAGCGGGTGGCATAATGGATGGGCAAGATATCAATAGGGCTTTAGAGTGCGGTGCTGCTGCCGCTCAATTAGGCACTGCATTTTTGCTTTGCCCTGAATCTGCCGCGAACGCAGGCTATCGGGCTAAGATCAAATCGCAAACTGGGGATCTCACTCAACTAACTTCTGCTATTTCAGGGCGCCCAGCGAGAGGGATTATTAATCAATTTATTCGAGCAGGTAACGGCTATGAGACAAGTCAATTACCTGATTATCCATTGGTTTATGATATTGGTAAGCAGCTCAATGCAGCAGCAATGAAGTTAGGTAGTGATGAGTTTGCGGCATATTGGGCGGGGCAGAATGTGGCGAAAGCTCGTGAGATGTCTGCGTCTTTATTGGTTAGAACGTTGGCAGAAGAAATGAAACGCTAGTTTTAAACAGTGGTAGGGCGGTTTGTCTTACCGCCCCAGTAAGTTGTTATTTAATTATTTCGTTATCCAATGAACCTTTTGGCTCATCAGTCGCTATCCAAGCTGCACAAAATAAGGTTAAACGCGCAAAGAAGTAAAAGAATGCCATTAGGCCAAGCACTGAACCAAAAGCCGCTCCAGAAGGTGACGAAGCAAGGTTAGGTAAAATCCATGTCATAATGGATTTAATGATTTCAAACCCAATAGCAGCAAGTAATGTTCCTTTAAATAGTGATCTGCGGCGATGTTGCATGCGCGGTAGGATCCAAAAAATCCATAAAAATAATAGGAAGTTGGCTGTAATGGATATGGTTAAACCAATCAGTGTCCAAGCAGGTTTTAGCCATTCTATACCGTCTAGCCCAAGCGTACTGACAATCGTCGCCTGTGCAGAGCCAGCAACAGAAGTCAGGGTAATTGTCACAATTAAGGCAATAAGTAGACCAATTAAAGCAAAGAAGTCGCGAATGTAGCGGAAAATAATATTTTCATGTTCATCTTCATTACGTTCCCATACAGAACGTGATTGCGCCAAAATAGCCAAGCGTAAGTTATTAACCCAATTAACTCCGGAGTATACGGCTAAAGCTAACCCGGTTAATCCAACTGTCGTACGTTGACGTATTGCCGTATCGATTGTTCTTTCTAATGTATTTGCGAGCGTAGGGTCAGTAATATTTGCAGAAATTCCACGAACTAATTTTTCAAGCAATTCAGGATTACTGGCTAATACAAAACCTGCAGCGGCGAATGAAAACATTAAAACGGGAATTAAAGAGAGAAAGGAGAAATAGGTAATTGCAGCCCCAAACTGGTTCCCCATTCGGTCATTAAAACGTTGCACGGTACGAATGATGTGAGCAATAAAAGGAATTGCACAAATAAAGTTCACAACTCGCATTGAGAAGGTCACTGCTTTTTTACTGCCATCAATACTTTTATTCAGTGTCGCTTTCAGTTTATTAGTATCTTTCTGTTCTTCTTCCTGCGTATTCGACATTTAATCCCCTTTTCCCGCAACTAAAAGTTGTCTGATTTTTCGACCTATTTAATGCCTATAAATGAATGATATGCATAATACTATAGCTTAAATTGGACAATAACTTCATCCCAATGACTGTTTTAAGAGACAAATAGTCATTGGAACGTTTGTTTAAAGTCAAAGCAACTGGTTAATTAATCAGAGGAAAAGGGGCGTTAGAAATTAAAGTGCATCTTTATAAACTTGCAGTTCAGCTTGGGCTTCTTTTAATTCTGCTTGAGCTTCTGCGAGTTTTCTTTCACGTTTTTTAATTTTACTACTGTCATCGCCTTTTAATTTTTCTTCCTGCAGCTCAGCTTCGCGTTCCTGCACTTTTTCTGTTTTCTCAGCTACATCTTTTTGACTATCACGATATAAAGATTCTGGAGTGCAATAACGATTCACATTATCTAATGCTTCTTCTAAGCCTTTAACTCGATGCTGATTACCATGTTGTTTTGCGTAATCAATTTGTTCTTGAATGCGTTGTTTCTTTATTTCGCAGCCATTTTGTGTTTTTGCCGCCATTACTGATGCGCTAGCAAAAAAGGAAATACAAATACTAGTTGTAAGGAGTAGTTTATTCATCATTTACCTCTGTTTATTTTAAAATTTGTGTTTAGGATAGCGTTTTATTTCTTTTCAGTCATGTGAATTTTAACACAGCTATGGTTATGACATTTGTAGTCAATTTTAGCTATAATGACGCGGATGAATAAATCCGGTCTATTTTTTGTTCAAAAGGGCTATCTTTAAAGAACCTATTTAATAATAGTCATCTTAGTGGCTAGTATTGAATTTCCTCAGGAAACAAACGTTACATGTTAAGTTATCGTCACAGCTTTCACGCAGGCAACCATGCTGATGTGTTAAAACACACAGTACAGAGCTTGATTATTGAATCTCTGAAAGAGAAAGAAAAACCGTTTCTGTATTTAGATACACATTCAGGTGCTGGCCGTTATCAATTAACGGGGGAACATGCAGAAAAAACAGGTGAATATCTTGAAGGGATTGCGCGTATTTGGGAGCAACCTGATTTGCCTGAGGAATTATTGCCGTATATGAATATTGTGCGCCAATTGAATGATAATGGGCGTTTACGCTATTACCCAGGTTCACCATTATTAGCAAAATATTTATTACGTGAACACGATAAGCTGGTATTAACTGAACTACATTCGAGCGATTATCCATTATTACGTACAGAATTTTCACGGGATAACCGCGCGCAAGTTTTCAAGGAAGACGGCTATCAACAGCTAAAATCGAAATTACCCCCACAGAGTCGACGTGGCTTTGCGCTGATGGACCCTCCTTATGAGATGAAGACGGATTATGAAGCGGTCGTGAAAGGGGTGGTGGAAGGCTATAAACGCTTTGCAACAGGAACATATGCAATTTGGTATCCTGTTGTATTACGTCAACAAATTAAGCGTATGGTCAATCAATTAGAAGCAACAGGCATTCGTAAAATATTACAAATTGAATTGGCGGTACGTCCTGATAGCGACCAACGTGGGATGACGGCATCCGGTATGATAGTGATCAACCCACCTTGGAAACTTGAGCAGCAAATGAAGAATGTGCTGCCATGGTTACATAAAACACTCGTCCCAGAAGGCACTGGGCATACGTTAGTTGAGTGGATTGTGCCAGAGTAAACTGTATTTTTGATAGGTAATACCGATTAAATTAACAGGTGTTATCTATCGTAAAGCGCTATTTATGCCATGACAATCAATAGCATGATGCGAGAAAATGCATTCATAAATCATTCAATCAATGGGAATAACCAAATTATGAGCAAACATTACGACTATATCGCAATTGGTGGCGGAAGCGGTGGTATTGCGTCGATGAACCGTGCAGCAATGTATGGGCAAAAATGTGCCTTAATTGAGGCGAAAGCATTAGGTGGGACTTGTGTTAACGTGGGCTGTGTACCGAAAAAGGTGATGTGGCATGCGGCACAAATCTCGGAAGCTATTCGCAATTATGGTCCTGATTATGGTTTTGATGCGACAATTAATCGTTTTGATTGGAAAACACTTATTGATAGTCGTACTGCTTATATTGACCGAATTCACCAGTCTTATGACCGTGTCTTAGGGAATAATAAAGTTGATGTCATCAATGGTTTTGCACGTTTTATTGATGCCCATACTGTTGAGGTAAATGGTGAAACCTACACGGCAGACCATATTTTGATTGCAACTGGCGGGCGTCCAGTGATCCCTGCTATCCCAGGTGCAGAATATGGCATGACTTCTGATGGCTTCTTTGAACTTGAAGCATTGCCAAAACGTGTTGCGGTTGTGGGTGCCGGTTATATTGCCGTTGAACTTGCTGGTGTATTAAATGGTTTAGGCGCAGAGGCGCATTTATTTGTGCGTAAACATGCCCCGTTACGTTCATTTGACCCACTGATTGTCGAAACATTAGTGGAAGTCATGAATACGGAAGGCCCTAAACTGCATACGGAATCAATTCCGAAAGAAGTCGTGAAAAATGCAGATGGTTCACTGACATTAAAATTGGAGAATGGCCAAGAACAAACCGTCGATGCATTAATTTGGGCTATTGGTCGTGAACCAATGACAGATAACCTGAATATTGAAGCCACAGGCGTCGCACTGAATGAAAAAGGTTATATCAAGGTTGATAAATACCAAAATACTAATGTACCGGGTGTCTATGCAGTTGGTGATAATACTGGCGCCGTTGAGTTAACCCCTGTTGCGGTTGCTGCGGGTCGTCGTTTATCTGAACGTTTATTTAATAATAAACCGGATGAGCACTTAGATTACAGTAATATCCCAACTGTGGTGTTCTCTCACCCACCAATTGGCACTGTTGGTTTAACTGAACCAGAAGCGATTGAAAAATATGGTGCTGATAAAGTGAAATGTTATAAATCATCTTTCACTGCAATGTATACCGCCGTCACTTCGCATCGCCAGCCTTGCCGTATGAAATTGGTCTGTGTGGGTGAAGAAGAAAAAATCGTGGGTATTCATGGTATCGGTTTTGGTATGGATGAAATCTTACAAGGCTTTGCGGTTGCATTAAAAATGGGTGCAACCAAAAAAGACTTTGATAATACGGTGGCCATTCACCCAACAGCGGCAGAAGAATTTGTGACCATGCGTTAAGTATTGGTTATTTAAATTAAAAGCTAAGTTCATTTGAGCTTAGCTTTTTTTTGGCATTATTTTGCCAACAGTTCTGCAATCGCAGGAATAGCCGCTAAGCTATCAAGGTATTTTTGCATCGTAGGGGTGGTTTCCATGATTTGGTATTTAACTAAAAACATCACAAATGCACCGACATACACATCAACAGCAGTAAATTGCTCGCCACAAATAAACGGTTTAGCATTGTTTAAACCGATTTCTAAACAGGCCATTGTGCGTTCGACAGAACCAAAGCCAGAAGATTTTTGCTGTTCTTCATCTAATTGAATGCCTAAATTATTGATAGTGAAGGCAGATTCAATTGGGCCAGCAGTAAATAAGAACCAACGGTAGTAATCTGCACGTTTAGGGTCATTCAAAGCTGGTGCTAAACCTTTTTCAATAAATTTATCCGCTAAATACAAGCAAATTGCAGCGGTTTCAGTGACGACGGCATCACCATCAACAAGTGCGGGAACTTTCGCCATCGGATTAATTGCAAGATATTCAGCCGTATGCATATCTGCACCATAACCTAATTCAATACGCTTGTAAGGAACATCTAAAATTTTTAATAGTAGGTCGACCGTGTTGCCACGTGACATTGAATTAGTAAAAAGAACCAGTTCGCTCATGGTGATTTCCTTATATGAAGTTGAGTGCTTACTATAAGGGAGCGGAGTGTCAGAAATTGTCAGGAGAGACGCACAATACTTCTTTTTGCCAGCGCTCTAGTAGGTAATTTTTGGGGTAAGGTAGTTTATCTGAAAGTGCATGATAAGACTGAATGCGGTCTAAACGAAAATGGCGGTAACTTTCACGTAATTCACACCAAGCGGCTAATACTTGGGAATCTTTCATATAACCAATGGCAATTGGCCAAATAATTCGTTCACTAGGTTGATTTTGCCCATCAAGATAAGTCATTTTGGCTTTGCATTCTTCTCGTAAACTTAAACGTAAGTCTTTAACGATGATATCGTTAATTTCATAGAAATGTGTGGTAGGAGCAAATAAGGTATTTTGATTTAGAATTTTCTGTGAATGACCTGCCACCACGGAGTTAATCTTACTTATCGCCCGTATTGCGGAGTTTTTTAGTTCACTATCTGCATTACTTTTTACCCAACGTAAACCTAATATTAAGGCTTCAAGTTCATTTTCATCGAAAGCTAAAGGCGGTAGTAATAGACCCGTTTTTAATTGGTAGCCAATACCGGCTTCCCCGACAATTTCAGCACCTTGGTCTCGTAGGGATTCAATATCTCGATAGATAGAACGCACGCTGACTTGCAGTTGTGATGAAAGTGCTTCAGCGGTAATAGGATAGCGATTCTCTTTGAGTATCTGTAATAACGTGAGTAGGCGCTGAGTGCGGGTCATGAAGTTGTCTGCTTAATGTTATTGAGTGAGAAAAACAGCAAAGATAATTTAGCTATAGTAAAAAAACAATGAGCTGAATGCTAATTAATATGTTAATTGGCGATAAAGGGAATGGAAAATTCCCTTTATCAATACCGATAAATACACAGTAATATTATTTAAAACGTTAAAACCGTTTTTAATCCCAAAACCCATGCATCCGATGTTTTCTGGACACCGCCTGGTTGATGCCAATATTGCACACTTGGTTGGAGTTCCAGCCAATAAACAGGTTTAAAACGATAATAGAGTTCTGCATTTAACGCGTTTGAAGTAATAGGGTGATATAACGGGTCATTATAATTGGTGACCCCGAGCTGTTCATTTTGTATTTTTTGGTTTTTCGCAAAGTGGTCGCTGAGCTCAATATACGAGATACCGAGACCAATCCAGTCTTCAGGCCTTGCATCAAATGCCCCGCGGTAGCGAAGGGAACTTGAAACAACATAATTCATGAAATTACTGCGCTCATCATGATAACTGCCACTGACAGATAAACTTAAACCTCGATTTTCATCATCTTGATAGCGAGTTAATTGTTGGTTCATTCCACCATAGACAAACCATGTTTTGTTATAGCTTTTATCTTTATACAGATCATGCTGTTTGGCATTGGTATATAATAATCCTAAGTTATAAGCACCAGGCAACCCATTGACGAAAGTGCGATTTTCAACTTCTAAGGGTAATAAAATACCTTTACTGCCTTTGGTTGACCAACTCCACGCATGGCTTCTATCCGTCGCTTGAGGATTCTGCTCCATAATTCCTGTTTTGATGGTAATCTCAGGGGTGATTTTATAGCTAACGGTCGTTCCCCAAGTATGAATATTCCAATTGCTCCATGTCAGGGCGTTGGCTGATTTTCCACCACATTGGCTAAGTAGTTGAAAATCACAAGGGATAATTTGGTCAAACTCTTGTACTTTATTCATCATCCCAATACGCCAAGTTAGTCGGCGGTCATCAAAACTGCGAGCAAAAGTAAGCCAACCTAACCGCGTTACGGAGCCACCTCCATAGCTTTCTTGTGCAAGGTCATTATTAGGTACTCGAGGGTCTTGCAGGCGCTTGACTGTCAGGTTGTCTTCATGGTTACGATTGACAATGTTTCCTTCAATACGAGCATCGGGAATTCCTGTCCAACGTTCAAGATCTTGTGTGAATGTGAAAGCAAATTGGTCTATATAAGCAGTATGTTTGTCATTATTATAACCGCCCCCTGCATTATAGGCGACTTGGCTCAAATAATTACTGTGAAATGAAAAGCCGTGGTCAGATAATATAGGACGTATGCCCAACATATCACCAAATATTCCTTTAGGAGCGAGCTCAAAGCCTAAAACAGTTCCATTCCATTGTTGTTCATTAGCAATAGCAGGCAATGTTAAAAACAACAAAGAGAATAATAATTTTTTATTCATGTCGGAGATAACCTATTAGCAATGGTTTGCTTTAACCCAATAATAGAGAATGGGCTCATGCGGTGTTATTTTTAATATAAGGAATCTCGAGATAAATAATTATCCCGAGATAGTTTTATTATATTTAGATATTTATTCTATTGATTTAATAACTCTCCTTGGCTCTTGATAATACTTTGGTACCAATAGAAGCTTTTTTTACGTTTTCTTTCGAGAGAGCCGTTACCTTGGTTATCACGGTCAACATAGATAAATCCATAACGTTTTGACATCTCTGCATTGGATGCACTGACAATATCTATAGGCCCCCAGCTGGTATAACCCATAATATTAACACCATCTTGAATAGCCTCATGGATTTGAACTAAATGGTCGTTGATATATTGAATACGATAATCATCAATAATTTCTCCCTCAGGCGTTATTTCATCAATAGCGCCTAGTCCATTTTCAACAATAAATAATGGTTTTTGATATCGATCCCATAATAAATTTAATAGCGTTCTAATTCCTTTTGGATCTATTTGCCATCCCCATTCTGAGCTTTCTAAATAAGGATTTGGGACCATACTAAGGATATTTCCGCGTTTTTTCTCATATTCATCTTTATCTGCGGTAATACAACCTGTCATATAATAACTGAATGAGATAAAGTCCACTGTATTTTGTAAGTCACGTTTATCTTCTTCTGTTATTGTAATATTAACTTGGTTATCTCTAAAATAGCGTAGCATATAACCTGGGTATTGGCCTCTGCATTGTACATCACCAAAAAATAGCCATTTGCGATTTTCTATCATGGCTTCCCATACATCATCAGGCTTACAAGTTAATGGATAAACGAGACCTCCTAATAACATGTTACCGATTTTAGCATCAGGGATAATGCTATGGCAGGCTTTAGTGACTCTAGCGCTGGCGACAAGTTGGTGGTGAATCGCTTGGTAAACCTCAGAAGGAGAACTATTTTCAGGTAGGCCCACACCAGTCATTGGTGCATGTAGTGACATATTAATCTCATTGAACGTCAGCCATAGTTTGACCTTATTTTTATAACGTTCAAAGACGGTACGTGCATAACGTTCGAAAAACTCAATCGTTTTACGATTTCCCCAACCGCCATATTGTGTCACTAGGTGATAGGGCATTTCATAATGGGATAATGTAATGACAGGTTGAATGTTATGCTTTGCCATTTCATCAAATAAATTATCATAAAAAGCGAGGCCTTCTTCATTGGCCGTTAATTCGTCACCAAGTGGAAATATACGGCTCCATGCAATCGAGGTTCGTAAGCAGGTGAAACCCATTTCAGCGAAAAGTGCGATATCGGTTTTATATTGGTGATAAAAATCGATGGCAATATCTTTAATAAAACTCTCATTTTGTGTTCTTTCAATTAATGAACCAAATATGCCATGAGGTTGAACATCGGATGTGCTGAGCCCTTTACCCGCAGTTAAATAAGCACCTTCAGCTTGATTGGCTGCGATTGCGCCACCCCATAAAAATGAATTTGGAAATTTAATCATGCTTAGCTCCTTATTTGTGGTTAACGGTGATAAATTTCTGACAGCTTTGAATTGATTTATTGAGCTCGACGAATTCGATCGACGCATAATCATCACTGTTGCTTACAATAACAGGGGTTGTTAAGTCATATCCTGCCTCGAGAATTTTTTCTCGGTCAAATGTCAGTAATAAATCACCTGTTTTGAATGCATCACCTTGTTTAATTTGAGGTGAAAAATGAAGCCCATCTAATTTCACGGTATCGATCCCCACATGGATGAGTAGTTCAATACCGCTTTGGCTTAATAACCCTAATGCATGGCCAGTTTTAAATAATGAGCTCACTTCACCATCGAATGGCGCATAGACTTTCCCAGTATTTGGAATAATGGCAGCACCTTGTCCAAGTAAACCACTTGCAAAAGTTTCATCTGGAGTATCTTTTAATGGGATAGCTGCACCGCCCAATGGTGCAAGAACGTCATTGGGGGTCGACGTAATCTCAGTTTTAACCGATATTTCAGGGGATATCGCTTCCCTTTTAATACCAAAGAAACGGGTTGCGATAGTGGCAAATAAGAAAGAGAGCGTTGTACCAATAATGGCTCCCCAAACAGTATTATCAACACCATGTTCCGGGATGATTTGTGCAAAAGTGAAAATATTAATTAACCCAAATGAGAATGTCAGAGTTTGGCTATAGCCAACAATCGCGCCACCAACACCACCACCAATACAGCCAAAAATAAAAGGTCGGCGCAAAGGAAGAGTCACACCGTAGACAGCAGGCTCAGTAATACCAAATAAGCCAGCGGTAACAGAAGAGCCAGCCATAATTTTCATTTTTGCATTTTTTGTTGCTAATAGAACACCTAAAGTGGCGCCAATTTGCCCTGCTACAGCGGGAAGTAATAGGGGGAAAAGCGCATCATGGCCTAGGGCACTTAAGTTATTAATACCAATAGGGACAATTCCCCAATGTAAACCGAAAATAACGCATATTTGCCAAACAGCACCCATGAAAGCACCTGCGATAACTGGGGCAAAGTTGTAAATAGCTTGGAAACTCTCCGCAATTAACATGCTTATCCAAGTTGCTAAAGGCCCAATAACAAGAAAGGTCAGAGGGACAATAATGAGTAAGCACAAGAAAGGCGTAATAAAATTCTTCATTGCAGAAGGTAAGATTTGGTTTAGTCGCTTTTCAAGCAGGCAGCTTAACCAAGAGGCAAAAATAATCGGAATGACAGATGCTGCATAGTTAATAAAGGTGACTGGGATCCCCAAAAAATATTCAGGTGTAGAACCCGCAACGAGACTTTGCTGAAAAGCGGTAATCATCATTGGGTGAATAAGTGCACCACCAATCGTCATGGTAACAAATGGGCTTCCACCAAATTTTTTCCCTGCGGTGTAACCGAGTACCAGTGGGAAAAAATAGAATAAAGAGTCACTTGCTGCAAACCAGATTTGATAAGTGCCACTGCTTGTGGATAGCCAACCTAATGCGTCTGCTAATGAAAGTAACCCTTTTAAAATACCTGAAGCAGCCATGATGCCTAAAATAGGCGTAAAGATGCTGGAGACAATATCAATAAAGTAGCCTAGTAGGCTTTCTTTATCTTGTTTTACCACTTTTTTTTCCGCTTTTTGGGGCTGATTTATTGAGTTTGAAGTTGTATCAATTAACTGATTAACTGCGTTAAAAACCTCGTTAACGTGGTTACCGATGACGACTTGAAATTGACCGCCGCTTTCAACTACGGTAATAACCTCTGGACTTTGTTTTAATTGCTCTGCATTGGCTTTTTTACTTTCTTTCAGTTTAAAGCGTAGGCGTGTCGCGCAATGTATTAAATCGACAACGTTATCTTTTCCTCCAACGTTTTCAATAATTTGCTTCGCCAAAGCTTGATATTTCATATTGATTTCCTTTATTACCTGAACAATAGAAGCCACGTTACTATTGATAAATAAGCAAAAAAAAACCTGACTCACCACCAGCACGAATAAGGCTAGTAGTGAAAATCAGGTTTTGCCTGCCAACGGGCAGTAGCAATCCATCGGTTTTTATCAGTTTGTATCAATAAATAGTTTTTCGGCTTACTTTGCGTCACTTATGTGACGATTTTTCTTTCCTAATACGCTCTATATGAATGGTTAAATACATGCGTTCTTCATCTGTTAAGTCGCGTTGGTATTTCTTGGATAAATAAGCACTGACCTTTTCAGCACATTTCCAAGAAATTGAATAATTTTCTTTGATGACAAGATGCATCGCAATATCGTCATTAGGAACTGGCTCATCACTCATCATACGATGGGTAAAAAACTTTAAATGAGTTACAAACCGCTGATAACTTAGTGTGTCCTCATGATATTCAATTTGTAGATGATATTTTACGATGTTCATGATTTCATTCATTATCGCCATCGTTTCCATGACAATTGGCATCTCACCCGTCAACTGAGCATTGACGAAATGTAACGCGATAAAACCAGCTTCATCGATGGGTAACTCAATCTCTAAATCTTGTTTAATCAATGCCAATGACTCTAGCCCCAACTGGTACTCTTTTGGGTA
This sequence comes from Providencia sp. PROV175, assembly GCF_032707045.1. Classification (NCBI taxonomy): domain Bacteria; kingdom Pseudomonadati; phylum Pseudomonadota; class Gammaproteobacteria; order Enterobacterales; family Morganellaceae; genus Providencia; species Providencia sp. PROV175. The sequence continues at coordinate 348,119 of NZ_CP120533.1, forward strand.
AAGTCGTTGAATTTCCCATAACATGGTATTAGTGATAGCTAGGCCTTTTTGCTGTCTTTCAATTGCATAATTACAGTGATCAGTTAAAACGATATATAAGCTTTCATGTAGGTTGCCAAGTTTACTTTTCGCATTTTCAATTATTTTGTCACAGACTTTCATAATAGAAATTGGTATTCGGCTTAACAGTTCACTTAATCGGCTTGTTAATTCATGGCTACGTAACTCAAAGACTTTTTCTATTTTTTTAGAATCGACAAAGTCATTAACTTTCATTTGAAAGGCGAGCCCACGCCCCATAACGACAATTTCTTGCTGTTGTTCATTTAGGGCAACGACCACATTGTTGTTTAAAATTTTTGCGATCTGCATTTTGTTTCCCCTAAAACGAAAAAAACCTGATAGCACAATGATAATTCATTGACTAATCAGGTTTTGCCTGTGTGATAAGCACAGTAACAATCCAGTAACTTAATTTTCAAATACTGTAATTAAACTTTTTGGGTTATTCAAACAGCAAAGTATGAAAATGTGAACTCACACGCTCAATTCAGCCAATCTCTTTTTTGCATGGCTAATGACGGTATCGTGCTTATTTAATTGTTTTTTGCCACCAAGACACTTTTTTGCCACCAAGACACAATGTAATCTGCGATTTGCTCTGGGTTATTGATATCTAACTGCGGCACGTGAGTATCAATGATTTCATTACTGGCAACAGCCACCACATAGTTATCTATCAAACCGTTGAGAGGTTTGCCCACTTCAGAGCGAAACAAGGCGATTTTATCGATCGGCTCATGTTTGAATCCTTCAACGAGGATCAGATCTAATGTTGTGTGATCGAAACGACCAGCTAAATAGTGTAGATCCATTTCATTAGCGTCGGGGGTTTCGGTCATCAGCGCCCAGCGCTTTTCACTGGCAACAAGCGTTTGGTTTGCGCCTGCTTTACGTAATTCAAAACTGTCTTTGCCCGGCTTATCCACTTCCATGTCATGGTGAGTGTGCTTAATTAAACCAACACGAACGTTACGCTGCTTGAGCAGAGGGATAACTTTTTTTAATAGCGTCGTTTTTCCTGTGCCGCTGTAAGCGGTAATTCCAAGTAGAGGTAGCGTATTTTTCTTCATAATTCTTTTTGTTGTAACTCCCAGTTACGGTTATCTTCCGGTGTATTAAGATTCGCAAATGAACCCGGTTCGGGTGAGAAAGTAACACTTTTTGCATTAATTTCATGCATGAAAAGCATTAATTTACGGTCACCTCTTGTAAGGTAATCATCAAGTTGAGTTTTTAGTGAACGATGCAATAAAGCAAACGTAGGGTGCTCTCGTTCTGTATCACAAGCGTAGCAGGCTAAATGTTTTTCTTTCTCATTGAACATTTTTTCCGCTAAATTGAGAGGGAAAGTAGGAACATCGCAAGGCACAAACAGTAACCAATCTGTTTTGGCATGGTGTAAAGCCGCTTGCATTCCTGCTAATGGGCCAGAAAAATGGTTATTTAAATCAGAGATAACCGTCAACTGGCTTTCACTGTAACGCGGTTGATTACGATTTGCATTGATGAGTACTTCGCCAACTTGGGGTTGTAAGCGTGCTAAAATATGTTGATAGAGCGGCTTTCCCGATAAAAGTACCAATCCCTTATCTTGACCACCCATTCGAGAGCCTCGGCCACCAGCAAGTATCACACCAGTTATTAACTGACGAAATGACATGTTCAATATCCTTGAATATCTTCAAGAAAATGTTTCAACATTCCTAGAAAACACTTTCGAGTATAGTAATTACTAAAATTTATTCTATTTTGCTATAAAATCAATGAATATTCGTGCGTATTGCAGTTAAACTTTACGTAGATTGACAACAGTTCGCTTTTTCTCTTGTATGATTATTGGTAACTTGTATCGAATATTCGTGATAAAGGAATAAACATGAAATGCCATCGCTTAAATGAAGTTATTGAGCTTCTGCATCCTGTCTGGAAAGATAATTCAGATTTAAACTTGGTAGAATTATTGCAAAAACTGGCTGATGAAGCAGGTTTTAAAGGCAGTTTATCTGAGTTAACAGATGATGTGCTAATTTATCATTTAAAAATGCGTGGTTCGGATAGCAATGAAGCGATCCCGGGTTTAAAAAAAGATTATGAAGATGACTTTAAAACCGCTATTTTGCGTGCCCGTGGCATTATTAAAGACTAAAACGCGATGGACGAAATAGAACATTCGAATTTCCATTTTAGTGGAATCTCCCCTGACTTAATTTTAGACGCCTTAATGGAAGTCGGGGTTTACCCCGAATCAGGTCTGCTTGAATTAAATAGCTACGAAAATCGGGTTTATCAATTCCAAGACGAAAATCGGCAACGCTATGTGGTTAAATTTTATCGCCCTGAGCGTTGGAACCGTTCACAAATTCAAGAAGAGCACGATTTCACTTTAGAGCTTCGAGATGAAGGGCTGTCTGTCGCAGCGCCTCTTGAGTTTGCTGGGCAAACGGTATTGGAGTTTGGTGGGTTTATATTTGCAATTTTTCCGAGTATCGGTGGCAGACAATATGAAACAGATAACTTGTTTCAATTAGAAAGTGTAGGCCATTTGTTAGGACGTGTACACCAAATTGGCCAGCGTAAAAACTTTGCATTTCGTCCGACAATGGGTCTTGATGAGTATTTGGCACTGCCTCGCCAAGTGATAGCTTCAAGCCCTTTGATTGCAGAACGCTATAAATCTCAATTTATAGAGTCTTTAGATGCATTGATTGCACAAGTAAAATTACACTGGACTGACTCAATTTCATCAATTCGCCTACAAGGTGATTGCCACCCAGGCAATATTCTGTGGCGCGATGAAGCTTGGCTGGTGGATTTTGATGACGCCCGAAATGGGCCTGCAATCCAAGACCTTTGGATGCTACTTAATGGCTCTCGCCAAGAACAAGTCATTCAATTGGATACGTTATTAGAAACATATAATGAGTTTTGTGATTTTGATGTAAAACAGCTGAAGCTGATTGAACCTCTTAGAGCAATGCGTATGGTACATTACCTCGGGTGGATTATCCGTCGCTGGCAAGACCCTGCGTTTCCTCGAGCATTTTCATGGCTACAAGCTGATGATTTTTGGCAAAAACAATCGCTCGAATTTAATCAACAGATTGAACGGTTGCAAGACGCCCCTTTGCAGTTAACCCCTCAGTTTTAACTTTTAAGTTTTTGTTTTTGGAGAATGTAGTCTATGAAAAAAATTATGTTGGCTTTGCTTGGTATTGCTATGTCTTTTAGTGCTGCAGCGGCAAACTACACGGAAGGTAAAGAGTATACTGATGTTAAAGCTGTACCAAATTTACCTCAAGTTCTGGAGTTCTTCTCATTTTATTGCCCACACTGCTATCAATTTGAGAGCGTGTATAAAGTGCCTCAAACGGTAGAGAAAAACTTACCAGAAGGCGTGAAAATGGAACGTTATCACGTTGATTTTCTTGGTCCTTTAGGTGCCGATTTAACTCAAGCTTGGGCCGTTGCGATTGTCTTGAAAGCAGAAGACAAAGTCACACCTATCCTGTTTGAAGGTATCCAAAAAACGCAAACTATCAACAGTAAAGCAGATATCCGTAATGCCTTTATCAAAGCAGGTATTTCTGGTGAAGAGTATGATGCAGCTTTAAACAGCTTCGTTGTGAAATCTATCGTTGCGAAACAGCAAAATGCAGCGCAAGACTTAAAACTGCGCGGTGTTCCTGCATTATTTGTTGATGGTAAATACCAAGTTCGTAATAACGGTATCTCAGTTGATAACGCAGCTGACTACGGCAAAGAGTTCTCTAATGTTGTGAACTTCTTAGTAAATAAAAAATAATCGCAAATAGACGGTGGTATACTCGCCATCGTCTCTTTTTCTATTAATATCCACAATTCAAAGACTTTCTCTCACCTGTATTAAACCCATTCAATTATGAGCTAACCCTTTGATTTTACTTTTCTGTTTATATTGTTAACAGCCATATTACTTGTTGAATTTACTGAGTAACACAAATTTACACACAAGCTTATCCACAGGATGTTAGTCAGATACTTAGTTAATCGGCGTGATTAATTTTAATTAACTGTAATTAATGGTGTACTTATAATAGTGGATGATTTGGTGTGTTTTTAATTATCTAACTAAGCGGAATATAAAACTTGGGATGTATCTGAGGCCACATTATGGCATCCTATTGGTATTCGTTCCTGACTAAAAAGATGATGACAGATTATGGCTCAGATTGCAGAAAACCCTCTTATTTTGGTTGATGGTTCCTCTTACCTATACCGTGCTTACCATGCATTCCCTCCACTGACCAATAGTGCTGGTGAGCCTACAGGGGCAATGTATGGCGTGCTTAATATGCTACGTAGTTTAATTATGCAGTATAAACCTAGCCATGTAGCGGTTGTCTTTGATGCGAAGGGAAAAACATTTCGTGATGAATTGTTTGAAAGCTATAAGTCACATCGCCCACCCATGCCTGATGATTTACGCGCTCAAATCGCCCCATTACATGAAATGGTGGAAGCGATGGGCTTGCCTTTACTGGTGGTTTCAGGAGTGGAAGCCGATGACGTCATCGGGACATTAGCCTGTGAAGCAAGCCGAAAAGGTATGCCAGTGTTAATTAGTACGGGCGATAAAGATATGGCGCAATTAGTTGAGCCTAACATTACGCTTATCAATACCATGAATAACACTATTCTAGGGCCTGATGAAGTCAAAGAAAAATACGGTGTTCCCCCTGAACTCATCATTGATTTTTTAGCATTAATGGGGGATTCGTCAGATAATATTCCTGGGGTGCCTGGCGTTGGTGAAAAAACAGCACTCGCTTTACTGCAAGGCATTGGTAGTTTAGAAGCAATTTATAATGACCTTGAAGCTATTGCCCCATTAGGTTTTAGAGGTTCTAAAACGTTAGCCCCTAAAATGGCGGAAAATCGCGATGTTGCTTTTTTATCATACCAATTAGCGACGATTAAAACGGATGTTGAGCTGGAAAAAACATGTGAAGAGCTACAAGTTGCTCAGCCAGATGTGGATAAACTGCATCAATTATTCAGCCGTTATGAATTTAAACGTTGGCTAGCCGATGTTGAAAATGGGACTTGGATGGAGGGTAAAGGCTCAAGTGCGAAACCTAGCCCAACACCAGCAGCGTCACCTGTGAAGCCATCAAACCTAACTGTGCCAACATTGTGTGCCGAAAATTACCAAACGATTCTAGAAAAAGCCGATTTAGAGCGCTGGGTTGAAAAATTAAGCAAAGCATCATTATTTGCTTTTGATACTGAAACCGATAGTTTAGATACCCAAGAAGCTCGTTTAGTGGGGATGTCATTTGCAATTGAGCCGGGGCATGCCGCTTATTTACCATTAGGTCACGATTACCTTGATGCGCCAGTACAGCTTCCTCTGGAAGAGGTTTTGGAACTTATGAAGCCTATCCTTGAGAGTGAAAACATCCTCAAAATTGGCCAAAACTTGAAGTATGATGCAGAAGTTCTTGAAAATTATGACATCGAATTAAAAGGTATCGGTTATGACACCATGCTGGAATCGTATGTGTTAAACAGTGTTGCGGGGATGGGACGCCATGATATGGACAGCTTGGCCGATCGCCATTTGAACCATAAAACCGTGAGCTTTGAAGAAATCGCAGGTAAAGGTAAAAAGCAGCTGACATTTAACCAAATTGCTTTAGAAGAAGCCGCTAATTATGCGGCGGAAGATGCAGATGTCACGCTATTACTGCATCAAGCGTTATATCCACAATTAGAGGCTGAACCTAAGCTTAATCACATTTTCCAAAATATTGAAATGCCACTTGTGCCTGTGTTAGTCCGCATGGAACGCAAAGGTGTTTTAATTGACGCAAACGTACTTGCAGCGCAGTCAAAGGTGATTACCGCTCGTTTAGCTGAGCTGGAAAAAGAGGCTTTCGAGCTTGCAGGGGAAGAGTTTAACCTCGCTTCGCCAAAACAATTGCAAACTATCTTATTCGAAAAATTGCAATTGCCGGTGATAAAGAAAACACCAAGTGGGGCAGCATCGACGAATGAGGAAGTGCTTGAAGAATTAGCGCTAAACCATGCATTGCCAAAATTGTTGCTTGAGCACCGTAGTTTAGCCAAATTAAAATCCACGTATACGGATAAACTGCCACTCATGATTAACCCGCGTACTCAGCGTGTTCATACTTCTTACCACCAAGCAGTCACAGCAACGGGGCGTTTATCTTCTCGGGATCCTAACCTACAAAATATTCCAGTTAGAACTGAAGAAGGTCGCCGGATCCGCCAAGCCTTTATCGCGCGTGAAGGCTACAAAGTGATGGCAGCGGACTATTCACAAATTGAATTACGTATTATGGCGCATTTATCCCAAGATAAAGGCCTATTAACTGCGTTTGCGGAAGGGAAAGACATCCATAAAGCGACAGCCGCTGAAGTCTTTGGTGTACCACTGGAACAAGTCACCAGTGACCAGCGTCGTAGTGCCAAGGCGATTAACTTCGGGCTTATCTATGGCATGAGTGCATTTGGTTTAGCGCGTCAATTAGGGATCCCTCGTGGTGAAGCTCAACGCTATATGGATCTCTACTTTGAACGCTACCCTGGTGTATTACGTTATATGGAAAACACACGCTTACAAGCTTCTGAACAAGGTTATGTTGAAACACTTGAAGGCCGTCGCTTATATTTAGCGGATATTAAGTCGAGTAATGGAATGCGCCGTAAAGCGGCAGAACGCGAAGCGATCAACGCCCCAATGCAAGGAACCGCAGCGGACATCATTAAAAAAGCCATGATTGCCGTTGATAATTGGTTGCAAACTGAAAAACCGCATGCAGATATGCTAATGCAAGTTCACGATGAGCTGGTCTTTGAGGTCAAAGAGTCTGAATTAGTGCGTGTTCAAGCTCAGGTCCAGTCATTAATGGAACAAAGCATGAAACTGGATGTGCCATTAAAAGTGGATGTGGGAATTGGTGACAACTGGGATGAAGCCCACTAATTTTTAATCATATTGAATATATAGAACCTCCATTATGAAGAGACCCCCAAGAGTTGGATAACCAATTACTGGGGGTTTTTTACGTTTAAGCGAAGGTATAACAGATAATTATGCATTTGAAATTATTAACTAGAAATTCAATATAACTCTGCAATAAATCAATTATTTTTGTGATGACAGTCAAGAAAATGGTTAACATTTTTATGCGACATACATCTCATAAATATGTAATTAAAATCCGTTTTTTAGCTTATTTTATTCATATTTCTGTGCTGAATCGTAGAAAGCTTTGAAAAAAAATTACAAAAAGGCTTTTTTTCGAGCGAAAAATAAAGTACATTAATAGGCGTAGGGTACAGAGGTAAGATGTTCTATCTTTCAGACCTTTTACTTCACGTAATCGGATTTAGCTGAATATTAGCTGCTCCAGTCAAGTATTTGATTGGAGCATTTTTTTATCTAAAATTCAGTGAATTAGAAGGTATGAGGGTGTAATGAACCATTTCTGGCTCACTACTAAAGAAATCAAGCCGGTGTGTTATACCAACTATCTAGCTTAATGCGGAGTTTATCGATACCAATCTTTTTCAGTGCTGAAAAGTATTCGACTTCAATATCCCCTTCAAGTGGAGCCAATGCTTGGCGAACTTCCATCAGTTGTTTTTTTCTTGCTCCAGAGGCCAGTTTGTCTGCTTTTGTGAGTAAAACTAAAACGGGTACATTCATCGCAACAGACCATTCAATCATTTGCATATCGAGGTCTTTTAATGGATGACGGATATCCATTAAGACAACCAGCCCCTTAATGCATTCTCTTTTTTGGAGATATTCCCCGAGTGCTTGTTGCCATTTACGTTTCATTTCTTCAGGAACTTCGGCATAACCATAGCCTGGAAGGTCAACAAGGCGAACGCCTTCCTCAACTTCAAATAGGTTGATTAGCTGAGTTCTTCCTGGTGTTTTACTGGTACGTGCTAAGCTTTTTTGCTGTGTTAATGCGTTTAACGCACTGGATTTCCCCGCATTAGAACGGCCAGCAAAAGCCACCTCAATTCCGGTATCTTTAGGTAGATGACGGATATCGGGTGCACTGATGACAAATTTTGCCATCTGGTAGTTATGATTTTTAATTGCCATTTGTCTTTCTCCCTGAGTTAGCCTCAAAAGGCTCGAGGATTATAGCTTTGCTTAGCGCTTCCCGACAACTCGAAATATCCTCTTAACCGCTTTTCCCTTGGTGTCAGGTATTATTTTTTGTGTGTTGTAGTCTGCGAAATTGTAATAATAGAAAAATAACCATTATTAATGACGTTTTTCACTAAAATTGGTCTAGAATTTAGCGCATTTGGTGTGTTTTTATTTTTTGGCGTAAATATAGGTAAATCTTCAGCATTCTTGTTGGCTTCACTCTAGAATTGCTTGATTGCAGTTGTAATGAGCTATAACGAAAGGGACCTTACATGTTAAAACGAATTTTTGTGCCACTTTTGGCCATCTGCGCAATGAGCGCATCTTCTCTTGCATTATCTGCGGGTGAGACTTATGTTAAATTAGTCACGTCGGCGGGTGATATCGAATTAGAACTGAATAGTAAAAAAGCCCCTGTTACGACAGAAAATTTCGTTCAGTATGTTAATGAAGGTTATTACAATGGAACCACTTTCCACCGTGTAATCCCAGGTTTTATGATTCAAGGTGGTGGCTTTAATAAAGATTTACAGCAAAAACAAACCCGCACTCCAATCAAAAATGAAGCGGATAACGGTTTACGTAATTTACGCGGTACTATTTCTATGGCGCGTACTGCAAATAAAGACAGCGCAACGAGCCAATTCTTTATTAATGTAGCTGATAATGCTTTCTTAGACCACGGCCAACGTGACTTTGGTTATGCTGTGTTTGGTAAAGTGGTAAAAGGGATGGATGTTGCAGATAAAATCTCTAAAGTAAAAACGGAAAACGTAGGGCCATATCAAAATGTCCCAGTTGAACCGGTTACAATTATTTCTGCTGAAGTGATTAAAAAACCGTAGTGATTAAAAACGATAGTCATTAAAAGCTGCCGTGTCGAATACTGTGGGTAGGTTGTTTTAACGTGCCCACTTTTCTTAAAAAACGCTTTTCCTTCCTCTTTGAGTTTTTCTTCATTAACTATGTTAGTTAAAATGTGTCAGCGCTTGCTACTTTTTAACAGCCTTTTATTTCATTGTATTTAAAGTAATTCTTAACCAAAATACAGCTTTGTTATAGGGATGTAAATATAATCCCATGATTTTTATATGGAAATTTTCTCTGAGAAAAAACAATCATTGACTTAAATAGGCTATTTTCCCGCTTTGGCTGTGCTATGATAGCCGCCCTTATTATTTTTATGGTGTTTTAATCATCGTTCTGATTGCCAACACGATAAAAATATGCATAAGAAAATAATATATAATGATAAAAATCAGTCGGATAGGCTAATATGCTTCTACTTATTGATAATTACGATTCATTTACTTACAACTTATACCAATACTTTTGTGAGTTAGGGGCTGAAGTTGTAGTAAAACGTAATGATGAAATTACCATCGAAGAAATTGAACAGCTTTCGCCTACACATCTTGTGATTTCACCTGGGCCATGTACACCGGATGAGGCTGGCATCTCCCTTGAGGCGATAAAATATTTTGCAGGTAAACTGCCCATTTTAGGCATTTGCTTAGGACATCAAGCGATTGGGCAAGCATTTGGTGCATCAGTCGTCAAAGCACGAGAAGTTATGCACGGTAAAACCTCTGCTATCCACCATAATCATCAAGGTGTATTCAAAGGCTTAAATCGCCCCTTAACAGTGACACGCTATCACTCGTTAGTGATTGCAGCAGAGACACTCCCTGTTTCTTTTGATGTATCCGCATGGTCACTGAATAATGGCGATGTTGATGAAATCATGGGAATACGGCACAAAACCTTGCCTATAGAAGGTGTTCAGTTCCATCCTGAAAGTATTCTGAGTGAACAAGGCCATGAATTACTAAACAATTTTCTAAAATATTAATTTAGCAATCGTATTCAGAAAAAATTAATTATGCATATTATGCCCTTTGCTATTGCTCTTTTTTGATTTTTTATTCATATTTAATGCTTATATTTTCATAATTGCATTAAATAAGAGCAGGTGAGGGGTATGTCTGAGCAACCAGTAGTAAATCGGCAAACTTTTGATCAAGTTATGTTACCTATTTTTTCGCCAGCGGAATTTATTCCAGTTAAAGGCGAAGGTAGCCGCGTTTGGGATCAGCAAGGTAAAGAATATATTGATTTTGCTGGTGGGATCGCTGTTCTTGCTTTGGGGCATTGCCACCCTAGTTTGGTGGCTGCGGTGCGTGAACAAAGCGAAAAGCTATGGCATGTCAGTAATATTTTCACTAACGAGCAGGCGCTAAAGTTAGCACAAAAGCTCACGAATGCGACATTTGCTGACCGCGCATTTTTTGTGAATTCCGGCTCAGAAGCTAACGAAGCTGCGTTTAAATTAGCACGCCGCTACGCTATTACTAAATACAGCCCCTATAAAACTAAGATTATCGCTTTCAAACAAGCTTTCCACGGACGCACATTATTTACTGTTTCGGTCGGTGGGCAAGCAAAATATGCGGATGGTTTTGGGCCAAAACCTGCGGATATTATTCATGTGCCATTTAATGACCTTGATGCTGTCAAAGCGGTCATTGATGAAAATACCTGCGCAGTTGTTCTTGAGCCAGTACAAGGTGAAGGTGGCGTCACCGCAGCAACAGCGAAATTTCTGCAAGGAGTTCGTAAGCTGTGTGATGAAAATAATGCCTTGTTGATTTTTGATGAAGTACAAAGCGGTATGGGCCGTACAGGTAAATTATTTTCTTATATGCATTACAATATTGTGCCTGATATTTTAACCACGGCAAAAGCATTGGGTGGCGGTTTCCCTATTAGTGCAATGATCACCACTGAAGAAGTGGCAAAAACCATGGAAGTGGGTTCGCACGGAACCACCTATGGTGGCAATTCCTTAGCGTGCGCAGTAGGTAATGCGGCGTTTGATATTATTAATACTGAGGAAGTATTAAATGGTGTCGAAAAGCGTCGTGAATTATTTGTCGCTCATTTAAATAAACTGAATGATAAATATCACATTTTTTCTGAGATCAGAGGAATGGGGTTATTAATTGGCGCTGAATTAGACGGCAAACTATTGAACCGTTCGAAAGATATCCTGCAAGCTAGTGCAGTAGAAGGCCTGATGATGCTTAATGCTGGCACGAATGTTTTACGTTTTACGCCTTCACTGATTATTTCTGAGGAAGACATTAATAGTGGGATGGCGAAATTAGAAACGGCGATTGGTAAGTTATTGAATTAGTGGTTTATTGAAAAGTTGCAGAGGCATTTCTGTCTCTGCAACTTGTATCGTTAATATTACGTTCTATTTCTGCCAGATATTTTTATTGTATTTTTCGCTTTTAATTCTATTTGTTTTTGTTGCAATTGTTCTGGTGTGCTGGATATGCTGATGCCAGCAGCCAGACATTGACTGTTATGGGAATGTGAATAATTCACAACTATTTTTTTCTGCATTAAACTACGATTGTTCTGTGTATTTTTTGCCGTGACGTTCTCTTTACTATCTATTGTTTTTTGTTTAATTTCACTTGGCTGCTTGACGATAGTTTCTTCATGTGTAGATAAATCATCTAGAGGTACGTCAGTAAGAGTTATTGTATTTAGAATGTATTCGTGTGATCTATGATGGAATTTATCAAGCAGAGTGAAGTAGTTATCACTTAACTCCTCTAGCGAGTTTTTTAATTCTCTATTTTCGAGTCTTAGTGCTTTAACTAATGACGAATCTTCCATTTCATTGGTTTCAGGCTTCGCTAAAAAAGTTAATTCGTCATCAAAATCAAATGAATGGTTCTCATCATGATAAATAGGTGTGCCATCTTCATCATAGGCCATTAAATTTTTTTCGCTGTAATTATCTAATGTTATATTATGAATTTTGCTTTTAACATCATCTAATTCTTTAATTAATAAATTTTTAATGATAGATTGTAAATTAATTAATGATTTTAAATTTTCATTTTGGTCTTCCACCTCAAATGTATTTTCTATCTCTTTATATGATGACTCTAATATTGCATGTTTTTTTTCAAGATAAGCAATCCCTCTTATTTTTGACTCGTTTTTTATCTCTGATTTTAATTTGTATATATCATTTTTTAATTGTTCTTTAGTTTCAATTAATTCTATATTTTTAATATGGTATGTGTAATAGTCTATTAGGTCATTCTGTTCTTTAATTATTTTATTGTTGACTAATTCTTCTACATAGGGCTTGTCTATTTTTAATGCGTTACTTATTTTTCTATTAATTTCATCTTTAGTGTTTTTTACTGTTGGGGATATTTCAAACGACTTTTTAAGTAGTTCATTTTCTAATGATATTATTTTATTTTGATTTAATTCGACTTTTAATCGTGAGTTATTCTCATTTTTTTTGGTTTCTATTTTTTTTAACTCTAAGTAAAACTTTGAATCCATATTTACTTTGTTTTTTTTGTTAAAACTAAATAAATGAATGAAATTATTCAATCTAGTATTACGTATTTTATTAATTATTGGGAAATAATTTTCCGCTATTTCTAATGCTATGTTTTTTTTAAAGATGGGGTTGCTTGCATTTCTATTGATGGTGTCTATGTGCATGAGAGATCCTTAATTATCAATTAATGCTATTTTGGGTTGTTTTTAGGTTAATTAATATAATAAATCGATGTTTATGATTATTTATTTACATGTGTGTGATATTTGTGTTTGGATTTTTTCTAGCCAATGCAAATATTTTAATTAATTGAATAATAAGTCGATTTTACTTATTTTATTATTGGTGACTTGTAAAGTGCTAGTAATTGAGAGTTAGTCTTCATTTGGGCGTCTATTTCAGCGATTATTTTTATATGGTTATTCATTTCTTGGGTCAATTGGTATTCTTTTTCTATTATTTTTAATAAATCAGAACTATTAACTAAAATTTTATTTTTTACTAAGTTATCTTTGCTAAGGCTGGTTTTCTGTGTGGTAATTTTACTCGATAAATTATAATGTTCTTTTATTCGTTGTGCTCTTAGTAATGATGACTTTGTTTGCGGTATATTTCCCTTGAACTCAAAAGTGGTTTTTGGCAAAGAGGTGATTCTTTGATTAGGCCGATTTTCTTCACAAATTTTGTAATGTATATAAACTAATTTCTTATTAAATTTGCTTTCTGTTTTATATTTTATACCCACGGAAGGTAGTGTGATATGACGAATAGACTCTTGAATGATTTGTTTTTTTAAAGGAAGCATTGAACCATTTTTATTAGTTAGAGGTTTAGGTAATACAAATTTTTTTATAATCTCTTTTTTTTCTTGTAGACTTTTATTGTTAATGTCAGGGATTCTAATATCACGATATAAAAAATCAGCATATTCAGCATTTTTTTTGGGGAGTTCTTTGTATTGGTCAAGAATAACTCTATTTTCTTTTATTAATGAGTCTGTACTTTGCTCAGAAAGAAAAGTAGATGAATATTTTCCGTATAGCTTAATTTTCAATTGATTGACTTTTTCGTAAAATTCATCAGTGCTTAAACACTTAATATTATTGGTTTCTTCTAAGTCGCTCTCATAGGCGGAATCAATACTCTCAGTGCTACAGGTACGAGTTGGTTTTAGCTGGTTATTCGTATCAAGTGGACTTTTTTTCAGTGAAGAGGTAACCGTAAAAATTTTTTTGATAAAATCATCCGAGTTAATAATTTTTTTGAAAATCGTCGGATTACCCGATAAATAGCCTAATGTAATAGTCATAAATATTTTCCTAATTGGTAAGATAATAATTATTATTCTATAGGGGTAATCGGTGGGGGGAATATAACGAAGCGATTTTACTACAATTTAATATGATAAATAATAGCCCAGCCAAAGGTGGCCAGGCTGAAAGGTTAATTAGCGAGTACCATAAACAACGATTGTTTTACCGTGTGCGGAGATCAGGTTTTGGTCTTCTAACATTTTTAGAATACGGCCGACTGTTTCACGGGAACAACCCACGATTTGGCCTATTTCCTGACGAGTAATTTTGATTTGCATACCGTCTGGGTGTGTCATTGCATCAGGTTGTTTAGCTAAGTTTAATAGCGTTTGAGCAATACGGCCTGTAACGTCTAAGAATGCGAGGTTACCGACTTTCTCAGATGTTGTTTGTAAGCGACTAGCCATTTGCGCAGAAAGGCGCATTAAAATATCAGGGTTTACCTGAATTAATTGACGGAATTTTTTGTAAGAAATTTCAGCAACTTCGCAGGCTATTTTGGCTCTAACCCACGCAGTACGTTCTTGCCCTTCTTCAAATAACCCAAGCTCACCAATGAAATCCCCCTGATTCAGGTAAGAGAGGATCATTTCTTTGCCTTCTTCATCTTTAATTAAAACAGCCACCGAACCTTTAACGATATAGTAAAGGGTTTCTGCTTTCTCACCCTGATGGATAAGAGTGCTCTTGGATGGATATTTATGAATATGGCAGTGTGACAAAAACCATTCAAGAGTAGGGTCTGTTTGTGGCTTGCCGAGAACCATTAGCGTTATCCTCTGTATGTTATTGCAGCCATTCAGAAAAACATACTAGAAAGGCTGGCTTTAAAGTCACTAGCTTAGCATATTAATTTGCCTTATATACCTTTAAATAATCTAACAGCTGATTGCTTCAGCGTTTTTGATTGCTTTGGGTAACGCAAATTGATATCAACACTATAATATGATCAATTAAACCGTTGAGTTTTGATCTTAATCCTATCAACTAAGTATTGTTTGTAGCATATCCAATAAAGAAAGTCTTCCCTGTATCGCTTCAGCCAAATAAAGTTGATATAACATTCATTGTATCTATGGAACAATGTAGCCTTTAAACCGATTTCATTTCAAGGGGAAATATAATGGAAGCAAGAGTTAAGTGGGTTGAAGGACTTTCTTTTCTAGGGGAGTCAGCGTCTGGGCACCAAGTGATGATGGACGGTAATGCAGGTGATAAAGCCCCAAGCCCAATGGAAATGGTGCTAATGGCTGCGGGTGGTTGCAGCGCGATTGATGTCGTTTCGATTCTACAAAAGGGCCGCTATGATATTACGGATTGTGAAGTTAAATTAACCTCACAACGTCGTGAAGAAGCCCCTCGTTATTTTGTGAAAATCCATTTGCATTTTATTGTGACAGGGAATGAATTAACGGAAAAAGCAGTCGAACGTGCCGTTCAACTTTCTGCTGAGAAATATTGCTCAGTCGCATTGATGTTAGAGAAAACCGTTGAAGTCACACACAGCTTTGAAATAAAAAACTAAAAATAAATTTAATTTTTATTAATATATTTGAATTGAAAGATGCTTACCTTAATTAATGATAAGCATCTTATTTTTTAATCAAAAAATAATTTAACTGTTGTTCTTTTGATTAATTAGTTTTTCGACTATTGGTGCCATAATTAATTCCATTGCTAAACTGAGTTTCCCTCCTGGGACGACAATTGTATTCATTGCTGAAATAAAAGAGCTGGATATCATTGATAGCAAATAGGGGAAATCAATTTGCTCTAGCCCACGAAAGCGGATCACAATAAAGCTTTCGTCTTGTGATGGGATAGCTTTAGCCGAAAATGGGTTAGAGGTGTCTACCGTAGGAACGCGTTGAAAATTGATATGGGTGCGAGAAAATTGTGGCGTGATGTAATTAATATAGTCCCCCATTGAACGTACAACAGAGTCCATAACCGCTTCGCGGGAGTGCCCTCTCTCTGTGGTATCGCGGATCAATTTTTGGATCCATTCGAGGTTGACAATAGGGACAACACCTACAAGCAAATCAACATGTTGTGCAACATTATGTTCTGGAGTGACAACGCCACCATGCAGCCCCTCATAAAATAAAATATCTGTTTTGTCTGGTAGCGGCTCCCAAGGGGTAAATGTCCCAGGTTGCAAGCCATACGGTACCGCTTCATCATAAGTATGTAGATATTTACGGGACTGCCCACAACCTGTTTTTGCATAGTCGATTAAGGTTTGTTCAAGCAACGCAAAATCATTCGCTTCGGGGCCAAAGTAACTGATGTGCCGGCCTTGTTCTCTGGCTTTACGGATAGCCATATCCATTTCAGGGCGTGTATAGCGATGAAAGCTATCCCCTTCTAATGTTGCTGGTTGGATATTTAATTGGTGAAAAACTTTACGAAATGCTTGGCTAGTTGAGGTTGTGCCAGCTCCGCTCGAACCAGTGATAGCAATGATTGGGTGCTTTTTGGACATCGTGGACTCCCTGTGTTGCGCTTATAAGCACTATTTTAATCAATAGTGCATGAAGCGGATTAACGGGTGTTAGGGTTTTGAGTTTTATTTGATGGTTTTACGACATGATTGTGTGGAAAACCCGCAACTTAATTCATGATAGATGATGGCGTAAAAATGAACCATAGAATAAAAACATCAGACAGAAAAACTCCCCTTAGGCATGAAATTAACTGATTCATGCAATTCAGACCAGACTAGCACAATTTCACCAGAAACTAACTGCCGTTTCACATCGTTGACCTTATCTTGTAAGCTTTTTTCATGGGAGCCGTAGTCGGTTCCTTCCCGTAAGACATAGCTTTCAATTAGGTTTTCCAATGTTTCAGGTTCAAGTTCTTGCCAAGGAATAATCACATTATTTCCTTATCTAAATAAGGCGTTAACCATTGAGGGATGCGTGTTTCTAACCACATTTGCGGTTTCCTCAAGGTACCGCTCACAAAGCCTACGTGCCCACCATGTTCTGTCATTTGGTATTCCACATTGTGGGGTAAAAATGATAAATCAGGAACAACCTCAGGCGCCATAAATGGGTCATCTTTAGCGTGGATAATCAATGTTGGCTTCGTGATGTAAGCTAATTTAGGTAATGCGCTGCATTTTTGATAATAATCTGTCGCATCATCAAAACCATGAATACGAGCAGTGATCACATCATCAAATTCACGGATGCGTTTTAGTTGTTTAAGCTGCAGCAAGTTTAAAGGTAGTGAGCCAGGGTAGCGTACCAATTTACGCGTTGCATTACGTTTTAAGCCATTTAGTAAATAGCGTTGATAGAATTGAGATATTCCTTTTTCCATCCGCAAAGAACAGGCTTCTAGCATTAATGGTGCCGAAACCACGACGCCCGCATCTAAATCTGCATTTTGCCCACTTTCTGCGAGATAGCACGCTAACATATTACCACCAAGAGAATAGCCGACTGCGGCCGTCGGCGTATCACCATAGGTTTGTTGTAACCAACGGAGAAAATAGCGAGCATCACTGGTTTCACCTGAATGGTAAATTCGCTGTTGGCGATTGGGTTCACCGCTACAACCGCGAAAATGCATAATTACACCCAACCAACCATGCTTTTGGGCCGTTTCTAGCATCCCGTGGGCATAAGGGCTCTTAAAATTGCCTTCGAGACCATGGAAGATCACTAAACGTGGCTTATGTGCCGCTAGCTCAGGTTTTTCACTCCAAGCGAGATCGATAAAATCGCCATCAGGCAATTCAAGCCGCTGCCATATTGGTTTGATTTTCGGTGTTCTACGGAAAATCCTTGGCAGTAATGTTTGGAGGTGTGGATTTTTAGCCCAACTTATTGGACGAAAGTTTTCTGACATAGCCTTATTTTTATTTAATGGAGACTCTTGTGAGTCACATAACATACTGTTATTTTTTTGTGATGCAAGTAAACAAATTTGAGTTTGAGGCTAAATTATAAATGACATTGGGGCTGGTTTTTTCTCTTTTTACGTTTTTATTCATTGCTGCAGTCACTCCCGGCCCTAACAATATGTTGCTAACGTCAAGTGCAGCAAACTACGGTTTTCGCCATACGATAATATTATGCCTTGGTATTATGTTAGGGATGCAGTCAATACTCTATCTCTCCGCATTCGGGGTTGCTGCACTTTTATTGCTCTATCCTGCGCTTCATGTCGCCTTAAAATTCGCCGGAAGTCTATATTTGCTATGGCTAGCATGGAAAACAGCGACAGCAAATTATGCACCACTGAAGACGAATAGCGAAGTTGCGAAAAGCATTACTTGGTATCAAGGCGGCTTATTACAGTTTTTAAACCCCAAAGCATGGATGATGGGGCTAGGCGCTGTCGGGGGATTTAGCCTCCCCGGTGAATTATTTACCCAATCTATTTTAATGATGAGTATCGCATTTGTGATAGTTAACTTAGTGGCGGGTTTAATTTGGATGGGGTTTGGTTCATTAATTAGCCTATTTTTACGTAGCCGTCGTGCTTGGTTTATTTTTAACTGGGTGATGGGGATTTTAACGGCTTTGTGCGTTCCCCTGATTTGGTTGGAATGATTTTCTGATAAAAGTGCAGTTTATATGACCCATCAAAAAGCAGCCCATGGGCTGCTTTTTACATGTAAGGGAGGCGATTAATCTAAATCGACGTTTTTAGTGCCGAAAAAGTAGGTAAAAATAAAACCGAATAAGTAGGAAACGAATAACCCGCCCACATAAACTAACATCCCTGGGAACACGCCATCAGCAGAGGTCATCATTGGGATAGCGACTAAGCCGGACGGGCCAAAGACAGTATTTAAACCAACGGGTAAACCCATCCAAGCCACGAGTCCAACAAAGAACCCCCCAGCAGCACCGCCTAAACATGCGGTGACAAACGGCTTCATTCGAGGAAGAGTTACACCGTAGATAAGTGGTTCACCGACACCTAAGAAACCTGGAATGATGGCCCCGCGAATCTGATTACGTAACACTGAATCTTTTGCGGCTTTAACGTACAACGCCATCGCTGCACCAACTTGCCCACCACCAGCCATTGCTAGGATAGGGAAAAGTGAGTTAAAGCCTTGGGTTTCAACGAGTGCCATATATACCGGAACAAAACCTTGGTGCACGCCAAACATTACTGCAATTAAGAATAGCCCAGCAAGTATAGCGGTTCCGAATGGGTTGCTGCTTAAATGAACAAAAAGCCATGACATACCAGAGAATAACCAACTGCCAATTGGCATGATGAAGATAAACACTGCAGCACCAACAATTAACAAGGTAATTGTTGAAGTTAAAATCATATCAAGGTTGGCTGGAATAATTTTACGGACTTGTTTTTCGACCCATGCCCCAAAAATACACGCAATTAATACCCCAATAATGTTACCTCTTGGGTCGATAGCCAACCCGAAGAAGCTATTCATATCAGAATAGAACCCCTTAGCTATTTCAGGGTTGTACCCAAGAACAAACAGTGAAGCAATGATGGCGCCATTTACTGCGCTACCGCCAAAGGCTTTTTGAGTGTTATAACCGATAAGAATACTTAGGAAGCTAAACAGCCCTTTGCTAAATACCGACATATACAGAATCGTATGTACGAGTAGGGTCTGCTCTTCAGGTTTTGTCGGGAGCCCTGCTGGAAAATAGGTTTGTTTCGCCAGAGTTGCAAAACCTAATAGTAAGCCCGCAGCAATAAAACCTGGAATTAGCGGAGTAAATATGGTGGCAAATTTGGATAAAAATCGGTGAACGGCACTGGTTTGTTTCTTTTTCAGTTGCTGCTTATTTGCGGATGCAATATCGTTCAGATCCTGAGGCTGGGCTGCTGCTTCGTGGTTATCCTCTTCATCACTATCTAAAAGTTGGTTCATCAAGTCCGCGGCAGTTTGCGCTTTACCTGGGCCAAGGATCACTTGCAGTTGTTCATCACTTTCAATAACGCCAAGCACTCCTGCAATTTGTTTGAGTGCAGATTTATCGACTAGCTGGTCATTGTTGAGTGTGAGCCGCAAACGGGTCATACAGTTACCCGCTAATTTAATATTACGGCGTCCTCCAACGTGTTGCAGGATCTGCTGTATCATTTCTATTGTTATTTTAGCCATACTATTTATCCCATTGAAGTCCGCAAGTTAGGCGGATGAGGCCATATTGAGAGCCGTACGAATAAAACCGTTGTTATCTAAGAGTAGTTGACGTGCGTCATCGGCATTTAAACCCGATAACACCATTAAAATGGCAGTTTTGCAGTGCCGGTTACATTGTTGAAGGGCGGTCTCTGCGGTAGTTCGGTCGCAGTCGGTTGCTTCCATCACAATTTTAGTTTGTCTTTCAATGAGTTTGGCATTTGTTGCTTCGACATCGACCATTAAATTACCAAACACCTTTCCAATACGGATCATCGCCCCAGTGGTGATCATATTCAGCACTAATTTTTGTGCTGTTCCTGCTTTCATGCGTGAAGAACCGGTGACAACCTCTGCACCTACAATGGGAGTAATAGCAATATCTGCGGCATTGGCAATTGGGCTATTTGGGTTACAGCTAATGGCCGCTGTTGTTGCACCAACAGCCTTCGCGTAAGCTAAAGCGCCTAATACATAAGGCGTTCGCCCACTGGCTGCGATACCAACTAACACATCATTATCATTAAATTGAATATCTTTGAGGTCTTGTTCACCCAGTTCAGGCTTATCTTCTGCATTTTCTACGGCACGGAAAATTGCTTGATGGCCACCGGCGATTAAACCCACAACTTGTTCATGTGGCGTTCCATAAGTCGGCGGGCACTCACTGGCATCAAGAATTCCTAAACGGCCAGAGGTTCCTGCGCCTGAGTAAATCAGACGACCGCCTTTTAAGAAAGCCTCTGCGACTTTATCAACCAGTTGAGCAATTTCAGGGAGCACTTTTTCAACTGCTAACGGAACGAGCTTATCCTCATCATTAATGACCTTCAGCATTTCAGCCGTTGATAGTTGGTCGATATTAGTACTGGCTGCATTGCGGCTTTCAGTTACCATTTTGCTTAAGTCGATAGTCATAAAAATTGCTCCTAAATCAGTTATTGGGCTAATATAAGGAATTATTTATTCCTTATATGTGATTAACATCACGGTGCTATCTATTCTAACTTGTGAATATACAAGAATATTTTGTGATTAATTTTATAAGCTAAAGTCACGACTCTTTGAATTATAAGTATTATTCATCAGGTATCAGTGGCTTGATTGAGGAATAATTTATTATTATTTTTTTATCTATAGGTCTGGCTATTACAATTATTATTAGAGGTCACCATGACATTATTGGACATCATTACCTACTCACTACCGCGATTAGCGGAAAACCAACGCAAAATTGCCCAATTTATCCTTGAAAATCCCGAAAATGTACTAAATTTGTCGTCTCAGCAATTAGCGGAAATTTTAGATGTTAGCCAATCAGCCATCGTTAAGTTTAGTCAGAAAGTTGGTGTAAAGGGGTATCCTGCCTTGAAACTTGCACTTAGCGAGATTATTGGGCGCCAACAACTCAAAGATGGAGCGCCTCATTCTGCTCTACATAACCGTATTGCGCCTGATGATAACTTGATGGTTGTTGCTCAGAAACTCGCAATGGAAAAAAATCACTCCATTACAGAAACAACAAAATTAATTGATTTCAAGCAGTTTGAACGCATTGTTGAGCGAATAGACCAATCACAGAGAGTGCAAATTGTCGGTATTGGTGGGTCAGGCTTAACTGCAAAAGATTTAAGTTATAAGTTACAAAAAATTGGTATTACAACGCTCGTGGAGTCAGACCATCATGTGCAAATTGCTGCGGCACTCACTCTCAATGCTCATGATGTACAAATCGTTATTTCTTTTACAGGGAAGCGTAAAGACATGCTAACAGCAGCGAATATTGCACGTAAGCAAGGGGCATGTGTCATTGCGATTACGCGTGACTGTGATTCACCACTGGGGCAAATTGCTGATTATGTTCTTGAAAGTATTGCGGAGGAAGATGAATGGCGTAGTTCATCAATTTCTTCAAGAACCGCACAAAATACGCTAACAGACCTGATTTTTATGGCGTTATTGCAACGGCGAGAAGCGAAAGCAAAGTCGTTAGTTATGAATGCAAGAGTAGTGATTAATAAATTAGATGAGTGATTAGTGGCTTGAATCCTCATCGATAACTTTGCAATCAAACCTTATTTACGTTAAGACTAATATTATCAGTATTTTGATTTTAAAAAGTTAAAAGGGAGTTATTGATGAGAGCACTCATAGTTTATACGGAATTAACCGATGACGACTCCGTGATTAGCCATGCTGTAGCAAGACTTGCTAGTGAACTTAAAGATGAGCACGTAGAAACCGTGATCATTCGTAATTTTGAAGATGGGATGGCATACATTCGATCAAATACCAGTATTGATTGCTTGTTATATGGCCGAGATATGTCAGACAAGCAAGAACAAACTCAGGCACATCAATTAATTACCCAACTTCATCGCAGGCAAGAAGATGTCCCTGTCTTTTTATTAAGTGATCGTGAAGAAGCCTTGACGGCATTTGACCGTAAGATGATGGAACAAGTCGATGAATTTGCGTGGATTTTAGAAGATTCTGCAGATTTTATTGCAGGTCGTGTCCTTGCCGCGATCATCCGCTACCGCGCCAATTTACTGCCCCCTTTGATGAAAAGTTTGATTAAATACAGTGATGTACATGAATATTCATGGGCAGCACCGGGGCATCAAGGTGGTGTTGGGTTCACCAAAACTCCCGCAGGTCGCATTTATCATGATTTCTTTGGTGAAAACTTATTTCGGACGGATATCGGTATTGAGCGGGTTGCTGTGGGTTCACTGTTAGACCATACCGGCGCATTTGGTGAGTGTGAAAGGAATGCTGCGCGTATATTTGGTGCTGACCAATCTTACTCCGTGGTTGTGGGAACATCGGGTTCGAACCGAACGATTATGCAAGCTTGTATGACAGATGATGATGTTGTTGTGATTGACCGTAACTGCCACAAATCTATTGAGCAAGGTTTGATCTTAACAGGGGCAAAACCGGTTTATATGACACCAAGCCGTAATCGTTATGGCATCATTGGCCCGATTTATCCTCAAGAAATGACACCCGAAGCGATTACTGAAAAAATCGCTAAAAATCCATTAACTTCGGATAAAATAGGCAAACGTCCTGCATATAGCGTCGTAACCAACTGTACTTACGATGGCGTGTGCTATCACGCACGTAAAGTACAGGATTTGCTGGATAAATCATTGGATAGAATCCATTTTGATGAGGCATGGTACGGCTACGCACGCTTTAACCCTATCTATCGCGACCACTTTGCGATGCGTGATGACCCTAGAAAAGACGATGAGCCCACCGTTTTTGCAACTCACTCTACGCACAAATTATTGAATGCACTTTCACAAGCTTCATTTATCCACATTCGAAATGGCCGTAATGCGATTGATTTTAATCGTTTTAACCAAGCCTATCATATGCATGCGACTACTTCGCCGCTATATGCAATTTGTGCCTCAAATGATATTGCCGCAGACATGATGGACGGTAATAGTGGGCGTTCACTCACTGATGAAGTGATCCGTGAAGCTATCGACTTTCGCCAATCACTGGGCTACCTATACAAAGAATTTATCAATGACGATGAGTGGTTTTTCAAACCATGGAATCAAGAAATGGTGAAAGACCCAGCAACAGGTAAGCGCTATGCTTTTGAAGATGCGCCTGTTGAACTGTTGATGAAAGAGCAAAGCTGCTGGGTGATGAACCCTGAAGATAAATGGCATGGTTTTAAAGATATCCCTGAAAATTGGGCGATGCTTGACCCGATTAAGGTGAGTATTTTGTCGCCGGGAATGGGAGATGACGGTAAATTACTGGATAGCGGCGTCCCAGCCGCGTTAGTCACGGCATGGTTAAACCACTATGGTATTGTACCAACCCGCACGACTGATTTCCAAATTATGTTCTTGTTTTCTATGGGGATCACAAAAGGAAAATGGGGAACCCTGGTCAATGCGTTGCTGTCGTTTAAGCGCCATTATGACAACAATACGGCACTGAAAAAAGTATTACCTGAAGTGGTTGAAGCGTCTCCTGAGATCTATGGCGAGATGGGGCTACGTGATTTAGGCAATAAAATGTTTGTGTATCTACAAAAAAATAACCCAGGTGGCCAGTTAAATCAGGCTTATGAGCAACTCCCCGCCGTGATGATGAGCCCACGCGATGCCTATCAAGAAATTGTTGCTAACCGCGTTGAGGCGGTGCCTTTAGATAAACTCGCCGGTCGTATCGCAGCAAACTCGATTATTCCGTACCCACCGGGCATTCCAATGTTGCTATCAGGGGAAAGTTTTGGTGATAAAAATAGTCCACATATTGGCTATCTAAATAGCCTTCAAGCATGGGATAGCGAATTTCCTGGCTTTGAACACGAAACGGAAGGCACTGAAATTATTGATGGCCAGTATTATGTGATGTGTATACAGGGAACTAACTGATCCTTTTAGTAAAACATTAGGAAAGAAAAATTGCCATAAAGTAAGTATATTCATCTATTAATTTGTCAGAGATTATTAAGTCATTAGAAATATTTAATGGCTTAATAATTAAATATCTCTAAAAGTTATTTTAATATTATTTGTTATGTGAAAAAGGGAATTAACCCAAGTTTTTCTGTGGGTATTATACATTCGTTCTATTCATCTAAATAAGAATACTTTGATGAAAATTAATTAGGAATAATCATGCTAAAAAAGAGAATAATAATTCCTAGGTAATGTTCAGTTCACCTGATTTATAATTGTTTCGATAAAGAACGTATTTAATTTTCATATGTGAATATTCACATCATGCTCTAATAATTCTATATATAATAGGAATATTACGCTATTAAATTATCTGTTTTTCTGCTTAACCATGGTGGAAATACACGCAAATAAAACAAATAAAAAACAATTCGATAACATATTGTAGGGGGAATTAAAAATATTTAAATCACCTACAAATGTCATATTTTCAAGTGAAAATTTTTATTTTTGTTATTTTCTAATCTTTTCTACTTTACTCCTTAAGGGTTATAAAAAAATACTTTAAACTTTAAACTGTTTTTTTATCTTATAAAACAGTCAGTTAAAATCAATTGGTAAAATAGCGACTAATATTGATATCTATTCGGTCGATTGATATAGCTGTTGGTTATTTATTTGACGTATATCAATTGCAAACTATATAATGCTAAAAGTTTCAGTATGTAACTAAATATTTTACCTGGAGAGGGGAAATTATAAGGTTGGAACCATAGTGTACAAATCATATATTTTTGCTATTGGATTCTAATTAAATCCAATTTCTAGATGTCACCAATTCAATATTAATTTCCTTATTTAAATAAGGGAATCGCTTCCGTTTTAAATAAAAAACTAATTGTATCAGAAAGGGTTGTTATGAGAAAAATATATGGGTTTGCAATAATGCTGTGTGTAATTGCACTCTCTGGCTGTATGAGGAATGATGGGTTACATGGTTATAATAAAGAATCATGGAACAATAAGAACACTCTCAAAGAATATAACTTGGTTAATGATAATAAAGCATTAGTTTTATTTTATCGCATAGATAATCAAGTTAAAGGGAAAACAATTAATATATTTGTGAATAATGAATATTTAACTTCGCTAGAAAGTAATTCCGTTAAGGGTATTGAGCTGTGTGCTGGAAGAAACAATTTAACAGCTTATAAGACAGACGTAAGAGAACGTTATAATACTAAATTAAATGCTTCCGATTTTTTTGAATTAGAAGCTGGAAAAAAGCATCTGTTTTTGATTGTTGAAGTTGATGGGAAAACAAAACTAAGAGCGATGGATGAAAAGGAACTGAATGATATTAAAGGAAATATAAGTGTTCAGTCACATACTTTATCACGTGTTGATATGCTCGAAGATTGTCAATAACTGAAAATCCTCCAATAAATTTAAAACAATGAATAATTGTCTTCAATGAGGCAATGGATAACTATGTCTATAAAAAAAATATCAATTAAAATTAATAATAGCGAAAAAACAATTGAGCAACATTCTGTTATTGCCGGGCAACAGGGTATAGGCCAACAAAATCAACCATTGCATATTAATGCAAAAAAAAATGTTAATTATCTCTTAATTGATGAAGAAACTAATTTTGCACCAGAAAATATCGCAGTTAAACGAGTTGATAAAAATTTATTTATTGCTTTTGAAGGTAGTGATATCGAGCAGCCAGATATTATTATCGAAAATTATTTTGCGGATAATGGTGAGAGTGGTTATCACGAAGGAAGCTCTAATCTAATTATTGGTCAACATGAAAATGGTCAGTATTTCCCATATATTCCAGAAAGTGCAGAAAAAAGTGATGCAATTAGTCAATTGGCGGATGGTCAAGCGACAGGGCAAGCCATAGGCGGTGATGCATTAGCACCAGTATGGGCATTTAACCCATGGTGGTTAGCTGCACTTATTCCTATTGCTGGCGTTATTGCTTCAAGTTCAGGTGGAGGAAGTCGCAGTTCTAAACCGGTAGAGCATGCCCCTGAAGCGAAAGATGACAATGGCGTGACGAAAACGGAAGTTCCTGTGATCCTTGATGTGCTGAAAAATGACACCGACTTGGACGGCGATATCGACCTAAGCACCGCGGTGATCGTGACTAACGGCACCAAAGGGACGGCAACATTCGATGCTGACGGTAAGTTAGTTTACACCCCGAACAGTGGGGAAGTGGGCACCGACACCATCACTTACCAAGTGACCGACAAAAATGGCAACGTGTCGAATACGGCCACGGTTACTGTCACCATCGATGCCGCGCCGATAGCGAAAGACGACAATGGTGTGACCAAAGACGGCGTACCGGTAACTCTCGATGTGCTGAAAAATGACACCGACTTGGACGGCGATATCGACCCAAGCACCGTCACCATCGTGACCAACGGCACCAAAGGCACCGCAACATTCGATGCCGATGGCAAACTGGTTTACACCCCGAAGAAAGGGGAAGTGGGCACGGATACCATCACTTACACCGTCAAAGACAAAAACGGCAATATTTCGAACGTCGCTGAAGTAACCATTGAAATTACGCCATCATTACCATCAGTTGTGGATGTTTATGAAAAAGGGCTTAGAACAGATGGAACTGCGAATAGTACTTTAGCCGTAACAACAGGAACGGCAACATTAGCCAACCCAAGTGATAAGCCGATTACAGAGCAAGATCTAAAAATAACAGCGCCAACAACAACTCTGACATCCGGTGGTAAAACCGTTATATAGGAAGCGACCAATGATGGTTTTGTAGGAAAAACATCAGAAGGTGAAGAGGTTATTGCTGTCACCATCACTGATACAAAGAATGAAAATGGCCAAACGAGTGTTGATTATCAAGTTGATTTGAAAGGCCTTGTTGATCATCCTGCAGGTACAGATTCACTCAAAATTGATTTTGGATTAAGTAATGGCATCGATATTGTTGATACTGAAATTATTATTCATGATGACAAGCCATTCTCTGATAATGTTGAAGTCGTGGTACAAGCTCCAACTGATAATACATTCTATGCGAACGTAATTATCTCGTTAGATTTATCCAGTAGCATGGGGAAAGATGATAGCGGTATTTTGGGTGGGTACACGAGATCAGGGATGAAAACACGCTATGATGCCGCGCTAGATTCAATTGAGAGTTTGTTAAAGAGCTATGAAGAGCGTTTAAATAGCGCGGATTCAGGTGACGTTCGTGTGAGTTTAAATGGGTTTGCAGATAAAGCGTCGGTGATTAATCCATCATTACAAGCAACGCATAGTACTTCGCATTGGTTTACATTGGATGAAGCTAAAGATTTGATTAATAGCTTAAAGGGTAGGCAAGGTGACCTGTCAAGAAGCTTAAATTTTGGGGTGGATACCAACTATGATGCGGCATTACAGCAAATCGTAGATAGTTATAATAATCATCCAGCAAGTGGTACGGGGCCTGTGACGGAGCAATCTGTTGATAATACCTTCTTCTTTATTAGTGATGGCACTCCTAATATGGGAAATAAAAACTATGGTCAAGGGATAAGTGAGCAGTCACCTCAAGATTATGTTCCAGGAAGTGCTTATACCGATATTGGTGAAGATAAGTGGACTGAGTTTTTGGTAGATAATGGAATTCGTTCTGTTGCAATCGGAATTGGTCAAGACATGGTGACTGTCAATAATGGAAAAACCGGTTCAGATTATCTGAAACCCGTTGCTTTCGATGGTAAACAAAATACTGATAATGACCATAACGATGTAATTGTGCTGAAAGATATGAGTTCGTTAGGTAATATTTTAAGTAAATATGTACCGAATGAGAATGTTATCGAAAGTAGCTTTTCTAAAGGTAAAGATGCAAATTCATCTTTAACCTTTGGTGCTGATGGAATGAAATCAATTAGTGTTGAAGTCGATGGTATAACTTACAAATATGACCCATCAAATAAATCAGTGACATCTGATGGAAGCGATAAAGGTATTTGGGCTGATTTCGGTAACGGTGAAGTCGCGATTAAGACCAATGCTGGTGGGCTCTTTTCGATTTCTTTAGGAGAGAAAAACTTCGGTGATTTCTCTTATCGACCAAGTACAACTCGCCCAATTGGTGTTGATAAAGAAGAGTTTACTTTAACGCTAACAGATAATGATGGTACGAGTTATCAGCCTTCAATTACTGTGAATATAAGTAATCTTAAAGAGTCTACGAGTGTATCATCAATAACGAGTGACCTTTCATTACTGAAGCTATTTTCACAAGAAAATACGATGGAGCTACATGAAATGAATGTTGATGGGAGTATTGCATCAACCAATTTGAATGGTTTTATGAATTCATCGCTAGATGCATTACAAGAAAACCAAGCTGCAATAATCTAGAACAATAACTATGGGGGTATTAAAAATAATACCCCCAACATTTTGATATATTTATACGAATAGAAAATTTAATGAGTAATCAGGCTGATTAATCCTGCCTTTTTATTTTATTATATATAGTATTTTTAATGTTAATAGATTGAAATGTATTTACATCCTTCTTTATAGACATATGTTTAAAATATGAAATTAAGAGCTTTTAATATTCTGGCTATATTCTTATTGAGTGTGTTCTCTATGAATACAGTGGCTGATGTTATTGAATTAAGAACTTTACTTAAAGATTCTTTATATAATACGCCTGAAGTTCAAGAAGCTTATGCGAATTACCAAGCCGCACAAAGTAATGTGAAAATGGCAAACTCAGGGCACTATCCAGTGGTAAGTGTGATGGGGACTCAGCCGGTTGCTCAACATCATAAATATGAAAGTAACTCTATGGAGTCTGGGTTTCATCCAGGAGTGAAAACAACGATGAATGTTTATGCTTGGGGAGGAATAGAAGCTGGTGTTGATAGAGAGGAATTCAAACAAGAATACTATGAGAACCAATATATTCTTTCTCAGGAAGATATAAGTGTTCGAATTAGTCAGCTTTATTTACTTATTTTAAGAAATAAAGAAACACTTGTTGTTATTAATGAAAACTTGGCTCGTCATCAACATATATTAGAGAAGTTAAATACGATAATTCAGTATGACCCTGGCCGTTCAAGTGAATTAACGCAAGTTAAAGCACGTACTTTAAAAGTTGAGATGAACCGAGCTGAAGTTGAACGAAATTTAAATTTAGCATTGAGTCAGCTATCGATATTAACGCAAAGAAAATTATTAGCAGAACAATTCATTGATCCGTTTCGAAATACTGACAGCACTGAAGTTTTACGGAATTTTCAAGAGAGTAATTTGGAAAATAACCCAAGTTATAAAGCACAGGTTGCCGATGCGAAAAGCCTTGAGGCAGATGTGAAAGTTGCAAGTGCAATGAGAAAACCTGCACTAAACTTAGAAATAAATGCAACGCCTGATAATAAAGAGGTTTTTTTGCGTGTTTCTTGGAATATCTTTGACCAAGCTAGTTATTATAGTGAAGCACAAAAAGAGTATGCCTTATTGGCATCTAATGAACGAATTAAAATAACATTTCGTGAAATTGAAGAAATGAGCCAATCCGCAGCTATCAATATGATAAAAAGTGAAGAACAAGAAGTTATAGCTAAAAATTATATTTTGGAGCAAAAAAAAGTTGTCAGTAACTATGAAAAACAATTTACGATTAACCGTCGTTCATTGATCGATTTATTAGATGCTTATAATGAATTAGCAAATATACAGACAAGTGCAGTCACTTTGAAAAATGATTATAGAGACGCGACACTTAGTTATCTTAGTGTGCAGGCAAAAATGTCTGCATGGATGAATCAATAAGTGCTAAAAATAACATGAATATTATTAATAATATATCTCTGGTTACTGCGCGGTTAGGGTATGCTATCCTGCCAGAGGTATTGCTATCTCAAACAAAAAGAAAAGTTGATAAATCAATAGATTACTCCTCTCTTGTTAGCGTGTTAAATTCACATCAATTCGATAACCAGTTGATTAAAGTTGATTTGAAAGCTATCCCGACCATTGCGGTTCCTTTTATTGTATTACTTGAAAATAATGAATCTATTGTTGTTAATAAAATAGAAGAAAACAATGATGAACGTTATTTTGAAATCTTAACGAAAGAAGGGATTTGTCAGTTAATTAGCTTTGAAATGCTATCAAAAAATTATTCGGGATATAGTTGGTTTATAAAACGAAATATAAAATCTGAAAGCCGTTCTGAAATTGAAAAATACGAAAAAAATCATTTTTGGAAAATAATTTGGCAATTTAAAAAGTATTATTATCAAGTTATCGTAGCTTCATTTGTAATTAATGTTTTGGCGTTAATTAGTTCCCTATATGTCATGAATGTCTATGATAGAGTGATCCCAAATCAAGCGTATGAAACATTATGGGTATTATCGATAGGTGTACTGCTAGCAATATGCTTTGAATTTTTAGCAAAAATGTTGCGGAGTTACCTCCTTGATGTTGCTGGAAAAAAAGCTGATATCATAATAAGCGCTATGTTATTTCACCGAGTAATGGGGATTAGCTTAGATAAAAAACCTTCTTCATCTGGCTCTTATGCAAATAATTTACGTGATTTTGAATCCATCCGTGAATTTATGACGAGTGCTAGCTTGATAGCGCTTGTCGATCTCCCCTTCATTCTGTTGTTTATTGGTGTGATCAGTATGATTGGAGGTTATCTCGCATTAGTTCCATTGACTATTATTCCTATCGTTATTATCGCTGGTATTTTAATTCAAAAACCTTTAGCTGAAGGCATTAATGCATCGATGAAAGAAACCTCTCAGCGACAGGGTTTAGCTGTTGAAGCTATCGAAGGTATTGAAACGTTAAAGTTGAATAATGCGGTTAATTGGGCTCAACAGCGGTGGGAAATATTAACAGAGAAAACGGCGTTTGCTTCCGTTAAAGTACGTAATTTGACCAACTTTATGTTGAGTTTCAGTGCGGGAATGCAACAAATCAATACTGTTGCATTGGTTTTTGTTGGAACCTATTTGATCCATGCTAATGATGTAGATTCACGCATTACCATGGGTGGCTTGATTGCCAGTGTAATACTGTCTGGACGTGCATTAGCACCTTTAGGACAAATTGCGGGTTTAGCAACACGTTTTCAATCTGCTCGGACAGCGTTAAATGGTGTTAAAAATATTTTTGAACGACCAATTGAGCGCGAAGATCATAAAAAATATATTTCACCAACCTCCATTAGAGGTGCGTTAACGTTATCTAATGTTAGCTATCGTTATAGCAAAGATAGTCAACCAGCCTTGGATAATATTAATTTAAATATTATGGCTGGAGAAAAAGTGGCCATTTTAGGCAAGATCGGTGGTGGAAAAAGTACCCTTTTAAAACTATTAACTGGGCTATATGAGCAGCAAGAAGGCAATATACTTTTAGATGATATAGATATTCGTCAAATAGACCCAATTTACTTAAGAAGTAAATTGGCGATGTTAACACAGAAACCACGGTTATTTTTTGGAACGCTGCGTGACAATCTTGACCTTGCCCGTCTTGACGGTTATTCCTCTGATGACGACTTAATTCATGCGTTGCAGCGTTTTCATTTAGATAAAATTATTCGCCAACATCCGGCTGGTTTAGACATGCCCTTAGGTGAAGATGGCTTAGGCCTTTCTGGAGGCCAAAAGCAAATTGTCTCTTTAGTACAACTGACATTACATAATCCACAAGTCGTTTTATTAGATGAGCCGACCACAGGAATTGATGTTGAAACGGAAAAAGACGTATTGGCGGCTATTGGTGAATGGACTAAAAATAAAACACTTATTGTTGTGACACATAAATTACCTATTTTGAGTTTAGTCGACCGTATTATTGTTGTTGATAATGGCCGAATTGTATTAGATGGCCCTAAAGATTCGGTGCTTAAAACACTAGAAAAGAAAGATGATATAGAAAAAGCTGTAAGCACAGATACACCGAGAGTTCAGCATCCTACCGCGCCACAAGTTCGTATTGTTTCACAAGTTAAACGCACTATTAAACAACATGAAGGGAAGGCTGAACATGAACAAGCATAACCAATATTCCGAGAAGAGAAAAAACAGTTATCAATCTCATGATTTTTCACATGATTTACAATCAGTGATGCAGAAAGAGCGTCATACCTTATTGTTTCTTCCTATCCTATTCTTAGCACTGTTATTAACTGTTTTTATTGTTTGGTCTTATTTCAGTGATTTAGAAGAGATAATTCGAGGGCAGGGTACGATTATTCCGAGTAGTCGTGAACAAGTCATTCAAAGTATCGATCCCGGTAATATTGAAGAAATGTTTGTTAAAGAAGGTGATATCGTTGAAAAAGGGCAAATACTTCTCAAGTTAGATGATGCAAGAAGTATGGCTATTTTACGAGAAAGCCAAGCGAAGGTACAAAATTTAGAAGCAATATATATTCGGTTATATAGTGAATCACGTAATGAAGAACCTGACTTTTCGACAGTTAACGACCAAAAGTTAGTGGAACGTGAAATAAATGCATTTAATGCAAAAAAAAGGCAAAGAGACGAGGCTATTGCGGGTTTAACACAAAGTAAAAACTTATTAGATAGAGAAATTACAATTACTCGACCTTTAGCCAAAAAAGGCTTGGTATCTCATGTGGAAGTGTTGCGCATGGAAAGACAGTCTGTCGAGCTAGCAACACAAATTAATGAGCGTGAAAATAATTATATCGCAGAGGCGAATGAGGAGTTAATTCGTGTTGGCTCTGAACTTGCTCAAGCCAAAGAAAATATGCGTATGCGCGAAGACCATGTTATACGTTCAGAAATCCATGCTCCTGTACGTGGAATTGTGAAAAATATTAAGATTACGACAGTGGGTGGCGTTGTTAATACTGGGCAAGATATCTTAGAAATTATACCATTAGATGATAAATTAATGGTTGAGGCTTATATTCGGCCACAAGATGTCGCTTTTTTAAGACCAGAGATGCCAGCAGTAGTAAAAATAACCGCTTATGACTATGCAATTTATGGCGGGTTAAAAGGGACTGTAAAATTGATCAGTCCTGACACTTTAAGTAATGATGCTCAGCGTAATGAATTAAAATTAAATCAAGAAGAAACGTTTTACCGTATTATTGTTGAAACAGAAACGAATTACTTACTCGATAAAAATAACAATAAAATGGATATTATTCCTGGAATGATTGCTTCTGTTGATATTAAAACGGGTGAGAAAAGTGTTTTTGATTATCTGATTAAGCCGATTACACGAATGAAACAGGCATTAACTGAAAGGTAATTTTGATATTCCGCAAAATTACTTTTATAACAGAGTAACAGTATTTCAGTCTGTTGTACTCCCTATAACTTAGCGAAACATGCGGTAAGAAAAGATGAGAGCATCGTTAAGCTCTCATCTTACTCAAACTTAAATATCAAAAGTAATACTTCATGACTCACTAGTCATAGCTTCTAACTGCTCTTGCAATTCCATCCACTCCATTTCGGCCTCTTCAAGAGCTGTTTTGTGTTCAGTTTGTTTTTTCAAGCATTCCGTCAATTCGGCTTTTTTATCTTGTTCGTAAATGGCAGCATCAGAAAGTTTGGTTTCTAGGTCACTTAGGGTATTGGAATGCTTATCCATCAGCTTTTCCAATTCCGTAATTTTTTTACGGATAGGCTGAGTTAATTGACGAAATTCAGCTTCACGACGTTTTTGAACTTTTCTATCTTGTGCTGTAACCGTTGCAGCGGCCGCCGGTTTGTCTTTTTCTTGCTGGTCACGGAACTGTTGTAATTCCAGCTTATTTTGTTCTGCTAGCCATTGTTGGTAATCTTCTAAATCACCATCAAATTGCTCGACAGAACCGCCATGGACTAAATACAGTTCATCGGTGGTAGTGCGCAGTAAATGCCTATCATGGGAAACGACAACTAAAGCCCCTTCGAAGGCCATTAAGGCTTCGGTAAGTGCTTGGCGCATGTCTAAATCCAAGTGGTTGGTTGGCTCATCCAGTAACAGTAAGTTAGGACGCTGCCATACAATCAACGCTAGCACTAAACGGGCTTTTTCACCGCCAGAGAAACGGCCGCTCGGGTCTGTCACTTGGTCGCCTTTAAAGCCAAAACCCCCTAAATAGTCGCGTAATTGCTGCTCAGTTTGCTCTGGTGCAAGGCGAGCAAGATGCTGCAAAGGTGATTCTTCAGGGTGCAAATACTCCAATTGGTGCTGGGCGAAATAACCCAGTTTAATCCCTTTTGCGAGGGCGATTTCTCCCTGTAATGGCGGTAAATCACCCGCTAACATCTTAATTAATGTGGATTTACCCGCACCATTTCGGCCCAGTAGGCCGATGCGTGAACCTGGTACCAAGTTTAGTTTAATGGATTGCAAAATGACTTTTTCACCGTAGCCAGCGCTGACTTTTTCCATTTTCAATAATGGATTCGGTAAGCTTTCTGGTTTACGGAATGAAAAATGGAATGGGTTATCCACATGAGCCGGAGCGACCATTTCCATTCTTTCAAGCATTTTAATGCGGCTTTGTGCTTGCTTGGCTTTCGTCGCTTGCACTCTAAAACGGTCAATATAACTTTGTAAATGCGCCGCTTTGGCTTGTTGGCTCTCATACAACGCTTGTTGCTGAGCGAGTTTTGTCGCACGTTGGCGCTCAAAAGAAGAATAGTTACCCGTGTATTCAAACATCGTTTCTTGTTCGATATGCAGGACTTTATCAATAATTGGGTCGAGGAAATCCCTATCATGGGAAATCAAAATCAGAGTGCCTTGGTAGCTTTTTAACCATTTTTCTAACCAAATCACTGCGTCTAAATCAAGGTGGTTGGTTGGCTCATCGAGTAACAATAGGTCAGAACGGCAAAGCAATGCCTGCGCGAGGTTCAAACGCATCCGCCATCCACCGGAAAATGATTTTACTGGGGAATCTAGCTGTGACTGACTAAAACCTAAACCATGTAGCAAACTGGATGCGCGGGAACGGATGGTCCATGCATCAATGGCATCAAGCTGCCCATGAACCACAGCGATGGCATGACCATCATTTTTTTCATTAGCTTGTTGAAGTTTTTGTTCTAAAGCTCGGAACTCGCGATCACCATCAATCACATATTCAAGAGCGGGCACATCAAGGGCAGGGGTTTCTTGGTTCACCCATGCCATGGACCAATTGCTTGGAAAGGTTGCAGAACCTGCTTCAGCTTGTAATTCGCCTTTTAATAACGCAAGAAGTGTCGATTTACCGCAGCCGTTTTTACCCACTAAACCAACTTTTTGGCCGGGGTTAATAGTCGCAGTGGCATTGTCTAGTAGGACACGAACACCTCGGCGAATTTGGAGTGAAGAGAAAACAATCATAGCAACCGTCTATTAAAAATATGTTAGATTATCAACGTATATACTCTAAATAATTTACGGTGCTGTTAGGCGACAAGCACATGAGTCGCTAGGAGCCTACTTAAGTAGGTGACTAGTGCGAATGCGCGTAGTCAACAACACAGCAACGTGAAGTATGACGAGTATAGCAGGCTGCATGGTAACGGAAAATGTTCCGTCTGACACGCCTTTGAGGAGGGAAAGATGTCAAATACACCGAAAGTGCTGGTGGTCTACGCTCACCCGGACCCCGACGAATCGATGGCTAATAAGGCGTTATTGGAGGCAGTGCGTGATTTTGACCATGTGACTGTACACGATTTATACGCAATTTATCCAGATTATTTTATTGATGTAACCGCGGAACAAAAATTACTGTGCCAGCACGATATCATTATTTTTCAACATCCTCTCTATACATATAGTTGCCCTGCGTTGTTGAAAGAGTGGTTTGACCGCGTGTTAACCCGCCGTTTTGCGACCGATGTAGGGTACCAAAAATTAAAAGGCAAATACTGGCGTTCTGTGATTACCACAGGCGAGCCTGTTCACGCTTACCAATATGATGGATATAACCATTATCCACTTACAGAAATACTTCGCCCATTTGAATTGACCGCATTAATGTGTGATATGCAGTGGCTAGAACCAACCATTATTTATGCAGCACGTCGGCAGCCTAAAGAACGATTTGAACAGATTATCGATGACTACCGCCAATGGATGCAACAGCCGCTAGGTGCGGGAGGGTTATTCTAATGTCAGAACTAGGGCTATTTGAATCCGTTATCATCTTCCTCTGCGCAGGGGTAGTCATGGTACCTATTGCACAAAAAATCCGCTTAGGTGCTGTACTGGGGTATTTGCTTGCCGGGATCATGATTGGGCCATTTGTTTTTGGCTTTATTCGTAATGTTGATGATATTTTGCACTTCTCCGAAATGGGAGTGGTGTTCCTGATGTTTCTCATCGGGTTAGAGCTAAAACCTTCTAAATTATGGGAGCTTAGGCGCTCGATTTTCGGTGTAGGTACGCTTCAAGTGGTTGTCACTGCGGCTATCATGGCGTCACTGTTGTTTTTAGCCAAATTTTCTTGGCAAGCCGCTATTGTTGGTGGATTAGGAATGGCGATGTCATCAACGGCAATGGCACTTCAGTTGATGAACGAAAAAGGGATGTCCAACAAAGAAAGCGGGCAACTCGGTTTTTCTGTTTTGTTATTCCAAGATATGGCAGTTATCCCGATTATGGCGCTGATCCCATTGCTAGCCGGGGACTCAGCAACCAGTGATTGGCAAAAAATTGGCTTGAAGATAGTGGCGTTCGCAGGTTTATGGGTAGTTGGCCGCTATTTATTACGGCCGATGTTCAGGCTTGCCGCTAAATCTGGCGTTCATGAAATTTTTACGGCTGCAGCATTGTTGGTGGTATTAGGTTCCGCACTCATTATGGAAAGCCTTGGCTTTTCTATGGCTCTGGGAACCTTTATGGCAGGGGTCATGTTAGCGGAAACAGAGTTCCGCCATGAGCTGGAAATTAATATCGAACCGTTTAAAGGTCTGCTACTGGGGCTATTTTTTATCTCAGTAGGTATGTCATTGAATTTAGATGTGTTGTGGGCTTATTTACCACAAGTATTGATTGCTGTTGCGGTATTAGTCGCAGTCAAAGCGTTAGTGCTTTACGGACTGAGTTTAGCCGCTAGGCTTCGAAATGGAGCAAGAGCTCAATTTTCCGGGGTGCTTAGCCAAGGTGGTGAATTTGCTTTTGTGATCTATGCAACTGCTTTTGGTGCAAGTGTGATAAATGAACGGCAGATGGACTTATTACTGGTAGTTGTCACACTTTCGATGATGACGACGCCACTTGTGATGCAGTTGATAGATGCCTATTTAAACTACCGTTATAATCAACAACCAGCCTCGAGTGAAAAGCCATTTGTAGAAGACAATGACCCACATGTTATTTTGGTCGGTTTTGGTCGCATGGGGCAGGTGGTTGGCCGTTTATTAATGGCGAATAAGGTTAAAATTACAGTACTAGAACAAGATGTTACGGCGATTAGTACCATGCGCCGCTACGGCTATACGGTCTATTACGGTGATGCACGTGAACTACAATTATTGCGTTCAGCAGGAGCCGATAAAGCAAAATCTATCGTCATCACCAGTGATGTGCCTGAAGAAGTGATGGAAATTGTGCAAATTTGCCAAGAAAACTTTCCTAACTTGCATATTATTGCACGTGCTAAAGGTCGCCTTGAGGCCCATGAGCTATTACAAAGTGGAGTGACTGATTTTAGCCGTGAAACATTCTCGAGCGCACTTGAATTAGGAAGCAAAGCGCTTGTTAGCACAGGGATGCATCCTCATAAAGCTTATCGCGCGAAGCAGCATTTTCGCCGTTTAGACATGAAAATGCTTAGAGATATTTATCCAGAGAATGAAAATAGTGACAGCGGGCAAATTTCACGCATTAAAGAGGCACGTCGTGAACTGAATGAACTCTTTGAGAAAGAAATGCAAAGAGAACATCGGCAGCCTCATAGCTGGAATAATGAACAATAAGGGTTAGAAATGGCTTCAACACGTAAACGCTTTATTGCCGGGGCGACGTGCCCTAAGTGCAAGTCACAAGATACATTAATGATGTGGCGTGAAGATAAAATTGATGTTGTCGAGTGTGTCAATTGCGGCGATCAGCAACGCCAAGCAGGGGATGAAGCAACGGGACATGTTAGGCAAAAAGAGCAGGTTATTGGAATTTTTACACCTGAATAATAGAAATTTGTCAATTCTCAATACATCACTATAGTTTTTCGGTACAATTGGCAAAAATTTTTCCCTTACGGGTAGTAGGAGATGTCATGAAAGTAGCAAAAGACTTGGTGGTCAGCTTGGCTTATCAAGTAAGAACAGAAGACGGTGTTTTAGTTGATGAGTCGCCAGCAAGCGCGCCAATGGACTATTTGCATGGTCGTGGGTCTTTAATTTCAGGTTTAGAAAAAGCATTAGAAGGTCGCTCTGTCGGCGAAAACTTCGATGTTGAAGTCGCTTCAGACGATGCATATGGCCAATACGATGACAACTTAGTTCAACGTGTTCCTAAAGATGTATTTATGGGCGTTGATGAGCTAGAAGTCGGCATGCGTTTCTTAGCTGACACTGACATGGGCCCAGTTCCTGTTGAAATTACAGGTATCGAAGGTGATGAAGTTATCGTTGACGGTAACCACATGTTAGCAGGTCAAAACCTGAAATTTAATGTTGAAATCATGGCTATCCGTGAAGCAACAGAAGAAGAAATCGCACATGGCCACGTCCATGGCGCAGGTGGTCACGACCATGACCACGACCACGAAGGTGGTTGCTGTGGCGGTGGCGGTCATAGCCACGGTTCAGAAGGCGGTTGCTGCGGTGGCGGTGAAGGTCACGGACACGGTCACAAACAAGGCGGCTGCGGCTGCCACTAATACGAAGTATTAGTGTTTATAAAAAAAAGGAAGCGAAAGCTTCCTTTTTTTAATTTAAAATCAATAGGTTCGCATTTTAAATTAATAATGTGGTGGCGGCGTTTCTTCTTCAGGCCTTGCTAAGTGAGAATCTTGGGATGATTTCAGCCTTTCAGCTACAATGCGTAAATGTTCCTGCAGACGGCTCATTTGCATTTGTTGGTCAGTAATAACCTGGTTTAGTTGTTCAATCGCCAGTTCTTGAAAGGCAACTTTACTTTCTAAAAGTTCTAGGCGTTGTTCAAATGTATCAGATGAGTCCATATTCGACTCTCCTTAAGCGTTTATATCGTAATTAAACCATCATAATAACTGAACATTACAAATCAATAGATAAGTTTTAGTTAAAGATATAGGCGACGAAACGACTTTTTGTTAATGTGGTCTCAGTAGTTATTATATTTTTTTAATACTCAATGGGGTAACGGGGTCTAAACTTAAAGAGCCCTACCCATAAAACGAATAGTTCGCTATTCGAATATAATCGAATAAAAGTTATCGGAGACTAGGATGAAATCACTGTTTAAGGCAAGCCTTTTAGCAACTACGCTAGCATTTACTTTTGCTGCTCCGCAAGTGATGGCAGCGGAAGCCAAAGCACAAAGCAGCGCATTCAAAAACGCAGAAGAGCGTAATGCGTATGCACTGGGTGCGTCTTTAGGCCGCTACATGCAGAATTCTTTAGAAGAACAAAAAACAATTGGTATTAATTTGGATAAGGCTCAATTACTCGCTGGTGTCCAAGATGCATTTAACGGCAAAAGCAAAATGACCGATGCAGAAGTTGAAGAAACATTGCGTCAGTTTGAAGGTCAAGTCAAAGAAGCTGCCGACAAAAAAATGAAAGAAGAATCAGCTAATAATGAGAAAAAAGGCGCTGAGTACCGCGAAAAATACGCGAAAGAAAAAGGCGTTGTTAAAACTAAATCAGGCTTACTGTACAAAATTGAAAAAGACGGTACAGGGGCGAAACCTAAAGCAGATGAAACCGTTGTGGTTCACTACAAAGGTTCTTTGATTGACGGTACTGAATTCGACAGCTCATATTCACGTAATGAGCCACTGACAATTCCATTAAATTCAGTGATTAAAGGCTGGACTGAAGGTTTAGTTAACCTGAAAAAAGGCGGCAAAATGCAGTTGGTTATCCCAGCTGAATTAGCTTACGGCGAAAATGGCGTGCCGGGTATCCCAGCAAATTCAACATTAGTCTTTGATGTTGAGTTATTAGACATCAAGCCTGCTGCTAAATAAGTCCTCACTAAGCATTAGCTAAGTGTATTTTGATGCCCAATGCATTCATGCCTTGGGCTTTTTTATATTTCTCATCAAAAAAACTCTCAAATTGTTTAAAACTTGTGATAAAACAGACTGTCTTGCATTCATTCGCTTGACGGCAACGCCGTGGAGTTTTAACTTCAGAAGACTCTATTTTATTTTTTATCATCACAATTGTTGGCTACAAACAAAGTAATGAAGGCCAAATAGTCGAATAATGAACGCCTTTTTAGTCAACAGGATGAGTTTTTACATTAGAAGGATGATGTTGAAATGTCTGATTCTATACAATCACACGACCTCAGCGATATTAACATATTGGATAACCAGCCCTTTTCTGAGACAGACCATGAGATTTTAAAATCATATGAAGCTGCTGTGGATGGTCTGGCAATGCTAATCGGTGGGCACTGTGAAATTGTTCTTCACTCTTTAGAAGACCTAAACTGCTCTGCAGTCAGAATCGCAAATGGCCAGCACACTGGGCGTAAAATCGGCTCACCGATTACAGACCTAGCGTTGAGAATGCTGCATGATATGGCAGACGAAGAATCGAATGTCTCGAAGGCTTATTTTACGAAAGCGAAAAGCGGTGATTTAATGAAATCCGTTACTATTGCTATTCGTAACCGCAAGCAACGTGTGATTGGCTTATTATGTATCAATATGAACTTAGATGTGCCGTTCTCTGAAATTATTCAATCGTTTGTTCCAGAAACTAAGCAAGAAGTTACTTCAGATGTAAACTTTGCCTCTTCAGTTGA
Organism: Providencia sp. PROV175; assembly: GCF_032707045.1. Lineage (NCBI taxonomy): Bacteria > Pseudomonadati > Pseudomonadota > Gammaproteobacteria > Enterobacterales > Morganellaceae > Providencia > Providencia sp. PROV175. The sequence goes on from NZ_CP120533.1 coordinate 389,592, forward strand.
TGACCTTGTCGCACAAACATTGGAGTACACAATTGAAGAAGTTGGCGGTGATCGTAATGTCTCAAATAATGCGAAAAACAAGCAAGTGGTTCTTAACCTATATGAAAAAGGCATTTTCGATATTAAAGATGCCATTAACCAAGTTGCTGACCGTTTGAACATTTCTAAACACACCGTTTATTTATACATTCGTCAATTCAAGAGCGGTGAATGAGTAATACAAATTCGTTAACCTACTGCTTAGTTGTGACAGGTCCTGCTTATGGTACACAACAAGCAGCGAGTGCGTATCAATTTGCAAAAGCCCTTCTTGAAGAAGGGCATATATTGAAAACACTCTTTTTTTATCGTGAGGGTGTTTTTAATGCGAACCAGCTTACGTCACCAGCAACAGATGAATTCAATTTAGTTTCAGCTTGGCAGGAACTGGCAAAACAATCTGGGTGCGAAATGCATATCTGTGTTTCTGCCGCGTTGCGTCGGGGGGTTGTTGACCAAGAACAAGCGCAAAGTTTATCTCTTCCAACGGCTAACCTTGCTGAGGGCTTTATCATGAGTGGGTTAGGAAGCCTTGCGGAAGCGATGATAACCACAGACCGAACAATTCAATTCTAAGAACAGCTCAATACAAGGTACCGTGTGAAAAAAATAGCTTTTGTCTTTACAACCATGCCCCATGGAAATGCCAGTGGCCGAGAAGGGTTAGATGCATTATTAGCAACTTCAGCACTGACAGAAGACATTCAGGTGTTTTTTCTCTCTGATGGCGTTTATCAGCTTCTAGCAAACCAACATCCCGCTGAAGTGCTTGCTCGAGATTACATCGTAACATTTAAAATATTGCCGTTATATGACATTGAAAAAGTTTATCTCTGCGGCTCTTCGCTACAAGAACGGGGGCTGGGAGAGCATTGTGAATGGGTTTTAACACCAACAATTCTTAGCAAGAAAGAGGTAAGCGCTAAAATAGCGGAATGTGATGTGGTGCTTAATTTTTAATCTATTGTGTGAATTTTGAGCTTGGGTTGTTTTTTGATCTATAGTAGGATCTTTTCTATGCTGTATACATTAGCAACATCTCCGTTTAAATGTGATTTTTCTACAATGGTAGGCTTTATTACGGCTGAAGATGTCGTTTTACTGATGCAAGATGGCGTGGTTGCGGCAGTCGCACAGTCGCCTTATCTTGTTGCACTACAAAAAACAGGGGCGCAGTTGTACGCTTTGGATGTAGACATCAATGCTCGTGGGTTGCAAAATACCCTATCAACCGCAGTTTCTGTAATCACATATCAAGGTTTTGTGAAGCTAACAGAAGTCCAAAAACAACATTTTGCCATATAAAGGCACTAAAAGTTGTATATTTCTTGACACCTGAGCCAGTCAGCAATAAAATTTCGCGTCCTCGTGTATCGTCATGTTGGCGAACGGGGTCAAAATCCGTGTTTACGAAGCAATAAAACCAGGAGCTTTTTTAATAATGGCAACTATTAATCAGCTGGTACGCAAATCTCGTAGCTCGAAAGTTGTTAAAAGCAACGTTCCAGCACTGGAAGCTTGCCCGCAAAAACGTGGCGTATGTACTCGTGTATATACTACCACTCCTAAGAAACCAAACTCAGCATTACGTAAAGTATGCCGTGTTCGTTTAACTAACGGTTTCGAAGTTTCTTCCTACATCGGTGGTGAAGGCCACAACTTGCAGGAGCACTCCGTTATCCTTATCCGTGGTGGTCGTGTTAAAGACTTACCAGGTGTGCGTTATCACACCGTTCGCGGCGCACTGGACTGTTCTGGTGTTAAAGACCGTAAGCAAGCTCGTTCTAAATACGGCGCGAAAAAACCTAAGGCTTAATGGATTTCCGTTAAGTAAGGCCAAACATTTTAATCTTAATGTCAAAATACTCTCGTAGAGTTTTGGACAAACCTGAATTAACAACGGAGTCATATCCATGCCACGTCGTCGCGTAATAGGTCAACGTAAAATTCTTCCAGATCCTAAGTTCGGATCAGAATTACTGGCCAAATTTGTAAATATCCTGATGGTAGACGGGAAAAAATCTACTGCTGAAGCAATCGTATATAACGCACTTGAAACCCTTGCTCAGCGTTCTGGTAAAACTGAACTTGATGCATTCGAATTAGCACTAGATAACGTGCGTCCGACTGTGGAAGTTAAATCCCGCCGTGTTGGTGGTTCAACTTACCAAGTTCCAGTTGAAGTTCGCCCGGTTCGTCGTAATGCCCTGGCAATGCGTTGGATCGTTGATGCTGCTCGTAAACGCGGTGATAAATCTATGGCGCTTCGCCTGGCAAATGAATTATCAGACGCTGCTGAGAACAAAGGTTCCGCTGTTAAGAAACGTGAAGACGTTCACCGTATGGCAGAAGCTAACAAGGCGTTCGCACACTACCGTTGGTAAGTTCTTACCCACATTAGTGATGTATCTCAGGGTAGCCATTTGCTACCCTTTATATGAAGCATTGAACGCCCACGAGAGAGGAAAAAATGGCCCGTCAAACGCCCATAGCACGTTATCGTAATATCGGTATCAGTGCACACATCGACGCCGGTAAAACCACAACTTCTGAACGTATTCTGTTCTATACTGGTGTAAACCATAAAATTGGTGAAACTCACGAAGGTTCTGCAACAATGGACTGGATGGAGCAGGAGCAAGAGCGTGGTATTACTATCACATCTGCTGCGACTACTGCATTCTGGTCTGGTATGGCAAAACAGTATGAGCCACACCGTATCAACATCATCGACACCCCGGGACACGTTGACTTCACTATCGAAGTAGAACGTTCTATGCGTGTTCTTGATGGCGCAGTAATGGTTTACTGTGCAGTTGGTGGTGTTCAGCCACAGTCTGAAACTGTATGGCGTCAGGCTAACAAATATAAAGTTCCACGTATCGCGTTCGTTAACAAAATGGACCGTATGGGTGCGAACTTCTTACGTGTTGTTGAGCAATTAAAATCACGTTTAGCTGCTAACGCAGTTCCACTGCAATTACCAGTCGGCGCAGAAGAGTCGTTCACTGGTGTTGTTGACTTGCTGAAAATGAAAGCAATCAAGTGGAGTGATGAAGACCAGGGCGTTACCTTCGAATACGAAGATATCCCTGCGAACATGCAAGAAGCTGCTGAAGAGTGGCACAACAACCTGATCGAAACCGCAGCAGAAGCATCAGAAGAACTGATGGAAAAATATCTGGGCGGTGAAGAACTGACTGAAGCAGAAATTAAAGCTGCATTACGTCAACGTGTTCTTGCAAGCGAAATTATCCTGGTTACCTGTGGTTCTGCATTTAAGAACAAAGGTGTTCAGGCGATGCTGGATGCAGTTGTTGATTACTTACCTGCGCCAACAGATGTACCTGCAATTAATGGTATTCTGGACGATGGTAAAGACACTCCTGCAGAGCGTCACGCAAGTGATGATGAGCCATTCTCATCATTAGCATTTAAAATTGCAACCGACCCATTCGTTGGTAACTTGACGTTCTTCCGTGTTTACTCTGGTGTTGTTAACTCAGGTGACACAGTACTGAACGCAGTTAAAGCGAAGAAAGAGCGTTTTGGCCGTATCGTACAGATGCACGCTAACAAACGTGAAGAGATTAAAGAAGTTCGCGCTGGTGACATCGCGGCTGCTATCGGTCTGAAAGACGTAACTACAGGTGATACTTTATGTGCAGTTGATGCACCAATCATCCTGGAGCGTATGGAATTCCCAGAGCCAGTAATCTCTGTTGCAATCGAACCGAAAACTAAAGCTGACCAAGAAAAAATGGGTATCGCATTAGGCCGTTTGGCTCAAGAAGACCCATCTTTCCGCGTATCAAGTGATGAAGAGACTAATCAGACTATCATCGCTGGTATGGGTGAGCTGCACTTAGACGTTCTGGTTGACCGTATGCGTCGTGAATTTAAAGTTGAAGCGAACGTTGGTAAACCTCAAGTTGCTTACCGTGAAGCAATCACTATGAAAGTGACTGATATCGAAGGTAAACACGCGAAACAGTCTGGTGGTCGTGGTCAGTACGGTCATGTCGTTATCGATATGTTCCCTCTGGACAAAAACGATAAAGACGGTGTTCCAATGGATTACGAATTTGCCAACGACATCAAAGGTGGTGTAATTCCTACTGAATACATCCCTGCCGTTGACAAAGGTATCCAAGAGCAGCTGAAATCTGGCCCATTAGCTGGTTACCCGGTTGTTAACATGGGTGTTCGTTTACATTTCGGTTCTTACCATGATGTTGACTCCTCTGAATTGGCGTTTAAACTTGCGGCTTCAATCGCGTTTAAAGATGGCTTCAAAAAAGCTAAACCAGTTCTGCTTGAGCCAATCATGAAAGTTGAAGTGGAAACACCAGAAGACTACATGGGTGATGTTATTGGTGACCTGAACCGTCGTCGTGGTATGATTGAAGGTATGGATGACCTGCCTACTGGTAAAGTCGTTCGTGCACAAGTACCATTGTCAGAAATGTTCGGTTATGCTACTGACCTGCGTTCTCAGACACAAGGTCGTGCTTCATACTCTATGGAGTTCCTGAAGTACAATGAAGCACCAAACAACGTTGCACAAGCTGTAATCGAAGCTCGTAACGCTAAATAATCGATTTTTATCGGTTAACTACTTTAATTTAAGTTCCTTCTTTATCGTGAAGAGGGAACTCCATAAGGAATAGAGTCGTGTCTAAAGAAAAATTTGAACGTTCAAAACCGCACGTTAACGTTGGTACTATCGGCCACGTTGACCACGGTAAAACTACTCTGACAGCAGCTATCACTACTGTTTTGGCAAAAACTTACGGCGGTGCTGCTCGTGCGTTCGATCAAATCGATAACGCACCAGAAGAAAAAGCGCGTGGTATCACCATCTCTACTTCACACGTAGAATACGATACTCCAACTCGCCACTACGCACACGTAGACTGCCCAGGACACGCCGACTATGTTAAAAACATGATCACTGGTGCTGCTCAGATGGACGGTGCAATTCTGGTTGTTGCTGCGACAGATGGCCCAATGCCACAAACTCGTGAGCACATCCTGTTAGGTCGTCAGGTTGGTGTTCCTTACATCATCGTTTTCCTGAACAAATGTGACATGGTAGACGACGAAGAGCTGTTAGAATTAGTCGAAATGGAAGTTCGTGAACTTCTGTCTCAATACGATTTCCCAGGCGACGACACTCCAGTTGTCCGTGGTTCAGCACTGAAAGCGCTGGAAGGCAACCCAGAGTGGGAAGCGAAAATTGTTGAATTAGCAGGCCACCTGGATACTTACATTCCAGAACCAGAGCGTGCAATTGACAAGCCATTCCTGCTGCCAATCGAAGACGTATTCTCAATCTCAGGTCGTGGTACAGTAGTAACAGGCCGTGTTGAGCGTGGTATCATCAAAGTTGGTGAAGAAGTTGAAATCGTTGGTATTCAAGACACGGTTAAAACAACTTGTACTGGCGTTGAAATGTTCCGTAAACTGTTAGACGAAGGTCGTGCAGGTGAGAACGTTGGTGTTCTGCTGCGTGGTACTAAGCGTGAAGAAATTCAACGTGGTCAAGTACTGGCGAAACCAGGTTCAATCAAGCCACACACTAAATTTGAATCAGAAGTTTATATTCTGAGCAAAGATGAAGGTGGTCGTCATACTCCATTCTTCAAAGGTTACCGTCCACAGTTCTACTTCCGTACAACTGACGTAACAGGTACTATCGAACTGCCAGAAGGCGTAGAGATGGTAATGCCAGGTGATAACATCAACATGATCGTTACCCTGATCCACCCAATCGCGATGGACGACGGTTTACGTTTCGCAATCCGTGAAGGTGGCCGTACTGTAGGTGCGGGTGTTGTTGCAAAAATTATTGCATAATACCGCTCTTTCTGAATAAGAAAGAACCACTTAGTAAAAAAGGGCGTCTAATAGACGTCCTTTTTATACGTTGCAAAATTCAGACGTTGCAAAATTAAGAACCTATCTCATCAATCATTTGTATAATTATTGGTGAGATAGGCTCTGAAACAACGAATTGATAACTGTGCGGGCTACTTTGCGTAGTTATATGAGATTTATTAAGGTTTTGCTCGGAAGATATGGTATATTTTACTGCTGCCACAAAAAGAAAGTCACTTTCTTGATTGGTGTAGTTAAAAAATTTACTGGGCATGCTGAAATTCCTGCAAAATGGAATAGCACTTGTGAAATGGGTAGCACTTGTAAAGTGAGAGTACTGACGTACACGTAGTACTTGCGAAATAAAATGTTACTGCAACTTGTTATTTTTGCAGAACGAATAACGCTAATTACCTCCATTAACAAGGCTAATTACTTTTTAGATCGCAGGTGATGCTATTGATATCCCTATCAAATTTTTGCAGGCTTAGTTTGTAGTAATTGAGGGATATGTTGGCATATTCTATTGGTTTGGCTTGGTTGACTTACCTTTGTAAACAAGCAAGCTTTGTACATACTTCATGGTAACAGGTTGAATTATGAGTGCGAATAGCGAAGCTCAAGGAAGTGGACGCAGTGCAGACATCTTCAAGTGGATCATTGTCTGTGCCTTATTAATAATTGCTATTGTTGGTAATTATTACTTCCGTCAATATAATCTCGCGCTGCGTGCTTTTGCAGTTGTGGCTGTTGTCGCTATTGCAGGTGCTGTCGCTTTATGGACCACAAAAGGTAAAGCAACACTGGCGTTTGCACGCGAAGCTCGCGTCGAGATGAGAAAAGTCATTTGGCCTACTCGCCAGGAAACATTACAAACTACTTTAATTGTTGCTGCAGTAACGGCTGTAATGTCATTAATACTGTGGGGACTAGATGGTATCCTGGTGCGTTTAGTTTCATTTATTACAAGCCTGAGGTTATTCTAAATGTCCGATTCACCTAAAAAGCGCTGGTATGTCATTCAGGCATTCTCTGGTTTTGAAGGTCGCGTAGCACAATCTTTACGTGAACATATCAAATTACATGCTATGGAAGATTCTTTTGGCGAAGTTATGGTTCCAACAGAAGAAGTTGTTGAAATCCGTAGCGGTCAGCGCCGTAAGAGTGAACGTAAATTCTTCCCAGGCTATGTCTTAGTCCAAATGGTCATGAATGATGACTCTTGGCACTTAGTGCGTAGTGTACCGCGTGTAATGGGGTTCATTGGCGGAACGTCAGATCGTCCAGCGCCAATTAGCGATAAAGAAGTTGATGCTATCATGAACCGCTTACAACAAGTTGGTGATAAACCACGTCCGAAAACACTGTTTGAACCGGGTGAAATGGTTCGTGTTAGCGAAGGTCCGTTTGCTGACTTTAACGGTGTGGTTGAAGAAATTGATTATGAAAAGAGCCGCTTGAAAGTGTCTGTTTCTATCTTCGGTCGTGCAACTCCAGTCGAATTGGATTTTGGTCAAGTAGAAAAAGCCTAATCTAAATGACAAAACTGACTTGCAAAAGGCGTGAAATTTGACTACAATTTCGCGCCTTTTGTTTTTATGTTCGGCGCAAATTAATGTGCGGGGCATGTTTAATGTAACGGGGAGCCTTGCAAACCGTAAGGCGCTATCACCCATCTAGAGGAAATATCATGGCTAAGAAAGTTCAAGCCTACGTTAAGCTGCAAGTTGCAGCTGGTATGGCGAACCCAAGTCCACCGGTTGGTCCAGCACTGGGTCAACAAGGTGTTAACATCATGGAATTCTGTAAAGCGTTCAACGCAAAAACAGACAGCCTGGAAAAAGGTTTACCAATTCCTGTTGTTATTACTGTTTACGCAGACCGTTCTTTCACTTTCGTTACCAAAACTCCACCTGCAGCAGTTCTGCTGAAAAAAGCAGCTGGCGTTAAGTCTGGTTCAGGTAAGCCGAACAAAGACAAAGTTGGTAAAGTGACCTCTGCTCAGATTCGCGAAATCGCTGAAACTAAAGCTGCGGACATGACTGGTGCTGATGTTGACGCAATGATGCGTTCAATTGAAGGTACTGCTCGTTCCATGGGCCTGGTAGTGGAGGACTAAGACAATGGCTAAACTGACTAAGCGCATGCGCAATATCCGTGAAAAAGTTGATGCAACTAAACAGTATGACATCAATGAAGCCGTTGCACTGCTGAAAGAATTAGCAACTGCTAAATTCGTAGAAAGCGTTGACGTAGCTATCAACCTGGGCATCGATGCTCGTAAATCTGACCAAAACGTTCGTGGTGCAACTGTGCTGCCACACGGTACTGGCCGTTCAGTTCGCGTTGCTGTGTTCGCACAAGGCGCAAACGCTGAAGCTGCTAAAGCTGCAGGTGCTGAACTGGTAGGTATGGAAGATCTGGCTGATAAAATCAAAGCTGGTGAAATGGACTTTGACGTTGTTATTGCTTCTCCAGATGCAATGCGCGTTGTTGGCCAATTAGGTCAAGTTTTAGGCCCACGTGGTCTGATGCCAAACCCGAAAGTTGGTACTGTAACTCCAAACGTTGCTGAAGCAGTTAACAATGCTAAAGCAGGTCAGGTTCGTTACCGTAATGACAAAAACGGAATCATCCACACCACTATCGGTAAAGTTGATTTCGACGCTAACAAACTGAAAGAAAACTTAGAAGCACTGCTGATCGCGCTGAAAAAAGCAAAACCAGCTTCTGCTAAAGGTGTTTTCATCAAGAAAGTTAGCCTGTCCACCACTATGGGTGCAGGTGTTGCTGTTGACCAAGCTGGTCTGTCAGCGACAGTTTAATTGCTATAGCTTCGGCTAATTGGTAATTAGGCTTTACCTTTGCGTCAAATTTGTATAAAATTTGACGCCTTGAGTTTGTTGGGTACACAAAATGTATCCAACAAACCACGAATTTCGGTATGGAGTCTGGCCTTTCCAGACCCCGTCCAAGACCGCAGGTGTGGTTTATTAGTTATAATAGCTACTTAATTTACCTGCGTAGACGGTGACAGAGATACCTAGAATTTAATTCTGGATTCTATTCTGCTCACCGTGTTTTAGCGCTCTTACATAATGTTGTGTTTGAGTGATGTGAGTCCCGGGTTTTCCCGGTTAATCCAGGAGCAAGAAGCTAATGGCACTAAATCTTCAAGACAAACAAGCGATTGTTGCTGAAGTCAGCGAAGTAGCCAAAGGCGCGCTTTCTGCAGTTGTTGCTGATTCACGCGGCGTAACTGTAGCAAAAATGACTGAACTGCGTAAAGCAGGTCGCGAAGCAGGCGTTTATATCCGTGTTGTTCGTAACACACTGATCCGTCGTGCTGTTGAAGGTACTTCTTACGATGTACTGAAAGACGTGTTTGTCGGTCCAACCTTAATTGCTTTCTCTAACGAACACCCGGGCGCTGGCGCTCGTCTGTTCAAAGAGTTCGCGAAAGCGAATCCAGCATTTGAGATTAAAGCTGCGGCCTTTGAAGGTGAGTTAATCCAAGCGAAAGATATCGATCGTCTGGCAACTCTCCCAACTTACGATGAAGCAATCGCACGCCTGATGTCAACCATGAAAGAAGCCGCTGCCGGCAAATTGGTTCGTACTCTGGCTGCTCTGCGCGATCAGAAAGAAGCTGCATAAGCCCTTTCCTTCGTTGCTTTTTAACGTATAAACTATTTCTGAATTTTAGGAACACTTGTTATGTCTATCACTAAAGACCAAATCCTTGATGCAGTTGCAGAAATGTCTGTAATGGACGTTGTTGAACTGATTACTATGATGGAAGAAAAATTCGGCGTTTCTGCTGCTGCAGCTGTTGCTGTTGCTGCGGGCCCAGCTGAAGCTGCTGAAGAAAAAACTGAATTCGACGTTGTACTGTCAGCTGTTGGCGGTAACAAAGTTGCAGTTATCAAAGCAGTTCGTGGCGCAACCGGTCTTGGCCTGAAAGAAGCTAAAGATATGGTAGAGTCTGCTCCAGCGACCATCAAAGAAGGCGCGAGCAAAGACGAAGCTGAAGCTCTGAAAAAATCTCTTGAAGAAGCAGGCGCTTCTGTTGAACTTAAATAAGTTCAATTGCAAGAACGCAGCCTAATCTAATTAGGCTGACGGCTGGTGATTTTTTAATCACCAGCCTTTTTGCGCTGTAAAGCGTGATGGGTGTTAACAGCTTTTCACGCAGTTTTAATGTTAACAACAACCCTCCAATACTTCTTTCTATTGACGACTTAATATACTGTGTTCTTCGCTACGACCCGCTCGGGTAGCTCGGTAGCAATGGCAACGCAATGAAATGATTTAAGAGTAATAGCAATGAGTATTAAGGAAAGTATTCATTTTCCGTTTCTTATAAAAAAACGCGTTGCGGTTCAGTCTCTTATACTAAGAGCTAACCACTTGGGTCACTGATCAACGAGCTGAGGAAACCTATGGTTTACTCCTATACCGAGAAAAAACGTATCCGTAAGGACTTTGGTAAGCGTCCACAAGTTTTGGACATACCTTATCTCCTTTCTATCCAACTTGACTCGTTCCAGAAGTTTATCGAGCAAGATCCAGATGGCCAGAATGGGCTGGAAGCAGCTTTCCGTTCTGTGTTTCCAATTCAGAGCTACAGCGGTAATGCTGAATTACAATATGTCAGCTATCGTTTAGGCGAGCCTGTTTTTGATGTTAAAGAATGTCAAATTCGCGGTGTAACTTACTCTGCGCCTTTACGTGTGAAATTGCGTCTCATCGTTTATGAGCGTGAAGCACCGGAAGGAACTGTTAAAGACATCAAAGAACAAGAAGTCTACATGGGTGAAATTCCACTCATGACTGAAAACGGAACTTTCGTTATCAACGGTACTGAGCGTGTTATCGTTTCTCAGTTACACCGTAGTCCTGGTGTATTCTTCGACAGCGATAAAGGTAAAACACACTCTTCAGGTAAAGTGCTATATAACGCACGTATTATCCCTTACCGTGGTTCATGGCTTGATTTCGAATTTGACCCGAAAGATAACCTGTTTGTACGTATTGACCGTCGCCGTAAATTACCTGCGACCATTATTCTGCGTGCAATGGATTACAATACCGAAGAAATCTTAAATCTGTTCTTCGAAAAAACTGTATTCCAAATCCGTGATAATAAACTGATGATGACGCTGGTTCCTGAGCGTTTACGTGGTGAGACAGCTTCATTTGATATCGAAGCGAACGGTAAAGTCTATGTAGAAAAAGGCCGCCGTATCACTGCACGTCACATTCGTCAGTTAGAAAAAGAAGAAGTGAATAGCATCGAAGTTCCTGTTGAATATATCGCAGGTAAAGTCGTTGCTAGAGACTATATTGATGAAAGTACTGGTGAGCTGATTTGTGCAGCGAACATGGAACTTTCTTTAGATATGTTGGCACGTCTGAGCCAGTCTGGTCATAAAACAATCGAAACATTGTTTACCAATGACTTAGACCATGGTGCTTACATTTCTGAAACCGTTCGTGTTGACCCAACTAACGATCGTCTGAGTGCATTGGTAGAAATCTACCGCATGATGCGTCCTGGTGAGCCGCCAACCCGTGAAGCCGCTGAAAACCTGTTCGATAACTTATTCTTCTCTGAAGATCGTTACGACTTGTCTGCAGTAGGTCGCATGAAGTTCAACCGTTCACTGAACCGCGAAGAAATCGAAGGTTCAGGTATCCTGAGTGAAGAAGACATCATTGATGTTATGCGTAAACTCATCGATATCCGTAACGGTAAAGGCGAAGTGGATGATATCGACCACTTAGGTAACCGTCGTATTCGTTCCGTTGGTGAAATGGCAGAGAACCAATTCCGTGTCGGTCTGGTTCGTGTTGAGCGTGCAGTGAAAGAGCGTCTTTCTCTGGGCGACCTCGATGCATTAATGCCACAAGATATGATCAACGCGAAACCAATTTCAGCCGCAGTTAAAGAGTTCTTTGGTTCCAGCCAGCTGTCCCAATTTATGGACCAGAACAACCCGCTGTCTGAAATTACGCACAAGCGTCGTATCTCTGCGTTAGGCCCAGGTGGTCTGACTCGTGAGCGTGCGGGCTTCGAAGTACGTGACGTTCACCCAACTCACTACGGTCGTGTTTGTCCAATCGAAACGCCTGAAGGTCCAAACATCGGTCTGATCAACTCATTATCTGTTTATGCACAGACCAATGAGTACGGTTTCTTAGAAACCCCATACCGTTTAGTCCGCGATGGCTTAGTAACAGACGAAATCCATTATTTGTCTGCAATTGAAGAAGGTAACTTCATCATTGCTCAGGCAAACACCGTTTTAGGTGATGATGGTAGCTTTGTTGAAGAACTGATTACTTGCCGTAACAAAGGTGAATCAAGCTTATTCAGCCGTGAACAGGTTGAATATATGGACGTTTCGACTCAACAGGTTGTTTCTGTTGGTGCGTCACTGATCCCATTCCTTGAACACGATGACGCCAACCGTGCATTGATGGGTGCGAACATGCAACGTCAAGCGGTTCCTACTTTACGTGCCGACAAACCATTAGTTGGTACAGGTATGGAACGTGCAGTAGCGGTTGACTCTGGTGTTACTGCTGTTGCAAGACGTGGTGGTTCGGTTCAGTACGTTGATGCTTCTCGTATCGTTATCAAAGTTAACGAAGATGAGATGTACCCAGGCGAAGCTGGAATCGATATTTATAACCTGACTAAATATACCCGTTCTAACCAGAACACCTGTATTAGCCAGATGCCTTGTGTATCTTTAGGTGAACCTGTTGAACGTGGTGACGTGTTAGCGGATGGTCCTTCAACAGACCTCGGCGAATTAGCACTTGGTCAAAACATGCGCGTGGCATTCATGCCATGGAATGGTTATAACTTCGAAGACTCCATCTTAGTTTCTGAGCGTGTTGTTCAAGAAGACCGTTTTACAACTATTCATATTCAAGAGCTCTCTTGTGTGTCTCGTGACACTAAATTAGGGCCTGAAGAAATCACTGCAGATATTCCAAACGTCGGTGAAGCTGCTCTGTCTAAACTTGACGAATCCGGTATCGTGTATATTGGTGCGGAAGTGAAAGGCGGCGACATTCTGGTTGGTAAAGTAACACCTAAAGGTGAAACTCAACTGACTCCAGAAGAGAAACTGTTACGTGCTATCTTCGGTGAAAAAGCATCAGACGTTAAAGACTCTTCTTTACGTGTTCCTAATGGTGTATCTGGTACGGTTATTGACGTACAAGTATTTACCCGTGACGGTGTAGAGAAAGACAAACGTGCATTAGAGATCGAAGAAACTCAGTTACGTGATGCGAAGAAAGACTTAACAGAAGAGCTGCGTATTTTCGAAGCTGGCCTGTTTGCACGTATCCGTTCTGTACTGGTTAACGGCGGAATTGAAGCTGAAAAACTGGACAAACTGCCTCGCGACCGTTGGTTAGAGTTATCTTTAGCAGACGAAGAGAAGCAAAACCAGTTAGAGCAATTAGCTGAACAGTATGACGAACTGAAATCTGAGTTCGAGAAAAAACTCGATGCAAAACGTCGTAAAATTACTCAAGGTGATGACTTAGCTCCGGGTGTACTGAAAATTGTTAAGGTTTATCTGGCTGTTAAACGTCAGATCCAACCGGGTGATAAAATGGCGGGTCGCCATGGTAACAAAGGTGTTATCTCAAAAATCAACCCAGTTGAAGACATGCCTTACGATGAAAACGGTAACCCAGTTGATATCGTTCTGAACCCGCTGGGCGTACCATCACGTATGAACATCGGTCAGATTTTGGAAACCCACTTAGGGATGGCAGCGAAAGGTATTGGTGAGAAAATCAATGCTATGCTTAAACAGCAAGAAGAAGTTGCCAAACTGCGTGAGTTTATCCAAAAAGCATACGATTTAGGTGATGATCCACGCCAGAAAGTTGATTTGAACACTTTCACTGACGAAGAAGTTATGCGTTTGGCTGAGAACCTGAAAAAAGGTATGCCAATTGCAACACCAGTATTTGATGGTGCGAAAGAGAAAGAAATCAAAGAACTGCTGAAACTGGGCGGTCTGCCGACTTCAGGTCAGATTACATTATTCGATGGTCGTACTGGCGAGCGTTTTGAGCGTCAAGTTACTGTCGGCTACATGTACATGCTGAAACTGAACCACTTGGTTGACGATAAGATGCATGCCCGTTCAACAGGTTCTTACAGCTTGGTTACTCAGCAACCGCTGGGTGGTAAAGCGCAGTTCGGTGGTCAGCGTTTCGGGGAGATGGAAGTGTGGGCACTGGAAGCATACGGTGCAGCCTATACTCTTCAAGAAATGCTTACAGTTAAATCGGATGACGTTAACGGCCGTACGAAGATGTATAAAAACATCGTCGATGGTAGCCATCAGATGGAACCTGGTATGCCGGAATCTTTCAACGTATTGCTGAAAGAAATCCGTTCACTGGGTATCAACATCGAGCTGGAAGACGAGTAATTCGTTTTATGCCGGAAAGTTTGCTTTCCGGCACATGTAAGCACTGGGATTTGGGGAGAGTGTCTTTGAACACTCACCTGACAGGTCTAACTCCGACAGGAGCATTTTGTGAAAGACTTAATAAAGTTTCTGAAAGCGCAAACCAAGACCGAAGAGTTTGATGCTATCAAGATTGCTCTGGCATCACCTGATATGATCCGTTCATGGTCATTCGGTGAAGTTAAAAAGCCAGAAACCATTAACTACCGTACGTTCAAACCTGAACGTGATGGTCTTTTCTGTGCGCGTATTTTCGGGCCAGTAAAAGACTACGAATGTCTGTGCGGTAAGTACAAACGTTTAAAACACCGCGGTGTGATTTGTGAGAAGTGTGGCGTAGAAGTTACACAGACCAAAGTCCGTCGTGAGCGCATGGGTCACATTGAACTTGCATCTCCGACTGCACACATTTGGTTCTTAAAATCACTGCCATCCCGTATCGGTTTGCTGCTCGATATGCCACTGCGTGATATTGAACGCGTTCTGTACTTTGAATCATATGTAGTTGTTGAAGGCGGTATGACTAGCCTTGAGCGTGCACAAATTCTGACAGAAGAGCAATATTTAGATGCGCTGGAAGAGTTCGGTGACGAATTTGATGCGAAAATGGGTGCGGAAGCTATCCAAGGCCTGCTGAAAAACCTCGATCTTGAGAACGAGTGTGAAACGCTGCGCGAAGAGTTAAATGAAACTAACTCTGAAACTAAGCGTAAGAAGCTGACCAAGCGTATCAAACTGCTGGAAGCATTCATTCAATCTGGTAACAAACCAGAGTGGATGATCTTAAACGTATTACCAGTATTACCACCGGATCTGCGTCCATTAGTTCCACTGGATGGTGGTCGTTTCGCAACATCAGATCTGAACGATCTGTATCGTCGCGTAATCAACCGTAATAACCGTCTGAAACGTCTTCTGGATCTGGCTGCGCCAGACATCATCGTACGTAACGAAAAACGTATGCTGCAAGAAGCGGTTGACGCCCTGTTAGATAACGGTCGTCGTGGTCGCGCAATCACTGGTTCTAACAAACGTCCTCTGAAATCTTTGGCAGATATGATCAAAGGTAAACAAGGTCGTTTCCGTCAGAACTTACTTGGTAAGCGTGTTGACTACTCAGGTCGTTCTGTTATCACCGTAGGTCCATACCTGCGCCTGCATCAGTGCGGTCTGCCGAAGAAAATGGCTCTTGAGTTATTCAAACCATTTATCTATGGCAAATTAGAATTACGTGGTCTGGCTACAACCATTAAAGCTGCGAAGAAAATGGTTGAGCGCGAAGAAGCGGTTGTTTGGGATATCTTGGATGAAGTCATCCGTGAACACCCAGTCATGTTGAACCGTGCACCAACACTTCACCGTCTGGGTATCCAAGCTTTCGAACCTATTCTTATCGAAGGTAAAGCTATCCAATTGCACCCACTCGTTTGTGCGGCATATAACGCCGACTTCGATGGAGACCAAATGGCGGTACACGTTCCTCTGACTCTGGAAGCTCAGTTAGAAGCACGTGCGTTGATGATGTCAACCAACAACATCCTGTCACCTGCAAGTGGTGAGCCGATCATCGTTCCTTCTCAGGACGTTGTATTGGGTCTTTACTACATGACACGTGACTGCGTAAACGCGAAAGGCGAGGGCATGGTATTAGCCGGTCCTAAAGAAGCTGAGCGTGTTTACCGTTCAGGTCATGCGTCACTGCATGCCCGCGTTAAAGTCCGTATCACTGAAGAAGTAAAAGATTCGGAAGGTAACATTACAATCAACACTGGTTTAGTTGACACCACTGTTGGTCGTGCAATTTTATGGATGATCGTACCGAAAGGTCTGCCTTATGAATTGGTTAACCAAGCGTTAGGTAAAAAAGCGATCTCTAAAATGCTGAACACCTGTTACCGTGTTCTGGGCCTGAAGCCTACTGTTATTTTTGCTGACCAAATCATGTATACCGGTTTTGCCTATGCGGCACGTTCTGGTGCATCAGTTGGTATCGATGATATGGTTATTCCAGAGAAAAAAGCTGGAATTATCGCCGAAGCAGAAGCTGAAGTTGCAGAAATTCAGGAACAGTTCCAGTCTGGTCTGGTTACAGCAGGCGAACGTTACAACAAAGTTATCGATATCTGGGCAGCGGCAAACGAACGTGTTGCTAAAGCGATGATGGAAAACTTGTCGACTGAAGCGGTTATTAACCGTGATGGCGTCGAAGAACAACAAGTTTCTTTCAACAGTATCTTTATGATGGCCGATTCCGGTGCTCGTGGTTCTGCAGCTCAGATTCGTCAGCTAGCCGGTATGCGTGGTCTGATGGCTAAGCCAGATGGCTCAATCATCGAAACACCAATCACGGCAAACTTCCGTGAAGGTCTGAACGTTCTCCAGTACTTTATTTCTACGCACGGTGCGCGTAAAGGTCTTGCCGATACCGCATTGAAAACAGCGAACTCCGGTTATCTGACACGTCGTTTAGTTGACGTTGCACAGGACTTGGTGGTAACTGAAGACGACTGTGGAACTCACGAAGGTATCCTGATGACTCCGGTTATCGAGGGTGGCGACGTTAAAGAACCACTGCGTGAGCGTGTATTGGGTCGTGTGACTGCAGAAGATATCCTGATCCCAGGAACGGCAGACATTCTGGTTCCACGTAATACATTACTGCACGAAAAACTGTGTGACCTGTTAGAAGCTAACTCAGTCGACAGCGTTAAAGTTCGTTCAGTTGTAAGTTGTGAAACTGACTTCGGTGTGTGTGCTCACTGTTATGGTCGTGACCTTGCTCGTGGTCATATCATCAATAAAGGTGAAGCTATCGGGGTTATCGCGGCACAGTCAATCGGTGAGCCGGGTACACAGTTAACGATGCGTACGTTCCACATCGGGGGTGCGGCATCTCGTGCGGCGGCAGAATCTAGCATTCAAGTCCGTAACACAGGTACCCTGAAACTGGTTAACGCTAAATTCGTTACGAACTCAGAAGGCAAACTGGTTATTACTTCACGTAATACAGAACTGCGTCTGATTGATGAATTCGGTCGTACGAAAGAAAGCTATAAAGTCCCTTACGGTGCGCACTTGACGAAAGGTGATGGCGATGCAGTAACGGGCGGTGAAACTGTTGCGAACTGGGATCCACATACAATGCCAGTTGTCAGTGAAGTATCGGGTATTATCAGCTTCTCTGACATGCTTGATGGCCAAACAATGACGCGTCAGACTGACGAATTAACCGGTCTGTCTTCAATCGTTGTTCTGGATACTGCGGAACGTACCAGTGGTGGTAAAGACCTGCGTCCTGCACTACGTGTTATTGACGCAAATGGTAACGATGTTCTTATTCCTAACACGGACATGCCTGCTCAGTACTTCTTACCGGGTAAAGCAATTGTTCAGTTAGATGATGGCATCGCAATCAACGTCGGTGATACCTTAGCGCGTATTCCACAAGAATCTGTGGGTACTAAAGATATCACGGGTGGTCTACCACGCGTAGCTGACTTGTTCGAAGCACGTCGTCCGAAAGAGCCTGCAATCTTGGCTGAAATCAGCGGTATTATCTCGTTTGGTAAAGAAACCAAAGGGAAACGTCGTCTGGTTATCACACCATTAGATGGTAGCGATCCGTACGAAGAGATGATCCCTAAATGGCGTCAACTCAACGTGTTCGAAGGTGAGATCGTTGAACGTGGTGACGTGGTTTCCGATGGTCCAGAATCTCCACACGATATTCTGCGTCTGCGTGGTGTCCATGCTGTTACGCGTTATATCACTAACGAGGTTCAGGAAGTTTACCGCTTACAAGGCGTTAAGATTAACGATAAACACATTGAAGTTATCGTTCGTCAGATGCTGCGTAAAGTGACTATCGCGGATGCAGGAAGTTCTGAATTCCTCGAAGGTGAACAAGTCGAGTACTCACGTGTTAAAGTTTCTAACCGTAAACTGGAACAAGAAGGCAAAATTCCAGCGAACTTTGCTCGTGACCTGTTGGGTATTACTAAGGCATCTCTGGCAACAGAATCCTTTATCTCAGCAGCATCGTTCCAAGAAACGACACGCGTACTGACTGAAGCCGCAGTTGCGGGTAAACGTGACGAATTACGTGGTCTGAAAGAAAACGTAATTGTTGGACGCCTGATCCCAGCAGGTACTGGTTTTGCGTATCACCAAGACCGTATCCGCCGCCGTCATCTGAACGATGTTGTGGATGCACCACAAGTCAGTGCAGACGAAGCAACAGCAAACTTAGCTGAGCTGTTAAATGCAGGTTTTAGCAGTGACAACCAGAACTAATTTCTGATTTCACTGTAAAACGCCTGACAAAAGCCAGTGCCGAAAGGTACTGGCTTTTTTTATGTCTTAGGTTTATCTGAATATGTAACGCGTATTTCTATTTTTAAAATATATCCAGCAGTAAAAAAAATGAATAATAAATTGCTTGGCTAAAAATAAACGGTAATAAAAATTATTTTTAAATTATTTAATAGGAATATGCGATGGATAAAAAAAAGACAAATGAACAGGTTGATGTGAATCAAGCTAATCTCTCGGCTTATCATGGAATATTATCAGACTCATTAGGGGCCATAAATACATCTCAGATAGTGACGGGAAATGGGCAAATTGCATTAGATTTAGTTGTTGTTATTGATACTAGTGGCTCAATGTCTGATGAAGCAGGGGATTTAAGTAAACAGATTGATGCGACGATTGAGGCGGCATCAGCAAAGTGTCCATCTCACCTTCGGGCGACATTTTTAGGTATCGAAGGGACTTGGGCAAATACGAAGTTTGATCAATCTGCCAGTGAATATTTAATTAAGATCGGTGCGAACGAAAGGGATCTACAAGCAAGATTACCGTTTAAAGTGTTACTGGCAGTGTAAAAATGACCCCATATTGGCAATTGAATTTTGACCCCTGACGTAATATTGCGGTTTTACTTGTGAGGCCGCTTTTCAATGTTAACTCAGGAGAAGGTTGTGACAATAAAAGTTCTCAAACAACAGGGGAAGTCGATCAAAAGGATTGCTCGTGAAACAGGTCTAGCGCGTAATACGATTAAAAAGTATTTGCAACGTACTGATACTAAACCTGTTTATCAGCGTAAAACTCATCGTCCAAGCAAACTAGAACCATTTAAAGACTATATTCAGTCTCGGATTGATGCGGCTCATCCTGATTGGATACCGGCATCCGTTCTTTATGAAGAAATTCTTGCTTTGGGATATCAAGGAAAACGTCGAATATTAAGTGGATATCTAGCGACTTTAAAACCTAAAGCATTGCCAGAACCTCTTGTACGATTTGAAACAAAGCCAGGAAAGCAGTTGCAAGTTGATTTTACCATTATTCGGCGAGGTAAACAGGCATTAAAGGCGTTTGTTGCAACGCTAGGTTACTCTCGAGCCAGTTATGTTCATTTTTATGACAATGAACGAACCGATGCATGGGTTGATGGATTAGTCCGTAGCTTCGAGTTTTTTGGCGGTGTTCCTCATGAGATTCTTTTTGATAACGCAAAGGCGATCATCCTTGAGCGTGATGCTTACCGAGTAGGAGAGCATCGTTGGAATCCTAAGCTTTTATCTCTTGCTCAGGATTATGGTTTTAACCTGACCGTTTGTCGCCCTTATCGAGCCAAAACAAAGGGGAAAGTTGAACGTTTTAACCGTTACCTAAAATCAAGCTTTGTTGTGCCATTACAAGCAACATTAAGGATGTCAGAGTTACAACTGGATGTCCAAACTGCAAATGGTTATGTCGGTTACTGGTTAACTCAAGTTGCCAATGCAAGAGTCCACGGTACGACAGGTGAAATACCGAACCAACGCTTAATCACAGAGCAGAATGCCTTACTGCCATTGCCGATAAAGTTTGGCAATATTGATAGCTATCAGAAGATAAAGATGACACCGATGCCATTTGAAAGCCTACAGCATCCGCTTAGCGTCTATGATCAACTGTTGCAGGGAACATTATGAATTTACAATCTGAACGTATTGCTGATGCTTGTCGCCAACTAGGACTCTACGCATTACCTGAAAGCTGGCCTAGGATTGCTGAAAAACACCTTGAACAAGAAGGGTCGTATGCTGACTTTATTGAAAAACTTCTGATTGAGGAAATCAATGCTAAGATGCAGCGTACTAAGGCGACACTCTTGCAGTTTGCAGGGTTACCTAACATCAAAACGCTTGAGGAATATGACTTTAACTTTGCTAGCGGTGTTCCTAAATCCCAACTAATTGAATTATCAGGTCTCAGTTTTATTGAACGTCATGAGAACGTTGTTATGCTGGGTCCGAGCGGTGTTGGAAAAACCCATTTAGCGATAGCTCTCGGCTATAAAGCGATTATGTCGAATATAAAAACGCGATTTATTACCGCAGCAGATTTAATGTTACAACTGGGAACCGCACATAATCAAGGTAAATTAAAATCCTACTTACAACGGGTTGTGATAAGTCCCAAGCTCCTAATTATTGATGAAATTGGTTATTTACCTTTTGGGCGAGAAGAAGCGAATCTCTTTTTCAACGTAATAGCCAAGCGGTACGAAAAAGGAAGTACGTTATTAACTAGTAATTTGCCCTTCAGTCAATGGGCAAGCGCATTTGCCCATGATACAACATTGACAGCTGCGATGTTAGATAGATTATTGCATCACTGTCATGTGATTCAAATTAGCGGTGAAAGTTATCGTTTAAAGGATAAGCGTAAAATAGGCATTGCGCCAATCGTGTCTGAAGTGTAGTCAATGGGGTCAATTGTAAATTGCCAACTGGAGCCTTAAAGGGGTCAAAATTAAACTGCCATTGACAAAAGAATCCGATGGACGAGATCATGCTGGAAATAAAGAAGATTTATGTCGTGCGGTTATTGATATTAGTAAACACTTTGATTGGCGAGATGATGCGCGTAGGGCTATTTTTGTGCTGGGTGATGAAGGGATGGAAGGTGGCGGTGGAATTCTTACTCGTGCTGCGATTGCAAAAAATAATGAAGCCATATCTGTCGCCCAAGAAAGAGGAATTAAGGTGTATACCTACCAAGGTACACCGGATGATAGCCCAACAAATCTAGATCGTTTTCCGACTCTTGCTGATAGAGATAACGTGACGAGGGAGTATGAACGACTAGCCAAAGAAACCGACGGACGTGCGTACATTTACACCACAGGGATTGCAAATTTCTCGTTGGTTTTACAGGAAATATTATGTGATAGCTTAATACCACCAGCCAAACCAGATCGAAGGCTTTCAGAGTGTGATTCTGTCTGTGAAAACTTGCCACTCATTATAAATACTGTGAATACATTGTCTGATATTATAAAAAAGACCATAGATTCTTGCTGCCCTGATCCCAAGCATGATGACCACTCAGATTGTCAGTGTAAACATTAGAATTGGTTAGCTAGAAAAAGTAAAAGCGGGAATATTTCCCGCTTTAATTATGTGAATGATAAATATAGTAATTAGTAAAAAATACCAATGATCGCACAGTGAGCCACAAAACCTACCATCAGCGGCACGGCGGTTCGTTTTACCACATCAAATGGCTGCAGTTTTGCACCACTGGATACGGCAATGATTACCCCCGCGACTGGGGACATACCTCGGCCCATGTGTGAGGCTTGTTGCATTGGTAAAATCATTGCAATAGGGTTAACGCCCATACTATGTGCAATTTGTGGAATTAACTCAACGAACGCGAGGAATGGCGCATTACCTGAACCCATAATAATAGCAGCGGCAAGTGTGACGAGTGCGAACACAATCGCCATGGCAAATGGTGGCAAACCGACGGATTCAGCACCTAAAATCAGTTGGTCAATTGCTCCACTGACTTTAATACCATGAGCGAACACTCCAGCGGCAACCAATAAGCCGACCACATTACTGAATGCATGACCCATACCATTTAGAAATGTTTGGAAGCCATTACAAACCGCTTTAAAATTACGTACGCGAAGTGTTTCAATCACCATGCAAATGGCCATCGCAATCAGCACGATAGTCACAACATCTAAGTGAATACCGGAAAAGAACAAATTGGACGTTCCTACTGCCATAATAATGGGGAGCATAGGAAGAAGTGCATAATATCCAGGAACTGACTTAGTAATTTCTTCTTTTTCATGTGACTGAACGGCTTTACCAATTTCAGGTACGAAACCTTGTTTTCGGTCACAGTGACGTTGCCAGAAAATATGGGTAATACCGACGACCAATACAGTGGCTAATGCCGCTGGCCCTTGATAGTAAAGCACATACTCAACGACAGACATATCGACCGCTTTCGCACCACGAATGGCATCAATCGCGGTTGGTGTATAAGCCACCCCAAGAGAAGTTGCGATAACCCCAGCCGCAGAAGCAGGTGATAATCCCAAACCAATCATAATTGGGAACATGGTCCCCATTAACAACACTGCTAAGCCTGTTGCTGATGGGATAGCTAATTGCAAGATACTTGCCAGCAAGAAAGAGAAAAATAGCAGTACATAAGGTGAACGCATATTTTTCAGTGGTTTAGTTGCAACACGTACTACCGCTTCATTGGCACCGATATGGTCCATATAGTGCGCAAAGCCCATCAATGCCATGATCATTAAACCGAGATCCGCTGCGCGGCTACTGAATAAATCTCGCATGACTTCAAATGGGTCGAGCCAAGTGATACCGGTGGTGGCGACATTTTTAGGGAGGATAGGACCCCAACCAAGGGCTAGGGTGAATATCATCAATACTAAGCCAGCGATTAATAGTACTGGCTCAGCTTTGTACCCCTTCAAAATAAATCGCGCAACCAAAACAACGATAATCAGAACCGTTAGAATTGGGATCATGCTTTAGCTCCTGGTTTGAAGCGTTCTGCGGTGATTTGTACCACTTGTTTTAATACATCGCTGGCGGCATGTAGGGATTTAACGGGTAAATATTCATAGATTGAATGGAAGTTATGTGCGCCTGTGAAGATATTAGGGCAAGGCAATCCATTTTGCGATAATGCAGCTCCATCATAACCCCCACGCATAGGAATGACTTTTGGTGTGATACCACAAGCTTGGTAGGCATCAACGGCAATATCAATAGGGTAACGGTTATCACCTTGTAGGCTATTGTAAACGTTAGAGTAGCGGTCTGATAGCTTACAAACAACACTTTCGCTTCCCCAAAGGCTTTCGCAGCTCTCTGCTAATTGTTTTAAGAAAGCCATACGTTTGCGATAGCCGTCTTCGGTAAAATCACGCACATCCATTTTTAAAAGAGTACGGGCGCTGTTACCTGACATTTGTTTCACCCAATAATAGCCTTCGCGTCCATCGGTATACTCAGGAGCTTCACCACCCGGTAACATGGCAATAAATTTTTGTGCCATTAATAATGAGTTAACCAGTTTGCCTTTTGCGGACATTGGATGAGCCGATTTACCCGTAAAGATGATTTCGGCATCACCTGCGTTCCAGTTTTCATACACCAGTTCACCGATACCGCAGCAGTCCAAGGTATAGGCAAAATCAGCACCAAACTCTTTAACATCAAAGACTTTTGCGCCACGGAGGCCTTGCTCTTCATCTGGAACGAAACCAATTTTAATGGTGCCGTGCTTAATTTCTGGATTTTGCTTAAAGTATTGCAGCATATCCATGATAGAGGCAATTGCTGCTTTATCGTCAGCACCTAATAGGCTAGTTCCATCAGTGACAATTATGTCATCACCAATGTAATTCACTAATTCAGGGAACTCACTCTTACGTAGATAAATATTAAGCTCTTTATTCATGCATAAATCTTCACCGGTGTATGGCAAAATTTGTGCTTTAGTATCATTGGTTTGTTCTGCGCTAGTGTCTAAATGGCCGAAGAAAGCGACGGTTGGGACATCATAATCAAGATTGGAAGGCAAAGTTGCGGTGACAATAGCTGTGTCACGCAGCTTAATATCTTCAACGCCCAGAGCTTCTAACTCTTGGACCAGCTGTTTCGCAAGGACGCGTTGTCCTTCTGAGGAAGGCATAATTCCTGCCGCACCCTTTTCCCTATCAGTGGTGGTGTTAATTTTGGTATAAGAAATAAACCGCTCAACAATATTCATTCTTTTTATTCCCCAGCATCTTATAGAATGCATTTTACATTAGTTATATCTGTGGCTGTAATTTAATTTCACAGTATTATTCTTGTATCACAATTAAAGATATTCTGAATATCAGACCTGTTGAATTTTTCTAAGAAATGTTAGTGAGAATATAAAATTGATAATTAATAGTGGCATTATTTGAATAATGGATTAGAATGAACGTTGTTATCCTCTTCAGTTTTTTTTGTTGTTAATTTATTGATATTAAAGATGAAAAATGTTTTATTTTAGTTAGAAACATTTTTTCCCTCCTTATCTTAGATCTGTTTATAAATACATGGTTTATAGCTCAGTGATATTATTTTAAATAATATTTTCATTCTTTATATTTTTTATTTTATCAATATATATAAAATCCAGAATGGTGTTTAATAGTGCATATTGTTGTTTTTATAAGATAAGTGACCACTCACTGGTGTTTTTATTATCAAATATGAGAGGTTTTTGTTGTTTTGGTTTTGAAGTATGTTGTTGTTTTTATGGGCGTTTAACTATAGATATATAAATTGGATTAATGAATGAAAAATATCGTAAATTTCATATTTGTAAAATAAGCGGTGTTTTAATGGTATACAAGTGATTTTTTTGTCATGATAAAATTAACAATACCATTTATTTTGCATAGTTTGATAAAAAATCAAATTTAAAACATGCAAATGTATACATAAATATGAAGCAAGGAACCAATATGCCTAATTTTACGATAAGTAAAAATAACATTATCTCAGGTTTTCAATGGTTCTTTTTTATCTTTTGTAATACGGTTGTTATTCCTCCGACGTTACAGTCCGCTTTTCATTTATCACCACAAACTACATTTGTTATTACCCAATATGCTTTCTTATTAACAGCTCTGGCTTGTTTATTGCAAGCATTCTTAGGGCACAAGCGCTCAGTAATGGAAGGGCCGACAGGGTTGTGGTGGGCAACAATTTTAACCGTAACCTTGTCAGAATCTATGCAAGGAACTTCTCTTGAGACGATAGGATGGAGCTTGGCTATAGGGATTTTTCTGTCTGGGATTATTACCATTTTTATTGGTTTAAGCGGTCTTGGTGGTTGGTTAGCTGGTTTGTTCAAGCCGGGAGTGCTTGTGGTGTTTATGTTTTTACTTGGTGCTCAACTGGTCACTATTTTTTTAAAAGGGATGTTAGGACTACCATTTGGTGTTGGCAGTGAAAATATTACAGTTAATTATCCTGTCTTCTTTTTAGCCCTCGCAGTACTGATATTTGTCATCGCAATGATCATTTATTTACCTATGAGTATCAGTAAATATGTATTATTGATTGGAACAATTACCGGATGGCTTGCTTATAGTGGGTTATTTGGCAGCACGATATCACCTGTTTCATCAGGGCAATGGGTGTTATTTCCATTAGGTAGATCCGATGAAATCAATATAAGTATTGTGCTGACAGCGATTTTGGCTGGAATATTAAACACATCCAATACGTTTGGAGCGATGCGAGGAACTGATGTTTTTTATCCCAATTCATTACCCGTTAAATCCTTATATCGGCGTAGTTTTATGATGTCAGGGGTTGTAACAATATTAGCAGCGCCGATAGGCGTAGTGCCTTTTTCACCGTTTGTCTCATCTATTGGTCTAATTACTCAAACAAAAGACAGTTCACGTATCTCTTTTACTATTGGCAGCCTTATTTTCTTATGTGTGGGGGGTATTGCGGTATTGACTCAATTTTTCCGCTCTTTGCCGTTAGCCATTGGTAGCGCGGTTATGTTAGCGACTTATTTGCCGCTGCTATTTTCTTCATTTTCATTTCTTGCGGATATGAAACTGAATGCACGTAATATTTATCGCCTCGCATTACCTATTTTTATTGGCATCTTTTTGATGTCAGCACCTGCTGCGGTATTAAATTCTTTGCCAACAATGTTTAGTTCTTTACTAGGTAATGGGTTACTCATGGGCATTATATTGGCACTTATTTTAGAAAATACGATCAAGTGGGATAACATTGCTTAATATTTTGATAAAAAAAGCAAAGATGAAGAAAAATCTTTGCTAGAAAAGAAATAAAAAGGGATATGGTTTCATTTGGGCGTTTATTTTTTAGTATAAACCCAATTTTTTATATCAATAGGCTTAGTGATGATTTTGTTATCAATCAAAAATTGTTGAGTTTGCTTTAACTTACTGATGTCATTATCAGTAATATTAACGGAATAGCGTTTAGAAAAACTATCTATACTATGAAAATCATGTATTTTTTTAATGATTTCAACATTAGTATCGCTTTCTTTAGCAAGTAAAATTTCTGCCTGATCGGGATTGTTTTGCGCATATTTACTTGCTTTTAATAAAGCAATACTCATTGCTTTAATCACATTCTCATTTTGATTTATGAATGCTTCTCGCCCTACGATAACAGAAATACCTGAGAGTTCAGGTTCAGTACGGGTTGAATAAAGTGTTGTAATCGTTGGGGATTTATTTTCCAAACGGGCGGTACTTTGCTCAGTCCATACCATCGCATCAATTGCTCCGTTTAATAATGCGGATTCAGCATCATTTGTCATTTGAATAATATTGAAGTCAGATAATTTATACCCTTGTTGTTCAATAAATAGCGTGAAATACCGTTGCATATACGTTCCTCGTGGTAATGCAACTTTCTTGCCTTTAAGGTCAGCTAATGAGTGAATATTGCTATCTTTTCTTACTGCGATATTGGCATTGATGGAAGAATCCTCTGACATGATTAATTTTAAGGGTACACCTCTCGATGTGGCTATAATTCCTGGAAAATCAGCATAAACAGCAATATCAATGGCATTTGTCGCTAGGCCTTCATTGACGGCAGGCCCTGCTCCTGCAAAACCAGAAATGGAATATTGGTAATCAACTTTTTGTAGCTCTTCTTCAAGATATCCTAGCTGTTTTGCTAAACCGAGCAAACCACTTAAACGACCATTATTATCTGCTGTACCAATACGAACAATTTTTTCATTATTTTTACTGTCAGGTAGACTTTCATCCCCACAACCAACTAAAATGAACGAAATTAATACTATAATAGGAAATTTGATATAATTTAATAATACCATGATATGTTCCTTCTAGATTTCATATTCACTTGCAAAAAGTTCTGCAGAATTATCAAAAAATTCTTGAAGAATAATTCTTTTATAATATGCAAAATCAGAACTGCCTCGATTTCGTGGATAAGGAAGATTAATATCAATTATTTTTTTTATGTTTCCAGGGCGGGATGACATTATAATTACTCGATTTCCCAAATATATTGCCTCTTCAATATCATGAGTAACTAAAATCATCGTCAGTTGCTTTTCTTGTTTGATAGATAAAATCTCTCGTTGCATCTCAATTTTGGTTAAAGCATCAAGTGCACCAAGCGGTTCATCCAATAACAATAGTTCAGGTTGGGTGATTATGGTACGGGCAATTGCTGCACGTTGTGCCATTCCTCCTGAGAGTTGTTTGGGATAAGCATTAGCAAACTCAGTCAAATTTACGAGTTTTAAATAATTTTCAACTAGAATTTTCTTCGTTTTTTTATCTATATGGTCTAATCCGAAAGCGATATTATCGGCAATTGTTAACCAAGGTAGAAGCCTATTTTCTTGAAAAATCATTCCTCTTTCTATATTTGGTTTGGTTATCTCTTTATTTTTAAATAGTACACTTCCACTATTGAATTGGTTTAAGCCTGCAATTATGCGTAGTAAAGTACTTTTCCCACAACCACTATGGCCAACGATAGCAACAAATTCACCTTGTTGAACTTGAAGGTTAATATCTTCTAAAACAGGAAGTAATTTATTATTGATAGTAAAGTTTTTAAATCCATTTTTGATTGACAGCATATCTATCTCCTTTCTCTTCTTAACCATGGCAGAAGGTAATAAGATATAATTAATAAAATTTTATCTAATAATAAACCGACTATACCGATAACAAGAATACCCACTATAACGACTGGGGAATCTAGCATAATCCGGGCATCATTGATGCGATAGCCAATACCCGAGTTAGCTGCGATCATTTCTGCTGCAACAACTGTTGCCCAAGATAACCCCATTGCAAGCCTTAAACCTGTAAATAGGTTGGGAAGTAGTGATGGAATATAAATTTTTCGTAATTTTTGCCAGATATTGAATTGATAAAGATTACCTAATTCAATATAAGTCATAGGTGTCGTTTGTATTCCATTGATAGTACTTAGTAAGATAGGGAAAAAGGCAATTTTTATAATAAGAATAATTTTAGTTACTTCACCAATCCCAAACCATAAAATCAATAATGGTATCCATGCTAGTGGAGGAATTTGACGTATAGCATTTAATGTTAGGTTGAAAATTTGGTTTGTTCGTAGCGACAATGCCATGATAATACCAAGAAAAAAAGCAAAAATAGCAGCGATAAAAAAGGCTATTAATACTCGGGATAAACTAATTGATAAATCTTGCCATAATTGCCCAGAATATAGCTGGAAATTCAAAGAATGCCATGCTTGTGGAATAGATGGAAAAATAACAGGAGAAACACCTCCAACTGTTGTTGTAATATACCAAGTTGTAAAAATAATAACTGGAAGTAGAAGCAAGAAAAAACTGTTTTTCAACATGATATATAAGCCTCAACTTATTTTGTCGAAATATTGATTGAGGAAACTCACATATGTTGTTGTATCCTGTAATCCAACGAGTTTATCCACTAATTTCCCATTATTTGAAACTGCAATAATAGGTATGCTTCTAAGTGAATACTTTTGAAGGATTTCAACAGAATTATCTACAGAGAGATAATTGATTTTATTGATTGAGTAACGTTTTACTAATGAAGGTAATAACTCACTCAATACTTTACATTTATTGCACCAACTAGTACCGAAGAATATCAAATTATTTTTATTTTCATTAATAATTGAGTCGAATGTTTTACTATCTATTTCATATATGTTATCGGAAAAGAAAAAGGTATCAGATTTTTTAGAGGGATGATTATCTCTAGTTCGAGCAATACATAAGATATCATCATCTGAAACTTTATGTTTTATTATTCCTTCGATATACACTCCTGTAATTGTATCTTTAGGAGCTGCATTTGGTAATCGGAATTGAGAGACATCCATAGGTGCTATGCTATTTTCTTCAGGTATATCTAATTGAGGGATCCAATCATAAGGGATTCTATAAGCACGATAGATCATATTATTGCGTTTTTTTCCTTCTCGCCAGTAAGGCGAGACATATTCCCACACAATCTCATGTTCATCTGTTATTTCAATCAATCGCCCATTTGAGCCTTCGGTAATTAAAGTATTACCATTTGGTAGACGCTGAGCGCTACTTACATATGGGCTATAGAATCGACTTGAATCCATGGGAGCGGCAAAGCCTAGTTTTTCTGCATCATGTTGCCAAATAATTTCGAGAGTAACTGGGTTTATTTCTAATACTCGAGAACTATCTCGCCATGCATTTTTTAAGCCATATACAGATGAAGGGTTTGGTGTTCCATAACCTGCCCAGCCTCCATTATCAAAAATTAACAGATTTCCTGCTCCTGGAAGGCCATGAGGTATAATATGAGCATGATGAGGTCCGATAATCCAACCAAGATGATGAACTTGTTTGTCGTTATAATCGGGCCCTAATTGCCAAACTATTTTTCCAGTTTTTCGGCTCGTTATTCCGATTATATTTGCTTCTCTAGAATCCCAAATAATATTATCAGGATGAAAACGTTCGTCTCCATGATCATAATGTAGATTTGGTCCTATACGAGACATGGTATTAATATGTAGATAATCTCCCATGCCTCCACCAGCACTACGCATATTTGGGTTACGATATAAAACATTTCTAGCTTCTTCGCTGAAATTTAATTCTGAAAAGTGATCGCTAAATGCCCATTGCCAGATAATATTACCTTGCCAATCTACTTCGATAAAAATATCATCAAGTAGCCATTTATCTGATATTTCAGGTTTGTAAATATTCTTATGGCATAGTATTAGAGTATTTCCGCTATGGGTTTGTGATGTTAATGTAGGAGAGTAATAACCAACTGGGTTTCCATCACGTTGAAAATCATGATGTTGTCTTGCCATCCATATTATTTCTTGATTGGGATCTTGTATTCTTTCTAATTTATTGAATGACCATATAATGTTACCATCCCAATCAAATTGAACTAAATCAACTTGATCTTGAACACCATATTTAGGTGATCGCAAACCATGACTACCAAATAAATATCCACCAGGTAAAATTTTATTAGGAAAACCATCAACTCCTTGCCATAAATGCACTTCTCGACCATTCATATCAATTAATAGCGCACCTTTTCCAGGTGCGTTAAAAAGGGTATAACCACTAAATGTTTTTTCTTTATTGAAAATAGTAG
This sequence comes from Providencia sp. PROV175, assembly GCF_032707045.1. NCBI lineage: Bacteria > Pseudomonadati > Pseudomonadota > Gammaproteobacteria > Enterobacterales > Morganellaceae > Providencia > Providencia sp. PROV175. The sequence continues at coordinate 420,561 of NZ_CP120533.1, forward strand.
TTCCTGAAGGATAAATACTTGGGTGTCCCATATTAAATATTCCTATAGTAAATTTTTTCTATGTGGAATAATGGTATAAAGGTAATGGATTTTGAAATATCTTTTATTATGGTGTTATAACTTAATAGAACAATAAAGTAATGTTCTATTAAGTTTTTATATTTATAATGTTACGTAATAAGAATATAATACGTAATTAATACAAAAAGTTAAAAATATGATTGATTTTTTCCTAGTGATGGCAATAAGTATTGCTCATATTTTATGATTAGTAGCACAGTATGAATGATATTAAACTATATATGAATTCATTTACTGATCGTTACTTGCGGGCTAACATCGCGTTAGCCCGCAAGATTTAACGGCCTAAATAACTATCCCAATCTTTCCAAACGGGCTGTAAACCGGCTTGCACAAGGGCATGTGCGACTTGAGCGGCACTGCGGTTATCATTTGGAGAAAATTGTTCTAGCTCTTCTTTGGTATCTGCATAGCCCCCCGGTTGGGTTTTTGAGCCGGCACTGACGTTGTTAATTGCCAATGGTACCACGTGATCACGGAAATAAGGTGATTCACGGGTTGAGAGTGAAAGCTCGACATTCGGCGCCAGTAGGCGAAAAGCACAAATCAATTGCACTAATTCGGCTTCATTCATCAGTGATGCTGGTTCAACGCCACCTGCACAAGGGCGCAAGCGAGGAAAAGAGATAGAATAACGACTTTGCCAGTAGTATTGCTGTAAGTACAACAAATGTTCTGCAACCATATAGCAATCGGTACGCCAACTGTTTGATAAACCAATTAACGCGCCAAGGCCGATTTTATCTATACCTGCTTCTCCTAAACGTTCTGGAGTGGCTAGGCGCCAGTGAAAATCCTGCTTTTTACCTTTGAGATGATGTAGTTGATACGTGGGCTCATGGTAGGTTTCTTGATAAACCATCACACCGTCTAACCCCAAAGTTTTCAACTCCTTATATTCATCTGTGCTTAGTGGCTGCACTTCCATCATTAACGAACTGAAATAAGGGCGAATGATGGGGAATGTGTGGCGGAAGTAGTCCATACCCACTTTACTTTGGTGCTCCCCTGTAACCAGTAATAAGCTATCAAAACCAATTTTGCGAATGGTTTCGCACTCATTGATGATTTCAGCGTCATTTAGCGTTTTTCGCTTAATTTTATTACTCATCGAGAAACCGCAATAAGTACAATCGTTTGCGCATAGGTTCGATAAATAAAGTGGCACGTAAAAGCCAACAGCATGGCCAAAGCGTTGGCGGGTGAGTTTCTGGGCTTTTTGTGCCATCAGCTCAATATAGGGACGGGCAGCAGGGGAAAGCAGCGCCATAAAATCATCGAGTGTGAGTATATCTGTCGCCAAAGCGTGTTCCACATCGACAGGTGTTTTACTGTTTATCCGCAGTGTCGTATCGTCCCAATCCAGTGCTTGTAAGCGTTCTTGGAAACTTGGGATCATGATAAGGCCCCTAAAAAACGGGTCAATGGGCTGGACGCTTGCGCCTGTTGCTTCGGTGCAGCTAACCCACTTTGATAGGCCAATTCAGCGGCTTCGACCGCGAGTTTAAACGCTTTTGCCATAAGTACCGGTTGCTTCGCTACCGCGATTGCGGTATTGACTAAAACGGCATCGGCACCCATTTCGATGGCTTCTGCCGCATGGCTTGGCGCACCAATTCCGGCATCTACGACGACAGGCACAGAAGCTTGTTCAATAATGATACGGAGCATTTCTTTAGTTGCTAAGCCTTTGTTTGTGCCAATCGGTGAGCCTAATGGCATCACAGCGGCACAGCCTACTTCTTCCAAACGACGACAGAGTACTGGATCTGCGCTGCAATAAGGCAATACAACAAATCCCTCTTTAACGAGCTGCTCTGCGGCGAGTAATGTCTCGATGGGATCGGGTAGCAAATAACGCATATCTGGATGGATCTCAAGTTTGACCCAATTGGTACCGAGGGCTTCTCGAGCTAGGCGCGCTGCAAATACCGCCTCTTGGGCATTTTTCGCACCGGAGGTATTCGGTAATAGCTTCACACCCAATTCTTGCAGTGGCTGTAAAATACCATCATCTTGCCCACGTAAGTCAATACGTTTCATTGCCATTGTCACCAATTGACTGCCGGATGCCTCAATGGCGTCTTGCATTAGGTTGGCGCTGGCAAATTTACCTGTTCCAGTAAACAGGCGTGAGTGAAAAGTTAAATCTGCGATTTTTAACATTATTAGCCCCCAGCGATAGCTTGAAATAACAAGATATTGTCTTGGTCATTAATGAGATGTGAATCCCACTGACTCTTCGGAATGATCACTTGGTTGATAGCAAGTGCAGTTCCCACTATTGGCCGGTTGAGAGTGGAAAATAATTGATTAACCGTCAGTGGGGCGTCGAATTCCATAGGTTGGTCGTTAATTATGATATGCATGTTTCTTCCCGACAGATTGGACATTGCAATGACGGCGTTAATTGCAATGTATTCCATTGTTGCTGTTTCCCATCAAATAAACGCAATTTACCGCTCAGTGAAGAGGGAAGGCCGACAAGTAATTTAATGGCTTCTAGTGCTTGCAACGTGCCGATAATTCCAACTACAGGCCCTAATACCCCGGCAGTGCGGCAGTTGCGCTCAGGTTCATCTTGGTCTGGATATAAACAGGCATAGCAACCGGTGCTAAATGGCGGCTCAAGTACCATTAATTGGCCGCCAAACCCAACCGCACTACCGCTAACTAAGGTTGTATTGGTCATGACACAAGCGGTATTGACCGCATGGCGAGTGGCCATGTTATCGCAGCAATCAAGCACTAAATCGACTTGTTCAGCTAAAGGAATTAAAGTCTCAACATCCAACTTCTGTGCGACAACATGGGGTCTTACCAATGGATTGAGCCGATGCAGCCTATCTGCGGCAAGCTGGGCTTTTGGCTGGCCGATATCATCGGTATCGTAAAGTACCTGCCGTTGTAAGTTAGAAACGTGCAAGTCATCGTGGTCAGCTAGCCACAATTCGCCGACACCAGCCCCCGTTAAATAAAGGGACGCGGGGGAGCCTAACCCCCCTAAGCCGACAATGAGGACTTTGCTATTTTTGAGTTTTTGTTGCCCCTCGGGACTAATGTCTTCGAGTAGTAGCTGACGGCTGTAACGCATGAATTCTTGGTCACTTAACATGATTGAATTCCTTAAATCATCACTCACCCTGTTTTATGATGATAAAGCAGGGCGAGTTATGTGATTAAAAATTGGCTAGTTGGCAGTATTTCGCTCAATTAAATCCAACAACGTTTCTGTTGCAGCGCGCCAATCATCGGCTTTGGTAATCGCACTGACCAGCGCAACACTACCTACCCCAGTTGCTAGCACTGCAGGGACTTTATCAATAGAAATTCCACCAATGGCGACAGTTGGGTAATCAGGCGTTGCTTCCACCATGGCTTTAAGCGTTTCTAAACCCTGAGGCGAAGAAGGCATTTCTTTCGTTTGTGTTGGAAAGATATGCCCCATAGCAATGTAAGAAGGACGCACGGATTTCGCGATAGCCAGTTCGTGCTCATCGTGCGTTGATATTCCTAACCGTAAGCCCGCTTGGTGGATTGCTAATAAATCGGTAGTTTCCAAATCTTCTTGGCCCAAATGTACGCCATAAGCACCCAACTCGACCGCTAAGCGCCAGTAATCATTAATAAATAAACGTGCGTTATGTTTTTTTCCTAGCGCAATCGCTTGTTGAATATCATCACGAACATCGGCATCAGGTTTGTCTTTGATGCGTAATTGGATGGTGGAAACACCTGCATTAAGCAAGCGTTCAATCCATTCAACGGAATCCACAACGGGGTAAAGCCCAAGGCGTTGTTCGGTCGCAGGAAAAGGACTATTTGGGATAGATATAGTATTTGGAATAGATATAGCACTAGGCAATTTTGGCATTTTCATCCACCTCTGCGTTCACAATTTCAGCACCATGGTAGAGCTCGCTGCCATGAGCACGGAAGGCTTCTGACATCTGTTCCATACCGGCTTCTTTTTGTGCCGCGTAGTCACGAACTTCTTGGGAAATCTTCATTGAACAGAATTTCGGTCCGCACATAGAACAGAAATGGGCAATTTTCCCAGAGGCTTGTGGTAAGGTTTCATCGTGATATTTGCGAGCAGTTTCAGGGTCTAATGCCAAGTTAAATTGGTCTTCCCAGCGAAATTCAAAACGGGCTTTGGACATGGCGTTATCACGGATCTGTGCACCAGGGTGCCCTTTAGCAAGGTCAGCGGCGTGGGCTGCAATCTTATAAGTGATCAGCCCTTGCTTAACATCGTCTTTATTCGGCAATCCCAAGTGTTCTTTCGGGGTGACATAGCATAACATTGCACAGCCAAACCAGCCGATCATGGCGGCACCAATACCAGAAGTAAAGTGGTCATAACCCGGAGCAATATCGGTTGTGAGTGGGCCTAAGGTATAGAATGGCGCTTCGTGGCAATGTTCCAATTCTTCCGTCATATTACGGCGGATCATTTGCATTGGTACGTGGCCAGGGCCTTCGATCATGACTTGGACATCATATTCCCACGCAATTTTGGTTAACTCACCAAGGGTATGTAATTCGGCAAATTGTGCTTCATCGTTGGCGTCTTGGATTGAGCCTGGGCGCAGGCCATCCCCTAATGACAAGGAAACGTCGTAAGCGGCACAAATTTCACAGATTTCACGGAAGTGCTCATACAGGAAGTTTTCTTGGTGATGAGACAAGCACCATTTGGCCATGATGGAGCCACCGCGAGAGACGATCCCTGTTAGGCGCTTGGCGGTCATCGGTACATAGCGTAGTAATACGCCGGCATGGATAGTGAAGTAATCGACGCCTTGCTCTGCTTGTTCTAATAATGTGTCACGGAACATTTCCCACGTGAGATTTTCGGCGACACCGTTTACTTTTTCGAGCGCTTGGTAAATCGGAACCGTACCAATAGGCACTGGGCTGTTACGTAAAATCCATTCGCGAGTTTCGTGAATATAACGGCCAGTGGATAAATCCATGACGGTATCCGCCCCCCAACGTGTTGACCAAATCAGTTTTTCGACTTCTTCTTCAATAGATGAGGTGACCGATGAATTACCAATATTAGCATTAACCTTAACCAAGAAATTACGGCCAATAATCATTGGTTCTGATTCGGGATGGTTGATATTGGCTGGGATAATGGCACGACCCGCCGCCACTTCTTGGCGAACAAATTCAGGGGTAATATTCTCCGGTAAATTTGCGCCAAAGCCTTGGCCTGGGTGTTGTTGCAATAAAACTTCGCCACGAATACGTTCACGCCCCATATTTTCGCGGATTGCAATAAACTCCATTTCAGGGGTTACGATGCCTTTACGTGCATAGTGTAATTGAGTAACACACTTGTTAGTTTGGGCTTTTAATGGGTGGGGGCGGTTGTTAAAGCGCAGATGATCAAGACCTGCATCAGCAAGGCGTTGCTGGGTAAAATCGGAACTTAAATTTTCGACAGGTACGGTATCAGCTCGTTCACTTATCCATGGCGCACGAATTTTTTTAAGGCCTTTATGGACATTCAATTCAGAAACTGGGTCGCCGTAAGGGCCAGATGTATCATAGATAGGAACAGGTTCGTTATCTTCAAATTGAGGGTTATCTTTATCGCCACCAATCAAGGTTTGAGAGAGTTGGATTTCTCGCATCGGGACTTGGATATCGTCTCTAGAACCTTGTAAATAAATACGCTGTGAATTAGGAAACGAAACGCCAGAAACGGTATTAATAAAATTTTCAGCGGCATCACGTTGAGCTTTACGGGTACGAGCGGGTGCTGCTTGTGGCGATAAATCAGCAGTAGGGATGATATTTTGTTCTGTATTATTGGACATAGCAATTTCCTGACATTGTCACGGCTATCACAGTTTTATGTGTAGCGGGTTTATCGAAAGAAAGTTGCTTGTCAGGAGTTCGGAGGAGTAATAAAAAGTCTTGCGCTGAATTTTTCACCAAATGTAATGGGGTGAAATGACGCTGAGTGATTACTCTTGTTCCCTTCGCGGGTATTAACCCGATCAGGTTCCGCGGATCCCGAATTAACGGTCTCAGCCTGATGCGTTGCATGCTAGGCACTCCGACAAGAGGTTTCAGTATAAGCTTTCCTCGTTATTCTTCAAGCGATAAGTGCGTTGGCTGCTCTCGGCTACCCAAGTCACATACTTATGTATGCTCCTTGGGATATCCTCATTTGCCGCCTTCTTCTCACTTGAATAATTTAGAGGAAAGTAAAATGGAATAAGGTTATTTCCTTGTTATTTTTCAAGGGATAAGTGCTTCCTCGTTATTCTTCGTGCGATAGGTGCGTCGATTTCATAGATTTACCCGAATCACATACTTATGTATGCTCATCGGGATAATTCTATTTATCTCCTTCCTCTAGCACGAATAATTTAGAGGAACCTTTGAAAAGATTAGTTAGTTAAAACCAAAATTAAAATCAAGTTTGAAATTAAAATTGGGCTTACAAACCCCAAGTATATTGCGGCCAATTGTGTTCGAGTGCGGCTTGCGTTAGGCGTTGGTCACCGTTGATAATAAATACTTCATCGGCAAATTGGCACATCGGGAGATCGTTGGCGGAGTCGGTGTAGAAATACACATAGGCGTCAGTGATCGGTTGGTGACGGACCCAAGCTAATAGGCGTTTGACTTTACCTTCTTTAAAGGTTGGAATGCCGTCGATCTCTGTGGTGTAGCAACCATCTTGTTGTTTGATATCGATCCCCATCGCGACATCCGCACCTAGTTTCGCAGCAATTTTTTTCACAATAAATGAAACGGTTGCGGAGATCACAATAATTGGGATCCTTTTAGCTCGATAATTTGCGATCGTTCTAATGGCGTCAGGGTAGACTCGCGGTAAAATCACGTTTTGTACGAAATCATCCAACCAGATATCCACTTGCTCAGCTTTTACATTGGCGAGGGTTTGTAGGTTAAAATGCAGGTAAGTCGGCATATCCAAAGTGCCTGCATTATACTGCGCCATCATGGCTTTATCTGCCTCCACAAATTGTGGGTCGCTAATGATTTGCTTATCCCACAGATATTGTGTCCACAATACACTGCTATCACCTTGAATTAACGTATCATCTAAGTCAAAAATGGCCAGTCGGTTTTGCATTATATTCCTATCTACTTATTAACTAAGTGTGCGAATTTCATTTTTATTAAACATAAGTTCAAGGCGAGTTCCAGGTTCAAATAAACGCTCAGATGAGCGGTTAAGTAAATCCACCGTCATATCACCTGCAGGGGTATTCACACTATAACGAATAATATTGCCAAGCAACTGATGGTCCAATATCACGGCATCAACAGGGTGAGAAATATGGCTACCGTATTGGCGCCCCGCTTCTTTGACATATATAGACTCAGGGCGGATAGCAAGTGTACCTTGTAAATTAAGGCCTAACATCGTATTGGCCTTTTCGGAATCAACAAGGTTGTAATGGCCCATAAACCGAGCGACAAATTCTGTTGCTGGTTGGGTATAAATATTCTCTGCCGTATCACTTTGCACGATCTGCCCTTTATTCATCAAAAAGATCCTATCGGACATGATCATCGCTTCATCTTGATCATGAGTAACAAAAATGGTGGTTAAGCCTAATTCACGTTGAATTTGGCGAATTTGCTGGCGTAAGTGCTTGCGAATCCGTGCATCAAGAGCGGAAAGCGGCTCATCAAGTAACAAAATTTGCGGTTTCATCACTAATGCTCTTGCGAGTGCTACTCGTTGGCGTTGTCCCCCTGATAGTTGATGGGGGAATTGTTGTTCTTTTCCTTGTAATTCAACTAATTCAATCACTTCAGCGACTGCTTTAGATCTGGCTTGGCTATCAATTTTACGCATTTTTAAACCAAACGCGATATTGTCAACCACAGTCATATTGGGAAATAAAGCATAACTTTGGAACACCATACCCACTCCGCGTTGTTGCGCGGCTTGGTGGGTTACATTCTGGCGATTAATATAAAGTTCACCATGATTAAGTTGTTCAAGCCCTGCAATACAGCGTAATAAGGTAGACTTTCCGCAACCACTTGGCCCTAGTAGGGTAATAAATTCACCTTTTTCGATAGTAAATTGAATATCAGCAAATACCTGATTAGTGCCAAAAGATTTGGCTAAATTCTCTGCAATAACATAACTCATCATTCATCTCCTGAACGATTTAATCGCATTGCTAACCACGTCAGCAATAAGGTAAATAGAAAATAAGACATCACCAGGGCAGAAGTGAAGTGTCCGCTGGTTTGTCGCATATTGAAAAGATAGATTTGCAAAGTTTCATAACGTGTTCCCACAAGGATATTGGCAAACACAAATTCACCCATTAAAAATGAAAATGAAATTAATAATGAAACCAACATACCTTTGCGAATATTCGGTAACACAATCATCATGAAGGCTTGGAATGTACTGGCACCGAGTAAATGTGCAGCATCCATTAAGTCTTGCAAATTAATGCCTTGGAAGCTATTCGCAAGCGCACGATACATAAAAGGTAACGTGATGGTGAAATAGGTACCAATCAGGATCCAAGGTGTGCCAACTAACATGAATGGTTCATCAGCAAATATTTGCAGCAAGCCCACCGATGAGACCACAGGCGGGATCGCAAAAGGCAAAATAATGAGTAAATCCATCATCCCTTTGAGTTTGGGGAACCGATAAAATACCGCAAACGTCATGGGTAAAATAATTAATGTGCTAACCAGTAACGTACCAAAGCAAATTATTAATGAACGACCAAATGCCATGAGAAAACGCGGGTCTTGCCACAATTGTAGATACCATTTAATCGACAAGGCATCAGGTAGCACAGTGGCCCCCCAAGAGCTGGCGATGGAATACAAAAATGTGGCGATAATCGGTAGCGCTAATAAGCTAGCAACACAGATTAGTACTAATTTATGAAGCCATAACCCAGAGGATTTATTGCCATTGGTTATGGCTGGGCTAATCGCATTATTATTTTGCATGGTAGCTCCGCTTGATTAACCAATGATGGATGGAAGTTATAAAAGCTAAGATAGCGATAAGTAGCATTGATAACGCAGCAGCCATATTCGGCTCGAGAAATAAATCACCGGAAACTAAACTGGCAATTCGGATAGTCACAAGGTTGTAATTACCACTCGTTAACGCATAAGTACTGGCGTATGCGCCCATTGCATTCGCAATTAGGATAATAAAAGTGCCAAGTAAAGCAGGAGAAAGCACTGGAATAGCGACTTTCAACCAATAGGTTAGCTTACTTGCACCCATCGTTTTCGCTGCGTCTTCCCACTCCGGTTTTAGTGCGTCAAAGGCGGGGTAGAGCAACAACACACCTAATGGGATCTGAAAATACACATATAGCAGCATTAAGCCGCTGGCGCTGTATATATTAAAATCTTCGATAATCCCCCATGATTTGAGTTGTAAGGTAATCGCCCCATTGAAGCCCAAAATAATAATGAATGCGAAAGCAAGGGGAACCCCGCTGAAATTGCTGGCCATGGTGGTGAAGGAAATCATTATTCGGCGAATTTTCCCTTGCATTTTATAAATGGAAAATGCCGTGATACTGGAAATCAATAAGCCAATCACACTACAAATAACGGAAAGCCATAACGTGTTTTCAAACGCTTGCAAGTAAAAATCATTATTGAATACTTCAAGATAGTTACCGAATGACCATGTTTCTTCGTAGATAAAGCTATTAATGAGCACCCAAATCATTGGGGCGATTTGGAATAGACTAAACAACACAAAGAATGGCAAAAGTAGCAGTGCGGCTCGCCAGTGAAAACGAGCAAAGCGTTTTTTCAACATGGCAGTTTTTCCCTGTTGTTGGTATGTCTGTTCACAGGGAGCAGGGATATCAGCCATTACAAACCTCCTCGTAATAGCGCATCACAAACAGGTTTATCGAGAGAGTTGGCACCAAGTAAACGACAAATGGTTCCACAAATTGCGGTTTGCTCAATATCGCAGGGTTGATGAGAAAATTGCGAACCGACGACAAATAATGGGACTAAACACTCTTCAGGAAGTGTCCCGCCGTGGCTACGATCATTATTCATCCCATGATCACTAGTGATCAGGATTTGATAACCTTGCTCAATCCATGTAGGAATATAATTCGACAGGATGATATCTGCATGGCGTGCTGCATTACGGTATTGTGGGGAATCAAAGCCAAACTTATGCCCTGTATCATCTATGTTCATAGGGTGGATCAATAAAAAATCAGGGTTAAATTGAGTCCGTAAATATTCCGCATCGACAAATAAATGGTCATCAGGGTAATGGTCTGCTTGATAAAAGCAGCCGTGTTGGATAGCGAGTGAATCATCGTGGGTGAAACGGTCTCGTAAGGCAACAAAAGGTGCCCGGTTATACAGTTCACTCACCCAATAATAAGCAGCGGCAGCGGTCGTTTTGCCGGCAAGGCGCGCGAGAGAAAATATGCTGTCAAAATGGGATAAACGGACAATTTGGTTATTCACAATACCGCTTTTGACCGGAGGAACGCCTGTTAGTATGCATTCATATAAAGGACGAGACATCGAAGGAAGCTCACACTCTAATTGGTAACATGTTGCGCTGTCGGCTTTGACTAAGCCGTTGAGATAGCCCATACAATGATGGGCTACTGAATAACTTAAACCGTCTAGGACAACAAGTATGACTTTTTCAGACATTAATTTTTCCTAAAATCAATTCATTAAATTACTGCTGGTGGATCAAAACTTGCTGTTGCCACATTTTAGGGAGATTACGAGACGATTTTTCCCAGCCATCTGCATTTTTAATTGGCTGAACATTTTTATATTGTTCTTCTGGTAATAATTTGGCTTTAATATCGTCAGGTAATGTTAGATATTGTGCACGAATTGGCCGAGCGTAGCCTTCAGCAAGGTTTAATTGGCCTTTGTCACTGAAAATAAATTCACGAGCTAATTTTGCTGCATTTGGGTTTTTGGCAAATTTATTGATGATTGTGGTGTAACCTGAAATGACAGAACCGTCAGATGGGATCACAACCGTAAAGCGATCGCGATTGATCTGGTCACGGTAATTCAGTGCGTTAAAGTCCCATAAGATGCCAACTTCGACTTCACCTTTTTCGATATTTGCGACAGTTGGGTCATTAACGGATAGGCGTTTTTGTTTGGCGAGTTCAGCAAAAAATTCAATGGCAGGCTTTAGGTTATTTTCGTCTCCACCACGGGCAAATGCGGCGGCCAGTACAGCATTATTGGCTTGTGCAGCGATTCCAACATCCCCAACGGTGACTTTATATTTCCCTTTGAGTAGGTCATCCCAGCTTTTCGGTGCATCTTTTACTAAATCATTATTGATCATAAAAGCGATAGACCCCGTATAGGCTAAAGCCCAATGGCCATCTTTGTCTTTTGCCCAATCAGGAATTTGTGACCAAGTTGTTGGTTTATAAGGCTGAGTTACTCCTTTTAGCACGGCAACAGGCCCAAAAGAAGCACCGACATCACCAATATCTGCTGTCGCATTATTTTTTTCAGCAGCAAATTTGGCAATTTCTTGGGCGGAGCTCATATCGGTGTCTTGATGTTTCAACCCATATTGTGTCGCTAAGTCTTGCCAAGTTCCTTTCCAATTCGCCCAAGTATCAGGCATCCCAACGCTGTAAACTTGTCCTTCTTTTTTCGCTGCATTGATTAATTCTGTTAAATTAGTCTCGGCAGCTAATGTCACACTGGATGCGGTCAATGATAGTAAAATCGCAGGAACGATAGTTTTCATTATTTTCTCACTTTTGAAGAACGGTGAACCGTATTGGTTACTTAGCATCCTAATTTTAAGACGTGACAGTTAGTTGATCCTTTTATGACAGTTTTTAGACATTTTATGGAATGGAACGTCTAAAAAGTGTCAAAATTGCTAAAGAAAAACAATGAAACAAACGTTTGAATGACTTTGTGTCAAAAAAGTATATTGTGTCATTAATAGATTTATTTTATCGACAATAAAAACTGACAAAAGACGTGAAAAATGAATAAGTTAAGATTATCAGGAACAGAAAGTGGTTGGTGGTTTATCTGTTTTTCCGGGCGTTTGTGGTTACCTCATGGAGACATTCCTCGAGGTATGGCAAAGGACTATTTGTTAGAAGGAAAAACAGCAACACCCATTGGTGAGTGGCAAGGGGAAATCGTCTGGTTGATAGCCGAAAAAATGCCATCAGATATGGCTTCTCCCCGTATTGTTGCTACGCAAGATGAAGGCTTATTTCGCCTCGCTGGGCGAGGTGTGCAATTAGCAGAATTCTATCGCTCTCACCGCTATTGTGGCTATTGCGGTACCGCAATGCGCCATAGTGAAACAGAGTGGGCATGTTTGTGTGATCATTGTCATGAGCGTTATTACCCGCAGATCGCCCCTTGCATTATCGTGGGGATCCGCCGTGATGACCATATTCTATTAGCTCAGCACCGGCGCCATTCGCAAAATCCATTATTTACCGTATTAGCGGGCTTTGTTGAAGTGGGTGAAACACTAGAAGAGGCTGTTATGCGCGAAGTCATGGAAGAGAGCAATATAAAAGTGAAAAATATTCGCTACGTATCTTCACAGCCATGGCCTTTTCCTCATTCTTTAATGATGGGCTTTCTCGCGGATTATGAGAGTGGTGATATTAAAGTAGACCCGAAGGAGTTGGTGAGCGCAAATTGGTATCATTACAATGAACTGCCTTTGATCCCACCCGCGGACACCATAGCTAGGCGCTTGATTGAAGATACGGTCGCATTGTGTCGTCAAAGTGAATATGAAACGGGCGAATAGCACAGCGCTGATATTGTTATCATTAACATGATACAATAATGAACTTCGCTCTTAGCCACTTGCGGCGGCCACTTATAATAATGGAGTAAATAATGACTGAGTTAAAAAATGACCGCTATCTACGTGCTTTGCTACGTCAGCCTGTAGATGTGACCCCTGTATGGATGATGCGTCAAGCAGGGCGTTACCTGCCTGAATATAAAGCAACACGCGCGGAAGCTGGTGATTTTATTGCTCTGTGCAAAAACACCGAATTGGCTTGTGAAGTAACATTGCAGCCATTACGTCGTTTTCCATTAGACGCTGCAATTTTATTTTCTGATATTCTTACCATCCCTGATGCAATGGGGCTTGGGCTATATTTTGAAACGGGAGAAGGCCCCCGTTTCCATAAACCGATTATGAGCGCAACGGATGTAAAAAATATCCCTATCCCTGATCCTGAAATGGAACTTGGTTATGTGATGGACGCCGTTCGTGCCATACGCAAAGCCCTTAACGGTAATGTGCCACTCATTGGTTTCTCTGGTAGTCCGTGGACTCTGGCGACTTATATGGTGGAAGGCGGCAGTAGCAAAGCCTTCACCAAAATCAAAAAGATGATGTACGAAGATCCGAATTCATTGCATTTGTTATTGGATAAACTGGCAGATAGCGTCATTTTATACTTGAATGCGCAAATTCGTGCTGGTGCACAGTCTGTGATGATTTTTGATACATGGGGTGGCGTATTAACTAAGCGTGATTATTTACAGTTTTCACTGAATTATATGCATAAAATTATTGATGGCTTAATTCGTGAAAATGATGGTCGCCGTGTGCCTGTGACCTTATTCACTAAAGGTGGCGGTCAGTGGTTAGAAGAAATGGCAGCAACGGGTTGTGATGCATTAGGCCTTGATTGGACGACTGAAATTGCCGATGCTCGTCGTCGTGTTGGTGATAAAGTTGCCCTGCAAGGAAATATGGACCCATCCATGTTGTACGCACCACCTGCGCGTATAGAAGAAGAAGTACAAAATATTCTATCGGGCTTCGGTCAAGGTGAAGGGCATGTATTCAATTTAGGCCATGGTATCCATCAGGATGTTCCGCCTGAGCATGCTGGTGCATTTGTGGATGCTGTTCACCGTTTATCCCGCCAATATCATCAATAATTATCATTTATTGATGTTCTTGATTTATGGTGTATTTATAGGATCTTGTAAGTACACCATTATCATCTATGATTAAGAATAATTAAATCTCATAAGCAATGGACGCATGATGGTTTTAGATACCCAACGGTTACGAACAGAACAAACTAGCCAAGCTTCAAAAATCATTTTGCATGATGAACTTCCACCACTCAAACTGATTGGTGGAGCGGATGTGGGCTTTGAACAGCAAGGCGCTATTACGCGTGCAGTGGTAGCTGTATTATCTTGGCCACAGTTAGAACTTGTTGAGTATCAAATAGCACGAATACCGACTCAATTGCCTTATATACCGGGGTTACTTTCTTTTCGTGAAGTCCCTGGGTTAATGGCGGCGTGGGAAAAAATACAAAATAAGCCTGAATTAGTACTCGTGGATGGACAAGGGATTGCACATCCACGGCGCTTTGGTGTTGCCTGCCATTTTGGGTTACAAGCTAATATAGCTACAATTGGCGTTGCAAAAAGCCGTTTATGTGGTGATGCGTTTGAGTTAAGTGAAGAACCCGAAAGTGTTCAGCCATTAATGGCAGGTGAAAATCAACTCGGTTGGGTATTGCGGAGCAAAAAACGCTGCAAACCATTATATGTTTCACCTGGTCATAAAGTAGGTTTTTCCTCTTCCTTAGAGTGGGTAAAGCAGTGTCTAAAAGGTTATCGGTTGCCAGAACCGACGCGTTTTGCTGACGGAATTGCATCAAATCGAACGTTTTTTAAGCGAATGAATGAGAAAATCAGCTAATTATCAGCAAAATATGTGGCATTGACAGATTTTCAGGTAAACTGCGAAGTATTAAGATTGATGAGTCAGAAATTATGTTAAGAAATCCCATTCATTTGAGGTTGGAAAAATTAGAAAGCTGGCAACACACGACTTTCATGGCAAGCTTATGTGAAAGAATGTATCCCAACTTTCAGATGTTTTGTCTGCAAACTGAATTTGCCGATGCAAAAGTTTATCGTTCCATCCTTGATTTAGTTTGGGAAACTTTGGTCATTAAAGATAGCAAAGTCAATTTCGACAGTCAGTTAGAAAAATTAGAAGAAATTATCCCATCAGCGGATGATTTCGATGTGTATGGTGTGTATCCAGCTATTGATGCCTGTATTGCGTTAGGTGAAATTATCCATTCGAAATTGAGTGGTGAAACCCTTGAGCACGCAATATTGGTTAGCGAAGCATCCATTCGTACGGTTGCCATGCTCGAAATGACTCAAGCAGGGCGGGAAATGACAGAAGAAGAACTCAAAGAAATCCCGGCCGTTGAAGAGGAATGGGATATCCAGTGGGACATTTTCCGGTTACTGGCAGCTTGTGAAGAGCGCGACTTAGAGTTAATTAAAGGATTAAAATCTGACCTACGCGAAGCGGGGGTGAGCAATATAGGTATTACTTTAAGCTGATTTTTGCATTTTCATTATCGAAAACGTGACTTGACGCAGTAATGCTGAGTACTAAGACTTCACATTTGCCCCTACTCTGGTCTACATTTAGGGGCGAGAAGAAGTGGCTATCGGGGGCGTGTATCAGGGGCTGTCAATTTGGCATATCCGACGCACTCGATGCTTTGCAAACGATAAACACACTGTGTAAGGATAATTTATGAATAAGACTGAATTAGTTGATGCTATCGCAGAATCAGCGGACCTGACCAAAGTTCAGGCAAAAGCAGCATTAGAATCTACTCTGAATGCTATTTCTGAAACGCTGAAAAAAGGCGAACAAGTCCAACTGGTCGGTTTCGGTACTTTTAAAGTTAGCCATCGTGCTGCGCGTACTGGTCGTAACCCACAAACTAAAGCAGAAATCCAGATTCCTGCTACAACTGTGCCTGCTTTCTCTGCCGGTAAAGCACTGAAAGAAGCTGTAAAATAAGAACATTGTACAGCCGAATCACCAGAGGGGGTAAAAAACTACCCCTTTTGTTTATTCAAAAAGGGTTGCTGGTGTTGGGAACTATCTCAATGCTAAGCGCCTGTTCTTCTAATGCACCAAAGCTCCCTGAGTTTAGTGCAAGTGGTTTTATTGCCGATGATGGCGTCATTCGTATGTGGCGACTTAATGATGCAAAAAGCCAGCCTCTGGTCTTAATGGTGGTTTATAGCCCCTATAAAGGTACAGACACTTCCGTTAATTTCTTTGAATATCGTTCAGGCAATCTGTGGCAAATTCGCAGCCAAATCTTGAATCAAAAAAACGGTGATATCACCGAACAATTACGCTTCGATAAAAATAATGAGGTTATTTTTATGCAGCGTACTCAAGACGGCTATAAAACACCTCTTTCAACGGATGAAATTACGCGTTGGCGCTTTGAAGCTGAACGTATACTCGAGACAAACACCGCACTTATTGTTGGCGGCGTCAAACTTTATCAAGGTCGCTGGCAACAAGGTAAAGTGACGACTTGTGAAGGTGATGTACGCGAAGTGACTTTTGAGCCCTATGCTGAAAATTGGTTACAGAGCCGTGCGAAAGTGTGGCATTCCCAGCTAAATTTAGCGTGGTTGGAATCTTCTGAGGGGAATCAGCTTTTGATGGTGGCTGACACGGATTTTTGCCGCTGGCAACCTTCTAAAGATTCGTTGTAATATCTCCGCTCGTCGTCTTTCGACCCACCGCTCGTCGTCTTTCAATCCATAGCGTTGTTGGCTGCTCTCAGCTACTTAGGTCACATACTTATGTATGCTCCCTAAGATATCTTCGTTTGCCGCCTAGCTCTGAATTGAAATACTTAGAGCCGATATTTTTGCTCGTCAACTCGTAGCCTTTCGACCTTCAGCATTGTTGGCCGCGGTGACTTAGCCTAGTCACCTTGCCGTCTAGCTACGAACAGAAATCCTTAGAGTGCTTGTTTGATAGTACAAACAACAATAAAAAAGCTGATAAAAGTTTCCTCTTATCAGCTCAGTAAATGGTTTGGTGCTTTGTATTATTTTATGCGAGCAATAGCGCGGTAACCGATGTCGTTGCGGTAGAAGCTATCATTCCAGTGAATGGTTTTTGCCACTTCATAAGCTTTGGCTTGCGCTTTAGCGATATCATTACCTAATGCTGTTACGCATAGGACGCGACCACCGGCAGTCACGACTTCTCCATCTTTCATGCGAGTACCCGCATGGAAAACTTTGCTATCAGCCGCTTCGGTGGTTGGTAAACCTGAAATTACATCGCCATTGTGGTAGTCACCTGGGTAACCACCCGCAGCAATTACTACCCCTAAAGCAGGGCGCTCATCCCATAATGAATCTTTACCTGCCAGCTCACCTTTCGCCCCC
The DNA here is from genome assembly GCF_032707045.1 of Providencia sp. PROV175. Lineage (NCBI taxonomy): Bacteria > Pseudomonadati > Pseudomonadota > Gammaproteobacteria > Enterobacterales > Morganellaceae > Providencia > Providencia sp. PROV175. The sequence continues at coordinate 437,934 of NZ_CP120533.1, forward strand.
GCTAAACATAAAGCAACTAAATCTGATTGCAAGCGCATCATGATAGGTTGAGTTTCAGGATCACCAAAACGGCAGTTAAACTCGATAACTTTTGGGTTACCTGCTTTATCAATCATTAATCCAGCGTATAAGAAGCCTTGATAGCGGTTTCCTTCTTGGTCCATACCTTTAACTGTAGGGTAAATGACTTGTTCCATTACGCGTTTATGTATTTCATCTGTCACAACAGGCGCTGGGGAGTAAGCGCCCATTCCACCAGTATTTAGGCCAGTATCACCATCACCAACACGTTTGTGATCTTGGCTAGTCGCCATTGGAATGACATTTTCACCATCTACCATAACGATAAAACTTGCTTCTTCACCATCAAGAAACTCTTCGATCACGATACGATGTCCTGCATCACCAAAGGCATTCCCCGCTAACATGTCATGAACAGCTTCTTTTGCTTCTTGCAGAGTCATGGCTACGATAACACCTTTTCCCGCTGCAAGGCCATCTGCTTTGATCACGATTGGCGCACCGACTTTATCTAAGTAAGCTAAAGCAGGTTCAATCTCAGTAAAATTTTCATAGGCCGCGGTAGGAATATGATGGCGAGCTAAAAAGTCCTTAGTAAATGCTTTAGAGCCTTCAAGCTGAGCAGCACCTTTGGTTGGACCAAAAATAGTTAAGCCAGCAGCCTTAAACGCATCGACTACACCAATAACCAATGGTGCTTCAGGGCCGACAATAGTTAAACCAATTTGCTTATCTTTGGCGAATTGAAGCAGCCCATCAATATCGGTTGCAGAAATATTAACGTTCTCAAGGGATGGTTCTAATACTGTGCCTGCATTGCCCGGGGCAACATACACTTTATCTGCTAAAGGGGATTGAGCCGCTTTCCACGCTAAGGCATGTTCACGGCCACCGCCACCAATAATCAAAATATTCATTACTAGGCTCCTAATAATTAGTGACGGAAATGACGCATATTAGTGAAAAGCATTGCAATACCATGTTCATTTGCAGCAGCAATCACTTCTTCATCGCGGATAGAACCACCTGGTTGGATCACACAAGTTACTCCAACAGCAGCTGCGGCATCAATACCATCGCGGAATGGGAAAAAGGCATCTGAGGCCATTGCACAGCCAGCGACTTCTAAGCCTTCATCTGCGGCTTTAATACCTGCAATTTTTGCAGAGTACACACGGCTCATTTGCCCTGCGCCAATACCGATAGTCATATCATTTTTGGCATAAACGATAGCATTGGATTTCACAAATTTTGCGACTTTCCAACAGAATAACGCATCTTTTAGCTCGCGTTCAGTTGGTTGGCGGTTTGTGACTACACGTAGCGCTTCCTTTTCAACCATACCTAAGTCACGGTCTTGTACCAATAAACCACCATTCACACGTTTAAAGTCTAATCCTGTAACTGGTTTGCTCCATTCGCCACATTCAAGTACGCGAACGTTTTGTTTAGTCTCAAGAATAGGTAGTGCATCTTTAGCAACAGAAGGCGCGATAATGACTTCTACAAATTGGCGGTCAATGATCGCTTGAGCGGTTTCTTTATCTAATTGACGGTTAAACGCGATAATGCCACCAAAAGCAGACGTTGGGTCAGTTTTGAATGCGTTATCATAAGCTGTATGAATAGAATCACCGATAGCGACACCACAAGGGTTAGCATGTTTGACAATTACACAAGCAGGTTCTTCGAATGATTTAACACACTCAAGAGCCGCATCGGTATCAGCGATATTATTATAAGACAGGGCTTTACCTTGAATTTGTTGTGCAGTTGCAATAGAAGCTTCTTTTGGGTTTTCTTCTATATAAAAAGCAGCATCTTGGTGGCTGTTCTCTCCATAACGCATGTCTTGTTTTTTTATAAAATTTAAATTCAAGGTGCGAGGGAAACGGCCAGAAGGTTGGGTCGTATCACCATAATAAGGGGCAACTAATTCACCAAAGTAATTCGCAATCATGCTGTCATAAGCAGCTGTGTGTTCGAAAGCTTTTATTGCGAGGTCAAACCGAGTTGACCAATTTAGCGAGTTTTCGTGGTTATCCATCTCATCAATGATGGTTTGATAGTCATTACTATTCACCACAATTGCTACATCTTTATGATTTTTAGCCGCGGAGCGCACCATGGTTGGGCCGCCGATATCAATATTTTCTACAGCATCTTCAAGAGTGCAATTTGGTTTTGCCACTGTTTGGGCAAAAGGGTACAGATTAACAACGACCATATCGATAGGGGCAATATCATACTGTTGCATAATGGCATCATCCGTACCGCGACGACCTAAAATTCCGCCATGCACTTTCGGGTGCAATGTTTTCACTCGACCATCCATCATTTCAGGAAACCCAGTGTAATCTGAAACTTCAGTTACGTTTAGTCCTGACTCAGCAAGTAACTTTGCAGTACCGCCAGTAGATAGAAGCTCAACACCACGTTGAGATAACGCCTTAGCGAATTCAACAACCCCTGTTTTATCAGACACACTAAGCAGGGCACGACGAATAGGACGAAGCAGTTGCATGAGATAGATCCCTTGGATTTGAATAAATAAGGCAATAACGAATATCAGTCAGTAAAAACTCAAAGAGCTTTTCTTATATACCTATTATATCTATTGATGAAAGCAAAGCGGAATTGGCCAGCTTTCCCTATAACAATATATAAGTCACTAACAATTTCAGAACATAAAAACAAAATCAATGCCGAAATTTCGAGCCAATTGTAACGCAAACGTTTGCGTAATGCGCGATAATTTTTAAATTATTTTCATGTTGTGGATAACTTCGTGTATAAGTCGGTATAAGTAGGGGTTTTGCTGTGTAATGCAGCAGTTGAATAAAAAAATGCAAAAAAGGGGTTGCCAGATTTTTCTGACTCCCTATAATGCGCATCCACTGACCGGGAACAAGACAACGCAAAGCGCGATGAACACTGAAACGGCAGCGAGAGATTCTGAAAAGAAAAAGCAAAAAATTGCTTGACTCTCACGGAGGAAAACGTAATATACGCCTCCTCGCAGCAACGACCGAAAGGTTGGTTTTCATAAAGAAAAGCTGCAACGCTCTTTAACAATTTATCAGACAATCTGTGTGGGTACTCACAGGACACTATCAAAAAAATATTTGATTTTAAGTCTTGAAGAGTGACTAACACGTTAATTCATATATATGAAATAAGGTAGTAACGCTTATTTTGGAAGGATAACGCGAAGGCGAGCAGAGATAACCCGAGACAGTACTTAGGTACGGCGAGGGGAAGCGATGCGAAGCCGACAAAGTTAGCCGAACAAAAGAACGTTACGGTCAGTAAGACATTCTTTGAGCATCAAGCTTTTTAATTGAAGAGTTTGATCATGGCTCAGATTGAACGCTGGCGGCAGGCCTAACACATGCAAGTCGAGCGGTAACAGGGGAAGCTTGCTTCTCGCTGACGAGCGGCGGACGGGTGAGTAATGTATGGGGATCTGCCCGATAGAGGGGGATAACTACTGGAAACGGTAGCTAATACCGCATAATCTCTAAGGAGCAAAGCAGGGGAACTTCGGTCCTTGCGCTATCGGATGAACCCATATGGGATTAGCTAGTAGGTGAGGTAATGGCTCACCTAGGCGACGATCCCTAGCTGGTCTGAGAGGATGATCAGCCACACTGGGACTGAGACACGGCCCAGACTCCTACGGGAGGCAGCAGTGGGGAATATTGCACAATGGGCGCAAGCCTGATGCAGCCATGCCGCGTGTATGAAGAAGGCCCTAGGGTTGTAAAGTACTTTCAGTCGGGAGGAAGGCGTTGATGCTAATATCAACAACGATTGACGTTACCGACAGAAGAAGCACCGGCTAACTCCGTGCCAGCAGCCGCGGTAATACGGAGGGTGCAAGCGTTAATCGGAATTACTGGGCGTAAAGCGCACGCAGGCGGTTGATTAAGTTAGATGTGAAATCCCCGGGCTTAACCTGGGAATGGCATCTAAGACTGGTCAGCTAGAGTCTTGTAGAGGGGGGTAGAATTCCATGTGTAGCGGTGAAATGCGTAGAGATGTGGAGGAATACCGGTGGCGAAGGCGGCCCCCTGGACAAAGACTGACGCTCAGGTGCGAAAGCGTGGGGAGCAAACAGGATTAGATACCCTGGTAGTCCACGCTGTAAACGATGTCGATTTGAAGGTTGTTCCCTAGAGGAGTGGCTTTCGGAGCTAACGCGTTAAATCGACCGCCTGGGGAGTACGGCCGCAAGGTTAAAACTCAAATGAATTGACGGGGGCCCGCACAAGCGGTGGAGCATGTGGTTTAATTCGATGCAACGCGAAGAACCTTACCTACTCTTGACATCCAGAGAATTTAGCAGAGATGCTTTAGTGCCTTCGGGAACTCTGAGACAGGGTGCTGCATGGCTGTCGTCAGCTCGTGTTGTGAAATGTTGGGTTAAGTCCCGCAACGAGCGCAACCCTTATCCTTTGTTGCCAGCGACTCGGTCGGGAACTCAAAGGAGACTGCCGGTGATAAACCGGAGGAAGGTGGGGATGACGTCAAGTCATCATGGCCCTTACGAGTAGGGCTACACACGTGCTACAATGGCGTATACAAAGAGAAGCGACCTCGCGAGAGCAAGCGGAACTCATAAAGTACGTCGTAGTCCGGATTGGAGTCTGCAACTCGACTCCATGAAGTCGGAATCGCTAGTAATCGTAGATCAGAATGCTACGGTGAATACGTTCCCGGGCCTTGTACACACCGCCCGTCACACCATGGGAGTGGGTTGCAAAAGAAGTAGGTAGCTTAACCTTGGGAGGGCGCTTACCACTTTGTGATTCATGACTGGGGTGAAGTCGTAACAAGGTAACCGTAGGGGAACCTGCGGTTGGATCACCTCCTTACCATTGAAGTGTTTTTGTGAAGTGCTCACACAGATTGTCTGATAGAAAGTAGAGCAATAGGCTATACGTGGGAGACTTATTCGAGAGAATAGGACTTACATGAAAGCACAAAAGTTTTTGTGATTTTCGTGTCCCCTTCGTCTAGAGGCCTAGGACACCGCCCTTTCACGGCGGTAACAGGGGTTCGAATCCCCTAGGGGACGCCAATTGCGCCGATATCGAGTGAAAGACGATGTCCCCAATAATGATTAAGCCAATTATATTGTAGTTGGTTTAACAATTATGCTCTTTAACAATCTGGAACAAGCTGAAAATTGAAAACAACGCACATTGTTTATCGCTTAAACAATGTGAGAGTCTCTCAAAAATCTCAACTTGAATAGTGTACTTTAAACTATCGAGTCGACGAGCGACATGAGTTCAAGGCAGCCCGCGCACAGCAAGCGCTGCGTACTTAACGTACGTGAGCATTGCGCGCACGGACTAACGTCGAAATCATGAAGCACAGTCACTCGTTGTAAGAAGACACCTTCGGGTTGTGAGGTTAAGCGACTAAGCGTACACGGTGGATGCCTAGGCAATCAGAGGCGATGAAGGACGTGCTAATCTGCGATAAGCGTCGGTAAGGTGATATGAACCGTTACAACCGACGATTTCCGAATGGGGAAACCCAGTGCAATTCGTTGCACTATCGTTTGATGAATACATAGTCAAACGAAGCGAACCGGGGGAACTGAAACATCTCAGTACCCCGAGGAAAAGAAATCAACCGAGATTCCCCTAGTAGCGGCGAGCGAACGGGGAGCAGCCCAGAGTCTTAATCAGCATTAGCATCAGGAGAACGGTCTGGAAAGTCCGGCAGTAAAGGGTGATAGCCCCGTATCCGAAGGTGTTAGTGTTGTGAACTCGACGAGTAGGGCGGGACACGTGTTATCCTGTCTGAATATGGGGGGACCATCCTCCAAGGCTAAATACTCCTGATTGACCGATAGTGAACCAGTACCGTGAGGGAAAGGCGAAAAGAACCCCGGCGAGGGGAGTGAAATAGAACCTGAAACCGTGTACGTACAAGCAGTGGGAGCCTTGATTTATCAGGGTGACTGCGTACCTTTTGTATAATGGGTCAGCGACTTATATTCTGTAGCAAGGTTAACCGAATAGGGGAGCCGTAGGGAAACCGAGTCTTAACTGGGCGAATGAGTTGCAGGGTATAGACCCGAAACCCGGTGATCTAGCCATGGGCAGGTTGAAGGTTGGGTAACACTAACTGGAGGACCGAACCGACTAATGTTGAAAAATTAGCGGATGACTTGTGGCTGGGGGTGAAAGGCCAATCAAACCGGGAGATAGCTGGTTCTCCCCGAAAGCTATTTAGGTAGCGCCTCGTGAACTCATCTTCGGGGGTAGAGCACTGTTTCGACTAGGGGGTCATCCCGACTTACCAACTCGATGCAAACTACGAATACCGAAGAATGTTATCACGGGAGACACACGGCGGGTGCTAACGTTCGTCGTGAAGAGGGAAACAACCCAGACCGCCAGCTAAGGTCCCAAAGTCATAGTTAAGTGGGAAACGAAGTGGGAAGGCTCAGACAGCCAGGATGTTGGCTTAGAAGCAGCCATCATTTAAAGAAAGCGTAATAGCTCACTGGTCGAGTCGGCCTGCGCGGAAGATGTAACGGGGCTAAACTATGCACCGAAGCTGCGGCAGCGAACGTATCACTTAAACTGATTAAGTGATACTCAAATGTATCAAAACGATTGACGGAGCGAAGCGACGTCAATGCGTCCAACAAAGTCGAGGGGAAACGTCAGGCAGTCAGTTTAAGGATACGTTCGTTGGGTAGGGGAGCGTTCTGTAAGCCTGTGAAGGTGTGCTGTGAGGCATGCTGGAGGTATCAGAAGTGCGAATGCTGACATAAGTAACGATAATGCGGGTGAAAAACCCGCACGCCGGAAGACCAAGGGTTCCTGTCCAACGTTAATCGGGGCAGGGTGAGTCGACCCCTAAGGCGAGGCAGAAATGCGTAGTCGATGGGAAACGGGTTAATATTCCCGTACTGGTGATAATTGCGATGGGGGGACGGAGAAGGCTAGGCTATCCGGGCGACGGTTGTCCCGGTTTAAGGATGTAGGCAGGTGAATTAGGCAAATCCGGTTCACTACATGCTGAGGTTCCGATGAGAGTCACTACGGTGATGAAGTAGCTCATGCCCCGCTTCCAGGAAAAGCCTCTAAGCTCTAGATTATCATTAATCGTACCCCAAACCGACACAGGTGGTCAGGTAGAGAATACTCAGGCGCTTGAGAGAACTCGGGTGAAGGAACTAGGCAAAATGGTGCCGTAACTTCGGGAGAAGGCACGCTGGCATTAGGTGAAGTGTTTACCATGGAGCTGAAGCCAGTCGCAGATACCAGCTGGCTGCAACTGTTTATTAAAAACACAGCACTGTGCAAACACGAAAGTGGACGTATACGGTGTGACGCCTGCCCGGTGCTGGAAGGTTAATTGATGGGGTTATCCGTAAGGAGAAGCTCTTGATCGAAGCCCCAGTAAACGGCGGCCGTAACTATAACGGTCCTAAGGTAGCGAAATTCCTTGTCGGGTAAGTTCCGACCTGCACGAATGGCGTAATGATGGCCAGGCTGTCTCCACCCGAGACTCAGTGAAATTGAACTCGCTGTGAAGATGCAGTGTACCCGCGGCAAGACGGAAAGACCCCGTGAACCTTTACTATAGCTTGACACTGAACATTGAGCCTTGATGTGTAGGATAGGTGGGAGGCTTTGAAGTGTGGACGCCAGTCTGCATGGAGCCAACCTTGAAATACCACCCTTTAATGTTTGATGTTCTAACGTTGCCCCATTATCGGGGTGCGGACAGTGTCTGGTGGGTAGTTTGACTGGGGCGGTCTCCTCCCAAAGAGTAACGGAGGAGCACGAAGGTTGGCTAAGCATGGTCGGACATCATGCGGTTAGTGCAAAGGCATAAGCCAGCTTGACTGCGAGAGTGACGGCTCGAGCAGGTACGAAAGTAGGTCTTAGTGATCCGGTGGTTCTGAATGGAAGGGCCATCGCTCAACGGATAAAAGGTACTCCGGGGATAACAGGCTGATACCGCCCAAGAGTTCATATCGACGGCGGTGTTTGGCACCTCGATGTCGGCTCATCACATCCTGGGGCTGAAGTAGGTCCCAAGGGTACGGCTGTTCGCCGTTTAAAGTGGTACGCGAGCTGGGTTTAGAACGTCGTGAGACAGTTCGGTCCCTATCTGCCGTGGGCGTTGGAAGATTGAAAGGGGCTGCTCCTAGTACGAGAGGACCGGAGTGGACGCACCACTGGTGTTCGGGTTGTCATGCCAATGGCATTGCCCGGTAGCTAAGTGCGGAAGAGATAACCGCTGAAAGCATCTAAGCGGGAAACTTGCCTTGAGATGAGTCTTCCCTGACTCTTTAAGGTCCTAAAGGAACGTTTAAGACTAAGACGTTGATAGGTTGGGTGTGTAAGCGTAGCGATACGTTGAGCTAACCAATACTAATGAACCGTGAGGCTTAACCTGACAACACCGAAGGTGTTTTAGAGAGATGGAGTTGTTTTCGAGAAGTGAGAAGCCGGAAGGTGAAGGACACAGCAGCTTGTTCAAGATTGAAGTTTAGGTTTAGCAAATACCGAAAGTGTGTTGAGCTAAACGTGAACAAACAGAATTTGTCTGGCGGCAATAGCGCGGTGGTCCCACCTGACCCCATGCCGAACTCAGCAGTGAAACGCCGTAGCGCCGATGGTAGTGTGGGGTCTCCCCATGTGAGAGTAGGGAACTGCCAGACATTAAATTAGTGAGAAAGCCACCCATTGGGTGGCTTTTTTGCGTTTGGAGAAAAAAAGAAAAACAGTGGGTGTTGAGATTAGGAGGGGGGCCTAAGCTTTAGTTCCTCAGTTCCTTAATGCTTTACTCCCTAATTTTAATTCCTTTTTTATCGCTTACTTTCTCATTAGACGATGTATTACACGTCTCTTCATCTTTTTTAGCTACTCTTGGGGCTCCCCTCTATCTATCACCATCATTAATGAGAGTGTGTGATGCAAAGTAGTGAGTAACAGCTCACAGATTATTTAGGGTAGCGGAATTTTAATAAAATCAAATAAATATTGTGGGTTGGGTGTTTCCCCATCACGGTAATGAATGACATCGCTTGAGCCAAAGTAGTAAGTAACAACTCACTTGTTGAAGGGGATGGTGGCTGCTAGTGATGGTGAGATGGCAGGAGTTAGGAGAAGTAATGGAGGGGGAGCGGTTGTATTGGTGCGCTGAATGGATATTGTGAATGCAAAGTAGTGAGTAACAGCTCACAGATTGTTTAGGGTAGCGGAATTTTAAGAATATCACGAGAGTACTGTGGATTGGATGTTTGCCCATCACGGTGATGAATGATACCGCTTGAGTCAAAGTAGTAAGTAACAACTCACTTGTTGTTTTGCGGAAAAGATAACTTTAAAAATATCAAATGAGTACTGTGGATTAGGTGTTTGCCCATCACGATGATGAATGACACCACTTGAGTCAAAGTAGTAAGTAACAACTCACTTGTTGAAGGGGATGGTGGCTGTTGGTGAAGGTGGGGTGGCAGGAGTTAGGAGAAGCAATGGGGGATAAGCGGTTGTATTGGTGTGACGAATAGATATTCTAAATGCAAAGTAGTGCGTAACAACTTCGGTTTAATATTTTAATTGAATTCAAATCGTCATCATAATTTGGAAGCCAGTATAGCAGCTAGAATAAGAGCCCAATCAAATAACAGTATCTTAGATATTATTCACAGAATAATTACTAATAGCTTATGGCAAATAAAAGTAGTAATCACTAATACAATATATTGAAGATAAGAAGGTTAATAGCTGTATATAATTATTAGAAATAAACTATAAGTTACAGTGCTTGAAATTATTTCATTTAACCTTGAAAGGCTCGACAAGACGGATAACATTAGTTAGATTATTTAGCATTCTAGAAGTCTAAACGTATAAACAGATAAAAGGGGGGATGAATGATGCCTATTCGTTTACCAGATGAACTACCGGCAGTTAATTTCTTGAGAGAAGAAAATGTTTTTGTTATGACAACAACAAGAGCAAGTCATCAAGAGATCCGTCCCTTGAAAGTATTAATACTCAATTTGATGCCGAAAAAGATAGAAACTGAAAACCAGTTTCTGCGTTTGCTGTCGAACACACCATTACAGGTTGATATTCAACTATTACGAATTGACCAGCGAGAATCAAAGAATACCCCAACGGAGCACTTAAATACCTTTTATTGTGATTTTGAAGATATACAGGATCAAAACTTTGATGGCTTAATTGTAACGGGAGCTCCGTTAGGTCTGGTTGAGTTTAATGACGTATTATACTGGCAACAAATAGAAAGGGTGATAGCTTGGGCGAAACAACATGTGACATCAACCCTTTTCGTTTGTTGGGCTGTACAAGCGGCTTTAAAGGTATTGTATGACTTACCAAAATGGACTAGAGAAGAAAAATTATCAGGTATTTATCAGCATGATACGTTAGAGCCGTACGCTTTATTAACTAGAGGGTTTGATGGCTCATTTTATGCGCCTCACTCTCGATACGCTGATTTTCCTGAAGATCTTATCCGACAGCATACTGACCTAGAGATTTTAGCAAGTTCACAGGAGGCTGGTGCTTATTTGTTTGGGTCAAAAGACAAACGCTTAGCATTTGTGACAGGCCATCCTGAATATGATGGAGATACTCTTGCACAAGAATATTGGCGTGATCTAGATGCTGGTATTTCTCCTCAGATCCCATGCAATTATTTCAAAAATGATGATCCCAACAACCCTCCGCTCGTGAGTTGGCGTAGTCATGGGCACTTGTTGTTCTCAAATTGGTTGAATTATTATGTGTACCAGATCACACCTTTTGATCTTACGAATATGGAACCAACGTTAGATTAAAAAAAGAAATATAAATTTAAGAATTGCAATAAAATAAGTTTTTTTACTGGTTCCACCAGTTTAAATCAAGCTTATATAGTAGAAAGTGGAGCCACAGTTAGTCTGAAAGCAGCTATTTATTAGCTGCTTTTTTTGTTTTCAAAGAAAAATTTTAAAAATACAGTTTTCTATAATTAGTTGATTTAACGACTATTTAACATTTTTGACTAGTTAAAGGAATGGTTAATCAATTTATAAATTTATTTAAAATTCATTATTATCAATAAGATATTTGACTTTTTAATTAAAATGGAAATCGTTTTTGATTTATATCTATTTTGATCTTATGCTTATTTCATAGTCAACGATGAATGAGGGTTTGGTCGATGGAGCAGCAATTATCTATATCGGAATTAACATTCACAAAGAATATTGAACAGTTTGAAAGACAAGTATTACATATTGATTCTATTGCATTTCTTTCTAAACTAGTTGAAGAGTTTCTTCCTCGCCGAGAAAAATTATTAAAAGATAGAGAGGTCAGACAGCAAAAGATAGATGCTGGTTCTTTACCTAACTTTATTTCAGAATTTGATTCCATAAAAAAATCAGATTGGAAAATTCAAAGTATCCCTGAAGATTTACAAGATCGCCGTGTCGAAATTACGGGTCCGGTTGAACGTAAAATGGTTATTAATGCCTTAAATGCCAATGTAAAAGTATTTATGGCAGATTTTGAAGATTCCCTTTCACCTTCATGGGAAAAATTGATCGATGGCCAAATCAATTTAAGGGATGCGATCCGCGGTGATATTTCTTATACCAATGAAAATGGAAAGGTTTACCAATTAAAATCAAATCCAGCAGTTTTGATTGCTCGTGTTCGTGGTCTTCATTTAGATGAAAAACATGTTTTATCAGGAAGTAAGCCTATTCCTGGAGGCCTGTTTGATTTCGCTATTTACTTTTTTAATAACTATCAAGCGTTATTAGAAAAAGGGAGTGGTCCTTACTTTTATATCCCAAAACTTGAGTCTTGTCAGGAAGCAAAATGGTGGAGCGATGTTTTTAGTCTGGCTGAAGACTCCGTGGGTATACCTCGGGGCACGATCAAAGCAACTGTACTGATCGAAACATTACCTGCTGTATTCCAAATGGATGAAATCTTATATCACATGCGTCACCACATTGTGGGGCTGAATTGTGGGCGTTGGGACTACATATTTAGTTATATCAAAACATTGAAAGAGCATGCTGACCGAGTATTGCCAGACCGCCAAGTTGTCACAATGACACAATCATTTTTAAGTGCCTATTCGCGCTTATTAATTAAAACGTGCCACCGTCGTGGAGCATTTGCGATGGGGGGAATGTCTGCTTTTATACCGAGCAAGGACCCCCAAGAAAATGAAACTATTCTAGCGAAAGTAAAAGCAGACAAAGAACTAGAAGCGAGAAATGGGCACGATGGCTCTTGGGTTGCACATCCGGGTTTAGCGGATACCGTTATGAATGTGTTTGATCAAGCACTTGGTCGGCACCAAAACCAGCTACATGTATCTCGTGATTTCGATGAAGAAATTACGGCTGACCAGCTATTAGAGCCTTGTGAGGGCGAACGAACCGAGGCGGGGATGCGGGCTAACATTCGTGTTGCAGTGCAATATATTGAATCATGGATTTCAGGGAATGGCTGTGTACCTATCTATGGTTTGATGGAAGATGCTGCGACAGCAGAAATTTCACGTACTTCAATTTGGCAATGGATCCGCCACGGTAAAACATTGTCTACCGGTGAAAAAGTCACTAAGGCATTATTTGAAGAAATGCTGGATGAAGAGTTACAGGTTATCCAAAAAGAACTTGGTGATAAGCGCTTTCAAAGCGGCCGCTTTCGTGAGGCTGCGGAATTAATGCGACGCATTACAACGCAGGATGAACTTATAGAATTCCTAACTATCCCCGGATACCAATTATTAGATTAAGCATAGTAAATAGAAAATTCGATAAACCCTACATATTCTTATAAAGGAAGTGGATCATGACTACATCGCGCTTAGAACAAATTGCCCAATTAGAAAGTGAATGGAAAAAACCACGTTGGAAAGGTATTACTCGCCCATATACTGCGGAAGAAGTAGTGAAATTACGTGGTTCTGTGAATATCGAACACTCTTTAGCACGCAAAGGTGCAGAACGCTTTTGGGAGCAATTACATGGTGGTTCAAAGAAAGGTTATGTAAATGCACTGGGAGCTTTAACCGGTGGGCAAGCGTTACAACAAGCGAAAGCAGGTATTGAAGCTATTTATTTGTCAGGTTGGCAGGTAGCCGCGGATGCAAATACTTCATCAAGTATGTATCCAGACCAATCACTTTACCCTGTCGATTCAGTACCATCGGTAGTTAAGAAAATTAATAATACATTCCGTCGGGCAGACCAAATTCAATGGGCGAATGGTATTGGCCCTGACAACAAAGAGTATATTGATTATTTTTTACCTATTATCGCGGATGCGGAAGCTGGGTTTGGTGGCGTATTAAATGCCTTCGAACTTATGAAAAATATGATAGAGGCAGGGGCTGCGGCTGTCCATTTTGAAGATCAATTAGCCGCGGTTAAGAAGTGTGGTCATATGGGTGGGAAAGTCCTTGTACCTACTCAAGAAGCGATTCAGAAGCTGGTTGCTGCTCGTTTAGCGGCGGATGTTTCAGGTGTACCAACTATTTTGGTTGCTAGAACAGATGCCGATGCAGCCGATCTTCTAACATCTGACTGCGATGCTTATGATGCGGCTTTTGTTACTGGAGAACGCACCTCTGAAGGTTTTTTCCGTACCAAAGCAGGAATTGAGCAAGCAATTAGTCGTGGGTTAGCTTATGCACCTTACGCAGACCTTGTTTGGTGTGAAACGTCAAAACCTGACCTTGAAGCGGCAAGACAGTTTGCTGAAGCTATTCATGCTAAATTCCCTGGTAAATTATTAGCTTACAACTGTTCTCCATCATTTAATTGGAAAAAGAATTTAGATGACAGCACGATCGCACGATTCCAAGATGAGCTTTCAGCAATGGGGTACCGCTTCCAATTCATTACGTTAGCAGGTATTCACAGTATGTGGTTCAACATGTTTGACTTAGCTCATTCCTATGCACAAGGTGAAGGCATGAAGCATTATGTTGAAAAAGTCCAAGAGTGTGAGTTTGCTGCAATTAATAAAGGTTATACCTTCTCTTCGCATCAACAGGAGGTAGGAACAGGCTATTTTGATAAAGTGACAACAGTTATTCAAGGGGGCACTTCATCAGTGACAGCATTAACTGGCTCGACTGAAGAAGAGCAATTCTAGTCAGATTATTTCCCTTTCAATCGGTGTTTCTGTTGGTTAGCTGTATCTGTTAATTTTTCAGGCACGTTTAGTGCCTGTTTTTTATTCAAAATAAGTCTGTATTCTTATAGGAGTGGTTATGATATTGACGACAGAACAGATTATAGCTCAGACCATTTTACAGGGTTTTGATGCTCAATATGGTCGTTTCCTTGAGATAACCTCAGGTGCACAAGAAAGGTTTGAGCAGGCAGATTGGCATGCAATTCAGCATGCGATGAAAAGAAGAATTCAGCTGTATGATCACCATGTTGGTTTAGTTGTCGCTCAGCTACAGTTTATGGGGCTAGTTCAATCTTTAACACCCGATAAACTGGCTCAAATAAAAAATGTTTATAAAACCTTATTACCAGATTACCCAAGGTTTGAAATAGCAGAAAGCTTCTTTAATTCAGTTTACTGCCGGTTATTTCAGCATCGGGAGCTTACACAAGATAACTTATTTATTTTTACATCCCAGCCTGCAAGGCGTTTTTCTATTTCTCCTAGGCCACTAGCTCGAGAATACTTTGTTAATAATAATTTAGAGGAGGTATTGTTCACAATATTAAGTGGGTTACCACTAAGGCTAAAGTGGCGTAATTTGGATTTAGATATTCATTGTATTATCAATGTATTGAAAACAAAATTTCCTGATATTGAAACCCAAAAAGTCAGTTTTCATATTGCAAATGAGTTATTTTACCGTAATAAGGCAGCTTGGCTAGTTGGTAAAATTTATATTAATGATGAGGTTCACCCATTCTTACTTCCTATTCACCATGATGATTGTCAGCGCATTTATATTGATGCGTGTTTAACTGAGTTTGATGAAGCCAGTATTGTATTTGGTTTTGCTCGGTCCTATTTTATGGTGTATGCCCCTTTTCCAGCAGCACTGGTTTTTTGGTTGAGGGAGATCTTACCCAGTAAGTCAATTGCTGAATTATATATGGCAATTGGTTGTCAAAAGCATGGAAAAACAGAGTATTACAGAGAATATCTCGCCTATATTAATTTTTCACGAGAGCAATTTACCGTTGCACCAGGTGTTAAAGGAATGGTGATGTTGGTCTTTACGTCCCCTTCTTTCGATCGTGTTTTTAAAATTATTAAGGATCAATTTGCGCCACAAAAGCAAGTAACACGAGAACGAGTTTTAGAATGCTATCGTTTGGTTAAAGAGCACGATAGAGTTGGCCGTATGGCTGACACCCAAGAGTTTGAAAATTTTGTGATTAGTAAGTTTTCCATCAGCGATGAGTTAATGGTGGAATTATTGAAAGAGGTTCCATCTCAAATTGAAGATTTAGGCGATAACATATTGATTCGTCATTTGTACATGGAAAGAAAGATGATCCCATTGAATATTTATATGGATAATGCCACTGACGCGCAATTACATAATGCATTAAATGAATATGGCTGGGCGATTAAACAGTTAGCGGCTGCGAATATTTTCCCCGGAGATATGTTGTTTAAAAATTTTGGAGTAACGCGGCATGGCCGTGTTGTTTTTTATGATTATGATGAAATTTGTTATATGACAGAGGTGAATTTTCGTAAAATTCCTGAACCATTATACCCTGAGCAAGAATTATCTAGTGAGCCATGGTATAGCATTGGTGAGCAAGATGTTTTCCCTGAAGAGTTTGCTTCTTTTATTTGCCAAAATGAGAAAATTCGTCATTACTTGCAACAATATCATGCAGATTTATTTTCCGCAGATTATTGGCAAAAGTTACAAAATAGAATTTTGGCGGGGCACGTAGAAGATGTTTATGCCTATCGTGAGGAATTACGTTTTTGCCATAAATTCAGTGAGGTTGCATAAGTATAATACGCAACTAATGGGAATAGTCGCGTATTAATTAAAGGCAATTAAAAACGACTCAGCAAGCATTGAGTCGTTTTTCGGGAATGCTATTTTTTTGCGCCTTGTACAGCTTCTTGAGCAAGTTGGGTAATTTTTTCATAATTGCCTGAATTCAAAGCCTCTTCAGGCACTAACCAAGAGCCACCAATACACAGAACACTATCTAATTCTAAATAGTTAAGGTAATTATCTAGCGATATTCCACCGGTTGGGCAAAATTTGACTTGTGAGAAAGGGCCCGCAATGGCTTTTAACGCTTTAACCCCACCATTGGCTTCCGCTGGGAAAAATTTGAACTCTTTCAGGCCATATTGCATACCAAGCATAAGTTCAGAAACAGTTGAAATTCCAGGGATTAAAGGAATATCTCCTTTGGTTGCTGCATTGAGTAATTCATCTGTCAAACCGGGACTAATTGCGAATTGTGCTCCAGCTTTAGTAACTTCAGCGAGTTGTTTTGCATTAATAACAGTACCTGCGCCAATAATAGCCTCAGGTACTTCTTTTGCAATGAGGCGAATAGCATCGATAGCACACTCCGTACGTAAAGTGACTTCTAACACTCTAATGCCACCTTTGACTAATGCTTTTGCAAGAGGAACCGCTTGTTCTAATTTTTTGATAACAATAACAGGGACGACAGGGCCTTGTTTTAATATGCTTTCAGCGGTCATTTTCCAATTATTCATTTTCTATTCCTATTCAATGAAAATAGATTAAAAATCAATACTACAAGCACCTTCTTCGGCACCTGATAAATGTCTTCTTAATGCACCGAAAAGCTCCCTTCCACAACCACTACGCTCAGCAGTTAAATCAGCCTCGAAGGGTTGGCGTTTATTGAGTTCTTCTTCATCAACTAGTAATTGTAATTCTCCAGTCAATGCATTTACTCTAATGATATCGCCATTTTTTACTTTTGCTAACAACCCACCATTATAAGCTTCAGGGGTGACATGAATTGCAGATGGTACTTTACCGGATGCTCCGGATAAGCGGCCATCAGTAACTAACGCGACTTTGTAGCCTTTATCCATAAGTACACCAAGAGGAGGCATGAGTTTATGAAGTTCAGGCATGCCATTCGCGGATGGCCCTTGGAAGCGGACAACAATAATACAATCTTTATTAAGCTCACCTGCTTCAAAGTGTGATGCAATCTCATTTTGGTTGTTAAATACGACTGCTGGAGCTTCAATAACTTGATTTTCTTCAGGAACCGCGGATGTTTTCATCACGGCACGCCCTAAGTTACCAGAAAGTAATTTTGTGCCCCCATGAGGTGAGAATGGGTGTTCTATTTCAGCGATAACATCAGGATTAAACGAGGATTTAGGGCCTTCTCGCCATTCAAGTTGGCCATTATTTAGCCAAGGTTCCATGGTGTAACGCTCTAGTCCGAATCCTGCTACGGTATGGACATCGTTATATAATAAACCTTTTTGTAATAGCTGGTGGATAAGCAAAGCTACGCCACCTGCGGCTTGGAATTGGTTGATATCCGCTTGGCCATTAGGATAGATACGGCAAATAAGTGGAACAATAGCTGAAATATCGGAAAAATCATCCCAATTGATAATGATCCCTGCGGCTCTTGCTATAGCAACAAGATGCATGGTTAAGTTAGTTGAGCCTCCCGTCGCGAGCAATGCGACGATACCGTTGACAATAACTTTTTCGTTAACCAGTTGACCGATAGGTAAGTACTGGCCCGATTGTTCAGTTAAACGCGTAATTTGTCGTGCGGCAGCTTCTGTTAATGCATCCCGTAGTGGAGAGTCAGGTGGTACAAATGACGCACCGGGTAGATGTAACCCCATGACCTCCATCATCATTTGATTCGAGTTGGCAGTACCGTAAAAAGTACAGGTGCCGATCCCATGGTAAGAGGCGGCTTCGGCTTCTAATAAAGCGAGTCGATCAACTTTGCCTTCAGCATACAGCTGGCGAATACGAACCTTTTCTTTATTTGGTAAGCCTGTTGCCATTGGACCTGCTGGGACAAATATTGCAGGAAGGTGACCAAATGAAAGTGCGCCAAGCATTAAGCCTGGAACAATTTTGTCGCAAATACCTAAATAGAGCGCACCATCAAACATATTATGGGATAGGCCAATGGCAGTTGACATGGCAATGACATCTCGACTTAGCATCGATAGTTCCATCCCATCTTGCCCTTGGGTTACGCCATCACACATTGCTGGGACACCCGCAGCGACTTGGCCAATTGAGCCAGCTTCTAATAATGCTTTTTTGAGTTGTTCAGGGTACTTGTCGTAGGGACGATGAGCAGAAAGCATATCATTGTAGGAATTGATGATTGCAATATCAGAGCGAGTCATGCTTTTAAGAATTTGTTTTTCTTCGCTTTGGCATGCTGCAAAGCCATGGGCAAGGTTACCGCAAGCGAGTGATGCTCGATGGACGGTCATACAACGAGCCTGCTCTATTTTTTTGAGGTAAGCAGCTCGAGTCTTCACTGAACGAGAGATGATACGTTGAGTGATGCGATCAAGTTCTTTATTGATCACCGAAGGATTTGTCTCTTTAGAGGTGGTCACGCTCATGATAATTGCTCCATAGTGCAGTAAAAAGATGAATCAAACTGCAAGTCAATTTGGGTTGTGCCTATTGTTATTTACTCTAGTACTATAGCATCAATGTTACCGGTAACATTGTTCAATGAAAGCGGAGGAGTTGCAATATAGAAAATGAACATTCGAAGCTATCTGTGATCTGAATCAAATTTATATTATGGTGTGGACAGGGTAGGAAATAGACAAATAAGCATGCTATAGTGGCTTAGTTGATGATTTTATCATCAAAATTCAATTAGATGATTGTCGAAGGTTAGGTTGTATTCATGAGAAGAGCGGCAGGATGTTAAGGCTAGTTATAGCTGCATTTATATTGTTATTGGCAAATTTTGTTAGGGCTGAGGTTATCTTAGCTTCGGGGTCATATAAAATTTTAACTGAAGTTTTTAATGAACAAACGGCAATGCAGTTACAGAATGCGTCACAAGCAGAAAAAATTGATGTATTGACCCGATATTTTTTAACTACACCTTACAATAAACAAACTTTGAATATGAGTCCGCTATCACCTGAAGAATTGGTGATTAATTTGAAAGAGATGGACTGTATGACATTCATAGAGTACATCGAGGCTTTTAAGCGTTCTAACAATTACGAGCAGTTTGTTTCAAATTTAATCAATATTCGTTATATCAACCAAAATATTACATTTAAACATCGGCGGCATTTTTTCTCTGATTGGGTGCAAGAACCTGAGGCAATTGTGGTAGATATTACTAGCGAAATAAGCCCACACTTTATTCGGGTAAATAAACAACTTAATTTGAAAAATTATAACCAGCGATATATATCAGGTTTGCCTGTTAAAAGTAGACTAATAAACTATATTCCAGTTAAATATGTGGATGATGATTTAGCATTAAGATTAAAGTCAGGGGATTACATTGGTGTTTATTCAAAGGATGATGGATTAGATGTAAGTCATGTGGGGGTTGTAATACGTAAAGATAATAAAACAATATTTAGAAATGCTTCTTCACTACGTAGAAATCTTCAGGTTATTGATATCGAACTGAACGATTACTTAAAAGGGAAGGCCGGGATTGTTGTTTTTAGGCCGAAATCAGATTATTAGCCTGACTATAGAGAATATTATAATAATAAGATAAATTATTAATCTGTTTTTTGATATAAAAAAGGGAAAACACAATTTTTGCGTATGTAAAAATTTAACATATAGAGTGAAAATTATTTAATAATAAAAAATAGATAATTATTTTGATTAGTTACTAATTATTTCTAGTAACATTTAAAATGTAAAAGTATATTAAATTATCGATTTGATCAAAAAAAACATATAGAAATGTAATTTAATTATAAAAATAAAAAAACTTTTATAAAGCAATGGATTACTTTACATATATTATTTTCCTCATTTTTTTTGTATATAAAAATGATGTTTGTCTATCAATCTTGTTATCTTTGATTGCTCATAACTATTTTAAATAGTTATGATTAATTTTATAATGAATAATACTAGCTAAATTATTTTTCTTATTTACATTTAGGAGATGGTTATGCATATAGCTAAAAAGAAAAATATTTATGCATTACTAGGTAATCATTTACGTAAGGCTAGAGTGAGTAAAGGGTTATCAGGAAATGAGCTGGGTTCGATTATTCATTTGAGCCAACAGCAAGTATCACGATATGAGTTAGGTATTAATAAGTTGAGTTTAGATAAACTAATTGAAATTGTAATTTTTTTAGATATTGATATTAATGAGATTACTAAAATCATTGCTAAGCAGGTTGAGTATGAAAAAATGAGTTAGCGATAACCTAAGCAAGATAATTTTTATTTTCTTTTTATAACATTTTATGAATAATTTATTCCCTTTTAAAATGCCTAGTATAAAAAATAGGTTATAACTTATACGTTATAGAGAATTAGACGATTAATTTTGCATAGTACTCGAAAAAAATATGTCTATGGTAACTACTTAAAATTAAATTCTAGAAATAAGAATAATCAATTCAATATGTCTCTATTTTAAGGAGGGGAGCTTATTAGTGATCATAATTATAATTTTTTCTGGCGCTTCTCTCTCTACTTTTTCCAATGTTCCCTACCATTTAATAGAAGAGGATGTTTTTCGTTAATAAGAAAACCTTTTTTGTTTCTAATATGAGCTAAAAAGGTTTTAACATGATGTATTTAAACATTTATTTCATTTTCTATTATCTGTTTTTCTAAAAAGAATAAGCATTGTGATGTTGTTGGTGCATGAAAATTGATAGTATTGCAGATGACACAATGCTTAAATAAAGCTTAATGAATAATAGAGTAAGGCTATGGTTTGATGTTCAAATATATAGGGATATTGTTTGCTTTTTTACTATTAGGCTGTTCGGCCTCGAACAAAGGTTACTATCTCGATAACCGTTACCCATCAAAAAATAGTAGTCAGCGCATTCAATATGTCATTATTCACTACACCGTTTCCGATGATGCGCGTTCCATAGCCACACTAACGCAAGGCAAAGTGAGCTCCCATTTTCTCATACCGAGTGTACCTGAAACTAAAAATGGCCAGCCTGTTGTATTACAACTCGTTCCTGAGTCGTTAAAATCATGGCATGCAGGTGAAAGTTATTGGTTACACCATAATGGTTTGAATGATACTTCTATTGGGATTGAAATCGTCAATGCTGGATTACAAAAAGATGTAAAAGGAAAACGATATTGGGCTCCTTACAATGAAGCGCAAATTGTGGCATTGATACCTCTCATCCAAGATATTATGCAGCGCTATAGTATTCCTCCAGAAAATATTATTGGTCACAGTGATATCGCACCACTGCGCAAGCAAGATCCAGGCAAGGCATTTCCATGGCAGCGTCTTGCTCAACATGGTATAGGGGCTTGGCCAGATCCTAAAACCGTGACTAAATTTCTGGCGGGGCGTAATGCCAATGAGCCTGCAAACGTGTTACGCATTCAAAAAGCGCTTAATTTTTATGGATATTCAACAATCCCGCTATCAGGTAAGTTAGATCCACAGACGAAAAAAACATTGCGTGCTTTCCAATTGCATTTCCGACCGCGAGATATTGAAGGACAAGCGGACGCTGAAACAGAGGCTATCGCGTTGTCACTCATTGAAAAGTATCGTGATATGCAAAAATTTAAGTTATTTGAAAAGACTCTGAAGTTGCCTACTATTTCAACAAATCAGCAAGGTGATTAGAGGGCAGTAAAAAGCTTTGTAAGGTTAAGTGAAATACAGGTTGCTTTGTATTTCACTTTCACTGTTTAGCTAGCGGTTTGCGCCATATTCATGGCTTATTTCTTTTGCGGCTTTGATAACCATAGCGCCTAATTCAGTAATACGGTCGTCAGTGATACGTGATAATGGGCCTGAAATAGAAATGGCTGCGAAAGCTTCTTTGTGTTCATCATAAATACAAGCCCCAATACAGCGTAACCCTAATGCATGCTCTTCGTCATCATAAGAAAAACCTTGCTTTTTAGCCTGTTGTAAATTCTCTTTTAAAGCTGATGGGTTAGTTAATGTATAAGGCGTATAAGCATGTAAACCTTTACGGCTTAAAAGTGGAACCAGTTTGTCTTCTGGTAAGTTAGCAATGAATGCTTTGCCTGCCCCCGAGGCGTGTAATGGCAGTTTTCCACCGATTGGTGCTGACATTCTCATTAGCGCATTGCATTGTACTTGGTCAACAATGACGGCATCGTACTCTGTATGGTCTAGGATAGCTAAGTTGACAGTTTCCCCCGATTCATCCATTAAGCGGCGTAGTATTGGGTGGACGAGGGCTAACAAATTACGACTCTCTAAAAAGCTGCTACCAATGATAAAAGCATGAGAAGCAATAACCCATAGGCCTAAATCACCAGTTTGGCGAACAAAACCATGTTGTTCTAAAGTCATTAAAAGGCGATGTGTTGTTGAGTTGGGTAAGCCAGCTTGCATCGCAAGGTCAGTGAGGGCAATTCCCCCTGTCGATTCGGAAATATATTCCAATAGTGTTAATCCACGACTTAATGATTGAACTTGTCCTGCTGCAGCTGCGCCACTCGCCGGCCCTTTTGCTTTTTTAAGTTTCTTAGTAATTGGTGCCGTTGCCATTAAGTCTCTCCTGACTGTCATTTAGCTTCTATTATGAACTATTTCACTTGAAAATACTCATCGGATCAGTGAAAAGTGTGCTCTTGTGCAACCTTGAAAAACTCTCATCATAACAGCGAATTTTCACGAGAGAAGTTGTGATAGGATGTTAAAGGTAAAAATTTGACTTATTTCTCAGTGTTCCATTTTAGGAGGGCAGTGCAGTGTCCGCAAAAGTTACTCAATTAGAACAAGAATTAAAAAAACGTATATTGGTATTAGATGGTGCAATGGGAACAATGATCCAACAACATAAGTTGTCGGAAGCCCAGTTTCGCGGAGAACGATTTGCGGATTGGCCGAGTGATTTAAAGGGAAATAATGATCTATTAGTCTTAACTCAGCCAGATATTATTCGAGATATTCATTCTCAATACTTTGAAGCGGGCGCGGATATTGTTGAAACCAATACTTTTAACTCAACATCCATTGCGATGGCTGATTATAAAATGGAATCACTTTCCGCTGAAATTAACGAGGTTGCTGCACGCCTTGCCCGTGAATGTGCTGATGAGTGGACACGTAAAACCCCTGACCAGCCGCGTTATGTTGCTGGAGTCTTAGGCCCGACAAACCGCACCGCTTCTATTTCTCCGGATGTTAATGATCCCGCTTATCGCAATATCACCTTTGATCAACTCGTTGAAGCTTACCGAGAATCTACCCGATCTTTAGTAAAAGGTGGGGTCGATCTGATCATGATCGAAACCATTTTTGATACATTAAATGCGAAGGCCGCGATCTTTGCGGTAGAAACCGAATTGGAAGCTTTGGGCGTTTCTTTACCGATTATGATCTCGGGGACGATCACGGATGCCTCCGGTCGAACATTATCAGGGCAAACAACAGAAGCATTTTATAACTCATTACGCCATGCTCAGCCGATATCATTTGGCTTGAATTGCGCATTAGGTCCTAATGAGTTACGCCAGTATATTGCTGAATTATCAAGAATTGCTGAATGTTATGTCAGTGCGCACCCCAATGCAGGGCTACCCAATGCGTTTGGTGAGTATGACCTTGATGCGCAAAATATGGCCGAACAAATTCATGAATGGGCAACCGCAGGGTTCTTAAATATTGTTGGTGGATGTTGTGGAACGACGCCATTACATATCAAAAAAATGGCAGATGCAGTAAAAGGCATCACTCCACGCCAATTACCGTCACTGCCTGTTGAATGCCGTTTATCGGGTTTAGAACCGCTAAATGTTGGCGAAAAATCGTTATTTGTTAACGTTGGGGAAAGAACCAATGTGACGGGATCAGCAAAATTTAAGCGGCTGATTAAAGAAGAAAATTACCAAGAAGCCTTAGATGTGGCACGTCAGCAAGTTGAAAATGGTGCGCAAATCATCGACATCAATATGGATGAAGGGATGTTGGACTCCCATGCGGCGATGGTGCGTTTCTTGAATCTGATTGCTGGTGAGCCAGATATTGCTCGCGTGCCAATTATGATTGACTCCTCAAAATGGGAGGTGATCGAGGCGGGGCTTAAGTGCATACAAGGTAAAGGGATCGTCAATTCAATCTCAATGAAAGAGGGGGTTGAGGCATTTATTGAGCATGCTAAATTATTGCGCAAATATGGTGCTGCGGTGGTCGTCATGGCATTTGATGAAGTTGGCCAAGCAGATACACGTGAGCGGAAAATTGAAATTTGTCGCCGTGCTTATCAGATCCTTACCGAAGAGGTGGGCTTCCCTCCTGAAGACATTATTTTTGACCCAAATATTTTTGCCGTAGCCACAGGAATCGAAGAGCATAATAACTATGCCGTTGATTTTATTGAAGTCTGTAAGGACATTAAGGCTCAGTTACCTTATGCGATGATTTCTGGCGGGGTTTCCAACGTCTCCTTTTCATTTAGAGGGAACGACCCTGTACGTGAAGCAATTCATGCTGTTTTCCTGTATTACGCCATTCGTAATGGAATGGATATGGGGATCGTTAATGCGGGGCAGCTCGCTATCTATGATGACCTGCCTACTGAATTAAAAGACGCTGTTGAAGATGTGATTTTAAACCGCCGTGATGACAGTACAGAACGTTTGCTTGAACTGGCGGAAAAATACCGTGGAGCAGGGGCAGGAGAGCAGCAAGTTCAACAAGCGGAATGGCGTAGTTGGGAAGTTGAAAAGCGTCTTGAATACGCATTAGTGAAAGGCATTACCGAATTTATCATTGAAGATACTGAAGAAACACGCCAACGTGCTTCCAGCCCAATCGAAGTGATTGAAGGCCCCTTGATGAATGGTATGAATGTGGTTGGAGACCTATTTGGGGAAGGAAAAATGTTCTTACCTCAAGTGGTGAAATCTGCTCGGGTGATGAAACAAGCCGTAGCCTATTTAGAACCTTATATTCAAGAGCTTAAGCAGTCAGGTAGTAGTGCAGGAAAAATCTTACTCGCGACGGTAAAGGGCGATGTTCATGATATAGGCAAAAATATCGTTGGGGTTGTTCTGCAGTGTAATAACTATGAAATCATTGATTTAGGCGTGATGGTTCCGTGTGAAACTATTCTAAAAACAGCACGTGAAGAGAACGTTGATATTATTGGGTTATCCGGTTTGATCACGCCATCTCTTGATGAAATGGTGCACGTAGCTAAAGAGATGGAAAGACAAGGGTTTACCTTGCCATTACTGATTGGTGGGGCGACAACATCAAAAGCACACACTGCCGTGAAAATTGAGCCTAATTATAGTGGGCCAACGACTTACGTGCAAAATGCCTCTCGAACTGTGGGGGTTGTCGCAGCGCTATTGTCAGCAACACAAAAAGCAGATTTTGTTGCGCGCACTCGCCGTGAATATGAAACGGTTCGTCAGCAACATGGCCGTAGAAGGCCAAAAACACCGCCTGTGGCACTGGATGTGGCACGCGCTAATGCGGTTAATATTGATTGGCAACATTACCAACCACCTGCGCCAAAATTTCTTGGTATTCAAGAAGTCACCGCATCTATTTCAACGCTGAGAGACTATATTGATTGGACGCCATTTTTTATGACTTGGTCGCTGGCGGGGAAATACCCGCGGATCTTAGAAGATGAAGTGGTTGGTTCTGAAGCACGTAAGCTATTGAAAGATGCCAATAATATGTTAGATAAGCTTGATAAAGAAAATTTACTAACGCCAAAAGGTATTTTTGGCTTATTTCCTGCAAACCGAGTTGGCGATGATGTAGAAATTTATACCGATGAGTCAAGAAGCCATGTACAAGTGATGGGGCTGAATTTACGCCAGCAAACCTTAAAAACTGAGTTTCCAAACTATTGTTTATCTGACTTTGTCGCGCCAAAGGACAGTGGTAAAGCCGATTATATTGGGGCTTTCGCAGTGACAGGGGGCTTAGAAGAAGACGCGCTTGCTGATGCATATGAACAACAGCATGATGATTATAATAAAATTATGGTTAAAGCGCTGGCGGATAGGCTAGCGGAGGCATTTGCTGAATATCTACACCAACAAGTCCGCATGCAATATTGGGGTTATGCAGACGATGAAAACTTGAGTAATGAAGAACTTATTCGCGAAAATTACCAAGGGATCCGCCCTGCACCGGGGTATCCGGCTTGCCCTGAGCATACAGAAAAGGCAAAAATTTGGCAGTTACTGGACGTGGAAACGCAAATTGGTATGCAACTCACCAGTTCCTATGCGATGTGGCCAGGGGCCTCGGTATCAGGCTGGTATTTTAGCCATCCTGAAAGTAAATATTTTGCGGTAGCCCAGCTACAAAAAGACCAAATTGAGGATTATGCAAAGCGTAAAGGGATGTCGGTGACGGAGTTGGAGCGTTGGCTAGCGCCAAACTTAGCTTATGACCCTGAAGATTAAAACAAGATCAATACATTGATTTTTCATGCATTCGGCACCATCTTATAGGTAATACATTAGAGGGGGCCAATGATGAGCTATGAATTTATTATTGAAGAAGAACTGCCACGCTCAGCAGTTTTTCCTTATCAGATCCAAAACAGTGCGGCGCCTGAAACGTTCATGATGAGCGAAGACGCGGTGAGCGCTATGATGAGTGTTTTACAGATCATGGATAAGCTTGATACCGATGATTCACTGGATGAGCACTGTTTTAATCAGATTTGGTTAAGAAGCGAGCTAACACCTGCAAGAGCAGAAGAAATTTACCTATTTTTAGAAGAAAATTTAGCAGTAGAACCCGTGCCTTCAGAGGACGAAATCGCGGCTTTTCATCAAGCCCAAATCGATGAAAATAAGCTGTTATCTCAAGAAAGCCCGAAAGACGGTATGGTACCCGTGCATAAATTTTCGACCAATGACGGTTGGTTGGTGACCACGAAAGAGTGTGAATGGATTGCGGAAGTGTTTTCACCAGAACTGGTGAGTGAAAACCACTTTGTCGTTTCTCAGATCTCTGAACTGTGTAAGATTAGCCACCGCACATTGGAAGCTCTGTTAATTGAGTGGGGTAAATTTAATTTATTTGCCAGTAAACACGGTGGTTACCGCGTTAACTAAGTACTGCGACTTATTTCGGAGACAAAAGTTTCAGCAAGAAGCTGGCGTCTCCTCCGTTTTCTTAATAATTCCTTTGTTATTCTACTTTTTCAGCCAACATCCCTTATGAATTTTTTATTGGAGTGATATGTTAATGACATAACGCCAATAAATAGGTCATGGTGATGAAATTACGTTCTTTTCTGTTAGTTCTCTATGTTAGCGGTATTTCCCTTGCGCAAGCTGGCAATATCGTTGAAGCACCTTCTACGAAAGATAAACCGAATACGCTACAGGCGCAGCCTAAAAGCATGCCTATTCCTGATGAATTCAAAGCAAAATTGAAGCTAGCGAATGCCGGAGATGAAGAGGCAATGGTGGATGTTGGGCTTGCTTATATGGATGGGACTGAATTTTTAGACGTCAATGAGCAAGAGGCTTATCGTTGGTTTAAAAAGGTGGCTGACCGAGATAATACAGATGGAGATTATTACCTTGGGATGTTATTGCAAAATCAGGAAAAATACCGACAAGCGGAACAATGGTATCGCAGAGGTGCTGAAAAAGGCGATGCTTATTGCCAATATGCGATGGGTTACTTATATGAACATGGCATTGGGGTTGAGCAAAATTTAAAGCAAGCGAAAGCATGGTATGCAGAGGCCGCGGAGCAAGAACATGCTAACGCACAGTTTGCGATGGGACTGTTTTATCATGATGGGTTAGGTGGTGATATTGATTACCAGAAGGCTCGAGAGTGGTATGAAAGAAGTGCGGGAAATAATATTGCAGCCGCAGTGAATAACTTAGCAGTGATGTATGAAAATGGTGAGGGTGTAGAGCCGGACGCCGAAATGGCGATTTATTTATATCGTCAAGCTGCCAATATGGGCTCTGCGACAGCACAAGTGAATATGGGTGATTTTTATCAAGAAGGTCATAGCGCAATAGAAAAGAATAGCTACCAAGCGATGTACTGGTATAAACGCGCTGCGCAACAGAACAATATTGCGGCCCAACTGGCGATTGCGAAAGCCTATGAACAAGGTAATGGCGTTGGTAAAGATCTCGCTGAAGCTTTTCTATGGTATGAACGAGCAGCACAAAATAAATCCCAAGAAGCTGGAATGAAGGTAGCTGAATTCTATGAAAAAGGGTTAGGGGGGATTAAAAAAGACCCCAAAAAGGCTATTGAGTGGTATATATCACTTGCCAACAGTGATGGTAAAGCGGCTCAAATTAAGTTAGCGGAACTATATGTGTCTGGTGAGCTGAAAAATGTTGATGTGAATGACATTTTGAGTTGGTTGCTGATTGCGCAAGAAAATAACATCGAAGCTCAAAACCAGTTAGCTATCTTTTATTTAACGGGAACGGGTGTGGCGAAAAACACACACAGAGCACGGCAATTGCTGGAAAAAGCGGCATTTAAGAAAAATAGCGATGCCCAAAACAACCTTGCGGTGATGTATGCACGAGGCGAGGGCGGTGAGAAAAATATTTTTCGTTCAGTAATGTGGTTTGAACGAGCGGTAGAACTCGGTAATGAAACCGCAAAAAGGAACTTGGCGCTTTTAAAACAGAATAAAGGCGTGACGGGAAAAATGTTGCAATACACTGGTAGTGTTGCGCAACCCAGCAAAAATGCTAGAGAGGATTAATTGTATAATATAGAAGGCGATCGAAATGATCGCCTTCTAGTATTTTGATCAAACTTCCACACTATTCGAATAAGTTACTGTGCAAAGTACGAACGATCTCTTCAGCATCATTTCCAGGTACCAATAAACAAATATTGTGGCTACTTGCTCCATAGCTGATCATACGAATATTGAATGACTCAAGTGCCCCAAAAATTTGTCTTCCGAGGCCATTCACTTGCGACAGCTCATTACCAATGATTGCGACGAGCGCTAAATCTTCTTCCACTTCAACACGGCATAATGCGGATAGCTCGGTCATTAGCGCATTGGTGAGTAAACTGCCGTTAGTTCCCGTTGAACCTGTTGTGTCTAAGGTTAGGGCGACACTGACCTCTGAAGTCGTAATTAGATCCACTGAAATATTGTGGCGCAGTAAAATGGTGAAAATTTCCGCTAAGAAACCGCGTGCGTGCAGCATTTTTAGACTGTGCAAGGTGAGTAGCGTTTGTTTACGGCGCAGTGCTAATGCCCTAAATTGTGGTGGATTCGTGGTTTTATCACACACAATGGTGCCGCCGGCTTCGGGGGCTTTACTTGAACCGACAAAAACTGGGATCCCCGCACGTACTGCAGGAAGGAGTGTCGCAGGATGCAAAATTTTTGCGCCAAAGGTCGCCATTTCTGCCGCTTCATCGAAAGCAATTTCATCAATGCGTTGGGCACTCGGTACGACGCGAGGGTCTGTGGTGTAAATTCCAGGAACATCAGTCCAAATATCGACACGTGATAAATTAAGTACTTCAGCTAACAAAGCGGCGGTGTAGTCACTTCCACCGCGCCCAAGAGTGGTCGTGCGGCCTTTTTCATCACGACCAATAAACCCTTGAGTAATGACAACCGACTCAGTAAGGCGTGGCATGAGTTGTTGTTCTGACAATGCTTTTAGCTGAGCAAGTTCTGGTTCAGCACGGCCAAAGCTGTCATTCGTTCTCATCACTTTGCGTACGTCAAACCATTGGGAATTAGCATTACGTTGGCGTAGTACTTCAACAAATAGTAAGGTTGACATTAATTCGCCATGGCTGACCATTTCATCCGTTAATGCATCGGAAGTGGCTAAAGCAGCCGAATCAGCTAAATGTGCAATATTATCAAGTAACCGATTGATTTCTTCACGAATAACATCAGCTGTTTGTAGATTATCAATAATTGCATATTGAATATCTTTCACTTTTTTCAGCAGTTCATTGCGTTTATCCGCATCGCAGCCTTCAGCCAGTTCGATTAATAAATTGGTAATGCCAGCAGAAGCTGAAAGTACCACAACTCGCACATTTGGGTTGGAAAGAACGATATTGGCGCTGTTGTTCATCGCTTCAAAGTTAGCGACGCTGGTGCCGCCAAATTTGGCGATAACATACTGATGGTTGTCTGTTGAAGGCGCTGCGGTATTCATGGTGTCAATCCCTTTGGTTAAACCTAATCTTTATATAGATTTATCGGGTAAATAGGATTGCGTCAATCAAGAATCGAAGTAAATCAGTAATTCTAATGATAGGTAATTTATTATCGGTTTTCTCAATATCTCTTGTCATACTAGTCAGATAAATCAGTTACTCTGAATATGGTATTTCCGTGAAAACGTTAATTAAGTCTGGAAAAGTCGCTCAGAATTGGGGAATATCAATATAACGCAGAAAACCGATAAGTCTCGTTTTCGTGACGGGGTACAATCTATTTCTATTTAAAATTATTTGGAGAGTGTTATCCATGAGAAGTATTAATCCAAGCCAGACGGCTGCATGGCGGGCGCTAGAGCAACATTTTGCGCAAATGAAAAATGTTCATATGCGCGATTTGTTTGCACAGGATAAAGACCGCTTTACTCATTTTTCGGCGACGTTCGATGGTCAAATCTTAGTGGATTTCTCCAAAAATAGAATTACACAAGAAACATTGGAACATTTATTGGCCTTAGCAAAAGAAACAGAGCTAGAAAGCGCTATCAACAGCATGTTCCAAGGTGAGAAAATTAACCGTACTGAAGACCGTGCGGTATTACATACTGCTTTGCGCAACCGCGATAACACCCCTGTTTATGTCGATGGCAAAGATGTCATGCCTGAAGTGAATGCGGTATTGGATAAAATGCAGCAATTTAGTCAGCGCATTATCAGCGGTGATTGGAAAGGGTACACCGGTAAAGCGATTACTGATGTGGTGAACATCGGTATTGGTGGTTCTGACCTTGGTCCATTTATGGTGACAGAAGCACTACGACCATACAAAAACCACCTAAATATGCACTTTGTATCGAATGTGGATGGTACACAAATTGCGGAAACGCTGAAAAAACTGAACCCAGAAACGACACTGTTTTTAATTGCGTCAAAAACCTTTACAACGCAAGAAACCATGACTAATGCGCATTCTGCTCGTGATTGGTTCTTGGCTGCGGCAAAAGATGAAAGCCAAGTTGCTAAGCATTTTGTGGCGCTTTCAACGAATAGCGAAGAAGTTGCGAAGTTTGGTATTGATACCAACAATATGTTTGAATTCTGGGATTGGGTTGGTGGCCGCTATTCATTATGGTCAGCAATTGGTTTATCGATTATTTTATCGGTTGGCTTTGATAATTTCGTTCAATTATTGAGCGGCGCCCATGCGATGGATAAACATTTTACCCAAACTCCATTAGAAAAAAACATCCCGGTGTTGTTGGGTTTGATTGGCATTTGGTACAACAATTTTTTTGAAGCAGAAACTGAAGCGATTCTGCCATACGACCAATACATGCATCGCTTTGCCGCATACTTCCAACAAGGCAATATGGAGTCGAACGGTAAATATATTGGTCGTGATGGAAAACCTGTTACTTATCAAACTGGTCCAATTATTTGGGGGGAGCCAGGAACCAATGGCCAACATGCGTTTTATCAGTTGATCCACCAAGGAACTAAGATGATCCCATGTGATTTTATCGCACCTGCGGTAACCCATAACCCGTTAGGGGATCATCACGAAAAATTATTATCTAATTTCTTTGCGCAAACCGAAGCACTGGCGTTTGGTAAAACTCGTGAAGTGGTTGATGCCGAGTTTGCTGCGCAAGGTAAAAATGTCGCGGATATGGAATATGTTGCGCCTTATAAGGTGTTTGAAGGCAACCGCCCAACTAACTCTATCTTATTGAAATCAATCACGCCATATTCGTTAGGTGCATTGATTGCGATGTATGAGCACAAAATATTCACTCAAGGGGCGATTTTAAATATCTTTACTTTCGACCAATGGGGCGTGGAGTTAGGTAAACAACTCGCAAGCCGTATCCTGCCTGAATTAGAAAATAGTGATACCGTGAGTAGCCATGATAGTTCGACCAATGGTTTGATTAATAGCTATAAAGCTTGGCGATAAATTACTAACGTATTATTTAAATACTTCAATATAAGGTAGGAGCTTCCTGCCTTATATTGTTTAGTCGACATTTTGTTTAATTGAACGATTGTTTAATCGACTATTTTTCAAGCAACTAAATCTATTTTGTTAAGATATTAATGAATTTTATTATTATCGATAACTAGCTAGTATTTAAAAAACTTTTTACTATATTTTTACATTTTGTGTTGAAAATGTGACTTTTTATATAAATTGTTAGCTAACTTTAACCTTGTCGTAAAACAACGTGATATCCTATTGTGTAAGAAATACAGTAAATCATGACCATGTTATTCATGGTGGAATTTTAAGTAATGGATGAAACGCTTTTTACTTCTCAGCCGATTCACTGGCTGGTGGAGAACGATAAAATAGTGCCTGCCAATGTATTAGATTGGCTATTAGAGCTTGGCTCCATGACAAAACGTTTTGAGCAACATAGCCAGCAAGTGACTGTCATTCCATATTTAGAACGCTATGTATCGCAAGATAAGCTAAGTGCGGATGAAGTGCAGTCTTTACCTGAAAGCCAGCGTTATTGGGTCAGAGAAGTTGTCATGTATGGAGATGGTATCCCTTGGTTACTGGGCCGAACGGTAATCCCTGAAGAAACACTGACTGATGATGACCAACAACTGGTGGATATTGGGAGAATGCCATTAGGGCGTTATTTATTTAGCCGCGAGAGTTTAACTCGAGATTATATCCATATTGGTTCTTGCGCAAATCGGTGGGTACGTAGTTCTCGGTTAAGACTATCGAATAAACCGTTGCTGTTAACAGAAATATTTTTACCTGAATCACCTGCATATCGCTAACTATCCTAAGTACTTTGAGTTTTCAGGTCTCTGCAATGACACTATGCCAACAAATATAAATCAGTAAGTTGCCGAGTTTGGTGGTATTAAAATATACCTAATTTGAAGTATGATGGAATTCGAAAAGGAGCACGATAAAGTGGAGGGAAGTATGACGCTAAGTAAATGGCATGCATACAGCCGTTTAATGCGTATTGATAGACCCATTGGTTCACTGTTGCTATTGTGGCCGACGTATTGGGCATTATGGATTGCGGCTCAAGGTACGCCAAGTTTACATCTTTTAATTGTATTTACTGCCGGCGTATTTTTTATGCGTGCAGCTGGTTGTGTTATTAATGACTTTGCTGACCGTCATTTTGATGGCCACGTAGAGCGGACTAAACACCGCCCACTCCCGAGTGGGGACGTAACAGAAAAAGAAGCAAAAATATTGTTTGCAAGCCTTGTTGGCCTCTCTTTTCTGCTAGTTTTGACACTCAATTCCATGACCATTTGGTTGTCGGTTGCAGGTTTGGCTTTGGCATGGGTTTATCCCTTTGTTAAGAGAGTCAGTAACTTACCCCAAGTGGTATTAGGTGCGGCTTTTGGTTGGTCAATTCCAATGTCTTTCTCTGCTGTTGGTGAAACTTTGCCAGTTGTTTGTTGGTTACTGTTTTTAGTTAATATTATTTGGTCGGTGATCTACGATACTCAGTATGCAATGGTAGACCGCGATGATGATTTAAAAATTGGTGTGAAATCAACCGCTATTCTATTCGGGCAATATGACAAACTGATTATTGGTTTGCTGCAATTACTGATGGTTGGCTTATTATTGGTGATTGGCTCACTGGCGGGTTTAGGAACCCTTTATTATATTTCATTAGTGTTAGTTGCGGGTTTATTTATCTATCAGCAGCAATTGATGGTTAACCGTGAACGTGCGCCTTGCTTTAAAGCTTTTATGAACAATAACTTTGTTGGCTTAATATTGTTTATTGGTATTTTTATCAGTTATTTTTAAATTACAGTTATTGAGCCAAAGTGAAAAAGGTCATGTTATTTCTAACATGACCTTTTTTGTTTTATTGGCTTGAGAAAAGGCGATTAGCTTTTCACTTGTTCCGGAGATTGCGTGCTTTCAGTTAGTTTTTTTTCAGAAAACTCATCGTCTTGGCTAACACTTTCAATAGTTAAACGGATCTCAGGTGACATCAAGCGAGCCAGAACGGCATACAGTTTCTGTGCATTGGTTACAAAGATATCATTTTCATTATTATCAATGTAGCCTTCCTCTCTTAGGGTATCGACCAATGTGGAGAATACCGCTTTATCAAAGAATTCAGGAGCGTTAATACCGTGTAGAACAGAAAGGCGTTGCGCAAGGATACGACTTTGTTTTTCCAGTGTATTACGGCTAATTTCCGGGCTCGCATTGAGTAATGACAATGTGATTGCATAACGTTGTAAAGTCTCACGAACGCCTGCGGCTAAGAGCTGTAATGGACGAATACGGCGAGGATTTAGCACCACCACATCATCTTCTTTTAAGCAAATTAGCTTTTGGTTATTCAGTTCATCAATTAGTGTATCTACCGTCTCATGTAGCTCATCACTGTTATAACGCATAAACAGTTCTGCTTTTAAGAATGGGTAAATTTGGCCTACTTGATAGTGAATGTCTTGGCGGCTAATGCGTTCATGGTGCAACACAATGCTAGTTATTAGCGATGGTAATACTAATAAATGATGGATATTGTTACGGTAATAGGTCATCAAGACGGCATTTTCGCGAGGAAGAATGATAATATCCCCCATGCTGTCTTTTTCGACTTCAAATTTATCCATTTGCAAAGCATGTTCTAACAATTGCTCGGCCGTTTTATTTGGCGTTGTAGCATCTGCGGTGTATGGCACATTGCGCAATAATTGCAGGTAACAGTCGACTTGTTCAACTAGTTGCTCACGAGTCAGTGAGCGTTGACGAGAAGCCAGTAACGCAGTCGCACACAGGTTAATCGCATTGGCTGCGGCTGCATTATTAATATTGACCATAATGTTATCAGCTAACGAACTGACCGTTGGGTTTAGCCAAGTTGGTC
The DNA here is from genome assembly GCF_032707045.1 of Providencia sp. PROV175. Classification (NCBI taxonomy): domain Bacteria; kingdom Pseudomonadati; phylum Pseudomonadota; class Gammaproteobacteria; order Enterobacterales; family Morganellaceae; genus Providencia; species Providencia sp. PROV175. The sequence continues at coordinate 473,226 of NZ_CP120533.1, forward strand.
TTTGTGCTTCGATAGGGTCGATAGAGTCGCGCCAATCAGGTACACGCTGGTTGAGATAGTGTGGAAGCGAAATTGGCTGGCCAAAGTTAACATAGCCTTGGCCTAGGTTGCGCAATTTACGTAAGCCGCGAACCATAGAGAAAAAGCCTTCTTTCTCTTTTTCTGCACCGCGCAGTTCTTTGGCGTAAGTACCCACTTCCATCACATGTTCATACCCGATGTAGATAGGAACAATGGTGATAGGGCGTGAGTCACCGCGCAACATCGCTTGTAACGTCATGGAGAGAGTACCCGTCTTAGGCTGTAATAAACGACCGGTACGTGAGCGTCCACCTTCCACAAAGTACTCGATGGAGTAACCTCGGGCAAATAGCTCACTTAAATATTCACGGAAAACGGTCGAATACAGTTTATTGCCTTTGAACGTTCGGCGAATAAAAAAGGCCCCTAAACGACGGAAAATAGGCCCAGCAGGCCAGAAATTGAGGTTGATCCCCGCGGCAATATGGGGTGGAACTAGCCCTTGATGGTATAGCACATATGAGAGCAGTAAGTAGTCCATATGGCTACGGTGGGATGGCACATAAACGATTTCATGGCCGTCTTGTGCTAGCTGGCGGACTCGTTCAGCGTGCTGAACATTAATGCCTTGATAAAGGCGATTCCAAGTCCAACTAAGAACCCTATCCGTTAAACGTACTGCTTCATAAGAGAAATTGGCTGCGATTTCTTCCATCATCCCAACGGCATTTTGCTGAGCTTTTTTGAGTGGAATTTTTTTACTGCGCGCTTCGTCTTCAACGGCTTTTTCAATTGCTTTTGACGTCAATAACTTATTAAACAGCTCATAACGTGCAGGGAGTTTTGGCCCAACTGCTGCGAGACGTTGGCGCGAATAGTGAATACGCGCGACACGGGCGAGTTTGTTGGCAATAATGGAGTCTGTGCCGTGGTCTTGTGCCATTTTACCAATTGAGACAATGGGTGATAAACGCACGAAGCTGTCACGCCCTAACCATAAAACGGCGAAGAATTTTTGAATCCCATTTAACAGTTTCAATGGTGGTGCTGGAGTATGGCCTTCACGACCCGGTGAGCGGCCAAACATCACGGATGCCGGTAGCATTTGAATATCTAGATTTGGATTGTTTTTATGCAAATCTAAATAAGCATGGAAAGTTTTTACTGAATCCTTACGTGGATTCGGTGAATAATAGCGAAAAATACGTGGGCCATCATCGATAAAAACGTACGCCGGAAGCTTCGTTCCATTGATATCATTGTCGACCAGAGGGTCTGGCAGACCAATAGCTAAGCATTGATGCCGTAGCGTGAGGAGGTCAGACTTCGAATGATAAGGTAATACGTATAGGGTTGGCCTGTTGACATCAAGCTGCAACTCAGTGATGGGATCCGAAGGAATTAGTTTACTTTTTACCAATAATTTAAGTGGTAAATTCAACGTGTTGTAATATATTTTACGCCATAGTGACATAAATGATTATAGCCTCTTGTTAACAATGCTGCGCAATCATACCAGAAATACATGGTTAGATCTGTTACTGACAATTCACTTTGACCGTAAAAATCGATTATTGTTTGTATTTTTTAAGGAATAAATATGGCGAGTCAAGTTAAGGGCTTCACGCGAGTGATTAAAGCTGCGGGGTATTCCCTTAAAGGTTTGAAGGCAGCTTGGGTTAATGAAGCCGCATTTAGGCAAGAATCTGTTGCTGCAATTATCGCGATTTTTATCGCATTTTATTTAGATATCAGCTATATAGATAGGATTTTGTTAGTGAGTTCTGTTGTTCTGGTGGCAATAGTCGAATTACTGAATAGCGCGATAGAAGCCGTAGTTGACCGTATCGGAAGTGAATATCATGAACTTTCAGGGAGAGCTAAAGATATTGGTTCTGCCGCGGTATTTGTGAGTATCGGTTTAGCGTTGTTTATTTGGGTACTCGTATTATGGAAGCGCTATTTCCCTGGTTAAGGTGTTTGGTTACTTAATCAGGTAAAAAGAAAATAAATCGATAACAAATGCTTAAATTGAGCGATTTAACTGTTCCAAATCTTCATTTACCTGTATATACTCACAGCTTGACTGTATAAACAAACAGGGGAACGGAATGAAAGCACTGACGGCTCGACAACAGCAGGTTTACGATCTAGTGCGTGACCACATTTCGCAGACGGGTATGCCTCCTACACGCGCTGAGATAGCAGCAAGCCTTGGTTTTCGTTCGCCTAATGCGGCAGAAGAACATTTAAAGGCCTTAGCGCGTAAAGGGGTTATTGAAATCGTCTCAGGTGCATCTCGAGGTATTCGTCTGCTTCTTGAAGAAGAAACCGAAGATCAGGGGTTACCTCTGATTGGACGTGTAGCCGCTGGCGAACCATTATTAGCACAGGAACATATTGAGAGCCACTATCAAGTTGACCCTGAGCTGTTTAAACCACATGCAGATTTCTTATTGCGTGTGAATGGGATGTCCATGAAAGATATTGGTATTATGGATGGCGATTTATTAGCTGTGCATAAAACACAAAATGTACATAACGGGCAAGTAGTGGTTGCACGTATCGAAGATGAAGTCACTGTTAAACGTTTTAAGCAACAGGGTAACCGTGTTGAGTTAATAGCAGAAAACCCAGAATTCGAACCTATTGTTGTTGACTTGCGTCAGCAAAATTTCACTATTGAAGGTTTAGCGGTTGGGGTTATTCGTAACAGTGATTGGTATTAATTTTCGTTAGCAACCAGCTGTAATGGTAGGTTACAGACGGTGAAGACGATTGCAGGCAGATTTCATGGTTTTATTCTGAAGTCTGCCTGTTTTGTTTCCTTTCTTATATTTTTCTCTTCTCTATTTTCTCTTTGCATTTCATCAAACGATCTAGCAGTCCGGCTATTTATTTTTTCTTAGGGGTTACAGGTTGTTCGTGGTTATGATGACAATGTTCATGATCTTGGCAGCTATTCACTTCGTCGCAATTTTTACATAAACCATGGTTTTCCACTACGGTATGCCTTAAGCGGAATTGGTGTTCATCTGCCAAATTAATAATTGCGGCTTCTATCGTTGTGCAATCACTTTCCGTTACACTTCCGCACTGGTCGCAAATTAACATAACAGAGATATGGCTTGGGTTATCAAAATGGTGACAAACAACATAGCTGTTGGTTGATTCGATTTTATGGATAAAACCTTGTTCCATTAAAAACTCAAGGCCACGATAAACGGTAGGTGGCTTAGCCTGAGGTTCAATTTCACGTAGTAAGTCGAGTAAATCATAAGCACTGATCGCACCATGCTGTTGTGCTATTAGGCTCAATACCGTTTCTCTCTGTGGTGTCAACCTGACGCCTCTTGATTGGCAAATATGTTCTGCCATCGCAAGAACTTTTTTTTCACTCATCTTTTCCATTTTACTGACCCCACCCGTTGAAAAATGCAAATGTTTACTGCACACAAGTTTATCACAGTTTCTTGAACTATAGAGAATCAAGAGATGAATGCGGTGCTATCAAAAAATTTTAGCTTTGCTGAGTTTTTTTTGACTAATAAATAAAATATAAAAAATGATATTTAATTTTATTTAAAAATAAACAGATAAAATGAAACATATATTAAACAAATTTATTGTAAATTCATAACTCATGATGAATAATTAATTGAAAGATTTAGTTTTAATTTGATGTAATTTCAATTAAGACTTATCTTGCCTTTAATTTACAACCTTCTTTTCTCACCCTCTAAAGCTTACTTTATGGGGTTTATGTTTATTATTTTTGCAGGAGCACAGATTAATCTTATTTTATTTATATATTATTAGGCAATGATTAAAGTCATTGCCTAATATATTTAGATTAGTATTTATATTCAATACCTAACCAATAATTACGACCCTCTTCGATATACCCATTAGTATATTCATATGATTTATCGAATAAGTTATTAACTGATGTATTAACAGATATTCCTTGTCCAAAGTCATAATCTAAACGTAGGTCAGTTTTGGCATATCCACGCACTTTGCTATCTGCATCGACATAATTAAAGGCCCAGCTTCTTGCTTCTTCGGTTACAGTGATGCTGAATGGCTCATAAGGGGTAAATTTCACCCAAGCGAAGGCTTTGTGGGTAGGTAATTCAGCAACATGTTTAACGCTGTAGTGTTTTGGATCAGCATGAATGTAGCCGTAACTTAAACCCGCTTCCAACCAATCGGTAATTTGCCCGTTAGTCCCTAAATCAATGCCAAAGTAGTCAACTTTGCCGCTGTTACGATTTTCGAGTATATAACCTCCATCCTGATTAGTACCGACACGATGCGCCATAATGGCATCAGTTACATGGTTATAATAGAGACTTGAAGTATATGACCAAGTGGGTGAGATATGTCCCTTGTAAGTCAAATCATAGGTAAGAGCACGCTCAGTATCGATATGTGGGTTAATGACGAATGTGTCGTCACTTTTCATTTTTTCTTTGGTATAACGCTCTTTTTGCGTTGGGAAACGGCTTCTTTCTGATATAGAAAATTGAACGGTGTCTTTATTTTCTAAATGATAGCGAGCCATGACTTCCCAGTTGAACGCATTTTGGCTATTGCCATCGTATTTTTCAAAATCACCAGATTTGTAATCATAGCGCTTACCGTCAGCACTTTTGCGCCAGTCATAGCCAATACCACCAATAATATCTAAGTTATCCATGGCAACCCATTGATATTCGGTAGCAATAGAATAGGTATTATCTTTATAGCGGTCGAATGGGACATCTCTTTTGGCGCGTGCACGGTGGACATCTTCTTTCCAGTGTGCAGCAAATGACAGCATATCTAATTCACGCACGGTGAAGTCAACACGCATGTCAGCACCGTTACTGTAATCATCGTAACGGCTGTAGTTATAAAGGCCTTTTTCGTAATCTTTGACAGATTTATACTGATGAAGCGTATTTTTGAACGTATCGTGGTATAGGCGACTCTGTAAAGCGATATCGTCGGTGACTTGGGTTGTACCGTTGAAATAAATGCTTTCTTTATCATAAGCAGGCCACTGCCAAATTTGTTGTTTTTTATTCGCTACGCTAGGTGGACTATTTTTATCACCCTCTTGTTTTAAATAAGTCACGACGTATTCATCTGCTTCTCGTGGTGTCCAGCCTACTTTCACCATCATACGTTTGTCATCAGTTGCTGAATTCGGGCGACGGCCATTATTACCCGCTAATGGGTTATTATTTTCTGAGCCCGGTATTCCCATAAAGCGCTGCTTATATTGACTGCCACTGACTTGAATAAAGCCGAGATCGTTACGCCCCCCTAAACGTGCGCTGATATTGTGGGCGTTATCTGCACCGCGAGCAAAACCTTGGTTTAAGCTAATATTGGCTTCAAAGGGTTTTTGAGGCGTGGCGGTGGTTAAGTTGATAGCCCCGCCCATCAGGTTCGGGCCTTGTAATAGAGAGGTATAGCCGGTGGATAGCTCTACGCTGGCTAGCTCGCTAGTCATAAAGCGGCCAAGGTCTAGCGTACCGTCATAAGGCACGTAAGTTGGAATACCATCAAAGAAAATAGGTACTTGGCGGCTATCAAAACCACGTACATTGACTTGAGTTTCATTGCGGTTTCCTGATTTTTGAATAGAAACTCCTGGCATGGTACTCAGCGCCTGTGCGACGTTTGTTTTATTCAACTGCTTCATTTGGTTTTCTGTGATGATGTTAGCATCAGCGGCAAGCGGGGTGCTCCAAACGGACATCACATCGGTATTTTTTTCAGTGTTAGGTGAGGCTGCGTAGCCCTGTGTCGTGAATAAAGCCATCCCAACCCAATAGGTAATTTGTTTTATTTTCATTATGTCTTTCCAGTTTTGTAAATAACGATATATTATTTTTTATATAACGATATGCGTCATTAACCATAAGTGGATGCAGCCTACGGGGTAGGCTATTTTTACGAACGGTTTTTCTGACGCTAACTTCTTAGCTTACTGCTTAAAGATCTTCACTTTTATATCTCGGGGTGCTGCGTAGTAAGGCGCTGATGTAACTAAGAGTGATACATCAGTTTGCGCGAATGCTTCTATTGTTTTTAAATTAATTCCACCTGCAATCGATAGCTGGCAAGGCCAGTTTTGCTGCTTGGTGAGTTCTTGTAGTTGCTGAATTTGTTCAATGGGCAGTTTATCGAGTTGTACAATATCGGCTTGCGCATTGATTGCAAGAATGGCCTGTTCGTAATCATCTGCCTCGACAATAATCATTTTTTCTGGGGCTGCTTGGCGCAGTGTTTTTATATGGCTTGCCCAATCATCTGGATTTTCAAGGCATTGACGATGGTTGGTGAACAGTAAAATGCTTTCTGCGCTACCCGCTCGATGAATAATAGCGCCCCCTGCCAAAATCGCAGTTAAGGCAAGAGGCTTGGTATGAGGAATAGTTTTTCGAGTACACGCAAGCTGCCCATCCGGTTGATATTGGCGCAAAATACTGACCATTTGCTGAGTGTAGTGGCTGACACCACTACACCATTCAAGCACGTTTTGCACCGCTTTCCAGCCTTGATGCAAGGCTTCAATCGGCCCAGTGGCAGAAATTAAAACACTTTGTGGCTCAACAAGTTGGCCATCTTGAAAGTGGCAATCACAAGTGATCCCCAGTTTCTCTAGCATGCGTTTGGCGATAATCAGCCCACTGATACAACCTCCGAATTTGGATGTAAAGGTTATTACACCCATTTGAGAGTGCAAGCCGAGTGCCCGTGTGGTGAGGTCACCGTATTGAATGTCATCTAGCAGTAGTTGGTCGATTAATGTATCGGGTAGGTAAATCATAATGTCAGTTCCGATTCATCAACCACATCCCAAGATACCATCGCCCAATCTCTGGATGGATAAGGAATTGTTTTACCTAAAGCCGTTTGTTCATCATAGTACTTACGTAAGATAGCGGTTTCTTCTGGTGTGATATTTTTAAGAGACCAATTGACGCTGTCAGCGAAAGTGTCAAAGCTATCAAACCCACCTTTCTTAGGACTTTTGATAAAATCAACGCGCGCATTAATGCCCATTTGATGCAAAATATTCACGGCGTAAATGTAGGTTGGCAAACGAATAACTTCGCGGCCTATCTTGCGAATAATGTGTTCATCAATAAATGTTGGGTTGATGGTATGAGTGGTGTAAACCCGTAATTTTGTTTGGCGATTGAGCTTGAGTAAAGCGGCTTTTAAATCATCAACGAGTGTTGAACGCGATGCCACTGAAATATCCACTTTTGGCAATGAACTCCAATCATCTTCCCATGCGAGTACTTCAAAGCGTGCATGGTGAATAGCGAGTTCTTTTGCGCGCAGTTCAGCCATCTCAAGCATGCCACGACTATAATCAATACCAATAACATCTTTGAATTCATTCGCAAGACACAGACTGATGGAGCCAGGGCCGCAGCCCACATCAAGCAGTGTTTCAGCACCTGTTAAATCCATTAATTTGCGAAACTGGACTAAATATGGGTCATTGGGGTTAGCGCAAGTTTGCGCCATTTGTTGTGCTTTTTTATCCCAATGTTCCGGTTCTTTACGGCTTCGTTGAGCTTGTTGCATATGTTGCTGGTACATTTTTGCAAAATCGATTTGATTGATTAACATGGCTTCTGACCTTAACTAGAAAACGCTGATGGAAACTGAAAGTGAGATTGAATGCTATGTTTATCCACATTATAGAGGTCTGCTAAGTTAGTAAGTGTTAACATACATTTAGATAATCCTTGCCTTGCTTTGTGGTGCTTATCGAGCAAAATAACATTATCAGCGATAGCAGCGGCATGCTGTGGATGGTGAGTTGACATCAAAATTGTCATACCGCGAGATTTTAATTTTTCTATTTGCTCAAGTAGGCGAATTTGATTACCAAAATCAAGGCTAGCGGCAGGTTCATCCATAATTAGAAGTAATGGTTTTTGTATTAAAGCCCTTGCTATCAATACTAATTGCTTTTCTCCTCCACTAAGCGTGCTGTATAGGCGTGATGCTAAATGTGAGATATTCAGATGCTTGAGTTGTTGATAGGCTAAATTTTTTTCTGTTTCTTTAGGAACCGAAAATAATGAAATATGCGGTGTTAAGCCCATCATAACCATATCAAGTACCGTGAAGGTAAAGGGGGTATCATGAGCTTGGGGAACATAGGCGACAGTTTTGGCGATTTCGCGTGGTTTAAGGTTCTTAATCTCTTGCCCATTGAGCCATACCTTACCTTTAATTGCCGGTAATAGTCCCAGTAAAGTTTTCATTAACGTGGTTTTACCGCAGCCGTTGGCGCCTAATAAGCAGCTAATCTCACCTTTAGGTAACGAAAGATTAATACCATCAATGATTGATATGTCATGATAACCAATAGCGACCTCTTGCAAAGACAAAATACTCATTTCACCCGCCTTGTCTGTAACAAAATAGCCAAAAAGAAGGGGGCGCCAATTGCGGAGGTTAAAATGCCTATGGGTAATTCAATTGCCGCAATAGTCCGTGCTAAGGTATCTGTAATGAGTAATAAAATAGCACCAATTGCCAGTGATGCAGGGAGCTGATAGCGAAAGTTAGCGCCCACTATCATTCGAGTGATATGTGGCACAATCAAGCCTATCCAGCCAATAATTCCCGCAATAGAAACCGCACTTGCCGTGAGTAAAGTGGCACAAACAATGAAGATAGCACGAGTTAAACTGACATTGATCCCAAGGCTTTTGGCTTCTTCATCCGATAAACTGAGTAAATTCATTCGCCAGCGTAATAATAATAACGGAATAATACCGATAACCATCATCGGTAACACGGAGACTAGGTCAGCTTGGGTAATCGATGACAATCCACCTAACAACCAGAATGTGATGGAAGGCAGTTGAGTGTAGGGATCGGCAAGAATTTTCATTAAGGAGATGGCAGAACCACATAGTGCACTGATGGCAACACCGACCAGCACCAAGGATAAAACAGGATCATGCTGCCGCGCTAATCGAGCAATAAAACAGACTAAGGAGACGGTGATTAGCCCACCAATAAATGCGCTCAGTTGAATGTAAAATAAGGATTGGCCAAAGAAAATACCGATAACAGCACCCACGCCAGCACCGGCGGAAACGCCTAAAATATCAGGGGAAACTAATGGGTTACGGAACATACCTTGGTAAGCCGCTCCTGCAATAGCCAGACCTCCACCAATGACAATAGCGGCTAACGTGCGAGGAAATCGTATTTGCCAGAAAATAGTTTCATGGCGCGGGTTGCTCAACTCGCTATGAGAAGATAACTGGCTGACAAATAGATGATAAAGCTCATTGAATGTAAGTGAGTACTTACCACTTATTAAGGCGATAATAAAACTTATTAATAAAATGATGATTAATAAAAAGGATCTTCTCCCTTGTCTCAGTACATCATTCATGATTTTTCCATGAGCAACTCAACTTGCTGTGCCGTTAATGATGAATGGTAGAAATGAGTAAAAAACTCAGCGATATCATGCTTAATATTCGCAGCAATATTTTTATCAAAATGGCTTTGTAGGCGCCTCATTCCCAATAGGCGGTTAACCCCTGGAGGCCCATCTAACCAACCAAATGGCATGCCACTAAATAGTAATAATTGGTTGTTGGCAATGGCATCAAGGCCTCTCCATAATGCGGAATTTGTCATTAATTCAATGGATTCGTCATATTGAGTTATAATGATGTCAGGGTTCCATTGATATAATTGCTCCATAGAAACCGTAGTCAGACCATGGAAATTAGGAATATCAACCACATTACGTAACCCGAGCATTTCAATCGCTTCAGTATGAATTGAGCCTTTAGCGCCAGTTTCTAAACCTTTTGCTCCTCTTGCAAGGTAAAAACTCAGCGATTTTTGTTGGTTTTGATTGGCAAATAAAGTGGCATCATTAATATAGCGTTGAGCGAGTTGGCTCAATGTTTGAGCCTGCGGGATAACGCCTAATATTTCACCTAGTTGTGTAAGTTGTTGAGGTGAATCTTTTAACCCGCCGGCGATTAATAAATAAGGTACATGAGTTTGTTTGGCGACCTTTTCCGCTTGTGAGCGATAAGTTTCGTCAATGTTTCCAGTATCAATGATCAAATCTGGGCTATAAGACAGCAGCTGCTCAAGAGAAAGGGTGCTCCCACGGCCTGCTAAGCGGCCATAAACAGGCAGCTCAAGCCATTGTGGTGCAAAAAGGCCGGTTTGCCCTTTTTTCAGCGAAATAGAGGCGAAACCCACCATCTTTTCAGGAGCTAATGCGAACATCAGTAAGTCGGAAGGAGGACCTGAACTGATGACTCGGTGAATATTTTCTGGTGCTGGGAGTTTTCCAAATATGGCCGCTTCGACGGCTAGGCGAGTTTGTGCAAAGCTCGGCAAGCTGTAAAAAATAGCCAGTGCTGCACTGGATTTAAGGAACTGCCTACGATTGATTGCCATAATCTAATTTTATTGCTTCGTTATGATAATAATTATATAACGCGAAAATTAGCGGAGTCATGATAGAGAGTCAACTATAAAAGTTGCCGTGCTCAGAAAATTCGATGTTTATATGATGTAAATCAGTAACAAAGATTGCTATCCATTAATAGATAGCAGAACATAGTTATCGTTAACGAATTGGATATCGCTTTGAACTTATGAAGAAAAAAAGACCTTCTCTGCAGGATGTTGCCGATCAAGTTGGCGTCACAAAAATGACGGTGAGCCGTTTTTTACGAAACCCAGAGCAGGTTTCAGAAGCTTTGCGCGATAAAATTGCTCAGGCGGTGGAGGCTTCCGGGTATATTCCAAATAAGGCGCCCGATATTTTATCGAATTCAACCAGCCATGCCATTGGGGTATTGCTCCCATCTTTAACTAACCAAGTTTTTGCCGAAGTCATCCGTGGAATTGAAGCAGTGACGGACCGTCATGGTTACCAAACCATGCTTGCTCACTATGGTTATTTAGCAGAAAAAGAAGAAGAGCGGCTGACCTCGCTACTTTCTTATAATATTGATGGTGTGATTTTAGCCGAACGAACACATACTGAACGCACGTTACGTATGCTGAAAACTGCGGGGATCCCCGTTGTTGAGATTATGGATAGCGTTTCACCTTGCCTAGATATCGCAGTGGGTATCGATAACTTTGAAGCTTCCCGCCAAATGACCCAAGCGATGATTGAGCGTGGCTGCCGTAAAGTTGTGTATTTAGGGGCAAGGCATGATGAGCGTACTTTTATTCGTTTAAAGGGTTATGAGCAGGCCATGCTCGATGCAAATCTTGAGCCTCGTAATGTGATGACACAAGCGAGTTCGTCATATTCGCTAGGTGCCCAACTACTGCACGATTGCCGCGCTAAATACCCAGATACCGACGGTTTATTTTGTACCAATGATGACTTGGCGATAGGGGCGATTTTTGAGTGTCAACGTCTAGGGATTCAAATCCCACAAGACCTTGCTATTTCAGGTTTTCATGGCCATGACGTAGGGCAAGTGATGACGCCAAAACTGGCAAGTATTTTGACGCCAAGGGACCAAATGGGGCGCAAGGCGGCGGAAGTTTTGTTGGCGAGAATGTCTGGTAAGAAGCTTGTCGAGACGCATTTTGATGTGGGGTTTTGTGTCCTTACTGGCGAAAGTATCTAATTATTCCTCGTCATACTTCGCGCTGTCGCGTTGTTGCCTGTACTCGCCAACCCTAGTCACATACTTATGTATGCTCCTAGGGCTTGACTCGCTTGGCGCCTAGCGACAACACGAACTATTTAGAGGAATGCTTTAAGGGGAGTAATAAAGTTTAAATATACTTTTTGTTTTTTGTTTCTATATTGATTGCGAGTTTTACTTTGTCTTTCACCTGCCTCTTCTGAAGTCAGTTTGAGAGTATCATCACAGATCTGTTTTCTTCTTCACCAATTTGATTGCTAAATAAATCCTCACTGATGATAATGTTACCCGTAACTTATTACCGGTAACAAATGCCGGTTTTTAACTAAAGCCAGGACAATAGTGAATATCTGAGGAGTTTCCTATGAATGATACCCAAAAACAAAACTATACATTTGTACTAATGGGGGTATCGGGTAGTGGTAAGTCTGCTGTTGCCACAGGTGTCGCACAGCAACTGCAAGCTGCCTTCCTTGATGGTGACTTTCTTCACCCTAAATCAAATATTTTAAAAATGGCATCGGGTCATGCATTAAATGATGATGACCGTAAACCTTGGTTAGTTGCATTGAACAATGCCATTTTTGCAATGCAAAGAACAAATAGGGTATCTCTGGTGGTGAGTTCCGCATTGAAAAAAAGCTATCGAGATATCTTAAGAGAGGGGAACCACAACCTCTATTTTATTTACCTAAAAGGTGATGCGGTTGTTATTGAAGAAAGATTGAAAGCACGTAAAGGGCATTTCTTTAAACCTGAAATGCTGAAATCGCAATTTGATGCCTTGCAAGAACCTGGTGCGGATGAACCTGATGTGCAGGTTGTTGATATTCGCCCATCCTTAGAAAACGTGATTGAAAATACGTGTTCTACTATTCGTAAGATTGTCGCTGGAGATAACTAATGAATACCCCAGAAACATTAAGCACGTTAACGCTCGTGCTGACGGCGGTTGGCTCGGTCGTTTTACTGCTCTTTTTAGTGATGTATGCTCGTTTACACGCATTTGTCGCACTCATGATCGTTTCTATTGGTGCAGGTTTGTTTTCTGGTATGCCAGTACAACAGATCACTGAAACCATGCAAAAAGGAATGGCGGGAACCTTAGGATTCCTTGCTATCGTAGTCGCTCTCGGAGCAATGTTCGGTAAAATTCTGCATGAAACAGGTGCTTTAGATCAGATTGCGAATAAGCTACTGAATCTGTTTGGTGAAAAAAATGCGCATTATGCAGTGGGTGTCGCAGGGTTGATTTGTGCACTACCACTCTTCTTTGATGTGGCGATTGTTTTGTTAATCGGTGTGGTGTTTGCGGTAGCGAACCGCACTGGGCATAACGTCGTTCGCCTTGCTATACCATTATTTGCAGGGGTTGCCGCTGCGGCTGCGTTCTTATTACCGGGGCCAACACCAATGTTGGTTGCATCACAAATGGGTGCAGATTATGGCTGGATGATTTTAATTGGGCTATGTGCTGCTATCCCTGGCATGATTTTAGCGGGACCTTTATTTGGTAAATTTATCAGTAACTTTGTTCATATTGATATTCCAGCAGATTACCAAGCGCCAAATACAGAACATGGCAGAATGCCAAGCTTTGGATTTAGCTTGTGTTTAGTGCTTTTCCCATTGGTATTAGTGGGTTTAAAAACCATCGGAACACATTTAGTTGAAAAAGGAACCACGCTTGAGCATTGGTTAGAGTTTATCGGTCACCCTTTCACCGCATTACTGTTAGCGTGTTTACTGGCGATTTATGGCCTAGGTTTCCGTTATGGTATGGATAAAGAAAAAGTCATGGCGATTTGTTCTGCAGCGATTCAACCCGCTGGGATCATTTTACTGGTAACGGGTGCTGGTGGCGTATTTAAACAAATTTTAGTGGATTCAGGTGTTGGCCCTGCGCTAGGTGATTCTTTAATTGGTGCTGGTTTACCGATTGCGGTTGCTTGCTTTGTATTAGCAGGAGCAGTACGTGTTATTCAAGGCTCTGCAACGGTTGCATGTTTAACTGCAGTAGGCTTAGTACTCCCAGTTATCAGTGAGTTAGGTTACTCAGGAGCACAGCTGGCAGCATTAGCTATCTGTATTTCTGGCGGTTCATTGATCTTAAGCCACGTGAATGACTCTGGTTTCTGGTTATATGGAAAATTCACTGGTGCGACAGAAGCGCAAACGCTAAAAACATGGACGGTAATGGAAACTATCCTTGGTACGACAGGGGCAATTGTTGGTATGGTGTTCTTTATGTTCTTGTAATACGGTTCATAAAAACACACCAAAGTTAAATTCATTGAATTAAACGTCATCAAAGCGCCCACAATCAAGTGGGCGTTTTGCTTTATTAGCTTAAATTAATTTTAGGAATAACAATTTCATTGTGATGCTGTGGGGAGCTAATGTGTTTAGCATGACCCGGTGATAATGCAATATGCTTCGTAAAAAATGAGGTTAGTCCTAAGTCGTGAGTAGAAAAGAAAATAATTGATTTATCTAATTCAAACTCTTGCTTCATTAATTGTAAGAATGAGAGTGCATCAGAGGTCGCCATAAATGATGTCGATTCGTCTAAGAATATCATTTCAGGTTGTTTTATCAGAGTCAGAGCGAGCTGTAACTTTTGTTTTTCCCCTGTAGATGCGGCGATATCGGTGATGAGTGTATCGTCTAAGGTTTCCTTACTAATCAGTAAGGATGGGCAACATAATTTGGTAAGGTGAACAATTGTATTGTTATCGAATACACCGTAGAAATTAAAATTATCACGAATGCTGCCATGAATAAATGTTGAAATACCATTATGGTAGGCAATTTTTTCTGTTAAAAAGCATTGGGAAATTTCATCGATACCAATACCATTGATTGTAATATCCCCTGATGAGTATTCTGAAATCCCACATAATGCTTTCATTAGTGATGTCTTTCCTACGCCTGAAATACCAGTAATACCAATAACATCGCCGGGTTTGGCTTCAACATCAAGCTGATTAATAATGGTTTTACCATTAATGCTAACGCTAAGATTTTTTGCACTAAAATGTTTTATTGAATCTGTTGTTATACCATCTGCTTTGAAATGGATAAGTGGGTTGTTTTTTAACTGATCAATACTGGATTTGATATGAAATAGATGTGTTTTCACCATAAATAAGCGATTAATGGCACTTGTAATTGCACCAGAAAGTCGACTATTAATGATCATCACGGCGATAACAGAAGCCAAGCTTAGACTGCCTTCACCAATAGCCAAATAGCTAGCTACGTACATTACTATCATAGATAAAAACGTATTTACTTTGATAATTTCCATCCAATGGTGATTGGCCTCATTTAGTTTTAATTTTATTTTTTCATCTTCATTAGTTTTTATACTGATGTACTGTTTAAAATGGTTATCTCTGGCAAAACAAAGCTCATGTTTTTTTTGTTCCAATGAGTAGTACATGGCTGATTTTTCATAGTTTAAGGTATTCGCTCGGAGCATATTTTTATAGGAAAGAAAGCGGATGTGTAGGCATAAAAAGATAAGCCCAGCGTAATAGCTCAATAGCAATAATGAATAAAAACCTAACATACCAAAAATGCAAAATGAAAATAAAATGGCTAACCCGAAATCATAAATAATTTGAGGCTTAATTTCCCAAACTTGTAAGATTGATGCTTCTGCTGTTCTCACTTTAATTGAGGCACTTTTACAACTAGATTGTTTTAATAAATTAATAAAATAGCGATTAAAAGTACTGATGTTAAGCTTTATTTTTTTTGTGTTCTGTTCATGAATAATGTGTTTAATAAAAAACTCTAAGCCAATAACGACAATGAAAATAAAACTAATATATAAAAGTGAGCTTATAGATTCACTATAAACTAAGCGGGAGTTAAAAAGATTTGAATATAAAGGTAATAATAGTGCGAATACAATTAAAGGTAATGACAATAAGCTAGATTTTGGTGTTAACTTAATCAGTGATTTATATATGCTCTCTTCATTGAGTGTGTTTTCACTTGCAGTAAATGAAAATAAATGTTTATTTTCAATTAGTTGTTGTGTTATTGCTATGTCGGTTGTTAGATTAGTTAGCTGGCCTCTATGATTTTTGATGATAATATATTTCCCATCTGCTATCTCCATAATAAAGAGAGCAGGTAGCTTTTTTTCATTAAAATCTGAAATAGAAGTGTATTGATAAGTGAAAAAATCATTATTAATAAATTCATTTATATTATTTAAGATATATTTATTATCATAAGAGAGTGCTGGAGAGGAAAATGGTTCTCCTAATATCTTAAAGTATTGATTAATAACATCATGGAAACTACTTTCTTTCATTTTCTTCACTCTTTAGGAAGCAAGCGTTAACCCCTTGATTATCCTCAATAGGTTTTAAGGCTTTAATGTGTACATTAGGCGTGTTTTTTTTAATTAATACCGTGTTATAGATGGTATAGGTCATTGCTGCGTCAAAAGATATGTTATTTCCATAACTGCAATAAACATCAATAGATTTAACCTTTTTATGATCAATTAGTTTTAAGGTGTCATGGCTAAACATTAACGATGTCATGATGTTATTGCCATTGCCATTTTTATTGTCATTATTACTATCGGTATTTATAGATGAAGACGCTTCAGTATTGTGGTTATCAATTCCTATCAATGCCGCCTTGCCTTTATTTTTTTCAGCAGCCATTGTGCTTGATAACACATTAGCTAAGAGCACAGCCATAAGTAATGTCATAGTTGCAACAGCAGCAGATAATGCAGAAATAAAACCTAACATAAGTCACCAAACGTTAAATGTAATGTTATCGCTAATTAATGCGGTTAAATAATGAAGTACTGAAATCTCTTTACTAGAGATATAGAGCATCACTGGCAAACCGTCATGTTCTCGAAGGAGCTCCGTATTTTGTTCTGGTGTAATTTGTACTGAATAATAGCGTTCTTGGCTGTTCCGCTCCCTGTCACTAAAGGAATCAGCGCTGATTTTTGTAACTTTCCCGTTAATGATTTTTTTAAACCCAGGGGAGTTCACCACAATTTTGGCTGGTAGCTGTGGCGCTATAAAAGGGCGATACTTCGCTAATATTTTACCTTCAATAACCCGCGTACTTTGTTGTTTTTTAATCACCATCACTAAATTTGAGGCTTCAACATACGAACCTTTCTCTAAATCTTTTTCGATACTTAATACAATCCCGTCAGCTGGTGATAACACACTATTCGCTCTTATTTTATTGCGCAGTAATTCCATCTGACCACTGTTTTCTAATTTCTCTTTTTTTAGTCGATTAAGTAGAGTTTCATTTTCTTGTATTTCCCCGATAAGTCGTGCGGTATACTTCTTTTCTTGCAGTGAGATTTCTCGCAATAACCCTTGAGCATTTAATTCACCTGACGCTATTAGCGCGGTGGTGCGGCTGATTTCAGCATTATTATTGAGTTTTTCAATTTCAGGAGCTCTTGCATTTTTTAATAATAAGTCCTTCTTTTTCAGTATGTTAATTTGATTTTCTAGTTCGCTAGACTCTTTAATTTGTGAGATATATTTATCTCGTAAATTACTTATCTCCATGCGTA
Organism: Providencia sp. PROV175; assembly: GCF_032707045.1. Classification (NCBI taxonomy): domain Bacteria; kingdom Pseudomonadati; phylum Pseudomonadota; class Gammaproteobacteria; order Enterobacterales; family Morganellaceae; genus Providencia; species Providencia sp. PROV175. The sequence goes on from NZ_CP120533.1 coordinate 490,512, forward strand.
AGAGAATATGACCATAGAGTTCTCTATAGGCACTTAAAGTTTTACTTTGTAAGCCCTTTGCAAAGAAAAAATATTCAGATTCCGTATTTATGCTTCCATCAAGGATTTTATTTAACAGTTTTTTGTTTTCTTCTAATTCATTGATGCGTTCATTAGCAAAAGTAACGAGGCCGGATAAGGTTTTTTCTTGATGAAAGACATCTAAATTAGTATAGGAAAATAAAACTTGGTCTTTTTCTACCTTATCACCAGTTTTAATAGCGAACTGATTAATAAATCCAGAAGCCGGGCTCACTATTTCTAGTCGATTGGAGACTCCTGAGATAATCCCCTCTCCTGGAGAGGATATTTCTATTTTAGCTAATATAATATAACCGATAAATAATGACGTGATACCTAGAAATATTTTTAATTTTTTAGGTGCCCGGTTCAGTTTATTTAGATAACGTTTCAATTTCAGCTAACTTCCCTGTTAATTGGATATATTCCATTTTGTTTTTCATATCAGCAATCATTAATTCAGCAATGCGCCTTTCCATTGTTAACATATCAAATAGTGTGTTCACCATTTCATAGAAAGAAGATTGTGATATTTCATATTCCCTTTGTTGGCTTTTAATTATTGAGCGCATGGTCTTACGTTGTTCATGTAGCCCTGTAAGTTCAGTCGAATTTGAATTAGCGATTAATTTTAAATTTTTAATTTTAGCTGTGGATTCTTTATATTTATAATCAGCTTTTCCTTTTGTTGCTTCATACAGTTTCAGTTGAGATTTTTCATTCAGAACTTTATCAAGGTCAAAGATATTTAATTTAACCTCCATTCCCATATAAGACTCGTTACGACTTCTAACTTGATCAATAAATCGTTCTTCGGCGATAAGATTAACATTTAAGAAGGGATTTTGTTGATAAGCATTTTCTTTCATTGCATCAGCTTGCATACGTAGCAAGTTATATTCGCTATTCTGTTGTGCATTTTCACTATCAATAATAGTTTCTTGTAATTTTTTTAATAGATTTTTTGGAACCGTTACACCTTTAGAAGGAAAGGTAATGCCTGATAAAAGCTCAATATTAGACTTATATTGCTCAATCTCTTTTTCTATATTTTGTAGCTCTGTTTCAATCCTCTGCATCAATAAAGAAGCTTGTTCAACATCACTGTATTTTGCTATGCCACTTTTATAGCGATGAGTAATAAGTTTGAAAATACTTTTAGCATTGCTATTTAAATCAGCTGTTGTTTTTGTTAGCTCATTGAGATAATAAATACCAATTAAGTTGTTAGTTGTCGAGGTGTAAAGTTCTTCTTTTTCCTTGTTTAGTGAAAGTGCTGATATTTTTAATTTTAAATTTTTTTCATTAAACCGGTGACTTAACGTAGTGTCATAGATCAATGAACTGGCAGTAATATTACTGTTAGTGCTGCCATCATGGCTTTTTATTTTTCCTGAAGCGGATATTTTTGGTAGATAATAATAATCTGTTTGTTTTGCTCTGAGGTTTTCAGCTTCTAATTCTAACGCTTTTATTTGAACTGGATTGGAGTTTTTTAATACTCGGCCAATAAATGTTTGGAAGTTTTCTACATCTTGATTGGCTAAGCTACAAGTTGGTAGTGATAATGTTAATAATAAACCTAAGGTGATAGGACGCATGTGCTTACTCCATTGATAATAAAGTTAATAGTTTTTTTCTGCTCTCAATGGTATTTTCTTTTAGCCATTGTGTAGTTTGATCTATTTTTAATATTTCTTCTGAAATTTTTTCATTCTGATTGTTTTTGTTTATTTTTTCTTCTAATAAGTAGATGGCTAATTTTCTTTTCCAGTCATCGTCAGCTTCTTTTATTGATTGTAAAACCTCTAAGTGTTCTTGTGCTGTGGAGGATAAAGCCAGAAGATGTGAGGAAATATCAGTTGCTAGCTCATTGCTTTCGGTCACGGAAATCATTTTTTGCGCTATATTGATATTCACTTTCTGTAATGTGTTCAGGGTTTCTTGAATATGATTAAGTTCTTCTGAGTAGTTTGCAGATTGTTGTTGAGTTTTTTTATTTTCTTTTTGGTAAAAGAAATGAAAGAAATTCAAACTCACTAACAGTAAAACTGAAATAGAAACCCCAAGAATAGAGGGTAAGAATGCAAAGGACATTGAATTAAGTGCCATTGAGATAGATGAGATCATGGCGTTCATTTTTTCTGAGACATCACCTTCTCCTCCAAGTGATGCTGATATTGCGGTGATCATCCCTGTTAATCCAATAAATGTTCCTATTAATCCTAATGACACAGTAACGGATGCAGATAATTTCGTTTGGTTTGAGAGTAATGTATAGTTGCTTTTTTTATTTTTATTAAATAATCGATGAAATAAAAATATAACTAAAGGATAAATATAAATCCCAATCATGGTGTAGCTGATTTCAGGGGCAAGTAATAGACATTGCTGAACCATTTCACGTACCGATTGTAATAAAAAACAAGCGAGAAACGTTGCGGCATAAAAAAATAATCCAAGATAATACATGTTATTTGTAATCCCAATAAATGCATGAGTTCCAACCTGGGCAATATTCACTTGTTCCTTGTTTTAGAACAATTTCTTTATTAATTCCCAGACTCTTAATTAGTGATGCCATATAAAGAAGGTTGTAGGTGTTTTTTTCTTTACTGTGGCTGATTTTATCATTGATGTAACCACTGATAATAATTTTATTACTTTTATTTTTAACTATTTCTTGTTTGATTAAAGAGGTTTCATTGCTTGATAAATGAATTCCACCTTTAAAATAAAGACGTTTATTTTGGATATCTATTTGTATTTTTTCAAATTTTAATTGTCCATAATTAATATGGGTTTCTGCAGTTTTCATTCCGCTGAAAATAAACACCATAGAAACTAAAATAATTATACATAGTGTTCCACTTAACCCATCAACCATTGGGGCTAGTTCTTCATCAGAGTTATCATCATTTTCTTCCATATCTAATTCTTTTATTTTAGAAACAATTTTATTAATTCAGGATTATATTATAATCGCTATTGAAATGAACTCACTGGAATTGGAGCTCAAAAAAAAAGATTGTCAGACCACATTATCTTAAATGACGTTTTATTTTTAATTAAATGGATATAATCGGTTTCATTAACGGCAGCTTATGGGTATATAGCTGATAACCCCATTTATTAATATAATGATATAGAACATGACAGATAAAACTATCACAGATAAATTAAAAAGCATAGAAATCCAAAAGTTTAAAGTTCAAGGGCTTGATTTAATTGTAACTAAGCCAGATGGTTCTATTGAGAACATTAAAAATGGGCTGTCTGAAGTTATTTTAGGAAATATGACATTATTGACTGAGCAGGGCGAGATTCTTTCACAAGATGAAATTCTATCATCAATAACATTAAATGTCGGTGCTGATGCTATTTATATCAAAGAGCAATTGACGAGTGACATCATTGAATATACTGATAGCCAAGCCTCAAAAAAGAATAATGAGCAAATTGAAGGTGAGGAACAGCAATATGATAACCGACAAGACGATAAACAAAGTTTCAGTGAAAAACTGGCGGAGTTAAATCAAAAAAACCAACAATTAGAAAAGGCGCTTCAGACCTTGTCTTCTGAGAAAGATGAAAAAGAGGTATTACTAAGTTCGTCATTAACAAAGCTCACAGAAGCGAAAAACCAGCTAAATCAAAAAAATAAAGCAGAGAAAGCACAAGTCGAAGACAGCAGCTTAACCTTTCCTTCACCATCTGCACCGGTTGTTATGCCAATAAGTTCTTCATCACCCTCTCAGCCTGCAAATAAACCATTAGCACCTTCCCAGATAGCTAAACCTATAACACAGGTTTTTATTCAAGGAAAATTAAGCGAAGAATCCGACTCAGGGAAAAGGGGGGATAATATTACGAATATTAATACACCAATATTTACTGGGGTTATCTCTCCTGATAGTCAGGGTTATCTAACGATTAATGATAACAAATATTCGATCACAACGGATAAAGATGGAAAGTGGTCATTAAAAATCACTGAACCGTTAGAAGATAAAGTATATGAATATTCATTAGTTGCTTTTTCCGGTGAAGGTAAGCCTGTGACGGTGAATGGCCAATTTGAAGTCGACACTCAGCTTGATAATCTCTCTGTTAGCCTTGATGGGCATTCGGATACAGAAACGTCGGCGGAGAGACTAACTAACAAGCAAGTTCCTACTTTTATAGGGAAAGCTGAAGCTGGTAGTACGGTAACGCTAACGATTGCAGGACAAACATTATCGGCAATTGCTGATGATAAAGGTACGTGGCGAATAACAGTCGAGAAACCATTGGCCGATGGAGTATCAAACTTCCAAGTCACTGCCGTGGATCCTGCTGGTAACCAAAAAATCATCACTGAGAGCGTTACTATCAAAACATCAAAACCAGATGCTAGTGTACTGCTTGATAACTCAACGGTTTTTTTGACCAGCAAAGTAAAGCCAACGCTTACGGGAAAAACAGATTCGAATTCCAATGTCATCGTTAAGGTAGCTGGAAAAGAGTACTTCACTAAGGCGAATGAACAGGGTGATTGGTCACTCACTATCAGTGATAACTTAGCTGATGGCTCACATATATTAAATGTTAAGGTAACAGATAGCGTAGGAAATCAGGGGGTTTTTATCCAAAGCCTGTTAGTCGACACGACGCTACCGGCTGCGACTGCGAAGCTCACCGAAAGCAGCGATTCCGGCGCCAAAGGGGACAATCTTACGCAGCACCAAGCGGTCACACTGGAAGGAATAACCAAACCGCAATCGGCGGTGGTGATCCAGTTTGCGGGGCAGGAGTACAGCACCCTTGCCGATAAAGACGGGCAGTGGCAAGTGGCATTACCCGCAGTCAATCAAGACGGTGAGTATGATTATCAAGTGAGTGTGACCGATACTGTCGGAAATATCGGGATGTCCAATGGACAATTCACTGTGGATAATCAGGTGGATAGCCTATCGGTTCACCTTGATACACTGTCTGATAGTGGCAAGGTTGGCGACCATATCACTCAAGAGTCGCGTCCGCATTTTTCAGGCAAGGCGGAAGCGGGGAGCCGTGTCGAGTTGACGATTGACGGGCAACACGTGGTCACGACAGCGGATAGCGATGGGGATTGGACTATCGTCGTACAGCAAACACTCACGGATGGCACCTATGATTATACGGTGAAAGCCACGGATGTGGCAGGTAATAGCACCGTGGTTACAGAGTCCGTGCAGATAAAAACCTCATTGCAACCCACGACGTTACAACTCAATAACCAGTCTGATTTGATGACTAACCAACCGCTCCCGACATTATCCGGGCAATCCGAGCCCCACGCGACGATACAGGTTTCACTGAGTGGGGAAATTTACTCAACGGTAGCCGATGCACAGGGCGCTTGGTCGATTATGGTCACCTCGCCGCTCGCGTCGGGAAGCCACTTGCTCAAGGTGCAGGTCACCGATATTGCGGGAAATAGCGAGAAAATCAGCGAGACGGTATGGGTCGACACGACGCTACCGGCTGCGACTGCGAAGCTCACCGAAAGCAGCGATTCCGGCGCCAAAGGGGACAATCTTACGCAGCACCAAGCGGTCACCCTGGAAGGGATAACCAAACCGCAATCGACGGTGGTGATCCAGTTTGCGGGGCAGGAGTACAGCACCCTTGTCGATAAAGACGGGCAGTGGCAAGTGGCATTACCCGCAGTCAATCAAGACGGTGAGTATGATTATCAAGTGAGTGTGACCGATACTGTCGGAAATATCGGGATGTCCAGCGGGCAGTTTATTGTTGATACTCAGGTGGATAGCCTATCGGTCCACCTTGATACACTGTCTGATAGTGGCAAGGTTGGCGACCATATCACTCAAGAGTCGCGTCCGCATTTTTCAGGCAAGGCGGAAGCGGGAAGCCGTGTCGAGTTGACGATTGGCGGACAACCAGTGGTCACGACAGCGGATAGCCATGGGGCTTGGTCGGTGGTGACACAAAATGTACTCGCCGACGGCACCTATGATTATACGGTGAAAGCCACGGATGTGGCAGGCAATAGCACGGTGGTTACAGAGTCCGTGCAGATAAAAACCACATTGCAACCCACGACGTTACAACTCAATAACCAGTCTGATTTGATGACTAACCAACCGCTCCCGACATTATCTGGGCAATCCGAGCCCCACGCGACGATACAGGTTTCACTGAGTGGGGAAATTTACTCAACGGTGGCCGATGCACAGGGCGCTTGGTCGATTATGGTCACCTCGGCACTCGCGTCCGGAAGCCACTTGCTCAAGGTGCAGGTCACCGATATTGCGGGAAATAGCGAGAAAATCAGCGAGACGGTATGGGTCGACACGACACTACCGGCTGCGACCGCGACGCTCACCGAAAGCAGCGATTCCGGCGCCAAAGGGGACAATCTTACGCAGCACCAAGCGGTCACACTGGAAGGGATAACCAAACCGCAATCGGCGGTGGTGATCCAGTTTGCGGGGCAGGAGTACAGCACCCTTGCCGATAAAGACGGGCAGTGGCAAGTGGCATTACCCGCAGTCAATCAAGACGGTGAGTATGATTATCAAGTGAGTGTGACCGATACTGTCGGAAATATCGGGATGTCCAGCGGGCAGTTTATTGTCGATAGCAATATCACGCTGATTGCACACTTAGACCCTGCGAGCCAAGACAATTCGAATGCGTTGATAACCTACTTAAAACGACCACAAATTAGTGGAGAAGCTGACCCCGAAAGTAAAATTACCGCTGAGTTTAAAGGACAAATTAAAACGGCTTACGCCGATAGCCAAGGAAAATGGTCTCTGATTTTTGATGTTGATGCGAATGAAGGCAAGGATAATCACTACAAGGTCATCGCAGAGGACGCTGCTGGTAACAAAGAGACAATTAGTCAGAGTTTTACATACCTGCCCTCATCAGTAGGATCTGGAGACATTCACCCCCCGACTTTAACCGCCACATTAGATGCTGCGTATGATAGTGGAAAGCAAGGTGACTATATCACTAATATTAAAGCGCCTAAATTTACTGGGAACGCCACGGTGGGGGCTAAAGTTAGACTGACAATTGGGAATGAAAGTTTCTCTACATTGGCAGATAAAGTCACTGGAAATTGGGAAATCCAAGTTAAAGAGCTCGCGGAAGGGAATTGCCAGTATCTTGTGACGGCGGAACACCCAATAAATGGGCAAACAAAGGATATTTCTGGGAATATTTTTATAGATACTACTGCTCCTGTATCCACAATTGAACTAAGTACAGAAACGGATACTGGAACCAAAGGAAACTTTATTACTGCACATCGTAAACCTGTATTTACAGGAAAAAGTGAGCCGGGGAGTGAAATCACTCTGGAACTAAATAATGAGTCGGTTTCGACAGTTGTTGATAACAACGGCTTTTGGAGTTTATCTTTACCCAATGAATTACCAAAAGATTTTATTGGTGATTATAAAATCGTTGTTACGGATACAGCAAATAATCAATTTGAAAAAATAGATACACTGACGATTAATTCGAGTAAACCGGAGATTACCGATGCTGCTCTGGCTTCACCTTGGAATAAAGGTAAATTTTATGGTGAGAAATCGACTAATGATTTGATGGCGACTTTTCAAGGAAAAGTAACCCCTGGTTCAAGTTTACAATTTAAGTTTAGACTGAGTAAGAAGGATGAGCATATTTTCTCCATCTCAGACATTGATAAAAATGGAAATTGGTCTTTTAGCTTACCGCCAGGTTTTCTTAAAGTGGATCGCCGTTATGACCTTGATAATTTGGTATTAATTGCAACGTCTCCAGCTGGGTTGACGACAGAAAAGGTGATTGAAGAAAAAGGGATTCAAATAAAGGATTGCGTTTTAAATGTGGCATTTCAAGTTGCGGCAGAGTCGAGTAGTACTGGGGAAGTTGATAACTCACTAAGCTCAAGTCGTTCCCCAAAGTTACAGGGAAAGATTGTAGGTTCGTCGGATAGAGATGAGCTTGCAGGGACCATTTTTATTGGTGGAAAAACTTATTCAATAGCTTTTGGTAAAAGCAGAAGCTCATGGAATTTCAAAGTCCCCGACGATGTCCAGCTTCCTTTAGGAGAAGTCCCCTATACTCTCACATTTAAAGATGTTTATGGTTCGGTAAGGGAAGTATCTTCTTCTGTATTTATCAGTGATTTCAAGTTTTACCTTGACCCAGATACAGATTCTGGCCAAATCGGTAACCACTATACCAATCATAAAAAACCCGTTTATAAAGGCAAAATAACAGCCGGTGGCACGATCTCAGCCAAAGTAAATGGTAATAGTTATCCTATTCAAGCCAATGATCAGGGAGAGTGGCGCTTCGAAGTACCGATTAAAGGGGATGGCGCTTACCATATTAGTTTTATCCAAGACGATGGTACAGTTTCAGTTGGGCAAACAACACTTAATATCCTCACTAAGGCACCCATATTTAATCATTTTCAGGTTGCTGAGGAGCAACTTCATGCGGGTACACAAGTTGCGAATGTAACCAATCCTAAATTGGTTTTCACTTATAATGGAAATATGGATTATTACTTGATAAACGTGAATGGAAAAACGACTCGACATAATAAGCTAAAAACTAAATATAATGGCTCTAAAACAGTTTTTGCTAATGAGCTGGCATTACCTGACGGCGAGCATGTGGCAAAAATAACTGCATTTGATATCGCGGGTAATAAAACTGAGCATGAAGTAATTATTAAAGTGCTCAGTGATGAATCCGGTAAGACTGCCCCAAGTATTGAATTTGGTGTGAATGATAAACAATTAATTTCTGAGAAAGATGGCAAATTACTTTTCAACCAAAATGATTTAACACTCACGGGGACTACAAGCGTCGCAAGCCTAGTTACCATCAAAGACATAAATGGAAAAACACTTGGTACGACAAAGGCAAATAATCAGGGGAGTTGGCAGCTGAAATTACCTAGTGATGTTGTTCCTGTAGGTATTAAGGATGGTGAAAAAATTCAATTATCGGTTACGGCAAAGGATTTAGCTAATCGTGAAACGCAGTTTGAGTTTGATTTGGTATATGACATTACCCCGCCAGTATTGAATGCGGTATTAGACGAACAATCATCAAATGGCGGCACTATTCATGTTAACCAACCAACATTTAATGGAACAACCAAAGCTAATTCGGAAGTACGCTTGACGATCAATGGAAATATATATCGTACTACCGCTGATTATGATGGTAATTGGCAGATTAAATTGCCTGATAATGAAGCACTTGCTGATGGCGTGCATTTCTATGAAATAGAAGCAGTGGATGTGCTTGGACAAATAAACCAGAACAAAGTTTCTGGTAACTTTATTGTGAAAACAGTCGCCTCAGTGAGTGGGGAATTAGAAGAAGATTCAGACTCAGGTATTCAGGGCGATGACTGCACCAATGTAAATAAGCCTACATTTAGCGGAATTACCGAACCAAATGCGACAATTCGATTAGTGTTTGATAATAAAGTTACATCAATTTTTGAAACTACCGCCAATGAGAAAGGAGAGTGGACGATCCAGGTAGATACTGAATTGAGTGACGGTCTTCATGATTATGTCATTTTTGCGATTGATAATATTAAAGGTATTAAAGGACAAGTTTCTGGGCAATTGGTTATTGATACATTAGCACCTGACTACCTTATTGGTGGTGTGGTGGACCCTACAGACTCCAGCACTAAACAGAATATTTTAACCAGTATGACGAGGCCGACTTTTGCTGGGATTGCAGAGCCTAGCACTTATTTGGAAATCACAGTTGGTCAAGAGATCTACACGAATATCCTTGTTGATAAACAAGGGGAGTGGAGCTTTACGTTAACAGAACCACTAATCGATGGGACACATGATTATCATATAAGGGTAACTGACATTGCGGGGAACTTAGGGACAGACAATTTAACCGGAAAAATTACTGTTGATACTCAAGCGCCAGAAATTTTAGGGGGGCTAAATAACACCACTGACTCAAGCCACAAGGGCGATAATATAACGAATATCAATAAGCCAAAATTTAGTGGGGTGACAGAGGCTGAGGCAGTTATTGCGCTTGAAATTGACGGTAAAATCTATCAAGGGGTGGCGGATGAAAAAGGAAAATGGGCGATATCTGTTACTGATGCCTTGATTGATAAAACCTATGATTATCGTATTGAAGTTAAAGATGCCGTGGGAAATAGGCAGGCGCTTACAGGGCAAATGACGATTGATACTAAAGCCCCTGAGCTTGTTGGTCACTTAGATGTTATGACTGACTCTGGCGAAAAAGGCGATGATATAACCAATGTAAATACGCCAAAATTCAGTGGGACAACGGAGCCAGACACTCAGGTATTTTTAACCATTGATAATCATACCTATGAACAAAAAGCGAATAAACTGGGTCAATGGGAAATATCGGTATTGAACCCATTAGCTGAAGGTGTGCATGACTATGAAATTAATGCATATGACAAAGCGGGTAATCAGGCACAGCAATCAGGAAAGGTGACTATTGATACCAAAGCCCCTGAGCTTGTTAGTGGCTTAGATGTTATGACTGACTCTGGTGAAAAAGGCGATGATATAACCAATGTAAATACGCCAAAATTCAGTGGGACAACGGAGCCAGACACTCATGTATTTTTAACCATTGATAATCATACCTATGAACAAAAAGCGAATAAACTGGGTCAATGGGAAATATCGGTATTGAACCCATTAGCTGAAGGTGTGCATGACTATGAAGTTAATGTATATGATCAGGCAGGAAATCAGGCACAGGTTAAAGGTAATCTTACTATTTATTCCGATTTGCCCGATGCAACTGTAAGGCCAATAGATAATACAGGCGGTACTCAGGTCGATATCCCGCCAATAGATACCTTAGCGCTTCCATCTGATATCGAGGAACACTATTTTTAATTGAATAATAGCCCTACCATGAAAATGGTAAGGCTAAAGTTTAAAGGTGAATAAAGTACTAAATCAAGGAATGGGGGAAGCTTGGCTGCGCATGAAAACTTTTAAATGCCAGTAAAAAATAAGGGACATCATCATAGCCGACTTCTTGGGCGATACGTGTCATAGGCATATTTTCTGTTCTAGATAATATCATTGCTTTGTTCATTCGGGACATTAAGCTAATTTTGGAAAAACTTGTATGTTCACTGGCTAGTCGTCGTTTAAGGGTTGAAGGGCTCATATGGAGTTTTTTTGCGATAGTATCTAGAGTATGGCATTGTTTACCTACGCTATGAAAAATTAAGTCATACACTTTATCTTTTATCGAGATATTCATTGAGGCATATAATGTAGAGGTAAATTCATTTACCAGTAAAAAAAATGATAGAATAAAGTTTAAATAAATATGAATAACATTATGGCTGGTCGGCGAGTTAGCTTCTTTAATAGCAGAATGAAATACATCTTCAATAATCGGGTTTTCTTGTAAGCTAGTACAACAAATTTGGCTTATTGAGTGTGTCTTTTTCTTATTAATAAATAATGCTGCATGCTGTTGATAAAAGGATTTCAACATATCTGTGGTCATTGGAAGTACATCTACAGCCAGTAGATTGTGATTATCACGATTGATTATCTCAATTGAAGATCCTTTGGGGAGAAAACAGATATCTGCAGCCGTTAGTCTTTGCCATGGGCCTTCTTCTATCCGTATTTCAATTTCGCCAGACCTCACTTTAAATAGCAGAGAGTGAGTTAGATAAAGGCTATTTTTTATTTTATTTGATAGGGTTTCAATATAGGTATGAAACGATTTTACACAGAAATTAGTCGACATTTTTGAACCTAAATAAATATTACCTACGATTATTACCGTAAAATTATTCTGGTTGTGTCAAAGAATTGTTCACGGCTTCCATATTTTTAACAACAAACCTTGAGCTTGCATAAGCTGAAAGATCGATTTGTTATTACTTCCTGACTTAATAAACTTCAGTGTATAGCGATGTGGTTTATTAAAAGGAACGCAGGGATACTAATTTTATATAGGGTATATTGATTTAATTACTGGTCACGATTTTTTATGTTTTTGAGAGAGAACAATAAATTCTTAACGAGTCAGTAATATTCCGAGAGTCATTGTTTTAACTCATTGTTTTTATTTAAAATAATTATTTTTATTTTAATATTGGAATTATGTTTTTAGAGTAAAAAAAAAGATAAGTAAGAAAAAAACAAAGTGAAATGACAACTATTAGGTGCTTAACATTAAAAAATAGTAGGAGTAAATAAAAAGGCAGAGTACGTTGAATATACTTCTGCCTTATCGTGCGTTGGACCAGTAATCAATTCAATATTTGGTTTAACTGATTATATAGGCCTTGTGCGCTCTTCTTATAACCCTCGACGGAGAGGTGCACATTGTCAGGTCGTGCTAAATCTTGTGCTGCCCATGTGCGAATTGAACAAGGGCCACCCATAAAGGCTTGCCAGTCCCAAAATAGTGTATTTTCCTGAGCGGCAACTGTTTTTTGAATTTGAATCACACTCATTAAATTCACAGGCATCTGAGCTTGGCAACTCGCCGCATCATTAAATTTAAGTGAATCATTCGGGCCGATAAGTAAAATAACGCTATTTGGCATTTGTTGGCGAATTAAGCGAATTTTGGCGCGTAAATTTTGCTCGTAAGCGGCTAAATCTAATGTATCGTTAAAAGCTTCATTGGTTCCATAGGCTAAAATCACCATATCAGGGGACATTTGAGCTAAGGTTTCGCTCCATTGTGGTTGCCATTTATCTGTCATACTCAGTGTTGCACCATTGAGCCCAAGAGCTGAAAACATTACTCCTGGTTTTTGCGAACGCACTAACCACCCACCAATTTTCAACCCATCACCTTTATTAACAGTAACTTGGGCTGGAAGCTGGGTATTTACAGGGGACGAAAATACCCACTGGTTGCCTGTGGCTGGCAATGCAACATTGGGGGAGACGGCAGGAGCGACACGCATTTGTGAGTCACTTGTGCTTTGGTATAGAGTTTGTAGCTGATAAGCACCTAGCGCAGGCTGTAAAGGCTTGAGCACTACTTTACTGTTGGCTGCTTGTGGCTCGGCAATTAGCCCACCAAGTGGGTAATCAAAGCGTTCATCTTTGCGGCTTGAAGCCAGTGACCACTCTTTCTTTTCGCTCATACGGTTAATGGTCGCTGTTCGTTGCCCAGGTACCGAAATCGGAGGAATGAAGCCTGGGCCCGCATCACCATAACGTTGCTGAAATAATGTTCTTAAATTACCGCTGAAAAAGTCAGCGGCTGTATGTGAATCACCAATTTGGACAATGTGAACTTGTTGGTTGCCTTGGCGCAACTTATTTGCCAATTGTGGCAAATTAGGCTCTGCGTTATTGACCAACTGCCCTTGTGCAACGACTGGCTGGCCTTTAGGCGGGCTAGTCGTGCGAGTTTTGTCTGATGTGTTCTGGCAAGATAATAAGCCCAGCGACAAAAGCGCAATCACGCTACCCGCCAATATTTTGGACTTAGCTTGACACAGTTTGTTCAGTTTCATGAGGTTCCTTTTCTTCCTCTTCTTCGAAATGAATGAGTGAGAATACTTTTTCAGCGATCAATTGTTGGCCTTTTCCGCTGAAATGGATCCCGTCACCACTTCGCAATTTAATGGTACTACTCGCATCACCGATATAGTCAGAATAGGTATCGCCTTTATATTTAAAGACATCATTGACCGAAAAGTAAATTTCACCGTTGTCTTCAACTTCAGATTGGTAGAGGCTACTTAAGAATTTCATACCATCGGAGAGCGTATTTTTACGCATATTAGGAGGCCCAACCCAAATAACATCAACATTGTGCTGGCGAGCGGTCGATATTATATCACCAATTCGTTCACGGTACACTTTTTCCCAATCTTCACTTTTAAATTTGACGTATTTATAACCCGTTTGTGGTGGCATATCCCAAGGGTCGTTAGGTCCTAAAAAAACGACTAAAACCTTAATGTTGGGGTTATCATTCAATGCCTTAGCAATGGTTTGGGGCCAATTGAAAAAGCGTGGATACGCCAGTCCTGTACTTTGCTTGCTTAGGTTAATGCTATCGATATTATATTTTTTTAACAGCATGTTTTTAACATGTGGAGCGACGCCTTGCATCATGGAGTCCCCCGCGAACAGGACTTGTTGGCCCTTTTCGATATTGGCAATATGTTTTGCCACGATTGGCTGATCTTTTTTGATTGTAAAACCACCAAAGTTAATTTTCTGGTTTTTATCTCTAACTTGTGGTCGTTTAAGCCGCTCAGGGAAAGTAATCGATAAGCTTTCAGCTGGATAAAAATAGCCATTTACGAAGTGAAGACCAATTTGAAACTCTTTGGGGAAACTGAGTTTTTTATCTTTATTGGCCAGTTCAAGCTCAGCGGCTTGTTTGTCTTCCTGCGCTTTTTGCCCTGATGCGTAATAAGTGAATAAGCTTCCTGCTTCAAGCGCACCATCATGTAAATAAGCACCATAATCCCAGATAGGATTCCCTGCCATTTTTGCCCATGGGGTATCTTGGTGATATTTTTGCTGCCAAAATCGTTCTAGTGAGCTTTGATTCAACCAAATTAATAATAGGCCAGCAATTAGGACAATAAATAAAATCTGCCCAACTTTGATTAGGGTATTTTTAAACTCAGAAGTTAGCATAAATAAACCCCGGCATACCTGAAGGAGAAAGCATAAACATAATAGTTAGAATAATCGCGAGCGGAATAGGATAATAATACCAAGGAATGGTTTGGTATTTTTTTGCCACATAATGGTAGCCTTGTACAAAATAAGGGTAGGTAATCAGTAGTAGCCAAAATGCGATTAGTAAGCCTAGGCTTGCATTAATTGAAGCAATAAAACCAGGTGCAATGATTTGATTGGCCATTAACAGGGCATCATCAAATGAGGGGCTACGGAAGAAAATCCATGCAAAGCAGACAAAATGGAAAGTAATAATTCGTGACACCCAAACGGATAATGTTTTATTAGGAATCACTTGGGTCCATCCTAATTTTTCCATGCATAAACTCTTAAGATTGAGTAGCACAATTCCTAATCCATGAATGGCTCCCCAAACTACAAATGTCATTGCTGCACCATGCCATAACCCTGAAATGACCATCGCAAGGAATACATTGGTATTCATACGGCTAAAACCTTTGCGGTTACCGCCTAGGGGGATATAAACATAGTCGCGAATAAATGTAGATAAGCTGATGTGCCAACGGGCCCAAAACTCTTTTAAATTTGCAGCTAAATAAGGCGCATTAAAGTTAACAGGGACTCTAAATCCTAATAATAACGCGATGCCCGTCACCAGATTGGTATAACCTGAGAAGTTAAAGTAAATATTCCAAGCATAGGCATAGGTTGCTACTAGGATCTCTCCCGCATTGTAACCCACGGGAGAATCAAAGACGGGATTTACAAAATTTTCAGACAAGTAAGAGCTAAATAAAAACAATTTCACTAGTGCTAATGAAATAAGCAATATCGCTTTTCGGGGATCTAAAATCTCACGGCTTTCCGCTTGTATTTGGGGAAGAAAGTTCTTCGCGCGGTTGATTGGCCCTGCGACGATGCTCGGAAAAAATGCAAGATACAATGTTACATCAAAGAAATCGGCTTTAGGAATTTCTTTGCGACAAACTGATACCGTATAGCTTACCGAATGGAATACATAAAATGAGAGTCCAAGTGGTGCGAGTATTTCCAATATAGGAAGACCAACACTAAAACCAAATTTATCGAGTGTTTGCTGAATAGTCTCTTGGAAGAATGAGTAATATTTAAAGGTGGTAAAGAAGCCAACAATGACAGCGGTAAGAATACCGTATATCCATCGACTAGAGAGCCAATTGGTTGCCACGTTGGTAAGCAAATAAATAATCAGTGTGTAGCTAAATAAGATATAAGCAAAGTCAGGACTAAATGAATAAACAAAAAAATAGCTAGCAGTGATTAATAAGCCATTTTGTAACTTTGCACTGGGCTGACAACCCCAATAAATAAGAAAAAAAATCAAGAAAGAGCCAAGAAACTCAAAAGAGAAGAAATTCATATTAGACTCAAAGATGTTAATTATTTTGTTAGAAGGTTAGGGTATATGATATTTGATCTCTTTTTCTATGCAATCAGAATATTGCTTGTCGTATTGCTCGTCATATTTCGAGCGGTGACTTTGTTGGCTACGTTCAGCTACCCTAGTCACATACTTATGTATGTTCCTAGGGGTAGCTTCTCTTGCCGCCTCGCCACCACTCGAACTATTTAAGGCAATAGAGTAAATCTAAAAAAACATAAAAAATGAATTAGTCGAATGAGTTAAGTAAGTTAAATACGGTTTGTGAGGGATAAAAAAATCCACTTAGTTAAGTGGATTTTTTATGTCTTGTACCTGGTGATACAAAATTAAATGCGAGTGGCTGCTCTTTGCTGAGCTTGTGTAATCAATTCTTCATTACTCGCGTACATCTCTTGTAAATAGCGGTTATAAGTAGAACCTAACTCTGAGTACCCTTTCATATCATTGATTAACTTTTTAGTATCTAGCTCATCTTTTGATAGACGCTGTTTTGCTCGTGAAGTACGTAATGACTCATAAGCATTATGGGTATTCATATTTTTCATATAAGCAGTCACGGTCTCTTCTACAGAAGAATATGTAGAATAGCCTTTAATCTTTCCTTGTTTGGTCTGGCAGCCACTACCGCAGCGCATACCAAATAAATTACCGTTTTGCAGAGCAAGTTGTGATGTACCCCAACCAGACTCTGTTGCTGCTTGTGTGGCAACTAAGTGTGTTGGCATGATGTCGACACGACTCAGTAGTTTGTTCCAATTTAAACGTTTTGGATTACTACATTTCATACCATAGCTATTACAGATTTGTTCAAGACGGCGCAACTCTTGTGCGCTCCACTTCTTATTAGCCCGTACTGATAGCAACCAAGTACGTTCAGCCATAATCTGCTTATTCACTTTTTCAATAACAGGGACAACCGTTTTCAAAAATGCTTTCTTTCGAGGCGTACCAGAAGGGTATTTACGCAAGTCAGGGAGTGAGGTTTTAGCCTGACTTACATTCTGTTGCACAGTTTTATTAGTATACTCTTTATTGAGCATTGTGCTGGTACTGGTGGAGCCCATACTCAGGCTCGAAAATAAAAGTAAAAATAAGAAAGCGAAGACGGCGTTTGTCCTCATCGTTCGAGAGGGCATTTGCTTCTCCTAAGTATCTCTGAACAAAATTCGAGCGAATATTAGCAGATTAATTTTTCACGAGCTACATTTATCCGGGTGACATTAAGGAAACTTCTGTATTATTTTGTGGGTTTTTTTATATTAATATGAATGTATTGATTTTAAATGACCTAATGGTTTCGTTTGGTATATTTTCATATGATGAATGATAAATTAAACTGTTTATTCCCGTGGCGTTCGCGCTTTACTTAAGTTAAATTTGAGTAAAAAACACACAATTCATTTAGTTGTTATAGGGTTATTTTGTCTGAAAAATAAGCAGTCAGTAGTCTATTTTTTGACCGAAATGAGTTCTCTATCGTTTTATTAAAGCCTATCGAGGCGACAAAAGTGAAATAAGATTATTATCTGCAAATGAGTAAAAAGTGACATTTACCTTAAATTTTAAGCGCAACAATGTCAGGATAAAGTCCTATAGGGTGAGTCATATGGATATCAGAAATAGTCCCTTTAAGGTTTTAAAATTTGTTGCAGTAAATCTTGTTGCTTCGCATCTTCCGCCAGCTGTGGAAAATCAGCCACTGTCCAATAAGAGGTCGGTTTGGGGAGCTGTTTCATATTTCCAGTAGGGAGCAAACGCAGTTGTGCGAGTAATGATAAATCATATTTGAGATAGCGCTCAGGCAACGTTAAAAATAAGCCTTCAGATGGCATAATTTGTGGGGGCATCAGAGGATAACGTTGGTCACTTGTTTGGTAATCTCTTGTTAAAACAAGAAATTTCTCTGGTACTCTGCGGTAACTGTTCCACCATAAACCATCAACGCTATCAAATATTTTTCGCGTGGTTTTTCTATCTTTGCTACCGAGTTGGTGAAGGGTCAGTGGAAGAATATTTTCCATTGATTGAGAGTAAGTGGCTAAAGAGCCTGCTCGGCCTTGTAGTATCAAAGTTAAGGCGAGACGGGAACCAAGTAAATTTGAGTACAGGTCTTCAGGGGAAAATGCGGAAACCCCTTCAGAAAACCCCGGTACAGATTGATAACCATACCACTGGGCAATTTCATGCCATACCGCGAGCTGGAAAGCCAATTTTGCGGCTAAGTAGGCGCTTAGGGTATAACGTTGTTTGGCAGATTGTGGTGGTTCAAATGCACTGAAATGAATTTGTCTATCCGCTAACTCTTCACTAAGTGACAGCGACCATTGTTGACCAAGGCGTGGGTAAATTTGGCTAAATAAGTAAAAAGTATAATCTGCAGTATCTCTGACATGGGAAATATCAATAAACCCGCTTTTATCTGTATAGAGTAAGCCTATTTTTTCATTACTGAGCCCCATTAATGCAGCAGAGGCACCTAAAAAGCTGTCATTATAATGATGTTCACCGAGGCTATCTGCTTCAACGATATTATCGATAGTGTAAAACGGGACAGGTAATCCCCATAGCTCAGCTTGCAAGTTGTAGCCAAAGGCGCAGCAAGCGCGCAAACCTTGTGGTGGGGCTAAGGAAGCAATAATAGGCCAATTTTGTGAGGCTTCTTCAAAAGTATAGGGGGTAATGACAGGCTCAATGGCAGGCAAGTCCAGTTTGTCATGACTTTGGCAAGCGGCTAATAAAAGCCCAATCCCCATTGCCAGAACCCATTTGAACATTAAAACGCCTCCCCAACTTGAAAATATACCCCTGTACTGTTGCGGCCAACACCGAAATCCAAGCGAACATTCATTCTTGGTTTAAATTCAAAACGATAGCCTACGCCAACGGTGGGCAACCAATGCCCTTGGCCTAATTCAGAGGCAGTATCACTCATGGTTCCTGTTCCTAGCCAGCCTACAACGCCATGACGCCAATCGAGTTTATGACGAAGTTCTATTTGGCTGGTGAATATATTGTTATCACGATAACGACCTTCATAATACCCGCGCATGCGGTTACCATTACCGAGTAATGATAGCTGGTTCCACGGTACATTTCCGGTTGAAAACCTCGCATAATTGTCGAATGCAATAACAGTCTCTTCGGCTAAGGCATGGTAATAGGCATATTGTAATTGGGTGGTTTGGAAACGTGTATCGCTACCGAGGCTAGGCGCAAAATAAGTATAGATGGCCTCAAAAGCTTGCCCATGATAGGCATTGGGCAGAAAATCTCGTGTGTCATAACTGTAGTATGCACTGACGCCTGAATTTAACACCGAACGACCCCCAATTGAATTGGAGAAATACTGTTTGGCTCCATCATCAGGATCGCTGGCATTGATTGATGAAAAGTCCCAACCAAGACCAATATAAGTCGAATCGGCTAATTGATATAAGACTCTTGGGGTTATTTGGAATTCTTGGGAATGGTACTTTTCTTTATTGTGATCGTTTTTCCCTGCAGAATATCCCTTACCCCAGTAATAAGTGGGAATATTGTTAATGGTGCCGGAAACAAATAACCGCCACTGGTCGTTATCAATAAAATTATAGTTGGTAAAATTTAAGCCAAACGCGCCTGTAGACGACGCAAAACCGCTTAAGCCAATAGAAGACGGCTGGGTTTGTTTATCTTCTTTATCTATTCGATATAAACCAACCAGCGCAGTACCAATACCAACGCCCATTTCGGGGGTATAAAATGGCCCCGGTAATACGCCCCAATCGACAGTTTTACTTTCATCAAAGCTATTTTTTCCACCGAGATCGTTTAACCAGCCATCGATTTGCTGGCGATCAGGGAGTAAATCAGCTTTAGCGGGAAAAATAATAAAAAGGCTGAGCAAGGCCAGCCTTTGGATAATTGCCGAATGCCACATTAAAAACGGAATTCCCCAGATACAAAGAAGGTATTACGGTTATTAAAACCAAATTCAGTGAGCACATTAAAATTACGCGTGAATTCGACACGAGCACCAACAGTATTATTCCATTTATGAGCAAGATGTTGTTTAACGTCAAATTTCATCCCCGGCTCATCCATTGAATTTATGATATCTTGAAATTTGCCAGGTAAATTTAGCTTGCTGATATCGCCTTTAAAACGTTGAGTAATATCTTGGTACATTGCCCCAGTCCAGATTTGGACTTTGGTATTACCTTGCCCATCAATCAAAGGATCGAAAGTAAATGTATAACCAATTCGAGGGGAAATGATTAGTGCTTTAATATCACCATCAAGAATATCAAGGTCGGTTTTAGTATAGTTTAGGTCTAAGGTTGTAAAAAAGTCGTTATAGCCGCCAGCTAAAGTAAACCCAGCGCCATAAGTTTTGCCTTTGAAGTCTAAGTCAAAAGGTTGACCTTTCAAAAAAGGGTCTAACGGGATGACGAATCCCGGAGCTAAGGCGAAGCTTCCACCTTTTAATGTAGTATGGGATTTACCTTTGGTATGTCCATACAGGCCATAAACATTTAAGAATGGAAACACCCATGAATCCAATTTCAGTGTATGGGTTTCACTTTTTTGTCTTGTATGCCCTGCTTCGATATGTATCGCATTTGAAAAATCAGGGTTTTCTGGAGCGATAAACCCTATTCTATCAACCACAATATCTTGGCGCATGTTCATATACCCATAACTCACCCCAAAAGGTTCCGGTAAATCATACCCTCGAGCGCGGGCTTCATCGCCCCAAATCGGCAGTACTCGTGACTCTGTGGTAGAAGAACGAGTAATGCCGCCTTCGCTGTTACTTTGTGGGACTCCAGACTCACTTACAGAGACCGAAAATAACGGACGATCACTATCGGCAAAGCTCACAGACATGCTCATAATAGAAGAAAGAATCAGTGCAGTACTGAATTGAATGCGTTTCATAAAATTGGCTCAATCTTTAGATAATAGAGAGGTGTAGTTAGGTATATCTATAATAGTTGGAATTTTAACATTGATAATTTTTTTATCGATAGCGCTTAATGCTTTTTTATGAAGATCTAAAACTAGATACCTGTATGTTAATTATTTATTTAAGATTATCATTTTTCATACCTAAAATAGCTGCCGATGCAAGAAATAACATCGGCACGATAGGGCTGAAAATACTACTTTTTGTTTTGTTGATGAAACTTAACACGCTCATGAAAATAGGCTTTTAAATGATCTTCCATTTGGTGAATCTTTTGTTCTAAGGCGTTGACCAACACTTCATCGCTATTCATATCGAAAACGCGTTGCATTGCGAGATCATCGACATATTCTTTTTGTGCTTTGGTTAAATCAGCCATATTTGAATTACCTTTATTGAAATAGAACTTTTTGCTTCATCAATATAAAGCAAATTAAAGAAAGAGTATTATTGTGCCTCAGCCAATACCGTATGAAAAGTAGAATAACTGATTGTCGAATAATGATTATTTATTAACTTAGTTGCAATACGAAGGATCAAATCACAATCTCAGTTTGTTAAGAATAATCACAATATTCTTAATGAATATAAGCTGATATCCTCGCCACAGTCACTTATTAATAGGTCTGAAAATGAATAATAAACAACACTACCTTGATACCGCAGCAGGTGAGGGCGAGAAAGAAGCATCAATGATGGTTGCTATTCCTGGTTCTGAGCTGACGTCTTTATTACTTGAGCAGCGTTTAGAAGAACAAACTTATTTCACCGAGGGTGAAATAGATTACATTCCAGAGGATGGCGGTTTTTTCTTTAGCTGTAAAAAAGATGAAGAAGAATTACGTTTTTATATCGCTTTAGTGGATAGCGACCCTGAATATACCATCAACCCTTATTTTGCCACTGACCCAATCAGCCCTGAGCTGTATGCAGAAGCAAGTGCTGCCCCCCAAGCGGTAATTGTTGAGTGCTTATTTCAAGGGCAACCATTAGTCAATTATCTGCAGCAGCTAAAGGTCATTCAAATCTTGGTACCCGATTTATTACTGGGCTTGGATATTTCTGCCGCAGGGAAAGTGTTTACTCGTGAGTGGCTTAATTTCCAACTCATTGATGATTTGATGCCAAGCATTGACTCTCTGTATGTTGTTCATGCTATTTATGACCAAGAAGATAACGAAGACAAGCGGGAAGAAGAGCGTGCGCCGACCATGTATTGGTTCCACACTCATGGCTTGGCACGTTGTGGTTTATCAGAAGCAGAAATTATTATACCGCACCCGATTGCTTCTTATTATGGTATTCCCGAACTGTTTTGGAGCTTCGTGAATAACAGCATTACTCACGGGAAAATCGTGTTTAATGAGCCCATTTTTATTGGACAAACCCAGGCGGGCTATGAATATTTAGTTGCAGTACCGTTTGAAGAAGGGTTATTGCATGTAGGTAAATCCACACCAATTGATGATTTAAAACCGCTAGAAGAGATGAGTTTCGAGTTTGGAGATGCATCATCAGAGCGTTTTATGGGAGATTGGCATGATAGAGACGAATCTCATCAACATCCTTCAGCCATGTTATTCCGTGTAACACAAGAAAACCCAACCTTAGAAAGCTTCTTTGAAGGGTTTGAAGATCAAAACGCCATGATGTTTATGCGTACCGATGAAGAAACGGCAGATATGTCGCGTAAAGCTAAATTACGTTGGGAATACTTCACCCATATGTTAGATAACTATGGCCCGAAACCTGTCGCTCAGAAAAAAGGTTTTCTTGCCAAATTCCTTGGTAAAAACGAGGAAGCTGAAGATTCGGAATGGCGCTTTTTAGTGAAATGCGGTATTGGTTACCATGATGCAGAAGAAGATTTCGATGGTCATGAACATATGTGGTTTGAGCCTGTTTCTTGGAATGGTGACCAGTTTGAAGGGCGTTTAATTAACCATCCTTTTTATGTGAAAAATATGCAAGAAGGGGAAGTTTATCCATTAACGCGCGACGATATTACGGATTGGACAATTTATTTCCAAGACGGCAGTTATACCCCTGATACGATATATAAATTGTTAAGTGGCGCTCAAGTTCACTAACTTGTCATACTCGTCATACTTCAAGCTGCATGGGGGTTGACTGCACTCAGCCAGCCGAATCACATACTTATGTATGCTCATCGGTCTGTCTTCGTTTGTCGCCTACATGCAACTTGAATTATTTAGAGTACATACGCGTCACGATTCAAGCTGCATGGGGGGTGACTGCGTTCAGCCAGTCGAGTCACATGCTTATTCAAGCTAGAGTACAAAGGTTTATGTTAGACTGGGAGTGCAATGCGCCCAATTTAATGATGAAAGTTTAACGCCATGAATGAAACCGAGCTTTACCAATATGCCTTATTTATGCTTTCCCGCCGTGATTACGGTAAAGCAGAGCTATTTGCTCGTATGAAACGGCGTATGTATGAAAAAAATGAGGGTATTATTGATGAGCCTTTAATTGAATTGGTGCTTGAAAGGCTAAGTGAGCAACATTTTCTTGATGATGACCGTGTTGCAGGGCTATTAATGCAAGGTTATCTGCGCAAGGGATACGGCCCATTGCGGATAAAACAAGAAATGCGGCAGAAAGGTTTCACTGAAACGGTTGTGGAAAAGCATTTTGCTACTCTAGATGTAGATTGGTTTGAAAAGGCCGCATTGGTTCGTAGTAAAAAATTCGGTGATGACCTTCCTCATGATTTCAAGGAAAAAAGCAAACAAATTAGATACTTACAGTATCGTGGCTTTTTTGGCGATATGATTTATGAGTTATTCAATGGTTAGTTTCCATATTATTAATTTATAAAATCACTTACTTTTCAACTGGTTGAAATAAAATCTGAACATAGTTTTTGACGTTGTTTATTTTAGATTAATCAGTGAATTGTGAGTTCGATCTTTCTTTTATCAATTTCATGTTAACGTTAACATATCTTTGATCATATACTGTGTTCATGTTCTGGGCAGCTCACTTCACGATAAATCAAAAAAGAGAAGAAAGCGCTAGCAATGATGTTTATTGGTTTAATTCAAATAGGTATTAATATGAAGATGTTACCGTTATCTGCGATTGCAGCGGCTTTTGTCATCCTATTCCCTTTGGTGGGGGATGCTCAAACGGATTTAAGTCGTATTGAGGTAAGGCTGGAGGCGTTAGAGAAAAGAGCTGAGTTGGCAGAACGACGTGCCGAAGCTGCTGAACAGAAAGCAGAGAAGCTCGAACGAGTGATGAATATGCATGAAACTACCAAACAACCCATATCAACCGTTGTTAAGGAGCCTATTTCCAATACAAATGTACCAAGGGAGAGTGAAGAAAAACCAACATCTGGGATCCAATACCACAATGATTACGGTGAACTTAAGCTTTATGGCGATGTTGAGTTCAATATGGATGGGGCGAGTCGTCAGGGACAAATTACATCTGTCAGAACGGCTCTTGGGAAAAACAACCAACCAAATAAGAGTGATAATTGGGATATTAATGGACGAATCTTGATTGGGGTAGATGGTAATCATTTGAAAGATAATGGAAATTATGCAGGGTTTTCTGTGCAGCCGCTTGCGGATATGACAGGAAAAATGAACCTTGATGATGCCGCTTTTTATTTCGGGCAAAAGGATCGCTGGCAAGTAAAGCTCGGCCGTTACGAAGCTTATGATATGTTCCCATTAGGACAAGATACGTTTGTACAGTATTCAGGCAATACGGCGAATGATTTGTACAGTGATGGGTTCGGTTATATTTATATGATGAAAGAAGGGCGTGGGCGTTCAGGTGATGGTGGTAGTGTTCAACTTTCCCATTCATTAGATGATTGGTATTTTGAAATTAACGCATTGGTTGAAGATGGTACCGCTTTATTCGATGATTCTAACTACCATGGTTATCAGCTAGATAATAAGAAAAATGTTATTTATTTAAGGCCTGTGGTGGCTTGGCAGCCGAATGATTTCAAAGTGGCTATTGCGATGGAATCCCAAGTTATCAACAATGCCTATGGGGATAACGTTGATGGTCATTGGAAGGATATGTCCAAACGTAATGGATATGGTATGACTTTAGGATGGAATAGCGTAGAAAAAGACTCAGATAATGGCGTGCAGCTAACATTCAGTACTGCATACCTAGATGCAATAGCAGAAACAGATTTATCGTTAGGTGGCTATGCCTTGTGGCGTCGCGCTCAACTAGGTTATATCTATGCGCATAATAATATTAAAGATTTTAATGCAGTAAATATTTCGACAGACCCTAATTCAGTGTTGAATAACATCCCAGGTAAATATGATGTTCATACTTTATATGCTTCTTATGAGTTACCTCAAATTTTAGCTATAGATAATTACAAAATTTATCTTGGTGCTTATTACTCTAAAATTAATGCAGATAACCCTAATTTGATTAGTCATCATGATGATGAACGCTATGGTGTTCGTGCTCGCTTCAAATATTTTTTCTAGTCTAAGCTAAGCCGTTCTTCCTATGTGTTGTTAATAAATAGGAAGATCGGCTGCAAAATAACTGTAAAAAAGATTTTTTATTTATTTCTCTTGTGTTTTAACGCATTTCTATATTAAAAATCATCTGCTGACATGATCATTGTCAGTGAATTTTGCTTAATGATTAGGCAGAGTAATTTTTTTTATAATTACAAAATAAGACAGGCAGGAGAAATAAATGATTGAGCTCTTAATCGGCGTTATTGTCGCCATTGGAGTTGGGCGTTATATCATAAAAGGGTATTCCGCAACGGGTGTACTAATGACAGGGGGGATTTTACTTCTAATCATTACCGCTATTATGGGCAAAAGTATTTTACCAGGTTCTGTTCCGACGACGGGGTGGCGTGTAACAGATATTCTGGAATACATAAAATTCCTATTAATGAGCCGAGGTGGCGACCTTGGTATGATGATCATGGTGTTATGTGGGTTTGCATCTTATATGACTCACATTGGGGCGAATGATGTTGTGGTGAAAATCGCCTCTAAGCCATTAAAAATGATCAACTCACCTTATTTGTTGATGGTTGCTGCTTATATTGTGGCATGTTTGATGTCACTGGCGGTATCTTCTGCGACAGGCCTCGGTGTATTACTGATGGCGACATTATTCCCTGTAATGGTGAATGTTGGGATCAGTCGTGGTGCAGCAGCGGCAATTTGTGCATCGCCAGCGGCAATTATTTTAGCGCCAACATCCGGTGACGTTATTTTGGCGGCAAAAGCGGCTGAAATGCCATTAATCGACTTCGCATTTAAAACGACCTTACCGATTTCTATCGCGGCAATTGTGGCAATGTCAATTGCGCACTTCTTCTGGCAACGTTATTTAGACAGAAAAGAGAACGTCAAAACAGAAATGTTAGACGTCAATGAAATCAAAACACACGCACCTGCTTTCTACGCTATCTTGCCTTTTACGCCAATTATCGGTGTTTTAGTGTTTGATGGTAAATGGGCGCCTGAATTGCATATCGTTACGATTATTGTTGGCTGCATTATTTTAGCTGCAGTCATTGAGTTTTTACGCAGTTTTAGCGCGAAACACGTCTATGGTGGCTTAGAAGTTTGTTATAGAGGAATGGCTGATGCATTTGCAACGGTTGTGATGTTGTTAGTCGCCGCTGGGGTCTTTGCGCAGGGTTTAAGCACCATTGGTTTCATCAAAGGGCTAATTGACCTCGCACAATCATTTGGTTCAGGTGCAATTGTGATGATGATTGCCCTGGTCGTGATTACGATGTTAGCCGCGATGACAACGGGCTCGGGAAATGCACCGTTCTATGCGTTTGTTGAGCTAATCCCTCATTTAGCAAAACAAATGGGCGTCAACCCTGCTTATTTAGTGATCCCAATGTTGCAAGCCTCTAATTTAGGGCGGACTTTATCGCCTGTATCAGGGGTTGTCGTAGCTGTATCTGGTATGGCAAAAATCTCTCCTTTTGAAGTGGTGAAAAGAACGTCAATTCCAGTATTAGTTGGATTGGTTGTGGTGGTGATTGCGACAGAAATATTAGTTCCAGTCTACCTATAAAACTTCAGTTTTTCAGGTAAAAAAATGGCTGAGCAAATGGCTCAGCCATTTTTCAAATTAAAAATTAAATACTTTATATCTAAAATTTACTTTTTTAATTAATTGCAAAATTATTTATTCACAGAATAATTACGTGGTATTTATTTTTTTTACGTTATTAACGAGATCTACACCAAAAAGTTGAAAAAATAGCGTGATTAAATTAGGCACTGTTGATTATTTAATGCAAAATCTGCACATCTTATTTTAATAACGTTAATGATGAAGAACACAAGATGAGCACAATTGAAAAAACAGTAGATACAGTAGATACAGCAGATAAACCTGTTAGTAAGTGGACCTATAAGGATTTTACTTGGGTGCTTTCTTTATTCGGTACCGCCGTAGGGGCAGGAGTTCTATTCCTGCCAATTAAAGCGGGTGCAGGGGGGTTTTGGCCATTAGTAATATTAGCAATAATTGCAACACCAATGATTTGGTTAGCCCATAAAGGGTTAGCACGCTTTGTTTTATCTTCAAAAAATCCAAATGCGGATATTACAGATACGGTAGAAGAGCACTTTGGTAAAGTAGGCGCAAATATTATAACGTTTGCTTATTTCTTTGCTATTTACCCTATCGTATTGATTTATGGTGTAGGTATCACAAATACCGTTGATTCATTCTTGGTAAATCAACTCGAAATAGAGCCGCTGCCACGATGGTTACTGTCTGGGGTGCTGATTGCAGCAATGACTGCAGGGGTGGTGTTTGGTCGTGAGCTTATGCTAAAGCTTACTTCTCTAATGGTTTACCCTCTGGTATTCATTTTATTAGCTTTATCATTGTATTTAATTCCTGAATGGAATACGTCAATGCTAGAAGTGGCTCCTGATTGGAGTGCAATGCCTGTGATTGTTTGGATGGCGATCCCACTAATCGTATTCTCATTTAACCATAGCCCAATTATCAGCCAATTTACTAAAGACCAACGTCAGCAGTTTGGTAATAATGCGATTGTGAAAACAGATATGATTACGGGTGGTGCAGCATTAATGCTGACAGGTTTTGTGATGTTTTTCGTTTTCTCTGTGGTCTTATCACTAAGCCCTGCAGAGCTTGCCGTTGCGAAAGAACAGAATATTAGTGTGCTATCACATATCGCGAATATTAACCCATCGCCAATTTTGTCTTATTTAGGGCCGATTGTTGCTTTTGCTGCGATTGTATCGAGTTATTTTGGTCACTTCTTAGGGGCTCACGAAGGCTTAGTTGGGTTAATTAAGTCCCGTTCTTCTTTTTCTGTGAAGAAAATTCAAACGGCTTCCATGTTATTTATTGTGATTACAACGTGGATTGTGACTATTCGTAACCCGAGTATTTTAGGCATGATTGAAACGATGGGGGCACCAATGATTGCCGCTATTCTGTTTATTCTACCTGTCGTGTCGATGAATATTGTTCCTGCGATGAAGAAGTTCAGCACGTCAAAGCCTGCTCAAATCTTCACCTTTATTTGTGGGCTGGCCTCTATTACTTCAGTTATTTATGGTGCATTTTCATAAAAACAAATAAAACTTTATAAGCAGAAAAGCCATGGCCTGTAAGGGTTGTGGCTTTTTTTATATCAATATGAAATAGGTTATAAGGATAGACATTAATGTAACTAATTTTTAATCTGAATAGCGTGATAATCACCCTCACCACATCTATCAATGTGAAATAATTTCAAGTACAAGTAGTTGCTCGATGTAGCGGCTTAGGTAATATCTAAGGTTATCACAGCATCATAATAACGTAATCACTACCTCTGGCTGTATCTATTCCAGTGTGTCGTAACAAGGATAACGAATGAAATTAGAAACATTATCGATTCACGCCGGTTGCTCTCCTGACCCTACCACTAAGTCCGTTGCCGTGCCAATCTACCAAACCACCTCTTATGCTTTTGATGACACTCAGCACGGTGCCGACCTCTTCGATTTAAAAGTTGCGGGTAATATTTACACGCGAATTATGAACCCAACGAATGATGTTCTAGAGCAACGAGTAGCTGCGCTTGAAGGTGGTGTCGCTGGCTTGGCCGTTGCTTCTGGTATGGCAGCAATTACTTATGCGATCCAAACCATCGCACAAGCAGGGGACAACATTGTTTCTGTTGCTAAATTGTATGGTGGAACTTATAACTTATTAGCTCATGCTCTACCGCGCTTAGGCATTGAAACACGTTTTGCGGAGCATGATGACTTAGCAGCACTTGAAGCGCTGATTGATAACAAGACTCGAGCCATATTCTGCGAGTCAATTTCAAACCCGGCTGGCTTTATTGTTGACATTGCGGCACTGGCTGAAGTTGCGCACCGCCATGGCGTGCCTTTGATTGTCGATAATACCGTGGCAACCCCTTATTTATGCCGTCCATTTGAACATGGGGCGGATATTGTGGTTCATTCATTGACCAAATATATCGGTGGGCATGGAACATCACTTGGCGGAATGGTTATTGATTCAGGTAAGTTCCCATGGACAGATTACCCAGACCGTTTTTCATTATTGATAGAACCAGATGTGGCTTATCATGGCGTAAGTTATACCGAACATTTTGGCGCAGCGGCCTTTATTGCGCGTTGCCGAGTTGCACCATTGCGCGGAACGGGGGCTGCATTATCACCGTTTAACGCATTCTTGATTTTACAAGGTTTAGAAACCCTCGCGCTCAGAATGGATAGACATACCGAAAATGCGCTAAAAGTGGCGAACTACCTCGAAAATCATCCACAAGTAGAGTGGGTGAAATATGCAGGTCTACCGAGTAACCCTGAACATGGTCTGGCGCAAAAGTATATGAATGGCAAGCCAGCAAGTATTATGTCGTTTGGTATTAAAGGTGGCCAAGAAGCTGGGGCGCGCTTTATTGATGCTTTGAAACTGATTGTGCGGTTGGTGAATATTGGTGATGCTAAATCACTTGCCTGCCACCCTGCATCAACGACACATCGTCAGCTTAATGATGCAGAGTTAGCGCAGGCAGGAGTTTCTCGGGATATGATCCGCTTATCAATTGGCATAGAACATATTGATGATATTCTAGCAGACCTTGAACAGGCGTTAGCTGCTGCCAAATAGTTTTACTTTGTATGAATAATAACCGGTTATGGTGAATGCCCTGACCGGTTTTTGTTTATAAGCTGCCGTACACTTTTTTGTATTAATGATTAATATTAAGAACGAATTAAATTTTCACCTTATTTTTAAAGACTGAACTATTTTTTATATATTCAGTCTTAATCTGCAATCCTTATCTTTTTTATCGATAAAATGGAGTTTCTATTTATTAATTGTTTATATACAGCGATATTTATACCAATCAACTTTTGACTTGTTTAAATGGGGTTTAATTGGCATAACGATAATAGCTACATAAAAGAGTGTGTTTGTTCAAACGAAATAAAATTATTAAATATCAATAAAAAGAATGGTTGAGATGAGATGATTATGGCAAACAATAGAATTGCCTACCTAAAATGGTGTCTGTTATTTGGTTTTGTTCTAGTAACCTATTTTTTACCGTTAAACGGTAGGTTATTGTGGCAACCGGATGAACTACGGTATGCAGAAATTAGTCGGGAATTGATTATTAGTTATAATTGGAGCGTTCCTGAGCTTTTAGATATCCGTTATTTTGAGAAACCTATTTTTGGTTATTGGGTCGGGGCTATTTTCCAAATGTTATTTGGTGAAAATAACATTTCGGTTCGCCTTGGCGTAGTATTTAGCACATTAGTCAGTGGGCTATTTGTTTATCTCAGTGCCAAAATGGCTTGGAAAAACTCACGGCTCGCTTTCAATGCCGTGTTTATTTACCTTTCCATGTTGATGGTTTTTACTATCGGCACCTACAATATTCTTGACCCCATCGTGACAGCCTTTATCACTATGGTGATTTTCTTTTTCCAATGGGGGTTAACGACAAAATACTTCTCTCATAAATTACTCGCTTTCATCATGATGGGAGTCGCCTGTGGGTTAGGGGTATTAACAAAAGGTTTTCTCGTTTTAGTGCTGCCAGTACTTGTTTGTTCCGTTGCCGCTATTTACTTTAAGCAATTCAAAGAAGTATTTGTTTTCTCGTTTGTTTCACTGTTCACTGCTTTTGTTGTGTGCTTACCTTGGGCTTTCGTTATTGCCAGTCGTGAACCTGATTTCTGGAATTATTTCTTCTGGGTTGAGCATATTCAACGTTTTATGGCAAATAATGCGCAAAATAAATCCCCATTTTGGTTTTATATTCCTATTTTGCTCGCCGCGGTATTACCTTGGCTAGGTTACCTTTTTGGTGCGCTGCGCCATGCATGGCAACAAAAAGGGTTACATATTTATTTTCTATTGTGGTTTATTGTGCCATTTGTTTTCTTCAGTATTACCAAAGGTAAATTACTGACCTATATTTTGCCTTGTATTGCACCTATTGCAGTTCTTATGGCTGCCTACATTGAAAAAATACTTGCTGAGAAAAAAACACGGCCTATCTGTTTGAATGCATTGATTAACACACTGATAGGTGGCGTTATTGCTGGGGGAATTATTGCTTCTGCTTATTACCCTAAACTGAGCGTGTTTCAGGCCGATGAAAGTGGAAAGTTATGGTTAGCCGCTGGCGCATTTATTTTTTGGTTATTGGTTGCGTTGCTTTCTTTCAAACAACGGTTTTGGTATTTAGCCGCAGTGTGTACGGTGGCAATTAGCTTAACGGTGGGGCATGTGATCCCATCGCGTATTGCCAGTAATAATACGCCACAAGAGGTGATTGCGAAGTATCATCACCAGTTAGCTGATAAATCTGTATTGTTAACCAATAATGTCGGGCTAGGCACCACATTGGCATGGGTACTTAAACGCAGTGATATTACGATGCTTCACCAAACTGGGGAATTAGGCTACGGGCTAAAATACCCAGATGCCGCTAATCGGTTTTATAGCTTAAAGCAGTTACCTGATTTATTAAAAAATTATCATTATAAAGATGTGGCGGTGGTCGTAGAAAATTCTCAGCGTGAATTGTTGGATGCATTACCGGGCAACCCAATTATTATTCGGGAAGGTAATCTTGTTTTAGCCTTTTATGAAGGCCAATAGGGACAGTACGTTAGGATATTCTTTGATAATAGCCGCCAAACCTAAAATGGTTTGGCGGCTATTCACATTAGCGCGTAGGCTTATTTAAAGTGCTCGAGTTCGACGCTGAATAGGATTTTTCCAGAGTTGCGGGGAGACCATGATAAATTAATAGCATGGCCATGCTATTGCTCATCGCATTCACTTCTACTTCGTTGACTGTACGGCTGTTACGTTGATGACGGCTAGTTAACGTATTTCTCATTGGGACGTCTCCTCAGTTTCTTTGATTAGGCGATTCGCTTCGGCAAGCTCATAGCGCCTTGGTGTTAGTGCGGTTGCACTGTGATTACGGGCTAGCAAGGTATAAATGGTTGGTAAAACAAACAGGGTAAATAATGTGCCAACTAACATACCAGTGACTATCACTAAGCCTAAGCCAAAGCGGCTATTTGCTCCTGCTCCAGTGGCGAATAGCAGAGGAACTAAGCCAATCACCATTGCTGCGGTTGTCATTAGTATTGGGCGTAAACGAATTTGTGCTGCTTTGAG
The DNA here is from genome assembly GCF_032707045.1 of Providencia sp. PROV175. Classification (NCBI taxonomy): domain Bacteria; kingdom Pseudomonadati; phylum Pseudomonadota; class Gammaproteobacteria; order Enterobacterales; family Morganellaceae; genus Providencia; species Providencia sp. PROV175. Next base: position 523,354 of record NZ_CP120533.1, read on the forward strand.
AATGGCATGTCGTCTATCTAACCCTTCATTGGCTTGTAATTCATTGGCAAACTCAACCATCAATATTCCGTGTTTACTGATTAAGCCAATCAATGTGACTAAGCCGATTTGGGTGTAAATATTTAATGTTGCATAACCAAGTGCCAATGGAATTAACGCACCACAAATTGAAAGTGGGACAGTAATCAAGATAATCAATGGGTCGACTAAACTTTCATATTGTGCCGCTAAGACTAAGTAAATAATGATGAGCGCCGCCATAAAGGCAAAGGCGAGGGTGTTTCCTTCTTGTTTATATTGGCGCGAATCGGATTGCCAGTCATGGCTAAAACCTGCTGGTAGCTCATTGGCAATATTATCTAAATAAGCAACAGCTTGGCCTAATGTGACACCAGGAGCAGGTATTGCTTGGAAAATTGCCGCATTTTGCTGATTAAATTGCGTGAGTTTATTCGGTTCAACTTGGGTATTGATATCAACCACCGTTGACAGTGGGATCATAGTTCCCGCTTCCGATTTCACATAATGGCGTGAAAGGGCTTCCGGTGTTAAGCGTTGGCTACGAATACTTTGAGGGATCACATCATAAGAACGGCCATCCATCCCAAAGCGGTTAATATAGTTTTCCCCCACTAATAAGGTCAGTGATTCCCCGATATCTTGCATACGAATACCTAAGCTATTCGCTTTTGAACGGTTTATGCGGACTTCTACCACTGGGTTGTTGTAGTCGAGATCACTATCTACCACCATAAACAGACCGCTTTCACGTGCTTGTTGCTTGATCTCTTCCATGGTTTTATAGAGTACCGAATAATCTTGCGGACTTCTGAGAACCATTTGGATTGGCAAGCCACCCGTTGAACCTGGCAAGGCGGGTAACTGGAAAACGAAAATACTGTTCCCTTCGACATCACCGACGCGCCCTTGTAAGTCACCTTGGATCTCAGATGCGGCGCGGTCACGCTGCTCCCATGATGTCAAGTTAGTTCCCCCAAAGCTGGCGGAGGGGCCATCGGTTCCGTTAATAATCCAAGTACTTTCTGTTTCTGGCAACTCCATGAAAACATCATGTAATTTACGCGAAAAACGTTCTACATACTCGAGGTTAGCGTGTTGCGGAGATTTGATCGCCGTTAATACACTAGACTGGTCTTCCACAGGGGCTAATTCACGAGGAGCTGATTGATAAAGCAGTGGTAAGCTAATGAATACACCAACGGCAATAACACCTGTTAACCAACGGTTTTTCAAAGAGAAATTCAATACAATGGTATAGTAATGGGCTAAGGTAGAAAAGAAGGTTTCTGCCATACGTGCCATACGCCCTTCATTCTGTTTTGAGTTCAACATAAACGAGCTCATTACAGGGGAAAGGGTTAATGCCACAATACCCGAAACAATCACCGCCCCGGCTAACGTGAGTGCGAATTCTTTAAACAAAGCTCCCGTTAAACCTGACATCAGCCCTATTGGAGCATATACCGCTGCCAAGGTGATCGTCATCGCGATAACTGGGCCTGCCACTTCACGAGCACCAATTAAAGCCGCTAAAACTGGTGATTTCCCTTCTTCAATATGGCGATGGACGTTTTCGACCACAACGATAGCATCATCGACGACGAGACCAATTGCTAATACCATGGCCAGTAGCGTCAGTAAGTTAATACTAAACCCAAATGCCATCATGAGTGCGGCTGCACCTAACATAGATAGCGGAATAGCTAAAATTGGGATGATGACGCTGCGAATTGACCCTAAACACAGGTAAATAACCGCAATAACAATCAGTAGCGCCTCAACTAATGTGCTAATCACTTGGTCAATAGACGCTTTAATAAAGCGCGAAGTTTCAAATGCCATTTCCACCTTAACACCGGGTGGTAAGGTTTTGGTGATGTCAGGCATTAATTGATTCATGCCGTCAACGATTACCAAAGGGTTACCCGTTGGTGTGGCAAATAAACCAAGGTAAATAGCAGGCTCACCATTCATTAAACCACTGGTTTCTGTGGAAGCGGCTCCTAATTCAATGGTTCCCACATCTTTTAACCGTACTAATCCATTGCCGTCGTTGCGGATCACTAGATCACGAAACTCATCGACATTAGTGAGGTCGGTATTAACATAGACATTAGAAATCACGAACTCGCCTTTGACTTTACCGGGTGCCGCTTGGTAATTGTTTTGGCGAACTGCTTGTGCAACATCCGCAGCGGTTAGCCCTCGGCCAGCTAATTTATCGGCATCCAGCCATAAACGCATTGCTAATTGTTGGCCTCCGAAGACTTGAACTTTAGCGACACCATCAATTGAGGAATACATTGGTTCAATGACGCGAGAAATATAGTCTGTCAGGGCAGGAATGGATAAATTGGTGCTGGAAAAACCGATATAAGCAACCGCAGTAGATTCCCCAGAGGAAAGTTCAATCACAGGGTCATAAGCTTCTTTCGGTAATTTATAACGAACTTGGTTCACCTTCGCCATTACTTGTGCAAGGGCTTGAGTGGAGTCTCGGTTAAGTTCCATTCGTACGGTGACAAGGCTACTTCCTTGCACAGAGGAAGAAGACAGATAATCGACGCCTTCCACTGAGGAAACCGCTTGTGCGATGGGTTGTGTCACAAACCCTTGCATCAATTTAGCTGATGCGCCAGGGTATTGCGTAGTAATGGTGATCGTCGAGCTTTCAAGTTGTGGATATTGGCGAATAGGCAGTTTACTCAGCGCAAATAAACCAATTAATACAATCAGCGCACTGACCACGAGAGCCAGAACAGGTCGGCGAACAAAAATATCAGTAAATTTCATTACGCCTTCCTTATGAACCTTGAGCCGTATTAGTGACAGGTTCAGACAATGTATCTTGGGCAACAGGGGTGACAGCAGAGCCGTCGTTTAAGCGTAATTGCCCAGAAGTGACGACTTTATCGTTAGCACTTAAGCCGTGTTCTATTTCAATTTTGCCATCCCAACGTTGCCCCGTTTTTACGGACACCCGCTTGACGGTCATCGCATCCCCTTCACCTTGCGTAATAAATACGGTATCGCCATAGGCGGTATACGTAACAGCGGTTTCTGGGATTGTAATGACTTCATTACTGGCTTGGCGTACCACATTCACATTGGCGTACATCCCAGCTTTTAATGTGCCATCGCTATTTTCTAATGTGGCTTGCAGGGCGATAGTACGTGATTTACCAATGAGTGGGTCAATGGCCGTAATACGGGCTGGAAAAGTTTTATTGGGATAAGCATCAACTGTAATATCAACAATTTGGCCTTGATGCAGTTCCGGTGAGGCCTGTTCATCTAAGGAAAAGTTGAGCTTTAAGGTTTTGGTATCCACCAGGCTGGCAATGGCTTCCCCTGGGTTTAAATACTGTCCTTCATGGACTTGGCGAATACCTATCGTACCGTCGAATGGCGCTCGGATTGTCTTTTGCGCAATCAATGCTTGGGTTTGGCGGATCAGGCCATGGGCAATATCACGTTCAGCACGTGTACTGTCCACTTGAGCCTCTGCCACTAAATGTTGCGCAGATAATGAACGTGTTCTTTCATATAAGCGAGCCGCATTGCGCAACTGTGCTTGGTAACGTGATAAATCAGCTTGTTCAACGGCATCATTGAGTTGTACTAATAATTGGCCTTTTTTGACTTGCTGGCCAGATTCAAATGCAATTTTTGTTATACGGCCATTGGTTTCTGCCGCGACTAAGACTTGGCTGCCAGCTTCTAACTCACCTACACCGTAAAAAGTACGAGGCGCGGTATCTAAGCTAACAGGTGCCAATGCCACTTTCACGGGTGGATATTGGTATGCTGCTTGTTCGTCTTCTTCATTTTGCGCATAGGTCGAATAAATCGCGCTACCCGCCCCAACAGCGATCAAAACGGAACAAAGTGTCATTATTGTTTTTTTATTCATTAAATTTTCCTTCTATTTCTGCGTCTTTAACGCGAAATAAAGACCTCGAAAATGCCCTGCAATGGCGATAGCGATTAAGCCCCCAATAACAGCGATATGTTCAATTGTCCAAAACATGGCGATTTGAGCTTGTTCTCCCGTGTAGCTCCAAAAGGTGTGGACAACCACAATAGTGAGGAACAAAAACACGGCTAACGCGCCAGTTCCAAGCCATAAAAGACGGTTAAATAGCACAAGAACAGAGCCAATTAACATGACAGCAGCAGAAGCAATATTGAAAAACCAATCTGGGTGAAGACCTGCGGCACGCATTTCAGCCAGACTATTTTCATAATCAAAAACTTTGGCTAAACCAGATGAAATAAATAAAACCAAGACTAGTAAGCGAGCAATAACCCATAAGCTATTGCTTTCTAACATTTTGGTAATCACCGATGGCATAAACCTATCCCCTTTTAAAAAATAACCTCAATTGACAAACTAGCAGGGTGGCACTATAAAACCTTAAGTTAAGTTGAGGTCAAGCAAAGGTGAGCTAAAATGGCGGACAAAGACACAAAAACGATAAAACCTCAGAAGAACGAGGGGAAAAAAATTGATTTTACTCGGGCATTAACGGTGGGCGAAGTGGCAAAACGCTCGGGAGTGCCTGTTTCTACAGTCCATTTTTATGAATCAAAGGGGCTAATTCAAAGTACACGAACTCAAGGGAATCAGCGACGATTTCACTCTGTTGTACTTCGTTACATCGCCATTATTAAGGTTGCACAAAGTACGGGGATCCCACTACATGAAATTCAAGAGGCATTGGGGCGTTTTCCTGCAAATAGCGCGCTAACTTCGGAGCAATGGAAGGAGATGTCGACGCAATGGCGTAAATCTTTAGATAAGCGTATTCGGCAACTGACACGTTTACGTAATGAGTTGGATAACTGTATTGGTTGTGGTTGCTTATCACTCAGTGACTGTCCGCTGCGTAATCCTGATGATGTACTTGGTAGGAAAGGCCCTGGTGCCCGTATTTTAGAACGTCCATAATCTATTTTATTTATTTTTGCGATTAATCATACTTTTCATTATTTGGATAGCCACTGCCGAGAGTGGCTATTTGTCTAGTTATATCATCATCTTATTATTTAAATTACCGCACATAATGGATATTTCTTGCGCCCATCGGCTACCCCTTTTCAGCATATTTGCGTAACTATTCGTTATGTTAATTTTTTGTGAGCTCATTGTAACTAGATGAGAGAAAAAGAGGGTGACAAAGATGAAAGGCTTGAATAATAAGATTGCCATTGTGACTGGCGGAGCGACCAAAATTGGTGCAACCGTCGCGAAAGTATTGAGTGATTACGGTGTAAAAGTCACGATTTTTGATATTGATGCCGTGAATGGTGAAAAAGTCGCTCAAAGTGAGCCCAATATTGACTTTATTCCTGTTGATATCACAGATGACCAACAGCTTAAACAAGGTATTGACCGTGTTGCGCAGAAATATGGCCAACTCGATTTTTTAGTTAATCTGGCAGCCACTTATCTTGATGAAGGCCAGTTATCGACAAGGCAGGATTGGCTCACTGCGTTGAATATTAATGTAGTGAGTGCGGTGATGGCAGCGCAGTTTGCCAAAGCGCATTTCGTCAAGTCGGGTAAAGGTGCCATCGTCAACTTTACCAGCATTTCTTCTTCTGTCGCCCAAACAGGTCGTTGGCTCTACCCTGCATCTAAAGCCACCATGTTAGAGGTAACTCGCAGCCAAGCAATGGATTATGCGGCTGAAGGAATTCGTGTAAATTCCGTTTCCCCCGGGTGGACTTGGTCCCGAGTTATGGATGAAATCACAGGGGGAGACCGCCAAAAAACAGACCGTGTTGCTGCTGATTACCACTTATTAAAGCGCGTTGGTGACCCAGAAGAAGTCGCTCAAGTTGTCGCGTTCCTACTTTCTGATTTGGCCAGCTTTGTTACAGGTGCGGATTACGCTGTCGATGGCGGTTACTCCGCTATGGGGCCTGAACAGGCTAAACCGGCAATTCCCCGTCTTGCTGAATAAGACACCATTTTAACTATTTTGTAGAGGAAAATACTATGCGCCGTATTGCTATCGTCGGTGGTGGTCAAGCGGGTATGCCATTAGCTTTGGGTCTACTCAATAAAGGTTATGAAGTCACTGTTGCAACAAACCGCACTCCAGATGACGTTAAAAATGGCCGAGTGATGTCGAGCCAGTGCATGTTCGATATTTCACTGCAATTTGAACGCGATTTAGGTATTAATTTTTGGGAAGAACAGTGTCCGCCGGTTGAAGGAATTGGTTTTACGGTTCCTCATCCCGAAAAAGCGGGGGAAAAAGTCATTTCTTGGCGTTCACGTCTCGATAATTATGCCCAAGCTGTCGACCAACGTATCAAAATGCCTTACTGGATGGAGTTATTTGCAGCGCGTGGCGGTAATTTACGCATTGAAGATGTTGGTATTGCAGAACTGGAACGCTTAGCGCAAACACACGATTTAGTCGTATTAGCGGGTGGAAAAGGGGAAATTGTTAAACTGCTTGAGCGCGATGCCTCCCGCTCACCTTATGACAAACCACAACGGGCCTTGGCACTGACTTATGTGCATGGCATGTTACCAACGCCAGAGTATTCACAAGTTTCTTTCAACTTAATACCCGGTGTTGGTGAGTATTTTGTGTTCCCATCACTGACGAATAGTGGTGATTGCCATATTATGGTGTTTGAAGGGATCCCCGGTGGGCCTATGGATCAGTGGAATGAAGCGCGTACTCCACAGGAACATTTGGCTTACAGTAAAAAAATTCTCAATACCTATTTACCTTGGGAAGCAGAGCGTTGCCATCACGTTGAGTTAACTGATGAGAATGGCATTCTAGCCGGAAGATTTGCACCAACAGTGAGAAAACCGGTGTTAACTCTACCATCAGGCAACATTGTATTTGGTCTTGGCGATGCGTTAGTCACCAATGACCCACTAACGGGGCAAGGTTCAAATAATGCCACCAAGGCTTGTAAAGTCTATTATGACGCTATTTTAGCCCATGGTGACAAGCCTTACACTGCCGAGTGGATGAATGACACATTTGAGCAGTTCTGGAAGTATGGCCGCCATGTTGTGGAATGGACCAATTCCTTACTCGCCCCTCCTGAGCCCCATATTTTACACTTATTGGATGCAGCCCAGCAGTTGCCATCCTTAGCACATACCATCGCAAATGCCTTTAATTACCCGCCCGTATTATTCCCTTGGTGGAAAGATGAGGCTGCTTGTGAGGCGTATATTCAATCGCAAATGATGGAAGAAGCTCGAGCTTAATGGGAGATATCAGTATGTCTATGATTGCAGAGGATACACTCATGTGTGATAGGGAATGGGGCGATACCGAATTTGAATCAAAGATATTGCGTAATCTGTTGGGATGTTACCCAACAGGCGTGGCTATTGTTACCACCCGAACTGCAGATGGCCGTGATGTTGGGTTGACTATCAACTCGTTTGCATCGCTATCACTTGACCCACCGCTAGTGCTATGGAGCTTAGTGAACCATTCACCAAACTTATCCGTATTTCGTGATTGTGCTCATTTCACTATCAATATATTAGGTCACGGGCACCAAGAACTTGCAATGCGTTTTGCGAACCCGCGTATCGAAAATAAATTTGAAGATGTAGCAATTCACCTTACACCAGAAGGGATCCCTGCATTGCATGGTGCTATTGCCACATTGGTGTGCGAAAACCATAAGCAAGACACGATTGGTGACCACTTATTAATGGTGGGGCATGTTCGCCGTATCGGTAGTGAAGCGGGTAAACCGTTAGTGTTCCATGGCGGTAGTTTTACTGCATTACATGAAGCGCCTTAAGGAGGGAGTGACTATGAACCAGCAAATTTTAATGACATTCGCGACACAATTGCAGCAAGGGAACATCCAAGTTATCGACCTGACACAAACCTTATCGCCTTCATTTCCGGCACTGCAATTACCTGAACAATTTGGGCAAGTTTGGTCATTTAGCATGGAACAAATTTCTCGCTACGACGATAACGGCCCTGCATGGTATTGGAATAATTTTAGTTGCGGAGAACATACCGGCACGCATTTTGATGCACCAATTCACTGGATCAGTGGCAAAGACCAAATCAACAACACCGTTGATACTATTCCAGTGGAAAACTTTGTAGCGCCAGCCGTTGTGGTAGATGCCAGTGCGGAAGTGGCTCAAAACCCTGATTGGGTGTTAACTGTAGAGTTTTTGCAAAAATGGGAAGAAAAGCACGGCACAATTCCTAAAGCAGCTTGGGTACTTTTCAGAACGGATTGGTCGAAAAAGGCGAATGACCCGGTTGCCTATGTAAGTATGCGTGAAGATGGTGCACACACGCCCGGACCATCGCAAGAAGCGGTGGAATGGCTTATTCATCAGCGTGATGTCAAAGGGTTTGGTGTTGAAACCATCAATACAGATGCAGGGCAATCATACAGTTGGCCAGTACCTTACCCTTGCCATACTTTAATGCATGGTCACAATAAATATGGCCTGCAATGTTTAATGAACCTCGACAAACTGCCTGCGACAGGTGTCGTGATTGTTGCTGCGCCACTTAAAATTGAAGGTGGTTCTGGCAGCCCATTACGTGTACTCGCACTTGTGGGGTGAGGTATGACAGCAAGCTCAACTCCTCAAGTGATAGTCGTGGGCAGTGGAATGAATTCCTTGATGTGTGCAGCCTTGTTGGCAGTACGTGGAAAATCAGTCCTCGTTCTTGAGCGAAATGACCGCTTAGGGGGCTGTATCCGCACTGAGAATTTGTTTGAGGGCTATACCCATGATTTACTTTCTTGCTGGTACTCCTTATTTGTTGGTAGCCCTGGGTACCAAGAGCTCGAACCCTATTTAAAGCAGTATGGATTAGAATTTGCTCAATGTGATTATTCAACGGGGTTAGTGCAACCGGATGGTCAATCGATTGCGTTAAAACGGGATATTTCTGAAGCGGCTAAGCAACTCGACCAGTTGGCTCCGGGGGATGGCCTTGCATTTCGTAAGATGGCGGAACAGCTATTTACGCAAGATGCAGCGCTTACATTTGGCCTATTAGGGCAAAACCCATATAGCGCCAATATGCTGAAATTATTATTTTCAGAATGGCGAAAACGTGGAGTCGATGGCTTGCTTGATTTTGCAAAAGCAGGAATAGAAAGCTTTCGCCGTTGGTCAGAACGTGAATTACAGCACGACTTTAGCCGAGCTTTGATGGCGCCATGGGTATTACATACCGGACTTGGGCCGGATGAAGCCAGTTCTGCATTAATTGGGAAATTAACCTTTGCGGCGGTGGTGGCTGGCGGTATGCCAGTGGTGAAAGGCGGCAGTGCTCGTATCGTGGAGGCTTTTGCGAAGGTTATTGAAGCGCATGGTGGCCAGCTAAAAACGGGTATGAATGTTGAAAAAATCATCACTACAGGTGAGGGGAGAAATCAACGAGCAACAGGAGTGATGGCGAATGGGCAAATCATTGCTGCGTCTGAAAGCGTAGTTTGTAACGTTACCCCAACGCAGCTGTATGGGTCATTACTCGAAAATACTTCACTGCAAGTGAGGGAAAAAGCGAGAGGTTACCGTTATGGGCGTGCGGGTATGCAAATTCATTTTGCTTTAAGCGCCCCTCCCCCTTGGTGTAATCCTGAACTGTTAAATGTACCACTGGTTCATTTCACTGAAAGCATGGAGCAAGTGTGTTTATCGGTGACACAGGCAAATAATGGTTATTTACCAGATAAACCGACATTTGGTATTGGCCAACCTACCGCGCTCGATCCCAGTCGAGCCCCAGAAGGAGGGTGGATCTTATGGATCCAAATGCAAGAGTTGCCTCGAGTGTTAAAGGGGGATTCTGCTGGTGAAATTTCAGTACCGGATGACGGGGGTTGGGATGAGCAAGTGCGAGAGGCTGTTGCAGATCGAATTCAACAGCGTTTAGAGCTGGTAATGCCAGGCTTTTCTAATTTGATAGTGGGACGCAAGGCAATTTCTCCCGCCGACCTAGAAAATTATAACTGTAACCTTGTTGGTGGTGACCCTTATTCAGGAACTTGTTCACCTGATCAGTTCTTCTGGTTGCGGCCTTTTGCTGCGACTGGCCAGACGAAAACGCATCAAACCGCAGTCAAAAACCTTTTTCATATTGGCGCCTCAACCCACCCCGGTCCGGGTTTAGGTGGTGGTTCAGGTTACCTTGTTGCACAAAAATTAGCAGTCAAACGCAGGACATAATAAATCAGCAAAGGATTTGTGACTTAACAGGTAAAGCACACACAGTAAGCAACCCACTATGGCAGGAAACATGATGAAAAAAACAACAATCGGTAAGCTTGTAGCAGGTTCGTGTCTCAGCATACTTTCGTTTGGTGCGATTGCCACCGAAGGTGGCGGTTTAGGGGTATACCCCGATGGGCTAGAAAACTTTATGTCAGGTGCATTGCCACGGCAAGGGGTACATGTACTGGTGTATGGTGGAAATGCACATTATGACAGTATTCGCGATAACAAAGGCGATAAGATCCCTGTTCCGGGGTTTAGCGTCAATGTGAACGTACTCGCTCCTCGACTTATTTGGGTAACTGACCAAAAAGTCTTTGGTGGTGATCTGGCTTTTCATACGATTGTGCCACTATTGGATGTGACTGCAAAAGCGGCGGGGCAAAAAGATACCAGCCGCGGCCTCGGTGATATTACATTTGGCCCCGCATTAGGGTTTCATCCATCAGCCGATTTGCATTATGTGGTTGGGCTAGATGCGTATGCTCCAACAGGTAAATACAGCAAAACAGACCCATCAAGTTTAGGTAAGAATTATTGGGCGCTGCAACCAGTTTGGGCAATCAGTTATATTCCACCTGTTGGTGTAAATGCGGATTTGAAGATGATGTATGACTTTAACTTCCGCAATAACGATACGAAAACACGTTCAGGGCAAGCATTTCACGCTGATTATGCACTAGGTTGGGGGTTCGGCAATGGTTGGGTGGCAGGTATTGGGGGCTATGCATTTTGGCAAACGACAGATGATAGCGGATCAAATTCAGCTCAAGGAAAAGCTCGAGCCTATTCTATTGGGCCTTCAATTCGCTATGCTAACCCGCAAGGGTGGCTATTTACTGCTAAATGGGAAAAGGATTTTGAAGTCAGAAACCGTCCAGAAGGTTCCCAAATTTATTTGAAGGCATCGATACCTTTTTAAACACGTTTGTATATCAAAACCCCATATTGGTATTACATAACAATATGGGGGGGGGTATTTCTAAGAAAGTGATGATTGGGAATTTAGGCTTTTTTCATACTCTGACTTGGAGTTTCACCATAGCGTTGTTTGTAATCTGCACTAAAGCGACCCATATGGGCAAATCCCCAACGTAAAGCTACCCCAGTGACGCTAGTTGCTTCCCCTGAAAGGAGCTCTGCTCGAACACGTTCCATCCGTAAATCACGTAGATACTGCATTGGGCTGATATCTAAGAACTCTTTAAAACCAGCATATAAACTGCGTAAGCTGACGCCTGCAATATGAGCTAGCTGCTCAACAGTGATAGGTTCATGGGCGTGTGCTTCTAAATATTCTTGCACTCTGCGTACGTGACGAGGACGAATTGTTGACCTTCGCATGCCTGAGTCTTCGATATAATTATGGCCTTGGGTAGAAAGTAAAGTGACAGAAACCAATTGTTCAACTTGAGTCGTGATCAATTTATGTTGTAAGAGATCGGGCGCGCGAGTTGCGCATTCAATCAGGTAATTCATTAAAGTGCGCCATGCAATGCAAGATTGCCAAGCAAAACCCAACTCAAAAACTAACGGTTTATCTAAAGTATGCCCTAGTTGGCCTACTAAGGATCTTTCGAGTAAAGAACGGGAAATACGTAACATAAATTGATCGTTATCGCTATTCCAACGCATTATTGTTGATTCTTCAGGGCTAAGAAGTGAGGCCATCTGAGGAGTTGATTCAATACATTTTCCACCACTTTCGATGACTGCTGTACCTGATAGAGGCATTTGAACCAAAAAAAAGTCCTGTAGTTGCCCTGGAATAATGGAGACATCGGCACCATAGCGTAAGCGGCTTAGAGAAATATCCCCCATAGGAATATAGTGCATACGAGCATCAAGGCGTTGATGTGGATTAAGTAAGTTAAATTGATGTGGCTTCATGACTCGACCAACCATCGATTTAATCTCTTCAGGGTCAGCTGAGGTAAATAATAAACGCTCTGAAGAACAGAGCTGATTTTCAATCTGAGATGCAGATGAATGGGACCACGAGTTGCTCAACATCGGAGGTTCCTCCAAAATGATTTGCCAGCCCTGCTTTATAGAATAACCAAAATAGGGCCCGACTAATATTGCTTGTTATGTGTTTTTCTCAGTAAATTCAATTTATTATAATATTTTGCAATGACTTATTATATTAGGGAGGAATGCTTTCCATTTAAGTCAAATGAAGCCTTCCTTTTCGTTAACATTTTATTGACTATTTTTTAACTAGTCATGAGTTGAACATAACATAAACAAATTTTCTTACCTAGATAAAAACATGCAGAAACTATCCTGAAACTGCAAAAAAATAGAAACTATGCGGTTGTTGTGATAGCGATAACAATATAAAAAATAAAGTTATTTTTATTTCAATAACAGTAAAATATATATGATTTTTCATATTAAATTTTATGTTTACCTATCTTTTTCTTATTTAATTAATGTAATGCTCTAATTAATTATTTTATGGCGATGTTTTTTTCTGATTTGTTTGGTTTTGTGAGGCCTATTTTCTATTTAAACATGCTATTCAGTATTTTTTATTTATTTTATTGATCTTTTTTTTCTACGCTATTTGGCGGAAAAACTAATTTTCTAGTTGTTTTAACTCACTATTTGTCCCTTATCTGCAAGCCTTATCCACTCTCTGCATAAATCTAATTTACATGATTAATCATGGATTGACCTATTATTAACAAAAGATATACAAATAATAAACACAAAAAAGATAAAAACGTTCTGATGTTGATTGGTGAGGTTAAAATGGCTGAGCGATCGTTTGTACAAGAAGTTCAAAAATTACGGCAAGGGCAAGGTGAAACCTTCAGTGGTGAAGGGATCCTTGCTGTTACAAAAGCGCTATTAGAGTCGGGTGTATCTTATGTTGCGGGATATCAAGGTGCTCCTATCTCCCATTTGATGGATGTCCTTGCTGATGCACAAGATATTTTATCTGAATATGGTATTCGCTTTGAAAATAGCGCAAGTGAAGCAACTGCAGCGGCAACCTTAGCAGCCTCAGTTAATTATCCACTACGAGGAGCTGTGACTTTTAAAGCAACAGTGGGGACGAATGTCGCATCTGATGCTTTAGCTAACTTAGCTTCGGGTGGTGTGTTAGGTGGTGCTTTAATTATTGTTGGTGAAGACTATGGTGAGGGCTCTTCTATTATGCAAGAGCGTAGCCATGCTTTTGCGATGAAATCGCAGATGTGGTTGCTTGACCCTCGGCCCAATTTACCGTCTATCGTTCAAGCCGTGAAAGATGGTTTTGAGCTCTCTGAAGCCAGTAATACACCCGTTATGTTACAAATGCGTATTCGTTCTTGTCACGTTCACGGGCAATTTGTTTGCGCAGATAATCAGCGCCCTAAATTTACCGTCAAAGATGCGCTTGAGAACCCAACTCGAGACGTCAGTCGCATAGTATTACCCCCTGCTAGTTTCTTACATGAAAAAGAAAAAATTGAAGCTCGCTGGCCCGCTGCAATTAAATTTATTCAACAACATGAGTTAAATGAATTTTTTTCAGAAGACTCGGATGATGTTGGAATTGCGCTACAAGGCGGTTGTTACAACACGCTGATCCGCGCATTAAATCAGCTAGGGCTAGCGGATGTTTTTGGTAATAGCCAAATTCCTTTATATGTGATGAATGTGGCTTATCCATTGATTGACGATGAATTTGAACGCTTTTGTCGTCATAAAAAAGCCATTCTAGTTTTGGAAGAAGGCCAGCCAAATTTTGTTGAGCAAAATGTGGCGAATATTTTGCGTCAACGCAAGATTGATATTGCCCTACATGGTAAGGATATGCTGCCAATGGCGGGGGAATATAATACTGCAACAGTGCTTGCGGGTTTACGTTCGTTTTTTGAATGCTATGGAAAGATAGCTCCACAAGTCAAAGCGGCTGCAAAACAGATTCGTATTCCAACGATTAATATTGCCACTCAAAAATCTGAAGAATCTTTACCTGAATACGTGAATGCAGCAGAGCCAACATTAGATGAATCTGTCCATGCGCGCCCACCAGGGTTTTGCACAGGTTGCCCCGAAAGGCCTATTTTTACTGCGATGAAGTTGGTGGAGCGTGAATTAGGCGAACATCATGTGAGTGCGGATATCGGCTGTCATTTATTTTCTATTCTACCGCCCTTTAATTTGGGGAATACCACCATGGGCTATGGGCTAGGAGGCGCAGGGGCTGCAGCTTTGAATGCAAAGGCTGGGAAACGTGCGATTTCAGTGATGGGAGATGGTGGTTTCTGGCATAACGGTTTAACCAGTGGCATTGCCAATAGTGTTTTTAATCGCAGTGATAACTTAACTATTGTGGTTGATAACAGCTATACCTCTGCGACAGGTGGGCAAGATATTCTCTCGTCGACAGCGTTGAATCCAACCCGTAGTACTGGTCATGAAATTGAAAAAGCGGTGAAAGGGGTGGGTGTTAATTGGGTGAAAACCATTAAACACACTTATGACTTAAAAACCATGACAAATACGTTACGTGAAGCTTTAACAACCGATGAGCAAGGGCCCAAGGTTCTGATTGCACAAAGCGAATGCATGTTGAACAAACAACGCCGCGAAAAGAAAAAGGTGCGTAGTGATGTTGCCGCAGGCAAACGAGTGGTACGTGAGCGTTTTGGTGTTGACCCTGACACCTGTACGGGCGATCACTCTTGTATTCGTTTATCTGGTTGCCCGTCTTTATCAATTAAACCTAGCCAAGACCCACTAAGAACAGACCCGGTTGCAACAGTGATGGATAGCTGTGTCGGTTGTGGGCTATGTGGTGAAGTCTCTCACGCTGCTGTCTTGTGCCCTTCTTTTTTTAAAGCTCAAATTATTACTAACCCTAATGGCTGGGACAAATTGCGCCATCGTGTACGCGGTTGGTTTATTGGCTATTTACAGCGTCGTGACGCACGTCGTCGTGAACAATTTAGTTTCTAAGGGGGATGCATGAATTCTTTATCAACTGCATTACCATCAACAAAAGTCGCATTACAGCCGATTAAAATTGCCATTTTAGCCATGGGCGGCGAAGGCGGTGGAGTACTTGCCGACTGGGTTGTCAACCTAAGTGAAGAAAACGGTTATTTTGCTCAAACGACTTCAGTGCCTGGCGTGGCACAGCGCACGGGGGCAACAATTTATTATGTGGAATTATTCCCAGGTGCTGATAACCCACAAACGCCTTCTCCTGTATTAGCGCTTATGCCGATGCCCGGTGATGTTGATGTTGTTTTGGCCTCTGAATTAATGGAAGCAGGCAGAGCAGTACAGCGCGGCTTTGTTACCCCAGAGCGCACAACATTGATCAGTTCAACACACCGTGTTTACTCTATCGCGGAAAAATCAGCCATGGGTGATGGGCGAGTCGATAGCCAAGCATTAATTCGCCACACTGCGGCATCTGCGCGTCAGTTTATTCACTTTGATATGGCACAAGCAGCACAAGAAAGTGGCAGTGTGATTAGTGCTGTTTTATTTGGTGCGCTGTTTGGTTCCGGTGTTTTACCATTTAGCCGCGCACAATTTGAAGAAACGATTGTACGTGGGGGCGTTGGCGTAAAACCAAGTTTGCGAGCTTTTACATTAGGGGCAGAAAAAGCGACTAAACCCGAAGATGCATATCGGCCGGAGTCCACAAAGAACACCGTATATTCACCAAAAAATAAGCAGGTATCGCAACTATTAGCTCGTATCCAACATGAATTCTCTCCTCATGTGCAGTATCTCGTGACTGAAGGGACTCGCCGACTTATAGACTACCAAGACCCTGCCTATGCCACTTTATATTTGGATCGCCTCAATAACCTCTTTGCGCAAGATGGCGGGCAAGATGAGCGTTTGCAACGTGCGCTTGCGCGCCACTTAGCCCTTTGGATGTCCTATGAAGACACCATCCGAGTGGCTGACCTTAAAATTCGTGATAGCCGCTTTTCTCGCGTTCGCAATGAAGTACAGGCAAAAGATAATCAATTATTGGAGATCAATGAATTTATGCATCCAAGAATTGAAGAAATTTGCGAAACGCTTCCCAAAAATTTAGGTCGTTGGTTAATGCGTCCACATTGGTTACACAAAGCGCTTCGCAAAATGACCGAAAAGGGGCGCACGATCACTACCAGTTCTTTATTAGGTTTTTTACAGTTGTATCTATTAGCCGCATGGCGAAAAGGCCGACGTTCGACGTTACGTTATCAACTAGAAACGCAGCGCATTGAAAAGTGGTTAGCTGCTGTAATTAAAGCAGCGAAAGCTAACCCTGCACTTGCAACCGAAATTACCGAATGTCAACGCGTGGTTAAGGGGTATAGCGACACTCATGCGAGAGGGTTGCGTAATTTTAAAATCTTAATGGACATCGTTGCGCAGCAAGGGAACAAACTCGCCCCCATTAATTTACGTGAACTACGTGAAGCCGCATTGGCTGATGAACATGGGAAAGAATTGGAAAAATGCCGTCAACGTTTAGCGATGAATTAAGGATAACATCATGAGTTTACTGATATTTACTAAGCCACATAAAATTCATTTTTCGGAGTGTGACCCTGCAGGGATTGTGTTTTACCCCCAGTATTTCGTGATGTTTAACAATTTACTTGAACGTTGGGTTGATGAATTAGTCCCTCAAGGCTTTGCGGGTTACATCATGGAACAACGCTTTGGCTTGCCGACAGTACACCTAGAAGCGGAGTTCAAGGCCATTAGCAAAATGGGGGATAACGTGATGTTAGAGCTACATGTACAGCGTATTGGTCGCAAGTCTCTGACGTTACATCAACGCTGTGTCGGTGTTGATGGAGTACTGCGCATGCAAGTGACGCAAACTTATGTCACGACGTCATTAGAAACGCATCAAGCCATCCCCATTCCAGACGCCTTGTATCAGGCATTAACCGCTCAGCAACCAGTGTAAGTAAAGGAGAAGCTCCATGAATATTGTGTGTATTGGCGGTGGTCCCGCAGGGCTTTATTTCGGGTTGCTGATGAAACTACAGAACCCAAAGAACCGTGTAGTGGTGGTGGAACGTAATCGTCCTTATGACACTTTTGGCTGGGGAGTGGTATTTTCTGATGCCACGCTCAGTAATTTGCGCCAAGCGGACCCAGTTTCTGCCAAAACGATTTCTGCAGAATTTAGTCACTGGGATGATATCGATGTGCACTTTAAAGGTGTATGTAACCGCAGCGGTGGTCATGGGTTTATCGGCATTGGGCGTAAAAAATTACTCAATATATTACAAGACCGTTGTGTGGAATTGGGGGTGGAGCTGGTATTCGAAACCCAAGTAACGGATGACCAAGCGATTGCTCGTGAGTACCAAGCTGATTTGCTTATCGCTTCTGATGGCATTAATAGT
This sequence comes from Providencia sp. PROV175, assembly GCF_032707045.1. Classification (NCBI taxonomy): domain Bacteria; kingdom Pseudomonadati; phylum Pseudomonadota; class Gammaproteobacteria; order Enterobacterales; family Morganellaceae; genus Providencia; species Providencia sp. PROV175. The sequence continues at coordinate 541,006 of NZ_CP120533.1, forward strand.
ACGGTGCGTACGCGTTATGAAAACGTATTTAAACCAGATATTGACCCACGTCGTTGCCGTTTTGTTTGGCTAGGTACAAAGAAGATTTTTGACGCCTTTACCTTCTTATTCGCCAAAAATGAGCATGGATGGTTTCAAGTTCATGCCTACCAATTTCAAGAAGGGTTATCGACCTTTATTGTGGAGACGACGGAAGAAACTTGGCTTAAAGCCGGTATTGACCAAATGTCTCAAGAGGATGGCATCGCTTATTGTGAAAAACTATTTGCGCCATGGCTTGATGGTGAAAAACTGATTGCTAACGCAGCGCATTTACGTGGTGCCGCAATTTGGATCCGCTTCCCTCGGGTCATTTGTGGAAATTGGGTGCATTGGACGCAGCCCACACAAGGTAAAGACGTTCCCGTAGTATTGATGGGAGATGCCGCTCATACCGCCCATTTCTCTATTGGCTCTGGAACTAAATTAGCACTAGAAGATGCTATCGAGCTGTGTGAAAGCTTGAAAACTTCAGGGGGTGATTTACGTAAAGGGCTTGAGCATTACCAGAAGGTTCGCAGTGTCGAAGTTCTGAAAATTCAGAATGCGGCACGCAATTCGACAGAATGGTTTGAAAATGTCTGTCGTTATGAAAATTTAGCTCCAGAGCAATTTGCCTACTCTCTCTTAACGCGTTCACAGCGTATATCTCATGAAAATTTGCGAGTGCGTGATGCTGTATGGTTGGAAAACTATGAGCAGTGGTTTGCGGAACAAACAGGTGTGACTTCAAAGGCAAAAGTGCCCCCTATGCTGACACCTTATCATGTACGAGGTATCACTCTTAATAACCGCGTGGTCGCGTCACCAACATTGTTGTATTGCGCTAATCAGGGTATACCCGATGATTTTCATTTGGTACACCTGGGAAGCCGCGCATTAGGCGGTGTGGGTCTAGTGATGACTGAAATGACGGCGATAGCTCCCGATGCCCGTGTGACAAAAGGCTGTGTCGGTATTTGGAATGACGAGCAAGTTACTGCTTGGCAACGTGTGACTGATTTTATTCATCAAAAAACGGATGCCAAAATTGGCATTCAATTAGGCCATGCAGGGCGTCGTGGTTCAACTCAGCGAGGGTGGGAGAAAGAAAATCACCCAATGGATGCAGATAACTGGCCGTTAGTTTCTGCTTCAGCGTTGCCTTATTTACCGAATATCTCACAAACTCCGGTAGAGCTATCCGAGGCACAAATGACTACGGTGATTGACCAATTTGTTGCTGCAGCAAAACGAGCAGAAACGGCTGGTTTTGACTGGCTTGAACTGCAAGCCGGGCACGGTTATCTACTGTCGAGCTTTATTTCTCCATTAACTAATCAGCGTACAGATAACTACGGTGGAACGTTAGAAAATCGCTTACGTTTTCCGTTAGCCATCATTAGTGCTGTGCGTCAGGTGTGGTCAAAACCTTTGAGTGTACGTATTTCATCGACGGATTGGGTGGATGGCGGGACTACGGTTGATGACGCGGTGGAAATTGGCCGTGCAATGAAGCAAGCGGGCGCAGATATGATTGACTGCTCTTCAGGTGAAGTGTCACCGCAACAGCAACCGGTCTATGGTCGGATGTACCAAACACCAATGGCAGACCGTATTCGTAATGAAGCTGGAATACCGGTTATTGCCGTAGGTGCTATTACTGATGCTGACCAAGTCAACAGCATTATTGCCGCTGGGCGGGCGGATTTATGTGCTTTATCTCGGCCATTACTTTCTGACCCTGCATGGGTCTTACATGAATGTGCGCGTTATGGGTGGGAAACTCGTTGGCCGGCACCGTATGAATATGGGCGTCAGCAACTCGTTCAATCCTTGAAGTCGCGTTAAAGGCTTTGGCAAACAAAGAGGAAAATAGCATGAGTACACACTCCCATGACCAATACCGAGAAAATGTGGCAGGGCGTGCCGATGTGGCAGATACCCCTGAGCTAGTGGCGTATTACCAAGAACTAGATGCGTTGAAGACAGGTGCATTATGGACGGTCGCAAACAAGATTGAACCGTGGCAACCCAAATCAAGCTCAGTTCCTGTGTTGTGGCGCTACCGTGATTTACGCGAACATGTGTTGCGCTCAGTTGAACTGGTGACCCCAGAAAAAGCGGGGCGTCGCGTGATCTATCTGAATAATCCCGGCCGCCAAGAAGTGGCTGCTGCAGTAGGTTGGCTATACTCAGGTTTACAAGTCATGCATCCGGGAGAAGCCGCTTCGGCTCATGCCCACTCATCCTCAGCATTGCGTTTTATTATGGAAGGGCGTGGGGCATATACCATTGTCGAAGGGCAAAAAATGATGCTAGAAGCCAACGACTTTGTACTGACGCCGAATGGGACATGGCATGAACACGGCGTTGCGGAAGATGGTTTACCTTGTATCTGGCAAGATGGATTGGATATCCCGTTAGTCAATGCCATGGAAGCTGGATTTTACAAAGTGCATCCTGACTTACATCAAGCACAAACACGACCTATCGATTACCCCGTTGGTATGTGGGGAGGAACCGCATTACGTCCTCACGATATCGGCTGGGATAAACCTTATTCACCATTATTTAAATACCAATGGGGGCCAACCTACGAGGCGTTGTGCCGTGCAGCGAAGGCAGCGGATGGCTCAGTATTTGATGATGTTTTGATGCACTACACTAACCCGCTCACAGGAGGACCTGTGATGCCAACCATTGGAGCGAGTATGCAATTACTGCGTCCGGGCTTTGTTGGTAAAGCTCATCGCCATACGGGAAGTTTTATTTATCAAGTAGCGAAAGGGCAAGGGTACTCCGTGATCAATGGGCAACGCTTTGATTGGCAAGAGCGTGATATTTTCTGTGTGCCATCGTGGATGTTCCATGAACATGTGAATACCTCACAAACCGAAGATGCTTGTTTGTTTTGCTTTAATGATTTACCCGTAATGCACTCTTTGGGGCTCTATTATGAAGAGGCTCTAGTAGAAAATGACGGTCACCAGAAAGTCGTTACCTAGGTGAGTATTATATTTCTTATTGATTAATATAAATAATTTTATTATTCCAATTTACGTGAAGAAGTGAGTGAGGCAATCACCTCATTCAAGGAGAAAGAAAATGCGCTTAATAACTTATCGTTCTGATGTGACCGCGGCAGCCCGTTTAGGAGCAGTTGTTAATCAACAAGTAGTGGATTTAGCCCTTCTGGCACAAGAGCAAGGGCTGTACTTGCCTGATAATATGTTGGACTTTATCGATTTAGGCCCACAAGGTGTGCGTGTTGGTACAGAACTTCTGAATACATATCAAGGGCAATTCCCAGCAGGGACTGCGTGGCCTGTACAAAATGTGAAAATTTTGGCGCCGATACCTCGCCCACGTAAAAATATTTTTGGTATTGGCTTAAACTATGTTGAACACGTGGCGGAATCCAGCCGTACATTAGACACCTCAAAAGATCTTCCAAAACAACCCGTTATCTTTTCTAAGCCCCCAACCACAGTGATTGGGCCGGGAGATGCCATTGAACATAACGCCAAAATTACCCAACAATTAGACTGGGAAGTGGAGTTGGCGGTGATTATTGGCACTCGTGCGAAAAGTGTCGCGGCAAAAGATGCTCTTAATTATGTGTTTGGCTACAGCTTGATGATTGATATGAGTGCGCGTGATTGCCGCCGTGCTGGGCAATGGATTTATTCTAAAGGGCAAGATACCTATGCACCATTTGGGCCATGCATTGTCACTGCTGATGAGATTCCAGATCCCCATACCTTAGATTTAAGCTTGAAGGTGAATGGTGTAACCAAACAATCCTCAAATACACGCCACATGCTATTTAATGTGAATACATTGATTGAAGATATTAGCCAAGGGATCACATTAGAACCAGGTGACATTATTGCAACAGGCACTCCTGAAGGGGTAGGGGCGGGAAGAACACCTCAAGAATGGGTCTGGCCGGGGGATGTGATTGAAGCATATGTTGAGAATATTGGTGAATTGCGCCATCCAGTTGTCGCCGTTTAAGGGGGAAGTATGCTTAATTTGCAGACGTTTAAAGCCGCTGCGGTACAAGCCGCTCCGGTGTTTCTCGATACCAATGCTACGGTAGATAAAGTTTGTCGTTTAATTGAAGAGGCGGCGGATAACGGAGCGAAATTGGTTGCATTTCCAGAGGTTTTTATTTCTGGTTACCCTTATTGGAGTTGGGTGATGAACCCGATAGATGGCAGTACATGGTTTGAAAAACTGTGCAAATCTGCCATTGAAGTCCCAGGGCCTGAAATACAAAAAATTGCTCAAGCTGCCGCACGCCACCACATCAATGTTGTAATTGGTGTGAATGAGCGGAACCCTAATGGAATCGCTACGTTATATAATACATTAGTGACGATTTCTGATGAAGGAAGAATTCTGGGACGCCATCGTAAATTAGTCCCAACATGGGCAGAAAAACTGACGTGGGCAAATGGAGATGCCTCTTCACTAAAAGTTCATCAAACCAGTATTGGGCCTCTTGGGGCATTGGCCTGTGGGGAAAACACCAATACATTGGCGCGTTTTGCTCTATTGGCGCAAGGCGAGTTAGTCCATATTGCGAGCTATATCGCCTTACCCGTTGCACCAAAAGACTATGACATGGCCGAAGCGATTCGTTTACGCGCATCTGCCCACTGTTTCGAAGGCAAAGTTTTTACGATTGTTTCCTGTTCGACAGTGTCAGAAGAGATTATGGATGCAATGTCTGCAACTCACCCAGAAGCACGTGAGATACTGGCTCGGCCAAATAGCGCTTTCTCAGGAATTATCGGGCCTGATGGACGAGTTATAGGCGAACCATTGGTTGACAAAGAAGGAATTGTTTACGGTGAAATTGATTTAAATCGCTGTATTCAACCACGACAAATGCATGATATTACAGGGCATTATAACCGTTTTGATATCTTTGATTTGCAGGTGAACCGCCGGCCATTAGCGGCAGCACGTTTTCACGGTAATGGGCAAGAAGATGAAGCTTTAAACGTATTTCCAGAATCAGGTGAGTCATTTGGGGAGAGAGAGATATGAGTTTAGCACGTACATATCGTATTGGGCAGATTGTCCCGTCATCAAATACCACAATGGAAACAGAAATTCCGGCTATATTACGGGCAAGAGAAGCTCTGTTTGCGGAGCGCTTTACCTTTCATTCAAGCCGTATGCGTATGCAAAAAGTTACCAAAGAGGAGCTGGCAAAAATGGACTCCGATAGTGACCGCTGCGCTATTGAATTGTCAGATGCTGCGGTTGATGTGCTGGGATATGCCTGTTTAGTTGCGATTATGAGCATGGGGAAAGGTTATCATCGCATTTCAGAAAAACGTTTGTTTCAACGTACGGTAGATAACGGCCATCCAGCACCTGTAGTGACTAGCGCTGGGGCATTAGTTGACGGCTTACATGTAATGGGCGCTAAAAAAGTGTCTATTTTAACGCCTTATATGAAGCCGTTGACGCAGTTAGTGATTGATTATATCGAAAGTGAAGGCATTGAAGTGGTAGATAGTATTTCATTGGAAATTCCAGATAATTTAGATGTGGGCCGGCAAAACCCATTAGCACCAGTGGAAATTACGAAAAAACTCAATACCCAAGTAGATGCAATTGTGGCTTCTGCATGTGTGCAAATGCCTTCGCTACCCTCAATACAATTAATTGAAGACCGAGTTGGTTTACCTGTACTGTCTTCTTCGGTGGCGACGACCTATATGATGTTAAAAAAGTTGGGTTTAGAAACTCATGTTGATGGGGTTGGTTCATTGCTAAGTGGAAAGTTTTAGCTGAATTATCGCCGACTTCTGCTACTCTTGAGGGGTTGTAATCAAATGCAATAATTCAAGATGTTATCAAGGGGAGCGAATGGCAAACTCAAAGGTTTTTGTTGATAATTATTTGCCTGCCCTATTGGGGCAGGCTTGGATGTTGGTTTCATCTGAGTTTCATGCCATTGTTGAAGAAAAAGGTTTGTCAATATTAGAGTGGAGAGTGTTATCCACACTAGCAGGTAATGGCTCAATGGGGATTACAGAGCTCTCACAAAAAACAGTCAGTAAACAACCGACAATTACTCGCGTACTACAACGGCTAGAACAGCAAGGGCACGTGGTTCGCCACAGTAACCATAATGGTAGTGATAAGCGCATAACACTTGTCAGTGTGACATCAAGTGGAATGTCACTAGTTGATGGTTTACTTATTGCAGCTCAGCAACACGAAGAAGTTGTTTTAGCTCCCTTGGGGCTACGTAAAAGTAAGATTCTTAAGAAAGTGCTACAAGAATTAATTGAGCGGCATAGTATAGAAAACACCAATACTGCAGATAAAAGCACTTCCGATAAAAATAATAAAAAAAAGCTAAAAAGAAAAAAATCAGGTAGCCTAAATTTATCTAAAGAAACAACAAAATAGTCGATTAATGATGGTTTAGTTCTATTTTTGATGGCAATACATAACTTATTATTGATATTGCGTTTAAATATTTATTTATCAAATAGATAAATAAGTTTCTTATGGGACATTTAAGTCAGTAGTAATTTTTGCAACCTGATGATAGATAGGCTATTTCTTAATTTTATTATTTTTGTATCGATTGATTAATTGCCACTTTACATTGATTCATTTTATCTATTTACTTCATAACTGATAATTAATGATTAGCTAAACATGGAGCAATCAATGTCAGTAGTGACACTTGTACTCGTTTTTTTATTAGCCGTTGTTGTGAGCGTTTTTGTTTCACGACTGCTCAAAGATATTATTCCATTACCCCTGATCCAGATAGCACTAGGGGCTGGCTTGTCTTTATACGGTTTTACAGTTGAATTTGAACCTCATCTATTTCTATTTTTATTTATTCCTCCTTTATTATTCCTTGATGGATGGCGTATTCCTAAAGAAGCCTTATTTCAAGAAATTAAACCGATCATGTCGCTAGCCATAGGTTTAGTGGTTGTAACAGTGATTGGTATGGGCTTCTTTATACATTGGTTAATCCCAGCCATTTCTTTAGCTGTTGCCTTTGCGTTAGCAGCCATTTTATCGCCAACGGATCCCGTTTCCGTGTCTGCCATGACCGTCAATTCCCCATTGCCATCTCGAATGGCGCATATTTTGGAAGGGGAGTCATTGTTGAATGATGCAACGGGTCTGGTGTGCTTTAGTTTTGCAGTGGTCGCTGCGTTAACAGGTACATTTTCCCTTGCTTCAGCGGCTGGGCAATTTGTATTAGTGGCATTTGGCGGAATTTTAATTGGTTTGCTGGTGGCTTGGGCAATTGGCTGGTTAAACCAACTGCTCGTTAAGCGTACTGGGGAAGAACCTGCAATTCAAATTATGATCAGCTTACTGATGCCATTTACGGCTTATTTATTAGCTGAACATTTGCATGTTTCCGGTATTTTAGCGGCAGTAGTTGCCGGTATTGCGATGCACTATGAAAAAATTGCAGGTCGCATGCAAGCGGCTACACGTATGCAAAGTAAAGCGGTGTGGGATACGGTACAAACTGCGTTGAATGGGATGATTTTCATCTTGTTAGGCGAACAGTTGCCGGGTATGTGGACAAATATGCCTGCTGTAGCAGAGGCCGCGGGTGCGAGCCATCCTTGGATGCTGTTTGTTTATGTGGCAATTATTACTGTGGCATTGGCAGTTTTACGGTTTAGCTGGGTGTGGATCTCGATGACTTTAACCGTCTTCCATAAACGCCGTCGCGGTAAAGAAGCAGATGTTATGCATATTCGTATGATGGCAGTAATGGCGACAGCGGGTGTGCGCGGAGCGATTACGTTAGCGGGTATTTTAACGTTACCTTTATTGATGCCAGATGGTTCATTATTCCCGAATCGTGACGTGGCTATTTTCTTAGCGATGGGGGTGATTTTATGCTCACTATTAATTGCCAGTATCGCACTGCCTATTTTAACGAAAGGGTTAGTACAAGATTTACCTTATGATAATGACGAAATTCGAGCGCGTTTAGCTTTAAATGAAGCCGCGATGGCACATTTACGTGAATTAATGAACCACCCATCGGATGATGTGGATGAAATTGCTATGCGTACTGAAGTTGGGGCGCAACTATTAGAAATTTATGGCAGACGACTCGATAATTCGGATGAAACTGAGTCAGATGTCTATGATTTACATAAGATGATTAATATGGAACGCGAAATGTCTAAGTCGGCGTTAAAAGCGAAACGCGACGCGTTATATCAAATGCGTAAAAGTAAAAATATCAATGAAAGGGTGTATCACCGTTTACGTGATGAACTTGATTTAAAAGAAGAGACACTGAATCACCATAAAAATGGTAAACATTAATTAGCGAAAACAAAAGACCTGAATTTATTCAGGTCTTTTGTTATTGTAATTCAACTGAATTTGACGGCTTGTATTGAGTTCTGATAGGTTGGTTACAATTCAATTTAGGAAATTTATATGTCACAGGTTGTAGCAAGCTTAAGCATTATTATTACCATCACATAGTGGTGGGGATAAGCTACATCCTAAACCCGCCAGATAAGGCGGGTTTTTTGTCCTTATCTGGTTAATTCTTCAGTAAGGAACTATTTATGAATTTAACAGAAGCATCTCCATTATTAAAAAAACAACCTCGTTTGTATTTTCTTTGTGGGAAAATCGCTTCTGGGAAATCGACATTAGCGAAACAACTGGCTAACCCCCCTCGTACTATTTTGCTCTGTGAAGATGAATGGCTTGCCGCCCTTTATCCTAATGAAATTAATGAATTGGCTCACTATGTCGAAAAAAGTGCTTTAGTAAAACAGGTATTGGAAGACCATATTAGGCAATTAATACAGGCTGGGAATAATATCGTGATGGATTTTCCTGCCAACACACCAATACAGCGTCAATGGTTAATGTCTTTGGCGCAATCATCTGATGTATCTTATGTATTTCATGTATTGCAGGTAAGTAATGATGAGTGTAAGGCAAGGCTTACTGCTCGTAATTTAGCAGGGGAAAACCCATTTCAAACATCTGAAACGCAGTTTGATTTAATTACGGCACATTTTTCTTATCCAACAAGTAGTGAACGGTTAATCTGTAAATTTTATCCATAAAGGTAACATATCTGAGTAATAAACTTATGGAGGAGACTTATTACTCAGATTTATGGTCACTTAGGTCGATACATTTTGAGGTTTTGCTGCTGTTCAATCCAATAGTAATCAGCAGGCCCACCAGCACGCAATAGTGGTTTCTGGCCAGCACAATCATATAAGCCATTATTCAAGGCTGATTCATCAATATGCACCATGACGACTTCTCCCATCACCATCCAAGTATCCAATAGTTGCCCATCCGCCCGTTTAAGTTGCTGATATTGTGTGACAACACATTCCATTGAAACGGGTGTTTGAGCGATACGAGGCGGTGAAACGAGTGTTGAAGGGAGGGGGGATAGCCCCGTTAATGCAAATTCGCTTTCACCATGTGCGAGTGTGGCACTACTCATATTTACGTGTTCACCGAGTGAAAGCGTGGCAAGGTTATAAACAAACTCCCCTGTTTCGATGGCATTAGTTACTGAATCTTTTTTACCAACACTCGAAAAGGCCAATATAGGTGGTGAATAATTGAAAATATTGAAAAAACTATAAGGAGCTAGATTGGTTCTACCTTTACTATCACAGGTTGATATCCAACCAATAGGTCTAGGACCAATGAGTGATGGGATAGGGTCATGGGGTAGCCCGTGACCCTGTTGTGGTTGGTAACTATAAAACTTTGCTATCATTTTGGAGTCCTTTTTAACATTACTTTAACGGATATTTGAACAAGGTGTTAGGTATTTAAATAATAAATGCTATTAATGCATAAAGAATGCAGTAAGTGGATATTTTATTTTTAATTTTTCTTATATTAACGTTTGAGGATATAACTTAATATAATAATATTAAATTAAATAGTAATTGATGATTATCTTTATTTTATTTATGAGTTTTAGTATTGACTTTATTGCTTAACTCTATTTTTGCGTAAATCCAGTGGATTGATTTATTTTAATTATAAGCTTTAATTTATTCTTTTAATTTCGTTATTTTCTGCATGTTAATATTTTTATATTTAATTAATTCGCCTTGCTATTATCTTGATTTATTTGTTTTTAACCTTTTGATTTTTAATATTTATTGTGTGTTCATCTAAGTTATATTACATGGGTTATATAATTTAATAGGAAATAGCTATCAAATTATATAAGTTCGATCGATACAAACGTATTTACAGAATTAATTAATAAACCTATATTTAAATTAAATTATTCTCTATTTTTATTAGATGTAAAAACAAACTGATTCTTAAGTTCGTAACGAGTCATTTAAAATTTCAAATGGAAGTTTTATTCATTGGAATTAATATGATAAAAATAAATGCGTTATTACGTCGGGATGTTGGGTTATTTTTAAGACAAGCCAGAATTGATAAATCATTAACAGGGTACCAACTAGCTAAAATACTAAAAATAAGTCAACAACAGGTTTCTCGTTATGAGAGAGGGGAAACCGGTATTAATGTTGAAGTATTAAATACTCTTTTGGGCGTATTAGAAAGAAATTGGTTAGAATTTTTTTTCAAAGTCCTAGTGAATCATTCGAATGAAATTGCAGATATAAGAATACAAAATGAATTTTTTAATCTCATCGAAAGATCACTTTTCTACTATTATGGAGAATCAAAAAAAAGATAATTTTCAATTGGGTATGTGGTTGGAGTAAAAAATCACTCACATGGCGATGCTTAGTTTTATGTCCTCTTTAATTGAATTAAATATCGAAATTAGATTTACGCTATTGAATATTTAATGGCGTATTTATTGTAGTTTAATTTTTTAATTGAAAGGAAAAATATATGCAATTTACCAAATTAAATATTGCACCCTATTTATCAAAATCATCTCGGTTATTTATTTTTACTGCATTAATAGCTGGTATTTTTTCAACAAATTCTGCTGCCGACAACACAGGTACAGTTGATTTCGAAGGTGTCGTTGTTAGTACTCCTTGTAATATAGCGCAATCCTCACTAAAGCAAGTTATTGATTTTGGACAGTTATCTCGTCGAGCATTGGAAAATGGTCGTGTGGCTGAGGTGAAATTTAATATTGAATTTACTGGGTGTGATTTCACTGACTTTGATATTGATACAGCTGGAAAACCTATTGCTGTTAAATCAATGGAATTAGTGTTTACAGGACAAAGCTATGCGGATGCAGCAAATACTTTACTTTCTACTTCTGCGGGTAATACCAACAATGTAGGAATTGGTATTGATGGATTTGAGTTTGGAAAAGCTAAAGATGTGCTTTCACGTATCATCAATAAAAAAGGAGATAACGTATTATCTTTCAAAGCGTTAGCAAAAGCTGTTGATACAACGAAAAGTGTATCGGAAGGTAAGTTCAGCGCAGTAACAAACTTTCGTATTACCTATCAATAACTAAATGGTTTAACCGCCAGAATTGACTGGTGGTTAAATATTGATTCGCTAGAGGGGGGGGCATGGTTAGTTATCAAAGGGTTATGAATATAATAGTCTTGTCGATAATGCTTATTTTTAGTATTCACTCATATGCAGACCCCAAAATTATTAAGCCCTACAACGTCAATGCAAGAACATTACTTAAAGGCAGTGTTATCGATGCGCCGTGTTCAATAACGTTGAAAAATCGCTATCAAACTATTGATTTTTCTTCTTTGGCTCTCGCTTTTTTGTCAAATAGCTTGCAAAGAGAAATGCATGATCAGCCTTTTATTATCGAGCTACAAGATTGTGGTAGTGCTTATTCAACCATTGACCTAAAAACATGGAAAATACGCTTTGTCGGCCAAAGCGCGCAATATATTGATGCTTTTACGCTACAAGGTGCTTCCGAAGGGCTAGGCGTATCGGTATTAGACAATTCAAAAATACGATTACAGCCTAATAAGGTTTATTCATTATCTGACAATGTGTTGTATCAAGATAAATCAGGATACAGCCTTTTCCTTCGCTATTTCTTACGTTTGGAATTAACCGGACAGCCGATTCAAGCGGGCCGTTATTACGGGCTGATCCGCTTTTTCATCGATTACCAATAACACGCACGAAGAATATGTTTTTATGAGCTTCATTTTGAAGATGAACTCTTATTGCATTTAATCTGGTATAGCTAGGATGGTATAGAGCATGGTGTTCAAAACTAACGAAAAATTGAAGCTAGCTTGGCTCATTGCTTTTCTGTTACCGAGTTTTATAGGATGGAAAGCATTTGCAACTGAATTTAATACAGATGTTTTAGATGCAGATGATATGCAAAATATTGATATGAGCCAGTTTTCGGTAGCAGGGTATACGCTACCGGGGGATTATGTTTTTACTCTTTTTGTTAATGGGCAACGTTTAGGGGCACCCCGTAATATCTCCGTTTATGAAAATAAGCCAATTGCAGGTGAATCAACCCAAGCGACACAAACTATTTGTATTCCTCCTGATATCCTTGAGTTAATTGGGTTAAAGCGTTCTGCGATGGAGAAAGTGACACTTTCTCATAGTGGAAAATGCCTCGATTTTTCTGCGCTATCAGGCGTTCAAACAGCCATAGAGCTCAGCACCTTATCGCTGAAAATGACTATTCCGCAAATATGGATGGAATATCGCGACCCTTACTGGGTTCCTGCTAATTTATGGGAAGAAGGAATAGGTGGCGCATTTATTGATTACAATGCGAATATTTCTGCAACCAAGGAAACGAATAGTAATCGGCAAATCTATTTATCAAGTAATGGAATCACAGGGGTAAATTGGGGGGCTTGGCGCCTACGTGGTGATTACAGTACATCTTATCAGAAGCAACGGGGGGATTATCCTCAAGAAAAACATAACTTTGATTTTACTCGTCTTTATGCATTTACTTCATTGAAAGATAGTGCCTCAATCTTTACGTTGGGAGAAAATTATTTTTATTCGGATATCTTTGAATCTTGGCAATATACTGGTTTTTCTTTAGAAAGTGATGACCGCATGCTACCGCCTAAATTAGTGGGGTATGCACCTGAAATTATTGGTGTTGCAAATACTAATGCGATTGTAATTGTTCGCAGCCAAGAACGCATTATTTCTGAAACGGCAGTGCCTCCTGGACCATTTCGTATTCAAACACTTGATAGTGGGATCCGTGGTGTATTAGATGTGACTGTACGTGAAGAAAATGGGGAGGAGAGCAAGTTTAGTCTTAGTACAGCCTCGTTACCTTATTTAACACGTCCCGGACGCGTTATTTATAAAGTCGCAATGGGAAAGACGCGTTATGACAATCGGCATTTGACAGGTGAGCCTGTTGTAAGTGGTGAATTATCATATGGTGTTTCAAATGCATGGTCATTATATGGAGGAACTCAACTTAATGGTTATTACCAAAGTGCAGCATTAGGGATCGGACGGGATCTTTTTTCAATAGGCGCGGTTTCTTTTGATATCACACAATCTTTTGCCGATTTTTCAGATAAAAGACGCCAAGGCCGCTCTTATCGCGTTAATTACGCAAAATCTTTCGATGAGCTACGCACAGATATTACCTTTGCAGGCTACCGTTTTGCCGACAAAGAATACCGAACACTAACGCAATTTATGGATGAAGAGAGAATAGGTTATGGTACTCAGGCAGCAAAAGAAAATTATCAATTATATTTAAATAAATATTTTGATGATTTTAATATTTCTCTTAATTATCAATATAGTACTTATTGGCAGCACGACTCACAAACGCAATACGGTTTATACATTAATGCGCCTTTAAATTTTCCTCTTCTGTCCCAGAATGCCGCAAATTTATCATTATCAGCAACTCGTACTGAACGGGACAATGGCAATGAAGAAGATGCAATTAATCTCTATCTCACAGTACCACTATTCCGCGGTCATAGCATCACATTTTCTGAACTCTACTCACGGTCAGCGGGTAATAATCAATTTAATCATCAGGTTGGCTATAGTGGTTATGGGGAACAAGATAATTACAATATCAATGTTGGTTATAACCACGGCCAACATATTGATAATCAAGTGAGTTTGAGTGGCTTTTATTCACGAGATATCTCTCAAGCAAGTACATCTATAAATGCGAGCTATGTGCCTGATCAATACCACAGCATTGGCGGGTCAATCAATGGCGGGCTTACATTAACCTCGAAAGGGGCGGCATTGCACCGATCAGCGCACGGTGATACACGACTTATGGTTGAAACCCCCGACGTGAGCGGTATTCCTCTCGATAATGGGGTGATTAAAACCAATGCATTTGGGTTGGCTGTTATTCCCAATGTGAATAGTTATCGAAAATCAACAGCTTCAATTAATACCAGCCAGTTACCCGATGATATCGAAAGCCTCGATCCCTCGACAGATATTACGTTAACCAAAGGTGCCATAGGCTATCGCAGCTTATCGGTGATGAAGGGGCATAAATTATTTGTTGTTTTTGCTTTGTCAGATGGAAAGCACCCACCTTTTGGCGCCAGTGTACGTAATAAAAATAACCAAGAAGTAGGGCTAGTGGGTGAAGGCGGTGTGACGTGGCTAGTGGGGGTATCACCTCAAGAAAAGTTGTCGTTGTATTGGAATAACCAGCCACAGTGCGAGTTATCTCTACCTGAAAAATTAAATGAGCTTACGGATTTGTTGTTGCTGCCATGCTCTTCAGCCAAAGCGGTCCGTTCAGTTTATTCATCATCAAGTAAATGATTGTGAGGCTAATTATGTGGAAGTTAGATATTTGTTATCAATGGATTGTGAGAGTACTGCTTGTCATACCTATATTATCATTTAATACCTACGCAGCAGTGACCCTGGATCGAACTCGGATTATTTTTCCTGGGGATGTGAAATCGATTAATATCAAGATAACTAATGATAACCCAGAAGAGGCGTATCTCGCACAAAGCTGGATTGAAGACCAACAAGGTAAGAAGCTAACAAAAGGAGCGTTATTGGCTACGCCGCCACTACAACGCGTAGAGCCGAATAGCCAAAGCTTAGTTCGCTTGAGTCTGACGCCTTTATTTAGTCAGTTACCGCAAGATAGGGAATCCGTATTTTATTTTAATTTGCGAGAAGTCCCGCCTAAATCTCATGATGCGAATACCTTACAAATTGCTTTGCAATCGCGAGTGAAGCTTTTTTATCGACCTCCGTCCATTTTAGCCAAGTCAGAAACAAACTGGGCACATAAGGTCACATTAATGAAAACGAATAAAGGGTATCAGCTCAATAATTCAACGCCTTTCAATTTGACGGTTATTGGCTTGGGTAATAACCAAAAACAGTCGGAACAAAGCCAATTTGAAGTGGTGATGGTGCCGCCTAAATCGACTCAAGAGTTTATTTCCCAGCCACTAACAAGACCTCATTTAACCTATATCAATGATTATGGCGGAAAACCGACTTTGGCTTTTCATTGCCAACAAGACGTTTGCACAGTGGTGGATGAACATTAGTTAGCTGAGGGGGATATACGCCTAGCATCAATAATAGAAGGAGTAATGCATTGATAAAGCATATGCTTATTGGTCTATTTTTCATCAGTGGCATGATAGGAGTGATGGCTTCAGCGAACGGACTTTTAAATCATACTGCGGTGAATGAATCACATTATGAAGATTTAAATAGTGGATGGTTAGAAGTGAGCGCTCGATTATTCAATTCGCCTTGCCACTTAAAAATATCAACCTCAGCGGTGATGTTGACTCAATGTGGTACAGGTGGTGCATTTTCTGCGGATAAAACGCAAACAACGCCCGCACAAATACGCTTCTATGATGTGCAGAATGGAAATGTTACGGCCATAGAGAAAATGAATTTATTAAACGGTAATAATTTTATTCACCCACCTGTTTCAATGCATAAATCGAATTTATTACGGTTGGAGGTGGTTTATGAGTAAGGCAATTTTACTTTTAAGTCTTGTACTTCCTATCTTTGGTTGGAGTAAGGAAAGCCTAGATGTGGAATTTAGTGGTATTTTAGTCAATAAAACCTGTCAGTTAGCGGCTGATTCCATCAATAAGCGGGTAAAAATTGAAAATATACGTTTGAAGTCGATTAATGACAATATTCCTAGTGATATCACACCATTTTTTATCACGATTGAAAAATGCAGCCAAGCCGACCTTAATAAGATGATTAAGATTACCTGGAAAAGCCCAAAACAAGTCACTGTAGAGGGAGGGAATTACCTTGGAACGGATGGAAGTAGTGGTGTACTGCTTGGTGTAGTTGATAAGCAAGGCGAGTTTGTTACTTGGGATAAATCGATTGAGGTAACACCTGTTACGGTTACAGGTGGAAGTCAGCAATTGGAATTTGGTGTATTTGTGCGTAAAAATCCGTTGAATGAAGCAAAAAAAGGGGTTTTCTCAAGCTCAGCGACTTTTTCATTGGAGTATGAGTAATGAATACAATCAATTGGTTATCTAAATTTGTTTTGTGTTTTTTATTCCTCCCATTTATGTCTAAGTCGGATGTTTTAATCGATGTGAGCGCGACGTTAGTCGACCCAGCCTGCCACCTGCGTAGCGAAGATAACAGTACACCGTTAAAAATCAATTTTGGGGTGATTAATATACCGCATAACTCTGATGATATTTCCCAATCCCATACATTTCCATTGTATTTAACTGGCTGTAATTGGAATAAATCACTCGGTATTATGATTAACCCCAAAAATAGTAACACTATGGTTTATCAAGGAAAAAGTATTTTATCCACTAGTACTGATGGCCTTGGCATTAATATCAATAATATAACTGGTGGTGTGGCTCATCCACTTGAAGTTAATCAAATTCAACAAATATTTCCAGAACAAATAGATGCCACTTTACAGCGAATTATTTTACAAGCTGAGCTCGTCAATACCCTACCAGCGAGCCAACTCCGTGCTGGAAAATTTAGTGCTATTGCCATGATTTCGGTCACTTACTATTAAGGCGGTAATATCGGTTATGTCTAATTTTCAAATCCTGTTTCAGGCGGTTTCTAGCTCTATGGTGAAAATACCATTTCCCTTATTTTTTAAGGGAGAGTTTTTTAAACAACCATCTAGCTTATCAATGTATTTTCTGGTGGCCATTCTTAGTTTGTATGGAATGAATGCTCATGCAGATTATGCATCTCGAATACAAAATTCCAATTCAGGTTATTCAATTCGGATCGATAGTAATAGTGTTATTGAACCCGTTGCACGAGTTGGTTCTGATGGCAAAAATTATTATCGTGTAGGAAACCCTATTGTTATTGATGGTAATAGTACTCAAGTGAGTGTGTCTGGCTTGGTTGATTGTGTTGGGAGACGATGGGGGAGCAGCAATACAAGAATTCATTCATCACAGGCATTTCATCGTTTGTTTATGTATGTAGCTTCTGCGGGAGTCACGATTGATGGAAAAACAGCCTACCGGATCAATAACAATTTAGTGATGACGGTGGAAACTCCGATAATGAATTGGATAAATATTGATGCAGGAATGTGCTCATATGCTTATGTGGGGCTTGTTAGGGCTGCCCAAGAGTTTACCAGTCAATTTCCAGTTACTATTACATTTTTTATTAATGAGCAAATTATTGATGGAAAACTGGTTATTCCTGCAATGGATTTAGCGGGCTATGTTCGCGCTTTTACTGAGCCTAAAGCAGTGCCACCCTTTGATAGCTGGCCTTTATCTGACTCAACCGTGCCAATGCGTCTTGCCGCTTCTCAGTTAAATGTGAAAGCAATGTGCTCCACGCAAACGAGCTCTGGGCAGGCTAGTACCGTCAATTTGCGACACGGTCAATTAAGTAGTATTCATTACGATAGCTTGGTGACGGAAAGTATCAGATACACGTGCAAATTTGCTGCCTTAACGAAGGTAAGGTTACGGTTAGACTATGTGACAGATGGCGACCCACAAAAGCGCTTGCCAATGAAAGATGCTTCAAATAGAACGATTTACAGTAAGTTAGACATTGTGGATGAACAAACCGGCGCGACAGGTACAGATATTCGTGTGGGAATTCATTCAAATCGCACTATTTATATTCGTAGTCGTATTCAAGGAAATAATGCAGACGCAGGAAGTTATCAAGGGTCTGCATGGTTAATTGCCACATTTGACTAAATTGAATTTTTGAATGGTTAGGTGTTATCCACTAATTCTCTGAATAAAACTGGATGGACTTTGCCCTAACCATTTTTTAAACATGGTCGAAAAAGACCCAACGCTGCTGTAGCCTAAATCAAATGCGACCTCAGTAATGGATTTACCTGCAGAAATATGGGTAATCGCACTTAATAAGCAAGCTTGCTGCCGCCAGTCAGAGAAAGATAACCCCGTTTGAGCACCAAAAAAACGGCTAAATGAGCGCTCACTTTTATGTAGTTTTGCCGCCCACTCCTGTGGTAATGAGGTGATTTGTGGCGCTTTTAGGAATTCCCGGCACAATTGGGCTAAATGTTCATCCCGTGGGATTGGGGCATAGAAAGGTAGGGGCTCTGCCTGCGCAATTTCATGCAAAATCAATTGGTACATCACACCATCACGGCCATTTAAATCATATTCAATTGGGGTATCAACTGCTTCAAGCAATAGCTGACGAAGTAAGGGGGAAACCCTGAGTACTTCACATTTGTTTCCCCTACGTGGAGCGGCTTTGGGCTCAATGTATAAGCTACGCGTACTGACATTCAACATGCGCGTTTCATGGGGCGTATTACAGGGGATCCAAACACCACTATCAGGCGGTATGACCCACTCGCCATCCGCGGTACTCACTTCAATCAAGCCTGTCGCACCATATAGAAACTGGGCACGGCGGTGAACGTGAGAATCAAGCAGCACATTTGGTAGGTAATCAGTGCCGATCGCTAAAACATCACGCGGAGTTGCATCGACAGTTTTCAGAGGAATATTTCGCATAGGAATTTTTCTTGGCTGAGATTCAAAAGTTATCATCTATTTTCTGAATATAGGCAATTTTTATTGATATAACCACATGTTTTCCGTGGTTGGCTGAAATTCCAATGTGTTTGGCAGGTTTTCGAAAGTTGATAAACAGGGAAATGTTTACCTTATCGCGGCAACCTAATGTATGCCAGAGGTAGAGTTATCATGGAAAATTATTACGATCAGGCGGGTAGTGAGAGTCTGATTGAACCCCTAACCCGTCGTCGGTTTATTCAAGGCAGCTCTGCGCTCATGGCTGTCCCATTTATTTCGACAAATACTGTTGCATCGACAGCAGAAAACCCGAATATCATTTCAACCACAACGCTGCAAAATGAAGGCGAGCGAGTGGTCTCCACCTGCAGTAGTTTTGACTGTGGTGGCAAATGTGATATTCGAGCACACGTTAAAGAAGGTGTGGTGACACGAATTAGTACCCGTCCAGATGCCGATTTAGACGAAGAGATGCCAATCATGCGTGCTTGCGTGCGTGGCCGCAGTTACCGGAAGTTCGTTTATCACCCAAATCGCCTGAAATACCCAATGAAAAGAGTGGGCAAACGAGGGGAAGGGCGCTTTGAGCGAATTAGCTGGGAAGAGGCGACAACCTTGATTGCAGACAACATGCAGCGAGTCAACGCCCAATATGGCCCTGCATCGCGCTTTGTTAGCCTCAGTACTGGGGTAACAGGGGGAATTTTCTCCGGTGCCAATATGTTGCGTCGGTTGTTTAATATCACGGGTGGTTTTTTAGAAAATTACCACTCAGTGAGCAATGGCAATACCATGGCGGTTACGCCTTATACCTATGGCACGTCAGCAAGTGGTAGCACGCTAGACACATTAGAAAATACGCCATTGGTGATCTTGTGGGGACATAACCCGAACGAAACCATTTTTGGTCACACGAATCATTATTTCCAAAAAATGAAAAAAAATGGCACCAAATTTATTGTTGTCGACCCACGTTACTCGGATACCGCGTCCTCATTAGCGGATCAGTGGATCCCCATTTTGCCGACAACAGATAATGCGATGATGGATGCCATGATGTATGTGATCATCAGCGAAGGGCTGCATGATCAATCCTTTATCGACAAATTCACTATTGGTTTTGATGAGCACCAGATGCCCGAAGGCATCCCTGAAAATGAGTCATTAGTGGCTTATTTAATGGGGAAAAAAGACGGTGTGGTGAAAACCCCAGAATGGGCAGAACCTATCACCAAAGTTCCCGCTGAAACCATTCGTCAACTGGCTCGCGAATATGCTAATACAAAACCGGCGGCCTTAATACAAGGTTGGGGGCCTCAACGTCACATCTGTGGTGAACGCTCCGCCAGAGGCGCCACGCTATTAGCCACAATTACCGGAAATGTAGGCGTAAAAGGGGGCTGGGCTGCGGGCTATGGCATGGCAGTAACCCCTGATTTACGTAAAACGTTAGCGGGCCCGAGCCTATTTGAAAACCCAGTTAAAGCGAAAATCAATATCACCAATTGGGTGCAAGCTTGTGAAAATAAAGACCTTGTGACGCCAAATAATGGTTTAAAAAATGCGGAAAAACTCGATACGGAAATCAAAATGATTTTTTCGTTGGCGGGTAACTATATGACTAACCAGAACCCCGATATTTTGCATGCTGCTAAAGTTCTGGAAGATGAAAGTAAAGTTGAGTTTATCGTTTACAGTGACTTATACATGACACCCAGCGCCAAGTATGCCGATATTTTATTGCCTGAAACCAGCTTCTTAGAACGCTGGAATGTGGGGGGAACATGGGGAACGGGCAACTACATTATTTTATCGGAAAAAGTCGTTGAACCTGAATTTGAGCGGCGTAGTGACTATGAGTGGTTGCGAGAGGTCGCTGAAAAACTCGGCGTTGGCGAGAAATTCAGTGAAGGTCGTACAGAAAAACAGTGGATCGAGCATTTAGTCAATGATGCCCATCAGAAACGCCCAGAAGATGGCATTCCAACTTTTGATGAGCTACTGGTTAAGCGCCGCCATTTGTTAAAACACAAACCGCATGTGGGCCATGTCGCCTTCGAAAAAAATATTAACGATATCGAGAATAACCCGTTTGAAACACCATCTGGAAAAATTGAGATTTTCTCTCAGCGTCTTTATGAACGCAATGATGTGGATATCCCTGCGTTATCCCATTATGTGCCTGCCATTGAAGGACCAGAAGATGAACTAGCTTCCCGCTATCCATTGCAATTAATCACTTGGAAAGGTCGTAATCGTGCCAATTCAACGCAATTTGCTAACCCGTGGCTACAAGAAGTGCAGCGCCAAGAGTTGTGGATCAACCCAATTGATGCCAAACGGCGAAATATCACGGATGGAGAGCGCGTCAAAGTGAATAACGACCGCGGTATCACCATGGTGCCCGTCAAAATCACCCAGCGGATTATGCCCGGTGTGGTGGCTTTACAAGCAGGAGCATGGTGGCAACCTGATGAAAATGGCGTTGACCAAGGTGGTTGCGCTAACGTTTTAACATCAGCCCGTAGCACAGCAATGGCACATGGAAATGCCCATCAAACCTTATTGGTGGAGGTAAGCAAAGCATGAGTAAATTTCACGTTTATCCCGCTGTAAGCAGCAAACAGCTTGGTTTTTATATTGATTCTGCACGTTGCTCAGGTTGTAAAGCCTGCCAAGTGGCGTGCAAAGATAAAAATAATCTCGATGTCGGGCGCAAATATCGTCGCGTATACGAAGTCGCTGGCGGTGAGTTTATTGAAAATGGTACGGGAGGACTGGTGAATAACGTCTTTGCTTATACGTTATCCATCTCATGTAACCACTGCGCCGACCCAATGTGTGTGAAAAACTGCCCGACAACGGCGATGCACAAGCGTGAAGGGGATGGCATCGTGATGGTCAATACAGACAAATGCGTAGGTTGTGGAACTTGCGCTTGGTCTTGCCCATATGGCGCACCGCAAATGAACCCTGAAACCAAACAAATGTCGAAATGTGATTTTTGCATCGACCTGCAACTAAAAGGGGAGCAACCCGTCTGCGTCGCCACATGCCCATTAGGGGCCATTCAGTTTGGCCCAATAGATGAACTCAGACAACGTTATGGCGAGCTGGCGGATGTCCGTGGGTTGCCAGACTCATCGATTACCCATCCCAATTTAGTGATCCACCCACATCTTGGGGCTGGTCGCACTCAAAACTCACAAGGAGAAGCCAAATGAATGAATGGCCATTATTGTTATTCACATTTTTAATGCAAACATCCATCGGGTTGAGTGTGATGTTAGCGCTTTTCGCAAAAAAATTATCAGCGGCTTTACCTCATAAAACGAATACACAATTTTTGCAGCAATACGTGTTTGTTGCCTGTGTATTTGCGGGGGTAGGTTTATTGTCTTCAATCACCCACTTAGGGGTTCCTTTGAATGCACCTAATTCTTTGTTGAATATCTTTTCATCGTGGCTAAGCCGTGAAGTGGTTTTCACTGCGACCTATTTTGCTTTTCTTGGGCTGACTTTTTTGTGGCTATGGTTCAAAAAGGAATTGTCATTTCTGCTGCTTGGTTTGGCTATCATTGCTGGGTTATGTGATGTGTATGCCATGGCTTCAATTTATCGTTATACATCAATGTTAACGTGGATGAATGATAATACTTATTTGATGTTCTACGGCACGATGTTAACTGCGGGAGCTGCTGGGTATTATTTATTAATCAATTTGTTATTGCGTTTTCATGCAGGATCGTCAGCGGCTCAAGTCTCAACGTGTGGGTTATGGGTGCTATGGGCGGTTATTGGCACTAGCTTATTAATCCGTTTAGTTTATCAGCCGATCTATGAAAATTACTTAGTTAGCACGAGTTATCATAATGAATCGATTACATTTCCTATCGACTCTATTCATGCCTACCAAAGGATTTGGTCGCTGCGTATCACTAGCTGGGTAGTTGGAATACTGGCGGTGATTTTATTGGGATATGGATTATTTCGTCATATGCGACAAACCGCGAGTGGGGTTATGACTTCGAGCAGCAAAGGGTATTTAGTGGTGGGTTTTGCGGCTGCTATAATTGCTGAATTTATGCTGCGTTACTGTTTCTATACTATTCATCTGTAAATAAATAACAGTTTATCGCTTAGGAAATTACCTTTTTTATGATCCATTTTTCACACTATGCAGCAGCGTTTAATATCTTAGGCACTTGCTATTTATTTTCTCCAAATGATGATGCAAGCCATTATGCGATAAGTTTCTTCAAGCTAAATGACTTTGCATCTCAGTGGCCTTGTAAAATCAGTACTCAGCTTAGCGAACGCATCTCGGCATCGCTAAGCATCGAAATAGCGACGCTGCATACTCAGTGGACAAATTTATTTATTGGGCCTGAAGCATTACCTGCTCCGCCATGGGGCTCGGTATACCTCGACCCTGAAGGCGTATTACAGGGCTCTTCGACACTGGCGCTGAGCGAGTTTTTACAACGAGAGCGTTTAAAAATTCAGACGCGTTATCCAGAGCCTTCTGACCATGTTGGTTTAATGTTATTTCAAGCGGCAGTTTTGGCTTCACAAGTCAGGGAGGCAGCATTAAAAGAATTGCTAAATGACCATTTGGGGAGTTGGTTACCCCAGTTTTCTCAGCAATTAAATCGAACAACATGTAGCCCGTTTTATAACGCATTAACGGAATTGTCACTGGTTACTGTAAGGTCATGTATATAATATTATTCAGTATATTTGACTGTTTAATAGTTAATTAAACGTAATATTTGAATGGATGAAAAGTTAACAAAATTTAATTAAATGAAAATTGATTTAGTTATAAGAAATGCAAATTAAAATGATTCTTACTTTACCTTTCTAAGCCATAATGCATTTTTAAGTCATACTACTTAATGATGTTTTTGGATATCCATAGGGGGTATAAAGTGGTCAATTTATTAAATCGTTTGTTGTCCCATGAAGATGCTGGCAGGTTGTTATTGCGTCTTTCCGTCGGTGGGCTCATGTTATTTCATGGTATGAGTAAATTAATGACAGGGGCGAGTGGTATTAAAGCGCTGCTAGCTTCTTATGGCTTACCTGAATTTATCGCTTATGGAACAATTTTAGGTGAAGTTGTTGCGCCTATTTTCATTATTTTAGGGATTTTAACTCGCCCATCTGCATTATTAGTTGCCTTCACTATGGTGATTGCATGGCTGATGATTGGGCTAGATAAAACATTCGTGCTTGATAAAACAGGTGCATGGGCGATTGAAAGTATTGTGTATTTCTTCTTGAGTGGTATCGCATTGGCATTTTTAGGTGCGGGTAAATATTCCATTATCAAAAACCCGAACTGGCGATAAATCCGTTTTTCTTTCGTGTTTGACATTGCCTTTGAAAAAAGACCATCAAAAATGTTCTGATGGTCTATTTTTTTGTCTAAAAAATGGTCGTTTTAAGATGAACGATATTTTTGAAATATTGGTAGTTTAAGCCATTTTAGCTATAATGGATATTCAAGCTACTTTATATTGTAGGTGATGTATGGAAACTATCTCAGCACAAGTTGCTAAAAATCAATTTGGTGATTTATTGATGAAAGTTCAACGTGCACCTGTTGAAATAAGCAAGCACGGTAAACGTGTTGCTGTTGTTATCTCTCCGGACGAATATGACCAGCTTATGCAATTAAAATTACAGAGCCTAAAAACGGTTTTGGCGGAGTCTATTGCACAAGCAGAACGCGGTGAATTTCATAGCATTGATGATGTATTTGCCCCGCTAACCATGGACGAACTTGAAAATAAGGCTTAAGGATGAGCGTTAGGTTTACTCATAAAGCAAGAGAGCATATCCGCTCAATCAAGCTTTATTCTATGCGTCGTTGGGGAGTTAATGTTGCCGAAGCTTATGCCAACTCATTACGAGTAACAATGACAGACATACTTGCCCGACAGCCATCCCTTGGTCGTGATCGTAGTGAAGATTTGTATTTGGGCGTCTTTAGCTTCCCTGTTGAAAGCCATATTATTTATTATCGAAAAGCGCTTGAAGGCATTGAAGTGCTGGCGGTATTACATCATACACAGGATCCAAACTCTCATTTATAAAAATCTAGGTGGCAATAAGCTTTATTGTTAATTATTTAATATTATTAAAGAAAAAGACCATCAAAAATGTTCTGATGGTCTTTTTCTTGAAAAAATTAGTTTACTCAATATATTTGCGAAGCGCTTTGCAGTGATCAAGTTCTCGTATTGAAAATTTGAAACATAGATTTAATATCACTATGGGGCATTGGTGTAAGGTTGCACGCCTATTTTTTAGGAGGTCCATGGTTCGAATCCTGGATGCCAAAACTGTTTAATATATTAAAACTGTTTTGGCATCAGGATTTTATATAGTCTATAGGGGAGGGAACATTGACTGAAATAAGACGCAGGGTAGACTCCCTTTATGTCTGTGACCCATCCTCGTATATAGGTAAAATAAGGGAATATCACCGACAAAACTTCGAGCAGGTTGGCAATGGATTGCGTCATGTAGAAGGGCAGTTAAGAAAAGCCATAGCGTCTTCAGCGTATCAGAATATACAAGACGATGTTTTAACATTCACTCGTTTGTATTCAATGCTATTATCCGTATGGTGTGAAGCTAGATTGCATGTGCTTATTTATGAAGAAAGTGTCTTTACAGAACATGAACGTAGCATTATATACAACCAAAATAGTTTGGAACAAAGATGGTTAACTGCTCTTGCAATAGCGGTTAAAAAGAATGCAAATATTCAGTTTGAAGAAGATGCTAATGAAGATAGCTTAGGAATTATCCTTTTTACGATATATGAGCGAATAAAAACATGGATTAGTGGGCATTTAGCGCCTGTGATTAGAAATCGAAATAAAGTTGCTCATGGTCAATGGTTAAAACCTTTTCAGAATACTCAAGATGAGTGGGTAAATTCAACGTCATTTACTATCTGTCCCCAATCAATTCAAGATTTTAAAAAAGATAGTATTCTTTTTACTAATGAAAAAATGAAATTGCTTAACATCATTTGTGGCGCAATTAATAGCATAGCTATTGGTAGTGAGCATAAAAAATTTAATGTCCAAAACTTTGATGATATTAATCGCCTAGTGAATAAGCAAATAGATAAAATAGAACATATTGATTATTTGGCGTTTGTAAAAAGAACTCAAAAATCTTACAAAGAACAATTTGATAAAGCTATTTCTCATTCCACTGGTTAACTTATAAGATATAGGCCTTATCATGTAAGATATAGCCTATATTCTAATACTTGAGCTTACCCTTTCACACACACGACTTGGCGTAGGGTATGAACAATTTCTACCAGTGATGATTGCGCAGCCATTACAGCATCGATGTCTTTGTACGCCATCGGTATTTCGTCAATCACATCACTATCTTTTCGGCACTCAACATGGGCGGTCGCCATTTTTTGGTCGCTGACTGAGAAACGTTTTTTGGCCTCTGTTCGGCTCATTACACGGCCTGCACCGTGGCTACAGGAGCAAAAACTTTCTTCGTCACCTAAACCGCGCACGATAAAACTTTTGGCTCCCATAGACCCTGGAATGATCCCCATTTGGCCCTTTCGAGCCGACACGGCACCTTTTCGGGTTACCAGTACCTCTTCACCAAAGTGCTGCTCTTTTTGCACATAGTTATGATGGCAATTTACGGCTTCTTGCTCTGTGATAAACGGTTTTGGAATTTCGCGTGATAGTGCTTCCAGAACGCGGTGCATCATCACTTCACGGTTATGGCGAGCAAAGTCCTGCGCCCAACCTACCGCTTCCATATAGTCATTAAAATGCACGCTTCCTTCTTCGAAATACGCGAGGTCTCTATCCGGCAAATTGGCGATATGCTGTTGCATATCTTTTTGCGCTAATGTGATAAACAGATTACCAATCGCGTTTCCTACACCACGTGACCCGCTATGTAGCATTACCCACACGCGGTCTTGTTCATCCAAACACAGTTCAATAAAGTGGTTTCCCGTTCCCAATGTTCCTAAGTGGTTGTAATGATTGGTTCCACGCAGTTTTGGGTACTTATCACAGATACGTTTGAACTCTTCATCCAAGTGTGCCCAGTGGGTATCGACAATATCTGGTGTACGATGCCATGCCCCTTTATCACGTCCATGTCGATGTGTAGTTCGACCGTGCGGAACCGCCGACTCAATAGCAAAACGGATGTTTTGTAAGCTATCCGGCAAATCCGATGCGGTTAAGGACGTTCGCACGGCAATCATTCCACAACCAATATCCACGCCGACTGCCGCAGGAATAATGGCCCCTTTGGTTGGTATCACACTTCCAATCGTCGAACCTTTCCCAACGTGTACATCAGGCATTACCGCAAGGTGCTTAAAAATAAACGGCATTTTAGCGGTGTTTTGTAGTTGTGTTACCGCTTTCGGGTCTACAGGCACGCCGTTGGTCCACATTTTTACAGGCACACCATTTTCTTGAATTAATTGATTAAAGTTATTGTTATTCATTGTTATTCCTTAATTTTTACCAATCCGTTTAATACTTGATCTAATCCACCGTAAACGGAAATTTGGTCGATTCGATGTGCGATACTTTCTAAGGTCTCAAGTTCTTTTAAACGCAATGCAACCGGGTTGTTTTCCATTACTTTTGCGGTATTTAACAGTGAACGAGTCGCGGCAGTTTCTTCGCGGCGGCGGATCACGTTAGCTTGTGCCGATTTTTCGGCTTCAACGACTTGGGATAAAATAGTGCGCATATCTCCCGGCAAAATGATGTCTTTTACACCGATACTGTCAATTTCTAGGCCAAATTCAACCACGCATTGCGCGACTTGAGCTAACATCAGCTCATCGACTAATTGTTTGTTTTCTAATAGTTCATCTAAGGTTCGAGTCCCCACAATTTCTCGTATTGAAAACTGCAATTCACGATATAAATGCTCTACAGGCTG
Source organism: Providencia sp. PROV175 (assembly GCF_032707045.1). Classification (NCBI taxonomy): domain Bacteria; kingdom Pseudomonadati; phylum Pseudomonadota; class Gammaproteobacteria; order Enterobacterales; family Morganellaceae; genus Providencia; species Providencia sp. PROV175. Next base: position 569,004 of record NZ_CP120533.1, read on the forward strand.
ACTCAATTTTGAGAACGCCAGTAAAATATCGTGATAGCGCCAGTTGGCGCACAGGTTGATGCGTAATGTGACTTTGTCTTTGGTTAAAATCTCTTGTCCGCTAATTTCTAATGATTGTAAACGGGTGTCTATTATCTCAACTTCCGGTTTGTGGTTGATTTTCCAATAACCGTAAGTTCCCGGTTGTAATAAATCTTGTATCTCACCATCAATTTTTAACATACCGACATGCCATGCAGGTACTTGGCTAATCAAGACCAACTCATTGCCTTTAATGCGTTTTTTACCCATCAGACGTGCAACGAATGCAGAGTCAATAACGCTATTTTCTAGCGACTGCGGCTCCACTTTTAAATTATTGCCATTTTTCCAATACAACCGACGGGTCGCTGGTGGCAATATTTCTGTCAAACTATTGTGCAAGTAAATAAAACCAATCTCGTCATCAGTCAAAGCGATGTCAATACAGTGGTCATCAACCCAATCAGGGTGAAATTGGCGTAAGTGGTCTGCCAGTTTTTCATCAATAGGTTCGTTATCAAGTGTGAACAATGACACAGTCAATCGATTGAACCAATCGTTTAAATGGTGCTCACCCGCAGTCAGTAATTGTTTAAAATCCCCATTTTTTGAGGTTAGTGCGATTTGTCCTTGAGCGATATTTATTTTTTTCATTATTTTTCCTTTTTCAATATTTATCCGGCACTGAAGAAAAAAGCGAAGTGGTGAGGGGAAAAGTAGAGTGCCAAAATTGGCTGTCTAAATTTCTGCTCATCACTCGGCAAAGCTCTCGAGTGGCGGTTTTAAGCTTAACTTCTGCTTAGTTTTATACAGTTGGATTTGTATTTTTTTCAGGAGTCGAACCTGATAGCTAGGCTATTACCAAGGTATCTTCCTGACGGCGGCATACAGACCATGTAGTGGCTAAGCCACCATGTCTGCACCGGTTGAACTTGCAGTTCATACAATTTCCGGCAGTGGATGAATATAGTATTGCCAGAAGCGTGCCAACTTTTTTAAAAATGAAATAAATATTTTTACTGCATTGAAAAATAAGTAAAAAATAATATTAAGAGAAAAGTGGGTAACATTGGCATGGTAAATGGATTATGCTATTTATTATCTTTTTATATCGTAACTTATAAATTTATATAAATATTATGAGCAAGAAACGTAAGGTTGTGATTGGTGTATTGGGCACAGTACTTGATAGAAGAGGCAAAAAAGCCAATCGCTGGACAAAATGGCGCCCAACGGTTGGTCTTTGCCAACAGCCTGATTTGGATATTGGTCGTTTTGAATTACTGCATCAGGTGAATGACTATGGCATGGCGCACCGGGTGAAAGAGGATATTGAACAAGCTTCTCCCAATACGGAAGTGGTACTGCATGAGGTGGATATTGCTGACCCGTGGGATTTTGAAGAGGTTTATACCTCATTACTGGATTTTTCTTCGCATTATCAATTTGATACTGATAATGAAGAGTATCTTGTACATATCACTACGGGTACCCATGTGGTGCAAATCTGTTGGTTTTTATTAACGGAAGCTCATTATTTACCAGCCAAATTAATTCAAACTTCACCGAGCCAAAAAGGGCGAGAAAAAGACCCTATCGGCATTCATACCGTGATTGACCTTGATTTAAGCCGTTATACCCATATCACCAGCCGTTTCCAAACAGAGCAGCAACAGCAGGTTTCGTTTTTAAAATCGGGTATTGCCACCCGCAACGCGGCATTTAATACCATGATTGAGCAAATCGAACGCGTCGCACTACGCTCTAAAGCCCCAATTTTACTCAATGGGCCAACGGGGGCGGGGAAGTCTTTCTTAGCTCGGCGAATTTATCAACTACGTGAAAGTCGCCACCAAGTTAAAGGGCGCTTTGTGGAAGTAAACTGCGCTACCTTGCGTGGTGATAACGCTATGTCAACGCTGTTTGGCCATGTAAAAGGGGCATTCACAGGGGCAATCAACCCAAGGCGTGGGTTACTGAAAGAAGCGGATGGCGGTATTTTATTTCTCGATGAAATTGCGGAACTTGGGCTAGATGAGCAAGCAATGCTATTGAAAGCCATCGAAGAAAAAAGCTTTTTCCCTTATGGTTCAGATGAAGAAATTCACAGTGATTTTCAATTAATTGCAGGGACTCACCGTAATTTGGCGCAGCAAGTGGAGGAGGGCAAATTTCGTGAAGACCTATTTGCCCGTATCAATATGTGGACGTTTGCGTTACCGGGCTTGCGTGACCGCCGTGAAGACATCGAACCGAATATTGATTATGAATTAGCCAAATTTTGCCAAGAGCAACAAAGCCAAATTCGTTTTGATAGCGAAGCTCGCAATGTGTATGTGAAGTTTGCCTGTTCCTCTCTGGCCCTGTGGCGTGGCAATTTTCGTGAGTTGGGTGCATCCATTAGCCGGATGGCAACGTTTGCCGAACGCGGGCGTATTACTAAAGCGGTGGCCGAAGAAGAAATTGGCCGTTTGCAAGCCCAATGGCAGTCAAAATCAACCAATACATTACCAAAGCAAATTGGTGAAATTGATTTATTCGACCAGCAACAGCTGGCAACAGTGCTGGAAGTTTGTCGCCGTTCATCTACCCTTTCCGAAGCGGGGCGTGAGCTGTTTGCCGTTTCGCGGCAACATAAAAAACAGCCCAATGATGCAGATAGGCTGCGAAAGTATCTCGCTAAATTTGGGTTGGATTGGGATGGAGTGAAGGCGGATTTAATATCATGAATCTTTGTAATAAAAAGCCCCCGTGAGGGGGCTGATAGGATAAAAATAACAAGAAGTTAAACCTAATGACAATTAATACACTTTAACACACAGAACCCCAAAGTTACCGGCAGTATGTCCGCTTCCTGAGTACTTATGTGTTGGTATATGGTAGATGGTCATGTACTTGGTTATTGTCCAAATCCAGCCGTTTTCTGCTATTTGGTCTAGTTTTATGTTGTCGTTAATGGTTTTCTCTGGCCACTGGGTGAATAGCGAGATTTTACTATATTTTATATCTTCTGGACTGGCTATCTTTTGAGAATTAGTACAATACCCCATTGCATCATTCAAGTTCAATTTCGCCCCTGTGCTAAACCACTTATTCATGTTAAAGGTATATACCATATTCTTGCTATTCATACGCTTAGGTTTTCCAGTGATAGTGACTTTTGCACTGCGGGGGCTTTCCGGCTGTGTCTTCATAGTCACAACACCTTTTTCATTAATAGTTAGCCAATTTTGGTTAACCTCCCACTTATAGTCAGAAGCAAAACCTAGTGAAGGTTCAATGGCAAATTGCGCTCCAGTAAACCCAGTAGAAGGGAATCGATCATCAACTTGATAGGTTTCTTCAACACCTAATCGTGTAATTGACATTTTGCCGTAATTGACAATTTGAGTATATTTATCGCTCCCCTTATAATTAATTGAATCGCTGAATAATTTAATTTGAGCAATTTCTGCATCAGGAGCATTCATGTGCTCAGCTGTATATGTTCCTGCCGATATTTCTGTCATATCCTTCGATACTCGTCTATGGGTTGTGCTTGATATGACTTCTAATTTTGGTTTTTTCCCTGTAATCAAATGACCATTATCATCTTTAAGTACTAACTTTATCTCAGTGTTTTTGATAGCAGTTGTACTTGTTTCATCGTTACTTACAGTGAATGTGCTTTTCCCTGAGGCAAATACAGGTGCACCAGCTTCAATAGTAATCCTTTCAGAATTACTATTAGCCTTACCTACAATCGCTGAGATTATGTACTCTCCAGGTTTTGTAAAATGGAATGTTCCTTTATACTGGCGAGTGAAAGTGTCTTTTGTGATATCCCACTTCTCTTTAATTTCTGATGATTTTTGAGATTTATTATGTATTGCAATATCGTTTTCATTAACAAACACGTCATTACCATACTTATCCTTGGCTTTTAGCTCAAATTTAACATTTTCACCGATGTTGATATTAGTTTTAGCAAGGTTCAATTCAACGGATGCAACGTAATCAGGGTGACTGAATGGGGTAACTGATATCTGTGTGGTATCAGAAACGGCATTCACTTTTGCTGTCAGAGCATGTTGTGCTGTTTGAGTCAGTGATACAGTGGCACTATATTCCCCTTTCTTCTGTGTGTTTTCTTGCCATGCCGTTATTAGCACTGAACTTGGTTTTTGAGTATTAGTTAAGTTGATATCTGTTTCTTTTAATCCAGTGACGCCATTGTAATATTGGTCAGTTAATGTGAATGTTAACTTGAACTCTTGCCCTGGCTGAGTAGTTAATTTCCCTGAACTATCAGCGGTTATTGAAGATGTCATACTGATCTTAGCCACATGTTTAACACCTTTCGGGCTGTCAACCGTGATAGTGGTATCTGAAGAGTGTCCATTAACCTTGGCGGTTAGTGGATGTGCTTTGGCCTTAGTTAGCGCTAAGCTGGATGTGTACTTACCCTCATTGCCTTCAACCCAAGCTATTGGTATTAATGTATTTAAATGTTCCAGTGTGATATCAGAAATATTAACCGCAACAACGCCATTACCGAATTTATCTTTTAAGCTGAGTTGAAGCTCGGCGTCAGCATTAATTGCCACTGTTTTTGGTGCATTTAACTCTACTTTCGCGACATTTTTGGCACCTTCTTGCGGTTTTACATCAATTTCGATATTTTTTACCTGTTTATTTATCTCAACCGATAATGTGTGCTTTTTAACTTTCTCTAGCGTGACCTGAGCCGTATAGACATTATCGTTTGATGGTGTTTTTACCCACGATGCGTTAGTGGTAATTGTGCTGTCGGTATTTTTGAACATAATGTCTTTTGTCATGATACCGGTCACTTCATTACCGTAGCTATCGAGCATGGTTAGGTTTAATGTGGTATTTTCACCTGCTTTAATTGAGGTGTTATTTACGGTTAATTTGATCTCCTTAACATTGTTACCCCCTTTTAATGCTGTCACCGTGATAGCTGGCGTGGACTTTGAGATACTATTCACTGTCGCTGTTAATGTATGTTTACCGACTTTGGTTAATGGCAAGGTAGCCTTATACACACCTACCGATGCCATATGCCAAGCAATATTGCCGCTATCGATAATTTCTGCGGTATGGCTATCTTTTAATGCAATATCAGCCCCATTGACGCCAGTAACTAAATTGCCATATTGGTCTTTCAGTTCTAACGTTAATTCAACTTTTTTACCTGCATCAAATGTATTTGTATTTGTGGTCATTTTTGCGGATTTCACCACATCTTTCCCACTTGGATAGGTTGCTTCTACGGTTTGTATACGGCTTGGTTGGTGATTTACAGTGGCTTTAAACCGGTACTCACCGATTGTGTCTAACCGCTGTTTGGTGGTATATACGCCATCTTGTGGATTCACCCATGTAACGTTGGTTAGTTTTCCATTATTTGTTAACTGAATATCTTTAGTATTGATATCAACAACACCATTATTAACGCTATCCGTTAAGGTTAATGTTAATTGCACTTCTTTACCCGCCTCAATAGTACCTTCATGGGTTTCAAGAGTGGTTTTATGGACATTATTTGCACCTTTAGCAGGGGTAACGGTTAACTCAAGCTTATCGCTTAGTAGTTTATCTACCACCACTTGAATAGATTGCTTACGTAGCTTGTTCATGGTGAGTTCTTGGGTATATAGCCCACCGCTTAGCTCTTTCCATGCAGAGGTTGAATGTAAATCAGTTAATAATTTCAATGAACTCGTCGCACCGGTTAGTTTGTTATCAAACTTATCTTTTAGCCCGACAGTTAGAGTGACTTTATCACCTGAGTTTACCATGTGATTTTTCGCGCTGTGGGTAATAGAAATTGTCTCTAATGAGCCTCGTAAGCCATCTTTATCATAAGAAATGATTGGGATTGCGATAGGAGGGTTGACAACCCACTCGGCAGTTTCTGTTTGTCCGTTGATTTCTACTTTGATTTTGTAACGGCCTGCTTTGGCGGCAGGGAGCTGAGCGGTATATTTATGTAATCCATTCTTTTCCATAAATATTATGTTTTGTTTTTGCCCATTAATTGTCACAGAGATATCGCTATTGCTGACATTTTTAACTGGGTTTTTATATTGGTCAGTTAAGCCAATAGATAGTGATGATGGTTGCCCTGCATCACTGTTGGCTATTGGTGAAATGGTAATTGTCTTCACGGCATTGTTACCTGATGGTGAATTGACAGTGACATTGGTTGTATCTGTAAATTGACCAATACTAGCTACCAGACGGTGTGTTCTAACGTCATGGAGCATGATGTTAGTGCTGTAGATACCTAAGCCATGGTTATCTTCATCCCAGACAGCGGATATTTTATTATTACTGTCAGTGAGTGTGATCGTATTATTATTGAGGTGAATAACAGGGTTGTTATCCCTATCAGTGACTTTTAACGATAACATGACGTTACCGCCTGCGGTAATGGTGCTTAAGTTTGTTGTTAGCTGAACCTTATTGATCTGGCTTTGGTTAGTCGATGGGTGGGCGTTAATCAATACATTTTTACTTTGTATTAGGTTAACCGTTGCTTTTAGGGAGTGAACTCCTGCAATTGCGACCGTTGTTGACGCAGTATAGGTTCCATTCCCTTTCGATAGCCAATTTAAACCTGTGAGGTTTTTCTTAATATGCGCATCATTTATGGTGATATCTTTAGCCGTGACCCCTTCAACGCCATTACCCCATTGGTCTGCTAATATTAGTGTCAGCTCTGTTTTACTGCCTACAGTCAGTTGATTTGTGCTGGCTTTGAGCTCAACAGTTTTCACTTGTGTTGGGTCAGTTAGTGCGCCGACATGAATCACGATTGGGGCGTTGGCTTGGTGATTAACTTGGCTAACAAAGGTGTTTTTCCCTTGTTGATGTAATGGGAGCGTGGTGGTGTAAATACCTGCCCCTTTCTCTAACCAGGCCAGCTTAGGAACAAGCACATGATTATGCTCTAATTGAATGTCGTTGGTTTGTACCTTTTCAACACCATTGCCATGACTATCAGTTAATGTTAATTGCAATTCGGCAGTTTCACCTACCCTAAACGTTTTGTTGGTCGCCTTTAATACCACATTGTTGACAGCAGATTTACCCTGCGGTGCCTTCACATCGATAACCTGTGATTGGCTAATGCCATTGGCTGTGACTTTTAAGGTGTCAGTGCCTAGCTTGCTTAATAATAAGTCAGCGGTATAAGTACCATCCGCATTGTCTTTCCATATGACAGAACCTGATTGTTGGTGAATGATAGCGAGACTGTTGCTGGAGACTTCTTTTAACCCATTACCAAAGGCATCTTTCAACATGATGGTGAGTGTGACTTTATTGCCAGCTTTGAGGTTAGCGGTTGGCGCAACGATAAACTGCACCTCATTGACGACTTTGTGTTGGCCTTTTTTCCCACCACCATCGCTAGCCGCAGCCGCAATTGGTGCAGGATTGCTAACATCAAATGGTTTTTTGTTTGATACAGCATTCGTTGTAGGGATAGACACCACAATATTGTGTTGACCGCTTTGTTGACCGGGTAATGTTCCAACGTAATTACCGCTAGGGGCTTGGCCCACTGACATGGAAAATGGCTTTTGCTGATCGATGATAACGGACAAACTGGTGATATTGGATACTGGGTGTCCATTTTTGTCAGTCAAAGAGACGATGACTGTACTATCAGCTCCTGCAGCTACCGGTAAAATGTGGATAACGTCCACGTTTTTGACCTCATTGGCCCCTTTACTGTTTATCACCTCAATATCGACAGTTTGGCTGCTAATGTTGTTTACAGTCGCTGTTAACGTATCTTTCCCAATTGTTTTTAAAGCCAAATCCGCGGTATAGGTGCCATTTTTGTTATCAACCCAAGTCACCTGACCTGTTTGGTTATGTGTTAATGTGATGTTTTTAACCTCAATACTGCTAAGAGAGTTATCAAACGCATCTTTCAAGGTTAGTGTCAGTTTCGTGGTATCACCTGATTTAAAGCTTGATTGGGTTGTCGCCAGTTCAACAGTACTAACCACACCCGCTTGGCCTTGGACACCGGAACCATCAGCTTTTGTTGCTTGAATCGCTTTGGCGGCAGTCACCTGCCAAGTTTGTTGCGCTTTTTGCTTATTGGCAGCCACTTTAACCAGATAGTTTCCTGTTTTTGCGCAGGTAAAGTGGCGATATAAGTGCCTTTATCTGTTTGAGAGCCAACAAATGTTAAGTTGAGTGGTTTATCATTAAGGGTGACTTTAATGTCATCTGCAATGTGTGTTACACCATGGCCATTGCCATCAACGGCTTGTACGCTCATGGCTCGCTCTGAACCGGCTGCCGATGGGGGGATAGCGGCCATGACCAGTTGATTAACTTGCTTGATATCGGTGGGATTTGTCACGGTGATATTTGCCGCTGAACTATTTATGCCATTAACGATGGCGGTGAATGCATCATTTCCCAATACTTTTAATGGTAAGGTCGTTGTGTATTGACCATTGTTATGATCGACCCAAGTCACATGACCAGTTTGTTTGTGCATTAGAGTGATGTGGTTACTAGAGACACCTTTTAGTGGGTTATTAAAACGGTCTTTTAAGGTAACTGTGAGTGGTAAATTGTCGCCTGATACGGCGCTTGTTGTCGCCGTTGTCAGTTCAACTTGGCTAACGACACCGCGCTGGCCTTTTTGCCCACTCCCATTTGGGCTTGCAGTGACCGTATCAGGTTTTGTCACTGTGAGTGTTTTTGCCGTGGATGGTTTATTATTGGCAGTGATAACGACACTATAAACCCCACTTTGTTGTCCCGGTAATTTCCCTGTGTAAATGCCATCCGTTTGTTGAGTAACGGCAATATTTAGTGGTTGTTGTTTCGCAATATTCACAGTGACCTCAGTGATCCCCATGACTGTGAGGCTGTTTATATCGGTCAATGATACTGCAAAGTGGCTTTCGGCACCGGCTTGCGGGCTGGCGATATTAACAATATCAACTTGATGGATACGGCCATTGCCAATCGCTTTTTCAACATTAATACCAACTGGCGCACTTTTTATCTGGTTAACTGTCGCTGCTAAATAATCTTTACCCAATGTCGTTAATAGTAAATCAGCGGCATAAGTGCCATTTTTGTTATCAACCCAAGTCACTTTACCGGTTTGGTTATGCGCTAATGTGATGTTTTTAACATCAATGTCGCTAAGAGGGTTATCAAACGCATCTTTCAAGGTTAGTGTCAGTTTCGTGGTATCACCTGATTTAAAGCTTGATTGGGTTGTCGCCAGTTCAACAGTACTAACCACACCCGCTTGGCCTTGGATACCTGAACCATCAGCTTTTGTTGCTTGAATCGCTTTGGCGGCAGTAACTTGCCAAGTTTGTTGCGTTTTTTGCTTGTTGGCCGTCACTTTAACCAGATAATTTCCTGTTTTTTGCGCAGGTAAAGTGGCGGTATAAGCCCCCTTATCCGTTTTCGATTCAACAAATATTAAGTTGAGTGGCTTGCCATTGAGGGTAACTTTGATGTCATCCGCAATGTGTGTCACACCATGGCCATTGGCATTAATAGCTTGTACGCTCACGGTTTGTTCTGAACCGGCTGCCGATGGGGCGATAGTGGCCATAACCAGTTGATTAACTTGCTTGATATCGGTGGGATTTGTCACGGAGATATTTGCCGATGAACTATTGATGCCATTAACGGTGGCGATGAATGCATCATTTCCCAATATCTTTAATGGTAAAGTAGCGGTGTATTGGCCATTGTTATGATCAGTCCAAGTCACATGACCGATTTGTTTGTGCATTAGAGTGATGTGGTTACTGGAGACGCCTTTTAGTGGGTTATTAAAACGGTCTTTTAAGGTCACCGTGAGTGGTAAATTGTCGCCTGATACGGCGCTTGTTGTTGCCATTTTCAGTTCAATCTGGCTAACGACACCGCACTGGCCTTTTTTCCCACCCCCATTTGGGCTTGCAGTGACCGTATCAGGTTTTGCCACGACGAAGGTTTTCTTGGCTGAATTTTGCTTATTGACGCTAGCAATCAGGTCGTAAGGACCACTTTGTTGCCCCGGTAATTTCCCCGTGTAGTGGCCATCTGCTTGTTGAGTGATGGCAATATTTAATGGTTGTTGTTTACCAATGGTGACCTCAAGGTTTTGGATACCGTCGATCGTGTTACCTTGAGCATCAGTTAATACAGCCGTGAAGGCACTTTCGGCTCCTGCGGTTGGATTGGTGATATCACTGATATCAATTTTATGGATAGCGTTATTGCCTAACTGCGGTTTGACATCAATAACCATGGTTGGGCTTTGTATATTATCTGCTGTGATAAATAAGTGATCTTGCCCCAATTGTGTTAAGACTAAGTTGGCGGTATAGGTTCCATCTTTTTGTGCTATCCAAGTGACGTTACCTGCTTGCTTATGGGTCAGTGATTGTGCGAGATCTACGCCCGTTAATGGGTTACCAAAGGCATCTTCCAATGTTACCGTGAGCGTTAACGTATCGCCAGATTTTAAGTTTTTGTTTGGTAAAACGGTAAGTTTTGCACGACTAACAATACCGCGGGTATTTGATTTACCCCCTGGATTACTGGCAATTGGAGAAGGAGCACTAACAGTTAAAGTTGATTCTGTGGATTTTATGCCACCAACAGTGACGATGACTTTATGGTCTCCTGATTTTTGGCCAGAAAGAGTACTGGTATAAGTCCCTTTGTTGACGGTTTCAGTGATCTTAAGCAACGCTTCAGCACCATCGATAGAGACGACAGCGTTATTATCAATTCCTGTAATAGGTTGGTCATTGGCATCAGTGATTAATAGTGTGATGGAACTCGTTTCACCCGCAGCGGGTTTAGCGATGTCTTTGATTTTAACTTGCTTGATTTGCGAGGTTCCAATAGCACTTCCCACGTTAATATTCAGTGGGGAAGTGGTTATTTTGTTCACTTTCACGGTTAAAGTGTCTCGCCCAATTTTGGTGAGAGGCAAAAGAGCCGTATAGTTGCCGTTGCGGAGGTCTATCCAAGTCACAGAGCGACTGCTAGGTTGTCGATGATTTAACTGAATACTCGCGCCACTGACGCCTTCAAGAGCGTTACCAAACCCATCTTTAAGGGTTACGGTTAATTGTAATAATTGGCCTGATTTCAGGTCATTAGCTGATGATGAGGCTAAAGCCACGGTATTAACGACACCACGTTGATTTTTTGTACCACTCCCATCTTTTTCTTTTACAGCGATGATCGCGGCAGTTTTAACTGTCCAAAGCTTTGATACGGTTTTATTGTTAGCTGTTGCTTTAACCGTATATTTACCCATGTTTTTTGCGGGTAATGTTCCTGTGTAAATACCGGCTTGGGTGAGTGATTCTGTTAAAATAATGGATGTTGACTGGCCGTCGATATTTGCTGTTATCATACTGCTAATCATGGTGACGGGGTGCTGATATCTATCGGTGACTTTCACTGTGATAGTTTGGTTTTCACCTGCTTCACTCGGGGAGATTGGCTCCAGCTCGATATTTGCAACTTTATTGATATCAGCTGTATTACTTACTGTAATGGAAATTAATTGTGACTTATAACCGTTAATAGATGCTAATAAATCATTAGAACCTGTTTGGGTTAATAGCAACGGAGTGGTGTAAGTGCCATTCCCATTATCTAACCACTTCAGCGAACTCGTTGTATATCCATCTAGAATGATATTACTGGTGTCGATGGCCGTTAACGGATTATTAAATGCATCAACGATGGTTACGGTAATAGCCAATTTGTCACCTGATTGCAGACGAGTAGTATCCCCTGTTGTCATGGTAATGTTATTGATAACGCCTCGTTCACCTCGATTACCCATTCCACTTGAGTTGTTCGAACGAATTGGGGCTGGTTTTTTCACCTCTAAAGTGTTTTTAGCGGAGCTTTGGCCGTTTACCGTGGCAGTAATTTTATGATCACCCGCTTGCAGCGCTGGCAGCGTGATTTCATAAATACCTGATTTCCCTTCTTTTACGGGCAGGGTGTGCTGGAAGCCATCAATCTCAATAACCATTTCGTGTTCACCGACCACCGGGTTGCCGTGGTTATCGGTTAATTGAACGGTCAATGTACTGGTTGAACCTGCGGTGGGTTTTTCTGTTTGAATGATGCCAATTTTACTGACTTTGTTTTTCCCTTTGGCTGGGTTAACTTGAATCGATTTGACGGCAGTTTTATGGACGTTAATTGATGTGGTTAAGTCTTTCGACCCCATTTCAGTTAATGTGAGAGTCGCGGTATAAGAACCATCGCCATTATCCGTCCAAACTGGCTTGCCGTTATATCCGTCAAGGGTAATGTTATTGGTATTCAGCTCGGTCAAGCCGTTACCAAAGGCATCGGTGATGTACACAGTGAGCTCAAGCTGGTCGCCAGATTGTAAGCTGTGGGTATCGCCTGTTGTCATGGCAATATTATCGACAACGCCTTTTTCTCCTTTGGTTCCTGTTCCGTCTGGTTTTTTCGACTTAATGGGTGTTGGAGTGTTAACGACTAAAGTTGTGTCAGTCGAGTTTTTACCATTCACATTTACGCTAATGCTGTGATTACCTGCTTGCAGTGCTGGCAATGTGACTTCATAACCACCTGATTTTCCTTCTTTTGCTGGAAGCTTATGAGGTTGTCCATCAATATTGACGGTAATTTCAATTTCACCGACCACTGGGTTACCATGTTTATCAGTGAATTCAATAGTTACAAGGCTATTTGCGCCGGCTGCTGGCTTTTCTGTTTTGGTGATTTTTACCTTATCAACGTGGGCTGTCCCTGAGGCGTTATTAACCTGAACTTCTGTGTGTGGGCTACGAGTACCATTGATGGAGGTAGTTAAATCATTGCTACCAACGTCGGTTAAGGTCAAGGTAGTGGTATAAGAGCCATCGCCATTATCTACCCAGTTTAAGGTATTTCCTTTGTGTTTACCGATATCGATGTTATCGGTATTTAAGCCAGCTAAGCCGTTACCAAAGGCATCAGTTACCGCTACCGTGATTTCAAGAGGATTACCCGACTCAAAACGGTGAGTGTGATCAAGTGTGATTGCTACTTTATCAATAACGCCTTTCTCACCTTGTTGACCCATACCGTTCGAACTGTTAGGAAAAATCGGTTTTGGCTGCTCAACCAGTAGGCTTTCTTTGATTGATGCAATGCCATTTACACTTGCATGAATATCATGTTTACCTGCTTGCAGCGCAGGCAGTGTGACTTCATATATACCCGGTTTTCCTTCTTTTGCGGGGAGAGTGTGTGGTTTGTTATCAATATTAACGATAAGCTCAGTTTCACCGACGACCGAGTTATCGTTTTTATCCATTAGTTGAACGGTCAGGATGCTACTTGAACCTGCGGCAGGTTTTTCTGTTTTGATGATCTTAACTTTGCTGACCTTATCTTTCCCTTTTGCATTGCTAACTTGGACTTGTTTTTGTGGGCTCTTAGAGCCATTAATGGAAACGGTGAGGTCATTATTGCCGACGTCGGTTAGTGGTATGATAGTGGTGTAAGAGCCATCACCGTTGTCAACCCATACCAAGGTATCGCCTTTGTGTTTACCAATATTGATATTATTGGTGTCTAGGCCTGATAAGCCGTTGTCAAAGGCATCAGTAATGGATACGACGACCTCAAGTTTATCGTCAGATTGCAGATGGCTAGCATCGCCTGTCGTGATAACGATATTATCGATAACACCTAATTCTCCTTTTGGCCCCGCACCACTTGGGCCTTTAGGTTTAACAGGTCGTGGTTTATCAACAATAAGCGGCTCTTTTGGTGATTCTTCCCCGTTAACGATAACAGAAACTATATGGTTGCCTGCAAGTTGGCCTGGAATAATGACGTCATATATACCTGGGGATGTTTCTGTTATCGGTAAAGTGTGTGGCTGACCATTTATATTGGCAATAGCTTCAGTTTCACCAACAACGTGATTGCCATGTTTGTCGGTTAACTCTATCGTCACAATACTATCTGTGCCTGCCGCTGGTTTTTCTGTTTTGGTGATTTTCACTTTATCAACGTGAATAGTTCCGCTGGCATTATTGACGAGAACGTCAATTTTCGGGCTAGTCGTGCCATTGATGGAAGCCGTTAAATCAGTGTTGCCGACTTTACTTAATGGCAAGGTAGTGGTGTAAGAACCATCGCCATTATCCGTCCATGCCAGCGTGTCACCTTTGTGCTTGCCGATATCAATATTATCGGTATTTAAGCCTGATAACCCATTACCAAAGGCATCGGTGATAGTCACTATAACATCAAGGGTATCCCCTGATTGTAAACCATGGGTTTTGCTTGGAGTGATGATAATGCTATCAATAACGCCTTTTTCCCCTTTTTGGCCTGTCCCGTTCGTATTGTTTGGTGAAATCGGTTTTGGCTGCTCAACAATCAATGTTTCCGGTGAGGATGTTTGCCCATCAACCGTGACGGTGATACTTGGCGAGCCCGTATGTTGCCCAGGTAATTTTCCGTTGTAGATCCCACTACCGGGACGGTTTTCAGTGATGGTAATTGGAGTTGGTTTTCCATCGATATTGACCGTCACCGTACCATCAGCTCCAGATACGGCATTGCCGTGCATATCGGTTAATGAAATGGTGATGTTGCTGCTTGTGCCCGCAGCGGCTTGTTCAAGGTCTATAATCGTGACATGGGCTAATTGGCCGAATACAAAATGGGTTTCTACCGTGACACTTTGCTCATTCAGTGCTGCTGTTATTTTGACCGGCCCTGCAACTTGGCTTTTTACCTCGACATCAGTATTGCCTTGTTCATCGGTTGGGCTCAACTGTTTGGCTGTTGCATTTTTTGCCTCAAGTTGCAGCACTGCTCCTTTAATGGGATGTGCATTATTATCAGTAACATGGAATTGAATTTTATTTTTAGATTTACCATCGGCAATCGCATTATCACTAAGAACATTGAAATGATTAATATGTGCTTGGTGCGTATCGGCAATAAAGAAAAAAGCGATATCAATAGGAGCGCCGCCATTTGGCACTGCTTGAACTCGGTGTTCCCCCGTGACCAGTGACGTGAATTGAATGGACGCTTCGCCTTTTATATTGGTGGTAACTTGATATTTCTGTTTATCAGTTGATTTTGCCGCCTGCATTTTTTTGAATAAATTGCTAAATGCCATTCTTGAAGAAGTGGCTTTTGGCGTGATGAGCTTTAGTTCTGCTGGGAGAATAAATGTCACTGTTGAGTCTGGCGCGATATTATTTAAACTATCTCTGGCCGTAATCGTTAATGTATTAATATCTTGGCCGTTAGCAACAGCATTTCCTTGCTTGATAACCTCATTTGGGTTAATTGATAATACGCCGGAGTTTGTAACTTCAACCAAAGTTGTGGCCTGTGGTGAAATATTTCCTTTGCTGTCAGAGGCTGTTACCGTGAATCGGTAAAGGTTGATTTTCTTCCTTTCTTGTTCGGTCATTGCCACTTTATAAGACGGCAATTTGACTCTTGTAGACGCACCGTCGAGGATTATTTCGCCCCCAGCGGCTAAAAATTCAGGTGCTTGTACGGCTAATTGATCTAACGGATATTTGGTATTGAGGGTATTAATTAAAGGTAATAATTCCCCTGTTTTCCCTTGGATTATTGAGGGTAATGATAGGGTTATCAGGGTGTTCTTTTGGTATTCTAGTACGATATTGTTATTACGATTCACAAAATCATAGCGACCGCCCATTAAACGACGAGCATCACCCACTTTACTTGGGTCAAGCTGTTCTGCGAGGCTCTTACCCATCGCCCAAGTGAACTGGACTTTGGCATTAGTTTCACTTAATCCACCACTGATTTTTTGTTCTGCGCTTAAAGTTACCAGTGAGAATGGAGTCCAGTTTATGCCAACCGTTGTGGCAAGAGGGTCTTTCTGGCGCTTATCTTTGCCAAATAGGGCGACATCGTCGCCAAAATACTGCTCAAATTTAAGGTTTCCGCCAATATTTGGGTAAGAAGGCAACCAGCCCTCAGCGTGTAAATCCCATCCATTAGCCGGGCGGGCATTGTAGTCATTCTTTAATTCAGGAGCGCTACGCCATGCTGATGTACGTAAATAAGTATTGGCACTCAGTTTTAAAAAATCTTGAGCGTACTCTGCCCCGAAACCTAGGCGAGAGTGGTAGCGAGATAAGTCGTGATCAAAAAAGGCATTGACGCCCATCATGCTCTCTGAGGTAAAGCGACGAACCCCAATACCATTATTGGTTTGTAATCGGCCATCAGTACGGTGAATGTTATGTTGGGTAAACAATAATAAATCTGTACTGTCATACCAAGGAATTAACCAATCTAATTGGGTATTTTTAATGGTTAATTTTTTATCTACGTCAACACTGAATTTGGCATTACCGGTTTTGGATAACCAACGATTTATCTCATCTGTTGCCGTATTTGTGGCTTTACTGCGAGCGAAGTCTTGTGCCATATCAGCAAGATCTGCCGCTTTTTTCTTACCAGAGATAAAACGCGCAGCACTTTGGCTATATTCAGCAACCAGTTTCTCTGTTTTATCATCATCGGTTAGTACGGGGTCACTTCCCAGAGTAGGTAGGTCATCAGGTGTGAGCGTTTTTGCATAGCTTGGCATAACCGGCATGACGGCTGATGACCATATTGCAGTAAAGAGGACAAAGCCATTTGAGATTTGATGTCTCAATGTTGGTTTTGTGGTTGACGTAGCGGGGTTCATTCAATTCATTCCTAGTTTCAATATTAACTTGGCTATTGTTGAATGCTTATAGTGGTAAGAGCTTGTGAATTAGTTTGACTTAAAAAGAAGCGGAATTTACAAGGTGGAAAAACGCGGAATGGGCGGCTTCTATTGATAGCCCTACAAAACAATTCTCTCGCTAATATGAAAACGTTTTTCTCGGTTGGGAATAGATCTTACTTGAATAAAAACAATTTATTAGATTAAAAAATTCGGTGTTTGATTGGTATAATAGTCAACCTAGTCACAATGCAATTAAGCCATAAACTAGGCTGGCGGAATGAAAAATACCCCTGTTAAGGGGCTAATTTTGACGCTGAAAGAATCGCTAAATTAAGTTTGTTTTATTATGGGCAATATTAGCTTATTTTTTGAAATAGTTGCCTTAGCAAACTTAACGGCGTGCGTGTAGGCCTATTTTGCTTATTTACTGGAGATCTGAAAAGAGTCCCAGTACTTGGGTGAATATTTATCGCAGATCCATCCCTTAGAAAGTTAACTTGTATTGTTCGACTATCGCCATTCAGGGTGGCAATGATATTTATAGAACCTTCGACTAAGCTGCTGATTTCTAATTCTGTATTTCCATATTCATCAGTCAACTTAATTGGTGAGATAATGGCATTTGCTGCTTCAAAGTGAACGTGTGCTCCTGCGATGCTTTGTCGGCTATTATTCACAATATGCAGTTTAATTTTGTTTTTACTGATCCCATCTGCCAATGCATTGTTTTGAATGATATCGACGCTACCAATAAATGACTGGCTAATATCGGATTTAAAGTTATATATTTCATTAATTTCTGTACCATGCTCAATATTTGCTTTTATTGCATAACTTCCTGATACCAAACTAGTAAATTGAATGGAAGCTTCACCTTTACTGTTAGCGATGATGCTATGGGATTGTTCAGAAACTGATTTTTCTGCCTGAGCCTTCCACATAAAATGATTAAGTAATGAATAATATCCCGTATTTTTTTGATTAATAGAATTAAGATTTGCAGGCAATGTGAAATTGACTTTCGCATTGGGTACTGGGTGGCCAAGAGTATCTTTAATTACTACAGTGAATATATTTGTATTTTTACCATCAGCGACAGCATTATTTCTTTTTGCGGTATTCTTATGGGTGATAGTGAGAGCGCCTGTGTTGGTAACTTCAATTAACGTTTCTGCTTGTGGGGAAACATTTCCGTTAATGTCATAAGCCGTCACGGTTAAGCGATAAAGATTGAGTTGTGAGTTTTTAAATGAATGATTGGCAATTTTATAAGACGGTAGTTTTACTGAACTTTCTCTGCCATTAAGGTGTATTTCCCCCCCAGCGGCTATCAATTCAGGGGCTTCTATCACTATTTTTTCTAGCGGGTATTTCGTGGTTAAATTGCGGATAATAGAAAGTTCTTCTCCTGTCATACCCTGAATAACTTTCGGTAATGATAATGAAATTAAGCTTTTCTTTTGGTATTCCAACACAATATTGTTATTACGGTTAATAAAATCATAGCGATTGGTGGAAATATGGCGAGTGGCCGCTACCGCCGAAGTATCAAGATGTTGCGCTAAGCTCCTTCCTAGCAACCAATTAAACGCCACTTTTGCATTTGTCTCATTTGTTCCACTATTGCCTATTTTATGTTCTGCATTTATTGCGAGCAGGGGAAATGGAGACCAATTGACGCCGACGGTAGCCGCCATTGGGTCTTTCTGGCGCTCATTTTTGCCAAATAAAGCGACGTCATCTCCGTAATATTGTTCCAGTTTTAGGTTTGCGCCTAAATTCGCATACGTGGGTAGCCAACCTTCAAGTTGAATATCCCAGCCGTTGGCGGGGCGTGCGTTATAATCATCGGCTAATTCGGATGCACTGCGCCAAGTCGATAGTCCCAAATAGCTATTCGCACTCATTCGAACGTAATCTTGAGCATATTCCACACCAAACCCTAAGCGCGAATGGTAATGGGATAAATCATGATCAAAGAAAGCATTTACCCCTATCATGCTATTTTGTTGGAAATGACGTAAACCAATACCGTTATTGGTCTGTAGCCGGCCATCAGTGCGGTGAATACTGTGCTGAGAAAATAACAACAAATCTTGTTGTTCATACCAAGGTATTAACCAATCTAATTGAGATGTCTTAATTGACAATTTTTTATCGAGATTAATATTTAGCCTGGCATTACCGGCTTTGGATAACCAATGTGTTATTTCATCCGTCGCCATATTTGCGGCTTTATGGCGAGCGTAATCTTGTGCCATATCTGCCAGATTTTTGGTGTTTTTTTCTTCAGAAGCAAAGTTTGCGGCATTTTGTCCATATTCCGCTAAAAAACGTTCAGTACTATCTTCAGGTTGGGTTCCTTCAAATTGAATGGCCTGACCACCGAGTGTCGGCAAATCGTCCAAATGAGGGATTTGGGCATAACTTGGTGCGACAGGCACAATAGCTATTGAGCACATAGCCGTAGAGAGTACCAAACGGTTCGGTAGCTTGGGTTTCAATTTTGACGAAGGGGCATTCATCGGACATATTCCTGATATCAATATTAACGTTACAATTGTCAGGGCTGATAGCAAGATGTGCTTGTGAATTTATTGGACTTAAAAGGAAGCGAAATTTTTACAGTGGACATTTTTGGAATGGTAGGTTTATTGCTTGATGAATCCTATTTTTTTAGACTCCCTCCGAGCCGGAGGGAGTACGCTAAAGGACGTGTTTAAGGCGTGACTAAAATAGTTATTGTCTGGCTTGGATGCCCATTGATTGAAGCTATAATGTCAAGGTTACCAGTGGCCGGTAATGTTAAGTAGGTAGAATAATCTCCATCACTGTCTTCATACCAGCCAAGGATATTAGTGTTATAGCGACCAAGATCGATATTTTTAGGGTTTATCCCCTCAAGTGTGTTACCAAAGGCATCGCTGAGTGTGACTGTGATAAGTACGTCATCGCCTATTTTCACGTTATTCGTGGTACTTGTTGTGATTTCGACTTTATCAATAACGCCAAGTTGGCCATGAGGGCCGCTGCCATCAGAGTTAATCGCATTAATTGTCAGTGGTGGATTCACCGTGAACGTATGCTGAGGTGACGTTTTTCCATGTAAAGAAGCGCTAATGGTGTAATCCCCGGACATTTGGCCTGCAAGTAACCCGCTATACTCACCTAAATTAACCGAACTCTCTTCAATCTCGACAGGAACTTGTTTATTGCCAATATTGACCATGATGATCCCATCAGCGCCAGAAACTGGATTGTTATTTTCATCGATTAGCTTGAGTACAATAGCTGTCTCTTTACCTGCATAGGTCGATTGAGTATTTAAGATCTCAATTTTTTTCAAGCTTCCACTAATAAAATAGACAGCAACGGTTTCACTGTGGCCATTTACGGTAGCGGTAATCTCACTGATACCACTTGTCATACTGGTGAGTGGCATCTCAATAATTCCTTTTTGATTTGTCACCCCTTGAGCGCTAATTTTTCCACGAGTCGCACTAAAATTGACTGTTTCTCCTGATATGGGGTTACCCTTTGAGTCAGTGATATAGGCTGAAACCATATTGGCTGTTTTACCATCAGCCAATGCTGCTGTTTGAACGACTCTCAAACTTTGTATTTGTGCTTGGCTAGTCGTTGCAGTATTCGTGCTGGTCACATCAATCAGTGTTTCACTTGTCGGTGATGCATTACCGTGAATATCATAGGCAATACCACTTAAGCGATAACGATTCAATTTCTCACGTTCTGAAGGTGTTGATGCCGTTTTATAAGTGGGTAATTTTACGGTAGCATTTTGACCCGATGAGCTAATAACACCACCGGCAGCGAGTAATTCAGGTGCATTCCAGACAATTTTTTTCAGTGGGTGTTGGGTTATCATCGATTGTACGAGCGGTAGCTCTTGTCCAGCTTTACCTTGAATTTTTGCCACGAGCTTCAATTGAATTTCAGTTTTCTTTTGATAATCAAGAACAATATTGTTATTGCGATTGACGAAATCAAGGCGGTTACCCGAAACACGTCGTGATTCACCGACTTTAGCAGGGTCAATTTGCTCAATAAAATTCTTATCAAATACCCAGTTAAATTGCACTTTGGCACTGGTATCTTGTAATCCGCTACTTATTTTGTGATCGGCGCTAAAGGTGACAAGAGTGAAAGGGGTCCAATTCATACCGATAGTCGCGGCAGCAGGGTCTTCTTGAAGTTTATTTTTCCCCATTAAAGCCACATTATGGCCGACATACTGTTCAAACTTAAGGCTACCTCCCAGTTGCGGGTAATCCGGTAGCCATCCTTGTGCTTGTACATCCCACCCACGAGCAGGACGCGCATCATAAGCGCGAGTTAGCTCAGATGAGCTGCGCCATGACGAAACGGGAAAATAGGTATTCGCGCTGAGTTTTAAGTAATCTTGCCAGTATTCAGCCCCAACGCCTAACCGGGAATGATAATGTGAAAGGTCATGATCAAAGAATGCATTGACACCCACGGTGCTCTGCTCGTTGAAATGACGCAAACCAATCCCATTATTGCTTTGCAACCGGCCATCTGTATTGTGGATACTGTGCTGGGTAAATAACAACATATTAGCTTGTTGATACCAAGGGATGAGCCAATCAAAATGACTGTTTTTAAGCGATAGTTGCTTATCAAAATTCAGGCTGACTTTCACATTACCCGCTTTTGAGAGCCAATGAGTAATTTCCTCTATTGCGGCGTTAGCTGCTTGATTACTGAGATAACTTTGTGCCATTTGTGAGATTTCATGGCTATTTTTTTGTTCTACAAGCCATGTTGCGGCTGTTTTACTGTATTGCGCTAAGTTACGTTCACCATCGTTACTTTCTAGTTTTGGGATAGGACTCCCTAAAAGCGGGAGTTCATCCGGTGTTAGCATTTTTGCATCGCTGGGCAATGTTGACATAATAGCTAATGAGCCGGTCGCCACCAATAAGGCCAAAGGTGCCGGAAATTTCTTTTTAGAGCAAAGCATTAAATATATTCCTAGATTAGATATTCACTTTTAGTATTGTGGAATATGCGGTGTAAAAAACACTTGGGAATTAATTGGACTAATACAGAAAAGGGATTTGTATATTGGAAGAAATTAGGAATAGCCGATTTTTATTTATAATTGGAACATATTGAATAATAGACGAATAAAATAAAGAAATTTTCAATTGGAAAAAATCTTACCATAATAAAAACAAAAGATTAGATGAGGTATTATGGAATTAACATTTCTAGGAACTAGTGCTGGCGTGCCGACAAAAGAGCGTAATGTCACCAGTATGATATTAAATTTAGTCGGTATCCGTAAAAGCTATTGGTTATTTGATTGTGGAGAAGGGACACAACATCGCATTTTAAATAGCCCATTTAAAACGCCAAAAATTGAGAAAATATTTATTACCCATTTACATGGCGACCATATTTTTGGTCTCCCCGGTTTGTTATGTAGCCGCTCAATGGGTGGGGCAACAGACCTACTGACTGTTTATGGTCCAAAAGGGTTAAAAAACTATATTGAAACGGTATTAGCCGTGAGTGTGTCTTATATGACATACCCGTTGGAAATCGTTGAAATTGAAGCTGGGCAGTTATTTGATGATGGGGAGTTAATTGTGACGGCTTATGCTCTTGACCACCGTGTTGAGTGCTACGGCTATCGTATTGAAGTACATCCAAAAAGTGGTGCATTAGACGCAGTCAAATTAGCCAATGACAATATTCCTCGCGGCCCTTGGATGCAAGCACTCAAAGCGGGTGAAACCATTGTTCTTGATGATGGGCGAGTCGTGAATGGGGCTGATTACCTTGGTGAGCCTATTCCCGGTAAAGTCGTTGCGATTTTTGGTGATACTCAACCGACAGAACAAGCACTGGAGCTTGCGAGAAATGCCGATGTGATGATCCATGAAACCACCTTAGAGGCTGAATTTGCTCAAAAAGCCAATGAGCGTGGCCACTCGACTACGGTACAAGCGGCTGAGCTAGCACGCGCGGCAGGGGTTAAGCGTTTTATCGCTACCCATATTAGTGGTCGCTACGTGAGCGAGGATATACCAAGATTGCTTGCAGAGTGCCAATCGGTGTTCCCTGCAACAGAAATCGCAGAAGACTATTTAACCGTGAAGATTTAATGTTAGCGGGCAAGATATTGTCCGCTAAACCTATTGGCGATTTTAATAAATCACTTTCACAAAGCCATTACGGCAATATGTTTCATATTCATCAGAAAGCTGCCTATTTGTGACTATCACATCAAATTGTGATAATTCCCCCATATTTGCGGTAGCGACTTCATCAAACAGGTTATAGGGAGCTAATAAAATCTTACGGATAGATTTTTCCATCGCTTTTTTCTTCATGGGTAAATCATCAAGATTATAGCAAGTTACGCCAAAATTCCCATGTACACCGGCCGCTGAAATAAAGGCTTTTTTCGGGTTGATTGAATCCAGTAATGAAGGGAGTGAAGGGTTGTAAAAAGAGTCACTTTTAGGGCGATACTCCCCGCCACACAGTAGCGCGGTCGC
This sequence comes from Providencia sp. PROV175, assembly GCF_032707045.1. NCBI lineage: Bacteria > Pseudomonadati > Pseudomonadota > Gammaproteobacteria > Enterobacterales > Morganellaceae > Providencia > Providencia sp. PROV175. Next base: position 592,344 of record NZ_CP120533.1, read on the forward strand.
ATTTTTTTTCTGGCTAAGGGCGAGAAAAACGTTATGAGAGTAACAAATACCAGTGAAATTAATCTCTTCGGGGATGAGTGAAATCAAGGTGGCCATTTCAATGCCATTATCAAAGAAGATCACATCATCTTCAGTTACCATGCTTGCTGCAAGATTAGGAATATATAATTCTTCAGTTTGATCTGGCGTAAAAACATCCGCATGCGGCTCTTGGGTAACTAAATTGGCAGGTTGGGTAACAGAAACAATATAGCCGCCAAGGAGCGACATTGGGATGGGGCCTTCGGTGTCAGCGCTTAGGTCTCGTCGAATAGTCATTTCTGAGACTTCGAGTATTCTAGCTGCTTCTTTTAAATGAATGCGTCCTGAGCGTTTTAAACATTCACTTAAACGGCGAAGGCGTTCTTTTTGTTTAGTTTCTATCACCCTACAATCCTTTTATGAGATACAAAATTGGCGCGGTTAGACCGCGCCCATTGACTTAATAGTCACTTGGTTTGGTGTTATTGCCTGTGACAATGGCAACACTCGCACTTGCACCTACACGGTTTGCACCCGCTTCAATCATTTTAATTGCTGTTTCGCGGTCACGTACACCACCGGAGGCTTTTACACCGACTTCATCGCCAACGACTTTACGCATCAGGGCGACATGGTGTTCAGTTGCACCCATTGTACTGAAACCTGTTGAAGTTTTCACAAAACCGACTTTAATTGTGCGGCAAATTTCACAAACTTGTGTAATTTCTTCATCAGTTAATAGGCAGTTTTCTAAAATAACTTTTAATGTTGCTTTACCGCAGGCTGCAAATACCGCTTCGATATCACGACGGACAAAGTCTAAGTCGCCACTTTTTAGCATGCCAATGTTGATAACCATATCGACTTCATCAGCGCCACGGCGGACAGCTTCTGCGGCTTCAAATGCTTTGGCTTCAGTTAAGCATGCCCCTAGTGGAAAGCCTACCACACAGCAAACTTTAACGTCGCTGTTTTTTAAAAGTTCGCTGGCTAAAGGAACATAACCTGTGTTCACACAGACAGATGCAAAATGGTGCTCTGCAGCTTCTGTACACAGTTTAATAATATCGCTGACAGTCGCATTCGCAGCAAGTAAAGTGTGATCAATATATTTTGCTAAGTCTTGCATTTTCAACTTTCCTATATAAATGTGGGATAGACAACAAAGAATGAGGAAATGTGGTAGATATAACACTTGATCATTCGTTATTCGAGATCCTAATCACAAATGATATTTTTGCAACATGATAATGTTACTATCATATCATTATGTGATTTATTTAACACGAGGGACATTATGGATATAGCAGTTATTGGTTCAAACATGGTTGATTTGATCACTTATATCGATCAAATGCCAAAAGAAGGCGAAACGTTAGAAGCGCCAGCTTTCAAAATTGGTTGCGGTGGTAAAGGTGCGAACCAAGCGGTTGCTGCTGCTAAGTTAAATTCAAAAGTGATCATGCTAACCAAAGTCGGTGATGATATTTTTGCAGATAATACGATCCGCAATCTAGAGTCTTATGGCATTAACACCCGTTATGTGGAAAAAGTACCTTGTACCTCAAGTGGTGTTGCGCCAATTTTTGTTAATCAAAATTCATCAAATAGTATTTTGATCGTCAAAGGGGCGAATAAGTTTTTATCCCCTGAAGATATCGATCGCGCAGCGGAAGATCTGAAAAAATGTAAATTGATCGTCCTGCAATTAGAAGTCCAGCTTGAGACGGTTTATCACGCAATTTCATTCGGTAATAAACATGGGATCCCTGTGTTACTTAATCCAGCGCCTGCACAGCGTACTCTCGATCTGGATTTTGCCTGCCGATGTGATTTTTTTGTCCCAAATGAAACTGAACTCGAAATTTTAACCAATATGCCAGTCGACACGATGGATAACATTCGTCGTGCTGCGCAGTCTTTACTGGATAAAGGGTTAAAAAACGTCATCGTGACATTAGGGGAAAAAGGGGCGTTATGGATGACCCGCGACAGCGAGTTACACATACCCGCAATTAAAGTGAATGCGATTGACACCAGTGGTGCAGGGGATGCCTTTATCGGCTGTTTCTCTCATTACTATGTCCATACGGGGAATATTGAAGAAGCACTGAAAAAAGCTGTGATGTTTTCGGCTTTCAGTGTAACAGGGAAAGGCACTCAATCTTCTTATCCAAGTGTTGAGCAATTTAATGAATTTGTGCAAATCAACACAGCTAATGAATAGCTAAATAATAATAGTCCAACGTAGCTATATACCCTTTGAATAATTAAGTGGTCATCAGAGCCGCATAGCCACTCATCGGGTATAAATTATAAAAATATAAGGGTTACTATGAACATTAAGAACATCACTCAGTTACCGGATGGCTACCTGAGTAAGACTCCTCTATTCCAATTTATCCTATTATCGTGTCTGTTCCCATTATGGGGATGTGCTGCAGCATTAAATGATATTTTAATCACACAGTTTAAAAGTGTCTTTGAACTCAGTAACTTCGCCTCTGCTTTAGTGCAAAGTGCATTCTATGGTGGTTATTTCTTAATCGCTATTCCAGCGTCGTTAGTGATCAAAAAAACCAGTTATAAATATGTCATTATGGTGGGGCTGATCCTATACATCGCGGGTTGCAGTATGTTCTTCCCTGCGTCTCATATGGCGACTTACACCATGTTCTTGGCTGCTATTTTCGCCATTGCGATTGGTTTAAGCTTCCTTGAAACCGCAGCGAATACTTACAGCTCAATGATAGGCCCTAAACAGTACGCCACATTGCGTTTAAATATTAGCCAAACTTTCTACCCAATTGGCGCAGCTGGTGGGATCTTACTGGGTAAATATCTGGTATTTTCCGAAGGAGAGAGTTTACAAAACCAAATGGCGGGAATGAATGCGGAACAAATCCATGAATTCCGTTTAGCCATGTTGGAAAATACCCTCGAACCTTACCGTTACATGATTATGGTATTGGTGGTGGTAATGATTTTATTCCTTATTACCAAGTTTCCTAAATGTAAAGTGGCAGAAACGCAAGATCATAAGCGTCCTACGGCGTTAGAAACTTTAAAATATTTAGCGAAAAATAGCCGGTTTAGAAAAGGAATTATCGCCCAATTTTTATATGTCGGTATGCAAGTGGCTGTGTGGTCATTTACCATTCGTCTCGCATTAGAGATGGGGGATATTAACGAACGCGATGCCTCAAACTTTATGGTGTATAGCTTTGCCTGTTTCTTTATTGGGAAGTTTATCGCCAATATTCTAATGACTCGCTTTAATGCAGAAAAAGTCCTAATTATCTACTCGGTGATTGGGGCGTTGTTCCTGATTTATGTTGCGTTTATTCCGAGTTTCACTGCGGTGTATGCAGCGGTCATGGTGAGTATTTTGTTTGGACCTTGCTGGGCAACCATTTATGCAGGTACTTTGGATACCGTTGATAATGAGCATACCGAAATGGCTGGGGCGGTCATTGTGATGGCGATTGTCGGTGCTGCGGTTGTTCCTGCCGTTCAAGGCTATGTCGCAGATATGCTGCACTCATTACAACTTTCATTCCTCGTTTCCATGCTGTGCTTCGTGTATGTCGGTATTTACTTCGTTGGTGAACGCCGCTTTAAAGCCAAACAAGCTGCAAAATAGTGCTCAAATTGGGTAGTGTGAGCTACCCAATTCCATTTATCTTATTAAACCGTGAGTATGAAAATGAATACATTGATACCTCTTCACAAAAGCTTATTTACGGAAAACCCGACGCTTATTTTAAAAAATAACCAATTTACTGCCACTGCATTTCGTTACCAAACTGGCGTGGAAGGGCTACGAATTGAAAATCAGCAAGGGTATTTAACGATTTTACCTTTTTTAGGACAAATGATTTGGGATGCACAATTTTGTGGCCAAAATCTGAAAATGGAAAATATGTTTTCAGCGCCAAAACTGGTTCCAACGGTAGTTGAAACCTACGGTTGCTTTGCATTCCATTCAGGTTTAATCAGTAATGGTTGCCCTTCTCCAGAAGATTCACATCCATTACATGGGGAAATGCCTTGTGCATCAATGGATAGCGCTTGGCTGGAACTGACAGGCGAAAGTTTGAAAGTTGTCGGCGAATATGAGTATGTGATGGGTTTTGGTCATCATTATCGTGCGACACCGTCAGTGCAATTAAACTCAGATAGTGCATTATTTGATATTCATATGTCAGTCACCAATTTAGCATCGGTGCCTATGCCTCTCCAATATATGTGCCATATGAATTATGCTTACGTGGAGAATGCAACATTGACACAAAATATCCCCGAAAATGCGATTAAATTGCGTGAATCAATACCAGGGCATGTTCAGCCAACTGAAAAATGGCTCGAATTTAATGAAGCGCTGAAATCTGGCAAAGTCACATTAAATCAGCTTAATCAGCCACAAATGTGTGACCCTGAAATTGTGTTTTTTATGGATGATCTTAGCCAATATACCGCAACGCCTGAGTTTAGAATGGTTTCACCCGCAGGAGATACGTTTGTAACGCGTTTTAAATCTAATGAGCTAAATTATGCAACTCGTTGGATTTTGTATAATGGTGACCAAAAAGTTGGCGCATTTGTACTCCCTGCAACTTGTCGTCCAGAAGGTTTCCTTGCGGCGAAAAATAACCAAACACTGATTTGGTTAGAGGCAGGGCAAACTCGTGAATTTACTGTCACTACTGGTGTTGAAAAGTAGTTTTTTACTTTAAAAAGGCAGCACATTGCTGCCTTTTACTCATATTGCTGACATTCTTCTTCTAAATCGCGTAGAAGCGCCGCGGCATCATAAACTAATGTTTTTTCCCCATCAGACTGCATCATCAATGCAACCTTAATATTTGCTTCATGCATATCAGGCAGAATTTCTGTCATCAGGTGTTTAAGGGTAAATAGCATTGGCGTAAAATTTGCCCATTCACCCGTTAAACACAACTCAACAAATGCTTTGGCAGGCCATAGGGGGAGAAAAAGACATTTTTCATCATTCCATGCGGTAACGAGATTTTTCCCATCACCGAGGCTCCATACCTGTTCCCAGTCAGCGATTTTACCGACAAAATAGTTATACTGTTGGTATGGTCTAAGCGCATGGACATTTTTTATTTCTTTATCATTTGGGGAAAATAGGTTGTTATTCATTATTGGATAATCTAAAAAGTACCTGATAATTATTGGGAAAATTATCTTTATAATTGTTATCTTAATAACAAGATAACGAAAAACAATACACAGTAAAACAAATAAAAATAAGATCTATCAGGTAAATTTTAGGGCGGTTAGAAATGATAGAAGCATTACTTGAAAAATATGCGATTGGTATGACCTTAATTGCGACTTTTCTCGCAACCTATTTAGCTTTTGAGATTGTACATAAACGCCGTAAGCATAAACATAAGCGCAAAAGTATTTTGATCAATGTGATTCAAACTGTTGTGCTGTGTGGCGTGGTTATTGTTATTGCTCAATATGTAGACATGGCCGCAAAAGATTTTGATTTAACCTTTATTTCCACTTCTCTGGTTAATTTTATTACCATCTCATTGATTGCATTGATTTTAATGCGAAAACTGTTCCAACTAGCGAACCGACTAGAAAAAGCACAGATTAAAAAAGGCAGTGACCCCACTTCGGCGCGTATTGTTGCCCGCGTGTTTAAAACAGCGATATTTGTCATTATGGTACTGCTGTTTGGCGAGCATTTTGGGATGAGCCTTTCTGGTTTGATGGCGTTTGGCGGGATTGGCGGTATTGCTATCGGTATGGCCGGTAAAGATATCCTGAGTAATTTTTTCTCTGGGTTAATGCTCTACTTTGACCGGCCCTTCAATATTGGCGATTGGGTCAGTTCACCGGATAGAAACATCGAAGGCACGGTAGTTGAAATCGGCTGGCGGATCACTAAAATTATTACGTTTGACCACCGTCCGCTATACATTCCCAACTCGGTTTTTTCTTCTATTAGTATGGAAAACCCGGGGCGCATGACTAACCGACGTATCAAAACTGAAATTGGTTTGCGTTACGAAGATTCAGACAAAATTGGAGCTATTGTCGATGATATCCGCACGATGTTACAACAAGATGTGAATATCGATACCAGCCAAACCTTATTAGTTTATTTCGATGCTTTTGCCGACTCTTCGTTAAATATTATGGTGTATTGCTTTACCAAAACAACGGTTTGGGCTGAATGGCTAGCCGCACAGCAAGCGGTGTATTTGAAGATCATTGAGATAGTTAAACGCCACGATGCTGACTTTGCATTCCCATCACAGACTTTGTATGTGGAAAAAAACAACTAACGTCCCATTACGGATAAATTGACCGATTAATTTGTGGTGTTCACAGGGTTAATTGGTTAATTTATCTTTTTATTATCTTTATGACGGCCTGAAGTATGGGGGAGTGGGGTGTGATGAGATAGAATTTTTATGCTATTAACCAGTGGCTTATAAAATATATTCGACTTTCCAAATCTTGCCCTCTTTTCTTACCATGCTAGTCATTTCAATTCCCTGATCTATCAAGTATATTGTCCGCCTCTTTTCCTCAGCTAACTAAGAGCCAGACTGCTATGAACAAAATCAATGTGGCATGTAGCCAGGGGGTCGCAATCTATTTCACTAATGAATTTCAGTGGGTAGATATTCGCGATGCACAGTTAAACAATATTGCCGCTGTCGTGCTATCTGAACAAGATGCCAACCAAGGGCTGTGGGAAAGAGTTGTTGAGAGTCAGCTGAGTATTCCGCTGTTTATCATTAGTGATAAACAGCTGCCAACCGATGAAAATTTACCGCCTTATTTGACGGCGCTATTAGCACCCGCCCCCGCTGCTCGTGAAGAAAATAGTCGTCAATTACTCGATGCTGCGAATCAATATCTTGAGCAGTTATTACCGCCATTTTTTGCTCGAATGATGGATTATGCTGCGGGTCATAATGTCACTTTTGCCTGCCCAGGGCACCAAGGCGGCCAATTTTTCCGTCGCCACCCAACAGGGGAGCAGTTTTATCAATTTTATGGTGAAAACCTGTTTCGTACCGATTTATGCAATGCCGATGTGGCAATGGGCGATTTATTGATCCACGAGGGCGCAGCGAAAGAGGCACAAAAATTTGCCGCGAAAGTTTTCAATGCGGACAAAACTTATTTTGTCTTAAATGGCACCTCATCATCCAACAAAGTCGTGCTAAATGCGCTATTAACACCGGGTGATTTAGTTTTGTTCGATCGTAATAATCATAAATCAAACCACCATGGGGCGCTGATACAGGCGGGGGCAACACCGGTCTACCTAGAAACGGCACGTAATCCTTTTGGCTTTATTGGCGGTATTGATGCGCACTGCTTCGATGAAAGTTATTTACGTGGGCTTATCCAAGAAGTGATGCCTGAAAAAGCACAAGCCCAACGGCCATTTCGCTTAGCGGTGATCCAACTTGGAACTTATGACGGTACTGTGTATAACGCAAGGCAAGTGGTTGATAAAATTGGACATTTGTGTGATTACATTTTATTTGATTCTGCGTGGGTGGGGTATGAACAATTTATTCCAATGATGCGCCAGTGCTCGCCATTGCTACTTGAATTAAATGAAAATGACCCCGGTATTATGGTGACTCAGTCAGTTCATAAACAACTGGCTGGTTTCTCACAAGCGTCACAAATCCATAAAAAAGATAACCACATCAAGGGGCAAGAGCGCTTTGTTTCACACAAAAAACTCAACAATGCTTTTATGATGCACGCTTCGACGAGCCCATTTTATCCCTTGTTTGCCTCTTTAGATGTCAATGCACGTATTCACCAAGGTGATGCAGGCAAAATGATGTGGATGGACTGCGTGAAAGTGGGGATTGAGGTAAGAAAATCGATACTTCAGCACTGCCGTTATTTTAAGCCTTTTGTCCCTGAAATCGTTGATGGCAAGTTATGGCACGAATACCCAACAGAGCAAATCGCTGCTGAACAACGCTTCTTTAACTTCATACCGCAAGAACGTTGGCATGCGTTTGATGGCTATGCACAGGACCAATACTTCGTTGACCCCTGCAAATTGATGCTAACGACGCCAGGTATTGATGTCGAAAGTGGAGAATATGACGCTTTTGGCGTGCCTGCGACGATTTTGGCGCATTTTTTACGTGAACACGGCGTGATCCCTGAAAAATGTGACTTAAATTCAATTTTATTTTTGTTAACACCCGCAGAAACCCGTGAAAAACTGGAACTGCTAGTATCCCATTTAGTCCGTTTCGAACAGTTACTGGATGAAGATGCGTTATTAGAAGATGTATTGCCTTCGGTTTATCAGCGTTATCAAGACCATTATCAGGGCTATACATTACGCCGTTTATGCCAAGAGATGCACCAACTCAGCGTTAATGACAATATTAAACAGCTGCAAAAAGAGATGTTCCGTAAAGCTCACTTTCCGGAAGTGAAAATGGCACCTCAACAAGCACATTTAGAGTTTATTCGTGGTAACTGTGAATTATTGCCATTAGATGAATTGGAAGGGCGTATTGCCGTTGAAGGGGCATTACCGTATCCACCGGGCGTATTATGTGTCGTACCTGGGGAAGTATGGTCGGGGCCAGTACTGCGTTATTTCAAAGCACTAGAAACGGGTATTAATGCATTACCGGGCTTTGCTCCTGAGTTACAAGGTGTGTATATTTCGAAAAATGAAGGTGAGAAAAAACGTGTCTATGCGCATGTTTTAAAATAAATTTCTAAGTATTCAGATATTAAGCATAGATTTTACCTTGCTAGCTGGTTAAATTGGGGTCAGTGCCATTTCTGACTCCAATTTTAATAAGGTAAGGTATGAGCAAAAAAATAATCCTCGATTGTGACCCCGGCCATGACGATGCTATCGCGTTATTACTGGCTTATGGTAACCCTGACATTGAATTATTGGCGGTAACAACCGTTGCTGGTAATCAAACCCTCGAAAAAGTCACTCATAATGCACTGGCTATCGCTGAAATGGCGAAGATTAGCGGTATTCCATTTGCTGCGGGCTCGGTACGCCCTTTAGTTCGGGAAATTGAAGTTGCGCCTGATATTCATGGGGAATCAGGGCTTGATGGGCCTGTATTACCGACACCAACATTGAAGCTTGATGAAAGACATGCAGTTTCACTGATTATCGAAACCATTATGTCTCACCCGCCTAAAACGGTGACTTTAGTTCCTACTGGCGCATTAACGAATATTGCGCTTGCTGCTCGTCTTGAGCCTCGCATTGTCGAACGAGTTAAAGAAGTGGTGCTGATGGGAGGGGGCTATCATGTTGGGAATTGGAGTGCGGTAGCTGAATTTAACATCAAAATTGACCCAGAAGCGGCTCATATTGTTTTCAATGAAAAATGGCCGTTAACCATGGTGGGCTTAGACCTTACCCATCAAGCGCTAGCAACTCCTGATGTAGTGAAACAAATTGCTGCGATTGGCAGTGATTGTTCACAATTTGTCATCGAACTACTGGATTTTTTTGGGAAAATGTACAAGCAAGCTCAAGGCTTTGATGCTCCGCCAGTACACGACCCTTGTGCGGTTGCTTATGTTATTGACCCTAACGTAATGACCACACAAAAAGTGCCTGTAAATATTGAACTGACTGGGACGCACACGTTAGGCATGACGGTGGCTGACTTCCGCCATCCTGCGCCTGAAAATTGCCATACTCAAGTTGCTGTTAAATTAGACCATCATAAATTTTGGCAGTTGATTATCAACGCATTAAAAAATATTGGGTAATAAATGGATAATGAAATAGAACAAATGCCTTATGAGGCATTAATTGAACGTAGCATGAATGCGTTACAGGCCAAAAACCAATTTCATTGTGATACATGGAAATTAGATGAAGCCGATTGGTCAGTGAACCAAGACGAAGGAACCATTATTTTTCATGCGCCTGACAATATAATGGTAACAGCGCCCGTTCAAATTGTTGGTACTTATGACCAAAGCCAAGGCAGTTGGATGTGGAGCTGGGCAAACAGTTCTATCGACAGCGCTTTAACACAAGATGCAATCGCGGTGAAAGCTTATGGCGAGCGGAAAGACAACGCATTATTAACCGCCCGCATTAGTCAAATCGAGGAGTATGAGGCATGGCAATTAACGGCATTGGCTTGCGAACTCAATAATCAGCAAGGGGTGTACCGTGGAATTGCGGGGCATACTTTGGTATTTATGACATTTGGTGAAGTTTCTCTTAAACAAATTTAGGTTGTATTGGTGCTTTATCTCTGGTTGATAAGGCATTTTAGCGCCTTTATTCCATAGCCTATCCGTTATACTCATTTTCTTTTTCAATGAGGAGCTTGGTCATGTTAGATATTGCACTCGAAGCTGCTAAATTAGTCAAAACCATGACAGTAGACGCTTTTGAAGGGGCGGGAAAGTTTGATTATAAACCCGATCGTTCCGTAGTTACGGAAACGGATACCCGAGTTGAAGAAGAAATTAGGGCATTCTTTGCACAAAAAACACCGAATATCGCTGTTTTAGGTGAGGAGTTTGGCTTTGTCGGTGAGCAGCAATTCAGCTCTGGTTGGGTAATTGACCCGATTGATGGTACGCGTGCATTTATTTATGGAGTGCCGTTATTTAGTACGTTAATTGCTTATGTGGAAAATGGGGAACCATTACTTAGTGTGATTAGTTTTCCCGCGATATCCACACTCTACTTTGCCTCACAAGGGGAAGGGTGCTGGGTGCAAACAGCTAGTCAGGCTCCAAGACAGCTTAAACTCGAAAGCCAATCGCCTAAATCATTATCAGAAGCAGTGGTAAGCGCATCAGGCATTCATAATAGTAATTATAATTCCCGAGAAGGGTCGCAAATTTATCATTTGGATGCGGTTGTGGGTCAAGCAAGGGATTTCATTTTTGCTAATGACGCTTATCAGCATGCCATGGTTGCCAGCGGTCGCATTCATGGTGCGATTGATACCATTATGAAACCTTGGGATAGTGCGGCACTTATTCCGTGTATCCGAGAGGCGGGCGGGGAAGTTTGTGCATTAAATGGGCAGCGTAAGCAAGCCATGTTTGCGGGAAGCTTGCTATCAGCCGCAACGCCAGAATTAGCGGAGCAAATTATTGAACTGATGAATAGTTGAAGATGAGAGCGTGAAGATAAGCCTCTTCACGCGATTTAGTTGATATAAATTAGCTAAAATCAAAATGCAAACGTAGTTTTTTGCAATGTAAACAACGGAATAAATAACCTTGAGCAGAGCTATCTTGATGGAGAATATTCGCGAGCTCTGAAATTGAAAAACCATAATCAGCGATATCATTTTCAAGGGAAACAAATTCATCGAGTCTATCTTTGATGTCATCCCAGTAAACATAGCCTATGAATTCACAAGGCTCTTGGCAGTGTGCGAGCCAAATTTCTTGTTGCCACCCTTGATAGCCCGGTGTTCGTTTAATTAGTTCATCAAACATTTCAGTAGGGTAGGGGTTTAGAGTATGTGAAAACTCGCCGTCCTCGTCATATTCGCAATCAATACCTTCAACACTGGCAGGGTCTTGAAACTCACCATCAAATTTTGCACTAGCAGAACCATCAGCAATACACCAAGGACACAAAGCATCAATATCCTCAGTAGAATAAAACGGGCTTTCATAATAAATATCAGTAGGTTGCTTACAACAATCACAGGTCACTGTTTTATCCGTCAGAAAAGCTTCTGTTTCAATAGGGTTCGGGTGGTACCTAAATGTAGGGAGTGTTCGGTTATTGAGTGGCATATACAGTTCCTATTAAAGGTTGCGCGAGAAGTAAACCAACTTTGGGAAAGCATACCATAAGGCTGCTTGATTATATCTTTCGGTTTTATTCCATGGTGAGTTTCAGATAATGCACTTCATTCAGTTAATTTGAATGAATTGAGCTATATTATTAGCTTTAACCTAAATAACATTGTCGATATGATGCCTTCATCGCAGACAACAAGGGTTGTCTCATCGAATAAAAAATGAAGGAATTAGACTATGAACATGTTAAAAACTTTGATGGCAGCTTCTGTATTATCTTTCGTCGCATTTGGCGCATCAGCAGCAACAATCACCGCAACAGGTGATACGCTAGCTTCAACAGAAGCGAAAATTGCAGCTAAAGCTAAAGCAGCGGGCGCAGATAGCTATACAATTACCAGTGCTCGTATGGGGAATTTTGTCACAATGAGCGCAGAAACTAAATAACGAATTGTATGAATTCATCTTGTTGAAATATTTTTGATGAAAAGTGGTGTTTTAGGCGCGATAAGCAGATTAAATACCACTTTTGTTTTATCTGAACCCACATAGAGTACTTTTCTAATCATTGAGGAGTCGTTGATATGAGTTTCAAATATAACCGCCTAGATAAAGATAATGCAGCTGTATTACTTGTTGACCATCAAACGGGTTTGTTATCGCTAGTTCGTGACCAAGACCCAGATAAATTCAAGAACAGCGTGTTAGCTCTGGCCGATTTGGCAAAGTATTTTAACTTACCAACTATTTTGACTACATCTTTTGAAGATGGTCCTAATGGCCCGTTAGTTCCTGAATTAAAAGAAACATTTCCTGATGCCCCTTTCATTGCTCGCCCTGGTCAAATCAACGCGTGGGATAACGAAGAGTTCGTTAAAGCTGTCAAAGCCACAGGTAAAAAACAGCTGATTATTGCCGGTGTTGTGACTGAAGTATGCGTGGCATTTCCTGCACTGTCTGCACTGGAAGAAGGCTATGAAGTTTTTGTGATCACTGATGCCTCAGGTACATTTAACCCGATTACACGTGATGCCGCGTGGGATAGAATGTCAAAAGCAGGTGCTCAATTGATGAGCTGGTTTGGTGCCGCTTGTGAATTACACCGTGATTGGCGTAATGATGTGGAAGGGTTAGGCACTTTGTTTTCAAACCATATCCCTGATTACCGTAACTTAATGACCAGCTATGCACTGCTTTCTGCGAAAAAATAGTGCGTAACTGGGTATTAAAATGACATAATTGGTTTAAAAATCCTCGATACGACATTGCTCATATCGGGGGTTATTTCGTTAAATTAACTGAGTTCCGCCGCTCATTTTCGTCATCATCGCACTTAATTCGCTCTATGTTATAATAGCCTGCTGTTTTTGCTTGGCTCCTTACTTTTGGGGGCTATCCATTTGATTTCAATACACAAGACCACCATGCATCAAAATACCTCAAAACAAGGCTACACCAACCTAAACCGATTTTCCGTTGCGCCGATGCTCGATTGGACAGATCGCCATTGCCGTTATTTTCATCGCTTATTAAGCAAAAACACCTTGCTGTATACCGAAATGGTCACAACAGGGGCGATTATTTACGGAAAAGGGGACTATCTTGCTTTTAGTGAGGAAGAGCATCCTGTTGCGTTACAGCTTGGTGGTAGCGATCCTGCCGCATTAGCGCAATGTGCCAAATTGGCACAAGAGCGTGGTTATGATGAAATTAACCTAAATGTAGGTTGCCCATCAGATCGCGTACAAAATGGGCGTTTTGGTGCTTGTTTAATGGGAGATGCACAGCTTGTTGCTGATTGTGTGAAAGCCATGCAAGACGTGGTTTCTATTCCTGTAACCGTAAAAACTCGTATTGGTATTGATGAGCAAGACAGCTACGCGTTTTTATGTGATTTTATTGAAACCGTTTCTGATAAAGGCGGTTGTGAAATGTTTATTATCCATGCACGTAAAGCATGGTTGTCCGGCCTTAGCCCAAAAGAAAATCGCGAAATCCCACCACTTGATTACCCGCGAGTTTATCAATTAAAACGTGATTTTCCTCATTTGACCATGGCGATTAATGGTGGAGTCAAAACGCTGGAAGAAGCAAAAGAGCATCTTCAACACCTAGATGGCGTCATGGTGGGGCGCGAAGCCTATCAAAACCCGTCTATTTTAACGGCGGTTGATAACCAATTGTTTGGTGAGTACTTTCCTGTCACTAATGGTGTTGACGCTGTTAGAGCGATGTACCCTTACATTGAAAAAGAGTTATCGAAAGGCGCTTATTTAGGCCATATGACCCGCCATATGTTAGGGATTTTCCAAGGTATCCCCGGCGCACGTCAGTGGCGTCGTCATTTAAGTGAAAATGCGCATAAAAAAGGGGCTGACTTAGTCGTTGTTGAGCAAGCTCTCGAGTTTGTGACGCGTGGCGAATAGCTATCATGTGGGGGAAAAAAGCGCCATTTGGCGCTTTTTGCATATTGAGTCGCTTATTATGGAACCAATAAACTCGAACCTTGGGTTTTTCTTGATTCGATAGTGAGGTGAGCTTTTTGTGCATCTTTTAAAGCAAAAATTTGTGATTGCGGCACATCTACATTCACTTTTCCGCTTAAAATCATATCAAATAAGGCATTACTAGCTTGGTCTAGCTCAGCACGGTTAGTCACATAGACACCAAGTGATGGGCGAGTGACGTATAATCCGCCTTTTTGGTTTAAAATTCCTAAGTTTACACCGGTAACAGGACCAGAAGCGTTACCAAAACTCACCATTAAGCCGCGACGCTTGAGCGAGTCTAAAGAAGCAAGCCATGTAGATTGACCCACAGAGTCATAAACAACATTCACTTTTTCGCCATGAGTGATTTCTTTAACGCGAGCTGCGATATCTTCGGTCTGGTAGTTGATGACTTCCCATGCTCCTGCCTCTTTTGCTCTTAATGCTTTATCTGCAGAACCCACAGTACCTATCATCTTAGCGCCCAGGGCGTTTGCCCATTGGCAAGCAATTAAGCCAACGCCACCGGCTGCCGCATGGAATAGAAAGACTTCATCGCGTTTTAATTGATAGGTTTGATGGAATAAGTAATAAACCGTCATACCTTTTAATGAGCTAGCAGCAGCTTGTTCAAAGGTGATGCCATCAGGAAGGTGTGCCACGGCACTTTCAGGGACATTATGGACTTCGCTATAAGCACCTAGAGGGCCTTGCGCATAAACGACACGGTCACCGGGCTTGAAACCTGTGACATGGGCACCAGTTTTCACAACAACACCTGCCGCCTCTGTACCAAGGCCACTTGGTAGCTTAGCAACAGGGTATAAACCGCTGCGAACATAGGTGTCGATAAAGTTAATCCCGATAGCACGGTTTTCTATTTGAATTTCATTATCTGCTGGGTTTGCTGGGGAATAATCTACTAAGTTAAGTACATCAGCGCCGCCATGTTGCGCGAATTCAATACGTTTTGCCATGACAATCTCCAATAAGGACTATTCATTTTAATTACAATAACAATCGTTTTATCATAACGCCATGTTTCAATCAGAAGAATTACAGGTTTGTGCTTTCAGTGATGTATTTATCCTGTGATTACTTTGCGTAAAGACGCAAAGAAAACCACAAAAAAATAAGATTGGCGTATACTAAGCGCAGATCGTTAATTATAGACTTGGATATTAATGTATGGCTAAAAAACCCTCATCAAATTTCAAAACGGATGCCCCACGAGACCACCAAATGGAAGGGTTAAAACTTCCACCACATTCTCTCGAAGCGGAGCAGTCTGTTTTAGGGGGGTTAATGTTAGATAACGAGCGCTGGGATACCGTTTCTGAACGTGTGACTCACGCTGATTTCTTTAGCCGACCCCATCGCACCATTTTCTCACAAATGCAATTTTTGCTTGAGCAAGGCAAACCCATTGACCTTATAACGTTATCGGAATCACTAGAACAACAGGGTGAATTGGATAGCGTGGGTGGCTTTGCTTATTTGGCTGAGCTATCTAAAAATACGCCAAGTGCAGCGAATATTAATGCTTATGCTGACATCGTCCGCGAACGTGCGATTGTTCGCGATATGATATCTGTCGCCAATGAAATTGCGGATGCAGGTTATGACCCACAAGGGCGTAGCAGTGAAGATCTCCTCGATTTAGCCGAAACCAAAGTATTCCAAATCGCCGAGTCAAGAGCGAATAAAGACGAAGGGCCAAAAGGTATTGAAGCCATTTTGTCTGAAACTGTTGAAAAAATTGAGCAACTTTACCAACAACCGCACGACGGCGTTACTGGGGTTTCAACAGGTTACCAAGACCTCGATAAAAAAACCGCAGGTTTACAAGGCTCTGATTTAATTATTGTTGCTGCACGTCCGTCAATGGGGAAAACCACCTTTGCGATGAACTTGTGCGAAAATGCGGCGATGACAGAAGAAAAACCGGTACTTATCTTCAGCTTAGAGATGCCCGGCAACCAAATTATGATGCGTATGTTGGCGTCACTATCTCGTGTCGACCAAACTCGCATTCGTACTGGGCAACTTGATGATGAGGATTGGGCGCGAATTTCAAGTACGATGGGCATTTTGATGGAAAAACGCAACATGTACATCGATGATTCGTCAGGTTTGACTCCCACAGAGGTACGTTCACGTGCGAGGCGTATTTATCGTGAACATGGTGGTTTAAGTTTGATCATGATTGACTACCTCCAATTGATGCGAGTTCCTGCTCTTTCTGACAACCGTACGTTAGAAATTGCCGAAATTTCACGTTCACTTAAGGCGCTAGCGAAAGAATTAAATGTACCTGTGGTGGCTCTGTCGCAGTTAAACCGTAGTCTTGAGCAACGTGCCGATAAGCGCCCTGTTAACTCGGATTTACGTGAATCAGGGTCTATCGAGCAGGATGCGGACTTAATCATGTTTATCTACCGTGATGAGGTTTATCACGATAATAGTGAGCTCAAAGGGGTTGCGGAAATCATTCTCGGTAAACAACGTAATGGGCCGATTGGTACGGTGCGGTTGACGTTTAATGGGCAGTGGTCGCGTTTCGATAATTATGCAGGGCCAGCTTATAATGATGAGGACTAAATCCTCATCATAAATACTCGTCATATTTTGCGCTGTCACGGTGTTGGCTGCACTCGGCTACGCGAGTCATATACTTATGTATGCTTCTTGGATTAGCTCAATCGCCGCCTAGCGACAATGCAAACTATTTAGAGTATTAAAGTTAAACTAGTTTGAATAATTTTTTCTTTATACAGAAACAAGATCGAATGGAAATTGATATTTTTTAGCGTATAACAAATAGAGAATATATTGGGCTGCCAAAGGGCAGCTTAATTTTTAGCGGGTTTAGAGAAAAAGAACGAGGAAACAATGAAAGCGGCAACCGCATTGATAAACCGCCGCGCTCTGCGACACAACTTGCAACGGGTGAAAGAAATTGCACCAAATAGCCAGATGATTGCAGTTGTCAAAGCAAACGCTTATGGTCATGGGTTAGTAGGGGTTGGTCAGGCAGTAGAAGAGCTGGTGGATGGCTTTGGTGTGGCAAGACTCAATGAGGCGCTACTATTACGGCAGCACGGTGTGATAAAACCGATTGTTTTACTTGAAGGTTTTTTTGAACAATCTGACTTGTTGTTAATGGCAGAACACCAGATTGACACCGTGATCCACTGTATAGAACAGCTTGAAATGCTAGAAGCTACCAAATTACCCTATCCTCTTAAAGTTTGGATGAAACTGGATACAGGTATGCACCGCCTTGGCATACTTCCTAAAGATGCCGAAGGCTTTTATCAACGTTTACAACGCTGCCAGCAAGTTCAGCTCCCTATCAATATTGTTAGTCATTTTTGCCAAGCGGATGCCCCCCATTTACCGACAACTGAAAAACAAATTGCCTGCTTTAAACAGTTTATTGACGGTAAAGAGGGTGAGAAATCCATTGCCGCCTCCGCAGGAATTTTACTTTGGCCAGAAGCTCACTATGACTGGGTTCGTCCAGGGATCATGATGTATGGCGCTTCGCCACAAGAAGGGAAAAGTGCAGAAGACTTCGGTTTGCTTCCTGTGATGACACTAAAATCAACATTAATTGCGGTTAGGGAACATGCGGCAGGACAATGTGTAGGTTATGGTGAAACATGGTGTAGTGGCAAAGACACACTGCTTGGTGTTGTTGCAATCGGCTATGGTGATGGTTATCCACGTAACGTACCTTCAGGCACGCCGGTGTTAATTAATGGGCGAAAAGTGCCTATTGTTGGGCGAATTTCCATGGATATGACAGTGGTGGATTTGGGACTAAATGCCGATGATAAAGTGGGGGATGACGTTATTTTGTGGGGAAATCAACTACCGGTTGAAGAAATTGCCACACAAACAGGCATTATCAACTATGAGTTACTGACGAAGTTAACCTCTAGAGTTGCAATGGAATATGTAGACGAATAGCCAGCAAAGGGTTATTTTCAGATAACAACGTAAAAATGGCGCTAAATATGGCAAATCATCGCTTGGTTTATTTAGCGTAAAATAATGATTAGGAGATGTCCTGTGTTCGAACATGTTGATGCTTATCCGGGCGACCCAATTCTGTCGTTAATGGATGAATTTAATAAAGACTCTCGTGAAAATAAAATTAATTTGAGTATCGGTCTTTACTATGATGGTGACGGGAAAACCCCTGAACTGGCGACAGTCGGTACGGCAAAAGCGGCGTTAAGTAAACTGCCAGCAAGCGCATCACTGTATTTGCCTATGGAAGGTTTGAAAGATTACCGTACTGAATTACAAAAATTAGTATTTGGTGAGGATTGCCCGCTAATTGCACAGGAACGTATCGCTACCGTCCAAACGATTGGTGGTTCTGGTGCGTTAAAAATTGGTGCTGATTTTTTACATCAATATTATCCCGATTCCGAAGTGTGGTGCAGTGACCCAACTTGGGAAAACCATGCCTCTATTTTTTCAGGTGCGGGAACAAAAGTGCATTACTACCCGTACTTTGATGAAAAAACCAAAGGTGTTAAATTTGATGAGATGCTAGCGACATTCAAACAATTGCCTGCTAATAGCATCATCCTAATGCACCCGTGCTGTCATAACCCAACAGGCTCCGACCTGACTCCTGCACAATGGGATGAAGTCACTAAGGTAGCATTAGAACGCAAATTGATCCCATTTTTAGATATTGCTTATCAAGGTTTTGCAGAAGGCATTAATGAAGATGCTTATGCTATCCGAGCGATGGTTAAAGCTGGCTTACCCGTGTTTGTCAGTAACTCATTTTCTAAAATCTTTGGTATCTACGGTGAACGTGCAGGTGGGCTTTCTGTGATCTGTGAAAACCAAGATGAACGTGACCGTGTGTTAGGCCAGTTAAAAGCGGGTGTTCGCCGTTTATATTCTAGCCCGCCATCTAATGGTGCAAAAATTGTTGCTACGGTATTAACCAACAGCGCTGAAAAAGCCAAATGGTTAGCGGAAGTGGAAGAGATGCGCTTACGTATTTTAGACATGCGTACGGTATTGGTCGATGAGCTAAAAAAAGCATTACCAAATCAAAATTTCGATCACTTATTAAAGCAGCGCGGCATGTTCAGCTACACTGGTTTTTCTAAAGAGCAAGTGGCTCGCCTGAAAGACGAATTTGCGGTTTACTTGGTTGGAACTGGCCGTGTTTGTATGGCAGGTGTCAATCGCCATAATGTTAAACGCATTGTTGAAGCATTTGCTGCCGTTAGCCAATAATTCTTAGCTATCGTAATAATTATCAGGGAACAAAATGCTCCCTGATAATCTTCTTACTTATTTTTAATGGCCTTTCTACTTAATAGCCGCGTTCTAAAATCGTTTTTAAGAACCGTGCGGTGTGAGATTTTTCACACTCAGCCACTTCTTCTGGTGTGCCTGCAATTAAGATTTCACCGCCGCCACTACCCCCTTCAGGGCCTAAATCGACAATCCAGTCCGCTGTCTTAATGACATCAAGGTTGTGCTCAATCACCACAATGGTGTTTCCTTGGTCACGAAGCTGATGTAAAACGACTAAGAGCTGTTGAATATCAGCAAAGTGCAGGCCAGTTGTTGGTTCATCCAAAATATAGATAGTTTGCCCTGTACCGCGTTTAGATAACTCTTTAGCTAATTTCACACGCTGTGCTTCACCACCAGAGAGCGTCGTCGCTGATTGACCGAGGCGGATATAGGATAAACCAACGTCCATCAGCGTTTGTAACTTGCGGGCAAGGGCAGGTACGGCATCAAAAAATTCACGAGACTCTTCGATGGTCATATCCAGCACTTCATGGATATTTTTACCTTTATATTTAATTTCTAGCGTTTCGCGGTTATAGCGTTTGCCTTTACATTGGTCACAAGGGACATACACATCAGGCAAGAAGTGCATTTCAACCTTAATAACCCCATCACCTTGGCAAGCTTCACAACGACCGCCTTTAACGTTAAAGCTAAAACGCCCTGGGTTATAACCACGAGTCCGAGACTCAGGCACACCAGCAAATAGTTCACGCACAGGTGTAAACACACCAGTATAGGTGGCAGGGTTCGAACGTGGTGTACGGCCTATTGGGCTCTGGTCAATATCAATGACTTTGTCAAAGTGCTCTAAACCTTCTACATCTAAATAAGGGGCAGGGGTGATGGTTGTCGCCCCATTTAATTGGCGTTGAGCAATAGGGAATAGCGTATCGTTTATCAGTGTTGATTTACCTGAACCAGACACGCCAGTGATGCAGGTAAATAACCCAACAGGGACTTTTAACGTCACATTTTTCAGGTTATTACCCTTTGCCCCAAACACCGTCAGCATTTTATCTTTATTAATTGGAACGCGTTTCTGCGGGATATCAATTCTGCGCTCACCACTTAAAAATTTACCAGTGAGTGAATCAGGGTTTGCGACAATATCTTCCAGTGTTCCTTGGGCAACAATTTGCCCACCATGCACCCCAGCACCCGGGCCGATATCAATCACATGATCTGCGGCGCGGATCGCGTCTTCGTCATGTTCAACGACGATCACGGTATTTCCTAGATCACGCAGGTGGATCAAGGTTTCAAGTAAGCGGTCATTATCACGTTGGTGTAAGCCAATTGAAGGTTCATCAAGGACATACATCACACCGACTAAACCTGCTCCAATTTGGCTTGCTAAACGAATGCGTTGTGCTTCGCCACCAGACAAGGTGTCAGCAGAGCGTGAAAGTGTCAGATAATTAAGCCCAACATTGACGAGAAATTTCAGGCGATCGCCAATTTCTTTTAAAACTTTTTCTGCGATTTGAGCGCGCTGGCCTGTGAGTTTTAGATTTTGGAAAAATTCCATTGCGTGGCCAATGCTGTAATCTGCGATTTCGGGCAATGTTGTATTTTCAACAAATACAAAGCGCGCCTCTTTACGTAAGCGCGTCCCATGGCAAGAGACACATGGACGGTTGCTGATATATTTCGCTAATTCTTCACGGACAGCCGTTGATTCTGTTTCTTTATAACGGCGTTCCATATTATTGAGCACGCCTTCAAAAGGGTGCCGGCGCACAGTGATGTCGCCACGGTCATTACGGTATTTAAACTCAATCGTTTCTTTGCCTGAACCATATAAAATAATTTTTTGAATGGCAGGACTCAGAGTGTCATAAGGCGCTTCCACATCAAATTTATAATGCTCAGCTAATGACATCAGCATTTGGAAATAGTAAAAATTACGGCGATCCCAACCCCGAATTGCACCACCTGCGAGTGAGATTTCAGTATTTTGAATGACTCTTTCGGGATCAAAAAACTGCTGAACACCTAAGCCGTCACAGCTTGGACAGGCCCCAGCAGGGTTGTTAAAAGAAAATAGGCGAGGTTCAAGTTCCACCATACTGTAGCCGCAAACAGAGCAGGCAAAATTGGCAGAAAAAACCAGTTCTTCTGCATTCGCATCATCCATATCCGCGACAATTGCGGTACCGCCAGAGAGTTCTAGTGCAGTTTCAAAGGATTCGGCTAAACGCTGAGCGATGTCATCACGAATTTTAAAACGATCGACAATGACTTCAATCGTATGTTTTTTCTGTAATTCGAGCTTTGGTGGATCGGATAGATCGCAAACTTCCCCATCAATTCGGGCACGGATATAGCCTTGGCTGGCTAAGTTATCGAGTAACTTAACGTGCTCCCCTTTACGTTCTTTAACGACAGGAGCAAGTAGCATCATTCGGCGATCGGTGGGTTGAGCCAGAACATTATCGACCATCTGGCTAACAGTTTGAGCCGCAAGCGGTATGTCGTGATCAGGGCAGCGAGGTTCACCAACACGTGCAAATAATAGCCGCAGATAGTCATGAATTTCTGTGATGGTTCCGACCGTCGAACGTGGGTTATGTGAAGTGGATTTTTGTTCAATCGAAATTGCAGGGGATAACCCTTCAATATGATCGACATCCGGTTTCTCCATTAAAGAAAGAAACTGGCGAGCATAAGCAGATAAAGATTCAACATAACGGCGCTGACCCTCTGCATACAGGGTATCAAAAGCTAAAGATGATTTCCCTGAACCAGATAACCCAGTAATAACAATGAGTTTGTCGCGAGGGATGATGAGATTGATGTTTTTCAGATTATGCGTGCGTGCGCCGCGGACTTCGATATTATCCATTTACCACTTCCCGGATGATTTGATATTGAACAATCGCAAGAGACTATTATCACATATTTATGGCTGAATGGATATACAGTATTTCCTATTCGTCATATTTCAAACCGTGGCGTTGTTGGCTGCTCTCAGCTACGCAGGTCACATACTTTTGTATGCTCCCCGCGATACCTTCGCTTGCCGCCTAGCCACAGCTTGAACTATTTAGAATAGGTTCTGCTCGTCATATTTCAAACAGTGGCGGTGTTGGCTGCTCTCAGCTACGCAGGTCACATACTTTTGTATGCTCCCCGCGATACCTTCGCTTGCCGCCTAGCCACAGCTTGAACTATTTAGAATAGGTTCTGCTCGTCATATTTCAAACAGTGGCGGTGTTGGCTGCTCTCAGCTACGCAGGTCACATACTTTTGTATGCTCCCCGCGATACCTTCGCTTGCCGCCTAGCCACAGCTTGAACTATTTAGAGTAAGATTTTAATGGTGAAACAGAAAAGTAGAAAAACAGAAAAACAGAAAAACAGAAAAAC
The DNA here is from genome assembly GCF_032707045.1 of Providencia sp. PROV175. Lineage (NCBI taxonomy): Bacteria > Pseudomonadati > Pseudomonadota > Gammaproteobacteria > Enterobacterales > Morganellaceae > Providencia > Providencia sp. PROV175. The sequence goes on from NZ_CP120533.1 coordinate 615,376, forward strand.
AGAAAAACAGAAAAACAGAAAAACAGCGATCTGAATTTATCGAAAAGATAGATGCGGTGTGTATTATTTTGTGTCTATACTGACAAAAGCACTATGGAATTTCACTAAAAGCTGGAAAGCGTTTCGCAAATTAACAAGCTTAATTTCAAATATTGGTGCAAATCAGCTCTGTCGTGGTAAACTTCACGGCTAATCCAGAGATTAAAATTCAATGCATCAGGAGTAATAAATGGCCAGCAGAGGCGTAAATAAAGTAATTCTTATCGGTAACCTAGGACAAGATCCAGAAATCCGTTATATGCCTAACGGCGGAGCTGTGGCAAACCTGACTCTGGCAACTTCTGAAAGTTGGCGTGACAAGCAAACCGGTGAGATGCGTGAAAAAACCGAATGGCACCGCGTGGTTATTTTCGGCAAATTAGCGGAAGTGGCAGGTGAATACCTGAAAAAAGGTTCACAAGTCTATATAGAAGGTTCTCTGCAAACACGTAAATGGCAAGACCAAAGTGGTCAAGACCGTTACACGACAGAAGTGGTTGTGAATATCGGCGGCTCAATGCAAATGCTAGGTGGCCGTGGCGGTGATGCAGCATCACAAGGTCAAGGCAGCCAAGGCGGTTGGGGCCAACCTCAACAGCCGCAAGCAGCACAGCAATTTAGTGGTGGCGGAGCTCCAGCCGCACGCTCATCAGCGCCTGCTCCACAGACTAATGAACCACCAATGGATTTCGATGACGATATTCCGTTCTAATTTATTTGCTGATTAGAATGCACAAAAAATAAAGGCTTCCTTGTGAAGCCTTTATTTTTTAATAAAGATAAATGTATAAAATTATATATCCAAAAAATTATTATTTTTTTATTAAGATAGTAAAGTAAATATAAAACTGAAACCTTAAGGTTTTATTAATTTTAAATTAAGGTTTTCTTAACTAAATGGGAAATAATAAAGCCCCAGTGGTTAACTTACATGGGGCTTTGTATTGGTAGTGTTATTAAAAAAGGAAATATAAATTTTATTTTCATATTAGCGTATCAAGCTACTTTAGGTTCCAGTAGTAATGGGTCATTTTGACTTTCACCCGATAGGCGATAGATTGACGGTGACGTACCTAAATAAGCTCTAAATCGCTTTGCAAAAGATTGTTGGGAGTCGAATTGGTATTTTAATGCAATATCAATAACTTGAAGCTCGGTGGAACATAGGTCTTTAGCAGCTTCACAAATTCTCCTTCGGCGAATATATTCACCTAAAGGCATACCTACGACTTTTCTAAATACTCTTTGTAAATGCCATTTTGTATATCCTGATCTGAGTGCGATATCATCGAGTAATAAACGACTGGTTAAGTTCATTTCAATCCAAACTAATATTTCATTAACAACTGTAGATTGAAATTCTGTGTATTTCCCATTACAGGGAACAGGGATTTCTTTATACATAATATCTTCCTATTAGTTACTTTTTAATCTTATCCGTCATTAAGTCAATAGCCAATAAATAAATGGTAAACAAAACCGAATACAGTTTGTTAATTTGTAAAATAGACAAAACACCGATTTTTAATTAGTTTATAGCCAGTAGAGTTTATCTTAAGGAGATATATTCATAATGATATCGATTAGCAACAGATGAAACTATTACGCCCTTTGAATATAAAAACACGGTACTATGGTAAAGCTCTTCATTGGTTGCTGGGGATATATTTCTTTAGCTTCCAGAAACTAATTAAAATTATGGCTGAGATGACGACAGATAGGGTATTCATCGTCTGCCAACCGAATGTGAAGAAAAGAACCCCTGCTCCTAAGCTACCTATTCCACCGAAGAAATAGATAAGAAAATCGGTCATTCCCTGCACTTTAGCGCGTTCATGAGCTTCATAGGTATGTGGTAATAGGTTAGTAGTGCTGATTAAAATTAAATTCCAGGCGACACCGACAAAAATACCCGCCAACAAATAATTGTAAAAATGGTTACCTAGCAGGTTCATAGTCGCTGATAAAATTAACAATATGATACCGCAGAAAATAATGCGTTTTGTCCCTAAATGATGAATTAATGTTCCAGTGAAAAATGACGGTGCAAACATACCTAATACATGGAATTGAAATACAATTGCAATAGAGGAAAAGGCGAAATCATGTTGTTTCATAGATAACGGTATCGAGGCAAAGGTGAAAACCACAATGGCATATCCAACCGCGCTAACAATGGCGATTAATTTTAAAATAGGTTGTGAATACAATGCACTGTAGTCGCGTTTGACTAACACTTCATCCGATGGCGTTTTCACTATTTTCTTTAATGGCACAATTAATAATAGAATAAATGCGATTACATAAATGGCGGCTAACGTGATGAACGGCCCTGCAAACGGGTATTCTGTAAAAAATCGTTGGGTGCTAATAGCTAATGTTGGGCTGATTAAGGCTGCGGCAATGCCTCCACTCATAACTAGGCCAATGGCTTTTGCTCGTAAAGAAATGGGGGCTTCTTCAATTGCGGCAAAACGGAATTGTTGTGCAGTACCAATAGCAATCCCAGTGAAAAACAACCCGATGGAAAAATACACTAAATAACTTTCTATCACACCAAGAATAGAGAAGCCTGCACCGATTAACCCACCGATGTTACCAATAATAAAGCCCACCCTTCTCGAATATTTTTGCATTAAAAATGCGATCGGAATAGTTGCTAAGATTAAGCCAACGTACTGACTTACCAGTGGAATAGTTGCATAAGTTGGGTTGGTAGCCAATTTTTCGCCAATAACTACTGCTACAGAAAGGACAATCGCATTTCCTGTGATAAATAATGCAAGTGTGATAGTTAACCACCAAACGGATTTTGGCATATATCCCTCTGTATATTAATTAAAAATCAATTGGTTATATTTCTTACATTGAGGGAATAATCCCTCTGAATGGAACAAAGGATACAACTTAAAGTTGACTTTAAGTCAAGGTCTGCGATGGTATTTTAAGTAGTGATTAATGCTATATTTTTTTATTTTAATGGATAGTATCGCTGCTGGTGCGAGATGTGATGAGTGTCGCAATTACTATTCCTTTGGGATAAAACAAGAAAAAATGATTGTCATGCTGGGAAATTTATGTTCTTTTAATAAAAGAAACTGAAAAACAATAATCAATAAATTAGACAGACTAAACAGGAAGAACCCGTGAACATGACGACTAATCACTTAAACCTACTACTAACCGCGCCACGTGCCGCGGTGGTCGTGCGTGTGGTGGTGGTCGTGGGCTTAGCGCCGTAACGGGTACAAATCAACGCAGATTTAGAAACCCCGCCGGCGCAAACCGAGCGGGGTTTTTTATCACCTCTCGCTCGGATCCGCAGGCTAGCAAAGGATAATTATGATGAGCGAATCGGGCACCACAACATCACATAAAACCCGCTTTACGGGTGCGGAATTAATCGTACATTTACTGGAAAAACACGGTATTACTATCGTTTCAGGCATTCCAGGTGGAGCGGCTTTACCTTTTTATGACGCATTAGGTCAAAGCCAGAGAATCCGCCACATACTGGCACGTCATGAGCAAGGCGCAGGTTTTATAGCTCAGGGAATTGCTCGTACCACGGGAAAAGCCGCGGTTTGTATCTCTTCAAGTGGCCCTGGTGCGACAAACTTAGTGACCGCTATCGCAGATGCAAAGCTGGACTCTATCCCGCTGGTTTGTATTACTGCTCAAGTTTCTTCATCAATGATTGGTACAGATGCTTTCCAAGAAGTTGATACCTATGGTATTTCGATTCCAGTAACGAAACATAACTATTTGGTTCGTAATATCAATGAATTGCCACAAGTGATTTGTGATGCTTTTCGTATTGCAGAGTCAGGTCGCCCTGGACCTGTTTGGATTGATATTCCAAAAGATGTGCAAACTGCCACAATTGAACTAACTGAAATACCAGAAGTATTACCGAAAGATAAAGCCCCCGCATTTGACATGGAAAAAGTGCTACAAGCGGCTGAAATGATTAATAACGCGAAACGTCCAGTACTGTATTTTGGTGGTGGGGTAATTAGCTCCGATTCCACAGAAACGGCGATTGCATTTGCGGAAAAAGCAACGTTACCGACAACCATGACACTAATGGCACTTGGTACTATCCCGATGCGAAACCCCTTATATTTAGGGATGTTAGGTATGCATGCTGCCGCAAGTACTAACATGATTATGGAAGAATCGGATTTGTTAATTGTGATTGGCGCGCGTTTTGATGATAGAGCGATAGGGAAAGCTGAGAAATTTTGCCCTAACGCAAAAATTATCCATGTAGATATCGATAAAGCAGAAATTAGCAAAATTAAGCGCCCAGATATCGCCATTCATGCTGATGCGGGTCAAATATTGGAATTGTTATTGCCTTTAGTTGAACGTAATGAGCGCACAGAATGGATGGCGCAAGTTAATCAATTAAAAGAGAAATATCCATTGAATTTTAGCGAGGCTGATAACCCGTTAAACCATTATGGTTTAGTTTTGTCTACGGCACGTGCAGCAGGCGAAGATGCGATTGTGACAACGGATGTTGGTCAGCACCAAATGTGGGCAGCCCAAGCTTATCCTCTGTCTCGCCCACGTCAATGGCTGACATCAGGTGGGTTAGGTACCATGGGTTTTGGTCTGCCTGCCGCCATTGGTGCTGCGCTGGCAAAGCCCGAAAAAACCATTGTGTGTTTTTCCGGTGATGGTAGTTTGATGATGAATATTCAGGAATTGGCCACCGCAGCGGAACACCAATTGAATATCAAAATTATTTTAATGAATAACCAAGCGTTAGGGATGGTACATCAACAACAAGATTTATTTTTTGAAAACCGCATATTTGCTGCAGCTTATCCGTATCAAACCGATTTTATCAAGATTGCGGCAGGGTTTGGTTTGCAAACTTGCGATTTAAATAATGAAGCAGATCCAGAAATGGCATTAGAGGCGATAATGAATACCAAAGGTCCATGTTTGATCCATGCCTTGATTGATGTGAATCAGAAGGTATATCCAATGGTTCCACCAGGTGCAGCTAACATTGATATGATTGGAGCGTAATTATGGTATTTGAACATCATCCGATTGCTTTAGAGCTAATTGTTCGTAATCACCCAGGTGTAATGTCACATATTTGTGGTTTATTTGCACGCAGAGCATTTAATGTTGATGGCATTCTATGTATGCCGATTAAAGATAAAGATGAAAGCCGTATATGGCTATTAGTACAAAAAGATGAGCGTTTGCCGCAAATGATTAACCAAGTTGAAAAATTAGAAGATGTTCGGGAAGTACGCTTTAGTGATGATTTGCGTCTTTTCGAAACAATGCAAAATTATTTGCAGTAATTCTGAGGTAAATTTTATGACCTAGTAGCCCATACCAACAGTATGGGCTATTTTCTTTTATGTTTAATCATAGAGATAATTAGGGTTTCCTAAAACGAACAAATATGGTATAAAATCAGCTACTGAATAATGATTCTCTGAATGTATTGCAGGTTTGTATTTGGCAATATGAATAATAAACAGGTATAAAATTATGCAAAACAATATCTATTTGTCGGACACTTATCAGTATGAAATTAAAACCTCCATACTGGCACAAGGGCATGATGATGAGGGGCATTGGATAGCTTTAAAAGATAACATTTTTCACCCACAAGGCGGCGGACAACCCATGGATACAGCATGGGTGAATGATATACCTGTTCGTATTAAGAAACAATCGGGTGGGCTAATTGTAGGATACATACCTGAAGGTGTTACTTTTAGCCAAGAAAATAATGTGGTTGCAAGGGTGGACAAAGAAAAACGTCAGCGCTACGCTGCTCTTCATACCGCCGGTCATTTGTTGAATTGGGAATTGCGTCGTTTTGGCTGGCTTGCACAAAAAGGCCATCATTTTCCTGATGAATCTCGAGTGGAATTTAGCATGATGGAAGGGGATGTTACTCCTTTTGATGAACTCGATAGCCAATATATTGAAGATATTGTTAACCAAAGCATTCGTAGTGGACGCTCCGTTGCAATAAAGCAAAAGGATGATTTACGGATCAGTTATATCGACCAAACTGAAGAAATGCCTTGTGGTGGAACACATGTTTCTTCGCTAGATAATATTCAGCATTTTTCAATTAAGTCGATGAAATTTAAAAAGGGGACACTGCGCATTAGTTATGATGCACAACATGCCGTAATTTAAACGCTATCACTAAGATGGGAGTAGGTCATAACAACAGTTGCTTGAAGTTCTCCTTCCATACAGAGATAACTATGTGGGAAATCACCACTGAAAGCATAAAAGTCCCCCGCCTCTAAGACGATATTTTGGTCGTTATGCAGTCGTAACATGAGGGATCCAGAATTCACCATAATGTGTTCATGGGTTCCACTCATATGGGCGGGGCTATTGATGATAGCGCCTCTCTTCATGGTTAATTGCCAAATTTCAGAGATATTTCCCATGCTAATGCGAAATTTAAACTGTTGTGAATACTCTTTTTCGCTGGGAGTAGCTTTGAGGAAATAGGGATAAGCCTCATGTTGCCGAGTAAACAGGTCGCTAAGTGGAAAGCGTAGGGCAATAGCAATCGACTCTAATGTATCAATACGTGGGTTTGAGTCACCGGACTCCAGCTTGGATAAAGCCGCTTTCGATATTCCTGATATACGCGATAGTTCGTTTAGCGAAAGGTCTCTTGCTTGCCTCAGTAAGCGAATTTTTTGCCCGATTTTTATATTAATTTTTTTATCCACAATGTGTCTTTACCTGAATTTTAATTTATTGTGCTAATTCTGTATTACTCAGAGAAGCAAATTATACACGCTTAATTGTATATTGTATTTAAAGCGGCTATTTTGTTTTTTGATATAGATTTGAAATTTAAAACCCTACAAAAATAAAACTATTTTCTGTATTTGAAAGAAACTATAGTGAGGATGTTAAAAAACGTCTGGAGTTTAGGTCATGCCGTTTGAATTATTATCACCAGAAATGGCGATTTGTTTCTCAACACTGCTTTTTGCTTATTTGGTTTTTGGCATGGCGGGCTTTGGTTCAGCCCTGATTGCAACACCAATATTAGCCATGTATTTGCCGTTAAACATGATTGTTCCAATTCTTGCGCTAATAGATCTAACCGCGGCAGTTTTAAATTTACTTAAAGATGGTAAAAATGCAGATTATCAGGAAATTAAATGGATAATTCCACTAATGATAGTGGGGAGTTTAGTGGGTGCTGCGATTTTATTAAAAACGCGTCCCGATATACTCGTATTATTACTTGGGTTATTTGTTGTTGGTTATGTATTACATGCTTTCTTTTCTAAAAAATCAAAATCACCTTTTTCAAAAGCGTTGGTTATCCCATTTAGTTTAGTGGGTGGTGTTTTTAGTGCTTTATTTGGTAGTGGTGGTTTTATCTATGCCATGTATTTATCTAGCCGAATTGAAGACAAACAACGTTTTCGTATCACTCAAATGACGTTAATTGGCTTTAGCACGCTGACTCGAGTAGTGATATTTTTAGTTATGGGTGTGTATCTCAACCTAGATATTTTATTGATTGCTTTAGCATTTTCCCCTGCCATGTTAATTGGTACATGGGCTGGTCGGCATATAACATTAAAAATTTCACGTGAAAGTTTTTTAAAAGTTATTAATGTCATAATTTTATTATCAGGTATTGTGCTGTTTTATCGATATTTTTTCGTTCTTTAAGTATTTAGAATATTAAAAATAGTTTTATAAAGATAAATAGCAGAATATATGAGTCGTGTTACAATCACCACGAACATTATTAGTTTTACTAGTAATGATGCGGTTTTTTATTTTTCATAATAATCTATTTTATGGAGTTAAAATCTGTTTTTTTGCTAAAAAGAAACGGGTTAATTTCAACATGAGCTCTGATAATCAGCGTTTACAAAATTTTCGTCGTTCCCCATCTTTTGCTATTTTTACCATCACCATGAGTATTGCTGTCATTGGTATCGTTATTGGGCTAAGTATTCCAATGGTGGCTCTTAGACTAAATAATTATGGTTTCAATGAGTTGTATATAGGCATTATTTCGGCGGCTCCTGCATTAGGTATGTTTTTAATTGCCCCTGTAGTTCAACGTATTGTGCGTTGGTCAGGTAAGCGAAAGGCAATGCTATTGGCAACCCTCGTTTCTGCCATTAGCTTATTGCCATTATTGAGCACGTTACCACTTTGGCTGTTATTTCCATTACGGTTAGTTACGGGGCTAGCGAGTGGCGTGATGATTTGTTTGGGAGAAACGTGGATTAATGAATTATCCCCTGAAAATAAACGGGGTCGGATTTTAGCAATCTATACCACTGTCTTCACAGTAAGTCAGCTACTTGGGCCTTCATTCATTGCTTATTATGGTGTGGAAGATAAATCGCCTTTATTGATTTGTACGTTGATCCATTTAATCTCTGTAGTGCTATTTATTTTAATGGATCAAAAAGTCGGAGACCGTTTAGCTGAAAATGCCGCGAAATCTAATTTTTCAATTATTCAATTTGTAAAAATTGCACCGGGTATTTGTGGTGGAATTTTATTTTTTGCTTTTTTTGACGGAACTATTTTATCGATGTTCCCAATTTATGGCATGGGAATGGGGCATACAGAGGCGGTTGCTGCATTAATGATTAGCGCCATCCTTGCTGGCGATGCCATTATGCAGTTACCTTTTGGTTGGCTTGCCGACCATATGAATAGAGAAAAACTGTACCGAATTTGCGGCATTATCACACTCGCAGCTAGCTTATTATTACCCTTCCTTATTACTCAACCTTATCTAATTTGGGTGCTGCTATTTATCTTAGGGGCGACGGCAGGGGCAATTTATACGATTGCTTTGGTACAAATCGGCCAATATTTCAAAGGGAATGAATTGATCATCGCTAATGCAGCGGCGGCCATGCTATGGGGAATTGGTAATTTATCAGGACCATTACTGGCGGGAGTGGCGACTTCAATCTCACCAGTGGGCTTACCGGTGCTATTGGTTCTATCTGTGGCAGTATTTTTATGGTTCACACGAGAAAAATATAGCGCTCAAATGGTTGAACAAGTCAGCCCATAAAGCGCATTTGTGGTGCTCTACTTAAGTTAGCGAGCACCATAAATACTTACTCAATAACTTTATACACAACAAGGTTTTCTCGGAATTCATCTGGCCGATGATTGTGCCAGAATAATTCCATGCCTTGCGGTGCAGGTTGGATTGTTTTCGAGAGTACAATTAACCAGCGGCATTGTTCAGGTTTTTCAAAGCGGTCTTGGCGTTGGTGTAATACGCCAGTGTAATAGTAGAGCATCGGTGCTTCAGACTCGCCAATATTATCAGAAGCCATACAATCGTTTTTTGTAAACTGGCCTGCTAAATGCTGGTTTAAATCGACAAAAACTCCTTCGAAACCTTTTGCGTAGTCTATCCACCCCAAAAATAAGGTTAAAATTATCCCCCAAACGGCACATAGGCCTAATAACCAATTTTTCATCATGTGAAAGGCCGGTGAAATAAAGTTTGGAATAATTTTATTGCGTAAAAACCACACTAATGTAATCAACAGACCACTGATAAATGCAATGGAAGAAAAGGGCATTTGGTAGCTCATGGGAAGCCAGCGGCTAAATGGCGCTAGCCATTCTTGTTGATGACCAGCCAAGGTGATGAAATAGCAGAGCCATAAAAACAGAATGAGTACAGACCATAAAACAGCCGCAAAGCGAGCGATACCATTAAGAATTTTTTCAGGGAAACTAAGTAGTGTTTGGGTTCCTAAAATGGCCATGGGTGCAATAAAAGGCAGTAAATATAGCGCGCGACCAGAAGCTGATATCTGTAGGAAAACAACGCCTAATAAAGGAAATAGTGCTAACAGAAATTCGTTTGAATTAAATAAACGCTTAATTGGGTGCCTTAGAAAATAAGCGACAGCTAGTAAACCGGAAGGAAAGGCAAATAAGGAAACCGCTGCAGGGATCCGCGTTAGGTTAGCTTTTGCGCCTAATTTCTCAACAGAAAAACCAAAGAAACGGCCGATATTGTTTTCCCAAAACCACACGAGAAATAAATCAGGATGCTGAAGATACAGTTGGATAGGCCAAGGTAAAATGGCGATAAGCGCGATTAACCCCGCCGTTAAACTGTATAGCCAAAACCGCTTAGTTCGGCATTGAGTAAGAAAAATGGGAGATAAAAATAGACAAATCCAGAGAACGCCAGGAATGAAAACGCCTTTTGACAACATGGTGACGATGGTTCCAATAGACAACCAAAGTGTAGACATGTGCATTTTTTGTTGTTGTATCAGCCCCAATAACCCATACAAGCCAATAGTTGTTCCTGCCATTAGTGCAACGTCGGTAAACATATCATGGCTATGCCTGATAATACCGGGAGCACAGGCATACAGTGCAAAAGCGACCCAAATCCGAGTATCAGTGAAGTCTGTGGCTTGGAAAAAGCGACGCGCCAAAAGGATAAAAAATGAAAAATTGATAACCGAAAAAATTAAGCTTGCACTACGGGCTGCATCATAAAGTGGCATAAAGCTTGAAAATAAATGAGAGGAAATCGCAGCAACCCAATAATAAAGCGGGGGTTTTTCCATAAATGGTTCACCCGCATTTGTGGGAACTAACCATTTACCAGTTTCATACATAGTTTGAATAATACCAAAACTATAATTTTCATCTTGCTTCCAAGGGCTATGACTATATATTCCCGGTAATAAATACAGAGCAAGAAAACTAATGAAAAGTAGTAAAATACTCCGCTGTAATATGATTAATGGTGCATTCTTATTTGACATTTTAATACGTTTTATGTGTTTTTTACTTGATTAAATTGAAACTATAACTGCGATTGATAATAATTGAGTTTATATACTTAAATATATATTTACTCAGCGAATGATGTTTTTTTTAATGAAAAACAATAGGAAATGGATTTTTAGCCACATTTTTAACAGACGCATATTACCACCAGTAAATAAGTTTTTAGCTATTGGTTTTGTAAGCAAATATTCTTGGATTGTATCAAAGAAATAACCTTCCTCTTTAAACAGACATTATATGAAAGGTATTTAGCTATTTTTACGTAAAATAAATGTAACTAAAAAGAATCATTATTTGAAAATAATGTTCATTGCTTAAAAGCCTGTATATTTGGGAGTAAAAAAGAACAAACGGGTAAGAAACGCTAAAAATGCTTGATCATTCCCCCTGTTTAGAATGATAATTGCTCCCCTCACGATACGTTTTATTCTATTTTAAAAGCCAAACGATTGCGCAACTGTTTTTATTGGGTTTTTTTCTCAGTTAGTTTATTTTTTCTTAAAAACGTAATCGTTTACGTCAACGTATAGGTTAGTTGTTAGCAGTATTTGAGAATCTTCGTTTTCCATTAACAGCAGAGGTATACCATGTCAGGCCAACAGGCTTCATCCAGTTGCAAATTGGATTCATTTTTCAAGATAACAGCGCGCGGCTCTTCAGTTCGCCGTGAAATCATTGCAGGATTAACCACATTCTTAGCGATGGTTTATTCTGTCATCGTTGTACCTGGCATGTTAGGGCAAGCAGGGTTCCCTCCAACTGCGGTCTTTATTGCAACCTGCTTAGTGGCTGGTTTTGGTTCTTTATTGATGGGGTTATGGGCCAATCTACCAATGGCGATTGGCTGTGCTATTTCACTGACTGCATTTACCGCATTTAGTTTGGTATTAGGGCAGCAAATTAGTATTCCTGTGGCATTAGGTGCCGTATTTTTAATGGGGTGTTTGTTCACCATCATTTCTGTTACAGGTATTCGTAGTTGGATATTACGCAATATGCCAATGGGTATTGCACATGGTACAGGTATTGGTATCGGTTTATTTTTACTGTTAATCGCTGCTAATGGAGTGGGTTTAGTGATCAAAAACCCAAATGCAGGCCTGCCTGTTGCTCTTGGTGAATTTACGTCTTTCCCTGTTTTGATGTCACTCATTGGTTTAGCGGTTATTTTTGGTTTAGAAAAACGTCGTGTTCCGGGTGGTGTACTCCTCGTTATTATTGCAATTTCAATTATTGGTTTAATTTTTGATCCCGCAGTGAAATATCAAGGTTTCTTCAAGTTGCCTTCATTGGGGGATGACGGGCTTTCATTGGTTTTCAATATGGATATCATGGGCGCATTACAGCCAATGGTATTGCCAAGCTTACTTGCATTAGTCATGACGGCGGTTTTTGATGCGACAGGCACTATTCGTGCGGTGGCGGGGCAAGCCAATTTATTGGATAAAGACGGCCAAATTATTGATGGTGGTAAAGCGTTAACCGCAGACTCCGTGAGCAGTATCTTTGCGGGTGCGATTGGTGCATCTCCTGCGGCGGTATATATTGAATCTGCAGCAGGTACCGCCGCTGGTGGTCGCACAGGTTTAACCGCCGTGGTTGTCGGCGTACTGTTCTTACTTATTCTCTTTTTATCGCCGCTATCTTATTTGGTGCCTGCCTATGCAACAGCTCCAGCATTGATGTATGTTGGGCTTTTAATGTTAAGTAATGTCTCTAAGCTTGATTTCGATGATTTTGTGGATTCAATGTCTGGCTTATTGTGTGCCGTATTCATTGTTCTGACTTGTAATATCGTCACGGGGATCATGTTAGGCTTTGCTGCTTTGGTTATCGGCCGCATTTGCGCAGGCGAATGGCGCAAATTGAATATTGGTACTGTGATTATTGCTGTACTTTTAGTGGTATTTTACGCTTCAGGTCTGGCAATCTAAAGTGGATTATTTCAAAAAGGTGGCTAGTGTTGCCACCTTTTTAACTTATTGTATTAATTAATCGTAAAGTCTCAATTTTTTCCCCGAAAATGGATGGCTAGGGATAAAATAGAGAGAAGGCGGTTAATCGAGTGGATGTGCATGATTTCCACTGGTTACTGGCTTAGTCTTAATTATCATGGTCTGGACGGTGCTATCTCTTACTATGCGGCGGCAGGCAAAATTTTAGGTTCTAGTCGCTAGGTTAATTCAGTAAGGGCAACATGGAAATTTTCTTTACTATTCTTATTTTGATTTTAGCTGTCTCTGTTTCAGGGGTAGCCGCTAAAATTCTTCCTATTCGTATTCCTCTTCCTCTCATTCAAATTGCTATCGGTGCGCTGTTGGCTTGGCCTCAATTCGGCCTGCATGTCACCTTTGACCCAGAACTTTTTATGGTTCTGTTAATCCCACCTTTGTTGTTTGTTGATGGGTGGAAAACCCCAACACGCGAGTTCTTTCAAAATGGTCGAGAAATTTTTATTTTAGTGTTGGTTCTCGTGCTGGTTACAGTGATTGGGATTGGTTATTTAATTTACTGGTTGATGCCAGGTATTCCATTGATTGCTGCGTTTGCTCTAGCGGCTGTGCTATCTCCAACTGATGCCGTTGCGTTATCTTCAATTGTTGGAAAAGGGCGTATCCCTAAACGGATGATGAGTGTGCTAGAAGGGGAGGCATTGATGAATGATGCCTCTGGTCTGGTTGCATTAAAATTTGCGGTAGCAATTGCCATGGGAACCATGGTGTTTAGTGCTTCTGGCGTTACCATTGAATTTTTCAAAGTTGCGGTTGGCGGGCTACTCGCAGGTATTATCGTGACTTGGCTGTACAGCAAATCGTTACGTTTAATGAGCCGTTGGAGTGGTGATGACCCAGCAACCCAAATTGTGTTTATGTTATTGCTACCATTTGCTTCATACATGATAGCGGAACATATTGGTTTTTCAGGTATCTTAGCCGCCGTTGCGGCGGGTATGACCATCACAAAATCGGGGGTTATCCGTAACGCTCCATTAGCGATGAGGCTACGTGCTGATAGCGTTTGGTCGATGCTTGAATTTGTCTTTAACGGGTTGGTTTTCATCATGTTAGGGCTTCAATTGCCCGGTATCTGGGAAACGTCTGTTATCCAAGCAGATCTCGACCCAAGCGTAGAAACGTGGATGCTATTTGCCGCGGTGGCAATTATCTATTTTGCTTTACTGTTATTGCGTTTTTGTTGGCTATGGCTGATGAAAAGGTTTAGCCGTTTATTCTTAAAGAAAAGACCACTGCAATTTGCGAACTATACCGTACGTGAGCTTTGGCTAGCCTCTTTTGCAGGGGTACGCGGGGCGATTACCTTAGCGGGTGTGCTCTCTATTCCGTTATTTTTAACGGATGGCTCGCCATTCCCTGCTCGTTACCAGCTCGTGTTTATTGCCGCGGGAGTTATCTTATTTTCCATTTTTGCAGGTGTGGTCGCTTTACCGCTTCTGCTGCGTAATTTTAAAGTGGGAGATAAAGAAGCGGATGCCAATGAAATTCGCATGGCAAAAGCCGCGATGGCGGAAGTGGCGATTGTCAGTTTAAATAAAATGCAGGAACGTTTATCTGCTGACGTTGATGAAAAACTCGATTCAGAAGATATCAGTGAAGTCGCTTCCCGCGTGACGGGTTATTTAAGGCGACGTACCGCAGGACAAGATGAAATTGACCATAATTTGCTGGTTGAAGACCTTGAACGGCGTTTCCGTTTAACGGCATTACGCGCAGAACGTGGTGAGCTTTATCACTTGCGCGCAACCAAGAAAATCAGTAATGAAACGCTACAAACGTTACTGGTTGACTTGGATTTATTAGAAGCCGTCTTGATCGAAAAAGAGCATTAAAACCAAAAAGCGAGTATTCTAGCCAACATTCTTAAGTTTGGGGCGAAATACAGCATTATGTGGTTACTTGTTATCACGACGCTGCTTTGGGCAGCGTCGTTTAGTCTTATCGGCGAATACCTTGCGGGTCAAGTAGATAGTTGGTTTTCAGTGTTAGTGCGGGTTGCACTGGCTTCGCTGGTTTTTTTACCTTTCCTACGTTGGCGCCAATTTAGCGCTAAAGTGATTGCGCTCTATATGCTAGTGGGCGCTTGCCAACTAGGTATCATGTACCTGTTTGTCTTCCATGCTTATCAATACCTTACTGTTGCTGAATTTTTGCTTTTTACGGTATTAACGCCGCTATATGTCACGTTAATTTATGACTTATTAGAACGGCAAAAGCTGCGTAAAGGCTATTTGTTTAGCTCACTATTAGCGGTCATCGGTGCTGCAATTATTCGTTATGACCACTTGAGTGAATCTTTTTGGTTAGGTTTACTTTTTGTGCAGTTAGCAAATATCTTTTTTGCGATTGGGCAGGTGGGGTATAAACGTCTGATGGAGGTGCATCCGATCCCTCAACATCAGGCTTTCTCATGGTTTTACCTTGGTGCAACGCTAATTGCATTACTTGGATGGCTGCTATTTGGTAATAAATCGATGATGCCGACAACGACTCTCCAGTGGGGCGTCTTACTGTGGTTGGGTATTGCAGCTTCAGGCATTGGCTACTTTATGTGGAACTATGGCGCAACCAAAGTGGATGCCGGAACCCTTGCTATTATGAATAACATGATGGTTCCAGCGGGGTTATTAGTGAATTTTGCTATCTGGCAACAACATCCGGATTGGCTGAGTTTTACCATAGGATCGAGCCTGATAGTTGCTTCTCTTTGGGTGCATAAGCGTTGGATCCTTTCGCGGCCTTCACATAAGACAAATTCTCCACGGCGTGGTCCGTCGTCGTCTCAGTAAACGCTTCAATAGCTGGCTGGCGCTGTTCTCCTTCACGGCAAGCTGCATACAGCCGGCTCCATAAACCGCTACCCAAGGTTTTGGTTTTTACTAGCCCTTGTTTTTCAAATGAATCAACCGCCCAGTGAGGTAGTGCGGCAATGCCCATTTTGGCTGCAACCATTTGGATTAAAATTAATGTGTTATCGACATTTTTCACATTAGGAGACACGCCCGCAGGTTGCAGAAAATGGCGCCAAACATCGAAGCGATCCCGTTGTACAGGGTAGATAAGCAGTGTTTCATCTGCCAAATCATGGGGCTCAATATGCGGCCTTTTGGCTAACGGGTGGTCATTCGCTACAATCAATTTCACTTCATAATCAAACATTGGCGTATAGTGGATGCCTTGATCTGGCAAAATGTCAGAGGTCATCACAATATCCAATTCCCTTGACAGTAATTCAGGTTGAGGGTCGAACGTCACCCCTGACTTAAAATCTACGCTGACTTGTGGCCAAGTTTGTCTGAATTGTTGTAATGCAGGGGTTAACCACTGAATGCAGCTATGGCATTCAATCGCGATGCGTAATGCACAAACCCCAGGCTCATTACATACTCGAATAGCATCTTTCACCAATGGCAGAACCTGTTGCGCCAATTGTAATAAGACTTCCCCTTGTGGCGTAAAGCGCAATGGCTGGCTTTTACGAACAAATAACCGGAAACCTAGCCGATGCTCTAAATCACTAAACTGATGTGATAAAGCAGATTGTGTCTGGTGCAAGTGAGTTGCTGTTGCCGCTAATGAACCGTATTGGCTGAGCGCTTGCAATGTTTTTAAATGTTTTAGTTCGATCATGAGAAACCTTCACGGTGACAATGAAAAATTTGCGCTTGTGCTTTATACAGTACCTGTTGATTATGGATGTGTAAACATCTAGACGGCTAAATATTTTAAGGGGTCAATATGTCTGTTATAAATCATACACTTGGTTTTCCACGTGTCGGTCTAAAAAGAGAGCTAAAACGTGCACAAGAAGATTATTGGGCAGGCAAGATTGACCAAGCCGCTCTATTAGAAACTGGTTATCAACTACGTGCACGTCATTGGCAGCAACAAAAAGAGGCGGGTGTTGAGTTATTACCCGTTGGTGATTTCGCTTGGTATGACCAAGTGCTGACAACCAGTTTGTTATTAGGCAATGTGCCGCTACGCCATCAAAATGAAGATGGTTCGATTGATTTAGATACCTTATTTCGTGTAGCCCGCGGTCGCGCACCAACGGGCAAACCCGCTCCAGCAGGTGAGATGACGAAGTGGTTCAATACTAACTACCACTATATCGTGCCTGAATTTCAAAAAGGGCAACAATTTTCTCTGTCTTGGACACAACTGTTTGACGAAGTCGATGAGGCATTAGTATTAGGCCATAATGTGAAACCGGTTATCATTGGCCCTATAACCTACCTTTGGTTAGGTAAAGTGAAAGGGGAACCATTTGACCGCTTATCATTATTGAATGAATTATTACCTGTTTATCAGGAGATCTTGTCGCGCTTAGCAGAAAAAGGTCTTGAGTGGGTGCAAATTGATGAGCCTGCATTAGTGTTAGATTTACCAGATCAATGGCAGCAAGCTTATCAGCAGGCTTACCAAGCGCTATCAGGCCAAATAAAAATACTGCTAACCACCTATTTCGATGGTATTAGTCACCATGTAGACTTGATTAAGCAACTCCCTGTGCAAGGTCTACATGTTGATGTGGTTGCAGGTGCTGATAATATTGAAAAACTACATCAAATACTGCCAGCAGACTGGGTATTATCACTAGGAATTATTAATGGTCGTAACGTATGGAAGGCTGACTTAGGGGAAAAATTCTTACAGGTGAAGCCGCTCTTAGGTCAGCGTGATATATGGGTAGGAACGTCATGTTCATTACTGCACAGCCCAATTGACTTAAATGATGAGACGCGTTTAGATGCCGAAGTAAAAAGCTGGTTTGCTTTCGCTATCCAAAAATGCGAAGAACTTGCTCTGTTAACAAAAGCGTTAAATCAGCCAACAGACAGCCATATTGCTGAATTAGATACATACAGCGCACCTATTCGAGCGCGTAGAACATCAGCTCGTGTGAATAATGCATCAGTGGCTCAGCGTTTGGCGGCAATCAGCGAAGGGGATACAGAACGTTATAGCCCCTATCCACAGCGAGCAGCGCGCCAACGTCAACGCTTTAACTTACCATTATGGCCAACAACCACGATTGGCTCATTTCCTCAAACAAGTGAAATCAGAACATTACGTTTAGACTTCAAAAAAGGGAATGTGGATAAAACCTACTATCGCACCAATATTAGTGAACATATTAAGCAAGCCATTAAAGAACAAGAAATTTTAGATATCGATGTCCTTGTGCATGGTGAAGCTGAACGTAATGACATGGTGGAATACTTTGGTGAGCACTTTGATGGCTATGTATTTACCCAAAATGGTTGGGTTCAAAGCTATGGTTCACGTTGCGTTAAACCGCCAGTGATTATTGGTGATATTAGTCGCCCAGAAGCCATTACGGTGGAGTGGGCAAAATATGCTCAATCTTTAACGGAGAAACCTGTCAAAGGGATGTTAACTGGCCCTGTCACTATTCTATGTTGGTCATTCCCACGTGAAGATGTTAGCCGTGAAACGATAGCGAAACAAATTGCGCTAGCGTTACGTGATGAAGTGGACGACTTACAAAAAGCGGGTATCGGTATTATTCAAATCGATGAGCCTGCACTGCGTGAAGGGTTACCATTGCGTCGAGACGAGTGGGCAGCTTACCTCAAATGGGCGGTTGATGCTTTCAAGCTCAGTGCTGCGATTGCGGATGACGACACGCAAATTCACACCCATATGTGCTATTGCGAATTCAATGACATCATGGATTCCATTGCGGCATTGGATGCCGACGTGATTACGATTGAAACATCACGTTCAGATATGGATTTGTTAGATGCATTCGAAGATTTTGATTATCCAAATGAAATTGGACCCGGTGTTTATGATATTCACTCACCAAATGTACCGAATGTGGAATGGATTGTTGCGCTATTAAGAAAGGCGGCGAAGCGTGTTCCGGTTGAGCGCTTATGGGTTAACCCAGATTGCGGCTTGAAAACTCGTGGCTGGCCAGAAACTCGCCAAGCATTAGCTAACATGGTTGAAGCAGCGAAACAGCTCAGAAATGATCAGTAAAATGGCGATTAGTTAGTGTGTCAAAAAGGCAGGTTTTCCCTGCCTTTTTAGAAAGTATTAACCAAATAATTTAGATTTCAGTAAGTTCATACCGATAGAAGCCAAATCGAGGTTTTCTGGGACTTCGCCATTTGGTGTGGCGCTATCAACCAACTGAGGAAGATATTTAGCAATCATTTCTGAGGTTGCTTGAGGCTCTAAGCCAACCTGTTGAGCTAATTCTTGGATATTTGCATTTCCAAAAACTTGCATTAATTGGCTGGCATCGATAGGTAAATTATTTCCTTCACTGATCCACGATGCAATAACACCGCCTAAGTCTTGCTCGTTAAATTTTTCGATAACACCTTGAAGGCCACCTTGCTCCTCAACCCAGTTTATTACTGATTGAAATTGTTGCATTTTATCGCCTGCAACCATACCCATCATTTGCTCAAATAACCCCATGTTATCTCCTAGGCAATCCGCCAATTTATGCTCTCATCCATAGTATGGAGCATTATTCAAAAAATTGTAGTCGGCTATTTTCAGCAATTTGAGTTTTAGGTCAATAGAAATGATGCATTGAATATAGCCCAGTAAAAAAAACACGGTTTGGCATTTGTGAATTAAACGTGAATAAACATAATGTGCATCACATTTTTTATCACATTATCCTGTGAAAGTGTGTTTGAGGTGCGGTGTTTTTTATTTTGTTTTAATTCAACTAATTATGCTTTATTTGTTGGTTTTTTATATTATCTCAAATGTGATATTAGTCATGTGTTTGTGAATTTTATTGTGTGAAAATTCACAACAGTCACGAAGATTAACAACATCAGGGGTCATTATGGGAAATTTCGTTAATAAAATTGGCGTGATTGGCCTAGGTTCTATGGGGATGGGGATCGCACAATCTCTTATAAAAAATAACATTCCCACCTATGGATTTGATTTAAACCAAGATGCATGCAAAAGCCTATTTAATGCAGGAGCAATTGCAGTGGGGCAAAATGCAGCGGAATTTGCCCATGAAATTGATGCTTTGTTGCTGGTAGTGGTTAATGGTCGTCAAGTTGAAGCCATTTTGTTTTCGGGTGAACAGCCTTTAGTTGAACAATTACGCCCCGGCACAGTTATTGTGCTGCACAGTACCTTGGCTGCGGAACAAACTAAAAATATCGCTCAGCGACTTGCTGTATATCAATTACCCCTTGTAGATGCGCCTATTTCAGGTGGCTCAATTAAAGCCGCTGAAGGGAAGTTGACCATCATGGCTTCAGGTGAACCAGCTCTATTTGAGCAGCTTTCACCCGTATTTAACGCTATTTCTGAGCGCTTGTATCGAGTAGGGAATGAAGTTGGCTTAGGTTCAACCGTCAAAACGATTCACCAGTTATTAGCTGGGGTACACATTGCTGTTGCGGCAGAAAGTATGGCTTTAGCCGCCAAAGCGGGTATTGAGCTTGACGTGATGTACGACATTGTCACTCATGCAGCTGGAAATTCATGGATGTTTGAAAACCGTATGCAACATGTCTTAGACGGTGATTATACGCCAAAATCCTCAGTAGATATTTTTGTCAAAGATTTAGGGCTAGTGATGGAAACAGGGAAAGCATTAAATTTCCCGCTGCCACTTGCTTCAACAGCCCATCAAATGTTTATTTCAGCGAGCAATGAAGGCTTTGGTCAGCAGGATGACAGCGCGGTGATCAAAACATTTAAAGGTATTACTTTACCGGAGAAAAAAGCATGACAGTGAAGTTAGGGGTAATAGCGGATGATTTTACCGGTGCGACAGATATTGCAGGCTTTATGGTGCAAAACGGTTGGAAGGTTGTTCAGCTATTGAATGAACCCAATGAGAGCACACCAGTACCACAAGATGTTGATGCGATAGTGATTAGTTTAAAAAGCCGCTCTTGTCCTGTCGATGAAGCCGTCAGTGCATCGACCAATGCAGGTAATTGGCTGAAACAAAAAGCGCATTGCCAGCAAATTTTCTTTAAATATTGTTCGACGTTTGATTCAACCGAAAAAGGCAATATTGGCCCCGTTACGGATGCATTAATGGCGCAACTGGGTACAAACTTAGCATTAGTTTGCCCCGCGCTACCCGTTAACGGTAGAACGGTGATTCATGGACATTTATTTGTGAATGGCCAGCTACTTAATGAAAGTGGCATGCAGCACCATCCTGTAACGCCAATGACCGACGCAAATTTATTGCGTGTGATGGAAAAACAATCAAAAGGTCAAGCCGGTCTAATCAAACTTGAAGATATTCAAAAAGGCAGTGAGGTTGTTAGCCAAAAACTGACCGAGTTAGCCCAACAAGGTGTGAGTTACGCGGTTGTTGATAGCTTAACAATGGATGATTTGCTCCCTATCGCACAAGCGGTTAAAGCGATGCCATTGTTGACAGGGGGTTCCGGTCTCGGTGCTGCACTGGCCAATGTGGATAGCCAATGTCCATGGGGCGGTACAACGCAACGAGGTGAAAAGCCAACAGGGAAAAACAGGAAAACAGTTGTTTTATCGGGAAGTTGCTCGGTAATGACTAACAAACAAGTTCAGGCTTATCAGCAAGTTGCTCCTGCAAAAATGTTGGATGTGGGTGAGTGTTTAAATAACCCTGAGTATGCCAAAACATTGGCAGATTGGGTGCAAGCACAGCAACTAACGGGTTTGGCGCCAATGCTTTATGCCACTCAATCACCTGAATTACTGAAAAAAACACAAGAGAAATACGGTGCTGCGGAGTCGAGTTTCGCGGTCGAGAAGGTATTTGGTGAGGTCGTCGCGCTGTTGCAAGCGAAAGGGTATGACACCTTTATTATTGCGGGTGGTGAAACCTCCGGAAAAGTGGTTCAAAGCCTTGGGACAGAACAATTAAGTATTGGCTCACCAATCGCCCCAGGTGTGCCATGGGTACAGGACTTAGCAAGCGGTAACTGGTTGGCGCTGAAATCAGGTAATTTCGGCCAAGAAAATTTCTTCCAGTTTGCACAGGAGATGTTTAATGAGTGATGAAAAGGCGCTGCGCCAAGAGTTAGTCGATTGGGCTAAATCAATGTTTAACCGCGGATACAGTAGCGGTGGTGCAGGAAATATTAGTGCTCGGTTACCTGATGGTTCGATTATTGTGACACCGACAAACTCCAGTTTTGGTGATTTAGACCCTAACAAACTGAGTAAACTCGATGCACAAGGCAATTGGATTGGGGGAGATAAACCGACAAAAGAAGTTTCTATGCATATGGCGATGTATTTGCAACGCCCTGATTGCCAAGCAGTTGTTCACCTTCACTCACCTTGGTTAACGGCGTTGTCTTGCTTACCGGGGTTAGATACAACAAATTGTTTACCTCCCATCACACCTTATTATGTGATGCGAGTGGGGAAATTACCATTGATTGAATACTTGCCACCGGGGGATGACCGAATTGGTGAGGAAATTGCAAAATTAGCACCGACACATAATGCGGTATTGCTATCAAATCATGGTCCGGTCGTGGGTGGCAAAACGTTAAGACAAGCTTTCTTCAATGCAGAAGAGTTAGAAGATACAGCTCGCTTATATATCACATTACGCCCACATGGCTTTACAACATTAACGCAAGAGCAAGTTGAACAGCTCGAAAGTCGTTATCCACAAAAGTAGCGAGGCGAAAATGGCTAAATTTGCTGCAAATTTAAGCATGATGTTTACCGAAGTGCCTTTTATACAGCGCTTTGAACGTGCTGCAAATGCGGGGTTCAAAGGTGTCGAATACCTCTTCCCTTATGAAGAAGATGCCGATGTCATTGCGGGGGAGCTGAGTAAACACCATCTAACACAAGCTCTGTTTAATATGCCAGCGGGAAATTGGGCACAAGGGGAGCGTGGTATGGCTTCGATCCCAGGTCGTGAGAAAGAATTTGCCGAAGGCGTACAAACGGCCTTGAAATACGCAAAAGCCTTAGGCTGTAAACAAGTTCATGCGATGGCGGGGAAAGTGAATGAAAACTATACACTTGAACAGCAAACTGCATGCTATATCAAAAATATTCAATATGCGGCGGATGTGATGGCTGAGCACGGTATTCGTGTGCTTATCGAACCCATCAATACCCGCGATATGCCCGGATACTTTTTGACGACACAAAAACAAGCTGAAGCATTACTACCTGAAATTGCTCGTGAAAATGTATTTATCCAGTTGGATTTATATCACTGCCAAATTATGGAAGGTGATTTATTGAAAACAATTGAACGTTTATGGGGTAAATTTAGTCACATTCAGATAGCGTCAGTTCCTTATCGTCATGAACCGGATAGCGGTGAAGTCAATTACCCATGGATTTTTAAGCAGTTGGATGAAATGGGGTATGAAGGCTGGTTAGGATGTGAATACCATCCTGCAGGCCGCACCGAAGATGGATTAGGCTGGCTTAAACAAGCAAATTCATAATTAGGAGAACCTATGCTCCCTTCTGAGCGTCGTGATTTTATTTACCGTTACGTGCATGAACATCAAACCGTATCGATCAGTGACTTGGTTGAGCTAATGAATGTCTCTCATATGACAGTGCGACGTGATATTCGGATGTTAGAAGAAGAAGGGAAGGTACTCAGTATTAGTGGTGGCGTTAAGTTAAATGATGTGCTGCGCCAAGAGTTACCTTGGAGTGAAAAAGCGCGGTTACATCATCGCCATAAGCGTGAAATTGGCCAGTTTGCCAGCTCACTAGTTGAAGATGGGCAAGTGGTTTATCTCGATGCGGGAACAACTACCTTTGAGATAGCACGCGTACTCGGCGAGCGTTTCAACTTAACGATTGTCACTAATGATTTTTCGATTATGCAGTACTTAATGAATAAGTCGCAGCTAAACCTATACCACACCGGGGGATTGGTGGATAAACGTAACCATTCTAGTGTAGGGAATACGGCTGCGATGATGCTGAAAACCCTCAATGTTGATATTGCTTTTATCAGCACCAGTTCATGGGATTTGCAGCACGGGGTTTCTACCCCGCATGAGGAAAAGGTTCAGATAAAACAAACGCTATTGGATGTTGCTCGCCGTTGTGTGCTGGTTTCAGACAGTAGTAAGTTCGGCAAATATGGCATGTTTCGTGTTTGCCCATTGAATCAATTGCACGACATCATTTGCGATGACCAATTACCAACTGATGTGGTGCAGCGGATAACAGAACAAAACATAAAACTTCATTTAATCAAGACATAAAACATAAATAATCTTACCTAAAACTGCATAGCCAGTTAAAAGGCTATAGCAAGGAGAATTACAATGAAAGTTATTATTACTGGTGGCGCAGGCTTTCTGGGCCAGCAGCTAGCCGC
Organism: Providencia sp. PROV175; assembly: GCF_032707045.1. Classification (NCBI taxonomy): domain Bacteria; kingdom Pseudomonadati; phylum Pseudomonadota; class Gammaproteobacteria; order Enterobacterales; family Morganellaceae; genus Providencia; species Providencia sp. PROV175. The sequence continues at coordinate 639,616 of NZ_CP120533.1, forward strand.
TGCTTTGCTTAAAAATAGCCAGGGTTTAAAATTTGACCACCTTGTTTTAGCCGATATTCAATGCCCTACATCACCGGTTGAAGATGCCAGAGTCAGTAGCGTCGCGTTAGATTTAACGCAAGCAGGGGCGGCTGATAAACTGATTGATGCACAAACCGATGTGGTTTTCCACCTTGCAGCTATCGTAAGTAGCCACGCTGAAAGTGATTTTGACTTGGGTATGAAGGTTAACTTTGAAGCCACTCGTCAATTATTGGAAGTCGCTCGTGCCAAGAACCCTGCAATCAAATTTATGTTCACCAGCTCCCTCGCTGTGTTTGGTGGTGAGCTACCTGATGTCATCACAGACTTGTGTGTCGTTAACCCACAATCGTCCTATGGTGCTCAAAAAGCTATGTGTGAATTGATGGTGAATGACTATTCACGTAAAGGCTTTGTTGATGGCCGTGTGATGCGTTTACCAACCATTAGTATTCGTCCGGGTGTGCCAAATAAAGCCGCCTCTTCATTCGCAAGTGGCATTATTCGTGAGCCATTAAATGGGGTTGAAAGTGTTTGTCCTGTCTCCCCTGACCTCGCGTTATGGTTATCTAGCCCTGAAACTGTGATTAACAACTTTATTCATGCGGTCAGTATCCCTGCTGAAAAATTTGGTAAATCACGCACTGTGAACCTGCCAGGTATCACCGTTACCGTCCAAGGTATGATCGATGCTCTGCGTGATGTTGCAGGCCAAGAAGCTGTGGATCTTATTCGCTTTGAGCCTGATGAAGCCATTAACCGTATTGTGGCGAGCTGGCCGGGCAAATTTGATATCAGCCGTGCATTGGATCTCGGTTTTCGTGCAGATGGCTCGTTTGGTGATGCGATCCGTTCGTTTATCACCCACCACGGTTCTTCTAAGTAGGAGATAGCCTATGTCCTATATTCCTGTTATTGGCCTCGCAGTGGCCATATTTGTCCTGATCTTCTTAGTATTACGAACGCGTGTTCATGCGTTATTAGCAATGCTAATTGCCGCAGCAATCGCGGGTATATCCGGTGGTTTGACTGCAGCAGAAACGGTGACAGTCATCACAAAAGGCTTTGGGTCAACACTCGGTAGCATCGGTATTGTTATTGGACTCGGGGTAATGATGGGAAGGGTGCTGGAAGTTTCAGGTGCTGCTGAACAGATAGCTTATAGCTTTATCAAATGGCTAGGTAAAAAACGCGAAGAATGGGCGTTAGCAATTACCGGCTATATTGTCAGTATTCCTATCTTCGTTGATTCTGCTTTTGTGATTTTATACCCATTGGCAAAAGCATTAGCCAAAAATGGTAAACGTAGCATACTGACTTTAGGCGTTGCACTCGCGGGTGGGTTAGTGGTGACACACCACACCGTTCCACCAACACCTGGGCCTTTAGGCGTGGCAGGGATCTTTGGTGTCGATGTTGGCGCAATGATCCTGGCAGGAATGAGCCTCGCTATTCCTTGTGTTATCGGTATTGTTCTTTACGCAAAATGGTTAGGGACTAAATACCCTGAATTTATGCCAGATGAAACGGGTAGTGAAGACCTGAAAGAAGTTCACGCTCGTTATATGGAAGAAAAAGCGAATAAACCATTACCAAGCCTGTTCTTATCGCTTTTACCGATTATTACGCCTATTTTGTTAATTTTCATAAATGCAATCAATGGGTTAATGCTAAAAACGGAATCTTTCCAAGGCATGGAAAGCAATTGGTACTTCCAAACGTTTCAATTTTTAGGTGCACCGATTATCGCATTATCAATTAGTGTGTTGATCTCTGTTTACACATTAATGCCAAAAGCAACAAAAGAAGAAGTCATCGACCGTATGGAAGAGGGCTTGCAAGCTGCCGGTATCATCCTACTTGTAACGGGGGCTGGTGGTGCATTAGGTGCAGTACTGCGTGATAGTGGCACAGGAAATATTCTTGCAGAACACGTGGCAAATCTGCCGATTACACCTGTATTGATTCCGTTTATCATCGCAACGTTGGTTCGTTTGATTCAAGGTTCGGGTACAGTAGCAATGATTACTGCAGCATCTATTTCTGCACCAATTATTAGCCAAATACCTGATATTAACTTATTGGTCGCGGCGCAAGCGGCAACCATGGGGTCTCTGTTCTTCGGTTACTTCAACGATAGCCTGTATTGGGTGGTGAACAGAATGATGGGAATTAAGGACGTTAAACAACAAATCATTGTTTGGTCTATTCCGACCACCATTGCGTGGGCGATAGGTCTAGTTGGTGTCCTCATTCTTGATGTAATTCTCTAACATAGCGTTATCAGTTTTAGTTCTGCCAAATAATCAAAGCGCCCAGTCATTTGGGCGCTTTTTTCGTTATGTCAAACTTTCATCTATACTGATGACAATGGATGTTAAAGAGAAATAAAGCTAATGAATATATGTGATTCAAATCACTAAATGATGAAATCAAGCTTTTATTACTTTCATTAAAGGTGACGGCCATCACTAAAAATTTATCGTTTTCTCGTTATATTACAAATAACGATTAATCAGTATCGACTGATTTAATGATGCCATTGTGTAAAGGAGTTTGAAATGTCCGACGTTTTCCACTTAGGTTTAAAGAAAAGTGACTTACAGGGTGCGACCGTAGCGATTGTTCCTGGGGATCCTAACCGTGTTGAAAAAATTGCACGTCTGATGGATAACCCTGTACACCTTGCGTCATTACGTGAATACACCTCTTGGCGTGGTGAACTTGACGGAAAAGCCGTCATTGTTTGTTCAACGGGTATTGGTGGTCCATCAACCTCGATTGCCGTAGAAGAACTGGCACAACTTGGTATCCGTACTTTCTTACGTATTGGTACAACAGGTGCAATTCAAGAAGATATCAATGTCGGTGATGTGTTAGTCACTACGGGAGCTGTACGTTTAGATGGTGCTAGCCAACACTTTGCACCATTAGAATACCCTGCAGTTGCTGATTTTAACTGCACCAATGCGCTTTATGCTGCTGCGAAAGACGCGGGCGCAACCGTTCATGTCGGTATCACTGCATCATCAGATACCTTCTACCCAGGTCAAGAACGCTATGATACCTATACCGGCCGTGTAATGCGTCACTTCAGAGGGTCGATGAAAGAGTGGCAAGACATGGGCGTGATGAACTATGAAATGGAGTCAGCGACATTACTGACCATGTGTTCAAGTAGTAAAGGCTTGCGTGCAGGTATGGTGGCTGGTGTTATTGTAAATCGTACCCAGCAAGAAATTCCAAATGAAGCGTTACTGAAGAAAACGGAAGGTAACGTGTTAAGCATTGTGGTTGAAGCCGCTCGCCGCTTACTGTAGTTCGTGATTTACTGGCTCGCTTACTTGAATTTCACTCGGTTGTGGACGAAAAGTAGGCGGGCTTAGTCCTTTTATCTATTTTTCATCTCTCTTTATTTCCTCTATAGATTTAGCCATTATTCATTAGTTTTCAGGAAATATTCTGATCCTCTTATTTGCTAGATCTGTTATTGTCATAAAAACAATTATCAATATTATGTGCCCTTAAATTATTCAGGTTACATTTGTTTTATTGTTAACTGGAATGAAAGCTATAGGGCGAAAAGGAATTATTATGTCAACAACACCTTATCTTCATCCTTCTGTTTTGCCTTTAAAAGGCGGTATTAACTTCCGCGATCTCGGTGGTAAAAAACTCGCTAATGGTGGAAAAATTAAGCCTGGAGTCCTGTTCCGTTCTGGTGCGTTAGACCGATTAACACAGGAAGACGAAGCGGTTTTGCGTTCACAAAATCTTTTCCAAATCATTGATTATCGTGATGAAGCTGAAATCTTAGATAAGCCTGATGTCATTTGGCAAGGCGCGCATTATATTCATGCTCCAGCGAATCCCTTAGCTAAAGAAGTCACCGCAAATTTAGATAAATTAACGCCAGAAATATTGGAACAGTTCGATCCACAAGCCTTTATGTTTCGTTTATATGAACTATTACCTCTGAACAATCCTGCTTATCACCAATTGGTCAATTTACTCAAGCAGCCAGAAAAAGGCGGGATCGTGCAACATTGTGCAGTAGGAAAAGACCGCACAGGGGTCGGTTCTGCACTCGTATTATTTGCGTTAGGTGCAGATTTAGACACAGTAATGGAAGATTATTTACTGACTAATGAAACACTTGCACCATACCGTAAACACTTACTCGAAGAGCACGCAAAAACGATGGACGAAAATATCGTGAAAAAATTTGAGTATGTCTATTCAGTACGTGAAGACTTCTTGAGAACAGCTCTAAACAGTATTGAAAGAGAGTATGGCAATGTAGAACAATGGTTAGAAAAAGATTTTGGCCTAGGGAAACAGCAACGAGAAGCACTACAAAGTCAATTTTTGGACTAAGTCGTACTAACTGAAACATGAGTTGTGGATGAGCCATTTTTCTATATCCACAACTCGGTTTTTCCAAAGGTGTTTTTGCTTTGTTTAACTTTGATTTACTACTTTTTCGCTACAGTATTCTGATTATCCCCTAATGAAAGGAACTGACCGTGACACTCAATGAAATTGTCACCATAGTGACGGACTTTACACGCGAACATGAAGTATGGGCGCTTCCTATTATTTTCTTTTTGGCGTTTGGGGAGTCTCTGGCATTTCTGTCACTTTTGTTACCTGCAACGGTTATTTTACTCGGGCTTGGCGCTTTGATTGGTGAAAGTAATATTACTTTCTGGCCAATATGGTTAGCGGCTGCACTCGGTGCTTTCTTTGGGGACTGGCTCTCTTATTGGATTGGTTATCATTACAAAGAAAATGTACGTCATATGTGGCCAATTTCTCGAAACCCGCAAATGATTGATAAAGGGCAGCGTTTCTTTGACCGTTGGGGTATCTGGGGAATTTTCTTTGGGCGCTTCTTCGGGCCTTTACGAGCCATTGTTCCCTTGGTTGCTGGGATTTGCGCAATGCCACAACGGCATTTCCAGCTCGCCAATATCGCCTCTGCGATGATTTGGGCATTTGGTATTTTAGCGCCAGGGGCGCTGGGCCTAAAGTGGTTCGCAAGTTGGATAGGCTAAGCTTGCGAAGCGCTTCGCAAAATTTTCTTCAATGGCTAAATTACCTCTGGACACTTATACAGTATCCCATTACCTTACACTAGACTTTGTAAAGTAAGGATTTAACCGTGGATACCTCTCTTTTATATGCTGTCATTGGTGTGCTGAGTGGCGTTTTAGTTGGTGGTTTAGCAACTTGGTTCTCTATTGCCCAAAAAATTGCGCAAAAAGATCAGGAACTGCAGCAACTCAATCGTCAACTTGCAGCGAGTGACGAAAAAAATATTCATCTTGCGCAATGGAAAGAGGAATATGACAGGCTAGATCAAGAACTGCGTACTCAAAGGGATATCAATCGAGAGCAAGAAGCGGAACTTCGCGAGGTCATCACCCGTTTTGAGCAAAACCAGTTAGCAAATGAAGAGAAACAACGCATTTTACAAAATAGTGAACAACGGCTGACAGCGCAATTCGAAAACCTAGCAAATCGTATTTTTGAGCAAAATGAGCGGCGTGCATCTGAGCAACAACAGAAAAGCCTATTGGCGATGTTGTCACCTTTTCGTGAGCAATTAGATGGTTTTCGTCAGCAAGTTCAGCAAAGTTTTGGTGAAGAGGCCAAAGAACGCCACACTTTAACCTATGAGATTAGGCAATTACAGCAACTCAACAATCAAATGACCAAAGAAGCTGTTAACCTGACACGCGCTCTGAAAGGAGATAACAAAATTCAAGGGAACTGGGGAGAAACCATTCTGACTCGGATCCTAGAAGTCTCAGGTTTACGTGAAGGAAGTGAATTTGAAACCCAAGTTAGTATCAACACAAGTTATAATAGCCGCTATCAACCAGATGTGATTATTCATCTTCCTGAAGGTAAAGATGTAGTCGTTGATGCCAAAATGTCGCTGGTTTCTTATGAACATTACTTCAATAGCGAAGATCCACATGAACAGCAACAAGCACTAAAAAACCATGTGGCATCTATTCGCAACCATATGCGTATGTTGAGCCGTAAGGATTACCATCAGTTACCGGGAATTCGTTCATTGGACTACGTTTTAATGTTTATCCCTATTGAACCTGCTTATTTACTGGCTTTGAAAGAGGCTCCCGAGTTACTTGATGAAGGAATTAAACAGAATATTATGTTAGTTTGTCCTTCAACATTGTTAGTCGCAGTGAGAACGATTAACAATATGTGGCGATATGAACGCCAAGGGCAAAATGCTCAGGAAATAGCAAATAGAGCAGCGAAAATGTATGACAAGCTGCGCTTGTTTGTGGATGATATGCAAGTTTTAGGCACCAGTCTTGATAAAGCGAATAATACTTACCTATCGGCGATGAAACGCCTTGCCGAAGGACGTGGAAATTTAATTAGCCAAGCGGAAAGTTTTAAAGAGCTCGGAGTCGAAATTAAGCAGCCTATCGAGCCTCAATTAGTTGAGCGGTCTGATACGTCTAATTGTGCGGAATCTTAGACTTCTGATAGGGTTTTGGCTCAAAGACTGTTACACTTCCTACAAAAGTTTGAATGATAAGCAGGCATAAGAGAAATGACTGAACCAACTAAAGAAACCATTGATTTCGGTTTCCGTACTGTCGGCAAAGAAGATAAAGCTGGCCTAGTAGCGAATGTTTTTCACTCAGTAGCATCAAAATATGACTTAATGAATGATTTGATGTCATTTGGTATCCATCGTATTTGGAAACGTTTTACTATTGAAGCGAGCGGAGTACGTCGTAATCAGCGAGTACTTGACTTGGCTGGTGGAACGGGTGACTTAACCGCTAAATTTTCACGTTTAGTGGGTGAAAAAGGCGAAGTCATACTCGCAGACATTAATGACTCAATGCTAAAAATGGGGCGTGAGAAATTACGTGACCTAGGTATTGTCGGTAATGTTAATTATGTACAAGCCAATGCGGAAGAACTGCCATTCCCTGATAACTATTTTGATTGTATTACAATCTCTTTTGGCCTGCGTAATGTCACCGACAAAGATAAAGCGCTACGCTCTATGTTCCGAGTGCTAAAACCAGGTGGGCGTTTATTGGTACTAGAGTTCTCAAAACCAATTATTGAGCCTTTGAATAAAGCTTATGATGCTTATTCATTCCATATACTCCCTCGTATTGGTCAGGCGATCGTTAATGATCCAGATAGCTATCGTTATTTAGCTGAGTCAATCCGCATGCATCCAAACCAAGAAACACTAAAAGGTATGATGGAAAATGCAGGTTTTGAACAGGTGTCGTACACCAATATGACAGGTGGAATTGTCGCATTGCACAAAGGGTTTAAATTCTAAGATGGAAGCACCATCAACACATACCGAAAATCAAAATACAGTTTTGTATTCTTTGATAACAGCATTGATGGAAACCTCTCTTAACCACGTGTTGTTTAAAGAAAAAGTTCTACAGCCTGCTAGAATGCGTTTGGCTGGTAAAGTTATGGCGATTGAACTTAAAGAACTGAATAAAACGTTAACACTTGTTTTTGCTGAAAATCATGTTGATGTGTTAAGCCAGTGGGTTGAGCCTGCGGACTGTACCATTAAAACATCCATCTTTACGCTTGTTAAATTGAAAGACAAACAGCAATTATCTCAACTTATCAATCGTGGTGATATCGTGATTGAAGGGGAGATGCAAATTGTGCAGCACTGGTCTTCTTTACTCGATTTAGCAATTTGGAATCCTGCTCACTATCTATCACCGTATATCGGTGATGTTGCAGCTGAAGGGCTTAGTAAATTACTGAATAAAGGTGCGTGCCTTGCATCTCATTTAGTAAAACAGCAAAAAACGTATATCAAAGACGCAATAATTGAAGAGTGGAAAATGGCTCCTAGCCAACTTGAACTTGCTCATTTTAGTGATGGAGTCGAGCAAGTAGAAAATTCATTGAGTGCGCTTGAACAACGGTTAAGCCAGTTGGAGGAGAAGAATGACACCCGGTGAAATAAAACGACTTTACTTCATTATTCGGGTTTTTCTCTCTTACGGATTAGACGAGTTAATCCCCAAAATTAAACTAACGTTACCATTACGAATCGGGCGCTTAGGCTTATTTTGGATTAAAAATAAGCATAAAGATAAAGCATTGGGCGAAAGGCTTCGTCTTGCTTTGCAAGAACTTGGGCCTGTTTGGATTAAATTTGGCCAAATGTTATCGACTCGTCGAGATCTTTTCCCTCCTGCGATCGCAGATCAACTTTCGCTATTGCAAGACAAAGTGGCGAGTTTCGATGGCAAACTGGCGCGAAGCTATATTGAAGAGTCTCTCGAAGGGCCACTAGAACAGTGGTTTGATGACTTTGATGAGCAAGCTTTAGCGTCTGCGTCCATTGCTCAGGTTCATACCGCAATATTAAAAGAAAATGGCAAAGATGTTGTCATCAAGGTGATTCGTCCTGATATTTTGCCAATTATTAAAGCTGACATTAAATTAATGTACCGCATTGCAAATTGGGTTCCTTTGTTGCCAGATGGGCGACGATTAAGACCAAAAGAAGTCGTGCGTGAATATGAAAAAACATTGATTGACGAGCTGAATTTGCTCCGTGAATCAGCAAATGCCATTCAGCTTCGTCGTAACTTTGAAAATAGTGCAATGCTGTATGTACCAGAGGTCTATCCAGATTATTGCCGTGAAAACGTGATGGTCATGGAGCGTATCTACGGGATCCCAGTTTCCGATATTGCTGCGCTTAAAGCGCAGGGGACCAATATGAAACTGCTGGCAGAGCGCGGTGTTAAAGTCTTCTTTACACAGGTTTTCCGTGACAGTTTTTTCCATGCAGATATGCATCCAGGCAATATCTTTGTGAGTTACGATCATCCAGAAGATCCTCAGTACATAGGGATAGACTGTGGAATAGTCGGTTCATTAAACAAAGAAGACAAACGCTATTTGGCGGAAAACTTTATTGCTTTTTTTAATCGTGATTACCGCAAAGTTGCAGAGTTGCACGTTGACTCGGGCTGGGTTCCTTCAGACACAAATGTAGAAGACTTTGAGTTTGCTATCCGTACCGTATGTGAGCCTATTTTTGAGAAACCATTGGCTGAAATTTCATTTGGGCAAGTATTATTAAATTTATTTAATACAGCACGCCGTTTCAATATGGAAGTTCAGCCACAGTTAGTCTTATTACAAAAAACACTGCTGTATGTAGAAGGGCTAGGACGGCAGCTTTATCCCCAACTTGATCTCTGGAAAACAGCAAAGCCCTTCCTTGAAGACTGGGTTCATAGCCAAGTAGGGATACCTGCAATTACCCAAGCATTAAAAGAAAAGGCACCTTATTGGGCAGAAAAAATGCCTGAAATTCCTGATTTGATTTATGGTGCTTTGAGACAGCATAAATATTTACAATCGAATATTGACCAACTAACGCAGCAACTGAAAAGTCAGCGTAATAAACAACGAAAATCTCAGTACCTTTTAGGTATCGGTGCCACATTTATACTCTGTGGAAGTTTATTCCTTATTTCTAATCTCACACCGTTTGGAGTTGTGTTTATGGTTGCAGGAGCGCTGTCTTGGTTGTTTGGTTGGAGTAAAACCGGCGGTAATTAAGTAAACTTTGTTTTGCGACAAGTTTATAAGGCTGTGAACATTTCCGTATTTTGTGTTGGTTGTATATAATAGATCTCATAACATTGATCCCAAAACTATATAGAGGTATTAACAATGGAATCAACTTTCGCAATGGCTGCTTTCGGTAGTCCTTGGCAGCTCATTATCATTGCTTTACTTATTATTTTAATTTTCGGCACCAAAAAATTGCGTTCTTTAGGCTCAGACTTGGGTGAATCACTCAAAGGCTTTAAAAAAGCAATGAACGATGACGAAAAAGCAAAAGCAGAACAAGAAAAGCAAGATGCTGACTTCGCACCTAAAAATATTACTGAACAACAGGCTGCTGAGAAGAAAGAAAGCCCAGTTGAGAGCAAAAATAAAGAGCAGGGTTAAACCGTGTTTGACATAGGTTTTAGTGAACTGTTGCTTATTGCAGTTATTGGTCTCGTTGTATTAGGCCCTGAGCGGTTACCAGTGGCAGTGAGGACTGTCGCTGGGTGGATCCGTGCGATGCGTTCTATGGCTGCAAATGTACAAAATGAGTTAACGCAAGAGTTAAAATTGCAGGAGCTACAGGACACGCTGAAAAAGGTTGAAGAAAAGGCTAATTTAGAAGCACTTTCTCCTGAACTTAAGCAGTCCATGGAAGAATTGCGTACAGCTGCACAATCGCTTAAAAGCGGCTACCAAGAGACAACCAATGATATTGAAACAGAGTTAAATAAAGCAAAAGAGATCACTGACAGTTACGATAGTGCTGTAAAGGAAGCGAAAGATAATACTCAGCAACCTGAAGAGTCTGATCCAAACCCTGAACATGCAGCTAAAATGGCTGCCGTTGTTGAGGATGAAAAAACGGAAGATTCAACAGCTGTAAAAACAGTAGGATCACTCGAAGCTAATGTAAAAAACTCTAATCAAACTGAAAGTGAAAAATAACACATGGCTGTAAATGATACACAACCACTTATTAGCCACCTCATTGAACTTCGTAAACGGCTGCTAAACTGTTTAATTACCGTATTAATTGTTTTTGCTGCCCTTGCTTATTTTTCAAATGATATCTATCGGCTGGTAGCAGCCCCTTTGATTGATAAGCTGCCAGTAGGTTCGCAAATGAGTGCGACAGATGTGGCGTCAACATTTTTTACCCCAATTAAATTGACAATGATGGTATCGGTTTTTGTATCGATTCCCGTTATTCTCTATCAAATTTGGGCTTTCATTGCGCCTGCCTTATACAAGCATGAACGCAAACTCATGTTGCCTTTGCTTGTCTCAAGTAGCTTCTTGTTTTATTTGGGAATGGCATTTGCCTACTTCGTTGTTTTTCCGCTCGCATTTGGTTTCTTTGTTAAAACAACCCCTGATAGCGTCAACTTTATTCCAGATATCAGTAAATACCTTAGTTTTGTCATGACATTATTCATGGCTTTCGGTGCCGCATTTGAAGTACCTATTGCAATTATTTTACTGTGTTGGACTGGCGTGACTACACCAGAATCACTGAAACGTAAACGTCCTTATATTTTAGTCGGGGCATTTATCGTTGGGATGTTTTTAACACCGCCGGATGTACTCTCTCAAACTTTACTTGCTGTTCCAATGTATTTGCTTTTTGAACTTGGTGTCCTGTTATCTAATTTCTATGTTGGTAAAGGCAGAAATCGGCAAGAAGGGGCAGAGGAAGAAGAAAAAGAAGAGTCCTGATTTGCACTAAATAGCGGTTATTTGAAATGTAAAATGATGAAAAGCCCTCTAGATAGGGCTTTTTTATTGCTTGAACGCTTGAAATATTTAATCTGTATTTTTTTTAAATTGTGTATTATCAAGCACTTTAGGTACACTTTTATTTAAAATATTCAGTAAAAGAATAGAGCGATACTCACCATTAGGCTCATCAAAAATAGCTTGTACACCCGCAAAAATACCCTCCGTAATGGTAACCTGATCACCATGCTTTGGCATATCTGGTGCAACGGTATGACTAATGGGAGCTTGTTGTAACAGCTCAATAATTTTTTCGGGGACTTCTACTGGCAATTGGCCAAAACGAATAAAATGGCTTACCCCTCTTGTTGATTGGATTGTTGTTGTATGAATTTCATTGTGATCAAATTTCACAAATAAGTAATTTGGGAACAGCGCTTCTTGCACAGTCATTCTTTTCCCTCTAACCACTTTTTCCATTTCGGTCATGGGGGTCATACAAATAACATTCTGTCGGTTTAAATGCTCCAGAGCACGCTCAATTTGGCCTCGTTTGCAATAAAGCAAATACCATTTTTCCATTTTTTGAATTCCATCTGACAAAACTATGTTTATGATAACAAATTACGACATAACAATGTGACTAATGAATAATGGCACCATATTATTGATACACTTAGGTCTATATTAATCAATATATTCTTATGATAACTGTAGTGCAAAAACTAAATCAGTAGGAGACATAATGGATATCTTTTTGTTGAGTAACGGTAAGCTACCAGGCAACCCTGTATGGCTTAGCTACGCCTTACCTCGAATCAAAGAAATGATTGTTCGTAAAAACATAAAGTCAGCAGTTTTGGTTCCTTATGCGGTTCTTCGAGGTTCACATGATGAGAGAGCTGAACAACTTTCGGAAGCGTTGGGAATAAAAGTCACGACTATTGAGCACTTTTCTAGCCCTGTAGAAGCGATTGAGCAAGCTGAATGTATTCTTGTCAGTGGCGGTAATACTTGGTGGCTGAATAAATGCCTACATGAAAATGGGCTGATCGTTGCTATTCAACGTGCGGTTCGTGAGCGTGGTGTACCTTATATCGGCTGGAGCGCGGGATGTAATGTAGCGACGCCAAGTATTCGTACTACGAATGATATGCCTGTTAGCAATGCTGCTATTATGCCTTCTCTAGGGTTATTTCCATTACAAATTAACCCCCACTATATTGATGCCCATATTTCTGGCCATATGGGCGAAACTCGTGATGAGCGATTACAAGAGTTTTGTGTGATTAATCCTCATGAAGTTGTTGTTGCACTCAGGGAGGGAAGTGGGTTACAAATTAAAGGTAATGAGCTTCACTATTTCAGCGGAAAAGATGAAGGTTTTAAACTATTTCAGCATAATAAAACATTTTCAGAACAATTTAATACAGTACTATTAGAAAAATTAGTGCCTTTTGATTGCCAGTAAAATGGTATACTAAGCCAGAAAAAGATTGATTTTAAAGTGTTTTAGGCAGTAACTTGTAACCTTGGCCGGACGTCTTATAATGAGACTCCCTCTGTAACAGTAAAAGAAGATAATGAAATACCGTGACCTTAGAGATTTCATCTCGCAACTTGAAAAACAAGGCGAGTTAAAACGTATTACAATGGAAGTCGACCCCTATTTGGAAATGACTGAAATTGCAGATCGCACACTAAGAGCAGGGGGACCGGCCCTATTATTTGAAAATCCCAAAGGTTATAACATGCCTGTCTTATGTAACCTGTTTGGCACAACTAAACGTGTTGCAATGGGAATGGGGCAAGAGGACATAAAAGCCTTACATGATGTAGGAAAATTACTTGCCTTCCTAAAAGAACCTGATCCTCCAAAAGGTTTCCGTGACCTCTTTGATAAGCTTCCAAAATTTAAACAAGTTCTGAATATGCCAGCTAAACGGTTAAGTTCGGCTGCCTGTCAGGAACAAATTTGGGCCGGTGAAGACGTCGATCTGACAAAGATCCCTGTTATGCATTGTTGGCCAGAAGATGCAGCGCCTTTAATTACATGGGGGCTGACAGTCACTAAAGGTCCTCATAAAGAAAGGCAAAATTTAGGTATTTATCGTCAGCAAGTTCTTGGAAAAAATAAAGTCATTATGCGTTGGCTATCCCATCGCGGTGGTGCTTTGGATTTTCAAGAATGGTGCCAAGCTCATCCAGGCGAAAAATTTCCTGTTGCTGTCGCACTTGGCGCAGACCCCGCAACCATTTTAGGCGCGGTCACACCAGTCCCGGACACATTATCAGAATATGCTTTTGCGGGGTTACTGCGCGGTAATAAGACTGAGGTTGTTAAATGCATATCGAATGACCTCGAAGTTCCCGCAGGCGCCGAAATTATTTTAGAAGGGTATATTGAGCCGGGCGAAATGGCCCCTGAAGGCCCTTATGGTGACCATACTGGTTACTATAATGAAATCGATACTTTCCCTGTATTTACCGTGACTCATGTGACTCAACGCCGCGATGCAATTTATCACTCAACTTATACAGGAAGACCACCCGATGAGCCTGCAGTATTAGGCGAAGCGTTAAACGAGGTCCTTGTCCCTATTCTTCAAAAGCAATTTCCTGAAATTGTTGATTTTTATCTTCCACCAGAAGGATGTTCATACCGTCTTGCTGTAGTGACAATGAAAAAACAATATGCAGGACATGCCAAAAGGGTCATGATGGGGGTCTGGTCATACCTGCGCCAATTCATGTACACTAAATTTGTTATTGTTTGTGATGATGATATTAATGCACGAGACTGGAAAGATGTTATCTGGGCAATTACCACACGAATGGACCCAGCTCGTGACACGGTGATGATGGAAAACACACCCATAGATTATCTCGACTTCGCTTCTCCTGTCTCAGGATTAGGTTCAAAAATGGGGCTTGATGCTACCAATAAATGGCCAGGTGAGACAGATCGTGAGTGGGGGCGTCCTATCGTAATGACAGAGAGCGTTAAATCTCGCATTGATGATATTTGGGAACAATTAAATATTTTTGATAAAAAATAAGAGGGAAACCATGGCAACTTTAAGCTGTAAAGTAACATCTGTTGAATCTATCACGGATACGGTTTATCGGGTGATTTTGTTGCCAGATGGTCCTTTTCATTTTAAAGCAGGCCAATATTTGATGGTCGTGATGGATGAGCGTGACAAACGACCATTCTCAATGGCTTCTACCCCAAATAATAAAGAAACGATTGAATTACATATTGGTGCTTCTGAGATTAATTTATACGCAATGGCTGTAATGGATCGAATTTTGGATCAAAAACGTATAAATATTGACATTCCTCACGGTAAAGCTTGGTTTCGGGAAAATAGCAGTAACGCAATGATTTTAATTGCAGGTGGAACAGGTTTTTCCTATACCCACTCTGTATTGCTAGCGGCATTAGCTGAAAACCCAAATCGTGACATAACTTTCTATTGGGGCGGTCGTCAATTGGAGCACTTATATGATCTTGGTGAACTACAGGCGCTTAGTGAAAGTTATCCTAATTTAAAGATCACCCCTGTTGTAGAACAGCCAGATGAACTATGGCGAGGAAGGACAGGAACGGTTCTTAGTGCAGTGCTTGAGGATTTTGGTGACTTATCAAGCCATGATATCTATATTGCAGGTCGTTTTGAAATGGCCAAAATAGCCAGAGAACGGTTTTGTAATGAACGCGGAGCTAAATCGGAGCAGTTATTTGGTGATGCTTACGAATTCATTTAACCCGTCCTAGTTCAAATTGTAGGGGTGTTGTCTTCGCTCATTCGCCCTAGTCACATACTTGTGTATGCTCCTAGGGTCTTATTCACTTGCCGCCTACCTACAATCCGAACTATGAGGGTTAAACTTGTTGTAGGTTTTGCATGAAAACCACATAAGTTCAAATTGTAGGGGGGTTGTCTTCGCTCATTCGCCCTAGTCACATACTTGTGTATGCTCCTAGGGTCTTATTCACTTGCCGCCTACCTACAATCCGAACTATGAGGGTTAAACTTGTTGTAGGTTTTGCATGAAAACCACATAAGTTCAAATTGTAGGGGTGTTGTCTTCGCTCATTCGCCCTAGTCACATACTTGTGTATGCTCCTAGGATCTTATTCACTTGCCGCCTACCTACAATCCGAACTATGAGGGTTAAACTTGTTGTAGGTTTTGCGTGAAAACAGGCTAGTTCAAGTTGTAGGGGGTTGGCTTCATTCATTCGCCCTAGTCACATACTTGTGTATGCTCCTAGGGTCTTATTCACTTGCCGCCTACCTACAATCCGAACTATGAGGGTTAAACTTGTTGTAGGTTTTGCGTGAAAACAGGCTAGTTCAAGTTGTAGGGGGTTGGCTTCATTCATTCGCCCTAGTCACATACTTGTGTATGCTCCTAGGGTCTTATTCACTTGCCGCCTACCTACAATCCGAACTATGAGGGTTAAACTTGTTGTAGGTTTTGCATGAAAACCACATGAGTCCAAATTATAGGGGTGATGGCTTCGCTCATTAGCCCTAGCCACAGGCTTTTGTAGGCACCTATAAGGGGTATTTACTGGCAGCTTATCGATAGTCTCAATATACTTGTTGTCGCTATTGTCGCTATTTAGGCAAAAGGGTAAAAAAAACCCGCCCCTGACTAGGCGGGAACATCGACAAATACAATGTTTGCGAAAACTAAAAATAAACTGTTAAACACGCTCAATAATTGTAGCAATACCTTGGCCGAACCCGATGCACATCGTAGCTAAACCAAATTGTTTATCGTTTTGTTCTAATTGATTAAGCAATGCGGTTGAAATCCTTGCCCCTGAACACCCCAAAGGATGCCCCAGCGCAATCGCTCCCCCGCAGAGGTTTACTTTATCATCTAATTGATTTTCTGATAGATTCAAGCCTTTTAGGCATGCGATAGATTGCGCGGCGAAAGCTTCATTTAATTCAATAATATCAATATCATTTAAAGTTAGCCCTGCACGTTTCAAAGCCAGTTCACTTGCTGGCACTGGCCCAAACCCCATGATTGATGGGTCGCAGCCAACAACAGCCATCGCACGTATTTTAGCTCGAGGCTTAATGCCTTGCTGAGTGGCATAACTTTCGCTGGTCAGTAACATCGCAGCTGCACCGTCAGAAAGAGCTGATGAATTACCTGCAGTTACCGTTCCACTAACAGGGTCGAAAGCGGGGCGAAGAGCGGCTAAACCTTGGAGATTTGCATCAAAACGAATCACTTCATCATAATTGACTGAAATGAGGTTACCAGTGGCATCATGGCCACTAATTGGGACGATTTCGTTATTGAATTTCCCTTTTTCCGTCGCTAAGGCAGCAAGTTGGTGAGACCTTAATGCAAACGCATCTTGCTCTTCTCGGCTAATCTTATACATTTTGGCAAGCATTTCAGCGGTTAGACCCATAGCGCCTGCGGCTTTAGCAACGTGCAAAGTCAGCTTAGGGTTGAAATCTATACCATGAGTCATTGGTACGTGACCCATATGCTCCACTCCACCAATGAGTACTGATTTAGCATCACCAGTCATAATTAACCGGCTTGCATCGTGTATTGCTTGCATTGATGAACCACAAAGGCGGTTTACTGTAACTGCAGGAACGGTATGAGGAATATCCGTGAGCAATGCTGCATTTTTAGCAATATTAAACCCTTGCTCCAGTGTTTGCTGAACACAACCCCAGATAATGTCATCCAATTCTTTTTTACTTGCGTTTGGATTACGTTCAAAAATTGCATTCATGAGGTGTGCAGAAAGGTCTTCAGCTCTAACATGGCGAAATACCCCACCTTTTGAACGGCCCATTGGTGTACGTATTCCATCAATAATGACGACATTTTCCATAAAATTAACCTCTCGCAACTTTTTTGACATCAATCGCCACGACAGGTGGCTGTGGGTAATATCTTGCATTGGTAGCCGCTTTTTCTTTTAAGCCACTAGGTGCGTGATATAGCGGGCTTAAGTGCTGCAAAGATTCCGTCGTTTTCAAGTAAGACTGGCTACCTAAGGTATCTAAATAGCAGAACACTCCGCCTCTAAATGGCGGGAAACCTAAACCATAGACCAAAGCAATATCTGCATCTGAAGGGCTTTGAATAATACCTTCCTCTAAGCAACGAACCACTTCGTTAATCATGGGAGCCATCATTCGAGCAATAATTTCTTCTTTGGTGAATGAGCGCTTTGTTGGACAAATAGTAGCTAGTAGTTCATCAGTCCTAGGGTCATCAACTTTTTTCGGTTTCCCTTTTTTATCTTTTTCATATTGATAAAACCCTTGGCCATTTTTTTGGCCAAAACGTTGTTGTTCATACATCACATCAATGGCATTTTTGCCTTTTTTTCCCATACGTTCAGGAAAACCTTGAGCCATAACTTGTTCTGCATGAAAAGCAGTATCAATACCAACCACATCAAGAAGATAAGCAGGCCCCATTGGCCAGCCAAACTCTTTTTCCATGACTTTATCTATTTCTCTAAAGTCAGCCCCATCTTGTAACAGTAAGTTAAAGCCAGCAAAGTAAGGAAAAAGTACTCGGTTAACAAAGAAGCCAGGGCAGTCATTGACAACAATAGGGGTTTTCCCCATTTTATTGGCGTAGGCAACAACCTTAGCAACAGTGTTATCAGAAGTTTGTTCTCCGCGAATAATTTCGACTAATGGCATTCGATGCACAGGGTTAAAAAAGTGCATTCCGCAGAAATTTTCTGGGCGCTTTAGTGATTTAGCGAGGGTTGAAATTGGAATAGTTGATGTATTTGAAGCCAGTATAGTTTCACTTGTTACTAAGGACTCAACTTCAGATAATACAGCAGCTTTGACTTTAGGGCTCTCAACAACGGCTTCAACGACGATTTGGCTATCTTCTATGCCATTGTAAGATAATGAAGGATGAATAGATGATAAGGTCGCCGCCATTTTTACAGCTGTAATTTTTCCACGCTCAAATTGGTTATTTAATAGCTTTTGTGCCTCTTCAATCCCTAATTCTAATGACTTAACATTAATATCTTTCATTAAAACAGGTACGCCTTTGCTGGCAGACTGATAAGCAATGCCTCCGCCCATAATTCCTGCGCCTAATACGGTGGCATGTGTTGGAATCTCAATACGTTGTGCGATCTTTTTACTATTTGACTTAACTTGTTGGTCATTTAGAAAAATACTCACTAACGCATGTGCAACATCACTATGCGCTAGAGGAACAAATGCGGCTGTTTCATGCTTCAGGGCCTCATCGCGGGTACAATTTGCTGCCTTTTCTATTGTATTCACAGCCGCCATAGGGGCTGGATAGTGTTTGCCTGCAACCTTATACACCATTCCCTTAGCGACATTGAAACTCATCGTTTGCTCAATAGGTTTCAATTGCAGAGGGCTAAGTTTAGGTTGGCGTTTTTGCTGCCAATTGAAGGCTCCGGTGATTGCAGATTCAATGAGTTGTAGCGCTGATTGTGCGAGAGCTTCTGTATTAACAACGGCATCAATAAGGCCAAGTTTTAAAGCTTGAGAGGCATCGATATCTTTACCCGCAGTAATAATTTCTAATGCGCTATCCAAACCAATTAATCGAGGTAGCCGAACAGACCCACCAAAGCCAGGCATGATCCCAAGTTTCGTTTCAGGAAGCCCAATTCGGGCATCAGGGGAGGCGATACGAAAATCAGTGGATAAAACACATTCACAACCACCACCTAGTGCATAGCCATTAATGGCGCAAATCGTTGGAACAGGCAGGTCTTCAATACGATTAAATATACTGTTAGCGTAGTGTAACCAATCACTTAGTGTTTCTTTTGATGCTTCAAAGAGTGACAGAAACTCTTTGATATCAGCGCCAACAATAAAAGCGGGTTTATCAGAACGGAAAATTACACCTTGCAGCTCGGTTTGTTGCTCAAGAACAGACACGGCTTCATCAAGTGAAGCAACGGTGTGGGTATCCAATTTATTAATTGGCCCTGGTGAATTAAAAACCAGTTCTGCAATCCCTTGTTTCAACCATTGAATATAAATAGTGTCACTTTGATAAAGCATTCTGCTCTCCTCTACGTGGTAATGTTATCTGGTACGACCAGATGGGTTGAGTGTGACTAGAATGTTAATTAATTGCAAACTTTTAATAACAAAAATGGAAGGTTGGTCACAGCAATTAAGTGAAATAATTAATGTTTTAGATGATAAATTCATTATATATCAATTGATTATTATGAGTTTGCAACAGAGTGCATATCCGTTAATAACAGAACGTGATAAGCTTAATTTTTCTAATTAATGCTGAAAGGTTGAAGGAAATGGAAAAACTGACT
Organism: Providencia sp. PROV175; assembly: GCF_032707045.1. Taxonomy (NCBI): domain Bacteria; kingdom Pseudomonadati; phylum Pseudomonadota; class Gammaproteobacteria; order Enterobacterales; family Morganellaceae; genus Providencia; species Providencia sp. PROV175. The sequence continues at coordinate 659,332 of NZ_CP120533.1, forward strand.
GCACTCTACGCTGAACACATTAAAATGTTACAAAACAGAACTCAGAAAGTTTTACAGCGCAGCGAATTAGATGCCATATTGATTCATTCAGGTGAACCGCTACGCATCTTTCTTGATGATAGCGACTATCCGTTTAAAGTTAACCCTCATTTTAAAGCGTGGGTACCTGTCACCGATGTTCCACATTCATGGTTATTAGTTGATGGCGTAAATAAACCTAAGCTATGGTTTTATTCCCCTGTTGACTATTGGCATAGTGTTGAGTCATTACCGAACAGTTTTTGGACTAAAGATATTGAATTAATCCATTTAAAAAATGCGGATGACATCAAAACGTTTCTTGCTAATATTTCAAAAGAAAATGTTGCTTACATAGGCTCATCAGCAGAAAGAGCCGAGTCTTTAGGGATTTCTCTGCATAATATTAATCCCAAATCGGTTTTAGATTACTATCATTATCATCGCTCTTATAAGACAGATTATGAACTTTACTGCATGCGTGAAGCTCAAAAAATGGCCGTAAATGGGCACATTGCGGCTCTGGAGGCGTTCCGTGCAGGTATGAGCGAATTTGATATTAATGTCAGTTACTTACAATCTACCGGTCATCGAGATACCAATGTGCCTTATGGTAACATTGTTGCGCTGAATGAAAATGCGGCGGTATTACATTACACAAAACTACAGCAAACTGTGCCGAACGAATTACGCAGTTTTCTTATTGATGCAGGCGCTGAATATAATGGCTATGCTGCTGATATTACGAGAACTTATGCGGCGAAAGGTAAAGACGAATTTGCTGAATTGGTTGCAGATGTCAACACAGAGCAGCTTGCTTTAATTGATACGATTAAGGCAGGTGTCCGCTATACTGATTATCACGTGGATATGCATCATAGGATTGCTAAGATACTGATTAAAAATGATATTGTTAAAGGTATTAGCGAAGAGTCGATGGTGGAAAGTGGCTTAACAACGCCATTTTTACCTCATGGTTTAGGCCATCCACTTGGGTTACAAGTTCATGATGCTGCAGGTTTTATGCAAGATGATAGTGGTACTCATCTCGCAGCTCCTAAAATGTATCCATTCTTGCGTTGTACTCGTGTTTTAGAACCTAAAATGGTGTTAACTATTGAGCCTGGGCTCTACTTCATTGAATCTCTATTATCTGAATGGAGAAATGGGGAGTTTAGCCAGCACTTTAATTGGGATAAAATCGAGTTCTTCAAACCTTACGGTGGTATTCGTATTGAAGATAATATTGTGATCCACGCAAATCGTATTGAAAATATGACTCGAGACTTACATTTACGTTAATGAAACCTTATTTAATACCGGCTGAAACTATTTCTTTTACAGAAGAGATCAAAAAAAGCCAATTTATTACGTATTTAGCTCATACAGATGGTATTGAAGCGGCAAAAGATTATATTCAATCAATTAAAACTCAATACCCAGATGCCCGGCACCATTGCTGGGCATTTGTTGCTGGTCGGCCTGATGATTCACAAAAGTTAGGGTTCTCTGATGACGGGGAACCGACAGGAACAGCAGGAAAGCCCATTATGGCGCAACTATTAGGTAGCAACCTAGGGGAGGTTACCTGTGTCGTCGTGCGTTATTTTGGTGGAATAAAGCTAGGGACGGGGGGGCTCGTTAAAGCCTATGGAAATGGTGCCCAGCAAGCATTAAAAATATTACCCACAAAGACAAAAGTACCACAAAAAATCTTTAACTTAGAGTGTGACTATTCATTGATTAATGCAATTGAACAACTGCTTGTTCAAGTGAATGGCACGGTTTTGCACAGTGATTATAATGAAACTGTCTCTTTACAAATTGCAATTCCTGCTACTCTTGAGCAGGAGGTCAATGATAAATTACGCGATGTAAGTCGTGGAGCCTTAACGCTCACGCCAGAATCGGAATAGTAAACAGTTTTATCAAGGAACCTGCCGAATGCATTTTCGTGCAATAACCCGTATAGTCGGGCTGCTTGTCATCATCTTTTCTTTTACCATGGTTATTCCTGGTATTGTTGCGCTAATTTATCGTGATGGTGCAGGGCGAGCTTTTAGCCAGACTTTTGTCACTGCTTTGCTAATTGGCCTTTTTTTGTGGCTACCAACCCGTAATAGTCGGCACGAACTTAAAGCAAAAGAAGGTTTTCTTATTGTTGTTTTATTTTGGACTGTGCTGGGAAGCGTTGGGGCATTGCCGTTTATTTTTTCGGAAAAGCCCAATCTTTCGGTAACTGATGCTTTTTTTGAATCTTTTTCAGGCTTGACTACAACTGGTGCGACAACGCTAACAGGGCTTGATTCCTTGCCCAAAGCTATTTTGTTTTATCGGCAAATGCTTCAATGGCTTGGGGGGATGGGGATAATTGTACTCGCTGTTGCAATCTTACCGCTTTTGGGCGTTGGGGGAATGCAGCTATACCGCGCAGAAATGCCGGGTCCTTTGAAAGACAATAAAATGCGCCCTCGTATTGCAGAGACGGCAAAAACATTATGGCTTATCTATGTACTACTCACAATTGCTTGTGCGGTGGCTTTATGGATAGCCGGAATGGATGTTTTTGATGCCATTTCTCACAGCTTTTCAACCATTGCTATCGGTGGGTTTTCAACTCATGATGCCAGTATTGGTTATTTCAACAGCCCTGCGATTAACACTATTATTGGTATTTTCCTGATTATCTCTGGTTGTAACTTCGGTTTGCACTTTGCAGTATTAACTGGACGTAGTTTAGGGATTTATTGGCGCGATCCTGAATTTAGAATGTTCATAAGTTTCCAATTTGTCTTAGTGGTCATTTGTACTTTAGTGCTTATGTTTCATTCTGTTTATAGTAGTTTTGGTCAAACGCTTGACCAAGCCTTCTTCCAAGTTGTTTCAATGGCAACGACGGCTGGTTTTACAACGGATAGCTTTTCGGGATGGCCTCTTTTTTTACCTATGCTGCTATTGTGCGCCGCATTCGTTGGTGGATGTGCAGGCTCGACAGGTGGTGGGTTAAAAGTTATTCGTATATTGTTACTTTTCTTACAAGGCTCGCGTGAGTTAAAGCGCCTAGTTCACCCAAATGCAGTCTACACAATCAAACTGGGGCAAAGAGCATTACCAGAAAGAATAATTGAAGCCGTTTGGGGGTTCTTTTCTGCCTATGCACTTGTTTTTGTTGTTAGCTTATTATTGCTGATCGCAACAGGTGTTGATGAGTTTTCTGCGTTCTCAGCAATAGCGACCACACTCAATAACTTGGGACCAGGTCTTGGGACTGTCGCAGATAACTTCACATCAATGAATCCAGCTGGGAAATGGATTCTAGTGGTGACTATGTTATTTGGGCGCTTAGAGGTTTTCACTTTATTAGTGTTACTGACTCCCACTTTTTGGCGTGAATAGTCGAGCGCAACTAATAAATAATATTACCTATATAGAAATGATAATAATCTAGGAACAATAATGAGCTATTTACTTTTACATTCCAGTACGGATGGGCAAACTAAAAAAATTATTTTAAAAATAGCAGAACAACTGAGGAATTCAGGTCGTGAATGCGATATTCGTGATTTAAATACTGACCAACAGCTTAATTTATCAGGTTACGATAAAGTATTGGTAGGAGCATCCATTCGTTATGGGCATTTCAATAAAAAACTACAACGTTTTGTGACCTCCCATCAAAATCAATTGAACTCAATGAAAACAGGTTTTTTTGCTGTAAATTTGACGGCAAGAAAAGAAGGTAAGAATACAGTAGAAACTAACGCATATACGCGGAAGTTTTTAGAAGCGTGCCCTTGGAAGCCAACATTGAAATCTGTTTTTGCCGGAGCACTGTTTTACCCTCGTTATACATGGTTTGATAGAATGATGATCCGCCTAATTATGAAAATGACAGATGGCCCAACCGACCCAAAAACAGAAGTTGAATATACTAATTGGGAAAAGGTAGCCGAATTCGCAACTGAATTTGATAGTTTGTAGGTCGTAATTTCAACAAAATGTAGTTATTTTATGTTTTTTGTTTAATAAAGCATCGCTTGGTAAAATAAATCAAAAAAACACTTGCGAGAATTTTTCGACTCCCTATAATGCGCATCCGTTGTCACGACAAACCGGTTAGAAGAAATCTTCATAACCCAGTGATAACAGAGGTGAGAAAGAAAAAGTTGAAAATAAATGCTTGACTTTCTAAATAAAAAACGTATTATACGACACCTCGCGACAACGACCTGATTCACGAAATCCAGTTCAAAAATCGAAAGATTCAGTCGCAACGCTCTTTAACAATTTATCAGACAATCTGTGTGGGCACTCACAGGACACTATCAAAAAAATATTTGATTTTAAGTCTTGAAGAGTGACTAACACGTTAATTCATATATATGAAATAAGGTAGTAACGCTTATTTTGGAAGGATAACGCGAAGGCGAGCAGAGATAACCCGAGACAGTACTTAGGTACGGCGAGGGGGAAGCGATGCGAAGCCGACAAAGTTAGCCGAACAAAAGAACGTTACGGTCAGTAAGACATTCTTTGAGCATCAAGCTACTTTTAATTGAAGAGTTTGATCATGGCTCAGATTGAACGCTGGCGGCAGGCCTAACACATGCAAGTCGAGCGGTAACAGGGGAAGCTTGCTTCTCGCTGACGAGCGGCGGACGGGTGAGTAATGTATGGGGATCTGCCCGATAGAGGGGGATAACTACTGGAAACGGTAGCTAATACCGCATAATCTCTAAGGAGCAAAGCAGGGGAACTTCGGTCCTTGCGCTATCGGATGAACCCATATGGGATTAGCTAGTAGGTGAGGTAATGGCTCACCTAGGCGACGATCCCTAGCTGGTCTGAGAGGATGATCAGCCACACTGGGACTGAGACACGGCCCAGACTCCTACGGGAGGCAGCAGTGGGGAATATTGCACAATGGGCGCAAGCCTGATGCAGCCATGCCGCGTGTATGAAGAAGGCCCTAGGGTTGTAAAGTACTTTCAGTCGGGAGGAAGGCGTTGATGCTAATATCATCAACGATTGACGTTACCGACAGAAGAAGCACCGGCTAACTCCGTGCCAGCAGCCGCGGTAATACGGAGGGTGCAAGCGTTAATCGGAATTACTGGGCGTAAAGCGCACGCAGGCGGTTGATTAAGTTAGATGTGAAATCCCCGGGCTTAACCTGGGAATGGCATCTAAGACTGGTCAGCTAGAGTCTTGTAGAGGGGGGTAGAATTCCATGTGTAGCGGTGAAATGCGTAGAGATGTGGAGGAATACCGGTGGCGAAGGCGGCCCCCTGGACAAAGACTGACGCTCAGGTGCGAAAGCGTGGGGAGCAAACAGGATTAGATACCCTGGTAGTCCACGCTGTAAACGATGTCGATTTGAAGGTTGTTCCCTAGAGGAGTGGCTTTCGGAGCTAACGCGTTAAATCGACCGCCTGGGGAGTACGGCCGCAAGGTTAAAACTCAAATGAATTGACGGGGGCCCGCACAAGCGGTGGAGCATGTGGTTTAATTCGATGCAACGCGAAGAACCTTACCTACTCTTGACATCCAGAGAATTTAGCAGAGATGCTTTAGTGCCTTCGGGAACTCTGAGACAGGTGCTGCATGGCTGTCGTCAGCTCGTGTTGTGAAATGTTGGGTTAAGTCCCGCAACGAGCGCAACCCTTATCCTTTGTTGCCAGCGACTCGGTCGGGAACTCAAAGGAGACTGCCGGTGATAAACCGGAGGAAGGTGGGGATGACGTCAAGTCATCATGGCCCTTACGAGTAGGGCTACACACGTGCTACAATGGCGTATACAAAGAGAAGCGACCTCGCGAGAGCAAGCGGAACTCATAAAGTACGTCGTAGTCCGGATTGGAGTCTGCAACTCGACTCCATGAAGTCGGAATCGCTAGTAATCGTAGATCAGAATGCTACGGTGAATACGTTCCCGGGCCTTGTACACACCGCCCGTCACACCATGGGAGTGGGTTGCAAAAGAAGTAGGTAGCTTAACCTTCGGGAGGGCGCTTACCACTTTGTGATTCATGACTGGGGTGAAGTCGTAACAAGGTAACCGTAGGGGAACCTGCGGTTGGATCACCTCCTTACCATTGAAGTGTTTTTGTGAAGTGCTCACACAGATTGTCTGATAGAAAGTAGAGCAATAGGCTATACGTGGGAGACTTATTCGAGAGAATAGGACTTACATGAAAGCACAAAAGTTTTTGTGATTTTCGTGTCCCCTTCGTCTAGAGGCCTAGGACACCGCCCTTTCACGGCGGTAACAGGGGTTCGAATCCCCTAGGGGACGCCAATTGCGCCGATATCGAGTGAAAGACGATGTCCCCAATAATGATTAAGCCAATTATATTGTAGTTGGTTTAACAATTATGCTCTTTAACAATCTGGAACAAGCTGAAAATTGAAAACAACGCACATTGTTTATCGCTTAAACAATGTGAGAGTCTCTCAAAAATCTCAACTTGAATAGTGTACTTTAAACTATCGAGTCGACGAGCGACATGAGTTCAAGGCAGCCCGCGCACAGCAAGCGCTGCGTACTTAACGTACGTGAGCATTGCGCGCACGGACTAACGCCGAAATCATGAAGCACAGTCACTCGTTGTAAGAAGACACCTTCGGGTTGTGAGGTTAAGCGACTAAGCGTACACGGTGGATGCCTAGGCAATCAGAGGCGATGAAGGACGTGCTAATCTGCGATAAGCGTCGGTAAGGTGATATGAACCGTTACAACCGACGATTTCCGAATGGGGAAACCCAGTGCAATTCGTTGCACTATCGTTTGATGAATACATAGTCAAACGAAGCGAACCGGGGGAACTGAAACATCTCAGTACCCCGAGGAAAAGAAATCAACCGAGATTCCCCTAGTAGCGGCGAGCGAACGGGGAGCAGCCCAGAGTCTTAATCAGCATTAGCATCAGGAGAACGGTCTGGAAAGTCCGGCAGTAAAGGGTGATAGCCCCGTATCCGAAGGTGTTAGTGTTGTGAACTCGACGAGTAGGGCGGGACACGTGTTATCCTGTCTGAATATGGGGGGACCATCCTCCAAGGCTAAATACTCCTGATTGACCGATAGTGAACCAGTACCGTGAGGGAAAGGCGAAAAGAACCCCGGCGAGGGGAGTGAAATAGAACCTGAAACCGTGTACGTACAAGCAGTGGGAGCCTTGATTTATCAGGGTGACTGCGTACCTTTTGTATAATGGGTCAGCGACTTATATTCTGTAGCAAGGTTAACCGAATAGGGGAGCCGTAGGGAAACCGAGTCTTAACTGGGCGAATGAGTTGCAGGGTATAGACCCGAAACCCGGTGATCTAGCCATGGGCAGGTTGAAGGTTGGGTAACACTAACTGGAGGACCGAACCGACTAATGTTGAAAAATTAGCGGATGACTTGTGGCTGGGGGTGAAAGGCCAATCAAACCGGGAGATAGCTGGTTCTCCCCGAAAGCTATTTAGGTAGCGCCTCGTGAACTCATCTTCGGGGGTAGAGCACTGTTTCGACTAGGGGGTCATCCCGACTTACCAACTCGATGCAAACTACGAATACCGAAGAATGTTATCACGGGAGACACACGGCGGGTGCTAACGTTCGTCGTGAAGAGGGAAACAACCCAGACCGCCAGCTAAGGTCCCAAAGTCATAGTTAAGTGGGAAACGAAGTGGGAAGGCTCAGACAGCCAGGATGTTGGCTTAGAAGCAGCCATCATTTAAAGAAAGCGTAATAGCTCACTGGTCGAGTCGGCCTGCGCGGAAGATGTAACGGGGCTAAACTATGCACCGAAGCTGCGGCAGCGATATTTAGATATTGTTGGGTAGGGGAGCGTTCTGTAAGCCTGTGAAGGTGTGCTGTGAGGCATGCTGGAGGTATCAGAAGTGCGAATGCTGACATAAGTAACGATAATGCGGGTGAAAAACCCGCACGCCGGAAGACCAAGGGTTCCTGTCCAACGTTAATCGGGGCAGGGTGAGTCGACCCCTAAGGCGAGGCAGAAATGCGTAGTCGATGGGAAACGGGTTAATATTCCCGTACTGGTGATAATTGCGATGGGGGGACGGAGAAGGCTAGGCTATCCGGGCGACGGTTGTCCCGGTTTAAGGATGTAGGCAGGTGAATTAGGCAAATCCGGTTCACTATATGCTGAGGTCCGACGACGAGTCACTACGGTGATGAAGTAGCTCATGCCCCGCTTCCAGGAAAAGCCTCTAAGCTCTAGATTATCATTAATCGTACCCCAAACCGACACAGGTGGTCAGGTAGAGAATACTCAGGCGCTTGAGAGAACTCGGGTGAAGGAACTAGGCAAAATGGTGCCGTAACTTCGGGAGAAGGCACGCTGGCATTAGGTGAAGTGATTTACTCATGGAGCTGAAGCCAGTCGCAGATACCAGCTGGCTGCAACTGTTTATTAAAAACACAGCACTGTGCAAACACGAAAGTGGACGTATACGGTGTGACGCCTGCCCGGTGCTGGAAGGTTAATTGATGGGGTTATCCGTAAGGAGAAGCTCTTGATCGAAGCCCCAGTAAACGGCGGCCGTAACTATAACGGTCCTAAGGTAGCGAAATTCCTTGTCGGGTAAGTTCCGACCTGCACGAATGGCGTAATGATGGCCAGGCTGTCTCCACCCGAGACTCAGTGAAATTGAACTCGCTGTGAAGATGCAGTGTACCCGCGGCAAGACGGAAAGACCCCGTGAACCTTTACTATAGCTTGACACTGAACATTGAGCCTTGATGTGTAGGATAGGTGGGAGGCTTTGAAGTGTGGACGCCAGTCTGCATGGAGCCAACCTTGAAATACCACCCTTTAATGTTTGATGTTCTAACGTTGCCCCATTATCTGGGGTGCGGACAGTGTTGGTGGGTAGTTTGACTGGGGCGGTCTCCTCCCAAAGAGTAACGGAGGAGCACGAAGGTTGGCTAAGCATGGTCGGACATCATGCGGTTAGTGCAAAGGCATAAGCCAGCTTGACTGCGAGAGTGACGGCTCGAGCAGGTACGAAAGTAGGTCTTAGTGATCCGGTGGTTCTGAATGGAAGGGCCATCGCTCAACGGATAAAAGGTACTCCGGGGATAACAGGCTGATACCGCCCAAGAGTTCATATCGACGGCGGTGTTTGGCACCTCGATGTCGGCTCATCACATCCTGGGGCTGAAGTAGGTCCCAAGGGTACGGCTGTTCGCCGTTTAAAGTGGTACGCGAGCTGGGTTTAGAACGTCGTGAGACAGTTCGGTCCCTATCTGCCGTGGGCGTTGGAAGATTGAAAGGGGCTGCTCCTAGTACGAGAGGACCGGAGTGGACGCACCACTGGTGTTCGGGTTGTCATGCCAATGGCATTGCCCGGTAGCTAAGTGCGGAAGAGATAACCGCTGAAAGCATCTAAGCGGGAAACTTGCCTTGAGATGAGTCTTCCCTGACTCTTTAAGGGTCCTAAAGGAACGTTTAAGACTAAGACGTTGATAGGTTGGGTGTGTAAGCGTAGCGATACGTTGAGCTAACCAATACTAATGAACCGTGAGGCTTAACCTGACAACACCGAAGGTGTTTTAGAGAGATAGAGTTGTTTTCGAGAAGTGAGAAGCCGGAAGGTGAAGGACACAGCAGCTTGTTCAAGATTGAAGTTTAGGTTTAGCAAATACCGAAAGTGTGTTGAGCTAAACGTGAACAAACAGAATTTGTCTGGCGGCAATAGCGCGGTGGTCCCACCTGACCCCATGCCGAACTCAGCAGTGAAACGCCGTAGCGCCGATGGTAGTGTGGGGTCTCCCCATGTGAGAGTAGGGAACTGCCAGACATTAAATTAGTGAGAAAGCCACCCATTGGGTGGCTTTTTTGCGTTTGGAGAAAAAAAGAAAAACAGTGGGTGTTGAGATTAGGAGGGGGGCCTAAGCTTTAGTTCCTCAGTTCCTTAATGCTTTACTCCCTAATTTTAATTCCTTTTTTATCGCTTACTTTCTCATTAGACGATGTATTACACGTCTCTTCATCTTTTTTAGCTACTCTTGGGGCTCCCCTCTATCTATCACCATCATTAATGAGAGTGTGTGATGCAAAGTAGTGAGTAACAGCTCACTAGTGATGGGGAGTTGGACGTTTAAATACATAGCATTGTATATCATAGAATAGGTAATTTATTGTTAATGTATTGAAATGGGGAATGTCTCTAGCAGATATAAAGTAGTGAGTAACAGCTCACTAGTGACGGGGAGTTGGACGTTTAAATACATAACATTGTATACCATAGAATAGGTAATTTATTGCTAATGTATTGAAATGGGGAATGTATTTAGCAGATATAAAGTAGTGAGTAACAACTCATTTGGTATGGTAATTAAACGATATCTGGTAGTAGAATCAAAAAATATAGTGAACAAGGTTGTAGTGAATTTTATATGATTACTTATTATATAAATAGAATAATATAAGGGAAGTTTACTGATAAATAGAATGTATTTGATAAATTAAAGGGAAGAATAATATTTATTATTGAGGATGGTAAAATATTAAATATTAACAAATTTATCATGCTTCTACCCTGAAATTAAACTAGTGCTATTATTAATTAATGATATTAAGAATAATTAATTAAATTATTTCTCATCTATAATGTGTTTTTTATAATATTTCTAGGTTTAGATAAATATTTTTATAATTAAAGTGCAAGGTTAGAAAATTAAGTTATAAATAAAAATATGATAAAACATATTTATTTGAAATCTAATAAAGGAAATTCTTCCAATATTTTTTTAAACCACGGTGTGAAAACTTCAGGATTAAGAAGGATCTCTTGTTTTAATTGAGTAATATTTACCCACCTTATAGATGAGACTTCTTCTCTATTTGGTTGGATATTCTTGTTATAATGTCCAATAAAGATATGGTCATATTCATGTTCAATTAATCCTCCCTGAACATCAGCTTTATAAATTAAGGAACCTATATGCGTTAATGAAGTGACAAAGCCTAGCTCCTCTTGAAGTCTACGTTCAGCGGCTTTCTGAGTATCTTCATTAGGTTTAGGATGACTACAGCAAGAATTTGCCCATTGCCCAGCTGAATGATATTTATGAAGAGCTCGTTGCTGAATTAGTAGCTCATTTTGCTCATTAAAAATAAATACTGAAAATGCTCGGTGCAGATGACCGAGTTGATGCGCCAATAATTTAGACATAACACCAATAGGTTCATCATGTTCATTTACTAAAATTAATTCATCTTCCATTTATATTATTTTCCTTCATAAAAATGATTTCAGTAGTTTAGTATAATTAAAAATATAAGTTTGCATATTAGAGCTATTTACTAATGAATATAATTATTTTTTACTCGCAGCTATCATAAGGTTATATAGCTGCGAGTATAAAATTATTTTTGTTGTAAAACCCAAACTGCAGCTTCGACCCTTGATTTTAAATTGAGTTTTTTAAGTAAATGTTTAACATGTACTTTTACTGTGCTTTCTGCAATATCTAGTTTACGAGCTATCATTTTATTTGATAAACCCTGAGAGATCAGTTCTAAAATATCGGCTTCTCTTGGTGTCAATGAAGCAATATTATTGTCATCCTGTGTGGTGTTATCTCTTAGTGATTCAGCAAGTACAGATGCTAATGTTGGGCTGACAACTAACTTACCGCTTGCTGCTTCTTTAAGGGCTACGATAAGCTCTTCAGGTTCCATATCTTTTAGTAAATAACCATCTGCACCTCTTTTTAGTGCATTGACTAAATCATCACTATAGTTAGAAACGGTAAAAAGAATAATTCTACCTGACAGCTCTCGCTTCCTAAGTTCATCAAGAGTTTCAAAACCATTCATGCCTGGCATGTTGAGATCCAGTAAGATAAGGTCAGGATCTTGCTCTTCAGCGATTTGGATACCTGTTTTACCATCTCCCGCTTCACCGATAACTTGTAATGAAGGTTCCAAACTAATCAATTGTTTGACTCCATTTCTTAGCATCGGATGATCATCAATAAGTAGAATAGTTGATTTTTCGTTCACTATATTTGTATTTTCCATAGATGATTTTTCCGGTATGTTAAGCGTCAGATAAAGGGAAGGTAACTTTTACCTCTGTTCCACCTTGAGGCCTAGGTGTAATACAACAGTTGCCATTAAGGCTTAATGCTCTTTCTCTCATAATAATAAGCCCATAATGATTAAGTTTATCAGTATTTGACGTGATCCCTGTACCATCGTCAGTAATTATAATAGTCACAATACCATCATACTGGTTTAATGAAACCTCAGCCCATTTTGCATTAGCATGTTTTAAAATATTGGTTAATGCCTCTCGGACTATTTGTATAATATGAATAGATTGATGCGGTGAAATACTTTTTGCGGGTAGGTCGTAATTTAAGTCTATTTTATACCCCATACGTTCGCTAAATTCATTAATGGTACTTTCTAATGAGGGGAGCAGACCTGGCTCCGTTAATTTAAGCCTAAATGTGGTTAATAGCTCTCTCAATTGACTATATGCGGTATTAATCTCGCTGCGCATTTCCGTTAACAACTGTTGTGGCTTTTCTGGTAATGGTTCAGATTGTAATTGCAGGTAACTAATTTGCATCTTCAAGCAAGATAGAGACTGGGCGATAGAGTCATGGAGTTCTCTGGCAATAGCAGAACGTTCATCCATGATAAGCAACTGTTGCTGTTGTTCTATTTGGTGTTCCATTGCTAACATGCCAGAAATTTGTTTTGCTAAAACAGAAACGAGATTGTTTTGTTCATCTGAAAGTATTTGATTATCTTCAATCTCACCAATAATAATGCCATAACGATGCATATTGTCTGATAAATCCCATTGCAAGCTAAGAGGTTTCTCGGTTTTGACTTGTTGTTTTAGTTGCTTTGTCTTCGCTTCAGATAACCCGGTTGAATGGCAGCATATTTCATGAAAATATGCTTCATTGCTTTCTTCATACAACCGTAAACTCAGATTTTTGAGTATGGTAATGTTTTCTAGTTCAATAAGAACTTTTTGTAATCGCAAGTAGAGGGGATCCGAGGAATGAAGGATTTGGTTTGATTGATATAAATAAGATAACACCTTATTTTTTGTGATTAAGTCTGCAGTTTTTTCTGCGACTCTTTCTTCAAGCTGATGATAACTTAGCGCTAATTCATCTGACATCTGGTTCAGAGTTTCTCCTAGCGCATTTAATTCATCTTGCCTATTATTTTTAGGGTAGCGTTGGCTAAAATCTTTTCGTCCAATCGCATTGACCATTGATAATAATTTAACCCATGGGTAATAAATTTTTTTTCTCAGGTGCCAGATAGTTCCCATCAGTAATAAGAATACTAAACTGATAAAAATCAGTTGTGTCATGGCAACATAAGCAATCTTTCTTTCCGTTTTCTCATCAATGTTATGAACTAATTCATCTAGTTTACTTACAAATGATATAACTTCGTATCTTGCATCATTAGGGGCATTTGCTTCCATTAATGAGGGTTTCAAGATATGTAGCCAGTAATTGTAGAGTTCATCAAATTGAAGCGTTAAATTTTCGATCTTTACAACTTGAGTCAGTTCTGGACTGATGAGGTCAGATTCTAATGCATCGAGATAACGCTGATTCTGGGTATTTAAAGGGACTAGAGAAAGTAATCTGTAGCTCTGCATTCGTAGTGAACCTGATTTATTTATTGCATGAGCATTACCTTGCACACTTATAATCATTCGATTGGAAATCGTCATCCCAATAATTCCTAAGATCGCAATAAGTAGCATTAGGCCGATCACTTGGTTAATGATTGAAAATCGACGATACAGCGTGGGCATGTGTCACTTCCTTAAAAAGTCGTGCTAGTGAACTTAAAATGCATACTTCTAGTATTGTTCATAAAGGTTTGAATATTAAATATACTACTTTGGTAGTAATTTTTGGGATTTATAACAGAATAGTAAATAGAAAATAAAATTCTCCGTTGAGTTTTATTGTGTTATTTATTGATATATAAGATTAAATTTTATTTTGCTGTGAGTGAATTTACGTATTATAGCGTAAATTAAAGATGAGTTTCTTTTGATTTAGATCAGTTTAAATATCGAAGTAAATCAATATGTAAACTAATATACATCGAAAGTATTTTTGATAATCATATCAATGATAGAAAGAAGGGCAGCCCTAATGGATAGAGCTACCTTTTTGTTTTAAGCTTTTTTTAATTTTTTGAATAGTGAGATTATCGCAACAAGGATTAGACCTGTTACTAGTCCAAAAAATAAATTAATTATAGTTGGTAGGATAAACTGCATAGTACTACCAATGATCGGTGTTAAGGTTGCAGTAAACGATATTTCGGTAATCCATTCTGAAATATAGCTGATACCGTGGGTTAGAATACCACCACCGACCATAAACATCGCGGCAGTCCCTACAACAGATAATGTTTTCATCAGATAAGGAGTAGCATAAATTAATGAATTACCACATTTTTTTAATAAAGAAGAGGTTTTCTTCTGTAAATAAAAGCCTAAGTCATCTAATTTGACAATCCCTGCAACTAAGCCATATACACCGATAGTCATTACGATAGCAATGATAGAGAGTACGGCCACTTGGTTAATAAAAGTGGTAGTGGAAACAATGCCTAGTGTGATAGCAATGATTTCGGCTGATAAAACAAAATCAGTACGAATAGCCCCTTTGATTTTTTTACTTTCAAATTCCTTAAGTTGTTCTTCTGATAACTGTAACTGGTTTTGGGAAACAGTATTTTTTACGTTAGAATGCAAGAGCTTATGAGTTATTTTTTCTGCGCCTTCAAAACAAAGGTAGGCCCCACCAATCATAAGTAGTGGTGTGATGGCCCAAGGAAGAAAGGCACTGATTAATAACGCTAAAGGAACAAGTATTAATTTATTAATAAATGACCCTTTAGCAACGGACCAAACAACAGGGATCTCCCTATCTGCACGAACACCTGTGACTTGCTGGGCGTTTAGCGCGAGGTCATCACCTAAAACCCCAGAGGTTTTTTTGGCAGCCATTTTCGTCATGACGGAAACATCGTCTAGTACAGCGGCAATATCATCAAGTAATGTGAGTAAGCTACTTCCAGCCACAAGGGTATCCTCAATATTTTTTAAGGTGTCATTAATGTTTATTAGGTCAGTTAATGGATAATTAGTTCACTACAACATAAGCCATATTTACAAATAAGATAATCCCACTGCAGTTGAAAAGTCTGAATTTTTAATTATTAAATTTTTATGACAATGGAACCAATATGATTTTTTCGTTTCTAAACTATTAATTTTAGTAAAATAACATACAGTTATTTACTATCTTACTTTATGTTTGGCTTAATTATTTAGTTTTAAATAATTTTTAATAGATTGGTATAGGGTTATAATACATGTCTTCTCAGCCAGTTTTGAGTATTGTCGTTGCTGTATATAACGGTGAAAAATTTTTACCTCAGTTCTTTGATAGCTTAATCGCACAAAAATTAGAAAATTGGGAACTGATTGTTGTAAATGATGGCTCTAAAGATAAAAGTGAAGACATCATTAACTCTTATGCAGATAAATTTGTACATTTGAAAGTGCTTTATCAAGAAAACCAAGGTGTCTCAGTTGCTCGCAATACAGGGATGGTTGAGGCCACCGGGAAATACATTACATTCCCTGATATTGATGATGAGATTAGTTCACAAATGTATGGGCGCTTATTAGAAATCGCATTATCAAATAATCTCGATGTTGCAACCTGTAATGGGACTTATGTTTACACTAATGGTGATGCCCCAAAGGCAATTTTTCCACCGAATAAAGTCCCGTCAACTGGTGTCATTTCAGGCCCTGAATGGCTTGAAATTGGCTTAAGCTCTCGCAAGTTTTTGCATGTAACTTGGCTGAATTTATATCGTTTAGACATGTTGCGCGAACACAAGTTTTTCTTTGAACCCAAATTACATCACCAAGATATTCCTTGGACAACAGAAGTGTTGCTCGTGGCAAAGCGCGTGCAATTTATCAATGAACAATACTATCGATATTTAATCCATAACCAATCTGTTTCTCACTCATTGAGTGGTGATGAACGTTCAGTCCGTAAGATAAAAACCTATTTGAAAATTATTGATATGCTGTTAAATATTTACCAGCGTTACCCTGAACAAGTTAAACAAGCACCGGCTTGTTTATGGCAGGTAGGAAAAGAAGGCTTAGGGGTGATCCAAGCGCTATTAGCCATCAAATCACCAGATGTACAGAAGGAAATGGTACAACTATTTTTTGATAAAGGTTATTGGCAAATTGTGTGGGCGCATGCAACTACAGTAAAATTAAAATGGCGATTAATTAGACGTTACACAAAACTAAAAGAAATTATCAAATCATAATTTACTGAAAAGGTAGCTATTTTTATAGACTACCTTTTTTGTTTCTATTTTGCTAATTGCTTTAGAGAAGCAATAAACATATCCCATAACTTTGGGTTATCTAACTTTGTAGCGACTTGCGTGTGGCAATCTGCTTTAGCGGGGTGGCGAAAGTCAGTCACCGTCATACCCGTTGTTAAAGCACCTTGCAGTTCGATATCAATCGGAGCTTTAATCGTTTCCATTATGGATGGGTCGATAACATAAGCAACAGCACATAGGTCGTGGACAGGGGCATGGTTAGTATAGCCATTACGTCTGCGGTAACCTGCAGTGTAGTAATTTAGGGATTCAACAACAAAATCACTTACAGGTGTGTTTAACACTGCAATTGCTTCCATTATTTGGTCGTCTGGCCTTGCTTGATGTGTAAGGTCTAACCCAATCATAGTGATAGGCCAAGTTTCATTAAACACAATATGAGCAGCCTCAGGGTCTATAAGGATATTGAATTCAGCGACTGCAGTTCGATTGCCTGTATGGTAGCCTCCTCCCATTAAAACAACTTCTTTTACTAATTCTACAATTTCAGGTGCTTTTCTCACTGCCAAAGCAATATTTGTTAGCCCCCCAATAGGAACGAGAGTAATTGTTTTAGGCGGATGTGATTTGAGTGTATCAATAATTAGGTCAACAGCATGGCGCTGATCAATAGGGAGCTTGGGCTCGGGGAGATGAGTACCGTCAAGGCCTGTTGTACCATGAACTTCTGGCGCAGTCTGTATTGTTCTCACTAGTGGCCTAGAGCAACCTGCGGCGATAGGGATATCATTTGCACTAACGAATTCCATAATTGCGCGTGCGTTATGAGTAACTTTATCTAACGTTTGGTTTCCGACGACTGTAGTTACCGCAAGTAACTCTATATTTGAATTGCCTAATGCTAAGAAAATTGCCATTGCATCATCGTGGCCGGGGTCACAATCGATAATAATTTTATTGTTAGACATTATTTCTCCATTTATTAGGTTATTTACGTTTAATTGACATAATATATGGGTATATTTATTTTTATGTGATGTAAGTTCTATTTTTATGAATGCTAATGTAATGAAATTATTCATTGGAGGTACTAATGGAGAGTGATGTGATTAACATATTAATAACAATCGTGTTGAGTTTATAAAGATAATGTGTTCTTTATGTAGTTTTAAGCAATATAAATGAAACCGCCCAGATGGTTTTATTAACGACTTAATGATTGAGGAGGCAGAATGGAGAACTATCTAGAAAGATTACCTGATGTTATTGATTCTGTTGCAACTAATCAGTTTTATCCTAATTTATTATCATGGTTGTCTTCACTTATTGCATTCGATAATGCGATTGTTTACTCCTTTGAAAAAGGAGCTCCACCTCGATTTCTTTCCAAAGTAGAGCGCCGTAATAGCGATAGTATTAACAGAATCTATCAACGAGGTGCTTATTTAATGGACCCATTCTACCAAGAAATCCAAAAAGGCGGGGCTTCTAAAGTATTAACACTAAAAGAACTCGCACCTAAAGGATTTTATCATACAGACTATTATCTCAATTTTTATCGTAAAACAGGGTGGTGTGATGAGGCAGGGTTGCTGTTAGATATTTCAACTAATAGGCAGTTAGGTATTTTTTTTGGTAATGAAGATAGGCCTTTTTTCTCGGAAAAATATACGCAAGCGCCACTTAAAGACGCCTTCGATATCATTCGTAGTATGGTCAAACTTCATAAAGATGTTTCTCCTTCTTCGGTGTCGAATCACCACCAAAATACAGACATGCAAACACGATTTGGGTTAACACCGAGAGAGTGTGAAGTTGTCGAATTAATCTTAGCGGGCAAAGGTTCACCACAAATTGCACAGGCACTTTTCATTAGTTTAGGGAAAGTGAAAAATCACCGTAAGAATATCTATCAAAAATTAAGTATTAATTCACAGGTTGAATTGTTTAACTTATTAATTAATAGGTTAAGCTAAGTATAATATGCTTTTATATTTATTTTAACCTAATGATTTAAAAGTGTTTTATGGCTGTTATCTTTTTTATTGCTGCGTTATTTTTTTGTTTTTGTCTAGATGACCTTAATAAACTAAAATTCAATTAATAATCATCATTATTAATATGGTAATAGTTGTATAACTAATTGTTTATAATCTTATATTTTTTTGATTTTATAAATTTTATTATAATTTAAATATTCTACTTGCATCACAATTGTTAACTTTATGTTTCGAATGTCCCTAAAGGGATATGTAATTGTTAATGCAAGGTTAAGATAATCAGGTTATCGAAAGATACTAAACAGGGTATCCATAATGAATAACCAAGTAGAATCATTAACTTACTATGCTGCGACTAAGAAATATGACTTACGTTTTCCTACATTAAAGGAAGATCTTGATGTTGACGTCGTGATTATTGGTGGCGGCTTTTCTGGGATCCATACCGCACTTGAGTTGTGTGAGAAAGGGATTACCAATATCGCTATTTTGGAAGGACGGCATCTTGGCTACGGTGGCTCAGGGCGTAATGGCGGCCAAGTGATGGCGGGTATTGGTCATGATATCGATGCAATTAAAAAATATGTCGGGCCAGAGGGTTTAGAAACAATTTTTAAACTCAGTAATATGGGCGCAGGGATCATGCGTGATCGCATCGCTAAATATGATATTGATGCAGACTTTTGCCGTGGTTATGCATACTTAGGAAGCAATAAGCGCCAAGAAAAGACCTTGCGTAGTTGGCTAAAAGATTTCAAGTCTGTCGATCCTGAGGAAGAAATTGAATTTTACAGTGGCTCAGAACTAAAACAGATTATTGGTTCTGATGCTTATACCTGTGGTATCAAACACATGGGCGGTGGGCATGTACATTCATTGAACTTATTGTTAGGTGAAGCGAAAGCGGTTAGTGAAATATATGGCGCTAAAATATTTGAGAATAGCCAAGTATTAAATGTTGAGTATGGTAATACCATCAAGGTTAGAACTGCGATGGGAACGGTCAAAGCACAAAAAATGCTGTGGGCTTGTGATTCATTTTTAAATGGCCTTGAGCCGACGATTTACCCTAAGACCATTAATACTTATGCATATCAATTAATGACGGAAGAGTTGCCTGATGAATTGATCGAGCAAATTAGCCCAATCCGTGGTGCTTATAGTGATATTCGTCCAGTTATTGATTACTACCGAGTGACGAATGAAAATCGCCTCTTATTCGGCAGTTCAACGCATTTTCTTGAATACATTCCATCTGACCTTAAAGCATGGAATCGTAACCTAATGCTAAAAGTCTTTCCCTATCTCAAAGATGTCAAAATTGAATTAGCTTGGGGTGGACCAATGGCATGTAGTGCAAATTTATTTCCACAAATTGGTTCATTACCACAACATAAAAATGTGTTTTATGCGCAGGGCTATTCAGGTTTTGGTGTTACGCCTAGCCAGATTGTGTGCAAAGTTCTGGCTGAAGGGATGGTAGAAGGTTCTCATCGTTATGACTTAATGAGTTCTATCCCGCACGCCAATATTATTGGTAAAGATAGCATGCGTAATGTGATTGTTTCACTGGCAAAAATAATGCATCAAACATCCGGTTATTGGCAAGGTCGCCGTTAATTCGTTATCCGCCTAACTAGTTTATTTAAATCGATTAAAGGTAAAAAATTATGATTAGTCCATTACTGTTAAACAAACCACTGCCAGAACTATTAAATATTGGTAGCGTGACAAATTTAGGTTCTGTGGTTGTTGAAGGCGATCCTCAAGCGAGTGTTGCGATGATCCACGGTGAACCAACGGATAATCTAACCTGTGGTATTTTTGCTTGCACTAAAGGTAAGTTCAAAATGGTGTATCCATTTGATGAAATGGCGACAGTCCATGAAGGTTCGGTGAAGTTAACGGATGTGAAAACCGGTGTGACGGTTGAATACCATAAAGGCGATACATGGTTTGCTGCTAAAGGTACCGAAGTTTTATGGGAAATTGATACACCACGCTTCGTAAAACATTACCTAGCTTGTGTAAATGCCTAATTAGTTTCTATTGAGTGGAGTGATAACAATGAGTGAGTTAACCCTATTACCAGAAGTCAGCGAGTTCTTGAAGCGTCAACACGGCCATTTTATCAACGGGTTACCGGTTTCTGGCAAGGGCGATACTTTTTTTGATGTTGTTAACCCTGCCACTGAACAGGTTATTGCTAAAGTAAAAGAAGGGACTTTAGCAGAAGTTGATGCCGCAATGGATGCGGCTCATACCGCATTTAAAGGGGTTTGGGCAAATACCACACCAATGGAAAGAGGGAATTGCTTAAACCGCCTTGCTGACCTACTTGAAAAACACCTTGAAGAATTAGCCCAGCTAGAGACGTTATGTTCAGGTAAAACCATTCAATTATCTCGTTTTCTTGAAGTGGGCTCATCTGCCCAGTTCTTGCGTTATTTTGCCGGTTGGGCGACAAAAATCAGTGGAGAGACATTGAATGTCTCATTGCCTTCTTTTAATGGTGAGAAATATTCTGCATTTACTCAGCGTGAACCCGTTGGCGTTGTCGCCGGTATCATTCCTTGGAATTTTTCGATCATGATTTCCATTTGGAAATTAGCCGCCGCTTTAACATGCGGTTGCACGATTGTGTTGAAACCAAGTGAATTTACCCCGCTAACTATGCTAAGGGTGGTGGAATTAGCGAAAGAGGCAGGGGTACCTGACGGTGTAATTAATATCGTGAATGGTGGTGGTCGTGAAGTTGGGCCTGCACTGATTCATCATCCACTTTGTTCTAAAGTGACATTTACGGGTTCAGTACCAACAGGTCTGGCGGTAGGGCGCTCAGCGATGGAAGGTAAATTAACCCGAGTCACACTTGAACTTGGTGGGAAAAACGGCGCTGCATTCTTAGCTGACCTACCGGTTGAAAAAATTGTTAATGGGATTATTGAAGCGGGATATCTAAACCAAGGGCAAATTTGTGCGGCTGCTGAGCGGTTCTATATTCCCTCTAAATTGATGGATGAAGTATTAGCGGAACTAAAAACACGTTTGTCTGCGATGAAAGTGGGTTCTCCATTAGATGAAACAACCGAAATGGGGCCGCTGGCAAATAAAGCGCACTATGAAAAAATCTTAGGTCTGTTTGAAAAAGCTCGCCAAGATGGCAGTGAAATTATTTATGGTGGTCAGCCCATTGCAGGTGCTGGGTATTTTGTGCCTCCAACCATTATTCGTGCTAATAGCCCAAATGATGTATTGATGAAAGAGGAAACATTTGGGCCAATAGGGACTTTCTTAAGCTACGATGATGAAGAAGAACTTATTGAGATGATGAATAGCACTCCATTTGGTTTAGCTGCGAGTTTATGGACAAATGATCTCAGTAAAGCGATGCGTATGATTTCGCGCATTGAAGCGGGAACCGTATGGGTGAATATGCATACCTTCCTTGACCCAGCAGTCCCATTTGGTGGTGTTAAATCATCGGGTATTGGCCGTGAATTTGGTAGCGCCTTTATTGAGTATTACACAGAGTTAAAATCTGTCATGGTGCGTTATTAGTGTTCGATTTATATTTAATTAATCAACATTTCCCGGCCATCGTGCCGGGTTTTTTGTATTTCAATACAGGGAAAGTAAAAGCGTGAGTTATGAAGAAGGTGGATAATGATTAATTGTCGAGAAAGCGATGAAAATAGATGCCGTAGGTGGTCGTTAAACAAATTAGAGCTTTTCTTGGCGAATGATAAACCCTGATGATACAAGCTCGGTTCGGTTTGTCACATTCGCTTTAGTGAAGATATTGCGTAAGTGGGTCTTCACTGTTGATAGTGAAACTCCCAATAATAATGCAATTCGCTTATTACTTGCGCCTTCCCGTACTAAATGGATGATTTCTTGTTCTTTAGGGGTATAAGACACTAGCGAGTCGGGTAATACATCGAATGTCATTAGTTCAGCGACAGGCAAGATAGCATTTAATCGCATGATTTCTTGCTGGCTAAATGGGCTGTCTCGCAGCACCGAAATCCCCGCAATAATTTTATTTTTACGGCGAATAAATATTTCTGCCATATCAGCCATGTTATTTGGCTGCATAAAATCATGGAAAAAAGCCTGATTTTGCTGGTGTATTTCAGAATCCATTCTCACTAAGCGTAAGTCATCACTGCGAAAATGGTCAGGGTGCAAAGGGTCTAATTGGTGAAAATAAGTGAGATATTCTTCGTGCATTTTTGCTGAGATCCCATGAAGAACGTAGTTATCTGGCTGGCAATGATCATTCACGAGGTAATACACCAATGCGGAAACCGGAATAATATGAGCAATGGTATTTAGGCAGCAATCAATTAATGTTTGTTGATGAGGCTCGAATAATGGTGAAGTCATCATATTCCCTTGGGTATTAATCGAATTATTATCATGCCTCTTAATGCGGTTAACATAAAATAAACATATTAATAACGTGAAGTTGATAACAGTATTTAAAACTGATGAAAACCCCATAAATATTGATTTGGTGCTTTTTGGTATCTTTAGGGAGTTTTTTATTAATATATTAATGAGTGATTTATTTGCTACATATTGATATTACTTTGATTATTTTTTTTGCCCGTCAAAATATGGGTACTTTTCGCGAGTTGTATTTTATTTCCCCTCTCTCTAGGTATCGTTCTTTAGGACGATAGCAGCCTGTTTAGGCTTATTTCTATAGTGGATATGTAGTTACTTTGTTTTTACAAAAAATTCACATTCATGGCTGGGTAGAGAGTGAGAGGGATGTAAAATGAATTTATCCTCAAAATTGTCGACACATTTAGAAAAAGGGAAAGTTGGCTTTCCGACCACATTGGCGAGTTCTGCCGGCTTGATTATGGCTAGCCCCGTTATTTTAACCGTTACGAGTGGATTCGGTATTGGTGGTGATACATTCGCCCTAGCGGTGTTATTCAGCTTCATTATGATGCAAGCTCAGCTAACCACATTTTCGGAGGCTGCGGCTATTCTACCAACTTCAGGGTCGGTATATGACTATATATCGTGTGGAATGGGGCGTTTTTGGGCGATAACTGGCGCACTTTCGGCTTATTTGATTGTGCATGTGTTTGCAGGAACTGCCGAAACGATCCTTTCAGGAATTATGGCGCTCGTTAACTTTGAGCATCTCAATACTGTCCTAGAGACCAGTAATTCATCTTGGATGGTCGGCGTGGGATTAGTTGTCACGTTTGGGATTTTAAATGCATTTGGTATTGAGGCCTTTGGTAAGGTCGAGGTTGTACTGACATTCGCCATGTGGTCTACGTTAGTGATTTTTAGTGTGAGCGGTTTGATGTTGCCGTTTCATGTCGATATGGATGGCTGGTTTGGTCAGCCACTTAATATGGATCCAACTCTCATCCTTAGTTTTGTGGGGATGGCAATGTTTATGTTTGTTGGTTGTGAACTTGTTACTCCAATGGCGCCTGAAATTAAAAATTCTGCCAAGGTGATCCCTCGCGCGATGACCACGGGTTTATTCTGCGTCGCACTCTGTATGGTGTTATTCGGTGCAGCTCTAGCGAACCAAGTGGAAAATGTGGTCGTTGACCCACAAACAGGCACACGCTTACTTGAAACACCGATGGCAATCCCTGCATTCGCCGAAATTGTCATGGGTGAGTTTGGGAAGTATTGGATAGGTGTCGCATTATTATTGGCTGGTGGAGCAACCATTAATACGTTAATGGCAGCGGTTCCGCGTATTCTTTATGGAATGGCGCTTGATGGGGCATTACCACGTATTTTTGCTTATTTGCATCCGCGTTTCAAAACCCCAGTATTTGGTATTTTAGTCGCTGTGATGATCCCATGTTTGCACGCTTTTGCTATTCAAGGTGACCTTGACCGTATCATTCCATTGGTACTGGCGGCGGTGTGTTCTTGGGGGACGGCTTACTTGTTGGTAACGATTTCAGTGGTGTTATTGCGTATTCGTCGACCTGACTTACATCGTGCCTATCGTTCGCCTTTTTTCCCTATACCGCAAATTATTTCGAGTGTCGGAATTATTTTAGCTATTGTGTATATCACTCCTCCTGGCATGAATAAGTCGGATGTCTATATTCCCTTTGCCATTATGTTAGGTTTAACAGCAGGATATGCATTAATTTGGACTGTTTTCGTACAGAAAGTTAACCCATTTAAACCTGTAGATGTTGAATCCGTTTTATCGAATTCCTTTGCTGATGAAGAAATGGAAGGAGGCCAACTTGAGCCATTACGTAACCTCGCCTAAACCATCTTTGTGGGAAAGAATCGGTAAGCTCACTCAGCAACGTTTGCCTGCCGGATATCAAACAGGATTGACACTTAACCGTGTTGAAAAGGACATGGCACCTTATCCATGTGAATGGGGAGCACCCGGAGTGCTCCTTGTACAGCCTGAGCCTGAGCTAACCATTGAGGTAACTGAGCGACCAAGAAAATTGTTTCTCGCTTTTATCGTATATAGCCGCTTTGCGGTATCTGGTCAGTGTGCTGATAATATCAATGCAACAATTGAAGTAAAAACCCGTGGGAGTATAAAGAAAAAACATATCCATTTTGTATCGAAACAAATGGATGGTCATAAAGTTATCGAGTGGTTGAATGAATACCCCGTTATTCGGCAAACATTAGAAGAGCTGGAATTTAATCATTGCAAGATAGAGTTTAGCGGTGGTCGTTGGCGTTGTGAAATTGAGCCTTATACGGCATCAGAAATGGTGAGCCGCATCCCAGCGACTCGTCGTTATTTAAGATTAATACAAAAACAACGTTATTATTTATTGAGTGCGCTGCAGTTAATTAACCAACTGGTGGAAAAACGTGCTGTGAGCCATTGAGTTTAAAAGAGTTTTTTGATAGTAATAATTATTATCAATTGACTCGCTGGAATTTGATGTGAAATCTTTGCCTCTTTTAGGTTGTATGTTGTTGTCATCTGCTGCAATGGCAACGCATTCTGACTGCATACGTTTATCTGAGCTTTCCTTTGCTGAAGGGGTGCATGATAGCGAAGGTCATAGTTGCTTATCTTTTGAAGTATCACAGCAAGATTTTATAAAACAACGTGGTGAAGGTCTTTCCAAGGTCCTGTTATTGGATTCCAATAAGCAGCCAGTGCGTGCATTGCAAGAGTATGGTTCAGTACAAGAGCCCCATAGCGCGGATTATGTAGTATCAGAAAATGGGGTTTATTATCTAGCGTTGAATGGTGAGCCGGGTAAACCTTGGCAATTAAAGTTTGACATCAGCCAGTACCAGCCTTTAGCCATTAAAAAAGATAATGAACCTATTAGCCCGATGCTACAAAGTTTGCTTGATGAACATTATCAAAATGGTGATACAAGCGCATTTTGGCAAGCTGTCGCCGCGCAAGGAACCCCCCTGGTTGAGGCGTTTTCAAATCGACAAAAACGCGTGACATTTCTTTGGCGTGGCGCGAAAGCAAATGCCTATATTCTAGGGGCGCCGTCAGGTAATCACGAAAGAATGGCCCACTTGGCGGGAACGGATATTTGGTATCGTTCTTTTATCATTCCTAATGATACGTTATCACAATATAAAATTGCACCGGATATACCTTCTGTGCCTGAGGGCGGCTTTGCTCAACGTAAAGCGATTTTAGTCACAGCGCAGTCTGATCCTTATAATTCTCATGTTATTCCTTCGCAACGCGTAGATAAATATAACCGTTTTTCGTTGTTATCATTGGTACCGAACATACGCCAATGTCACTTCCCTGATGTAGAAAACAGGCAGATTAAAGGCCGTTTAGAGACATTTACGTTGACGAGCCAGGTATTAAAAAACGAAAGAAAAATAACGGTTTATCAGCCTAATATACCAATGGAAACACCGGCGTTATTGTTGCTATTGGATGGGCAAATTTACCTGCAAAACTATCAAATGGAGAAATTTTTTGATAAGTGGATGAATCAGGGGAGTTTTCCAGCTATGAATATTATATTTGTTGATAGCATAAATTCAGAGCGTCGTGGGGATGAGCTTCCCCCTAATGATGTCTTTCCTAAGTTGCTGGCGGATGAGCTCATGCCTCAATTAGCACAAATGGGAATTCAAGCATCTGCAAGCCATACGATTATTGCGGGTTCCAGTTATGGTGGGATTGGCGCGACATGGAATGCATTACAACATCCTGAAATCTTCGGTAATGTTATCAGTATGTCAGGATCTTATTGGTGGGCTCCGAAGGATAAAGACCCTGAATGGTTGATTCGTGAAATCGAAATGATGCCAACACAACCGATCCGTTTTTTCCTTGAGGCTGGCCTTTTTGAACAACGTGGTAGTTGGGGGGGAATTATTCAAAACCACTATCGGTTATTCGATGTTCTAAAACATAAAGGTTATCAAGTTGATGCCATTGAACTCCCTAGCGGGCACGACTACGTTTCTTGGTGTGAAACGCTTTATGAGGGAACAAACCAACTTGCGTCACAATGGTAAATAGCCCTAACGCTCATTCACAAAAAGCAGCTTATATTTAGCTGCTTTTTTACATTTATGACTAACGTCTTCATTTCGCCATAAAAGCGTCATTCAACTGTCATCTGGCTCCTTTAGCATGCCTGTCATTATTTGAAATACACATTTTCTCTTTTCATTATTGATTGGCAAGGAAACAGTTATGACTGGTAATTTTATGAAATCCCTTTTAGCTGTCACGGTAAGTACTTTAATTTTAGGAAGTGCAGTCCCTGCCTACGCGGCTGATAAAAATGATGCGGTGTCAGAAAACCGTGCGGCACAAGGTGATATCACAAAATTTGGTGGTGCGCGTCGTTTAGCGACAGAGCAAACTGATATCATGAAAGCGGCACTTCACAATGGCCAAGCCAAAAATGTGATTCTATTTATTGGTGATGGTATGGGTGACTCAGAGATAACCGTTGCCCGTAACTATGCAGAAGGTGCTTCAGGGTTCTTTAAAGGAATCGATGCCTTGCCAATTACAGGCCAATATACCCATTATGCGTTAGATAAGAAAACCCAAAAACCAGACTATGTGACTGACTCTGCAGCGTCTGCCACGGCGTGGTCTTCTGGTGTAAAAACCTACAATGGCGCATTAGGGATTGATGTATTTGGCAACGATCATGAGACATTAATTGAGATAGCTAAACGTAATGGTAAAGCGACGGGTAACGTCACAACCTCTGAGATTCAAGACGCTACGCCAGCTGCACAGTTTTCGCATGTGAGTGCTCGTAAATGTTATGGCCCTGAGGAAACAGCAGAAAAATGTGCGGCTAACGCGCTAGAAAATGGCGGTCGTGGTTCAATTTCAGAGCAACTGTTGGTAACTCGCCCAGATGTCACCCTTGGTGGTGGCGCTAAGAGCTTCAAGCAAGAAGCAAAGGCGGGTGACTACAAAGGTAAAACGTTGGAGCAACAGGCGATTGAGCGTGGGTATAATATTGTGCGTGACGCTAAGTCATTAGACAGCATTACTGTTGCAAATCAAGATAAACCTGTTCTGGGCTTATTCCATGATGGCAACATGACTGTTGCATGGGAAGGCCCGAAAGCAGTTCATTACGGTAATATCAACAATGCGCCATTGGAATGTAAACCGAATGCGAAGTTAGACCCTAATGCACCAACATTGGCTCAAATGACGAAAAAAGCGATTGAGCTGTTAGAAGTCAATCCAAATGGTTTCTTTTTGCAGGTTGAAAGTGCCTCTATCGATAAGCAAGACCATAAAGCAAACCCATGTGGCCAAATTGGTGAAACTGTTGCTCTCGACCAAGCAGTACAAGTCGGCTTAGATTTCGCTAAAAAACATGGTGATACATTAGTTATCGTGACTGCTGACCATTCACATTCAAGCCAAATTATTCCAGAAGGAACAAAATCAACGGGCTTAACGCAAGCGTTGATTACTAAAGACGGCTCTGTGATGGTGGTAAATTACGGTAACTCTGAAGAAGATGATTCTCAAGAGCACACCGGTGCTCAGTTACGTGTGGCGGCTTATGGCCCACATGCGGCAAATGTAATGGGTCTAACTGACCAAACTGATTTGTTCTTTACCATGCGCGATGCAATGGGATTGAAGCAATAAACCAACCCTGTAGTGAAAATTCTCCGCAATAGGATGTTGCGGGGGATTTTTTTATTTTCTAGTATATTTTCTCCTTATTTTTCAACCGTTCCTCAATAAACTTACTAAATATTTGCACTTCTTTTTTTATCCGTTATCTTGAGAAATTGAATCATCTGATAACAATAAATGTGCTTCTTCATAGGCACAAATAATGAGAATGGCATAATGAGAGAAGTTCGCGAACTACAACGAGATGAAATCCCATCTGTTTGGTCTATCGATCGCACTGAATTAATTGAAAACCTTTATCTGTATCAAAATGGCGAATTGGTGCTATCCAAACAACGGTTTGATATGAAAGGTTGGCCAGAAGGTGAACCTGAAGCCTATACCCCTCATTTGTTGGAAAGTTATGACCAAGGAGCGATATTTCTTGGGGTTTTTGAGCAGGGCAAGCTAATTGCTGCCGCAAGTTTAGATAATGTGTGGCGCGGCGAACAAAAAAATTTACTGCAATTGTCTTTCCTGCATGTGAGCCACTCACATCGTGGTAAAGGTTTAGCAGGGATGTTATTCCAACAATGCGCTGAAATGGCGATACAAAAAGGAGCAAAAGGCTTATATATTTCTGCGACACCTTCAGAAAATACGGTGCACTTTTATCAACATCTCGGTTGTTCCTTAATTGCCCAGCCTGACCCTGAATTATTTGCATTGGAGCCCGAAGATATTCATTTTATTTATCTATTTTCGTAAGTTTGTATTTTGTAAAATAAGTGTTAATTTATAGCGTGGTGAAATAAAAAAGCATTGAAATTTACTAGAAACTAGATATGATTGATAATCATTATCATTTAAGGGTGTTGAGGTCACTATGCCAACTAGCATATCAAAAACCACAGGTTTAAGGCGAATAGGTGCTGGCCTTTGGGGTGTTTTTGCTGTGATATTGCTGAGCATTGCTTATATACTCAATAATATGGGCTTAGATAATCTAAAAATCATTATGATTACCATGATGGTAGCAACCGCTGGGATGCTATTTAATCGCGGTTCTCGTCGTTTATTGATTGTCCCCGCAGTTATTTCACTCGCATGTTTTATGATGGCCTTTGTTCTACAAAGTTAGTTCTATAATCAGTAAGTAACAGAACAAAATAGAGAATTAGGGCAGCGCTAGTCGTACAAGGAAGGTCAAAATGGGCAGGGTGTTATAAACAATGACTGACCAGTGGTGCGAAAGGGGGGACTTGAACCCCCACGTCCGAAGGACACTAACACCTGAAGCTAGCGCGTCTACCAATTCCGCCACCCTCGCAATACCTAACTAAACTTTGATTCATCAATGCTTCTAACCAGCAATAATGTGGTGCGGATTTTAGGCTAATTTCGACGAACGTCAATAATTTTTTTATGTAGTATTTTTGATTGATGAAAAAATGGCCGGTAAGGGTTCACCCGCCATTAAGTCGTATGAAAAATTGTGCTTTAGTCTAATTTATTCGCGAATAAACTAACGCTTAACCGCTTGGTAAACTTTGAATTTTCCCGTTTTGGCAAGTACTTCATGGCTACCAAATGCTTTATCGAGTAAATCAGGGTACGGTAAGAAAGCATTCGCGACGATCCGCAAACGGCCACCTTTTTTCAGGTATTTAGGGGCTTGGTAAATCATATTTTCAACCGCACGATAACTGGTGTTTAGACCATCATGGAATGGAGGGTTAGAAATAATCCAATCAAATTTATCGTTAATATCTGAGTAAGCATCACTTGCGATGATTTCGCCGGCCAGTTTGTTTGCCTCAAGAGTGGATGCAGCGGAATCGAGCGCAGACGCACTCACATCACTTAAGGTGAGTTTTAGCTCTGGGTTTTGCGAGCCGAGAACTGCGGCGATCACCCCATTACCACAAGCTAGATCAAGCAGATCGCCGCTCATTGGATCAGTTAGCGTTGATAACAGTAGATCACTACCGATATCAAGCTCATTATGGCTAAATACCCCTGGCAGTGCGTTAATTTTAACATTATCAATCTGATAATGACGCCACCAGCGAGCAATATCAAAGGTTGTCGGTTGTTCTAATTCACCATAGTACAAGCCACAGCGGCGTGCTGAGTCAATTTTTTGTAAGCTAGCGATCCCTTCCATAATGGATTCGGCGCTTTTAACACCACTACGGTTTTCGCCAACGATAAAAATTTGGCTACCCGCAGCGAGGTGAGTACAGAGGTCATCGAGTTGGAAACAGGCTTCTTGCTTGTTTTTTTGCCAAAAATAAATGAGAGTATCGCAAGGCTGGATAAATTCCGCGGGTGTTGTGGCAGCGAATAACGCCATATCGCCCATTAACGGTTGTAAGCGTTGCCAGTGATGATATTGGTTGGTGATGACACGAACACTAGCTGCTTCTAAGGTTGCAGCGAGTTCATCCTGAATGTCACCAGCCAAAATGACATGACGATCTGTAAAATGTTCGAGATGGCGTTGAATAACTTCGCTGGCAGGTGTCAGTAATGACATATTCTGTCAATCTCCTAAAATAATAAAAAAACCGATGACCATCTTACCAAAGATAAGAGAAATAGCATTGCTCTGTTGGCGCTATTAATCCCCTTTGATAAGATGTGGTTGTAAAATTGCGACTGGAAAATCAAATGACACGACGTGACAGGCTTTTAGAACAAATGGGGATCACTCAATGGATGGTGAGAAATCCTGCCGTGTTACGTGGTGAACGTGGTGTAAGGATCCCAGCGTCGACTAAGCTTATTATTATTACTGATGAGAACCTTGATTTAAATAGCCAATTGCTAAAAGATGTTTTTCTTTCCATGAATATTGCACAGGACGATGTGGTTTGTGTCAATTCAGAGCAATTAGGTTTAATCCCAACACCAATAATAACACCATGTTGGGTATTAGGTGATGAAATCCAGCCTGAAGGTTCAAAAGTCATGTTTACTTCACCTGTTTTGTCTGAGCTAAGTACAAGCTATAGCGCTAAACGGGCACTATGGAAACAAATTTATCAATATGATGAAAATTTCAACACTAAAGCAATCTGATCTCGCAACCGCCTACTTAATTGAGAAGTTAAGCCATGATTTTCCATGGACTGAGCGAGTTTTTTATGGGAACCAAGGGGAAAAGTACCATAACATAAAAATATCCGTTAATAATCAGATTATTGGTTATGCAATAACACAGTGTGTTCTTGATGAAGCGACTTTGTTTAATATTGCCATACACCCTGATTACCAAGGGAAAGGCTATGGCCGTTTGTTGCTAGAACAGCTCATCGAAGAACTTGTAAAGAAAGGCATTCTCACGTTATGGCTAGAAGTGAGGGAATCAAATGCATCTGCTTTGCATCTATACGATAAGCTAGGTTTTCACCAAGTGACGGTACGTAAAGATTACTACCCTGCTAAAAAAGGCCGAGAAGATGCTTTAGTACTTGCTTTGACTCTATTTTCTGATGAATAAATTTAAGTAACGAATAATTTATTATTAATATAATTAAAACCCCAATATGTGTCATAACATATTGGGGTTTTTGTGCTTTTATGGACGACTATTTTTCAATTTCAGGAAGAATAGGTTTATTAATTAGTTGGATATTATCTTTTAACTCTTTTTTTGCCGCAGCTTGTGCGTTAACTTCTTCATTGAGGCCTTTATAGGTGGAATAACACATAATTAGCATCATGATGGATAACGGTACAGCCATGGCGACCAGTGCAGATTGCAAACCGGATAATCCGCCGGTCATAATTAGTACGATCGCGATTGCTGCAATAATGATACCCCAAATGGTTTTAGTGACATGAGATGGATTTGGGTTCCCATTTTCACTGACCATTCCCAGTACAAATACCGCCGAGTTAGCTGATGTGATAAAGAAAATCAGTACCAAGGCAATAGCTAAGACACTAATAAATGTCGATGCAGGGAAATAATCTAAGAACTTAAACAGTGCAGATGTGACATCGGTTTTTACAGCATCAGCCAGTGCTGTTTGGCCTAGATTTTGAATAAGATGGATTGCTGACCCACCCATGACTGCAAACCAAGCAAAAGCACTTAATACAGGAATAAATACTGCGCTAATCATAAATTCTTTGATTGTTCTTCCTTTCGATATACGAGCCACAAAGCTGCCAACTAGCGGTGCCCATGCTATCCACCAACCAAAGTAAAACAGTGTCCAGTTAGCAATCCAAGTACCGTCATTATAGGGTTCAGTACGAAATGACATACTGACAAAATTTTGGACGTAATCACCAATACCTTGGAATAAAACTTTTAAGATAGTTTGGGTTGGGCCAGATAGAAAGATAAATGCCATCAATCCTAGAGCAAGTATGATATTTAAGTTTGATAGGTGTTTTATTGCCCCTTGTAGCCCGGAAATTGTCGAAGCAACATAAACAACAGTAATGATAGCAATCAAACCAATTTGTACATAAATACTAATGGGCAATCCCCATAAGTAATTCATACCACTGTTAACTTGTAGTGTACCAAAGCCTAATGATGTGGCGATACCAATAACGACCGATAACATCACCAATATATTGATCCATTTCCCGACAGAGCCGTAGATCCGATCCCCAATTAAGGGATAGAAAACAGAACTAAGTGACGACGGGAGCTTTTTCCTAAATTGGAAATAGCCCAAAGCCACACCGACGAGTGCATAACACGCCCATGCGGAAACCCCCCAGTGTAGATAGACATATTGCATGGCTGCTTTGGCCGACTGTTCTGTTGAACCTTGACCAACTGGTGGGCTGATATAATAGGAAACAGGCTCTGCCACTCCCCAGAACATCAAACTGATACCAATTGAGGCACTGAATAACATCGCAATCCAAGTGACTGTGCTGTATTCCGGCTTATCATTGTCATCACCAAGACGTATGTGACCAAATTTGGAAAATCCAAGAAACATACAAAAGCTGAAAAAGATAAAAACGGAACCTAGGATAAACCAACCTAGATTGTTATAGATAAAACTTAAGGCGGAATTTGAAAAAGCTTCCAGTTTATCAGGAATAAATGCCCCAAAACTGATTAACGCCAGACTAAAGGCTAGCGACACGTAAAATACGGATTTTTTGTGATTCATCATACCTCTTCTCCAGTTGCTCACTTATTTTTTTCTTTTATGAGAGTTGGCTTGCAGGGAATACTCGTTTTGTTTTTAAGGGTACTTTTTTGTTAAATGCTACTTTTGGTTTACAGAGAATAGCCATGCAAAGATTACGTAGTCAACAAGTAATTAACTAATTATTAACAGTTAAAATAATTACAATCTATGTAATGCATTGTTATTTATTAAATAAATCTTTTTGACTAAATTTTTATCAATATTTCATTTGATCATTAATGCGATCTGCATTAACATTCCTGAAAAACGTGTTAACTATAAGTTTACATAAGTGAGGGCAATTATGAGCAATGCAGCTAAAGTCATTTCGATTAATGATCACCTTGATATTGATAACGCATGGACAATCCCTGCTCGTTATTACACGTCTAATGATGTTTTTGAGTATGAAAAAGAAAAAATATTTGCTAATTCATGGGTTTGTGTCGCTCATGTTAGTGAGGTAAAAGAAAAAAATTCGTATATCACTCGTGAGCTCATTGGCGAAAGCCTCGTGATTGTTCGTGGTCGTGATGATGTATTGCGTGGTTTTTATAATGTCTGCCCGCACCGTGGACACCAGTTGATCAGCGGTGAAAGTGGTAAAGTCAAAAATGTGATTACTTGCCCTTACCATGCGTGGGCATTCAAGTTAGATGGTCAACTAGCACATGCGACCAATTGTGAGAATGTGAACAATTTTGAAGCAGATGCAATGTCATTGAGTAGCTTCCATGTTATTGAACATGCAGGGTTTATCTATGTAAATATGACAGTTGGTGAACCACAACCTATTGAAGAGCAGCTTCCAGGCTTAGCCGAAAAAATGCAAGAAGCTTGTGGAGTCATTAGCGATTTAAAATTGGCAGCGCGTTTTGTTAGCCATACTCCTGCTAATTGGAAAACTATCGTTGATAACTATATTGAATGTTATCACTGCCCAACCAATCATGTGAGTTTCGCCAGTTCCGTGGATGTCAACGTATACGAACACCAATTATTGGATAATTGGACTGTTCAAATTGGCAAGGCAAAACCCTCTGAATCCTCCTATCAGTTTGATGAATCTGTTTTAGACCCACGTTTCTTCGGTTTTTGGATTTGGCCAAGCACCATGTTCAATATGCCTCCAGGCGGGGATTTCATGACGGTAATTTATGAGTTTCCAGTGAACGCAGGGGAAACCTTGCAGCACTATGATATTTATTTCCTCAATGAAGAACTGACTGAATATCAGAAAAACTTAGTTGAATGGTATCGTACCGTATTCCGCCCAGAAGATCTGCGCTTGGTAGAAAGTGTACAAAAAGGATTACGCTCACGGGGTTATCGTGGCCAAGGCCGCATTATGGCAGATAGGCAACGTAGCGGGATCAGCGAGCACGGCGTTGCCCATTTCCATAAAATCGTCGCTGGTGCGCACACTGAGTAATCATGTTATTTATTATAAAAATAAAAGGAGAAGTCACAAATGCATCATTTAACTCACCCTGCACTATTTCGTCAGTTATGTTACATCAATGGGCAATGGGTTGATTCAGATAAAAAAATCCCTGTGACTAATCCTGTTGACCAATCTGTGCTGGGAACAATTCCCAGCCTGTCTGCAACACAAGTGGATGAGGCGATTGAATATGCTCATTCTGCAATGGAAGGTTGGAGTAAGCTGACTGCTAAAGCGCGTTCTATCATTCTACGCCGCTGGTTTGAGCTGATTGAAGCCCATGTTGATGATCTTGGGCGTTTAATGACGCTCGAGCAAGGTAAGCCACTGAATGAGGCAAAAGGTGAAATTCGCTATGCGGCTTCTTTTATCGAATGGTTTGCGGAGGAGGGGAAACGTGTTTATGGGGAAACCATCCCTCAAA
Organism: Providencia sp. PROV175; assembly: GCF_032707045.1. Classification (NCBI taxonomy): domain Bacteria; kingdom Pseudomonadati; phylum Pseudomonadota; class Gammaproteobacteria; order Enterobacterales; family Morganellaceae; genus Providencia; species Providencia sp. PROV175. Next base: position 694,873 of record NZ_CP120533.1, read on the forward strand.
CGGTGGGAAGTAACCGTCTTTCGACAATCAAGCAGCCGATCGGCGTTTGTAGTGCGATTACGCCATGGAATTTTCCCGCAGCGATGATCACTCGTAAAGCGGCTCCAGCACTGGCTGCGGGTTGTAGTATTATCATCAAGCCAGCGACTGAAACGCCTTTTACGGCACTTGCCCTCGCTCAGTTGGCTGATGAAGCGGGCATTCCCGCAGGGATATTCAATATCATTACTGGGGACTCTCGTGTTCTAGGCGAACGTCTAACTAAACATGAGCTTATTAGTAAGTTTTCATTCACCGGTTCAACGCAAGTTGGCCGAGTATTGTCTGAGCAGTGTGCATCGACAATTAAAAAAACATCACTCGAACTGGGGGGAAATGCGCCTTTTATTGTTTTTGATGATGCAGATATTGATAAAGCGGTAAAAAGTGCGGTGCAAGCGAAGTTTCGTAATGGCGGGCAAACCTGTGTTTGTGTGAACCGTTTTTATCTTCAAGATACTATTTTCGATGAATTTCAGACCAAGTTCGTTGCAGAAGTCGCCAAATTGCAAGTCGGTAATGGCCTTAAAGCGGGAATTGATATTGGGCCTATGATAACGACACGTGCTATTGATGGTATGAATGAGCTATTACAGGATGCACTAGCGAAAGGTGCACGCCAATTAACCTTAGGTAATGAAGTAGCGGAGTATGGCAATTTCTTTAATCCAAAAGTCCTTGTTGATGTTGATGACTCAATGAAGATTGTTCATGAGGAAATTTTTGGCCCCATTGCAACATTGATTCGTTTTAGTGATGAAAATGAAGTGATTACTCGCGCCAATAATACGATTTATGGCTTAGCGGCTTATTTCTTTTCTCGTGATGTGAGTCGTGTATATCGTGTAGCTGAAAAACTACAAAGTGGCATGGTCGGTATCAATACAGGCTTAATTTCTAATGAAGTTGCTCCCTTTGGTGGAGTGAAACAATCAGGTTTAGGAAAAGAAGGCTCTCGATATGGTATTGAGGATTATTTAAGTACTAAGTATCTGTGTTTAGATATTGAATGATGAGAGGGGCACTGTGATGAACCAACAAAAAATTGCAGTCAATGTCAGTCGAATTGAGCAAATTAGCCCAAATATTAAAATGTTCGAGTTTGTTGCACAAGAGGGCACGCTAATGCCTTTTAGCGCAGGCAGTCACATTACCGTTCATATGGGCGAGCAGGCTGGTTTGCAACGTGCATATTCGTTAATCAGCGACCCGCAGCAGTGTGGCAGTTATTGTATTTCTGTCTTGCGTGATGAAAACTCGAAAGGCGGTTCTGCATTTATGCATGAGCAGCTATCGCCAGGGGATAGCTTGTATCTGTCCCCAGCACAGAATTTTTTCTCGTTAGCACCGGATAACCAATGTAAGCATATTTTGATCGCCGGTGGGATTGGGATCACGCCTTTTCTCTCTTATCTCTATGAATTAGAAGAAAATGGAATGGATTTTGAACTTCATTACTGTTTTCGTGATAGTACAACGGCGGCATTTCTTGAACATTTACAACAGCGTATTGGCTCGCGTTTATTTCTTTATGACGGTAGCCAAGGGCAGCGAATGTCTGTCGAACAGTTAGTTAAAGCACAAGGAAGTAATAGCCATCTGTATGTATGTGGCCCTCAATCATTAATTAATGAGGTGATTGAAAAGGGTCATCAGCACCTGGGTGAATCACAGGTTCATTTTGAAAATTTTGGCGAAGTTGCCAGCGAAGGGGATTCATTTGAAGTCTATTTCCAACGCTCAGGCTTTAGTTTGGAAGTCGGTAAAGATGAGTCTATTTTGCAGGTAATCGAAGCAGATAAGCGCATTAACGTGGAATGTTTATGCCGTAATGGGGTTTGTGGAACCTGCGAAACGGCAATACTTGAGGGAGAGGCTGATCATCGTGACCACTACCTCGATGATGATGAAAAAGCTGAGCAGAAAACGATGATGTTGTGCGTTTCGCGAGCTAAATCTAAACGATTAGTCCTTGATTTATAATCAAAGTTGCCCCGCTTAGGCCATAAGTGGGGCAAAATACCTGTTTTAAATATCTTTTAATTCAAACATTAAAAAAGGCTGTTTTTCATCATTAAAGTGTTGATAAGCCGTAATTTGCTTGTCTTGAAATACGATTTGACCACGCCCTGTACGAAATACTTCATCTAACCATGGCTTATGGTTGATCACTAATTGATATAATAAACGTTGTAGTTCAAGGTAATCTATTTCAGTCGATTGATTGTGTAAGTTGCTGGCTAATATTTCTCCTGCTTTATCTGTAAATACGACTAAATGATTGAAATGAGATAATAATACATCAAAATAGCATTTGATTTTACGTAGGCGTAGTTCGGTATTCTTACGTTCGGTGTTGTCTAAACTGATCCCAACCAGCTTTGTCACTTTGCCATTAGGGCCTCTGACTCCTGTTGCTCGGGATGTGATCCAACGGTAATCGCCTTCCCAGTTAATTTTAAAATCCATTTCATGGGCACCGCCTTCACGAATAATTTTGGAATATCCATTAACCAATTTTTCTTTGGAGTCATGGCTCATTAAAGCCCAGAAATCTTCATTACTGGTGATTTTGATACCATAAACGGCTTCAACGTTGTCCGAGTAGTTCAATTCCCCAGTTAATAAGTCCCACTCCCAAGTCACGATATCTGCGGATTCTTGAAGATGGACTTCGTTGATGTTGCGCATGACGCCTGAATTGCTAACAGTGACTTGGTTATTGGTATACTCACCGTATTTCAACCATATCTTGTCGACATCCAATAACGTGGCGAGCTTTTCAAGATTATCTTCATCAATCATGCCGCCTTTCGTCCATTTGTTAACCGCCGTTCGGGAAACACCAAGGGCTTCAGCGGCTTTTAATTGACTCATTTTTTTCTGTTTTAGCAATTTCAACAAACGTTCTTTGAATGTCTCTGTTTCTGTCATCAATTCATGTTTACCTTATAACTTATGGAGTTAACTAAAAACCATGTGATAAGTGAGTAGCAAGGTATTGCTCTAGATTTTCGATAAAGACTCTAAGATTAGCACTCGTTCGGAGACTTCTCGAATATACAGCATAAACATCTGCAGTTTGATGCCATTGCGGTAACACTCGTACTAATTGGCCTGACTGTAACTCAGGCTGCACACTCCATTGGGAGCGCAATAGGATCCCTTCACCACTTAAGCACCATTGCTTGGCGACTTCACCATTATTGACGGTTAATTTGCTATTGGGAGTGACCGTCATACTTTCTTGCTGGTATTCAAGCTTCCATACTGCGGGGGCTTGGTTACGTTCTTTAATCGCAATACAAAAGTGCTTTTGTTCCAGTTCTTGTGGGTATTTTGGGTAGCCGTGTGTTGCTAAGTAGGTTGGAGAAGCGCACAGAATACGCTGGTTCCGTGCAATTCGCCTAGCAATAAATTGCTCAGCTATCGTACCGCCAATACAGATATCAACGTCAATGTTTTCACTAATAATATCGACAGACTTATCGGTCAAAGTGAGATCAATGCCTAATAAAGGATGACTCCCCCGTAATGTGAGTATAAACGGGTTAATATAAGTACTGCCAAACCCTGTGCTACAACTGATACGTAGATTGCCGCGGATCTCTTCGCGACAGGCGTTGAGTTGTTGTTGCATCTGTTCCAATTCAGCTAGCATCACTTCACTGCTACGTAAAATAATTTGCCCTTCGTGAGTCAGCTTAATTGAGCGAGCCGTTCTAAAAAATAAAGTTTGTCCTAAATTTTCTTCTAGCAACTTAATGCGTTTAGAAACATAAGCTGGGGATACCAACAGCTGTGATGCAGCTTGAGAGAAACTCATCAAACGGGCAACCGTGACAAAAACGCGGATATCCTCTAACGAAGGAAGCTTGTTCATAGTTTGTAAACCTAAGGATTACACTTCATATCTATACTTTATCACAGCAACCCCTAAACTGGAGAACAAACAGACATAATTCATTTATCAGAGGTTTTCACAATGTCACAATTTAACATAGCGGTTATTCCTGGTGATGGTATTGGTACCGAAGTGATCCCTGAAGGATTAAAAGTATTAGCAGCGGCAGCCAATAAACACAATGTAAAACTTAACTTTACCCATTTTGATTGGTCGTGTGAAACCTATCACCGTACAGGGCGTATGATGCCTGAAGATGGTTTAGAACAATTAAAGAAATTTGATGCGATTTTCCTCGGTGCGGTAGGGTTCCCTGGTGTTCCTGATCATATTTCATTATGGGGGCTGCTATTACCCATCCGCCGCGCTTTTAACCAATATGTTAACTTACGCCCTGTACGCTTATTTGATGGCATTAAATGCCCATTAGCAGACAAAAAACCGGGAGATATTGATTTTTATGTCGTGCGTGAAAACGTTGAGGGGGAATACTCTGCGATTGGCGGCATTCAGTACGAAGGTACGGATGAAGAAATGGTACTGCAACAAAGCGTTTTTACCCGTAAAGGTACCGACCGTATCTTAAAATATGCTTTCGATTTGGCGCAGTCACGTGAGAAAAAACATTTAAGTTCAGCGACGAAATCCAATGGGCTATTTCATTCAATGCCTTATTGGGATAGCCGTGTAGCCGAAATGGCGAAGCAATACCCAGATATCAAAGTTGACCAATTTCATATTGATATCTTTGCTGCAAACTTAGTGAGAATGCCAGAGTTCTACGATGTGATTGTAGGGTCAAATCTATTTGGCGATATTTTGTCTGATTTAGGGCCTGCTTGTACGGGAACTATTGCGATTGCGCCATCGGCCAATATTAACCCAGAAAAACAATTCCCATCGATGTTTGAGCCTGTTCACGGGTCAGCACCTGATATCGCAGGACAAAATATTGCCAACCCGATTGGTACGATTTGGGCAGCCGCCATGATGATGCAGCATTTGGGATGTCCCGAGATGCATGATTCTATCATGTCCGCAGTAGAAACAGCGATTAAACAACGTCAACATTTGACTCGCGATATGGGAGGCAATGCTAGTACACAGGCGCTAGGGGATGAAATTACCCGTTTAGTCAGTGCCTAAAGGCGGTATTTATTGAGCCAATTTAGTGAGCCATCGGGGGACTGTTTTGCCTGTTCCTCGATGCTTTGATTGTTAATACCCCCAAGATCTGCGAAAATATCCGCCAATTTTGATTAACAAGACGGATTTGCGACGCCAAGAGCCACATTGAGCCTCTTCGAATGCTTATACAAATCTGTATATAAACGAAAAGAACGGTTAAATGACAGATCAGAACTTTCTCCATGAAGTTAGCACACGCAGAACGTTTGCTATCATATCCCACCCCGATGCGGGTAAAACCACAATCACTGAAAAAGTGTTATTGTTCGGGCATGCTATTCAACGTGCAGGTACGGTAAAAGGCCGTGGCTCTAATCAACACGCTAAATCTGACTGGATGGAAATGGAAAAGCAGCGTGGTATTTCGATTACTACCTCTGTCATGCAGTTTCCTTATAATGATTGTCTTGTTAACTTACTGGATACCCCAGGGCACGAAGACTTCTCCGAAGATACTTACCGTACATTAACGGCGGTTGACTGCTGCTTGATGGTGATTGACTCCGGTAAAGGGGTTGAAGACCGGACACGTAAGCTGATGGAAGTTACCCGTCTACGTGATACTCCAATCTTAACTTTCATGAATAAATTGGACCGTGATATTCGTGATCCAATGGAATTAATGGATGAAGTGGAAAATGAGCTGAAAATTGCTTGTTGTCCAATCACATGGCCTATCGGTTGCGGTAAACTATTCAAGGGTGTTTATCATTTATTACGTGATGAAACAATCCTATACCAAACAGGCCAAGGGCATACGATTCAAGAAGTCCGTATAATTAAAGGGTTAAACAACCCCGATCTCGATGCCGCTGTTGGTGAGGAACTAGCCGCGCAGTTACGCGATGAGCTGGAATTGGTTCAAGGGGCATCCCATGAATTTGACCATGATGCATTTTTGCAGGGTGAATTAACCCCTGTCTTTTTCGGCACTGCATTAGGTAACTTTGGTGTTGACCATATGTTAGATGGCTTAGTTGAATGGGCTCCACAGCCGCAGCCACGCCAAACAGATTTACGCCAAGTGAATGCGACAGAAGAAAAATTCACCGGTTTCGTATTTAAAATTCAAGCGAATATGGACCCGAAACACCGTGACCGCGTTGCATTTATGCGTATTGTTTCAGGTACTTATGAAAAAGGCATGAAACTACGCCAAGTGCGTATCAAAAAAGATGTGGTTATTTCTGATGCTTTAACCTTTATGGCGGGGGATCGCTCTCAGGTCGAAAACGCCTATGCAGGGGACATCATTGGGTTACATAACCATGGTACGATTCAAATCGGTGATACCTTCACACAAGGTGAAGAGCTCAAATTTACGGGTATTCCTAACTTTGCCCCTGAATTATTCCGCCGTATTCGCTTACGTGATCCGCTAAAACAAAAACAACTGTTAAAAGGCCTCGTTCAGTTATCTGAAGAGGGTGCAGTACAGGTGTTCCGCCCGTTAACTAACAATGATTTAATTGTTGGTGCGGTAGGTGTGCTGCAGTTTGACGTGGTGGTTTCACGTTTAAAAAGCGAATATAACGTTGAAGCTATTTATGAAGCCGTTAACGTTTCTACTGCGCGTTGGGTTGAGTGTGATGATGCGAAGAAATTCGAAGAGTTTAAACGCAAAAATGAGCAAAACTTAGCCCTTGATGGTGGCGACAACTTGTCTTATATCGCACCGACTATGGTGAATTTGAACCTGACTAGTGAACGTTACCCTGACGTTAAATTCCGCAAAACACGCGAACACTAATTGTGTTTATGACCCACGACTAGCATAGTTAGTGGGTCATCTTATTTCGAACTTCATTTAAAGCAACTTTCCCTGTTTTTTTATGCTTATCATCAAGAATATTCTGTCTTTATCACCTTTCTCTTTATTTTTTATGTTTTTTTACTTAGGCTATATTATTCGTTGTCCATTGCAGTGAAAGGAAGGTTTTTATGAAAAAAGCAAAACTATTGAGTTTGTTAGGAGTTATTGGGTTGAGCTGGGCGCTCGCGGCTTGTAGCTCATCATCAGATAGCGCTTTGAAAAAACAAGCCTCAGAAACCTGGGACAGTGCATCTAAGACCGTTGAAATGGCAGGTAAAGATACTGGGAATGCCATTTCGAGTGGCGCTAAAAACACCGGTGACTACATTGATGACTCCGCGATTACGGCGGATGTAAAAGGAAAATTACTGGGTACGAAAGGTATTTCGAGTAACAGCGTATCAGTAAAAACAGTCAATGGTGTTGTTTACTTATCAGGCTTTGTTAAATCAGCCGATCAAATTGATAAAATTACCCAAGTGGCATCGCAAGTCAATGGGGTAAAATCAGTACAAAATGGTTTAGTCATCGCTAACTAATCAGTAAATAAATGTCTCAATAGCTCATATTGCTGAATATTTATTGTACAATGCGGATAGAATGGGCTTTCAAAGGGAAGCTCATTCTGTTTTTGAGCTATTTAAAGTGAACTTCTGTCATTCAGAGGCATTATGGGAAAACACGTTTCAGTTACACTCGGCACGATTGAGCCGCTTGCATTCTTTGATAATATCAACTCGGGAAAAACTGCCCTGATTTGTGAAGGTGGCGGTCAACGAGGAATTTTTACTGCGGGTGTACTGGATGAGTTTCTTATCTCTGATTTCAACCCTTTTGACCTGATGATAGGCACTTCAGCTGGGGCTCAAAATCTTTCTGCGTATATTTGTGGGCAAGCAGGTTATGCACGCCGTGTGATCACGCGTTATACGACTAATTCGGCATTTTTCAATCCACTGCGCTTTATCCGCGGCGGTCATCTGATTGATTTAGATTGGCTCGTCGACACCACAGCAAAAGAATTCCCATTACGTATACAAGCAGGGCTCGATTTATTAAATTCAGGCCGTGAATTCTATATGGGAGCAAGCCGCAGTGATGATTTTTCCGCTGCTTTTCTAAAGCCTGACGCAGACAACTGGCTCGATATTATTCGTGCATCCAGCGCTATTCCGGGCTTTTATCGTGAAGGTGTCGAATTTGATGGCACGCTTTACCAAGATGGTGGCATTAGTGCTGCTATCCCAGTTGAAGAGGCATACCGCCGCGGTGCAGAGACTATTGTGGTGATCCGTACCGTTCCTTCCCAAATGTATTTTACCCCTGAATGGGTGAAAAGAATGACTCGGTGGCTGGAAGGGGATAAAAATGGCCTACAACGTATGGCCGCGATGCTAAAAGTTCATCTGAAAAGCTACCGTAGAACACAAGAATTTATTGAAAACCCACCAAAAGATGTACAGGTCTTTGAGATTTATCCACCTGTTCCACTGAAAAGTAGTGCGCTGGGTAGTAAGGTATCTTCGCTTAATCAAGATTACCATACGGGGCGCCGGTGTGGTCGCTATTTTATTGCAGCGCTGGGTGATGCCTTTGACCACAACACAAATCGCTTTAGCCATACTTTGGCACAGAAAATTGAGTCTAACCCATTAGATATTCAGCTTGAGCCACAAGTACCGAATGAGCTCATTCCTGAATTGGCGGCGGAGCCTGTTACCTCAATGCCTTTGGCCGCAATATCCGCAAATGAAAATCGTGATGGCTAAACGTCAATTTATTGATACTCATTGTCATTTTGATTTCCCACCTTTTAGTGATTCCTTCACTGAAAGTTTGCAGCTTGCTCAACAAAGTGGGGTGAGTGATATTATCATTCCTACAGTGAGTATGGATAATTTTGCACGAGTTTGGCAACTGGCACAGCAGTACCCGCAGTTGCATGCCGCTATGGGGTTTCATCCGTTATATTTGAGTCAGTTTCAAGAGCAACATATTGATATATTGACTGATTATCTAGCTAAAAAGAATAAAAAGTGTGTGGCGATAGGAGAGATTGGGCTTGACCTCTATATGCAAAACCCGCAATTTGAGAGCCAGCAAGTGGTGTTGTCCGCACAATTAAAGTTAGCGAAACAGTTTGATTTACCAGTTATTTTACATTCACGTAAAAGCCATGACCCATTAGCTGTGATGCTACGTCGTTTTGATGTCCCAGCTCGTGGCGTTGTGCATGGTTTTGCCGGCAGTCTATCTCAAGCCCAAGCCTTTGTTAAACTTGGCTATTATATTGGTGTTGGTGGCACAATTACTTATGACAGAACGAATAAAACTCGCCATGTGATGTCGCAACTCCCTTTGACTTCATTATTATTCGAAACGGATGCCCCTGATATGCCAGTTTCAGGTTTTCAAGGCGAACCAAATCGTCCTGAACGTATTGAGTGGGTTTTTCGTTCATTATGTGAGCTTCGCCACGAATCCCCCGCAGAAATAGCCCAACAACTTTACAACAATAGTTTGTCGTTATTTAATCTCACCAAGTAAAACCGCATACAGAATCATAAATAATATTTATATAATTTCACTAATTGGCTATTAAAATCTATTCGGTTTTTATTGTGCTTAATTGGGACTTTAGTGCCTTTCCAGATTAAACTGAATGGATTTTGTGACTTTTGTCACATTATGTGAATTTTTGTTGTTTATTGCAGTCTGTATTTGTGATGAGTATTGCGGGTTATTGGTGATGACTAGGTATAATCATCAAATTAAGAGTCAAGGTGACTTACACGTTTCCTTATATATCAACCTAAAATAAAGTGAACAGGGATCCTTCCATGCAGCTCATTATGAGTATTATCGGAATGGCGGTACTTATCGCGATAGCTATTCTATTTTCCAGCAATCGCCGAGCAATTAGACTACGCACAGTTGGCGGCGCATTTTTAATTCAATTAGCCATTGGTGCATTTGTTCTTTATGTTCCAGCGGGGCGTAGTGTGCTCCAAGGGATGTCTGACGCGGTTTCTAAAGTTATTGGATATGGTCAAGATGGGATGAGCTTCATCTTTGGCGGCCTTGTTTCCGATAAAATGTTTGAACTGTTTGGTGGCGGTGGCTTTATTTTCGCTTTCCGCGTTTTACCAATTATTGTTTTCTTCTCATCATTAATTGCTGTCCTTTATTATTTAGGGATCATGCAGTTAGTGATTAAAGTTCTTGGTGGTGGTCTGCAAAAAATATTGGGAACCTCAAGAACAGAATCGTTATCTGCAACAGCAAATATCTTTGTTGGGCAAACGGAAGCACCATTGGTTGTTCGCCCTTATATTGCAACAATGACGACATCAGAGCTGTTTGCCATTATGTGTGGTGGTTTAGCTTCTGTAGCAGGTTCAGTTTTAGCGGGCTACGCCCAAATGGGTGTACCAATGGAATACCTGATTGCTGCCTCCTTTATGGCCGCTCCAGGTGGTTTATTATTCGCCAAACTGATGGTTCCAGAAACAGAAGATGTAAAAGATAGGGTTGATGCGACAGATTTAGTCGCTGAAGATGAACGCCCTGCCAATATTATTGATGCGGCCGCTTCTGGTGCGTCATCAGGGATGCAACTAGCGCTGAACGTGGGGGCAATGTTATTGGCCTTTATTGCTTTGATTGCATTGATCAATGGCATCTTAGGTGGTATTGGTGGCTGGTTTGATTATCCACAATTATCACTGGAATTATTATTAGGTTGGTTATTCGCTCCGATTGCCTTCTTAATTGGTGTGCCGTGGAGTGAAGCGACAGTTGCTGGTTCTTTCATCGGTCAAAAAATTGTTGTGAACGAATTTGTTGCATTCATGAACTTCGGTGAATACATGAAAGCGGATGCTGAAGTACTGGCGGCAGGTAAACAAGTGCTTTCCGACCATACTAAAGCGATTATTTCGTTTGCATTATGTGGTTTTGCTAACCTTTCATCCGTCGCTATCTTACTCGGTGGTTTAGGCGGAATGGCGCCAAATCGCCGTGGTGATGTCGCTCGTTTAGGTATGAAAGCGGTTATGGCTGGTACCCTGTCTAACTTAATGAGTGCAACCATTGCTGGCTTTTTCTTGACGTTAGGCGCAGCAGCCGTGATTTAATTTATATTTGCTATCAGCTAATCCAATTAAACGGAAGGGGATTAATCCTTCCGTTTTCATTTTGATTCGTTATATTCTTTTATGACTTTTTATATCAATCGTAAATTTTCAACTATTCTTAACTTAGTCAATCAATGATAAAGAAAATATTGAAAAAGCCATTTGAGAGAAGAATTGATGGCGATAGATGGTATAATTTGATCTATATCACATTTTTTATTTTAATAATGTAACATTCAGTCGATTAATGTGATTTGTAGCACATAAAATGGCATCATTCCATGGTCAAATAGGCATTAGTAAGCTGCTATGGAACTGCTAGTTCTCAGAGTCTAGGACTCTAGGGCATGATGCGGTGAGAAGGATCTCAGCTGCTCAGTTCGGAAAGAATCCGACTAGCATCTTTAAGGAACCAAGCCCGCTCGCCAACAAAGAACGTGTCGTTCTGAAGAATTAACAACGTTGGAGAGTTATATGACTGATTTAAAAGCGGCCGCACAACGCGCGCTGTCACTTATGGATTTAACCACTTTAAATGATGACGATACTGATGCGAAAGTCATCGCACTGTGTCATCAGGCGAAAAGCCCAGCAGGCAATACCGCTGCAATCTGTATTTACCCTCGTTTTATTCCCATTGCACGTAAAACATTACGTGAGCAAGGCACTCCAGATGTGCGTATTGCAACGGTTACGAATTTCCCACACGGTAACGATGATATTGATATCGCATTAGCTGAAACCAAAGCAGCGATTGCTTACGGTGCGGATGAAGTTGATGTTGTTTTCCCTTATCGTGCGCTGATTGCGGGTAATGAACAAATTGGTTTTGATTTAGTGAAAGCCTGTAAAGAAGCTTGTGCGGCTGCGAATGTGTTGCTGAAAGTAATCATTGAGACAGGTGAGTTAAAAGATGCAGCACTAATCCGTAAGGCTTCTGAAATTTCAATTAAAGCGGGCGCTGATTTTATTAAAACCTCGACAGGTAAAGTACCTGTTAATGCAACATTAGAAAGCGCGGAAATCATGATGCAAGTGATCCGTGATATGGGCGTTGAAAAAACAGTCGGCTTTAAACCTGCTGGTGGTGTACGTACCGCAGAAGAAGCAGCAGAATACTTAGCGTTAGCGGGACGAATTTTAGGTGACAATTGGGCAGATAGCCGCCATTTCCGTTTTGGTGCTTCTAGCCTATTAGCAAATTTATTAAATACGCTAGGTTTTGACGTTAAAAAATCAAGCAGCAGTTATTAATTTTCGCAATATTGTTAGCCGATAAATTCGACTTTAAAGGAGAATATTGTGTTTCTGGCACAAGAAATTATCCGTAAAAAACGTGATGGTAAGCCATTAAGCGAAGAAGAAATTCGTTTCTTTATCAATGGTGTTCGCGATAACTCAGTTTCAGAAGGTCAAATTGCTGCATTGGCAATGACTATCTATTTTAATGATATGACCATGCCTGAGCGCGTTGCATTAACGTTAGCAATGCGTGATTCAGGAACCGTTCTGAACTGGAAATCACTCAACCTCAATGGCCCATTAGTTGATAAACACTCAACTGGCGGCGTGGGTGATGTGACTTCACTGATGCTTGGCCCTATGGTCGCTGCTTGTGGCGGTTATGTACCGATGATCTCAGGCCGTGGTTTAGGCCACACTGGTGGCACGTTAGACAAGCTTGAAGCGATCCCTAATTTCGATATCTTCCCGGATGACGTTCGTTTCCGCGACATTATCAAAGATGTCGGGGTGGCAATTATTGGGCAAACTAATTCATTAGCACCTGCTGATAAACGTTTCTATGCGACCCGTGATATTACAGCGACAGTGGATTCAATTCCGCTAATTACCGCTTCAATCTTAGGTAAAAAATTGGCTGAAGGCCTTGATGCTCTGGTGATGGACGTTAAAGTCGGCTCAGGCGCATTTATGCCAACTTATGAGAAGTCAGAAGAGTTGGCTGAGTCAATTGTGAAGGTCGCTAATGGGGCGGGTTGTAAAACTACGGCATTATTGACTGATATGAATGAAGTGCTAGCTTCCAGCGCAGGTAACGCAGTTGAAGTTCGTGAAGCGGTTCAATTCTTAACGGGTGAATACCGTAACCCACGTCTTTATGAAGTCACCATGGCGTTATGTGTAGAAATGCTGGTATCTGGTTCATTAGCAGCAAACCGCGAAGAAGCACGCCAAAAATTACAGGCAGTATTAGACAATGGTAAAGCGGCAGAAGTGTTTGGCCGTATGGTAGCAGCTCAAAAAGGGCCTGCTGATTTTGTTGAAAATTACAACAAATACCTGCCGACTGCGGTACTGAGCAAAGCCGTTTATGCACCAAAAGATGGCATTATCACGCAAATGGATACACGTGCGCTGGGAATGTCCGTAGTGACGTTAGGCGGTGGTCGCCGTAAAGCGACAGACCCAATTGATTATAGCGTTGGTTTGAGTGATATCGCTGCGTTAGGCGCCAAAGTGGATACCCAAACGCCACTGGCAATTATCCATGCAAATAGTGAAAAAGCGTGGGAAGAAGCGGCGAAAGAAGTGCGTGAAGCGATGGTGATTGGAGACAAATCTCCTGAAACAACACCAATGGTTTATCGCCAAATCAGCGAGTAATACAAATAGATTTTAGTGGTATATCGTTTTAAAAATACCGCAGGAGAAAAATATGAAACGCACATTTATTATGGTTTTGGATTCCTTTGGGATCGGTGCAGCACATGATGCACATAAATTTGGTGATGAAGGTTCCAATACATTGGGTCACATCGCAGATGCTTGCGCCCGTGGCGAAGCGGATATTGGTCGTAAAGGGCCTCTGCATTTACCTAATTTAACAAAATTAGGTTTAGGTAAAGCAGGAGAAGAATCAAGCGGTTCATTCCCTGCAGGTCTTGACCCTAATGCAGAAATTATTGGTGCGTATGGTTATGCGAGCGAAATTTCTTCAGGCAAAGATACGCCATCAGGCCACTGGGAAATCGCAGGTGTTCCTGTGTTATTCGATTGGGGATATTTTTCTGATGAAGAAAATAGTTTCCCTCAAGAGTTACTGGATACGTTAGTTGAGAAAGCGAATTTACCGGGTTACTTAGGTAACTGCCACTCATCAGGTACGGTTATTTTGGATCAACTGGGTGAAGAGCATATGAAAACCGGGAAACCGATTTTCTATACCTCAGCTGACTCCGTATTCCAAATCGCTTGTCACGAAGAAACTTATGGCTTAGACAAACTGTATGAGCTGTGTGAGATAGCGCGTGAAGAGTTAACCAAAGGCGGTTATAACATTGGCCGTGTTATCGCGCGTCCATTTGTTGGCGACAAAGCGGGTAACTTCACACGTACAGGTAACCGTCATGACTTAGCGGTAGAGCCACCAGCACCAACCGTATTGAAAAAATTAGTTGATGAAAAACAAGGTGAAGTTGTTTCTATCGGTAAAATTGCGGATATTTACGCTCATGTCGGTATCACCAAGAAAATTAAAGCCACTGGTATCGATGCGCTATTCGATGCAACGGTAGAAGAAATGAAACTAGCGGGCGACAACACCATCGTTTTCACTAACTTTGTGGACTTTGACTCTGCATACGGCCACCGCCGTGATGTGGCAGGTTATGCAGCAGCATTAGAGTTATTTGACCGTCGTTTACCAGAGCTGATGAAGCTGGTTAAAGAAGATGACATTCTGATCTTAACCGCAGACCACGGTTGTGACCCAACTTGGCCAGGTACAGACCATACCCGTGAGCACATCCCAGTGTTGATTTATGGTCCAAAAGTGAAACCAGGTTCATTAGGCCACCGTGAAACTTTTGCAGATATCGGCCAGACAGTCGCGAAATACTTTGATCTGTCGCCGATGGGTTATGGTAAACCAATGCTCTAACACCCATTACCCGTCATACTTTGAGCTGTAGCGGTGTTGGCTGCATAAAACCACCCTAATCACATACTGATGTATGCTCATAGGGATGATTTTCTTTGCCGCCTAGCTACAACTCAAATTATTTAGGGTAATGGCGGGGAATTAAAGGTAATGGGCAAGCTATTGAAGGGTAATCGGCTAACAGTAGTTCGTTGGCTGCGATTCAAATTGCTTAGGCCAGTAAGATACAGATTATTAATAATAAGGTGGGAAGCCACCTTATTCATTTGAAAATATTTAATCGTTTAAAGGGAAATAATCATGGCAACTCCACATATTAATGCAGAAATGGGTGATTTCGCTGATGTCGTTCTGATGCCAGGCGACCCATTACGTGCAAAATACATCGCTGAAACCTTCCTTCAGGATGTTCGCCAAGTCAATAATGTGCGTGGCATGTTAGGTTTTACAGGGACTTATAAAGGTCGTAAAATTTCTGTTATGGGTCACGGTATGGGGATCCCTTCATGCTCCATTTATGCGAAAGAACTGATCACTGATTTTGGTGTAAAAGTGATTATTCGTGTTGGTTCATGTGGCGCAGTAATGGATGACGTCAAATTGCGTGATGTTGTGATTGGTATGGGTGCTTGTACTGATTCACGTGTTAACCGTCAACGTTTTAAAGAAAATGATTTTGCAGCGATTGCAGACTATGACTTAGTCCATAATGCGGTTGAAGCGGCAAAAGCAAGAAACGTGAATGTGCGTGTGGGTAACTTGTTCTCAGCAGACCTATTTTACTCACCAGATCCTGATATGTTCAAAGTGATGGAAAAATACGGCATCCTAGGTGTTGAAATGGAAGCTGCGGGTATTTATGGTGTTGCCGCTGAGTTTGGTGCACGTGCATTAACGATTTGTACCGTTTCAGACCATATCAAAACTGGCGAACAAACAACGTCAGAAGAACGTCAAACCACGTTTAATGAGATGATTGAAATTGCACTGGACTCCGTGCTGTTAGGCGACAAATAGTCGTTAGACGTTTTCATTATGCGCTAAAATGCCACCTATTGTGTGGCATTTTTTTATCGCTATTTTTTGATCCTACTCATCATCACCGCATCAACATATTGCCCATCACGAAATGCATAATCTTTCATGCGGCCTTCTAGTTCAAAACCAAACTTTTCATACAGCCCGACGCCACTACCATTTGCGGCGAATACTTCTAGTTCTATGCGATGGACATTCAGCCAGTTGTCACAGTAATCCACCATCACTTGCATCAGTTGTGAGCCAATACCTTTGCCTTGGTGGGCTTCACTGACGGTAATACCGAAAGTCGCAACATGGCGACGGCGTATTTGGCTGGGTTGATGGATAACGAGTAACCCGACAACGACATCATCAATAGTGGCCACAAACTGTGTGACTAGCGGGTCATTAGTACTTAGGCGAGCTTCCCACGTATTTGTTGTTGGGTATGGCAGTTGTAAAGTATTCGCATACGCGGAATAGTCAGCGTGCATTTGGGTGATTGCAGGCACATCGTCCAGTGTTGCTCTGCGGATGGTTACGTTGTTCACATCGAGTCTCTTTATCGTTATTTATTATAAGAATATTAATCACATTAAAACGATGACCTGTCAATCGATAGTCATCAACGTCATGAAAGGCATTACAAATTGAGTGACTAAAAATAGACAAAATCGCTATCTGATATCACAACATAATAAATAGATATACGATTTTGGCTATATAGCGTTCAGTAATTTATTCAGAGGAATTATTATGCTTGAATCAATGGGTAGGAAAAACATTTTAGTTAGCTTAACAGCGAGCAAGGAGCATATAAAAAATGCCCCAAAAAAAATTAAAAAATATGTTACTAAGCAAATAAAAAATATTAAGCAGACTCGAACGTTATCGCCTATAAATCTAAGAGGAAAGAATAAAAATAATATTGATGAGATTAAATATGCAGAGGCCCCTCTTCACGGTGTATTGAAAGGTAGTAATCTACCCCAAGTTGGACTTGAAAGAAACGAATATAGAATAAGAGTCATTGAGAAGCCGGAATGGCCACCATTAATGGAAGCGATTGCCATTCCAAATGAAATGGAAAAAAGCTTCTATAGCTTATTGAAAAATAATAAAGTAGATGAGAGAGATGTTGATTTAATTAAAGAAATAATTAGCGAAATGAAAAAAATGAAATCATCGGATGACATTGTTATTAAACTTTATGATTTTTATGAGCTTTTTTTAGGTAAAGAATATGTTACAAATAAATTTATTGTTAACTATTTAGAAGAACCAATGGGGATAGCTAAAGATACGCAACGTACTAATTTAGAATCTTTTCCTCCGCTACCATCACAGGCAACTATAACAATACCAGAACCGATTGATGTTGCTGATGAGTTATATAAGGAATTAACTAAAACCATTTCTAAAATGAGTAGATTAAAGGATGTTCCCGATGAACTATTTATTCACTTTAAAGATAATATTTTAAAATTGAAGGAAAATGAGAAACCAGAGATATTTATTAAAAAACTAAATTCCCTATTCGAATATGGATTTGATATCTTATCACAGGCAACGTTAGGTAGAATTGAGAGTAATCTTGCTGATTATATAAAAATAGATACTGAAATAGTCAAGCCTATCCATATATTCGATGATATCAAAATGAAACCTAAAAGCTTACGGGAGCGATTATTAAATGCTATTGAATGGAAATTATTTTTCTTTATAAAAAAAGCAAAAGAAGTTTATTTAGAGATGAAAAAATTTTTTCGTTTTTGAATAGCAATAATGATAGTTCGGGATAGAAAAGCCAACAATATATTGTTGGCTTTCTAACCTTGATTTAGTAATTAAGGCGTCATCATAAATACTTTTGAATTTCGCCCTAAATATTGACGAGCTAAACGATTAATATCTTCAACTGTAAGTTGGTGAATAATATCTAGCTGTTGGTTTAAACGCTGGTATTGTCCATCATCGGCGGCAATTTGCGCCAGCGCTTCAGTCCAGTAACTTGAACTATCCGTCACTTGTGAGTTTTCCGTTAGCCAAATATTTTTCGCTTCGGTTAACTCTTTTTCACTTATACCTGTTTGACGAATTTGGCCTATTGTTTTTTGGGCGATTTGCGTCATTTCTTCAGCGCGTTCAGGTGAGGTGGTGAAATTTAACCGAGCAAGGTAATAAGGTTGCGGTTTCTTCGCTAACATCTGTGAAAAACCTAATGCATAAATTCCGCTAGCTTTCTCTCGTAATTCACCGCGCAAGCGCTGGCTAACAATGGTATCGATTAATTGAATCGCTAAGCTGTCTTGTTGGTTCCACACCGCAGGTGAAGCAAATTGAATGCTGACCATGCTTTTATCACTGCTGCTGATGGGATACGTTTTATTAAAGCTGGCCATTTTTGGCATGATCCCTTGGTCGCGGGATACCAGCTTTTGGTTACTTTGTGGTAATGATGCAACCCATTGCTCTAACAGGGGTTTTAGCTCACGGCTATTCATTGCACCTGTAATGACCAGTGTCATATCTGCTGTTGAGGTGAGTAATTGACGGTTGGCTTGTTGTAACTGCTGAGCCGTAAATTGTTGCCAGCTACCCTGTGGATTGATCACTAAAAATTCACCATGGGTATAGCTTTCTTGATTGATATTATCAAGGAACGTGCGTTCTACGGGGGTCTTGGATAAATTTAATGCAAAGGATTGTTTTTGTTGCTCTAACTTTTCACCACTAAATTGCGGCGCTGTTAGCTTCAGGTTGAGTAGCTGTAGCGCTGTTTCAAGGTTATCAACAGGGGTTTTCCCACGAAAACCATGCGTGAGCAATTCGCTGTATGGGCGAACGCTAATTTGGTTTTGCTTTGCCAGCAGAGCCAGATCGCGAGCGCTGTAGTTTCCATAACCGCTGCTTTCCGGTAGTTTTAACGCCCAGTCGGTTAAACCTGCCGTTTGCAGCGTTTCTAACGAGCGGCCGCCCGGTAATTGCAAGTTAAATTGAATGTCATCTTTCAGGTTTTTATCTGTTTTAACAATTACCTGAATGCCATTACTTAGTGTCCAGTGTTCCGTTTTTTCAACGGGGAGCTTAGATTGCTCAACAATACTACCTTTTATGGATTGAGGTAATTGCAATTGAATTGCTTTGGAGCGCAGTGTAAATGGCCCCGGTGTGCTTTGGCGTATTTTAAGCCATTGTTGATTAAATGCTGATTTATCCATTGTCGCGGCATCTGTATCCGGTCCAATTAATGCTAAACGCGGGGAGGCGGTTTGTAGGAATTTAGCGACATGTTGTTGTAAATCCTGCGGTTTGACAGACTTTATCAATTGGTAGCTGTTATCTAACTGCTGGCGCTTATTCCACATCGGCATGTCGTATTCAAGTGCCGTAGTGAGTTGCCCCGCTAAATATTCATTGCTATAACGTTGTTCTGAAGCGGCTTGCAGGCTAAATTTTTTCAGCATGGCTTGCTTTGCAGAATCAAGTTCTTCTTGGGTAACTGGCTCAGTAGCAAGGCGTTGTAGCTCTGTAAATAAAATCTCAGTCGCACCTTGGTAATCATTACCTTTCGGGTGGATGATCATCAACTGTTGTAAGCGCTGGTTATCTAACATTGCTCCTTGTTCATTGATGCTAATCGACGGCAAAATGCCGTTATCCACCATAACGGAGAAACGTTGGTTTAAAATGGCCAACCAGAGGTTATCCAGTAAATCTTCCGACTGCCCTAAACGGGTATTTAGCGGTGCGCTAACATCCTTTTGTAAGGCAAATTGCACATAACGCGCCCCTTGCTCTTTATCAAATACACCTTGCACTAACATATTGGTTGAATGGGTAAATTGTTTCCATTGCGGGTTATCTTCTGCCACTTTTTTGGGTTTAGGGAGCGCAAATAAATTATCAACCTGATTGCGTACTGATGAACTATTGAAATCACCAATAATTAATAGTGACATTCGCTGAGGCTGATACCATGTTTGATAATAGTCTTTCGCTTGCTCAATCGGAGCATTGCGTACCACATCTAATGAGCCAATTGGGTTGCGATCGACGTAACGGCTACCGTGGTAGCGTAATTTTTCTAAGCTGTCATTGATGCGATAGCCCATCCCTTGGCGTAAGCGCCACTCTTCGACAATTACAGGGCGCTCTTTTTCAAAGGCTTCTTGGTCAAAGGTCATATTTGACGCCCAATCGGCCATCACTTGTAAGCCTGTGGCGACTTGTGCTGTCGTGGCTTCGGGGAGTGATAATTTATATAGCGTGGAATTTAAACTCGTAATGGCATTCACATGGCTACCGAGTTTAAGCCCTTGGTGTTCCAGCTGTTTGAACCCCGTGGTTCCCGGAAAATGTTTGGTGCCTTTAAACGCCATATGTTCAGTAAAGTGTGCGAGGCCAAGCTGCTGTTCATTTTCTTGTAATGAGCCGCTACTGACCAATAAACGCAGTTCAACTCCGGGTTGATTACGTTGCAGAAGGTAAACTTGTAGCCCATTGTCGAGTTGATAGTGTTGAAGGTCACCGCGCACAGGTAACAGTGAGGTTGAATTTTGGCTCACCGATGTACTGCCTGCGCAGCCACCGAGCAGAATGCTTATTAATGTGGCGAAGGTAATTTTATGAAGCATATTCAGGCGTTCCTGTATTTAAGGATTTTTCACTCGCAGGTTCAACGAGCAATATTTGTTGTTCCGCAAATTGAGCAACGAAGCTTTGATGGCTAACCAAAACAATGGCGCTGTCATGTAACTCAGCTTTCAATAGAGCGAGGAGTTCTAATGCGCTGTTTTCATCAAGGGCGGAGGTGGTTTCATCCAATAAAAGCAGTTTTGGTCGGTTGAGCAATAAACGCGCAAACATAATGCGCTGCTGTTCTCCACCAGATAGGCGGTTGTTCCAATCGGTTTCGAGTGCTAATTGATGATGCAGTTTTTCCAAACCGACTAACATCAATGCATATTGAAAATCTTGCTGGCTAAATTGGGATGCCGCTTTGGGATAAGCTAATAAGCTATCAAGCCGACTAATTGGTAAATAGAGACGCTGTGGGATCCACATGACTTTTTCTGTTCGGCTGATAGTACCGTTAAAGAAAGGCCAATGCCCACTTAGCGTGCGTAATAAGGTGGATTTACCAACACCAGAACGGCCACTAATCAAGGTTAATTCGCCTTGTTTGGCGGTTATATTCACGGAATTAATTAAGCAGCGGTTGTCTGCGGTAGAAACGGATAATTTAGCCACCAGAGGTAGCGATTTTTCGTCGATAGTAACCACCGCTTTGTTATCGTTTTCCAATAAAACCACAAAGTTATATAAACGAGAGACCGTCGCTTGCCATGCGGCAATTTCTTTATAGGCAAAAATAAACCAACCGAGTGAAGTCGCAACACTGGTAAAGGCTTGGCGCAATTGCATTAAGCCACCTAACATGATTTCACCCGCAAGGAATTTAGGCAGTGCGAGTAATACAGGCGCTAAAGCGGTAACTTGTTGGTAACCCACTGTATAAAAAGATAAATTTCTTTCACAGCGAATAAGGCGGTTCCAGTTGCTGATAATTTCACCAAAGCGACCCATCAGTTCTTTTCTATCTTGAGTTTCACCGCGTTGCCCTGCGATGGCATCACCGTGTTGGCGGCAATTAATTAGCGAGCTACGGTAATCCGCTTCGCGGCGCTGCTTATCCATATGCAAACGGCGTAGCGGAAAACCTATCCATTGGGTAAGTGCAATACCAATAAGGGTATAAATAATACAAGCCCAGAACATATACCCGGGGATGGTCCAGTCGCTATCGGCAAAATTAAACGACAGGCTACCGGAAAGCGTCCAAAGAATGGCGGCAAATGAAATCAGCGTTAGCATTGAGTGGAGGAATGTCACCACTAAATTTAATGTTGATTCAATCAGTAAACGGATATCTTCAGCGATACGTTGGTCTGGGTTATCGGGTTCTTGAGACGTTAATCTTAAGAGGTAATGTTTGCTGTTGGGCGATAACCAACGGCGGAGTACTTGCTCAGTCATGCCTTTGCGCCAGCGGATAATCAGCATTTGTTTTAGGTAATTACCCATAACGACGACAAAAATCAGCCCACTAACTAAGATCACAAAGTACTGCAACAGTCCATATAGGGCTTGGCCGTCGAGTTTTTGTAGGGCGTTATAAAAGTCGCCGTTCCACATGTTCATTTTGACGTTGAACCACACCGAGGACAAGGTGAGCCCGAGTGAGGCAAACAGCAGTATCCAGCACAAAAGGGCAGCACGCTGCCCCCAAAAAGGTTTAACTAAATAGAAAAATTGTTTCAGTGTCTTCATGACGTTTTATTCATTTGTTGTTTTAATTGCTTAACGAGTTTTATTGCTCACATTGCTGGGAATTACAGGTCGTAATTGACTTGTAACCAGAACTGACGGCCCGGGTCGTAAGAGTTAATAACTCGGTTATCGAACATAAATCGGTCAGTAATGTTTTTATTATTCAATACGTTATTTACTTCTACAGAGAAACCGAAACCGTAGGCGAAATCAGGCTTCCAGCCTAGGCGAGTATCCCACGTATATTTACTAGCAAATTTTTGTTTGCTGTATTTACGAATTTGTCCCACTTCAGGATCGGTATAATAGTCATTGTCATAACGAACGGCTTGGTCACGAGCACCCCACCATTGCAGACGGTTATACCAAGTGACATCGTAATCATCCCAAACACTGGTTAGCTCTAAATTAAGTTTAATGGGGGAGTTGAAACTAGTAGATGGTAGCTTGGATGCATCGATCACTTTGCCGTCATACCAAACTTTGTTGAGGTTAACTTTATTGGCTGGGTCGAATGAATTATAGCCTGAATCTTTTGGCGTATTACTTTCACTTTGCTGCCAAGTAAAGGAGGCATTCATCACGTGAGAGGCTTGTGCCCATTCCCACGGTTGACTATTTTTTACGGATAATGTCACTGTATCGTGAGAACTACGACCACCATTATCATACATACGAATGCTACGTTTATTGGCATCCGTTGAATTGTATTTAGTACGAGTTCTGACTTCGTCATAACCTTCACGGTGTACATATTGTAGACGCCATGTGGTTGACATTACTTCTTGTTGTAAGGCAAGCGTTAACTCATCGTTATAGGGGGTTTTAAGTGAATCAACACCCTCATAATCACGTTCATCAGTCCATTCATTGGTGTTAGGATCAATTCCACAGAACATATAACAGTTTTGCATTCCTGCATTTTGAGCACCATACAACGCATAGGTAAGCATTGAGCGGCCGTAGTAGCGGTTAGCCCCTGCAATTAGTAAGGTTTCATTATTACCAAAAACATCATAAGTCCCAGTGATACGAGGGGCGATATTGGTACGATTAACGAAATCATCACGGTCAAGGCGAATCCCTGGGCGTAGGTTTAATTTGCCATACTGTAAATTGTCATCTAAAAAAATTGCATAGCTGGTGTAATCAGCCGAGTGTGTACCAGATTGGAAGCGAGTGATATGATCGGCGGAACCAATCCATTGAATATTGTCTGCTGTGCCGATGAAACGATAGCGATAGTAATCTTTATCGCGCTTATAAGTCCCCTTGGTATAAGAAACCTCAGAACCTAATGTGGGTTGGTGTGTAATACCGAAACCATCTTCCATTGGGTTGAAACGCATTATGGCTTTAGCAGTATGAATATTTTGTTTTGTTGTTAAGTCACCTTGCCCGCCACTACGCAGTGATTGAGGATTTTTCCAATAGCTGTAGTCTAGAAGTTCAACATAATCTTGTTGGTCGTTTTTTCTATCATCTTCTAATGTTTGGGTGCTGGCAGTTAGCTCTAATTTACCGATGTCATAATCATGTTTGAATACACCCGTAAATCCAAGTCCATCATGGGTACTGTCATAGCCTGAATTTAAGACAGAGCTAGCAAATAAATAACTGTTATATTTAGCATAATTGATAGATAGATCTAATGAGCTATGCGGCGATAAATCCGCTGAATATTTTAGGAAAAAATTATCCGAATCTCTTTTTTGTTTACGAGTTCCTTCAGGCGAATAAATCTCTTCCAATTCCCCTGAACTATTCAATGTAACGCCTGTTCCTCCGGTCGCTGTCATCGGAATAGTCGAACTACGACGTGAAGCGGAGAAAACTAATCCTGAATTTTCACTCACTCCTAATTCAAACCAGCCACCAAAGTCATTTTTATCATAGCGGTTTTGGAAACGAGCAGGATTTGCCGTATCATTTTTGGTAGTATCAATCCCTTGAGATGAATCGTGGAACAAATTATTCCAACCGGAACGGGTTAAGCGGTAATAGGCGTGAGCGCTATTTTCCCCTTGCCAGCGACGGCTATTGACTTCCACCGTTCCCCCCGTAAATCCGCCAAATTCGACTGGAATGTTATTGTCATACACTGTCATGCTGTCGATAAGGCGGCTATCGATATAGATCCCTTGGTCGCTACTGCTCAGGCGGGTTGAAGTTTCACCGAGACCGTTGTCTGCAGGGTCAAAATCGTTGTTAAAGCTTACGCCATCAAGGCGATAGGCGTTTTGGTAGCTGCTTGATCCGTGAATAGAAATACGGGAAGGTTTGATTTCCCCTTGGTTCATTGAGTTGCTGTCATTATTGGCAAATTGGACAGCAGGGTTAGTTTTCATCAAATCCGTAATATTGCCATCACCCGTATTTCTTTGGCTAATTTCTTCAGACGTCACGTATTGCGGTGCTGATATCACATCTGTCGCGGGGTGGTTCTGAACAACGCCAGAGACTTGGGTTTCTGGTAATACCAATGTGCCTTGGCTTAAATTTTGCTGACGAATAACGAAAACACCATTTTCATTGATTAACTCTAATCCGCTACCGATGAGTATTTTTTGTAATGCGGTTTGTGCGGAGTAGTTGCCAGACAATGCAGGTGCGCGTAAGCCACTTAATTGGCCTTTATCATAGAGCAATTGGATTTGCCCTTGGCGGCTAATTTCAGCCACTGAGGTCGCCAGTGATTGTTCTGGTAATGAAAAATTCATTTCTTGCGCGAAGGCAACTTGACAAGTAATAGCACTACTGACCGCCACAGCAAGGGCGAGCGGCCTTAATCGGCGTTGAGTAAACTGAATAGACATGGATATCCCTTATTCTTAAGCTGCACAAAAAGTGTGCGAAAATAGGTCAGCAAAATGATGACTAATTAAGAAGAGGGTGAAATGAGAATTATCCTCACCTGCAAATGAAAATATTTTTTATTTATTTTTTTTGTTTTGGATAATCAATACGTTATTTTTGTCTCGATAGACGACTTGTACCGGAAGTAATGAAGGAAGGGCTTGAAAAAACTGTTCTGGCTGATGGGTATTGATGCGACCTGAGATTTTACTCTTCGCTAATTGAGAGGGAGAAAGCTCGATATTTATCGATGAATAGTTTTTAAGTTCATCGAGGACTTCTGAAAGTGGTTTATCGACAAAAATTAATTCACCAAAACGCCAACGAGCCACATCTAGCGGGTTGATGTGTTGGCGAGCGATTGGGCTGTTCGGCGATTGACTGACTGCACTGTCACCAGCAAGTAGGAAAACGGGTTGTTTGCTTGCGGCATCTTCAAAGCTGACAATGCCTTGGCTGACATTCACAGCAACTTGCTGAGCCACTTTGTTAACTTCAAATTCGGTTCCTACCACTTGAATACGCCGGTTATCAGCTTGAATTATAAAAGGCCGATAGGGGTTGGATTTGACTTTAAAATAAACATTTCCCTGTTCCAGATACAGGTTACGTATTGGAGTTTCATAGGCAACATGAATCCGGGTATTGCGGTTAAGAAACAGCTGGGAACCATCAGGTAAAGTAACTTCTTTAGGCGTATCCGTTGCCACTAAGGTCATATTATTGAGCAACATCGAAGGTAAGTGGCTGTATGGCAAAAACAAAATAGCCGCAATAAAAAATGCTGCTAAGGTATTGCCCAAAGGGCGCCATAAGCGAAAAAAAGGGCGTTTTTCCTTGGGAAGTATTGTGCTAGCAGGGCGCGGCATGTGATCAAAATCGCGCCATAGTCCAGCAATGGCATCATACGCTTTTGCATGTTCAGGTGATGCAGCAATCCATTGTTTGAATTGCTCTGTTTCAAGGGCGCTGATACGTTGGCTGTGCATGCGGGTAAACCACAGCGCAGCTTCTTCATCAATGCGTCTTTCATCATCTGATGTTTGCAAAGAGTCGTGTGTCATTACGAATTATTGCCCTGATTATCAAGGTGTTTTTTACAGTGAACAAGCGCCGCCGCAATATGTTTTTCCACCATACTGATTGAAATTTCCATTCGCTCAGCAATCTCGCTTTGAGATAAGCCATCAAAACGATACAGCAAAAATGCTTCTCGTCGACGGGGGGGTAACGTTTCAAGCGCTTCGCTCAGCCGTTGGATGCGTTGCTGATGTTCCAAGATTTCACTGGGGTCAGCTTGGCTCTGTTCAAAATGTGGCTCATGAGTAACATCATCAATGGATGTTTCTGATTTAGTTTGGCGCTGGTTACGTCGCCAATGGTCAATCAAAACATGATTCGCAATTTTAAACAGATAAGCGCGGCTCTCTTTTACAGGCGTTTGTTCTTTACGGTTTAGCCATAGTGTAAACACATCCTGTGATAAATCATCAGCATCGTTGCTGTTATCTAGCCGATTGCGGAAAAAGCGCACAAGTTGGCTATATGTTGACTGATACGCACCGCTAATTTTACGGGCAAGAGATTTATCAATAGTCATTTTACTGGTGTTAATGTCATAAAAGAGCACAGTTGTGCTGATTAATAATCTGCTCAGATTACTTTATTATTTAAATCAATAATTTATTTTAATAATTGTGTTTTTACTAATAATAATGAATATCATTTTTGTTTGTATTATGCCTATAATCTGCAAAAAATAAAGTCGTGAGGCAGAATATGAGCAGTATGACGGGCCAGTTAGAGCGCCCGATTTTCCGTCCACTAGGCGGTTTGGTTTTAAGTTGTCTTTTCCATGGAACACTGGCAATCATTTTTATTGGATGGTTTACCTCTTCAATTCCTAAGACCGGGGTATTACCACCAGCAATCTCGTTGCAGCTGGGTGTTTATCAGCTTGAACAGCAGGCTGAGCCTGAAATCAATCATGCCCCTAAACAACACATGACGACGCGTGAGGAATCATTACCTGAAGTGGTTGAAAAGGTGGATAAATTACCTGAAACTGCGATCGTAGATAATGGCACATTGACGAAAGTCAGTGAGAAAAAACGACCACCAAAAAAGACAATTCCACAAGAGAAAAAAGTGATCGACGAAGCACCTGTAACTACGCAGGAGTCGATGGTGACTTCCGCCCCTGCATCAGGGAGTGAATCCAGTAGCAGTGCGAATTTCTCCAGTAATGCGTCTGCGGCAGTGAGTGGGCACCAAGGCTGGCAAAGTGAGGTTCATCAGCGGATAGCCAAGACCAAACGCTATCCACGTGCAGCGTTGCGTTACCGCTCAACTGGGGTCTCTCATATAAAAGTGGTTTTGGATAGTCGGGGTGAAGTGATTGCCGCCAGCTTATTGAATTCATCCGGTACGAAAATATTGGATAAAGAAGCGTTGGCGACAATTTCACGTGCTGCGCCTTTTCCTACCCCGCCAGAAACATTGTTGGTAGATGGCCGGGTCGAGTTTATTGCGCCAATCGTGTTCGATACAACGTCTATTTAAATTCAACTCAATAGCCCTTTTTAGGGCTATTTATCAGGTGAATTTGGTCTGTTTTTTGGGGTCGGTCGCTTAGGGCGATAAGGACGAGGTTCTTTTTTTCGTTTTAAACGCGCTGGCTTAGCGGCTGGCGTTCCTTTGCTCTCTTGCTTGCCATCTTCATTACTGTCGTCATCTCCATTATCATCTTGATTTTCCTCTGTATTAACGACGAGCGGAGGGGCTTGCTTGTGGCCTTTCTTTTTCTTTAAACGCAGTAATGTATTTGCTAAAACGAAGCCAATACATAAGGCAAGTAGAATAAAAATTCGTAATACATTGGTGCTGTTATCCGCTTGTTGAATTTCAGCGGCAAGGAGCTCCGTATCAATGGTTAAACGCAAATAGCCTTTCGGCTCTTTTGTGCCTTGGATGGGAACGACAAGCTGGTATTGAAAGTTTTGTAATGAGGAGTTGTCATCGATGGCCAGCCGTTCTTTCACCGTTGTCGGCTCACCGACTTGAGTGATTAGTGTGCCACTGGCAGTATAGATACTGGCATCTAAAATATACCTATCTTTCACTACGTTATTTAAATTGGCATTAATTCGCTCTAAATTAAAATCTTTACTGCCGGGAACAATATAATCAGATAAGCTGAAAGCAACTTGCTCAGCAAGAACATAAGTCAATTGTTTAAATTGCTCAATTCTGCCTTGGTTTTGGCTATTTCCTAAATAAGAAATACCATGCATAAGTAAAGTTACCAGCGCAACGCAGATAACGATAATGACTGTTTTGTGGAGCCTAAAGGTAAGTTTCATTGCTTTATTGGTGCTCTCGACTTATTTTGAGTATAAAGATGCCGTTATACTTTAGCTAATATGGGGTTATCTTCAGTTTTAACAGTAAATACATAAGGTCACAAAGCCTTAAAATTTAGTATAGTGGCTTCGTTCGGCTGCTCGCAACTTATCATTATAAAAAAGTTACACTCTAAATAATTCGAGTTGTATGTAGGCGACAAACGAAGATAGTCCGATGAGCATACATAAGTATGTGATTCGGCTAGCTGAGCGTAGTCAACAACCAGACAACTTGAAGTATGACGAGTATATCGATTACAGGAGCTAATTTTCATGTCAACGAGCTTGACCTATTGTTATCTACCCGACGAAATCCAAAAATGGCCAGGGTTGCCATTGTCATTAAGTGGTGAAGAAGTGATGCCATTGGATTATCGTGCTGGGGACAGTGGGTGGTTACTATATGGCCGCGGCTTAGATAAAGCGCGGATCAGTAATTTCCAACAGCGATTAGGGATCGCTATCGTAATTGTCTCTTCGTGGCGTATTGATGACTACCAAGTGGTTAGAATCGCTGGGAGTATTACACCTCGAATTAAAAAACTCGCTGACGAATGTTTATTAGATGTCGTGCCATTAGGGCAAATTCCACGTTTGCGCTCACCGGGTCTATTACTGATGGATATGGACTCGACAGCGATTCAAATTGAATGTATCGATGAAATTGCTCGCTTAGCAGGGGTAGGGGAGCAGGTTGCTGAAGTGACCGAGCGAGCTATGCTAGGGGAACTCGATTTTACGGAAAGTTTACGAGCACGCGTTAGCTTACTTGAAGGTGCCGACGCCGCTATTCTTGACCAAGTGATGGAAACATTACCTTTAATGCCAGGTTTAACGAACCTTGTGCGTAAGTTACAAGCGATGAATTGGCACATTGCGATAGCCTCCGGCGGTTTTACTTTCTTTGCGGATAATTTACGCCAACGGCTAAAATTGGTAGCTGCAGTTGCTAACCAGCTAGAAGTGAAAAACGGTAAGTTAACAGGCAAAGTCAAAGGCCCAATTGTAGATGCTAAATATAAAGCGCAAACCTTGATCAAACTGGCGGAAAAACTGGAAATTCCCATTGAGCAAACTGTTGCCATTGGTGACGGGGCAAATGACCTGAAAATGATCCGTAAAGCAGGGCTGGGTATTGCGTATCATGCGAAACCAAAGGTATATGCAAGGGCGAAGGTTGCGATTCGTCATGCAGATCTGATGGGGGTGATGTGTGTGTTGAGTGGTGGCCTCAAACACGAAGAACGCTAATATTCGTCATGGATTGCGCTGTAGCTGTGTTGGCCGCGCTCGCTAACCCTAGTCACATACTTGCGTATGCTCCTAGGGCTTAGCTTTACTTGCCGCCTTGCTACAACACCATCCATTTTGAAGATTAAGCCAAATTAGTATTCAAAATTTTAAGATCATTTTGAGTGCTGTGGTTCGTCGGTTGTAATACAGAATAATTTTAAGAGGAGTTTGCTGTGGCAAAAGGGGTTAAAAGGGCGTTTGTCTGTAATGATTGCGGGGCGGACTATCCGCGTTGGCAAGGGCAGTGTAGTGCTTGCCATGCATGGAATACGATTACGGAAATGCGTCTGGCCTCAACAAGCTCTTCATCACGTACTGACCGCTTAACGGGGTATGCAGGGAATGCGGCTGGGGTAAGTAAGGTTCAGAAGCTATCTGAAATTAGCCTCGAAGAATTGCCTCGTTTTACTACAGGGTTTAAAGAGTTTGATCGCGTGCTCGGTGGGGGAGTCGTACCGGGCAGTGCCATCCTCATTGGGGGGAACCCGGGAGCCGGTAAAAGTACCTTATTGCTGCAAACCATGTGCTTATTGTCACGTGAAATGAAAACCCTGTACGTCACAGGGGAAGAATCACTTCAACAAGTGGCGATGCGAGCACACCGTTTAGGGCTACCGACTGACTCACTCAATATGCTGTCAGAAACCAGTATTGAGCAAATTTGCTTAACCGCAGAGCAAGAACAACCCAAACTGATGGTGATTGACTCCATCCAAGTGATGCATATGGCAGATATTCAATCCTCTCCGGGCAGTGTGGCACAAGTCAGGGAAACCGCGGCTTACCTTACCCGTTTTGCGAAAACCCGTGGCGTTGCCATTATTATGGTTGGCCACGTCACTAAAGATGGCTCATTAGCAGGACCTAAAGTCCTCGAACACTGTATTGACTGTTCTATCATGCTAGATGGCGATGCGGATAACCGCTTTCGTACCTTACGTAGCCATAAAAACCGCTTTGGGGCAGTCAATGAGTTAGGCGTATTTGCCATGACAGAACAAGGGCTTAAAGAGGTCAGTAATCCTTCTGCAATTTTCCTAAGTCGTGGTGACGAAATTACCTCAGGTAGCTCCGTGATGGTAGTATGGGAAGGGACAAGGCCGCTGCTGGTGGAGATCCAAGCGCTAGTAGACCATTCGATGATGTCTAACCCACGGCGTGTTGCGGTCGGGCTTGAACAAAACCGTTTGGCCATTTTATTGGCAGTATTACACCGTCATGGTGGCTTGCAAATGTCAGATCAAGACGTTTTTGTCAACGTCGTGGGTGGGGTAAAAGTAACTGAAACCAGTGCGGATTTAGCACTATTACTTTCTTTGGTTTCGAGTTTTCGTGACCGCCCATTACCTAGAGATCTGGTGGTCTTTGGTGAGGTGGGGCTTGCAGGGGAAATTCGCCCAGTTCCAAGTGGTCAGGAACGTATCTCTGAAGCAGCAAAACATGGTTTTAAGCGTGCTATTGTGCCCCATGCGAATATGCCAAAGAAATCACCGCCAGATATGAAAGTGTATGGCGTGAAAAAGTTAGCGGACGCATTAAGTATTTTGGATGAACTATAAGCTTTTAATCTAGGGTAAAAGGAAAATACATGGCTGAATTTGACTATCTTAAAAACGCAATCAAACGAGCGGGTTACACGCTCCAGCAAGTTGCGGATGCGACAGATATGACCAAAGGCTATCTCAGCCAGTTGATTAACGACAAAATTAAAAGCCCCAGCGCACAAAAAATCGCGGCATTGCATCGTTTTCTAGGCCTTGAGTACCCTATTCAGCAAAAAACGATTGGCGTGGTGTTTGGCAAATTTTATCCATTACATACTGGGCATATTTATTTGATTCAACGGGCATGTAGCCAAGTCGATGAGCTCCACGTCATTCTCTGCCATGATGAACCCCGTGATAAAGACTTGTTTGTTAACAGTTCTATGTCTCAACAACCCACAGTAAGCGACCGTTTACGCTGGTTATTACAAACTTTTAAATATCAAAAGAATATTCATATTCACTCATTTGATGAAAATGGCATAGAGCCATATCCACACGGTTGGGAAGTGTGGAGTGATGGAATGAAAGGCTTTTTGAAAAAGCATAATATTAATCCAAGTTTTATCTATTCAGGGGAAGTGAATGACGTGCCGCGGTATAAAAAATATTTAGGTATCGAAACCATCTTGATTGACCCTGAGCGCACATTTATGAATATCAGTGGTAACCAAATTCGCCAAGCGCCATTTCGTTATTGGGAATATATTCCAACAGAAGTGAAACCCTTCTTTGTGCGTAAAGTCGCCATTCTTGGTGGTGAGTCAAGTGGTAAATCGACGTTAGTCAATAAGTTAGCCAATATTTTCAATACATCCAGTGCATGGGAATATGGCCGAGACTATGTGTTTAGCCACTTAGGTGGTGATGAGATGGCATTGCAATATTCTGACTACGACAAAATCGCATTAGGACACGCGCAATATATTGATTTCGCAGTGAAATATGCTAATAAAGTGGCATTTATTGATACTGACTTTGTCACGACTCAAGCCTTTTGTTTGCGTTATGAAGGTAAAGAGCATCCATTTGTTCAGGCATTGATAGACGAATACCGATTCGATTTAGTCATAGTTTTAGAGAATAATACCCCTTGGGTGGCAGATGGTTTAAGAAGCTTGGGGAGTGATAAAGACCGGAAAGCGTTCCAAGGCTTACTTATTGAAATGCTTAAGAAAAACAATATTGAATTTGTGCGTGTAGAATCCTCAGATTATGACACACGTTTCTTGGAGTGCGTCACCCTTGTTCAGCAGTTACTGATGTTGGATGACTTATAAATAAAGTCACCCAATAAAAAACGGCATCTAATGATGCCGTTCAGACTACTGACAAACATATTATGTTTGGCGGCAAGTCGAATAGGTTTTGAAAATAAACTAGGAAAATCAATTTATTGATTTTCGGCTGATAACACAAAGCGGGAAAAACCACGCTTTTATCCCGCTTTGTCAGCAACCTCAACGGCATCTAATGACGATGCCGTTTTGATTCTATCTATATGATATCGATCCCTTAAATAATTTGAATTATAGGTAGGCGGCAAGAGAGTGAGTCCCTAGGAGCATACACCAGTATGTGACTAGGGCTCACGAAAGCAGCCAACACCGCTATAATTCTAAATTATGACAGGGATTATTTGGTCATACGCTTATACTTCATACGATGTGGCTGCAACGCTTCCGCGCCTAACGTCCGTTTTTTGTAATCTTCATATTCAGAGAAGTTACCTTCGAAGAACGTAATATTACCTTCGTCTTGGTAATCAATAATATGGGTTGCAATACGGTCAAGGAACCAACGGTCATGGGAAATAACCATGGCACAGCCCGGGAACTCTAACAGGGCGTTTTCCAGCGCACGTAAAGTTTCAACGTCGAGGTCGTTGGTTGGTTCATCGAGTAACAGGACGTTACCGCCCACTTGCAGTAGTTTGGCTAAATGTAAACGGCCACGTTCACCACCAGATAACTCACCCACACGTTTACCTTGGTCAACGCCTTTAAAGTTAAAGCGACCCACATAAGCGCGGCTTGGAATTTCAAAGTTACCAATACGCATGATGTCTTGGCCGTTAGAAATTTCTTCCCAGACAGTTTTGCTGTCGTCCATCGCATCTCGGAACTGGTCAACAGAGGCAATTTTCACGGTATCACCTAACGTGATTGAGCCGGAGTCCGGTTGCTCTTGGCCTGAAATCATACGGAACAGCGTTGATTTACCTGCACCGTTAGGGCCGATAATTCCCACAATTGCCCCTTTCGGGATTGAGAAATTCAGGTTATCAATCAGAACGCGATCACCATAAGATTTACTTAGGTTTTCAACCTCGATAACTTTATCCCCTAAACGCGGCCCAGGTGGAATAAATAGCTCGCTGGTTTCATTACGTTTTTGATATTCAACGCTATTGAGCTCTTCAAAGCGAGCCAAACGCGCCTTACCTTTAGCCTGACGGCCTTTTGGATTTTGGCGGATCCACTCAAGCTCTTTCTCGATAGATTTACGACGAGCGGCTTCTGTGGAGGCTTCTTGCGCCAAACGTTCATCTTTTTGCTCAAGCCAAGAAGAGTAGTTACCTTCCCAAGGAATACCTTCACCACGGTCAAGTTCGAGGATCCAACCCGCGACGTTATCTAAGAAGTAACGGTCATGCGTGATAGCCACAACAGTACCTTCGTAGTCGTGTAAGAAACGCTCTAACCAGGCAACAGACTCGGCATCCAAGTGGTTGGTTGGCTCATCGAGCAGCAACATATCGGGTTTTTCGAGTAGTAAGCGGCAAATGGCGACACGACGACGTTCACCCCCAGAAAGGTTTTCAATTTTAGCATCCCAAGCTGGCAGGCGCAGTGCATCCGCCGCTCGCTCTAATTGGTTGTCTAAATTATGACCATCTTGTGCGGAGATAATGGCTTCTAACTCGCCTTGCTCTTTCGCGAGTTTATCGAAATCTGCCCCTTCTTCCGCGTAAGCTGCATAAACTTCGTCTAAGCGTGTTAATGCATTTTTCACTTCGCTAACCGCTTCTTCAACAGCTTCGCGTACGGTGTGCTCAAGGTTTAGCTTCGGTTCTTGCGGAAGATAGCCGATTTTCAGACCCGGTTGTGGACGTGCTTCACCTTCGATATCGGTATCAATACCCGCCATAATACGCAGTAACGTTGATTTACCGGCACCGTTAAGACCTAAAACACCGATCTTAGCCCCCGGAAAGAAGCTCAGAGAGATATTTTTTAAAATATGACGTTTCGGTGGAACAATTTTTCCAACCCGATACATACTGTAGACGTATTGAGCCAATTTATTTACCTTTTGATTTGTAAAGGGAATTTTAGTTTTTTAGTCTATTTTTGCTTTAACAAGCTTAGGCTGAAAAGCATTTAATAAACAGCTATATAATTTTCTAGAACTATACCTGAACATCAGAAGATCATCCATCCCTCTCAGTGATACAAGCTTGATGACTTCCTATTATCAATTTGTGGGTGTATAGTGTGTCTATACGCTATACAAAAAGTTGGCCATGATAAAAAGTTTTAAACATAAAGGAATTGAACACTTTTTTAAAATGGGCATTACGTCTGGTATTCAATCGAAGCACATAACAAAGTTACGGGTACAACTGACTGCGCTCAATGTTGCTAAAAAACCACAAGATATGTCTGCACCAAGTTGGAATCTCCATCAATTAAAACGGGGAGATTTGCAGCATCATTGGGCAATATCAGTGAATGGAAACTGGCGACTCACATTTAAACTTGAGGGTGAAGATGCCATTCTCGTTGATTATCAAGATTATCATTAAGTAAGGTGAACATAATGAGCAAAATGCATAATCCAGTACATCCGGGTATCGTTTTACGTGAATATTTAGAGGGTATTTCAGTCACTGAAGCTGCAAAAACATTGGAGGTAACACGTACAACTCTCTCGCGTATTCTCAACGGTAATAGCGGTATTTCGGCAGATATGGCGATACGATTAGAAATGGCACTCGGAACCAGTGCTGAAATGTGGGTTGAGATGCAAGCCCAGTATGAACTTTGGCAAGCTTCTTTGGAAAAACGCCCCGCCATTAAACCTTTATTTCCGCGGAGGGAAGGTTGTAAGTCATTCATGGACTGAATGGTACGTAAAAGACTGTAAAGTCGAAAAATTCAAGAACTCTCTGCTGTTACTAAATAAAAACTTTCGGTAGCATTAACATTATTGATATATGTTTAATATACCTATAATCCTTCAAGTCGCAGCGCTTTTCGTTGAGGTATAAGTGACTACGCTCAGCTAGCCGAGTCGCATAGTTTATCTATGCCCCTGTCTATCTTCGCTTGTCGCTTGCCTGCAACTCGAATTATTTGGGGTATATATAGGTTAAGGTCTTTCCTGTATTTTGACTTTAGTTTAGCGATGGAGCGAGTGAATATGAAAGGTTGGTTAGCGGCAGTACCTGTGACAATGTTGCTGGTTTCCAGCGCAGTATGGGCGGATTCCTTACAGGCACAACGGGAGCGTTATCAGGCAATTAAGGTTGCATGGGATGCCAATAAAATGGATGAAGTCGAGCGCTTGCTGCCGACCTTGCATGATTATCCACTTTACCCTTATCTCGCTTATCGTGAGTTAACTCAAGACTTGGATATTATCTCGCCACGACAAGTTCAGGAGTTTATTAATACCTACCCAACCTTGCCTGTCGCTAAAAATCTCAAAACACGCTTTGTCAACGAACTAGCTCGCCGCCAAGAGTGGAAATCGCTGCTTGAATTTAGCCCTGAGGCGCCAAAACCTGCCGAAGCCCAATGTAATTTTTATTTTGCTAATTGGGCTGTGGGAAATAAACAAGTTGCTTGGCAAGGGGCAGAAAAAGCTTGGTTAAATGGCCGTTCAATGCCGAGTGCTTGTGATAAATTATTTAACGAATGGGAAAAAGCGGGTTATTTAACCCCTGAGATGACCCTTGAGCGTATTAATTTAGCCATAAAAGAGGGCAATACATCGATTGCTAGTTATTTAGCAAAACGCTTACCAACCAGTTATAAAACGATTGGTGATGCGCTAGTGAAATTACAAAATGACCCAGCCTCAGTCGTGACATTCGCTAAAACGATGACGCCAACGGATTTTACTCGCCAAGCCACCATCGCGGCCTTTAGCCGTTATGCGCGCCAATCTCCTGATGCGGCTCGTACAGTACTTAATAGCATAAGTTCTGCACAAAAAATGAATATGGCAGAAAAGCAGTTACTTAAAGACAGTATTGCTTGGCAATATATGGGTGATGTGACCCCTGAACAGGCCCAATGGCGTGATGAGACCATTCAAGAAAGCAATTCATCGTCATTGAAAGAGCGTCGTGTTCGTTTAGCATTAGGGGCTGGCGATAAGAAAGGTGTCGCTTCATGGTTAAATCGCTTGCCAGCGGAAGTGAAAAATAAAGAAGAATGGCAATATTGGCAGGCCATCACGTTAATTGATGCAGGTAAAAAAGCAGAAGGTGAGACGTTACTTCGCCAATTAACTGAAAAACGCGGTTTCTACCCAATGGTTGCAGCACAAGTCTTAGAAGTAGATTACCCTGTATATGTTAAAACGGCTGTTAAACCAGACTCAAGCGTCAGTCAACTCCCAGAAGTTCAGCGTGTTAGAGAGTTAATGTATTGGGAGCTAGACAACCTTGCTCGTTCTGAATGGGTGAGTTTAGTGGCATCGCTACCTGCCAACCAGCAAGAGCAATTAGCGCGTTATGCGTTTGATAATAAATGGGCTGATCTCAGCGTGCAGGCGACTATCACTGCTAAACTTTGGGATCACCTAGAAGAACGTTTCCCATTAGCGTGGGATAAAGAATTCAATTTATATACCAAATCGAAAGATATTCAAAAGAGCTATGCAATGGCAATCGCTCGCCAAGAAAGTGCGTGGAATCCACAAGCTCGCTCACCTGTCGGAGCGACAGGTTTGATGCAATTGATGCCAGCAACAGCAAAACATACCGCGCAAAAACAAGGTATTAACTACGTAAATGCTAGTCAATTAACTAATCCTACGACCAATATTGAGCTGGGAACAGCATATTTGGAAGATGTTTATCAGCAGTTTGGTAATAACCGCATTTTAGCCAGTGCGGCTTATAATGCAGGCCCATCCCGTGTGACTCGTTGGTTAGGTAACAGTGGTGGGCGTATTGATGCGGTCGCGTTTGTTGAAAGCATCCCGTTCTCAGAAACCCGCGGTTATGTGAAAAATGTTCTATCGTATGATTTATTTTATCGACATTTTATGGGGCAGAAGAATAGTAAGGTGTTGCTTTCGAATGAATGGAATATGAAATACTAAAAATACTCTTCATATTTCGAATTGTAGGGGTGTTGGCTACGTTTGCTAACCCTAGTCACATACTTGTGTATGCTCCTAGGGCTTAGCATCACTTGCCGCCTACCTACAATCCGAACTATTTTGAGTATTCATATTTTTTATATTTCGATTTATAGGGGCTTCGTATGTTAGCTTTAGTTGCATACAGGTGTATGCTCCCCGAGCTATCCTCGCTGGTCGCCTAGTCACAACTCAAACTATTTAGCGTATTAATGCAGTAATTAAATGAAATTTGGTTGCTTTTTGTGTTATTGAAGCTTGAGACGCGTTTGGTTGATGATTTCTAATAAGAGTGTGTTATTATTTGTACTAGTTAAATAGTATGGGTGGATAAACGATGACAGCAAATCAACAACATGACCCGGCGCTGACTGCCGATGAGAACGCTGACTGGCTGCGCTTTGTGAATTTATTACAATTGGCATTTGAACAAGATATTCATCTGCCAGTTCTTCAGTTATTACTCACACCAGATGAGCGTACAGCGTTAGCGACTCGCGTTAAAATTGTACAAGAACTGATGCGCGGTGAAATGAGCCAAAGAGAACTGAAAAATGAGCTAGGAGTGGGAATAGCAACTATTACTCGGGGTTCGAATAGTTTGAAATCAGCTCCTATTTCTGTAAAGGAGTGGTTAGAGCAGCAACTTCTCTAAAATACGCGTCATATTTTGCGCTGTGGCGTTGTTGGCTGCATTCGGTTACCCGAATCGCATACTTGTGTATGCTGCTGCTCTTTTGCCGCTTTTTTCCCACAATCCGAGCTATTTAGAATATAAAGGGTATTTATATTTTAGATAAATAGGCATAAAAAAAGTATGGTTTCCCATACTTTAGTGTGAAAAGAGTGGTGTTTAATCGCACATGCAATTTTAATTATTTTAAGTATAATTAATCTTCTACTTGGTTTAGCTCTTTATAAATTTCATGCTTAATGGGAACTAAGGCCAATATCAAGGCTTGTTGGTAAACACTAGTGCGAGTTAATACCCCATCAGTGAAAAAACCAATGGCACCACCTTGTTGTTTGATATTATCGATGCCTGTTAAAAAGGCCATTTCATCACCGAGTTCGCGGCCTTCACGAATACCCGCCAGAATTTTTTCTGGGATCATAATACTGGCAGAGCGAGACTCACCGCGTATTTGCTTATGTTCAATCACTATCCAAGCAAATGTCATATCGTCTTCGATACCCGCTTCAATGCCAACCCAAAAATCCGCTTCGGGGCGAACTTGCCTAGAGGCCATAACGCGTTGTCTAGCCCCAGTACGGGTTTCATTATTACCGATAGGTTGCTGTGGAACACTGCTATCGACATTAATATCTTCAATTTGATAACTGCCAGCCCCAAAAACAGCATCGAAAGCAAGATGGATCGCTTTAATTTTGGCAGGATTAGTCGTTGCAGCTATAACTTGGTACATTAATTATTTTCCTTTGAACACATACTTCGAAAAGTAATAACGGAACACATCTATGTTACAGGTTTATCTTGTTCGCCATGGCGAAACTGAATGGAATTTAGCTCGTCGCATCCAGGGACAATCCGATAGCCCTCTGACCGCCACTGGACGACTGCAAGCAAGGCAGGTGGCTGAGAGGATAAAGTCAGAAGGCATTACCCATATTATCACTAGTGATATGGGACGCACACTGGAAACTGCACAAATAATTGCAAGTGTATGCGGGTGTGAAATTACCACAGAACCGCGTCTACGTGAACTAAATATGGGCGTTCTTGAGCAAAGAGCAATAGAGTCGTTAACGCCAGAGGAAGAACAGTGGCGTAAAAGCTTAATTGATGGCACTCGTGGAGGACGAATTCCAGAGGGTGAATCGATGGAGGAGCTGTATACACGCATGTTTGCAGCACTAAATAGTTGTTTAGATTTGCCTGAAGGGAGTCGCCCACTGATTGTTAGTCACGGCATTGCGTTAAGTACGTTAATTAGCCGTATTATGGGGGTTCCTGCCTATTCAGAACGCCGCTTACGTTTACGTAATTGTTCACTATCTCGTGTTGATTACCAAAACAGCCCATGGCTTGCGAATGGTTGGATAGTTGAAACAGCCGGTGAGGTTACACACTTATCGCAGCCAGCTCTCGATGAGCAACAAGGTTAACTATTTAGAAAAAGGAGTTTCAACAAACTGAAACTCCTCTGCTTTAGGGGGTTGCGGTCGAATCTGTTTTGATTGGTACATAATAATCAAAGGTATCGATGTGTGTCTTGGGGTCATCATTTTCTGGGGTGATATGACGTAAATCGATGTTTTTTAATCGATAATGTTCGATATCATAACCTGGTCGACGCGTTAAATTCAGCTTAGGTAAATATACGCCATAAATTTGGTACAAAAACTCTTGTAATGCATCTCGAGTTGGCGTCCCATTGAACGAAAATTTAACATAATGGCCACTTGGTAGCGTTAAACTCGTGTACTGGTCAGTGTTAAAACTCGCATCCTCAGGTTTTACCGCAGTGGTATAGAATACCGTTTGTTCATCTTCTTTTTCTGGATTATGAATGGCATGGTGCAAGCCAAAAACTTCAGACGCAATAGTCGTCGTATTATCCAAATAGTAGTGCCAAAATGTTTGGCGCATTTGGGAACAAGCGGTCGACCACTCTTCTAGCGCATAAGAGCAACTTTGTTCCAAGCCAACCAGCTCTTGTGCTGGCATTTGTAGGAATTCATGTTCAATATTGGTGTGATTATCTAAAATAATCGGTGGACAAATACCTGCAGCGCACCATTCTTCACTCCGACGATAAAACGCTGGAGTTAGGTTAAATTGCTTTTTAAAGGCTCGAGTAAAAGTTTGTTGCGAATCAAATCGATACTGCAGAGCAATATCAAGAATTGGTCGGCTTGTTAGCCGCAATGCAACCGCTGCCCGAGAAAGCCTTCTAGCTCGAATATAAGCCCCAATCGCTTGGTCTGTCACCTCTTTGAACATTCTTTGTAAATGCCACTTAGAGTAGCCCGCTTTTGCGGCAACATTATCTAGCGAGAGTGGTTTATCCAGATTGTCATCTATCCAGCGAAGCAAGTCGCGAATAATATTAGTTTGATCCATGTATATCCCCAGCCAATGCGACTTATAGAACAGATATAATCTATCAATGAATTGCTATTCTATATCAAGTTATCTTTTTCGTTTATAGTAAATGAGTTGTATTTGATAATTAGTTAAGAAAGTGAATAATAAATCTTGTGCCACTACGAGGTTTTATCGATTTTTAGTTGAATAGGAAATTCAGTATGCGTCGTTCCAGATTAAAAAATATCGTACTTGCAGCATTATTATCAGCGTTGCCGAGCATCACATTTGCTGAAGAAATCGGTTCAGTCGATACTGTTTTTAAAATTTTCGGCCCTGATCATAAAATTGTTGTTGAAGCATTTGATGACCCTGATGTTGACAATGTGACTTGTTATTTAAGTCGTTCAAAAACAGGGGGGATCAAAGGGGGTTTAGGTTTAGCAGAAGACACCTCTGATGCTGCCATTTCATGTCAGCAAGTTGGGCCGATCGAGTTAAATGACCGTGTCAAACGCAAACCGACGAAAGGGCAAGTTGTCTTTCAAAAACGAACGTCTTTAGTCTTCAAAAAATTACAGGTTGTACGCTTTTACGATCCAAAACGTAATGCATTAATTTATTTGACTTATTCAGATAAGATGATCGACGGCTCACCAAAAAATGCGTTAAGTGCAGTACCGATTATGCCTTGGTGATTAATTTAGATGATAAAAAACCGGCTATTTAGCCGGTTTTTTGAATATCAATTCAAAATTGATTATTCGTCTAAATCACCGCAAAAGCGATAGCCTTCACCGTGGATGGTTGCAATGATTTCTGGCGTATCAGGTGTTGATTCAAAATGTTTACGAATACGACGGATCGTTACGTCAACAGTTCTATCATGTGGTTTCAATTCACGGCCTGTCATTTTCTTCAGCAGGTCTGCGCGAGTCTGAATTTTTCCTGGGTTTTCACAGAAATGTAGCATCGCACGGAATTCACTACGTGGTAATTTGTAGTGTTCACCAGCAGGGCTGACTAATGAACGGCTGTTGATGTCTAATTCCCAACCATTAAACTTATAGCTTTCCACTAAACGACGTTCTTCCGTACCACCCGCTAAATTCATAGTACGAGACAGTAGGTTGCGCGCACGAATAGTCAGTTCACGTGGGTTAAATGGTTTAGTGATATAGTCATCAGCACCAATTTCAAGGCCAAGGATTTTATCGACTTCGTTATCACGTCCTGTTAAGAACATTAACGCAATGCTTTCTTGTTCACGAAGTTCGCGAGCAAGTAGTAAACCGTTTTTACCTGGTAAATTAATATCCATGATGACTAAATTGATGTCATGCTCAGAGAGAACATTATTCATCTCTTCGCCATCAGTTGCCTCATGAACCACATAGCCTTCCGCTTCAAATATGCTTTTAAGCGTATTGCGTGTGACAATTTCATCTTCAACAATCAAAATGTGTGGGGTCTGCATAGTTGCTACCTAAAGTATTAAAATAAAAATACTGAACTCACAAGCCGTTTCCAGTTAGGTGGTTATTGATATTTTTCTCTGGAAAAACACGTTTATGAGTATAAATTTGTTTTGAAATTCAATAGTGCCATTATGTTACCATCTTGGGCAAAAGACTTTAACAACAAGCCAAAATATA
This sequence comes from Providencia sp. PROV175, assembly GCF_032707045.1. Lineage (NCBI taxonomy): Bacteria > Pseudomonadati > Pseudomonadota > Gammaproteobacteria > Enterobacterales > Morganellaceae > Providencia > Providencia sp. PROV175. Next base: position 737,386 of record NZ_CP120533.1, read on the forward strand.
AGCACTTTCCCAATATTGTACTGTTAACAGCAATATAACAGCTAATACTGCATTTACCACCTAAAAAACTAACTTTTGTTGATACATATCAAAATCAATTGTAGCACGTTAACAAAAATTGTTAGGTAGATAATTATATAAATTAATGCAGTGTTTAGGAATCAGATAGCGTCTAAAAAAGGGGAATAGTTGATGCCCAAGGGGGCTTCGGCTGGGTATTAATGAATATAGTCTTCAATGGGTTAAATATACCATCATAAATAATGTTTAATTTGTGACCTACCTCCAATTTTGAAATGTTATTTTGCTACAAAAAAAGGTGAAAAATTTATCTTGTTAGAGATAACAGGATGTAAATATTTAGTCTGTAATTTTTTGTTTCATTTAATTAGGAAAAATACTTATTTTATTTTGATGTGACTATTTTTTAACAATTCCATAGCATCTGTTTGTAATTTAAACGAATGAAAAAGTCATGAGACTAAGTATTAATACGCACCTGTGTAATCTGTTGATATTGGCGCTCATATATTGATGAACATGGGGTAAATGATAAGAAATATAGCTGCTAAATGCATCAATTAAGCTGGTCGTTGTTGCTCATCTTCTCATCTTGATTCTCTTCACAGGAAATTACTGAAGGCTATCTCTATTGCCTATTTAATAGTCATTTTGGTTTTTCATTGAGTAAAAAATTATTAATCTTTAAATCTTTGTTATCTTGGTTTTTAACACTGCATTTGATGTAATGAGTGTCTTTTTGTGAATGAGTTTTTCGTGCTGGCAGATAATTTATCGAATAAAAAAAGGGAGATAAAAGGGATGTTTTGCAAATAAATTTGACAAAATATACCAATTGCTTTAACCGTATAGAGAGAAACTTAAAGAATCTAAGAGACAGACAGAATCTATGCGTAATATCAGCCTGACTATTATTATTACCACCACCACCGTAACCACAGGAAACGGGGCGGGCTGACGCATCCAAAAAATAAAAATGAAAAAGCCCGCATACTTAACCGATGCGGGCTTTTTTTTGGTGTTAATTCAGGAGAGAAATACCATGCGTGTGCTTAAATTTGGCGGTACTTCGGTTGCAAATGACGAACGAGTACTGAATGTTGCTGACATCGCTGAAAGTAAACTAGCAGATGGACAAGTGGCTTTGGTGCTATCTGCACCAGCAAAAATCACAAACCATCTGGTTGCTATGATTGAAAAAACGGTTGCAGGACAAGATGTCATCACGCATGTTAATGATGCTGAAATGATTTTTGCTAACCTTTTAAAAGGATTAAAAGAAAAACAACCTGGTTTTGAATATGATCGGTTAAAAAAACTGACAGAACAAGAATTCGCACAAATCAAACAAGTACTGCATGGTATTACTCTTCTCGGGCAATGTCCGGACAGCATTAACGCATCAATTATCTGCCGTGGTGAAAAGCTCTCTATCGCCATTATGGAATCAGTGCTAAAAGCACGCGGCCATAATGTGACGGTTATTAACCCAGTTGAGAGTTTACTTGCGAAAGGTCATTATCTTGAATCTACGGTTGATATAAATGAGTCAACTAAACGTATTGCCGATTTAAATATACCGAAAGATCATTTTGTCTTAATGGCAGGTTTCACAGCGGGTAATGAAAAAGGTGAATTAGTAGTATTAGGCCGTAATGGGTCTGATTATTCTGCTGCGGTTTTAGCGGCCTGCTTACGTGCTGATTGTTGTGAAATTTGGACTGATGTTGATGGGGTCTATACTTGTGACCCGCGTTTGGTGCCTGATGCGCGTTTGTTAAAAGGCATGTCATACCAAGAGGCCATGGAGTTATCCTACTTCGGAGCCAAAGTTCTTCACCCTCGTACCATCGCCCCAATTGCTCAATTCCAAATCCCTTGCCTGATAAAAAATACCACTAATTTAAGCGCTCCAGGTACTTTAATTGGTGATGGGCAAACCGATGAGAGCACGCCAGTGAAAGGAATCACCAACCTGAATAACATGGCGATGATCAACGTATCCGGCCCCGGAATGAAGGGGATGGTGGGGATGGCTGCTCGCATTTTCTCCGTCATGTCTCGCAAAGGGATCTCTGTCGTTCTGATCACACAGTCTTCATCGGAATACAGTATTAGTTTTTGTGTTCCGCAAAATGAGTTATTGAGAGCTCGCGCTGCACTGGAAGAAGAATTTTACTTAGAGCTGAAAGATGGCGTACTTGATCCACTGGATGTGATGGAGCAGTTAGCGATTATTTCAGTTGTGGGGGATGGAATGCGCACTTTGAAGGGCATTTCGGCGCGTTTCTTCTCGGCTTTAACTCGCGGTAACATCAATATTGTCGCTATCGCACAGGGGTCTTCTGAACGTTCTATTTCTGCCGTTATTGCCAATGAGTCTGCCACAACAGCGGTACGCTTATGTCACCAAATGCTATTTAATGCAGAGCAAGTTATCGAAGCCTTTATCATCGGTGTGGGTGGTGTTGGTAATGCATTAATTGAACAAATTCACCGCCAGCAACAATGGTTAAAACAAAAGCATATTGATCTGCGTGTATGTGGTATTGCAAATTCACGCGCAATGTTAACGGATATGCAAGGGATTGATTTAGATAACTGGAAAGCGGAGCTAGCGGAAGCGAAAGAGCCATTTAGTTTAAGCCGTTTAATTCGCTTAGAACGTGAATACCATTTCTTGAACCCTGTCATTATTGATTGCACATCAAATCAGGAAATCGCAGAGCAGTATGTCAATTTCTTGAAAGACGGCTTTAATGTGGTTACACCGAATAAAAAAGCCAATACATTATCGATGGATTACTACCATCAATTACGTGCGGCAAGTGAAACCTCGAAACGTAAATTCCTCTATGACACTAACGTAGGTGCAGGGTTGCCAGTTATTGAAAACCTACAAAACTTACTAAATGCAGGGGATGAACTGGTTCACTTTAGCGGAATTTTATCAGGATCTTTATCATTCATTTTTGGTAAATTAGACGAAGGTATGTCTTTATCAGAAGCCACAACACTTGCGAAAGAAAAAGGTTTCACAGAACCAGATCCTCGTGATGATTTATCAGGTATGGATGTTGCGCGTAAATTATTAATTTTAGCGCGTGAAGCGGGTTATCATTTAGAATTGCAAGATATTGAAATTGAACCTGTTTTACCTTCGGACTTTGATAGCAGTGGCCCTGTTTCTGAGTTTATGGCACGTTTGCCACAACTGGACGAGCAATTTGCACAGCGTATAAAAGCCGCAGAAGCGGAAGAAAAAGTGTTACGCTATGTTGGGCTGATTGAAGAAGGGCGCTGCCAAGTGAAAATCGTCGCTGTTGATGGTAATGACCCACTCTTCAAGGTTAAAAATGGTGAAAATGCACTGGCTTTCTATACACGCTATTACCAACCAATTCCTTTAGTATTAAGAGGTTATGGCGCAGGTAATGATGTTACTGCTGCTGGTGTATTTGCGGATATGCTGCGTACCCTTTCATGGAAATTGGGAGTTTAATAAGTGATTAAAGTTTATGCACCGGCTTCAATTGGTAATGTGAGCGTCGGGTTTGATGTCCTTGGGGCAGCTGTTTCGCCTGCTGACGGTTCACTATTAGGTGATTGTGTAACAATTGAAGCTGCGGATACTTTTTCCCTGACGAATCAAGGAAAATTCGTTGCTAAGCTGCCGAAAAAAAATGAACACAATATTGTTTACCAGTGCTGGCAGTTGTTTTGTGAGCGCCTTGGTAGGCCATTAAATGTCGCGATGACGCTTGAAAAAAATATGCCAATTGGTTCAGGGCTCGGTTCTAGCGCCTGTTCTGTTGTCGCTGCACTGATGGCGCTTAACGAATTTGCAGAGAAACCATTCGATGATACTCAACTGCTTGGCATGATGGGGGAGCTCGAAGGGCGTATTTCAGGAAGTGTGCACTATGATAACGTCGCACCGTGTTTTTTAGGTGGTTTGCAGCTGATTATCGAACAAAATGGCATTATTTCTCAGCCTGTACCTGCATTTGAAAATTGGTATTGGGTTATGGCTTACCCTGGAATTAAGGTATCGACAGCAGAAGCGCGAGCGATCCTGCCTGATAGCTACCCACGCCACGATATAGTAAACCATGGTCGATACTTATCAGGGTTTATTCATGCATGCCATACAAACCAGCCGTTACTTGCCGCAACGATGATCCAAGATGTTGTCGCAGAGCCTTATCGTACACAATTATTACCCGGTTTTGCGGCAGCACGTCAAAATGCAAAAGAAATCGGTGCATTGGCTTGTGGTATCTCTGGCTCAGGGCCAACATTGTTTGCTATTTGCGATGAGAAAAATATCGCTGAAAAAATGGCGAGCTACTTGCAACAACATTATATTCAGAATGATGAAGGCTTTGTGCATATCTGCCGTTTGGATCTGGCCGGGGCAAGGACAATAGGGTAAATAATGAAACTGTATAATTTAAAAGATAACAATGAACAAGTAAGTTTTGCACAAGCGGTTAAGCAGGGGTTAGGTAAGCAACAAGGTTTATTTTTTCCTCAAGACTTACCTGAGTTTACAGCGGCTGAAATCGACGAATTATTAAAATTAGATTTCGTCACACGTAGCAGCCGAATTTTAAGTGCCTTTATTGGTGATGAAATTCCACAAGAAGAATTAGCTGCACGTGTTAAAACCGCGTTTGCTTTTCCTGCGCCAGTTTCTAAGGTTGAAGATGATGTAGCAACGTTGGAGTTATATCATGGGCCAACACTCGCATTTAAAGACTTCGGTGGCAGATTTATGGCTCAGGCATTGGGCCAAGTAGCTGGTGAGCAGCCGGTGACCATTTTGACTGCCACTTCTGGGGATACAGGAGCCGCGGTTGCACACGCATTCTATCGTCTTAATAACGTGCAAGTTGTTATTCTCTATCCAGAAGGAAAAATTAGCCCGCTGCAAGAGAAACTCTTCTGCACGCTGGGTGAAAATATTCATACGGTTGCGATTAAAGATGACTTCGATGCATGCCAGGCATTAGTAAAACAATCATTTGATGATGAAGAGCTGAAAAAGGCGTTGTATTTAAACTCGGCGAACTCGATCAATATCAGTCGTTTGTTAGCTCAAATTTGTTATTACTTCGAAGCCGTCGCGCAGATCCCAGCAGAAAAACGTGATCAATTAGTGATCTCGGTTCCGAGTGGTAATTTTGGTGACCTTACGGCAGGTTTATTAGCTAAATCAATGGGCCTACCGGTTAAACGCTTTATTGCAGCAACTAACGTAAATGACACTGTGCCGCGTTACCTTGTTGATGGACAATGGAAACCAAAGCAAACTGTGGCAACATTATCGAACGCCATGGATGTTAGCCAGCCAAACAACTGGCCTCGTATTGAAGAGTTATTCCGCCGTAAAGGTTGGTCCCTTGATGAATTAGGCCATGGAGCGGTGAGTGACGACGTGACTAAAGAGACAGTACGTGAATTAGATAAAAAAGGGTATTTATCTGAGCCACATGCTGCGGTTGCTTATCGTGTGCTTCGTGACCAGTTGCAAGAAGGTGAATACGGGCTGTTTTTAGGCACGGCACACCCAGCTAAGTTTAAAGAAAGTGTTGAAGAAATTCTTAATAAGGCAATACCTTTACCGAAAGAGTTAGCAGAGCGTGCGGAACTACCACTCCTCTCACACTTTTTACCATCTGACTTTGCACAATTACGCGCATTTTTAATGAAATTAGCACCTAAGCAATAAAAATTGCAAGTGTACGAAAAACGGAAGCGAAAGCTTCCGTTTTTATTGGTAATACCATCTTTTATAAAGATAATTATATGGTTTCATATTGCCACATCACTTATTCACTTCTAACGGATTTATTTGTCACATTGAGCTAATGCTAATACCATCGTGCCCATCTTTACCGCCATCAGGTCCACCGCGTCCTCCTTTTCCTCCTTGGCTACCATTGCCCCCATTGCCACCATTACCACTACCAGAGCCGTTGCCCCCATTACCTCCGTTACCGCCATTAGTTCCACCATGTCCCCCATTTCCCCCATTGCCATTTACAGTTCCATTCCCGCCGTTCCCACCACTACCACCACCATCTCCATCACCGCCATTTCCGCCATCACCTCCAGTTACACTGCCATTACCGCCATTTCCTCCATTGCCATTACTGCCTTTTTCTGCGTTTCCGCCATTGCTACCATTATCGTTATTTGATCCTGTTCCGCCATTCCCTCCATTTTGGCCATCACCACCGTGTCCACCATGACCACCATGACCACCATGACCACCGTTACCACCATGGCCACCTTGACTATCATTTCCAGCGTGACCCGAATTTCCGTTTTGTCCATAACTTACAAAGCTAAACATTTTAGAATAGTAATATTGGCCATGGAGTATCGAACATACTTTATTATTAATTTCATTTATATTGAGTTCATTTTTTAATAAACAATTAGATGGGGTATTAAATAAGGAGTGAGAGTATGCTGAAAATGAAATAGAACTAATTAATAAGACGCCAAGTGAAATGTAATTTTTATACATGATAAATTCCTCTGTTCCCCCCTCATCGAGTGAGGAGGGAAATATTTAGTGACGAGATATATTATCTACCGTTGCCGCCATTACCGCCGTTACCACCATGGCCGCCATTCCCTCCATTACCACCATTTCCTCCATTACCACCATGGCCGCCATTCCCTCCATTTCCTCCATGGTTTTGTTCATAAATAGTAGAATAAGTCGAAGTATTGTCAGAATGTTTTTCTTGGAAAGAAGTTGCAGATGCTAGAATTGGGAATAATAAAGATACTATGACAATAGATGCTTTATACATATAAAATCCTCGATTAAAAGTTTAAATTGAAGTGAACTGCAAGGAAATTGTAATTCATGATTTTGAATAAGTAATTAATATTTTCATCTAAGAGTGAAATTAAATTTATTCCACTGTTAATATAAAATAACATTATTTATTTTTTTGTGCATATTTTAAATGATTTAATAATAATGAATTATTTGAGATAATTAATTAATAATTTGCTAGGCAATGTTTTGTTTTAAAATTAATTATCATAAGATTAGGGTTTTATGGGGTAGGATAGTAAAGTGGAATATATTAAAATACAATTCCACTTTACCATTGATTTTAACAGCATATAGGCCTGTGTTTCCTAATGTAGTATATTAAAAGGATATAAGGCTATATATTATGAAGGGAATTTACCTTAAGCTTTGTTTGATGTCTTCTGAATTTTATTTGATGTTCAGCCAAACATCATCATCATCTCCGTTATAGGCTACGTTTACGTCTATATCTAGGATAGGTGGCTCTGGTGGGAAAGGAAGAATAGGAGTAGCGAAAGAGAGAGTTGGAAATAATAAAAATGCAAATATGATTGATTTTTTAAACATATAATCACCTTTTAAAGTTAGTATTGAAATGAACTGCTTAGAAATAATAACTTATTTTTCTTGATGTTCAATAAATATTCAATCAATTTAGTAATAAAAAATGAAATTGGTCAAATAAAATCTATTCGTTGTGTCTATAACTAAATTTTATTTTTTTAATTTAAAACCATATTAATATTTATTTAATAATATGGTTTTAAAGTTATAATTAATTATTTTTTGAATATCCTATTATTTTACTTTGTATAGAAGCAGATGAACTATTTTTATGAAAGTTTAACATGGTGACGGCTTTTTCATTTTCATTCATATCGGAAAATGGTTTTGCAACTTTTACCATCGATTTTTTATAGTTAGGTGATTGGTTTTGGTGGCTACTGATCATATTCTGCATTGCTGGGGAGGTACTATTTTGAGTAAAATTCAATGCGGTAGCAGCTTGAGTATGTCTATCTAATTGAAGAAATGATTGGGTTGAGTTGATATTATCGTTGACTGAAATACCCGCCTTACTCAAGTGGTCATTAATCGATTTTTGATTAGAATACGATGTATTATTCTCAGTGAAATTTAATGCATTCGCTGCATTATAATGTATTTCTTTTTCTGTTTGAGCGGTTGCTACATGTGTTGTTACAGTTACAAGTGTTAAAGCAAAAATAATTTTTTTCATTACAAATCCTTATTAAGTTAGATAATTTATCTTGTAACTATAATAAGGCTTTATTTCTGTCTGAATACTGACAACAAGATGACAAAATTGCCATTTATGGTAGATATTTAATTTGGTTCCTTAGGTAAAAATACAGTAAAACGTGTTGAAAAATCATCTGATGTTACAGTGATTCTTCCCTTATGCGCTAATATGATTGATTTGACGATAGCCAACCCAATTCCGCTCCCTTCATTTTTTCTTTGTCTTGATTTATCTACTCGATAAAATCTGTCAAAGAGTTTTGCTAAATGTTCTTCTGGTATTTTCATGCCGGGATTGCTGATAATTAATTCAATACCATTTTTTACATTCGAAATATTAATACTGACAGAATCCCCCTTTGGGGTATAGCGGATAGCATTTGATATTAAGTTAGTAATTGCTCTTCTTAACATATCTTTATCGGCCATAATAGGGTCTGTATCACCAATTAGCTTAAGCTTTATTTCATTCTCTTCCGCGAGATATTCAAAATAATCAAATATGAGCTCTATTTCAGTTTTAATATTAATAACTTTTTTCTCAGGGATAAGCCTATTATCATCTGCTTGAGCAAGAAAAAGCATATCAGAGATCATTCGTGATAGACGGTTATATTCTTCTAAATTAGAATATAACACTTCAACGAGTTCTTCTTTACTGCGATTTTTACTCAAAGATATTTGGGTTTCAGTCATTAAATTAGTGATAGGTGTACGCATTTCATGAGCTATATCTGCTGAGAAATTCGTTTGTCTTACGAAAACATCTTCAATTTTGACTAACATCTGATTAAATGATTTTGTTAATTGTTTTAATTCATTAGGTACAGAATCAGGGTCTAAACGCACACTTAAGTTTTCGGAAGTGACATTTTTGATTTCATCGCTCACATCTTTAAGGGGTTTTAATCCTTTAATTACAAGGAAATAAACGACAAGAATAGTAAATAAGCACAATATAATAGCGCTGACAATTAAATTATTTATTAATGAACTCAGATAATCATGATGAAAATTTAATGATAATGCAGTAACCAACCGATATTGTTTAGGTTCTGAAGGAGGACCCACCTGAATAAGACTTTCTGATAGGCGATAATCTCTAAGCTCTACGTCTTGGTTATTTTTATCAGGGTCATAATTTTTTAAGTGCGTAATAAGTTTATCTGTTGCATTGGGAGATGCTAATGTATTTTCTTCATTATCAATGAGATAAATACTAATATCTTGATGCTCATTAATAATGGCTTTAATTCGTGCGTATTGCTCACTTTGTGGATCTGTATTGTCATTTAATAAGCTTCGGATCGTTAAATTCAACTGGTTAAGTGTATATTCATCTTGCTGCTTAAAATGCAACATAACCGAGTTGATCATGATCGAGCTAAATAATAGTAAGGCGAGGGAGAGAGTAATACTGATCAAAACAATAAGGCGAATTGAAATAGAGACAGGAGATCGAAACAACTTAATCATTTTCAGGGATCTCAAGTAAATAGCCCATTCCTCTGATAGTATGGATTAACTTAGGTTCATAGTGTTGGTCTATTTTAGCTCTTAATCTTTTAACTGCCACATCAATCACATTGGTATCACTATCAAAATTCATATCCCAAACTTTTGAGGCGATAAGAGAACGAGAGAGCACTTCGCCTTGGTGAAGAATAAAAAATTCCAATAATGAAAATTCTTTACTGGTTAGTATGATCTTGTCGTTTTCACGCGTCACACGTCGTTTGATTAGATCAACATGTAAATTAGCAATGGTAAATTGTGTTTTCTGGATGCTGTTGTTGCCTCTACGTAATAAAGTTCTTACTCGGGCAAGTAGCTCAGAAAAATCAAATGGTTTAATAAGATAATCGTCAGCACCTAACTCTAGCCCTTTGACTCGATGTTCAACATTACCTAAGGCTGTAAGCATGAGGATGGGCGTATTTTTTCCTGTATTACGTAAATTTTTAGCAATTTCCCAACCGTTAATATCTGGCAACATCACATCAAGAATAATTAAATCATAGTTTTCAGTTATCGCCATATGCAGGCCTGTAATGCCATTTTCGATCGCATCAACAATAAACCCGGACTCACTTAAACCTTTAGATAAGTATTCTCTCGTTTTATGTTCATCTTCAACAATAAGTAGTTTCATCTCAGGCCCGGCTGTCAGGAAAACAATGTAGTTATTCTAAGCATTACGGCAATGAAATGTAAAATGACAAATTTGTCATTTTCATGTCATGAATCTAACAGGAGGTCTTTTTTATTATAGTGACAATTTTAATCACTAGAGGCATGGCTATACCATGTATTCCCCTAAAATATTAATAATAGCTTATGCCCTAATTTTAACTGGTTGTGTTTCGCTCGCCCCTGAATATCAACGCCCTAATCTGAATTTGCCTCATCAATTCAGTGGCAATGTTCCTGATATAGTAATGGGGGATAAAACAGAATTAGTCATTCCGAGTTGGTCTCAATTTATTCAAGACCCACAAATGAAAAACGTGATAGAAATTGCGCTTGAGAAAAACAGCGATTTATATCTTGCGGCCTTAGATGTAGAAGAAGCTCGTGTACGCTTCGGGCTAGCGGGAGCAGAAAAATACCCTCAAGTTAGTTCATCGATGAGTGGCGATTATGGCCAATCATTAGAGTCTGGGTCATCCTTCAATAAGAAATACAGTGCAGGCATTGATATCAGCTATGAACTGGATTTTTTTGGGCGTATTAAAAATTTATCTGATGCCGATAAAGCAAAGTTTATCGCTTCTCAAGAGATGAAGCGTGCGACACAAATTATTACAATCAAAACGGTAGCAGAAGCGTATTTAGATGTGGTGTATAACCAGAAATTATTATTAATTGCACAAGAGACGAAGCAAAGCTACCTCAATAGTCAATCGATTGTAATGCAAAAAGTCGCAGCAGGAAAAGCAGGGATATCAGACCTAGAACAAGCTAAAGGGCAAGTACAGTCTATCTCTATTAATATCGAAAAAATTGAAAGTGAAATTGCAAAAAATGAAAATTTACTGAATTTTTTGACAAATGACTACGCAACAAAAATAAATTCAGGTCTAGGACGCTACGAGCCAAACTATCCTTTAATTACGGCACCTCCAGATATTCCCTCTGAGATATTACTAAAACGCCCAGATATTATGGCAACAGAGCAAAACATTATTTCTGAGAATGCCAATATAGGTGTCGCAAGGGCCGCTTTCTTTCCTTCTATTTCCTTTAATACAGGAATAGAAAACAGTAATGATTCTTTAACAGGGTTATTTGATTCCTCAAATGGTATTTGGAATTTTATTCCTAAAATTACGCTACCTATTTTTACTGGTGGTACAAATAGCCGAAATTTAGAATTAGCAAATATTAGAAAAAACAAAGCTATAGCTAGTTATGAAAAAAGTATTCAGGTCGCATTTCGTGAAGTAAAAGATACCCTAGTACTCAAATCGAGCTTAGAAAAACAGCTTATATCTCAAGAGCAATATGTCAAAACGCTGCAAAACGTCTTAATACAGAAACAAGCAAGTTATCGATATGGCGGTTTAAGCTATCTCGATGTGCTTGAAGCACAGCGTAGCTTATTTACCGAACAACAAAATTTATTGATGTTGAAAATAGAACAGCAGAAGAATGAAATAAATTTATTCTCTGCATTAGGTGGCGGATTAATAAAATCATGAGGGTAATAATGAGAAAATTAAATACGGTATTTTTTGCAATTTCAATGGCGATGTTAACAGCAACTAGTTATGCAAATGCTGCGGAACATAACCACTCTATTTATCCAGAAAAAGCGGCGGAACCAACAATTAACACTGAAGGAAAGCTAATCTCGATTGACAAAGATAATAAAAAATTAACGATAAATCATAAAGAAATAGAAAGCATTGGTTGGCCACCAATGACGATGCGTTTTACCTATGAAGATGAAAATATGATCAACGGTTTACAAGAAAATGATGAATTGAAATTTTCATTTGTACAACAAGGTAATCTTTCAATGTTGAAATCCGTCGAAAAAATAAACTAAATAGGTAGAGAGATGTTATGTCATTAGTTAACCTGACCAAATTGCTATTGGTAATTATTTTATCGAGCGTTATTTCAATTTTATTTTACCGTTATTTTTTCGTTATAGAAAATAATAGCCAATCAGTTGAAAAACAAGAACGCACCGTATTGTATTGGTATGACCCAATGTATCCCAATACCAAATTTGATCAGCCAGGGAAATCTCCTTTTATGGATATGGATCTTGTTCCTAAATATGCGGATGAAAACTTGGCTTCAGCGAATAGCAAAGGGGTAACAATTAACCCAACACAGACACAAAATTTAGGGCTTAAAACGGTGGATGTGAAGTGGGGGAAATTAAACTATGACTTAACATTTCCAGCCGAAATTGCGTTTAATGACCATCAATTTGCTATTGTACAAGCACGCGAAAATGGTTTTGTTGAAAAAGTTTATCCATTCACAGTAGGTGAGAGGATCCAAAAAGGCGTTCCTATTGCTGAGCTAACGATCCCTGCATGGGTTGAAGCACAAAGCGAATATCTTGCGCTTAAGCAAATGAATGCGAGCCAACAAGATCTTAATAGTGTCATTGAGCGTTTACGTTTAAATGGCATGCCAGAAGGTGCGCTTTCTCAGTTTATTAAAACAGGGAAAGTGCAAACACGTTTTACTATTCAAGCACCTATTTCTGGGGTAATTACTGCACTTAATCTACGTTTAGGGATGAATGTATCCAAAGAAGTCGTTATCGCACAAATACAAGGAACAGATCCATTATGGATTAATGCATCTGTTCCTCAGTCAGTTGCTGAATTACTTAATCAACAAACACAATTTACAGTTTCTATTCCTGCCTATCCTTCGCAGTTATTTACTGTAAAAAACTGGTTGATATTACCCAGTGCAGATCAAGCAAGTCGTACAATTAATATTCGTACAGAAATTGCTGATCCTAACCATTTATTAAAACCAGGTATGACAGCATATTTAAATTTAGTTGCAGAAGGTAATGAAAGTTTATTGATCCCTTCACAAGCCATTGTGGACTCTGGGAAAGAACAGCATGTTATTGCTGTTGGTGAGAATGGTGAATTTATTCCCAAAAGAGTACGAGTGCTGAGTGAATCTCAACAAATGACAGCAATATCTGAAGGCTTACAAGTGGGTGAGCATATAGTGACTCAGGGTATTTTTTTGATTGATTCTGAAGCGAATATTGCTGGTGCATTAGCCAAGATGGAAGCGCTTCCTGAAGTATCAGCGTCATCTAATCATTCATCACATAAATCTCAGGAGTAGAGTATGTTGGAATGGATTATAAGACGCTCGGTTGCTAACCGATTTCTAGTGTTAATAGGAGTCGTGTTTTTAGTCGTTGCGGGTATTTGGAGCATTCGCAGTACACCAGTTGATGCATTACCTGACTTATCTGATGTACAAGTGATTATCAAAACCACTTATCCAGGGCAAGCTCCGCAACTGGTCGAAAACCAAGTTACCTACCCGATAACGACGACGATGCTATCTGTGCCAGGAGCAAAAACGGTACGGGGGTTTTCTGCATTTGGTGACTCATATGTTTATGTTATTTTTGAAGATAATACAGATTTATACTGGGCTCGTTCACGAGTTTTAGAATATTTAAATCAAGTCCAAAACCAATTACCCAAAGGTGCAGTAGCCTCCATTGGCCCTGATGCGACAGGTGTTGGTTGGATTTTTGAATATGCTTTAGTGGATAAAACTGGAAAACATAATCTAGCAGAACTACGTTCATTACAAGATTGGTTTTTGAAATATGAATTGAAGGCTTTGCCTAATGTTTCAGAAGTGGCAACCGTTGGCGGTGTGGTTAAATCTTACCAAATCTTAGTTGACCCACTCAAGCTCAGCCAATTTTCAGTGACATTACCTGAAACAAAACAGGCCGTTGAAATGGCTAACCAAGAAGCCGGTGGTTCATCGATTGAAATTGCTGAAGCTGAATATATGGTTAGAGCAAGTGGTTATCTTCAATCTATTGATGACTTCAATAAAATCTACCTAAAAACGCCAGAAAATGGTGTACCTATTTACCTACAAGATGTTGCTCGAATACAGGAAGGCCCCGAAATGCGTCGTGGGGTTGCTGAGCTAAATGGAGAAGGTGAGGTCGTTGGGGGAATTATTCTGCTTCGCTCTGGTGAAAATGCACGTAATGTGATTCAGGATGTAAAACAGAAACTTGAAGATTTAAGTGCTAGCTTGCCGGAAGGCATCGAAATTATCACGACTTATGATAGAAGCATTCTTATTGATAACGCGATTGATAATTTAAGTTATAAGTTACTAGAAGAATTTATTGTTGTCGCATTAGTGTGTGCCGTTTTTTTATGGCATTTCCGTTCTGCTCTCGTGGCAATTATTTCTTTGCCCCTTGGATTATTTATTGCCTTTATCGTCATGCGCTACCAAGGAATAAATGCAAATATTATGTCGTTAGGGGGCATTGCAATTGCGATCGGAGCAATGGTGGATGCCGCCATTGTTATGATCGAAAATGCACATAAAAAATTAGAAAAATGGCAACATGAAAATGAAGATAAAGTCATTGATAATGCCCAGCGTTGGAAAGTTATTACGGATTCCGCTGTTGAAGTTGGGCCTGCATTATTTATCAGTTTATTAATTATCACATTGTCTTTTATTCCTATCTTTACGTTGGAAGGGCAAGAAGGCCGTTTATTTGGTCCACTTGCATTCACAAAAACCTATGCCATGGCGGGTGCTGCGGCTTTAGCGCTGATTGTTATTCCAATTCTAATGGGATATTGGATCCGCGGTAATATTCCAAATGAAAATAAAAACCCACTGAATCGTTGGTTGATCTCACTCTATAGCCCTATTTTAATTAAGGTATTAGCGTGGCCGAAAACCACCTTATTAATTGGTTTCTTATCTTTATTTACGGTGATATGGCCATTAAAACATTTAGGTGGTGAATTTCTTCCTGCAATTAATGAAGGTGACTTACTTTATATGCCTTCAACATTACCGGGTGTTTCGCCTGCACAAGCGGCATTTTTACTACAAAATACGGATAAGTTAATCAAAACTATTCCAGAGGTGGATACGGTATTTGGAAAAGTTGGTAAAGCTGAAACAGCAACGGATTCAGCCCCGATGGAAATGATTGAAACAACGATACGTTTGAAGCCGCAAGCACAGTGGCGAGAAGGAATGACACTCGAAAAAATTATTGATGAGCTCGATGAAACTGTACGTTTACCTGGGGTTGCAAACTTATGGGTTCCACCTATTCGTAACCGTATTGATATGTTATCTACGGGAGTCAAAAGCCCTATAGGTATTAAAGTATCAGGCAGGGATCTTGAAGAAATCGATGCATTAGCCCAAGAAATTGAAAAAGTCACAAAATCGGTACCGGGGGTGGTTTCAGTTTTGGCTGAGAGGTTGGTAGGCGGACGCTATATTGATGTCAAAATTGATAGAGAAAAAGCGGCTCGTTTTGGTATGAGTGTCAGCGACGTACAAGTGTATATTTCAATGGCCACTGGTGGGGAAATGATTGGGGAAACAGTTGAAGGGATTGAGCGTTACCCAATTAGCATAAGATATCCTCAAGATTACCGAAATAGTGTATCTGCGATGAAGTTATTACCAATTTTAACGCCAAGCAAACAGCAAATAGTACTTAGTGATGTTGCAGATGTCTCCGTGAATATGGGCGCTCCCATGTTGAAAACAGAGAACGCACGACCAACAAGTTGGATTTATATTGATGCACGTGATCGTGATATGGTTTCTGTTATTAAAGATATTGATACAGCAATAAAAGATAATATTCAAATGAGGCCGGGTCTTAGCTATTCCTTTACTGGGCAATTTGAATTACTCGAAAGGGCTAACCAAAAATTAATGTTAATGGTTCCCGCGACCATCATGATTATTTTTGTACTGCTTTATTTAGCCTTTAGACGATTTAGTGAAGCTTTACTGATTTTATTAAGTTTACCTTTTGCTTTAGTGGGCGCGATTTGGTTCCTTTATTGGATGAACTTTAATTTATCAGTTGCAACAGGAACTGGATTTATTGCATTGGCAGGTGTCGCGGCTGAATTTGGCGTAGTTATGTTGATTTATTTACGCCATGCAATCGAAGATAAAGAAAAACAGCAAGGAATAAGCAAGCTATCAAACCAAGATTTAGACCGTGCATTATATGAAGGTGCAGTTTTACGTGTTCGCCCTAAAGCCATGACAGTTGCCGTAATTTTAGCCGGTTTATTGCCAATATTACTTGGAACAGGAGTCGGTTCAGAAGTGATGAGCCGTATTGCTGCACCGATGATTGGTGGAATGATAACTGCACCGTTATTATCCCTATTTATCATTCCTGCGGCTTATAAATTAATCTGTCAGTTACGCCATAAAAAATAGACACTTTTTAAGTACTAGTCATTATTATTGATAAGGTAAATAGCAATGAAGAAGATAATTTTAGGTGGAATGTTTTTACTGTCATTTTCTGCATTTTCTCAAAACCAGAGCGTGCAATTGTATAAAGATGCAAACTGTGGTTGCTGCCAATTATGGGGAGAAGGGGTTAAAAAAGCAGGGTATGACGTTGTGATCAATGAAATCAGTTATGATGACTTGAACAAACTAAATGATGAGCTGAATGTGCCATACAACTTACGCAGTTGCCACATTGCAAAATATAAAGGCAAAGTGATTGTTGGTCATGTTCCTGTCAGTAGCCTTGATGCTATTGATACCTTACCGGCGGATGTGGTAGGAATTTCTGTTCCTGGTATGCCAATTGGTAGCCTAGGGATGGAACAACCAGATGGTCGTACTCAGCCTTATTCTGTGGTGCAGTTTAAAGCCAATGGGGAATATCGTTAATTGAGATAAAATTCATTAAGTTGCAGGATATCCTGCAACTTATGAGGGTTATTCGTTTTCTAATATTAATTCGATGGCTTTGAGTTCATCTTGCGTAAAGTTACGATTTTTTAGGATCCCCATTGCATCATCAATTTGGCTAATACGGCTTGCACCGATGAGGACGGAAGTGATCCTATCATGTCTAAGCAACCAGGCTAATGCCATTTGGTTTAGCTTTTGTCCTCTTTTTATCGCCAATTCGTTCAGTTGTTTAACTTTTGATAAAATGGTTGAAGTGAGCCTTTCAGGGGGTAAAGAAGGATTGCCTGCCGCGCGTGAATCAGCAGGAATACCATTAAGGTAGCGATCAGTTAAAAGACCACCGGCTAGCGGGGAATATGCGATAGAGCCCACCCCTTCTTCTTCCAGTAAATCGAGTAAACCCTCTTCAGGAGTACGTTCTAGCATAGAATATTTCGGCTGATGGATCAGGCAAGGGGTTCCCAATTCATTGAGAATACCAATGGCTTCTTTGGCTAAATTCGTTGGGTAATTAGAAATCCCGACATACAGGGCTTTTCCTTGGCGAACAATGAGATCTAACGCTCCCATGGTTTCTTCTAATGGGGTGTTGGGGTCAGGCCGATGATGATAAAAGATATCTACATAATCCAAACCCATTCGTTTTAAGCTCTGGTCTAGGCTTGCCACCAAGTACTTTTTACTTCCCCAGTCACCATAAGGGCCATCCCACATAGTGAAACCCGCTTTTGATGAAATGATCATTTCATCACGATAAGGCAGGAAATCCTGTTGCATGATTTGGCCAAATGTACTTTCGGCAGATCCAGGAGGTGGTCCATAATTATTAGCCAGATCGAAATGGGTGATACCAAGGTTAAAAGCATGACGAAGCATGGCTTGGCAGTTATCAAAGGGTTTGTTATTGCCAAAGTTATGCCATAACCCTAATGAAATCAGTGGTAACCGTAACCCGCTACGGCCACATAAACGATATTCCATTTCAGTATAGCGCTTTGATGATGCAACATAAGGCATACTTCACCTCCAAAATAGTGGGTAAAACTCAATTTATACTGTCATAAAGCTAAAAAGTAGGCTGAGGAATCAATGCTAATTTGTTCTTGACTAGAAGGTTTATGAGTAAATTGTGATAGAGCCCGAAAAAAGAGTGAAGTATTTTGGCATTCGTGGGTATCGGCTGCGTGCCAATCCCCACGTTTTGTATATTAGGCTTGCTCTGAGCGGGTAAATACCAGCTCGTTACCTTTAGATTGGCTTTCATCAAATTGATAGCCTTCTAAATTAAAATCAGCTAGTTGGTCTGTTTTCGTTAATTTATTTTGGATGATAAAGCGGCTCATTAAACCCCGCGCTTTTTTTGCATAAAAACTGATAACTTTATATTTACCATTTTTTTCATCAAGGAAAATAGGCTTGATAATTTGCCCATCCAATTTCTTTGTATTCACCGATTTAAAATATTCATCTGAGGCAAGGTTGACTAATATTTGATCTTTTTGCTCCGCTAATGCGTGATTTAATTGCTTGGTAATGATGTCTCCCCAAAACTCATATAAATCTTTTCCACGGGTATTTTTTAATCGAATTCCCATTTCTAAGCGATAAGGTTGCATTAAATCTAGCGGTCTTAATATACCGTAAAGACCTGATAATATGCGTAAATGAGATTGAGCAAACGCAAAATCGTCTTGAGAAAAGGTTTCTGCTTGCATACCCGTATACACATCCCCTTTGAAGGCAAGGATCGCTTGGCGTGCATTTTCTGGGGTAAAGTCCGCATGCCATTCTGCAAAACGGGCAGCATTGAGCCCCGCAAGCTTGTCACTAATTTTCATTAAACTGGCAATATCTGCAGGGGTTAATTTACGACAGACATTAATTAATTTTTGTGACTCAGTAAGTAATTCAGGCTGAGTAAACTGCTGTGTCGCAAGTGGGCTTTCGTAGTCTAATGTTTTTGCAGGTGAAATTGTAATAAGCATGACTTGACCCTTTATAAAGAATGATACTGCTTACTTTAGCAAAAATTCTTCCTAATTGGCTAATTGATACGATAAGCCAAACCAATATTATTCTTTATTACAATGATAGCACAATATAACTAGCTAAAAGGATTCAGTTTCTAATTGGCTAGCGAAACCGATTGCCAATCAAATAGTTGCTTTTGACTAGATTTACTTGCTTGCAGCAATATAGATGCATGATATTATCTGTAGACGGTGCGGCGATAGCCACAATTCCTTTATAATACGCAAAGTAATTCAAGCTGTAGTTTGTTAGCCAACACCACAAGAGTCGCAAGAATTGTAGGTAGCTAACCACCGCTACAACTTGGAATATGACGGGTATAACAACGAGATTAAAGAAATGACCGATAAACTAACCTCATTACGTAGTCTGACAACTGTTGTTGCTGATACTGGCGACATCGAAGCGATGAAGCTTTACAAACCACAAGACGCGACCACAAATCCCTCGCTGATCTTAAATGCTGCACAAATTCCTGAGTACCGTAAATTAATTGATGAAGCGGTAGAATGGGCTCGTAAGCAAAGCAATAATCGCGAGCAACAAATTGTTGATGCTTGTGACAAGCTGGCTGTTAATATCGGTCTGGAAATTCTGAAATTAGTTCCGGGTCGTATTTCTACTGAAGTTGATGCGCGCCTGTCTTATGATGAAGAAGCTTGTATTGCTAAAGCGCGTCACTTAATCAAAATGTATAACGATGCAGGCATCAGCAATGACCGTATTCTGATTAAACTGGCTTCAACTTGGCAGGGTATCCGTGCTGCAGAGAAACTGGAAAAAGAAGGCATTAACTGTAACCTGACTTTATTATTCTCTTTTGCTCAAGCGCGTGCTTGTGCGGAAGCGGGCGTATACCTGATTTCTCCATTTGTGGGCCGTATTCTTGACTGGTACAAAGCGAATACAGATAAGAAAGAATTCGCACCACATGAAGACCCAGGTGTGGTTTCTGTTACTGAAATCTACAACTACTACAAAGCTCACGGTTATAAAACTGTGGTTATGGGCGCAAGCTTCCGTAACGTGGGTGAAATCATTGAACTAGCAGGTTGTGACCGTTTAACTATCTCTCCAGGCTTATTAAAAGAGCTGTCTGAATCACAAGGTGAATTAGTACGTAAACTGACTGATACAGGTAAAACTAAAGAGCCAGGCGCTAAGTTGACTGAAGCTGAGTTCTATTGGCAGCACAACCAAGATCCAATGGCGGTTGATAAACTGTCTGACGGTATCCGTAAGTTTGCAGTAGACCAAGAAAAACTGGAAAAAATGATTGCAGATTTACTGTAATTTGTTTCGTTTTTTCTTTCAAACCCAGCCAGTTGGTTGGGTTTTTTTATACCTATTTTTCATTGAGTTAGTTCTCAATTTCAAGATATAAAATCAAGGGCGCTTTATGCAATCGTTCATCATGGTATGATATTGCCCCTGTTTATTATTAAGTGAACAGTTTTTGATTGAATAATTTCTTTGAGGTTTGTATGGATGAATTGCGCATAGGTCTGGTTTCCGTTTCTGATCGTGCTTCGAGTGGTATTTATGAAGACAAAGGCATTCCCGCATTAGAAGAGTGGTTAGCGAAAACGTTGACAACCCCTTTTCGTATCGAAACTCGCCTGATCCCTGATGAGCAAATCATGATAGAGCAAACATTATGTGAGCTGGTGGATGAGTTTGCTTGCCATTTAGTCCTAACCACAGGCGGCACAGGACCTGCTCGCCGTGATGTCACGCCTGATGCAACCCTTGCGATTGCAGACCGTGAAATGCCAGGTTTTGGCGAGCAAATGCGCCAAATTAGCCTAAAGTTCGTCCCTACTGCGATACTGTCACGCCAAGTAGGGGTAATACGCAACCAGGCTTTGATTTTAAATTTACCTGGGCAGCCTAAAGCGATCGCGGAAACTCTGGAAGGTTTAAAAGACAAAGAAGGGAATGTGGTAGTTTCTGGTATTTTTGCCAGTGTTCCTTATTGTATTCAATTGCTTGACGGCCCATATGTAGAAACAGACCCTACGGTTGTGAAGGCATTTAGGCCTAAATCCGCAATTCGTCCTGAATAGTTTGCGATGTAATCAGGTGAGGCTTAGCTCACCTGATTAATAATATTTAATGCATAAAATCACATACGTTAGTTAAATTTAACCACGTTGGCCAATCGGTAATACCGTTTTGCCATATTGCTCATTTAATATTTCTGCGACCGCTAAATAAAATGCGCTAGCGCCACAGATAATTCCTTCAAAACCAGCAAATTTTAGTAATGCTGCATTTCCCGTAATATTGCCAATCGCTAATAAAGCGAATAATACAGTTAAGCTACCAAAGACAAATTGCAAAACAAAATTAGCTTTGAAGGTTCCTAAAAACATGAAAAAGGTAAAAATTCCCCAAATAGCGAGGAAAACACCTAAAAACTCAGGTGAAGTTGCTTCGGCTAATCCCATTGAAGGCAAAAATAATAACCCCACTAATGCAATCCAAAACATACCGTAAGAGGTAAATGCAGTTGCACCGAATGTATTGCCTTTTTTGTATTCAATCAGACCCGCAATAAATTGAGCAATACCACCATAAAAAATGCCCATACTTAAAATAACGGATGAAAGAGGGAAAAAACCTGCATTATGAATATTCAGTAGGATGGTTGTCATACCAAAGCCTAGTAAACCAAGTGGGCCTGGATTTGCAAGAGAGCTAGACTGCATATAACCTCTGGTAAAATATAAAAAATTCAAATAGATAAAAAACAAAAAGGTTTTGCCAAAGTGACAGCGGCGGCGCATCATACGCAGTTTTAATTGTTTAAACCATGATCACAAGACAGGTTTTTTTGCAATAAATGCAAATTTTTTTGATTCTCCCCCTTGATGAATGAATTTGTGACCCCATCTTAAAAGCATCAACTGATATCAATCCAAATTATTGCGTATTGAAAAATAATTTAGGCTCAGAGTGAAAACTCCCTTGAAAATGAAATATTGAGCCTCATATAGATTGATATCGAAATCATAGTGAAAAGAATTCCTTTGGAGGCGTTTTAGATGGGTAAAATCATTGGTATCGACTTGGGTACAACTAACTCATGCGTTGCAATTATGGATGGTACTACAGCTCGTGTTCTGGAGAACAGCGAAGGTGATAGAACTACTCCTTCCATCATTGCGTACACTCAAGATGGTGAAATTTTAGTTGGTCAGCCAGCAAAACGTCAGGCTGTGACTAACCCAGAAAATACTTTATTTGCAATCAAACGTTTGATTGGTCGTCGTTTCCAAGACGAAGAAGTTCAGCGCGACGTTTCTATCATGCCATATAAAATCATTGCGGCTGATAACGGCGATGCTTGGTTAGATGTGAAAGGCCAAAAAATGGCTCCACCACAAGTTTCAGCTGAAGTTCTGAAAAAAATGAAGAAAACAGCAGAAGACTATTTAGGTGAGCCAGTAACAGAAGCAGTTATTACTGTGCCTGCTTACTTTAACGATGCTCAGCGTCAAGCGACTAAAGATGCTGGCCGTATTGCTGGTTTAGAAGTAAAACGAATCATTAACGAACCAACAGCAGCTGCATTAGCATATGGCTTAGACAGAGAAGTTGGTAACCGTACTATCGCGGTTTATGACTTAGGTGGTGGTACATTCGACTTATCAATCATCGAAATCGATGAAGTTGATGGCGAAAAAACGTATGAAGTTCTGGCTACCAATGGTGACACACACTTAGGTGGTGAAGACTTTGATACACGTTTAATCAACTACTTAGTTGAAGAATTTAAGAAAGAACAAGGTGTTGACCTGCGTAACGACCCGTTAGCAATGCAACGTCTGAAAGAAGCTGCAGAAAAAGCGAAAATTGAGCTGTCTTCTGCACAACAAACAGATGTTAACCTGCCGTATATTACAGCAGATGCAACAGGTCCTAAACACATGAATATTAAAGTGACTCGTGCGAAATTAGAGTCACTGGTAGAAGATTTAGTTAAGCGTTCTATGGAGCCAGTTAAAGTTGCTCTGCAAGACGCAGGCTTAAGCGTGAGCGAAATCAACGATGTTATCTTAGTTGGTGGTCAAACACGTATGCCAATGGTTCAAAAAGTTGTTGCTGATTTCTTTGGTAAAGAACCACGTAAAGACGTTAACCCAGATGAAGCAGTTGCAATGGGTGCGGCAGTTCAAGGTGGTGTTTTAGTGGGTGATGTTAAAGACGTTCTGTTACTTGACGTAACTCCTCTGTCTTTAGGTATCGAAACCATGGGTGGCGTGATGACTTCGTTAATTGCGAAGAATACCACTATCCCAACTAAACATAGCCAAGTGTTCTCAACAGCTGAAGATAACCAAGCAGCGGTAACTATCCATGTTCTGCAAGGTGAGCGTAAACGCGCAAGTGACAATAAATCACTGGGGCAGTTTAACTTAGATGGTATTCAACCTGCACCACGTGGTATGCCACAAATCGAAGTGACTTTTGATATCGATGCGGATGGTATCTTGCATGTTTCTGCTAAAGATAAAAATAGTGGACGTGAGCAAAACATCACCATTAAGGCTTCTTCAGGTCTGAATGATGAGGAAATCGAAAAAATGGTACGTGACGCAGAAGCAAACGCTGAAGCTGACCGTAAATTTGAAGAGCTAGTTCAGGTTCGTAACCAAGCTGACCAATTAGTTCACGGTACTCGTAAACAAATCGAAGAAGCTGGTGATAAATTACCAGCTGAAGATAAAGCGAGTATCGAAAAAGCAACTTCTGAATT
Organism: Providencia sp. PROV175; assembly: GCF_032707045.1. NCBI lineage: Bacteria > Pseudomonadati > Pseudomonadota > Gammaproteobacteria > Enterobacterales > Morganellaceae > Providencia > Providencia sp. PROV175. The sequence goes on from NZ_CP120533.1 coordinate 761,274, forward strand.
AGAAGCAGCAGCAAAAGGTGAAGACAAAGCGGATATTGAAGCGAAAATCCAAGCTTTAGTCACGGCATCTGCAAAACTTCTGGAAATCGCACAGCAAGAAGCTCAAACGGGCGGTGCAGCTGGCGCTGGCGCAGAAGCGAAAAAAGATGATGATGTTGTTGATGCTGAATTCGAAGAAGTTAACGACAAAGACAAAAAATAATGCCCTTAGCGGGCGCAGTAGCTATAGCAAATGATAGTTAATGGTTACTGATACCGGATACGGGCGTCGAGGAAACTCTACGCCCGTTCCGCATGTTAAGGGTAAAATTAAATGGCAAAAAGAGATTTTTATGAGGTATTAGGCCTCGAAAGAAATGCATCGGATAAAGATATTAAGCGTGCTTATAAGCGCTTAGCGATGAAGCATCACCCCGACCGTAATCAGGGGGATAAAGAATCAGAAGGTAAATTTAAAGAAATTAAAGAAGCTTACGAAGTTCTTTCTGACGAGCAAAAACGCGCCGCTTATGACCAATATGGTCATGCAGCGTTTGAGCAAGGCGGAATGGGCGGAGGCGGCGGCTTTGGTGGTGGCGCTGACTTTAGTGATATCTTTGGTGACGTCTTCGGTGATATTTTTGGAGGTGGCCGCAGACAGCAGCGCCCAAGCCGTGGTTCTGACCTACAGTACAACATGGAACTGACTCTTGAAGAGGCTGTCCGTGGAGTGACCAAAGAAATCCGTATTCCGACCTTAGAAACCTGTGATGTTTGTCATGGTAATGGGGCGAAACCGGGAACCAGTGCGGATACGTGCTCAACATGTCACGGTATGGGCCAAGTCCATATGCGACAAGGCTTTTTCTCTGTACAACAGCCTTGTCCAACGTGTCACGGTCGCGGTAAAGTAATCAAAGACCCATGCAACAAATGTCATGGTCATGGCCGTGTTGAAAGATATAAAACACTGTCAGTTAAAATTCCAGCAGGCGTAGATACGGGGGACCGTGTGCGTTTGTCAGGAGAAGGTGAAGCCGGAGAAAACGGGGCACCAGCAGGAGATTTATTCGTTCAGGTTCATGTATTACCTCATAACATTTTTGAGCGTGATGGTAATAACCTGCACTGCGAGGTTCCAATTAACTTTGCTGATGCAGCATTGGGTGGCGAAATTGAAGTGCCAACCCTTGATGGCCGTGTGAAACTGAAAATCCCAGCAGAAACTCAGACCGGTAAAATTTTCCGCATGAAAGGAAAAGGTGTGAAATCGGTGCGTGGTGGTTTGCAAGGTGATTTAATGTGCCACATTGTTGTTGAAACGCCTGTAAAGCTGAATGAAAAACAAAAAGAGTTACTCAAAGAATTTGGTGAATCACTAGGTGGAAAGAGCGGTGAGAAGAATAGCCCGCGCTCTAAAAGCTTTTTAGATGGCGTGAAAAAATTCTTTGATGATTTAACTAATAAATAATTAGTTAATAATTGGTAATGTTAGAATGGCTGACTGAGCATATTGCCAAGTCAGCCATTTTTTTATCTTATTTTACGACTTCACCACTTGCAACTACGGTTTCGCGGACTTTGTTAGCAAAGTTTTGAGCTTCTTTAATAATGGTGCCTTCATCTGCGGTCAGCAGCTGGCGGTCTTGCATCAATACCTTGCCATCAACAATAGTATGGCGAACATTAGCTCCATTTGCACCATAGACTAATGCGGCATAGGGGCTATACATAGGAACCATGTTTGGTGATTTAGTATCAATAACAATGATGTCAGCTAATTTCCCCGCTTCGAGAGAGCCTAATTTGTCTTCCATATGTAACACTCGCGCAGAACCCATGGTCGCCATCTCAACAACCGTAATGGGGGGCATCGTCGCTCTATCTTTATTGGCTAGTTTGTGAATTTTCCCCACTAAGTTCAGCTCATTTAATGTTGTTAACGAATTACTCGACATCGGACCATCGGTTCCTAAACCAACTCGAATACCTTTTTGAAGCATGGTCGTGACCGGCGCTACCCCCTTAGCAGATTTCGTGTTTGCACTGATATTATGTGCGACACCCACATCATACTGCTTGAGGAGATCCATATCTTTTTCATCAACCATGATTGCGTGAGCTGCAATAACTTTATTATTCAGCGCTCCAATATCAGCCATATATTGTACAGGGCTTTTCCCTCCCGTACGTTTGGCGATTTCTTCTTGCTCACGATCTGTTTCAGCAAGGTGGATCATCACTGGCACATTAAGTTCTTGAGACAATTTTGCGATTTTCTGTAAGTGCTCTGTGGTATTGGTATACGGTGCATGAGGTGCAAAGGCGGGGGTGATACGAGGGTGATCTTTGTATTGGTTGATAAAATTCACTGCATAATTGATACCTTCATCTGCATTTTTTGCATCAGCGACAGGAAATTGAATAACAGATTCACCAAGGACAGCTCTTAAGCCAATTTTATCAACGGTTTTAGCCACTTCATCTTCAAAATAATACATATCAACGTAAGTTGTGACACCACCTTTAATCATTTCAATATTAGCAAGGTTTGCGCCAACACGTACCATTTCACGAGAGACCATTTTGTTTTCTAATGGGAAGATATAACGGTGTAAACGGTCTGGCACATCATCGGCTAAAGAACGAAAAACGGTCATAGATGCATGTGTATGAGTATTAATTAACCCAGGCATGACAATGTCGCCATCAACATTTAGGATACTAGGTGCTTGATAACTTTGAGCCAGCTCAGGGCCACCAACAGCAATAATTTTATTACCTTTGATGACAACAGTACCATGGTCAATAACTTGTTTCTGGGCATCCATTGTTAAGATGGTTCCATCTACAATAATGATGTCAGCAGATGTAGCTGCAAAGCTAGAAAAAGAAGCACTAATAATGGAAATAGCCAGTAAAGATTTTAAAAACGACATTTTGGCCTCATATCTGGTGAGAAAATATAAAAATTATGAGTGAAAAAACATTAATACTATTTTTGAGAAAACTAAGTGTATTGCTTACTGATTGAATATTTAAAATAATAATTTTTTAATGGCTTAATTTTGCTAATAAAACACCAAAAACAATAACGACACAGGCAATGACTCGCATCACGTTGAATTTTTCTTTGAGAAATGCAATAGATAGGAACATGGCGAAGAGTACACTCGTTTCTCTAATCGCTGCGACCATGACAATTGGCGCTTGGCTCATCGCCCATATAGCAATGCCATAACTAATGAGCTGCATTAATCCCCCCAGTAACCCTGAACGCCAATATTGTTGAATTCCAACAAGTAAGGTTCCTCGGTATTTGATAAAACCAGGTACAGCTAACACCATGCCATTTAATAAAAATAGCCAGAGAGTATACGTCACGGGATCTTCACTTGCTCTGGCACCATAACCATCAGATAAGGTATAACAGGCGGTGAAGAAGGCTGTTGATATGGCAAAAACTAGAGCTTTCCCCTTGATATTTAATGTGAATTTTTTTCCTGCAAACGCAATCAGTACGACGCCACTAATAATGAATAAAACACCAATAAGTCCCATCAATGGAATTAACTCATTAAATAGCAAAGCACCTAATAGTGCCGTTATTAATGGTGCGGACCCGCGTGATATTGGATAAATCTGGCTTAAGTCACCGTGTGTATAAGCCTGACTTAAAAAATAGGTATAGCCAATATGAAACAGTACCGATAACGCTAACCAATGGATAGCTTCTGGTGATGGTAGGCCTAACCAAAGTATTGCTGGTATCGCTAAGGCGCCAGAAAAAACAGAAATCATGACTAGGCCGAAAAAACGGTCATTACCAAATTTAACTATAGCGTTCCAGCTTGCATGGCAAAAAGCTGCAAACAGCACAGAAAGTAATACGTAAGTTGTCATCGTTAAATTGTAATCATTAGTATTTTATTAGCAATCTAAACACATTGTTTTGCGAAACGTTTGGCAAATATTTTGTAAATAGTCTTCCATATTTATCGTTTTTACAAAAGGTATCGAAGAAAGAAACAGGCAAGTTTTTCTTGTGTAAATAAAAGGGATAAATTTTGATGTACTAGAAAAGTTGAATTTATAAAGTCTGTTTATCACAAAATTTATTATTTGTTTTTATAAAAGTTGTCTATAGTAAAATTAACGTTTTTTTCTCATTTGCCGTGATCTCTAACCCAAATAAGTCGGTAATTCCGAGTGTTAAGCGATAAATAAACGATTTTTTACGAATTAATAATTAGCATAGTATTAACATTCAAAAAAACATTGGGGTTAACTATATGACAGCAATTATTCGTAAATTTTTAAGGTTAGAAGCAGCAGGGGGCTTACTTCTGATTATTGCTGCCATAGTCGCTTTAATAATGGCTAACTCACCATTACAAGGGGCTTATCAGCAATTTTTAGATATTCCTGTATCCATTAAAATATCAGAGTTTGGTTTAGATAAACCGCTGATATTATGGATTAATGACTTCCTAATGGCGATTTTCTTTTTGGTGGTCGGCCTTGAAGTAAAGCGCGAATTATTAGAAGGATCCCTTGCAGGACGTGATAAAGCGATATTTCCAGCAATCGCAGCCTTAGGAGGGATGATTGCTCCAGCATTAATTTACCTATTATTTAATGGTGGAGATGCAGTTACCCAGCAAGGTTGGGCAATACCTGCCGCTACAGACATTGCTTTCGCGCTAGGTGTGATGGCCTTATTAGGTAAGCGAGTACCAACAGAACTTAAGGTGTTCTTATTAGCATTAGCTATTATTGATGACCTTGGTGTTATCGTGATTATTGCCTTTTTCTATACAAGTTCTGTTTCCTTGGTTGCATTGGGGTTGTCAGCACTGTGTATTGCCATTCTCTGTATGATGAATTGGCGTAGAGTAGAGAATACAGCGGCTTACTTAGTTATTGGGTTAATATTATGGGTGTGCATTTTGAAGTCTGGAGTGCATGCCACATTAGCAGGAGTCATTGTTGGCTTCTTGATCCCTTTACATGGTACTAACCAGACCAAGCCTTCAGAAGAATTGGAACACGTTTTACATCCATGGGTTGTTTACTTAATTCTACCTATTTTTGCGTTTGCTAATTCGGGTGTGCAACTTCAAGGTGTGACTTTTGAAGGTTTGTTGAGCCCACTGCCATTAGGAGTCGCTGCGGGGCTAATTTTGGGTAAGCCAATTGGGATTTTTCTGTTTAGTTGGATTTCGGTAAAACTTGGGTTTGCAAAATTGCCAGAGTCGATTAACTTAAAACAAGTTTTTGCCGTTTCTGTACTGTGTGGGATCGGTTTTACTATGTCTATTTTTATAACCGGCCTCGCATTTGATGGGCTGGATGAGGTGTATAGTACCTATTCGCGCCTAGGAATCTTGATTGGTTCTACGCTAGCTGCATTTTTAGGTTACTTTATGTTAAGAGTAGTGTTACCGAAACAAAAAGAACTAACCTAGTACAAGCTTATTGTGTAATTTTGCAAATTATTAGTAAGAATTTCCGAACTAATAATCTATGATATACCGTAGTGTGTTCATTAATACACTACGGTATTCATTTTAAAGGCCCTGAAAATATAGGGTACAGGTAAATGTGTATGGTCAATAGTAGTTACCATAACTAGCGACGGTACAAAAGGAATCGATATGCGGGTTTCACATCTTAATTTTAACCATCTTTACTATTTCTGGCATGTATGTAAAGAGGGCTCTGTTGTCGGAGCAGCAGAAGCGCTTTACCTGACACCTCAGACAATTACAGGGCAAATAAAAGCGCTAGAAGAGCGCTTAGGTGGCAAGTTGTTTAAAAGGCAGGGGCGAGGTTTAGTGCCATCTGAGCTTGGACAATTAATTTTTCGCTATGCAGATAAAATGTTTATGCTTAGCCAAGAAATGCTCGATATCGTCAATTACAGCCGCGAATCTAACTTACTGTTTGATGTCGGGGTTGCGGATACGCTATCAAAACAGTTAGTAAGTAAAATATTAGAAACTACGGTTGTTGAGCATGAACAAATTCATTTACGTTGTTTTGAATCAACCCATGAATTGTTATTAGAACAGCTCAGTCAACATAAATTGGATATGATTTTATCTGACTGCCCAGTTGACTCATCTCAGCAAGAAGGCTTGTTTTCGGTGAAATTGGGCGAGTGTAATATGAGTTTCTTTTGCCGTCAGCCTATTCCTAAAAAGCCATTTCCTGAATGTTTAGAGGAACGTCGGTTATTGATCCCTGGGCGGCGATATTTATTAGGTAGGCATATACTCGCTTGGATCCGCAATAAAAACTTGCAGGTTGAAGTATTAGGTGAATTCGATGATGCCGCACTTATGAAAGCATTCGGTATGCATTATAACGCAATTTTTGTTGCTCCGTCGCAATATACACCTGACCTTTTAGGTGGAGACGATATTGTAGAATTGGGGCGCTTAGAGAGTGTAAAAGAAGAATACTACGTTATTTTTGCAGAGAGAATGATCCAGCATCCAGCAGTACAACGAGTGTGTAATAAAGATTTCTCAGATTTATTTTCAGTTCCGCTTGATAGCCTAGATAAAAAATAATAATAAATAAAAAAACCGGCATAAGCCGGTTTTTTTAGCTAATCAAGAAGCAAGATTACATTGCTTTGATTTGAGCAACTAAGTTAGCTTTATGACGTGCTGCTTTATTTTTGTGGATCAGGCCTTTAGTAGCATGGCGATCAACAATAGGTTGCATGTCATTGAATGCTTTCTGAGCAGCTTCTTTATCGCCAGCAGCGATAGCAAGGTAAACTTTCTTGATAAAAGTACGTACCATAGAGCGACGGCTAGCGTTATGCTGACGACGTTTCTCTGACTGAACGGCACGTTTCTTAGCTGATTTGATATTAGCCAAGGTCCAACTCCCAAATGTATTCTATTGAGGACAATTCAAAGGTCGAGGAATATGCCCTTTCGCCCTTCATTTGTCAATGGATTTGTGCAAATAAACATCGTGTACTTCGATGTCCATGCGCTGTGAATGGTGCAAGATTCTATCAGCAAATATGAGAAGAATACAGATCTTCGCGTGAAAAAATGCGTAATTGATGGCAGAAATTTAAAAAGAGCGGAGACGAAAAAAAATTTTTGGCCTATCAATCAATGGTGAGTATGAAAATAGAACATAAAATGGTTGTTTTTTGTTCTTTTTAATCGTTTGGTTATAACCATTGAAGTGTAAAACATAAAAATATAATATTTTTAGAGACCTTGGAACAAATTTGTTGTATTGATAATCCATTGGTTACCCCAAAGTTTTTGATGTTCGAATGCAATAGCTCTGTTTGGGGAGCGTAATAACCCACTAATGGCATAAAATAGTGGGGAATAAATCGTGTAGAGATCAAAAAAATAGGGTTTAATGAAACCTTTTGTGAACTAAGGTTAACCTTATGCGTCGTACAAGGTATAATCCTGCAATTTCCTCGGTATTGAGCCTGTTATGGAGCTAATTCGCGGTATACAGAATATCCGGGCGTGCCATCATGGTTGCGTGCTGACTATCGGTAATTTTGATGGTGTTCATCGTGGGCATCAGGTTTTACTTCAAAATTTGAAACTTAAGGGTGCGCAGTTAGGGTTGCCAACTGTCGTAATGATATTTGAGCCACAGCCCCTTGAATTTTTTATTGGTGACAAAGCGCCGGCGCGTTTGACGCGTTTGCGAGACAAAGTTAAATACCTTGCAGATAGTGGTATTGATTACCTCTTATGTGTTGAATTTAACCAGCACTTTGCGTCATTAACACCTGCTGAGTTTGTTTCTGACTTACTTGTCAGTAAGCTTGGTGTAAAGTACCTCGCTATAGGTGATGATTTCCGCTTTGGGAAAAATCGCATGGGGGACTTTGCTTTTTTACAACAAGCGGGTAGTGAATTTGGTTTTGAAGTTGCAGATACAGAAAGCTTTTGTGATTCAGGGCTCCGTATCAGCAGTACAGCGATACGAAGAGCCATTCAAGAAAATAATCTTGAATTAGCAGAAAGCCTATTAGGGCACTCTTATCGTATTAGCGGGCGAGTGGTTCATGGTAACCAACTTGGTAGAACAATAGGTTTTCCAACGGCAAACCTACCGTTAAAACGTTTAGTCACACCAGTAACTGGTGTATATGCTGTAGAAGTTTACGGTTTAGGTGATAAGCCTTTACCGGGTGTGGCAAATATTGGCACACGTCCGACTGTATCTGGAAAAGGAACACAGTTAGAAGTTCATCTGATTGATGCAAATATGGATTTATATGGGCGTCATATCGATGTAGTGTTACGTAAGAAATTACGTGATGAGCAGCGGTTTGCTTCGTTGGAAGCGCTTAAGGAGCAAATTGCTAATGATGTAATTGCAGCGAGAGAGTATCTTACTGCAATAGGAATCAGATAATTTAGCGGAAAATTGGAACTGAGAATCGATGAGTGACTATAAAAATACCCTGAATCTACCGGAAACAGGGTTCCCAATGCGTGGCGATCTCGCTAAACGCGAACCACAGATGTTAGAGCGCTGGTACAAAGAAGGTTTGTATCAGGCAATCCGTAAAGCAAAATCGGGTAAGAAAACCTTTATTCTGCACGATGGTCCTCCGTATGCTAACGGCAGTATTCATATTGGTCACTCAGTTAACAAAATTCTCAAAGATATTATTATTAAGTCCAAAGGGTTGGCGGGTTATGATTCCCCATACATCCCAGGTTGGGACTGCCATGGATTACCGATTGAACATAAAGTTGAACAAATCGTCGGTAAGCCAGGGGAAAAAGTTTCCGCTGCTGAATTTCGTGCACAATGCCGTCAATACGCTAAAGAGCAAATTGAAGGGCAAAAAGCTGATTTCATGCGTCTTGGTGTTTTAGGTGAGTGGGATAAACCTTATCTAACAATGGATTTTAAAACCGAAGCTCATATTATCCGAGCATTGGCTAAAACCATTGCAAATGGCCATTTAGTGAAGGGGGCAAAACCTGTTCACTGGTGTACTGCTTGCGGTTCTTCATTAGCGGAAGCTGAAGTTGAATATTATGATAAAACCTCACCATCTATCTATGTTCGCTTCCCAGCCGTAGATGGCAAGGCTGTGTGCGAAAAATTTGGCATTGTTAGCGAAAAAACACCTTCGTTAGTCATCTGGACAACAACGCCTTGGACTTTGCCAGCTAACCGCGCGATTTCTTTAAACCCTGAGTTTAAATATGATTTAATCGAAGCAAATGGTGAGTTACTCATTTTAGCTGCTGACCTTGTCGAAGAGGTAATGAAAACGATAGGGGTTGAAGCGTGGGCAGTTCTAGGGGAGTGTGAGGGTTCTGCACTTGAACTTTTACGTTTCAATCATCCATTTATGGGCTTTGATGTGCCTGCAATTTTGGGTGACCATGTGACATTAGACGCGGGTACTGGTGCTGTTCATACTGCACCAGGCCACGGTCCCGAAGACTATGTGGTTGGTCAGAAATATGGCTTAGAAACAGCGAACCCTGTAGGGCCAGATGGTTGCTTCTTACCAAATACTTACCCAACATTAGATGGCGTGTTTATTTTTAAAGCTAATGACCTTATCGTTGAATTATTGAACGAAAAAGGCGCATTACTATACAAACAAGCGATTCAACACAGCTATCCATGCTGCTGGCGCCATAAGACTCCAGTTATCTTCCGTGCTACGCCACAGTGGTTTATCGGTATGGATAAAAACGGTTTACGTGAACAATCGCTGAAAGAAATTGATATTGTTCAATGGATCCCGGGTTGGGGGCGCGCACGTATTGAATCAATGGTTGAAAACCGCCCAGACTGGTGTATTTCTCGTCAACGTACTTGGGGTACCCCAATGTCGTTGTTTGTTCATAAAGACACTGAAGAGTTACACCCTCGTACATTAGAATTAATGGAAGAAGTGGCTAAGCGTGTTGAAGTGGATGGCATCCAAGCATGGTGGGATCTTGACCCAGCAGAGCTGTTGGGTGATGAAGCCGAAACATATCGTAAAGTACCTGATACCTTAGACGTATGGTTTGATTCAGGTTCAACGCACTTTGCGGTTGTGGACGCACGTCCTGAATTCCATGGTAATTCAGCGGATATGTACCTTGAAGGGTCAGATCAACACCGCGGCTGGTTTATGTCATCATTGATGTTATCAACCGCAATGAAAGGTAAAGCACCTTATCGCCAAGTATTGACACATGGCTTCACTGTTGATGGCCAAGGCCGCAAAATGTCTAAATCTTTAGGCAACACAGTGAGCCCTCAAGATGTCATGAATAAACTGGGTGCAGATATCTTACGTTTATGGGTTGCATCAACGGATTACACTGGCGAAATCGCGGTTTCAGATGAAATTTTAAAACGAGCGGCTGACTCATACCGCCGTATTCGTAATACTGCACGTTTCTTACTGGCTAACTTAAATGGTTTTAATCCTGAAACCGACATGGTGAAACCAGAAGATATGGTGGTTTTAGACCGCTGGGCGGTGAGCCGTGCTTTAGAAGCTCAGCAAGAGATAGCCAAAGCTTATGATGAGTACGATTTCTTATCTGTTATCCAAAGATTAATGCATTTCTGCTCCATTGAAATGGGGTCATTCTATCTGGATATCATCAAAGACCGTCAATACACCGCGAAAAGTGATAGCTTAGCGCGCCGTAGCTGCCAAACTGCGTTATTCCACATTGTTGAAGCATTAGTGCGTTGGATGGCTCCGGTTCTGTCGTTTACTTCTGATGAAATTTGGAATGAGTTACCAGGAAAACGTGCTCAATTTGTTCTTACCGAAGAGTGGTATGACGGCTTATTTGGTTTAGATGAATCAAATGAAATGAACAACAGCTTCTGGGCTGAGTTGTTAGCGGTTCGTGGTGAAGTGAATAAGGTGTTAGAACAAGCGCGTACTGATAAGCTTATCGGGGGCTCATTAGAAGCCGCTGTGACTTTGTATGCCGATAAAGCTCTGGCTGAAAAACTACAAAGCCTTGGTGATGAATTACGCTTTGTTTTACTGACATCACAAGCCCATGTCGCTGATATTGCAACGGCTCCAGCAGATGCGCAAGAAAGCGAATTGAAAGGCCTAAAAATTGCTTTCAGTAAAGCGGCGGGTGAAAAATGCCCTCGTTGCTGGCATTATGCAAGTGATATCGGTTCTTCGAGCGAGCAACCAGAAATTTGTGGTCGCTGTGTCACTAACGTAGCCGGTAACGGCGAAACGCGTAAGTTTGCTTAATGAAGACGCCAGTTTGTTCTACCGGTTTGCGTTGGTTATGGTTGACCATTGTGATCATCGTTGCGGATTTAGGCATTAAGCAATTAGTGCTTAGTGATCTAAATCTGTACGAGCCACACCCGATAATGCCATTTTTCAACATAATGTACGCACAAAATTTCGGAGCGGCATTCAGTTTCTTGGCTGATGAAGGTGGTTGGCAACGTTGGTTCTTTGCAGGTATTGCAATTGGGATATCTGTAATCTTGATGGTTATGATGTATCGCCAAAGTGCACAAAAACGCCTATCAAATATTGCTTATGCATTGATTATTGGCGGTGCTATCGGTAATTTAAGTGACCGTTTAGTCCATGGCTTTGTTATCGATTACCTTGATTTTTACGTTGGTAATTGGCATTGGCCGACATTTAACCTAGCGGATATGGCGATATGTATTGGTGCGGCACTTGTCATTTTTGAAGGTTTTTTACCTGATAAATCAAAGCAAGAAAAAGCCAAATAAGATGGCAGCGTACTAGGTTAGAATGCAATAACTCACAGCCCAGATTTTCTGGGCTGAATTTTATGATAAATAGGTTTGGTTTATGTCTACTCAAATACAGGCACAGAGCTCTGTTTTACTGCATTTCACATTGAAATTGGAAGATGGCTCTACGGCTGACTCCTCGCACGCACAAGGAAAGCCTGCGTTATTTGTTTTAGGGAATGACTCCTTATCGCCAGAACTTGAAGCCCAATTGATTGGACTTAATGAAGGTGAAAAGAAAAGTTTTTCACTGCCCGGAGATACTGTTTTCGGGAAACATAACCCTGACTTAGTTCAATATTTTTCATTGCGTGATTTTATAGAAACAGGCATTCCTGAAATTGGTACGATAATGCTATTTACGGCGATGAATGGCAGTGAAATGCCAGGTGTAGTAAAATCAATTGAAGGTGAGTCGATTACTATTGATTTTAATCACCCTCTCGCAGAGCAGCAGATTAGTTTTGATATCGAAGTGCTTGAAGTAGACCCGCAATTGGAGAATCACAATGCAAATATTAATGGCTAACCCTCGTGGGTTTTGTGCAGGCGTAGACCGCGCAATTAGCATCGTAGAAAGGGCGTTAGAAATATATGGTGCTCCGATTTACGTTCGTCACGAAGTGGTTCATAACCGTTATGTTGTTGATGATTTACGTCAACGTGGTGCTATTTTTATTGAGGAAATCTCAGAAGTACCAGATGGGTCTATTTTGATTTTTTCTGCGCATGGCGTTTCCCAAGCTATTCGTCAAGAAGCTCGCTCTCGCGATCTCACCATGTTATTTGATGCGACTTGTCCTTTGGTTACGAAAGTTCATATGGAAGTTGCACGAGCTAGCCGTAAAGGCAAAGAGGCTATTTTAATTGGCCATGCTGGGCATCCAGAGGTCGAAGGTACGATGGGGCAATATAGCAACCCTGAAGGTGGGATGTATCTTGTTGAAAGCCCAGAAGATGTTTGGAAACTGAAGGTGAAAGATGAAAATAATCTTTCTTTCATGACACAAACAACGCTTTCTGTTGATGATACTTCTGATGTCATTGATGCACTGACATCTCGCTTTCCAAGTATCGTTGGGCCTCGTAAAGACGATATTTGTTATGCAACGACTAACCGCCAAGAAGCAGCGAGAGAGCTTGCAGAACGCGCTGATGTTGTTTTAGTCGTCGGTTCTAAAAACTCATCAAACTCAAATCGTCTTGCAGAGTTAGCTTCGCGTATGCAAAAGCCTGCCTATTTAATTGATGGTGCGGAAGATATTAAAACGGAATGGTTAGCGGATAAAAATATTATCGGCTTAACAGCAGGGGCATCTGCTCCAGATATTCTAGTTAGGCAAGTTATTGATAGGCTTAAAGAATTAGGGGCTGACTCTGTTGTTGAATTGCAAGGGCGTGAAGAAAATATCGTCTTTGAGGTCCCTAAAGAATTAAGGGTTGAGGTTAAAGAGATTAATTAATCATTTGATTTCAATTATAGGAACAGCCGCGTTATGATTTATTCCTTAGCGGCTGTTGTAACTTATCCGCTCATCGCTCATATAGTCCCTTTCATCGTTTCTCTCCATTAACACTTTTACTGATAATCCTCGTGTTCTCTACGCTTTTGTTAATAACGATGCATTTTTGCTAGCAGAATGGGGTCAGGATAGTTAATCTGTATCACAATCATTTCTAAACTATGGGTAAAAATAGTTTTTTTATCCTAAACAACAGTTCAAATTTATCGATTTGCATTAATTAAAAAAAGGATAAGCCATGGCAAATTCAATGGTACGAGTCGCAATAGTTGGTGCCGGTGGGCGTATGGGGCGCCAGTTAATTCAAGCCGCGCAACAACAAGATGGAATTCAATTAGGTGCCGCGATTGAGCGCGAGGGCTCATCACTTATCGGGACTGATGCAGGGGAACTCGCAGGTATCGGTAAGCTAGGTATTGCCATTGTTGATTCACTTAATCAGGTTGTTAATGATTTTGATGTTGTCATTGATTTTACGCGCCCAGAAGGGACTTTACACTATCTTGCATTTTGTAAAGCAAACCAAAAAGCCATGGTAATTGGAACGACAGGGTTTGATGAGCAAGGTAAGCAAGCCATTGCCGAAGCTGCGAAATCTATTCCTATTGTCTTTGCGGCGAATTTCAGTGTTGGTGTCAATGTGGTGCTGAAATTACTGGAAAAAGCAGCAAAAGTGATGGGAAATTACACTGATATTGAAATTGTTGAAGCACATCACCGCCATAAAGTGGATGCGCCATCAGGTACGGCTTTGGCTATGGGAGAGTCTATTGCTAGTGCACTTGGGAAAGACTTAAAAGAGTGTGCGGTATATACCCGTGAAGGTTACACCGGGGAACGAGAACCTGGAACTATTGGCTTTGCAACTATCCGTGCTGGGGATATTGTGGGTGAACATACTGCAATGTTTGCAGATATTGGGGAGCGAGTTGAAATTAGCCATAAAGCCTCTAGCCGTATGACCTTTGCAAATGGAGCAATAAAAGCTTCAGGGTGGGTTTGTGCTAAAAATAATGGGTTATATGATATGAAAGATGTGCTTAGTTTGGATGATTTGTAGTTTTTTATTTTTTATTTTGTCTTTTAAATTATGGCATTGTAATCTATATTTATTATTATAATATCGATTTGAATTATTTTTATTCAAATCGATATTAATTGGTGTTTTCATGGTTTTTACCTTCAATTTTGCTCGTTAATTATCCTTTCTTCCTTCTTTTAGCTGAGTTATTATCAATAAACTAGTTATCTTGCTTTGCAACCGTTTACTTATTCATATTTACTGCTATTTATACTACTTATCCAACTAAAAGTGAGGTGGTTAAGTAAAAAAGTAAGATAAAAGTGAAAAAAATGCATTTTTTTCTAGACAAGACCCTATCTCATCATTAGAATGCGCGCAATTTGCCAAAAATTTGCTTAAAAACTCATTTTGGCATTGATTTAGATCGTGAAATCTGAATTAATATGCAAAAAACGTGATTTATTATTCTCCGGAGGGTGTTTTGATTAAGTCAGCTATATTGGTTCTGGAAGACGGAACCCAATTCCACGGGCGTGCTATCGGTGCAGAAGGCGCTGCAGTTGGAGAAGTCGTTTTCAACACGTCGATGACCGGATATCAAGAAATAATTACAGACCCTTCCTATTCCCGCCAAATTGTTACTCTCACTTATCCCCATATTGGTAATGTCGGCACTAATACTGATGACGAAGAATCCCCAAATGTTCATGCACAAGGCTTAATCATTCGTGACTTACCATTGGTTTACAGTAACTTCCGCGGGCAAGAAGGGTTATCCGAATATCTAAAACGCCATAATGTCGTGGCGATTGCGGATATCGATACACGTAAATTAACACGTTTACTGAGAGAAAAAGGCGCTCAAAACGGTTGTATCATTGCGGGTGATAACCCTGATGTTGCACTCGCATTGGAAAAAGCGCGTAGTTTTTCAGGTTTGAATGGGTTGGACTTGGCAAAAGAAGTCTGCACTAAAGAGATTTATAACTGGTCCCAAGGTTCATGGACGCTGGAAAATGGCCAGCAAGGCGCGAAAACTGCGGAAGAACTCCCTCTACATGTTGTTGCTTATGACTTCGGTGCAAAGCGTAATATCTTACGTATGTTAGTTGACCGTGGTTGCCGTTTAACGGTGGTGCCAGCAACTACACCAGCAGAAACCGTATTGGCGATGAACCCCGATGGTATTTTCTTATCGAATGGCCCTGGTGACCCGGCTCCTTGTGATTATGCAATCAAGGCAATTGAAACATTCTTAACCACAGAAATCCCAGTATTTGGTATTTGTTTAGGGCACCAATTACTCGCTTTGGCCAGCGGTGCTAATACCATGAAAATGAAGTTTGGCCATCATGGTGCTAACCATCCAGTTAAAGATTTAGACAAAGATGTGGTGATGATTACGGCGCAAAACCATGGTTTTGCGGTTGATGAATCGACACTTCCCGACACACTGCGCGTGACTCACAAGTCACTGTTTGATGGAACATTGCAAGGTATTCACCGTACGGATAAACCAGCATTTAGTTTTCAAGGCCACCCAGAAGCAAGCTCAGGGCCACATGATGCGGCAAATTTATTCGACCATTTCATTGAATTAATTAATGAATACCGTCAAAACACACCTCGTCAAAACGCACAATAATCGGGAGCAAAAAAATGGCAAAACGTACAGATATAAAAAGTATTCTGATTTTAGGTGCCGGCCCAATTGTGATTGGCCAAGCATGTGAATTTGACTATTCAGGTGCCCAAGCGTGTAAAGCACTGCGTGAAGAAGGTTACCGCGTAATCTTAGTCAACTCGAACCCTGCGACTATTATGACAGACCCAGAAATGGCGGATGCAACTTACATCGAGCCGATTCACTGGGAAGTTGTGCGTAAAATTATTGAAAAAGAGCGCCCAGATGCAGTATTACCGACCATGGGGGGCCAAACCGCATTGAACTGTGCGCTCGAATTAGAGCGTAAAGGCGTTTTAGCCGAGTTCGGTGTCACCATGATTGGGGCGACTGCAGATGCAATAGATAAAGCAGAAGATCGCCAACGTTTTGATAAAGCAATGAAAAAAATCGGCTTGGGCACTGCACGCTCAGGTATCGCACATAATATGGAAGAAGCATTTGCTGTTGCCGATGCGGTAGGCTTTCCCTGTATTATTCGCCCATCATTTACGATGGGAGGTACCGGTGGCGGTATCGCCTATAATCGCGAAGAGTTTGAAGAAATTTGTACTCGCGGTTTAGATTTATCCCCGACTAACGAATTATTGATAGATGAATCGCTGATTGGTTGGAAAGAATACGAAATGGAAGTTGTCCGCGATAAAAAAGACAACTGTATTATCGTTTGTTCCATTGAAAACTTCGATGCCATGGGGATCCACACAGGTGACTCTATCACCGTAGCACCAGCTCAAACACTGACTGATAAAGAATACCAAATCATGCGTGACGCATCGATGGCAGTATTGCGTGAAATCGGCGTTGAAACAGGTGGCTCTAACGTTCAATTTGCGGTAAACCCTAAAGATGGGCGCTTAATTGTTATTGAAATGAACCCGCGGGTTTCGCGTTCATCAGCGCTTGCCTCTAAAGCAACAGGCTTCCCAATTGCAAAGATTGCGGCAAAATTAGCCGTGGGCTATACCCTTGATGAGTTAATGAATGATATCACTGGTGGCCGTACCCCTGCATCATTTGAACCTTCCATTGATTACGTTGTGACAAAAATTCCGCGCTTTAACTTTGAAAAATTTGCGGGCACGAATGACCGACTCACAACGCAAATGAAATCAGTTGGTGAAGTGATGGCTATCGGTCGCACATTCCAAGAATCAATGCAAAAAGCGTTACGTGGGTTAGAAGTGGGCGCAACAGGCTTTGACCCGAAAGTAGCCCAAGAGGACCCTGAAGCTCTGACTCGTATCCGTCGTGAATTAAAAGATGCTGGTGGAGAGCGTATTTGGTTTATTGCGGATGCATTCCGTGCGGGGCTTTCTGTTGATGGTGTTTTCAATTTAACCAATATTGACCGCTGGTTCTTAGTGCAAATCGAAGAACTGGTACGTTTAGAAGAAGAAGTGGCTGAATTAGGTATCAATGGCCTGACCAAAGACTTCTTACGTGTACTCAAACGGAAAGGTTTTGCAGATGCCCGTTTAGCTAGTCTAGTCGGGGTTTCTGAAGCAGAACTGCGTAAATTACGTCAAGGCTATGATTTACATCCTGTATATAAACGTGTTGATACCTGTGCGGCAGAATTTGCAACAGATACGGCTTATATGTATTCCACTTATGAAGATGAGTGCGAGTCAAACCCAAATAATGCTAAACCGAAGGTGATGGTATTAGGCGGTGGGCCAAACCGGATTGGGCAAGGGATTGAATTTGACTATTGCTGCGTGCATGCATCTTTAGCGTTACGCGAAGACGGCTATGAAACCATTATGGTCAACTGTAATCCTGAAACCGTTTCAACTGACTATGATACATCAGATCGCCTCTATTTTGAGCCAGTGACACTGGAAGACGTACTTGAAATTGTGCGTATCGAGCAGCCAAAAGGCGTGATTGTGCAATATGGTGGTCAAACACCATTGAAATTAGCGAGAGCGTTGGAAGCTGCCGGTGTTCCTGTTATTGGTACGAGCCCAGATGCCATCGACCGCGCAGAAGATCGTGAACGTTTTCAGCAGGCCGTTAATCGCTTGAACTTGAAGCAACCACAGAACGCAACTGTCACAGCGATTGAGCAAGCAGTTGAAAAAGCAGCTGTTATTGGCTACCCACTGGTTGTTCGTCCATCCTATGTACTAGGTGGCCGAGCAATGGAAATTGTATATGACGAAATCGATTTACGTCGCTATTTCCAAACCGCGGTAAGTGTTTCTAACGATGCGCCAGTGCTACTTGACCGTTTCCTAGACGATGCGGTTGAAGTTGACGTAGATGCGATTTGTGACGGTGAGATGGTACTGATCGGCGGTATCATGGAACACATTGAGCAAGCAGGTGTGCACTCTGGTGACTCCGCATGTTCTCTACCTGCTTATACGCTTAGCCAAGAAATCCAAGATGTAATGCGTGAACAAGTTCGTAACCTTGCCTTTGAGTTACGTGTACGTGGCTTGATGAACGTGCAGTTTGCAGTCAAAAATAATGAAGTTTACTTAATTGAAGTCAATCCACGTGCGGCAAGGACTGTGCCTTTTGTCTCTAAAGCAACGGGTGTGCCATTAGCGAAAGTTGCAGCGCGTGTGATGGTAGGGCAAACCTTGGCACAGCAAGGGGTGACGGAAGAGGTTATTCCACCATATTACTCTGTGAAAGAGGTGGTATTGCCATTCAATAAATTCCCTGGTGTTGACCCAATTCTTGGGCCTGAAATGCGTTCAACAGGCGAAGTAATGGGCGTCGGCCGGACATTTGCTGAAGCCTTTGCTAAAGCGATGTTAGGCAGTAGCTCGACGATGAAAAAATCAGGCCGTGCACTGTTATCTGTTCGTGAGGGAGATAAAACTCGCGTGGTTGATTTAGCTGCTAAGCTGTTAAAACACGGCTTTGAGCTGGATGCTACTCACGGCACTGCGATTGTGTTAGGAGAGGCTGGTATTAACCCACGCCTCGTCAATAAAGTTCATGAAGGTCGTCCACACATTCAAGATAGAATTAAGAATGGTGAATATGATTACATTGTGAATACCACCGCAGGGCGTCAAGCCATTGAAGACTCAAAATTAATTCGTCGCAGTGCATTGCGTTATAAAGTCCACTATGACACGACGTTGAATGGTGGGTTTGCCACTACGATGTCGCTCAGTGCAGACCCAACCGATACAGTAATCTCTGTACAAGAAATGCATGCATTAATTAAGTAATAATTTAACGTTATCTATATAAGCCTCAGTATTCAATCTACTGGGGCTTTTTTATTGCTATTCTATAAAGCCATCTCCTGACGAGAGAGAAATTGTCTGCTGATATAATGGATAAGATGGAATTTTAATAAAAAGTGCAAAGTGGTGATTGACTCTCACGTAACGTGAGGCACTAACCTTAGTCGCAATTACAGGAGGAACATATGCTATTTCAAGTTGGTGAGATCGCGGAAAAAACAGGATTAACCGTCCGTACACTTCATCATTATGAAGAAATTGGCTTATTGGTACCAACTGCAAGAACCGATGCAGGTTATCGGCTTTACAACATGCAATGCATAGAGCGTTTAACGCAAATTCAATTGTTACGGCAAGTTGGAGTCAAACTGAAAAACATCGGTGAATTACTGGATGGCCAGAGTGGAGATATGACGAGTTTGCTGCAAGAGCGAATTGCATTATTAACGGAACAAATGGAGCAAATGGCGACATTACGTAATCGATTAGAGCAATTACACAGGCAAATGCAAACGGGGAATACTTTAACTCAGGCTGATTGGTTTTCTGTATTGGAGATGATGTCGATGTTTGATAAATATTTTACCCCTCAAGAATTGGAACAATTGCCATTATATACGGCGCATACGCTGAAAAACCAAGAGTGGCAACAGCGCGTAGCAACGGTAAGCAAGCTGATGGAACAAGGTGCAACACCTCAATCTACAGAGGTGCAACAAATTGCACATGAATGGATGACAGCGTTAGAAAGAGATACTGGAGGAAACCCTGATTTCTTTGCACGACTGAATCAAATTCATTTATCGGATAACACGTTAGCTTATTCATCAGGCATTTCTGTCGCAATGATCCAATTTGTTGCAGAGGGTTTTAGTGAATACCAATTATCACTGTTTAAACCCCATTTAACCGCGGAGCAATTTGCTTTTGTTCAGCAACATTATTTTGCTTCAGGGCAGGTGTGGCCTGAGTTAATTGCGGGTTTATATAATGCATTAAAAGCCCAAAAATCCCCAGATTCACCTGAAGTACAACAATTAGCACAAACATGGTTAACGATGTTCAACCAGTTTACGGGGGGAGATCCTGAGCTACAAGAGAGAATTCGGGCTATTTATCGTGAAGATCCCAAAATTTCTCAAGGGACATGGATGACTGCAGAAATTGGTCAGTACTTATTTTCTGCTATTAGTAGTTTGATGACTGAATAAACCAAATGGCCGCTGACTAGCGGCCATTTGGTTGTTGACAAAGCGGGATAAAAGCGTGGTTTTTCCCGCTTTGTGTTATCAGCCGAAAATCAATAAATTGATTTTCCTAGTTTATTTTCAAAACCTATTCGACTTGCCTCCAAACATAATATGTTTGTCAGCAGTCTGAATGGCCGCTGACTAGCGGCCATTGTTCAGTCATATTATGATTTCTCTTTGCTACTCGAGAGTGCTTTGCGGTGTTTCCAGTACATTACAATTGAGCCAATTAGGCCACTAATCAGTAGGATAACTGGGATAATCATCAACGCACTAATCACAATTTGCTCGTGTTCTTTCACAAAAGGAATTTGGTTTAGGGCATACCCTAAGGTGACAATCAAGCCAACCCATAACAAACCACTTAACCAGTTAAAAAACTGGAAACGGCGGTGGCTTAATTCAGATAATCCAGCAAGCAAAGGTAATATCGTTCTGACAAATGCAAGAAAGCGCCCTATAAGTAGCGCGTATAAACCTTGCTTATTAAACATATTGTTTGCTTTGGTGTGATATTCCTCAGGGATTTGCGCTAACCAGCGCTTCACAACCTTAGTTTCACTTAACCATCGGCCTTGCAGAAAACCCAACCAGCAACCTAAACTGGCTGCGGTTGTTAGCAATAATATCGTGGGTATAAAGTGCAAAACCCCTTTGGCAATTAATGCACCAGAAAGGATCAACAAGGTATCACCGGGTAAGAAAGCGGCGGGAAGGACGCCATTTTCTAAAACAATGACAACAAAAAGTACGGTATAAATAACCCAAAGCACTTCAGGGTTGGAGAGTTTAAGGAAATCGTGGTGCCAAAGTGCCAGTACGATTTCGCGTAGGACTTCCATAATCATTCCTGTATCTGCGTAAAAGCGAATTTCTTTATTATCTATATTACAGGAAAAAAAGGGTTCAAGTTTGATTTGTTTGAAGAATTAATCATTTAGTGGAGAAATTGCAGGAAACATTTAACGCAGCTCCTGCAATTAATATATTGATTTTTAATTTAAATTCTTTCGAAAGCTAATTGTAAATCGTGAATTAAATCATCGGTGTGCTCTAACCCGATATGCACTCGGAAGAAGGTTCCTTCTTTTGGTGAAAAATCATACTGCCGCATATTGAGTAAATCTTCTTTTTGGTATCCCAAAATCAGCGACTCAAAACCACCCCATGAATAACCCATTTTAAAATGATTAAAATTATCAAGAAAAGCGGTAAATTGCTCAGTGGTTAAGCGTGATTTTAGTTGGAAAGAGAAAAGGCCATTAGCACCTGTAAAATCACGGATAAAGAATTCATGGCCCGGTGAATTCTCAAGTGCAGGGTGAAATACCTGTTCAACTTCAGGACGTTGTTGTAACCAGTTAGCGACTTGTAAGCTATTAATTTGATGCTGTTTTAAGCGAGTCGGTAATGTATGTAGTCCTCGATTAGCCATATAAACGGTGTCTGGATCAGCGGTTTGGCCTAAGAGATATGAATTTTCGCGCAATGTTTCAATACAGCGTTGGTTTGCCACAGCAAGGCCGAGCATACCGTCGGAATGGCCATTGATATATTTAGTTGCTGATTGGATTGATACGTCAACATCAAATAATAAAGGTTTAAGTAAAACACCAGCAGCCCAAGTGTTATCAATCATAATCACAATTTCAGGGGATTTCGCACGTATTGTCTTTACGATTGTCGGTAAATCATGAACTTCCATGGTGATAGAACCGGGGGACTCCAAGAATACAATACGCGTATTGGGCTGAATTAAATCAGCGATACCTGTTCCGATGAGTGGATCAAAATACGTGGTTTGGATATTTAACTTAGTGAGAATATTGTCGCAAAAATTTTGAGTTGGGTCATAAGCTGAGCCTGTAACAAGGATATGTTCGCCAGCAGAAATAAACGACAAAATGGCATTTGTGATAGCTGCTGCGCCTGATGGGTAAAGGACGCATCCAGCACCTGATTCTAATTCTGTCATGGCCTCTTGAAAAGCGAAATGAGTTTGCGTACCACGGCGTCCATAAAATAGTACGTTATTTGCACGATGGCGAGTTGCATGTCGTTTTTCTTCAAGCGTATCAAAAATAATAGAAGAAGCTCGTTGAATAACGGGGTTTACTCCTTTTTGTGTGTATTTAGGGTTTCGCCCAATATGAACTAATTGTGTTTCAGGTTTTATGTCTGCCATGATTTTTCCCTACACAGGATGTGAACTAGTTAAACTCAAAGGTGATTTATACTAAGACGTTAAATGATCCTGATAGAAATGTAACCTGAGTATTCTTCAACTTTCAATTCATAGGTAAGTCTCATTTTCTCAGGTTGCGTATGAACACTTAATTGAGCTATGAATTATTAAGGAAAATAACCGCATAATAGAGAAGGACATGTTTGTCTAAACGCAAAAAAATATAAAAAAATCGCGAATACTAATGATAATTACTATCAATTCGCGCTGTGTTTGATATCATCAGCACCGTCTTTTTGAAAAGAGACGGACAGCGCGAGTCAAATTTCGCTTTTAAAGGTTAGTCGATGAATGGCACAATCATCGATATGAATTTTATTATACAACACTAAAAAGAGAGTAAAGGCCAACTGATGCGTAAACTAACAGCTTCTATTCTATTGGCGTTCGGCTTGATGGGGACGGCAGCAGTCGCTGAAACCACACCTGCAACAACACCAGCTGCGTCTCAAAATACACCATCAACACAACCGGCAGTAAACCCGGCTGCACCAACAACAACACCAAGTGCTGAAGTTGCATCAGTACCTGCTGAGCCTGCGCAAGGCGAAGCCGTGAACACAACAGTTGTTAATGAAAATATTGAAATTGCAACAGAAGCACCGACAGGGGGTTTTGATCAAGACTTATCTGTTTGGGGAATGTACCAAAATGCAGATAACGTGGTTAAAACCGTTATGATTGGTTTGGTGATTGCTTCTGTTATTACATGGGCTCTATTTTTCTCAAAAGGTTTGGAAATATTAGTCGCTCGTCGTCGCTTAAAAGCAGAAGCAAAAGCGATTGCTGAGGTAAAATCACTTGATGAGGCGGTCAGTATCGCAGAAGGCTTCAAAGCAAATAGCATTACTCGTATGTTATTAAATGAAGCTGTTACTGAGCGAGCTTTATCAGCGAATAGCTCTGATTTATCAGGCACAAAAGAGCGCACATCATTCCGTTTAGAAAGAGCTGTTGCTACGATTAGCCGTTATATGGGGCGTGGTAATGGCTATTTGGCGACTATTGGTGCGATTTCTCCATTTGTCGGTCTATTTGGGACTGTCTGGGGGATCATGAACAGCTTTATCGGGATTGCCCACTCGCAAACGACTAACCTCGCTGTTGTTGCCCCTGGTATTGCAGAAGCATTATTAGCGACAGCAATTGGTCTTATTGCCGCTATCCCTGCGGTTGTGATTTATAATATTTTTGCCCGTATGATCAACAACTATCGTGGTCAAGTAGGGGATGTCGCTGCTCAGTCCGCATTGTTACTGGGGCGTGATCTTGATCTGGCAAATAGCAAAGCAAGGTAATTATTATGGCAATGCGTTTAGGTGACGAACAAGACGATAGCGGTGAAATGCATGAAATTAACGTAACACCTTTTATTGATGTTATGTTGGTTTTATTGATTATCTTTATGGTTGCGGCACCATTGGCAACAGTTGATATTAAAGTCGACTTACCCGCCTCGACAGCGAAGCCGCAGCCGCGTCCTGAAAAACCTGTATTTCTAACGGTTAAATCGGATAGCCAGCTTTTTATTGGTGACCAAGCTGTGACAAAGGAACAGCTTGCTTCTACACTTGACCAAGCAACGAGTTCCAATAAGGAAACAACAATCTTTTTCCAAGCGGACAAGAGTGTTGATTATGAAACTATGATGGATGTAATGAATGCATTGCGTCAATCAGGGTACTTGAAGATTGGTTTAGTGGGAATGGAAGCGACATCATCCTCAAAATAAGCGAATTACATCGTATAAACGCGTTTTATCGTTAAAGGTAAAACGCGTTTTTTATTATCTAACCATACCATTAAGATAAGTTCGTGTCTTACTAACCTCCCTTAGGTACTATTTGTGAAAATCCAAGCGCATTTATTTATCTAATTAATTTTTTTTTAAAGAATTTTATTCTTATTTGACGCTTTTTATTCGCAATTTGATAAGGTAGCTTGACCATTGTGCCCATTTTTTTACTCTATTTTGGATGTTTTCGCTTGTATTCCCGATAAGTAATAAATATTTTCATTAATTTTTATAATGAATTATTGTGTGTTCTTCCTTTCTTATCATAGTAATTTCTATTGATATTACCTTTTTTTCTACCTACTCATTAGTCATATTGATTCATTTTCTTAGTTTTTTAATTCATAAATACGAGTTAAATAACCTATTAATTCTGGTTATTTTATCAATGACAATGCAATAATGATGTAAAACTTTATTAAAAATAAACCATGTTACCAATAAGGATTTATATAAGTATTATTTTTAATCTATTTTTGTATATTCCCTTATTAATAGGGCGGTTATTTAATAAAAGAGAGATTGGTCAAAAAATGATTGTTTATCATAGGTCTGGTTGTTTTTATTTTTAATTTTTAGGTTGATAAATCTTAATTACGTAAATACTACTAATAAATTATAATGAAAAATATGTTAATTTTATTAATGTTAAAAAAGTTTTATTATTCCAGGGAATATATTTTTAAAGCTAATTTATATATTTAATTAATATTAAATTTATTTTTAAATTTGAAATGAATTCTTTTTTATAAAAAATGTAAATTGTTTGTAATATCTTAACTATAGGTTAAATATTTTGCCTTATTCTTATGTTTTTTCTGTATCTTTTTGATTTGAATTGATTTTATGTTTTATTCTGTATCTTGTCATGAAAATGAAAAAACACTTGCGCAACAAAAGTGTTGCGCTATATTGCAACCAATAACATTTAGAAACACTTTTAAATACTTTATTATACTGAGTTATCTATTTTTATAATTTACTTATGCTAGGGAATCAATAAGGCCAATGCTAATTTGGAAATAATACAAAGTTAGTGAACGTTTAGGCCTTTGTATTAAAAATAGTTATAATTACTTAACAAGTAGGTCAGCTAAGTGAACGTATTTATACTGTGAGATAAGTGTTATTACTGGAGTCAAATGGGCTGACTACAGACTACGCATAGCAAGCGTCGCCGTAATAAGGCAATTTCATATTATACTCTTCTATAGATAAAATAAGACTACACTTCCAGCGTTATCATTGAGATAGCGCTTTTTTTTATTCCCATCTATTTCTTTAAATCTGAGTGTGCTCAAGATCAATCTGTCTCTCGTTTTATGATGAAATAACTTCACGAAAAAATTTATCGGAGTATGATGTTGCCACTTCGCTGTGGGGATCGATATAAATACTTATAACGATAATTATACAACGGCGAATTTCTCTGCCAAGGTCTGGCGTGAATGAATTGGAAGTAACAATGACTTGGTCTGATTTTAAATCTCGCTATCTCATCGGTTTTTGGAAACCATTACCTGCAGTTATTGCCGCAGGTATCTTATCAACCTATTACTTTGGCTTGACCGGCACATTCTGGGCGGTCACGGGTGAGTTTACGCGTTGGGGCGGGCACATCATGCAATTATTTGGTGCAGAGCCAGAGACATGGGGCTATTTTAAAGTTATTGGTTTTGAGGGTACACCTCTGGATCGTATTGATGGCGTGATGATCATTGGTATGTTTGCAGGGTGTTTTGCCGCTGCATTATGGGCCAATAATATTAAATTACGAATGCCTCAGCATCGGATACGTATTTTTCAAGCTATTTTAGGCGGTATTATCGCTGGATTTGGTGCTCGTTTGGCGATGGGGTGTAATTTAGCTGCATTCTTTACTGGTATCCCTCAATTTTCATTACACGCGTGGTACTTTGCTGTTGCTACTGCGGCAGGGTCATATTTTGGTGCGAAATTTACACTAATGCCAATGTTTCGCATCCCTGTGAAACTGAAAAAAGTCAGCACCGCATCGCCGTTAACACAAAATCATAATGTGGCGAAAAGACGCTTTAAACTAGGAATGGTGATTTTCACATTAGCACTAGCTTGGGGTTTTTATACTTTATTAGACTCCCCTGTGATGGGTTTTGCTATCTTATGTGGTATTGGCTTCGGGCTACTGATTGAAAGAGCGCAAATTTGTTTTACCTCTGCATTTCGTGACCTGTGGATCACCGGACGCACACATATGGCTAAAGCTATCATTATTGGTATGGCAGTCAGTGCAATTGGTATCTTCAGCTATGTACAGTTAGGCGCAACGCCAAAAATTTTATGGGCTGGGCCGAATGCAGTGATTGGTGGATTACTGTTTGGCTTCGGTATTGTGCTTGCCGGTGGTTGTGAAACGGGCTGGATGTACCGCGCGGTCGAGGGCCAAGTCCATTATTGGTGGGTAGGTTTTGGTAATATCATTGGTGCTACGGTGCTGGCTTATTACTGGGATGATTTAGGTCCTTGGTTGGCGACTGATTTTGACAAAGTTAATTTACTTGAAACCTTTGGACCAGAAGGTGGATTGCTAGTCACTTATGGATTATTAGCGGTCGCATTTGTGTTGATGTTGGTCTGGGAAAAACATTTTTTCCGTAAACGTTCTCAAAAAGCATCTAATGTATCCGTGGAGGTAATATGAGTAATAAAGACATTATCCCTGATTATCGTTTAGATATGGTCGGAGAACCTTGCCCATATCCAGCAGTAGCAACACTAGAAGCAATGCCATCGTTGAAAAAAGGCGAAATATTAGAAGTGGTAAGTGACTGCCCGCAGTCGATTAATAATATTCCTCTAGATGCGAAAAACTACGGTTATACGGTGTTGGATATTCAGCAAGATGGGCCGACTATTCGTTATCTTATCCAAAAATAACGGATACGCGTCATATTTTGCCCTGTCGCGGTGTTGGCTTCATGCGTTAGCCCTAGTCACATACTTGTGTATGCTCCTAGGTTCTAACGCATTTGCCGCTTTGCGACAGCACAAACTATTTAGCGTATTGGTATTGGTCATACTTCGTGCTGTAGCGTTGTTGACTGCACTTATAGGCTTACTCTTCTTGTTCTTGCCAATTAGTAATATCTAGGACCAGCTCGCATTCATCATCCATATAAGCGCCTGTTGGTACAAAACCAAGTTTTTTGTAGAACTCAAATGGGCTTTCTTCCCCTTCACCACAGCTATTATAAAGGCGTGGGTATCCTTTTCTTTTTAAATAATGGATGACTTGAACTAGGGCTTCACGGCCGAATCCCAGCTTTTGGTAGGGTTCAGCAATCATAAAACGCCAAAGCATAATACCGTTATATTCTAATTCATCATCATCTAACCCAGAATGCAGCATGATGAAACCGACAGGGACATCATCGGCGTAAATGCCTCGATACCATGCGCAATCAGAAAACTGGGCTTCCACCATGGAATAGGCATTGTCAGCCACCATATTACGTTGTGCTTCACTAAGCGTATGACTTAGTAAGCAAATTTCAGAAAAATTATCGGCGGTGACTTTTTGTAGGGTAACCAGTGAATTTTCATCTAATTCAGGTTCGATGAGCTCTTTCATAACATTTCCTTCGACAGAATATTGACCATAATCATCAGTGATGGGCTATTTTTATTATTGTTGTTGAACATAATTAAATATTAGAAATTTGCGATATGGATATAAATCAATCAACCAGAGATTTCACTACCAGTCAATGACTTAATTGTGGCTATGTAAGCGGGATCTAAAAAGTGATGGCAACTTACTTAAGTGTGAGTTGCCATTGTGAGGGCGATAGAGGGGATAGAAACAAATTAGTGCTCGGCTTCGCCACCTAATACATCAATCAAGCGAGCGATTAATGCACTAAGTTCACCTGTCATTAATACGTAATCAGCATCAAATTTTTGTGCGTAGTCTTCTTTAGCGATGTCGTCATTTTGGTCTTTTAATGTATCGCTAAATTTGAGGCGCTTCAGGGAACCATCATCAGATAACATGAACTGGATACGCTCTTCCCAATCCAAGGCCAGTTTGGTAACGAGTTTACCGGCTTCAATGTGGGTGGCAATTTCATCAGAAATGAGTTCTTGCTTCTTACAGCGGATAATACCACCTTCTTCTAAGATAGCTTTTAGCTCCGCTTCATCCATGACGGCAAAACCTTGTGGTAATGAGCCCGAACGGATCCATTCAGTGAGTGTTAGCTCTATTGGGTCTTTAAAAGTCAGAGGGACGACAGGTAAGGAACCTAAGCTTTTGCGGAGTAAGGCTAAATTGTCTTCAGCGCGTTTTGCACTTGCGGCATCAACAATAATTAATTGATTTACTGTATCAATCCAAATGTAGGTTTTACTGAATTTACTGAATGCACGAGGAAGGAGTGAGTGAACAACTTCATCTTTTAGTGAATCTTTTTCTGTTTTCTTCAGCTTACGGCCTTGGTCAGCTTCCAATTTTTCGATTTTATCCTGCAATTCTTGCTTAATTACAGGAGATGGCAGCATTTTTTCTTCTTTTTTAGCACAGATAAGAATTTGGTTACCCGCTGCATGTGTCAATGCATCACCACCATTCATAGGGGAAACCCAGCCAGTTTGCATCATATCTTGGCTACCACAAGGGTGATAGGCGAGGGCGGCAAGCTGTTTCTCTAAATCATCTGCGGAGAGTGCCAAATCCCGATTCAGGCGATAGACCAATATATTCTTGAACCACATGAAAAACCTACCTTTGTTAATAAATAGCCAGTTAGAGCAGGGGGCTATGATAGCGAATTGTCTGTTATTAAGCGAAAAAAAATGCGCTGTCGTTGAGGGCTGCTATCATTTCATTAGTTAACTATTGATAATACCCCTCAAAGCAAGCCATGATAGCTATAGAAGCCCTGACATAAAAACTTTAAATAGTAGAGAACATCATAATGAGAATAGGTATTGACCTTGGTGGAACCAAAATTGAAGTTATTGCATTAGATGACAGTGGCAATACTTTGTTTCGTAAACGTATTCCAACACCTCGTGGTGATTATGACGCGACACTTAAAGCGATAGCAAGTTTAGTGGCAGATGCAGAAACGGCGACTGGGTTGTCAGGTAGTGTTGGTGTGGGGATCCCTGGAACATTGTCTCCTGTGACTGGTAAAGTTAAAAATGCCAATTCCACATGGCTTAATGGTAAACCGTTTGATGCCGATTTAAGTCATCTATTAAACCGTGAAGTAAAAATGGCGAATGACGCTAATTGCCTAGCTGTTTCAGAATCGGTTGATGGTGCAGGTGCGGGTGAGAAGGTCGTGTTTGCTGTTATTATCGGAACTGGATGTGGTGCAGGAATTGCAATAAATGGGCAAGTGCATTCAGGGGGAAATGGCGTTGCAGGGGAATGGGGTCATAACCCTCTACCATGGCAAGATGAGCAAGATAGGCAATTTCTAGTAACAGAAAACTGCTATTGCGGGCTGACAGGTTGCACGGAATTGTTTGTCTCAGGCACAGGGTTTATGGCGGATTACGCGAAAATGTCAGGAAGCCAAAAAACGGGGATGGAAATTGTCGAATTAGCACAATCAGGTGATAAATATGCCAAGATCGCACTGGAAAATTACCTCAACCGCCTCGCAAAAGCCCTCGGACAAGCCATTAATATGTTAGACCCAGACGTGATAGTGCTAGGGGGCGGAATGAGCAATGTCGATTACTTATATGAAGCGTTGCCAGCAAGGATCCGCCAATGGGTATTTGGTGGGGAGTGTGATACGCCTATTCGTAAAGCGGTGCATGGCGATTCGAGTGGGGTGCGCGGAGCCGCTTGGCTATTTTCGTCCTAATTTACGCTGTAGCGTTGTTGGCGGCGCTTGGCTACTCGGGTCACATACTAATGTATGTTCCTATCTTTTCGTCATACTTCAAGCTGTGGCTGCGTTGGCTTCATTCAGTCACTCTAGTCACATACTTATGTATGTTCCTTGAGATGACCTCATTTTTCCGCCTTGCCACAACTTGAATTATTTAAAAAAAATGTAGTTTACTTTGAGGAGAAAACGACAAATTATCTTATTTTCGCCTAGTCATGGTACACATAAGTTAGAAAATAATATTGATATTTTAATGCTTAAATAATCATCTTTTTTTACTTAAATTAAATTTTAATTAATTGAAGATGATCTAATAAATATATTTATTAAATCAAATTTGATAAGTAAGATTGATTATTTTATTTATGTAACGAATTGTGGTTTTTTAATCAAAATAAGTTTACTTTGTATTAAGTGATATAAATCACAATTCTTTTTTTACTTCAAAAAATATTCACAATACCTCGACAAGATAACTTCAATTGTTTTGGGTGAATTTGTCATCATTAATTTATTTTTGTGAGCTATATAAAAATCAAGCCCAATAAAAAGATGAAAACCGTGATTTAGTCACAAAAAATGGTTAGTGTTTGCAGTGTATTATCATTAAAAATTGACGTCATGCACATAGTGTAAAATTTTAACGCTATTTTTGTTGTTTATTTGTTCAATTTTACAGGATAGGTACTCAAATTTGAGAGGCAATTTTCTCTCAATAATGGCAACTAAGGGGATTACATGAATAAAGTATTAAAACTTTCAACACTTGCTATGTTAGTCGCATTTAATGCGAACGCAGCAACAGTTGATTTACGCGTAATGGAAACATCGGATGTTCACAGCAACCTCATTGATTTTGACTATTATAGAGACAAGCCGACAGAGCAATTTGGTTACGTTCGTACCGCGACATTAATTAAAGCCGCTAAACAAGAAGCGACAAACTCAGTATTAGTGGACAACGGAGATTTAATCCAAGGTAGCCCATTAGCAGACTATATAGTAGGTGAAGGTTTAAAAGACGGTGAATCTCACCCTGCACATAAACTTTTAAATACTATGGGTTACACCGTAGGTAACTTCGGTAACCATGAGTTTAACTTTGGATTAGAATTCTTACATAAAGCTATTGATGGCGCAAAATTCCCATACATTAACGCTAATATTATTGATGCGAAAACGGGTAAAAACTACTTTAATCCATACATTATTGTAGATACACCGGTTAAAGATAGAGACGGTAAAACGCACACTATCAAGATTGGTTACATTGGTTTTGTTCCCCCACAAATTCTTATTTGGGATAAACCAAATTTAGAAGGCAAAGTTTTAGTTAATGACATTACTGAAACTGCGAAAAAATTTGTACCACAAATGAAAAAAGAAGGTGCGGATTTAGTTGTTGCTATTCCTCACTCTGGTTTTTCTCAAGAGCCATATAAAGCAATGGCTGAAAACTCAGTTTATTACCTCAGTGAAGTCCCAGGTATCGACGCTATCATGTTTGGCCACTCACACGGCGTGTTCCCTAGCAAAGATTTCAGCGATATCAAAGGTGTTGATATTGCAAAGGGAACAGTTAATGGTGTACCTGCGGTTATGCCAGGACAGTGGGGTGATCATTTAGGTGTGGTTGATTTAGTGGTCAATAATGATGATGGCGCGTGGAAAGTGGTTGATGCAACAGCTCATGCACGCCCTGTCTATGATAAACCAAATAAGAAAGCCTTGGTTGAGCGTGATGGCGACCTAGCAAAAATTATTGAACAAGAACACCAAGATACTCGTAAGTTTGTCGGAAAACATATCGGTAAAGCATCCGAAAATATGTACAGCTACTTAGCATTGGTTCAAAGCGACCCAACTGTACAAATCGTGAATGATGCTCAAATCGATTACACCAAAAACTTTATTCAAGGTGACCCTGACCTCGCAGATTTACCAGTTCTTGCAGCCGCAGCGCCATTTAAAGCGGGTGGACGTAAAAATTCACCGACTGAATTTATTGAAGTCGAAAAAGGTGATTTAACTTTCCGTAATGCTGCTGACTTATATTTATATCCAAATACATTAGTTGTAGTTAAAGCCACAGGTGCGGATGTCGTCGAGTGGTTAGAATGTTCAGCCGGGATGTTCAATCAAATCAACCCACAATCAACAGCACCACAAAGCTTATTGAATTGGAATGGTTTCAGAACTTATAATTTCGATACAATTAGTGGTGTAAATTACCAAATCGACCTGACTCAGCCAGCGAAATACGATGTTGATTGCCAAACAGTCAACAAAGATGCTAACCGAATCAAAAACGTAACCTACCAAGGTAAACCGATTGATCCAAAAGCAACTTTCTTAGTGGCAACGAATAACTACCGTGGCTACGGCGGTAAATTTGCTGGAACAGGTGATAATAATGTTGCATTTGCATCACCGGATGAAAACCGTTCTATTTTAGCGGCTTATATTGCTAAAGAGTCTAAAGATAAAGGACAAATTGCGACTAAAGCGGCTAATAATTGGTCATTCACTCCAATTAAAACAGACAAAAAACTGGATATTCGCTTTGAAACTGCACCAAGTGAAAAAGCAGCAAAATTCATCAAAGAGAATGCGCAGTATCCGATGAAACAAGTCGGTACTGATGATATTGGTTTCGCTATTTATCAAATAGATTTAACCGAGAAGTAATCTGAACACATTGATATCATTCAAGCCTACCTACGGGTGGGCTTTTTAGTGGCTAAATAATGTGTTTAAGAGGTACTTTTTAGAGGGGAAAATAGTGCTCGGAATATTAAGACAATTTTTACATTAAATATTCCGAGCAGTTATGATTAAGGTAACCATTATGGAGCTACTCATAAAAGACATTTAACATAGGTAACTTAGTGTGTTTATCATACTCAACTTTCACATATTCAGATTCTACCTTTTGGCCATTTTTTAAAGAACCAGTTATTGAAACATCTTTACCTTTTCGGTAACACGTAATATTCACTCGCTCTTTATGTTCAACCTTAACTGAACATTGTGGCTCATAGATATAACCTGTAAATGTAATTGTACCTCCTGATGAATTATTACTTGCATAGGTGAAAGAACAACTTGAAATGATTATAGCAACAACAGATGTTAGTAAAGATAAACCTTTCATAGTCCACCCCCTTAATAACACTTACACGATGGAACGTGTTTTTGTGCTCTCACTTTTAGTGTAGTTCAAATATCTATAATGCAAAACTAAAAATGAAAATATACTTAGAGTTTAGTAGGGTGATTGGCTAATGAATTGATAAATATCAACTTATGTAGTTGTCAAATTTCGCATGTTCAATTAATAGTCAGACGGTAACACGAGTGTAATAATAATAGTATAATTGTAAATATTTCTTTTTATTTCGATAAACTATTTTGAATAAATATGTTTTATTGAGGGTGCGGATTAATTTAGAATAAGTTATAAGTTAAAACTATGATCATCATTGGTGATGATATTGAATTATTCACCTTGATTATATCAAATAAATAAAATCCTCTCGTAAATATATTACGAGAGGATTATTTAAATTCTTAGTATTCTAGTTTATTTGAAAACTTTGAAACGAACATCGTCGTCCATAAAGTCTTTATCACCAGCGGGTGCATTAATCGAACCAAATACCATTTGAGCGCGTAATATCCAGTTAGCTGGTACATTCCATGTTGTTTGAACGTCATTATCAATCAGTGGATTGTAATGTTGCAAAGATGCACCGATATTTTCTTGTGATAATGCTGTCCAGACTGCAAATTGTGCGATACCACTGGCTTGTTCAGACCAAATTGGGAAATTATCCGCATATAAAGGGAATTGTTCTTGTAAACCTTTTACGATGTTTTCGTCTTCAAAAAACAGAATAGAACCAGCCCCTGCAGCAAAGCTATCAATTTTTTGTTCTGTTGAAGCGAAGGCTTGCTCAGGAACAATTTTACGCAGTGCTTCTTTAGTCATATTCCACAATTTTTTGTGTTCAGCACCAAATAAAATTACGACACGAGATGTTTGTGAGTTAAATGATGATGGTGAATGTTTAACTGCTTCTTTAATTAATTTCGTGACGTGTTCTTCTGATACAGGTAAAGCATCGCCGAGGTTATAAATGGTACGACGATTTTTAATCATTTCGATAAATGCGTTAGACATTTTAGTCTCCTAGCTTTTCATTAGCGCACGGCATGTTATTGAATAAATCTTAGAAGCCGTAGTGTGTTTCAATGGTTATTACTATAACTTGGCGAATGAAAAATCATAGAAAAAAAATTTAACGATAAGGTTCAAATTTTTGCACTAAGTTAAGTTTTGCTTTTAATTTTTTTAAAATCAATATATTAAATGTGTTTCTGGTGTGATTTTATGATGAGAGATGACATTAATAGGCACAAATGAATAATATACATATAAAATAATTGAGCATAGAAAAAGAGAGAATAGATGGGGCATTAAAGAGCCTAGCAAGAGGCGTAATCCTGCTAGGCAAGAATGATAACTAGTTTTACTTAATTGAGTTCACTAACATTTTTGGTTATTTCGATTTTAGTTCCACCAAAATTATCAATGATGTACTTTCTTACCGCTTCAGTGTGGTACAGTTCTGCTAATTTGGCAAATTTAGGGTTATCCTTGTTATCTGTTTTAACAACTAATAAATTGATATTATTAATAATAGTCTCATCATTCTCTTCCCTAAATAACGAGTCAGTTAAAACGTTTAACCCGCCTTCTTGTGCAGCGGTATTACCTATGACTGCAATATCAACATCAGGCAATGCTCTTGGGCCATGAGCATATTTTATTTGCCTAAAAACTAAGTCCTTAGGGTTCGAGACAATATCATTAGTAGACCCTGTGGCTTGGTTAAAATTAGGTTTTAATGCAATTAACCCCGACTTTTCAAGTAATTTAAGTGCACGTATATGGTTGGCGGCATCATTGGGAATGGCAACGATAGATTGCTTAGGTAAATCAGCTAATTTTTTATGTTTTACCGAATATATGCCCATTGGCTCAAAGTAGGTGGTTGAGATCGCCGTTAATTGGTTATTATGATTTTTATTAAAATCTTTTAAAAACCCCCAAGATTGAAATGCATTAACATCAACATCTCCGTCAATGGTAGCGACGTTGAGTGTTATTCCATCGTCAATAATTTTGACATCAATATCGAGGTTGGCTTGTTTAGCTTCCGGTGATTGGGCAATAAATTTCCATATATCCGCATCACTACCGTGGCTGCCAATAATAATTTTTTGTGAAGTTACTTTTTGTGGTGCTGTAATTTCATTGGTGTCTTCTTCTTGGGAGCAAGCCACTAAGGCTGATAACGACAAGGACAATAACACTGCAGGTAGTTTTTTCATTTGATGATCTCTAATTGGTTTTGTTCTCGGTATCTAACCAAATAAAAATAATGCTTTATAAATAATATTTTTTTCGTATTTCTTATTTTCAGTTATATAAGATGTGAACTGTTACAAAAAGTTATATCGATATAGTTTTAAATTATTTTTAGTAATATCAGATGTGGTATTTAATCGAGTGATAAATATATCGTGAATTTTATTCATTATTTAAATAAATATTTAAAAAGGCCGATTAATATGTCTATCACACAATTACCTATTATTGATTTACATGAGCTTGAAAACCCTGAAACACGAGAGAGTTTCTATAAAAGATTGCGCTTTATTGCTAGGGAAATAGGTTTTTTTTATCTAGTTGGACACAATATTTCCGTTGGCACCCGAGAGCAATTATTAGCGACAACCAAGCAATTTTTTGCCTTACCTCAAAGCGAAAAAGAAAGTATCTCGATGGAATACTCAAAGCATTTTCGAGGGTACACGGCATCCACTGAAGAGAGCACTCGTAGCCAGCCAGATTACCGTGAACAGATTGATATTGGCGAAGAGTTACCGGCATTACAACTTAATCAAGATGACCCTATCTGGTTTAATTTACATGGGCCAAACCAATGGCCGCAATCTTTACCTGAACTTAAATCTCAGGCACTTGCGTGGCAAAGTGAAATGCGAACCATTGCAGTAAAATTAATTAAAGCGTTTTTAGTTGCACTAGAATTACCTGAAAATAGTTTTGATAAAATTATTGCCGACCCTGCCCAACATTTATTAAAACTTATTCATTATCCGGCAAGGGAAGATAATAATGAAGGGGAGCAAGGGGTTGGAGCGCACAAAGATGCGGGAATTTTAACCTTATTATGGCAGGATAATAGTGGGGGGCTACAAGTTGAAACTGATGCTGGTTGGATAGATGTTGAACCTTTGGAAAATGCATTTGTGGTAAATATTGGAGAAGTATTTGAATTAGCCACTAATGGCTATTTACGTGCGAATGTTCATCAAGTTGTTAGGCGTAAAAATAGTCATTCCCGCTATTCCATTGCTTATTTTATTACACCAAATATTTTTGCGGAAGAAGTCCCATTATTAAATTTACCCCATTATTTAGCACAACAAGCGTTAGGGCCGGATAGCGATCCATTAAACCCATTATTTACTAATCTTGGAAAAAATGTCATTAAAGGGCGTTTGCGTTCCCATTTAACAGTAACTCGTCGCTTTTATCCTAAGGAATATGAGCAAATAATAAGTAATAATAATATTATCTGAGCAGTCGAGTCGTTAGAGATATGATGATAAACCGTATTGGAGCTAAAAATGTCAGAACAGAGCTATAAAAAGGACTTACAAGGTAAAGAATTATCTCCAGAAACCTTAATGATGAGTTATGGCTATGACCCTAAGCTTTCAGAAGGGTCAATTAAGCCACCTGTTTTTCTGACATCCACATTTGTATTTAAAACCGCTCAGGAAGGGAAAGATTTTTTTAACTTAGTTAGTGGGCGCACACAAACGAGCGAAAACCATAAACAAGGATTGGTGTATTCACGTTTTAACCACCCAAATAGTGAGATTGTCGAAGACAGACTCGCCCTGTATGAGGGGGCAGAAAGCGCAGCGCTATTTTCTTCTGGTATGTCGGCAATTACAACGTGCTTAATGGCAGTATTGCAACCGGGTGATGTACTACTCCACTCTCAGCCACTCTATGGTGGAACTGAAACCCTATTTTTAAACACGTTCACTCGTTTCGGAATAACTTCGATTCCATTTCAAAATGGGTACGAGCAGAAATCCATCTTAGAAGTTGCTAATCGAGTCGGGAAAGAGCAAAAAATTGCGGCGATCTATATTGAAACACCATCTAACCCATTGAATACACTTGTTGATATTGAATTAATTAGCCATGTGGCTAAGCAGATAGCTGCGAAGCAAAATGGGCAAACTCCGTTAGTCATTTGCGACAATACGTTGCTAGGGCCTGTATTTCAAAAGCCGTTGTCATTAGGCGCAGATTTAAGTGTGTACTCACTAACTAAATATGTGGGAGGGCATTCAGACCTAGTTGCGGGGGCTGTGGTTGGAAGTCAGGAGTTAGTCAAGAAAGTGAAGGCGCAACGTAATGCCATCGGTACACAGCTTGACCCCCATTCTAGCTGGATGTTAGGGCGGTCATTAGAAACATTACAGTTACGTATGGAAAGGGCAAATGAGAGTGCAAAAATATTGGCTGAATATCTCCATCAGCACCCTAAAGTCAGTAAAGTGCATTTTCCTGCTTTTTTTCCGAAAGCGAGTGTAGAGCATCAAGTTTATCAAAAACAATGTACAGGAGCGGGTTCAACTTTCTCTATCAATGTAGGGAATAATGAGGCGGATGCATTTCGTTTTCTAGACAACTTAGCAATCTTTAAATTAGCGGTTAGTTTAGGGGGAACTGAGTCGCTCGCCAGCCATCCGGCGTCCACAACCCATTCAGGTGTTGCTCAAAAGGTCCGGGAACATATTGGTATTAGTGATAATTTAGTGCGCTTATCAATTGGTATTGAAAATGTGAATGACCTTAAATATGCATTGGAACTAGCATTAGAGGCGATTTAATCATCAGGGTGGGGAAATTTCCCACCCTGAATGGTCACTAAATTGAGTTAGGTGATGCGATATTGTGCGGGAAGTTCGCTAAAGCCAAGCCCATTGCCTTTTTTCACTGCAATTTGGACGGGAATACGTTCTTTCATTGCTTCCACATGGCTAATTACGCCAATAGTTTTGCCAGATGCATTTAAACTTTCTAATGCATCAAGGGCAATATCTAACGTTTCTGCATCTAAAGTCCCAAAACCTTCGTCTAAAAAGAGCGATTCCAATTGTGTACGGTGACTCACCATATCGGATAGCGCTAGGGCCAATGCTAAACTCACTAAAAAGCTTTCCCCGCCAGAAAGCGTTTTAATGTCTCTAATGCTATCTGCTTGCCAGCCATCAATAACTTGTAACTCAAGGTTTGCTTGGTGGCTACGCTGTAATAAATAACGGCCATGAAGTTTTTCAAGTTGTTGATTGGCTAAAGAAACTAAACAATCCAAAGTTAGGCCTTGTGCATAACGTCGGAATTTATCCCCTTCAGCGGAGCCGATAAGTAAACTGAGATAGCTCCAATCGTCATAACTTAATTGGCTTTTCTCTATTTCTTGCAGTAAATCTTGTTGCTGATGGCGCAGTTGCTTATCTGCACTGAGTTGGTTAATTATCTGGCCTTGCTTTTGGTTTATTTGCTTAATTTCTTCATCAAGTTGAGTGACTACTGTTTGTAATTGCGTTTCAGTAAGCGCCGAAAAATCAGCAATGCGTTGTTGATTCAGTGCTTCAATCGCCTGTAGCCCCTCTTTATAACGTGTTTCACACTGAATACGAGCTTGGTTTATGCGCTGTCTTAGCTCTTCTAATTGTTGCTTTTCTTCGTGGCTTATTAACGCATCAAGAAAGGCTTGTTGATGGCTAAATGGGCTATCTGTAAGTGATTGAGAGAACAGGGTATTGACTTGTTTTTGTGCCAGTTTTGTTTTTTCACTGGCGTCAATGAGCTCTTGATAGCTTCCATTCATTGAGGCGATGGCTTTATCAATCTCATTGAGTTGTTTACTTAATTGTTCCTGAGTTTGGAAAAGCATGGTTTGTTTATCATTCAATTTCTGAATGAATTGGCTGATAGCTAAACCAGAAAGCAGTGTTTTCCGTTGCGCTATTTTTTGCTCTAAACCTAACTCAATTTGTTTAAGTCGATTTTCTTCTTGTTCAATTTGTTGAGTGAGAATACGGAGTTGTGCTGACTCAACTTTTAATGTGGCATTATTGACTTCAATTTGTTGGCTAAGTGTTTGCGCCGCCATTTTTTTGTTATTAAAGCGCTCACTTCGCTGAGTAACTTCGCGAAACCATTCATCAAACTTATCTTTATCTGGCGCGCTTAAGTTAAATGGATCTAGGGTGGATTGCCATTGCTCTATTTGTATCTGTTTACGCTGTTGGAGCTGATTATGTTCTTTTTGGAGCTCATCAAGTTGTTGCGTTTGGTTTTTTAAACGCTCTTCGACTAATAACAGCTCTGATTGCAGCTGTGTAAAGCTAGCTTGTTGTTCATGTAAATGATGTTTGGCTTGCTGATATTCACGTTCTAGAGCCGCCATATCCGCCACTATTCTCTGTTGCGTAGCTAATTGATCCGTTAATTGATTAACTAAGAGGGTGACGGCTTGCTCATTTTGGGCTAACTCAGGAGTGAGTGCTTGCTCACATGTCTTTTGCCACTGTTGGTTAAAAGCATCGAATTGTTCATTGGTTTGCTGTTGTTGCTGTAAGTTTTCGTTCTGACGTTGTTTTTGTGTGTGAAGTTGTGATTCTAACAGAGCTTGTTGCTGTTTTAATTGGTCGAGTTTATCTGTTAGTTCAATGAGTTGTTGCTGCGTTTCACTGAGATGGATTGATTGATAATCGTTAACTGCAGGGTGCTCTGTTGCACCACATAATGGGCAGGGGTTACCTGCTATGAGTTGCTGGCGCTCATGCTCTAGGCTGACAATTTTTTGTTCTAATTGTAATTTATCATTGGTTAGTTTGACGCGTGGGGCTAACTCATTAATACGTGTCAGGGCAATGCTCAACTCTTTTTGCGTTGCAGTGATACTTTGTGCTAATTCAGCATCTTTTTGAATTTCTTTCTGTTTTTGTGTTTGAGTATTAAGGCATTGAGATAATATTAGGGGTAATAACTTGGCATGCTGTAATCGAGCTTGTAGCTGTTCAATGTGTTGATTGATGGTGTTAACATTATGTTTTTCTTGATTTTGTTTGTAGGTTTCTTCTTGTTTTTTGAATGCGACGGTGCTGCGCTCTAACTCGAGACGTTTTTGGGCTAATTTTTCAGTTTGCAGCTGTTGTTGCCGTTGTAACTGTGCGACGCCATTTGAAAGTATTTGTTGTTTATTGTGTAAACTTGCCAGTTTGTCGGCTAATTCGAAAATAAAATGACCTTGTTGTTGCCAACTACCTATTTGGGAACTCAGTTCAGCGTCTTTTGGGTGCGCTTCTAGGAATAGGTTGTGTTTCTTTAACTCAATGTGAGCATTTTGGATCTGACTCTGTGTCTCATTAACTAAGTGTTGTTTTTGCTGAAGAGTTGTGTGTTGTTGTTCAATTTGCTGCGTAATTTCAGACTGTTGCTGTTTCAATTGTGCAATTTGGTTATCCAGAGGCCTGACAGTTTCATCAATCAATTGATGTTGTTGTTTGGCAAAATCAAGGTGTTGTTGATACTCGGATTGTGATTTCAACAACTTCTCTTGCAGTGGGTCTCGTTCAGCTTGCTGAGTTTGCAAGCTAAGTTGCAAACGTTGTTGTTTATTCGTGTATTCAGTGAGTTGTAGTTGCAGGCGTTCAACTTCCTGCCACAACGGACGAAGGGATTCTGCCGGAGCGCTGTCCGCTAACCGTTTCAACTGAGGCTGAGCGGCTTGGAACTCAAGCTCGTTTTTTTTAAGCTCATCATCAAGTGATTGCATGCGCTGGGTGAGTTGGTGATATTGTTGCCACCAATTAACCCCTTGTTGGTGGCGAGCCCGCTGTTGCTTGGTTTGAGTCTCTTGTTCAAGTAAATGGTTTTGTTGTGCCAATAACTCTTGATGTTCTGCTTCAGTGAGTAAATTAATGCTTTGCGCTTTCGCTTTTAGCAAATCTAAGTCAATTTTAGCTTGCTTGTGTTGATTAAAAACATAAATTGAAATTTGGCTATAAATTTCTGTGCCTGTAATTTCTTCAAGTAAATCAGCGCGCTCTTTCTCTG
Organism: Providencia sp. PROV175; assembly: GCF_032707045.1. Lineage (NCBI taxonomy): Bacteria > Pseudomonadati > Pseudomonadota > Gammaproteobacteria > Enterobacterales > Morganellaceae > Providencia > Providencia sp. PROV175. Next base: position 802,906 of record NZ_CP120533.1, read on the forward strand.
AAGCATTTAAAAAAGCAGCGAAATCACCTTGAGAGAGTAAAATTGATTTGGTAAAACGCTCATAATCAAGCCCAGTTATTTGTGCTACTAATTCCTTTATCTCTGTAATTTTTACGGTCAATATTTTCCCGTCAGTAACCGTTGCAAGTTCCGCCTTAGGCTGTTGTAAATTGCCGTCAGGTTTTCCTCCTGCTCGTCTTTGGCTCCAAAAGGCACGATAAGCTTTGCCTTTGACCTCAAACTCCACCTCCGCAAGGCATTCCCCAGTGTGGCGAGTCATCAGTTCATTTTGTGCGTTAGAAATGGTTTTTAAACGCGGTGTTCGGTGATAAAGCGCGAGGCAAATTGCATCCAATAAAGTGGTTTTCCCTGCACCTGTGGCACCTGTAATGGCAAATAGCCCATTGCTAGCAAATGGCTCTTCAGTGAAATCAATTTTCCATTCACCTCTAAGGGAGTTAATATTTTTTAAACGTAAACTTAAAATCTTCATATTAACTTTCCTTGCTCATTTGTAATGCGTCATAAGATTGTTGAAATAACTGCACTAGGCGCTGTTCACGCTCAGGATCTTCTAATGACTCTTGGGCAAGGCGACGTAAAAAAACGTCTTCTACGGTGAGTTCACTCAATGTTTCATTGGCCAAGGTTTGGTTTTGTCCCTGTATTTGCTTGCGTGCACGGCGTAGTATCACGATTTCGACAGGGAGCTCTTGTGTCAACGCTTCAATACGTTGTTGGATATCAGCGAGGTAATCTTGTGAAGCGACTTCAATATCAAGCCAAATCGGTTTATCACCTTGGTAATCTTTCCATATCACTAATTGCTGTTCTATTTGGCTTAAGGATCCTTTAATGCTTTGTAATGGCTGAATAATGGGGATTTCCAAGGGGGTAATTTGAGTTAATTCACTTCCAGTGAATTCAATAAGGCAGACACTTTTTTGTTGCGCTGTTTCGTCAAAACTTAATGCAATAGGTGAACCGCAGTAGCGAATATTTTCTTGTCCTCCAATCACTTGGGGGCGATGAATATGGCCAAGGGCAATATAGTCAGCAGGGGGAAAGGCCCCAGAAGGAAACGCATCTAACGTACCAATATAAATGTCTCTCACAGAGTCAGTTAAGGCTGCGCCGACAACGGTTAAATGGCCAGTTGCAATAATTGGGATATCCAACCCTAAAGCGGCTCGTTGTTCTAGTGCAAGTTGGTAGCTGGCTTGGTAATGATCATGAATAGCGCTTTGTAGTGAGCGTTGTTTCTCTTCAATATCTTGCCCTGCGATACTCAGTTGAATATCCCGAGGACGTAAAAAAGGAATGGCACAAACTAAGCCGATAGGTTGCGCTTGTTTATTCACTAATGTAATAACATGCGGCTCACTTCCAGATGTAATGACTTGTGTATTCAAGTAACGAAGTAGAGCACTTGACTCATTGAGTACAGAAACAGAGTCGTGATTACCGCTTAAAATAACCAGTTGGCAACCTGTTTTTTGTAAGTCGACAATAAATTTGTTGTACAGCTCACGTGCATAGCTCGGTGGTGAACCTGTATCAAATATATCACCTGCAACGATGACGGCATCAACATGGTGTAGTTCTACTTGCTCAACTAGCCAATTTAAGAAATGTTGGTGCTCAGGCGCACGGCTTTTGGTAAAAAAATACTGACCAAGGTGCCAGTCTGAGGTATGAATAATGCGCATGAGTTATCAATTCCTATCATCAATAATGAGCATGAACGTTCGATAATGAGAGTATACCTGATCCATATAATGGGTGAGGGGTGTTTGTGACTTTATTACCATGTTGCGGAAATATTTCACTTAAATGACATTTAACCGTTAAAATAAAGATTAATATGCGTTTTACACATGGATATTCATAATTCTGTCATAAAAGTGACGCATAATGCTTTCACATTTTAAATGTCTTCTTAATTTTACAGGAACAATCATGGCAAGACGCATTCTAGTTGTTGAAGATGAAGCGCCCATCCGAGAAATGGTTTGTTTTGTATTAGAACAGAATGGTTTTCAGCCTATTGAAGCTGATGATTATGACAGTGCGATTGCACAACTCGTTGACCCGCTACCCGACCTCGTCCTACTGGATTGGATGATCCCAGGGGGCTCCGGTATTCAAGTAATTAAGCATATGAAGCGTGATAGCGCAACGCGTGACGTTCCTGTCATGATGTTAACTGCACGAGGAGAAGAAGAAGACCGCGTAAAAGGTTTGGAAGTTGGCGCGGATGACTATCTTATCAAGCCATTTTCACCGAAGGAATTAATTGCTCGGGTAAAGGCAATTTTACGTCGTATTTCACCAATGGCGACGGAAGATATTATTGAAATGAATGGGTTAACATTAGACCCTACCTCTCATCGTGTGACCAGCAATGACATCCCTATTGATATGGGGCCAACTGAATATAAATTACTACATTTTTTCATGACTCACCCTGAACGCGTATATAGTAGAGAACAGCTACTAAATTATGTCTGGGGAGCCAATGTGTATGTTGAGGATAGAACCGTTGACGTGCATATTCGGCGGTTAAGAAAGGCACTAGAGACGGAAGGTCATGATAAAATGGTACAAACTGTACGTGGTACAGGTTATCGTTTTTCTATCCGTTATTAAAACCCACAAAGGGAGAGGCATGCGTGCTTGAACGTTTATCGATTAAGCAGCTAATTTGGGGGCTGTTTTTATTTATCTTACCCGCCCTTATTTTATCGGTTTTTATTGGCCACCTAGCGTGGCTATTAGTGATATCGCTACTTGCTGCACTGATATGGCATGGGTATAACCTGCTCAAGCTTTCTTACTGGTTATGGCTAGATAAAAGTATGTTGCCCCCTGAAGGGCGAGGTGGGTGGGAACCCATTTTTTATGGTATCTACCAGATGCAGCAACGTAATCGAAAACGCCGCCGTGAATTAGGTCAGTTAATTAAACGGTTTCGTAGTGGTGCAGAATCACTACCTGATGCAGTGGTAATGATGACAACCGAAGGGAATATCTTCTGGTGTAATCGCCATGCGCAGGCTTTACTCGGCTTTCGTTGGCCTGAAGATAATGGTCAACATATTTTTAATTTATTACGTTATCCTGATTTTAGCCGTTACTTCACCATCAAACGTTATGACCAAGCGCTGACTATCGAGCTCAATAGTGGTGAAATCGTTGAGTTTCGTATCTTGCCATATACCGAAGGGCAGTTATTGATGGTTGCGCGAGATGTGACAGAAAAACGTCGTTTGGAAAAGGCGCGTAGGGACTTTTTTGCGAATGTGAGCCATGAATTACGGACTCCCCTCACTGTCATTCAAGGTTACCTAGAGGTTATGGATGACCAAGAAAACGTGACTGCGGTCAATAAAAAAGCACTGCATGTTATGCAAGAGCAAACGCACCGCATGGATAACTTAGTTAAGCAGCTTTTGCAGCTATCACGCATCGAAATTGCCCCTCAAATTAACCTTGATGAGCAAGTGAATATCCCTGTCATTCTCAAAATGATTGAGCAAGAAGCGCTTAGTTTAAGCCAAGGGCGTCATCAATTTGAATTTCATGTTGATGAAAAATTGCGTGTTCATGGTAATGAAGAGCAATTACGTAGTGCAGTGGCGAACTTAGTCTATAACGCGATCAGCCATACGCCTGAAGGCACCAAAATTTGGGTTGATTGGCAGAGAAGCGGGCAAGGGGCGCGTTTTAGTGTGAGAGATAATGGGCAAGGGATACCCGCAGAGCATATCCCTCGTTTAACCGAACGTTTTTATCGAGTAGATAAAGCACGTTCCCGCCAAGGCGGTGGAGGTACAGGCCTTGGGTTAGCTATTGTTAAACATGCATTACAACATCATAGTAGTCAGTTGGTGGTGACGAGCCAGTTAGGTAAAGGGAGTGAGTTTTCATTTACGTTACCAACAGTACTAATTGTTGATGATAAAAAACTTAAAAATGGGTAAATAATTCCACTTTATTAATATGATCAAAATATTAATAAAGTGGAATTATTTCTATTCACCAGTCCATATAGGTATTCAATTCAATATTCATATATTTAATGCTGATAATTGTCGCCACGTTAATTATATATTCTGTTAAATAATCAATTATAATCACTAGAAAAAGATGAGCTGTTCATTTTTCGAACAAAGCATATAACGAGTATTGGGATTTTACTGAAAGTAATCACTAGTTCTGAAAATTAGTTTAGTTATTTATTCTTGTTTTTAGGTTTGCTATTGCCTTTTTGCCCTATAAAAGTTCTACTTGTTGTCAGTTATTGGCGAATTTTTCTGTTTTTTGACTTTTCATTTTGTGTGATACAAGCAAATATACTTTTTTATATTGTTAACAGTATGTTTATCAGAATTCTATCTCGCTATATATATTTCAAAGGGTTGCTAAGTGTAAACCCATAATTTTCTATTTTGTCACTTAAAAATAACATAATATGGCTCATCGTTTATCATCAAGAGATATCATCGCATTAGGCTTTATGACTTTTGCGTTATTCGTCGGGGCAGGAAACATTATCTTTCCCCCTATGGTTGGTTTGCAGGCAGGGGAACAAGTTTGGACTGCGGCACTAGGGTTTTTGGTTACTGGTGTGGGTTTACCTGTTTTAACGGTTATTGCGCTGGCTAAAGTGGGTGGGGGTATTGAAGCACTAAGTACGCCTGTTGGCAAAACTGCAGGGCTACTATTGGCGGTTGTTGCTTATTTGTCGGTAGGGCCTCTATTCGCAACGCCAAGAACGGCAACTGTATCTTATAAAGTCGGTATCGCACCATTATTCGGTGGTGAGTCCGATATGCTATTACTGATCTACAGCGTGGTTTACTTCGTTCTAGTTATTGGTATTTCATTATACCCAGGAAAACTGCTCGATAGCGTTGGGCACATTTTAGCGCCTGTAAAAATGCTAGCTTTGGCTATTTTGGGTATTGCGGCTGTCATGTGGCCTGCGGGTGACCCGATTCCGTCAACAATAGAATATCGTGAGATGGCTTTCTCGAACGGCTTTATCAATGGTTATCTGACAATGGATACCCTCGGTGCGATGGTATTTGGTATCGTTATTGTTAATGCGGCGCGTTCAAGGGGTATCGAAAACTCTTCATTATTAACTCGTTATACTATGTGGGCAGGGTTAATTGCAGGGGTATTATTGACGCTGGTCTATTTGTCATTGTTTAAGCTTGGTGAGAATAGTGGTTCGTTAATTCCAAACCCTGCTGATGGCGCTGACATTTTACATACCTATGTCCAATATACTTTTGGTAATTACGGTAGCTTCTTCCTTGCGGTATTAATATTTGTTGCTTGTATGGTAACTGCCGTCGGCTTAACTTGTGCTTGTGCAGAGTTCTTCAGCCGGTATGTACCGATTTCTTACCGTAAACTGGTATTGATCCTAGGTGTGTTCTCCATGGTGATCTCAAACTTAGGTTTGAGTAAGTTAATCGCCTTCTCATTACCCGTGCTAGTTTCAATTTATCCACCTTGTATTGTCTTAATTTTATTAAGCTTTACATTGAAGTGGTGGAAAAACCCAACGATAGTGATTGCGCCGACAATGTTAGTCAGCTTTGTGGTCGGTCTAATTGGCGCCGTAAAAGCGTCAGATCATCTGAAAGGTTATATTCCTGAATGGATGACTGCAATGCCACTGTATAAGCAAGATTTAGTCTGGGTATTACCAACTGTTGTTGTGATGGTCGTGGCAATTTTATGCGATAAGTTTGTGGCACCCGCTGCGCAGCATAAACAAGTATAGTAATTTCAATTATTGAATCGAAGGGCCGCTAATGTTAGCGGCCTTTTTTTGTGTAACCAGAGCGGTTACATAACTCGTTTTGAATGGGGCTAATGATATTTTTTGTTGAAGTTAGTACGGAGTACTAGTAAATTGGATAGGAAATGCGCAAGGAGGTGCAAATGAATTATTTAGAGTTTGTTGAAACTAGAATTTTTAGTCAGCAACGTAAACTAATTATGGAAGATAATGAATTTCAATTATTTCAGGCCTTCTTATTAGAAAACTATGAGTATGGTGACGTAATAAGCCGCTCTGGAGGATGTAGAAAAATACGTTGGAGAGCCTTAAATAAAGGAAAACGTGGTTGTGTTAGGGTTATCTATTATAACAGAACCATGAGCGGTAGGTTGTATTTGCTTACGATTTATACTAAGAACGCAAAGGAAGATTTGAATGAACAAGAAAAAGCGATTTTACGAGCAATCATTCAAAAGCTTGCTTAATGGTTAAATATACTCGTAATCTTTCAAGTTGCAGCGGTGTTGATTACGCTCAGATAGCCGAGTCACATAGTTTATCTATGCTTTCCGTCTATCTTCCTTTATCACCTAACTGCCGCTCGAATTATTTAAAATATAGAATTGAATGAGTTATGTAATAAGGATAATGGTATGGGAAAAAAGCTTTTTGACGATTTAGTGAGTAGCTTAGAAGAGATGGTTGCTATCGAGAAAGGTGAATTAGTTCCTGCTAGTGAAAATATTCATCGCTTCGAACTACCAGATGTTAAAGCTATTCGTAAACACTCTGGTATGAAACAACAAGAGTTTGCAGAAGCGATAGGTTCTAGTGTTGATTTGGTCCGTAGCTGGGAACAACAACGTCGGTTTCCATCAGGAATGGCCCTCAAATTGTTGTATCTTTTAGAAAAGAAACCAAGCCTGATTAATGAGTTGAGGGCCATTCATATTTAATCCAACCCCATCAGTGAAGGGGTTGGATCCTTCGACAGCGATTAATCAACCCCAACTGCACTGCCTGCTGGGCGCCTTACGTCATTCGAGCCATAGATAAAGCCTTCGCGTACTTTTCCTGAAACAGCGGAATCATTACCCGAAGATTTGGCACTAACACCAGCGCCTTCAGGGATCGCGACCATAATCAACTCGGCAGCTCCCCATGGCGTTTGCTCAACCATCTGGTAACCCATTTTATCGAGGAGCGCTAAGGTGTCTTTAGAAACCCCTCTTTGCTCATAATAAACCTCATCAGGGAGCCATTGGTGATGAATACGTGGCGCATTAACGGCTTCTTGCGGTGGCATACCATGGTCGATAATATTTAAAGCGGTTTGCAGCGTAATTGAAATAATCCGTGAGCCTCCCGGTGAACCGAGAACTAAAAATACCTTGCCATCTTTCGTCACGATAGTCGGGCTCATGGATGATAATGGGCGTTTACCCGGTGCAATAGAGTTGCGTTCCCCTTGTACTAAGCCATATAAATTCTTCTCGCCGACTTTCGTGGTGAAATCATCCATTTCATCGTTTAAGAAGAACCCTGTCCCCGGAGGGATAACAACAGAGCCGAATCGGCCATTAATCGTATAAGTCGTTGAAACCGCATTTCCTTTTTCATCTACTACAGAGTAATGTGTTGTCTCTGGTTTTTCGTGTGGCCCTATTCCCGGTTGAACTTGGGTTGATGGCGTTGCTTGGTTGGGTTTGATTTCTTTGCGTAACTCTTCTGCATAAGCTTTACTGAGTAATTTTTCGGTTGGATTATCGACAAATTCAGGGTCACCAAGGAAGGTGTTTCTATCCATATAAGCATGGCGCATCGCTTCTGTAAGAGTATGAATATAGTCCGCAGAGTTAAAGCCCATTTCTTTGAGGTCATATCCTTCTAAAATATTAAGCGTTTGGCAGATAGTTACCCCGCCTGAACTAGGTGGTGGAGCAGAGATAAATTGATACCCTCTATAGGTACAACTGACAGGCGCTGTATCTGTAATTGTAAAATCCGCAAAATCTTTTGCTGTTAAGATACCACCATTTTTTTTCGATGCTTCTTCAACAATTTTGGGGATTTCTCCTTCATAAAAGGCAGATGGGCCATTTTTGGCAATTTTTTCTAGTGTGTTAGCTAAATCGGTTTGGACTAATAAGTCGCCTGGTTGGAAGGCACTGCCATCTGGTTTTAAGAAGATACGAGCCACTTCAGGGTCTTGTTTAAAACGTTCTGTTGTGGTGTCGAGAACATCGGTATCTGCACGGGTTAGAGTAAAGCCTTCTCTGGCTAATTTTATGGCAGGAGCCATCACCTGTTGGCGGCTCATTGTCCCGTATTTTTCTAAGGCATAGTCTAGGCCTTTAACGGTACCGGGTACGCCAGATGCGAGGTAGCCATACAAGCTGGCATCTTTAATCAATTTACCATCTTTATCTAGATACATATCTGCACTAGCGGCACCGGGGGCAGTTTCTCTAAAGTTGATGAATAAATCTTTGCCATCAGCTAGGTGAATAGTCATAAAGCCACCACCACCGATATTGCCGCAGCAAGGGTTAACAACGGCTTGTGCATACCCTACCGCAACAGCTGCATCAATGGCATTACCGCCTGATTTTAGAATATCAGCCCCAATTTGTGATGCTAAATGTTGGGAAGAAACGACCATGCCTTTTTTTGCTTCAACCGCAGGTTCGGAGGCGGCATATAGTTGACTGGAAACAAGTAAGGAAAGAAGTAGAACCGCAGGGCGTAATGATGTTTTTATCATTCGTATCTCCCAGTTAAGGTTAGGTGAGGTGTTCTATCGCACAAATATTCAATATGAATAATTTGTTAATTATTTGTGCTTTTAATGTATAGCACACAATAATACAAAACATTGAGTATTTGAGTTAAGAATTGTTAACTGAGTGGAATAATTGCTAGTAGGAAGAGAAAAGATAGACTTGGTTCACAAAAAGTAAAAAGCGGGCCTAATGCCCGCTTTTCAAAAACTCGCGTAACGAATTACAGTTTTGCAGAGTTTTTAGTCAGGTAGTCAGCAACGCCTTTTGGAGAAGCATTCATACCTTCTTGGCCTTTTTCCCACTGAGCTGGGCAAACATCACCGTGCTCTTCGTGGAATTGCAGCGCGTCAACCATACGCAGCATTTCGTCAATGTTACGGCCTAATGGCAGGTCATTAACGACTTGGTGACGGACAACACCGTTTTTGTCAACGAGGAAAGAACCACGCAGTGCAACGCCTGCATCTGGGTGTTCAATACCGTAAGCTTTGATGATTTCGCGTTTGATATCAGCAACCATTGGGTATTTAACTTCACCAATACCACCGTTATCTACTGGTGTTTTACGCCATGCGTTATGAACAAACTCAGAGTCAAAAGAAACACCTACAACTTCTACGCCACGTTTTTTGAATTCTTCGTAGCGGTGGTCGAATGCGATCAGCTCTGAAGGACAAACGAAAGTAAAGTCCATTGGCCAGAAAAAGATCACAGCTGGACGGCCGTTCAGGTGGGTTTTCAGGTTGAAGTTATCAACGATTTCACCATTACCTAAAACAGCTGCAGCAGTAAAGTCAGGGGCTTGACGTGTTACCAGAACCATAATTTACTCCTATGAGTTTGAATTAAAGTTTTTTGTCCTGTCTATTTAATCACTGATAAATAGTGTGGACATAGACTGCCAAAAGAATAGAAAAATATCTTTTGATAATAAAGACATTTAAACCGATTATTGTGATAGGTTTTGGCTATCAATCATACTGGTTTATTAAATTAATATCAATAAGATAGTTTTATTCCATTAAAGTGCAAGCTTTAATTTATTCCTTTGTGTTAATTGTGACATTTTGTACAAAAAAATGTTGCAGCGCATTAGCCATCATTTCTGGATAAAATTGAAAGAAAATATTTTCTAACGCATCATACTGAAATAAAAAGTCGTTAAATGAACCACTTAGCGCTCCAAGCTTGGGGCGCCTTCTCGCCATACCATTCAGTGATTTACCAATATAATTTTTATCCGCATAGCGTATCAGCCACTGCTGTGGCCAAAGGAATTCATTTAACTCCTGAAATTTTTCAGGAGTATGACAAAGTTGTGGCTCAATTATTGTTCGGCAGTCGCGTACAAAGCCCGCTAGCGATATTGATGGCTCAATAGTCGACCAGTGCAGCGACAAAAAATGATCCCAGACTAAATCCAAGGTTATGGGCGCAACACGGCGATATTTATCACGAAACAACAACTTAGCTTCTTTGACTAAAGGGTGGGTATCCGTAATGCGGTCGACGGCTCGATGCATAAAGATACCAGAGACAACTTCAGATGAATAAAGGCCCGTAGGGTTTCCGCGGACGTAGTCAGCCATGATGTTGCCGAGCAAGGAGCTGTCAGCGAGGTGGGCCAGGTGGAGGTGCGCTAAATAATTCACTTTAAAATGTCCGTCGTCTTTCAAACCACAGGGGTGTTAGCTTCGTAAAGCCACCCGAATCACATACTCATGTATGCTCATCGGGATATCTTTACTTGCTGCCTACCTGTGATTCGAAATCCATAGGACATGCAGCGCAGCTTAGCTAGCTTTTTGATTGCTCAAACTATAGCAGTAATTATGTTGAATTCGAAACTCACAGGACATTACTTGGCAGAGGAATAAAGAATTCCTCTAATTCGAAATTCATGGGGTATCAGTACTGAGAGAAAAAAATAAAAAAGTCGAAATAAATTTGTCATGAAAGTTTATTGAAATTGAAATAATTCATTCTTTGAATGAACAAATAGCGTACAGAATTTTTTGCTAACAAAATATTTGTTAAATAATGGTGTTTTTCTGTACTATTTTACGCTTATTTCTTGCGCCAAAGTCAGCGCGGCACTAGACTAGTCGCCTGTTTTTTTAGATTGATGTCAATACAATGCGTGTTTCTGATTTTACTTTTGAATTACCTGAAGAACTGATTGCCCATTATCCGCAGGCTGAACGTAGTTCTTGCCGCTTATTAAGTCTCGATGGCGGTTCAGGGCAGCTCACGCATGGTGTTTTTACCGATATTCTAGAAAAATTGGAGCACGGTGACTTGCTAGTGTTCAATAACACTCGCGTGATCCCTGCACGGTTATTTGGGCGCAAAGTTAGTGGTGGTAAAATTGAAGTTCTGATTGAGCGTATGCTAGATGAACACCGCGTATTAGCCCATGTTAGGGCATCAAAAGCGCCAAAAGAAGGGGCTGAATTACTGTTAGGTGAAGATGAAAGCGTGAAGGCGACCATGGTCGCGCGTCATGGTGCATTGTTTGAACTGTGCTTTGATGATGAACGTGATGTATTAAGCATTCTAAACCAAATTGGTCATATGCCTCTGCCGCCTTATATTGATCGCCCTGATGAAGAGTCAGATAAAGAACTTTATCAAACCGTGTATAGTGAAAAACTAGGGGCTGTCGCAGCACCAACGGCAGGTTTACACTTTGATGAGCCGTTACTTGAAGCATTGCGCCGAAAAGGCGTAGAAATGGCGTTTGTGACATTGCATGTGGGAGCCGGTACCTTTCAACCAGTACGTGTTGATACTATCGAAGATCACATTATGCATTCTGAATATGCAGAAGTGCCACAAAAGGTCGTGGATGCCGTTTTAGCCTGTAAAGCTCGAGGTAATCGCGTTATCGCCGTTGGAACGACGTCTGTTCGGTCACTAGAAAGTGCCGCAAAAGCAAGCCAAGACGCTTTAATTGCTCCATTTTTTGATGATACCCAAATCTTTATTTACCCTGGGTATGAATATCAGGTGATAGATGCACTAATCACCAACTTCCACTTACCTGAATCTACATTAATTATGTTGGTTTCTGCGTTTGCTGGATATAAAAACACCATGAATGCATACGAAGACGCCGTTAAACAAAAATACCGTTTCTTTAGTTATGGTGATGCTATGTTTATTACCCCCAATACAAACGCTCGATTTGAGAAAATTGGTGAGTAATCAGTTTTATAAGCGGTGGCATCGGCTGCTTGCTTAGCAAATTAATATTATCGATAGCAACAGACTGTTTTTCTGCTGCTAGGAGGCAAATGTGAAATATGAATTACAAACGACTGACGGCAATGCACGCCGTGGTCGCTTAGTATTTGAGCGCGGCGTGGTGGAAACCCCTGCATTTATGCCAGTAGGAACCTACGGTACAGTCAAGGGGATGACCCCTGAAGAAGTGAAAGAAACTGGCGCTCAAATCTTATTAGGGAATACTTTCCACCTGTGGTTACGTCCGGGTCAAGAAATTATGAAGTTACATGGTGACCTCCATGACTTTATGCAATGGCAAGGGCCAATTTTAACCGATTCAGGTGGCTTTCAGGTCTTTAGTCTTGGTGCGATGCGCAAAATTAAAGAAGAAGGTGTGCATTTTCGCAACCCTATCAACGGTGAAAAAGTTTTCCTAAGCCCTGAAAAATCGATGGAAATTCAGTATGACCTCGGCTCAGATATTGTCATGATTTTTGACGAGTGCACGCCGTATCCAGCAGATTGGGACTATGCAAAGACATCAATGGAAATGTCGTTGCGTTGGGCTGCACGTAGCCGCCAACGCTTTGACGAACTAAACAATAAAAATGCTTTGTTCGGTATTATTCAAGGTAGTGTTTACGAAGATTTACGTGATATTTCAGTTAAGGGACTGGTGGAAATCGGCTTTGATGGGTACGCTGTAGGCGGCTTAGCCGTAGGCGAACCGAAAGAAGATATGCACCGAATTTTAGAACATGTCTGCCCGCAGATTCCAGCTGACAAACCTCGTTATTTAATGGGAGTTGGCAAACCTGAAGATTTAGTTGAAGGGGTTCGCCGTGGTATCGATATGTTCGATTGTGTGATGCCAACACGAAATGCACGAAATGGGCATTTATTTGTGACAAATGGCGTGGTAAAAATTCGTAATGCTAAGTATAAATCAGACACATCAACACTGGATGCTGATTGTGACTGCTATACTTGTCGTCATTATAGCCGTGCTTATCTGCATCACCTTGATAGATGTAATGAAATCCTTGGTGCAAGGCTCAATACCATCCATAATTTACGTTATTACCAGCGTTTGATGGCAGGTATTCGCCAAGCCATTGAAAATGGGAATTTTGAAGAGTTTGCTAAAGATTTTTACCAAAAGATTGGTAAACCCGAACCTTCATTAAATATCGAGTGAATTTAAGTGCGAAATGCCACTAATCTGTGTAGCATATCAAACTTAGCTTTTTTGTATGTAAAATTGCTTTCAATAAAACAATGAGGAAAGTTGAATGAGTTTTTTTATTTCTGAAGCAGCGGCGTCAGCAGGTGCACCAGCGCAAGGTAGTCCATACACCATGGTTATCATGCTTGTTGTTTTCGCGCTGATCTTCTATTTCATGATTTTGCGTCCACAGCAAAAACGTGCGAAAGAACACCGTAAATTGATGGAATCTATCACTAAAGGTGATGAAGTTTTAACAACTGGCGGTTTAATCGGGCGTGTAACTAAAGTGTCTGAAACCGGTTATGTGGTTCTTGAGTTGAGTGAGAACACAGAAGTAACCATCAAACGTGATTTCGTTGCTGCTGTTTTACCTAAAGGCACAATGAAAGCAATTTAATTCTGATTCTCCCGAAGGGAACTGCCGTGCTAAACCGTTATCCTTTGTGGAAGTATCTGATGTTGATCTTTGCGATCCTCATCGGTTTGCTTTATGCACTTCCAAACCTATATGGTGAGGATCCGGCTGTTCAGATCACTGGCGTGCGGGGAACCGCCGCCAATGAACAAACGCTGATCCAAGTCCAAAAATCGTTAAAAGACGATAAAATTGAGAGTAAATCTATCTCTCTAGAAAATGGGGCAATTTTAGCCCGATTCAACAACTCTGATGTTCAGTTACGTGCGCGTGAAGTGATCATGAATGCACTGGGTGACCAGTATGTTGTTGCATTAAACCTTGCACCTGCAACGCCTAAGTGGCTCGAAGCGATCGGTGGTGAACCGATGAAGCTTGGTCTTGATCTGCGTGGTGGGGTTCACTTCCTGATGGAAGTTGATATGGACACTGCATTAGGTAAATTGCAGGAACAAAACATGGATGGTTTGCGTAATGACCTGCGTCAAGAAGGCATTGCGTACTCTTCTATTCGTAAAGGCAATGATTACAGCGTGGAAGTTCGTTTCCGTAACGCGGACGATCGTAGCCAAGCTGAAAAAGCATTGTCTCGTAAATACCCAGACTTAGTCTTTAGTGATGGCAGCGATAACACCATGATTGCTGTTATGACCGACGAGCGTTTACGTGAAGCACGTAACTATGCAGTTTCTCAGAACATTACTATTATTCGCAACCGTGTAAACCAATTAGGTGTTGCGGAGCCACTCGTTCAACGCCAAGGTGCTGACCGAATTGTGGTTGAATTACCCGGTATCCAAGATACTGCTCGCGCAAAAGAAATTTTAGGTGCGACTGCGACATTAGAATTCCGTTTGGTGAATACTTCAGTCGATTCTTCCGCAGCAGAAAGTGGCCGTGTACCAGGTGATTCAGAAGTTAAATATGACCGTGAAGGCATGCCTTACGTTTTATATAAGCGTGTGATCTTAACGGGTGACCATATTACGGACTCAACCTCTGAAGCGGATGAAAATGGCCAACCACAAGTGAGTATCAGTCTTGATAGTGCTGGTGGTTCTATCATGTCTGACTTTACACGTGATAACCAAGACAAGCTGATGGCAACGCTGTTTGTTGAATACAAAGACAGTGGTAAAAAAGATGCAACTGGCCGTTCAATTTTGGTGAAAGATGAAAAGGTCATCAATGCGGCACGTATTTCTGCGCGTTTTGGTAGCAAATTCCGTATTACGGGTATTACTAACGGTACTGAAGCTCGCCAGCTTTCATTACTGTTACGTGCTGGTGCGTTGATTGCGCCAATCCAAATTGTTGAAGAACGTACCATTGGTCCAACACTGGGTATGCAAAATATCGAGCAAGGGCTGAAAGCATGTATCGCAGGCCTGTTAGCTTCTATCCTGTTTATGATTATTTATTATCGTAAATTTGGTCTGATTGCGAGTAGTGCGCTGTTAGCAAACTTGGTGTTAATTGTTGGTGTGATGTCCTTATTACCGGGGGCAACACTGACCATGCCAGGTATTGCGGGGATTGTATTAACCCTTGCAGTTGCAGTCGATGCTAACGTTCTTATTAACGAACGGATTAAAGAAGAGCTCAAGAACGGTCGATCTGTTCAGCAAGCGATTCATGAAGGGTATAAAGGCGCCTTCTCAAGTATTACAGACGCAAACTTAACGACACTTATCACTGCGATTATTCTATATGCAGTGGGTACTGGGTCTATTAAAGGCTTTGCGATTACGACAGCGATTGGTGTCGCAACCTCTATGTTTACAGCTATCGTCGGTACACGTGCTATCGTGAACCTGCTTTACGGCGGTAAACGTATTAACAAGCTGTCAATTTAAGGAGCACGTTGTGGCACAGGATTATACTGTTGAACAATTGAACTATGGTCGTAAAGTTTATGACTTTATGCGCTGGGACAACGTTGCCTTTAGCATTTCTATCGTATTACTGATTGCTTCTTTTGTGATTATCGGCGTCAAGGGTTTTAACTGGGGCTTAGATTTCACAGGTGGTACGGTAATTGAAATCAACTTAAGTCAGCCAGCTGATTTGGATAAAATTCGTGATAGCTTGTCTAACTCGAACCATAAAGATCCACTAATCCAAAACTTTGGTAGCAGCCGCGACATCATGATCCGTATCCCTCCTATTGAAGGCACCGCGGGTCAAGAAGTCGGCAAAGAAATTATCACGATTATCAACCAAAGTGTGGATGATAAAGCAACCGTAAAACGCATTGAATTCGTGGGGCCAAGTGTTGGGGCTGAATTGGCGCAAACAGGGGCTTTGGCTCTGTTAACTGCGTTGATTTGTATCCTAATCTATGTTGGGTTCCGTTTTGAATGGCGCTTGGCTGCGGGTGCCGTGCTATCTCTTGCGCATGACGTGGTGATTACTTTAGGTATTCTGTCTTTGTTCCATATTGAGATAGATATGACTATCGTGGCGTCATTGATGTCGGTTATCGGTTACTCGCTGAATGACAGTATCGTTGTATCAGACCGTATCCGTGAAAACTTCCGTAAAATTCGTCGTGGGACACCGTACGAAATCATGAACGTCTCTTTGACGCAAACATTGAGCCGTACCATTATGACATCAGCAACCACATTATTAGTGGTTCTGATGCTATACCTGTTCGGTGGCGCAATGTTGGAAGGCTTCTCATTGGTTATGTTAATCGGTGTAACTATCGGTACTATCTCATCTATTTACGTGGCTTCTGCATTAGCACTGAAGATGGGTATGAAGCGTGAACACTTGATGCAAGCGAAAGTCGAAAAAGAAGGTGCAGACCAAGAGTCGTTACTGCCTTAGTTTTAAAAACGATGAGTAACTAAGCCAATTAGTGCTCAAAATAGTTCGTGTTGTAGGTAGGCGGCAAGTGTAATTAATCCCTAGGATCATACATAAAGTATGTGACTAGGGTTAATAAACGATGCCAACACCCCTACAACGCGAAATATGAAGAGCAACGAGAACACCCTAGGAGGCATCTTCTAGGGTGTTTTTTCTCGCATAGTAGGGTAAACTATCTCCCCCTAAATAGATTCAGGAAACGCTATGCACTGCCCATTCTGCTCAGCTGTAGATACGAAAGTTATTGACTCGCGTCTGGTCGGTGAAGGGTCCCAAGTCCGTAGACGCCGCCAATGCTTACTGTGCCATGAACGCTTCACAACCTTTGAAGTGGCTGAACTTGTCATGCCTAGAGTCATTAAAAGCGACGATATTCGTGAGCCTTTTGATGAAGAAAAGCTTAATCGTGGTATGCAAAAGGCATTAGAAAAACGGCCTGTAAGTTCTGATGATATTGAACAAGCTATTATTTCTATTAAATCCCAGCTTAGGGCTACCGGGGAACGTGAAGTCCCGTCGAAATTAATTGGCAGTTTGGTTATGGATGAGCTGAAAAAGCTCGATAAAGTTGCCTATATCCGTTTTGCTTCTGTTTACCGCAGCTTTGAAGATGTGCGTGAATTTGGCGAAGAAATCGCTAAATTACAGGATTAACGCCAATGATTGAACAAGACAACATGTATATGGCTCGTGCTTTTGAGTTGGCACGAAAAGGGCGTTTTACCACATCACCTAATCCAAATGTCGGGTGTGTGATTGTGCGTGATGGTACTATTGTCGGTGAAGGGTATCATCAAAAAGCGGGGGAACCCCACGCAGAAGTCCATGCACTAAGGATGGCAGGAGATAAAGCGCAAGGGGCAACGGCTTATGTCACCCTTGAGCCTTGCAGTCATCACGGTCGTACCCCACCTTGTGCAGAGGCGCTGATCAAAGCGGGTGTAAGCCGCGTTGTTGCTGCCATGCAAGACCCAAACCCTCAAGTTGCGGGCCGTGGCCTGTATATGTTGTCGCAAGCAGGGATTGAAACGCACAGTAATGTTTTACTAGATGATGCTGAAGCGGCAAACTGCGGCTTTTTAAAACGTATGCGTACCGGGTTTCCTTATATCCAGTTGAAACTTGCCGCTTCACTCGATGGCAAAACCGCCCTTGAATCAGGGGAAAGTAAATGGATTACCAGCTCGGCAGCTCGCAAAGATGTACAAGCTCTTCGAGCCGAGGCTAGCGCTATCTTAAGTACGAGCAGCACGGTTGTTGCTGATGACCCTTCTTTAACGGTACGTTGGAACGAGCTCCCATCAGACATCCAACAAGTTTATCCAGAAAACCAAGTGCGCCAGCCCATTCGTATTGTGTTGGATAACCACAATCGTGTGACTTCTGGCCATAAAGTCACTCAATTAGATGGTGAATGCTGGTTAGTGCGTTCAAACCCAGATGAAAATGCAGTATGGCAAGGGCAAGTTGAGCAACTCGCTGTTCCTGCTGATGAAAACGGCACCGATCTCGTTATTTTGATGATGCAATTGGCTAAACGTAATGTGAATAGCATTTGGGTTGAAGCAGGGGCAAAACTTGCAGGCTCATTGCTTAAGTTAGGTTTAGTGGATGAGCTGATTGTCTATATTGCGCCTAAATTATTAGGAAATAGCGCTCGAGGTCTGGTGGACTTCCCACCGCTTAATGCCCTTATTGATGCGCCAAAATTTGAATTTACAGAAGTGAAGCAAGTCGGGCCAGACCTACGCGTCAGGCTTCGTCCCGTATGGTAAGTGGTTTTTTTGAAAATCATACGTACGATACACGAAAGAATGTGATAAAATCCGCGCCCCGCGGGTTATAATTAATATTAGAGGAAGGCTATGAACGTAATTAAAGGTGTTGTTGCTGCTCCACAAGCGCGTGTTGCTATCGCTATCGCTCGTTTTAACAACTTTATTAATGATAGTCTGCTGGAAGGTGCTGTTGATGCGTTAGAGCGCATTGGTCAGGTTTCAAATGACAACATCACAATTGTGTGGGTTCCAGGCGCTTATGAGCTACCGTTGACCACAAAAGCATTAGTTGAAACTAATAAATATGATGCAGTAATTGCATTAGGTACCGTTATTCGTGGTGGTACAGCTCACTTTGAATATGTTGCAGGTGAATGTAGTTCCGGCCTATCTCATGTCGCGATGAACAGTGAAGTGCCAGTGACTTTTGGTGTGTTAACCACTGAAAATATCGAACAAGCCATTGAACGTGCGGGTACTAAAGCAGGTAATAAAGGTGCTGAAGCTGCACTGACAGCACTTGAAATGATTAATGTAATTAAGGCCATCAAAGGCAAATAATACACAATTAGCTCTTTGTTGCCGTTTTTTCGCCACAATGGTGTAGATAACGCAATGCAACAAGTGTTTTTTGTGTACAGTTTTTAAATTTAAGGGGAATCTTGTGAAACCTGCTGCTCGTCGCCGCGCTCGTGAGTGTGCTGTACAGGCCATTTATTCATGGCAATTATCTGGCAATCCAATTGCTGAAGTGGAATATGAGTTTATTGCTGAACAGGACATGTCAGACGTTGACGTAAACTATTTTCGTGAACTGTTATCAGGTGTTGCGACCAACGCGACAAAACTTGATCAACTGATGGCGCCTTATTTATCTCGTCAGCTAGAAGAGTTAGGGCAGGTAGAAAAAGCGATTTTACGTGTCTCTATGTTTGAATTAAGTTTCCGTGAAGACGTACCTTATAAAGTTGCAATCAACGAAGGTATTGAATTAGCGAAAGTTTTTGGCGCAGAAGATAGCCATAAATTTGTTAACGGTGTATTAGACAAAGCGGCACCTGCAGTTCGTCGTAAAAAATAATAATATCAGGGTTCCCTCCTGTAGCACTACAGTAATAAATAGGTAGGCTGGGTTCCAGTCTACCTTTGTGTTTATATGCTCGCGATATTTCAATGACAGGTGAGCGAAGAATAATTGTAGCCAATTAGATACGCTGTTTAGGTTAGCAATTGTGTGCTATTTACCTATTATTGAATTATTAGGGTGTAAATTATTTGCTTCGTCTCAAACGAAAATAGATATAGCGAAAACGGAAAATCTACCATGTCATATGGCGAATTTGACCTCATCGCGCGTTATTTTAACCGTCAAACCACTAACCGACGTGATGTTAATATCGGTATTGGCGATGATTGTGCGTTGATGACCATTCCAGAAAAACAGCAACTTGCAGTAAGTACTGACACTCTCGTTTCTGGTATCCATTTCCTACCTACCATTTCACCGGCTGATCTTGCTTATAAATCATTAGCATCTAATTTAAGTGACCTTGCAGCGATGGGCGCAGACCCTGCATGGGTTTCCTTAGCCATTACATTGCCTTGTGTTGATTGCGATTGGTTGCAATCTTTCAGTGATAGCTTGTTTGAACAGCTTAATTATTATGGAATGCAATTGATTGGTGGTGACACAACTCGTGGGCCAATGAGTTTAACGTATACGGTTCATGGTTTAGTACCAAATGGTAAGGCGATGTCTCGCGCAGGAGCGCGTAATGGCGATTGGATTTATGTCACTGGTACTCTCGGTGATAGCGCGGCAGGCTTAGCTATTTTGCAAGACAAACTGAATGTTGAAAATGTAGAGCATCAAGAATGGCTAATTGCGCGCCATTTACGTCCGCAGCCACGGATTTTACAAGGCCAAGCGTTGAGAAACCTGGCTTCTTCTGCAATTGATATTTCGGATGGTTTAGTTTCCGATCTTAACCATATCTTGAAAGCGAGTGGTTGTGGTGCACGGATTAATTTAGATGCATTGCCTCAATCAGAAGCGTTGAAACAAAGTTGTAGTATTGAGCAAGGGCGTTTATGGTCTTTGAGTGGTGGTGAAGATTACGAACTCTGTTTTACTGTTCCTGAAATTAATCGTGGAGCGTTAGAGATGGCATTAGCGCATACGGGGTCAGGCTTTACGTGTATCGGGCAAATTAAGCCGCAGTCTGAAGGAATTAGCTACTTTTGCAATAACCAAGAAGTTGATGTAAACCTAAAAGGTTTCGATCATTTTGTTTCGGAAGGTGCATAGAATGGCAAGTCGCCAAGAAAAAGCAGAAGCAAAAAAACGGCTGAATATGCGTAACCCTTGGCACTTATTGGCCACAGGATTTGGGAGTGGCCTTTCGCCTATTGTGCCTGGCACAATGGGCTCTCTTGCTGCGATACCTTTCTGGTTATTAATGGCAAACATGCCAATTTGGAGTGTGTGGGTACTCATTATCGTGGGTTTTTGGATTGGTTGCCTAATTTGCCAACGCACTTCCGACGATATGAAAATTCATGACCATGGCAGTATTGTTTGGGATGAATTTATTGGGATGTGGATTACGCTAATGGCGATCCCAGTTGTTGATTATGAGTGGGTCATTACCGCCTTCTTTATTTTCCGTATTTACGACATGTGGAAGCCATGGCCAATACGGTTTTTTGACCGAAAAGTCAGCGGCGGTTTTGGTATTATGATTGACGATATCATTGCGGCGATTTTTTCTTATGTCACTATTTGGTTGTTGGTTTGGTATGACATTATGCCATTCTCAACCAACTAAATATGCGTCATATTTTGCGCTGTGGCGTTGTTGGCTGCGTTCGGTTACCCGAATCACATACTTGTGTATGCTCATCGGGATAACCTCGATTGCCGCCTAGCCACAACCCAAACTATTTAGCGTATTGGTATTTATCGTATTTCAAACTAAATACGCGTCATATTTCAAATTGTAGGGGTGTTGGCTTCGCTTATTCGCCCTAGTCACATACTTGTGTATGCTCCTAGGGTCTTATTCGCTTGCCGCCTACCTACAATCTGAACTATTTAGCGTATAAATACGTGTCATATTTCAAATTGTAGGGGTGTTGGCTTCACTTATTCGCTCTAGTCACATACTTGTTTATGCTCCTAGGGTCCTATTCGCTTGCCGCCTACCTACAACCTGAACCATTTAGCGTATAAATACGTTTATATTTGATGTGATTGCATATCGTGGTGACTTCTTTTACTTCTTTTACTTCTTTTACTTCTTTTTGCGCCGAATACCCATCACTGAGGTTTGTGCTAAGGTTAAACCTTTGGTTTCTGGTGCAAATAGAATCGAAACAATTAGCCCGAGTAAAGAAACGCCTGCCCCCATTAATACCACCGAACTGACACCGTATTTAGTGATAAACAGCGGTAATGCCCACGTTGAAAAAATGGTTCCAATACGGCTGATGGACATTATTACCCCAACGGCAGAGGCTCGAATATCTGTTGGAAACAGTTCATTAGGGTAGAGCCATTGTAAAATACCCGGCCCGCCGGAGAAGAAAGCGTAAATGCCAAACATAATAATCACAAGGCAAATACCGAGGTTTGAGAATAGCCCAAGTATGGCAAGTGCAAGGGTCATAATCGCAAAGCTACCAATCAATAGTGGCCGCCGGCCCATTTTATTTAACCAATACATCGCGGGTAAACAGCCTAACATAAAGAATAAGCTAATAACCACGTTACCCAGTGCGGCATTTTTCCCCTGATCCCAGCCCAATTGCCCAACAATTTGTGGGCCAAAGGTGTAAATTGCAAACATCGGGATCACTTGACAGGTCCAAATAATGGCAGTGAATAGAACAAAAGAAAAATGGCGCTTAGTGAATAATTGGATGAAATGTGTTTTTTGTTGTTCTTCGGCTTCGAATACCACAGGCTGACCAAACAGCTTTTCCATCATTTTTTCGCATTCTTTAACGCGCCCTTTGCGGATCAGCCAAAGAGGTGATTCAGGTAAATCAAAACGACCAATCAAAATGATAATACAAGGGATCACTGAGCTACCAAGCATCCAGCGCCAGCCATCTTCCACGTCATACAACATATAACCGACGAGATTGGCACAGGTTGCACCCACATACCACATTGCCGCAATAAACCCGACAGCAAATGCGCGCTGTTTGGTATTGGAAAACTCAGTGATCATTGACGTTGCAATTGGGTAGTCCGCACCTATTACTATCCCGATTAAGAACCGCATGATAAGCAGCTCCATCGGTGTTGAGACAAACATGGTCGCCACTGAAATAGCACCAATGGCAACAATATCAATTAAAAACATTTTACGACGACCGACTTGGTCGCAAATATAGCCGAATAGAGAAGTACCGATGAATAGGCCCGCTAATGTTGCAGCGCCTAATAAGCCAATCCATTTACTACTTAAGCTTAATACGGGTGTGAGTTGTTCTAAGGCAACGCCGATCAGGACTAATACATAACCATCCAGAAAAGGCCCTCCACTGCCCCAAAGCATAATCCGCCGATGAACGGAGGAAAATTGGATATCATCAAAACTTTTTGGTTTCATTATGCATCCCAGTGTCAGCGTAAATAACCGCTTGAAAACTCTCGAAGTTATTAGCTCCGAGAGTTATGCTAAATAAATCAGCCGTAACGAAATTCAATACCGAAAGTGCCGCGTGGGTATTCCCATTTTTCTAATGCGCTACCTAAGCCAAGAATGCGGCAGGTTCCACATTCAAGACAACCGGCATAATCGAAACGTACTGAGCCGTCCTCTTGTTTTTTATATAATCCCGCTGGGCAAGCTTTAGTTAATGTTTCGAGCACATTCATATCTGGATGCTCTTTTATCACAATATGCGGGTTTTCTTCATCGACATTAAATTTATTAATGCCGAGTTTGACATCAACGTTGACTGGATTACTCATATTGCTCTGACTCCTTTAATTCCATCTTTGAGCAAATTCATAAAGCCCACTTTCTTCGCGTGTTGTAACATGGTCTTACGTAAAGGCACAGGAGCTTCATCTGAAATAGTGAAGAGTTTTTTGGCAATACCAACCGCCATTTCTGGGTAAGCAGAAAACATGCGCGGGTTATCCAAAAACTCAGGCATTTTTTGGTACATTTTCATGTCCCGCAGTGGGCCTTCGTTGAGCAGTGTGAGGTATTGATTTAAATTTTGTTTGCTGAAATCGTCGGTTTTCATTGCGCTAAGTACGGCTTTTGCTGCCGCTTCACCGGAGGCAACAGCTAAGTCCATACCACGAATAGTAAAACCTAAATTCATACACATACCAGCCGCATCACCAGCAATTAATACCCCATCACGTACTAATTCTGACTGCATTTTTAAACCTGCTTCAGGAACAACGTGAGCGGCATATTCGACCATTTTTCCGCCTTCAATCAACGGTGCAACGGCGGGGTGCTGTTTAAAGTCTTCAAGCATTTGCGGAACAGATTTCTTAGCGTCTTTGATGTGGTGTAAGCCACAGACTAAACCTAAAGAAATAGTATCTTCATTGGTATAAAGGAAGCCTCCGCCCATCAAGCCATCGGTCGGTGAGCCTGCAAATAGCCAAGCAACGCCCTCGTTCTCATTTAAATTAAAGCGGTTGCACAACACATCTTTTGGTAGTTCAATTAATTCTTTAACCCCAACGGCAACATGTTCTGCATTGACGCGTTTTGTCATACCAAGTTGTTCTGCCAATAGTGAATTGACACCATCTGCTAAAATGACCACTTTAGCTTCAAGAACATCACCATCAGCCTCCACACCGACGACCTTGCCATCACGTTCAACTAACTTATCAACTCGAATACCCGTAATACACTGTGCACCAGCATTTTCGGCCTGTTCAACTAGCCATGGATCCAATTTACCGCGTAGTACAGACCAAGACGTTTCATCAGGGCTTTGTTCTGAGCCATTTTGGAAATCAACTGTAACAGCGCCAGTTTCGGTCATAAACGACAGTTTTTCGCGTGTGATCATGCGCTCAATAGGCGCTTCTTGGGTAAAGCCTGGAATAATGCGTTCTAAGCTATGGGCATACATTCGCCCACCTGTTACGTTTTTACCGCCCGCGTAGTTTCCTCTTTCGATTAGGAGAACTTGCGCACCTTCACGGGCAAGCACCAATGCAGCCACAGAGCCGGCTAGGCCTGCACCTACAATGATTGCATCAAAAATATCATCGGACATAGTTTCTCCAAAGGTCACTAAAACAGTGAGGAAAATGCCTCACTGTTATTGAGTTTATTTCGCCAGTTGTTGCGTTAAAGCAGGTAAGATTTTGAACAGATCACCTACTATCCCGTAGTCAGCAAATTGGAAAATAGGGGCATTTTTATCTTTGTTGATAGCGACGATAGTTTGTGCGCCATTTGCACCGACCATATGTTGAATTTGCCCTGAAATGCCAACAGCGAGATAAAGCTCTGGTTTGAGCATTAAGTTGGAAATACCCACGTAGCGCTCATGTTCCATCCATTTTTCATTTTCTGCGACTGGGCGGGAACAAGCGATTTCAGCACCTATTGTGTCGGCAAGCGTTTTAGCAATAGCGATGTTTTCTTGACTACCAATACCCCGTCCTACACTGACAACTAAGCGTGCTTTATCTAATTCAACTGAGCTACCTGCTTTTTTCTGAATCGAGGTACGTACAATAGATTGTTTTGGTTCGACCCATTGTGTAGCTTGAGCCGTGCCGTTACGTGATGCATCACTTGGGGCTGCTTCAAATGTACCAGAGGTAAGTGTTGCAATTGAAAATGCGCTATCTAGAGTCTCTTGACCGAAGGCGAGACCACCGTAAACCATATGTTTAATTGCAGGTTTTCCAGATTCGATTGTAACTGCTGTTGCATCGTTAGAGACGACTGCTTGTAGTCTAGCCCCTAAGCGTGCTGCTAGTAATTTACCTCTACGGGTATTCGGTAACAGTAATAAACCTTTATCACCATGCTGTTTGATGGTTGAAACGATAGTGTCTGCATAATCTTCAATAATACGGTCGTCGGGTTTACCTGCTAATTGAAAAACTTGGGTCGCACCAAGTTGAAAAGCTTGTGAGCTTTGCGCTTCATCTAGGGCGAAAACATTGACTTGCTCACCAAGGGTGAGAGCACCGCCGATAAGTTCAGGCAAACGGGAAGTCATGTCACTAAATACCCAAACGGTTGATAATTTGCTCATAACTCCTCCGATTAAATGATTTTTCTTAAATGTTCTGCAAATTGCGCAATTTGGTCATCTCCATCACCTTCAATAATGATTCGCTGGCGAACTTTTTGTTTAGGCGCTGAGATAGATTGAGACGATAATGCGGCAACGTTATCTAAGCCAATATCTGCCATCGTCCAAGTTTGGACGGGTTTTTTAGCAGCACCTAAGATGGCTTTCATGGATGGAATAACGGGAACGTTAATATCGGAGGTAACAGCGATAATGGCTGGTAATGGAAGGGATAACGTTTCAATTTCGTCTTCCAGTTCACGCTCTACAATCACCGTATCGGCTGTGATAGAAACAATGTTTTTCACACCATTAATGGCAGGAACTTGCAGGGTTTCACCTAATAAAATACTCACTTGTTGTGCATTGAGATCTGCGGAACCATCACCGCAAATAATTAAATCAAAGCCCACTTTCTGTGCCGCGGCACCAAGGGTAATCGCAGTTTGATGGGGCAGTGCATGCTCAAGTTGGTCATCAATCACAACAACCAGCTCATCTGGGCCACGCGATAGCACATCTTTACGTGCTTTCATATTCGTGAGTGCTTTACCACCAATACTTAACGCAATTACTTTGCTGTCTGCTTGCTGCGCTTTTATTTGGTTGGCAGTTTCAATTGCATTTAAATCATATTGACTGATTTTGGTATCGGCACGTGAAAAATCTAAAGAACCATCTGAGCTATTTACAATAATATCTTGTTCATCAGGAACAGATTTATAGCATGTAATAATATTCATTACATCTCCTAAAATAATATTAATAAATATGATCCGTTTCGGTTTCGGATTATATAATTATCATGATCTGGATATTTAAAAATAAAACCTAAGTCACCAATATTGAAAACCTTAAATTAAAGGGAGTTTAATTACTCATACTGATACCCTACTCACCAATATTATAAAAATCACCTAGTTATCAATGAAATGTTCAATATTGCTACCTGAATCACCAATACTGAAGGTATTTAATAACATTAACGTTACACAATATTTTATCTCTATGTATTTATTGGTATTTAGAGTTATTTTAAATAGAAAAAACAATAACAATTATTTATCACGAATAATATTGTGACCTTAATAACAGAATTGTTAATGGGGACTAGACATGATTTAGATAGAATTTGAATTAATACTTAATTAGGTTTCTCGGGATTTAATAATAAATATAAGTTTTAAATAAATGTAAGTATGAGGTTATGTATTAGGTATTGAGAATAATATCTATTTTAAAACTTATGTATTAAATAATAAATTGGGATCGAACTATGAGCAAAGAAAATAAAAAAGGTGGAATAGAACCTAAGGTTTTTTTTCCGCCGTTGATCATTGTTGGACTATTGTGTTGGTTAACTGTCCGTGACCTTGATGCTTCAAATGAAGTTATCAACCAAGTTTTCAGCTATGTCACCAATGTGTGGGGCTGGGCATTTGAGTGGTATATGGTCGTGATGTTTGGTGGCTGGTTTTGGTTGATTTTAGGGCCATACGCTAAGAAACGCCTAGGAGAAGAGAAGCCTGAGTTTAGCCGAGCAAGCTGGATTTTCATGATGTTCGCATCTTGTACTTCGGCCGCCGTGCTGTTTTGGGGGTCGATTGAAATCTATTATTACGTTTCTGCACCGCCTTTTGGCTTTGAATCTTATTCAAATGAGGCCAAAAATATTGGGCTTGCATACAGCCTATTTCACTGGGGACCACTCCCATGGGCGACCTATAGCTTCTTATCTGTCGCATTCGGTTATTTCTTCTTTGTGCGCAAAATGGATGTTATTCGTCCAAGTAGTACGCTAGTTCCTCTGGTAGGGGAAAAACGGGTAAACGGGTGGTTTGGTACGCTTGTTGATAACTTCTATCTCGTTGCGTTGATATTAGCAATGGGAACTAGTCTAGGATTAGCAACACCGTTAGTTACTGAATGTATTCAATATTTATTTGGTATTCCTCATACCTTACAACTTGATGCCATCATCATTTTCTGTTGGATCATCCTAAATGCAATTTGTGTGGCTTTCGGCCTGCAAAAAGGGGTGAAAATTGCGAGTGACGTCCGTAGCTACCTGAGTTTCTTGATGTTGGGATGGGTATTTATTGTTGGTGGCGCTAGCTTCATTGTGAACTATTTCACCGATTCTATCGGTGTCCTAATGATGTATATGCCTCGCATGCTGTTTTATACCGATGCGGTAGGTAAAAGTGGCTTCCCACAAGGCTGGACAGTGTTTTACTGGGCATGGTGGGTTATCTATGCCATTCAAATGTGTATCTTCCTCGCGCGTATTTCTAAAGGCCGTACCGTCCGTGAGTTGTGTATCGGGATGGTGGCAGGCTTGACGGCGGGAACAACGTTAATTTGGACTATTTTAGGGAGTAACACACTCCAACTTGTTGACCAAAATATTATTAATGTTCCCAAACTAATTGAAGAATTCGGCGTTGCGCGCGCCATCATTGAAACATGGGCTGCCTTACCTTTGAGCACTGTAACAATTTGGGGCTTCTTCATCCTCTGCTTTATCGCCACTGTGACACTCATTAATGCCTGTTCCTACACCCTCGCTATGTCGACTTGTCGCGCAGTGAAAGATGGTGATGAGCCGCCATTGTTAGTGCGCATCGGTTGGTCTGTCTTAGTCGGTGTTATCGGCATTGTTTTGCTGGCGTTAGGCGGATTAAAACCCATTCAAACAGCGATAATTGCCGGAGGATGCCCACTTTTTTTCGTCAACATCATGGTAACGCTCTCCTTTATTAAAGATGCCAAAGTGCATTGGAAAAATGACTAATTTACTCAGAAACAACATTTAAGAGGTTATTGATATGGATTTTAGATTGAATGATGAGCAGGAGCTGTTTGTCGCAGGGATCCGTGAACTGATGGCCAGTGAAAACTGGGAAAGCTATTTCGCTGAATGTGACCGCGACAGTAAGTATCCTGAACGCTTTGTAAAAGCGTTAGCGGATATGGAAATCGATAACCTGCTGATCCCAGAAGAACATGGCGGCTTAGATGCAGGGTTTATCACCGTTGCTGCGGTATGGATGGAGCTGGGTCGCCTGGGAGCACCAACCTATGTGCTGTACCAACTACCGGGCGGTTTTAATACAGTGCTAAGAGAAGGAACTCAAGAGCAGATTGATAAAATCATGGCGTTCCGCGGTACGGGTAAACAAATGTGGAACTCGGCGATCACTGAACCGGGGGCTGGCTCTGACGTAGGTAGCCTACAAACCACTTACCAACGCCGTAATGGCAAAGTGTATTTGAACGGTAGTAAATGTTTTATCACCAGTAGTGCTTACACCCCATACATTGTGGTGATGAGCCGTGATGCGGATTCACCAGACAAACCTGTTTTCACCGAATGGTTCTTAGATATGAGCAAACCAGGTATCAAGGTGAACAAACTTGAAAAATTGGGTTTACGCATGGATAGCTGTTGTGAAATCACTTTTGATAATGTCGAACTTGATGAAAAGGACATGTTTGGTCGAGAAGGTAATGGTTTTAACCGTGTAAAAGAAGAGTTCGATCATGAACGTTTCTTAGTGGCCTTAACTAACTATGGTACTGCGATGTGCGCGTTCGAAGATGCGGCTCGTTATGCTAACCAGCGTGTTCAATTTGGTGAAGCCATTGGCCGTTTTCAGTTAATTCAAGAAAAATTTGCACATATGGCGATCAAGCTCAATTCAATGCGCAACATGTTATATGAAACTGCATGGAAGAGTGACAATGGATTGATCACCTCTGGAGATGCAGCAATGTGTAAATACTTCTGTGCAAATGCGGCATTTGAAGTCGTGGACTCTGCGATGCAAGTACTCGGTGGTGTAGGAATTGCAGGTGAGCACCGGATCGCCCGTTTCTGGCGTGATCTGCGTGTGGATCGCGTATCAGGCGGTTCAGATGAAATGCAAATACTGACATTAGGCCGTAGCGTACTAAAACAATACCGCTAATAACTGAACGTAATGGGATGGCTTTCAAGGGAAGGCCAACCCTGCTTCACAGGAGATAACAACATGGCAGAGCATCTACCTATGCCAGAATTTGGCCCTCTAGCTGGGGTTAGAGTGGTATTTTCAGGAATTGAAATTGCTGGCCCATTTGCAGGGCAAATGTTTGCAGAATGGGGCGCTGAAGTGATCTGGATAGAAAATGTCGCTTGGGCAGACACTATTCGCGTTCAACCCAACTACCCTCAGCTGTCACGACGTAATTTACGTGCGTTGTCATTGAATATTTTCAAGGATGAAGGACGTGACGCATTTTTGAAACTAATGGAAACCACAGATATATTCATTGAAGCGAGTAAAGGCCCCGCATTTGCTCGCCGTGGTATCACGGATGAAGTACTTTGGGAACATAACCCTAAACTGGTCATTGCACACTTATCCGGTTTCGGGCAGTACGGTGACCCACAATATACCAACCTTGCAGCTTATAACACCATCGCTCAAGCTTTCAGCGGCTATCTAATCCAAAACGGTGATAAAGACCAGCCAATGCCTGCTTTCCCGTATACCGCAGATTATTTTTCTGGCATGACCGCCACAACAGCGGCTCTCGCGGCATTGTATAAAGCGCGTGAAACCGGAAAAGGTGAAAGTATTGACGTTGCCATGTATGAAGTGATGTTGCGTATGGGGCAATACTTCATGATGGACTACTTTAATGGTGGAGAAATCTGCCCACGTATGACAAAAGGGAAAGACCCCTATTACGCAGGTTGTGGTCTCTATAGCTGTAAAGATGGTTATATCGTGATGGAAATTGTCGGCATCACGCAAATTCAGGAAATTTTCAAAGATATTGGGTTAGCGCATCTGTTAGGTACACCAGAAATACCGGAAGGCACACAGCTAATTCACCGTGTGGAATGCCCTTATGGGCCTTTAGTGGAAGAAAAACTCGATGAATGGCTAGGTTCACGTTCGATTGATGAAGTGTTAGCAAGACTCGCGGAATTGAATATTGCTAGCGCCAAAGTCCTTACGATTCCTGAGCTAGAAACCAATCCTCAATACATTGCACGCGAATCTATTACCAGTTGGCAAACAATGGAAGGAAAAACCTGCCGTGGTCCTAATGTCATGCCTAAATTCAAAAATAACCCCGGACAAATCTGGCGAGGCATGCCATCACACGGTATGGACACGACAGATATCTTAAAAAACATTGGATACAGCGAAACTGATATTCGGGGGTTAGTCGATAAAGGGCTAGCCAAAATAGTTGATTAATTGAATGGGTACTCAGGGCAATGATGACTATTGAACTGAGTATTCATCAGGGAAATGATGGGTAACAATTAATGGATGTAATCGGTAAACAAAATTTGCGTCAAATGTGGGATGACTTAGCAGTCACCCACGGTAACAGTCAGGCGCTTATCTTTGAATCCTGCGATGGAAAGGTTAGCAAGTTCAGCTATTTAGAAATGAACCAGCAAATTAATCGCACCGCCAATCTCTTTTTAGCTTATGGCATTCAAAAAGGCGATAAAGTGGCTTTACATTTAGATAATTGCCCTGAATTTTTCTTTTGCTGGTTTGGCTTGGCTAAAATTGGGGCGATTATGGTCCCAATTAATGCGCGTTATAAATACAGTGAAAGTGCCTGGATCATGCAGAACTGCCAACCCAAAATGGTGGTAACTTGCTCCTCTTTCTTAGATATTTATCAACAAGTATTCGCTGATGAAGCGACCAGCTTAGAACATATTTTTTTGATTACAGAAACGCAAATTGAACCCGTAGAGCATATTTCTGACTTTTGGCTTGAGCAGTCACAACAACATACGCAGTTGACTCAGGTGGTTGAATTGCATGTCGAGGATACGGCCGAAATTTTATTTACTTCTGGTACCACCTCGAAACCTAAAGGGGTGATTATTACTCACTATAACCTCCGCTTTGCGGGTTATTACTCTTCTTGGCAAAACAGCTTGCGCTCCGATGATATTTATTTAACGGTCATGCCTGCTTTTCATATTGATTGCCAATGTACGGCTTCTATGGCTGCATTTTCTGCCGGTGCTACGTTTGTTTTATTAGAGAAATACAGCGCACGCCGTTTTTGGCAACAAGTGGTGAAATACAAAGCGACTGTCGTCGAACTTATCCCAATGATGATCCGCACATTATTAAGCCAGCCGCTGGCGGATAACGAAAAAGATCATTGTTTACGAGAAGCCATGTTTTACCTCAATTTAAGTGAAGAAGAACGCGACCAGTTTATGGCCCGTTTTGGGGTGAAGCGGTTTTTAACTTCGTATGGAATGACGGAGACGATAGTTGGTTTGATTGGTGATAGGCCTGGCGATATGCGTCGTTGGCCATCCATTGGCCGCCCTGGTTTTTGTTATCAAGCTCAAATTCGGGATAGAAATAACCAACCTGTCGGAACAGGGGTTATTGGTGAGCTTTGTGTAAAAGGTGAACGTGGTAAAACCCTCTTTAAAGAGTATTACAACAGCCCTGAAGCGACAGCAAAAACCTTTGACGAAGCGGGATGGATGCATACGGGTGACTTTGCTTACCAAGACAAAGACGGCTTTTTCTATTTTGTCGATAGAAGTAGCAATATGATCAAACGCGGTGGAGAAAATGTCTCTTGCAGTGAAATCGAAAATATTATCGCCTCACATCCTGCCATTGTCGATGTTGCGGTGATTGGTATTGTGGATGATATCCGAGATGAAGCGATTAAAGCCTTTATTGTGCTTGAAGAAGGGGAAACCTTAACTCAGGAAGAATTTTTTGCTTTTTGTGAAAAACAAATGGCGAAATTTAAGGTGCCAACGTGTGTTGAGGTACGTAAAGATTTACCGCGTAACTGTTCTGGAAAAGTATTGAAAAAATATCTGCAATAATCGACAAACTTGATTAATTTTGCATACATTTTCGGGCTGCACATGTGCAACCTGAAGCGTCACTGCACGACGAAGAAAGGATTATATTATGAGCGAATCATTAAAAATCACTCGAAATGGCGCTATTTTAGAAATCATGCTCGATAGACCTAAAGCAAATGCAATAGATGCAAAAACTAGTTTCAAAATGGGAGAAGTTTTCCTTAATTTTCGCGATGACCCTTCTCTGCGTGTCGCCATTATTACCGGGGCAGGAGAGAGATTTTTCTCTGCGGGTTGGGATTTAAAATCTGCGGCGGAAGGTGAAGCACCTGATGCTGATTTTGGTCCAGGAGGCTTTGCCGGTTTGACTGAAATTTTTAATTTAAACAAACCTGTTATTGCTGCGGTGAATGGATATGCGTTTGGCGGTGGTTTTGAACTGGCTTTAGCGGCAGATATGATTATTTGTTCTGAAAATGCCAGTTTCGCATTACCTGAAGTCCAACTCGGGATTGTTCCGGATAGCGGTGGTGTTTTACGTTTACCTAAAATTTTACCTGCGCCAATCGTGAATGAAATGGTGATGACCGGCAGACGAATGGATGCGCAGGAAGCATTACGTTGGGGAATTGCTAACGATGTAGTGCCTATTGAGAGTCTGATGGATAAAGCCCGTGAACTTGCAGAACAAATCACCCAAAGTGCGCCACTTGCTGTCGCTGCACTGAAAGAAATTTTCCGCGCTACAGGTGAACTTACAGTTGAAGAGGGGTATAAACTTATGCGTAGCGGCGTGCTGAAAAACTACCCTGCGGTTTTACACTCAGAAGATGCAACAGAAGGCCCGCTGGCGTTTTCCGAAAAACGTTCACCGAGTTGGAAAGGGCGCTAGTACGCTAGCAGTGAGGTGAATCTTGAGTTTTTACGCTTTTGAAGGGGTGATCCCAGTTGTTCATCCCACCGCATATGTACATCCATCAGCGGTAGTGATTGGTGATGTGATTATCGGTGAAGGAGTGTTTGTCGGGCCTAACGCCTCTTTGCGTGGGGACTATGGTCGTTTGATCATAGAAAAAGGGGCAAATATTCAGGACTGTTGCATTATGCATGGCTATAGTGATGTTGAAACGATTGTCCATGAGTGCGGACACATAGGTCACAGTGCTATTTTGCACGGATGTATTATTGGTCGTGATGCTTTAGTCGGTATGAATAGTGTGATCATGGACGGTGCTGTCATCGGCGAACAAAGCATTGTTGCTGCGATGAGTTTTGTTAAAGCTGGGTTTCAAGGAGAATACCGTCAGATGTTAGTCGGAAGTCCAGCCCGTTTTTTACGCTTAGTGACTGATGAAGAACTGCATTGGAAGCAGTTAAATACTAAGGAATATCAAGACCTAGCGTGCCGGTATCAGCAACACTTACAGGAAACCCAGCCACTAATAGAGCTTGAAGCTAATCGACCCCAATTATTTGGTACAACGGATGTAAAACCTAAGGGGCAATGATTCACAAAAAGGCCGTAAAATAAAAAACGCAGATAGTGAAGTCTGCGTTTTTTATTGATGTGAAGCTAAGAAATAGGTTTAACGACGTTGTGCTTTTGATAGCATCCATTGCCATTTTTGCTCTCGATTTAATTCACTTGGTGGCATAGAGGCTGCTTTTATAGGAGAATCGATAGTGACTTTTTCAGCTTGATGATTTCTTAAACGTGCATAAAGCTGGTTATCAATTTTCTTAACTTTAATAAGCCGCTGACATTGGCAGCCTCGTCCCGATAATTTATTTGGGATCATTTTTACTTCACACTGAATTTCAGCAACATCAGATAAAATATAAGAAACAATATTGACAGCATTAGGATGCGGAATATCAAAGTGATTAGATATTTCTCTAGCTGTAGTCCAATGGCCTTGTTTCATTACCCAGTTTGCGATAGATAAATACAAGGGTTCATTAATATATTGTCCACACATAAGCGCTCCCAAATCTATTTATTAAAATTGGCTAAATAAAAAGAAACTATATGCAAATTGTAGTTGGAATAGCGTTTATTTGTTTCCTGGTTTGTTAATTAAGAAAACAAAATAATTAATTATTAACTTTTGGTTAAAATTGTTAAAATAATATATTCGTTTTTAATGTTAATTATCATTATTTTAATATGAAAACTTATATTTCATAATGATAGGTGTCGAATATAATTCAGAGCCTAAATTACGCCGTCATACAGTGACAAAGTTCATATTAATAGATTTTAAAATAATTTGCATGCCTTTATTGTGAAAATTTACATTCAAGACAAAAGTTTTGTTTATATTCAGATTCTAGGTAAATAACTGAATATCGTTGTAGATAAACTGATTATATTTGGTTTTATATTTGATTATAATGATCTTGAAATATAATAAAAATGTGACATGGGTGATTTTTTTAATTGAATATTAGCGAGTAAGCAATTACAAAGAGTTAAATAATTTTCTAATATATTAAGAAAGAGAATAAGAGTGATTGGCTTTGTGATTGAATAGGGCATTGCGTGTTGATGCAATGCCCTCCTAGAGATAAAAATTATTTGGCTAAGTAGTTATTAATAGAATTAACAAGACCTGTGGAATCTAAGCCCAGTTCAGCAATAAGTTCTTCTTGGGTACCTTGAGAAATAAAATAGTCAGGTAAGCCAAGGTTTAAGGTTGGAATGATTTTTTTCTCATGCATTAAGAATTCATTCACACCGCTACCTGCTCCACCCATGATGGCATTCTCTTCGAGAGTGACAAGTACATCATGAGTATTGGCCATTTCAAGGATAAGCGCTTCGTCTAAAGGCTTCACAAAGCGCATATCAACAACAGTTGCATTAAGTTGCTCAGCAGCAACTAATGCGTGGCTTAATAATGTGCCAAAACATAAGATAGCGACTTTTTCACCTTGGCGACGAATAATACCTTTACCAATAGGCAGTGGTGATAATGGCTGTAATTCAGCGCCTGTTCCTGTACCTCGAGGGTAACGAACCGCACATGGGCCATCTTGGTAATGGTAGCCAGTATGCAGCATTTGGCGGCACTCATTTTCATCACTTGGAGCCATAATAACCATGGTTGGTATACAGCGCAGGAATGAAATATCAAAAGAACCTTGGTGAGTTTGTCCATCAGCCCCAACAATGCCTGCCCGGTCAATTGCAAACATGACAGGTACCTTTTGGATAGCCACATCATGAATGACTTGATCATAACCGCGTTGCAAGAAAGTGGAATAGATAGCAACAATAGGCTTATAGCCACCAATGGCGAGGCCTGCCGCAAAGGTGACAGCATGTTGCTCCGCGATCGCGACATCGAAGTATTGCTCTGGGAATTCTTTAGAAAACCGAACCATACCAGACCCTTCACGCATCGCAGGGGTGATAGCCATCAGCTTGCTATCGTCTTTGGCCTCTTCACACAGCCAATCCCCAAAGATTTTAGAGAATGTTGGCCCCGTCTCTTTGCTTTTAGGTAAAGTGAAGGTACTTGGGTCAAATTTAGGAACAGCATGCCAGCTAATAGGGTCTTTTTCTGCTGGCTCATAACCCCGGCCTTTCTTGGTCATGATATGTAAAAATTGCGGGCCTTTTAAATCACGCATATTTTTTAACGTTTGAACTAAGGCAACAACATCATGGCCGTCAACAGGGCCAATATAGTTAAAACCTAATTCTTCAAACATGGTCCCCGGTACGACCATGCCTTTAATGTGTTCTTCTGTCTTTTTCAGTAGCTCTTTAATAGGCGGCATGTTAGAAAAAACTTTTTTTCCACCTTCACGCAATGTTGTGTAGAGCTTTCCAGAAAGCAAGTGAGCTAAGTGGTTGTTTAGTGCGCCAACATTTTCTGAAATAGACATTTCGTTATCATTTAAGATAACCAACATGTCAGGTGCAGCATCCCCAGCATGGTTCATCGCCTCAAATGCCATTCCTGCGGTAATGGCGCCATCACCAATCACACAAACCGTTTTACGGTTTTGTTTTTCTTTTTCTGCGGCAATGGCCATGCCTAAACCGGCACTAATGGATGTTGAGGAATGGCCAACGCTTAAAATGTCATATTCACTTTCTTCACGCCATGGAAAGGGATGTAAACCATTTTTTTGACGAATGGTATCAATACGGTCACGGCGCCCCGTTAATATTTTATGTGGGTAGGCTTGGTGGCCGACATCCCACACAAGGTTATCAAACGGCGTTTTATAGACATAATGTAGTGCGACGGTGAGCTCAACAGCGCCAAGACCAGAAGCAAAGTGACCGCTAGAGCGACCTACGCTACTCAGTAAAAATTGTCTGAGTTCATCACAAAGCTTGGGCAAACTCTCTTTAGGCAACAGACGAAGCTCATCTGGTGTCTCTGCCAAGGCTAGCGTTGGATATTTAGCGATATCAATACTCATTAGTTGCTCACTTATAATTAATAAAAAACCCAACTTACTTAGCCATAACAAAATGACTATTTTCAGTATTTAGCTGCATAAAGCCTCTATGTGCTGTTGGGTTGCCTTCGTTTATCGTCTGCCTATAACTCTCGAGTGATTAAGAAGTCATCCATCTATTTTGTTGTGTTATAGGAATGATTCGAAGATACATTAGGGTAATAAATTGCCGTAATTATCGATCTTCTTGTA
This sequence comes from Providencia sp. PROV175, assembly GCF_032707045.1. Lineage (NCBI taxonomy): Bacteria > Pseudomonadati > Pseudomonadota > Gammaproteobacteria > Enterobacterales > Morganellaceae > Providencia > Providencia sp. PROV175. The sequence goes on from NZ_CP120533.1 coordinate 839,856, forward strand.
GCCAAAAGGCAAAGCATATTGTCAGCTTTTACGTTCAATAATGAAATTAGCTAAAGCGCTTAACATTTCTATATTATATCCATGGGACTGGAGTGTCTCTAAAGCATCTATTGCATCATGATATAGCTCACGTGCTTTTTTCTGCGCCGCTTCAAGCCCTAATAGCGATGGATAGGTACTTTTTTCATGTTCGGCATCAGTTCCTTGGCGTTTACCCGTGACTTCACTATCACCGATAACATCTAGGATATCGTCCTGTACTTGAAAGGCAAGACCGATGGATTGTGCATATTTATCTAAAACAGGTAACAATTGTTGACCTTTTTCACCTGCCGCAAAAGCACCAAGACGGATTGCAGCACGAATCAATGCCCCTGTTTTATGTTGATGAATGCGCTCGAGAGATTCAAGGCCGACTTGTTTTCCTTCTGCATCTAAATCAAGAGCTTGCCCACCACACATCCCCGCTAAACCACTTGCATATGATAACTCTGCAATCATGGCTATGCGGTCTTTGTCTGTTACATCTGGCATTGGTGCAGATGACAGTAATTGGAACGCCAATGTTTGCAATGCATCTCCAGCAAGTACCGCATTGCCTTCACCATACTTAATATGACAAGTCGGTTGGCCACGACGCAAATCATCATCATCCATTGCAGGTAAATCATCATGGATTAATGAATAAGCATGAATACATTCGACTGCGGCAGCTGGGACATCAAGGTTTTCTTGGCTAACACCAAACATAGAACCGACGACATAAGTTAAAAATGGGCGTAAGCGTTTTCCACCTAATAATGTGCCATGACGCATTGCTTGTGCAAGTGGAAGGTCTGCAAACGGCAGTGCGTTTAAGGCATCTAATAGGTATTGATTGACTCTGTCGTAGGCTTGCTTTTGTTGCTGCGTAAAGCTATCTAAATGTTGTTCAGACATAATTTATTCTGTATCAGGTGAAAAATCGGCTAGAGGTTTATTTTCGTCATCACTTAGCAAAATTTGTACACGTTGCTCAGCTTGCTGTAGTACTTTTTGACCTTGCTTAGCAATTTGAACACCACGTTCAAACTCATTAAGGGCATCTTCTAAGGGAAGATCACCTGATTCTAGGCGAGCGACGATCTGCTCTAGCTCTTGAAGCGAGTTTTCAAAACTAACAGTTGGAACTTGCTGAGTTTTTTCTTTAGCCATAATATTTAACCACTAATGTGGGATCAGTTAATTCGATGGGTTTTAAATATTCAGCAGACTAACGCAGTCTTGCTACGGTTACAATTTATTATTGGGGTTTTTAGATTCAACCCGCAAGATAGTGTTATAATACGCCTCATTATTGACAATTGGTAACGTGTCATGTGTCTCTGTTAAGGCACATTCGTTTGCCCCCAACCACCATGAACATGCAGCTATTATGAAGTTTATCATTAAGTTATTCCCAGAAATTACCATTAAAAGCCAAACTGTTAGGCTACGTTTCATTAAAATTTTGACCAGTAATATCCGTAACGTGCTTAAACCACTTGGCGAAGAAATTTCGGTTGTCCGTAATTGGGATAACATTGAAGTGCGTGTGAAGGGGGAAACAAAACACGATGAAATTTGTGACATGCTAGGGCGTATCCCAGGTATTCACCATATTCTCGAAGTGGAAGAAAAACCGTTTACTAGTCTGCATCATATTTACGAAATGACACACGAAGCCTATGGCGAGTCATTAGAAAATAAAACATTCTGTGTGCGGGTGAAACGTCGTGGTAAACATGAGTTTTCATCCATCGATGCTGAACGCTATATCGGTGGTGGGTTAAACCAGCACATTGCATCTGCAAAAGTTAAGCTTAAAGACCCTGACACCACGATTCACTTAGAAATCGAAGATGATAAACTTATCTTAGTTAAAGCACGTATTGAAGGCATTGGTGGTTTCCCTATAGGGACCCAAGAGGATGTGTTGTCACTCATTTCCGGTGGTTTTGATTCAGGTGTCTCGAGCTATATGTTGATGCGCCGTGGCTGTCGTGTTCACTACTGCTTCTTTAATTTAGGCGGAGCTGCGCATGAAATTGGTGTGAAGCAAATTGCACATTATCTGTGGAACCGTTTTGGTAGCTCCCATAAAGTCCGTTTTATTGCTGTAAATTTTGAGCCAGTTGTGGCTGAAATTTTAGAAAAAGTGGATGATGGCCAAATGGGCGTTGTGCTCAAACGTATGATGGTAAGAGCAGCATCGAAAGTTGCTGAGCGTTATGGTGTGCAGGCGATTGTCACAGGTGAAGCTCTGGGGCAGGTATCAAGCCAGACTTTAACAAACTTGCGTTTAATTGATAATGCTTCTGATACCCTCGTATTAAGGCCGCTAATTTCCCATGATAAAGAACATATTATTAAGTTAGCTCGCCAAATTGGTACTGAAGATTTCGCAAAAACCATGCCTGAATATTGTGGTGTAATCTCAAAAAGCCCAACAGTTAAAGCGGTGAAAGCGCGGATTGAAGCGGAAGAGGCCAATTTTGATTTTAGTATTTTAGAGTCTGTTGTTGAGCAAGCTCAAAATATAGATATTCGACAAATTGCACAAGAAAGTCTTGAAAAAGTTCCTGAAATTGAAATGGTGAGTGAGCTTTCAATTGAAAATGAAGTGATTTTAGATATTCGTTCAATTGATGAATTCGAAGACAAACCACTGAATGTAGATGGAATGGAAATTAAGCACATTCCATTCTATAAGTTGAGTACGCAATTTGGTGACTTACCAAAAGATAAAACCTATTTATTATATTGTGACCGTGGGGTAATGAGCCGCTTGCAAGCGCTATACCTAAAAGAACAAGGTTATGAAAATATAAAGGTTTATCGCCCATAACTTAAAACAGGGTGCTTGTATCACCAACTCACAATCAGAGAGAAATGTGGGGGAAATTTCCCCCACAAGACTAGTTATCGCAGGATAACGTAGCTTGAACCAGCGTGTTTCCGCTGCTGATACTGAAAGAGCACAGTCTTTCTTGCATCAATAACGAAAAACACAATACCGTCAGACACACGGTAACTAGCCCCAGAAGGGCAATTTTGGCCATTCCTCTTGACTCCTTTTCTAAAAGGAGACAGAATCCAATTGTGTGAGTTGGAGACTGCCTCGGATTAAGATTAACATCTAAATTCGGGGCTTTCGTCTTTTTGGCTCTCACTAATGCTTGAACCAAATGATCCAAGCACCCGCGGCAATCATAGCAAAAAAGTACTCTAAACACAGATTTTTTTTGCTGTTTAATTTTTATTATTCAATAAGTTAAGTTATATTTCTAATTCGTTTTTTATAATGAGTTTTATATTTAATCTTCTAAATAATCGTTAATACCATTAGGTAAAACGAGTTGAGTGGCAACTTGGGCTGCAGTCTTTCGGCCTGCCAATAGTTCAATTAACTTTAATGCAAAGTCAAAAGAAGTGGCGGGCCCTTGGCTAGTTAATAGATTGACACGTTCATCAAAGTAAACTCGGCGATCGACCCATTTATGAGCTGCGATTTTATCTTTCATTGATGGAAAACAGGTCATATTACCTAGTGGAAACAATTGGTGATATTCAAGTACAAGCGCTGGTGCTGCACAAATAGCTGCTACGATTTTACCATCAAGATGCATACGGCGAACTTTTTCAACCACCAGTGGGCTATCGCGGAACGTTTCTGCGCCCGCTATACCACCGGGCAGCACAATGGCATCAAAAGGCTCATCAGCGACTTTAATCAATGGGGTATCGGCAATAATTTTTAGGCCTCGTGAAGCGGTAATGGTTAAAGAACCGTCTTCCGTCACACTCGCTAAGGTCACATTAATGCCTGCTCTAACTAATAAATCAGCAGTAATGGTAAATTCAATTTCTTCACTCCCATGAGCGATGCAAATTAGAGCGGAAGTCGTCATATTGTTGTTCTCTATTTTTGACTAAATGATAAAGGCGAACGTTTTCAGGTGTACTGATCCCATGAGCTCGTGCTTGTTTGATTAAAAAGCCAGTGATGTAATCAATCTCTGTACGGCGATTATTTCGCATATCTTGTAACATAGAGGAATAGTTATCAGTGGTATTATTGATAATGCCGTAAATATACTCAGTCAGTTCTGCTTTATCCGTATGCAGCCCTTCTGCCGCCATAACATGACATATTTCATCAATGATCCGAGATATCTGTGTGGAATGTTGGATTAATTCACCATTTTTACAGTCATGTTCGACGGTAAGGGGGTTAATGACACAGTTTACAATCAATTTACGCCAGCAAGTGGTTAAAATATTATTATGCCAAGCTACATCAGGTAAGGCTTCATGCAAGATATCTGCTATTGGGTAGTAAGCTTGTGCTTGGGAATTGATAGCGCCGATATGTGTGATGCCATTTGCGACATGAAATACTTGGTTATTTTCTTGCCAAGCTGCATGGGTTGTGACGCCCGCTAAGATAGGATGACGTAAAGGCGCCAGCTCTTCAATCGTCCCCATGCCATTATGCAGTAATAGAATAGGCGTATTTTCTGGGATAGTATTAATCAAAGGTAATAAAGCGTCAGAAACTTGCCATGCTTTTAAACAAACAATGATCAACTCACTGGTTTGCAAGTGGTTAATATTATTACAAGGAATCAGCTCTCGGAAACTACGCCCATCAGGTTCATTAACATCGACGAATAAATCAGACTGTGCAACACGTAGCCAACCTTGTATTTCATGCCCTTGTATTGCAAGTGAAGCAAGCCACAGTTTACCTATCGCACCACAACCAATTAGAGTTATTTTCATTGTTTCCCCTTTGAAAATGGGACTTTAACGTCTTATAAGGTAAGGCGGAAGTGATCTCTTATCATTATAACCTTTTACGATACGAAGTTGTAGTTAACGAAGTATCACAGACCCTGATAACTTGAAGTGATGTGAATAAAAACGTTATCATGCGCACAGTCTAAAAATTATCAGTGAGGTTCTAGCTATGCCATCATTTGACATTGTATCTGAAGTGGAAATGAATGAAGTACGTAATGCGGTGGAAAATGCGCAGCGTGAGTTAACCAGCCGTTGGGATTTTAAAAATGTCGAAGCTAGTTTTGAGCTAAATGACAAAAATGAATCAGTTAAAATCACTAGCGAGTCTGATTTCCAAGTACTCCAGTTAGTTGATATCTTAAGAGAAAAAATGGCAAAACGCGGTATTGATGGTGCTGTATTGAATGTGCCAGAAGATATTGTTCATAGTGGAAAAACCTATAGCGTTGAAGTTACGTTCAAGCAAGGTATTGATGCTGCAACTGCTAAAAAAATCGTTAAATTAATTAAAGACAGTAAACTGAAAGTTCAAGCACAAGTTCAAGGTGACCAAGTACGTGTGACGGGCAAAGCCCGTGATGATTTACAATCGGTTATGGCATTAGTACGTGGCGGGAACTTAGGCCAACCTTTTCAATTTAATAACTTCCGCGATTAGTTATTTTTCAAGCATTCATTTAAAGCCCGCGATAGCGGGCTCAGACTGCTGACAAACATATTATGTTTGGCGGCAAGTCTAATAGGTTTTGAAAATAAACTAGGAAAATCAATTTATTGATTTTCGGCTGATAACACAAAGCGGGAAAAACCACGCTTTTATCCTGCTTTGTCAACAACCTCAGCCCGCGATAGCGGGCTAATTTTTACTGATTTATTAATGCTTCAAGTTGTTCTCGATTGATGATTTTTCTATCAACTTTAACATAAGCACTAAATTCCTCATCAACGACAAGCGCTTCCATCACCCCTTCTTGAGCTTGTAACTTTTTCTCAAGGGCTCTTGTATCTCCAATATGGTTGGGTAATTCAATACGAATACTGCTGACATAAGGAGGCTGCTGCATGGTCAGGCTAATGATAAACCAGATAATGGTCAAAATTAAACCACCAATAAAAACGGTACTAGCCCCTTCAAAACTATATAACCACCCACCAACAATCCCCCCAATGGCAACGCCTAAAAACTGGCTGGTGGAGTAAACGCCCATGGCAGTTCCTTTATAACCCGCAGGTGCTTCCTTGCTTATTAGTGATGGTAAAATGGCTTCCATGATATTGAAAGCGATAAAAAATAGTTGAATACCTAAGAAAATCACCCATAAGTGATTGCCAGAAAACCATAAGGTAATTTCGGCCAATGCTAAAACTGCAATACAGAATAAGAAGACTTGTTTCATTTTGCGGTATTTTTCCGCATAAATAATGAAAGGAAGTACGGTGACAAAAGCGATTAACATTGTGACTAAATAGGCTTTCCAATGGTCTTTCGCTAAAAAGCCAGAGTCAGTCATGATAAGAGGCAGAGCAACAAAACTGGACATCAGTAGGGTGTGTAAGCTGAGGATCCCTATATTTAATTTGAGTAATTGGGGGTGCATTAAAACCGCTTTTAAATTACCTTGCACAAATGCAGACTCACGATTTAAGACATGAGTATTAGTATTAGGAACAACAAAAACAGTCACTGCAATAGCACCAACTGCAAGTAGCGCTATCCCCCAAAATAAGCCACTTAAACCAACCCAATTAGCGATAATTGGGCCAAGTACGAGGGCGATAGCAAAAGTTAAACCGAAACTAATACCTAAAAATGCCATGGCTTTAGTGCGATTTTGCTCTCGAGTTAGGTCAGAAAGTAATGCCATGACGGCAGCAGAAATTGCTCCGGCGCCTTGTAAAGCCCGCCCAATAATAATTCCCCAAATAGAATCGCTTAGTGCTGCAACGATACTTCCGATAATAAAAATAACTAACCCAATAATAATTAAAGGTTTCCTACCAATTTTATCTGACATTAAACCAAAAGGGATTTGAAAAACGGCTTGGCTAAGGCCATAGATACCAATAGCAACACCCACTAAGAACTCGCTAGCACCTTGTAAATGCATCCCATAGCTGGTCAAAATAGGTAATACCATAAACATTCCAAGCATTCGCAAGGAGAAAACGGAGCCTAATCCCCAAGTGGATCTAAGCTCTGCGGATGTCATTTTGTTATCATTCATTTTTATTCTTCATATTTCGTGCTGTAGCGGTGTTGACTTCTCTCAGCTAGTTAGGTCACACATTAATAAATACAACAAGTTGAATAAATACGTATATGTTGTGGCAATATGTTTTTAATCTCAACCTATTAGCATTTTAATAGTGCATTTGATATCTAGCTTATCAATAGCAAGCGGCTATTTAACCATAAAATAGATTCATAAGGATAGGCAGAATAAGTAAAAGTGAGTTGTAAAAGCAGTTAGGGACAAATAAAAACGGCGGGGAAGGCCCGCCGTTTAGACATCGTTATCATCAGTAAACAGATAAGTTATCTGACGAGAGCTATAACAGTATCGCTTGAAACGATAGGGTCAACTGACATCATTACGCTCAATGAAGTAATCGCTACGATTGAGAAAATGAACAGTTTTCTTGCCCAGACCCGGTCGTCATTTTCGGTTTTGAAGCCCGAAATTGCCATACCTAGCCACCATAAGCTGACTGCTGCACCTACGATGAGGTACTTATAGCCCGCGTATCCACTGATAGCTAACATTAATGTTGCGACCATAAACGCTAGGATATACAGGAAGATGTGCGTTTTCGCGACGGAAATTCCTTTAATAACCGGTAACACAGGAATGTTTGCGGCTTTGTAATCCTTAAAGCGGAAGATAGCAATGGCATAAGAATGAGGCATTTGCCACAAACTGAATATCAATAATAGGATAAGTGCACCCATATCGAATTCATTCGTAACAGCGCAGTAACCGATAACTGGTGGTGCCGCGCCTGAAAGACTGCCAATCAGTGTGCCATAAACGGATTTACGTTTCATATATAGGCTATAAATACCTACATAAACAATGAAACCGATAACTGCAAGCAGCATTGCCAGAGCATTGGCTGCTACAAGTAGCAGCACCATACCAGCAATACCTAATGCAGCAGCGTAAATCAGGCTAACTTTCGGATCAATCAACCCTTTAACTAAAGGGCGATTCTTCGTTCTTTCCATGATACGGTCGATATCACGGTCGATGTAGTTGTTAAAAACACAACCAGAAGCCACGACCAGTGATACACCCAGCAAAGTCGCAACGAACAGTGGGTAATCAATTGACCCTTTTGAAGCCAATAAAAAACCACCGATCACAGAAATCAAGTTTCCGAATATAATTCCTGGTTTGGTCACTTGCAGGTATTGCTTAAACATATCGGCAACTCTTTAATCGAGCATCATATTGATGTTCAGGTTGTACATAATCCACAGTGAGCCAATGACCACAATGCCAACAATCAGCATGGTGAACAGGAAGGCAACTAAATTCCAACGCTCATCTGATGATGTATTCATATGTAAGAAACAAACCAAATGAACTAGAATTTGCACAACCGCCATGCCTACAACAGTCCAAAGGATTGCTGAAGTTGACGCTGTACCTTCCATCACCATCCAGAAAGGGATCACTGTCAGGATAACTGATAGGATAAAGCCAATCAGGTATGTTTTAACGCTACCGTGGCTTGCTCCAGTGTGAGCATCTTTTGCATGACTCATTTAAATAGCCCCCAGAAGATAAACAACGGTAAATACACAAATCCACACAACGTCTAAGAAGTGCCAGAACAAACTTAGGCAGTTTAAACGTGTTTTGTTGACATCAGTCAGGCCACGGCGAGTGACTTGGATCATCATGATAATAATCCAGATCAGGCCCGCAGTTACGTGTAGACCGTGAGTCGCAACGAGTGCGAAGAAGCCAGATAAGAAACCGCTACGGTCAGGACCAAAGCCTTCTGCAATCAATTCATGGAACTCATAGATTTCCATGATGACGAAGCCAAGACCTAACAGGAACGTTGCAAACAGCCATAAGTTAACAGCAGCTATCTTACCTTTGTGCATCGCTATCATTGCGAAGCCGTAAGTGATACTACTCACTAACAGTAAGAAGGTTTCGCCTAATACGAACTTCAGACTGAAGATATCTTTACCAGCAGGTCCGCCAGCAGTTCCATCGGCCAAAACAACATAGGTCGCAAACAAACAAGCAAACAGAATCAAGTCGCTCATGATATAGAGCCAGAAACCGAATACTTTTGTTCCACCTGCATCGTGGTGCCCATGCTCAGCATGGGCGATATTTTGGTTAGTCATTGTATTAGTTGACATCGTTCACACCTGCCTTACGCAATTCTTCAAAGTGCTTATTCTCGATTTCTTCGATTTCAGCCACAGGTACGTAGTAATCAACATCTTCGTCGAAGCTTTTTGCAATCCAAGTTACGATCATTCCACCGAAACCAATGATTGCGAGCCACCAGATGTGCCAGATCATTGCGAAACCTAAAACTAGGCTAAATGCAGCGATAATAACGCCTGCGCCTGTGTTTTTCGGCATATGAATTTCTTCATATGAAGTTGGTTTCTTATGAGCAAGGCCTTTCTCTTTCAGATCCCACCATGCATCGCGGGTTTGAACGTGTGGTTCAATCGCAAAGTTATAGAAAGGTGGTGGAGAAGATGTCGCCCACTCAAGTGTACGTCCACCCCATGGGTCACCGGTTAAATCACGGTTTTCATGACGGTCACGGATACTCACAATGATTTGGATAACTTGGCATGCAATACCGATTGCGATTAACGCAGCACCGCCTGCAGCAACAACTAACATTGTGTGGTAAGTCGGGTCAATATTCTGACTTAAACGACGGGTCATACCCATAAAGCCAAGAATGTACAGTGGCATAAAGGCTAAGAAGAAACCGATGATCCAGAACCAGAAGGCACGAACACCCCATTTCTCATTTAGCGTGAAGCCATATGCTTTCGGGAACCAGTAAGTCATACCCGCGAAGCACCCGAATACAACACCACCAATGATAACGTTATGGAAGTGAGCAATCAGAAATAGACTGTTATGCAGAACGAAGTTTGCACCTGGAACAGCAAGCAGAACACCAGTCATACCACCAACAGAGAAGGTGATGATGAAACCGATAGTCCACAGCATAGGTGATTTAAACTCGATACGGCCTTGGTACATGGTAAACAACCAGTTGAAGATCTTAACCCCTGTAGGGATTGCGATAATCATTGTGGCGATACCGAAGAAGGCGTTAACGTTAGCTCCTGAACCCATCGTAAAGAAGTGGTGCAACCAAACGATGAAGGACATAACGGTAATAACGATTGTCGCCCAAACTAATGAGGTATAACCGAATAAACGTTTTTTCGAGAAGGTTGCTGCAACTTCAGAGAATACACCGAACACTGGCAGAACAAGGATATACACCTCAGGGTGACCCCATGCCCAAATCAGGTTGATGTACATCATCATGTTGCCGCCCATATCATTAGTGAAGAAATGGGTGCCTAAATAACGGTCTAACGTCAGAAGCGTTAATGTAACAGTTAAGATAGGGAAAGCAGCAACAATCAATACGTTAGTACATAACGCAGCCCAGCTGAATACAGGCATTTTCATCATCGACATACCCGGCGTACGCATACGGATAATAGTCGCGATAAAGTTAACCCCTGTTAATAGTGTACCAATACCGGATATCTGGAGACTCCAGAGCCAGTAATCGACCCCGACCCCAGGGTTGTACTCCAAGCCGGATAATGGCGGATAAGCCAACCAACCAGTTTGTGCGAATTCACCTACCCCTAGAGAGATGTTGATTAACACAACACCAACAACAAAGAACCAGAAGCTCAATGAGTTAAGGAATGGGAACGCAACATCACGTGCACCAATTTGCAGAGGCACAACTAAGTTCATCAGACCGACAACGAATGGAGTTGCCATGAAGAAAATCATGATAACGCCGTGTGCGGTGAAGATTTGGTCATAGTGATGAGGATTCAAGAAACCCTCTTGGCCAGCAGAAGCAAGAACTTGCTGCCCACGCATCATGATAGCATCCGCGAAGCCACGGAATAACATAACCATTGCGACAATGATGTACATGACACCAATTTTCTTATGGTCAACAGAGGTTAACCATTCTTTCCACAACCACTTCCATTTACCAAAGTAAGAAATCACACCTACTAAGCCAAGTCCACCTAGGACAATAGCAATCAGGGTGACAACGATAATCGGCTCATGGAGCGGAATTGCATCTAGTGTTAATTTTCCGAACATGCCCTTATTCCTCAGCGCCAGCAGCATGAGCACTATGGCTCATTTGCATTGAATTGCCTGTAGCATCGTTATGGTTAGTCATTGAATGACTTTGATTTTCTACAGGAGCGTGACCTTTATGGTGCTCATGACCAAACTTCAGAACGATATCTTCATAAAGTTTAGGCTTCACGCTAGAGAAGTAGGTAACAGGAACGTTCATGCTTGGCTTAGCGACTTCGTCGAATGCCTGCATGGTATCCATTGTTTTAGGAGAAGCTTTTACCTTTTGTACCCACTCATCAAAACCTTGACGGTCTGGAGTTGCAATAGCATTGAACTTCATGTCAGAGAAACCGTGGCCACTGTAGCTTGCTGAGAAGCCTTTGTAGGTACCTGGTTCATTAGCGATTAAATGAAGTTTAGTTTGCATACCTGCCATCGCGTAGATTTGGCCACCTAAAGATGGAATGAAGAATGAGTTCATCACCGAATCTGACGTGATTTTGAAGTTAACTGGCACACCTGTAGGGAATGCGATTTCATTAACTGTTGCAATGCCTTGCTCTGGATAAATAAATATCCATTTCCAGTCAGCAGAAATAACTTCAATAGTGACAGGTTCCTGATCACTCACTAATGGCTGATACGGGTCCAGCTCATGTGTCGTCTTCCAAGTGATAGCACCTAGAATAATGATAATGATGATAGGAACGGTCCAGCAGACTAACTCAATTTTATTTGAGTGAGCCCAATTAGGACGGTAGGTTGCTGACGTGTTGGATTCACGGTATTTTCTTGCGAAGATAATCGTCATGAAAATAACAGGAATAACAACAAGTAGCATTAAGCCAATTGCAATAAGAATTAGCTCTTTTTGTTTAACGCCAACGGCGCCTTTTGGATCCATCAACACCATATCGCAACCACCTAGTAGTAAGGCAGCTACAACGAGTGAGATTGCTCCGATGCTTTTTTTGTAGTTCATAAGTCTCATCCACGACCCCAAATGACAAAGATTCTAATTGTCGTTTCATCAGTGCGGGCATTTTACGGTAAGGTTATGCGAGTGTAAATGATTGTAAGGCAAAGAAACTGAATTGTTAGCTCTTTATGTTAATATGATCACATGTAATGAACTTATAAACAAAAAGTTAAAATTGATACGAATTATAAGTATGTGTTGATAAAACTCTATTAATACTAAATTATCTTGGTAATTTTTCAAAGAAAAATATATACAAAAGAAATAAAAAAAGAGGGAAACTGATATAAATGATTAGCAATATGCTAAGGGAAATTACAGTTTTTAGTGCCGATAAAGCTATTTTAGTTGCTTTATCGGCCAAATGATAAAAAAAAATTTTATTTTACTGATAGAAAAAAGAAATTTGTTAAATTTTGATCCAGTTTTCTATATCGAATTAAAATGTGTACTTTAATGTATAAATGATTGCATCCTGATAGAAGGTATCCCCTAATTTATTATCTGCATAGCGGTATTGTACCCCTGCAGAAACATGATTTGTAGCATTCCACCAAAAAGCAAGAGCGCCATTTATGCCATTACTCTTACCGCCGTTATAGCGTTTGTTCCTAGCAAACTCCATTTCATGCCAGTTTGTTATCATGAAATTTTCTTCGAATGCGCTGAAATTATAACCGGCTACCCAACCTGCGACATATCCATTATTACCGGAATAGAATGTCTGATCGGTGTAATTAAGAGCAATAAAAGGCTTAAACCATAAGTCACCGAATGCAGTGTTATAACCAATACCATATAAGGTGTTCACATCGTGGAAATTACCACCATACTTGGCTCCCGGTAATGACCAAGTACCATAAACGTGTCCATATAAGTTAAAACCAGTGTCACCTAAGTAAAAGCGGCCTGTTGTTTTAATTGTATAACGTTTATTCCGCCCTGAATCGGTATGTTGGCTGTGGAATGGATTTTCGAGATCAAAAAAACCATATAACTCACCCCAATTAAAATTGGCCCCACCTTCAAGTTCAATATAGGCAAAATCTTTTTTACGTGTCGTTTTTTCTGTTTTGGTTTCAGTGCGATGTGACCAATCTAAATAGTTTATATTGACATCAGCAAAGCCATTTTTATAGCCAATAATATCGTCAGAGTATGCTGTACCTGCTAGAGAGATTAAGGCGGTAATGTAAATGATTTTTTTCATAGATAGATTATCTTCGCTTAATAATTGATGAGGTTTAGCAGTTTGCTAGTTGTTAACACTTTAATTAACCTATTTGTAACTTGTGATATATTAGGCTTGAAAATTGCAATTAAGAAATATTTTACACGAACAAAGTGATCTTAATCACGATTTTTTGATGATTTTAGTTTGTTTTGTTATTTGGAACTGATTTGTAGTAAAGATCAAATTCCCTAAATAAATAAACTTTACTTAGGGAATTTCGAGGTGAATAAGTTAATGTGTTAATGTATAGAAAGGGTTATTGTTGTACTGTTTTACGAACGGCGAGGAAATCCAAACTACCACCAATAACTAAACTGATAGCACCAATGCTAATACCTGTATTAAAGATGAGGTTTTGGTAATGAGGCAAGCTCAGCCAAAATTCAATTTGTGTCGTAAATAAATAAATTCTCATATCACTAAATGAAAATACAAGTAATGAGAGTAGCCAAATAGCAAGGCAGCTTACGGCAGTAATAAGTGCATATACGGCAATACGATAGCCTCTAGTGTACAATTGACGTCGTTGAAATAGCCCTGTTGTTTGTGTGTAAATTAAGGATGTTCGGCAAGCTAATAAAAGCAAAACGCCAGGAACAGCAACCGCGATTGAAATAAGGTAGAAAAGTGGCCAGCCATAGTTACTGACAAAAATACTCGCGACTGGGCCAATGTAAACACGGCCAACAGCAGAAAGAGCAGAAAGAAGTGCAAACTGTGTTGCAGATAACGACTTATTACATAATGTCATTAAGAGGGCGACAAACGCAGCAGTTCCCATTCCAGAGAAGATATTTTCTAGAAATATAATCGACCCCATGGTTAAGATATTAGGTGGGGTTATCGCTAAGAACCAATATCCGATATTAGAGCCGCCTTGTAGAAGCCCAAAAATAAATAGAGCTTTAAATAAGCTCATATTTTTCATTAGGTAACCACCAAGTAATGCCCCAACTATAGTTGCTGCCATACCTACAGTTTTATTGACGGTGCCTACTTCACTTAAACTAAAGCCAAGCGCATTTAATAGAAAGTTGGTGTTGAGCGCCATGACAAAGGCGTCACCGAGTTTGTAAAAAACTAATAGAAGTAAGATTAGCCATGCATTGTTCCGGCTAAAAAATTCAGCAAGTGGCTCGTAAATCGCTTTTTTTAGCGAGGTTGGTGCAGCACCGCTCTCTTCAGGTTCTTTTGCGAGCAATGTTGCGATAACACCGATAATCATCAACCCTGCCATAACTAAATAAAGTTGTTTCCACGTTAAAAACTTATCCGCTAGCCAAAGTGCAAGCCCACCAGAAACGAGCATGCTGATCCGGTACCCCATAACGGAGGTTGCCGCACCAATTCCGCGTTCTTCAGCACTGAGTAAATCAGTTTTATAGGCATCAAAAACAATGTCTTGTGAGGCTGAACAAAATGCAACAGTAACCGCTAGCGCAGCAAGGTACCACAAATGCTCTGAGGGGTTCATAAAGCCCATAGCGACAATGCTGATAATCAACAGAATTTGCGTGGTTAATAGCCATCCTCTTCGACGACCAAGAAAGGGCGGAGTATAGCGGTCCATCATTGGGGACCAAAGAAATTTCAACACATAAGCCTGTCCGACTAATGAAAAGAAACCAATAGTTTTAATATCGACATTTTCAACAGTTAGCCAAGCTTGTAATGTACCTGCAGTTAAAGCTAAAGGTAGACCAGAAACAAAGCCTAAAAGGATTAAAGTGATGTTATTTGGTAGAGTAAAACGAGGCATTATTTCCCTCTAAGCCAGTGTGATATTGCTACAATACATTGCGCTGCAGAGGTATTGGCTGCGCTATGCTACCCAAACTCAATCAGTGAGAGCTTAGGTAGCTTAATACTTAATGATAATGATTGCTCAGTTAATAGCGTGAATTTTGTCTGATAAAATCGGTGATTTCCTGGTCTGTTGCCATATCTGCAATTAAATCAGTGAGTGCGCTATTGATAGCTGTTGCTATCTTGTCATTATTGGCTGCTAATAACTCTTGTGTATTAAAATTGCGGGTAAATGAACGTGTTTTTGTCGAACCATTTGGGGCTGTTGCAATAATACTCACACTGGAGTTTACGGTAATATTATGGCGCAAGCTGCCTTCACTGACTTTGGTATCGAGTTTATTCAATTGAACGACTAGATTCACATTTGCCGGTGATGTCACCATAAAGCCACGTGCAGCCATTTGTTTTTCGACGGCTTCTTGCATCAGATAACGAGGATCGCGTGAAGGGTTCAGTACGACTAAACTGCCATTGCGGTTGACTTCCGCTAAGGATTTATTCGTACGATTGTCTACACTGCTAACACTGATTGAAGTTGCATTCAGTGTGGGGTTTTTTGTAGGTAAAGCTATCTTAGGCTCAAGTGATAATGTATTGCTGCTGGTTGCACAGCCCGCAAGAAGAAATAACCCTAAAAGTGGAAAACACAGTTTTCTTAACATAATTTTTTCCAGTTCATCTTTCCTAATTGAAAATGTTTCGTTATGGTGCGGGTAGCCGTCGTTCAATATAAAGCTTAGCGGCTTATTTATCCTAAACTGTTAGACAACAATTTTTGAAAAAATTCGCATCAATGTGCCGCTATCATAACATTGGCAAGTTATTATCGGATATTTCTATAATAAGAAGATAGCAATAATCAACACGTACAATAAAAGATAATTGCCTCTGAGCATAATTTTTAATTAAGGAGCATTTTATGGTCGCTAATGCAGCTCAAAGTATGCAACCTCTTGTGAGCCAAAAATTACAAGCTGCTTTCGAACCGACACATTTGGAGGTAATTAATGAAAGCCACCAACACAATGTGTTACCGGGCTCTGAAAGCCATTTCAAAGTTATTTTAGTGAGTGATAAATTTGAAAATAAACGAATGCTTGCCCGCCACCGCGAAATTTATGCTATTTTAGCCAGCGAATTATCGGGAGGGATCCATGCCCTTGCTTTGCATACATATACGCAACAAGAGTGGAATGAGCTTGCTGACACTGCGTTAAAATCACCTGCTTGTCGTGGTGTCGGCGGTGTTAATCGGTAATTTTTTGTTTCAGTTAATACACTGAAACTATGCTTTACATAATCAGCCATGCTCAATGATGAGCTTGGTGAATGTTTTTTCTTCACTTTAGGTGAAAAAACAAAAAATTTAGTCAGAAAAGTCACAAATAATGAGGAAAAAACGCTTCTTTTCTCAGCTTTTCTCGACTCAGGGCGCATGCATCGGTATAATGCTGCGTCTAATTTTCAGTAAGGTTTCGGGACGCTTCTGATATCAGGGATTGACCGTTACGAAAGTAACGCCCCCGGTTCTGGAAGGGAGACAGCCGTTATGATTTAATGGCATAACTCTGGAGTAGACCGATCACTAAGATTTATTTTGAGGTAAGAAGATGCAAGTTTCTGTTGAAACGACTCAAGGCCTTGGGCGTCGTGTAACAATCACCGTTCCTGCCACTGATATTGAAAAAGCAGTTAATAGCGAATTAGTTAGTGTTGCTAAAAAAGTACGTGTTGATGGTTTCCGTAAAGGGAAAGTACCAATGAACATCGTTAAACAGCGTTACGGCGCGTCTGTTATGCAAGACGTTCTGGGCGATGTAATGCAACGTAACTTCATCAACGCAATTATTGAACAAAAAATCAATCCAGCGGGTGCGCCTAGCTACAAACCTGAGCAACTCGAAGACGGTAAAGATTTTGTTTATTCAGTTGAATTCGAAGTTTACCCAGAAATCGAATTAACAGGTTTAGAAACGATTGAAGTTGAAAAACCAGCTGTATCTGTAAAAGATGAAGATCTGGAAAACATGTTAGAAACTCTGCGTAAGCAACAAGCGCAGTGGAAAGAAGTTGAAGCGGCAGCAGAAGCTGACTCTCGCATCACTATCAACTTTACCGGTTCTATCGATGGTGAAGAATTCGAAGGCGGAAAAGCAGAAGATTTCGCACTCGTTATGGGCGAAGGTCGTATGATCCCAGGCTTCGAAGAAGGTGTTGTTGGTCATAAAGCGGGTGAAGAATTCGATATCGAAGTTAACTTCCCAGAAGACTACCATGCTGAAAACCTGAAAGGTAAAGCGGCGAAATTTGCTATTGTTCTGAAGAAAGTAGAACAACGTGAACTGCCTGAATTCACTGAAGAATTCATCAAGCGTTTTGGTATCGCTGATGGTTCTTTAGATGGCCTGCGTGCAGAAGTACGTAAAAACATGGAGCGTGAGCTGAAAAATGCCGTGCGTAACCGTGTTAAAGCACAAGTTCTTGATGGCTTAATCAAAGCTAACGACATCGAAGTTCCAGCAGCAGTTGTTGATGGTGAAATTGATGTTCTGCGTCGTCAAGCGGCACAGCGTTTTGGTGGCGACGAAAAACAAGCGATGGAATTACCTCGTGAACTGTTTGAAGAACAAGCAAAACGTCGCGTAGTGATCGGTCTGCTGTTAGGCGAAGTGATCAACAAAAACGAACTGAAAGCTGACGAAGATCGCGTTAAAGCGCTGATCGAGGAAATGGCTTCTGCGTATGAAGATCCAGCTGAAGTTATCGAATACTACAGCAAAAACGAAGAGCTGATGAATAGCGTTCGTAACTTAGCTTTAGAAGAACAAGCTGTTGAAACTGTATTGGCTGTTGCTAAAGTGACAGAAAAAGAAACTAACTTCACTGAACTGATGAACCAAGTTCAAGCAGGTTAATTCTTTCTTGCTGTACAAAATAATGAAACCCGTGGTGTAATACTACGGGTTTTTTGTCAATTAAAGCCTTTAAATTATCACTTTAGCGAATTTAATTAGGATACCCTTGAAAAACACATTTAAACCCTAATTATATTATCTATACTTCAAGTAGTCTAAGTGGGGCTTTAATTGCAATTTGAACTATTTTGAATAGCTTAATATTGTAGAAAATAGTGATATTAACTAATCGAGTTATTTCGTCATTTTTGAAAATCAAGTATGGTTTTCTAATGGTATAATTCCGTGTAACCCAATAGACTTGTGTTAAACTCTTTTACAGAGCGTCTTGTTTACTGCAGCATACTTAGCTGCATTTTCTTCTTATTTCGCCAGTTATTTGGTTAAATATTAGCTAAACTAGAAAATAAGAGAATTGAAAGAGCCTGCAGACACAGGAATTTTTTAAAACCGTTGTTTGTGGCATGATCTCTGCTCAAAATAGCAGGCAGACAGCAAATTAGGCGCAAGCACCGGAACGTTTTTAATAGGAGATTTCGATGTCACATTTTGGCAGTCAGGAACAATTAGCATCTCAAATGGCCCTTGTGCCTATGGTCATAGAGCAAACTTCTCGTGGTGAGCGCTCGTATGATATTTACTCACGTCTATTAAAAGAACGTATTATCTTCCTGACCGGTCAAGTGGAAGACCATATGGCGAATTTAATCGTCGCTCAGATGTTATTCCTTGAAGCAGAAAACCCTGAAAAAGATATTCATTTGTATATTAATTCACCGGGTGGCGTTATTACCGCAGGAATGTCAATTTACGATACGATGCAGTTTATCAAGCCTGATGTAAGTACTATTTGTATGGGACAAGCTTGTTCCATGGGGGCTTTTTTATTGACGGCGGGTACCAAAGGTAAACGTTTCTGCTTACCAAATTCACGCGTGATGATCCACCAACCATTAGGGGGTTATCAAGGTCAAGCGTCAGATATCGAAATTCATGCTCAAGAAATTCTTAAAGTGAAATCTCGAATGAACGAGCTAATGGCTCTACATACTGGTAAATCCATTGAAGAAATTACTCGAGACACAGAGCGTGACCGCTTCTTATCTGCAAATGAAGCAAAAGAGTATGGTTTAGTCGACCAAATTTATAGTAGCCGTTAATGGGTTAACTTTTGGTATAATTAGTTCATACCATAAACTATTTTAAAGAAAATCGTTGTTTTGTTTTTTAATTGAATGAAAACAAAACAATATGGATAAAAGTGAGGTCAACTGATGACAGATAAACGCAAAGAGGGGACAGGAAAACTGCTTTACTGCTCTTTCTGCGGAAAAAGTCAGCATGAAGTTCGTAAGCTGATTGCCGGTCCGTCAGTCTATATTTGTGATGAATGCGTAGATTTATGTCTCGATATCATCCGTGAAGAAATAAAAGAACTTACGCCGCATCGCGAGCGTAGTGAGCTGCCTACGCCACATGAAATCCGACAGCATCTTGACGACTATGTCATCGGCCAAGAAAAAGCGAAGAAAGTCTTAGCGGTTGCGGTATATAACCATTACAAGCGCTTGCGTAATGGTGATAAAACCAGTGATGGCGTTGAATTAGGCAAAAGTAATATTTTGCTAATTGGCCCAACCGGTAGTGGTAAAACGCTTTTAGCTGAAACTTTAGCGCGTTATTTGGATGTACCATTTACAATGGCTGATGCAACGACATTAACTGAAGCTGGTTATGTCGGTGAAGACGTTGAAAATATTATTCAAAAATTACTACAAAAGTGCGATTACGATGTTGAAAAAGCTCAACGTGGTATCGTATATATTGATGAAATTGATAAAATTTCACGTAAGTCAGATAACCCATCAATTACCCGTGACGTTTCTGGTGAAGGTGTGCAACAAGCCCTTCTGAAACTAATCGAGGGAACGGTTGCAGCAGTACCGCCACAAGGGGGACGTAAACACCCTCAGCAAGAGTTCTTGCAGGTTGATACTTCAAAGATCCTCTTTATATGTGGTGGGGCATTTGCAGGGCTCGACAAAGTAATTGGCCAGCGTTTAAATACCCGTTCAGGTATCGGTTTTGCTGCCGAAGTGAAAGGTGAATCAGATAAAGCAACGGAAGGTGAGTTATTAACTCAGGCAGAGCCAGAAGATTTAATTAAATTTGGTTTAATTCCTGAATTTATTGGCCGTTTACCTGTTGTTGCAACATTAACTGAATTAAGTGAAGAAGCATTAATTCAGATTCTGCAAGAGCCTAAAAACGCTTTAACTAAACAATATCAAGCCTTATTTAGCCTTGAAAATACTGAACTCGAATTCCGTGAAGAAGCACTAAAAGCAATAGCTAAGAAAGCTATGGCACGTAAAACCGGAGCTCGTGGTTTACGCTCTATTGTTGAAGCTGCATTGTTAAATACGATGTATGACCTTCCTTCAATGAGTGATGTTGAAAAAGTTGTCGTTGATGAAAACGTCATTAACGAACAATCAGAACCGCTATTGATATATAGCAAACCTGATGCTCAAGCTTCTGGCGATAACTAATCCCATATAAAACGTTCAATAGTTAATCAAACGAAATGAGGGGTTTCCCTCATTTTGTTTTTTATGTTCAACTAGCCATTGAATGCTAAAATCTTGTCCCCATATAGTTTATATTCTGAGGTGTGGTTTCCTTGTTCTAGAAAGTAATTTTAAAACAAGAGATAGAAACCCTTAAACTAGCGTGAGCTAAACGAAGAGAGAGCTTTATGAATCCTGAGCGTTCCGAACGCATTGAAATACCAGTATTGCCTCTGCGTGATGTAGTGGTATACCCACATATGGTGATCCCACTGTTTGTTGGACGTGAAAAATCCATTCACAGTCTGGAAGCAGCGATGGATCATGACAAGCAGGTAATGCTGGTTGCGCAAAAAGAAGCCTCGACTGATGAGCCAGGGGTGAATGATTTATTTGCTGTCGGTACAGTCGCATCCGTTATTCAGATGCTAAAACTGCCTGATGGCACCGTTAAAGTCCTCGTTGAAGGTCTACGACGCGCACGTATTACCAGTTTGACAGATAATGGCGAATATTTCTTAGCGCAAGCAGAATATTTAGCTGCAGAGCAAAATAATGAATCTGAACACGCAGCGTATGATGAAGCGACAGCGGGTTCTCAATCATCAGACGCACTTGATGAAAAAGAAAACGAAGTGTTGTACCGCACTATCGTTAGTCAGTTCGAAAGTTATATAAAACTGAATAAAAAGATTCCACCTGAAGTATTAACCGCGTTACATGCGATTGAACAAGATCAGCTAGACAAACTGGCAGATACCATTGCCTCTCACATGCCACTAAAATTAGCGGATAAACAACGCGTTTTAGAAATGGCAAATATCGCAGAGCGTGTAGAGTTTTTGATGGCCATGATGGAGTCAGAAACTGAGCTGCTGCAAGTGGAAAAACGCATCCGCAATCGTGTTAAAAAACAGATGGAAAAAAGCCAGCGTGAGTATTATCTGAATGAGCAAATGAAAGCCATTCAGAAAGAGCTGGGTGAAATGGACGATGCGCCAGACGAATATGAATCGCTAAAACGTAAAATCGAAGAAGCGAAAATGCCAAAAGAGGCACAAGAGAAAGCAGAAGCAGAATTGCAGAAGCTGAAAATGATGTCGCCAATGTCAGCAGAAGCTACTGTTGTCCGTAGCTATATTGATTGGATGGTGCAGGTACCATGGCATAAACGTAGTAAAGTCAAAAAAGACTTAGTTAAAGCTCAAGAAGTGTTAGATACCGATCACTACGGTTTAGAGCGTGTGAAAGACCGTATTTTAGAGTATTTGGCAGTGCAAAGCCGCGTCAGTAAAATTAAAGGGCCAATCCTTTGTCTGGTTGGGCCTCCGGGCGTGGGTAAAACCTCTTTGGGGCAATCTATTGCTAAGGCTACTGGCCGTCAATACACTCGTATGGCATTAGGTGGGGTGCGTGATGAAGCTGAAATTCGCGGTCACCGTCGTACCTATATCGGTTCAATGCCAGGTAAGCTGATTCAAAAGATGGCAAAAGTAGGGGTCAAAAACCCACTATTTTTATTGGATGAAATTGATAAAATGTCATCTGATATGCGTGGTGACCCAGCCTCTGCATTATTAGAGGTGCTTGATCCAGAACAAAATATTGCCTTTAACGATCACTACTTGGAAGTGGATTACGATTTGTCTGATGTGATGTTTGTTGCAACATCCAACTCGATGAATATTCCAGCACCATTGTTAGATCGTATGGAAGTCATCCGTCTTTCTGGCTATACAGAAGATGAAAAACTGAATATTGCGAAAAAACATTTGCTGTCTAAGCAGATTGAACGTAACGCATTGAAAAAGAATGAGTTAACTATCGATGATAGTGCTTTAATGAGCATTATTCGTTATTACACTCGTGAAGCTGGAGTTCGTGGTTTAGAGCGTGAAATCTCTAAATTGTGTCGTAAAGCGGTTAAAGCGCTGCTCATGGACAAAAAGCTTAAGCACATTGAAATCAACGCTGATAACCTGAAAGATTATCTGGGTGTTCGCCGTTTTGATTATGGCCAAGCAGACACAGAAAACCGTGTTGGGCAAGTTACAGGCCTTGCTTGGACTGAAGTTGGTGGTGACTTACTGACTATTGAAACTGCATGTGTGCCAGGCAAAGGCAAACTAACTTATACCGGTTCTTTAGGTGAAGTCATGCAGGAGTCTATCCAAACGGCATTAACGGTTGTTAGAGCTCGAGCAGAAAAACTGGGTATAAATAGTGATTTCTATGAAAAACGTGATATTCATGTTCACGTACCAGAAGGCGCTACACCAAAAGATGGCCCGAGTGCGGGGATTGCGATGTCAACCGCTTTAGTCTCTTGCTTAACGGGTAACCCAGTTAGAGCTGACGTAGCAATGACAGGTGAAATTACTTTAAGAGGTTTAGTTTTCCCGATAGGCGGCCTGAAAGAAAAATTATTGGCTGCACACCGCGGAGGGATTAAAACCGTATTAATCCCTAAAGAAAACGAACGTGATTTAGAGGAAATTCCTCAAAATGTGATCGCGGATCTCGAAATTCATCCGGTGAAAACAATTGAAGAAGTTCTTTCTTTAGCTTTAGTTAACCCTCCTTTTGGGGCAGAAGTAGTTAAAAAGAAAGCTAAAAGAGTGAGCTGAATCAAGAAGTTTGTATAAAATTAAGACTGACAGCTAATTTAGGGCTTGTCAGTCTTTTTTTTCATCGCTAATTTAACGATGATTCTGATAATTGTTTGTATGCAATCTGTTCTCTTGCCATTGGTAATCAGGATTGATATAACGGCTGCATCATTAATTAACTATACTAATAACTGCTATAGTTAATTAAGAGATTTATAGTCCAACTAATATGGGGATGATAAGAGTGAATAAAGCTCAACTGATTGATCAAATCGCTTCTGATGCGAATATTTCTAAAGCTGCAGCAGGTCGTGTTGTTGACGCGTTCGTTGCTACTGTAACAGGTTCTCTGAGTAAAGGGGATGATGTTGCTCTAGTTGGCTTTGGGACTTTCTCTGTTCGTGAGCGTGCAGCACGTACAGGCCGTAACCCTCAAACGGGTAAAGAAATTAAAATCGCTGCGGCGAAAGTTCCTGCTTTCCGTCCAGGCAAGGGTCTTAAAGACGCTGTAAATAGCTAATTAGGTATTTAAGTTTGTCTTTCTCGTAATTTTGCGAAAACTCAAACTGACGGAATGTCTTTAATCAGCTAATATATAAGCGCACCATTGAAATGGTGCGCTTTTTTTTCTTTCTGAGTTAAGATTAGCGTATTATCAGGAAATTGAATTCAACAAAGCGGAGTTAAGCCTTTTTATGATGGAAAATTTACGCACAAAGGCGAATAGTCCTTTGCTCAAAATAATACTGGCGCTGATTATCCTTTCATTCGTGTTGGGTGGCGTTATGATGGGGGGCCTCGGTGGCAACAGTGCAAATAATGCAGCTGAAGTTAACGGGCAATCAATAAGCCGTGAACAGCTACAGCAGGCTTTTCAACAAGAACGCCAATCATTACAAGAGTACCTAGGGGATAAATTCTCAGAAGTCGCTAGTAATGAAGAAAGTATGAATTTACTGCGTCGTCAAGCTCTTGATAACTTGATTAACAATGAACTGATTAATCAGTATGCTAATGAATTACAGCTCTCAGCAAGTGACCAGCAAATTGAGCAATATATTTTCTCAATGCCTGTTTTCCAGACAGATGGCCGGTTTGATAGCGAAAAATATCGTGAGATCTTAAGTCGTAACAACATTAACGCGGATAGCCTTGCGGCTCAAATTCGCCAAGACCTTACACGAGCTCAGTTAGGAAAAACCTTTACTGGAACGGATTTCGCTTTACCATCAGAAGTTAAAGCATATGCTGAATTATTTATGCAAGAACGTGAAATTCGTACTGCAATCTTAGATTTAGCAGAGGTTCAAGCAAAACAAACAGCTTCTGAAGAAGAATTAAAAGCCTACTATGATGCCAACCAAAATAGCTTTATCTCACCTGAGAAAGTACAAGTAAGCTATGTTGAAATGGATGCTGCATCAATGCCGCCAGCGACAGTGTCAGCTGAGGAAGTAAAAGCGTATTATGATCAAAACCTGAAAAATTATACTCAGGCAGAGCAAAAACAGTACAGCATGATTCAGGTAGCTTCAGAAAAAGAAGCAAATGATATTCTGAATGAATTAAAACAAGGTGCGGACTTTGCAACACTGGCAACTGAAAAATCAACGGATAAATTCAGTGCAGGGCAAAAAGGCTTGATTGGTTGGATGGAAGCGGCATCAACGCCAAGCGAAATTGTGGACGCAAAATTAACAGAAAAAGGGCAACTTTCGGCACCTGTTAAATCACAAAATAGTTATGTTATCTTTCGCTTAGATGATATTAAACCTGAATCTATTAAACCGTTTGAGCAAGTTGAAGAAAGTATTAAAACTAGCTTACTTCAAGATAAAAACATTAAACAATTCTATGACTTACAGCAGAAGGTTAGTGAGGCTGCCACGAGTGATATGGAATCATTAGTTTCGGTTGAATCTGTATCTGGTTTGAAAGCTGTGACAACGGATTGGTTTGATAGAACAAATCCACCTGCCGCACTTAATTTCCCTAAAGTGGTCAGTGAAGTATTTAGCGACCGTTTAGTGGATAAAAATGGTTCTAAAGGGATCAACTCAGATGTTATTAACGTTGAAGGGGACCGTGCATTTGTTGTGCGTGTAACAGAGTACAAACCTGAAAGCGTTGAACCTTTTGATAAGGTTAAGTCCGAAATTGAAACTCTGGTTAAGCGCCAAAAAGCGGATGCAGAGTTGAAAGCTACGAGTGATAAACTTCTTGCTGAGTTAAATGCGGGTAAAGGAACAGAAGCTCTAAATGCGGCGGGGGTTAAATTTTCCGATACTCAAACTGTTTCTCGTTTAATGCCACAAACAGCGGTTATTAATGCAACGATGGAAATGCCGCAACCTGCTGATGGTAAACCAAGTTATGCACTTGCGCGTGATGAGTCCGATAACTATGTGCTTATTCAACTAGATAAAGTTACGCTAGGCCAACCGACGGATGATGAGTTAAAGCAACTGACTCGTGAATACCAAGGTGCTATGAGTTCTGCGGTCAATGAAGCTCTGATGCTTAATTTGCGTGAGAATGCAAAAATTGAAGTGCTGAATATTGAGTAATTGCGAGCAGCTTCGCAAGTAAAATTGTAACTTCATGAATAGAAGGCCACCTTTGGGTGGCCTTTCGTATTTTCAGTATTATTGAAAAGTGTTCCGTATTTTTCTATGGCATCGTTGTGTCTCAACATACACAGGAGAACAAATATGTTATGGAATTCAGTCAATAAATGCAGATTAGGTATTGTTCTGCTCCTTTCTTTATTATGCTCATTCTCTTCTTTTTCTTTGGCTAAGAAAATTGAGCGAGAAAAAGCCACAGAGGCTGTCATTCAAGAAAAACAAGTAAGTAATAACTCACCATCAACGAGCCATGGCCAGTCTGACAAAGTGAATATCAACTTAGCGGGTGAAGAAGAACTTGCAGAAAAACTTACTGGTATAGGTAGGCAAAAAGCGAAAGCAATCGTTGAATATAGGCAAAAATATGGTGCTTTTAATTCCATTGAAAATATTTTAGAAGTTCAGGGGATAGGTCCTGCATTTTTAGAAAAGAATAAAGATAAGTTAACTTTGTAACTAAAATCCCCCATACAGAGTATGGGGGTAATATATTAAAGGTTAATAATTAAGCAGAAAACTAAGCTTTTTATAAATAATTTGCGAGCTAAGTCTTATTATTGATAATCATTCAGCACATTTTCCGTACATTTGTTATTTTTATGTTATTAAAAAATAAACTGGTCGGAGTAGTTATGACAACACACATTAAAGTTCATGGTTATCATATAGATATTTTTCAACATGTTAATAATGCACGTTACTTAGAATTCTACGAAGCGGACCGCTGGGAATGGATGAATAAGCGTAATTTCATTAGTTGGGCGATAAAAAACAATTTAACAATGGCTGCGGTGAATATTAATGTAAATTATATCCAAGGCGTCTTGCTTGGTGATGAGCTGACAGTAGTGACTCGAATGGATAAAATCGGTACTAAAAGCGCAGTCTGTTATCAACAAATAATTCGCAATAAAGCAGGGGCTCAAGAGGTAGTTTCTGATGCTTATGTGACATTTGTATTTATCGATAACATAGAGAATAAAGCGATTGTTATTGATGAACAATTGCGTGAGAAACTAGAGTCATTCAAAGTAGGTTCTGAAGACTTTATTCAAAACTAGCCTACCATTAGCTTGAATATTACGAATAAGCTAATGATAGGCTGTGTGTTTGACTAATTCATTATGGCTTTTGCTTTAATGAGAGCATGATGGCTTCTTTATCATTTAAATATTCATTTAAGCCCTTGCTCCTTAAATGGCAGGCAGCACATTCACCGCAACCATCACCTTGAATACCATTATAACAAGTCAGTGTTTGCTGCCTGATGGTTTCAAGGTGGCCATAACTGTCGGCAAGAGCCCATGTTTGGGCTTTATTTAACCACATTAATGGGGTTTCAAAGCGAATATTTTTGGCAAGACCGAGGTCTACAGCATGATTGAGGGCTTTGACAAATTCATCTCGGCAATCTGGGTAACCTGAAAAATCAGTTTCACAAACACCGGTTATCACCGCTTCTGCTTTTACTTGGTAAGCATAAATTGCTGCTAATGTGAGGAATAAAATGTTGCGCCCTGGAACAAAAGTGCTGGGTAAAGTACTGGACTCGCTTTCTGAAAAATCAGGAACTGGGATGTTATCTCGAGTTAAGCTGCTGATTGCCAATTCATTGAGTAATGTGACATCTAACACTTTATGTGCTGTAGCACCTAAAGATACGCTCAATTTCTGTGCGACTTCGATTTCAAAACGGTGGCTCTGGCCGTAATCAAAAGTAACACAATGAACTTCATCATAGTTTTGCAAAGCTTGAATAAGACAGGTTGTTGAGTCTTGGCCTCCGCTAAAAACCACAACTGCGCGTTTCATAGGTACTCCTTGGTGATATATCATTATCAAAATGTGATGGAAAGAGAGTAAAGCATGTTAGCGATACTGGGATGTAATTCATAGTTCTATTTTTATCAAATTAGTTTGATTGAAGGACTATTTATATGCTGATTTGGTTATCTGTATAAAAATATTCTATAATCATGGTATTTGGTAACATTTTTATTGTTTTTTAATTATTCAATTTTGCATAATATAGTTATACAGCTAATAAAATAACGATAAAAGCACTTACACCCAAGCCAAGAGAGTAATTATGTTAGATAAAATAGACAAAAAACTGCTTTGTTTATTGCAAAATGACAGTAGCCTATCCTTAAATACCCTTGCTGAAGCTGTTAATTTAACATCTACTCCGTGCTGGAAAAGATTAAAAAGGCTTGAAGATGAAGGCTATATTCGAGGGCGAGTGACCTTACTCGATGGTGAGAAGCTAGGTTTAGGTTTAACGGTAATTGTGACAATTAAAACACAGCATCATAATAGTGAGTGGTATGAGCAATTTGTTTCTTTTGTTAGTCAACTTCCTGAGGTGCTGATGTTTTATCGCATGGCTGGTGAGTATGATTATCTTATGCAAGTCGAAGTGCATGATATGAAATCATATGACTTATTTTATAAAAAGCTAGTCAATGGCGTTCATGGTCTAATAGATGTAACTTCAAGCTTTGCAATGGAAAAAATCAAATATACGACAGTATTGCCTATCCCTGACTAACCTCGTAATAGCTTAGATAATTACGGTCTCTCATTCTTAGGCATCAATAAATCAATATATTCAAGGCAGTATTACGTGCGATTATTTTCACAACTAGGTTGGTATTTTTTGAGTGAATGGCGGCGCTATCTCGGCGCTGTTTGCTTTTTAATTATCATTGCTATTTTACAATTAGTTCCTCCACGCATTGTTGGTGTTGTTGTTGATGGAATTAGTAAAGGGGCAATGCCGACAAAGCAATTAATCACTTATGTTTTAATCATGCTGTTGATTGCATTGGTTGTGTATGGGTTGCGGTATATTTGGCGTTTATGGTTATTTGGTGCTTCTTATAAGTTAGCTGTACAGCTACGACAAAAGTTTTATCGGCAATTAAGTCTGCAGAATCAAGCGTTTTACCATAAGTATCGAACGGGAGACCTAATTGCACGTACAACGAATGATGTTGACCGAGTCGTGTTCGCAGCTGGTGAAGGTGTTTTAACATTAGTTGACTCATTGGTGATGGGGTGTGCGGTGCTCATCATGATGAGCGTTGAAATTAGTTGGCAGCTTACTTTACTTGCACTTATTCCAATGCCAATTATGGCATTAGTCATTAAACGTTATGGGGATCAGCTTCATCAGCGTTTCAAGCATGCCCAAGGGGCATTTTCGTCTTTAAATAATCATGCACAAGAAAGTTTAACAAGTATTCGCATGATTAAAGCTTTTGGCCTCGAAGATCATCAATCAAATCAATTTGAACAGGTAGCTACCGAGGCAGGGCGTCGCAATATGCATGTTGCTAAAGTTGATGCTCGTTTTGACCCCACTATTTTTATGGCGATTGGTATGGCCAACTTACTCGCTATTGCTGGGGGAAGCTGGATGGTATTAAACGACACACTGACGCTAGGCGAATTAACGAGCTTTGTGATGTATCTAGGGTTAATGATTTGGCCGATGTTAGCGCTCGCATGGATGTTTAATATCGTTGAACGAGGTAGTGCGGCTTATAGCCGTATTCTAAGTTTACTCAATGAACCGCTAGTCATTCAGGATGGTTCGCATTCATTACAGCCTGAAAAGGGAAACTTGAATGTGAATATTATCAACTTTAGTTATCCAGAAACTAAGCGAATAGCATTACATGATATTAAGTTTGATTTAAAACCTGGACAATTTTTGGGGCTTTGTGGGCCGACGGGGTCTGGAAAATCAACGTTGTTGATGTTATTACAGCGTCAATTTGATGTGACGGAAGGGGCGATTTGCTATCAAGGCTTATCACTACCCGAAATCCGTTTAGATGAATGGCGTGCTCGGTTATCTATCGTAAATCAGTCCCCATTTTTATTTTCAGATACAGTTGCTGACAATATCGCGCTTGGGCGGCCTAATGCCACTCAAGATGAAATTGAACAGGCTGCGCGTATAGCTTGTGTACATGATGATATTTTACGTTTACCTGAAGGCTATTCTACTCAGGTTGGTGAGCGCGGTGTCATGTTATCTGGCGGGCAGAAACAACGAATTTCTATTGCAAGGGCTATCTTGCAAAATGCAGAAATCTTGGTGTTAGATGATGCACTTTCTGCTGTTGATGGGCAGACCGAGTTTACAATTTTACAAAATTTAAGCCATTGGCGGCAGGGTAGGACTATGATAATTAGCGCCCATCGTCTATCTGCATTGGTAGAGGCAGACAATATTATTGTGTTATCTCAAGGTGCTATTGTTAGTCGAGGTAAACATGAAGCGCTTATTGAGCAATCGGGTTGGTATAAAGATATGTATCAGTATCAACAGATTGAAGCTGCTCTGGATGGTGAGCTATGAGCCAAAAGAAACCGCTATGGCCAGCACTCAAGCGTTTGCTTGGTTATGGAAAAGCATACCGAGGAACCATGGGTATTGCCATTGCAATGCTATGGTTAGCCGCTATTGCAGAAGTTAGTGGGCCTCTGCTAATCAGCTATTTTATTGATAACATGATAGCGAAAAAACAAATCATCATGCCACTTGCTTTATATATGGCCGTTGGTTTTATATTGCTCCAAGTTATTGCAGCGTTATTACATTACTATCAAATTATTTTATTTAATAAAGCCTCTGTGGGGGTAGTGCAAACATTACGTACAGATGTGATGAATGCAGCCCTTCGACAGCCCCTAAGTGCATTCGATAAGCAACCTGTTGGCCAATTAATTTCACGAGTTACAAATGATACTGAAGTTATTAAAGATCTATTTGTGATGGTTGTGCCGACAGTATTTCGTAGTTTAGCCCTGATTTGTGCCATGTTAGTTGCTATGTTTTCATTGGAATGGCGTATGGCATCAATTGCAGTGATGATTTTTCCTGCAGTATTTGTGGTAATGCTTGTTTATCAGCGTTTAAGTACGCCCATTGTGCGCCGTGTGAGATCTTATCTTGCAGATATTAATAACGGTTTTAACGAAGTCATTAATGGAATGACAGTTATTCAGCAATTTATCCAACAGGCTAGGTTTGGCGAAAAAATGCAAAGTATTAGCCAAGACCATTATTTTGCAAGAATGAAAGCATTAAAACTTGATGGCTTACTATTAAGGCCATTACTAAGTTTACTTTCAGCTTCAGTATTGTGTGGCTTGCTATTGCTATTTGGGTTCGAAGGAACGACTACCATTGGTGTTGGTGTCTTATATGCATTTATTAACTATTTAGGTCGCTTGAATGAGCCGCTTATTGAGTTAACTTCTCAGCAATCAATGCTTCAGCAAGCTGTTGTTTCTGGTGAGCGTGTATTTGAATTAATGGATAGTCCGCAGCAAGGTTATGGTGAAAGTATTGAGCCATTACAAGGAGGTTCAATCTCAATTAACCATTTATCTTTCGCTTACCGTGATAACAAAATGGTACTTAAAGATATTAATTTACAAGTGCCTGATAATAACTTCGTTGCATTAGTCGGCCATACAGGCAGCGGTAAAAGTACCATAGCAAATTTAATTATGGGGTATTACCCGTGGCAGGAGGGAGATATTTTATTAGATGGACGTAATTTGAGTTCACTATCCCACCAAGTATTACGTAATGGTATTGCAATGGTACAACAAGACCCTGTTGTCCTCGCTGCTTCTTTTTTTGACAACGTCGCATTAGGACGTGAGATTAGCCAAGACAAAGTTTGGGAAGTTCTTGAAACTGTTCAGCTTGCTGGGTTGGTTCGTGGTTTACCTGATGGGCTAGATACCGTGCTTGGTGAACAGGGAAATACCTTGTCTGTAGGGCAAAGACAGTTATTAGCGATGGCCCGAGTCCTTGTGGTGACACCCAAAATTTTAATTTTGGATGAAGCAACTGCGAATATTGACTCAGGGACAGAGCAAGCGATACAAAAAGCGTTACGAGTGATTCGCCAACATACTACGTTAGTTGTGATCGCCCACCGTTTATCGACAATTGTCGACGCTGACCAAGTCGTTGTGTTACATCGTGGTGCAATTGTTGAGCAAGGTAAACATTTACAGCTTTTGCAACAAAAAGGACGTTATTATCAAATGTACCAGTTGCAGCAAGTTGGAGAATCATTAAATGCCCATAGTGATGCTGAAATTGAGGCTATACCTAGTTAATTATTCTGCACTCTTATAATGCATACCTTAAAGCCACTCATTCGAGTGGCTTTTTATTTTGTTCTTTCCTATTGAATTTTATGGATAAATATATTTTGGCACACGGTTTGCTATAAAGTCAGTGCTGTCCGAAGTATTAAGCAGCTTATTCATATGACTTATAGGAGTGAACATGAAATATATCATCGCGATCATTAAGCCATTTAAATTAGATGAAGTTCGAGAGGCACTATCAGATATTGGGGTTCAAGGGCTTACGATTACTGAAGTTCGAGGGTTTGGGCGGCAAAAAGGACATGCCGAATTATATAGAGGAGCTGAATATACTGTCGATTTTTTACCTAAAGTACGTATGGAAATAGCGGTTTCTGATGAGTTGGTAGAGCAGGTGATTGAAACAATTGAAAAAAAAGCTTATACGGGCCAAGTCGGGGATGGAAAAATATTTATTTTGTCATTAGAGCAAGCAGTACGTATTCGTACAGGTGAAAAACAAGACGAAGCACTGTAGGAGAGCAACTATGAGCAAAGGGTTCCAATACTTATTTTTATTGATATCAATGGGTGGTTTTCCAATAACCGTGTTTGCAGCAGAGGAAACCCTAGATAAAGCTGATAACGCATTTATGATGATAGCGACTGCTTTAGTTATTTTTATGATACTGCCAGGTATCGCATTATTTTATGGTGGGCTACTAAGAAGCAAAAATGTCCTTTCTTTGATGGCTCAAACTGCAGTTATTTTTGCTTTGGTGTCTGTTATTTGGATTGTTTATGGATACAGTTTAGCTTTTAGTGAGGGGAATGATTTTATCGGTGGTTTTAGCCAGATCATGTTGAAAGATATTACTGTAGAAAGCTTATCTGGGCCGATCCCTCAATTTATTCACGTCGTGTTTCAAGGTGCATTTGCATGCTTAACGGTTGCATTAGTGATTGGTGCATTAGGAGAGCGAATTAAATTTTCTGCAATTCTAATTTTTACCCTTATTTGGACTACATTTGCTTATTTGCCAATGGCACATATGGTGTGGGGAGGTGGTATTTTATCCCAAGATGGCGCATTAGATTTTGCAGGGGGGACGGTTGTTCATATTAATGCGGCTGTTG
This sequence comes from Providencia sp. PROV175, assembly GCF_032707045.1. Lineage (NCBI taxonomy): Bacteria > Pseudomonadati > Pseudomonadota > Gammaproteobacteria > Enterobacterales > Morganellaceae > Providencia > Providencia sp. PROV175. The sequence goes on from NZ_CP120533.1 coordinate 873,036, forward strand.
CAGGCTTAGTTGGTGCTTACTTACTGGGGCATCGTACCGGGTTAGGGAAAGAAGCCATTAAACCTCATAACCTACCTATGGTATTTATGGGAACTTCCATATTATTCATTGGCTGGTTTGGTTTCAATGCAGGTTCGGCTGGAAGTGCAAATAGTATTGCTGCACTCGCGTTTGTGAACACTATCGCAGCTGCGGCAGGCGCTATCTTATCGTGGACTTTAGCGGAATGGCTTTTCAGGGAGAAACCTTCATTATTAGGGGCTTGCTCTGGGTGTTTGGCTGGGTTAGTCGGTGTTACGCCTGCTGCGGGTACTGTGGGTGTTGGCGGGGCATTAATCATCGGACTACTTTCTGGATTGGCAGGTTTATGGGGGGTAGTGATTTTAAAACGTCGGTTAAAAGTTGATGATGTTTGCGATGTTTTTGGCGTTCACGGAGTCTGTGGCATTTTAGGGTGTTTACTCACGGGGGTATTTACCTCAACGGTATTAGGCGGAAGTGGCTATGCGGAAGGTATTACGATGATGAAACAAGTAGGAATTCAAGCCGTTAGCATCCTAGTTTGTGTTGTTTGGACTGCAATTGTTGCTTATATCGCATTTAAAATTGCAGAGAAAACGTCAGGCTTACGAATTAATGTTGAAAAAGAAAGGGAAGGCTTAGATATTACTTCTCATGGTGAAAGTGCCTACAATTAACCTTCATGTAAAGATAATTACAGGATAATACTGTGTTTTATGTAAATTGATAATGGCAGCTTATTGCTGGCTGCCATTACCTTTTTAAACTGACTAATATATTTTTCTAAGTAAGTAATCACTTACTTTAAATAGCGGTTATTTACGAGGTTGCCGTTGACGAATTACGCCTTCTTGGACTGCAGTTGCAACAAGATCACCTTGTAAATTATAGATTTGTCCTTTCACAAAACCCCTCCCACCTGATGCCGAAGGGCTTTCTACAGCGTACAGTAACCAGTCATCAATTTTAAATGGGCGATGGAACCACATTGAATGATCAATAGTTGCAACCTGTAAGTCGCGTTCCATAAATCCTCTACCATGCGGCTGTAATGCGGCAGGGAGGAAATTGTAATCAGAGGCATAACCTAATAAATAGTGGTGTAGTGAAGGTATATCAGGCAGTTGCCCTTTCGCTTTGAACCAAATATAACGAAATGGTTCTTGAGGTGCGGCATCGAATGGGCTGTAAAATTCAACGGGACGAAATTCAAAAGGAGTTGGCCGAAGAGCATACTTTTTAACTGCTTCTGGTAATTTATCAGCCAAACTTTGAACAATATCATCTTGAGAAATTAATTTTGTAGGTGGTGGTACATCTGGCATTAAGTTCTGATGGCTATAACCTTCTTCTTGAGATTGAAATGATGCGGTCATAAAGAAGATAGGTTTGCCATTTTGAATGGCACTTACTCGGCGTGCGCTAAAGCTTCCGCCATCGCGTAAAATTTCCACGTCATAAACAATGGGACGTGAGCTATCGCCTGGGCGTAAAAAATAACTATGAAAAGAATTAATCGCTCTTTCTTCAGGTATAGTTTGCTTAGCTGCATACATGGCTTGTCCAACAACTTGTCCACCAAAAACTTGAGGTAAACCAAGGTCTTCGCTTTGTCCACGAAAAATACCTTCTTCAATTTTTTCGAGTTCAATTAGGCTAATTAAATTCTGTAATTCTGGGCTCATAGTCATCTTAGTTCAGTTATACGTAAATGAGATATTGGTATTTTCCCATTATTTACCCTGAATAGGTAGATTAATTACTAGCGAATAAATTGGGGTTACGTATTGTTACATTTGGAAATATAAATGTATTATTCTACCAATATTAGTTATACTTTTTATTATTCCCTCATCAGAAAATGACTTGTCTATTCCGATTATTTTAAAATGTTTTAGTAAACATTGTGTTATAGGTAATAACTATGAAGTTTTTTCGCTATATTGTTAGCTTATTAGTGATTTTAACGTTGGTTAGCTGTGAAGGGAATAGCACCAAGCCCAGCGAAAAAGCACTTAATGCTCAAAATAGTAATAATAACCAGACAGTCGATTCAGGAAAAATCGAGGGCCGTGTGGTGATTTTACAGGATACTGTTTTACCTGAAGACGCAGTTGTTACAATTACGTTGGCAGATACAACGGTTGCGGACTTACCTGCACTGATATTATCTCAAAAATATTATAATTCGGTGAACAATCGGCCGACAATTCCTTTTGAACTAACTTACCAAAAAAGTGAAGTTAGGCAAGAAGGCACGCTAGTTGTGAATGCAACTATAAGCGCAAACGGAAAACTATTGTATATCAGTGATAGTGTTGTAGAGGTTATCAACAACGGCATTACAAAAAATGTTGAATTATTGATGGTCTCTGCGAATTAGCCAATGTACCGGCTCTTAGTTGAGTCTCTATTTTTATAGGTGTTTGTGTGATAAATCGCCACTTAGCCATGGGTTTCTTGCTATTTCAATGACTATCAAGCATAATGCCCCTGCTTTGAAAGAAGCAATCAATGGGGGCTCTGTTGGTTCTCCCGCAACGCTAACTTGTTAACTTGGTCAGGTCCGGAAGGAAGCAGCCATAGCAGGGGTCGTGTGTGCCGGGATGTCGCTGGCAGGGCTCCCACCCAATTCTAAGACCTTTCCTTGTATATCAGTCTCCCTATTCCAATTTATTATAAATATAATTTTTAATTGTTTTTTCTGTTTATTCTTTTTTATTTTTATAAATGTAAATTAAACTTTAAGGTTTAAATGAATTCAAAAGTTAAAAAGAAAAGTTAAGAATACAACATTAATTGTTGAGTATTGTGATAAGAAAAAGTTGGCAGGCTAAAATTTAAAGTAAGAAAATGCTATTAGCATAATAATTATGCCAATAATAAAATGATAAATACATTGCGTTCAGCCGATAAGTGGATTTACCGGCTATAACCATTCACTATCTGTGCGTGTTAATAAGATATTATCTAACAAACTTCCAAACAGACGCTGGGATTTTATCATAAAGCTTATTCATTGTGAGTTCAGCTAAGCGGTGATCTGCTGCTGAATAGAATAGCTCTAGCTCATCATCAGATAATTCATACTTATTTTTTTCAATGACACGCTCAAGTGTTTCAATTGTGGTGCATTTTCTTAAACGCATCAGATAATCAGATTTGGTCATAATACCCTTTCTTTTATGCAAAATTACTTATTAATATACGGTTTTATAGTCTGAACTAAAGGTAAATAATACCTTTAAGTTTTGCTAGTTAGGCACTTTAGGTCATCATCCAGCACAGCGACAAGGCTGTGATTCATTGCTTCCCAGTCTATAATTTCACTAAGTGTGATAACTGGGCTGCCGAATAAATCATAGGTCTCATCGAGGTATTCTTCGATAAGTGATATAACAAGATTTTCTTTTGGGTATTTGATTTTAAACCGCCATACAAATGCAGCGATATGTTCAATGAGTTCATTCAAGGCTGCGCTTTGCGGGGAGCTTAAATCATTAATCCAGTGTGTATTTGTTTTTTGTAAGCTTAAAATAGCGTCTCTATTGAGACTATTACATAAGTATTTTAGTTCTGCTATATCATGTCTTTTGGGTGAGTATTCATCCATAATCACCTCCGCAGGCGAATCTGACTTTTGCTGTGTGTATTTTTTATCAATAATGTCATGTTAACTAATTAAAGCACCTATGTTCAATATAAAAGTTTACACGTTAGTATATTGAAAAATATAAGATTATTGCTAGTTCGTTAAACTTTCGAAAATTATTAATATAATACATAAGCGATGTTCGAATACGGACTGGCTGCTCGGACTAAACTAGCCGCGATATAATAATAGCATTATTACCACATATGTCACCACCAATAAACGACTTTTTTCTAATTTATTAGTGAGTAGTTGAGGTTTGAGTTACGTATGTTCTGTTTAAACTCAATTTTATGAAGTATTTAAACTATAGTTTAACCATCGGTTATTCTAGTACAGCGAATATGAAACGTTTATACAAAAGATGTTATAAAAATTATTATCCTATTTAATTCATTCAAATAATTAATTTTTACTAATAAGAGAATTCAAAATAAAAAAGCTTTTATCTGAAATAGATAAAAGCTTTTTTGCTGAGATTAACTTAAAGGTAGAGGTTTAAGGTCACCCCTGGTTTCAGGTCGGCCATTTTGACACCTGAATTCCAAGTCATTAAATCATTGAGCTTTATGCCGTGACGCTTAGCAATGCTATAGTAGGAATCGCCTTTTCTTACCTTATAGGTTTTTGCCTTACGGCTACTTGCTGTAGACGCTGGGCTAGCAACTTTTAATACTTGCCCAGGTTTGATAACGCTTGCGGTTTTTAATCCATTTAGCTTTTGAATATCTTTCGCAGTAGTATTGAATTTTTTTGCAATACTTGCGACGGATTCACCTTTGCGTACTTTATATGTTGCTATTTTAGCTCGATTTTGACGTGCGCTAGAAATTGCAGTAGGTTGCGCTGTTTTAATCTGCTGATTTTGTTGTGCAGCTAAGCGAATCGTGTTTAAAACGTCTTGGTCGGAAAGAGATGTTTTGAATTGTTCGGCTTTAGCAGTAGGTAGCATAATATAATGAGGGCCACTTGGTGATGTTATACCGCGAGTGTAACCAGAATTATATGTTTTTACCGATTCAACTGTTAACCCAGCCAGCTCAGCAGCTTGAGATAACGTGATTTGTTGGCCAACATCAATTTGAGTGAGTGCTCTATTTTTATTACTTGTTGGCAAATTAACTTGATACCTTTCAGGATTTTTTAATACTTGGCTAAGCGCTAAGATTTTTGGTACATATTGTTTGGTTTCTTTCGGTAAAGAGAGTGACCAGAAATCAGTTGGTAACCCGGCAGCCTCATTTTTCTTGATAGCATTTTGTACACAGCCTTCACCACAGTTATAGGCAGCTAGAGTGAGCTCCCAGTCATGGCCGAACATAACATTTAAGTTTTCGAGAAGATCGAAGGCCGCTTTAGTTGAAGAAACGACATCTCTGCGTTCATCAACCCATTGTGTTTGTTTTAGGCCATATGAGCGAGCCGTGATAGGGACGATTTGCCATAGGCCTGCAGCTTGTGCTGGAGAAGTTGCTTTAGGATTAAACGAGCTTTCAATAATAGGAATTAAAGCTAACTCCATTGGTAAATTGCGCTCATTAATTTCGTCTACGATGAGGTACATGTATGGCTCAGCTCTTAATGCCACATCGTAGACAAAACGTTGTTTATTTAAATAACTATTTGCTAACTCCCTAATTTGAGGTTTATCAGGGATATCCATTTTTAGTTCATCACTAATATAACCCCATAGGTCATAATCAGATTTAGGTAATTGTCTACTGGCGGCTTGGTTATGTGATGCAACAGTTTCAATTGTATGATTACTAGGAGTTTTGTTCTGCTTAATTTTTTTCGGGGCAGTTTGGCATCCGGCCAACAGAACAATGGCGATAAGCGTCGCGATTATCTTCATTCTTTTCTATTGTTCTTCATTTTAATGTTTAAAAGTCGAACAATAATACTTATCCCACCCCGATATGACAATCATTAAACTTTAATATTGGTCTTTTAATTGACGTAGTAGGGTAAAAATTGCTCTTAAAGGTGGGTTTTGTAGATTAATATTGAGTTTTTTCTGTAGTTGAGGGTTGTCACATTGCAGAAAAATATTTATTTTTTTCTCTATTTTCAATGTGGTAGGTACTGTTGGTTGATGTTTGTCACGTATTTGCGTTATTTTTTGTAAATATTGTGTAATCGCTTCATTTTCAGGCCATATATGGTGTGCAAATTTGAGATTAGATAAAGTATATTCATGAGCACAACAAATTAAGGTTTCATCAGGGAGTGCTGCAATTTTTTGGATAGATTCAAACATTTGCTCGGGCGTTCCTTCAAATATCCGCCCACAGCCCGCAGAGAATAGGGTGTCACCACAGAATAAATAAGGTGCTTGGTAAAAGCCAATATGCTCAGATGTATGGCCTGATAATGAAATAACCTGTAGGTTGAACTCGTCAATTATGACTTTATCACCATTTTCGACTATTTCTGTTGCTCCTTTAGATTGAGTTTCTTTTGGGCCAAAAACGGGAAGAGTTGTAAATTTGCTTAAAATCCCTTTTACGCCACCCGTATGGTCATTATGGTGGTGAGTTAATAGGATTGCGACTGGGGTCAATCGCTTGGCTGTAATTATTTCAAGCACAGGTTCTGCCTCTGCAGGGTCAACGATGATACACTGTTGGTGGCTATCAGCTAAAACCCAAATGTAGTTATCGTTTAAAGCTGGTACTCGAATTAACTCCATAATGACCTCGATACTTGTTAATAGTTAATAGGGGAATTTCATGAAGCCTGCGCGTATTGATAAAAAAATTCAAATGCCTGTTAGTTGGTCTGACATTCCTTTTGGAGAACAATACCGTCAAGCCATAGAAAATCAACTTAGCCCTTGGTGGCCAAAGATATTTGGCTTTCATCTGCTTAAGTTAGGTCATTTAAGTACTGAAATCCAGACCGAAGGCTGTCTTATCTCTCACCAATTTAATGTTGGTACCGGCGATCCGCGTTTTAACCTTGTTGCCAAACCCGAAGCTTTACCATTAACCCAAAAATCTATAGATGCCTGCCTAATGACTCACTGTTTGGCTTATAGCCATGATCCTCATTGGCTCTTACGGGAGGTTGACCGGGTATTAATCGACGATGGTTGGTTAATTATTTCAGGTTTTAACCCTTTCAGTCTTCTTGGAATGGCGAAACTCGTGCCTGTTTTACGTAAACGGCAGCCTTATTGTAGCCGTTTTTTTCCATCCGTTAGGGTATTTGATTGGCTCAGCTTATTAAATTATGAAGTTTTGTATCATCGCAATTGCCAAATAATCCCTTGGCTGGGGGCGAATAGACGAGTGAATAAAAGCTGTGGGGGGGTTGGTGTTTTAAGTGTGATTGTGGCGCGGAAACGGACTTACCCACTAACTCCGACACCACTAAAATTTAAGCAACCAAAAGTTAAGATTGGAACAGCACTCGGTACAGCAAAGGAGATCAGTAAATCAATGAAGGTAAACGACCCTTCTTAGTTTTGTGCGGGTTGGTAACCCGTGTCTTCTTTAGTTGGTGCTGAAGCCGCAGCTCGAGCTAATTCATCACATTTCTCGTTTTCGGGGTGGCCAGCATGGCCTTTAACCCAACGCCAATCAATAGTATGTCGTTGGATGGCATCATCGAGGCGTTTCCATAAATCGACATTAACGACAGGGGATTTATCTGCTTTTCGCCATTGTTTACGCTTCCAGCCGTGGATCCATTGTGTTATTCCTTGTCGTACGTACTGGCTATCAGTGGTTAAAATAATATCACAAGGTCTTGTTAGCGATTCTAATGCTTTGATGGCTGCAAGTAGTTCCATTCGGTTATTTGTGGTTAAAAAATAACCTTCACTCAACGTTTTTTCATGCTGTTGGTAGCGTAAAACAACGCCATATCCACCAGGGCCAGGATTGCCTAAACAGGAACCATCCGTGAAAATTTCTACCTGCTTTGTCATTTCTGTTACACTCTATATTATTCGTTCCCCTCTAGTTTGACACAAAAAAACATTATGAGCACGGTGATAACCAGACAAATTGTCCTTGATACTGAAACAACCGGTATGAATAAACTCGGTGTTCATTATGAAGGGCACAACATTATAGAGATTGGTGCGGTTGAAGTGATTAACCGCCGACTAACAGGGCGTAATTTTCATGTGTACATTAAACCTGACCGTTTAGTGGATCCTGAAGCATTCGAAGTGCATGGGATAAGTGATGAATTTTTACAAGATAAACCTGTTTTTGCAGAAATTGCGGATGAGTTCCTTGAATTTATTCGAGGTGCAGAGCTTGTTATTCATAATGCTCCCTTTGATATCGGTTTCATGGATTATGAATTCCGTAAACTTAATAAAGAAATTCCACCCACGCAAGATTTTTGTACCATCACTGATAGCTTAGTATTGGCTCGCAAACTTTTCCCGGGTAAACGGAATAACTTGGATGCGCTATGTGACCGCTATTTAATTGATAACTCTAAGCGAACACTGCACGGGGCTTTACTCGATGCTGAAATTCTGTCAGATGTCTATTTGGCAATGACAGGCGGGCAAACTTCATTATCATTTTCGATGGATTCGGAATCGGCTAATAATGAGCAAGAGTATGAAATTCAAAGAATTGAACGTCCCCAAACTGGCCTTAGGGTGATTTTTGCTTCCGATGAAGAGCTTATTGCTCATGAAGCCCGGCTGGATATTGTTGATAAGAAGGGTGGCAAACCCTGCCTTTGGCGGCAATCTTCCGATGAGGCTGAAAATTTACACTAATGATTGGTGTTATCATTAATGGTTGCTTAGGAAAATGCATAGAAAAGCCTCTCAAGGCTAAAAACTGTTCAACTGCGCGATTTAACAAGAAAAAGTGTTGACGGGGTCCTTAAGTATTCGTAATATGCATGGCGTTCCCAGTAGGGAACATCAGGAGCGGTAGTTCAGTTGGTTAGAATACCTGCCTGTCACGCAGGGGGTCGCGGGTTCGAGTCCCGTCCGTTCCGCCAAATTATAACGCCACGCTAATATATTAGCGTGGCGTTTTTTTTTATCATGACTGTATTTAACTGCATTAAGAGTTCCTTTCTTTTTGTATCACTTTTTTGTTGAATAATACATTTTTTGCTTCTAATGACTTCTTTGAGTTAATTTTTGATATAATGAAATCTATAAATAATAGATTTATGAGAATAATTCATATTCTTTTTAATCATATTAACTATTCTTAGGTTTTGTCGCGATTTTATCGAAATGTATAAGTTTGAGTTTTTTATGACTGTATTAATAATAATTCGCATGAACTCTAACTAAGATAACAGATCTGAAATAATCTAACCAATCTTTACCTAATGCTTTAAGGTATATATGAAGGCTATCAATAGAAATAGCAGATTGGCCATTCTCATACCTTGATATTTGTTGTTGGCTCAAATTTAATAATTTTCCTAATTCTGTTCCTGTTAATGATTTTTCAATACGTGCGGATTTCAAGTATTTTGCGGTAGCCATAACAATATCTAGGTCATTACTTTTATTCAATTCTTTAGTATTGATATATTTCATTTCATATTCTCTCTATTAGGAACTTATTATTTTAAAGTTAGCTATTGAAGATGGCATTACTTTAAATTTTTTGATTTTCTCTATGAGGAGTAGATTATATTTTTTAGTTACCAATGTGAAATTGTTTTAATGAATCAAAAATAGTTTATTTGATAGTTTTTGTCTATTAATATAGGTATTAATAATGAATATAGGCTATTGAATCAAAATATAGGTTTTTATAATTCAATAAAAACAATGTGTTATGTCACTCTTAGGGATTGGCTTAAAAGTGAGAATATAATAGACAATAAATGAAAAAAATGCATTTATAGTCATATAAAAGTAAGTATTTATATTTTTACATAAAATTACAAAAAAGTATTTATAGATTAAGTTGAAATAGTGATTTATTTAGGGTTGATTTGGTACTTATCGGTAGGTAGAATATAAATTTAATTATAGGTAAAAGTATAATCAAGCCTACTTAGTTGGAGAAAAAATGAAAAGATTAATAGGAATCAGAGATGTAATATTAGCGATTACCTGAGCGAACTACTTTATAAGTAGAACGCTATATATTAAATTGTATTTAATTTATCTTGCCTGCTACAGACAAAATAAGGGCCAAACGAACTGGAAAAAAGGTACCAATCAGAAGTTATCTCATCAATTTCTACATATGCAATTGAATTTAGGTTGAATGCTTTGAAATATTTTTCGAATATATCATCAGGGACATTATCATTTGTAGATTTTCTGTCATAACTTATGGTTAATTTTAAATCTTTTATATACTGTCTTGATGATTGATTGAAATGAACAACTCGATTGACAGTATATGTCTTATCAGTTGTAATTGTTCCTAATAATTTAATATACCCACTGTTATCATTGTTTTTTACTAATTTCATATCTAGTGCATATGATGATTTATTATTAGCCAATATGAAATTAGAGGAAACAGTTGCTTCGCAATATTGCGCTTTATTTTTTTCTAAATTCAAGTTAAACAACAAGAAAACGATGATTAATGAAAATGTTAGTATCAATGAGTATAGTGTTTTATTAGTCATTTTTTTCCTGCCAGTTTATTCTTGTTGAAATGCAATCTTTGTTTTTTTTGCATTTTACTAATAAGCTATGTTTGTTTTTTCCTAAGTTTTGTATGTTGTTGTAATAATAAAAGATATCAGAATCTTCACAGGTTAAGTTAAAATCAATTGCTTGTTTGCTTATTGTGTCACTCATGTTTTTTTCATAGTTATCTTTGAACCCATAAACAGGGCAATCTCCAATTGTGCTAATTTTGTATGACTGTATTGATGCATATGGAAATTTTATTGCATGAATTTGATTTATAAGGTAAATAATCACCAAAAGTAAAAAAACACTAATTATCAATAATGTTTTTTTAATAATATGATTTTTATCACTAAGTAATAGTGATTTGTTAGATTTATTGCTTGAAGTGGGAGGGGGGGCTAGGCTTTTCTCTATTTTATTATTGAATTTGGCAATCGATTCTTCAATTTGAATTTCAGAAGAGATAACAAGGCCTTTTTTTGATATGCTTAGAATTGCATTTTCAACTAAAAGCTGTTGATGTAATACTTTTCTTAATGTACTAATGTATTGGTTAAGGGTGTTTATCGAAACTTTTAGGTCATATTTATTTAGTATTTTTTTTAATATCTCTTCACGAGTGATAGTCGTTTTATTATTCTGAATTAGTATTATAAAAATATAATTCAACACGGGTGTTAATTTCATTACACTGAGTTCTGTGTCCACCCTAAATATTTCACCTAAGTCAGAGTTATATTTTATTATGTTGTTCAGTATATATATCATACATGACTCTTATTTAGTTATTAAAATATGTGCTTAGTTTGATCACTTTAGCTAACATGATAGTCATTGATTTTAAAGTAATTATATCAGTCTAATATACTACTCTTTTTTTGAGAAGAAAATATGAAAATAAATTTTTGCTTATAACGATTGGTTATATATGTAATGACAAAAATTTCAGTGTATTGTATTAATGAAACTGACATTTTTTGTTTTGATGTTTTATATACAGATAAAAAGCAGTATTAACCACTATTTCAAGTCATGGAAACCTAAATTAATTTGCTATTTTTAATAGGCTGAAATGATTTTTTAGAACTGAATTTTATGAATTTGTAATGCTTTAAGGTAATTATAGATACAGAGTACCTGTCGAATTATGATTAGATAATTAAATATTTATTTTAATAGTAGTATAGCCAAATTTGTCATTTTGTTTTTTTAATTAATTGATATGATTGGATTTTAGGTGCAGTTGCCAATTGGGTAATATTTATCAAATATTACAATATATTTACGGCTTTTCTTTTTAAGACGCTCATCTTTAGATTCTTGGCCGGGTAATAAGTAAAATATATAAGGCTCGGAATCATCATTAGCATCACAGTTTTCATGTAAGAGCACTCTAAAATAGGTATTACCCGTATTTTTTAGAATACTAGTGCTTGGATTAAGCTCATATTTAAAATCTGGTTTTTTAGGTCTCACAACAAAATAGGTTTCTAGGCTAACCGTTGGATAAAATAAAGGTCGCTTTTTTTGTTCATTATCACTACGCATATCAAGAGGGGTTTCGCTAATGATAATCTTATAATAGCGCTCGGTCTCATCGGCTTCTCCTCGATAAAAAATCTTAAAAAATTCTTGTTCCCCAGGTAATAAAATTTTCTTCAATGGAGTAAAAATAATCTCGCCGTTATGGAGAGGTGCCCCATGTTCTTGGTTACCTGGTTTATCAATTTTGTAGGCACTAAAATTATATAAATTAGTTTTATCTGTGTCGTTGATGTATGGCTTAGAAAAAAACTCTTGCCCTGACTCCATCGAAGAAATATCTGCATTGATATATAAAGCAATAGCATTATTGCAAGACACTGATAGCAAAACCAATAATAGGATTTTAAGTAAATAAAATGGTTTCATATTAAAAAATCCAACTAAAATTTAAGAGTAGATGGGGTTCAATAAAAGGGCCACTTGAACTTTTACAAGTAGCCCCAAAAGTAGTCATTAGATATTATTGAATATCGGGCCCGGTCCAAATTGCTTTGACAGTTATTGTGCCACTTGCAGAAACGGTTCCTAACCAATCAATACCATCCAATGTAAAAAATGATTCAGAGTCATTCATTGGGAATGATAAATCTAAGTTAGTTCGATAAAAAGATCCTAAATCCTCATTAGGTCTATCCCATGGTGTTTCAGACCATAATGCATTTTTTAATGAAATTTCATTATTATCACAACTTGCTCGGTGTGATTCTTTAGTACCATTTTCATTTTTAAATGAAAGATAAGCGGAAAAAGGGACATTAAGTTTATTATCGCTCGAGGTAAATAAGCAGTATGACTGTCCTTTTAATGTTGTGTTTGGTCCTTCAACTTTTGCTGTAATAGAATCCGCTTGCCTTGGCCCGCTAGTCGTGACGATATAATTAAATTCTATCGGTGGTTCATCATTGCCGACTTTTCCTGTTTTGGATTGGTTTGGATTAAAATCTGCAGGAATAATGCTAATTCCATAATCTCTCGGCTTAATTATTAAGAAATTTGAAGGTGTAAATTCGTAAAATCCAGATTGAGGAAGTGGTGATTGAAAACCAAAAGTATATACACTATCAGCAAGTGTGACCGTTGAATTAGGTGAAGCGTCAACAATTGATTTTAAATATTCATTTGAGAGAAAAACTTCAATATTTTGTGAACCATTATTAAAGATCTCTGACATGTTTGTTGTTGATGACCAATTTGTCCAGCGCGTGCTGTTACTTCCTTTATATTGAATAAGTGCAGCACGGGGGTCCCTAGCTAAACCTAACTTTGCACTATCAATATACATACGAACTGTAAATGTACCGCCGATAGATTGTCCTTGGGTTTCTAATTCAACCAACTTACAAATAATTCCAGAAGTATTTCCAACAATCCCTGTCGAGCAAAAATTAGAACCGAGTCCAATAGTTGGATTGCCATTGCTATCCACAAAGACTTCTTGTAAGGCGCCCGTTCCTTTTAGAATAATATTGCCTTTTTTATTGGTTGGAATGTAGTGTTGTTGTGTTGTCGTTCTTCCTCCACTCGTCATACAGGTCGTATTACTTAAATCATAATCGTCGCGGCTTGTGCAGGTTCTTAAATCAAAAGTATATTCTGTTCCTGGTGGTATTTCGGCTAACCAGCGATAAAAAGATTCAGAAAATATCGGTCTTGAATATCCAGACTCACCTGGTGTTCCTGTTTGTTGGATTTTATATGCACCATTATCTCGTAACTGCTGAGCTGACCAATAAGACGTTGCCGGGCAATTTCGGTTATTTGTCATGCAACGATTCCCGATAAAAGGTTGGCTTACGGGAGAATTTTCTAACCAGATATCACCTGTATTATAAGTTGAGCTAAAAGGTGTTCCTGTATATCCCATATAGCCTAAACTATATTGGCTATTGCGCTGGTATTTTGTGAATACATTTGAGCCCGAGAAGCGAGGGTCAACTCTATTAGCAACAATAAAGAATTCGTTATCAACTTGGTTTTCAACAATGACATACTCTTGTAATGGTGCTGTTGCAGAAAACGAATTCGGTATTAGAACCGAAAATGAAATAAAAAGTGCTGTTATCGATAATAATCGCATATTAAATTAGCCTTTAAAGTGATAATTAACGTTTAGCAAATGCTTCTTGAGGTTCACATGTCACCTCACCGACCCACAATGCACCACGTGCACCTTGAAGGTTTAAATCTGCTTCGCAAATTGTTTGCTGATCATCTTGTAATAACGATATCACTGGATATCGGACGTCAACATCCATGGAAAACTCACCATTTTGGTCCGTTTTTGTTCGACCAATATGATTTCGAATTGAGGCATATTTTATATATTCACCATTTGGTGATTTCAGACGACCAAATACCGTGACTAGTTGCCTTACCTCAGGTTGATAAAGAGCAATGTTTCCTGGGTATAATGTGACGGATTTATTTCGCCCTGAAACAATATCAAAACTGTCTTTTGATTTTCCGTCATTCATTAGTTGAATGTCATAATCCGAATAAGGGGATAATGGAATAAAGGTATTTTTTCCACTAATTGGGTAATTCTGCCCATTTACTTTTGCGACCATACTGCCGCTACCTTTTATATCGGAATTAATAATGACGCCTGATTTACCTTGCTGCCCACTTGGCATGATCATGCCGTTGCTATATGCCACAGAGCCACGAGAGGTTAAATTGCCATTAAGTCTGTTATTATCGGGGCGATTAATCGTTACGGTACCTGAATTATATTTAGTATCATAAGAAGCATAGCCTAATGTTGAAAAATTGGATTCACCATTATCTTTATCTCGGACTAATTTGGAGACAGAAACCCCTGCATTGGTAATCACTGAATTTTCAAAATTTTTATTCGCATAAATATTTGCTTTCACATTACCATTTGTTGAGGAAACACCCGTACTCAACCATGTTGATAAAGGTAAGGAAAAATCGAGGTTAATATATTTTTCGTTGGTACTATTTTGATTATCATAATGATAACGCTGTACACCTGCTCTTAGCCCCACGGTTCCATAACGGCCAGAGAATAATGTATTCGCATATTCATAGTTAATTGAATCACTGCCAATACGGCGATCTTTAGTATTACTAATAGTCAGTGACCCAGTTCTATCAATTATTTTGTCAAAATTAATGGTTCCGCCATAAGAATAACTGTCAGCATCATAAAGTGGTAAATCACCGCTCACTACAGTTTTTTCTTTAGATGCCCATAAAGAACCGTAACCTTCAGGTATATTGATAGAAAGAGTCGCAATGTTCCGATAACTACCATGGTTTTCTAGCATCCCTTGCCAGTTAACTGAGATATAGTTATTTAAAGCCGCGTTAATACTCGTTTCTTGTACAACAAATTTATCAAACCCATAATTTGACATTTGAAAACGCACGCCAGACAACACTGGGAAGTTATAAGCGAAAGAGGCTCCGATTAAATGGCTTTTACTCGGAGTTTGGCTCGTTGAGCCTTCATTTCTTACATAATGGCGCTTGTCAAAGTCAATATAACCACCATAAATTTCCCAATTGAGTTTATCAAAACCGCCTGTTATCGCACCGAAGGATTTATTAATTGTTTGGTGCTGTGTTGTGACAATTTTGCCATCGATAACCGTCTCAATAGTGACGTCGTAAATACCATAGGGTAGTACACTGGTATCAACTTCAAAATTACCCATTGGAAAATTTTGAATATTTAATAATTTACCTTGTCGATAAATGCGTACTTCGCCTGGGCTATTTAAAAAAGCATAAATCGGTGTAAGTGATTGCTGCTTATTTGTCACCATACTTGAGGAATTGTTTCCTATTGATGCCGCATAAATTTTACTGCTGCTAAGGGTAGTTAAGCTGGCAATAGACTGTAAATTCCACGTACTCATGAGCCCAAGTGCAAAACGAAATCCGTTGAAATCACGCTCATACATTGCACGATACAGCTCAACATTAGAATTAGATTTTCCAATGCTATATGCTGATGCATTTACATTAAAGTGATGTTCCGCAGCTGCGAATAATGTATCTAAATTGAAATAGCTGCTGGATGTATCTTTTGAATCTTTAACACGGCTCTGGAATACCCCTAAATCATAGTTAGCTACCGCTGAAAATGAATTAACTGAAGAATTTCCTAGTACAGATTGCCGCGCATGTTCTTTTGGCGAAAAAGCAGCTTTATCAACATCTAATGATAAATTAAAAGAAGAAATGTTTAATTTAAGGGTTGCATTATTATCAATAATAATACCATTACTTTCATCAAAAATGGCATCCTTTTTTTCTTCAAGTTTATCAACTAGTAAATTATTTAATTTCGCACCTTGCTCATTTTCAATGAGATGAATACTTGATAATTTAATATTACCATGATCGATTACAATAACTGCATCTGCAATTTTACTTTCGCTCTGATTGGTTGCTGCATCATCATTTAGTCGTAAAAAAACAGGTACAGACATTCCTTCTTCCAATGCACTAACAAATGCAGGAGGAATAATATATCCACCGATCTTAACGCTTTTCATTTCATTGGCATTAATTGTATTCGAAAAAATAATACTTAATATTGATAAAGCAATAGCACTCTTACGCATAATTTAAGTCCATTCTTAATTATTTGACAACAATGAACTCTCCTTTGTGCCAAATACCTACGCTTGATTTTTTATTTGTGACATCGACAAATTGTAATTTGACGGCTAAGTTTGGCATGAGGTAATAACGCTCGCGACAAATACCATCCACTCCGTATTTTTGTTTTTCTGCTAAACAAGGGCCTGAAGCCACTACACGGAAGGTGCTATTTCCAGTATTTGAAACTTGGGAATTAGTATATTTATAATTAAAGTTTTCAATTCTTGGTGCGACAACGAGAATTGTGCTAATTGTTGCTGATGTTGTTGCTGATGCCGATTTCGCACTTTGTGTAACACCACTCTCGCCAATAGGATCATCTTTCCAATTTAATCGATAGTAACGTTCTTTATTATCTTTTGGGCCTTGATAAATTATCTTAAATATATCTTTTGCATGCCCTGGAAGAATTAAATTAGCGGGTGTTGATAATATTTCATTAGGATCAGTAACTGTAATTACTTTTCCAGTATCAAGTGGTGAATCTATTTTTTCTATCGTTAAATTTACCAATCTTGCTGTATCTACTGTATTTTCAATTTCTTTAGATAAGGTATCTTCATTCGATGATATTATTTCAGTGATATTTCCCACATTGACAGCAAAACTGCTTTTTAATGGTAACCATGATAATAAAATTAATGCTAATGTTATCTTTTTCATAATCATAAATTTATAAAATGAATGACGATAAAGATATTATTTCCCTATAGTATCTTTATCGTAATATTTAGTTATCTAATAAGGGGATATTGAATTAAGGAGCTGGAGTAAACTCACCGTCCCAAGTTGCAGTAAACTGAACTTTCACATCACCATCCCATGTACCGTCAGTCAGTGCTTTAAAGTCAGTCGCTGCGCCATCAGCTTCAGCGCCAGCAATAACAAAGGTGAATTCACCGCGATCTGCTGCACGCTCTGAGCCATTATAGATACCATCAGCCGCTAAATTATCTAAACCAGAAGTTAAACCGGTTGATGTATCAATTAATACTAAATCATTATTTTTAGTCAGATCTTCACCATTCCATTTAACACCAACAGTTAATTTAGAATCGTCGGTAGTTCTTGCTAATGTATTAGCAATAATTTTTGACGCTAATTTAAAGTCAGTTGCACCAGCTTGGCCTTGAATAGCGATATCAAATGCGCCATTTTGTTGGTTAAAGCTTTTTTGGCCTTCGGCATAATTAAAGGTTAAACTTCTTAATGGAGTCACAACTAACATACTTGTCGTGTCTTTAATTGCAGTTGCTTGCCATGTAGCTGTTGCTTGAGCGGTACGTGTATCTGCATTTGCAACGGTAGCAAAAGAAGCTGCAATAATTGTTGATAACAATACAGAAGCCATTTTTTTATTTAACATACTAATCTCTCTTTTTATATTGATAGAAAACAATAGTAAAATTAGTTATTTAATTTTTACATATTGAGATGGTTTTATTGAATTTAAAATAGAATATTTAAATATCTTTCATGCTGTTTAGTAATATTTCGATTGTTTTTTTACTTAAATTTATATTGTTTCTTTTATTTTCTTCAGAGAAACAATCAATATAGTAAATCATTTCAATCCATCTTTTGTCTAAAACGGTTAATATTTCATTTAATTGATCTAGCGATAATGAACTGCTACCAGTTTCATAGCGAGATACCTGTTGTTGGCTAATGTTAATTAATTCTGCCAACTGTTTTCCTGTCATGTTTTTTTCTTTGCGTGATTTTCGTAAATAATTTCCTACATGACTACTAATTATATTAGCTTTCATTTTTTCAGCCTCTAATATTAATAGATCTATTTATATGATATTCGTTAGCTCACTCGCTTGCTTAATTGAGTGTTATAATAAATACATTAAAAAAAGAGTAAATGGCAGGGTTTCTATTAAAAATTTACTTTTAATAGGTTTTTTCTATTAACTCTGTTTTTTTTAGCATTATCTAATTAAAAAATATCTTCTCACCAGTTTAATTGGTTAAAAATACACTTAATAGTGTTGAAATCAGGGGGAACAATAAAAAAATACACTAAATAAGCGTAAAATTATTATAATTGTTAACAAATGTATATTTAATTAAGAAGCATAAAGAATCTACATTGAAAGTTACAATTTATTACAATTAAAGGGTGGGAAGAATTTAGAATAAAGGTAGGAAACCAGTTATATTGGTAAAATTATAATTTGTAATGTGTTTTTAGCCCTCTTATTTATTAATAACTCAACTAACTAGTTTAATGTGTATGATGTTAAAATTACACTTTGCTAACTAGATATATGATATGACATCAGTGTCTAGTAGGTTGATACTATAGTATCAACTTTTTAATATCATGACCCTATTGTGGCACATGGGGTTTAGACCTGAAATTTCGTCTTACAGGCCAATTTATTTTCTATAGTCTCATCAGGTATTTTACCAGTGAAAATAGAATCAGCGATAGGTTACTACGTTCTCTAGTGCCCCTTATTTTAATTTCAGCAATATCAATTATGATGTCTTTATCTGTGGATGTCGTGTGCTATAGAAATAATAATGGGAAAGCTTCCTCTTTGTAATTAGGTCACTAAATGAATATAGGTTTTGTAGTGCCTAATACTATACACGTTTGTTCTAAAAGCAATTCTTCACTTAGAGATTCGCTAATTATTACTTAATAAGTTAGATATACCGATTTACCTAACCGCTAATTAAGATTGCACTGCGGGCTTTTGAAAGCCACTTTTATTCAAAACTATACATATAAGAACTGTGATCTGTATAGGAATTTCTGTTGTAAAAACGTTGGTTGTTAGAAGTGCACGCACTATCTATATATGATGAGCAATCTAGATAAGCTTTGCAGAATAGCTTATCTAGATTATTTTGAACGATTCTTATTTTCTCCTTGTTAGGTGTGGAGATAGACCATTCTATAGGCTATAGGCAACTGCGATTAGCCAGTAATATTTATTGCTACTGTTTTTTCAATTCATGTTACTTCTATTTATTTCTAATCATTGGAAGGGTTGGGTATTTGACTTAATCTAAACAAAAATATTCGGGCATATTGAGGCTTTTTTTTGTCTAAAACTTTGCCAATTATCACTAATGTGGCAGCTAAATGCGCTAGATGCATAAATCACCTTGATCCCAGACACTGAACTCAGGTTTAATAAGGTTAGTCACTTGCGCAAAAATGTAAGCATTAAGGGATATTTTGCGCAATGGAATGGATTCAGCTTTGCGGCAGTTCAATTTATTAGCGATCTGCTGCCATGAACATAGCAAATATTGCGGTATGGGTAGAATTGGGTTACTTTCAATCGCTCTATTCGTGAAATGCTCAGTTTGTTGTCGATGTGCTATGGCTCCTTAAAGTAGGGAACATATGGGATACATCGCTAAATTGATGTTTTCATGTTACAGCGAAATTAAAGTAGCACTATCCGTATTGCGTTGTAAAAATTGGTTTAAGTACGTTTTTATCCTACCTGGAGTATACTGATGACGACTCGTAAAACCCTTGCTAATGCTATCCGCTTTCTAAGTATGGATGCGGTTCAAAAAGCAAAATCAGGGCATCCTGGCGCGCCAATGGGCATGGCTGATATTGCTGAAGTACTGTGGCGTGACCATATGAATCATAACCCAGCTGACCCACACTGGGCAGATCGTGACCGTTTTGTACTGTCAAACGGCCATGGCTCAATGTTGATTTATAGCTTACTGCACCTCACTGGTTATGACTTATCTATTGAAGAGTTAAAAAATTTCCGCCAATTACACTCTAAAACACCGGGCCACCCAGAATATGGCTATACTCCAGGTGTTGAAACAACAACCGGTCCTTTAGGTCAAGGCATTGCAAATGCAGTGGGTTTTGCGATTGCAGAACGTACATTAGCAGCGCAATTTAACCGCCCTAACCATGACATTGTTGACCACCACACTTATGTGTTCATGGGTGATGGTTGTATGATGGAAGGTATCTCGCACGAAGCGTGTTCTTTAGCGGGTACACTGAAATTAAATAAACTGATCGCATTCTATGATGACAACGGTATCTCTATTGATGGTGAAGTTGAAGGTTGGTTTACTGACGATACCGCTGCACGTTTCGAATCTTACGGTTGGCATGTTATCCGTGATATCGACGGCCATGATGCATCACAGATCAACGCGGCAGTGAATGAAGCGAAAAGCCAAACTGATAAACCAACACTGATTATGTGTAAAACTATTATTGGTTTTGGTTCACCAAACAAAGCGGGTTCTGAGTCTGTTCACGGTGCGCCTTTAGGTGATGCTGAAATTGCAGCAACTCGTGAAGCTCTGGGGTGGAGCTACGGCCCATTCGAAATTCCTAAAGATATCTATGAAGCTTGGGATGCTCGTACTGCAGGTAAAGAAAAACAAAGCGCATGGGATAAAAAATTCGCCGCGTATGCAGCGCAATTCCCTGAACTAGCTGCGGAATTCACTCGTCGTATGAATGGTGAATTACCTGCTAACTTTGACGCGGATGCGAAACAATTTGTTGAAAATCTGCAACAAAACCCAGCAAATATCGCAAGCCGTAAAGCATCACAAAATGCATTAGAAGCATTTGGTAAAGTATTACCTGAATTTATGGGCGGTTCTGCGGACTTAGCGCCAAGTAACTTAACCATGTGGTCAGGCTCCAAAGCACTGAACGTTGACCCAGCGGGCAACTACATTCACTATGGTGTTCGTGAATTTGGTATGTCAGCTATCATGAACGGTATCGCGTTACATGGTGGTTTCATTCCTTACGGTGCGACATTCCTGATGTTCGTTGAATACGCACGTAATGCGGTTCGTATGGCAGCACTGATGAAAGTGCGTAGCATCTTTGTTTATACTCACGACTCTATTGGTCTGGGTGAAGATGGCCCAACTCACCAACCGGTTGAGCAACTGGCAAGTCTGCGTGTGACACCAAATGTCAGCACATGGCGCCCTTGTGACCAAGTTGAATCTGCTGTGGCGTGGAAATATGCTATCGAACGTAAAGATGGCCCAAGCGCATTAATCTTCTCTCGTCAAAATTTAGAGCAACAACCTCGTACTGTTGAGCAATTAGCCAATATTGAGAAAGGGGCTTACATTCTGAAAGATTGCGCAGGCACGCCTGAGTTAATCTTTATTGCTACAGGTTCTGAAGTGGAACTGGCCGTTAAAGCGGCTGAGCAATTAACATCAGAAGGCCGTAAGGTCCGTGTTGTTTCTATGCCATCAACTGATGCATTTGATAAACAAGATGCGGCATACCGCGAAGCTGTTTTACCTGCCAATGTGACAGCACGTGTTGCTATCGAAGCGGGTATTGCAGATTACTGGTTCAAGTACACTGGTTTAAACGGTGCCATCATCGGTATGCATACCTTTGGTGAATCTGCTCCAGCCGAAGTTCTGTTTAAAGAATTCGGTATTACAGTAGAGAAAGCGGTTGAATCTGCTAAATCTTTACTGAAATAAAATAAGAAGGAATGAGTCCCGAATTTTGGTTCTCATTTCTAATTATCTTGCTGAACAACGCCTAGTGATAAGCTAGGCGTTGTTTTTTTGTGCACCAATATAGGATTTTCTATTGCGTTCTGTAAATATATCCCTTAATCTAACCTTAGATAAGCTGAACCGTTTCAGTTGTGTGTTGCTGAATGAAAATATTTTTTAAAAATGTCGGTTGAAGCACACTTTTGATGTTTGACAGCTAAAATGAGCAGTAGAGTTGGTGTGAGTCAGTTATCCTTAGCAACCGTGTGATTTTGCTCAGATACAAGGTGTAGAATGGCAATCAGGGTAGCAATAAACGGCTTTGGCCGCATTGGTCGAAGTGTTCTAAGAGCGTTGTATGAATCTGGCCGTCGGGCAGAGATTATCGTGGTGGCGGTTAACGAACTTGCTGAACCTGAAGGTATTGCGCATTTGCTGAAGTATGATTCCAGCCATGGGCGTTTTGCTTGGGATGTACGGCTTAACGGAACACTTTTACAAGTTGGTGATGATAATATTCGTTTATTTCATCAACGTGAGTTGCATGAGTTGCCTTGGAAAGAGCTGGGTATTGATGTCGTTTTAGATTGCAGTGGGGCTTATGGCTCACGGGATGATGGGTTACTGCATTTAGCGGCAGGGGCAAAAAAAGTGTTATTTTCTCACCCGGGTACTGACGACCTTGATGCCACTATCGTTTATGGTGTTAACCATGAAAGCCTAACCGCTCAAGACAAGATTGTTTCCAATGCTTCTTGTACTACCAATTGTATTATTCCAATTATTAAATTACTCGATGAGGCATTTTCGATTGAATCGGGGACAGTGACGACGATTCACGCGTCAATGAATGACCAACCCGTTATCGATGCCTATCATAAAGATTTACGCAGAACTCGCGCAGCGAGTCAGTCTATCATTCCTGTTGATACCAAATTAGCCGCAGGAATTACACGAATTTTTCCGAAATTTAAAGACCACTTTGAAGCCATTTCTGTTCGTGTACCGACGACGAATGTGACAGCGATTGATTTGAGTGTTACCGTACATGACGATGTTTGTGTTGAAAAAGTCAACCAACTACTGCGAAGCGCTGCACAAGGGCATTTTCGTGGTATAGTGGACTACACAGAATTACCGCTAGTCTCAATGGATTTCAATCATGATCCACACAGTGCTATTATTGATGGTACACAAACGCGAGTTAGTGGTAAGCATTTAATTAAAACCCTGGTTTGGTGTGATAACGAATGGGGGTTTGCTAACCGGATGCTAGATACAACATTAGCAATGGCAGCGACAGGTTTAAACTAATTGGCGACTGACAGACAGCAGGACATGATAACTTTATTGTTTTGCACAGTCGCTGATGGAAACTTTATAGAGAATCAACGAGAGGATTCACCATGTCTGTAATTAAGATGACCGATTTAGACTTAGCGGGTAAACGCGTATTCATCCGTTCTGACTTAAACGTTCCTGTAAAAGATGGCAAAGTTACTTCTGATGCGCGTATTCGTGCTTCATTACCAACAATTGAAGCTGCTCTGAAACAAGGCGCTAAAGTCATGGTCACTTCTCACCTTGGTCGCCCGACCGAAGGCGAGTACAACGAAGAGTTTTCACTGCAACCTGTTGTTGACTATCTGGCCGATAAAATGGATTACCCAGTCCGTTTAGTTAAAGACTACCTTAACGGTGTTGACATCGAAGCTGGCGAGTTAGTTGTGCTGGAAAACGTTCGCTTTAATAAAGGCGAGAAAAAAGACGACGAAACGCTGTCAAAACAATATGCGGCATTGTGTGATGTTTATGTGATGGATGCGTTTGGTACGGCTCACCGTGCACAAGCGTCAACACATGGTGTTGCTAAATTCTCTCCAGTGGCTTGTGCTGGCCCACTACTGAGTGGTGAGTTAGAAGCATTAGGTAAAGCATTAGATAACCCAGCTCGCCCAATGGTTGCGATTGTTGGTGGTTCTAAAGTGTCAACTAAACTGACTGTATTAGATTCTCTATCTAAAATTGCAGACCAGTTAATTGTTGGTGGCGGTATTGCGAATACCTTTATCGCAGCGGAAGGCAACAATGTTGGTCGCTCATTATATGAAGCAGACTTAATCCCTGAAGCGAAAAAATTACTGGCAAACTGCCAAATTCCAGTACCGACTGATGTTCGCGTTGCAACTGAGTTCTCCGAAACTGCACCTGCAACTCTGAAAGCAAGCACTGAAATTAAAGACGACGAACAAATTCTGGATTTAGGTGACGAATCTGCACAGCGTTTGGCTGAGATCCTGAAAAATGCCAAAACCATTCTTTGGAATGGCCCAGTAGGCGTGTTTGAGTTCCCTAACTTCCGTAAAGGTACTGAGATCGTTGCAAAAGCGATTGCTGATAGCGACGCATTCTCTATCGCTGGTGGTGGTGACACCCTAGCGGCTATCGATTTATTCGACATTGCTGACAAAATTTCATATATCTCTACTGGTGGCGGTGCTTTCCTTGAGTTCGTTGAAGGCAAAAAGCTCCCTGCCGTTGTGATGCTAGAAGAACGTGCTAAAGCGTAATTAATTGTTCATACACAACAGGTAGCGTAGGCTGCCTGTTTACCACAGGACCTTTTCACATGTCTAAAATTTTTGATTTTGTTAAACCGGGTGTTCTTACTGGTGATGATGTACAGAAAGTTTTCGCAGTTGCTAAAGAAAATAACTTTGCATTGCCAGCGGTGAACTGTGTTGGTACGGATTCAATTAACGCCGTACTTGAAGCGGCCGCTAAAGTTCGTGCTCCAGTTATTGTTCAGTTTTCTAATGGCGGTGCTGCATTTATCGCAGGTAAAGGCCTGAAAGCTGAAGGCCAACAAGCTGCAATTTTAGGTGCGATCTCTGGTGCTTATCATGTACACCAAATGGCTGAGCACTATGGTGTTCCTGTTATTCTGCATACTGACCACTGTGCGAAGAAATTACTGCCATGGATCGATGGCCTGTTAGATGCAGGTGAAAAACACTATGCGAAAACCGGTAAACCACTGTTCTCTTCTCACATGATTGACCTGTCAGAAGAAACACTGGAAGAAAATATCGAAATCTGTGCTAAATATTTAGCGCGTATGGCTAAAATCGATATGACTCTGGAAATCGAACTAGGCTGTACTGGTGGTGAAGAAGACGGTGTTGATAACACAGGTATGGACAGTTCTGAGCTGTATACTCAACCAGAAGATGTTGCATATGCATACGAAAAACTGAATGCAGTAAGCCCGCGTTTCACTATCGCGGCTTCTTTCGGTAACGTTCACGGTGTTTATAAACCAGGTAACGTTCAGTTAACGCCAAAAATCCTGCGCAACTCACAAGACTACGTTTCAGAAAAATATAACCTGCCACACAACAGCTTAGACTTCGTATTCCACGGTGGTTCTGGCTCAAGTGCTGCTGAAATCAAAGAAGCAGTTAGCTACGGTGTTATCAAAATGAACATCGATACTGATACTCAGTGGGCAACTTGGGATGGTATTTTACAGTACTACAAAAAGAACGAAGGCTATCTGCAAGGTCAGTTAGGTAACCCAGAAGGTGCAGATAAACCTAACAAAAAATACTACGACCCGCGTGTATGGCTGCGTAAAGCACAAGATTCAATGGTTGTTCGTTTAGAACAAGCTTTCAAAGAACTGAACTGTGTTGATGTTCTGTAATTAACGCGCATTAAGTTTTTTGTGATTAATCCCCTAGTAAGGTAACTTGCTGGGGGATTTTTTGATCTGGTGCTTTACTTAATTGTGAAAGTAGTTTTAAAAACAGCGCTTCACTTTGTGTTAGCGGTTTACTCGCCTCGGTGATTGCACATATGCGATTATGAAAGACAGGGGAGTCGCTCATTTCTATGAGTGAATGGCGGAAATTAATATGTGAGGCATAGTTTTCCGGTAAAATACCCACATAGTGGCCTGAAGCGATAAAGGTAGCTACAGCCTCAAGGCCAGCGGCTTCAGGGCCTCGGCTAAATTCACCCGATGCTAAAATACTTTCAGTGAATGGGTGTGGCCGATAAACTAATGCTAGATTATGTTTGTTGTTGGCGGTATTGGCAGAAACATAAAGTTTATGGTTTTCTATAAATAAGAATTGATAATTATAACGGTTATTTTCGTGATATTGCCCGCGAATACCGATTTGAATTGTTCTGTCACTAAGCGCTTTATTTAATTGATTATGGTTGAGGATACTTAGCTCTAATTTAACATTAGGCGCCTCTTGGCTAAATTGAGCAATAGTGGCTGATAGATGACAGAGTGGATCCGTTAATATATGTTCAATAACACCAATAACTAATGTTCCAGATAAAACCCCATGGCGTTCATCGACTTCAGTTTTGATATTATCTAATGCTTTCAAAGCAGTATTGGCTTTTTCGATAACAAATAAACCTGACTCAGTTAGCTTAAAGCCAGAAGGGCCTCTTTCACACAATTGGACACCGAGTTTTTCTTCAATTTCACGGATATGGCGGCTTATTGATGCTTTTGACATATTTAGTTTTTTTTCTGCAATGGTAAAGCCACCAGCTTCTGCAACGGAAGTAAAAACACGTAATGATTTTAAGTCTTTTTCAGTTAATTTTTTATTATGCATATTTATACCTATTACGTGAAATCAATCACTAAATGCTAATCTATCTTATTTTTTATTGGGATACAAATAGCATAATTAATACTATTTTATTTTAATTATTAAAATTGTTTTTATTTATATAAAAGGTTTCATTTTATGAAACCATAGGATCAAAAATATCACTTTTATTCCTAGCGGATACGTATATCTTAAAGTTGTAGTTGTTAATAGATTATTACCAAAGTGGCGCCACAAAATAATAATTAATCCAAATATATATAAATACAAAAGGATTCTAATTTATGGTCACAGATGAATTGTTAACAATAAAATTAGATATGATTACATTTACAGCATTAGGGGCCTTATTATTAATTGCTAGTAATGTAATCATAAAAAAATTTCCATTTTTTATGAAATATTCAATTCCTAGTCCGGTGATCGGCGGGTTTATGTTTTCTATTGTAATGTGGTTAGCTTATCAATTTAATATTGTTGAGCTTAATTTTGATAACACATTATATGACTTATCGATGTATATATTTTTCGTCACAATAGGTTTAATGACAGGTGTTAAATTATTAGTGAGTGGTGGAAAAATATTGCTAATTTATATGGTGATTTGCTGGGGGCTGGCATTTATGCAAAATGGCGTCAGCATTGGTTTATCATATGTTTTAGATATTGAGCCACTAGTTGCTATGATGGCAGGCCAAGCCTCGATGCAAGGTGGTCATGGTATGGCGGCATCTTTAGCACCGCTGATTGAGTCCTTTGGTCACGACCAAGCCCTGAATGTTGGGTTAGCGGCTTCGACTTTTGGTTTGATTGCAGGGTCAATTCTAGGAGGGCCTGTTGGGAACTGGTTGATCCAAAAAAATAAATTAAAAATTGAAACTGACCATGTTGATTTGGAAAATTTAGCGGAAAGTAACGATACCGAAGATAAAATTACGGCTCAACAATGTATTATTACAGGAGCAGTTATTTTAAGCATACTCGCTATCGGAATGCCGACAGCAAAATGGATAAGTACAATAACAGGGTTTACTATTCCTGGACATATTTTTAGTTTGTTTGTTGGTGTTATATTTCATTCAATCAATGAAAGAAAACCAATAATTAAAATATCTCGCAATACAGTAGTATTAATTTCTACTTTATCACTAGAAATGTTTTTAGTGATGGCTATGATGAAGTTAAAACTTTGGGAATTATATGAGTTAGCGTTACCTCTAACTATCATATTAATATCACAAGTTATTACAACAATATTAGTGGCTATATTTGTTGTTTACCGTGCATTAGGTAAAAATTATGATGCGGCTGTTATGTCAGCTGGTTTTATTGGACATGGTTTAGGTGCAACGCCAAATGGCTTAGTGGTTATGGACGCTATTTGTAATAAATATGGTTTATTTTCACGAAAGGCATTCATTATTATACCAATCGCCGGAACGGTATTAACGGATATTGTTGGTGTCCCTCTATTTGTATTCCTAGCTAACACATTTGGTGGCTAAGAAATAAAAAAACAACAAAAGAAAGAAAACTAAATCTAAGAAGGAATAGTTTGTATGAAAAAATTAACGACACCCCCACATGTTGGCCATAAAACATTTTTATATTCAGAATTAGTGACTGAATTGACCAACATTGAAGCGGATATTGCCATACTAGGGATGCCATTTAGTTCAGCTTATAGTGCTCATGCATTTACCAACGACCAATCTCGTGCTCCACAATATTTACGTGATATGAGTGACCGAATTGTTAGGCATCCAGATCATTATGATTTTGATATTGATGGGCCACTACTCCAAGGCCGTAAAGATATTAAATTTGTTGACTGTGGTGATGTTATTCCTGATTTATCAAAGCCTTTGGGGGAGCACCATCAGCGTGCAGCTGAGGCAATTCGACAGTTATTAAGAGCTAAAGCACTTCCCATTGTTTTAGGGGGCGATCATGGGATCACAACGCCTATTTTGCAGGGATTTGATGAAGTAGGGCCGATTATACTTGTGCATATTGATGCACATTTAGATTGGCGTGAAGAGGTTAATGGGGTGGATACCGGCCTTTCAAGCCCGATCCGCCGCGCTTCTGAAATGAAGCATATAGGTGAAATTTTCCAAATTGGTTTACGTGCACAAGGTAGCGGACGCCCTGCGGATTACCAAGCGGCTAAAGACTATGGTGCGCATGTTATTCCGGCCTATGAACTGCATGAGGTTGGCATGCAAGCCATTTTAGACCGCATTCCAGATAATTCGAACTACTATATTAGTATTGATGCCGATGGTATTGACCCGAGTATCATGCCTGGAGTTGATGGCCCAGCTCCTGGTGGGGTGACTTATTTGCAAGCTCGTAGCCTAATTCACGGTTTAGTGAAAAAAGGTCGCGTTGTTGGTATGGATATCGTTGAAATTACACCCGCAAAAGATATTCCCTCTAAGCTAACTGGGGTGACTGCTGGGCGTTTTGTTGTGAATTTAATTGGAGCATCCATTCGCGCAGGGTATTTTAATAAGAAATAACGCAGCCAATTAATGTTGTGCTAACAATAAAGTGGGAGATACATTTCCACTTTATTGTTAATTTGCAGGTGTCCCTTGATGAAACCTTAATTGCCATTGGTTTGCTGAATTTTTTAGCCAAATAGATGAGCGGTTAGTTAGCTTGGTTTTACCCCCATCTTGTTGTTCAAAACTGATATAAGTCATTAACACCGTATTATCACTCAATTGCGAGCAGTGGAAGTTTTCGGCGTAAATCGTTTTAGCTGTTTCATTAGCCAATGACGCTAAGGTATCGAGTTTATCGATTGAAAAGCCAGAACGACCAAATTCAAAAAAATCCTCATGTAATATCTCGCGAAGAAAATTGCTATTCTGTCGGTTAGTACTGTTATGTAATTTTTTTTCTAATTCAATCAGTTTATTTATCACTCGCGTTCCCCCAATTGTTGTGCCAGTTTCTCGGCGAGTTGCGTAATGATATCCGAGGTATTAGCATGGAAATGCATGGCAATTTCCATTTCTTGAGCAGCTGGGAAACCTTCTTCTTCTGTTAAAATTCGATGTTGAGGAAGTTTTGCTCGTAAAGGTAATAAACTAACACCTAACCCATCTGCGATAGCACTTTGAATACCTGCAAGGCTAGAACAAGTATAAGTTATGTGCCAAGGGCGTTGCTCATTGTCTAATAACTTAAACATGTCATTACGATAAAGGCCGTTTTCAGGAAAAACCACCAAAGGTACTGAATCATTATTGAAACGTTTATATTGGTTGCTCGTTAGCCAACACAAAGGCTCTGGCCAATGGTAATCACTTTTAAATTCACCTTTCTTCTGTTTCACAATAATTAAATCTAATTCGCCATGTTGGTAGCGCTGATGAAGTTGTCGGCTTAGGCCACTCGTGACTTCTAACCGCACATTGGGGTTAGCTTGCATAAATGCGGCCAGTGTCGGCGTGACTTGGCCAGAAGCGAGGTCTTCAGGAAAACCGAGCCGAATAGTTTGAATGACGGCATTGCCAGTGATTTTCATAAAGAAGGTATCATTGAGCGCCAATATATTTTTTGCATAACTCAACAAAACTTCACCAGTTTCGGTTAAGGTTAGTATGCGGTGCCCTCGGACAAATAAAGGCTGACCGACTAAAGCTTCTAGCCGTTGAATTTGCTGGCTCAATGTTGATTGTGTTGAATTTAAATGCTGTGAAGCCACGGTGAAATTCCCTGTTTCAGCAACAGTGACAAAGGTTTTTAACAAAACAAGATTGAGCAATGGATTCATTTTATAAATACCAATCATTTAGTTATTTAATTTTTAAATAGCATACTTTTTCAGTAGATTAAAGGGTCATAGGGGAGATTAATCATGAAAACATTCTTTTTACGTGCAAAATGGTTGGTTCACTTAGCTAGCATTCTTATGATTTCATTGATATTTATGGGGAAAGGTATGGCAAACCCACAAGCTAACTCTTTGGTATCATTGGCTGAGCAAGGTAACTTACAAGGTGTTAAGTCCTTAGTTGAGCAAGGTGTGGATATTGAACAGCGCGATTCACGCCAACGAACTGCGTTGATGGCGGCAACCCATGAAAACCATCTTGAAGTTGCCCGTTTTTTGATTGAGCAAGGTGCGGACGTTAATGCACGGGATAATATGCAAGATTCCCCTTATTTGTACGCAGGGGCGCGTGGTTTGCAAGAGATACTAATATTGACTCTACAACATGGCGCTGATTTAAAAAGTACCAATCGCTACGGGGGAACTGCTTTGATCCCTGCGGCAGAACGTGGACATGTTGCAACGGTTAAAACCTTGATTGATGCGGGTGTTGACGTCAATCATGTTAATCGGTTGGGTTGGACGGCACTAATTGAAGCGATTATTTTGGGTGATGGTAGCGATAAGTATGCACAAATTGTCACTGAATTAATCAAAGGTGGCGCAGATGTTAACTTAGCTGATGGTTCGGGGATATCACCGCTGACGTTGGCAAAAAGTAAAGGTTACCGTAACTTGATTGAAATTCTTGAGAATTCAGGAGCGAAATAATGTCGGATACGCAATTTTTACAACAAGCTATCAACTTAGCAATGGAAAACGTGCGAGCTGGCGGGCGGCCTTTTGGCGCAATTATTGTCTGTGATGGGCAAGTTGTTGCGAGTGGCGTTAATCAAATACTTGAGCTCAATGACCCAACCGCCCATGCGGAGCTAATGGCATTGCGTCAAGCAGGGCAAAAATTAAGCCGCGTGAAATTAGATGACTGTGTGGTTTATGCAAGTGGGCAGCCTTGCCCGATGTGCTTGGCCGCGATGCGAATGGCGGGTATCTCTCGGGTCGTCTACGCCTATTCAAATGATGACGCCGCACCTTTTGGGCTTTCTACAGATGCGATTGCAAAAGCGCTGAGGGTCGTTCCTGAGCAACAATCAGGTTTACGGTTTGAGCAACTAAAACCCAATGATGAAACGCGCAGTACACTGTACCAACAGTGGTGGGAACGGCAATCTAAATGAGTAAAGCGGCACCATCTTCGCTGGCGTTAGTACTGACCATTGTTTTAGTCGGGGTGAACTTACGCCCCTTTATGACGGGCCCAGGGCCTGTTATCGACAATATCATTCAAACGACAGGGATGAGTTATCAAAGCATTTCGCTTTTAACATTGTTACCCATGTTATTGATGGGGGTTGGCGCATTGGTTGTACCAATGCTAAACCAACGAATAGGTGAACGTGCGGGTATCAGTAGCGCAATGCTATTACTGCTGGTCGGTTCACTCGCTCGTTACTTTGTTGTTGATGGTGCAGCTTTATTATTAACCGCTTTTTTATGTGGAGTGGGTGCGGCTTATATCCAGTCGGTATTTCCTGGGCTCATCAAAGCGAATTTCCCCCAAAAAATGGCGATGATGACAGGATTATATTCAGCCACGTTAATGGCAGGGGGAGCTATTGGTGCACAGATCACGCCTTTGGTTGAAGAAATGACAGGCCATTGGCAGAGTGCCTTAGCATGGCTTGCTTTCCCTGCTTTGTTGGCGCTGTTGGCTATTTGGGCGAATGTACACACGGAGCGGGGCTCAAAAGCAGAGCAGGTCTCAGTGTTGACATTCTTACGAAGACCGAGAGCATGGTTGTTGATGGCAGGTTTTGGGCTGATTAATGCGGGCTATGGCACCGTAGTGACTTGGCTAGCGCCTTTTTTCCAAGAACAGGGAATGAGTGCTGCACAAAGTGGCACTTTTGTTGCCATATTAACGGTGTTTCAGGCGTTATCTGCACTCATGATCCCCGTGTTTGCTTCGCATAATATTGATCGTCGTTTTTGGCTGATTGTCACGCTCAGTTGCCAAGCTCTTGGTTTTTCTGGGTTGATGCTGTTTGCCAGCGATGTGCCACTTTTATGGGTCGCGTTATTAGGTATGGGGCTAGGCGGCTGCTTTGCATTAAGTATTATTACTGCTTTAGATCATTTGCCTCATCCCGTTAGCGCAGGCGCATTGACTTCCTTGATGCAGGCTGGAGGATTTATTATTGCAGCCTTTGGGCCATTATGCGCCGCGTGGATACAGCAATTGAGCCAGAGTTTTACATGGGTATGGGCAATGCATGTGATTTTTGTATTAGTAACATTGATTCTTTATTTGCGTTTGAACCCTAAAAGCTACAGTCAAATCTTCAATTTAAAATAATTAATTTCCTCTTTATTTATTGCGAATGATAATTATTGTTATCTTGGTGTTTTTTTGTCACTATACTGTTTATTTATTCGTCTAGGTAAGAGCCCTATGCAGCAGCGTATTGAAGATAAATTCACACAAGCACATTCAGCCCGTGAAGAACAATCTGTTGGTGAATTTATCCGGATCCGCCGCGGTGAGTTTCTGATTAACCGTGATTTAGGTATTGAAGAAGAACAAGCCGCTGGGCTCAAAATTGTGGCTATCCATCAAGGGGCAATGGGTTGCCGTAGTAGTGCGGGACAAAATGTGGAGGTCAATTCACCTTCATTGATTTTATCGAGCAGCCAGCAAAATTATTTACTGAATAATCAATTTTATGGCCAACAAATCATGAAATACACCATGATTGATATCTCTCCTGAATGGTTAGAGGCTCAGCAATTAAGTTTACCTGATACGTGCTATCACCCTAGCGCCCCAAAGCTATTACAGTTGGTTATTCCTCCTAATATACTCGCAATCACTCATCAATTATTTGCTTGCCCAACTCATTCGTCATTACGTCATCTATATTTAAGTGCTAAAGTGTCAGAAATTACGGCATTATGCTTACATCATTCGTTATCTAGTGCGAACTCGGCGGTTATAGGCACATTACGGCAGCGAGATATTGATAGCCTGCACATGGCAAAAACGATATTGATTCAGGAAATGGAATCTCCGCCCAGTTTAGATGAACTGGCGAAACGACTAGGGATCAATACCCGTAAACTTACCCAAGGCTTCCGTCAATTATTCGGTAATAGTATTTATGGCTGGTTGCAGGAGTACCGCTTAGAAACAGCTTTTCAACTGCTGAGTATGAATGATGCGAATATCTCAACAGTGGCTTACCAAGTCGGCTATACCCCCGCTCATTTCTCCGTTGCATTTCGCAAACGCTTTGGTATTTCACCTAATCAACTCAAAAAATAACAGTGTGTACGCCGGATAACGATAGACAAATTCCGGCGGTCGAAAGTAACCCATCACATTAATTGCTAAATTGATAACAATTATCATTTAACTTTTTTAGGGTGGAAAATGCTGTCCGTTTATAACATTAAGTCACGCGGAATATTCCGCTTAACACCTTGCGCCCTTTTGTGTGCAACAGTGAGTTGGTCTGTACAAGCAAACACAGAGTTAGTACAACCGAAACAGGATGTTATACAAGTGACAGCATCCTCAGAGGTTGATGATGACTATGTTGCACCGGGCGTGACGACACTTGGAAAAATGGCACTCAAGCCGCGAGAAGTGGCGCAATCTGTTAGCGTGATTGATAGAGAACAAATTGAAAAACAAAACTTACAAACCCTTGATGATGTAATGCAACGTGCTACAGGGGTAACCAGTGCGCCTTATGTGAAGTTAACCACCGCTTATTATGTTCGTGGTTTCCAGATTGACTCATTTGAAATTGATGGTGTACCTGCGTTATTAGGGAATATGGCGAGCTCACCTCAAGATATGGCGGTATACGAGCGGGTCGAAATTCTACGAGGCTCGAATGGCCTATTGCATGGTATGGGAAACCCCGCGGCAACCGTCAATATGGTTCGCAAACATGCGCCAAAAAAAAATATGGCTAAGTTGAGCTTAAGTGCGGGAAGTTGGGAGCGTTATCGTGGGGAAGTAGATGTTGGGGGGCTACTGAATCAGTCAGGTTCAGTGCGCGGACGGTTTGTTATGGCGTGGGAAGATAAAGATTATTTTTATGATGTTTCTGACCAGCAAACACGGTTGATGTACGGTACTGTTGACATCGATATTACCCCAGATACTTTACTGCGTATGGGGGCACAATTCCAAACGATTGATTCTGTTACCAATATGGCGGGTGTTCCTTTCGGTAAAGATGGCAGTGATTTACATCTACCGCGTAAAACCTATTTAGATGTGGATTGGGACCGCTTCAAGTGGGACACCTCCCGTTCATTTGCGGGTATTGAACATAAAATCAATGATGATTGGCAATATAAGCTTAACGCAGAGTATCAACATGTAAATGCCCGATTATTGTACGCAGGAGCATGGGGAAATATCGACCCTGTAACTGGTGATGGCGCAATGTTAATGGGGGGAGCGTATAAATTCCGTAACGAACAAACCAGCTTAGATACCAGTTTAAACGGTAAAGTAGACGCATGGGGGTTAACCCATGATGTGGTTGTCGGTGCAAGTTATTCTCATGCTAGTGAAAAGCAATATAGCGCAGATTTAGACCCCGCCTTAAATGTGCCAGTGAATGTGTATCGTTGGGACCCTCACAGTGTACCAAAACCTAATGTTGGCGCTTATAGCTCCGCAGGGCCAACCAAAACGACACAAAAGGGTCTATACGGGATGGGACGTATCAAAGTGATCGAACCTGTTACTGTTATTGCGGGGGTGCGTGATAGCTGGTGGGATGTGAAAACACCAACAGCAAACTTCACTGAAAATGGCCGCCTTACTCCCTACGGTGGTGTGATTTGGGATTTTACGCCGCAATGGTCATGGTATAGCAGCTATTCAACAGTTTATCAGCCACAAACAGGGAAAACGTGGAGCGGAAAAATGCTCAAACCTGTTGAAGGGCAAACGCTTGAAACGGGTGTCAAAGGCGCACTATTCAATGGCGGATTAAATCTATCAGGTGCTATTTACCAAATTGATATTAAAAATAACCCACAAATTGACCCTGCACACCCGACCGGCGGGTTTAATAATTACTTTATCAGCGGTGGGAAAGTACGTAGTCAAGGATTTGAATTGGAAGGGATTGGCTATCTAACACCTTTCTGGGATGTATCAGTGGGTTACACCTATACGGATACCAAATATCGTGATGACAGCCAGAACAAAGGCGAGTCCTATAACACATTGACCCCGCGACATATGTTGCGAGTTTGGTCGAACTATGACTTGCCTTGGAATGAGCGCAAATGGAGCTTGGGTGGTGGTATGCAAGCTCAAAGTGCATACAGTACAAGTAACGGTAATGTGACTTTACGCCAAGGTGGATATGCCATTTTTAATGCCCGTTTAGGCTATCAAATCGATGAAACATGGACGGCTGCCGTTAACGTTAATAACGTGTTCGACCGTCGTTATTACTCAGGGTTGTTCTCTCCTCAATGGAATAACCGCTATGGTGACCCACGTAATGTGATGTTTACATTGAAGGCCGATTTTTAATGAAATTAGTCAGTTGCCTAGCAGTTATTGGCACTTTGTTCAGTGGGATCGTGCTATCGATGTTGATAGCACGTTTTTATCCATCAGCAGAGCCCCTCGAACGCTTATATGGTGCGATATTTCTAAGTGTTATCACCTCAATGGGGTTATTGGTTTATAACCTCAGCGCATCAAATTGGCGGCAAATATTAGTACGCAGCTATAGCTGGTGGCCATTGCCGCTTTTTTTAATGATGAGGGGATGGATATGAAGAATAAACAGCCTCTTTCTCTCACTCGTCGTTTAGACCAATTACATCGCAGTGCGGGGGTGCTATTTGGCGTTTTTTTGTTTGTGATCCTATTTACAGGATGTTGGAGCTTAGGCAGTGATGCATTGAGGTTATGGGGCAACAAGGTGCCACTTTCAGGTGAGTTACTACCACTTGAACAGCTCCTTGCATTGCAACCAAGTGCAACCATGATCCAATTGCCGGAACAGCATAACCCAGTGATCACTTTTTGCCAGAGTCAGGGAAGTTGTGAGCTAAGCTATAGCGCGATTAACGGTGAATTGGTTGTATTAGACAGCCCGACAATGTGGCTAGTGACATTACATAAAAATTTATTTATAGACTTTCCTGGGCGCATTCTTATCAGTTTATTTGGTTTTGCATTAGCTGTCTTATTAATTACAGGTCTAGTAATACAGCGCCGTAGAATAGCCACTATGGTGCGCTTGCCGCGTGTTACACACTTGAGAGTGTTGCTTCACGATTTACATAGCTGGCTTGGCCTATGGTGTTATCCGTGGTTGGTTTTATTTGCGTTTACCGGCGCGTTATCGGGGCTAGGGGCGCTCGGAACCGTTTCCCTCGGTGAAAGGGCTGCACCGGATAATCCACAAATTATCATGAAAGCTCTGATGGGGGAGTTTGAGCCACTAAAAACACCCGTACCTGTGGCTGAAAGCTCAATCACTGCGGCAGTCAGCGCATTACAGCAAACAGTCCCTAGCTTTATACCTCAAACTTTGTTCAAGCAAGGTGAAATGTGGGTGATTGGTGGTGTGCGTAATGGGCAGTTATCTACTTCTAATTTCGAACAATATCAATTTGATAGTAAAAAACGCCAGTTAGTTGCAGTGCGGGATTCTGCAATGCAAGGTATTTGGACTCGTGCTTTTATTGCCATCCAACCCTTGCATTATGGGCAATATCAATGGCTACCTAAAATAAGTAACACATTGAGTTACCTGCATTTTATCGCGGGCTTGAGTGGGCTGATATTGATTTCTGTTGGCCTAGCTATGTGGTGTTGGAAAAAAAATCATAGCCTAGCGGCAAGGTTCATTGTGGGCAGTTGTGGGGGATTGCTGTTGTCCGCATGTGCACTATTAGCGGCAGTGCCATGGTTCACTTCATTGTTACCAATACATTTTTTTATCGGCTGGGGGATAGCATGTACTGCGAGTCTACTCTGCAAAAATGTACAGTTGAGCTTGCAGGCATGCCTTTTATTCTCTGCTGCTTTGTTGCTATTTGCATTTATAGCCTCCTATCTGTTTAGTTCGTTGCCTTTTTCTCGTATCAATCTCGTTTTGTTATGTGGCGGAATAGGGCTTTTATGTATTTTATTCGGTTGTCGAAAATTGTTAGGCACAGCAAAACGTGCGCGGAGTGAGTATGAAAGATCTATTACAAAATAAACAGTTAGTGGTGACTTTGGGGTTACTTTATCTTGCGCAAGGGATACCGATGGGGATAGCAATGGATGCGTTGCCTACCTTTTTACGCCATGACGGAGGAGAACTGAAAGCATTAGCTTTTTTGCCATTAGTCGGTTTGCCATGGGTGGTGAAATTTTTATGGGCTTCGTTTGTTGATAACCATTGGGGGAAACGTTTAGGTCGTCGTAAAAGTTGGATTATTCCAATGCAAATTATTGTCACGGTAACGATGTTTGCGTTAAGTACCATCGGGCTATCGGTTGCGAATGCTTTCCCTTGTATTGTCTTGTTGTTTGTCGCTTCACTTGCTAGTGCTACCCAAGATATTGCAACAGATGGCATGGCTGCTGAGCAAGTCAGTGGCACAATGTTATCAAAAATTAATGCGGTGCAGATAGCTGGGGTGATGGCAGGGTTTTTTATTGGCGGTGCAGGGTTGATGATCATGAGTGAAAGTTTTGGTCAGCAGCTTGCCTTAGGGGTTTTAGCTTGTGTACCGTTACTTAGTTTATTGTTTATTAGTGTCTGCCCATTAAAAACACCATCAATAACACAGGAAATGAACGAGAAAGCGAGTCTATTAAAAACAGTAAAACGTCGTGGTGCTCCGCGTTTACTGTTATTAACTTTACTTTCTGCGGTAACGGCTGTTTCCGGTTTTGGTTTAGCCAAACTATTCTTAAATGATGCTGGTTGGTCATTAGCGCAAATTGGTAAAATGGGCATGGCTGGTGGCATGGTCACATTAGTACTGGGTTGTGGCGGTGGGGCGTGGTTAATCGGTAAAACCGGTGTGTGGCGCGCTTTCTCATTTGGTCTATTATTTGCTTTACTCTCTTCATTATTGTGGTTGTTACAATCCTTTAGTGGCGTGTCAATTAGCTTAGTGGCACTTTGTATTACATTTGGTTCATTATCTGCGGGGATCACATCAGTCGCGATAATGACGGCGGGAATGCAATTTGCATCACGCTATCAGCAAGCGGGTACTGACATGACCGCAGTACAAAGTACGCGGGATATTGGCGAATTAGTCAGTTCGATGATGCTTGTTGGTTTAACGGCAGCGGTAGGTTATTCAGGTGGGTTTATATTAGGGGCATTAATTGCCTTTATAGCGTTGCTAGTGACATTTTCACATTACCGTTATGTGAAAAGATTAGAAGCAGAGCAAGTTTAATATAAATAGAGCCGGTGCTATTTTTTACGTTTCTTATTTTGTTTTTTGACTTCTTTATTCGCTTTCTTTTCAATGGAATTGAAGTAGATATCTAAATAATGTCGGTTGCTTAAAAATGAAATTAAGCAACTGGCAACAATGACAACCCAGACAAGTTGCAGCTTAATCGAATTTTCAATACTGAAAAGGAGCAATAGTGGGATCATGATCATCATGCTTATGAAAATGGAGCACAATAACGCGCCAGCAATATAGAGTGAGTACTTTTTTAACCCGAAAATATTGAGGATGGTAAGCACGACAAAAGTTAACAGTAGCGTACCAAATGTCGCAAACATAATGATTAGCCCAGCCTCTTGTTCAATAAGCCAATCCGTGAAACCAAACCAAGAAAAAGGGATACTTATCATTGTAAGCGCTCCTGTTTACTAAATAGTAGGGGGATATCTTTAAAACGAAATAACCTGGCAAAAATAACATTGGGGAAAACATGAATATCTGTATTGTAGAGTGTGACGGTTTGGTTGAAAAACTCACGTCGGTCTGCAATTTGGTCTTCAACATGTTTTACTTGTGTTTGCAATTCCAGTAACACCCCTTTACTTATCAGCGTTGGATAGTTTTCAGCGATAGCAATCAGCGGTTTTATTTTTGCTGGAAATTGGTTTGCAGTATCGACTTTGGTTTCAATAGCGGTACTGGATAAATAGCGCTGACGGCTGGCAATTAACTCGCTAAACAGCTGTTTTTCATGTGCCATCGCTTTATCTGCAACTTGAGTTAATATAGGAACTAATTCAACTTGCTTCTTTAATAGCACATCTATATTCGCAAATGCTTTATGGCAATTGTTTTTTAAAAATACAATATTATTATAAATATTAATTATATAGCGTATAAAAATATAGCTAATAACAGCGATAATAATGAAAAAAATAAGCTTTTCCATGTTAGTTATCACCGAATAATGAGATCTGGTCGAAATGCATATTTAGCAGCCCGTTTTGATAATCCATTGGCGTAACTAAAATCACACCAATCAGAAAAAGTGCAATCATGGCGGTAATAGCTAAATTTCGACGTAATGGACCTGTTTTGTTCCAACGAACGACATAGTCTGAGGGCGAGACGCCTAATAGCATATGAGGTGCCTTACGTATAATAATCGATTCGCCTTTTTCATTGGCATCTGCTGTACCAATTAATAAATAACTGTGGTTTGCTTCAAGTAAATATTCTTTGTAACGGCGATTACCGCTTTCAATATCCATATGTGGTTCTAAGCCAGGGTAAACAAAATAGTCTGGATCGCACTCTACTTTTACCGAACCAGTATCATCCGTAAGAGTGAAGCTATGCATGTTGCATTTGCTATTTTGTAAGGTATAACTCTTTTTACCGTCTTTATCTTTTGATATGGAATATTCAAAATAAAATGAGCCGTAACAGGTTTTATTACCTAACTGACTTTTAATTACAGTACCCGCAGTGATTTTCCCTTCAACCTCCACAAGGCCCATCGCCATTGAGCGTATTTTAGAGGTGGCTAAGTTTTTCTGAAATTTTAAAAAGCGCTTGGTTGGCGTATTTTCAATCGCTTTAAATACAAAGGCTAAGACAAATGCGATAAAAAATACGCGCATGTCGATGAAGAACCCTGCAAATAGGCAAGTGGCGATCAGCATACCTATAAGAGTTTTAAGAAACGCACTAAACTTTGATGAGCCTTCATTTTGTAAACGTTGATAACGTTGATAGCCCGCTTTACTAGCCTTGACAACATTACGGGTAATAAAAAAGGTGATGACGAGAATAACGACGTAATAAATAATACTGCCATAGTCGCCGATAGAAGGAGAGAGTGAGTACCACATACCACAAGCAACACTGATAAAAGGAATAATCCCCCAGTTTACCTTTTTATTTATCGAAAATTTGTTATCGATAAATAAAATTAAAGCGCCAATGACGGCTCCGAGTAAAAAATACATATTCACGTATTCGTACCTTTACACTGACATCATTTAAATTGGACACCTTGATATTTTTTCTCATCTTCAGAAATATCAAGTAATGGCAGAGCTGTAAAACGAAAGGCATTCGCAATCAGGCTATCTGGAAACATTTGTATCGCGGTATTGTACTCTGTTGTTGCATCATTAAAGCTTTCACGTCGTTGAGCAATTTTATTTTCAACTTCACTTAAGGCGATTTGTAGTTGTGTGAATTGCTCTCCAGAGATCAACGTAGGGTAGTTTTCTGCAATGGCAACAAGACTGCTGAGTGCACGGTTCATTTCATTTGATGCCGCAATTTTTTCATTCATATTTTGGGCATTAAAATAGCGTTGGCGTGCATCACTTAATGAGGTAAATAATGCTTTCTCATGTTCCATCGCTTTTTCTGTAATGGTAACGAGTTGTGGGATTTGGTCTGCACGCTGCTTTAAAATAACATCAATATTAGCAAATTGGTTGCTGACTTGATTACGGGCGTTGATTAGGCGGTTATAAATTGAGACCCCCCAGCCTACGGCCAATAATAGCAAAATAAATACAACAATAAGTGTGATGGTCATTTGAGTGCCTTTTAACTCCATGATATGTAGCTTGAATTAAAAATATAAGAGCCTTGTGGCTTATGCAATCAGAAAAGAATGAAAGTCAGGTTAGATGCAGTATTAAGATGTGGTTTTATCTAAGAAAAAAGCGTGGATAAAAAAATAGCCTCTTAAAGTCGAGGCTATTTAATCGATATCTGTGAGTTATTAAGCGGTTGGCTCAAGGATTTGATGCATAACAGGGTGGAATTTACGTTTAAAGTAAACTAACCCATGCCCTGTGTCATTTACAATGATTTGTTTCATTTCAACCATGTAGACAGAGTGTGTACCAATGTCCTGAACTTGCGTGATTTCGCCTTCAAGATTAGCGAGGGCATTTTTCAATAATGGTTGCTGTAAAATACCGTTATCCCACACATTCCAGCTAAAACGTTCTTCCATCGTGGAACCTTTCATTCCAGCAAAATGGCACGCTAACTCTTCTTGGTCATGACTCAGCACATTCACACACAGGCGGCCATTCTTTTGAAATACCGCATTCATTGCACTGTTGCGGTTGACACATACCATCAAAGTTGGTGGCGTATCCGTAACTGAACAGACTGCAGTTGCTGTAATTCCACAGCGACCTTCAGTACCATCCGTGGTGACTATGTTCACTGCTGCACCGAGACTAGCCATCGCATCTCTGAAACGCAGGCGATGTTCATTTTCTAAAGACATATTGACCTCCTGCTACTGATTACTTCAGCAGCGAATCTAACTGATTAATATCATTATTGTTATACAGGTGTGGACGTTTCCATCCGTGTTGATCGTAATCTGATAAGCAGCGATCAACCATATCTGTCATGGCTTTCATGTTGCCAGAACCTTGTGCATGACGCAGACATTGCAGGCGAATTTCATCTTGGCTCCCTGCGTAGTTAATTTCATACAGTTCGTGGCGGCCACCAAATTCACTACCGATTGCATCCCACATAAGTTTAAGGATCTTGATACGTTCAACGTGATCCATTCCATTAGATCCGCGAACATATTTAGCTAAATACTTATCAATTTCTGGATTATTCATATCACGAACGCTTGATGGTAGGTAAATCAGGCCACTTGTCACGTTACTTTCAATGATATTCTTGATTTTGGTGTAAGCCATTGGTGCCATAACACGGTAAGTTTGGATGGCTTGAGTATCGGGTAGATAAGCACCGCCTTCCCATGCTTGCGCTTCAGAGGTCATTGCGTCAGTCAAGGACCAGAACAGGTTACGCCACGCAACCACTTCACCTAAATCTGCTTGTACACCTCGGAAATCAATAACACCTGTACATTCTAAACTTTTTTGTAACAATCCGGTAATGAAGTCTAATTTAACCGCTAAGCGGACACAAGCTTGTAATGGGAATAAACGTGCGAATCCACCTTGAACAGCCCAATTACGTGCACGGTCAAAGTCACGGTAGATCAGGACGTTTTCCCATGGAATTAACACGTGATCCATCACCAAGATGGCATCATTTTCATCGAAACGGCTGGAAAGTGGGTAATCAAATGGTGCGCCTGTTGCGCCAGCCACTAATTCATAAGATGCACGTGAGATTAATTTCACACCGTCTGCGTCCATTGGGGCAACAAACATCAGGGCAAAGTCAGGGTTATCGCCCATCACTTGTGCGGAACCAAAACCGATAAAATTGTAATGCGTCAATGCCGAGTTAGTCGCAACGACTTTGGCTCCACTGACAATAATCCCTGCATCTGTTTCTTTTTCGAGTTTGATATAAACATCTTTCACTTCATCAGCAGGCTTATGGCGGTCGATTGGCGGGTTAACAATCGCATGGTTAAAGTACA
Organism: Providencia sp. PROV175; assembly: GCF_032707045.1. Classification (NCBI taxonomy): domain Bacteria; kingdom Pseudomonadati; phylum Pseudomonadota; class Gammaproteobacteria; order Enterobacterales; family Morganellaceae; genus Providencia; species Providencia sp. PROV175. Next base: position 916,356 of record NZ_CP120533.1, read on the forward strand.
GGCCGCTTTCTTGAATGCGCTTGTACCAATTGCGCGCGTTATCTGCAAATTGACCATAATATTCAGGGTTTGCACCTAAACAGCTGGCGAATGCCGCCTTATAGTCTGGAGTGCGTCCCATCCATCCGTAGCTCTGGCGTGACCAATCTGCGATAGCGTCACGCTGTTGGCGCAGTTCATCGGCACTTTTAGCGAAACGGAAGAATTTGTGAGTGTATCCACCGTTGCCTGTGTCGGTGTTCCAGCAAAGTTGGTCATGAGTCGTTTTATCATGAAGCGCATCATATAATTGTCCTATAGAAGCAGCTGAATTACGAAAAGCAGGGTGAGTGGTGACGTCTTTTACGCGCTCGCCATAAATATAGATTTCGCGGCCATCTTGTAAGCTTTTTAAATATTCTTGGCCATTAAAAGGGCGTTTAGCATCGGAACGAAAATCTTCTGGTTTCATGTCTACCTCGTTATCTCACAATGAGGGCTTGCATTGATAGGGTACAAAGGTTGCAAGCGAAATATGTTAATTTTATGTTTGTTTTGTGTTTCTTAATTGAATCGCTTTACGAGGGAGTTTTAAAGAGACTTTCTAAAGGTTTGCTGGTACTTTTCGTTGGGAGCTGTGTTTTGTGAAAGAAATGTGATCATCTCGATGTTTTGATATTAATGTAAATTTTTATTTATCTTACAGTGCATTGATTATTAATCATTAATTAAATAGTTATTATATTAATATTAATATTTTACATTGGGTTGTTTGTTCTTTTTTTAATCTTCATATTCACTTTTTGTTAAGCATTATTAGCATCTTTATAAAGTTAAAACAAAATTTATAAGATATCAAAAATGTTTTTAAAATGTAAAATTATTTGAAGAGTGGTTTGTAGAGATAGGTTAGAAGTAGGTATGATATACCGTTCAGGAGGCATTGATGATTTTTACCTAAAAATACGGATAAAATCACTAAGCCTCTCTTTAATGAATGTTTTGTTCTCGCCATAGGCTAGGAGAGCACCCGACTAATCGGTTAAAAAATCGCGCAAAATAGGCGGGGTCTTTGAAACCGAGCTGGTAGGCAATTTCTGAAACGGGGCTGTCGGAAAACAGTAACATCCGCTTAGCTTCACGCAATATTCGGTCAAAAATCAACCTTTTCGGTGGCCGGTTAGCAAACCGCCGGCACATATCTTTAAGGCGTGACTCTGTGACATCAAGTTTTTTGGCATATTCAGGTACCGCAAGGTGTTCATGATAATGTAAATCAATGAGCTGATTAAAACGTTGGAATAGACGATGTTCGCCTCGAACCCCCGTTGTTGGATGTTCATCAAGTGGAATCGAGCGCAGTAGAAACGTAAACAGCGCTTGGGCTAAAGAAGCGAGGGCTTGGTCTTTACCTATATAGTTATTAGCCGATTCACGCGCCATCAATGCCCAGTAATGGTTAAAGGTATCGATATCATCAGGTTTATCAGCAACAGATAAACATATAGCCGGAATATCCACTAAGTCGGGATTTGCTGGGTATAACGACCCCAGTAATGGCGTAATTAAATCCTGTCTTACGGTTAATACATGGCCATCAGTGTCTTCTTGAGTGAAAAATGCATGGGCAACGGATGGGGGCGTAAGAATAAATAATGGGGCTTGAACGGAATAGCGCGACTCATCGAGCTGCAAAGTAATATGGCCCGTAACCAAATAGTGCAATTGGAAGAAACCGTCATGGCGATGCGCTTGCATATCACGACCAAAGAAGGCCGCCATATTGCCAAAGGTTTGGTAGTGGACGTCGTCGGTGCCTTGGGTTTCGTCGTAGTCTGTACTGATGTCTATGTTAGTTATCATGCCCGTCATATTTCGACCCGTAGCGTTGTTGGCTACACTCCGCTACTCGAGTCACATACTTATGTATGCTCCCCGAGATTAACTCGCTTGCCGCCTAGCTGCAACTCGAATTGTTCTTCATTCTTCAAGCCGCAGCGTTGTTGGCTGCACTCCGCTACTCGAGTCACATACTCATGTATGCTCCCCGAGATATCGTCGCTTGCCGCCTAGCTGCAACTTGAATTATTTTGAACAATATTTAGGGGACGGATTAAATAAATTCAACTTTTCCAATCTGTTGCAGCACTTAATTTATTAAAACTCAACAGTTTTACCGTTTAAGGTGTTGCCCTTGGCCTTGAGTTTTTCATTGGGATAGCAATGACTAACAGCGCACCGACCACCAATAGGCCTGCCACAAAATAGAGGCCAGAGTTAAAGCTACCGGTTTGGTCTTTCAGCCAACCGATAAGGAGTGGGCTGACGGCGGAACCTATATTACCTGTTGCGTTGATAACCGCAATACCGATGGCACGAGCACGTAAACTGATTGATTGATCTGGGGTTGTCCAGAATACAGCCATCGCAGTAAATGAACCTGTTGAGGCCATAATAATACCAATCAATTGAATGACGGGATGGCTTGTCATCGCAGCGAGCACCCATCCTGCGGCCGCAAATAAATACGGTAGTGCAGTATGCATTTTCCGTTCTTGTAACCTATCAGAACGGCGACTCCAATAGATCATTCCTAAGATAGTACAAAACTGTGGGATTGCAGTTAATAGCCCAATCATGGCATTACTACTGCCTTCATTGAAGCTTTGCATGATCTGCGGGGTCCAGATATTAATCGCACTTAACGTATTGGTTAAACAGAAATAAGCGACGGTATACATTAAGATCACTGGGGTGAAAATTTCTTTCCATAAGCTTTTGTTCTGCAATGCGGTATGGCTTTTGGAACCATGTGGCTGTACGAGTTCCAGCTGGTCTTGGTCCATCATTTCTTGCAGTGTGTCTTTGTCTTCTTGGGTCAACCACTTAGCTTTTTTCGGCGAATCATCAAGATAGAACCAAACTAGCACACCGAGGATCACGGATGGGAAACCTTCTAGTAGGAACAGCCATTGCCAACCTTTTAGGTCTAAAATGCCATCCATACCTAGAATATAACCGGATGCGAGTGAGCCGAATGCCATGGTGACTGGCATCGCAATCATAAATAAGGCATTAGCACGAGCGCGGAAATAGGCAGGGAACCAGTAAGTCAAATAAACTAAAATCCCGGGTAAGAAGCCCGCTTCAGCGATACCCACTAACATCCGTAGGACGTATAAACTGGTTGGCCCTGTGGCAAACATGGTGGCTGTAGAAGCGATACCCCAAAGTACCATGATGGTGGCTATCCAGCGGCGAGCACCAACAATCCCCAACATGATGTTACTTGGAATACCAAAAATCACATAAGTGGCATAGAACAAGGTGGCGGCTAAGCCGAACATGGTGGAAGTTAGGCCGATGTCTTTCCCCATGGTTAGACCCGCAAAGCCAATATTAATACGATCTAAGAAGGAAAAAACAAATAGCACAAATAAAAATACAATGAGACGTTTAAATAACTTATTAATCACTCGCTGCTGCGGTTCGGTTAAATTTTTATGTTGTTCAGCAGGGTTAGTGCTTGCAAGTTGTTGATTACTCATATTGTAGGGCCCTCAATTCTTTCTTTTACAGATTATTATAGGTACAAGGGACGAGTAGGCAGTCATGGTGCTGTCTGCCCAATGTTGCGATATTGATTTCTTATTTATCTAATTAAGTTATTTGTCTGTAGGGTTAAAATTAACTTATTTAGAGACAGTTATAATTAATAAACGCTTGGTGTACTCGAGGCCACCTCTGAGACGGTTTTACCAAATTTTGCTGCTAGCGCTTCTGCGGTACGTGCTAGTAGCGTGGTATCAACCCCGACGGCAACAAATAGTGCGCCGAGTTTAAGATAATGTTCAGCGACATCTGGGGCTGCCATTAAAATACCGGGTGCCAAGCCAGCCTCACGAATTTGTAAAATCGCTTTTTCGATTGCGGCTTTGACTTCAGGGTGGTTAGGGTTCCCTGAGAAGCCCATATCTGCGCTAAGATCCGCAGGGCCGATAAACACACCGTCGACACCTTCAACTTTTAGGATATCGGGAAGGTTATTCATGGCTTCACGGGTTTCAACCTGTACTATCACACACATTTCATCATTGGCACGGGTTAAATAATTAGGTACTCGGTTCCAACGAGAAGCACGTGCCAAAGCACTGCCGACACCGCGTATCCCAGCTGGCGGGTAACGTGTTGCGCGCACAGCTTGCTTGGCTTGCTCTGCATTTTGTACCATCGGTAGCAAAAGGGTTTGTGCGCCAATATCCAGTAATTGCTTAATGATCACCGGATCATTCCACGGTGGCCGTACCACGGGCTGTGACGGATAAGGGGCGATCGCTTGTAATTGAGATAATGTCGTTTGCACATTATTTGGTGCATGTTCACCATCAATTAATAACCAGTCGAAGCCTGCACCAGCAAGTAATTCAGCACTATATGGGCTGCACAAGCCAAGCCATAAACCGATTTGCGGTTGACCACTTTTTAGTGCTTTCTTAAATTTATTTTCTAAAATATCCATGCCATTTTCCTTACACGAAGCGGCAGCTAATTGAACCCATATTGCCGTAATCAACGTGGAACACATCACCTTTACGAGCCGGAACAGGGCGTGTAAATGAGCCACCTAAGATAATTTGACCAGGCTCAAGTTGCACATTATGCGGTGCTAATTTATTTGCTAACCATGCCACGCCATTTGCTGGGTGGTTGAGTACAGCGGCTGCCACGCCAGATTCTTCAATGACGCCATTACGATATAAAAGGGCGCTAATCCAACGCATATCCAAATCGCGAGGCTTGATTGGGCGACCACCTAAAATTACCGCGCCATTTGCTGCGTTATCTGAAATGGTGTCGAACACTTTGCGTGGGCGGTTGGTTTCAGGGTCAACGTTATGACAACGCGCATCGATCAGCTCAAGGGCTGGGATCACATAATCAGTCGCGTTATACACATCAAAGATGGTGCAATTTGGCCCGCGTAATGGTTTCGCCAGTACGAATGCTAATTCAACCTCAATACGCGGTACGATAAAGCGGTCTGTTGGAATATCACAGCCGTCATCAAAAAACATATCGTCAAGAAGCGCACCGTAATCAGGTTCATCAATCTGTGAACTTGCCTGCATGGCTTTGGATGTTAGCCCAATTTTATGGCCTTTTAGCACACGTCCTTCAGCAATTTTCACGCCAACCCACTCTTTTTGGATAGCGTAAGCATCGTCGATCGTCATTTCTGGGTGATCGAGTGAGATCTGACGGATTTGCTCACGTGATTTTTCAGCCTGATTTAGGCGCTGCGCGATTTGTGATATGACATCTTTTTGTAACATGCTGTTAATACTCCTATTCACCTATTCTATTTCGAGAGCAGCGCTGCACTAAAGCGCTTTGCTGCACTCGGACTATTCAAGGTGTAAATTGAATGCGTACCCAGCGGTACTCAATTTAACTAATTGGAAAGACCACCAAAGCAGAGGTATTTCACTTCCAAGTAATCTTCGATTCCGTAGCGTGAACCTTCACGCCCCAGACCTGACTGCTTAATGCCACCAAATGGGGCCACTTCATTTGAAATAATGCCTTCATTAATACCCACCATGCCGCTTTCTAATGCCTCAGCAACACGGTAGATACGCCCGATATCTTTTGAATAGAAATAAGATGCCAAGCCAAATTCAGTATCATTGGCAAGATCAATCGCTTCTTGCTCATCGCGGAATTTAAATAATGGCGCCAGTGGGCCGAAAGTTTCCTCTTTGGCCACTTTCATAGACTCAGTGACGCCAGTAATTACGGTTGGTTCAAAGAACAAGCCACCTAATTCTGCCGATTTACCACCAGCGATGACTTTTGCACCGTGGGAAACGGCATCAGCAATATGTTCAGTGACTTTATCGACTGCGGCTTGATTAATCAGAGGACCCTGCTGTGAGTCTGCTTGTGTGGCAGGGCCGATTTTCAGTTCATTCACGGCTTTTGCTAAACGAGCCGCAAATTCATCGTAAACGCCTTCTTGGACTAAAATGCGATTAGCACACACACAAGTCTGCCCACTATTGCGGAATTTAGCCGCTAAAGCGCCTTGCACTGCTGCATCTAAATCGGCATCATCAAACACGATAAATGGCGCGTTACCACCGAGTTCCAAAGACATTTTTTTCACGGTGTTAGCGCACTGTTCCATCAGCAATTTACCAACTCGTGTTGAACCCGTGAACGTGAGCTTACGAACGATTGGGCTAGAGGTCATCACGCCGCCAATAGCTTTAGCATCCGTACCTGGGACAATGTTAAATACACCAGCAGGAATACCGGCTTCTTCTCCTAACGCTGCCAATGCTAATGCAGATAATGGTGTTTCTGCCGCAGGTTTTAATACCATCGTACAGCCAGCTGCAAGCGCAGGACCGACTTTGCGGGTGATCATGGCGTTTGGGAAGTTCCACGGTGTGATAGCCGCAACCACCCCCACGGGTTGTTTTATCGTCACAAGGCGACGCCCCGGTAAAGGTGATGGAATGGTTTCCCCATATACACGTTTACCTTCTTCAGCAAACCACTCAATAAAGCTGGCACCGTAGGCAATTTCTCCCATCGATTCAGTGATCGACTTACCTTGCTCAGCACTGAGTAACTCAGCCAGTTCTTTTTGGTTATCCATCATTAAACGGAACCATTTATTTAAAATTTGGCTGCGCTCTTTGGCGGTTTTAGCACGCCATGCAGGCAGGGCTTTTTCTGCGGCTTCGATAGCTTGTTGGGTTTCTAAAGCACCGACATTGCTGACGTTAGCGATAACTTCGTTATTGGCTGGGTTAGTGACCTCAAACACACTTTTATTTTGGGCATCAACCCATTGGCCGTTGATATAAGCTTGTTGGCGAAATAATGTAGAATTGGTATTTATGCTCATTTTTCGTTGTTCTCCGAAGACACTGATTGGACTTGTGGGCGGATATTTTTAGCTGATAGCTGTTGGCTAACAAAACTTAACCCGGCACACAGCGCCATAACAAGTGCCATAGCGAATGGGGATTCATCTTGTAATACAGAAACTGCAACGCTGGCGACAGCCGCTAAGGCAAACTGAATAGAAATAGCAAGTGCACTGGCACTTCCTGCAATTTTCCCGCGATGTTGCAGTAATAGTGACAAACTGTTGGTGCCGATAGCATTGACCATCGATAAGAACAGCACGACTAGAATAACAATTATGGGCAAACTTTGTTGGTAAAATATGAGTAACAGCAGACCAAATGCTAATTGAAACCCACTTTGCATAGTCAGTATGCGCGTTAAACTATAGGTTTTTAGCAGTTTAACGTTCAACAACAACATGACAATCATCCCCAAGATGTTACAACCGAACAGCAAACCATAATGTTGTTCAGAAACACCGAAATAATTGATGTACACAAACGGTGAACCACTGATAAAGGCAAACATACCGGCAAAAGAGAATGCCATGGTGCCAATAATACTCAGTGCTTCTCGGTCTGTGAGCACCTGTGCATAATTCTTAAAAGCGACACAAAGTATATTTTCAGAACCGCGCTGGTGGGTTAACGTTTCAGGGAGTAAGAAAAAAATCGCACACACCGAAGCCAAGCCAATTACTGCCAGCAAATAGAAAATCACTTGCCACTGAAAATGAACGAGTAAAAAACCACCTAATAGCGGTGCCAGTAATGGCGCTATCATGGTCACAAGTGTCATTAATGACAGCACTTTAGGTAGTTCATGAGCAGGGTAAACATCCCTTGCAATCGCCCTAGCCATAACAATGGCCGCTCCACTACCAAAAGCTTGCAGCGCTCGGAATACAATCAAGGTATTTGCGTTGGTGGCTTGTGCGCATAACAAACTGGCAATAGTGAAAATGGCAAGGCCACTTAACAACATTTTCCGCCGGCCAAGAAGGTCACTTAATGGGCCATAAAACAGCATTCCCACGCAGAAACCAGCAAAAAAAGCCCCAAGGGTGTACTGCATTTGCCCTTGAGTGGCCTGTAATGCAATTCCCATTTGAGGGAGGGCAGGGAGGTACATATCGATAGACAATGGACCGAATGCCACTAATGACCCCAGTAATGGAATCAAGTAGTGCGGTATGTGTTTATCGAAATTTTTAACCATCTTGCCCTCTCAATAAAACGAAGAATAAAGCTTTAAACTCTTAGCCCTTAAACAAGGCATGAACATTGTTCTGTTTATAATTTAAAACAGGATCAAGCTCTTCCATGGTAAAAGACAGTGCGAGGTAGCGTTTTGCCATTAAATCGGCAAAATGGGTTTTGATCAGGTCGAAAATCATTTCCCCCGTTTTTTGCCTATCTTCAAGAGAGCGCCCAGCACCGATCTTCAACGTCATATGGACAAAAGCATAATCGTGCTTGCCATCGGCCATTTGCCAAGTATCCAGCCAAATAGCACGACTACGAATGCCACCTAATGGGAAGATACCGGTTCCCGCGAGGGCTTCATTCACTTTGGCGAAGAGCTCAGGTAGTTGAGCTTCATCACGAATATTTTCTGTACATTCTGCATAAAAATGAGGCATAACAATTCCTTATGCGGTGACAGCTTGTTTATCAGTAATATAGCTTGGCAGTGGGAACACGGCATTGATTTGCCCTGTGCCTGAGCTGGCAAACAAGTCAGTTAAAACTTCCACTTTCTCAGCGTATTTATCCCAACCTAACATACCTAGCAGCATCACAGTATCGTGCATATGGCCTTCTCCATAGCAGTAATCTGCGTACTCAGGCAACATTTTGCAGAACTCTTCAAAACGACCTTCACGCCAAAGTTTGACGACACGTTTATCCATTTGCTCATCAAATTCACGCGTGTAGCTGTTCATGCCATCTTCGGCTTTTTGGTCATCAATAAAGCGGTGTGATAATGAACCACTCGCTAATACAGCGACGGTGCCATCGTATTTTTCAATCGCGGTTAGTACGGCTTCACCTAATTTGCGGCTGTCTTCAAAACTATGGGAAGTACAGAATGCTGAAATTGAGATAACTTTAAAGTGACGGTCACTATTCATATAGCGCATAGGAACTAATGTCGCATACTCAAGGGTTAAGCTTGGGATTTCATGAGCTTGAGCACGAACACCTAACTTACGCGCTTCCTCACCAATCATTTGGCCTAATACCGAGTTCCCATCGTATTCATATTCCATATCGCGAATAAAATGTGGAAGTTCATTACTGGTGTAAATACCTTTAAAGTGGTCAGCACAGTTAATGTGATAGGCGCTGTTGACTAACCAGTGCGTATCAAAAACGATGATGGTATCAACGCCTAATTCACGGCAGCGGCGGCTGATTTCTTTATGCCCATCGATAGCGGCTTGGCGGCATCCAAAGTTTTTACCTGGTAGTTCTGATAGGTACATGGATGGGACGTGTGTTATTTTTGCGGCGAGTGCCAACTTACCCATTTCATCCTCTCTTACCCGTTATATTTTGAGCTGTAGCGGTGTTGGCCGCACAAAACCACCCTAATCACATACTCATGTATGCTCATAGGGATGATTTCGCTTGCCGCCTAGCTACAACTCAAACTATTTAGGGTAAGGAACGAGTTTACCCATAATTTGTTGTAGCTATTATTTATCATGAATCATTTACAGTTCAAATTTTCATGGGTATCTAATTGATAAATAAAATAAATTTATGAATCACACACCCCAGCGAGGGATGTTGTGGTCTCCGTAGGAGATACACACGTTCTTCATTTCTGCGAACACTTCGAAGCTGTACTCGCCACCTTCACGGCCTACACCGGAGGCTTTGACACCACCGAATGGTTGGCGCAGGTCACGCACGTTTTGGGTGTTAACAAACACCATTCCAGCTTCAATACTGCGTGATAAACGTAAAATCTTGCTGACATCTTGCGTCCAAATATACGAAGCAAGGCCGTACTCAATATCATTTGCCATGCGTAAACCGTCTTCTTCAGATTTAAACGGAATTAAACAAGCCACAGGCCCAAAGATCTCTTCTTGGGCGACACGCATACGGTTATCGACATCAGCCAGTACTGTAGGGCGTAAGAAATTACCACCTTTCAGGTGATCAGGTAGATCGGTCGGTTTGTCTGGTCCGCCCGCTAACAAGGTTGCGCCTTCTTCCATACCTAAGCGAATGTAACCCGAAACTTTGTTCCAGTGCTGTTGGCTGATCAATGCACCCACTTGGGTTTTTGGATCGTTCGGGTCACCGACGATCAAGCGGTTTGCACGTTCCGCAAAGCGTTTAACAAACTCAGGGTAAATGCTTTCTTGAATGAAAATACGTGAGCCCGCAGTACAGCGTTCGCCATTAATGGAGAAAATCGTGAACAGAGCGGCATCGAGTGCACGTTCAATGTCCGCATCTTCAAAGACTAATACAGGTGATTTACCCCCTAATTCCATGGAGTATTTTTTCAAGCCTGCATTTTGCATAATGGTGCGGCCAGTGGCCGTGCCCCCAGTAAAGGAAACCGCACGGACATCATGGTGTTTGACTAAAGCATCTCCCGCAGTGCTACCGTAGCCTTGAACCACGTTCAAAACGCCTGCTGGAATACCGGCTTCCAGAGCCAGTTCACCAAGGCGATTCGCTGATAATGGTGATAACTCAGACATTTTCAGAACCGCAGTATTACCCAGTGCTAAACAAGGGGCGGTTTTCCATGTTGCGGTCATAAATGGCACGTTCCATGGGGAAATCAGCGCACAGACACCCACAGGTTGAACCAAGGTGTAGTTCATCATCTTGTCATCAACAGGGTAAGTACGGCCATTCATTTGCTGGCAAATTTCAGCAAAGAATTCAAAGTTGTGTGAAGCGCGTGGGATCAACACGTTTTTAGTTTGGTGAATAGGCAAACCAGTGTCTTTGGTTTCCATTTCTGCAATTTGCGGGACATTTTCGTCGATCAATTCACCAAGGCGACGCATTAAGCGAGCGCGCTCTTTCATCGGGGTATTGGACCATTTTGGAAATGCGTCTTTTGCTGCGGCAACGGCTTGGTTGATTTCGTCTTGTCCACCCGCTGCGACTTCAGCGAGTACTTCACCCGTTGCAGGGTTGGTGGTTTCAAAATAGTCTTTGCTAGCAACGTTTTTACCGTTGATCCAATGATTAATCTTAGTCATTACACACGTTCCTCATAGTCTTTTTCGCTGATAATGGTGTTGATCAGTTTGCCAACACCTTCAACTTCAACAATGACTTCGTCACCCGGCACGACATCAGACAACCCTTTTGGTGTCCCTGTCGCAATCATGTCTCCCGGTTGCAGTGTCATAAAGTCACTGAGGTAAGCAATTAAAAAGGGAATATCGAAAATTAGATCGGCAGTGGTGCCTTTTTGACGTAATTCACCATTAACATAGGTGTATAAAGCCAAGTTATGGGGATCTTTAATGGCATCTTTATCGACAATCCAAGGGCCGATCGGCGTTAAGGTATCGCGGCTCTTAACACGTAAATTTGGGCGATAATAGTTCTCTAAATAGTCACGGATCGCATAGTCATTACACACGGTATAACCTGCGACATAATCCATGGCATCTTCTCTTGAGACCTTGTGAGCCGTTTTTCCAATCACCACCACTAACTCAGACTCATAATGCATATATTCAACATTATCAGGGCGAACAGAAACTTGGCGGTGGCCCGTTAAGCTGCTTTCTGCTTTTAAGAAAATTAAAGGTTCTTCAGGTGGCTTAAATTCTAATTCGGCAGCATGGTCTGCATAGTTCAAACCAAGGGCAAATAACGTCCCTTGAGCAGGAGGTAACCATTCAACATCAGGAGAATCACCCGTGACTACATCCCCATTAGGTAACGTAATGGCTTCGTTATCACCAACGGTGACGGAATATTCAGTGCCTTTAAAAAGGATTTTGGCGCGTTTTGTTATCGTAGACATTATTTTCCTCCTGCTGCCACAACGGTATTTTTCAGGCTAGGAAAGCCTTCCGCTTGGATAACCACGTCATCACCGGGTTTGATGGTGACGCGTTGCTGTGGCGTTCCGAGCAGGATCACATCCCCTTGCTTTAAGGTGGCGAAGTCACTTAATGCAACCACTAACTCGCTAGCATCGCGGATCAGATCTTTTGTTGACCAGCGATCCACTTCTTTGCCATTCACTAGGGTGATGATATCGACAGGAGTATTTAGTGAAGTAGCCACCATTTCACCGATTGGGCAGAAAGTATCACGGCATTTTGCTTTAATTGCAGGGCGATAGAAGGTGTCTTCTGGCAAGCTCACTTCATTTGCCAGCGCAAACCCAGCAATAAATTGATGAGCATCCTCTTTACTGACTTTGCGTGCATTTTTACCGATCACCAAAGCAAGCGTAGCGCCACTTTGCACTTCTTCACCTACAGGGTGCAAAATTTGCTCGCCTGAATTGATACGCGTATTACGCGGCTTAATAAACCACACAGGGGTTTTTGGTGGGGTCTTATAAGGGGCTTGCTGGAATGCCTCAAGCCAGTGGCTAAGCTGGCTTTGATGATTGAGGGCAACGGCAAATACAGTGCCTTTCATTGACAACTCCTTAATGAAAAGAATTCAACTTTCGAGTAATTATTAATATATTAATAAAGTATAATTTTTAAATTAGCAATAGGTTTATGGAAATGTTAATTTTAATTGTGATCTCATTAACATAATTGAGTTATCTTTTTGTAAGATGCTGTTATAAATGAATTTATTATTTTTTCAATTTTTTTTGATTTACAAAAAATTAACTTTAAAGTTGGATTTTAAATTATTTATTCATTAATATTTTAGGGTTTTTCTTTGAGATTGTTATTTGACCGTGCTACTCTTGAATAAGGCAAATTGGCGATGTAGAAATTCATGGTGATAACCAAAGGTTTCACTAAAGCATTGTGCCAATAAAGCACTGTGGCAGCCGCCATAAAATACCTAAATTAGGCTAAATAACGTTAATTAAGTGGTGAGTTTTAAGCTTATGCATGAATCATTGACAATTGCATTATTGCAGGCAAGGGAAACCGCAATGGGTTTTTTCCGGCCGATATTAAAGTCGTATAATTTGACTGAACAGCAATGGCGTATCATTCGCGTTTTAGCTGATAAGCGTTCAATTGATTTTCATGAATTATCAGTCCAAACCTGTATTCTGCGCCCAAGTTTAACGGGGATCCTAACCCGTATGGAGCGCGAAGGTTTAATTTTCCGCTTAAAACCGTTGAATGATCAGCGCAAATTATATGTCTCTTTGACACCAGCAGGGCAAGAGCTGTATGACAAAGCACGGCAGGAAGTGGAAGAAGGTTATCAAAAAATCGAGCTGGCTTTTTCGCCAGAGAAAATGCAGCAATTGACCGCGTTGTTGGATGAGTTAATCGCTTTAGAGAGCCCAGATTATAGTGAGATGAATAAGCGGAAAAGCGCCTAAATTTTCGTCATATTTCGAGCTCTAGCTGTGTTGGCTTCTTTCGGCTATTTGGGTCATATATTGATGTATGCTCCCCAAACTATCCTCAATTGCCGCCTTGCTAGAGTTCGAACTATTTAGAAATTTAAATATTGGTCATATCTCGGTTATTTGGGTCACATACTGATGTATGCTCATCTGACTATCTTCAATTGGTGCTTTCCTACAATTCGAATTATTTAGAGTATAGTTATCACTTGAATAATTCCCTTTCCCTGTAGATTCACTGCAATCGAACTTCACTTTTACTCATTAGATAAGTTCTAAATTCCCCACTGTCATATCCTTTTTACAATTGCGAAATTACCTGCAGGGCTACTTGTGACAAATTCTTCAGTAAATTATTTTCTAATAAAATCAATCGATTGATTTTCAGTGTGCAATATTAAATTTTATTGTTAATGAAGCATTAACCGAAATAATGGAATGAAAACAACATAAAAAAACCGCATTAGACATGAAACTATTAAATTTTAGTCATGGTGAATATTTTTTATCTAAAAATAGTTAGTGAGAATAAGATACATTACGATAAATTTACCGTTCGTGACGAAAATTTAAATAATATGACAAATTATCGCATTCTGTGGCGTTTATTATATTTATCGTTATTCATAATTTCGCCCTATGGCTACACAGAAAATCAACTACTCCCCTCTGCACAGGAAAGTGTTCAATTTGAACAAAAACAACGGTTAGAGTCAGAGTTAATCCAACGTAACTTATTGGAAAAACAAAGCACTATTTCCATTGAAGATGCATTGCCATCTCCTTCCCAAAATAAAATCTGTTTCCCGGTCGATAAGATTCAGTTTGCCGGTGCCACACAGCTGACGACTAAAACTCAAACTCAGTTAACCTCACTTTATTTAAAACGCTGCCTCACACTGAGTGAAATACATGAGCTCACCAAACATGTGACTAATTACTATATGGAACAGGGGTTTATAACCTCTCAGGCCATCATTCCAGAGCAAGATTTATCCTCACATCAATTGTTATTACAAGTGATTGAAGGGCGCATTGAAACAATCGAGATTGAGAATTCCCCTGAGCGTTTAGTTCATCAAATATTTCCTCATCAACAAGGCAAAATATTAAATCTACGGGATATTGAACAAGGGTTGGAGCAACTCAACCGGTTATCGTCCGCTAAGTACACTATCGATATCCAACCAGGAAGCCAAAATGGCTATTCTCGGGTTATTATTCATCAACAAGGGAAAAAATGGCCTATCACGAGCCAGCTAAACCTCGATAACACGGGTATGAAGGCAACGGGAAAACAGCTACTTACGGGGAGTTTAACGGTAGATTCCCCGTTAGGGTTTGGTGAGCAATGGTCATTAAGTGCCAGTAGCGATACTGACTTCAGTCGCTCCCATCACAGTCGTTACGCTGTTGCGGCAATCAATGCCCCTTATGGTTACTGGTCTTATCGTTACCAGTTTTATCGTAACAGTACGTTACAGCGGTTTTATACATCGGGGCAGCAATATCGCTATGAAGGCAAAAATACCAATCAGCAGCTTGATATCAGCCGCTTAATTTATCGTGATGGGAAGCAACGGCTAACACTACAAAGTAGCTTAAAACATAAAAATGCCAACACACAGTTAGCTTCCCAAACCCTGAGTATCAGCAACCCAACTTTAACCTCGCTCTCATTTACCCCGCAGTACAGCACTACCCTCGGGCAAGGTTACTTCACGTTTAACCCTGCCGTTGAATGGGGGATATCTGCCTTTGGTGCATCACCGGACACCCTCGCGAAAGACTCACCGCGCAGCCATTACCGCAAATTCAGTCTAAGTAGCAGTTATCAGTATTTTTTTCCCAATGGTTTGACTTATTTAACCTCATTTTACGGTCAATATTCGCCCGATAACTTATACGGCATTGAACGCATAAGTATTGGAGGTCAGTATTCTGTCCGTGGTTACCATGAGCAATCTTTGAGTGGTAACCGAGGTGGCTATTGGCGTAATGAAATTAATAAAGACATCGCCAATACGGCAATTGGGCAACTGCGTTTTATCGGCGCGTTAGATTACGGGTTTATTGCCTCAGATAAATACCATGTTGAACCTGACACTTTAGCCGGCGGAGCCGTTGGCCTCTCTTTTATTGGTAATAGCCTGTTTTATTCTCAGTTTCTACTCAGTAAACCGTTGCATTATCCCTCACAACTTAAACCAGACAATTGGTCGGCTTATTGGTCGGTCTCATTCTCTCTGTAGCTTTACGTTTTTAAAGGATTATTTATGCTAAATGAACAATTGCCTTCACAGCCTAAACGGTTATTAAGTTATACCCTTATTTTCTTAACCGTTGTCTACCCCTTACATCCCGCTTGGGGAGCAGCCATGACGGCGGCCGATAAAAATACCCAAATCAGCCAACAAAATAACGTCCCGATTATTAATATCGCCACGCCGAATGGGGCGGGGATATCACACAATAAATTCCAACAATTTAATGTGGATAAACAAGGTGCGGTACTCAATAACGCCACCACTAATGTGAATTCCCAAATTGCAGGGCAAATCAAAGCCAATGCCAATTTAAAGGGAAATGCCGCCAATCTGATTATCAACGAAGTTACCAGCAGTAACCGCTCAGAATTACAAGGTAAGTTGGAAGTAGCAGGCAAAGGGGCGAATGTCTTAATTGCTAACCCGAATGGGATTACCTGCAATGGCTGTAGCTTTGTGAATACCCCTGCGATTACCTTAACCACGGGAAAACCTATTCTGGATAACAAGGGGGCTTTATCTGCGGTTGAGGTGAAAAAAGGCAGTGTGGTTATCGGTGCCAATGGCATGAATACCGAAGCGCAAACTTATGCCGATATTATCAGCCGTGCCACCGAATTGAATGGGCAAATCAAAGCCAAGAACCTGACCCTGATGCAAGGCACCAACCGTGTTGATTTTCAAAAAGGCACCGTAACACCGATTGCGGGTGAAGGGGCAAAACCCAGTATTTCCGTAGATACCAAAGCACTGGGTGGAATGTATGTCAATCAAGTGAAATTGGTCAGTACGGAATCAGGGGTTGGGATTAACCTCAGCAATGTGCAAACCAACCAAAATGACCTGACGTTAACCGTCGATGGCAAAATTACCCTTGCAGGCAATATTCAAGGGAAAAAAGACATCAATATCAGCACCAAAAACCTGCACATTAACGCTAATGTCAACGTGAATGCCGCCAAAGACATCACATTGGCCACCAATACTCTTATCAACAATGGTCAAGTTACCGCAGGCAAAGATATGCGTGTCTTTGCTGATTCAATAAGCAATACGGGCAATAGTGCGCTTATTCAAGCACAAGATAATCTGTGGATGCAAAAAAATGCCAAAGGGGATTTGAGTACCTTGATTGAGAATAAGTCAGGGACGATAAAGACCAATACAGGGGATTTAGTTGTTCGGACTAAGAAACTAACAAATACAGCAATGGCATCCCCAATAAAAATTTCCAATATAGATGCGACTACCAGTGACAAAAATGGCACTTATGTATCTTCCTTTTTTGGTACTAGGCAGGGAGTTGTATCAATTATTTCACTCTACCCTCGATTAGAAGATTTTCCCTATAAAAAATGGTTTGGGGAGATGGATTTGATCAACAGTGACAGCATTAATGTTGAACGAAAACAGTATTTGAATTTGGGAAATATTGGGGGTATCGCATCAGGAAAGAATGCCTATATTAATGCAAATGATTTAGTTAGCGACTTTGGAAAAATTGCAGCAAAAAACAATGTGATATTGACAGGACAAAATGCATCAATATCCTCTTTTAACTCAGGCAAGTTAAATCTTTGGTATAAATATGATACATCTAATGCAGATTTAGGAAAATTTGCAGATGAAAGTGATGATGACGGAACTTATGATATTTTTTATGTTAGTGAGCCGGTAGATTTTAAATTAATCGATAAACTTTATTCTTGGGCTCCCGAAGCCTTAAATTATAAAACGATATCTGCTGGAAATAATGTTGTTCTTGATTTTAAAAACGCCATTAATCTTGAAAGTAAACTTCCTAATACTGAAAAGCCCATAGCAAAAATAGTACAAGTAGGTAATGCATCTTTTGCCATTACTGCAAAAAATATTGTCTTAAATTCTAATAATATAAATATTTCTACTAACTTACAGTCTGAAAATGATCTGTCTATTATCGCTGGTCAAAACATCAATATTCATGATGCACAACTGGTTGCAAAACAATCACAAAGCCTAATTGCCAATAACGACCTTAATCTTAAACAAGTCAATTTAACGGCTAAAGACAGCACCTTAATTGCGAAAAATGGCGATCTTCAATACAGTTTAAACCCCGTTTCTGCCTTTAAAGAGAATGTATTATCGCCCCCGGTTCTCAATGCCGCAAATTCGTTACATATCCAAGCGGGTAAAAATATCACTTTTGATAATGCGCAGTTAGCCAAAACGAATAAACTTACCCTCAGTGCCAATGACAATATTGTTATTCATCGCGATGAATCCAATTTCATGAAACTCGCGGTTTCAGAGCCTGTCACCAATATTAATGCGTTACTCACAAAAACAGGAAACTGGGCTAGTTCAGGGGAAATAAACCTCACCGCAGGTAAAAATATTGAAGCGCGTGGCATTGCCTTCAACAGTGGAAAATCACTGACGTTCAATGCAGGCCAAGATATTTTGTTAGGCTCAAAAGCGATTAAAGATGTCGACAATGTATTCAAGACCAATCGCTACCCAGAGCTACGCTCTCAACTCATTGCGAATGGTAATATTACGTTAAATGCGGCTCGCGATATTGATTTGCAATCTGCTAATCTCCAATCCAAAGACAAAACTATTGCACTTTCAGGCCGTGATATTAAATTAACCGCTACCGCTTACTCTGCCATTCCAATCCCCAACGAAGATAACCAAGATGTACGTTATGTCACTTCGACACTTTCTGGTGACAAAGGCATCACACTGGCCTCCAATGGCGCACTCACCGCACAAGGCAGCACAATCAAATCCCTAGGTGATATCACACTCTCAAGCGGAGGGAATGTACGCTTAGAGTCGGTCAAAACGAATTATCGAAAACAGTCAGGGAAAAAATTTGAAGAGTTATATCGCCAAATTGGCACTGAAATTAACAGTGGTAAAACCCTGACCATTTTGTCAGAGGGGAGCATTCTTTTCCAAGCGTCCCGTCTCGTTGCCAAAGGTGCGATGGATATTGCGGCAAAAGGCGGGTATCTCTATGCCCAAGCCATGGAAGAAAGCAGTTACTTCGAAGAATATAAAAAGAAATGCAATAGATGGACACTTTGTATTACGAAAAAGGAAGTGAGAAAAACACGCAGTGATAAAACCAATAAAGTTACTGAGTTTACCGCAGGTGGCGACATTAATTTATTGGCAAAAGATGATGTGACACTAGAAGCCACAAAAATAAATACAGGGAAAAATGCCAAAATTACCAGCCAAACGGGCAAGGTCAATTTTAAAGCTGTCAAAAACTCGCAATTTGAACAGGTGATTACAAATTCAAAAGGGTTTTATATCACTCAACGTAATAAAGGATATGCCTCAGATAAATGGGTTTTACCTGCATTGCATATTGGTGGAAAACTGACTGTTGATGCGAATAAAGGGATTACTGCGGATGTTAAAACCAAAGAAGGACAGTCATTCGAGCAGGCGCTAGCCATATTAAGTCGCACTCCGGGGTATGAGTGGCTCGGGGACGTTAAAAATAACAAAAACATCAATTGGGCTGTTGTAAAAGATGCTTATAGCCAGTGGGATATAAAAACTGAAAGCCTTAATCCAGTCGTAGGTGCTGTGAT
Source organism: Providencia sp. PROV175 (assembly GCF_032707045.1). Lineage (NCBI taxonomy): Bacteria > Pseudomonadati > Pseudomonadota > Gammaproteobacteria > Enterobacterales > Morganellaceae > Providencia > Providencia sp. PROV175. Next base: position 935,674 of record NZ_CP120533.1, read on the forward strand.
TGCCATTGCTGTAGCGGCTGCTACTTATGGAACCTCTACAGCCGCCAGTGTTGGTGGACTTGCGAGCTCGACTGCCACAAGCATGGGGGCTTCAGCGACGACAGCGTCAATGGCTTCTGCTGCGGCACAGGCGGGGTTTGCCTCACTTGTTTCTCAAGCGTCTGTCGCATTAGTTGAGAATAAAGGAAACCTGTCAAAAACCTTATCCAGTCTAGGGGAAAGTGATACCGTAAAATCAATTGTGACCAGCATGATTATTGCGGGTTCACTTGAAGGATTTGATATCGCGTTATATGGCAAAGCGACAGATCCGGCCAAAGTGACTTTACCAAAACTCAGTGATGGAAATTGGACTCAAGTCGCACAGCGTGTGGCAGGGCAAAGTGCTATCAGCTCAACCATCGGAACAGCGATCCAAGGTGGGAGCTTTAGTGAAAACTTTAAAACAGCCCTACTCAGTAATGTGGCAGGGCAAATTCAAGCTGAAGGGGCTAACCTGATAGGCGATAAATTCCAGTATTTATATGTAGATAAACAGGGAAATATTCTAGGACATACAGGAAAAGCTCTTAGTCATGCGGGTTTGGCTGCACTAAGTGCAGAAATTAGTGGTGGCAATGTAAAAGGAGCCGTTGTTGGTGCATTAGCCGCTGAATTGGCTGCACTATCTCTTGATAACAAAAGTAAAAATAATTTAAATGCAGATACTCAAATAATCAAGGTGGTTGGGGCTTTATCTGGCGGTATTTATACAGGTGAAGCGAGTGGTGCATACAGTGGTGCTAATGCCGCAGAAAATGTATTTCTTTTTAATCACCATTACCATAATTTTTTTGGAAATACGGGCGATAACTTTTTCGCAAGTGGTTTTGAACTTGAAAAAGTATTAGCGAGTGATAGCAGCCTTACGGAGCAAGAAAAACGTAGTATTCGGAAAAATTATCTTAACGGTGCTGGGGGAGAAGACCCTGTAAAGTTAATATTAGAGCATCTTCCCGTTTCAGATACTATGATGGCATTAGCACAGGCCAAGGATACTAAAGATTACGCAATTGCACTATTAACATCGTTACCATTAGAACGAGCTGTAGCCGTTATGGGGCGATTGATCAAAACAACAGGCACGGCCCTTCAGCGGAAACCATTAAAAGGAGGGGCTGGAGGTAACTGGAATGTCATGAATGAAATCGTTGACCCAACTGTAGTGAAACAGGTGACGCCGACTAGTTGTGGCGCTGCATGTGGGGAAATGATATTAAAAGATCGTAATATTTTCACATCTCAGATTAAATTAGGTACAGAATTAACATCAATGAATTCACTTGCCAATAAACTAAATAAAGTTGATAGCGGTTGGGTTGCTAATAATGTTTCTTCCTCAAGTTTTGAGTCATTAAATCGTACCGGTTCTTGGAGTGCAATGATGTGGGACTCAGGTAATAAAGTTGGTCATTGGGTTGTTGTTAAAGGCGTAGACAATGGAGGTAATGTAATAATCAACGATCCATTTAAAGGAACACGGTACACAATGAAAGTTAACGAATTTAAGGATGCATGGAATGGACATAGTGTCTACAAACCATAATATATTTTTATTATCAATAGATTATGATAATACAACGAAAAATATTAGCTATGGTTTTAGTGTCAATAAAGAAACTAAATTTTTCATGGCAAGTATATTTGAGGCTAAAGGAATAAAAGGTATAAATTATACGGATGAACTCGATAAGTTAATAATGTCTATAATGCCATATAAACCAGAAATATCTAAATTTTTAAGTGAGATAACTTGGGATTATATCGAAGGCAGAAATATATCTCTACCAGCTAATTTAATTTAAAACATGGTTCTACGCTAGAATCATTATTCAAATTTTGTAACAGTCTCCTATTGATAACCTGAGTGAGCTTGATGAGGCTTCCAGTATTTGAATGGGTTTGTTGGATCAGCGAGGCCATTTGAGCAGAAATATACGGTTCATCCACTGTGAGGTGTTTTGACTTGAAGGAGGGTTTATCCGACGAAGCCTTATATGTATTAGCTCAGACCTTACAGTTACCGGTTATTTATAAGGTGTCTGTCAGGTCAAATCTAGTTCAGTTTTTTCTGCCGGGGGGAGGGCGGCCTAGACTGTAATTTAAATTGTGTATTTGCCTGCTTTTGATATGTTAATCCCAACAAAAAAGCACGAGCTATCAAATGACACTACGAGAATTTTTAGAGGGGCCTTGGAATGGAAATGCCGTTTTTAGTCAGTAGTGTATATCTTAATAATATACAATATATTAATGGAAAGGCTTTTTTAACTATATCGATAAACGGTGTTAGTCACGTTTTTATAGCGTATCCTGAAGGGGGGGAGATATCAGTCATGAGATCATCGGATGAACTATCAAAACTATTAATGCACCTATCACAATATGAAAGCTCGATATATAAAAAGATATTCACCTTGGTATGGGATTATGTTAAAGGCAAAGACGTAATACTTCCTGCAAAATTATTATAAGAAATCTGGTAATAACAATCAGTAAGCCCCAATGATAGGGGGTAGATAGCTCTAAGTTCAATAGAATTGAGCAAAAAAGATTGAATTCACAGGCGGCTATAATTTTAGCCGCCTGTGAATTCTTATCGACACTAATACACTTTAGAGTTTATTTAGATCCCAAAACTAAAGGTGTTAGTAATTTTCATCCTCAATAGGAATAATTTATATGAATGAGTCTTTTGATGAATTAAATCATTTATTGTTTGGATTACCTTATAATTATGAGGATAAAAACAATTATGACCATCAAGATTGGGTCATCAAAACTTATTTTGACCGGATGTATAATGATCACCGTTTCTTAGATGTTGTAGACCACATAGTTCAAAAGATAGGCTATAGTGCTGATGGTGCATATTGTCATTTTGCTTGTGAGTATGATGGATTTTTAGATGATATGATTTTTAAAGAGGGTGTTTTTTTTGCAATAGGTTATCCTCCAGAAAAAGATGATGAAATAGTCGTCAGTGAAGAAACTTGCTTCTACTATGTCAGATTAGCTTGTGAAAAATATTTAAAGGTTCATCCTGAAGACTTAGCTAGCGTAAGTAATTTATTATCAAAAATGCAAATGTTATAAAATAGGATTCTATTGTATTAATAGATAATTGAATAAAAACAGGCGGCTATAATTTTAGCCGCCTGTGAATTTTTATCGACGCATTCGAGATAATACGTCGATGCTAGGCTACTTACCCAATAAGTGTAAAAAGTGAATATGTTTTTCGTACTGATCAAGAATATCGTGGATGATCTGCTCTTTTGTCCAGCCCATCACATCGTAGTCTTGCCCACCTTCTTTTAAGTGAATTTCAGCGCGGTAGTAGCGTTGTTCTTCACTCTTTTCATCATCACTTTCTGTGCCCATACCCGCTAAGGCAAATGACGGTTGAATATAGTAACGGAGGCGAACTTCATAGAAAAAGTTCATATCGTCGCCTAAGTCCACTTCAAAACCAAAGAAGGACAGTCATTCGAGCAGGCATTTCGCACTCCGGGGTTTGCCTCACTCGTTTCTCAAGGGTCTGTCGCGTTAGTCGAGAGCAAAGGAAACCTGTCAAAAACCTTATCTAGCCTAGGGAAAAGTGATACTGCAAAATCAATTGTTGCCAGTATGATTATTGCGGGTTCACTTGAAGGGTTTGATATTGCGTTATATGGCAAAGTCACTGATCCCGCCAAAGTGACCTTACCAAAGCTCAGTGACGGGAATTGGACTCAAGTCGCGCAGCGTGTGGCAGGGCAAATTCAAGCCGAAGGGGCTAACCTGATAGGCGACAAGTTCCAGTATTTATATGTAGATAAACAGGGAAAAATCATCGGTCATGCAGGAAAGACACTTAGCCATATGGCATTGGCAGGATTGAGTGCCGAAATATCTGGGGCTAATGTCAAAGGCGCCGTTGTTGGTGCGTTAGCGGCAGAGTTAGCTGCAATAACATTGAACAGTAAATTGTTTGAGCCCAAATATATCAATGAGCAAGAAAGACAACTCGCATTGCTACAAGATGCTATCAAGGGTAATGACGCCAAAACTCAATTCACTAAAGTATTAGGTGGATTTGCAGGGGCATTAATTACCCATAAGCCAGAAGGCGCTTTTTCTGCCGCTAATTCTGCCGAGTTGGTATATACGTATAATTATACAGAGCATCAGTTACAGCAAATCATTATAGAGAACAATCTGGATATGATGGCGGCGGCTAAAGGAGATAAAGCTGCTGCACAAAGAGTTGCCGCAAGAGAACAAGCTGCAGGAGTGGTGGGCTTAGTTGCCGTTGGGGGGGTTGTCATCATACTCGGAGGTGAAATAGTTGTTGCAGCAACTCCAGAAATTGCGGAAGGGCTAAAATTAGGCTTCGCTGGATGTAAAGCCAGCGTCAGTTTTTGCGCTACTAAGCTAGGCTTAGTAGCGGCCGATATAGCCGCACCTGAAGCTGCTATATCGACAGCCGCAATTGGGGGAGCTGGCATTAAGGTTGTAGCAAACTCTGAGGAGGCCCTTAAATCATTAAAAAATGCAATACCAACTACCTCAAAAGAGTTATTAACATCTGGTAAGCTTAATATCTCAAAATTAACCCCCATCATAGAAAAAGAGCAGTTGCATGCCTCTGCGACTAACAAATTGGTTGAGGAAATTAATAAATTAAATTCTAAATCACAAGCCGAGAAGTTTGCAGTTGGGATTGGTGCTTATGATCCTTCTACAGGGAAAACAGCATTTGGATTTAGTAATGGTAAAGTCAGCGCGGAAGCTTTAGATGATAGAACAGTTCTTTATCTTAAAAAGCAACTTGGTGTTGAAATAGGTGAGTACACTAAACTCTGTAACAATTCTGTTGGTGCTTGTGCTGAAGTATCAGCTGCTGATAAATTAATAAGGGAAGGAGTTAAACCGGAAAATATTAAATTTACTCAACCAGTTAGGCCAAGGATTGTTTGGGAAGATTCGAAAATCAATGAGGCAGCTTTAGTGGATACATGCAAAAATTGTCAAGCTACATGGCCAACAGGAGCACATAAATGAGTACATTAGCAAATGACTGGAAACCAAGTTTTGGAACTATCTATACTTGGTTTGCTATGGATAAAAATGGAAAAATCGCGGTTGTGGTTAACAATAATTGGGGATGGTTACCTAATGCACTTCTCTCTTTGGAAAATTTTGAAGAATTGCTTGATCAATTGAATGAATATAAATGGGAAGAGTCTGCCATATTTGTAGATTACCCCGAAGATAAAAAAGGCTCGGTTATTTTAGACTTGTATTCTCATTATTTTTTTCGTTTCTTAAACACAAAGTCTGAAGTTGAGAAATACTTAAAAGATAAATTTGATAGATTAAAAGCTTGTTCGGATTATAACTTACCATTAAATAAAGGTTTTTTTATTTATCAAGCTATAGAAGGCAATAACCCTGGAGATGATTATCCTGTCGGCTATGAAGGTGAAACTAAGATGGGGGATTATTTTCGTTATTTGATGCCGACTATTTATGCTTCAATTGAAGACTTTCCTGAGGAATTGCGCCATGGAATTGCGGTATCTGATACCATTGATTTCACTGTAGACCAGTTATTTGATAACGACAAAATTAGTGAGTATTTTCCTCGTATGTACCATGGTTAAGATTATGGGCTATACGAAAAAATAAAACATGGCGAAAGTTTGGAATGTATCATAAATAACCGCCATCTTTATATAAAGATGGCGGTTATTACTGTATAAACTTCAGTCTTTAATGTTCACTCCCACTCTTTTTGGCTTACTTACCCAATAAGTGTAAGAAATGAATATGTTTTTCATACTGATCAAGAATATCGTGGATGATTTGCTCTTTTGCCCAGCCCATCACATCGTAGTCTTGCCCACCTTCTTTTAAGTGAATTTCAGCGCGATAGTAGCGTTGTTCTTCGCTTTTTTCTTCATCTGTTTCAGTACCCATACCCGATAACGCAAATGACGGTTGAATATAGTAACGAAGGCGAACTTCGTATAAAAAATTCATATCTTCGCCTAAATCCACTTCAAAGCTAAATTACCAGTCCTTCCCACATGATTTAAATAACAGAGCAGTCGGTTTCTATATCACAATCAGCAACAGCAGCAATAATGCGAGACTCAAGTTGCGTTTTAAACTCATCGCAAATGGCAATATCACGTTAAATGCAGCCCGTGATATTGACTTGCAGTCGGCTAACCTTCAGTCCAAAGACAAAATTATTGCACTTTCTGGCCGTGATCTTAAATTAACCGCTACCGCTTACTCTGCCATTCCCAACCCCAATGAAGATAACCAAGATGTACGTTATGTGACCTCGACACTTTCCGGTGACAAAGGCGTCACACTGGCCTCCAATGGCGCCTTAACCACACAAGGTAGCACCATAAAATCACTGGGTGACATTACGATTTCCAGTGGCGGTAATGTGCGCTTAGAGTCTGTTAAAACCCATTATCGTAAACAAGAAGGTAAGCGTTTAGAGGATTTATATCGCCAAATTGGCACTGAAATTAACAGTGGTAAAACCCTGACCATTTTGTCAGAGGGGAGCATTCTTTTCCAAGCGTCTCGTCTCGTTGCCAAAGGTGCGATGGATATTGCGGCAAAAGGCGGGTATCTCTACGCCCAAGCCATGGAAGAAAGCAGTTACTTCGAAGAGTATAAAAAGAAATGCAATAGATGGACGCTTTGTATTACGAAAAAGGAAGTGAGAAAAACACGCAGTGATAAAACCAATAAAGTCACTGAGTTTACTGCTGGTGGCGATATTAATCTGTATGCCAAGGATGATGTCACATTAGAAGCGACCAAAATTAATGCGGGCAAGAATGCCAAAATCACCAGCCAAACGGGTAAGGTGAATTTTAAAGCGGTCAAAAATTCGCAATTTGAACAGGTGATTACAAATTCTAACGGTTTTTATATCACCCAACGTAATAAAGGCTATACCTCAGATAAATGGGTTTTACCTGCATTGCATATTGGTGGAAAACTAACAGTTGATGCGAATAAAGGGATCACTGCGGATGTTAAATCGAAAAATGGTCAGAGCTTAGAAAATGCCTTAGAGGCTCTTGGTAAAACAGAAGGTACACAGTGGCTTGCAGGCTTAAAAGACCGTGAAGATGTTCAGTGGAACTTAGTTAAAGACGCCTATGACAGTTGGGATTATAAAAGCCAGAGTTTAAACCCGGTTGCTGCTGCGCTGATTATGATAACTGTTGCAGCGATGACGTCAGGTACAGCAACAAAATTTGCGGCTTGGGCCGCGTCGGGGAGTAGTGGTACGAGTGCTGCAGTGATATCAGGCGCGGCTTACTCTGGTATGACAGCTCTTTCAACACAAGCAGCGATCGCACTGGCTGAAAACCAAGGAAACCTATCCAAAGCGCTTAATTCACTAGGTAAAAGCGAAACAGTTAAATCTATTGTTGCTCAAATGGTGATCTCCGGGGCGCTTAATGGTTTAGATGTCAAAATGGGATGGACAAAAGGGAATCCGGGGAATGCTAAGTTACCTTTATTAAGTAATGGGGATTGGAATAAGGTTGCTCAGCGTGTTGCCGCGCAATCTGTGATTAGTTCAACCGTGAATACCACGATCCAAGGTGGCAGCTTCACCGATAACTTCAAGAATGCCTTACTCAGTAATATCGGGAGTCAAATTAATGCCGAAGGTGCCAAGCTGATTGGAGATAAAGGGGACATCTTAGGTCATTCAGGCAAGCTTTTAGGTCACACTGTAGTTTCGGGGATTAGCGCTGAAATTGCAGGTGGAAATGCCAAAGGAGCTATAGTTGGTAGTCTTGCTGTTCAGTTAGCAGGGATCACACTAAACAACAATTTAATCAATGAAAAAGAATGGCAAAAAGATTCCGAGAAATACGCTCAATTATCCCGCGTGTTGGGGGGATTTGCGGGTGCTATATTCACAGGTAATGCCGGAGGGGTCTACAGTGGTGCGGACTCGGGAGAAAGTACCTTCAGGTTTAATCACTTACTTCATGAACTTGCAATGGATTTTGATAATGAAATGCAAAAGTGTGCTGGTAATACAAACTGCGAAGCTACACAAATAAAAAAATATGCTATGTTCAGCTTAATAAACAGTGGCAATTTAGATGTAGAAATAACTAATAACCCATTAGTTACACAAGATATCACTAAAACGAGAATATCAAATGCATTTGATTTAGCTAAAAGGCCTTACTGGGCTAGTTATCTAGGTTTTGATGTCATGCAAAATGACCTAGCAAAACAATACTTAATGTATTGGAACTCACAAGACTTAAATAAAATAAACGCAAAAACACCGGGTTGGACAAAAGCAGCAGTATTAATATCAGATCCTGAAATACAAGCCTCAGTTATTTCATTAGGTTGGATAGGAAAACAACTTATACAAAAGAGTGTATTTACAGTGTCAAAACTAGGCTCTGATGAAATAACATTAATGATAAAAAGTACACAAACGGGCCTTAAAAATCCTAGTCAAATAGATCAAATGAAAATAGATATGCTCAGCAATAACTATAGATTCACTGCACCAGAAGGTATTATTGCTGGATACGTCGATAAAAAAGGTATTCATTATATATCAGAAGGCAATCATAGAATGGTAGCAGCTAAAGAAATATATGTTAAAACAGGTGACTCGCAGTATATTAATAAATTGATTGAAAATGGTAGATGGACTGTAGTTGAATCTGCTCCTGCTGGAGCAAAACCATTACCATCTAGAAACTAATAGGGTAATATCATGACAAAAAATGAAATATATGTAGACATGTTATTTTGGATCCTTCCATACATAAGAAATATTCAATCTCAGGATAAAAAAATAAAATCTAAGGATTTATCATGTTATTATGAATCTGAGCTAATACATAACTTACCAAATAAAATTCTAACGAATGAGTTCACTAGTAGTGATATATCATTTTTAAACTACCAAGCTAAATACTATTATGAAAATTGCACTCCGAAAATCAGTGTGCTTTACTCAAAAAATATAGAATATATTAAAATGTTATTTATTTTAGTACCTGATGAGTTAAAAGATCAACTAACTTGGTCAGGTCCACAAAATAATTCTATAGTTAATCAAGAAACGAATTAGCGTAAAATTTAATAGTTATTCATTCATTGTGGCGTTAATTTAAATATCCTAAATATTATATGGAGAGTGTAGTGGTACAGTGAACTTAACTAGTTAAAAATAAGTCTAATATATTGTTTTTAATGAATTTTAACTCCTTGTATCCATGATGGGTTCCGGTGTGGAACCTATAATGGGGAGCAGACCCCGAAAATCAACTTCTTCTTGTGAGTGGTAGATATTTAGCAAAACGATTAACTGATTTTACTATTAATTACTTTAGTCGAAATTCGTCTATAAAAACAATATCAACCTCAGAGATTGGAATGAAATGGTATTTACAAGTAGAGGGTAATACTCAAGAAATATTATGTGAAGATACGATCGCTAAAATCTTACCAGACTTAGCTAGCGTAAGTAATTTATTATCAAAAATGCAAATGTCATAAAATAGGATTCTATCGCATTAATAGACAATTGAATAAACACAGGCGGCTATAATTTTAGCCGCCTGTGAATTCTTATTCGACACATTTTAGGTAATGTTTCTTTTTTGGGACTACTTACCCAGTAAGTGCAAGAAATGAATATGTTTTTCATATTGGTCTAGGATATCGTGAATGATCTGCTCTTTTTCCCAGCCCATCACGTTATAATCTTGCCCACCTTCTTTTAAGTGAATTTCAGCACGATAGTAGCGTTGCTCTTCGCTCTTTTCTTCATCACTTTCTGTCCCCATACCCGATAACGCAAATGATGGTTGAATATAGTAACGAAGGCGAACTTCGTATAAAAAGTTCATATCGTCGCCTAAATCGACTTCAAAGCTAAATTACCAGTCCTTCCCACATGATTTAAATAACAGAGCAGTCGGTTTCTATATCACAATCAGCAACAGCGGCAATAATGCGAGGCTCAAGTTGCGTTTTAAACTCATCGCAAATGGTAATATTACGTTAAATGCGGCCCGTGATATTGACTTGCAGTCGGCTAACCTTCAATCCACAGACAAAATTATTGCACTTTCAGGCCGTGATATTAAACTATCCTCAATTGCCGCCTTGCTAGAGCTCGAATTATTTTGAATACCAATTTGTTTTCGTCATATTTCGCATTGTGACATTGTGACATTGTGACATTGTGACATTGTGACATTGTGACATTGTTACTGGCACTGGCGTGCGGATATACTTAATCGTTATGCAGCCATTTTGGTAGGCAGGCGTTGGTCTATTGCATCTTGAATCACATTTAGCCGTTTCACATCTTCCAATGTAAAAAATTCGCCCTATAAGCCGCCCATGTGAGCCCCATAATGGTGAGCTTACGTGAAGGACATCTTAACTTAGCTCAGAGCTGACATTACTAAATTGGAGCCACAGCGTTGGATAGCTTTAGCACCTTTATGTTAAACTCAGACATTAATTACTCTTTTTCTATGAAGTTTTTATTTAAGAAATCAATGCGCTTTTGGATATCTTCATAACCTAGTTGATAAGCTCTTTGATATAATTCGACAGCTTTTTCATAATTTTGGGGTACACCGAGTCCTTCCTCATACATTAATCCAAGATTTACCAATCCACTAAATTCATCTTTGCTAGCTGATTTTTGATAAAGTTCAACCGCTTTATTGATATCGCGTTTTACGCCAAAACCATATTTATATAATAATCCCATAGAGTTCATAGCCACAGGATCACCTTTTTTTATGGCAATTTCATAACATTTTATTGCTTCATCATATTTTTCTAAATTTCCATACAACATACCTAGCCGTGTAATCGCGTAATCATTACCTGATTGTATCGATTCCTTATACCACTTCTCAGCCAACTCCGTATTTTTTTCTCCTCCAAGACCATCACTATATAAATCTCCCAGACTCATCATGGCATAACTGGAATTATGTTCTTTAATGGCTATTTCATACATTTCTTTTGCTTTAACATAATCATGATTTAATTCATATAACATTCCTAAATTATTGTTTGCTGAGGATGAACCTAATTTTGCAGCTTTTAGATAAAGCTCAATAGCCTCTTCTTTTTTTCCTTGATCTTCTTTGAGCATAGCTAACAGATTAGTCCCTCTCGCACTGTTTTTATCCGCAAGTTGCTGATAAATTTCTTCTGCCTTTTCGAGATTTTTTTTCACACCAGTGCCCGTTTCATAAAAACGCCCCACCATAACTAAGGCATCGTCATCCCCTTTTTGAGCCAAGGTCTCACAGGCTACAAAGTTCATTTCTTCGGGGATGCATTTAACCTCGGATTCAGCATGAGCCAATACAGGGTTGCATAAGACTAAGAATAAGGTGACGACTACGAATTTATTGTTTAACATAACCAAAATTTACCTACAAATGGACTTATTAATGGCTAATTTAATCTATCTCACATTAGAAGGGAAACAACAAGGGTTGATATCACGTGGTTGTGGAACTCTGGATTCAATCGGAAACCGTTTTCAAATAGGGAAAGAAGACTCGATTTTTGTCACCGAATTAAACTTTTCCGTATCTCGAGCTCAAAACTTGTCGCATCAACCCGTAGAATTCACCAAACTGATAGATAAATCATCGCCGTTATTGTTAATTGCCGTTTCAAATAATGAAATCCTCAATCTGGTTTTCGATTACTATCGCACAGCTCAAAATGGCGGAATTGAAAAATATTTCACGGTAAAATTAAACGAGGCCTCTATTGTTGACTACTCACACCAATGTCCAAACAATATTTTACGTAATGATATTGAGCCTGAAGAGCGGCTGACGATTCGATATCGTGATATTACAACCGCTCAAATAATGGCGGGCACATCGGGCTACAGTATCTCCGATGATAGCGTCTTTTAATTTTTATACTTGTTGATTAAATGGCGAATTTCAGCAACAAAAGCATCATCACTCGCGGCATTGCTTGGGCTAGCTGCCAATGTGATTAACGGGCTTAATTCCTCTTCAACAAAATAATATGCCATGGTGATTTGACTCTTATCCATTGCGTCATAGACGGCGCGATTTTTATTTTTTAGCCTTCTGGCCGCTTCAGACATTTTCTCAATCGTTCCATAACTGTATATAATCGTTGCCACGATAACGGCTCGACTTATCACCTTCTTAGGACCGCCGAACGGTTTAAAAAAAGATCGATGCTTTGAAACAATCGCGGCAACAATCCGAGTGATTATCGCGGTGACAATAAAATTACGAATTTTCGATTCGGTCATAACTTCAGCGCCAACGCCGATAGCAAAATTTTTAACTCCTACATCTATGTCCCGTTTGACATTAAATCTATCTTCAAAGTTAATTATTTGATTTTGATTAGATTGCGTCTTTACCATTTGAATATAATCAGATAATTTTTGTTTTCGCGTTGGTGGCATTTGGTTAACGATTGAGTCAATAATAATATTGACGACCTCAGAAAGATTCTCATAGGGGTCATTAATAAATCGTAATAAATAAATCGCCTCAATATTTTCTTGCATGACTCGAGGATTTCTAGAAATTCGAGATTTAAGCAGAAAGTTCATTCCCATCAACGGAGGGGGCAAAACACCAAGATACGCAGCGGTATCTTCTATTCTTTTGACACCCTTAGCGGATGTCACACCGAAATCTTCGACTCTTTTCACCCAGGGATTATTTAACGCATTATCAACAGTTGGGGGATTACCTTCACACCGATAATAAATCGATTCATCTAATCCTGTCGGGGGTAAGCAATCTTTTGAACGATTATGTGCATTCTGAAGCTCACGTTTTATTTTTTCAAAGATAGCGAACCGTTTTTTTTGGGCTTTATTTGCATCGATGATTTGACCGTTATGACAGTAAAACCACTCTAAATCCCCACACTGCATACAATTTCTTACCTTATCCTTAAGTCAAACTTAAATCATAAATGAAAGAGAATTAAATGGATACATTTAACTTCGTGTTCATTGATTATCATAAGGCCTATTATGTTAAACAGGCGAACTTAGTGTCTAAAACACCCGTTAGACATCATAAAACCGCCTCAGCGCGTTTTTAGCAACACTGGGATTGAATGCGAAAACACACTGAAATCGTAGAAAAACATAAACCTGTTTTGTGGTGATTAACGATTTAACCAACCAAGTCAACGCGGATGGTAACCGAATCAATTAGGAAAAAGACATTTTGTCATGTCTGTCTATTTGAGGGATAAAACTTTCTTCTACTATGTCAGATTAGCTTGTGAAAAATATTTAAAAGTTCATCCTGAAGACTTAGCTAGCGTCAGTAATTTATTATCAAAAATGCAAATGTCATAAAATAGGATTCTATCGCATTAATAGATAATTGAATAAACACAGGCGGCTATAATTTTAGCCGCCTGTGAATTCTTATTCGACACATTTTAGGTGATGCTTCTTTTTTGGACTACTTGCCTAATAAGTGTAAGAAATGAATGTGTTTTTCATATTGGTCTAGGATATCGTGAATGATCTGCTCTTTTGCCCAGCCCATCACGTCATAATCTTGCCCACCTTCTTTTAAGTGAATTTCAGCGCGATAGTAGCGTTGTTCTTCGCTCTTTTCTTCATCTGTTTCAGTCCCCATACCCGATAACGCAAATGATGGTTGAATATAGTAACGAAGGCGAACTTCGTATAAAAAGTTCATATCGTCGCCTAAATCGACCTCAAAACCTATTCGGTCATCTTTATCGGTATGGATATGGCATACCGTACCTTGCTTAGCCAGTTCTTCAGAGACCATTTCCATCGATGGTTTCACAGATTCTTCCATAAAGCGTTTAACATGTGCACGTTTAGGGAAATAGACAATGTTACGTAAACGTCGTTGCCATGGAATAGGGTTACGGCTCGCTGTAGGAGCAATCGTTGCTAATTGCTGGCTATCGCGTTTATAGGCATCAACGCGTAACGCTTTAAATAACCCATAAATAGAAATTAATAGTACGATTGCAAATGGAAGTGCGCTAGCAATAGTCAGTGTTTGCAAGGCTTGCAATCCACCGGCTAATAACATTGTAATGGCAACAACACCCATTAAACCTGCCCAAAAGATACGTTGCCAAACTGGCGTGTTGGAATCGCCGCCAGAGGCTAGTGTATCAACAACCATTGCACCTGAGTCAGCTGAGGTCACAAAGAATACGATAACCATCAACATAGCAAAAAAAGATAAAACTGATGAGAACGGGAAATAATTAAGGAATTCAAACAAAGCGAGAGACACGTCTGCTTGAACGGTTTCAGCTAATAGTGTTGCACCTTTATTTTTAATTAGATCAATCGCTGTGTTACCGAAGAATGTCATCCACATCAATGTGAAACCTGCGGGGACAAATAGTACTCCCATAACAAATTCACGAATGCTACGGCCGCGAGAGATACGGGCAATAAACATACCGACAAATGGCGACCAGGATAACCACCATCCCCAGTACAGTAGCGTCCAACCACCTAACCAACTGCTTGATTTGGGTTCATAGGCGTAAAGATTAAACGTTTTACTAACTATTTCAGATAAATAACCGCCCGTATTTTCTACAAAAGATTTTAATAGTAATACAGTAGGACCTAAAATAACCACAAGGAGTAATAATAGAAATGCTAAGCCAAGGTTTAGCTCGGATAAAATACGGATCCCTTTATCTAATCCTGAGACGACAGAAATAGTCGCTAAACCAGTAAAAGCAATAATTAACCCGACTTGTACCATTTCATTAACGGGTAAACCAAATAAATGGTTCATCCCAGCATTGACCTGTAATACGCCAAACCCTAATGAGGTCGCGACACCAAATACGGTACCAACAACAGCAAACACATCAACTGCATGGCCAATAGGGCCATAAATACGCTCCCCTATAATAGGATACAGAGCGGAACGTAAGGTCAGCGGGAGGCCATGACGATAACTAAAAAATGCTAAAATTAATGCGACAATGGCATAGATAGCCCAAGCATGTAACCCCCAATGGAAGAAAGTTAAACGCATCGCTTCTTTAGCAGCTTCAACGGTTTGTGGTTCACCGACTGGCGGATTGAGGTAATGCATTACAGGTTCAGCTACCCCAAAAAACATGAGCCCAATTCCCATACCAGCGGAGAAAAGCATAGCAAACCATGACACATAGCTAAAATTAGGTTGGGCATGGTCTGGCCCCAATTTTATTTGCCCATAACGAGAGAGTCCCAGATAAGTCACACTCAGAAGAACAATAGCGACAGCAAGAATGTAGAACCAGCTAGCGTTATTAAATAAATTTTGTTGAAGATGACTTAGATGAGATTCTGCGACTTTTGGCATTAAAGCGGCAAAGCCGACAATAACCAGAATAATGATGGCAGAGCTATAAAACACAGGGGGACTTATTTTAGAACGAATTTTTTTAGAATCAGTATCAATTTGACTCATAACAACCTTCTTTTGTTTTATTTTATTTTTGGCATACCGATATCGACAAAGTATGCAGCGAGCTGTCCTTCTTTATGAAACAGTGAATAATGATGAAAAAGTTCCCTAAGGAAACGAAATAGAAAGAACAATAATATGGTGTTGATGACAGACTAAACTGCCTAATATAGTAATAAAAATCCGAGCTTTTCTTACCCTCATCAGTTAAAAAATAGGCGGTTATACTGCCATGATATGGATGAATGATCAATATAAACGGGGAAATAAGATTAAGATGAGTATGGAAATATCATGTTAATTATCATTTAATTAATAATTAACAATGTAATATTTACATGTTTTACCAATAAGTTAACGTCAATGAGTGAAAGTGAGGACTAGATAAGTAAAAACGACAGATAAATTGGAAGGAAAATGTAATTAGCGTAATTGACTATCCTTACTGCCACGCCGGTTGTAGCCACTAAATGCAGATTGTTTTTTATCTAATTCATTTTGGCAGTTAATGCAGAATTTAACACCCGATAATGCTAAACGGCGAGCCTCAGGAATAGCCGCCCCACATTCCTCGCAAAACTCAGCGCTTTCACCGGAGTGTAATTGGCGACGCGCTTTCGCTACCGCATCATCAAGAGTGGCATCAATTTGTTCTTGAACCGCATCTTCATTTGCCCAGCCATTTGCCATCATTCACCTCGACTTGATTGAATATTGACCTTATATCAATATAGAGGTAAGAAAATTTAATTCAAGGGCAATTATTGCTCTAAAGATAATGTCATGTAAATGTGGTCCATTCCCTCTTCATCATACATTTCACCTTCTATTTGATATCCAAGAGTATGGTAAAAATTAATGGCAGTATGTTGTGCAGAGAGTGTGATCTTACTGTAATGATGGGAACGACCATATTGCTCTACAAATGTCATTAATTCACGTCCAAGTCCTTTACCGCGATGTGTTTTTTGAACTGCTACGCGGCCTACTTTGATGAGGTTATCGTCAAGTAGCACACAACGTAATACCGCAGCTGGCTGCCCATCTAAATACAAAACGACATGTAATGCGGACTCATCATATTCATCGACATCGATATCAGCGGGAAACCCCTGTTCTTGAGTAAAAACTTGTTGGCGCAGGTTGAAAGCATCAGTAAGGAGTTCTGGGTTTGTGTACCCCATGCTATGTTTAATTTGCATTAGTTTTCCTGGTAGCTAGCGAATAAGAAACATAATTATATCGTGGAATGGAGAAAGAGTTAGGTGGGTTTTGTTGTTTTTTTGCACCAAATAAGAATGCAGGCATTTAAAGCCCACATTCTTGAAGGGAACTGAGCGGAAAATTATTTTTTATTGGTTTCTGCGTCATTTTCTGCTTTGAGCGATTCCGTTTTTTCTTTCATATCGGTTGCGACTTCGTCAGCTTTATTAATCGCATCCGTTTTAACTTCTTGGCTCAGTTCTGACGCATTTTGTTTTAACTCTTCAGCTTTATTTTGCGCATCTTTCGTTAATTCATCAGCTTTTTGTTCACCATCTTCTTTTAATTGCTGGGCTTTTTCTTCAGCTTGTTTAACGGTGTCACTTGGTTTGGATGAGTCATCACAACCTACGATAACTGTAACAATTCCCGCGAAAAGAAGTGAAGTGATGAGTTTTATATTCATAAACATATCCTTAGCACGATGCTGGTAAAAATGTTATTGAAGCTCGATATTGGCATAATCGCCAATGTGTATATTTAACTATAGTTGAAATTAAGTGAGTTATAAAATAATTAGGTAAAAAACTGAAATCGTTATATTTTTTTTGATTGTAAACTCAAGTGAATGCTTTTTTTTGGAAAGTCATCTCTTGTTCCATGCTATAGAGTTATAAAAGATAGAGAATCAAGCTAAACTGATTAAACTTATTATTAAATAAATAATGAAAACAAATGTATGGCTTAGAAAATAAAGGAATAGCATTATGGCGTACTATTATTCGTTGATTATTTTAAAATTTATTATCGGTTTTGCCATTGTTATCACTCATATGAATCTATCGGGGAAAACACAGCTTTCCCAAATGACTCCTATTGATTTTATTGGTAATTTTGTCTTAGGGGGCATTATTGGTGGGGTGATTTACAGCGATACTATCCCACTGTATCAATATGTGACTATTTTAATTATCGGCGTCTTGTTTATTAGTATTTTGAACTTTTTAACGAAAAAATTTAACTTTTTTCGTAATGTGGCGATTGGTAATCCCATACCCATTATTAAAAAAGGCCAATTTATAATGGAAAATATTTTAGAGAAGGCTAATAAGATAGACCTTATCAATATTTCATCTCGAATTCATGCACAAGGCATTCATTCCTTTCAAGAAATTTATTATGCACAAATAGAACCTGATGGGCAGCTAACTATTATTTGTGATGAAAAAAATATGCCATCAGTGATCCTGATAAAGGAAGGGGTTATTAGAAACTATGATTTGGAATCCATTGAAAGGGATGAGGCTTGGTTAATGCAACAAATTGAATTACAAGGTATTGAATCAATAAACGATATTTTTTTAGCTGAGTTTTGGCGTGGTGAAGTCACGTTTATTTTGCGGGATGGTAAAATAAACCGCAAGGGTACACAGCATCTGAAAGTTATAGCTTAAATGAATAAGTCGGTGAAATGCAGATAACATTTCACCGACAGAGACCTAATTATTGTTTTAAATCATCATAAAGCATTAATGAGGATTTATTATCTGGGTCACCAATATAACGAGGCTGAGGCTTAAATGCCTCATTAAACAGGCTTTTTTCGGGTTCAAACCCGGTATAGTTTAAACCTGCTAAATCAGACCACGCATAGATAAAGTCCATATTACTGAATGGTCGGGCTGTTTTATCATTTAAATCAAATTGATGTGTCGCTAACCACTCAGGTGATTGCCAAACAAGGAAAGGTACATTATAAATAATCCTACTTGGCTTACCTTCACTGCGGCCTAACATTTCATGGGGCGGGGTATCATAAACATCTTCACCGTGGTCTGAGAAAAATACCAAAAAACCATTTTCTTTTGAAGAATCAAAGTCCTTGATTAATGTTGAAACAACATAGTCGTTATAATATTGCGCGTTATCATAAGCGTTATAATCTTTTACTTCGTCATCATTTAGATTAGCAGGAACCACGCTGTCTTTATCTTTGAAAATAGCTTTATCTTCCGGGTAACGGAATTCATAGCGCATATGTGTCCCTAACAGATGAACAACAATAAATTTCTTTTCTGCAGGGTCTGCAAGCGCTTCCTTGAATGGAGAAAAAACCACGTCATCATAAATACGTGAGCTTTGCGCCATGTCATTGTTCAAATAATATTGCTTATCTGTTTGGCGAGAGAACGCCGTTAACAAGGTATTACGCTCAGTCATTGTCTGCTGGTTAGTGATCCAAAACGTTTTAAAACCTGCTTGCTTCATCATGTTCATGATAGAAGGGCGTGAATTGAAAAGTTCAGGCTCTGTTTGTGTCGCAAACGTCAGAATTTGCTGTAGTGCTTCAATAGTATAAGGTCGCGACGTCACAACATCATTGAATACGGATAAATTAGCAGGATAATCGTTAGCTAGCTCATCTAACTCAGGGGTAGTTGGGCGCGAATAGCCATATAGACTCATCCTATCTCGGCTAGTGGACTCACCAATCACCAACACAAATGTGCGGGGAGTGTCACCGTTTGCATCGACGAAGTTTTCTAATGGTGGAATTTTACTGTTGTCGCGGATTAACTCCTCCATGTTTGCCAGCTGGTTTTTATATAAAAGGTAACCACTCACAAACTGCCATGGTGCAGCATAGGCGAGCTTACTATTTAAATAAGACGCGACATTAGCTATTGGTCGGTCTTGTTTAATGCCTTTGTTATAATAAGGAATTCCGAACAAAATAACTAAAATCAGCAACGAAATACCGATGCGTCCTGGTTTTGGTAATGTGACTGGTTTCAGGCGTGTCCAAAGGAAGATTGCAACGACAGTGTAGGCGAGTATGACACCTAACACTTCGAAGCTAAAATATTGCTTAAGGAATTCGCCTGCTTCATTGGTATTGGTTTCAAACATCACAAACATGACACTTTGGGATATTTGATGCCCATAAACCACAAAATAAGCGAGAGCAACAACCGAAGAAAGCCATAAAACAATCCCAATCAGCCCTGCAACTAGCTTAATTTTTTTAGGAAATAGTAAGGCAGGAACCAACCAAAGAGAGCTATAGAGTAGTGAATCTCTTAGGCCAATAGAATTACTTTGCCCTGTTACTAGCACATACAGTTGTAATAGGGATGAAAAATACCAAAAGTAGATCAATAACCAGAACAGCGAGGCCCAGCTAAATTTTTCCGAGTGTGTAGTGTTACTCATAGGTTTTTAAACTCTTGTTTTCTATTATTGTTAAGTCGAATTGAAAAATAATTGAGAAATCGATTTTTAGATATAAAGACGTAGTTTAAGTTCCAAAATATATTCTTTATAATTAATAATTTCTTAATCATTCTGTAATGTTATGTTTATTCAAGTTTTTTCAAAGAACATGTTTGATGTTTATGGCAGTTTTCGTGATATTCCATTATAGACGATGTTTGGCTCGCTATTAGCCAAAATAGTAAAATAGCTCGTGCATTTGTTATCGTCTTTACGCCATTGATACTATCCTTTGACCTATTTATGGTATATAAGAAAATTTGGTGAATGCACTGCGTGAAGGGTGAGAGCAATACATGTTAGATAACTCATTTGTGGCTTTTTTGAAATCACCCCTATCAATTAGGGTGCTTCTTTCATTGCTAATTATTATTGATGGCGCAATGATTTTAAAACCCGTGTTAAGCGCTTACACCGACTATATTGATTGGCGTGAGTCTGGGCTAACACAGTGGTTGAAATCACTGGGTTTTATGAAATTGCTGGATATCCCGCGATTTTTATTGGGAATTTCACTGATTTTCCTATCGCTATTTATGGTTAACGGAGCCCGTATCGCTTGGGTGTTTTCACTATTTTTACTTGGGATTATTTCATTTGTTGACCTGCGGTTAACACAAGAAAACATACATCAAGGTTATTTTTCCCTCTTTTTATTGGTTGCTTTGTGCCTTTTTTGGAAGCTATATCATCACCATAGCTTAACCAGTGCCGGGTTTGTGGCAATAACCTGTATTATTGCATTATTGTTGTATTCCATTTTTGGTACTTTATATATTGGTGATGAATTTTCACCAGTCGTTAAAGACGGCACAACGGCCTTTTATTTTGCTTTAGTCTGCATGACAACGGTCGGGTTTGGTGACATTGTCCCGGTTACGGTTGATGCGCGTGTATTCACAGTGACAGTGATTATTTTAGGGATCACAATTTTTACCACTTCAGTGGTTTATATTGTTGGGGTGTTAGCTAAAGGTACGAAAGAAATCGTGCGTAAGAGGTTTTCTTATATGAAAAATCATTATGTGGTGATTGGTAGCACACCAATGGCCGTCAATGTCTATCAAGGGCTGAAAAACCGAGAACTGCCGGTGGCCGTGATTTGCCAAGAAAACCATCGCAGCCATTACCCTGAAAAGGATAATATTGTGACCGGTGACCCAACCAGTTCCGAATTGCTCGCCGCAGCTAATGTTAAACATGCAAAGTGTGTGTTAGTGATGACAGATAGCGATTCGCTCAGTACTTTCGCTTTATTGGGAGTGAAAGAGCAAGCAGGGGAAGGTAGCTCGGTAAAAACCGTGGTGTTAATTAACCAAGAAAGCAATATGGATAAAGTTCGCTTACTTAAGCCTGATATGTTGTTTTCATTATCTACGCTAGGTTCAGAGGTTTTGATGCAAGTGCTTTGCGGTGAAGCAATATCGAGCGACTCGATTAGTGATATGCTGTTGAACAAAGTTGCAAAAAGCTAACCTTTAAAATAAAAACAACAGGAATTGTGCTGCATGCTAAGTGCTCAAGATGTGAGTTGCCTTCGGCAAAATAGGGTTCTATTTCACCAGCTAAATTTTACCGTTCAGCCCAGTGAGATCTTGCAAGTTGAAGGGCCTAATGGTGCGGGGAAAACCACCTTGTTACGCATGATGGCGGGGCTATTAAAACCTGATGAGGGTGCGGTTTGTTGGAATAATCAATCGATTGAAAAACTGAAAGAAGAGTTTACGCGTCATCTACTTTATTTAGGGCACAAACCCGCAGTGAAATCATTATTGACCCCGTATGAAAACCTCAAATTTTATTACCGAATGCATAATAAAAGCAGTGAAGGTGACCGTATTTGGGCCGCTTTAGAGGAAGTTTCGCTAATTGGTTATGAAGATATCCCTGTAAGTCAATTGTCTGCGGGCCAACAGCGGCGTGTTAATTTAGCGAGGTTATGGCTTAGCGAAGCCCCTCTGTGGGTACTTGACGAGCCTTTTACTGCAATTGATGTTGCGGGAGTGGCGCGTTTAACAGAACGTTTTCATCAACATGCAGAGCAAGGGGGGATTATTTTGTTTACCTCTCACCAAGCGATGTCAGGGCAATTTGGCTCACTAAAACTGACGGGTGGGGTTGAAACATGTTTTGGTTATTAATTAAAAGAGAACTTAAAATTGCTTTTCGTGGTTTTTCTGAATTGGTTAACCCGTTGTGGTTTTTCTTAATTGTTATCACACTATTTCCTCTTAGTATTGGTCCTGAACCTCAGTTATTAGCACGTATTGCGGTCGGGGTATTTTGGGTTGCCGCTATTTTGTCTTCGCTGTTATCGCTAGAGCGCTTATTTAAGGATGATTACCTCGATGGTTCCCTTGAACAGCTACTTTTGGCCCCACATCCCTTATTTATTACCGTTTTTGCTAAAGTCATTGCACACTGGTTAGTCACTGGGCTGCCCTTGATCTTGCTATCCCCTGTTGCTGCATTAATGTTGTCTTTTAGCGCAGATACGCTATTGGTGCTAGCCGGTACGTTATTACTGGGGACGCCAGTATTAAGCTTTATTGGCGCGATAGGTGCGGCATTAACGGTTTCTTTAAAAAAAGGTGGCGTTTTAGTCAGCCTGCTAGTTTTACCGCTGTATATTCCTGTGCTTATCTATGCAACAGGTACAATGGAGGCGCATAGCTTTAAAATGCCGCTAGATGGCTATTTTGCCATTCTCGCAGCGCTGTTTGCCGCCAGTATTACTTTTTCGCCACTTGCGATAGCTGCTGCGTTGAAACTTAATATTAGCAATAGTTAGCCGCTCACCTCTTCTCATCAATGGGTAATTAGGGCGTCGGTATGCCCTAATTACCGATCTTTCCTACCTTCTTTTTTATAAAGTTGTAATAATTTATTTCAAATGTAATTGGTTAGATTTTCTTTACTCTTTATAAGGGAGAGAGCACTACAACTATTTGATTTTTAGTCACTAAAAATTACGCCTTAAGGTACATTTTTGATGTTTATTTGGCTTGAATAAAAGATTCCCTACAAGTTAAACTTGTTTTTATTTTTGTAATCAACTGATATATAAGATTATTTTATTTTTATTGAAAGTGATTGGTTATTTTAAAATTAAGTAGACAATTAACAAAAAATGCGAAGCAATTGGATTGTTATTTAAGAAAAAGTATGTAAAGTTGCGTATATTAACTTAATCTAAATCCAAATTATTAAAAAAAACTAATGCTTAATATACGTACCTTACTGAACGGATCAATTTGTTTTGCCTTTTGTTTTCCTGCTCTTGCAAAAGCGTCATTATTGAAACCAGATAACACAGATAACTTGTTCAATCGTCAAACGCATCAGCAACAAACGTTACAACAGCAGTTTGATGCAAAATCTCCCGATGTGAACTTATCTGCCTCCATTGCAAAAACACGTCTGCAATTTCCGCAAGAGACCCCTTGTTTTTTAATTGAGCAGGTTATTGTCAGTGGACAAGATACTTTCCCACATTGGGTACCTATAGAAAGGCTAGCGGGTCAGGCTGTTGGTCATTGTATTGGTGTTGATGGCATCAATTTATTAGTCACTGACGTACAAAATCGGCTGATTAGCCACGGCTGGATCACCAGTCGTGTATTGGTTCCTGAACAAGATTTATCAACAGGCGTTCTGCAATTAGTTGTCATGCCAGGCAAAGTACAAAAAGTCATTTTTACTGATGACTCATCACAATACAGTACGCTGTATACCGCAATGCCAGCCCATTCAGGTAATTTATTGGATTTGAGGGATATTGAGCAAGGCTTAGAAAACCTACAACGTTTGCCAACTGTACAAGCATCGATGGAAATGATCCCCGGTGATGGCCCGGGTGAAACCCAAATTGTGATCAACCGTCAGCAATCACGCTATTGGCATGCGGGCGCGTGGGTGGATAATACGGGTTCAAAAAGTACCGGTAAAAACCAAGCGGGCGTGATGCTTGCATTGGATAACCCGACTTCTCTCAGCGATCTTTTCTATCTTACAGCGACTCGCGATTTAAGCTTTTCTAGCGATAAAGACACCACCAACTACAGCGCGCACTACTCGGTGCCATTTGGTTATTGGCAGTTTGCCACCACCGCGAGTGATTATGAATACACTCAAACTATTGCTGGTGCAAATAGTGATATTGAATATCGCGGTAAAAGTAAAAGCTTGAATTTGCAACTGAGCAATGTGCTTTACCGTGATGCCACAGCGAAAACCACCGCGACCTATGATCTGAATTTGCGCGAAACCCGTAACTTTGTGCAAAACACTGAAATTGAAAATCAAAAACGGCGCACTACAGCGTGGAAGTTAGGTCTAAACCATCGCCAGTATGTGGGGCAATCAACCATTAATGTGGGGGCAAGTTACCAACACGGGACGCGTTGGTTTGGCGCTATGCCTGCTTTTGAAGAGTTTCGTCGTAAAGACTCTCAAGATTATGCGACAGCCCTCGCGATAGTGATGCAGTTTAACGCATCTGCTAGTATCCCTTTCACAGTGGCCGAACAATCGTTGCGTTTTGATACCCAGTATTCGCGTCAAATAAGCGACCGTCCCTTAACGCCTCAAGATCAATTTAGTATTGGTAACCGTTGGACGGTGCGCGGCTTTGATGGTGAGCGCACACTCAGTGCGGATGAAGGCTGGACACTTCGCAACACCTTGTCATGGTCACTGCCTATTCCGGCTCAAGAGCTCTACGTTGGCGCTGATTACGGCAAAATCAGTGGGCGTTGGACTAACCAGAATCTAGGGACTCACCTTGCGGGTGGGGCGATTGGCCTACGTGGGGCAATAACCCCTGCCAATTTGAGTTATGACTTATCTATCGGTACTCCCTTCTCTAAACCTGATGGTTTTAGAACCGACCCTGCCACTTTTGCTTTCTCTGTAAACTGGAATTATTAAGGACTCTCAGGATGAACAAGTTATTTTACCGCCTAATTTTTAATGCTGCTCGCCAAATGGTGATGGTGGTTTCAGATATTACTCGCAGCCATCGTGCGGGTCCTGCGGGTTCGAGTGAAAATCACGTAGAGAAAGCAACAAGTTGCCGAGTGCGCTGGTCAGTTAAACCGATAGTCACTTCTTTGTGGTTTACATTAGGCATGGTGAGCTTTAGCGTTTCGTCATCGACCATCGTTGCAGATGGTAAGGCTCCGGGTAACCAACAACCGACCATTGTTAATACGCAAAATGGTTTACCGCAAGTTAATATTCAAGCGCCTAACCGTGATGGCGTCTCTCGTAACCAATACAGCCAGTTCGATGTTGATCATAAAGGGGCGATCCTCAATAACAGCAGCACCAACACGAACACACAACTTGGTGGGATGATCCAAGGTAATGATTGGCTCGCTAAAGGGGAAGCCAAAATTATCCTCAATGAGGTAAATAGCCGTGACCCGAGTCAACTTAATGGTTTTATTGAAGTGGCAGGGAAAAAAGCGGATGTGATCATCGCCAACCCTGCGGGGATCACCTGTAACGGTTGCGGGTTTATCAATGCCGATAAAGCTTTGCTATCGGCGGGAAAAACTTTAATTGAAAACGGTAAAATCAAAGGATTTGAGGTCGATAAAGGCAGCATCAATATTCTTGGGAAAGGCTATAATGGCAATGGTACCAACTACACCGCGTTGATTGCCCGCTCAGTGAATATCAATGCGAAATTGCATGCCAAAGATTTAGCGATCACGACAGGGAAAAATACCGTGGCAGCGGATGGAACAACCATTCTTAAAACGGATAATTCCTCTGCCGATGATAAGCCTGAATTTGCTTTAGATGTTGCCGCATTAGGGGGGATGTACGCCAATACTATTAAAATGCGTGGGACAGAGCACGGTGTAGGCGTGCGTAATGCGGGGCATATTGGGGCACAAGCCGGGGATATTACCCTGTCAGCGGATGGGAAAGTAGGTAACTCTGGCGTGATCACCGCTAGCCAAAATATTGCCCTGACTAGCCAAGATGCTATCAATAATACCGGTACTATACTGGCGCAAAACGATATCCAGCTCAAAGCGAAACAGGCAATAACTAACACCGATAAAGGCCAAATCGTTGCAGGGCGTGATGCAGCAGTTCATGCAGAGCAAATTAACAGTGATCGTAGTGCTTTATTGGCGGCAGGGGTCGATAGCAAAGGTAAGTTGACTTCTGCGGGGTCATTAACAGTTAAAGGGGATAAATCGCTTGCATTACAAGGGGATATTGTCGCCAAAGACACCTTAACCGCGACAGGTAGCTCACTTGATTTGTCTGATTCTAATACCCAAGCCAACAATATTGTGTTGACCTCAACGACAACCGATATTCGAACGAAAAATGCGCACCTAAAAGCCACGAATAAAGCCACATTGACGGCTAAAACGGGCATTGATAATCAGCGCGGCGAGATTGTTGCCAATGAGCTCACGTTAATTGCACCTGAGTTAATTGATAATCAGCAAGGCAAATTGGTTCAAACGGGTAACTCAAAAAATACCTTAAATACCAAGCTATTAAACAATCAGCAAGGGGAAATTAACCTTGCAGGTGATACTTCAATCACGACGCAGCAGTTAAATAACCAGTCTGGGCAGTTACTCAGCCGTGATGGCAAGGTTGATATTCAAAGCAAAAACCTGAGCAACCAACAAGGCACGATACTCGCATCCGGTAAACAAGGCCTGATCATCAAGACAGATACGCTTGATGGGCAGAAAGGGGAAATTCTGACCAGTGGTGCACTGGGGTTAACCGCAAAATCGGCCAATCTTGACCAAAGTACAACACAAGCAGAGCACATCACTTTACAAGCAAATACGTTATCTCATCGTCAAGGCAATATGCTGCAGACGGGTGATAAAACGCTGAAACTCAATGTAGCTAATGGATTAGATAACAACCAAGGGAGTATTGCATCCAAAGGTGATCTGAATTTACAAGCAGGGGCCGTTGACAACACGGATGGTAAAATCCTCACTAGCTCGAACCATCGTTTAGACCTAACATCAGCGGGTGAATTGAATAATACTCGTGGGGTTATTCAAACCGATAAGTACTTGATGATCAAAGCCGATAAGCTGATCAACCAGCAAGGTAAAATGAGCAGTTTATCCGGTGCTGCTTTATTAACGGCAAATCGTTTAGCAGGTGAAAAAGGGACTATTTATACGCAAAATGCATTGCGCATAGAAAGTGCCGATATCAATTTAAACCAAGGCTTCACGCAAGCAGGCCAAGTTTCTATTTTAGCCAACAACTTTACCCATCAGGGTGCCACCTTGTTGCAAACTGGGGAAGGTAAAACTGAGCTACATATTCAAAACCAATTTGATAACCAGAAAGGTGAAATTTCCAGTAATGGCCAAATTGATATTGTGGCAAACGGGCTAAACAACCAAGACGGCAAAATTATTGCGGCAAAATTAGGCCATTTGACGTTGGCTATTCAACAGGCGCTGAATAATACACAAGGGACATTATTAGGCAATCAAGGTATTCAGCTAGCAGCGGAACGCTTAATTAACCAATCCGGTAAAATTATTGCCAGCTTTGGTGATAACCAATTGACACTTAAGCAGTTGGATGGTGAAAAAGGGGAAATTCTCTCAAAAGGAAAACTGGCTTTAACGGGGGATGAACTTAATCTCAATGACGCGGTGACGCAGGCCGATAACATCCAAATTGAAGGACAAAACCTGTCTCATCAGCGTGGGAAAATGCTGCAAACGGGCAGTGAAAAAGGGCAAATCAAGCTTGCTCAAACCCTTGATAACCAGTCAGGGAATATTAGCAGCCAAGGCACACTAAGTCTTGATGTCAATACGCTTGCTAACCAGCAAGGTGTTGTGGTCGCGGCAAAAGTCGGGTCACTAATCCTAAATGCGAAGCAGAGCGTAGATAACACCCAAGGCACCTTATTTGCCGAACAAGATTTTACCCTTAACACACAGTCGTTCACCAATATTGACGGTAAAGCAATTAGTAAACAAGGGAATATGCTGCTGGCTACCGAAGACTTGCAAGGTCAGCGTGGTGAAATCATTGCTCAAGGCGATTTATCACTAAGTGGTAAAGGCATTGACCTAACAGCTGCAAACACACAAGCACAGCATATCCAATTGCGAGCGAATAATTTAACCCATCAGCAAGGAACAATGACTCAGCTGGGTGAACGTGAAGGTACTATTGAGGTATCCCAACAGATTAACAATAGCGCAGGGGATATCAGTGGTAACGGCTCTTGGCTAATCAAAGCAAATACCCTTGATAATCAACAAGGTAAAATATTCAGCGCAAGAATGGGTAAGCTTGATTTACAAATTCAACAAGTGCTGGATAACACGGGTGGAGCATTGACCGGCCGGCAGGGTGTATTTGTGGAAACCCAATCATTGATTAACCGCACAGGTAAAGTGATTGCTAGCATGGGAAATATCACCTTAAATAGCCAATCCATTGAGGGTGATGAAGGTGAAATACTGGCAGCTCACGCCTTGAATATTGAAAGTGGAACGCTTTCGCTAAATCAGGCTGTCACCCAAGCGGATAACATCTTAATCACGGCGGATACCCTCGATCACCAAGGGGGTAAATTATTACAAACTGGCGATAAAGCTGGGAAAATTAATTTACAAGGGAAGCTGAATAACCAAGCGGGTGAAATAGGCAGTAATGGCGACTTTTCATTAACCGCCAATAGTCTTGATAATCGTGATGGACAAGTCATCACTGCAAAAAATGGTCAGCTAGGCATTGATTTAACTCGTGAATTATTAAACCAAAGCGGGGCACTCATTGGTGAGAATGGGCTGAACATAACGGCAAGTGATATCGAAAACCAGCAAGGAAAATTGGTTGCTCGCCATGGTGATGCAAAACTGGATGTGGCTAATGGTATCAATAACCAAGCAGGGTTAATTGCCGCAGAGCAACTGTTGCAGATGAGCAACCAAGCACTACAAAACCAGTTGGGTTATTTACAAGCAAATACCATTGATATTAATACCCATAACCAGCGGTTTGATAATACACAAGGCTCGTTGTTAGCCCAGCAAACATTGACGTTAAATAGCGGACAAATTGACAACCTACAAGGCTCCATTCAGTCTGGTAGTGACATGCTGATTGATACTCACGGTGAGCAGCTTAATAACACTCAAAGCGGTGACAATAAAGGCATTTATGCACAAGGCGGGTTAACCCTAACAACCGGTGAGCTCAATAATGAGCAGGGTCGACTTGTGGCGAAAGACACGCTTAAACTGAACAGCCAAGGTGTTAACAACCAGCAAGGTTTAGTGGGCAGCCAGTCTGAGCTCTCAATGTCAACGCAGCAACTGGATAACCGTGAAGGTGTGATTAAAGGTCACTCGGTGAGTATTGATACACAGGGCCAGAAACTGACGAATCTTGCGAAAAAAGCCGATCAAGGCATCTTTGCTAGCCAAAATCTAGCGATGACAGTTGGAGAGCTAATCAATCGCCAAGGGCAAATACAAGCGAACCAAATCTCCCTCGATAGTCAGAAAAAACGTGTTGATAATACGGAGGGGGAAATTCTTGCCGTCAATAATTTAACGGCAAACACGGGGGCACTGGATAACCAACAAGGTCGACTTCAAGCAGGAAAGCAGCTCACACTCAACACCCATGGCGAGCAGATAAACAATAGCTTTACGCAAAAAAATGGTGGTTTATTAAGTGGGGGCGGTTTATCAATTGACAGCGGAAAACTGCTTAACCAGCAGGGGCAAATTCAAAGCTCAGGAGCGGCATCACTCACCACGACAGGTATTGAGAACCAGAACGGACAAATTTTCGCTGGGCAGTCGATGGATATCAATACCCAGCAGCAGGCATTGCTAAATCAGCAAGGGACATTAGCGAGTAATGGCAAGCTTGAATTGAATACTGGGGATTTAAATAATACCCAAGGTGTGGCTCAAGGAAAACTTGGACTCACAGTGAATGCTGAGCAAATTGATAACCAAAAAGGGTTATTACTGAGCCAATCGGCGTTAAAAGTGACAGGAAAAAAACTCGATAATACTGAGGGGGTTGTTCAATCTCAGGGGAGTACAACGCTGGATATTCATCAACGGATTGATAACCAGCAAGGGCAGGTTTTGTCCGGTCAAAACCTGAACGTAAATACCCAACAACTCAATAATACGAGTGGTGTTATTCAAGGTCTCAATAATGTTGAACTGGTAGTCAAACAGCAAATTGAAAACCAGCAAGGTTGGATCAAAGCCAATGAAAACCTTGATATTTCTGCGGAGTCTATTGATAACAAAAATACAGCTCAAGTAGGTAAAGGCCTTGAAGGGGCAAATGTTAACCTCAGAACCACACATTTAGATAACCAAAGCGGGGCGGTTCGTGCAGGGCAAGCGATTGAAGCGAATATCGCACAAAGCCTGAATAACATACAAGGGATGCTATCTGCGGGAACGGATTTGAATGTAACCGATAAAGCGCAAGGTAAAGTCTTAGCGGTATTAAATCAGCAAGGGGTGATAGTCAGTAATGGCTCTGCCACGATCACGGCGAACCAGTTAACAGGTGAAGGTAAACTTATCGCGCAAAAAGCGTTATCGCTCACCTTCAATCAACTATTTGAAAATACGGGACGCATTCAGGCAGGTGAAAACCTAACGGCTAATTTTGCTCAAGGTTTTACCAATAAAGGGTTAATTTCTAGTCTTGGCGAGCTGGTTTTAAACACAACGACCGTTATTAACCAACTTTCAGGTGAGATCAGTGGGCAAAGTACCCGTATAAAAGCCAGTGGTCAGGTACATAACACTGGGCTCATTGATGGCGTATTAACCCATATTGTTGCTAATTCCTTAAGTAACTTAGGAACAGGCCGCATTTATGGTGATTTCCTTGCCATCGCAGTAAATAGCTTAGTCAATGATAAACAAGGAGATAAAGCAGCAGTTATTGCTGGGCGTAAAGAGGCCAACCTTGCAGTTGGTGAACTGTTGAACCGTGATCACGCTTTAATTTACAGTGATGGTGATTTAACCATCGGTAGCCAATTAAACGACCAGCTAAAAGCCACCGGTCATGCTAAAAGCGTGAAAAACCACAGTGCTAACATTGAAGCGGCAGGTAACCTCACACTAAAAACGGATTTACTTGAAAATAAAGATATCCATTTACAATTGACTGACGAAGCCGTGGAAGTGAGCCGTGAACATTTCGACTGGTACGATTTTGGTAATGGGCGACGTTATAAAATTCAGCCGCGTAATGGCAACCAAACGCGTTACGCTATTAATGAAGATGGTACGCTGAACAAGGAAGTGGGTATTCATTATGAAAAATCTAATCGCTGGCGGATGTTTGAGTATGGTAACTGGACTAAGAATTTTTATGAATACGATTACGACCGTATCATTTATGAAACCCAAGTTATCAAACGCGATGCCGCATTGATTACGAGTGGAAAGCACTTGACGATTGATGGTCAGCAGCTGAACAATGAAAATTCACGCGTTGTTGCGGGGCAAAACCTGATCTTAACAGGCTATGATCTCAACAACGAAGAAGCACAGGGTGTTCGCCGTATCTTTGAAGATGGAAATACGATTTATCGCTATAAAGGCGGTGGTAAATGGAAAACGCGTACTAGCACGTCAAAATACCAAGGGGTTAATAGCGAAGAAGATTTAGCCTTACATCTATTAGAGGTTGCCGAGAACGCGGGGGGGATCAATAAAACTCAGCTCGATTCAGTGAAAGTGAACCAACTGGATGGGCAAGCCGAACGTGTTTCTGACGCTAATCAACAAGAAAACCAAGGTGCAGCTGTTACTGAGCAGGCGTTAAAAGATAGCAAAAACACGCCATTAGACCTGAAGCCAGGCCAACAAATGGAAGTGGCGCAGTTACCTTCAATTTCAGACAAAGTGGATGTTAAAGACGACAAATCGGTTGACTCATCATTACACGCTGATGATGCCAACATCGGTAATGGGGCTGACATTCAAGGGCAAACTGATGTAGGCAAAGGGGAAAATATCACTGCGGAGACTGGGCCTCAGGGGAAAGACAACCTCGATACCGTGATAAGAACCGTTGGGCCAAACACTCAATTACCCGACAATAGTCTGTTTAACTTAACACCGGGTAGTGATAGCCAATTTTTGATTGAAACCGACCCGCGTTTCACTAACTACAAGAAATGGTTGTCGAGTATTGATATTGTCACCAATGAGCAGCTCCATAAGCGTTTGGGGGATGGTTACTATGAGCAACGTTTAGTTCGTGATCAACTGATTGAAACCACAGGACAGCGATTATTAGGCAACTACAATAGTGATGAAGAGCAATATCGCGCGCTGCTAACTAACGGTGTTGCGTTTGGTAAGCAATTTAACCTGACTCCGGGCATTGCATTATCACCAGAGCAAATGGCGAACTTAACCACAGACATCGTGTGGATGGTGAATAAAGAAGTCACACTGCCGGATGGCCGCGTTGAAATGGTTAGTGTTCCGCAAGTGTATGTCCGAGCCCGTCAAGGGGACTTAAACGGTAATGGCGCATTGTTAGCGGGGCGTAATGTTTCCGCCAACATGACCGGTAATATCCTTAATAGCGGTGAAATCAGTAGCCGTGAACTGACCGATTTACGTGCTGAAAATATCGAAAATAGTGGGCGCATTCAAGGTAAAGATGTACAACTTGATACCCTAAAAGATATTAAGAATATCGGTGGGGAAATTCGTGGATTAGACAGCGTTTCTCTTTCAGCAGGTCGCGATATTCTCAGTGAAACTGCGCAGCGTGGAGATGGCCAATCACAATGGCTCGATCGTCCTGCCAGTATTTATGTCACAGGTGATAATGGCCAGCTTACCTTAAAAGCGGTACAAGATATCAACTTGATCGCCACAGATGTCGGCAATTTAGGCGTTGATGGCAAAACTTCCATTATTGCGGGACGCGATATTAGTTTAGAAACTCGTGATGTCAGCTCGGCATTTGATTACACGCATAATTCAAGCAATTACTATCGTGGGGCTAATAGCACTGAAGTCGGCACGCAAATCCAAACTAAAGGGGATTTAACCTTATCGGCTGGGCAAGATCTTTCCGCTCGTGCAACGACTGTGACCAGCGGTGGAGAGCTGGCGATCAATGTTGGACGTGACATCAATATTTCCTCTGGTATTGAAACTAGTGACTATGCGAAACACACAAAAAGCACGGATAAAGGCTTTTTATCAAGCACGACAAAAGAAACTCATGATGAGGTGAACGAACGTACCGCTATCAGTAGTACGTTTAGCGGCGATAGTGTGAAAGTGACCGCAGGGAACAACGTCAATATCGAAGGGAGTAATTTACTTGGAACCAACGATGTCAATGTTACCGCTGGAAATCAGTTAAATGTGACCACTTCTGATGAAGCGTCCCATGAAACACATATGTCGAAAACAACCAAGTCAGGCCTGATGAGCACTGGCGGCATTGGTTTCACGGTTGGTTCAAATTCACAAAAAGTGACCACCGATACGGATAGTAACCAGAAAAAAGGCAGTGTGATTGGGAGTACGGCAGGCGATGTGACATTGACCGCAGGTGGTACAGCAAGCATTCATGGTAGTGATGTGATCGCGGCGAAAGATATCAATGTGATCGGTAGTGATGTGAATATTACGGCGGCTGAAAATAGCCGTACCGATATCACCACAGTGGAAACCAAATCCAGCGGGTTGACGGTTTCCCTCGGCGGTGCAGCGGGCAGCATGTTAGATGGAATGGCGCAGACCGCGAAATCGGCAAAACAAGAAGATGACGGACAATTAGCGGCCCTTAAAGGGATGAAGGCAGGTCTACAAGGCGTTCAGGCTCAACAAGCGGGTGAGCTAGCAGGTTTGAAAGAAGGCGGCAGTGTAGCAGATGCCTTTGGCGTTAATGTGTCATATGGCAGCAGTTCGTCTAAATCGACCACCAAAACCGAGCAGCATACGGCGTCAGGTAGTAGTTTAAGTGCGGGGGATAACATCACCCTTACTGCGACGGGTAAAAAAGAGGGTAGCCAAGGGGATCTGACAGTACAAGGTAGCCAACTGGATGCGGATAAAAACGTCACGTTAACCGCCAAAAATGATATCAACCTGACCAGTGCCACCAACACGCAAAAAGTGGATGGGAAAAACGAAAGTAAAGGCGGCTCAATCGGTGCGGGTATCAGTACGGGCGGTTGGAATGTCAATGCGAGTGTGAATAAAGGCAGCGGCTTTGAAAAAGGTGACAGCCAGTTCTACACCGATACGGAAGTGAATGCAGGCAAACAACTGACCCTCAACAGCGGCAAAGATACCACGCTGACAGGCGCACACGCGAGTGGGGAAACTGTTAAAGCCAATGTGGGCGGGGATTTAACTTTATCGAGCCAACAAGTTACTGATAAGTATGACTCAAAGCAACAGGGCGGCAGTTTAAGCGGCAGTATTGGAACAGGCTTAAATACCACCGCTTCGGTGAATGTTAATAAAACCGAGATGCACAGCGATTATCAATCGGTGGATAAACAAACGGGTATTAATGCAGGCAAAGGCGGTTTTGATATCACCGTCGGTAATCATACGCAACTCGATGGGGCGGTGATTAGCAGCACTGCGGACGCTGAAAAGAACAAGTTGGATACGGGCACGCTGGGCTTTGGGGATATCAAAAATAAAGCTGAATACAAGGTGGATAGCCAAAGTGGCGGCTTTAGCACAGGGGGCTCTCCATTTGCAGACCAGCTTGCGGGTAATGCCGCAGGCTCCTTGTTGACCAATGTGAATAACAAAGGGAAAGACAGCAATACGACACACTCAGCGGTGTCAGAAGGCGAGATTACAATTCGAGATAAGGATAATCAGAAACAAGATATCAACGAGTTAAGCCGTGATACAGATAATGCCCATGAGAAGCTCAATACGATTTTTGACAAAGAAAAAGAGCAAAAACGGATAGAAAAAACGCAGTTAGTGGGCGAATTAGGTAAGCAGATTACTGATATAGCGGTGACGAATGAGACGATTAAAGCTACGAAGGATGTAGATAGAGAGCACCCTGAGTTGAGTGGCAAGGAAAGAGAAGATGCTATTCAAGCTCAAGTTAACAAATCTGAATGGGGTGTCGGAGGGGATAATCGCCGTATAGTCGAGTCAGGCACCGCTTTGATTCAAGGGCTTATCAGTGGAGATGTGAATAAAGCGGTGGCGAATGCGAGTGCGCCGTACATTGCGAATGAAATCGCCAAAAATATTCCAGAGAAGAACAAAGAAGGACGCATCATTGCCCACGGTATTGCGAATGTTGCATTAGCGCTGGCAAAAGGTGAAAATGCAGGGGCACAATCGCTCGGTGCAATGACAGCGGAAGCGGTTGGAATGTTATCTGAGAAACTGTATAACAAACCAGCTAGCCAACTGACGGAAGACGAAAAAGCGACAGTCAGTGCATTTGCGAGTCTGGCAGCGGGTATTGCAGGCGGTTTAGTGGGTGGAGATACCTCGAGTGCAGGGAATGCAGCCCAGGCAGGGAAGACGACGGTTGAGAATAACTCAATGTCGAACTTTTTTGGTGCCCAAGGAGGTAAATATTTTGAAGGTGCCCTCACCCTCGCAACAACACTGCATGATGAGGGAAAAAGTGATGCAGAAATCAACGCAGCCTTGCAAGATTATGCAAAAGGCGACCACCCAGAAGGACAAGACCCCGCAAGAGGATTATTAATCGCGTGGGCACCGGTACCAACGATAGCAGGTGGTGCAGTCATTGCCCCTGCTTCAACCGCGTATGGATTAATTTTTGGTGGGCTTTTAGGTGGAAGCTCTGATGCAACTCAGCAATTTTTAACCATGAAACCGGGTGAGTCGTACAGCTATACGGACACACTGATCGCAATAGGGACAGGTTCTCTAACCCAAGGAAAAGGTGTCATATTCACAACTGCAGTGAATGGCGGTGGGGCTTATTTGGGCAGTACGCTAAAAAATGAAGATCCAACTGCTGCAGTTACAGGAAATGTCGTAGGTACTGTAATAGGAATAAAAGTAGGTGATAAAGTTACAGGTAACTTATTGAATAATGGTTATGGACCTGTCAAATCAGAAATTATAGGTGAAGTTATTGGTGGAGGAGTTGGTTCTACAGCTGAAAATGCCACAGAGAAAACAATAAAAGATTTAAAAGGAAACAAATAAAATGAAAAGAAAACTATTTATTTCCTTTATCCAAGCTGTAATTGTTCTACCTGTTTTTTCAATTTTATTATGTATGCTTGGGGTTCCTATAGGAATCCTAATAGCTTTTTTTAAAGAGGGTACATTTTCATTTGATTCTCTGAATATAGAATCTATTTATGAGTCATTGATTTATTCAGTAAAAGTAGGAGGTGCAATAGGTTTAGTTTTAGGGACTGGACTTTTGTTCGCTAATGTCATAATTCCTATTGTCACAGGTAAATTTGATAATAAAAATAATAGCTCTGAAGATTAGCTATGAAAAAGTAATTTTAGTTTGAGTTATCGTTGAGAATAACTATCTGAGCCATGATGAGAAGCGTCGCGAACAAGTATTAGAGAAGAAATTAGAGCAAGGGACTATCACTGAAAGTGAGAAAAATGAACTTGCTGGATTGAAAGAAAAGAGTGAAGAACGTAATGAATCGCTCTTACTTGCCTGTCAAAGTGGTATGTCTCAAGCTTGTATTAGTGAGAAAAAACAAGCAATTGAGGCAGGAAAAACGTATGATTTAGTGGCCGACTACCAAACATTCTATGATGCACTAAAAGATCATCCAGACGAAAAGAAACAATTTGATGCATTGATCGATGACTATTCTAAAGCCGTCAATGGACTGATGAATCAAGGGTATAGTTTTGAGCAAGCACTATCAAAAGTAAATTCCGATTCTGTAATGGCAGCTAAATACCAAAAAGCAATGAATGATATGCCTAGCTGGGCAAAAGCTTGGATGTAAGTCGAAAATGTTGCTTCAATTGTCTATGGTGCTAAATATGCAAATGAAGGGCTAAATCAAACAATATACCAAGGAATTAAAAACGGCTCTATTTTTGACATAAATAAAGGTGCATATCACTTATCTAAAGCCGATGGATTCAGCCAAAGAAGAGGTATATCTGGTGGACATAATTCAGATTCATTTTACCGAGCAGCTTCTGATAATGGAGTGAAAATTTTATCGGAAACTCCTACAGGAATAAACGGAATTACTCACATCACTTATCAAATTCCAACTAAAGATAGAACAGGTAAATTCGATGGTAATTACAAACAAGATGTGTTTGAAAAAACAGTTTATGATCCTAAAATATTTAGTGATACCAAAATATTAGAACTAGGACAACGAGCTGCGGCTAATGGTTATTCTAATGCAGTTGCGTCTGGTAAAAGGGAATACACCGCAACAGCAGGCGGCGTGAAATTTCAAGTTTATCTGGATCCAAAAACAGGAACAGTGACAAACTTTTTCCCAGTGGGTAAATAATGAACGAGTATCTTTTTGAAATAATTGATTATGATAATGATCCTAATTGGGTTATTAAGGATTTTTTTAATTCACTTAATTTATCGGAAAGGTTAATTGATAGTGTAGAAAAAATAATTAGCAGATGTGGCTTTGTTATCAATGAAACATATTGCCACTTCCCTGATCTTGATGACCCAGATCCAGAATTTCACTTTGATGGAATTATGTTTGGTGTATGGCAAGGGAAAATTATTGTTCCTGATACTGTTGGTTATAAATATACCAAACTAGCATGTGAAAAGTATCTATACCTTCATCCGGATAAAAATGAAGAAATAAACTCGTTGATCAATAGATTGCCACTATAAAGATAAAAGATCCCAGTAAGTGCAGGGATCTTCATTAACGAAACGATCTTACTCCCCCTCGGCCAGTTGGATGATCAGTTGCCCAGCTTGGCGGGTGAGGGTATAGTGTCTGCCCACCTCAAGCCCCATCTCTTTCAACCACTTACCGCTTAAAGTGAGTTGCGGGCTGGGGTTGGGTTTACCTCGGTTCGGGGCGTAACCTACTGTATACTGTCTGGTTTTGACCACTTCCAATTAATTACTCTTTGATGTCCACCGTTTAGCATCATGCATATGTAAGATGCTGTTAATCACGGTCTCAATCGCTTCTCTCTCTCTTTCTCGTCTAGCTGTGAAATCGCGTCAAACTGTCGCTTATTAATACAGGCAAAGGCGGTTTTGATATCACCGTCGGTAATCATACGCAACTCGATGGGGCGGTGATTAGCAGCACTGCGGACGCTGAAAAGAACAAGTTGGATACGGGCACGCTGGGCTTTGGGGATATCAAAAATAAAGCTGAATACAAGGTGGATAGCCAAAGTGGCGGCTTTAGCACAGGGGGTTCTCCATTTGCAGACCAGCTTGCGGGTAATGCCGCAGGCTTCTTGTTGACCAATGTGAATAACAAAGGCAAAGACAGCAATACGACACACTCAGCGGTGTCAGAAGGCGAGATTAGAATTCGAGATAAGGATAATCAGAAATAAGATATCAACGAGTTAAGCCGTGATACAGATAATGCCCATGAGAAGCTCAATACGATTTTTGATAAAGAGAAAGAGCAAAAACGGATAGAAAAAACACAGTTAGTGGGCGAATTAGGTAAGCAGATTACTGATATAGCGGTGACGAATGAGACGATTAAAGCTACGAAGGATATAGATAGAGAGCACCCTGAGTTGAGTGGCAAGGAAAGAGAAGATGCTATTCAAGCTCAAGTTAACAAATCTGAATGGGGTGTCGGAGGGGATAATCGCCGTATAGTCGAGTCAGGCACCGCTTTGATTCAAGGGCTTATCAGTGGAGATGTGAATAAAGCGGTGGCGAATGCGAGTGCTCCGTACATTGCGAATGAAATCGCCAAAAATATTCCAGAGAAGAACAAAGAAGGACGCATCATTGCCCACGGTATTGCGAATGTTGCATTAGC
This sequence comes from Providencia sp. PROV175, assembly GCF_032707045.1. Taxonomy (NCBI): domain Bacteria; kingdom Pseudomonadati; phylum Pseudomonadota; class Gammaproteobacteria; order Enterobacterales; family Morganellaceae; genus Providencia; species Providencia sp. PROV175. The sequence continues at coordinate 974,749 of NZ_CP120533.1, forward strand.
GCTGGCAAAAGGTGAAAATGCAGGGGCACAATCGCTCGGTGCAATGACAGCGGAAGCGGTTGGAATGTTATCTGAGAAACTGTATAACAAACCAGCTAGCCAACTGACGGAAGACGAAAAAGCGACAGTCAGTGCATTTGCGAGTTTGACAGCGGGTATCGCGGGTGGGCTAGTCGGTGGTGATACATCCGATGCAGCGAATGCGGCTCAAGCAGGTAAGACGACGGTTGAGAATAATGCGATTTCAGGTTCATTTGTAGGAAGAACCGATGAGCAAATCAAAGAAACCGCAAAAGTGCTTGTTGATGGGATTGATTTAGAAAAGCTATATGGTGATGATAAAGAAAAAATAGATGCTTACAGAGAAGGAAGTGTAGAAGGCAGAAAAGAAGGTTTAAAAGATGGTAGTATCGAAGTTTTAGAGGGTACCGCTAACTCAATTCTTCACCCTATAGACACTGTTACAGATTTAGCAACAGCCATTTGGAATTATGATCAGACTATTGACGCAATTAAAGTATCAGCAACTCAATGGAACGAGTTGTATGAATATGCATTAGCTAATGATCCTAAGTTGGCAGGACAAATGTCAGGCGCATTACAAGGTAAAATTCTAGGAAATGCAGGTACGAGTATCGTAGTTTCTGGCGCAGCAGCAAAAACTATTCAAAAAATAGCACAAATGGAAAGTGGTGTTAAATTTTTACCTGATGCACATGGGAAAACTCACCCAACAATAGTAAAAGGTGATGCCGCAGTCCCTGTGGATAAGATTGAATTATTCTTACGAGGTAAAGCAGCTGGTGATTTAACCACATTAAAAGCAGATTATAATGCTCTTAAAGATCTGCAAGTAAAAAATCAAAGCTTGTTTGCTAAAGACCCAAGTAATTTTGATAAGTTACGGACGTTAGAAAGTAAAATACATAACGTTGAAAAATCAAGAGATATGAATAAGGTATTAAATAATGCAGGTATACCTGATACACCTTTGAATAACTCAATGATTGTCGATGAATTATTAAAATCTGCTAATAATGTAACCCCCAATAATAGAAGAACTTCTATTGTTATTAACGGCTCAAAAGGAAATGTCCGAGTTTATGGAACATGGACTATCCTGCCTGATGGCTCGAAACGTTTATCGACTGTCGAAGCTGGGGCTTTTAAATAAGAAGTGTAATTATGAGCGAAAGAAATAAAAGTATTGAACGATTATTAACGGGTATAAATAATTATATAACATATGGTTACGTTGACTCTATGTCATTTAATGAAGCGTCAGATGACTTATTTGACTATTTGTCTGAGCTGACCTCATTAGATAGTAAAAAGGCTTTTTTTTATTATAAAAAAATATTAACTGATAAAAACATAAATGATGATTTTTTGAAGTCTCTATGTCTAAATCGGTTATTGTTATCCGAATTTGAATGGAGTTATGCATTTGAATTTTTAAATAAGAATGCGCATGAATTAAGTATACCTTGCTTAGAAAAGGCCTTATTTTATTTCTATTGCGCAAAAAATGATCCCGCATCACATCCAATACCGGATAGGCTCATCGACAAGCTAATAGCTAGATACCAAGAAGTAAAAAATGATCCTAATGCAGATTTTTATCATCTATCTGAATCATTTGATAATTTTTCTCGAGCTTATGGGGTTTAACGGTTGAGAATAACCATTTAAGCCCTGAAAAGACGAAAGCCAGAAGTGAAGAGTTTGCGAAATGTAACGGTGATAGTCGTTGCCGTGCTGAGGTTAGAGACACTTATCGAAAAGAATACGATAAAGTTCAGGAGCAAATAAATACCTGTAGTAGTCCAGACCAATGTGTTGCTGTCGCAAAAGAGTTAAAAGAATGGCAGAAAATTTACTCTGAGAGAGCGAAAGAGCTACAAGATAAAGCACATAATAATGGTGGTATCGGTGCCCTCACTGACGCTGAACAGAAGGAATGGGCTGAAATCAGGGGTACACTACCGAATCTAGAAGGCTCTCGTAATTTAGCAATTTATCGTGCTGAACAGTTAGGTGGCTCAGAAGAAACCACAAAAGAGCGTGATTTAGCGATGGCAGCGGCAGGGATTGGTGCTGGAATTGGAAGTGGTAAAGGTGGGAAAAATAATACAAACAAAGAGCCACAAACTAACCAACCCAATCAACAACAGTATAAAAATGTTGCACCTAATACTTTAATAGGGAGACAAGACAGCACAGAAATGTCAGGGTCACAAGTTAAACGCTTAGTTAAAGATATGAAAGCAAATGGCTTTAACATGAATGAACCTATTGATGTTGCTATAGTTAATGGGAAAATGATTATTATTGATGGGCATCATAGAGCTGAAGTGGCTAGAAAAGCTGGTATTAAAGATATACCTGTAAGGATTAATACCGTAACTAAAGAACAAGGCGACCAGCTATTACGCGAGGCAGCTGAAGCAAGAGCAAGGAGATAGCACATGCTACATTCAATAGATAGTACAGACTTGAGAAATTTTGTTGTTATTCAAAAAAAATTAATTGAATCTTTTATTCATCAATATCCGAACCTTAAAGACTATCAATTTTTATTAGATTTTCCTAAACAGGGAACTATAAAACTTGATGATAGTAATTGGAATTTTTCAAGGCATGGAAAGGGGATAAAATTTTATCAAGATACCTCTTCCAAGGCTAAAATTGTGGATGTCCATTGCAACATTACTGAACCAGAACTATTTGATTTATGGCGATTAAGCCAATATTTTGGATTGGATAATGACTACGAATTAACCAGTTTATTGGATAAAATGGTTAAGGATGGAGATTTATTAATTATTTCTGATAAATATTATATATTTAAAAACTAATAAATAGACTTTAACTCTACACTTGAGTCCCATAAAAAGCGTCATCACCAAAGGGCGCAAGACATAATGCTGATTGTGCGTGGTTGGGGAGTATCAACTACGCATAATCCCCGAGCATTATGTTGAATTGCCGAAGGCTATTTACCCTGCGATGATGATAACCTTTTGATTCTTTATTTAATAAAAATATAAAGCTCCCCTAACGCTGTGCATTTTGCACAGCGTTATTTACCTTTTCTTTTTAGCCGCCTTACTTTTAGCTGTCGTATCTTTAATTAATGAGTTGTTTTAATTGATTTTGTTTGACTGCCATATCCATAAAACGACAAATAATATCTTGCTCATCGGGCCTCAATTCATCAACTTGTCTGCAAAGCTCTTTTAGCCGCTTGTTTTTGATATCAAACGCGGGCTTATTGGGTCCTTGCTCACCATAAACAAGGTGGTCAATGGTGACTTCAAGGACTTGCGCTAATCTGATGATATATTCAAATTGAGGTCGGGATTTTCCTTGCTCCCATCGTCCTACCATTCGAGGCTGAACATCCAACATATTGGCCAGGAAAGCAGTTGCAAGTTGATTTTACCATTATTCGGCGAGGTAAACAGGCATTAAAGGCGTTTGTTGCAACGCTGGGTTACTCTCGAGCCAGTTATGTTCATTTTTATGACAATGAACGAACCGATGCATGGGTTGATGGATTAGTCCGTAGCTTCGAGTTTTTTGGCGGTGTTCCTCATGAGATTCTTTTTGATAACGCAAAGGCGATCATCCTTGAGCGTGATGCTTACCGAGTAGGAGAGCATCGTTGGAATCCTAAGCTTTTATCTCTTGCTCAGGATTATGGTTTTAACCTGACCGTTTGTCGCCCCTATCGAGCCAAAACAAAGGGGAAAGTTGAACGTTTTAACCGTTACCTAAAATCAAGCTTTGTTGTGCCATTACAAGCAACATTAAGGATGTCAGCGTTACAACTGGATGTCCAAACTGCAAATGGTTATGTCGGTTACTGGTTAACTCAAGTTGCCAATGTAAGAGTCCACGGTACGACAGGTGAAATACCGAACCAACGCTTAATCACAGAGCAGAATGCCTTACTGCCATTGCCGATAAAGTTTGGCAATATTGATAGCTATCAGAAGATAAATATGACACCGATGCCATTTGAAAGCCTACAGCATCCGCTTAGCGTCTATGATCAACTTTTGCAGGAGACATTATGAATTTACAATCTGAACGTATTGCTGATGCTTGTTGCCAACTAGGACTCTACGCATTACCTGAAAACTGGCCGAGGATTGCTGAAAAACATCTTGCACAAGAAGGGTCGTATGCTGATTTTATTGAAAAACTTCTGATTGAGGAAATCAATGCTAAGATGCAGCGTACTAAGGCGATACTCTTGCAGTTTGCAGGGTTACCCCATATAGGGATCTTCCTTAACGATATTATTCGCTCTCAGCCAGTTGGATAATCAACTATCCGGCTTGGCGAGTGAGGATAAAGTGGCCACCCACATCAGACCATAATTTATTCAGCTACTTACCTGAGATGGTGAGTTGCGGGCTGGGTTTAGCTGGACTCGATAAATAACTCCTGTATTCTATTGATTTAATTGGTGTTTTTGCTTATTTCTAAATTCAAAAGCGCACGTCGGCAAAATCGGTTCTCTGGATAAAAATGCTCTTTGAAAATATAATGTTAACTGGCTGAATTCAATAGAGAAAAGTGATTTTATCTGCCTATTTTGCAATGGAATGAGTTGTTGTTGAGAATAACTTTTTCAGCTCTAAAGATCTGCCGGATGGTATGGTAGATTATGGACAATCGGCGTTCACATTAGCCGAATCTATGGAAAAGAATGGTTATAGCATTCAAGATATTAATGTTGCTTTAAGTGACTTTGCGAAAGGTGATCACCCTGAAGGACAAGATCCTGCAAGAGGCTTCCTTGAAGCATGGGGAAATTTTGTTGGTATCCCGTTAGATTTATATTGGTCTAATCAGCAAATGTCCCCAGAGAAAGCAAGCTCAAATATTGAGTAGTTCACCTCCGACAACTGAAGCAAAACTGGTGCAGTTCTTAGCGGCTAAAGCATACTTAGAATTTGCGAAGAAAAATTCACCATTACCGCAATGGGATGCAGGAAAAGGTGAATATAGCTTTAAAGAAACAGGGAAAGTTGTAGATGTTAATCACCCTAGTGGGCAATTTAATAGTGGTTCATTGCCAAGTGAGTATGACACAGTCTGGAGTTCGATTAAAGCAACTCAGCCTCAGATTCCAGGAACGTCGATTCCTAAATCTTTTGAAATGACAGTCAATGGTCAAACTATTTGGGTTAACCCTAATGCAACAAAACATATGGGAGAGTATTTGACACGAAATGGATTGTCCCATAGTACCTCAGAGGGAAGTCAAGCTATGTTGGCTAGTCTTCAAGGGGCGGTTAAAGAAGCGTCCTTACAAGGATTTAAGCATAATGAAAAAGTACAAGTTGGCCGCTGGGAATTAGTCTTCAGTCAGCGACCAACAGACCCTTATCCTGTATTAAAACATGCGTTGTATAAATGATGAAATTAACTATTGATAGTGTTATTAATAAATCTAAATATATGGATATCAGTATTGATGGATATGTACCTATTGATATAAAACTATTCGATACAATTGGAAATGTTCCTTTATATTATAGATTAGGGGATGGTAAGAAAAGTTTACTAGAGATAGCGGTATTACCTGAAAATGGTTTTTTATCGGCGATAACATTAGTGATTATAAACCCTGAATGTGTTCACAAGGTTGATACGGCTTTAGAAAAACTATTAGTAGATAGCTCGGGAACTCCAGTTGTTAATTTAGAAATATGGAAATCTCAGAATAACAATAGTTTTAGCCAACGTTTTATCGATGATTTTGATTTTGATATTCAGGCAATAGTATCACCAACGTCTATAATGCTAAATATTGCAAAGAACGAGGAAGAAATTAATTGGATAAAATGTAGTGACAGATTTTATGTGGGTATTAATGACAAAAAAAACATCACAAGTATGTTATTGGATAAACTAACACAAGAAGAAATAAGTAATTTTTTTGAGGCAATCAGTTAGTTATTACTAAAAATATAGAGATCCCAATTCTATACTGGGATCTCCTTAATGATCTTATTCGTTCTCAGCCAACCGGATAACCAACTGTCCGGCTTGGCGGGTGAGAGTGATGCTGCTGCCCACCGTAAACCTTAGTTCACTCAACCACTTACCACTTAAGGTGAGCCTTGGGTTGGGTTTACCTCGTTTGGGAGGAATCCATTGTATAGCGTTTGGTTTTAATTCTGCTTTATCCCTTTTTAGGCTAAAAAACGCACGTCGGGGCACTTGTGTTCGACAAGTAAAATGCACTGGAAAAATAAACTTGTAATTGATTGAATATACAAGGAAAAAGTTGTTTTATCCGCCCGTTTCGCAATGGAGTGAGTTGTTGTTGAGAATAACTACTTGAGCATGCCAGAAGCAGGTTTAAGAGATTATTTACAACGTAAAGCTGACAGTGGCGATATTACGGATGAGCAAAAAGCAAAACTAGATGGCTTAAAACAGCTTGATGTAGATAGAGATAATGCTTTATCAGCTGCATGTTCTGGCAGTAATAGCCAAGCTTGTGCCAAAGAGTTACAACTTGCCTATGACGCAAAAGATAGCTATCAAGGTTATGCGGAATACCAAGCTTATCATGATGTTTTAAAAGCTTATCCAGACCAAATGGCGAAGTACGATGATTTGGTGACGAGCTACTCGAAAGACCTGATTGGATTATTAGATCAAGGTTATTCAATGAGCCAAGCTAGCCAAATGCTGGATCAAAAACTTGCGAAAGACCAAGCTTTCCAGAAATCTATGGATGATATGCCCCAGTGGGTCAAAATATCGTTGGTTGTTCAAGAGACGGTAGGTTTAGTTTACGGTGCGAAGGCTGCTAATGATAATGTCGGTGCGTGGATAAAAGATAAGCCTAGTGAAATGAAGCGCCCAACGCCTCAGCAATCAGAGAAAGATGTTGGTAAAGATTTAGGTAATGGTTGGCGTGAGCAAGTCAGCTTTAAAGATGGAAAAGAAGTTCCTTATGGTACAAAAGGTAGTACCAGACCTGATTGGTGCCAAGGAAATACGTGTAGCGTTGAAGTTAAGAATTACACAGTTTCTACTAACTCCAATGGGTTAATTAATAATGTATCTAAGCAGGCAATTGAGCGAAAAGAACATTTACCAGCAGGTATGACTCAACGCGTTGTAATTGATATTAGAGGACAGACAGTCTCTGCTGCTCAAGAAGATGTTATAATTAAAGGGATTGTTTCTAAATCAAATGGAGCAATAAAACCTACAGATATTCAATTTAAGAGGAAATAAATGAAAAGTATTGGTTTTATGGGCGGAAGTTCTATATTTGAAACTGGAACAGTACAAGAAATGATTGATTTTTTTGATTATTTATCTGGTGAGAATATTCCTGATTTGGAGAAGGAATTAATAGATAGCTTATATAGAAAATATATTAGATATCAAGATCTAGATCGTTTTGAAAACTTAATAACAGAGTTGAAGAAATCATCAAGTTCAGAATCAAAATATCTAAAATACTTTGATGCGATTATTACTTGTATCGAATCTGCAAAAATGTTCTATAACAGCTGGGAAATATACCAACCATTAAAAGTTGGATTTACAGATATGCCATACTGTATTGATGATAAGGATCGTCCTCAAGAGTTGTATGATGCTCTAACAGAGGATGATTTGCCTTTTTGGTTACGTTGATCTGAAAAGAGAACCCAGCCGTACACTGGGATCTCCTTAGCCGTCTTACTCCCCCTCAGCCAGCCGGATGATCAACTGTCCGGCTTGGCGAGTGAGGGTATAGTGGCTGCCTACCTCAAACCTCAACTCATTCAGCCACTTACCGCTTAAAGTCAGTTGTGGGCTGGGGTTGGGTTTACCGCGGTTAGGGGCGTAACCCACTGTATAGTGTCTGGTTTTGACCACTTCCTCTTTAGCCGTCGGTGTTTTTACACTACAATCGCGCTTAGCCATGGTGACTACCTCGTATAGTTGTTGTGGTTAGCGACTGTTGTGAGGTGTGAACTCATAATTGCCATGCGTTCTATCTCAACGTTTTATGCTGTTAGATCTCGTTGAGATCCGTTAGACATATTTCAGTCATAATCTAAATAAAAAATTTAAAGGTTTTATTAAGTGTAGAGAGTCTGGTTTACTTTTAATTATAAATATCTTTATATTTCACCAAATAATGTGATTACTATAATGCTTGAAATACAAGTTAAAAATAAATGTATAATAAATTAGGTATATATAATTATAGTTTCTTTAAGTTAATATAAATATTTATGGCGGTTGGAAGCTATTTTAATCATTTGTTTTAAATCATATTTACATGCATTTTATGATGGGTAATAAGTTAATTTATTGATTTTAAATAATAAAATTCCCAATAATATTGATCAACTAATGGATAAGAAGTGATATATTATCGAGTATATTGTTTTTGTATGTTAGTTTAGGAAAAAATCACAAAAGGTAGCATATAATGCCGAATATTTTATCATTAGATAGTGATAATTTCTCGAGTACACTTTACCCCCTAGAGCAAGATGAGCAACAAACTGTAGTTGTTTATTTTTCGGCATCGTGGTGTTTACCTTGTAAAAATATGAAACCTATTTTCATTAAAATTTCTGAATATTTTCAAGGAAGTAACATCATTTTTGGCATTGTTGATATTGCTCAATCGCCCACTTTAGCTCCTCGATATGGTATAAAATCAGTGCCAACAATTGCGGTTTTCCAAGATACTCGGTTAATCGATATTATTGCAGGAGAAGTACCATTTAATAGGGCATTAATGGTATTGGAGAAAACGCTCGGTAAGCGTTAATATTCAGCGAATATATTTAATAATAATGATAAGAAATTCATAATGTTAATATTGATATTAGAAGGGTTATTGATAGGCTGTCTACTCGGTTTGACGGGAGCTGGCGGGGGAATTCTTGCTGTTCCTGCTTTAATGGCAAGCCAAGGTTGGAGTGTTGCACTCGCTGCGCCTGTTGGGCTTCTAGCAATTACAATAGCGGCTTTTATCAGCGTTATTCAAGGGCTTATAAAAAAAAGTATTCGTTATAAAGCCGCAATTTGGATAGCATTATTGAGTATCCCTTCTGCTAAGTATGGTATTTACCTTGCCCATATTGTACCTTCAGTTTGGTTAACGCTTATTTTTAGCCTTGTTATGCTTTATGTCGGGGGGCGTATATTTTTCAATAGGGTTGATGAGCAAAATGATGCACATTGTTTAATTAATACAGAAACTGGGAAATTTATTTGGAACACTAAAACAGCGTTAATCTTTGGGGGGATTGGTGTCATTACAGGATTACTTACTGGTATGCTAGGTGTCGGTGGTGGTTTTATTATTGTTCCTGCATTGCGAAAGTTCACTAATTTGAATATGAAGAGTATTATTGCAACATCGTTAATGGTTATTTTCTGTATTGGTAGTATTAGTATTTTTATTAATGTTTTGAATGGGTTTCAATACCCTAAAGAAATTAGTATTATATTTATTGTCTCTTGTGTCATTGGTTTATTAATCGGTCGATTAATAATGCATTATATTTCCAATAGAACCATTCAAATGCTATTTTCAATTGTTGTTATTCTTGTCGCTTTAGGATTGATTTTATCAGTGCTGATTGAGCTAAAAGTTATTTAAAATATATTTTAAATGTCAATTTGTTTATTTAACATTTCTAATTCATGCGGTATGTCACTATTTTGAATTATCAGTCATTTATTCTTCTTAAAGAAAGTGAAATTGATTTATCTTCAAGCTCAAAACGGTATAATGAATAATCGCATATTTCTCCCTGATAATAGCCAAATGGATTACTAGCCTATTCTTCAGGGGATTCATTAAAGGTTGACTAGTATAATTATGACAAAACAAGATAGCTCAACAACGATAATTGATATAGCTAAACGTGCTAATGTAACTGATATTACAGTCTCTAGAGCATTTAATCATCCTGAGATGGTAAAGAAGGAAACTCGAGATAAAATATTAGCGATAGCACAAGAGCTCAATTATGTGCCAAATCTTTTTGCACGTAATCTGAAAAACAAAAATAGCCGCATAATAGGTGTGGTTACTGATAGCACATTTAACCCATTTTATATCGTACTGATTCAAACTGTCTCACGCTTAGCGAAAGAAAAAGGCTATCAAGTCATGATTTTTGATTCAGATAGTGATGAAAAAGCAGAAAAAACAGCAATCGAAACATTAGTCAGCTACAAAGCGAGTGGGATCCTACTATCGCCAGTTCGTGATGATAAAGACTATCAACCAAGTTACTTATCATTAATTGATCAACATAATGTGCCTTTAGTTTTTGTTGACCGTTCAATTTATGGTTATCAAAATAAGTATTCAGGGCTGTTTTTGAAAAACTTTGAAATTGGCGCTTTAACAGGAAAATTTCTTAACCAGCAGAATAGTGAAAACACACTGATTGTTTCAGGGCCAGAAGGATCTGAAATTAGTTTGTCTCGTTTAGCGGGTATATATGAAAATTTTCCAAATAGAAAAAATATTAATGTCTTATACAGCAGTTATATGTTTAATAAGAATGATGAAGATTATCTAAGAAAAAAAGTTCAAGAGCTTTATACACCAAATATGTATATTGTTGGGCTGAATGGAATTATCACGGCAGGGATGTATAAAATTATTTTAGAGCTAGGCCTTTCTTGCCGTTATTTTTCTGTAGATTTACCACCCTATGCAGATACTTACCATTTATCTATTTCTGGTGTACACCACGATTCAGTATATCTTGGTGAATTAACAACTGAGTTATTGTTTTCTGAAATAGAGCGAGATTCACATAAAGACCATAAAACAAAACAGATATTTGTTGATGGGAAACTTGTTGTTTATTAATAAGAGTTAGAAAGAAAGTCCGTTATGATTTTTATATGTACTCTAAAGAATTTGAGTTGTATATGAACACAGTCAACACCCATACAACTTGAAGTATGGCAATTATAGATAGGCAGGTAATGATACCTGCCTATCTTAATGGCGATGAGGTATTATTAATTTAGCGTTTCATTGAGCTAATTAAGGTAGCGCCCCAAATAATTAAACCTTTTACAATATATTGAACATAAGGTGAAATACCTAATAAATTTAAACCATTATTAAGTACGCCTAAGATCATTGCGCCAATCAGTGTGCCAATGATCATACCACGGCCTCCTGCTATTGAGGCGCCGCCGAGTACGACCGCAGCAATCGCATCTAACTCAAAGCCTACTCCTGCATTGGGTTGCCCACTCATTACTCGAGAGGTAAATATTAACCCAGCGAATGCAGCAGTAAAACCGCTAATAACGTAAACTAACATTTTATAACGTTCAACGCGGATACCACTGAGGCGTGCTGCTTCTTCATTACCACCAATAGCGTAAATATAACGGCCAAAAGAGACATGATTTAGTACAACATAGAAAATAAGATAAAGGCCAAGCATTAATAAAATAGGAACTTGAATTCCCATTAATTCTTCTCGTCCCCAAAAAGCAAACTCTTGAGGTAATCCTGAAACTGGGTAGCCACCGGTATAAATTAAGGCTAACCCTTTAGCAATAATCATGGCACCTAAGGTGACAATGATTGGCGGCATTTTACCGTAAGCGGCTAAAATCCCATTAATAAAGCCAAAAGCAACACCCGATAATAGTCCAAGAGCGATGGCTGCATAGGGGTCCATTCCATAATACTTCATTAAGCCTGCCATCAAGGTTCCAGACAGTGCCATAACAGCACCAACGGACAAGTCAATTCCACCTGTTAAGATAGCAAATGTCATACCGATAGCGATAATGGCATTAATAGAAACCTGACGAGCTATGGTCGAAAGGTTGTTTACAGTTAAAAAATGTTCATTAAAAATGGACATGCAGACAAATAAAAGAATTAAACCAACAAATGGTAAAAATGCAGGTATTTTTGTTAGCTTAGAAAAACTAAATTTATTTTTAGTTAATGGAATTGCACGTTGATTAGACATAGTCGTTATCCTATATAATATTGCCGGCCGCATGTACCATGATCTGAGTTGAGTTTATTTCGTCTCCAGTTAACTCAGCGGCAATTTCACCATCTCGAAAAACCAAAACTCTATCACTGACACCAATAACTTCTGGTAGCTCCGATGAAATCATAATAATGGAAATTCCTTTTTCAGTTAGAGAGCGCATTAATTGATAAATTTCTGATTTTGCCCCAACATCAATACCTCGAGTGGGTTCGTCGAAAATAAGAATTTTGGCTTGTTTATTTAGCCAGCGAGCAATAACAACTTTTTGCTGGTTTCCACCGCTTAAAGTAGAAACTGCAGTGTGAGGCTCTGGTGTTTTAACTTTTACTTGGGAAATTAAATCAATAGATAAAGTGAGTTCTTTTTTGTTTTGAATTAAAAATAATTTTTGAGCGTGATTGTTTAGCCATATATTTTCTTTAACGGAAAACGGCAATACAAGTCCTTGAGTTTTTCGGCTTTCTGGTAATAAACCGATACCTAATTGCAGTGCAGTCGCAGCTGATTTAACTTTAACTTCTTTGCCTTCTAAAACAACTTTTTTCTTGTAAGCCTTATCAGCACCAATCATGGCAAGAATAGTTTCTGTGCGACCTGAACCGACTAATCCAGCAAGCCCTAAAATTTCACCTTTTTTTAGTTGAAGGTGGTTAGTTGGGCTATATGAAAAACGCTGAACTTCCGCATCTAAGATGACTTCTTGCTCGTTAAATTGGCGTTTATGAGGGTAAATATTTTCAACTTCACGGCCAACCATCATTTCGATAATAACGTCTAAATCTGTTTCATCGACCTTACGCGACCCTATATATTGTCCATCGCGTAGTACACTGATGGTGTCACAGATTTCATAAATCTCTTCTAAATGGTGGGAAATAAAAAACATTCCAACCCCTTTAGCTTTTAAATCGCGCATTACATCGAATAAATGGTTTGCTTCATTGGGGGTTAATGTCGCAGTTGGCTCATCTAACACTAAAATTTTAGCATCCAAAGACAGTGCTTTTGCGATTTCAACAAACTGTTGTTCTGCAATACTTAAATGGCTAATGGGTTCATCAACATTGATGTTTACACCCAGCTCAGCTAGGATTTCCTGCGATTTTTTTCGCATTAATTTTCTATCTAATAAACCAAACTTATTTTTCAGCTCTCTATTTAAAAATATATTTTCAAAAGCATTTAAATAAGGAATAAGAGAGAATTCTTGGAAAATAATACCTACGCCTGCTTTTATTGCATCTCTGTAGTTATGAAAGGTGTGTTCTTTGCCTTCAATCAGAATTTGTCCGCTATCAGGTTTATGTATTCCACATAACACTTTCATTAGCGTTGATTTACCTGCGCCGTTTTCACCTAATAATGCGTGAACTTCCCCCTTTTCTAGGGAGAGATTAATATTATCTAACGCCTTAACCCCAGGGAAAGTTTTACTGACATCTTTTAATGCTAATAATTGCATCATATTGCTTCCCTATATTTCTCAACTGCTTAAAAATGGGTAACAAAGCCATTTGGAATTTTTATTCCAATATGCATTTAATAATTAATATTTATGAAAATGTATTGCACCGAACATCAGAAATACAGGTGCAATACATCGGTTATTGATAACTAACGATTACCAGTGAAAGTCTTTAGCATTTGTTTTGTCAATCAATTTAACATCAATTGGGACTTCTTTAGGGACATTGGCGCCCCAGTATTTTGCTAAGCCCATAGCTAAACCAATACGAACTTGGTCACGAGGGAATTGCGCTGAAGTAGCAATAAATGGCGAGTTACCTTTGGCAATCTCAGCAACCGCTTCAGGAGAACCGTCAACACTCACTAATTTGACATCACGACCAGAGGACTCAATCGCTGCTAACGCACCTAAAGAACCGACATCGTTAACACTGAAAATCCCATTTAGCGTTGGGTTTGCTTGCAACATGTTTTCTGTCACATTCATCGCAGTATCGCGTTCTTGTTTACCGTTCAATTTAGTTACGATTTTAATATTTGGGTATTCTTTCATTGCCGCTTCAAAGCCACGAACACGCTCAAGAATTGGTACAACAGGGATACCATCTAAAATTGCCACTTCGCCTTTGCCGCCTAGTGCTTCACCTAAACGTTTACCTGCCATTAAGCCAGCATCATAGTTTTTAGAACCAACGAAAGAGTCAATTGGGCCATTTGCTTGAGCATCAATGGCGATAACTACAACTCCCGCTTTTTTCGCTGCCAGTACAGCCGTTTCTGCACCAACGCTATCTGCCGGGTTTATTAACAGAATATCGATTTTTTTCTGTAACATATCTTCGATATCACTGGTTTGTTTTGATACATCATGAGCTGCATCAGAAATGTATAGTTGTGCGCCCATATCACCCGTTGCGCTCTCTAAGGCTTCCTTCATGGTGACAAAATATTCATTGTTTAATTCTTGAAATGACATACCCACTGAAACTGGCTTAGCGGTAGCGTTAAATGCCATACCTAAAGTCAGTACACTTGCAGCGACAGCTAACTTTTTAAATTTACTCAGCATAAGATGTTCTCCTAAAAGAGCGTTTAATTATATGTAGGGTTTTTACTTATTTAGTGTTTATTTGAATTATCAATTATTACTGCCAGTTAAAACATGTTTATGGCTTGATGACGACTTTAATTGAGTCTGCCGATTTCGCCATGACAAAAGCTTCTTCCCACTCATCGATGGAATAGAAGTGAGTAACGATATCATCAGCGCTAACTAAGCCACGGCTAAACAGGTCTATAGCAACTTCATAACTATATGGGCCTAAGTGGGCTCCGCGGATATCGAGTTCTTTGCGGTCACCAATGATTGACCAGTCAACAGTTGTTTCTTTACCGAATACGCTAAATTCCACGAAACGGCCAAGTTTGCGGATCATTTCTAGTCCTTGAGTAACACCAATTGGCGCGCCCGTTGCTTCAATATAAACATCACAGCCATAGCCTTCCGTCATATCTTTAACTAATTTAATGGCATCTTCTTTCAGTGGGTTGATAACAACATCAGCACCAAATTTCTTTGCTAATTCAAGGCGTTCATCAATCGCATCGATAACAACCAGTTTTTTCGGTGTTTTTAATTTGGCGACTTGGATCATACACAGCCCTAGTGGGCCTGCACCCGCAATGACGACGACGTCATTTAAATCGATATCACCACGGCGTACAGTGTGGATAGCACAAGCCATTGGCTCAATTAATGCGGCATCTTTATCGGATAGTTCATCAGGGATTTTATGGATAATAGCGCGTTCTGAAAAACGCATATATTCAGCCATACCACCGTCGGCAACTTCTTTTTGGAAACCGTAAATATCATGGGTTTCACACATCCAGTATTTACCTGATTTACAGAAACGGCATTCCCAACATGGGACAATTTGTTCTGCTAAGATGCGATCGCCGATTTTCAATTTGAATTTTTCAGCGGAGCCTTCACCGAGCTCTGCAACGCGGCCATAAAACTCATGGCCAGGAACTACTGGGGCTTTGATCCATGGGTCATCTCCCCAAAACATTTGAGCACCATCGTTGGCTTTACAGTCGCCAGCACAGATCCCGCACCCATCAACTTTGATGACAACTTCTCTAAATCCTGGCGTTGGTCTTTTAATATTTTCAAAGCGATAATCATGTGGGCCATGACAAACAACTGCTTTCATTTTTTCAGGTAGGTTACTCATGTTCTAAGACCTCTTTCTAGTTGCTAACCCTAATGTTGACGTCAACATTAAGCGTTTTTTTATAACGCATTTGCTTTAGTTTTTTAACGCTTAACTATCAATATTGATATGTATGTAAGAAAAATGGTTGTTTAATGTTATAGATAAAATAAATTTTTTTTAATATGACGACGTCGTCATTTTTGAAAGTAAGTATCTTAAAAACTAAAATTTGTGATTCAAACCCTAATCTTAGTCACTTAATTGAGTACTTTCATTGGGAAATGAGACTGCCGAAATTGACTCTGTAACATGATGAAAATCTTAATTCATTCCTTGTTTTGTTTTTTTAGAAATGAATATGAAATCGAGTATAATTATTTTAACTATTTTCAGAAGCGGATAATTCATGCAAAAACATTTCAGCTCACACTTTTGAATGAAAACAAATTTAAACTACATTTAATAAAGAGATATTGAATGGCTAATAGGCCATTATTTTTAATTTATAAAATTTAATTTAAAAAAATAAATAAAGTAATGAGTCATTTTGATACGCTGTCATAATATTTTTTGCAGATATACCTATGGGTGTGAAAAAAATAGCTTTATACCTCGTAATTGTATTTTGCCAATTAAACAAAGTATAAAGCTAAATAGAGCCAAAGTTTAACTTCATTTTGTCAATAAAATCATTTTATTACAGCGTAAAGGGTGTGAGGGAGACTCACACCCTTGTGCTAGACAATCATTGGTGCAATGATAAAGCCGAAAGCGACACCGGCAATAATTCCACCTAGCCCTGGTAACATAAAGGGATGATTTAAAATATATTTTCCGACTCGAGTAGACCCAGTAGAGTCGAATTCAATGGCAGCTAATGATGTTGGGTAAGTGGGTAAGACAAATACCCCGGTGACGGCGACAAAAGAGGCCAAAATTGCCCATGTCGGGACATCTAAGGCAATGGCTAATGGAATTATTAATGGTGTTGTGGCACCTTGCGAATATAACAAGGCACAGGTCAAGAACAGAACTAAAGCCAATAAAATAGGATATGCAGATAATACATCTCCCGCGATGGCCTTGATTTGGTCCATATGGGCATCAACAAAAGTGGTACCTAATGTCACAATTCCGAGGATCACTGCAAGAGAACTCATTCCTGAACGGAATGTTGGTGCTAATACAATGGAATCCGGTGATGTTTTACAGAAAACCACCATCAAACATGCTGCACTTAGCATACAAATGATGATGATATCTCGTGTTCCCATCGGCTTACCGATATCAAAACCGGGACGTAATTGTGGGAATGCAGCGAGGATCACGATAGCAATCGTGGCAATAATGAATAGAACAACAGAGAATTTTTCTCTCGTTGTGCTCTCGCCTTTTTTCTCTTCGTATTTATGAACTAAGCCTTTTTGTAAACGTTCTAAATAGACCTCATCGTTTTCAAGTTCGCAGCCCTGACGTGATGCAATAAAAGCGGCAACCATGGCAGCAACAAAAGAGGCGGGTAAACAGACTGACATAACCACAATAAACGTGATGCCGTTACCTTCCATAATGGTCAGCATCGCGGCCATTGCGGCACTGATTGGAGAACCGGAAATCGCAATTTGTGAAGCAACCACTGAGCCTGCTAATGTTCTAGATGGTCGGATGCCCGAATCTTTCGCAATTTCTGCTATCACAGGCAGCATAGAAAACACAATGAAACCTGTACCAGCCATGATAGTCATCACCCAAGTGGTGATTGGCGCTATAATGTTTAGATACTTAGGATTTTTACGCATAAATTTACTGGCTAGGCGGACTAGATAATCCATCCCGCCCGCAGCTTGTAATGCAGATGCTGCTACCACAACTGTCATAATAATCAGAATAACATCAACAGGTGGTGAACCTATAGGTAAACCAAATCCGATAGTTAATACCGCTAATCCTAACCCACCACAGAGTCCTATACCTATTCCGCCCATGCGTATACCAAAGAATATTGCACCTAATACAACAATGATTTCTAGCCAAACCATAATCGTCTCCAATAGACAATATATTGTCATTAGTAATATTAAAAAATTAATTTTGATATTTGATATAAGTTAAATATTTTTATTTATCATTAAATTTTTTTCCGACTCTGTTTTCATACCAGTGAATACTTGCTCTGACCAATGAGCTGGTTGAGTCGATATATTTATCTGGATAACTATTAATTTCATTTTCAAGAATGACGGGAACCTCGGTGCAGCCAAGAATAATAATTTCAGCGCCTCGGGAAAATAAAATTTCAGCTTGCTGTTTCATAATGGACTCAGCAATTTTTTTATTTCCTGATTTTAATAAATAAATGCTTTCCATTACATTTTCTTGGCTTTTTTTATCAGGGGTAATGCAGTTTAAATGTTTATTCTCTATATTTTTTTGATATAGTCCCATATACATAGTGGCATTTGTTGCAAGTAATCCGATATTTTTTTTCTTGGTTGCTAGTACTTCTTTCATTGTCGTCTCAACAATGCTTAGCATGTCGACATGGCAAACTTTTTTTAGTTCACTAAACCAAAAATGTGCTGTATTACAAGGTATAACAATACATTCGGCCCCGGCACTTTCTAGTTTCTTTAAATAGTCAGTCATTAAAGGTAAAGGTGATTCACCATGGTTTAATAGCGCTTCTGTTCGATCTGGTATATCAGGAATAGATGATATAATTAAAGGGATATGCTCTTGGTCTCTATTTGCTACGGTATAGCTTACAAATTTATTAAATAAATCAACAGTAGCGGCAGGCCCCATACCACCTAATACACCAATTAAACCTTTCATTTTAATACCCCTGCATTTCATTAGCCTTTTTATAAAATAAAAATCAATAAATGCTTATCTTTCTTCATTTATTTAACATATTGGTTAATATTCAAGTGATTATTAACTTACTTATTGCTGCTTAACTTTTGGTTAATATTTATCAATGTTTGTCTTGGATGAGAAATGCAAGTAAGTATGGTTTGATGCAAGATACGCATTAAGAACTTTCATTCAAAATAAAAATATTTTTATAAATTGCTCTGAAGGCCTGAATAGACTAGGTTTTATGAATTAAATAAATTAAATGAAAATTATTTTTGATTTTTGTTAATGTTTTAAATGGTAGGGCTATGCATAATACAAATAACGCTATTACAAATTTAGCTTTGTTATTTAACTAGTCATTAACTCAAAATATCAATAAAAATACTTTTAGTTTTTTATATTTTAACAGCAAGTCAATTTAAGGCTTAATAAGATGAAAAATATAGAAACAAAATGGCTATATGATTTTTTAACTCTAGAATCATGTCGACATTTTTCTCATGCAGCAGAACAGCGGAGTATTTCTCAGCCCGCATTTAGCCGTCGTATTAAAGCTTTAGAGGAAGCCATTGGCGTTGAATTATTTGATAGAACGACTTCCCCTTTACAGTTGTCTGAAGAGGGCAAAATTTTTCATTCTCAAGCGCGTAGTTTATTACAACAACTGGAATGTAACTTAAATGAACTATCCGGTCACAATGTATTGAGCCTACCGAATATTAAAATTGCCGCCGCTCATTCGTTGTCACTGACATTACTGCCTAAATTGGTTCATGGGCTGTCTGGTTACGGTGAGGAGTTTGTTTACCATGTTGAAGCCATTGATGTGGTGCAAGTTGTGAACACATTGAGAGAAGGGAAAAGTGATTTTATTATCTCATTTTATGATGAAGATTTAATGCAATCCCCATTTTCCTCATTGAATGTATTTGAATCTGAATTATACCCAATTTGTGCAGCGGATGAGCATGGTAAGCCGCTATTTGATATCTACCAACCTCAAGTGCCATTGCTGAATTACACCAGTGCTTCATATATGGGGAGGTTAGTTAATCGTCGGTTAAGTGAATTTGGTGCGATCAATTCGAAAACACTTTTCATGTCATCAATGAGTGAGTTACTAAAAAATATGGCTTTGGATGGCCATGGAATAGCATGGTTACCCATTTATTCCGTAGTGAATGAATTAAAAGAGAAAAAGCTAGTTTGTTTGGAGACCCCTGAATTAACAATACCTATCCAAGCGTATATTTACCGCATGGATACACGACTAAATAAAACCGCAGAGGACTTTTGGCGCATTTTGAAAAAGAATATCCCTGAGGATTTACGGAATTTGTCGTAGTAGAAGGGGCTTTTTCATTATCACCTCTACAATTTGTTAGGCAGAATTTAATTATAGTTGTCTTATTTTTTAAGGGAAGCGAACAAATCAGAGGTGGATAAATCAATGAAATTGTCATTTCCTTGGGAGATCACATGCTATGTCCACCTAAATGGGGCTGATATGAGGGCGAGTTGAATTTAGTTGAGTTGAAATTGGGCGAGTGTTGACCTCAGAGAGATACAAAGCAAAAACCCGCCTTTTGGGCGGGTTCTTTGAATAAGTGGTGCCCGGACTCGGAATCGAACCAAGGACACGGGGATTTTCAATCCCCTGCTCTACCGACTGAGCTATCCGGGCAACGGAGCGTATTAAACCTGATTTCATTGGTTGAGTCAAGGCGCTTTCAATAAACTTTTGACTGCATGCGCTTTTTTTCAACATGTTAGCTAGTTTTTAATCGAAAACACATAAAATTATTAAGGTTAATGACTAATGCCAGCCTTAAATCAGATTTTGGCTGGCATTCACTATTGGAAAATTTTAACGTAGATAATTTTTCTGTGCTTTGTTCACTTTAATCAGGTAATTACGTGACTCAGTTGCAGGGTGCTTAGTGGACAAGGTTTCATACACTTCACCCGGTTCTAAATTATTAATACGCTGCGCGGCTTGCTTTTTATCGCTGTGGAACACCCGCAGAACGCTGCCTGCGCCGCCATTATATGCGGTAATAACAGCATAACGGCGTGAGGTTTGATTACGAATATCGCCTAAGTAGCTGTTTTGCAATATAGCTAAGTAAGCCGTACCCGTATCAATATTTTTTTCTGGGTCAAACAAATAGCTACGGCTAGGAACACCAGATTTCCCTTGTGAGCGGAAAACATCTTTGCCGGCGGTATTTGGCATAATTTGCATTAAACCAAGCGCATCAGAGCGGCTAACTGCATAAGGGTTGAAACTCGACTCAATTTGCATGATCGCGAGGATTAATGACTCATCAACACCATATTTGGCCGCAGATTTCTTAATATAAGGTAAGTATTTATGAGCCCGTTTATCTAAATGGTTTGGTACTAATTGCATAGTCACGGACCAAACAATATTCATACCAGACTGTCTGCGCTGCATTTTATTTTCAATCAGATAATCAGCAAACTTTGTGGCTCTCCATTCCCAACGAATCGCTTCTCCTGTGTTATCGAGCACTTGGCCAAATAAAAAGGGTTCTTTGCTATGAGGAATATCATTGATATCAGAATAGAGGTCAATGGAATTGGGGTCGTCCCCCATTAATAAGGTGGTGACAATGGCTTTCTTTAAGTGCTGTGAAGGCTCTACCGCTGAAATAGTCTCAACCGTAATGGTCCCTGCATCAAAATTAATATGGCTACGAGTT
This sequence comes from Providencia sp. PROV175, assembly GCF_032707045.1. NCBI lineage: Bacteria > Pseudomonadati > Pseudomonadota > Gammaproteobacteria > Enterobacterales > Morganellaceae > Providencia > Providencia sp. PROV175. The sequence continues at coordinate 996,070 of NZ_CP120533.1, forward strand.
CGGTATTCATCGGTATATTTTACGTAGTCTTTTGGACCCGCAATTAATACTTCTTTAATGCCCCAAATATTTTCAATATTGTGGGCAAATTGACTCATTAGTATATCGAACCCATTGGTATCTTTGACATAATCAGGGTTAAAGTCAGATTTTTGCTTGCTAGAACAAGAAATAATTAGAGGGATCAACAAACTCAGCGCAAATAGTTTTTTCATACGATTCACAGTCTTGGGGCAAAAGTCTACCTACTAAGTAGGTAGACAAACAGATTATTTTTCAGGTGTATAGCCATCAATATGGATATCGTGGCCTTCAAACAAGAACTTAATCATTTCTTGTTCTAACATTTTACGGTCATCAGGGTTCATCGTATTAAGTTTCTTTTCATTAATGAGCATGGTTTGCTTTGCCATCCACTGGCTCCACGCCTCTTTTGAAATCTCGTTAAAAATACGTTTTCCTAACTCACCTGGGTAAAGCTGAAAATCTTGCCCATCTGCATCACGTTGTAAAAATGTACAAAAAATGGTTCTACTCATTAATTTTTCCTCAAATATCAGGTAGTAAGGCGAGCTGTTTTAGTAAACTTTCAACTGGGGCAGCAAGGCCGATAGTTGCGCCTAAGTGTAAGTTATACCAGAGTCCTTTGCCTTCATCCATGGCAGAATTAAATGCCTGAATCTTAACTTTTACAGGGATAATATCTAAATGAAAATGGCTAAATGTGTGACGGAAAGAAATTAATTGCTCTAATTGAGTATACTCAAAGCCAGATTCGTTCAGCCAATCATTGAGTTGCTCTAAAGAATCAAACTGTGGAAAGGCAAATAACCCCCCCCAAATACCGGATGGTGGGCGTTGTTCTAACCAAACATCATCGTCGTGCTGAATAATTAGAAACCAAGCACTCTTTTCAGGGATTTTCTGTTTTGGTTTTTTACCTGGGTAGTTTTGCCATGAATGATTAGCATAGGCCATACAGCCAAAATTAAGCGGGCATAGTTCGCATTTTGGTTTACTGCGAGTGCAGATCATTGCGCCTAAATCCATCATCGCTTGGTTAAAAAATTCAACTCCCACTTGTGGGGTGACATCAGTGCTGATTTCCCACAAACGGTTTTCGACTTCTTTTTTACCCGGCCAGCCATCAACCGCATAAGCTCGAGCTAATACGCGTTTAACATTACCATCGAGGATAGGGTAATGCTGTTTTTGCGATAATGATAAAATTGCCCCAGCAGTGGACCGGCCAACACCGGGCAGCGCGAAAACTTCATCAAATGTAGTGGGAAATGAGCCACCATATTGAGTTGCGATCACTTGAGCGGCTTTATGGAGATTTCGAGCCCGAGCGTAATAGCCGAGCCCTGTCCATAAGTGTAAAACTTCATCAAGAGGTGCGTTGGCAAGGGCGGTGACGTTCTCAAAGCGAGAAATAAATTTCTCAAAATAGGGGATTACCGTACTCACTTGGGTTTGTTGCAGCATAACTTCAGATAACCACACATGGTAGGACGATTTTTCCTGTTGCCATGGCAACGTTTTACGACCGTATTTGTGATACCAGTTGAGTACTGCAGATGAAAATTGTTGAGCTTCCATTAATAATTTTATTTTTTATTGATATTTCCAGTCATGATAGGAATTGCAACATAGACGAAGGGGGCTGTAAACCGCTATTGTGTTGTTTAGTGTAAAGTTAGCGAATTATCAACTGCATCCTTGTGGAAGTTTTGCTAAACTCCGATATCCATCATGCCTCAAGGGTAAAGTTAATCACTACAACTTGGGCATTTAGGGCTGTAAATTGATAGGTTTAGTAACCAATCACCTTATAAACTTGATTGTTGGCACATTAACTTAATTGGGCACTCATTTTAGAACCTTTATTATGATCAATAATGTTATCTCCCCCGAATATAATGAAGATGGGCGGGTTATGCGCCGAGTCCGTAGTTTTGTCCGCCGTCAAGGGCGTCTGACAAAACGTCAGGAAGACGCATTAGAAAAAGAATGGGCAGAAAAAGGCATCGATTTTATCAATGAACCTTTTGATTTTGCCAAAGTATTTAATAACTCAAATCCAGTTACCTTGGAAATTGGGTTTGGGATGGGCGCCTCATTGGTGACCATGGCATCTCAAAATGCAGATAAAAACTTTTTAGGTATTGAAGTTCATGCTCCCGGTGTTGGCGCATGTTTAGCATCAGCAAAAGAAGAAAACGTCACCAATTTACGGGTGATGTGCCATGATGCAATAGAAGTTTTAGACTGCATGATCCCAAACGGCAGCCTTGCGATGGTTCAGTTATTTTTCCCTGACCCATGGCATAAAGCGAAACATAATAAGCGCCGTATTGTGCAAGTTCCGTTTGCAGAAAAAATTCGTAGCAAACTAGCTATCGGCGGTGTTTTCCATATGGCAACAGATTGGCAGCCTTATGCAGAGCACATGCTTGAAGTGATGACGAGTGTCGAAGGGTATAAAAACTTATCACCATCAGGTGATTACGTTCCTCGTCCAGAAACAAGACCAGAAACAAAATTTGAAAAGCGCGGCCAGCGGTTAGGGCACGGTGTATGGGATTTAATGTTTGAGAGGATCAAATAATGGCTAAACAACCACGTAGTCGTCGTTTACGTAAAAAATTACGCTTGGATGAGTTCCAAGAGTTAGGCTTTACTGTTAAGTGGAGCTTTAAAGAAGGTACGCCGATTGAGGAAGTTGACAGCACCGTTGACCAACTGATTGCAGAAGCGATTGAACCGAATGGTTTGGCGTTTGAAGCAAGTGGCTATATGAACTGGGAAGGGATCGTTTGCTTACAAAAAATTGGCAAATGTACCGAAGAGCACCGTCAAATTGTTGAAAATTGGCTAAAATCAAAAGGCATGAATGACGTCGTCGTTTCTGAGCTGTTTGATGTTTGGTGGGAAGAATAATTTTATTGAGTCAATCTCAATAAATAAACTGAGCTTTCAGTCGCTTGAAGAGGCATCCAAAAATTGGGTGCCTTTATTTTCTGTTGCAAATACTATCTGGAGTCAACGTCTTGAGCGCCATGCTTTCTAACCAGCTACTCAACGATATCCTAGACCAAGTTCGCCCACTGATTGGGCAAGGTTGTGTTGCAAATTATATTCCTGCTTTAGGTTGCGTACCTTCCCACCATTTAGGCATTGCGGTATCCACGATTGACGGTGATATTTTCACCGCAGGGGACGCATATCAACGTTTTTCAATTCAATCTATTTCAAAAGTATTAAGCCTCACGCTTGCAATGACACGTTATGAGGAAGAGGAAATTTGGAGCCGCGTAGGTAAAGAACCCTCAGGGCTACCCTTTAATTCGTTAATTCAAATTGAAATGGAAAAGGGGATACCTCGAAACCCGTTTATCAATGCGGGAGCCATTGTTATTGCTGATATGTTGCAATCACGCCTAAGCGCACCTAAACAGCGCATGCTAGAGTTTGTCCGAAAGTTGTCCTGTGAACCGGATATCAGTTATGACACGGTTGTCGCTCGTTCAGAATTGGAACACGCCAGTCGTAATGCAGCCATTGCTTATCTTATGAAATCTTTTGGAAATTTTGAAAATGATGTTTTAACGGTTCTCGAAACTTATTTTCATTATTGCTCTCTAAGTATGAACTGTGTTGAATTAGCGAGGTGTTTTTCCTATTTAACATCGCAAGGGATGTCATCTTGCTCCATTGACCCCATCATCACGCCACTACAATCAAGGCAAATCAACGCATTAATGATGACTTGTGGTATGTATGACGGTTCTGGTGAGTTTGCATTTCGGATAGGAATGCCCGGCAAGTCTGGTGTTGGTGGCGGTATTGTTTGTGTGGTTCCAAACCAATTTACCGTAGCGGTTTGGTCACCTGAGCTAGACTCGGCGGGGAACTCTTTAGTCGGCTGTGCGGCTTTAGAGTTATTATCGAAACGAATTGGGCGTTCTGTTTTTTAATTAATGCTCTACTAGGAGATTTTATGTTACGCCATACATTAATTGCATTTTCACTCCTTGCTTGTGCGACGAGCCAAGCTGCAGATTATAACTGTTCTGTGACACCAAAGGATGACATCGTTATGACACCTGAAAGTGTGCAAGTTATTGGTGCAAGTGGCGATTTAAAAATTACGCCAAATGGTGATATCACGCTTAACGGTAAAAATGTTGCTGCAACAGAGGCCCAAAAGCAGCAAGCTATTCGTTACCAAGCCTCTATCCGTCAGGATTTACCTTGGATAAAACAAGAATCAGAAAAAAAATTATCAACTTCAAGGGAAACGATAGACAAAGTTGTTGTTAAAGTGGTTGGTAGCGATAGCAATATCCGTAACCGGTTAACAAAACTAGAAAAAGAGCTTAATGGGCAAATCAATCAAATTATTGAGACTCGTCCTAATGGTTATGTGTTTCACCATGAAGCCATGAAAACTGTTGAAACGAAAGGGCGCGAGCTGGTTAATGAAAGCCTAGGTGGTATTTTACAAGACAGCATCAACGAAATGGGGCGCAAGCAATTGTTATCAGGTGGTGACGCCAGTAAAGCGCTACAAGGTATGTTAGGGAACTTAGGTGGGTTACAGCAAGAGCTCGAATCTGAATGGAAAAAACAAGAGAAAAGTTTCCAGCAATTTGGCCAACAAGTTTGTTCTAAAGTGACTTCAATAGAACAACAGCGCGCTTCGTTACTTAATTCAATCAAAAGTAGCTGATAGCGCTAAAATCATAAATAACCTTATGAACAGTAATGTATTTTTTGTACATTACTGTTTTTTATTTAGCGATATTATCGTCATCATCAATTTGTGTGATATTAATTCCATTAATGGGAATGAAAATGAAATTGATTCTTATTTGATTGACATCTAAGCCACTCACTTTACAATGCGGGTTTGGCTTAATGACTAAATTGGGATCATTTAAATGAAAAAATTCATACCTGCTCTGCTTGTTTCTGTGTTGTCATTCTCTGCGCCTATCGCTCTAAGCGCTGAATCTACCACTTTCACGCCAAATGCGGTGATAGCGCAAGGTGCGGAGAAAGTAACGATCAAACACTTATCAGGTGAAACTGAAGTCGTGAAAAAACCACAAAAAGTGGTTCTGTTTGATTTTGGTGTTTATGACTCAATGCAAAAACTCGGCTTAGGCGACAAAGTTGTTGCACTCCCAACAGGCAATGCTCCCGCTTATATAAAAGGCAGCATTCCTGCATCAATGGAAAATGCAGGTGGAATGAAACAACCTGATTTAGCCAAAATCGCGCAATTAAAACCTGACCTGATTGTGATCACGGGTCGTCAAGGTAAGTCTTATGATGAGTTATCAAAAATTGCACCCACTATTAATTTAGGTTCTGATAGCAAACACTATATTGATTCTGTGAAAGCCAATATTGGTGTGATTGGCGAACTTTATGGTAACCAAAAAGCGGTTGATGAGCAGTTAGTCCAATTAGATAAAGTCATCGCAGACGCCCAGAAGAAAGCGGCTGATTCCAATAAAAAAGTTTTAGTATTGATGCATAATGACGGCAAATTAATTCCAAATAGCCAAGCCGTTGTTTACAGCGTTGTGAAAGCGCAACGCGCTGACCTACCGGTTGATGAAAGTGCAGATAAAGCAAAACGCCGTGTAGTGGATACCAAAACTATTGCTCAAGCGAATCCAGACGTGATCCTGATTGTTGACCGTAGCGAAGCGATTGGTGCAGGTAAACTGGATAAAACGGTATTTGAAGACAGCAATATTCAAGAAACCAAAGCTTATAAAGACGGCAAAATTACTTACCTGCAATCTGACTTATGGTATTTGTCAGGTGGTGGTTTAGTTAGCTTAACTGAACAAGTTAATGCGGTGGTGAATGCTTTATAACAGATATCTGCCACTGTCTTATTGATGGTGGCAATATGTATTACCTCAATTGTTATTCTTGTCTATTTCATTTTTATCTCTAAACAAAAGCCCACGTCAAATAAAGTGGGCTTTCATCTAATTTATAAGTGAAATGATTTATAAATAAATCGAATAACCGCTACTCTTCACCTAAAAATAACTCTAATAGGGAATTGAGAAACAATTTTCCATGCTCTGTGATCTGCCATTTATTCACGGTTTCTGTGATATAGCCTTTAGCTAAGGCTTCATCAATGGCCGCTCTAACTGTTGATTCTGGTAACCCTGTATATTGGGTAAATTCAGCGCGAGGCATAGCTTCAAGCAGGCGAAAGCGGTTCATGAAATATTCAAATGGCCTATCGGAGGCATCAACATCATAGGATTGGTGCATATAACGTCCCTCCATATAACCTCGAGGGTGTTTTGTTTTTACGGTTCGTAAAATTTGACCATCTTCAAAAGAAATTTTTCCATGAGCACCACAACCGATACCTAAATAGTCACCAAAGCGCCAGTAATTGAGATTGTGTTGGCATTGGTAACCAGGTTTAGCATAGGCGGATGTTTCATATTGCTGATAACCTGCCGCGCTCAATAATTTATGGCCTTCGGTGTAAATATCCCACAGAGTATCGTCATCGGGTAATACCGGAGGACGTGAGCCAAATTGAGTGTTGGGTTCAATGGTTAATTGGTACCAAGACAGGTGCGGAGGTGCAAGTTCAATGGCTTGGCGCAGGTCAGATAAACCTTCAACTTGAGTTTGCGCAGGTAACCCATGCATTAAATCGAGGTTAAAGCTTCTTAAATTAAGATTAGTGGCCAACTGAGCGGCGCGTTTCGCTTCATCAGCGCCATGAATACGCCCTAAAGTGATTAATTTGTCATTACCGAAACTTTGTACACCAATAGAAATACGGTTGATTCCTGCCGCTTGGTAACCTGCAAAACGGCCAGCCTCAATAGTGCCGGGGTTTGCTTCCATGGTGACTTCTGCGTGAGGGTCTAAATCAACTCTCTGACGTACGCCATCCATTAATGCTTGCATTGACTCTGCACTTAATAAACTGGGCGTTCCACCCCCAATAAAAATGGTTTTTACCGAACGCCCAGCAACTAATTTTGCATCAATGTCTAAATCGGCCAATAAGTGCGCCACATATTCTTGCTGAGGGATTTCCCCTTTAAGTGTGTGTGAGTTGAAGTCACAATAAGGGCACTTTTGCACACACCAAGGGATATGGATATACAGGCTCAGCGGAGGTAATTTAAGCATTCTTTAGCACATCCAACATCATTGTGAGTGCTCTTCCACGATGTGAAACGGCTTGTTTTTCTGCTTTAGTTAACTCTGCTGAGGTGCAACCTAATTCAGGAACATAAAATATTGGGTCATAACCGAAGCCACCTTGGCCTTTGCGTTCATGAGTTATGACACCGTGCCAGCGACCATGAAAAACCAACGGCGTTGGGTCTTCTGCATGGCGTAAATAGACCAGAACGCAGTTGAATTGAGCCTGACGTTGGTCGTCAGGCACATTTTTCATTGCTTCAAGTAATTTTATCAGGTTTTGCTCATCGGTCGCATCTTCCCCCGCATAACGTGCGGAGTAAATCCCCGGCGCGCCACCAAGTGCATCAACGGAAATTCCTGAATCATCAGCAATTGCGGGTAACCCGGTTTGCGCTGCTGCATGGCGCGCTTTTAGGATCGCATTTTCAATAAAGGTTAAGCCCGTTTCTTCAGCAGATTCAACACCTAATGAGGTTTGTGCGACGATATCCATCCCAAAATCACGTAGTAGGTCAGCTAACTCATTCACTTTTCCGGGGTTACCAGTGGCTAAAACAACTTTTTGCATTATTTAAAACTCGTTTTTACATAATACCAATGGAATACATCATTGCAGTTAATGATGGGTCAATCATCAGTGAGATATCAACACGCAGATAATTCAGTGCAATTAAAATAAACATGACAATCATTGCGGAGAAATCTAACCCGCCCATAGCAGGGATGATACGGCGAATTGGCGCCATTAAAGGTTCTGTTAATTGGTATAATAAATAGTCTACAGGGTTACGGCCTTGGCTGACCCAGCTTAAAATTGCACGGATTAAAATCATCCAAAAAATCAATTTACCAGTATAGGTTAATAATAAAATCAGCCCCATAGGCAAAATACTTATGCCTAAAATAGGGAGCAAGTTAGTCGCCCACATACCAAAAATAATAGCTGCAATGGCTAAAATAAATGCCACAACCACTGAAGCGGTATCTATCGCGCCAAAAGAAGGAATGACTCGGCGCAATGGTGCGACGATAGGCTGTGTTGCTTTGACAACAAATTTCGAAAAGGGATTGTAAAAATCTGCACGCACCCACTGCATCCATACGCGCAGTAGTAATACAAAAATATACAGTTGAATCAGGGTAGTAACGACGAATACTAAGGTCTGCATGGTGAGTTCCGCGATTAATTTAAAAAAGTTTTTCCATTTCTTCCGCTCTATTTATTGCGCTTTGCATTGCATCGGCAACAATCTGCGGAAGATTTCCATTATAAAATTGCTCTAAAGCCATCGCGGTGGTACCGCCTTTAGAGGTGACTTGTTCACGTAGAGTCGAAAAAGCCGTGTCATTTTGTGACTTAGCAAGTTCTACAGCCCCCTCAATCGCATGAAGAACGAGCTCTCTAGCTTGTTGTTTATCATAACCGAGTTGCTCTGCTTTTTGCTGCATTGATTCCATAAATAGAAAAAAATAGGCAGGAGAGCTACCAGTAATAGCAATAATGTTATTGATTTCTTGTTCTTGTTGGCACCAAATCGTCGAGCCGACACTTTGCATCAGTTCTTGTGCAAATTGTTTGTCTTGCTCTGAAACTTTCCCTTGAGCAAATAGCCCACTAACGCCTTTTCCTACCAATGATGGCGTGTTTGGCATGATGCGCACTAAATTCAGCGAATGAGCGAAATAGTCGTTATAACGTTCTGCTGGGATCCCAGCCGCAATGGTTAGGACTAATTTTTGCTCAAAATCAGCCGCATTTTGTAGTGGTTCACATACTTCTTTCATCATTTGCGGCTTAACTGCAAGGACAATCACATCTGCAGCTTTAACAGCGGCTAAGTTATCATGACTGCTGATAATGCCATATTGTTCAGCCAGTTTATCTCGACGCACAGGTGTAGGAGAACACACCGTGATCATCGATGCAGGGTAACCATGGTTAACCAGCCCAGCAATGATGGCGTGAGCCATATTTCCGGCGCCGATGAAGGCAATTTTACGATGTTGCATTCTGTTCTCCTATTTATTGGTGATATTGGCGCGCGCCAAAAATAGCGGTTCCTATGCGAACAAGTGTTGAACCGCAATGGATTGCTGCACGCATATCATCAGTCATCCCCATTGAAAGGGTGTCAACCGTGGGATAAGTGTTTTTTAATTGCTCAAATGCCTCATTCATTTGATGAAACGCAGCACATTGGCGTTCATAATCCGTTTCAGGTGCCGGGATCGTCATCAGGCCGCGTAACACTAGGTTTGGCATAGTAGCGACCTGTGCAGCAAGTTCTGCGACTTCTGCTAGTGTTATACCCGATTTACTGTTTTCATCGCTGATATTAATTTGAATTAGCACATTGAGAGGGGCTTTTCCACTTGGACGTTGGTCATTTAAGCGCTGAGCAATTTTCGCTCTGTCTAAGGTATGAAACCAGTCAAAATGTTCAGCGACAAGGCGGCTTTTATTTGACTGTAATGGGCCAATAAAATGCCAAATAAGGTCATTTCTATGTGAAAAATATTGAATTTTCTCAACACCTTCTTGAACATAATTCTCACCAAATTGGCGCTGACCTGCCTCAATGGCTTCTGAAATAGCTTCACAAGGTTTTGTTTTACTTACCGCGAGTAGCGTAATGTCCTGTGGTGAGCGCTGGCACTCTGCGGCAGCATGCTCAATACGCGCGGTGACATCAGTGATATTATTTTGAATGGTCATTATGTTATTCAATATGGTTTATTCAATACTATTTTATTCATGTCAGACATGAATAGCGACTGTAGACCATAGTGTAAAGCAAATTACATCAGAACGGCACCATGGCATGAGGTTAAGCTAAAAATAACCACGCAAAATACGCAATAATTACATCTGTTGTTCAAACCAGCTTTCAAGGATCACCACGGCAGAGGCTGAATCAACTTTGCCTTTGCTTAGTGCTCGATAACCACCTTGTTCAAAAAGGCCTGCTTTTGCTTCAACCGTGGAAAGACGTTCATCATGTAGTTCGACTTTAACACCAAAACGGCCATGAATTCGATTTGCAAAATTACGGGCTTGGCTTGTAACCAGTTGCTCCGTACCATCCATATTAAGGGGAAGGCCGACAATAACCAACTGTGGTTGCCATTCTTTAAGTAACTTTTCGATTTGTTGCCAATCAGGGCGGCCGTCACTGGCTTTCAATGAGGTTAATGGCCGTGCAGTACCTGTAATTTCTTGTCCAACTGCAACACCGATGCTTTTGGTTCCAAAATCAAAGGCTAACAAAGTTCTTCCAGACATTAAGCATGCCCCGCTTGCATTGAAATTGTATGAATATCAACACCAATTAATTTAGCCGCGGCACTCCAGCGTTCATGAATGGGTGTGTCAAAAATAAGCTGAGGAGAAGCTTCAACGGTTAGCCAGCTATTTTCCATAATTTCACGCTCAAGTTGACCTGGCTCCCAGCTTGCATAACCTAGCGCCACTAATGAGTTGGTAGGCGAGTGCTCACTTCCTAAAGTCTCTAAGATATCTTTTGACGTCGTCACCATGACGTCATCATTTAAATGCAGGCTAGATAAAAAGCCTTTAATTGGTGTGTGTAAGATAAACCCATGTTCTTCTGCAACAGGGCCTCCCGCAATGACGGGCTTTTTTAAATTACGGTTATCAATTTTATCTGAAATCGTAATTTCGAGTTTTTTGAGCATCGTATCGACAGAAAAGTCATCAATAGGTTTGTTAATCACGATCCCCATCGCCCCTTTTTCATTGTGCTCACACACATAAACGACCGACTGTTCAAAATAAGGGTCTGTTAAGGATGGCATGGCGATAAGAAAATGGTTTTGCAGATTCAAACTTAGACTCCAGCAAATTTAAAAACAATTGATAGAACACAATAAAAGGCAAAACTATAAGGTGGTAAATAAAACTGATGACTTTTACCGTTTGAAAATAATATATCGCTTGAGAAAATATCTCTTGTAAAAACAATATATTGTGTGGAAAAAATAAAAATCATCAGTAAGAATAAACCACTGCTATAAATTATTTATTGAGACGGTGTTCAATGGCATCCATTAACATACCGGTAATGGAGATATCAAATGCGGCTTCTATTTCCCGTGCACACGTTGGGCTGGTCACGTTAATTTCAGTTAAACGGTCACCGATGATATCAAGACCAACAAAAATTAAGCCTTTTTCTTTTAATGTTGGCGCGACAGCACGCGCAATGGCCCAGTCACTTTCACTTAATGGACGCGCTTCCCCACGGCCACCTGCAGCAAGGTTACCTCGGGTTTCGCCTTGAGCTGGAATTCGTGCTAAACAATACGGAACGGGTTCACCATCAACAACTAAGACACGTTTATCACCATCTTTAATTGCTGGCAGGAAGTTTTGTGCCATGCAGTAACGGGAGCTATGTTCTGTTAGCGTTTCAATAATCACACCCACATTTGGGTCATCTTGTTTGAGGCGGAAAATCGAAGCGCCGCCCATACCATCGAGTGGTTTAAAAATGACATCGCCATGTTTTTGGTGAAATTCTCTCAACTTTTGTGGGCTGCGAGTGACTAATGTGTCCGGTGTTAATTCAGCAAACCAAGCCGTAAATAATTTTTCATTACAGTCGCGTAGGCTTTGCGGCTTATTCACAATTAAGGTGCCAGCTTGTTCCGCTCTTTCTAAAATATAAGTCGCATAGATAAATTCAGTATCAAAAGGCGGGTCTTTCCGCATTAAAATGGCATCAAGTGAACTTAGGGCGATATCTTGTTCCCCATGAAATTCGTACCATTTTTCTGGGTTTTCTTCGACTGTCACGATTTTTGTTTGTGCGCGAGCTTCACCTTGGTGTAAATACAGGTCATTCATTTCCATATAATGGATTTCATAACCTCGACGCTGAGCTTCCAGCATCATTGCAAAACTGGTGTCTTTCTTGATTTTGATGGATGAAATAGGATCCATCACTATACCGAGCTTGATCATTTTTTCTCCTTACCCCAGATCACCTAAGCGCACTTGTAGTGCTGTGATAGCGGTTAGCGCAGTCGTTTCTGTTCGTAATACTCGAGGCCCTAACAGTATATCGGTAAATTGATAATTTGCTGTCATGGCAATTTCGTCTGCTGACAAGCCACCTTCCGGGCCAATCAACAATCGTACTTTCTTCAGTTCAGTGGGTAACGTATTAATACTTTCTGTTGCTCGTGGGTGCAAATTGACTTTAAATGCACCGTCAGTTTCCGCGCACCAGGCTTCAAGGGTTTGCACTGGGCGAATTTCTGGAATTCGGTTGCGGCCGCATTGTTCACAGGCTGCAATTGCAATTTTTTGCCATTGTAGTAATTTTTTTTCGAGTCGTTCGCCATCTAAGCGAACACCACAACGTTCTGATAATAAAGGTGTTATTGTATTAACTCCGAGTTCGACAGATTTCTGGATGGTAAATTCCATTTTTTCCCCACGAGACATGACTTGCCCTAGGTGCAAATCGAGCGGGGATTCTCTATCATCAATTTGGCTATTTTCAATGTGTACGAATACGTTTTTTTTAGTTGCTTCAGTAATTTCAGCACTAAAGGTCTGATTGCTGCCATCAAAAAGTTCGAGTTTTTGGCCAGCAGTCATGCGTAGCACCCGGCCGACATGGTTTGCGGCATCATCACCAAGAGAAATTGTTGTATTTATTTGAAGAGGCTCAGGGTGATAAATGCGTGGAATGCGCATAGCTTTTCCTTAGTACAAACTGGGTTAATAAATAATATAACTTTGATGAATATGGGGGTTGAATTGTTAAACTCAAGCGCTACTACCTAGTTTATAACGAAATACTGACCTTTTATAGTATGTCTGTGCCATAAGCGATATCTTAAACAGTGATGAAAGCAAAATAGGAGATCATGATATTCGAATAAACCGACTCCACTCAACGAAATTAAAGTGTTGGGAGCATCGAAAATTCACAGTATATTTATTTTTATCTCCATAAAGGAATAAGGAGTTAATATGAGGGAACTAATTTGTATTTTTATATCATCAGCTATATCTATTATTTCACCGTCTGAGCAGTTTATATTATCATGCCAAAATGGAAAATTTACAAATCCGTTTAATTTTGTTTGTATTTTTTCTGCTTTGATTATGTTGTTAATCTCTTTTTTCTCGACTAAAAAGCTACTTATTTATTTACCAGTTGTTTTTTTTGATAAATCAAAAATTATTATTAAAAATACTATTCTACTTCTAATATATGGCTTGTTAATTTTTATAATATATTCGACGTCTGATGGTTTATATATGGTTTTATTTTTGACACTATATATTAATTTGATAATTCCATTATTCATCATTGATAATAAAATAGGTTATCTCCGTGATATTCTTACATACCCATTATTATGGTTGGGGCTGTTATATCAAATTCATTTGCCAAATGGGAATGTGGTTTCAGCTATTTACGCGGTGCTGATCAGTTACTTAGTTATGCTTATGGTGGTGACATTGGTTGAAAAACAAACGTCTCAGCCTCAAATGGGGAGGGGGGATTTTAAACTCGTTGCCGCTTGTTCTGCCTGGCTTGGGGTTTGGCAGCTTCCTTACTTTTTGGGGACTGCCGCAGGGGTAGGGCTATTACAATATTGGGTAATCTATGGGTTATTGCCTAAAATATATCAAAAGAAGCAACAGGCGAATCAGGCCTACCCTGAGACATTATCTGGGGAAAAAATAGCTAAAAAAACGAAGATGATCCCATTTGGTCCCGCGCTAATTATTAGCGCTAGCATATGGTTGTATTTATCAATAATTGAATATTAAATTAAAAGACAACCATACGTGCATGCATGAAAGGGGTGAGTAAAAATCGGAGTTGTAGTTGTTAAGACGCTGCTGTTACTAGAGAGTCTAAAAACTGCTGCCATTTACTCGGCTCACCGAGGTAATTTTGTAATGGAACACGCAACCATCTATCCTGTTGTTGTATTAACAGTGTTGGAAAACCGGATGCACCTGACTGCGCTAACAGAGCCTTACTTGTTCCAATGTGGGCCGCAGTTTCATGTTGCTTACACTCACTGTAGTCGGACACATACTGGGTTACATCGAGGCCAATTTCTTTGGCGAGCTCAAGAAGTACCGCGGTATCTTTAATATGGCGTCCTGAAATGTAGTGTGCTTTTTGAATGGCTTTAAGCATTTCAAAGCCTTTGCCTTGCTTGGTTGCCGCTAATATAGCGGTTTGCGGTGGTGTTGAGTCCATAACAAAATTAGGTTCGTGTAGCATTTTTATATAGTCATCGCCAAACACTTGCCCTGTCATTGATGCAATGCGCTTATCGGATTGCAGAATATATTGGCGAAAATTATCATCTAAATGTAGACGAGCGTCACCTGCTAGCATGCCACCACCATGCATTTCAATGTTGATACTTGGGTGTTGCTTGGCAATTTCGACTAAAGGCGCAGCGGCATAGCACCAGCCGCAATAAGGGTCATAAATATAGTGTAGGGTGATGTTGCTCATAATCGTTCTCTTTATTTGCTATTTTTAAATAATTTGAGTTAAGTTGTATCATTATCAAGAAATTAATACCACTGTCATCTAGTTAAATCAGCCAAATTGCTTTTAGTAAGTCATTCAGTGTGCAGATACGGGACATACCGCGCAACTGGCTGAAATAGTGAATATTACTTAATTACTGAGGCCATTTCATTTCGCCTTTAATGACTTTTGCACTAAGTTCTAAGCTTGATTTATCATCTAATTGTGGATACTTCGCTGCAACTTTTTGGATGAGCTCACCTGAGTTTTTACTTGTTTTATATGCACTTTCAAAGTCCTGTAAATATTTTTGAGTGAAAGAAACCGTCGTTACATCTAATTTAGATGCCCCCGTAAAGTGGCCGGGAACAACGGTTGCTGGGTTCAGAGCTTTGATGTCTTTTAATGTTTGCAGCCAATTTTTGCGTGACTCTTCTGTTTGGGTATCCGCTACCCAAACATGAATATTGTCAGAAACAATAACGCCACCCACAACGGCTTTTAATGATGGAACCCAGAGATAAGTTCTATCTGGTGACACGCCATCAAGGCCTTTAATTTCAAGTTTTTCGCCATCAACGGTGAAGTAGTCTCCTTTAATAACTTCAGGGACGATAACATGAGTAGGCGCTTCATCTTTTAATACACCGCCCCAGTAAGCAAGTTTGCTATCTTTAGTGGCTTTAATGGCTTCAACAGTGTTTGCTGTCGCGACCACCTTTGCCTCTGGGAAGGCGTTTGTTAGGGTATCGAGCCCAAAATAGTAATCTGGATCTGAATGGCTAATATAAATCGTGGTTAATTTCTTATTGAGTTTTTTGATTTTATCAACCAATTGTTGTGCATCATTTTTTTGAAATTGCGCATCAATCAGTACCACTTCACTTGAGCCGCTAATAATTTCAGAGGAAACAGGGAACACGCTGTTATTTCCGGGGTTATAAACATCCAATGCCAGTTTTTCAGCTTGTGCTAGATTTATCGTTGTGGCGAATAATGCGGTTGCTGCTAATAAGGTCAATTTCATGTTTTATCCTAAAATGAAGTTATACAGAAAAGTTTGTTTTGCATGTCGTGTATACTAAATTGCAATGATGAGATGAAAAACCCCATAATTAGGTGTTGTTTGTTGCATAATTCGGTCAAATGAGAATGGTATGGATAGATTAAAAGCGGCTGAGGTATTTATTACTATCATTGAACAAGGCAGCCTAAGTGGAGCCGCAGAAAAACTGGATATGTCTAGAGCGATGGTGACACGCTATTTGTCAGAAATGGAACAATGGGCGGGGGTACGTTTATTAAATCGCACCACACGGAAATTAAGTTTAACTTCCGCAGGGGAAGGGGTATATCAACAATCTTTGCAACTTAATGCGATTTCCCAAATGGTGCCTGTGCAGCAAGAGCTTGATGCAAAAGCATTATCTGGTTTAGTGCGTATTAGTTGTTCACAATCAATCGCCCAAAGTGCGCTTTCTGTGGCTATTTCTGAGTTTATGAAACTTTACCCGAATATGGCTATTGATATGCAAATATCGAATAAATCGGTTAATTTGATAGAAGAACGAATTGATTTGGCAATCCGTATCACGAATCAATTGGAACCGAGTTTAATCGCAAAACCCTTGTCAACTTGCCATTCTGTCATTTGTGCTTCACCTGACTTTTTAAAAGGAAAAAAACAGCCTGAAAAGCCAGAGGATTTAGTTTTGCTTGATTGTTTAACCTACAATTTTTTTGGTCGCAGCTTATGGGTATTTGAAAAAGCAGGCATTCAGCATAGTGTGTTAGTTGATGGGCGCTTAAGTGCTAACGAATCCGTATTTCTCGCTGAAGCAACATTGCAGGGGGCGGGTATCTCTATGCAACCTTATTATTCAGTTGCTAATCATTTGGCTTCGGGTGAGTTAGTTCAGTTATTACCTGAATATACTCCAATGCCACTAGGTATTTACGCTGTGTATACTAGCCGCCAAAAAATGCCAACCGCCCTGAGGGTGGTGATTGATTATCTCGCTAATTGGTTTGAAACTTCACCTCATTGGCACCTATTGATGCAACAGCGCGGAAGTTAGCTGAGTTTTTATTTGATTAAAGTTATCCACTAAATGTTGAGTAAAAATATTGGTCAATTGTGATGAAGGGCGGTGAATTGGCCTTATTAAACTAACAGTAAAAGGAATCGAAAAACTGAGTGGGCGTAGAGCTAACTTCCCAGCTGATTGTTGATGGAAATCTAATGCAGTTAACGGGTTAACAATAGAAACTCCAATCCCTTTTAGTGTCATAGCGCAAATGGATGATGCCGAATGCGTTTCCATGACCATTTTGCGTTCGACGTGGTGTTCCGCAAAGGTCGAGTCAATCAACTGACGGTAGCTGTCAGTTAATGACAGGCTAATAAAGCGTTGGCCTTGAAAATCGTTGGGTGTTAACACTTCTTTTTGGGTTAAAGGGTGGCTTGCCGGTAAGACACACACTTCATTTAAACTTCCTAGTGTTTGTTGTTCAGTTCCCGGTGGCATTTGTAGATGCTCTGTTAAGCCGAAATCGTAACGCTGGGCTGACAACCATTCCTCTAATACAGGGGACTCTTGTGGGATCACCGTGATGCTGACATCAGGGTAATTTTCCATAAACGATTGGCAAACCTGAGGTAATAAAGATTGGGCGAAAGCCGGTAGACAGGTTATCGATATTTGTGCATGTTCGAAGCGGCGGATGGTTTCCGCTGAATTTTTAATGCGCTCTAAGCCATAATAGGAGCGTTCAACCTCTTCAAGAAACCGTAAACCTTGTGCAGTAGGTTGTAACCGCCCTTTGACTCTATCGAATAACTTAAACTGCAAAAGGTATTCTAAGCGTGCAAGTTCACGGCTAATAGTGGGTTGTGAAGTGTTCAGCAGCGCGGCGGCTTCCGTCAGGTTGGGGGTGGTCATTACTGCACGGAATATTTCGATGTGCCGCCATGAAATGGCTTGCATAAAAAGTCCTTAAATAAAATCCATATCAAATATGAATAGACTTTAGCAAAATAGATATTTTTTTTCCCGTATTATTCTTTGAATAATAGCTTTTAATATAATAAAAACTTGCAAACGAGAAAGACAATGACTTCATTCGCAACGACAACAAGCCAATATTTAACCCCTGAGTATTTACGCGCATTACCTGAGCAGTATGGTAGCCCTGTTTGGGTTTATGATAGCGCGGTGATCATTGAGCGTATCAAGCAATTACAAGTTTTTGATACCGTGCGCTTTGCACAAAAAGCGTGCTCGAATATTCATATCCTGCGCTTAATGAAACAACAAGGCGTTAAAGTCGATTCCGTTTCCTTAGGGGAGATTGAACGTGCGCTGGTGGCAGGGTTCCAGCCTGGGCGTGAAAACTCAGAAATCGTCTTTACAGCGGATGTGCTCGATAGAGCGACATTAGCGAAAGTCACTGAGTTAGATATCCCTGTGAATGCTGGCTCGATTGATATGCTTGAACAAATTGGCGAGCAAAAAGCTGGCCATCCTGTTTGGCTGCGTATCAACCCTGGTTTTGGTCACGGTCATAGCCAAAAAACTAATACTGGCGGCGAAAATAGTAAGCACGGTATTTGGCATGAAGACTTATCTTTAGCGTTAGAAAAAATTCGCCATTATAATTTGTCATTGGTTGGTATTCATATGCATATTGGTTCTGGGGTTGACTATCAACATCTTGCCGATGTGTGTGATTCTATGGTGGCGCTAGTCACAACCGCAGGGGTTGACCTTCATGCCATTTCAGCAGGTGGTGGGTTATCAACCCCTTATCGTGAAGGTGATGAATTAATCGATGTGCAGCATTATTACAGCTTATGGGATAACGCTCGCCAACGTATCGAACAACACTTAGGGCACAAAATTGAACTTGAAATAGAACCTGGCCGATATTTGGTTGCGGAATCAGGCGTATTGTTAGCTGAAGTGCGAGCCGTTAAAGATATGGGTAGCCGCCACTATGTGCTTGTAGACAGTGGTTTTAATGACCTAATGCGCCCAGCGATGTATGGCAGCTATCACCATATTTCAGTATTACCCACGGATGGACGTAACGTTGATGGGGCTCAACTAAAAGACACTATTGTCGCTGGCCCTCTGTGTGAATCAGGAGATGTATTTACCCAGTTAGAGGGCGGTTTAGTGGTAACCCGCGCTTTACCCGAGGTGAAAGTTGGCGATTTTCTGGTTTTTCATGACACTGGCGCTTATGGTGCATCCATGTCATCAAACTACAATAGCCGCCCATTATTACCCGAAGTGATGTTTGTGAATGGCAAACCACAATTGATTCGCCGTCGCCAAACGATAGAGGAATTATTGGCGTTGGAGTTGTAATTTAAATAATTCCTCAAAAAATTAATGGATCCAGCTATTAAATAAATGGCTGGATTTTTTTGTTTTTAATTAAGGTTAAAACTACTCTTTTAGGTTATTTACAATACTTTTTTATATGTAAAAATAAATTTATTTTCTTCTAATGATTTATTTTATTTAAATGAGAATAATATGAAATTGATGATTTTTATACTTGGCTTAGCCTTTTTAGAGTGTAAAGCTAATGATTTTAAAAGAGATATCATTATGCCATCATATAGGATGTTATCATTTAATTATGATAGTAAGTATTTAATATATGAACCATCTATTAGTGATGAGTACCCACCACCAAGAAATGAAAAAGATTTCTTTTTGTTAGTTGAAAAGGCTGCATCAGGAGATTCAAATAGTAATTTATTATTATTTAAATTATTCCTTAAGGATTCTAATTGCAAGTATTTTGATTTTAAACCGTCGATACCTAATTTCATCTGCAAAAAAGCTGTTAATTACTTAATTGAATCAGTTAATATAAATCCTGATAATAATATGGCGTTATTTGAAATGAGTAAACTTTATCATAAAGGGGTTGTATTGAATGAAAATGAAAATAAAGCAAATCTAATTCTAGATAAAATAATAAAAAAAGGAGGGAGAGATTCTGTATTAGTCTGTGATTACTTAGTTGAAATTACTCTTTTTGATGATGATGGAAATATAAAAAATATTGATAAATCTAGATATTATGCAGATATTGGTGCTAAAAATGGTAGCGAAAAATGTAAAAAATATCTCAATGATATAGATAACTATATGAGAAATTAATAGAGATAAAAGGGGGGGATGTATGGATGTTAAAGAATATATACCAGAACATTATTTACAAAGCGTAAATGAAGGTGATAGTCGATTGTTTGAATTAGATGATAATGGTTTCTCTAACTATGGAGGACCTAGCTTTACTATATTTGTTTCTCCGCCAGATAGCCAATATATAGATGTTGTAGGTGATAATACAAATATAGGGGATTCTTCTTTTGGTCATGTGTTTATTGGTCTTAAAGGCACAAATCCGGAAAGTAACCAATTTGAAAGCGTACCTATAGGTTTTAGTGCTGGTAATAGTTTTTTGACCAATACGGATAATATTTCATTCGATGGTCATAATAAGTATTCAGAAGCATCATCTTTGACAATTGTGGGACAAGGACCTGTGTTTGATAATGATTTAAATAATTTATTTAAGACATATAATTCAATCAAAAATAATTTGGATGGTAATGAGAATTATAACTTGATATCAAATAATTGTATTGACTTCGTGAGTGATTTTCTTGAAAAGTCTGGTGTCAATGGTATTAAATTAGCAGGAACACCAAAGAAAAATTTAAAGAAAATAAAGGAAATAGCAAAGGATTATAAAACACCTTTAATTATTGGCTTAAATAATAATGGAGTGGAAACTTTACCATATGATTTTGGTGTGCTATTTAAATTTAATGGAGAGCTAAAAAAACCGGATGGGTTTCTTCCAGTGATGCATTATTGGTGATGGATAAAAATAGTGATGGAATTATTAATGATTCTAGTGAGTTATTTGGGGATGATTATCTGAAAGAAAATGGTTGTTTTGCATTAAATGGTTTTGATGGCTTAATGGATTTTGATAGCAATAATGATGGATTTGTTAGTAATGATGATTTTCACTGGGAATATCTTAAGTTATGGCGAGATAAAAACAGTGATGGTAAAACGCAGTCTGAAGAATTATTAGGTTTGAGTAAGGCCGGTATTTCATCAATAAGCTTAAGTTATTCATTTTCTGATTATGTGGATGAAAATAGTAATCAACATAAATTAATATCAGAGGTAACTTGGATTGATGGAAAAAAAACAGATATTGTTGATGTGTGGTTTAAACAAAAAGATATAGCTCATCCTGAAAATCAACTAGCAGAGTTGATTTCATTATTTAATAGTGAGTCATCTATAAGCTTAAATAATGTATTAATGACTACAATGAAAAATACACTACCATTTTTAAAATCAAATAACGATCGCGTATTTAATGGGGTAATATGAAATGGTTATTGGTTGTGCTAGTTTTTATTCTCAGTGGATATGATTCATATTCATACAGTGAAAATTTTTTACAAAGTAGTGACGTGAAACCTCCGTCGTATAGGATGCTTGCTTTTTCTACGTAAGCGCTTAATGAACCAGTAAAGCTTTACTCAACCTCACTGATTTCTACGTTCCATGGCATGAGATCCGACACATCATCTTTCGGACTTCGTTTTGGTAACTCGGTAAACAGGTGTTGGAAGTAATAATAAGGGTTCATGTCATTAGCGCGGCAAGTCATCACGAGGCTATACAAGTTTGCACTCGCCTTTGCTCCGCCTACCGACGTTGAGAACATCCAATTTTTGCGACCTGTCGTGAACGGCCTTATATCTCGTTCGGTCACATTGTTGTCGATACTTATATCGCCGTCTTCAAGGTAGGTAAGCAGCTTAGGCCACTGGTTTTGCGTATAAGTGATGGCTTTGCCAAGTAATCCTTTAGGGAGAACGTTTTGACTGTCAAGCCATTGCTTGAACTCATCTAAAATAGGTTTGGCTTCTTCTTGTCGTAGTTGGTGTCGAGATTTTGCGTCAAGCCCTTTGGCTTTCTTTTCAATACCGTATAGTTTGCTAATAAAGTTCAGTGCTTTTTCTGGCTTGCCCGCTTTTTTTGATGGTGAAGCTTTTTGAGCATCAGTGAACTTTCTGCGTACATGCGCCATGCAAGCAGCTTGAGTCACGTCCTCAAGTTTGTCGTATGCACTGTAGCCATCCGATAGCAAGTAACCAGAGTAACTACCTAAAAAGTCTTGTACGCACTCTGCTCTGCGGCTGGCTTGATAGTCGTAGATAACCACTGGGTTATTGACGAACTCACCGCTACGATAGACCCACATATATGACTTAGATTGTGCTTTCTTATCTTCTTCACGTAATACTTGAACAGTGGTTTCGTCCGCGCAGATGAGCTTTTCTTTCAATAACTCACTTTTCATTGCATCAATAATGACTTGCACTTTGCTTCCTAACTGAACGCACCAGTTGGCCAGTGTAGCGCGGCTAATATCTATACCAGAGCGATTGAGAATATCCACTTGGCGATAGAGTGGCAGAGCATCAACGTATTTTGCTGTGACTACAGCGGCGAATGCATCTGCACTCCCTAGGCTTTTAGGGATCATACTTGCGGGTTTTGGGGCTGTGATAATCTTTGTTTCAGTCTGTGTTTTTTCACACTGCCGGCAAGCGTACTTGGTTCGCTCGTGACGTATAACACTAACCTTCTGTGGGATGATTTTCAGCTCTTCAGAAGTTTCAACACCACATTGATGTAAAGGCTCGTCGCAGCAGTCGCAATAAGGGGCATTGAGTTCATGTTTATGAACTTCACGCTCGAGCTCTTTTGGAAAAGGCTTACGGCCTGTTTTTTTCTTGTCGTCGTCGGATTTAGCCGTACTCTTTTGTTGCTCCGCTTCGTTAAACGTACCTTTGGGTATTTTTTCACTTTGTGATGAGAAGCGCTTTGACTTACTTAAATTGAGCTGTTCAATCAACAACTCAATTTTGGTTTTGAGCTCGGCAACCTCCTCTTGCTTTGCCGCAAGGAGTTTATCTTTTGCTTCGTTCTGTTGGTGAAGCTCAAGCAGCATAGCTTTTAGCTGGTCGATATCATCAGGGAGGTCGGTCATGTCTGGGCTCTGGTCATCTCAATGACTTAAGTATGACAGCAAAAAAGGATCGTTCAAGCCCAACGTGACGATCAGTATCAGCGGTCACACTTCTAGATTATGAAGTGGACGATGAGCTTTGGCATGTTCGAGCGTTTACCCCGAAAGAAGCCAACCCAGTTGTTGCTTAGTAATATGAATGGCTCCGTCCTCACTGGGTCTTGGCCACTTGAAGGTCCCTTTTTCTAAGCGACGATAGTACAGCCAGAAGCCATTAGTATCCCAAAACAAGATTTTCAATTTATCTCGGGTACGATTGCAGAAAATGAACCAAGACTCACTAAACGGATCCATCTCAAGAGTCTCCGCGACAATCAACGATAGTCCATCAATGGACTTACGCATGTCCGTGACTCCAGAGATGAGGAAAACCTTACCTGTTGGTATCATTGTAGCGCTTCAAACCAAGTCTTAATTTGTTGCGAGCTAAGCGTTGCCGGCAGTTCTGCTCGAATGCCATTATTGAGAATTAACACAACACAACTTGTGCTCACGGTAGGCTCTGTCACCACGATAGGTTGAACCCTGGTTTCAGGCTCGGATTGCGTGAGCTTTTTCGACCAATAGTGAAAAGTCTGATAGCTTATGTTTTGCTCCGAGCAAAACTGCTTAATGCCTAAATTACTTTGTCGTTGCTGCTCTAGAATTGCAGTCCAGTATTCTCGTTTACTTTGTTGTTCCATAGTCCCTCCAATGAAAAAGCTACTATGGCAAATGACGAGTTTGTTTAGTATGTGTGGTTCATTAACCGCTTACTTTTCTACTAATAATATGAAGCATGAAGAAGAGAAAAATTTTTTTCAGTCCATGACACCAATTGAGACAGCAGAGAAATTTTATCTACTCAAAAATAAAGTAGATGAAGGTGACGCCAAAACCCATTATCTTTTATTTTTATTATATTTTGATGATTCGACCTGTTCTGAAAAAAGTCTAGTCAATTTAAAGCGAATTGCAGATGAAAATTGTTTAATTGGTTTAGAATATTTAAATAAAGCTGTAATGATTGATCCTAATTTTCAGCTGGGTTTATACCGATTAGCTTACTTTAATAACCACGGAGTTGGTGTTGAGATTGATTTAGAGCAGTCAATAAAATATTGGGAAAGGTTGATAGAAACTAAAGGTTATTACCGTCTATTAGCGTTAGAGGCCGCCTCTGAAATCTATTTTTATGAATTTGGAAAAATAGACAAAGCAAAAGAGTATCTAACAATTTGTGCAAATGAAGGTGGAGAGATTTGTCAATTTAAGCTAGGTGACTGGGATAATAAAATTAAATTACGACCTTATATATTAGAGGCTAAACAACGAGCAAACTCCCCGAGTACGTAGAAAATTGATGTATAATTTTCACTAATAAAAAACTCAAGGGGCGAATAACTCCTTGAGTTTTTTTATTACTTAATAATTAATCAAGCCGCTTTCTTTTTCTTACTGGTTTCTTCATTTGAAGGTTCATCTGGTGACTTTTTTGTCGGAAGTACACCCAAATCATCAAAATCGAACTCATCGACATTAATTGTCCGTAATCGACTTGCTTCTGCTCTACGCAAGATATCGGCTTCTTCTTGCGTAATTACATTTTCAGGAAGTAATTGGTCAGCAAGCTTATCTAAGCGAGTAAAGCTGAGTTTACGCTCTTTTAAGCGGCAGATACGTTCGAAAATAGGTTCAGCGGCAATGATATCCAGCAAGGCTTGGTTAACTAAGCCATGAGGGTTGTTTTCCGTAGGTGTTAAATACTGCCCACGGCCCAATCTGTCGCGTGTTTCTGATGGCTCCATCAGAATTTGAGCCAGTTTATGGTCTAGTCGGTCTGATGGTGTCGACATCGCACGGCCAGTAGGGAACAGTGTGATGCGCATGATCCCGGCAACCAATTTGTTAGGGAAGTTTTTCAGGAGGTCATCCATCGCTTTTTCTGATTGATATAAACAATCTTCAACCGCCCATTTCACTAATGGTAAGTCTGCTTTCTGGCGACCTTCATCTTCATAACGTTTTAAGGTTGCAGATGCGAGATACAAGTGGCTTAAAATATCCCCTAAACGAGCAGAGATACGTTCACGGCGTTTCAAGCTACCGCCTAACACACCCATGGCAACATCGGATAGCAATGCTAAGTTGGCACTTTGGCGGTTTAGCATTTGATAGTAACGGCGTGTTTCATCTTTGGTTGGTGCATGACTTCCACGGCCATTGGTTAAACCAAGCCAGAAGCTACGGAATTGGTTACTAACCACATGTCCAATATGCCCAAATACGGCTTTATCGAATTTATGTAAGTTATTGTCCTGCGCTGCGGCCATTTCTTCTAATACAAAAGGATGGCAACGGATAGCGCCTTGACCGAAGATGATCATACTGCGGGTTAGGATATTTGCCCCTTCAACTGTAATGGCGATAGGTGCGCCTTGATAGGCTCTGGCAACAAAGTTTGAATCCCCAAGACAGATTCCTTTACCACCCGTAATATCCATGGCATCAATAATGGCGCGCTGGCCACGGTGTGTACAATGGTATTTAACAATAGCAGACAGAACGGCAGGTTTCTCACCTAACATAATCCCAGAGGTAATGAGAGTTGCAGCTGCATCCATTAGATAAGTATTACCAGCAATACGTGCGAGAGGCTCTTCAATACCTTCCATTTTACCAATAGGTAATTTGAATTGACGGCGAATATAGGAATAAGCGCCCGTTGCCATTGCAATGCTTTTTAAGCTCCCCGTTGAATTGGATGGCAATGTAATGCCACGACCCACTGAAAGGCACTCAACCAACATTCTCCAACCTTGGCCAGCCATTTTTGGCCCACCAATAATGTAATCGATTGGAACAAAAATATCTTTTCCACGTGTAGGACCATTCATAAATGGAATATTTAGTGGGAAGTGGCGGTGACCAATTTCAACACCTGGGGTATTAGTTGGAATTAACGCACAGGTGATACCAAGGTTTTTCTCGCCACCTAAGAGTTTATCAGGGTCTGAAAGTTTGAATGCGAGACCTAATACAGTGGCAATTGGTGCTAAGGTAATATAGCGTTTGTTCCATGTTAAACGCATTCCTAATACTTGCTCACCTTGCCATTCTCCCATACAAACGACACCTGAATCTGGGATTGCACCAGCATCTGAGCCTGCTTCAGGGCTCGTTAATGCAAAACATGGAATTTCTTCACCCGTCGCTAAGCCCGGTAAATAGCGTTGTTTTTGTTCGTCAGTCCCATAATGCTGTAGTAGTTCGCCAGGGCCTAATGAATTTGGAACACCAACAGTGATAGCAAGAATACCGGATACGCCAGCGAGTTTTTGTAGAACTTGAGACTGTGCATAAGCAGAAAACTCAAGGCCACCATATTCTTTTTTGATGATCATAGCGAAGAAACGGTGATCACGTAGGTATTGCCACACTTCAGGAGGAAGATCCGCAAGTTCATGGCTAACTTCGAAGTCATTGACCATACCACAAACAGTTTCAACAGGCCCATCCATAAAAGCTTGTTCTTCTGCGGTTAATTGTGGTTTTGGGTAGTTATGCAGTTTATTCCAATCTGGAGCTCCACGGAAAAGGTCACCTTCCCACCACGTTGTCCCAGCGTCAATGGCTTCTTTTTCTGTACTTGACATTGGCGGCATGACTTTTTGGAACATTTTCATCGCGCGGATAGAGAAAAGCGATTGACGTACGGGAGTGAAGACAAAAGGAAATAAAATCAAGGCAACTGGCAGTAATATCCAGTAGCTCCAAATATTGATGACCCCCATAACCGCGGTATAGGCCAATAATAATATTGAGCTAAAAACTAAAGAGGTTTTGTGGTAACAAAGTACGCCGATTAAGGCGAGAAATAACACAATGCTGAGAAGGATCATAGTTAAGCTCCTGTCCACTTGTAAGAGGTCTGACCTGTCTGTTGCTTTAATCTATACCCATTAATAAAGAATTAGCAATGTATTTACATCTTAATTACAACTTGGCTCACAAAAACGTCATATAAAGGAAACTATCGTAGTAATTCGTCTTATTTGTTTTATGAAAAGTCAGGTTATTGGTTATGAGATACGGTGAATTTTGTCGATAGGGTCATGACAGCACAATCAAAAGTAGAAACAAAATTATCCCTGTGCAACAATCTGACTATTAAAGATTAATTACTGATATCTATCTGAGTTTTGCCATGGAACGCCATTTTTCTTTTAGGATAATTTGGATGTAAATTAATCGTAATTTCTGTAACGTATTCTTAATTAAGAGGAAATCTCATGTATCAAGACTTAATCCGCGGCGAGCTGACTGAAGCGGCCGAGACGTTATCGAATTTCCTTAGCGATGATGCCAATATTAATGCTATCCAACAGGCTGCCGTTTTACTGGCTGACTCTTTTAAAACGGGTGGCAAAGTATTATCTTGTGGTAATGGGGGCTCTCACTGTGATGCAATGCATTTTGCTGAAGAATTAACAGGGCGTTACCGCGAAAACCGCCCAGGTTATCCTGCGATTGCTATTTCAGATGTGAGTCATTTATCTTGTGTGAGTAATGACTTCGGCTATGAGTATGTTTTTTCGCGCTTTATCGAAGCTGTTGGCATGAAAGGTGATGTTTTACTCGGAATTTCTACCTCAGGTAATTCAGGAAACATTATTAAAGCGATTGCCGCTGCGCGTGAAAAAGGTATGAAAGTCATCACGCTAACAGGGAAAGATGGCGGGAAAATGGCTGGAACCGCGGATATTGAAATTCGTGTTCCACACTTTGGGTATGCCGACCGTATCCAAGAAATTCATATTAAAGTTATTCATATCTTAATTCAGTTAATCGAAAAAGAGATGGTGAAATAACGTTATTATTGTTTCAGGAGCTTTTAAATGTGCGAGTTACTTGGCATGAGTGCCAATGTTCCAACCGATATTTCGTTTAGCCTAAGTGGGTTAATTTCCCGAGGGGGCCAAACAGGCCCACATAAAGATGGTTGGGGAATTACCTTTTATGAGGGGCTCGGGTGTCGCACATTTAAAGATCCTCAACCTAGTTTTTTATCACCTGTCGCTCGTTTTGTGCAGGAATACCCGATTAAATCAGAAAGTGTTGTTGCGCATATTCGCCAAGCAAATCGAGGGGATGTGTCGTTAGCAAATACTCACCCCTTTACTCGTGAGCTATGGGGACGTAATTGGACTTATGCGCATAATGGGCAGTTAAAGGGGTATCGTACACTGAAAACTGGACGTTATTGTCCAATAGGTGAAACTGATAGCGAATGGGCATTTTGTTGGATACTTCATCAACTCAGTGAAAAATACCCACGCAGGCCATCGAATTGGAAAAGCGTGTTCCGTTTTATTGCGACATTAGCTGACCAATTACGTCATAAAGGGGTATTTAATATGTTGCTGTCTGATGGGCAATATATGATGGCCTTTAGCTCGACGAATTTACATTGGTTAACGCGTAAGGCTCCGTTTGGTAAAGCAAAATTACTTGACCAAGATATTGAAATCGATTTTGAGCAGTGCACTACCCCCACTGATGTGGTCTCTGTTATCGCAACGCAACCACTAACGGGTAACGAAAACTGGCAGCGAATTGACCCAGGTAATTTCGTCTTATTCTATCTTGGTGAGCGCATATTGTGATTTAGACCCTAACAATTTTGTTGGGGTATCAGCTTGGTCAATAACCGCATATTTACCTAAAGCGACCGACACCTCGGCAGGCCTTCCTGTGCGGTTGAAATACTCGTAAGCGGGTTGTAGCTGCTTCCAGAAGGCATAATGGCTGGAATTACGGTAGCGCAGCATATTTTCATTTGTCATTTTAAATGGGTAAATGCTGACATTAATGACCGACTGTCCGCTGAGTAAGGCCGTTTCTACTGTTTGGTAAATCTCACCCATATATTTATCGGTCATGGCATAACATCCCACCGAAACGCAACTGCCGTGGATCATAAGATAGCTACCGCTATAGCCTTGCGCTTTATCAAACTCATTAGGAAAACCAATATTGATAGATCGGTAATACCGACTATTAGGATTGAGCTGTTCCGCTGTAATTTGATAAAATCCTTCTGGGCTTTTCAGGTCACCTTCAATTTTTTTTGGACCTAGCCCTCCTGAAAACTTACAAATTGGGTAAGTTTTCGACAGTTTATATTTTCCTGATGGTGTTTTTTGATAGAGTTCTAATAAACCTTCTTGCTTAAATATTTGAATAAAAATGGATGAGTTTGAGCTATCCGATACGTTATTATTAAGTAGAAATGAATAGTTACTCGCCTGAATAGCAGGAGAATATATGAGTACAAATAAAAAAATTGCACTAAAAAATTTACTTAATTTCATATCTAAGCCATATCAAGAAAATGTTATTGAATAAAAAGAGTACATATTTTATGCATTCTAGACGAGTAAATCGAAAATTAATATAGTTTGTTAATAGTTTTTAAATGAACCTTTATTGTGTAAATAATGAGCAATGATCGATAAATATGAGCTTAAATATCGATAATACCGAATTGTTAACAGAAAAATTTAAATATTAATGCAATTTGCTTGAACTATGTCACTTCTATAGCCGGACATAGAGAGTGGGAACTGATAAAATTGTGGGTGGCAGAAGATAAAATTTAGTAACAATTATGTGAGAATACCTGCTTAAGTGATGACGATTACTTGAGCTATTTTTTATTTAATGAGTCGCTATCATTCATTGCTGAATCGTTAGCTTAGGGTTTAACTGATAAACTTGTGCAGATCTTATGATTAAAATTAAAAAAGGCCTCAACCTTCCTATCGCAGGTGAGCCAGCCCAAGTGATAGAAGACGGCCCGAAAATTCAACACGTAGCTGTGCTAGGTGAGGAATATGTCGGAATGCGTCCTTCGATGCTGGTTAAAGAAGGTGAGCGTGTAGTTAAAGGACAGGTTCTTTTTGAAGATAAAAAGAACCCAGGGGTTTTATTTACAAGCCCAGCCTGCGGTAAAATTGTTGCTATTCATCGTGGTGAGCGTCGTGTGCTTCAATCTGTTGTCATCGAAATTGATGGTGATGAACAAGAAACATTTGCAGCTTATACTCGTGATGAGCTATCAACATTAACGCAACAACAAGTCGAAGATAACTTGATCAAATCGGGTCTGTGGACATCTTTAAGAACGCGTCCATTTAGCCGTTCACCACAACCGGGTTCTTCACCTATCGCTATTTTTGTCACTGCAATGGATACTAACCCACTTGCAGCGGATCCTGTTTTAATTATTAAAGAGCAAGAACAAGCATTTAACGATGGGCTTTTGGTTCTAAGTCGTTTAACAGAAGGTAAAATCCATGTGTGTCATGGAGAGGGAGACTTACCGAAGAATACGGCACACAACCAAATTTCTTATACTCAGTTTGCAGGGCCGCATCCTGCTGGTTTAGCGGGAACTCATATTCATTTCTTAGAACCTGTGAGTATTAAGAAAAAAGTTTGGAGCCTTAATTACCAAGACGTTATTGCTATTGGTAAGCTATTTGTTACGGGTCACCTATACACAGACCGCGTGATTTCATTAGCAGGGCCACAAGTTGAAAAACCTCGTCTTCTGCGTACTCGCCTAGGTGCTGATTTATATGAATTAACACAAGGTCAGCTTAAAGCGGGTGAAAATCGTATTATTTCCGGTTCAGTCCTTTGGGGCGTGACATGCGATGATACCCATCACTATCTTGGTCGTTTTCATAATCAAGTCTCAGTGTTAGCCGAAGGTCGCAATAAAGAGTTATTTGGCTGGATTATGCCTGGTGTTAATAAATTTACGATTACTCGTACCACAATCGGGCATTTCCTGAAAAATAAACGTTTTAATTTTACAACGACAATGAACGGTGGCGAGCGTTCGATGGTGCCAATTGGTAACTACGAGCGAGTCATGCCTCTTGATATCATGGTCACTCATTTATTGCGCGATCTCCTTGCTGGAGACACTGACTCATCACAAGAATTGGGCTGTTTAGAGTTGGACGAAGAAGATTTAGGTTTATGTACCTACGTTTGCCCAGCGAAATATGAATATGGTCCGGTGCTACGCGATGTTCTGACCAAGATTGAGCTAGAAGGGTGATTCCATGGGTCTGAAAAATTTATTTGAAAAGTATGAGCACCATTTTGAGCCCGGTGGAAAGCTAGAAAAATACTATGCGTTATTTGAAGCAGTTTCGACTGTTTTTTACACGCCGGGTACGGTAACAAAAGGGCGTTCTCATGTCAGGGATACTATTGACCTGAAACGTATGATGATATTGGTGTGGCTAGCGGTTTTCCCAGCTATGTTCTGGGGAATGTATAACGTTGGTAACCAAGCCATCCCAGCTTTGCATCAATTATATAGTGGGGCTGAATTACAGCAAGTTTTAGCTAGTGATTGGCATTATAGCTTAGCGCAGTTTTTAGGCGCATCACTTTCGATGGATGCGGGATGGGGAAGTAAAATGCTGCTGGGTGCAGTGTATTTCCTTCCTATTTATGCAGTCGTTTTCTTAGTCGGTGGTTTCTGGGAAGTGTTATTCGCCATGATCCGCGGCCATGAAATAAACGAAGGCTTCTTTATTACCTCGATTCTATTTGCCTTAATTGTGCCGCCAACCATTCCTTTATGGCAGGCTGCATTAGGTATCACGTTCGGGGTTGTTATTGCGAAAGAAATTTTTGGCGGTACTGGGCGTAACTTCTTAAACCCGGCATTGGCTGGACGTGCTTTCTTATTCTTTGCTTATCCTGCTCAAATATCAGGTGACTTAGTTTGGACCGCTGCAGATGGCTTCTCTGGTGCAACACCATTATCACAATGGGCAACAGGTGGTGAGCATGCGCTAATGAACACAGTGACTCATGAGCCTATTACTTGGATGCAAGCCTTTTTAGGTAATATGCCAGGTTCAATTGGTGAAGTGTCAACTCTGATGCTGTTTATTGGTGGGGCTCTTATCATGTTCTTCCGTATTGCATCATGGCGCATTGTCGCTGGTGTGATGGTTGGTATGATTGCAATGTCCTACCTATTCAACGCCATTGGCTCTGATACCAACCCGTTATTTGCTATGCCATGGTGGTGGCACATGGTACTCGGTGGTTTCGCATTCGGTATGATTTTTATGGCGACAGACCCGGTATCAGCTTCATTCACAGACAAAGGTAAATGGGCGTACGGCATTCTGATCGGTGTAATGTGTGTTCTTATCAGGGTTGTTAACCCAGCTTATCCAGAAGGGATGATGCTGGCGATCCTATTCGCCAACCTGTTTGCTCCTCTGTTTGACTATCTGGTCGTTCAAGCAAATATTAAGCGGAGAAAAGCTCGTGGCTAATGAAAAACCAATTAATAACGATAGCGTCGGCAGAACATTTCTAGTTGTTTTTATTCTTTGTCTAGTGTGCTCTATTGTCGTCGCAGGTGCTGCCGTTGGTTTAAAACCACAGCAGCAAGAACAGATTCAGTTAGATACTCAACGTAACATTTTAAGTGTTGCTGGGTTGCTACAGCCTAAAATGACCGCTGAGGAAGTTCAAAATGTGTATAAGGATCGCATCGAACCTAAACTTTTGAATTTTAAAACTAATGAATTATCTGATAGCACTAGCCGTTATGACTTAAATAGCGAGCTACGCAGCGAAGAAACGAGTATTGCACTCTCTCCTGCAGAGGATATTGCAAAAATCCGCCGTCGTGCCAATAGCGCTGAAATCTATTTGGTTAAAGATGAAGCAGGAAAAGTATCACAAATTATTTTACCTGTTTACGGTTCTGGTTTGTGGTCTGTCATGTATGCCTTTATTGCGGTAGATGTAGATGGTGTTACCTCTCGTGGTATTACTTACTACGCACATGGTGAAACACCAGGGCTGGGTGGTGAGGTTGATAACCCTCAGTGGAAAGCACAATGGCCAGGTAAAAAGCTGTTCAATGAACAGGGGGTTCCGGCAATTAAAATCGTGCGCGGTGGTGCTACAGATAACCCATACGGTATCGACGGCCTTTCAGGTGCGACTCTAACATCGAACGGGATCCAACATATGTTTGATTTCTGGTTAGGGGATAACGGTTTTGGTCCGTTCCTGAAAAAAGTACGTGAAGGAGCGCTGAATAATGGCTGATTCAAAAGAAGTAAAACGCGTCCTACTTGGGCCGCTATTTGATAACAACCCAATTGCTTTACAGGTATTAGGGGTTTGTTCTGCACTTGCAGTGACAACGAAGTTAGAAACCGCGCTCGTTATGACGATTGCTGTAACCTTAGTAACGGCTTTTTCTAACTTCTTTATCTCACTCATCAGGAACTATATTCCGAGTAGTGTGCGTATTATTGTTCAAATGGCGATTATTGCGTCTTTAGTTATTGTCGTTGACCAAATTTTACGTGCATACGCTTATGAAATATCAAAACAACTTTCTGTATTTGTTGGCTTGATTATTACTAACTGTATCGTCATGGGACGTGCTGAAGCTTACGCAATGAAAGCACCACCAATTGAAAGCTTCATGGACGGTATTGGTAACGGCCTTGGTTATGGTGTGATCCTTGTTTTAGTCGGCTTTTTCCGTGAGTTATTTGGTTCCGGCAAATTGTTTGGTATCACAGTTTTTGAATCACTACAAACCGGTGGTTGGTACATGCCAAATGGCTTGTTCCTCCTCGCGCCAAGTGCATTCTTTATCATTGGTATGCTGATTTGGGGACTACGTACTCTGAAACCAGCTCAGGTAGAGAAGGACTAATCACATGGAACACTATATTAGCCTGTTTGTTAAAGCCATTTTTATTGAAAATATGGCATTAGCGTTTTTCTTGGGAATGTGTACTTTCCTTGCGGTGTCGAAGAATGTAAAAACCGCTTTTGGGCTGGGTATCGCTGTAACGGTAGTTCTGGGGATCTCTGTCCCAGCCAATAACTTAGTATACAACTTGGTGTTACGTGATGGTGCGATTGCCGAAGGTATCGATTTATCCTTCTTGAACTTCATCACTTTTATCGGTGTTATTGCCGCGTTAGTTCAGATTCTTGAAATGATTTTAGACCGCTACTTCCCGTCACTGTATAACGCGTTAGGTATCTTTTTGCCATTGATTACCGTTAACTGTGCCATTTTCGGTGGTGTTTCTTTCATGGCTCAGCGTGATTATAACTTTAGCGAATCGATTGTGTATGGGTTCGGTTCGGGGATCGGTTGGATGCTCGCAATCGTATTGCTGGCGGCTATCCGTGAGAAGATGAAGTACTCAGATATTCCATCGGGTCTAAAAGGGTTAGGTATCACCTTTGTGACAACCGGTTTAATGGCATTGGGCTTTATGTCCTTCTCCGGTGTGCAGCTATAAAGGCGAGAAGAATTCATGGAAATTATTATTTTAGGTGTCGTGATGTTTACCCTGATTGTCTTGGTGCTGACAGGTTTAATCCTGTTTGCTAAATCCAAGCTAGTCAATACAGGGAACATCAAAGTTGAAGTTAATGGCGATCCAGACAAAAGTTTTGAAGCTCCGGCGGGCGACAAACTGTTAGGCATGCTATCAAACCAAGGTATTTTTGTTTCATCAGCATGTGGCGGCGGTGGCTCTTGTGGTCAGTGCCGTGTGAAAATCAAAGAAGGCGGTGGTGATATTCTGCCAACTGAGCTTTCACACATCAACAAACGTGAAGCAAAAGAAGGCTGCCGATTAGCGTGTCAGGTCAACGTTAAGCAAGATTTAAAAATTGAGCTTCCAGAAGAAATTTTTGGTGTGAAAAAATGGGAGTGTGAAGTTATTTCTAATGATAACAAAGCCACTTTCATTAAAGAGCTTAAACTGAAAATCCCAGAAGGAGAGGTAGTTCCTTTCCGGGCGGGTGGTTTTATTCAGATTGAATGTCCGGCACATGTTGTCAAATACGAAGATTTTGATGTACCAGAAGAGTACCGCGAAGATTGGGATAAATTTAACCTGTTCCGTTATGTGTCTGAGGTTAAAGAGCCAACTGTTCGCGCCTATTCGATGGCAAACTACCCGGAAGAGTATGGCATTATCATGCTAAACGTGCGTATTGCTACGCCACCACCTCGTAATCCAGATGTCCCACCGGGGATCATGTCTTCTTATATTTGGTCATTAAAGCCAGGGGATAA
Source organism: Providencia sp. PROV175 (assembly GCF_032707045.1). Taxonomy (NCBI): domain Bacteria; kingdom Pseudomonadati; phylum Pseudomonadota; class Gammaproteobacteria; order Enterobacterales; family Morganellaceae; genus Providencia; species Providencia sp. PROV175. The sequence continues at coordinate 1,031,122 of NZ_CP120533.1, forward strand.
AGTCACTATTTCTGGGCCGTTTGGTGAATTTTTTGCTAAAGAAACGGAAGCAGAAATGGTGTTTATCGGTGGTGGTGCGGGAATGGCGCCAATGCGTTCTCACATATTTGACCAACTGCGTCGTTTGGATTCTAAACGTAAGATCAGTTTCTGGTATGGTGCGCGTTCAGTCCGTGAAATGTTCTACACTGAAGATTTTGACCAACTTGCCGCAGAACATGAAAACTTTACATGGCATGTCGCGCTTTCAGACCCTATGCCTGAAGATAATTGGGATGGTTATACAGGTTTCATCCATAATGTCTTATATGAAAACTACTTAAAAGACCATCCAGCGCCAGAAGATTGTGAGTTCTATATGTGTGGACCTCCAATGATGAATGCTGCTGTGATTAAAATGTTGAAAGACCTCGGTGTTGAAGATGAAAACATCCTATTGGATGACTTCGGTGGTTAAGCAACTTAGCTGATTTTATTAGACTTATCAAAGTCAGTAGACAGTAACACTTTAAAGAGGGAAAATATTTTCCCTCTTTGTGATTTTAGTAAATCTATTAAGTGCTAATTAGTTAGCGCTTAATAGGTAGATTTATAATTATTTTGACTGGAACATTCTCTGCATGGGTGACGATGTAAAGTGTGTTAATAGTCTGGGCGGCCTTAACAAAATGCGCTCATGATTGACGCGGAGAAAATTATGCTAAGTAAAAGAATCTATACCCCAATACTGCTATTTGTTGCAGCTCTGTTTCTTACTGCCTGTGGTGGACCTGAACAACAGAATCTTCAGGGGCAAACGATGGGGACGTACTATTCGGTTAAATATGTTACAGATTCTTCGGAGCCAAAGCCTGAAGTCATTCAAGCCGAAATAGATAAACGTTTGGAGGAAGTTAATGACCAAATGTCAACATATCGCCCAGATTCAGAATTAAGTCGTTTTAATCAATTTAAAGAAGTGAATACGCCGTTCCCAGTTTCTGCAGCAACCGCAACTGTGGTTAAAAAAGCCATTGAAATTAATAAGCTTACTAATGGTTCATTAGATGTAACGGTTGGGCCTTTAGTTAATTTATGGGGTTTTGGCCCTGAAGGAAGAGTGACTAAAGCGCCTTCTGATGAAGAGTTGGCTAAGCGTAGAGCCTGGACTGGTATCGAGAAACTCTCGGTTCAGGATAATAACTTAATTAAAACGATCCCTGAGCTGTACGTCGACCTTTCATCAATTGCTAAAGGTTATGGTGTCGACGTTGTTGCTGAATATTTAGAATCATTGGATATCAATAATTATATGGTTGATATTGGTGGTGAAGTGCGTACGAAAGGAACAAATGGTAAAGAAGTACCATGGCGTATTGCAATAGAAAAACCTGTCGCGGATGGGGTAAGCCAAACAGCACAAGAGATTATTGAACCAGGTGACCGTTCTATCGCTACATCAGGAGATTACCGTAATTATTTCGAGCAAGATGGTGTTCGTTTTTCTCATACCATTGACCCAAAAACAGGCAAGCCAATCACTCATAATTTAGTTTCTATTACGGTGATTGCAGAAAATTGCATGAGTGCTGATGGCCTATCTACGGGGCTAAGTGTTTTAGGGCCTGAAGTTGGCTTTGATTTAGCTGAAAAAATGAATATTCCTGTTTTTATGATTGTTAAGACAGATAAAGGTTTTGAAGAGCGTTATACTAAGGCATTCGAACCATTTTTAACTAAAAAACAGTAGTTGTGGGAGGATAAAAGATGCTAAATGTTTTTATTGCAGCCTTTGTACTGTTTTTGCTGGCCTTTTTAGGCATGTCACTTGGATATATTATTAAGCGTAAGAGTATCCAAGGTAGCTGCGGCGGGTTAAGCAGTATTGGTGTTGATAAAGTGTGTGATTGCCCTGAGCCTTGCGATGCACGTAAAAAGCGTATGGCACGTGAAGAAGCCCGACAAAAAATACTGGATAAAAACCGTATTATTTGAATAGTAATATTTAACGGTTCTATAACTAGTAATGAGCCGGAGATGTCTAAATATAGTTATTAGACATCTCCAAATATTACTTTCCCGTTATACAGTCTAAATTAATTGCATTTTCTTAGCACATGAAACAGAGACAGGGTAATTAACATGCATGCTTTTTGTCTCACCATCAAATCTAATCGTGACCTTTCCATTATCATTGTTGTTAATTTGGCAAGGTAAAAAATCACCACTACTCCACAGTTCATTACTTTTCGTAGTAATTTTAGCTTTCCAAGCACTTTTACCTGTTGTTGAGTAAGGGAATGAATTTACGTTAGAGCTAGATGTGGCATGTGCTAGATTATAAAATATAAACACATTATCATAGGGGTTATCACTATTATGATAATGTATTTCAACTTTCCTTAATGTTTCATTCCAATAATTCTCGACAATCATTGTTCCAATATTTGACATATAAAGCCTTTTTTAAATTATTTTAAATAGAATTTTTGTGATGGATTAAATATATCAAGTTTTCTATAGCAGTAAATTAAGAACAATTATTATTAATTGATGAAAAGAATGTTTTTAAGATGTGATTTAATTCCTAAGCTATTATTAAAGTAATAATAGCTTAGGTGATGTTATTAGATTATTTTTTAAATGCTTTTGGGGAATCAACCATTACAGCATCAACACCAATTTCTTTTGCGAGTTGGTAGTCACTGTCAGTATTAACACCAAAGACAATGATATAGGCATTACCATTTTTTCTAAAACAGTCAATGGCTTCTTTATCCCATGAAAGGGTTGCTGGCGAGCGTGCTTCGCCTAAAGTATATTTTTCGACCACTTCAACTTTACGATGTAGTTCAAAGCCATACCAGCGAGTTGTTGTTTTGTCATTTTCTATTGAACATTGATGGTTCATCACAACATTTGCCAACAGGGTGCGAGTCTCATCACGACTTTCAAATAATGGGATCTTTGGAGAAAGGGATTTGAGTGCTTTTAAAAATTCATCATTAGTGGAATAAAAACGTACTTGGTTAAATGCATTAGTTTTATCTAAGAGGGCTAAAATCGCCTTTGCTTGAATATCAGGGTTGGCGTCAGGGGATTTTAAATCTACGTAGAAAGTTGTGTCTGGGTATTTTTGCAGAATATTTTTTAGTGTAGTGATAGTTGTTTTTTGTAAGGGGAATTGCTGATTATGTTTTTGACTAAACTTATAAGCAGCATTGACATGATTGAGTTGTTCTACTATATAAGCAGATACGTTACCTTTTTTGTCCGTCAATGAATCTAGATCACTCGGACGATATAGGACTAATTGATTATCTTTACTAAGTTGAACGGTAAGCCAAATAGCATCGGCATTATTTTGCTTGGCTAAATCAATGGCATAAATTGTGTTTTCTGGTGCATCTGCTGTTCCTGCACGGTGAGCTACAATTTTAGGGGATAGCGCTAAATTAGGGGATAGTGCGAAAACTGTTTGGCTAGCAAGCAGCATAATGAGAGGAGCCATAAATTTAACATATTTTGATGTTGATATAATTGCCATAGAGATGATCCATAAATAGTTTTTCAAGATATTGTTGTTGGTAAAACAACTCTTTTTATTACTTTTTTGTTTAAAAGTAAGTAGTAATACTTATTTTTAAGACAAACTTTAAGCCGAATCTAGAGTTGGATAGCTTGGCAGATGATTATTGCAATAATATGAATTACGTAATTATCATGGAGTTAGCTTTTTCATTCGTCAATTTTATGGTGATGTGACAATAATTGCATGGCTAATAAAAATACTGTATATTTAATCAGGTGTTTGATTGGCAGAGTTAACCCGTGCGTAAAATTATTCATATTGATATGGACTGCTTTTATGCAGCGATCGAAATGCGTGACGACCCAAGCCTTCGTAATGTCCCCATTGCAGTGGGGGGAAGCGCAGATCGCCGAGGCGTTATTAGTACTGCAAATTATGAAGCCCGTCGCTACGGTGTTCACAGTGCGATGTCTACTGCGATTGCACTTAGGCTTTGCCCTCACTTGAAAGTGGTTCCTGGGCATATGGCACTTTACAAAGAAACCTCCCTGTATATTCGAAAAATATTTGCTCGCTATACTGACCTCATAGAACCACTTTCTCTTGATGAAGCTTATTTGGATGTCACTGATTGTACGCAATTACATGGCTCTGCAACGCTAATTGCTGAGGCCATTCGCCAGCAAATCTTTGATGAACTGCAATTAACCGCTTCAGCGGGGATAGCGCCAATAAAATTTTTGGCGAAAATAGCTTCAGATATGAATAAACCCAATGGCCAATTCGTGATCACGCCGCAAAATATGGATCAATTTATTCTTAGCTTGCCCCTTAAAAAAATTCCTGGCGTGGGTAAGGTAACCGCTCAGAAATTAGCGGATATGGGGTTACTCACTTGTGCTGACGTCCAAAAATATGATGTTGTTACATTGGTTAAAAGCATGGGTAAATTCGGGCAGGTACTTTGGGATCGATGCCATGGTATCGATGAGCGTGCTATTAACCCTGATAGGCTTAGGAAATCGGTAGGAGTTGAACGTACACTTACAGAAGATATCTATCAATGGGAAGATTGCTTGCCGTTGTTGGATAAATTATACGATGAACTCCAACTGCGTTTAGCAAAGGTAAAGCCTGACCTTCGTATTGCTCGCCAAGGTGTAAAATTTAAATTTGCAGACTTTCAGCAAACGACACAAGAACATGTATACCCAGTTCTCAATAAACAAGATTTGGTACAAATAGCGAAACAAGTTTGGGATAATCGCCGCTTAGGGCGTGGTGTTCGGTTAGTTGGTTTGCATGTGATGCTGCAAAGTCCTCAGCTTGAACGGCAATTATTACTTGAATTTTAAAAAACACCCATCGTATGATAGGTGTTTGATTTACAATTAATTAGTTGTTTATTCTTTAACTGGAATTGCTTTTAAAACCGCAGTTAATAATTTCCAATACTCACCAACGCTTGCAATATGCACACGCTCATCAGGGGAGTGCGCACCACGAATAGTTGGCCCAATTGAAACCATATCCATGTCTGGGTAAGGCTTTTTGAATAAGCCACACTCAAGGCCTGCGTGGATCACCATCACATTAGGAATTTTACCGAATAGTTTGTTGTAGGTATCACTGACTAAATGCATCACTGGTGAGTCTGCATCGGGCTGCCAACCAGGGTAACTGCCTTCTGCTCGATATTGGGCTTGTGCTAATTTACTGATAGATGTCAGCATGTTAACAACGTAGTTCTTGCCGCTATCGATAAGTGAGCGAACAAGGAAGATAATTTCTGCTTTATCTTCAGTTAGGCGTACCACACCTTCATTAAGTGACGTTTCAACCACGCCAATAGCTACGTCGCTCATGCGAATTACACCGTTCGGTGCTGCATTTAAGAAGAAAACAAAACGCTTTTGGCAATCATCAGAAAGGGCTTTTAATTCGCTTTGCGTTTCATCTAGTAGCAGAACAAGGTTAGGCTCAACGACGGCTAATTCATTTTTCAGAATATCTTCATAACGAGCTCTTAGGGCAGTTAACTCAGCGACTTTGTTCGCAGGAACGGCAATAATGGCGTAAGCTTCCCGAGGAATGGCGTTACGAACAGTACCACCTCTGAAATCTAATAGTTTTAGGTTTAAATCTTCTGCGTGGCCAGCTAGAAAACGTGCTAACAGCTTATTGGCATTACCTAAGCCTAAATGTACATCACCACCAGAGTGCCCACCTTTTAGGCCTTTTAGGGTCATTGTGAAGGTTTTATAGCCTTGTGGTAATGCTTCACGTGTCAGGTCAAACGTAGAGGTAAAGTCAACCCCACCAGCACAACCCATGTAAATTTCACCTTCTTCTTCTGAGTCGGTGTTAATCAGAATATCGGCTTGTAACCAGCCTGCTTTCAAGCCAAACGCACCTTCCATGCCGGCTTCTTCAGTCATGGTCAGAAGAACTTCCATTGGCCCATGCTCAACACTATCATCAGCAAGAACAGCCAACGCAGAAGCTAAGCCAATGCCGTTATCAGCACCTAAAGTGGTTCCTTCAGCGGTGACCCATTCACCATTAACATATGGACGAATTGGATCTGTTTTAAAGTCATGTACCGTGTCGTTATTTTTCTGTGGCACCATGTCTAAGTGAGCTTGTAAAACAACGCCTTTGCGGTTTTCATAACCAGGGGTTGCAGGTTTACGGATCAGAATATTACCCACTTCATCACGTTCAACGTGAAAGCCTTTTTGTTTTGACCAATCAACAATATGTGCGGCTAAGGCTTCTTCGTGATACGAAGGGTGTGGGATAGAACAGATTTTAGCGAAGATATCCCATAGCGGTTGGGGGGATAATGTAGCTAGCTCAGACACGTCTCTCTCCTTTTATTTTCCCTTTATATTTCAATCTGTAGCGTTGTTGGCTTCATTCATAAATCCCAGTCACATACTTATGTATGCTCCTAGGATTTACTCATTTGCCGCCTAGCTACAAATTGAACTATTTAGGGATAATATCCTGAATAACTCAGTAGGAGCTGATTGGCAACCAACGTTAATTTCAGCTTCAATTTTAAAAGGAATATTGCTGTAATTATGACCTAACAGCCTGAAGTTTCGAATTAAAGGCTGCCTCTTTTATAAACTCAGGATAACACTTTCTTTTGAGCAATGGACAGTGTAAATGATAATAATTAATGGCGAATGGTGCTTTTTGCTGGTTTTTAACCGGCCAAATCACTATAATCTCGCGCAACCTTTTTTCCGCAAGACACTTTTCAGATTTACTCAGCAGTCGGGACCCGAATTTTATGAGCGAAAAATATGTCGTAACGTGGGATATGTTGCAAATACATGCCCGTAAACTCGCACAACGTTTATTACCAGTAGAACAATGGACCGGTATTATCGCGGTTAGCCGTGGTGGCCTTGTTCCTGGAGCACTGCTTGCACGCGAACTTGGTATTCGTAACGTTGACACCGTTTGTATTTCTAGCTATGACCATGACAACCAGCGCGAATTAACCGTGATTAAACGTGCTGAAGGTGATGGTGAAGGCTATATTGTCATTGATGATTTGGTGGATACAGGCGGCACAGCTCAAGCTATCCGTAACATGTACCCTAAAGCACATTTTGTCACCATCTTTGCAAAACCTGCAGGCCGTCCATTAGTTGATGACTACGTAGTTGATATTCCACAAGACACATGGATCGAACAACCATGGGACATGGGTGTCGTTTTTGTTAAACCATTGTGTGAACAAGATAAATAAATCTGTTTTTCATGAGCGTTTTAGGTGAAAACATTGTAATTATAAAGCGTTATAGGTTTTATTGATTGCAAAAACACATTAATACCTAAAATTTTTGAGCTAAACACGATATAATTTGGGGAGTGCATTTTTGCATTCCCTTTATTTTTGGCCAAATTCAACTCTGATCGACAAGGAAATAGGGATGACTCAGCAAAACCTTTCAGAAAAACTTTTCAAACCTAAAGTCAGACAAGTTGAAACATCAACATTAGTCTCTTATTCATCTCAAACAATTTCTCAAATTAAAGAACACAGTGTGTTAAGTGGCTCCCATCATGCGGGTTGGTATCGTATGATTAATCGCTTAATGTGGATTTGGCGGGGAATAGACGCCTTAGAAATTGAAGAGGTGCTAAGCCGTATTGCTATCTCAGATGCTGAGCGTAGTGATGATAATTTATTGGATACAGTCATTGGTAATCGTCGTGGAAACTGGTGTTTTGAATGGTCCCAGCAAGCCATGCATTGGCAGCAAAAAGCGTTAGAGTTTGAAAAAGGTGCAGAAGCAGGGGATGCTTGGTTGCGTTCTGCTAATTTGTACAGCATTGCAGCTTATCCTTTTATTAAAGGTGACGAGCTGGCTGACCAAGCTATTTTGTTGGCTTGTAAAGCGTATGATAGCGCAGCAAAATTTTCTCAATATCGCTTAAAGAAAATTCCATTTAAAGTTGATGGTGGAAAAGAAGTCTGTGGCTTTTTACATATTCCTTCACAGGGGCAAGGGCCTTATCCGACAGTGATGATCTGTGGCATGTTAGATAGCTTACAGATTGATTTTTGTCGCTATTTTCGCGACTACCTCGAACCACTCGGTATTGCAATGCTAACACTGGATATGCCGTCAATTGGTTATTCGGTTAAACACAAGCTTACGCAGGAAACGAGCACCTTACATGAGCAAATCGTTCGCCAGCTTGGGGATATTGCTTGGATTGACCATACGCGTTTTGGCATCGTTGGTATGCGTTTTGGCGCAAATATAGCGTTAAGATTAGCTTATATGTGCCCTGATAAGATTAAAGCGGTTGCTGTCATAGGGCCAATTGTCCACAGTTTATTGCATGAAGAGAAATATCAACAAGATATTCCTCGGATGGTTTTGGATGTATTCGCCAGTCGTTTGGGTGTTTATCAAGTTGATGGTTCTGCTTTACGTCATGAATTAAGTTGCTATTCACTTAAAAATCAAGGGCTTTTGGGGCGGCGCAGTAAGGTCCCAATGCTATCGGTTAGTCTTAAAGATGATATTTACAGCCCCAAAGCAGAGTCTGATTTAATTCGACGTTCATCGATGGATGCTGACACGATAATGCTACCAAGCCAGCCCGTTTTTGCTAATTTTGAAAAGGCGCTAAGTGAAACTACTAATTGGTTAAAAGCAAAAATACTTTAATTTTATTTAATAACTTGCTTATTTTTTCCCATTTGTTAAAAAGGTGTCTTCCCAAGAAGGAGATCCTTAACATGGCTTTACCGACTGATTACTCAAATGGAAAGTATTTAAAGAAGTTTGCTTCGATAGGACCTTATTTACGTGAAAAACAATGTTTAAATGGCTGTTATATATTCGATAGCCTCGTTGTTTGCGTGAATGCAAATATTGCCCCAGAAAAACGTGAATTTTGGGGGTGGTGGCTAAAATTGGTTGCAACTGATAAGGGGTTTGAATTTACTTATCATTTGGGCCTATACAACAGCCATGGTAGTTGGCAAGTTAAAGCATTAAAAGATGCACCAACCATTGAGGCGACAGAGCAAAATTTAGTGTCTTTTCACCAAGCTCTTGCAAAACAACTATCTGAACTTGAGTTAAGCCTCTTTCCCTCCCCGCTAATGACAGAATTAAAACTGGAATTAAGCGCATAAATTTGTTTTAAACCAACTTTTGTTGAATTTTGCGTTATGCCTGTTGGCATAACGCGCTTCTCCTGATAAAAATGATACCTACTTTTTGGTTTATTAATCCTAATGGCAGAAAAATGATGAAAAATAGCCAGACGCTGGTAGTTAAATTAGGGACCAGTGTATTAACAGGGGGCTCGCGCCGTTTAAATCAAGCTCATATTGTTGAGCTGGTTAGGCAGTGCGCGCAGCAATATGAAAAAGGGCATCGTATTATTATTGTGACTTCTGGGGCAATTGCCGCAGGTCGCGAACACTTAAATTACCCCGAACTGCCGGCTACCATAGCATCTAAACAGTTGCTTGCGGCGGTCGGTCAAAGTCGTTTAATCCAGTTATGGGAACGGTTATTCTCCATTTATGGCATTCATATCGGGCAGATGTTACTGACACGAGCCGATTTAGAAGACAGAGAACGTTTCTTAAATGCACGAGATACCTTGCAAGCACTGCTAGATAACGGAATCATTCCAGTTATCAATGAAAATGATGCTGTGGCTACCGCAGAAATCAAAGTCGGTGATAATGACAATCTATCCGCTTTGGCCGCGATTCTTGGCGATGCAGATAAACTGCTATTATTGACAGATATCGAAGGCTTATATGATGCTGATCCACGCAGTAATCCAAATGCAAAATTGATCCCTGAAGTGTATGGTATCAATGATGAACTTCGCGAAATGGCGGGGGGAAGCGTTAGCGGGTTAGGAACCGGTGGAATGGCAACTAAATTACAAGCAGCAGATGTCGCGGGTCGTGCAGGAATTGATGTTATCATTGCAGCAGGCAATAAACCGGATGTTATTAATGCGGTTATTGAAAATCTTCCAGTTGGTACCCGTTTTTATGGGCAAAAAAATCCAATGGAAAATCGTAAACGTTGGATTTTCGGTGCTCCAGCAGCTGGAGATGTGTACATTGATGATGGTGCACAACTGGCAATTATGGAAAAAGGCAGTTCATTATTGCCAAAAGGTATTAAGAAGATTGAAGGCGATTTCTCCCGAGGCGCAGTGATCCGTATTCGTAATATGGCAGGGAAAGATCTTGCTCATGGGGTCAGCCACTATAACAGTGATGCACTTAGAATGATTGCTGGGCACCATTCACAAGAAATCAGCAAAATACTTGGCTATGAACACGGTTCTGTGGCTGTTCATCGTGATGATATGATAGTGAGTTAATTATGTTAGAGACAATGGGTAAGGCTGCAAGGGTTGCTTCATGGCAATTAGCTCAGTTAAGTACCAAACAAAAAAATGCAGCACTATTACAAATTGCAGATCTACTAGAACAAGATAATGCAGTTATACTTGCAGCGAATCAAAAAGACATGGCGCAGGCAAAAGCAAGCGGTATGACTGAGGCGTTACAAGACCGCTTATTGCTGACGCCAGAGCGTTTAAAAAGTATTGCTGATGATGTTAGAAAAGTATGCCAATTAGCTGATCCTGTTGGGCAAATCATTGATGGAAGCCAATTGGATAGCGGCTTAAATTTACAGCGCCGCCGTGTCCCATTGGGGGTTGTCGGTGTCATTTATGAAGCCCGCCCTAATGTCACCGTTGATGTGGCTTCGTTATGTTTAAAGACAGGTAATGCGGTCATTTTACGTGGCGGGAAAGAGACGCATCATACTAACCTTGCGGTGGTGGAAGTTATTCAAAAAGCATTGGAAAATAGCGGCTTGCCAGCAGATGCAGTACAAGCTATTAATAACCCTGACCGTGAATTAGTTGCGCAATTACTCAAATTAGATCGCTACGTGGATATGCTAATCCCTCGCGGCGGTGCGGGTTTACATAAATTATGTCGTGAGCAATCAACGATCCCAGTAATTACTGGGGGAATTGGTGTTTGCCATACATTTGTTGATAAATCGGTAGATTTTAATAAAGCCATTAACGTGATTATTAATGCAAAAGTTCAGCGCCCAAGCGCTTGTAATTCACTGGAAACATTATTAGTTCATAAAGAGATTGCGAATGAATTTCTGCCGTTTTTAAGTGAAAAAATGGCACAGCAACAAGTCACATTACATGCGAGTGAAAAAGCGCTTCCATTGCTAAAACAAGGCCCAGCTAAAGTTGTTGATGTAAAACCTGAAAACCTTGTCGATGAGTGGCTATCACTGGATCTTAACGTAGACATTGTTGATGATATTGACGCGGCTATCGACCATATTCGTCATTATGGTACAGCCCATTCTGATGCTATCTTGACAGAATCTATTCACCAAGCTGACTATTTCGTTCAATGTGTAGATTCAGCCGCGGTATATGTTAATGCAAGCACTCGCTTTACCGATGGTGGGCAGTTTGGTTTAGGTGCAGAGGTCGCAGTGAGTACGCAAAAATTACATTCACGTGGCCCTATGGGGTTAGATGCACTAACAACGTACAAATGGATCGGGTATGGTGACTTTTTAAGTCGTCCATAATGAGTAAAAATGATGAGATAGCCACACTTGTGTGGCTTTCTTTTTTTATTTGCCAAACTAGGCAGTTTATCATAAGCAAATTTGTAATCGGTATTGCTTAGTATTTATGATGATGGGATGAAATTTAATGTTTTACATTATCGGTCCAAGAGGTTCGGGTAAAACCACAATTGGTAAAAAATTTGCAGAATCTAAAGGTTATCAATTTGTTGATACAGATAAATTGATTTTAGAAAAAGCGGGAAAAAGTATTGCAGAAATTGTTGAACAGCACGGTTGGGATTACTTTCGCCAGCTAGAGACTGACGTCCTTAAGTCGATTACGCAAAGCGATATGATTGTTTCAACTGGTGGGGGGCTTGTTCTTGCAGAAGAAAATCAGCAAATTATGCGTAATAACGGCACCGTGATTTACTTAAATACCCACCCTGAAGTTTTAGCAAAACGCCTCGCTGCGGAACCGCAAGCGGATCAGCGACCAAGTTTGACAGGAAAATCTTTAGTTGAAGAAATTGAAGAAGTAATGCAACAAAGGGAGCCTATCTACCGTGCGACAGCACATCATATTATTGATGCGGCACAGCCTGTCGACGACATCATCGCACAACTTAATGATTTAACTTAAACTCATGAGTGATAAGCCAGCGGTGTTTTCGGAATATACTAATTAGAGTAAAGGGAGTAGCTCAGTAAGATAGAAGTCACTAAAGGTATAGTCGTATCACACTAATATATAAAAATATAATCATAGTATAGGGACTCATTATGTTGGCAAAGATAGTCAAAACAGTACTTAAATTTTTGTTTCGCGTACAAGTTATTGGCGACGCGAAAGAATTTAATCAAGATAAATGCTTAATTACGCCCAATCATGTTTCTTTCCTAGATGGTGTATTAATCGCACTTTTTTTGCCTGTCAAACCTGTATTTGCTGTTTATTCAACATTTGCCACACCGAAAATGGTGAAGCGCCTTAAGCCCTATGCGGATATTGTCCCTCTTGATCCTGCCAACCCTCTAGGTATTCGTCATCTAGTTAAAGAGGTAGAAAAAGGGCGCCCAATAGTTATTTTCCCAGAAGGCCGAATTTCGGTTCATGGCTCTTTAATGAAAATATACGAAGGAGCGGCTTTTGTGGCAGCAAAGTCAGAAGCAAAAGTTGTTCCTATTCGTATAGAAGGTGCACAATATAGCCATTTTGGGCGGCTGAAAGGAATTTTTCCATTAAAATGGTTCCCGAAGATCACATTGCATATATTGCCAGCACAAGAAATTCCAATGCCAGAAGCTCCTAGAGCGGTAGAGCGTCGTGCTCTGGCTGGTGAAAATCTGTACCAAATCATGAAGTCCGCACGTATGTCTTGTTTACCACAAGTCACATTAGTTGAAGAATTTATTCAAAGTGTTCAGTTTTTTGGGCGCCGCACGCCTTGTATTGAAGACATCGCATTTAAAGAGGATTCATATCAATCTCTATTGAAAAAAACCTTAGGGGTTGGTCGTATTATTGAACGCTATACTCATGAAAATGAAAGAGTTGGCCTATTATTGCCAAATGCGACAGTCACCGCAGCCGCGATTTTTGGCGCTTTAATGAGAGGCCGAGTACCTGCCATGCTTAATTACACTGCGGGCAGTCACGGTATTAGTAACGCTTTAAAAGCTTCAGCAGCGAAAGTGGTCTTTACTTCCCGCCAATTTTTGGAAAAAGGCAACTTAACGCATATTCCAGAACAAGTGCCAGAAGCAAGTTGGATTTACCTTGAAGATTTAAAAGACACGGTAACATGGCAAGATAAAATATGGATTATTAAGCACTTATTTAATCCTAAAAAAGCCATTATTCCCCGAAAGCCGTCCGATGAAGCGATTGTTTTATTCACATCCGGCTCGGAAGGTACACCGAAAGGTGTTGTTCACAGCCATGCCAGCTTGATGGCAAACGTAGAACAAATTAAAACGATCGCCGATTTTACACCTCGTGACCGCTTTATGTCGTCACTTCCATTATTTCACGCATTTGGTTTGACGGTTGGCTTATTTATCCCTCTATTTTCAGGTAGCCGAGTTTTCCTTTATCCAAGCCCATTACATTACCGGATCATTCCTGAATTAGTCTATGACAAAAACTGTACGGTATTATTTGGAACATCAACCTTTTTAGGTAACTACGCACGATTTGCTCATCAGTATGATTTTGCACGTTTGCGTTATGTGGTTGCGGGCGCAGAAAAATTATCAGATAAAACCAAAAAAATCTGGTTCGATAAATTTGGCATCCGAATTCTTGAAGGCTATGGGGTAACTGAGTGTGCACCTATTGTTTCAATTAATGTGCCAATGGCCGCTAAAGAAGGCTCTGTAGGGCAAATTTTACCCGAAATGGAAGCGCGAATTATCCCCATTTCTGGTATTGAACAAGGTGGTAAATTACAGCTTAAAGGCCCAAATATCATGAAAGGGTATTTGCGTGTGGAAGCGCCTGGGGTACTTGAAACACCACGAGCTGAAAATGCACAAGGTGAAATAGAGGAAGGTTGGTACGACACAGGTGATATCGTTGAACTAGATCATAAAAATTTCTGTACGATAAAAGGCCGTGTTAAACGTTTTGCTAAACTTGCGGGTGAAATGGTTTCTCTCGAAAGTATTGAGCAAATGGTGGCATCTCTTTCTCCTAATGCAAATCACGGTGTGGTTACAAAGCCAGATAGCAGTAAAGGTGAAGCGCTTGTTTTGTTCACAACAGATAAAGAACTAGACCGTAGCGCATTATCCAGCGCAGCCAAGAGCAAAGGGTTAACCGAGTTAGCGGTTCCACGTGATATTCGTTTTGTTAAAGAATTGCCAGTACTAGGTAGTGGTAAAACGGATTTTGTCACATTAAAGCAAATGGCATTAAAGGATGAATAACATGCAAGAGAATGCTTCCAATGTACCGTTAATGAGCAGAGGAATGAAAGCTGTACTTGCTTCACAGTTTCTTTCTGCATTTGCAGATAATGCTTTATTATTTGCCATATTAGCCCAACTTAAAGCCGAGTTTTATCCTGAATGGAGTCATCCTATCTTACAAATGGTGTTTGTTTTCACTTACATCGTTTTAGCGCCATTTGTTGGGCAAATTGCAGATAGGTTCTCAAAGGGCCGAGTGATGTTGTTTTCTAACATCTTTAAGTTTATTGGGGCATTAGGGATTTGTTTTGGGCTAAATCCATTCCTTTGCTATGGGTTAGTAGGAATCGGCGCGGCTTCATATTCACCAGCTAAATACGGTATTTTAGGTGAGCTCACAGGTGGAGATAACCTTGTTAAGGCCAATGGTGTCATGGAGGCTTCAACAATCGCAGCCATTTTAGTGGGATCGGTTGTTGGAGGAATGCTTTCTGATATTAACTTAATCTTAGCGCTAGGCACATGTGCTGTATTGTATGCGTTAGCCGTTATTGCGAATTTTTTCATCCCACACTTAGCTGCCGCGAGGCCTGGAAAAGGTTGGGATCTTAAACTGTTAATTACTTCTTTTTTCAATGCCTGCCGGGTGCTATGGGCTAACCAAGAAAGCCGTTTTTCACTAGTTGGAACCAGCTTGTTCTGGGGGGCTGGGGTAACGCTGCGTTTTCTGCTCGTTGCATGGGTGCCTGTGGCATTGGGATTACAAGACAACACAACGCCGACTATTTTAAATGCGATGGTTGCCGTGGGAATAGTTGCAGGAGCCGGGCTTGCTGCCAAGTTTATTACCTTAAAAACGGTTTATCGCTGCATTCCTGCGGGAGTTATTATAGGTGTGATGGTGGTGTTACTTTCGTTGCAAACTAATATTATTCCATCCTATTTTATTTTAATCATCCTTGGGATCTTCGGCGGTTTATTTGTCGTTCCGTTGAATGCATTATTGCAAGAAAAAGGGAAGGAAACTGTTGGAGCAGGGAATGCGATTGCAGTACAAAATTTAGGTGAAAATAGTGCAATGCTAATTATGTTAGGCTTGTACTCATTAGCAATTAAAGCAGGTTTGTCAGTTGTGAATGCCGGTATTGGTTTCGGTGCTGTATTCGCAATTGCGATTGCGGGTTTATGGGTTTGGGATCGCGCTCGTAAAAAAATGGCATAAAGGTAGATAACATCATGATAGATGAGAAGCGGCTTGAAACTCTGAGTATTCAGGTTGGGCTGAAACTGAAAGAACAGGGTAAAACAGTCACAACCGCAGAGTCATGTACCGGGGGCTGGGTTGCCAAAGTTTTAACCGATATATCGGGTAGCTCAGATTATTTTCAGCGTGGCTTTGTGACATACAGTAATGAAGCAAAGCATCAAATGATCGGTGTTAAAGATGAGTCTTTACAGCAGTATGGAGCTGTAAGCCAACAAGTCGTTACTGAAATGGCGACAGGCGCTTTACAAGAAGCCTGTGCAGATTTTGCTGTTTCAGTTAGTGGAATAGCAGGCCCTGGGGGCGGTAGTGTAGAAAAACCTGTTGGTACAGTATGGTTTGGTTTTGCACAGAAACAGGCAGACCAAACGGTATTAGTCACAACACAACATCAAGTGTTTCAAGGAAACAGAAATGAAGTTCGTTTTCAATCAACACTTTATATACTTGAAACACTTTTAAAGCAGTTAAGTTAAAAATTTCCTTGATACTGTATGATTATACAGTATAATTAATTTCAACAAACCGAATTCAATCGTTTTATTTGCAGTGGTCAAATCATTGCACTTAGGGAGTAAACATGGCTATTGATGAAAACAAACAAAAAGCACTTGCAGCAGCATTAGGCCAAATTGAAAAGCAATTTGGTAAAGGTTCCATTATGCGTCTTGGTGAAGACCGCTCTATGGATGTTGAAACTATCTCAACAGGCTCCTTATCCCTTGATGTTGCATTGGGTGCTGGTGGCTTGCCACTAGGTCGTATTGTTGAAATCTACGGCCCTGAATCTTCAGGTAAAACAACACTAACTCTGCAAGTTATTGCTGCAGCGCAACGTAGTGGTAAAACATGTGCTTTCATCGATGCTGAACACGCTTTAGACCCTATCTATGCTAAAAAATTAGGCGTTGATATCGATAACTTACTATGTTCTCAACCGGACACCGGTGAGCAAGCGCTAGAAATTTGTGATGCATTAACTCGCTCAGGTGCGGTTGATGTGATCATCGTTGACTCCGTTGCTGCATTAACACCAAAAGCTGAAATTGAAGGTGAAATTGGTGATTCACATATGGGCCTAGCTGCTCGTATGATGAGCCAAGCAATGCGTAAGTTAGCTGGTAACTTAAAAACATCTAATACCTTACTGATCTTTATCAACCAAATTCGTATGAAGATTGGTGTTATGTTTGGTAACCCAGAAACAACAACAGGTGGTAATGCATTAAAATTCTACGCATCTGTTCGTTTAGACATCCGCCGTATTGGTGCTGTTAAAAATGGCGAAGAAATCGTCGGTAGTGAAACTCGCGTTAAAGTGGTAAAAAACAAAGTTGCAGCACCGTTCAAACAAGCTGAATTCCAAATTTTGTATGGTGAAGGTATTAATACCTTCGGCGAGTTAATTGACTTAGGTGTAAAACATAAGTTAATTGAAAAAGCAGGGGCTTGGTATAGTTATAACGGCGATAAAATTGGCCAAGGTAAAGCTAACTCAACAAATTATTTAAAAGAGCACCCTGAAGTCGCTCAAGAAATTGATACCAAACTGCGTGAAATGTTATTGAATCACACTGGTGAATTTAGTAGTGCAGCAACAGACTTTATCAGTGATGCTGATGAAGAAGAAACACCAGAAGAATTTTAATTTTAATCTAATTAATTGATTAATAAGCAAATTATAGGCGATCCGCTGATGTGGTGGCGCCTATTTTATTTTTAACCTATTACATTAATAGTTTATTGAACAGTTTTTCTGTGGAAAAATACACCAGTGCAAGGTATAAACATACTTTCAGAAAATATCTAGACGCTTTACAATGAAAGCTGCGAATGGATGTATCTATATTTTACTTCTGCACAAAGAGACTTTATCTTATCAGTCACTTTTTAATCGGAGAGTTGATTAGAGGTGATGTTACATTCCATCTCAACAATTCGTAATTCTGTTTCCAGCTTGATATCGGGATAAATATGAGTAAAAGCACCGCTGAGATCCGTCAAGCGTTTCTCGACTTTTTTCATACAAAAGGTCATCAAGTGGTCTCTAGTAGTTCACTAGTGCCAAATAATGACCCTACACTATTGTTCACAAACGCAGGGATGAACCAGTTCAAAGATGTATTTCTTGGTCTGGATAAAAGAGCATATTCCCGAGCGACAACCGCGCAACGCTGTGTGCGTGCAGGTGGTAAACATAACGACTTAGAAAATGTGGGCTATACCGCCCGCCACCATACATTTTTTGAAATGTTAGGCAATTTTAGCTTTGGCGATTACTTTAAGCATGACGCTATCCGTTTTGCTTGGGAGTTATTGACTAGCGAAGAATGGTTTAACTTACCAAAAGAAAGGTTGTGGGTAACCGTTTACGCAACTGACGATGAAGCTTATGATATCTGGAATAAAGAAATTGGTATTCCAGTTGAGCGTATTATTCGTATTGGTGATAACAAAGGCGCACCATATGCGTCAGATAACTTCTGGCAAATGGGTGATACCGGTCCTTGTGGTCCATGTACCGAGATTTTCTATGATCACGGTGACCATATATGGGGTGGCCCTCCAGGAAGCCCAGAAGAAGACGGTGACCGCTATATTGAAATTTGGAATTTAGTCTTCATGCAATTTAACCGTCAGTCTGACGGGACAATGGAGCCTCTACCAAAACCTTCAGTTGACACAGGAATGGGCTTAGAGCGTATTTCTGCGGTATTGCAGCACGTTAATTCAAACTATGAAATTGATATCTTCCGTGACCTTATTGCTGCGGCAGCTAAAGCAACAGGTGCGACGGATTTAGAGAATAAATCATTACGCGTTATTGCTGACCACATTCGTTCTTGTGCATTCCTTGTCAGTGATGGTGTTATTCCATCAAATGAAGGTCGTGGTTATGTTCTGCGTCGTATTATTCGACGTGCTGTTCGTCACGGTTATATGCTTGGTGCCAAAGACACTTTCTTCTACAAATTAGTCGCGCCATTGATTAAAGTCATGGGGCCTGCGGCCGATGAACTTGCACGCCAGCAAGCTATGGTTGAAAAAGTTCTCAAGACCGAAGAAGAGCAATTTGCACGCACGTTAGAACGCGGTCTTCAATTATTAGATGAAGAACTTGCTTCACTGAAAGGGGATACTCTGGATGGTGAAGCGGCATTCCGCTTATATGACACCTATGGCTTCCCAATCGATTTAACGGCAGATGTTTGCCGTGAGCGCAATATTAAAGTCGACGAAGAAGGTTTTGAGCGGGCGATGGAAGACCAGCGTCGTCGTGCGCGCGAATCCAGTGGTTTTGGTGCGGATTATAACTCTTTAATTAAAGTTGATAAGCGTAGTGAATTCTCCGGTTATCAATATGATGAGCAACAAGCCACTATTACTGCATTATATAAAGATGGCCAACCTGTAGACAGTTTGAATGCGGGTGAAGAAGGCTTAGTTATACTAGATAAAACTGCATTTTATGCAGAGTCTGGTGGGCAAGTCGGTGATACTGGTTACTTAAATAATGACAATGCGAGCTTTAAAGTCACTGATACACAAAAATATGGTCAAGCAATTGGGCATATTGGTAAGGTAGAGGCGGGTTCACTGGTTGTTAACCATAGAATTACCGCTGTTGTGGATAGCGCTAGACGTGATGCGATCCGTTTAAATCACTCAGCAACACACTTACTGCATGCGGCATTACGCCAAGTATTAGGCGACCATGTTTCTCAAAAGGGTTCATTGGTTAATGACAAATACTTGCGTTTTGACTTCTCTCATTTTGAAGCGATGACACAAGAGCAACTACGTCAAGTAGAAGATATTGTGAATGCACAAATCCGTAAAAACTCAGAAATTGAAACTGAACTGATGGATTTAGAAGGCGCTAAAGCAAAAGGTGCTATGGCATTATTCGGTGAAAAATATGAGGAACGTGTACGTGTTCTGAGTATGGGGGATTTTTCTATCGAGTTATGTGGTGGTACACATGCGCGTCGTACAGGAGATATTGGTTTATTCCGTATCTTGAGTGAATCTGGTACGGCTGCAGGTGTTCGTCGTATTGAAGCGACTACAGGCACAATGGCGATTGAAAGCATTCACAATCAGTCAGAGCAACTTTCAGCAATTGCACACTTAGTGAAAGGTGATATTAATAGTCTTGTCGAGAAAGTAAAAGCGGCGTTAGACAAATCTCGCCAACTCGAAAAAGAAATTGTGCAACTAAAAGATCAACAAGCATCTCAAGAAAGTGCTTCACTAAGTAGTAAAGCGAAAGACGTGAAAGGCATCAAATTATTAGTCACTCAATTAGCGGATACTGATCCTAAGTTGTTGAGAACTATGGTTGATGACCTTAAAAATCAGTTGAAATCAGCGATTATCGTGCTTTCAACAACAAGTGGTGATAAAGTCAGTATGATCGTTGGGGTAACTAATGATTTGACTGCTAAAGTTAAAGCAGGGGACTTAATTTCCTATATTGCAAGTCAGGTAGGTGGTAAAGGTGGCGGTCGCCCAGACATGGCTCAAGCGGGAGGTACTGACGTTAGCGCATTACCTGCTGCTATGGCAAGTGTCGAAGAATGGGTCGAAGCGCGTCTGTAAGCACTTACAAAGTTGCCTCATTAAAATATGAGGCAACTTTAATCTGTTGCGGCATTGTTAATGTATCGTTTGTAGTGCTATATTTTGCTTGTAAATAATTAGAATGCTTGTATTGATGGCATCAATGCTTTAGGTGAATGTCATTGCTTTACGTTTTCACGGTGTGTGATGGACAATAGCGGGGATACCTAGAGACCCGACTCTTTTAATATTTCAAGGAGCAAAGAATGCTTATTCTGACTCGTCGAGTTGGTGAAACACTCATGATAGGCGATGAGGTAACAGTTACTGTATTGGGTGTCAAAGGCAACCAAGTTCGTATTGGTGTTAATGCCCCAAAAGAAGTTTCTGTTCACCGTGAAGAAATTTATCAACGGATCCAGGCTGAAAAGACTCAACCAGATAATCAATAATAATGAATAAGCGTCCAATGATTGATCACACAGCAAGAATGGGCGCTTGTCTTACTCACATTATTTCTAAAAATATCCTTTCGTTTTTTATAATTCTCTAGCATCAAACTCACTTTATTGTTTAGTCTTCGGTTTTCTTGTACGAAATCTTGTTTTCCTTTGTATGAAATATAGGCTAATCAATCCAGTGAGCTCATTTTTATTCACTTATAGAATAATTTTTTTTCTGTATTTTTGTTTCTAAAGTTAGTGTCATAAGGGCTGAAAAATATCTTTTTCGGTGTTAAACTAAGCATCTTGCTTGTGAAATGTGCAAACAGACAACGGAATGCAAAAAGTTTGGAAAAATTGTTTGACTTCTAAGTCTAGGAAAGTAATATGTGCGCCACACAGCAACGAGATGTTTGAAAAAACAAATCGTGTGTAACTAAAATATGGTGAGGTGGCCGAGAGGCTGAAGGCGCTCCCCTGCTAAGGGAGTATGCGGTCAAAAGCTGCATCGAGGGTTCGAATCCCTCCCTCACCGCCATTTTAGATTATGCATCCGTAGCTCAGCTGGATAGAGTACTCGGCTACGAACCGAGCGGTCGGAGGTTCGAATCCTCCCGGATGCACCATCTTTAACCCTATGAGAGAATCTGATGGGGTTTTGTTTTGGTTTTAGCAACCAAACAAAGCAGTAACTAAGAAGTTGATTTATAGAAGTAGAAGTTGATAAAGAAGTTTGAGAGAGCAGCACATCTTGCATTAAGTATGCATCCGTAGCTCAGCTGGATAGAGTACTCGGCTACGAACCGAGCGGTCGGAGGTTCGAATCCTCCCGGATGCACCATCTCTTAGCTAATAATTTAGCATATCAATAATACCTTTTAATTTAACTCAGAAAAGTTATTGAGAATGTATCGATTTCAAATCGAATGAATTTTGCATCCGTAGCTCAGCTGGATAGAGTACTCGGCTACGAACCGAGCGGTCGGAGGTTCGAATCCTCCCGGATGCACCATCTTTAAGAAACTCCTGATTCGAGATGTTTTTTTTGCCTAAAATTACCATTCATAAAATTAATTAAATCGTATTTTCTATACCTCTTTGATTTATTCCCTCATAAACCACACATCTAGACAGCGACAATTTATGTGATTTAAGCTAAAGTAATTGCCTTAATAAAATAAATTAACATCACAGGAGGGAGGTCGACTTGATCCCGGACGTATCGAAAGCGCTCTCATGGTTAGAGGCGCACCCAGAAACACTTAATGGTATTCAACGTGGTATTGAGCGTGAAACATTGCGTGTAACCCCCACAGGCGCAATTGCAGAGACCTTGCATCCAGAAGGGCTGGGAAAAGCTTTAACACATAAATGGATCACGACAGATTTTGCGGAGTCCTTACTCGAATTTATTACTCCTGTAGATAAAAGCATTAGCCATAATTTGGCTTTTTTGCGAGATTTACACCGCTATACAGCTCGTCACCTTCAAGATGAAAGAATGTGGCCGCTGAGTATGCCATGCTTTATTGAAAGTGAAGATAAAATCACTCTTGCGCAGTACGGCTCTTCTAATGTGGGGCAGTTTAAAACGCTGTACCGCGAAGGCCTTAAAAATCGTTATGGTGCTTTGATGCAAACGATAGCAGGGGTGCATTATAACTTCTCTTTGCCGATTGAATTTTGGCAAGCATGGGCGGGTATTGAAGACGAAGAAAGCGGTAAAGAAAAAATTTCTGAAGGCTATTTACGTCTAATTAGAAATTACTACCGCTTTGGTTGGGTTATTCCTTATCTATTTGGCGCATCTCCAGCTATTTGCGGCTCTTTTTTGAAAGATAGGGATACGACGCTATCATTTGATAAAACAGACTGTGGTACGTATTACTTGCCTTATGCGACATCATTACGCATGAGTGACTTAGGTTATACAAATAAATCACAAAGTGATTTAAACATCACATTCAATAAATTGGATGAATATGTAGAGAACCTGAAAAAAGCCATCCATAAGCCTTCAGCTGAATTTGAAAAACTGGGTGTAAAAAAAGACGGCAAATATATTCAACTAAATACGAATGTGCTGCAGATTGAAAATGAGCTCTATGCCCCAATACGGCCCAAACGCGTTCCTAAAGGCAATGAATCACCTTCTGACGCATTATTACGTGGTGGTATTGAGTACATTGAAGTCCGTTCACTTGATATCAATCCATTTAGTGCGATAGGCGTTAATGAAACGCAAGCTCGTTTTGTTGATCTATTCTTAATATGGTGTGTACTTGCTGATGCACCTGAAATGAATGCTCAGGAATTAGACTGTTGCCGTCAAAACTGGAATCGTGTCATTCTTGAAGGTCGTAAACCAGGCCAAGTCATTGGTTTCGGTTGTGGCAGCGAAGTTAAACCATTAGTTGACGTTGGGCAGCAATTATTTAATGACTTGATCCGTGTGGCTGAAGTGCTAGACACTTGTTGCGATGCAAAATATCAAGAAGTTTGTCACCAATTTGTTGCTATGTTTAAAGACCCAACTCTTACATATTCAGCGCTTGTTATGGATGAAATGTTAGAAAAAGGTATTGGTGGTTACGGGTTAGAATTAGCTGAAAAATATTTTGAACAGTTAGTGAACGAGCCGTATGAAGTGATAACTGAAGAGCAATTTGAGCAAGCACGATTAGCTTCAATAGCGAAGCAAGCGAAGATGGAACAAAGTGAGAGCGAAAGCTTTGAGGACTATCTACGCATTCATGCAGGACGCTAAAAGAAATGGCCACTCTAGGTGGCCAAAAAAAATCTCTTAGAGAATTAGGGATGATAACAAATTGCGCGTCTTTCAATAATTCAGACTCTGTATTTTCAAAATAGTTTCATTTATTTTAGAAAATATTTTTTATTTTCGAGGAGGTCACGAAATGCCATTATTAGATAGCTTTACTGTCGATCATACTCGCATGTCAGCACCTGCTGTACGTGTGGCAAAAACCATGAAAACACCAAGCGGTGATACCATCACAGTTTTTGATTTGCGTTTTACTGTACCAAATGAAGAAGCCATGACAGAAAAAGGGACGCATACTTTAGAGCACCTTTTTGCAGGCTTTATGCGTGATCACCTCAACGGAAATGGTGTTGAAATTATTGATATTTCACCAATGGGGTGCCGTACTGGTTTTTATATGAGCCTTATTGGCCAGCCAGATGAACTGCGTGTTGCTAATGCATGGAAAGCGGCAATGGAAGATGTTTTGCAAGTGAAAGACCAAAACAAGATCCCTGAATTGAATGTCTATCAGTGCGGTACATACAAAATGCACTCACTGGAAGAAGCCCAGCAAATTGCACGTAATGTTCTTGCATCAGAAATTGGTATCAATAAAAATGATGAATTAGCATTACCTGCAGAGAAACTTGAACAGCTACACGTTTAGTTTTTATCAAATATTCTCTATAAAAAGAGCCAATTAAGGCTCTTTTTATTTTATATGAGAATTAAATTGCAAGTTTATGACCAAATCAAAGGTCGGGGACTTGAGAACTGAATGTAAGAGGTGTGATCCTAACCTGTTTAACGATATTTTCATTCATCGCTAATACCTCGATAAGGTAATGCCCCACCACGATTTGCTCTTCAAGCTGTGGAATATCACCAATGACCTCTAAAACCATGCCATTAACCGTCCTAGGGCCATCTATGGGGAGATTCCAATCAAAAGCCTTATTCAGCTCACGAATATTAGCAGAACCGTCTACAAGAACGCTTCCATCACTTTGTGGCAAGACTTCTTCGGCTAAAGATGGCGACATCGAGGTTGTGAAGTCACCCACTATCTCTTCTAATATATCTTCGACAGTGATAAGGCCTTGAATTTCACCGTATTCATCAACAATGATCCCAAGTTTTTCTTTATTGTGCTGGAAGTTAACTAACTGAACATTTAATGGTGTACTGTTAGGAATAAAATAAATGTTATCTGCAGCTTTAATTAGGTTTTGCTTATTAAACTCACGTTTTTCCATCATAAGACGGTATGCTTCACGGACGCGTAAAATGCCAATAGAGTCATCAAGTGAGTCGCGATAAAGCACAATGCGGCCATGAGGGGAGTGCGTGAGCTGCCGAATGATTGATTTCCAGTCATCATTGACATCAATACCAACAATCTCATTCCTTGGCAGCATAATATCGCCAACAGTGACTTTGTCTAAGTCTAAAATTGAAATCAACATGTCTTGATTTCGGCGGCTAATTTTATGCTTTGATTCGTTAACAATGGTGCGTAGCTCTTCCTTATTAACCGCATCAGTTCTTGCGGTTAGTGACTTCACCCCAATGCAGCGTAACAGTAGCGCTGAAATAGTATTAAATGCCAAAACAATAGGCATCATGACTACTTGTAATGGTTTTAAGAGGTAACTACTTGGAAATGCGATTTTTTCAGGGTACAGCGCTGCCAGTGTTTTTGGCATGACTTCGGCAAAAATGAGGATCACAAAAGTCAGGATCCCTGTAGCCATAGCTACACCTGCATTCCCATATAATCGCATACCAATGATGGTCGCTAATGCGGAAGCGACTATGTTGATTAAGTTATTACCAATAAGGACTAGGCTTAACAGCTTATCAGGGTGTTTAAGAAGTTTTTCAACGCGGATCGCTGAGCGATTACCTTGTTTTGCTAAATGTTTTAACCGATAACGGTTTAGCGTCATCATCCCTGTTTCTGATGCAGAGAAATAGGCTGACATAAAAATTAAAACAATCAATATGATGATTAGCGTACTCGTGGACACATCATCCAAAACAAGTTTCCTTATATTGTGAAAGTCGTGGCTTTATTTGCGTCAAAATACCATAAACTCCTGTATTAAACGGTTACCAAAAAAAGCCATTGTTAAGATGATTGAGCCACCAACATGGAAAAATAGGACGCGCTTACCTCGCCATCCTCCATGGAAATGCCCCCAAAGTAGAGTGATATAAACAAACCATGCAATGACGGATAATACCGATTTATGGATATTTTCTTTATCAAAAATATTATCCATATAAATAAAGCCAGTACACAAGGTCAGAGTCAGCAAAATGACCCCAACTTGAGTGATGTGGAACATTTTACGTTCAATTACCATCATGGGTGGCATATCTGGACTAAATTTTAAGGTTTTGTTCTTTAGCTGATGGTCAATTAAAGCCACTTGTAATGCATATAAAGCAGCAATAAGGAGTGTCGCATAGCTCAACAAAGCTAGACCAATATGAACAAAAAGTGGTACTCGAGCTTCAAGATGCGTAATAAACTCACCGGGCATTAGCGTTGACAGCATCAAGTTAATAATGGCAAAACTATAGACTATAGGCGTTAAGTACCAAGCTTTTCCCCAGTAAGCGACAACAGTCATAATCACACACATGAGTAAGCTCACTGTTGAGCCTAAATTCAACAGAGTGAGGTTTTGTCCCTCGGCTTCACTGAAAATCAAAAATTTCAATGTAATAGCGTGAGTTACTAACGCAACAACGGCAAGAAAAAGCGCGAGGTGGCGGTAGA
Organism: Providencia sp. PROV175; assembly: GCF_032707045.1. Classification (NCBI taxonomy): domain Bacteria; kingdom Pseudomonadati; phylum Pseudomonadota; class Gammaproteobacteria; order Enterobacterales; family Morganellaceae; genus Providencia; species Providencia sp. PROV175. Next base: position 1,057,503 of record NZ_CP120533.1, read on the forward strand.
AAGGCTGTTTACGCACTTGGCCAGGGACGATCATTAACAGACTGACCATGTATGTACAAACTGCTATGACTGCAAATACGGGCATAGTATAGTGTCGTTTATCATTTTTAGTGGAAAGTTATTCATAGTATAACTTGTACGAGTGTAGGCTCCAACTATTGGACAGGCCAATCACAATATATTCATTGCTGATAGCATTTCATGCGTCTACTGCTTGGTTTGTATTATTAAATTCATGCCATAATAACCTGTATCATCTGTTTCAAACAGGGGGCAGCGAAAAAACTGCGGGCATGTTACAATGGGGCATTATTTTGCCGCGATTATTTTTAGTGTTGGTTTCCCTTCATCATTGTGAAGGTATTGATGCTTATAATTCAAGTTGTTAGGTAACACGCACTTGAAATTATCTGTATTAGCAACCAGATCAGGCTGACATCGGCCCATCAACAGAATTGAGCTAAGACATATGTTTGATAATTTAACTGACAGACTATCGCGCACGTTGCGCAATATCAGTGGGCGTGGGCGTCTAACTGATGAAAATATTAAAGAAACACTACGCGAAGTTCGCATGGCCTTGCTGGAAGCTGACGTTGCTTTGCCAGTTGTCCGTGAATTCATTCAAAAAGTTAAAGAAAATGCCGTTGGGCAAGATGTCAATAAAAGTCTAACACCTGGCCAAGAGTTCATTAAAATAGTTCAAAATGAACTGACTAGGGCGATGGGGGACGAAAACCATCAACTTAATTTATCCGCACAACCTCCTGCTGTCGTTTTAATGGCAGGTTTGCAAGGTGCAGGTAAAACGACCAGTGTTGCAAAATTAGGTAAGCTCTTAAAAGAAAAGCAAAAGAAAAAAGTATTAGTTGTCTCTGCTGACGTTTATCGCCCTGCAGCGATTAAACAATTAGAGACATTAGCTGAAAGTGTTGGAATTGACTTTTTCCCTTCAGAAGTACAAGAAAAACCCGCTGCAATTGTTCAAAAAGCATTAAAACACGCACAATTACAATTCTACGATGTGCTGTTGGTGGATACCGCAGGTCGCTTGCATGTTGATGAAGCGATGATGGAAGAAATCCAAGAAGTTCACCGTATTATTAAGCCAGTTGAGACCTTATTCGTCGTCGATGCGATGACAGGGCAAGATGCGGCAAATACAGCGAAAGCATTTAATGAAGCCTTACCACTGACAGGGGTTGTATTGACCAAGGTCGATGGTGATGCACGAGGCGGTGCGGCACTTTCAATTCGTGCGATTACGGGGAAACCTATTAAGTTCTTAGGTGTTGGTGAAAAAACTGATGCCTTAGAACCATTCCACCCAGAGCGCGTCGCGTCTCGTATCCTTGGTATGGGTGATGTGATTTCTCTGATTGAAGAGATTGAGCATAAAGTTGACCGTGATGAAGCTGAAAAGCTTGCTAAAAAACTTAAAACGGGAGATGGCTTTGATTTAAATGACTTTTTAAGTCAATTGAAGCAAATGCGTAATATGGGCGGCATGGCGAGCATGATGAGCAAAATGCCAGGAATGTCTCAGTTACCCGATGCCGTTAAGTCCCAAATGGATGATAAAATCACCGTTCGTATGGAAGCGATGATTAATTCCATGACACGTAAAGAACGTGAAAAACCGGAAATTATTAAAGGTTCACGAAAACGTCGTATTGCGGCAGGTTCGGGAACTACCGTGCAAGAAGTTAATCGCCTCTTAAAACAATTTGATGACATGCAACGCATGATGAAGAAAATGAAAAAAGGCGGTCTAGCCAAGATGATGCGCGGCATGAAGGGTATGATGCCACCGGGTTTTCCGGGGCGTTAAGCAATAAAGCCTCAAACAAAACGCACTTTTGATTGATTTTTGCGTCAAAGTGAGTAAACTTTTCGGGCTTTTTATATGACAGCCGGACTCTATCCCTCGATGGAGTCTGGTTGTTTTGTTAACTAATGAGGATGTTATGGTAACAATTCGTTTATCTCGTGGCGGCGCTAAAAAACGTCCGTTCTACCAAATCGTTGTGACTGATAGCCGCAATGCGCGTGACGGTCGTTTCATTGAGCGTATCGGTTTCTTCAACCCGATCGCTGCAGGTCAAGCAGAAGAACTGCGTTTAGACCTGGACCGTGTTGAGCACTGGGTTGGCTTAGGCGCAACTATTTCTGACCGTGTTGCACAACTGGTCAAACAAGCTAAGAAAGCAGCTTAATCTGTCGCGGTGGTAACAATGAGCAAGCAAACTAAACTACAGCCACCTGAAAACCCAATCGTATTGGGGAAATTAGGTGCAGCGTACGGTATTCGTGGTTGGCTCAAAGTTTTTTCGTCCACCGAACATGCTGAAAGTATTTTTGAGTATCAGCCTTGGTTTATCCAACGTTCAGGTCAATGGCAACACATTGAAATTGAAGATTGGAAACATCATAACAAGGATATCATTGTCAAGCTGAACGGGGTCGATGACCGCGATGCAGCCGCGCTTTTGACTAACTTTGAAATTGCGGTTGATTCAACCCAACTTCCTGAGTTAGAAAACGAATACTACTGGAAAGACCTGATGGGCTGCCAAGTAGTGACGTTACAAGGCTATGACCTTGGTACCATCACTGACATGATGGAGACCGGTTCAAATGATGTGCTGGTCATTAAGGCGAATTTAAAAGATGCATTTGGCATCAAGGAGCGGTTGGTTCCGTTTCTTGATGGGCAGGTTATCAAGAAAGTCGATCTCGATGCCAAACTTATTGAAGTGGATTGGGATCCTGGTTTTTAAATCTCCGGTTGAACGGTTTTGATAAGTGGGACGAAATTATGTGGATTGGTGTAATTAGCCTGTTTCCCGAAATGTTCCGCGCAATAACCGAGTACGGGGTAACTGGTCGGGCAGTGAAAAATGGCCTGCTAACATTTGAGTGCTGGAATCCGCGAGATTTTACTCACGATAAGCACAAAACTGTTGATGATCGCCCCTATGGTGGTGGTCCAGGCATGCTGATGATGGTGCAACCGCTTAAGGATGCAATCAACGCAGCAAGAACTGAGGCTGGTGAGGGTGCAAAGGTTATTTATCTTTCACCGCAAGGGCGCAAACTTAGTCAAGACGGTGTTTGCGAGCTGGCAACCAATGAGAAATTGATTCTTGTTTGTGGCCGCTATGAAGGCATTGATGAGCGTATCATTCAAACCGAAGTTGACGAAGAATGGTCAATCGGTGATTACGTTCTCAGTGGCGGGGAACTTCCCGCGATGGTGTTGATTGACTCAGTTTCACGGTTTATACCGGGAGTACTTGGTCATCAAGCTTCTGCTCAAGAAGACTCTTTTGCAGATGGTTTGTTAGATTGTCCGCACTATACCCGCCCTGAAGTGTTAGATGGCATGCAAGTTCCTGATGTTTTACTTTCAGGAAACCACGCTAAAATAGATAGCTGGCGCATGAAACAATCACTCGGCCGTACCTGGCTTAGAAGACCTGAGCTTCTGGAAAGCCTAGCTCTGACTGACGAGCAGAGGATGTTGCTGGCTGAATTCCAACGGGAATATCAGTCTGAGCAACAAATGAATCCAGACAATTAATTGTCTAAACATATCAGTTTACCTAGGGTAAGAGAGTTATTATGAGCAACATTATTAAACAAATCGAAGAAGAGCAGATGAAGCAGGACGTACCTTCATTCCGTCAGGGTGACACCGTGGAAGTTAAGGTATGGGTCGTAGAAGGCTCTAAAAAACGTCTGCAGGCATTCGAGGGCGTGGTTATCGCTATTCGTAACCGCGGTCTGCACTCTGCATTCACTGTTCGTAAAATTTCTAACGGCGAAGGTGTTGAGCGTGTATTCCAAACTCACTCTCCAGTCGTAGATAGCATTGCTGTTAAACGTCGTGGTGCTGTTCGCAGATCTAAACTGTACTACCTGCGTGAGCGTTCTGGTAAGGCAGCTCGTATTAAAGAGCGTCTGAACGCCAAGTAATACGCTTTCGCTACATCCGAAAGTTATGTTATGAGAGAGGCCCGCATTTGCGGGCCTTTTTATATTCGTCACTATATTCGTCATACTTCAAGCTGTGGCGTTGTTGTCTTCTCTCGGTTACTCGGGTCACATACTTATGTATGCTCCCCGAGATAACCTCGTTTGACGCCTAGCCACAACTCGAATTATTTTGAATATAGCTGAGAGAGTTTATTTCAAGTTGTAGCTATGTTGGCAGCACTCATTCGCACTAGTCACATGCTCCTAGCGTCTCATTCCTTTGCCGCCTTGCTACACCCCGAACTATTTAGAATATAGCTGAGAGATTAACATCTTAATCTGTAAATAAATATTTACTAAAAATTGGTGTTGAACTCTAATTTAAATATTATAAATGTTAATTTTATGTAAATTTATATATTTATCAATTCACTACTGTTGTGTAAGTAATATTTTACATGTGTGGAAATATTTTACATAAATGGATTGAATTGTTTACGATGCATGGTATGTTATTACTCATACACCCAAACACAATACGTAAATAATAAACTAAGCAAATATAAGCTAATAAGTAGGTAAAAAATGATCATGCAAAAAGATGTACTCAACAACGTGAATATTCAAGACGAGCAGGTATTAATCACTCCTGAGAGTCTGAAAGAGAAATATCCGCTGAGTCGCAGCAACCTGCATGCCATTGCGACATCGCGCCAAGTGATTGCTGACATTATTCATCAACGCGACCCTCGCTTACTCGTGGTATGTGGTCCTTGCTCAATCCATGATGTGGATGCCGCTATTGAATATGGTGAGCGCCTGAAAGTATTAGCCGAAGAATTAAGTGATAGCTTATATATTGTGATGCGTGTGTATTTTGAAAAACCTCGTACAACCGTAGGATGGAAAGGTTTGATTAGTGATCCATTTATGGATGGTTCTTTTGAAATGGAAAAAGGCCTACATATTGCTCGTGATTTGTTGACCAATTTAGTGAATATGGGGCTGCCATTAGCGACAGAAGCATTGGATCCTAACAATCCTCAATACTTAGGGGATTTATTCAGTTGGTCAGCCATTGGTGCAAGAACGACTGAGTCACAGACCCACCGTGAAATGGCATCTGGTTTATCTATGCCTGTTGGTTTCAAAAATGGAACCGATGGGAGTTTATCTACAGCGATTAATGCGTTAAAAGCAGCAGCGATGCCACACCGTTTTATGGGAATTAACCAATCTGGCCAAGTTTGTTTATTACATACCAAAGGTAATAGTAACGGACATGTCATTTTACGTGGTGGGAAAACGCCTAACTACAATGCTGAAGACATTGCGGCTTGTGAAGCGGAAATGAAAAAAGCAGGTTTAGAGCCGTCCCTTATGGTGGATTGTAGCCATGGAAACTCGAATAAAGATTACCGCCGTCAACCATTAGTTGTTGATTCTATTATTGAACAAATTATTAATGGTAATGAATCAATTACAGGTATTATGCTAGAAAGTCATATTAATGAAGGGAATCAAACATCTGAACAAGCCCGTGACACAATGAAATACGGTGTGTCAGTGACAGATGCCTGCATTAACTGGCAAACGACGGAAACGGTATTGCGTAAATTACATCAAGCATTGTTGCCTGCGCTTGAACAACGTGCGCAAAAATTGAGTAAAGTGAGCTGATCAAGGTATTGGTATGTCTGTTGAGTTATCCCATTTACGGGAACAAATTGATGAAGTTGATAAATCATTATTAGATTTATTAGCAAAAAGGCTGCAACTGGTTGCTGAAGTCGGTGAAGTGAAAAGTTTACATGGTTTACCGATTTATGTGCCTGAACGAGAAACAAGCATGTTGGCAGCACGTCGCACCGAAGCTGAGCGTATGGGGATCCCACCTGATCTGATAGAGGATATTCTAAGGCGGATCATGCGCGAATCTTACGCACGTGAAAATGATAAAGGGTTTAAAACACTGAACCCATCAGCTGGCCCAATTGTGATTGTAGGTGGTGATGGGAAAATGGGGCGGTTATTTCACCGTCTCCTTAATTTATCAGGCTATCAGGTTAAGACATTAAACGAAGATGACTGGGTACAAGCAGAATCTATAGTTGCTGGTGCGAGCGTCGTGATAGTTAGTGTACCAATACATTTGACAGTACAAGTCATCAACCAGCTGCCTAAACTGGATAAAAGCACGGTCTTGATGGATATCGCATCGATTAAGCAACAGCCATTAGAAGCGATGTTAGTAGCCCATGATGGGCCAGTACTTGGGCTTCACCCGATGTTTGGTCCTGATATTGGTAGTGTTGCAAAGCAAGTATTTGCTTACTGTAATGGCCGTGGCTCGGAGTCTTATCAGTGGTTTCTTGAACAGTTATTAGTTTGGGGGGCACGTTTGAAAGAAATCTCAGCCGAAGAGCATGATAAAAACATGAGCTTTATTCAGGCATTACGCCACTTTACAACATTTACTTACGGGCGAAATCTTGCTGAGGAAAATATCGATTTACAGCAATTACTTGATTTGTCATCGCCTATTTATCGTTTAGAGCTCGCGATGGTTGGGCGGCTGTTTGCTCAAGACCCTCAACTCTATGCAGACATTATTATGTCTTCAAATGAAAATGTTGAATTGATACGCAGATATCATCAATTGTTAGGTGATTCAATAGCGCTACTGGAGAAAAAAGATAAAGCGGAATTTATTCGCCAATTTAATCAAATTAGCCAGTGGTTCGGTGAAGATGCCTATCATTTTATGAAGGAAAGCCAATCATTACTGCAACGAGCAAACGATAATCGAAAATAATCATCCCGCCTTCTATCGTGTTTTATAGCGGTAGAGGGCTTTATTTTCCTGTTAATTTTTTGTTATCTTCTATATTCTTCTATTTCAGTTAATCTCACCAAGAATGTTTATTTAAAATAGGTAATTGTACTTATCTGTATAATTTCTATCGAATAATATGCTAATCAGATAAAAACTGAATTTATTCACTATCTAATTTCAAATTAATCAATTTTTAAAATCAATATTTATAAATCGATCGATTTATATGATAAAGATTTCACCTGTTTTACCGATAACACTACTCATTAAATGATGGTTAGCGTGGTAAATATATGTCTTTTAAAAATCTCAAAATTAGTATGAAGTTAACGGTAGCATTTGGTGGTTTTGTTGCGCTTATTATCCTAAGTTCACTTTTTTCTTTAGCCAATATGAACCGAGCTAATGATGGCATGAAACAAGTCCTGTATGAAAGTTATCCTATTGCCTCTACCGCAGGGCAAATGATGGATAACTTTTATTCTTTTATAGGGATCCAAGAGCTAATTTTACTTGATGATCGTGGTAGTGATAAACGCAGAGAAGAGTTGGCTAAAATTACATTAAAAATTAATGGATTGATGGAAAGCTTAGAAAATAACGTTACAGATGATCGCTCTAAAGAAGTCTTGGCTGATTTGCGTGTTATTCGCCAACAGTTTCATTCATCAATTACTCGCATCAATACCTTTTTATCAGAGAATAATCGCCAAGCTGCTATTGACGAAATGATGACTAAAACGTCTAGTATTCAACGTGATTATCGTGATCAAATTCAAACGTTAATGGCCATCCAAGATTTGGAAATGCAAGAAGTTGGCCGTAAAGTGAATGCGGATTATGAAAACAATAAACTATTACTAGCGGTGTTATCAATCTTGAGTATTGGCGCGGGCTGCGTAATGGGCTGGTATATTACGAACATTATCACAAGGCCATTGGAAAATGCGGTTAATTTCGCGCAGTCAATTGCTAATGGGGATCTGACTAAAGATATTCAGGTCACCTCAAAAGATGAAACGGGTGTATTGTTAAATGCACTTAATGATATGAAAGGGCACTTGCTGGAAATCGTTCAAGAGGTTCAACAAGGTTCTGAAAGTATTTCGGCAGCAGCAGGGCAAATTGTCGCGGGGAACCAAAACCTGGCGGCGCGCACCGAAGAACAGGCTGCATCAGTTGAAGAAACGGCCAGTTCAATGGAACAAATAACTTCAACCGTTCAAAACACGACTGAGCACACTCATGAAGCTAGCATGCTTGCAGACCAAGCGGCGATTATTGTACAAAACAATGGCGACATGATGAGTCAAGTAACGAATAAAATGCGTGCAATCAATGGATCATCATCACAGATGACAGAAATTATTAATCTAATAGACTCAATTGCATTTCAAACCAATATCTTAGCATTGAATGCATCCGTTGAAGCGGCAAGAGCCGGTGAACATGGGCGAGGCTTTGCCGTTGTTGCCGGAGAAGTGAGATTATTAGCACAAAAAAGTGCGGCTTCAGCGAGTGATATTCGTGGGTTGATTGAAAACTCATCGTCACAAACGCAAGAGGGTATGGAACTTGTTGAAAAAGCGACTCAGCAAATACATGGCATGGTTGATAGTGTAAAAGAGATGAATGCGTTACTACGTGAAATTGGGCAGGCTAGCCGTGAGCAAAGCGATGGAATTTCTCAAATCAATAGTGCAGTAGGGCAACTTGATTTAACCACACAACAAAATGCGAGTTTAGTTGAGGAATCTGTTGTCGCAGCGGACTCATTGAATGAACAGGCGTACCATTTGAAGGAACTAGTCAATTATTTCAGAGTCAAATCTTCGAATTATCAACCTGAAGTGAGAGCATAGTTTCAGTTTAGTAGGCTGCACTGAAAAAATGCAGCCTAATTATATTTTAATTAAGGCGTAATTTTTTCAGGTTCAACAGGAACCACATTTTCGGATGGGTAGCAGCCTAATATTTTAATTGACCTAGTAATTGTTGAAAGCTCTCTTAAAGCTTGTTGCATATTATCTGAACGTAAATTGGCATGCACATCAACATAAAACATCTCTTCCCATGGTTTTCCATTTATTGGGCGTGATTCTAACTTGCTCATGATTATCTTATTATTTTTCAAGATAACTAATGCATCAACTAAGGCACCAGCTTGTTGGCCAGTGGTCAGAAGCAGTGTTGTTTTAGCCGGTACTTGTTCAGTGACTTCAATTGGTTGTGGTGCAACAACAATAAAGCGTGTCATGTTAATTTGCTGATTAGCGAGATTATGCTCTATTACGCTTAAATCGTATAAGGCGCCACCGGCTTCACTTCCAAGTGCCGCGACACTCGGTGAGTTTTGGTCTGCGACCATTTGCATTGCAGTTGATGTGCTATCACAATATTTTATTTCCCAGTGTGGGAATTGTGCTAAGTATTGGCTGCATTGTTGGAAAGGCTGAGGGTGGCTATACACGGTTTTGATCTGGCTGAGATCGGTATTTCCTGTTGTTAAGAGGCAATGGTTAATTGGGAGCCGAATCTCTCCGACGATTGATAATGATGTATTTTGCAGTAAATCGTAAACATCGTTAATTGCGCCCGAACTGGTGTTTTCTATTGGTAAAATGCCATATTCCGCTTGCCCATTTTCAACTAATGAAAAAATATCTTGGAATTTATGGCAACTGCATTCAACTAGTTGGTCAAAATGACGGGCTGAGTACTGGCGTGCCGCAATGTGTGAATAAGAACCTTTCGGCCCTAAAAATGCGAAACGCGCGGTATCACTAGGGGTTAAATTTAAATGCTTTTGTAAAATAGCCTGTTGCGTAAGAACAGAGTCCTCAATAATCATCTGGAATAGGCGAGTGATATAAAAGCCATCAAGCCCTAGCGGTTTGCCTTTGTTGATTAAAACATCAAGAAGCTGGCGCTCACGGTCTTTATCACGAATAGGGCGGCTATCATCAATTTTTGTTTCAGCGACTTCAACAGCATAACCACGGCGCTTTGCTAAAAGATTTAGTAATTCACTATCCAGTTGACTTATTTTCTCTCTTACTTTTAATAAATTAGTGCTGTTTTCCATGCTGCCCACCCTGTTAATATCATGATATAAAAAAAGCCCCCTAGAGGGGGCTTTCTAATTTTGTCTTCTTTTCTTTCTCGAACGACAAAAGCCCCCAATTAGGAGTTGCTAAAGAAGAAAAAGAAAACAAAATTAAGATTCATATGAACACCTTTAGTCAGATTCAATTTAAATAAACCCGATACTCACTAAGAAGTCAATAGGTAAGGATCATAAACATAAAAAAACGCGCCCATGGTGAGCGCGTTTATAAGGTTCAAGATTAGTTGATAGATAATATAAAATTATAACGTAACAGTATTATTCGCTTCTTTTACACTATTATATGCTCTTCTTGATTCTCCTTTATGTTGCACTTTATTAAGTTGTCTTTCGAGTTTGTTAATTAGTTCATTAATTGCAACGTACATATCTTCATGCTTGGCACTTGCGACCAATTTTCCTGTCGCTGTTTTTATGTTGGCATCAACCATAAAACCTTGTGGCTCTTTTGATAATACGACATGCGTATTTATTAGAGATACTTGCCACTTATCGAGTTTTGTTAGACGGCTCTCAATGTGCTCACGAATCGCTGGGGTAATGTCCATTTGTTTGCTAGTAATGTTCACTATCATATAGTTACCTCTCATTGTTTCCGTCTTTGTTGGTTTCAGAATACCCGTTCTTGCTAAGAAAAAATTGATGTAGATCACATCTCATTCAGGGGAAGAGTAACAGCTATCTGAAGTGTGATTTCACATAAAAAAGGGGCGAAAAAGCATTGCCAAAATGAATGGATTAAGGGACACTGATTGAGTTGGCTAGGGGAACGGTAAATAGCCGGAACTTTTTTTGGGTTAAAATTAGTACCCTAAATGAGCAAGCAACTAAATCGCCGCTAGCAAAGAAAAACAGCAGCCATGGCTGCTGTTTTAGATCGCACGATGATATTATTGTGGGTTTGCAGCAATAATACTCGCAACTTTATTCGCTTCTTGGTTTAGCCCCATCTCATTATAAGCAATTTCCATGTATGCTAAGGCATTACGTGTTGCTTCTGTGTCTGGGTAGTCTTTTAGCATTTGTTGAACACGATTAACAACCGCGACATAAGCACCGCGTTTGTTGTAGTATTCGACAACAGAAAGGTCGAATTTCGCTAAGCGGTCTTTTAAGAAGACTAATCGCTTACTCGCATCATTGGAGTATAAGCTGTTAGGATAGTAGCGAACTAACTGACTGAAATCTTTGAATGCAACTCGTGCATGCTGTGGGTCTCTGTCTGAGCGGTCAATACCAAAGAGGCCTTGCAATAAGCTATCATCCAGAGCCATCGCGGTTAAGCCTCGCATATAGAGGACATAATCAATATTTGGATGAGTTGGGTTCAAACGCATGAAACGGTCAATTGCGGCTATCGCCATTGGCAGCTCTGCTGATTTATAATATGCATAAATCAGGTCTAATTGAACCTGCTGAGCATATGGACCAAATGGATAACGGTTATCAAGCGCTTCAAATTGTTTAATCGCTGCTTTAAAATTGCCGTCCTGTAATTTTTGCTGACCCGTTGCATATATTTCAGCAGGGGGGCTATCAGGGCTGACTTCAGGAGTGCTGGAACAGCCGACTAAAATCAGGCTCAACGTGGCTGCAGCCACCAGATTTTTCATACGTATCATCACGTGTAGGTTATCCTCTGAGTGTTTCGAGGGAGTCTATCCATAAGGCTCCCGGCAAAATTCGAGTTACAATAGCATATATTTTAAATGAAACGGCACTGCCGTCAAAATACAAACACCAAAAAGTAGATTAATTTATGGCTCAACAAGTACAACTTAGTGCAACTATCGCTGAATCACAGCTTGGTCAACGTTTAGATCAGGCTTTGGCCGAATTGTTCCCTGATTATTCACGTTCTCGCATAAAAGAATGGATTTTAGCTGATAGAGTGCAGGTTAATGGCAAAGTTATCAATAAGCCAAAAGAAAAAGTTTTTGGCAGCGAACAAATTTTAATCGACGCCCTCATTGAAGAAGAGAATCGCTGGGAACCACAAGATATCCCACTTAATGTGATTTATGAAGATGAAGATATCCTAATTATTAATAAACCGCGTGATTTAGTTGTCCACCCTGGAGCAGGAAATCCAGACGGTACAATTCTTAATGCGTTGTTATATCGTTATCCTGAAATTGCTGATGTGCCGAGAGCAGGTATTGTTCATCGTTTAGATAAAGACACGACAGGCTTAATGGTTGTCGCAAAAACAGTTCCAGCTCAAACACACCTTGTAGAAGCATTGCAACGTAGAGAAATTACGCGTGAATATGAAGCGGTTGCGGTCGGCCGTATGACAGCGGGTGGCATGGTAGAAGAACCTATCTCTCGTCATCCAACTAAACGAACCCATATGGCTGTGCACCCAATGGGCAAACCCGCTGTAACGCATTATCGTGTGATGGAACACTTTAGAGCCCATACTCGTTTACGTTTACGTCTGGAGACGGGAAGAACTCACCAAATTCGTGTTCATATGGCCCATATCAATCATCCATTAATTGGTGATCCTTTATACGGTGGCCGCCCGCGCCCACTAAAAGGGGCGACCGAAGAATTTTTAGAGGTCATGCGTAATTTTGATAGGCAAGCACTGCATGCCACCATGTTACGCTTATATCACCCAATCTCAGGTATTCAAATGGAGTGGCATGCACCGTTACCTGATGATATGGTTAAGCTTATAGAAGCTCTAAAAGCAGACACTGAACTGCATAAAGACGATATGGACTGGTAATGAATACATTGATTTTCCCTGATTGGCCGCAACCTAAAAACATAGCTAGCTGTAGTACAACTCGAGTGGGTGGTGTGAGCCTGCCACCTTTTGATAGCTTGAATCTAGGTGATCATGTTGGGGATATACCCAATGCCGTCAGTGAAAATCGTCAACGCCTTGAGGCGCTTGCTCAGCTACCACAACAACCAGTTTGGCTTGAGCAAGTTCATGGAACGGATGTGCTTCAGCTTGTTGGTGATAAAATTCATAATAGGCAAGCGGACGCCGTGTACAGTAATCAGGTTGGCCAAGTTTGTGCCATTATGACTGCGGATTGCTTGCCTGTGTTATTGACTAATCAAGCAGGAACGGAAGTGGCAGCAGCCCACGCAGGGTGGCGCGGGCTATGTCATGGGGTTCTTGAAAATACAATCAATCAATTTATTAGCCCTGCAAATGAAATTATCGCTTGGCTTGGCCCCGCTATTGGTGCTGAGAAATTTGAAGTCGGTAAGGAAGTCAAAGAGGCTTTTGTTAATCAATCATCTGATTTAGCCTCTGCTTTTGTTCCTTATAATGATAAATATCTCGCTGACATTTATTTATTAGCACGTAAAAAACTACGGGCTGCTGGCGTAACGAAGGTCTATGGTGGTGATTTTTGTACAGTAACAGATGAAAACAGATTTTTTTCCTATCGAAGGGAAGGAAAAACCGGCAGGATGGCTTCATTGATATGGATAAATACCTAGTATTGGGGTTTTGTTCTAAATTAACGGATATATCAAAAATAATTCCTTGCAAAACTTGAATATTTAAAAACTGACCTCATCTAGTATCCAGTAGCAAATTTAATCTCATTTATTGGAGGTGTTATGCGTCTGGACCGTTTAACTAATAAATTCCAGCAAGCTCTCGCTGACGCCCAATCACTAGCCCTTGGGCGCGAAAACCAGTTTATTGAACCTATTCATCTATTAAGTGCCCTGTTTAATCAAGAGGGTGGCACAGTTCGTCCATTGCTGACGACGTTAGGCGTGAATGCCGTACAATTCCAGCAAAAAGTCGAAGATGCATTAGGGCGTTTACCTCAAGTGCAAGGTGTTGCGGGAGATGTTCAACCATCAAGTGACTTAATGCGTCATTTGAATTTATGTGATCAGTTGGCACAAAAGCACGGAGATGAATTTATCTCCTCAGAATTATTTCTTGTCGCCGCTTTAGAAGCCAATACGACATTAGCAGACATGCTCAAAGCAGCAGGTGTTAATAAAGATAATTTAAAAAAGGCAATAGAACAGATGCGTGGTGGAGAAAAAGTGAATGACCAAAGCGCTGAAGACCAGCGTCAAGCCTTGAAAAAATATACGGTTGATTTAACTGAACGTGCAGAGCAAGGCAAATTAGACCCAGTAATTGGTCGAGATGAAGAAATACGTCGGACCATTCAAGTACTGCAACGTCGTACTAAAAATAACCCTGTGCTGATTGGTGAACCAGGTGTAGGTAAAACAGCAATTGTTGAAGGGTTAGCACAACGTATTGTTAATGGTGAAATTCCAGAAGGGTTAAAAAACAAACGTGTATTATCCCTTGATATGGGGGCGCTGATTGCGGGTGCGAAATATCGTGGTGAGTTTGAAGAGCGTCTGAAAGCTGTTCTAAATGATCTTGCCAAACAGGAAGGTAACGTCATTCTGTTTATTGATGAATTACACACCATGGTTGGTGCAGGTAAAGCAGATGGTGCGATGGATGCGGGTAACATGTTAAAACCTGCGTTGGCTCGCGGTGAATTACACTGTGTTGGCGCTACCACATTGGATGAGTATCGCCAATACATTGAGAAAGACCCTGCATTAGAGCGTCGTTTCCAAAAAGTGTATGTGGCTGAGCCATCCGTTGAAGACACAATTGCTATTTTACGTGGTTTAAAAGAACGTTATGAACTGCATCACCACGTGCAAATAACTGACCCTGCGATTGTGGCAGCGGCAACGTTATCGCATCGCTATATTACTGACCGTATGTTACCCGATAAAGCGATTGATTTAATTGATGAAGCGGGTGCAAGTTTACGTATGCAAATGGATTCGAAACCTGAATCCTTAGATAGGCTGGAACGCCGTATTATTCAGCTCAAACTTGAACAGCAAGCGCTGAAAAAAGAATCGGATGATGCAAGTAAAAAACGTCTTGAGATGTTAGAAGAAGAGCTCGCAGAGAAAGAACGTGAGTACTCTGCGTTAGAAGAAGAATGGAAAGCTGAAAAAGCATCATTAACAGGTACTCAGCATATTAAAGCTGAACTTGAAAATACACGTATCGAGATGGAAAAAGCACGCCGTATGGGTGATTTGGCAAAAATGTCCGAATTGCAATACGGTAAAATTCCAGAATTAGAGAAACAGCTTGAAGCGGCAACCAAAGCTGAAGGCAAAAGCATGAAACTGTTACGTAATAAAGTAACAGATGTCGAAATTGCTGAAATCTTAGCTCGTTGGACTGGCATCCCTGTATCTCGAATGCTAGAAAGTGAAAGAGAAAAGCTGTTACGTATGGAACAGCAACTCCATCAGCGTGTTATTGGACAAGATGAAGCGGTAGTTGCAGTATCGAATGCAATTCGTCGTAGTCGTGCAGGGTTATCAGACCCGAACCGCCCAATTGGCTCGTTTATGTTCTTAGGGCCAACAGGGGTAGGTAAAACTGAATTGTGTAAAGCGTTAGCAAATTTCATGTTTGATAGCGATGATGCAATGGTTCGTATCGATATGTCTGAATTTATGGAAAAACATGCGGTATCACGTTTAGTGGGTGCACCTCCAGGGTATGTCGGTTACGAAGAAGGTGGGTATTTAACTGAAGCGGTTAGACGTCGTCCATATTCAGTCATTTTATTGGATGAAGTTGAAAAAGCACACCCTGATGTTTTCAACATTTTATTACAAGTGCTTGATGACGGGCGTTTAACGGATGGACAAGGTAGAACAGTAGACTTCCGTAATACGGTGATTATCATGACATCTAACTTGGGTTCTGACTTAATCCAAGAAAGATTTGGCATGATTGGTTACTCAGAAATGAAAGATATGGTGATGGAAGTGGTATCCCATAGTTTCAGACCTGAATTTATTAACCGTATAGATGAAGTTGTTGTATTCCATCCATTAGGTAAAGAGCAAATTACGAATATTGCCAATATTCAATTGGCTCGTTTATATAAACGTCTTGAAGAGCACGGTTATGAAGTTAGTGCGACACCTGCTGCACTGGAGAAAATTGGGGAGGCTGGTTTTGACCCAATCTTCGGAGCAAGGCCATTGAAACGCGCAATTCAGCAGGAAATTGAGAACCCTCTGGCACAAGAAATCTTGTCAGGTAAGTTATTACCAGGTAAACCTGTCGTTTTAGATGTAGAAAATGACGAAATCGTTGCTAAACAGTAATTGATATTATTGTAAAATCAAAAGGTGGCTATTGTTAGCCACCTTTTTTATATCAAATTACGTATAAAATCACTTTTTTTGCTTGATAATTGGGCGTAAAGTATAAAATATCACCACTTGAGATTTTTTTTCAAAAAAACACTTGCCAGATTTTTCTGACTCCCTATAATGCGCCACCACTGACCGGGAACAAGACAACGCAAAGCGCGATGAACACTGAAACGGCAGCGAGAGATTCTGAAAAGAAAAAGCAAAAAATAGCTTGACTCTCACGGAGGAAAACGTAATATACGCCTCCTCGCAGCAACGACCGAAAGGTTGGTTTTCATAAAGAAAAGCTGCAACGCTCTTTAACAATTTATCAGACAATCTGTGTGGGCACTCACAGGACACTATCAAAAAATATTTGATTTTAAGTCTTGAAGAGTGACTAACACGTTAATTCATATATATGAAATAAGGTAGTAACGCTTATTTTGGAAGGATAACGCGAAGGCGAGCAAAGATAACCCGAGACAGTACTTAGGTACGGCGAGGGGAAGCGATGCGAAGTCGACAAAGTTAGCCGAACAAAAGAACGTTACGGTCAGTAAGACATTCTTTGAGCATCAAGCTTTTTAATTGAAGAGTTTGATCATGGCTCAGATTGAACGCTGGCGGCAGGCCTAACACATGCAAGTCGAGCGGTAACAGGGGAAGCTTGCTTCTCGCTGACGAGCGGCGGACGGGTGAGTAATGTATGGGGATCTGCCCGATAGAGGGGGATAACTACTGGAAACGGTAGCTAATACCGCATAATCTCTAAGGAGCAAAGCAGGGGAACTTCGGTCCTTGCGCTATCGGATGAACCCATATGGGATTAGCTAGTAGGTGAGGTAATGGCTCACCTAGGCGACGATCCCTAGCTGGTCTGAGAGGATGATCAGCCACACTGGGACTGAGACACGGCCCAGACTCCTACGGGAGGCAGCAGTGGGGAATATTGCACAATGGGCGCAAGCCTGATGCAGCCATGCCGCGTGTATGAAGAAGGCCCTAGGGTTGTAAAGTACTTTCAGTCGGGAGAAGGCGTTGATGCTAATATCATCAACGATTGACGTTACCGACAGAAGAAGCACCGGCTAACTCCGTGCCAGCAGCCGCGGTAATACGGAGGGTGCAAGCGTTAATCGGAATTACTGGGCGTAAAGCGCACGCAGGCGGTTGATTAAGTTAGATGTGAAATCCCCGGGCTTAACCTGGGAATGGCATCTAAGACTGGTCAGCTAGAGTCTTGTAGAGGGGGGTAGAATTCCATGTGTAGCGGTGAAATGCGTAGAGATGTGGAGGAATACCGGTGGCGAAGGCGGCCCCCTGGACAAAGACTGACGCTCAGGTGCGAAAGCGTGGGAGCAAACAGGATTAGATACCCTGGTAGTCCACGCTGTAAACGATGTCGATTTGAAGGTTGTTCCCTAGAGGAGTGGCTTTCGGAGCTAACGCGTTAAATCGACCGCCTGGGGAGTACGGCCGCAAGGTTAAAACTCAAATGAATTGACGGGGGCCCGCACAAGCGGTGGAGCATGTGGTTTAATTCGATGCAACGCGAAGAAACCTACAATCTTGACATCCAGATTGAACTTAAGCAGAGATGCTTTAGTGCCTTCGGGAACTCTGAGACAGGTGCTGCATGGCTGTCGTCAGCTCGTGTTGTGAAATGTTGGGTTAAGTCCCGCAACGAGCGCAACCCTTATCCTTTGTTGCCAGCGACTCGGTCGGGAACTCAAAGGAGACTGCCGGTGATAAACCGGAGGAAGGTGGGGATGACGTCAAGTCATCATGGCCCTTACGAGTAGGGCTACACACGTGCTACAATGGCGTATACAAAGAGAAGCGACCTCGCGAGAGCAAGCGGAACTCATAAAGTACGTCGTAGTCCGGATTGGAGTCTGCAACTCGACTCCATGAAGTCGGAATCGCTAGTAATCGTAGATCAGAATGCTACGGTGAATACGTTCCCGGGCCTTGTACACACCGCCCGTCACACCATGGGAGTGGGTTGCAAAAGAAGTAGGTAGCTTAACCTTCGGGAGGGCGCTTACCACTTTGTGATTCATGACTGGGGTGAAGTCGTAACAAGGTAACCGTAGGGGAACCTGCGGTTGGATCACCTCCTTACCATTGAAGTGTTTTTGTGAAGTGCTCACACAGATTGTCTGATGAAATAGAGTAGCGGTATCGATAGGCTTGTAGCTCAGGTGGTTAGAGCGCACCCCTGATAAGGGTGAGGTCGGTGGTTCAAGTCCACTCAGGCCTACCACTTTTCTCTTATGCTGCGTTATGGCTCAGCTCGTTTACCCAAAAGTAAACTTCGCTAATCCACGCCTTGCCTAAGAAAAAAGACCTCCGAATAAGAAAATCTTATAAAGAGATTCATTGATACCGAAAATACCTTTATGGGGCTATAGCTCAGCTGGGAGAGCGCCTGCCTTGCACGCAGGAGGTCAGCGGTTCGATCCCGCTTAGCTCCACCATAATTTTTCTGATTATTCAGAATAGATTAGTAATAGTCTATTGCGAATAATTATGCTCTTTAACAATCTGGAACAAGCTGAAAATTGAAAACAACGCACATTGTTTATCGCTTAAACAATGTGAGAGTCTCTCAAAATTTCAGACCTGAAATTTTCGGTCACTTTAGCGAGTGGCATGAGCGAGCAGTCAGTCCTTCGCGGCGGCCAGCGCACAGCAAGCGCAACATACATAAGTATGTGAGCATTGCGAGCACTGCCCAACAAAGAAGGAATGCACGCACAGCCATGACAGTAAGGTGAACGTTGAAACAATTTCGGGTTGTGAGGTTAAGCGACTAAGCGTACACGGTGGATGCCTAGGCAATCAGAGGCGATGAAGGACGTGCTAATCTGCGATAAGCGTCGGTAAGGTGATATGAACCGTTACAACCGACGATTTCCGAATGGGGAAACCCAGTGCAATTCGTTGCACTATCGTTTGATGAATACATAGTCAAACGAAGCGAACCGGGGGAACTGAAACATCTCAGTACCCCGAGGAAAAGAAATCAACCGAGATTCCCCTAGTAGCGGCGAGCGAACGGGGAGCAGCCCAGAGTCTTAATCAGCATTAGCATCAGGAGAACGGTCTGGAAAGTCCGGCAGTAAAGGGTGATAGCCCCGTATCCGAAGGTGTTAGTGTTGTGAACTCGACGAGTAGGGCGGGACACGTGTTATCCTGTCTGAATATGGGGGGACCATCCTCCAAGGCTAAATACTCCTGATTGACCGATAGTGAACCAGTACCGTGAGGGAAAGGCGAAAAGAACCCCGGCGAGGGGAGTGAAATAGAACCTGAAACCGTGTACGTACAAGCAGTGGGAGCCCCATCACTCAAGTGCCTCGGCAATTGAGTGAGGGTGTAAAACCATCACAATAACAGCGCAGGATTTGCCAACAAGATTGGCTGATTTTTTCAAGCCGCAGCGCAGTGGACATCGAAGTCCATGAGCAGCGGAAGTTAAAAAATCGGGCAAGATTGGCCGCAAAGCCAAGCGGGACATTTGAGGATGGGGTGACTGCGTACCTTTTGTATAATGGGTCAGCGACTTATATTCTGTAGCAAGGTTAACCGAATAGGGGAGCCGTAGGGAAACCGAGTCTTAACTGGGCGAATGAGTTGCAGGGTATAGACCCGAAACCCGGTGATCTAGCCATGGGCAGGTTGAAGGTTGGGTAACACTAACTGGAGGACCGAACCGACTAATGTTGAAAAATTAGCGGATGACTTGTGGCTGGGGGTGAAAGGCCAATCAAACCGGGAGATAGCTGGTTCTCCCCGAAAGCTATTTAGGTAGCGCCTCGTGAACTCATCTTCGGGGGTAGAGCACTGTTTCGACTAGGGGGTCATCCCGACTTACCAACTCGATGCAAACTACGAATACCGAAGAATGTTATCACGGGAGACACACGGCGGGTGCTAACGTTCGTCGTGAAGAGGGAAACAACCCAGACCGCCAGCTAAGGTCCCAAAGTCATAGTTAAGTGGGAAACGAAGTGGGAAGGCTCAGACAGCCAGGATGTTGGCTTAGAAGCAGCCATCATTTAAAGAAAGCGTAATAGCTCACTGGTCGAGTCGGCCTGCGCGGAAGATGTAACGGGGCTAAACTATGCACCGAAGCTGCGGCAGCGAACGTATCACTTAAACTGATTAAGTGATACTCAAATGTATCAAAACGATTGACGGAGCGAAGCGACGTCAATGCGTCCAACAAAGTCGAGGCGGAAACGTCAGGCAGTCAGTTTAAGGATACGTTCGTTGGGTAGGGGAGCGTTCTGTAAGCCTGTGAAGGTGTGCTGTGAGGCATGCTGGAGGTATCAGAAGTGCGAATGCTGACATAAGTAACGATAATGCGGGTGAAAAACCCGCACGCCGGAAGACCAAGGGTTCCTGTCCAACGTTAATCGGGGCAGGGTGAGTCGACCCCTAAGGCGAGGCAGAAATGCGTAGTCGATGGGAAACGGGTTAATATTCCCGTACTGGTGATAATTGCGATGGGGGGACGGAGAAGGCTAGGCTATCCGGGCGACGGTTGTCCCGGTTTAAGGATGTAGGCAGGTGAATTAGGCAAATCCGGTTCACTACATGCTGAGGTCCGATGACGAGTCACTACGGTGATGAAGTAGCTCATGCCCCGCTTCCAGGAAAAGCCTCTAAGCTCTAGATTATCATTAATCGTACCCCAAACCGACACAGGTGGTCAGGTAGAGAATACTCAGGCGCTTGAGAGAACTCGGGTGAAGGAACTAGGCAAAATGGTGCCGTAACTTCGGGAGAAGGCACGCTGGCATTAGGTGAAGTGATTTACTCATGGAGCTGAAGCCAGTCGCAGATACCAGCTGGCTGCAACTGTTTATTAAAAACACAGCACTGTGCAAACACGAAAGTGGACGTATACGGTGTGACGCCTGCCCGGTGCTGGAAGGTTAATTGATGGGGTTATCCGTAAGGAGAAGCTCTTGATCGAAGCCCCAGTAAACGGCGGCCGTAACTATAACGGTCCTAAGGTAGCGAAATTCCTTGTCGGGTAAGTTCCGACCTGCACGAATGGCGTAATGATGGCCAGGCTGTCTCCACCCGAGACTCAGTGAAATTGAACTCGCTGTGAAGATGCAGTGTACCCGCGGCAAGACGGAAAGACCCCGTGAACCTTTACTATAGCTTGACACTGAACATTGAGCCTTGATGTGTAGGATAGGTGGGAGGCTTTGAAGTGTGGACGCCAGTCTGCATGGAGCCAACCTTGAAATACCACCCTTTAATGTTTGATGTTCTAACGTTGCCCCATTATCTGGGGTGCGGACAGTGTCTGGTGGGTAGTTTGACTGGGGCGGTCTCCTCCCAAAGAGTAACGGAGGAGCACGAAGGTTGGCTAAGCATGGTCGGACATCATGCGGTTAGTGCAAAGGCATAAGCCAGCTTGACTGCGAGAGTGACGGCTCGAGCAGGTACGAAAGTAGGTCTTAGTGATCCGGTGGTTCTGAATGGAAGGGCCATCGCTCAACGGATAAAAGGTACTCCGGGGATAACAGGCTGATACCGCCCAAGAGTTCATATCGACGGCGGTGTTTGGCACCTCGATGTCGGCTCATCACATCCTGGGGCTGAAGTAGGTCCCAAGGGTACGGCTGTTCGCCGTTTAAAGTGGTACGCGAGCTGGGTTTAGAACGTCGTGAGACAGTTCGGTCCCTATCTGCCGTGGGCGTTGGAAGATTGAAAGGGGCTGCTCCTAGTAC
The DNA here is from genome assembly GCF_032707045.1 of Providencia sp. PROV175. NCBI lineage: Bacteria > Pseudomonadati > Pseudomonadota > Gammaproteobacteria > Enterobacterales > Morganellaceae > Providencia > Providencia sp. PROV175. The sequence continues at coordinate 1,079,401 of NZ_CP120533.1, forward strand.
GAGAGGACCGGAGTGGACGCACCACTGGTGTTCGGGTTGTCATGCCAATGGCATTGCCCGGTAGCTAAGTGCGGAAGAGATAACCGCTGAAAGCATCTAAGCGGGAAACTTGCCTTGAGATGAGTCTTCCCTGACTCTTTAAGGGTCCTAAAGGAACGTTTAAGACTAAGACGTTGATAGGTTGGGTGTGTAAGCGTAGCGATACGTTGAGCTAACCAATACTAATGAACCGTGAGGCTTAACCTGACAACACCGAAGGTGTTTTAGAGAGATGGAGTTGTTTTCGAGAAGTGAGAAGCCGAAAGGTGAAGGACACGCAGCTTGTTCAAGATTGAAGTTTAGGTTTAGCAAATACCGAAAGTGTGTTGAGCTAAACGTGAACAAACAGAATTTGTCTGGCGGCAATAGCGCGGTGGTCCCACCTGACCCCATGCCGAACTCAGCAGTGAAACGCCGTAGCGCCGATGGTAGTGTGGGGTCTCCCCATGTGAGAGTAGGGAACTGCCAGACATTAAATTAGTGAGAAAGCCACCCATTGGGTGGCTTTTTTGCGTTTGGAGAAAAAAAGAAAAACAGTGGGTGTTGAGATTAGGAGGGGGGCCTAACATACTTATCATTTCAAAGGGAGTAGTAAAAGAAGGCATGGAGCATTACCCCTTTATAGATAGCGCTAATGAAAAACTTAAAGACCCTAGGGTTAAGATGGCAGTTACATTAAATTTGATAAGCTATAACACCTCAAATTTGATATACTACCTACAGTAACTAATCAAAAAGTGTAAGATTTTCATTATTTTTCTGTGATATAGGGACTTCAAATTTGGCGAAAAGAACCTATTCTGTTCGGTATATTGCAGGTGAGCCCGCTAAACGTATTCAGCCCATGCCTGTACATATGTTAGGAGAATCACTTCCAATAGGTTTACCGCTATTTGCTGCGGGTGAAACTCTTGATGTGGTTACATGGAACATTTATAAGCAGCAGCGTCCAAATTGGAAATATACACTTAATGAGTTAGTGAAAGATAGAAAACTTATTTTGTTGCAAGAAGCTCAAATGTCACCTGAGCTAATATCTTTTGCTGCATCACATAAATTAATTGCTGACCAAGTACCTGCATTACCTTTTTCTCCTCATCCCGCAGGTGTGATGACACTTGCTGCTTCACACCCAATATATTGCTGTCCTTTAAGAGAAAAAGAACCACTTTTACGGTTAACTAAATCTGCGTTGATTACGGTATATCCCCTACCAAATGGAAAACACTTGATGGTAGCGAATGTTCATGCAATTAATTTCAGTTTTGGAGTAGATGTTTATACTCGGCAACTAAGTAAATTAGGTGTTCATATTGCTAAACATGTAGGGCCAGTAATCCTAGCGGGTGATTTTAATGCATGGAGTAGACAGCGTGTGAATGCGTTGAAACGATTTATTCGCAGTGTAGGCTTGAAAGAAATTGTATTTAGTGATGATTACCGTACTAAGGCTTTTGGTCGTCCTTTGGATTACGTGTTTTATCGTGGATTGAACGTTAAAGATAGCACTGTACTACCGACAGATGCTTCTGATCATAACCCTATTATGACCAAATTTACGCTTCTAAGTAATTAAGATCATCTCCCTTATTTTTCCTCGTATTTAATTGTAGATTCGATGAACTACTTTTATGGGGAATATCAGATTGAAATCATCGTCGTGTACCTAATTTAGAGGCTTTTTTCTCGCGAAAAGGGAAAAAAAAGCCTATATCAAAGAATGCCAGTGATTATATTCCCGGCGATATTGTCTCTTGGCGTTTAGATAATGGTCGGCCACATATCGATGTTGTAACTTCGATAAAGTCACCAAGTACACAAAGTTATTTAGTTATGCACAATATTGGATATGGCCAAGTTGCTGAAGATGTTTTATTTCGTTGGGATATTGTTGGACATTATTCTTATTAAGTGAGATGGTTTTTATATAATATAATTTCCTGGCTTATAATTTTCAAAATTAACTTATTCAAGAGATTTTATATATGTAAGTGATTAGTTTTAATTGTTGTTTTTAAAATTATATTCTAATTATTGTATTAGCATTAATTCACTATGAACTATATTTATAACAGGTAGGTGGTATGTCGTATAGAATTTAATTATATATAAATGGTGGCTAATGTTATGAAAAATATAGTTATTGTTGGCGGTGGAACGGGTGGGACGATGCTAGCAAATACACTTACTAGAAAATTGAGTAGAGAAATTTTTTCGAAGAAAATAAAAATAACATTAATTACTGATAATCCAATCCATTATTATAAACCTGCATTTATGTATGTTGCTTTTAATTTATTTTTTAAGGATGAACTGAGTCGCCCTGAAAGAGAATTGCTAAGACCTGAAATAGAGTTAGCCATTGATAAAATAGAGCATTTTGATTTTAAAAATAAAGCGCTAAACTCTAAGCATGGAAAAAAATATAACTATGATTTTCTTGTGATTGCAACAGGTTGCGTACCTAAACCTGAGCGAATTGAAGGTTTAAAAGATATCGGTAACCACTTTTATGCATATGAAGCATCGAGAAAGCTAGCAGATCAACTTGCTAAGATTGAAAAAGGTCGAATTTTTATTACGGTATCATTCCCTGAAACGCCAAATGTACCCCATCAGTGTGGCATCGCGCCGATGGAAACAACATTAATGATTGATGAATTTTTACGTAAACGTCGAGTTAGGGATAGTATTGAAATCGTTTATACCTATCCAACAGTTTCACAATTATTGCGTAACTGTTTATTCATGCAACAACCTGTTTGTGAAGTTATTCCTGAAGTATTTACTGCTAAAAATATTAAAGCTCAGAGAGGGTTTACTTTAGATAAAGTTGATCCAGATAAAAAAATAGCTTATTCGAAAGAAGGTGATGAGCAAAATTTCGACTTATTGATCAGTACTCCGCCAATTACCGCGGTTGAGGCAGTTATTAATACCGGATTAAGTGAGCATAATAATGGTGAAGGTTGGTTACCTACCGACCATGAAACTATGCAAGTTTATGGTGTTGATGGCGTTTATGTTATAGGTGATACCGTTGATTTACCGATCAGTAAAGCAGGTGGAAGCTGTCATAATCAGGCCGCAATTATAGCTGATAATATTTGCGGAGAATTAATTTATGGTTATCCCGCAGCTATCTATGATGGGCGAGTTCAAGCTGTTGCCCAAATGGGATTAACTGCAGGGATGCCTTTACAATACGATTATAAACACGATGTTATTCCTACGCCTCCGACTAAATTAGGGGGATTACTAAGAAATGGCTTTAATAGAGGTATTTATTGGGCTGCTATTCGTGGCTTAGTTTAAGGAGGAAATCAAAATGTCTAATAATGAAAATCAAAGTAAACTAATTGAACTTCTTAATTCTGAGTCGGGTGATCATTTCGCAGACAAATTAGCACCGCTATTACAATTGAATCGTTTAGATAATATTGTTGATTTACTTTCTCTAATTTCTGACCTTATTGACATTACTGATAATAGCACGGTAGAAAAACTGGCAAACTCATTTGAGGATACTCTAGCGCCAGTCTGGGAATTCGGCACTGCATATAATATGGCTAAAATGGAGGAAATATATAATAGTAAAAATCCAAATTTTCGTTCTGTGTATGCTTTATTAAAAGATCCAAATACATTACGTGGAATTAGTACCGTTTTACGAACCTTGCAAATAATGGGTTCTCGATTGTCTTCCCCCCAAGAGGGATAATATTTCGGAGGTGGTATGATATTAGATAGACTGTATTCTTTTGATACGCGTGTGATACATAATTACTATGATGCAGCCGAAAATTTAGGATCACTAGCTTCTCCTATTTATCAAACGTCAACTTACGTATTTGATAGTGTTGAAGAAGGTGCCGCTTGTTTTAGCGGTGAATCGGATGGGTATATTTATACACGAATAAATAACCCAACATTAAGTTTGTTGGAAAAGCGGCTTGCTGATTTAGAAGAGGGGGATGCCGCAATTGTATTTTCTTCAGGGATGGGGGCAATAACATCAACCCTTTGGACCTTACTAAGCCCAGGAGATGAGCTGTTAGTTGATATGACGGTTTATGGCTGTACATATGCGTTCTTTCATCATGGATTAGCTCGATTTGGTGTCAAAGTTCGTCACATTGATATGAGTGACCCAAATAATGTGGCACAGGAACTCACTGAAAAAACAAAGATGATATTTTTCGAATCACCTGCAAACCCAAATATGCGCTTAGTTGATATTAATGCTGTAAGCAATATCGTTCATCAATATAACCTTGCAAATAACCAAGAAATATTGGTGACAATAGATAATACCTATTGTACTCCTTACATTCAAAAACCACTTGAGCTTGGGGCGGATATTGTTGTTCATTCATTAACGAAATATATGAATGGGCATGGTGATGTGATGGCTGGCGCTGTTATAACAACTGAGGAATTAGTGAAGCAAATCAGATTGGTTGGGCTGAAGGATATGACTGGAGCATGTTTATCCCCTCATGATGCAAACCTGATATTGCGAGGAATGAAAACACTGCCAATCAGAATGGAAAGGGTGGTTGAGAATGCACAGAAAGTTGCAGAATATTTGGCTTCGTTATCTGAAGTTTCTCAGGTTATGTATCCAGGTTTACCGAATTTTCCGCAATACTCATTAGCTCAAAAGCAGATGAAGCTACCCGGGGGAATGATTGCTTTTGAACTTAAAGGGGGCCTTGAGGCGGGTAAGCAGTTTCTGAACCGTCTACAGCTATTTTCTTGTGCGGTTAGCCTCGGTGATTGTGAGTCATTGGCTCAGCACCCTGCAAGTATGACCCATTCTACTTACACTGCTGAGGAACGAAAACAGTATGGGATTAGTGATGGGCTTATTCGTTTATCAGTTGGGTTAGAAAGCGCTAATGATTTGATTGCCGATATTAAGCAAGCGCTCTTTTGATACCACAATAGGTAACAAAAGGCCCTATATCATATATATATAGGGCCTAAATTCACTTTACGAATACTTTAGTCGATTAAGATTTTTGAAATTTACGCATGACAAAGAAGGTGACGCTCAATATAGCGACCCATGCAAACCCGACGAGAAGGGCAACTTGTGTATCTTTAAAGAAGCCAAGTAGCGCGATAACAAAGACCATAAATGCAATAGTAATTGCAGGGCCAATCGGCCAAAATGGAACTGGGAATTTGAGTTTTTTAACTTCTTCAGCGCTCATTTGGCGACGCATTGCGGCATGAGAAAGTAGGATCATTAACCAGACCCAAACAGTTGCAAAGGTTGCGATTGATGCAATAATCACAAAGATTTTTTCTGGAAGTAGGTAGTTCAAATACACGCCGAGTAACATTACCACGGACATCACCATCACAGTGACCCAAGGCACCCCACTTTTCGTTAACTTGGTAAAGACTTTTGGTGCCTGCTTGTCTTGAGCCATACCATACATCATACGACCAGCACCAAAAATATCACTATTGATAGCTGAGACGGCTGCTGTGATCACCACGATATTTAAGATATTTGCCGCTGATTGAATACCTAAGCTATCAAAAATTTGGACGAATGGACTGCCATTCTGACCAATTTGATTCCACGGATAGATGCACATCAGAATAAAAAGTGTTAACCCATAGAATAATAAAATACGAATGGGTACTGCATTGATTGCTTTAGGAATAGTTTTTTCTGGATTTTGTGCTTCACTGGCGGTAATACCGATCACTTCGATACCCCCAAAGGCGAACATTACGATAGCTAAGGATGCAATAACACCTTCAATACCGTTAGGCATAAAGCCACCGTGTTCCCAGAGATTTTGGATACCCACCGCATGGTCAGTTTCTTGGCCGAAACCGTAGAACATTAAGAAGGTACCACCAACAATCATTGCGATGATTGCGGAGACTTTCACGATAGACAGCCAAAATTCCATTTCACCGAAAATTTTAACATGGCATAAATTGAGCGCACCAATAAATAGCACGATACTTAATACCCATACCCATTGGTCAACATGTGGAAACCAGAACCCCATGTACATCCCGAAAGCGGTAATATCAGCCAAGCACACGACTAACATTTCAAATACGTAGTTCCAGCCAGTCAAAAAACCAGCGAGGGGGCCCATGTAATGGCTAGCGTAGTGAGAGAATGAACCGGGTACTGGGTGATGCACTGCCATCTCGCCTAAGGCTCGCATGACCATAAATACAGCGGCACCACCGACCATATAAGCGAGTAAAACTGCTGGACCTGCCGCTTGAATGGCAGAAGCAGACCCATAAAACAAGCCGGTACCAATCGCTGACCCTAAAGCCATAAAGCGAATGTGCCGAACACTCAGTCCCTTTCTGAGTTGATTTTGTTCACTACTTTGCATGTCTTTTCCTGTCTTTTTCTTCGTTCGATATATTGTTCCGAATAGGCTTTCGGTATTGTTTATTAAGTCGGACGTACTTTATTGAACCCTAAGGTGGCTACATTATCACAAACTTCCTTGTTCGTGAGATAGATATCTGCAATATAATGCGTGCTCAGCTAACTATTTTAGGAGTGATATGAAATACCCAATTAATGAAATTTTCCAAACCATTCAAGGAGAGGGGGTTTTTACTGGTGTTCCAGCTGTATTTATTCGTTTGCAGGGCTGCCCAGTTGGATGTAGCTGGTGTGATACCAAACAAACATGGGAAAAAGAACAAGATAAAGAATCTACCCTAGGGGATATCGCACTTAAAACGATTGATTCAGATGCATGGGCTATGGCAGATGGTGAGGCATTGGTTCAATTAATGAAAGAAAAACACTTCAGCGCACAGCATATTGTTATTACAGGCGGTGAGCCCTGTATTTATGATTTACAGCCACTGACTGGGATATTAGAACAACATGGATATCAATGCCAAATTGAAACTAGCGGAACATACCCTATTCAATGCACTGATAACACATGGGTTACTGTATCACCAAAAGTCGGTATGAAAGGAGGACTGCAGGTGATCAACCAAGCAGTAAATCGTGCCAATGAAATTAAACATCCTGTTGCTCGCGAGAAAGATATTGAAGCACTTGAGAAAATTTTAGCATTACGTACTGTCGAAACGCCTCCAGTAGTGGCATTACAGCCAATCAGCCAAAAGGCGGCAGCAACAAAATTGTGTATTGCAACCTGCATTCAACGTAACTGGCGGTTATCGATTCAGACACATAAGTATTTGGATATTCAATAATAAAAATAGCGATAACCTAGCAGTAACCCCCAATAGTTAGAAAACACTCATTGGGGGCCTTTAAATTACCTAAATGGTTGGTTTAATGGTACTTCAGGATCTGGCTCGTGAGTAATACGGTTACGTAAGTCACGGCGAATAATTTCAATAGACCAAAACCAAATTAAATGACCAAATATTTCTGACACATTCTCATACCATGGCAGGTCGAAAAGTGGAGGGGTGAGCCCCATAAGAGGGAAAGAAATCATATGGACAAATAATTGCGCCAGTGCACCCGCTAACAACCCTTGCCATAGCTTAATTTTAGGGAATACTTCAGCAACAATACAATATCCGACAGCAAATACGATAGAAAATATGATGTGGGTAACACCCACAGAGTTAAAAACGTGCCCAGCAAAGGTGTAAACTGCAGAGTTAGGGTCGGCAATTCCTAACCAATCCCTTAAGAAAATATAAGGAGGGTTGAGGAAGTTACGTGAGCAGTCAATTTGTTCCGCTGCACGGATCAGCGTTTCTGGCGAACAAGCTGCGTTGAACATATCCGTTGGGCTTCTTGGTGGTAATGGGACTTCAGCCCCCCATTTGACAAACGAAGAGACGATACCAGCGATTAGACCAATAAATGCGGCCAGCCCATAACGTCTTCTGGATTTTGGTGTTTGTTGAAATAAATGCATTTTCCCTGCCTTATTAAGAGTAAATAATGGTAAATAATAGATCAGGTTATAATTTAATGCACTATGTCAAATTAAAGTTTTTATATACTTAATTTCAAGGAGGGAATGCCAGCCACTAATTGCTTTTTGCCCCTCATTTATTTTCAAAATCTATTAAGCTTGCCGCCTGAGGTGCTTGTGTCTCTATATTATATTTCTATATTTATGAATGTTATTTTGCCCAGCTATCAAAATGGCTGCGTAAAATAACATTACATTATATTTGTAGCACTTGTACTTTTAAGCTTCCCCGCGATAGACGCAACCTGCATTGCAGGTTTCTTTTACGGTAACTGCACTTAATAAGGGTAGCAAAGGCTTAGTTTGTTGCCAAATCCACTGCGCTAATACCTCACTGGTTGGGTTTTCTAACCCTTCGATATCATTTAAATAATGATGGTCTAAGCGTTCCCAAATAGGTTTAAACGCGGCTTTTACATCGGAAAAATCAATAATCCAACCACTATGGGAGTCGACTTCACCAGTAATTTCTAAACGCACCATGAAAGAATGCCCATGGAGGCGGCCACACTTATGGCCCTCTGGGACATGAGGTAATTTGTGGGCAGCTTCGAAAGTGAAATCTTTATAGATTGTTGTGCTCATATGTGGCTCCTTGTTATGAGTAAACAGCGTATTGTACTGCATTTTTAGGTGAAAATATCTTTAATTACTAAAATAGCGTTAACCGCTTTTATCAATATGATCCATCAGTTAATTGCTTTAGGCTTTTTAGTTATTAATTATGGCTATCGTTTCTTATCCCATTATCTAGGGTTGTTATAACCTAACTGCATACCCTATATGTTTCAGGTACTGCGGTATTTTTTGCTTTATTACCTTAATTATTTGGGGGAATGAGCAAGTGTTAGGTTGTCGGTCTTTTCTGGGGTAATGACATGGCGTCGTTTTTAAAATCAAAGATGAATAACACTGGGGTTACAAGATAATGACAAAAAAACAGCCGCCATTAGCGGCGCTGCCAATATCTGTTGAGCAATTAACACGTTTACAGACGGCCGTTGATGATTTTTCATCCCATCAACTCGCATGGCTTTCTGGTTATTTGTGGGGAATAGTAAATCAGAATACGCAAGTTGATGCATCTGTCAGTGCGCCTGTGGTTACCCAAGATACGGTCACAATCATCTCTGCATCACAGACAGGAAATGCACGCCGCCTATCAGAGCAGCTTAGAGAGCGTTTAGTCGGTGAAAAAATTAGTGTGAATTTAGTAAATGCAGGGGATTATAAATTCAAACAAATTAACCAAGAGAAAGTGTTAGTTGTTGTAGCCTCAACGCAGGGTGAAGGGGAGCCAGCTGAAGAAGCGGTTGCATTATACAAATATCTTCATTCTAAAAAAGCGCCAAATTTATCACAAACCAGTTATGCGGTTTTTGCGCTGGGGGATTCATCTTACGAAAAATTCTGTCAAGCAGGTAAAGATTTCGATTCACAGCTTGCATCATTAGGGGCGACGTCATTAACCGAGCGAATTGATGCGGATGTTGAATACCAAGGGATTGCGGATGAGTGGGTTGAAAGCCTTACTCAGATTTTAAAAGCTCGCGTTCCTGCTCAAAGTGATAGCCAATTATTGGCAACTCAAACAGGAAGTGTGAATGAAATTCATTCATCACCTTATAGTAAAACTGCGCCATTAACTGCGTCACTTCTTAGCAATCAAAAAATAACCAGTCGAGACTCGCAAAAAGATGTTCGCCATATTGAAATTGATCTCGGTGACTCTGGCTTACGTTATCAACCAGGTGATGCGCTAGGTATTTGGTTCGATAATGACCCTGCTTTAGTTGATGAGCTGGTGGCTTTGTTGTGGTTGCAAGGTGACGAAGAAGTCTTTATTGGTTCACAGCGCCATTCACTACGCGATGCGCTAATTTATCAATTAGAACTGACACAAAATACCCCAGTAATTGTTGAAAAATATGCTCAGTTGTCAAAAGATGATGCGTTGTTGTCATTGATTAGCGATAAAGCCGCTATTTTGCACTACGCACAAAATACGCCAATCGTCGATATGGTACGCCAAGCGGCATCTCAGCCTACTGCCCAAGAATTTGTTGACCTACTGCGTCCGCTAACCCCTCGTTTGTACTCGATTTCTTCTTCCCAATCTGAGGTAGAAAATGAAGTTCATGCAACGGTTGGGGTTGTCCGCTATGAGATTGATGGTAAGGCACGTACTGGTGGTGCATCAGGTTTCTTAGCTGACCGCTTAAATGAGGATGATGAACTTCGCATATTCATTGAGCACAATGATAACTTTCGACTGCCACAAGACCCAAATACGCCTGTGATCATGATTGGCCCTGGTACAGGGATAGCGCCATTTCGTGCTTTCTTACAGCAGCGTGACAATGACGGTGCGACAGGGAAAAACTGGTTATTTTTTGGTAACCCACATTTTGTTGACGACTTTCTCTACCAAGTGGAATGGCAGCGCTATGTCAAAGACGGTTTATTAACCCATATTTCATTAGCGTGGTCTCGCGACCAGCAAGAAAAAATTTACGTACAAGATAAACTTCGCGAACAAGGTGAAGAAGTTTGGCAATGGTTACAAGAAGGTGCGCACATCTATGTGTGTGGTGATGCAAACCGCATGGCCAAAGATGTTGAACAGGCATTATTAGATATCGTCAGTCAATATGGGAACATGGACAGTGAAGAGGCTGATGAATTTTTAAGTGAGCTGCGCGTAATGCGCCGTTATCAGAGGGATGTTTATTAATGAGCAATGAACAACAACAAAAGCCCTTAATTGTCGAAGGTAAACTCGCAGACAGTGAACGCATGAAGCAAGACAGTAATTACTTGCGTGGAACCATTAAGGATGACTTAAAAAATGGGTTAACGGGGGGATTTGAGGGTGATAATTTCCTGTTGATTCGCTTTCACGGTATGTACCAACAAGATGACCGTGATATTCGTGCCGAGCGAGCGGAACAAAAACTCGAGCCTCGCCATGCAATGATGCTACGTTGTCGTTTGCCGGGCGGCATTATTACACCCAAGCAATGGCTTGATATTGATAAGTTTGCCACAGAGCACACGCTGTATGGCAGTGTGCGCATTACGAATCGGCAAACATTTCAGTTCCATGGCATCTTAAAAGGGGATGTAAAGCCTGCCCATCAAATGTTAAGTCACGTTGGTTTAGATGCCCTTGCAACGGCGAATGACGTTAACCGTAACGTGTTATGTACCTCTAACCCCGTGCAATCTGAATTGCACCAACAAGCTTATGAATGGGCAAAGAAAATATCTGAACATTTATTACCGCGCACTAGTGCTTACGCGGAAATTTGGTTAGATAAAGAAAAAATAGTGACAACGGATGAAGAGCCAATTTTAGGGCAAACTTATTTGCCACGAAAATTTAAAACCTCAGTCGTGATCCCACCACTAAATGATGTGGATTTGCATGCAAATGATATGAACTTTGTTGCGATAGCCCAAAATGGTGAGTTGATCGGTTTTAACGTGCTGGTGGGCGGTGGCCTTGCTATGACTCATGGTGATACGGCGACATTTCCTCGCTTAGCCAGTGAGTTTGGGTTTATTCCATTAGAGAAAACGTTAGCCATTGCAGAAGCGATAGTGACTACCCAACGGGATTGGGGAAATCGTACTGAACGTAAAAATGCGAAAACCAAATATACCCTTGAGCGAGTGGGAGTTGATACTTTCAAAGCTGAAGTCGAAAGGCGCTCAGGCGTAGTTTTCGAACCTATTCGCCCATATGAATTTACTGAACGCGGTGACAAGATTGGCTGGCTTAAAGGCATTGATAACCGTTGGCACCTAACATTGTTTATTGAAAATGGTCGATTAATTGATTTAGAAAATAAACCATTAAAAACCGGCGTGGCTGAAATTGCACGTATTCACCAAGGGGACTTTCGTTTAACGGCAAACCAAAACTTAATTGTTGCGGGTGTGCCCGAAAGTGAAAAAGCGGAAATTGAAGCGATTGCCAGATCTCATGGGTTAATGAGTGATGACATTACGGCACAACGTGAAAATTCCATGGCGTGTGTATCATTTCCAACTTGCCCGCTCGCGATGGCCGAAGCAGAACGTTTTTTACCTGAATTTATTAGTCAAGTGGAAAGTATCATGGCCGCCCATCAAGTTGCCAATGAACATATCGTTTTGCGGGTAACGGGTTGCCCTAATGGCTGTGGGCGAGCCATGCTGGCAGAGGTTGGACTGGTCGGTAAAGCGATGGATAGATATAACTTACACTTAGGCGGGAACCGCATTGGTACTCGTATTCCACGTATGTACCGTGAAAATATCACTAGTACAGAGATTTTAGCTATTTTGGATGAGTTAATCGGTGATTGGGCGAAAAACCGTCTACCTAATGAAGGATTTGGCGATTTTGTTATTCGCACCAATGTTGTTAAGCCCGTATTGAATTCTGCTGTTGATTTTTATGAGGTTAAGGAGGCAGTATGAGCCGACTTGAACTAGCAGCACTCATCGAACTCGATAAGCCCCAACAAATCGCTTATCTCGCTGAGTTTAATTCCCAGTTAGAAGCAATGAATGCATTACAGCGGGTTGAGTGGGCAGTTGAATACTTACCGACTGAGTTTGTGTTGTCTTCCAGTTTTGGTATCCAAGCGGCACTGACATTGCATATGGTGACGCAAATTGTGCCTAATATCCCGGTTATTTTAACGGATACTGGTTATTTGTTCCCAGAAACCTATCAGTTTATTGAAGTGTTAACAGATAAGCTGAATTTAAATTTGCAGGTGTATCGAGCCAAACAGTCACCGGCTTGGCAAGAAGCGCTGTATGGTCAACTTTGGACACAAGGGCTTGATGGTATTGAGCGTTATAACCAATTGAATAAAGTTGAGCCGATGGAGCGCGCGTTACATGAATTACAAGCACAAACCTGGTTTTCTGGTTTACGGCGAGAACAATCAGCAAGCCGTGCAAATTTGTCTGTACTAGGTATCGGGAAAGGGATTTTTAAAGTTTTACCAGTGATTGATTGGAATAATAAGCAAGTTTATGAATATCTAACAAAATATGATTTACCCTACCATCCGTTGTGGGAACAAGGGTATTTATCGGTTGGCGATACCCATACAACTCGCAAATGGGAAGAGGGTATGAATGAAGAAGATACGCGTTTTTTTGGTTTAAAGAGGGAGTGCGGGCTTCATGAAAACTAAATATTCGTCATAATTCAATCTGCAGCGTTGTTGGCTACGTGCACTCGCACTAGTCACATACTGGTGTATGCTCCTAGCGACTCATTTACTTGCCGCCTAGCTGCAACTTGAATTATTTAGAATATTGATTAGGTCATAATTCAATCTGCAGTGTTGTTGGCTACGCGCTATTCGAATAATTTAGAGTGTTGATTAGTCATGTTTCACGTTATGACTTGAGTTTAAAATATAAATAATTACGAATTTAATAAAATATTTGTTTAATTACAAAGGGATACTTTTTATTAAAAATAAGTATCTCTTATTTTTCCCTTATTTTTAATTTTCTTATAAATATTATAAGTTTGCGTTAAGTTTTGTGTTTTTTTTCGATATTAGCGGGTTTTGATGGCTTTTATACAAATTTTGGGGCTTATGCTTTTCAGTTACAAGAAAGAGCTTTTTGTCATTTCAAACCTATTACGTGAAGCCATATAGTCAATTGTCTATTTCTTATAATAAGTTTATATAACGATGGGTGAGCAAGATGGATTATTTACCATTATTTGTCGATGTCCGCACGCGAAAGGTCGTGTTAATTGGCGGCGGTGTGGTCGCAGCACGAAAAGCAGAATTGCTAATAAAAGCACAAGCTGACTTAGTGGTCATCTCACCGACGTTATGTACACAGTTACAAGCTGAACACCAACAAAATAAATTTGTTTGGTTAGCTGAAAATTACCAATCCATTCATTTAGATGATGCTTTTTTAGTTATCGCAGCAACAGATGATGCATTACTGAATGAAACGGTTTTCTATGACGCCAATGAACGAAAAATATTTGTTAACGTGGTTGATGACCAACCATTATGTTCATTTATTGTGCCTTCTATTATCGAACGCTCGCCAGTGATTGTGGCGATCTCTTCAGGGGGGGCTGCGCCTGTATTAGCACGTTTACTCAGAGAAAAATTGGAAACGATGTTGCCAACTTCTTTGGGAAAAATGGCGGAAATAGCTGGCCGCTGGCGTCATAAAGTCAAAGAAACACTTACTAATATGCGTGAAAGAAAACGTTTTTGGGAAAAAAGTTTCAGTGGTCGTTTTGCCTCTTTAGTAGAAAAAGGGCAATTCAGTGAAGCGGAACAACAATTGGAACGTCAATTGTATGAGCCTGATAACCATGGCGAATTAATCTTAGTCGGTGCTGGGCCGGGTGATGCGGGGCTACTCACGTTAAAAGGGTTGCGAGTTTTACAAAGTGCAGAAGTGGTTTTGTATGACCATCTGGTGAGTGAGGAAATCCTCGAGTTAGTTCGCCGCGACGCTGACAAGATTTGTGTTGGGAAACGCGCAGGAAATCACAGTGTTTCCCAAGAAGAAACCAATGCTTTAATCGTGAAATTTGCTCAACAAGGTAAAAAAGTGGTGCGCCTTAAAGGTGGTGATCCTTTTGTTTTCGGGCGAGGAGGGGAAGAGCTACAAGTGGCGGCGCAAGCGGGGATCCCATTTCAAGTGGTTCCGGGTGTGACTGCAGCAATTGGTGCAGCCGCTTACGCAGGAGTTCCGCTGACTCACCGCGAACATTCACAAAGCATTACGTTTATTACGGGTCATTGCCGTGAAAATGGGATGGAACTTGATTGGCAGGCACTTGCTCGAGGAAACCAAACCTTAGCTATCTATATGGGGACCGTGAAGGCCGCGAAAATCAGCGAACAATTGATTCAATTTGGCCGTGCTGAAAATACCCCTGTAGCGGTTATCGGCTGTGGTACAAGGCGTGAACAAAAAGTAGTAACCGGAAAACTCGATGAACTTGAAGTATTAGCACAGCAGGCACCTGCTCCTGCTTTGATAGTGGTTGGTGAAGTCGCTGCATTACACCAACAACTCGCATGGTTTGGTTCTCAAACTGAAGATATAAGATGGCGCAGTGCCGTATTGGAACTGGCTTAAGTAAGGGGCTATCGTGAACGACAAAAAATTGACTCATTTACAGCAGTTAGAGGCAGAAAGTATTCATATCATTCGTGAAGTTGCCGCCGAATTTGCTAACCCAGTCATGCTGTACTCTATTGGTAAAGATTCTTCCGTGATGCTGCATTTAGCACGCAAGGCATTTTATCCGGGAAAACTACCATTTCCTCTTTTACATGTTGATACAGGCTGGAAATTTCGTGAAATGTACGAGTTTCGCGATGCAACTGCAGAAAAATACGGCTTTGAGCTACTTGTTTATCGTAATCCTGAAGGGGAAAAATTAGGGATTAACCCGTTTGTGCACGGCAGCGCTAAGCACACAGATATTATGAAAACCGAGGGCTTAAAGCAGGCTTTAGATAAGTACGGTTTTGATGCTGCATTTGGTGGTGCTCGTCGTGATGAAGAGAAATCACGTGCCAAAGAACGGATCTACTCTTTCCGTGACCGATCTCATCGTTGGGATCCTAAAAACCAACGGCCTGAGTTGTGGCATAACTATAATGGACAGATCAATAAAGGGGAAAGTATTCGTGTTTTCCCGTTATCAAATTGGACTGAGCTCGATATCTGGCAATATATCTATTTGGAAAATATCGATATTGTTCCCCTGTATTTTGCAAAAGAGCGGCCGGTTATTCAGCGGGACGGCACTTTGTTAATGGTGGATGATAACCGTATCGACTTACAAGCTGGTGAAGTCATTAGTCAGCAAAAAGTGCGTTTTAGAACATTAGGTTGTTGGCCACTGACCGGAGCTGTGCCATCAGAAGCACAAACGCTGCCTGAGATTATAGAAGAAATGTTGATTTCCACAACGAGTGAGCGGCAGGGGCGGCTGATTGATAGCGACCAATCCGCTTCTATGGAGTTGAAAAAGCGCCAAGGTTATTTTTAGTGGGCAAGGTGAATACGCAAAGTCAGGAGAAAAATCATGGCACAAGCCGTTTATAATGAATCAATCGCTCATCAAATCGAACAGCAAGGTGGGGTAGAACCTTACTTATTGGCGCAGCAACAAAAAGGATTATTGCGTTTTTTAACCTGTGGGAATGTGGATGATGGTAAAAGTACCTTAATCGGCCGTTTACTGCATGATACTCGCCAAATTTACCAAGACCAACTGTCAACTTTGCAAAGTGATAGTAAGCGGATAGGGACTCAAGGGGAAAAACTTGACCTTGCTCTGCTGGTGGATGGCCTTGCTGCTGAACGTGAGCAGGGGATCACCATCGATGTGGCTTATCGTTATTTTTCAACAGAAAAGCGCAAATTTATTATTGCGGACACCCCCGGCCATGAGCAATATACGCGCAATATGGCGACAGGGGCATCAACTTGCTCACTTTCTATTTTGTTGATCGATGCTCGAAAAGGGGTACAGGAACAAACGCGTCGCCATAGTTTTATTAGTACATTGCTTGGGATCCGCCATCTTATTGTTGCCGTCAATAAAATGGATCTGGTGGATTACAGTGAAGCCATTTTTGAAAAAATAAAGCAGGATTACCAAAAGTTTGCAATGGAGTTGCCTGTGGATTTAACGGTCTGGTTTGTACCGATCTCAGCCCTAGATGGCGATAATATTGTAAATGCTAGCGATAATTTTAAGTGGTATCAAGGTGATACGCTATTATCGATATTAGAAAATGTTCAAGTGGAACAAAAAGCTTCGGAGCAAGCTTTGCGTTTCCCTGTGCAATATGTGAACCGCCCAAATTTAGACTTTCGCGGATACAGCGGGACATTATCAGCAGGGATCGTGGAAGTGGGTCAAAAGGTCAAAGTGTTGCCATCAGGCGCCACTTCAGCAATTAAAGAAATTGTGACTTTTTCAGGGGAACAAGATTTTGCTATACCGGGGGAAGCGATTACATTAGTACTTGAGGATGAAATTGATATTAGTCGTGGCGACTTAATTGTTGCACAAGATGAAACCTTACAAAGCACACAGCATGCCTCTGTCGATGTCGTGTGGATGTCTGAACAGCCATTAGTTCAAGGCCAACAACTTGATATTAAAATTGCGGGAAAACGCAGTCGAGCAAAAGTAGAAAATATTCAATACCAAGTTGATATCAATAATTTAACCCAGAAAGTAGCGACAGAGCTGCCATTGAATGGGATTGGTTTAGTCGAGTTTTCCTTTGATGAGCCATTGTTACTGGAAAACTACCAACGCAATGCAGACACTGGTGGAATGATTTTTATTGATAGGCTCACAAATGTGACGGTTGGCGCGGGTTTAGTCCGCGAAACACAAGCCCCTGTTTTTGATCAACCCAGTGATTTTAGTGAATTTGAAATTGAGCTAAACAAATTAGTCCGCCGCCATTTCCCACATTGGGGTGCACGTGATGTTTTAGGTGGGAAATAATACGGATGACAAAAGAAAACCATATTATTTGGCACCAACACGCGGTAACTCGCCAATTACGTGAAAGTAATAATGGCCATAAAGGAGCTGTGTTGTGGTTCACCGGGTTATCGGGTTCTGGGAAATCAACATTAGCAGGGGCAATAGAGAACCAACTTACGTCCATGGGAATGAAAACCTATTTGTTGGATGGCGATAATATTCGCCATGGTTTATGCCGAGATTTAGGATTTAGTGAGGCTGATAGACAAGAAAATATCCGTCGAGTGGGAGAGGTGGCTAAGTTAATGGTCGATGCGGGGTTAATTGTTGCGACTGCCTTTATCTCACCTTTCCAATCGGATAGACAGAAAGTTCGTGACTTGTTTGAACCCGAGCAATTTTTTGAGTTGTATGTGGATACCCCCGTAAATGTTTGTGAACAGAGAGACCCAAAGGGGTTATATCAACAAGCACGAGAAGGGAAAATAAAACAATTTACTGGGATTGATTCCCCTTATGAAGTACCACAACATCCTGAGCTGCATCTGGATGGTCAACAACCTATTTCGGATTCTCTTTCCCAAATCATTGCGCTTTTATTGCGCAATCATGTCATTCAGCTAGATTATTAATACAGCTAAAATACCTCCTTTATTTTATTCGATGGTAAAATAAGGCGGTATTTTGCGTATTCAAACCCGACTTAATCTGACTTTTTAGCACAATTTTAGTATCACAGTAGCGTCAATCGTTGAGTTATGGGATGATTAGCAAATCATTTCAGGGGGCAAGATGGGTAAATTAACGCTACTATTAATTGCGATATTAGCTTGGTTACAGTATTCCTTATGGTTAGGCAAAAATGGCATACATGACTACGTACAAGTCAAAGATGATGTCGCCGCTCAGGAAATTGTAAATTCGCGCTTAAAAATGCGTAATGAACAGCTATTCGCTGAAATCAACGACTTAAATGATGGCCAAGATGCGATTGAAGAACGAGCCCGAACAGAGCTTGGGATGATCAAACCTGGAGAGTCATTTTATCGAATGGTTAAAGAAAGTAATAACCAGAAATAGACACAATAATATGATGTCAAAATAGTATACCCATTAGCCTGATAATTTCTGATGTAAGAATTCAACAATGACAAATCCAAACCATGCCCCACAAAATAATCTTCCGCGAATTGTTGCACTGATTCCTGCTGCTGGGGTAGGTAGCCGTATGAATGCTGAGTGCCCAAAACAATACTTGCAGGTTGCAGGTAAAACAATCATTGAGCACACCATCAGTGCATTGCTAGAAAATGATAAAGTGCAAGAAATTGTGGTTGCGTTGAGTGCGGAAGATGATTATTTTCAACAACTTGAAATTTCTAATGACCCTCGAGTGACGACGGTTATTGGTGGCAAAGAACGCGCCGATTCAGTATTAGCGGGACTGGATTTTTTAATTGCTAATCCCCAATTTTCAGATTGCTGGGTATTAGTGCACGATGCAGCGCGTCCCTGCCTTCATCAATCAGATTTAAATGAAATTATTCAATTAGCAGCGGAACAAAATTGTTGTGGTGGGATCCTCGCTGCCCCAGTGCGTGATACCATGAAACGTAGTTCAACAGCCAACCAATTAATTGACCATACCGTTGAACGTGAAGCGTTATGGCATGCGCTTACACCACAATTTTTTCCGTTAATATTATTACGGGATTGTCTAAGTAAAGCCTTGAAAGAAAACGCAGTGATCACCGATGAAGCTTCTGCGCTAGAATATTGCGGCCACCAACCTGTGTTAGTTGCTGGCCGTGCTGATAATTTAAAAGTGACGCGCCCAGAAGACCTCACTTTAGCGGAATTTTATCTTTCAAGAATGAACAACTAAGGAAAAAAAATGAGAATCGGACACGGTTTTGACGTACACAAATTTGGTGGCGAAGGCCCTATCATCATTGGTGGCGTGCGTATCCCTTATGAACAAGGTTTGCTCGCGCATTCTGACGGTGATGTGGTCTTACACGCGTTAACCGATGCAATTCTCGGCGCTGCTGCATTAGGGGATATTGGTAAATTGTTCCCTGATACTGACCCAGCATATAAAGGGGCGGATAGCCGAGTCTTATTGAGAGACGCGTTTTGCCATGTGCGTGCCAAAGGGTATCGCATTGGTAACATTGATATTACCATCATGGCACAGGCACCAAAAATGTTGCCACATATCGCGCAAATGCGTGTGAATATTGCCGAAGACCTTGAGTGCCACATGGATGATGTCAATGCGAAAGCGACCACAACCGAGCAATTAGGTTTTGTGGGGCGTAAAGAAGGCATTGCCTGTGCTGCAGTTGTTCTTTTAATAAAAGATAATAGTAATGAAAGTAATGAATGTTCAGTACCTGCATGGTAAGCCATTGTCTTCTGGCACATTAAAAAGTGTCCCAGAAGATTTTATCGTCAAAGAAGATTTAGGCTTTGAGCTAGATGGCGAAGGCGAACATGTTATGGTTCGTGTGGAAAAAACAGGCTGCAATACGGTGTTTGTTGCTGAACAACTAGCAAAATTTGCTAAAATTTCAGCGAGAGCGGTCAGTTACGCAGGTTTAAAAGATAGGCATGCAGTAACGGAGCAGTGGTTTTGCCTGCAAATGCCAGGTAAAGAAACACCTGTTTTTTCGACTTGGCAACTCGAATGCTGCCGAATACTGGCTGTCACTCGGCAAAAACGCAAATTACGTATTGGTTCCTTGAAAGGAAACCAGTTCGAAATAACCTTGCGTGATATTTCAGATGCAAAAGACGTTGAGCAACGTTTACAGAAAGTTGCATTATCAGGGGTGCCTAATTACTTCGGTGAACAACGTTTTGGGCGCGATGGGCAAAATTTAACGCAAGCGTTGCGTTGGGCAAATCAAGAAATCAATGTACGTGAACGCAACAAGCGTAGTTTTTATCTTTCTGCTGCACGTAGTGCAATGTTTAATCATGTGGCAAGTGAACGTATTGCAAATAATACCGCTCAACACGTAATGTTGGGTGATGCGTTGCAATTAACCGGCAGAGGAAGTTGGTTTGTCGCGACACAAGATGAATTTGCTACATTGCAACCTCGCTTGGAGTCCAATGAATTAAGTATTACTGCGCCATTACCAGGTGATGGGGAATTGGGTACTCAGGATGAAGCTCAGGCATTTGAAACTCAGTGTTTAGTGGATTACCAACCCTTTATCTCTTTAATGCAGCGCGAACGAGTTTCTTCAGCTAGAAGGGCGATAGTTGTTAAGCCACAAGACTTACAGTGGGAATGGTTGGATGACTCGACGGTAAAACTGAATTTTTTCTTAAACTCGGGTTGTTTTGCAACCAGTGTTGTGAGAGAAATTATTAATCAAAATGGGCAGGATAATGTCGATGCTAAAGATTTTATTGAGTAATGACGACGGGGTAAATGCGCCGGGAATTCAAACTCTTGCGGCTGCGCTACGCCAATATTATCATGTTCAAGTGATTGCGCCTGACCGCAATCGGAGTGGGGCTTCGAACGCATTAACATTAGATAAACCACTTAAAATTCAGACGCTAAGTAATGGTGACCTTGCTGTACAAGAAGGCACACCGACAGATTGCGTCTATATTGGGGTGAATAAAGTGGTACGTCCACGCCCTGATATTGTTGTATCTGGTATCAACTGTGGCCCTAATTTAGGGGATGATGTTATTTACTCAGGCACGGTTGCAGCGGCAACGGAAGGCCGCCACTTAGGTTTACCTTCAATTGCGGTATCGCTAGATGGCGAAACGCATTACGAAAGTGCCGCTAAAGTGACATGCGATATTTTAGCGCTCTTACAGAAGAACCCATTGCGAGCAGGCAATATTTTAAATATAAATGTACCTGATATCCCGTACGAAGAGATTAAGGGTATCAAAGTCACTCGTTGTGGCAGCCGTCACGCCGCCTCTGAGGTGTATAGTTTAGAAGACCCGAAAGGGAATACACTGTATTGGTTAGGGCCTGTTGGTGAAATTCGTGATGCCAGCCCTGGAACGGATTTTGAAGCTGTGCAAAATGGCTATGTTTCCATCACCCCATTACAAGTTGATCTAACCGCTTATAAAGCACATTCATTAGTAGAAGAGTGGCTCGAAAAATCAGGAGTGTCAGTATAATGAAAACAGGGCTCATGAAAGAACTTTTGGCTCAATTACGCCAACAGGGAATTCACGATGAGCGCCTATTAGATGCCATTTCACTCGTTCCTCGGGAACGGTTTGTGGATGAAGCGCTCTCCCATAAAGCCTATGACAATATCCCATTACCTATTGGGCATGGGCAAACTATTTCTCAGCCGTATATTGTTGCTAAAATGACGGCGCTATTGGCTTTAGCTCCGAATGATCACGTTCTTGAGATAGGGACAGGCTCAGGGTATCAAACAGCAGTATTGGCACACTTAGTTAAACATGTTTTTTCTGTTGAGCGGGTGAAGAGCTTGCAATGGGCTGCAAAACGGCGTTTGAAACAGCTTGATTTACATAATGTTTCAACGCGTCATGGAGATGGCTGGGAAGGTTGGCAATCTAAAGGGCCTTTTGATGCCATCATAGTTACTGCGGCACCAACAGAAATACCGGCTCTATTATTAGGGCAATTAAAAGATGGCGGGCGAATGGTTTTACCTGTCGGTGATAAAGAACAAGCATTGAAGCTAATTACTCGACGTGGTAATGATTACCATACTAATGTTATTGAAAAAGTCCGTTTTGTCCCATTGGTTGCCGGTGACCTCCTTTAACCTATTTGTAATGGTATTTAATCAAAGTCTGATTATTTTTATAATCGATTTAAATAAAATATCATTGCAAAGGTTCTATTAACCCAAATAGCAGTAAAACTATTCCAAATATGATATTTTACCCAGCTGAATTTGGGGGAATAGCTTAAAGCGTTAGGTCATACTCTCAAATTGTTATATTTTTAATATATTTAACTTGTTCACTATTTTGTATTTCTGCTTTAATAAGTGAAATATTTTATGATAACTCTATTGCTGACATTGTTTTGAATTGTCGCGTCAGATTTTTCTTCACGGGAGAAGAAGCATGAAAATTGTTAGCCCTATAAGCAGAATTCGATGGGCCGTCATCTTTTCATTTAGCGGAGCGCTATTGGCAGGTTGTTCTACACCGTATCATACAGCGGCACCTATTTCGAGTGTGAATGATAGCCAGTCTAGCCAACAGACGGTGCAAAGGACGACACCGGCCTCGTCACCAAATACGGGTATGAGCACGGCAATGCCGTCGTCTCGTCCAAATTTATCAAGTAATACTAACACTCAGCCTGTCAGCCGTAGTTCAGCGCCGGTAACAACTAATGGTGAAGGGCGCATTGTATACAACCGTGACTATGGCAGTATTCCAAAAGGTAGTTATAGCGGTAATAGTTATACGGTGCAGCGTGGTGACACATTATTCTATATTGCATACTTAACCGGTAATGATTTCCGTGAGTTAGCATCGAGAAACAATATTCCAGAACCTTACAGCCTAAATGTAGGGCAGGTTATTAATATTGGTAACACAAATGTGAACTCGAACACTCAATTAGCGGCAAATTCATCAAATAGTCATCAGCAAGCGGTTGATCTTCGAACAACTAATGAGTATCCTGCAAACAGTGGTGGTCAAACTTCAGGTAAGATGTTGCCTAATAATAAGAAACCTGCAACGCAAGTTTCAACGACAACAACAACCTCGACAGCAACCGCTTCTACCGCAGTCAGCAGTACGAATAATTCGTCAATAAAATGGCGTTGGCCAGCTGAAGGGAAAATGATTGAAGGTTTCTCTGATGCTCAAGGCGGGAACAAAGGGGTAGATATAGCCGGTTCTCGTGGTCAAGCTGTGCTTGCTGCTGCGCCAGGAAAAGTCGTTTACGCAGGTAATGCTTTGCGTGGATACGGAAATCTAATAATTATAAAACATAACGATGACTACCTAAGTGCTTATGCTCACAATGATACATTGCTTGTGCGTGATCAGCAGGACGTCACTGCAGGTCAAAAAATAGCGACTATGGGTAGTACTGGAACCAGTTCAGTTAGATTACACTTTGAAATTCGTTACAAGGGAAAATCAGTAAACCCGTTGCGCTATTTGCCGCAACGATAAACTGGGCAGAGTGCTTTGACATTCTGTCCGCATTATCTAGGGTAGGAGTCACTGATGAGCCAAAGTTCGCTGAAAGTTAACGAGTTATATAATGACCTCGATGAAAGTAATTTAAATGACACTTTTGACGAGAGTCAGTTTAAAGAAGAGGATCTGGTTACTGAGCTAGATGACGAAATGGATTTACTCCAGAACACAAATCAGCGTGTTCTGGATGTCACTCAAATTTATCTTAGTGAAATTGGGTTCTCACCACTCCTTACAGCAGAAGAAGAAGTTTTCTATGCAAGACGTGCATTGCGTGGTGATATTGCATCACGACAGCGTATGATAGAAAGCAACCTTCGTCTCGTTGTAAAAATATCACGTCGTTATAATAATCGAGGCCTTGCATTACTCGATTTGATTGAAGAAGGGAACCTTGGGTTGATTCGCGCAGTTGAAAAGTTTGATCCTGAAAAAGGGTTTCGCTTCTCAACGTATGCAACGTGGTGGATCCGTCAAACGATCGAACGTGCTATCATGAACCAAACTCGAACTATTCGCCTTCCTATTCATATCGTTAAAGAACTCAATATTTACCTTCGTACTGCACGTGAATTAGCCCAAAAGTTGGACCATGAGCCAAGCCCTGAAGAGATCGCTGAGCAGCTAGATAAACCTGTTGAAGATGTCAGTAGGATGTTACGTTTAAATGAACGTATCACATCTGTTGATACACCAATTGCAGGGGACTCAGAGAAATCTTTGCTTGAGGTATTGTCTGATGATAATGATTCAGGTCCAGAAAATACAATTCAAGATAATGACTTAAAAGATAATATTGTTAAGTGGTTATATGAATTGAACCCAAAACAGAGGGAGGTTTTGGCACGACGTTTTGGGCTTTTAGGCTATGAAGCTGAAACTCTGGAAGAAGTTGGCCGTGAAATTGGGTTAACAAGAGAACGTGTTCGCCAGATCCAAGTTGAAGGTTTAAAGCGATTAAAGGATATTTTACATGGTGAGGAGTTGACCCTAGAGTCGCTATTTAATATGTAAGGTGTTAATTAGATAGCTAAAGGCCCCTATAAGCTAATGTTTAAAGGGGCCTTTTATTTATAAGTAATAAAGAATGAACTTAGTTAATGGGGAGTCCACTATGAAATTTAAAATCATCATCAGGTGTCGAAATTAATTCTGCTTCAATAGTACCAAAATAATTAACTCGCTCAGTAATATCTTGTTTGCTAATTAATTGCGCTAAGTGTAAATAATCTTGATAGTGGCGAGCTTCTGAGCGTAATAACGAAATATAAAAATTTGCCAGCTGTTCATCAAGAAATGGGGCTAGTTTAGCAAAGCGCTCACAAGAACGTGCTTCGATATAAGCACCAATAATTAGTTTATCAACTAAGGTTTTTGGATCGTGAGGGTCGATATGACTTAACAGCCCTTTTGCATAACGGCCTGCAGTGATGCCATCGTATGGAATATTACGTTCATGCATAATCTCTAAAACTTGGTAAAAATGATGAAGTTCTTCTTTGATCAGCAAGACCATTTTATCAATTAAATCTTGGCTATAAGGTGATTGTTTTTTCGCCAATATTTGTTTAGAAACCTGATTTTTGTTTCTTAATGTATGGATGTCACCAACCCTATCATAAGCAAATGATTCATAAGGTTTAAACCATTCAAGTAGCACTGCAGCACTGTCTTTATCGACAGCATACTTGCGAATTAAAAACATCGCACTTTGTGCGGCCTTTAACTCGCATAATAAATGGTCTTTTAAGATAATGGGCAAGTTTTCAGGCAAACTCGCTTTTTTTACCCACAAATCAGGCGTTTCACATTGTAGAAACTGGCGAATTGGCGCAAGTAACTGTGAGTATTCATCCATGCTACTTATCCATATCCTTTAACCGATAAATCCAATCTAGAGCTTGGCGGGGGGTGAGCTTATCTGGGTCAATCCCTTCCAATGCGCTGAGTACGGGTGAGGGTTCAGCATCTTCTGTGGTTAAAAAACTAAGCTGGGCGCTATCTACATGACTCGCATTGGCATTGTTTGAGATAACTTCGAGTTCTTTAAGCTTTTGTTTTGCCCGTTTAATCACATCTTTTGGTACACCCGCAAGAGAAGCGACAGCAAGGCCATAGCTTTTGCTGGCGGCGCCATCTTGAACATTATGCATAAAGGCAATGGTATCACCGTGCTCAATAGCATCTAGGTGAATATTGACCGCGCCTTCGAGTTTTTCAGGTAGTGTTGTTAATTCAAAATAATGCGTTGCAAATAACGTCATTGCCTTGATTTTATTAACTAAGTTTTCGGCGCAAGCCCAAGCAAGGGAAAGGCCATCATAGGTTGACGTTCCGCGACCAATTTCATCCATTAGTACTAAGCTATGTTCTGTTGCATTATGAAGAATATTCGCGGTTTCTGTCATTTCGACCATGAAGGTTGAACGGCCAGATGCAAGGTCGTCAGAGGCACCGACGCGGGTAAAAATACGGTCGATTGGGCCTATCACCGCTTTGCTTGCAGGGACAAAACTACCGATATACGCTAACAGGGTAATCAATGCTGTTTGGCGCATATAGGTACTTTTACCGCCCATATTTGGACCTGTTATGATCAATAAACGACGTTGTGGCGATAGTGATAACGGATTGGAGATAAACGGCTCACTGAGTACTTGTTCAACCACAGGATGGCGACCTTCAGTAATTTGGATACCTGGTTTTTCAGTGAGTTGTGGACAAGCATAACCTAGAGTTTGTGCCCTTTCAGCTAGGTTGGCTAGGACATCTAACTCAGCGAGAGCTTCGGCACTGGTTTGCAGCGCAGCAAGATGAGGTAATAGCATGTCAAATAACTCATCATACAGTGCTTTTTCAATGGCTAACGCTTTTCCTTTTGATGTCAATACTTTATCTTCATACTCTTTGAGTTCAGGAATGATATAGCGTTCCGCATTTTTTAACGTTTGCCGACGGACGTAATGGATAGGTGTTAAATGGCTTTGGCCTCGGCTTACTTGAATATAGTAGCCATGAACAGCGTTATAACCAACTTTTAGGGTATCGATCCCCAATTTTTCTCTTTCGCGTATTTCGAGCCTATCGAGGTAGTCAGTTGCCCCATCAGCAAGGGCGCGCCATTCATCGAGTTCACTGTTATAACCCGGGGCAATAACTCCGCCATCACGTACCAATACAGGTGGCGCATCAATAATGGCTTTTTCAAGTAAGTCTTGTAACTCATCAAATTGGCCAATACGATTTTGAAGATCTTGTAAATACGAACAACTTGATTGGCTCAGTATTTGATGAATATCTTGGTATTGCTGGAATGCGTAACGCATACGGGTTAAGTCACGTGGACGAGCGGAACGCAGTGCTAAGCGTGCTAATACCCGTTCTAAATCGCCGATCTGACGCAAAAATGGTTGTAATTCAAAGCCGCATTCTTGCAATGCACTGATAGCTTGTTGGCGGTTATTTAATACTTGAATATTACGCAATGGGGTATGTAGCCAACGTTTTAGCATACGGCTGCCCATTGGGGTTACGCACATATCCAAAATGGCGGCAAGTGTGTTTTCTGTACCACCTGCGAGGTTTTGTGTGATTTCTAAATTGCGACGAGTTGCTGCATCCAAAATGACATTATCATTTTGTTTTTCCATCACAATACTGCGAATATGGGGCAGTGAAGTACGTTGTGTGTCTTTTACATATTGTAATAAGCAGCCCGCAGCTCTGAGCGCTTTATGGGCATCTTCAACCCCAAAACCGATTAAATCTTTCGTACCAAACTGTAAACCGAGCTGTTGTTTTGCAGTATCAAGCTCATATTCCCATAATGGGCGGCGACGTAAGCCTTTATTGTGTTCAATTAATGCCATACTGGCGAAGTCTTCAGGGTATAGAAGTTCGGCAGGGCGAGTGCGTTGAAGCTCAGCTTGTAATGCTTCTTCGTCGGCAATTTCACTAATAATAAAACGACCAGAAGTGATATCTAATGTGGCAAACCCGAAGCCTTGTTGGTCTTGCCATACCGCAGCTAATAGGTTGTCTTGCCTTTCATTTAATAGCGCTTCATCGGTGATAGTACCCGGCGTGACAATACGTACTACTTGGCGCTCAACCGGCCCTTTACTGGTCGCAGGGTCGCCAATTTGTTCACAAATGGCGACGGATTCACCCATTTGTACTAATTTGGCTAAGTAGCCCTCGGCAGCATGGTGGGGAACGCCAGCCATAGGGATCGGCTGCCCCGCAGATTGTCCCCGTTTGGTGAGGGAAATATCCAACAATTGAGACGCTTTTTTAGCATCATCAAAAAACAGTTCGTAGAAGTCACCCATGCGATAAAACAGCAGTATGTCTGAATGTTGTGCTTTTAGTTTTAGATACTGCTGCATCATAGGGGTGTGAGATTCGAAGCTTTGCTTATCAGTCATAATGTTGTCTGTTCTAACGTATTGAGTTAACTAAATTCTGTGAGTGTATTTGACGATTATTTTCAGAGACTAAAATACCACAAATCGCAAGAAATGAGAGTAGGCAAACGTGTTAGCCATGCAATTCTCTATAGTATGACGTGATTATCACAGGGACAATGCATGTTTGGTGATAAATGGTCTGAAATATTGTTGAGTAGAAATAAATAGCGCAAATAAGGGGACATAGATATAACCGTTATTTGCGCTAAAGATAAACGGATTATTTAGTTGCTGTTTCCGCGCGTAGCTGGCTAACTTGTTGTTCCAAATCAGGCCATGGAGATTTGTCGGTAAACGTTGTTCTTAGGTAATTTAAGAGTACTGCTATTTGCTGATCACTTAAATTATGACGAAAAGCAGGCATGCTGCCGAGCCCTTCTGTTGCCTCATACTCAATTCCATTTAATACAACGCGAATGGCATTATCTGGGGTATCTGCATAGAGATTCGTATTTAAGGCTAAAGCGGGTCGTACACCTGACATTTGCGCACCTTTCGTTTGGGCATGGCATGCCATACAAGCCCCTGAATACAACCTTGCCCCTTCAGTAGAGAGTGGTTCAATTTTATCTTCTGTTTGCTGTACGATTGCTACGGCTTGCGATGTGACTTGCGGATGATCAACTTCAGAAGTCAAATAGGTAGCAATAGCTTGTCTATCTTCTTCGGTTAATTGAGAGGTTCCTTCTCTAATGACAGGCGCCATTGGGCCTGCTGCGACGCCGTGGTTAGCCGAGAATCCCGTACGCAAAAACTCCGCCATATCCTGATGGCTCCAAGCAACAGGTGAGGCTTGGTCACCTCGCAGCGCTGGTGCACTCCATCCTTCAGCATCTCCACCCATCAAGTGGCTATCTCCGCCTTTTTCACCAAATAATATATCACGAGGGGAGTGGCAAGCGCTGCAATGGCCGAGCCCTTCGGTAAGGTATGCACCTCGGTTCCATTCATCAGTTTGTGAACTGTTTGGTTTTATTGGCCCTGCGGTTAAATACAGCTGATTCCATGCCCAAATTCCTTGGCGAATATTAAAGGGAAAGTTTAACGATGTCTTTGGTGGTTGATAACGAACGGGTTTTTGGCTCATTAACCATGCATAGAGGTCATATAAATCATCGTCGGAAGTATGAGTAAATGCGGTATAAGGGAATGCAGGGTATAAATAATTCCCTTCACGATCAACACCATAACGCATAGCCCGTTCAAACGCTTCATATGACCAGCTGCCAATTCCTGTTTCTATATCCGGTGTTATATTTGTGGTGTAAATCGTGCCAAAGGGGATCTCCATTGCGAAGCCCCCGGTATTTTTCTCACCGCCAGGCCGTGTATGGCAAACAGCACAATCACCTAGTGCCGCTAATTTTTCACCGTGGGCAATTTGAGTATCAGTAAAACTTTGTGTCGAATTAGTGTGTAATGGCTCAATGGCAGACTGCCAACTCAGAGCGAGTCCCCCCACCGCAATAATAATGACAGCAAGCGCACTGTAGCCAAATAGTTTTTTTGCTTTACTCATGAGCCACTCCTTGGTTTTTGGCTGCCATATCTACTGCTCGTAGAATACGTTCAGGGGTAAATGGAGCTTCCCGCATACGCACACCTAATGCATCAAATAACGCATTTGCTACCGCGGCAGCGCTTGGTACCGATGCAGATTCACCCGCTCCCATAGGGGGTTCATTGGGATATTCCATTAATTGAATGTCAATTTCGGGTAACTCATCGAAACGTAGAATAGGGTATCCCCCCCATTCAAGTGAGGTTGTGCCTGATTTATCAAAGGTGGCAAACTCTTTTAATACTCGGCTACAGGATTGAATAATGTTTCCATGGACTTGGTGTTTAACGCCATCTGGGTTAACTATTTGTCCACAATCATGAGCGACATAGACTTTTTTGATAAGCACTTGCCCTGTACGACGATTAACGGTTAAGTCACAAACCCAAGCTGCCCATGCGGCACCAAACCCCGGGAATTTACTGTGAAAATAACGCGCCCAGGCAAAGCCTCGACCATTCACAATTTCTTCGGTTACAGGGGATGGTTTTTGATGCATTGGTCCATCAATCCAATTTGCTTGTTTTTTCACAGCATTAATTAAAGCGATAGCTCGAGGATCATCTAAATATTTCAAGCGGTATGCTATAGGGTCTTGCTGTGCTAAATAAGCAACTTCATCAATCCAAGATTCATGAGCAAATACATTTGGAAGTGCTGAAACTCCGCGCATCCATGATGCCCTAACAACAGGCGCGGTATCTTTAGCGATAACGCGCATATGTGGGTATCGATATTGAGGGATAGCCGTGCGGTCTCCCATCTGTTGAATATCCGGTTTATTTTCTTTTTTCCCAGTTAAAATCAACGATAAAGTAGCGGCGTTATTTGATGGATAACGAGTGCTGAGTTCGTAAGCGCTGACATCATTATTTTGATCAATTCCCCCTCGAATTTTAATCAATTGCCCGGTGCCTTTTGGCTCCCAACCCGCTTCTTGTTCTCGCATTAATTGCACTCGCACGGGTCGTCCTGTCGCTTGAGACAGTAAAACGGCATCGGCTGCCACGTCATCAGCACAGTTACGACCATAGCACCCTGATGCTTCCATGCGATGAATGTGTATTTGATATAGGTCTCTATCGAGTTGTAGTGCTAAATCTTTTCGCAGGTCATGAGGGTTTTGTGTGCCTGACCAGACATCAACTTTATCGTCGCGGACATCTGCGATAGCGCAAGATGGCCCAATTGATGCGTGTAAATGGTATGGCCAAACATAGTCTGCATTCACAGTTTTATGTAAATTGGCTAAGGCGCTGTCAACACCGTCATCATCTCGCAATACTCTATCTTGGCTGGGTAATGCATCAAGGGTGTCATGAAGCTTATCGAGGGTTAAATCGGGTAATCCTTGCCATTCTTTCCATTGAATTTTTAACTGACGCATAGCGTCTATCGCTTGTTCTTCACGTTCGGCAACGACACCAACAAAGTCATTAATGCGTACAATTTTTACAATGCCTTTTAGGTGAGCAATAGAACTTTCATCAATGGAAAGCAAACTATTCCCAAGCGGCGCGCTACTGTCTGCACCTGCATAAGGAGGGCGAATAACTCTGCCATGTAACATATTGGGTACTCGCATATCATGTACCCAAGTCAATTCACCCGTTACTTTAGCGCGAATATCTACGCGTTGAATCGGTTTTCCGACATAAACAGCCTCAGAAACAGGTTTTAAGGTTACGTTTTCATCTAATTCAAAATGGAGATCTTGTCCTTTCGCCAATTGCGCATAACTCAAACGGCGTTCAGGTTGGGCAGTGACAAAAACATATCCATGCTCTGCTCGAACAGCTTCCACAGGCACATTTAACGCTTTTGCAGCAAGAGATGTTAGCTTCATGCGAACTTGAGCAGCAGCATGGCGTAAGGGGATAGACGTGACCTGAATGGTCGCACTGGCGATAGTCGGTCCTTGATCTGGTGTACTTTGCGGATCCCCAAGTATCATTGTTACCGATTCAAAAGAGACACCAATTTCATCAGCGACAATTTGTGCGAGCGAGGTACGAATTCCTGTACCTAAATCCACGTGACCATTAAATGCAGTCACCGAACCATCTGCAGCAAGAGCAATAAAACTATCGACATAATTTAAAGGGATAGCGGCATTCTTGGTTGGTGTTTTTTCTGTTGCAAATGAAATAGAAGGCAACATGTTACTGACAACGATGAGCCCACCAGCTTGCAGCATACGGCGTCGAGTGATATCTAAAATACTCATGCTTTACCACCTTGTGCGATGATTATTTTAGCTTTTTTAGCTGCTTTTAATATTTCTACATGGGTTCCACAACGACATAAATTAAAAGCGAGCTCTTTTTTTATCTCTTCTTCACTTGCATTAGGATTACGTTTAAACAGAGCAACCAATGTCATTATCATGCCATTCGTACAATAACCACATTGTGCTGCTTGCTCATCAATAAATCCTTGTTGCACAGGATGGAGTGTATCAGCATCACTAATACCTTCTAATGTCGTAATTTTTCTATTTTCTACTGTCGATACCGGTGTTGAACAAGAGCGAACGACTTTACCATCGATAAGTACACTACAAGCACCACATTCGCCTAAGCCACAGCCATATTTGGGGCCGTTGAGCTTTAAATCATTACGTAATACGTAAAGAAGCGGTGTTGATGGAGAAATATTGCTTAGTTCAATCCATCTTCCATTGATATTTAGTTGCATATATTTTCCTTTCACATTGCTAATCACAACAAATGATAATCTAATGTTATTATTTGTATATTAACTATAACATAGGTTATTAATTTGAATTGTGACTGTATGTGCTAAGGGAAATTTTTGTTAGGTATTTAGTAAGTACTTATTAATGAAGGTTAATATTGGAAAATACTCATGGATTGCGTGAATGTTTGAGTCAGGCGAAGTGAGAGGAAACCCAGTTTATATATTGGTTTTCTTTTAATAGAAATAAGTGAATATCTTTAATTTGAAATTCTTATTTAATGTGGGGTGCGTTGATATATTTCACTTGAATGTATCAATGAAAATAATAATGTCGCTTCCCTTCAATAAATAAGTTATTTGAAGAGAAGCGACGAATGATTACTGCGCCGCTTTTTCAGTTTCTCAACTTGTTCGGCGGTGACGGGTTTACCTTGTCCCCCCCATTCGGCGCGCGCCCATGATATTAAATCTGCCATTTCTTGTGGCGTTAAATCATCAGCAAAACTTGGCATTGCATACATACGTTGCCCATTTGGAAAAGTGGTGGTTGGAATACCCGTTAACACTACACTGATAAAGGTTTCAGGGCTGTCCATCGCTAAGATGGCGTTACCTTTTAACGCTGGAATGCCATTAGGTACACCTTCTCCGGTGATCCCGTGGCAGCCTGCGCAGGTAGACATATACATTAAGCGGCCAGTTTCCATGATTTGACTGACATCACCCACTTCTGATGAGTTTGCCTCTGGCAATGGAGCAGGGGAAGCTTTGGCGCCAAGTATTTTTCCTTGTTTATCCGTCATTAAATAAATCGCCATGTCATCAACATCGCTTTTTTTCATCTGACTAGTCGAAAAATGAGTCACTGTGCTCATATCTGCAAATGCAGAGCCTTGCGGGGCATTACCTGTAAGTAAAAACTGGCTCAAGGAGGCGGTATCGTATCCATGTTTGGAAAGCGCTTCGGCCGTGATATCCGGGATC
This sequence comes from Providencia sp. PROV175, assembly GCF_032707045.1. NCBI lineage: Bacteria > Pseudomonadati > Pseudomonadota > Gammaproteobacteria > Enterobacterales > Morganellaceae > Providencia > Providencia sp. PROV175. The sequence goes on from NZ_CP120533.1 coordinate 1,112,848, forward strand.
GCTAAGCCGGCTTCTTCCCCCCCTTGAAGTGACCGTGAAAACTCGACACCCATCATTAAGTTACGTGGTGAGTGACAAGCGCCGCAGTGCGCTAGACCTTCAACAATATAAGCACCTCGGTTCCACTCGGCAGAACGTTGTGGGTCATGAGGCGCATTTTGTTTAGGGAAATTGAGCAAAGTCCAGAAGTTCATAAATGGGCGAACGGGTAGGACAAATACACCTGTATTTTCTTTGTTTGGCACATTGATTGGCGGAAGTGACATCACATAAGCATACAGGGCATCAATATCATCTGATGTCGTCATATGGGTAAATACAAACGGCATGGCAGGGTAGAGATTACCTCTTTCTTTGCCAATTCCGTCTTTCAAAGCACGATGGAAATCAGCACGGGTATAGTTACCGATACCAAATTGCTTATCAGGCGTTATATTTGTGGAGTAAATGGTGCCGAAAGGGGTTCCGATAGCGCGCCCGCCCGCAGCCAATGGCCCTTCAGGTAATGAGTGGCAACCAAAGCAATCTCCAGCGGTGGCCAATTCTTGCCCTCTTGGCAGTAATTTGGCGACTTCTTCTGAAGTCAGTGGTTTATCTAAATTAGGGCCGATACTGGAAGTACGAAAAGCGCCAAACAGGATCGCAAGCATTAATATTATGAATAATAAGATAATAATATAAATGCTTTTACGTAGAGAGCTGGATTTAGCCATGATGTTTCTCCCTAGTCGATCACGCAGCCGGGAGTGTCGAGAGCGACTTTCCTCACAGCTTCATAATAGCGTACATAACCTGTACAACGGCAAATATGCTCATTGAGGGCTTCTTCAATCGCATGTTCGAGTTGGTCTCGCTTCACTGGGTTTTTCTTCAGTTTATCAAGAAACACCGTTGCACCTGTGACAAAACCGGGAGCACAATAACCACATTGGAACGAAAAGTTTTCGATAAAAGCTTGTTGAATTGGCGTTAATTCAACAACTTTGCCTTGTTCATCCAGTTTGGCTTGCCCTTCGATGGTAACAATATTTTTATTGTTGAAATAATGGGCACCAAAGATACAAGTCCGGCTTTCAACCGTTGTGCCATCGGGCTGGATTTCCATAATGGTACAAGCATGGCAAATCCCTTGGCCGCAACCAAAGTGAGTGCCGGTGAGGTCAAGGTATTCATGTAGAAACTCAATCATTGGCATCCCAACAGGGACATCAATAGGACCAATTTTTTGGCCGTTAATGGTCAGCGTTAGTGGCTTGCGCTCAATAATCGGAACGGCATTGTTGATTTTCATGAGAGTGCCTTTTTAATTTTATCTACCGTAATAGGGAATTCATAGAAACGCTTGCCTGTTGCATGGGTTAATGCGTTACTCGTCGCAGGTAAGATAGGGATCATCCCCAGTTCAGCCATGCCTTTTGGTGGTGAAGTTTCTGATAGCGGGGGTAAGTAATCAATGGTTTGCTGCCAAACCGCAACATCTTTTGCACGCGGCAGGACATAGCGATTAAAGTTCCATGTTCCGTTACCTGGCCCATCTTCATACAGTGGCAATTCTTCCATTAATGCGTGGCCAATACCCATGGCGGTACCCCCTTGAATTTGGCCTGAAACCAATTCAGGGACAATCATCGTACCGGGGTCCATAATCATATGGTGGCGCATGACATCGACCTCACCCGTCATGGTGTTGACGTTGAGCTCGACTAAACAAGACGCAGGCGTGACCGTTGTTGGGTCCGCTTTGGCGCGTTGTGTTGGTGGGTAGTAGGCAATTTTACGTTTAATAAAATGGTAACCGCCAGTTGTCATTTGTTTTTTCAATTCTTGTGGTGCACCCTCGCCATAACGAACGGATATTGCATCGAGAGGGAGATTTTTTAAGCCCACAGTTGGGATATCGAACTCTGCACGAGCCCACTGCCAGCTGGAATAGCCGTGAACAGCAACCCCGGTGATGAGCCCCATCTCATGGGCTCTTTTGGCTAAAATGTCAAAAGGAATGGGCTTCATTCCACCACCGCCAATACCATCTGGGCCAACGCGAATATCGGCAAATTCAACATTTAAGCCGTTGAACGCACCGCCGCCGGGGCCTTCACTCCAAATGCTTTTAGCCGCAGGCCAGAGGGTATTTTCCAATAAAAAATGGCCAGCTTGGCGAGTGCCGAACCCAATGTAATAAACACCGCTCGATGAACTCATGTCAGGGATCAGAGCCGGCGTCCAATAGGGATCCGTTTTGGACAACTCGTCTTGTTTTTTCTGATCTGCCCAACTGGTTTTGAGTGGGAGTTCTTCAAATTCCGTTACACCAAACTCAACCACATCAGGGGCTTTGCTGAGTGCTTGCCACACCATCACTTGCTGTGCGGTTGTACCACCGGTACCAATCTCTTGCATACAATGGCGCATTGTTAGTTTGCCATTGATATCAAATTCGAGGGAAAGAATGGTTGGGACGCCACTAGAGCCATAAACTTGCTGCACTTGCGCAAAGCCAACACCGTATAGCTTACCGGGGTTTTTCGCTTCATAATCGGCTTTGTTTTTCTCACGTTCGACCCATATTGGGTGTTTTTCCGCAAGATTTAACATTTCAACGTTGCGTGGGTCACCGGCTATTACGCCGCCTTGTGTATTTGGATAACCTTCTAAAATGGCATTACGGCGGCGCAGTTCAATCGGGTCAATATTAAGATTATGAGCGATTTCATCGACCATCAATTCAGTGACTGCCATCGATTGTAAGGAACCAAAGCCACGCATTGAGCCCGCTTCGACAGCCGGAGTGGCCATGGCGAGAGCAGTGAGGTCAGATTTAGGGAAATAATAAATAGATTGGGCGCCACGTACCGCAACGTGTGATACGGCAACGGAGAGGTTTTCACGGCCGCCACCATTACAGTTATAAGTGCCTTTTAATACATCAAACTTACCTGTTTTTTTATCACCAATGATGGTGACATCCATCTCAATAGAGTGGCGTTTCATTCCCATTTGGAATTGTTCATAGCGGTCATTTGCCATGCGAACAGGGAAGCCATCAGCGTAGAAACTAGCGACCATCGAATAGAAAGGAAAAACCGAATAGTCTTTTGAGCCGTAACCAACAGTAGAACCGGTTAATAACACAATGTTTTCGACGGAAAAATGTTTGTTGTGTTTAGATAGCTCAGCAGCAGCATTAACTACACCAGCAGGAGATTGTGTCGCGGTTAAGATATGCAGCGTTTTGGTTTGTGCGTCATACCAAGTATTACAGTTATCAGGCTCCATCGCGCAAGGGTCAATGGATTGTGAAAAACCATGGCGTTCAATCACAAACTTATCAGGGTTCTGGCGAGCGGCTGCGATTTCTTGCTCAATTTGCCGTGCGTAATCCATCGCTTTTTCTTGTTTATCAGGGCTCTTTTCTGCCTGATGAAGGGCTTGAATAAAGCCGCCACCACGATCTTTACGGATGACGGGTGGAATAGAAATGGCGTGTTTGGGGTCATAAGGTGGCCAAATAGGCGTATTGCCATCGAATCCGCCTTTAATACCAGAATCTTGATAAGGAGAAAAGATAGAAGGCGAAAGTGGGGTGTCACCACCAATACGCACGTACCGTGCTGCACCGTAGTTAGCGGGCGGTTTTGGCCCTGTCACCGTTCCGTATTTTACGGTATTTGTCGCAAAGCGTAACATCCGCTGCGCTGCACTATATTTATCGAAATCATGATAAATCAAGATAGCAACTGGGTGGCCAATAATTGGCGGGGTATCCCCTAGAGGCACTAAAATATTAGTGCCATAGAAGCCTTTCCCCATACTGGTATCTTGGGGAATATTTAAGCCATCACGGATAAGATCTTCTTGTAAAACAACTTTATCAGGTTGTAGATTTGGCCCTAACATTGAAATATCAATGCCTTCAAAGGTTTTATCTGCCTCTGTCGCTTTTAACATAAAGGCATAGCTTTGTTTTTTTGGCCAGCCGGGGATGTCTTTAGCGCGGTAATCACGAGCAAAATTTTTATGGCCAGTGACTTTTTCAACGCCATCCCAACGAAAACGTGCTTTACCGTTTTGACCAATCCAATCCGTTGATGGGGCGTCAGAATCGAGCTCCATTGCTATCGCAAAAGGGAGTTTGCCGACCATAACTGCAATGCCCGCAATAGTGCCTAGTTTGATGAAATTGCGTCTAGAAATATGTCCCGACATGTTGTGCTCCCTGATTATATTTTTAGGGTTTTTATTATGAACAATGGAGATAAATAATACTTTTTAGCCATGCACTGTAAGATTGTTTTATTTCGATTAAATTGGCTCACAATTCGATGACTAATATCAGATAGCTCAGTAAGTTACATAAATAGTATGGGTATCTGTATTGATATATCAAGAACGAGTAAAGGGATTTAGACAAGAAAGTGAATAATACTGTTGAAGTCATCTTAATATGACAGTATTGAATAAAATAACTGAGTTTTATTCAAATGTAATTTATTTAAATGATAGTAGTTCTTATTAATGAATAATTAAATCAATATGTATTTTATTATATAAAGCATATTATTATATGGACATTAATTAGAGAATTATCTGGCTCGTTAAATATTAACAAGCCAGATAGTTCATTTTTCGTCATTATTGACGCAAAGATTTAATCTGCTCTGGGGTGACATCCGCAGGTTGTCCTCCCCATTGAACGCGAAGGAAGTTCACTAAGTCGCTAATTTGTTGGTCATTTAGCTTATTGGCAAACCCTGGCATGCTTTGCATATATTGGTTATTTGGGAATGCTTGCTCAGGCAAACCATCTAGAATTGCATTAATTAGGTTAGTGCTATCCACATCACGCAATGTTGAATTTCCTTTCATTGCCACCGCCACATTCGGTTTACCGCTACCGTCATAGGAGTGGCAACCTGAGCAGGTTTCTAAATAAATTTGGCGGCCTTGTGCATTACCTTCCCCCATTCTTAATGGCGAAGTTGCTGGCGGGTTATCGCCCATTAAATAGGTGGCTATGGCATTATTATCTTCTGGAGTTAAATGTTGAGAACTCAGATAAATTACAGGGTGCATATCACTGTAGGCGGAACCTTGTGGTGTGAGTCCAGTCATGAAAAACTGCTGTAAATCTTCTTTTGTCCATCCTCGTTCTGCAAGCGCTTGCGGGGTAATATCTGGAGCAACAAAACGACCTAAGGCCCCCCCTTTCATAAAGTTATCTAAATCCATTTCTCCCAGCTTTCCTCTTGGCGTATGGCATTCAGCACAGTGCTCTAATACGTTAACTAAATACTTACCACGTAGCCATTCAGGGGAGCTACCTTGTGAGCTATCGGGGAGTGGTTTATCGTTAAAAAACAATAAATTCCAGCCAATCATGGCCATACGTTGGTTTAGTGGGAATGGCAATGAATTTTCAGGTGGCGCGACATCAATAGCTGGCTGGCTCATCAAATAACTGTAAATAGCGTCAGAATCTTCCCGAGTGATCCCTTTATAGGATGTATAAGGCATTGCCGGATAAAGATTTTTACTCGGTGGAGAGATACCTTGGGTCAGTGCTTTATAAAAATCATCTTTTGTCCAGCGGCCGATACCAAAATCGGCTGAGGGCGTTAAGTTACTGCTGTAGATGGTACCAAATGGGGTATCGAGTGGAAAACCACCGGCTAATGGTGCGCCATCAGCACTGGTGTGACATGCAGCGCAGTCACCGGCCAATGTGAGATAACGACCTCGCTCAATTTCTTGGGGAGTCGCGGTGACTTTTTGTACCGGGCCATCTAAGGTACGGCTTTCATACCAGTAGAGCACCGCCCAAACGATGATAGCGATGGCTATCAACCATAAAATAATTCGTTTGATCATTTTACTGCCTCCTTAATAAGACCAGGAGTCGCCAGAACCACATCGCGTACCGCTTCATAATAGCGGACATAGCCCGTACAACGGCAAATATGGTTATTTAGAGCTTGTTTGATAGCCTCTTCTAAGTCTGCTTCTGCAATCGGGTTTCGCTGAAGTTCTTCAATAAATACGGTCGCTGCATTTACAAAACCTGGGGTACAGTAGCCACACTGAAAACTGAAATGTTCAACAAAAGCTTGTTGAACTGGGGATAGTTTTACCTCCCCGTTTTCTTCTTTGGTGGCAGCCCCTTCGATAGTTCGGATGCTTTTATTATTGAAAAAATGTGCGCCAGTAATGCAGGTACGGATCTCTTCGCTGGTACCGGATGGATTATCTAAGATAACAACGCAAGCATGGCAGATACCTTGACCACAGCCTAGTCGAGAACCTGTTAGGTCGACATATTCATGAAGAAAGTCGATCATCATGAGGCCTTCAGGCACGTCCATTGGTCCATACTGTTGGCCATTAATGGTTAAGGTAAGGGGAAGGAAATTTAGGCTCATGATATTACCTCTAAAATGTCTTTTGCGCGTACAGGCAAATGCAAGAAATGATGACCAGTTGCATCTGCAATGGCATTGACGATGGATGAAACCACCGGGATCATAACAACCTCAGCAACGCCTTTCGGCGGGTCAGTGTCCGAAAGTCCGGGTAAGACTTCGTTGGTTTGTTGCCAAACAGCAACGTCACTGGCAAGCGGGAGATGATAACGGTTGAAGTTCCACGTCCCATTACCGGGACCATCTTCGTAGAGAGGTAAATATTCATGGAGGGCATGGCCGATCCCCATTGCTAAACCACCTTGAATTTGCCCTGAAACCAGTTGTGGCACGATAAGGTTACCGCACTCCACTACGCTATGGTGATTCAGCAATTCGACTTGTCCAGTTGCCTTATCAATGGATAGCTCACTCACGGTAGCGACTGCACTGTAGTAAGTGACTCCGGCATTATTTCTTTGCGTATCAGGGTAATAGGCTTTTTCACGGTGGCAAACTTGGTATTCTTTATCGGCAAATCGTAGTGATAGCCCATCAATCGGTAAACGGCGAGTTTCACCCTGAATAGGGAAATCGGCTTCGGCCCATTGCCAGCGGTTAAATACGTGGCACACTGCGCCAGTTACCCCGCCCATTGCAAAAGTGCGTTCAATTAAGCGCTGTAAGCTAAGCACCTCAAGCCCATCAGCCGTTAAGCCTTCAGCAACCCAGCGTGCATCTTCACGGCGAACAACTAGAGGGGCAGCTTGTCCGCCGCCAATCCCTTCTTGCCAAATTGACATGGCAGCGGGCCATAACCCATGCTCAAATATAATGCGTGCGGCTGCGTCTGTACTATGAGTGAAATAATAGGCTGAATTACTGGCGCTTGCCGGTGAGCAGTAATTCGGTGTCCATAATGGGTTTTGCGCGAGGTGGTTTTGTTCATCTTGTGACATGGCAAACGGGTTACCTGTCGACACCATAGGTAAAATTGACCAATCTACAACCGAAAAATGAGCTTGTTCCGCAGGTTTTCCTAACCATTTAGCGCAAACCACCGATTGGGACGTAGACATACCTGTACCAATTTCTGCACCACTATGATAAATGGCTATTTTACCCTCGGGGGTAAGTTCTACGCGAGCAAAGGAGGATTCCGCACCTGTCCCAAAGTCTTTTTGCACACAAGAAATCCCTGTACCGAATAGTTTACCGCTATGTTTCGCTTCAAAGTCGGCTTTACGTTTGGCTCTGTCAGTCCACATTGGGTGAGCAGCACAGCGGGTTAACACTTCATCGGCACGAATTGCACCGCCAGGAATTGCCCCTTGGGTATTTTTCATCCCAGATTTGATGATATTTTTAAGACGGAACTCGATGGGGTCTACTTTTAGGAGTTTTGCGGCTTCTTCCATTAACATATCGGTTGCTGCCATGGCTTGTAAAGTACCATAACCGCGAGCTGAACCCGCATCGACAGCTCTTGATGCAATACCGACCGCAGATAAATCACTACGGGGAATATAATAGATAGCTTGGGCCCCAGTAGCCCCGACCATGACAACGGAAGGCGTAAAATTACAGCGACCACCGCCGTCACCGATAAAAGAAGCTGAAAGGGCTTCAATTTTATGCGTTTTTTTATTAACCGCTAAGGTGTAATCCATATCGAAAGCATGGCGTTTGATGGTAGATTGAAATTGTTCATAACGGTCATTAGCTAGACGAATAGGGACTCCGTCTCCATATAATGTTGCCATCGCACCATAATAGGGGAATGGAGTGTGGTCTTTAGAACCATAACCAACGGTAAAACAAGGGTGTAGAAAAATTTGTTTAATTGGAAAATGCGATTTTGCCAACATCTCTGGTAATGATTCCGCAACTTCCTGAGGGGACTGTGTCGGAATAACAAGATGGAATGACTGTGTTTTGGCGTCGTACCAACCGTTAGCATTATCAGGCTCTAAGGCAGCAGTATCAATGGATTGAGAAAAGTATTTTCGTTTGAGCACTAACCAGTCTTCCGGTGGGTTTTCCAGTTGTTTAGCGAGCTCATCAGCATATAGCATGCCTTGTTGATCTAATTTTCCGCCTTCGCGACCTTCAGGCCAAACGGGTAAGTGCTTTTTCATGCCAATAGGGGAGATTGGCATATCTTTTAGGCTTGAATAAATATCTGGCTCATAAGGATTTTCATTGCCAATTCGCACGCCACGGTAGGTTCCCCATGGGTCTCGTTCTAATGGGCCAGTTACTGCGCCGTATTGGATAACATCGTCACGGAATTTTAAGGTTTCTTTGGCAAAACGGAATTTAGCAAAATCATGATAAATCAATAATGCGACGGCTTGGCCAAGGTAAGCGGGAGTTTTCCCTTCTGGAAGCAATAAATCATCACCATAAAATTCAGGGAAAGCAACGCCATCTTTTTCTAAGTCACTTGCAGTTACGATGCGGTCAGGCATCAGGCCATCTTTTAGCAGATCAAGGTTAAAGCCTTGGTAAATTTTATCGGCTTGAGTCACGCGGAGTAAAAATGCATGACCTTGCTGTTTTGGCCAGTGAGGGATATCACGTGCACGAATGTCTCTGGCGAAGACTTTTTCCCCTTGGACTTTGGCAAAACCATCAATACGAAATTTGATTTGTTTGTCGACCGGGTTCCAGTCAGGAGATTGAAGGATTTTTTCTTCGAATAGCACATCAAAAGCACGGCTATACAAAGGGGCTAAATAAACAGATATTCCCGCTATAACGGCACATTTTAGAAAGTGTCTGCGGGAGAGTTCGACATTGCTTTTGCTCATAATACACCCTTACACTTATTATTATTACATCGGTATTTTTATTTTTATAGTCATATCGAAAAAATTACTTGTATCACATTTATATTATACTTCTCTTAATAAATTTCAAATTAATGATAAGTAGTTCTTGTGATCTTACTGAATATACTTTATTTATGAGATACGCAATCAGTATATCGATTTAGAATAAAAACCATGAATATTTGTATTTTGATATTGGCAGCAGGAAAAAGTGAGCGTTTTCAAAACGCTGGAGGTAAAGGCAGTAAATTAAATTTTGGGCTAGGGAAAAGCACGGTATTTGAAAAAACACTTTTTAATTCAATAGATAGCGGAATTCCTATTCATGTAGTAACTCGGCCTGAGAATGAAGGCGTCATTAATAATTGTTTACAATTTAATATTCCATACTCATTGATAAATAGTACTGGGTTAGGTGATTCAATCGCATTTGGTGTTAAAAATACTTCAAATTTAGATGGGTGGATAATTCATTTAGCAGATATGCCATACATCAATAGTAGATTATTTATACGTATAGCAAATGAATTAAAACAACATACGTTAGTACGGCCAGTATATAATAGTTTACTGGGGCATCCAGTGGGAATATCTGCAAAATATTATTCAGATTTAATTAAATTGTCCGGCGATGAAGGGGCAAAATCAATATTACAGGATAATTTTGTCTATAAACTGGACATAAATGATGAAAATGTTGTGAAAGATATTGATTATCCAAGTGTTGATAACGAATAAGGGATGAATATGTTGCGTGAAGATGTTTTTGTTATCTCTCAAGCCGTTGCTTGGATAAAAGAGCAACCAATTTGGTTATGTACCGTATTAAATACCTATGGTTCTTCGCCGAGAAGCCCGGGTTCTTTGTTGGTTGCAAAACAGGACGGTCAATATATAGGTTCACTTTCTGGTGGATGTATTGAAGAGGATTTTATTCAGCGCATAAAAAATAATAATTATGTGAGTAGCAGCCAAGTTGTTCGCTATGGAAGAGGCGGGATTGAGACTAAAGTTAATTTACCGTGTGATGGTAGTTTAGATGTTTTGATTGAATATCTACCAAATAATGAAAAATCACTTAATTATCTCGTTGAGATCCAAAATGCGTTATTAGGTTATTCTGCCATTATCAAAAAAGTTCTATTGCCGCAGAGTGGTGAAATTCATATAGCTAATAAGTCAGAACAACCAACACAGATAGAACGTGATGGCGATAAAATTCAGTTATACATTGCGGCTCCTCCTCGCCTAATCATTGCAGGTATTTCCACTGTGGGGGCTTATTGCGCTAATTTTGCGTTAACATTGGGTTTTGAGGTCATTATTTGCGATCACCGAGAAGAAGAAATAGCGCGGTTTGCACCACAAATTCCATCTCAAGTTGAGGTTATTTCTTTATTTCCCGCCCGCTATTTAGAAGAACAGGGTTGCTCTCCAAATACTGCCATTGTTTCCTTAACCCATGATCCCCGTATTGATGATTTAACACTGATGGAGTCGGTTAATACAGATGCTTTTTACATTGGTGCAATGGGGTCAGTAAGAACTAGTGCTCGCCGTCGTGAACGGCTTATAGCATCCGGTGGGATGACGGAAGAGGAAATAGAACGCATTCATGCTCCGATTGGTATTCCAATTGGTAGTAAAACACCGCCAGAAATTGCTTTAGCGATAATGGCCGACATTGTTGCTTATAAAAATGGCGTGATCTCATCAGAGATTACATGTAAAACGAAAAAGTTAGTGAGTATAAATTAAATACAATGTAATTTTATTTCTAATAGCTCACGCCATTTTAGATGGCGGAGCTAGCTACAAACAATATAGTTAGTATGTAGAAGTAATAGCTTCTCCCATTTTTACTAAATACTTTGATGCGTCATACCTGTCTGTCATTATTTCAATGTAAGCTGCGCTATCGAGAGTTTCAATATGTTGTAAGGCATCATTGAGTTCATCGCAGGTTGTTACTTTTTGGCAATACCAATCATCGCACCCAAATGCCGAAGGCAGTTGTGCATAATTCCATTGAGTAACATCGTTATAATAATATTCAGGTTCTTTACAAAATAGTCGTTCGATAAGGTAGCCGTCGTTATTTAGAACAAAAATAATAGGCTTAAGCCCAAATCGTGAAAATTGACTAATTTCTTGTATTGTTAATTGGTGAGCACCTTCACCAGTTATTAAAATAAGACGGCTGGAGGGAGATGCTAAAGCTGCTCCTAATGCAGCAGGAGTGGCCCAGCCAATTGATCCCCATAAAGATTGAGAATGAAATGATGCCCCCTTAGGTAAAAGTGCAAATGATAAGCCCATGGTAAATGTTCCTGTATCACCAAATATAATATCGTTAGGCTTGAGCATTTTTTCTAAACGAGGGTATAAGAATGTTTCCGTTATTTCTTGTGTTTTTGAATTTATTGGTGTACCAAGTGATTGTGCTTTAGGGTAATTATTATGATAAAAATAATAATTAGAAGTTGATGTCAATTTATCTTTTAACGATGAGATGACATCCTTCATATAAATCTCATCGTAGCGTTGGCCACTAATCACAACGTAATTATCCATAATGTGTATTATGTTTCCCTCTTCAATATTAGAGGTGTAACAAGCAGTATTAAAATCTGACATTATAGTGCCGATATTTAAAACACAATCACAGTTTTCTACAAATGAAGTCACTTGTGGATTGATGAACTCCCCCGCATACATTCCAATATATTGTGTATTAGTTTCATCTAAAACACTCTTATCCATATAAAAGGTTGTATAGGGAATATTGGTTTTTTCGATAATAGTTTGTAAGCTTTTTTGTAATCCTAAACGTAGAGATATTGACCCTGCTAATAAACAGGGTTGCTGGCTATTTATTAATTTATTTAAGATGAGATGGATAATGTTTTTTAGTATTTCTGGATTGGTTTTTGGTATTAATGGAACCATATTATGAGGTGACTTAACTACAGTTTTTACAGCATAATCAGCAGGTAATCCAAAATAAACTGGGCGACGCTCGTGTAAGGCACAAGTGATTAATCGCTCTGTTTCTTCAATACAATTTTCTGGGGTTATAATGGCATGGGCGCAGACAATATGCTGGCTCATTTTATAGAAAACATCATAATCACCATCACCTAAAGAATGATGGTTAATTAGACGTTTTTTCTTTGATTGGCTTGGTGGCATTCCGACAAGATGAAATATCGGTAACCTTTCTGCATAGGAACCCGCTATTGCGTTGAGTGCGCTTAATTCGCCAACGCCAAATGTGGTTGATAATGCAGCGGTACCTTTTATTCGAGCATAGCCATCAGCGGCATAGGCTGCATTTAGTTCGTTACAATTACCAATCCAACGCTGTCGAGAACTAACACAAACAGCGTCATTAATAGGAAATGAATAATCACCAGGAACACCAAAAATATCTTCAATGCCTAAGTCATATAACTTCGATAAAATATATTCAATCACGGTTTCTTTCATTTAGTCTCTCCAGTTAATAATTATTTTTTCTTCATTTATAATTTTTTATTAGCTATTTATTTTTATTGAAATTGATTTGATAATAGTTAAGGAGGGTGAAAATGAAAGTCTTTATTTTATAATAAGTCTAACGAAATTGATTAAATTCATTATTTAATCAGATATTATAAAATCAAATAGAAGATTAAATTGGTAGAGTAATAAAAAGCAGTCAGCCTCACTGCTTTTTTATATTTAAAATATCACTAAACAGAGATCAACGCTGAGCCGCAATCACCATAATTTCTACCAGTACTTGTTCCCGAGCCATATTGGCTTCAACAGCTGCACGGGCAGGGCTATTTTCTATAGGCATCCAACTTTCCCATACCGCATTAAAGGCAGCAAAATCCCGTTTGATATCTTTAATCCAAACTTGGGCGGATAAAATACGTGTTTTATCACTGTTGCTTGCAGCAAGTAATGAATCAATCTTGGCAAAAACGTCTTTGGTTTGTTGTGTGATATCACCCGTTAGATCATTAGGTACTTGCCCTGATAAGTAAACTAAACCTGAATATTCAACGCTATCAGCTAAGCGTGGTTTTGGGTTGTTACGTTTTATGGACATGATTACCTCGTTAATCCAGTTAAAGAAATTGGCGTTTTTTGTTCTGTAATTAATTGAGTCAATATTTCCGCGCTGCCTGCGGCAAGAGTAAACCCTAAACTGCCATGTCCAACATTAAGCCATAAATTTTTATAGGTTGTTTTTCCTAATATCGGTGGGCCTTTTGGTGTTGAAGGGCGTAACCCACACCAGCTTTCAGCATCGTCAATTTTAGGTAGTTCAGGAAAGGTATGTTTAATAATCTTCTTAAGAGCTTGTATTCTATTTTCACGTAAACCATGCTTGTCATAACCAATATCAACCATCGCAGCAATGCGTAATTGATCATTAAGTTTGGCATAGACAATTTTATTGCCGTAATCAGTCACGTTAATTTTCGGAACAATATGTTCTACCTGCGGGTATTCTACGCTTAAGCTATAGCCTTTTAACCCTAAAATTGGGACATTAATATTTAGTAGTTTTAACAATTCGCGGCTACCATTGCCGGCACAAACAATAAAATCATCAGCTTGAATAGTTCCCTGGTGAGTGGCTACTCCTGTAATGCAGTCATCTTGTTTAATGAAAGATTGAACATTATGTTGTAAGCAAAGATTAAATTGAGATTGCGTGAGTAAATATTGCAGTAGGTTCTTACAGAATAAATAGCAATCTGCACTCTCATCATCAGGGGCATATATTGCACCTACCAGCTGAGACTGTATGTCTTTTAAAGAAGGTTCTAGCCCAACAATTTCAGAGGGTGTTAATATTTTTTGAAATTGTTTATCAACTGTTTCGCTGGCTTTTTGAAAACTTTTATTATCTCGGTGGATAATTAATTTCCCTGATTTCTCCCAAGCAAAATCAGAAATATCACCATTGTTACGCCATTTATTCATTATTTCTTGGCTAAAAAGTGATAAACGTAAAAGATGAGCACCATTAATTTTATTGGTTTTACGGTTACAAGCTAATGTAAATTGTGCAAGCCAAGACCATTGTTGTATTGAAGGCGTTATTTTTAGATTTAAAGGAGAATTATTTTTCCCCATCCAACGTAGGCCTTGCAAAGGAACACCGGCGTCTGCAAGAGGAGATACATAGCGATAGCTGAGTTGCCCACCGTTAGCAAAACTGGTCTGCATGCCAACATCGGTATCTGATTCAACTAATGTTACGGTTTGGCCTGCTTTAATTAATGCATAGGCGGTGCTTAAACCAATTACACCAGCTCCAATAACCACCACATGTTTAGTCATAATAATCCGTAACCCATAATAACCAAGATGTTATTATTTAACGGTGAATAAGCTAACTAAACAATTGAGTTTTCATTACTAGAGTATAACTTTTGGTTAACTACTTTATTTCTTTTTTCAAGTGTGGATGCCAAAGTATTAACATAATTTTGTGCAGCTTTGGTTAATGGTTTGTCTGCGCGATGAAAAACAGATACGGCAAGATGTAAACCTTCTTTTAGTGGGTAAATCATTGACTCAGGTAGCGTATGTTCGGCTGAAAAAATATCCGTAATACTACAGCCTAAACCCGCTTGAACAAATTCTGCTGCCATATGGTAGGTATGAACACTAATATTTGATTCTGCAAACTCATGGCGCTTTTGTAATAGCTGAGATAAGGAGTCAGACCCAGGATGGATCCAACGCTCTTGGTCTATATCGGTGAGTGATACAGGGGAGTGCAATGGTAATTTACTATCCACATAGACTAATGGGATATCAGCAATGGGAAGAACAGTAATGCCCCCTTCAATTTCAAGATTAAAGCCAATACCAATGTCGAGATTTTGTTGGGTTAATAACTGCAGAATATCCGTTGTATGATGTGTACCGATCGTGAGTTTGATATTGGGGTGTTTTTTAATAAATTGCGCGGTCACTTCAGGTACTAAGTTTAGCCCTAAGCTAGGTAGACAACCAATGGCTAGTTTACCTTGCGGATCACGTGATAAATTTTGCGCTAAAATTCTTAGTTTATCTAGATTTTGATAAACTTCTTTGGCTTCTTCAAATAGCAGGTTTGCCTCAGCCGTGGGAATTAACTTTCCTCTTATTCGCTGGAACAAGAGTAAGCCAAGTTGTTGTTCTGCATGTTTTAAGGACTTACTTGCCGCGGGTTGTGAGATATGTAAAACCTCCGCTGCACGAGTTAAAGAGCCACATGTCATGACTGCATAAAAAATATCGAGATGCCTTAATTTCATTTTCAGAAACCTACTATTTGCTTTGACTCACCGAAACCGACTATTTGTATTAATTCGCATATTCTACCGAATTAATACAAATTAATCTGAACAACTATTTATTTGGTACTGAAAATGATGAAAGGTAATTAGGCGGTTTAAATTCAATGGTGATAAAAAAGAGAAGGCCAGATGATATACATAGGTTATAGCCTGGCCTTTATGATTGCGTACTAGGTAAAATACGTGCCGATTTCGATAAAGATTTTAATTAAGATACTATTTGAAATATCGACAATAAATGCCCCTACCATTGGCACCACTAAAAATGCTTTATGAGAAGGACTGAATGCTTTAGTGACGGTCTGCATGTTAGCGATAGCGGTTGGTGTCGCACCCATTCCAAACCCGCAGTGCCCAGCACTAATAACAACTGCGTCATAGTCTTTACCCATCATTTTAAAGGTAACAAATGTTGCAAATAGAACCATAACTACCGTTTGGACAGCAATAATTATCAGAACAGGGCCTGCCATACTGGCGAGTTGACCGAATTTTAAGGACATTAGCGCCATTGCTAAGAATAATGACAAGGCAACGCTACCTAAAACATCAACAGTTGGTTCAAAAACTTCATGCTTAAATACATGGGTTAAGACGTTACGAATAATAATACCGACAAATAAGCACCAAACAAAGGTTGGTAATTGCATGACAGTATCTTTAAAAAACTCACTAATATAGCCACCGACAACAATACAGATAATCAGCATTGAGATGGTTTCAATAACATTATTAGCATTAATTTTTCGTTTAACACTCGGTTGTTCGAAGGCTTCAACGATCGTTTCTTTTTCGAGTTCAGTGCTTTTAGGGATTGAAACTTTTTTCAATAAATGACGAGCAACAGGGCCGCCAATTAACCCACCTAATACTAAACCTAGGGTTGCACATGCCATAGCTAATTCAACAGCACCAGTCACGCCATACTTATCAGCCAGTATTGGTCCCCAAGCTCCTGCGTTGCCGTGGCCACCCGTAAGTGTGATTGAGCCTGCAATTAAGCCAATAAATGGACTTTCATTAAGCATGACAGCCATTCCCATACCAACGGTATTTTGAATAGCAATTAAGATAGTCACTGCGATAGTTAATAAAATAAGTGGCTTACCACCTTTTATTAAACGCGAAAAATCTGAGCTCAATCCAATTGATGAAAAGAACGTAATCATTAAAATGCTTTGTAGTGAAGCATCAAAAGTAAATGAGTATCCAGCTGTTTTATCGACAGTTAATAGAATGATAGCAACAATAAAACCGCCAACAACGGCTTCAGGAATATGGTTTTTTTGTAGAAAAGGAGTGTATTTTACAACAAACATACCAATCAATAGCGCCAAACAAGCGACTAATAAAGTGTAGCTGGCATCTAGGATCATTATTTTACCTCAAGTTAGTTTACCAGAACTTTCACCGTTGTTATTTAACATTAGCGATAAATTAAATTACTTTGCATAACTTTTGTTTAACAATGAGTTTTGTTTGGGTATCTATAACTTTTAGTTAACTGCGACATTCTTATTTTTTCATTTGTCGAGTCATCCAATCCCGTAGTAAATTATTTATTTTCAATTTAACTATTTGTTAATTATGATTTTTCTGTTTGATATGTATTTTGGTATCATTTATGTGGTGATTAATATTTGCACTGGTTTTATCTCGTGGTTATAAAGCCGTATTCAATATGAATGATGAGAAGTGTGATGTACCGCATGTAAGATGTTTAGCAAATGTAGGAGAAGAGGGGGGAATGCTACATGATGTAGAATGCGCTTAATAATTCAAATGAAAATTGATGTCTTGGACATATCGTTTTGGCTCAGTATGCTAAACGATTGATTGCTTTTAACCTCAGTAGAATGAATGCGAATATTATTCATTAAAATAATAGTGTAATTCTATTTAAATATTATAGCTTAGTTTTTTAACCATTTTATTTATGCCATAAAAATAAGCCAGTGATTTAGTTATTGATTTTATTAAAGTTATTATTTTAATTACTATTTATAATAGTATTAGTATCATTAAATATGATAGGAGCGATATGATGGTGACTCCCCCCCAAGCAGAACAAGCATTGGTTATTCTGCGAAAACATTTTTCTGATTCATTAATTGCAGTTTATCTACACGGTTCCTCTGTTTCTAGTGGGTTACGGCCAATGAGTGATATTGATTTACTTGTGGTGATTGATATCCCCGTGACTGATATTTGCCGTGAACAACTTGTACGAGATTTAATGGATATTTCTGGCTTATATCCGATTGATCCAAAAGGCCGGCGACCACTGGAAATTGTTGTATTCTTAACAAGTGAATTAAACATGCTTTCTTATCCTGCAAAATGTGAATTAATTTATGGAGAGTGGTTACGTACAGAGTACGAGCAAGGGGTATTTGAAGGACAAACTCAAGACCCTGAATTCACACTAATGTTAGCCCAAGCGTCACAAGAAGCAGTAAGTTTATGGCACAAGGAAATATACGGCTTACCTATTGTTGGCCTGCACGATATTCGCCGAGCTATGTTAGATTCACTCCCTAATTTAGAGTTATCTCTAAAAGGTGATGAGCGTAATGTTTTACTGACATTAGCACGCATGTGGTACACCATGGAAACGGGACTATTTATATCAAAGGATGAGGCTGCCATTTGGGCAATAGAACTCATGCCAGTGGAATTGGCCTCGGTGCTACTGGTAGCGAAAAAGGCCTATTTAACTGGTGTTTCTGTTGATTGGGAAAATCAACAGGTGGAAGTCACCTTGTGTGCGAACTATTTAGCTGAGCGTATTCGTGTTTATTCTTAGATGCACATAAGCCAGTGTGTCTTTTGATGCTTTTTTAATACAAATTAAATAACGTTTGCCTGATATTTAATGAATTGAAAAGTGAAAGTCTTATACTGTCTTACTGTTTTATTAACGATGGAACAAAAATGACTAAAAAATCGATAAATCCAGCGTCTGTCTTTAATTCTTTGCAGTATGGCTTTAGCCAAGCCGTAGAAACAACGGGAACCCGACAATTATTTTTATCGGGTCAGGTTGGTGTGAATGCTGCGGAAGAAACTGTTGCTGGGGGAATTTACGAACAAACCGTGCAATCATTAATTAATATTGAACATGTATTGCATGAGGCCGGTGGCGATTTATCTCATGTGGCTATGCTACGTATTTATATCAAAGAGGGCTTTAACAGCCATAAGGAACAAGCTGATATTGCGCGAGCATTAAAAGAAAAATTTCCAAATATGTCACCTGCATCTTCTTGGGTTATTGTTTCAGGGCTTTCCTTGCCAGAATGGCTAATAGAAATAGAAGCTCATGCAGTTTTGAACTAAATTTATTAGAATAGAAAAGCCGACAGTGGAAGTGTCGGCTTTTCTGGCACTCGTGGTATTAGTGTTTTACTAATGTTGAGAAATAATAAATAAGAGGTACTGCAAGGATCCACAAGCTTATTGGAATTTCTCTCCATTTGCCTGCAACCGCTTTGATTAAAATATAAAATAACAGCCCACCTGCAATACCAGTACCAAAACTATTAGCGATTAACGTAATCATCACCATCATTAATACTGGTAAGCCATCAGTAAAATTGCCTAAGTCCACTTTTCGTAAGCCACTAAACATATTTAGTCCAATTAAAATTAGAGCTGGAGCTGTGGCTTGGGCTGGGATCATTAATGCGATAGGCGTAAATAACAGCATTAATAAAAACATAAAGGCAGCAGCAAGGGCGGTCATACCTGTTTTACCCCCAGCTTCTGCGGCAGCGGAGGACTCAATGAGTGCGGTTGCCGCTGGAATACCTACCCACGGGCCTAATGCAGCAGCAATTGAGTCAACGATAAAGGGGCGGTTAATATTTGGCATATTACCTTCTTTATCTAATAAGCCAGCCTCTCCGCCAACGGCTAAAGTTGTTCCCATGGTTGAGAAAAACTCAGCAGCAAAAAAGACAAATAAGAAAGGTAGGAAAGCGATATTTAATGCGCCAATTAAGTCTACATGTCCTAGTACAGGTGCCACAGAATGTGGAATACCAATAAAGCTTTCAGGCAATTTTGTGACGCCAAAAGGAATGCCTAAGAGAGTTGCCAATAAAATTGCCCATAAAATTCCGCCTGGTATTTTGCGAGCTTGTAGTGCAATCGCAACGAAAAAGCCTGCGAGTGCAACTAATGCGCCAGGAGAAAGGAAATCCCCAAGCATTAGTGCATTTGTTTTTGGGTTAGCAAGTACTAATCCTGCATTTCGAAAACCTAAAACGGCCACGAACAGACCAATTGATGCAGTTAATCCGAGTTTAATTGATTGAGGAACAGAGCGTGTAACAACCTCACGCAAGCCAAATTTAGTTAATAGGAAAAATAAAATTCCAGACCAACAAGCAATGCCGAGCCCTATTTGCCAGTCAATGCCTTCACTACCTGCGAGAGTAATACCGACAAGAACAGAGCCTCCGATACCGGGGCCAACAATAAATGGTAAATTCGCATAGAATGCCATTAATAAACTGGCAATGACGAAGACAATAATTGTTCCAGTGGTTGCTGCACCTTTATCCATTCCTCCTGCGGCAAGTAAGCCGGGGATCACGACTAGCAGGTAAGCTGCAGCTAAAAAACCAGTAACTCCGGCTAAACATTCTGTTTTCACTGAACTCCCACGTTCACGTAAAGCAAAGCGTTTTTCCAGCCAACTCCCTGATGTTGGCGTATTTATTGAACTGTCAGCCATTAATAGGCTCTCCTATCATTATTTTTGATATTTTTAATTTTCTAAGCGTGCTTAACCGTATGGATAACAGCGTCAACGATTTGGCGTGTTGTTCCGTCAGTTAATCCTAAATCGGTTAAATGTGGCCCTGCATTGCAGGCAAGACAAGTTCCCTCAATGGCTTTAAATACGCGATAAGGTGGTTCCCAATCTGCAATTTCACTGCTTAATTCACGTAATTGACGAAACTGAGCGGCTAATTCAGGCGCGGGTAAATCAGATAACATCCCCGCTATTGGCATCGCAATATGGGCTAAAATTTGGCCATTTTGCACTAACGCCATACCTCCACCACTCTCGATTAATAAATTAGCAGCGATAGCCATATCATCGGGGTCACGTCCAAGAACAACGAGGTTATGTGAATCGTGTGAATAGCTTGTCGCAATGGCTCCGCGTAGTTCGCCCCATCCCTCAAGTAAGGCTATTTGTGGTAAAGCATCGTGACGGCCGTGACGGTGTTGAACTCGAATAAGACTGAAATTATTTGGAAGCTGTACCACGCTATTGTTGATTTGTACGTCAACTTCTCCCCATTGGGTAAAGCGTGCCCCACGAATATGACGTAAACGCGCACTACCATTATTGATTCCAGCAATTTTTAGTGTGCAATCATTTGGGGTAATTGGTGAAAGTCGCATAGTATCGCGTGGAGGTAAAATATCATTAGGTACATTTAATGCATTGATAAGCTGATTATTTTCAGCTATTTTTCGCCCAGATACATACACAGCTTTCGCTTTCAAAGTTTCCAATGAATCGAAAATGACTAAATTTGCCTTTCTACCCGCAGCAATCAGGCCAAGATCATGGCGTTGCAAGCGCATTGCAGCATTAAATGTAGCAAAGCGTAGTACGTCCGTTGCCGGCATTCCATGCTCAATTAAAAGGTTAAGTAGCGCAATAATGCCACCTTTTTCAATTAACATATCGGGCGGAACATCATCCGTACATACTGTAATTTGCGATGATAAATGTGGTAAGGATTTTAATGCGGCAACAATATCGGGAAGAAGGTAAGGATGAGAGCCACGAATTTGTAATGTAAGGCCCGCACGCAGTTTTTCAAGGGCATCTTCAGCCGAGGTTAATTCGTGATCAGATGTGACTCCGGCAGCCAGATAAGCTTGGAGATCAGCCCCATTTAAGCCTCTTGCATGGCCTTCTATAAGTTTACCTGATGTAATTCCTGCATTTAGAATTTCTTCCATTCTATCACTGCCATGGAGCACGCCAAACATATCCATAACTTCAGCCACACCGCGGACTTCCGGCCAACTCAGCATGGTTGACATCTCATCCCCAGCAAAGTCTGCACCAGACATTTCTAGGCCAGGTGTTGATGGTACTGATGAAGGGGCTGCAACCATAATATCTAGCGGCAAATTTCGGCTAGAATCAATGGCATAACGTACACCTTCTAGGCCTAGTACATTGGCGAGTTCATGGGGGTCCCAAAATACAGCTGTTGTTCCTTGAGCTAGAACTATCTCAGCATAGCGAACAGGAGGCAAGTGTGAGCTTTCTAAATGGACGTGAGTGTCTATTAAGCCGGGTGAAATGAAATAGCCTGATAAATCATGGATTTCATTTGCATCAGTACGGGTTCCAGTAGGGTGAACGCTAGCAATTAGGTTGCCGGTGATCCCGATATCTGCAAGGCGAACTTCACCTGTGACCATATCGACAATATTGGCATTAGCGAGTAAAAGGTCAAAAGGCTTTTCACCTTTAGCGGATTGAATGACATGACGCCTGTTTTGTTCTGTTATGCTCATAAATACCATTCCTTCAATTTAATGACTGTTACTTTATGAGCAACGCAAACGTTTGCCAAGATGATAAAATTTATCATGCGATAAGAAATGGTTATAATGAACAGATATATTGGCTAACCCAATAAAAATAAAAGTACATTATTATGATAGAACCTTGGCAGAGACTGCCAGCACTTACGCTCAAACAACTACAGTATTTTGTGACATTAGCAAAACTGCGTCATTTTACCGAGACAGCAAATCGTCTAGCGGTGAGCCAACCTGCTTTGAGTAGTGCTTTGCGGCAAATAGAAACGGTTATTGGAGGAAAGCTAATTAATCGCACCGCTTCATCCGTAACATTAACGGAGCTAGGCGCTGCAATTTTGCCACATGCACAGCAAATACTGAGTGTTTCTCACCGTGCATTTAGTGAAATTCAAAAAATAATCGTGGAAGGTGGGGATGGAACATTGCGTATTGGGCTAGTTCCTTCCGTAAGTTCTTTGTTATTTCCTGCTGTACCTGAATTATTAACTCAATATTTTCCGAGGCTTAATATTGAGTTTTATGACCAAACGAATGACGCTTTGATTGATAAACTTATCAATCATGAAATTGATTTTGGCATTGGTGTGTTAGATAGCTCAGTGCCTCAAAATTTAAATATCTTTCCCTTGCAGGATGACCCTTTTGTTGCTGTTATTCATCATGATGATACCGTGTCTACCAATGAATTTCACTTGCCGTGGAAATTGCTAAATAATCGTGATATTGCCGTATTTTCGAAAGGTAATATTCAACGTTTAGTTGCTGCTACGGTGGAAAGTCACCGACTAAAATTAAATATTCGTTATCAAGTAGATTATATTGAAACCTTATATGGCTTAGTTCGTTCAAAATTAGCGATTGCTATTTTACCACTGCTTTATACTGTACATTTACGAGACCCGGAATTGAAAGTTTTGCAATTACAACAACCGGAGTTAACGCGCACAGTCGCTTTAATTCGTAATAGCGAGCAAGCGACGCCACTAATGGACGAGGTTTTTCAGGTATTGTTAAAAGTATTGCGTGATAACAACGTATGAGATTTATCAACTAAGGCAGATTACTACCGCATTTATCGTAAAGTTATTTTATTTGAATAACTGAATAATGGTTTCAATATCGATAATAATATCTTAAAGAGCGTTACAGATAGCGCTCACTTTTTAGTTAATAAATTGATTTTAAAAAGCTTTGGAACAACTTTATGAATACTATACTAAAATATAGCTGTTTTATCGCCGCGGCTATATTACTTTCCGCTTGTGATGATATGGAGCTTTTAAGTGGTAAAGGTAAATTTTATTATAGTAATCCAAGCGCAAACACGATTAGGTTTAAGCTAGATGGTAAAGATTATGATGTTTTACCAGAAGATAAAGGTGTTGTTTTACTTTCTAGCGGGTTACACCAGTTAGAAAGCGATGAGGGTAACGTGACGGATTTTTTTGTCTTTGAAAATAACTCTGGCGGTATTATTAACCCAAATCATTTTGTTTATTACACATTGTCTGAAGTTTATGCCGTTGATGGCAAAGAAGAGAGGTTTAAACCTGCGAGTTACCCCATTACGATTAATGGGCACGAGCTTGAACTGCCAGTTCGCAGTTCTAATGCAACGCTTATTGATGGAAATATATTTAGGTGTAGCTACCCGGTTGGTGAAAATTTTCCAGATTCAATCACACTTTATGATGATAAGTTAGATGGAAATATTAAATCCAAGTGCTTTGATAAACATGAATTAATTGCCTATTTAGATAATGAATACGGACAAAATTTATTACCGGATCCTGCTAATCATGAAGCTGCGGATTCTATCAATGTGGTATTTATGTATGGAGTCCCAACTGTTACTTTTGATAATGAGAATGTACAGGTAAAGGCCGAAAAATTAATTCAGTTAGTTACACGGTTAAAAAATACCGATGATGTGAATATTCATAAAGAATTAAATCAAGAATTTCATCAGGCTATCACAGAATTAGTCCAGGAGCAGGTTCGAAGTGCTTCATCAAATTCTGTTGCTGAAAATATAAAGTATAATCATTTTATTCAAGAAATTAATGTAGTAAGAGAAAATGGTATTTGGTTAAAAGAGTAATCATTTAAGTAGATTTACTCTTTACAAGCTTACTCAAAAAACTATTTTCGAGTAATAATTTTTTGAAATTAATTAAGATAATGCTTATTAAGTATACAGAGTAATCTTATTTGAAATAGTTGGCGAAAAAGCGAGATTGGGATAGTTATATTTTTATTAATCTCACCAAGGAACTCGGCGATGAATTTACCCATACAATCTGTTTTCACCGTCATATCAGCTATATTTTTGTTTTTATTTTCTTCTGTCGCTAGCAGTACAACTATTATTGATACCAAAAAAGAACCCGATGTTTTAGATTTAGTATTCATTCTTGATAAAAGTGGCTCTATGTCAGGTTTCGAGACTGATACAATTGGTGGATATAATAGTGTATTAACTGAAAATAAAGGAAAAAAAGCAAAAACCTACATTACAACTATTTTATTTAATGACAAAACAAGTTTACTTCATAATAGAGAACCCATTGCAAAAGTTTCTAATCTAACACTTGATGATTATCCTGTTGGTGGCTATACCGCATTGTTAGACGCAATAGGAGAAGGCATTGAAAAAATGCAAGAAAATAGAAATGTTACTAAAAATAATAATGTCCTTTTTGTAATAATTACAGATGGGCAAGAAAATAGTAGCCGTAAATATTCCCAGGCGAAAATTAAAGCTATGATTAAGTCAGCTGAAACAGAAGATAAATGGGATTTTATTTTCTTAGGAGCCAATATTGATGCCATTTCTGAAGCGGAAAATATTGGGATTAAAAGTTCAAATGCCACTGGTTATGTGCAAGATGGGACAGGTTACGATAAAGCTTATCGTGCTGTAAATAAAGCGGTGGAAGCTAAACAAATGTCTGCACCAATATCAGAGGACTGGAAACAGGAAGTCGAAGCGGATGTGAAGGAACGTAAAAAATAATAATGTGTTCAATTAAAAAGAGATGATATCGCTTCGAATAAAGCCTTTACGGCAAATGTAATAAGGGCTTTCATTTTATAAATATAATTAGCTAGTTTGTTTTAAGGCTGTAAACATTTTTTCAGCAAGTGTGTCTTGTGCCGATTGGACTCCAGGTAATACAAAATAGTACCCTCCACCAAAAGGCTTGATATAACGTTCAAGTGGTTCACCATTGAGCCGTTTTTGAGTGTCAATAAAGCCTGTCTTTAAATTTTGTTGAAAAGAGACAAAAACTAAGCCCATATCGAGAGTTCCTGTTTCGGTTAACCCCAGTGAATAGCTATAACTTCTTCGCCTTAGTTTTGCGGTATAACGTT
The DNA here is from genome assembly GCF_032707045.1 of Providencia sp. PROV175. NCBI lineage: Bacteria > Pseudomonadati > Pseudomonadota > Gammaproteobacteria > Enterobacterales > Morganellaceae > Providencia > Providencia sp. PROV175. The sequence continues at coordinate 1,138,390 of NZ_CP120533.1, forward strand.
CAGGGTTACGAGGCTCTGCACGGCGCATATGGGAATCAAATAAAATACGGTCACCATGAGGATCTTTTTCAAACTCAGGATCATCATGCTCATTTTTCATGCCGATTGGTGCTCCTGAGTCTTTATGTCGGCCAAAATCATTTTCTTGATCTTCTAATGGTGTTCTATCCCAAAACTCTAAATTAAAACGAATGAGACGTACTGCTTGGTATGTCCCTCCGTCGCACCAAGACGGTTCTTGGCTGCCTTTTGTTATCCATATTAATTCGTTCATTAACGAATTGTCATCGGCAGGCGCATTTCCTGTTCCATCCTTAAAACCAAAAAGGTTGATAGGCGTTGAGTGGTTATCAATATCTCTTGCAGGTAAGAAACCATCTATTTTCCAGAGAGGAAAACTGTATGGCGAAATATGACGTAGGATATCACGTAATGCATAGATAACGCTTTCTTGGCTATTCGCACATATTTGCAGAAGAAGATCACCACCACACCATTTTTGTTCTAGTCGATCGTTAGGAAAACTGGTCATTTCACTAAGATGTTTAGGCTTAATTTTATTTAAGCCGAACCGGTTATCAAAAAGAGAATTTCCTAAAGCAACGGTGATAGTTAGTGAGTCGGGTTGTTGTTGTGTCCCAAGAATACCTGATTCTGCCGGAGGCATCTTATCGTTATTGATTGACGGCTCTATTTGGGGTTGAGTTAAGTGAGCAATACGCTGAGTCAGTAAAGTAAAAACAGTTTGTAATTGTTCGACAGAATTCGCTGTAGTATTAAATGCAATAAAAGTGGCATTTTTGGGTTCAGGTGTTAAAACACCGGCTTGGTGTAGCCCAAGATAATTGATTGCTTTGTTATAGGTGAGCTGGCAATTAGCAATTTTCCCTTGCGCTTTTAATGTTGGAGCAGCTAAAACTGCGCTACTAACTGCGAGTATTTTTAGGGCATTACGCCGAGACATTCCGTTGGTTTGCAATATACTGCTTAGTTTAGCTTGCATAAATATATGCCTTAATATTTATAGTAAACATCGACATCAAGCTCAGCACGTAATTTGGCTAAGGTTTCAGCTTGCTGAGTGAGTAATGAATAAAGCGCCATTTTGTCTTTTAATTGTAATTGGCTATAGGGTTGATATGTGGTATTTGACAGTTGATATGGCTGCATTATTTGGTTAATCAGCTGTTCATTTTGCTGTATTTTATCCAGTGTTTCTGGCTTGATAAAAGGTTTAAGAACCCCAACTATTTTTTTTGCTCCCTCTAAATTAGCGGCAATATCAGTTAAATCAGACAAACTGTAGATATTTTCTTTACCACCCAATTTTGTTTCTAAGATCATTTCAATAAAATCAGCCGAGGCTTGCACAAGCTTGGGTATTTCGATGGTTTCAGTTGCTACTCGTTTATGCAAATCACGCCCTTTGAGTAATAGCTCTTGGTTTGCCGCTAACGCAAGTTTGGCATCCTTTTGCATAAATAGCTGGTACTCAACAAGATGAAACCCCGTAAAGCGGTAATCTGTTTCTTTATCGAGGAAATAATCGGCTCTTGGGTTAATTGTCCTATCCGTATTACCAAACAAAATAATAATCGGGCGCACTGTTTCATAGTACTGGTGAGCTTGAATATATGCTGTTTGAGCTTGTTGCAGCTTCCCTTGCTGTAAATTCTGTTGCAACAATTCCAATTGTGTGACCATTTCTGCCAATTGATTAGTGGCAAAGGTTAAATAGGTTTGGATTGCATGTTGATATTTTTCTGGAGTGGGTATATCACCTTTAGCAATAATGATGTTGTCCCCTGTTTGCACAGGGGATCTTAGTGCTTTACTTTGAACCAAAGTAGGAATGGCAACACTGAGTATTAAGCTAAAAGACATCCATTTGATATTCCGCCTCAGTGAACTAGACATTTTTTTTGCTCCGAGCAAACAATGGGATCACAATAGCCCAATAAAGGACAAAGGTAATGACGCTGAGCCAAATCGGTTGTGAACGGTAGGCAAAGAAAGAAGAGATAAAATTGCCAGCAATACCAGAATCATCGAGAAATGCAGTTGTATCCCAAGCGGGGTAAATTAAAAACTCAGGGATAGCGAAATCATATTCAATCAATAAGTTAGCACTTTCTTCTACACCTTTAAGTAAGAGAGATAATGCGAGGAATAATAAAATAACCCCTGTAACTTTAAAGAAGATAGACCACGAAATTAAGCGATTTGTTAGTAGGAAAACATAAAGTGTAAGACCTGCAATCGCAATTCCACCACCGACCTCGATAAAGAAAGTCGAGGCATTAGATGTGGTTAGCGACATAATAAAGCTAGATAGGAAGACGACGATTTCACTCCCTTCGCGGGCAATGGCAATAGCAATAATCAATGCGGCTCCCCACCAGTTATGGTGAGCGGCATTACGGCTTATTCCTGATTCAATTTCGGATTTCATTGAACTTCCATGTTTGTTCATCCAATACACCATTTGGACAATCAGGACACAGGCGAGTAACTCCATAAAAATCATAAATAGTGATTGCCCAGTGTCATCGAGGACATTGAATACACCATAAATGAGAAGCGCCAATAAGATTGAGGTTATAACCCCGATAGCGACACCAGCCCAAAGGTATTTCATACCATTATGTGCGTCAGGGTGACGTTTAATCCACGCATAAATAATGCCAATGACAAGTAGCGCTTCAAAGCTTTCACGCCAAACAACAAACAGAACTTGTCCCATGCTAAATCCTTTTATTTCGCAATGATCTCGCCTTTGGGGTGAGAAAGGTGGAAGTCATCAAAAAAAGTGTACGTACCAGGTTTCAGTGGTGCGATTACCACTACTGAGCTTGCACCCGGCGCTAAAACTTTTTCTTTTCTTAATTGAATGCTTTCAAACTCTGCGGGTTCAGCACCTGTGTTGGTAATTTTAATGCGGATAATCGTTTTTGCAGGAACTTCAAGAACTCGCGGGATGAGATCACCATTTTTCATTTCTAATTCGACAGTATATTTTTCTGCAGCAAATGAAGATAAGGGAACTATTGTACAAGTGATAACCAGTAAAAAACTCAGTAATGTTTTCATTTTGGCTTGGTTTATCCTTTAATAACAACAAACAAAAAAGGGCTTACGCAAGATAACTCCCTTGGTTAAGCCCTTATCTAATTTTAATAAAAAAATTAGTAACTACCTTTACGGCCAACACCTGCGTAGTCAAAGTCCCAAGAGACTTCGAAAGGTTGGAACCAAGGGGCTACACCTGTTTCTTTATCAATATGGCGCCCAAAGGCAACTTCTTTATTGTGTGATGGCGGGTAAATTTTATAGGTGACGCGGTATTTACCATTGCCATCTAATTTAATGTTTTCCCCATAATGAGGGCCATCACTCGCCACCATAGGCATAAATGTGCCTGTTTGAGTTTGTGGTTTATCACCGAGTTTAGTCACTGAATACTCAATGGTCAGGTAAGGGATCCAATCGCCTTCTGCAAAGCCATTTGGGTTATCTTCAACAGCGTGAATATCTGCTTCTAAGTGGACATCTGCTTTATCTGCAGCTAAGTGAGACATCGCATGATGGCCTTCTTCGGTATCCATTGTAATGGGCTGTAAATAAACACCTTGGATTTCCATTCCGTTTTTGATCACAGGGTGACCGAGAGGGTACTCTTGAGCTAATGCTGAGATTGAAAACAACGCGAGACCTGAAACAGCAGCTTTATAGGCGAGTTTCATTATTTTTGTCCTTACCATAAGTGATATAGAGTGGTAATGATAATCATTACTATTAATAAAAAACAAGTGATAATTTCTGATAAGTTGACAACGCGTTGCTGAGAATGATTATTTTTATATAAAAATCTATGTGTTAGAAAAAGTTATTATTCTTCAAAAAATAACTTGCTAATAGTGTGCTCTATTAGGCAGTTTATTATTATCTACGTGATATATTTTGAATGTAGATATTCATGACAAATGAGTTTTTCATCAATTTTGTTGAAACTAAAGGTATAGCCATGCAACGACGTTATCTTGATTGTTCAGCTTCAGAAATCGCAAAATTCAATAAAAAGAATCTATTAGAATCAATTAAAGCCAGTGAAGGGCGAATATTGGTTTCTGAAACCATTGGTACAATTCAGCCTGTATTAATGACCGTAACGAATGCTGAATTAGCTGCAAGCCAAGGTGCCGATATCCTGTTGCTGAATGTTTTTGATGTTAATCAACCGACTATGCAAGGCCTGCCCGAAGGGATTGAACCCGAAGAAATCATTCGAACTCTTAAGCGTTTAACGGGGAGAGCAATAGGCGTTAATTTAGAGCCCGTACCTGAGGGATTTAATAATCCAACACAGGATGCGCAGTGGAAAATGTCAGAGGGGCGGTTAGCAACAGTAAAAAATGCCATTAAGTTAAAAGAAATGGGTGCTGACATTATTGTTTTAACGGGAAACCCTGGAAATGGAGTCACTAATCAGGAAATTAACCAGAGCCTTAAAGAGCTTAAAGCTGTTGTTGGCGAAGATATTGTGCTTATTACAGGGAAAATGCACGCGGCAGGGGTTTTGAATGCCTCGGCTGAGCAACTCATAACAGAAGATGATATTCGTACCTTTATTAACAGTGGTGCAGATATCATTTTGCTTCCGGCTCCAGGAACGGTCCCCGGGATCTCGTTAGAGTTTGTGCAAAAAATGGTGGGTTATTGCCATTCCCAAGGTGTGATGACAATGACAGCGATTGGGACTTCTCAAGAAGGCGCAGATTTACAAACTATTCGGCAAATAGCATTAATGTGTAAAATGGCCGGGACAGATTTACATCATATTGGTGATTCAGGGTATAACGGAATTGCATTACCTGAGAATATTTTAAATTATAGTATTGTGATCCGAGGGGTTAGGCACACTTACTCTCGTATCGCTCGTTCAATTAATCGCTGATTGGCATTTTTAGGTGGTTTTTACAAAATGATTTGTGAAAATCACCGACTAAAAGCAAGATTTGTTTCTATCTATTCTAGATTTAAATTCATATTATTTTCGATAAAAATTTATACAATTCCCTCAATTCTTCAGGTAAAATTTCGCCCATTTTTCTAAAACAATATTTATAACACAATAAAAGAAGTGAGTTATGTCGCAAAATACTAATCCGGTACCAAAAATTGGTTTCGTTTCTCTCGGCTGCCCGAAAAACCTAGTTGATTCAGAACGCATTTTAACTGAATTACGCACTGATGGTTATCAAGTGGTTCCAAGCTATGATAATGCTGACTTAGTCATTGTGAATACTTGTGGATTTATCGACAGTGCAGTGCAGGAATCATTAGAAGCGATTGGGGAAGCACTGAATGAAAATGGTAAAGTGATTGTGACAGGATGCCTTGGTGCGAAAGAAAACCAAATTCGTGAAGTACATCCAAAAGTTTTAGAAATCACTGGCCCACATAGCTATGAGCAGGTACTTAATCATGTTCACCACTATGTTCCGAAGCCTGAACATGACCCTTTCTTGAGTTTAGTCCCTGAACAAGGGGTAAAATTGACACCAAAGCATTATGCGTATTTAAAAATTTCCGAAGGGTGTAATCATCGTTGTACTTTCTGCATTATTCCTTCAATGCGAGGGGACTTAGATAGCCGTCCAATCGGGGATGTGTTAAATGAAGCTAAGCGTCTGGTCGCTTCAGGAGTCAAAGAGTTACTGGTTATTTCCCAAGATACTTCTGCATATGGTGTTGATGTTAAAAATAAAACGGGTTTTTGGGATGGTCAGCCTGTAAAAACTAGCATGGTGGGGTTATGCGAACAACTTGCTTCAATGGGCGTATGGGTGCGTTTACATTATGTTTACCCTTATCCACATGTTGATGATGTTATCCCGTTGATGGCAGAAGGTAAAATTTTACCTTACTTAGATATTCCACTACAGCATGCAAGTCCGAAAATTTTAAAATTAATGAAACGCCCCGGTGCCGTTGAAAGAACACTTGAGCGGATTAAACGTTGGCGTGAAATTTGCCCTGAACTCACCTTACGTTCAACATTTATTGTTGGATTTCCCGGTGAGACAGAAGAAGATTTCCAAATGCTATTAGATTTCTTATTGGAAGCTAAGTTGGACCGAGTCGGCTGCTTTAAATATAGCCCTGTCGAGGGAGCGAAAGCGAATGAACTAGCTGATCAAGTTCCTGAGGAAATAAAAGAAGATCGTTATCATCGTTTTATGCAAGTACAACAGCAAATTTCTACACAGCGATTACAAGATAAAATTGGTAAAGAAATTTTAGTCATTATTGATGAAGTTGATGATGAAGGTGCTATTGGGCGTAGTATGGCTGATGCACCAGAAATTGATGGTATGGTTTATCTCAATGGTGAATTTGAGGTTAGCGTTGGGGATATAGTGAAAGTATTAGTTGAGCATGCAGATGAATATGATCTGTGGGGAAATATTGTTACTGCTTAATTTAATAAAAGCGCTCTAGAAGTGTATATGGCTAACTTAGATAGATTCAGTTAGCCATTTTCTTTTTTACTACATTGATTTACTACTTTTAATTATGAAAAATTGATGCGGATCAATAGTTGTAAACCTATCAATTAATAACTTGATCTAGAATATAATAATTAAATGGCAAATTGACATAATCAGATAACTCTTATCGAAGAATAAGGATAACTATGTCAACTCATTTAATATTTCCAACTACAACACCTGTAAAAGAAAGTATTTATAATTCAGATAATTATGAATATATCGTAGAGCTTGCTCATACAACCATTGAGAGCGGATTAGCCTCGTTACATGATAATAATATTCGCAGTTCTCTACTGAGCACTGATGGGAAAATGCTTTGGCTCAGTCATGAGCTTGATGGTAACTTTGAGATAGCAAATTTACTATCTGATAATTTAACTTATGGGGCTCAGCTTAGGTTGTATGCAGAGCCAATTGAATTACATGGAATTTTTTATTACTTAGCACCAGTGTATTCACATACTGGTGAGCCTGTACTCGTTGTTGTTTTATCTTCAACTAAGAATAGTTGCAATATTTTGTTTGCACTTACGCAATCCTTAGCAAGGGAAGTGAGTGAAAAATTGAAATTTCGCTATTACGAACAAGGTGTTTTTAAGGTAGATAAGGACGAACAACGGTTCGCTAACTTAGATATTCATTCAGTTGAGAAAGCTTTGATTATTGAAGTTGCACAAGCTTGCAAAGGTAAAATTCAAAAAATGCATAAAGTCCTTGATATGGGACGGACAACATTATGGCGCAAGCTAAAGCAGTACGAAATTAACATTAAGGACTACAAATAGCTCTTCTATATGCTCTGAATGGTAAAAAATAGCGCTTTCGCGTGTTTTTTGAACAGCTACAAAGCATAAAAACAGCGAAGCGCGAAATATTTACCAACATTTTGAACGACAGCCGATAGATAAATAAAGCGTAATCTATCTACTTGTATCGTTACTTGATGTATCGAGAAAAGAAAATGAAAACGATGCTTATTATACTTGGATACGGTAAAGAGGTATGTCGTTTGTAGCCTTATTTTTTTAGTTTTATGAGAGAGAAAGTTTGTTGATAAAGGTTATTGTTTTACTAAAAAAGTAGTGAGATATGGGGAGGGTAAATAATACTTTAATAACTAAAAAAAATGTAATTTTATTTTGTGATTATTAGTGGTTATTATTACCATCTGAATTATTAATTTACTTAGGTTTTTAATCCATAACAGAGTGGTGTTGTTTTTATCACTTATAAAAATAAGTTATTATTTCAAAATTAACAGAATATTAATCTATATTTATCTAAATTATAGTACCTTTAGGTATTTTTCATATAGTTAATTTCTGATGGCTTAGAATCAAGCCATCAGAAATAATAACGCTATAAGAAGGTAAACATAGCATATAGATTAAATATATCTAGGATAGGTATTAATATATTCGTATTCTTGAATAAGTTGTGGTAGTGATTTTATTCCTAATTTTGTATAAATATTAGAGCGATGTACCTCTACAGTTCTTGGTGATAATGACAGTTTTTCTGCGGTTTCTTTACTGGTATTACCTTCTAATATCATATCCATAATTTCTCTTTCTCTAACCGAAAGACGATTAAATTTATCAGAGAGATGAGTATATTTTTTATGCTTCTCATGCATACTTAAAAATAATTCCATTGCGTTGCTAATGGAATTTGATATTTCGATGTCCTTGAAAGGAAAGGGAAAAAAATCAAAGGCTCCAGCTTTAAAGCTTTCTCGACATAGACTGATAGAAGGCTCTTCGGCAAGCACAATGAATGGAACAATACCAAATGAATTATTTATATTGTTTAATCGATTAATACGATTTTCATCATTGTTTAAGAATAATAAAATACATTCCTTTACATTACCCTCATTAGGATAAGTATAATTACTCATAAACACTTCTTCGTTATTATAAAATCTAAAGATAGAACCAAAAGATTCCATCATTAATTTCAGTTTATTCTTAAAGACATTATCACTTTCTACGATTACGTGAATGGTGTTATTCATCACCATACTCCTGTTGAACTGATTTGATATTCATACTAATCTGATAAAATACGTAGATAAATAAAGTGAAATTTAAATTCCACAATAATATTTTCTACTGATCGTTGTTTTTTTTATTAATGTAATACTGACCTTAATTTATATTAAAAACATCATCTAGTTAAATTTAATATAAAAATAGAAACAATAGTTAAAGTTTGTGTCATTGGGTAATATTCGATTAATGACGTGTAACATTTTAGGTGATTTTACTTATTAAATGTGTTTTTATCATAAAGTGATAGACAGAAATATTGCTAAAGCTAATCAATAATATCTTAAATCATTAGTCATAAAAAGTCTTAGATGTACACTTATGTTGTTTTTTGAGGTGATAGCTCTTAACTTGTGAATTGACGAAGATTAAGTACTTTTTATATCTAACATGTTAAAATTAATACTTACCTAGTTTTGATGAGTGAATATACTTAATGGCTTCTTTAAAAGACGTAGCTCGACTTGCAAATGTTTCATTGATGACTGTATCAAGGGCAATTAATAGCCCTGAATTACTAAAGCCTGAAACCTTGAAACAAGTCCAACAAGCTATTGAGTCACTCAATTATGTCCCTGATTTTTCAGCGCGAAAGATCAGAGGGAAAAGCTCTAGGGTTTCGACAGTTGGTGTTTTGGCCCTCGATACAGCAACTACCCCTTTTTCTGTAGAAATCATTCTTTCAATAGAACAAACCGCGAGGCAATTTGGCTGGAGTAGCTTTGTAGTTAATATTACATCTAGCGAAGATAGTGAAAGAGCTGTCCGACAATTATTATCTCAGCGGCCTGATGGTATTATTTATACTACGATGGGGCTTCGAGAAGTAGCGATTCCAGAAACATTACATAATAATCGTTTGGTTCTTGCTAATTGCATAGATAAAAATGGGCAGTTCCCTGCTTATGTGCCAGATGATTTTAATGGTCAATTTAATGCAGTAAAACGCTTAATAGAGAAAGGGTATCGAAATCCTCTTTGTCTTTATATTCCGCAAGAGACACTTGCTGGAAAAATGCGCCGTGAAGCGGTGGAGTCTGCGTGGGCAAGTGCTGACTTACCGCTAGCATCACTTCAGCAACATCATTTAGAGTTAGGCGATGAGCATTATTTAGATGTTATAGCTTTAATTAATAGTCATTTTAAGAATAAAAAACCGAATTTTGATGTCATTATTTGTGGAAATGACCGTATAGCATTTTTAGCTTACCAAGTACTACTTAGTCGTGGCTTACGTATTCCACAAGATATCGCAGTACTTGGCTATGATAATATGATAGGTGTCGGGGAACTATTTTATCCTCCATTAAGTACGGTTGTGTTACCGCACTATCAATTAGGCCAACAAGCCGCTTTACACATCATAGAAGAACGGCAGCAAAATAGTGTTGAATATGTTGCTTGCGACTTGTTAGAACGTAATTCTTTTTAACCTTGCAGAGAAAAGCAAATCTAGTAGCTTGCTATTCAATGGATTTTTTGATCTCCCAATAAATTGCTTTTTCGAGCTTTGCTTGCTGATTTATTGCAAATAATCTTAAGTCCCGCTCACTTTGATGGGGGTAGATTCGACAACTAAAATTGACTTCACCATCATTAATAAATACTTCCAAACTAGAGTGATCGATAAAAGCATTTATTTTAAGTTGATGACCTTCAGGTATTGGCGCACAACGACTATCACTAATTGTATATTCAGGGTAATGACGTATTAAGGTTAATTGCTGACTTTGGTTATCAATGTAAAACTGTACGCCGTATCCTACCCAAAAGCCGAATTTTTCAGCAGGGCTTTGCGGTAAGTCCCAGATAAGTTCTATTTCACAACTTGTCGCATTCTCATTCAGTATGATTGTGCTGTTTTTAGCTAGTGTTGTTGCAGGAAAATGGCTTGCGGACTGACGTAATGTTTTCAATTCCTCTATAGGTTTAGCGATAATTTTACCTTGTTCATTCAGTTTTAGCTCTCTAGGTAAAGTAAAACATCCTGACCACCCATGTTTTTGTGTGGGCATATGGCTTTCCCACATATCCATCCAAGCGATAGCGATACGGCGGCCATCTTTAGCTAAAAAGGTTTGAGGTGCGTAAAAGTCTTGGCCAAAATCAAGTTCTGTAAATGCATGTGAAATTTTATAAGATGAATTAGGAGACCAATTACCAACCAAATAACCATTTTGAAATAGATTTCGATACTGATAATTTTTTGCCTTTTTTCCTTGAGGTGAAAAGAGGGCAACAAATTGTTCGCCTAATGGAAAGAAATCAGGACATTCCCACATATAAACATTATCGTCGTCAGTTTTTGCCAGAACTTGGTAGTTTTGATCCCAATTTAATAAGTCTGTACTCTTAAATAAAAGTATTTGTCCTTGATCTTGGGAGTCTCTTGCTCCGACGACCATCCACCATTTTCCATCTTGTCGCCAAACTTTAGGATCTCGAAAGTGCATATAACCATCGGGTGCAGAAAGTACAACACCTTTCTTTTCGAAATGAATACCATCTTCACTGATTGCAACACATTGTGATTGGATGATTTGACTATCATCACCTGGATTTGCTAACCAGATGTGGCCCGTGTAGAACAGATATAATTTATTATCGTAACTAATTGCAGATCCTGAGAAACAACCATCTCGGTCATAGTCTTCACTAGGTGCTAACGCAATTGCCTGATGTTCCCAATGTACCATATCTGTACTTGTTGCATGCCCCCAATGCATGGGGCCCCAAATCGCACTAAATGGATGATGTTGATAAAATGCATGGTATTGGCCTTGATGATAGATCAAACCATTAGGGTCATTCATCCAGCCTGCATAAGGGGCAAGGTGGTATTGTGGGTAAAAATGCAAGTCCATATTTTTCCTTGCTGTTTTGATGGCTTCGTTGGCTAGTTCAAGTTGTTTTTTCATTATGGCTTCCTGAATGTTTTTCGATCGCAATAACAAAATAAGCACATGAAATTCAATAATAGGTGCGTTTATTTGCTGGTTTCTTTATACTCAATGTTAACGTTAACAGTTTGCGTTTACTAGTTTTATTTTTATGAGTTGGTAATGTGCTAGCTATGAATAAGAATGAAGGTTAAAAATATAAAACTCGCAAAGGAGACATAATGAAAGTTTGGGCGTTAGGGGATGCTGTCATTGATTTAATCCCCCTTCAAAATATGCAATATGAAGCTTGTGCTGGTGGAGCACCTGTGAATGTTGCCGCGGGTGTTGCACGCTTAGGGCAAAACAGTGGTTTTATTGGGCGAGTCGGCGAAGAAGCTTTTGGGCATTTTATGCAGAAAACCCTATTTGATATAGGGGTTGATACTAGTGCGATGGAGTTTGATGAAAAGTATAAAACAAGTACTGTTCTCGTCTCGTTACACGAAAATGGAGAACGTGAATTTTCTTTTTTAGTTTCTCCTTCGGCCGACCAATTTTTAACGATAAATAATTTACCGCAATTTGGTAATGATATTTTGCATTTTTGCTCATTAGCTCTGGTGCACCATCAATGCAGAGCATCACTATCGACAGCTATCGAACAACTCAAGCTCGCTGGCGGATTACTGAGCTTTGATATTAACATTCGTCCGCAAATGTGGTCAGATCCCGACGAAATGCACCAAATTGTTGATAATTTTGCAAAACAAGCAGATATTTTAAAACTTTCGGATGATGAATTGCTGTGGTTAACGCAAGAAAGTCGTTTTGAGAATGCCATAGCTAAATTGCAAAATTACTCTGCTCAATTAAAAATTGTGACTCAAGGTGCTAAAGGTTGTCAGGTGTTCACCCCCTCAGTTCAAATAGCCGTAAGTGCTTATTTAGTTGAAAGTATTGATACTACTGGTGCAGGTGACGCATTTATGGCAGGGTTATTGGCGGCCATCTCACAATATGGGCTAGTCAACGAAAAAGAGGGATTGATGAAGGTCATCTCGCAAGCTACGGCTTGTGGTGCATTAGCGACAACTAAAAAAGGCGCTATCGCTGCGGCTCCGACACAACAGGAATTATTTGTATTTATGCAGCAGCAACCGCCATTACATCAACGCGATGTTTTTTGATGAGAATATATGTGTATTGAGCAACTAAAAGGTAGCGATATAGTTACCTTTTAGTTTAAGAATACTTGATATAATTCAAATTATATTATGGTGGTGGCAAGTTTTATTTTTTGCATTTTGGCGTATGATAAGTAGCTAATATTATTTAATCAGATTTTATTGTGGATAAATCATGTTGCTTCGCTCGGGAGTAGCTCTTGCTATTTTTTCCTATATCTTATGGGGAATAACACCATTATTTTATCGTTTACTTCCCGGTGCGGAACCTTTAGAGCTACTTGCAGAACGTCTTATCTGGTCTGTACCTATACTTTTTCTTGTTCGCTTAATTATCAAAAATAAATCTTTATGGCGTGAGGTATGGTCTGACAAACAGTCGATAATCCTGTGTTTATTTAGTTCGTCGGTTATGGCGATATCTTGGACAACATTTACTTATGCATTAACCCACGGGCAGGTGTTAGCTGCTAGTCTTGGCTATTTTATTAACCCATTATTTTCTATTTTACTTGGTGTTTTGTTCCTTCGCGAACGGCTTGTTTTTGCAGAAAAAATGGCTGTTATTTTTATTTGTGCGGGGGGTCGGTTACCAAATTTGGCAGTATGGTGAATTACCTATTTTAGCGTTAGTAATGGGGAGTGCTTTTGCAGTCTATGGGTTAATCCGTAAATTTATTCGATTTGATGTGATTACGTCTTTATTTCTAGAAGCACTTTGGTTGCTTCCTATTGCAATAACGATCACTTGGTGGTTAGCATCTCATGGTCTAAGTGCCGTGGCGCAAGGGGATTGGCAAATTAAAGTTCTTTATATGTTAGCGGCGCCTGTCACGATAATTCCTTTGCTCTTTTTTACCGCAGCAATTAAACGGACATCATTAACGGTGATTGGTTTAGCGCAATATATAGAACCAACAATTCAATTTTTATTGGCCGTATTTTTATTTAATGAGCTCTTTGATTGGGTCAAAGGTATTAGTTTTTCACTTATTTGGATTGGTTTAATGTTTTGTGTATTAGCTATTTTACGCAAACAGTATATTAAATTTTCTCACAAAGAACCTTTTATTACTGGGCGCGACCAAACGCCATTAGATTAAATAATTACAAATATTATCAATTGATTATAAAAATTTTTTTTATGGTATTTTTTCCTTGATAGTAAAAGCAAACGATTGCGTATATAATGGGTATCAACTTTTTGTCGGTAAGGTCATCAATCATGAATCAATTAGGTACTGCGCTGTGTAAATCTGCAACAAAAGTCATGCTGTTAGGTGCTGGAGAGTTAGGCAAAGAAGTTGCGATTGAATGTCAACGATTGGGCATCGAAGTTATTGCGGTTGATCGCTATGATAATGCGCCAGCGATGCATATTGCACACCGCAGTTATACGATAAACATGCTTGATGGCGAAGCGCTGAAACAAATAGTCTCACGGGAAAAACCTGATATTATCGTGCCTGAAATTGAAGCAATTGCGACACAGGTATTGATGGAGCTTGAACAGCAAGGACAAAAAGTGGTTCCGTCTGCGAAAGCCATTGTACTTACTATGGATAGAGAAGGGATCCGTCGTTTAGCGGCAGAAGAGTTGAAATTGCCAACATCAGAGTATCAATTTGTAGACAGTAACCCCGATTTTATTGCAGCGGCAGAAAAAATTGGGTTTCCCTGTATTGTTAAGCCTGTGATGAGTTCATCAGGAAAGGGACAAAGTGTGATCCGCTCTCAAGCAGAATTAGATCAGGCTTGGGATTATTCGCAGCAAGGTGGTCGAGCAGGGCAGGGGCGTGTAATTGTTGAAAAAATGGTTAATTTTGATTTTGAAATTACATTGTTAACAGTCAGTGCGGTGGATGGTATTCACTTTTGTGCGCCTATAGGTCACCGACAAGAAAAAGGGGATTACCGTGAGTCTTGGCAGCCGCAGTACATGAGTGAGGCTGCGTTGAAAAAAGCGCAAGACATTGCCAAGAAAATTGTAACCTCTCTAGGAGGTTATGGAATATTTGGTGTTGAATTATTCGTATGTGGTGACGATATCATTTTTAATGAGGTTTCGCCTCGTCCCCATGATACGGGGATGGTGACGCTTATTTCGCAGAGTTTATCTGAATTTGCATTACATGTTCGTGCATTTCTTGGTTTCCCAATTGGCGTGATCCGTCAATATGGGCCGAGTGCTTCAGCGGTTATTTTACCTAATTTACAAAGCCAAAATGTGGTTTTTTCAAATATTGGTGCTGCTTTGGGGTCTGACACCCAATTACGGTTATTTGGTAAACCTGAAATTGCAGGAACTCGTCGGTTAGGTGTGGCTTTGGCGATTGCGGATTCTATTGAAAATGCATTAGATATGGCGAAGAAAACCGCGAATACAGTGTGTGTTTCTGGTTGATCTTGATGAATTTTGCGCTCAATGACTCTAAGTTAGTGAGCGCTTGTATACTTTAATTTTAACTTTGAGATTATCTTCATATAAGACTTTATTTACCTTTATTCCTAGTTTCACTGAAATAGATATCCGCTATCTTTAATTAAGAGAGTATTTAATAGAGCAAAGTTGATGAGCTTAGCGTCTTATCACTTAGTAGGCATAAAAGTAGAATAAGGAAAGTTATGATGATTCATTATGTAGTTGGTTTAATGTCATTAGGATTAATATCTTTTTTATCAACAGCGCAAAATCTTGAACAACAATTCAGTTTATGGGTAGAGAACGAAAAAGATAAAATCGAGTGTTTTGAGCAACAATCTTCATTTAAGTATTGCTTAGGTAAATCATCGAATAAAGGTTTGGCTGTTTTTGACCAAAAAGGACAAGAGATTTACCAACTTTACTATTTTGATAATTGGCCTGATGAAGCGCAAGACGGGGTATATCGAATTCGCAAAGAAAATAAAATTGGTTTTGCAGACGCAATTACTGGGGAAATCGTGGTTGATGCAATTTATGATTGCGCGTATCCCTTTGAAGCAGGGAAAGCGAAAGTCGGTATCGGATGCGAAACGCAAACAGATGCTGAACACAGTTGGTGGGTTGGTGGTAAATGGACAACAATTACACGCCAATAGCACATAGATATTATAAAGTTTTAGATAACTTAACGTTGAGATTTCACGTTATTAGTGAAATTTGTTTACAATAAACTTCATTTTATTCATATGAGTTACATTTTTTAACTTATTGAAAACAAATCAGAATCGTTATGTGGATCACATTTTTGACCTCATATTCCCTTCCTTAAAACCATTTAAAGTAAAAAACAAACCGCTTAATTCTATATGGCACCACTTAGCATAACTTTAGTCATTTGCTGAGTGTAATTTCATACCATATACACCATGGCAGAGCTCAATTTTTTAATTCAATACAGTTCAACCACTGCCAATTAAAAAACCATCAACGATAAATGATAAGCAACGAAAACACAGCGATATCGTTTTTTAAGATGGTTAATACAAAATCAATGGCATGTTCGTTTTACCTCAGAAGGGTGTTCTATGAACAAAAATGGTATTTTAAAGCACATTCCGTGGATGATCCTCGGGATAATCGGTGCAGTCTGTTTAGGGGTTGTTGCACTCAGACGCGGTGAGCACATTAGTGCGCTGTGGATTGTCGTCGCTTCTGTGGCGGTGTATCTCATCGCATATCGTTATTACAGCTTATATATTGCTAAGAAAGTGATGAAGCTGGACGAAACACGTGCGACCCCAGCCGTCATTAATAATGATGGTTTAAACTATGTTCCGACAAATAAAAATGTTCTATTTGGTCACCACTTTGCCGCTATTGCAGGGGCTGGGCCATTGGTCGGACCTGTTCTTGCGGCGCAAGTAGGCTATTTACCCGGTACCTTATGGTTACTAGCTGGGGTTGTGTTAGCCGGTGCGGTGCAAGATTTCATGGTGTTATTTATTTCATCACGCCGTAATGGTGCATCATTAGGGGAAATTGTTAAAGAGGAGCTTGGCCCGATTCCGGGAACGCTGGCGCTCTTTGGGTGCTTCCTAATCATGATCATTATCCTTGCTGTATTAGCATTGATTGTGGTGAAAGCCTTGGCAGAAAGCCCATGGGGTGTCTTTACCGTTGTTTCAACAGTGCCTATCGCATTGTTTATGGGGATATATATGCGATATATCCGGCCGGGGCGCGTAGGTGAAGTTTCTGTTATCGGTATTGTTCTGTTAGTTGCTTCCATTTGGTTTGGTGGTGTGATTGCTCATGACCCATACTGGGGTCCAGCACTGACATTCAAAGACACGACGATCACTTATGCGTTAGTCGGTTATGCGTTTGTTTCAGCATTATTACCTGTATGGTTAATTTTAGCGCCTCGTGACTATTTAGCGACCTTCCTGAAAATTGGGGTTATTGTTGGTTTAGCGATTGGTATCGTTATTCTAAACCCTGAATTAAAAATGCCAGCTGTCACCCAATTTGTTGATGGCTCCGGTCCTGTTTGGAAAGGTACTCTATTCCCATTCTTATTTATTACCATCGCTTGTGGTGCGGTATCCGGTTTCCATGCGCTTATTTCTTCAGGGACAACACCTAAGTTATTAGCAAACGAAAAAGATGCGCGTTACATCGGTTATGGTGCAATGTTAATGGAGTCATTTGTTGCGATTATGGCACTGGTAGCGGCTTCTATTATCGAACCAGGCTTGTATTTTGCAATGAATACACCACCGGCAGCGTTAGGTATTACTATGCCTAACTTACATGAACTGGGTGGTCCAGATGGCGCAGCTATCATGGCTCAGCTCAAAGATGTGTCTGTTCATGCAGCCGCTACAGTGAGTTCATGGGGCTTTGTGATTTCACCTGAGCAAATCATGCAAACAGCGAAAGATATTGGTGAGCCGTCGGTGTTAAACCGTGCAGGTGGTGCGCCAACATTAGCGGTAGGTATTGCGTATGTTTTCCATGAAATCATGCCTGCGGCAAATATGGGCTTCTGGTATCACTTTGGTATTCTGTTTGAAGCGCTGTTTATCTTAACCGCATTGGATGCAGGAACCCGTTCTGGCCGCTTTATGCTGCAAGATTTATTAGGTAACTTTGTTCCGTTCTTGAAGAAAACTGATTCACTGGTTGCGGGTATCATCGGTACAGCAGGCTGTGTTGGGTTATGGGGTTACTTATTGTATCAAGGCGTTGTTGACCCACTGGGCGGTGTTAAGAGCTTATGGCCTCTGTTCGGTATCTCGAACCAAATGTTAGCCGCGGTTGCTTTAGTCTTAAGTACAGTTGTATTGATTAAGATGAAACGCAGTAAATACATTATGGTGACTGTCTTACCTGCGGTATGGCTATTAATCTGTACAACTTGGGCATTGGGACTGAAATTATTCAGTGATAACCCACAACTGGAAGGGTTCCTATACTTAGCGAAATCTTATAAAGATAAGATTGCGGCAGGTGGTGCAGAGTTAACTGCACAAGAAATTACTAATATGAATCACATTATTATTAATAACTACACCAACGCTGGGCTGAGTATTCTATTCTTAGTGGTTGTTTACGGTATCATTTTCTACGGTATCCGCGTTGGGATGAAAGCACACAAAAACCCAGAGCGTACAGACAAAGAAACACCTTATGTTCCTGTACCTAAAGAGGGCGTGAAAGTTTCATCTTCACATTAAGTCACCCTTCAACGGATTTGAACATCGAAAGGTGTTCAATAAATGAAAGGTCGCCCTACATTATGTGCTCATGATGTAGGGCATTTGTATTGGAGAGGCTGATGTTTGGAAATCTCGGCAAAACAGGAAAATACCTCGGGCAAGCCGCACGTATGTTAATTGGTATTCCTGATTATGATACTTATGTGCAGCATATGAGTGATAACCATCCAGACAAACCTGTGATGACATATAAAGAATTTTTTCGCGAAAGACAAGATGCACGGTATGGTGGTAGTGGTAAAGGCGGATTTCGCTGCTGTTAATCAATGAAGTGTGAGGGCAATAATGAAACCTATTAGCGTAACAATTTTAACCGGTTTTCTCGGTGCAGGTAAAACGACTCTCCTTAGCCATATTCTTCATGCTGAGCATGGCCATAAAATCGCAGTGATTGAAAATGAGTTCGGTGAAGTCCCCATTGATAACGCAATAATTGGTGATCGTGCGACACAAATTACGACATTAAGTAATGGGTGTATTTGTTGTAGTCGTTCGAATGAATTAGAAAATGCCTTATTAGACCTATTAGATGGCCTTGATAGTGGAAAATTAGACTTTGACCGTCTGCTCATTGAATGCACTGGCATGGCAGATCCCGGGCCGATCACTCAAACCTTTTTTTCCCATGAAATCCTCTGCGAACGTTATGTATTAGATGGGATTATTACCTTAGTGGATGCTGTTCACGCTGATAAACAATTAAATGATTTCGCTATTGCTCAAGCGCAAATTGGCTATGCAGACCGTATTTTATTGACCAAAACCGATATTGAGCCAAATAATGAAGCTTTAATTGAACGTTTACAACGTATTAATGCGAGAGCACCGATTTACCCAGTTATTCAAGGTGATATCGACCTGAGTTTATTATTGGATATCGAAGGGTTTTTATTGGATTCACAGTTGAATGTCAAACAACCGACATTCCGTTTCGCGCCTAAACAACAAAATGAAGTCGGCTCGATTGTCCTTGAATTTAATTATCCTGTTGAACTGATGGCCGTTTCTCAAGTAATGGAAGACCTATTACTCGGTTTTGCAGATAACTTACTGCGTTATAAAGGAATTCTTTCCATTATGGGTGAACCAAAACGCTTATTATTCCAAGGTGTTCAACGCCTCTATAGTGCGGATTGGGATAGAGACTGGGAAGTTGATGAACAACGCCGCAGTGTATTAGTGTTTATTGGTATTGACCTACCAGAAGATATAATTCGTGAAAAATTCGCAGCCCTAGAAGTTAATTCAAAATAGAACAATTCAAAAAAATAATTTCAAAACGAAATTCAAAACGAAATTCAAAGTCATTAGCGGCGTAGCAAGGCGGCAAAAGAGCCAATCCCTAGGAGCATACACAAGTATGTGACTAGGGTTGGCGAATGTAGCCAACAATGCTACGGCGTTAAGGGCGAAGAATTAGCGACGTAGCAAGACGGCAAAAGATATAATCCCTAGGAGCATACAAAAGTATGTGACTAGGGTTGGCGAATGCAGCCAACAACGCTACGGCGTTAAGGACGAAGAATTAGCGGTGTAGCAAGGCGGCAAAAGATCCACCCCCTAGGAGCATACAAAATATGTAACTAGGGTTGGCGAATGTAGCTAACAACACTGCGGCGTTAAGGGCGCGCTTTAGCGGCCATAATTTCAATAATCTGCACGTCAGTATGTCTCATAGAACCCGCAGCTAAAGAACATAAATTGGCAATGGACTGGTCGACATCATCAGAAACAATACCATCCGACCCTCTGACACAGCTGTTATCTAATGCCATTAGCACGGCTTTATAAGCGGCACTCGCACTGGTTGACACCTTCATTGCACAACTGTTTGATGCACCATCACAAATCATACCACTAACATCACCAATCATACTGGAAATTGCCATTGCGACGACTTCATAGCGGGATTCTAGTAACCAAGCGATGCCTGCAGCAGCCCCCATAGCTGCTGTTGTCGCAGCACATAGTGCCGATAACGCAGGAAGCTGGTTGTGAATATAAATAGCCATTAAGTGTGACAACATTAAGGCTCGAGCCAGTTGCTCTTCAGAAGATTGCAAATAATCTGCAGTGACAACTACCGGCATGGTTGCTGCAATACCTTGGTTACCTGACCCTGAATTACTCATTGCGGGCAATACAGCCCCTCCCATGCGTGCATCAGAAGCCGCGGAGGTACGGATCATAATTTCTGACATTAAGTCTTTTGAAAGCAAACCACGGTCTCGCTGGGTTTGTAATGTTTTGCCGATATGTAAGCCATAAACATTGCGTAAACCTTCTTGAGATAAGGCTTCGTTTAAATGCGCGGCTTCAAGAATAAAACGAATATCCTCTAAAGGCGCTTCGGTGGCAAATTGATACACAGACTTAGCAGTGACTGGCGGTAGTGGGATGTCAGCTGCACAGTCAACTGGAGATTCATGGTGAGGTTGAGCCGTTGTGGCATCAAATACGGTGTGATTGTTATGAATAATTTTAACAATATTCGTATGTGACCCCGCAATGATGACGGTTGCGGATTCTGTTTGGGTATATACCGTGGCTTCGGAGTAGATAACATCGTCGCAAGGGTGCTTAATATCAACGGTAATAGCCCCTTGTGCTAACATGGTTTTACTTAATGCAATGGCATCCGCAGATGCTGATTTTAATACTTCTAAACCTGCTTCAGCATCACCGCCAACTGCACCAAGGGCTGCAGCAATGGGTAGACCAACCATTCCTGTTCCGGGTACGGTTACGCCCATACCATTTTTCATGAGGTTAGGGGAAACGAAAGCACAGACTCGGGTCACTTTGCCATCAAGAAATGAAGCCGCTTTGGCGGCAGCATATGCCAATGAAATTGGCTCAGTACAACCTAAGGCAGGCTTTACTTCTTGCTTTACTGCGTTGATAAAATATTGCCAAAGTAGTGGTTGTGATTGAGCATGCATGGCAAGTCCCCTTAATAAAATCTTTTTTGATTTTATTATTTTAAACAACAGTCTGGAGAAAAACTTCACTAAGTTAGGGGATTTAAAGAGAGTGGAGAGAAATATTATCTCTAATTTGAATTATAAAAATGAAAAATTTCTAACTTTGAGCTTAGTCACAAAAGTCCTGCCTATAATATTCGGCAGGACTGAGTGATAACTGAACAGATTAGCTTTCTACATCAAGACGCTTACTTTGCCACTTACGTGAACGCCAGCGCCATGCATTGGTTAAGCCGCGCAACCATTCATCAGCAAAGAAACCTAACCAAATACCTAAGAGGCCCATCTCCATTTTTATGCCTAAGAAGTAGCCTAATGGGATAGCGACACCCCACATAAAAATAATAGCGGTACACAGAGGAAAGCGAGCATCGCCAGAGGCACGCAAGGCATTTACCATCACGATATTAATTGTTCTGCCGGGCTCTAAGAACACCGAAAGTAAAAATAATGGCAGCAGTACCTTAATAATACCTTGGTCATCAGTAATATTATTTAAGATAGGATCACGGAATAACCAAAAAGCAATAACGACACCAATTGTTACGTAAAAACCCATTTTAAGGCTTTTTACACCGCGCCTAAAGGCATCTTCAAAGCGTTTTGCTCCAACAAGGTGGCCAACCATAATTTCATTACCAATACTGATAGAGATCCCGAACAGCATGATAAACAATGATAATTGGAAATAGAGCGTTTGTGCCGCAAGAGACGTTTCCCCCATGAGACCGATAAACGCAGATGCGGTCATAAAATGGAGGATCCACACAAGATTTTCCCCCGCAGAGGGTAATCCAATATGTAAAATCTTACCCAACATTTTCCGTGACCAGTGTATTAACATCATTGGGACAAATTTAATTCTCAGCCCATAAAACAGTAGGCAGAAAAGTAAAATAACGGCAACAATACGCCCAACGACTGTTGACCAAGCAACGCCTTCAAGGCCGTATTGTGGTAAGCCGAAGAAACCATAAAGCACAATGATATTACCAAATACTGTAATCACATTAGCGATTAATGTGACCCACATTGCGGGTTGCGCTTTACCATAAACCCGCAAGCATGCCGCTAAAATAATTGAAATCGCTTCAGGGATTAAACAAATCCCTAGAATACGTAAATAAGTATAACCATCAGCCATTAAATGCGATGGCATATTCATAATAGTTAGAATGCTATAGCCAAAAAATAACGCAACTAATGCGCTGGAAAAACCAAGAATAAAGTTAAAAGCGATTGAAATATGAATCGCTTGGCTGGCTTTTTCTCGGCGGCCAGCCCCTAGGTATTGGGCTATAACAACGCTACACCCCACACTGATAAAGTTAAAAATAGTGATAAATAGGTCAAACACTTGGTTTCCCACCCCCATAGCAGCAAGGTAGGCTGTAGACACGTGACTAACCATGTAGGTATTAATTAATAATGTGGCCAAATGAAGAAAAATATCGATAAAAATTGGCCAGCTGAGCGAAAAGAGTGACCGCTCAGTCACATCGGATTGATGCATTGAGAACCTTTATATATTCATGAATGATAGGGAAAGCTTTCTGATGGGCTAATTCTACATGGATTTTAACAATGAAAATAGGGTTAAAATGCGTCTGATTTAATTAGGCTAATGTTTTGTTTACTTTTAATTATTCTGTTAAATTCAATTTCGCTATAAATAATTTAATAAGCAACATCAGAACTGTATAGGAGCAAAAATGACAAAAATTAAAGCAGCAATAGTGGGCTACGGTAACATTGGTCGCTATGCACTAGAAGCTGTTCTGGCCGCTGAGGATTTTGAGTTAGTCGGGGTAGTTCGTCGCAATACGCAAGATATTCCTGCTGAGCTTTCTGGATATAAAGTGGTTGATGATATTGAAAAACTTGGGAAAGTTGATGTTGCACTCTTGTGTTCACCAACGCGTGCTATCGGCCCATTAGCAGCTAAAGTTTTGAGCCTCGGTATTAATACGGTTGATAGTTTTGACGTGCATTCAGATATTGTGGCGCTAAAACACAGCTTAGATGACGTTGCGAAACAGCATAATAGCGTGGCGGTTGTTTCTGCCGGATGGGATCCTGGCTCGGATTCGATTATGCGTACATTGATGCTAGCAATGGCACCAAAAGGGGTAACTTATACGAATTTTGGTCCAGGGATGAGTATGGGACACAGTGTGGCCGCTAAAGCTATCAATGGCGTAAAAGATGCCCTTTCTGTCACAATTCCATTAGGAACAGGGGTTCATCGTCGTATGGTTTATGTTGAATTAGACGGTGGCGCTAAGTTCGATGAGGTGGCTCAAGCGATTAAAGCAGACAGCTACTTTTCTTCTGATGAAACACATATTCGTCAGGTGGATAGTATTGATGCATTAAAAGATGTTGGGCACGGTGTGCACATGACTCATAAAGGGGTTTCAGGGGCAACACATAACCAGTTGTTCGAATATTCAATGCGCATTAATAACCCTGCACTGACTTCTCAATTTATGGTTTCTGCCGCACGAGCGACGATGAAACAAGCAGCAGGCGCATATACAGTGATTGAAATTCCACCAGTGAATTTCTTACAAGGTGATTTAGATACGCTGATCGCCAAACTGGTTTAATTAAATTTAATCTATCTGTGGCATGACATTTATTCGTTCATGCCATCTTGTCGATATTTCTTACACTTTACCTCGCTTTGAACCTGCCATTCAGACTTTAGCCACTGTTTATTTTTTGTGTGATCAAGTAGCTTATTAATAAAATGATATTGCTGAGATGGAGTGAGCTAATGGTAAAACCACCAAGGAATGGGAAAGATAAAAACCAAGGTTTTTTCCCAGAACAATCTTCAGTAAAAAGTGTGAAGGAGAACCCGCATTCTTTCAGTATTATTCGTGCTTTTTCTAAAATAATAAACTACGGTTTTTCATTGTTTTATGTTGGTTTTATTCTATCTGTATGGTTTTTTCCTGAATACTATACGGTAGAAATTATTTATAACCTGACGTTGATCCTGATTTTTGAATTTATTTTAGTTCACTCGGGCGTCTTTATGGCGGTATTTCGTGATTGGCGAGTATTAACGTTATTTGCTCTTTTCTATGGTCTTTTTGCACTGGCCATCAATATGTCAGTATTAGGTGATTCCCCATTAATTTTATATTTATACAGTGCCACTGTTGCCAATCGAATGCTTTTTGGTTTAACCAGCCGAACAGAGCAAGAACGTTCAGAAAATATGGGCTATTCAGCATTAATGGCACTCAATTTTATGTTCTGTATTTTCTCGGTGTTAATTTTATCTTTCCTCGTGCCTTATGGCGGATTAACGCCTGAATATTTAAGGTCGATTGACTATTATTCGAGTATTTCTAGCGGTGGTGAATTCCCGGAGAAACCCCATGTGGCTTTTGCCTTTGGCGTGCTCTACTTTGGTATGCCTATATTTATGGCTTGTCTAACACATTTCTTATGCAAAGGGCATTCTATTTACCAGAAAAAGGGAAGTAACTTTCGTGGCTAGAAAGATAAAAAAACGCCTACCGAAGTAGGCGCCTGGTGTTGGCAAAATATAAAGTAAAAAAACTAACGTGTAATTGATTTAAATTTTTGTGTGGTGGCGGTTAATGCCACTTCTGTTGGTAAACGTTCCATTGAGCTGGCACCATAGAAACCATGGCAATCAGGGCAGTTGGCTAAAATATATTCAGCATCTTCAGGGGTGGCTATTGGGCCACCGTGGCACAGAACAATCACATCTTCGCGTACTGATTTTGCCGCTTTTGCCCATTCATTGATTAGTGGAACGCAATCTTTGAGCGTCAGGGCGGTTTCTGCTCCAATATTCCCCCCAGTCGTTAGCCCCATATGTGGCACAATAATGTCGGCACCAGCTTTAGTCATCGCAATGGCATCTTCAGCGCTAAAAACGTAAGGCGTAGTGAGCAAATCTTTCTCATGAGCGAGACGGATCATCTCAACTTCTAACCCATAACCCATTCCGGTTTCTTCTAAGTTGGCGCGGAAATTGCCATCAATTAAGCCGACGGTAGGGAAATTTTGCACTCCTGCGAAACCTGTTGCTTTGATATCATCAAGGAATTTATCGAATTGGCAGAATGGGTCTGTTCCATTCACACCCGCAAGGACAGGAGTATGTTTTACTACGGGTAAAACCTCTTTTGCCATATCCATAACGATTTCATTCGCATTGCCATAGGCTAATAAGCCTGCAAGTGAACCTCTACCTGCCATGCGGTAACGGCCTGAGTTATAGATAACGATTAAATCGATACCGCCCGCTTCTTCGCATTTAGCAGATAGCCCTGTTCCTGCGCCACCACCGATGATTGGTTCTCCCCGAGCAATCATGTCTCTAAATTTTTTTAATAAATCTGCGCGGTTATGTTTCATAGTTAACCTCTATTATTTGTTCAAAATTTCCTGGTGAAGCTGAATAACCTGGTCACAAAACTCTGTGGAGTTAATATGATAAGGACTCAAAATAAGTTGTCTTTTCTCTGTTATTATTAAATTTGCTGTTAAAGCATCAATGAAGGCTTGATCTGCGATAGGATCCCAAAATGGAGCACCATCAACATCTAATGCTGAAAAGCCTGCTGTTGGGATGATAAAGCGCACTTCACCATTACAACGATTTAATTTTTCTGCAATCCAACGACCCATTTGCTGATTTTCTTCTTTGGTCGTTCTCATTAAAGTGACTTGAGCGTTGTGATGATAAAATAAGCGATTTTGGTAGTGTTCGGGCACAGTCGAAGGGCGTCCGAAATTCACCATATCGAGAGCTCCACAAGACATCACGCAAGGGGTTTGAGTGCGTTCAATAGCACCAAAACGGTCTTCATCACAAGCTAATACCCCACCAAATAAATAATCACATACTTCGGTGGTTGTAATATCTAAAACAGAATGTAATAACTGGCTATCAATTAGTTTTTCCATGGCTTTGCCACCACTGCCTGTCGCATGGAAGACTAGACAGTCATATTGCGCCTCTAACTCTGTTGTGAGCTGCTGTACGCATGGGGTCGTTACTCCGAACATGGTTAGTGCAATTGCTGGTTTTAAGTCATGCGGTTGTTCTTCGTCGTCAAACCAAACAGCTCCTGCTATTTGATTAGCAGCATTTTTTAATACTTTGCGGGAAATGATATTCAAACCTGATACATCAGTGACGGAGTACATCATCGAAATATCACTCGCGCCGATATAACCAGAAATATCCCCTGATGCCATTGTGGAAACCATTAATTTTGGAATACCTACGGGCAATACTTGCATGGCGGGTGTAATGAGTGCGGTTCCACCCGAACCACCTAAACCAAGAATAGCGGCAACATCTGTTTGTGCGGCAAGATAAAGGCTGAAAGCCTGTGCCATAGCTTCAATGGCTTTACCGCGGTCACCACAGAAAACGGCCTCAGTACCAAGTGGATGAAAACTTGCGACAGTGTGTGCGCTGATATCTGCGTTTTTTTCTAATTGCGTTGGTTGTGTTGTCAGGTCAACAGTACGTACCGCCAATCCGGCGTTTTTGATTAATTCACTAACATAAAATAGTTCAGCACTTTTAGTGTCAAGCGTCGTTACAATATAAATAAAACCCGGATGTTTTTTCATATACAAACCCTTTCAGAGTAAAACGAGCGTTGAATTTTTCATCATAATGAGACTATAGTATCATTGTGGTTGATTGTAAAATGAGATTGTAGTCTCATTTTTGGTTTATTATGACGTTATTGACTGATAATGTTTTTATCCTATTGATAAAATAGTATAAATTATTATTTATAGACCTGAGCTATTTTGAGTATATTTGGATATTTAAAAGATATAATTGTGATTGTTATGATTTTTGCTATTACTTTTAAATCACCTTTATGAATAATTTCTTTAAATCATCAACCAAGTGCATTTACCTATTCACACTTATATGTTTTCATGAGCTCTAACTCATTTTATAGTAAGTGACAGTATTTTAAGGATAAATTAATGTCTAAAACTAATTCGCATTCAGAATACAAAGGGACACGAAAACGAACCTATGTATTGTTGATTAAGACGGCTTTAGATTTATTTGAAAAAGGGGCGATGCCTTCTGTTTCTGAGTTGGCACTTGAGGCGGGAGTTTCTCGTGCGACAGCTTATCGTTATTTTCCGACACAAGCCGATTTAATTACTGCAACGGTTAATGAAAGTTTAGGTCCTATTTTAACTTGGCGCCCGCAAAGTGAGCAAACCGAAGAGCGTATTGACGAGCTATTAACCTATGCTTTTCCACGTATGTTTGAACATGAAGGTGTTTTACGAGCCGCGCTGCAAGTATCATTACAGCAGTGGGCACAGGGGCGAGCAGCTCCACAAAGCATTAAAGATAAGCGTCTAGAACGCGGTAATCGTAAAGAAATTCTTGCAATGGTCACATCGCCAATGAAATCAGAATATCCGCAAGAAATTATTGATAAAGTGATTCGTGCTTTTTCTGTTATTTATGGTTCTGAAATATTTTTAGTACTAAAAGATATTTGGAAAATGGATGATGCTCAAGTAACACAATTAGCGCAATGGATGTCCAAAGCGGTTATGAACCAAGCTCATGCTGATAACATAAAGAGAAGGAAATAAATTTTTCACTGTACCGTGTCAATCTAAGTTAAAAAGATTTTTTCAGACCAAGTTAAAATAATAAGATCAAAACCTAATAAATAGATAAATGTTGGTGGATATCACTAGGGTGATAAATAAATAAAAACTAAAGCTATATGGCTTAAATAATATGATATAAATTAGGGATATAAAAAGACTTAATGGTTAATACCATATGAAGAAATTATTAAAAATGATAGGTGGGATTTCCATCTGTGCTTTAATCGGTGGCGGGCTTACTTACCTAGGAGTTCCCCTTGCATTGATGTTTGGCCCGATCATTGCCATTATCATTTTTCATCGTTTTGGTATTTCCTTCGCAATTCCTAAACACACCATTAGTTTTGTTCAAGTCACGTTGGGAACCTCTGTGGGCTTGATGTTCAATCAAGTATCTCTTAATGAAGCGGACAATTTATTTCTTTTATTATTGATGTTGGTTGTTTGTTTGGCTGTGCAATTTTCGTTTAGTTTTTTTTGGTTTTACCGGAAAGTCGGTTGGACAAAACAAGAGGCAATGCTTGGCTCTGTACCCGGTGCTATGGCGGCAATCCTCGCATTAACAGACCACACCCATACACCGCCTCAGAAAATTGTTATTTCCCATACAATTCGCTTAATTATTCTTATCTTATTAGCAGGAATTGTTGTTGGCAGTGATGGTGACCCACAACCGATAATAGAATTGCCAGAATTGACATTAATTTCAACGGGATGGCTGCTGCTTATTATTGCTGTTGGGGTGATTTCAGGGGCCATTTTACAGCGTTTAAAAGTTCCTGCGCCTTTTATGTTGACGTCATTAGCGGCGGCAACACTCATTCAAGGTTGGGCTGATATCCCATTGAATTTTCCACTGATGTTGACTGAACTTAGTATGGTATTGATTGGGATGAACATTGGTAACCATTTCATTGTGTTCCCACTTTCCTCGTTGATTAAAAATATATACTCTTCAGCTCAAGTCGTGGTGGTTAATATCGTGCTGACTTTTCTTATCACGGTATTTGCATCTTGGATTACAGGCTATGATATTTCGGTGTTACTGTTAGCTTGGGCCCCGGGAAGTATGGAAGCGATGACATTCGCAGCAATTACCATGAATTTAGATGCAGGCTTTGTTATGTCAAACCATATTATCAGGATGGTAATTATTCAAAGTATTCCATCGATAGCTTTGTTTTGGCAAGAAAGAAGGCAGAAAAGAAAGAATAATTTAGAGTAAAGAAAGAAAACATGCAGGCGATATTTTGGCATGTTTTCTTGATGGGTTTTCTTATCAGCTTACTTGACGTAAGCAAAGAGGCCAAGAGAATCCCGTGCAAGGGACTGGCATTTAAACTCAGTGGTGAGTGGTATCCCTTTTAGGTCACTATAACTTTCTTTGTTAAGGGCGGTCATTTTTTCCGCATTATAGTTGCTAAGGTCCCATTTGTTACTTTTAGCAAAGTAAACAATGGCACGTTCAATTTCTCTATCTGGGATTTGTGAATACCCGCAATCATATTTTAGATAAATAAAAACGGCCGTGAGATCAGCAAGATCTTCAGCTTCGTTGTTGGAAAGGGCTCTGGCAGAATTGGTTATCCCTAACAGAGTCATTAAGCATGACATCAATATAAATTTGCGCATTCGTTATTCTATCTGTTTTCTATGTCAAGTTACGTTAGCATAAGAATAGAATTGTTAGTCAACTATATTTTTCTTAAATCCATGTAATAAACCCACATTTTTAGAGTGGCTTTATTGACCTTCCTGTAAGGGGAAGCTTTATCATACCTCCATTAAACCATGTTTTGCTTCGAAAGTGTAATTTGTCATAAATTACACCACTGATGATTATCGATTTGATAAATAAAAGGAAGGTTATCAATGCTACGTCGCGATTTTCTTAAGTTAAGTGCTATCACATATGCTGCAAGTGCGCTGCCTATTTGGAGCCGCATCGCGGTAGCAGCAGGAAATTATCCAACATTAGCGATTCCACCCTTATTGGAGCCTGATGCGCAAGGCAACATTCAGGTCGTTATTCAGCAGGGCGTTTCGCAATTTGTTCCAGGAAAGCAAACGACGACATGGGGTTATAACGGTAATTTATTAGGCCCTGCAATTAGTTTGAAAAATGGACAAAATGTTAATATCAATATTATTAACAAACTGGCAGAAGACACGACAGTTCATTGGCATGGTTTAGAAATTTCAGGTGAACAAGATGGCGGCCCCCAAGCGATAATCCAACCAGATACAAGCCGTAAAGTGAATTTTACGGTAAATCAAAGCGAAGCGACATGTTGGTTCCATCCTCATACTCATGGAAAAACTGGCTACCAAGTGGCGATGGGGTTAGCTGGTCTTGTATTAATTAAAGATGATGCCAGCACAAAACACGGCTTACCAAGCGATTGGGGTGTTGATGATATTCCTGTCATTTTGCAAGACAAACGCTTAAAAGATGATGGGCAAATTGATTACCAGCTTGATGTGATGAGTGCGGCTGTGGGGTGGTTCGGTGACATCATGCTAACGAATGGTGCTGTTTATCCTAAACATGTTGCCCCGAAAGGTTGGCTGCGCTTAAGGCTATTGAATGGCTGTAATGCTAGAAGTTTAAATATATCCACCAGTGATGGACGTAAAATGTATGTCGTTGCGAGTGATGGTGGTTTATTAGCCGAGCCGATTGCGGTAACAGAATTACCTATCTTGATGGGAGAGCGTTTTGAAGTATTAATTGATGCCTCCGATGGTCGTGCATTCGATTTGGTAACTCTACCTGTCGGGCAAATGGGTATGACGATCGCACCATTTGACCAGCCTTTGCCAGTACTGCGTATTGAAACAACGTTGACGAAGGGAGAAGGTGACTTACCATCAACACTTGCAGCAATGTCTGCTATTCCTTCTCTTGCTGGCTTAAATCGCCGTCGTTTCCACTTAATGATGGATATGCGTTTGGACATGCAAGGCATGATGATGTTACGTGAAAAATATGGCGACCAAGCCATGGGTAACATGGGCGGTCATGGTGCAATGATGGGAAATATGAACCACGGTAACATGAATGCAGGTAATATGAATCATGGAAATATGAATGGCAAAATGGGAAGTGGCGGCCACTGTGGTACAGGCTCTGATGGCTTGGATATTCATAATGCGAATACTATTAATGGGCAAGTTTTCTCAATGACGCATCCCGCATTTAATGCCCCTATGAATCAGCAAGAAATTTGGGTCGTTTCAGGGCGTGGCGATATGATGTTGCACCCATTCCACGTCCATGGCACACGTTTTCGTATCCTAAAAGAAAACGGCCAAGCCGTAGCACCTCATCGCCAAGGGTGGAAAGATATTGTTAAAGTGGAAGGGCAGGTGAGTGAAATTTTAGTCGAGTTTAAACACCCTGCAACTCAACAGCACCCTTATATGGCCCATTGCCATCTTTTGGAGCATGAAGATACAGGAATGATGTTGGGCTTCACTGTCAGTTAACAGCAATATTTATTTTCAGAGAAAATGCAGTGTGAAATTTTAGCACTGTATTTTCCTTTATTAGTATATGCGTGCTGCCTATGTTAAAATTACGTGCTTTCCATTCCCATAGATGCGTAATAGAAGATGAAACATACCCTTGAAGTGATGATCTCTGAAGAAGAGATTGCTCAACGAATTAGTGAATTAGCCGATAAAATTAGTGCTCATTATCAAAAGCTTGATGGTGAATTAGTCCTTGTTGGTTTGCTGAAAGGTTCATTTATTTTTATGGCTGATTTATGCCGTAAGATTGATGTTCCTCATGAAGTCGATTTTATGACTGTTTCAAGTTATGGCAATGCGATGACATCGAGCCGTGATGTTAAAATTGTCAAAGATTTGGACGAAGATATCCGTGATAAACACGTATTAATCGTTGAAGATATTATCGACTCTGGTAATACGTTAAATAAAGTGCGTGAAATTTTCGAATTACGTGGCCCTAAATCTGTCGCTATTTGTACATTACTGGATAAACCTTCACGCCGCGAAGTGCAAGTTCCTGTTGAGTGGATTGGTTATTCTATTGAAGACAAATTTGTGGTGGGTTACGGTATCGACTACGCTCAACAGTATCGTCACTTGCCTTATATTGGCCATGTAACATTACTTGAAGATTAATATTTTCAGGTGAACTCGATGAAAAAGGACAGCAAGGCTGTCCTTTTTGTTTATGGTTACATAACGAATACGTTATTTATTAGTTTGTTTCAATAATAACAGGATTACCTGTAATTTGACCGTACTGATTAGACAAGCTAGGCGTCGTCACTTTAGTGGTATTTCCTGCGTTTATCTTTCCATAATAGTTATTAATAGAACGCTCTGCTTTAGCTGTTAAATCAAGGCCTGCATTCATTACTCCAGTGTTGTTAGAGATGGTGTTCGCTTCTGCTTTCAGACTTCCTGCACTGTTTATTTGTGCGTAGTTGTTGATGATCTCATTACCCATAGTGATATTGATATCCGCTTCTCCTGCTGCAGGAAAGATTGCGTTGGTTTGAATAATTCCTGAGCCGTTATTCAATTGATAGCCTTTAAGGTTAATACTACCATTGTCAGCAATGATGCCACCTTTTTGACTTGTTAAACCAAGGTTATAAGTGTTTTTGCTAAAATCTGATGAGCTAGTATTACTAATATAATCAGCGTTCATGACTAGATTATTGTCAGCTTTAATCAGTCCAGAACTATTGTTTAAATACATCGAGATGAAATTAAGGTTAAATCCTTTAATGTAGCCAGTCTTGTTTGTTAAGTCATTAACCCTAAATGTAGACTTGCCATTATTAGATACAATGATACCGCTATTTGTCAGTTTTGGTGATGTGATATTCATCAGTTTGTCACTGCTAATAACACCTTTAGTATCATTTACTATTGTGTCTTGCACAGTAATATCCATTCTGCCTGTTACTGCTTGAATAGAGGATGATAGATTGCTGATATAATCAGTATCAATGTTCACGCGACGATTAGCCGTGATGGAGCTTGATATTTTGTTGCTTATGTTGGAACCCATAAAGTTAAAATCTCTTCCAGCAGACATTATTGCTTGTTCATTAACAATTCTGCCTCTGTTAATCGTGAGATCTCTGCCTGCAATAAATCTATTTTTTCCATGCTTACTGTTGTATGCCCAGTTATAGATAGTATCAGCATCAACATTGATATCGCCTTGTTCCGCTTTAATTAAACCGCCGCCATTTTGAATATCTTTATTAATGTTTAAATTAATGTTTTTATTCGCACTGATTAAGCCATTATAACGGTTATGTAAGTAATCATTAGTGGTAATGTTGACATTTCCAGCAGTAGAAATAATACTTCCATAGTCGTTATTAAAGGTGTATCGACCTGTGGATGTTAGATCGAGGTTACCTTTTGATTCTATTTTCCCAGGGTTACTTATAGCATAAGCATTAACGGTTAAACCGCCATCACCAGCATTGATCAAACCTTTATTACTTAAGTAGTATCCTGACTCATTAACATTAAGCTTCATTTTATCGGCATTTAAACTAGCATTATTCGCTATCGTAATACCGTAATTACTTAAGTTGTACGGTCCTGACGTGGTAGAAAGTACATTACCTTCAGAATCGAATAAATTTGAGCCTGTTGAAATAGTTAATTCATTAGCTTGGACGTCACCATTAATGAGCACTGAACGGGCGATGAAATCAACTGCATTATTAGACGTCAGGCTTTTATTAACAGTGATTTGGCCTTTGGTTACGTTATACCCAACCAAGTTATCACCAACAACCAGTGGGGTACCGGTTACAAAAGCACCTCGTGATGCATTAATAAAACCACAGCTATTACAAGTAATACCAGAAGCATTCGCAACAATGACTTGTGCTGCAGTACCTGCAACTTCCATCATACCGTTAATTAAGCTGATATTATTACCAACGATTTCATTTAAAATAACTTTAGCTTCATTACCTAAGGTTAAATTTTCATTTCCAGCGATAGTTCCACCTAACTTAGTTGTTGTCATGGTGCTACTATTATTGAAAATGGTTCCTTTTTCACTCACATTGAAACTTTGATAAGTATTGTGTGAAATACCGTTATCGGTTGGTTTTTTGATATGAATAATATTTAACCCATTAGGGTTGTAAATAATACCTGTGCCATCTGTGCTGTAAGTTTCATTATTGTCATAAGTTGAAACGTTCGGAGCATAAAGTTCAGTTACGCCTTTTGAGTTAAGTTTACCATATATATTATTAATTGATTCAGTGGATTTGATTTTTAATTTTCCATCTGAATTGAGTTGACCTCTGTAGTTAGATAACTCTCTAGTTGTGATAGTAATATCATTACCGCTTGTTAGTTCACCAGTATTGTTACTAAGTCTACCAGTTAAATTAAACTCCATTCCTCCTAGGCTAGCCACCCTTTCTTCAGCTGCACTTTTAATGAAACCTAAGTAATTGGAAACATCATCACCAGTAACAGTAATACCACCATTTAGAACCTCAATTCCACCAACTTTATTGGTTAAACCAAATTTGGAAGCGACTCGACTAAAGTTACTTGATTCTGAGTTATTTAATTGGTTAACATTGAGAATCATGTCACTATACGAGCGAATATAACCACCGTGGTTATTTAAGGATTTAGATGTGATGTTAAGTTTTTTCGCATCAATAAAGCCTAGCTCATTTTTAATTGTATTTGATGTTATATTCAGTTGATCACCTGAAATTGCTCCCCCAGAGTTATCAATATGATCTACTTTTATATTGGAAATATAAGTAGGCACAGGTATTGTGTTGGGAACATTAGTTGGTGAAATAATTTTTCCTGCGTTAGTCAGCTTCGCCGAGGTTATATTTAATCCTCGACCACTACTGATGACTGAGTTTGCGTCATTAGTAATATATTTAGTGACATTTAAATCAGATTTAGCATTAGTGGCAGTAATCGATGATGATTTATTTGTTAGACTATCCGCATCAATGCTTATTCTACGTTTAGCCGTGATAACAGAGTTAGTATTTTCTATAGAGGATGCAGTGTTTAAAATGACATCTCTACCTGCATTAATTTCAGCATTTTCATTAATAATTCTATTTGCGGTAATATTAATATCTCTACCAGCAATAATTCTCTTTTCAGGCTGGCTACTCGATGAGCTACGCCATTGATAAATACCCCCTCTTGCATCAATATTGACATCTGCACTATTTGACTTAATTAAACCGCCACCATTTTGAATATCTATTGTTTCAATATTAACATTATTTTGGGCGTTAATAACCCCACCATTGCGATTCAATATAGAGTTATGGGTGCGTAAACTAATGTCGCCAGCTGTTGATAAAAGTTGTCCGTTATCATTACCGAAAGTTACATATCCAGAACTTGTTTCATTAGTTGAAATGTCTAAATTGTTTTTAGCTCGGATTAAACCATCATTATGAAAAGTGCTAGAGTTTAGATTAATATCACCAGAAGATTCTATTCTATTCGCATTATTAGACAGGTATCCTGCAACATTAGCAGTTAAACCTTTATCACCTGCTAATATAATCCCTTTATTTCTAACACCAACTCCACTTTCAGTAGAAACTAAAGTAATTTTATCTGCATACATACCACCTAGTGCTGAGACATCAATGCTGACAGAAGGACGACTACCAACAGGTGTGACAGTAGAAACAACATTACCATTTGCATCGACAAAGTTATTTCCAGTGACAACTTTAATTTCTTTTGCTTTTAACTGGCCATTGATCATCGCTGAACGAGCAATAAGTTCTGTGGGGGAATCAGAATTTAAATCTTTATTAACGATAATTTGTCCCTTGGCTACGTTATAACCCAGTAATTCCCCATTACCGATAATCGGTTTACCCGTTGTGAGAGTTGTGCTTTCAGTATTAATAAAGCCACAGCTATTACAGGTAATCCCTGACGGGTTAGCAACAATAACTTGTGCTTTTTTCCCTGCAACTTCAACCATACCATTTAGCGTTGTTGCATTATTAGAGTTAACCTCATTAAGGATAACTTTTGCTTCACCACCCGCTAAATTAAGGTTTCCGTTAATCATTCCACCTAACTGAGTATTAACGTTATCTTTACTGTTGTTTAAAATGACTCCCTTATTATCAACATCGAATTTGTTGTATATATTGTGAGAAACCCCTTTGTCACTAGCTTTATTTATATTAACAATTGTTGGGCCATTGTGCTGATTGATTACTCCAGCACCGTTAGTATTAATTATTTCGCCATGAGCCATTGAAGTCATCCCTAAAATTGCAGAGACGCATAAGACGATAGGCTTTAGCTTTAATGTATGATTAGAAGACCCACTTTTAATAGGCTGACTCATAGAAATATCCCTAAATATGATTTGAAGTTAATATATGTAAATTAACAATACCCCATTATAACACTTGAATTATGATTGAAATTTAAAATAAGTATATTTAAAAATACTTATTCAAAGTCCGGATTTTTATTCCAAAATAAAATATCATCAATGAGTTTTTCGTGGTTGAATATATATTTCTTGAGGTTAATTTCTTTGTAATCAACAAATAAGCTTCACTCTGCTTCAGGATAAATATGTATCAATACTTAAATTAATATGCGTATAAATATAATTACAACAATTGTTAATCATAAGTTTTTTTGGATTAATATTTTCATTTTAATTTAAAAGAAATGAAAATATATTTTATAATTTAATTACGCTATTTTTGGATTTAATTGGTAAAAAGCTCTTAAATGTAAGAGCTTTTTATTTTTAGTTTAATTTATTTTTTTTGAGTTAATGTTGAAATAGCTTCACGGTAACATAACTCAAGTTTTTCTCGGCTGTCTGCAGTAATATGTAAGTCGTGTAACCGGCCATTATTAATCCCATATACCCAACCGTGGATCATCACTTTTTGGCCACGTTTCCATGCAGACTGCATGATGGTTGAATGCCCTAAGTTATAAACTTGCTCAACAACATTTAACTCACATAAACGGTTAAGACGCTCACAAGGCTTTAATTCACCCAACATAGAGCTATGTCTGTACCAAATATCTCTTATGTGTAATAGCCAGTTATTAATTAAGCCAAGTTCGGTATTATCAACCGCCGCTTCAATACCACCACAGCCATAGTGGCCGCAAATAATAATGTGCTCAACTTGTAAGACATCAACCGCATATTGAATGACAGATAAACAGTTTAGGTCAGTGTGAATGACTAAGTTGGCAACATTACGGTGCACAAAAAGGTCCCCAGGTGCCGCGTTAATGAGTTTTTCTGCAGGTACTCGGCTGTCAGAGCAGCCTATCCATAAGAATCTCGGCTTTTGTGCTTTTGATAATTCTTTGAAGAATTCGGGGTCTTGTTCATTGACTGATGCTGACCATGCTTCATTGTTAGCAAACAGCTCTTCGATTTTTCTCATCATGACTTATAGCCTAGTTGTGTTACTTTGCGATAAAATCTTATACAACATTTATTGATTAATTAATAATTAGTTATACTAATTTTAATGCCCTTATGATGAACCTGTCTTTTAGACAAGACAACCCTAAATTTATAACATATTGAATTATATTGTATAAACTAATTATCTCTTTTCTGCATAACATAGAGCAGAAAAAAGTGGCATCATGGCGATATATTGCCTTCAAACCGTTCTAAGAATAAAGGTTTTTTTTACATATGACATATGCACTTGAGTTATCGCAGTTAACCAAAACCTACCCAGGTGGTGTGAAAGCCCTGAAAGGGATTGATCTGAGCGTTGAAGACGGTGACTTTTACGCATTGTTGGGACCAAATGGTGCGGGTAAATCAACTACAATAGGGATCATTAGCTCGCTGGTAAACAAAACAAGCGGGTCTGTAAAAGTATTTGGTTATGATTTAGAAAAACAAGTTGTGCAAGCAAAGCAGCAACTTGGATTAGTGCCTCAAGAGTTTAATTTCAATCCATTTGAAACGGTATTACAAATTGTCCTTAACCAAGCCGGTTATTATGGGGTTACGCGTTCTGTTGCGGTACAACGTGCAGAGCAGTACCTAACCCAACTTGATTTATGGGAAAAGCGTGATGAGCGGGCACGTAATTTGTCTGGTGGTATGAAACGCCGTTTAATGATAGCCCGTGCATTGATGCACCAACCAAAGCTATTAATTTTGGATGAACCCACGGCGGGTGTTGATATTGAGCTTCGTCGCTCAATGTGGACATTTTTAAAGAATCTTAACGCTCAGGGGACGACAATCATTTTAACCACTCACTA
Source organism: Providencia sp. PROV175 (assembly GCF_032707045.1). Classification (NCBI taxonomy): domain Bacteria; kingdom Pseudomonadati; phylum Pseudomonadota; class Gammaproteobacteria; order Enterobacterales; family Morganellaceae; genus Providencia; species Providencia sp. PROV175. Next base: position 1,176,719 of record NZ_CP120533.1, read on the forward strand.
TTTGGAAGAGGCTGAAATGTTGTGCCGTAATATTGGCATTATTCAACATGGTGAATTAGTTGAAAATACTAGTATGAAGCAATTACTGAGCCAATTAGAATCAGAAACCTTTATTTTTGATTTAATGCCAAAAAGTCCGATCCCTCAATTATTAGGGTATGAATCACGTTTGATAGACACCTCAACACTTGAGGTAGATGTTAAAAGAGAGCAAGGTCTAAATAGTGTTTTTAGCCAATTCAGTGAGCAAGGTGTTCAGATTTTAAGTATGCGAAATAAAGCAAACCGATTAGAAGAGTTATTTGTTAACTTAGTTAAAAGAGAAAGTAATGCAACCGAGAAGGAGATTGCAAGATGATCTCATTATATTGGGTCGCATTGAAAACCATTTGGATAAAAGAAGTCACACGGTTTGGTCGTATTTGGATACAAACACTATTACCACCGGTGATCACAATGTCGCTGTATTTTGTGATTTTTGGTAACTTAATTGGTTCTAGAATTGGTGATATGGGTGGTGTGGATTATATGCAATTCATCGTCCCTGGGTTAATCATGATGGCGGTGATCACTAATTCATATTCAAATGTTTGTTCTTCTTTCTTTGGCTCTAAATTTCAGAAAAATATCGAAGAATTACTGGTAGCCCCCGTTCCGACGCATATTATTATCGCAGGTTTTGTCGGCGGTGGTGTTGCTAGAGGGATTTTAGTGGGCTTTCTCGTTACATTGGTATCGTTATTTTTTATTCCCTTGCAAGTGCATTCATGGGCAATGGTAGTCATAACATTATTACTAACCGCAATTGTGTTTTCCCTTGCCGGTCTATTAAATGCCATCTTCGTTAAGACATTTGATGATATTAGTATTGTTCCAACCTTTGTCTTAACACCATTAACGTATTTAGGTGGTGTATTTTATTCACTATCACTGTTACCACCGTTTTGGCAAGCCGTTTCTAAACTGAACCCAATTGTGTACATGATCAGCGGCTTTCGTTATGGTTTTCTGGGAATAGCCGATGTTTCTATCGCGATTACGTTAGGCGTCTTAATGATTTTCTTAGTCGTCTTTTATGCATTAACATGGTTTTTGATTGAGCAAGGTAGAGGCTTAAGAAGTTAAATTTTGGGCTGAAATTGTGTAAAAAACGGCTTTTGGTACTTAGCGTAATCAAAAGCCGTTTTTTATTGAGATGTATATAAATGGCAATACTAATCAAATTGTTGGATAAATAAAATCCAACATTATGCCACTTGAACAGGGACTGCTTTTGCGATGCGACTCATTTTATTGTTTTCATCAAAATAAGCCACTTTTGGCTTATGTAGGCGCGCATCTTCATCTTCCATTTGTACATAAGAACAAATAATCAGCTTATCACCAACCGCAGCACGGCGTGCAGCAGCACCATTTACTGAGATAATTTTTGAACCGCGCTCGCCAGAAATCGCGTAGGTTGAAAAACGTTCGCCATTATCAACGTTGTAAATATCAATGGCTTCGTATTCAAGGATCCCAGCTGCATCCATGAAGTCCTGATCTATCGCACATGAGCCTTCGTAGTGTAGGTCTGCCTGTGTGACTGTGACGCGATGGAGTTTGCCTTGTAACATTCTTCTTAACATTTCTTCTTCGTCCTTCAAATTGCAGCGTTGTTGACTACGTGCGTTCGCCCTAGTCACATACTTATGTATGCTCCTAGGGACTCACTTACTTGCCGCCTAGCTGCAATCTGAATGACTTTGAATAAAATCATAGTGCCTTCAAAACTGCAGCGTTGTTGACTACGTGTATATAAGTCGCAACAGGCTTAGCAACGCAGCAAGATGGTTGCTGTGATAGTGTTATAAGTCTTATTGTTTTATGCAATATCGCGTTGCAGGTCAACTTGTAAATTGTCAATAAGACGCGTTTGACCTAACCATGCAGCCATTAAAATAACCGCACGTTTACTGGACTCATCAAGTGGTAATAATGTATCTGCATCGCGAATAAATAGCTCATCAGGGGTAAAACCGGCTTCACGTAAGCTATTATTCATCTCTTCGATAATAACTTCAGATGCGTTAGGCTCAGCGACTAATTTTTCACCCGCTTGTTGCATAATTTGAAACAGTTTAGGCGCTATTTTTAGCTCTTCTGCTGACAAATTATTGTTACGTGAACTCAGTGCTAGGCCATTTTTAGCTCTAACCGTTGGGACACTAACAATTTGAGTATCAAATGATAAGTCAGAAACTAATTTGCGAATTAATTGCAACTGTTGGTAATCTTTTTCACCAAACAAGGCAATATCTGGCTGAACTAAGTTGAACAGCTTAGTGATAACCGTTGCGACACCTCTAAAATGACCGGGACGGCTTGCGCCTTCTAACATGGTCGATAACTCAGGAACTTCAACAAAAGTCTGTTTTTCCATCCCTTCTGGGTAGAATTCTTGCGGGGAAGGTGCAAAAACTAAATTGATATCACGACGCTTTAATTTTTCGCAATCTTCTTGCAAAGTTCGTGGGTAATTGGCTAAATCAGATTGCCTATCAAATTGCATTGGGTTCACGAATACACTGGCAATCACAATATCAGCCTGTTTTTTCGCTTGGTCAATGAGTGTTAAGTGACCATCGTGTAAATTACCCATCGTTGGGACAAGTGCAATACGTTTACCTTCTTGTTTCCAACGACGAATTTCACGGCGTAAGATAAGTGCCGTTTCAACGATAAGCATACGTGTGTTCCTTATAATTACTGGCATCAATTAAGAAAAAGAATGTGCTTCACTTGGGTAAATGCCATCTTCCACTTCTTGGATATACATACGAATAGCATCATGAAGGTTGCCTGCTTGAGCTAAAAAGTTTTTAGCAAATTTAGGCGCTCGTGCGGTAATACCCAGTGCATCATGCATAACAAGGATTTGTCCATCAGTTCCATTTCCTGCGCCAATACCAATCACCGGTAATAGCAGTTCTTCAGAAACATGACTTGCTAAGGCAGTTGGAACACATTCGAGAACCAATAATTGGATACCTGCATTTTCTAATGCAATTGCATCTTTGAGTAATTGATTTGCCGTGACCTCATCGCGTCCTTGGACTTTATAACCGCCAAGAACGTTTACTGCTTGAGGTGTTAAACCTAGATGACCACACACAGGAACAGAGCGTTCTCCTAGCATTTTTACGGTATCACATAACCAGCTGCCACCCTCAATTTTCACCATGTTTGCACCCGCTTGCATCAAAATTGCTGCATTAGAACAAGCTTGTTCTGGTGTGGCGTAACTCATGAATGGCATATCTGCAATAATGAAGGCGTTTGGTGCACCTTTGCGAACGCATCGGGTGTGGTAAGCAATTTGCTCGACGGTCACAGGTAAAGTAGATGATTCACCTTGGATCGTCATTCCCAGTGAGTCTCCAACGAGCATCACCTGAATACCTTGCTCATAAAATAATTGAGCAAAGCTTGAGTCATAGGCTGTCATGGTTGCAAATTTGTGTTTGTCTTTTTTAAACTGACATAAATCAGCCAGAGAAATTGGTTTCATTATAATAACCTCCGGAAATGATCTCCCTGCGACCATACCTCATAAGAGGTTGAACATTTTAGGCTGGAATATCCCAAAACGTTAGGCCATTTCGAGGGACTTGTGTGAGTCTTTCTGAAAGCTTTTCGCCATCAGGAAAAACAAGGGAAGGGGCGATTTCGCTAAGCGGATACAACATAAACTCACGCTCTTTTAGCCCATAATGTGGAACGATTAACCGTTCAGTATTGATGATACGGTTACCAAAAAGCATGATATCGAGGTCAAGCGTTCGTGGCCCCCAACGTTCCTCTTTGCGTACACGGCCAAGCTCAAGTTCGATTTTTTGTGTATGGTTAAGAAGAACTTCAGGCTCAAGGCTTGTTTCTAGTAGCACAGCCAGATTCAAAAAATCTGGCTGGTCCTGTGGGCCTAATGGTTTGGTTCGATAAACAGAAGAGGTAGAAACAACGCGGCTATTAGGAATAGCATCTAATGCTGCAATAGCTTGCTGTGCCTGTAGCAGCGGCTCACCAAGGTTACTTCCTACAGCAATATAGACTTGTTCCATTGTATTCTCTCTATCTATTATGACTTATTCGGCCGGCGCGCGCCGGTTCCACCTTGTGATGAACGTGGGCGATGGCGGCGGCGAGTAGGGGCACTACCTAATTCCGAAATCATTTCACGCTGTTTGATATTATTCGCTTGTTGAAAATCAGTCCACCATAACGCTAACTCTTGTAACTCGTTGCGGTGCTCAACATTGGCTCTTAATTCTAATAAATCAAACGCTGCACGGAATTTTGGGTGCTCCATGAGTTTATTTGCGCGACGACCTTGGCGGCGAGGTAAGCGTAATTGCAATAACCAAATATCACGCATAGTGGTTGTAATGCGTTTTGGGATCGCAATCGAGCGGCACTGTTCATCTAATATATCATTCATTGCCAGCGCAAAGGCGTCGTAATAGGCCAACCCGCCTTCTTGAGATAGCTTCTCAGCATGCTCAGTAACTGGATACCATAACATAACAGCAAATAAAAAAGCAGGGTTAACACGCTTATCATTTTTTAGTCTGAAATCAGTATTTTTGAGGACTTGCTCAATGATTTTTTCCATTGGCGAATCACTGTTATCAGTAAATCGGCTTGCGACAACAGGGAAAAGTTGCTCAAACAAACCATATTTTTTGAGCATTTTATAAGTCGCGTAACCTTGGCCTGCTTGGAGTAATTTGAGTGATTCTTCAAATAACCGAGCAGATGGAATTTCTCTCAATAAATGAGCGAGTTGGTAAATTGGCTCTGCGGTTTTCGGCTCGATGCTCATATTTAATTTGCAGGCAAAACGTACCGCTCTTAGCATTCTGACTGGGTCTTCACGATAGCGCGTTTCAGGGTCACCAATTAAACGAATAACGCCAGCTTTGAGGTCTTTCAAACCATTAACGTAGTCACGTAATGTGAAGTCTTCAATATTGTAATATAGGCTATTAACGGTGAAGTCCCGACGAATCGCATCTTCCTCAATAGAACCAAAGATGTTGTCGCGTAACAACATACCGTTTTGCGCTTGTGCAGATAAGTTTTTGTCATCTGACACATTTTGGTCATGGTGGCCACGGAAAGTTGCAACTTCAATAATTTCGGGGCCAAACATAATATGGGCTAGACGGAAACGACGACCAACTAGACGGCAATTACGAAATAATTTGCGGATCTGCTCAGGTGTTGCGTTCGTAGTTATATCGAAGTCTTTAGGCTTTTGGCCTAAAAGCAAATCACGCACACCACCACCCACTAAGTAGGCTTCAAAGCCACTTTTATTTAAGCGGTACAGTACTTTTAATGCATTGTCACTAATATCACTACGCGAAATAGGATGTTCGGAACGCGGGATAACAGTAATGTTTTCGTCGTTTACGGTTGTCATTGTAGGGCGCTTCTCAGGTGTTGAATCGGCACGTTGAGATTGACGAACCGTTTTTTTAATAGGGGCTGTTTTATGGGGTTGAGCGGTGTTCTGCTCTTTAGATGCGGTTTGCGCATGAGCAGAATGAGTGACTGGCCTTTTACCGGCTGCCTGTATATCTCGCGAAGTATCACGATGTTGTTCTACATCTTCAGGGGATGCGTCTGTATTGCGAGATAAAATATTACGGCAGAAATTTGCTACTCGGTTAAAAATAGTACACCTCGATGTCATTACCAATATTCATTAAACAAAAATAAGCGGCTAATCATAGCTCACAGAAGTTTCTTTGAGAATGGTTAAACGAATAAAAGTCATCTCTAATTATAAACGTTACCAATAAAATTTACGCAAAATAATAGCTCAAAAAGCGATCTCACTATAGAAGTATAGGTTTAGAAGCCTTATTTTAAGCGCTTTTTTGTTGTTAGAGGATTATTCAACTTCAAACTATGGGGTTAAATAACAGCCTAATCTATCTCCGTAAAAAATTACGTGAAAGTAAATGTTTATCTTACTTAAAAGAGCACGGTAGGACGTTATCGCCAACCAATTGGCAAAAAGATGCGGGAAGGATAGATTTTATGTGATAGCTAACGCAAGGAATAAGCTCTGAGTGGAACATAACAGAATGTAACGTTTCCTTGTAACGGCGCAGTAATATGCGCCGTTCAGGACTCCATATAGACACTAGCCAGCCATTTGCTTTTCGCGAATTTCAGCTAATGTTTTACAGTCGATACATAAATCAGCGGTAGGACGGGCTTCCAAACGGCGGATACCAATTTCTACACCACATGATTCACAATAGCCAAAGTCGTCATCTTCAACTTTTTTCAGCGTTTTTTCGATTTTCTTAATCAGTTTACGTTCACGGTCCCGGTTACGTAATTCAAGGCTGAATTCTTCTTCCTGAGCGGCTCTATCAACGGGGTCTGGAAAGTTAGCTGCCTCATCTTGCATATGAGTAACAGTCCGGTCCACTTCATCTCTGAGTTGATTGCGCCATGCTTCGAGAATGAGCTTAAAATGCGCCAACTGGGCCTCGTTCATGTACTCTTCGCCAGCTTTTTCATGATAGGGTTCAACCCCAGCAATGGCGAGAATGCTTAAGGACGATGTCTTACGTTTTTGCCCTTCTTGCATAATGCTTCTCCTACACACGCAAATTTTACAAAAACCCCAAGGGGGAAAAATTAAGGTCGCTATAAATAGCAGAAGACTGCGCTCTTGGCAATCGTTCCTGCAATGAGTTTTGTAATGCTGTGAGGGCGAGCGTGTTTATTCCCTTTTTAGTGCCCAGAACTCTGCGGCCTCGTATAAAAAACGGTTAAAAAAACTTTATTTAATAGAGTTAAAGTGAATCTGCTTACTTAACACCATTTGTTGAATAGTTATATCAGCTTGATAACAAAGCACTTCAACACCACTTTGTCTCGCTTCCTCCAATAAGAGCGCATATTGTTTATCAATATGTGCCGCTGCAGATGCTACGTGAATACCTGTGTGTAAAGCAACAAACAATAGTATGGCTCTTTTTCCTTCTTTCGCAATATGCATGAGCTCTCTTAAATGCTTTTGGCCTCTAAGTGTCACTGCATCAGGAAAGAACCCCTGATTATTTTCTAGTAAAGTTACTGATTTTACTTCGATAAAGCAATCTGGTAATCCATTTTGCGTGAGATAGAAATCGATTCGGCTATTTTCTGTGCCATATTTAACTTCAGGCTTTATTACGCTGTATTCGGATAATTCTGGAATGTGTTTTTCGGCTAAGGCTTGTGCAACTAATTGGTTCGCACGAAGGGTATTAATGCAAATAAAGTGGCCATTTGTGGTTTGGGTTAACTCCCAACTATACGGATACTTGCGTTTTGTATTATTGGACGTCGAATACCAGATGGTATCACCAGGGGTAGCACAACCTGTCATAGCGCCTGTATTCGCACAGTGAATTGTAATTTCTTCACCGCTCGGTAAAGTAACATCAGCCAAAAAGCGCTTGTAACGCTTAATCAGAGTAGCTGGTTGTAAGGCGGGTTCAAATTCCATGGGATCTCCGCTATCGTTGTCGGTAATATGCTTACTGGCAAAAGAGGCTAATGCTACAATGTCTGACAGTAAAAGTTAAATACATGGAGTGATAACCTCAGTGTTACCGATATTCGAAGTTTGTGAGGACATACTTACCGCGTTAGTCGCTTCACCTCAAGTTTTGCTTCATGCACCTACAGGTGCAGGTAAATCAACGGTTTTACCGTTAGAAATATTAAAAAGTGGGGTTATTGATGGGCGGGTTATTATGTTGGAACCCCGTCGCTTAGCGGCACGTTCAGTAGCGGCTCGCCTCGCACAGCAACTTGGTGAAGATATCGGTCATACCATCGGTTTACGCATGCGCTCTGAAACTAGAGTTAGTCGCCACACGCGTCTTGAAGTCGTGACAGAAGGCGTACTGACCCGCTTACTGCAAAATGACCCAATGCTTGAAGGGGTTAGCTTAGTCATTTTAGATGAGTTTCATGAACGAAATTTACAGGCAGACTTAGGTCTCGCTTTGTTAATTGATTCACAACAAGCTTTACGCGAAGATTTGCGTATTCTATTGATGTCAGCGACATTGGATAATCAAGGGCTGTCTCAGCTGTTTCCTGATGCTCCAGTTATCACCTCACAAGGGCGTACGTTCCCCGTAATACGTGAATATCATCCGATTAACCCAAATAAACTCTTCCATAAAGAAGTGGCGCTAGCGGCTTGGCAGTTATTGCAACAAGAGCACGGGTCTTTATTATTATTTCTTCCAGGTATGGGGGAAATCGAGAAAGTAAGAGCAGAGCTCGCTTTGATGGTTAGTGAGGACATACTTTTATGTCCTTTATACGGAGCACTATCTCTACAGGCTCAGCAACAGGCGATACAGCTGGCACCAGAAGGAGTGCGAAAGGTCGTATTAGCCACCAATATTGCGGAAACCAGTTTAACGATTGAAGGGATCCGCCTTGTGATGGATAGTGGTCTTGAACGTGTGGGTCAGTTCAACCCACGAACAGGACTAACAAAACTAGTTAAACAGCGAATTAGCCAAGCGTCGATGGCACAACGTGCAGGCCGAGCAGGCCGTTTGGAAGAAGGTGTTTGCTGGCACTTATTCAGTGAAGAGCAGGCTGAGCGTGCGGCACAATTTAGCGAGGCCGAAATTGCACAAAGTGACTTGAGCAGCTTATGGTTATCTTTATTACAATGGGGTTGTCACGATGCCGCACAGCTGAATTGGCTGACTTTACCCCCTAAACCGGCAATATCAGCGGCAAAAAATTTACTTGGCAAATTAGGTGCTATTGATGCAGCAAACAAGTTAACGCCTTTTGGGCAGCAGATGGCGGAGTTAGGCAGTTCAGTACGAACAGCGGCAATGTTATGTAAAGCACAACAAAGCCAAAATCAGTCTGTTATCCAATTAGCTGCGCTGTTGGTGGCGATTATCGAGGAACCACCTCGTCAACAAGATGCGGATCTTCGTTATTATATAGAAAGGCCAACTGAGGGGTGGTGCAAGAGAGCATCAGCACTTTGCGAACACAAAGTGTTGAGTACCATTGGTCAGCAAGATGCGCTAATTAGTGAGTGGTTACCAACGTTGTTAGCTGTGGGTTTTCCCGATCGCATTGCGAAATCTCGAGATAACCAACATCGCTATCAATTAGCGAGTGGTTTAGGGGCTATATTGGATGAATCGGATAGGCTAATGGGAGAGTCGTGGTTGATGGTGGTGTCTTTATGGCAACCCGAAAATATGGCTGATGCGCGTATTTCCTTGGCTTACCCTATTGAAATTGACAGATTACAAGCAGATTGCCCATCTTTATTTAACACTCAAGAAACGGTCGAATGGGATGAACAAAAAGGGACCTTATTAGCTTGGAAACGCTTGCAATGTGGTCAATTAGTAGTGAAATCAGAACGTTTGAGCAACCCTGATAAGGCTGAGATTCGCCAAGCGCTGGTTTATTGGTTGAAGCAAAATGGCTTGCAGCAGTTAAATTGGCAGGAAGATGCTTTGCAATTGTGTATTCGCTGTATGCTAGCTAAGCGGCATTTTCCTGATATTGTTTTTCCTGATTTTGATGATATAGCGCTATTAGATTCGTTAGATGAATGGCTTGAACCTTATCTTGATGGCATAACAAATAAGCAAAAACTACAGCAGATTGATTTAGCCTCTTTATTAATCAATCGATTAGATTGGCAGCAGCAACAGTGGTTAGAAAGTATGTTTCCGAAGACCTATCGAGCGCCATCTTTACATGATGTAAGTATTCACTATTCGTTAGATAAGCCACCAGTGATAGCTATTCGTATGCAAGAGATGTACGGGGAAAAAGCGAACCCGACAGTAGCACAAGGGAAAATTCCTATTACGCTCTCTTTGCTTTCTCCTGCGATGCGGCCATTGCAGATTACACAAGACCTTGGCGTATTTTGGCAGGGCAGCTATAAAGAGATACAAAAAGAGATGAAAGGGCGTTATCCAAAGCATTTATGGCCGGATGACCCTGCAAATACTGCGCCAACGAGACAAACAAAAAAAGCGATGATGGGTGCGAAATAACCTATTTTTGTGCTCTAATAGCGGGTTTCCTCATTCAGGCTATCGATGCGTTAACCTGAGTAAGGAAATGTAATTAAGAGCTTTCTTTGGTGAAATCTCTGAGGTTATGAGCCAAAATTAACCACTAAATTGGCGTAACTAGTGAGTTATTAAGTTATTTTGTCATGTGATATGGAGTGACCATGTCAGGTAAAGATTTTGAACCGATCGGCAGACGTAATAAAAAAACTGCTGGGAAAAAACAGTCTTCATCTCGCCGCCGTAGAGACCGCGATGACTATGATGATGAAGATTTATTTGAAGATGATGATATTGATGAACAATATCTCGATGATGAAGATGAAGAAGAGCAAATGGCTAAAAAAGGCTCAAAAAAGAACAAGCCTCGGAAGGTAAAAAGTAAATGGCGTTGGTTTTGGCTGCTAGTCAAACTGATGATCGTGTTTGCTGTTTTACTCGCGGCATATGGTTTTTATTTAAACCAACAAATTAAAGAACGTCTCGATGGTAAGGTTTGGGATTTACCCGCCGCAGTATACGGCCGGATGGTTAATCTTGAACCGGGCATGGACTACAGCCAGGCTGAAATGGTTCGCCTGCTTGAAGGTATGCAATACCGTAAAGTGAGTAAAATAACGACATCGGGCGAATTTGTAGTACGCGGTAATAGTATCGAAATCTTACGCCGGCCGTTCAATTTCCCTGATCAAAAAGAAGGGCAAATACTCGCGCGTATGGTGTTTGATAATAACGCGTTGAGCAAAATTGAAAATATGGAAAACGGCCGCTCATTTGGCTTTTTCCGCTTGGACCCGAAACTGATCACGATGATGCAGTCGGCGAATAATGAGCAACGGTTAGTTTTACCGATATCTGACTTCCCTGAGTCCTTAGTTAAAATCTTACTAGAAACCGAAGATCGAAACTTTTATGAGCACGATGGGGTCAGTTTGTACTCTATTGGCCGTGCTGTTGTTGCTAACTTAAGTGCAGGACGCTCTGTTCAAGGGGGAAGTACCTTAACTCAGCAGTTGGTCAAAAATCTGTTTTTGACCAATGAACGGACATTAAAACGTAAAGCCAATGAAGCGTACATGGCGGTTTTACTGGACTACAACTACAGCAAAGAGCGTATTTTAGAGCTGTATTTAAATGAAGTCTTTTTAGGCCAAAATGGTAATGATGAAATTCGAGGTTTCCCATTAGCGAGCTTGTATTACTTTGGTCGTCCAATCAACGAACTAAGTTTTGATCAACAGGCGTTATTAGTCGGTATGGTGCAAGGGGCGTCAACGTATAACCCTTGGACTAAGCCACAAAATGCAATTAAACGCCGTAATATCGTACTGAAAATCTTGGAAACACGCGGTGTGATTGACCAAGAAATGTATCAGGTACTGAGCGCAAGGCCTCTCGGTGTGAAAAATAAAGAAGGGCTAGTGGCTTCTCAACCTGCCTTTATGCAAATGGTTCGTTTAGAACTCAATGAAAAATTGGGCGATAAAGTTAAAGAACTCTCTGGTGCGAAAATTTTTACCACTCTAGATCCTGTGGCTCAAACTGCGGCTGAAAATGCAGTTGAGAATGGTGTCGCTGATTTACGTAAATCTCGTAAATTAGATGACATAGAAGGGGCAATGGTGGTAGTTGACCGCATTAATGGCGAAGTACGCGCTATGGTTGGTGGTTCTCAGCCCCAATATTCAGGGTTTAACCGTGCGTTAAATGCACGGCGCAGCATTGGTTCTCTGGCAAAACCTCCGGTATACCTCGCTGCACTAAGTGAACCGGACCGTTTTCGTTTAAATACATGGTTAAAAGATGAGCCACTAACAGTAAAAGTCGGGAATCAAAACTGGAGCCCAAGAAACTACAGCCGTAATTTCAACGGCCGTATGATGTTAGTTGACGCTTTGGCAAAATCACAAAATATCCCAACGGTAAACTTAGGGCTAGAGGTTGGTTTAGACCAAGTGTTTAATACTTTTGTACGCTTAGGAGCTCCTGCGGCTGCCATGGAAAAAGTTCCTGCGATGTTATTAGGTGCAGTTAACCTAACACCAGCGGAAGTTGCTCAAGTTTATCAAACCATTGGTGGTGACGGTAATCGTGCGAAATTATCTGCATTGCGTTCTGTTATTGATGGAGATGGCAATGAAATTTACCAAAGCTACCCATCAGCAGAGCGAGCAGTACCTTCCCAAGCGGCATACCTCACATTGTATGGTATGCAGCAAGTGGTTAAACAAGGTACGGGCAGAGTCTTATTGACCAAATACGCCAAGTATAATTTAGCCGGTAAAACAGGGACAACTAACGATCTACGCGATAGCTGGTATGCAGGTATTGATGGCAAAGAAGTGGCGATTGTGTGGGTTGGCCGTGATAATAACGGTTCAACACAATTAACAGGGGCGACAGGCGCACTGAAAGTGTACCAACGCTACTTAGATAACCAAGCGCCATTAGCACTTATCAACCGTGCACCAGAGGGCATTGTTGATATGCAAGTCACTGCTGACGGCCAATTAAGTTGCTCAAACTTCGGCGGCGGTAGAATGTTGCCGATTTGGACAGATAACCCAGAAGGGATATGCCAAGCGTCAGAAGAGCAAGCCCCGGTCTGGGACTTAAATGGTAATAATGGCGAGCAACAAGATGATGCGCCGGATTGGGTTAAGGATATGTTTGGCAATAACCCCTAAATTCTCGTCATATTTCAAGTTGTGACTGTGTTGGCTTCATTCGTCAACCCTAGTCACATACTTGTGTATGCTCCTAGGGATTTCCTCATTTGCCGCCTTGCCACAACTCGAACTATTTAGAGAATTAATTAGTTGGCGAATTGCTTATTTGAAAGGCTAATTATTTGAATGCTAATTAGTTAGGGAATTGTGGTGTAAGGCTTTTCCGTCATATTTCAAGTTGTGACTGTGTTGGCTTCATTCGTCAACCCTAGTCACATACTTGTGTATGCTCCTAGGGATTTCCTCATTTGCCGCCTTGCCACAACTCGAACTATTTAGAGAATTAATTAGTTGGCGAATTGCTTATTTGAAAGGCTAATTATTTGAATGCTAATTAGTTAGGGAATTGTGGTGTAAGGCTTTTCTCGTCATATTTCAAGTTGTGACTGTGTTGGCTTCATTCGTCAACCCTAGTCACATACTTGTGTATGCTCCTAGGGATTTCCTCATTTGCCGCCTTGCCACAACTCGAACTATTTAGAGAATTAATTAGTTGGCGAATTGCTTATTTGAAAGGCTAATTATTTGAATACTAATTAGTTAGGGAATTGTGGTGTCGAACCTAGAGTTATCTATTCTTAACTATAAAAAATAGAGGTGAAAATGGATAAAATTTCACCTCTATAACATCAATGTGAATTAATTCTCTTTAATTTTCATCAATGCAGTTTCTGCGGCTTTGATAGTTTTCTCAATGTCTTCATCGTTGTGGGCGATAGACATAAAGCCAGCTTCAAATGCAGAAGGCGCGAGGTAAATACCTTGCTCTAACATGTAATGGAAAAATTTCTTAAAGTGCTCAACGTTGCATTTCATCACATCTTGGTAGCAAGTTACGGTTGGGGCGTCGGTGAAGAAAATACCAAACATGCCACCGACGTGATTGATAACCATCGGGATACCTTGCTCTGCGGAAACACGTTTTAAACCACGAGCTAACTTTTCTGTTAATTCATTTAAACGTGAGTGGACTCCCGGCTGAGAGACTTCTTTTAAGCAAGCGAGGCCAGCAGCCATCGCGACAGGGTTACCAGATAAGGTCCCAGCTTGGTAAACAGGTCCAATTGGTGCTAGTTTTTCCATAATTTCAAGGCGGCCACCGAAGGCACCAACAGGCATACCACCACCGATGATTTTACCTAAACAGGTTAAATCAGGCTGAACATCGTAGTAATCTTGTGCTCCACCTAATGCGACGCGAAAGCCTGTCATGACTTCATCAATGATGAGTACGGCATTGAATTCATCACATAATGCACGTAAACCGGGTAAAAATTCAGCTGTTGGTGGTACACAATTCATATTTCCAGCAACAGGTTCAACAATGACACATGCAATATCTTCTGGATAATTTTCAAATGCTTGACGGACTGAAGATAGGTCATTATAGGTACAAGTTAATGTGTGTTTTACAAAATCTTCAGGAACGCCAGGAGAGTTTGGTTCGCCCATAGTAAGCGCACCAGAGCCCGCTTTGACTAATAAGCAATCTGCATGGCCATGATAGCAGCCTTCAAATTTGATGATTTTGTCACGGCCTGTGTAACCCCGAGCTAGGCGAATTGCGCTCATGGTAGCCTCAGTGCCTGAATTTACCATGCGTACCATATCCATAGAGGGGACTAGTTCACAAACTAATTCAGCCATTTCAACTTCAGCGGCAGTCGGAGCACCAAAACTTAATCCTTTATGAACCGCTTTGATCACGGCATCACGGATCTCAGGATGGTTATGGCCTAAAACCATTGGTCCCCATGAGCCAACATAATCTACATAGGCTTTACCATCAACGTCATAAATATAAGCGCCATCCGCTTTTTCAATAAATAATGGGGTTCCACCAACACCATTAAAAGCACGAACAGGGGAGTTTACACCACCAGGAATTTGTTCTTTTGCTTGTGCGTAAAGTTTTTCAGATTGTGACATCGCAGGGCTCCAGAAAGAGGCTAAGAAAAAAATTGCTCTCATTCTAAAGCACCACACCAATTAAACCAAATGTTGATACGAAGATATGCACAATGTGTCTAATTGCGTAACAACACTTGAACCATTTAGTCAAGTGGCGGATAATTAGGTTAATTGATCTGAGTAGGTTTAAGCCTACACATGAATTTACCGGTCACCGGTTTGGAGTAAAAAATGAGTGATGATGCAGCTCTGCCTTTGCAATTTACTGATGCGGCAGCAATTAAAGTTAAAGATCTGGTCTCTGATGAGGACAACCCAAACCTGCGTCTGCGTGTTTATATCACTGGTGGCGGATGCAGCGGTTTCCAATATGGTTTCACATTTGATGACCAGATCAATGAAGGCGATATGACAATAGAGAAACAAGGCGTTGCTCTTGTCGTAGACCCAATGAGCCTACAATATTTAGTGGGTGGAAGTGTTGATTATACTGAAGGCTTAGAAGGTTCGCGCTTTATTGTGACCAATCCGAATGCTAAGTCTACTTGTGGGTGTGGTTCGTCTTTCAGCGTCTAATTTTCGTCATATTTCGAGCTGTGGCGGTGTTGGCTTCATTCAGTTACTCGGGTCACATACTAATGTATGCTCCCCGATATATCTTCATTTGCCGCCTTGCCACAACTCGAACTATTTAGAAAATTTTTGTAATTTGTAATTTGTAATTCTCAATCAGATAATGCGTTTAACTGCTCGCACAGTTGTTCTGTCGCATTAACAATCCTTGGGCCTGCTCGGTGAAACCAATCTTCATTTAATCGGATAATTGGAACATTGAGCTGTGAGTGCCAAAATTTTTTCACTGTTTTTTCCTGTTCGGCTGAACCAGTCATAATAATTACATCTGGCTTGCGAGTGAGCACCTGCTCACGACTGACTTGAGGCCATTGAACTGCGCTATTAGCAAAAATATTTTCACTACCACAAAACTCTACGACATCATTTTGCAGCGTGTGGTTACCTGCGCTAAATAAAGGCTGAGTACCGAGTTGAATGAACACTTTCTTTGATTTTTTATTAGAAATTTTTTCTTTTTGATAAGGAGCGAGCCTAGAGCGCATTTTTTCAACATTTTGTTGTGCTATCTCTGGGGTTGGGCTGTATTGTGCTAATTCAATCACTGAGTTGATGACATCATCAATAGTTTGAGGATCGAAATAAATAATTGGGATACCGAGGCCTGCGAGTTGATCAAGAGGCCGCTGGGAGTTACCTCCTCGCCATGCGAGGATTAAATCAGGTTTAAGTGCGATAATACGTTCTACATTTAAACCTTGCCAATCAGAGACTTGTTCTAATTTTTTTGCTTGCTCTGGGTAATCGGAGTAAGCACTGACCGCAATTAAGCTATCTCCAAGCCCTGCTGCATAAGCAAGTTCAGTATTGGCCGGTGATAAACTAATAACGCGCTGCTTTGTTGCTCCTAGAGCAGAAAAGGCCACCAATAAAGCACATAATAAGGTGATAGTAAGGGAAAAATAATGCGTAATTCGTTTCATAACAAAATTCATCGTAGAATTAATTAAAAGGTATAACTAACAAATGGTTATACCTTTTTTGCAAATGATTAAGCGAGTTTAGCTAAAATTGCTGTGATCATCAGGGAAGATTGACGGGCAGCAACAGGTAAAAACTCATCGAAGCTCGTGTGGGATTCTTTATCTGCAACATCTGAAATGGCACGAACGACGACAAATGGAATGCCAAATTGGTGACATACTTGACCAATCGCGGTGGCTTCCATTTCTACTGCCGCAACTTGTGGGAACATCGCTTTGATGCGCGCTAGTGGCTCAGCACCATTAATAAAAGCATCACCGCTACAGACTAATCCACGAACAGCGTTCATATCCAATAACTTAATGCACTGCTCAGCAACTTCAATTAACTTAGTATCAGCAACGAAAGCTGGCGGACACTGTGCCATTTGGCCGGGTTCATAACCGAATGCGGTCACATCAGCATCATGGTAACGAACTTCTGTAGAAACCACGATATCGCCGACGTTTAAATGAGGGTCTAAACCACCTGCGGAACCTGTGTTAATCACGACATCTGGTTGGCAATGCTCTAATAATAGTGTTGTACCGATTGCGGCTGCGACTTTACCAATACCTGATTTCAATAACGCAACGTCAACGCCATTAATTTGGCCTGTATAAATCTCACAACCAGCACGGTTAATAGTTTGGCAGTTTTCAATTTGTGAGCGCAAAATCGCCACTTCCTGTTCCATGGCACCAATTATTCCAACTTTCATTTTGTCTCCTTTTCCCTGCACAATTTGCACTATTAATGTCAATATAGTGTCAATATTTTGACTAGGGACGATAATGTTTTATTGTGTTATTGCTGCATTCTTCGAGTGGGCTCGCAATTTTAATTGCAACAACTCGAATTTTGACAACGAAATTACAAAGATGCACGAAGTGTAACATTGAAAGGTGAGTCGTGAAGGTTTTTTCCTGTATTTAGGCTATATAATGAAACATCAATCGAAATAGGGAAGGTGGCAGAGTGGGTGAGATTAATTTTGTTAAGAAGCTAAACTTTCAGCGTAACTACATGAGCAGTGCGAAAAACCAAAAAATTTCATCTAAAGATGAAGATGCGGTTAATCGCTTATTTGAAAGTGATCGTGGGCGGATTATCAATTCAGCAGCCATTCGCCGCTTACAACAAAAAACACAAGTTTTTCCCTTAGAGCAAAACGCAGCAGTGCGTAGCCGATTAACTCACTCACTAGAGGTTCAGCAGGTTGGCCGTTACATCAGTAAAACGGTTTTAGGTGAATTAAAAAAGAAAAAGTTACTGGAGCCCTATGGGTTAAATGAACGTTGTGATGCGTTTGAAAGCTTAGTCGAAATGGCTTGTTTAATGCATGATATCGGTAATCCACCATTTGGGCACTTTGGTGAGGCCGCAATTCAACGGTGGTTTACCAAGTTACTGTCGCCAAGTTACTTATATACACCCAATTCCCCTGACCCATGCCAAATACCGGCATTACAATTAACTGGAAATGAAAAGCAAGACTTATTCCGCCGTCAATTAAAGCAGGATTTATGCTCATTTGAAGGTAATGCGCAAGGGCTGCGCATGGCGCATCGTTTACTCAAACTAAACTTAACTTATGCACAAATTGGTTCTATCTTAAAATATACGCGTGGAGCTTATGATTTGGAGCCAATTCCCCCTGAGTTTGATTATTTGATGAAAAAACCAGGCTATTATTGGTCAGAGGTGGACTTTGTCAGTGAGTTAACCAAAAAACTCGATATGGAGAAATACTGCCGTTTCCCTCTGTCCTATATTATGGAAGCGGCTGATGATATTTCATATTGTATTGCTGATTTAGATGATGCCGCGGAAAAAGGCATTTTTACTGTTGAGCAGTTGATTGAGTACTTAAAAGCAGAGTGGGGTGATATTGAACAAAATGATTTGTTCGATCAAACTGTCATGCGAGCTTTCAATAATATCAGTGACAACCACACAAGGCGTATTCAGCAAGATCAGTTCTTTATGTATTTGCGCGTGAATATTACAGGGAAGTTGTCTCATTACAGTGCACTGCAGTTTATTAAACATCTGCCTGAAATTTATAATGGCACTTTTAACAGCGCTTTGTTAGAAGATAAAAGCCCAGAACATAGATTACTGAAAGTATTGAAAACAGTGGCTTTTAAACATGTATTTAACCACCATGAAGTTGAAGAGTTAGAGTTGCAAGGCTATCGAATTATCAGTGGGTTATTAGATTTTTATAGCCCATTACTGATGATGAATAGAAGGGATTTTGCTGAGCTCGTTGAAAAAAATTACCACAAGCACTTTTTCATTGAAACGAGATTGTTCCATAAATTATCTAATAAGCATCGCTTATCTTACACGGAAGCACTTGAGAAAATTTCTGCAACGAATGAAGCAGATAAATCTATTCTGGAGTTTTATTATCGAGCTCGTTTGATTCAAGACTATATTAGCGGTATGACAGACCACTATGCCTATGAAGAATATCGTAAATTTATGGTTAGTAACTAATATAATAATTGAATGGCATAATAAAAATGGAAAAGTAGTCAATCAAATGATAGGAAAAACAGGTATAATGGGACTGACCGTTTTTCTGGATTAATTAGCGAAAAAACAACGCATTAAAATTGAAAATTCGGCAATCATGATTTTTATAACTTAATACTCTGTAGTGACTACTTTATGGCTCAATTTTACTCTCCTAATCGCCGTACCACTTCACGCCGTCAAATCACGGTTGTAGCTGATAGCCTCGATGCTGCTGGGCAAGGTGTTGCCCGTATCGAAGGAAAAACCATTTTTGTAACAGGTTTATTGCCTGGAGAAGAAGCACAAATTGAATTGACGGAAGAGAAGCGGCATTTTGCTAAAGGGAAGGTGACTAAACGCTTGAGCACGAGCCCACAAAGAGTAAAGCCTCGGTGCCGTTATTTTAATCAATGTGGGGGGTGTCAACAGCAACATGTTGACATTGCACTGCAAAGAGAAAGCAAAGCTCATGCCTTAGCTTACCTGATGCAGCGCGAAACATCGCTAGATATATCTGTTCCTACGGTGATTAGTGGTGAGCCATATGGTTACCGCCGTCGAGCTCGATTAGGGCTACAATATCAGCCTAAAAGTAAAAATGTCGTTATGGGGTTTCGTCAATCTCAATCTAACACATTGGTTGATATAAAAAATTGTCCTATCTTATCCCCAGATTTGGATATTTTATTAAAACCACTTTCTGAATGTATTAACCAGCTCAGTAATAAAGCGAAACTGGGGCATGTAGAACTTATTCGTGCAGACAATTGTAAAATTGTATTGATTCGCTACTTAACCCCTTTTTCGTTATCAGATACCCAAAAGTTAAGCGATTTTGAAAATCAGCACGGAGTGTCTATCTGGTTAGCGGGTAATGATGAAAACTTACAGGCTCTGTCACCAAATTCGCCACAACCTGAATATCAAGTTGCAGGGGAGTTACTAAAATTTAATCCGTTAAATTTTATTCAAGTGAACGGGCAAGTTAACCAGCAGATGGTAGAACAAGCTTTAGCATGGTTAGATCTAAACAGTGAAGATAGGGTATTAGATCTTTTTTGTGGAATGGGTAACTTTACGTTGCCAATTGCACGGTTAGTGAAATCCGTTGTGGGTGTTGAGGGTGTGGAAAATTTAGTCGAACAGGCACGAAACAATGCACAGCTCAATACTATTTGTAATGCGACATTCTATAATGAAAACTTAGAAGCCCAGATACACACACAACCTTGGGCGGTTCATGGCTTTAATAAAGTGTTATTAGACCCAGCTAGGGCTGGAGCCGCTGGCGTTATGGAACATTTAATTAAACTGATGCCAGAAAAAATTGTCTATGTTTCATGTAACCCCACAACATTGGCAAGAGATAGCAAAGCTTTACTCGATGGGGGCTATCAATTATTACAGTTGCGGATGCTAGATATGTTTCCGCAAACTAGCCATTTAGAGTCAATGGCGTTATTTATCCGTCGCCCAGAGGTTTAATAGGTAGGGAGAACATATGGTTGCAGTAAGAAGTGCGCATCTTACCCCAGCAGGTGAGTTTGCCCCAGAAAAGTGGGTTAACGGCCTGGGATTGAGCAATAAACAATCAGAAGAAAAGCTCATCCATACCTGGCAATATTGTCACGATAAATTAGCCGGACAAGAAATCGCCTCTCTGTTGTTGTGGCGCGGTATTGAAATGACCGAGATCCTATCGACATTAAGTATGGATATCGGCAGCTTACAAGCGGCTTTGCTTTTCCCCTTAGTGGAAGAGGGGAAGTTGGAAGAGCAAGAAGTTATTGATGAGTTTGGTCAATCCATTCACGAACTCGTTAAAGGCGTGCTGGAAATGGATGCGATTCGTCAACTCAAAGCCACGCAATCGAGTGAAACGAGCTCGACACAAGTCGATAATATTCGCCGTATGCTATTGTCGATGGTGGAAGATTTTCGCTGCGTTGTTATTAAGTTAGCGGAACGAATTGCTCATTTACGTGAAGTCAAAGATGCAACGGAAGATGAGCGCGTCTTAGCTGCAAAAGAGTGTTCAAATATTTATGCTCCTTTAGCAAATCGCCTAGGAATTGGGCAGTTAAAATGGGAGTTAGAAGACTTTTGTTTTCGTTATTTGCATCCCGATGAATATAAGAAAATTGCAAAGCTCCTCCATGAACGTCGTATTGACCGTGAAGAGTACATAGATACTTTCGTAACAACCTTACGTAAGTACATGTTAAAAGAGAATATTCAAGCAGATATCTATGGCCGACCTAAGCATATTTATAGTATTTGGCGTAAAATGCAGAAAAAATCATTGGCATTTGATGAACTGTTTGATGTGCGAGCGGTGCGTATTGTCGTTGAACGCTTGCAGGATTGTTACGCTGCATTAGGAATTGTTCATACCCATTTTCGCCACCTTCCTGATGAGTTTGATGACTATGTGGCGAATCCAAAGCCTAATGGTTATCAATCGATTCATACAGTAGTATTAGGGCCAAACGGCAAAACACTTGAAATTCAAATTCGTACCCGTCAAATGCATGAAGATGCAGAGCTGGGGGTTGCGGCGCATTGGAAATACAAAGAAGGCGCGACTGGTATTGGCAAAGGAAGTAGCTACGAAAACCGTATTGCGTGGTTACGTAAGCTGATTGCATGGCAAGAAGAAATGGCAGATTCTGGCGAAATGCTAGATGAAGTTCGTAGCCAAGTGTTTGATGACAGAGTGTATGTTTTTACCCCAAAAGGGGATGTGGTGGATTTGCCAGCAGGCTCGACGCCGCTTGATTTCGCTTATCACATTCACAGTGATGTCGGCCATCGTTGTATTGGTGCAAAAATAGGTGGGCGTATTGTTCCATTTAGCTATCAATTACAAATGGGTGACCAAATTGAAATTATCACTCAAAAGCATCCAAACCCAAGCCGTGACTGGTTAAATCCTAACTTAGGGTATGTAACAACCAGCCGTGGACGAGCCAAAATCCAAAATTGGTTCCGTAAACAAGATAGAGATAAAAACATTCTCGCAGGGCGCCAAATTCTTGATAGCGAATTATCGCAGCTTGATATCAGCCTCCGAGAGGCCGAAAAACTGCTAATCGCGCGCTATAATGTTCACTCATTGGATGAAGTTTTAGCCGGAATTGGTGGTGGTGATATTCGTATCAACCAATTAGTGAATTTCCTGCAAAGCAAATTTAACAAAGCCACCGCAGAAGAAGAAGACCGCGCGGCAATGAAGACATTAGAAAGTAAGTCTTCACTCCCAAGAGCACCATCCCATGGTAGTGGTCGAGTGGTGGTTGAAGGGGTTGGTAACCTAATGCACCATATTGCACGTTGTTGCCAGCCAATTCCAGGGGATGAAATTGTCGGTTTTATCACGAAAGGACGAGGTATTTCTATTCACAGTGCGGATTGCGAACAATTAGCTGAGCTGCAAAGTCATGCGCCAGAACGTGTGATAGATGCAGTTTGGGGAGAAAACTATTCCAGTGGTTATTCTCTCGTGGTTAGAGTTGTCGCCAATGACCGTAGTGGTCTACTACGTGATATCACGACAATATTAGCTAATGAGAAGGTTAATGTGCTTGGCGTCAGTAGCCGCAGCGATGTGAAGCAGCAATTAGCAACGATAGATATGACAATTGAGCTGTATAATATTGAGGTGCTGAGCCGGGTGTTAGCAAAATTAAATCAGTTGCCGGATGTTATTGAGGCAAAACGCCATTCCCAGTGATTTTCTTCATATTTTGAGTTGTAGGGGTGTTGGCTACACTTAGCTACTCGGGTCACATACTTATGTATGCTCCCCGAGATATCTTCGCTTGCCGCCTACCTACATCTCAAACTATTTTGAAAATCAGTACTGTTATATTGTCAGTGGTTTTCTTCATATTTTGAGTTGTAGCGTTGTTGGCTGCGTGCTCTCACCTTAGTCACATACTGATGTATGCTCCTACATTTTCTTCATATTTTGAGCTGCAGCGTTGTTGGCTGCGCGCTCTCACTCTAGTCACATACTGATGTATGCTCCTAGGGGCTCGTTTACTTGCCGCCTAGCTGCAATTCAAACTATTTTGAAAATAATTTTTTGCAAATATTCAATAATCTTTTATTTGTTTTTTCTTTTGTTGGGAAAAATTTGTTGATTTGCCTTTATATCTGGTAAGTTTGAGATAAAGATGACAATTAGAAACAAAAGAAAATCAAAGGTTAATACAATGAGTCAGGAAAAACCCGAAATCGAACGCTTATTATCCATTATGGCACAGCTGCGTGACCCACAAACAGGTTGCCCATGGGATAAAGTACAGACATTTAAAACTATTGCACCTTATACACTTGAAGAAACCTATGAAGTGCTTGATGCGATAGAACGTGAAGATTTTAACGACTTAAAAGGTGAGCTGGGCGACTTATTGTTCCAAGTGGTTTTCTATGCGCAAATGGCGAATGAAAAATCATTGTTTGATTTTAATGATATTTGCCAAGCAGTGAGCGATAAGCTTGAACATCGTCACCCACATATTTTTGATACAAATAACACATTGAGCAGCTCGGAAGTGATTGAGGGGTGGGAAAAACGAAAAGCAAAAGAGCGAGCTGAAAAATCGCAGTTTTCTGTGCTAGATGATATCCCGAATTCGCTCCCAGCACTAATGAAAGCCTATAAAATTCAAAAGCGTTGTGCTTCGGTCGGTTTTGACTGGGATACGCTAGGCCCTGTTGTGGGTAAGGTTCATGAAGAACTTGAAGAGGTGATGGAAGAAGCCACACAGGCGGTTGTTGACCAAACTCACCTAGAGGAAGAAATCGGCGATTTATTGTTTGCCGTAGTGAATTTATCTCGCCATTTAGGTCATAAACCTGAAATAGCGTTGCAAAAAGCTTGCAACAAATTTGAAGGCCGTTTTCGTCAAATCGAAAAAAGCCTAGCGGAAAGTGGCAAAACGACAGAAAGTGCTACACTTGATGAGATGGAAGGGCTTTGGCAGCAGGTTAAGAGTCAAGAATAAAATGGTTCGTCATATTTTGCACTATAGCGTTGTTGGCTATGTTCGGCTACTCAGGTCACATACTTGTGTATGCTCCCTGAGATATCCTCTCTTGCCGCCTAGCTGTAGCACGAACTATCTAGAGCATTAATTATATATAGAACGAAGCAT
Source organism: Providencia sp. PROV175 (assembly GCF_032707045.1). Lineage (NCBI taxonomy): Bacteria > Pseudomonadati > Pseudomonadota > Gammaproteobacteria > Enterobacterales > Morganellaceae > Providencia > Providencia sp. PROV175. The sequence goes on from NZ_CP120533.1 coordinate 1,200,776, forward strand.
CTACAGAAAAATTCGATATGTTCGATATGGTTGGTTTGTTCTAAAATCACCTCATGCAATGGCTCCAAACAAAGCTTCAAAAATAATATGGAGGTTGAAGTTTTCGAAGGTTAAATGTGGAGAGTTAGAGTAAATAGTTATTCAAAATCAAAGTTAGTGCAGAATCGCATTTTTTACACCATACAATGAGCTGAAAGGATTTAGCTTTTGTGTTTGAACTGTGTTAATCTATAAAAATAGATAAAGATGACTAATTTTGAAGCGATAAATATTTTTCGCTTTTAACTTGCTGATAATATTAGAGTATTGATGAAATTTAGCCTTATTATGCTTAGAACATTTGTAGCGAAATTAAGGTTCGGGTATACTGTTTTCCCGTCCTGTTATATCCATCATCTTTTAAACCTAAACTTTCAGGTTCAGCATGAAAACTAATTATATTTTTGTGACCGGCGGGGTCGTATCCTCACTGGGTAAAGGCATTGCCGCAGCCTCTTTGGCGGCTATACTCGAAGCCCGTGGACTCAATGTGACTATTATGAAACTGGATCCCTATATTAACGTAGATCCAGGCACTATGAGCCCAACCCAACACGGGGAAGTTTTCGTTACAGAAGACGGCGCTGAAACTGACTTAGATTTAGGTCACTATGAGCGTTTCATCCGTACTAAAATGACACGTCGTAATAACTTTACGACTGGGCGTGTTTACTCTGAAGTTCTGCGCAAAGAGCGCCGTGGCGACTATTTAGGCGCTACAATTCAAGTTATCCCTCATATCACTAATGAAATTAAAGACCGCATCATCCGTGGTGGTGAAGGCCATGACGTTGTTTTGGTTGAAGTTGGTGGTACAGTTGGTGATATCGAATCATTGCCATTCCTTGAAGCGATTCGTCAAATGGCAGCTGAAGTTGGCCGTGAACGCACATTATATTTGCACTTAACATTAGTGCCATACCTTGCAGCGGCTGGTGAAGTAAAAACTAAGCCAACTCAACATTCTGTGAAAGAATTACTGTCAATTGGTATTCAGCCAGATGTGCTGATTTGTCGTTCAGACAGAGTGATCCCAGCAAATGAACGTGCAAAAATCGCATTGTTCTGTAATGTGCCAGAGAAAGCGGTTATTTCTCTCAAAGACGTTGATTCAATTTATAAAATCCCAGCCTTATTGAAATCACAAGGCTTGGATGAATACATCTGTAACCGTTTCCGCATTGATGCGCCAGAAGCTAATTTAGCTGAGTGGGAACAAGTTATTTACGAAGAAGCTAATCCTGCAGGTGAAGTCACCATTGGAATGGTGGGTAAATATGTCGAGTTACCAGATGCGTATAAATCTGTAATTGAAGCATTAAAACACGGCGGCTTGAAAAACCGTTTAACTGTGAACATCAAATTAATTGATTCACAAGATATTGAAACTCGAGGTGTTGAGTTACTAAAAGGTTTAGATGCTATTTTAGTACCAGGCGGCTTTGGTGAGCGTGGCGTTGAAGGGAAAATTCTGACCGCTCAATATGCACGTGAAAACAAGATCCCTTACTTAGGAATTTGTTTGGGTATGCAAGTCGCATTGATTGAATTTGCACGTAATGTTGCCAATATGGCAGATGCAAACTCAACAGAATTTAAAGCGGATTGTAAATTCCCTGTTGTTGCGCTGATTACTGAATGGCGCGACGAAGAGGGTAACCTTGAAGTACGTTCAGAAGAGAGCGATCTTGGTGGAACAATGCGTGTTGGTGGCCAACCATGTCATTTAGTGAATGGTAGCCTTGTACGTGAAATGTATGGTTCAGAAACTATCATTGAACGTCACCGTCACCGTTATGAGGTGAATAATTTACTACTGAAACGTATTGAAGATGCGGGCCTAAAAATTGCAGGCCGTTCAGTGGATAATAAGCTGGTGGAAATTATTGAAAACCCTAATCATCCATGGTTTGTGGCTTGTCAGTTCCACCCAGAGTTCACCTCTACACCAAGAGATGGTCATCCGTTGTTTGCAGGTTTTGTTAAAGCCGCTGGTAAGTACCAGAAAGGTGAGTTGAAATAAGATATGGGGAAGTCGGCGCAGGTGCACCAACTTCCCAAAATTTAACTTGTACTGAGGAAAACCTAATGTCCAAAATTGTTAAAGTGATCGGTCGTGAAATCATTGACTCTCGTGGTAACCCAACTGTAGAAGCTGAAGTTCATTTAGAAGGTGGCTTTGTTGGTTTAGCTGCGGCACCATCAGGTGCGTCAACAGGTTCTCGTGAAGCTCTGGAACTGCGTGACGGTGATAAAGCACGTTTTCTGGGTAAAGGTGTTCTGAAAGCAGTTGCTGCTGTTAATGGTCCAATCGCAGAAGCGCTGATCGGTAAAGATGCTAAAGACCAAGCTAACATCGATAAAATCATGATTGACCTCGATGGCACTGAGAACAAATCTAAATTTGGTGCAAACGCAATTCTCGCTGTATCTTTAGCAAATGCTAAAGCAGCAGCAGCGGCGAAAGGTATGCCTCTGTATGAGCACATTTCTGACTTGAATGGTACTCACGGTCAATACTCTATGCCTCTGCCGATGATGAACATCATCAATGGTGGTGAGCATGCTGATAACAACGTTGATATCCAAGAATTCATGATCCAGCCTGTTGGCGCACCAACGCTGAAAGAAGCTGTCCGTATGGGCTCTGAGATCTTCCATCACTTAGCAAAAGTACTGAAATCTAAAGGTATGAATACAGCTGTAGGTGATGAAGGTGGTTATGCGCCTAACTTAGAATCAAACGCAGCAGCATTAGCAGCAATTAAAGAAGCAGTTGAGCAAGCTGGTTATGTGTTAGGTAAAGACGTAACACTGGCGATGGACTGTGCAGCATCTGAGTTCTATAACGCAGAAACCGGTAATTATGAGCTGAAAGGCGAAGGCAAAACCTTCACTTCACAAGAGTTCACACATTATTTAGAAGAACTGACTAAACAGTACCCAATCGTATCTATTGAAGATGGTCTGAACGAGTCTGACTGGGATGGTTTCGCATACCAAACTAAAGTTCTTGGTGACAAAATCCAACTGGTTGGTGATGACCTGTTTGTAACTAATACTAAGATCCTAAAAGAAGGTATCGATAAAGGCATCGCTAACTCTATCCTGATCAAATTCAACCAAATTGGTTCTTTAACTGAAACTTTGGCTGCAATTAAAATGGCGAAAGATGCAGGCTATACAGCTGTTATCTCTCACCGTTCAGGTGAAACTGAAGATGCAACTATTGCAGATTTAGCAGTTGGTACAGCAGCAGGCCAAATAAAAACAGGTTCTATGAGCCGTTCTGACCGTGTTGCTAAATATAACCAATTGATTCGTATTGAAGAAGCATTAGGTAAAAATGCACCATTCAATGGCTTAAAAGAAGTTAAAGGCCAAGCATAATTATTTATTGCTTAGCAAGTTAATGAATAGGGAAGCTTAGGCTTCCCTTTTTTTGGGTTATTTATTGTATTAATGCAACAAATATAATTGAGTTTTTTTATAAAATTCAATCTGAATTTGTTTTTTGATTATGGTACTAAAGGAGATATTAATTTACAGTCATTATTCATTTTAGATAAATAATTAATTTTTATTCAAAGGAATGAATGCAATGACAGTAAAAAAATATACAGAAGTAATTGAAAAAATAAATGAAATCATCAATAAATATACGCTAGATACAAGCGAGTTAATTAAAATTGGCTCAACGGCAGAAAAAGGAGATATAACATTAACTAAATATGATAACTCACGATATGATATTAGTTATTATGATAGCGAGCAGCCTGATCCGTTTGTAATTAAAAGTTATTTACTCAATAATAATAATTATGATACAACTCATTTATATCCCTCCTATGTAGATATTCCTAAAAAACCATCAGATACGTTTCTCTTATTTACAGGTACTTTAAATAAAAATTCTATTATAGTTACCAATCATGATAAAGATCATTATCGAGTCTATAATGATTGCAGAATGAATAGTTCAATTTTATATGATGATGTTGTTATGTCTGCTGATTATCAAGATTATAAAATAAAAAATAGTACAAATGGTAATGCGACAGCATATATGCAGTTTGTAAATAATGATTGGCAATTAGTCGTACAAAAACAAGAGGTTAAAGATTTTAAAGGTGAAAGAAAATCATTTGCAATAGAAGGGGGAAATAGAATATTAAAATATATTCCTAATAATAAAATGGATAGTATAAATAAAAATAAATTTGAAAACACTCGGGAAAATATACATGTCAAAATATTGTCTATAGCAAAGAAATTCAATTGCTTATATGTTGATGAGAAAGGTAATAATATATTTGAAACGGAACGAAAACTAGATAGCGCTAAAGCATGGCATGAGTTTATTACATCTATAAGTATAAAAATAAATAATCATGTAAAAATGTTAAAAAATTTTCAAGAAGTATGGCAGAAACAACTTCAGGAACTAAATAGGAAGATAAATAAAACAATAGATGATAAAGTTAAAATAAAATCTTTAACACGAAAATTAGCACAAAGTGATATTCAAATTAGTCTTTATCATAATCATTATAATAGAATACTGCTTGAAGGGAACCAAATAGAAAGAAGTAAATTATGGTGGGAAATAAAAAAAAGTAAAGGCATGAACGCTGTTGTTAAAAATGAAGAACAATCAATATATGGCGGTATTAATGAATATAAGCAAACAATCAATGAGCGATATGAAAATTTAGTTTTTGTTCATAAAAATTCTAATAAACCTTCATTTAGAAATAGTTTTAGTGAGGGCATGAACGGTTTTTCAGAAGTCAATATATCAGGATTAAAGAAGAATATGACGTCAATAGAACTGAAAAAATTATATTTAACTCAAGACCTTAGTCCTATAGAACGAGGGGCTTTATATCAAAGAATTAATAATGTAGGTCATGCCGAATATATAAAATATATTTTGAATGAAACAGGAAAAGTTAGTGAATTGTTTTATTCACTAAACAGTCAAATTAATCGATTAATGCCACAAGATTTTTATTTAACCCTGATAGGGGATGATTCTCGGGGGCGTTGTTATCCTTTGGTTAGAGCTATGTCAGTTGCATTAGCAAAAAATGACCAAAAAGGCGCGGATACTTTATTTAATAAACTCTATATAGCATCAGCGAATCCTAAAGATAATGATTCAATATTAATAAAAACAGCATTGGAGCGATTACATTCGAATGTGGAAGCAATAGAGGCATCATTTTCTCATGGTAGAATTAATATCAAAGAGACACAGAATTTATTAGAGGCGAAGCAAAAAACAATGATGTTTGCTATTAATAGCCAAAATCACTCGATGCTTATTGGTAAAACTATAAATGATAAAAAATCACACTACTATTTTTATGACCCTAACTTCGGTTTGTTTTCGTTTAATAATAGTAAAGAACTATTTTCAGCATTTAAAAAATTTATGGTAGATAACAAAATGGCTGATTTTTACTCAGCCTTTGGGAGCAACAAAGATCCGGTTTTCGAAGTGATTTCGATTATTACCGATGATATGTCGAGTGTTCCTGTGGGGAGTGGGTTAAGTGTAACTCATTTAAGTGAGCCTATTTCACTGAGTTTAATTACTAAACGTGAAAGTAAAACTAGTAGTATCGTTAATAAACAACTTGCTATTCAAAGAGACATTCAATTGAAAGGAACATTGGCTATGTTAGAAGCCCAACAATGGGGATACCGTTTAGAAACTTCTCTTGCCAATTTATCAATGAACTATCAATTTAATAGAAAATGGGTGCCTATATTTTCTACACTGAAAGAGGATGAGAAAGGTAAATATCAACTTCAATTTATAGATTATGATGATCCTGAAAAAAGTCATTGGATTGAAATGGATGATCCGACAATTAAAGAATTTAATCATTACTATGAAAAGCAAGTAGCATTATTTAGGGAAAATTATTTTTTCGATGGTAAAAAAATAAAGCCCCAAAAATATATAGATAATAACAGTGAATATAATATCAATGAGCCATCGTTCGATGGATTAAATGCAGGAATAGCTATTCAGTCTTTGATGCTATGGTATTCAGATAAAAACCATAATAGAAACGGAATGAATAATGATAATTTTAACGTAGCATTAGCATTGAAAATACATAGTTATATTAATTATGGAATGATATTTCATGGAGCTATGAATGATTTAGCTAAAATTGTAGGTATAATTCGTAGTGGGTTAAATGAAAATATTAGCTATGAAGCTAAAAATATTAGTCTGTTTTCTACTTCATTAGCTCAAACAGTAAATGAAGGTGTTACTGTTTTATTTAATGGTACCTTAGTCGGCTTTGATATATATGAATTGACCTATGCAAAAGATGAACCTCATAAGATTATATTTAGTACACAACTTGCTTTTGACTCTGCAAGCTTTGTCACAGGAGGACTCAGTTTAGGAACCGGTGCTTTAGGAGTAACGGAAGCTTCAGTATTTATGGGGGGAGCTGGGGTTATTTTTGCTGGGTTAAGTATTGGTGTCACTGGTTTGGCGCGTAATTATGCAGTGATAGGAGAAGATGCTAAATCGGTAGGTAGATATTTCTATCAGTTAGACCAAGCATATAAAAATAACGGATATGATTACTTACCTGATAAAAGTATTGCTCTTCCGCGCGCTGGTGCAGTTTTTAAAACAATAGATCTCAGAAATAACCAAATTGAATTTGATAGCCAGTATATCTATAGGACTAGCGCACATTCTGCAGGGGGCGGACGGAAAAATTATATTTTTTGGGCGGGTAACTTCCCTACAATGGTACATGACCGTCAACAGGCAATTAATATTCGTAAAGGTATCGGATATAACATGAGTAGCCGACAGTATGGCTATTTAGATGCACAAATAATTGCCTTACCTATCACGCCAAAATCGTATATTAAATATGATTACAATTTATGGCCAGGAGCAACAACACGTCATGATAGTGGGTTTGATGTTATTCGACGTTTAGAAAATACAGATAAATTTGATTATGACTTTTATATATTCCCAAGTGAAAATACTATAACTCAGATATTCCATGAATATGTAGATACAGAAATCGAAATAAAGTTAAATAATCAATATAGACATTTGGTTATTCCAAAAATACCCAGTGAGTGGCATGGGAAAATTAAGCATTCGATAAGGGGGGATGGTGGGGTATATAAACTTAGCCCACAAATAGGCGCAGAGATAGAATTGATTGATGATTCAAATAAGGTATCGCCTTCTCATTGGATAATTAGTGGTGGATTATTAGATAAAGATGATATTATTGTTAGTTCTGACTGTATAAATATTGGTGGAGTAAAAATAAAAATAGACCAATCAGTATCAAAAAAAGATTTTTTATATATTAATAATAATAATGAAGTTTATAAAGTGGATTTTTTAAACTTAGATTTAAATTTAATTGGCGAAGATGGAAATAAGTGGGTCGGCCATAATGAAGAGTTATCTAATCATTTAAATAAATTAAATGAACAACATAAAATTATGGGGCAGTACGTATTAATTGAAAATTATGAGTATGGGAAAGTTAATGTAGGCAGGGCATTTTATCAGGTTTCTACAGGGAGATATATTTTCACTGATTCATTGGAACAATATACTAAAAATGCTGATCTATTTTCTTTGTTAGGGGCGGGTGCGTGTTTTTATTCAAAAGATAATAATCTATTGTGGTTAGTTGATAAGGATAATAAACTTCAGTGGAAATATATTATTAATAATAATTCTCAGCGGGGTTTTGAATTAACTAAGTTATGGGTTAGTAATGAAAATATTTATTTCTCATGTCGTTATCCTAGTGAAGGAGCCCATGAAGTCGCAAATTATATGATAAATGGAGATGAAATTATATTAGTTAGTGTTTCTATTGATGAACTGACTCATTATCAGTTATTTGAAGAAAAATCGGTCCTACCTAAGGATATTTCAGATGTGATTTTTGGTAAGTATCTGTTGTTAGTTGATAAAGTAAAAGATAAAAAAACAATATATAGTAAAAGTGTGAAGTTGGCTGATATCATCCAAATATCAGGAATTGATAAAAATAATAATATATATCATTATTGGTTAAGAGAAAGAGACGGTGTTATTATAAAGCCAAATGTTGCTTCATATAATCTTGCTCTCGATAACAAAGAATTATTTGAGCCTAAAGATTTAATGTTTGTTGGGTTTTTATTAAACAATGATGGGAAAGAAGTATTCTTTTTTTATAGTCATAAGGAAAAATCAATATATCGACAAGTTGGAGAGAACCCAAATTTCTTTCAAATAGAAAAGCAAGAAATCAAAAGGATAGAAGCCGAAAATATTGAGAGTGTTATATTCAGTCAAAGTAAAATTTTAATTATTAGTAATAATGGCATTGTGAGTCAAATTAACGCTCAAGGTAATATTCAACCTGTGGCACTAAATCAAAAGTGGTTTGATTCACATTCAACAAGATGGTGGGAAGATTTTGGTCAATTAGAGTCAAATCAAGGAGTATATGCTTTACTTGGATTAAAAATGAGTGATAATCAAGCTATTATTCCTGCTTGGTATGAAAATAAAAGTATTGTTATTGCATATCAATTATCATCAAAGAATACATTGCAATATTTAGGAATAGACGAGTACCGTTCAGCAGCAATTATTTTTGATATGGAAAATAAAAAACTTTATTGGCAACCAATTGTAAATGAAGCTGCTTTAGTTAAAGCTTTTGATAAAAATAATTTAAAAAATACTTTATCACTACCTTCAATGTATGAGATATACCCAAATATTAAATTTGATACAGTTAAAAAATTAAAAAATGGATTGTTAATGTATACAACTAATGATGAGATTTTATATTACAGTAAGGGAGAGAATAATTCAGATAGTAATAAAGAGGAATTCTCATCATCTTTATTAATTAACGGTGGAAATTCAAGGGATATAATCAACCCACCGGTTATCAATAATGTAAAAAATATTATATTAAGTGCGGGAGACAAAGAAGATAGCTATGTTATTTCTAGAACGGCGTGGCTACATTATCAAGCAATTATCATTGATAATAATGCGAGCGATCGTTTGACAGATACACTTGTTTTACCTGTTGACGATATGAACTCTCTAGCAGTGAATCGCCTAGGGGATGACCTTATTCTGACGGATATAAATACAAATAGCATACTTATTATTAGGCGGATATTTGCTGCTAATGCTCAAGGATATGAACACCTTCAATTGCGATTTTTAAATTCTAACGAAGATATTGGGGTGAAAACTATTGTAGATAATTATTTATTGACTGATGGGCTTATGGTTACTAATACACCAAATGAGTCTGATGAAGAAATACTGTTGGCTCATGACAATCAGCTAGCACAGCTTTCAGCAATGACATCATCATTAAATCATCGTGAAAGCATGATTATACATCAGGATATAATACAGCCTTCGTTGGTTACTGCGCCTGTTTTAGTGGGATAGAGCAGGTATGAATTAGTTAAGCTAGCTGGACTTTAACTGGCTAGCTTAATTAGTTGTCTAGTTTCATTGGTTGATATTTTAGTTTAAGTTTGTTTTTCATCTATTAATATCATTTATTTAGCTTTGGGGGGAATTAACTGCTGATTGATGTGTTGGCGTATTAGCGCAATTGTTCTGTCGATTGAAACTGTTAATTTATGCGGTTATTTGCCTACAAAATAGAACATTTTCCGGTAGAGATATTAAAAACACAAAAAATTGCGCGGGGTAGATCGCACTTTTAGCTTATCCACATTTTCATCTCAATAAATTAACTCTATATTTCACAGCTTATAAATAATTATTAACAATATGCGCTAAAAATAAACTTGCTTCCAAAGCTATGGAGTAAACATGGACGCTTCAGAATCTTTAACACCATCAGTGAGCCCAACCCCCTCGAATAAACGGGGATGGATAATCTTAGCTGTTGATATCGTACTCTTAATTTTATTACTAAAATATTTACCATTTGATGATAAAGCAAATGCAGGTCTTGCAATGATGGTTTTCATCGGTGTGCTTTGGTTAACTGAAGCTATCCATGTCACCATTACTGCACTGTGTATTCCGATCTTGGCAGTAGGCTTAGGGCTGATGAATACAGGGGATGCATTGAAATCATTTGCAAATCCGATTATTTTCTTATTCTTCGGTGGCTTTGCATTAGCGACGGCTTTACATATCCAAGGCCTTGATAGGCTAATTGCAAATCGCTTACTAATGGCAGCTCGAGGGCGCTTATCAGTCGCGGTATTATTGCTGTTTGGTGTAACAGCGTTACTTTCTATGTGGATTAGTAACACAGCAACAGCTGCAATGATGCTACCACTAGTATTAGGTATACTGTCTAATCTCGATGTACGTCATGAACGTAATACTTTCGTGTTTGTACTATTAGGTGTTGCTTATAGTGCAAGTATCGGTGGTTTAGGCACGATTATAGGTAGCCCTCCAAATGCGATTGCGGCAGCAGCTTTAGGTTTAGATTTCTTATCATGGATGAAATATGGTATTCCAATCATGGTGGTGTTACTACCAATGATGTTTGTATTGATGTACATGATGTTACGTCCAAACCTGAAACATCGTTTTCAAATTGAGTTAGAACACGTTGAGTGGAATGGCAAGCGTATTACAGCAATGACGATTTTCCTTTTAGCCGTAGTTTGTTGGATCACGAGTACGTTTATTAGTGATGCATTAGGTGGTGTAAAAGATTTAGATACAATCATTGCGATGAGTGCTGCGATTTTAATTGGTGTAACAGGTGTTGCTAGCTGGTCTCAAATTCAAAAAAATACCGAGTGGGGCGTATTGATGCTGTTTGGTGGTGGTTTAACACTCAGCGCAATTTTAAGTTCTTCTGGGGCAAGTAAGATCATGGCAGACTGGATGCAAATGACATTCGGTGAAAGTCACTGGTTTGTTATTATTCTAGCTGTTACTACCTTTATTATCATTTTGACTGAGTTTACCAGTAATACGGCGAGCGCAGCTTTATTAGTACCAATCTTTGCAACAGTTGCTGAAGCATTAGGTATGCCAGTCATTGTATTAACCATGATTATTGGGATTGGTGCATCTTGTGCGTTTATGTTGCCGGTTGCTACACCGCCAAATGCGATTGTATTCGGTTCCGGTTATATTAGGCAAATTGAAATGGTACGTGTTGGTGCGGTATTAAACGTGGCTTGTATCCTTGTGATTTCATTGTTTGCTTGGTTTATCTGGATGTAACTTAGGATCAATTCACTTTAACTTAACGGCCTCTTATTGAGGCCGTTATTTGTTGTTGTACGCTAAATTGAGATTATTGCGTTGTTTTAGCAATAAGAGCCTGTTGGTTTTTCCCTATTTTTATCACGCCCGTATCAGAAAAAGTAATGTCTGCGTCTCCGCGCACAGAGAAACTCATCGTGTTAATAAGCCCTTGAATATCTATTTTATTTTGTGGGCAAAGGAAATTATCTTTACAGTGATATTGGTGACTCTCAAGCACAATGTTACGACCTGTTAATTTAGTTTGCTCATCCATCTCTAAATGATTTCCTTGAATATAAGGAATGTCAGTTTTGAACTTTGTGCTGTACTTGACAACGCCTTCACTAGGAGAAAGGGTGCTATTACCCGATGCGCTGATATAATTTTGTATGGCAGAGTGGATATTAAGTGTATTTTGCAGCTTTATTTGGTCTGCAACGATATTTAATTTTGATAGTTGAATTGGAGTTCCTTGTTGCTGACTAATACTGATTTGGCTAGCAGGTTGAGTTGAAAACTTCAGTTGGTTATAGTCCTCCAATTTTTGGAGTTCAAGCTGGTTATCTTTCTCTTTGTTTTTAATATATTTTTTTTCGAATTTACCGGCAATTAAGGAGAGGCTATTAATATTATCAACGGCGCCGTCTTTCCATGAAATACCATTAGGATTTGCGATAACAAGGTTAGCACGTTGCCCTTTTATTCCTAATATCCCTTGTAAGTTGCTTGTTTCAGTCCCTGTTACTTCTGCAAAAATAAGCTTTGCTGCCTTATTATTAAGCTTAGTATTACTGTTAATATCATTATTAAAAATTAAGCCATCGTCATTAGATGAGAGACTTTCGAAGGTATTAAACGAGATGTTATTTTTGAGAGGGGCTTCTATATTAATAACTTTTGCTTTTGTGATATCAGGGGCCTCGGCTAATGATGTGGTATGAAATAAAGTACAACTTAGTAGAGTGAATAATATGGTTTTCTTCATTGGTATTAGCTCCTTGCTGTAAAAATCCTTTTATGATTAAAAGTATAATGTATTTAGTCGTTTTTTATAATAATCAAAAATTAGTTTGGCTTAATAAAATATGATACGGTTAGCACTCAGGAAAAATCGGAAAAATGAAAAAATATAATGTAAGTAATTGTTATATTATGTTTTTGGCCGTTTGTGAATTTCATTTTCCTTGCTAATAAATTACTACTTGTTATGTTTTTAAGTTAAATATAAAGGGATTTAATAATATGTCTAGTGATAGCTATAGCTCTCTATTGAATCATACCATTTATGTAATGGATAAAGTAAAGTTTGATAAAAATATTATGATGCTGGTTGAGGCGATTAAATATGAATATCGTCATGAAGGAAAGTGGTCTCCAGATTTATTGAAAAAACATGATAAATTAAAGAAAGAAATAGAACAGAAATCTTATTTTGTATATAACAATGATGTTCCTATCGGTATTGAAAAACTCAGTAGTCAAGAAGAGCTGAAATTTATTGATAATATAAGGCATTTATCAACAGGAAATAATGATGTCGATATAAGAGTTCAAGGTAAAGAGGATATTGAATTATCTAACCTTGTTGATTCCGATTTATTAAGTTCACAAGCACTGCGTATTCTCCCTAAAAATTTAAAACAAAGGATAAAACTTCGTTCTAGTATAAATGCTAGGTTAACTATAAATATACATAAAAAATATATTAATCGGCTGGCAAAATCTTTGGTGAAGTTATTTCATGAGCCGTCACTTCAGTGTATAGAACAAGCCAAAATTATGGGGCCTAGAAAATTTGGTATACAAACGGATCAAGCTGTTATTTACTTATCTGAATCGGGGCTTGAGCATGCAAAGGAAATTACCCAGCGACTTAATACATTGATTCCTTCGGATGCATTTATTGAACATACACCAGTTGGTATGCAAAAAATGGATACTGGCATTTCTTATTCGGAAACACCAAAAGGTCAGTCAACAAGCCATGGGCAAGCGAGGTCACAGGTCATTGCTGACGCTATCACAGAAGCTTTATTAACAGACCGGCCAGTAAAACAAATCTTACCGAAAGTATTACAAAAAGTAGGCTACGATACAAATAATCCTAGTTTAGTTGCGCAAATACAGCGTGATGGTCATTTAAAAAATAGTCTTTTTGACAGTATGCTGCTTAAAAATCATAGAATAAGCCAAGATATTCAGCGATTTGTTACGGAGCCACTGTTACTCCCATGTATGTATATTATTGATAAATTTAATAATGATATATTATCAGTAAAAGCGGAAATATTTAACTTTGAGAATGAGTTTACTGCCATTGAGTGCGGAGTATTAGCTCAGTATATAACCTCGAGAGAAAATTCAGGTTTTATTTATGATGTTTTAGATTTTACTTATAAATTTAATTCAATCTTTAGAGATAGCGGTTATATTGAGAAACGTCTCGCACCACAAGATTTTTATTTATATTTAATGGATGATAATTCAGGGGGACGTTGTTACTCTTTAGTTAGGGCAATGGCTGTTGCATTAGCCTTAGAGGGCGGTGAGGGTGCAAATAAATTGCTTAATAAGATGTTTTTAGCTGGGGCATCACCAACGGAGCCGAATTCAACTTTGTTACAAGCTGCGTTAAAAGAACTTCATGTAAATATAGAGGCGGCACACGCATCAACTATAATTGGCCAATTCGAGTTAAATGAAATAAAAGAAATTCTGATTAATGCTGAACAAGGAAATATTTATGCGCTAAATAGCACAACACACTCAATGTTATTAGGTAAAGTCAAAAGTGGTAATGAAATTAATTATTATTTTTATGATCCAAACTTTGGTGTTTATGCTTTTAATGATTCTGATAAGTTATTTTTAACTTTAAATAAATTTTTATTTAAAAACAAGATGGCAGAGCAGTATGCGGTTTTAAATAGTAGTTTTGAATTGGTCTCTATTAATACGAGAAAAATGTCTGAAGTACAAATTGGTAGTGGTTTAACTGTTTCCGATTTGGTTTATTCAGATAATTTAATGGAATCTATTTCTCTACATAAGAAAATGGAGAGTATTCTAGAACATCAGTCTTTAATAGCAAAAGATAAGAAAATACAGACATCCTTAATTATTTTGGAGTCAGAGAAATGGGGGGAACGTCTTGAATACTCAATTAATGAAGTGTGCAAAAGTCATCAACTAGATGAAAAATGGTTACCTGTTTTTGAAAATGTTGAGAATTTGGAAGATGGCCGATATCGTATTCAATTTATACATCAAGGGATAGAGGAAAAGATATATTGGGCTGAAACGAAAGACACAACATTTATTGAGTTTAAAGAATATTTTCACAAGCAAATGGCTATGTTAAAGAGTCATTATTCTTTTAGTGATGGGGAGTTGCAATGTGAAAGAGATATTGAGGGTACAGAACATGTGGATGGCCTCAATATAGCGATGGGAATACAAGCAATCATTCAATGGTCGGAGAATAGAAATCGACAGTCAGTGGTTTCTTCTAGGCCAACATCTAATTTAGCAACAGCACTGCGTATTCATAGTTATATTAGCTATTCTATGATAGCCCATGGTGCTATCAATGATGCCGTGAAAACTGGAAAAATTGCATATTCATTATGGTGTGAAGGGAATGGAGTGGCAAAATCAGTAATGAATCGCTTTTCTTCGTCTCTAGTACGTACAGCGAATGAAGGGTTAGGGGTTATTTTCCAAGGAGCTATGGTTGGTTTCGATATTTATGAGTTAGCGAATGCACAAAATGAAACTCAGCGAGCTGTATTTGGTACTCAACTAGCTTTTGATTCATCATCATTAGGGTTAGGTATTGTAAGCACGGGAGCATCTCTACTTGGTGCGGAAACGGTGGCAGGTGTTGCAGGGCCATTAGCTGTACCACTTATGGGAATAGGTATTGGTATCACCGAACTGGTTAATATTAATGAAAGACACGCACAAAAAGCTGTTGCTGTAGGGGAAGAATTCGCGATTTATCAACGAGACTATCAAAATGCAGCGATAAGTTATGATGCAAAAAAAGACTTTTTGGTACCAACACCCAATATTGTCATCGAGAAATTAGATTTCAAAAATGGCTATTTTGACCTTGGTAGCCAATATATATATCGAGGTGTGAAAAAAAAGTGGTATATAGAGCATTGCTGGTTGAATGATTTTCAGTCGGGCCCGAGTGCAGAGATTGATAAATCATATGCAATTAATATTAGAGAAGCTGTTGGTGTTACTGAGCCAAGAGTAAACTTTAATGGGAGCCAAACTGGGGTGGTGATATTACCAGTTGTACCTAAATCGTTCATTCGTTACAGATATAGCTCTCTTTTTGGTGGAACTTCTCGAGGGGATAATGGTTTTTCTATTTTGAGAGGAATGGAAGAACGCTATCAATTCTATTTTGATTTTTTTTATTGTGGCCTAGAGTATGTTATCACCACTTTAGAGCATGAATATGAAAATACTACCATTCATGTCAATCTAGATAGCCAAAATAGACAATTAGCCGTTCCTAAAATGCCTATTCCATGGCAAGGGCATATTACGCACGCAGTCACTGGTAATGGCGGGGAATATCAAATTACAGTTAATTATGGCGCATCTCTTACGTTAATTGAGGGGGCTATGTATGGAAAACAATCTAGCTGGATAATTGATACGAGTTTAATAGAAAGTGATGGAAAAGAGCATGTTATTCAAATCATGGATGATCACATTAAAATTAGCGGCATTACTATCAATGTTGATACATCGGTGGCGGGTAATTCGATTTTATTTGTCAATGCTCAACATGAAGTATGTGAAATAGATTTTATTAATAAGACTGCAAAGATTATTAATGTAGATGGTAGTCAATGGATAAACAAAAGCCAGACAATTAAACAGCATCTTCATGATTTATCAATTAAAAATAAGCTTAACGGCCAGTATGTTGCCATCGATAATTATCAATATAACGGTTTAAACGTGGGACGTGCATTTTATGATGTTCAATATGATCGGGTCATTTTTACTCACTCAAAAAATAAAGAAAATCATTCGGCACAACTAATAAAAATTAATAGGGATACAGCCTATTTTTATTCATCAGTGGAATCAGTAATTTGGCAGGTTGATATAAATACAGGTTCTTTACTGACTCAACTTAAAGCGAATATGGTTTTAGGTCTAGATGCAGAAATTATTAAAGTCACATTGGTTGATGACCAACTGTATATAACACTAACAGAAAGAAGTACTGGCAGTACGGTTGAAAATACCTATAGGCTAATACAGAGTGATAAATTAGAGCTCGTGAGCGTTGTGAATAACAGGTTATTACTCGATAACTTACATGACACACAAACATTATTATCATTTGAACAACGTAAGCAATTTAGTAGCCATGACTACTTAGCCTGTCGATATATGAGTCCTGAATATCAAAAGACAATTACCATCAAACCCAGCATTGCGAACACGGTGATGATATCGGGCACTGATGAAAATGGTTTTTGGCATCATTACTGGCTACGCAATGAGAGTGGAACATTGGTTAAAGCCAATTTAGAAAGAAAAAATGTGAATGAACGGCTATTCTTGAATGAGTTTATTTCGATAAGTGAAGAAGATTTAAAATATATTGATTGTGAGCTCGCAAAAAATACGCCATTAGAAAAAGTTTGGCGAGAGAGGTTTGCTCTATCTATTAGCGATGGTAAAGAGGCGATATCTCAATTAAAGCGTTATAGAATTAAACCTACACTTGCAAAAATATTTGCAACAAGCCTGGGACGTTATAATCCGAGGTATGATTTATGGTATTGGTTTCCTCCTAAGGACTTGGAATTATTAGGAAGTTTATTAAATGAAAATGGAAAGGAAGTCTTTTTCTTTTATAGCCGAAAAGAAGACTCCATTTTTTATCAGAAAGGGTTAGGGCAAGATAATATTAATCCAAATAAGCCAAGTGCCGCCTTTCGTTTAAATTTGAGTGGAATAGAAAATATCACGCACTGGCAAGGGGAGCTCCTTGTTATCCAAAAAGAAGGCTTTGTTAGGCAGCTGGGTGCGAATGGTAGTACACAATTAGTTGCCCTCAATAAAGACTGGTTTGCGAGAGAGCCTTTGAAGTGGGAGCGTTTTGCTCAATTTTCCAATGAAAAGGACCCCATTGCATTGTTTGGATTAAAAGATACTAATGGGGAACGCATATTACCAGCATGGTATTTTAACGAGATGGTTGTTGTTGCGCCTTCATTTTCGTTAGAAAGTGAGTTACAAATTATCGATTTTGATCACGATAAACAATATGGCGTTATTTTTGATTCAAAATCAAAGAAGCTATATCGAATAAACGCGATTGGAGAGATGAAGTTTAACAATATTTTCGATAGTCAGGGTGTTCTTCGATTTCCCAATAAATTACCTAAGCATGTTGATTTATACCCTGAGCTTACTTTTAAGTCAGTGCAAAAAATAGCGGGTGGCTTAATGCTGTTAACAGAAGAAAATGCAATTATTTATCATCCAACATCATCTCATGAACAATTAGGCTTATCATTAATTATTAAAGGAACACCGGAGGATGATGTCGTTATTCCTGCAGCATTAGGCGATGTTTCTGTTTTAATTCTTAATGGTGGTGAGGGCTCCGATACTTATCAGTTTAAAAAAGTAGATTGGCAGCGTTATCAAACGATTATTATTGATAATTATTCGGTAGACCGAATTGTTGATTTGCTTATCCTACCCATAAAAAACCAATTGAAGGAGATTTTTATTAATCGCCAAGGAGATGACTTGGTTATTACAGATTCAATAAATAATACATCTCTTTATATCCGTGGAATTTATGGTTTACAGGCTCACTCTTATCGTCATCTACAACTTAGAATTGATGGAACAGATCAACACATTGATGTGAGTTTATTAGCTGAACAAGCTTTGGCGAGTCACGGTTTAATGTCTTTATCAATGCATTTCAGAAGCTATTTTAATATCAATGATAAGATAGCTTTATTAGGGGAGTTGTTGAATCGAATAGATTTTACTCAGGAAGACTTTGAAATTCAAACTGCACCCAAAGAGCAGGATAAACCTCATTTCGCCATGTTATCTACAACAAGTCAGTATTAAATTAATATATAAAAAAAGAGCCACAACATAAGTGGCTCTTTTCGATTTATCGATCAGCAATTATTGTGCTGTTGGTGGATGACTGTGTTCAATATCTTCTGATTTCTTCGAGAAACGGCGACGGATCACCACGAAGAATACAGGAACGAAGAAGATAGCCAATGAGGTTGCGGCAAACATTCCCCCAAGAACACCAGTACCTACTGAGTTCTGGGATGCAGAACCTGCACCGTTACTAAACACCAGTGGGATAACACCTAACATAAATGCTAAAGATGTCATCAGAATTGGTCGTAAACGCATTTTAACTGCATTCAGTGTTGCTTCGACTAACCCTTTACCTTCTTTTTCCATCAAGTCTTTGGCGAATTCAACAATCAAGATTGCGTTTTTCGCCGAGAGCCCAATGGTTGTTAAGAGACCCACTTTAAAGTAAACGTCGTTGTCTAGACCACGAACACTGGTAAACAGTAACGCACCAATAATACCTAATGGAACGACTAACATAACTGAGAATGGAACTGACCAGCTTTCATAGAGAGCCGCCAAACACAGGAAGACCACTATCAAGGAGATTGCGTACAGAGCAGGGGCTTGGTTACCTGCTAAGCGTTCTTGATATGACATACCTGTCCACTCGTAACCAATTCCTTCAGGCAGGTTTTCAGTGGTGAGTTTTTCCATTAACAGCATCGCATCACCAGTACTTTTCCCTGGAGCTGCCTGACCTTGAATGTTCATCGCAGGGACACCGTTATAACGCTCTAAACGCGGTGAACCATACTTCCAAGGATCTTTGGATTCGTCCATAAAGGCAGAGAACGGAACCATTTTACCTTGGTTATTGCGAACATACAGGTTACTGATGTCAGAAGGTAACATACGGCTTTCTGCGTCACCTTGTACGTAAACTTTCTTCACACGACCACGGTCGATAAAGTCATTCACGTAGCTTCCACCAAACATAGAACTCAATGTTGCGTTGATATCACTGATAGCGACACCTTGAGCCTGTGCTTTTTGTTGGTCAATATAAATACGGTATTGCGAGGTATCATCCTGACCATTTGGGCGAACACCTTGAAGCATTTCTGGGTGCTGAGCAGCTAATCCAAGTAACTGGTTGCGGGCTTGCATCAGTTTATCATGCCCCAAGTTACCTTTATCGACTAACTCAAAGTCAAACCCGTCTGCGGTACCTAACTCAACAATCGCTGGTAGGTTAAAGGCGTAAATCAGTGCCTCTTGTTTTTGTGACAGTGCGATATTCGCACGGTGTACAATCGCATCAACGTGGTTTTCATCGCCTTTACGTTCGCTCCAATTTTTCAGAACGACGAAAGCGAGACCCATGTTTTGACCTTGACCTGCGAAGCTAAAGCCCCCAACGGTAAAGACCGACTCAACGTTTTTGGCTTCTTCGGTATGGTAGTAGTTATTCACTTCATCCAATACCGCTTGGGTTTGTTCTTGCGTTGATCCCGGTGGTAATTGGATCATTGACAAGAATACCCCTTGGTCTTCCGCTGGTAAGAAAGAGGACGGTAAGCGGACGAACATGAACGCCATACCAACCACTAACAGCAGGTAAATCACTAAATAACGGCCCGTGCCGTTAAGCATACGGCTTACACTGTCGGTGTAGTGGTGTGCTTGTTTTTCAAATGTGCGGTTAAACCATCCAAAGAATCCTTTTTGGCTACCATGGCTGCCTTTTTCAATTGGCTTCAACATGGTGGCACACAGTGCTGGCGTTAAGATCATCGCAACCAGTACTGATAAGATCATGGAGGATACAATGGTAATTGAGAACTGACGGTAAATTGCCCCTGTAGAACCTCCAAAGAAGGCCATAGGAATAAATACCGCAGACAGCACCATTGCAATACCGACTAACGCACCTTGGATTTGACCCATTGATTTTTTGGTCGCTTCTTTTGGTGACAAGCCTTCTTCTTGCATAACACGCTCAACGTTCTCAACAACGACGATGGCGTCATCGACGAGAAGCCCGATGGCGAGTACCATCGCGAACATGGTCAAGGTGTTTATGGAATAACCAAATGCCGACAAAATAGCAAAGGTACCTAACAATACGACAGGTACTGCAATCGTTGGTATCAGTGTTGCACGGATGTTTTGTAGGAACAAATACATAACGACAACAACCAGCATGATTGCTTCTACTAACGTTTTAACCACTTCGTTAATTGAAATTTTAACGAATGGGGTCGTATCGTATGGATAAACAATCTCTAATCCTTGAGGGAAGAAAGGCTTCATTTCCTCAAGCGCAGCGCGGACGTTATTAGACGTATCTAAAGCGTTAGCTCCGGTTGCCAGTTTAATACCGATACCTGCTGCTGGCTTACCATTAAAGCGGGCAATCGTACTATAGTTTTCAGCACCTAATTGGACATCAGCAACATCTTTAATACGCACTTGTGAACCATCCTGGTTTACACGTAATAGAATATTGCTAAATTCTTCAGGGCTATTTAAACGTGTCTGCGCAATGATAGAAACGTTTAAACGCTGGTTTGCTACAGACGGTGAACCACCGAGTTGCCCTGCTGCGACTTGGTTATTTTGTACCTTGATCGCATTAATGACATCTGTTGTGGTCATGTTGTACTTAACGAGTTGCTCTGGTTTTAACCAAATACGCATTGCATATTGGGTACCGAACAGTTGAGTTTCACCTACACCGTTAACTCGGCTAAGTGGGTCTTTAATATTTGACCCTACGTAGTCGGCAATATCGTATTGCCCCATTGAGCCATCGCTAGAAACGAAACCCGCAACCATTAAGAATGAACTAGTTGATTTATCGACACTAATACCTTGCTGCTGAACTTCTTGTGGCAACAATGGCATCGCCAGTTGCAATTTGTTTTGCACCTGTACTTGCGCGATATCACCATCAGTTCCTGCTTCAAATGTTAGCGTAATGCTAGCAGAACCTGATGAATCACTGCTCGATGACATATATACCAAGTTATCGATACCGTTCATGTTCTGTTCGATAACCTGCGTTACTGTATTTTGTACCGTCTCAGCATCCGCTCCCGGATAGTTAGCTGAAATAGAAACAGCCGGTGGCGCGATGGTCGGGTACTGCGAAACAGGTAACTGGATAATTGCCAACAGACCAGCAAGCATGGTGATAATTGCAATTACCCACGCAAAAATTGGTCTTTCTATAAAAAACTTAGGCATTAATCAGCCGCTCCCTTATTTAGACTTTTCTTCAGGTTTTGCCTGATTGTCTATGGATTGCGTTTCTAAGTTTGCTTCCTTAGGATTCACAACAATTCCTGGTTTGATTTTTTGTAAGCCGATGACAATGACACGATCACCTGCTTGTAGACCTTCAGTTACCAGCCATTTGTTGCCAACTGCTTGTCCTGCTTTAACTTTTCTGACTTCAACTTTATTCTCTGCGCCAACAACCATGACTTGAGAAGTTCCTTGAGCCGTACGAGTCAAGCCTTGTTGTGGAACTAGAATCGCCTTTTCAATAACACCGTCTTCTAATACAGCACGAACAAACATACCCGGAAGTAACTCTTTGTTCGGGTTAGGGAACATGGCTCTCATGGTGATAGACCCTGTTGTTTCATCAACAGTGACATCAGAGAATTCCAGAACACCCTTTTGTGCGTATTCTTGACCGTTGTTGTTGATCAAACTGACAGGTGCTTTCCCTGATTCTCGCTGTACAGCGCCTTTCGCTATCTCATTTTTGAGACGTAAAAAATCGTCACTCGATTGTGTTACGTCAACATAGATAGGATCAAGTTGCTGAACACGCATTAATTCAGTGGCTTGTCCTGTGGATACTAAAGCCCCTTCAGTCACGTTCGATTTACCGGTACGGCCGCTGATCGGTGCAGTTACTTTGGTATAATTCAGGTTGATACGTGCCGTTTCAACCGCAGCTTCAGCCGCTTTGACGGCAGCAAGTGCTTGTGCATAGGTTGAGGTCGCTTCGTCGTATTCCTGACGACTAATGTAATTAGTACCTAACAATGGTTTATAACGCTTCACCGTTAATGCAGCCAGATTCGCATTGGCTTGTGCTTTTGCAAGTTCCGCTTTTGCGCTGTCATAGGTTGCTTGGAATGGTGCTGGGTCAATTTGGTATAAAGATGTCCCTGCTTCTACGTCGCTACCTTCTTTATAGTTGCGTTTCAATATGATGCCACTAACCTGAGGGCGAACCTCGGCAACACGAAATGCGGATGTACGGCCTGGTAACTCGGTTTTGAGAGTCAGAGGTTCGGCTTTAAGCGTAACAATTCCTACTTCAGGCGCCGGGCGTTCTCCGCCACCTTGTTGTTCATCGTTACAACCAGATAAAGCCAAGCCACCTGAAAGAACTAACAGAGCCAGAGGTAACACCCCTCTGTTTTTTCGCATAAGTTAACCTCAATTAATCAATATGAGTTCAAAACAAAAATAAGAAAAATGGTAAACAATATGATTTATCACTATGCTATAGTACAAACATACACGAATGTATGTAAATCAGCTTTCGATAGAAACGGGTCACAATGGCACGAAAAACTAAACAACAGGCTGAAGAAACCCGTCAGGAAATATTAGATGCTGCCATCAAAACATTCTCTGAACGAGGAGTTTCTGCCACATCATTAGCCGATATTGCAAAAGCAGCGGGGGTTACCCGAGGTGCAATATATTGGCATTTCAAAAACAAAGTTGATCTTTTTTATCAAGCTTGTGAATTTGGTGATAACCAAATAGTACAAGCTGAAGAATATTATCGTTCTAAATATACCAATGATCCACTTTCAATACTAAGAGAATTATTAGTTTATATTTTGACTGATTTTATTGAAAGCCCTAAAAACCGCGCGTTGATGGAAATTTTCTTTTTGAAGTGTGAATTAGTTGGCGAAATGGCAGAGTTAGTTGATTTTAAACGCGCTAATTATGTCGCAAGTCAATGTCGAATAGTTGATAACTTGACTGCCTGTATTGATGCAGGTCAACTTCCTGCTGATCTTGATGTGGAATGTGCTGCGATTATGATCCGTTCATTAATGTCTGGTTTGTTAGAAAACTGGCTACTCCAATCAGAAAATTTTAATACTAATCAACATACAATTACATTGGTTGATACACTATTAGAAACACTAAAATGTAATACCGCAATCCGGTTAAAACCCATTCAAACTGAATAAGTGGAGTACAATATGACCTCTATTTTGATTATTGCTAATGGCGCACCTTACGGCAGTGAAATATTGTTCAACTCATTGCGATTAGCGATAACGTTAAAAGAGCAAGAGCCGCAGTTAGATTTAAAAATATTTCTGATGTCAGATGCTGTGACCGCAGGTTTGGCAGCTCAAAAGCCGAAAGAAGGCTATAATCTTCAACAAATGTTAGAGATTTTAACGGCACAAAATGTCCCCATTAAATTATGTAAAACTTGTACAGATGCCCGAGGTGTAAGTGAGTTAACCCTTGCTGATGGTGTTGAGGTAGGCACGTTAGTCGAGCTTGCAAGCTGGACATTAACGGCAGATAAAGTATTAACTTTCTAACATTTTACGTAAAATGTGTTTAATTAGGTGAAAGTAAGTGTTGGTAGGCGACTATCGGCACTTTGGTTTAATTAAACAATATTATTATTTGTATAAAGGAATGCCATTATGATGAAACAACAATGGAAGTGGCGGCAGTTAGTATCAATAACACTGTTTTTTTTCATCATATCTTTTTCCAGTTCAATTACGGCATTAACATCAAATAACTTACCTGATAAGAATGAAATAAAAAATGCGCTCAACGCATTGAATAAAAAAAGTTCACTCAGTGAGGAAGATAAACTTGCTCTCGCTGATCTGGAAAAAACCTCAGATTTTTATAACGAGCTGGATAAACTCGAACAGCGAACGGCTGAACTGCAAAAAAAACTGAATAGCGCGAGTGAAGAATCGAAACAAGCAGCACAAGGTTTGTTGCAAATAAAAAATGAAAATGAGCAACGCACCGAAAATTTCCTACGAAAAATACAAGATAGTTCTCTTTCACAACTAGAAGCATTACAAGCCTCTTATTTAGAAAATCTGCAAACAGAACAAAATGACCTTGCAACCTATAGTAGCCAATTAATTGGCTTACAGACACAGCCTGAAAGGGCACAAGCGATGATGTTGGAAAATGCGAGGCGCTTACAAGAAATTCGCAATGAGCTAAATAGTTCATTGAATGAATCTGTGAATTTAAGACCTACTCAAATTACCATGCTGCAAGTTGAACAGTATTTATTGCAGCAACAAAATGAATATCAAAAACGTATTCTACAGGCTAACACTCAATTACAAGATGTGCTGCAAAAACAACGTGATTATACCGCAGCATATATTGAGCAATTGGAACACCATATTCAGCAAGTACAAAATGCGATTAGCCATCGCCGACTAAATGACTCCCAATCAACGGTACGCGAGGCGCTGAGTACTTCTGAAACCGATATTGAAGCGCAACAGAATCCCATTATTCAAAAAGAAATTGCGATTAATAATGCGCTCAGTGACCGTTTAATCGCAGTGACCGAAAATAGCAATAAACTGGTGCAAAATGGTATTCGAGTTAAAACATGGCTTGAAAGAGCGACGCAGTCCGAACGAAATTTAAAAGAGCAAATTAATGTATTACGCGGTAGCTTATTGCTCTCACGAATTTTATTTCAACAACAAATTGACTTGCCGCCAGACATTTTAACGAAAAATTTACCCACAACGATTGCTGATTTGCGGCTTGAGCAATTTGATATTAACCAACAGCGTGATGAGCTTTATCAACCTAATGATTATATTACTAAGTTGGAACAGCAATTTGAGGTAAAAACAGGGGATGAGCTGGCAAATAGCGCATTATTATCCGCTGAGGATAAATCTACGTTATTGAAACTATTGGAAGTACGTCGTGGGTTATTAGATGAACTCAACCAGCAGCTTGGCGGGCAAATTTCCCAAGCAATCAACTTGCAACTTGATCAAAACCAATTATTGAGTGTAGTGGGGTCTCTTGAAAATACCTTGGCGCAGCAAATATTTTGGGTGAATAGTAATAAACCGATGGATTTGGAATGGGTTAAAGGTTTTCCTGAAGCTGCGGCAGCACAGATTCATAATTTTGATTTTAGTTTATCGAATCGTAGTATTAAGCGTGGAGTGACGGCTTCATTATTGGTCGTTGTTCCACTGGTTTTAGTCGCATTACTGTTTATTTGGTTTAATCGCAAAATTAGTAACCGACTGCAGGATATTGACCAACGGCTTTCCAGCTTACGTAATGACAGTGTATTAAGTACCCCGTTGGCACTGTTGTTAACATTAATGCAAACATTACCTATTTCACTGTTTTTACTGGCATTTGGCTATTGGTTTTTGAAAACAGGGAATGTGCAAGGGCCATTCTTTTGGCAATTTTGCCAACAATTGGCGATATTTTGGGCATTATTTGAGCTGACTTTCCGAGTATTAAAACCACAAGGTATTGCACAAAAACACTTTGGTATCGAAAAAGAAAAAATATCCCAGACTCGACGCAGGATGATCAGGCTATCTATTCCTCTATTGCCACTCATTTTCTTTTCTACTTATGGTGTTAGCAACCCACTGAAAGTGTCTGAGGACGTGATTGGCCAGTTGATCGTGCTGGTTTCTCTTATTCTACTGTGCATCTTTACTATTCCATTTTGCAAACAAGTTTGGCAAGAGAAAGGGAGTCACTTAACGCGCAGTATCGTTGTGACATTGTTGACATTTTCGCCATTAATTTTAGTGGGCTTAATGATGGCGGGGTATTATTACACCACATTGCGCTTGGCAAACCGTTGGATCGACAGTTTATACCTATTACTCCTATGGTATATCACTTATAGCGCGTGTTTGAGAGGCTTAACACTGGTTGCTCGTAAATTAGCATATCAACGTGCCATAGAACGCCGTGCGATGTCGAAGCAAGAAGATACTGAAAACGAGCCAATTAAAGAGCCACCAATGACTATTGAGCTGATTAGCCAGCAATCATTACGTCTCACAACGATGGTGTTGTTTATTATCTTTGCGTTAGCGTTTTATGCAATTTGGTCTGACTTCATCACCATTTTCTCTTTCTTAGATAGCGTGAACTTATGGAGCTATACCGCCACATCGGCAGAAGGGGGAAATATCTTACAATTCGTAACCTTAGCGAATTTAATTTTAGCTCTTGTGATTATCATTGTGTCTTGGGTGATGACGCGAAATCTCCCTGGGTTACTGGAAGTATTGGTGTTATCACGGTTAAAACTCCGTCAGGGCTCTACTTATGCGATCACGACAATATTAACTTATATTATCGTGGGGATTGGCGCGATTGCCTCATTAGGTATGATTGGCGTGACATGGAACAAATTGCAATGGTTAGCCGCTGCTTTAACCGTCGGGTTAGGGTTTGGCTTACAGGAAATTTTTGCCAACTTTGTTTCAGGGATCATTTTACTGTTTGAGCGGCCGATCCGTATTGGCGACACCGTCACTATTGGGACCTATTCAGGAACAGTTAGTAAAATTCGCATTCGTGCGACAACCATCGTTGATTTTGATCGCAAAGAAGTGATCATTCCTAATAAGGCTTTTGTGACTGAACGGTTGATCAACTGGTCGCTATCGGACACCGTCACACGTATCACCATAGCGATCGGTGTGGCATATGGCTCTGATCTTGATAAAGTGAAACGCGTTTTATTGTCTGCGGCAACCAATAATAGCAAGGTAATGACTGAACCTGCTCCTAATGTCTATTTCACCAGTTTTGGTGCAAGCACGTTAGATCACGAATTACGTTTTTATGTACGGCAGATTGGTGACCGTGGCGTAACCAGCGATGAAGTGAACCGTGCGATAGACAAACTATGTCGAGAAAATGATATTGATATTGCATTCAATCAGTTAGAAGTGCATTTACACAATAGTAAAGGTGATGAAGTGCAAGAAGTGAAGCGAACACCTAAAGATAGTGATGATAAAACGCACTAAACTCATTAAGTTTCTTTGGTGCAGGCAGTTTTTGCTGCTTGCACTTGTTTTGCAATATAATCATTTTTCACGATTTCAAGTGCTTTGAGAACTACATCGGTGTCTATCTCAGACGTCTCTAATAAGTAGATTAAATCAACAGCAAGTTGGATTTCTTGTGGAGCATCCTTGAGTGAACTCATACTGATTCCTTCTAAGATTTAATCAAAATATTGATTTTCTTGATGTTCAATGGCTTTTTCAATACGCAAAAGTGCTTGGCGGCAACGGTACAAACGGCCTGCGAGTACAGCGAGTTCTTTTTGGCACTGGTGCTGCGAACGGTGGTCGGTTAGCTCACTTAAATGAAGTTCTTTTTCACTCACCATGGCCTGCAAGCGTCGTTCATAGTCTTGGTGTTGTGATAAACGTTCATATAAATCAACTTGTTCCTTTTTCTTAGTAAAATTTGATTCTTTTTCGCGTAAAGCTTGTGTAGAGATCTCTCGTGAAATTGCCTGCATTTGATGGACGATTTTTTCAGTAAGAAAATTAACTTGCTCAGTGTGGTTTAACGTTACGCTATGGCACAATTGCTGGTACAACGTCTGTAATTCATTTTGGCAATCCCCTAAACGGCTTGATTTGCGGCTAAACAATTGCATATCGAAACGTGAATGTGAAAACTCAAGGTCTTTTATGGGCTCCACTCGTGTTTTCAATTCATCAATTTGCTTTTTTAACGCATCCAAAAGAGCGGGAATTTTCATTTTTTGTTCTCATTAAATGTGAAAAATAGCGGAAAATTGATATTCAGCAACAAAACTGATGCCAAATTGACGGCTTCTTATTGCATTTTTATGGTACTTTACATAGATTCTACACTTTCGTGTTTACTACATGGCTTTTATTATGACCGCTAAAGAGCAACAACTGCAATTGATTAAAGAAAGTATCGCATCTATCCAAGATTATCCAATCGAAGGTGTGATCTTTCGTGACATTACGACTTTATTAAATAACCCTGCTGCATACCAAGCAACGATTGATATGTTAGTGGAACATTATCAAAATAAAGGCGTCACTAAAATTGTAGGAACTGAAGCGCGTGGTTTTCTATTCGGCGCTCCAGTTGCATTACGTTTAGGCGTAGGTTTTGTCCCTGTACGTAAAAAAGGGAAATTACCACGTGAAGTATTGAGTATGACTTACGACCTTGAATATGGCACGGATACACTTGAAATCCATAAAGATAGTATCAGCCCTGAAGATAATGTCTTAGTGGTTGATGACTTACTTGCCACAGGTGGTACAGTGGAAGCGACAGTTAAAATGATCAAACAACTCGGTGCTAATGTTGTTGATGCCGCATTTATCATCTGTTTACCTGACCTTGGCGGCGTTGAGCGCCTGCAAAAAGAAGGTGTTTCTTCTTATAGCCTTGTTGAATTCCCAGGCCACTAATCTTTATTTTTCCTCTATTTTTATCACAGTCTCGCTGTATAGGTTGAGGCTGTGGTAGCATGGTACTATGATTATATATATTCACGTACCATGTTAAATGACAGTGGAATCCATGAGCTATCAGGTACTTGCCCGTAAGTGGCGCCCCCAAAAATTTTCAGACGTTGTTGGCCAACAGCACGTTTTGACTGCACTCGCTAATGGGCTAACGCATCAGCGGCTTCATCACGCCTATCTTTTCTCCGGTACACGTGGTGTAGGAAAAACGACGATTGCTCGCCTATTTGCCAAAGGCCTTAATTGCGAAACAGGGATCACTGCATCACCTTGTGGTAAATGTGCCAACTGCCTTGAAATAGAGCAAGGGCGATTTGTTGACTTAATTGAAATTGACGCGGCTTCCCGAACTAAAGTCGAAGATACTCGTGAATTATTAGACAACGTCCAATACGCGCCGGCACGTGGGCGCTTCAAAGTTTATTTAATTGACGAAGTACACATGTTGTCTCGTCATAGTTTCAATGCGTTATTAAAAACCCTTGAAGAACCGCCTGAACATGTGAAGTTTTTGTTAGCGACGACGGACCCGCAAAAACTCCCCGTGACCATTTTGTCTCGCTGTTTGCAATTCCACCTAAAAGCATTAGATGTCACACAAATCAGTGAACAGCTTGAACTTATTCTGAATGCAGAAAATATTGAACATGACCAACGAGCTCGCCAGCTCATTGCAAGAGCGGCGGATGGCAGTTTACGTGATGCATTAAGCTTAACTGATCAAGCCATTGCGATGGGGCAAGGGAAAGTAACGGCTGATATAGTTAGCCAAATGCTAGGAACCCTTGATGATGAACAGCCATTAGCGATTATTGAAGCGTTAGTACGTGCCGATAGCATGGCGGTGATGGAACAGGTAGAGCAAGCTGCTAGTCGCGGTGCGGATTGGGAAAACTTGCTGGTGGAAGTTTTGTCGCAATTACACCGTATCGCGATGATCCAACTGCTTCCTGCTGAACAAGAAACAGACCCATCATCGATAGAAGGGCGGCTACGGCAGGTCGCAAGGGTAATTTCTCCTGCAGATCTCCAACTGTTTTACCAAACGTTATTAGTTGGAAGAAAAGAACTCCCTTATGCTCCTGAGCGGCGTATGGGGGTTGAAATGGCATTGTTACGTGCATTAGCTTTTCATCCGAAAAATGTGATTGCTGAAATTGAAGCTCCACCAAAAGTTATTACGCAGGCGGCTGTTCAATCGGCATCGCCTGCTGCACCAAATATGGTGCAAAGGGTGCCTCCTGTTCAAGCACGAGCAGAAAATCTGCCAGACAATAGCCCAACATTACAGTTATTGAAGGCTAGGCAGGCGCTACAATCTCCACAAAGTGAGGATCCTAGCCCAAAAAAGGCTAAACCGGTGATGCCTGAAAGGGCTAAGCCGGCGGCATCAGCACTGGAAAGGCTGGCCGCCGTGACCAGCAAACATCAACAAAATGTGGTAAATAAAGCGGCTCAGGCAGCAAAACCACAAAAATCAAAGCAGTACCAATGGAAGCCTCAAAATGAAGAGGCGATGGCACCAAAAGAGGCAATAACAACGCCAAGTGAAATCAAAGAGGCGTTGGAATATGAAAAAACGCCTGAATTAGCCGCTAAAATTATTGAGGAAGGGCGAATTCGTGATAGCTGGTCTGGGAAAATCGCAAAATTAAATATTCCCAAACTGGTTGAACAATTAGCTTTGAATTCATATATAGAAGAATTAAGTGAGTCGCAAATTGTTTTACATTTGCGCTCGGCTCAGAAGCACCTCGATAAACCATCGGCACATAAAGCATTGGAAGAAGCTCTGAGCGAACTATATGGTCGTACTGTTGAACTGAAAATCGTTCATGATGATAATAGCGAGGTGAAAACCCCGCTAGAATGGCGACAGGCGATTTATGAAGAAAAACTGGCACAAGCGCGCCAGTCTATTATTGCGGATAAAACGATTCAAAAACTGCGCTCAATGTTTGATGCGCAATTAGATGAAGAGAGTATTCGCCCCGTTTAACGCTACAGTCTCATTGTTAAGCTGTAGCCTCAGTTGTGAGAGATAACTATGTTTGGTAAAGGTGGATTGGGTAACCTGATGAAACAGGCCCAGCAAATGCAAGATAAAATGCAAAAAGTTCAGGAAGAAATCGCTCAACTAGAAGCTACAGGCGAATCTGGTGCTGGCTTAGTTAAAGTGACGATTAACGGCTCACACAACTGCCGCCGTGTTGAAATTGACCCTAGCTTACTCGAAGACGACAAAGAAATGTTAGAAGACTTGATTGCTGCGGCATTTAATGATGCTGCTCGTCGTATCGAAGAAACGCAGAAAGAAAAAATGGCAAGTGTTTCCAGTGGTATGCAATTACCACCAGGCTTTAAGATGCCATTCTAATGCAAACAAGTCCGCTTCTTGAATCTTTGATGGAAGCTCTGCGCTGTCTCCCAGGGGTTGGCCCCAAGTCAGCGCAGCGAATGGCTTTTCATCTTTTACAGCGTGACCGCAGTGGGGGAATGCGTTTAGCGCAATCGCTCACTCGTGCCATGTCTGAAATAGGTCACTGCCGTGATTGCAGAACATTTACAGAACAAGAGGTCTGTAATATCTGCGATAACCCTCGCCGCCAACAAAATGGTTTGATTTGTATTGTTGAAAGCCCAGCAGATATCTATGCAATAGAACAAACCGGGCAATTTTCCGGGCGTTATTTTGTGCTGATGGGGCATTTGTCACCACTTGATGGTATTGGCCCAATGGATATCGGTCTTGATAGACTAGAAGAGCGTTTGGCATCAGAGACTATCAATGAAGTGATTTTAGCAACCAACCCAACGGTTGAAGGTGAAGCGACAGCAAACTATATTGGCCAAATGTGCGCGCAATATGGGGTGGCTGCGAGCCGAATTGCACACGGGGTGCCTGTGGGGGGGGAGTTGGAAATGGTTGATGGAACCACACTTTCTCACTCGTTGGCGGGGCGCCAACGGCTCTAAAGTCCTCGTCATTCTTTGCGCCGTAGCGTTGTTGTCTTCATGCATCAACCCTAGTCACATACTTGTGTATGCTCCCAGGGATTAATGCATTCGACGCCTAGCTACGGCACAAATTATTTAGAGGATGATGGTGAGGTGCTGTTTTTAAAATTTAAAGGCAAACCCCTCAAAGCAAAACCCTTAATTCAAAAATATCCTTCAAGCAAAAGCATCGTAGTCTTCGGTCATTTCCTTTCACTCATATTAATTTAGCTTCTAATTTGTGGTTAGTGGTTGAATTCTATTTTTTTGCCCCCAACTAATCTGCATCGATAAGTCAAACCTATCCAATTAGATTGATGAAATAGAGGCGATTAATGAGTATGAAAGGACAGGAAACTCGTGGTTTCCAATCAGAAGTTAAACAACTCCTCCAATTAATGATCCACTCTCTTTATTCAAATAAAGAGATTTTCTTACGTGAATTGATCTCCAACGCATCAGATGCGGCGGATAAACTGCGTTTTCGTGCATTATCTAAACCAGAACTGTATGAAAACGATGGTGACCTGCGCGTGCGTATTAGTGCCGATAAAGAAAAAGGTACATTGACCATCAGTGATAACGGTATCGGTATGAGCCGTGAAGAGGTGATTGAAAACCTCGGCACTATCGCGAAGTCAGGCACAAAAGCATTCTTAGAGTCATTAGGTAGTGACCAAGTCAAAGATAGCCAAATGATTGGTCAATTTGGTGTGGGCTTCTATTCTGCATTTATTGTGGCTGATAAAGTGACTGTACGTAGCCGCGCAGCTGGTGCCCCTGTCGATGAAGGTGTGTTCTGGGAATCTGCTGGTGAAGGTGAATACACCATCGCTGATATTGAAAAAGCGGAACGCGGCACTGAAATCACTTTGCATTTGCGCGATGATGAAAAGGAATATCTGGATAACTGGCGCTTACGTTCAGTGATTAGCAAATATTCTGACCATATTGCTTTACCAGTTGAAATCGAAGAAAAAAATGAAGAAGACGGTACGGTAACTTGGGAAAAAATTAACCAAGCGAAAGCATTGTGGACTCGTAGCAAATCTGAAATTTCAGACGAAGAATACGCTGAATTCTATAAACATATTTCCCATGACTACGCAGACCCACTAACATGGTCACATAACCGTGTAGAAGGTAAGCAAGAGTATACGAGCTTGCTGTATGTGCCGTCTAAAGCGCCATTTGACCTATGGAATCGTGACCAACAGCACGGCTTGAAACTCTATGTTCAACGCGTATTTATTATGGATGACGCAGAACAGTTTATGCCTAATTACCTGCGTTTTATTCGTGGGGTGTTGGATTCCAATGATTTACCACTGAACGTGTCTCGTGAAATACTGCAAGACAGCGCATTAACTCGTAGTTTACGCAGCGCATTAACGAAACGTGTTCTGCAAATGCTTGAGAAACTGGCTAAATCTGACACAGAAAAATACCAAACCTTCTGGCAACAATTTGGCTTGGTGATGAAAGAAGGCCCTGCGGAAGATATGGCAAATAGTGAAACTATTGCTAAACTTCTGCGTTTTGCAACAACTCATACCGATAGCAGCGTACAGAACGTATCTTTAGAAGATTATGTAAGCCGCATGGTTGAAGGCCAAGATAAAATTTATTACATCACTGCAGATAGCTATGCGGCGGCGAAAGGCAGCCCACACCTTGAGCTATTCCGTAAAAAAGGTATTGAAGTCCTACTGTTATCTGACCGTATTGACGAATGGATGATGAACTATCTGTCTGAATTCGACGGTAAACAGTTCCAATCCGTGAGTAAAGCAGACGAGTCATTAGATAAGCTAGCGGATGAAAACAAAGCGGAGCAAGAGGAAGCGGATAAGCAATTAGAGCCATTTGTTGAACGCGTTAAATCATTCCTTGGTGAGCGTGTTAAAGAAGTTAAACTCACACATCGCTTAACGGATACGCCTGCCATTGTTACGACAGATGCGGATGAAATGAGCACACAAATGGCAAAACTGTTTGCAGCAGCAGGGCAAGCCGCGCCAGAAGTAAAATATAACTTCGAATTGAACCCAACACATCCATTGGTGAAAAAAGCCGCAGAAGTGTCAGATGAATCTGTGTTTGCTGATTGGGTAGATGTATTGTTGGATCAAGCATTATTAGCAGAACGTGGTACATTGGAAGATCCAAACCTATTTATTCGTAAAATCAATGAATTACTTCTAAAGTAATTTAATTTGATATTTTCGATATTGAGCATAAACCGCGCTTTTGCTTGTGCTTTAGCGTGGTTTTTTTCTTTTGCGAAAAAAGATAAATGCGAAATCGTTTACGTGTGTTCTTGAGTAAAGCCGTATGCTAATGGTATGGTAGCTTGTTTTCTTTTCAAATTATAAAAATCTAAATAGCAAGGGGTTTACGCAATGCGTATCATTCTGCTTGGCGCTCCAGGCGCTGGTAAGGGCACTCAAGCTCAATTTATTATGGAAAAGTTTGGGATCCCTCAAATTTCAACAGGTGACATGTTACGTGCCGCTGTTAAATCAGGGAGCGAACTCGGCTTACAAGCTAAAGAGCTGATGGATAACGGTAAATTAGTTACTGATGAATTAGTTATCGCATTAGTTAAAGAGCGTATCAAACAAGATGACTGCCGCAATGGCTTCTTGTTGGATGGGTTCCCTCGTACAATCCCACAAGCGGATGCGATGAAAGAAGCGGGTATCACGGTTGATAATGTACTGGAGTTTGATGTACCAGACGAAATCATTGTTGAGCGTATTATTGGCCGTCGTGTACATGCACCATCAGGCCGTGTTTATCACATCAACTTTAACCCACCAAAGGTTGAAGGCAAAGACGATGTAACAGGTGAAGAACTAACCATCCGTAAAGATGACCAAGAAGACACCGTGCGTAAGCGTCTGGTTGAATATCATGCATTAACTGCACCTTTAATTGCGTATTACCAAAATGAAGCTAAACAAGGGAACACCAAGTACTTCAAATTAGATGGTACACGTAAAGTGTCTGAAGTTAGTGAAGAACTGGCGAAAATTTTAGGTTAATATTTGTACTAACTATGCTTTGTGTTGCAGTAATTGTAACTGCAATTCGAATTATTTTAAGTATAAGGTATTATATGGAGGCAGCGATGATCGCTGCCTTTCTTTTTTATACCACTTGGTGACAAAAATCGTTAATTAACTGTGCTAAAGTTGGGAATAATTATCAATTAGGAGTTGTTTCATGTCAGAAAAAAAATACGGCATTTTGTTAGCAAACTTAGGAACCCCTGATGCCCCAACAACCTCAGCAGTGAAACGCTATTTAGCTGAATTTCTTAGTGATAAACGCGTTATTGATGTACCGCGCTTGATTTGGAAGCCGATTTTACATGGGGCGATTTTGCCTCTTCGCTCTTCTAAAGTGGCGAAGTTATATAAGTCTATTTGGTTAGAAGGTGGTTCACCATTACTGGTTTATTCTTTGCGTCAAAAACAAAAGTTAGCAGAGTTATTGCCTAATATTGCTGTAGAGATAGGCATGAGCTATGGTTCGCCTTCAATTAAAAGTGCGGTAGATAGTTTGCTAGACCAAGGTGTTACCGACTTAGTGGTTCTTCCACTGTATCCACAGTATTCCTGCACGACAACTGCAGCGGTTTATGATGCATTAACCCGAGCGTTTGAAAGTAGACGTACCATTCCAAGCGTGCAATTCATTCGTAGCTATGCGACACATCCTGCTTATATTCAAGCTTTAGTGGCCTCGATAGAAGCAAGCTTTGCCCTGCATGGTGAACCCGATAGGCTAATATTGTCGTTCCATGGCATTCCACAGCGTTATTGCGATACAGGTGATATTTACCAGCAAGAGTGCGAAAAAACGGCAGAGGCACTCCGTGAGGCGTTGAATTACCCAAGCGATAAAGTCATGCTCACCTATCAGTCACGTTTTGGACGTGAGCCTTGGTTGATGCCTTACATGGATAAAACTATGCATGAATTACCCTCCCAAGGCGTAAAATCCGTTCAGGTCATTTGTCCAGGGTTTTCAGTTGATTGCCTAGAAACATTAGAAGAAATTAGCGAGCAAAATAAAGAGTTTTTTATGAGTAGTGGTGGTAACAAATATAATTATATACCGGCATTAAATGATAATCCGAATAGCATTCATATGATTAATTCATTAATTCAAGATGTTCTAAAGTAATCAATTCAGTAAATTAATGCAGAAAAGTTTGCTTATCGATATATCAATAAGCTGATTATAGTCTATAATCACTTATCTGAAATTATAAATGATTGAATAAATGTTATGTCTTTTGGAATTAATATGAGCAATAAGCAGCAGCCACCACAAGGTAATATAGAGCAGAAGTCACCTTCTGCTCATCAATTTCAAATACAGCAAAACGATGAAATTGATTTAATGGCCTTGTTTTCCATTTTGTTAAAACATAAATTTTTGATTCTTATATTTACGGTTGTTTGTATTGTGGTGAGTGTTGGTGTTGTAAAACTATTACCTCAAAAATGGAGCAGTACTGCTATTGTCATTCCTCCTGCATCTGAAGAGCTCAAAGAAGTTAACGCATTTAAAGCTCAACTGGATGTATTAGATATTCCGATTGATTTAAGTGCTCAACGTATTTTTAATGCATTTGTTGACCAGTATCGTTCGAAAGTTAATCAAGAAAGTTATATAAGAAGTACTGATTATTACCATAATCTGGCAGAGAAAATTGACCCAAAAGATGATGTTATCGCTCAGCAAAGGCTAGTAAATTCAATCATTTCGAATGATATTAAAATTCAAGATCTGTCAAAAGAAAAAAATAGTACTTCAAATGATATTGTTTTAAGCTTCACTGCTCCGTTGCCAACTGAAGCCCAAGATTTACTTGAAGGCTATATTCGTTATAGTGCATCGAAAGTAAGGCAACAGCTAAAAGTTGAAATCGATAATATGATTTCAGAGAAACTTATTTATGCCAGTGAGTCACTAAAACGTGAAGTCAGCAAAATTCAAACTGAATACGATGTTAAGGTTGAAAGGCTTAAACGAGCTGTTGATATTGCAAAAGCCGCTGGAATTGAAAAACCGATCGCCAGCGAATCTGTTGCTATCAATGATGACCCTGATTACCCTATTGCGTTAGGGACTGAAGCTTTAGAGAAAAAATTACTGATTGAAACTCAAAATCGTGATTTGGCATTGATGAGCGAAAATTTACAGAACCGTAAAATTTACCTTGATAATTTACAAGAAGTAACCGCTAAAGAATTAGATTTTACACCCGTTAAGTTTATTTTAACGCCAGACTTACCGTTGCATAAAGATTCACCAAAAT
This sequence comes from Providencia sp. PROV175, assembly GCF_032707045.1. Classification (NCBI taxonomy): domain Bacteria; kingdom Pseudomonadati; phylum Pseudomonadota; class Gammaproteobacteria; order Enterobacterales; family Morganellaceae; genus Providencia; species Providencia sp. PROV175. The sequence continues at coordinate 1,238,136 of NZ_CP120533.1, forward strand.
CATCGTTAATTGTTGCATTAAGCGCAATACTCGGTTTAATTTTGAGCTGTGCATTTGTGTTAAGTCGGGAGCTTTATCGCGATTATAAATATCAAAATCAATAAAATAACTTCCAAATGACAAACAATGGGGCCAGTGCCTTCTTTGCAGGTGCTGGCTTTATTTTATCGTGCTAGAATAGGGTGATGTTCCATTGTTAATCTTCTAATTATGAAATTCCCCGGTCAACGCAAGTCAAAACACTATTTTCCTGTTAGTCTCAGAGATCCTTTATTACAGCCTTTAAAAGAAACATTGGCGGATGATGAGAATTGTAAGTCCTATATTGTTGGTATCGACCAAACATTAGTCGATATTGAAGCGAAAGTGGATGACGACTTCATTCAGCGCTATCAATTGAGTAAGGGGCATTCGCTGGTTATTGAAGACGATGTCGCCGAAGCTTTGTATAAAGAACTTACAGATAATGCCTTGATTACTCATGAGTTTGCAGGTGGAACGATTGGCAATACGCTGCACAACTATTCGGTTTTAGCCGATGACAGGTCAGTTTTATTGGGCACAATGTGCAATAGCATCCAAATTGGTAGCTATGCGTATCGCTATTTATGTCACACCTCAAGTCGCATGGATTTGAATTTTCTACAAGGTGTGGATGGCCCTATCGGGCGCTGTTTTACCTTGATCACTGAAAATGGCGAGCGAACGTTTGCTATCAGCCCTGGCCATATGAATCGCTTGCACCCAAATAGCATTCCCGAGGACATTATTGCTGGGGCTTCTGCATTGGTATTAACGGCTTATTTAGTCCGCTGTAAACCCGGAGAAACCATGCCTGATGCGACTATGCAGGCTATTGCATATGCGAAAAAGCACAATGTCCCCGTTGTGTTAACGCTCGGAACTAAATTTGTTATTGCTCAAGACCCTCAGTTTTGGCGTGATTTTTTAGCGGAACATATTTCAGTAGTTGCAATGAATGAAGACGAAGCACAGGAACTGACAGGGCTGAGTGACCCATTACTTGCCTCTAATATGGCATTAGACTGGGTAGATTTAGTTTTATGTACGGCGGGCCCATCAGGCCTGTATATGGCAGGCTACACCGAAGACGCCTATAAACGTACGACGCAACATCCACTATTACCGGGGGCAATTGCAGAATTTAACTTGTACGAGTTTAGCCGAGCAATGCGCCAGCAAGATTGCCAAGTTCCATTACGAATTTTCTCTCATATCGAGCCTTATATGGGGGGACCTGAGAAAATAATGAACACAAATGGGGCGGGAGACGGGGCTTTATCGGCATTACTTCACGATATTACCGCCAATTCTTACCACCGTTCTAATGTGCCTAATTCCAGTAAACATGAGCGCCAATACTTAACGTATTCTTCTTTAGCTCAAGTATGTAAATATGCTAATCGTGTAAGTTATCAAGTATTAACTCAGCATTCGCCTCGTTTGACTCGTGGCTTACCTGAAAAAGAAGATAGCTTAGAAGAGTCTTATTGGGAACGTTAAAGCGAAATAATTCTCATTTTAATTAATGATATCGATTTTAAGGCACTTCAATATAATTGTTATTGAGGTGCCTTTCTTTTTGAACAATTATTTTGATGAGTTGTTGTCACTAAATTTTATTAATTAAGGTAATTATTTACCTTCAAATTATGTATCTATAAATAATGTAATGGTTAATGATGACTAATATAGATAACCATATAGTGAGTACAATATTAATAATTGATGAGAGTTTGAGTTAATTTCAGACTAATAAATAAAAGCTGTATGCTACTTTATGAGTATTCATATTTGGCATACAGCTAATTATCTTTAAATATATAAGTATGGTTAATGCTAATTAATGTTGTTTAGCAACAGCGAGTTCACTTTCTTCTTTAACTATTTCGGCTGCTTTTGCATCTTCAGCTTCATAACGCATCGCCTGCGGTACTGAGATTTTAATCGCAATAAATACCGCTAAGAAGCCGCCTACCAACTTACCAAGTAAAATAGGTAAAACGAGAGTGGGTTGGAAGTTAGCGGTGAAAGCAAGATGGTCACCGATGGTTGCCTGTGCACAAACACCGAATGCGACACATAATACTTTATCCCTCGCACGCATTTCTTTGAATAAGTGATAAGTAGCAATAATGTTTGCCATAACCATAATAAATCCTAAAGAACCCGTATCACTCAGTTTTAAACGGTTACTTAATGCACGTACTAAAGGTTTACAGTAGCGTTGGAACAAATAACAAATTGGGAATGTACCCGCTAACATAATACCGATATAACCTGCAATTTCGATGGCACGGAATAGCTCATTTTGGTCTGCAAACAGTGGGTCGAAGCCCCATGCACCGAAAACTTTGGTGAATACTCCGGTAAAGTGCTCAACAATGGAAAATGCTAAGACTAATTTGACGAATGCATCCATGATTTTACCGAAAATCAGGAAGCCGGTTACCATTAACATCGGGCGATATTTTAGCCCAGCAGCCAATAAAAAACAGAATACAAACAGCGGCATCAAGTATTGCAACATGGTAAAGAAATCTAAGGTTAATTGATGTGCCGCTGGTGAGTTCGTAGAAATAATGTCCCTGACTGGAATATTATTGAACGTAATTAATAGCAGTGAAGCGAGTACGCCAAATGGTATTGAGATCAACCCAGCCATTGCACCAAGCGCAAGATACTTATGATCTTTGCGATTTAACATTGTTAATCCTACAGGGATCAGGTAAACAATGGTGGCACCTGAGGTATAACCGATCAACATTGCCGTGATCCACATATCTCGATTAGTTGTCAAAGCATCAGCTAGCTGGTAACCGCCCATATCAACCGCAATAATTGATAAAGCCGCGATTGAAACATCAGACCCGACCGATGAAAACACGGGGCCGAGTACATAAGATATTAACTGTGAGAGTAGTGGAACTGCGGCCATGATCCCCGCTTGAGCAAGAAATACGGGGCCGATAGAAAAGATCCCGTTAACAAACTCTTTCCCCAGTTCACTGGTTGGTTTCACAATAGATGCGACTGCGCCAATGATGGCTCCGCACATAATCAAATAAATAATGTAATTTCCGAATTCAGCCATGGCAGGGTTTCCTTTTATTATTTTAGTGTCTTAATTGGCGAGAACGGGCAATGATGTCGCGATATTGTTCCATCACACCTTGCATATTCGTTCCATCAGGATGTGTCACAGTAGCGTTGCGTCTTACCGCCATTTCGTGAGTGATCCCTATGCCTTTGCGAGCCAATAAGGCAGCGCCTAGTGCGGTTACTTCACGGTTTGCTGGTGCTTCAATGTCTTTTTGTAATAAATTAGCTAAAAATTGCTTAAAATATTGATTTGAAGAAAGCCCTCCATCGACTGAGATTGATTGGCCTAGCGGTGAAATTTTTTCCATTGCAAAAATAACTTCAGCGGAGCGTGCTGCTATACCTTCCAAGACAGACTGCATCATGTCTTTTTTGTCAGTATCTAATGAAAACCCAGCCCAGAGACCTGCGGCACTGCGATCCCAGTATGGGCACCCTAAACCAGATAACGCTGGGACAAAGGCAAGACCACGTTTAATGGCGGATTCAGCCCTGAAATCACCCAGTTCATCGAATGAGTCAAACAAACCGATTTTGCGAGCCCAATTAATGGCAGATGCTGCGTTGTATACGCCACCATCTAAGCCAAAGACAGGGGGTTGGTTGGGAAACTTCCAACAGAGTGTCGGTAATAAACCACTGTTATGAGTTTGTGGAATATCGGTGCCAGTAAGTGCTTGCAAGAACGCGCCTGTGCCGAAGGTGATTTTGGCATCACCTTTTTCACGACAACCATGGCCGAATGTGCCGGCAAATTGGTCAACAATAATGGCGGTGACTGGTGTGAGGTGCCCATCAAGATTTATTGCGCCAAAGTCACCAATATTGTCTTTAATAGGCGGCAAGCAATGGATGGGAACACCAAAAATGTCACATAGCTCTTGGTCCCACTCCAAGGTATGAATATTGAGTAATGAAGTTCGAGACGCTGAGTTGTAGTCGGTGACAAATACGCCACATAAGCGGTCGAGGAAGAATGCATCCATCGTACCAATGCGTAATTTATTTTTATCCGCTAATGTTTTCGCACCGACGACATTTTCAATAATCCAACCCATTTTGCTGGCGGAAAAATAAGGGTCTAGCGGTAAGCCTGACTTAGACTGTACCAGCGGCTCTAACCCTGCTTCCTTGAGCATTGAGATAGTTTTTTCTGTCCGTAAGTCTTGCCAAACAATCACATTGTATAAAGGGCGCTTGCTGTCCGCATCCCACGCCACAATACTTTCGCCTTGGTGGCAAAGCCCAATAGCATCAACAACTTCACAACTGTGTAAGCACTTAATGATGTTTGCCAGTATTTCCTCTGGGTCGTGTTCAACCCAACCACTATTTAATGTGATTTGCTTATGAGGAATGCTCATAGGGGAGTGATAATGGCCGCCTTCTTCAAAGACAACGACCCGGGTTCCCGTTGTTCCCTGATCGATAGCCGCATAACGTTGATTGAGCATCACAATGTTCCCAGTGTTATAAATGTTGTAAATGGGTCTGTTTTTTTGCTTACTATCGTTCAATCGGAAATAAAATCCACAAAAAACTCACAGTAAGTTTCACTAATGTGACAAAAATCACAATAAAGTAACAATGTGAGTAAGTCTTTGGTTGTTGTTGTGCTTTGTGTTGTTTTATTTATTGTGATTGTGGGAATTGTGTGGTTTTATGTGTACAAGTTTTAAGTTAAGGATCTCAGCCATGGATATTAATAATAAAAAAATTTGGGATGTCATTGTCATCGGCGGTGGTGTCATTGGCTGTGCTGTGACACGTAAATTCACACTGATGGGTGCCAACACGTTGTTACTTGAACGTGGAGGTGACATCCTTTCGGGAGCAAGTAAGGCAAATAGTGCGCTATTACACACAGGTTTTGACGCCACACCAGGGAGTCTAGAGCTTGAGTGCATGCAAGAAGGGTATCGTGAATTCATTGAAATTAGAGAAAAAATGAATTTACCTCTTCTTGAAACAGGAGCATTAGTGGTTGCATGGAATGATGAGCAACTCAGTAAATTACCTTCGATAGTCGAACAAGCGCACACTAACAATGTATTAGATGTGGCAATTATTGATAAAGAAGAGCTCTATCGTAGAGAACCACATTTAGCGGAAGGTGCTCTAGCAGCCGTTTCTGTTCCCGGTGAGGCGGTTATCGACCCATGGAGTACACCGCTTTCGTATTTAACTCAAGCTGTGAAACATGGGGCTGAATACCGTTTTCATTGTGAGGTAAGCGGCGGAGCACTTAATGATGGAGTATGGAATTTAACCACATCAAAAGGTGAGTTTTCTGCCCGTTTAGTCATTAACTGTGCAGGAATTAATGGGGATATTGTTGAATCCATTTGCCACCCATCACCGTTTCAAATAAAACCACGTAAAGGGCAGTTTCTTGTTTATGATAAAGCCGCAGCGGCAGATATCAATGCGATTATCTTGCCTGTGCCAACGGCTATCACAAAAGGTGTTTTGCTATCAAAAACCATCTTTGGCAACCTCTTACTTGGCCCAACAGCGGAAGAACAAGATGACCGTTGGAAGGCAGAAGTAAAACAGGAAGTCCTTGAGGACCTAATTGCCCAAGGTTCACGTATGTTACCTTCATTGCACAATTACAGTGTGACCGCAACCTATGCGGGGTTACGTCCTGCGACAGAAGAAAAATATTACCGCATTAATGATTACCCTGAAAAGCAGTGGATATGTGCGGGGGGAATTCGTTCCACAGGCTTAACCTCAGCGTTAGGTGTGGCGAGCTATCTTGGTAAATTGTATCAAGAAAACTTCACACCACTTTTTGAATTATCACCGCCAGAAGCGCTCATTTGGCCCACTATGCCAATGATTTCTGAATATCATCAACGGGATTACCAATGCAAAAGCAATGGCGGTATTGTTTGCCATTGTGAATTAGTGACTCAGCGGGAGATTGAAGCCGCATTTGATTCGGATATTCCTCCCGAGTGTTTAGGCGCTTTACGCCGCAGAACGCGAGTGATGATGGGGCGCTGTAATGGGTTTTATTGTAGTAGCCAGGTGGCTGAAATCATTAATGGTCGTTTCGACCACACACTGGCAGTGGAGGCCGTAAAATGAGTTTAAATTATGATGTGATTATCATTGGCTCGGGTCCTACTGGTGTTGCTGCGGCACAGGTTTTGCGTCGTCGCGGTATTCAAAATATCGCCATTATTGAACGTGAAGCGCAGGCAGGCGGTGTTCCGCGTCATTGCCAACACCCAACTTTTGGCATACTCGCATTCAAGCGCCCGATGAAAGGCAATCAATTTGCAGAAAAAATTGTCAATCAACTGGGAAATACGCCGATTTTCACCCGTAGTACGGTAACGGCATTACAGCCTAATGGAAAATTAACGGTTTCAACACCAGAAGGCCTTGTCGAAATGCAAGCTAAGCGGGTTCTGATAGCAACAGGGGGCAGAGAAACACCTAGACACCCGCGCTTAGTTTCAGGCTTGCGCCCTCAAGGGGTATTAACAGCCGGAGCATTACAGCAATTTGTTTATCTAAATGGTAAGAAGCCTTGCCGTAATCCTGTGATAGTTGGCAGTGAATTAGTGAGTTTTTCGGCGCTATGGACATTAAAAAACGCAGGCGTTAAAGCCCAAGCGATGATTGAAAGTGGCGAACGGATTTTAGCCTTTAAACCCGCGACGTTATTTGCCAAGGCAATGGGGACTCCCATTCATCTAAACAGTAAGATTACGGAGATTGGTGGATTAGATCGCGTGGAATATGTGATTGTTGAAACCAAAGGTAAAAGCCACAAAATTATGTGTGATTCGGTCATTTTTACCGGGCAATTTGTCGGTGAAAACACGTTAATCCGTAAAAGTCATTTGGGGTTTGATGCGGCGACAGGGAAACCGGTAACAGACCAATATGGACGTTGCTCAGATGCCAGTTACTATGCTGCGGGCAATATGTTGCATCCGGCCGATATGGGCGACCAATGTTATCAAGAAGGCTTAGTGACAGGAGAACGGATCGCTGACGATTTATTAGCAAATCATCATCAACAACAATTAAAAGAAACCCAACATATTCCTGTGCAGTTTGACTCGAAAATTTGTTTTAGTGTTCCTGCATGTATTGATATTGATAATTTATCAGTGCGACAAATTGATTTTAATATCAAAGTTGAACAACCCGTGAGCGGAACTATTCGAGTTATGGCAGGAAATACCCTGTTATATGAAAAACGCCATCGCTGTTTACCAACACGACGTATTTTACTGAAAAATATTGATTTAACAAAAATACAACGGGACGCTACTGAAATTAGTATCACTGTTGTATAGTGCTGGAAAGTTAAATGGTTAAGAAGGATTAAACTATGTGTGAGGGACGTTCCTCAAAAGTACGTCATCAAACCATCATTGAGTTACTTTCTACTCAAGGGCAGGTTTACGTACAGGAGCTTGCTAAACATTTTAATGTCGCGCAAGAAACTATCCGTCGTGACCTTAGTAAACTTGAAACACAAAAGTTACTAAAAAAAGTCCATGGTGGAGCCGTAAACATTCAGTCAAAATTTGAACGTAATTTTACGGAAAGAGCCCAAGCCGCGGTTGATGAGAAAAAAGCGATTGCAGCGAAAGCCGCGGAGCTGATTAAACCCGGAGACACATTGTTTATCGATTTTGGCACGACGACCTTTGAATTTAGCCAAAGAATCAAGTTGATTGATAATTTAACGGTTATTACGAATTCGCCTTTATTGGCAAATACGTTACAAGAAAACGTAACTATCGAAACAATTTTGATTGGTGGGCAATTTAACGCCGCACAAAACGCATGCTTAGGTGCGATTGCGCTAAAAAATATTGCTGAGTTTTTTGCAGATTACGCAGTGATTGGGGCAGGGGCGATACATGCATTGCATGGTGTGATGGATCAGCACGTCGATGAAGCCGCAATTGCGCAAAAGATGATGGAAAACAGCGATAAATTAATGGTGTTAGCGGATGGCACAAAGGCTAATAAGCATGCGATTAATTTTGTGACGAGTTGGGACAATATTGATTATTTGGTGACAACCAGCAAAGAATTTAAATTACCTGAGAATAAAAAACATCCTAAAACGAAAATTATTGTTGCGGATGTTGAATAAGCTTTAATTTTCATCATTCAATTATAAACACACCCTATGAAATATATTTAATTATTTTTCATAGGGTTACTTTACCCAAAATTTGATTAACGCCAATACTAGGAATGATTATGAGCCTCTATTTTATTGCTTGCCCTTATTCAGACCCCGACAGCAGTGTCGTAGAAATGCGCTTTGCTGAATGTACTAAATTTGCGGCAGAACTTGCGCTTATAGGTATCGCTACTTATAGCCAAATCACGATGACCCATCCAATTAACCAATACTTGGCCTCACAAGGGCTAAAAGTCGCATGGTCTTCTATTGATATGGAATTTCTAAAGCGCTGTGATGGTTTAATTGTGCTGACATTGCCAGGCTGGGAAAAGAGCGGTGGTGTTGCAGCGGAAATTCAGTTTTTTAAAGACCAAGGATTGCCAGTTTGGACAGGGGATGAGTTTAAACTACAAATGGCAGAATAACGTTTATTTATAGTTATCTTGATGATCCATGACGTTTTATCGTCATGGATTTTTTGTGGAATATTAATTAATTTTAATAGTATTGGTACTGGTATTTAAACGTCTCAATTAAAGGGGCTGGCTGGCTACTATGTGAATTGGTTACTGTTTCAGTTAAGCAATTACCATATTTATCAGTTTCTAGGCATTCAATAATGGTAGTTATCTCATCAGTATCAATTTTAATTGTCCGAGTTTCTTTCTGAAAGAAGCCATCAGAGTCATAAGTAAATTGGCGAGTATCACGCCCTGAATTTCCATGAATAGCGGCTAACCTACCTTGGTCATCATAAGAATATTGGTAAAACACCTCCATCCCTTCAGAAAACCCTTTTGTCGAATCTATTTTGCCATTGTTATACTTAGCAGTGACAGTGTAGTCTTTGCCTGCCTGATCTTGAGTTTTGACTGCTGATATTTTGCCGGATGGATCTTGTTCAAAAGTGAACTTGCTTTCCATATTCTGCACGGGTTGACCTAATGAAATCAGGTTCACCATTTGATAAGTTGGTTTTCTCTGGATTGTTCTTTTCAGTGATGAATTGAGCTCTCCATTTAAAAACCATTTTGATTCACTTTGATAGCTTTCTAGTTCACCGCAAGGTAAAAATGCCATTTTAAGAGTTTTACTGTCTAAGGATGAACCTATATGGGCTGAGCTATAGTTTACGGTTTTAATTGTTTTGATAGGGCCATACACGATTTTTTGCGTCATCAAATGCAAATTATCATCATGCATATTCCGTTGTTCATCACTACAGTTTTCAACGGCATAAGCAGATGAAGCAAGCAAGGTTAATAGAGAAAGTAAAACTGTTTTTTTCATTCGGTAAGTTCCTAGATGATTTATGTTTACGGAATACTACCTAAGAGATGAGCAAAAAGTTTGCGTAAAAAAGCCGTAATCCAAAGGCTACGGCTTTAAAGATAGGGTGGTGTTTAGTGGCTAGGTTTTAGATATTCATCTAAGTTTTTGCCTTCAACTTTTTTATTGTCGTTATCAATAAAATCATCGATAGAACAACCGAACTCTTCCACATCATTGCACATGAGTGTTGCCATGGACTTAGCAATTTCATGTTCACCAATAATGATATGCTCAGCCCCTCGTTCTTTGATAAAACTGACTTCATCATCATAATGGGCGCGAACAATCACAGTGATATCTGGGTTCATTTCTTTTGCTGTTGCGACAATTTCCCCAGCTTCATAACCATTCGGAATGGTTAAAAGCAATGTTTTGGCACATTCAATACGCGCAAGGCTAATGATATCTTTATTTGCACCATTGCCTAAAATTGCACTAAAGCCATTTTCAGCAAGTTCTTCAAACCGAGCGCGGGTATCCTCAACAACAACAACCGGAATTTCCCTTCTACGCAGTTTGTCTGCAAGCATGCCACCTACTCGACCATAACCGACGATGATTGCGTGGCCGCAGATATCGACAGGAACTTGGGTTTCTTCTTCCAGAGTCTCTTCCAGCAGTTGCTCTTCGATAGTCTCAGTTTTCTCAAGGTACTTATCTAATAAGCTAAATAGCACAGGATTTAGCATAATCGAGACAATTGCGCCTGCTAATACTAAGTTTTGTGCGTCTTTATCCATTACGCCTAGGGTTAAGCCCATACCGGCTAAGATAAAGGCAAACTCACCAATTTGTGCAAGACTAACAGAAATAGTTAATGCGGTTCGCCGAGAATGACCAAACATCCTAACAAGTACTAAGGCGGCTGCGGATTTACCAATAATGATAATGGCGAGAACGGCTAAAATCCCTAGCGGTTGCTCAATTAATACCACTGGGTCGAATAGCATCCCAACTGAGACAAAGAACAGGACGGCAAAGGCATCGCGTAATGGCAGCGTGTCTTGTGCAGCACGGTGGCTGAGCTCAGACTCATTTAATACCATCCCTGCGAAGAACGCACCGAGGGCAAATGAGGCATCGAAAATAGCCACAGCGGCATAGGCAATACCCAATGCAAGTGCTAGTACGGCAAGAGTAAACAGTTCACGAGAACCTGTTGATGCGGTACGTGATAAAATCCATGGGATAACTTTACGCCCCACGACAATCATAATAAATATGAATAGAACAACTTTACCTATTGTCCATGCAAGGCCTAACGTGAGTTCACTGAAGCTAGCGTCATCGGTGTTCATGATAGCCGCAGCAGCAGGCAGAAGAACAAGTGTTAAGACCATGGCGAGGTCTTCAACAATCAGCCAGCCTATAGCAATTTGCCCACGCTGACTTTCAATCAGTTGGCGTTCTTCTAAAGCACGTAGTAATACTACGGTACTGGCGGTTGATAAACACAGGCCGAATACAACACCTGTAAATATTCCCCAGCCAAATAACATGGACAGGCCAAGACCCAGTAAGGTTGCTACTGCGATTTGTGCAATGGCTCCAGGAATGGCGATAGCTTTAACAGCAAGTAAATCTTTTAATGAAAAATGTAGGCCTACCCCAAACATCAGTAAGATAACACCGATTTCAGCAAGTTCAGGCGCCAATGCTGCATCAGCAACAAAGCCAGGGGTAAATGGGCCTGCGAGAACACCGGCCGCAAGATAGCCAACTAAAGGGGAAATTTTTAATCGCTGCGCGATCATACCTAACAAATATGCAAGGGCGAGACCACCAACAATGGTTGTGATTAAGGGCGTTGAATGCTCCATTTAGTCTCCTCTGGTGAATATAAAAATAGAAAGGTGGGTACATGCCGTTGACTTTTAAAATGAGGCCTTCATTTTAAAATGCAAATTGCATGTTTTTATATTCTAACTTTTTTTGAGATAAATTTCCTTAAAAAAATGAAATGTTTTTAAAAAAAAGACAGGTTAAAGGAGCTAAATCGTTACAAGCTGTGTGTTTATGAGATTTTTATCTGAAATTAATCTGAATTATGGAAGGAAAGACCCATACTTATTTTTAGGTAAGTATGGATAAAATAAGAAAATAAATCTATTTTTTGCCAATATTTGGCAGCAATACTGTAAAAATCCCAAGTAAGGGTAAGAAAGCACAATAATGATAAACTTGTTCAATACCGGTCTGGTCTGCGATATGGCCTAAAACGGCGGCGCCAACGCCCCCCATACCGAATGCTAACCCAAAGAACAACCCTGATACCATGCCGGTTTTACCAGGGATCAGCTCTTGTGCGTAGACTAAAATAGCCGAAAATGCAGAGGCTAAAATCATACCAATAATTACGGTAAGCACCCCAGTCCAATAAAGAGATGCATAGGGTAAAATTAAGGTAAATGGCGCAACTCCAAGGATTGAGAACCAAATAACGTATTTACGTCCTATTTTGTCACCTATTGGCCCACCAATCATAGTACCTGCGGCAACGGCAAATAAGAAAACAAACAAATGAATTTGAGCATTTTGTACAGAAACACCGAACTTATCGATCAAATAAAAGGTGTAATAGCTACTGATACTCGCCAAATAGAAATATTTTGAAAAAATCAGAATTAACAGTACTGCCAAAGAGCCAATAATTGTTTTTCGTGGTAAGACTTTAACATTCCCTGCACTGATCGGCTTTTTACTTGCTGCGCGGTGTTGTTGTTTGTACCAGCTACTGACTTGCAACAAAATAACAATTGCAAGCAGAGCAGCGAGCGAGAACCAGCCAATATTGCCTTTTCCGTAGGGTTCAATAATTAGTGCTGCAAGTAGTGGCCCAAGGGAGGCGCCCAAGTTGCCTCCGACTTGGAAAAATGATTGTGCCAGACCATGACGACCCCCTGAAGCCATACGAGCAACACGAGAAGATTCAGGATGGAAGACAGAAGAACCAGTTCCAACCAATGCTGCTGCAAGTAATATGGTCGGGAAGGTTTCTGCCATCGCTAACAAGATTAACCCCGTTAGCGTGAAGCTCATTCCTATTGGCAAGGAATAAGGTTGTGGATGTTTGTCCGTATAGTAGCCAATAATCGGTTGCAACAGTGATGCGGTAATCTGATAAGTAAGGGTAATCATCCCGATTTGGGCAAAACTCAATGAGAAATCAGATTGTAATAAAGGATAAATGGCTAAGATCAGTGACTGGATCATGTCATTGAGTAAATGAGAAACACTGATCGCAGTTAGGATACTAAAGAGCGTTTTCCCTGTTTTATTTAATGGCTTTGACGGGCTTGGGTTGTTGGGGGTTGTGGTTTGCTCACTCATGTCATTATCAACTTTTTGTGTTACATAATTGTTATTAATATAACTGAAATACAATTTATTTAAATGAATAAATAAATCACGTGAATAACTAGTGCTCGTTAATTATTTGATGGCGATCTCATTTTTATGAAACGAATTTCTTATTCTGCAATAGGTATCAAATCCTGCTCATATTTTTATGCTATAAGACAGCAGGTAGTGACAAACTATAATCTAATATGACTGTATAAAAATTCCTATACCAGCAGGGAGAAATGTATGAAGTTTGCATTTAAGGCATGCGCATTAACGGTATCGTTAGCGTTAATACCCGCAACTATGGCAAATGCGTGGGAAAAAGACAAAACATACAATATTACCATTTTGCATACCAATGACCATCATGGCCACTTTTGGCACAACGACCACGGTGAATATGGTTTAGCAGCGCAAAAAACGGTAGTTGATGAAATTCGTGACGAAGTCGCTAAACAAGGCGGCAGTGTTTTACTGCTCTCTGGTGGTGATATTAATACCGGTGTACCAGAGTCTGATTTACAAGATGCAGAACCCGATTTTAAAGGAATGAACTTAGTCGGTTACGATGCAATGGCATTAGGGAACCACGAGTTTGATAACCCACTTGAGACGTTGCGTCAGCAAGAAAAATGGGCAACTTTTCCGTTTTTATCTGCCAATATTTATCAAAGCAGCACAGGTAAACGCCTTTTCAAACCTTACCAAATCTTTGATAAACAAGGTGTAAAAATTGCGGTTATGGGTTTAACCACTGATGACACCGTGCGTATTGGTAACCCTGCCAACTTCCCTGATGTCGAATTCCGTGTGCCTGCGGACGAAGCCAAAAAAGTGGTTGAAGAGCTCCGTGCGACAGAAAAACCAGACATTATTATCGCAGCAACCCATATGGGGCATTATGATGATGGCAACCATGGTTCGAATGCCCCAGGCGATGTAGAAATGGCACGCAGCTTACCCGCTGGTTATTTGGATATGATAGTGGGTGGTCACTCACAAGACCCTGTTTGTATGTCTCAAGAAAAGAAAAACTACAAACAGGAAGACTATGTACCCGGTACACCGTGTGCGCCAGATAACCAAAATGGAACTTGGATTGTGCAAGCCCATGAATGGGGTAAATATGTTGGCCGTGCGGATTTTGAATTTAAAAACGGTAAGTTTACCCTGAAGCACTACCAGTTAATCCCAATTAACTTGAAGAAAAAAGTCACAAAAGAAGATGGGACTAGCGAGCGTGTTTATTATACGCAAGAAATTGCTCATAACCCTGACATGATGAAATTACTGACACCTTATCAAGAAAAAGGTGACAAGCAATTGAGTGTTAAAGTGGGCTCAGTTGAAGGTAAACTTGAAGGTGATCGCAGTAAAGTGCGTTTTGTGCAAACCAATATGGGGCACCTTCTGTTAGCCGCACAAAAAGAACGCGCAGGGGCTGATTTTGCGATTATGAGCGGCGGCGGTGTTCGTGACTCTATCGAAAGTGGCGATATCACTTATAAAGATGTGCTTAAGGTTCAACCGTTTGCCAATGAGTTAGTTTATGTGGACTTCAAAGGTGATGAAGTTATCCCATATCTGACTGCGGTTGCGAATATGAAACCAGATGCAGGCGCGTATGGTCAGTTCTACAATGTGAATTTAACCCTGAATAAAGATGGCACGATTAGTGATGTCAAAATTGATGGGAAGCCTGTTGACCCGGCCAAGACGTATCGTATGGCAACGTTGAATTTCAATGCAATTGGTGGGGACGGTTACCCGAAAATTGATAACCACCCTAATTATGTTAATACCGGCTTTGTCGATGCGGAAGTGCTCAAAGGGTATATTGAAAAACACTCCCCGCTGAAAGCGGCAGACTATGAGCCAAAAGGTGAAATTATTTATAATAATAAATAATTAAATCATTATTACCTTGAAAGCCCCACTTTATTTCACAGTGGGGCTTTTTAGTTTAATACTATCCAATAATCCTCAATGCCATCAAAGTGTAATGCTATTTTCGTATTTCAGCGAAGGTTGCATTCAGCACTTTGGCGAGATCGGTAGGAGCAAGTTCAATATCTAGCCCACGTTTCCCACCTGAAACAAACATAGTGGCATATTGCTGAGCTTGGTCGTCAATTACTGTTGGTAAGCGCTTTTTTTGACCTAATGGGCTAATTCCCCCAAGCAAATATCCCGTTGTTTTTTGAGCGATTTGTGGGTCCGCCATTTCAACTTTTTTGACCTTAAACACTTTGGCAACCTGTTTTAAATCTAATTGCCCCGAAACAGGTGTTACGGCCACGGCTAACGTTTTTTGATCGCCATTGAGTGCGACTAACAAGGTTTTAAACACTTGCTTGGCATCTAACCCGAGTTTTTGTACTGCTTCATCACCAAAGTTACTTTCATTTGGGTCGTGGTCATAAGGATGTAAAGTGAAGGAAATTTTTTGTTTTTCGAGTAATTTAACGGCTGGGGTCATTTTGAGCCTTCTATTTATGACTTAGTTTCGCAAATATTCTACCAGACTATTTTCACCAAACAGGTGCAACGCACCAACGGCAACCACATAGTTACCATCAGGAAGTGACCTAAGTTGTTCGCTCCAATTCGCGTTTCGTTGCTTCATCAATACTTGGTAAATATCTTCGCTAAAGGTATTGGGTAAAGCGGTACGATTATTGGGTTGGTAGTCTAGCCACCAGCCTATCATCGTTTGTAGCGAGCGCGCGTTTTCACGCCAGTGTTTCAATGAGTCTTGTAATAACGCTAACCCATTATTAGGCAAAGAAAGCAGCAATTCAACTTGAGAGGCGGTTCCTTCTAGTTCAATAATTGGTTTGAGTTGTGATTGCGCATTACGGATAAGTTGGTAGTCAATACCGTAGTGGCCTCTAAGCCCGAGTTCTTGGGCTTGGGTTGCTTGCAAAATCAGGGCGATTTGCCATGAGGGTAAGGCATCAAAGCGTTCGGGGGATTGGCGGAGCTCTAAGCAATATTGTTGAAAAAGGTGATATTCATCAAGAGTGAGTCGTTGTTCGACAGGGAGAAGTTCGGTGGTATCGCTAGGAAATGGGGAGTGAGTTTCAGTGATATCCGCCTCAACGATCAAGGCATCTGCGAGATTAAGTTTATCTAATAATGTGGCAGACAAAGGAAACATATTTTCTGTTCCCATATGGATGCTACCCACAACGTGCAATTTAAGATTTTTTGATAGCCGAATATCAATGGCAGGGTAAGGGTAAGCCGGAGCGGTTTGCGTATGAAGCCAATTTTTTAAATTTTCGAACAGTTTACCCACGATTTCGCCCCTGTGTTATCTCTCATTTTATTAGGTTAAACAATCTAGCCGCAATTTGCGAATACTCATCGCTAATTGCGCATTTTTTAGCAGATTGATGACATCGTGGAGGCGAAAAAATGCCCCTGTCAAAGGGGCATGGTAGGGTTAATTATTTTTACTGATACCTTTAAATACACTGAGTAACGTGAACAAACTAAAGGAACTAAACACCATTTCGATACCAATTAGGGTTGTCAGTAAGGTAATTGATGTAATTGGGCCATTACCGATAAGCAAATAGGCAATAAAGAAATCTAACAGCCCAATGATGATTTGTAACCAGCCACCCGCTGAGCTAATTTGTTGGAAGCCGACATACAGCCGAATGACCCCACCCACGATAAATAAAGCCGCCACTAAAATAGCCAAAGCTACCAAACTTTGTAACGGATCTTTAATAAACGAGTAGCCGACAATGATATAGATAAGGCCAATAACAAAACCAAATAACCGGGACCAACCGGTATAGATCACGGTACTTAGAATGCTTACAATCGCGCCAACGCCCCCAATAATCAGGAGCACCCCAAGTACGGTACTAACGGCAATGCCTGAAATCATTGGGTTGATAATGCAAAAAATTCCACCAGCCAACAGTAAAATGGATAAGATCACCAAAAAGGTACGTTGCTTTTTAAACTCTTCGCCTGCAAGTTTGGCGAGTTTTTCACGATCAATATTAAGCATTTTGTACTCCAAATATTAAGTAACTAACTATTTATAAGTATAGGCTTAGCTTGATATTAATGACATAAAAAATAATGCGATTTTTACTTAGTAAGAAAATGAAGTGTTGTGGTGACAAGGTTTCGATATGAACAGCATTCATCATTAAAAAGGGAGGAACTCATGTTCCTCCCTTTTTTGGGTATTATTTTTCAGGTTTAAAGCGTAATAAGCGGTTTGCGTTACTGACCACGGTAATGGATGATAAAGCCATTGCCGCACCTGCAACGACAGGGTTAAGTAAAGTCCCGGTAATTGGGTATAAAATACCCGCGGCAATTGGGATACCTAAGGTATTGTAAACAAAGGCCCCAAATAAGTTTTGCTTCATATTACGCAGTGTTCCTTTCGAAATAGACACTGCATCGGCTACACCATGTAAGCTTTGGCGCATCAGGGTAATCGATGCCGTTTCAATAGCGATATCACTGCCGCCGCCCATCGCAATACCTACATCAGCTCGGGCGAGAGCAGGTGCATCATTGATACCATCACCCACCATTGCCACTTTGTGGCCTTTGGCTTGTAAGGCTTCAATAGCAGCAGATTTACCGTCTGGCATGACGCCCGCAATGACTTCATCAATACCCGCTTCTTTGGCTATGGCGTTGGCAGTTACTGGGTTATCCCCAGTTAACATGACTAATTGGAAACCTTGTTTATGTAACCGCGCCAGTGCGCTTATGCTATCTTCACGCAATGGGTCACGGATAGATAACAGTGCGGCAACTTTACCATCAACAGCCAGTAGAACAGGTGTTACGCCTTGAGTGGCTTGTTGGTGTAATGTTTCTTCAACGTCACGGGTATCAACATTATTTTGCGCTAACAGTTTTTGGTTACCTAACAAAATAGTTTGGCCGTTAATTATTGCACTAATACCTAACCCAGCTAAGGTTCTAAACTGCTCATTAGCGGGTAGTGTTAAGCCTTTTGCGCGATTTAAAACAGCGCGGGCAAGTGGGTGATTAGAGCCATTTTCTAATGAAGCGGCAAACTGTAAGGCGGTATCTTGTTCGAACCCATTAAACACGTGGATATCCGTAACTTGAGGCATTCCTTCAGTTAATGTACCTGTTTTATCAAATACAATGGTATCTAATTCACTGGCTTGCTGTAATGCATCTGCATCGCGTACTAACACGCCAAACTCAGCCGCTCGGCCCACGCCAGAAATAATCGACATTGGTGTTGCAAGGCCAAGCGCACAAGGGCACGCAATAATTAACACGGTTGTGGTAATAACCAATGCGTAAGTTATTTGTGGCGCAGGACCAACAAAATACCAAATAGCCCCTGAAATCAAAGCAATAGCAACAACTACAGGCACGAATACCGCAGAAATACGGTCAGCAAGCTGGCCAATTTGTGGTTTACTACTTTGTGCTTGGCGAACAAGGTGGATAATTCGTGCTAAAGTCGTTTGGCTACCGACAGCAGCGGCACGGAATAGCACGGTACCATCTTGTACCACGGTTCCGGCATGGACTTGATCCCCTTTACTCTTTTGCTGTGGGATCGGCTCACCGGTTAGCATGGCTTCGTCTAACCAAACCTCGCCTTCGATAATTTCACCATCCACAGGCACACGATCACCCGTAGCTAAGCGTAAAACCATCCCTTTTTTGACTTGCTCCAGTGGCATATCCACTTCGCCTTGCTCTGTGACAACACGGGCAGTTGGCGGTGTCAGGTCTAGCAAGCGTTCAAGGGCTTTTGATGAACGTTGGCGAGCTCGCTGCTCTAGGGCATGACCAAGGTTAATAAGACCGATGATCATGGCACTGGCTTCATAATAAAGGTGGCGAGCTTGGTCTGGGAATAACTCAGGCCAAATATTCACCACAATCGAATAAAGCCAAGCCGCTCCTGTTCCTAACGCAACTAAGGTATCCATAGTGGCGCTGCCATTTTTCAGGCTTTGCCATGCATTACGATAAAAGTGTCCCCCTGCAAATACCATTACCGCAAGGGTTAATGCACCAATGGTGAGCCAAATGGTATGGTTTTGCTCAGTCAGCACCATGTTATCGCCCATCATCCCCCATACCATCACAGGGATACCAAGGGCAAGAGCTAATGCCGATTGCCAGCGAAAGCGGCGCATATTGGCTTGCGCGACTTCTTGTTGGCGCTCACGGCGTTTGGCTTCATCTTGAATGATCTCCGCGCCATAGCCTGCTTTGACAACCGCGTCGATTAAATCGTTAGGTTCAGCAGTTCCGGTGACTAAAGCACTGCGCTCTGCTAAGTTGACCCGTGCATTTTCAACACCCGGTACGCTATTTAAGGCTTTCTGAACTTTATTGACACAACTGGCACAGGTCATGCCATCAAGCAGTAACTGTACACTGTCATCCATTGGGCTAATTTCAGGTTGTTCACCTAAATCAGACTCTTGTGCCGGGATCTCACAGATTGCCGCTGAATCAGCTTCCGGCTGTTCAGTTGTGGTACTCAGCGGCTCAGTTTTTGGGTGAGATTCATTCTCAGTGGCTTGGTAGCCAGCGGCTTGAACCGCAGCAATTAAAGCGTCTACGGAGGCCGTACCACGAACAACAGCGGTTTGGGTATCGACAGTTGCGCTTTCAACACCATCAACCGCTTCTAGCGCCTGCTGTGTTTTAGCGGCACATTTCATGCAAGTTAGACCCGAAAGGGCTAAAGAGATCGCTTTTGTTTGAGCCAGTTCTGCATTGTAGCCAGCTTGTTGAACGGCAGCGATTAACGTTTGCGCATCCGCAGTGCCATATACTTTGGCGCTAGTCGTATCGACAACTGCAGCGGCGACACCGTCAACTTCTTCGAGTGCTTTTTGTGTTTTACCTGCGCATTTCATACAATTGAGGCCAGAAAGTTGTAATTCGATATCTGGGCTCTTAGCCACCTCAGCTTCATAGCCTGCATTGACGATGGTTTTAATTATGTCATCGACATTGCTATCACTTTCCATCACAGCATAATCGATAGTGACTTTTAAGTTAGTGACATCACCGCGCCCTTCGAGCGCTTTAGTGACTGAGCCGACACAGTGCATGCAGCTTAGCCCCTGTAATTTTAAAATAATCATGTTACTCATTTTGCAGCCTCCAAAACCCGTTTGATGTATTGGGTCTATAACTTTATCTACAATTAGGTCTATAATTCGACAATGAACAAAGGTTACACCTTCCAGCAAGGTTAAGGTCAAGAGGAATTATGAATATTAGTGAAATTGCCAAAAAAACGGGCCTAACTGCAAAAGCTATTCGTTTTTATGAAGACAAAGGGCTAATTACACCGCCTGAAAGAGGGGAAAATAGCTACCGTTATTATCAGGAGCGTCATTTAAACGAACTCGTATTGCTTAAACAGGCAAAAGATGTGGGTTTTACCTTGGATGAATGTGGTGAGCTATTAGGTTTATTTCGTGATCCAACCAGACATAGTGCTGATGTAAAGACGACAACGATAGCTAAGATAAATGAAATAGAGCAGACAATCGTTAAATTGTCTGCCATTAGAGATACATTACAAGAGCTCGTGGACGTATGCCCTGGGGATGATGGTGCAGATTGCCCAATTATTGATCACTTGGCACGTGGGTGTTGTCATCATGCGAAGGCTTAACCTGCAAGGTGATGCCGTCTACTGCGATGACCACCACTTCTGTATTGGCACTTAATGGCGTGTCGCTATAGACACGCCAACTGCCATCTGCAAGGCGTACACGGCTAAAACCTTCTTCAGTATCTGACAACAAACGGCCTTTAACGCCGATGAGTTGATGGCTAATTTGGTTGACGTTATCTGCCTTATTTTTTTGCCTATTCCTCAACCAGTTGCGCCATAACACAGCGGAGACAACGGTAAAAATGGCAAATAAAATCCCTTGCCACTCCCAACCGATAAATGGCAGTACCCAAGTGATAACCCCAACAAGCACCGCAGCAATACCCGACCATAAAAGATAGCCTGCGGTACCAAGAAGTTCACCAATCAGCAATAGCCCACCAAGGCACAGCCAAAACCATGCGGGTTGAGCACTGATAAGCTCTATCATTCTTTTACCTGCTTTTTCATGGCACTGGTTTTCTTGCTTTCTCCGATTAGCTCAGTAATCCCACCAATTGCGCCCATTAAATTACTGGCTTCTAATGGCATCATGATGACTTTGCTGTTTTCGGCAGAACCAATACTGGTCAGTGCATCGGTGTATTTTTGCGCCACAAAGTAATTAATAGCCTGCATATCACCAGCGGCGATAGCTTCAGATACCATTTGTGTCGCTTTTGCTTCCGCTTCCGCGGCTCTTTCACGCGCTTCGGCTTGTAAAAATGCCGATTGACGTTCCCCTTCGGCTTTGAGAATTTGTGACTGCTTTTCACCTTCAGCTTTTAAAATTGCCGCTTGGCGTATCCCCTCGGCCTCAAGAATATCGGCACGTTTAGTACGTTCAGCCTTCATCTGCGCATTCATCGCACTAATCAATTCTTTTGGTGGCTTCACATCACGAATTTCGATACGGGTAATTTTGACCCCCCAAGGGTTGGTTGCTTCATCCACCACGTGCAACAAGCGGCTATTAATGGAATCACGCTGGGACAACATTTCGTCTAGTTCCATGGAACCTAATACGGTACGAATATTCGTCATAGTTAAATTCAGTACCGAAAGCTCAAGGTTGCTAACCTCATAGGCTGCACGTACTGGGTCAACGACTTGGATAAAGCAGACAGCATCAATAGTGACATTGGCATTATCGCGAGAAATAACTTCTTGAGATGGGATATCAAGGACTTGTTCCATCATATTGATGCGACGGCCAATTTTGTCCATAAATGGCACAATAATATGTAAGCCGGGTTGCAACGTACGGGTATAGCGACCGAAGCGCTCAACGGTCCATTGAAAGCCTTGCGGTACTGTTTTAACACAGGTAAAAACAATAACGACAGCGACAAAAATGATAATCGGTATTGCACCAAAGGCGAACAAGTCCATATTTAACTCTTAATTAGTAAAGTAATGAATATACTTGGCGACGGTATTTACTGGCAATTGCATCACCGGTTCCCATTGCCGACATAATATCCATCATGGTTTTTCTTACTGCGCCGTCACCCGCACCCAAGTCGGTACGTAAAAAGCCGAATAACATTTCCAGCGCTTCTTCGTTGCGGTTCACCTCATGCAGTTTTAGGGCTAATTGAACCGCTAATGTTGTATTTTGTGGATCTTGATTGAATTCATCTTGTAATTGCTGAATTTCAGGGGTGTCCGCAGCTTGCTTCAATAATTCAATTTGTGCGATTAAACCTTGGTAACGACTGTCTTTATCCTGTAATGGGACAGCTTCTAAAGTAGCTTGTGCGTCATCAACGAGATTTAAACCGATTTGTGTTTCTGCCAATAATAACGTGATGTCGCTATTTTGGGGGTTCAACTGATGCGCTTCTTTTAACAATGGCAGCGCTTCTTGTGTTTTACCTTCTGCAATTAATTCAGCAGCTTGTGCTGCTTTCATTTCTTCTGGGCTTGGCAGCACGCGAGATAAAATTTCCAACACCACCTCTTCTGGTTGTGGTCCTTCAAAGCCATCAACAGGGCGGCCATTTTGTAATACATACACAGTAGGGATCGCTTTTAAGCCAAACTGGCTTGCGATCATTTGTTCTTCATCACAATTAACTTTAGCTAAAATAAATAACCCTGCGTAGTCGTTGGCAATTTTTTCCAACATGGTACCGAAATCTTGGCAATGAGGGCTACGCGGTGACCAAAAGTAAAACATGACAGGTAAGTTCATTGATTGTTCAATGACTTGGTGTAGGTTGGTTTCGTTAATATCAATTATCTGAGCGTTAGCAAACATAAGAAGTCTCTTTTGAATTTGTTATCAATAGAATTTGTGAGCAATAGTAATAAAGTGGGGCTGATTTTGCTTTTTTCAAGCTTTTTTCCCCTGATTTGCCAGTATTTTATCCATTATTTTGTCAGGTAAAATACGTTTTAAGATACGCACTGCGACGGTTAATAACGTGACAGAATAGCGAACTTTAGGGCGCGGGCTTTCTAACGCATGGATCAGTTTTTCTACCACATGTTCTGGTGTTAAGGTGAAACGTGAAGCAATACCTGGGTTTTTAACGGGTTTATCTTTTTGTGTTTGTTCAACATTTTGAGTAAAAGCCGTATGAATCGGGCCCGGTTCAATCAAACTCACTTTCACCCCTGTTCCTGCCAATTCTAAGCGTAGTGCATCGGACCAGGCTTCCAATGCGTATTTGCTGGCAGCATAAGCGCCACGTCCGGGAGTTGAAATAACCCCCATCACTGAACTAGTTTGGATAATTCGCCCTTCATGGTGCGCTAGCATTGCAGGTAATAGCAAAAACGTTAACTGGTGAACACCAAAAAAGTTAGTGGAAAACTGGGCTTCAAGTTGTTCGCGGCTGACGCTATTTAATGGGCCATACACCCCAAAACCAGCGTTGTTGAATAATCCGAAAAGGCGGTGATTACAGAATGTTAACACCGTTTGAGCCGCGGTTTCTATGCTATCCTTATTATCGAGGTCAAGGGAGACAGTGTCATAACCTAGCTCTTTTAGGCGTAAAATATCGCTTTCTTTACGGCAGGCAACAATAACATGGTAGCCACGCTGCCGAAGTGTCTGTGCAGCACAAAAGCCAATACCGCTTGATGCACCTGTGACCAGGACTGATTTTTTGTTTCGTGCCGATGTTTGCATAACTTTACCTTGGTTTCATGCAACTGAATCTATTTCGGGTATAAAAGAGCGTTTTAGTACCCTTGTTTAACGTCTGTTTTATTTGCTAGACGGTAAAATATGTTCGAAAAGCTGTTTTTCCATAAAATCAGCAATGGATGGCTGGGCTTCAACGGTAGGGTGAATACCATCTTGTTGTATCCATTCAGGCTTAGTTATCACGGTTTCCATATAAAACGGCAGTAATGGAATTTGATTACTTTGCGCCAATTTCGGATAGACTTTTTCGAAACTTGTCGTATAACGTTTTCCATAGTTAGGTGGAATGCGAATTTGCATTAAGAGCGGTTTCGCACCGGATTGCACGATTTGATCGATAATTTGCTGTAAATTAGCTTCGAGTTGTTCAACTGGGAGACCTTGTAAGCCATCATTTGCACCTAATTCGATCAATACCCAGTTAGGTTTGTTTTGTTCGAGTAAAACGGAAAGGCGTTCTAACCCCTGTGCAGAGGTATTCCCACTAATACTACCGTTAACAATAGCAACGGGTGGGGAAAGTTTCTGCCAACGTTCGGCAAGCAAGGAGGCCCAAGCCTGCTCAGCCGGTAAACGGTAGCCTGCACTTAGGCTATCACCTAAGATTAATAGCTTAGTTGACGCAAGTGCGTGCCCACTTGCAGTCAGTAACAGGAGAAATACCAATATATGTCGGCGAATAATATTCTTGAAGTTCATCATCTCATTAAACGTGTTGGTCAAGGTGAACATGAACTGACTATATTGCAAGGTGTTGAGCTAATTGTCGAGTCCGGGCAAACAATTGCTTTAATTGGGGAGTCAGGTTCGGGGAAATCAACCTTGCTAGGGATTATTGCGGGGTTGGATGACGGCTCCAGTGGAACGGTTAATTTATTAGGTCAAGACCTTACTAAAATGGACGAAGAGCAGCGGGCACGCTTACGGGCACAAAGTGTCGGTTTTGTGTTCCAATCCTTTATGTTGATCCCAACCTTAAATGCCATTGAAAATGTACAACTTCCTTCTTTGTTACGTGGCGAATCTGAGTCTGAAAGCTACCAACACGCGGCGAGTTTACTGACGGATTTAGGCTTAAAAGATCGCCTAAAACATATGCCACCACAGTTGTCAGGGGGGGAGCAACAGCGTGTTGCACTTGCTCGTGCCTTTAATGGCCGCCCACAGATTTTATTTGCTGATGAACCAACGGGAAATCTCGATCGCCACACAGGGGATAAAATTGCAGATTTACTGTTTGATATGAATAAACAGCACGGGACGACCCTTATTTTAGTGACTCACGATAACGAGCTGGCTGCGCGTTGCCAACGTCGTTTGCGCTTGGTCGATGGGCAATTGAGGGAAGAAGCATGATTTGGCGTTGGTTTTGGCGTGAATGGAAAACTCCCTCGTTACTGATTGTTTGGCTTGCACTCACCCTTGCTGTTGCTTGTGTACTAGCTTTAGGGCGAATTAGCGATCGCATTGAAAATAGCATGAGTTACCAAAGCCGTGAGCTATTAGCGGGTGACTTAGTTTTACGATCTTCTCATCCAAGCGACCCTACATGGTTACAAGAGGCCCAAAAAGAGGGTTTAACGTTAAGCCAACAAATATCATTTTCTACTATGGCTTATGCGACAGAAGATGAAGACGCTCGGCCACAACTGGTGTTAGTGAAAGCAGCGGATAAGGCATATCCATTATATGGTGAGCTTATCACTGAACCTGCTGGGTTAATCCCGACAAAAGGGGAGATATTAGTCGCTCCGCGGCTATTAGAATTATTGAACCTCAATGTAGGGGATAACATTGATATCGGAGATGCAACGCTAAAAGTCTCGGGTAAATTAATCCAAGAGCCCGACAGCGGTTTTAACCCGTTCCAGATTGCTCCAAGAGTATTGATAGCAATTGAGGATGCGCCATTAACAGGGGCAATTCAATT
Organism: Providencia sp. PROV175; assembly: GCF_032707045.1. Classification (NCBI taxonomy): domain Bacteria; kingdom Pseudomonadati; phylum Pseudomonadota; class Gammaproteobacteria; order Enterobacterales; family Morganellaceae; genus Providencia; species Providencia sp. PROV175. The sequence continues at coordinate 1,263,856 of NZ_CP120533.1, forward strand.
AGGTAGCCGGTTAACTTATCGCGACATGTTTGCCGGCGATCGCCAACTTATTGATGCATTTCAACAAAAATATGACCAAGACCTACGAAATGATCAGCGTTGGTTTACGTTAAGCGAAAATAACGGTGCAGTGGGGAAAACCTTCCAACGTGCCCAACAGTTTTTATTGTTGTCAGTTTTATTAACCCTGCTGCTAGCCATTGCTGCGGTCGTGGTTTCAATGACGCATTACTGTCGTAGCCGCCATCAATTAATTGCGGTATTAAAAACCCTAGGCGCAGGGCGTAGCGCATTACGTCAGTGGATTATTGGGCAGTGGTTAGTGATTTTAATCGCTGCGGCTTTACTCGGCTCATTATTAGGTTTGGCTTTTGAAGGCATTTTAATGCAAATCTTAGGGGCTATGTTGCCGAAGGAATTGCCGCCTGCGAGTTTGATGCCTTGGGTTTGGGCAATCGGTACATTATTTATTATTGCGATTATTGTTGGCAGCCGTCCCTATTACCAACTGATGGCAACTCAGCCTTCTAGAGTATTACGTGAAGATGCCAAATCACCCGTTTGGCTGCTATATTACTATCTGCCGATTGTTATTTTAATTGTGGTTGGCGGCTTATTTGTGTTTGCTGGCGTTAACCCTCTGCTGTGGTCAATTTTGGCGGGTATTGTCGTGGTTGCCGTTCTACTTGCGCTGATTGGTTGGGTAGGCTTATGGGGGCTACGCCATATTAAGTTCCGTCAATTAAGCTTGCGTTTATCTGTTAGCCGTCTATTGCGCCAGCCGTTGCAAACCATCACGCAAATGAGTGCTTTTTCGTTGTCATTTATGTTGTTGGCGCTGCTGATTTTAGTGCGTGGTGATTTGCTTGACCGTTGGCAGCAGCAATTACCCGCAGATAGCCCGAATTATTTCTTGATTAATATGAACCAGTCACAGCTTGAGCCTGTCACCAAGCTATTAGCTGAGTTTGACGTGAAACCCACAGAATTCAACCCTGTGGTATTAGCGCGTTTAACCGATATTAATGACCAGTCAGCGATTGAGTGGGCGGATCAACGTGATCCAAATAATAATACGGTACGACGTGAATTGAGCTTAACTTGGCAATCTGATTTAGCGCCAGCCAATGTGGTTGATGAAGGGACATGGCCACCGAAAGCGGGAGAAGTCTCAATTGAACAAACGGTCGTTAAAGAACTCGGGTTGAAATTAGGCGATAAACTTACATTTAACGCAGGGGCTCAGGTCTTCAGTGCGACAGTCAGTAGTATTCGTACGGTTGATTGGGAAAGTCTGCGACCGAACTTCTATTTTATTTTCTCTGAAGAAAGTCTTTCTCAAATGCCGGCTACTTGGCTGAGCAGCTTCCACTATGACGGTGATGGGCAGCTATTAACGCAACTTAGCCGCCATTACCCGACCATTAATGTGCTCGATACTGGTGCAATTATCACCCAAATTCAGCAAATTCTTCAGCAAGTGAGCCAAGCCTTAGAAGTGATGGTGGTATTGGTTATTTTCTGTGGCTTGTTACTGCTGTTGGCACAAATTCAAGTGGGTATGAGCCAACGAGAGCGAGAGCTCGTAGTATATAGAACGCTAGGCGCCAGTAAAAAGTTAATGCGTAGAACATTATGGAGCGAATTTGCATTACTTGGCTTAATGGCAGGGCTTGCGGCGGCATTTGGGGCAGAAATTGCATTATGGTTGTTGCAAAGTAAAGTGTTTGACTTCCCTTGGCAGCCAGAATGGCGTATGTGGGTATTATTGCCTTTGTGCGCGGCAATTCTATTGTCTATTTGTGGTAGTTGGTTAGGACTGCGTTTATTAGGGACGGGGAGTCAGCACCGTCGTTTACCTAATAGTTAAATACTCGTCATACTTCGAGTTGCATGGGCATTGATTGCGCTCAGATAGGTTGATCTACATGCAACTCGAGTTATTTAGAATATGGTGGTATTAGGGAAATACCTTAATACCACTATTTATTGAATATTCTAAAAACAATCGATTTTTCAGTAAAATAACTGTCTCAAATTCATCACAAAAATGTCATTCATTATGGTTATGATTCCCGCATCAATTATTGATGACCTTAAAATGGAAACATAACAATGCAGAATAACCATTCGATTAAACGTAAACTGGGCTCGTTATCTTTATTAGCTGGTTTAATTTCATTTAGCATCACCGGGTTTGCACAACAAGAAGTGCCAGCAACGTTAGCGGGTCACTCCATTCTTCCTGTTAATTCCATGGTTTCTTCCCCCGAAGATGCACCTTCAGACATGCAAGTGAGCGGTAAATTTACCACTGGCGCTCGTGTCGATAGTTTGGGGAAAGTGGAGGGTAAATCCGCGGATCGCCCAACAGGAATGCATATTCCAATCAAAGGCCAGCTACGTCAAGGGCACTCGGGTATTAAACGTATGGCGGATGGCACTTACTGGGTTTTAACTGATAATGGATTCGGCAACAAAGCCAATTCTCCTGATTCGATGTTGTATGTCACTCAATATGATATTGATTTTCAGTCAGGTAATACAACGCCATTAAAAACGGTTTTCTTCCATGACCCCGATAAAATTATCCCTTTTCATATTACGAATGAGAGCACAAAAGAACGCTATTTAACAGGCAGTGATTTTGACCCTGAAAGTTTTCAATTTGCAGGGGATGCCCTATGGGTTGGCGATGAGTTCGGCCCTTACCTAATCAAAATGGATTTGGATGGCAAAGTATTAGCTTTATTTGAGACACAAGTAGATGGAAAGAAAGTCGTTTCTCCTGATCACTACCAAATCACAACACCGGGTAAACCCGCAGATAAAGTGAATTTCCAAGTCAACCGTTCAAAAGGTTTTGAAGGTATGGCGTCATCGCCAGACGGTTCTAAGCTCTACCCAATGCTAGAAGGGGCAATTTGGCTTGATGACAAACAAGATTATGAAAGTGTTGATGGCAAACGCGCAGCACGTATTCTTGAGTTTGATGTAAAAAAACAAAATTGGACAGGCAGAAGCTGGTTGTATGTCTTTGAAGACAATCAGAATGCCATTGGTGACTTTAACTTAATCGATGATACCCACGGCCTAATCATTGAGCGTGATAATGGTGAAGGTACAGCAGATAAAGCCTGCACGGCGGGAAGCAGTAATACTGAAAATTGCTTTAGTAATTTAGCTAAATTCAAGCGTGTTTATCGTATTGAATTTTCAGATAACAATATAGGCAAACCAGTAGATAAGCAGGCTTATATTGATTTAATGAATATCAAAGACCCGAACAATATGGCAAGAAAACCGCTTAATGACGGAGTGTTTACTTTCCCATTCTTCACTATTGAAAACGTGGATGTGGTTGATAGTGAACACATTATTGTTGGTAATGACAATAACTATCCGTTTTCATCTAGCCGTGAGCCAAATAAAGCGGATGATAATGAGTTTATCTTATTAAACGTCCCTGAGTTGTTAAAACCGTAATTGATTTTGCGCCACCATTTAATTTTTTCGGTGGCGCAAATAAGCAGTATGTTTTGATCCAATATCTGGTCTTAAGCTTGTTTTCCCTTTGGTTTTAATTTTCCCGAGCTAATCACTCGGGATTTTTTATTTGTGATTGAGGGCTGGGGGCTTCATCATCAAAGTAAGGAATAAAATAACCACAACGGGAGCCGCGATAACCAAAAAAGCAGGGGTGAAACTTCCTGTGAAATCTTTTATTGCACCCGCAATAAAAGGTGCTAAGCAGGCAACCGTTGAAATTAAATTTACGACAGAGAATAGTTCTAAGTATGGGCCTCGGCCGAAATAATTTGACAGTAAAACACTTGATGCCAAAAAGGTCATGCCGTAGCCAATACCAACGCATAACACAAATAAAATAAGCCAAAGCCATGAGGTGGCAATACTGAGGAAAATGACACCTAATACCATGATAATTAGGCTACCGATTAATAGTTTCTTCGGTTCTAACCATTCGCCTGCGGCTCCACCAATAAACCTTGAGAATGCATTCACAAATGCCATTGTGCTTAATAACGAAACCGCCACTGTCATGCCAAAGCCGCGCTCTTCAATATGGGCGACAGCAAAACTGTTAACGGTGATACCACACCATAAAAACGAGGTATAAGTCGCAGCAATCAAGTAGAACTGCCATGTACGCAGTGCTCTGCCGACCGTCCATACTTCTGCAGTGCGATAAATAGGTTTACTTGCGTCACTAACTTGTTTTTGCATTACCTTTTTTGCGTGCTCTTGCTCTTTTTTACCTTCTCGCAGCATAAAAATCGTGATTAACGTGACAATGCTAAGATAAACGGCACATAGAACCCAATGCATGCGCCATGAGCCTAATTGGTTTGATGCGTAAAAGTAAATCCAAGGGCCTGCAACTCCACCCAAGCCCCCGATGGTGAAATATAACCCAAAGGCAAGGGATTGTTTTTCAAATAGCCGCGAAAGTACATAAGTCCCCGGGACCGTAGCGAGTAAGGTGAAACCAATACCAATCAATGCAGTACCTAAAAAATAGGTGCTGATGGCTTGTGTGGAATAAAGGCTATAAAAGCCAGCAACAAAGATACTGGTGCCTAGCAATAAAGTGGCTCGTACACCCACTTTGCGGATTAACAGAGACGGGAGAAAACTCGCTAGCCCGCAAGTTAAACCCAGTAGCGTAAAACCAAAACCAGCCTCACTCCAGCTCCATTTGAGCTCACTAATCATCTCAGGTAAAACCACGCCAAGAGAGGTAAAGGTTGTCGCGGTGGCTAAAAAATAAACCAGCCCTAACAGAATAAGAATGCACCACTGATAAAACGGACTAAAAGTCTGCGAGGACATATTGACTCCAGTAATGCCGCACACCTTAAATCAGGATATTTGTTTTCTGGATGACGGCGAAAATAGCATAATGCCCGAAAATAGTTTCGGGCATCGAATCGGACTATTTTCCCTATTTATTGATGAGAGTACCAGTCTAATTTTGCATTTGCCCACTCAATGCCACTTTTGTACTCATTTGGCAAAAGTGGGATCAAAGCCGCCAGTGTGGCAGATAATTGGTGGCAGTCACGATGGGAAAGGTTTAAATGACCCACTTTTCGGGCAGGGTGTACCTCTTTTTCATACCAGTGAAGGTGAACGAGGGGTAAGCTCAGCCAGTCTATATTTACATCAGTGCCGATTAAATTGACCATCACGGCAGGGCTATATACCTCTGGAGATGGCATTGGCAGGTTTAAAATAGCACGTAGATGTAATTCAAACTGGCTAATGGATGCGCCATTTTGTGTCCAATGGCCGCTATTATGTACTCGAGGCGCAATTTCGTTAATCAGCAAGTTATTGCCCACGACAAAGCATTCCATTGCCATCACACCGATATAATCAAGTTCATCCATCACTGCGCTGAGCATAGCTTGAGCTTGTTCTTGTTGCGGATTAGTTGACTTAGGGAAGGCCACACTGGTACGCAAAATGCCTTCTTGGTGTAAATTATGGGTGATCGGGTAAAAAACGGATTCCCCCGCTGCATTTCGGGCACCAATGACAGACACTTCCGCGTCAAAAGGGATACCTTGTTCAACGATGCATTCACCATAAATTTCAGCAGGCAGGTCTTTTTCATCACCAGGGCGAACACGCCATTGACCTCGCCCGTCATAGCCACCAGTTCTGCGTTTTACAATGAGAAACTCACCGAGTGTGGCAAACAGCTCAGGCCATTGTTCAGGGGATTCTAATAATGCCCAAGGTGCAGTAGAAAGTTGTAAGCTATCAAATAAGCTTTTTTGTGGAAACCTATCAGCTAAACGTGGAAAAATATCACGGTTAATAAAGGCATTATGGCGAGCTAATTCTTTTGTTAGCGGGGTTTCTGGCCAACGTTCAATTTCAGCGGTGATGACGCTTTGCTGATAAGGAACCGCTTCAGGTTCTGCATCAAGCCCTACAGGAAAAACAGCAATGCCTAATGGCTCACCCGCTTGACGCAGCATGCGGCCGAGTTGGCCATTACCAAGCACACAAACGGGTTTCATTATGCTTCCCTCGGGTCTGGGTTGTTCAGCACATCATTGGTTTGGACTTCTCGCCACGCTGAGAGGCGGTTGAAAATAGCAGTATCACTTATTGCTAATACTTGAGCGGCTAAAAGTGCTGCATTTGCGGCACCTGCTTTGCCGATGGCTAGTGTGCCTACAGGGATACCTTTAGGCATTTGCACGATAGAATATAGGCTGTCAACACCACTTAATGCAGCGCTTTGTACAGGAACACCAAAAACAGGAACTAATGTTTTAGCGGCGATCATTCCTGGTAAGTGAGCAGCACCACCAGCACCTGCAATAATCACATCAAACCCATTTTTTTTTGCATTTTCAGCAAAGGAAAATAATTTATCCGGGGTGCGATGTGCAGAGACGATTTCGACGTGAAAAGGGATTTGGAGTTCTGTTAATACATCAGCTGCGAGCTGCATTGTCGTCCAATCACTTTTCGAACCCATAACAATGGCAATTTTTGCCGCAGATTGAGCAGGAATTTGGGCAGTCATTTGGTGCTTTCCTGTATTGAAAAAAAACATCACCCTGAGGTGGGAAATTGAATTGTCTCGATCATATCATGGTAAAGCAGCAAGGAAAACGTTTGCGTGATCAATAAGTGAGCAAACAGTTGTGGCGATATATCAAAAATGGTTCGTTAGGCAAAATTACTCGAAAGGAAAGAAAATCAGTTCAATGCCTTGCTCGTTAATTACAAAGGCGGAACCTTCATAGTGCCAAGCACCTAATACACCCCGATAATGCAACTTACCTCCAATATTTACTTCATGAATAGCAGGGCGGTGAGTATGACCATGGATCATCCATTGCGCTTGGTGCCTTTGTAATGCATCAATAACGGCTTGTGAATTGACGTCCATAATCGACTCGGCTTTCATGCTGCTTGCATACTGGCTATTTTGGCGCATTTTTTGCGCGATACGGCGACGCACAAAAAGAGGGAGTAACAAAAACAGCCGTTGAACCCAAGGGGTATGAACTTTTTTACGGTAATTTTGATAGGCAGCATCGTCAATGCATAATGTATCACCATGCAGAATTAAAATGCGCTTGCCGTAAAGTTCGAGCAATGTTTCCTGTGGGAGTATGGTCATGCCACACTGTTTCGCATAGCGTTGACCAATTAAAAAATCCCGATTTCCATGAATGAAATAGCAGGGAATTCTACGGTCAGTGAGTAGTTTGAGTTCGTTGGCAACTTGTTGATGTAGCGGATTGTCATCATCATCGCCCACCCAATAATTAAAAAAATCACCGAGAATATATAGGCTTTCGGCATGGATGGCTTGCTGTTGAATAAAATTAATAAAACCGGCGGTGATCGCCGGTTCATCTTCACTCAAATGCAAATCTGCAATGATGTAAGTGGACATGCGTTCAGGTTTACTCGCTGACAGTCACTTTTTCAATGATGACGTCTTCGCGTGGAACGTCTTGGTGGAAGCCGCTGCGGCCAGTTGAAACACCTTTGATTTTGTCAACAACATCCATGCCTTCAACGACTTCAGCAAATACACAGTAGCCCCAGCCATCTGGACGCTCTGAACGGAAGTTCAAGAAGTCGTTGTCAACAACGTTGATAAAGAATTGTGCTGTTGCTGAATGAGGGTCGTTAGTACGAGCCATTGCCAAAGTACCACGGGTATTTTTTAAACCGTTGTTTGCTTCGTTTTTAATAGGCGCTTTAGTGTTTTTTTGTTCCATTCCTGGCTCAAAACCACCGCCTTGGATCATGAAACCATTAATAACACGATGGAAAATGGTATTATTGTAAAAACCTTCACGGCAGTAAGTTAAAAAGTTTTCGACTGTAACGGGTGCTTTATCGTCAAACGTTTTGATAACAATGTCACCGTGATTGGTATGAAATGTAACCATAATAGCTATCCTGAATAATTGTTTTTTGTGCGCTAACTTGCGAAAGCGTTGAGATCAGGACGTTTATATCACAGATAAAACCTGACTTGAAGCGGAAGGAAGCGTAGTCGGCCGTTTATAGCATAATAGATGTGTATTAAACCTAATCAATAAACTGAAAAGGAAGCGGGTAAACCCTTGCATTCTTAAGGTGATCGGGGTTCAATAACATGATATTTTATCGGTAGAAATCGATAATCATTTTTCAAATAAATGGAAAAGTTCAGATGCTACAAATTTTTAATACGCTAAGTCGTCAAAAAGAAGAGTTTAAGCCCATCCACGCAGGGAAGATTGGGATGTATGTGTGTGGCATCACTATCTACGACTTGTGTCATATCGGCCATGGCCGTACATTTGTGGCATTTGATGCAATTAGCCGCTATTTACGTTATTTGGGTTACGACTTAAATTATGTACGCAACGTCACCGATATTGACGATAAAATCATTAAACGTGCAGCAGAAAATAATGAAAGCGTCGAAGCGCTAACAACGCGTATGTTGGCTGAAATGCACAAAGATTTCGATGCCTTAAATATTTTACGCCCTGATAGCGAACCACGAGCAACGCGTCATATTGGTGAAATCATTGAATTAACCCAAAGCTTGATTGAGCGTGGTCATGCTTATGTCGCTGCGAATGGCGATGTGATGTTTGAAGTCAAAACCGACCCAAATTATGGTCTGTTATCTCGCCAAGATTTAGAGCAGTTGCAAGCAGGTGCTCGCGTCGAGGTCGCTGATGTAAAACGTAATCCAATGGATTTCGTCTTGTGGAAAATGTCTAAAGAAGGCGAACCAAGTTGGGAATCCCCATGGGGTTTAGGCCGCCCAGGCTGGCACATTGAATGTTCGGCAATGAACAGCAAAACGTTAGGCAACCATTTTGATATTCATGGTGGCGGCTCTGATTTAATGTTCCCACACCATGAAAATGAAATTGCACAATCTACCTGTGCTCATGATGGCCCTTATGTGAATTACTGGATGCACTCCGGTATGGTCATGGTTGATAGAGAGAAAATGTCTAAATCTCTCAATAATTTCTTCACTATTCGTGACGTACTTGAGTATTACGATGCAGAAACAGTGCGTTACTTTCTGTTATCAGGTCATTACCGCAGCCAATTAAACTACACGGAAGAAAATTTGAAGCAGGCACGTTCAGCACTTGAGCGCATGTATACGGCACTACGTGGTACAGATAAGTCAGCCGTACCTGCTGGTGGTGATGAATTTAAAGCACGTTTCATTGAAGCGATGAATGATGACTTTAATACACCTGAAGCCTATTCGGTATTATTTGATATGGTTCGTGAAGTTAATCGCTTGAAATCAGAAGATATATCAGCAGCAAATGGTATGGCTGCACAATTGCGTGAGTTAGCAAGCGTACTGGGTTTATTAGAACAAGACCCTGAAGTCTTTTTAAAAGGCGGCGCACAAACTGAAGATGATGCGGAAGTGGCAAAAATCGAGGCATTAATTCAACAACGTCTAGATGCACGTAAGAATAAAGATTGGGCGCAAGCGGATGCGGCTCGTGATGAGCTGACAGCTATGGGGGTTGTGCTTGAGGATGGGGCTACTGGTACTACGTGGCGTCGCAAATAATACGCGTCATATTTCGTGCTGTGGCGGTGTTGCCATCACTTGGCTACTTGGGTCACATACTTTTGTATGCTCCCCAAGTTATCCGCGTTCGGCGCCTAGCCACAACACGAACTATTTAGCGTATTAATAAGAGTCATATTCATACTGTGGCGGTGTTGCCATCACTTGGCTACTTGGGTCACATACTTTTGTATGCTCCCCAAGTTATCCGCGTTCGGCGCCTAGCCACAACACGAACTATTTAGCGTATTAATAAGAGTCATATTCATACTGTGGCGGTGTTGCCATCACTTGGCTACTTGGGTCACATACTTTTGTATGCTCCCCAAGTTATCCGCGTTCGGCGCCTAGCCACAACACGAACTATTTAGCGTATTAATAAGAGTCATATTCATACTGTGGTGGTGTTGCCATCACTTGGCTACTTGGGTCACATACTTTTGTATGCTCCCCAAGTTATCATTTCGAGTACTGATGGACTTAAAAAATCCTGCATATTTAAATGGTTAGGTATTGATATCTAACCGTTTTTTATTTTTAGTGTGAAATAAAAGCCCCCCAGTTAAGGGGGGAATAAGACTACCAACAGGGACTAGGAATGGAACTTAAATCTGGTGATTAAGCGATACTTGCCATTTCTTGTTGAGCTTCTTTGGGCGTTGCTTTTTTGACAATGGCATAAAGCACACCAGAAACCACCGTGCCAGCTACTATCGCGAATAAATACATCAATACATGATTAATAGCTCCGGGTATTAACAGCACAAATAAACCGCCGTGAGGTGCCATTAGCTGAATACCAAAGTACATGGATAGCGCCCCAGTTATCGCGCCACCAATGATACAAACAGGAAGAACACGAATCGGGTCTTTGGCGGCAAATGGGATTGCACCTTCTGAAATAAAACATAAACCGAGAACAAAAGAGGCTTTACCCGCTTCGCGTTCAGCGGGAACAAATTTATGTCTCGCTATTAATGTGGCAATCCCCATTGCCAGTGGCGGCACCATACCTGCAGCCATAATCGCTGCCATTGGTGCGTAGGTTTGTGAACTTAATAGGCCGACACCAAAGGCGTAAGCAGCTTTGTTGACCGGGCCTCCCATATCCGTACACATCATGGCACCCAATATTGCACCTAAGATCACTGCATTGGTGGTTCCCATGGTATTTAGCCAGTTGGTTAACCAGTCCATCAACCACGCTACAGGGTGACCAATCACATAGATCATGGCTAAACCCGTAAATAAAGTGGAAATGAGTGGCACGATTAAAATTGGTTTTAACGCTTCCATGGTTTGTGGCAATTTTAATCGGGTGCTAATAAAGTGAGCGCTATAACCTGCAAGGAAACCGGAAATGATCCCGCCTAAGAAACCGGCGCCTAAGGTGGTTGCAAGTACCCCACCGACTAAACCCGGGGTTAGCCCTGTTCTGTCAGCAATGGAATAGGCGATATAACCCGATAGTACAGGCACCATTAATGCAAGGGCTGTTTGCCCACCAATTAGGCTAAGCACCCAGGCCAGAGAGCCTTCTACATTGGATGCATCTAAACCAAAAGCAAATGAAAGTGCAGTACACAATCCTCCTGCCACAACCATCGGGAGCATATAAGACACACCTGTGAGTAAGTGCTTATAGACTCCGCGTTTTTCGTTGGATTGGCTTGATTGTGATGAGTTTTTGCCATTTTGTGGCGAAAATGTACTCGCCTCCTTTATCGCTCTATCTAATTCCTGTGCTGTTTTCTTCAATGCTGCACTGGTAGAGGTGCGGTACATTGGCTTTCCCGCAAATTTATCCACATTGACTTCGATATCAGCAGCGACAATGACTAAATCAGCTTGTGCAATTTCTTCTGGTGTAATTTCATTTCCAACCCCTACAGAACCACGGGTTTCTACTTTGATATTCCAGCCTCGTTTTTTTGCTTCAGCTTCAAGTGCTTCTGCGGACATATAAGTGTGAGCAACCCCTGTAGGGCAAGCTGTAACGGCTAATATAGAGAAAGTTTTTGTGTGCTGCGGTTCGGCAATTTGTTGTTCACAAAGTGTGGCTTCATTAATTGCTGATGTCAGGAATTCAGCAGGTTGCCTAACAGCGACATCGGGGTGGCCGAAATAGATTTTTTTGTCTGCACAATTGAAATCTTCAGGCAACTGAGTGTCAAAACAAATCACAATATCAGCATCAGTAAGCTGTTCAGTGAAGGTGATATTTTGTAAGGCAGATACATTCTTTAAGGCATCGATGGCTAGCCAGCAAATAGCAGGGCCTTGCTGGTGGCTTGGAGCGATTAATATTTTCATGTTTTTCATCCTCATTGAGCCGTAAACGGTTGTAAGTCAACCTTTGTCATCATATGTGCAAGTTGCGCTCGGTCTGTGATACCGACATTGGGTTGGGAGACTGCAAGTGCAGAAATGGCAGTAGCTAAGCGTAGTGTGTGCTCACTTGTCTGCCTCATCATTAGCCCGTAAATTAACCCACCTACCATTGAGTCCCCTGCGCCGACGGTGCTGATAACGTCACATTCAGGTGGTTTAGCAAACCAAGCACCTGATGAATTGACCCACATAGCGCCTTTTTCGCCTAAAGAAACTACTACATGCGCAATACCTTGTTGGCGAAGTTGATTCGCGGCATCAACGATATCTTGATGAGTTGGGAGCGGTTTGCCTGCCCAAATTTCAAGTTCACGATGATTAGGTTTTACTAACCAAGGAGAAGCTTTGAGCCCAGCGACAAAGGCTTCGCGGCTACTATCAAAAATGACACACATGCACTGTTCTCTAAGGCGTAACATCCATTGAGTAAAGTCTTTTAAATCAACTCCTTGAGGCAAGCTCCCACTGACGCAAATCATATCAAACTGACCTGCCCAGCTAAGTGAGTCGGTGACGAAACGTTGCCAGTCCGCTTTAGTGACACTGAAGCCTGAGAAGTTAAAATCGGTAACTTCGCCTGTGTGCTCTGTCAGTTTCACATTGATACGGGTGCGGCCTTCAACAACCTGAAAGCGGTTAGCAATTCCTGTTTCGCTGAACGCTTTTTGGAAACCATCTTGGTTTTCTTTACCTAAAAAACCACCAACAGTGACATCAATTCCTAAGTTTTTAAGTACTTTGGCCACATTTATGCCTTTTCCAGCGGCATGAAGCCCAGCCGTTTTGACTAAATTCACATCACCTCTATGAATATCAGGTAAAAGCCCAACTAAATCATAGGCGGGGTTTAACGTGATAGTTGCGACTCTTCTGCTCATGCGATTTCTTCTCCAAGTCCTGAGTTAATTGCCTCGCCAATGGTAACGATAGCTTCTTGTGCATCTGTACCTTCTGCGTGAATTCGTAAACGGTGCCCACATTTAGCGCCTAAACTGACGATTTTCATTAAGCTGCGACCATTTACGGGAGTCGCAGTACCATCAAGATTACTCACAGTAATAGTGCTTTCGAACTGCTTAATGGTGGTGACTAACTGGGTGCTCGGGCGCGTATGTAGCCCATGTGGATTAAGAACGGTGAAGTCCTGAGTGATTCCGGATGTACTTGATGATTCACTTTCCGTGTGTGAATCTTCACTACGCAATAAATTAATTAGATTGTTAACGTTATCAGTGTTGTTAATTAGATTTAATTCTTTATTTTTCAATAAATTATTTATTTTAAGTAAAAAAGTTTCTATCTGATAATTAGCGTAAGAGAGAGTGATTAGGGCATTGACTGGGTTACCTTGAAAGCTAAATGGTTTTTTTACGGTCGTTATCGCAATCGCATTCTGAATATTTCCAATAGGGCTATCACTTAACCAAATACCTTGACCTAAATACGAAGGTGTTTGGGTGAGAACTTGGGTAATAAAGTCGGTACTAACAGCTTGGGCGTTTTGTAGGTTAATAATATTCTGTATTTTTAATGTGTTTATATTATCAACACTGGCATTAACCGTGACCATAGAGTCATCAAGTTTCACTGGTTGAGTTTGGCGTTCACCCATTAGAAGTTGTTTTAAGGCTTCGGGAGTGTTTGCTTTGGCCATTGCATCCGCTGTGTGTTCATCACTGATTATATGGGTTAATTGACGAAGTAATTCGAGATGTTCGTTTGATTGAGCGGCAATGCCAATAACAATATAAGCAGTTTGGTTATCACCCCAATCAATACCATCAGGGAATTGGAAAACAGCAAAACCTGTTTTCAACACTTGGTCTCGTGTCTCTGTTGTCCCGTGTGGGATAGCGATGCCATTTCCTAAAAAGGTAGGAGCTTGGGTTTCTCGGTTAAGCATCCCTTGCGCATAACCGCTTCTTGCATAGCCAGCATTTTCTAATGCTTTAGCGACTTGTTCTATTGCATTTTTTTTATCAGATGCAGCAGCTGCAAGGTGGATATCACTTATTGGTAAGTTAAACATAATTTCTCCTGATTATTATTCATAGACGGATCAGCCAGAAGACTTGCAAGCGGACCTGATTATTTGTTAATCATGTTATCGTTAACAAGATTAGCTGAATCGTTTAGTCTTGTCTATGCAGTTAAGGTGTGAAATACAAAAAATGAGATCTAAGTTAAATTTTTATAAGGGGGGATTTTCGCGTTTTTTATCTGTTTTAAGTTAAAGCTGAAGTGGTTGCTGAAGCTTTTTATTTATATAAAACAATAAATTAATTTTTCAATATATTTGATTGCTTAAATACTTAATACAGTAAAAATGATTTAAAGAAAAAATTCGCCTAGAACTTCAAAATGGCTTTGTCAGTCTTGTAATAAATCAGAATATTTTGAATAAAAGGGAGGGGGAGTGCATTGTTGATTCTAGAAAGGAGGTAAGCTGAAATTTTTCAGCTTACCTAATTGTATCTATTCTACAACTTTGATTTTTTCGCTGCCCATTGAAACGATTTTACCCGCTACAATTTTACAGCGTTTGCGTGTTTCGACCACACCATCAACTTCAACTAAGCCATCTGCAATCATGGCTTTTGCCATTGCTCCGCTTTCAGCCCAGCCTTCAATTTTTAGCAAATCACACAGTTCGACGTGTGGATGGCCATCTAAATTGAATATATCCATGATAACTCCAAAATTACATTAAATATCGTGGTACTCTTCACATGCCTGAAGGGTATTTTGAATTAAAGTTGCAACAGTCATTGGGCCAACACCACCAGGAACTGGGGTTATCCAAGCGGCGTTTTTCGCGGCTTCGTCAAAATCGACATCCCCCGTGACTTTGCCGCTCTCTAAGCGATTAATACCGACATCGACCACAATCGCTCCAGGTTTAATCCATTCACCAGGAATAAAATTGGGTTTCCCCACAGCGACGACAACTAAATCAGCATGGCGAACATGGTGTTCTAAATCTTTGGTAAAGCGATGCGTTACTGTTGTGGTGCAACCTGCTAGTAGAAGCTCTAGGCTCATTGGACGGCCAACAATGTTGGATGCGCCAATAATGACGGCGTTTAAACCATAAGTGTTGATACCGCAACGCTCAAGTAGAGTAACAATCCCTTTGGGAGTGCATGGACGAAGGCGTGGTGCACGTTGGCACAAGCGACCAACATTATAGGGATGAAAACCATCAACGTCTTTGTCTGGATGAATGCGCTCAATGACTTTGACGTTATCAATACCCGCAGGTAATGGTAATTGAACTAAAATTCCATCAATTTCAGGATCTTGGTTTAAATCATCAATTAGCTTGAGTAATTCAGCTTCTGTCGTTGTATCTGGTAAATCATAAGAACGTGAAATAAAACCGACTTCTTCACAAGCACGGCGTTTGCTGCCGACATAGATTTGTGAAGCTGGGTTAGCGCCGACTAAAATAACGGCAAGACCGGGAGCACGTTTTCCCTGTTCTAAACGTAATTGTACTTTTTGGGCAACTTCCTGCCTAATTGTCTGCGCAATCGTTTTCCCATCAATAATTTTTGCTAACATCTGTAACTTAATCCATATATGAGACACGGTAATGGCTCTATTTTGTCAGAAGTTAGCGCCCTTGTCAGTTCAAACTATTACATAAAATGAGCATATAGTTATTTTAGTAGCGAAAAGCCATTGACTCAGCGCTCAGCAACCGTATAATTCAACGCCATCAGCCAGATAGGCTGCCTGCATTATCAATGCGCCCTTAGCTCAGTTGGATAGAGCAACGGCCTTCTAAGCCGTAGGTCACAGGTTCGAATCCTGTAGGGCGTACCATTTTGAGGTCAATGGATATCAACTGATGTCTTTTTTTATGCCTAAAATTCAGTGAATTAGCTGATTTTTACCTTTCTTCGTTCAACTGACGTCTACCTATATCAACCTACATCAAGTAATATTTGTTGGTATATGCGTTGGTACATACAGGTTCAATGAATTCTTATACCAACACAAACTCATGGGAGTTCCTATATGGCACTAACAGATGTGAAGGTAAGAACGGCAAAGCCTGCCGATAAAGGATACAAACTCACTGACGGTGAAGGGATGCACCTTTACGTGCATTCTAATGGTTCTAAATACTGGCGGTTACAATATCGATTCGACGGAAAACAAAAAACATTAGCACTTGGCGTTTACCCAGAAATATCTTTAGCGGATGCAAGGCAGCGTCGAGATGAAGCAAAACGTCAAATCGCTAACAACATTGATCCTTCAGAACATAAAAAGCTTGAGAAGATAGAACGCAAATCGGCGGTTAATAATACATTTCAAGCCGTAACCCTCGAATGGCACGAATATAAAAAGCCAAACTGGTCGAAAGGTTATGCTGAAGATTTAATGGAGTCATTTGAAAATGACATCTTTCCTGATCTCGGTAAAAGGCCAATAGCTGAAATAAAGCCACTAGAGGTACTCAGTACGCTGCGTAAACTAGAAAAAAGGGGAGTGCTAGACAAGTTACGTAAGATACGTCAAGCATGTAACCAAGTCTTCAGATACGCTATTGTAACGGGTAAAGCTGAATATAACCCTGCTTCTGAACTTGCTAGCGCATTAACACCACCCAAAGCACAACATTATCCACATTTGCTTGCTAACGAATTACCTGAATTTCTTAATGCATTAAATCATTATTCAGGTAGCCCAATCACTCGGCTAGCAACTAAAATTCTGATGTTAACAGGCGTGAGAACTATTGAGCTACGTTTAGCAGAATGGGGTGAGTTTGATTTCGAACGCTGTATTTGGGAGATCCCCAAAGAAAGAATGAAAATGCGCCGCCCACATCTTGTTCCATTATCGACTCAAGTCATCACGGCATTACGTGAAGTTCAAGCCATTACAGGACGCTATAAGTTGGTATTCCCTGGTAGAAATGACATTACCAAGCCAATGAGTGAAGCGAGTGTTAATCAGGTCCTTAAACGTATTGGTTATCATGGAAAAGCAACTGGACATGGTTTTAGGCACACTATGAGCACTATCTTGCATGAGAAGGGATTCAATACGGCATGGATTGAGCTTCAACTTGCTCACGTTGATAAGAATACGATCCGTGGTACGTATAACCATGCTCAGTACCTTGAAAACAGAAGAGAGATGATCCAGTGGTATGCGGATTATATTGATGAGTTGGAGTGTGGGGTAGGGAATGTGGTGAGTGTTAATTTTAAGTAATAAATAGCCATCTTTACGCAAAGATGGCTATTATTATTTTTATAGCGAAATAATCTTGTCTGTAATAGCTCTATTTCACCCAATGTAATTAGGTTATAATTTTATTCAAGCTTAAGGTAGCCCATTCAGGAGTATAAAAGAAGGTTAGCGTGACATGGCTTTCGCCACACGATAAGAACAATTTTGCATGAGGAATATAATTCGGCATGGATTGAAATCCTGCTCGTGCATATTGATAAGAATACAATTCGAGGCACAAAACCTGTTAGCTTAAGTCTGAACTAAGACAAATTATTTATAGTATCTGGTAATTCATTTATTGCTGTAGAGGCGCCTCTTTTGAGGCGCACAATTACTAGGTACGACGCTTTTTAAGTGCCTTAAAGTACTCGTCCAGTCGAGTTACATCTTGCTCAATTTCATTATAACTAGGGCAATCGACAGATAATCCAGTTGCATTATCATGTCCGTACATAAAAGTACTGCATTTAGACATTGCAGCATTAATTATGTCATTATCCTCAACAGTTATACCATTTATAATAACTCTAAGACTTTGGGTCTTAACTTCACGAGCAAAACGTTCTACCACTTTTCTTAATAACCATTCTTCAACGAGGCGCTCCCACGTTTCGCGCATTAGGTTATAAGTATGCTTGGCATTAAATTCATATCTAGAGTCACCAGATATTTCCATTTTTTTAAGATCTGGTAATAAATTTTTTAGAAAACCTATTCTTGATAGTGTATTTTTAGCATCCCAAGGTGGTTCAGGGGATGGGAATCCAGCAACATTACCATATTTTGATATAGATATAAGTTTCAGTGTTGAATTAGCCTCATCACTAGATTCTTCCAACATCTTAAGAAATGGCATATCATGAGTAAACACAATTACCTGACGATTTAGTGACTCTTCTGCTATTCGTTTAGCAAACTTTCGGCGCCATCTATGGTCCAGTGAGTTGATAGGATCATCAAAAATAATCGCTGATTTTCTATCATCTACAGTTAGCTCTGCTAAGAAACTAGCTAGTGCAATACATTTTTGTTCGCCTTCACTTGCTATTTCCATTATACCATTTGCCTTACCAGTGAGGTGAAGTTTGAACATTTGTTTTCCGCGTACACCACGAGTTTCAGTGCCAACATCTAAGTTTTCAAAACCAAATTTTTTAAGTTCGTTTGTAAATGCTTTCTGGAGATGACCAACCGCACCACTCCTAGCTATGGAGTTTGTTAAAGTGGTAATTTGTGTAGACTGACAAGAATTCGATAGATTATCGTACAGTGTAAGTATTTGGTGGCGTTTTATTTCTGTAAGGATATTTTGCTTTGCTGAAGTAAATAGTTTCTTATCTTCAAGGTCTTGGATTAGAAGTTCTAGAGTGGCAATCTGTTTTACTAATCCTTCATTTGTTGCTACCTCAGCTTCTTTTTTTTTCCAGTAGCTCACCTGACTACTCAACCAATCGACCGTATTAAACTCAGTTTTAATAGGAGTAAAATCTGGTTCGGTTTTAATTAGATTATCACGGATGGTTTCAAGGTTTTTGTTTAGATCAATAATTTTCTTTTCATATTCTGGGTTTTGTTCCTGAATTATACTTAAAGTCAATTCATAAGGCTTGAGATCGAATTGCAACAACTTAAGGTTACTAATAAACGAATCAAATACTACTTTTGCTTTGCTAGCTTTAATTTGTGTTTGATTTTGGAGATAATCATTGAATAACTTTAATTTTTTAGAGGTTTCACCAGATATTGATTGAAGGCAAGTAGGACATGGGGCACCCTCAATCGGAGGAAAAGTAAGTTCAGAATTATAAGTCTGTACAAACGATTTTACGTGATTCCACATGGCAGCCCATTCAGGTGAGCAAATACCAGAAAGTTCATGTCCATCTAATGCCTGAGAACGAGCAAATTCTGCTGCTGCAAATTTAGCCTTGTAATCATCAAATGAGTTTTTAATTATGCAAAAACACTCATGGTCTAACTTGCATTTTAGCTTAACTAGGTGATCTAGTAGTGGCTGTAAACTTTTGTAGCGGTCTCTGTAGGTTTTACGAATCTGCTCAGGAGTGCTAGTTTTAAGTTTGGTTAGTTCAGCTTGGTGATACTGAATAGACTCTTCTTGTTCCTTGCTTATACAAAACGCATTAACATCTTCAATTTTAGTCTTGTATGAAAGAGTTGAGATAAATGCAAAAACTTTGCTTCCAGGTCTGAAGTCAGGTAGCGGATTAGAAGTTATATATGGCTCTTTTTCTTTGTCATTGCTGGCTCGGACAAATTCACAGGCTCGCATTAACTGTGATAGCAACTTCATGCTTGCTGGTTTGTATTCAATAGTATCTTCACCTGAGATGTAGTGAGCCGCAGAGGTATTATCGAAGATTCTAATGGATTTTAAGTCTTCTTGGATTGGAGTTGATAATCTCCAGGCAATAGCATGTTGTTCTTGACCGATAGTGATGGCTATATCTGCGGAAGGTTCGCTTCGTTCCTCTTCATAAATGTTGGGTAGAATTTTAGGAGTTTCTCCGCGAGTAAGGCAGGCATTTTTAAGTATTTTTGCATAACTGGATTTACCTGATCCATTGTCACCATAAACTGCTGTTAATCCGTCAGTTGCGAACTCAAGCAACGCGTCAGATACAAGAGCAGAAACATGTCTTACATTGCTAATGTTTTTTAGGTTTACCGCATTTTTTTCTTCACCAAAACCCGAGAGATTCAAAGGAGCAATGTAACCTGCATAAGATTTGGTTT
The DNA here is from genome assembly GCF_032707045.1 of Providencia sp. PROV175. Classification (NCBI taxonomy): domain Bacteria; kingdom Pseudomonadati; phylum Pseudomonadota; class Gammaproteobacteria; order Enterobacterales; family Morganellaceae; genus Providencia; species Providencia sp. PROV175. Next base: position 1,283,861 of record NZ_CP120533.1, read on the forward strand.
GCGATTCTAGCCCATGTTCAATTTTGGCAACTGTGAAAAGAAGTTCAAAATCATCTCTTTCTAATTTACCTTTTTCAGCCGCTAGCCTAATGGCTTGACGCCACCAAAGATTTTTCTTTAACTTGTTAGCCCAGTTAACAACACTTTCTACTGACATATTTTTCCTCCAATGCTCTGCCCCAATAGGCGGCTAAACCACAATATTAAAATAGGCATTTAATATAAACTGATTCCTTGTGACTTTTCCTAACTAGTATGTTTATTTTTTACTCAAACTTGATGGCTTAAATCTATGTTAATGAAATTAATTTAACATGCTATTTTTATACGGAAATTTTCCGCAATAATTATGTTTTATTCAATTCTGCAACTATAAAAAGTTCATTTTCTAAATCGTTAACTATATTAATTAAATTTTCACTTATCTTTTTCCTGTTTATTTCTCTTTCCATTTTTGCATCATCAGAAAAATATTTATTTATTGTTTCAATGTCGTCTATTTTAATATCTTCATTTAAATTAAAAGGATTGACTTTTGGGAATATTATAGGTTCATTTTTATCTGCATGATATGCAATAGCATTTATTGGGTATAAATCAATAATTTCTATTAAATTTTTATCAAATGTCAATATGGCAGGAAAGAAGTAACGAGAACTATCATTAAGTTTAAATGTTGTATTTTGTTCTAGTTGCCTAATATGCCACAAATCCCATGCCATATTTTTTAAATGATTAAAAATATTTTTTTGTTTTTTTTGTATTTTCCCAAAAAATTTTAATTTCTGCCCTTGCCTAAAGTAGGCATGAGCAATTGCAGCTTCTCTTCCATTCATTGTTGCTAAGCATTGATGACAAAAATCCAAGAAAGCTTCCATTTTTTTACTAAAGCTATGATTTGAATATTTTATTTGAATAGATACCATTTTAACTAGACAAACATACATACTTTTATGATAAAAATCTAACCCATCTAAAAAATTAGAATCTTCTATATTAAAATACATTGTTGAAAGGAAATTTTGAGCTCTAGATGTTATTTCTTCGTCCGGTAAGTATGACCTAATAATACCTTTGTTTTTAAGTGAATAAATATCTATATTTCTTAATATTTCATATGCTTTTAAATTTTCAAATATTTTATTAACCATAGTGTTGTTTTTGATATTTTGATAATTCTCCATACAATATGGCATAGGATCTATATTGACATTAGATTGGGATACAAAATCAAAAACTTCATTTAAATCTATTGGTTGTGATCCTTTTTTTATACCTGAAATATAAGGATACAGATAGCTCATTGCATTGGTATCAAGAGAAACTGAATAATCTATAGGATATTCTATTCTACCATGTTTCATTTCATGGAAACTTTGCTCATCAAAAACAAAAACATGTTCAGTTTCAAATAATCCTCTAATTGCACCGGTTGAAGAAAAATTTTTATTTATGGTATATCCAGGCACACCTCCGTTATCAGAAGAAAATATAAATTTATATTTTTTCAATAACGGATGGAATTTCGAATATAATTCAAAGGCTTCTGATAAATTAGTGGTATTTCCTATCATAACAACGATATCTTCAGGGGCCTTATCTATTAAACTATTCATCAATCGCTACCTTATAAGTTACATAATGTCCTAAAATTCTCTAAAATATGTTCTTTAACATCAGTTTGATTCATTCCCCATAATGTGGCTAGCTGCTTTTCCACAATTTCACAATCCCATGGCATTAGTGGACGATTGCAGAACTTACCAAATGGTCCATCTGTTTCTGGAAGAATACGTGATTGAGGAATTTTTAAAGTCAACGCCTTGCCTTTTATTGTATCGAGCATAGCGGGCCCAATTGAGAACCAACATCCTAAGTCAACAGCCCTTTCAAGCTGCTTAGGTGTTCCTGTGAACCAATGTAATATTGCAACTCCGTCAATATTTTCAATCTCATCAAGGACTGCTGATGCACTTCCTCGGCTATGGATACTCATAATTTTTCCACCAGCCTGATTTACGCTATTAAGTATATGTCGAAATACCTTCAATTGAAGGTTCCAATGTTCTTTAAACCCTTTACCGCCATCAAGACCTATTTCCCCAACATACCTTGTCTCCGAAAGTAGCGAATCAAACAGCTCTAATTCATGCGACCTTTGATGTGCAATTTGGGGATGAAGCCCAAGAGCTGTTCGGATTCGTTGGCTTCCTTTAGCTAGCAAAGAAGTCCCATGCCATGCTTTGGGGGTCGTTGTTACCGACAGTATATAACTCCCTCGATGCCTGCATTCTTCAGCCACCTGCTCTGGCTGAGGATATAAGTCAAGGTGACAGTGCATGTCGATGCTCACACAATGCCCTCACTCAGTAAGTAGTTTTCGACCTCATTTAAACCATCCGAAAACACCTGCTTAAAATCATTGAATGCTGCCATAGGTAAAGGGCCGCTTTTGGCGATCCATGCTCCTATGTTTAAAGTTGATTTCTGCGCGATTGCAATCCTAAGAGCGATAAGATCATCCCTACGATCAATTTCATTCATTACTTTAGCTAGGGACTGGAAAGTGTAATCAGCATCTCGACTGATCGCTCCCGCATGAAGTGATGCCCGTCGAATGATACAAGGTACGCATACCCCGCACTGCTGATTTGTTCGTTTCCAATGACTGCAAGATACCGTACTTTCGATAATTCTAGATAAGAGCGGCTTATCCAAGCATTGGGAGGTCATTTGCCCTTTTGTTTTGAACTGATATGGATTAATTATTTGGCAGGGAATATTGGTTGTATCAAAGATCCTTTGTATGCTCGCAATAAAATGTGGGTGTGTTGTCCGCGTGCTCAACGTACCTATTCGGCGTGGGGTAAGTGGCGCATTTAATGAGATAAATCCATTTTCAGGCACGAACAGTTCGATTTTTTCTTGTTGAGATACTTCTTGTACAGCACAAGCGCCCACTGCTGCAAAAGCAAGAAAATTGAGACTCCGCGTTCGCATCGTAATATCAGTCACACCTTGGCATAGATGCGGATCAGCATTAATTTCAAACCGTGAGTATTGACCATTCAATCTTTCAGCAATTTGATCTTGGCGCGACTTATCTCCTTTATAAGCATGACTAACCAAAAGCGGAGCACGTCCCTTTGTCAGGAGATCTATTGCGCCAATAGCCGAATCCAATCCTCCCGAAAATAAGCTGACGCAATCAAGTTCTTTGAGCTTAATCAGCTGAAATCTTGAATGTTGGCTATATGGTTCAGGCGGTGCATAACCACCATTACAAAACTCGAAATCCCAGATGTCTCCACTAAGGAAATGCAAAGCGCTTTCAAGCTCCTTTTTTAGAGCAATCCATCGAGATGACTCATGAAGCGGAAGTTGTAGCGACAGCTGACGAGTCCAACCATCCTCAGCACTTTCACGCTGAACGAAAGTATCGGCGGCTGTAACCGCTAATGCGATGCTCAAAAAATCTATGACCTGGGCTGGAATTTTGACTCCCAAGCGCTTAATTCTATCAATTGCAGGATTCCCAATAACAGATATATCACCGCGACCTTGACCACTTAATCCATAGAGCTGTACAGGCAACACGTTATCACTTGCTGGTGGTAAATGGCGATGATCATGATGAAAAACTAATTGTGTCATTGATAGGCCTCCCATTCTTGCCAAGCTTCAATAATTGCCTGACGTTCAATGTTGATTATTTGATTCCGTGAGAACGTTCTGATGTTACCAACAAGTTTTGGAGCCATATGTTTATCAACAACAACTTTGATTAATTCTCTAAGTTCGGTTTCTGCTTGGATTGCCTTTGAGGGGGTGTCTGCTTTATTCCATGCCTTATTAGAGTCCATTACCATCTGAAGAAAAATACTTTCCGCTAAATAACCAATCATTGTATCAACAATCACTTCATCAGTTATTTTTTGAGGATCGAAAATTTCGACTCCATCAAGAGCTTCCACTAAAGCATGGTTCATGGCTGCACAGATCTTTTCTGAATCACCATCCTGTGATGTTAAAGCTTGAGCAATAGCTGATATTGCCACTTCACATGGAAGGCCTGTTAAACTACCCAGATTGATGTTTGGTTCTCCGGGAGCCGAAGGCATTCCCGTTAAAGCCCCAAACAATCCGCCCCCTGCCTGTGTGACACTCCCTAGTCGTCGTGCTGCATTATTGCTCCCTCCAGAGGCTTTTCGCGCGTAATGTCCTATGGCTTTCTTGAAGTCTGCTCTATTACCGTTTGAAACTGCATTTCCTAAAGATTCACGGAATGGCGCAAATCTTCTTTTTTGTGGCGAAGGTAACGGTTGCTGCGGCTGGTCATCAGCCCAAGGTGGAACTAATGGAGAACCACCTCCCGGACCTGTACTTGATTGTGAAGTTCCCATTAGGCGTCCTTATTCCATTGCTCATCTTTTAGTGCTGTAGTCATCCACGGTGGTCGTCTTGTCCCCAGCTGCAACTCCTGCAAGTAACGAATTAATATGCTAGCTGCATCTACCGAGTGGCGTGCTAATACGCATGCACCAGAAAATCCCTTAGGTTTACGAGCCCAGTCCGATACTTGTCTTAACTGGCTAATTAAACCTTCCATTACTGGTACTTGTTCTTCACGAGGAAGTGTTTCCAAAAGAGTTTTCGCTGTCGGAGAACTAGTATTTTTTAGTTCCATAAATGCATTCAGTACTTCCCGCCCGGATGGCGATAAACCAACCACATATGCACCTATTGGCATAGTTTCTCGAGATAGATATATGGCAGCTCTCAAGTCGATTCCGCCAAGGCGTGGTTCAAGTTGTGCCCATTGACTGATGAAAGCTTTAGTCGTTGGGTTATCAGTCCATGTTTTTGGCGCTTCAGAAGGTATTTCTCCATTAGCATCTTCGAGCTGTTTTAGTAGCTGTGGCATACCTTGTTCAATATCTACAAGATGATATAAATCAGCGGTAGCATCTACTCCGACACATCTCTCAAAGATCACTAGCTTAGTGATGATGGCTTCATCCAAAGGCATAGATCGTCGCTTCGCAATTTGAGATCGCATTTTCACAACATTCAACAAGCGTTTAACGATCCTAGGGTTACCGTGGATAATTGGAGAGTTGGCTAATAGTGGAGCAATACGGTCAGCACGTGCAAATGCTAATGCGAGATCGCTATCCTCTGATTCACCAGTCATTTTCAAGGCATCCTGGCGTGCAATTGGTTCATCTTTCCAGGATTGCTGTAATGCTTTTTCTAAACCATCACGGAGCGCGGTACGTTTTTCGCCTTTTAGACCATGCTCAATAGCATAAAGCATGAACAGATATGAACGGATCTCACGTACCCCAGCTTTTGGTACCCGAATAGGAACCTGAATTAGCTTATCTAGATAGTCTATTTGATGTCGTTGTGATGCCCCTTTGAAGTAATCAGCCACAGAAGAACGAATCATATCCTCATCTGCTGCAATGATAAAGGCAGTATTAGTTAAGAAAAGGAATAATCTGATAGCTTCAAGCGTATGAATAGCATTGGTAGGGAGGCAGCGATCGAGGTTATCTATGACCACGATAAGTGGTTTACCAAGTTCGTCTAAAATCTCCCCATATTCCTTGCGGAAAGCATCAATCTGCTGAGGAGGACTTTTTTTAGTCTCTGGCTTAATCAAACCACTAGTCTTTTTTTTGCCTTCTTTAGCTAGGTTGCCCAAAGCCTCATACTCTTCTTGACTCTGGATACCATCGGTAATATTTTTTAATGCACCAATACCTCTTGAAAGGAAACCACCAGTAGGAACTCCTGCAAATAAAGCAGCTCCTTCAGCCAGAAGGCCCATTGCCCTAAATCCATCAACCCGACTAAGGAGTTTCGCCGCTTTTGAGGTAAGGGTGGCATTTCCTTCCACAGCTTTTGTCAATGCTGTAGCTATGACCTCGAGAAGTGCGGCTCGAGCGTCGTCATAACCCTGATAGAGCCAAGAGTCAAAGTTGATAACAATCCAATCTTTGTGTTCTCGCTCAAGTTTTTGCTCTATCAGTTCCAAAAGTGAGGATTTACCTGCTCCCCAATTACCAAAAATACCTATCGATACTGGTAACATTCCTTCGGTGGAGAGCACATCTACGGCTAGCTGGGATACCTCACCAAAATTTAAGTAATCTTCCGAGGACTCCTTATCGGACCACATTTTTTTTCCTTATGTTACCTAATAAATTGGTAGTGATAGTGTCAAAACCTACTATCTAATTAGGATTCGTTAGATGTAACAAAAAATAGAGATTTATTTTAAATTATTTATAATATTCATGTAGTTTATGATTTAAACCAATACGTATCTATGACCAATGTCGAATATACAGACATAAAATTATTGAAAACAAAAATTCGCTGTAAGAATTGTTATTAATTTTTTGATATGTAATGTATTTATTATCAACCAAACAACACATAATCATCCATTATCCTCGTCAGTCCTCAGTTCTCCATTTGCCTGCCAATTATCCGTTTCACCAACCGTTCTTCAGTTTTCATCTTCAGGGTATTCAGCCTATCATCTAAAGGAAAACCTAACATCAAATCATACCAGCGCAGCCACATTAGTTTGGGACGCAGCACAGGGTTATTGAACTGGTTAAATAGGATAATCAGTTTGTCGGCAAACGAATACTGCCCGAGTCACATGCATTTGTTGAGAAGAATGCCTTCCAGCATCGGGTGGTAACGTAGTAGACGGTTATCGACCTCTAGGCTTCCATTCATATCAGATAGTACAGATAACGGCTCATGGACATTCTACTGCGAATTAAGCGGTATAAACATGAGGAACGACAACGAGTGTACTGTCGGTGTTAGGGAAGCGTATATCAGCTACCATAAGCTGGCTGTTATTTTCGATAGGGATGCCACCTTCCCTGATAAACGGCGATTTTGGTAAAGCTAGCCAGCTCAAGTAGTGACGTAGCTATGCCTCATGAGAGTCATGATACTTTTTCATTGTTGAATTTTCAGTGTGATTTAAATGTTGGTGTTGCTAACGAAGAATAGGGGAGTGATGTGATGGTTAGACTCTGGATTCGGCAATACGTGCTTGTAACCAATCTTCAACCTCGCTCTTTAACCAGCGAGAGCTACGCCCTAGTTTTATTGGTTTAGGAAACTCGCCATCTTGGATGAGTTTATAAAACCACTTATCTGTTAGTCCGGTTAAACGGGTTATAAATTTCATATCAACGAATTGGTCATCTAGTAAGGGAATAGTTTGCGTGTTCATTATTGAACTCCTGTCTTTAAAGTTAAAAGGCAGAAGGGATATCGATAAATGTTTAGGGATATCTTTCTTCCAAAAGATATCCCCCTCATGTTTTTTATTGGTAGATTAACGGCTGCATCCGAAAGAACGCTCACCATCACCATAATATTTTGTATGTTCTTTGGCTAAGTAACGACAGCGTTGGTTTAATTCGAATATCGTACTTTCATTGTTAGCATTATTGTTATCTAGCCAAGTAACAGCATTGTCTGGGATATGAACTAAATAACGCTCCGCAGGGTAGTTAACACCAATTGCACTACACCATGCTTGTTGTACTAATGCATAAAGCGTTCCTTCCGTTCTAGTGTAATCACCTAAACTCCAATAGACGTCCTTATTGACTAGTAGCAACAAGTGATAATGTTTCCGACAACTGATCTCACCAAACTCTCTGACCCAAACATAAGATAAGGGGCATGAATAATTACGAGCCCATACTTTATTTTTGCGTCTTAGGTCTGCGCCTATTTTGGCTTTTAGGGATTCAATGAAACGAGTTATGACTGTTGAATCCTCATGGTAACAAGTTGTCGATGACGGGAAGCGTAAATCTACGCGAATAGCTGTGACACGATTATTGGTGAGGAGTGATTTATGGATAGTGCTATCTATCTTACGAAGATAGTCCTCATTGTAGGTATAACTAGACATGATTTATTCCTTAAGGTTTTTTAAGTCATATCTAGTTCGATGGATGTAAAAAATAGATAAGTTAGTCAAGATTGCTTGAGTGATCTTTAGGTCTATAAAATGTCATTCTTACTCTATTAAATATATAACTATACCAGCACCGTTTTTACACACAGAAGTCCTGCTTGTCAGAGGCTCAGTGACTCATCTCATTAAAAAGTACTCTGATATTAATTTTCTAACGCGAAATGGATAACAGCGTCACTTTCACAATATTAGAATTATTTTTTTAGTATGCTTATCAATAAAAACAGCACTATTGTATTAGTATAAGCCTAATAATCTATGTATAACCCTTTAAAATTAAGGAATGAAAGAACATGAATATCACGATTAAATCATGAATAAAAATGTGTTTTAATTAGCTATTTATTGGTGGTTTTAATAGTTTTTTATTACCGTATGATAAAATAATCATCATATTTTAATTGATAAAAAAATGAGGCTTTCATGACGATGAATTATTCATATATAGAGAACGAAATTTATGGTTATATGAGAAAGAATAAAGTTTTTTGTTACCTCATATGGCGTGTGTTGAGCAACAGCAAAGACGCAAATTTTTATATGTTTAAAACACGAAACTATTTAAAAGATCTCACGGTTAAGTACGATTTTAGTCGTGTTATAAAAACAGTAACGAATGATTTTTTTGACAAGAAATTTCTTTTTGAGCCGAAGAGCCATGAAGGGCGATATGTTGAAAGTATCGAATATATTAACTTTGTTGTTACAAAACTTAATGCTTATAACTACACAGATTATGCTACTGATATTTATAGAATGCTTGACTATTTGAGAAATGACTTAGTCAAAAAGACCTGCCGTTACAGATATTTTGATTGGTTAAAAGCGTCTGATAGTAAAACTTGCGAGTGGGTCTATAACTACCTAATCAAGAGCAGAGTAATAGATAAAACTCAATATCAAGATAATGAAGAGCTGTATCTTTACATTGTGACTGGTTTTTATTTATGGCAACCACCCCAAGAGGAAAGAGATAACCGTTATAAAAAATTACTCCTAGCTCGAAATGAGCGAAAACACAGAATAACTAGCCAATCAAAAGGTTCGGTAAGGCCAAAAAAATCACCGAAAGATATTCAACTTTCAGCAGAAGCAAGAACTAAATTGACAGAGTTAGCCCTTAATTATGGTGTACCCGCGTCGGAATGGTTGAATAGCTTCATTATTGATGAATATGAAAAAATGAAATAAATTTCAAATATATATCATCTATGCGAACTTAACATATATTAAGGTTGCAACGATGAATAAACTCGAGAATCATTTTCTTTTCCTCCCTAAAGGGGCTAAGGATGTGTTTTTATCCCATTTGAATAAACTCATCAACTACTCCCCCACCATCGGTCTGATGGGTAAAACAGGGGCTGGAAAATCCAGTTTAATCAACGCCCTATTCCAATCTGCCCTATCGCCCGTCAGTAATGTCTCTGGCTGCACACGGCAAGCCCAGCTCTTCAATATGACCATAAACAACCACACACTCACCTTTATTGATTTACCCGGTGTGGGGGAAAGCCTTGAGCGAGATAAAGAGTACCACCAGCTATATCGTAACTTATTACCAGAACTGGATTTAATCATCTGGGTACTCAAAGCCGATGATAGGGCATGGTCTTCTGATGAACAGTGTTATCGCTTTCTTACTGAGCAATGTGGCTACCAATCTGAACGATTTCTGTTTGTATTGAATCAAGCTGACAAAATAGAGCCCTGCCGCCAGTGGGATGAACACAACCACCAGCCATCCCTTGAACAAGTGGCTAACTTAGAATTGAAGCAGCAAGCCGTGATAACAGCATTCAAGCCGCACCACCCTGTGATGACAGTCTCTGCGGCAGAAGGTTTTCAACTTACTGAATTAGCTGAGCAATTAATACAGGCGTTACCGGCGCAAGCCAGTAGCGGGGTAGCTAGGCAACTGAACAGCACTTACCGGACGCAATCTGTGGAAAATTCGGCACGTAACGATTTTGGGCAATGTGTCAGTGATATCATCGATACAATAATCGATATCATTCCATTACCCCCATTGATAAAACATACGATCAGCACGGTCAAAAACAGCATCGTCTCCGTCACTAAGTCCCTGTGGAGCCTGCTGTTTTAACCTCTTACGTTAACCCATTCTTTGTCACTCTCAGCGCCAGTCCTTAACGAGGTTGGCGCTTTTTTATCTCTTTTTATTGGAGTTCCAATTTATGAATCATTCAACTAAATCCGCTATCACAATGGAATTAGTCCCTGATGAACAACGCCTTGATTTTTGGTTCAACCATTTTGGTGCAGTAAAAGGCTGGGCCACCTTTGAAGTGGTGATCTTCACCACGATGGGGCAATTCTGTGATGAGTATCATGGCGGTTACTGGGAGTACGGCGTGCTCAGCAATGGGGGAGCCTTTATCTACCCTGATATCAACATGGATACCTTAACGTTATTTAACATGCACAACGGCAATGAAGCCACTATGAGTCAAGAAGCGGCAGGGATTGCTATGTGTCTGATCCTGTACAGCATCTGGTCATTCCAAACGGAAAGCGAAGTGATGTGCGACCGCTTTTATCAGCTGCGCGACTATGCTTCACAACATCCCGAATCCAATGCCATTTTCCACTTAATTGATTAATCAGGAGTCTATCATGAGTTTATTAGCCTCTCGTTTTGGTTCAGCAAATAGTATCCGTCGTGACCGTCCACTCACCATCGAAGAATTATTCCATACTGTACCGAGTGTGTTTTCTGAAGAAAAGCACGATTCACGCAGTGAACGGTATACTTACATTCCTACCATCACTTTGTTAGACAGCCTGCAAAAGGAAGGCTTTTATCCATTCTTTGCTTGCCAAACTCGGGTGCGTGATGTCAGCCGCCGAGAGCACACCAAGCACATGTTGAGGCTGCGGCGACATGACCAAATTACGGGCGTACAGGTTCCTGAAATTATTTTGCTTAATAGCCATGATGGCTCAAGCAGCTATCAGATGTTGCCGGGACTCTTTAGAGCCGTGTGCTCTAACGGTTTAGTGTGTGGTGATGTATTGGGAGAAGTTCGTGTGCCCCATAAAGGGGATGTGGTGGGTAAAGTGATTGAAGGGGCGTATGAGGTACTCGATACGTTTGAGCAAGTGGCTAAAAAGCGCGAAAGTATGCAGTCATTATTGTTACCTCCACCCGCCCAGCACGCCTTTGCTGAAGCGGCTTTGACCTACCGCTTTGGCGACGAGTTCCAGCCCGTCACGCGAGAGCAAATTCTACAGTCTCGACGCGTTGAAGATAAAAAAGAAGACCTTTGGACGGTGTACCAGCGACTACAAGAAAACCTGATTAAAGGAGGATTATCAGGCCGCACTGCAAAAGGTAAACGTGCTCGCACTCGTTCGGTTAATGGGATTGATGGCGATATCAAACTCAATAAGGCTCTATGGGTGATGGCCGATACTTTATTTAACCAACTTGCCCCTCGCCAGCCCAACTAATTTTCTCGCCCTGACAGGTTGTGTCGTTACGCCTTACTTTTTTATCATTCAAATAAAAAGCATAACGTTATTTATCAATGAATTACTTATAGTCATTTTTCATTAAAATGCCTAATGAGAATTTTTCCCAACAGACATAACCTGTCAATTCCCTAAGTTAAACTCCCTCACTTCTTAATTTTCTAACGTCTGTTATTGAGAGCAATACGTTATGTTTCAGACCAACCGAAAATATGACCGCATGGCTGTGCGACTCTCTACGCTGATTGCTCGCTTAATGGCAGGAGAAAGCCTTGTGCTCTCATGTTTAGCCCAAGAGTTCAATGTTTCTGAACGCACGTTACAGCGCGATTTTCGTGAACGCTTGGCTTATCTAGGTGTAGAAGGTCGGCAAGGTTGTTATCGCTTGCCTATCAATACGCTAAAAGCTTACCGAGACAAAGATATTCTGACCTTTGTGAAACAGATTGGAATGACGCGATTGTTTCCGGGGCTAGACAGCCGCTTACTCGGGTTACTGTTAACTCAGCAGCCTCATGCACCTTGTCTGATTTGGCACCACGCCCATAAGATTTCGGCTTTACATGCAGACCATTTCTATCAATTGGTGTATGCCATTACAGGCAGACACTCCATTAGCTTACTCACACCTGAGCGTCGTTTTAATCCGCTACAACCTTATCAACTGATTTACCGTGAAGGACAGTGGTATTTACTAGCGGAATATCACCAGCAAGTGCATGTTTTATTGTTGGATGATATCCAGCAAGTTCAGCCGCTAAATACCCCCTTCACACCAAAACACGCAGTGATGCAACTGTCACAACAAAACAGTTTTATCGCAGCATTACCGCATTTTCGATTGATATCACAATTACTTACCTCTCTTCCATAATGCAAAGAAAGGAGACGACCATGACGTTATTAACACCACCAGCATCGCATCCCACACATTGCCCCCACTGTTCTTCTGAGCAAGACATTATTGCATGGGGCACGGGCTGGATATGCCGCGACTGTAATTTTGAATGGGTAACACCGATTCAAAATCAAAAGCCTATCTCCAGTGAGATTAAGGAGAGACTGCAATTTCACGGTAAAGAAACATTCAGTCATTCATGAACTGACCACTTAATACGCCACACCAGAGAAAACTAAGCATCCACTAAGTAGTGCTTATCTTGCGTCAATATTGACGTATCTAATAATATTGAAAGGAATTTTAAATGAAAAAATATTTAGCTCTTATTACATCCGCATCATTATGTCTTATCGCTTCACAAGCCTTTGCCGCCAGCAAGCCGCCTAAAGATACGATTTGGGAATACAAAGGTGACGGTGGTAAAACTTTATGGCAAGTTTGTGGCAGTCAAAACAGCACCTGCAAAATAGTGGGTTCAACCAAACATTATGTTGCCGTGCTGAACCGTAAATCCGCTTCGGGTTGTGCGTTCGGTGATTTTTATATCGTGGCAAGAACTGACGGTTTTTGGCAGCAGCGAGATACCGGCACATGTAGCCCTAACGCTTACATCCAAAAAGGAACCATTAATAATGGTCAATACTCTACCGTCGATATTGGTGTTGGTGGAACTATCGTGGCACAGTACCCTATCGGTTATTGGAGCCAGAAGAAAGAACTTTCGGGTAAAAATCGCCCTCGTTGGAAAGAGAAGGATAGAACGCAAGGCGGTTTACAGTTTAACATGAAAGCTTATGAGGATATTCAAAAATATGGACGTATTCAAAAAGAGACATTAGAAGAAATGAAGCGAGAGAAACAAAATCGATAAATGTGGATACATGTTCATTGTCTTCATTCTTTCATCGTCAAGCTTAAACCACTTCCGAAGGGAGTGGTCTTTTAATTCAACTAAATGAATTTGTTCATGAGGAATATATGATGAAAAAGATAAATATCCTATTCGTTCTGAGTATGTTGGTGTTGGGTTCATTTACATATGCAAATGAACAACGCTACGCAAGTATTACACATACAAGCTCAAATTTTATTAACAGAGGTTATTGTGGTTACTCGTTTACTCTCGATAACGGCGGTAACCAGATGGTTTTAGACCATGCTGAATTTGGTGCGCTTGAGATAACCTTGAGAATGAAGGATGGGCAAGGAAAGGTATTAGGGGATACGATACTGGAAGTTGAACCTTTTGGCGATTCTAGCGCAACGCGTGTCACGTTTGCAGGATTAGAAATTCCGTGTGAGGATGTCGCTGTATTTGAAGTGGTTAAAGCGGTGGAAAATCAGAACGGGCATAAGGTTGAATTATCGCTATCGACCTTTCAGGCGAATAATCTAGAGTTGGCGAAGATGTCGATTTCAGGGAAGTAGAAAAGCTTCGGTATTATGATAGAAAAATAATTGTTGGTATATTTGTTGGTATAAAATTTATCGAACACGATATTTTTATTATAAAACAATGTTAATTAACTCGTGTTCGAATCCTGTAGGGGTACCATTTAAAATCAATGAGTTATGCTGGTTTTAATCCTGCTTGATTTCCTTATTGTGTCGTAATTGTATCGTTATCATTAAAAATGGTATCAATATGTCTCGCGTGTTCGCTTAAATGATTAGGCGCAAGATGTGCATACCTTCTGACCATTTCCATTCTCTCTCAGCAGTTCTCAGCAATGACTTCATTATTATTGCCAAATGCTTTTCTTTGGTGGCTGTTGTTACTTGGGCCTCTGAATAAGCAGGGATTTCCTTTCCCTTACGCTTGGCTGCTTCAGCTTGTTTTTCCCATCGCTCTCTAACCTTCCTATTTCTCATCTTGCTTACAGCTACATAAATTTTTGCTTCTGTAATATCTTTCAGCTTCACACCGTCGAAGTGATCTAACCAAAAGGAAAGACGACCTTTATGGTTAAAACTTCAACATGAGAATTACGCAGTATCCAATATTCGATAGCTGTGACCATTTCCTGATTGGTTGAGCGATTATTAAATTCAGCTAACTCTTGAACTTTATCTTTTAAATCAATCGGTAATCTGAGGTTAACCTGCTGATGGGTATTTTTATTGGTAATTTTTTATTACCAGTCTTGATAGTTGTTATGGTGGGTATTATCGAGGCGCGGTATTATACACCTCGATATTCAAGATACAAGTAGAGCTTGCGGTTAAGTTAACTTAATTCTAATATACTCCAAGGTATATTTAGCAATTTGATAAGGCATGAAAATGAATCCTTTACTAACACATTGTTTTGCAGCGATTTTAGCGGGTGGAGTGCTCAGCGTTCCTTCGTATTCGCTCGCTGACGCATGTAATGATAAGGAGTCGCATGTCATGAAGAGAAATGTGATTGATAATGTTACAGAGCTTAAGTCTGAGTATGCAGAAAGAAATCAGATAGTTAATAAGCTAGCTGATGAAATAAACGCGTACTACTTTAATCTGTTAGAGATGGATGATTATCAAGCTCATGGCGTTATGCTTCAAAATGGGGTTGATGAAAACAAAGCTTGCGAAGCTGCTTTAAGAGGATTTGAAAATGTTCTTAAAGTAATGGTTAAGCAAGGCGACTTGTCCGATGAAGAAAAAACGGAAATGAAATCATACTTGCGAACAGTTGCTAAGGCTAGATATGCAATAGCTCGTTTAAATGATTTTTCTCGTCAGTTATTCACTATCCCTAAAACATTCGAAAGTGATATCGACTTTAATGCTTTAGGGGAATTAGCTGATTATACAACTAAGAAAATAATTTCAGGTGATTATTCCTTTACTGGCTAATTCATGGACGAAATAGAAGTAACTATAAACGAGCAAACAAGAAATCAATTTTTTGGCGACTTATTCCAAAAACATTTAGATCTCGAAGCCAAGCTACTCAAAGACTTTAAAAAATATAAGTCCGACGGAGTTGTTCCTAGTTATTTCGGAAGAGATGTTTCATACGTTAAGCCATATTCAGCTGAAAAAGCTTGTTTGATGCACATTCATTTAAAAATACCACCAGATAGATTTCCAGATGATAGGGTTCAATATTACAGAACTCACAAAAATGGAAATCCTGAAAAAGATATCTGCTTGGTGTATGTGCAGGGGCTTATTGAAGATCACCGATACTCAATTATAGCCATACTACATCCTGATGCTCACTTGAAAGCACAAGACTATAAGGTCATGGATGAGTTGGCTCAAATAGCCCAAAAATTTAGAGATGAAAACTAACCCACTCCGGTGGGTTTTTTATTGCCTGAAATAATATATGTTAGATATGGAATTTAAGTTAAGTTTAGGTGTACCTTTATAAGGATATAATACAGTGCGAACACTTATGTATGCTTTTTTGATGTTAGCTGTCTATGTATTGATTGTGGTCTGTTTATTGGGTTTCGTTATTGCTGGCCTTACCCTGTTAGTAGACAAGGTGAGAAAAAACATTAGAGCAAAAAAGAAAGCAGCTAGAGAATGGATGCCTTTTTTATTGTGGGTTTTTATTTATATAATTTTTACTAATTTAGCTTATAAAGTTCTTAGTTATGTTTTAGATGAAGGACTGTGGATATTTACATAATACAAATCCTGATGCACTCCCGCTAAGCTAACACTCGGTTGGGATCTAGCTCGTCCTTTGGCTGGGTAGTTAGACCAATAGCTTGCCTGATTTAGTTCCTTGCGGACTCATGAGATTAGCGTAAATAACGCCATTAATTTCGGCCAGTCTTCTTGTTACTTCATACTCTATATTAGGGTTAAGTTTTTCAATAGCTGGTGCTATTCAGTTGTTGGACTTGAATTATGTATAAAACCAAATGGTAAACACCGAAGGGAAAGCATGCTAGCGGTGAAATCCCTGAGTTCGCTCAATCAGTTAATGGCGCTCTTGAATCAACGACGATTATGTTCAAGTTAAAACCTGAAAGATAAAGTTTAAATAAGATTGATTAATAGCAGGTTCAATTTGAAATCGCATTAGTGTTAATTTTATGGTTCCGTTTGAAACGGAGGCAGTGAGAAATACAGGTATGCTACGGGTAGGATTATTTTTTGTCAGCCTTTCATCACCGGCAATAGAATTATCAGATGGTGATATTCTTGCAATACTGGTGGCTTTGCGAAAGCTGAAGCTTTAACTCTTCTTCGTTCAACTGGCGTCTACTGATATTAAGTCATATTTGAGGTATACGGCACTATCGCGCTAAATATAATATATACGTTTTGACGCATGTGTATTTTGGGTGTAACTTAAAGAAAAGACTAAAGAGGTACACATGGAACCATTACAACTGTTTAAAATTTTAGGTGA
Organism: Providencia sp. PROV175; assembly: GCF_032707045.1. Taxonomy (NCBI): domain Bacteria; kingdom Pseudomonadati; phylum Pseudomonadota; class Gammaproteobacteria; order Enterobacterales; family Morganellaceae; genus Providencia; species Providencia sp. PROV175. Next base: position 1,300,643 of record NZ_CP120533.1, read on the forward strand.
TCAAACAAGGCTCGATATCGTGCTGCTTTTGAAAGCAGCTGGTGAACTGTGTGTGTGTGATATTTATACGGCTTTAAATCTATCGCAACCAAAGACATCTCGACATCTAGCAATGCTTAGAGAATCAGGTCTTTTGCTCGATTCAAAACAGGGTAAATGGGTTCATTATCGTTTATCTCCAGTATTACTACCGTGGGTGAAAAGTATCATTGATGTAACTTATGCCACAGAGAAAAATAGAGTTGCAGATTTGCTTAACAGCCTAGAGACAAAAGAACCTGCTGGCCGTTGTGCAGTATAAAATTTTTTAAGTCAATATATATGAATATTCATATATATTAGCATGGGAATGAGCAAAGTTAATTGGGTCGGTTAATTAGCCAATTTATTTCAGGAAGGTATATCTATACCCTTGTTCATGAGGTCGTTATGTTGATTGCTGCATTAATTTTTATTTTAACGATTACGTTTGTTATTTGGCAGCCTAAAGGGTTGGGTATTGGTTGGAGTGCAACAATAGGGGCAATATTAGCCCTGATCTTTGGTGTGATCAGTTTTCAAGACATCCCGATTGTTTGGAATATTGTTTGGAATGCCACGGCGACATTTGTTGCCGTCATTATCATTAGCCTACTTTTAGATGAAAGTGGTTTCTTTGAATGGGCGGCATTACATGTTGCCAAGTGGGGCGGGGGTAAAGGAAAACTGTTATTCAGTTATATTGTGTTACTTGGAGCAACGGTTGCGGCCTTATTTGCCAATGATGGCGCAGCATTGATATTAACGCCCATTGTGATTGCGATGTTATTGGCACTTGGTTTCAATAAAGGCACGACATTAGCCTTTGTCATGGCTGCCGGGTTTATCGCAGATACAGCGAGCTTGCCGCTGATTGTTTCGAACCTCGTGAATATCGTTTCTGCGGACTTCTTTAATATTGGATTTACGGAATATGCATCAATTATGGTACCAGTGGATATTGCAGCAATTATTGCAACATTAGCGATGCTGCATTGGTTTTTCCGTAAAGATATTCCTAAACAATATGATGTTACCAAACTGAGTGAGCCCGCCTTAGCCATTAAGGACATGACAACGTTTAAAGCAGGTTGGCTGGTATTAGTGCTGTTGCTTATCGGTTTTTTTGTCTTAGAACCATTAGGTATTCCAGTGAGTGCAATTGCGGCTATTGGCGCTTTAATTCTTTGGGTGATTGCAGCCAGAGGCCATACAATTAATACCAACAAAGTATTACGTGGAGCACCGTGGCAAATCGTCATTTTCTCTTTAGGAATGTATTTGGTTGTTTATGGTTTAAGAAATGCAGGGTTAACCGATTATCTTTCTGAAACGCTGAATTACCTTGCAGACAAAGGGTTATGGGTAGCAACAATTGGTACAGGATTTATCACTGCATTTTTATCCTCAATAATGAATAACATGCCAACGGTATTAATTGGTGCCTTGTCCATTGAAGGAAGTGAAGCATCAGGATTAATTCAGCAAGCGATGGTTTATGCGAATGTGATTGGGGCTGATTTGGGGCCAAAAATTACGCCAATTGGCAGTTTGGCAACATTGCTGTGGCTACATGTTTTATCGCAAAAGAACATGACCATTACATGGGGATATTATTTCAAAACAGGGATTATCATGACACTCCCTGTACTCATTGTCACACTCGTTGCTTTAGTGCTTCGACTATCATTATTTCATTTAGGGTAAGCCAAATGAATGAAATCACTATTTATCGCAATTCTGACAGTGAAACTTCACACAGCCCCCTTGCCATGATCCGCAATGGGGTGTTGAGACCAGTGGTTTTATCGCGCTGAATATTATAGGTTCTTGTAGAATATTTATTTTATGATTTATGTTTTGGACTGTTTTTACTAGGGAATAAACCACAGTGTACTTATTGCTAATCAGTTCGTTATGGTATAATTCCTGCACAGAATAACCAAGATGTTAAATCTTGGACTGTGCTTGTATCTCTATTTTTAGTCCATTATACATTGGATAATCCAGCAATGAACATTAGTCAGCTTAAAAGCTTTGTTGAAGTGGTAAAAAGTGATTTTAATATCACGAATGCGGCTGAAAAACTGTATACCTCTCAGCCAACGGTAAGTAAGCAACTTAAAATATTGGAAGATGAGCTGAACGTTTCATTATTCAATCGGAAAAATAATAACTTATTGTCGCTGAGCCCGATTGGTGAGAAAGTTCATCATGTTGCGTGTGATATTCTTGCGCAGTTCGATAAAATTAAAAGTATCGTGTCTCATGAAGATACGACGATAAAACAAAACCTGCATATTGCAACAACCCACACCCAGATCCGCTATAAATTACCGCAAGTGATTGAGCGTTTTAACGCACGTTACCCCAATATTTCTTTGCATTTTCACCAAGGCGCGCCTGCTCAGATAGCAGAGATGGTGAATAATGGCGATGTGGATTTTGCCATTGCGACTGAGTCTATGCACCTTTATGATGATTTATTGGTAATGCCTTGTTATCAATGGTCTCGCAGTATTATTGTTCCTCATGACCACCCATTGGCTCAATGTGAACAGCTTAGGATTGAAGACCTTGCAGACTACCCGCTAATTACCTATGTATTTGGTTTTACAGGGCATTCAAAGCTCGATCAAGTCTTTTATCAACATAAATTAACGCCAAATGTTGTTTTAACTGCGGTAGATACTGAAATCATTAAATACTATGTGAAACGTGGTGCTGGGGTCGGTATTATTTCAACCGTGGCTTTTGACCCAGAGGAAGATAGTGAAGCATTATGTTGTATTGATATTAGCCACTTAGTCAAGCCAAGTTATACACATGTTTGTATTAATCGGCACATGCATTTAAAAGATTATATGTATGATTTTATCTCTCATTACGCTCCCCATCTTGATTTGAATTATATACATCAGCCAAATCAATGGGTACCTACAGAACAAAGTGAGAAAGATAGGTTATATAGAGAATTGCCTGAGCTATGACTTATCTGCGGATGATTAAGAAAAAAGCCGAGTAATGGAATTTACTCGGCTTTAATATTACTGTGTGTATTATATTTATTCTAACGAGTGGCGATATTAATAAAGATTTGAGCGCCAATCAGCAAGCAATCGTCATCAACAAAATACGGGTTTGCATGTAAGTAATTATTAATCCCTTTTGCTTGATTACCACTTCCTAAAAAGTACATGGCACCGAGTTTATCTTTAGTGGCATTGATCATATAACTGAAATCTTCACTTCCTGTCATCGGCTTACCGTTTGAATCAATATGCTCAAGTGGTAAAAAGGCGGCTGCAGCATCATAAATGACTTTGGCCGCTTGCGGGTGATTGACGACAGCGGGATAACCGCTGGCTTCCAATGTGGTTTTAAACCCACCAGCTTCACTGCGAGCTACAATTTCATTGAAACTTGCCTTTAATATTTTGTCTGTTTCTTCATCCATTGAACGGATCGTTCCGCGTGCTTGAACATGGTCAGCTAGCGCATTTGGGATCGTTCCGCCATTAATCATGCCGCAACCAAATACAGCGGGACTGAAAGGATCGGTCTTTTTGGCAACAATGTAGTCCATATAATCAATGATACGTGTTGCTTCGCGGATAGCATCTAACCCTTTATGAGGGGTTGAGCCGTGAGCAGACACACCATGGACATCTAGTGTCCATGCTGAACCGTATGAGGACATAACTCCTGAATTGAATTTAATATAACCCGTTTCAAAGGCCGCATCATTGTGTAACCCGTAAACTTCGTCGACGCCTTCCATACACCCCATTTCGACCATTTTGTTAGCGCCCGGTACTCGCATGTCCTCTTCCGCCATTTGGAAGATAAAACGGACGTTATGGGTGAGTTCAGAACGGTTTTCACTGAGGTATTTCGCTGCGGTTAAGGCGATGGTCATGTGGGTATCATGGCCACAGTTATGGGCGCAACCTTCATGGACAGAACTGTGCTCATTGCACGTTAAATCAGGCATTTCAAGGCCATCGATATCAGTACGATAGGCAATTAAGCGCTTGGTTGGGTCGACAATCAATTCAGCGGTAAAACCTGTGTAGCCTTCGAATAAACGAATGTTATAGCCAAAGCTTTCCATCAATTCACGGCAATATTGTGAGGTTTTGAATTCTAGCCCAGACAATTCGGGGATTTTATGTAAATCCTGACGTGTTTTTTTGCTAAATGTTTCTAAAGCAAAGAGTTTTTCACTGATATTGTATTTGTTGGTCATTACGTTTTATCCCGTATACAGAAAGCGTTTTTAATGCTGTTAAAGGGCCCCTGGTGTGAGCATGGAATAATGAACAGCGCGCTCATTTAATTTATGTGTATTTTAAAAATTAGATTCAGAAATAGGATAATGTCTACTTCTACTCGTTATTTTTTATCTATCAATTTATAGGTCAATTTTAGCGTGGATATTAAAAAAGTGAGCGTGACGGAGATCGTGTTTATATCATATCAGTATTGCATGGCTCATGAATAATAAGGATGGTAATTTATTAAAATAATAATAAAAAATCATCACTTCAATTAAAATCCTTTTATATCAATTTGTTATGATTTTATTTTTCAATTTTAATATTAAGGATATTTATATTTTAAAGCGAGCCTGAATAGGGTTTAAGTTAAATTTTTTATTTAAAGTAGGGCGGTGATTGGTATGATTTTAGAAATTTTTTTAAATGAGATGGCGAATGTAAAAAGAAATTAATTAATGCGAAGAAAAAATTTTAAAGGTGGGATAAAAGCTAAAAAAATCATATTCCCCTTATTATAATTAACATAGCAATAAGGGGAATATTTTAATAATTAGTTCTTAAAAGAGCCGATAAATGAGAGGTATTCCTCTTTGCTCATTAATGGGGTGTAATCAGCTAACATCTCATCAGCTTGGGATGCATCATCAAATAACAGGTCAATAATTGCCATTGCCATCATTTGAGCTGGGCGGATATAGGCCATATCATCATCAAAAACAACGTAATCTTTACCATGCAAACCACCACGAATTGCGCCAATCCATGGGTGACTCACTGGCATGATATGTGATAAGTCACCTGTATCCGTGCTTCCCGTCATGTGCCCAGCAACCCAAACATTTTCTTCACCAATCAAGTCATGGGCATTTTGCTGCAACAAATGGTTCAACGTATCGTTGTTATACAGTGGGAGGTAACCCGGTAAATCTTTGACTTCTACCTCTGCACCGACAGACATTGCACCAGCAACCAATGCGCGAGTAATACGCTCATTCGCATCAATCATTGCAGGGACATTTGACGCTCGGACATAACTTTCCATACGGACATCACTTGGGGTGACATTGACCAAATCGCCGCCTTGCGTGATGATCGGATGAAAACGAATATAATCTTTTTCTTGGAAGGTCTCGCGGATCGCATTCACTCCCATAATCCCCATCATTGCGGCATTGAGGGCATTGACACCTAAGTGAGGGGCAGCCGCAGCATGAGATGCTTTCCCTTTGTAGTTAATCAACTTGCCAATAAACCCATTGGTGGTGGTCGACATTTCAATAAAACCGGTATCACGTTCTGGTTTGACACTGGTTAAATGAATTTGCATCGCCATATCGATATCATCAAATTCACCAAGGGATATCAGCTCTGGCTTACCGCCGATATAACTAATTTTTCCTTGTTCAATCAGTTTATTACGATAAGCCAGTTCAACATACTCCTCAGCGGGAACGGCGAAAGGAACGACGTCTCCCGCGAGGTATTGCATAGCACCTGACTTAACCAGACCAATAGTCACAGCCATCATATTAGCGATTTGAGCATTGTGCCCGCAGCAATGGGCAGCACCCGTTAAATCATCGGCTTCTGGGTGTTCTGCACAAATAATCGCATCGAGCTCACCAATCACAGCAATACTATGTTTACTCCCTTTTCCACCTTTAAGGCGCGCCTTAACACCTGTTAATGCGAGTTGGTTTCGGTAATTAACGCCTAGCGCAGAAAATGCAGCTTCCACTTTTTTTGCTGTTTTGATTTCTTTGTAGCCTAGCTCAGGCTCTGCCCAAATATCATCTGCTAATTTCTTGATATCCCCTTTATGGGATGCAATTGTCTCGCAGACGATGGCTTTCAATTGGTCTTTGGTCATTGTCATGGTAAATATTTCCTCTTGTTAGATAACGCCGCTCCATGAAAGTGTCACTTGACCAATAAGTGCAGCGAATAAGAATGTTCCCGTAAAGACCGCCAGTGAAACTGGGATGATACGCCATGAAATAGCTTTAAATTTATCAATATCTTTACCGAGTGAAAGACCGGCAAATGCAAGTACCGTCGTACTAATAACAGCAAGTGATATTTTACCTGTCATTGCGATCATTTCTTTATCGTAAGGGAATAACGGTGAACACAAACCGGCAGCAATTAAAGATACCCAGAAAATTACAGGTAACTTACCTAATGGTGGGATTTGTGCAATTAAGTATGCCACAAATGACATCCCCCCTAATAATGCCATGGCGATAAGTGAGTCACTAAAGACTGCGCCAAAGCTGCCGCGGCCATAAATTGAACCGCCGAGTGCATCTCCCAGTGAAGTGAAGATGATTACTAACACGATGATTATTGCAATTTCTGCCATCTTTTTCATGATCTTATATCCTTATTCTGTATCTGCTGATGCTGTTGCACGTTTTCTTTTCAACTTGTTGTATAAGAAAGAGGCAAACGGTAAGGAGAAGAAAATATAGATGTACAGACCTAATACTGAAGACATCAAGTTTGCGGAGGATGAAAATGCTTGAATATCCGCAGCGTGTTCAGGATAAAGCTCCAATAATGGTGCGACTGACGCAGCTAGCATCGAGCCACTTCCGACCCCGGCTCCCATTGCTAAAGCGAGAGGGCTCATAATATCGAGTCCAGCGATAACACTGGCGATGATGCCCATCCAAACGGCTCCGTACAATGTTCCGCAAATATACATTGCCATAACACCGCGGCCTTCTGGTGAACTTAAACCATATTTGGCTTCAATAATGGCAATATTAGGTTCACGACCGATAGAGTAGGTCGCACCAACAGCTTCACGGCCCATGCCTAACATGATAGCAAGTGGTAAACCGAGTAAAATGGTACCGATAAAGTGACCGATTTCTTGCAAGATTAATGCGCCACCGGCTTGAATAATTTTTTCCCAAGATGCACCAACGGAGGTGCTTAATTTTGCAATTAAGATAACTAACGCGACACTCATTATAGAGCTAGCGTGTGCCATGTTTTTTTCGCTGAGAATTTTGAATTTTGGAAAACTGATAATACCACCCATCAACATGGAATAAAGCATTGGAAAAACCATGACTAAACTGATTTTAATTTGCCCTATAGCTTCCGAAAGAAGAATGATAAGTAAGCTAACCAAAAGCAACTTACTATCTTTTAATATACCCATAGTGTTACCTTTCATTGGAAATGTTTTAAGAGTTATTCGTATATATTTATAATAAAAATGCATCATTTTCGTATTCATACTATCCATGAAACTATTTTCCTGACAATATTCCGAAAGTCTCTTAACCATGCCGAAAAGGCATGGTTAAAATCAATAAATTAAAATAATTAATAAAAATGGAGTCTTTGAATTGTTTTTTGCATTTCAATATTAAAAATGTTTTTATTTTTCAGTACGATACAAAAATTTATTAAATTTTTAACATGTTGTTTCATAAGTAATTTTTATTTTCATATGCATTAATGCGAAGAGTTATCAAATACCTAATAAATGTGAGGTTGTTCAGGTTTTATGTATTTTTATATGAAAAGATTTTATTTTTATTGAGTTTGCATAATGGTGAAAATTGAGGAGTTGCTGGGTTTTGTTGTTGTATTTTTGGGTTTTAATTTCTACTTTAATCTGATTTAAATTTAATTATTAGTTTAATAAACTAGTGCGTTTTTTTGCTTTCCTTTCAAAAAAATTTGATAAATTACAATAATATTGTATTTGGCGGTGATATTTGACTTGGATCGCAATTCTGAATATTCATTAATTAGAAAGCAATAAATGAGTCGAAATTTTATTTTAGTCTAAATGCTGATATTAATGTTATCCGTAACATATCAACTGCTATTTGTTTATAGCATCTCAAAAAATACAAAGGCACGAATGGCGCGAACAAAAAAGTATTTATTGTTAATTTATGGTGAGTCATCCTTTTATCACAACGGTATTGTAATCGGGAAATCTAAAGTAAGGTGTTTATGGCCATTACCCTAAAAGATATCACCAAAGACAATTGGGTGGATATCATATGTCTCGAAATAACCAAAGAGCAGGAAGACTTTGTCGCTCTTAACTCAGAGTCAATCTCAGCCTCAAAATTTTTTGATTATTATATTAATCGAGGTATCTATGTTGATGATGAGCCTGTTGGCTTTGTTCAATATTATTCAAACCATGAAAATGGTAGGCCTGAAGAGGTGTTTATTGATCAATTGATGATTGATATAAAACATCAAAGAAAAGGTTTTGGTTCTAAGGCTATTCCGCTAGTTCTCGAGGAAATTAAAAATTTGGGCAAATATAAGTCCGTATCAATTTGCTATGTCGAAGGTAATGACATCATGAAACCTTTTTTTGAACAATTTGGCTTTTCTGTTGTTGAGCAAGATGAATTTGATGAAACTATTATGCGGTTATTTTTCTGATACTAAAGTGATAAATATCCACTCCAACTAAAAGTTAGCAGCGGATATTTATAGAGCGGTAAATCAGCAGTATTTATCTAAAATTGCGCATTTAATCCTAAGCGTAGTGTGCGGCCCGGGGCTGGCATCATACTACGTGTCAGTGGGTCGATATAATAACGATCAGTTAAGTTGGTTACTAAGAATTCGACATTGATATTTTTATCAATTTGGTAACTGGCATAGGCATCCGCTGTAAAGGTCGGGGTCCAGTGCATTGGGCTATTATTCGCCATTGAATAACTTCCTGGAAATTGCTGCATTAGTTTCCGTTCATCTTTATTTTGCACACTGCTGGTATAACGTAAGCGTGTTCCCACCTCGAGAGTTTCATCCATAAAACGCATGCCGAGATTGGAGTTAATCGCATATTTAGGCTGTAATTGTGTGCGTAAAAAGCCACCGGGGAAACCTGCGGTAGTGCATTGAGATATATTATAACGGTTAGTTGGGTCCAAATTAGCGGGTGCGGAGTCATCACAAACCTCATTTTTGAGGCGGTAATCAACACCAATATCCATAAATACCCCACCATTATCGTAGCGAGCCAAGGCTTCAATCCCTGCAGTTTTATGTTCTTTTACTTGAACAAAATTAAGACGCCCATCGCGGTCAAATGCATTTTCGATGACCGTATGGTAATAGCCTATTTTCACATCAGCGTGGCGCTCAGCACCGAGTAACCCTTGTAAATTACGTGAATAACCAAATTCAAAGGTTTTTGCACGTTCGGGTTTGAATAACATTTTCTCTTTGCGAGCTTCACTTTCCCCAGCAAACCCAATGCTATTTTCGAAAATACTTGGTAAGCGTACCGTTTCGATGTAACGCGCATAAACGCGGTCGTTATCAGACAACCAAACATTGGCACCAAAAGCAGGCGCCCAGCCATGGCTTTTTTGTTTGCCTGAGAATTTCCATTTTTCTTCTTCTGTGAGTTTTCGCTCGATATCATCTGAAGGGTGTGAATAACTTGCGCCATAGACATAAACTTCTTTCCCCGTTACTGGGTCGACTGCGCGTGCTTGGGAGTCAAAAGTGCCGTTATGGAAAGGGTTCGTTTTTGTCGTATAGCGTCCGTCTTTATCTGATTTCCATTCCGTGCGGAAATTGACATCTAAAACGCCATTTTCTTCTGGATGTTGAGAGCTCTTTCTCTTGGTGATGAAAACAGTATAATTCGTGTCTTCAAGCCCTATCGTTTTGAGTAATATTTGTTTATTCCTATAGCCACCATTGAAGGGTTGGTAGCCATTTTCAATTGCTTTATTGTATTCATCTTGGGTTAAAATACGGTTGTAATTGATCTGTTTAGCGAGGCGCTCATTGGGGTTTTGAAAACCTTTGGTGCGCTTGCGCATTTGCTCCTTTAAGTAGTCATCCTCCGTCCAACCATCAATATATTTTGCACCCGCATCCAATTCCAACCAACTCGTTGGGCGATAGTTAAAGTTAAAGGCAATACTGGTTTCTTGCCGACGACCTTTACGTGGAAGGGCAATAAACGGGCTAGCAGTTTGCGATGGTGGAACGTCATTTGAGTCTAATTTTTCTTTGAGCATTGAACCGCGAATGGTTAAATCAAGATCGGGGGTGAGCGCCATGGTATTGCGTAAATTAAAACCAATACGATCATTTTCGGAGTTAGTTGCGGCTGTATTAATTAAAGTGCCATCAATGTTAGGATCTTTGCCATCGCCATAGCCATACTCAAAGGCCCAGTCACGCTCTTTAGGCTCTCGAGGGTAGCCGCCAGAGGTATTGGTATCTCCTACGGAATGCGTCATCCAGATATTCGCATTTAGGTCAATCCATTGATTATCTTCGGGTTTCCATTTGTATTCGGCATTATAGGCATTGACCGTAAAGTGAGCTAATGGCCATTGTGGTAATACTTGTTTTCCTTCCAGCTCAGCAAATCCTAAACGTGAAGGCATAATTTCACCATAGGTACTTTCACTCCGGCGAAAGCCAAAGTGTAATGTTTGGTTTTCAGTGAGATATAAATTTGTTTTGACTAAATAGGATTCCAGCTCATTAGAGGTATTAGTCACTTCTTTTCCGGGGCGAAATACATTCGCGGCAAAAGGTAAGTAAGGGTCTGGGCCAAGTTGTTGCTGCACTGTTTGTTGTTCATTTAGTTGAACGGATTCCTTATAACGGTGAGCGCCATTTTTCCCTGCAAAATAGTTGCCTTGCCGGCGATAAGCATAGGCGGCCATTAAATCGAATTTTTCTTGTCGAGTTCCAACTGCGATCCTTCCGCCATTATCTTTAAAATTGAAAAATTGCGCACTTCCTCGGGATTTTGGTGTGATGTTGACGACAGGATCGGAGAATACAGAGTTATTATTTTTATAAATCTCTGGGTGATCACGATAATCCTCGCCATAACCAAAACGTGGGATACGTTCCCGTGTAGAATTACTGCTAGTCTCTAATTTCAAGCTAACACCAAATTTTTCATCGGGGGCGACAACATCATCTATCCCTAGGGTTCTGATGGCTATTCCACCACCAACAGAGGTTTTTATATCGCCTGCAAGGGAACCACTTTTTTCAACTTCGATACTGCTTATAAGGTTTGGGTCTATATAGTTGCGGTTATTTGCCCCATTGTAACCCCGGTAAACTGTGAGTGATTGCTCGGTACCATCGACCGTCACAGGGACGCGTTCTTGCCCTTGAATGCCTCGAATATTGGGGTCTAACGCACCACTATTTCTCGCATCACCGCTATAGACACCAACTGCACTATTTAGCACATCTGCAGTACTGGTGCCTTTATAACGTTCAACAAGGTCTTTCCCTAAGTAAATTTTAGAGCCTTTTGCATCATATTGGTCATCGTAGCCTTGTTGATCACGCTCTTTGATGGTTTTTGCTGAATCTTGAACAGTAATGGTGCCAATGTGTTCTTCTTTTTCCCCTAAAGCAATCGATGGAATAAAGAGGGCGGTAATAATTGCTGTCGTAATAGGTGTTAATTTGTATTTATGCATAGTGTTTTTCTCTGTGCCATAACGCTTAAAAACGGGTTTCTAACCCAATAGAAATTTCGTGCTGGTGATAGGTGTAAATTCCATCTGCGGAACTGCGATTGTTACGAAAGCGATAACTGGTATAAGGCGTAAATGTGAATAATGAATAAGTGGGAAAATTGAGCCGCGCAAAATACATAGCTTCACGATCATGGCGTTTCACATTCAGGAGGTAATTGAAGGCTTGAAATTGGCTTTCTCGATAGGTGGCTAGCGCTAATAAATGCACATCAGGTGTAAGCACGGTATAGAAGCCGCCTCGGACACCCAACTGGTCATAATCATCGCTACGAACTTCGGTCGTGAGACGGGTTGCATCTGCTCCCAAAAAGATGGAAGTATCGGTGGTAATACCGTAGATACCCGTTAGGTGTAGGCTACTTCGATTGCCATCGGCACTGTCATACGGTTTTTGGTAATGAAGCTGTTGGTGATCCGCGGACATACTGAGGATCATGTTTGGGCTGAATTGATAATCAGCTTCAATTTTGCCACCCATCCCTAAATAACGACGCTTTTCATTGACTGTTTTTAATTCAATTAATGGGCCAGCGGCGACAGTGGTATTCGCATCATTAAAACGGTATAAAGTAGCTAAAGAGGTGGTATTCTCACTAAATTCGGCATAGTGAGGATAGCGGTCGCCATAGGATGTCCCCTTGATTTGCAATGAATGATGGCCAGAGATAGGAATTATTTTACTCAGGCTCGCGTCATAGGTGAGCCCTGACGACGCGATGGGGTTGTCCATTTTTAATGTGCCACCTGGTACTTCCCAAATTTTATTTTTATCAGGGACTTGGTTAATATTGCTGTTATTTTTATAACCGAAAGAGAGACTACCGCTCCAAGCTGTGCGGTTTTCGATAGCGCGAATAAATTGTTGAATGGTCTGCTTTACACTGGCGGGTAATGCAAGTGTTTCATCGTGAATTAAATTCTGAAATAAAGCCAATGACTCTTTATTTTGATTATCTTCAAAATAGGCTCGAGCGAGTTCTAATTTAATGCGAAGAAACTTTGGGGAAAGGGCCAGTATTTGGTGATAATAAGTAATTGCTTCAGGGTAATGGCCTTGCGCTTTAGCGAGCTCAGCCTTTGCAAATAAAATAAGCAATGGGTCTGCATCAGCTAGCTGTTGGTAGCGAGGTAATAAGCGTTGTACATCTTGAAATTGTCGATGGTTGATTGCTAGGTAAATAGCTTGGCCTAGGTCTTGCGCATTATTTTCAAGGGAATAGTTTTCCCCATTCAAATTAATGGATAGGCCATCAGGAAGTAGCCATTGATCTTTATTAGGAACGACAGCACTTTTTTCACGATAATTTTGTTTGTCTTTTTGCCATAACAACTGTTCACGGTCTGTATCCAAACTGGTTGAAAATGCAGAGGGCACGACCATTGGAACCATGATAGCAAGGGCTAATAAAAGATATTGCATAGGGTTAGCTTCGGTAATAAAGGGCGGTGACCAGCAACGCGTGATGCTTTGTTGCGGCCACCGAGATTGATCTACGGGTTACTGGGAAATATTCCCACGGCTTCCCCCAAAGGCCATATCTTTACTGTGGTCGCTAAATTCAGTTACCCCAGCAATATGTTTAGCTTGGTCGCCAAAAAAGTGGCCGCGGGTTTCACCTAATGCGCCATTAAGTGTCGCATCTCCTGCGAAGGTCGCATTATTTTTAATGGTGGCATCAATATTCGTTGCACCAATATTCCCTGCTAAAGATTTAGTACCAAAGTTAGCTGTCAGGGTACCTGCGGCCATTGCGCCTCCGTTATATTGGCTTATTCCTTTAACAGAGTATTCAGCAGTGCCCGCTGTTGGCATATTGGTGGTGATGTCTTTACCTGAGTAGTAAGCCGTGTGTGTGGCGTCATTAACTTGCCCTGTCGATGACCATTCACCGAAGTACACCTCAGCATCCGCGACTTTGGCAAAGTTAAATACGCCCATTTTGTTATGTGAACCAGGGCTATTAGGCATGGAAATCACATGCGCTTCATTTCCCTGTTTTTTTGGCGCCATTTTTGTTAGTCCTGAGAATGAAATGATTTTTCCACCATATACAGTTTGCACACCAATACCGGGATCACCGATAGCGCCGGCATGGCCACCACCAGTGCCTTCTGTTTTACCAACGCGTATGGAAGGTTCATTTGGATTGAAAGATTGGCTTTGGTCAAAACCGACTTCAGCAGAAGCGGCAAAAGTGACCCCACTAGTGGCGAATGCTAGGGCGATAATAGTTAACTTTTTCATCGAAATACTCCATTTTTATTAAAGATATTAACGATACTATTGATTAGGAAATTATTATTTCGCATATATATGGCGGTAGGTATTAAATCAAATAATAATATAAATGCAAATGATAATTCTTCGCATTAACATTGAAATTATTATGGGTATCAATAGGATGGTAGTATTTCGTTCATTGTTAGTTGTTGATATTACGATTTATTTTTGTAATTAATTTGTTGGTTTATCAATTTTTATGATAAGTATTTTTTAACGAAAAAGTTAAACTAGTCACATTTTAATGTGTTTGATTAAAAGAATTACATAAAAAACATTAAAGTTAGTGTTGTTTATTGTTTCATCATCGGTGCTAGTCAATGGCGGGCTAAATAAATTAAAATAGCAAATGAAAATAAGGCGTATTATCATTAATGGTGTGGTAATTTAGTTTTTACCGATCACTATTAGATTAATATTTACTCAAAATGCTAAGGGATAAAGTAATGGCACCATGGTTAATTTTTGGCGCTGGTGGAAAAGGTGTTGGCCATCAGATTGCTCAGTTGGCAATAGCAGAGAAACATCCTGTCATCGCAGTTGTACGTAATAGGCAATCTGCAGCAGCGTTAGAGGCTGTAGGGGGGCAAGTTTTCATCGGCGATGCTTGTGATAGCGAGGTGGTTAAAGCTGCATGCCATGCCGCAGGAACAAATGCCACAGTTATTTCAACCATGGGAGGTACGCAAGATTATTTAGCTCACCGTACGGTGATTGATTGTGCCGAGCAAGCGGGTATATCTCGCATGGTGTTAGTTACGTCATTAGGCTGTGGAGATTCATGGCCTTATTTATCTGCTCGGTCACGCGCTGCGTTTGGTCAGGCAGTGAGAGAAAAATCCCTTGCGGAATCATGGCTACAAACTAGCTCGTTAGATTATGTGATTGTTCGCCCTGGTGGGTTATTACATGGTGAACCAACGGGAAAAGCAGTTCTTCAACAAGAGGTTGAAGTTCATGGTTTAGTGATGCGCGCGGATGTTGCTTCACATGTTTACCAGTTGGCTAAGCAAGGGGAATTGAAAAAACAAATTTATAGTGTGGTACAACCCGGTCTGACCCCCTCTTAATAAAACCAAAGTTTTTTTGCATAGTGACAACGACATCATAACTATCCTCAATTATTTGTTTATTGCCTTAGACTCGCATAATTTTGAACAAGTTATTCAAGTTTTAGGGGAACAAACAGAAAAGCATAAGGAGACAATCATGAATATTGCACAACGATTGCAAGATAAAGGACGACAAGAAGGACGACAAGAAGGGCTGCAGGAAGGATTTCAAAAAGGCAAAGAAGAGGCAAATATAACAACGGCGCGGAATCTTTTGGAACAAGGAGTTAGTATTGAGATAATAATGAAAAGCACTGGGCTGAGCCGTGAAAAACTTATTTCTTTACAGTAACTCAGGTGTTATGACTCAGATTTAAAAGGGATATTATTTATCAATATCCCTTTATTTAATAATAGTTGAATAATATATAAATTATTTAAATGGCATCTGCTAGGTTTGCTTATCCCATTGAACTAGTGCTAACGACAGTTGACTCAAAGCGGCATAAAAACCAAACTCATCATACCGTTGGCAATTTTGGCTAAATATTGGTAGCCATTGCAGTAAAAGTGACAAGGTTTTTAGGCGCAATTGCCTTACTTTTTCTTGGTCCAAATGGGCTTCATTTAATGAAAAATGTAAGTGACTTAATAGCTCTAAAAAAATTGAAATATGATCAGAAGGCTCTCTAAATGCCTCATTAGTTTCCATTCCAGCCTCGGCTAATAAGTACTTAATTTGTTCATTACCTTGCTCACAGTTTGGATAAACTGAGGCGTAAGGTAAAGCTGATTGCTTATCAGACATTAAAAATAAGCTACAGAAGTCGGCGGCTAATTCGAGCTGAGCATCATTTCGCATCATTAGCGCTTTGATTTTTGTTTTAACCTCTTGAATTAGCGAAGTTAAAACAGGTTCCTGCTCGATAGTCGTAAACCAATCCATCATTTCGCTAGATTGAATCTGTGCTAACGTTGCATTATCTAATTCACGTGAGAACAATTGTGCTAGCCATGCATAAACACATGCTATTTGTTCTGGCGACAAAGTGATTTGTTTTGTCATTTGTTCACCTGTGATGCAGGAACATATTCACATTGAGCAACCATTTCAATTGGCCCATCGAATGCATTGACGTTATCCACTTGTCCTGTGTATTTTTCTATCTCCACTAAGGTGGTATGTGCGCTGGTGGCCTGCGCTAATTGAGAGGTTCCAATATCAAGCGTTAATACGTTTGGGTTTCCGTATTTGCACAGGGAATTGATTTCTCCACCCTTAGTCGGGTCATACCAAGCTCCTTCATGGATACGAGCAACGCCTTCTGTATATAAGTCAGAAACTACGGCTCCTGCTAACACTTGCCCGCGGTCGTTGAAAACACGAACAATATCACCATTTTGTATGCCTCTAGCTTTCGCATCTTGAGGGCTAATAAAGACCGGCTCTTTGCCACTCACAGAATAATATTGACGTAATACAGGGGATTCGCACAATTGTGAGTGTAAACGAAAATCGGGATGTGCGGATTGCAAATGTAGTGGCCATTTTTTTGAACCTGGACCACCATGAGAGCGTTCTGCTTTTTCGAACCACATTGGGTGACCTTGGCAATCATCATATTGCATATCAGCAATAGTTTTTGAGTAAATTTCAATTAAACCACTCGGTGTCCCTAAAGGTTCTAAGTCGGGATCTTCCCTAAATGCTTGATGACGAACAAACATTTGTGGATGTTCAAATTCCACATAGCCTTCTTTTTCCCAGAACGTATCGAAGGAGGGTAAATGGATACCACGGCCTTTTCCTTGTTGGCTGCCTTCTTGCCAAATGCGTTTTATCCAACCCATTTCGTCCAAACCTTCAGTAAAGGCTTCTTCACGACCAAAACGGCGGCATAGGTCACGTAAAATATCGAAGTCATTACGTGACTCAAACTGCGGTTCAACGAGTTGTTTCATCGCAATAATTCCACGATTTGAATGGTTACCGTATTGGTCAAGGTCATTACGTTCAAATTGTGTGGTTGCCGGCAATACGATATCGGCAAAACGACAGGTGGATGTCCATTGATTATCAATAGAGACAACCGTTTCTAGTTTGCGCCAACCTTCAATAATACGGTTAATTTGTTGGTGGCGGTGGAATGGGTTGGTTCCAGCAAACACACACATTTTTAGTGGAGGTAATTTAACTGCTTTACCGTTCCAGTTGATTGTTTTTCCTGGTTCTAAAATAGCATCAATAAAACGAGCAATAGGAATGGTGCTGCTGTAGCCTTTGTAGTCATTGTTATCATGAATAGGTGGCACTTTGGTTGAGCCGGAAAAACCACTTAAAATAATTCCCTGGCGGCTTGGGGTTCCTGCTCCATTATAGTGCCAACCGAAGCCAAATCCTCCACCCGGTAAGCCAATCTGACCTAACATCGCAGCCAAAACGACAATCATCCAAGACCATTGTTCACCATGTTGCATGCGTTGAACGCACCAACCTGCAATGATTTGGGTTCTATTTGCTGCCATTTGGCGGGCTAAGGCTTGGATTGTGCCGGCATCAATGCCACAAATTTCAGACGCCCATTGTGCATCTTTGGGTTGTCCATCTGTTTTTCCCATTAAGTAGGGAACAAATTGCTCGAAACCAACACAATATTCTTTTAAGAAGGTTTTATCATGCAAGTTTTCACTGTAAAGCGTGTGGGCGATGGCTAATTGCAGTGGAACATCCGCTTGCGGGTTAATTGCAATATGCTGAACATTGGTACGCCCAAGGTAATCATGAGTAGAGGTGATTATAGGGTCGATACTGATGACTTTTATCTCGCCACTAGCAGCTTTCTCTTTCAGTTGTTCATAATATTCATAAACGTCATGATCAGGACACCACCAGTTAGCTTGTTGGTTTTTAATCAGGTCAGAGCCCCATAATACGATGGTTTTACTATTTTTAAGGACTAGCGGCCAAGAGGTTTGTTGTTCATAAACCTCCATTGACCCGACAACTCGAGGTAAAATTACTTGTGCAGCACCCGTTGAGTAGTCTCCGCCAGTACTGACACTATTACCGTGCAGCGCAATGGCGCGGGCTAACATACCTGAAGCGTTGTGAAGCATCCCTGTCGATTGCCAGCCATTTGCAGTAAGTAATCCACTTGGTCCATAAGTTGTTTGAATACGTTCTAATTCTTGATAGAACAAATCAAGGGCCTCATCCCAAGAAACACGTACGAAGCGGTTATCACCTCGTTGTGAGGTGTCACTTAAATGGCGTTTACGTAGCCAGTCAACACGCACCATTGGGTAACGGATACGGGCAGTGCCATGCACATGGTCAGGCAATCCTGCAATCATTTTTGATGGAAATTTATCGTGTTCAAAGGGTTTTGCTTCGATAAAACGACCATCAACTACGGTAGCGCGAATTGCGCCCCAGTGTGACCCAGTTAGAATGCCTTCTTGTACCATCGCAGTTTGTTCTCCAGCTGTTGCAGCGTTAGCCTTACGTGGTGTTAATAGGGAAGGGCCTAACATACCCGCAACAGTGAGCCCGCCAAGCTGGAACAAAAAGTGTCGACGAGAAGCTTGAAAAGTTGGATTATTTTTCATTCTGTACTCCGTTATCACCGTGTGAAGATCCTGCGGTATCAGATGCATTCATTTGTAAGTATTTCAATAAGGTACGCTCTTCTCGCTTATCTAAACTGGTAAAGCCAATCATACCGTTTAATGTGCCTATCCAACCGTTAGCATCAAAGTGAGCAATATCTGGCGCGCCATGGCATTGATTACAAGAACCGTTATATAAAGAGTCTGCATAAGCCCATATCGGTTTGATATCATTGACCATATCACCTTGCTGCATCCATGCAGTCGCTTGCAGTTTGCTCCATGACGTATCTGTTGCAGCGACGACGGTACTTTCTAAATTTTTCACATTTTCTTGAACATCACCACGTATCGAAGCTACGAAAATTCGCTTGCCGGGGAATTCAGATAGAACTCGTTGGCGACCATCGGTTTCTGTCCACCCTGTGATTTCAACTTGTAGCCAATCGCCATCACGTTTTAGGACTTTCACCTCTGAGGCTGGAAGTAACGAGCCAGCGGGGTCTTTATCCCCTTTATTGGCATAAAGAGGTTTAATATCAAGTGAATAAAGAATATCAGCATCACTACTTGCTTTCGCTCTTAACTCATCAAATTGTTTACGAAAGCCACTGCTCATATCGGGTAATTGATGGGCAATCCCTTTATGGCAGTCAATACATGACTGATTTTCTTTCGCAGCGATTTGCATTTGGCGAGCTGCTTCTGGATTTTGTTTGGCGTGGTCCATCGAGTCATAATCATGGCAAGAGCGACAAGTAGCAGAATTATTTTCTTTCATGCGAGCCCACTCGCGTTCCGCAAGTTCGGCACGTTTGGCTTCAAATTTTTCTGGGGTATCTATCGAGTGAGCAATAAATGTTTGATAAATATCATTGCTTGCTTCGAGTTTCCGTTTAATCATGCCTGGAAGGTCGGAGGGAATATGGCAGTCATGGCATTCTGCGCGTACGCCAGATGCATTTTGGAAATGTACCGATTGTTTATATTCTTCGTAAACGGGTTCCATGCTATGGCAACTGACACAAAACTCAGTGGTGCTAGTCACTTTCATCCCAACATGGGGGACAACGATTAACGCAACACCTACTGCAATCCCGACAACGATTAACGTTAGCATTGACCAACGAGCACTTGGTTTTCGCAACGCTCTCCAGAGTTTCCGCATAATAGCCCCTGTAATTATATGGTTTAATACAGGCGATCTTATTGAGTTAATATGAATAGCGGTACTAGTCAGAATGAACAGCTTACGGCAAGATATGAGCAAATATGAACAGATATGAACAGAAGAGAGTATATCAATGACATCACATCATATTGTGGTTGTTGAAGATGAACCCGTTACTCAGGCTCGCTTACAGGCTTACTTTGAGCAAGAAGGGTATCGTGTTTCTGTAACGGGGAATGGCGCGGGGCTACGCGAAATTATGGACCAGCAAGCCGTTGACTTGATTCTGTTGGATATTAATTTACCAGATGAAAACGGGTTAATGTTAACAAGGGCACTACGTGAGCGTTTCACGGTAGGAATTATTTTAGTCACAGGTCGCTGTGACCAAATTGACCGTATTGTGGGTTTAGAAATGGGAGCCGATGACTATGTTACTAAGCCCTTGGAACTCAGGGAATTAGTCGTTCGCGTTAAAAATTTACTTTGGCGAATTGACCTTGCTAAGCCTTCGCAAGCTCAAGTTGTTTCACAAGATAATTGTTATCAGTTTGCTGGCTATTGCCTAAATGTTTCGATGCATACGCTCGAATTTGAACATCAGGCTATCAAACTCACACGGGCTGAATATGAAATGCTAGTGGCTTTTGTGACGAACCCGCGGGAGATTTTAAGCCGAGAACGTCTTTTACGTATGTTATCTGCCCGACGAGTTGATAACCCTGACTTACGTACCATAGATGTACTTATTCGCCGTTTACGCCATAAAATCAAAGCGGATTTATTAGTGACTCAGCATGGTGAAGGCTATTTTTTAGCCGCCGATGTATATTGATATACGGGCCTAAAGCCTCCTGGAGATAATGAGTTGCGTAAGTGTTCACTATCTGCGTTTTGTTGGGTAAGCACTAAAATCGGCGGGCTTATATTGTTTGGAACCGGCTGCTTTTGTAGTACTTTGATGGCTTGTTCAATCACTAGCTCACCTTGCCAAACCATTTGGTCGCTGGCAGCCATAATAATTCGGCCTCTTTTTAACCCGCGGTAGACTTGGTGAGAAAGGTAAAAAGAGACAATATTCAATGGGTTCGTTAAGTTTCGGCCTTCACCCATTGCGGCCTCAGCAGCAATAGCAGTGCCAACGACGACATCGACATCAGGGTTACGCTCTAACATTTCATGTAATAGATTGCGTTGAACCTCAAGGTCGTTATCTCCTTGCGCCACATCCACAATTTGTACTTGGCTACCTGCAATAGCTTCTCGGAATCCTTGCTCCATTTCATGGCTGCCTCCGGCATTTAATGGGCCAGGCATAAGTAAAACTTTCAATGGCTTACCTTGACTCCATTGGACTAAATAGCGCCCCGGTTGATAACCCATTTGAAACCAAGGTACACCAACGCGGGTTTTAATTGTTTTATCGTGTGTAGCATTGATGACTTCAATGACAGGCGTATTTTCTACCAGTTGGCTAAGGTTTGGAAAAGTTGTGGTGCTACTGCCTAGTAAGATGGCATCTGCTCCCCATTGTTGGCACTGTGTAATTTGCTTTTGTTGGGTTGCTAGTTGGTTATATCCACCGGCTTCTAATACGTTTAGGTCAATGCCATAGTGTTTTGCCGCTTTTTGCATTCCGTAATTAATTGATAACCAATAAGAATCTTTTAGGCTAGGATAAAGCGCACACAACTTCCATGTTTTTGTGGCGGTAACGGGATCATGTGGTTGCTGGTCAAAATGCAGTGTGTCACGCCACTGAATTAGTGAGCTATCGTGCGCCGTTGCTAGGCTCAACAACGAGTGAAATGTGAACAGTAGTAAAATCAATACACGCATGATAGCCTCACAAACCAGAAACCTTTATCCTAAATGCATTCTTGCTGCTAACTCAACCATTTTAATTTTTAGGCTAACCAAACCGTGAATTTATCACTAACTAGACGACTATGGATGGGCTTTGCGTTGATGGCTGCATTGACCTTTATTAGCACCCTTGTGGGGTGGTACAACTTACGTTTTGTTAGCCAAGTTGAACAGGCCAACACCGAGGCTCTGATCCCAACCATGAATATGGCAAGGCAACTGAGTGAAGCGAGCGCTTGGGAGCTATTTTCTGCACAAAATCTCACAAATGCAGATAGCGAAAGTATTTGGTTAGCACAAGGACGAATGTTAACGGCGCAAAGCCTTAAAATCACTAATTTACTGAAAATATTAAGAGAACAAGGCTTTAATACACAAAATATTGAACAACAAGAAAAAGAAATTGCTCAGTCATTAAGCCAACAGGGTGAATTAGTTGGGCAGCGGTTAAAACTGCGCGCAGAGCAGCAACAATTAAGGCAGCAGATAATTACAGCGGCGGGAGATATCGCCCAAAAGGCACATGGTCAGGCAAACAATGCCGCCACCTCAGCGGGAGCAACTCAAGTCAGTATTTACGACCTTATTGAAAGGAAACAAGGGGAACAAGCACAACAAGCCCTTGATCAACTAATTGATATTGACCTTGAATATGCCAGCCAAATGAATGAGCTTCGATTAAGCGCGATGCGTGTACAGCAAATGGTACTTAATTTAGGTTCAAACCAGCCCCACCGCAATATGGCCGAATTAGAAAAACAGTTGAATTCTGCAGTTAAAATCTTACAACGTCGGCAAAAATATATTGAAGACCCTGCAGTGCGAGGCCAAGTAGAAAACGCGTTAAATAGCGTGAAGCGCTATACCGAGTTAATCGCGTTGTACCGGAAAGATAACGACATCACAACACGTTTACAGATTTTATCACAAAATAATATTGACCAATTTGCACGTTTTAGTAGTGAAGTAGCGCAATTAGTTGACATCATTGAGCTTCGTAACCAAACCGCATTGGGACAACTTAAACAAGCCAGTGAACGAGGGCAGAATTGGTTGTTAGCATTGAGTATTGTCTCATTACTCTCACTTATCTTGATCCTTTGGCGAGTGGTTTATCGTTTAGTGACAAAGCCGCTGGCACAGCAAACCCAAGCCCTTCAACGCTTATTAGAGGGCGATATTGACTCTGCATTTCCTGAAACTGCAGGGGTAAAAGAGCTTGATACGATTGGCCGTTTAATGGATGCATTTCGTGAAAGTGTTCATGCCTTAAATAATCAGCGTGAACAGCTAGCAGACGAAGTCAAAGCGAGGACGGCAGAATTGCGCGTGATGGTTGTTGAGCACCGCAAAGCTCGTTCTGAAGCAGAACAAGCCAATCAGGCTAAATCGGCATTTTTAGCGGCAATGAGCCATGAAATTCGCACTCCTCTTTATGGGATTTTGGGGACAGCGCAGCTGTTATTAGAAAATAAAGCACTTAACCAATATCATGATGATTTATATGCGATTACTGACTCAGGTGAATCTTTATTAGCAATTTTGAATGACATTTTGGACTACTCCGCAATTGAAGCAGGGGGACAAAATGTTTCCATCAATGATGAGCCTTTTGAGCCCAAGCCGTTATTAGAAAGTACTTTGTATTTAATGAATGCCAGTAATAAAAATAGTGCTATTCAGTTAGTTGCAGATATTGCGGATGATTTGCCGATTGCTTTACAAGGGGACCCGCTACGGATCCGACAAATTATCACGAATTTACTCAGTAATGCATTGCGCTTTACTCAAAAGGGGCAAATCACTTTGCGTAGTTGCCGTTATGGTAAATATTGGTTTATTGAAGTGGAAGACACAGGGTGTGGCATTGATAGCTCGCGATTTACTGATATTTTTAAGCCATTTGTGCAAGTAGATAGCCAGCGGGGTGGTACAGGACTTGGGCTGACAATTAGTGCAAGTCTAGCGCAAGCGATGGGAGGTGAATTGACGGTTAGTAGCCAGTTGGGGAGCGGGAGCTGCTTTCGTTTAACATTGCCGCTATGTATCACCTCTCATCCAGTGGGTAAATCGGCTGAGCTGCCATTAGACATGCGAGGTGTGAATTTATTACTCATAGAAGACAACCCATTGACTCAAAAAATCAGTGGAGAAATGTTAACCCGCAGTGGGGCTCAGGTAACCATTGTTGGCTCTGCTGCTGAGGCTTTGGCGACTCTACAAGCTGGTCAACAATTTACGGCGGCATTGGTGGATTTTGGCTTACCTGACATCGATGGTATCACCTTGGCTAAACAAATAGCGAAAACTTACCCTACATTGATTTTGATTGGTTTTAGTGCTCATGTGATTGATGAAACATTGCGCCAACGAACCAGCCAAGTTTTTCGCGGTATCATTCAAAAACCGGTACCAAGAGATATGTTAAATCAATTAATTGTTAAATATATTTCAGGTGGTGAATATACATTGTCTGATTCTGGTGTTCAGGGAGAAGTTATAAATTTACAACAACTTGCCAGTGATGCCGAATTAATGGGATTCCAGAAAATTCGCGAATGGGTGAGTATTTTTAAACAACATTCCTTGCCTTTGCTCGATCAAATTGACATTGCACGAGCAGAAAGTAACGCAGAACAAATAAAGCGCCTTGCTCACCAGTTAAAAAGCAGTTGTGCCAGTTTGGGAATGCAAAATGCAGTACAAAGCTGCGTATTATTAGAACAGCAGCCAATGGCGGATACCCAATTGAAGGATGATATCCAGCAAGGCTTACGGGCTATTGATCAATGGTTGAATAAAATACATTGACTCTTTAACTAGCCCGTAAGGTTAACAAAGATATATATTCAGGACAAAAGCTTAGCGAGCAACCCGTAGGCCCCCGGTCACACCTTGTGGGCTCCAAAGTATTTGCCATAATTGAATATCTCTCGCTCTAAATGCACCTGCACAAGCATTTAAATAATAAGAAAACATGCGTTTGAAGCGAGGCGTATAATTATCTTCGAGCTCTGACCAAGCCGCTTGAAAACGGGAATACCACGCCATAAGTGTATGGTCATAATCTGCACCAAAATTATGCCAATCTTCCATGACCAGTTTGCCTTCGCTGGTTTCGCCAATATTTTGTACAGACGGTAGGCAGCCGTTTGGAAAAATATACTTGTTAGTCCATGGGTCGACATTTACTTTATTTTGATTAGAGCCAATGGTGTGAAGTAAAAACAAACCATTAGTTTTTAAATTGCGTTGAATAACATCAAAGTAAGTCGCATAGTTTTTAGGCCCGACATGCTCAAACATGCCTACAGAGACAATACGGTCAAATTGGTCGTTGAGATTCCGATAATCGTCTAATTTAATATCGACATCTAAGCCTGCACAGCGAGCTTGAGCATATTTTTGTTGCTCAGCGGAAATAGTGACACCCGTGACAGAAACTCCATAGTTTTTTGCTGCATAGGCAGCGAGCCCGCCCCATCCACAGCCGATATCCAGTAATCGCATACCTGGTTTTAATTGCAGTTTTTCGCAGATTAAATTTAATTTTTGTTCTTGAGCAAGAGGGAGGTTTTCAGGAACCGTTTCTAAACCTTTCCAGTAGCCGCAAGAATATTGCATATAAGGGTCGAGCATCAGGGAAAATAAGTCATTCCCGAGGTCGTAATGTTCTTCTCCAACAATGCGAGCTCGTTTTAGGGTTTGTAAATTGCGAACGCGTGCGACAGCAATTTTCAATGTATCACTGAAATTATGAGGTATTTTTTTATCGAGCTTATGGCGTAATACATGTTGGAAAAATATGTCTAAACGTTCGCAATCCCACCAACCATCCATATAGCTTTCACCTAATCCTAATGAGCCTTGTTGTAGTACTCGTTTAAAGAATTGGTGGTTGTGAACTTGAATATCGAAAGGGCGGGAGCCATTAATTTTAATACCAGCTTCACTTAATAATTCAGCAGCAATGCGTTGCCAAGAATCGATAGTATTTTTTTGGTTAACGACTTGTTCAGTACTCATCTGATCTCCAATTTTTTTCAAAGTGGGATTCAGAGAACTTTATTTGTGACGTATTCGCGGTACAGCAAAACAGGAATATTGGCCACCGCTGCATGACAGTCAGTGTATTAGCGTTATTGTTGCTATAAATAAAGCTCAAATCCAGTTTCAGATAACTCTCTAAAAAATATAAAACGTTCGCATTGAATTTCAATAGAAATTGCGCTTAATACTTAGAAATGGCACTTATAACCAAAAAAGGAGTTCTTATAAGACGTTTATTTGCTCACCAAAGCTTTCAAGCTCTGCAATAAGTATTGGATTAAGTCTAGTATATAGGAATGAATTTTGTGTAAGAAATACGTCATTAGTTGCTTTTTATCCGATTAAGATTAGTTCTTCGGGCTGGTTTTATTTAAATTAATGATGAGCTATAAGACAATTGGCTCACCTACTGTTGTAGAGAGCCATTTTGGAATTAAAAATTAATGGTTAGATTTTTGGAGTATATCCATAACGGATTGTTTCCGTTTGTTCTAAATGAATTTGGGTTACCGCAGGTTGGGTATTGGCAATCACCTGACCATCACGAACCGAATAACGTACAGGAACTTGACGGCGCACGGCATCGAAGCCATTTTCTGCAGGTAAAATCAATAAACTAGCGCGTTTTCCTTCATTCACACCATAATCTTGCAAGTTCAACGTACGTGCGCTGTACTCACTAATCAGTTTCAGCCCATCATTGATTTGCTGGTAACCCATTAATTGGCAAACATGTAACCCCATATGCAGGACTTGCAGCATATTAGCTGTACCAAGTGGGTACCAAGGGTCAAAAACATCATCGTGGCCGAAGCAGACATTAATATCTGCGGCTAGCATCTCTTTCACACGCGTAATCCCACGGCGTTTGGGATAAGTATCAAAGCGGCCTTGTAAGTGAATATTCACTAGCGGGTTAGCCACAAAGTTAATCCCAGACATTTTTAGCAGACGAAATAAACGGGAAGTATAAGCGCCATTGTATGAATGCATCGCAGTAGTATGGCTTGCCGTGACGCGAGAACCCATCCCCTGTGCATGTGCTAGCGCTGCGACAGTTTCCACAAAGCGGGATTGTTCATCATCGATTTCATCACAGTGGACATCAATCAAACGGTCATATTTTTGTGCTAAAGCGAACGTTTTATGGAGTGATTCTACACCATACTCACGAGTAAATTCGAAATGTGGAATAGCACCAACGACATCGGCTCCAAGGCGTAGTGCTTCTTCTAACAAGGCTTCGCCATTTGGATAAGACAAAATACCTTCTTGTGGAAAAGCAACAATTTGCACATCAACCCAAGGCGCGATTTCTTGTTTTACTTCTAACATCGCTTTCAGTGCGGTTAATGTTGGGTCTGACACATCCACATGGGTGCGAACATGTTGAATACCATTGGCAATTTGCCATTTAAGGGTTTGCCACGCGCGGTTTTTAACATCCTCGTGGGTAAGCATCGCTTTGCGCTCCGCCCAACGTTCAATGCCTTCAAAGAGTGTTCCAGACTGGTTCCAGCTTGGTTGCCCAGCGGTTTGAGTAGTATCCAAGTGAATGTGTGGCTCAACGAAGGGCGCGGTCACCAAACCACCTTCACCGTCTAAGCTGTTTGGCAATATTTCGCCTTCAGGTTGTGGAAGGATAGCTTGAATTTTTTGGTTGTCGATATCAATACGCCACAGCCCATCACGCTCGGGTAAACGGATATTATGGATATGTTTGATAGTTTGATTAAGCACGGGTCATCTCCGAATCAGTAGTATGGCGGCGATTTAATAATGGGTTAAGGATAGCGTAACATAATGCACCACCCAGCACGGCATTGACAGGGACAATACCTGGTAACCAGTTACCTGCGATAACCCCAGCGGCAACAGCGATTAATGCACTGATGTTGACATCACGCATTTTACTGCGGTCAAAGGTTTCGTAGCGGTGACGGTACATGAGGTAGTCTGCGATGATAATTCCACCAATAGGGGGGATAGCCGCTGATAAGAAAGTTAGCCAGCCGACAAAATTATTATATAACCACAGTGCGCATAACGTTCCTACCAGTCCATTGACAATGGATAAGGTTTTGCTGGATAAGCCGGTGATATTGGCAAACCCCAAGCCTGACGCGTATAGGGCGTTATCATTAGTTGTCCAAATATTTAGACCTAAAACGATAATTGCGGGTAATAGCAAACCTTGAGCAATCATCACATCAGAGATATCTGCCATACCTAATGATGCAGCGCCAGCGGCGCCAAAGATAAACATCAATGAGTTACCAAGGAAAAAGGCAATAATAGCGACAAGTACTGCAATTTTAGGTCTTCGCCCGAAACGCACAAAATCGGCCGTTAATGTTCCTGCACTCACAAAAGAGCCTACAACCATGGCTAACGCAAGGTTAAAATCGATGGGTTTTGCGGGTACGACAGCCTGCAATGCACTCATTCCACCCATATCAGTGATAGCAAGGTAAACGGAGTAACTACCAAGTATCGCAATGGCAGGAACAGCAACGATTGACAGAACTGTAAGAGCAGAAATACCAAAAAACACAGTAACGGTCATTAAGACCCCGGAAATACCAATTAACCAGTTGATATCCCAGCCTGTTGCTTTACCAACAGGAATGGCAAACATCGCAACACCGACACCAAACCAGCCAACTTGTGTGCCGCCTAATAGGAAAGAGGGGAGCCATGAGCCTTTAATACCAAAAGAATAACGAGCAAGAAGGTGAGTGGTTAAGCCTGTTTTAGAACCAATAAAACCAAGAAATGCGGTGTAGATACCAAGAAGAAGATTACCGATAAGAACTGCGAGGAAGAAATCATGAAAATCAAGACCGGTACCGAGAGCGCCTCCGGTCCACATACTGGCGGAAAAGAACGTTAAACCTAGCATCACAAAGGTTAATGCTAGTCCGCCTTTCCGCGCTGATATGGGCACGGGGCCATGGCTATAATTTTTATCGTCAGGCACGATTGTCTCCAGTTATTTTTTTCAGGCCAAAAAAATCCGACGCATTTTATAGCCATCAAAACAAAAAGCAAACGTTTTCGTCAATGATTTAAAATAATTAATGTATTCAAGAATAATTTTATTTATGGAATTAAAAGTAGAAATAATAGATAACTTAGGGTTTAAATTGCCTTATTTTTCAGTAATTCAATGCATTCTTGAGCACCACGTTTAAGCACATGACCTTGCAAACATACCGCGTGAATAGGCAGTTTGAAGCCATTTGGGGTATTTTTAAACTCAAGGGGTTTTAGTGAGCCATCGTTCAATTTATCTTTAATTAGTGACAAAGGGAAATTTCCCCATCCCATACCACTCTCGACTAAACCGAGAGCCAAAGAAAAACTGTCTGTTTTCCAATAATTACTGGAAACTAGAATGCGTATATCACTCAATTCACGTTGGCGGCTCGCAATAATAATTTGCCGGCTTTCAACAAGGTCTTCGATATAGAGCGATGTTTTATTTTGTAAAGAGGGATGTTTAGCCGAAATGGTGGCAATAATTGATTCTTCGCCAATATAATGAAATTGCTCTTGAGAATTAACATTTAAACCGCCAAAGACAATCGCAAGGTGAATTTGTTGTTCATGTAATAACGGTAGAAGATCATCTTGAGGTGCGGTAATCAGTTCAATATGCAGTAAAGGATAACGCTGGCTTAAAATATGTAGAGCATCAAAGAGTAAATTGGCATTGATACCTGCTGCAATACCAATGGTCAATTTACTTTCGACACCTTGGGTCAACTCTAAAGAAAAAGTATTGAGT
This sequence comes from Providencia sp. PROV175, assembly GCF_032707045.1. NCBI lineage: Bacteria > Pseudomonadati > Pseudomonadota > Gammaproteobacteria > Enterobacterales > Morganellaceae > Providencia > Providencia sp. PROV175. The sequence goes on from NZ_CP120533.1 coordinate 1,330,289, forward strand.
TGTGATAAATTAGCCACAATATGCCGTGCATAGGGCGCTAATGAAAGCGCTTTTTCAGTGGGTTTAGGCTCTCTAGTGTGTCTATCAAATAGTTCAAATCCAAGTTCAGCTTCTAGATTCGCCACGGCCATACTGACTGCGGATGGCACGCGTTTCAATGCTCTAGCCGCCGCAGAAAATGAGCCTTTATCTAACACGGTGAGAAAAATCGTTAGGTTGTCACTATTAAATGGCATTATTCACCTTTCAATAAAACTGATAGAAGCTGACTTTTATTATCATTGAATTATATTTATTTTACCACCTTGTTGATAATGATATTTTTGGAGGTGGGAAAATGCAGGGGATTAAACGTAAAATTGTTTTTGTCACAGCTTATGAGGTTATTGGTTGGTTAATTTCAGCGTTGGCATTGGCTTTTCTTTCCGGTAATTCAGCGGAAACAACAGGCCCATTAGCTTTAGTCATAACGACTATTGCAGTGAGCTGGAACTTTATTTTCAATACCGCATTTGAATATTGGGAATCAAAACAAAAATCACGCATTAGAACCTTTAGGCGCCGGTTTGTACACGCCATATTATTTCAATTAACGTTGGTGATTTTTTTAATTCCTTTAATTGCATGGTGGTTATCAATTAGTCTTTTACAGGCGTTAATACTCGACTTCGCCTTAATTATTTTTATCCCAATTTATACTTTCTTTTTTAATTGGGCATTTGATAAGATTTTTGGATTACCTAAATCTGCCTTGCCGCAAGAGAATAACGCCACATCATAGAAAAGTAAGAAAATTATCGAGTTTCCTTCCGTACTAACATCGTGCAGAAGGAAACTCGAATCACACATATTATTTTAATAACCTAGCCTTAACGGATTTCCCTTTAATTTTTCCTTGCTGTAAATGCTTCCAAGCTTGTACGGCAACCTCACGTTTGAGTGCGACGTAGGCATGGGTAGGGTGGATCACAATCTTGCCAATATCGGCACCATTGAGGCCAACTTCTCCGGTTAAAGCACCTAAAATATCTCCAGGACGTATTTTGGCTTTTTTACCGCCATCAAGGCATAAGGTCATCATTGTCGCTTCTAACGGAGTGACTCGTAAACCTGTCGGTTCGGTTTGCCAATTAAGCTTCATGTTTAACATTTCTTCTAGAGCATTGGCTCGTTGGGCTTCTTCTGGTGCACATAAACTAATTGCTAAACCGCTTTCACCGGCACGTGCAGTTCGGCCGATGCGGTGAACATGCACTTCAGGGTCCCATGATAATTCATAGTTAATCACCATTTCGAGAGCTTTAATATCTAATCCACGGGATGCGACATCCGTAGCCACTAACACACGGCTACTTCCGTTAGCAAAACGCACTAGAGTTTGGTCACGCTCACGTTGTTCCATGTCACCATGAAGCACTAAGACACTTTGTTTGCTGGCTGTTAAGGCATCATAAACGGCTTGGCAATCTTTCTTAGTATTACAGAAAACGACACAAGAAGCGGGTTGTTCACGGCTTAAGAGCTTTTGTAATAATTCAATTTTTTCGTGACGAGCGACTTCATAAAATTGTTGTTCAACTGCCGGGAGTTCATCAACACTATTGATTTCAATGGTTTGTGGGTTATTTTGAATTTGCTGGCTAATTCGTGCAATTTCTTCTGGCCAAGTGGCTGAAAACAATAATGTTTGTCTATTAATTGGTGCGTAATCAATTATGGTCTCAATATCTGGCATAAAGCCCATATCGAGCATTCTGTCTGCTTCGTCTAAAACTAAAGTTTGCAATGCATCAAGTTGTACTGTTTCACGATTTAAATGATCAAGTAAACGCCCCGGTGTGGCAACAATGATATGTGCTGCATGGGCAAGGGAGTCGCGTTGTACGCTGAAAGGCACACCACCGCAGAGTGTCAAAATTTTGATATTAGGGATCGCGCGAGCTAAACGGCGCAATTCATTGGCGACTTGATCTGCCAGTTCACGAGTTGGACATAAAACTAATGACTGAGTTTTAAATAATTTGGCGTCAATATGTTGTAATAAACCCAGACCAAAAGCCGCAGTTTTGCCGCTGCCCGTTTTAGCTTGTGCTCGGACGTCTTTTCCGGCAAGTATAGGGGGAAGAGCGGCAGCTTGGATCTGTGTCATGTTTAGGTAGCCTAACTCTTGTAAGTTAGTGAGTTGTTCCGCAGAAAGCGCATTTAGGTCAGCAAATGAAGTCACAATACAATCTCAAATAGAATAAAAGGCATAATAGCGCTAATAATACTATTCCTACCTTACTCTGTCTGTTTTTAATTCGGATTGTAATTGGCTACTTTATTTTTTGCTTCTAAGGATACAGCTATTGTACTTATTATTTAATTTGTGATGCCATAATTAAAAAAAGCACCACTAAGAAGCGGTGCTGAGAATATTGAATTGTTCAATATTGATGTCTTAGATAGGGCCTAAATTTGTCATTACAGCATATATTAGAGCGACAATAGAAATGGCTATCCATGTGAAGACTAACGGCCAAATAAATCTCACCCATTGTGTATAAGGAATTTTTGCCGTTGCAAGTACAGCCATTAAAATTCCAGAGGTTGGGTTAATACAGTTAACAACCCCTTCTCCAAGCAATACAGTTTGTACAGTCGTTTGGCGAGTGATTTCTAATAAATCGCCCATTGGCGTGAAAATAGGTACAAGCACTGCTGCTTCACCAGAACCTGATGAAATAAAGAAGTGCATAATTGCCGCGGTTGCGAACATGGAAAGGGCAGATAAGGTCTTCGGTAAGCCATCCATCATTGAAATAATGGCATTAACGATGGTATCTAAAATCATCCCATCAGATAATACGATAGCAATAGCACGTGCCATACCAACGATAAACGCGCCACCTACCATTCCCGCACAACCTTTTAAGAAGCCTGTTGCAATGGTATTAGGAGACATGCGGTTTAAAACACCCACGCCAACGCCTAAGATGATAAACATAGCCATCATCTCTTTTTCTCCCCAGCCCCACTCAACAGCACCGAAAATAAATCCGACTAAGCAGAATGCGCTATAGGAAAGAGTAATGACATGCAAAGCTGAAATTTTAGAGGTTTGGTGTTCGTCGGTATTAATTTCAATCTCAGGACGAATCATGCCTTTATTACGGCATTTCTTGGTATAAATCGTTAAAAATAGAATACCCGCGATAACAAATGCAATATAAATAGCCATTCTAAAACCGAGGCCGGATAACAACGGGACGTCGGCTAAACCTTGAGATAAACCCACTGTCATTGGTGCCATGATTGAGGCATTAAAGCCCGAATAAGCCGCAACATAGACTAAAGCAGCACCAAATTTGTCGTCCATTCCCACGGATTTAGCGACTAAAAGACCGATAGGAACAAATGCAATAATTGAGTTAACGACAATCCCTGTTGTCCCTAAAATAGAAAAAACGACAAAGAATATACTGATTAGTAAAAAGTCATTAAGTTTTTTACTGCGCGAGATATTATTGAGTACTTTTTTGATGGCCCCGGTTTCCTCAAGAAGATGTAAAGCACCTCCAGTGAAAATAATCAAAAAGATAATAGGAGCAGCTTTGATTAGACCATCAGCAATTGAGGTGAAAATTTGCCCTGGCAAAATACCGTGTTGTTCTGGTAAGCGCTCATAACTACCGGGAATGGTATAAGAACTAGATACTTTTGTTTCTATACCATCTTTTACCATGGTGATGACTTTTGTTTCTGATGCATATTGCCCCGCAGGAACGATCCACGTTGCAATACCTGCCAATACTAAGATGAAAAACAAAAGAACATAAGGGTTTAGACCTTCAGAACGTTTTTTAGGTGGTGTTGTTGTGTTTGTTGACATCGTTGTCATAGAGTTTCCTATTGGATTATTATTTATTGTGTAATGCGTTGTAATATATTGAAAAATAACTGTGCACGTTCTGTGAGTGACGGTATTTCTAAGTATTCTTTATCACTGTGCTGGTATCCACCAATCGGGCCTAACCCATCTACAGTGGCCGTTCCGACACCTGCAGTAAAAGAGGCATCAGAGCCACCACCCGTCGAAACATCAAGTAAATCAATGTTTAGTTGCGCAGCTTCTTCTTTAATGATGTTGATAAGAACGGTGCTTTCATCCGTTTTAGCCATAGGTGGGCGATTAATTCCGCCTGTTAAGGTGAGTTTGATGCCGTCTAATACTGGTGTACTACATACTTCCCTGACTTTTTTATCGATCTCAATACCCTGTTCTTCAGACGAAATACGGACATCGATTTCTGCTCTGGCATTCGGAGCTACAGTATTCACAGAGGTTCCACCAGAAATTAGGCCAACGTTAACGGATAGGCCTTTATCATGAGCAGAGAGTGCGTGTAACATTTGGATTTTATATGATAATTCCTGAATTGCACTAATGCCTGCTTCGGGGGCAATACCTGAATGAGAGGCTTTTCCTTCAATATTTAATACATAAGTTCCAACACCGCGGCGAGCGCTCACTATAGCGCCATTGGCACGAGCAGGCTCCATCACAAGTGCGTAGCGCTTTCCTAGTGCACATTGTTCGATGACACCGCGAGATGAAATAGAACCAATTTCTTCATCACAATTGAGGAGAATCTCAATATTTTTGTAGCGAATATCTTGATTATCATAAAGTTGCTTCATGACTTGATATACCATGACATGGCTGCCTTTCATATCAATCACGCCAGGGCCATAAGCTCGATCACCTTCAATGCTAAAAGGACGTTCAGCAACGGTGCCTTTAGGAAAAACGGTATCTAAATGCAATAAAATTAATATATCAGCCTTTATTGAAGGGTGATAAATTCGATAATTATTGCCGAGTGATTCATTTTCAATGATTTCGACTTCGAACCCCATTTCGCGATATTTTTCACACCAGACAGCAGCGTGGTTATCTACACCTTCTTTGTCATAAGAGCCTGATTCGATATTGACTACTTTTTCAAGTAGCTTAAGCATACTGTCTTCATGCGCTAAAAAGTTATTATTCATGGTTGTTTCCTTATATTGTATTTACTACAAAATTAAGTTGTTTTTATTGTGGTAAATTTAATTTTAGGTGATATCAAAACAGGGTGTATATTAAGTTAAGTTTATCTGATTCAGATTTTCACTAAATTAAACGCTGCTTTCATTAAAGGTAAAAAAACAAAAGAAAAAGGCAGTGTTAAAATTTGCTAATAATAATTGCGATTTTTTTTGATTCTCACTGTTTGTATTATGGGAAATAAATACCATAAATTTTTATGCTCTAGTGAGTCGTACCACAGTAAAGGATATAAGAAGTACCAATACTTGATAGTTGAATCATAGGTATTTTTTGACTGTATCATAATAAATAATTTGTATACAAGATGATTATTCACTAAAAATACAAACCCATTTAGAGAGTAATTTTATAGGGATATATAATATGGAATACATTGCTGATATTGTTCGAGCAAGTTTGAGTTTCTAATGAAAAATTCTGTATTAGGCTAAATTGAGATTTTTTAAGAGAGTGTGATTAGAATAATTTATAAAATATATAGTGGTTATACGTTTTTCTAATAATTTAAATAACGATAGCAATTTATTTTTCATAGTTTGTAATATTTAACTGTGTTTTTTTTGAACAAAAAAATCAGAGTGATTAAATTAAAAACAACTTAGTCAAATTTAGTCTCTGTGCTTTTCTTATAAATAGCCTTTGAGCATATTATTGCTTGATAGTCACTCTTTGGCGTATTAATTGTATTTTTATTCATCGACTTTTTCTGTCTTCTAAGCGATATAGTTCATTGCAAGAAATAATGTGAAAGAGAATAAGTTTCTCTTATATGGCTGTTATGCAGTATGAAAAGAAGCCAATTAGGCGTAAATACTAAGGTGTATGTTAAATTAACGACAAAATACCTACCAAATAATTACATTACGTGATGAAAAATTTAACTTGCATAGAACATTTATTGTTTTATTTTAGTGGTTTATGTGGTTTTTACTGGGTAATTGATTGTGAAGAATAAACAAAATAATGATATTGTGACGGCTAGCTCATTTATCAAAACTTAACCAACAGCATGAATTTAAAGGCTATTTATTCTTGAATAGAAAAATTTTCTCTTAATTTGAAAAAAGGCACCAATTTTTAGAAAAAATTTTCTATTTCCCTGTGGCATATTTCTTTTAGCAACAAATATAAAGATATCATTTTTACTTTACTATATTGGGTTTTAGATAATGACTAAGAATATTGCTACAATTTTAATTCATGGTGGAAAGCAGCAAGATACTGTTAATCATGCTATTTTTCCTGCTATTACAACAGCCAGTACTTTCGTTCAACAAAGCTTAACAGAGCATGGTGAATATTGTTATTCACGTTGCAGCAACCCAACACGTTATGCATATGAAACCTTATTAGCTGAAATTGAATGTGGAAGCTATGCAACAGCGACTGCATCCGGTGTGGCTGCTTCAAGTTTAGTTTTAAATTTATTACCAAAAGATTCACATATTATTGCAATGAAGGGTGTTTATGGAGGCACTTTTCGGTTATTTGAACGAGTTTCAACCATTAACAGCGGTCACCAAATAGACTATGTTGATTTGAATAATCTTGATGAAGTTAAAACAAAAATAAAAGATAACACACGCTTAATTTGGATTGAAAGCCCAACTAATCCATTATTAGAATTAGTTGATATTAATGCTATTTGTTCACTTGCCAAAGAGCATAATATTTTAACTTGTGTTGATAATACATTTGCAACACCTTGGAACCAAAAACCATTAGAATTAGGTGCCGATTTAGTGATGTTATCGGCAAGTAAATATATTGGCGGCCATTCCGATTTAATTGGTGGTGCGGTGATCACCCAAAGAGAAGACTTAGCCAGCCGCCTTGATTTTCTAAAAACCACCCTCGGAGCAATTGCTTCTCCTTTTGACGCCTACCTTGCTTTACGTGGATTAAAAACATTAGCATTACGTATGGCAGCACAATGCAGTAATGCCGCACAAGTTGCGAAATATTTATCAACACACCCGAAAGTTGAGCAGGTTTATTACCCTGGATTACCTTCGCATCCTCAATATGAATTATGCAAAAAACAAATGCGTACAGGAGGAGCGGTTGTGACGATTAAATTAGCAGGGGATATTGAAGACACCAAAGCCTTTTTATCTAAAGTTAAATATTTTGTTTTAGCGGAATCATTGGGGGGTGTTGAAAGTATGGTGAATCATTCGGCAACCATGTCACATGGGTCGATGACAAAAGAAGAAAGAGAAAGTATCCAAGTATTTGACACCACATTACGTTTATCCGTAGGTATTGAAGATATCACAGACTTATTAAATGATTTAGAAAACGCACTATCTTAATTTATTAAAATCAAAATAAAATATAATAAGAGAGCATCTAATGAATGATTATGGGATTTGGACCATTGTCACGCCAATGGTGACGATACTTTTAGCCATTTTTACACGACAAGTTATATTATCATTATTACTGGGGATATTAGTTGGTTTTACCGTTATATATGATCACAATATATTATTAGGTATAAACGGAACGCTCGATGGCATTATTAATACGTTTGCATCACCGGGAAACACAAAAACAATTCTATTTATGGTAATGATTGGCGGTATTATGCGGCTCGTCGTTGTTACTGGTGGTGTGCGTTCATTGGTTAAATTATTAACAAATAAAACAAAGTTAATTAAAAATAAAAAAGCTGTTCAATTAATGGCGATGATTATTACATCATTAATTTTTATTGAAAGCTCTATTAACCAATTAATTGCTGGAGCATCAACAAAAACATTAGCGAAGAAATACGGAGTTTCGCCAGAAAAAATGTCCTACATTGTGCAGACTTCCTGTGTATCAGTGTGTTCATCAGCCATGATTAACGGCTGGGGAGCGGCAATGATGGGGGTTATTGGCGTACAAATATCTAAAGGTTTAATTACTGGAGAGCCTTTTGAAATTTTAGCTGGCTCTATGGTATTTAATATCATGGCGTGGTTTTCCCTCGCTTCAGTTCTGTTTTATATTTTCTCCAATGTTTCTTGGGGGCCAATGAAAAAGGCGGATTTACGCGCAGAGCAGCAGGCTTTAACTTTATTATCCGCGGAAGAAGCTGAGCAGGATGATGAAGATATTATTGAGCACCCTAATTGCCATACTTCTCTTAATTTCTTTATCCCAATTTTATCAACGGTATTAATGGTACCTGTTGCGCTTTATATCACCGGTAATGGCGATTTTAGTAAAGGTAGCGGTTCAACATCGGTATATTGGGGAGTCATGTTTGGAACTTTAGTCTCTTTTGTGTGGTTCTTAGCACGTCGTGTACTTAATATTGAGACTTTCTTTAAAGAATTATATATCGGCTATGCCAGCATGGTAAAAATTAGCTCGGTGATGATCCTCGCTTTTTTAATGGGAACCGTTTCTTCAGATTTAAATACCGGTGCCTATATAGCAGAAATCACCTCGGGTGTTATTTCGCCAGCTTTCTCAATAGGCTTTATCTTCTTAATTAGTGCGGTGATGTCATTAGCAACAGGAACATCGTGGGGAACATTTGCCATTATGATCCCAATTGGTGTGCAATTAGGACTTTCAGTCGGAATGCCTGTTGAATATATGATTGGTGCAGCCATTGCAGGTTCAATTTACGGAGACATGACATCACCAATTTCCAGTGATGCAATTGTGGCTTCTATGGCAACAGATTGTGACCATATTGAGCATATTCGTACCCAAATGCCTTATGCAACAGTCACGGCCGCGTTTGCGCTGATGGTTTATCTGTATTTAGGTTTCACATATTAATAAAGTGAATAAAGATTAGGCAAAATTAGCTGCAATAAATAAAATAGATTTATTTCAAGGAGTAGCACCACTAGCAAAACTAAATAATCATTCAGAATATTTAGGTCGTGATATTTACACTGATGGTGCTCTTGTTATTTTTGCTTATTCTGAAATCAATATAGCAACAATTAAAATAGACTTCTGATAATGCGATTTTATTATGAAAATTAATACCAAGGTTATTCATGGATATCCCATGACAGATAAATATACCGGAAGTTCTTCTATCCCGTTATATCAATCATCCACATTTTCACAAGCCAATATTGAGGAAAGTTACGACCATATTTATTCTCGTTTTTCCAATCCAACGAGAGATGCATTAAGTGAGGCTATTTGCGCGATTGAAAATGCAAAATTTGCTGAAGTTTTTTCCTCAGGAATGGCAGCAATAAGTGCCGTATTGCTTAATTTTAGTCAGGGCGACCATATTGTTGCCTGCAAAAATATATATGGTGGCTCTTTCCAATTAATGACTGAATTTTTGCCACGCTACGGTATTTCAGTCACATTTGTTGATGCGACTAATCCAATGAATTATCAGCAAGCAATAATGGAAAACACCAAAGCGTTTTATATTGAAACGCCATCTAATCCAACGTTACAAGTGACGGATTTAAAATCTGTTATTGGGATTGCGCAGCAGCATAATATTATTACTATCTGTGACAATACCTTTATGACGCCGTTGTTATCAGATGTTATTTCTCTTGGAATTGATTTTTCTATTAATAGCGCAACTAAATTTATTAATGGCCATAGTGATGTGATCTTGGGGACGGTAGCAACGAATAACCCTGAATATGCGAGGTGGTTACATAAGTCTGCAGTTGCTATTGGCAGTATTGCTGCACCATTTGACAGCTGGCTGACAATGCGAGGTTTAAAATCAATGGCAATGCGGGTTGAACGAGCCAGTGAAAATGCGCAAAAGCTTGCAGAATATCTGAATGAGCATCCAAAAGTACAACACGTTTTTTATCCTGGGTTAGCTTCGCACCCAAATCATATCATTCATATGCAGCAATCTAAAAATGGCGGAATGGTGGTTTCCTTTGATTTGGGTAGCTATGACAATGTAAAACGATTTTTAGACGCGGTTCGTATTCCACTCGTTGCAGTCAGTTTAGGGGGAATTGAATCAATTATTTCCTACCCTAAAATGATGTCCCATGCTTGTATCCCTGAAGAAGAGAGATTACTGCAAGGCGTAACGGATGGGTTATTGCGTTTCTCACTGGGCTGTGAAGATATTGATGATTTACTTGCTGACGTCGGTTCTGCTTTATCGCAAATACAGTAATTAGGCGATTATCAACGTATTTTAATTCCTCAGTGGCACTAATCACATCCCAAGAAAGTACCAATAATATATTCAAGCCCTCTAAATAATGAGATTATTTAGAGGGCTTTTACTTCACGAAACGGTTATTTGAACGATATAAAACTAAAGACAAAGCTCTTTATTCGCTGGATTTAATTTAGCGGCTTGTTGGATATGTCTTAAAGTTTCAGTGGCCAATAGTGCGGAGGCTTCATAAAATGCATTCCCGCTTTGCAATTGCATTTTCTCTAAATAGCGATAGACCCAAGGTAGAAAATGTAATTCTAGCAATTCGCGTAGTAGTTCTGGTTTATTTTCAATCACCCAGGCGGTGAGAAGAAATAATAACCCTACATGATCTTCTGGCTCTTTTTGGTTTAATTCAATATTGATTTGGTTATTACGGAGCCATGCTCTTAACTCAAGTGTCGAAATACCAAAAATAACATTTTCTTTATCAAGATAAACAGAACCCCAAGGTGGTGCTGGTAATGCATAAGGGCCTATAAATAAGCGCTGATAGGCTTCTTGTAATGTTTCTGATTCAGAAAGACTATCTTGAAAGAGTTTATCAATACGTTGGCAATCATAATCCTGAGTAAATGGCCATTCAGCTAACCATTCGCTCGTCGTAAATAAATCAATTAACTTATTTACGCGTGCATCAGAAGGGTCATAATAAAATAATGCCCCTAAAGTTTGCGCGCAAAGCGAAAAATCTGCCAATAATTTTTGTTCCATATTTGTCCACATTGCTATGTTGATGATGACTCTTTGGTGTGATCGTAGCGAAACATGAGATTGTTGTCGATGATAAGAAAGTCATTAACCTTCTTATCATCGTAAAAAACAATGAATTAGTCGTTAGCCTGCAACAGCCATACCCACCGTCATATGCAGCCCGTAGAAAATGCCTCTACCAATCAATTCACCAAAAATCACCAATAATACGGCGACTAGTAGCCCAATAATTGAAGGGTTTTTCATTTTAACATGCGGGTAAATCCAGAAAGCTAGCCCCAATGTTAAGCAAACAGTACGCCATCCCATCAGTGAGGCATAATCTGGAACAAGCTCTGATGCTTTTTGTACTGAACTTTGGATAGAGCCTAATTCAAATCCTTGTGCCGTTACCAAAATACTGCTCGCAATAACCGCAACAATACTGATTAATGTAAAAAAGCGAATGTTATTGATATCATAACTTGCTATACGCAATAAAAATGCGGCAAGAACAGGCCCCGCAATAAAGCTGGTTAGGATAAATTGCAAACTACCATAGTGATTAAACCAAGTTGGGACGGTATCAATTTGGTAAACGCGAGATATGGCATAAATAAATATTGCCGCACAAATGATAGTGACGATTAACCAAATATTGCCGACAGACTTGGGCATCTTCTTTAATAATGACAATAACCAATATATCCCACCTAAGGCAAAGAATATTGAGCCACTGACTATTTCGTTACTGAGCGCTGAATGCCCAACACGTATCATCGAATTAAAGGCACGCATCGGTGAGCCCATATGTAGCATGGAGAGTAAAAAGCCAACTCCCATTAACACCCATAAACCAAACATGCTCATCACTATTTTATGATGCTGTTCTTGCATGGGTTTCATTAACAATACCAGAGCCATGAGAATAAATGCGCCAGCAACACTTTGACCTATAACGGTGAAGAAGATTAACGGATATTCATGTAAGCCTGCGCCCATTTTAAACTTCCTCCGGATTAGCTAAATAACCTGTGGTGTCGCCCACAGGACGGCAATTTGCATTGAGATTTAATACAATATTGGGTTTGGTATAATGTGCTGCTGGTAGCGGTGCTATTTCATTGATTGTTCCGTATTTCTCACGTAACTCTTCAATGGGCCCAAAATCTAATGCACGTAGCGGGCAAGACTCAACACAAATGGGTTTTTTGCCTTCAGCCACACGTTCATAGCAGCCATCACATTTAGTCATATGCCCTTTGACTGCATCAAACTGCGGTGCACTATAAGGACATGCCATATGGCAATAACGGCAACCAATACAGACACTTTCGTCAACAACGACAAAGCCATCTTCACGTTTATGCATTGCGCCACTTGGGCAAACTTTAACGCAAGCAGGGTCTTCACAATGGTTGCATGAAATAGAGAGGTAATAAGAAAATACATTTTGATGCCATGCGCCATCTTGCTCTGTCCAGTCGCCGCCTGCATATTCATAAATACGACGAAAATGAACATCAGCGGATAAGTTTTTAAAATCTTTACAGGCGAGTTCACACGTTTTGCAGCCCGTACAACGTTGTGTATCAATATAAAAACCATATTGTTGTGACATACCGGGCTCCTTATAGTTTTGCAATTTCAACTAAGTTAGTATGCTGAGGGTTTCCCTTAGCAAGCGGTGAAGGGCGTTGAGTTGTGAGGACATTAATACACCCGCCTTGGTCTACTTTTTTGCCAAACATATCGGCATCTAACCAAGCCCCTTGGCCCATAGCCGTCACCCCAGGCATGATCCGCGGAGTCACTTTAGCTGGAATATGAACTTCACCTCGGTCATTGAAAACTTTGACCATATCACCCTGATTAATACCACGCGCTTTGGCATCTATTGGGTTAATCCATATTTCTTGGCGGCAGGCTTGTTTTAAGATATCAATGTTGCCATAACTTGAGTGTGTTCTGGCTTTATAATGAAACCCTGTCATTTGTAATGGGTATTTTTTATTAAGGCTATCGGTATGGCTTTCAAAGCCTTCTGTGTAAATTGGTAACGGATCAATCACATCATCTGGTGCTAATTGCCATGTTTTCGCTATCTCAGCTAGGCTTTCAGAGTAAATTTCTATTTTTCCTGAAGGCGTTTTCAGTGGATTAGCTTGAGGGTTATCTCGGAAGGCTTTAAATCCAATGACATGCTCATCTGGGCATTTGTGCTTGAAAATACCCACGGTTTTCATTTCTTCATAAGTTGGCATATCAGGGTAGCGTTCGCGACTTTTTTCACATAAATATTTAACCCATTCGTGCTGGCTGCGGCCTTCGGTGAATTTCTGTTCGACATCAGGGCCTAAGCGTTTAGCAATTTCCGACAAAATTTCATAGATGGGTTTACGCTCAAATTTAGCGCTAGTCGCTGGTTGGCCTAAGATCATGTAAGACATGTTTCCTGCGGACTCGCTAGGAATAAGGTCTTCTTGCTCGGTAGGCATTAAATCAGGTAATAAAATATCGCAATATTTTGCTGATGCCGTCATGAAATGGTCGATACCAACAATCATTTCGCATTTGCTGTCATCTTGCAAAATTTCATGGGTACGGGCGATATCACTGTGCTGATTTATCAATGTGTTACTGGCATAGCACCATAAGAACTTAATGGGAACATCTAATTTATCTTTCCCTTTGATGCCATCGTGAATGGCGGTCATTTCTGTGCCGCGTTCAATCGCATCAGTCCATGTGAAAACGGAAATTTGTGTTTTGACTGGGTTATCGAGCATTGGGAACCATTCAACACCTGAATCATAGGTGCCTTCACGACAGCCTGAATTTCCGCCACTGATACCAACATTACCTGTGATAATGGCTAACATGGCAATTGCTCGAACGGTTTGTTCACCATTTGAATGACGTTGAGGGCCCCAACCTTGAACAATATAAGCGGGTTTCGCTTGGCCTATTTCACGAGCTAACTTAATGATTTTATCTGCTGGAATACCTGTAATTTTAGCGGCCCACTGTGGTGTTTTAGCCACACCATCAGCACCTTGGCCTAAAATATAGGCCTTATAGTGACCGTTTTGAGGAGCAGAAGCCGGTAAGGTTTTTTCGTCATAGCCAATACAGTATTTATCCACAAACTCTTGGTCTACCATATCCTCAGTGATAATCACATAAGCTAATGCAGCTGCAAGTGCGCCATCAGTACCAGGGCGAATAGGTAACCATTCATCTTCTCTACCAGAAGCTGTGTCATTATAACGAGGGTCAATAACTATCATGCGCGCATTCGAACGCTCACGTGCTTGTTCGACATAATAAGTCACACCTCCACCACTCATACGAGTTTCGGCTGGGTTATTACCAAACATCACAACTAGTTTTGTATTTGCGATATCGTCGGGGCTATTGGCTTCTTGAGAACCATACAGATAATTCATACCCGCACGAATTTGCGCAGTACTATAACTGCCATAGCGGCTCAGGAAACCACCACATGAATTCATTAAACGATAGGGAACATTCGAATTGGTGATATTACCGCCATCAACGCCAGTGCCATAGAGAACATGCACCGCTTCATTGCCGTAATTTTGCAAAATATCGCGCAAACTATTACCAACGGTATCTAGGGCCTCTTCCCATGAAATTCGGACAAATTTGCCTTCACCACGTTTACCCACACGTTTCATTGGGTACTTTAATCTATCTGGGTGGTTCATTCTTCTACGGATTGAGCGGCCACGCAGGCAAGCTCTTACTTGATGATTGCCATATTCATCTTCTCCCGTGGTATCAGATTCAACCCAATATACTTCATCGTCACGAACATGGAGACGTAATAGGCAACGGCTACCACAGTTAACGGTACATGAGCTCCAAACGGCTTTTTCTTCAGCGGATGTTGAGTTTTGAGTGTTATCGATTGCTTTTGCATTGAAAGGAAGTGATAAACCGCCTACTGCAGCAAATAAACCGCCTGCAGCGCCAGATTTCACGACATTGCGCCTTGAGATAGGGCTATTTAATAATTTATTTTTTGTATTCATTGATATTAGCCTTTATGACCATATTAAATATAGTGTTATTCAGGGCTATCTTACTCTGACATATTTAGTTTTTTTTGCGCCATATCAACGAAGTTATATTTGCAAAACTGGTAACTTTTCTATAATAAATAAATTATATTGATAATTAATATCATCTTAATATCATGAATAAAAAGGATTTTTTATTTTCCTTGCTGGAGATTGAAATTTTAGAAATGTTAATATTTGGTTTTGTAGAGAAAATATTTCTCTAGGTGAGGAGTTTTCGAAAAATAGGGAGAATATTTCTAGCAGTATAGTTGGAAAATAATAATAAATTTCTCTAGAGTCATTAATTGTTCTAAAAAATTAATAAAGATTATCATTATTTTTCGGAATAAAAAGCAAATACGGAATAACTATCTATTAGATGAATATCTAATACCTAATTAAGACGTAGCTTCTTAGTGGGAATAATATTTATTTTCAACAGAGGTTAATTAAATTCAATATTAAGTGTTATAGATTGAGCAAAACCTGCAGGTGGTTTACCTACAGAGCGGCTTTTTTGTACTGCAAGCAAAGCAGCTTGATCTAATAAATCATTTCCTGAGCTACTTGCTAAGCGAATTAAGCTAATTTCCCCGTTTTGGCTTAATTGAAATTGTATTGTTGCAATACCACGGTTTTTCATTTTTTTAGCGCGGCGAGGGTATTGTTTATTTCTCTCAACTTCTTGGCGTAGTTTTTCACGGTAAGCATTAATTAATTGGCTATTAGTATCACTAGTCGCATGTTGGTTTTTGGGGCCTTTTATTCCTGCGGATTGAGACGATACAAGGGCTCCAGCCTTTTGTTGTTGTGCGATTGGCAAATCATTTTTAATTTCTGTATTAGCTGGTTTGTGCGCGTTTTCAGTTCTTTTAGTGAGTTCTTTGGGCTTCACAGGTTCTTTTGGGGTTTTGATCACCTTTTTTTGCTTTTTAGGCGCAACAATGACGGCGTGTTCAACTATTGGGCTGGAAGCAATTTTTACCTCACTAGGTGTGTCTATAGGAAGGGGGAGCTCTTCAGGTTCTGCAACGTTGACAGCTTGAGTCAATGCGATCGATATAATAGGCGCATCCTGTTGTGCTTGGTTTTTTAAGGATAATGATTGAGCCGTAACATAGGTTAAGTACCCAATAACAAGAACATGAAGTGTTATGGATAGCATAAAAGTGATTAATTTTCGACTCATCATAAAACCTCAATATTCTTTCTCGTTGAACCTAAAGAGGGGAGACCAATTCAGGTATTAAGTAGTTATGTTTGAGTTATGACTCATAAGGTAAAATAACGATTCGAATTATATGTTAATAATTATCAATTGCAAATGATAGTTATTATCAACTTTGGTGGGTGCATATTATAATTTGTTAATATTTTGATTTTTAATGAAATATTATTTATAACTAAAAAGGCTTGGTGAGTAGCCAAGCCTTAATGAGGTTAATTGTGTGATAAATTAGTTAAATATCATTCTCTATTTTATTTTTTGCAAAAAAAAGAGGATTATTTCGGCGTGTTTATAGGGGTTTTAATATACAAAGAACACCGTGAAGATAAGCAACACGGTGTTCGAATATTTATTAAGAGTAAAATTAAGAGCGTTTAGCTACCGCTTCAGAGATACTTACAGCGTTCTCTCTATTTGCAAACCAACGGACACGTAAAAGGTCATATCCAAGATTAAACGCATAAGTATAAAATAAGAAAAAGACAAAAAAGCCGATTTCAAGTAAGAATGCATCTAAGAATGACATTTGAAGTAAAAACGCCAGCATTGGGACACCCATGATCACAAAGCTTAATTCAAAACCAACAGCATGAAAAACACGCACTTTGGCTGGGCGAGACCCCTTGGATAAAGGCCAATAACGGTCAAAAGCCATGTTATAAAATAAGTTTAATAGCATTGCCAGCGTCGATAAGACAATAGCTACTGTTCCCATTTGGAAAATTGAGCGTCCTAAAAGCCACGCACTGACCGGTGCAGTTATCGCAATTGCGATGACCTCAAATGAAACTGCATGAAAAATTCGCTCAGTTAATGTTTTTGTATACTTGCTCATAACTACCTCAAAGATATAGAAAATTAATTTTTAGGTAAAAATCGGGTGCAATTATTTGCTATTTTTTATATATATACAAAATGGCAGCCATCGAAAAAAGCGATACCTTATGAACTATTCTATAGAAACATTGCGTACCTTTGTGGAAGCGGCATCCTTAAAGTCATTCTCTGCTGCGGCACGTAAATTAAATAAAAGCCAATCAACTGTCAGTACGACAATCAGTGGTTTTGAAGACGATTTGGGGTTTGCGTTATTTGATAGGCAGGGGCGTGAATCAACATTGACTTTTGCAGGTAGAAAAGTTTTGAGCTTAGTTGAGGATATTTTATCAGCAGATGAGCGTCTTCAAGCGCTTAGAGTTGAGTTGCTCCCTGATATTGAGCCTAGGTTAAGTTGTGCTTTTTCAGATACCTATCAGCCACCTCATGCTGAGCATATTGTAACAACATTAGATAGGCAATTTCCACATCTTGAGTTTGAGTTTTTAATTGCAGAAAATAATGCTGTTATCGAAATGATCCAGAACCAACAAGCCCATGTTGGTATGATGGAGTCCCGTACAGAATATCCTGCGGATATTTCTTTTTCTCGTTTACCTATTCAAGGTGAATTAGGTTTATATGTATTAGATAGTCATCCATTAGCTAAAGAGAAAAAAATAACTTATCAACATTTAACGATGACTCGTCAATTACGGCTAAGCAGTAGCAGCCAAATTATTATTAATAGTGAAAAGAACTGGTTTGCACCTAATTATTTATTATTATTAGAAATGGCAGAACAAGGGGCTGGATGGGCAATATTACCAACATGGTTAGTTAAGCAATTTGGACATAACCGTTTAGTGAGTATTAATTATGATTTATGGCCACGTAAAATTGATGTGGATTTAGTTTGGTCTAAGAATAATCCACCCGGAAAAGCGGGGTACTGGTTGATTAATAAATTGCTTGATAGCTAAAATTAAGAGTATTAATTTTAAAATTCATGAATTTTCGATATATTTTTTATTGTAAAATAGTATTTACTAATTGTAATAAGATATTATCTTGTAAATAAACGTAATATAATTTTCAAAATTGGTTTTATATCGCTAATCTTAACTTAATCAAATTGTTGTTTGAGTTAATTTATTAGAGGATAAAAATGAAAAAATTATTAGTACCTACACTCTTTGCTGTTGTATCTACTATGTCATTTGCTGTTCAAGCAGCTACAACTCCAGCAGCAAGCCAATCACAGAATGCGGAACATAAATTAAATGCTTACGAAGAAATTATGGTAGGCAAAGTATGGACAACGACAGAAGCTTTAGATCAAGATAAAAAAGAAGTTAATGCAGATGATAAACAAGTCGCTAACTTTTTTGGTTTAGCTGAGTATTATCCAGACGGTACATTTAATATGACCACGTTTGATGGAAAACCTAAAATGAAAGGTGACTGGTCATTTGATGAAAATGGCAAAACTCGCTCATTAACAGCGAAAGATGACGAGGGTAAAGTCTTGTTTACTCGTGTTGTTGAAAATGTCACAGTAACCCCAGAAGAATACACATATCGTATTTATCCAGAGCAAGATAATAAAGATAAGTACTTTGATATTGTTCATAAAGTTAAGAAATAATATTTTGTACCAATAGCGCAGTCTAAATATGAATCTTATTTATTCTGCGCTATTAGTGTTTCTGTCGCTTATTTAAAACAAGTCTCAGCCCAACGCGTTAACCCTGCAGTAACGGAACCAAAATCATCCCCACGTACTATCGGAATATTAGGTAATTCTTGGCTAATAGCTTGGTGTAATATTGGGGAGCGAGCACTCCCACCTGTAACGTAAATAGCATCAGGTTTGACCCCGCCTTGGTTGACTGCTTCTTTAACCAATTCAATCATTTTACTTTTTGGTGATTCAATTGATTCCACCATTTGTTCATGGGGAATATTCACTTCTAATTTTTCAGAAATTAATTTAATTTGTGCTAAATAGCTTGAGGCGTCTGATAAAGCAATTTTAGCTTCTTCAGCTTTACGTACTAAGCTATAACCTAATGTTTCATTATAAACTTCTAGTAATCGAGATATTATTTGAGGTTCTTTTGCATCTTGTTTTAAGCGTGTTAACGCTGCCAAGTTTTGTCTTGAATAAAACTCTTTTTGTGCTTCAACATTATTGATAGCAATAGGGTTCCAAAATTGCAGGAATGGCATTTTAATGCCTGATAAAGATTGGCTTTCCATCCCAAAAAGCGGCATCAATTGTTTTAATGCAAGGTAAATATCAAGGTCATTTCCACCCACCCGTTGTCCACTATGAGCAAGTAAGGATTGTGTTCTGTCTTGTGCATTTCTATAAGTGGGCCCCATTTGGATTAATGAACAATCCGTTGTTCCACCACCAATATCAACGACTAGGATAATCTGGTCTTTATTTAATGTTGATTCATATTCAAGCCCTGCGGCTACGGGTTCGAATTGAAAAGTAATATGATTAAATCCTGCGCGTTTTGCCGCGCGATAGAGTATTGATTCTGCTTGTTGGTTCGAGAGTTCCCCTCCACGACCATGAAAGTTAATAGGGCGTCCAATCACAGTATCATCAATAATCTGTTGTAAATTATTTTCTGAGGTATTCTTTATATTTTTCATCATGGCGCAGACAAGGTCTTCAAAAAAACTAATTTGAGTCTCATGTAAGCCAGATGCTCCCAAAAATGATTTAGGGGACTTCACATAATATACATCTCTAGGATCACTTAAATATAAATCTAAAGCGGCTTGCCCAAATACGATGTCTTCAGGCATTAAATCGATCCCTTCATCACGGTTAAATGCGATAGATCTTTTTAAAATTTGCTGCCCGATTTCATTCGAGGGGGCGATTTTACAATGGCGAAATAAATGCTCAGAGACTGATTCTCTTGTCGGTGCGCATAAGGTTGATGGGATATAAACGTTATCGCCTTCTAATGGTAATAATGTGGGGATCCCGTTCTTCATGACCGCAATAGCGCAGTTAGATGTACCGTAATCAAAACCGATAAACATTTCGCCTCCAAGAGTAACTATTTTGAAAAAAGGCTGAGACTTTATATCAAGCAGGGATGAATTACTATTGAAAAATAATTCTATATGAGGGATAGCTCAAAAGGAGATAGTCTGAATTGATCGCATTTTGCCTAGATGCTCTGTTAGTACAGAGTCTCCACGATAAAATGTAATCATCATTAAAGGATTGATTTACGGAATGACAGATATCTAAAGAGAATATAGTTTTTTATGTAATATTTAATTTGAGCCCTTTGATATATTAATGAAATTTTAAAGGGCTCGGAAATATCTTATTTAAACAATTGGGTTTTATATTTACTTAATTATTACAATACTTATTCCAAATAACATTAAAGTCATTATCAGGAAATTCTTTATCATCTCTATCGATTAATGGAATGGAAACAACATTACGGCCATCATTATGAAGATAAGTTTTGACCACAAAACGTTTAAATGAATATGAATTTTGGCTAGTAAAAATAAGTACTTCACCGCATACATAGCCTAGCATACCATGGTCTAAGGTTTCTCTTATCTCATGATATTTAACATTTTTATACTCAGCTGTTTTGGGAAATGCTAAAAAATCTTCAACCGCTTTTTGAGATTTTTCTACAATGTCTAAATCAGGTGTATAGTTACTTACAACGCCTCCTATAAAGGACGCGCCTGCAATTAGGCCAATAACTAAAAATGAAAATATTTTATTTTTCATAGTGTTTATTTCTTATGTTATTATTTTTGAACCTCCCAATGAATGCCAAAATATAAAAGTAAATAAAATTTATCACCATAAGCTAAATTTTAATTGATAATCTCACTTACGGAGATATACTTGGATTATATTTGGGATAATTTACTGTTGCCAATCTAACATAAGATTATTTGAAGTAATATAGGGGGGACACAATGGTAATCAATAAGAAACGAAAAATTACACATTTAAATAAATAGACATTCATAAAAGAATATTTTATCACTACTGTGATAATTTAGTATGTATTAATCCCTAGCGTAATAAAATTAATAATAAAGATAAGATTATTATTTTTTATTCTTCATTATTTTTGCCATATGAATAGCTTCAATGAGCTGAGAGCGATTAATACGAGAGCTATTACTATCTAATAACTTTTGCCAAATATCAATCGCTTGCTCATAATTTGCATTCATAAAGGCATCAGAAGCAACTAGCATTAATGCGGTAATTTCTTGATTATCAAGGCTTAATGCTTTGTTAATTACCGCTCTGACATCTTCGGTTTGCTGTTGACCTGCTTGGTAATATAAAACGGTTGCAATAGCAGAGTATATTTGAGCATTTTCCCCGCCATATTTTAGTGCTCTTTGATAAGCAATCAACGCATTATCATAACTGTTTTGATAAAGATAATATTCACCCAGTATAGCCCAAAGCTCACTATTTTTAGGCGATTGACGAATATCATTTTGTAAGCGTAATAAATCCTTTTGTTCTTGCTGCAATGGTGTGAATGAGAGCAGTGGATCGGATATACGTTGATATTCCTGATAAGCTAATTCAAATCGAGGTGAGAAGAAGTAACCAATAACAACCAACACAATTAATATGGCAAGTAATTTATTAAAATGCCATTGCAGGATAGTCGAGGGTGTTGTTATATCTGGGGGTAATAATTGCTCGGATATTTGTCGATGGCTAAAATTGTTCTCTATAAGTTGCTGTTTTTGTGACCGAGTAAATTTGAAAATGAAATAAAAAATGCCAATCAGAGCAATAGCAGGCAATCCCCAAAGCAGGGCAGTTCCAATCGTTAGCGGTGGGTTATACAGCACGAAATCACCATATCGTTCGGTCATATAGTGCATGATTTGCGCTTTATCTTTTCCTTCTGCAACCATTTTAAAAACTTGGTGGCGCATACTTACTGCTGTGGGGGCATTGGATTCGAGTAAATTTTGGTTTTGGCATTGCGGGCAACGTAACTGTGAGGCGATCTGCAAAGAATACTCTTGTTCTTCAATGGAATTAAATTCCCACACATCAACGATTTGAGCATTGGATATAAAAGAGAAAAATAGGAAAAATAGTGCTAATAGGATTCTAAGCATTTTTTATTCTCCCTTTTACCCAGCTTATTAATAGGCCAAAACACATAACAAACGCACCGCCCCAAATCCATTGAATGCCATCTTGCACGTAAAGGCGCATCGCGTAGCTATTTGTTCCTGTTTTCTCACCTAATACCGCATACCAATTGCGTAACCATCCCCAATATATACCAGGTTCAATCATTAATTGCTGGCGAGCGGTATAAAGGCGGCGCTCGGTGATTAACTGGTGTAATGGCTGGCCAGCTTTGCTAATTTGTATAATAGCCTTTTCGGTCGTGTAATTAGATTTAGCTTCAAGTTGCAGTTCGTTGAATTGGAATTGATAACCGGCGAGTGAAATAGATTGCCCAACAGAAAGATTAACACTCGTTTCGTGGTGGCTACCAATTGACAAGGCAATACCAGCAGCAAAAATTACAACTCCTGTATGAGCGATAAGGGAAGGGAAATGTTGCCGAATAGCATCGATAGGACGTAGCCAAAAGATAAGTAAAATTGCAAATAAAAAGCCACAAGAAAGGGCGATAACAAGTCCTTTAGACCAAAGAAAGAAGCTTAATAACACACTGAGAAGTAGAATTAAAAGAATACGCCATTGGGGTTTAATGCGAGTTTTACTAAGAGGATAAATGGCACTCACAGCCATTATGATTAGCATTAAAATACCAAATGGTAATAACGCTTGGTTAAAATAAGGTGCCCCAACCGATATTTTCCCCCAACCAAATAGCGTGTAAATCATTGGGTAAAGCGTGCCCGTCAGAACAATAAATAATACAGTAGAAAATAGGATTAAAGTGAGTAATAAGTAAAGCTGACGGCGATTCATATTAGTTGGTAAATTATCGATATTTTTAGCTTTCCAACCATATATACATAAAGCCCCGAAACTCAGAAAACTGAACAATAAAAAGA
Organism: Providencia sp. PROV175; assembly: GCF_032707045.1. NCBI lineage: Bacteria > Pseudomonadati > Pseudomonadota > Gammaproteobacteria > Enterobacterales > Morganellaceae > Providencia > Providencia sp. PROV175. The sequence goes on from NZ_CP120533.1 coordinate 1,353,463, forward strand.
GGGGAGCAGCCCTAACGTTATCCAAAGCAAACGCATGGACAGACATTAAAATCCCTGAGCGTACAATTAATGTGCCTAATAAAGATAAAATAAACGTAAGAATTGCCAGCAATATAGACCAGTGGCGATAGTGCCCAGTTTTGCGTGAGACTGTTAAGCTATGAAATAGGGCAGTTGCACTTAGCCATGGCAATAATGACGCATTTTCAACAGGGTCCCAAAACCACCAACCACCCCAACCAAGTTCACTGTATGCCCACCATGACCCAAGAGTGATACCCAAAGTGAGTATGCACCAACTAGGAACGACAAAGCGCCAACAGAGCCCGGCGATAGTTTGGTTAAATTGCCCGCAAAGTGTAGATGCAAGCGCTAAGGCGGTTACGACCATTAACCCGCTATAGCCTAAATAAAGTAGAGGGGGATGTAATATTAATCCCCAATGTTGCAGCATTGGGTTGAGATCTCTCCCTTCAATAGCGGGAGGAAAAATGCGAACAAAGGGGTCAGAATAAAATACGATAAACAGTAATAATGCCGCACTGATAATGGCAAGAAGCGTTAGTGTGAGAGGAAACACGAGATGAGTTTGCTGGCGATAACGCCATGCAAATAGACAACTCCAAGCTGAGATAAACAGCAGCCAAAGAAATATTGACCCTTCATGGCCTCCCCATACTGCCGCAATTTTAATATATAGCGGCGATAGCCGATGGCTATGTTGCGCCACATATACGACCGAAAAGTCACTTTGAATAAAACTGATAGTTAAACAAATATAAGCAACGAGCAAGAAAAGAAACTGTAAGTAGGTCCAAAGAATATTCCGAGGCATTTGCCTCGGAATATAGCGGAAGAAACCAATAACTCCAAACAATGCTTGGAAACAGGCAATACAGAGTGCCAATGCGAGGCAGAGAAAGCCAATTTCTGGGAGTATGAGTTCCAATGATTACCCTTATTATTTAGTGAGTTATGCGACGGTCAACTGCCCTGCGTATAACACAAAGAAGCGTAAGCAGAAGACACCCAGTAAGCTTGCACCACTGATAATTAATACTCTTGCTGCGCCTTGTCCTTTGTCCATCCATTTCTTGAATAGAAGTGGAATAATAAAACCAAACCCGACAACACCAATCCAAAACCACCAAGTCCAGAAACCACCGCCTAATGCAGCAATTAATGAACGGATTTTCCCATCGTCTCCTAAAGCTAACCCGACAAAAAAGGCCGCTAATAGGAATATCTCCAACCAAATAACAAAGCTTTCGATACGGTGCAAAAATGCGGTTTCGCCGTTATGAATATTTTTGCGGTAGCGCAATGCGATTGCTATGAGTGATACCGCAATACCTGAAGATATTCCTGAAAATAGGAATAAAGCTGGTAATAATGGGTTGTTTAAGAATGGATAAGATTTTAATGCTGAAAGTAAAAAACCGGTATAAGCCCCAAGCAAAACGGCCAATATGAGCATCACAATATCCAGAAAACGCATTGCACGGTTTAGCAGGGTTAATACTCTTGGGATGATGGTAAATTTGGGCAGCCATTTTTGCTGTAAAACAATGAGTTCTTTTTCATAGATTTTAGCTAGCCAAATAACAAGCACTGCCATATACACTTGGAATAACATCACACCCATCGACATAACTGAGGTCGGGCTGTAATGAAACATTAATTTCCAGAACGTCCATGGACGCGTCAAGTGGAGAATTAAGATCAATAACCCAAAGATGATCGTCGTCGGAGCTAAAATCAGTGTTGTGCGCATGAGAGTGCTATCACTGTCAGCCGAAGTGGGATAATACTGGCGCATAAGTACCGCAAGTACCACAAGCCCAGCCGAAATACCAATTAAGAATAAGTAAACCGCAATGGGCCAGTCCCACACTAAGGATTCAAAATGGAAAGCAGAAGCTGTTGTCATTGGCTAACCTCCCCATATTTGAACGGAACCCGATACATTTTGGGGTGAGTACCGAGTGCAATTTTGAATCGATAAGTCGGTTTTTCTTTTAGCATCAACGAAATATCGCTCTTAGGGTCATCTAAATTACCAAAGGTTAATGCTTTGGTCGGGCAAGATTCGACGCAAGCCGGCTGCTTGCCCTTTTTTAGATTCGTTTTACGGCAGAAATCACATTTATCCGCGGTTTTATTGATGGGGTGAATAAACCTGACGCGATAAGGGCAGGCAGCAATACAGTATTGGCAGCCGACACATAAGTCAGGGTTGACATCAACAATCCCTGTCGTTTTATCAATAAAAGAGGCACCAGTAGGGCAAACATCGACACAAGGTGCACTTTCACAATGTTGACAGGAGTGGCGAAAAAAACGGTATTTAACATCAGGAAACTGGCCAATAGGCTCACTACGGATGATAGTTAACCGCGAAACACCTTCTGGGACTTGGTTAACCTCTCGGCATGCATCCATACACGCCGTACAGCCGATGCACAGATTTTCATCGTGCACCATGCCGTAGCGAACGCCATCTATTTTCATGGTGTTAGCTAGCGCATGGCTAGCAACTCCTCCTACCGCCGCCAGTGCTCCTGAGTAGATAATGAATTGACGACGAGAACAACTCATGGCTGCTCCTTACGCAATTTCACCGCTGCTGGGTTGAAATCAGGGTTATTGCGTTGATCTGAGTGGCAGTCGACACATATTTTTACTTTGCCCTTATCAGTCAGCACCTTCATCGTATCTTGTTTCGGATGAAGGTCATGGCAACTCGCGCAGGCTACTTTGGTGACGTGAACATCATGAGGCCAGAACGCTTTTTGCAGCTGCTCCGGTAAGTGACATGATAGACAGACACTGTTTTGTTGCTCAACGGTATACATTGGGTTGTTAAAGCGCATGACATCTTTGACACCTTCACGGTGATCAGGCCCTGGGTTACCGTGGCAGTTGGTACAAGTCACGGGTAAATTATTGTTAGGGTTAACCACTTCTGCGTGAGTGCCATGCATGCCTTCTTGGTCAGGTTTATGGCAGTCTAAGCAGGCTTTGTCAGCGCTGCGTTGCTGCGTGACAACCCAACGGCCTTCTGTATTTTCTTGGGCCATTTGTGGGGTTGCGGATGCGGCTGTTGCCCATAATAAGCCTGTTGCCAGCACCCCAGCAGTTAATAACGAACGTAGTACGCTCATATTCACTCCATTGGTTGTATTGCCCCATTATTTGGGGCAAATCATGGTTATTTGGCTAATAGGTCATTTTTACGAGCTTGGTCATCCCATTGCGGAACCACAGTTTTTAAGAACTCTTGTTTTTCCGCATTGATTTTTTGCATATCTAAACCAATGGCTTGTTGCGCTTTTTCCTTGGTTGAAATATCTGGAATGGCAATTTCATGGGTGATGCCTTTTGAGCCTAACAGGCGAGCGAGCTTGGTTCGTGCATCTGCCGCTTTATCCATCGAACCACCTAACATACGCAGGCCTTCATCCGGTGCGTGCATATGAATACCGTGGGAGGCGATAGCTAAATCCCAACGCCATTGTGCATGACGAATATCAGTCAAAATTGGCTTCATTTCATCTTCTGTTGCGCCTGCATCCCATGCAGCTTTTGCTTCAAAGTGAGCGCGAACCAATTGGTCTTCCGCTTTGATTTTCATCTCTTGGATAGCGACTTTACGTTCAGCAACCACATCTTGCAGTTGTTGTTTGCTTTGGGTATGGCAAGTGCTACAGGTTTGTTCGAAATTGTCGAATGGATTACCAATTTTATGGCTGGTATACAGTTCGCCTTTTTCGTTTTGCAGTTTTGGCATATGGCAATCAATACAGGTCACGTTATTTTTGCCATGAATACCCGCACTCCAAGTTTCATATTCTGGGTGTTGGGCTTTTAGCATAGGCGCTTTCGACAATGAGTTGGTCCAGTCAGAGAAACCAATGTTGTCGTAGTAGACTTCCATATCTTCGACTTTGGTACCGTTATCCCATGGGAATTTCACTGATTTTTTATCGCCAGAGAAATAGTATTCCACGTGACATTGTCCACACACCATGGATTGCTGATCGAACCGACTGGCTTTATCAAACGGTTTGCCAATCGCTTCCATTGCACGCTCTGCATAAGGGCGTGAAAGCGTTAGCTCTGGTTTACCTTTTGCAAAATCCGCAGAGTCTGTTTTATGACAATCTGCACAGCCTAAGACATTAACCACTTCGGGGCCACCTTTTGCCCACTTACCTTCGAAATAGCCATCTTCGCCATGTTCTTGGATTAGCCTCGCCACATCGGGGCTTTTACAGCTCCAACATGCCATCGGAAGTGGACCATCTTGGGCATCTTTAGGAGCACCGGTTCGTAAGGTTTCACGGACGTCGATGACCGCATAGGCGTGACCACGAGGTTTGTTGTAGTCGCGTGAGAATGGGTATCCAGCCCAGAGAACGACTAAGCGAGGGTCTTCCGCTAATGCGTCTTCTCGGTTTGATTGCTCGGATGTTGCTCGCCAAGAGTGGTATTGATCAGGGTGAGCAGCTTCGAAAGTTTCATTTCGAGCGTTGATGGTAGATGTACTATCTTTAGTCGGAGTTTGAGCATGAACAGAGGTAAAGAGAAATATTCCTGCAACCAGACTCAATAAGCATAGTGCATTATTTCTTATGTTTGCCATAAAAAGGGCCTCGAGTAATTTTAGCCAGTCATCCCTTCATTTTTCGAGTTGTTGTTGTAATGTGACCTGTGACTCGAACTATTTTGGGTATCTTTTTGTTATTTAGGTTTGATAGCAAGCTTTCATCTGCTACCAAGACATTGCCAATTTATATGTGTAACAAAAAACCACACTAAAAATATTGTTTTTGATCAAAAGATAATTTGTAATAAGGAAATAGAATGTGAGGAAATAATAAAAAATAGGTATTATTGAAATTGATATAGTTATTTTTCTGTAGTTTTAAACTGTTACTTTTAATAATTAATTAGTAATGATTCTTATTTTGATATTTGGCGTTATCTGATTTTATTTTATTGATTTTAAAATAATTTTTTTATTTTAAATATTTGAGTGCTGTTTTTAAAATAAAGTTAGAAATGAAAGTTGTTTAATATCAAAAAAAATACAGATATTTTTTTGCTAAATGACATTGCACATACCACTTTAGTAGTAGTTTTGAGCTGGAATTATAATTTAAAAAATTAAAACTTGAGTTTAAATTAATAATACATATTAAAAAAATGTTAATAAATAATTAAAAAGGCCTACTTGGTTATCATTTTGGTGCTACTTTTAGCTAATGGTGAGTAAATAACGTAAATGTTGTCATTTCTAGTCGTATACGGGTAATTACCTCTTTTACCCACTTGGTAGTATGTATTTTTATAACCTCTATCGTTAATATTTCTCATAAATACACATATAAAAAATGCGGTTTATCAATACGTTTTAGTTTTTTTGTTGGCAATGTAAAGGAAAAAAACATGGTTGATCTCACCCGTCGGGGAGTATTAACTGGTGCGTGGCGTAGTGCAGCCCCAGTGGTTCGGCCGCCATGGAGTGGTAGTGAAACGCAATTTATCGAATTGTGTACCCGTTGCAATGCCTGTGTTGAAAGTTGCGAAACGGCAATTATCCAACCAGGAGCAGGGGGCTACCCTGTTGTTGATTTTAAGCGTGGTGAATGTACATTTTGCTATGCATGTGCAACAGCATGTCCAGAACCTATTTTCCTTCCAAAACATTCCCAACCTTGGGATATCTCAATTTCGATTGGCCAAAATTGTCTTGCTTATCTTTCGATTGAATGTCGACGTTGCCAAGACAGTTGTGAGCCTGAAGTCATCTCTTTTCGTCCGTCAATGGCCGGTATATACCAGCCAAAAGTAGAAACACCAGGTTGTACAGGCTGTGGTGCTTGTGTCGCAGGTTGCCCAGTTTCAGCCATTACCGTGGAGCATGAACATGCACAGTAACTATCAAGTGTGCAGTTTAATAGTACAAGTAAAAAGTGAACGACTGTCTACTGTGGCCGAAGAAATTAATCAACTTTCTAATTGTGAGGTGGCGTTAAGCGCCCCAGACAACGGAAAACTGATTGTGGTTGTTGAAGGGCAAGGTAGTAGAACGTTGTTAGATACTATTGATTTAGTACGCGATATTGACGGCGTACTAGATGTTTCGCTGGTTTACCATCAGCAGGAAGAGCAAGGTGAGGAAGATTATGAAACTCAGTCGTCGTAGCTTTATGAAAGCCAATGCGATAGCGGCCGCTGCTGCGGCGGCCGGTATTGGCGCACCGAGCATTGCGAAAGCAGTGGTTGGTCAACAAGAAAGTATTAAATGGGACAAAGCCCCTTGTCGTTTTTGTGGTACAGGCTGTGGGGTACTGGTGGGCACTCAAAATGGTCGTATTGTGGCCAGCCAAGGTGACCCAGAAGCCCCTGTAAACCGTGGTCTAAACTGTATCAAAGGGTATTTCTTACCAAAAATTATGTACGGAAAAGACCGTTTAACGCAGCCAATGTTGCGTATGAAAGACGGCGAATATGACAAAAATGGGGAGTTCACACCGATTACGTGGGAGCAAGCCTTTGATGTTATGGAAGAAAAAGTCAAAACCACATTAAAAGAAAAAGGTCCTGAAGGGATTGGTATGTTCGGTTCGGGCCAGTGGACAGTTTGGGAGGGCTATGCGGCATCAAAACTGTTCAAAGGTGGTTTCCGTTCTAATAACTTAGACCCTAATGCACGCCACTGTATGGCTTCTGCGGTAGTGGGCTTCATGCGTACTTTCGGTATGGATGAACCAATGGGTTGTTATGATGACATTGAGCATGCTGACGCGTTTGTCCTTTGGGGTTCAAACATGGCAGAAATGCACCCAATCTTGTGGTCTCGTATCACCAACCGTCGTCTGTCTAACCCTGACGTGCGTGTTGCGGTGTTATCGACTTTCAAACACCGTAGCTTTGAATTAGCGGATAACGGCATCGTCTTTACACCACAATCTGACTTGGTGATCCTGAACTATATTGCAAACTATATCATTCAAAATAACGCAGTTAATCAGGAATTCCTCGATAAACACGTGAATTTACGTCGTGGTGCAACAGATATCGGTTATGGATTACGCCCAACTCACCCACTCGAACAAAATGCGAAAAATGCAGGTTCTGATGCGTCTGAGCCAATGACATGGGACGAGTATAAAGCCTTTGTTGCAGAATATACGTTAGACAAAACCGCAGAAATGACCGGGGTTCCAAAAGATCAGTTAGAAGAAATCGCTAAACTTTACGCAGACCCTAAAACGAAAGTGGTTTCTTATTGGACCATGGGCTTTAACCAGCACACTCGCGGTGTTTGGGCGAATAACTTAGCGTATAACTTGCACTTACTGACAGGAAAAATTTCTCAACCGGGTTGTGGGCCGTTCTCATTAACAGGCCAGCCATCAGCGTGTGGTACTGCTCGTGAAGTCGGTACGTTCTCACACCGTTTACCTGCGGACATGGTGGTTACCAATGAAAAACACCGTGAAAAAGTAGAAGGTGTGTGGGGGTTACCTGCTGGGACGATCCCTGAAAAAGTGGGTTTACACGCCGTTGCCCAAGACCGTGCTTTAAAAGACGGTAAATTGAATTTCTACTGGGTAATGTGTAACAACAACATGCAAGCGGGCCCGAATATCAACCAAGAGCGTATGCCAGGGTGGCGCGACCCACGTAACTTTATCGTGGTATCTGACCCATACCCAACGGTCAGCGCATTGGCTGCCGACTTGATTTTACCAACAGCAATGTGGGTAGAAAAAGAAGGCGCTTACGGTAATGCGGAACGTCGTACTCAGTTTTGGCGTCAGCAAGTTAAAGCACCAGGCGAAGCGAAATCTGACTTAATGCAGATGGTGTTGTTCTCTAAACGCTTTACAACGGATGAAGTGTGGCCTGAAGAGTTACTCGCGAAAAAACCTGAATTACGCGGTAAAACGTTGTATGACGTGTTATTCGCTAACCAAGCGGTAACGAAGTTCCCTGTAAGCGAGTTAGCCGAAGACCAACTTAACGATGAATCACGTGAATTAGGCTTCTACTTACAAAAAGGGCTGTTCGAAGAATACGCTGGCTTTGGTCGTGGTCATGGTCATGACTTGGCTGATTTTGATGACTACCACAAAGCGCGCGGTATCCGTTGGCCAGTGGTTGATGGCAAAGAAACGCAGTGGCGTTATAGCGAAGGAAATGACCCTTACGTTAAGGCTGGCGCGGGTTATCAATTCTACGGTAAACCTGATGGTAAAGCGGTCATTTTTGCACTGCCATTTGAGCCTGCTGCTGAATCGCCAGATAAAGAATATGACTTATGGTTATCAACAGGCCGTGTATTAGAACATTGGCATACCGGTAGTATGACACGCCGTGTTCCTGAACTACACCGTGCTTTCCCTGAATCTCTTGTGTTTATACATCCAATCGATGCGAAAGAGAGAGGTTTACGCCGTGGTGATAAAGTCAAAGTAGTTTCACGCCGTGGTGATGTGACCACGATTGTTGAAACTCGTGGCCGTAATAGACCACCAAAAGGCTTAGTTTACATGGCGTTCTTCGATGCTGCGCAGCTAGTGAATAACTTAACACTGGATGCAACCGATCCGCTTTCAAAAGAAACGGATTACAAAAAATGTGCCGTTAAACTGGAAAAGGTGTAATTGCTCATGCCCCAGAAAGCTAAGTCTCAACAGGCTAAGTCCCAGAACAGTCGTCGTCGCTTTTTACGCGATGTCGCCCGCACTGCGGGTGGGTTGGCGGCTGTTGGTGTGGTGCTGGGGCTTCAGCAACAAACTTCCCGTGCGAGTGGAGTTAAGCTTCGCCCGCCGGGAGCTCTTGATGAAAAAGCATTTGCCAGTGCATGTGTCCGTTGTGGGCAATGCGTTCAAGCCTGTCCGTATGACATGTTGAAATTAGCGACATTGGCATCAGGCTTGGCTTCAGGAACGCCGTACTTCATCGCTCGAGAAAACCCGTGTGAAATGTGTGAGGACATTCCTTGCGCCAAAGTTTGCCCAAGTGGTGCATTGGATAAAGACATTGAGTCGATTAACGATGCACGCATGGGGTTAGCCGTTTTACTCGATCAGGAAAACTGCTTGAACTTTCAAGGGCTAAGGTGTGATGTATGTTACCGCGTATGTCCACTGATTGATGAAGCCATCACATTGGAACTTGAACAAAACCACCGAACAGGTAAGCACGCGCGCTTCTTACCCACAGTCAATAGCAATTACTGCACGGGATGCGGTAAATGTGAACAGGCTTGTGTATTGGAAGAGGCGGCTATCAAGGTATTACCAAGGTCGTTAGCAAAAGGTGAGTTAGGACACCATTACCGCTTTGGTTGGCTGGAGGGTAACAATGGCGAATCGTAAACGTGATGCCGGACGTGAAGCTCAGGCAAAAAAAGGTTGGTGGCAGAGCCACAAGTGGTTGGTATTTAGACGCATAAGCCAATTGCTGGTGTTAGCGATGTTCTTGAGTGGGCCATGGTTTGGGGTGTGGATTTTACATGGTAACTACAGCAGTAGCTTATTGTTAGATACCGTACCTTTGACTGACCCATTAATCACCTTAGAGAGCTTAGCAAGTGGTTACTTACCGGGGATCTCAGCATTAGTTGGGGCTGCTATCGTATTCGGGGTTTATGCACTGTTGGGTAAGCGTATTTTCTGCAGTTGGGTTTGTCCTGTAAACCCAGTGACGGATGCCGCGGCGTGGTTAAGACGTAAGTTTGATTTTAACCAGTCCGCAACGATACCACGCAATATTCGTTATGTATTGCTGGTGGTTATCCTGATTGGTTCTGCTATTACAGGAACCTTACTTTGGGAATGGCTTAATCCAGTTTCATTAATGGGACGCAGTTTAATTTTTGGTTTTGGCAGCGGTGCATTGGTTTTAGTTGCACTGTTTTTATTCGATTTATTAGTTGTGGAACATGGTTGGTGCGGTCACCTTTGCCCATTAGGTGCGCTATATGGCGTGGCAGGGTGTAAGGGCGCACTAGTTGTTACAGCGGAAAATAAAGAAAACTGTAGCCGTTGTATGGACTGTTTCCACATTTGTCCGGAGCCGCAAGTTCTGCGTGCACCGGTCCTAGATAAACAAGCTCCAGCACAAATATCAGATAAAGATTGTATCACTTGCGGTCGTTGCATTGATGTTTGTTCTGAGGATGTTTTTAAAATAACACTAAGATGGAGTTCGGGAGCAAAATCATGAAAAATCCTGTCCTGAAAAAGACGATCAGCCGTTGGGTGGCTGGAATGGCCTTTGTTGTAAGCAGTCTTGTTTGGGCTGCTAATGGTGTAGACCTGACCCAATCACCAGAAGTATCCGGTACGTCAGAAGGAAGCATTCATATTCCGAAAGAGCAAGAAAGAATGGCATTAAACTATGTGAATCAACCGCCAATGATCCCACATAGTGTTGAAGGTTATCAAATTACCACTAATACTAATCGTTGTTTGCAATGCCATGGTGTGGAAAATTATCGCACCACAGGGGCACCAAGAGTTAGCCCAACGCACTTTATGGATGCAACAGGCAAAGTTCTTGGCGAAGTCGCACCAAACCGCTACTTCTGTCTACAGTGCCACGTGCCGCAATCAGACACGGCACCGATTGTTGATAACACATTTACCCCATCCAAAGGTTTTGGGAAATAAGGGGGAATTATGTCAAATAACAATGATAAGCAAATAAATGATGACAAGCCGAAGAAAAAGGGCTTGTTTGGATTAATCGGCCGAGTATGGCGGTGGTGGCGTAGGCCAAGCCGTTTAGCATTAGGAACCTTATTGCTGATTGGTTTTGTGAGTGGTGTTATTTTCTGGGGCGGCTTCAATACGGGTATGGAAATGGCCAATACGGAAGAGTTTTGTATTAGCTGCCATGAAATGCGTGAGAATGTTTATGAAGAATATATGGATACTATTCACTATACTAACCGTAGCGGTGTTCGCGCAACTTGCCCAGATTGTCACGTACCGCATGAGTTTGGCCCAAAAATGGTGCGTAAAATTCAAGCGAGTAAGGAGCTATACGGGAAAATTTTTGGCATCATCGACACACCTCAAAAATTTGAAGACCATCGGTTAGCGATGGCGCAAAGTGAGTGGCGACGGATGAAAAATAACGACTCACAAGAGTGTCGTAACTGCCACAATTTTGAGTATATGGATTTCACGGCACAAAAAGGGGTTGCAGCTAAAATGCATGACCAAGCCATCACTGATGGTAAAACTTGCATTGACTGTCACAAAGGAATTGCCCATAAATTGCCGGACATGCGTGAAGTTGAACCTGGCTTTTAATTTAAGGTAATCATTTTATGATGGGTTATACCGATAAATTATAAGTAATGATCAATAAATAGGCTGGTTATGCGTTTGAGTATGATCAGCCTAAGTTATATTTGTGTTAAATCAATATATTTGCTTTTTTAATGTGTATTGTATGATTCTGTCACGCAGCATTTACTAACAATATAATAAATCAGGGTAATTAAACTATGTGGAAAAAGCTTCATCAACTTGCCATCCCAGTTAACCTTTACCGGTTATGTGGGCGTCTAATACCGTGGTTTATTATATTGAGTGTAATTTGTTTAGCGGTGGGGTGGATTTGGGGATTTGGCTTTGCGCCAACCGATAAAGTCCAAAGCCAAAGTTATCGTATTATGTATATCCACGTTCCTGCCGCGATGTGGTCGATGGGCATTTATGCCACAATGGCAATTACTGCTTTTGTTGGTCTTGTCTGGCAACTGAAAGTCTCTGAATTGGCGATAGCGGCAATGGCACCGATAGGGGCGGTATTTACTTTTATTGCCTTGGTGACAGGTGCGACATGGGGTAAACCAATGTGGGGTGCATGGTGGGTATGGGATGCACGTTTAACCTCTGAACTAATTCTATTTTTTCTTTATGTGGGGATTATTGCTTTATGGCATGCTTTTGATGACCGCCGTACAGCAGGAAAGGCCGCTGCGATTTTAGTATTAATTGGTGTGATTAACTTACCTATTATTCATTATTCAGTTGAATGGTGGCAAACTTTGCATCAACCTTCGACGCGTATGCAAGAAAGTATCAACCCAGCTATGCGTACGCCACTACGTTTAGCTATCCTTGGTTACCTATTTCTCTTTATCTCATTAACGTTAATTCGTTTACGTAGTCAATTATTGTTGTTAGAACGTAACCGTCCATGGGTATTAGATATTGTGAATAAAAAAGGACGTCAATCATGACTAGCGCATTTGCATCTTGGAGTGAATTTTGGGCGATGGGCGGCTATGGTTTTTATGTATGGCTGGCGGTTGCGCTGACATTAATACCTATTTTGTTACTCTGTTTGCATACATACATACAAAGAAAAATGATAATAAATGCAATTATTCAACAGCAAGCTCGTGAAGTAAGACAAAAAGCAGCAAGAGCGCGTAGGGAGGGAGTGTGAATATTCGTCGTCGTAACCGACTTTGGTTGATCTGTTCCATATTGGTTGGCGTGGGGTTAACCCTCGCATTGATTCTCTACGCATTGCGCTCAAGTATTGACTTGTTTTATACCCCCGGTGAAATCATCTATGGTAAGCGAGAAACTCAACAAATCCCTGAAGTTGGGCAACGTTTGCGCGTTGGCGGCATGGTCATGCCAGGTAGTGTAGTACGTGATTCTGACCCAGTCTCTAATGCTGTCAATATCACTTTCACTGTTTATGATGCCGAAGGCGAGGTTAACGTAAGTTATCATGGAATTTTGCCTGACTTATTCAAAGAAGGGCAAGGTGTCGTTGTTCAAGGGGAGTTACAGGAGAATAATCATATTTTAGCGAAAGAAGTGCTTGCTAAACATGATGAAAACTATACGCCACCAGAGGTTGAAAAGGCGATGCAAGAAAACCACCGCAGGCCAGCAGCTGCCTATAAGGACAATGCATCATGATCCCTGAAATTGGTAGCGTTTTACTGTGCTTAGCATTAGGTCTTGCCGTTTTGCTGTCTTTTTACCCGCTATGGGGGGTGGCACGCAATGATGCGCGCTTGATGGCATCATCACGTCCATTAGCATGGTTACTTTTTCTCTGTGTAACAGGGGCATTCCTAGTATTAGTGAATGCCTTTGTTGTTAATGATTTCTCAGTCACGTATGTTGCCAATAACTCAAATACGCAATTACCTATTTGGTATCGTGTTGCGGCGACATGGGGAGCTCACGAAGGCTCATTATTACTTTGGGTATTATTAATGAGCGGCTGGACATTTGCGGTGGCAATTTGCAGTTACCGTATGCCTCTCGACATTGTTGCCCGTGTTTTAGCTGTTATGGGGATGGTTAGCGTTGGTTTTTTGCTGTTTATCATCTTTACTTCAAACCCATTTTCGCGCACGCTGCCTGCCTTTCCGATTGAAGGGCGTGACCTCAACCCATTACTACAAGACCCCGGGCTGATTTTCCACCCACCATTGTTATACATGGGCTATGTCGGCTTCTCTGTGGCATTTGCCTTTGCGATTGCGGCATTGTTAAGTGGCCGGTTAGACAGCTCTTTCACACGTTTTGCTCGCCCTTGGACGATGGCAGCCTGGTTCTTTTTAACGTTAGGGATCATGTTAGGTTCCGCATGGGCTTATTATGAATTAGGCTGGGGGGGCTGGTGGTTCTGGGACCCGGTAGAGAATGCCTCCTTTATGCCATGGTTAGTGGGAACGGCATTGATCCACTCACTTTCCGTTACTGAACAGCGAGCCACTTTTAAAGCATGGTCACTATTATTGTCGATTTTTGCTTTCTCATTGTGTTTACTCGGGACTTTCTTAGTTCGCTCAGGGGTACTGGTTTCGGTACACGCCTTTGCCTCAGACCCATCTCGAGGGTTATTTATCTTAGCCTTCATGGTGATAGTGATTGGCGGCTCTTTACTGGTGTTTGCACTGCGTGGGCACAAGGTACGCTCAAGGGTTAACAATGCCTTATGGTCGCGTGAATCCATGTTATTGGGTAATAACGTTATCCTAACAGCAGCGATGCTAGTTGTGTTACTCGGTACATTGCTACCGTTAGTCCATAAACAAATTGGCCTGGGTACGATTTCCATTGGTGAACCGTTCTTTAATACCATGTTTATAGCATTGATGGTGCCATTTGCCTTGTTACTAGGAATTGGGCCACTTGTGCGTTGGGGACGTGACCGCCCTGCGGCTATCAAAAAGTTATTAATCATTGCAACGGTATTAACCGTTATTCTTTCTTTTGCCCTACCATTACTGATGGAAGATAGGGTAGAAGCGTTGACGGTTGTCGGCTTAATGATGGCGTGCTGGATAGCAATTCTTGCCTTCGCAGAAATGCGAGTCCGCATCAGTAAGAAAATCAAGCTCACGCCAAGTTACTGGGGAATGGTACTGGCGCATTTAGGTTTGGCGGTAACCATCGTCGGTATTGCCTTTAGCCAAAATTACAGTATTGAGCGTGATGTGAAAATGAAGCCGGGTGATAGCATTTCAATTCGTGCTTATACCTTTGTATTTAATGGCGTACGAGAGGCTGATGGCCCTAACTACCAAGGTGTCATTGGCAGTATTTCAGTGAAAGAGAAAGACAAAGTCATCGGTGTTTTAATGCCAGAAAAACGTTTTTATAGCGTTAGCCGAGCTGTTATGACCGAAGCGGCGATTGATGGTGGTTTTACTCGCGATTTATATGCTGCATTGGGTGAGGAAGTCGCTAAAGATACGTGGACTATGCGTTTGTATTATAAACCATTTGTTCGTTGGATCTGGTCTGGTGGCGTATTAATGGCTATTGGTGCGTTATTTTGCTTGTTTGACCCACGTTATCGTCGCCGTAAATTACAAGGGGAAACAGTATGAACCGCAAAGTCTTCTTAATTCCTTTTATTATTTTTGCAGGAATCGCTGCGGTCCTGTTATGGCAATTGATGCGTAATGCAGAAGGGGATGATCCTCGTTTATTAGAATCCGCTTTAATTGGTAAGCCAGTGCCCGTTTTTCGCCTTGAATCGCTAGAAAACCCCGGTCAGCATTACGAATCCGATGTATTAACACAAGGGCAACCTATCTTGTTGAATGTTTGGGCAACATGGTGCCCTACATGCCGTGCAGAACATCAATATTTGAATAAGTTGTCTGCACAGGGTGTTCGTGTGGTTGGGTTGAACTATAAAGATAAACGGGATAAAGCCATTGTGTGGTTGCGTGAGTTAGGCAACCCTTATGCCCTAAGCTTATTTGATGGTGAAGGTATGTTAGGCCTTGATTTAGGGGTATATGGTGCACCTGAAACGTTCTTAATTGATGGTAATGGTGTGATTCGTTATCGTCACGCAGGGGCAATGGATGAGCGCGTCTGGGAAAAAGAATTTAAACCTCTTTGGGAGCGCTATAATCAGGAGGCGAACCAATGAGGTATTTATTGGGTTTATTGATGTTAGCGTTAAGTGCAACGGTGACATATGCATCGACAGAAGTCTTTACTTTCGATAATGAACAGCAAGAGCAGCAATTTCGTAAATTAACCGAAGAGCTACGTTGCCCTAAATGTCAGAACAACAGCATTGCGGATTCTAATTCAATGATTGCACTGGACTTGCGCCAAAAAGTGTATGAGTTAATGAAAGAAGGCAAAAACCGTGATGAAATCGTTGATTACATGGTTGCCCGTTATGGTTACTTCGTCACTTATAACCCACCGCTGACACCGCTAACGGTTATGCTGTGGGGATTACCGTTTGTTGCGATAGCGGTAGGCGGTTGGATCATTTTTGCCCGTTCTAAAAAACGCGTTAGATTAAAACAGGTTGAGCAGGGTGATGAAGAATCATTACCTGAGGCCTCTCGCACTAGCAATTGGGTTTATTTACCCGGTTTTATCATTGCATTAGGTGTTGCGGGTGGTGCTTATTATCAGGTAGGTAGCTACGAGAAAGTGGCGGATTGGAATAATGCCTACCAACAAGCTCCGGCCTTGCTAGATAGAGCGCTAGACCCGTCTGAGCCACCACTCAATAATGCGGAAATGGAACACCTCGCTTTAGGTCTACGTACTCGCCTCCAGGAAGACCCGCAAAATGTAGAAGCGTGGGAAATGCTAGGCCGTATTGGTATGGTGTTGGGGAATGCGACTATGGCAACCGATGCCTATGGCCGTGCTTATCGCCTAGCCCCTAAAAATGAAAATGTAGTGATGGGATATGCGGAGGTTTTGACGCGTTCTTCTGACCCAGAAGATAACCGCCAAGGTGCAGAGCTACTTAAAAAGGTCATTGCTGAAGACCGTACCAATGTAAAAGCATTAAGTATTTTTGCATTCAATGCATTTGAGCAAGAGCGTTATGCAGAGGCCATCTCGGCTTGGCAAATGATGTTAAAACTACTGCCTGAGAATGACCAACGTCGTCCTATTATCGAGCGTAGTGTTGAACAGGCACTGATGATGGTACACGAAAAGAAAGGGCTGCCAGCGGATAAGTAATTTTTTTCTCTAATCGCGTTATACAGGTGTTCTCCTGTATAACGCGACTCTTCAAAATATAAATCTACAGTTTGAATTGCTTCGGTTTATTAAAGAATATTGATACTAATTCTTTTAACATAGTTTGAGTTTATAACTAGATAAAAGGAAGCAATATGTCAACTCAACCAATGCGTAATTCTCATCTAACGAATATCCCTCATCCAATCATTTCAAATTTGAATCGACTTATATTAGATAAGGAAGTTAAAGCTAAGCTTGTGAATCAGCAGCAAAAATTAGGTCGATTTGTTGATAATATTAAACAAAAAAAACAGATTGACCTGACAGGGTCAAAAATTCCCATTCGGCTACCCACGTTAAGGCATGCCTATTCAGAACCTTCAAAGATTCATCAAAAAAATATATCAGGGGCATTGGTATTAAATCGTTCGAATTCGGAACCAAGCAATCTAAATCGCGTCCACAGAATGCCAGTTAAAAAGGGTGCGTTAGCTAGAGCTCAACCAAATTACCAAATAAATCAGACACCAAGAAGTCTACAATATATTCAAAAAGCAAAAGACGACAAAATTGCTGCATATCAATCACTATCCGATACGACTAAAAGTTTTCTCAGAGAAAAACTCAGCTATAAAATTTTGGTAACCTTCAAAAAAGGGCTAGATGGTAAGGAAACAAAACAATTCATGGTCGCCTATGAAGAGTTCAGACAAGGCGTCAGCGATAAAGAAAAGGAGGAATATCAACAGAACAAATTGAGCGGTTTTACACCGGATAACCGATTTCAATTTACCAAAACGGTTTGGATTGAATTGGATAAACTCATATTAATTCCAACTAAAGAAGAGATAACTAAAATAGTGGCTAACACAAAATGGTCTCATCTAAATCGTTAGGTCTAGATGGTTTATAGATAAATAATTAGCTTATTATTTGCTTTAATTTCAGTCTATTGTCGTAAGAGTAGAGATTTAATCAATAGATTGATTTTTATTGGTAATTGTTTGTTTTTTAGTTCATTACATGTAGAGGTAGGTCCTACTTAACATTAATGGTGAAAATTAATAACATCCATCCTCCAAATAAGATACAATTTCGCGCTATAAAATTCGTACTCAGATGACGGAAAAACGTTGCACCTGCACACTTCAATCAGACAATTTGCTGCCTACCTTGCATTATTGGCTGTGGCTATGCTGTTTATTGCTCCATTGTTCTCTAAATCGATGAGGCTGATGGAACACTGCGTGAGCCCTAGCTCTAATAGTGTAGTTGAGCATTTATCAATGGCAGACCAATCGAGGCATTCGCATCATAGTATGCCAATGCCTGAAAATTGTGACGTTTCTACACCAATGAATCATATGTTAATGACGGGGATGGGGCAGTCTCCGATGGAAGACATTGCATGTGGTTACTGTCAGTTATTGGTCCACTTTCCATTTCTTATCTTATTTATTGCTGCGGTTATTCGACAACTCGCCACGCTGACTCTATTTGTTCCTTTTGAGCGCTACGTTCACATTTGGTTATTTAGACCATGGTCATTACATCTCGCTAGAGCCCCGCCTATTTACTGATGTCTTAGCATGATAAATCTTACAAATTAATTTAATTGCTATTCTTGCCTTTATTGTCCAAAGCGTTTTCGTTCATCTTGAATTTCTTTGATTTTTAAGAGGTTCACCCATGGGTGCTGAAAATGTATTTGCAAGCTAAGAGGCGAAAGCAGCGTACCTATATTCTAAGAAACAGGTAAAAAATGAACACACACGTTTTTAAAGTGGCTCCTATTGCAACGCTGGTTATTAGTGCGATTTTTACAGCGCCTACAGTCGCTAAAACTGAAATCAACCAAAGTCCAATCTCAAATAACTCAGTGATGATTGTTACTGCGCCAGTCGATTCACCATTGACTATTACGACATCCCCTAAAACACCAAGGCAGCCCGTCCCTGCGAGTGATGGTTCTGATTACCTTAAAACGATCCCAGGCTTTTCACAGATACGTAACGGTGGAAGAACTAACGGAGATCCGGTTTTTCGTGGCATGTTTGGGTCTCGTTTGCGTATTTTAACCAATGATAGTGAAATGTTGGGTGCATGCCCTTCTCGTATGGATGCACCGACTTCTTATATTTCACCGGAAAACTTTGATGTATTAAATATGATTAAAGGGCCACAAACTGTTTTATGGGGGCCTGGGAATTCAGCAGGAACAATCCGGTTTGAGCGCGAAAAACCGCTATTTACTGAAGCAGGTATTAAAGGCAACGCAAGTGCCTTAACGGCATCTAATGAGCGTTGGGATGGTAATGCTGATATTAGCTTAGGTAATGAAACGGGTTATGTTCGTGTTATTGGTAATAAATCACGTTCAAATGATTATAAAGATGGCAATGGTGATAAGGTTCCCTCTAAATGGGATAAGTGGAACGCTGATATTGCTATCGGCTGGACGCCAGATGAATATACATTATTAGAATTAACCGCTGGTAAAGGCGACGGCGAAGCTCGTTATGCAGGGAGGGGAATGGATGGCTCTCAGTTTAAACGTGAAAGCTTAGGCTTACGCTTTGAAAAGAGTAATATCGGTGATGTTTTAGATAAAGTTGAAGCAAATGTTTACTACAATTACGCCGATCATATTATGGATAATTACTCGCTTCGTACTCCATCAGGCGGTGGAATGGGGGGCGGGCATATGGGGCATGGAGGCCACGGTATGATGAATATGCCAATGAAAATGCGAGTTGACCGTGAAACCATGGGCGGCCGTACCATGGGAACATGGTTATGGAAAGACTATGAACTGCGTGCAGGGGCTGACATGCAGACCAATAAACATCGTAAAAACAATAATAATAGCTGGAAAAAAGATGCACAATTCCAAGATTATGGTGTCTTTAGTGAGCTAACTTGGCATGCGACTGAGCAAGGTAAAGTTGTTAGTGGGGCTCGTTTAGATCGTGTGATAGTTGAAAATAATACAGGCGTAGGCTCTTCAGGGCGTAATACGGTGATGCCAGCGGGCTTTGCGCGTTATGAGCATTCTTTATCTGATACACCTGTTATGGTATATGCCGGTGTCGGCTATACCGAACGTTTTCCTGATTATTGGGAGTTGTTTTCGCCTAAACTCGGACCAGATGGTAGCAATAATGTATTTGATAAGTTAAAAACTGAAAAAACGACTCAGTTAGATATTGGTGCTAAATATAGCCATGAAGACACCAATGCATGGGTTTCTGCGTATGTGGGGCGTGTTGATGATTTTATTCTCTTCCGTTATAGCGCGACAAACCCGCGAATGAGCCAAGTTGAAAATGTTAACGCATTAATTATGGGCGGAGAGCTCGGTATCGCACAGAAACTCAGTGATGAATGGAAAGCCGATGCAAGTCTTGCTTACTCTTGGGGAGAAAATCGTACAGATGGCAAAGCGTTACCGCAAATGCCACCATTGGAAAGCCGATTTGGCTTATCATGGGAAAAAGGTGATTGGACTACGGCAGGTTTAGTACGCGTTGTTAGCCGTCAAAATCGTGTTGCGATTAATGATGGTAATGTGGTGGGGAAAGATTTTAGCAAGAGTGCAGGTTTCACAATATTTTCATTAAATACAGCGTATAAAATTAATGAAAATATGAAATTAAGCGCAGGCGTTGATAACCTTTTTGATAAAACCTATAGCGAGCACCTTAATTTAGCTGGAAATAGCGGTTTTGGTTATTCATCCAATGTACCAGTGAATGAACCAGGGAGAAATTTCTGGGCAAAAATTAATGTGAGTTTTTAATTGTTAGGCCAGCATCCCATACAGTATTCGTATGGGGTGCTGCTAGTCGTTAAATAATAACAGGGATATAGTAATTTAGTTCTTGGATGAAATTGCGTGAATCATTAATGAATGCTTCATAAGTGGGTTTGGATTTTAGGACATATTGCTCTATATCAGGCCCTTTACCACGGACGATATCCATTTCAGCAAGTACCTTCCCATAAGCAGTATAAATAATATCATTGTAATCTATACCATGAAGGCTACTGGTGATCTTGATTTCTAAATAATTTCCTGCGGGTAACTGTAAGTTGGTTGTTTGCGGAAGTGCAATATCAACATCTTGTTCATCTAGAGCCGTGGTATATAGGAAATGGCCTTCTGCATTAGTACTTTGATCAACACCGTGAATGGCGTATAAATGCTGAGTGACATAATGGTTTTTATTGAAAAAATCCATCCAATAGTGTCGGCGTAGCTCATCCGTTTTTAGGTTCCACTCATTAATATCTTTAGTGTAACGATGTTTAGTTCCGAGTAAATTGATGGCTGGCAATTGAGTCAATTTAACTTGAACACTGAGCTCTTTATTCTCTCGTAGAGGTAAGCAAAACCCTTCAATTTTCCAACCCTGTCGTTTTCTGTATTCAGAAGGGGTCAGATTAAATTGTTTTTTAAACGCACGGCAAAAAGTTTGTTGTGAGTCAAAACGGTACCTCAGAGAAATATCCATTATGCTGTCATTTGTTAGCCGTAGTGCGACAGCAGAACAAGAAAGGCGCCTTGCTCGGATATAGGAACCAAGTGCGAGCCCTGTTTGGTTCTTAAACAGGCGCTGAAAGTGCCATTTGGTGTATCCTGATTTATCGGCAACAGTATCTAGGGATAGGCGAGATTCTAAATTTTGTTCTATCCAGAGAATGATTTCCCTGATAACACTTTCTTGTAGCATGATTATCCTTTCAGGTCTCTTTTACTTACCAACAAAAAATAGCAAGCCATATAATATAGCAATGTTATGAATTGCAAGTACTCATAGGTGCTCGTAATAGGATACCATGCCAACTGACAATTTTATTAAAAAGATGTGAAGTTAAGTAAGTATTGGGCGGTGGAAACATAGCTAGATTGCTTGGGTACACCTATTTAGCGTTTACATAATTTGTCTAATTTTTACGTATTGTGGTATAGACTGAAGGTAACGAACATGGCATAAATGCAGTGGAGTGAATTTTTTTACCGAAAATAGCCAGGTGTGATAATTAATTTTAGATATTCAGAATAAGAGCAGGTTAATGTAAGGCACTAATATGAAAAGGTGATTTAGCTTTATAGACTAATATGAAAATTTTTATATTTAATACCTAAATTTAATGTTGTTATTCGACTAATAAATAAAAAAAAGCGCCTTTTTTTATGATTGAAAAAAATTTCTTTATTATAATTATGTTCTGGAAACTTATTGATACGAATGAATACAAATTGTCACGAATTTCTTAAGGTTATAACATTAAATCAGTCAAGATAATTTTATTAAATTGAAAATGTAAGTTAGAATTTTGGTTAAATTGAAAATGTAATTTTGAAGTCGTTGGCTTATTACAGTGTAGTTTTCTATACCTATTAGGTTATAAAAATAACGTGATCAAAATCACAGTTAAAAAGAAAGCGATATGGCCATATATATCAGTATCTTATATGGTTGTTGTTTTTTAATTCATTAATAGATTGTCTTTAAATGACTTGTTTAGTTAGGATTTTATTATTATAAGTCAATTTATAAATTTATGGTTGGTGATAGTTTACGCACCGGTTAATAATATTCATTTTAATATTTAATAGAGGTTATTATGAGGAAGGAAAACATTGCTAAAATGCTAGGGATAAAAATCCGAAAACAACGAGAAAATCATAAGATATCGATAGAACGAATGGCGAGTTTAATTGGTGTAACAGAAGAAGAAATGAGTCGATTTGAGACTGGAGAAAGTTGTATTGATGTCGATTCACTATTTCAATTTGCTTATCTTTTTAATGTTGATCCCGCTTCTTTTTTATATGGCGTTGTCAATGTGAATAGTGGTACATGTAGTTCAATACACTGATTATAAGTAATTTTAGAATGTAACATTAAGCGGTATAGTATTGTTATATCATTCGTGAGTATAATAATATTAACTGTTACTATCAGAATTATCTTTATATTTCGTAATAATCAAATATATCCATAAGTATTTAGCTGTTTTATTACTATATCTGTTAGTTTATTGGCGCGACTCCATTGATTAATTTTGGCTAGTTTTGTGTTGCTACCGAGTCTTAAAACAAATTGGTCGAGTTGCTCTACAATAAAATTATTTTGATTAATCTCTTGATATGTTTCATTAAAAGAGAGTTTTTCCTTTATCTCATATCGGTTATTACATTGTTTTAATGACAGTTTGTCTAAAATCTTCCCCGTATTGAAAAAGATTTCAAATGAAACCAATAAACCGTTTTCTTGGCGTAAATTAATCATCAATACATCGCCATCGGTTCTTTTAGTAAAGGGATGTGAGTATTGAATAGCGGGGGATGAAAGGACAAAATCAGGCATCAAGGATAACAATAATTCTATGTTTTTTGTGATGGTGTTTCGTAGTATATTGAATGGTAATTGATTTTCAGTTTCTATTATTCGGTGCGCTGTGATACGCAATAACCCTGTTTCGGTACCACGTTTAGACATTAAAGACGCTTTTATTTGATTGAACTGGTTATCAAAGCTAAGAGGTTGGTTATAATCAATCAATACATCATGGCGCATTGCTTGCTTTAATACCTCCTTCAATTCGTTTTCACTAAAGTTGGGGATATCATTCAATAGGATATCTTTTCCGGCAGATACCGCAGTCTGAATTGCAAATCTTAGTAACTCATCACTGCAAGTGGATGTCATTATAATACAGTCAACGTCATCATTATTGATCAACTCTTCTATCTTTTTCTTTTGACACATAAAGTAAGTCATAGAAGGTAGAGATGGAGACAAATGGCAAATTGACTTTAGCTCACTATGATGAGCGCAGCATTTTATCGCATTTATATAAAGTTGGTTATAAGGTGCAGTGCCGATTAAACCAATACCAGAGCGATTAAGTGACGTGACAGAATGCTGCTCTTCAAGTAAACGAAGGTGGCCGAGTAAATAAAGAAAGTGTGTATTTAACATGCTTAGTCCTTATTCTTGGTTTTATCTAACACGAGATATAATCCCAACATAGCAGGGTGAAATAATAATTTCATTTCATTGTCTTTTTAGAATTTGTATTTTCTGATGAGACTCACAAATTAAAGAAAAAAATGAAACTTAATTAGTTTTTAATAATGACGTCTACGTTAATTAGAGAAAGGGCTGGAAGAGGCTCTGAATCAATGGAGGTGTTTAATTACAGAGCCATATATCTTAGACTAAGCTGCTGCCCTGACGGTAGGCTAATGCAACGGTCAGTGATTGTGCTAAACATAAGGTGGCTGATTGCGAACGAAATGCATCTACTTGGGCTTCTTTGATAACAAAACAAACATCGCTAAAACTTGCCAAAGGGCTGATTTGGCTGTCAGTAATAACGATTTGCTGCGCACCTGCTTGGGCCGCCTTCTCACTTACCATGACAGTTTCCGAGGCGTAAGGCGTGAAACTGATTGAAATAACGACGTCATTTTCACTGATCCTGCTGATCTGTTCCTTGAACATTCCGCCAAGCCCATCAATAAGTACTGGGCGACATTCCAAATGGCTAAGAGCGTAACTTAAATACGTTGCAACGCTGAATGAGCGACGCAAACCGATAATATAGATATTTTGTGCATTTGCTAATAACGATACGGCTTTTTCGATATCTTCAGCAGGGGTTCTGGCTGCCATTTGTTGTAAAGCTTGGGCGTTAGAATGAGCGAACTCCTTCAAAATTTGGGAAGGGTCATCTCCCAGTTCTTGGGAGCCGTCCATTTCACGAAACATGCGGGCTCTATCTGTGTAGCTGGCCGTTTCTTCCACGAGGTTCATACGAAACAATTGTTTCATTTCATTAAACCCACTGAAATTAAACGCATTTGCAAAGCGGATTAGAGTCGAAGGCGGAACCTTAGCCTCTTTCGCAATGACGGCAACTGTATCAAATGCGACACTATTCGTATTATCTAATACATAGCGTGCTACTTGCTGTAGCCGTTTACTTAATTCGTCATACCTTGAGCGAACTTGCTCTTGAAACTCATTTAAATTTGATGCACTTGACATATAACCTCCAGAATTTGGCTCTAATTGTAGTTGTTTTACGGCGTTAGTCGAATCTTTTTGAAACACTTAGTTCATATTTAAAAATTTTCTTTTTTTAGGATCTTAAAATAATTTGAATTTGGGATAATAAATTGAACAGCTTACATCAATTTTTTCTCTTATTTTCTTGATGGAAAGAAAGCCATGTTTAGCCCAATACAAAGGAAAAATAGCCAATAAATAAGTGATGGACATAAGTTTAAAATAGGTGTTTTTTAGCCGCGATTAAAAATTTCATAAAAACTTTGTCTAGATCACATAAATTGAATGTTATTTCAAATTTAGTTGTAAATGAAACAAATATTTCATATACATTGAGTAACAAGGTAACTCTGTCAGCTAAAGAGAGGCAACATGGAACAGATTCATAATTTCATTGGTGGTGAGATAGTATCCAGCAAAAGTGGGCGTTTTGCACCGGTATTCAACCCAGCAACGGGTGAGCAAATTGCTCAGGTTGTACTTAGCAGTGCCGATGAAACAAAAAAAGCAATTGAGATTGCGAATAAAGCATTCCCTAAGTGGTCAAAACTTTCCCCTTTGAAACGTTCCCGGATCTTATTCAAATTTAAAGCATTGCTGGAAGAGAATATGGATGAACTGGCTCGTTTAATTTCAAGAGAACATGGTAAAGTTTTTTCTGATGCGGTAGGTGAATTAACGCGTGGTTTGGAAGTCGTTGAATTTGCATGTGGTATCCCTCACTTACAAAAAGGTGAGCACTCAGCCAATGTTGCTACCGGTGTTGATAGCCACTCATTAATGCAACCTCTGGGGGTATGTGCGGGAATTACACCATTTAATTTCCCAGCAATGGTACCGATGTGGATGTTCCCAGTGGCTATTGCAACAGGCAATACCTTTGTTTTAAAACCATCAGAAAAAGACCCTTCTTTAGCATTAGGATTAGCTAAATTATTAAAAGGAGCAGGTTTACCTGATGGCGTATTTAACGTTGTTCAAGGGGACAAAGAATCTGTCGATGTGCTCTTAACCGCGCCAGAAGTCCAAGCCGTTAGTTTTGTTGGTTCAACACCTATTGCTGAATATATTTACACGACGGCATCTGCTCATGGCAAACGCTGTCAAGCACTCGGTGGTGCAAAAAACCATTGTATTTTAATGCCGGATGCGGACATGGGGCAGGCGGCTAATGCCATTATGGGCGCGGCATTTGGTGCAGCGGGCGAACGTTGTATGGCATTATCTGTAGTCTTAGCCGTCGGTGATGAAACAGCAGATGCGCTCATTGCTAACCTGAAAGGTCAAATTGCTAAAATGTCCGTCGGGCCAGGTATTACGCAAGGCAAAGAAAATGATATGGGTCCCGTCATTTCAGCACAGCACAAAGCTAAAATCTGTGACTATATTACTAGCGGTGAAAAACAAGGTGCGACGTTATTAGTTGATGGCCGTGATTTTAAAGTGAAAGGCTTCGAAAATGGTTATTTTGTAGGACCAACATTATTTGATAATGTCACTCCTGAGATGGACATTTATAAAGAAGAAATTTTTGGACCTGTCTTAGCCGTAGTGCGTGTTCCAGACTTCGAAACGGGTTTGAAACTAATTAACCAACATGAATATGGAAATGGAACGGCTATTTTCACCCGTGATGGTGAAACGGCTCGTGAATTCCAAGAAAATGTCCAAGCTGGAATGGTTGGGATCAACATACCGATTCCAGTACCGATGGCATTCCACAGTTTTGGTGGTTGGAAACGTTCTATTTTTGGTCCATTAAATGTACATGGAAATGATGGTGTTCGCTTCTATACTCGCATGAAAACAGTCACTAGTCGCTGGCCTGCAAGTGTTCGCTTAGAACACCATGAAAGTAGTTTCACAATGCCAACCATGGAATAAACGGAGACCCGTATGAATAAGCAGAAAATGACGACCGCTCAGGCGTTGGTTAAATTTCTAAACCAACAATATGTTGATGTCGATGGTGAGCAGTATCCGTTTATTCAGGGAGTATTTACGATTTTTGGCCATGGTAATGTTGTAGGTTTAGGTCAGGCGCTCGAAGAGGCGCCTGGGCATCTACGTGTTTATCAAGGTTGCAACGAGCAAGGCATGGCACATATTGCGACAGGCTTTGCCAAACAAAAAAAACGTAAACAAATTTTTGCGGTTACGTCCTCTGTTGGCCCAGGTGCTGCGAATATGATCACAGCTGCCGCAACAGCTACGGCGAATCGCATTCCACTGTTATTACTACCTGGCGATACTTTTGCAACACGTCAGCCCGACCCAGTATTGCAGCAAGTCGAACAATACGGTGATGGGACTATCAGTACTAATGATTGTTTTCGCCCAGTTTCACGTTATTGGGATAGGGTTTCACGGCCTGAACAACTGATGGCGGCGATGGTTAATGCCATGCGGGTGTTAACTGACCCTGCGGATACTGGCGCGGTAACCATTTGCCTACCTCAAGATGTTCAAGGCGAGGCGTGGGATTACCCCGATTATTTTTTCCAAAAACGCATCCATCGTATTGAACGTAGACCACCGACAACGGTGAGTATCGAAGAAGCCGTTCATCTGATCCGCAGTAAGAAAAAACCATTGCTCATCTGTGGCGGTGGCGTACGTTATTCCGAAGCTCACGAGGCATTTTTACAGTTTGCTGAAGATTACCAGATTCCATTTGGTGAAACTCAAGCGGGTAAAAGTGCCGTCGTTGCCAGTCATCCCTTGAATATGGGTGGAATTGGCACTACAGGTGGGTTAGCCGCAAACTTGTTAGCTAAAGAGGCTGATTTAGTTATTGGTGTTGGCACCCGCTTTACTGATTTTACCACCGCATCTAAATCTTTATTTAGTCATCCAAATGTAACCTTCTTAAATATCAATGTTGCGGAATTCGATGCAAGTAAGTTAGATGCTTTGAAAGTTGTTGCAGATGCCAAAGAAGCACTTCAAGCACTGGATATAAAGCTGAAAGATTCTCACTATAAAGCTCAGTGGGGGGATGAAATTCAGCAGTCTAAACAACAGTGGAAAAATGAGCTGGAGCGCTTGTTTAGTATACAGTATCGGCCATTAGATTTTGTCCCTGAAATTGCAGGCCATCTTGATGATAAGCTTGAAGAATACCGTAAAACGCTAGGTACAGAACTGGCACAAACACGGGTACTAGGCTTGATGCAGCAATACATGGAAGACGATGCCATTATTGTGGGGGCAGCAGGTTCATTACCGGGAGATTTACAACGTATTTGGCTACCAAAACAGCGAGATACTTATCATCTTGAATATGGTTATTCATGCATGGGGTACGAAATTGCCGCCGCTGTTGGTGCTAAAATTGCAGCGCCGAAACAACCAGTTTATGCGATGGTCGGAGATGGTTCTTATTTAATGCTACACAGTGAATTACAAACCGCGATTCAAGAGAACATTAAGATCACCATCTTATTGTTTGATAACGCGGGATTTGGTTGTATTAATAACCTGCAGATGAGCCAAGGCATGGGAAGTTTTGGTACAGAGAACCGACATCGAAACCCACAGACGGGGTTGATGGATGGGCCGTTAGTGAAGGTCGATTTTGCTAAAAACGCAGAAAGCTATGGCTGTAAAAGTTATCGGGTACATGATGAGGAACAATTGATTGCCGCACTGAAAGACGCGAAGTCCCATTCGGGCTGTGTATTGATTGATATTAAAGTACTTCCGAAAACAATGACCGATGGTTATGAAGCTTGGTGGCGCACAGGCACGGCACAAGTTTCTAAAAAGCCTCAAATAGTTGCTTCCGCTGAAAAAATTAAACAGATGGTTGAAAATAAAGTTCGTCTTTATTAATCAACGTGTTGGGGTAGTGCTTTGTATTATCGTAATAACTCGACGGTGTTTTTACCGTCGAGGAATGTTCTTCGTTTTCTTAATGAGTCAGATGTAATTAAGTAGGGTAGTTACTGGAAATTTAGCAAGGATTGCTTTGGTGTTAATTTACATAGTGGTTACCACTTGTGGCTCTATATTCGTCATACTTCAAGTTGTATGGGGAATGCTCTGCGCTACCCACCCACGCAACTCGAATCATTTGGATTATATACCCAGCTTAGGCTGGGTTTTTTATGGATTTAATAGTTTAAAAATAATTTAATTGAAATATATGTTTTATTTCGAGAGGAAGGAAGAGCAAAAAAAGAAGTTATGGAGAACTAATGTGCCAGCAAACACAGACTTTATTGTTAAATGTTGTTCGCTTACATTGTCAATTTGTGATCTGAATAACACTAAAAATACACTTTAATATAACATTTGTTATCTAGAGCCCAAAAATATAATTTTCAAAAAATTATAAATTGAAATGAATGTTTTATTTGGTATATTTCGTAATATCCAAATAGTGGATTTAAGGTATCAAGGAGCATTTGAATGTTCAATATAGCACTATTCGGCGCAGGACGTATCGGACAGGTTCATGCTGTTAATATTGCCGGCCATAAAGAAACCAAACTTTACTCTGTTATCGACCCTTACCAACCCAATGCGGTTGCCTTGGCTGAAAAATACCAAGCCAAAGTTCAGACAACAGAAGAAGCAATGCAAGACCCTAATATACAGGGTGTTTTAATCGCTTCAGCCACAGATACTCACGCTGATCTAATCGAACTAGCAGCCAAACATAAAAAAGTGATTTTCTGTGAAAAACCTGTTCACCTCGACCTTGAGCGTGTGAAGCAGTGTTTAAAAAGCGTAAAAGAACATAACGTTCCACTGTTTATTGGTTTTAACCGTCGCTATGATCCTCAATTTCGCCACTTGAAAAATTTATTCCAACAAGGCGCTATTGGTAAAGCAGAATCTTTAATTATCACATCTCGTGACCCGTCACCACCACCTGCAGAATATGTTAAAGTCTCCGGTGGTATGTTCAGAGATATGACTATTCATGACTTTGATATGGCGCGCTTTATGATTGGCGAGGAGCCTTGCTCTGTCTACGCACAAGGCAGCAATGTTGTTGATCCTGCGATCGGCCAAGCTGGTGATATTGATACCGCGTTTATTATCTTAAAATTCCCATCAGGCGCAATGGCGACCATCTCTAACAGCCGTCGTTCAGGTTATGGCTATGACCAACGCATTGAATTACATGGTGAAAAAGGATTATTAACGGCTGGAAATATTAAAGAGAATAGTGTTGCGCTGTTAAGTGAAGTTGGGTGCTTATCGGCCAAGCCAGAGTATTTCTTCTTACAACGTTACCACGAAGCATACCAAGCGGAGTGGCAGCATTTTGTTGATATCTTAGCTGGTCGTGCGGAGTCTGAAACGACAGGGACCGATGGTGAATTGGCTTTATATCTTGCAGACAAAGCACTGGAGTCACTCAAAACAGGTAAAGAAGTTAAATTGTAATTAATGCGGTAATAATATTTAACTTGATTATAGACTTGCGGTTAAAAATTAATTTTTGGCCGCAATAGTAAATATATTCATTTATCAATGAGTATATAAAATACTGACCTTACATTTTATTTAATACTCTTTAGGCTTTCAATATTCCGAGATTAATTGAGGCTTTTTATAATCTTACTTTCTTTAATTTAACTGATGTATTTATCGTTTTAAATTTGCGAAAACTATTTTCAAAGAGTTTATCGAACAGGCCTAAAGCTAGCAAAGTAGCGATTCAAACCAGAGTGCCAGAAACTTATTTCATTATTTAATATTTAACATTAAACATTTATTTAAATATTGAAAAATTGTTTTTTTGGTAAGACATAATGATTCAAATAATAAGGTAATAATATGTCATTAATCATGAATCTCAATCAACAACAGAGAAAAAGGTTGCACCAAATAACCTTGGTTGCAACCTTTGGTGGATTACTATTTGGTTATGATACTGGTGTCATTAACGGTGCATTTTCATCACTGAAAGAAAACATGGGATTAACGCCAACCACGGAAGGGCTGGTAATGAGTGTCCTATTAGTGGGCGCAGCATTAGGTAGTGTTTGTGGCGGACGTGTAGCAGACTTTGTCGGGCGCCGTACTTATTTGCTTTACCTCTCATTTCTGTTTTTATTTGGGGCATTTTTATCTGCGGCAGCCCCAAATATTGAAGTTCTTCTTATTGCTCGGTTTATATTGGGCTTTGCGGTGGGTGGAGCCTCTGTGACGGCACCGACATTTATTTCTGAAGTGGCTCCGACTGAAATGCGGGGGAAACTCACTGGGTTAAATGAAGTTGCTATTGTTATCGGGCAGCTAGCAGCATTTGCTATTAATGCGATTATCGGTTCAATTTGGGGCCATCTTCCTGATGTTTGGCGTTATATGCTGTTAGTACAAGCCGTGCCCGCATTGTGTTTGCTATTTGGTATGTGGAAAGCGCCTGAAAGCCCACGTTGGTTAATGAGTAAAAACCGTCGTGAAGAAGCCTTGAAAATACTGAAGCAAATTCGTCCTGAAAAACGTGCAATTCAAGAATATGAAGATATCGTGACGTTATTAGATGTTGAAGCTGCGGAAGCTAAACGTCATCCGAATGCCAATAAACAAAATTTAGCGTTAATTTTTAATACACCTTGGATTTTTAAATTGGTTTTAATTGGGATGGTGTGGGCGGCATTACAGCAAACAACTGGGGTTAACGTTATTATGTATTATGGCACAGAAATTCTCAAAACAGCGGGTTTTTCTGAGCAAACATCTTTAGTTTTCAACGTATTAAATGGTGTTTTTTCTGTTGGTGGTATGGTGATAGGGGTGTTATTCCTTGTTGACCGATTTAAACGTAAGACACTGATTGTTGGTGGTTTTGCGCTAATGGCATCGTTACACTTATTAATTGCAGCTACAGACTACTTTTTAACCGGGGATGTTAAAGCAACATTAATTTGGTTACTTGGCGCGGTGTTTGTTGGGGTTATGCAAGGAACGATGGGCTTTTTAACGTGGGTGGTACTTGCTGAGCTATTCCCACTTAAAATTCGCGGGTTATCCATGGGGATCTCGGTCTTTTTTATGTGGATTATGAATGCGATTGTGAGTTATTTATTCCCTGTATTACAAGCAGAACTTGGTTTAGGTCCGGTATTCTTAATTTTTGCGGTAATAAACTACTTAGCTATCGTTTTTGTCGTGAAGTTATTGCCAGAAACATCAAACAAATCATTAGAGCAATTAGAAGAAGAGCTCTCATCAATGTAATTATTACTTATTGGTGGTGTGAATATACCTAATTAACTTAATCGAGGGTTGGATATGATAGAACAACTAACCACAAGTAATTTGCATTTAGGTTGTCAGGCAAGAAATAAAGCTGAAGTACTCAAAATGGTTGGTACGGAATTTAAAAATAAAGGTTATGTTGATAGGGATTGTGTACATTTCTTAACGGAAAGGGAGCAACAGATATCAACATTCTTGGGGAATGGCATCACGTTGCCACATCTACCTAAGTCCGCCAATGATATTATCTTGCATACCGGTGTTGAAATTTTTCAATTTCCTGACGGTGTTATTTGGGACAGAACCAATGTGATGTTTATTGCCATAGGCGTGATTGCAAAATCAAGGGAACATATTGATGTACTTAGGGAAATTGCGTTGATTTTTAGTGACGAATTTATTGCCAATGCATTGTCTCTGACCTCAAGTAAAGAAGAGTTTTTAAGTATTCTTCATCGTTAATTTTTAGTTCTGAAGAGAGTATGGGATCTTGCCAGATCCTATACTCAATAAATTTCATTTTTAGTTATTCTATTTCATTTTATTTCATCTTATCACGACTCTATTATTTTTCCTTTCTTTAAATTTAATATTTATTTTCTTATAAATTAATTAATTACACTAAAAATTAACGTTAGATCACATAATGAAATTAATGTTTCTAATAATATTGAAAATGAAACGAATGTTCCGTATAACATCATTATTGAAATAAAATCTGGAACGAATATTGGGCCAGCTATTGCACTACAAGAAATGAGCGAGAGGTAGAACAGATGAAAGAGATCCGTATCGGGATGATAGGTACTGGCTATATAGGACGAGCTCATGCCATTGCTTATGCACAAGCACCAACCGTTTTTCCATTGCAGGGGAAATTGGTTCGCGAAATGATTGCAGAAATTACCCCTGAGCTAGCACAAACCCGAGCTCAGGAAATGGGTTTTAATCGTGCAACCGATGACTGGCGCAAATTAGTTGCAGATCCAAATATTGATGTAGTGGATATTTGCTCGCCTAATTTCCTACATAAAGAAATGGCAATGGAGGCAATTAAGCATGGTAAACATGTTTATTGTGAAAAACCATTAGCACTCAATTCTGAAGATGCCAAAGAAATGGTCGAAGCGGCTAAACAAGCCGGCGTCTTAACGTTAGTGGGTTTTAACTATATGAAAAACCCAACTTCGCAGCTAGCCAAAGAAATCATTGCAAATGGCGAAATCGGGGAAGTTATCCATTTTTATGGCACCCATAATGAAGATTATATGGCTGACCCTAGCGCCCCAATTCACTGGCATTGCTTTAAAGAAAAAGCAGGGTTAGGTGCTTTGGGGGACTTGTCTGCACACATTATCAATATGGCGCAATTCCTAGTAGGGGATATTGAAACCGTCTGTGGTGATATGGAAATTGTGATTAAACAGCGCCCTGAAAAAACGGGATCAACCGTTATGGTTACGGTTGAAAATGAAGACCAAGCGCATGCCATGGTACGTTTTGCTGGTGGCGCAATGGGCGTCATTGAAACTTCACGAATCGCAGCTGGCCGTAAAATGGGGCTAACCTATGTGGTGACCGGCACCAAAGGAACGTTGTCTTTCACTCAAGAAAGAATGGCAGAGCTAAAGCTCTATCGCCATGATGAACCTAGCAACCGCCAAGGTTTTAAAACAATTTTTGTTGGGCCAGAACACCCGGATTATGCACCATTTTGTAATGCTGCAGGTCATGGTATTGGCTTCAATGACCAAAAAACAGTTGAAGTGCGTGATTTAATTGATGGCGTTGCAACAGGGCAGCCAATGTGGCCTGATTTTGAAGAAGGCTGGAAAGTATCACGAATATTAGACGCGATAGCACGTTCATATGACGAACAACGTTGGGTTAACGTTAAAGAAATCAATTAATTCTGTTGTAGTTAAGGGGTAATTAATGGATAAGCAGAAGAAGTTAGATGTTATCTGTATGGGCCGTATTGCCGTTGACCTGTACGGACAACAGATAGGTTCTCGTTTAGAAGATGTGAGCTCGTTTGCCAAATATTTAGGCGGCTCTTCAGGAAACGTTGCATTCGGCACTGCAATACAAGGATTGAAATCATCAATGCTTGCCCGTGTGGGGGATGAACACATGGGGCGCTTTTTACGTGAGGAGTTACAGCGTGTAGGCTGTGATACTAGCCATCTTATTACAGACAAAGACAGATTAACGGCATTAGTTATCTTAGGGATTAAAGATCAGGATACTTTCCCATTAATTTTCTATCGTGATAACTGCGCAGATATGGCGATTACGCCAGACGATTTCTCTGAAGAATATATTGCATCTGCACGCTGCTTGGCAATTACAGGAACGCATTTATCTAACCCGAAAACTCGCGCGGCAGTACTAAAAGCGTTGGAATATGCTAAACGTAATAATGTCAAAACAGCCATTGATATTGATTATCGCCCGGTCTTATGGGGACTGACCTCTTTGGGTGATGGTGAAACGCGTTTTATTGCTTCCGAGAGTGTCACGCAACAACTGCAAGACGTATTATCGATGTTCGATTTGATTGTCGGTACAGAAGAAGAATTTCATATTGCAGGCGGGACGACGGATACCGTACAAGCACTTAAGAACATTCGCCAATTAACGGATGCGGAGCTGGTGTGTAAACGCGGCTCTCTTGGCTGCTCGGTATTTAGTGGTGAGATCCCAGAAACGTTGGACGAAGGGATCACCGTTCATGGTGTGAGAGTTGAAGTTCTCAACGTATTAGGTGCCGGTGATGCATTTATGTCTGGCCTACTTCGCGGTTATCTAAACGGCGATGGTTGGGAAAAAGCCTGCGCTTATGCGAATGCTTGTGGGGCTTTAGTGGTTTCGCGCCATGGCTGTGCGCCTGCAATGCCAACAAAAATCGAGTTGGATAATTACCTTGAGCGTGCAGCTGCAGTTCCACGCCCAGATCTTGACCCGATGCTTAACCATTTGCACCGTGTGACTTCACGTAGCACACAATGGAATGAACTTTGTGTGATGGCATTTGACCACCGCATTCAATTTGTTGATATGGCACGCCTCGCAGGGGTTGATATCTCTTGCATTCCAACCCTGAAAAAATTGATTTACCGCGCTAGTAGTGAAGTGGCCGAAGAGGCAGATCTGCAGGGGAAAGCAGGGTTACTCTGTGATAGTACATTTGGCCAAGACGTATTGAATGATGTAACCGGCCGTGGTTGGTGGATAGGCCGCCCAATTGAGCTACCTGCGTCAAGACCATTATGCTTAGAGCATGGGAATATTGGCTCTCAGCTGATTAGCTGGCCAAAAGAGCATATTGTCAAATGTTTGGTATTTTTTCACCCAGAAGACAACCATCCACTGCGCTTAGAGCAAGAAAAAACGGTTCAAGAAGTGTATAGCGCTTGCTGCCAATCAGGGCATGAATTGTTGCTCGAGGTGATATTGCCTGCAGATATGGAACGCAACGATGAGCTGTATTTACGCGCAATCAAACGCTTCTATAACTTAGGTATAAAACCAGATTGGTGGAAATTACCACCACTACAAGCGCAAAACTGGGATGCAGTTGATCAATTAATTCAAGAACGTGACCCTTATTGCCGCGGTGTCGTGCTCTTAGGACTTGACGCACCACAAGCTGAGCTACAAGCAGGCTTCAACGCAGCCGCTGGGAAATCAATCGTCAAAGGATTTGCTGTTGGCCGCACTTTATTTGGTAAGCCTTCGTTGGAGTGGATGAAAGGTGAAATCAATGACGATGAGCTGGTGCAGAAAATCAAAACCAATTACTTAAACCTGATAGCCTTATGGCGTCAGCGTAAATAATATTACTTTTACCTACACAGGAGCTTCATCATGGCAATCCAACTTGGTATCAACCCGTTGACATGGACGAATGATGATTTACCCACTTTAGGGGCAGAAACGTCTCTAGAAACATGTTTAACTGAAGGTCGTCAAGCGGGTTTCGCTGGTTTTGAACTAGGTAATAAATTTCCACGTAAAGCGGAAATCTTAGGGCCGATCTTAAAGCAGCATGACTTACAATTGGTTTCAGGCTGGTATTCGGGAGAATTATTATCTCGCAGTGTGGAAGAAGAAATTGAAGCGGTACAAGAGCACTTAGCATTGCTACGTGATTTAGGCGCTAAAGTGATGGTTTTCGCGGAAGTGACTCACTGTATTCATGGCGATCAAAACAAACCGGTTCATATGCGCCCATTGTTCCCAGCTGATCAATGGGAAGAATACGGTAAAAAATTGACCGAATTCGCAAAATATACTTTATCTCAAGGGGTTAAGATTGCCTATCATCATCATATGGGGACAGTGATCGAGTCCGCAGAAGATGTGGATAATTTAATGAAACATACAGGGGATGAGGTCGGTTTATTACTGGATACAGGGCATTTAACCTTTGCCGGTGCAGACCCAGTTGAAGTGGCAAAACGCTGGGCAAAACGTATCAATCATGTGCATTGCAAAGATGTCCGTGCAGATGTTCTAAAAGATGTTAAAAACCGTAAAACCAGTTTCTTAAATGCAGTATTAGCAGGGGTGTTCACGGTACCTGGTGATGGCTGCGTTAACTATCCAGAAGTGTTTAAAGTATTGAAAAATAGCCAATATGAAAATGGCTGGTTAGTGGTCGAAGCAGAGCAAGACCCTGCGATCGCACATCCATTGACTTATGCCACATTGGGTTACAACAATTTGTCTAAATTTGCTAAGGATGCGGGTTTGATCTAAATCGTCGTCGTCATATTTCAGTCTGTGGCGTTGTTAGCTTTGTTTGCTGACTCTAGCCACAAACTGAACTGTTTAATTGGTGAAACGGTTAGTAACTGAAAAGAATTACATATCTAGAACCTAAAAAGTGTCAGAGGAAAGTTATGTCAAAATTATTGTCGAAATACCATGCTCCAGATGCACATAAGCGAACTCAGCATATCACTCCGAAAATCGCTAACTGGGGATATGTTCACTTTGATGTTTATGAATTAA
Source organism: Providencia sp. PROV175 (assembly GCF_032707045.1). NCBI lineage: Bacteria > Pseudomonadati > Pseudomonadota > Gammaproteobacteria > Enterobacterales > Morganellaceae > Providencia > Providencia sp. PROV175. The sequence continues at coordinate 1,390,313 of NZ_CP120533.1, forward strand.
AACAAGGCGAGTCTATCTCCTTGCCTGCCTCTGAAAATGAAATGTGCTTAGTGCTGGTGGCAGGTAAAGCGACAATTAAAACACCGAATCAAGCGTTTGAAAATGTTGGTGACCGTATGGATCCTTTCGAGCGTAAAAAGCCGTATGCGGTGTATGTTACAGCGCAAGAGTTTGCTGAGGTCATGGCGGATACCGACCTTGAATTGGCAGTTTGCAGGGCAAAAGGAAAAGGAACTTACCCAACTCGTTTAATTGGCCCTGATGATATTGGTGCGGAACAACGTGGCCATGGTTATAACAAACGCTATGTGCATAATATTTTGCCGGATGATAAAGCCGCTGATAGCTTATTAGTCGTGGAGGTCTTTACAGATGAAGGATGCACTAGCTCTTATCCAAGCCATAAACATGATACCGATAATGAACCCAATGAAACTTATCTAGAAGAAACCTATTATCATCGTTTAAATCCTTCCCAAGGTTTCTGTATGCAGCGCGTTTACACGGATGATCGCGAGCTAGATGAATGTATGGCGGTGTATAACAAAGATGTCGTTATGGTACCAAAAGGGTATCACCCAATGGCGACAGTGGCTGGTTATGATAACTATTACCTTAATGTGATGGCAGGGCCAACCCGTAAGTGGTTATTTACATGGGAAAAAGACCATAACTGGGTGAATAGTGAAATCTATGCAGCGAAACATAGTGAAAAGTAAGTTAAAGCAGAAATATGTGAATTAAGTTCTGTTATCTATCTTTGCCGGTAAATATTTACCGGCTTTTTTTCGATTAAACTTAATATGCTGCAGTAAATTGTTGGCGAATGAACTGCCTATTATTTACCTCATCAAGTATAGCTACCGCAAAATCTTCAACTGATATTTTCGCAGGAACGTTGCCATTCATCAGCAATTGTTCGCCTCCAAGACGGAAGGTTTCTGTTCTTTCTCCTTCCTCGAGTATTGCGGCTGGGGAAATGTAGGTCCAATCCAATGAATCAATGGATTGTAATTGGTTCTTAAATTCCCTCATTGCTTGAGCGCCTGGTTTTATTTCGGCAGGAAAATCGGGGGAATCAATTAAATCAATACCTGAAGCAATTTTTAGGCTTCCTGCACCACCGACCACAATAAATCGTTTTACCATCGATTTTTGTACTGCTTGTAAAATGGCCTGGTTTCCTGCCACGGTATCTTGATACAAATTCGGATTTTGCCAGCCACCATTAAACGCGCTGATGATGACATCCTGTCCTTTAAGCCGAGAGGTTAACCATGGGATATCTGTAATATCACCAGCGGCGGTGATTAAAAGAGCGTGCTGAAATAATTGATTACTATGACGAGAAATAGCCGTCACTTGGTGGTGCCGAAGCAACGCTTCAGCGACTAATGCTCTGCCGACAAAACCCGTTGCGCCAATAATCGATATTTTCATCTTCAGTTCCTCTTTGCTTGAGTGCCTCACTCAAGAATAATGATACTGATAGGGCTAGGCTTTAGGACTAAGACTTGTTTTCCCAATGTGTTCTTTTTGAGTATAGAACAAACGTTCTTATTGGGGAATATGCTTAATTTTATTTCGTTTCTCTAAATAACTTTAAAATAATACTCGTCATAATGGCGATGGTTCCTCCTAAGGCGGTTTCAAGAACGCGGTCAAACAATAATTCATAGGTTGGGTGACGCCAATATATAACGAGCTCAAGAATGGACAAAATTAAGCTTGTCACGACAAACGTCATAAACGTATATCCGTAATGAAAGCTCATCGGCATTAAAAAGGCGAACACCACGACTGCAATTAAACCGATATACGGCATAAAGGGTAAATTGAATAAAAAATACAATAATAAGACAGAAATAAGACTGCCTAAGACCCTCTGCAAAGTAATTTTAACGATACTTTGTGATTTTGGATGCAATACAAAAACGAAGGTCAGTAATGTCCAATAAAAGTGCCCTAGATCTATACTGCGAGGAATAGCGAGCGCGAGTAATAGCCCCAAAGCATAAATCATTGAGCGTGGGATAATATTTTTTCTCAACGTAAACAAATTTTGTTCAACTAAAGCGCTCGTTATTACACTATGGCGTGTCATTTTATGGCTAAGGACATAATACGTAATTAACGTTACTCCACTACCAATAATAAACCCTAACGCTAAGCTTTTGGATATATCAGGTAAAATGGTACCAATTGTCGACATGATAATCATAAATTTCATGGTTAAATCCATAGCAGGATCTGTGCCATACAATTGGTAGTAAATGAACGAAAAAATGGCGAGATAAATATAATATGCGGTACCAAGGCGTAACGTATCACCGATAAAAATAGCGACTAAAATCATTAATAAACAACAAGCGGTATAGGCATAATTCTTATATTCTTTTGCTGCATTGAATAAATTAAAGGAATACAGCGTTGAGAATGTTGCCCACATCGCAGCTTGTGCATCTAAGATCACAAAAGCGGTTGCGGCGCTAAAAAACATACAACTGGTAAAAATAATTCCATCGTGGATAGCAGGAAACGTTCTCATAATCCGATGCTCACAAATAGAGGCTTAACCTATTAATTAATAACGTAATTAAATAATATACGGTATAAAATTTCAAGGTGAGATCTCAGTATTTATGACAAGTTACCATTAAATGGCATGTGTTGAATTGTTGGTTGCGATATTCTGTTTTTATGTGACAAAAAAGGCATAATAGGGGAGAGCAGTTGTAGCAATCATAAAGGTAATAAAATGCAAATAATCAATCCTCATGATTTTGTTTGGGTCGGCAGCAATAATGATGTCGCGATAGAATCGCTTCCTGAATGGGTCGGCTCACAGTGGAACAGTAAGTTACCGTTGACGGTATACCGAAATAAAGCGGATGAGAATAAACTGACTGTTGCAATTAGAGGAATTAAGCCACACCAACGCGTTACAACACAAATTGAAAAATCTGCAATTACGCACATTATGAATGTGGAATCCTTGGTGGCGAATTCGGTGGAACTACAACGTTCAATGTTTATCGCTTTACCACCGGTGCAGGTTTTATGGATCATTTCACAGACTAAATGGCCTTGGCAATGGGGAGTAACAGGGAGTTGTGCTTACACTTTAGCGACAGATATCCAAAGTATGTTGTCAGACTGCGACCTTGATGTGGTCATTCGCTGTCCACATCGTCAAGAAAAAGAAGATTTTGCTGAGTTTGCAATTAAGGCGAACACTCCTTATTGCCCAATTGATATTCATATCGAAACCCCTAAAGGTGGGTTTTCATTAGCTGAGTGGTTTAAAAATGAAAAGGTTACATTACACACACCACTTGGCGATATTATGACCGCAGACCCGTGGAATGAAAAATTATAGCCCGCTGTTTGTCTGTTAAATAACCTAATGTAGCTTGAATGACCGACAAATTGGTTAAATATTAATTTTGATGTTCGAGCAGGTGATTTTTTACTAATCAAATAAAGCTGGAGGCATATAATGCCTCCCGATTAGCCTATTTTTAGTGTTCAATATAGGGTTCTTGTAAACCTGCTTCATGCCATTCTTTCATTGCGGGTAAAACTAAAATTCGGTCAACCCATTGTTTGGCAGCTGGGTTTACAGGTAAGTGATAACTGCGAATTCGGAAGGCAACTGGTGCAAAAAAAGCATCTACAGCCGTAAATTCACTACCTGCAAGCCAAGGGCCACCAAATTGGTTTAACCCATCCTGCCATAATTTCTGCAATCGATTTAAGTCGGTTTGTAATTCAATTGAAATATTGTTAAGTGGTGAATTATGAGTACCATCCATTGGACATTGCTGGCGTAATGCACTAAAACCCGAGTGCATTTCTGCGCTTGCACTACGAGCCCATGCTCTGGCTTTTCGCTCTTTTGGCCAGACTTGAGGGTAGTCTTCTGCAACATATTCACAGATGGCTAATGAATCCCATATTGTTTGGTTTTCATCGATTAAACAAGGGACTAAGCCTGTAGGTGAAAAACGACTGAATTTTTCATGGCTACTTTTACCGTTTTCAAATAAACACAAATTTTCTTCAAACGGGATCTGTAATACCTTTAGTAAAATCCAGGGACGTAGTGACCATGAAGAGTAGTTTTTATTTGCTATCCAAAGTTTATACATAGTATTTAACCTATCAGTCAGTTTGCAATGTTAAAAGAAAGAATACCAATGTATGGGGAAAAAGGCAGACCTACAAATGTTATTTTATGAATAACAGCTTATATCTATTAGGAATAAGCTAGATTTAATTGAAATTAATAAATAAATGAACTAAGTATTTAGTTACGGCCATTTACAAAACTGGAAAAATCTTTATTCAACTTTTCTAATTAAAACTAGACAAAATCAAATAGTAATCTATTTTTCATTATGTTGATCGTATTTGAATGTCTTCAACAAAATATTTGTTTAACTTTGGGATAGGAATAAAATTAATTTCACCTTATGATTATTACGGCTTAGTTAATAAAATATTACCTTCTTCTCTAAATGGTTTTTATCATGCAATGGAAAAATAATGCAAGTCGTTATGGGCATATCTCTTTGCTCATACATTGGCTAGTCGCAATTGTCGTATATGGAATGTTCGCTTTAGGTTTATGGATGGTGACACTAGGCTATTATGATAGTTGGTATCATCAAGCTCCTGAGATACATAAAAGTATAGGAATATTATTATTTATTGTTATGGCATTTCGTGTGATTTGGCGATTTATTTCACCGCCACCGAAGCCATTAGCAAGCTACAGTAAATTAACGAAAGCTAGCTCTATTATTGTTCAAATTCTGATTTATATTATTTTGTTCAGTATTTTGATCAGTGGTTATTTAATCTCAACCGCTGATGGACAGCCTATCAGTGTATTTGATTGGTTTGAGGTTCCTGCACTATTTACTGGTGCTGCAACACAAGCAGATACAGCAGGTGAAGTTCATTTATATTTAGCTTGGGCAGTGGTTCTATTATCAGTGTTGCATGCTTTTGCAGCTTTTAAACATCACTTTTTTGATCGTGATATTACATTAAAAAGAATGTTGGGTTTTAATCCCGATAAGTAACGTGGAGATAATTATGTTGAAGAAAACGGTTCTTGGTCTGGCTACTGGCGCACTTTTTTTAACGGCAGGTTCAGCATTAGCAGAAACTTACCAATTTGATAAGCAAGGCCAACACGCGTTTATTGAATTTCGTATTCAGCATTTAGGTTATAGCTGGGTATATGGTAGTTTTAAAGACTTTGATGGGTCTTTCACTTATGATGCAAAAGACCCATCAAAAGATAAAGTCGAAGTAACTATTAAGACAGGCAGCATTGACACTAACCACGCAGAGCGTGATAAACATTTACGCAGTGGTGATTTCTTAAATGCAGCAAAATTCCCTGAAGCAAAATTCGTTTCAACAGAAGTGAAGAAAGACGGTGAAACATACAAAATCACAGGTGATTTCACTTTAAATGGTGTTACTAAGCCGATTACATTAGATGCTAAATTAATGGGTGAAGGTAAAGATCCTTGGGGTGGATACCGTGCAGGTTTTGAAGCTGAAGGTAATATTAAGCTGAAAGAATTTAACATCAAATCTGATTTGGGTCCTAAATCTCAAGAAGCACAACTGTTGATTTCAGTTGAAGGTGTTCAAGTTAAATAAGATTTTTATCATAATAAACCTTCAAGCTTTCAAGTCTTGAAGGTTTTTTTATATCCAGCGTTTTCTAAATTGTTTATTTATGGCAAATTCTCCCGTCTTAGCCTCGCATTTTCCCTTATTCCTATAGCTTGACGACTTTGATACAAGCTAAAATAAACATTATCACTTTTTATAGGTCAATTCGTGGTATTAATAGTCTAGGTCCGTGATGACTATTGTTTTTAGATGCCATGACATTATATGCGATGGGTTCTACAGTATATAAGTAGCTTGAAAGTGTTTGTGGGAACCGTTTTACCAAGAAAAGGCAGGGTAACTTTGAATACAAATAACTCACGTAAAACCGCATTAATTGTTAGCATTATTTTTATTGCATTCGCATTCGGTTTTTATTGGTTAAGTAAAGATAATAATGTGTTATCTACAGAAAATAATAGTGCAATTCATTCAGAGGCACTTGCCCAAGTTGAAAAAGAACTGCCGATTATCGCGACGGTGAAGAAAATAAGCCCTGAAACCTATCAAAGTTTTGAGCATCTAATCACGCAATACGACCCAGCTAATGAAGATTTACGTCGTCAACTGTTTGATCAGGTTGTTGGCAATGTCATGAAGCTGGTGCTAGAACGTATGGAATATGCTTCTGATGATTCCGTAATTAATTTTACTAGCAGAGTGAATGATTACCTGAAAATCTTATTAGAAGAAGACCCAACAGGAAAAACGTGTTTTTATTCATTGTTTCCGCACTTAAGAGAAACAGCGGAAATTATTCCACCACAAAAAAGCCAAGCTGTTTTGTTGAAACAAATCCAAGCGACCAATGAGCTCTTAATTTCAAGTGAAGCTGGTGTAAAACAGGCGTTGATGTCCCCAAAAGAGTATTCTGAGGAATTAACACAGCTTGCTAGTGGGCTTTCGGCAAAGTATGGTGAAGATACCGCAATCCTTGGAAATTTAGAAGCAGGGAAGAAATCACCTGCATTAGCGTGCCGTATTTCTATTAGTTTCTATAATGAAATATTATCTATGCCTGATAATCAGAAAAAAGCTGCATTACTACGTTCTTTATTTTCATCAGTAAATAATTAATTCTTTCCAGCAAAATGGCACTGGTTAATATGGGTGCCATTTTGTGTCATTATTTATTATATTTCATTGTGTTAATCGCACTTTTTTTAATACATTATTCTTTGAGCATAAATAGTTCGTATTTATGTAGTATGCTTATTATGTAAATTTATTTTTAACTATTTTGGAGATGGCATGCAATTTATTAAGAAAAGTATCGTAGCACTTGCCGCAACTGCTGCGATATCAATGCCGATTACAGTTAGCCAAGCTTGTACTCGAGTTGTTTATTTAGGTGAAAATGAACAAATAATGACCGGAAGAACAATGGATTGGAAATACGATATTGGTACCAATCTATGGATCTTTCCTCGAGGGATGGAGCGTGATGGCATTGCAGGGCCTAACTCTTTAAAATGGAAATCAAAATACGGCAGCGTGATAGCCTCGGGTTATGATATTTCAACAACGGACGGAGTGAACGAGGAAGGTCTGGTTGCCAATTTACTGTGGCTCGCGGAATCAAAATATCCTCAAATAGATAATAAGCAACCTGCGTTGTCGATATCTTTATGGGCGCAATATGTTCTAGATAACTATGCGACAGTGGAAGAAGCCGTTGCTGAGCTAGAAAAGAATCCACTCGTAGTCGCAACAGATAATGTGCCAGGACAAGATAGGTTAGCGACTTTACATTTATCATTATCAGATGCGAGTGGTGATAGCGCGATTATTGAATATATCGATGGTAAGCAGGTAATTCATCACAGTCGCAAGTATCAAGTTATGACTAACTCGCCGACTTATGAGAAGCAATTAGCAATGCAGGAATATTGGCAAGGAATTGGCGGCACTGTAATGTTACCGGGGACTAACCGCTCCGCTGATAGATTTGCTCGCGCGCAGTTTTATATTAATGCAATTCCTCAGAAAACAACGCCTAATAAAGCGGTCGCCAGTGTTTTCAGTGTCGTACGTAATGTGTCTGTCCCTTACGGATTGACGTCTGAAAATTCGCCTGAAATATCGTCAACACGTTGGCGGACATTAGTTGACCATAAACGCCAGCTCTACTTTTTCGAGTCAGCATTAACTCCAAATATTTTTTGGACTGATTTGGCAAAAATTGACTTTTCAGCGGAAACTGGAAAAGTGAAAAAGCTGGACCTCGGTGAAGAGCAGAGCCATATCTATTCAGGGGATGCGACCAACAGTTATGTAGTTACAAAACCTTTTGAATTCTTAGGGTTAAGTGCGGAACAGTTAGGTTATTAACTGAGCCCATGAAGCATTTCAGCCCTCTTAGTCTATAGGGGGTTGATATGAATCAAGCCCGCGATAATTAATTTATGAATGTTTTGCAGATAGCAAACGAACGGTATAAGATGTATTTAAAATGCAACTTATTGGTGATGATATGAATGATCTCGTGTGTTACAAAACTATGCCAGTTTGGAATAAAGCTTCTTTGCCGTTAATGTTCCAAGAGCGCCATAATACAAAAGAGGATACATACGCACAGTTGAAAGTGCTAAAAGGCTCTTTAGATTTTATCATTTTTAATGAAGACGGCAGCGAGCAACACTTTACCTTTGATATTCATAACCAGCCGCCTATTATTGAACCTCAAGTTTGGCATCGTATTTCTGCTTGTAGTGATGACATGGAATGCCAACTGGCATTTTTATGCAAACCAGAACTGAAATTTTATAAAGAGCATGGGTTAACGACTCCACATTCAGAAGTGCGCTATTTGTGTGAGAATCACCTGAGTAAGCCATGTAAAACATTAGATTTAGGTTCGGGAAGAGGGCGTAATAGTTTTTATCTTGCCTTGCAGGGGTATGACGTGACCTCGGTAGATATCAACCCTCAGCATATCCAAGCAATTGACTTCGTTAAAAAACAAGCTGGGGTAGAGAATATTCATACGGCTGTTTATGATATTAATAGTCACCAAATACAAGAGAACTACGAACTTATTATTTCCACTGTCGTGCTAATGTTCTTGCAGCGAGAAAAAATCGCCAATGTTATTACTAATATGCAAGAACATACCCTGCCAGGGGGAGTTAACGTTATTGTGTGTGCCGTTGAAACGCCAGATGCACCGCTGGATTTAGTGCCATTTAAATGCTTCTTAAAACCAGGGGAGCTAGAAGGGTATTATAAAGATTGGGATATTTTAAAATATAACGAAAACCCTGGTCATTTACACCGTACTGATTCACAAGGTAATCGTATTAAATTAAATTTTGCAACACTCATTGCAAGGAAGAAGTAAGTAAGAAATTAGCATAGGTTATCTTAATAAAAGAGTTGCCGCTGTCGGCAACTGAGGTTGTTGACAAAGCGGGATAAAAGCGTGGTTTTTCCTGCTTTGTGTTATCAGCCGAAAATCAATAAATTGATTTTCCTAGTTTATTTTCAAAACCTATTCGACTTGCCGCCAAACATAATATGTTTGTCAGCAGTCTGAGTTGCCGCTGTCGGCAACTCTTTTTGCTTCTACTATTTAAGGTTTGTCAGTGACAGGCGGAGCGGTTTCTTTTTCGCTACGGGCTAAAGTTTTTTCCAGCAATACAGAATATAGCGGTTTGCCACCTAAAAATTGGGCCATCATTGTGGCGCCAATGCAGGTAATAATCATCGGTAAGATTAACTGGTAGTTATTTGTCATTTCTAAAACTAAGACTATCCCAGTTAATGGGGCTCTGACGGTTGCGGCAAATAAAGCTCCCATGCCTGCAATAGCGAAAGTCCCCACTTCAATTTGGTAATTAGGGAATATTTCGAGGGCGGCGTAGCCGAAAACACCACCAAATAATGTCCCAAGGGCGAGTAAAGGAGAGAAAATACCACCTGGAGCCCCAGAGCTAAAGCTAATCGTCGAAGTTAAAAACCGCAAAGCAAAGAATATGAATAACAAAGTGATGGTAAATTGGCCTGCTACCATCTGGTGGATCACGGAATATCCACCACCTACAATTTCAGGCAGGTAAACGCCAATTGCACCACAAGCACCACCAATTAACCCGCCCATCAATACAAAGCGAGAAATTTTATTTTGGTAAAATGCTAAAAATTTACTTTGTAGGTACAATAAAAAACCATTAAAACAGATACCGATAACACCAAACATTAATCCTAAAATTAAATAAAGCCATAAAGTATTCATAGGTGCAGAAGAAAATTGGCCGATATTTAATACAATAGCTTCTCCATTGATTAGCCGATAGACAATGGTGGAGGTAACAACACCGATAAATACCGCTTTAATTGAAATTAAACTGTATTTAAATTGCGGACGCATTTCTTCAATAATAAACAAGATGCCAGCTAAAGGGGCATTAAATGCTGTAGATAAACCTGCCGCCGCACCAGAGGCAAGCAAGGTGTGGCGTGACTCATTATCTTTTAAACGAAATAAATCATAAAACATTTGGCTAAGGTTCGCACCAAGTTGCACGGTTGGTCCTTCACGGCCTAATACCATACCTGAGCCCAATGTTCCTAATCCACCAATAAACTTAACTGGGATGACTCTCCACCATCTTACGGGGCGTAAATCCTGTAATGCACCTTCAATTTCTGGGATCCCAGACCCACCAGATTCAGGAGAGAACCGTTTAACAAGGTAATAGCCTAACATGGCAAGAAGTGCCGAGATAAAAAACATCCCAACAACCATCAGCCATTTTGGGGCAACCCATTCACTCACCGATTGCACGCGATAGTTGCTAATCCAAGTTGTTCCTAATTCAAATAGTGAACCGATAAGACCGACCGCCGCACCAATGAGTGCCGCAAGTAGTAAGATTTTTACAGGTGTTTTATCTGATTCTTTTAGCCGTTTAAAAATCCGCAATCGGGTTTTTATCATAGATTTACTAGCTGAATTTACCTGGCTCATCTTTATTGGATTCTCTTTATACGATGGAATAACAAACACTTATAGGTAAGTATAACAAGAGTTATCGTAAGAGCGTTATCAGGATATAAATAAAATGCAAAATAGTGCATTTAAGCAAGAAAAGTGAAAACAAAACCAACAGCACGAATAGCACACTTTCATTACTGTGAATAGTTCTCATTTGCAATGAATATTAATATAGATCAATAAACCATTAGATAATGAATAATTCCACTTTTTTATTCTAATAAAGAGCGTAGTCTTAATGTTGTATTTGAAATGCAACTTTAAGAGGCGAACAACATGTACTGTGTGCAATGTGAACAAACAATTAGAACTCCAGCTGGTAATGGCTGTGCATACGCGCAGGGTATGTGCGGTAAAACAGCAGAAACTTCTGACCTACAAGATTTATTAGTTGCTGTATTGCAAAGCTTATCTGCAAGTGCAGTCACTGCCCGCTCACTGGGTATTATTGACCATGATATTGATAGTTTTGCTCCGCGCGCATTTTTCTCTACTTTAACCAACGTCAATTTTGATTCAGAGCGTATTATCGGTTACGCCCGTGAAGCTATTTATTTACGTGATAAATTAATAAAACATTGCCAATCCGTGAATAGTGTAGTGGCCTTCAATCATCCATTAATTAATTTGCAATTAAATGGTACTGACATTCCAACCTTACAGGCACAAGCGGCTCAATTTTCATTAGATATTGATAAAGCTGAAGTCGGCGAAGACATTCACGGTTTACGTATGTTATGCCTATATGGCTTAAAAGGGGCGGCAGCCTATATGGAACACGCCCATGTTTTAGGTCAGTATGATAATGAGGTTTATGGCCAATATCATGAAATTATGGCTTGGCTTGGAACATTGCCATCGGATATGAATGAACTGCTTGATAATGCCATGGCAATTGGTCTAATGAATTTCAAGATCATGGAAATTTTGGATGCAGGTGAAACGAGCGAATTTGGTCACCCAACGCCAACGGAAGTCAACGTTCGTCCAGTCGCAGGGAAATGTATTTTAATTTCAGGACATGACCTGAAAGACTTAAAAATGTTGTTAGAACAAACTGAAGGTACGGGTATCAATGTTTATACCCACGGCGAAATGCTGCCAGCACATGGTTACCCAGAACTGAAAAAATACCCTCATTTAGTCGGTAACTATGGTAGCGGTTGGCAAAATCAGCAAGTGGAATTTGCAAAATTCCCTGGGTCTATCTTGATGACCTCTAACTGTATTATTGACCCTGATGTCGGTGATTATAAAGACCGTATCTGGACGCGTAGTATTGTGGGTTGGCCGGGTGCAAAACATTTAGTGGGTGATGATTTTTCTGCAATGATTGCTCAAGCTCAGTCACTTGCCGGTTTCCCGTATACCGAAATCGAGCACAAAATTACGGTTGGTTTCGGTCGTCAAACACTGTTAGGCGCGGCAGACGCGGTGATTGATTTAGTTTCACAGAAAAAACTACGTCACGTATTCCTTGTTGGTGGTTGTGATGGTAGCCGTGGCGAACGTAGCTATTATACGGATTTTGCCCGTAGTGTACCTGAAGATTGCTTAATCCTTACACTCGCATGTGGTAAGTATCGTTTTAATAAATTAGATTTTGGCACATTAGAAGGGCTACCACGCTTACTGGATGTGGGCCAATGTAACGATGCATATTCTGCCATTATGCTTGCGGTGAATCTATCAGAGAAACTTGGTTGTGGTATTAATGACTTGCCATTGAGTCTGATTCTGTCTTGGTTTGAGCAAAAAGCGATTGTCATCCTTTTAACATTATTAGCGTTGGGTGTGAAAAATATTTACACCGGCCCAACAGCACCTGGTTTCTTAACTGAAAACTTATTAAATGTGCTAAATGAGAAGTTTGGCATGCGTAGTATTACGACAGTTGAGCAAGATCTGGCAGAAATTTTACCTGCATGATCAATAAACCGATAGAAAAAGCTTAAAAACGATGTGAAAGATGGGGGTTGCGACCCCCTTTAAAGGAGTAGCGCGATGACCATGCCAAGCAGTTTATGTCCAAATAGAATGCAAGTTCATTCTATTATTCAAGAAACATCAGATGTCTGGACAATCAACCTTATCAATCATGATTTTTATACATATTCACCTGGTCAATATGCTTTGGTCAGCATTAAAAATAGTGATGATGTCATGCGTGCTTATACTCTTTCATCATCACCGGGGCAAAGTCGTTTTATTTCCATTACTGTCAGGCGGTTAGACGATGGTGAAGGGTCAAATTGGTTAACACGTTCGGTTAAAGAAGGTGACTACCTTTGGCTTTCAGAAGCACAAGGGGAATTCACCTGTGCTAGTCTACAAAACTCGCAGTATTTGATGTTAGCTGCTGGGTGTGGGGTGACACCGATTATGTCAATGACACGTTGGCTGATGGTGAATCGCCCAAATTCCCATGTAAAAGTGCTATTCAATGTTCGCGATGATAAGCAAGTTATTTTTGCTGAGGAATGGCAAAAGCTCGTCCGGTTATATCCAGAACGGTTGCAATTGTGTGTCATGGCGGAAACACCAGATAATGGCGATATTGCTCAAGGGCGTTTAACCGAAGAGAAATTGAAAGCGTTAGTACCCGATATTAATTCACGAATTGTGATGACGTGTGGGCCTGTGCCTTACATGAAAAATGCACAGCAATTTGCTGCTAATTTAGGCGTCCCTGCTGAACATTTCTTTATGGAGCGTTTTTCAACTGAACCAGAGGTTGTTGATAGTGAAGATATTCTTACATTAAAAATCCGTCAACGATTGGTCGACTTTAAAGTCCCTGTAGGTACTTCTTTATTATCTGCACTGGAGCAAAATAAACAGCCCGTTATTGCAGCTTGCCGAGCAGGGGTTTGTGGAAGCTGTAAAACAAAAGTGTTATCAGGTAAATACACAACAACAAGCACAATGACATTAACTGAAGCAGAAATAGCTGAGGGCTATGTTTTAGCTTGTAGTTGCCAATTACAGGGTGACACTGAAATAGCGTAAAATTATATAACATGTGCAAACTGTCTCATTAGAGTATTAATGGGACAGTATTATTTAAAATAAATCATAGTAATTATTTACAATACTCAAAATGAGAGTGTAATTAATGTTTCGGTAGTGAGCTATTTAAAAAATAAATAGATAATTTACTTAATGTATTAATCGCTGATACAGCAACCTCTTTGTTTGGGTCCTGACATAAGTCTATGATTCGTATGATGGCATCATTATATTCAATCGTTGCTTTGAAATCACCTAAAGCAGAAATGGCAGCAATTTTGATTTCATCGTTTACGCGAAATGTTAGTTTCGTTAACATTCCAACAATTACTTTATCCATAATAAAACTTTCACTGTTATATAAAATAAAAAATATTCTAAGATAATTCTTGTAATATTTAATACTAAATTGATATCTGCAATTAAATATTAACAATTTAAAAGAATGCTTTTTAATGATAATTTCGAATTAAATAATGCCTTAAGTGTATTTTCTTACTTCATTATTTGTTTGCTGGCTTATTTTTAATATAAAAAATCAACTAATGACTGATATTAGTGATTGCTTGTACTCTAATAAAGTGTTTTAATTATATTAAATTGGGCTTACTCCTTTATATTGTTTTTTTTGTATTGTACGGTAAATAGAGAATTAAGTTTTGATTAATTATCGGTAAGGTTTACTAAATAATATTACAAATGATACTTTGATTTCTCAAAGGGTTGGTTATTGATAAGTAAGTAAATAAATATATTTACTTCAATTCTAATATTCATTCTTATTATTAGTTACATTTTGTTACTTTATAAAGATATATTTAATATAAACTTAAACGGAACCTAAACAATAAGTTTTCCATGCGTAAAAAAACGTAGATATAGGGTGGCAATTAATTCACCAATGGGTATAATTCGCGCCGCATCCAAAGTGCAGTATCTCGTTAGGCGAGGCTCCTATACAAACATAGGTTACTGATCTGACGACGTCGAGAGACGCCCAAGATTAGGACAGGATATATCGACCGAAGGTATATCCCCATGTAACTTCCTGCTAAGTCAGGATACGTTGTATAGTGCTAAAACCGAGACGAAGAGATAGCTTTCGCATTCTCTCATCTGGTTTCGCCCCTATGTGAGTACTGTTTGAGTAACCAACAGTAATAGGGACTAAAAAAATGACATTCACTACCCAGAACAAAGCGGGAGCAGTTGCTATTGCTCAATCCGCAATGAAAGGCGCACGCCTCAAAGACAATAACACACAGCCAGCAAAAGTTGATGATGCAACAGTCAGCGCTTATATGAGTCAATCATATTTGCCAGTATCTATCGCAGACTCAATAGCTTGCGTGAAAAAAAATCTTATTGAACACCTTGATGGCGAGCAAATCCCAACCTATTTATTTGTTGTCGACAATGACAATTATTTAAATGGCATTCTTTCAGTTAAATCATTATTAGCTTCACCTGAAAATTTATTAGTGTCTGATATCATGCGACACAATTATTTTTCTGTTGCCCCAGAACAATCACGTCATGATGTTTATGATCTGATTAATCATAGCGGTTTAGATATGATACCTGTGGTGCAATTTGGCAAATTAATGGGTGTTTTGCGTCCGCAAGATATCGCCGAACTGATTGAAGATGAGAATACACTCGATGCGCAGCTACAAGGCGCTACTACCCCATTAGATGAGCCCTACTTAACGACAAGCCCTGTAACTTTATGGCGTAAACGTGTCGTTTGGTTGTTGATGCTATTTGTGGCCGAAGCGTATACAGGAACTGTATTAAAAGCATTTGAAGAACAGCTCGAAGCCGCAATTTCGTTAGCGTTTTTCATTCCGCTATTGATTGGTACAGGCGGTAATAGTGGAACACAAATTACATCAACATTAGTCCGTGCAATGGCACTGGGCGAGGTGAGTTTACGTAACCTGGGTACCGTACTGAAGAAAGAGGTTTCTACCTCATTTTTAGTGGCGGTGACTATTGGTGGTGCGGCATTAATTCGTGCATGGATTTTAGGTGTTGGCCACGAAGTGACTATTGTGGTTAGCTTAACCATCGTTGCCATTACAATGTGGAGTGCGATTGTTTCTTCAATCATTCCAATGGTATTGAAGAAAATGAAAGTGGACCCAGCAGTTGTTTCTGCCCCGTTCATTGCAACTTTCATTGATGGTACAGGCTTAATTATCTACTTTGAAATCGCAAAATTAGTGATGACGGAGTTTGCCTAAGCGCACATCTCAAACTTGATGCGGCAGAAAGTCTAATTTTCTGCCGCAGCGACAGAAATCCCTTCTTGTTTCAATACTTCTCCACATTTTCGACATAAATATTGGTTTTCACCACGTAGTACTTTGTTGTGGCGGCGTATGGTTAATTCATGGGACGCTTCACAGGCACAACGGTAGAGAAATGTTTTACTTTTTACTGTTGTAACCGCAAAGTTGTGCGTACGTTTCGCCGTGACTTCCAGTACGTGTTGCATCATCCACTTCCATTCTTTGCCATGCGGTGCGATACCTTTGCGGCCAAACACATGAAAAACCAACAAATGCGCTAATTCATGAGGCACAACCTCATCAATAAATTGCTCTGTATTTTCGATAAGTAAACTGGGGTTAAGGCGAATTTCCCATTCTTTTAAGTAAGCACTACCCGCAGTTGTCCCCCGTTGTTTGTAATTAACCGTTGGCTCTGAAAATGACTGTTCGAGTTTGTATTCTGCAAGTGCGAGTTTTTCTCGCAATGTGCGCATGACTTGTTGCTGTAAAAAGAGTGGAACACGGATTGTTTTCATGGGGTAAAGGATACGTGAAGGTAATGGACATAAACAAGCAATAATTGACAAATATTATATCAAAACATATATTGTATTTTTATATAATATTAATTAGAAATAACATATGCCCAATAATACCTCTGAACAGCAACTGTTAGCGATGAAGCAGGCCGCATCAGAAACGGCTTCATTATTGAAAACACTAGGGAATCCAGATCGCTTAATTTTATTATGCCAATTAACACAGGGTGAAGCCTGCGTTAGTGAGTTAGAAGAGCAGTTAGGAATATTACAACCGACACTCTCTCAACAATTAACAGTATTGCGTAATGAAGGCTTAGTGATGACGCGTCGAGAAGGAAAGCGCATTTACTATGCGATAGCAGATGAAAAATTATTTACGTTGCTCAATACGTTATATCAGCTTTATTGCCCTGTGAAGGAGAAATGAAATGACAATAGATTGGGCTAATTTTACGCCACTTTCTGCCGCGATTGGCGGTGTACTGATTGGCTTAGCCGCAGCAATTTTATTAGTATTCAATGGTCGTATAGCAGGTATCAGCGGTATTTTAGGGGGGGTATTGAAACCAACTAAGGGGGATACTGCATGGAAATTGGCATTTATTATTGGTTTGATGAGCGCCCCAACGTTGTTTACTTGGTTGGCGTATACACCAGAAGTTAACATTGCGACCAGCACACCTATTTTAGTATTAGCTGGGTTGTTTGTCGGTTTTGGTTCACGACTGGGAAGTGGCTGTACTAGTGGTCATGGGATCTGCGGCATGGCAAGGTTATCCCGTCGTTCAATTGTTGCAGTATTAGTCTTTATGATTGTTGCTTTTGCGACAGTCGCACTAGCCAACCATTATGGGATAGGGAGATAAAGCAATGCCTATTCTTATCGCATTAATTTCAGGGATACTGTTTGGTTTAGGATTGGTCATTGCCGGGATGGGAAATCCAGCAAAAATTTTGGCATTTTTAGATATTACGGGAACGTGGGATCCTTCTTTATTAATTACGATGGCAGTTGGAATGGTAATCAGTGGTATTGCTTTCTTAGGGGTTAAAAAACGTTCTGTTAGTGTACTTAATTGCCCATTGCAAATTCCTACCAATCAAACGATAGATAAAAAACTAGTCACCGGAAGTGTATTATTTGGTGTGGGGTGGGGGTTAGCAGGGATCTGCCCAGGGCCTGCATTATTGTTAACAGGAATGGGATTGACACAAGGGATAATATTTACATTAGCAATGGTTGCGGGAATGGCTATCTTCCAGTTTACGCAAAAAAATTAATCGTTCATTGTGAGCAATAAAAAACCCATCATTTGATGGGTTTTTGTATGTGACTTATTGACTAAAGAGATTACAAGCCTGCAGCGGCACGCAATGCTTCAGCTTTGTCAGTTTTTTCCCAAGGGAACTGAGAACGACCAAAATGGCCATATGAAGCAGTTTGTTGGTAAATAGGGTGTAATAAATCAAGCATCTTGATTAAGCCGTAAGGGCGTAAGTCAAAGAATTCACGAACTAATTGGATTAACAGCGACCCATCAACTTTACCGGTACCGAACGTTTCTACCATAATCGAGGTAGGTTCCGCGACGCCGATAGCGTAAGAAACTTGGATTTCACAACGGTCTGCAAGGCCTGCTGCGACAATATTTTTTGCCACGTAACGTGCTGCATAGGCTGCTGAACGGTCAACTTTTGATGGGTCTTTACCAGAGAATGCCCCACCACCATGACGAGCCATACCACCGTAGGTATCTACAATGATTTTACGGCCAGTTAATCCACAGTCACCCATCGGCCCACCGATAACAAAACGGCCCGTTGGGTTAATAAAATATTTTGTCTCTTTTGATAACCATTCTGCAGGTAGAACTGGCTTGATGATTTCTTCCATCACGGCTTCATGCAGGTCTTTTTGTTGAATATCTTCAGAATGCTGAGTAGATAAAACAACGGCATCAATACCCACAATTTTATTGTTGTCGTATTGGAATGTAACCTGACTTTTCGCGTCTGGGCGTAACCATGGCAGCGTGCCATTTTTACGAACATCTGCTTGGCGCTGCACTAAGCGGTGTGCATAAGTAATAGGAGCAGGCATTAATACATCAGTTTCGTTGGTTGCATAACCAAACATTAGGCCTTGGTCACCCGCGCCTTGTTCTGATGGGTCAACACGGTCAACACCTTGGTTGATATCGGGCGACTGTTTACCGATCGCACTTAAAACGGCACATGAATTGGCATCGAAGCCCATTTCGGAACTGGTATAGCCAATTTCGCGAACAGTTTTGCGCGTGATTTCTTCAATATCAACCCAAGCGCTGGTGGTGATTTCTCCCCCGACCATTACCATACCTGTTTTGACGTAGGTTTCGCAGGCAACGCGAGCTTTCGGGTCTTGTTCCAGAATAGCATCAAGTACTGCGTCAGAGATTTGATCAGCAATTTTATCTGGATGCCCTTCTGATACAGACTCAGAAGTAAAGAGATGTGTAGCCATGAGATTAATACCTTAAGAATTCGCAAATTTATAATTGGATGTTTTAACATCTAGACGGCTATTTTAGTCTCATACAGTAAAAATTTCTACCTGTATTTATACAAAAAACGAATAGAGACATAAAACAGCAATAGGTAAAGTTTTATCGCAATTTAGTCATTTTGGTTTTGCTTTTTGAGCGTAATAGATGTATAAACTGCGACCGTAACGGATGGTTGTTATTTCCCGTTATATACCAGCAGGATAATATAAAATGACTGCTATCTATCAGGAATGTTTATAAGCTTTTGAATTTCAATGAAAAATAAGGTGATATAGCTTAAATCAACAGGTCAACCTGCCAAAATAGTGCTACCACATTGAAATTTTAAAAGGGTAAACAGTTATATTGGGGGTTAATGGGTAATGATCCATAATCTACTGAATAACAGTATCCAACCGTCATATGCGGACCGCCGCGTGACTTTGGCATTTACTTTCCTGTCATTCTTTACTTCATCACGAAGTTACCGTCACATCTTTAATACACCTTCGAGGCTGAGTCATTAATCTGTCAGCTTAAGGTCGTATATTGTCACTGTTTAGAAGTTCTAAGCACTTTTTATTAAAATCTGAGTATTGCCGTTTCCCCAACATAACTGCCTTGCAGTGTTATGTCTTCACTGACATACATCAGGAAGGAGAACGCGTCACTCACCCCTCCATACAGGAGTTTATTATGAATGATAATATCGCTCGCAAAATGCGTCAGACGTACAACATCGCGTATTGGGGTGGTGGTTACTATCAGGTGAATGAGCGCGGAAATGTCTGTGTTTGCCCGAATCCTGAGAACCCTGACACCTTTGTTGATTTAGCTGACCTTGTTAATCAAGTGAAAGAAGAGCAGGAGCATTTACGCTTACCTGCACTGTTTTGTTTCCCGCAAATCTTACAGCATCGTTTACGTTCAATAAATGCAGCATTTAGACGCGCACGTGAGTCTTATGGCTATAAAGGCGATTACTTTCTGGTTTATCCAATAAAAGTTAACCAGCAACGTCGAGTGATTGAATCGCTAGTGAATTCAGGGGAGCCGTTAGGGCTTGAAGCTGGCTCAAAAGCGGAGTTAATGGCAGTTTTAGCGAACGCAGACAAAACACAAACCGTTATTGTTTGTAATGGATATAAAGACCGTGAATATATCCGATTAGCGTTAATTGGGGAAAAGTTAGGCCACAAGGTTTACCTTGTTATCGAAAAAATGTCTGAAATTGAGATGGTGTTAAAAGAAGCGGAAAGCTTGAATGTCACACCACGCTTAGGGGTTCGCGCCCGTTTGGCTTCTCAAGGTTCAGGCAAGTGGCAAGCCAGTGGTGGTGAAAAATCTAAATTTGGTTTGGCTGCAACCCAAGTATTACAATTAGTGGAAATTTTACGCAATGCAAATCGCCTAGATAGTTTGCAGTTGCTTCATTTCCATTTAGGCTCTCAGATGGCCAATATTCGCGATATCGCCACTGGGGTTCGTGAATCAGCCCGCTTTTATGTGGAATTGCATCGCTTAGGTGTCAATATCCAGTGCTTTGATGTGGGCGGTGGCCTTGGTGTTGACTATGAAGGTACACGTTCTCAATCCGATTGCTCCGTTAACTATGGCTTAAATGAATACGCCAATAACGTCATTTGGGCGATTGGGGATGCGTGTGAGGAGTTTAATTTACCGCACCCAACGGTGATCACGGAGTCAGGCCGAGCATTGACCGCACATCATACGGTTTTAGTCTCCAATGTGATTGGGGTTGAACGCAATGAATTTACCAAAACCACACCACCTCATGAGGATGCACCGCGTTCATTAATTTCCTTATGGGAAACCTGGGAGTCAATGCAGCATCAGGGCAGTAGCCGTTCATTACGCGAATGGTTGCATGATAGCCAATTCGACTTACAAGAAGCGCATACTCAGTATGCACACGGCGTGTTAGATTTGACTCAACGTGCATGGGCAGAAGAGCTATACCTGAATATTTGCCGTCGTATCCAGCAAGATCTCGACCCAAGTAACCGTGCTCATCGTCCAATTATCGACGAACTGCAAGAGCGCATGGCTGATAAGTTTTATGTGAACTTTTCTTTATTCCAATCGCTGCCAGACTCTTGGGGAATCGACCAAGTTTTCCCAGTATTACCGATTGAAGGTTTAGATAAACCATTAGACCGTCGTGCGGTATTGTTAGATATCACCTGTGATTCTGATGGTATTATTGACCATTACGTTGATGGTGATGGTGTTGAAACTACTATGCCAATGCCTGCCTACGACCCTGAAAACCCGCCTATGATAGGTTTCTTTATGATTGGGGCGTATCAGGAAATTTTAGGTAATATGCATAATCTGTTTGGTGATACCGCAGCAATAGATGTCTGGGTTGATAGCCAAGGTAATCTGCGTTACTTGCAAAGTGAAGAGGGCGATTCTGTCGCAGATATGCTGCAATACGTCAAATTAGTCCCAGAAGTCCTATTAGAAAGCTTCACAGAGCAAGTAAAAGGGACAGGCTTGAGTGAGCAGTTACAAAAAGACTTTGTCGCTGAGTTCGAGAATGGTTTGTATGGGTATACTTATTTAGAAGACGAATAAATGCTCAATGCGCGTTATATTTCGCACCGTCGCGTTGTTGGCTGCATTTGCCAACCCTAGTCACATACTTGTGTATGCTCCTAGGGATTGGCTCATTTTGCCGCCTAGCGACAGCACGAACTATTTAGCGCATTAATATACTGAACAGATAATAACTTTGTGCAAATAACATGATTTGTTTATTATTTATACTGTGCGAAGTTGATTTAGGTAAAACGATTCGAATCGAATATTAAAAGGGCTTGCTAATGGGTAGGCCTATTTTGAGGAACAGAAATGATTAATAGTACTTTAGGCAATCAAGTTGATAACTCACTGGTTTCTAACGCATTTGGTTTCTTACGTTTCCCGCTGAATTTTCAGCCTTATAGTTCAGATGCAGAGTGGGTGATCACCGGTGTACCCTTCGATATGGCAACTTCAGGTCGCGCAGGTAGCCGTCATGGGCCAGCCGCAATTCGTCAAGTTTCTACAAATCTTGCATGGGAAAGCCACCGCTGGCCTTGGAATTTCAAGTTAACAGACCGTTTGAATGTTGTTGACTGTGGTGATGTGGTATTTGCTTTTGGTGATGCGCAAGACATGAGTGACAAGCTGCAAGCACACACTGAAAAACTACTTGAATCAGGTAAACGTTGCTTGACCTTTGGTGGTGACCATTTCGTTACACTGCCATTGCTGCGAGCTCATGCGAAACACTTTGGTAAAATGGCCTTAGTTCATTTCGATGCACACACGGACACCTATGGCAATGGTAGCAAATTTGACCACGGAACCATGTTCTATCATGCACCAAAAGAAGGTCTGATCGACCCAAATCATTCAGTACAAATTGGTATTCGTACCGAACATGACAGCGACAATGGCTTTACTGTATTGGATGCAGGTCAGGTGAATGATCGCAGTGTGGATGATATGGTTGCGCAAATCAAAGAGATTGTTGGCGATCTACCCGTTTACCTGACTTTCGATATTGACTGCCTTGATCCAGCGTTTGCGCCGGGGACAGGAACGCCTGTTATTGGTGGTTTAACGTCAGATCGTGCATTGAAATTATTGCGTGGAATACAGTCATTAAACATCGTGGGTATGGATTTAGTCGAAGTGGCTCCGGCTTATGACCAATCTGAAATCACGGCACTCGCCGCAGCGTCTATTGCATTAGAAATGCTGTATATCCAAGCTGCTAAAAAATAAGTTATTTATATTTTACTGTATCAAGAAGCCACCGATTGGTGGCTTTTTTATATCCACAATTTATCTATGTGATTATTATTTATACTGAAAATGAAGGAATCGCACTTTTTGTTTATTGAGTTGAGAATGATTTTTATTAACAATAATCTTGTAATTTACGTATATATGCTTTTTTCTACGGTAAAAAAAATATATTCACCATGTTAATAGTGTAATATTTTTTATAAATATTAAATGTTAGAGTAAAATCATTGCTTTGTAACTTATTGTTATTGTTGCTAACTTAATATTAAAGGTAAACTAGTCAATTTGGCTATTACTCAGTAGGAGATAAGTATGGCGTTAAATAATAAAGTTATTTTAGTTACTGGTGCAGCTCAAGGGATTGGCCGTGGTATCGCACTACGTTTAGCGAAAGAAGGGGCTGATATCGCACTGGTAGATTTGAAAAAAGACAAGCTTCAAGATGTTGCCAAAGAAATTGAAGCTTTAGGCCGTAAAGTAACAACATTTGCCGCAGATATCAGTCAACGTGACCAAGTTTTTGCTGCGGTGGCTCATGCAGAAGCTGAGTTAGGTGGTTTTGATGTAATGATTAATAACGCAGGGATTGCACAAGTTAAGCCAATCGCTGATGTTCGCCAAGAAGATATGGATTTAATCTTCAAAATTAACGTGGATGGCACCATGTGGGGTATTCAAGCAGCGAGCGAGAAATTCCAAGAGCGTAAACATAAAGGGAAAATCATCAATGCGTCCTCAATTGCAGGGCATGATGGTTTTGCGATGTTAGGTGTGTATTCTGCCACGAAATTTGCCGTTCGCGCGTTAACCCAAGCCGCAGCCAAAGAATACGCAAGCTCAGGGATCACCGTAAATGCGTATTGCCCTGGTATTGTTGGTACAGATATGTGGGTGGAGATTGATGAGCGCTTTGCTGAAATTACAGGTGCACCAAAAGGCGAGACTTACAAAAAATATGTTGAAGGGATCGCGCTTGGTCGTGCTCAAACCCCTGATGATGTCGCGAGTCTAGTGGCATTCTTAGCAAGCGATGATTCTGACTATATTACTGGTCAATCTATTTTGACTGACGGTGGAATTGTCTATCGTTAATTCACTTATGTGAATTTAGGGTGTAAATAAATAGCCGCGATGAATAACTCATCGCGGTTTTTGTTTATGCGGCGTGCTGCTGAATATCGGTTAAAATAGCTTCCGCTTGTGTCCACAGTAGGGAGCCTCCCTCATGACTTAACAAATGATGTCGGCAATTGGGAAAACGGCTGGCTAATATTTTGCCAAAATCAGGGGAATGAACAGTGCTCATATCGAGTTCGCCATACCATAAAGAGACAGGCACGCGGGTCGTTTCAGGGGTGAATTCCCAGTTCTGTAATGCAATCAATAAGTCTTGAACATAACCTTGGTTGCCTTGAGCGAAAGCACGTCGCATGCAATGGCTATATGCTTCAAGGAAATGTTCTTCATTGTAGAGTTGTTGGTCGATTTCTGCGCTGCAATTAAGAATAAATGCCAACAGCCACTCGCCGGTGACATTTTTTAATAGCCAATCTGACAGCGTTTCAGGGCTGTTAAGGGCTTGCTCTTGCATGTTCACGATATCAGCACTGAGTATTGCGCGAGTTGCAGGGTATTCAAATTGGTCTTGCCCTGACACGATAGACAGTGAAATAGGTTGGCAATAGTGAGCGATAGCCATGGC
Source organism: Providencia sp. PROV175 (assembly GCF_032707045.1). Taxonomy (NCBI): domain Bacteria; kingdom Pseudomonadati; phylum Pseudomonadota; class Gammaproteobacteria; order Enterobacterales; family Morganellaceae; genus Providencia; species Providencia sp. PROV175. Next base: position 1,414,882 of record NZ_CP120533.1, read on the forward strand.
AAAAACAGCACCTTGAGAAAAACCGACGACAGAATATTGAGTAATAGATTGCTCATCTAACAGCGCTTGAACATCCAGAGCAAAATTTTTTAATGATTTTTCAGGGTGAAATGTTGAGTCACCAAGCCCCGCACGTTCAGGAACAATCAAACGAATGTTTAGTCGTTCGAGTAAATCCAAACCAAATCCTAATGAACCACTCATGCCCGCACCGGTACAAAAAATAACAGGGAAGCCTGTTTTAGGACCTGATTCAAACCAGCAAAATTGTCGGCTATCAGGTAATTGCATCGTGTGTTGATGTGGGTTAGTCAGTGGTGCGTTATACATGGTGAATTCCTAACACAAAGCAGGTACAGATGGGGTGATAAGATAGGTCAGTTAATAATTATTAAAACTGGCATTGTTATAATTGTAATTTTAAAGTATTAAATAGGTAAAATGCAAAATATTAGCTTAATAAATATAAATTCATTCACAAGAGAATCGTCAAATGGCATTTTCCGAATCAGAAAAAGAGATTTTATTGGCCGTCAAGGGTGTCGGGCCCACGGTAATTAGCCGCTTGGAACAAATGGGTTTTAGCTCACTCGCACAATTGAGTGAAGCCTCCTATGATGAAATTTTGAGCTCTGGTGCCGCATTAACAGGCTCAAGTTGCTGGAAAAATAGCCCACAAGCAAAAAAAGCGGTAGAGGGGGCTATTTTAGCAGCTAAACAAGCGGTTAGATTGCCATCTTAATCGGTTTGGTTTCTGGTTTTCCATTTTTTGCTGCGCAAGATATTGAGAACTTGCACTGCCATAGAAAAAAACATAGCAAAATAAATGTAGCCTTTAGAAACATGGACTTGAACACTTTCAAGCAGCAATGTGAAGCCAACTAAAATCAAAAATGATAAGGCCAAGATTTTGACGGAAGGGTAGCGCTCAACAAAGTCGCCAATGGGTTTGGCCGCAAGCATCATAATGAGTACAGCGATGACTACCGCTGCCATCATGATAAATAAGTGGTCTGATAGCCCCACTGCGGTGATCACGGAATCTAAACTGAAGATAATGTCTAATAAAGCAATTTGCACGATAGCGCCCCAAAATGAACTGACTTTTTTATTTGCTAGATTATTTTCACTTTCCCCTTCAATCGTATCAAAAATTTCTTGGCTTGCTTTCCAAATAAGGAAGATCCCACCTGCGCATAATATGAGATCGCGAGCGGATACAACATGGTCTGCGACAGTGAAAAGCGGCGTGGTAAGGCGTGATAACCAAGCAATCGAAGCCAATAACGCAAGGCGCATCACCATTGCCGCAATAAGGCCTGTCCGTCTGGCACTATTTTGCTGGTGGCTTGGAAGCTTGCTCACCACAATACTGAGGAAAATAATATTATCGATGCCTAGGACAATTTCTAATATGGTTAGTGTGGCGAGTGCCATCCAAGCATTGGGGTCCAGTATCCATTCAAACATCTTAGTACCTTCTAATTAACAAATTAAACAGTGATAATAATTTATCGTCTGCTTTGGTACAGGCGATGGTTAGCGACTAACTTAGATTAAAATGCCGCGCTAACAGGGGCGCGGTAAAATCTTTTTTGAGATAAAAACCACGAGGTAGCGTCATAATCGGTTGACCGAACTCACCAATCGCTTCAGTTAGTGCCTTATTGTTTGCGGCCTTAGGGCGGATCTGTAATACCTGCCCATGGCGTGCAGTGATACTTTCCACTTTGCCTAATACAATGAGGTCCATTAGCTCTTCCCAATCTTGTCTTAGTAACTGTTCTTCAAAGGGAGATGGGCTCCAGATTAACGGGTTTGCGACTCTGCGTTGTGAGAGTGGAATTTGCCTTTCCCCTTCGATAGGAAACCATAAAATGCGGGATAGTTTGCGGCGAACATGGCTATTTTCCCATGTTAAGCCACTATTCCCCGTTAATGGCGCTACAGAAACAAAGGTCGTTTCGAGTGGAGCACCATAACGGTCAATAGGAATGGTTTTTAATTCAATCCCAATATGAGCGAAATCTTGCTCTGCCTTGCTTCCCGCACTCGCACCTAAATAATATTCCAATAGCATACCAACCCAGCCTTTATCTCGTTTGAGGTCAGGAGGGATAGGGATAGCAGCATGTTGGGCGAGCTCACCAAGCGTATAGCCAGCAAGGGCTTGCGCTCGACCCATTAAGGTTGCTTCGTTATCAGGTGGCGGTGGCGCAATAAATGGCATCATGGTTTGAATATTAATGTATAAAAAGTAGCCAGTGAAAATACATAGAACTGAAGAAGTATAACACTTTTTCTTTGATGTTTTTAACTATTTGATATATAGGGATATAATGTTATTTATTCATCCAGGTCATAAATTATAACAGAGGTTATTCAAGTTCATCCCAAGATAATCACAGGATCATGCACTAGGTTATCCACAGGATTTCTGGATAACTGTGAAAAATAGAGATTACTGTGTGTATTTACAGCCTTGACTAAACGGTTTTTATGACGAATATCACAAAATATGAGTAAGTTGAGCACATATCTTGTGGATAAATACAACGTTGTTTGATCTTTGCTCAGTTAAAGTCTTAAGTATTTTAGCTAGAAAAATAGCCAGTGGATAAAACGCTTTTTTGTTATTTACTTCTTTGATTTATCAATGATTATTTGACTATTCTTTTTTTTGATAAAAAAGTGGCTTGGGGATATACCCTGATTACCATGAGGTTGTTCACATGGATATCCACAGAAAAAGTGAATAACATCCTTATTATTCATTTTGTCTGTTTATAACTATCATTATTTTGCTAGGTTATCCTCAGAGGGTTTAAACCATGCAGATTTAAAATCAAACCAGCCAAAGGTATTCATCCGTACGCCGCGCATGGTTTTTTGGCCTTGTAGTTCAAGCCAATGATGAAAAATAGGGTGGAAAATTTGCGAGTCAATTAAGCTTTCACACCAGGCTTCTACATCTAATTGGTTATTACGCCATAGATTAAGTTCATCGCGGAGAGTGTTATTAAGGCATTCGCGCAGTAATGGCATTTCGTACAAGGTAGCAAAGATAGAAAATTCAAGAGGTTTAAAAAAGTTAGCTGTTGCTAACCAAATATCACTTTGCCCATTGCCATTAAACCAATCATCATAATCAATGATATTAATCTTGAGCTCCACGCCTTGTGTCTGTAACACGCGTTTCATAATTTGGCTAATCGCATAGAACTCATGGTGGTTGCGATAAAAAGTAACAGTCAGCTCAGTCAAATCTTCAGGCTTAGGGAACAAGGTTAGCATTTTACTATGATGCCAATGGAGTAATAAGCCATAAGCTGGCGCCCAATGGCGCTGATAAAACGGTTCACAATGGGCAAGTAGGTTGACAGGTGTTAAAAAGCTACATAACCATTTACGGACATCTTCACGCTGAGCAACCGGTGAGCGCTGATCCATTAAGAGGAAATAGCAGCCTTCTTCCATGCGGCTTTCAAGTGAATCATTATGGTGCTTGTCACCATCCATTTTTAATGTCGTACAAACCATTTGTTCTGAAAGTTCAGGAACCACCCAAATGGTCACTTCATCTAGCAGTGCACGATAGCCAAAATAGCGGTCGAAAGCCGTGATAGTCAGCTTTTGTGGCAAGTTTTTTTCTACTTGATAGGGACCAGTGCCGATAGGGCAACGGCTAAAGTTTTCGAGGCTCTCCCACTCTTTCGGTAAAATAGCCGCATGATGACTGCCTAATAACCAAGGTAGCTGTTTATCAGGCTCACTTAACGTGATATCAATCACATAAGGTTGCGGTGAGCTGACGGATTGTATATGTGAAAATAGCGGCCAACAGGTTTTTAAGCGTAAAAGGGAATAGATAATATCGTCGGCAACCATTTCTCTCCCATGGTGGAAATAAATAGCAGGGCGTAAATAGAAACGCCATTGGGTATCACTTATGGGTTGCCAATGGTGGGCAAGGCCATCTTCCACTTCCCCTTTTTCCTCATTTATATGGGTAAGACCATTAAAAATTTGGCTCATCAAGTGAATTTCTGAGCGGCGCATGGGGGCGCCAGGAAGAAGTGTCGGGAAATCTCGATAATAAATAATCCGTAATAAATTCTTACCTTGTCGATAGCTGCGTTCCAGTTCAGACAATACCATTTGGCGAATGGTTTCCTTATCACCCACTAGGGCGACAAGTTTTTCAATACTTTCTTCTTTGAGTAGTTGTTCAGCCTGTGCCTGTTGTAGCTCTAAGCCATTAACATGAAAAATAAGGGCCGAGCGTTTTCCTCGACCAGACTCAGCCTGCCAACTGAGCCAACCTTGTGACTGCATATTATTAAGTAGCGTCCGAACATGACGGCGAGAGCAAAACAGCGTATCAGCGATATCTTGCAGAGTTGTTTCACTGTCTTGGCCCTGAAAGTGTTGCCAGAGACGAATGAACTGGGTTTGTAATCGCGAATTAGACATAAAAGAGGAACTCCGGCAAAAAATACATCAATTTTAATTTCCTAAAATCTCACGATAATAGAAGGCAGTAAGTAGCTCGTTTGGTTTGCATGTTGCAGGCCGACTCCCCCATTTAGAGTAATGGTGTTTATCACCGAGCCGGTTTTTACCGGCTTTTTTTTATTTTTTCGTCATATTTCGCACCGTCGCGTTGTTGGTTTCGTTCAGCTACTTGGGTCACATACTTATGTATGCTCCCCAAGATATCTTCTCTCACCGCCTAGCTACAGTGCGAACTATTTAGAAAAAATCGTTCAGTTAAAGGCAAAAATCTTATTTTGTTATTAATTATACAGGAAGATATTAACGGGGAAGTGATTTTGGATTGTAAACTTTTAATGATGGATGAATTCCGCATTTTTGGTGCGAAGTAGGCGGTTTAGTTGGATAATTAGAGCTAAAAGAGGAACTACGCCCACCAAAGTAGGCGTAGAAAAGGATTTACTGCATAAAGGATGGAATCTTGCTTTCAAAATCGGTGATCTGGTCGACATGCTGCAACGTCAAACCAATACTATCCAAGCCATTCATCATGCAGTGGCGGCGGAAGCTATCAATTTCAAAATGATAGGTTTTATCACCAGCAGTCACGGTTTGAGCTTCTAAGTCTACCGTAAACTGGCAACCTTCATGGCTATTAACATAGTTAAACAGCTCATCCACTTCAGTTTCACTTAATTTGATTGGTAATAATTGGTTGTTGAACGAGTTACCATAAAAAATATCAGCAAAGCTTGGGGCGATAACCACTTGAATACCAAAGTCAGTTAATGCCCAAGGTGCGTGCTCACGGGATGAACCGCAACCAAAGTTTTCGCGAGCTAATAAAATACTGGCCCCTTTAAAAACTGGCTTATTTAAGACGAAATCAGGGTTAGGTTGTTGCCCGTTCTCATCTAAAAAGCGCCAGTCATTAAACAAGTGTTGCCCAAAACCTGTGCGAGTCACTTTTTGCAAAAACTGTTTAGGGATAATGGCATCAGTATCCACATTAGCTGCATCTAAAGGAGCGACAATCCCGACGTGTGTAATAAACTTTTCCATCATTTTCTCCTTAGATTTGAATATCACGTACATCAGCAAAATGGCCATTAATCGCTGCGGCAGCTGCCATTGCTGGGCTAACCAAGTGAGTACGACCTGCGCGACCTTGGCGGCCTTCAAAGTTACGGTTACTGGTTGATGCACAGCGTTCGCCAGGGTTTAAGCGGTCATTATTCATCGCTAAACACATAGAGCAACCCGGTAAACGCCATTCAAAACCCGCTTCAATGAAAATTTTATCTAAACCTTCTTGCTCAGCTTGGGCCTTAACAGGGCCAGATCCCGGAACAACAATAGCTTGTACGCCATTAGCCACTTTTTTACCTTTTGCAATTGCAGCAGCGGCACGTAAATCTTCAATACGTGAATTCGTACATGAACCAATAAATACTTTGTCAATTTTGACATCAGATAATTTAATGCCAGACTCTAACCCCATGTAAGCTAATGCTTTTTCAGCGGAAGCTCGTTCAACAGGGTCTGTAAATGACTCAGGAGCAGGGATCGGCTGGTTGATGGCAATCACCTGCCCAGGGTTGGTTCCCCAAGTGACTTGTGGCGCGATGCTACTTGCTTGAATAGTGATGACTTTATCAAATTGTGCATCATCATCCGTTTTTAATGTTTTCCAATAAGCAACCGCATCGTCCCATTGTTGGCCTTTAGGTGCAAATTGGCGACCTTTCATATAGGCAAAAGTGGTTTCATCCGGTGCGATAATTCCCGCTTTCGCGCCTAATTCAATTGCCATGTTGCATACCGTCATGCGGCCTTCCATGCTTAAGTTTTCGATAGCTTCACCACAAAACTCAACAATATAGCCAGTACCGCCTGCGCTGCCCGTTGTACCGATAATCGCTAAAACGATATCTTTTGCGGTAATACCTGCTGGAGCTTTGCCTACGACTTCAATTTTCATTGTTTTAGCGCGTGCTTGTTTCAGCGTTTGAGTCGCCATCACGTGCTCAACCTCAGATGTTCCGATACCAAAGGCTAATGAGCCAAATGCACCGTGTGTTGCGGTGTGGGAGTCTCCACATACAATGGTCATACCGGGTAAAGTAATACCTTGCTCAGGCCCCATCACATGGACAATACCTTGGTATGGGTGATTCAAATCATATAAAGTTACGCCAAAATCTTTACAGTTTTTCATCAACTCTTGCATTTGAATACGAGCCATATCGCCACACGCATTAATATCTTTGGTTTGCGTTGATACGTTGTGATCCATTGTGGCAAAAGTTTTACTTGGTTGATGTAAAGGACGTTTCTTAGTTCTCAAACCATCAAACGCTTGAGGTGATGTCACTTCATGTACCAAATGGCGATCGATATAAATCAAAGGGATTTCATTTTCGACCTCACGGACAACGTGGGCATCATACAATTTTTGATATAAAGTCTTGGCCATGTTAAACCCCTTCTGCAATATAACGAGCAATAATATCGCCCATTTCACTGGTACTTATTGACTGACCTGCACCTGCTAAGTCGGATGTTCTATAACCTTCTTCTAAGGCCTTATTGACCGCACGCTCGATTGCATCTGCTGCATCGGCTTGGTCTAAGCTAAATCTTAGCAACATGGAAGCAGATAAAATTTGTGCAATTGGGTTGGCAATATTTTTTCCAGCAATATCTGGAGCAGAGCCTCCCGCAGGTTCATACAAACCAAATCCAACTTCATTTAAGCTCGCAGAAGGTAACATGCCCATGGAACCGGTGATCATCGCACATTCATCAGAAATGATATCGCCGAACAAGTTAGAACATAACACCACATCAAACTGAGATGGGGCTTTGATCATTTGCATGGCTGCGTTATCGATATACATATGGCTGACTTCAACATCTGGATATTCTTTTGCGATTTGATTAACCACTTCACGCCATAAGACCGAGCTTTGTAACACGTTTGCTTTGTCGATTGATGTGACTTTGTTATTACGTTTGCGGGCTGATTCAAAAGCAATACGTGCGATACGCTCGATTTCATAGCGGTGATAAACTTCAGTATCAAATGCATATTCTTCTTGGTCTTCACCTTTGCGGCCTTTTGGTTGACCGAAGTAAATCCCACCTGTTAATTCACGCACACAAAGAATATCAAAACCTTGAGCTGCGATGTCTGCACGTAATGGGCAGAATGCTTCTAATGCTTGATATAAGCGAGCAGGGCGTAAATTACTGAATAATTTAAAATGCTTACGTAAAGGCAATAATGCACCGCGTTCAGGCTGGCTATCGGGTGGCAAGTGTTCCCATTTCGGCCCACCGACAGAACCAAATAAGACAGCGTCAGCTTCCTCACAACCTTTTACTGTGGCCTGTGGTAATGGCTCACCGTGCTTGTCGATTGCCGCACCGCCAACATCATATTCAGTGGTGTTGATTGTTATTGCAAAACGTTTGCTGATAGCAGCTAAAACCTTGTGAGCTTGCGCCATCACTTCTGGACCGATGCCATCTCCCGGTAATACGGCAATTTTATAACTAGACATTGTTAAACAGCTTCCTTTGTGTTTGATTGTGATTCTTGATTTATTTTTTGTTTTTCTTTTTCAACTTGCTCTGAGCGCCAAATGCTATTCAAGACATGCACCATGGCTTTCGCTGAAGATTCAACGATATCTGTCGCTAACCCCATCCCGTGGAACTTACGGTTATGGCATTCAACCACGATATCCACTTGGCCTAATGCATTTTCACCGTGGCCTTTAGCTGACAACTGATAAGAGACTAACTTCATAGGGAATTGTGTAATGTTGCTGATAGCTTGGTAAATCGCATCAACGGGGCCATTACCGGTTGCAGCTTCAGATTTCACTTCATCACCACACTGCATTTTGACTGTTGCTGTCGCAACAATACTAGAGCCTGATTGCGTACTGAAATAGTCCATTACGAAGTGGTCAGTTTCATCTTGTTGTTTAGTAAAGAAAGCCAAGGCTTCTAAGTCATAGTCAAACACTTGACCTTTTTTATCGGCTAAATTCAAAAATGCAGTATATAATTCATCCAATTTGAAGTCTTTACCTTCGTGATACCCCATTTCCTCCATACGGTGCTTAACAGCGGCGCGGCCTGAGCGTGAGGTTAAATTCAGTTGTTGTTCTTTTAAGCCAATGGACTCAGGCGTCATGATTTCATAGGTTTCGCGGTTTTTCAGTACGCCATCTTGGTGAATTCCTGATGAGTGAGCAAATGCATTGCTGCCGACAACCGCTTTATTCGCTGGAATTGGTGTATTACATAATTGGCTAACTAATTGGCTGGTCCGGTAAATTTCTTTGTGATTAATATTGGTATGCACATTTAACATTTGCTCGCGCAATTTAATTGCCATAATCACTTCTTCTAATGCCGTGTTGCCAGCGCGTTCACCTAAGCCATTAATTGTCCCTTCTACTTGGCGGGCACCGGCTTGCACGGCACTGATTGAGTTAGCAACCGACATCCCTAAATCATCATGGCAATGAACAGAAATAACGGCTTTATCGATATTTGGCACACGGTTATACAAATCAGTGATAATTCCACCAAATTGGTAAGGCGTTGTATAACCTACAGTATCTGGGATATTAATGGTGGTGGCACCCGCATTTATAGCTGTTTCAACAATGCGGCACAAATTGTCAGGGTCAGTACGGCCGGCGTCTTCACAGGAGAATTCAACGTCGTCGGTATAGCGTCTAGCTCGCTTGATGGAATTGATTGCCATATCCATTACGCCATCAAAGGATTTATTTAATTTTTTCTCCATATGCAAGTTGGAGGTGGCTAAGAAAATATGAATACGAAAGGCTTCAGCGACCTTTAATGACTCGGCTGCAACATCAATATCATTTTCAATACAACGTGCTAATGCACAAATTCGGCTATTTTTGATTTCTCTGGCAATGGTTTGAACGGACTCGAAGTCACCTGGTGAAGAGACTGGGAAACCGGCTTCAATGATATCAACGCCTAAACGTTCTAACGCAAAGGCGATTTGTAATTTTTCTTTGACTGATAAACTAGCCTGTAATGCCTGCTCACCGTCGCGTAAGGTGGTATCAAAGATAATGACTTGGTTGCTCATATTGTGTTCCTCATATCGAATTTTGTTTTTACTGAGTGTTATGTTCTTCCAAAGCCGCAGGCATAAAAAAACCCGCGGTTGCGCGGGTTCTTAATGTTTGTGGACAGTTTGTTTCTATTTTTCGTCCATAAGCATACCGCGCAAATTTAATGCGAGTAGTAGTAGGCTTAGTAGGCGAATAGAAAATGTCATTGCAACCGTCTCTCTTGAGTATCTTAATTAAACTGTATTTATTGATACGTTATCTTAAAGTTAATGTCAATCATAGATTTTTAGCATATTTTTACCAATCATGAATTATGGCTTTTAGTTGGTGGTTGTTGCTATTTTTTTTGGTGTAACTCTTCTGTTTTGTCTGGATTTTTATGTAATTATAAGGGTAAAATTCTTCAATCAGGCATTGTCTAAGTATTGATTGGGTTTAATGTGTTGAATTTTATGGTGTTTTTCTATTTTTCTATGAGTTGAAGTTCAACGCAAGGAATGAATCACCTACACCAATGCTTTTTAATTAAGTTAATTATCTAATAAATGAGTATTTAAAAAATAATCTGATAATGAGGATATTTATTGATTCTAAATACGATTTATTATGATTTCTTGCAAAAATTGCTTTATTATTTTTACGGTGAGTGATTGCAAGTCTAATTAGTAGTTATTACTCATTGTTTTGATGAATATTTACGTTTTATGATGATATTTATACTGCAAGTTTAATTAATAGGTTAAGTAATATAAACGTCGTTTTAATAAATGCAGGGAAAGCGAAATAGCTTATTATCTATAAGTTGTTTTAAGAATAATATTTAATGAATTTATATATTCGTCGGTTTCTTTAGATGAATGACTCTTTTCGTTAATGAAAAATGATAAATATATTAGTGGAGTAAAAAATGACTGATTTTGATACAATTTCAACAGCTAAAAAAGATAGTAGCGATATTCATTTACGTAATGTTGATCTTAACCTATTAACGGTTTTTGACGTGGTTATGCAGATGCAAAATGTGACAAAAGCTGCGCAAGTTCTAGGGATGTCTCAGCCTGCAGTAAGTAATGCAGTTTCACGTTTAAAATCAATGTTTAATGACGAGTTATTTGTGCGATATGGGCGTGGTATTCAGCCGACATCGCGTGCTAAACAATTATTTGGGCCTATTAGGCAAGCATTACAATTAGTTCATAATGAATTACCTAGCGCAGGTTTTAACCCACAAAACAGTGATCGGGTATTTAATTTATCTATCTGTTCACCGTTAGATATTCGCCTAGCTGCTATTATTGTCGAAAAATTTAAGGTAGTTTCGCCTAATATTAATATAATCATTCATTCTTTTATGGGTGATAAAATTGCTCATCAATTAAAATACCAAGAAATGGATTTCTTCCTTGGCTATAATCAATTAGAAAAGACGGAATTTCAACATCAGGTTTTATTTGATGACGAATTGGTATTAGTGGTGGCAAATCATCATCCACGTATTGGTAATTCAATTTCTGAAACTGAACTAAATAATGAACGCCACGCTATTATGTCAATGGATAACATGGGGTCATTTAGTAAACCTTATTATAATAATACTGAGTTATCGCATACGGTTAGTTATCAAGGGACTGACTTAAATAGTGTATTGAGTATTGTTGCTCAAACTGATCTCGTGGCTATTGTGCCAAAATGGTTAGTTAATCATCACTTTGGGCAACTTAAATTACGTACGTTAACGTTACCTTGGCTTAAGGATACACTGCCTTGTTACTTAACTTGGCATGAATCAACGGTTAGGGATAAAGGCCATCAATGGATGAAGTCTCAATTCAATCAATTGATTGAGGAACTCTCTGAACAGCCTGTTGCGGCATAACACGCCTATTTAAAATATTAGAGGTTGTAGGCTATCTCGAACTGATGAGAAAGAAATAGCTCATTTTGTTAAGGGAAAATAACAAATGAAATTGTCCCTTAAGGCCAACAACCTCTATATTTCTGCAAACGTGCTTATAACAAAATATACATGCCAACAAGCTGATTAACTCATTATCGTAGGTGCTATGGTGAGTTTTGTAGCAGACATAACATTTGCAAAAAATTTACATATAAATGCTTTTCACGCATCTCTTTAGTCGATACACTGCGAATATTCAGCTAACACTTGTAAGCTGAAATAATAAGAATGGTTAAGTGCTTGTGAATGTGCCGAGTAGCTTATATCGATAATGACTTATAGGGAATAAACTTTGATTACTGAAAATCTATATCCATACCACTTGGTTAATCGCTTACGTAGCAGGGTTACTGCACAAGAATCAGCGAACCGGATAGCTTTCAGTCAATGGGATAACGGGCAACGTAGCTCATTAACGTGGGGGGAGGTTGGCGATCGCACTTCAGCAATTTCTCGACACCTCTTAGCATTAAACGTTATCGCACAAGAAAATATTGGGTTATTTGCCCACAACAGTATGAATTGGTCATTAGTGGATTTTGCCGCGTTACAAATTAGGGCGGTCACGGTGCCACTTTATGCGACTAGCAGTGTCGAGCAAGCTGCGTATATTATTAACGACGCAAATATTAAAGTGCTATTTGTTGGGGAAGAGGCGCAATATCAAGTTGCATGCCAGTTACCCGCTCTTTGCCCTCAATTAACCACGATTGTTGTGATGAATGACAATGTTAAGTTGGCTGATATTTCAATCAATACCATGCATTTATCCACGTTTATGGCGCAATCACAAACTGCATACCAAGCAGAACTGGATGAACGCATCGCTGCGCATAATCTCAGTGATTTATTTACCATCATCTATACATCAGGTACTACCGGAGAACCCAAAGGCGTTATGTTGGATTACTACAACATGGCTGCGCAGCTGTATCTCCATGACGAACGATTACAACTCACCGCTGATGATGTTTCTTTAAGTTTTTTACCACTTTCACATGTTTTTGAACGTGCGTGGAGCTTTTACGTTATGCACGTTGGAGCACTAAACGTTTATTTAACGGACACCAATCAGGTTCGTGAAGCATTAGCTGAGGTAAAACCGACAGTAATGTGTGCGGTTCCGCGTTTTTATGAAAAAGTTTATTCAGCAATACACAGTAAAGTGGCAAAAGCACCTTTAGTTCGTAGGGCACTATTTCGCTGTGCATTATCCCTTGGCAGAAGCCGAGTGAAAGCCTTAGCAAAAGGTCGCAAACCCTCTTTTATTAACCGCGCTATTTTCCCTATGGTCGACAAACTGGTCCTCAATAAAATTCGTGAAGGGTTAGGGGGGCGAATTCGGTTCATGCCAGCTGCAGGTGCCCGTCTTGATGACGATGTGATTGCATTTTTCCTTTCTGCAGGGGTAAACATTAAATACGGCTATGGTATGTCAGAAACCTGTGCCACGGTATCTTGCTGGGAAGAAGGGAAATACCCATTAGGCTCGATTGGTACACCACTATCTTCTGTTTCAGTGCGTATTGGTAAAGACGATGAAATACAAGTAAAAGGGCCGGTGGTTATGAAAGGCTATTACAACCGCCCGATTGAAACCTTAGATACATTTACAGCGGATGGCTGGTTAAAAACAGGTGATGCAGGGAAAATTGACGAACAAGGTAATTTATATATTACAGATAGACTAAAAGATTTAATGAAAACGTCTAATGGAAAATATATTGCACCGCAGATGATTGAAGGCGTATTAGGGCAAGACAAGTTTATTGAACACATCGCAGTCATTGCCGATGCTCGTAAGTTTGTTTCAGCGCTTATTGTGCCTTGCTATGACAGCTTAGAAGAATATGCCCATTCAATAAACCTGAAATATCGAGATCGTTTAGAACTCTTAAAAGACTCGAATATTGTGGCATTATTCGAAAGTCGCTTAAAAGATTTACAAAAGAATATCGAAAATTTCCATCAAGTTAAGCGTTTTACATTGCTACCAACCACATTTTCAATGGAAAAAGGTGAATTAACGCCGACTTTAAAGCTACGTCGTAAAATCATTTCTGAGCGCTATCAATTAGAAATTGAATTGATGTACAAAGAATAATTTACCATTTAATTATCTGGCTTACCTGTATTATGGGTAAGTCAGGTCTTGTTTTTGTTCTGTTTTTATTTATTCATTCAAATAATAGCTCAATATTAAAAATTGTAACGGTTCCAACTAATTAAAGTTGCACTGTTTTTTCATTCATGCCAGTCATTTTTCCTTCTATTATTTTCATACGCAGTCAATTTATCTATCAAATTCCCATGTTCAAGATGATGTGAAAGTTTCGTGATCCTTGCACTGAAATGGTGTTTGCTTCGTTTCAGCCGGAGAGATATGTTAATAGTACGAATTTCACTATTTAAATGATAAAAATAAAGAGGTAGAGCATACCTCTTCACTTGCAAATAATGTCTGGGGGCAAACTCATGGAGATGTTGTCGGGAGCGGAAATGGTCGTCAAATCGTTGATTGACCAAGGAGTAAAGCACGTGTTTGGTTATCCAGGCGGTGCCGTATTGGATATTTATGATGCACTTCATACTGTTGGCGGGGTAGAACACATATTAGTGCGTCATGAACAGGCTGCGGTGCATATGGCTGATGGTTATGCACGTTCAACAGGAGATGTTGGGGTCGTGTTAGTTACATCGGGGCCAGGGGCAACGAATGCGATTACGGGTATTGCGACAGCTTATATGGATTCAGTACCGATGGTGGTGTTATCGGGGCAGGTTGCCAGTTCGCTAATTGGTAATGATGCGTTTCAGGAATGCGACATGGTTGGGATTTCAAGGCCAATAGTAAAGCACAGTTTTTTAATTAAAAGCGCAGAAGAAATTCCTGAAACCATCAAGAAAGCTTTTTATATTGCGGCAAGTGGGCGTCCTGGGCCTGTAGTCATTGATTTCCCTAAAGACACCGTTAACCCAGCCTTGAAGTTTGCTTATCGTTATCCAGAAAATGTTTCTTTGCGTTCTTATAACCCAACGTTGCAAGGCCACAAAGGTCAAATCAAAAAGGCGTTAACTAAATTGGTTTCGGCAAAAAAACCGGTTTTTTATATTGGCGGGGGAGCGATTAACGCGAATTGCTCTGCTGAACTTATTGAGTTGGCAGAAAAACTACAATTACCAGTAGTATCAACCTTAATGGGGTTAGGAGCTTTCCCAGAAACTCACAAGCAGTCTGTCGGGATGCTTGGAATGCATGGAACCTATGAAGCTAATAAGGTTATGCATAACTCAGATGTGATTTTTGCTGTTGGTGTTCGTTTTGATGATAGAACAACGAACAACTTAGAAAAATACTGCCCAAATGCGACTGTTATCCAAATTGATGTTGATCCAACGTCTATCTCAAAAACGGTTAATGCGGACATCCCAATCGTGGGTGATGCGAAACTTACATTAAAGCAAATGTTAGGTCAGTTAGACCAGGCTTCAGCAAAACAAGATAACCAAGCGCTCACTGCATGGTGGAAAGAAATTGAACAGTGGCGTAGTAAACAATGTTTACGTTATGAAACCAGCCCAACAAAAGTTAAGCCACAACAAGCTATTGAAATGATTTACCGTTTAACGAAAGGTGAAGCGTATGTGACATCTGACGTCGGGCAGCACCAAATGTTTGCCGCATTATATTATCCCTTTGATAAACCTCGTCATTGGATAAATTCTGGAGGTCTTGGCACGATGGGCTTTGGTTTACCTGCTGCATTAGGGGTGAAATTAGCGCATCCAAAATCGACAGTTGTTTGTGTGACCGGAGACGGCAGTATCCAAATGAACATTCAGGAGCTTTCAACAGCCCTGCAATATGGTTTACCGGTTTTAGTACTCAACTTAAACAATGGTTTTTTAGGTATGGTAAAACAGTGGCAAGATATGATTTATCAAGGCCGCCATTCGCAATCCTACATGCAATCATTGCCTGATTTCATCAAGTTAGCGCAAGCTTATGGCCACGTTGGTATTTCGATAACAACACCTGATGAGCTGGAAGAAAAACTAAAACAAGCCCTTGTTGAAGTAAATGAAAATCAGCGATTAGTCTTCGTTGACGTAAATATTGATGAAACTGAGCACGTTTATCCAATGCAGATCCGTGGCGGCGCAATGGATGAAATGTGGTTGAGCAAAACAGAGAGGACCTGATCATGCGTCGTATTTTATCCGTTTTATTAGAAAATGAATCAGGTGCTTTGTCCCGTGTCATAGGTCTGTTCTCTCAGCGTGGTTATAATATTGAAAGTTTGACCGTGGCGCCAACGGACGATCCAACATTGTCACGTATGACTATCCAAACTAAAGGGGATGCAAAAGTTCTTGAGCAAATTGAGAAACAATTGCATAAATTGGTTGATGTGCTGCGTGTCAGTGAGCTGACGGCGTCAGCACATATTGAACGTGAAATCATGTTAGTGAAGCTACAGGCCTCTGGATATGGGCGTGATGAAGTGAAGCGCTGTGCGGATATTTTCCGTGGACAAATTGTTGATGTAACTCCAACGCTTTATACCGTTCAGCTAGCGGGAACAAGCGAAAAACTGGATGCTTTTATCGAATCAGTGCGTGGTGTTGCTGAAATTGTTGAAGTTGTACGCTCAGGGATCGTCGGAGTTTCACGCGGTGATAAAATTATGCGATGAAAAATTTATCTTCCGAAGGTAGAATAATCGCGTTTAAGGCCCCGAATGATTCGAGGCTATTCCCAAAATTGTAAAGAGGTTAACGTGAAACTGGATGAGATAGCCCGTCTAGCGGGTGTTTCCCGCACAACGGCTAGTTATGTGATCAACGGCAAGGCCAAGCAGTATCGAGTCAGCGATAAAACTGTAGAAAAAGTGATGGCAGTCGTCAGAGAGCACAATTACCATCCAAATGCAGTTGCTGCGGGGCTACGAGCAGGGCGTACCCGTTCTATAGGGTTAGTGATCCCAGACTTGGAAAATACCAGCTATACCCGTATAGCAAATTACCTTGAAAGGCAGGCGCGTCAACGTGGTTATCAACTACTAATAGCATGCTCAGAAGACCAACCTGACAATGAAATTCGTTGTGTTGAGCACCTTTTGCAACGACAAGTTGACGCCATTATTGTTTCGACAGCTTTACCGCCGGAACACCCGTTTTATCAGCGTTGGGCGAACCGTTCTTTACCGATTATCGCACTTGATAGAGCCCTTGAAAAAGAGCATTTTATTAGTGTCGTTGGTGATGACCAAGAAGATGCTTTCATGATTTCAGCAGAACTACGCAAGTTTAATGCTGAATCCGTATTGTATTTGGGGGCGTTACCTGAACTGTCTGTCAGCTATTTACGCGAGCAAGGTTTCCGTAAAGCATGGCATGAAGACCCGCGCAAGATTGATTATCTGTATGCAAATAGCTATGAACGCGATTCAGCAGCAGAGGTTTTTGCACATTGGCTTGATAGCGGTAACGAGATGCCTGACGCGTTATTTACAACATCATTTTCCTTACTACAAGGTGTATTAGATGTTGCGTTGAAACGTAGTGGTCGTTTACCTGAACACATGGTCATTGCCACATTTGGTGATAATGAGTTATTAGATTTTCTCGAGTGCCCAGTGCTTTCCCTTGCACAACGCCATAGGGATATCGCTGAACGTATTTTAGAATTAGTACTTGCCAGCCTTGATGAAAAGCAAAAACCAGAACCTGGTATTACTCGTATTCGCCGTGATTTATGCCGTCGTGGAAGTTTAGGTCGTAAGCAGTAGTAAATAAGCAGTAGTAAAATAGACTTAACTTTAATCGAACAGTGAATATTTACACGATAATGAGTGATGTTGGTCACAATAATGAGTAATATAACGGCCCCTATCTTGTAGGGGCTTTTTTTTTATAAGCTAAAAGTAGGTAAATATTTAACTTTAGGATTTATCTTAAGATATTTATTGCTGATTTTAAAATGAAAGCTAAATCGGATGATTAAATTAATATAAATTTATTGTAGATGTATTACTGATTTGTGCGATAAATATTTAAAATTAAATACTGTTTATTAAAACAGTTATTTATTGTGTTGATATTTAATGGTTTTATTTTTCTTTCGGGGTATTTTTACCATTGTTAGATATTAATGATTATTTGGGGACTCAATAAAAGTAAATAACCGGTACAAGATATACTGATTAAAAATGAGACTTAAGTTGAATTTATAATGATTTGTATGATTTTGCAGCAATCTAGAGTGATCTCGCTTATTTAAGTTGCACTTTATAAAATATATTAATTATATCAACTTGTTATTTCACATTTTCTTTCCAAGTCATATTTTACCTACCCTTATTTTTTCTGAATTGTTCTGTAAATAAAGCTAAAGCTGAGTGCGACTGGCTTGACAACGTTTTCATACCATTCGTAAACTTTATATGTGGTGAATTGTGGGGTAAAGTGGGTGGCTTGGAAATAAAAGGGGTTTAATCGGGTATGTTTCGTGGGGCAACACTGGTTAATCTCGACAGCAAAGGGCGTCTAACCGTGCCGACTCGTTATCGAGGAATGCTGAACGAGGAATCGAAAGGGCAAATGGTTTGTACCATTGACCTTCACCAGCCATGTCTGCTGCTTTATACCTTACCTGAGTGGGAGATTATCGAAGAAAAGCTTTCTCGGTTATCGACGATGAACCCTGCTGAACGACGCGTGCAACGGCTGTTATTGGGCCATGCAAGTGAATGCCAAATGGACAACGCGGGGCGTCTTTTGTTAGCCAGTACATTGCGTCAACACGCAGGGCTAACCAAAGAGGTCATGTTGGTTGGCCAGATTAATAAATTTGAACTTTGGGATGAACAAACTTGGTATCAGCAAGTGGAAGATGATATTGCCGCTGAGCGCCTTACCAATGAACCACTTTCAGCCCGCTTACAGGATTTGTCACTTTAATAATGACGCAACAGCAATTTAAACACGTAACAGTATTACTGGATGAAGCCGTTAATGGCTTAAACATTAAACCTAACGGTATCTACATTGATGGCACATTTGGTCGTGGTGGTCATTCAAGGTTGATATTAAGTCAGCTTGGCGAAAATGGTCGTTTAATCGCCATAGACCGTGACCCAGAGGCAATAAAAGCGGCTCAAACTATTGATGACCCTCGTTTTAAGATTAAACATGGCCCATTTTCTGCGATTGCAGAGTATGTGGAAGAAGAAGGGGTAGTCGGGCAAATTGATGGCGTACTGCTGGATTTAGGCGTTTCTTCACCCCAGTTAGATGACCCTGAACGCGGTTTTTCCTTTATGCGTGACGGGCCGTTAGATATGAGGATGGACCCAACCAAAGGGCAATCTGCACAGCAATGGTTGATGGACGCAGAAGCGGATGACATAGCTTGGGTTTTAAAAACTTTTGGTGAAGAGCGTTTTGCGAAACGAATTGCGAGAGCGATTGTTGAGCGTAATCATA
Organism: Providencia sp. PROV175; assembly: GCF_032707045.1. Lineage (NCBI taxonomy): Bacteria > Pseudomonadati > Pseudomonadota > Gammaproteobacteria > Enterobacterales > Morganellaceae > Providencia > Providencia sp. PROV175. The sequence goes on from NZ_CP120533.1 coordinate 1,433,953, forward strand.
ACCCGGAAGAAGAACCGTTAACACGCACACGGCATCTTGCTGAATTAATTGCAAAAGTTAGTCCAATGAAAGACCGACATAAGCACCCAGCGACGCGTAGCTTCCAAGCCATTCGAATTTATATCAACAGTGAATTGGAAGAAATAGAAAAAGCGTTAGAAGGCGCAATGAACGTTTTAGCACCACAAGGGCGTTTATCAGTTATCAGTTTCCATTCGTTGGAAGACAGGTTAGTAAAACGGTTTATTCGCAAAAATTGTAAAGGTCCATCGGTGCCAGCAGGTATTCCTCTTACTGAAGCGCAGATTAAAGAGTTAGGTGCAGCGCAGTTACGTGACCTAGGTAAGATGAAACCTTCGGAAAACGAAATTGATGAAAATCCACGCGCACGTAGTTCTGTGTTGCGGTTTGCTGAGAAGGCGGCGGAATAATGGTTCCAGAAAGGCACAGCCTAGCTCGCGTCATTGGGCGTGATTTATTTCGTTATGGCATCGTTCCTTTGATTTTATTAGTGGCAATTATTATCAGTGCTGTTTTTGTGGTAACGACGGCACATGAAACTCGTTTACTAACGGCCGCAAAAGATAAGTTGTATGAAGAAAAAGACTTGTTAGATATCGAATGGCGTAATTTGATCCTTGAAGAAAACGCCCTTGCGAGCCATAGCCGAATAGAACGTTTATCGGTTGAAAAATTACAGATGGTGCAAGTTGAACCATCACAAGAAAAAATTATTGTTTCTAAGCAATAAAAAGGTTCCTAATGAAAGCACCAAAAACAGCGAAAAATAAGAAACAAGAAGAAAGTACCAGCTTTGTCCGCTGGCGCTTTATTTTGCTGTGCGGATGCATTGTCTTAGCGTTAGCAGGGTTGCTAACGCGGGTGGCTTATCTGCAAATTATTGCGCCAGAGAAACTGGTGAAAGAAGGCGATATGCGCTCTTTACGAGTGCAAGAAGTTGCGACATCACGAGGAATGATTAGCGACCGAGAAGGGCGGCAACTTGCCGTGAGTGTGCCAGTCAATGCGATCTGGGCAGACCCCAAAGAGGTGTTTGAAAAAGGGGGAATAAGCAATGACGAACACTGGAAAGCACTGGCAGACGCACTTGAAATTCCATTAGAACAAATTACGAGCAAAATATCGGCCAATCCAAGAGGCCGTTTTGTGTATTTAGCGCGCCAAGTTAACCCATCTATTGGTGATTACGTTAAAAAATTAAAAATACCGGGTATTTACTTACGCAAAGAATCTCGTCGTTATTACCCATCAGGCCCAGTTACCGCTCACTTGTTGGGGGTAACAAACATTGATGGTGAAGGGATTGAAGGCGTCGAAAAAAGCTTTGACCGTTGGTTAAAAGGTGCGCCGGGTGAACGTACAGTCCGTAAAGACCGTAATGGGCGAGTGATTGAAACCATTTCGTCTATTGACAGCCAAGCTGCGCATAATCTGACATTAAGCATTGATGAACGTATTCAATCCATTGTTTACCGTGAATTAACACGTGGCGTGCAGGAAAATAAAGCGGAATCGGGTGTGGCAATTTTAGTTGATGTTCATACCGGTGAAATTTTAGCAATGGCGAATAGCCCATCCTATAACCCAAATAATTTAACGGGTACATCAATGGATGCGATGCGTAACCGCGCCATTACGGATATTTTTGAGCCGGGCTCAACAGTAAAACCTATGGTGGTAATGAGTGCGCTACATAACAAAATTATTAAAGAAAACTCAGTAATTAATACTTATCCGTATCGTATTAGTGGTCATGAGATCAAAGACGTAGCACGATACGCTGAGCTAACTATTACTGGGATTTTACAGAAGTCGAGTAACGTAGGTGTTTCAAAACTTGCGTTAGCGATGCCTGCCACTGAGCTGGTGGATGTGTATAGCCGCTTTGGGTTTGGCAAGCCGACTAATCTGGGGTTAGTCGGGGAAAGTAGTGGCATCTTTCCAAGTAAAAAAACACGGTGGTCTGATTTAGAAAGGGCCACCTTTTCTTTTGGCTACGGGCAAATGGTAACACCGTTACAGTTAGCGCGAGCCTATGCAACGATAGGGAGTTTCGGTATTTACCGGCCTCTATCAATCACTAAAGTTGACCCTCCCGTGCCAGGGACGCGTGTTTTTCCTGAGCCAATTATGCGTACTGTGGTGCATATGATGGAGAGTGTAGCTCTACCCGGCGGCGGGGGAGCTCGAGCAGCCATTAAAGGCTATCGCATTGCCATTAAAACCGGTACAGCAAAAAAAGTGGGCCCTGAAGGGCGCTATGTTAATAAATATTTAGCTTATGCCGCAGGTGTTGCGCCTGCGAGTAATCCACGCTATGCGTTAGTTGTGCTTATCAATGAGCCAAGTGCAGGTAAATACTATGGTGGTGCGGTTTCTGCCCCCGTATTTGGCTCAATCATGGGTGGGGTCTTGCGGTTGATGAACGTTGAACCCGACGCATTGCAACCAAACGAACAAAATGAAATCGTAAATAGTCAAAAAGAGGTTAAAAGTGGCAGATCGTAATCTTTGTGATCTACTCTCACCCTTTGGTGTGAGCACAACTCCAATCTCACTGCGTGAGATGACGCTAGACAGTCGAAAGGCTGCCGCGGGCGATCTGTTTATTGCAATAAAAGGTCATCAATCGGATGGGCGACACTATATTCCTCAAGCGATTGCTCAAGGGGTTTCCGCTGTAATAGCAGAGGCGGAAGGTGAAGCCGTTGAAGGCGAAATTCGTTTCGTTCATGGCGTACCTGTTATTTATTTGAATGACCTGAATAACCGTTTATCTGCACTGGCCGGTGAGTTTTACCACCAACCTTCTGCAAGAATGAAACTCGTTGGTGTGACGGGGACTAACGGTAAAACCACCACCACACAATTAATTGCTCAGTGGGCTCAAGGGCTAGGGGAAACTAGTGCAGTAATGGGAACCGTGGGTAATGGCCTATTAGGCCATGTGTCACCAAGCGAAAATACCACGGGCTCTGCGGTAGATATTCAACTTGAATTGACCCAGTTATTGAACCAAAAAGCAACATTAACAGCGATGGAAGTTTCTTCCCATGGATTAGTACAAGGCCGTGTCGCAGACTTACAGTTCGATGCTGCTGTGTTCACTAATTTAAGCCGTGATCACCTTGATTATCACGGCGATATGGAAAGCTATGAAGCCGCGAAATGGCTATTGTTTTCCACACATAATACAAAATCGCAAATTATCAATGCGGATGATGCGATTGGTTTGAAGTGGCTGCAGCGTTTACCACAAGCGTGCGCGGTGACCATGGAAAACAAAATTCCTCAAGATTGGCAAGGTCCATGGTTAAAAGCAACGGAAGTGGAATACCACGACAAAGGCGCTACTATCCATTTTGATTCCTCATGGGGAAATGGTGACTTTGAAAGCCCATTGATGGGAGCATTTAATGTCAGCAACTTATTAGTGGCAATGGCAACTTTGCTGATGATGGATTATCCGTTAAACAAACTGCTGGCTGCTACATCTTCATTGTCACCAGTTTGCGGCCGTATGGAAGTGTTTAGTGCACCGAATAAACCGACAGTTGTTGTTGATTATGCGCATACTCCTGATGCCTTAGAAAAAGCCTTAGCGGCAGCACGCTTACATTGCAAAGGGCAATTATGGTGTGTATTTGGTTGCGGTGGTGACCGTGACAAAGGTAAGCGCCCTCTGATGGGAGCCGCAGCAGAAGAATATGCAGATAAAATCGTGATCACAGATGACAACCCGCGCAGCGAAGACCCTATCGACATTATTAATGACATCATGGCTGGACTATTAGATTCCAGCCGTGCCTTGGCCATTCCAGGTCGTCCAGAAGCAGTGACAAACACCATTTTGCAGGCATCTCCTGATGATGTGATTGTGATTGCCGGCAAAGGTCATGAAGATTATCAAATTATTGGTCAGCGCAAGCTAGATTACTCCGACCGTTTAACGGTGGCACGTTTGTTGGGGGTAATCGCATGATCTCTTTAACACTCGCTCAGCTGGCACAGATTACCCAAGGGCAGATTGAGTCTGCTCCAGATACCAATGTTTTGATTAGCTCTGTTAGTACCGATAGCCGCAAAATTGCTGAAAATTGCCTATTTATTGCCTTAAAAGGTGAACGCTTTGACGCCCATGATTTCGCACAACAAGTGGTGGTTGCGGGAGCTAAAGCGTTACTTGTTGAGCGCAAGCTGAATGTAGATTGCCCTCAAGTTATCGTGAAAGACTCGCGTATTGCGATGGGCCAATTGGCTGCATGGGTTCGTCAGCAGAGCAGAGCTCGAATCGTTGGCTTGACGGGCTCTTCGGGCAAAACATCTGTTAAAGAAATGACCGCATCCATTTTATCTGAGCGCGGTAAAACCTTATATACCGCCGGTAATTTAAACAACGATATTGGTGTGCCTTTGACACTATTTCGTTTAACAAATGATGATGAATTCGCTGTGATAGAAATGGGTGCTAATCACCCAAATGAAATCGCCTACACAACCAATATTGTTAAACCAGAAGCGGCGTTAGTTAACAATTTATTTGCTGCGCACTTAGCGGGCTTTGGTTCACCGGAAGGGGTTGCGACAGCCAAAGGTGAAATTTACCAAGGTGTTCCAGAAGAAGGAACCGCAATTGTTAACCTTGATAGCTACAGTGAAAAATGGCAGTTTCAGCCACGCCAAACTGTTTGGTATTACTCGCTAACTTCACAAGCAAAAGCGGATTTCTATCCTTCTGATATTCAAGTGAAACAGCTAACAACAGATTTTGTGTTACATACCCCTGTTGGTAGTGTCGATATCACCTTGCCATTACCAGGGCGGCATAACATTGCTAATGTGTTAGCGGCAAGTGCATTGGCGATTTCTGTCGGCGCTAGCCTAGAAGATATCAAAAACGGCATAGCAAAAACGCAAGCGGTACCTGGGCGTTTATACCCTGTGCGCTTGAGTGAACACAAAGTGGTATTAGATGACACTTATAACGCCAATGATGGCTCAATGATCGCAGCAATTCAGGTCCTCGAAAAAATGCCGGGTTACCGCATCTTAGTGGTAGGGGATATGGGGGAACTGGGTGATTATGCCGAAGATTGCCACCAACGTGTAGGTGTTGCCGCTAAGCAGGCGGGTTTAGATAAGGTATTCAGTGTTGGTCAGTTAAGTGAGTTGATCAGCCAATTTAGTGAGTGTGGTGAGCACTTCACAGTGAAAGCAGATTTATTAACCCGACTAATTCCGCTAGCGCAGCAGAAGGACGTTGTTTCTATTTTAGTTAAAGGTTCACGCAGCTCCGCGATGGAAGATGTTGTGAATGCATTGAAGGAGTGCTTCGAATGTTAGTCTGGCTTGCCGAAATGTTAGTCCACAAGTTTTCTGTTCTGAACGTCTTTTCTTATTTGACGTTCAGGGCCATTGTCGGTTTGCTGACGGCACTCGCCATTGCTCTGTGGATGGGGCCTCATTTAATTGCTTACCTGCAGAAAATGCAAATTGGTCAAGTCGTTCGTAACGAAGGCCCTGAGTCTCACTTTAGTAAGCGTGGGACCCCAACTATGGGCGGGTTATTGATCTTATTTTCAATTACCGTTTCAACATTGTTATGGGCTCGATTAGACAACCCTTACGTTTGGTGTGTACTACTCGTGCTAGTTGGGTATGGCATTGTCGGTTTTGTTGACGACTACCGGAAAGTGGTTCGTAAAGACACTCGTGGCTTAATCGCGCGTTGGAAATATTTCTGGCAATCCGTGATTGCGTTAATTGTTGCCTTTTCCATGTACGCGATTGGTAAAGATACCCCAGCAACTCAGTTAGTTGTACCATTTTTTAAAGACGTAATGCCACAACTGGGCATGTTGTATATTTTGCTGACCTATTTTGTGATTGTTGGAACCAGTAACGCAGTAAACCTAACCGATGGCTTGGATGGCTTAGCTATCATGCCAACGGTATTTGTTGCCGCAGGTTTTGCATTAGTGGCATGGGCAACAGGTAACGTCAACTTTGCCAGTTACTTACATATTCCATTTTTACCCCATGCAGGTGAACTGGTGATTGTCTGTACTGCCATTGTGGGGGCAGGGTTAGGCTTCTTATGGTTTAACACATACCCAGCGCAAGTATTTATGGGCGATGTCGGCTCATTGGCGCTTGGCGGTGCACTAGGGACTATTGCGGTATTACTGCGCCAAGAGTTTTTATTAGTGATTATGGGCGGTGTGTTCGTCGTTGAGACGCTGTCAGTTATTTTACAAGTCGGTTCATTTAAATTGCGTGGACAACGTATTTTCCGTATGGCACCAATTCACCACCATTATGAATTGAAGGGTTGGCCAGAACCACGTGTTATCGTGCGTTTCTGGATTATCTCGTTAATGCTAGTCCTGATTGGGCTGGCAACCTTGAAGGTGCGTTAAGATGGTTGATTATCAGGGTAAGAACGTCGTTATTATTGGGCTGGGGATCACCGGCCTATCTTGCGTTCACTTTTTCCTTGAGCGCGGCGTGGTGCCTCGCGTTATGGATACCCGTGCAGTACCGCCTGGTGTAGATAAACTCCCAGAAAATGTAGAGTGCCATAGTGGTAGTTTGAATAATAGCTGGTTACAGGCCGCCGATTTAATTGTTGCTAGTCCAGGAATCGCGTTAGCGACCCCTCAATTACAGCAGGCCGCAGAAAATGGCATCGAAATTGTGGGTGATATCGAATTATTTTGCCGTGAAGCAGATGCACCGATTGTCGCGATTACAGGTTCAAATGGTAAAAGCACTGTCACGTCATTGGTTGGAGAAATGGCTAAAGCAGCGGGTATTTCAGTTGGTGTAGGTGGCAACATTGGTACGCCAGCACTTTCATTACTCAATGCAGGGCATAATCTGTACGTTTTAGAACTTTCCAGCTTCCAATTAGAAACCACCTCAAGCCTAGAAGCGACCGCCGCGACAGTCTTAAATATTAGTGAAGATCATATGGATAGATATCCATTAGGTCTAGAACAGTACCGTGAAGCGAAATTAAAAATTTATCACAATGCTCAAAACTGCATTGTTAACGTACAAGATATACTGACCTTACCCGCTAATCATACTTTGGATGAATGCATTAGCTTTGGCTTAAATAGTGGTGATTATTTCTTTGATACCCAAAAACGGGTGTTAGTGGCTCAAGGAAAAGAGCTATTAGATGTCAATGAAATGCACTTAACCGGCCAACACAATTACCTTAATGCGTTAGCCGCGTTAGCATTGGCGGATGCAGTGGATATTCCTCGCCCAGCTTGCCTTCAAGTATTGAAAGAATATAAGGGGTTAGCACATCGTTTCGAATTAGTGTTATTCAATAACGGTGTTCGCTGGATTAATGACTCTAAAGCCACAAATGTTGGAAGTACAGAAGCGGCGTTAAATGGGTTACATGTGGATGGCAATATCTATTTATTATTAGGTGGGGATGGCAAGTCAGCTGATTTTTCACCATTAAAACAATATATTGCTGCTGATAACTACCGCTTATATTGCTTTGGTCGCGATGGGAAAACATTAGCTTATATGGCACCTGAAAAATCAGTATTGACTGAGACTATGGAACAAAGCTTACGCCAAATTGCGCCACAATTAAAAGCGGGGGACATGGTGCTGTTATCCCCTGCATGTGCCAGTTTGGATCAGTTTAAAAGTTTTGAGCAGCGTGGAACTGTCTTTGCTCAATTAGCCCAGGAGTTAGGTTAATGACGATACCGGGTGCGATGCGTTTAAAAAATTGGGTCATTGGTGAAAAAAATGGCGTGATTTCAGGCTCAACGCTTTACGACCGTACATTAGTGTGGTTGGCATTCGGTTTAGCCGCAGTGGGTTTTATCATGGTCACATCCGCTTCCATGCCAGTTGGCCAACGCTTAACAGAAGACCCGTTCTATTTCGCTAAGCGTGATGTGGTGTATATCGTTATCGCATTTATTTTAGCGTTGGGTGTCATGCGTATCCCGATGGCAGTTTGGGAAAAGTACAATTTCATTTTTTTGATGGTTTCACTTGGCATGCTATTGGTGGTGCTGGTTGCAGGAAGTTCAGTTAACGGGGCATCACGCTGGATAGACATCGGTTTGGTAAAAATTCAACCAGCAGAAATTTCGAAATTTACGTTGTTTTGCTATGTGTCCAGTTACTTGGTGCGTAAATCCGATGAAGTCAGAACCCGTTTTCTTGGCTTTATTAAACCGATGTGTATTTTGATTGTTATGGCGTCATTGCTTTTATTACAGCCTGACTTAGGGACCGTTATCGTATTAGTGGTTACCACTCTGGGATTGTTATTTTTAGCGGGCGCAAGGTTAGCGCCGTTTATTATTGGTATTGCCGCTTGCGCAGTGGGGGTATTGGCTTTGATTTGGTTCGAGCCGTACCGCTTACGTCGTGTTACATCGTTTTTGAACCCGTGGGATGACCCGTTTGGCAGTGGTTATCAGCTAACCCAATCTTTAATGGCTTTTGGTCGTGGTGAAGTGTTTGGGCAAGGGCTTGGTAATTCAGTACAAAAATTAGAGTATTTGCCAGAAGCACACACAGACTTTATTTTCTCGGTTTTAGCTGAGGAGCTCGGGTACTTTGGCGTTGTATTGGTTCTGCTGATGGTCTTTATGTTGGCATTTAGAGCAATGATGATTGGCCGTCGCGCATTGATGTCAAACCAATTATTCGGTGGTTATTTAGCTTGTTCAATTGGTATTTGGTTTACCTTCCAAGCCTTAGTTAACGTTGGGGCTGCATCCGGTATGTTACCGACAAAAGGGTTAACATTGCCATTAATTAGTTATGGTGGTTCGAGTTTACTGGTAATGGCTGCTGCCATTGCGATATTACTGAGAATTGATTTTGAAACACGCCTTGAAAAAGCGCAGGCGTTTGTAAGGAGCACTAAATGAGTCAGGCAAAGAAATTACTCGTCATGGCAGGTGGAACTGGAGGACATGTTTTTCCAGGTTTAGCCGTGGCACATTATTTGCAGGCTCAAGGGTGGGAAATCCGTTGGTTAGGCACGGCTGACCGAATGGAAGCAACATTAGTGCCTAAACACGGTATCGATATTGAATTTATTCAAATTTCTGGCCTCAGGGGTAAAGGCATTGCCGCCCAACTGGGGGCGCCATGGCGTATTTATAAAGCAATTCGCCAAGCAAAAACAATTATCAAGCGTTATCAGCCAGATGCTGTATTAGGCATGGGAGGCTATGTTTCGGGGCCCGGTGGTATTGCGGCATGGCAATGTGGTGTACCCGTGGTGCTTCATGAACAAAATGGTATTGCAGGGTTAACGAATAAATGGCTATCTCGAATTGCCAAAAGAGTATTACAAGCCTTTCCGGGGGCATTTCCTGACGCACCAGTTGTAGGGAATCCAGTACGGGAAGATGTTTTGGCTCTACCTGCACCACAGGAACGTTTAGCAGGCCGAGAAGGCGCTATACGCGTATTGGTTGTCGGTGGTAGCCAAGGGGCACGGATTTTAAATCAAGTGATGCCTCTGGTTGCTGAAAAAGTAGGCAAACAGTTAAATATCTGGCATCAAGCGGGAAAAGGCAGTAAGGAATCGACAGAAGCATTGTATAATGAGCACATGCAAGTTTCAGTCAATTCTGAGTATAAAGTTACTGAATTTATTGATGATATGGCGCAAGCTTACGCATGGGCAGATATTGTTGTTTGTCGGTCTGGCGCACTAACCGTAAGTGAAATTGCAGCCGCAGGTTTACCGGCTATTTTTGTGCCTTTTCAACATAAAGATCGTCAACAATATTGGAATGCATTACCGCTAGAAAAAGCGGGAGCGGCTAAAATTTTAGAACAATCACAATTTACCGCAGATGCTGTGGCGAGCTTATTAGAACAATGGGATAGAAACGAATTACTCTCAATGGCCGAAAAAGCGCATAGCTGTGCAATTACAGACGCAACTGAGCGAGTTGCTACCGTGATTTGCGAAGTGGCTAAATAATATTAGCCATAATTGATATCGAATTAATTAGAAGCGAAGAAATATAGTGAATACACAACAATTAGCGAAATTAAGAACATCAGTGCCAGAAATGAGAAGAGTTAGGCACATCCATTTTGTCGGCATCGGCGGTGCTGGCATGGGTGGTATCGCTGAAGTGTTGGCAAATGAAGGCTATGAAATTAGTGGTTCAGATTTAGCACCGAATGCAGTGACTCAACAATTAACCGCATTAGGGGCAACGATTTACTTTAATCACCGCCCAGAGAACGTTGAAGACGCGAGTGTTGTTGTCGTATCAACGGCTATCTCGAGTGAGAACCCTGAAATTCAAGCCGCCAAAGAATTGCGTATTCCTGTTATTCGTCGTGCGGAAATGTTGGCTGAATTAATGCGTTACCGTCATGGTATTGCCGTTGCAGGTACCCACGGGAAAACGACCACTACAGCAATGATTTCTGGGATTTATGCACAAGCAGGTCTTGACCCCACATTTGTGAATGGGGGGTTAGTTAAATCAGCAGGAACACACGCACGTTTAGGTAGTAGCCGTTACTTGATTGCAGAAGCCGATGAAAGCGATGCATCGTTTTTACATTTGCAACCGTTAGTTGCGGTCGTGACAAATATCGAAGCTGACCATATGGATACTTACCAAGGCGACTTCGATAATTTAACGAATACATTTATTAATTTCTTGCATAATCTGCCGTTCTACGGGCGTGCAGTAATGTGTATTGATGATCCTGTCATTCGTTCGTTGCTACCTAAAATTGGTCGCTACATTACTACTTATGGTTTTAGTGAAGATGCTGATGTGCGTATTACGCAATATGAGCAAAAAGGAAATCAAGGCTTTTTCACCATTGCTCGTGAAAATATGCCAGAGCTGACTGTGGTTCTAAATGCACCGGGACGTCACAATGCGCTCAATGCGACAGCCGCAGTAGCTGTTGCCACAGAAGAAGGTATTGACGATTTACATATTTTATCTGCACTAGTTGAGTTTCAAGGTACGGGGCGCCGCTTTGATTTCTTAGGGAATTTCCCTCTGCGTAATGTGAATGGCAAAGAGGGTGAAGTGATGCTAGTCGATGACTATGGCCACCACCCAACAGAAGTGGATGCAACGATTAAAGCTGCGAGAGCGGGTTGGCCAGATAAACGCATTGTTATGGTATTCCAACCGCATCGTTATACCCGTACTCGTGACTTATACGATGATTTTGTGAATGTTTTGGGGCAGGTTGATGTGCTGCTAATGTTAGACGTATATTCAGCGGGCGAAAAGCATGTGCCGGGTGCGGATAGCCGCTCATTGTGCCGCTCAATTCGTGGTCGTGGTCAGATTGATCCTATTTATGTTGCAGATATTGAACAAATTCCACATATTTTAGCTCAAACTCTTGATGAAAATGATTTAATTTTAGTTCAAGGCGCAGGAAATATTGGTAAAATAGCCAAAAGCCTAGCAGAAGCAAAATTACAGCCACCGATGATTGAGGAATAAAAATGACAGAGAAAGTTGCGGTTCTATTAGGAGGCTCATCTGCTGAACGTGAAGTTTCACTTCAGTCAGGAAATGCTGTGCTGGCAGGGCTACGCCAAGCAGGTATTGATGCACATCCTATCGACCCTCAAGATTTCCCTGTAGAAACATTGAAAGATGCAGGTTTCAATAAAGTTTTTATTGCGTTACATGGCCGCGGTGGTGAAGACGGTACATTACAGGGGCTGTTAGAAACACTAAATCTGCCTTATACCGGCAGTGGTGTTATGGCTTCAGCGCTGAGTATGGATAAGTTGAGAACAAAACAATTATGGCAAGGTGCAGGGTTAAGTGTATCGCCGTATGTTTACTTAACAAAGCAGCAGTATAAGCAGGCTTCTTATGAGCAAATTGTCGCTAAAGTGCAATTTCTCGGATTACCTCTTATCGTGAAGCCAAGCCTTGAAGGCTCCAGTGTTGGTATGAGTAAAGTTGATAACTTAGAGGCATTGCCTGCTGCACTGGATCTTGCGTTTCAATTTGATGAAACGTTGTTAATTGAAAAATGGCTGAGTGGTCCTGAGTTCACGGTCGCGGTGTTAGGAGGCAACACTCTACCGTCAATTCGTATTCAACCACCAGGTATTTTTTATGACTACGAAGCGAAATATTTATCTGATGAAACTCAATATTTTTGCCCGAGTGGTTTAGATGAACAGCTTGAGTCAGAACTCGCAGACTTAGCGCTGAAAGCTTACCAAGTTGTTGGTTGTGAAGGCTGGGGGCGAGTTGATGTAATGCAAGGCAGCGATGGCCAATTTTATCTGTTGGAAGTTAATACATCGCCAGGTATGACAAGCCATAGCCTAGTACCGATGGCTGCTCGTCAGGCAGGTATGAGTTTTTCACAGTTAGTTGTGCAAATTTTGAGATTGGCTCGTTGATATGTCACAAGCAGCACTAAATGTTAGGCATCATAATCAAAAGAACGATGAGGATCCTCGTTCAGGAGGACCTAGTAATGGTGCATTTTTAGGTGGGTTATTTTTCTTCCTATTTGTGGTTGGCACTATCATCTGGAGTGGTTGGATGGTAATGACTTGGATGAAAGATGCGGATCGGCTGCCGATGTCCAAGTTAGTGTTAACGGGTGAGCGCCATTACACCAAAAATGATGATGTTAGAAAGGCTATTTTAGCGCTAGGGCAGCCGGGGACGTTTATGACCGTCGATGTCAACGCTATCCAGAAGCAAATAAGCATGATGCCATGGGTACGCCAAGTGACTGTGCGTAAACAATGGCCAGATGAATTGAAAATTCATATTGTTGAATACCGCCCATTCGCTAGGTGGAACGACCAAAACATGGTGGATGAACAAGGTCGGGTATTTAACTTACCGGTTAGTGAAAATGGTAAAGGCGATTATGTGTTGCTTTATGGGCCACAAGGTAGCCAAAAAGAGGTTCTTAAAGAGTTCGCAGTCTTTAAGAACACATTAGCTGCACATAATCTAAAGCTAAAATCGCTATCGATGACAGCCAGAAATGCATGGCAAATTATTTTAGACAACGATGTTAGAATCGAATTGGGTAAGAAAGATGTGTCAGAGCGGTTAAATAGGTTCCTTGAACTGTATCCGCTTTTGCAGCAAACAACGGATAAACGCGTTGACTATGTTGACTTACGTTATTCCAGTGGTGCTGCGGTGGGCTGGGCGCCACTGTTGGTTGATGCTCCACCGGAGTTACAATAAAGACGATGACTAATAACAAAAATTAGGCAGAAAAAATGATTAAAGCAACGGACAGAAAATTAGTGGTAGGCCTTGAAATTGGAACTTCCAAGGTATCAGCCCTTGTTGGCGAAATTCTGCCCGATGGTATGGTTAATATTATTGGGGTGGGAAGTTGTCCATCTCGTGGAATGGACAAAGGTGGCGTAAACGATCTTGAATCAGTGGTAAAATGTGTACAAAGAGCCATTGATCAGGCAGAACTCATGGCTGACTGCCAAATTTCATCGGTTTACCTTGCGCTATCGGGTAAGCACGTCAGTTGCCAAAATGAGATTGGTATGGTGCCAGTTTCAGAAGAAGAAGTGACGCAAGAAGATGTTGACAGTGTTGTGCATACAGCAAAATCGGTACGTGTTCGCGATGAGCACAGAATTTTGCACGTGATACCGCAAGAATTTGCAATAGATTACCAAGAAGGGATTAAAAACCCGGTTGGTTTATCCGGTGTACGTATGCAAGCCAAAGTCCATTTGATCACCTGCCATAACGATATGGCAAAAAATATTGTTAAAGCCGTTGAACGTTGTGGGTTAAAAGTTGACCAGCTTATTTTTGCCGGTCTCGCTGCAAGTTATAGCGTTTTAACGGAAGATGAGCGTGAATTAGGTGTATGTGTCGTTGATATCGGTGGCGGCACTATGGATATGGCGGTTTACACTGGCGGGGCTTTGCGCCATACAAAAGTCATCCCGTATGCAGGCAATGTGGTGACAAGCGACATCGCTTATGCGTTTGGAACACCACCCAGTGATGCAGAAGCCATCAAAGTGCGTCATGGGTGTGCAGTCGGTTCTATCGTGAGTAAAGACGAGACCGTGGAAGTACCAAGTGTTGGTGGGCGACCACCAAGAAGCTTACAGCGTCAAACCTTAGCAGAAGTGATAGAGCCAAGGTATACTGAGCTGTTAAACTTAGTAAATGAAGAAATTTTAAATTTACAGGAACAGTTACGCCAACAAGGTGTCAAACACCATTTGGCAGCTGGTATCGTGTTGACTGGTGGGGCCGCACAAATTGATGGTCTAGTCGAATGTGCGCAAAAAGTGTTCCATACGCAAGTGCGAATTGGTACACCGCTCAACATCACAGGGTTAACGGATTATGCGCAGGAGCCATATTATTCAACAGCAGTAGGGCTTCTGCATTACGGTAAAGAAAGCCATTTAGGCGATGATACCGAAGTAGAAAAACGTGCATCAGTTAGTGGATGGTTTAGTAAAATCACCAGTTGGCTGAGAAAAGAATTTTAATTTTGATAAAGAAGCATATTATTAGCTTCAAAAGTAGTAAGCACAAAACGGAGAGACATTATGTTTGAACCAATGGAGCTAACCAACGATGCGGTGATTAAAGTCATCGGCGTTGGCGGCGGCGGCGGTAACGCCGTTGAACACATGGTGCGTGAACGTATTGAAGGCGTTGAATTCTTCGCTGTCAATACAGATGCACAAGCGCTGCGTAAAACCGCAGTTGGACAAACTATCCAGATCGGTACCGGTATTACCAAAGGTCTGGGTGCAGGTGCAAACCCTGAAGTTGGCCGTAATGCCGCTGAAGAAGACCGTGAGGCGCTGCGTAATGCTTTAGATGGCGCGGATATGGTCTTTATCGCAGCAGGTATGGGTGGCGGTACAGGGACTGGTGCAGCTCCGGTCGTTGCCGAGGTTGCCAAAGAATTGGGTATTCTGACAGTTGCTGTCGTGACTAAACCTTTTAATTTCGAAGGTAAAAAGCGCATGGCATTTGCAGAGGCAGGTATCACTGAGTTGTCAAAACATGTTGACTCACTGATCACTATCCCAAATGATAAATTATTGAAAGTACTTGGTCGTGGTATCTCATTACTGGATGCTTTTGGTGCGGCAAATGACGTACTAAAAGGTGCAGTACAAGGTATCGCTGAACTGATTACACGCCCAGGTTTAATGAACGTAGACTTTGCTGACGTACGTACTGTGATGTCAGAAATGGGCTACGCAATGATGGGGTCAGGTGTTGCTCGTGGTGAAGATAGAGCAGAAGAAGCGGCAGAAATGGCTATTTCTAGTCCACTTCTTGAAGATATCGACCTGTCTGGTGCACGTGGTGTGTTGGTTAACATTACAGCTGGTTTCGACCTGCGCTTGGATGAGTTTGAAACGGTGGGTAACACTATCCGTGCCTTCGCATCTGATAATGCAACTGTGGTAATCGGTACATCTCTTGACCCAGAAATGCACGAAGAACTGCGTGTCACTGTTGTTGCTACAGGTATTGGTATGGACAAACGTCCAGAAATTACTCTAGTTAGCAACAAGATGTCTCAGCAGGCGTCAATGGAACAGCGCTATCAGCAAATGCAAAATAGCATGTCTTCATTAACAGAAGAGAAGCCAGCGGCTAAAGCGGTCAATGACCAAAATACGCAAACAAATAAAGAACCAGATTATCTTGATATTCCTGCGTTCTTGCGTAAGCAGGCCGATTAATTTTATTTATATTGGTTTCTCCGCTTTTTGTGCTAAAATTTCCTACTGATTATCTTGTATGATGATCAGTAGGACTTATAACATTGCGAGAAAAATACGATGATCAAACAACGGACACTAAAACGTATTATTACAGCGACTGGTGTTGGTTTACATACCGGCAAGAAAGTTACGCTTACATTACGTCCAGCGCCGGCCAATACCGGGGTCATCTACCGTCGTACTGACCTTAATCCACCGGTTGATTTTCCGGCAGATGCGAAATCAGTTCGTGACACCATGTTATGTACTTGCTTAGTTAACGAAGATAACGTGCGTATTTCGACTGTTGAGCATTTGAATGCTGCCTTAGCAGGGTTAGGTATCGATAACATTGTTATTGAAGTCAATGCGCCTGAAATTCCTATTATGGATGGCAGTGCCGCACCATTTGTATTCTTACTGCTTGATGGCGGTATTGAAGAATTAAATTGTGCTAAGAAATTTTTACGTATAAAAGAAACAGTACGTGTTGAAGATGGTGATAAATGGGCTGAAATGCGACCTTATAATGGGTTTAGCCTTGATTTCACAATTGATTTTCAGCACCCAGCGATTGATAGTAGCACACAACGCTACTCACTTGATTTCTCAGCGGAATCATTTGTAAATCAAATTAGCCGTGCGCGTACTTTTGGCTTTATGCGTGATATTGAATATCTGCAATCAAAAGGCTTGTGCTTAGGCGGTAGTTTTGACTGCGCCATCGTTGTTGATGACTATAAAGTTCTTAACGAAGATGGTTTACGTTTTGAAGATGAATTCGTTCGTCACAAAATGTTGGATGCAATTGGTGATTTATTCATGTGTGGACATAACATTATTGGCGCTTTCACCGCGTTTAAATCAGGCCACGCACTGAATAACAAGCTGTTACAAGCAGTTTTAGCGAAAGAATCAGCTTGGGATCTCGTCACATTTGAAGACGAAGCTCAATTGCCTGTCGCATTCAAAGCACCTTCAGCGGTGTTTGCATAAGACGTGATTATGCAGCTATCTTCGAAAGCTAATCGAAGTTAGCCCTTTCTGTTGGTTGCACTAGTACTCTCTCCGGCTAGTGCAGCCAGCCGCTCAAATCTTTCTTTTAATCCCTTCGGGCTATTCTCTGCTAATTTCAAAAGTGCTTGTGCGGTTTGTGTGCTTATCTGGCGTTCGTTCATTTTTTGACTTATTGAGACTGTTTGCTTAGTTACTGAGCTATTTTGCCTCGATTTTCGCATAAGATCGGGATTGATTCTGATGTCGATAGAAGATAAAGATGGTAGAATGGACGTTCTTAATGCAGAAAGAAGATTGAGTTTTTCGTAATTAAGTCGGGTCATCCAACTGGCGTTTGCCACTTCAATGACCATAACATTATTACGATAGTTTGCAACACGGCACATGGGTTTGATTTCAGCCGGCAGTAACCCTTTTACAGCACGATTCAGTTTGATAATCGCTTTTGCATTACGTTGAATAGTTTGTAAAGTGTTCGATGATGTTGCCAATGATCCTTCAAGAACATCAAAAAGTGCTTGTGGATGACTATCTCTCATTTTTAGCTCCGGCTGAGAATGAAACAACGAATTACAAATAATAATTTTGTCACTTATTCATTATATAAGAGTTTGATGGGCATTTTAAATTTTTGGCGACAACTCGGAAGAAAATACTTTTGGTCCCACCTGCTATTAGGTGTGGTTGCCACGGGTGTCGGCTTGCCTACAATTTTAAATGCGTTATCAGAATCTCAACACACACAGGTTAACTCTTCCCCAGTTAATCGCCAAAGCCAAGCTGTGAATGCTTTTGACAATTTATTTGCTCAACAGAATTCCCAACGCTCTTCGTCATCATCGTCATCTTATTCAGTAAATTACTGGCAGCAACATGCGGTAAGAAACGTTATTCGGCAGCTAACTTTTGCTTTTTCGGCGACAGAAGACGATGATGTAAACACTGCAACAGAAGAGACTGAACAGCTTATTGCCCCACAACTGATGTTAGACACGCTGTATGCCATGTTAGCACAGCGTTCACTTCAGTGGGATGAAAGTGTTATTCAATTTAGTCATTATAACTATCCCCATATTATTGCCTATCAACCTGCAATTTGGATTGCTCAAGTACACGGCATTCGTGCCGGCCCGTTAACAGTTTAATCTTCATTCATGGTAAAACAGCTCATCGCTGTGCTGTTTTACGCCATAAAATTTATAAAAATTTAAAGTAATTAATTGATTATTAGAGATTAAAATATGTTAACAAAGATTTTGACCAAAGTTTTTGGTAGCCGTAATGACCGTACGTTGCGCCGTTTACGTAAAGAAGTTGAAAAAATTAACCGTCTTGAACCCGATTTCGAAAAGTTATCTGATGATGAGTTAAAAGCAAAAACGGTGGAATTTCGTGAGCGTTTAACGAAAGGTGAAAGTTTAGAAAGTATCATTCCTGAGGCATTTGCAACTGTTCGTGAAGCAAGTAAACGTGTATTTGGTATGCGCCACTTTGATGTACAGCTTATCGGTGGAATGGTACTAAACGAACGCTGTATCGCAGAGATGCGTACAGGGGAAGGTAAAACTTTAACAGCAACATTACCTGCTTATATCAACGCATTAAGTGGTAAAGGGGTTCACGTAGTTACGGTGAATGATTACTTAGCCAAACGTGATGCTGAAAATAACCGTCCATTATTTGAATTCTTAGGCTTAACTGTGGGTATCAACCTGCCAGGTATGGCCCCGCCTGCAAAACGTGAAGCATATGCGGCAGATATTACTTACGGTACTAATAATGAATTTGGTTTCGACTACCTACGTGATAACATGGCGTTTAGCCCTGAAGAGCGTGTTCAGCGTAAATTGCATTATGCTTTGGTGGATGAGGTTGACTCCATTCTTATCGATGAAGCGCGTACACCACTGATTATTTCAGGTCCTGCAGAAGACAGTTCTGAACTGTACCAAAAAGTTGATAAACTTATTCCATATCTTCAACGTCAAGAGAAAGAAGATTCAGATACTTTCCAAGGGGAAGGCCATTTTTCTGTCGATGAAAAATCGCGTCAAGTGACTATAACTGAACGTGGACTGGTGTTAATCGAAGAGCTTCTAGCAAAAGAAGGTTTAATGGATGAAGGAGAGTCTTTATATTCACCTTCTAACATCATGTTAATGCACCATGTGATGGCGGGCTTACGTGCTCATGCGCTATTTACCTTAGACGTTGATTATATTGTAAAAGACGGTCAAATTGTTATTGTTGATGAACACACTGGCCGTACAATGGAAGGGCGTCGTTGGTCTGACGGCTTACACCAAGCAGTAGAAGCGAAAGAAGGCGTTGAAATTCAAAACGAAAACCAAACCTTGGCTTCAATTACTTTCCAGAACTATTTCCGTTTATATGAAAAACTTGCAGGTATGACGGGGACTGCGGATACCGAAGCTTTTGAATTTAGCTCAATTTATAAACTCGATACAATTGTTATCCCAACTAACCGCCCAATGGTGCGTAAAGATTTACCTGACCTCGTTTATATGAACGAAGCTGATAAGTTTGCAGCAATTATTGAAGATATTCGTGAAAGAACTGCCAATGGGCAACCCGTTCTTGTTGGTACAATTTCAATCGAAAAATCCGAATTGATTTCGAATGCGTTGAAAAAAGCTAAAATTGCTCATAATGTTTTGAATGCAAAATTCCATGCAATGGAAGCTGACATCATTGCGAATGCGGGTCAAGCTGGAGCTGTAACGATCGCAACTAATATGGCCGGTCGTGGTACTGACATCATGCTAGGTGGTAGCTGGCAAACTGAGGTTGCTGCATTAGAAGAGCCAACTCAAGAGCAAATTGATGAAATCAAAGCAAACTGGAAAGTTCGTCATGACGCTGTTTTAGCAGCAGGTGGTTTACATATTATTGGTACAGAACGTCATGAGTCACGTCGTATCGATAACCAGTTACGTGGTCGTGCCGGTCGTCAAGGGGATGCGGGTTCATCTCGTTTTTACTTATCAATGGAAGATGCGCTGATGCGTATTTTTGCTTCAGACCGCGTTACTGGCATGATGAAAAAGTTAGGTATGAAGCCGGGTGAAGCGATTGAACACCCATGGGTGACCAAGGCTATTGCTAATGCGCAACGTAAAGTTGAAAGCCGTAACTTTGATATCCGTAAACAATTACTTGAGTATGATGATGTTGCTAGTGACCAACGTCGTGCGATTTATACTCAGCGTAATGAACTACTGGATGGCGGTGATATTAAAGAAACGGTTGATAGCATTCGTGAAGATGTATTAACCACAACGATGGATGCCTATATTCCACCTCAATCACTTGAAGAAATGTGGGATATCGAAGGGCTACATCAGCGTTTAGTCAATGATTTTGACCTCGATTTACCAATCAAAGAGTGGTTAGATAAAGAGCCAGAGTTACACGAAGAAACATTACGTGAACGTATTATGGCAAAAGCGATTGAAGTTTATGATCATAAAGAAGAAATTGTTGGCGCGGAAGCGATGCGTAATTTCGAAAAAGGTGTCATGTTGCAAACATTAGACACGTTATGGAAAGAGCACTTAGCGTCAATGGATTACTTACGTCAAGGTATTCATTTGCGTGGTTATGCGCAAAAAGATCCTAAGCAAGAATACAAACGTGAATCTTTCAGTATGTTTGCTAACATGCTTGAAGCATTGAAATATGAAGTGATTAGTACTTTATCTAAGGTACAAGTTCGTTTACCTGAAGAGGTTGAAGCATTAGAACAACAGCGTCGTGAAGAAGCTGAGCGTTTAGCGAAGAGGCAACAATTAAGCCATGAAGCGGGCGCTGAATCTTTAATGACTGAAACCGAAGCTAAAATTGCAACCCAAGGTCACAAAATTGGCCGTAATGACCCTTGTCCTTGTGGTTCGGGTAAAAAATACAAGCAATGCCATGGCCGTTTAAATTAATTTACTATTAACTCATTAATATAAAAAAGGCGGGGTAACCCGCCTTTTTGACGAAAAAATTATGGAAAAAAAACATTTGCATATCGCGGCTGGGATTATTCGTAACCCCGAGCAAAAAATTTTTATTACTAAACGACCAGAAGGCACGCATATGGCTGGTTTTTGGGAATTTCCCGGTGGGAAACTTGAAGTTAATGAATCACCTGAAGCCGCTTTAATTCGCGAACTTGAAGAAGAAGTTGGAATTGTAGTGACTAAGAACGAGTTATTTCATCGGGTTGACCATGAGTTTGATGACCGTTTCATTACACTCTATTTTTTTATGGTATCTTCATGGGAAAATGAACCGTATGGTAGAGAAGGGCAGGATTCGCGTTGGGTTTCTCAGCATGAGCTTAAAGCTGAAGAATTTCCCCCAGCAAACCGTATCATTGTTGATTTATTAACACAGAGAAGTGATCAACATAATAGCTGATAATGATATTAAGTGGAAAATACACAATAATATATTTTCCACTTAATTTACGATGTCACGACTTATACATTATTTATCTGGTTGTTCACTCCAGTCATCGCTGTCAGAAATATCCCCTTGACTCGCAATTCGTTTTTCTTCACTAGCCCATTCACCAAGGTCAATAAGTTGACAACGCTTACTACAAAATGGCCGGAACGGGCTATTTTCATTCCAAACAACTATTTTTTTACATGTAGGGCAATTAACTTCAATGATTTCACTCATAAAAATATTTCTCTAGCTAGCAACAGGATAACTCAAAATTAATAATATCGGGGAGTATACCATTCTCACTGTCGATATGTAGAAAACGTAGTGCGAATCGTGTTTTGTGGCCAGAGATTTGTGGGTATACCAAGTGTTCTGCAGTTAACTTGATGCGTAGCAGTTCTTTACCTTCTACGTTGTCTTGATAAAAACCATTATGAGACTCTTTTTGTTCAAAGATTCCATTTTGCCGAATTAGTGTTAGAACAGTTTGCAATGCATCATTGAGTGGGTCGAGGCTTTGCAACCAGCCACTAATGACCTTGTCTCGTTCATTTTGTGGAATATTTAACCAAAGTTGTAAAGTCGGTAGGTCGAAACTACAACAGCCACCAGGAATACTCAAACGTTGCCGTACCATACTAATAATTTTATCTGTACGTAGATGGTGGCCAAAGCGTGCTGCGGACATTAAATTGGATGTTGTTTCTGATAATTGTTTTAGTAATGTAGATATTAATTGGTTATCAGCGTTAGGAGCTTCTGCCCAATTAGATAGCCGAGTTCGTTGTTTTTCTAGTTCTTTTATAAGCTCAGAACGAACCTCTCCTCTATCTAGGATTTCAATTAATTCTGAAACTGAGCGAAAAAAAGCAATACCAGTAGAGTAGGAGGTAATATTACTTAACTCATAAATTTGAGATAAAAGTGTTTCAAGGCGCAACCACGAACGAATTTTTTCATTCATTGGGTATTCATAAGTAATTAAATTTGTTGTAATTAATTCGCCCATTTTAATTCCTATTTTTTTATTCTTGCTAGTGTTAAGTACTGGTTATGAAGAATTGCTACCTTGTCAGAGAGATCCGTGCCATGAGTATGGTTTGTTATTATATCGTTGGCATGATTAAGTCGTTTTTCACGACTAACTTGTGCATTAAGTATATTAGTTACTTGTTCTAAACTGGTCTTATCTCTTTTTAGGGTTCGTTGAATTTGTTCTTCGACAGTAACATCAACAACTAATACCCTATCAGCCAAATGATGAATATTATTTTCAATTAATAAAGGGACTACCCATAATACATAAGGGTAATCTATTTGTTGAAATTGTTTTTGCGTTTCTTGTTGAATCAATGGATGAAGTAGAGCATTCAGCCACTTTTTTTCATCGGGCTTAGAAAAAATAATGTCTCGTAAGCGTTGCCTATCTAGGCACCCGTTGGGAAGAATAATATCTTCACCGAAGTGATATCTAATGCTTTCAAGGGCTGGGCTGTTAGGCTCAACAACCTGTCGTGCAATCACATCGGCATCAACTAGGGGGACTCCAAGTCTAGCAAACTCGTTTGCAACTGTTGTTTTACCACTTCCAATACCACCTGTTAAAGCAACTATATAAGGCATATGATTATTCATTTACTTGTTGAAAAAAAATAGATTACACTGAAATAAATCATTTGTCTTCATCCAAAGTAATATACTGTGAATAGTTTAAAAAAATATTATATAAAGTTGTTAGGATAAAATGTAATATTCATATCCACATGAAATTATTTATAGTTCAGTTATAACATTACCTAAATTAAATATCGGTAGATACATTGCTAACATGATCATACCTACTAGGATGGCAATTAAAAGGAGTAAAATAGGTTCAATATTTTTTAGATTTTTTTCAGTAATAAAAATATATTGCTCTGAATAATATTTGAATAAATACTTTGAAAAGTAGTGTATTTTTCCAGATTCTTCTGCAATAGACATTAGCTGTACAGATAAATCAGGAAAGAACTTGGTTTTCTTCATAGCATGGGACAGTAACTCTCCTTTATGTACCGATATATGCACGTGTTCACAGTCTTTTTTATATTGATGGTTATTGATAGTTTGAATTGTGCATTTTAAACATTCGGATAATGATAACCCTACGTTAATTGTTGAGTGCATCGTTAAAAAATACAAGCTTAAGTTATGGAGTTGTAATGATTTTTTGAATATCGGTAGGTGAATTATTGTGTTTTTTAATAAAGATAATGTTTTTTCTTTGAATTTAAATACGATAGGGAGAGAAAGTAAAAGAAAAGAAAATAAGTAAACTAAGTACTCTCTTAGAAAGCTTGAAATAAAGGTTATGATTTTTGTAACGAGTGGTAATTCGTGTCTGGTATTTTGATAGATGTTTTCAAATTGAGGAACTACATAGACCATCATAATGATTAATAACATTATTGAAAATGAAGAAAGAATTATTGGGTATCGTATCGATTTACTGATGATTAAAGACACTTTATTATTATGTTCCAATATTGAATTGATTGTACTAAAACTTTGTTCGTATTGCCCTGTTTTTTCGGCAATGGTAACAATGCTTATTATAGTATCATTAAATATTGTTGGGTGCTTCTTCAAATACTGTGAAAACTTCTCTCCTTTTTCTATATGAACTATCGAGTTTTCAATAATATCAATCCAAAAAGGAAGTTGGCAGTTGGTATGTAATATTTTTAAGCATTGTACGAGATTAATACCTGATGATGATAATAAAGATAACTGGTGGAAGAAATGAATTCGATAATTAATATTCTTTTTGTCTAATGAAAATAATGTTTTTAACTTTATTTGTACAGGAATTAAATTTCTTTCAGATATGTTGATGAATGCATGTTTTTTGCTTTTTGCTATTAATGTGCTGCATGTTAATTGATTGTTAAAATCAATGGCGATATATGAATAAATAAACATGTTAATTTACTCCATTTCCGATGATAGAATAGATTTCTTGGAGAGTTGTCTCACTCATTTCAACAAGCTCTATTCCTGCATTAAAAAGGTTAACAAAATTACTTTGATTTTCTAATGTATTTTTTGTCAGTATTTCGCTAATATTGCTTTGATCTATATATTCATAAACAGCGGTTCTTCCCATAAAACCAGAAAAACATAGCTCACACCCCTTTGAGGACCATTCATTAATTACACATTTATTGTGTAATTTAGTTTTCTTAGGTGTTTTTTCTTTGCAGTGAGGGCAAAGTTTTCTTACTAATCTTTGTGCAATAACCATTTTCAAACATGATTTAAGTTGACTATTTTCTACTCCTAATTGGTTCATTCTCTCTATTGCACTGAATGTACAATTGGTATGCAATGTCGACAAAACTAGATGGCCAGTTTGCGCTGCTCGAGTCGCGATCTTAGCTGTTTCTTCATCACGAATCTCACCGATCATAATGACATCAGGGTCTTGTCGCAGTAGCGCCCTTAAAATAGAAGAAAAATTAAGTTTATATTTTTCATTGACTTGAGTTTGGTTGATTCCTTGTAATGGAATTTCAATTGGGTCTTCAATGGTTGTTATATTTCTTGAGGATTGATTTAAATATTCTAAGTAGCTATAAAGAGTTACTGTTTTACCGCTTCCTGTCGGCCCTGTGACTAAAATTAATCCTTGTGGACGATTTAAATACTCTTTTAATAACTCTAGAAGGGAAGAGCACATCCCTATGTGCTCTAAAGAATATTTTAATTGTGTATTTAAAATACGTAAGACCAATTTTTCCCCATGAATTGTCGGAATACTCGAAAGACGGATGCTATAGTTTTGTCCATCAAAGTACCAACTCATTTGGCCATCTTGTGGAAGTCTTTTCTCCGCGATATTCATTTTTGCCAATATTTTTATACGAGCAATAATTTCACTATTAATTTCGTAAGGTGGAGAAGGAATAAAATATAACTTTCCATCGACACGTAATCGAATTTTTAACCCTTGCTTAGTCGGCTCAAGGTGTATATCTGATGAGCGTTTATGAACCGCTGTTTTTAATAGCTCCTCAACAAAACTAATCGCAGGAGATGAAGTGCTTAATA
Organism: Providencia sp. PROV175; assembly: GCF_032707045.1. NCBI lineage: Bacteria > Pseudomonadati > Pseudomonadota > Gammaproteobacteria > Enterobacterales > Morganellaceae > Providencia > Providencia sp. PROV175. The sequence goes on from NZ_CP120533.1 coordinate 1,459,310, forward strand.
GTTCGGGTTCTGGAGATTGATAACTATTTTCTTCCTCCTTTATTTCATGTATTGTATTATTAAAATAATGGTCTATTTTTTCTTTTGGCCAAATATCATAGCATACAGGGACACTAGCAATAAATTTTAATGTGGCGATCAAGTTGTCATCTGGTTTTTTAACAACAGCTATAGATAACCGTTTTTGATTATAATCGATGATTATAATGTAATTTCTATCACATATACTCTTAAGTTCTTTATAAATAAATTGCTCGTTTTTAGTCATGTTCATATAAATACTTCCAGTTAAAACACAAAGGTTTTATTACATAATGACTTCAATTTGGCATTATCTTTGTTTTCGCAAACAACTGTCCAATTAAAGGGGGTGCCTATGCTAGGAAGGGTTGGTGTTAATGTGACTTTTAAGCCTGATAATGATTTGTCAGTAGAAAATGTAATAACTCCAGATTTAACTTCTATTTTACTAATGTATTTTCCAGTTATATTGGTAGGGATATCATCATTACCTCCATTACATTGTGATAAACTCCCTCGATTAAAGCTACATATTTCAACACTGTTTTTATATGGGATAACAGTCTGGAGTACATCAGTAATTGCTGCTTTTTGCATATAGCTTTGATAGCCAGGGATAGCAATAGCACTTAGAATTGATATAATTGCAATTACTACCATAATTTCAATGAGTGAAAATCCTTGTTGATTCATAAATAAAACCTCCGTTGTTAAGTGAGGTTTCATCATAATTGTATTTTTAAGTTAAAATTAGAGTTTAAAAAAGGTAGTGCGAAACGATTTGTGATTTTTTATTGAAATGTGCGTGGGGTTTCATTTTTCTTCGAGCAGCTTCGCAAAAAAATAATAAAGAAAAAATAGAGGCTGGAGTTCAGTTATAAATTAAGAGAAGATAAGTTTATATATTTTTCATTAGCGGGTAAATTGAATAAAGATATTATCCGCTAATAATTATGAAGTTAATAATTGTTTAATTTATTCTTATAATATCCCCAATCAAAAAATGGGCCAGGATCCGTTTTACGACCAGGAGCTATATTACTATGACCAGTAATATTATTTTTAATTAGTGGGTATTCAAGTATAAGTAAATTAGTTAAATAAGTAAGGGATTGATATTGTTCTTCTGTAAATGGTTCAAAATCAGTGCCTTCTAGCTCAATACCAATAGAAAAGTCGTTACATTTTTCTTGGCCTTGGTAGGAAGACTGCCCTGCGTGCCAAGCCCGTAAATGAAAGGGGACATATTGAATGATTGCACCATCACGGCGTATTAGGCAATGAGCTGAAACTCGAAGATGTCTGATTTCATTAAAAAATGGGTGTTCATCAGGGTTTAAAGTCCCTGTAAATAATTGGTTTATATAAGGGCCACCAAATTGTCCTGGAGGAAGGCTGATATTATGAATAATTAGAAGAGAAGGTATGGTATTAGAGGGGCGCTCATCATGATGTGGAGAAGGGATATGAGTCACATTATTTAGCCAACCATTATGTATTTTCATATCGTTATCCATAGTATTCTCTTTTCTTTTTTGTTAACACTCGTTATCTGCGAACGAAAAGATTAGCATAGATGAAACAAAGCGAGTGCATATTTTGGAGTTAAAATGACTATACGGCGATATGATGAACAACAAAGACGTAAAATGCTTCTTGAGCGGTTGCAGGTTGACATTCCTTTTATGGTCAGTGTTGCTTTGAAAGAAGATTTAGGTCAATCTGTTGATTATAAAAAAGATATTACTGGTCAGCTATTAAATGTAGGCACACAAGCGAGTGCTCGAATTATTACTCGTGAACATGGCGTTTTCTGTGGGAAACAATGGTTAGATGAAGTTTTTCTTCAACTTGGTGGGCAAGTCAACATTGATTGGAAAGTTCAAGATGGTGAAACCGTTACCCCTAACCAAGTTCTCTGTGAGATGCATGGCCCATCACAAATTTTATTAACAGGTGAACGCACCTCTTTGAATTTCATTCAAACGCTTTCTTCTGTTTCAAGTATAACTGCCGAATATGTAAAACAAATCACAGGTACAAGAGCGAAGTTACTTGATACCCGTAAAACTATCCCTGGTTTAAGAACCGCTTTAAAATATGCGGTATTGATGGGGGGAGGGTTTAATCATCGTCTAGGTTTATCTGATGCTTACTTAATAAAAGAAAACCATATTATATCCGCAGGTTCAGTCGAGCGAGCTGTTGAATTAGCGCGTAGCGCCCATCCGGATGTCCCAATTGAAATTGAAGTAGAAAGCTTAGATGAGCTATTACGAGCTTTAAAAGCGAATGCTGATATCATTATGTTGGATAATTTTACTCCAGTTATGATGAAAGAAGCGGTAGTGTTAACGGCAGAAAAAGCGGCACTTGAAGTTTCTGGCGATGTCACATTAGAAACGATAAAAGAGTTCGCAGAAACAGGGGTTGATTTTATTTCTGTTGGGGCGCTAACCAAACATATTAAAGCCATGGATTTGTCTATGCGTTTTATTGATAAGAATAGGTAAGTGATCCGGTTAATACACTCAGGGTGCCTTAACTGGGCTCATTAATCTTAGTGTTATTGATGAGACCTATACATTAGTCACCTATTTACGTTAATGCGTTAAATAGGTGACTAACATCTGACTCACTCGTTACCAAATTGTATTTTGGCATTGATTTAACTATTTAATGGGTTACAACGAAATATTTTGTAGCTCCTAGCTAATCGAATCTCGAAACCTTATCGCATTTTCCGTGCCACCTATAAATTGAAACATTACAGTGCTATTTTATTTTCGACATCAATTTTATTCTAAAATAATAGATAGGCTTGAGTGTAATTTAATCAATAAAATTTGAGTTAAATTTAAAATCACTTGCAATTTTAACATTTCATTAACGTTGTTGTGTTCCAAACGAGTAAAGACTGCAATTAATGAGTTGATTTGATTTTAAATGCACTTATTTTAAATTTAAATTCATTATATTGCTTGCTTTAACGGTTCATTTTTTGCATTTTAGCATAAAAAATCGTTTTTAATGTTAAAACATGTCATATCAAATTGCATATTAAGTTATCAATTCATGCTAAATTTTAAAAAAAATTGTTAAGATTTGCAGGATTTTATGATTTAGCGCAAGGTCTTTATGGACAGATAGTGAATACTTTGTTACTTTATTAACCCATAAATAAATTGGTATTACCAATTAACACTGGGTAATACGTAATCAATAATTACTCACTCATGAATATGGCAGATTATGGCTTACGGTAAAATTCGCCAACCAAAGTTATCAGATGTAATAGAGCAGCGTCTCGAACATCTTATTTTCGAAGGGATATTACGCCCTGGCGAAAAGCTGCCTCCTGAACGCGAACTTGCAAAACAGTTTGACGTATCTCGACCATCAGTGCGTGAAGCAATTCAAACATTAGAGGCGAAAGGCCTTTTATCTCGCCGCCAAGGTGGCGGAACATTCGTGCAAAAGAAAATGTGGCAAAGCTTTAGTGACCCTTTAGCTCAGCTACTTGAAGGCAATCCAGAATCTCAATTCGATCTTCTTGAAACTCGTCATGCCCTTGAAGGTATTGCTGCGTATTACGCGGCACTCCGTGGTACAGATGAAGATCTCGAACGGATTCGCCAAAGCTATGAATTAATTAAGACAGCGCAAGAAAATGGCGGATTAGAAGCAGAGTCAGATGCAGTATTACAATATCAATTAATTGTCACTGAAGCTGCTCATAACGTCGTTTTGCTACATCTATTGCGTTGTATGATCCCGATGTTAGAACAAAATATTCGTCAGAACTTTGAGTTCTTATATACCCGTAAAGAAATGTATAAAGCAGTTAGTGAACATCGAGCACAAATTTTTGCCGCTATAATGGCAAGAGAACCAGAAAAAGCACGTGAAGCTTCTCATCGCCATTTAGCCTTTATCGAAGATTTACTGTTGGATATTAGTCGAGAGCAAACTCGCAGAGAACGTTCTTTACGTCGGTTACAGCAACATCCTGATTTGAATTGATAATATAGATCCTGACTGCTGCGTCTATATTATTGTGAATACTCTAATTGAGAGTTAAAGCGGCAGCTACATCAGGGCCTATCTTCCCGCTGTTTTATAGCGACTGGGAAAATAGCAGGAAGATAGGCTCCACATAAACATATAAAATAGATAACAGATAAGGAATACACCATGTCAGATATGTTAAAAAATGACGTGGATCCGATTGAAACTCGCGACTGGCTACAGGCGATTGAATCGGTCATCCGTGAAGAAGGTGTTGATCGTGCTCAGTTTATTATCGAACAGGTATTAAGCGAAGCGCGTAAAGGCGGTGTTAATATTGCCGCTGGTGCATCTGGTCATTCTGATTACATCAACACAATTGCTGTTGAAGATGAGCCGGCATACCCTGGTAACATGGATTTAGAGCGCCGTATTCGCTCTGCAATTCGTTGGAACGCAGTGATGACTGTTTTACGCGCTTCCAAAAAAGACTTAGAACTGGGTGGCCATATGGCTTCTTTCCAGTCATCAGCAACTTTATATGAAGTGTGCTTTAACCACTTCTTCCGTGCGCACAATAACAATGACGGCGGGGACTTAGTCTTCTTCCAAGGCCACATCTCTCCAGGTATTTACGCACGTGCGTTCTTGGAAGGCCGCTTAACTGAAGAGCAAATGAACAACTTCCGTCAAGAAATTGGTGGAAATGGTCTGTCTTCTTATCCACACCCTAAATTAATGCCTGATTTCTGGCAGTTCCCTACGGTATCAATGGGTCTGGGTCCAATTAATGCTATTTATCAAGCGAAATTCCTGAAATACCTTGATAACCGCGGACTGAAAGATACATCAGCTCAGCGCGTATATGCATTCCTTGGTGATGGTGAGATGGATGAGCCAGAGTCTAAAGGTGCAATTACTATCGCAACTCGCGATAAATTAGATAACTTAGTATTTGTTATCAACTGTAACCTGCAACGTTTAGATGGACCAGTTACAGGTAATGGTAAAATTGTTAATGAACTAGAAGGTATCTTTAATGGTGCTGGCTGGCAAGTTATCAAAGTTATGTGGGGCGACCGTTGGGATGAATTACTGCGTAAAGATACAAGTGGTAAACTTGTTCAACTAATGAACGAAACCTTAGACGGCGACTACCAAACCTTTAAATCACGTGACGGTGCATACGTTCGTGAACACTTCTTTAATCGTTACCCAGAAACTGCAGCATTAGTTAAAGATATGACTGATGATGAAATTTGGGCACTGAACCGTGGTGGTCACGATCCGAAGAAAGTGTATGCTGCATTCAAAAAAGCACAAGAAACTAAAGGCAAACCAACTGTTATTTTAGCGCAAACCATCAAAGGTTATGGTATGGGCGAAACTGCAGAAGGTAAAAACATTGCTCACCAAGTGAAGAAAATGAACATGGATGGCGTTCGTCATTTCCGTGATCAATTCAATGTACCCGTTGCTGATGAGCAAATTGAAAAACTGCCATACATTACGTTTGAAAAAGATTCCGAAGAGTACAAATATCTGCATGAGCGCCGTCAAGCGTTAGGTGGTTATTTGCCAGCTCGTCGTTCAACCTTTGACGAAAAACTGGATATCCCTGCACTGGCAGATTTCAGCCAATTATTGGAAGAGCAATCTAAAGAAATTTCAACAACTATCGCGTTCGTTCGTGCGTTGAACGTTATGTTGAAAAACAAATCGATCAAAGAGCGTTTAGTACCAATCATCGCTGATGAAGCACGTACATTTGGTATGGAAGGTCTATTCCGTCAAATCGGTATCTATAGCCCTAAAGGCCAGCAATATACTCCGCAAGACCGTGAGCAAGTTGCTTACTATAAAGAAGACTCTAAAGGTCAAATTCTGCAAGAAGGTATCAATGAGCTGGGAGCAGGTTCTTCTTGGTTAGCGGCTGCGACATCATACAGCACTAACAACTTGCCGATGATCCCATTCTATATCTACTACTCAATGTTTGGTTTCCAACGTATTGGTGACTTGATGTGGGCAGCGGGTGACCAACAAGCACGCGGTTTCTTAATTGGTGGTACTTCCGGCCGTACAACCCTGAATGGTGAAGGTCTACAGCATGAAGATGGCCATAGCCATATTCAATCACTGACTATCCCTAACTGTATTTCTTATGACCCAGCTTTCGCTTACGAAGTTGCGGTGATCATGCAAGACGGCTTAGAGCGTATGTACGGTGAGAAACAAGAAAACGTTTACTACTACATCACGACGCTGAATGAAAACTACCACATGCCAGCAATGCCAGAAGGCGTAGAAGAAGGTATCCGTAAAGGTATCTATAAACTGGCTTCTGTTGAAGGTAGCAAAGGTAAAGTTCAGCTGTTAGGTTCAGGTTCAATGATGCGTCACGTGCGTGAAGCCGCTGACATCTTGTCTGCTGAGTATGGAATCGGTTCTGATGTCTATAGCGTGACTTCATTCACTGAATTGGCACGTGATGGCCAAGATTGTGAGCGTTGGAACATGCTGCACCCATCTGAAGCACCACGTGTTCCATACATTGCTCAAGTTATGAATGATGCACCAGCAGTTGCATCAACTGACTATATGAAACTGTTTGCAGAACAAGTTCGTACTTATGTTCCTGCAAGTGATTACCGTGTTCTGGGTACAGATGGTTTCGGTCGTTCAGACAGTCGTGAAAACCTGCGTCACCACTTTGAAGTGGATACATCCTATGTGATCGTTGCAGCGTTAGGTGAATTAGCTAAACGTGGTGAGATTGATGTAAAAGTCGTTGAAGAAGCGATTAAAAAATACAACATCAACCCAGATAAAGTTAACCCACGTTTGGCATAAGAGGTAAAAATCAATGTCTATTGAAATCCAAGTGCCTGATATCGGTGCTGATGAAGTTGAAGTCACCGAAGTGATGGTTAAAGTTGGCGACAAAGTAGAAGCTGAGCAATCGCTTATTACCGTTGAAGGTGATAAGGCTTCTATGGAAGTCCCATCTCCACAAGCGGGTGTGGTAAAAGAAATTAAAATTGCTGTTGGCGATAAAGTGACAACAGGCAAATTAATCATGGTATTCGAAGCGGAGGCGGGTGCAGCAGCGCCTGCTCCTGCAGAAGCCCCTACAGCTCCAGCGGCAGCGCCAAGCGCAGCTGCATCTAAAGATGTTGCTGTTCCAGATATCGGTGGCGATGAAGTTGAAGTTACTGAAATTATGGTTAAAGTCGGTGACAAAGTAGAAGCTGAGCAATCTTTAATTACTGTTGAAGGTGACAAAGCTTCAATGGAAGTTCCTGCACCATTTGCTGGAACGGTTAAAGAAATCAAAATTGCAACCGGTGATAAAGTTAAAACCGGCTCATTGATTATGGTCTTTGAAGTTGCAGGCGCAGCACCTGCGGCGGCTCCAGCTGCACAAGCTGCTGCACCAGCGGCTCCAGCAGCATCAGCAATTAAAGATGTTAACGTTCCAGATATCGGTGGTGATGAAGTTGAAGTCACTGAAGTCATGGTAAAAGTGGGTGATACCGTTTCTGCTGAGCAATCAATCATTACCGTTGAAGGTGACAAAGCGTCAATGGAAGTTCCTGCGCCATTTGCTGGAACAGTTAAAGAAATCAAGATTGCGACTGGCGATAAAGTGAAAACTGGCTCGCTGATCATGACTTTTGAAGTGGCAGGTGCAGCGCCTGCAGCGGCTCCAGCAGCTCAACCGTCTGCTCCGGCTCCAGCGGCAGCTCCTGCACAAGCAGCGCCAGCGAAAGCAACTGACAGCAAAACTGAATTTGTTGAAAACGACGCATATATCCATGCAACACCGGTTATTCGCCGCTTAGCGCGTGAATTTGGTGTTAACTTAGCGAAAGTTAAAGGTACAGGTCGTAAGGGCCGTATCCTGCGTGAAGACGTTCAAGCTTACGTGAAAGATGCCGTAAAACGTGCGGAAGCTCCTGCAGCTGCGGGTGGTGGTTTACCAGGTATGCTGCCATGGCCGAAAGTGGATTACAGTAAATTCGGTGAAGTTGAAGAAGTTGAACTGGGTCGTATCCAAAAAATCTCTGGTGCTAACCTGAGCCGTAACTGGGTAATGATCCCGCACGTTACGCTGATGGAAGAAGTGGATACCACTGAAGTTGAAGAATTCCGTAAGCAACAAAACAAAGAAGCTGAGAAGAAAAAACTGGATGTGAAAATCACACCATTAGTTTTTGTCATGAAAGCTGTTGCTCGTGCTCTGGAAGAAATGCCACGCTTTAATAGCTCCATTTCTGAAGATGCACAGCGTCTGTTCCTGAAAAAATATATTAACATCGGTATTGCCGTAGATACTCCAAATGGCTTAGTTGTTCCTGTCTTCAAAGACGTTAACAAAAAAGGCATTTTAGAGCTATCTCGCGAACTGATGGAAGTTTCTAAGAAAGCGCGTGCAGGTAAACTGACTGCGTCTGATATGCAAGGTGGTTGCTTCACGATTTCAAGCCTTGGTGGTATCGGAACTACCGGTTTTGCACCTATCGTGAATGCACCAGAAGTTGCAATTATGGGACTGTCACGTTCTTCAATGAAACCTGTTTGGAATGGTAGCGAATTTGTTCCTCGCCTAATCCTGCCAATGTCACTGTCCTTTGACCATCGTGTAATCGATGGTGCTGATGGAGCTCGCTTCATCACCCTAGTAGGGCAATTAATGAGCGATATTCGCCGTTTAGTGATGTAAATAATAAGACCGGCGAATAGGCCGGTCTGTTTTATTTAGGCTGAGGCAGAATTTTTTGCTGCTGCTACGAAAGGTTGGGAGTTACATCACGAAATGAGCCTTTTCAGGGTGTTAACAATTCTGTAAACTGCTCTCGGTGTGTACTTTTCCAGTGGAAGATCGTTTATTCAGCAGTACCGCTGGACAAAACAAAAAGAGGTCATGATGAGTACTGAAATTAAAGCCCAAGTCGTTGTGCTTGGTGCAGGCCCTGCAGGCTATTCTGCGGCTTTCCGTTGCGCTGACTTAGGTTTAGAAACTGTTTTAGTAGAACGTTATTCAACCCTTGGTGGTGTTTGTTTAAACGTTGGTTGTATTCCTTCTAAAGCTTTACTCCATGTTGCAAAAGTGATCGAAGAAGCAAAAGCTTTAGCAGAACACGGCATCGTTTTTGGTGAGCCAAAAACTGACATTTCCAAAGTTCGCTTATGGAAAGAAAAAGTGATTAATCAGCTGACGGGTGGTCTGGCTGGTATGGCTAAAGGCCGTAAAGTTAACGTAGTTAACGGCTTCGGTAAATTCACAGGTGCCAACACGCTGGTTGTTGAAGGTGAAAACGGTAGCACAACTATCAATTTCGATAACGCAATTATTGCTGCGGGTTCCCGTCCAATTCAATTACCATTCATTCCACATGAAGACCCACGTATTTGGGACTCAACCGATGCATTAGAACTGAAAGAAGTTCCTGAGCGTCTGCTGGTTATGGGTGGGGGTATCATCGGTTTAGAAATGGGAACTGTGTATCATGCACTGGGTTCTCAAATCGATGTGGTTGAAATGTTTGACCAAGTCATCCCAGCGGCTGACAAAGATGTGGTTAAAGTATTCACCAAACAAATCAGTAAAAAATTCAATCTTCTGTTAGAAACTAAAGTAACAGCCGTTGAAGCGAAAGAAGACGGTATCTACGTTTCTATGGAAGGCAAAAAAGCTTCCGCAGAGCCGCAACGTTACGATGCTGTATTAGTGGCAATCGGCCGTGTTCCTAATGGTAAAAACTTGGATGCAGGCAAAGCTGGCGTTGAAGTTGATGACCGTGGCTTTATCCATGTCGATAAGCAAATGCGCACTAACGTTCCTCATATCTTCGCTATCGGTGATATCGTTGGCCAGCCAATGTTGGCTCACAAAGGTGTTCACGAGGGGCACGTTGCCGCAGAAGTTATCTCTGGTCTGAAACATTACTTTGACCCGAAAGTGATCCCATCAATCGCTTATACTGAGCCAGAAGTTGCATGGGTTGGTTTAACTGAGAAAGAAGCGAAAGAACAAAATATCAGCTACGAAGTTGCGACTTTCCCATGGGCAGCATCAGGCCGTGCAATTGCATCTGATTGCGCCGAAGGTATGACTAAGCTGATTTTCGACAAACAATCTAACCGTGTTATCGGTGGGGCTGTTGTCGGTGTGAACGGTGGTGAATTACTGGGCGAAATCGGCCTAGCAATTGAAATGGGTTGTGATGCTGAAGATTTAGCATTAACTATCCATGCTCACCCAACACTGTATGAATCAATCGGTATGGCTGCTGAAATTTACGAAGGTAGCATTACTGATTTACCAAACGCAAAAGCGAAAAAGAAAAAATAATTTTCTTTAATCGCACAGATAAACAGTATCTCTAGTATGCTGTTTATCACCAAAGCGAATTGAAGCCAATGTGGAAACACGTTGGCTTTTTTATATTTATTTAAAAATAAAGGGAGAACTTTATTTAATCTACTAATTCTTATTTTTAGTCATTAACTAAGTAATTAAATACTTTTTAATATTATTATTTAATTCTGAGTTTTTGTATTATTTGAATGATACCACTTAGTTGACTATAAAAAAATTAAATTTTATTTTCCTTATTGCAATATTTTAATGCTAATAAGGAAATTAGATTATGACAAATATGAGTCATGTGGATTCAATGACTGTAATAGGAACTCGATTACCTGTTGAGGATAATACCGCTTTATATTTTGGTGATGGATATTATGAAGGATATAATAGTTGTCTTGAAAGTTATAGACATGACGTTTCACCTGAATGGTATCACGCTCTAAATGATTTTATGGATTACATGTCATATTGTGAATACATGGCTACTCCTATAGATATTGAGTCTTTATTAGATAAAAATGGAAAGGTTGATTTATCATCAAAAGAAAATATTGAGACTAAAAAGGAAATAATTAAAGAGCATATCGAGAAACAAAAATTATTTTTGGAAAAAGTTGAAGGATTTAATGAATGAAAGTTTTTAAATAATCCAGAGAAATACCCTTTTGTACAAGAGATAATGATATCTGGCAGATTAATCAGCAAAGAGTATAAAACCTCAGCTGAGCTAGATAGCTTTTTAATTGGGTATAATGAGAATACCTATCTAGACAGTTTGAATGACAATTATAAATATGGAGATGGAGATGAAGAGATACTTGATAAGTCGGCAAGAGAAAGTATTACTTCTGTTAAATATTTACATAGCAGATTAATTAATGCCATTGATGTTAATACAGAGAATTTGAATAAACTCAACTTTACTCAAAGTAGTATATTTGCTATTCCGTCTCCGAATGTTCCTACATTACCTCATGGTGTTGGTTCAAACTCACAAGTAACACAAACAGCAGATAGCAGTATTGCAAAAGGTATCGAAAAGGCATTAGGTAATATTCGTGATGGCCTAGCGGAAACGTTTGATTGCTCTTTTGGCATGAGTTGCTCAAATGATATAGATAAAGCAGCAAATAATTCAAATGTTGAGAAATTTCATACTGGTGGCGACCAAATACCTGAGCAAGGCCGGACGGATACAAGCGGAAACCAAATACCCGAACAAGGAAAAATTGATACGGGTGGAAACCAGCTTCCAGAACCGATCGAAAAACTGCCTGGAACATCTATTCCTGATACTCTATCTTTAGATAACCTCACCTATTTAAACAAGATTACACAAGGTGAACATGCGGGAATCAGAAATAAAGAGGGGCGTCCAGTCAGTTCAGTCATTAATGATGTTCAAAAATCGAGGCCTTCAGATATCTTAATACAAGATGATGGTCGTTGGGTTGTAAAAGGTAATGACGGAAGAATACATCTAATTGAGCCTGATGGAGAAGTGGTCTCGTCATTTAAAAATAGTGATAGAAATACGGCTCAACGTACTAGAGATGGGCGATGGAATAGACCTAGTAATGAAAAACTAGATGAATTTAAAGAAAAATTTTCTGATTATGTGAGGTGGTAGGATGGATATACTAAAAATTAATTACATACCAGAAGCGGATGTAACTTTATTTGATATTCGTTTATCTGAATCGGAAGTTGTAATTTATACAGATTGCTTAAATTACGTTTTAACTCATTTATCTGATGAGCAAATATATGAAAAAACGGAATGTTCAAATAAACAAGAGTTATCACATTACTTGACAGATCTAAAAAATTTAATGAAATCAATGGAACATAGAAAATACCTTCCTGATAGGTACAAAGATCTATAAAAAATAATGGCATAGTGGCTATTTAAAGAGCCACTATGCCAACAAATTTTAGTCTCTTACCTCAATCATTTTACTCGCTCTCAGCCAACCGGATGATCAACTGTCCGGCTTGGTGAGTGAGGGTATGTGGTTACTCACCTTAAACCCAAACTCACTCAATCACTTGCCGCTTAACATGAGTTGTGGGCTGGGGTTTGGTTTACCTCGGTTGGGGGGAACCCATTGTATACTTTCTGGTTTTGACCACTGCTTCTTTAGTACACTACAATCGTGCTTATCCTCAGCTGTGAGAGCATGGGACAAGCATGCAGCTAGACCCAGTGGCGTTTTTGAACCCTTAAATGGTAATCCAGCGCAAAAAAATGCTGCTGCCGAAAATTTCATCCGAGAAATCTTTAAAGATCCTAAAGTAGTTCGAAACGATTTAGGTGGTGGTGCGTTTGAATATCGTTTGCCTAGTGGAAAAGGCGTTAGATATAATGCGGATGGCTCATTTAATACTGTGCTAGACCGAAAGAAGGCAATAAAATGAAAGATAATAAATTAGAACTATTTTTTTCAAGTCCAATGGAATATGAGAATCTAACGTTAGAGGTTCAATTAAATTGGGAGCGGGTTGCAGAAATTAATCAAGATAAAGGTGTAGATAATTTAGAAATTGAACTATTTGGTTCAGATTTATCCCACGGTTTTACAGCTAAAATGCCTTTAGATGATCTAATTTCAATATTGATTGAAGCCAGAGATACATTAAAGAAACAATGAATTTTTACTGAATGAGTAAAAATCCTTGCTCTACACAGGGATCTGAATTAACGGTCTTACTCGCTGTCAGCTAACGGGATGATTAGCTGTCTGGTTTGGAACGTGAGGGGTAGTGGCTACCTTAGGGAATATTCGGTATGGCTGCTGAGATTTACGAAGGTAGCATTACTGATTTACCAAACGCAAAAGCGAAAAAGAAAAAATAATTTTCTTTAATCGCATAGATAAACAGTATCTCTAGTATGCTGTTTATCACTAAAGCGAATTGAAGCCAATGTGGAAACTCATTGGCTTTTTTTGTTTTTGTGAATATAAACAATTAGTCACATGTTTCTGTTCTATTATTGATTAAAATAGATATTAATCATTTTATAAGTAATACGCTTTTAATTTTAAATGGTCGAATCTTTATTAATGATAACGGTTAGTTGACTATAAAAATATTAAATTCTAATTTCTTTATTCTGTTTTTTATAACTAATAAGGAAGTTAGTTTATGGATGGTGTGACAGACCTAGGTACAATAACGGTATGGGGAAGTAACCCTAGACCGCATTTCAATGATTGTTTTAATAATTATGATAATGCTCATGAAGATATTGATTTAACTGGGAGGTATGAAAAATTAAAAAGTATTTTACATGAAAATCTTTATGATAATATAAAACTAGCTGATATCCATGATGATGTTAATAATCACAAAATCGATGCTTTTCAAGATTATCTACTACAATTAAAAATGATTTAAAATCTAAACAAATATCAATTGAAAATAATTTAATTACCTTAAGAAAGGATATTGCGGAGATTGAAAAATCGCCTGGCTGGAAATTTATCATTGATCCACAAAAATATCCTTGTACATACAAATGGCATTTTCAATCTTCAGACTCCTCAAATTTAAAAATTTCAGCAATCTTTAAATTTCGCACAATTGAAGATAGGGACAGGCTCCTCGCAGAGGATTTTGACGATAATATATCCGGTATACCGAGATTTCCTTTTGATAATATAGATCTATATATAGATGCGGTTAATAAGCGAGCTGACCGTGATGCTAGAAATCAATTGCTCGAAATTAAGAGACAACATAAAAGTATCACGGATAAAATTCAGTTTAATTTAAATGAATTAAATAAGCTGAAAATAGCCCAAAGTAGTGTATTTGCCGTTCCCACACCGAATGTTCCTACATTATCTCATGGCGTTGGTTTAAATACGCAAGCTACACAAACGGCAAACAGCAACATAGTCAAAGGTGTCGAAAATACCTTAGGTAATATTCGCGATGGCCTAGCTGAAACGTTTGATTGCTCTTTTGGCATGAACTGCTCAAATGATTTAGATAAAGCAGCAAAAAATCCAAATATGGGAATGGAGTTATCTAATTCAGAAAAAGCAAAATTAGGTGGTAGTACTTCTGGTACACCGGATGGTTGGGAGCCAGAGGATGAGGAACATGCTCGCCATAAGGAACAGCAACAAAAGAATTTTGAAGAATTAGCGAGGGTTTATGATAAAGACTCGCCTTCTCAGACTATAACTATTGACGGTCAAACAATTAAACAAGGTGTAGGAGGAAATCGTTATTCAACGAGGATTTATGATAGTCAAAACTTAACAGGCCAACAGATATATAATTATGCTGAACAATTAGCTGCTCAACCCCTAACTAAGGTAAAAGATGGTATTTATACTGCCAAACTAACTGATGGTACAATGATAACCCTTAGGAGCGTATCTAGTTCGGCAGCACAAACAGGTGCTCGCTGGACAGTCCAAATAAGAAATAATCCAACTTTACGCCAAGTAGAGAACGGTCTTGGAAGAAACGCAGAGATCAAGTTTAGGCAATAAATAAGATGATATCAAATATTGAATATAAAACTATTGCTGAATACGCTGAAACCCAAGCCCTTGATGGGTTATGGGCGTATCTCACGCCAGATATGCTTCCTTCGCTCCATGCTATGTATGATAATTTTCCTTTTCAGGAAAGGAAAAAAATATTTTTTTGGTTCTTAGACAAGTTACTACGTGATGGAAAGTTAAAATTAGCTAAGTATGGTAAATTTTTAAGTGGTTCAATAGATGAACAATTACAGTGCTTCTATACTGCATTTCCAGAAACAGAAGAGCAATTAATTGATCAGTTTTGGTTTTTTGATGAAGAATGCCCTGGCGGAGCCGTTTGGATACTTAAAGATGGGACAGTAGAATGGACGTAGAACCATCAAGGGCAGATTCTATCTATGGAATGTTTAATTCCAGAACGGCTCCAAGCGAGCATTGATGAGTTAATACAGAAAAGCATCACCGTAATTTCACAAAGTGAAACCTTTGGGCGGCTGGTTGATAGAGAAATTAAAGTCGTGGAAGGCTAGTTTTGAGGCTGCAATTAACAGGTTATCCTCTAATATGGAAAAAGTTGTGCATTTTGATGAAATTATTAGTGATGCAAAAGGGCTATGGCTATCAGGGTTGTTTGGTTCAATCGTTGGTTGGAATCCAAACAAATCTTTCTATGAACATAGGATTATATTTTTCTCTATGATAAAAGCGTTATTAGATGAGCAAGTAATTAAATTTTGTTCTCCAGATGACCCTTTAGGTAGAGTTGTTCCGTATTGGAATGCTAATAGTCAAGAAATTGTTAATTATCTTGAACAGCACTGGCCTGAAAATGCTAAAGCAAAAGATGATGACGACTTGAACTTCTATTTTTATGAAATGCCAGCGATTTTATGGAAAGATGAATCCGGAAAATATATGGGATCCTAAATTTTCTATCTGAGCTGGTTTAAGTTCGTTCCTCTCATATACAAAGAATTGCTTAATTATCCAGATAATCAACTGCCTGTAAGGCATCTTTAATTTATTTAAACTGAATAGCCACCGACTTGATAGACACCTTTAAGTTAGACGATATAGCTCTTCTTTCAGAAAAACCACAGGTACCTAAACCGGGAATTAGTGGTAAAGAAGGAGCTAAAGATGTACCTAGTTGGGCTAAAGGAGAAAAACTATTAGTGGGTGAAAATGGCAATAAATTTGCCGAAAGGTTACTAGATGCTAAATACGGAAAAGGTAATTCATTGGAATTTATTCAAGTTTTGAACTTGCTCAAAAGGCTCAAGACAAGGTATCTAATCAACCTGGATTCATAGATTACCCTGATGGGTTTAGTATTAGTGAAGAAGTTCTAGATAGAGATGGTTGGGTTGATGGTTTTGTAGTTTAAAGTAATTAAAGAGAGAGTCCAGTTCTGTGCAGGGATCTCCTTAGCCGCTTTACTCCCCCTCAGCTAGCCGTATAATCAACAGTCTGGAGGGGGAGTGGCTACCTTAGGCAATACGTGATGGCCTAGCGGAAACGTTTGATTGCTCTTTTGGCATGAGCTGCTCAAATGATTTAGATAAAGCAGCAAAAAATCCAAATGTTGGAAAAGAGTTATCAAATTCAGACAAAGTAGAGGTAGGGGCTCTAGGGCAGGAGGACCGGAGGGGTGGGAACCTGATGAGTTCTCTATAAAAAATAATGGTCTTCCTTCTAAAGAAGAACTAAAGCAAGCAGCATCAGAAATCAATCGCAATGGTTTAACAAATGCTGGCAGAACGCTCCAAAAGCATGGGGGTAGGGAAGGATCTGCATACTCATATTCCAACCAAAAAGCTTCAGTATTGAATCAGGAAGCTAGAGCATTAATCGATGAAATATTAGATAATCCAAATGTAATAATAAGACCTAGAACTATTTATGAAAATAGGAAAAGAATTGAAGTGATTGATGCTAAATCACCTGATGGTCGGGTATTAAGATTTAGTATAGATGGTAAGAAATTTATTGGTTTTAGAGAGCCATAATGTTTGCAAATGATTGATGGGGGGATTTTATGTTGGAATACAGTGTTGGAAGTTCTTTAAGCCGAGATGATTTATATGCTGAGCTCTCCTTTAATGATGTTCAGTGGGGGGAAATTTCACTGTCTGAAGATAAGAAAGAGGTAAAAATTATTATTTATCCTGACTCGGATTTTTTAGAATTTAATTACAGTGAATTTTTATTATTGATAGAGAAAGCTAAAGATCATCTTTTACGTTTAGAACCTTTAGTTTAATTTCCGCATAAGCAGGTTGGTTCCTCCATTTTTAGCGTGGGGGAACCAAAGTGGCAGAGTCATTAATGTGAAAATTAAATGTGGTTGGAGTAAGAGGTGACTAGGCTTAATTATAGTATTAGTGATAAACAGACGAGCAAATTTATAAGCTTATTAACTTTAGGTGTATTAACTGCATTAGATAAAAATTTGATATCGATTGATGAGGCAGAAGGATTTGTTTTCAAACCTTATTTGGCTAAACTACTCGAACAAATGGGTTCAGATGAAAAATTAATAGGGATAATTAACCTAGGTTGCGAATTGGACGATGTTGAATGTTTAATTCCAGAACAGCTCCAAGCTAGTATTGAGGAATTAATACAGAAAACCATCACAGTAATTTCACAAAGTGAAGATTTTGGTCGGTTAATTGATAAAGAAATTAATATTATTGATGACTAACTAAATGTTTAGAAATATAAATTAAAACATTTGAAAAGAACATAAATGAAATTAAGAATGGTAAAGGTTAAAATATGAAAATAGAACTGAGTCTACTGGAAGAGGCTATAGTAGCCATTTTCAAAGAGATGAAAGTACAGGGAATGGATAATATAGACTTAGATGCAGATTTTTATTGGAATGTGCCTTCTGAATCTATTTATGATATTTACAATGAGCCTACTCAGTTAGATATTGGGCAGTTAGAAGCTGATTATGAGATGCTATGTAAAGCTAAAGAAAATGAATTACTTATAAAGTATAACTTAAAAAATATATCAGCCATTCTTCGTTATTTATCAGAAAAACACGCAATATGATCTGACTTGATGATACTAAAGGTGTAAGCAAACGCTGGTTTGGCTATTGTTTACACCTTATCTACATCTACTAACTTTCAATCATTCGTGTAGATAAAACAAAATAATACATATCAATAAGAAAGCGCTATGGAACTAAAACCTACTGCAATTTTAATTCATGTACCTGATGTTCAAGCGGGATTGGCTTGGTATCAGCAAGCTTTCCCACAAGCAAAGGCAGAATACTTGCCTGAATTTGATTTTACCTTACTGCATGTCGGAGACTTCACGATAGAAGTGGTGCAAGCGGATAAAAAAGTCAGTGAGGGTAAAAAAGGGACTGTATTGTATTGGCAAGTCGATGATTTTGATTTGGCTTTTGAGCATTTCACTCAACTAGGGGCAAAACTGTATCGCGGGCCAATGTTAATAGATGGTAACAATCGAATGTGCCAACTTGAAGACCCATTTGGCAATTTAATTGGTTTAAAAGGGAAGTAAAATCCATTAAAACATTTAAATAAATTAAAACCAATCGCAATGATTTACCTTATCAATTAGTAATATAAATAAAATTGCGATAAAAAATATAATTTGTGATAGCTGATGAAAAAAGGCACTAATTAGGGTGCTTTAAATTTTAAAATGCATTATAAAACGTATGGTTTTTTCGGCGTTTTACGATGATTAATAGTATCTTAAGCTGAAAAATAGCCAGTAATGAAGTGTTAAGGCGTAAAGTTAGTAGTTAAATGTTGCTTTCTTGTGAATGAATTAACATTACGTTTAAATTCTGCTATGCTGATCGCCCGAAGCTGGGCATAATTTTACCGCCATTGAGATTATGCGAGCAAATTCCTCTGACCTGGCACCGGATGATAATTTTGTCAGTATGGTGCAGAGAGCCGGGTATATAAATAACAAAGAAGCGAGGAGAACGTCGTGCTAGAAGAATACCGTAAGCACGTAGCCGAGCGTGCCGCTCAAGGGATTGTCCCTAAGCCATTAGATGCGTCACAAGTAGCTGCACTGGTAGAGTTACTCAAAAACCCACCCAAAGGTGAAGAAGATTTCCTGTTAGACCTGCTGACCAACCGCGTCCCCCCTGGTGTTGATGAAGCAGCGTACGTAAAAGCTGGATTTTTAGCCGCGATAGCTAAAGGCGAAACTTCCTCTTCTCTTATCTCCCCTGAAAAAGCCATTGAACTGTTAGGTACTATGCAGGGTGGATATAACATTCACGCACTAATTGAAGCGTTGGATGACGAAAAACTGGCGCCAATCGCCGCTAAAGCACTTTCCCACACCTTACTGATGTTTGATAACTTCTACGACGTAGAAGAAAAAGCGAAAGCGGGAAATGTTCACGCTAAACAAGTTATTGAATCATGGGCGGATGCCGAGTGGTTCAAAGAGCGTCCTGCGTTAGCTGAAAAAATGACCGTAACTGTGTTCAAAGTTACGGGTGAAACTAACACAGATGACTTATCGCCAGCGCCTGATGCATGGTCACGTCCAGATATCCCATTACACGCGTTAGCAATGCTGAAAAACGCACGCGATGGTATTGAACCAGACGATGCGGGTAATGTTGGTCCAATCAAGCAAATTGATGCATTAAATAAAAAAGGCTTCCCATTAGCTTACGTGGGTGACGTCGTCGGTACCGGTTCTTCTCGTAAATCAGCCACTAACTCCGTGCTGTGGTTTATGGGTGACGATATCCCATTTGTGCCAAATAAACGTGGCGGTGGGGTGGTATTAGGCGGCAAAATTGCACCAATCTTCTTTAATACGATGGAAGATGCGGGCGCATTACCGATTGAAGTGGATGTTTCTAAACTGAATATGGGCGATGTGATTGATATCTATCCATTTAAAGGTGAAGTTCGTAACCACGAAACGGGCGAACTGCTAGAAACATTTGAATTAAAAACAGATGTGTTGATTGACGAAGTGCGTGCAGGTGGTCGTATTCCGCTGATTATCGGCCGTGGCTTAACCAATAAAGCACGTGAATCACTGGGCTTAGAAGCGACAGATGTATTCCGTCACGCGAAATCCGTTGCACAAAGCAATCGTGGTTTCTCATTAGCACAAAAAATGGTTGGTCGTGCTTGCGGTCGCCCAGGTATTCGCCCTGGCGAATATTGTGAGCCAAAAATGACCTCTGTAGGTTCACAAGATACAACCGGGCCGATGACCCGTGATGAACTGAAAGACCTAGCTTGCCTTGGTTTCTCAGCAGATTTAGTCATGCAGTCATTCTGCCATACAGCAGCGTATCCAAAACCTGTTGATGTGACAACACACCATACCTTACCTGATTTTATCATGAACCGTGGCGGTGTTTCTCTTCGTCCGGGAGATGGTATTATCCACTCATGGTTAAACCGTATGTTACTG
This sequence comes from Providencia sp. PROV175, assembly GCF_032707045.1. Lineage (NCBI taxonomy): Bacteria > Pseudomonadati > Pseudomonadota > Gammaproteobacteria > Enterobacterales > Morganellaceae > Providencia > Providencia sp. PROV175. Next base: position 1,479,674 of record NZ_CP120533.1, read on the forward strand.
CCAGATACCGTTGGTACAGGTGGTGACTCACATACGCGTTTCCCAATTGGTATTTCATTCCCTGCGGGTTCAGGTTTAGTCGCATTTGCTGCGGCGACAGGTGTTATGCCACTGGATATGCCTGAGTCAGTATTGGTTCGCTTTAAAGGTGAAATGCAGCCGGGTATCACTTTACGTGACCTCGTTCATGCAATTCCACTATATGCAATCAAAGACGGCCTATTGACCGTAGAGAAAAAAGGTAAGAAAAACATTTTCTCTGGCCGTATCTTAGAAATTGAAGGCTTACCTGAGCTGAAAGTCGAACAAGCGTTTGAATTAGCGGATGCGTCAGCAGAGCGTTCAGCGGCGGGTTGTACTATCAAATTAGATAAAGCGCCAATTATCGAATACCTGCAATCGAATATCGTTCTATTAAAGTGGATGATAGCCGAAGGTTATGGTGATCGCCGTACTATCGAACGCCGTATCAAAGGAATGGAAAGCTGGTTAGCGGACCCACAACTGCTGGAAGGTGATGCAGATGCGGAATACGCGGCAGTGATTGAAATTAACCTCAATGATATCAAAGAGCCAATTCTGTGTGCACCAAATGACCCAGATGATGCACGTTTATTGTCTGATGTGCAAAACGAGAAAATTGATGAGGTCTTCATCGGTTCTTGTATGACAAACATTGGCCACTTCCGTGCAGCAGGTAAGTTATTGGATTCTCATAAAGGCCAATTACCAACACGTTTATGGGTTGCGCCGCCAACTAAGATGGACGCAGCGCAATTAACCGAAGAAGGTTACTACAGCGTGTTTGGTAAGAGTGGTGCACGTATTGAAGTTCCAGGGTGTTCATTGTGTATGGGTAACCAGGCGCGTGTAGCTGACGGAGCGACGGTCGTTTCCACTTCAACGCGTAACTTCCCTAACCGTTTAGGAACAGGTGCGAATGTTTACCTCGCATCAGCAGAACTGGCAGCGGTAGCTTCTTTGTTAGGTCGTTTACCAACGCCAGCAGAATATCTGCAGTTTATGGATAAGGTCGATGAAACAGCGGCGGATACATACCGTTACCTGAACTTTGACCAGTTATCACAATATACCGAAAAAGCGGATGGCGTGATTTTCCAAACAGCGGTGTAATAAGGTAATATTAATAACGGAGGCTCCTAATGTTAGGGGCCTTTTTAATTGGGTGTATTTGCTAAATATATTCAGAAATTTCGATTAAATTTAAATCGACATCACGTAAGTAAATAGATCTAATTGCTCCAGTTGCACCAGTCCGATTAACTGGCCCTTCGATAATTTTTACACCTTGTTGTTCAATATGCTTTTGCACATCACACAGCGGTATATCGCTAATAAAACATAAATCGAGCGCACCTGGTACAGGCAAGTGGGCTTTGGGTTCAAATTCTTTTCCATATTGGTGGATATTGATTTTTTGCTGTCCAAAACATAACGCATAACGCTGTTCACCAAAGGTAATAACTTCCATTTTTAACACCCGTTGGTAAAAGTCAATGCAGGCATCAAGGTTAGTTGTGGTTAGCACTATATGGTCTAAGCGATTGATCATTAGAGCTCCTATTGTTTTAATTATGAATATTTTAATTATTTTCTTATTTAATATTAAGTGAATTACGTAGCTTATGTGTTGAAATCGGTGCTTTACTCAATTTTATTTTTTCTGTTGGTAATACCTCTCAACAAAGCGGTTTGACTCGCGTTATACTAGGTTCAATAACGCAAGAGTAGAGGGACTGCATATGGACTACCAATTTTTCCAAGATATCACCGGAGCTATCTCCGCTAAATTCTCGATGGATCATGAGGCTATTGGATATTGGCTTAATGAAGAGGTTAAAAACGACCTTAGTCTGTTAGATGCTATTGAAGAAAACTACGAAAAAATTAAAGGTAGTGAAAAACAATGGGAGCTTATTGGCCACGAATATACATTGTTGCTTGATGATGAAGAAGTGATGATCCGCGCCAACCAATTATCATTTGAAACTGAAGGGTTGGAAGAGGGAATGAGTTATTATGATAATGAAAGTGTTGCATTTTGCGGCACTGATGACTTTCTGTTAATGTTAAAAGATTATCGTCTTTTTGTTATAGAAAATAGATAAAATAATTTTATTTAGTGATTTGTTTTGTATTTCAATAAATCACCGCTATTATTTGCAGTGTACGGCCAGCCGTTAAACGCTTAGTTAAAGATTAATTGGCTGGGATTAATTTTGATAATTGGATTTTAAAGGGCAATATATATGAATACTGATGATGTTACAGGCGCGTTGAATGAAGCAACGAATTGGTTTGTGGCAAACCAAGATCTGTTAGTTCAGTATGTTGTAAATATCGTGTCTGCTATCGTTATCTTAATTGTCGGGATGATGATTGCAAAATGGGTCGGACGTGGTTTGCATCGCGTGATGACTATGAAAGGCATTGATTCAACAGTGAGTGACTTTTTATCAGCGATAGCGCGCTATACCATTGTTGCATTCACCTTAATTGCTGTATTAGGGAAAGTTGGCGTACAAACAGCCTCTGTGATTGCGGTAATGGGGGCGGCCGGTTTAGCTGTTGGCTTAGCATTACAAAACTCGCTGGGTAACTTTGCCGCAGGTGTGTTGCTGGTGGTATTTAGGCCACTAAAAGCGGGGGAGTATGTTTCAATTGGTGCCGTTGAAGGTACAGTACAAAATGTACAAATATTTTCAACTACGCTAAGAACCGCAGATGACCGTATTATTGTTATTCCTAATGGAAAGATCATTGCCGATAACATTATTAATACCAGTCGTGAGCCTAACCGTCGTCAAGATATTATTGTAGGTGTTGCTTACGATTCTGATATTGATGTGGTGAAAAAAGTATTAGGTGATATCGTCGCCGCAGATAGCCGTATTCAGCATGCTAAAGGCGTTACTATCCGTTTACATGATATGGCACCATCGTCATTAAATTATTTAGTGCGTTTTTGGACCACCAATGGTGATGCATGGCCTGTGTATTGGGACTTGCTAGAAGAGTTTAAGCGAGCATTGGATAAACATAATATTGGTATCCCATTCCCACAAATGGATGTTCATGTTCATAAACAAAATGCGCCTACCAAGCAAGATTCTGCAGAGTAATATTTAGAAAGTCATATTCAGCAGTTTCACTGAAAATAAGAGCCTGTCTTCGATGGGCTCTTATTCATTTCTCACCCCTATATTTTTCTTACCGAGCCGTTTTTAGTTATAAGTGATACTTATGACCTATTAGACTTAATCATTTCAACTAATGATTTTTTCTCGTTAATATCCATGCATATTAATTGAATAAAAAGTTGGAATTAATGCATGTTTTCGATCTATTTACAGGGTGCACTGTTGGGTGCAGCGATGATATTACCTTTAGGGCCGCAGAATGCTTTTGTCTTACAACAAGGAAGCCGGAAGCAGTTTCATTTAATGAGTGCATTATTATGCGCTTTAAGTGATACCGTTTTAATTATCGCAGGTGTTTTTGGTGGGAGCGCTTTATTAAGCCAGTCTGAAATATTAATGCAATTGATTACATGGGCAGGCGTAGCATTTCTTCTATGGTATGGCTATGGTGCGTTTCGGACAGCACTCAGCCCTGATGAGGTCATACTTCAAACAGAAAGCCGTGCTATCACAAGATGGAAAGTGATTGTCACACTATTTGCCGTCACTTGGCTGAATCCTCATGTTTATTTAGACACTTTCGTTGTATTGGGTAGTGTGGGAGGCCAATTAGAAAGCCAGCTGAGACCTTGGTTTACGGCTGGAGCATTAACGGCTTCTTTTGTATGGTTTTTTGCGTTAGCGATACTTGCAGCTTGGTTTTCACCCGTGTTAAATAAACCGCGTTCACAGCGCATTATTAACATTTTTGTCGGTAGCGTGATGTGGTTTATTGCATTTCAACTCGCTATACAGGGGCTTAAAGGACTAGGTTTGCTTTCTCAATAACAATATATCTTCAACAGACAAGCAATAACGTTTAATTTCTCATTATTCTGACTGTACTTTTTGTTTCATGTGTTACTGTTAAATTGAGCTCAGGGATAGTTTATTACCAATTATCCCTTTTTTAGCGATAAATAATTGCCTTGGGAGGTTCTGTGAAATTAAAATCTTTAGTTTTAGCTGCGATGGTAGCAGGTGCTGCGGTTCCTACCATGTCATTGGCTGACCCGTTACCTAATGGTCCACACATTACGACTTCGGGTAATGCAATAGTGAAAGCGACACCTGATATGGCGACGCTGAATATTCAGGTGGAAGTGACTGCTAAAGATGCGGCGGCTGCGAAAGCCGGGGTCGATAAGCGAGTTGCGGAGTATTTTGAGTTTCTTAAGAAAAACGGTATTGAAAAAGAAGATATTAATGCAGCAAATGTGCGAACTCAGCCTAAATATGATTACAGTAGTGTGAAACAAAAATCAACCATCGAAGGCTACACGGCAACACGTTCTGTTGAAGTGAAAGTGAAGAAATTAGACCAACTTAATGTCTTGTTAGATGGTGCTTTAGCCGCAGGTCTCAATGAAATCAACTCAGTACAGTTTGGTGTGGCTAATCCGCAACAGTATCGTGATGAAGCACGGTCTCAAGCGATTAAAAATGCGACAGAACAAGCTAATCTCTTAGCGAAAGGCTTTAATGTTCAGTTAGGCCCAGTGTATAGCATTAACTATAATGCGCCAGCTGCGGTGCCATATCCAATGGCAACAAGAAATTATGGTGGGGCGATGAAAGCCTCTGTTGCTCAAGACCTCAAGATTGATGAGACTTATGAACAACAGAGTATTGATTTTAATGACCAAGTTGATGTGGTATTTGAATTAAAACGCTAGTTTTTTGCGGGTTCATCTTCTTGTTTTAACATCTGGCGCCCAGTTTTTAATAGGGCGTCAGTCACTTTTTTCATTGTACGGCTTTCAGGTGCGAAGCGGTGCCAATAAAGCATGCGTCGCTGACATAGCCCTGGTGTTAAATCAACTAACTCACCATTCGCTAATTCACTTGCTATCTGCAAATGTGGGATCATACAGCAGGTAGAGCCCTGTTTCGCTAACTGTACAAAGGCCTCTGAGGAGTTCACGATATGGCATGGAACACTGCCGGGCGACAACCCAAAGTTTTGTTGCACAAAGGCTTGGTGCATATCGTCTAAATGGTCGAAAGCAACCGCAGGCGCTTTTAATAACGAAGAGCGAGTCACCCCATCGGGGAAATATTTCGCTGCAAAGCCAGGTGACGCGACAAAAATATAGTCTAGTGCGCCAAGTTTATCGACCAAGCAACCCGGTAATGCTTGGGGTTGAATACTGATAGCGCCTACCACTTCACCACGTCTTAAACGTTCTTGGGTTCGGGTTTCATCTTCTACCTGAATATTTAGCCGAATAGGGCTGTTGCCTAATACAGGGTTTAGGGCTGGAAGAAACCAAGTTGCCAAGCTGTCGGCGTTGACGGCAAGTGAGAGCAATAAAGGGGTGGAACCACTATTTTCATCACCTAACCATTGTTCTTCTAACAATTCGACTTGATGAAGCAATGCTAGCAGTTTTTGCCCTTGTTCAGTTGGGTGTGGCGGAACGGTACGCACAAGTAGTGGCTGCCCAAATAGGTTTTCTAACTGCTTTATACGTTGTGACACAGCAGATTGCGTGATGCAGAGCTTTTGAGCTGCGCGCTCAAAGCCGCGTTCACGGATAACGGCATCCAGTGCTTGTAATGCGCGATAGTCAGGGCGCTTCATCAAAAAGATCTCCTTGTTGTTATTCTACCAAGCACTATGCCATATTTTTACAAATAACACTTAAAAATATTATTGTTGTGGCCTAAATCCCAAGAACCGTGACATAAATACAGCGAACAAAGCTGCAACTTATTGGGTGTCCGGTATATACTAGTTATTAATAACCTTAATCACGACTCAATTAAATCTTAAAAGGCATGAGCATGACTCAGGACGAATTAAAAAAAGCGGTAGGTTGGGCAGCACTTGATTACGTAAAACCGGGCACTATTGTTGGTGTTGGAACGGGCTCGACAGCTTCACACTTCATTGATGCATTAGCAACAATGAAAGGTCAAATAGAAGGTGCGGTATCAAGTTCAGAAGCATCAACTCAAAAATTAAAATCATTGGGTATTACGGTATTTGATTGCAATGAAGTGGATTCCTTAGATGTTTATGTTGATGGCGCTGATGAAGTTGACCACCACATGAATATGATCAAAGGCGGTGGTGCGGCTTTAACACGTGAAAAAATTGTTTCTGCAATTGCAAAAACCTTTGTTTGTATCGTTGACGAATCTAAGTTAGTTGATGTGTTAGGTAAATTCCCTCTGCCTATTGAAGTGATCCCAATGGCGCGTAGCTATGTGGCACGTGAATTGGTTAAACTGGGTGGCACGCCAGAGTACCGTCAAAATGTGATTACAGATAACGGTAATGTGATTTTAGATGTCCATAATTTAAATATTATTGACCCAGTGGCATTAGAAAATACCATTAATGGGATTGCAGGTGTTGTGACCGTTGGGTTATTCGCGAATCGTGGTGCAGACGTCGTCTTGATGGGAACTGCAAACGAAGGCGTTAAAACCATCAAGTTATAATCTATATCGTATTCAATTTTTTAATAAGCCAGTGGAGTTATACCCACTGGTTTTTTTGTCTTACTGGTATTTTGTCATTAGTTTATGATTTGATAGAAGCTAAATTAATTAACCAGTTTTATTAATATCACCAATTTGAAATTTATTTTATTTTTTTTAATATCTAGCTATTTTGGTGATATATCTCACACAAATAGGCATTGTGCAGGAAAAATCCTTATTTTGTGTTATCACCCCTGATTTTCTACCATTTAACTTCTTTTTCTTCGCGCTTTTTAGCATCCATTAAGCAAACGGTTGTATTGCTACTGCGCTATTTTTTGCTATGTTGGTATACGCTTCATAGCTCAAGGTAGATGGATGTCATCTCTCTTGAGCTATGTTAGGTAAACACATATGTTCATCTGTTATAAATCTTAAGTACGTTCACGATAGGGTAGGGAAATGGTTAAGGTATCTTTGCAAAAAGACAAAATTAAATTTTTACTGCTAGAAGGTGTGCACCAAAGTGCGGTTGATAACTTAAAAGCTGCGGGCTACACCAATATTGAATATCACAAAAGTGCGTTATCCGACGAAGAATTAAAAGAAGCGATTAAAGATGCACGTTTTGTAGGTATCCGTTCCCGTACTCATCTTACTGAAGAAATTTTTGCAGCAGCAGAAAAACTTGTTGCAGTGGGTTGCTTTTGTATCGGCACCAACCAAGTTGATTTAGATGCTGCGGCAAAACGCGGTATCCCTGTATTTAACGCACCATTTTCGAATACACGTTCCGTTGCAGAAATGGTATTAGGCCAATTATTACTTTTACTGCGTCGTATTCCTGAAGCGAATATGCAAGCACACCGTGGTGTTTGGGAAAAACAAGCGAAAGGCTGTTTTGAAGCACGCGGTAAGCGTCTTGGTATTGTTGGATATGGCCACATTGGTACTCAGTTAGGGATCTTAGCTGAGGGTATCGGTATGAATGTTTTCTTCTATGATATTGAAAACAAACTACCATTAGGTAATGCAACTCAAGTTCGTTCTTTAACTGAACTTCTGAATATGAGCGATGTGGTTAGCTTACATGTCCCTGAGACCCCAAGTACGAAGAATATGTTTGCTAAAGAACAATTCGACCGTATGAAGCCTGGTTCTATTTTCATTAACGCATCACGTGGAACAGTTGTGGATATTCCTTCACTGGCAGCCGCGTTGGAAAGCAAGCATTTATCAGGTGCTGCGGTGGACGTATTCCCAAGTGAGCCAGCTGCAAATAATGACCCTAATGACCCATTTATCTCTGAATTAATTAAGTTCGATAATGTGATTTTAACGCCGCACATTGGGGGCTCTACAGAAGAAGCTCAAGAAAATATTGGGTTAGAAGTGGCTAGTAAGTTGGCGAAATACTCAGATAATGGTTCAACACTATCTGCGGTTAACTTCCCCGAAGTTTCCCTGCCTGTCCATACTGAAGATACCAACCGTTTCTTGCATATTCATGAAAACCGTCCAGGTATTTTGAACAGCATTAACCAAGTATTCACTGAAAATAACATTAACGTTGTTGGCCAGTATTTACGTACATCAGGCAACGTAGGTTATGTGGTTATTGATGTATTAATGCAAACGCCAAACCAAACAGATGAAGCACTCCAGAAATTAAAAGATTTGCCTGGAACCATTCGTGCGCGTTTACTGTTCTAAGCTACGCTAAAAATTGTGTGAAATGATGGCGCGGGTATTTATGACCAGCGCCATACTTTTTGCGGCGTAATAATTTCGGGTAAAGGAACATCCCAGTGTGCGATGGGGAGTTTTTCTACTTGCTGGCAATTATGGGCAAGGCCAATTGGATAAAAACCGGTTTTTTGCCAATTTGCTAGAGTCCTATCATAGAACCCACCTCCCATACCTAACCGTTGCCCTTGAGTATCAAATGCCACTAATGGGATAAGCATGATATCCAGTTTCTCAAGTGGTAGCACATCTCTAACATCAAGCGGTGGTTCATCAATATTAAATCGGTTTTTAACGAGTTGGCTATCGGGGCGATAGTGAAGAAACAGTAAATGGTGACGACTAAAAGGATGTAAAACAGGGAGATAGACTTGTTTGCCTTCAGCCCAGAGTGCATGAATGAGCGGTTTAGTATCAATTTCGCCATCAAAAGAAAGAAACAAAGCAATCGTGTTGGCTTGTGCTATTTTCGGGTGGTTTAATGCATTATGCATGAGTTGTTCCGCAGCGTCATATTGCTGCTGAGCGCTTAATTGACGACGTGCTTGGCGGATTGTTTGACGTACCTGCTGGCGTTGGGTCGAGAGGGAGTCTTGCATGTGATAACCTGTTATATATGCGATAAAAAACAGTTAACCAAGAAAGTAAATTACTTGAAGTATATCGCAAGATGAAAGGTTATGTAGAAAACAAATGAAAAATAAGCAGGAACTTAATTGAGGGTCTCCAAGATGCCGTTGTAGGCTGTAACCCTTGAACCCTTGGTTCAAGGTGAACGCAGTTTAGCAACCTTTAGGCTTCCTGAGCGAATCAGGCATGCTCACCAGCGCCATAACCACATTCTATTTAGTTGAAATATCGGCTCAGGGGACTCGCCCACTCACGCGCATCTCAGAGAAATTTGGTTTGAGAACTTATCGTTACTCAGTGATTTCATTGTACGAAACTAGATTTAAAATGCAACCTTAATTTTGTATATTTTTTTCTACTAGTGTCTGATTAATAAGCAGATTTACTCTAAGGGCAATACCTGCCTCTCAGTAATTTTCACCTGATCGTGCAACGCTTGTTCGATTGTGTGCTGCAACATTTTTATTTTCTCTTCCATATTATAAGCATAATCACGCGTTTTTGTCTTTTCTTGTGCTAATTCGTGACAGACGTTCAATGCTACGATAAAAATAAGTTGTTCCATATTGGTCACACCGCTTCTATCTTTCAGATTTTGCAAGCGTTGTTCTAATTCTTTAGCCGACTCAAGAAGGGCTTCTTTTTGTTCTGATGGGCAGTTAACTCGCATTGAACGCCCGAAAATCTGGATGTCGACAGGTTGTGCGGACATGATACCTCCATACTGAATAATACTCGCCATAAATACATCATATTTGGCGCAATTAATAGATAAGACAAAAGCATACTGGTCTAGCGGCTATCCTTGATGGTAGCATATCACGAATCATAAGCTAACATGACGAATTCAGATGTCTATACAAAAATCTTTACCAAACTATGAATCACTGGACAAACTACTGCAACAGCACTCAATCGCACTTACTGCCGCGGAGATCCATGGTCTAATAACCGGGTTGATCTGTGGTGGGGGACGTGATCAAAGCTGGCAAACGTTAGTCCATGACCTTGCTAACGATGGTTTAGCTTTTCCACAAACCGTTTCACAGCCACTGCGAGAACTTTTTGATACCACGTTTGAAGCACTTGATGATAGCGAGTTTGCATTTACTATGCTATTTCCTGACGAAGATGCTTCTGTTTTTGACCATGCTGATGCGCTAGCTGGCTGGGTAAATCACTTTTTATTAGGTGTTGGTGTTACACAACCGAAACTGGCTGATAAAAAAGAGATAAGCGAGGTTATCACAGATTTACGCAATATTGGTATGCTTGGTTATGATGAAGACGAAGACCAAGAAGAACTCGAGCAAGCGTTAGAAGAAGTGGTGGAGTATGTCAGGGTGGCGGTGCAATTATGTTACATTGCATTGATTGAGCCAACTAAAGGCCAAGGCCCAACCGCAGTAGAAAATGATAAGCCAGTTCTTCATTAGTTTCTTTTAACGTGTAACGTGAGTTTTCAAAGCCACTTAACTTTATCGGACGATATTATATTATTGATAAAATTAAGTGCTTGAAAACGGGGTGTATCCAGTTTTAAGTCATTTCGCCAGTGTATGTTGTTATGTGATTGGTTAAACACAAGCAATATATTCAGCAATCTAATTATTCTGATAATAAGGCAAAAACGGTATGAATAAACAGGAATTTATTTCTCGTCGCAATGCATTATTGGCTCAAATGCAACCAGGCAGTGCAGCAATTATTTTCTCAGCGCCTCCTGCGCAGCGTAATGCGGATTGCGAATACCCGTACCGTCAACACAGTGATTTCCTTTATTTGACGGGGTTTAGCGAACCTGAAGCCGTATTAGTGTTGATTAAGAGCGATGAAAAACATAGCCATTCTGTTCTTTTTAACCGTGTTCGTGATTTAACTGCTGAAATTTGGTTTGGTCGCCGCCTTGGCCAAGACGCCGCACCTGAAAAGTTAGGTATCGACAAAGCGTTACCTTTCAATGAAATAGAAGAACAACTTTATCAATTACTGAACGGCCTCGATGTGGTTTATCATGCACAGGGGGAGTTTGCCTATGCCGATAAATTGGTATTTGATGCCTTAGATATTTTACGTAAAGGCAGCCGCCGTCACTTACGAGCGCCACAAACATTGGTTGATTGGCGGCCGATTGTCCATGAAATGCGCTTATTTAAGTCAGAAGAAGAAATTAATACCTTGCGTATGGCTGGGCGAATTTCTGCTCTCGCACACGTTAGAGCCATGGAAACTTGCCGACCTAACATGTATGAATACCAACTTTGTGGTGAGTTAGAACACGAATTTACTCGCCATGGTGCACGTTTCCCTTCGTACAACTCCATTGTGGGTAGTGGTGAAAATGCCTGTATTTTGCATTACACCGAAAATGAGAGCCTAATGAAGGATGGCGAATTAGTCTTGATTGATGCGGGGGCAGAATTTGAAGGCTATGCAGGGGATATCACGCGTACTTTCCCAGTAAATGGTAAATTTAGCCAAGCGCAACGTGAAATTTACGATATCGTCCTTAAAGCGTTAAATACCGCGTTAGAGCTATACCGCCCGGGAACCAGTATTCATGAGGTGACTCGTGAAATTGTTCGTATCAAAACAGAAGGTCTTGTCGCACTTGGAATTTTACAAGGCGATGTGGATCAATTGATCGAAAACAAAGCATATCAGCCATTCTTTATGCATGGTTTAAGTCATTGGTTAGGGTTAGATGTACATGATGTAGGTTTTTATGGCACAGACCGCGACCGTACACTTGAAGTGGGGATGGTATTAACTGTTGAGCCTGGTTTATATATTGCTCCAGATGCCGATGTGCCACCACAATATCGCGGTATTGGTGTACGTATCGAAGATGATATTGTTATCACCGAAAACGGAAATGAAAACTTAACAGATTTAGTCGTGAAAGACCCTGATGAAATTGAAGCCCTAATGGCGGCAGCAACGCACAATTTAGGGTAGCTGTCAGTCATCATAGAAAGGTAATAAACAACGCATGAATGTGATCATCGTGGGGGGCGGTATGGCGGGTGCAACATTAGCACTGGCGATATCATCCCTTAGCCAAGGAAAATTATCGGTTTCATTAATCGAGGCAGCTTTGCCTGATGGCAAACATCCGGGGTTCGACGCACGTGCGATTGCGCTAGCCCACGGTACTTGTCAGTCGTTAGCAAAAATAGGCATTTGGCCTGCTTTAGCGGATTGTGTGACCCCCATTAATCATGTTCATGTGTCTGATAGGGGCCATGCTGGTTTTGTGAATATCGTAGCCGATGATTATCATATCGATGCTCTAGGCAATGTTATTGAGCTGCACGAAGCTGGCGCCCGCCTGTTTTCATTGTTACGTAAAGCCCCCGGTGTAACCCTTTATTGCCCTGCAAAAGTAGAAAATGTCCATCGTGAACAAGAGATTGTGACGGTCACCTTGAATAATGGAGATAAGGTGACAGGGGAATTACTGATTGCTGCGGATGGCAGCCATTCCGCGATTGGTAAAGCCTGCCATATGCAATGGCAACAGGACGATTATGGGCAAGTGGCTATTATCGCGAATGTGAAAACCGCCATAGACCCACAAGGCCAAGCCTTTGAACGCTTTACGGAATTTGGCCCATTAGCCTTGTTGCCAATGTCACAAGGCCGTAGTTCATTGGTTTGGTGCCATCAGCAAGAACAAGCTGACACAATTAGGTCTTGGGATGATGAGACATTCAAGGATAAATTACAGCAAGCATTCGGCTGGCGGCTAGGCGAAATCGTCATGGCCGGTAAGCGTCATTGTTATCCATTGGTATTACGTAAGGCGCTTAACCCTGTTAGTCATCGAGTCGTGTTAGTGGGGAACGCTGCTCAGACCCTGCATCCTATTGCGGGGCAAGGCTTTAATTTAGGTATCCGTGATGTGATGCAACTGGCTCACATTGTGGTAGATGCAAACGCGAAAGGGCAAGACATTGGCCGTTATTCATTACTCAGCCAATACCAGCAAGCCAGAGCGTTAGATAGAGACAAAACGGTTACGATAACCGACGGTTTGGTTCGTTTATTTGCGAATCGCTGTTTACCGCTTATTGTCGGGCGTAACTTAGGTTTAATGGCAATGGAAATGTTACCGCCAGCTCGTGATGTTTTGGCTCGCCAAACATTGGGTTGGGTTGCACACCAATAACCACGATATAAAGAGGAATAAAAAATATGCAATCATTTGATGTGGTTATCGCCGGTGGTGGTATGGTTGGGTTAGCAGTCGCTTGTGGGCTTGAAGGGAGTGGGCTTCGTGTTGCGGTAATTGAGACTCATCCACCTAAGCTGCCATTTAGTGTAGCAGAGCCGCATGCATTAAGGGTATCTGCTATTAATGCGGCAAGTGAAAAGTTACTGACCCACTTAGGTGTATGGTCAACTATTAAAGGAATGCGAGCTTCTGCATATAATGGCATGGAAGTTTGGGATAACGATAGCTTTGGGCGTATTTCTTTTACCGCTCAAGAACGTAACCTGACGCATTTAGGGCATATTGTTGAGAATAATGTTGTACGTGATGCACTATGGCAAAAGGCGTCTCAGCTTCGCGATGTGACATTATTGGCCCCCGCAACAATTAAAAAAGTGGTGTGGGGAGAAAATGATGTTTTCATTACGTTAGATGATGAAAACATGTTAACGGCACGGTTGATTGTGGGGGCTGATGGGGCAAACTCGTGGTTGCGTAGCCATGCTGATATCCCATTAACCTTTTGGGATTATGAACATACCGCGTTAGTTGCTACGATCCGAACCGAAAAACCTCACGAAGGCGTTGCTCGACAAGCTTTTGATGGTGAAGGTATTTTGGCGTTTTTACCATTAAGTGACCCACATCTTTGCTCGATTGTCTGGTCTCAATCTGCCACTGAAGCAGCTAGGCGTCAATCTTTAGAACCTGCTGATTTTAATAAAGAACTGGCGGTTGCATTTGATGTTCGTCTGGGTCTTTGCCAAGTGGAAAGTGAGCGATTAACCATTCCTCTCACAGGGCGTTATGCAAGGCAATTTGCAGCTCAACGCTTAGCTCTGTTGGGGGATGCGGCACATACCATTCATCCATTAGCAGGCCAAGGGGTTAACCTTGGGTTTATGGATGTGGCTATGTTGATTGGTGAAATTAAACGTTTGCACCGCGAAGGTAAAGACTTTGGTCAATATTTATACTTGCGTGATTACGAGCGCAGCCGTAAGCACAGTGCAGCGTTGATGTTAGCTGGTATGCAAGGCTTCCGTGAATTGTTTGATGGCAATAACCCTGCGAAGAAATTACTTCGTGATATCGGGCTGGTTTTAGCGGACAGCTTACCGGGTGTTAAACCGCAATTATTGAACCATGCGATGGGGCTGTTTGATATGCCGAAGTGGCTGGAACAGTTACAAGTCGAAGACACTCTCTAAATCCCTTTCTGCAAAGGCACAATCTTATAAATTGTGTCTTTTTCTTTTTTAATTTCAATATACAAAGTGTCATCACTGGTTTCTGTATACGAAATAACCCTGCCGATCTTGTTTTAGTATGAATAGCAGACTTTTCTCTTTTTATCATGACTGAAAAAAACTAATTACATTCATTTTTCGCATTAGTTTTATTTATATTGGTGTGATGAGTTTTATTGGCGAAGCTATCATTTAAATTCTTTAATTGATGATATTTTGAGCTCCTAGACGCTAAATGTAAGGGTTTTGAGTGATCATTCTCAATTATTTAACAAAAAGCACTGGCAAAATCAGAGCGCAATCAGTAATACAGATGGATGGTCGCCCTATTTTTTTTTATAGAATAGAACTGCAAACAGTGGTAGGTTTTTTAAAAGTTATCGTTTGCGTTGGGTTAAAATTATCTCGCGACTTTGTTGCAGATGGATAATTTTCACTACGCAATCACCCTGTCATATTAATTAATAATGTAAAGAGGGTATTCATGGTAAAGCAAACAACGCTATATGATGAACATATAGCCTGCGGTGCAAAAATGGTCGATTTTCATGGTTGGATGATGCCGTTGCATTATGGTTCGCAGATCAATGAACATAATTTTGTCAGAACCGAAGCAGGGATGTTTGATGTTTCCCATATGACTATTGTCGATTTACACGGCGAAGGCTGTCGTGATTTTCTTCGTTATCTTCTCGCCAACGATATCAATAAACTTACAGAGCAAGGTAAAGCCTTATATACAGGCATGCTGAATGCTTCAGGTGGTGTTATTGATGACCTGATTGTGTATTACCTCGCTGATGACTTTTATCGTCTCGTCGTCAACTCAGCAACACGCGATAAAGACCTCGCTTGGATTGAACAACATGCTAAAGGTTATGCCGTTGAAATTCGTGTTCGCGATGACTTAGCGTTATTAGCTGTCCAAGGGCCGCAAGCACCAGAAAAGGTTCATTCATTACTGAGTTCGGAACAAAATAGCGCCATTGAAGGAATGAAACCATTTTATGGTATTCAAACTGGAGATTTGTTCATCGCAACCACGGGCTATACCGGCGAAAAAGGTTATGAAATTGCTATGCCTAAAGAGCAGGTCGTTGAATTTTGGCATAAACTGCTTAAGGCAGGGGTACACCCAGCGGGCTTAGGGGCGCGGGATACTTTGCGCCTTGAAGCCGGTATGAACCTATATGGGCAAGATATGGATGAAACGATTTCACCATTAGCCGCGAATATGGGATGGACGATCTCTTGGAAACCAGAAGATCGCCAATTTATTGGCCGTGAAGCATTGGAAAAATTACGCGAACAAGGTACTGAAAAACTTGTCGGTATTGTGATGCGTGAAAAAGGTATACTGCGTGCAGGGCAAGTTGTTCGCTTTACTGATGAACTGGGGAAACTACAAGAAGGGGTAATAACCAGTGGCTCTTTCTCGCCAACCCTTGGCTTCAGTATTGCGTTAGCGCGTGTCCCGAACGGAATTCAAGACAAAGCAATTGTTGAAATCAGACAAAGAGAAATGCCAGTTGAAGTTGTTAAACCGGGCTTTGTCCGTGAAGGTAACTGCTTAGTGTAATTTGGGCGAATCTGATTAATAAATTTAAAAATTGAGAGGCTAATGATGAGCAATACACCTAAAGAATTAATGTACACCCGTGAACATGAGTGGCTGCGCGATGAAGGTAATGGTGAATTTACAGTTGGTATCACCGAACATGCGCAAGAAACGTTGGGTGACATGGTGTTTGTTGATTTACCCGAGGTGGGAACGGCGGTAAGTGCAGGTGATGACGTTGCAGTCGTCGAATCAGTTAAAGCAGCATCTGATATTTACGCACCACTGAGTGGCGAAATTGTGGCGGTTAATAGTGAGTTAAATGACGCGCCAGAACTCGTAAATGAACAGCCGTATCAAGAAGGTTGGATTTTCCGCATTAAAGCATCCGATACCGCAGAGCTGGCGGATTTGATTGATGCGGCGGGGTATACCTCTATGATCGAAGCCGAAGAATAGTTTATTCGTCATATTTTGTGTTGTGGCGGTGTTGGCTTCGCTCTCTCGCCCTAGTCACATACTTATGTATGCTCCTAGGGTTTCATTTGCTTGCCGCCTAGCCACAACGCAAACTATTTAGAATAAACACTTTTGGTTGCTGTGGCGGTGTTGGCTTCGCTCTCTCGCCCTAGTCACATACTTATGTATGTTCCTAGGATCTCATTGGTTTGCCGCCTAGCCACAACGCAAACTATTTAGAATAAACACTTTTGGTTGCTGTGGCGGTGTTGGCTTCGCTCTCTCGCCCTAGTCACATACTTATGTATGCTCCTAGGGTCTCATTTGCTTGCCGCCTAGCCACAACGCAAACTATTTAGAATAAACACTTTTTAGTGATAGCCATAAGATGAGCTATTTAGAGGATTGATAAAATCTAATTAGTTAGAAATAAGAAACAACCGCAATATTATTGATTTTAAGCGTTATCTCGCAAGTTCCGTAATAACCGCCCTACAACTTATGCATAGCAGACAAAGGATGGGAACACAGATATGTCGATGTCACTGAGTCAATTAGAAAACCGTTCAGAATTCATTTCGCGCCATATTGGTTCATCAGAACAACAATTAAAAACCATGTTAGACACCGTGGGTGCAACGTCATTAGATGCTTTGATGGACAAAATTGTCCCTAAAGCCATTTTGCTTGCAGAGCCACCAAGAGTGGGTGGGGGAGCAACTGAGCAAGAAGCCTTAGCTGAATTAAAAGCGATAGCGTCACTCAATAAGCGCTATAAAAGCTACATTGGTATGGGGTATGCGCCTGCAGTGCTTCCGCCGGTTATTTTGCGTAATTTATTAGAAAACCCGGGTTGGTATACCGCTTATACGCCATACCAACCGGAGGTGTCACAAGGTCGTTTAGAATCATTATTGAATTTTCAACAGGTAACTATCGACCTTACGGGGTTAGACCTTGCCTCTGCGTCGTTATTAGATGAAGCCACTGCTGCGGCTGAAGCTATGGCAATGGCAAAACGGATCAGCAAACTGAAAGATGCAGAACGCTTTTTTGTAGCAGATGATGTTCATCCGCAAACGCTAGATGTCGTTCGCACGCGTGCGGGTACTTTTGGTTTTGAAGTGATTGTGGATAGCGCAGAGAAAGCACTGGAACACGAAGGTGTTTTTGGTGTGTTACTTCAACAGGTTGGCACGACAGGTAATGTCCATGACTACAGTTCGCTATTTGCCCAATTAAAAGAGCGTAAAATTGTCAGTTGCGTTGCAGCAGATATGATGGCGCTAGTATTGCTCACTGCACCGGGTAAGCAAGGGGCGGATATTGTCTTCGGTTCAGCACAGCGTTTTGGCGTCCCGATGGGGTATGGTGGGCCACATGCGGCCTTCTTTGCTTGTCGTGACGAATTTAAACGGGCAATGCCGGGACGTATTATCGGTGTGTCACGGGATGCAGCAGGTAATACCGCACTGCGTATGGCGATGCAAACCCGTGAACAACATATTCGCCGTGAAAAAGCGAACTCGAATATTTGTACATCCCAAGTGCTGTTAGCCAATATCGCAGCCATGTATGCGGTTTATCATGGGCCAAAAGGGCTGAAAATAATTGCAGAGCGCATTCATCGCTTTAGCTCTATTTTTGCCAAGGCATTAGCAGATGCAGGTTTCGTATCACGCCATAAAACTTGGTTTGATACACTTTGCATTGAAGTCGCAGACAAAACAGCAGTGCTAGCGCGTGCTGAAAAAGCCAAATTGAATTTACGTACTGATATTCGTGGTGCAGTTGGCGTGACTTTTAGTGAAATCACGACCCGCCAAGATTTAAATGAATTGTTTGCAGTGATCACCGGCGTCGAAACTAAGCTGGATTTTGAAAAACTAGATCAGTCAGTTTCCGCGACAGAACAAGCAATTCCAAACACGATGAGACGTGATGATGAAATTTTAGTACATCCCAACTTTCATCGTTACCACAGTGAAACCGAAATGATGCGCTACATGCATAGCTTAGAGCGCAAAGATTTAGCATTAAACCAAGCTATGATCCCTCTGGGTTCTTGTACCATGAAGCTTAATGCGGCTGCGGAAATGATCCCAATTACCTGGCCTGAATTTGGCGAGCTACATCCGTTTTGTCCACCTGAGCAGGCGCAAGGTTATCATCAAATGATAGAACAGCTTTCTCATTGGTTAGTACAATTGACCGGTTATGATGCGGTTTGTATGCAACCTAACTCAGGGGCTCAAGGTGAATATGCAGGTTTATTAGCTATTCGTCGTTACCATGAGAGTCGCAATGAAGGGGAGCGAAATATTTGTTTGATCCCGGCTTCTGCTCACGGTACCAATCCTGCCTCTGCGCATATGGCAGGTATGGAAGTGGTGGTAGTGCGTTGTGATGATGAAGGTAATATCGATTTAACGGATTTACGTGAAAAAGCTCAGCAACATAGCGAAGCTCTTTCTTGTGTGATGGTAACTTACCCATCAACCCACGGGGTATATGAAGAAAGTATTCGTGAAGTGTGTGAAATTATTCACCAATATGGTGGTCAAGTATATCTTGATGGTGCAAATATGAATGCTCAAGTTGGGTTAACAACACCGGGCTTTATTGGTGCGGATGTTTCTCACCTGAATTTGCATAAAACATTCTGTATCCCTCACGGCGGTGGCGGACCAGGTATGGGGCCTATCGGTGTGAAAAAACACTTGGCACCGTTCGTACCGGGGCATTCTGTGGTTGAGCAAGAAATGTTAACTGACCAAGGTGCGGTATCTGCAGCCCCATTTGGCAGTGCATCAATTTTGCCAATTAGCTGGATGTATATTCGGATGATGGGCTCTTATGGTCTACGTAAAGCTAGCCAAGTTGCTATTTTAAATGCGAATTATATTGCCAAGCGTCTTTCTGGCCGTTATGACATTTTATATACAGGGCAAGAAGGCTATGTTGCCCATGAATGTATTGTCGATTTACGCCCAATTAAAAGAGATACGGGTATCAGTGAGCTCGATATTGCTAAGCGCTTAATTGATTATGGTTTTCATGCGCCAACCATGTCTTTCCCTGTAGCAGGGACATTAATGATTGAACCGACAGAGTCTGAAAGCATAACTGAAATTGATCGGTTTATTGACGCCATGTTAGCGATACGCGATGAAATTGACCAAGTCGTGAAAGGGCAGTGGACACTAGAAGATAACCCTCTCGTGAATTCGCCTCATGTGCAAACGGAGCTAGCCGGGGAGTGGCCTCATAGTTATAGCCGTGAACTCGCAGCATTCCCAACAGCACAAACGAAAGCGAATAAATACTGGCCAGCAGTAAAACGGCTTGATGATGTGTATGGGGATCGTCATTTACACTGCTCATGTGTGCCGATTGAAGATTATATGTAGGAATATATCGCACACTTCCATTATATAATGTGAATTAAATACTCTTTAGGCTTGATTTCGGTGAGTTACTGAATTCAAGCCTTTATTTATTTAGGATTTATTTAACCTAAATATTGTGAGACACCCGTATAATTTTTACCTTGGTGTAGCTTTTCCACGGCACCTGTTTCTATAATGACTCGGTAAACCCCTCCATTAAGGTCAGCCACATACATCAGTTGTGCAGGCTTATCATATGTGAGTCCAATAGCCTCTTTAAAACCACGGCTTATCACCTTGTAATGGCTTAATCCATCAGCAGAAATATTGGCACAATTTAAGCTATTACCATCGGGCTCAGCGCCTCTATCTGTCCAATATAAAATATGGTTTTCTTTATCAAGCAATAAATCAATAGGTTCGGGGAGGTCTTGAAGGAGTAATTGAATATCAGTTCGTTGATTGGCCGATTGTTGGATTTTAGGCGTTAATGGCACCCTAAAAATACGACCTAAATTACCTTTAGGGGTCCCTTTCTGAGTCCAGTAAATCCAATTATTTGTGACATCAACAGTAATGCCAACACATTGGTCTAATATATCTACTTTATTGTGTTTATCTCGGGGTCTTGCTACATGGACGAATAAATCAGAACCATCAATATTACATGATGAAACCATACCACCTTCACGGTCACACCAATATAATCGTTGATTTACTAAATCAAGATGCAATTGTTTTGGCGTTCTTATCTTTCCGTTGCCCAATAGTATTTTTCTGCCAGTACCATCAAAATTCATCACATTAATGGAGCCATCGTCAGCCTCATAATCTTCACCCATATTACTCCAATAAATTAATCGGTTAGCAGGGTCAACGGCAATACCATCAGGGGTTCCACCGAGTCCTTCGATAATTGGGATTGTTTGATGTGTTGATTTATTGAATTGAATTATAGCGGGTGAATGGACATCTAGAAGTAAAAGGTAAGGATTTGAATATTCATTGAATTTTTCCATTTTAAACCTCTTTGGCAAATGTTCAATGATAAAGATAGGAGCGATATTAATAATTGGCAAGTTATTAATATTGGTATTTCTATATAAGTCGAGATTAATAATTATTAAAAAATATAAAGTGGTTTATTATTTAAATCAAAATAATGAATTAGTGAAAAGTATATCTTGCTGTGGGTAATACACATAGATTAGATGAGTGTAACACGTTAAATAAAGCGGCTTTGTAGCCGCTTCTGACATAAATTACAGTAACCAGCCTTTTTGCTGAGCGAGTTCCAATTGTAATTTAAGTTGTTGATAAAATTCAGGTAGGATCTGCTGAATATAATCACATTTACTGAGAACTTGTTCCAGACGAATGTGGTTTTCGACCCAACTTTGGCCTTGATTATGCAGGTTCATCAGCATCGGCATCGCTCGGTCAATGGCATTCGCATACACAGATTCCGGGGTTTCTAATGCATCATATTCATTCCACAGAGCTAATAGCGTTTCATTTTGCGGGCTAGGCAGTAAGTTAAAAATACGCTTAGCCGCTTTAACTTCTTCTTCATGAATAGCATCACGAGCGGCATTATCAAATACCAATACATCGCCTGCATCAATTTCAACAATGTCATGAACAAGGGCAAGTTTTATCGCATGTTCGATATTAATGCCTTGAACATAAGGTGCAAAACTCATTGCTGCAACGGCAAATTGCCAACTGTGTTCTGCTGTGTTTTCTTGGCGTTCACGGTTCAATAACTTATTTTTACGATAAACACTTTTGAGTTTATCTAATTCCATCAAAAATTGGACGACTTCGGTAAAAGCCCCAAAATTAACCACCTCTACGGGCTTGTTACCTAATGCAGATGACATAAAAACTCCAATTAATTCTCTTCTAATGAATAAGGTAATGATGCGATAGTTAGATGACTTTGCTCATCCCCCATAACACGGAAAACGCTATCCGCTTCCATATCGTTATTCATAATGACTTGCACATAGATTTCGCCGCTACCTAAGCGAATAGCAGCTAAAACAGTTCCTGTACGGCGCCATTTATCACCAAGCTGCCATTCCACACCTTCACCAACGACAGGAATAGTGGTACCTGTACCTTTTAAGGTGTACATCGCACGTTTATTTGCACCACGGAATTTTGCACGGGCAACCATTTCTTGACCGGTATAACAGCCTTTTTTAAAGCTAATACCATCAGGTAGGGCTTGTAAGTTGGTTGCTTGAGGTAAATGTTGGGCACTATTTTGCTGATCGATAACCGCAAAACCGGCTTCGATATCAAGGGCTAACCATTGTTCATCGTTGACCTGAATAGCACCTAAGGTTTGGGCCATTTTTTGTGCCGTTTCTTCGTTCGTGATCACTAAAAAACGCTCTGTGGGTAATGCAAAATGTAATATTGTGGAGGCGTCGTCTGTAACCACTTGGTTTTGAGCGTCAGGTAATGCAGTAAATAATGTTGCCAGTGCTTCTCTAGCGCCTTTACCCGCGACTCCGACTAATTTCAGTTCTGGTTTTTTTTCAAAGGTGACTTTCGAAAAAACAGCATATTTTTTCAGTTCGGCGAGTTGTGAGTCGGCAACGCTGGTTCTTAATAAATATGAGTAGCCATCTAAATGATGGAATAGGCGGAGGTCGCTCCACATCTTACCTTTAGGATCACAATGTGCGGTTAATGCATGTGATTGCTTGAGTGTGGCGATATCTGCGGTTACTTGGCCTTGCAGGTATTTTTCTGCATCGGCGCCGTGAAGGTGAATAAGTTCCCAGTTTTCCAGTGAAATCAAAACGAGTGGTAAAGACTGAGATCCGAGAGGGAATTGCTGTGTACTATCAATTTGGTTAGTCATGATTTCACCTGTTGTTCTTTGATAGATAAAGGTGCCTAATGGTAAAATAGCTAGATAACATTGCAAGTAGTTATTATGATGAAGCTGTATTATCTAATAGTTTTTTATCATCTGTTTGTAGAAAAACGGTATTTTACTACTAAAATTACAACAATGTAGTCTATAACATGTTTTCTTAGCGGATAATCTGTTAGAGTATGGAAAATAATCAATCTAATCAGTTAACTGCAAAAAAGGCCGTAGTAGAATGGATATTGAGAATAAAGCGCGAATTCATTGGGCATGCCGCCGTGGTATGCGTGAATTAGATATTTCAATCATGCCGTTTTTTGAGTATGAATATGATGACCTAACAACTCACGATAAGCAGGTATTTGTCCGTTTATTAGAATGTGCGGACCCTGATTTATTCAATTGGCTAATGAATCACGGTCGTCCAGATGATGACGAACTTTTTCGTATGATTAAACTGATTCAGGAAAAAAATAAAAATCGTGGTCCTGTGGAAATCTAATCTCTCCATTTCATGGAAAACCCAACTGTTCTCAACCTGTGTTCATGGGGTCATTGGGATGTTTTTACTATTGGCTCCATGGTCCCCTGGTAACTCAATGATATGGTTGCCGCTATTAGTGGTTGTCGTTGCGAGTTGGGCAAAGAGCCAGAAAAATATCAGTAAAATAAAAGGGGTTGCTGTGCTGGTTAATGGTAATAAGGTTCAGTGGAAGAAAAATGAATGGAGAATACTGAAAGCACCTTGGCTTACCCGCTATGGTATATTACTGACACTAGAAGCGTTACAAGGTAAACCACAAAAACTCCATTTGTGGGTTGCAAAAGACGCATTGTCGGAAGAGAATTGGCGTAATTTAAACCAATTATTGCTGCAATACCCTGATATTTAGGCTACCAAAATCATAGGTGATAAATCAAATTGGTAGCCTAGTGTAGGGTAGGTAACCCTCACTTTGGGGGGGCGATGAGCAAGTACATCAAGTACATATAAACTTGCATCATAATAGCGTTTCAATTTCCTGAAAAATCTGCACACACCACTGCGCAATACGTTCATCGGTCTGTTCAAACTGGTGGACTTCATCTAATGCCAGCCCAACAAACATATCACCAGTTTCATTGAGTGGTTTAGGGCTATCAAAGGTATAGCCTTCAGTTGGCCAGAAACCGACAAATTTAGCGCCAGTTGGTTTTAGTTGATGATAGAGCATGCCAAGGGCATCAAGAAACCACTCGCCATAATCTATTTGGTCACCCAGTCCATACATCGCAATGATTTTATTTGCAAGGTTAAGATTGGGAAGCGCTTCCCAAATTTCAAGCCAATCTTCCTGTATTTCACCAAAATCCCACGTAGGTATTCCCAAAATAAGAACATCATACTGTTCCATTTCTGCTGGCGGTGTATCGTTAACGTTATGCAATGTGACTAAATCATCGCCGAGAATATCACGTATTTTTTCTGCAACCATTTCGGTATAACAGGTACTAGAACCGTAAAAAAGACCTATTTTCATATATATTATTACTATGTCCAGCTATGGTTTTCATCACAAGAGAGATATTGTAACAGAAGCAGCCACATTCAGGCATAATAGAATCGTGTGGTATTATCTAAAGGAAGCTTATCTGTCGTGGAAACAAAACAACTTAATCCATTAATTGAACAATTTCTTGATACAATTTGGCTTGAACAAGATCTAGCCGAAAATACATTGGCTTCTTATCGTAATGACCTTCAACTATTAGATAAATGGCTTGATGCGCATCAGTTGCATTTAGAAAGTGTTCAATCAATTGACTTACAATCTTTTTTTGCGGAACGTATTGATTGTGGATATAAAGCAACCAGTTCAGCACGTTTATTAAGTGCGATGCGTAGGTTATTTCAATATTTGTATCGGGAGAAAATCCGTCTGGATGACCCTTCTGCGGTGATTGCTGCCCCCAAAATTCCGCAGCGTTTACCCAAAGATTTAAGTGAAAAACAAGTTGAAGATTTATTAAATGCCCCTGCTACCGAAGATGCTTTAGAACTACGTGATAAGGCCATGTTGGAAGTGCTATATGCTTGTGGTTTGCGTGTTTCTGAATTAATCGGCTTAACTTTTTCAGATATTAGCTTGCGGCAGGGGGTTATTCGCGTTGTTGGTAAAGGCGATAAAGAAAGATTGATTCCCTTGGGGGAAGAGGCAATATATTGGCTAGAGAAATATATTGATGAAGGTCGCCCAGATTTATTAAATGGCAAAACTAGCGATATTCTATTCCCGAGTAAGCGTGGCACGAAAATGACTCGGCAAACGTTTTGGCATCGAATAAAATATTATGCAGTACTTGCACATATTGATAGCGAGCTACTCTCACCGCATGTTCTTAGACACGCATTTGCAACCCATTTACTCAATCATGGGGCAGATTTACGCGTGGTACAAATGTTGTTAGGTCATAGTGATCTTTCAACCACCCAAATTTATACTCATGTTGCTACTGAACGGTTACGAGTATTGCATGAGCAGCATCATCCAAGGGGGTGATGCATGATTAAAGGACTATCTATGAAACGCAAATTGTTATTATTGGCTGCTGCATGTATTGCGACTGTGACTTCCACGGTCTATGGGGCAACAGAAGAAAAAGTTATCCGTGATACTTTGGAAAAATACAACATGGTTGTTGAGGTAATTAAACCTTCGCCAATCGTTGGGCTGAATGTTGTTGAAACCACAACAGGGGTTGTTTATATCACTGATGATGGCAAATATTTATTGCAAGGGCCAATTTATGATATGAGCGGTAAAAACCCAGTCAATATCAGTAATCAGCCATTAATGAAAAAAGTAGAAGCGCTCAAAGATGAAATGATTATCTTCAAAGCCCCTCAGGAAAAGCATGTTGTGACAGTTTTTACCGATATTAGTTGTGGTTATTGTAAAAAATTACATGAATCTGTTGGTGAATTAAACAGCCAAGGTGTCACGGTGCGTTATCTGGCTTATCCACGCCAAGGTGCAGATAGCGACGTAGGAAAGAAAATGGCATCTATTTGGTGCAATGGCCTACAACAAAAAGCATTAACTCAAGCGTTTAAAGGTGAAGAAGTTGCCATGATTGAAGATTGCAAAATTGACCTAAGTAAACATATGAGTGTGGGTAATTTATTCAAAGTGACGGGAACACCAGCAATCATCCTACCGGATGGGCAATTACTGCCTGGATACATGAAACCGGATGCCCTTGTTCAATTACTCAACGAAAAATAGTTAATTATTGTGAATGTAGAAACACTCTTACAACAAAGACAGCAGCAAAGTTCTGCCGCTCAACTTCCTGGCTTGCCTGAGCTATTACAACGAATTTACCAGCATCGGGGCATCACGGATATCAATCAGTTAGAGCGCAAAGCAGCTAATTTATTGGATTATCGGACATTATCGGGTGTTGATAAGGCATTGCCCCTACTTTATCGTGCGTTAAATGAACATGAAGCTATTACTATTGTTGGGGATTTCGATGCGGATGGAGCAACCAGTACGGCATTAGCTATTAGAGCTCTAAAATCAATGGGATATAGAAATATCAATTATATCGTTCCGAACCGTTTTGAAAATGGTTATGGATTAACGCCATTGGTTGTCGAAGAAGCTTGTAAACGCGGAACGAATCTCATTATTACCGTTGATAATGGCATCTCATCCCATGAAGGAGTTGCAGTAGCTAATCAATATGGAATGAATGTAATTATTACCGATCACCATCTGCCGGGGGAAACTTTGCCTGCTGCGGATGCGATAATCAACCCGAACTTAAATGAATGTTGCTTTGCATCTAAATCATTAGCCGGGGTTGGTGTCACATTTTATTTAATGTCTGCCTTACGTGCATATCTACGTCAGCAAGGGTGGTTTGTGCAGCAAGGGCTAGCAGAGCCTAATTTAGCCGAGTACCTTGATTTGGTTGCATTAGGAACTGTTGCAGATGTGGTTCCTCTTGATACAAATAACCGCATTTTAGTTCACCAAGGGCTAAATCGTGTTAGAGCTGGGCGCTGTTGCGCGGGTATTAAAGCCCTCATTGAGGTTTCCAAACGTGATTTATCAAGACTAGTGGCAAATGATTTTGGGTTTGCGCTTGGCCCTAGGCTAAATGCGGCAGGCAGATTAGATGATATGTCAGTGAGCATTGAATTATTACTGACAGACGATATGGCGTATGCAAGGGAACTGGCAAATGAGTTAGATGGGCTGAATCAAACTCGCCGTGAGATTGAAGCGGGTATGCAGCAAGAAGCGCTCGTGCTTTTTAATCAATTCGAATACGGTGAAAGCCAGTTACCAAATGGCTTAGCCATTTATCATCCTGAATGGCATCAGGGGGTTGTCGGTATACTCGCCTCAAGGATCAAAGAACAATATCATCGTCCTGTTATCGCTTTTGCTCCTGCGGGTGATGGTTTATTAAAAGGTTCTGGGCGTTCCATTCAGGGTGTCCATATGCGGGATGCATTAGAACGGTTAAATACATTACAACCCGGGATTATGCAAAAATTTGGTGGCCATGCAATGGCAGCAGGCTTAACTTTGCATGTTGATCAATTTGACGCTTTTAAACATCACTTTGAATTATTGATGGGTGAATTAGTTCAACCTGAGCAATTGGCTGGGGTAATCTGGAGTGATGGCGAACTTTCACGCAATGAGTTTTGTTTAGAAACTGCAGAACTTATTCGAGAAAGTGGCCCATGGGGACAAGCATTTCCGGAACCTATATTTGATGGTGAATTCCAATTGTTACAGCAAAGGCTTGTTGGTGAGCGCCATTTGAAACTTATGCTGGAACCCGTGAATGGTGGGCCAATGTTAGATGCAATTATGTTTAATATTGATGTTCGTCGATGGCCAGATAACAGCATCAAAAAAGCGAAAATAGCCTTTAAATTAGATGTGAACGAATATCGTGGACAAAAAAACGTCCAGCTAATGATTGAGCATATTTGGCCTGATTAAGCCTATCATAAACGGCGGAATAACCAGCAAATAGCGTTTGATGGCGCTATAAACATGAGATAAATTCCGCTATACTAAGCGGTTTGTGAATAAAAAATTATTTTTGACTAACCATAAGATATTGAAAAATGACGTTTGAAATAAACCCAGTAAAAAATAAGATTCAGGACCTGTCTGAACGGACAGTGGTTCTGAGGGGGTATCTTTGACTATGATGCCAAGAAAGAACGCTTAGAAGAAGTCAATGCTGAGCTTGAACAGCCTGATGTGTGGAATGAACCCGAAAGAGCGCAAGCCCTTGGTAAAGAACGCTCATCTCTTGAAGCAATTGTTGAAACGATTGACCAGATGACGCAAGGCCTTGAAGATGTTGAAGGTTTATTAGAGCTTGCGGTTGAAGCTGATGACGAAGACACATTCAATGAAGCTGAAGCTGAACTAGAGCAATTAGAAGGCAAATTAGAGCAACTTGAATTTCGTCGTATGTTCTCTGGCGAATACGATAGTGCAGATTGCTACATTGATTTACAAGCGGGTTCTGGCGGTACTGAAGCGCAAGATTGGGCAAGTATGTTATTGCGTATGTACTTGCGTTGGGCCGAGTCAAAGGGCTTTAAAACCGAGATTATCGAAGAGTCTGATGGTGATGTTGCTGGGCTAAAATCGGCAACAGTCAAAATTATTGGTGACTATGCCTACGGGTGGTTAAGAACGGAAACTGGTGTTCACCGTTTGGTTCGTAAGAGTCCGTTTGACTCAGGAGGGCGTCGCCATACTTCTTTTAGTTCTGCGTTTATTTATCCTGAAGTTGATGATGATATTGATATCGAAATCAATCCAGCGGATTTGCGTATTGATGTATACCGTGCATCTGGTGCGGGTGGTCAGCACGTAAACAAAACGGAATCAGCGGTACGTATCACACATATTCCAACCAATATTGTGACGCAATGCCAGAATGACCGTTCGCAGCATAAAAATAAAGACCAAGCTATGCGCCAGTTAAAAGCGAAGCTATACGAACTGGAAATGCAAAAGAAAAATGCAGACAAGCAAGCGATGGAAGAGAACAAATCTGATATTGGCTGGGGAAGCCAGATTCGTTCTTATGTCCTTGATGATGCAAGAATTAAAGATTTACGTACTGGTGTGGAAACGCGTAACACGCAAGCCGTACTGGATGGTGATTTGGATAAATTCATTGAAGCTAGTTTAAAAGCTGGCCTGTGAGGAAAAAATGTCTCAGGAACAACAAGGTGTTGAACAAGCACCTGATTTGAATAACGAACTTAAAGCACGTAAAGAAAAATTAGCGGCACTGCGTGAAAAGGGTATTCCATTTCCAAACGATTTTCGTCGTGAAGATATTTCCGATAAAATTCATGCGCAATATGATGATAAAACCTCAGAAGAGCTTGAAGACCTAAATATTGAAGTGTCGATTGCTGGCCGTATGATGACTCGTCGTATTATGGGTAAAGCTTCGTTTGCAACGTTACAGGACGTTGGCGGACGCATTCAAATTTATGTATCGCGTGATGATTTAGCGGAAGGCATCTATAACGAACAGTTTAAAAAATGGGACTTAGGCGATATTTTAGGTGCTAAAGGCCGTTTATTTAAAACCAAAACGGGTGAGTTAACTGTTCATTGTCATGAAGTTCGTTTATTAACCAAAGCGTTGCGTCCATTGCCTGACAAATTCCACGGTTTATCAGACCAAGAAACACGTTATCGTCAGCGTTACCTTGACTTAATTGCGAATGATGAATCTCGTCATACTTTTATTGTTCGTTCTAAGATCCTAGCTGAAGTACGTAACTTTATGGTTAGCTACGGTTTTATGGAAGTGGAAACACCAATGATGCAGGTCATCCCTGGTGGTGCTTCTGCGCGTCCATTTGTGACTCACCATAATGCATTAGATATCGATATGTACTTACGTATCGCACCTGAATTATACCTGAAACGCTTAGTTGTAGGTGGTTTCGAACGCGTATTTGAAATCAACCGTAACTTCCGTAATGAGGGGTTATCCCCACGTCATAATCCAGAGTTCACAATGATGGAACTCTATATGGCTTATGCTGATTACCGTGATCTAATCGCATTGACAGAAGATTTGTTCCGTACACTGACACAAAAAGTGTTAGGTAATACTGTTGTTCAGTATGGTGAACAAGAGTTCGATTTTGGTAAGCCATTTACTAAAATGACGATGAAAGAAGCTATTTGCAAATATCGTCCAGAAACGAATGTTGCTGATTTGGATGATATGGATAAAGCGGTGGCAATTGCTCAGTCTATCGGTATTAAGATTGAAAAGAGCTGGGGCTTAGGCCGCGTACAGTGTGAAATCTTCGAAGAAGTTGCAGAAAGCCACTTGATTCAGCCAACATTTATTACTGAGTATCCAGCTGAAGTTTCGCCGTTAGCGCGTCGTAATGATGACAACCCATTTATTACCGACCGTTTTGAATTCTTCATTGGTGGTCGTGAAATCGGTAACGGTTTCTCGGAATTAAATGACGCAGAAGATCAAGCTGAGCGTTTTGCTGAGCAAGTACGTCAAAAAGATGAAGGTGATGACGAAGCAATGTTCTATGATGAAGACTATGTCACCGCATTAGAACATGGTTTACCGCCAACAGCAGGTTTAGGCATTGGTATTGACCGTATGGTGATGTTATTCACTAACAGCCATACTATTCGCGATGTTATTTTATTCCCCGCTTTACGTCCTAGCAAAGCTTAAATGCCATTATGCCCGGTTAATTCCGGGCATATATTTACATTTATAAGCAATCAATATTACTTTCCTCATGTTTTATTCAAATGCTTCATTTTAGGTTAAAGATAAAACACCATTTACTAGACGTTAAATGAGTAACATAGAATAAAATCACTGAATAGTGTTTTTTGAGTGATTACGGCTATGTGAACGCTATATTTTTATTAAAAATAAATTTGAGTTACGAATCGTATCAATTTAATATAAGTAATTCCGACAGATAACTGCTATGCTTTATTACGTAGTTGGAAATTATGTAGCTGAAATGCCGATAAATTCACTTTTTTATAACTAACTAATTTTGCTTGTAATTTTTAATTGCTGTTAGTTTTTGGAATTGAATTAAGCAGGTTACCTATATTTTGAATGATGGCGGTTATTGCCATGTCACAGGTTTAAAGTGTGTCAGCAGCTTGATAAATGAAAAGTAGGCGTATTTATTGTTAGTTATCATTTTATTTGTTAACAATTGTTACAGGTGGTAGAACTAAAATGAGAATTTACTTGAAAGGTATATAATTGTTAGCAAGGTTTATCGAGCAACCTAATCGTTATCTGACATAAAATAATAAAAAATTCCGGTAAAGGTGTTAATTTGTCTCTTTATAAGGACTGCTAGCGAAAATTAGCTCATAAATTTAATAGAAATGTAGCAATAAAATAATTTTAAAACTAAAGTTAAGTTAATCTAAATTTATGAGATGACTCTATTTCTACATTCGGGCTTATAGAAAATAGCTAATTTTTAGCTTACACTAAGTTTTTTGGACATCATTATAATAGCGAAGAAAAGTGCTGGTAAGGTAACCATATGTTTTTAAAAAATAAATTTCATGTTGCATTTTTGCTTATAGCAGGTACAGCTCTTCTTTCAGGTTGTACATTTGGTTCAGACACATACAATACAGCAACACCTAATACTCCAAGTAAACAAACAGTCAATACAAGTACCGCTCAGCCGGTAACACAATCGACTGTTGATACCAATCCAGGTCAGGTTGATAACTCTTATCCTGAATCTCAAAAAGTTTTAAACAGCGCAATTAACCGTACACCAGTTGCTTCTACAACTTATGGTGAAGCGGGGGCTGACCAGCAAACATTTGCTCATTTGAATACGTGTGTTAAAGAATTAAACGCGCTCAAAACACTATCACCAAAAGATTACAATCGCTTAGTAGGTTCATTTAAAGAAGTTAGCGAAATCAACCGTCTATATCGACAAGTTGAAGGGACTGCTAGCCCTGACACAATTGAACTATTACAAATGGCAATAGAGTCTAAAACTAAAGTGTTGTGTGCAAAAGTTCGTTATAACTCAGTATTGTCTACCGAATCAACATTGAAGAAAATTAGTGGATTATGAGAATAAACCTTAGGCTTTGTGTGTCACTGGCACTTGTTACGACTTTTTTTAGTCATGCTCCAAAAGCAGAGCGCTTTAACAATGTAATTGATGATTTTGATACCTACCTTCAAATGGAAAAAGAAGGCAAAGTACAAGAGCAAAAACAACAATTGCCAGTTAATACACAAAACCAAGGTTATGATATCTTTTCTTCGCTATCTACCGTTCCTGCGCCAAAAGAGAAGCAAAAATCTGCGGCAGCGAATAAAGGAACTAAAGGCAAAACTACAGGGAAAAGTAAATCTGCTGCTACATCAACGAAGAAAGCAGATGTAGCGAAAGCAGACCCTGTAGAGCCAGAAAAAACGACTTTTCCTGAAGTGTGTGCGGTGGCGACAGAGAATGGCGTAGCGCCTATTTTATTGTCGTCTTACCCTTATTTTTTTCAAAGCAACCAATGGGATCCTGCTTATCTAGCAAAAGATTTTGCAAAGTATCAATTGGTTCTTGACCCACTCGGCTTATATTCATCTAAATTTGCTAAGCCTACAGGTATTAATACCTCTGCTTATCTTGAGCAACTGGCGCAATTAATTGAACGCCAGCAATTAACACATCTATATAAGTTTGGTATTGCTCAAGGAGTAGGCCAGCTTATTGCCTATAATCATTTACTCAATGATGATCAACTCGTTTCTGAACTTATTAATCATAATAAGAGTATCGCGCAATTAACGCAGACAATTACCGAAAAACAATTTGAGATTGATAAACTAAACGACGAAGTTCTGAAGAGTAAAGAGCATATAGCCCAGCTACAGGCGGTTGTAAATTCATCAGATGATCAGTCTTTAATTGACACGTTAAAGGCTAAATTGGCGGATGCCCAAAAAACAATTGAGCAAAAGCAAAATAGTCTTGAACAATTAAGTCAAGAAAATCAGCAAACCCAAGAAACGATTGCCCAGCTTGAGAAACAATTAAATGAAAGTGTTGTCGAACAAGCCCAACTTAAACAGCAATTAGCAGAGAAAGAACAACAATTTGCTACCGCAAATTTGAAAATTGAGCAATTAACCGCTGATATTGCAAAATTGGAGTCAGAGGCTAAAAATCAACTGCAACTTGTTGGTAATACTGATGAACAAATGAAGTCAGTGACAGCTGAACTTTTACAGCAAAAAGAGTTGTTAAAACAGAAAGAAAATGAATTAGCTACGGCTAAAAGTGAAAAAGATGATGTCCAATCTTCTTTGGTCGCTCAGCAAGAGAAAAGTAAATCATTAGAGTCACAAAACCAGCAACTACAAGCCCAGTTAGTCGAAAAAGAACAATTAACGAAAAGCATTCAAGCTTCTTTGGCGGAAAAAACTGAACAAGCTGAGCAAAAAGTTGTATTAGAAAATGCCTTAAAAGTTGCCCAGGAACAGCTGAATTCATATCAAAGTACGCAAAATACGTTAGAAAAACAGTTAGCTCAAAGTGAAAAACAGCAAGCTGAGTTGCAGGCGAAACTCAACCAGCAAGAGCACGATTACGTTACGGCACAGGCGCAACTGAAACAAGCGAACGCAGATCTACAAAAGCTCCAAGGGGAGATGGAAAAACAGACCGCCTTGATGAGCCAAGCCAGCGACCAACAGATTAAAGCGCTGACGGCAGATTTAAACAAACAACTCGCTTTGTTGAAGCAAAAAGAAGACGGGTTGAAGAAAGCTGAAACGGAGAGCCAAACCACCCGTGAGGCGCTCGCCAAACAGCAAGCGGACGCAAAAGCGCTAGCGGAGAAAAACCAGCAGCTTGCTGCCGAATTGCAACAAAAAGCACAACAAGCGGAAAAAATTCAAGCGTCCTTAGCCGAGCAGACGGCGAAGGCTGCCGAGAAGGTGGCGTTAGAAGCCGAACTGGCTGAGGCGAAAAAACAGTTAACCGAGCACCAAACGGCACAAAATGCGTTGTCCAAACAGTTTGCGAACAGTGAAAAACAGCAAGCCGAGTTGCAGGCGAAACTCCGCCAACAAGAGCAAAATTACGTTACGGCACAGGCGCAACTGAAACAAGCGAACGCAGATCTACAAAAGCTCCAAGGGGAGATGGAAAAACAGACCGCCTTGATGAGCCAAGCCAGCGACCAACAGATTAAAGCGCTGACGGCAGATTTAAACAAACAATCGCTTTGTTGAAGCAAAAGAAGACGGGTTGAAGAAAGCTGAAATGGAGAGCCAAACCACCCGTGAGGCGCTCGCCAAACAGCAAGCGGAGGCAAAAGCGCTAGCGGAGAAAAACCAGCAGCTTGCTGCCGAATTGCAACAAAAAGCGCAACAAGCGGAAAAAATTCAAGCGTCCTTAGCCGAGCAGACGGCGAAGGCTGCCGAGAAGGTGGCGTTAGAAGCCGAACTGGCTGAGGCGAAAAAACAGTTAACCGAGCACCAAACGGCACAAAATGCGTTGTCCAAACAGTTTGCGAACAGTGAAAACAGCAAGCCGAGTTGCAGGCGAAACTCCGCCAACAAGAGCAAAATTACGTTACGGCACAGGCGCAACTGAAACAAGCGAACGCAGATCTACAAAAGCTCCAAGGGGAGATGGAAAAACAGACCGCCTTGATGAGCCAAGCCAGCGACCAACAGATTAAAGCGCTGACGGCAGATTTAAACAAACAACTCGCTTTGTTGAAGCAAAAAGAAGACGGGTTGAAGAAAGCTGAAACGGAGAGCCAAACCACCCGTGAGGCGCTCGCCAAACAGCAAGCGGACGCAAAAGCCTTAGCCGAGAAAAACCAGCAGCTTGCTGCCGAATTGCAACAAAAAGCACAACAAGCGGAAAAAATTCAAGCGTCCTTAGCCGAGCAGACGGCGAAGGCTGCCGAGAAGGTGGCGTTAGAAGCCGAACTGGCTGAGGCGAAAAAACAGTTAACCGAGCACCAAACGGCACAAAATGCGTTGTCCAAACAGTTTGCGAACAGTGAAAAACAGCAAGCCGAGTTGCAGGCGAAACTCCGCCAACAAGAGCAAAATTACGTTACGGCACAGGCGCAACTGAAACAAGCGAACGCAGATCTACAAAAGCTCCAAGGGGAGATGGAAAAACAGACCGCCTTGATGAGCCAAGCCAGCGACCAACAGATTAAAGCGCTGACGGCAGATTTAAACAAACAACTCGCTTTGTTGAAGCAAAAAGAAGACGGGTTGAAGAAAGCTGAAATGGAGAGCCAAACCACCCGTGAGGCGCTCGCCAAACAGCAAGCGGAGGCAAAAGCGCTAGCGGAGAAAAACCAGCAGCTTGCTGCCGAATTGCAACAAAAAGCGCAACAAGCGGAAAAAATTCAAGCGTCCTTAGCCGAGCAGACGGCGAAGGCTGCCGAGAAGGTGGCGTTAGAAGCTGAACTGGCTGAGGCGAAAAAACAGTTAACCGAGCACCAAACGGCACAAAATGCGTTGTCCAAACAGTTTGCGAACAGTGAAAAACAGCAAGCCGAGTTGCAGGCGAAACTCCGCCAACAAGAGCAAAATTACGTTACGGCACAGGCGCAACTGAAACAAGCGAACACGGATTTGCAGAAGCTGAAGAATGAAGTTGAAACAAAAACAGCTTTAATGAATCAAGCCAGCGACCAACAGATTAAAGCGCTGACGGCAGATTTAAACAAACAACTCGCTTTGCTGAAGCAAAAAGAAGACGGGTTGAAGAAAGCTGAAACGGAAAGTAAAGTAACTCGTGAGGCGCTCGCCAAACAGCAAGCGGAGGCAAAAGCGCTAGCGGAGAAAAACCAGCAGCTTGCTGCCGAATTGCAACAAAAAGCGCAACAAGCGGAAAAAATTCAAGCGTCCTTAGCCGAGCAGACGGCGAAGGCTGCCGAGAAGGTGGCGTTAGAAGCTGAACTGGCTGAGGCGAAAAAACAGTTAACCGAGCACCAAACGGCACAAAATGCGTTGTCCAAACAGTTTGCGAACAGTGAAAAACAGCAAGCCGAGTTGCAGGCGAAACTCCGCCAACAAGAGCAAAATTACGTTACGGCACAGGCGCAACTGAAACAAGCGAACACGGATTTGCAGAAGCTGAAGAATGAAGTTGAAACAAAAACAGCTTTAATGAATCAAGCCAGCGACCAACAGATTAAAGCGCTGACGGCAGATTTAAACAAACAACTCGCTTTGCTGAAGCAAAAAGAAGACGGGTTGAAGAAAGCTGAAACGGAAAGTAAAGTAACTCGTGAGGCGCTCGCCAAACAGCAAGCAGATGCAAAAGCGTTAGCGGAGAAAAACCAGCAGCTTGTTACGCAACTGAAACAGAAAGCGCAGCAAGCAGATAAGATCCAAGCATCTTTAGCAGAGCAAACTGCCAAATTAGCACAAAAAATTACGTTAGAGTCTGAATTAGCAACAGCAAAAAAACAGTTGGCTGAGCAGCAAGCAGCACAGAATGTTTTATCAAAACAATATGTTGAGAGCCAAAAGCAACAGCAACAATTGCAAGAAAACTTAAAACAAAATGAACAAAATTTTGTTAATGCTCAAAAACAATTGGAACAGGCTAATGCAGAACTGCTGAAATTACAAAAAGATGTTGAAAAACAAACAGCGCTAGTAGGTCAAGCAAGTGACAAGCAAGTTAAAGCATTAACTGCGGACTTAAATAAACAAGTTACATTATTGAAAGAAAAAGAAAGCGCTATTGCCAAGTTAGAATCTGAGAAAAAATCAATTAGTGACGCTCTTGCTGCCCAAGAAAGTGAGAAGAAAAAACTTGACCAGCAAAACCAGCAATTTACTAAGCAGACTAAGGCTCAAGAAGACAAAATCAGCAAACTTGAAAGTGATATTGCGGCTAAAACAAAGAAACAGTCTGAAATTGAGCAAAAACTGACAGACACGAATAAACTTCTTGGTGATTTAAAAGCGAACTCTCAAAAAGAGTTGGCATTAGCACAAGAGAAATTGAAAAAACTACAAACGGAATTGGATTCAAGTAAATCCATTTCGAGTGATGAAGCTTTAAAATCACAAATTATGGCGTTAAATCGACAGATAACTCAATTACAAAATGAAAATGATGCATTAAAAGCAAGAGGTGGTTCGAAATCGAGTACTGGTCTGGCTGGGCGAATTCCTCCTAGCAAAGATGCAAAAGTGATTGCTGCAGAAAATGCGAAGAAAAACCAAAAAATTATTGAGCAAATTACCGCTCAAAAATACAGTAAGCTCGATAGCAATACTTACTATAAAATCATTCAAGTTGGCTCACCGATAAAAGACGTGAAAAATAAAGACGTGACTTTTATTATGAGAGAGCAATTAACTGACGGTAAGGTTACGGTGTTGTATACCGATCAAAACCCTGTCACATTACCTTATAATCAGTTACCTGCACCATTAAACTCCTTTGTCGAACGAGCAGGGGAAGGGGGAATGGTTAAAGTCTATATTAAACCTGAAGGTGGGTATGGCGTTGAAGGCATACCAGGTGAGGTACCACCAAACTCCATGTCAATTATTGATTTAAAAATAATCAAAGCGAAATAGCATAGCTTTTATTTAAGGTTATCTTAAAGGTAATTTGTCACTGAAAGGCAAATTACCTTTTTTTGTGATGTATCAATCTGAAAGAAGTATAAGAAGTATAAGAAGTATAAGGAGTATAAGAAGTATAAGAAGTATAAGAAGTGAATGTGAATATTTAAAGGAAGGATTTGATGTTTGCCTTTCTGCCAGATTATAGTGAAGATTAAACTTCTATAACTGACAGGGCATGAGTTAGAGTCTTACTGAGCGGTTAAGCTGCTATTCTTGACCGACTCGGTGTGTAGCCAAACCGTTTTCGATAAGTTTGGGTGAAGTAAGATTGACTTGAAAAGCCTGCTTCCATAGAAACCTCTACAATACTCATTGTAGTATTAATTAATAACTGGTGTGCATACATAATACGTTTTTCACTTATCCATGCGCGTGGTGACGTTGCATAAACGCTATTGAACAGTTCTTTAAATGTTGTTAATCCCATACCAAAAGTACGTGCGAACTCACTTAATTTCCACTCTTTAAGATAATTATTTTCCATAAACATTTGTAGACGTTCTATTTGGCGACTACTTAGCTGTCTAAAATTAGATAGCAATAAAGCACCTTGTTCACTGTAGCTTAGTAATAACAGTAATTCACTAACTCGGAGTGAGAAAATGACGTCAGGGTATTCGTTATTAACAAATGTATTTAAGCTTGATTTGATTTCTTCAATGAGAGGGGATGAATTAAATTTAATGATATCACAGGGTAAACCTTCATTGCGGTCTATTTCGCTTAACTCAGTGCCATGATTGGCGATGAAACTACGCAAAAAGTTATCATCCAAGGATATCCAAAGTAATTTGCAACTTGTTGTTTCAGTGAGCTGTAGTGAGTAAGCTCCCTGTTTGTGATATAAGATATCGCCTTCATTTAAAGATTGTGAGTTAGCTGGGGTTTCTAGTAACACAGAGCCTTGTTCTATAATTAAAAGCCCTTTAGTTTCTAGGTCAATAATGTTATGGGCCGCGTTACTATCAATGTTTATCTGTTTAATGAAGTGTCGATTTGGTGAGTTTATTGCTTGCATGACTATACCTTTTTAATCGTATTTAAATATAAATTCAAAATAAAATATTCAACTATTCCTATCTGGTGATATAAAGCATGGATGTTATTAGTATGATTGAAATTATATAAATCGATTAATTTTGTGTCACATTATAATTCTAAATATAAATAAATGTTTCTAAATATACTTTTTCCGAGCTATTAGTGCGAATTAATCGGTATTTTTCGTGTAATTAGTGGGGTAATTTAATTATTACACTTATAATTTTAATTAGTTTGGATTTTTAATCTGAATTGGTAAAATTAGTCGTATGTTAATATGTTATCGTTTTTTACACCTAAACCGTGTTTTTTTTCTACTTTCTTCTTACTTATCATTTTTAGCATAGTAATATAAATTTTAGCTATGCTAATGATGATTATAGATTTCGGCAAAACTATCATTTATTAATTTTGCTAATGTAATTAATGGTTATTAATCTAATTTATTTATTTTTTAAATCGATATGATTTATTTAATTTATTAAGATGTGGGGGGATTGCTATTTATTTGTGACTTGAGTCTCGTTTTTTAATTGATAGGTTTCTATGATTGCTTTAATAGGTATTTTAAATATATATTTTTATAAATAGTTCTTTAGCGTTACTACTTATTGCTCGCCATTTTTCAACATCTTTGTGCTTTATTATTTCTCCTCATGTTGTACTTTGCTTTAAATAGAGGGTTAAGCTTGAGCTATAGGCTCACTAATTATGGCTCTTGTTTCTGAGTTGCTCGCTTGTTTACTTTAGCTGGTAAATCAGGGACTGGTTTACGATCATCAAGTAAATGACGTATAGCGAGAATTGGGTGATGGATTAACATCTTCGGGCCAGCCCAGCGCATAACTAGCTTCATCTGCTCTCTCATTTTGGGTTGGTAACAATGGATTGGACATTGTTTACATGCTGGTTTTTCTTCTCCATATCGGCATTTTTCTAATCTATTAACGGCATAGGAAAATAGTTTTTGATAAAAATCAGGTGATTCTGCTGGTGCTGGATAGGCTTTCTCATAGATTTTTATCATTTTTTCAATCGTTTTAATTTCACGGTGTATGCGTTTGCCAACCATAGAAAATTCTCTATAAAAACAAAACATATATTTAATATACAATTTATAGTTGGTTTATGATAATTTTTTTGTATTTTTATTGATGGGACTCAATAAACTGGTGAGTTATTCGGCGTAATAAAAAGAGGGTAATAAAAAATACCCTCTTATATTAGTGTGAAACAACACTAGCTAACGTTAAATGATCGATAGAATATCATTATCTTTTAGGATGTTAGCCCAGTTTTTGAATTTCATTATGTGAGAAAAACAACTAATACTATTATCGTGATAACCTATTGACTCGAGAGCATTATTTTTTGCATTTCATCTTTAAGATGTAATTTTTCTTTTTTTAGCTTGGCGACATGCTCATTGTAACCAGCACCAGAAGGCCCTTCTAATTTGCTGATTTCTTTGTCGAGTTGATGATGTTTTTCATAAAGAGTTTGAAAACGGGGATGTGTAGAGATTAATTTTGAAACTAAATCTTGATCTGCTGATAACATACTACCTCCTCAGAATATATTAAGCCTCAGTTTCAGTATAAACAGTGCATGCATTTTGTACATCCAAATAGCTTGTAATTTACATAATTTTTATTAGTTTTATGATCCTTCTACTAGAATTAAGTAGTATTACATGGCTTTTACCTGAGTTATCTATATTTTTGTAATTAAGAATCATCTATAGTGATAATTACGGTGTAAATGACTTAACATGGATAAAAGACTGGTTTTAAAAATTAGTTTTGTGTTCTTAAATAGGAATAAATAATGAAAAAAGCGATTTTATCTGTAATGGCGGCGGCACTAATTTCATCTTGTGCAGTAGCAACGGAAGATTTGGAAAAGATCGCGCCATACCCAAAAGCAGAATCGGGTATGACTCGTCATGTGATTGAATTAACCAAGCAACAAAATGAAAATGACTTTATGGTTGAGTTAGTTATTGGAAAAACGATCAAAGCAGATTGTAACCGCCAATGGTTTATGGGTGACCTAGACAGAAAGACGTTGGAAGGCTGGGGCTATGATTATTATAAACTCGACGAAGTAAAAGGCCCGGCATCCACTATGATGGGATGCTCTGAGCCTGCAAAAGACCGTTTTGTGACGACTCAATTAGGCGATGATGCATTTGTGCGTTATAACAGCAAATTACCGATTGTGGTTTATGCTCCGAAAGATATGCAAGTAAAATATCGTATCTGGTCTACAGACGATAAATTAATTGATTCAGTTACAAAATAAATATTAAAGAAAATGCCGCATTTAGCGGCATTTTTTATAGAAACCAATTTAGCGAATAACGAAGACAGATGTTTTCGCATGGCGCACGATTGCAGAGGCTGTTGAACCTAATAAATAGGTTGAAGTGCTTGGGTGATGGGAGCCTACAACAATGAGGTCTGCGCTAATTTCTTGCGCATAATCTAAGATTTCATCTTTAGCTGAACCAATACCAATTTTGCAGTTAATCCGTTCATCAGCAACTTTGATATCTTTAATGACTTCTTCTAACGCACGCATTGCAAGGATTGAGCGTTCCGCAGAATCTTTGTTGCTTTCTGGTAATGCGGCAATTTCAATACCAAAAAATAACTCAAGGCTCGGAATAACGGATAGAAAATGAATTTCAGCTGAGCTTAGTTGCGCTAGTGCCTCAACGTGTTTGATGATCT
The DNA here is from genome assembly GCF_032707045.1 of Providencia sp. PROV175. Lineage (NCBI taxonomy): Bacteria > Pseudomonadati > Pseudomonadota > Gammaproteobacteria > Enterobacterales > Morganellaceae > Providencia > Providencia sp. PROV175. Next base: position 1,520,941 of record NZ_CP120533.1, read on the forward strand.
CTTGGTTTAATTCATCTTCTAACAAATCAATAGGGACTAGGATTTTTTTATACATAGCTACCTCATTTTCGTATTATTTAAAATTAATTACAAAAGGTTATCTACAATATACTATAAGTTAAATGAAAAGTAATAAATGCTATAACGTGCGCATTTATAGCGATAATCTAAAAATGACATAGCTTCTTCTTTGAAAAGAAAGAATAATTATTATCAACTCTCAGTGTTATTTACAAATCACACAGAGACTTTTAATAAAATATATGCGAAGATCGCAGTAACTTGCTTAACTAATTGATTTAAATGTGTTATTTGAATGATAATTGTTTTGTTTTTCATTAAAGAACCTATTTTATGACTATGAATAATGCTTCAACACAGAAAAAAAGTGATTTTGAAATCCAACAAATAAAATTTAAAGCCGCAAAAAAAAGTACCTTAGTCAGTGTTGTCGTAAATATTTTCTTATCGATTTGGCAGATAATTGTTGGTATTTTTTCTCATTCATCCGGGTTAGTCGCTGACGGTATTCATACATTATCGGATTTGGTCGCTGATTTTGTGGTGTTGATAGCCAATAAGAAAAGCCACAAGAAGCCAGATGAAGACCATCCATATGGTCATTTTCGTTATGAAAATGGCGCTTCATTAATATTAGGTATTATTTTATTAATTGTGGGCGTGGGAATGGTTTGGTCAGCGATTGAAAAATTACTGAAACCTGAGTTAATTCCTGAAGTTCACTCAATTGCATTGATTGTTGCACTGATTGCTTTAGTCGCAAAAGAGGGGCTGTTTCGCTATATGTTGCATGTCGCGAAAAAAGTAAACTCCAGTATGTTAGTGGCGAATGCATGGCATGCTCGTTCCGATGCTGCTTCCTCCCTAGTGGTGGCCATTGGTATTGTTGGTAGCCTGTGTGGGTTTAAAATTTTTGACCCACTGGCCGCGTTGATTGTAGGGACATTTGTTTTTCGGATGGGGTTTAAATTCACCAATCAATCCATGCAAGATTTAATGGATAAAGGCGCAGACGAAGAAACTTTGCAGGAAATCCGTTCTGTTTTGGATAATATTAGTGAGTTATCGGGATACCATGATTTAAAAACACGTAAATCGGGTGACTTTTTATTGGTGGATGTGCATTTAGAGCTTGATGGAAATATGAGTATTACTGTTGGCCATGAAATTGCGGTAAATGTGCGTAAAAAATTGATGGAAAACCCATTAATTTTGGATGTTATGACCCACCTTGACCCGTATGACAAAGACGCTAAGCATTAATCATACATTTATTTTATTTTTCGATAAAAACCGAGCTTTAAAGTGGCTCGGTTTTTTATTGCAAGCTATTATGTAAAATCAACACATTAATTATTGCACCTGATTGATAACAAGGCGAAAATTAATAAGCAGTTTCAAGATGGCACAATAAGGTATTTGTTTCAAAATATAGGGCAAATGTAGCAAACCCCAAAAAATGCTCTCTATAGTGATTATTGAATGATTGAGGAAAAAATGCGGTTAACTCAAGAACAATGTCAGACATTTCGCGCCCCAAAGGTTATTGCCCTTACTAATCAAAATGGTATGAAGGTTATTCTCAGTAGCCTAGGAGCTAGTTGGGTTAGCTGTATACTTCCGCTAGTAACAGGAAAACGAGATGTTGTTTTAGGTTCACCCAATATGGCTAAACAGATGGAACAGGGGGTATACCTTGGTTCAATCGTTGGGCGAGTTGCTAACCGCATAAACAATTCACAATTCACGCTAAATGAACAGCATTATCAACTTTCGAATAACCAAGGTGTACATTGCTTGAATGGTGGAAAACATAGTTTTAGCCATCGCATATGGGGTATTTTTCAACCAACACCTCAAAAAGCTGTTTTTTCTTTGACGTCGCCTGTTGGTGATCAAGGCTTTCCGGGGCAGTTAGACGTTGAAGTGAGCTATGAACTCACAGAAGATAATCAAGTCGTTATTCACCATACTTATCAATCGACAGAAGCTTGCCCTGTTAACCTTGCGAATCACATCTACTTTAACTTAGCGGGGGAGGACTCGGTCAGAACGGCTTTGGAGCATGATTTATATATTGATGCAGACCAATATTTGCCGACAGATATGGACGGTATCCCAACGGGAGAGTGGTATAACGTTGCAGATACAAATTTTGATTTTCGCCAAAGTAAACGGATTGGCCGAGATTTCTTACAAGATGATGACCAACGTCGAGTTGGGGGGTATGACCATACGTTTATATTAAACAATACATTAACTGATGGTCTGCAAACGGTAGCAACCCTCAGGGCACCAAGTGGTGATGTGCGGCTAAATATCGCAACCACGCAGTCTGCATTACATGTGTACAGTGGAAATAACCTGCTTGCAACGTCGGGGAAAACACGAACGTATGTCCCTTATTCAGGGGTAGTGATAGCAACTCAGTTTCCAGCGGATGCAATCAATCACCCTGAGTGGGGAGAACAATACAGTTCGATTGCATTTCCTCAACAAATGTACCAAAACCAAACGCGTTACCAATTTGTTTTCTAATACAATAGTGAATATTCAGCGCCTCTATATTAAGGCGCTGAATTACTCGCCAGTTAATGCTCGCCAGTTAATAATTTCCTTAGTCTTAAATAACGAATAGATCCATATATTCATTGACGGGCATTTTTTCTAGCATTGGTTTATCGAGAGAGGCTTTTAGAATTCGAATTTGTTGAGCCTCTGGGAATTGCCTTGCTAGATTAATTTTAAATTTATTTAATAACAATGGCATCCCTTCTTTACGGCGGCGTTTATGGCCAACAGGATATTCGATAACAACTTCATCAAGCACTTGTCCATCCTTCAATGTAATGGTTAACCCATTGCTAATCGAACGTTTTTCAGGGTCATGATAGTCTCGGGTAAACTGTGCATCTTCAGTGCAATGCATTTTTGCACGTAATGCATCAATACGCTCATCTTTGGCAATATTATCTTCATAATCAGCAGCCGTTAAACGACCAAAAATTAATGGGATAGCGACCATATATTGAATGCAATGGTCACGATCTGCTGGGTTATGTAATGGGCCTTTTTTATCAATGATACGAATACAAGCTTCATGAGTGCGTATGGCAATAGACTCAATATCTTGAGCCGTTTTTCCTGATTTTTCGAGGGTTTGATGGAGTTGTAACGCTGCCTCTACTGCTGTTTGGGAATGAAACTCAGCAGGGAAAGAAATCTTAAACAACACATTTTCCATAACATAGGAGCCATAAGGGCGTTGAAAACGCAGGGGTTGTCCATTAAATAAAACATCGTAGAAGCCCCAGGTTTTAGCCGTTAGCGCCGTTGGATAGCCCATTTCCCCTTTTTGAGCCATTAAAGCCAGCCGTACAGCACGGGAGGTGGCGTCACCTGCCGCCCATGACTTGCGAGACCCTGTATTGGGGCTATGGCGGTAGGTACGTAAGCTGTGGCCATCAATCCACGCTTGGGAAACAGCATTGAGAATTTGTTCTCTTTCCAGCCCCAATAGATGAGAAACAACCGCAGTTGATGCCACTTTGACTAAAATAACATGGTCGAGCCCGACTTGGTTAAAGGCATTTTCTAGTGCGATGCAGCCTTGAATTTCATGCGCTTTAATTAATGCAGTCAAAACATCTTTAATAACTAGCGGGGGCTTGCCTTTCGCAATATTTTCACGAGAAAGCCAATCTGCAGTGGCTAAAATACCACCAAGGTTATCCGACGGGTGGCCCCATTCGGCAGCCAGCCAAGTGTCATTAAAGTCGAGCCAACGGCACATTGTGCCAAGATTAAATGCGCCTTGCACTGGGTCTAATTGAAATTGGGTGCCTGGGATTTTTGTGCCATTTGGCACAATCGTACCTGGAATGATTGGCCCTAATAATTTTTTACATGCAGGGTATTCAAGGGATTCCATACCGCAACCAAGGGTATCGAGCAGGCAATGATAAGCCGTATCATAGGCGAGGTCAGAAATAATTGGGTAATCCATTACATAATCAACAATATCGCTGATCACTTTATCAAATTCAATTTGTTGCGAACGCACGGTTTGTGTTGTCATTAGGTTACCTTTTAACGCTGTTCTATAGGAGTAAATAATTGATTTTCAGGACCAATATAGTTGGCTGAAGGACGAATAATTTTATTATCTTGTCGTTGCTCAATAATATGTGCTGACCAGCCAGCGGTACGTGCCATAACAAATAATGGGGTAAACATGGCGGTGGGAATGCCCATAAGGTGATAGGCCACAGCAGAAAACCAATCTAAATTTGGAAACATGTTTTTTTCACGTTTCATTACGGATTCAATTCGATCCGCAACGGTATAAAGATGTCGATTTAGGCTCTGTTCTGATAACTGTAAAGCGACAGACTTGATAATAGGGTGGCGGGGGTCTGCGAGGGTATAAACGGGGTGGCCAAACCCAATGATAACCTCACTATTTTTAACGCGCGCTGTAATATCTTGTTCTGCTTCCTCCATTGAGGCATAACGTTGCTGAATTTCTAATGAAACTTCATTTGCCCCCCCGTGTTTTGGGCCACGCAAAGCGGCAATTGCACCTGTCATCGCAGAGTAAAAATCCGTGCCTGTTCCCGCAATAACCCTTGCTGCGAATGTCGATGCGTTAAATTCATGTTCTGCGTATAAAATTGCCGCAATATGCATAAATTTTTCCCATTGAGCAGGGGGCTTTTTACCGTGCAATAGATGCAAGAAATGCGCGCCAATTGAATCATCATCAGTTTGGGTTTCAATACGTCTTCCATGGTGGCTAAAGTGATACCAATACAACAACATCGAACCCAGTGACGCTAATAAGCGATCAGCAATATCCCTAGCACCGGAAAAAGGGTGAGATTCTTTTTCGGGTAACACGCAGCCCATCATTGATACGCCTGTGCGCATGACGTCCATTGGGTGCGCGTTCGCGGGTATGGATTCTAACGTTTGTTTAACACTTGCCGGTAACCCCCGAAGAGATTGCAGCTTTTCTTTATATGCAACGAGTTCGGTTGCTGTCGGCAGCCTTTCATGGATGAGCAAATGCGCGATTTCTTCAAATTCACATTGTGTGGCTAAGTCGTGAATGTCAAACCCGCGATAATGCAGATCATTACCATTACGCCCAACGGTACAAAGTGCGGTATTTCCGGCAGTAATACCTGAAAGTGCAACGGATTTTTTAGGTTTAAATTGAGGTGTTTCAGTACGACTAAGTTGTTCATTCATCATTTATTCCTTGTAGGGGACAGAGGCGATGCAACTTTTAGTAATGATAAGTGCTTAAAAATTAGGATTTATTCTTGGAAAATAACGCATCCAGTTTTTGTTCATAATCGTAATAATGAATACTTTGATACAGCTCTTCTCGAGTCTGCATAAGTGGAATGACACTTTTTTGAGTGCCCTCTTTGCGTAATGTTGTATAAACCTGTTCAGCGGCTTTATTCATGGCTCGAAACGCAGACAGTGGATACAGCGCAATGGCAATGTCAACACTGCGTAGTTCATCAAGAGTAAATAAAGGGGTTTGACCAAATTCAGTTAAATTGGCCAGTACGGGAGCGGAGGTATTACTTGTAAACTGTTGATACATAGAAAGCTCAGTAATTGCCTCTGGAAAAAGCATGTCCGCACCGGCTTCTAAGTAGACTTGTGCACGTTCCAGTGCGGCATCAATGCCTTCGACCGCTAATGCATCGGTTCGAGCCATAATGACAAAGCTGTCATCGGTTCGTGCATCAACAGCCGCCTTGATGCGGTCGACCATCTCTTGTGTCGAAACAATTTCTTTATTAGGGCGATGGCCACAACGTTTTGCACCCACTTGGTCTTCAATATGCAACCCTGCCGCACCGGCTTTACAAAAGGATTTCACCGTGCGGGCGACATTAAAAGCAGAAGGGCCAAAGCCAATATCGGCATCGACCATAAGTGGTAAGTCACATACATCAGTAATGCGTCGAATATCAATTAAAACATCATCTAACGTTGAAATACCTAAGTCCGGCATGCCCAGTGACCCCGCAGCGACGCCACCTCCAGATAAGTAAATAGCTTTATAGCCAGCTTGTTTTGCAAGGAGCGCGTGGTTGGCATTGATAGTTCCAACGAGCTGCAATGGAGATTCTTGCTTGATAGCCTCACGAAATTTTTGTCCTGCACTAAATGACGACATAATAGCCTCATATGATGTTAATTAATTGTAATGAAATTGAGATAACTATAGTCATATAGCAATTGACGTGCCAATCTGGCTCTAAATTACATGGGTATGCAAATGTGTTTAAAATCAAACTGATATTGTTTTTTTTGATTTGTGACGGGAAAAACAATTTTAAAATAATCGGTTGGTGTGTTTCGTTGAAACAAGATATTGTCAATTGAAACATAAATGAAACATGGTAAGAAGGTATGGCGATGATGGAAAAACCGATTATTTGGACTGTTTCAGTGTCTCGGTTATTTACACTATTTCGAGATATCAGCCCTGAATTTAGTGAACAAGCGGAAATCACCCCACTAAACCTTGGTTTTTAGCAGGCGGTAGAGGCCGTGCATCAACGATTACAGGGTGGACATTGTGATGCCATCATTAGTGCAGGTTCAAATGGTGCTTATTTAAAAAGCCATGTTTCAGTTCCTGTTATTATCGTGAAAATTAGCGGGTTCGATGTCATGCAAGCATTGGCCAAAGCCCGAGAGATTAGCGATAAAGTCGGGATCATTAATTATAAAAAAACACTTTCCTCATTAGATGAATTTCAGCAACGTTTTGGTTTGCAAATTGAACAGCGTAGTTATGTCACCGCAGAAGATGCAAGATCTCAGCTTAAAGCATTAAAAGCAATGGGAATTTCCGTTGTTGTAGGGGCTGGGCTCATCATGGATTTAGCTGATGAAATGGGGATGACAGGGGTTTTTGTCTATTCCACACAAACCATACGACAAGCATTCTCAGACGCTATCGAATTAAGCCGAATGTCGAGGCGTGAAAACCATTCGCAAGACAAATATCTCCCTCCTAATCCCGCAAAAGTCCGTTATACCATTAATGACCTGATTGGTTCGTCATTACCGATGGAACGTGTTAGGCAAACTATTATGTTGTACGCACGTTCTGATGCAACAGTATTGGTTCAAGGTGCGAGTGGAACAGGGAAAGAGATGGTGGCACAAGCCATTCATCACGAATATACCTTATTTAATCAACATAAGCGAAGTAAACAACAAATGCCTTTTGTGGCCGTAAACTGCGGAGCAATACCTGAAACATTATTAGAAGCCGAATTATTTGGCTATGAAGAAGGAGCCTTTACTGGCTCTCGCCGGGGTGGCCGAGCAGGGCTATTTGAACTGGCGAATGGGGGAACACTGTTCTTAGATGAAATTGGTGAAATGCCGATTGCATTACAAACAAAATTATTACGAGTACTCGAAGAGCGTTCTGTCGTGCGTGTTGGGGGGTATAAACCGTTAAAAGTCAATGTACGAGTCATTTGTGCGACTCATTGCGATTTAGACCGTTGGGTAAGAGAAGGGCATTTTCGTGCCGATCTATTTTATCGGCTCGGGGTATTGAGAATGCGAGTTCCAGCACTCAATGAACGTGGCGATGATATTTTTGTATTAGCGGAGCGGTTACTTAAGTTAGCCTTTGCAGGCTTAATGCTGCCGTTGCCTTCTTTTCGTGTACAGCAGTTAATTGCGTGTAAATGCTTTTTTGTTGAGTATTCATGGCCCGGTAATGTGCGAGAACTCAGAAACTTAATGGAGCGAGTTGCACTTTATTGCAGCGCATACCCCGAAAAGGCCATTAGTGAGGAAATGTTGGCGAGTCTATCTCCTGAGCGCAAATGGGATGCAACAAGCCATGAGGTTGTTATCGATAAAAGTAAGGAACCGCTTACTGACGTGATGAATAGGTTTGGTGGTGATCGTAAAGCCGTAGCTCAGCACTTAGGTATTAGCAGAACAACCCTGTGGCGACGTCTTTCTTTATTAGAGAAAGCAAATCAGGTAAATCATGATACTAAATAATAATTAATTTGTATTCATTCAGGGGGGGTTGATTAAAAGGTAATGGATTAGTGAGAGTGCCATAAAGGAGATAATTAGGTTGTTTTTATTCATGGAATCATTGAATACTACTTGTTGAATTAAATTCATTCAGTCGTGTTCAGTGACAAATAAATTATTTTGTTATTAAGTGCTTTTAGGATTTTTTCCATATGACTTAAGTTGTATCAAATCGTAACAAAAAACAGTGATGTTTATATTTATCTATTATTTTGATTTTTAAGTATTATTTTTGTTTTTCTTGTTCTTCTTTCACTAAATTCACCATCGTAAAAAACGTGATTTTTCTCACATAAATTATTTTGCTAGTCACCATTAGATTTTCTCATTTTAACTTCATGATTGAACGTTCTATATTGCGCTCAAATTAGTCCTATCTTTGTTTTTTTACTACTGCACTAATCGCCGAAATGTGTTCTTTCTTGAGAACACAATGTTGTCGTATTCAACGATGTAGTTGCAGCGCATATTATTTATTTTGTTAGTTGGAGAGTTGGGCGTGAATCAGTCCACTACTATCATGCGCAAACGCGACAATGCATTCGTTCCTGTTGCAGGGTTAACGATTTTTGCTATTGCATCGGGTTATTTAATGAGCTTAATCCCATTATCGATGGGAAGTTTTGGTATTGATACGCAATATGCGGGTTGGTTAGCGAGTGCGTATTATATTGGTTTATTAATTGGCTCAATGTTAATTGAACCAATTATTGCCAAAATAGGCCATCGTCTTGCCTTTATTGGCTTTTTATTGATGCTTGCCGCGACAGTTATTGTACTGCCGTGGACCCCGACCATTGAAGCTTGGTTGCCAAACCGCTTAGTTGCAGGGGTTGCAGTGGCTGGGATTTTTGTGGTTGTCGAATCTTGGTTATTGATTGGCGATAATCCGAAAGAGCGTGCTAAACGTTTAAGTTTTTATATGACGTCATTGTATGGCGGAACCACTCTTGGCCAGCTTGCTATTGGTGTTATTGGAACCCATGGTGCTTATCCGTTTATGGTGGTATTAGGGTTATTATTATTAGCGGTAATGCCACCGTTATTAGTACGTCAAGGCCAGCCAGAAAGTGGTTCGCATCAAAAACTGTCATTGAAAAAAATTGCTCGTTTAAGTAAACCTGCAATTATCGGTTGTATGGTTTCAGGTATTACCATGGGGACTATCTATGGGTTAATGCCGTTATCATTGAAAAAAGACCAATTCACCACCGACCAAGTCGGTGTGTTGATGGCTTCAATTATTCTTGGTGGGATGTTAATACAGCCAGTTGTTAGCAAATTATCTGTCTTAATGAGTAAAACCTTATTACTTGCGATGGTTTCATTATTAGGTGTTTTTGCTATGGGTGTTATTTATATTTCGAGTGACTACTTAGTTATGATTGTCGCTTTAGCGCTACTCGGTATGTCAACTTTTGCCTTATATCCTGTGGCGATAACGTTGGCGTGTGATAACTTAGATTCCTCCTATATCGTCGCAGCAACACAAGTGATGCTGTTTAGTTACAGTATAGGTTCAGCAATGGGGCCTATCGCAGCAGGGACGTTTTTAGGCCAACATAATGGTTTAGTGAATTTCTTCTTTATTGTGCTGTTAGTGACTGCGATTTATATGTTAATTGCGAGCTTACGTCGTAAAGCCAGTGTGTTAGCAAATTAATTTTATCGACAAATAAAACTGCTAAATAAAAGGCTCTGTGAATTACTTACAGGGCCTTTTTGTCGTTCTAATTATTTCTTTTTATTGACGGTTGAAGGTGACAGTTGTGCTTCAATGGGGGAATGCTTTGTATTACGTACAATGCGTTGCTCCCAAAGCTCCCCTAATTTGAAATCCCATGATAGCGGTGATATTTCTGTTCTACCTGCATTTGGGGCAAATGTAAGTTCGCTGAAATACAAGGTATTTTCATCAGACATCAAAAAATCCGCACGGCAATAATCAAAAGGTGTGACGAGTATTTCCGCTAACCGTAACATTTCTTTGAATAGTGGCGGCTCAGATACGGGTTCCAACATGTTCGGATAACCAAAAGTCACGGGTTGTAACTGCCAGTTGATATCATAAATATTAATAAATTCATTGCTAAATTCGTCTGAGTAATCAATCTCTGCATAGGCAGGCTTACCAGAGAAGCAATGGATCCTGCATGTTTCTGGTACTAACTTCCGGTTTTTATTAGCGAATAAATCAATATATTCTTCACACATAATTTGTGCGGGAATAGTTTTATAATGACGCTCTCGAGTAATATAGTAAAGGTTTTTAGTTAAATGAAAATCTAATTTATTTTTAGCTTTTAGCCAGTCAAAGTGTGCTTTATCGCGACAAATAATGCTACTACCACTGTCGTGATTGCATTTTAAAACGAAACGCTCTGGCAGTTTGTTTAGATCAATTTCATCGACACTTTTATAAGTGGCGATGATAGGTACTAAATATTCATTTCCTATTGTTCGTGAGATATATTCCCTTACCGCGAGTTTATCTGCAAATTGTGAATATAATGGATTTTTATCTCGCAACATTCTAAAATTTACTTTCTCATTAAAGCTTTTTGGGGCTTTAAAATCAGGGCGGTAATTGAGTTTTTTAGTAAATTTATTAGTGAGATATGTTTTGTCACTCATAATGAGCGTACGTAATTTTTTTATAAAATACTCTGCTTTTTTCATGCGAGCACCAACCATTCTAAAATTGTAGTGTGTAAATGAAATCTAATTTTTATTTGATTATATTTTTTATAACTTAAATAAAACATCAATAAATGTAACGGTCAATTTAATAATTTCTTAATAAATAAATAGTAAACAAAAGATAAATAAAGGTCATTTTGTTAATAATAGCCGGGTATCTGTATGCTTTTATATCAATAATTAAATCAATCGTTTTAATTATTCGTCATTAATAATAAGGGTATTGCCTATTTAATGTGTAACATAGGCAAGAAAGATAGACCTTAAGGGTTTATTTAGATAATGACCTCTAAACAAATGGATTTAGAGATGGTATTTTAGAAAGTTGTTATTTTTTAAATTACTAAAATTGTTATTGCAGTGGCGGTTGTCCCATTTGTTTTAAAAATCGTATTTGAGCTGCAACGAGTTGTTTGTAATCAATACAACGGTATGGCATATCGTACTGTTGGGCCAATTTGGCTAAGATGTGTGCTAGAGCAGGGTAATGGCGATGGTGCCAATGAGGGAAAAGATGATGTGTAAGGTGGTAATTTAATCCCCCAGTTAAGCGCCATAAAAAATGGGGGGTTGGTAGCCAGTCACAAGCCGTGACAAAATTATGGTGGTACCAGCCATGCGTGATTTGTTTATCCTCAGGTGCAGTAAAAAACTGTGTCTCTGCCCAATGTGTTCCTAATAATAAATAAATTACAAAAATGGAAGCAACCATCTGGCTCAACAAGTACGTGATAAATATTGCAGTTAAGCTGATCCCATGATGGTGAGCCACTATTACTGGGATACCAAGCATCAATATTAAGTGTCCTATCTTGCTACCTAAAAATAATCCCCAACCTAGTTTACCTTCTAAAACTTTCTGTGTTTTTAAGCGTGTTTTCCCCGTTCGATCAGACCAATCAAACACCAGAGCTATCCATGTGAGTGACAATGATGCGACGAAAGGCCAATAAATATGTTGATATTTCATAAAAGGCCGCCAGCGTTGAAATGGCGTTTGGCGGAATATACCATTTTCTTCAGTGTCTAAATCATAATGTTCGATATTGGCATAATGGTGGTGATAATGAACGTGGCGTGTGCGCCAAAATTCCGGTTCTAATCCTAAGGGTAATGTAACTAAACGCCCAAATAACCGATTTTTCCAGCCGGATTTAAATAAGGTATTATGGCAGGCGTCATGTTGGCCAATCACATTTAATAGCATGATGAGTAAGACAAATACAAAATAGGACAATATGTAAACTGTGGTAGATGTTGTAATGAGAATTGGAAGATAACTCAGAACAGCAACAATAAACAAGACGCCAATTGCAGCAAGGTCAGCTAGGCTGGCATACACGTGATCGTGCTTAGTTTGCAGATATTCCTGACTTGCTTGTTTTAATGCGGTATGAAATTGTTGTTCGTTAGCATTGGCGAACTTGAGTTCGAATTCGGTGTGATGCATGTGATTCTCATTTGAGGTTATCTTCTTTATATTCAAAGAGTATATCTTTACTCAGTAAACCGTCGTAAACAAATATGAAAGGAGGTGGGAGTTTAGGCTTATTCTGAATCAGATATCATCGAAAAAATTAAATCTCGAAAATTTAAATGCGTTTTTTTGATGAAAATAGTAGAAATTAATATTAATGCGGATAAGAAATTAAATACGAGATATGGATTAATTAAATTGATATGTTGTTTTATGAAGCATTTGGTAATAATACGTATTGCTTACCTACTGAGGTACGGAAACTAGCTACATCCTTGTAGAATAATCCTTTAATATTAAAGTATCAGGGGAAAATGTGTCTGTCTGTAATAAATCATGTAAAAAAAACATTTTAACTTAATACTCATCATTAATAATAAATGATTTTTATCATTTTAGGTGGGTTTATTTTAATTACTCGTTACATTTGTTTAGCCTAAGCTAAATTAGGAGCTTACCTATATTAATAATGTGCCAAAATGATGAAGTAGCCACAGATAAATTATTTTTCGAATAAGGAATGTTATATGAAAAAAATACTGTTAATAATTTTATCAACACTGATTATTCCTGTGTCCGCTCAAGCAGGTTATCAATATTATGGTTGTGATAAAAAAATCTATCAATTAGAAAAACAGCTAAAATATGCCAAAATGCACGGTAACCAAAACAGAGTCATGGGGTTAGAGCGTGCTATTTCAAATGTACAAAATAACTGCTATGACCATTATTCCGGAGCCACAGGCCCAACTAAATTAAATCACCGATATAGTTTTACTGAAACGGATCATTTAGAGCAGCAGATAGAAGCGTTACAAGATGAAATTGAGCGTTTAAAAGCCGCAAAAAACTAGCTTAATAAGTAATATTAAAATCAAATATTATTTATAAACGAAAACCGTATTGGATGAATTTAGCGCTATTGCCACTTGTCATCATTATTGTGATATTTACTTTAATTGTTGTTTGGCTATAGCGCATTGAATTAATTAATGAAATAATAAGTTAATGTCGTTATCTTAATACAATATGTCTTCTTATGGTTATTCGTCCTCATCAGCACTGGTTTTTTCGGTTATTCGACTGGCATGGTTCTGTGCTGTCAAAAATAACATTTCGGCTTTCTCTAAATATAATGATATCTATCGTAGCAGTACTCAGTTTTCAATGGTACGAACGATTAGGTATACACTTAACGATTGCCCCTTTTAGCTTACTGGGGATTGCCATCGCAATCTTCCTCGGTTTTCGTAATAATGCCTGTTACAGCCGTTTGATTGAGGCGCGAACGCTTTGGGCTTCGTTATTAATTAATCAAAGAAATATTTTAAGGAATATTAAAGGGTTATTACCTAATGACCAATTAGCCCAAAAGGAGTTTGCGAATCTGTTGATTGCTTTTGGTTGGAGCCTTAAACACGAACTAAGAAAAACCAGTCCAATCATTGACTTGTACCGGTTATTACCTCGAAATATTTTTGATGAGGTTATCCGAAGTCCGTTTCCCACTAGCCGAATATTGTTGCAGATTGGCCTAAAGGTGGGGGAATTACGTGATAAAAAAGTCATCAGCGATGTACTCTTTCAAGCCATTAATAAAGATATTAATGCATTATCGGACGTACTTGGCGGCTGTGAACGTATTTCGAATACGCCGATCCCGTTTGCGTATACGTTAATTTTACAGCGAACAGTCTATCTATTTTGTTCGTTACTTCCTTTTGCATTAGTCGTAGACCTACATTTTATGACGCCATTTGTTTCTGTTTTTATTTCTTATACCTTCCTAGCGTGGGATGCATTAGCAGAAGAACTCGAAGATCCTTTTGGGATTGCTGCAAATGATTTACCGCTTAATGCTATTTGTAATAGTATTGAACGTAATGCATTGGATATGTTAGATATTCAACCACTTCCCCCTAAGTATCAGCCAGATAAATACTTTAACTTGTTGTAGCGTTAATCTATTTCTTATTGAAGACAGTAGAACGTGATATTCACGTTTTACTGTTTAACCTTTATACCTAATATTATTTTGTATTTTGGGGTCATAAAAATAAGCAATTCTGTACAGATAATCCTATAGATACTATACTCCCCCTATGTATATTAAAGAGGCTTAAATATGCCACATTCCCCAAAGGAAAAAAAAGCAGTCCTTACTCGGGTTAGAAAGCTGAAAGGGCAATTGTTTGCCTTGGAGTCGGCCTTGGAGGATGAAGTTGAATGTGCTGCCATTTTACAACAAATTGCTGCTATTCGCGGTGCAGTTAATGGTTTGATGGCAGGGGTATTAGAAAGTCATTTACGAGAAGGGCTTCAAGAGTCTGCGACAACACAGTTGCAAAAAGACTCAGTAGACGATGCTATCTCATTAATTCGTACCTATTTGCGGTAAATAAAGAAGGAATAACGATGAAATCACGTGCAGCAGTCGCATTTGGCCCAGGTGAGCCATTAAAAATTGTCGAAATTGATGTCATGCCACCAAAAGCTGGGGAAGTGTTAGTCAAAATTAGCCATACGGGTGTTTGCCATACTGATGCATTTACCTTGTCAGGTGATGACCCTGAAGGGTTATTTCCTGTGGTATTAGGGCATGAAGGGGCGGGCGTTGTTGTTGAAGTCGGCGAAGGTGTAACTAGCGTTAGCGTTGGTGACCATGTCATCCCACTTTATACGGCAGAATGTGGAAAATGTGTTTTTTGTGAATCAGGTAAAACAAACTTATGTGTCTCTGTTAGGGAAACACAAGGTAAAGGTGTGATGCCTGATGGGACAACACGTTTTTCTTACAATGGCCAGCCTGTTTACCATTATATGGGTTGTTCAACATTCAGTGAATATACTGTTGTTGCCGAAGTCTCTTTGGCTAAAATTAACCCTCAAGCCAACCATGAAGAAGTGTGTTTATTAGGTTGTGGCGTGACCACGGGTATCGGTGCTGTACATAATACGGCTAAAGTACAAGAAGGTGACTCAGTTGCAGTTTTTGGCCTCGGTGGGATTGGTCTTGCGGTTATTCAAGGGGCAAGGCAAGCAAAGGCTGGCCGTATTATTGCCATTGATACTAACCCGTCTAAGTTTGAACTAGCGCGCCAATTTGGTGCGACAGAATGTTTGAATCCTAATGATTTTGATAAGCCGATTCAGCAAGTGTTGATTGAGAAAACCCAGTGGGGAGTTGATCATACCT
Organism: Providencia sp. PROV175; assembly: GCF_032707045.1. Classification (NCBI taxonomy): domain Bacteria; kingdom Pseudomonadati; phylum Pseudomonadota; class Gammaproteobacteria; order Enterobacterales; family Morganellaceae; genus Providencia; species Providencia sp. PROV175. Next base: position 1,536,438 of record NZ_CP120533.1, read on the forward strand.
TTGAATGTATTGGTAATGTTAATGTTATGCGTGCAGCACTTGAAAGTGCACACCGAGGATGGGGCCAATCAATTATCATTGGTGTCGCAGGGGCAGGGCAAGAAATTTCAACTCGTCCATTCCAATTAGTAACAGGGCGGTCATGGCGTGGTACGGCTTTTGGTGGTGTGAAAGGCCGTAGCCAGTTGCCAAAAATGGTTGAAGATGCCATGAAGGGTGATATTGAGCTGTCTCCATTTGTGACGCACACATTGCCATTAGAGCGTATTAATGACGCATTTGATTTAATGCATGAAGGTAAATCAATCCGTACCGTTATTCACTATGATTAAGGAGTCTTTGATGGAGAGAATTGAACGCCATGCGTGTTTTGGGGGCTGGCAGGATGTTTATCAACATCAATCCACTGTGCTCGGCTGTGAAATGAAGTTCGCAGCCTATCTACCACCACAAGCGAAAACAGTCGCCTGCCCGGTGATTTATTGGTTATCAGGATTAACCTGTAATGAGCAAAATTTTATCACTAAGGCGGGAGCCCAACAATTTGCGGCAAAATATGGCGTAATTCTTATTGCACCGGATACCAGCCCTCGCGGTACTGAAGTCGCTGATGACGAGGCCTATGATTTAGGGCAAGGTGCAGGTTTTTATGTGAATGCGCAGCAAGCTCCGTGGCGTAATCATTACAAAATGTATGATTATATTGTGTCTGAGCTACCTGATTTAGTCGAAACACATTTACCTGTATCTGAAAAACGCGCTATTTTTGGCCATTCTATGGGTGGGCACGGCGCTTTAATGATTGGCCTACGTAATACAGGTCGATATTGTAGTTTATCTGCATTTTCTCCGATTGTTGCTCCAACTCAGGTTCCTTGGGGGCAAAAAGCGTTTATGGCTTATTTGGGGGAAGATACGGTTAGTTGGTCTCAATATGACACCGTTGAATTGCTCGAAAAGGCTGAGGCTATTCCACCTATTTTAGTGGATGTCGGTACTGCGGATCCTTTTTACCAAGAGCAACTGAAACCAGAGTTATTTGCGGATATTTGTGATAAAAAACAATTTGAATATTGTTTGAATCTGCGTGATGGGTATGATCACAGTTACTACTTTATTAGTAGTTTCATTGGTGAACATATTGCATTTCATGCACGATATTTAAGCGATAATAACTAAAATATCATAAAGTGAGACCACTAATTGGTTTCACTTTACTATTTCCATTATTTTATCGTAATAATGCTCAAGTCACTATTCGACCACCTCATTGGAGAGCTTGCTAATTGCTTTAATTGCGCTGATTGCGACATCTTTATTTGGGTCATTACATAATTCAAGTAGGCGGTTAATCGTAATATGTTGTTTCAGCTGTATTTTACAATCGCCTAAAGCGGATATAGCGGCTATTTTTACATCATCATTTTTTCTTTTTGTTAAATCAAGTAATGTATTTATGACTTTGTTATCCATTCATTATCCTGCTAATAGGTATTAATAAATGAATTAAAACTCATTTATTTTTTAAGAGGGTAATTTCAATGTTTAAAATGCTACTAGAAGGAGGTATTTATTGATATCAAAAAACACAACTAATTTGAGTGTAGTGTGGCTGAGCTAGCGTATGAATAGGTAGTAGACATTATTACCTATTCATATTTAGTGACTAGAGAGATCGAGAAAGTTAAATAAGTTTAATTAATAAGTTTTAATTTCAAGAAGAGTATTGATAAAAAGATATTGTTTGTATATTAAAAATGGTCGGAGAGTTTACTTAGCGCTTTTATTGCAGACACTGCGACATCTTTATTTGGGTCTTTACAGAGTTCAAGTAAGCGGTTGATTGCATTTTGTTGTTCAACGGTTACTTTATAATCTCCTAAGGCAGAAATAGCTGCAATTTTAACATCATCATTTCCACGATGCGTTAACTCAATTAATGTTTCAATAATATTGTTTTCCATGTAAACCCTTTGAAATACCTGCGCGATGCTTAGGTATTCTAAGTGAAATTACTTGAGATTTATTTTTGAAATTTACGGGTTTATTAACGGATTATATAGATTTTACACTTTTTTGGGTTAATAACTATTTTATTAACTGAAGTGCATCAAGAGAGTAAATACTATTGATGTAAAAACTAACACCATTAAAAGTTATTGATAACATATTAAAATCGGTATGGTTTAATAATTCTTTATTAAGATAAGAATATTAAAGTACTTTACCCTTAAAGTGAGTTGAATAAAGTACTTTTTAGATATTAGTTAATGGCGCAAATAAACATGAGGCGTGTTATTTTCTGGGTGTTGAGTAACACCTAGGTCAGCTTGATACCATTGAGTTAAATTTTCAGTTGTTAAAACTTCAATAGGGGAACCTTGAGCAACAAGTTTCCCATCATGAATTAATAACACTTTATCTGCATATAGCGCGGTTAGGTTCAGGTCATGTAATACACAGCAAACGCCTAACGGTCGTTGACGGGTAAGTTGATGTAGTAGCCGTAAGCTATGTTGTTGGTGGTATAAATCAAGCGCTGAAGTGGGTTCATCAAGAAACAAACAAGCGGGTTGAGCTGTGGGTTGCCATAATTGCGCTAATACTCGAGCCAATTGAACGCGTTGCTGTTCCCCCCCTGAAAGTTGGCGGTAGTCTCGCTGGCGTAGTGATTGGCAACTGGTTTGTGATAAGGCTTCATCGATGGCGGTGTGTTTATGCTCTGAACCGTAGGGGGTTCTCCCCATCGCAACAACATCTTCAACAGTAAAAGCAAATTGTAAGTGGCTATGTTGTTTCATGACGGCACGTTTTCGTGCTAATTCGTTATGATCCCAGTCAACCATCGCTCGGCCTTCAATAAAGCACGTGCCATGAGTTGGGGTGTTATAGCCAGTTAGTAATTTTAATAGGCTGGATTTCCCTGCGCCATTTGGCCCAATGATCGCGACAAATTCACCTTGATCAATAGATAAACTCACATTATCTATCAATGTCTTTTCACTAATTTTATAAGATAAATTTTGTGCTTCTAACAAGAACGGTTTGGTTTGCATATTTAGATCCTCCCTGCAGGCTGTCGCAAAATGAGCCATAAGAAGTAGGGGCCACCAATCAAGCCTGTTAGCAAGCCAACAGGGATTTCAGCAGGTGCAACCGCAGTCCTCGCTACTGTATCAGCGATCAATAATAACCCCGCACCGACGATAGCTGAACCAGGAATGAGCCAACGATGGTCTGGACCGAGTGTCATACGAATAAGATGCGGAACGACGAGACCCACAAAACCAATAACCCCGCTCATCGCAACAGCACAACCGACTAACATAGCGCTGAGGAATAATAAAATAAATTTGGTTCGTTCAACATTAAGCCCAAGGTAATGTGCATCTTCATCCCCTAATTGTAGAATGTTGAGCTTATTTCCCTGCATTAGGCAGATAACACAAATAGGAAGAATAACTGAAGCGGCGATGGCCAATGATGCCCAGTCAACATTACCGAGCGTGCCCATCATCCATAAACTAAATGTTCTTAGCTGTTGATCATTGCTGATATAACTAAGAACACCGATGAATGACATGCACAGTGCATTGATTGCGATACCCGCGAGAAGTAATTTTGCGAGGTTGCCATTTGATGAACGATTTAAGCTAAAAATAATAAAAGAAACGGTTAGGCTACCAATAAAAGCAGCAGCAACATGGCCATAACCTTGCATCACAGTCGGTAATGAAATAGAGAAAACAATAAATGCGGCAACGGATAAAGCCGCGCCACTACTGATACCGAGTAAGCTAGGGTCGGCAAGTGGATTACGAAATAACCCTTGCATAATGGCGCCAGACACTGCCAAGGCAAGGCCAACTAAGATGGCAATTAACACACGAGGAAGGCGAATATTCAGCCATATTTGCCAATCCGAGTCTGTGGCAGAAGCCTGCCACAGTGCTTTTAATGAAAAGTTCATTGCGCCTGCATTCGACGCGATGAGAACTAAACCACCAAGTGCGAACAATAAAACGATAATCACCAAAAATGGGTTTTTAAAGCGACTCATTGGGATTTTTCTAATGCCTCACGTAGTTGTTGCATGACTTTAGGCGTACCTAAACTGAAGGTGAGCATACCGACATCATCAACAACCAAAAGCGCTTTATTTTTCCCTGCGGGGGTCATTGACATTCCTTGTAAGTTCCACACTTTTTCTATCCCGCCTAATGATTTAACCCCTTCCTGAGTAAAAATGATTAAATCAGGCTGGCTTGATAGCAAACCCTCTTGGGATAAAGGACGGTAGCTGTCGAAGCTGCTCATGGCATTTTTTGCACCGATTGCGTTAATCACGCTATCTGCTGCGGTGTGCTTTCCTGCGGCTAATGGTAGAACGCCGCCATGGCTCATAATGAACAGGACTTTTTTATCGATAGGTGCCGTATTTATTTGGCTAAGTTGTTGGTTAAATTGATTAACCAATTGTTTTCCTTGCTCTGTTTTACCAACCACATTAGCGATAGTGGTAATTTTTTCTGGAATGGCTTCTAAACTGGGTTTCCCTGTCACCTTAATAATTTTTACGCCACTTTTTTCGATTTGCGAGAGAGCCATTGAGGGTTTAGCTAACTCACTCGCAAGTACTAAAGTCGGACGCATTGATAACACACCTTCCGCATTAAGCATACGCATATAGCCCACGTCAGGGAGCTTGGTCGCTTGCTCTGGGTGAAGACTGGTGCTGTCACGGGCAACGAGCTGTTCTTGTGCTCCGAGTGCATACACAATTTCAGTCACATCACCACCTAAGGTGACGATACGTTCTGCTGCATAAGAACTAACAGAGATAAACAGCGTTGATAAGATTAGAAGCCATTGTTTCATAATAAGTTACCTAGGTTTAAATGCGTGGTAATGCGGTGACTTGTTGGCGCCATTGCTCTTGCTCTGGAGTCCCTTCCGTACGCTGCCCATACATTTGTGCAATTTGATTTCCTTGGTTATCGAAGACTTCAAGGCTTGTCACATGGCCATCTTGCGTTGGCTTACGTGTAACCCAGCATTCGGCGATACCATTTTCAATCATGTGCAAGGTGAAATCAGGATTGAAAATATTTAGCCACTTTAAGTCTGAACCTTCACTTTGATATGGCATGATTTTTTTGATTTCACCAGTGAAAATTTGCACACATCCGCGGTTGCCCACAAAAATCATAATTTCATTTTGATCTTTGAACGCAGTGTTAATCAGCTGATTGAAGGAATCATTAGGCACTTTCCAAGCCAAATCATCACTGACTGCGGCGAAAACTTGCTGGCGGCTGAGGTTATTTTTCTTCAGGAGAACAAAAAATTGGTGAACATCTGTCATGTTGCGCCATTGTTGTTCTAGCTGTTGTTTTAGCTCTTCACTAACGGGTTGGTTGGTAAATGGAGTGGCTGCTTCATGGATGAGTTCCGGGTTATCTTGGGTGGCATATTTTTCAATCAGTGCTTGCCATGCCGCCATATCCGTTTCATCGGTGGTGTAAACTTTATGTAGTGCATCACCTTGTTTATCAAAGAATTGAATACTATGGCGTTCACCGTGTTTGCTGTCTTCGGTTAACGCAAAAATGGCATCCCAATGACTAAAGAACATCCGTAAATCAAGGGCGCGTGGGTTTAAAATTAAGCCGCCATGTGGGCTAAATGTCGCATTGTCATAACGGCCAACTTGCTCATGAACAACATATTCGTTGCGTGTAATCGCTTTCACTTTTCCAACAGTGGCTAATTCTGTCAATAAAGTGGGGGCGTCGACGTTTAAACGAACAGCTTTGTCGTGACCAACACGACTATGCAGCAGTTGAGCTTCAGATACATTTAAATAGGCGGCGAGATCGCGAGCGTATTTGGCTTTGTTCTCTGTTTTTGCTTGTTGGTAACGCTCGTAAAGTGCTGAATTCACGTTTATCTCCTTAATATTGTGTGAATTACCATTGGAAGCTGACAAGCAGCTTGGCATTACGTCCATCTTGAGGAATGCCTTGTGATGAGTAGTATTCTTTATCAAATGCATTACCTAATACGACACTGGTTCCTAACCCTTTGAGCTGCCCGTCACCTTGGTAGCTGACGTAGAAGTCATGTACGGCATAGCCCGCTTGAGGGGTGGCTTTAGTGGCTTTATTGAAGTCAGTATGGCGCGTAAACTCGCCTAACCAGCCCACTGAAAAACCGCTATTGGCAACAGGAATAGAGAGGTTACTGGTGAATGACTCTGGTTTGATGGAAGTGATTGATTCACCGTTATATTCGTTTTTGCCCGTGGTACGGTTATAGGCTAAGTTCCATCTGAAATAGTCTGTTTTATAATCCAAAGATGCATCTACGCCCCAAATTTTGGCGCGTTTTGTATTGATTGATGTGGTGTAATTGTTTTCTGGATTTCTAAAATCAGGCTCAGGGGTGACATAGGTATTGATATAGTCTTTGGCTTTGGTATCAAAGTAGCTGGCTTTGAATTGCAGGTTGTCTCTTTCCATTAATAAGTCATTGAAACGCAGGCCAAATCCATATTCCGCAGTACGGGTGCTTTCAGGTTTTAAATTTGGATTTGGACGCCATTTATTAAAGATTGGCCCTATTGGGAAATGGACTTCATCGTTGTACATCTCCATCATGGTTGGCGCGCGGAAGGCTTCAGAGTACGATGCAAACAACATTGACCACTCTGTTGGTGTGATGCTGACCGCCCCTTTAGATGACCATTTGCCTTCTTTGGTTTCATCATTACCTTTGGCTTTCGATTTGTAATGGTCATAGCGCGTGCCGACAATAAATGAAACAGGCAAATCTTTTAGGCTAATTTCATCTTGTAAAAATCCAGATGCAAAGGTGATTTCTGCATCAGGGAACTGGGTTGTGTTGGCATAAGGTGTCTGTTTTTGCTGATAAGCTTCACTGCCATACGTTAAGTTATGGGCAGCGAGAGGGAAATCATAGAAATTGGTTTTGTTATCAACCTTCATCCCATAAGTTTTCTGTGTCCTGCCCTCGTAAGGGGTGCCTTGACCTTTAGCCGTAATATTGACCTCAGAATAATAGGGTGTCACTGTCAGGTTAAGCCAATCTTGCGAAGATGGCTTTAAGTTGTAAGTGGCTTGCGCATCGCGTTGACGCGTTGTGCGGTTCACTTTTAAGTTTTTACTGGTACTGGTGATTTGTTGTGGGTTTTTCGGCTCATTGGCATCATTATTATAATAACGCACTTGGCCTGAAAGCTTTTGTGCATCATCGATTTGCCATGTTCCTTTTGCCAGCAGGTTACCAATGGTTTCCTTGTTTTTCATGTCATCGCCATTACTCATGCGGACATTACCGGTTTCTTTCGTGACAAAGCTGAATAGCCCATCAAGGTTATCACTACGGCCAAACGCAGTGCCGCCGAAACCGAAGCTATGATCGCCAGTAGCGGCTTCGGTAAAGACACGGAAACCGTGGTCTTGGCCTTCACGTAATAAGTCTTTGGCATCAACGGTTTCCCAAGCAATCACACCGCCCATGGCACCACTGCCGTAGAGTAGGGCAGAAGGGCCACGGATAATTTCAACTTGCTTAATCAGAGCAGGGTCGATAAAGGTGCCATTGACATGGCCTGTATCTGTGCCTTGGCGAATACCATCCACTAAGGTCAAAATGCCGCGTCGATCAAACCCGCGCATATAAATATCTTGCCCATTTGCACGGCTGGTACCGGTGACACCAATCCCGGGAACTTTACGTAAAATGTCATTGACGGTGCTGGCCGTTTGCGTTTCAGGTGAATTATTTTTGATCACCGTGACCATCATCGGGGTTTCGAAGCTGTCACGTTCGCTACCTGTCGCATAGACAGTCATCACATCATGATGATTTTTTTTTGGTGATGGTTCTGTTGTTTGTGCTTGAGCACTTGCTATCACGCCTAAGATGGCACTGGTTAGGACTGACATTCGCAAAACAGGGGACATAATTGTGATACTCCATATAGTTTTTATCTGTATTAAGCAGAGTGAATTCGTATTAATTGATAGCGATGTATTGGTCTGGAGGACCTGAATTCGGTATGACACAGGAAAAATTGCATGTAAGCGGTGTCTGAACATAGCAAGAGGAGTAAACAACTAATGAAGGTATAAAGCTGAGGTAATAGTCAGTAACTGGTTGGTGTTCAGCAGGACTATTTGGGATGCGGCACATTAACGCTACCGCTGCGCGATAGTCAGGTATCGAGTGGCTATCCTTGCTGATTCGATATTTAGTGGCACAAATGTGAAATACAGACGTCAGTTTAAACTCCATAAGAAACCTTTTCCTATGTTTAGATTAAGCTGGCTGCCTGGATAATTGACCTAGGTGGCTTGCGAATTAAGTTTTGGTGCGACTTACTTTGGGTACGGTTTTACTTAGTTAAGATCAACTTACCTGTACGCGTTTGTCTCAATTGATAAAGTTCGCCATTATGTTGAATTGAGACCTTACCGGCAGGGCCCAATAATTGTTGGCTTTCTATCACGTCAGTTTTAACGGTTTGTTTTGCCGTTTCGACGGTATTTTCTGCAACTGGGGCTGTCATATTATTTACCATACTAAGTTTGTTGATAATCGAAATGATATTGATAATGATTATCTTTAGAATGATTGCTAATATCAAGCAATTTTCACAATCAAACAACAAAAGAGCCACAAACAACTAAGTTAGTACGAAAAAACAGCATGAATCTAGTGGAAGCCCACTGACAAGGCTATAATTGAATTTCTCCATTCATTGCATGGGTGAATAAAATGAAAATATTACTGTTAGGCGCGACAGGGCTTGTGGGAAGTCATGTTTTATCCTTGGCTCTTGCAGACTCTCGTGTGACTCAGGTGATAGCACCAACACGACATGCATTAGCAGAACATGAGAAATTACAAGCACCTATTGTAGATTTTAATCATCTGCCTGATGAGGCTGCATTATGGGAAGTCGATGCTGTGATTTGCGCGCTCGGCTCAACCCTCAAAGCCGCTGGTTCAAAGGCGGCATTTCGTCAAGTGGACTACACCTATCCTTTAACCTGTGCAAGGCTAGCCAAAAAATGGGGCTGCCCGACATTTGTATTGACTTCTGCTTTGGGGTCAAACGCTAAGTCACCTTTTTTCTATAGTCGAGTGAAAGGGCAGCTTGAACAAGATTTAATGTCACTGGGTTTTGATTCTTTAACTTTAGTTCGCCCGAATGTGATTAGTGGTGAGCGTGAGCATACGCGTTTGGGTGAAGTCGTTGTGATCCGTATTATTTCCTGTCTATCATCTATATTGCCCGCGAGCTGCCAAGTTAGCCCCGCAACAAATATTGCGAAAGCATTATTTGAGGCTGCAATAAATCCCACTAAAGGGGTTCATGTTATTTCATCTAAACAGCTTATATAGCACTGGCTAGTTCATTTTTGTTGGTTATGTTGTTTTTTTGTTTCACACACAAAAGCTTCAATTTTATGATGCCTGAAATGCTAACCGATTTAGGAATTACAAAAGTTAATATAGGGTTGGTAAACATACTGATTGATGACAAACATATTATGTTTGGCGGCAAGTCTAATAGTTTATTGAAAATAAACTAGGAAAATCAATTTATTGATTTTTGGCTGATGACACAAAATGGGAAAAACCACGTTTTATCCCGCTTTGTCAACAACCTAAAGCCCACAAATGTGGGCTTTTACTCTTCGAAGGTTACCCCTGAATCTGTGCTAATGAACCGTATAAATCATAAAGTGTTTCATATTCATCTTGCTGATAAAATCGAATTTTATCCCAACAAAATTGCTTAGCGACTTCCACGGTAAAGCGTGTGGCATCGATTAACTCACTTTCATAACTTGCACCTGTTTCACTACCGGGGACAATCGATTTAGCCGTAATGGCAAGGCCAACAACAGGTGCCTGTGTTGCAATATGCGGTTGCATTATAGAATTAAAGTGATAAACACCGTTATCATAAGGAGAAATATCTTGTGTGGTGATAGGAAACGTCTTTGCCACATCTCCTGTTGCATACTCCAGTAAGCGAACTAAATCAGGTGCGACGCGTAAAATATAGCCTTGCATAGCCGTGGGAGAAATCGCAATCCCTCGGTGCTTAATGATGCTGTTTCCCTTTGATGTATCGATGGATAAAATAGCATCCATCTGTTTATCGACTTCATATTGGTTCATGGTATTAGATGAAACTGGCATCCCCATAAAATCGACAGGGTCATGAGGAGTAATCGAAACATGCGTGGCGATATGAGAGCTAATTATTACGTCCCCTTTGAGGCTCTGTCCCTTTGCCGCCATATCCAACAATTTCATCGCGCTGGCAAAAGCGACAATTGACCCATCAGCATCAGAAACTATTCCAATACGATTCGGTTGTGCCTGTTGTGCACCTAAACGACCGATAATGCCTAAAGTCGGGTAAGTGCCTCCACGGTGTTTGCCCTCAGAGCCTGGGATTAATACTTTTATAAAATGGCATAACTGACTTGTATCCTCTGGGGATTCATAAGGAATAGAAGTAACAGTGATGATGGCATCATTTGAGCCAACAGAATGAAGTAGCGCTGCCATTTTTTCGCCATCAACATCAGGGGTGTCTAATAAGTCATAAACTTGGCTTAGATAATTCAAAGACATTATTGCACTCCTTTAATAATATTTAATTTGAATGGCTTGTTGGTAGCAATTTCTTCAATCTTATTAGGTCCTCGTAACCATAGAGCATTTTGCTCACCTAAAATGGTGCCATGGCCGTTTTCAATAAATAATGCAGTTCCTTCATATAGTGCGATCAATTCTTCCATGGGGTTAATCGTTAAAAACTCATTTAATCTCTCTTCACGACTTTCCCCATTATGGCCAATTGGTTTACCAGAAATAAAATGCGGGTTAATTTGAAATGGGCAAATATTCAGCGCACTAAATGTAGGGGGGTGGACAATTGGCATATCATTGGTGGTGCGAATACTCGGTGTTGCAACATTACTGCCTGCACTCCATCCCATATAGGGAATGCTTTCATATTTAACTCGTTGTGAAATCAGCTCCACTATGTTGGCATCATATAGGCGTTTTAATAAGGCAAAGGTATTTCCGCCGCCAATAGCAATCGCTTGTGCTTGTTTAACTGCCGCAACAGGGTCGCTAAAGTGATGAATTGATGTTAATTCATAACCTAAAGCATTAAATACCGGTTTTACAATTGCTTCAAAATCATCAAAACTGAATGTAACTGCGGCATAAGGAATAAATAGAATATTTTGTTTTTTATGTTGTAATAAACGATGGATTTGTTCGCCCGCATGTTGTAAATAATTCATATTCCCCATACGTGAACTACTCATTAATAACGCATTAGTCATTGCTATATTCCTTTTTGATTTTTTTTATTGAATTAATTAATAAATCGATTTCTTTTTCACTATTAAAATAATGAAGTGATAAGCGGGCCATTTTTTCTATTTGATAGAACTTTAAAATAGCGGTTGCCATAAAGTGACCTGATTCAATAATGATATTTTTAGCTTCTAATTTTTGCATTAATACATCAGAGGGGATTCCGTTAATATTAAATGGAATTATTCCTATTCGCTGGTGGCTATTATTAGGGCCATAAATTTCGACACCAGAAAGTTGAGATAATTGCTGCATCGCATATTGAGTGAGTGTTTGGTTGCGAGTCTCAATTTGTTCAATACCGATATTTACAGCATAGTCTAAAGCCGAATCTAAACTAATAATGGCCGGAACATTTGGGCAGCCCGCTTCAAAGCGTTTTGCTGTTTGAGGCAGAATAACGTCTCCTGTTTGTGGGTCAATTGAGCTATTCCACCAACCGACCAGTGTGGGGGTTAATGATGGTACCAATGATTCACGAACAAACAGAATTCCACTGCCTTCTATCGCTCTTAACCCTTTTCGGCCACATGATGACATAAAGTCACATTGCCATTTTTGAACATTAACGTTATACATTCCAATGGCTTGTGAAGCACTAATATGGCTAAGTACACCATGCTTTCTGGCTATATCACAAATAGCCTGCACAGGTTGAATTACCCCAGTTATGTTAGATAGCGCAACGAAACTGATGAGCTTTGTCTTAGAGGTTATCGCTTGCTCGATAGATTCAGGTGAAAGGACACCATAGCTATCCGCACTCACCTTAATAATTTTTATTCCTTTTTCATGCGCTAACAGTTGCCAAATTGCAATATTGCTGAGCATCTCAGTATCCGGAATTATCACTTCATCGCCAGCTTGCCAAGAAATACCTCTAGCAATCAAGCTGATAGATTCTGTGCCATTTTTAGTAAATGCAATTTCACTGGGCTTTGCACCGATAAATGCGGCCAATTTTTGTCGACAAATTTCAACTTGCTCATAGGTTTGCTTGCGGAAGCTCGGTAAATAAGTCCCTTGCTCTGCGGTTTTATCAAGATAGCGCTTTACTGCGTCTATTATCGGTTTTGGCGGTGGCGCAGCGGCTCCCGTATCAAAATAAGCGTAATGTTGTGAAACTAGAGTGTCTTTTTGCACTTGCGACCAGATATTCGTCATTATTATTCCCTATAAAGTTATTTAGCCCAGAAGGAAAGCAGTTTCGCTTTGAGGGTTGGCAGGAATGCTTTAGCCGTGGAGTAAAGAGCATCGCCAGCAATAAGCCCACCAGCGAAAGTTGAAATTTTATCGGAACTGATATTGAAGAAACGCTCAATGATAATTCGAACCGCGAGTGCAGTAAGAACCGTCCAACCTGCAATAGGGTAGTTAATCATCAAGCCAGTTGAGAAGAGTACGCCAATCTGGTTTTTAGCACCGCCAATTAACTGAATGATGGCACCCGGTATGGCCCACAATAACAACATCATTGCCACATTTGAGGAGCTTCCTGCTTGGATCGTAGCAGCATAAAGCCTTGATGCAGGAACGATTTTGTCTTGTTCGAAATAAAAATCGTAGGTAAGTGCAACCACCACCAAGGCGCAGCAAAAACCGATAATAGCGGCAAAATATTGTTGTTTTCTCCCATAATGTTCTGCAGATTGGTTTTTACCATAACCGCGGATCATAAACCCCGTTTTTAGGTCAAAACCCATATCGGCAAAAGCAGGGCCTGTCGCGGCACAAAACCCAACTAAAACGGCCAATGCTTCGGGGGGAAACCCCAGTAAAATACCAATCATCAATGAGATAAGAGCTGCTGCAGTTGCAGGAAACCAGCCAGAATGCATCGCAGCCATACCTACAATCATCTCTTGGATTAAAGCGGCTAAGGTCGCAAAAATGAGGAATCCAATAAGTTGTGGCAATGTCATAGTGACAAATATTTGACTAATAAATGTGAGTGCTAATGCGGTTAAAAAGTAGAACGTTGCCCCTTTGATTAAGGTTGACTTGATACGTTTGCTACTTTGGCGTAATTCATCACTATCTTCGCTTTGTTGCTGACTATCTTTCTTGTTGCGAAATACAATGGCTCCGATTTGGATTAATGCGACGATACCTGCACCAATCATCACACCGTGTGGGACATAGTTTTCATATAAATTATAAGTAATTAGCCCTGACTCAGAAAAACCGCGAATGAGAAGTCCAACAGCAAACATGAATAACGCGAAAATACTGCCAATCAACGCGATCCCTGCGGATGCCATTGGGATACCAAAACCTGCACCGATGGCTCCAGCAGCAAAGCCTGTCAGCAATGCGCCAAGCCGCTTTCCACCTTTATTTCCTGCCCACAAAGTTTCTGCGGTGGCAACACCGGCAGGCCAAGATGCACTGGCAGGATAGGCGCGGGTATTAAACAAGCCATATAAAATCGTGCCATCAATGATAATCGCAACGAAAGCTCCAGCCATCATCGGATAAATTAATTCAGGCATACTCAATACCCAAGGCACACCAATGGCTACTATTAAACCATTTGCTGCAGCAAAGGTTGCTGCAGAGATGCTAGTTTGAATTAAATTTTGCGCATCGATAAATTTAAATGATGCAAAAATAGAAAGTGGGACACGAGATAATAAAATGGCGAGAACAGCACCGATAATTGATGTGTTTGCGGAGATACCTAGTGTGACAATAATCTGAATACCAATAATAGCACCAACAAAAGATAATATAATTATTGCGATGAGTAATGCTGGAGAAAAAATAGATACACGTACCTCAGTATCATTTTTATCATGAGATATATTCATAGAGTTACCTATTTTATTTTAATAATTAATAACTGCTTTTTATCTTATTATTTCACCATGGATTTAAAATATGGTAGATAATTTACTGGCTGTGGATTTTAATAATGGATAATACTCGGTTAAATTTTTACTTTGGCTTGATGCTGCAATGCATAACGAGCCTAATACCCCTTTTTCAAAAGAAAATATAGGAACGGATAACCCTTGTGTTCCTGCTAAATAAGCTTCTTTTGAATATGCATATCCTTCTTCAGCATAGAGACTTAATTGCTTTTTTAATAAGGTGTTATTTTGCAAATTATGTTTAGAAAGATATTCATCAATATATGAAATATCCATTGAGCTTAAAATGATTTGTGTAAATGGGGCTTCATGCAAGCTCAACGCTTCTCCTTCTTTAGATGTAAAGCGGATAAGATGGTCACTTTCTAAAATGAAATTACAAATAGCGATATCATTGTAACGGCGATAAATAAATATGGTTTCATGTGTTTTATCAGCGAGAGGGCGTAAGTAGTCACTCGCTAATTGTGAAAACTGGCGTGTGTTATTGGCTAAATGACCGATTTCAATACACCGCAAGCCTAATAAATATTCTTTATTTTTATTTTTTTGTAAGAAACCTTGCTCTTCTAGAATATTAAAACCCCGCTGTACGACGGAAGGGCTCTTATCAAGATGACGAGCTAACTCACGTACTCCCCATATGGGCTTGTTGATTGAAAAGTAATCTAACAAGGTTAATACGAAACCAGCAGATTGTAGTCGGTTATTCATAGCTTCCCCTGTTTATAATTAGTTGAATTAGCACTATTGTTATATTTTTGTTCCTTATGCGGGAACAGTGTGCCGTTTGGTAATACAAACATATTTAGATGAAACAATATGCAAAGTAAATGATTTGTTGCATCTGTGTTAAGTAGGTCACTAAAACAGTTCTTATCATTTATCTTTTTTTCTTGCTTTCTCTATAACTATTTGAAGTTAATCTATTTTTTTTAGTCTTTAGCTGTTCCTACTAGCGAAACAATCAAAAGGACGGAAATGGATAAATGAGTTATTGGTGAAAACAGGAGAATTTGTTTACCTTGAATGATCTTTTCCTGATGCGATTTATTTATGTGAGAAATAGATTATTTTATATTTTTGTGTAAACGTTTACACTAAGTCGAGGTTGATCACAGAATCTTATCTAAACTCGTTGTTATACTTGGTAGCAATGACAAGTTGGAAGACAGAATGCAATTTAAGCAGTATTGGGGGAAGAGAGATGCAACAGGTTGAAATTCTCGTTACAGGCGGGCTCGGGTATATCGGTAGTCATACTTGTGTTCAATTGATAAAGGCTGGGCTATCACCAGTTATTATTGATAATTTGTGTAATGCAAAGCTAGAAGTGCTTAATCGTATTGAAAGATTAACCGGTATGCGCCCAGTATTTTATCAGTGTGATGTTCGAAATGAGCAACAGCTAGCCCACATTTTTTCTTCTCATCAATTTCATTCAGTTATTCATTTTGCAGGGCTAAAAGCGGTTGGTGAATCAGTAGAAAACCCCCTTAAATACTATGATGTTAATTTCAATGGGACATTGGTATTAATGCGCTGTATGCAGGAAGCGAACGTGAAAAGTTTGATTTTTAGTTCGTCAGCAACAGTATATGGCGAGCCCAGTCGTTTACCTATCACCGAAGAGTTCCCAACGGGTAATACGCAAAGCCCTTATGGCACCAGCAAGTATATGGTTGAGCGTTGTTTATCTGATTTATTTCACTCAGACCCGTTATGGTCATTAACATTATTACGTTATTTCAACCCAGTAGGTGCTCATCCATCGGGTTTGATGGGAGAAGACCCACAAGGGATCCCCAATAATTTAACACCTTATATTACCCAAGTTGCAGTAGGGAAAAGAGAAAAATTGGTGATTTATGGAAACGATTACCCTACGGTGGATGGGACGGGGGTTCGGGATTATATTCATGTCATGGATTTAGCTGATGGCCATGTTGCTGCTCTACAAAAGGTTGGTAATCAAGCAGGGTTACATTGCTACAATTTGGGTACGGGGAACGGCACCAGTGTTTTGCAAATGTTACATGCATTTGAAAAAGCAGTTGGAAAAGCCATTCCTTATGTGATTGAACCACGTCGTGCTGGGGATATTGCGGAATACTGGTCAACACCAGAAAAAGCGCACCATGAACTAGGATGGCAAGCGGAGCGAACTCTTGAGGATATGGCGACTGACAGTTGGCGCTGGCAATCAAATAATCCCAATGGTTATGAAGTTTAGGAGATGCATGAGATGAATATTTTGCCTTTTAACCCTTCGGATTGCCCTCATCGTCGCTATAATCCATTAACGGGCCAATGGGTGTTAGTGTCTCCCCATCGAGCAAAACGCCCGTGGAGCGGTAAAGATGAAAAGTCATCAATAGAAGATTTACCTCAGTATGATGCACACTGCTTTCTTTGCCCAGGTAATACAAGGGTTTCAGGGAAGGTCAATCCTAACTACCAAGGGACTTATGTATTCCAAAATGACCATGGTGCATTATTAGCACAACCCTGTGCCCAACCAGATAATCAATCTGAGTTGTTTCAATCACAATCGGTGAGTGGTGTTAGCCGAGTGATCTGTTTCTCTCCTGATCACAGTAAAACACTGCCAGAGCTGTCTGTGCCTGAACTTGAAGGCGTTATCGAAACATGGCAGCAACAAATCGCCGAATTAAGTGAACACTATGCTTGGATTCAAGTTTTTGAAAATAAAGGAGAAATAATGGGGTGCTCTCAACCTCATCCTCATGGACAAATTTGGGCTAGTGATTTTTTACCCAATGAAATTGCACGTAAGGACCACTTTCTCGCGCAATATTATCAACGTCATGACCGTAATTTATTAATTGATTATATTAAAGCAGAACAACAAGATGGCTCACGGATTGTTGTTGAAACTCAAGAGTGGATTGCACTTGTCCCTTATTGGGCGGCTTGGCCATTTGAGACGCTGTTACTACCAAAACAACATATTCGCCGCATGGATGAAATGAATGAAGTCATTCGCGCAGACCTTGCTATAGCGCTAAAAAAACTCACAAGTCGCTACGATAACCTATTTCATTGCTCTTTCCCTTATTCAATGGGATGGCACTTTGCGCCTTTTATGAATGAAAGCCAAAGTATCGAACATTGGCAATTACATGCTTTATTTTATCCACCATTACTGCGCTCAGCGACGGTGAAAAAATTCATGGTGGGGTATGAAATGTTAGCTGAAACTCAGCGAGACCTGACACCAGAACAGGCCGCACAACGTTTACGTGATGTGAGTGACTGCCATTATAAACAAAGTCAAACTACTAAATAATTCATCAAATTATAATTAACTTAGCTGTTTGCTGGGTTAACCAAATTACGCATTAAGGATAATTAAAAATGGAAACGTTAAAGCAAACTGTTGCCTCGTCGTTTGAAAAAACCTTTGGTTATCAACCTGAAATTTATGTTCAAGCGCCGGGGCGAGTGAATATTATCGGTGAACATACGGATTATAATGATGGCTTTGTTTTGCCTTGTGCGATTGATTACCAAACGATGACCGCAGCGGCTAAACGTGATGATCGTATCATCCGAGTCGTTGCGGCTGACTACCATAATGAATGTGACGAATTCAGTTTGGATAGCGAAATTGCATTTTTGCCTGAAAAAATGTGGGCAAACTATATTCGCGGTGTCGTGAAGTTTCTCTTACAAAAAGGGCTTTTATTCAATGGTTGCGATATTGCAGTCAGTGGTAATGTGCCGCAAGGCGCGGGGTTAAGTTCTTCAGCCTCACTCGAAGTTGTGATTGGACAAACACTTAAGGCTTTGTATCAATTAGATATTAGCCAGCAAGATATCGCGCTTAATGGCCAACAAGCTGAGAACCAATTTGTTGGTTGTAACTGCGGTATTATGGACCAACTGATTTCAGCGTGTGGTGATGAAGGCCATGCTCTATTGATTGATTGCCGCAGTTTGGCCCTATTTCCTATTTCCATACCTGATGATCTGGTTGTGATGATTATCAATTCAAACAAGCAACGAGGCTTAGTTGGGAGTGAATACAATACACGCCGCCAACAATGTGAAGAAGCTGCCAATTTGTTTGGAGTGAAAGCGTTGCGCGATGTCACATTTGATGATTTTTTGCAGCAGCAACACCAGTTATCTCCTGTCGTTGCCAAGCGAGCCAAACACGTGATCAGTGAGAACGAGCGTACTTTGGCGGCAGCAAAAGCATTAACGCAAAATGATTTATTGCAACTAAGCGAATTAATGGCGCAGTCACATATTTCCATGCGTGATGATTTTGAAATCACAGTTAAAGAAATTGATACTTTAGTGGATATCGTTAAGTCCGTTTTAGGTGTTCAAGGTGGGGTACGTATGACCGGAGGGGGCTTTGGCGGCTGTGTGGTTGCACTGATGCAGCAGCAATGTGTTCAACCAGTGATTGACGCGGTAGAAGCGCAATACCAGAAAGCGACAGGTTTACAAGCCGATATTTATGTATGCCAACCTAGCTCAGGTGCGAGTGTGGTAAGTTAAAACCAAATTAATAAATTGAAAAAAGTTGATATAACATGCTGTTTAATCAAGAAAAAAATCAGACGCCCAAAGTCGTAGAGTTAACCAATAAAAATGACATGAAAATTGTCCTGACAAGTTTAGGGGCAAGCTGGGTAAGTTGTATTTTGCCGCTAATACATGGGAGACGAGATGTTGTTCTAGGTTCACCAAATATGGATAAACAAAAGGAACAAGACGTGTATTTGGGCGCGACAGTCGGGCGCGTAGCTAACCGTATAGCGAATGCACGTTTTTCTATTCATGGTGAAAATTATTCAGTGTCAGCCAATCAAGAGCCGCATTGTTTACATGGTGGGCAGGACAATTTTAGTTATCGGATTTGGGCCATATCACAGCCTAGTACTCAACAGGCTATTTTTTCACTCATTTCACCCGACGGTGACCAAGGTTTTCCCGGGGAATTGAAAGTTGAGGTAAGTTATGAATTAACGGATGAAAATCAAGTGATTATCCGTTATAAGCACCAAGCTACAAAGGCCTGTCCTGTAAACCTAACCAACCATACTTATTTTAATTTGGCGGGTGAAGGTAGTGAAAAGACAGCGCTAGATCATGCTCTTACGATTTACAGTGACTGTTATTTACCCACAGATAAAGCAGGGATCCCTAGCGGAGAGTGGCGTAATGTCACTGGTAGTTATTTTGATTTTCGCCAAAGCAAACTCATTGGCCGTGACTTTCTACAAGATCACGACCAAATTTCTGCTGGGGGATATGACCACACTTTTATGCTAGATGCAGCCCGTATTGATGGGCGGCAAACGGTGGCATCGTTGAGTGCTCCTGAGGGAGACGTAAAGATGAATATTTCTACAACGATGCCCTCTATGCAGTTGTATACAGGGAATTATTTAGTTTCAGTTGCGGGTAAAACTAAATCTTATACGCCTTTTTCTGGGGTTGCATTTGAAACACAGTTTCCACCTGATGCTGTTAATCATCCTGAATGGGGAGAACGATACAGCCCGATTTCACAGCCTAATCAAATTTATTGTAGTGAAACCTGCTATCAATTTATTTTCTAAATCTATATATGATTAACACCGCATCTAAGCGGTGTTTTCTTTTTTGCACGATAAACCCATTATTTTACTTTAAATAATTTTAATATGCGTTATGCCATTGTTTTTAATTCTAGCTCATTGTTTAATAAGCCATCCTAATTGTAGAGGTGCACAATGGCGACAATCAAAGATGTGGCAAAAGAAGCCGGTGTTTCGGTTGCAACTGTTTCTCGAGTGATTAACCAATCACCGAAGGCAAGCCAAGCTTCTATTGCATCAGTAAAGAGTGCAATGAATAAGCTAGGTTATCGTCCCAATGCCGCTGCGCGAGCTCTTGTGAACCAAAGTTCAAATACCATTGGGGTGTTAGTTAACGATGTTTCCGACCCTTTTTTTGGCGTTATGGTCAAAGCCGTTGATGCCGTAGCGCATAAAAATGGTAAACATATTCTGATTTGTAATGGTTACCATAATGCCAAGGAAGAGCGCCAATCGATTGAGTTGTTGATTAACAACCGCTGTGATGCTTTGGTTATCCACTCTAAAGCCCTGGATGATGCTGAACTGCTTCAATATGCAAAAGAAGTCCCAAGTATGGTACTGATCAACCGCCATATTGATGAAATTGCAACCCGTTGTATTTCTTTAAATAACTACAAGGGCGCATATTTAGCGACAGAACATCTTATTCGACATGGGCACACTAAAATTGCGTACATTTCATCAAATCACCAAATTGAGGATGCGGTACAGCGTTTACAGGGTTATCGAGATGCGTTAAAAAATAATGGTATTCAACTGTCTGATAGTTATATTGAATATGGCGCTCCTTATGGGGAAGGTGGGGAGCAAGCGATGACTAACTTACTGATAAAATCACTCGAAATCACAGCGGTCGTGGGTTACAACGATTTTATGGCCGCGGGAGCCATCGCGGTATTAGATGAAAATGAAATTCACTCACCAGAACAGGTCTCGGTTATTGGTTTTGATGATGTGTTGATTGCCCGCTACATCCATCCACGCTTAACAACAATTCGTTATCCTATCCAAATGATGGCAGAAAAAGCCACACAACTAGCACTTTCTTTAGCGAGAGGGGAAAAAACGACAGGTGAAAGTTTGATTTACTCTCCGACATTGGTTCAACGTAATTCAGTTAGACCTTTGCACGCCTAAGTATTTTATAGGCCATAGCGTTACGAAAATAAGTGTAAACGTTTTCATTAATATTTGATGAACTTCACGAATTTATTAAAATATAGATTACTTCCTGGTACCTTCTCTTCTATCACCTATGAAAATTTACATTAATTTCTGCTATTTAGTCCATTAAGTTAATTCTTTAGAGGATATTGTGAAAATATGTGATTCATCTAACGGTGATATTTCGTGGTAACGTTTACACTTGCTTTGTTATCACTTGGCGAAGGAATTTGATTATGCAAACTGAAGGGGTTGGGTTAAGCACATTAGATTACGGAATATTCATTCTGTATGTGCTTGTCATTATTAGTGTTGGTCTTTGGGTTTCTCGTGATAAAAAAGGACAAAAGAAAGGTACAAAAGACTATTTTCTAGCAGGAAAAACATTACCTTGGTGGGCTATTGGTTCTTCACTGATTGCGGCAAATATATCAGCAGAGCAATTTATTGGTATGTCGGGCTCTGGTTTTTCAATAGGTTTGGCTATCGCATCCTATGAATGGATGGCAGCACTAACACTGATCATTGTCGCAAAATACTTCATGCCCGTGTTTATTGATAAAGGTATTTTTACCATTCCAGAGTTTGTTGAAAAACGTTTCAATAAAACGTTAAAAACGATCTTAGCCGTGTTCTGGTTGGCATTATTTATCTTTGTTAATTTAACTTCAGTTCTCTATTTAGGGTCGTTAGCATTACAAACAATCCTAGGTATTCCAATGCATTATGCTATTTTCGGCTTAGCATTATTTGCAGTGATTTACTCTCTTTATGGCGGGCTATCTGCGGTTGCGTGGACGGATGTTGTACAAGTTTTCTTCTTAATTTTAGGCGGCTTTTTAACCACGATAATGGCGGTGAGCTATATTGGCGGTGATGCGGGGTTATTCGCAGGTATGAGCCGTATGGCAAGTGAAGCGCCTGCGCATTTTGAAATGATTTTAAGCCAAGACAACCCACAGTTTAGTAATTTACCCGGTATTGCCGTGTTAATTGGCGGTTTATGGGTTGCTAATTTATATTACTGGGGCTTCAACCAATATATTATTCAACGTGCATTAGCCGCTAAGTCTATTAATGAAGCGCAAAAAGGCTTGGTTTTCGCAGCATTTCTCAAACTTATTGTCCCAATCCTTGTTGTCGTACCGGGTATTGCGGCATTTGTGATAGTTTCTGACCCTGCATTACTGGCGGGATTAGGAACGATGGCACAAGAACATATGCCAACATTGGCCCAAGCGGACAAAGCTTACCCATGGTTAACACAATTCTTACCCGTAGGCGCTAAAGGGGTTGTGTTTGCGGCATTAGCTGCGGCTATCGTTTCTTCTTTAGCTTCCATGTTGAACTCAGTGGCAACTATTTTCACCATGGATATCTACAAAGAATACATTGCTCCATCAACCGCGGACCATAAATTAGTGAATGTCGGGCGGATTAGTGCAGTTGTTGCGTTAATCGTCGCATGCTTCATCGCCCCATTACTGGGTAACATTGGACAAGCTTTCCAATATATTCAGGAATATACCGGGTTAGTTAGCCCAGGTATCTTAGCGGTATTCTTATTAGGTCTATTTTGGAAGAAAACCAATGCGAAAGGCGCGATTATCGGTGTGCTGCTCTCAATTCCGTTTGCATTATTCTTAAAACTAATGCCGTTAGGTATGCCATTCCTTGACCAAATGATGTACACCTTCTTCTTTACTGCGGTAGTGATTGGTTTAATTAGCCTGACAACGGCAAAAGAAGATGACTGTGAAGGGGCTATTATCCTAACGTCGGAGACCTTTAAAACATCGACAGGCTTCAATATCGCATCATACGCAATTATGGTTATCTTATGTGTGCTATATGCGTTGTTCTGGTAATCCAAAACTTCTAACAAGCTGATAAGTAAAATGATAGCACGAGGCGGGAAAGGTCATTCCCGCCTTATTTTTTGCGTTTGTTAACTTAAATAATGACCTAATACTCGCATCGAGATCATTTTCGTTATTCTTGACTAATAATCTCCCTTCCTTATGTATGGTTAATTGTGTTTAATTTTATTTTTTTAATAACTATTTGTTATAAGCAAATATGCCAAATTGATTTTAATTTGACTTATTTTTAGGAATAATACTGAGACTTATTATTATTATCATTGGAACTATTTTGTGAAAAATTTAGGTTTATTTCGTTTACATCAGGTTGCCATTTTCACTCTGTTAGCGCTGGCTGTTCAAAACCAATCCATGGCAAATGAACAAAATAGCGACAAAAAAGACTCTTTCGTTGTTAGTGCACAAGCACTCAAAGTGAATACTGCGCTGCAAGAAACGCCAAAATCTGTTTCAATTATTACGGAACAAGATTTGACCATACATGCTCCGCAAAAAATTGATGAAGCACTTCGTTATACCTCGGGGGTTGTTGCACAACCTTATGGGGCTGATAATGATACGGATTGGTTCAAAGTTCGCGGTTTTGATGCCGCAACTTATTTAGATAATAGCCGGTTATATCGAGATGGCTACTACACTTGGCTACTTGAACCTTATGGATTGGAAAGTATTGAAGTCGTGAAGGGGTCATCAGCCGTTCTCTTTGGCGAATCCACTCCTGGAGGCGCTGTTAACTTAGTAACGAAAAAGCCATCTATTAATGCTAAAAATGAAATATTTTTAGAAGCGGGTAATAACGATCATCAAGCGCTAGGCTTTGATCTTTCTACAGCATCAGCCGATGCAGGTGCCCGCTACCGTTTAGTGGGAACGATGAAAAAATCGGATGGGGAACTCAAAGGCACGGATAATAAACGTATTTATCTGGCGCCAAGTGCGGCATTTGACTTGTCTGATCAGACTGTACTTACGTTAATGGGAACGTATCTGCACGATGATGGTACGCCCACGAATCCTTTTTTCCCAGCGGCGGGAACATTAATTCACTCTAATTACGGTAAAATTAAGCCATCAACCAATTTAGGTGAGCCTGATTACGATAAATACAAGCGGACTCAGTTCTCAGTGGGTTATTTATTAGAACATCAATTTAATGATGAGTGGCGTTTTGCGCAGCGTGTAAATTATGGTTACAACGACCTAACACTCAGAAGTGTTTATGCTTTCTTTAATGCAGACCCTACCGTGCAGGAATTGGGGCAAGGTATTGTTTTTCGCGATGGTAAAAACCAAAGTTTTAGTTTTGATAACAATATCGTCGGTGAATGGGATAGTGAGCGGTTCGAAAATACCTTACTTGCGGGTATTGAATTCCAATATCATCAAACCAAAGGCGATGAACAGGATAATTATGCTTTTGGTAAAATTAACCCGTGGAAGCCAGTTTATGGGCACTATACCCCACTTGACCCATCAAATAACATTCATCGCACTATTGATAAAACACAAGCTAGTATTTATTCACAATACCAAACAAAGCTTGATAGCAAATGGATTGGGGTCGTTGGTGCACGTTATGATTGGGTAAAAACTGAAAATAAAGCACATAAAAAAGCAGAAGATGAGTCTAGAAATGATGGGCAGATGAGTTTAAATGCGGGTTTAATGTATATTGCTGACAATGGCATTTCACCTTATTTAAATTACTCTCAATCTTTTGAAGTTCAATCGACAATCGACCCAACAACCCAAAAACTATATAAACCACTTAAAGGTGAGCAATTTGAAGCAGGTATCAAATATACACCTTATTTTATGGATGGTTATTGGAATATTGCTTGGTTCGATATCGAACAAAAAAATGCGTTAGTCACAACTCCTGAACACCCTGTTGCAACACAAACAGGTAAAGTCACTTCACAAGGTATAGAAACAGAACTATTTGCAAGTGTTACTGATAATTGGGATATTAAAGCGACATACACTTATACCAATGCGAAAACAGATCAAACAGGTGGTAAGGGACGTAAACAGGCTGGTATGATCCCCAAACATATGGCGACTGTCTGGACTGACTACGAAATTCCAATCGTGAGTAACCAGTCGTTAAAACTCGGAACTGGTATTCGCTATTATGGTCAATCAAAGGATAACCCAGCAAGCAGCAACCTTTCTGTTCCTAGTGCGACGCTCTGGGATATGGCCGCGATATATCAATTATCGAACAATTGGCAGTTCCAGTTCAATATGAATAACATCCTCAATAAAGAGTATGTTTCATCCTGTGATACCTGGTGCTATTACGGCCAATCGCGCTCATTTGTGTTACAAACAAAGTACACTTGGTAATTTTAAAAAAGGCATGCTAATAATGTTGGCATGCCTTGAGTCCTTTCTATGTTTCGATTAGCAAATATTAATATCGTTCGCGATCATCGTTCTATTTTATCTATAGATTCGTTAAATATACCCACAACAGAACTCACAGTGGTTCTTGGTCATAATGGTTCAGGAAAATCTACACTGGTTAATCTCCTTTCTGGGCAGATGGCACCGGATAGCGGGCAAATTGATTTAAATGGCACGAGTCTTTCTCAATATAAAACGAAAGAATTAGCGCAGAAAATCGCATATTTACCACAAAAACTGCCAGCCTCAGCGGGGCTGTCTGTGAAAGAACTTGTGCGGTTAGGGCGTTTTCCGTGGCGAGGTGCACTTGGTCGCTGGCAAGCTGACGATGAAATTATTATCCAACAAGCGATGGAGAAAGCTGGGGTTGAGGGGTTTTCCGCGAACTTAGCGGACAACTTGTCTGGTGGAGAGCGCCAGCGCGCATGGGTTGCCATGTTACTTGCTCAACAATCACCAGTTTTAATACTGGATGAACCGACTTCTGCATTAGATATTCACCATCAATACCAGTTAATGAATTTATTGAGTGAGCTTAATAAAGTTCATGGGATTGGTGTGATTGTGATCCTTCATGACCTCAACCTTTCTTTACGGTATGCAACACACATCGTGGCATTAAAAAAAGGGAAAATAGAATTTGAGGGAAAAAGCGTTCTTCTCCATGATGAAGCAAGGCTATCGTCACTCTACGATACTCCGATTAAATTAATACCACACCCTAGTTTTCCCGAGTCAGAACATCATAGGGTTGCTATCGTATGCGCTTAAGAATCAATTTGCTTGGCCTTATTTTATTAACAGGTACATTATTATGCTCATTTTATACACGGGCTTATTCTGTTACGGACAGTCGTGGTATTGTCGAGTTCAATTCGCCGCCTCAGCGCGTTGTGGTTTTAGATTGGGATTTGCTGGAACAGCTATTAACGCTTGAAATTACACCTGTTGGGGCCACGGAATTAGAGAGTTACCAGCAATGGGTTGTTGACCCAGCTGTTCCTTCTTCGGTCAAAGAGGTGGGTACGCGAGCTGAGCCTAATTTAGAGCAAATTGCCGCATTGAAACCTGATGTTATTATTGCAAGTAGCGCGCAAGAAGATTTACTGCCTTTATTGGAAAAAATAGCGCCAGTCGTTTATTTATCAAATTTTGCACGTCAAGATGATTCAGGGCTTGTGGCCATTGCTCATTTTAAAACGTTGGCTCGCTTATTTGAGAAGACGTCTTTTGCCGATGAATATTTAGTGAAAATGGATAAACGTTTTGCTGAATTAAGATCACAACTTGAACGTGCTTTTACAACGAAGCCAAGTGTTGCTGTTATCCGGTTTTCAAGTTTAAGCACTATTTTTCTTTATACTGAGAATTCAACACTCAATTATGTTCTTGAACAGCTTGCATTAAAGCCTGCTATTTTAGTCCCCGCACGTCCTTGGGGAATAGAGCAGAGACGAATAAATTCATTGCAGTTTATAAATGATGGGTACGTGTTATACATCAAACCATTTGTAGAAGAAAAAAAACTGAATGATTCCATATTATGGCAGTCGATGCCTTTTGTTAAACAAGGGCGGATAAATAGTGTTCGTCCCGTTTGGAATTATGGTGGTGTCTTTTCCTTGCAATTAATGGCGGAAGCATTAACAGAAAGCTTATTACAGGTTGCTCCTCATAATGACAACTAAACAGCACTCAATACTATTTTTTGTATTAATGGTGGTCGCGCTGATTAACCTTCAGCTCGAACCTGGGGTTACACTCAGTCAGCAATTATTTTTAGTTATCCATCCAGCTTCAGCCGATACATTTGCTGATTATTTTTATTTATATGGCCAATTACCACGCCTTGCTATGGCATTATTAGTGGGAGCAACTTTTGGTTTATTGGGCAGTTTGATGCAGCAATTAACACAAAATAATCTTACTTCACCACTAACGTTAGGTTCATCATCCGGTGCTTGGTTAGCATTAGTGGTCGTCAATATTTGGTTTAGTAACGAGATTGGGTTATATCAAACGCTAGCTGCGATGGTGGGAGCATTACTTGCATTTGGTTTAGTAATATTAATTGCAGGTATTCGTAATATGACAGGCATTCCGTTAGTTGTTTCAGGAATGGTCATAAATATTTTGTTTGGTGCTATAGCGACTGCATTAATTACATTAAATTCGCAATTTGCACAAAATATTTTTATGTGGGGAGCAGGAAATTTAGCGCAAGATGGTTGGCAAAAAGTGGTTGGTTTATTACCTTTATTGTTCCCTGTTATTATTATTATTATCTGTTTCGCCCCACGTATTTTGACATTATTGAAATTAGGCCATGAAGGGGCTAAAGCTCGAGGCTTATCCGTTTTACCAACTTTTTTACTTTTTATTGTTTTAGCATCTTGGTTAGTAGCGGCGACTATTTCAACTGTAGGGGTTATTAGTTTTATTGGTTTATTAGCTCCAAATATAGTACGGCGAATGGGTAATATGAGTACAAGGCAAGAGTTATTAAATAGTGCAGTTGTAGGGGCTATTTTATTGCTTCTTGCAGACAGCGGGGCAATCGCACTAACAAATTATCTTAATATTGTGGTTCCTACGGGTGTAATGACAGCTGCTATTGGTGCTCCTTTATTGATCTGGTTTAGCCGCCGAACAATGACAGCCCAAGATCAATTATCGATAGGGTTATTACCAACAAAAATAATACTTTCTAAAACCACGGTATCTATTCTTATTTTATTGTTAGTAAGTGGAGTTGTATTTTCCCTTTGCTTACAAACGAATGGTGAACAATATTATTGGCAACTGCCGTCAAGTTTTCAATGGGATATTAAATGGCCTCGTTTATTAGCGGCGACATTTGCTGGATTAGCCTTGAGTATTGCGGGGGTTTTATTACAAAGGATTATTTATAACCCGTTGGCCAGCCCAGACATTTTGGGGGTTTCTTCAGGGGCTACAGCGGCACTCGTTCTATTTAGCCTACTATTAGGCACGGCTATTCAAACCTCATTTTGGGGTGTTGCTTTAATCGGGAGCCTGATTGTATTAGGAATATTGTTATATCTAGGTAAACGGCACCAATACGCACCAGCAAGTTTAATTTTGACAGGGATCTGCCTAACGGCAACGTTAGAAGCTTTTGTTCAGTTCTTTTTAGCTCAAGGGACATTGAGTAGCTATCGGATATTATTATGGCTTTCAGGCTCAACTTATCGTGTGGAAGGGCAACAGGCCATTATTTTTTCAATCAGTGTTGTTGTGTTAACTATATTAGCGATCACGTTAAATCGTTGGCTAGTTTTATTATCAATTAGTCGAACATTTGCACAGGGAAGAGGACTAAATTCACAATTAGCGACTATATTGCTATTAATCTTAGTTTCATTATTGTGTGCCTTTGTCACTTCCACTGTTGGCCCCATTGCATTTCTTGGTTTAGTTGCACCCCATATGGCTTTTTTAGTTGGCGCTAAAAAGGTGAAACAACAACTTATTATTAGTGGGTTGATCGGCAGTATATTAATGGTTTGGGCAGATTGGCTAGGCCAAATTATTATTTATCCAACACAGATTGCGGCTGGAATTTTTGTCGCTATTTTAGGTGGTGGATATTTTTTATTGCTGATGGCGATGAATAAAATCAAGTCATAATTTATGGTGTAAATGTGGTTAGTTAAAGCCTTACTCAAGGCGAGCTAACTAACACTAAACAATGAATTTTGGGTAGTGTTGCATTGAAGGTTGTTAACGAAGGTACGACTTCTGTATTGATCAAAATATGGGTTGATACAGGAGACAAAACCGCTTCACTAGAAAAATTATAGCGTCGTTTCTTATCCGTATTATTTCAATATCACAGCCCCAGAATGGAGGTAAAAAAGTGAGTTAAGTTGAGCCGCGTTCAATTAATTGCCATTCGAGGATTTCATGGCTGTCATCGAGTTGCGGGTGCTTAATTTTATTGAGTAGTAGTTGAACGCTACGGATGCCAAATTGATGCATCGGCTGCACAATGGTACTTAATGGCGGTGTGGTTACTTCACCGAAGGGCACACCATCAAACCCTAACACAGCAATATCATTCGGAATATGCAATCCCTGCTGATGCAAAACACTCATTGCACCGCCTGCGATGACATCAGAAATCGCGAATACAGCATCGGGTTTGGGCGCATTTTGCAGTAACTTTTCCATGGCCTTCGCCCCCGCGGTGTAATCTAATTCTTCTACATACTCGATTTTACAATATTCAAAGCCAAGTTCAGCGAGTGCTTTTCGGTACCCTTGTTCCCGTTGTTGCGAATAGAGGTAACGCATATCACTGTTAATTAATGCAATGCGTTGGCGATTTTTCGCTGCTAAATGATAAACGCCTGCGCTAGCGGCTTGTGAATTATCAATAGTAACAGAAGAAGCACGAAATTCTGGATCCCCTTCACCACACTGCACCCACGGAAAATCCCCAATCATATCAGTAAGCCCCGGTAAACAACTCACAGCATCCATAGTGATGACGCCATCAACAACCTTACCTCTGAGTAAACTTAGATAAGCGGATTCACGCGTTGGATTGGATTCAGAATTACATAACAAAATATGATAGCCGTGGCGTTCCGCTTCTTCTTCAATACCACGTACAACCAATGAACAAAAGGGGTTAGTGATATTAGACACCAGTACCAATAGCATGCGACTACGCGAGGTACGTAGCTGGCGCGCTAATAAATTAGGTTGATAATTACACTGAGCGATGGCGGCAAGAACTTTATCTCGAGTTGCGGGTTTTACAATATGTTGATCATTCAATACCCGTGAAACCGTTGCGGCAGAGACTCCTGCAATTTTCGCCACTTTTTCTATCGACATTGTTCACTTTTCCTTTTGTCTATTGCCATGCACAGTATGCAACATCGCGATGAAAAGTACGATTGATACAATCAACTTGTGATGCAGATTGCAAATTTATCTTTTAGATCATTATTGAACCATTCAGCTAGTTGCTGAAAGAAACAATTTGGCTATATTTTATAAATGAAATCGATTTCAGTAAAAATGTAATCGATTTCATTTTTGGATTTAGCTGCCATTTAGTGAAAAGCCTCATTTTATAAACAATAAAACATGAGAGGTAATGAATGGATATACAACTACAGCTTGCGAAATGCGCTGATCGGAGTGAAGTCGCGCATTTGATTTATCACTCAACGAATGTCTGGTATCAACAACATGGTTTAGGCGCAATATTTCAGTCTGCGCCTGAAGAGTGCCATTTATTTGTTGATGTATACCAACAACTTGATCCTGATTACCACTGGGTAGCTCGTGATTCACAACTCAATATTCTTGGCTCGTGTTTTTTTCACCCACGAGAAACACATTTGGGCCTTGGGATTATGAATGTCCATCCCGACGCATTTGGGCAGGGTATTGCAAAGAAATTACTGTCCAAAGCGGATGAATTAGCCGGAAATTTACCCATTCGCTTAATTTCAAGTGCCCTGAATTTAGACTCTTATTCTCTTTATCGCCGCGGCGGTTTTACACCTTATGCAATTTACCAAGACATGGTGATTTCAGTACCAGAGCAAGGCGTGAATCTCCCTCGCTTGACCAAAGGAATTGTGCGAGATGCTCGAACCGAAGACTTACCGGCTATTTTACAATTGGAAGCGGATTCATTAGGTATTAGTCGTCAGCGGGATATTGAATATTTTTTAAATGACACCAGCGGGTTATGGCGAATTGCAGTCTGGGAACATAACCAGCGCATCGAAGGTTATCTTGCCTCTATCGCACACCCCGCATCGAGGATGTTAGGGCCCGGCTGCAGCTATCGTGATGAGATAGCGCTGGATTTACTCGGTTGGATGCTAGACAAACATCATCGTGGTGCGAAGCCAGTCGTTTTAGTTCCCACAGAGCGAAGCGCACTGTGCCAAGCGCTATTGCGATGGGGCGGTCGAATTTGTGAACTGCATCTTGCGCAAGCCAAAGGTTATGCGCAGAAACCAAGCTGCGTGGTTATGCCGTCCTTTTTACCTGAAAGTGGCTAATAAAAAATAGAAATTATTGGGGGTCTTATGGGTACAAATAGTCTTGCTCAAGGCGGTAAAAATACTGCCCATGTATGGGTAGTACCGCGATTGGCGTTAATGATGTTCCTTCAATTTTTTGTGTGGGGGGCATGGTATGTCACGCTAGGGGTTGTCATGGGGAAATATGGTTTATCAGCAATTATTGGTGATGCCTATTCGACAGGGCCCATCGCCTCTATTTTATCTCCTTTTGTACTAGGGATGGTGGTTGACCGTTTTTTTGCATCACAAAAAGTGCTTGGCGTGCTGCATCTCATCGGTGCCGGTTTGTTATGGATGATCCCAAGTTACTTTACGGGGGATCATAGCGGTCTGTTATGGATAATCTTTGGTTATATGCTTTGCTATATGCCAACTATTGCTCTTAGTAACAACGTTGCCTTTTATAGTTTACCGAACAGTGAGAAAGCGTTCCCAGTTGTGCGTGCATTCGGTACATTTGGTTGGATTGTTGCGGGGCTGATTGTCGGTTCAACAGGGTTATCAGATAGTACAGAAATTTTCACCTTGGCGGCAGTAGCTTCGTTGGTACTAGCGATTTACAGCTTTACATTACCACACACGCCAGCACCAGAGCGTGGTAAACCTGTTGCGATGCGCGACTTGTTATGCGCAGATGCGTTTGCCATGCTCAAGCAACGTCATTTCTTAGTTTTCATCATTTGTGCAATGCTGATCTCTATCCCATTGGCGGCTTACTATGCCTATGCGGCGCCATTTGTTGCGGCGACAGGATTTACTAACGTTGGTGGCGTGATGTCTTTAGGGCAGATGTCAGAACTGTTCTTTATGTTATTGATACCATTCTTCTTTGCTCGTCTTGGTATCAAAGTGATGTTGCTGATTGGGATGCTATCTTGGTGCTTACGTTATGTCATGTTTGCCTTAGGGATTGCTGAAGAACTGCGCTGGATGATTTATATCGGTATTTTCTTACATGGTATGTGTTATGACTTCTTCTTTGTTATTGGTTTTATCTATACAGACAAAGTTGCTGGTGAGAAAGTAAAAGGGCAGGCGCAGAGCTTGCTGGTCTTGTTTACCTATGGCGTGGGGATGTTAATTGGTTCACAAATCAGTGGAATGCTGTTCAATAGCATTGTCACAACGGAAGGCGCAGCGGCTCTGCCTCAATGGCAAAGTTTTTGGTGGTACCCAGCGATTGGTGCGTTACTGATTGCCGCATTGTTCTTCTTCACGTTCAACTATAAAGAAAAGCCAGTGGAGGAGAAATAAGATGGCTAATTTACGCGTCTTAGTCGTTGGTTGCGGCAATATGGGAGCCTCTCATGCAGAGGCTTACCACCGAATGGAAGGGGTTGATATCTGCGGGCTGGTGGCTCGTGGTCATTCAAAAGACATTCTCAATGAACATTTAGGTGGTGAATATGCCACGTTTGATAATTACGAACAGGCATTAAAAGCAACGCAACCAGATGCGGTTTGCTTAACGACATACCCTGATACTCATGAAGCTTATGCATTGCTAGCACTCAAGGCAGGCTGTCATGTGTTTATTGAAAAGCCATTAGCCACTACGGTTGAAGGGGCTAAGCGTGTCATTGCTGCGGCTAAACAAGCCCATCGACAAGTGGTGGTCGGTTATATTTTGCGTCATCACCCATCGTGGCAACAATTCATTCATCTAGCGCATGAGCTGGGTAAGCCATTAGTGATGAGAATGAATTTGAATCAACAAAGCCATGGTCAGATGTGGGGTGTACACCGTAACTTGATGCAATCACTATCACCGATAGTTGACTGCGGCGTTCATTATTTAGATGTGATGTGCCAAATGACACAAGCTCAACCAGTGAGTGTCAGCGCTATTGGCGCAAGATTGACCGATGAATTACCAGACAATATGTATAACTACGGTCAATTACAGGTTCGTTTTGATGATGGCTCAGTGGGTTGGTATGAAGCGGGTTGGGGACCAATGATCAGCGAAACGGCGTATTTTATCAAAGATGTTATAGGCCCTCGCGGTGCGGTTTCGATAATGGCTCGGCATGGAGAAGGAAATAGCGACAATGTTGATGGGCACACACGCACTGACTCTTTACGTATTCATTATGCAGAGCTTGATAAAAACAATGCTTTTAAACATCCTGACCATTGGGTTGACTGCCAAGATGAGCCAGACCATTTGGCACTGTGCCTAAGTGAACAACGTTATTTTATTCAATCGATTACGGAACAATTTTCATTAGAACAGCATTTACAAGACGCACTCAATAGCTTGCGAATTGTTCTTGCTGCGGATGAAGCTGTGCGTACACAGCGCACTGTGATTTTAGGGAGTGAGTCATGAAAACAATCCAAGGTCCAGGTATTTTTCTAGCACAATTTATTGGTGAGAAAGCCCCTTTTAACTCATTAGAAAGCCTTGCTGAATGGGCATCAAGCCTAGGTTTTACATATATTCAAGTGCCAACGATCGACCCACGTATCTTTGATTTAGACTTGGCAGCCACAAGCCAAACTTATTGCGATGAGTTGGTTGCCATGTTACAGCAATATGGTATTCAGATCAGTGAGTTATCGACTCATATACAAGGCCAATTGATTGCGGTACATCCAGCGTATGACACTGTTTTTGATGGTTTTGCCCCAGTGAGTGTCAGAGGTAATCCTCAAAAGCGCCAGCAGTGGGCGGTGGAGCAACTCATCAAAGCGGCAAAAGCCTCTCAGCGCCTAGGGCTAGTTACACACGTGACTTTCTCAGGCGCACTGGCGTGGCCTTATTTTTACCCTTGGCCCCCTCACAATGCACAGTTATTTGATGAAGCATTTGCTGAACTTGCGCTGCGTTGGTTACCTATTCTGAATGTGTTTGACGAGTGTGGCGTCGATGTATGTTACGAGTTGCATCCAGGGGAAGACTTACACGACGGCGTGACATTTGAGCGTTTTCTCGGCCTTGTCGATAACCACCCGCGTTGCCATATTCTCTACGATCCAAGTCATTTATTGCTCCAGCAGATGGATTATCTTGCGTTTATTGATTGCTATCATCAACGCATTCGCGCATTTCATGTCAAAGATGCGGAATATTCACCAAATGGCCGTAGCGGTATCTATGGCGGTTATCAATCATGGGTTGAGCGTGCAGGGCGTTTTCGCTCATTAGGGGATGGTCAGATTGATTTTGTATCTATTTTCAGCAAATTAACTCAGTACGGTTTTTCCGGTGTCGCTACAATGGAATGGGAGTGTTGCCTTAAATCCCCAGATGCCGGGGCGAAAGAGGGAGCCGATTTTATCGCCAATCATATTATTCCAGTGGTTGATCATGCCTTTGATGATTTTGCAGTGGTAGATACTAATCTTCAAAAAATCAGAGCATTACTTGGGATCGTAAGTGATAAATAAAGGATAAGGCGATGAGACTAAAGCTGGGAATGGTTGGGGGCGGGGAAGGTGCATTTATTGGTGCCGTGCATCGATTAGCGGCTCGTATGGATGATGAGTTTGAGTTAGTTGCAGGCGCATTTTCCTCGAATGAAGAAAACGGTAAACGCACAGGGGAACGGCTGCACCTTGCGCCTGAACGATGCTACGCCAGCTATCAGCAAATGGTGCAAAGTGAAGTCGCACGTGATGATGGCATTGATGTTGTTGCGATTGTCACGCCTAATCACTTGCATGCCCCTATTGCCGTTGAATTTTTACGCTCAGGTATTGACGTTATCTGTGATAAACCATTGTGTACATCATACTCAGAAGCTTTGCAGCTTGCTGATGTTGTGCGAGAAACGGGTAGGCAACTGATTCTCACGCATAATTACAGTGCTTATCCGTTAATTCGTGAAGCGCGCAGCCGGATATTAGCAGGGGAACTAGGAGAAATTCGTTATATTGAAGTGGAGTATTTGCAGCAATGGCTAGCAACACGATTAGAGGAAACTGAAAACAAGCAAGCAAGTTGGCGTACCGATCCACAAAAAGCGGGAGCGGGCTGTATAGGCGATATCGGTACTCATGCGTGGCAGTTAGCTTCATTTGTCACAGGGATGTTGCCAGAGGCCATTTGTGCGGAACTCACATCAATAATCCCTGGAAGAGTGCTAGATGATGATGTGCGTGTGCAAATGCGTTATCACAACGGAGCAAAAGGGCGTCTATGGGCGAGCCAAGTGGCCTGTGGTGAAGAAAACGGGCTGCGACTACGCATATATGGCAGCCAAGGGAGTCTTTCATTTTCCCAAGAAAATCCTAATCAATTATGGTTAAAGCCGTTTGATTCGCCAATGTATTGTGTGACACGGGGATCAATGTCTCAATGGGAGGAAAACCGTGCGATGTCAAGGGTTCCAGCCGGGCATCCTGAAGGATATTTAGAGGGTTTTGCTCAGGTTTATCGTGAGGCGGCAACTCGTTTACGCAAGGGAAGCGGCGCATCACCGTTATTACCAGGTATTGAAACAGGCCTACAGGGGATGGCATTTATTGATGCCGCAAAACGTAGCCATGATAGCTGCGGTCAATGGATTGATTTTACGCAATATCGTTGCTCATCATAATCTCTGCGATGGATGGTCTGAGGTTAATGAGTTGGTGTAATCTATAACCTTTATGAAATATATTACGGCACAGAGGTTGTAATAATGATTTTTTCTTTGTAATACGGATAGGCAAAAGCGACGAGGGGAGTGAACCGGAAAGCTATACTGCTTGATAGAATCAGTTAAAAGGAGAGGATACCTCTCCTAGTGATGTTACACCACCAGCGTGGTGTAACAAAAAATGTTTCAATGTCGGTATGTATCTTGTTACGTGTGCAACTTAATGTCGTTATTTAATCCATTCTTGTTGAATAATTTCGACACTCAATGAGTAATTGATTTAGAGAACAGCTGGATAATAACAATTCCCAGCGCAATGCATGCTAGACCAATTAATGCTGGAAAATCAAGTTTCTGTTTATAAACAAAAAATGATAATGCTGAAACAAGAAATATTCCCGCTCCAGCCCATATCGCATAGGCGATACCAATATTCATACTTTTTACAACTTGGGATAATCCATAAAAAGAAATGGCATAACCAATAACGACAATAATACTGGGTACTAACTTAGTAAACCCATCAGACGCCTTCATCATGGTTGTCGCGGTTGTTTCAGCTATGATAGACACCATTAAGATTGCGTACACTTTCAGCATAAAAACCTCTTTAACTTATTTAGCAAACATTCCAAAATGACAATTTTAAACTATGTTTGAGATAAAAATGTCTAATGGCTATGAAACTCAACGCCTAAGTAAGCGTTTATACCAAGGGACTGGAACTGGGTGTACAATAGCCCGCAAAGCACGTGCATAATCCATAATTAATCCAGGGGTCCATGCCATCATCAGTGCACGCCGACGAATTTGAGCCGCAATCCATAACTCTGGCATGCAAAGTACATTTAAAATCCCGATAAAATCACTTCTCTTTTGCATAGACAAAACACCATCTAATGCAGCCTCCAAACCATATGCAACACTGCTGGAGCAGTTTTGGTATGTTAGGTTATAAATAGGGTATTGGCGATATTTTTCCCAAAAACTCAATAAAGAAGCATAGTTATAAACATTGAAAACAATCTGTCTGTCAGATTCACACCATTCGGATGCTTCAGTTTGATAATTAGGCAAGAAACGCCCCGGAACATTATTATCAGCGGTTGCTTTTAGTAGCCTGAAAAACTCTGATGGAGAACGATCAATATCTTCTTCAGGGTATAAGCTGATATAGAGGTGCGGGTAGAGTTCTAGGGATGCATGCCCCGTCGAGATTACTCCTTCAGAATCAACAGCCGCAATATAACGATTAATAATTGGCCGTGGTACAGGGCGTTGGTTTGCGGAGCCTTCGGGGGTCCAGATATGAACAGTCAAAATAGTATCTTGTTCAGTTTCTCTACTTATAGTGGAAGATTGTGGGGTCTCTGTTATGGGGCGCATTGCCCCTTTTTTCTTAAACGACACAGGTAAAGGACGCATCAGTTCAAATATGGATGTTCCTCGTTGGATATGACGGGCTCGAAATGCTAACTTCAGGCATCCAAATCCACTTCCTATCATCAAAAAACCGATAAAAA
The DNA here is from genome assembly GCF_032707045.1 of Providencia sp. PROV175. Classification (NCBI taxonomy): domain Bacteria; kingdom Pseudomonadati; phylum Pseudomonadota; class Gammaproteobacteria; order Enterobacterales; family Morganellaceae; genus Providencia; species Providencia sp. PROV175. The sequence continues at coordinate 1,574,013 of NZ_CP120533.1, forward strand.
AAGAAATTGTTGCTTGGTGATGGGTAAACAGAAAAAAGGCAAACAGCATTTCAATTACGCCCCATAATAGGATTAATTGCCATCCAGGAAAACGTACGATCCAAGCTGATGCAACAACAAATAATCCGGTAATAAAAAAAACAAAACCGAACATTGCTGACAATAATACATTGCTATATGTTTGATTAATCAAGATAACCAATGCACAGAACAAAAATAGACCACCTTTAAAGAAAAGTATCGTTTTTTGTGTTCCAATTCCGCTTGAAGCGACACTTAATGTGATCAGACTTTCAAGTAACAATAGAATACCAAACAAATGTATTGGAAAAAAAAGAATACCATCAACACCATCGATGAAAATAAATATACCAATAAAACACCAAAGGAGCCCAATCCCCCAGAGGTAATGTGCTTTTCCTCTGATAAATTCGGCACCGAAAAGTAATAATGCAATTTGTAGCATCACTTATCCTTTGTTATTACATCAATTTTAGGATACTTCACCCAAAATAAACCAATTCCCAACAATCATTACTGGTTTGTTATGACTAAAAATAACACTTCCACGATCTTCTATATTCCACCAACGACCTTCTTTATCTTTCAGACAAAAGGTTATTATTGGAAGAGTGGTTTGAGCCTGCTCTTGTTCCCAATGTCGAGCGAGTTTTTCTCGGTCGTCAGGATGAATAGATTCCATAATTTGCCTTAGATCGGAAAGGGTTGTTAAATCAGCCTTCGGATATGAACAATCTGTATTTCCCCATTCTATAGCACCATTATCTAGATTAAGTTGATATACTAGGTGCTGCGGTTTATAAGCCCCTTGTGTGTCATCAATACTATGAGTACTTCGAGCGACAACTCGTAAAAAAACCATTAATAATGATATGACGGTCAAATACCCCTGTATTAACCACAGTGACTCATGGCGAAATAGGCCATGAAGATAAAAAGGCCCGTGCTGATTACGAGTGTAATAGATTGTAATAGTGGCAAGTATTAATAGTGCTATTGATCCCCCTCTGTTTCCCCACAGCATAGACAGGGTAACAGCAAGCAAAATAGGGATACAGAGTAGCGATAATTTAGCAGTATTACGATGATGATGAAAATAGGAATGGTATATCTGTATCGCAGTATCATTGAATATTAATATTGTGCTAATAATAAGAAGAATAAAAACAATACTTCCCCAAATTATATTAATTTTGAAAGAAGGCACCACCCTTTTGAAATGGGTATTAATTAGCCCCATAATCACTGTTGTGGCAAAGATGTTGCCAGTAATATCAGCAATAAAACCATCCCAAAAAATATCATTAAGTGATGTATTATCAAGCCAATACAAACTGATAGAAAATAGAACTGCATCCGCAAAACTGACAATTATTGTTGCCGATAGCCATAACAATATTAGTTGCAGATCATCTCCTCGTTGAGCATACCTACGGACAATCCAAGCAATAGCAATACAAGAAAGTACTGCCAGAGCGGCGTATATAAGTGAAAGGGTGATTTGCTCACTATCAAAGCCATTCAGAATCAAGTTTAATACAACGAAGCCAATCAGTAATGGTAACCATTGGCGCTTGTGCATACATAAAAAAGCGGTTGTTGCGACTCCCGCAGGAAACCAGACAACAGAAATATCTGAATTCTCTGGTGTAAGTATTTCGGAGATTTCACCTGTTACGTAATAAAGTAATAGCCATCCTATTATTACGATTAACGTGGTCTTATTTGATAGTAAAGATGTTTTCATAGTTTATTTCAGGTTATGCATCATAAAGTTATGTTTGGCCTTATCTTAATGCGAAAAGGTCTACATCATTTCTCTTTTCAAAAAATATCAAAATGATATCTTGAGGTATAGCTATTATTATATTTTTTCCTATATTTTTAGACACTTTTTATTTTATTCTGAGTTCGGCGCTGTAGGTACTTCAATGAACATTACGCGTCTAGAAAAAGCCAATAGCGCACCTAATCTGAATTTCTTAAAAAGAAAAACACGGCTTGTTGTTTTCATAGACAGCTATTTGTGAAAGATACCCACGTTATATAAAGCAGTAGCCGAGCAATAATGGCAAAAATTGAGCGTGTCCACCACAATTAAAAATAGCTAACAAGAGTTAGCTATTTTTGAGACAATACCAATGAGATAACACTATAAAAATACTAAAATAAGTATCTGACACCAAATACAACTTCTTGAGATTTAAGGTGTGCTTTCATTTGCTCGTCTTGTAAGCCTCGAGCATTAGCAAATCGGTTCATGCCACTTTCGATTTTACCTAGATCCACATAACGGTAGCCTAAGTCAAAATTGAGTTTATTAATAGGTTCATAGCTGACGCCGCCACCGAGAGAATATACCAAGTTTGTATCAGTGTTACTTGCGTATTGACGTGAAACATTTCCTTGCCATCCAGACGATTTTACTTTTGCGATACCAACACCAACGGTTCCATAAATAGAAACTCCCTGATAAATTTCATAATCACGGTAAGCATTTAGCATTAATCGTTGGGACTCTGTTTTATGGTGATTCAAGCTGGTCGGAAAAGTGGTTGATCCACTTGTATATTCTGCCTTTTTATTGAAAGTATATTCTGCTTCTGTACGCCAACCATTACCAAATTGATAGCCAGCAGCTAAAGAGCCATTATAAAAATCATCTTTATCATCACCAGAGACAAATTGACCAATGCCTGGTCTACTACTGGTGTCCATATTATCTGCTTTTTGCCATACCTTAGAGAGCCGTGCAGCACCATAATAGCCTTCATTATTCGTAGAGGCTAAGGCATTTCCACTTGCACTTCCAAATACAGCAATTACTAATAATAAGTGTAATTTAGTCATGTTATAATTCCATTTGTTTACTATATCGAGATGGGATTATTGCAGGTCGTGGTTATTAGTAAAGGAGGGTTATTTGATTGAAATGTTCAATTTATTTCAACAAGATGTTATAGATGTTACCTGGGTTATCGCATTCTGCATGAAATTAGCATTTCATCTTCTAATTAATGCTTCATATTGCTAAGATTTTTATCCTTAAAAGATATAAAACTTGCCGTTCTTTTTTGCTGGCGGGGTTGAACCCGTGTCCGTAATTTTTTAATTGGTTGATTATTAAAGGGTATCTTTACTAAGCTTCAATCATGTGCACTTGGCGTGCACATGGAGGTCATTGTGTAAGTACTTTGGAGGTATTTTACATTCAGCTTAGACCCCATCAATATAACGGTGGTTTAACACCCAATGAATCAGAACGATTGTATTGGGAAAACTCTAAAACGGTGACCAATTTTTGTTGACCACTACACCACCAACGTTCAGCAACAAGTTGAAAGGTATTTGTCTTAGCTTCTAAGGTATTACGAACTTGTTCTTTATAGTGATCTTGTGGGTCTATCTGTTTAGCGAGCAGTGTTCTTGCTTCAAGGCGGTAACTACGTGCATCAGCAAGGCTGACGGCAGGGTAAGAACCAAGGCTCTTTTTAGCTCGCTTTTTAGTGAGTGGGCGAATGTAGCGAAATGACCACAGCTTACTGCCATTGGATTTAACCAATAACTCTAATCCATCACCATCATAGAGAACATAATCACTCTGTTTCGGCTTTGCTGCATCGATCTCTTTTACTGATAAAGGTTTGGTTTGTCTTGCCATTTTGATGTTCCATTGTTTTTAGGCACCTCAAAAACTATAAAGGTTAACGAGGTGCCTATCAAGGTGCCTAAGATGATTGGATTTAATTAGGTGACATCAGACTGCGCAGGACATAAAAAAGCCCGCAACTCATTGAGTTAGCGGGCTTTTCAGTCTTCTTTGGACGTCCTTAGAAGATAATTTGGTGGAGCTGGCTTGAAGCTCCTCCCCAATGTAACTATTTGATTCTTCTATCTGTGTCGATGAAGTTAATGTCACAATAGTGTGGCACAGTTGGTTTATGGCTGCAAGAATCAGGTATTGAGGTTTGCAGTGAATTCAACTCCCTTTGGGGGAACTGAATTTAAGCTAGAGACTGATTTTGAGTTGGATTCAATAATTTTTATGGGAGTATTACGCTGTTTTTATTAACTATGTTGAATATTCCTATAGAAATAAGGGAAATATAATGCTTAATTATTCTTTTTATATTAAGGATCGTCTCGATGGCAAATCAAATATATTTAGTTATAAAAGGGAAGAAACAAGGGCTTATCTCTGCTGGATGTTCAAGTTACGACTCAATAGGAAATAAATACCAAGAAGGCCATGAAAATGAAATCTTTGTTTATTCAACTAATTATAGTATGAGTCGTCACCAAAACGTCTCACATTCACCCTTTTCATTTACAAAATTAGATGATAAATCGACCCCTCTCTTGATGAATAGCATTAATAATAACGAGTTACTTGATTGTGAATTTAGCTTTTATAGAACCGATAGAAGCGGTAAGTTGATAGTCTATAAAACAATCAAATTGACTAATGCATCAATCGTAAGCATTAGTAATCACCATCCAAATGCCCTAGACAATAATGATGCACAAGCTTATGAAACAGTATCGATGAAGTATGAAAGTATCACCTGTGAACATAAAGCTGCAAATACCTCAAGTTATAGTATTACACAAAACCTAGTTAATTAATTTTATTGAGGTGATTTATGGTGATGTCATTCAAAGTGCTAGAGGGGGATAGGACTACATGCGGTGGAAGAGTATTAGAGGGGAGTGCATTAGCACATCGGGGTGGTATTAATTTTAAGAGACAAGCCGTTCAAGGTAATAAAGTTACATGTGGTGTTCATGCAGGAAGGTATGAAATAGTAGGGGGAGATTTTACTCATTTAATTGGGGGACAACCAGCTGCTGATACCCGCAAAAGTTATTCAACGTGTCCGTGTCACGCCGCTTTTATTCCTTCTAATATCATAGGTGAATGCACGGCATTAGACAATCTCATTCCTGATGGGGTTTATGTGTGGACAGAAAGAGTAGGCTCTGGGCACTCGTATGTTTCATTACATAAAAATAACCAAATAACAGTTTATACTTATGGTAGATTCGGTCGGACTGGTACTCTTGGCATTGTGGGGGATGGTATCTTAATTCGCCTTATAGATGAGGATGCAAGAAATTATTACCGACATGAGCTATACAAAATGAATGCTCGAGTTTTTGCTGTAAATGATGCCAATATACAGCAAGTAGAAGCTCACTTTATGGCATTGTGGAGTGGAGGCTCTTCCCCTGTTGGGTTATCCCCTAATGTGGGCGAGGCAACTAAAAAGTACGGGCACACAATAAACATTTATGATTTATCAACGAGTAATTGTACAACACAAACAGTAAATGCAATAAAAGCAGGAGGCTCAAAGGTTTTTGAAAAGGAATTATCATCTGTTCGTTCGGGTTATTCATTAGCCAGATATATTGTGACGGGTCAGGAATCTTTTGTGGTTCCCGCATCTTTAGAGGATTACATGGTTGGTAAGAAACAAGATTTATCTTCTCTTGTTGTCATCGAAGTAACTGGGTTATTCCAACAGCAGTACTCAAATGTCACAGGTGTTACACCTATGGAAAAAAGTAAATCGAGAACATTGTTTGAAGCCGCATCAGGTGCCGCATCTATGGTTGGATATCATACGGATTTTTCTGGAGAAGAAACAATGGGTATAATTGGACAATTACTTTACGGGGACCAAATTAATGGGAATTAAATTATTCGTAAAGTGGGGATTAACGCTTGGTATTATTGTAGCAAATTACGTTATATTGTTTTCATTGAATGCAGGAATGGCTATTAACCAAAAATACCAAATGGAGCAGCCATGGTCAGATAATATGACTACAATACAATTAAGAGCAGTTATTAATGAGCTGCTAGATACCAGTGTGCTAATTTCATTTGTAACATTGTTTTCGTTTCCTGCTAGTCTATTATTAATAGTGATAATACATAAAGTACTAAAATGAGATTTTGATAATTCAACTAAGGATTGGTGTGGATAATGCTCGTATCTGTGTTAACACATGATGCCTTTTCTAGCGAGTTTGATAAGTGGTACAAATTATTCCTTTATAGTTTTATCTTATCTATTTTCAATAAGTTATGTTAATGGAATCAATAACGTAACTCATCTTATGGTTACAAAGGTGATAACATCGATGTTTACTTTGAGTTCAACTCCCTGTGAGGGAGCTGAATTGATATTTATTGAGTAGTTGCAAGCTATTGGTAATTCCATTAATGATTGAGGTGAAATAGTTTGTAAGCCCCCGTCTGAGTTCATCAATTCTCTTATCAATATTCAGATGAAAACCATCTATTTCACGCTGCCGCCATGCGTTGACTAATAACCTAAGTTGCTGCTGGAAAAAGACAATGTATTCCTTGACCGTTTCCGTGGTTCCTGAATATAGGGCTTGCCAGTGATTATATTGGCTATTGAAGATTAAGGCTAATGGTCGGGATGGTTTTACGAAACTATCATGTATTGGTTCGATAGTAGAGGTAGTGGGAGAGCTTTAATGTCGTCATGCAGTACATCCTACAGCACAATTTCAACATGAAATGGTTTAAAACTCGTTATAAATCAATTAATTAGGCTGGCGTAAGTTGAATCTGATATCTATTTAATTGATTTTTAATTATATTTTATTTTAATGAAATATATGTATAACTAAACGTATAACTACAAGTTTATGCTATAGATATTGAGTGGAAATAAATAGAGTGTAGAGCTATACAGAAAATAGTGTTTTTTGCGTTAAGCTTAGCGTTTATTATTTGAAATAAAACAGATTGACCATAGTAGCTTGATGCAGTTATTGCCTCAAGAAGAATTGAGAAAAAATTATTATCTAATATTTATAATTTGAAAGCAGCGTTGAAGTATGAAATATGACATTTGCTGATAATCCATCCTTTTGATAACTATCACAAGTTATCAGCCTATTCTATTAGATTTCTGGCTATAAATAGGTAACAATAGTTCCATTATTTTTACTGATGTAAGTAATGGAACAATGGCTAAAAAACCGAAAGAAACCAAATCTGAACCGTTAGAAGTTATCCTGTGGAAAGCCGCTGATAAATTGCGTAAGAATATAGATGCAGCAGAATACAAGCATGTTGTACTGGGATTAATATTCTTAAAGTATATTTCTGATTCCTTCGAGTCTCATTATGAGAAGCTTAAAGCAGGTCAAGGCGAGTTTGCAGGGGCAGATCCCGAAGATAGTGATGAGTATCTTGCTTACAATGTGTTCTTTGTGCCTGAAAAAGCACGTTGGACAAATTTACTCAATAATGCAAAACAGCCCAATATCGGTAAATTAGTCGATGATGCTATGGAAGCCATCGAAGAAGATAACCCGCAATTAAAAGGGGTATTACCAAAAGTTTATGCACGTCAAAACCTTGATGCAACGGTACTTGGCGAGTTAATTGACCTTGTAGGAGATATTGCACTAGGTGATGCTAAATCACGCTCTGCGGATGTACTAGGTCATGTTTTTGAATATTTCTTAGGTGAATTTGCGTTAGCAGAAGGTAAACAGGGCGGTCAGTTCTATACGCCAAAGTCAATTGTTTCCTTACTGGTTCACATGCTAGAGCCTTATGAAGGACGTATTTTTGATCCATGCTGTGGCTCTGGCGGTATGTTTGTTCAATCAGAAAAATTTGTTGAATCCCACCAAGGGAATATTGATAACATTTCTATTTATGGTCAAGAGTCTAACCAAACCACATGGCGTTTGGCGAAAATGAACTTGGCTATTCGGGGTATTAACTCTGAGCAAGTAAAATGGAACAATGAAGGCTCGTTTTTAAACGATGCCCATAAAGATTTACGTGCGGATTTTATTATTGCTAATCCACCGTTCAACGTCTCTGATTGGTCTGGTGAACAATTACGTAAAGATGCCCGCTGGCAATACGGTGCGCCACCAGCAGGGAATGCAAACTTTGCATGGATGCAGCACTTTTTATACCACTTGTCACCGAAAGGGCAAGCGGGAGTGGTACTAGCTAAAGGCGCGCTAACCTCGAAAACGTCGGGTGAAGGCGATATCCGTGCTGCATTAGTAAAAGATGCTAACGTGATTGATTGTATTGTTAACTTGCCTGCTAAGTTGTTCCTAAATACGCAGATCCCTGCCGCTCTATGGTTTATGCGCCGTGATCGTAATAACTCTTCGGTTTATCAAGATCGCAGCGGTGAAATTCTGTTCATTGATGCACGAAATCTTGGTCATTTAATTAACCGCCGAACTAAAGTGTTATCTGATGAAGATATTAAACTGATTTCAGATACCTATCATAATTGGCGTAATAAAGGTGGCGAATATGAAGATGTTGCTGGTTTTTGTGCCTCTGTCGCTATCGAAAAAGTGGCTGAGCTGGATTATGTGCTTACACCAGGTCGCTATGTGGGTCTTGCTGATGAAGAAGATGACTTTGACTTTAAAGAGCGTTTTACTGCACTAAAAGCCGAGTTTGAAGCACAATTAGAAGAAGAGGCAAAGCTTAATCAGGCGATTGCTGAGAATTTGGCGAAGGTGATGGTATGAGTGAGTGGCAAAATGTGGCTCTTAAACAGTTAGTCAAATTTGGAAATGGTAAAAGTAGACCAAAAGAAAAAGGGAAAATACCTGTTTATGGTGGTAATGGAATATTAGATTTCACTGATAAGTATAATTATGTTGGTAACACACTGATTATTGGTCGAGTTGGGGCGTATTGTGGGGCGACGTATTTGGAGAAAAGTCCTGTATGGGTTTCTGATAATGCATTATCAGCCAAGGCGTTAGGTAATAATAATTCTAATTATTTATACTATTTATTTAAGTATTTAGATTTAAACCAGTATGCTCAGGGTTCAAGCCACCCTTTGTTAACACAGACATTACTAAATGCAATTGAGGTAGAAACAACGCTTGATTGTATAGAACAAAAAGCCATTGCTTCTGTTCTTTCCTCATTAGACAACAAAATCGACTTACTTCATCGTCAAAATAAAACGTTAGAAGCGATGGCAGAAACACTTTTTCGTCAGTGGTTTGTGGAAGAGGCGCAGGATGATTGGGTTGAGGTTAAAGTTAGTCATTTTGTAACATTAAATAAAAGCTCGATAACTAAAAAATATGATCATCAAAATATTCTATATTTAGATACAAGCTCTCTAACTAAAGGCTATATTAGTGAGTTGAAACCATTAATTTTATCGGAGGCACCTAGTCGAGCTAAAAGATTAGTCCAACATCTTGATATATTAATTTCAACTGTAAGACCTGACCAGTGCCATTATGGTTTTTGCTTTAAACCTGAAGCAAATCTAGTGGTATCAACGGGGTTTTGTACGATAACTTGTGACACTATTACACCATATTTTATCTATTATTTATTAACATCCGAAGATATGACCGAATATTTGCATTCTATAGCTGAAGGTTCTACATCGACTTATCCATCATTGAAACCTGAAGATATTGGAAATGTGTTATTTGCATTACCTCCAAAAGAAAAATTAAATGATTATCATAATGTTGTGGGAGCAATGTGGAATAAAATTAATCAAAATCAAAAGCAAATCCAAACTTTAGAAAACTTTCGCGACACGTTACTCCCTAAATTAATGAGTGGAGAAGTACGCGTTAATTATACACCAGAAGAAATAAAACAATAATCGTATTAGGCAGCGTACCTTCGGCGCTGCTTTTTTATTCCCTTTTGCTAAAGGATGACAAAATAATGTCAAAAATGACAGAATCCGATATCGAAACCATGACCATTGAGCAGTTACAAGCCTTAGGTTATGAATATGTGTATGGTCCAGACATTGAGCCATCGGGTACAAATCCCCTGCGTACTTATCAGCAAGTCATTCTTCAGCAAAAAGTATTAGAAGCGATACAACGCTTAAACCCACATTTAACAGAAGATAAATGTGAGGAAGCCTTAAAACAAGTCACACAAATTAACTCGCCTGATTTAATGGCAAATAACCTGAGTTTTCATCGTTTACTGACAGAAGGGATCAACATTGAGGTCAGTAAAGATGGCAATACTCAAGGCGAATATGTGTGGCTGGTGGATTTTAATCAACCGGATAATAATGAATTTCTAGTAGTCAATCAGGTCACAATTCGAGAAGATCGCAAAGAACGTCGCCCTGATGTGATTATCTATATTAATGGTTTACCACTGGTCGTAATTGAACTAAAAAATGCGATTGATGAAAATGCCACTATTGAAGGGGCATATAATCAAATTAAAACCTATCAACAGCAAATTCCTTCATTATTTACCTACAATGCCTTTAGTGTGATTTCTGATGGATTAGAGGCAAAATCAGGGACTATTTCTGCCGATTTTAGCCGTTTTATGGCATGGAAAACCCATAATGGCATGACTGAGGCTAAAAATACTCAGCCACAGTTAGAAGTGTTAATTCAAGGTTTACTTAACCCTGTTACGCTATTAGATATGATCCGCTATTTTATCGTGTTTGAATCCAGTAAACAGGAAGATAGCAACGGTATCATTTCTATTAAAACTGTCAAAAAAATGGCTGCCTATCACCAATACTATGCAGTGAATGCGGCGGTACTTTCGACCATTCGCGCTTCAAATGTCAATGCGAATTCACCCTCTGCGGAAGTAGCGTTACAGCAACAAGGTAGAAACCAACAACACCTCGTATTAGAACAAAAAGCAGGCGATAGAAAAGCAGGTGTGGTATGGCATACCCAAGGTTCGGGTAAGTCTCTTTCAATGGTGTTTTATACAGGGAAGATTGTTTTAGCCCTCGATAACCCAACGGTTGTGGTGATCACCGACCGTAATGACTTAGACGACCAATTATTTGGCACTTTTTCTTCTGCGGTACAATTGTTACGTCAAACCCCGAAACAAGCTGAAAATAGAGAAGAATTAAAAGAATTACTGAAAGTTGGCTCAGGTGGCGTGATATTTACCACTATTCAAAAGTTCCAACCTGATGATGGTAGTAGTGTTTATGAACTACTGTCTGATCGCAGCAATATCATTGTCATTGCTGACGAGGCACATCGTTCTCAATATGGTTTTTCCGCAAAAGAAGTCGATGTGAAAGATGCGCACGGTAATGTTGTCGGTAAGCGCACTGTTTATGGTTTTGCCAAATATATGCGCGATGCTTTACCAAATGCGACTTACTTAGGCTTTACGGGGACACCCATTGAAAAAACAGATGTAAATACTCCCGCGGTATTTGGTAACTATGTTGATATCTATGATATCGCTCAGGCTGTAGAAGATGGGGCGACAGTGCCTATCTACTATGAAAGTCGTTTAGCAAAAGTCCAAATTAGCGATGAAGGCCGCGAACTGATTGAAGCGTTCGATGAAAGCTTCACCGATGAAGACTTAACACAGACTCAGCAACAACGGGCTAAATGGGCGCGAGTTGAAAGTATTATTGGCAGTAAAGAGCGTATCAAAGCGATCGCTAAAGATTTAGTCTCGCACTTTGAAGAACGGTTAGTGGCGAATGCGGATCACGGTAAAGGCATGGTCGTTGCTATGTCACGTCGGATTGCTGCGGCATTGTATGAGGAAATCGTGGCACTCAAACCTGAATGGCACAGTGATGATCTCAATGATGGTGTGATTAAGGTCGTGATGACGTCTTCCGCATCTGATGGCCCTGATATCGCGAAACACCATACGACTAAGAAAGACAGGCAAGTACTCGCTAATCGCATGAAAGATGAAGATGACAAGCTGAAATTAGTCATTGTGCGCGATATGTGGTTAACGGGGTTTGATGCACCGAGTATGCACACGTTATACATTGATAAACCGATGAAAGGGCACAACCTGATGCAGGCGATTGCCCGTGTTAACCGAGTCTATAAAGATAAATCAGGTGGCTTAGTTGTCGATTATTTGGGAATTGCGGCTGATTTAAAATCGGCACTGTCGTTTTACTCAGATGCGGGTGGTAAAGGTGATCCTGCACTTACTCAAGAAAAAGCCGTTGAGGTCATGAAAGAGAAATTAGACATCCTTGACGGAATGCTCTTTGGTTTTGATTATCGTGAATATTTCACCGCATCCACATCTCGTAAACTAGCCATTATCTTAGAAGCAGAAGATTTTATTTTAGGGATTGATGAAGGTCAGGGGAAAGTGCGTTTTTTAACAGCGGTAACCGCTTTATCTCAAGCCTTTGCATTAGCAACGCCACACCCTGAAGCGATGGAGGCGGCACCTGAAATAGCCTTTTTCCAAGCTGTAAAAGCCAGATTGAACAAGTTTGATTCAACTGGAGGAAGTGGCATTATCGGTGATGACAGCATGGAAGTTCGCGTTAAACAGACTATTGATCAAGCCTTAGTGACTGATACGGTAGTCGATGTATTTGATGCCGCAGGGATTAAAAAACCAGATATATCAATTCTCTCTGATGATTTTTTAATGGAGATGCAGGATTACCAACATAAAAATATCGCGTTGGAAACCTTGAAAAAATTATTAGCAGATGAAATCAATGTGCGAACAAAAATGAGCGTTATTCAAGGTAAAAAGCTGATGGATATGCTCACTGGGGCGATTAAAAGCTATCAAAATAAAATTTTGACGGCAGCTGAAGTCATTGATGAGTTAATTAAATTGGCGAAAGATATCAATAAGGTTGATAGCGAAGCGAATGACCTGAATTTATCACCTTATGAATATGCTTTCTATACGGCTGTGGCTGAAAATGATAGTGCTCAAGAACTAATCGGAAAATCAAAACTAAGGGAATTAGCGGTTGTACTAACTGAAATGATCCGCAATAACGTCACATTAGATTGGACTATCAAAGAGTCTGCAAGAGCAAAAATACGCGTTATTGTTAAACGGTTACTTAACCGTTATGGCTATCCGCCTGATATGTCTGTATTGGCAACGGAAACCGTCTTGGCGCAAGCGGAGTTACTATCGAATGAATTGTTGAAATCAAATTAGTGGGTTTTACTTTAACCGATTTATCTTTAACGCAGGAATAGATTAATGAGTCATAAAATGTGGATGGTTCGTGGTGATTCAGGGAAGTTATATGATGATTTTCGAGAAAAAGAACTGGTTGGTTTAGGCTGGTCTGGCTTAGCTCCATTATTGAAAATTGGGCAATCAAGAAAAGAGATACTGAAATTATACCGTCAAGTAGACCCAGCAACGAAACTCGGTACAGCGCGTTCAGGCGCATCTCAAGTATGGCGTTTTGTTAATGAAATTAAAGTTAGCGATTGGGTAATTACTTATTCACCTGCTAACCGTACCTATTTATTAGGGCAGGTTGTTTCTGAGTTTCAATACCGTGCTGATCTTTGTTCTATGGGGATGGGAATTGCGCGTCAGATTAAATGGAATACTGATGAAATTGATCGGGATACCTTATCAACTAAAACCAAAAATACCCTAGGTTCTACATTGACTGTTTTTAAACTTCCTGATTTTGCAGTGAAAGAATTATTGGGTAATAAACCATTATCTGACAGCGAAAAAAACGCTAATATTTCAAATATAGACGATGAAGAAATTGTATCTGATCCATTAAAGGATATGGAAATTCAAGCGTTAGAACGTATTAAAGATAAAATAATTACCCTTGATGCGGATGAAATGGAATTATTAGTTGCCGGTATTCTGCGTGGGATGGGATATAAAACCCAAGTTTCGCCAAATAGTGGTTCAGATAGAGGCAAAGATATTATCGCATCGCCTGACGGTTTTGGATTTGAAAACCCAAGAATTGTGGTTGAAGTTAAGCATCGTAAAGGGCAAATAGGCAGCCAAGATTTAAGAGGATTTATCGGTGGGCGTCATCATGATGATCGTGGCTTATATGTCAGTACGGGAGGATTTACTAAAGATGCACGCTATGAAGCGGAGCGATCAAAAATCCCGTTATCACTTTGGACATTAGATGACTTAGTGCGCACTTTGATTGAGTATTATGAGCACGTTGATATTGAGACTAAATTGCTTGTGCCACTGAGGAAAGTCTTTTTACCTGCGTTATCTGATTAATTTAGCTAGCCAGTTATTGCTAATAATTGAATATTTGACTTTATCCTAATGAATTTCACTCAAAGAGTGATTGCTTTCAAAGTAAATTTTTATGGATGTGATATAACTTACTGACTAATAAATATTTACTTTATTTTTGAGTAATGTTGTGTTCATTAGGAGATTATATGGCTCAATATGAAATTGTGGTATTAGCTAATTCTATTAAGCATGGCCAACATTGTGTTGCAGGAAAATGTGTTAGTACAGGTAGATGGATAAGACCAGTTTCAAATATACAAGGTGGGGAGTTAAGTCATCAACAAGCTAAAATCAGAAACCCTCACGGTACTTTTAATGTTAAGCCATTTCAAAAAGTGCTTATGGAATTAGAAGAGCACGTCCCTCTTCCTCATCAGCCTGAAAATTATTTGATTAATGACACTGAGTGGATTCAAAATTATTCATTTAATTCTGAGCAATTGCATACTCTACTAGATTCCCCTGTAGATCTTTGGGGGACAACGAATAGAATCGATTTTACTCATATAACAGCTGGTTTGTATCATGTGCCTCAATCGTTGTATCTAGTGCGAGTACAAAACTTAAGGCTTTATTATACCGTGGATGATAAAAGGAGAGCTTCATTCACATATAGAGGGATAGATTATGATTTTGCAGTGACGGATCCTAAATTTGATGAGATTGTAGCGAAAAATTTGCAACTGTCAGGTATTCTATGTCTGAGTTTAGGGGAACAATACTTAGGTTATTGTTATAAACTTGTTGCTACAATTTTCTGAGGGATATTATGCGTATATATACAATAGGATTTACTCAAAAGAAAGCTGAAACATTTTTTGGATACTTGAAAAAATCAAAAGTAAAAACACTAATTGATGTGCGTCTGAATAATGTATCTCAATTGGCTGGTTTTGCAAAAAAAGATGATTTGAAATTCTTTTTGAAGGAGCTATGTGGCTCAGAATATGTTCATATGCCTGAATTGGCACCAACTAAAGAAATACTTAATCCATACAAAAAAGGTGATATATCTTGGGAGATGTATGAAGATAGGTTCTTAAATTTAATGGCAAAGCGTAACATCGAACGCTTTGCAAAACTCCCGCTATTTGATCAAGGCTGTTTACTTTGTAGTGAGCACGAACCTCATTTATGTCACAGGCGTTTAGTGATAGAATACCTAAACGAACATACTGATTTAAACTTTAATGTTAAGCACCTGTACTAATGGCTAAGATATTGATTTTGTACCCTAAGCTTTTTAATTGCTATTCAAAATTTGCAAGGAAAGTGGGTAAGATAACATCGAATTTAGATGATGTGGAATTGCTTTATCCTGAAGATCCAAACAAGCTGATTGAAGTTTTTTGTTCGGAGAATATAGGTACTGTAAGTTCTAATCATTTACCAAAGTGGTCATGTGATGATATAACACATGCGATTGTTTTTGATGATGGAGAGGAATTTGTTTTAGAGTTTGAATTATTGACAAAATCTAAAATCCCTCTGAGATTTATACATATTCAGATAACTAGGGTGATTAATATAAAGTCTGATACAAAGTATAAAGCTGAAAAATGTACTCCTCACTATGAATACATTGGTAGGGGATCATACTGGGGAAATCCCTACTCAATGTTTGAGGATGGAGATCGAGATGAAGTTATCAGAAAATTCAAGTATGACTTCGATTATGATAAATTTTTAAATGTAGATAAATCAAAGGTTTATAGTTTGTCTGGGAAAAGGTTGGGATGCTTTTGTAAGCCACAGGCCTGTCATGGAGATATATTGGCTGATTTTCTGAACTCTTGGGATGATGGTAAGTAGATTTTTAAATTTATGAACTAAAGTCAATGGTGGAGGGAGTATGATTTATGCTTATATAAATCATAGTTTATGATAAACTTTTTTAGAAATTGTGATTATTAATTGATTATATTCGCAATGGTTAAAACTGACTTTTCCAATAAATCAAATACCGTAAATAGTCCCCGCCATCCTCTTGCAGCCCATGCACCAACGGTTTCATGCTTTTATGGGGCAAGTCAGGCCACTCACCAATCCCTCTTGTTTGATGAATGTTTTCCTCACTTAGGCTTTCCCATCCTGCTTCATTCGGTATCCATAAACCTTGCCATTCTTCTTGTGCTATACGGGGCAGCCTCCAGCACGGCTGAAAACTAATTCGTCCATGTTGTCGTAACACTTCCAATGGGGCTTCAGGGCGAAGGGTGGCAAGAAAACGGTAAGAACTGGCGTTGTTGCGGAGTGTATCCTGATAAATGTCATCGCTGTGGGTATCAATCAGGTATTCAAACGGTGAGACAGATTTCAATATATTGGTTGTACCGCTCTCGATCTCGATTTCTTCAACCCAGACTACAATACGCTGCCAGACGATAGCCTGAATCAAGCAACGGTATTCTAAGGATTGTGTATCCAGTGGTAATTCAGCGAATAATGGGGTTTGTGCTGTCTCTATAGGTGCTGCGTAAGCGCTTAATGAACCAGTAAAGCTTTACTCAACCTCACTGATTTCTACGTTCCATGGCATGAGATCCGACACATCATCTTTCGGACTTCGTTTTGGTAACTCGGTAAACAGGTGTTGGAAGTAATAATAAGGGTTCATGTCATTAGCGCGGCAAGTCATCACGAGGCTATACAAGTTTGCACTCGCCTTTGCTCCGCCTACCGACGTTGAGAACATCCAATTTTTGCGACCTGTCGTGAACGGCCTTATATCTCGTTCGGTCACATTGTTGTCGATACTTATATCGCCGTCTTCAAGGTAGGTAAGCAGCTTAGGCCACTGGTTTTGCGTATAAGTGATGGCTTTGCCAAGTAATCCTTTAGGGAGAACGTTTTGACTGTCAAGCCATTGCTTGAACTCATCTAAAATAGGTTTGGCTTCTTCTTGTCGTAGTTGGTGTCGAGATTTTGCGTCAAGCCCTTTGGCTTTCTTTTCAATACCGTATAGTTTGCTAATAAAGTTCAGTGCTTTTTCTGGCTTGCCCGCTTTTTTTGATGGTGAAGCTTTTTGAGCATCAGTGAACTTTCTGCGTACATGCGCCATGCAAGCAGCTTGAGTCACGTCCTCAAGTTTGTCGTATGCACTGTAGCCATCCGATAGCAAGTAACCAGAGTAACTACCTAAAAAGTCTTGTACGCACTCTGCTCTGCGGCTGGCTTGATAGTCGTAGATAACCACTGGGTTATTGACGAACTCACCGCTACGATAGACCCACATATATGACTTAGATTGTGCTTTCTTATCTTCTTCACGTAATACTTGAACAGTGGTTTCGTCCGCGCAGATGAGCTTTTCTTTCAATAACTCACTTTTCATTGCATCAATAATGACTTGCACTTTGCTTCCTAACTGAACGCACCAGTTGGCCAGTGTAGCGCGGCTAATATCTATACCAGAGCGATTGAGAATATCCACTTGGCGATAGAGTGGCAGAGCATCAACGTATTTTGCTGTGACTACAGCGGCGAATGCATCTGCACTCCCTAGGCTTTTAGGGATCATACTTGCGGGTTTTGGGGCTGTGATAATCTTTGTTTCAGTCTGTGTTTTTTCACACTGCCGGCAAGCGTACTTGGTTCGCTCGTGACGTATAACACTAACCTTCTGTGGGATGATTTTCAGCTCTTCAGAAGTTTCAACACCACATTGATGTAAAGGCTCGTCGCAGCAGTCGCAATAAGGGGCATTGAGTTCATGTTTATGAACTTCACGCTCGAGCTCTTTTGGAAAAGGCTTACGGCCTGTTTTTTTCTTGTCGTCGTCGGATTTAGCCGTACTCTTTTGTTGCTCCGCTTCGTTAAACGTACCTTTGGGTATTTTTTCACTTTGTGATGAGAAGCGCTTTGACTTACTTAAATTGAGCTGTTCAATCAACAACTCAATTTTGGTTTTGAGCTCGGCAACCTCCTCTTGCTTTGCCGCAAGGAGTTTATCTTTTGCTTCGTTCTGTTGGTGAAGCTCAAGCAGCATAGCTTTTAGCTGGTCGATATCATCAGGGAGGTCGGTCATGTCTGGGCTCTGGTCATCTCAATGACTTAAGTATGACAGCAAAAAAGGATCGTTCAAGCCCAACGTGACGATCAGTATCAGCGGTCACACTTCTAGATTATGAAGTGGACGATGAGCTTTGGCATGTTCGAGCGTTAACCCCGAAAGAAGCCAACCCAGTTGTTGCTTAGTAATATGAATGGCTCCGTCCTCACTGGGTCTTGGCCACTTGAAGGTCCCTTTTTCTAAGCGACGATAGTACAGCCAGAAGCCATTAGTATCCCAAAACAAGATTTTCAATTTATCTCGGGTACGATTGCAGAAAATGAACCAAGACTCACTAAACGGATCCATCTCAAGAGTCTCCGCGACAATCAACGATAGTCCATCAATGGACTTACGCATGTCCGTGACTCCAGAGATGAGGAAAACCTTACCTGTTGGTATCATTGTAGCGCTTCAAACCAAGTCTTAATTTGTTGCGAGCTAAGCGTTGCCGGCAGTTCTGCTCGAATGCCATTATTGAGAATTAACACAACACAACTTGTGCTCACGGTAGGCTCTGTCACCACGATAGGTTGAACCCTGGTTTCAGGCTCGGATTGCGTGAGCTTTTTCGACCAATAGTGAAAAGTCTGATAGCTTATGTTTTGCTCCGAGCAAAACTGCTTAATGCCTAAATTACTTTGTCGTTGCTGCTCTAGAATTGCAGTCCAGTATTCTCGTTTACTTTGTTGTTCCATAGTCCCTCCAATGAAAAAGCTACTATGGCAAATGACGAGTTTGTTTAGTATGTGTGGTTCATTAACCGCTTACGGTGCTGCAAAGGCTGATGAATCAAAAGAGCGGTCGTGAGTCGGATACCCGAGCACTTCACGATAATCATATTGGTTTAAAGGTGTTATAACACCGAGATACTCAAGTTGATTAATGATTCGTTCAGCGCGATGAAATCCTATCCGAAAATGGCGCTGTAAACGTCTCGGTGACGCTCTGTTAATGAGAATGACATCATAATCAATGGCTTTAGCTGTCAATAGGTCATAGCTGCTGTCTAGCGTGTTGTGATGAGATAACTGCATAGTGCCTCTGAGTCAGTGACGAAAATACAGTTATTAAAATAACAAAAGGTATTAAAAGATACTAATCTAGGTCTTCCTGTTTCATTGTGAGCGCATTCTTTAATAACGCTTTTCTTTTCTCAACTGACAGTGATTTGTAGATTTCAAGTAAAAGGTTAAGATCTGCACTTTCAGAAGATAGCGTGTTTTGCTTGATGAGCTCTTTTTCATCAGTGTTTAGGATCACCTTAAATGCATCAATATGATAGAGGTCGCCACGCTTATTAGGGTTCTTCTTGCGAAAGTGGGGATGAAGAGCTGTGATTGACTCTAGACGGACTCTAACGCCTTTCGCTGTGGTAGGGATATCCATATCTTTATATTCAGGGTAACGTGTTGGATCGTCAGCTTTTTCTTTTCCTATAGCAGCTAGCTCCCCACTGGTAAACCAAAGCTTGGGCGCATTATCCATTTCAGTTAGTTGTTTTTTATCAGTCATGATCTTTATAAATTCCATACATATCAAAAGGATAAAATAACCGCACTAGAAAGATGTTAAAATAATAAAGATATCTATTGATAATTCCCTTTAATTGGTTTTTAATAGACGAGGAATTAAACAGTGGAGTTATTACTATGTCTAACCCTGTAGCATCTCAAAAAAAGTCCCGAAAAGGAAGCACTGCGGATTGGCACCGCGCGGATATTGTGGCGGCTTTGCATAAAAAAGGGGTCACACTAGCACAATTATCTCGTGAGCATGGTCTTTCTGCTCGGACGTTAAATAATGCGCTAGAGCGAGCTTACCCAAGAGCTGAACAGATTATTGCGGATGTGATTGGCACGGCTCCTGAAACAATATGGCCGAGTCGTTACATCAATAAGCCATCCTCTAATAATCATAGAAGGTTATTGAAATAGCCTAAATATTTACCCTTGCCTATCGGTAAGGCATTGCCCCCATTCTAGCGTCAACACCATGGAAAAACCCTTAATTCATTTAATTGAAGGAACAGTCATGTCTATCAAAAATAAATTGCAAAAAATCCGAGAAGAAAACGAAGCGAAAGGCTTAAATGATCCAGCTTTATTTAAACAGCGTTTGTTCAACGGTGGCTTTGGATTAGCTAAAACCTTTTGGCTATTTTGGTTTTTACCGATTTTATTCTTAAATATCGTTGAATTTTTTATCACTAAAAAGGTGACATTGAATAAAATAGAAGCATTGATTCTCATTTGGGATGTTTGCTGCTTTTACTTTATCGTGAAAATACCGAATCGTCGTGCTTGGTATTACGTGGCGTTGGTGGTGATTGCACTGGATATATTAGCAGGAATAACCGTGAATTTTCTGCTGTAAGGTGACAATGTGAAAATGAAACTGAACCAGTGGATGAAATTAAGCATATTAACGGCGATGGTTGGTTTAACAGGATGTAATGAGAGCACCGTTAATTGTAACAGTGATGGTGCAAAAGCATTAGCGTTACAAGTGGTCAATCAACATGTCGGTTGGGCGATGTATGAGCAGCTTGAGAATGTGCGAACGCAACGTCAAAATGCAGAACGAGGCGTTTATCTCTGTGCTGCCGAAGCAACGGGAAAAGCAGGCTCTGTCACCGTAATTTATTCCGTGCAGCTCACGGATGATAAAAAAAGTTTTGTTGTTACGTTACTTAACGGTTAATGGCTATGCCAGCCTATTATTAGGTTGGCATTTTACCTTTTGACGCTTCCATTTTTTCATTCACTTTCCACATCAATATTCCCCCGCCATAAATAAAAATCACGGTAGGTATATCAAAATAGCAATGATGGCTAAATTCATGTAACTATCTGATTATAAACAGTAAAATACTTTACTTTGCTAGTGGTTATGGTAAAATATTAGCATGGCACTATACCCATATATGATTGGGTTGTGCTTAACAGTTTATTTCCACTTTTTTATTTAAAGGCCACTTTATATGACTATTCATCAGTCAGGGCTACGCTTGCCTATCGCACAAGTATTTAGCCAATTGTTATTACATGAACTGAATAATTCAGTGATTAACTCAGCGATTGATTTAACCACTGTTAGGGCGGTTACCTTAAATTTTCGAGACCCATTGTATAGTGCTGAAACAGGAGGTTTCCATCCTGTCGAAATACGTTTGTTACGGCTGCATGAGCAATGGCAGTTTGATTATGTGACAGATTTTTCATACATGGGAAGCTATTATCCTGAGCTTGAAAAGGAACTCGATATTTGTTGGTCGCAGGGTTATATCTATCATTTTTTGATGGGGGATATTGATGAAGAAGAGGGCGGAGCACTGTTTGAATTGTGGCAACGCAATTTTATTCAATACCACAAAATGAAATGTTATGAAGTCAGTATTCAGTGGGAAACCCACTAATTAAGTAAAAAATAATACCAGCGCTGGTGATTCCATTAAGTACAGTACAATCAATAGAAGGTTTGAGTTGATGTTGATACCGTCCAAGCAAGGGGATTTAGATTGCCTCTGTGGGATTTACAGTCTGGTGAATATGAGTACATGGTTCTATGGCGACCGCATTAAGCCCCGCCCATTATTTAATTATCTTTTGCGTGAATACAGCGAATACTGGTCACTGTACAAGTGTTTAACACAAGGTATTGATATTCCTGAAATGGATTACTTGATTAAGCGCCTAACCTTAAAATACCCATCACAAGCCCCTCTATGCGTCACCACGCCATTTCGTTACAAAGATGGACTTACCACACAAAAAATACTGTCTGCTTGTCAGGCGTTCTTAGGTGCTCATACAACGTCACGTCGGCTTATCTTATTGGGTGACCAGTGGCATTGGTCGTTGGTAGAGCGTATGGACAGCGAATATCTCTATTTCTTTGATAGCCACCAGCAAGAGAGAGTGAGCCGCGCCCGTTATGGATTAAGGGGTAACAAGGTACGGCGGTTGTATAGTGAATCTGTTTATTTTGTTGAAGTCACTTAGTTTTCTTATTCGCTTTATTAATTTTATCTGATTGCTAATCATACATTAGCTTATTAATATTCATTATTAAGAGTTATATATGAATGGAAAGGGCTAAATGATATGAATGATCATATTGTCGTACATACAATACCAAATATTATACAAAAAATGAAAAATGAAGGTATTGCATGTACTGAGGATAGCATTATAGGTATATGGAAAAATCATCATATCGAGTTTGTCTTAGATTGGCGAGGAAAAGGGTATAGTAATACTACAGGAAGAAAGAATTACGATGAAATTGTCTACCCAAATAGAAATAATATTTTGTATATACTCGAGTATGGGCTTAAAAGTAGTGATGAAATGATTACGGAAATATTAGTAACACCTTATTCATCAAAACAAACCGAAATAGCATCTTTAGAGCGCACTCACCCACTATATGGTAATTGTGTTAATTTTAATCTATTAGATGAGCTTTCTGTCGAGGATAAATATTTAAAAATAATAAAAAAATCACTCAAAAACTTAAAGATTGTACCCCATGGTAATAAAAAACGCTTCGAACAAGAGAAAGAAAATTTTTTGATAAAAGCTAAGCACGTACTAACTTTTCATACCGAAAAATGTAAAGGCGTTCGAGGAAAAATAACACAAGAAAAAGTAGCGGAGGCGACTTTAAGTAGTTATTGCTCAGCGTGTCCTGATGTGCTAACCAGCAGTATTGATACCGCGAAAAAATATTTAAGAGGCGATTCCCATATCATGAATGAAATAAAAAAGCTAGGTTAGTAAAACAATGAAAAATGCTCCCCTTTTTTAGTCATGTGTTACTTCGTATGCTGTAACCCATTCAGTAACTAATAGACGTATAGCAAAAAGAGGTTACACATGAGTAAGATGATAAAAATTTGTAGCATGGCAGAAGTGATGTTAATCCTTGATGTCCGTTCTCGGAACTCAGTATACAATCTTGAGCGTAAAGCTGGTTTTCCTCCTCGAATTCGCATCGGGATCAGGCGTATTGGCTATGATCTAAATGCTGTTCAAGAATGGCTTAATACTCGCACTGTAAAATAATTAATAACTAACATATTTTAAATATCAGATTATGGATAATTTTATCTTTATTATCTGGAGGAGAGTATTATGTTATGAAAATCTATGCCAATAGGAGAAGTATAAATAGGCGAAGTACTGAAGAAGATAAAGAAAATAATGTTCGCATTAAAATATTGGAGTCTGTTTACAATAAAACAAAAAATAAAATCCATAAGAATTTAGCTAAAAAAATTTATAATTGTGAGGAAAATGATCCATGTAATAGCTTAGCTTGTGCTAAATGTATTAATGTTAAACAGCTAGATATAGTTAATAAATATATTAGCTATGTAAGTGATAATTATATCTTCGTGACTCTTGTTTTTTATAAAGATAAAATTGCAATAAATGAATTGCCAGATTTCAATCCTAATTTATTAAAGGATAAATTAAGAAAGAAGCTTAAATCTATTGGTTTTAATAACTTTATTTTTGGCAGTCTAGAATTAGATCTCCACTTATATGAGAGCATTAATTCTAGTTATTATCAACCTCATTTTCATTTATTAATTCCTAATGAAAGTGAAAAAATCAAATCTCTTAGAGATTACATGAAGTCATCTAAGAATTTAAACTCTCGGCAAGGCATTAAAAATAGGCCTATGGTGGTTGATGAAATTAATGATATTGGCGGGGTTATCAAGTATATAACTAAAATCATGTGGTGCGAAATAGCATTTTTTACTAATAAGGAGGGAAAGCTCAAACACAGCAGTAAACGCCGTATATCAAATAGTCGTATGTTTGCTGATTCACTAGTTAAGCTAGATACACTGAAATTCAGTGACATATTTTTTAAGTGTAATTTCCAGTAACTAAATTCTAGATCTCTGTTTAGACAGCACCAGTATGCCTGTAGATATGGAAGATTGATTAGTCTGGTAGTTTTTGGAATGAACACTAGTTAATTTATCTTTATTAGTATAACGCTAATACATACTGGTGTTGTAAATGGTGATTTGGTGATTTTGTGATTATCAAAGAGGCCTTTATGACTAGAAAGAAAATTGGTTCAAAACATATTAAGCTTGTTGCTTTATCATATCAAGATGAAGGGCAAGAATCTTATCGTTTAGTTGAGTTTTTCAATGTAAATAAAAATAAGGATATTTTTTTATTAATTCCAGCGTCAATAATTGCAGTACCTAATAAACTTAAAAGTCTTCTATTAGAGAATGGATTTAAACCTAAAGTTATCCATGAGAACTTTAATGGAGTTTTTAATATTATTTTAGGTGATTGTGATGAAAGAATTGTACTGTGTAATAAACCGGGTTTTCTTTATGTTGATAATGAACTCTACTATATTAAAAATTCAGGAGAAGTATTAGGTGGACATAATGGCTTGAAGATATTTCCAAATCCTAATGCTAGAACGTTTAATTACTCATGTCAGGCTAAAGGCACATTAGAACAATGGAAAAATAAGGTTGCAGAAACTGCTAAATATAGTCCTTATGTTATGCTTTGCTTATGTTCAGCTTTTGCTGGCATGTGTATTTATTTTACAGAGATAGAATCTGGTGGAAAGCATATTTATGGTGGTAGTTCTTCGGGGAAAAGTACAGTGTTAAAATCAGCAGCTTCTGTATTTGGGGATTCCTCATACATTCTTGATTGGAATATCACCGAAGCTGCATTTGAGCAGCAAGCGGAGTCTCGTAATCATGGATTGCTATTGACTGACGAACTTATTTTAATAGATTCCAATCGTCAAACTGCCGCCCAAAAAATGCAAAAATTTGTGTATATGCTTGGTTCTGGTACTGGAAAGTCAAGAAGTCATACCTATCAAGAACGTTCGGCAAGTTGGCAATTAGTCGCTTTAAGCAACGGAGAAGAAGCTTTAAGCCAACATGCCAGCTCTGGTCTAATGAGTCGTAAGAATGGTGAAATAGCTCGATTCATAGATGTTCCTGTTGATTGTGATAATGATATGGGTATTTTTAGTTCATTACCTGAAGGTGTATCGTCATCTGCTGAATATGCAGAATATTTGAAAGAAAATTGCAATAACTATTATGGCACAGCTGGAGATGCGTTCTTACAGAAGATACTGACACAGGTTAGCAAAAAATCTCCAGAGTATATTACTAATAAGCTCAACGACTATATTACTAAATTCTTGGAGATGAATAATGTAGGTTCTAATGGATTAGATAAACGTATAGCTACTCGTTTTGCTTTAGCTTACGCAAGTGGGATACTCGGTATTAAAAGTAAGGTTCTCCCCTTTACTGAGAAGGAGGTTTTTGATGGAATTACACATTGTTATCTGAAAGCTATTGACCAAAACCCAGTTAAAAAGATGGTTTTTAATCAAAAACTATTAGATGCATTGAAAAAGCCCTGTAAACCGAAAAAGAGCCTAATAGATGAGGATGAGCTAAATAACTTAGATGTTATTGTTTTAAAAATTAAGGGAGAACATTATGCCGCAGTAAACCCATCATTTTTTAATAAAAATATTATTGGGAACAAAAAATCAGTGATTAATCAGTTGGTCTCAGAAGGGAAGTTGCTAACTGATGCCCAAGGCAAAAGCACTCGCCAGTGCAAGGTTAATGGCGTGAAATTGAGCCGCCGTTACTGCTTGAAAGTAGATGTTGTGAGTTAACTGTTCAATCAGTAAGGTATTATATTAAAGGCCTTCTAGTTATTTCTGGAAGGCCTTTGTTACATTGGCTTTAGGTTATTTGAGTGATATTGATTGTATCTGCGTCAAATTTAATTGAACTCACAGCGAGAAGCGGACATACACTAATTCAGTGTCAGCACGACAATACAGGTAATAAGTAGACTGGAAGTTTTCAACCGGTATCGCTTACCAGCACTTGTCATGGTCACTACCTTCGTTTTTTTATACATCTGTAATGTTTGCGATAAAAGAATAGGCCAAGTGAATGTATTCAGGCTCAGCGGCTGGATTTATGTTATTTATTTAAATTAATGTTTGTCGTAGTCTTTGTATGACAGGAGTTGAATTATATGGAAGGCACTATTAACATGTTAGCACAGTATTCCTTATAATCACTATTAACCATCCTAAGGAGTAGTAGTAAAACTAATGAACTTGAAGCTGCGCATGTTTTTTCTCTCCGTATTACTATTCCCTTTTGCTCCTGTGTGGGCTGAGGAGTCTGGTGCAAAGGTCGAATGTGAGTTTTCGCACCCAATGCTGCCTCACAAACCTTTTCAGACTGTTAGGCCTGAAATAAGAATCGTCTGCGGATCAATCACCGTTTTCCAGACCGTCAGCATGCCGCCCATACCAGCCATAACTATAATCCCGAGTTCGAGTGGTAATATGTCCACTGGTTCATCAACTCTTGTCGCGCTGATCTCTGCGGCGGCCGGAATATTCGGTGCACTGGCTGGCGGACTTGCCAGCTACTTGCTTGCCAGACAGAAAGCGAAGACTGACTTGGAACTCGAAACTAAACGCCT
This sequence comes from Providencia sp. PROV175, assembly GCF_032707045.1. Classification (NCBI taxonomy): domain Bacteria; kingdom Pseudomonadati; phylum Pseudomonadota; class Gammaproteobacteria; order Enterobacterales; family Morganellaceae; genus Providencia; species Providencia sp. PROV175. Next base: position 1,600,690 of record NZ_CP120533.1, read on the forward strand.
GCAAGCGAATCTTGTAGCGACAGAGCGTCTTCGTTGGCTGCAAGATATTCGTGAAAGGTTGTCGAATTTATATAAACAGCTTGACCTGCAGTATAACCTTTTGAAGCGCCCAATGACTTCCGGCTCAAATGCAACTACACAACAACAACTTGATGTGATGTCTTCTGAGATCATGGAGCAATGCAATATGATTACGCTAATGCTGAATCCAGCCAAACCAGATCAAGCGGAGCTTCGCGATACGGTTCAGCAGGTGCTCAAATTCATGCTGACAGCATTTCAGCAAACAGGAGTATTCAATGACACAGAGTACGCTGAGCTTAAGCAAGCTGCATTTGGCGCAATGACACGACTGGGCATAGAGACTTGGCGGCAGGTGAAAACTTTGTCATGAGCTAGCTACGGCTAACCATTCATTCGACCTGATGCCCAGCGGGCGCCAATGAATTCGAATGTTAGCCACTAATTTTTAATTTAGTATTAGGACTTTTTATGAATCTCAACATCAAAATTCTAAAAAAAGGGGACACTGTTGTTAGCGTGTTGCCCTATGAAGGAAGTGTTGCTATTGCAGTCAAGAGAAAATCAGGACATATAGAAATTATATTGATCTCAAAGAATTCAGACGGCTTGCCAGAAATATCGTCAACATGGACTATTGCTGAAGGAGATAATGAAATCGAAGTTCGAGATGGCCACGTAAGAGTTTCAACATTCTAGAGGCCTTAAAATGAAATGTAAAACATGCGGATTAGAAGGACACAATCGTAGGACATGTCCGACCGCTAATAACACAAGCTCGGAAGAAACCAGAGATCGGGCTTTGATTCTTCGTATCGATGGAATGACACGAAGCGAGCAAGATGAAATGCATGCTGAGATTGTTAAGTTAAAGAAGCGCGTCACAGGTGACGAAGTGAAAGCCACATTGGTTGAGGGAAGTAGCCGTGAATTGCCTAGCAAAATACGTGCTCTCATAGAGAAGAAGGAAAATGAATAAACGGCCGTATTCTCACACAAGACAGCAGAAGAGAATCAAAGAATTACAGGATAACCTATGCATTGTTTGTTGGAGAAACGGGAAGAAAGAAGCACGAGGCCATCACTTGATTCCGTTCTCTGAGGACGGGAGCGATAACATCATTAATTTTGTCACCTTGTGCGACGAATGCCACAAAAAGTATCATGCGGGTAAGCTGAACATTGATATCTACAGGTTCTAAACTAATGTCTGCCCCTGCAATTAACCGGAAGGGAAAAAACCAGTTTTCACTTCCGGTTATTTTCACGTTATGTTCAGAGAGTAAGTATTAGAGTTTTGTACTTTGTTAAATAAATAGAATCTTTGCTTAATTTTAGCATCAGATCACACAGACAATCCCGCGTCAAAGCGATAGCAAAGAATCGCCAACAGGAAAATCTGCAAAGCGCGTACTCTGAATCACTTAAACATTTAACTTAGGTTGATTCTTTCCCATATTTTTACTCATCATTGTGTTAACGACGTCCGCTCAGGCACAAAACAGACTGCTAAACTTAATTGTTTATTAGCGCTTGTTGATTGAGTCATCAACAAACTCTCCCCACCAATCCATCATTTCGCGTCTTTGTTCAAGATAAATAGCTCTGTTATAAGCACGTCTTACCTCATTACTATCTATATGGGCTAAAGCTGCTTCAATCACATCAGGTTGAAATCCATGCTCATTTAATGCAGTTGATGCAATTGAACGGAATCCATGTGCTACAAGGCGACCTGCAAAGCCAACACGCTTGATAGCCGCATTAACTGTTTGGCTATTCATTGGTTTAGTGTGTGGTGATTTCATACTAGGAAAAATGTGTTCCCTATGACCGCTTATAGGTTTCATAGTTTCTAATATTGCCAATGCTTGAGGGGAGAGAGGTATGATATGTTCTCTTTTCATCTTCATTCTTGCTGGTGGGATAGTCCAAAGCTTATTATCAAGATCGATCTCACACCATGCCGCTTCGGCTGCTTCGGCTGGGCGGGTCATAGTTAATAATTGCCATTGCAGTAAACAATAAGTTTGTCGCTCAATGTTGACTCCTTGGATTGCAGCCATCAATTCAGGAAGCTGATCAGGTTTTAATGCAGGTAAGTTTTTTACAACTGGATTTTCAAAGGCAGCGGTAATTTTTGCAGCAGGGTTAGCATCAAGAAAGCCAACATTCACAGCATAAAACATCACTTCATTAATGCGTTGTGCTACTCGTTTAACTGATTCTAGTTTGCCTTGTGCTTTTAAGGGTTCTAATGCGCTAATAAAATGGCGAGCTTTTAAATCAGTTATTGCTATATCACCAACATTAGGAAGTACATGCAGCTCAAGAGAACGCCAAATATCTTTCAAAGTTGATTCTTGCAAGCTAGATTTACTTTTGATTTTGAACCACTGCTGAGCTATTTTTTCAAAAGTATTATTTTTTTCTTCAAATAGGCGTTGTTCTTCAGCTTTTTTGTGTTCTTGTGGATCTATATTTTTAGCTAGAAGCTCTCGCGCATTTTCTCGTTTAAGCCGAGCCTCTAAAAGGCTAACTGTAGGATAGCTACCAAAGCTAATAAGTGCTCGTTTCTTGGTTATAGGGCGGTAGTAGTTAAAGCGCCATATTTTTGAACCAGTTGTTTTGATTAGTAGATATAAGCCATTTCCATCTTGCAGCGTATAATCTTTATCTTTGGGTTTTGCTGATTTAAGCTTGGTATCACTGAGTGGTACTGTTGTACGCGCCATATAGTTATACGCCTTTTAGTTATACATAAGGGATATAACTAATGATATAACTAAAAATTTTGCTTGTCACTGAACATAACTGACCATTAATACATATAAAAAAAGCCTCCAACTATGATATTGAAGGCTTTTTTAATCATCACTGAGCATCAATGATACTATATTTGGTGGAGCTGGCGGGAGTTGAACCCGCGTCCGAAATTTCTACATCCTCGGTACTACATGCTTAGTCTAGTCTTTGAATTCATTTGCCAGCTGCGGACAGACACGCCACCAACAAACTATCCTGATTAAGTTTAACGCTTCAACCCCAGGCAAGGCATCCACGCGATCTCTTTTGGGTTTGACCTCTCTTGATCCCCGTCCTAAGAGCGGAGGCTAGGGAGAGAGGGCTCTAAGCAGGTTATTAAGCTGCTAAAGCGTAGTTTTCGTCGTTTGCGACTATTTTTTTGCGGCTTTTTACGAGGCCAACCGCCCCTCGGCATGCACCTTGGGTTTCGCAAATCCCGTCGAATCCAGAATCAGCCCCAAGTTGTTGAGCGCAGTATAACAGAAAAATACTCTATAAAGCTAGAGGTTAGCGATTAGAATGTTTCATTATACGTGCTTTATCGAGTTGCCATTCACGTTCTTTAATATCAGAACGCTTATCGTGAGATTTTTTACCTCTGGCAACGCCGATTTTAACTTTACACCATGCATTTTTCCAGTAGAGAGAAAGTGCAATAACGGTATAACCTTCGCGGTTAACTTTACCGTAGAGTGTATCTAATTCACGTTGATTTAAAAGTAATTTTCGGCTACGAGTTGGGTCGCACACAACGTGCGATGATGCAACAGTCAGCGGTGTGAAGTTTGCACCGAATAAATAAGCTTCGCCGTCCCTTAAAAGAACGTAGCTATCTCCAATGTTGGCTTTGCCTGCACGGAGTGATTTGACTTCCCAACCTTGTAGGGATAGACCCGCCTCGAACTCCTCTTCGATAGAATATTCGTGGCGAGCACGCTTGTTCATAGCAATTGTTGCTGAACCGGGTTTATATGGTTTTTTCTTTGTCATAGTGCAATCATTATACTGTAAGCTGAGTTGAAAGAAATCTTTCTAAGCTGATATTTTTTTGATTGTACAAATCTTGCCCTATGTGGGTTTTGTTTTTTGTTTAACCAATCAAAGATGGTATTATACGCTCAGTTTTTGGGGATAGGAATTGATATGCCACAGATTAGTCGCTCTGCGTTGGTCCCTTTTAGCGCAGAACAAATGTATAAACTCGTTAATGACGTTATTTCATATCCGAGCTTTTTGCCGGGGTGTGTGGGTAGCCGAATTATTAGTCATAGTTCTGAAGAAATGACCGCTTCTGTTGAAGTGTCAAAAGCAGGCATTAGCAAAACTTTTGTCACAAAAAATGTGCTAGAGGATAACAAGTGCATTCATATGCAACTTGTGGAAGGGCCATTTAGTAAATTAGCTGGTGGTTGGAAATTTATTCCTTTAAGCCCTGATGCTTGTAAAATCGAGTTTCACCTTGATTTTGAATTTACAAATAAATTGATAGAACTTGCATTTGGCAAAATTTTTAAGGAATTAGCTAATAATATGGTTCAAGCCTTCACTTTAAGAGCAAAGGATGTATACAGTGTCTGAGCTGAATATTGAAGTGACATATGCGCTTCCTGAAAAGCAATTTTTGCTATCAGTAAAAGTGAAAGAGGGGGCGACAATAGAAGAAGCAATACTAGCTTCTGGTATTTTAGCTCTTAGAGATGATATTGATCTTAAAAAAAATAAGATTGGTATTTATAGTCGCCCTGCTAAATTGACAGATTTAGTGCAAGATGGGGATCGTGTTGAGATTTATCGACCTTTGATTGCAGACCCAAAAGAATTACGTCGCAAACGAGCGGAAAAGTCTAAAGAAGTTAAAAATAAGTAAACCGATTATACGTAGCGAACCGAGCAAAGCTCGGTTTTTGTCTTTAAATTTATTTATACAAGTTGAGTCTAAATAAATTTTTAATAAAGATACTCATAATAACAACCCGCCTGAATAAGTCCTTCATAAAACAGGTTGTTACTATCACACTAGGTGGTTCTTAGTGTTTGTGGTTAGTCAGCTGTTTTAGTTTCTGATGCTTTTGTTTCAGCAGCTTCCATTGATTCCTGCGCGGCAAGATTTTTCTCGTTTTTGATGTCAGTAAGAATACCATTGCGATCAAAAATCAGAGTCAAAGTTTCTTGCTGAACTGGGTCATGCCCTAGTTCTTGGCGGAAAACATAATACCAAGTCTGAGTACCAAACGGGTCAGATAACATTGGCGTGCCCAAAGTATAAGCGACCTGTTGCTGTGTCATTCCTTTTTGGATCTTAGCAACATCTTTCGCTGTGAGGTAATTACCTTGGTTAATGTCCGGGTGATAGACAAGACGTTCCATCATTGAACAGCCCGTAGACATTAATGCGAGTGATAGTGCGGCAGCAGTTAACAATTTATAACGCATGGATATCTCATTCCTTTTGGAGTCAGAACATCAATGATAATCGACATTGATACAATTTAAAACCTTCCTTATCGACTCTAAGACCACATGAGCGTAAAAAAGTTGTCAAAAATTATGCTGCAAGTAACTCTTTTGCGTTGGCTAGTGTATTTTTGGTGACTTCTGAACCTGCCAAAAGGCGCGCAAGCTCTTGTAATCTAGATTTTTTATCTAATAGCTGCATATGAGTTTCAGTTTCAACTCCATTAGTTTCTTTGCTTACATAAAAATGATGATGTCCACAACCTGCAACTTGAGGTAAATGCGTTACACACATGACTTGAGTTGATTCACCTAACTCACGTAATAACTTACCAACAATAGCGGCTGTTGGTCCGCTAATACCCACATCGACCTCATCAAAAATTAACGCTGGAGTATCCATTTTCTTAGCGGTAATAACTTGAATAGCTAGTGCGATACGCGATAGTTCACCACCTGAAGCAACTTTAGCGAGCGCCTGATGTGGCTGGCCTGGGTTCGTTGTAACATTGAACTCTATCTTACATGCACCATCAACCTGCAATTGTTCTGGTATAAATTTCACATCAATAGTAAACAGACCATGAGGCATTGAAAGTTGATGCATACTGTTGGTAATTAGTGTGCTTAACTCTTGGGCATAATGCAGTCGCACATGGTGTAAACGCTCTGCACAAGCTAATGCTTTTTGATGATCGATAGCAACTTGCTCGTTTAAAGTTTCACAATCTTCGTTTTGATTAGCAATTTGTTCTTGCTCAGTCAATAACTGTTGAAATAGTTCAGGTAGTGCCTCGGGGCTAACATGATGTTTTCGAGCTAAGCTAATTTGTTTAGAGATACGTTGCTCAAGTTCAAATAAACGGTTGGGATCAAGTTCGTATTGATCGCAATAATGTTTTATTTCATCACTGACTTCACTGACTTGTATTGATGCTTCTTCAAGCATATCGAGAAGTTCTGAAAATTTCGGATTGAGAGCAACGAGATCAGTCAATTCATTTTTTGCCATATTTAATAAACTAATGACGTTCGCATCATCATTTTCAGATAGCATGTGCGTGGTTGTTTGACCAATAGATAAAAATTGCCCATGATTAGCGAGTTGTTTATATTCTTGGTCTATCTCTTCAAATTCTCCTTGAACAGGAAGGAATTCGTTCAGTTCTTTTAGATGATATTCCAGCAACTGTTGTCGAGATTCACGCTCTTGCATCTCTTTTTGAAATACGGCTAATTGTTGGCAGGAGTCGTGCCATGTTTTCCATGCTTTTTTCATTTGAGCAAGTAGTTCTTGCTGGTTTGAATAGGCATCAAGCAGGGACTTTTGATGAGTGTTATCTAGCAAGAGTTGGTGCGCGTGCTGGCCATGAATTTGGATCAGCAATGTACCGAGTTCTCTAAGTTGTGATAAAGGTACAGAAACGCCGTTAATAAAGCCTCGGGAACGGCCGTCAGGAGAGATAGTCCGACGTAATAAGCACTCATTTTGGTTATCAAGTTGGTGCTCAATAAGCCAATTAGCAGCCATCTCAGCATCAACTAAGGAAAAACGGGCACAAAGATCAGCACGCAGTGCACCAGGGCGTACCATATTGGCTTCCCCCCGATTACCTAAACATAGGCCAAGAGCATCAATAGCAATGGACTTACCCGCACCTGTTTCACCGGTTATGGCTGTCATACCATTACGGAAATCAATTTCTAATTCACGTACGATTGCAAAATTATTGATTGTTAGTTGGGTAAGCATCTGCGCTCTCCTGTAAAAATACACACCTGTGTTTTAATACAGTGTATGACTGTTTTTTTATACAGTAAAGAGGCAGAATGAAAAAATTAAAAAGTTTTTTTAGCCCAGCCTAATTTTGAACTTAATGTATTGAAATAATTGTAATCTTGTGGATGAACTAAATTAAGATTTTTATTACTACGTTTAACAATAACTTCCTCTCCATCCTGAATAGGGAGCATAATTTGGCTGTCACAGCTGACTTCATAATCAATATTTGTTCGTAAAAACTTCAACCGAATACTGCTGTTGCTGCTAATCACCAGTGGTCTGGAGGATAAGGTATGTGGAAACATTGGAACTAATACAATAGCATCCAAGTTTGGGGTTAAAATAGGGCCACCTGCGGAAAGAGAATAAGCTGTAGAACCTGTTGGTGTGGCGATAATCAAACCATCAGAACGTTGAGAAAAGGCAAATTTTTCATCAATGTAAACCTCGAATTCGATCATATGCGCAACTTTGCCTGGGTGCAGAACAATCTCATTAATTGCGGTGCTTTTACGTGCTTTTTGGTTAGCTTTAATGACTTGTGCTTCTAGTAAAAAACGTCTTTCTTCGCGGTATTTTCCTTCAAGAACACTTGAAAGTTGTTGCAATGCATTATCAGGGTCTAAATCAGTAAGAAAACCGAGATTACCACGATTTACACCGATCACTTTATTATTATACCGGGATAAAATACGAGCAGCGCCAAGCATATTGCCATCCCCGCCAACGACGACAACTAAATCAGCCTGTTGGCCTATTTCAGTTAATGTACCAGTGTTGGCATTAGATAATTTTAAATCTTTAGCAACTTGTTTATCGATAATGGCATGATAATTTTTTGAAATTAACCAATGGTATATTAATTCATGAGTTGCCAATGCTTCAGGATGCCTAGGGTGCCCGACAATGCCTATCGTTTTAAAATGTGGTAGTGCTGTATTATTGTCCTTTCGCATACTTTTTTGGCCTCTGATTGTATGACTTCCCTTGAATCCCTGTATTAGATCCCCATAATACTCTCATATATGGGATTAATGCTAAATACGCGGAGATATTCATGAGTAGTAAAGACCAAAACATGCATGATGAGCAAGCTTTTGAACAAAATGAATCACAAAAAGTTCAAGCTGAGCAAGAAGCCAGCGTTCAACAAGCTGATGAGTTACAAGCAGACGAACAAGCGTTAGCCGCGCGTATTGCTGAGCTTGAGCAACAGTTAGAAGCTTCACAAAAAACTGAACGTGAAGCGATGTTACGTGCACACGCAGAAATTGAAAATATTCGTCGTAGGACTGAGCAAGATATCGAAAAGGCACATAAATTTGCACTGGAAAAATTCTCAAATGAATTATTGCCAGTGATTGATAACTTGGAACGTGCAATAGAAGCTGCTGATCACGAAAGTGAAGAGTCTAAAGCGATGTTAGAAGGTTTAAATTTAACGTTAAAAACCTTTTTAGATGCAGTGGCTAAGTTCGGTATTGAGCCTGTCAGTGAAGTGAATGTGCCATTCAACCCTGAAGTTCATCAAGCGATGACGATGATTGAGTCACCTGATCACCAAGCTAATCATGTGATTGATGTGATGCAAAAAGGGTACACGTTAAATAACCGTTTACTCAGACCTGCAATGGTTATTGTGTCTAAATAATCGATGAAATGGGATACGTGAGTATCCCATTTTTTATTGTCCGCAATTTGAAATTATTCGCTAATTACAGGTGTCCAATCTATAGGTTTTTTGCCTTGCTGAGCTAAAATTTCATTTGTTTGTGAAAAATGCCCACAACCTAAAAACCCGCGATGAGCAGAAAGTGGGGAGGGATGTGGGGCTTTCAGAACATGATGGCGTTTAGTATCAATAATTTTACCTTTTTTCTGGGCATGAGAGCCCCAGAGTAAAAAGATCACGCCCTCGGTATTTTCATTAATTGCTTCAATAACTTTATCTGTAAATGTTTCCCAACCTAAATGTGCATGGGAATGGGCATTGCCTTGCTCGACGGTGAGGACGGTGTTAAGGAGTAAAACACCTTGTTGAGCCCAACTGAGCAAGTACCCATGATTAGGCCTTTGAAAGTCACTAATATCTTTTGCTAGCTCTTTATACATATTGACTAATGATGGTGGTGGCTTAATTCCTGGGAGTACGGAAAAAGAGAGGCCGTGAGCTTGCCCTGGCCCATGGTAAGGGTCTTGCCCAAGGATAACAACTTTAATATCAGAAAGCTCGGTATACCTAAATGCATTAAAAACGTCGTCTTGAGCAGGATAGATAATTTTACCATTTTTGCGTTGTTCTGCTACATAAGCCAACGTTTCTTTGAAATAAGGTTTTGATTTTTCAGGGCCAATAACATCGTGCCACGTAATGGAGTTTGACATGAAATATTCCATAACAATGAATTTAAGAAGGAACAATTATATGAACCAGTTGATAGCTATAAGCTTACTGGTTCATGAGGGAGAGATAAAGCCCTGATATTGAGTATTAATCTTTAAAAAAAATTGAAAATATATAAAAATAGTTAAAAAAGTGAATTATGAATTTTGATTTAAATCATAATGTTGGGTTGGTTGAATTAGTTACTAAGCGGAATAATTGATAAATATCAAAGAAAATAGGGGATCTAGCTGGTATAAAATACCTATATACATTGGTTAGACCAAATATCCAATTACAAGTTTTCATAAGATTGATGGTTAATGTAGCTTCGATTTATTAAGCAAATCGAATGCAATCTAGCTCGAACGTGGAGGTCGACATGATTACAGGTATTCAAATTACTAAAACTGATAATGCAGCATTGATGAATTCGTTTTGGTTACTGGATGACGAAAAAAATGAAGCTCGTTGTGTTTGTGCGAAAGCCGATTATAACGAAGGGCAAATCGTTGCTAAAGACGAATTAGGTGCTTTTGAGTATCGTGAAGTTCCTTTAGAAATGAAACCAACTGTACGTGTTGAAGGTGGTCAGCACTTAAATGTTAACGTATTAAGTCGTGAAACATTAGAAGATGCAGTTAAAAACCCAGAAAAATATCCACAATTAACAATCCGTGTTTCTGGTTATGCAGTGCGTTTTAATTCATTAACGCCTGAACAACAACGTGATGTTATTACTCGTACTTTCACTGAAAGCTTGTAATAAATATTAAATGTAATTACATCTAGTAATGCATAATAAATTCTAAAGCCATTGTTACCAATGGCTTTTTATTTGTTCCTAATAAAGTTGATTATTTCCCACCTTGGTTATTTGTATTTCAATATTCTTCCAACAAATACACTTGTTAGGGAGAATTCATGTCACTACCAACACTACAAACATTATCAAAAAGAGATGAATATATTTTTGTTAGAGAAAACTTAAATATTTATTTGCAGCACCAACATCAAGAAATTAAACCTTGTATAACAGATTTATGGCCTAAAGAGATATTAAGAGAAGACTTCTTAGGAGGTCATGCACAACAAAATGACTATATTTTGGCTCTATTAGCGCAAGGTGCTTATCATAAAAATTGGCGGAATATTCAGGGTGTTGAAAGATTAAGTAATAAAGAGATTTTTGATCTCGGAATTAATGCAGAACTATTAAACGACGAGCAAACAGGTTTTCAAGCTAATATCTGTCGATTTAATGATTTATATATTCTTTGTTTTGCTGGTACTAACGATATTATCGATTTTTACAGTAATATTCGTCAAGGCCTTGGTTTTTATGAGTCTCAATATTTTCAAGCTGTTGGTTTGATGAATGTTTTATTCAATGCAGTTAATGGAAACACAATTTGTACAGGGCACTCATTAGGTGGAGGATTGGCATCAATAGCGGCGTTAGCGAGTCAATCACCCTGTATCGCATTCAGTCCTGCAGGGCTGGCAAAAAATACTATTAATAATATTGGGATTGATTATCACGTTGCTGAAAAAATGGCACAAGAAGGGTTGATACGTTATTACACGGTGCAATATGATTGGCTCGATGGATTACAAAACTCTTTACCGATCCCTTCTGCGTTGGGAAATTGTATTAAAATGGCTTATAGCGAACATAGCTCTTGGAAAAATTGGTTACCCACCCGTTTATTAACAAGAAGTTTTATTGCTCATTCAATGCTTAAAATTATTAGGGTTATGTGCAAACATAAGCCATGGAATAATTGGAATGCAATCACAGGTGAATATAATAAGGTACAAGAAATACCACTAGAAATATTTCCAACTAAAGAAGAAAAACAGGAAATGAGTTGGCAGGAATGTTGTGAAAGTGCTATCAAAAAAGGAAATATAACGGAGTTTTCAGCACTTTTATCATTAGACCACAAACCTTGTGACATTAGTTTATTGGCACAACAATCAGTCAGAACAGTTAATGGGCAATTTATGACAGCCCTAATGGAATCTCAATATGGTCAAACAATTAAAATGTTTCAATCCAGAGGCCAAAAAAGTATTTTGCATTTAGCTGCGCAAAATGGCCGTCTTATACAATCGCAACTTTTATTAAAAAATGGATTAACAGTGAATATTAAGGATAGTTTGGGGAACACACCTTTACATGATGCGTTAAATAGCCATGCACTTGATGTTGCTACATTACTATTGGAAAATGGAGCCGATTGGCGAATTAAAAATAATAAAGGCTTAGATTGTAAGGATATACTTGGTAGCCATATTATTAAGTATGATTTGCTAACTCATGAAGGCAAACAAATGCGAGATAAAGTTTTTCAAATGATGGGCTAAATAAAAAACGGGCCTAAACCCGTTTTTAGTGACTAGTTTTTATCGCTAGCTGTTGGTATAGAAGGGCTAGCAGGAGTACGACGTTTACCAATATTTTTCTTATCGCGATGGCGTACTTTTTCTTTTTTCTTAGCTTGTTCTTCTTTTTTCTTTTCTTTACGCTTAGCAAGCACTTTCTTCGACGGTTTTGGCTTATTTAGCATCGCTTCTGAAGGGGCTTTAGTTGTTGGACGTAAAGAATCAACCACACGAATTTTGATAGGTTCTTCAATATAACGAGTAATTTTACCCAATAATGGGAAGTCATGCGCTTCGACTAAGGAAATTGCGGTTCCTTTACGTCCAGCTCGGCCGGTACGGCCAATACGGTGCAAATACACATCTGCAGTTCTAGGTAAGTCAAAGTTAAAAACATGGCTAACGTTTTCGATATCTAAGCCACGGGAAGCAACATCTGTTGCAACGAGTACTTTAACTTGGCCGTCAACTAGGCGACGTACCGCTTCATTACGCTTAGCCTGTGGCATTTCACCTTCAAGATAACAAGGTTCGATACCCGCTTCACGTAACCATTGGACTAATTCGCGCAAACGCTCACGCTTACGCACAAATACGATAGCTTTGGTGACTTCATCCTGTTTTAACAAATGACACAGTAATGCTGTTTTATGCTCTAGAGTGTCAGCACGGTAATGAAATTGCTGAATTTTTTTACGTTCACGGCGTGAAGGGTCGGCGTCAATTTCAATTGGGTCTTCTAATAAGCGCTCAGCAAAGTCACGAATAGCTTCGCCTTCAAGAGTTGCAGAAAATAGCATGGTCTGCTTGCGCCAGCGTGTTTCGCCTGCAATTGTTTCTATGTCATTGGCAAAACCCATGTCGAGCATGCGGTCAGCTTCGTCAAGGATCAAAATCTCAACTGCTCGGCAGTCAAAGTTTTCTTCTTTAATATATTGGAGTAGACGGCCTGTTGTTGCGACGACAATATCTTGATTTTCGCTGAAAACTTCAGCGTGATTCATATAAGCAACACCACCCGTGATTGTTGCAATATCGAGGTGATTATGGGCACATAATTCTTTTGCTTGGTCAGCAACCTGCATGGCTAATTCACGAGTTGGCGTGACAACTAGAACGCGAGGCGGCCCTGATTTCTTTCTAGGGAAATCAAGTAAATGTTGGATCGCAGGTAGTAAAAACGCGGCGGTTTTACCTGTACCTGTCGGGGCTGAACCTAATACATCGCGGCCATCCATTGCAGCAGGAATAGCTGCCGCTTGAATAGCGGTTGGACGTTGATAGCCTTTATCTGAAAGCGCATCAATTAGGCTTTCATCAAGTTCAAGTTCAGTAAAAGTGGATGCAGTCATGATATACCTCTATTTGGGGCGCTGATTATAAACAGGTTAGCAAAATTGTTCACCTGAAAAAATCAGCTTTGCTCAAGTGTAACTGTTTTCACTGTGGACAGGGAGCGATATATCAATGTATGTGAGTGAAATATAGAGAAGATAAATAATTGAAGGAGGAAAGAGCTTTTCCTCCTTTATATGCTTATCTAACTTAGCTAAGTATATTAATTAACCATGTATGATAAGGAATACCAACTAAGTCAATGAGCACGGCACCACTGAGTGGCACAATCATGAAAGCTTTCATTGACACTTGTTTGTAACGTTCACAAACAGAGGACATATTCGCCATTGCATTTGGCGTCGCACCTAAGCCGTGCCCCATTAGGCCTGCACACATTACTGCGGCATCGTAGTTTTTGCCTAATAAGCGGAAAATGACAAAGACAACTAATAGAATTAAAATAATCACTTGCGCCAATAGAATGGTGAATAATGGCAAAGCAACAGCTTTTAGCTCCCATATTTTCAATGACATCATCGCCATAGTCAAAAATAGGCCAAGCGAAACTTCAGAGATAAGGTCAACCGACTTTTGGTTAATACGGAATAATTCTACTTGGTCATTAATATTGCGAATAACAATCGCAATGATCATTGCTCCAACATAGCTCGGCAAAGAAAACCCGGTTGCTTTGGTAAATTGCGCTGAAGCGAATTGACCAATAACCATAATTCCAAGAACAAGTGCTAGCATTTTTAAAAAGGCGTGAGCATCGATGGATTCAATTTTTCCAGCAATGGTTTCAGGAACTTGAACTCGCTCAACATTTTCATCAGCTTTAATCTGCACGTTAAATTTCTTAATTAAGAATGTTGCAATCGGACCACCAAGTAAACTTCCTGTAATTAGGCCGAATGTTGCTGCGGCAATTGCGGCAACCGTTGCGGATTGCACGCCAAGGCCCTCAGCCATGCCACCAAAGGCTGCTGCACCACCATGTCCCCCAGTAAGAGAAACGCCACCAGCCATGATACCAATAACGGGATCAACACCGAGTAAATGAGCAAGGCCTGCACCAAAGGTGTCTTGGAAAATAACCACAAACCAGCAGATAAACAGGTAGATAAAGAGTAACCGACCACCACTTTTTAAAATACGGAAGCTGCCGTCAATACCAATAGTGGTAAAGAAAGCGACCATTAAGAAGGTTTGTAAACTGGTATCAAAATTGATTTCGGCCAGATTAAATGATTTGAGCCCCCAAATAATCAAACTAACCAGAAAGCCGCCAATGACGGGAGAAGGGATACAAAAGCGCTGTAGCCATTCGATACGTTTCTTCAAGTGGATCCCCATGAGTAAGCAGATCACCGTTAGGAAGAGGGTGGAGAGTGTGTCGAGGTGTAGAATCATATTTTTCCCTTTTTAACTGTTGTCTTTCACGCTACAGCGTTGTTGGCCGCGCTCCGTTACCCTAGTCACATACTTTTGTATGCTCCTAGGGATAACGTCACTTGCCGCCTAGCTGTAACGCGAAATTCAATAGTTAAAAACCATTAAGTTATTGCGCTACAGCGTTGTTGGCCGCGCTCCGTTACCCTAGTCACATACTTTTGTATGCTCCTAGGGATAACGTCACTTGCCCTAGCTGTAACGCGAAATTCAATAGTTAAAAACCATTAAGTTATTGCGCTACAGCGTTGTTGGCCGCGCTCCGTTACCCTAGTCACATACTTTTGTATGCTCCTAGGGATAACGTCACTTGCCGCCTAGCTGTAACGCGAAATTCAATAGTTAAAAACCATTAAGTTATTGCGCTACAGCGTTGTTGGCCGCGCTCCGTTACCCTAGTCACATACTTTTGTATGCTCCTAGGGATAACGTCACTTGCTGCCTAGCTGTAACGCGAAATTTAATAGTTAAAAACCATTAAGTTATTGTGTTACGGCTAGTTTGATAATCAACTTCAAAGCTATTTTTATTGTGGTGTTTGAAAATTAATAATCTTAACAGCGTGAGAAACAGTGTATTTATCAGTCGAGTTGTTGTGTTGTTTTATTAGAATAAATATTGGTATATCAAATAAGCCGCGAGTTTGGCGGTATGGTTGTCAATATCAAATTCAGGATTACATTCTGCGATATCAAAAACCGCAATTTTTTGGCTGCTCTTGATAATGGCAAACAATTCATCAAAAATTTCAGTAGAAATGCCTTTTGGTGCTGGTGCACTAACGCCCGGTGCAATAGCGGCAGAAAAGACATCTAAATCAACGGTGACATATAAATAGTCTACTTCGTCAATAAATTTTTTAATTTTTTCAATCGCTTGAGGTAGCTTAGAATAAGCGAGTTCTTTATCGCGGATATATTGGCAACCTAGCGTATCTGCGGTATCGAATAATACTTTTGTATTGCCATGATCTGCGATACCTAGACATAAATATTTGAAAGAGCGTTGGTGTTGCTGGCACAACATGGCAGATTGTAAAAATGGAGTGCCAGAAGTGGCAACAGGGGCTTCACGCAAATCAAAATGTGCATCAAAGTTAATAATACCAATCGTTTTACCCGCTTGATGTTGTTCAACGTAGTCAAACAGGCCCTGGAAGCTCGCAAATGCAACTTCATGACCGCCGCCAAGGACAATCGGTTTTTGGTTATCAGCGAGGAGGACGATAAGTTGGTCGGATAAACGGCGCTGTGCTGCTTCTAAATTGCCATCATCACAGCGAATTGTACCGGCATCTTTGATTGCAATCGGCTGATGAATAGGCAACCCTGCCAGTTGATGACGAATTGCATCAGGGCCTGCTTTTGCACCTTGGCGGCCTTTATTGCGTCGAACGCCCTCATCAGAAGCAAAACCAATTAATGCAAACTTGGCAGGTGTGTGTTTATTAATGACTTGGTGGATGCGCAAATGTTCTTGTGTTTCACCATCTGTGCGCCCTTGCCATTGGAAAGGTTGTGTCATAGTTACTCCAAGTTAATTAATTTAGTGATGTTATGCGCTGTTTGGCAGGTGTGCGTGATAAATTCATCCACGCGATGTGTAGAGCGAAATTCAGGTGCCATAACTGAAACGACAGCTAACACATCATTACCTTTGAAAATCGGTGCAGAAACACCCAGTACGCCTTCATCGATTTCACTCACAGACATGCCGTAACCTTGTTTGCGTATCTGTTGTAAATCTTGTTGTAGCTTTATTTTTTGTTGTTCAGTGGTTAACTGCTTTGTATGAGCTTCAAGTACTTGGTTTTGATAGAGTTCATGACGAAAAGCTAACAATGTTTTCGCACTTGCTCCTTTAACTAAAGTATTGCCCCGGCCAATAATAAAAGAGCAGCGCAGCGCTTGTTCACTCTCAATCATGTCGACACAAATGGTCTCTCGTAAATTTGAGGTGATAATCGCCACGGTTTCTTGGGTTTTTTTCGCTAAAGTTTGCAGTTCTTGTTTAGACGCGCTCATCAATAAACTGTGGTGATAGTATTTTTCTTGATTTTTGATACTCTGCGAGCCAACACAGTATGTTCCATATTGTTTTGCGTGAGATACAAATTCCCAATCTATGAGAATTGTTAGTAAACGATAGACGGTTGATAATGGGATCTCTAACGCTGATGAGATAGACTGTGGCGTCACTGGAGATGCGCAAGTTGTGATGTAAGACAAGATGTCTAAGGTTCTATTTATACTGTTCATGGCATCTCCTTTTTTTCGAACTTATCAGTAAATTTTTTTCGTCTCAAATATAATTCTCATATTATGAGAATTATATTGTAGCAAATAGGTTAAATTATGACTTTTATTTGCTTAGTATGAGAATGTTCGAACAAGTATTAGCCAATTAGAGTGTTTGCATGTGTAAGCAAAAAAAGAATTACCGTAAAGGCGGTTTTACGTTTAAACAGTTTTTTGTGGCTCATGACCGATGTGCGATGAAAGTGGGGACGGATGGTGTGCTATTGGGGGCTTGGGCTCCTGTAGACGGTGTTCAGTCTGTATTGGATATTGGTAGCGGTAGTGGGCTAATAGCATTGATGCTAGCACAAAGAAATGCAATGTTATGTGTTGATGCCGTCGAGTTAGATAGTGACGCGGCAGTGCAAGCACAAGAAAATTTTATTGAATCCCCATGGGCGGATCGTTTACATGTCATCAATCAAGACATTGTGAGTTACAGCCAGTTGTTATCGCTTCAATATGATTTGATTGTTAGTAACCCACCTTACTTTGAACCTGCGGTTGCGTGTCGGGATGAAAAACGAGACCAAGCGAGATATACCGCGACATTAACTCATGATGTATTACTCGAAAGTGCAAAATCCTGTCTTACATCTCATGGACTATTTTGTTTAGTGCTGCCCTATGAAGTTGGTGAAAAAATACAGAAGATGGCTGAGAATTCAGGTTGGTTTACCGCTTTTCGCGTCAATGTTAGTGATAAACCTACAACGGTCTACCATCGCATGCTATTGGGCATTCAACTGCAAGAGATACAAACACAAGTGACATCGCTGGCACTCAAAGATGAAAAGGGTGAGTATACCGATGAATTTCGTAAACTAATTCAGCCATTTTATGTGAAATATTAAAGCCGGCTCAAAGGCCGGCCCTAGCTCACGTTATTCAGGTTTTAAAATAGTGGGGCCTGAATTAGGAAGTGGTTCTGGGTAATCCAAGTTGTAATGTAATCCACGGCTTTCTTTGCGTTCTAATGCACAACGAACCATTAATTCAGCGACTTGAACTAGGTTACGTAATTCAAGTAAGTTATTTGAAATGCGGAAATTTGCATAGTAGTCGTGAATTTCTTGCTGCAATAGATGGATGCGACGCAGTGCGCGCTCAAGCCGTTTTGTGGTTCTCACAATTCCCATGTAATCCCACATAAATAAGCGTAATTCATGCCAGTTATGTTGAATAACAACCTGTTCATCTGAGTTATGTACTCGGCTTTCATCCCATTCAGATAAATAGGGGATTTCGCCGATCTGTTTAATCGTTTTATTAATATTTTCTGCCGCCGCCCAACCATATACCAAGCATTCTAATAGCGAATTGGATGCCATACGGTTTGCACCATGTAAGCCAGTGTAGCTAACTTCGCCAATTGCATAGAGATTCTTGATATCAGTCATACCCGTTTCATCGACAATTACACCACCGCATGTGTAATGGGCCGCTGGGACGATAGGGATGGGCTCTTGAGTGAGGTCTAACCCTAAAGTCATCAATTTCGCATAAATAGTCGGGAAATGGTTTTTAACGAAATCGCTAGGCTTATGGCTAATGTCCAAATACATGCAATCAGCACCAAGGCGTTTCATTTCATGGTCAATAGCTCGTGCAACAACATCGCGAGGGGCAAGTTCACCGCGATCGTCGTGATCTGGCATAAATCGGCTACCATCAGGACGCTTGAGGTAAGCCCCCTCACCACGTAATGCTTCAGTTAATAAGAAATTGCGTGCTTGTGGGTGAAATAAACACGTTGGGTGGAATTGATTAAATTCAAGGTTAGCAACACGGCAGCCAGCCCGCCACGCCATTGCGATACCATCACCAGAAGAAATATCAGGGTTAGTGGTATATTGATAAACTTTAGCCGCGCCGCCCGTTGCTAGAACAATCGTTTTCGCTCGAATGGTTTCAACTTGCTCTTTTTGGCGGTTCCATACGTAAGCGCCTAAAATTCGTGGCGATTCAGCCTCATTAGAAAGGATAAGGTCGACGGCATTATAGCGTTCTTTAATATGAATGTTTGGGTGGGCAAAAGCGAGGTCAACTAGCGTGGTTTCAACTTCTTTTCCTGTGGCATCAGCATGATGGAGGATCCGCCGATGACTATGGCCACCTTCACGGGTTAAATGATACTGTGTTTCACCGCTTTCGGTAATTTCAGTATCGAATAAAACACCTTGGTCAATAAGCCATTGCACGCAATGTTTCGCATTGGAGGCAATAAACTCAACAGCTTCTTTCTGGCAGATACCTGCACCAGCAATTAGGGTATCTTCTACATGGGATTCGATGCTGTCAGTGTCATCAAAAACGGCGGCAATACCACCTTGTGCGTAATATGATGCCCCTTCGCTGAGGCTGCTTTTACTGAGAATGGTCACTTGATGAAAAGGGGCGAGCCGTAAGGCAGCTGAAAGTCCTGCGACACCACTCCCAATGATTAAAATATCAGTGTAATGCTGTGTGGATTCGTTCATAAGTGTTTGCATGTATATAATAGTATGTATTGAGTTTTTTATGTTAGCCTATCGAGTGTCCTATTGCTATGAGTGGATGGTTGTTAAGGCACAGTATATTGACCTAGCGCTATTTACGTATTCAAATGCTTTTAGTGTGATAGCTATCGCATTCGCGCCTAAAATCTGTATGCTGTCTTATAGGCCTGAAAGAATATTATAGGCAGTTGTTTTAATAAGGATCTTTAAGATCATCTCAGTAATTTTTTTATCAGTTTTGTAAATTTTTGACTATTTTTTTAGATTAAATTGAACTTCAACGAGTTCTACTACTCAAAGTAGTGCTTGCTTTAGGAAGGGAGAACATGATCAAGTTAACATATTATCGGCCTGAATTCGGGAGATACTTCCTGGAATGAGCGAGCAACTGACCGACCAGATTTTGGTTGAAAAGGTACAAAAAGGCGATCAACAAGCTTTCAACTTATTGGTGATAAAATATCAGCATAAAGTCGCAAGCCTAGTATCCCGCTATGTACCGCAAGCAGATGTGCCTGACGTTGCGCAGGAGTCATTTATAAAAGCTTATCGCGCCATTGGTTCGTTTCGTGGTGACAGCGCATTTTATACTTGGCTTTATCGGATTGCGGTAAATACAGCTAAAAATTATTTAGTTGCCCAAGATAGACGCCCACCTGCGTCGGACTTGGAAGCGAGTGATGCAGAAAACTTTGAAACCGCGAGTGCCTTAAAAGAAATTTCGAACCCAGAGAACTTAATGTTGTCTGATGAATTAAAGAAAGTTGTTTTCCGGACCATCGAATCGCTGCCAGAAGATCTTAGAATGGCAATTACTCTCCGCGAGTTAGATGGTTTGAGCTATGAAGAAATCGCAGAAATAATGGATTGCCCTGTTGGCACCGTACGTTCTCGTATTTTTAGGGCAAGGGAAGCGATTGATAATAAAGTTCAGCCTCTGATTCAACAGTATTAGTCTGTTAAATCAGTCAATTAAATATAATTGTGATGCAATTAACTGAAGGTAATTGGGCATGCAAAGAGAGAAACTTTCCGCAATGATGGATGGCGAAGTACTAGACTTAGAACTGGTCAACGCTATTTCACGTGATTCAACGTTAAAACAACGTTGGGAGAGCTATCATCTTATTCGTGATACTCTGCGTAACGATACTAATGAAGTCATGCACTTCGATATTGCAAGTAAAGTTGCGGCAGCATTAGAGAATGAAGCTGTGCGTATTAATCCTCAGGTAGTTGTCGAATCGCAGCCAGAGCCTGCGACTTGGGGGGCTTTCCCATTCTGGGGTAAAATTCGTCCTTGGGCGAGCCAGCTGACTCAAATTGGTGTTGCAGCTTGTGTGTCTTTGGCGGTTATTGTTGGGGTTCAACAATACAACCAAAGTAATACCGTTGACTCACCGGTTGATGAGCCAATGTTTAATACTATTCCTGTTGGCAGCGGGGCGCCAGTTAGCTTAAATATCTCAGATAATCAATTATTTGGTAATGAGCAGCAAATTCAACAAGTTGAGCAACAAAATCAACGTATTAATGCGATGCTGCAACAGTATGAAATTGAAAGACGCTCGATGCTTAACCAGCAATATCAAGAGTCTGTAAAACCTGCGTCTTCAGCAGGAGTTAAATTGCAATAATGAACAAATGGTTATCCGTCATCTGCCTGACGGGCAGCCTGATTATTTCTAATCAAGCTTCGGCATCTGAACTAGATGCCGATGTTCTTTTTAAAGAAATGGGAAATGCTGCCCAGAACCTCTCTTACGAAATGTCTTATATGACATTCAGTCCGCAATCAATAACACCTGTACGTTACCGCCATGCCATCATTAATGGTGAACCTGTTTCACAAATGATCCAAATGGATTCATCGCGTCGTGAAATTGTTCAAAAAGGCAATAGCATCAGTTACTTTGAACCTGGTTTTGATGCATTCAGCTTAAATGGTAAATATATAGTTGATAATTTACCATCAGTAGTTTTTGCCAATTATCAACAGATTAAACCTTATTATAATTTTATTGATGCAGGGCGGACCCACATTGGCGATAGGCCAGCATTAGTAATTCGCATAATATCGAAAGACAATTCTCGGTTTAACTATGTAGTATTGATCGATGAAGAAACGAAATTGCCATTACGTATCGACCTTCTCGATAATAATAGCCAAACATTAGAACAATTTCGTGTGATCTCGACGGTGCTAGATAGCCAAACAGTTAAGGATTCATTACTTGCGTTAAGTAAAGTGAATATGCCGCCATTATTGATTTCCCCTAAAAATGGAAATCCTTCCTTTAAGTGGCAAGTTGGCATGTTACCACCTGGTTTTGAAGAAATATCCCGTTCTTCGCGAAAATTAGCTGAAGATGACGTGGTTGAAACCGCAATGTTTAGTGATGGTTTATTTACCTTTTCTGTAAATGTGACAAAATCGACTAAAGGCCCGTTACTCGATCAACCGCTTCAAAATGGGCGTCGAACTATTTACACAATGACGCAAAAGCAAAATGTCATCACTATCATTGGTGAATTACCATTAGCAACAGCACAAGTGGTAGCAGGTAGTATTCAGTTTCGGGAGTAAATTATGGTAAAAGAGTGGGCAACAGTAGTCCGTTGGCAAAACGGTAGGGCTTTATTGCGCTATGGTTCTTCATCCGGCTGTGGTAGTTGCGGTGCTCGTAAAACCTGTGGTTCTTATGCTTTAAGCAAAATTGGGCCAAATACGGAACATGAATTAGAAATCGCAATTGAACAACCACTAGTTGAAGGGCAGAAAATTGAAGTGGGCATCCCTGAGGGGAGTTTAATTCGCTCAGCGCTGTTAGTTTACTTAACACCCATTTTGGGGTTGTTTATTTTTGCTGGCTTAGCGCAGGCGTTTGATTTTGAGCAGTTCTGGATAGCGATTTCAGGTGTAATTGGTGGTATTATTGGTTTTTATGTTGCGCGTAGGCTAGCGTCAAATTTGCGCGATGATGAAGCTTTTCAACCTGTTGTTTTACAGATAGGGTTGCCTCCGAGCGAGCTTTCAGTACAAATTAATTGCTAAATTTCAATATGTTGAGTTAGAAGGTTAATTTGATATTATCAATTGAAAGGGGAACATATGTTTCCCTTTTTTGTGGATTAGAATTAATTAACATACAAATAGTATTATGGCTAATAAAGTCATTAACATATTTTGTCTGTTTTGAGTTAGAAATTACAATAGATTGATTATGGCTATAAGCGTGGTTGATGTGGTTTGTATTAATGATGAATTATGACGACTAACCTATTAACCTGATGCAGGTTTACAGTTGTTTTACATTGAATCTTTGTGTTAGCGGGTTCTTATATGTAAAATGCTGCTAATTAACAATCTTGTGATAATCATAGCATTTTAGTTTTGTCGCGATACTTGCACAAAGCTGATTTTGTAAGGCAATTTAAAAGAAGATATTACCTTGAAAATCAATAATATAAGAAACTTTTCCATCATTGCTCATATCGACCATGGTAAGTCGACCTTGTCAGATCGCATTATTCAAATTTGTGGTGGCTTAACCGACCGCGAAATGGCGGCACAAGTTTTAGACTCGATGGACTTAGAGCGTGAGCGTGGGATCACTATTAAAGCACAGAGCGTGACGCTTGATTATAAGGCGTCAGATGGTGAAACTTACCAATTAAACTTCATTGACACCCCGGGTCACGTAGACTTCTCTTATGAAGTATCTCGTTCATTAGCAGCCTGTGAAGGTGCTTTGCTGGTGGTTGATGCAGGGCAAGGCGTTGAGGCTCAAACCTTGGCAAACTGCTATACCGCTATCGAAATGGATTTAGAAGTGGTTCCGGTTTTAAATAAAATTGATTTACCCGCTGCAGATCCTGAGCGTGTTGCTGATGAAATAGAAGATATTGTTGGTCTTGACGCGCATGATGCAGTTCGCTGCTCTGCAAAAACAGGTATTGGTGTTCAAGATGTGATTGAACGCCTTGTTAAAGAGATCCCACCTCCGATTGGGGATGCGGATGCGCCTTTGCAAGCACTTATTATTGACTCGTGGTTTGATAACTATTTAGGCGTTGTTTCATTGATCCGTATTAAAAACGGAACATTGAGAAAAGGCGATAAAATTAAAGTGATGAGCACCGGGCAAGTATATAATGCAGATCGCCTCGGTATTTTCACACCTAAGCAAATCGACCGTGATGTTTTGAGTTGCGGTGAAGTGGGCTGGTTAGTTTGTGCAATTAAAGACATCACTGGTGCCCCAGTTGGGGATACGCTAACAGGGGCTCGTAATCCAGCGGATAAAGCATTACCTGGTTTTAAAAAGGTTAAACCACAGGTTTACGCTGGTTTATTCCCAGTCAGTTCTGATGACTATGAATCATTCCGTGATGCACTAGGTAAGTTAAGTCTAAATGACGCGTCTTTATTTTATGAGCCAGAAACTTCTACTGCGCTAGGTTTCGGTTTCCGTTGTGGTTTCCTTGGCTTACTGCACATGGAAATCATTCAAGAACGTTTAGAACGTGAATATGACCTTGATTTGATTACCACTGCGCCAACTGTAGTGTATGAAGTGCAGCAGACCAATGGTGATATCGTGTATGTCGATAGCCCATCTAAGCTACCGGCATTGAACAATATTGAAGAATTACGCGAACCAATCGCAGAGTGTCATATGCTGATGCCTAAAGAATATTTAGGTAACGTTATTACACTTTGTATTGAGAAACGTGGCGTTCAGACCAATATGGTCTATCATGGTAATCAAGTATCGTTGACTTATGAAATCCCAATGGCAGAAGTGGTATTGGATTTCTTCGACCGCTTAAAATCAACGTCTCGTGGGTATGCATCTTTAGATTATGCATTTAAACGTTTCCAAGCATCAGACATGGTGCGTGTTGATGTTCTTATCAACAATGAGCGTGTAGATGCTTTGGCCTTGATCACTCACCGTGCGAATTCTCAATATCGCGGCCGTGAACTGGTTGAAAAAATGAAAGAGTTGATCCCGCGTCAGCAGTTCGATATTGCGATTCAAGCTGCGATCGGTAACCACATTATTGCTCGTTCTACAGTTAAACAACTGCGTAAAAACGTACTTGCTAAGTGTTATGGCGGTGACGTTAGCCGTAAGAAAAAACTGTTACAGAAGCAAAAGGATGGTAAGAAACGCATGAAGCAAGTTGGTAACGTTGAGCTACCACAAGAAGCGTTCCTTGCTATATTGCATGTTGGTAAAGACTAAGTTTACAAGGAGTCTCAATGGCTAACACCTTTGCCTTGATCCTAACACTGGCAACATTAATCACTGGGATTATATGGTGTTTAGACAAGTTTAAATTTGCACCTGCGCGTAAAGCAAAACTTAAACAGTTACAGGATGCAACAAATGGCGCAGTGAGTGAGGCGGATATGGCGAATGCTGTCCGCCGTCCATCTTGGCTTGAAACAGGGTCGTCTATTTTCCCTGTGTTAGCGATTGTACTGATTGTGCGTTCATTTATTTATGAGCCATTTCAAATACCTTCAGGGTCAATGATGCCAACGTTGTTAGTTGGCGATTTTATGTTGGTTGAGAAATTTGCTTATGGTTTGAAAGATCCAATCACACAAACGACATTAATCGAAACAGGTAAACCGAAACGTGGTGATATCGCAGTTTTTAAATACCCTAAAGATCCTAATGTTGATTTTGTAAAACGAGTTATTGGAATGCCGGGTGATAAAATTATTTATAACCCAGATGCAAAGGAACTCACAATTTACCCTAATTGTGCAGATAACAAATGTACAGAGACCTTACCTATTGTTTATGGTCCTCTGGCGCCGAGTGAATGGACAATGTTCCTTGATATCGGTTCTGTTGTTGATAACCAAAAGGGCAATTATGAAATTCCATTAGACCAACCTCTACCAAGAAATGCATTGCGTCAATACGAACGTAGTGAAAAATTGGATACGGTTGAGCATCAAATTTTGATTATTCGTCAAGCAATTACGGAAGCAAAATATTTGCAACCAGGTATGCCGAAGAATGAATGGATTGTTCCTGAAAAGCACTACTTTATGATGGGTGACAACAGGGATAATAGCTCTGACAGTCGTATGTGGGGCTTTGTGCCGGAAGAGAATTTAGTTGGTCGCGCGGTATTTATTTGGTTAAGTCTTGATAAGCAAGAAAATGAATGGCCGACAGGTATTCGCTTTAGTCGAATTGGTCCACTATAATTTGGTTAGTGGGTCTAGCTAAATGCTACAAATACGGGTTTTCGTTTGAAAACCCGTATTATCCGAAGCATTATTGTTTTACCCAGTGTACAATATAGATTAATTAATATTATTGGCTCCCCAATTATTAACTCTCCCATTTTAACTTATTGTAACTAATGGATTTTTATAATTAGTTTCACTGAGCTGTAAAATATATGGAAGCATAAGGAGTCAGTGCAAACGCAACAGTTTTGTAAAATGGTGAATTTTACAGGTCTGTTGCGTGTGCTTTTTTATCAAATAAAAATGGTTGGGCGCACATGAACCCCTCTTTAATAGAAAGATTACAACGTAAGCTTGGTTATCAATTCAAACAGAACGAGTTATTAATCCAAGCATTGACACATAGAAGTGCAAGCAGCAAACATAATGAACGCCTAGAATTTTTAGGTGACTCGATTTTGAGTTTTGTGATTGCAAATGACTTATACCACCGTTTTCCAAAGGTAGACGAGGGGGATATGAGTCGTATGCGAGCAACGCTTGTACGCGGAAATACATTAGCAGAAATCGCACGCGAATTTGAACTCGGTGAATGTTTACGTTTAGGACCGGGGGAATTAAAAAGTGGTGGTTTTCGTCGCGAATCTATCCTTGCTGATACTGTTGAAGCACTGATCGGTGGTATTTTTTTAGATAGTGATATCCAAACGATCGAAAGAATTATTTTAGATTGGTATCAAAGTAGACTGGTTGAGATCAGTCCGGGTGATAAGCAAAAAGACCCGAAAACAAGGTTACAAGAATATCTGCAAGGGCGCCATTTACCACTACCTAATTATTTGGTTGTTCAGGTCAAAGGTGAAGCTCACGATCAAGAATTTACGATCCACTGCCAAGTCAGTGGTATTGACCAACCGATTAATGGCGTTGGCTCAAGCCGTCGTAAAGCGGAGCAAGCAGCAGCAGAGCAAGCATTGAAAATTTTGGAGCTTGAATGAGTGAATTACAATCCCACTGTGGTTTTGTTGCCATAGTTGGACGGCCAAATGTCGGTAAATCGACATTATTGAATCAATTACTGGGGCAAAAAGTTTCGATTACTTCGAGAAAGCCACAGACGACTCGCCATCGTATTATGGGGATCCACACAGAAGATAATTACCAAATTATTTATGTTGATACCCCAGGACTTCATATTGAAGAAAAACGTGCAATTAACCGTTTAATGAATCGCGCTGCATCCAGTTCAATTGGTGATGTTGAATTAGTTATTTTTGTTGTTGAAGGAACTAATTGGACCGCTGATGATGAAATGGTACTGACTAAGTTATCTAGCTTGCGTTGCCCTGTTATATTGGCAATTAACAAAATTGATAATGTGACTGATAAAACCATACTGTTGCCACATATCAGTATGATCAGTCAGAAAATGAATTTTTTAGATGTTGTTCCTATCAGTGCAGAAAAAGGTACTGGTGTGGATACAATTGCTAAAATTGTTAAACAACATATACCTGAAGCTATTCATCATTTTCCTGAAGACTATATTACTGACCGTTCTCAGCGTTTTATGGCATCTGAGATTATCCGTGAAAAGCTCATGCGTTTCTTAGGTGATGAGCTACCATATTCGGTGACGGTTGAAATTGAACAATTTAAGGTAACAGAAGCGGGTATTTACCATATCAATGGCTTGATTCTTGTTGAGCGTGAAGGCCAAAAGAAAATGGTTATTGGTAACAAAGGTAGCAAACTGAAAACCATCGGTACCGAAGCGCGTATCGATATGGAAAGAATGTTTGATAACAAGGTACACCTTGAGCTTTGGGTTAAGGTTAAATCTGGCTGGGCTGATGACGAAAGAGCATTACGTAGCCTGGGTTATGTTGACGACCTAAAATAGTAGGTGGCAAAGTGAGTGGTTGGCAGCGTGCGTTTGTACTCCATTCAAGGCCTTACAGTGAAACTAGTTTATTGCTCGATTTTTTTACTGAAGGCGAAGGAAAAATACGCTTACTTGCAAAAGGCGCTCGCCGTAATCGTTCACCATTAAGGGGCTGTTTACAGCCCTTCACACCTTTGTTAATCCGTTGGGGGGGCAAAGGTGAAATCAAAACCTTAATCAATGCCGACCCTGTGTCTTTGGCTCTCCCTTTAACGGGAACCGTTCTATATAGTGGTTTATACCTTAATGAATTAACCGCACGTGTATTAGAATTTGGTACACCATATTCCTCACTATTTTTTGATTACCTTTCATGCTTACAGATCCTTGCCGCAAGTGAGCACACCCCTGAATTTGCATTGCGTCGGTTTGAATTGGCTCTGCTTTCTTACCTTGGTTATGGTGTTGATTTTTTACATTGCGCTGGCAGCGGAGAGCCCGTTTCTGACACAATGACTTACCGGTATAGAGAAGAAAAAGGGTTTATTGGTAGCTTGGTTGTTGACCAGCTTAGTTTTACGGGTAAACAACTTAAGTCATTGGCGAGTCGAGAATTTCCTGACGCAGATACGCTCAAAGCAGCAAAACGTTTTACCCGACTTGCTTTAAAACCATATTTAGGCGGTAAACCTTTAAAAAGCAGAGAATTATTTCGACAGTTTACTTACTCGCCAGTTACACATAACAAACAGAGCTAAAATTGTTTTTCATTTTATTTTTTATCTAGTTTGTTACACCTCGATTACTACAATATATCCTTTTCTCATGTGTCTTTTTAGCGGAACTGGCTCTTTCAGACAATACATTTATTTCACTGGTACAAAATCTTACGAAGCGCTTCGCAAAAATAAAATACAAATACTGAAACAGGATATACAGATTGGAATTTGCTTCGAATGGTGAGAGATTTATTCCCTCAAAGGAGAAAATTACAGTAGGATAGTAGGTAGATGAGTTTGTTAGTGTTTATTAATGGGGAATAAAAAATGGCAGAGCTTTTGTTAGGCGTAAATATCGACCATATTGCAACGGTTAGAAATGCAAGAGGAACTCAATATCCAGATCCTGTACAAGCTGCGTTCGTTGCTGAACAAGCGGGAGCTGATGGTATCACCATTCATTTACGTGAAGACCGCCGTCATATTACAGATAGAGATGTCACATTGCTAAATGAAACCATTCAAACTCGAATGAATCTTGAAATGGCGGTAACGGACGAAATGGTAGAGATTGCTTGTCGTATTAAGCCTGCATTCTGCTGTTTAGTACCTGAAAAACGGGAGGAAGTGACCACGGAAGGCGGTTTAGATGTCGCAGGGCAAAAACAGAAAGTTGCAGATGCTGTTAAACGCCTCACAGAAGCGGGTATTTTAGTTTCATTGTTTATTGATGCAGACCACGCACAAATTGATGCTGCGCAAGAGTGTGGTGCTCCGTTTATTGAAATCCATACAGGAGCCTATGCAGATGCTAAAACAGAACAGGAGCAAGAACTTGAGTTTCGCCGTATTCATGATGGCGTTATATATGCGGCGAGTAAAGGAATTAAAGTCAATGCAGGTCATGGTTTGACATACCATAACGTTCAACGTATTGCACAGTTACCTGAAATTTATGAGCTTAATATTGGCCATGCAATTATTGGCCGTGCTTTGTTTAGTGGGTTAGCTCAAGCGGTTACTGACATGAAAAAAATCTTATTAGAAGCACGTAAATAATGGCCATTGTTGGATTAGGAACGGATATTGTTGAGATTGCTCGAATTGAGTCGGTGCTTGAACGAACCGGTGATAGTCTGGCGAAAAGAATTCTAACTGAGAATGAATTAGCCCAATATCAACAGCAATCAAAGCCAGCTCGTTTTTTAGCAAAACGCTTTGCAGTTAAAGAAGCGGCAGCAAAAGCATTAGGAACAGGGATCCGTAATGGTTTGGCCTTTAACCAATTTGAAGTAACCAATGACAAATTGGGGAAACCATTATTAAGTTTAACTGGGGAGGCATTGGAGCTGGCGAATCGGTTAAAAGTTACGCATTACCATGTTTCTATTACCGATGAACGTCACTATGCATCTGCTACAGTTATCATAGAAAGTATTTCTTGAATCAATGTAATACCGAGCTGCCAGTAAAAATCACTGGCAGCATTTAAGGATAACTAGATAAATAATTGGATATAAGTGAAGTTAAACCTAAATTTTATCGGCGTGATGAATTGCAACAAACTTATCCCAAAGCTGTTCTTCAGTTTCGATATGTTGAGGATCTGTGATGATTGTATTAGTAATTGGGCAAACGGACTGGCAAGTAGGTTTGTCGTAATGGCCTACACATTCAGTACATAGTGTTGAGTCAATTTCGTAAATTTCGTCACCCATAAATATTGCATCATTTGGGCATTCGGGTTCACACATATCGCAATTGATACAGCGTTTTGTAATTAATAAAGACATATCAGTGATTTACATTGTATTAAGTTAAAAACTAGTAACTTATACCTTGCACCTATTCGTTACTTTCGTTTGGTTTTTATATTTTTATGCCATGTATTTTACCTGCAAAGCCTGAAAAAAGTAACAACAAATCATAGTGTAGATGTTTTACATCATTTAAATGATAAATTTGTGTTTTTAGTGTTCAATTTTTTGCTATACCAGAATATTGGTATCCTTTTCTGTTATTGTATTCACATCTGGATCGTTATTTTCTATTTTTAAATAATCAGTAAACTAGAATGTAATAATAAAGTGAATTAAGATAAGAATGTAAATATACCTATGCTAAATAATCGAAACTAGGGTGAAAGATAAGATTATTTATTTAAATAGACCTAATGTTAATAGTGTGGTGAAGTTTTAATGTTGATGATCTTATACCGCTTTTCTTTCTTTATTAAAATATGATTTTAAAGTTGATTATTTAAATAAGGGGCAAATTAATACCCCCTTGTGACTAATTTAAGGTGTCATAAAATATACGTAATATAAGGAAGGTATTATATGATGCTATAGCTATGGGTTTTCCAGCTTTTATCTTTTTCAGCTTGACTGAATATATGGATAAGGCCATTGGCGATAAATAGAGTTGCCGATTGAATTGTACTTCCAACAGTAAATTCATCAACATAGAGTAGTTTTATGCCAGCTTTATCGTCAATTTCATATAATTCGACGATTTTCTCGCTTAAATTATATCCATATAAGTATTGTTTATTATCTACTGTATCATAAAATGCTTGAATATTACCAAGGTAGGATCTTAATTTTCCTTTTTGCGCAGGAGCATTTGGTTCAATTTTACCGTTATCAGCCATGGCATAGACAACGTAAGTTTTATCTTTTGAATGGCCTAAAAAATAATTACGCTTTGCGGCATTGAATGTCATTGTTGTTGGATAAAACTCTTCAAATGAACCGTCTTGTACCAATCTTCTAATGATAGCCATATATTTATTCCTTTTACTATTAATAATGAATAATAATTTGATTGCCTAGTTATCATAAATAAATAAGTTAGATTTAAAATAATCTTTATTATTAGTTCATTTCATATATCTAATTAATTGAATAAATATTCACAAAGATTGAAAGTTGTGATAAAAATAATAAAAAAGATAAAGGGTTGAAAATATGTTCGAAAATCTTGGTGTTCTTAACTTTTGGACTTACCTAGCTGGGCTTGTTTTAATCATTATCGTGCCAGGGCCTAATTCATTATATGTATTAAAAACAAGCACTTCGAGTGGGGCTCGGTTTGGTTATCGGGCTGCTCTAGGGGTATTTACTGGGGATGGGATATTAATTTTCCTGTCATTCATTGGTGTAGCTTCGGTAATCAAAGCTTCTCCAACATTATTTATGATAGTGCGCTATTTAGGGGCTGCTTATTTACTATATTTAGGTTGTAAGATTTTATATAGCACATTTATGCATAAGAAGTCGAATCAAGACGGCACTGACACTATTTCAATTAAAACTAAAACAGAAAACCATTTTACTCGAGCCTTAGTGCTGAGCTTAACAAACCCGAAAGCAATTCTATTTTATATTTCTTTCTTTATACAATTTGTTGATTTTAATTACTCTCATGCATGGGTGCCTTATCTTGTACTCGCGACGATCTTAGAATTAGTCAGTTTTTTATACTTAAGCTTATTGATTTTTAGTGGTTACTTGATAGCTCGTTTTTTACGTGAAAAGCAGCTCCTTGCAAAACTTGGAAATTGTACGGTAGGCGCTTTCTTTATGGGTTTTGCAGCTAAATTAGCGATTTTTAGCAATTAAAATTAGGTTGTTATTATAAAGGCAAAAGCATTTTAATTGCGGTCATTCTAACATTTAAGGATAATCACGTGTAAACGCATTGGTTAGAGGTAAGAGTGACACAAATAGAAATTGATGAGTATTGGATGCAACAAGCCATTGAACTTGCGCTAAAAGCACAAGATCTTGGCGAAATTCCTGTCGGTGCGGTCTTAGTGAAAGATAACCATTTGGTTGCCTCGGGGTGGAATCGTTCTATTATTGACCACAATCCGACTGCACATGCTGAGATTATGGCTTTGCAACAAGCAGGGCAAGAGCTATCAAATTATCGGTTATTAGATACCACCTTATATGTCACGTTAGAGCCTTGTATTATGTGTGCAGGTGCAATGATCCACAGCCGTATTAGCCGTGTAGTTTATGGTGCTAAGGACTTTAAAACTGGAGCTTGTGGTTCTTACCTAGATATCATGGGGCAAGCAGGGTTAAATCATTATGTGGATGTTACTGGTGGTGTTCTAGAACAGCAATGTTCTTCAATGCTGAGTGCTTTTTTTAAGCTGCGTAGAGCCCAAAAAAAAGAACAAAAGCGCTAATATGGTAAATTTTAGCGCTCCCATTTTATTTCAGCATGATTTATAACGGTTTCTCAGGTGCTTTTAGTGGTGTGATGGGCGTTTTATCATCGGTTTCATCGGTATTTTGCGATGGATGTAGTGAAAGCAAATACTTTCCTAATGGTAGTCTTTTTTCTTCAAGTGTTTTAGGTGGTTGCGTTGCAGAACTCATTTTCCCTAAATGTGTAGTACTCACTTTTTCAGGAATAGGGGACTGATTTTGAATCGTTTGAGACTCAGCTGCTGTCAGGTTTTCTGGTGAAATTAAATAAATAAGTGATTTTTGTGCAATATCAAGTGCATGCTGTTTTCTTTCTTGGCTTTGTAAGTAACCAACTAAACTTTGATGATAACGACGAATATTCTCAACGTAACGATAAGCTTCGTGGCCACGTGCATAACCATAAGTGAGTTGTGAGTAATATTTTTTCTGTGTCAATAAAGGCAAGCGGGCTTTCACATCTAACCACCGGTTAGGGTCTCCACCTAACATTTCAGTTAATTTACGGACATCCTGCATATGCCCATACCCCATATTATAGGCGGAAAGGGCAAACCAGATACGGTCATCCTCTTCGATGGTTTCAGGTAAACGCTCCATAATATAAGCAATATAAGCGGCGCCGCCCTTTATGCTTTCTTCCGGGTCTAACCTATCCGCAATACCCATTGTTGTTGCGGTTGGCTTTGTTAGCATCATTAGCCCGCGTACCCCCGTAGGTGAGGTCGCTAAAGGATCCCAATGGGACTCTTGCCATGCAATAGCCGCTAATAATTTCCAGTCAATTACCTGAGCATATTTTTCAAATAGAGGTTGATACTCGGGGAGTTTATTATCAATGGCTTTAATAAATGCCATTGTATCGAAATAATCGAAAGACTCTACATGGCTGAAATATTTTTCATTAAGACGTGCAAGTAATTCGCTTTCATGGCTGATGTTGAAGAAATCAAGCAACGCAGCATCTAAACTGTTTTCTTTACTACGACGCATATACCAAGTAACAGCATGATCATCCAATAAATCAAAAGCAACCGCTAATTGCGGGTGAATACGTTGCTGTAGTGCAACGGCAATAGAGTCTTCTAATGTGTAGTCAACCTCACCATCGGCAACCATTTCAAGGATTTGATTGGTATTGTATTTTGAGGTTTCTTCCCACTTTAGGTTTGGGTATTCCTTGGCGAGTTCCTTCAAGGTACTTGCATGCGCCGTACCCGCTGTTACCAATAATTTACCCGTTATTTCATTGAAGTTTTTGGGGCGATTTGTTCCTTTGCGATAGACAAGTTGTTGAGTGACATTAAGATAACTTGGACCAGTTTTTGTTTTGGCTAAACGGTCTTTGTTATACAGTAAACCCGCAACCGCGATATCGGCATCGCCATTTTCAAGGTCATCGAATATTTGCTCGAATGTTGGGCGGATGGTTATCTTGAGTTTAACTCCTAGGTATGAGGCAAAGCCTTGAGCCAGCTCGTAGTCAAACCCACGCAGCTGTTTTTGCTCATCAATATAGATAAGTGGCGAGCTAACGGCACTAATACGTAATTCACCTTGAGAAATAATTTTATTAATTTGTGAATTCTGCGTATTGGGCCAACGGACGTTAAAACCGATGACCATAGTAGCCAGTAGCGCGATGACCACGACAATTAAATAGTTAACTTTTAAGTTATTCAAATAATAGTTTCTCGTGCATTGACTGGTGCTGTATGTCCATAAAAGAGTATGGCTAAGTAATGGTTATAATTCCAGTAGTCGGCTATTTTGCTCAACATTTAGGAACGGTGCAACCTATATTATCGTATTTAGCACAGAATAATATTTAACTAATCGCTTTATTTTTAATCACGCAAACGGTTTCGTATTGATGAACATTGCTCTATAATGTGTTCCGGTTTCCCTGCTTTCATGTTCAGGGCTGGCGTTTAAAAGAGAGAAATTAAGACGATGGAAATTTTGCGTGGTTCACCTGCTCTATCAGCATTTCGTATTACCCGCCTTTTGGCGCTGTTTGCAGAAAAACAGCTTCCTGTCACGGATATCTATGCTGAGTATATGCACTTTGCTGAATTATCAGCGCCGTTGAGTGATAGTGAGCAAGGCAAACTGAGCAGTTTGTTAAAGTATGGTCCTTCTCTGGCTGAGCACGAGCCATTCGGTAAGCTTATTTTAGTCACTCCTCGTCCGGGAACTATCTCTCCGTGGTCTTCAAAAGCCACCGATATTGCACATAACTGTGGTCTTCGCCAAGTAAAGCGTATCGAACGCGGGATTGCTTATTATGTTCAAGGTGATGCATTGACCCAAGAACAGTGGCATGAAGTGATCGCTATTTTGCATGATCGCATGATGGAAAGCATTTTTTCTTCTTTTGAACAAGCGAGTGCACTGTTTGTGCAGCAACAGCCAGCACCAATGAAGTCCATTGATGTGATTACGGGTGGCCGCCTTGCATTGGAAACAGCAAACAGGGAAATGGGCCTAGCGTTGGCTGATGACGAAATTGATTACCTGTTAGAGGCATTTACTGGGTTAAAACGTAATCCAACGGATGTTGAGCTCTATATGTTTGCGCAAGCAAACTCAGAACATTGCCGCCATAAAATCTTTAATGCAGACTGGGTAATTGATGGTGAAAAACAGCCTAAATCACTGTTTAAAATGATTAAAAATACGTTTGAAAAAACACCTGACCATGTTTTATCTGCTTATAAAGATAATGCCGCCGTTATGGAAGGTTCGTCTGTTGGCCGCTTTTTTCCTGAACCTGAAGGACGTACATACCGCTACCACCAAGAAGATGCTCATATCTTAATGAAGGTGGAAACTCATAACCACCCAACAGCGATTTCACCATGGCCGGGAGCAGCAACAGGCTCTGGCGGTGAAATTCGTGATGAAGGCGCAACAGGGCGCGGCGCGAAGCCAAAAGCTGGTTTAGTCGGTTTTTCTGTTTCTAACTTACGCATTCCCGGTTTTGAACAGCCTTGGGAAGAAGATTTTGGTAAACCAGAGCGCATTGTGACGGCTTTGGATATTATGATGGAAGGGCCATTAGGTGGGGCGGCATTCAATAATGAATTTGGTCGTCCTGCGCTATTAGGTTATTTCAGAACGTATGAAGAAAAAGTTAACAGCCACAATGGTGAAGAATTACGTGGTTACCATAAGCCTATTATGTTAGCGGGTGGTATCGGAAACATCCGTGCAGATCACGTACAAAAAGGCGATATTAC
The DNA here is from genome assembly GCF_032707045.1 of Providencia sp. PROV175. Classification (NCBI taxonomy): domain Bacteria; kingdom Pseudomonadati; phylum Pseudomonadota; class Gammaproteobacteria; order Enterobacterales; family Morganellaceae; genus Providencia; species Providencia sp. PROV175. The sequence goes on from NZ_CP120533.1 coordinate 1,636,398, forward strand.
GGTTGGTGCAAAACTGATTGTACTCGGTGGCCCTTCAATGAACATTGGGTTAGGTGGCGGGGCTGCATCATCAATGGCATCAGGCCAATCAGACGCAGATCTCGATTTTGCTTCGGTACAACGTGATAACGCCGAAATGGAACGCCGTTGCCAAGAAGTCATCGATAGCTGTTGGCAACTTGGTGATGATAACCCAATTTTATTTATCCATGACGTAGGCGCAGGCGGTTTGTCGAACGCAATGCCAGAATTGGTCAGTGATGGTGGCCGTGGTGGGCGCTTTGAGTTACGTAAGATTCTCAATGATGAGCCAGGAATGAGCCCATTGGAGGTCTGGTGTAACGAATCTCAAGAACGTTATGTAATGGCCGTTTCACCAGAGCAGCTTCCTGTGTTCACCGCAATTTGTGAGCGCGAACGTGCGCCATTTGCCGTGATTGGGGAAGCCACTGAAGAGCGTCATTTAACACTGAATGATGAACACTTTTCTAACCAACCTATAGATATGCCTTTGGATGTTTTACTGGGTAAAACACCAAAAATGCTGCGTGATGTAACAACATTAAAGGCAGAGCCCGATTCATTAGATAGAACAGCGATTAATTTAAATGAAGCGGTGAAGCGTGTTCTACATTTGCCTGCAGTAGCTGAAAAAACATTCTTAATCACCATTGGTGACCGCACAGTGACGGGTATGGTGGCGCGTGATCAGATGGTTGGCCCATGGCAAATTCCTGTTGCTGACTGCGCGGTAACCACTGCTAGCTTAGATAGCTACTATGGGGAATCCATGTCAATTGGTGAAAGAACACCAGTAGCATTGGTGGACTTTGCTGCATCAGCACGAATGGCAGTTGGGGAAGCATTAACTAATATCGCATGTTCTTATGTGCAAGATTTAAAACGCGTTAAATTGTCGGCTAACTGGATGGCAGCAGCTGGGCACCCTGGTGAAGATGCAGGTCTATATGAAGCGGTTAAAGCGGTAGGAGAAGAACTGTGCCCTGCGTTAGGTTTAACTATCCCAGTTGGTAAAGATTCCATGTCAATGAAAACCCGTTGGCAGCAGGATGGTGAAGAACGTGAAATGACGTCGCCACTTTCCTTGGTGATTAGTGCATTTGGCCGTGTTGAAGATGTCCGCTTAACAGTGACACCTGAGTTAAAAACAGGTCATGATAATGCCTTGTTATTAATTGACCTCGGGCAAGGCCATAACGCGCTGGGCGGTTCTGCACTCGCACAGGTATATCGTCAGTTAGGTAATAAAGCCCCTGATGTACGTAGCCCTGAAGTATTGCTTGGCTTCTTTAATACCATTCAGAAGTTATTATCCGAGCAAAAATTATTAGCCTATCATGACCGCTCAGATGGCGGCTTATTCGTCACTTTAGTGGAAATGGCTTTTGCAGGTCATTGCGGTATTAATGTTGATATTAGCTCTTTTGATGAAGACACGCTCGCAGCATTATTCAACGAAGAGTTAGGCGCTGTCATTCAAATTAATGAAGCCGATAGAGAGTATGTGGCAGAATGTTTTGCACAAGCAGGGCTTGCAGGCTGTGTTCATTATTTAGGTTCTGCAATACAAGATGATGCCGTGATCATCAATAGCCGAGATACGGTTGTTTACCGCGAATCTCGCAGTTTATTGCGCCAATGGTGGGCTGAAACGACTTGGCAAATGCAGCGCTTGCGCGATAACGAAGTGTGTGCCGACGAAGAACATACAATGAAACAGGATAACCAAGACCCAGGTTTGAATGTGAAATTGACTTATGACATTGAAGAAGACATTGCTGCGCCATTTATTTTGTCAGGTGTACGTCCTAAAGTAGCTGTTTTACGTGAACAAGGTGTGAACTCACATGTGGAAATGGCGGCAGCCTTTGACCGTGCTGGTTTCGATGCAATTGATGTGCATATGAGTGATTTACTCGCAGGTAACTTGTCTTTGGAACAATTCCAAGCATTAGTGGCTTGTGGCGGTTTCTCTTATGGTGACGTATTAGGTGCGGGTGAAGGTTGGGCAAAATCTATTTTATTCAACAATAAAGTCCGTGATGAATTTGAGACATTCTTTAACCGTGCTGATACTTTATCTCTGGGGGTATGTAATGGTTGCCAGATGATGTCGAACTTACATACGCTTATCCCAGGTGCTGAATTCTGGCCTCGTTTTGTACGTAATCGTTCTGAACGTTTTGAAGCACGCTTTAGCTTAGTTGAAATAGCAAAAAGCCCATCACTGTTACTGCAAGATATGACAGGTTCTCGTATGCCGATAGCGGTTTCTCATGGGGAAGGGCAAGTGGAAACCCGTGCAGCCGCACATTTACAGCAATTAGAAGATAATGGGCTGGTGGCAATGCGCTTCGTGAATAACTACGGTCAGGTAACTGAGCAATATCCAGCTAACCCGAATGGGTCAGTTAATGGTATTACGTCGGTGACCTCGAAAGATGGCCGAGCAACGATCATGATGCCGCACCCTGAGCGTGTTTTCCGCACTGTGAGTAATTCATGGCACCCTGAAAATTGGGGAGAAGATAGCCCGTGGATGCGCATTTTCCGTAACGCACGTAAGCAATTAGGTTAATAAATCACAAGTTCGATAGATTGTTGAAAAGGCCAGCTATTTTGCTGGCCTGAATTTTAATCGAGTGAGTTTTAAACGGAAAGGTCGGTTTTTGAGTCAGAATTATTCCTAATTACTATTTCCAAAAACGGTCAATTTGTTCCCTTAGTGCTTCCGCCGTTTTTTGGCCTTTTTCACCCACTAACGCACGGCCAGCAATAAAGGCTTTTGCATTGATACCATTAAATAAATGCAGGTCTTCTGGAATTATCCCGCCTGTAATTGAGAGTTCTAGTCCTAAATCAGACAGCTTGCGCATTTTTTCGATATCTTCATTGGTCCAGCCAATACCAGCGAGTTCTGCATCACGGGAACGATGGTAAATAGCTTGCGAAATGCCAAGTTCAACCCAATTTTTAGCATCGTCAAAAGTCCAATTACCATAGATTTCAATTTGGATTTCACGATTAAACTCATCGGCAACTTTTTTACAGGCAGCTATAGTGGCAATATGTGCCGCCGCTGATACTGTGATCCAATCTGCTCCCGCTTCAAATGCCATTTTCGATAAAATGGCTCCACCATCCGTGGTTTTCATATCGCAAACTAGAATGTGGTTGGGATATTTTTGACGTAAAGTCGCGACTGCATTCATGCCTTCTGCAAAAGCTAAGATTGTGCCCACTTCAATAATATCAACGAAAGTGTGTACATTTTCAGCCACTTCGAGTGCAGCCGGTAAGTTGGTTTGGTCTAGAGCTATTTGGATCAAAGGCTTTGTCATTGTGATTGTCCTAAAATATTTTCATGTATGAGACGCGCAAGGCCATCACCATTGTTATCGGTAGCACAAACGAAATCCGCATGGGACTTCACGGTGTCATCAGCATTTTTCATTGCAACTCCTAAGCCTGCTAGCTTAATCATGGAGATATCGTTGTGATTATCACCAACAGCAATAACTTGCTTCGAGTCATAACCCAGAGAATGAAGATACTCAGCTAAACGCGTTCCTTTGTTATTGCCTTTAGCAGCAAAATCGAAACGGTTTGACCATGATTTTTCTGCATTAAAAGTTTGTTTTATCCAAGGTGAGTTTAAGAAGCGCTCTAACGTAGCCGGTTCACCTTCGACGACAAATTTCCAAATATAGTCAGCGTGCTGGACTTGTTCTTCAAATGAATCAATGCGATAAATTTTTGGCGGATGGGCCATGGTTGGGACGTTAGCCCATTGCTCCATCGCGCTCATGTAATCGATGGGATCGATTTTTGAATACACCATGGCATCGGTGATATACATCACCATTTTCAGTTTGTCCTGTTGCGCCAGTTCAATAAAAGTGAGCGCGTTCTCTTTGGTGAGAGCATTGTGTGTGAGAACTTTTTCATTTTGGTAATCATAAATATAAGTACCATTGCAACAAATAATTGGCGTGGTTAAACCAAGCTCATCATAATAGGGGCGAGCTGCGGTATGATGGCGACCCGTGACTATCATGACATGGCATTGTTTTGCTGCTTGTTGAATGGCTTGTTTGACTGCAGGGTGGATCGTATGTTCTTGAGTTAAAACCGTTCCATCCAAATCAAGCGCTAATACGTTATACATAGTTGATTACCTCTATCGCTAATTAATGATTTTCTTTTATTTTCATTAAATTAGCATAATGCTTGGTCAATAACCTGATAAACATCATCAATCGTGCGGCAACGGCGTAGTTTTTCAAGATCAACGCCAGTTTCACTGTCTTCATCATCGAGAACGCGAGTCACTTCCATCAAGCCTTCCATATGTTCATCTGATGAGCTACCCGCTAAGGTGATCAGCACATCAACGGGTTCATCCTCGCCATCAAAAATAATGGGTTTGTCTAGAGTGACTAAAGCAAAGGCTGTTTTTAGTACACCATCTTCAGGTCTTGCATGGGGAAGGGCCAAATTAGGCGCGATACAAATATAAGGCCCAAGTTTTTCAATACTGTTGATAATTGCTTCATGATAGCTAGGTTTTATCGCACCTGAAGCGATGAGCAAGTCTGTGCCTATCTTAATGGCATCACGCCAGTTATCAGCGGATGCTTGTAGCTGTATCGAATTATTGTCGATTAATGATTGTTTAAATCCCATCATTGCCTTCCTATTTTTCAACGTTAAGGGGGTAGATACCGTTATGAGCGATATCTATTCCTATGACTTAGGCTATTTATTTCCGATAAAATTAGTATGTATGATATCGAGTAGTTCATCACCGAATGAGTTAGGGTTGAGCATATTTTGTACGCCAAGCACAAATTTCCCATCACCGGGGTCCATTTCTGAGCTTAAATGCTTAGAGGAAACGATAATATCAGTGGCTGTTAATTTTGATTTATAGTCAGATACGGCGCAGGAGTCCATGATGTGTGGGATCCCTTTTTTCTCAAGATACTGGCCAATTTTCATTTTCATCATCATTGACGAGCCTTGTCCATTACCGCAAACTGCTAAGATACGTACAGGTTTAGCGCCGCTATTTTCAAGTGGGGCTGCTTCAGCTTTCTCATTGACCTCACTTTCAGCTTCGGTTGGACTTCGTGCGTCTTCTTCAGCGCGTAATTTTTTTGCGGCAAAGTACATATAGACAAAGGAGAGGGCGACAACCACAAAGAAGAACATTTTAGAGAAAGACAAACCTTGCATAATGACAGGGAAAGCTAATGCCCAGTCGGCCATTCCCATCCAACCGCTAAATTCAGTACCTTGTCGATTGATAAGATCAATGGCCCAAGCGGAACCTAATATCTCGATAACGCCCATGACAAAACAGACTTTCATAACCGCTTTCCAGCCGCCAAAATGGTTTGCAAAGATACCAATAGTGGCGTTGGAGAAAAACATTGGGATAAAACCAGGAATAATCATAATTGGCGAGTTAAATGCCAACATACCCAGAACGGCAACAAATTGCCCAATTGCCCCCCACATAAAGCCAAATACCATCGCATTAGGTGAGAAAGCGTAGATTGCTGCACAATCGATAGCGAGTACAGCGTTGGGAATGACACGTTCGGAGATCCCTTTAAAGGCCTCAGAAAGCTCGGCAACAAACATTCGCACACCCGTTACAATGATTTGGATAGCAACGGCAAATTTTAAACCTGTTTCAATAATATAAATGGTCCAGTGGGTGGTCCCTGCCATGGTTTGCAGATTAGGTATACCAAAGGAAATTAAGATCACACCAAAGAATAAGGTCATCACAATGGCAGTAGCGGAAATACTGTCATGGAAGATATGCAGCCATTTGGGCAGTTTTAAATTATCAACACTGTCTTTTCTATCCCCCAATTTCGGGGAAACTTTGGTTGCTATCCATGAGGCAAACTGCTGCTGGTGGCCGATAGAAAAACCGGCACCGCCAGTGACTTCTTGCGTTGGCTTAAACATAATATTGGAAGAAATTCCCCAATACAGCGCCATTAATACCGCAGAATACAAAATGGTTTCCCACATGCTTGAGCCGAGCACAAAATAGAAAACAGCGATTAGGCCTGCTTGTTGAAACATAATATGCCCTGTCAACATAATGGTACGAATACCCGTGACGCGGCGAAAAAGGACTAAAACAATATTAATTGCGAGAGCTAATAAAACGGTATAGCCCACCCAAGAATAGTTATCACCCATGGCTTCCATTGTCGCCATCATTGACGTATATGGGTCAATAACTGAGCCCGTAAGTCCATGGTATTCAGACATTTTTTCTATTACGGGTTTAAAACTGGAAACTAAAGTACTGGCTCCAACGCCAACTAGCATAAAACCAACAATCGTTTTGATTGTCCCTTTGAGGATTGTCGTGCCATCGCGTTTTAATAGCCAATAACCAATAAATGTGACTAAGCCTAATAATAGAGGCGCTTTTGTCATTACTTGGCTGTAAAAAATATAGAAAGCGTCGTATAAAAAATCCATATTTTTACCTCTAATCAAATTGTATTTGTAATTTATCTGGGTCAGAGATGATTCATATTGATCGTATCTGGTGTTATTGCGATATAATCATTTAAAGGGGTTAAATAATCCTGCAAAAATCAAATGTGATCATATTTAATCATGAATTGCTCTTTTATGATTGTTTGCATTTGTCTGTTTTTTTACCAGTAAAAAAATAAATAAATGGCGACCTGATCACGTAAAATTTAAAATATTCATGTATATCAATGTGATATTTTTACTTGAATCAAATATTGTTTTTTTGCATAAGCAAAGGTTGACAATATTAGATGAGCTAAATAGAATCAAAACTAATCACTAGTAATCATTTTGAGTCATATGTCATCATGGTTGTGATTATTAACTAATAAGGCGATGATTATGAATGAAGTGCAAAGACACAATGAAATATTGTCGTTATTGGAAACGCATCGAGTGATCAATGTTTCTCATATAACCGAACAATTTAGTGTGTCTCCTGCAACTGCTCGTCGTGATATTTCAAAGTTAGATGAGCAAGGTAAATTGCGAAAAGTCCGTAATGGCGCAGAACGTATTGAAAATAAAAAGCGTAAGTGGACACCGTTAAACATCAATAGTACTGAGCACTATGAAGAAAAGTCTGAAATCGCAATTAAAGCGGCAGAACTTTGTCTTCCGGGAGAAAGCGCTGTAATTAACTGTGGTTCAACCGCGTTTATGTTAGGGCAGCAGTTGTGCGGTAAAAACGTGCAAATTGTGACGAATTATTTTCCATTAGCGAGTTATTTGATTGACCAAGACCATGATGACGTCATTTTAATCGGTGGGCAGTATAACAAAGCACAAAACATTTTTTTGAATCCTGCTTTGAACACGTTAATGGGCTATGCCGGTAACTGGATGTTTACTTCAGGTAAAGGATTAACGGAAGCTGGCTTATACAAAGCGGATATGTTAACTGCGGTAGCAGAGCAGCAAATGCTTGATCAAATTGATAAATTAGTCGTTGTTGTAGACAGTTCCAAAGTGGGTCATCGAACGGGAATGTTATTTTGCCCAGCTAATAAGATAGATGTTCTTATCACTGGAAGAAATGCCAATGCTGAGGTTATCAAAGCGATTGCCGAGCAGGGCACGCGAGTGATACTGGTTTAATTCCGTCGAATACCTGATTTTTTAATATAGACAAATTCAGCTGCCATGCCTTAATTTCTCGATTAAGGCATCAGGCTCCCTACATCTAAAATTCTAGAAAAGGTATTGTTACTATGAGCAAAGTAAATGAAATCACACGTGAATCTTGGATTTTAAGTACGTTTCCTGAGTGGGGAACGTGGCTAAATGAAGAAATTGAAAAAACGGTTGTTGAACCCAATACCTTTTCAATGTGGTGGCTGGGGTGCACAGGTATTTGGTTAAAGAGTGAGGGAAATACCAATGTTTGTATCGATTTTTGGTGTGGAACAGGGAAAAAAACGCAAAAAAATCCACTCATGAATAAGCAACACCAAATGATGCGTATGGGCGGTGTTGAAGCGCTACAACCAAACTTACGTACTGCGATTTTCCCTTTAGATCCGTTTGCGATTAAAGAAGTTGATGCGATTTTGGCCTCTCATGACCATGCTGACCATATCGATGTCAATGTCGCTGCTGCGGTAATGCAAAACTGTGGTGACCACGTTAAATTTATTGGCCCTCAAGCTTGTGTGGATTTATGGATAAAATGGGGAGTACCAACCGAACGTTGCGTTGTTGCCAAAGTCGGTGATGTACTGGAAGTGGGGGATATGAAAATCCGTGTGTTAGATTCATTTGACCGCACAGCATTGGTGACATTGCCACAGGGTGTTTCTTCTTATGATAAGCAAATTTTAGATGGCATGGATTCTCGTGCGGTGAACTACTTGATAGAAACAACTGGCGGCTCTATTTATCATTCCGGCGATTCACATTATTCAAACTATTATGCGGCGCATGGTAACCGTTACAATATTGATGTCGCACTGCTTTCTTTTGGCGAAAACCCACGTGGTGTGACGGATAAAATGACGTCATCGGATATTTTACGTGCAGCAGAGTCATTAGATTGTGAGCGTGTTATTCCATTCCACCATGATATTTGGGCAAACTTCCAAAATGATCCGCGGGAAATTGAAGTCTTGTGGAATATGAAAAAAGAGCGTTTGCAATATAAATTTGCCCCGTTCTTCTGGCAAGTGGGTGGGAAATATACTTATCCAACAGATAAAGACCGCATGCATTATCAACATTTCCGCGGCTTTAGTGATATTTTCAAAAATGAACCTGAATTGCCATATAAAGCGTTTTTATAATTAATCCTGCTATTAAAAGCAGCGTTTAAGGAAACTTAGACGCTGTTTTTTTATTTTATTTAAAAAATATATATATTCAAATAATATGTATTGCCAATATATTTATTATCTATGTGGCATTATTTTTTATTAATCTACTGACGTTGACTGTCTTAATTTAATATTTTCTAATGTTAGTGTTATCAATGTAGATAACTTATCTGATTAAATTAAATTTATTTAAGGTTGGAATATGAAAAATGAAATAATATTGCATGACTTAACTGAACGTATCTCTTCAATTAGCGAAGAAATTGCGATGTATAATGAGGATGAAGAGATTGAATTAGAAGAATAAATGTTAAATTAATGCCGCGGTAAGCGGCATTATAAAAGGGGAAGTAAACATGTATAGTTTAGTAACAAAGCCAATTATAAAACGCTCTCATCATATTATTGAATCTGATAATGGAAATATTTGTATTGGTGAAATTCCAGGTAAGGCTAAAATAATCAAGTCTCCCCCAGAATGGGTGAAAGTTGTATTGTCTAAATTAGATGGCGAACATACATTACCGAGAATAATAAAGGAGCTGTTAAATAGAAACTTAAATGTTGAAGAACATGAAGTAATAGATTTTATTAGGAAAATGATATCATGTGGCTTAGTTGAAGATAATATTATTTCATCTGAGCTACTTACTTCTAGAGAAATTGAACTATACGATCGTCAATTGCTACAATTTTCTTTAATCGATAATGATAATTTATCATCGATAAAGTATCAGGAGCGTTTAAAAAAAAGTAGAGTTCTTGTGCTTGGTATGGGGGGATGGGGAACATGGTGCTCATTACAACTTGCATTAATTGGTGTTGGAACATTAAGAATTGTTGATGGTGATGTTGTCGAATTATCAAATCTAAATAGACAGGTCTTATATACAGAAGATGATATCGGAAAAAGTAAAGTTGATTCGGCTGAAAATGGAATATATAGGCATAATAAGTATACTAAAATAGAAAAATATTTTGAATTTTTAACACCAAGTGAAAATAGAGTTAATGATTTACTTGATAGTGTTGATATGATTTTGCTAGCATGGGCAAGTTTAGGCTATTACAAAAAAAATACGGTTGAGGATATAATACATAAAGTTGCTATTGATAAATCGATACCTATCATTGAGCTAGGTGGTGATCCTCATGAAATATCTATAGGTCCTATTTATTTAAATAATAAAATAGGAAAAACATACTTTGATGTTAAACATCAAATTAAAAAAACATTTTATAGTGATGACTCGATAGTAAAAGATTTCCAAGAGGCTAGAATGAAGCAACAGTTTTTAAATGGAGTAAGAAAAGTTAATGCTTGGCAAAGCTCGCCGTCACTAGCTGTAATGTCAGGATTAGTGGTTGACCAAGTAATTAAAGTAATCACTAAGTATGACACTATCTCATTGGAGGGACGAAAAATCAAAATATCGCTTAGGGACTTTAGTTTTGCAGAGGAGAAACTGTTTAATGGGGATAAATAGGCATAAAAAAGAGTTTTTGAGTAATGGGTATACTAGTTTTACAATAAAAGATTTTTTTCCTGACTTTAATATTGACTTGAATTTAATCAATAGTATTGAAGAAGATAAATGGAGTTTCATTATAAAAAATAGACAAAGGGTAAGCGATTTTTATCTTTCTGATACCGATATAAATAGTATTAATGATGAAAAAACAAGTGCATTTGAAGATAGAGATAATGGCGAGTTCTCATTTTCATTTAGAAGAATATGCTTTAATGAAATAAAAATAATTTTTGCTGATTTAATTTCAGTTGTTAATGATGTTAAATTTAAAAACTTTTTAGAAAACCTAACAGGAAGTAAAGTAAATGTTATATCAAACATGTACTTAAGCAAGTTTGATAAAGATGATTTTCTAACTACACATTGTGACTCCGATGATGGGATAGGTATTGTAATTAACCTAACAAAGGAATGGGAAGCAAATTATGGAGGGTTAACGATGATTTTAGATAATGATAAAAAGACAATTTTAGATACTTTTATCCCGTCATATTTAAATATTTTAATTTTTGATACAAAAAAAAGAAAAATCCCACATTTCGTTTCCACAGTGACATCTAATAGAACAAGTAAAAGAATGGCATTAGTTGTGAGGTATAATGAAGCAAATTAAAGTACTTCTTTGTGCTATTTTAATATCATTCATATGGGGGAGTGCATTTCCTATATCAAAACTAGCGATTGACCAAGTAGGTGTTTGGGCTTTTAGAATCTACTCCCTAATTATTTCAGTTATTTTTTTGTGCTTTGTTTTTTTCTTTTTTAGTCGGTGTCGGTTTAATTTTCGAGAGTTTGTAAACAGTATCCCACTTGGTTTTTTAAATGTTTTTTTAGTTCCTATATTAAATAGTTTGGCGTTAAAGTATACAGAAGCGGTAAAGGCATCTGTACTTGTTTATACAATGCCAGTAATGGCAACAGTTGTATTGGGTGTAATAAATAAACATATTGAAACTCGGTCAGTATTTGTATCTTTGTTATGCATTAGTGGTATTTTTATCTTTATATCACCAGTTGGTATAAGTATTGGTGAAATGATAATTTTATTAAGTGCATTTATGTGGGCACTAGGAACTATTTTATCTGAAAAAATTACCATGAAAATAAACCTAACTTCAAAAGTATTTTATCAAAATATAGTATCATTTGTTTTTTTTATTTTATTAATTCCATTTTTAAATGTTGATTTAAACATATTGAGTAATATACATTCTGAATTTTTTATGAGTGTATATATACCAATTATCTATATGGGGATAGCTAATGGCGTGATTGTTTATGTTCTTTGGTATTATATGATAGAGTATGGTGGCGCAAAGCTTTCATCATACTCAATTCTTATTTCACCAATCATTAGTGTGATGATTTCATCCTATCTTTTAGATGAGACAATGACAATTTCGATGATAATCGGTATGTTATTTATTTTGTTAAGTATGTTAATTGTACTTTCAGAAAAAAATAAAAATTGATATTGAAGTCACCGATAATATGCTTTTAGTGATTATTTTCTTATGGGGCACATTCCCCCTCCGCCCTTATGGGTGAAGGGAGAATGTGCTATTCACAATGCTAAGTTTCCCTTGTTACCTAATGACATTTTGTATTATTCAAAGAGTGGGATATTACTCAAGAATAAACATGCCGTATGGGTGGATCTGCAAATACAGGTTTTCCCCGACAGAGGGTTGTAATTGAGTGGCATTAATTTGCAGCAACATTGATTGACCATGCCAATCAACAGTGACTTCATATTGAGGCCCCATATAAGCAACATGAGTCACTGTACAGCGTTGGCTGTCTTCACCTTGTAAACTCAGCGTGATAGCTTCGGGACGAACCCCCACAGTTACCGCGGTTTTATCAGTAACAAACTGTTCTGGGCGTGGTAAGCGATAATTGAAAATATCCACGGAATCCGCACTGAGCGTCGCAGGGAAAATATTGGCATCCCCCATAAAGCTGGCCATAAATTTTGACGCTGGCTGGCGGTAGAGCTCTTGCGGTGAGCCGAGTTGCATGATTTTCCCTTTATTCATGACCAACACCATATCCGAAACCGCAAAGGCCTCGCTTTGGTCATGGGTAACATACAAAGAGGTGATATTAAACTGCTGCTGTAACTCACGGATTTTTTCACGCATGCTACGACGTAAATTTGCATCCAAGTTACTTAATGGCTCATCGAACAACAGCACTTTTGGCTTAAGGATCAATGCGCGAGCTAAGGCAACTCGTTGCTGTTGTCCCCCAGAAATTTGGTCGACAAAGCGGCCAGCAAAACCTGCTAAATCCACTAATTCTAATGCCTCGTCAACTCGTTTTTTTATTTCGGCTTTGGGTAATCCTAACATTTTTAAGCCATAACCCACGTTGTCCCCCAAGGACATATGCGGGAACAGGGCATAAGATTGGAAAACCATACAGATATCGCGTTGTTGAATGGAACGGTCTGTCACATCTTCACCGTCAATAAACATACGGCCTTCAGTCGGTTTTTCTAAGCCAGCCACTAAACGCAATACGGTGGTTTTACCGCAGCCTGATGGGCCGAGTAGGGTCACCATGCTACCTTGCGGAATTGAAAGACTTAAATCATCGATGACGGTATTGTTGCCAAAGCGTTTAGTCACATTTTTTAGTTCAACAAAATGATGTTGTGTCATGTCAGTTACTCCATGATTACTGTGCATTTTTGGCTTTGGAACGTGAAACACGGGCTTCGCCAATCAAATAGTCAAATAAGAAAATAATTGCCAACATTACGACAATCAGGATTGAGCCATAGGCAATGGCAACGCCATATTCACCGTCTTCAACACGGTTCAAAATATAAGCCGTTGCGACGCGAGTATCTGGAGTAACCAAGAATACAATCGCACTGACAGTGGTGATCGCACGGACAAAGCTATAAATCAGCGCCGATAAAATGGCTGGGCGCAACAAGGGTAATAGGATAAAGAAGATGGTACGCATTGAACCCGCTCGTAAGCTGAGTGACGCTTCATCCAATGATTTATCAATTTGCCCTAAACCTGCAATACCAGCACGGATACCCACAGGGACGTTACGCATGGTCATTGAAATAATGACGATGGCAGCCGTTCCCGTTAAATAAAACGGTGAGTCGTTAAAGGCTAAAATGTATGACACACCTGCCACGGTACCTGGAACCGCAAAACACAACATCGTCGTGAATTCGATGGTCTTTTTACCACGGAAGTCTTGGCGAACTACGATATAGGCAATTAGTAAACCAAGGATCGCGGTAATAGGTGCCGCAATACCTGCATACAGAAGCGTATCTAACAGTGACGGCCATGCACCATCACTCATACCCTGACCAAATAATTTAATAAAATTATCTAAGGTTAAGGTGTAATCAACACCCCAGTTCACGGTAAAGCTACCGTAGAAAATGCTACCGTATAACAATATGTTAAATGCAACCCAAATAGCTAAGAAGGCTGTTACAGTGGCAATTAACGATGTTGGTAACGGCTGAACATCACCACGGTAAGATTTCCCGGACACAGTGACATAGGAGCGTTTGCCTATCCACATATACTGAACGCAGAAGACTAAAAGTGAGAACACTAGTAGTGACGCACCCAAGGTACTGGCGGCTTGATAATCTAACTGCGACCCAGTGATATAGAAGTAAATTTGCGTCGCGAGTACGTCGAAGTTACCACCTAAAACTAATGGGTTACTAAAGTCAGCCAATGATTGCACTATGACGATTAAAAATGCGTTTGCCAAAGCAGGTTTCAGTAATGGCATAAATACATTAAAGAAAGTTTGGTAACGGTTGGCACGCAATGTATAAGACGCTTCTTCTAAAGATGGGTGAATGGTTTTAATCGCACCATCTAAAATCATGAATGACATCGGGGTGAATGCTAGCACTTGCGCTAACCAAATTCCCGTAAAGCCATATAGCCAGTTGGTATTTTCAAGGCCCATATAAGTAGCAAGGAATTCGGTAATATACCCTGAACGCCCCATCATCAATGTGACCCCTAGACCGACGACAAATGGGGGAGTGACGATAGGCAAAATAGAAAAAACACGGCCAATGATGGCGGAGCGTTTAGCAATACGCGTCGTATAAATGGCTAAAATTAAACCAAAGAAAGTACAGCCAGCCCCTACTGCTAACGATAAAAATACAGAGTTAATAATAACTTGGACAATATGCGATTGTGTCAAAATTGCCACAAAGGCGAATGGCGCAAAGTCTCCGTTTCCATCAGTAAACATCGGGATAAAAATAGCGACACTTGGGAACACAATAAACAGGGTTATTAAAGCAACAACGGTGATCAGTGAGCCAATAACAAACTGGTCTCCACCGAGCCACTCAAGGCGGGTTAACGCCAATGTCATCACCATTCCCAAGGCGATAAATAGCACAATAGCTGAGTAACCTAACCCTTTTCCTTCAAAGTAGGAGGTTAAGATCACCACGGCGGCGGTGATAACAGCTACGCCAATATCGACGTAATGCCGTGTTTTATGATAACGATCCGCTGGTGTTAACGGGCGAATAAATAAAATAGAAGGTAATAAATACCAAAGCCAACTAATGTTTAGGCTACTCCAACCGTAAGCCGCTATGATCTCGTCTTGTGTTGAATCAAGTACGCCATAGTCTAGGCTCCAAGAAGGTAGTAACGCGAAACCTAGCCATGCAATCAGCAACCAAAAGAATATGCTATCCTTTTTGGTTGGGGTCGATAAGGTTAGGGTTTGAGACATAGTTCCCCCTAAGCTCGTCATATTTTGCGCTGTCACGGTATTGGCTTCACTCCGTTACCCTAGTCACATACTTATGTATGCTCCTAGGGATAACGTCACTTGCCGCCTAGTGACAACACTCATAATTTGAAGCTTAATTAAATTAATTTTTTATTTTAGTTAAGTAAGTGCTCAGTGCGGCGAGTAAACGCCGCACTTAATGCTATTTGCTCATTTTGACTTCAGTAACCCATTTATTGATAAGGTTTTTACGGACGTCAGCATCACCGTATTTATCCATATCGTAATTAATTAGGTTCAAGTCATTGAGTTTTAATGAAATAGGCGAGGATTCTGCCGTTGTGTTGGTTAAGATTTGGTAAGATTTCCCTTCTTTCCAGCTCAGCTCTTGAGCTTCTTTCGATAAGACGAAATCAACGAATAATTTGGCGTTATCCATATTGCGTGCATTTTTCAGGATACTGATCCCGCCAATTTCATAGCCAGTACCTTCGCATGGTGCGATAAGCTCTAATGGCGCGCCATTTTCCACTTCTAATGAATAATCATGTAAAAAGCCAATACCAATGGCGGACTCACCGCGAGCGGCGTTACGTGCTGGGGCAATACCTGACTTAGTATATTGAGAGATATTTGAGTTTAATTTTTTCAGGTAATCAAAGGCTTGCTCATTACCCCATAATTGGTCGAAAGTGGCTAATGCGGTATAAGCAGTTCCTGAACTTTGTGGGTCTGCAATTTGAATTTCGCCTTTATATTCAGGTTTGGTTAAATCTTTCCAGCAAGTTGGGATAGGTAACCCTTTCTCTTTTAGGCGGTCTTTGTTAACGCCAAACCCTAAAATACCGATGTAAACTGCGGAAGAATAGTTACCTTTACGTTTTGCTGGGTCTTGGAACTGCGGCATAATTTCAGACAGATTTGGCGACTTGTATGGCTCAAGTAAATCCATTTCTCCTGCTTGTGAATGAGGGTCTAATGTACCGCCATACCACACGTCAGCTTGTGGGTTACGTTTTTCGGCCTCAATTTTGGCTAAAGTACTGCCAGAACCATTACGTACAAATGTGGTTTTGACATCGTATTTTTTCGCAAAAGCTTGCGTTTCAGTTTCGCACATGGCGTTAGTGGCGCTACAGTAAACAACCAAACGGCCCGCAGCATTTGCAGTGGTAGAAATAGCCGCTAGTGATAAACCAGCAGCGATAAGCGTAGAGAGAGTTTTCAGTTTCATTTTCAGTCCTTTATTCAGGTTTTATTATCAGAGGGTGAAACAGTGCCTGCTAAATGCTCTCGCTTGCTGACATTGGCAATCAATAGAGGCATTAGCAGTAATCCCATCAAAGCCGCGGCACTGGCCAGTAAAGAAAACATTCCTGACCAACCATAATGTGCAATGACTTGAGAGAGCGGCCATCCCGCAATTGCCGCCCCTAAATAGGCGTACAATCCAAGATAGCCCGTTACCGCCCCAGCTGCTTTTTTATGACAATATTCTGTTGCAGCTAAGCCGATTAACATTTGTGGTCCAAACACAAAAAATCCGATAGCAAAGAAACATACAGCCAATAAAGCGTAGTGATGAATTGGCGTTAACCATAAGGCGCTAACTGAGACACAAAGCCCCAAAGAAAACAGTAGGATCATTGGCGCTCGTTGGCCGCGAAATAGGATATCAGAGCCCCAGCCAGAGCAGAGAGCACCTAATAATCCCCCCAATTCAAATAACGATAATGTTGCATTTGCACTGAGTAAATTAGTGCCATGTTTCTCTGTTAACCATAAATTCCCCCAATCGTTTATCGCCATGCGAATGAGATAAACCAAAATATAGGAGAAACCCAGTAACCAAATCATACGGTTAAAAATAATGGCATCTTTTAAAATCGTTAACATCGGCATGGGAGGGGACAAACGCTCTTGGCGTAACTCCAACACATCTTGTCGCCATTGCCCCACGCTTGGAAGCTGTTCTTCTTGTGGTGTGCCACGTAATTGGCGGCACAGCCATAACCCTATGATGACACCAATAACACCTGGAACAATTAACGCCATTTGCCAGCTGTACTGGGTTGCCAATAATGCCGTTAGCAGAGGCAGTAACATTCCCCCTAGGTTGATGGAAATATTCCACAGCCCCCACCAAAACCCACGTTCATTGCGTGAATACCAGTGCGTTAGAATGCGTGCGCAAGGTGGCCAGCCCCAGCCTTGAAAAAAGCCATTTAGTGTCCACACGATTAATAACGCCGGAAACGATAAGCAATAGGCAAAAATAATATTTAGTAGCCCTGTCATCACTAAGCCGACACCCATAAACCAACGGTATCCGGTGATATCGTGGAAAATTCCCGATAAAAACTTAGAAATACCGTAGGTTAAATAAAATGCAGTCGCTATCCAGCCAATATCGCTTTTATCGAGAAACAGCTCGTTTTGCATGACAGGCATCACGAAGTTAAAACTCTTTCGCGTAAGGTAAAAAGTGGCATAACCAATAATCATTGATAGCATTAAGCGGCGACGCCAAAAACGATACGTGTTATCCAGACTCAAGGTGTCTTTACCTGTCATAGGGCGGTTTCTCTTGTTAGGCAAAATGTAATCAAGTTTTTAACAAAAAGGATGAGAGAAGGTATTAGGGGACTAGGAATTATTCCTAGTTTTGCGATATTTTATCTCAAAATGTGGGCAAGTTAACACTTATTTGTGTTCCGTTTTGTGTGGTCAATGTCCAGTCACCACCTAAGGCTCGAACTCGCTCCTCAATACCGCGTAAACCAAAGCCACTCGTGCGTTTGCTAAATGGAATGCCAACGCCATTGTCATCAACAACTAGCTGGATCGAGTCACCTATTTGCTTAAGAGATATGTGAATTTGTGTGGCTTTTGCATGTTTACTGATATTGTTAAGTAATTCTTGGACGAGGCGATAAAGTGTAAATAAAACCGTTTCATTGATCGGCGTTTCTTGTAAGCCATAATGAAAGTGACATTGAATATTATTCTGTGGAAAAGAAAATTCAGTAATTAAGTGCTTAAGTGCATTTTCAAGGGACATTTCATCCAATACGGGAGGGCGCAATTGGCGCAATAATTGCCGCGTAGATTGGTGAATTTGCTGAGCTAGTTCATTTATTTGACTTGCTGCTTGGTGGCTGATGTCGTCAGATGCTGTTTTTTTCACTAGCATTGACTGAATTTGGATGGCAGTAATATTTTGCCCAATTTCATCATGCAACTCGCGAGCAATCGCTTTTTTGATATCTTCCTCGGTATGAACGAGTTGTAACATTAAGTCGCGTCGCGCTTTTAGCTCTTGCTCTAAGCGTTGTCGGTAGCGTTGTAGGTTACTCGCCAGTTGTTTTTGTCGGCTAATTGCTATCCCAAGCCCAATGCCAATTAAGGCTTGGGAACTGAGAAACATTTCTAGCTCTTCTAAATCAACAAAGGCACCGTGAAATTGCCGTGCAAAAGTAATAATTAAACTGCCTAATAATGCAGAAAGTACGCCGCCCTGCCAACCATAGCGATAAGCCATAAAAACATTAGGAATAAAGACGAGTAGGACAATTAACCGCTCAATTTCGGGGGCAAAAAAGACTTGGGCACTCAACCCAACGACACAGAATAGAAAACACCAAACTATTAAAGAGGTTCGTAATTGTTTATCTGGCGTTCCATAATCAAGGAGCATTTGGTAGTGCTGCTCGTGGAGATATTCATAAATAAGGTAAACAAAAGGAGAGAGTAGCATTCCTCCGGTGAATGTTGTTAGGAATAATTGGCTAATGGAATAAGATGATAACCCACTGAATAATAAAGCATGTAATACACTATTTGCGGCGACACCTGCGAGTAATAATAGTAATCGTTGCCAATATAACGTATAGCGCCACCAAATGTTTTGAATGACGAAGGCAACACCGAGACTCAATAATGGAGATAACAGTAAAACAGGTTGGAAGAGCAGTTGCTCTGATGATAACCAAAAATTTAATATCCCTTCGCTGAGTAGTAGTGTTGGCCAGTAACGTCGCCACAGGATAATCATCAATGCTAGGCGCAAGCCTTGCGGAAGAAATAAAGTTGCTTGAAAACTGTTTTGACTTAAATAAAAGCCGATGATCCACAACCCTATCCATAACAGAGAATAGGTAAAAAATAGAAAGATGGACTGCAGTGTTAAACGTAAGCTTTTATTCATGCCGAAATTACCTTGATATTAGGTTATGCTCTAACGCGTAATGAACAAGGTCGATGGTATTTTCGCATTGTAATTTGCCTAATATATTTGCACGATGCACATGCACAGTTTTATGGCTTAATTCAAGTTGCTCTGCGATCACTTTTACACTCAAGCCAGCAACTAATAAATTAAACACTTCCCGTTCCCGAGGCGTGAGTTCTTGTAGACTTTGCTGCTGTTGGGGTGAGTGGCGTAACGCTCTCATGGCATCGGCGCATAGGTAGCAGCCTCCTTGGTGCACTGAGCGAACCGCTTGCACTAATTCTTCAGGGCCACAGCGTTTAGTTAAATACGCACTGGCTCCAGCATCTAAAGCACTTTGCACAAAAGCGGGGGTATCATAAATACTCAAGATAATGGTGCGAAAATCCGGCTTTTTTTGGCGCAACCGTGATAAAAGTTGCAGGCCGTTCTCATCTGGCATTGAAATATCCATGATGGCAACATCAATATCTAAATTAAGCAAATTAGGCCAAGCTTCTTGAGCATTAGCATATTGCCCGACAACCGAAATATCAGGTTCAAGTGTTAATAGTTGTGCGAAGCCAGAACGCACAACCACGTGATCATCAACTAATGCGATTTTTATCATATTTTTTATCAATTTGATGAGTAGGGTGTGGGAAATCTTATATCAATATCGAGAAAGATTAGCTACCAGCAGAATGTAAAATTCTGCTGTTCATCCTTAATGACGAGCAATTTTTTTTTTGTAAAATTTTCACGCAAACTTATTTATATTGAATAATAAATGACCAAAAAACAAGGTGTATAAAAATAGCGACAGACGCCACTTTGGGGTGTCGCCAAAAGGAGACATTTATCTTATTGATAAATATATATTTATAAATTTGATGTTTAGGGTGTCTTAAATTAGCGACAATATTGAGAAAGAGATAAACCGTTTCAGTGTATCCAGAATCACTGAATAGACGGTAAAAAATAAATTGTCTTATTTTTTAATGTGTTAAAAAATAAATTGAAAAGTTGGCACGGCATGTGCATAATAATATTCAGTTGCTCATTCAACTTCTTATGTAGGTCCAAAATTAGTTGGGTACATACCACATAAACCAAGAATGACGCCAAAGTAAGGTGCCTACCGTCCAACAGCATAGATATTCGCCTTCGGGCCTTATCAAACACAGGGCGACACGTGGAGTGAGGCACCACCTATATAATTATCTTTAATGTAAAGACATAATTATATAAAATCAGTAACCATCAGAATCAGAGTCGTTGTTATCGCTGGCGGGGTAAAGGTAAGTCCTTTATCCCGCCTTCCTATTTTATGCCCACCATAATGCCCGCCATACTTTGTACCACAGCGTTGTTGGCTGCTCTCGTCTACCCGAATCACATACTTATAGAAATATCTTCACTTGGCGCCTAGCTGCAATCCGAATTATTTAGGGCATAGCTTAGTGTTTTATTTTTAAAGAAAAAACTAAAGAAAAGACGAAAGAATTCATTTAGTAAGACCTATCGATTCTTTTATGCTTTCGTTTATGCGAAAAAGTAACATCCGGAGCGATGAACATACCTATCTGAAAATTATCATTTTTTACCAATAAACTTGGCACGTTCATTGCTATTTCACTGTTATACTTAGTCTGATTTTAACGCTATGGGACACAGAATTTGGATTGTGCTTTTCGCATTACAGGGAGTTCTGCTACCATTGCAATACGTTTAATGGGTATGAGATGAATGTATTGAGTAAATGGCGTTTTTTTCCTCGCTCCTTGCGTCAACTAGTTGTGATGGCATTCTGGCTTGTATTACTTCCTTTATTAGTATTAGCCTATCAGGCATATCAAAGCCTAGAGCAACTGAGTAACCAAGCTGCCAATATCAATAAAACCACGTTGCTTGACGCACGGCGTAGTGAAGTGATGAGTAGCCTCGCCTTAGAAATGGAACGGAGCTATCGTCAATATTGTGTTTTGCAAGATGCTACATTGCATACTCAATATCAGAAACAGTTTGCAGACTACCAGCAAATGTTTGAACGTCAGCGAACGATCTTACCTACCTCGACAGACACTTCTGCATTGACTAAGACTTTGGATGTACTTAAAACGGTTGCGTGTGAAAACAATGAACCGACAGAAAAAATCACACGGGCTTTAGAACAATTTTCTGCCGAAAATGCCTCATTAGTGCAAGAAACTCGTGATGTGATTTTTAGCCGTGGGGAACAGCTGCAAAAAGCGATTGCGAATAAAGGCCAACTATTTGGTTGGCAAAGCTTAATTTTATTCTTATTAAGCGCATTGCTAGTGGCATTATTCACTCGGATGATTATTGGCCCAGTTAAAGCTATCGAACGAATGATTAACCGTCTCGGTACTGGGCGTACAATTGCGAATAATATTGAACGCTTTAAAGGCCCTAGGGAGCTACGGACAATCGCACAGCGGATTATTTGGTTAAGTGAACGACTCGCATGGCTTGAATCACAGCGCCACGAATTTCTACGCCATATTTCACATGAATTAAAAACACCTCTTGCAAGCATGCGTGAAGGAACAGAATTACTCGCTGATGAGGTGGCAGGGCCATTAACTGTGTCTCAAAAAGAAGTTGTAGAAATTCTTGATCACAGCAGTAAGCATCTTCAGCAACTTATTGAGCAATTACTTGACTATAATCGTAAGCTTGTCGATGACCCACCAGAAGCACAAATTGTTGATTTACAAAAACTCATTGAAGATATTGTTAAAGCACATAATTTACCGGCACGGGCTAAAAATATTAAAACAGAAGTGCGTTTAAAAGTGGACAGCTGTTTAGCCGAACCCTCACTTTTAGGACGAGTTATTGATAATATCTACTCCAATGCGGTGCACTATGGTGGCGAATCAGGTAATATTTGGATCTCTAGTCGCCAAACAGGTAATAAGCTTCTGATTGAAGTTGCGAATACGGGGACGCCAATTCCTGAGTCTGAGCAAAGTATGATTTTTGAGCCGTTCTATCAAGGTTCACTACAAAGAAAAGGTGCTGTCAAAGGAAGTGGGCTAGGGCTGAGTATTGCGCAAGATTGTATTAAACAAATGGGGGGAGAACTTTCTCTCGTTCCCAACAAATCAGCAGATGTCTGTTTTAGAATTGAACTGCCTCTAACCGCAGAGAATGAATAATGGTAAATCGGTCTACAGGTGTTTGGGCGGTACTTTACCGTAACGCATCGTTAAGTAAAAATAATCGAAGAGTACCTTATGTGATGAGACGTACAGGGCTCAATTTTGGGGCGGTCTTATTTTCCCTAATCTTAAGTGGATGTGTCGCTAAAAATGGCCAGTCACCGCTCGAAACTCTAGCGCAAGTCGTTGTGCCTGAAGTTAAAGTCACAGACTACCGTTATACATCATGTGAATCTATTTGGAACAATGACCAGCCAACTGCACGGGAAAATGCATTATTTTGGTTACGAATGATGGACTGCGCAGATCGCACGGAAACCAGTCAAGCACGTGAAGATGCAGGTAAAATAGACGTAACAAATTGGTCGAGTGCATTTCAACAAAATATTTTGTTGAATTCTGCTGACCCGTCTATTGCAGAGCGCCGTAAAATGCTTGATAGCATAAATACGTACAGTTTGAATTTTCCCACTGCGGTACGTCCATTATTACAATTATGGCGTGAGCAACAAGTACAAATTATCAATCTGTCAGACGCGGGGGCTCGTTATAAACGCCTACAGCAAGAAATGGATACAAAACTCGACCGTCTAAAGGAAGATAATGCTAAATTGGCTTTTGAACTGAATACGACCTCCCGTAAGCTTGAAAATTTAACAGATATTGAACGCCAGCTTTCTTCTCGTAAGAAAAGCACCAACGAAACCGAAAAAGATGTAGAGAATGGGGTTGAAGGAGATAAGCCTATTTCCTCAGAAGAGCCAAAGCCTGATAGCAGCGCATCTTCTCCAGTAGAGCAAAATTCATCGGAGAATGAACAAAAATGACGAATCGTAAGTCAGCAAATTTGTTACTAGTTGACGATGACCCAAGTCTTCTGAAACTGTTAGGTATGCGTTTGAGTAGTGAAGGTTTTAAAGTCACTACAGCAGAAAGCGGCCCTGAAGCACTAAAAATCTTACAAAAAGAAAAATTAGATTTAGTGATCAGCGATTTACGCATGGATGAAATGGATGGTATGGCGCTTTTCGATGAGATACAAAAAGCCCATCCAAACATGCCAGTTATCATACTAACTGCTCATGGTTCTATCCCTGATGCCGTCGCGGCAACACAACGAGGCGTATTTAGTTTTTTAACTAAGCCAGTAGATAAAGACGCATTATATAAAGCAATCGATGAAGCTCTCGCGCTCTCTTCGACACCGATTAGCGATGAGGAGTGGAGCGCTGGTATAGTCACGCGTAGCCCCTTAATGATTCGGTTATTAGAACAAGCGCATATGGTGGCACAATCTGATGTTAGCGTGCTAATTAATGGGCAAAGTGGTACAGGTAAAGAAGTTTTAGCGCAAGCGATTCATAAAGCTAGCCCTAGGGCGCGTAAGCCGTTTATTGCCATTAACTGTGGTGCACTACCTGAACAATTATTAGAGTCTGAATTATTTGGTCATGCTAAAGGGGCTTTTACCGGCGCAGTAAGTAACCGCGAAGGGTTATTCTTTGCAGCCAGCGGTGGTACGTTATTTTTAGATGAGATTGGCGATATGCCAATGCCATTGCAGGTTAAATTATTGCGAGTATTGCAAGAACGTAAAGTTCGCCCTTTAGGTAGTAACCGCGATTTAGATATTGACGTGCGAATTCTCTCCGCAACTCACCGTAATTTGCCTAAAGCGATGGAAAAAAATGAGTTTCGTGAGGACCTCTACTATCGCTTAAATGTGGTTAATCTGCGTATTCCTGCGTTAAATGAACGTTCTGAAGATATTCCATTATTAGCAAATCATCTATTGCGTGAATCTGCATCACGGCATAAACCTTTCGTGCGTAGTTTTTCCAGTGACGCCATGAAGTGCTTAATAACAGCGAGTTGGCCGGGCAATGTTCGTCAATTAGTTAATGTTATTGAACAATGTGTTGCATTAACAACGTCTCCTGTTATCAGTGAAGCACTCGTCAGCCAAGCACTTCAAGGTGAAAATACGGCCTTGCCGACATTTGTTGAAGCTCGTAATCAATTTGAATTGAATTATTTACGTAAGTTATTACAAATGACAAAAGGGAATGTCACCCAAGCTGCCCGAATGGCAGGGCGAAACCGCACAGAATTTTACAAATTACTTGGTCGACACGATTTAGAAGCCAATGATTTTAAAGAATAAATAAGAATTATTTACCACATAGTTGTTATCGATTACATTATGTGGAATAAGGCAATTCATATTCACGCTCCGGGAGAAAAAACACCTTATGAGCCGTAAGCTTAATATTTCACTAGCACAACTTAATTGGTTAGTCGGTGACATCGAAGGCAACTGCGATCGCATGTTGCAAGTTGTGAGTGAACAAGCACCAAACACAGATATTGTCATGTTTTCAGAGCTGTCTTTGACAGGGTACCCACCAGAGGATTTAATTTTCCGAGCTGATTTTGAGGACCGCTGTTTAGTACAACTCGACCGTCTGCAAAAAGCCAGCCAAGAAACGGCAATTATTGTTGGTCATCCATGGTATGAAGGGGATGATATCTATAATGCATTGTCTTTTTTCTATCAAGGCAAATTGCATGCACGTTATTTTAAACAAGAATTACCAAATTATGGCGTGTTTGATGAGCCTCGTTATTTCACCGCAGATGAAAAAACCTGTGTTGTTGAATTTAAAGGTTATCAGCTCGGCTTATTGATTTGCGAAGATATTTGGTATGACGAACCGGTTGATGCAGTAAAAGGGGCTGGCGCAGAAATATTACTGACAATCAATGCATCTCCTTATGATATTAATAAAGAACATATTCGAACTGATTTATTAGTCGATCATTGTAAACGCACTCATATGCCAATTGTGTATCTCAATCAAGTTGGCGGACAAGACGAATTGGTGTTTGATGGTGGCTCAAAAATCATTGCAAACAAAGGCAAGCAAACCTTTAAATTGGAAGAATTTAAAGAGCAGGTTATCACAGTGCAATTTGATGAACTTGCATTGGTGAGCGAAGGTAGTGTATTTATTGAGAATGACCCTGTGGCGCAGGTATACCAAGCTTTAGTCATGTCTACTCGCGACTACATCAATAAAAATGGTTTTAATGGGGCTATTTTAGGGCTATCAGGCGGGATTGATTCAGGGTTAACAGTGGCTATTGCCGTTGATGCAATAGGGAAAGAGCACGTGCAAGCGGTCATGATGCCATTCCGCTATACTTCTGAGATGAGCATCCACGACGCTAAAGAACAAGCTGATTTGCTTGGTGTTGAATTCGATATCGTATCTATCGAACCGATGTTTGATGCTTTTATGGCACAGTTAACGCCTATGTTTGAAGGAACCGCGGTTGATACAACTGAGGAAAACTTACAAGCGCGTTGCCGAGCCGTTATTTTAATGGCGATGTCAAATAAACGTCGTCGCTTAGTTTTGACTACCAGTAATAAAAGTGAGTCAGCGGTTGGCTACTCGACATTGTATGGTGATATGGCGGGTGGTTTTGATGTGTTAAAAGATGTGCCTAAAACCCTTGTCTTTGAGTTGGCTAAATACCGTAATACTATCTCTCCAGCAATCCCACAACGTGTGATTGATAGGCCGCCATCAGCAGAACTTGCGCCAGGGCAATTAGATCAAGACAGTTTGCCACCTTATGATGTGTTAGATGCATTATTAGAAGGCTATGTGGAAAAAGACTTGTCAGTTAATGACCTAATCAAACTTGGTTTTGATAAAGACGTGGTACGCAAAGTTGTGCGCCTTGTTGATATTAATGAATATAAACGTCGTCAGGCGCCTGTTGGGCCACGTATTACGATGCGTAATTTTGGCAAAGACCGCCGTTATCCGATCACCTCAGGTTTTGGCCGTAAAAACTGGTCATAACAGGAATTATTTATGAAAAAAATTGATGCAATTATAAAGCCATTCAAACTTGATGATGTTCGTGAAGCGCTGGCAGAAGTGGGCATTACTGGAATGACAGTGACTGAAGTGAAAGGTTTTGGACGTCAAAAAGGGCATACTGAACTTTACCGTGGCGCAGAGTATATGGTTGATTTTTTACCTAAGGTAAAAATTGAAATTGTTGTACCAGATGACATCGTTGAAAACTGCGTCGAAACCATTATGCAAACTGCGCAAACTGGCAAAATTGGTGATGGAAAGATCTTTGTTTATGATGTCGCTCGAGTGATCCGTATTCGAACCGGTGAGCAAGACGAAGAAGCAATTTAATAAATTAAGTTTGTATGAAAATGCGGTAACGGAAAATACACAGGAATGGGATTAGAATTGTGTATTTATTATGCGAGCCCGTTACCGCTAAATTAGAAAACTACGAACATTTAACTAGTTAACCCATTTTCTTCAGTTAATATGTTTCATAGAATGCTCTTCTAAACAGAAGAGCATTTTTTGTGAATTAATTGAGGGGTAATACCTTGTGTGGTCCAAAACATTCATAGTGAATAGCACTGGTATCGACACCCATTGCAATTAGCTGCTTACCTACGTGCTGCATAAACCCAACAGGGCCACAGAAATAGAATTGCATATTCGGTTGCTCAATCCATTCACGTACCAATTCTAAATTCATTAAACCTTCATATTGGTAATCAAACCCGAGACGATCTTCCTCTCTTGGTTGATTAAACCAAATCGCGGATTGGCTGGTTTGCTGTTTTGCTAATAGTTGTTGAATTTCGTGCCTAAAGGCATGAACAGCACCATTTTCAGCGGCATGGAACCAATTAACTTGTGCGTTGTGACCTTGTTCTGTTAGATGATTTAACATGCTCAGCATTGGAGTTAAACCAACGCCTGCAGAGATCAAGGTAACAGGTGTCTGACCATCAACATCAATAAAGAAATCACCACATGGAGGGGCGAGCAGTACACTATCACCTTCATTTAATTGTTGATGTAAGAAATTAGAAACGGAGCCTTGTTCTTCACGTTTTACCGCAATACGGTAGCTACGGCCATTAGGTGCAGTGGTCAGAGAGTATTGGCGGATTTCTTGGTTTTCAAATCCCTGGTTGTTGACATAAATAGTGATATATTGGCCTGGGCGGTAATCAGCGACAGGTTGCCCATCGACAGGAACAAATTCAAAACTTGTAATCACATCACTTTGTGGTTGTTTTTGCGCTAATTTAAACTCACGTAAGCCTTCCCAACCCCCATTTTTATCCGCATTTTCTTGGTAAATTGCAGCTTCTCTACCAATAAAAATATCGGCTAAAACACCGTAAGCTCTACCCCATGCATCAAGAACCTCTTGGCCTGGGTTGAGGAGTTCATCAATAGCCGCGAGTAAGTTTTCCCCGACGATTGGATAGTGCTCAGGTTTAATATTTAAGCTTACATGTTTTTGGGCGATTTTTTCGACAGCTGAAATAAGAGCCTCAGGAGTTTCAATATGCACAGCATATGCGCAGATAGCGTTGAAAAGGGCTTCTCGTTGGTCCCCATTCACTTGGTGAGTCATGTTGAAAATATCTTTTAATTCAGGATGCTGTTTAAACATCCGATCATAAAAATGCGCGGTCAGTTTTGGCCCTGTTTCAGCAATGGCAGGAATGGTTGATTTAACAATGGCAATGGTTTGGCTATCTAGCATACAGGTGCTCCTGAATTATTTTCATGTTCTCATTATAGTTATGGCAAAAGGCAAATTTTTGCGATCTAAAAATATTCCTTTGTAGATTAGTTAGATAAATTTATTTCATCTTAGCTAATCCCTATTTTTTGCGAACGATGAAGGTGATTTATAAAGATGCATTTTAAATACAACTTATAATATTTACGTGTTTATGTAAAGACTCAAAACAGAAAAATAGGGTGGATTTAGGCACATAATGAGAAGGGAATAGCAAATCTGGATGTTTGTCCGTTAAAAATTAAAATTTGAGCTATTTTATAATGAAGCCTTCAGAAGCAAATGAAGTGAAAAAAATTAATGCAATCGTTTGCGTATATTTTTTCTTTAGGGCTATCTCAAGAGAGAAAAAGAGTTTACACTGTGTGTCATTCCGATGAATCGATTTTCAACCTATTGAATTGCTGAGGCAGGAGAAGCGAATGTTAAAGCGTGAAATGAATATTGCTGACTACGATCCGAAATTATGGGAAGCAATGGAGCAAGAAGTACAACGTCAAGAAGAACACATTGAATTAATTGCTTCTGAAAACTATACCAGTCCACGAGTCATGCAGGCTCAAGGTTCTCAGCTAACCAATAAATATGCAGAAGGATACCCAGGCAAACGCTACTATGGCGGTTGTGAGTATGTTGACGTGGTAGAGCAATTAGCGATTGACCGTGCGAAAGAACTATTTGGTGCTGACTATGCGAACGTGCAGCCGCACTCAGGTTCACAAGCTAACGCTGCAGTTTACATGGCGTTATTACAGCCTGGTGATACCGTTCTGGGAATGAACCTAGCACATGGTGGCCACTTAACTCACGGTTCACCGGTTAACTTCTCAGGTAAACTGTACAACATCGTGCCTTACGGTATTGATGAAAGCGGTAAAATTGACTACGACGATATCAAAGCGCAAGCGGAAAAACACAAACCAAAAATGATTATCGGTGGTTTCTCTGCGTACTCAGGTGTCGTTGATTGGGCAAAAATGCGTGAAATCGCAGATGGTATTGGCGCTTACCTGTTTGTTGATATGGCTCACGTTGCAGGTTTGATTGCTGCGGGTGTTTATCCAAACCCAGTTCCTCATGCACACGTTGTGACAACAACAACGCATAAAACTTTAGCGGGTCCACGTGGTGGGTTAATTTTAGCTAAAGGTGGTGACGAAGAGTTGTACAAAAAAATCAACTCAGCGGTATTCCCTGGATCTCAAGGTGGCCCTTTAATGCATGTTATTGCAGGTAAAGCGGTTGCTCTAAAAGAAGCGATGGAACCTGAATTCAAAGTTTATCAACAGCAAGTTGCTAAGAATGCGAAGGCAATGGTCGATGTTTTCCAAAAACGTGGCTACAAAGTGGTATCTGGCGGAACTGAAAACCACTTATTCTTAGTTGATTTGGTTGATAAAGACATTACAGGTAAAGATGCAGATGCTGCACTTGGCCGTGCAAATATCACTGTTAACAAAAACAGTGTACCGAACGACCCTAAGAGCCCATTTGTAACGTCTGGTGTACGTATTGGTTCTCCTGCGATTACGCGTCGTGGCTTCAAAGAAGCAGAAGCGGGTGAGCTAGCTAGCTGGATGTGTGATATTCTAGACAACCTCAATGACGAAGCGACCATTGAGAGCGTGAAGCAAAAAGTATTAGCAATTTGCAAAAAATACCCAGTTTACGCATAACATAACGTATTATTAATTACTGAAACCCGCTTCTACATGTATGTATGAGCGGGTTTTTTGCATTGAAAAAACGGAGGAGTGATGGTCATTCCATCAACGCGTTGGCTAGCTATTGATTATTT
The DNA here is from genome assembly GCF_032707045.1 of Providencia sp. PROV175. Taxonomy (NCBI): domain Bacteria; kingdom Pseudomonadati; phylum Pseudomonadota; class Gammaproteobacteria; order Enterobacterales; family Morganellaceae; genus Providencia; species Providencia sp. PROV175. Next base: position 1,666,442 of record NZ_CP120533.1, read on the forward strand.
TACCTACTTTTTTGCCTACAGTATTTTCTTGCCATTTTGGTCAGTTTGGTTACAAGGTGAGGGAATTGATGCAGAAATGATTGGTGTTTTGTTAGGGGTAGGGCTAGCAGCCCGTTTCCTTGGTGCGATGTTTATTACTCCTTTAGTTAAAGAGCCCTCGAAACTTATTACTGCTCTACGCTTACTCGCAGGACTTTCACTTATTTTTTCTGTCGGTTTTGCTCTGGGTTCTCACTGGGCATGGCTGTTGTTTGTAATGATTGGGTTTAACTTATTTTTTGCACCAATGGTTCCACTGGGTGATTCACTGGCGGGGACATGGCAAAAACAATTTACCTTTGACTACGGCAAAATTCGCGTTTGGGGTTCGATAGCTTTTATTATAGGTTCCTCACTGATGGGGTATTTAGCCGGTGTTTGGGGAAATAAAGCCATCATGGTGGCCTTGATAGTAAGCTGTTTAGCATTATTACTAGGCGCAATGCTGAAACCAGCAATTATGCCAATGGGGGCAGCGAAAGCGGATGGTGGTAATAAGGTTACGTTTAAACAATTGATTGCGGATAAAAACGTCGTTAGGTTTCTTATCTGTGTTACGTTACTGCAAGGGGCTCATGCGGCTTATTATGGTTTTGCTTCCCTATTTTGGAAAGAAGCCGGCTATTCAGATTTAGTGATCGGTAATTTATGGTCGCTCGGTGTGGTTGCTGAAGTCATTGTATTTATGTTAAGCCACCGTTTATTTAGGCGTTGGAGCGCTCGAAATTTACTGTTGTTATCTGCTTTCTGTGGAATTATTCGTTGGGGCTTGATGGGAGCGTTTACTGCATTACCTGTGTTAATTGTAGTGCAAATTCTTCACAGTGGGACTTTTACGATTTGTCATCTAGCGGCAATGCGCTTTATCAGCGCAAGAAAAGAAAATGAAATTATCCCATTACAAGGTGTTTACTCTGCCCTCGCAACCGGTGGTGGGTTAGCCGTCCTGACTATTATTGTGGGGTATATTTATGAGCGAGTGCCTGCTCATCATGGTGTAGTTTTCTATTTAATGGCGCTTCTTGCTATTCCTGCCGTGTTTATCCGCCCTAAAGTTGTAGCTCAATCCTAGTATTTATCAATCAAGCTATAAAAGGGGTTAAACCTATTTTTATAGCTTGGTTTGGTACTGAATTTGTTTCCCTGTATCGTCAATATAAATCATTGTTATATTTTCTCCGTGATTAATGGTGGTGGTTGAAGGGAAGATTTGTGATGAAAATGGCGCAATCATCGAACTTTTTGTAATAGAACGGCTTTCATTATTAGCTAGATAGATATTGGCAATACTTAAAAAATAAGGGGTTGGGTTGTTGACGATAATGCCATCTTTAGCTAAATGGAATTTAATGTTATTGATTAAATCATCTGGTTTATTTATAAGCGCAATTGGTCGATAAAAAACTTTAATCCGTGTTTGAATGGCGAACTGCAGCATATTTGCACTATTTATTTGTTTTGGCTTTGGCGCAATGTCTAATACATTTAAATAAAATACAGACTCTTTATTCGTAGGGAGTTTGTCGCCAATAAAGCGTATTTGTAATTGAGCCCCGTCATTTGCCGCGATTTTAGTAACGGGGGGGGGGTCACAATAAATGGCGCGTTCGTCGTTTCTGGTGTTGAATCGAGGTTACCTTCATCCACCCAACTTTGAGTCAATGTGGCTTGTTCACTGTAATTAGTCAGTTGAATCCCGACGGCCTTTTTATCGCTAGGAAAAATAATTCGTGTTCCTTGTAAAACAAGGCTCGCACATGCTTGGACGCTAAAAAATAGTAACGTAGCGAACCCTGTGATTTTAATTATTCCGTCCATAATATTTTCCTTTCTAATTGTATGACATCACCACGGTTGCAGTACTTGAGACTTGTCCTTGAGTGACACTACTTGGGTTGTATGCATGGTAATAAGCACCTAAGTTTACTGAAAAAGAAGGGGAAATCGGATTTCCTTTAAGGACAGTAAAAATATTTGTCGCGCCATTTTTAGCTGCTACGCTATCCGAAAGTACTAATGGTGTATTGAGATTGCTTGCGCTAACTAATCGGAAACCAACGCCTTTAGCACCTTGGCTAATGGTATTATTCAAGGTTGTTTTATCATTTGAGAGTAAATTACTACTGGATAAAAAAATAGATACATCACGAGAAGCATTACCACCTGCTAAAAAGTCTTGGCAGGTAAAGTTAAGCGTGAATGGCGTGTAGCCTGCTCTGGTTACAGTTTTCACCGCATTGATACTTACTGGGGGTAGCGCAACGACTAAACCTTGGTTAACAAAATTACAGGTAGTGAGAATGGGATTATAAGTTAAGGTCATTGGTTGTAAGTAGATGTCATCGGCACTGGTTGGCCATTGTAGCGTTAACAGAAAAGTGACTAATTTGACTACAATATCTAATAACCACTGTAGAATTCCCAAGCTGGATGCATCAGAGGCGAGTACAATAGGGGTAACTGTAGCGGTACTTCCTGATACTTCGACATAGTTGGTTCCGGGTTTGGCTGTGAGCAAATTAAATTGAACGGTAAAATTTGTATCGAGCTCACTACCTTGATGTATACCTTCCGTAAGGCCGACAACTCTATCTTTTTCTAATGCAGTGACTGTAATTGAGACAAACTGCTTTCCACCATTAAAACCAATAGTGGCTGTTCTGCCTTGGAAGGGGGATGCAATACCGATAGAGTTAGGAAAAAGCAATCCTCTTGCAGTACAGGTAAAAGTTCCAGGGTAGATGGTTCTGCTATTTTTACTAACTTGAGTCGATGTACTGGTAAGTTCTGTCGATAAATCAAAAGCAAGAGCGGGAGCCGTCACTGTAGATGTTTGTCTACAATGTGCTGAGGAATACTGGCTATAAGCCAATATACTGGAAAACATCAGTGCTAAAGTGATTTTTTTCATCATATTTTCCTTTATCGACAGAGGTTTTTGTTCTTATCCATCGTGTTGAGTAGCGGCTCAATAACACATGTCTGTTTCCCTTTAAGCTTTATGTGCAATGCCATCGGTAATTGCTCACTTTTGATATACATCACGCCAGATTGGCCGACATAACCAATACTCTGTTGTTTAGCATCTGTGATTTCTGTTCCAAAAGGTAAGCTATCTCCATTAGCAAGAGCGCCACGGATGATATAAGTTTGTCGAGTATCGGTTTCGAGTTTGATGTAATTTACCGCCCCTTGATATGGACTTACATTTGCCATATTACCGAGCACCTCGGCGCCTGCGGTTTTCTCTGTATCTGTCAAGGTATAGGTATTGGTTCTATAGGGTGTGGAGTTAGCGACTAAAACAACACCTTGTTGATTAGTTAAAGTGGTTTTATCGGCATTGACCATCATGTCACTGGCCATTGGAGCATCAATGATGGTGTAGGTCTGTCCTGTTTCCCCTGAAAAAACAATATGTCCAGGAATAGCAACCAGAGTTCCTTTGGCACCTAAACCCGTTTGGCGGTAATTATTGGCCTCTGTGTAAGATCCTGAAAGCGTGCTAGAGGGAAGCTGATAGCTGACGTTCCCACCAACTAAGTTATTACCACCGCTTTGGTTCGTTGCAGTTAGCGTATAATTGACTTGGTCATTTTTACCTGCAATACCACTGACACTCAGCGTAGTTTGTTGATAACGAGAGTCGGTGAAATAGCTTCCCATACTAATATTGGCGCGTTTTTCAAATAAAGAAAAAGGAACACTAAAGTTGGCATAAATACGAGTTTCTTCTTCGCTGTCGTAATTGCGAACACGTGAAACAGACACACTATAGGAAATATCGTTATAATTGTTTGCATAACCGGCTTGATATTCACGGCTATTACCGTTTGCATTCCAATAATCACGGTGTGTACCCGATATGAATACCGAACCATAACCATCAGCTAATTGTTGGTTTAAATTCAACGTAAATGTGTTTTTAGCACGTGAACCGCGTAAGGCGTCATAATTAGTGAGTGAAAGTTCAGGTGGAATATTATTGCCGAGTTTTTCTGATAGCTGGTCTTGATAAACTTTCCAAGCGCGATAATTGTCTTGGGAATAAATGGCATCAATAAAACTATAGTAGCCACTAGTCGAATAACGATATGACGCCAAGGTTAAATTGGTCGACGTTGCGTTAATATATTTGTTATAAGTCAAGCGATAGCTTTGACCACTATGATCGCCTGAATCTAATTTAGTATTTGCTTGCGTAATATCAGCTGAAATGGCCCCAAAACTAAAATTCCAACCACTCCCTATAACGCCAGAATAGTATTTTTCGCTAAATAGCATTCCTGCATAAAGTGTCACTAAATTATTTAATCCATAGTGAAACTCACCTTGAGTAAATTTGGGTTGATAATGGGTATTGTCGATTTTAGTTTGCCCAGCAATAAGGCTGTAATTATAAACGCCCTGTTTGAGCATGTCAGGTACAGCAGAATAGGGCACAGTAAAGGTTTCTTGCCTTCCATCAGCTTCTTGGACAACGACGAATAAGTCACCTCCACCAGCACTAGGCTGAAGGTCATTAAATGCAAACTCACCAGGGGGAACGCTTTCTTGATAAACCAGATTATTATTTTGGTACACGCTGACTAAGGCATTTGTTTGAGCGACACCGCGTATAATAGGTACAAAATTTTGACTTGAATTTGGCAACATACTAGCTTCTGTTGCCAATGCAATCCCTCGAACTCGAATACTATTAAATAGGGCTGCGGGTGTATAAAAATCACCTAATTTCAACCCGGATTTGATTGTACTAAGAGGACGATAAATATAACGGGTATTGTTTTTCCATTTTTGGCTACTATGAGAGCTATGTCGATAGCTGGATTCATCTCTAAATTGCCAAGCGCCTAAATTAACGCCTGAATTTAAGGTAGCAAAAAAATTGTCACTGCTGGTTTTAGAGTTTTTTTTCTCTTTGTAACTATAATAATTTGTATTATAAGAAAAAATAATTGCAGGTTCGCCATAATTCCAGAGACTGGGGTCAACATAGTTAGCTTCGAGTTGTTTCAGAGCGACTTGAGGAACGGTAATATCGAGTCGTAGGTCGTTGATATTGAATTTATATTTTATATTGGCCGCTAAATCATCAATAGGAATAAATGGCTGTTGTTTGGTTTGTTCAATCACCTCAGAAGATAAATTCAGGTTTAATTTCTGCACATCATCAGCAGCAAGGCTAATCAGTTTACCATCATTATTGATATCAATTTCAAATTGGCCTTTCCAATTATTATTTACATAAAGATCGGCTAATTGTTTACCTGATGGAATTTTATTGTCGGTATAGAATCGTGAAATATCTCCTTGTGCAGATTTGCCTACCAATAGGGACGTCTCAAACTCGTCCGCTATTGAGTTCTTTAGATAACTTTGTAGTCCTATTAAGATTAGGAGGTAGAGATAGTTTTCTTTTTTCACGATGATTTCTTCTATTAAAGTTTAATGTTTTTAGATTTGAAAACACCATAGTCATCCACATACATTAGAATAAGATCGTGGCTTTTCATTGTTCCTTTAATAGGTAATTCTTTTTCAGACATAGGGGCAATCATCGCAGAATCAATTAATGAATTATTTTTATCGTCCGATGGTGTGATAGCTGCAATAGTTAAATGGTATTGCGAGTTATTTTTAACTAATATGTTATTATTTTTAATCTGGTAGTTCGCATGATTAATGACTTCATCGGAGGATTCGGTTAGACCAATAGGACGATAAAAAATTTTAATTCTTGAGCGTGTGGCTAGCTGAATTGCATTTTTGCCTTTAGCAGATTCTGGAGTTTTAGGAATATCTAAAACATTTAAGAAAAATACACTTTCAACATTGTCAGAAAGTTTTCCGGGTATTTTTTTTATTTTTAATTGCTGACCTTGTAAACCTTCAATTTTAACAATAGGAGGGGACAAATAAAAAGGCGCTTCAGAATTCTCAGGTGTGGAATTTTCATCACCGTTATCAATCCATGACTGAACAAGAGACGATGTTTTACTATTATTGGTTAATTGTACGGTAATACTATCAGCGTCAGCAGGATATATAATTCGAGTGCCTGTAATAATAACATTAGATAATGTTGAGCTCGAAAATAAAATAGTGAGTAATAAAACTAGAGTTTTCATAATAGTATCCATTTAAAGCCAGGCTAATAAAAGCCTGGCTAAGTCATAATTATAAATAGGAAACTGTATATATTACATTTGATTGCAAAAGACCGACTTTGGCAGCAGTTGCATTAGTTTTATAATAACTGGCTATTAAATTGAGTGTAGCGCCTGTCGCGCCACCAGTGTCAGCCCCTGTAAGGTTAGTATCAAAGGCCACATTGAGTGGAATTGCGGTTGTTGGAGTGCTGGTTTTAGATAAACTAAATCCAACATTTTTAGCAACGGAAGCATCATTTTCATTGACGGAAGTATTCACTAAATACAAACCGGAAGGGGAAATATTACTTGACGAATAAAAGTGTAATTTCAGATTACTTACAGGAGTGCTCGCAGGTGCACAATCAGAGAAAGTTAAAGAAAATTGTTTTTGATTTTTAGAAATAACCGTCGCGGCAGTGGTCCCTGCATCTGTTACGGTTATTGGGTCAAGAACAACAGTCATATCGGCACTATTTCCGCCATTAATAGTACAAGTTGTATCGCTTATTGCTCCAGAAATTGAAATAATTCCTCCAGCACTGTTAGTTATTGCAAATGCTGAACTTGATATAACAGATAACGAAAGCAAAGACAGAGGTAGTATATATCTAGACATAATTAACCCCATAAGGTCAAAGTAAAATAAAGTGATAAAACTTTGATTAACAGCTGAATGTAAATTAGCTGTGTTATTTTATGCTAGATATAAAATATATTTTTTTCAAATTAAAAATCAAAAAAATATTTAATGAGATTAATGTCTTTTTTATATATATGAATTTAATGTGATATTGTTTTTCTAATTACTTTATGTTGACTCGTAATAAGTGTAATTTTTGATGGTTGGTAGTTTATCTTTTTGATTATTTCTTGTTGTGCATGTTATTGTGACAAGGATAAAGATCAATTAACTTAACAATAAAAAAAAGTAATATTAATTTGTGAAATTAAATAAAATTTAATTTATAAGAAATTAATTGATAATAAAATGGCAAGTCATAGTTAATGACTTGCCATTGAGATATAATTTTATCTTATAAGCTAGGTAGGAAAGTCGTAAATACAGGCATAAAAGTGACTAAGAGTAATACGATAATTAATGCAAAGAATAGTGGCATGACCTCACGAATAAAGTCTGAAATACGTACACCAGTAATCGATGTGGCAACAAACATTACCGTTCCCATAGGGGGTGTTAAACATCCGATAGCTAAATTAAGGATCATGACAATGCCAAAATGGATAGGGTCAATTCCTAAAAGTTTTACTGTAGGCATTAATAATGGAACAAGGACAATAATTGCTGCATTACCTTCAATAAACATACCTAGAATTAAAAGCACCGCATTGACAATCATTAAGAAGACATATGGATTATCAGAGAAACTTGTCATCATTTTGGCAACATCTTGTGCCACTTGCTCGTTCGTCAATACCCATGCTAACGCAGAACAAGTCATAATAATGAGCATTATGCTTGCTGTTGAACGAGCTGTTTCTAAAAATGAGGCCGCAATGTCTTTTAACTTCATTTCACGATAAAAGAAGGTACCAATTACAATAACGTAAAGTACAGCAATAGCACCAGCTTCTGTCGGTGTAAAAATACCAAAGCGAATTCCGCCAATAATAACGAGGACTAAGAGGAAAGCTGACATTGCTCCTTTACCTGTTTGGTAAACTTCAGCAAATGTAGGCGCTTTGTCTCTAGCAGGTTTGTATCCACGTTTTTTGGCAATAAGATAAATTGTAACCATTAAAGCAACGCAGCACATTAAACCAGGAATGATTGCAGCCATAAACATCTTACCAATAGAGACATCGGCAACAAATCCATAGATGATTAATGCAATACCCGGTGGAATTATAGGTGTTATTAATGATCCTGCAGCAGTGACAGCGGCAGAGAAGCTTTTCCCATAACCTAATTTGGTCATTTCGGGTACTAACATTTTAGATAACATGGCACAGTCAGCAAGGTTAGATGCAGAGAGCCCACCCATCATTGTACTTAATAATACGTTAGATTGGGCAAGTCCCCCTGGGTAGTGCCCAGACAGTGTGCCAGTAAATTTTAACATTCGGCTAGTGATACCCGTGTAATTCAAAAGGTTACCTAACAGAATGAAAAAAGGAATAGCAAGTAACGTGACATTTTCTCCTGCACCAATAATGCGCTGAACTGCAATAAGAGGAGATATATCACCAGCAGAAAAGAAATAAGTGAGTAATGCAATTAGCACACTTAAAAAAATGGGAACATTAATTAAAAAGCAGAATATTAATACAATACAGGCGATAATTACTGACATGGTTTATCTCCTTTTATTAATTTACTCATGTCTTCCAGTAAATGTTGGATAGAAAATAACACCATGATGGATGCGCCAATGGGAACAGAAAGGTCGATATAGTAATAAGAAACACCAATAATTGGTGTTATTTTATCTTCTGCAATAATCGAGAGTTCATATCCAAGATACCCAAAAATTGATAAAGCAATAATGGCCATAATGTGGGTAATGACCGCGATACCTAATTGTACTTTTTCAGGAAATAAAGAGGTAATAGCATCAATACTGACATGCATTCTTTTACCCGCAGCGGATGCTGCTCCAATCATAACCAACCATATGTAGCAAATAATTAAAACTTCCTCACTCCACATTAAAGGGTCATTAAGAAGCCAACGCATGAATACAGCAAGAATGGTAATAATGACGATAGCGGCAACGGCAAGCGATGCCACTATATCACTTAATTTCCCCAGAAATTTAAACATAAAAGATCCTTGCGAGAATAATAGTCAACCATTTGTATTGTAAAAATATTGGCGGTGTTAACCGCCAAGTTATAGGGTTAATTATTAATAATATCTTGAGTTTGTTGATATAAATTCGCAGACCACTCAGGGAATTCATTATAGAAAGGCTTAGATTTTTCTTTGAAGAGCGCTCTGTCTACTTCAACAACAGTAACACCTTCACTTTTCATTTTCTCAATGATCTCTTTCTCTTGCTGTAAGACTAAATCTGTTAAGAATTGCCCAGCTTCATTTCCTGATTCAACTAAAGCCTGCTGAATATTTTCAGGTAATTTAGCGTAGGTTTTGCTGCCCATGACTAAGTTGGTTACGTTTTCTACATGGCCCGTTAGAATTAAGAATTTGGCAGCTTCATGGTGTTTTTGCCCATATAGCACTGGAATTGGGTTTTCTGCACCATCAATAATTTTAAGATTAAGTGCAGTATAAACTTCAGCTAAAGGTAATGGTGTTGGTGTGGCACCCATTGCCTCTAAACCTTTAATTTGAATTTTATTGTTGGGGACGCGAATTTTTAAACCTTTTAGGTCATCTGGGGTTTGGATCATTTTATTGGCTAAGATATGGCGTGAACCATATAACCAATCTTTAGAAACTACATGAAGGCCTTTTTTATCTAACTGTTGTTCTAAGGAACCATACCAAGGTGAGGCATTTAATTTAAAAATATCTTTATAAGATAGCCCTAAGTACGGCCCAAACATAATACCGTAATCAGGTACATAATCAGAAAAGAAGGCACCATCTGCTAAGGTAATTAATGGACTACCTAACTTCATTTGTTCGATGACATCTTTTTTAGAACCTAATTGTGAGCTTGGGTAAGGAATTAACTCACCTTCACCATTAGTTTTTTCATTGAATTTCTTTGCCCATTCGTGGATAGCTAAGTCAAAAGGCTCTCCGGGGTTATTTTCATAAGCGACTTTTAGCTTATATTTAGCATCGGCGAATGCGGCACCTGTCATGCTGCCCATTAATAGCATTGTGCTGAGTGTTAAGCTAAGAAATGTCTTTCCGTTTAATGTGCTCAGTTTCATAAAGGTATCTCCTGTAGGGGATTTATTGTTTTAAGTATTTAGTTTCTTTTTCTAACCAATGTATTTTTTGCGTAGCATTGCTTCTGTGCCACAATTCAGAATATCTGTGATTTTTTGGCTCACATCATCCTGTAATTGTGGTATTTCGTTGAGGTTTAATCCCCATAAATCAGACATTGCTAGCACATTTTCAGTCAGTTGTTTTACATTTGAGTCATAGAGCTCATTCCAAGCTTTAAAGCGTTCAAGTAAATAATCATCATCATTTAAAGGAATGAGTTGTTCACCCTGTTTTCCTCGATAGAAAACAATAAGCGCAGCAAGTGAAAATGAAATGCAATAAGGAATTTTATTGTATTGCTTAACATAAGAGATTAATTGAGGTAATAAACGAGTTTTAAATTTAGTTAGCGAGTTTAGAGAAATTGAAAGTAACTCATGCTCTATATATGGGTTATTAAAACGGTCAATTACTGCGGAGGCAAAAGCCATGAGCTCCGAAGGGCTTTGAGATAAAACAGGAATAACCTCATTATCAATTAAATCTTTGATGAAAGATAAAAAGATTGGGTTGGTAGTGACATCACGAACAGTTCGAACCCCTGCTAAATAAGCAACGGGAACCATCGCAGTGTGTGCACCATTTAAGATTGCAACTTTACGTTCTTTATAGGGTTTTATGTCATCTACTACTTTGATATTTAATGGCAATTCATTTAACTTTAGCTTCTGTTCTAGTATTTTTGGCCCTTGAATAACAAATAAATAGAAATATTCAGCAGTGACGAGAAAATCGTCTTTATAACCTAATTCTTTTTCCAGTTTTTCAATTTCATTTTTCGGGTAGCCAGTAACGATTCTATCGACTAGCGTAGAACAAAACATATTACTGCTATTTAGCCAAGCAATAAAATCTGTGGGAAGTTGCCAGTCTTGTGCATGTTGATTTACAAACTCTTGTAACTTATCGCCATTATAGTCAATTAACTCACAGGGGATGATGAACAACCCTTTGCTACTATCGCCATTAAAATGTTGAAAGCGGTGAAATAAAAATTGAGTAAGTTTCGCAGGGAAACTACTTGCTGGTGTATCTTCTAAGCGTACGTCGTGCTTATATACGATCCCTGCTTCCGTAGTGTTAGAGAAAATCCATTGTAATTCGGGATTTTCTGCACACTTTAAAAATTTATCATATTCTGAATAGATAAGTATTTCACGGTTAACCGAATTAATAATCCTTATATTAGAAACGCTTTGTTTTTGTTCATTAATTCCCCTGGTGACGGCAGTATAAAGCCCATTTTGTTGATTAATTGAGGGATGGGATGAGTCAATTGGCCTGACAAGCGTAATGCCACTATTGAAATCTGTCTTTTCATTCAGTTGGTCAACCATCCAGTCGATAAAAGCACGTAAAAAATTACCTTCTCCGAATTGCAAAATTCTCTCTGGGTATTGCTTATTAGCCATTGACTGTCTATTTAAGTAATCCATGACCATTCCTCTAGTTATTATGTGTATTAATCATCTGGTGTTGATTCAGACTAGAAGTATTTTTTTCTATGGACTATTAATTGCATCAATTTTGTGGAATGAATGGCTTTTTGATGTTTTTAATGTGTTTTTTATCAGTTAAAAACAGATGAATTATTGATAGATTAAATCTGTTCAATAAATATGTCTTTTAATTAATTGAAATATAGTGATAATTTTATTTTCTATAATTTTTGATAATAATAATTTTATAATTAAGCTGTTTTTTTACTGAAAAATTCAGATTTTGTTTGATGTGTACCATTATCGACCCAAAGAAATAATTCGTCATTGGCCATCCATTGGCCTTGTAAACTAATGTTATTTATTCATAAGTTTGCTGTATGGAGTTGATCATAGTTCGTTTAGCGGTATCTAAATGATGTCTAAGTTCATTCATCGCGACAATATCATTACGGCTAATTAACGCACTTAAAATGGTCATGTGTTCTTCAATTGCCAGTACATTTCTTTCTTTTAAATCTGATTCATCCCATTGATATTGAAAATGAAATATCACAGTGATGATTTCAAGAGATTGATTAAAAAATGGGTTGTTGGCACCCGATAAAATAAGGCTATGTAGTTCATAATCTAGTTGAGAAAAGTCGCGGTAATTGATAGTAACGGTTTCACGCAGTGTTCTATGCTTGAGTAATAGCTCTTTCGCTAAAATCCAACGATGGTCATCTGGTGGTAAATTTAAAAAATGAGTCAATGCATTGGTTTCTAGTAACTCCCTAAACTCAAAAAGTTTTTCTGCGTATTCACGTGAAAACTTCATCATATGCCAATTTCCTCGGTGGGTGTTTTTAATTAACCCATAACGGGAAAACTCCACTAAGAACTCCCGAACAACACTAGAACTTACATGACTTTTTTTTGCTAATTGTAATTCAGTAAAAGTATCTCCGGGCATCAATTCTTTGCGTTTAATCATTTGATAAAACGCTTTTTCGAATAAGACGATTTGTTGATCAGGGAGACTTGATTCAACAGGAAAGAAATCAGTTTTATTGGGATAGCGAATGACATGATATTCATTCCCTTGTTTTTCAATGATTTTCTTTTCTAATAAATATTCGAGGGTATGTCTCACGGTGGTTCGACTGATATTAAACATCTCTGCTAAAGAAGATTGTGAGGGGAAGGGGGATGTTAATAAATTTTTATGTATGGCATCTAAGAATTCATTAATTGACCCATAGCGTATATTTTTACTCCTCACCATTTAAATACTCCTTGAATCTGATTTTTATTCTTTAAAGACCGATTTAAAACCGATTTAAAAACATTTAATCACAAAATTCGGTTGTTAATTATCTAGTCTATGTTTTTTAAATTAAAAAAGACAGATAAATTGATGGAGGGAAATATGAAACAATTGATTTGCCAAGAACCTAAACAATTAGTCTATCAACAAGTTGTTGAACCTACAGTTCAAACTGGGCACGTAAAAATAAAAATTCATGCGGTTGGTATATGTGGAACTGATATTCATGCATGGGGAGGAAACCAGCCATTTTTTCAATATCCACGAGTATTAGGACATGAAATTTCTGGAACTATTTGTGAGGTTGCATCAGATATCACGCAGTGGAAAGTCGGGCAACGTGTTGCGGTGATGCCTTATGTCGCATGTTACGAATGTGGTGCATGCAAGGAAGGAAAAACAAATTGTTGCGAAAAAATATCAGTTATTGGCGTTCACGAAGACGGGGGTTTTTGTGAATATTTAAATGTTCCAGAGAAAAATGTATTAGCGATTGAAGACACTGTCACAGATATTGATGGCGCCTTGATCGAACCATTTTCAATCAGTGCTCATGCCGTCAGGCGTGCGCAAGTTAAAGCGCAAGATACTGTTTTAGTCGTAGGGGCTGGGCCGATAGGGCTTGGCGTTGCTGCAATTGCCAAAGCGGATGGTGCTAACGTATTAGTGGCTGATACCAGTGAGGCACGTCGCCAACATGTTGAAAAGGTCTTAGGCTTAAAAACGTGTGACCCAGCGGCTGAAAATTACTTATCAAGCATTGAAGGCCATTTTTCAGGCATGCTTGCTGAGAAAGTCATTGATGCTACGGGGAATCAACACGCAATGAACACCGCGGTGAATTTAATTCGTCATGGTGGTTTAATTGTATTTGTTGGCCTATTTAAAGGTAATTTATCGTTTCCAGACCCCGATTTCCATAAAAAAGAGACAACAATGATGGGGAGTCGTAATGCAACGCCTGAAGACTTCAATAAAGTTGCAAGATTAATGGCTGAAGGTAAGTTATCTAGTGGGATGATGCTAACACACCAATTTGACTTTGATACCATTGGTGATGTTTATGAAAGTGATGTCATTAATAATCGTGAATTAATTAAAGGTGTTATTTTGTTTTAAATAGCAATTTATTTTAAACAAACATTTATTTTAAATAACAACAAAAACCCACAATAAGAGTGGGTTTTTGTTTGGCGCTAATTTATTTCTAGTCTGAATGAATTAGCGTTTTAATGCTTCCGATAACTCATCTTTCATGACGGACAGTATGTCTCTAACAACACGTGGGCTACCAGCGACTAAGTTACCAGATGCGATATAATTATGGCCGCCAATAAAGTCAGTCATGATACCGCCAGCTTCACGCATGATTAGCTCGCCGCCTAAGAAATCCCATGGTTTTAAGCCGATTTCAAAGAATGCATCAACACGACCAGAAGCAACATAACACAGGTCTAACGCCGCAGAACCCGTACGACGGAAATCAGCGCATTTGTCGAACATTGCGGTCATGATATTCATATATACCGCAGCGTGCTGTTTTTGTTTGAAAGGGAAACCTGTCGCAACGATAGCGCCATCAAGGTCACGCTTTTCATCAATGCGAATACGATAACCGTTAAGCTGAGCGCCTTGTCCACGTACTGCGCTAAATAATTCATTACGCATTGGGTCGTAGACAACAGCAACTTCTGTACGGCCTTTAACGCGTACAGCGATAGAAACAGAAAAATGAGGGAGGCGTTTTGTGAAGTTGGTGGTGCCATCCAGTGGATCGATTACCCATTGAATATCATCATCTTTACCAATTAATTCACCGCTTTCTTCAGTGATAATAGTGTGGTCTGGATATGACTTGCGGATGATTTCAATGATCAGTTGCTCAGATTCTTGATCAACGTTAGTAACGAAATCGTTAGTGCCTTTCTGAGTGACTTTAATATTGCTAGGCATTTCATAGTTTTTAGCTATGTGATTACCGGCCTTACGTGCTGCACGTATGGCGATGTTAAGCATCGGATGCATGGGCTTTTTCCACTGGAATGTTAAAGAACGAAAAACTTGAGTGCCGAAGTATATAGATGTTCGTCACAATAAGCAATTTTGTGTTAAGCTATTGCGATAATTTTTTTATGAAACGTATAAACCATGTTAGATAATATCCGTATTGTTCTTGTTGAGACCTCACACACTGGTAATATGGGCTCAACGGCCCGTGCAATGAAAACCATGGGGCTTTCTAATCTCTATCTTGTTAACCCTCTTGTTGAACCAGACTCACACTCTATTGCGCTTTCTGCAGGAGCAAGTGATGTTATTGGTAATGCGACAATCGTTAAAACTCTCGATGAAGCTTTAGAAGGCTGTAAACTAGTGATCGGCACTAGTGCGCGTTCTCGTACTTTATCTTGGCCGATGGTTGAGCCACGTGAATGTGGCGTTAAATCTGTTGAGCAATCCAAAGAATCGCCAGTTGCGATTGTTTTTGGTCGTGAGCGAGTAGGATTGACCAACGAAGAATTACAAAAATGTCAGTATCATTTATATATCCCAACGAATCCTGAATACGGTTCTTTGAATTTAGCGATGGCGGTTCAGTTGGTGAGTTATGAGATACGTATGGCGTATCTTTCAATGAATGAAAAAAATACGGTAATTTCCGCAGATGATGAGGTAGAATACCCGCCGTCAGAAGATGTTGAGCGGTTTTATGTCCATCTTGAAAGCGTATTGAATGAATCCGGTTTTATACGTAAAGCCCACCCTGGCTTAATTATGAATAAATTACGCCGTTTATTCACTCGAGCGCATATCGAAACCCAAGAGTTACATATCCTGCGGGGTATTTTAACGTCAATGGAAAAATGGGCGAAAAAGTGAGGCGAAATCCGTGGTAAAAGCAGGTGAATAATACTTGAGTAAATTAGTCAGGTAAATAGTTGACTAAATTACTCAGGAATGTCACAATCTGACCATAATTTACCACGGAGTAATATGTTATGAGACTCACTTCCAAAGGGCGTTACGCAGTAACTGCGATGTTAGATGTCGCATTACACTCTCAGTCAGGTCCAGTGCCTTTAGCTGACATTTCTGAACGTCAGGGAATTTCCCTCTCTTATCTTGAGCAACTTTTCTCTCGTTTACGCAAAAACGAGTTGGTTTCGAGTGTGCGCGGTCCAGGCGGCGGTTATTTGCTTGGTAGAGACGCAGACCAAATCTTTGTTGCTGAAGTAATCGCTGCGGTAGATGAATCTGTTGACGCCACCCGTTGCCAGGGTAATAAAGAAGGTTGCCAAAATGGCGATCGCTGCTTAACTCACGCACTATGGCGCGATTTAAGCGATAGAATTACAAGTTTCCTTAGCAGCATTAGCCTTGATGAGCTGGTTAAAAACCAAGAAGTCATGGTTGTTGCTGATAGACAAGATAACGAATAGCGTAAAACCATGCCAAATGGGATTACACCTGAATCGATTATCAATGTACGTGCTTAAAAATATTAAAAAAATTGCAGTCGGTACATCTTGGTGAGTTGTTAGACGAAGAGCTAATTTCCGCTATTTGTATCTTTAAAAATTAAAGGCAAGTTACCTTGTCCTTTGGAGTAAGTGAGCAATGAAATTACCAATTTATCTTGATTATTCAGCAACAACACCGGTTGACCCGCGTGTGGCTGAAAAAATGATGCAATGTTTAACAATGGATGGGAACTTTGGTAACCCAGCGTCCCGTTCTCATCGTTTCGGCTGGCAAGCGGAAGAAGCGGTAGATATTGCTCGCAATCAAATCGCCGAATTAGTGGGCGCTGACCCACGTGAAATCGTGTTTACTTCAGGCGCAACTGAGTCTGATAACTTAGCGATTAAAGGCGCTGCTAATTTCTATAAAAAGAAAGGCAACCACATTATTACCTGTAAAACGGAACACAAAGCCGTTTTAGATACCTGCCGCCAATTAGAGCGTGAAGGTTTTGAAGTGACTTATCTGTCACCGCAAAGCAATGGTTTAATTGCTATGCAAGACCTACAAGACGCTATCCGTGAAGACACTATTTTAATTTCTATTATGCATGTTAATAATGAAATTGGTGTAGTGCAGGATATCGAAGCTATTGGTGAATTATGCCGTAGCAAAGGGATTATTTTCCACGTCGATGCAACTCAAAGCGTGGGCAAATTGCCCATCGACCTGAATGCGTTAAAAGTTGATTTAATGTCGTTCTCTGCGCACAAACTTTATGGCCCAATGGGTATTGGTGCACTGTATGTCCGCCGTAAACCACGTGTTCGCCTTGAAGCGCAACAGCACGGTGGTGGCCATGAGCGCGGTATGCGTTCTGGGACATTACCTGTACACCAAATCGTTGGTATGGGCGAAGCTTACCGTATTGCCAAAGAAGAAATGGCTGCGGAATCTGAGCGTTTACGCGGTTTACGGTTACGTTTGTGGAACGGTATTAAAGATATCGAAGAAGTTTACCTCAATGGTGATTTAGAACACGGTGCGCCGCACATTCTGAACGTCAGCTTCAACTATGTTGAAGGTGAATCACTGATGATGTCATTAAAAGATTTGGCTGTATCTTCAGGTTCTGCATGTACTTCTGCAAGCCTAGAACCTTCTTATGTACTGCGCGCTTTAGGGATGAATGATGAGCTGGCACATAGCTCAATCCGTTTCTCTTTAGGTCGTTTCACGACAGAAGAAGAAATTGACTATGCAATCAAAATGATTCATGGCGCAATTGGCCACTTACGCGAGCTGTCTCCTTTATGGGAAATGTTTAAAGACGGCGTAGATCTTAACAGCATCGAATGGTCTCACCATTAATCAGACGGTTTCAGGAGTTTAAAAATGGCTTACAGTGAAAAAGTTATCGATCATTATGAAAACCCACGCAACGTTGGTTCGTTTGACAACAGCGACCCAAGCGTCGGTAGCGGTATGGTAGGCGCACCTGCCTGTGGTGACGTCATGAAATTACAGATTAAAGTAAATGATGACGGCATTATTGAAGATGCACGCTTTAAAACTTATGGTTGCGGTTCAGCAATTGCATCAAGTTCACTCGTGACTGAGTGGATGAAAGGCAAAAGCTTGGACGAAGCGGAGTCAATCAAAAATACAGCCATTGCAGAAGAGTTAGAACTACCACCAGTGAAAATTCACTGTTCAATTCTAGCGGAAGACGCAATCAAAGCTGCTATTGCTGATTACAAAAGCAAACGCCAAAGCAAATAAGTTTTTAATCAGTTTATAGGACAAGCCATATTAATAAATAACAACAAGTTATCGTCCTATAACTGGAACAATACTCATGCCTTCTAGGCTAAACATCGCTGAGTTTCTTAGCTTAGAAATAGGGTGGGTATAAAATAATTTGAAGGCGGATGCGACTCTTGAGTAGCATCTGCCTTGTTTGTTTCTAAAGTGAGGTTTGCAATGTCTATTTCTCTTACAGAAAGTGCTGCGCAGCGTATTCAATCCTTTCTGCAAAATCGTGGAAAAGGCGAGGGCTTGCGTTTAGGTGTAAGAACTTCAGGTTGTTCAGGGATGGCTTATGTTCTTGAATTCGCTGATATAATCAATGAAGAAGACACGGTTTTTGAAGATAAAGGCGTGAAGGTCATCGTCGATGGCAAGAGCATTGTTTATCTTGATGGTACTGAGCTGGATTTCGTTAAAGAAGGCTTAAACGAAGGGTTTAAATTTAATAACCCTAACGTCAATAGTGAATGCGGATGCGGTGAAAGTTTTCACGTATAATGCGTTCAATTAAGCCTAATTTTCGGCCAATCTCACTAATATTAACTTGTTAGTGGCATTGGTAACCGGTTCGAGAAACTGAGCACTTATGGATTACTTTACTCTTTTTGGGTTGACCCCAACTTATGCCATCGATAGCGAACAACTGACGTTACGTTTTCAAGACTTACAGCGTCAATACCATCCTGACCGGTTTGCAACCTGTTCTGAACAGGAAAAAATGCAAGCACTGCAAAAAGCAGCAACCATTAATGCTGCCTATCAAGCCCTTCGTCATCCGCTAAAACGCGCGGAATATATGCTTTCATTACATGGTTTTGATATTAATAACGAACAACATACCATGCATGATACGGCATTTTTAATGGAGCAGCTTGAGCTACGTGAAGAGTTAGACAATATTGAAAACAGTGATGATGCACTTGATTTATTGGCTAAATTTATGCAAAACGTCAAACAAATGCAGCAAGCACGAAGCGCACTGATGGTGACAGAGTTAGATGCCATGCAGTGGGAAAAAGCCGCTGATACTGTACGTAAACTACGTTTTCTCGATAAGCTTCAGCAGCAAGCTGAGCAACTCGAAGAACGGTTACTAGATGAATTTTAAGAGAAAACGATTATGGCGTTACTACAAATCAGCGAACCCGGTATGACAGCAGCTCCGCATCAACGCAAATTGGCTGCTGGCATTGATTTAGGTACCACCCACTCTTTGATTGCGACAGTGCGCAGTGGTGAAGCTGCGGCTTTGCCTGACAATCAAGGGCGTTTTTTATTACCATCGATTGTTAATTATCAGCCTGAAAGCAAACTAGTGGGATGGGATGCAAAGCAACTTGCAGAGCAAGACCCAGTCAATACCATTATTTCAGTGAAACGCATGATGGGGCGTTCATTGGTCGATATTCAAAAACGCTACCCTGACTTACCTTATCAACTAAGTGCCAGTGAAAATGGTTTGCCATTTATTCAAACTGCGGCTGGCCAAGTCGATCCAATCCAAGTGTCTTCTGACATTCTAAGAACATTAGCAAAACGTGCGGAAGAAACCTTAGGTGGCGAAATGGATGGCGTAGTGATTACGGTGCCGGCTTATTTTGATGATGCACAACGCCAAGGTACAAAAGATGCGGCGCGCCTTGCAGGCTTACATGTATTACGTTTACTGAATGAACCGACTGCCGCTGCGATTGCTTACGGGTTGGACTCTGGGCAAGAAGGCGTGATTGCTGTTTATGACCTTGGTGGTGGTACTTTTGATGTTTCTATTTTGCGTTTAAGCCGCGGTGTATTCGAGGTGTTGGCAACGGGCGGCGATACTGCACTTGGGGGCGATGATTTCGACCAAGTACTGGCACAGTGGATTGCTGAGCAAGCAGGCGTTTCATTACAAGGCGATCATCATTTAAATCGTCAACTATTAAATGTGGCAACAGAAACGAAAGTTGCGCTCAGTGACGCAGATGCCGTGGCTATTCAGCTTGCCAATTGGCAAGGGGAAATTCGTCGTGAGCAGTTTGAAACGTTAATTGAAACTTACGTGAAACGTACACTGATGGCTTGTCGTCGTGCATTGAAAGATGCAGGTGTTGAGGCACAAGAGGTGCTGAACGTTGTTATGGTTGGCGGTTCGACTCGCGTACCCTTAGTACGTCAAAAAGTTGGGGAGTTTTTTGGTAAATCACCACTGACATCCATCGACCCAGATAAAGTAGTGGCAATTGGCGCCGCAATTCAAGCCGATATTTTAGTAGGGAACAAGCCCGACAGCGAAATGTTGTTATTGGACGTGATCCCGTTATCCCTTGGTCTAGAGACCATGGGGGGATTGGTTGAAAAAGTGATCCCGCGCAATACGACGATTCCAGTTGCTCGAGCTCAAGAGTTTACCACATTTAAAGACGGCCAAACGGCAATGAGTGTGCATGTGGTGCAAGGTGAACGTGAAATGGTGGCAGATTGCCGCTCGTTAGCGCGCTTTACCTTACGTGATATTCCAGCAATGGCAGCTGGTGGGGCTCATATTCGCGTCACTTTCCAAGTCGATGCTGATGGGCTGTTGAGTGTCAGTGCTATGGAAAAATCCACTGGTGTAGAAGCCTCGATTCAAGTTAAGCCATCGTATGGGTTAACGGACAACGAAATTTCAAACATGATTAAGGATTCAATGACTAACGCGCAAGATGACTTAAATGCGCGCCGCTTAGCGGAGCAAAAAGTTGAAGCTGCAAGAGTGCTTGAAAGTTTAACGAGCGCATTAGCCCAAGATGGCAATTTACTGACGCCAGAAGAAGAGTCAGAAATTGATAATGCGGTCAATGAGTTAATTAAAGCGATTGAGGGCATTGACCCAATCGTAATTGAAAATGCCATTAAACAACTGGATAAGCAATCGCAGGAGTTTGCAGCGCGTCGTATGGATACCTCCATTCGACAAGCGTTGTCAGGCCATTCTGTGGATGAGATATAATTATGCCGAAAATAGTTTTTTTACCTCATAGTGATTTATGTCCAGACGGTGCTGTTGTTGAAGCACAAGAAGGCGAGTCTATTTTAAATGTTGCATTACGTAGCGGTATTGAGCTTGAGCACGCCTGTGAAAAATCCTGTGCTTGTACAACCTGTCATTGCATCGTTCGCGAAGGCTTTGACTCACTAGAAGAAAGTAGTGAACTCGAAGATGACATGTTAGACAAAGCATGGGGGTTAGAACCAGAAAGTCGTTTAAGTTGCCAGGCGTTGGTGACGGATGAGGATTTAGTGGTGGAGATACCACGTTATACTATCAATCACGCCCGCGAACACTAATGCTCGTTATATTTCGCGTTGTAGGGGTGTTGGCTTCTTTCGAGTACTTGGGTCACATACTTTTGTATGCTCCCCAAGATACTCTCAATTGCCGCCTACCTACAACACGAACTATTTAGAGCATTGAATAGTTTGTTATATTTCGCGTTGTAGGGGGCTTCTTTCGCTAACCCTAGTCACATACTTGTGTATGCTTTCCAAGCTACTCTCAATCGCCGCCTAGCTACAACGTGAATTATTTAAAAAATCAAAATACATGTCATGCTTCACGCTGTAGCGTTGTTGGCTTCTTTCGCTAACCCTAGTCACATACTTTTGTATGCTCTCCAAAATACTCTCATTTGCCGTCTAGCTACAATGTGAATTATTTAAAAAATAACAGTAAATCGTCCTTAATATTTATTCATATATGTAATAAGAGTGATTTTTTGTATTTTAATATTTTCCTTATTATTTTCTTTTGTTTTTTTTGAAAGTAAAATGCAATCCTTAATATTTTATTTAATTTTAATAAATTAATTATTTATATATCATGAAATTTTTTTGTTTTATTTAATTGCTGATTTAAAGTTAGTAATTAAATTATCACTTTGTGCGCTTTGTTTTTTATGTTATAGATAATATCGATATTGAGTAGTTACCTTTGGATTAAAATACAATGATTCAATGTTTATATAAATGCTAATTAAATAAAGTTGGAGATAAAAAGAAATTCTATCATGAAATGGAAATATCGATTTGGCGCAGTGGCTGGTAATACACTTGAATATTATGATATTGCTGTTTTTGCGGCAATATCGAGTTATCTCAGCGCAGAATTAGAGCGGCTAGGCTATAACCAAGCGACAGAGATGGTATGGGGTATATTTGCTTTGCGTTTTATTATTCGGCCTGTTGGCGCTTATATTATAGGGAGGTATGCCGACAGTGTTGGTAAAAAGTCCGCATTGGTTTTAACAAGTTTTATAACAGGGACAGCTACACTATGCATGGCATTATTACCTATTAATTTATTAGGGAATTACACTCCTATTGCCATTTTAATTTTGCAAATGGCACTATCATTTAGTTTTGCAGGAGAATATCCATCATTAATTACTTACCTTTTTAATAACTCTAAGAATAATGAAAACTCAAGGTTATCAGCCATAATCAATGGCAGTACAGCATTCGGTATTATTATTTCACTTACAGTTGTATTTGCTTTGGAATTTTTTTTAGAACCAGAGATGATGCAAAGTATTGGATGGCGAGTTCCCCTGTTTTTAGGAGTGCTTAATATTGCTATTAGCTTTTGGTTTAGAATGAAATTGCCTAATAATTCAAGTGAAAAAATAAAATCAGTACCTATTAGTTATATGGATATGTTTTTTGTTTTTTTATTAACCATACCTGGAAATGTGCTCTTCTTTGTGCAGCATGTTTCAACAGCTATGTTTCTTGAAAAAATGCAAATGATAGAAGATAGGACTGTATGGGCACTGTTATTGTCAATTTTACTTCTATCTTTTATGTTAATTTGTGGCTGGCTTACCGACAAATATAATATTTTGGAAAAGGTATATAACCTCGGTGTGATAGGAATGGTGTTTTTATCAATTCCTATGTTTTTATTAATTAGCAGCCAATCTATAATATTAACTATTATTTCTCAATTAATTATCAATATATATGCAGCAATGATTTTAGCAACGACCCCCTTTATGTTGTTTAAAGCGGCAAAAGGAAAGGTTGTTACACTTGCGTTAGGTTTTAACTTTACAGCAATGCTTTTTGGTGGTGTCTCACCTTTGATTACAACTTATCTTGCTAATATTAATATAGCCTATGTGGGGCTATTTTTAACACTGTGTGGTGCACTTCGATTTTTAATTTATAAAAAGCCACCTAAAGATTTTGAAATAGAGAAAAAAATGGGAAGTTAAATTTTATTAAGGAATTGATATGAATGCTGAAAGCCAAGTTTTTGAAGATATATGTGGTAATTTTAAAAATGAATTTATAAATATTTTTGATTGGCATGATGTTGATGTTACCTATTTCTGTGTTGATTTAAAAAATAAAACAATGCATATAGCATCTAATAATTATGAATGGCAATTAATAAGTTTAAACAGTGGGTTGGATCTTTTGGTGGAAGAAAGATTAAAATCGAGCATCCAATATTGGAATAATTACCCGGAAGTTTTCATGAAGATTCTAGCTAAATCGAAAAAAAGTAAATTTAAAGTTGATTTTTGTAATAGATATGGGAGTACATTTGAAATTACTACTGTAAATTCAAATAAGCAGCTCACATTATCTGAAATGTTATCTATTTATAAGCATCGTCCCATGATTTCTGAGTATGCCCACCAGCTTTGGAAAAAAAATCCTGACGTTACTTTACCGATGAGAGCGAATATTCCTATAAAGGCGCAATTATTAGGGCAAACAAAGAATGTTGCACCGGAACTATTAAATCCTCAAAAATATATGCGTTTTGGCCATATTCGTTTTACACGAAAAGAGATGATAACCATACGCCTACTGCTTTCGCACTGTAAGGTAAAAGAAATCAGTTATATTCAAGGTTGTTCAGAAGCCAGTGAAAATAGACGAATTCAAAATATCAAAGAAAAATTGGGTTGCCCTTATGTATCATCAAGTGGTTTGTTTACCGCATTAAAAGAGCAAGGCATTACATTGGCTTGTCTGGAAACACTTATCGATTTACCTCTCACAAACAGTATAATGAAGAATAGATGAAAAAGATCCGTTGATATGATTCAAAGGACTATAATTTGAAAAATAGTTGTTCATATAATGAGAGAAAATGATGAGTTTAAAATGGTCAAATAGCCGTGAAATCGGTGAAGCACTGTATGACGCATTTCCAGATGTTGATCCAAAAACGGTGCGCTTTACCGATATGCACCAGTGGATTTGCGATTTAGAAGAATTTGATGATGATCCGCAAAAATCGAACGAGAAAATCCTAGAAGCGATTTTGTTAGTTTGGCTGGATGAATTCGAATAAGTAGGGTTTTCCCCTAAAAACCGAGTGACTGTCAGAAATAGTGCTCGGTTTTTTATTTTATATCAGCACTATAATGATATCCCTGTTGGCATTTATCAGTTAAGGTAATGCCATCTGCTGACAGAATAAATGGGCTTTTACTGTCTGCAAAAATAGACAAAGTGAGAAAAACGATGACAAAACAAATTATGCCAGTAATGATTTCTTGTGAGCCTGCTGCACCTTGTTGGGGCGAAGGCGCATTGTTAAGCTCTAGCGATAAAGGGATGACAATCCACCTGAAACATGCAGGTAAATTATGTGCAGTACAAAGCGCTGGCCGTAAATTAGATGGCCAAGGGATCCGCAATGTAGCTTTGGCTGGCGAAGGCTGGGATTTAGAAAAAAGCTGGGCATTTTGGCAAGGTTTTCGTGCGCCAAAAGGGGCTAGAACGATTGAATGGCCAGTACTGCCAGAAGCGGATCGCAAAGAGTTAGAAAACCGTATTCGTACCATTGATTGGGTACGTGATGTGATTAACGCACCGGCAGAAGAGTTAGGCCCAGAGCAACTCGCACAACGCGCCATCGATTTACTCTGCACTGTCGGCGCACAAGACATTAGCTACCGTATTATTAAAGGTGATGATTTATTAGAACAAGGTTATACCGGTATTCATACGGTTGGTCGTGGTTCAAGTCGTCCACCTGTATTTTTGGCGTTGGATTACAACCCAGGAGCCAACCCAAATGCCCCTGTATTTGCTGCGTTAGTGGGTAAAGGAATTACTTTCGATTCAGGCGGTTATAGCATCAAACCATCATCCTCAATGAATTCAATGAAAGCCGATATGGGTGGTGCAGCAACATTAGCAGGTTCATTGGCATTGGCGATTTCACGTGGCTTACAAAAACGTGTGAAAATGTTCTTGTGCATTGCTGACAATATGGTTAGCGGCAATGCATTCAAATTGGGTGATATTATTCGTTACCGCAATGGTAAATCCGTTGAAATAATGAATACAGATGCTGAGGGTCGTTTAGTCCTAGCCGATGGCCTGATTGATGCGAGCAAAGAAAAACCAACGTTAATTATTGATGCAGCAACCTTGACGGGCGCAGCGAAAACTGCCGTGGGTAATGACTACCATTCTGTATTGAGTTTCGATGACAAGTTAGTTGCTGATTTAATGAGCGCTTCAGACGCTGAGTTTGAACTGTTCTGGCGTTTACCACTGGCAGAGTTCCATCGCCAGCAATTACCGTCTGGTTTTGCGGATTTGAACAATATTGCGGCACCATCGCACACAGCAGGCGCAAGCACCGCTGCGGCATTTTTATCGCATTTTGTCGAAAATTATCGTCAAAATTGGGTGCATATTGACTGCTCAGCGACTTACCGTAAATCTGCAGTTAGCTTATGGGCAGAAGGCGCAACGGGTACAGGTGTAAGAACATTAGCTAACTTATTAATCAGTAAATCAAAGTAGCGAATGTTTGATTGATAACAGGCACGGGAAGGTGACTTTTCGTGCCTATTTTTTTACCTTGACGTATTTGCGAGTATAATAAGCGATTCTTTTTAATAACAGGGGATTGGCAATGTCGCAGCAATCGAATAATAACAGTTCTAACCAAGAAACTGAGATCCAATTTACTGAATTAACAGTGCCGAAAGGTTCATCACTTAAATTAAGTGTGTTAGAAGATCAGCCACAAGCCATTGTTGACGCGCTTACTGAATTTTTTAAACAACACAAAGTGGTCAGACGCGGTTTCATGGTCTCCGCAACAGAGAGCGATTCTGCTAAAGAAGCGCCTATCTTAATGATAGCGTTGGAGTTTACCACAGGAGCAGAAAATATTGATTCAATTATCCATGGGGCTGGGACGCTTGCTTGTGAGTTTTTAGCTGATGACGAGTCTATTGATTTTTGTGTGGTGAATGAAAATGAACAAGGTGTTAGCCATTTTATTACTCAACACGTTCAGCCTTTTTACCAGCGTCGTCTTGGTAGCTTCTTGCGGGACACAATCCCAGTGAAAAACACCTAATAATTCCATGTATAGAGTGAGGGAAATATTTTTTCTCACTCATAAAATGCATATTGCTCATTTATTAAATATATATTCTGCTTACTATTTAAAAAATATTATTTCATTTCTCTGTTTTTCTCTCCCATCATTTTTTCCGTTTTGTCTGATAGGTGTTCTAATCACATTCTGTTAAATTGTTTCGATAATTGAAATAATATCAGCAGTATTTATCTGTGTGTGTTTTTAAACATTTCTAAGTATGTAGAGGGTTTTAATCTCCTGTTAAAACCTTAAAAAACAGAATCAATTTTAACTAATTAAAGGGCGGGCGGTAATGAAACAACAATCAAGTTGGGCTTCATTGGCGGGTCTCAAAACCAAAAAGCGTTATTTAGCACTTGCGTTGGCATCGGTAGTGGCATTGGCTGGTTGTGATAATACAGATGAAACAACCAAAAATGAGCCAAATGTTTCAACCACAGCGCCAGAAAATCAAACCAAAACAGCGCCAGTTGCAGAACAGAAAAAAGCAGCACCGAAACTTTCCACTGAAGAAATGATAAAAAAATATGCAGGGAAAGATTTAACTATTTTGGATGCGTCTGAATTACAGCTTGATGGTGCGAGTGCCATGGTGGTGACATTCTCGGTTCCACTACAAGCAAACCAAGACTTTAGCCAGTACATTAACCTCATTGATGTTAAAGCGGGTAAGTTAGATGGCGCTTGGGAACTGTCTGATAACCAAATGGAACTCCGTTTTCGCCATCTTCCGCCATCTAAAGAGTTAAACTTAACCATTAACCCGGGTATTAAAGCGGTTAATGAGCGTACAACGACCGAAAGTTTTGAGAAAAAACTCACCACGGCGCAAATCATCCCAACCGTTGGTTTTGCAAGTAAAGGCTCTTTATTACCGAGTAAAGTCGCACAGGGTTTACCTGTGATTGCGCTGAATGTTGATAAGGTTGATGTTAATTTCTTCCGTGTGGATGAAAAGCAGCTGCCACAATTTTTAGCGCAGTGGCAGTATCGTAGTAATTATGAGTATTGGTATTCAGAAGAGTTTCTCGACAAAGTGGAGCTGGCTTATACCGGCCGCTTTGACTTAAATCCAGATAAAAATACCCGCCAAACCATTTTACTGCCGTTGAAAGATGTCAAAGAGTTACAGCAAGATGGCGTGTATTTGGCCATCATGCAAAAAGCAGGCAGCTATAGTTATCAATTCCCTGCAACTGTCTTCACATTGAGTGATATTGGTGTATCACTACACAGTTACCAAGACCGTGTCGATATTTTCACTCAATCCTTAGCGAAAGGCTCTGCAATTAAAGGCGTTGAGCTGCGTATTTTGGATGAAAAAGGCCAGTTAGTAACAAAAGGTACGACAGATGGCGATGGCCATGCTCAGCTAGATAAATTAGCGGGTGGAAAATTATTGCTGGCAACCCATGAAGGGCAAACCAGTATGATTGACCTCACTCAGCCAGCGCTTGATTTATCTGAATTCGATATTTCAGGGCCAGAAGGCTACGCAAAACAATTTTTCACCTTCGGTCCTCGCGATTTATATCGCCCAGGTGAATTATTGCTAGTAAATGGTCTATTGCGTGATGGCGATGGTAACCCAGTCAAAACTCAGCCAGTTAAAGTTGATGTATTAAAAACTGATGGGCAAGTGGTTCGCAGTTTTGTTTGGCAGCCAGAAGAAAACCAAAATGGCTTATATCAATATCAATTTGAAATTCCTAAAAATGCAGAAACGGGTGGTTGGTCGCTTCGCTTTGATTTAGGTGATGGTTCACCACTGCGTTACTACAAATTTAATGTTGAAGATTTTATGCCAGAACGTATGGCTCTGGAAATTGAGGGCAGCGATGTCCCTCGTTTAACAAGTCAATCTGTCGATTTTGATATTCAAGGTCGTTATTTATACGGTGCGCCAGCGGCTGATAACCAGCTACAAGGGCAAATTGTCTTAAAAGCAGCTCGGGAAGCGGTCGCAAAATTACCTGGTTTTGAATTTGGTGCTGTCAATGAAGAAGGTTTACCACGTAAGTTGGACGAGTTTGACTTGACGCTGGACAGCAATGGTGAAACCGTGATTTCAATTCCAAATAGCAATTGGAGTTCAACACGTTCACCTATTTCGGCTGTTTTACAAGCAAGTTTGCTTGAGGCTGGCGGACGTCCTGTGACGCGCCGTGCCGAGCAAGCCATTTGGCCTGCGGAAAAACTGGTCGGTATTCGCCCATTATTTGCGAAAAAAGAAATTTATGATTACCGCACTGACCGTTATGTAAAACGTCACAATGTGGATGAAAATTCACTCGCAGAATTTGAATTAGTCATGGCTGATGCCGCAGGTAACAAACTGGCAGCAGAAAACTTAACCGTGCGTTTAGTGTATGAGCGTCGTGATTATTACTGGAGTTGGTCTGAAAGTGGTGGTTGGTCTTCAAATTATGACCAAAAAGACCTCGTTATGGCGAATGAAAATATTGCTATTGCCAAAGACGGAACGGCGAAAGTGTCTTTCCCTGTGGATTGGGGGGCATTCCGCCTAGAAGTTGTTAACCCAGAAAATCAGCTAGTGTCGAGCGTCCAGTTTTGGGCAGGGTATTCATGGCAAGATAACACAGGGGGAAGTGGCTCAGTTCGTCCTGACCAAGTGAAACTCAGCCTGAATAAGCCTGCGTACTTACCGGGTGAAAAAGCTAAAGTTCGCATTGAATCTCCTAAAGCCGGTAAAGGGTATATATTGCTCGAATCGAGCAATGGTCCATTGTGGTGGGAAGAAATTGATGTGCCAGAAAAAGGCTTAGACGTTGAAATCCCAGTCAATAAAGAGTGGGCTCGTCATGACTTGTACGTCTCAGCAGTTGTGGTGCGCCCAGGAGACGATTCTAAAGAAGCAACGGTAAAACGTGCGGTGGGTGTGTTGCATTTACCAATCGCAGATGAAAACCGTAAGATTGCTTTAGCACTCTCCGCGCCAGATAAAATGCGTCCAAACCAAGACTTAACGGTAAAAATTAAAGCGACAGCACAAGATGGCAAACCGTTACCTGAAAAAGTGAATGTGTTGTTATCTGCGGTTGACACTGGCGTATTGAATATCACAGATTTCAAAACCCCAGACCCGTATGATGCCTTTTTTGGCCGTAAGCGTTATAGCGTTGACCAATATGACGTTTATGGTCATTTAATTGAAGGACAAGGTAAGGTTGCTAACTTGCGCTTTGGTGGTGACAGCGAGGATGCCGCATTAGAGCGTGGTGGTATGAAGCCACTCACTGAAGTGCAAATTATTGCAGAGCAAGCCAAACCTGTCACATTAAATAAAGACGGTGAGGGTGAAATTAGCCTTGCTATCCCTGATTTTAACGGGGAATTACGTGTGATGGCTCAAGCATGGAATGAAAAAGAGTTCGGCCATGCGGATAGCAAAGTAATTGTCGCAGCACCATTAGTGACACAAATGTCGATGCCACGCTTTATGGCTGGCGGTGATAAGTCTTACTTTGCGCTTGATTTGACCAATATGACGGACAACACACAAAATGTGACGGTTAACTTCAAGGCATCAGGAATGGTGAAACTTGATGGTGTCAGCAGCCGTGAGTTGGAGTTACCAAAAGGCAAACGTACCACGATTAATCTACCTGTCAGAGCAGACTACGGCTTCGGTGAAGGTGAAGTGTCAATGACCATTAATGGTGTGAAAATTCAAGGCGAAGCCAATAAAGATTACAGTAATAGTTGGAAAGTCGGGGTTCGTCCGGCACAACCAGCAGAAACTGTTTCTTTTGCAACTGCTATTGAGCCAGGTACCTCATGGGCGTTGCCGACTAACCAAATTGCCGGGTTACAACCCGATACCCTAGAAGGGCAAGTGCTATTAACTAGCCGTCCACCGTTAGATATTTCTCGTTATATTAGAGAGCTATTTGCTTACCCATACGGTTGTTTAGAGCAAACTATCAGCGGGTTATATCCATCATTATTCTCAACTCAAGCTGAGCTGAATAAGATAGGGATTAAAACGCAAACGGATGCAGACCGCCATAAAGCGATTGAAATTGGTATTCCGCATTTGTTAAGTATGCAACGTAATGATGGCGGTTTCTCGTTATGGGATAGAAACGGCCGTGAAGAGTATTGGTTAACCGCATATGCAGCGGATTTCTTGAATAAAGCGAATCAGCGTGGGTTTACGGTTCCGCAAGACGCTATCAGTAACGCGAACACGCGCTTATTGAGCTATTTACAAGATGGCAACCAAATCAATTATCCTTATACGGAAAATCAGGCAGGTGCGCGTTTCGCAACTCAAGCATACGCTGGCTTAGTGTTGGCATCACAGCAAAAAGCACCTCTAGGTGCATTACGTCAACTTTATAACCAAAGAGATCATGCCGCTAGTGGTTTACCGCTCGTTCAGCTTGGTGTTGCATTGAACTTGATGGGGGATAAATCACGTGGTGAGAGCGCGGTGATTGACGGACTGAAAAAACAACGTAACCGCTACAGCTATGTAGGGGATTACGGTTCGGTGATCCGTGATGACGCGATGATTGTTGCGCTATTAAATGAATATAATTTAATGCCAAAATCCCGTGACCAAAAACTACAAACTTTGTCTAATAACTTGACTTCTCAACGTTATTTCTCGACACAAGAGAGCAATGCGTTGTACTTAGCGGGTCGTTTCTACTTAAATGAAAGTGAAGCTCCATGGAAAGCAACGATTAATGGCCAAGAACCTCCGATGGTTTCAGATAAACCCGTGAGTGAGTTCTTGAGTAAAGCACAATTAGAAACAGGTTATAGCATCGAAAACACGGGAACCAATACGCTATACACACGCCTAAACGTGGTGGGTTATCCACAACATTCGCCGAAACCAAGTTCGAATGTGCTGGGTATCACTCGTAGTTACTATGATATGAAAAAAGGTAACCGCATTTCGTTAGATAGGCTAAGAAGCGGTGAAATGGTGGTGGTTAAATTGGAAGTTCAAGCATCCCAAAGCGTACCAGATGCGCTAGTGGTTGACTTACTACCAGCGGGCTTAGAACTGGAAAACCAGAATTTAGCGAACAGTAGCGCTAATTTGAGTGAGTCTGCGCCGAACCTGCAAGAACTGATTGATGACATGCAGCAATCACAAATTCGCCATATGGAATACCGTGATGACCGTTTTGTGGCTGCCGTTGAAGTTCAGCAGTATCGCCCAACTACCTTAGTCTACTTAGCACGTGCAGTGACACCGGGTGTGTATAGCATTCCAGTACCACAAGTTGAATCAATGTATGTCCCTGATTGGCGCGCGACGGGCTATTCTGATGGCCAATTAGAAATCGTTCGTTAATCACCGCTAAACTGAGCCCTTATATATTGATATATAAAGTATAAGGGCTCTTTTAATTTATTTTCGGTACTCCCATCAATGAAAAAATGGTTACGCCGCACAGGCATTGCACTGGTTCTGTTGGTCATTATTTTGCCACTGGCTTTTCTAGCGGCTGATAAAATATGGCCGTTGCCGATTAAGCAAATTGAAATGGCTCGAACTGTGGTTGCTGCGGATG
Organism: Providencia sp. PROV175; assembly: GCF_032707045.1. Lineage (NCBI taxonomy): Bacteria > Pseudomonadati > Pseudomonadota > Gammaproteobacteria > Enterobacterales > Morganellaceae > Providencia > Providencia sp. PROV175. Next base: position 1,698,521 of record NZ_CP120533.1, read on the forward strand.
GCACACCATTGTGGCGCTTTGCAGACAAAGAAGGTATTTGGCGCTTTCCGGTTACACTCGATGAGGTTTCTCCTGATTTTATTGAAGCGTTATTAACGTATGAAGACCGCCATTTTTATCGCCATCCGGGGGTAAACCCGTTTTCGCTAGTTAGGGCCGCGGGGCAGTTTGTGAGTTCAGGGCGTATTGTGTCGGGCGGTAGTACCATTTCGATGCAAGTTGCACGGTTAATTGATCCCCATGAAAGAACATTGGGCGGTAAGCTGAAACAGCTTTGGCGTACGGCTCAGCTTGAGTATCACTACTCAAAAGATGAAATTTTAGAAATGTATTTAAACCGCGCTCCGTATGGTGGAACCATTGAAGGTATTGGAGCCGCTAGCTGGGTATATTTGAATAAGTCACCAGCAAAATTGACGGCGAGTGAAGCGGCTCTCTTTGCTGTTCTACCTCAAGCTCCTAGCCGTTTAAGGCCAGACCGTTATCCACAAAGGGCACAAGCCGCTCGTGATAAGGTGTTAGACAGGTTAGAGGAATACCAAGTTTGGAGCCCTGAAAAAGTTGCCGATATAAAACAAGAACAAATTTGGCTAGCACCGCGGAAGAATCCGCATTCTGCTCCTTTGCTTGCAAGGCGTGTGACTAAAAATACGCAAGACCCCATCATTGAAACCACTATCGACGCCAGTTTGCAAAGGCAACTGGAAGACATGGCAATGAATTGGAAAAACCAACTACCAAAACAAACTTCACTGGGGATTTTGGTGGTTGATCATACGGATATGGCAGTAAAAGCTTATATTGGCTCAATTGATTTCCAAGATGATAGCCGTTTTGGTCATGTGGACATGATTAGCGCTTGGCGCTCTCCAGGCTCAACGTTAAAACCTTTTTTATATGCATTAGCGATGGATGACGGGCTCATCCATGCGGAGTCGTTATTACAAGATGTACCGAGGCGCTTTAATGATTACCGTCCGGGGAACTTTGACAGTGGTTTTAATGGGCCAGTGAGTGTTAGTGATGCACTCGTTCGTTCATTAAATTTACCCGTAGTTCAGTTATTAGATGTGTATGGTAGTAAACGATTTACGGCTCAACTGCGTAATGTTGGGACTGAGCTGCGCTTTCCGTTAGGGAGTGAACCAAACTTGTCGCTGATTTTAGGCGGCACAGCCACACGGATGGAAGATTTGGTTTCCGCTTACAGCGCATTTGCGAGAAAAGGTAATGTGTCGCCGCTACGTTTTAAACCAACCGATAAAATTCGCGATAGAGCGCTGATGTCACCGGGAGCCGCGTGGATAGTGCGCCGTATTATGGGCGGGGAAGCACGCCCTGTTCCTGAGGCTAATTTATCAGGGCAACTTAATTTAGCATGGAAAACGGGAACCAGTTATGGTTATCGAGATGCGTGGGCGATTGGTGTTAATCCGCGTTATACCATCGGCGTTTGGGTCGGACGACCGGATGCAACGCCTGTTGCAGGGCAGCTAGGCTTTGCCACTGCTATCCCGATTATGAATCAAATCAATGGAATGTTACTGAGCAAAATTTACCTATCTCATGAACCGTTACCGAAAGATGTGAAGCCTGCCAGTGTTAGCCAAGCAGTGATTTGCTGGCCGGGAGGAACGGCATTACTGAAAGATGATAATAATTGCCGCCAAAGGCGCCTAAGTTGGATCTTGGATAATACGATCCCACCCACTTTAATGGCACGAGACCAAGAGTCACTCTTAGGGTTAAGACAAAAAATCTGGGTAAATAACAAAGGGCTACAAGTGGCGGCAGATTGCCCGAATGCACAGGAAAAAGAGGTACATTTATGGCCGATTACGGTGGAGTCATGGTTACCGAGTAGTGAAAAACGAGAAAATCGGTTACCTAAAGCAGATTTAGCTTGCCCTCCATTGAAATTAGAAACACCGCCATTATTGATTTCCGGTATACGTGATGGTGAAGTATTACAGCGCTTGCCAGGAAAAATCAGTTTAGATTTGCGTTTAGTCACACAGGGTGGGCAGGGTCAGAAATGGTGGTTCTTAAATGGAGAACAGGTGAACACAACAGAGCAAAATGGTTCTATTTTGCTGACACTCGATAAAAGTGGAAACTACCAAATTTCGGTATTGGATTTAAGCGGCCAAGTGACGGCAATGAGTTTTAGAGTGAAGTAATAGATGAAAAACGTGACTTACCCGAAAAAATAGTGTTTTTTGCTATAAAAAGTTTAACAAAATGTTGTTGTGACTGTAGGAAATTGTAATCAGAGCCCCTATAATCATCGCCTTATTTTTCTTTTTCCTAGACATGGTTGCTTTTGAAGTTTAAAAGCCTAACAATAGAATTAGAAATAATATAAAAAACTACAACATGCCTATTTTAAGTTCTTGCATCCTAAGTTACAGGGAAGAATAAAGAATAAAGGCCTAATGAATCGCTAAGAGGTTATTTATGACTGTTCAACGTACATTTTCTATTATTAAACCAAACGCTGTGAAGAAAAACGTTATTGGTGCAATCTACAACCGTTTTGAAAGCGCGGGTTTCACAATCATCGCCGCTAAAATGATGCATTTAACTCGTGAGCAAGCTGAAGGCTTCTACGCTGAACACAAAGGCCGTCCTTTCTTTGAAGGTCTGGTTGAATTCATGACTTCAGGCCCTATCATGCTGCAAGTGTTAGAAGGTGAAAATGCAATCCAACGTCATCGTGACCTGATGGGCGCAACTAACCCAGATAACGCGTTAGCAGGTACTTTACGTGCAGACTACGCAGACAGCTTCACTGAAAACGCAACTCACGGTTCAGACTCTGAAGAATCTGCTGCTCGTGAAATCGCGTATTTCTTCACTGCTGATGAAATCTGCCCACGCTAAGACTTCTTTAACTAATGCATTAGCATTATTGTTATAAAGTTTGTACAATGCGACGCCCTGCTATGATTAGCGGGGCGATTATATTTTTAAGACCGCAAAAATTACGTCGTGCTATACTCACCACTAGCACTGCCGAAAGTGTAACAACGAGGCAATACACCATGTCTGATATGACAACAGATGCACAATGTGCAACTTCTTCTGCTATTTCTGTCACGCCAGAAAAAACGAATCAAAAAACCAATTTACTTGATTTAAACCGCAAGCAAATGCGTGAGTTCTTTGCTCAAATGGGTGAAAAACCGTTCCGCGCGGATCAGGTCATGAAATGGATCTATCATTATTGCTATGATGATTTTGACCAAATGACCGATATTAATAAAGTTCTTAGAGCAAAACTAAAAGAAGTCGCGGAAATCCGTGCACCGGAAGTCGCTGACGAACAGCGCTCATCAGATGGTACCATTAAGTGGGCTATCAAAGTGGGTGACCAACTGGTTGAAACTGTATATATCCCAGAAGCAGATCGTGCAACATTGTGTGTCTCTTCACAGGTTGGTTGTGCGCTGGAGTGTAAATTCTGTTCCACGGCGCAACAAGGCTTCAACCGTAACTTACGTGTTTCGGAAATCATTGGTCAGGTTTGGCGAGCTGCAAAAATTATTGGTTCACTGAAATCCAGTGGACGCCGTCCAATTACCAACGTCGTAATGATGGGTATGGGCGAACCATTGCTGAATTTGAATAACGTCGTTCCTGCGATGGAAATTATGTTAGATGACTTCGGTTTTGGGTTATCTAAGCGTCGCGTAACGATTTCAACATCGGGTGTTGTACCTGCACTGGATAAGCTAGGCGATATGATTGATGTTGCGTTAGCGATTTCGTTGCATGCGCCAACAGACGATATTCGCGACGATATTGTTCCAATTAATAAAAAATACAATATTGAAACCTTCCTCAACAGTGTGAATCGTTATTTAACAAAATCGAATGCCAATGCAGGACGAGTAACCGTTGAATATGTGATGTTAGATCACGTTAACGACAGTGTTGAGCAAGCACATCAATTAGCGGAATGTTTAAAAAACACACCGAGCAAAATCAACTTGATCCCATGGAATCCGTTCCCAGGAGCGCCATACGGTAGAAGTTCGAATAGCCGTATTGACCGTTTTTGTAAAGTGTTGATGGGATATGGTTTTACCACAATAGTGCGCAAAACACGCGGTGATGATATCGATGCTGCCTGTGGGCAACTTGCTGGCGACGTGATCGACAGAACAAAACGAACGTTGAAAAAACGCTTAGCAGGGGAACCTATCAAGGTAAAAACAGTCTGATTTATAAATAGGCTTGAATCAGTGAATTAGGTGATGATTTAGGGCGTTTTAGAGTTAGGCAAAACGCCTTTGTTCACCTACAATAGTTGAAGCAATAAGAAAAATTTAATTGTTGTTTCAACATGATGATAAATTATTGACGAATAAAGCTGCTCAATGTTTGCTTTATATCTTTTAAACTTGGAAATAGTGTTGCCAGCAAATGACTATCGAAAATAATACCGAACAGACTACGACGACAGTCGGACAATTATTGATGCAAGCACGTGAGCGCATGGGGCTAACCCAAGATGTTGTTGCAGAACGATTATGCCTTAAAATCAGTACGGTAAAAGAGATAGAACAAGACATTGCACCCGCTGGTGTCGAACCGACATTTTTACGTGGTTATATTCGCCTTTATGCACGCATGGTAGGCATATCAGAAAGCGAATTAAAAACGTATATGAAAACGGAAGAGCCCGTCACATTAGCCAAAGTTTCTCCTATGCAAAGCTATTCTTTAGGGAAAAAGCGTAAAAAGCGCGAAGGTTGGTTAATGAAACTGACTTGGTTGATTGTGATCGTCCTCATTGCAATGGTTGGTGTATGGTGGTGGCAAGATCATAACGCACAAAAAGATGAATTAGTTTCAATGGCAAATCAAAATGATTTGATTTTGTCTCAGCAAGATAACAGCACAACCCCCGTTGAATTGCCGGCTTCAACAGAGATAGTCTCAACGGATACAGCGCCTGTTACACAGGAAAATACACTTGAATTACAAGGCCAAGAGCCCGTATTAACGGCTGACTCTGTTACAGAGCCAGTTAGAACAATTCCATTACCGAATGCACCACAATCTTCAGTTGCATTAGATAGAACACAAAATACAGAAACGACTGAACCTGTTGCAGTGAGTAGCCAAGCTCTGGTCTTGAATTTTACTGGGCAGTGTTGGTTAGAAATTCGTGATGCGAATAATAAAATTTTATTCAGTGGTACCAAAAATAATGGGGATAAGCTGGAACTTGATGGTCCGCAACCTTATCGTCTGAACATTGGTGCGCCGGCGAATGTGACGGTACAGTTCCAAGGTAACGCTGTTGATTTAAGCCGTTTTATTAAAGCGAAACGTCCAGCAAAATTGAAGTTACCTGAAGCCTAAAAACAAATAGGCAAAAAAAAGCAAACTATATCCGAAAACATCTTTTATGATAGGCTATGGTTTGCTTTCTTGTGTATAGTTGAGCGTATAAAAATAATCGTTAAAACTATACCACGGTAACAAAGAGCACATGGACGTTCGGAGAATTAAACCAAAATGCATAATGAATCACCGATAAAAAGACGTAAATCCACCCGTATTAATGTAGGTAGCGTACCTGTAGGCGATGGTGCTCCTATCGCTGTCCAGTCAATGACCAATACTCGTACAACTGATGTCGAAGCCACAGTTCGCCAAATAAAATCCCTTGAGCGCGTGGGTGTTGATATTGTGCGTGTTTCTGTTCCTACCATGGATGCCGCTGAAGCATTTAAACTGATTAAACAACAAGTTAATGTTCCATTGGTGGCGGATATCCATTTTGACTATCGTATTGCATTAAAAGTAGCGGAATACGGCGTTGATTGCTTGCGTATTAACCCAGGTAATATTGGTAGCGAAGAACGTATTCGCCAAGTTGTTGATTGCGCACGCCACTACAATATTCCCATTCGTATTGGGGTTAATGGTGGTTCCCTTGAAAAAGATATTCAAGAGAAGTACGGCGAGCCAACACCTGAAGCCTTAGTTGAGTCGGCAATGCGCCATGTGGACATCTTAGATAGGCTGAATTTCGACCAATTCAAAGTCAGTGTAAAAGCTTCTGATGTATTTTTAGCTGTCGGCTCTTACCGTTTATTAGCGAATAAAATTGATCAACCTCTGCATTTAGGTATTACCGAGGCGGGTGGCGCACGTGCAGGATCCGTAAAATCAGCGATTGGCTTAGGAATGTTACTGTCTGAAGGTATCGGTGATACTCTGCGTATTTCTTTGGCTGCAGACCCTGTTGAAGAAGTTAAAGTCGGTTTTGATATTTTAAAATCACTGCGTATTCGTTCGCGTGGCATTAATTTTATTGCTTGTCCAACCTGCTCACGGCAAGAATTTGATGTGATAGGCACGGTGAATGAGTTAGAACAGCGCTTAGAAGATATCATTACGCCAATGGATGTGTCGATTATTGGTTGTGTGGTCAATGGCCCCGGTGAAGCGGAAGTTTCTACGCTAGGTGTTGCAGGCGCAAAAACCAAGAGTGGTTTCTATGAAGACGGTAAACGTCAAAAAGAGCGCTTTGATAATGACAACATCATCGACCAATTAGAGGCTAAAATTCGAGCAAAAGCGGCGATGATGGATGAAAGCAAGCGGATTGAAGTCAACTTAAAAGATTAATTTTGTGTATTCTAATGCCAAGCGACTCATAGAGTCGTTTGGCGTATTTAGAACAAACGCTATATCAATTATCCGCATTTTTTTCTAAAATCGGTCGCTCACCGTACAAATTAACAGATAAATCCCGATTAGTATCAGTAATTGGTGTTTGTTGATTGAACCAGATGATATTTCGCTCTTATAATCAAACTAATGTAATTCTGAAAATAGAGAAATAAAGTGGGAAAAAATATCCAAGCCATTCGCGGCATGAATGATTACTTGCCAGCTGACACGCGTGTATGGCAGAAAATCGAGGCAACATTAAAAAATATTTTACAGGGTTATGGTTTTAGTGAAATTCGTACCCCGATTGTAGAGCAGACCCCGCTATTTCGCAGAGCGATAGGTGAAGTGACGGATGTCGTTGAAAAAGAAATGTACACTTTCAATGACCGTAACGATGAAAGTCTGACATTACGCCCTGAAAATACCGCAGGTTGTGTGCGTGCAGGTATTGAGCATGGTTTGCTGTACAATCAGGAACAGCGTTTGTGGTATTTAGGCCCAATGTTCCGTTATGAGCGCCCACAAAAAGGCCGTTATCGTCAATTTCACCAGTTAGGGGCTGAAGTTTTTGGTCTTGCGGGTCCTGATATCGATGCTGAAGTTATTTTAATGACAGCGCGCTGGTGGAAAGCGTTAGGCATTAGTGAGCATGTAACATTAGAGCTGAACTCGATTGGTTCATTAGAAGCGCGAGCTAATTACCGTGAGGCTTTAGTTGCTTTCTTAGAACAGCATAAAGATAAGCTGGATGAAGACTGCAAACGCCGGATGTACACAAATCCTTTACGTGTTTTGGACTCCAAAAATCAAGAGATTCAAGCTTTATTGAATGATGCACCTGAACTGTTTGATTACCTTGATGTCGAATCACGTGAGCACTTTGATGGTTTATGCAAATTGTTAGAAGCTGCTGGGGTTCAATACCGCGTAAATCAACGTTTAGTTCGTGGTCTTGACTACTATAACCGCACTGTTTTTGAGTGGGTAACCACGGCGCTGGGTTCACAAGGCACTGTTTGTGCGGGTGGCCGTTATGATGGCCTAGTTGAACAATTAGGCGGTCGTGCAACACCTGCGGTTGGTTTTGCCATGGGTATGGAACGCATGGTGTTATTAGTCCAAGAAGTGAACCCTGAATTTACAGCGGATGCTTCAGTCGCTGACGTTTATCTCTCTTCTTTTGGCGAAAATAGCCAACAAGCAGCGATATTAGTGGCTGAAAAAGTCCGTGATGCACTACCAACACTACGGTTAATGACTAACCACGGTGGTGGTAACTTCAAGAAACAGTTAGCAAGAGCGGACAAACAAGGCGCTAAAATTGCACTGATCTTGGGGGAAGATGAAATTAAAAATAACCAAGTCACAGTGAAAGACTTACGTACTGGCGTACAAGAAACTATTTCGCAGCAACTTATGGCGTCACGCATCGCCGAATTATTAGGTTAAGGAGAGACAAGTGGAAGTCTATACAAACGAAAATGATCAAGTCGATGCGATTAAACGCTTTTTTGCGAATAATGGCGTGGCATTAGTTATTGGTCTCGTCATTGGCGTTGGTGGTGTATTTGGTTGGAACTACTGGCAGTCCCATAAAACCAATGTACTGCAAGAAAGTGCACAAAAATTTGAAACAGTAAACGCCCAATTACGTTCGGGTTCAGATCAGGCTATTGCTGCGGCGCAAAAATTTGCGGCTGAAACTGACGATGTATACAGTGCGATGATGGGTTTAGAGCTTGCGCAAATTGCAGTGGATAAAGGTGATTTAGCTAACGCACAAACTGCATTGACCAATGCATTAGCCAAAGCAAAAACTGTGGATATGCAAGATTTAATTAACTTGCGTTTAGCGCGAGTGCAATTAGCCCAAGGTAATGCTGATGGCGCGATAGCGTCAGTGGCAAATATTAAAAGTAAGTCATGGCAAGCAACGGCACAGGATGTCCGTGGCGATGCCTTACTCCACAAGGGTGATAAAGCAGGCGCAAAAGCCGCTTACACTCAGGGGTTAGAAAGTGAAGGCTCTCAATCTATTAGAGGTATTTTGACTCTGAAATTGAACAACGTATCTAATTCATAAGAAGAAAGGAAACGACAAACATGCAGTTGCGCAAAACACTTTTAGTTGGCCTAGTCGCTTCAGCTTTACTTGCCGGTTGTTCCAGCGAAACTGATTCTATTATCATGGCGCCACTTCCACAGGTTGAAAATCAATTCACCCCATCAATTGTTTGGGATAAATCTGTTGGAAATGGTGTTGAACAATTTTATTCTGAATTATCAACGGTTTGGGATGGCTCAGCCGTTTATGCAGCAGACCGAAAAGGTTTAGTTAAAGCCTTTGAACTCGACAGTGGTAAAGAACTATGGTCAGTCGATTTATCTAAACGAACGGGTTTTCTTTCTGCTAATTTATCTGCATTATTATCCGGTGGTTTAACCGTTGATGGCGACAAAATCTTTGTGGGTACTGAGCGTGGAACAGTTATCGCTCTTAACAAAGAAGATGGTCAAGTCGCTTGGGATGTCGAAGTTGCAGGTGAAGCCCTTTCTAAACCTGTAGTGAGTAATGACCTTGTTGTTATTCATACCAGTAATGGTCAACTGCAAGCTTTAGACGTCAATAGCGGGGAAATCAAGTGGACTGTTAACATGGATACCCCATCGTTGTCATTACGTGGTGAATCTGCTCCAGCAGTTGCCTTTGGTGCTGCGATTGTGGGGGGGGATAACGGTCGTGTCAGTGCAGTGTTATTGTCTCAAGGCCAATTAATTTGGCAGCAACGCATTTCGCAAGTGACCAGTTCTACAGAAATCGGCCGCTTAAATGATGTCGATATGACACCAATTATTGATGACGGCAAAGTGTATGCGATTGCTTATAATGGCACATTGGCAGCACTGGATATGCGTTCAGGTCAAATCCTATGGAAACGTGAACTGGGCTCAATCAATGATATGGTAATGTCAGGTGAAAACCTGTACCTCGTTGACCAAAGTGACCGCGTATTGTCTGTTCGTAAAAGCGATGGTGTGACACTGTGGACACAGGAAGACTTACTAAACCGCGGGTTATCTGCACCAGAAATGTATAATGGCTATCTTGTTGTCGGTGACAAAGAGGGTTATCTGCATTGGTTAGACATGAGTACGGGTGGGTTTGTTGCACAAAACAAACTAAACAGCTCTGGTATTCACAGTCGCCCAGTGGTTGCAAGTGATAAACTAATGGTTCAGACAAAAAACGGAACAGTTTACCTGTTAACACGTTAATTTTCTGACAAACCGCCAATTTATCGATAAAATCAACGGTTCCTGAACACAGGAGCCGTTTCGTTTTTTGTTTTCTGAGTTAAAGCCTCAGAATTCCTTTAGTTAATAAAAGTTGTGAGGCATCTAAGAATGATACCCGTCGTAGCGCTGGTAGGGCGTCCAAACGTAGGAAAATCCACGTTATTTAACCGTTTAACCCGTACCCGTGACGCATTAGTAGCGGACTTTCCCGGTCTGACTCGTGATCGCAAATATGGTCGTGCAGAAGTTGAAGGTCACGAATTCATTATTATCGACACGGGTGGTATCGATGGGACTGAGGAAGGCGTAGAAACGCACATGGCCGCACAGTCCTTGCAAGCAATTGAAGAGGCAGATATTGTTCTGTTTATGGTCGATGCAAGAGCAGGACTAATGCCTGCGGATGAAGGCATTGCCAAACATCTTCGTAGCCGCAAGAAAAAAACTTATTTAGTGGCAAACAAAACAGATGGTATTGATGTCACAACAGCAATCGGGGATTTTTACTCTCTTGGTTTAGGGGAAATTCATCCTATCGCTGCATCACATGGCCGCGGTGTCACTCAGTTAATAGAACAATCGTTAAAACCTTTTGTTGCTGAAGATGAAGAAGAAGTCGAACTGACCGAAGAAGAAGAAAATGCGGCATATTGGGCAGAGTTAGAAGCTCAAGGTGAGCTTGATGAAGACGAAGAAGATGACTTCGATCCAACAACATTACCGATTAAATTAGCCATCGTTGGCCGTCCGAATGTCGGTAAATCGACATTAACCAACCGTATTTTAGGTGAAGAGCGTGTTGTGGTGTTTGATATGCCAGGAACCACACGTGACAGCATTTACATCCCAATGGAACGCGATGAGCGTGAGTATATTTTAATCGATACCGCCGGTGTGCGTAAGCGTGGAAAAGTTACAGAAACAGTGGAAAAATTCTCTGTTATCAAAACATTGCAAGCGATTGAAGACGCGAACGTCGTACTCTTAGTTATCGATGCAAGGGAAGGTATTTCAGACCAAGATTTATCTTTACTTGGCTTTATCCTCAATGCGGGGCGCTCATTGGTGATTGCAGTCAATAAATGGGATGGTATGAAGCCAGAAGACCGCGAGCACGTAAAAGACATGCTTGAACTGCGTCTTGGTTTTGTTGATTTCGCACGAATTCACTTTATTTCTGCATTGCATGGCAGTGGCGTGGGTAACCTATTTGAATCAGTGCAAGAAGCTTATGAATCTGCAACTCGTCGAGTGGGAACGGCATTATTAACGCGCATCATGAAGATGGCAGAAGATGAGCACCAACCACCGCTTATTCGTGGTCGTCGTGTTAAAATGAAGTATGCCCATGCTGGGGGACACAATCCACCAATTGTGGTGATCCACGGTAACCAAGTTTCTGATTTACCAGATAGCTATAAGCGTTATTTGATGAATTACTTCCGCCGTTCATTGCAAGTGATGGGAACGCCAATTCGAATTCTGTTTAAAGAGGGAGAAAACCCTTATGCAGATAAGAAAAATAAGTTAACGCCAACCCAGTTGCGTAAGCGTAAGCGTTTAATGCAGCATTTGAAAAAACGCTAGTCAATAAGGCGCTGATGAAAGCTTAATTAGCCCTATTGAACGCATAAAAGCCGTAACAAAGTCATTATGTTACGGCTTTTTAATATTATCTGGATAATACTTTAAGAATGAATATCGCCCTTACGTTACTAGCATATATCATGATGAACGTAAGGGTAAGAATCAAAGATTGAGGAAAATTATGGACACTCGTTCTTCTACACGTTTAAACAAATATATTAGTGAAAGTGGTATTTGCTCAAGGCGTGAAGCTGACCGTTATATTGAACAAGGTAATGTATTTATTAATGGTAAGCGTGCAGGAATTGGCGACCAAGTTTTTGCTGGTGACGTGGTAAAAGTTAATGGGCAATTAATCGAACCGCGCAATGAAGAAGATTTAGTGTTAATCGCACTCAATAAGCCAGTCGGTATTGTCAGTACGACAGAGAGTGGTGAAAAAGATAATATTGTTGATTATGTTAACCACAGTACCCGAATTTTCCCAATTGGCCGCTTAGATAAAGACTCTCAAGGGCTAATTTTTCTCACCAACCATGGGGATTTGGTGAATAAAATTTTACGGGCAGGCAATTCTCATGAAAAAGAGTATTTAGTCACGGTCAATAAACCCGTAACGGATGAATTTATCCGTGGAATGGGTGCTGGAGTACCCATTCTTGGAACAATGACGAAAAAATGTAAGGTTAAGAAAGAGGCTCCTTTTGTTTTTAGAATTACGCTTGTGCAGGGACTAAACCGTCAAATTCGTCGTATGTGTGAGCATTTTGGCTTTGAGGTCACCAAACTTGAACGCGTTCGCATCATGAATGTTAAATTGACAGGCATTCCTGTCGGGGAGTGGCGTGATTTAACCGATGATGAATTGATTGAATTATTTGATATGATGGAAAAATCTGAATCAGACGTAAAATCGAAAAAGCCACAGAAGTCAGCTTCTGCTAACAAAAGTAATACAAAGCAGACTTCGCCAAGTAAACCCAAAGTAAAACCAGAAAACCCGACACGCAAAAAGTTTACACAACCAGGCAGAAAAAAGAAAAAACGTTAACGTGCAGGTTTAATGAATAAGGCTGAATAAAAGAGTTGATTAATGCTCTTTAGTATCGGCCTTTGTATTTTACAGAAAAATTAATTTCAAATGGTTTAATGCTATCTAGCAATATATTTTTTTACAGGTTTACTATCAGCCCAACATCTAACCAACTTTGTTGTGTTTTTTGCGCAATATTATCATCAAACAGTTTCTTAGCTGCACGGATCGTGGCATCAGCAAATTCGATAAATGTCGCTTTTTTTGTCACTCTATTGTCAGACACTGCTTCCAGCCAAATTTTACCGGCGATATCCCACGTATAGCCACCAAGGCTCTTAGCTAATAGGTAAAAGGCTCTATTTGGAATGCCTGAATTAATATGTACGCCGCCATTATCAACAAAAATAGGTAAATCTTGATATTGAGACATATGGCCAACTTGTGGATCTCTGACCTCATCAGAAAGATAATAAGCGTCGCCTGGATTTATCATCGAACGTAGGGCAGGTGCATTTATTTGGTCAATAAATAAATTTTCCCCAAGTAGCCAATTAGAGGTATTGGCTGTTTCATTATTTAAATATTGCTTGACCATAATCCCAAGTACATCTGCGACAGACTCATTAAGAGCACCAGACTGGAAAGAATATCTAAAATTAGCTTTTGAACTAATAAAACCATGAGCAAGTTCGTGAGCAATTATATCAATGTCGTTATAGAATGGGCCAAAAACGATTCCATCCCCGTCACCAAAGAAAATAGCTTGAGAATTCCAAAATGCGTTAGCGTAGTTTGTTCCATAATGAATAACCGCATTAATATCAGCAGAACAGCCAAAAATTTGGTCAATATTTAATTTTTCCTTGAAAAAGGTACGAATAACACCAATTGAATTAAATACTTGCCCAGCGGGTTTTGATGGTGCTTGAGTGTCTTCTTCGCACATAATTACCGCATAGTCATCATGTGGCATATGACTATCTGGAGAAAGCCCTGAACGTTCACAAATTGGCAGGTCAGAATGCCAGTGATGTTTATGTGGAATAGGGCGCTGAGCATCACGAATAAAACGGTTATAGCGCTTTCCTGTCGTATCTATAGGGCAAGATGAAAGATTATTGCGATGAAATAATGCATCTTCATGTGAATAGGTTCGGCTCATAATATCATTGATATGAGTGAGCGTTGATTTTAAGTCAGTATGACCTGCTTTAGTCACTAAATTGGCTAATAAGCAAGGTGAGAGTAAAGAACGGCCTAAAATTTGATTCATATTATAACTCCATTCAGTTGGGTGAAATGGAATCATAATCTGTTGTGATAATTTTGTAACTAGTTGATATATAAGCTTTAAAATCAATTGCTGTTATTTTATATTAGAAAGGTAGAACGGTTATCTTTCTACCTTAATTTATAAACTAATGTTATTAATTATGGCGAAACCCACTCTTTATTTAGAATTAAAAATTCAGTATAGAGAGCAGCTTCTTGGCTATTAGGTTCAGGATGATAGTCGTATTCCCAGCGGACAAGTGGTGGCATTGACATTAAAATTGATTCTGTTCGGCCTCCACTTTGTAAGCCAAATAATGTACCTCTGTCCCATACCAAATTGAATTCGACATAACGACCACGACGATATAATTGGAATTGACGCTCTCGTTCACCCCATGAATGATCTTTGCGTTTTTCAACAATCGGCACATAGGCATCTAAAAAGCCATTACCAACGGCTTGAGTGAAGTTAAAACAGGATTCAAAACCCCCTTGGTTAAGGTCATCATAAAATAGCCCACCCACACCACGAGGTTCATTTCTATGCTTCAGGAAAAAGTATTCATCACACCAATTTTTATATTTAGGATAAACATCAGTACCATAAGGGCGGCATAAATCACGAGCAACAGTGTGCCAGTGGATGACATCTTCATGAAAGCCATAAAAAGGGGTTAAATCAAAACCGCCACCAAACCACCAAACAGGCTCGCAACCTTCTTTTTCAGCGATAAAGAAACGAACATTAGCATGGGTAGTTGGAATGTAAGGATTCAGAGGGTGAATAACAAGAGAGACGCCCATTGCTTGGTAGCTACGGCCAGCAAGCTCGGGCCGATGTGCAGAGGCTGATGCTGGCAACTTTTCTCCTTTAATATGTGAGAAGTTAACCCCAGCTTGTTCAAATAGTGCCCCTTTGGTTAGTACTCGGCTACGACCGCCACCACCTTCAGTTCGTTCCCATGTTTGTTCTAGAAAAGTTTGCTTACCATCTAGCTCAGTAATTTTTTGGCAAATAGTCTCTTGTAAGTTCTGCAAATAGGCTTTTACGCGATCAATATCTGGGTAATTCATTGTTTTATAATAGAACCATAGCAAAAAAATAATGGTTAAAGTATACCCTTTTACTCGAAGAAAGGCATATTGAATATTGATTGTGTTGCAAAAGCAGAGATAATGGCAGAAAGATTAGCTTAAGTAGGCAAATGAGATGGAAATACGAGTCTTTCGGCAAAGTGATTATGAAGACGTCCTGACCTTATGGGAGCGTTGTGCTCTCAATGAATTTTCAGGTGATCCTGAACTCGATATTGAACGCAAATTACAGTGTGGGGCCGACTTATTTTTAGTGGCTGAAGTTGCCGGTGAAATTGTCGGTACTATTATGGGGGGCTACGATGGCATTCGTGGCACAGCTGTTTATCTTGCTGTTCACCCTGAATACCGTGGCCGTGGTATTGCTAATGCATTAGTGAGTCGACTAGAAAAAAAACTGATAGCCAGAGGCTGCGGAAGAATAGAGTTATTAGTGAGTGAAGAGTCTGATGCGGCTATTTGTATGTTTGAAAAAATGTTGTATGAAGAAGAACAACCTGAACGTTTAATTTATTCGAAAAAATTAACGCACGAAACGGATTTTTAAGTTAATTGACTATTTATTTAACTTTCTATGGGAATGTTTTAGTAAATAGATTGTCACAATATGCATTATGCGACTCATAAAAGAGGATGATATGTCCCAACATGCAAAGTTGAACAGTAATAATGGATTATCGCCGTTGTTGAAGGCTTCTCTACTCTGTGGAACAGTTCTGTTATCAGGGTGTGCGGGTGTGAAATTCTTTTCGCCATCGACTTGGTTTAGCGGCCCACTGGTGGTTTCTAGCTCAGGACTTGGTCAAGTGACTAGTTTTACACCAATGCAAGCGGATATCATTAAGAAACAACTTGATGACCGCTATACATTACGCAGCGGTATGCAAATGGAAAATGGGGATGTGGTCACAATTTTCCAAGGAATGGATGATAATGAAGTAAAATTAGAAATAGTTGGCCCAGAGCACGGCTATGTATCACGAATTATAGTGAGTGACCCGGATATTGCAACTGAATGGGGGCCGACAGTGGGTACTGAATTTAGTGAAATTTATCAAAAAGCATTCGGTATTTGCGGTCTAGGCGAGCGAGTCAATGACGTTCCAACCATTGAATGTAATTCACCGCAATCAAGTAAAGTGGTTTACCGTTTTACAGGTAAGTGGCAAGGGTCAGAAGATTTAATGCCTTCAGATGATGACCTGAAAACATGGAAAATCTCGCAAATTATTTGGCATAAATAATCTCATTTCGTTAATAATATCGTCAGGGCTATCTATACTGGCGATATCTTTCCATTAGTGTTTCTTTTTCCTTGTTTTCAAAGAAATTTACCCTTTCTTAAATTTTCTTTCTTATAATAGACCGGAAACCTATATTCCCTTGCGTTAAAACAAGGTGAACATCATAGCGATAAGATAAGATATTAAAATCGCTTATATAAAAAATAGGTTATATAACATATTAATTTTACGAGGTTTACCGTATGTCTCATTCTCAAAGTGGTATTTTGAAAGAACATAGCCGTTTTGGTATTTTTATTGAAGCGCAAGTGCAAGAGGGATCTCTGGATGAAGTTAAGTCTGGATGTAAAAGCTTTGTCGAGGCTTTAACCAAATTACAAGCGCAATACCCAGATGATCGCCTTGGTGCAGTTATCGCGTTTGGCTCTGATATCTGGAAACAGCTCGGTAAGGCAAATACTGCTCCTGAATTGAAACCATTTCGCACTCTGGGTAAAGGGCTTGCTCCCGCCACTCAACGGGATATGTTTATTCATATTCAATCACTGCGCCACGATATTAATTTTTCTTTAGCACAAGCTGCTTTAAAAGCATTTGGTAAATCTATCTCTGTGGTTGAAGAAATTCATGGATTTCGTTGGGTAGATGACAGAGATTTAAGTGGTTTTATTGATGGAACAGAGAACCCGCAAGGGGAAGAAATTGCAGAGGTCACATTAATCGAAGACGGTGAAGATAAAGGCGGAAGCTATGTTTTAGTCCAACGCTATGAACACGATTTACGAAAATGGGATCGTTTTTCGGAACATGAACAAGAAAAAATGATTGGCCGTACTAAAAAAGATAGCGTTGAATTAGATGAAGATGCGCGCAATGTCACCTCTCATGTCTCACGCGTGGTGATAGAAGAAGAGGGAGAAGAGCTTTCAGTCATGCGTCACAGCTTGCCATATGGTACAGCAAGCGGCAAACATGGCTTATTCTTTATCGCTTATTGTGCAAGGTTACACAATATTGAACAGCAGTTACTCAGCATGTTTGGTGAAAAAGACGGCAAATACGATGATTTGCTGCGTATGACGAAAGCCGTTTCGGGGAGTTATTACTATGCTCCGTCGATTGAGACATTGACGTCTCTTTGATCAATAAGTTGCCGCAAGGATGCGGCGATTGATAATTATTTATGTAATCTATTATTTTCAATGTATTAATCGGTTTTTTTTAATTCTTTACGAGCTGCAGCAGCAATAAAACCACTACGGCTACCATATTCAGGATTAACCTTCACTAAAGCATCAATACGATGTAATAAACGATGCGGCAAGGTGATATTAATACGCTCAGTACGGCCATCGTATTTATCCATATCGACATCCACAAATAACCATATCCCATGCGCATATTCAGGTTGTATTGGGTTCAATAGCGTTTGCTGAGATTTCGATAATGGGATCTCAAAGCCTTTTTCACTCAATAATTCAAAATGAGCATCAATTGCTGATTTTGCTTCTGCGTAAGCCTCTTCTATATTGCTGCCCGCGAATGTACATCCTTCAATATCAGGAAACCAGCCACTTGCGCTGCCATCATTATCAATTTCAATAAAGGCGGTATAAAGCATTAGGTTATCTCCATTAAAGATAGCGCTCATGCGTGAACGCTTTTCTTATTTAATGTTTTAGTTTCGCAGCCTTCAAAATGTGATTTAGTGTGCCTATCTTTAAATCTTTTTGTGGATGCGGAACAGTAATTACAATTGAAAAATGTGGGTGGGAAAACTGATGGTGACTTCCTTTTATTCTTTCAAGTTTCCAACCGTTTTTTTGCAGTATGTTTATCAGTTCCGAACTTTGCACGATCCCTCCATTTCGTTAACTGATATACACATAATACACACTCTGAAGAGCGCTTACAATATTTAAAGTGTGTGTTATGTGTATAAAAAAGAGAGAGGGGGAAAATGTTTAAGGTGTCTTTGCTTCGCTAAACTTAAAAATGAAACGCATTCATATCACTAACTAATTAAAAAATCAGTTAATTTTCCTGCTTATGACGTTCGTTTCTTTGTTATTCTAATTTGATATATAAAAAGGTGATTGATAGCTACACAGTTATAACCAAAACATATACAGTGGTTCCAATGTCAGCCATTTGGGTTTAGTTACGAATAGGTGTGGAATGAAAAAATCATTTTTGAAAAAAACAGCACTAGCGAGTTTGGCAACGGTATCATTACTCGGAAGCTCACCATTAGTTGCAGCTGAACTGCTTAATAGCTCTTATGATATTGCCCGTGAATTATTTGTGGCGTTGAACCCTTCATTTGAAAAACAATGGAATGAAGCCCACCCTGACGACAAACTCACAATTAAACAATCACACGCCGGCTCATCAAAGCAAGCTATGGCTATTTTACAAGGGCTGAAAGCGGATGTGGTGACCTATAACCAAGTCACGGACGTGCAAATTTTGCATGACAAAGGGAATTTGATCCCTGCAGACTGGCAAGCTCGCTTACCAAATAATAGCTCGCCTTATTATTCAACAATGGCGTTTTTAGTTCGTAAAGGAAACCCTAAAGGGATTAAAACGTGGGATGATTTAGTCCGTGAAGATGTTAAATTAATCTTCCCGAACCCAAAAACTTCAGGAAATGGCCGTTATACCTACCTTGCGGCATGGGGCGCTTTTAATCAAGAAAATAAAGATGATAAAGCACAAACCCGTGAGCAAATGAAACAGTTTCTGAAAAATGTAGAAGTATTTGATACCGGTGGGCGTGGCGCGACGACGTCATTTATTGAACGGGGGCTCGGTGACGTCCTTATTAGTTTTGAATCAGAAGTGAATAATATTCGCTCTCAGTATGGTGAATCAGACTACGAAGTTATTGTACCGCCGGTGGATATCTTAGCGGAGTTTCCCGTCGCTTGGGTCGATAAAAATGTACAAAAAAATGGTACTGAAGATGTCGCTAAAGCTTACTTAAATTATCTCTATAGCCCACAGGCCCAAGAAATCATCACTCAGTACAATTACCGAGTGAATGACAAAGCGGTGATGAGTGCGAA
The DNA here is from genome assembly GCF_032707045.1 of Providencia sp. PROV175. NCBI lineage: Bacteria > Pseudomonadati > Pseudomonadota > Gammaproteobacteria > Enterobacterales > Morganellaceae > Providencia > Providencia sp. PROV175. The sequence goes on from NZ_CP120533.1 coordinate 1,717,822, forward strand.
TAAGGAAAAATTCCCAGAAACTCAGTTATTTACGGTTGAATCACAATTTGAGAGCTGGCCAAAAGTAATGGACGTTCATTTTGCCACCGGTGGGGAATTTGACCAATTAATGGCTGAAGGGCGCCGTTAATGAATCGTTCAGGAAAGCGTTTTTTGCCAGGCTTTGGGCTAACGCTAGGTAGCAGCCTTTTTTATACCTGCTTGATTTTGCTATTACCCATGAGCGCTTTGGTGATCCAATTATCGGAAATGACATGGCAGCAATATTGGGCTGTCATTAGTTACCCGCAAGTGGTTGCCGCGTACAAAGTGACGTTACTGTCTGCATTAGTCGCAAGTTTGTTTAATGCGGTGTTTGGCATGTTATTAGCGTGGATTTTAACGCGTTATCGCTTTCCTGGGCGTTTGTTTTTAGATGGTTTAGTAGATTTACCCTTTGCATTACCTACTGCGGTAGCGGGGCTGACATTGGCAACCCTGTTTGCAACCTCGGGCTGGTATGGGCAATATCTGCACCAGTTTGACATTAAAGTTGTTAATACTTGGCTGGGAATTGCGGTTGCGATGGCTTTTACCAGTATTCCGTTTGTTGTGCGTACGGTTCAACCTGTGTTGGAAGAGCTAGGCCCTGAATACGAAGAAGCTGCTCAAACCCTAGGTGCGAGCCGTTGGCAAACTTTTCGTCGAGTGATACTGCCAGAGCTTTCACCGGCCTTATTAGCCGGAACGGTTTTGTCCTTTACGCGGAGTTTAGGCGAGTTTGGTGCCATTATATTTATTGCGGGTAATATTGCGTGGCAAACCGAAGTTGTCTCATTAATGATTTTTAGTCAGCTACAGCAATTTGATTACCCGGCAGCCAGTGCTGTAGCCTCAGTTATTTTAGCGGTTTCATTGTTACTTCTATTTAGTGTTAATTTAGTACAAAGCCGCTTTGGTAAACGGTTGGGGGGCAAGTAATGGCGCAAATTACACCAATTCACACTACTAGCCGTACCCAAATTAACTGGGGGAAATGGCTACTAATTGCGATAGGTTTATTGTTTTCGTTTTTACTATTAGTGATTCCAATTGTTTGGATATTTATTACTGCATTTCAAAAAGGGTTAGATGCCGTTTTACTGAATTTGGCAGACCCAGATATGCTACACGCTATTGGTTTAACAGTATTAATTGCTTTAATTACCGTTCCTGTAAATTTAGTTTTTGGCACCATGATGGCGTGGTTAGTGACACGATTTCAATTTCCTGGTCGCCAATTATTACTCACCTTGGTAGATATCCCGTTTGCGGTTTCACCTGTTGTTGCGGGTTTGCTGTACTTACTTTTTTATGGCTCGAACAGCTGGTTTGGTGGGTGGCTTGAAGGTTTTGATATCCAGCTAATGTTTTCATGGCCAGGTATGGCGTTAGTGACCATTTTTGTAACGTGTCCATTTGTCGTACGTGAGTTAGTGCCCTTGATGTTAAGCCAAGGTAGCCAAGAAGATGAAGCCGCGGTGTTACTGGGAGCGTCAGGATGGAAGATGTTTTGGCGTGTGACATTGCCCAATATCCGCTGGGCATTATTGTATGGCGTGGTTTTAACTAACGCCCGTGCAATCGGTGAATTTGGTGCGGTTTCGGTGGTTTCAGGAGCTATTCGTGGTGAAACATACACCTTACCGTTGCAAGTTGAATTATTGCATCAGGATTATAATACAGTAGGGGCGTTTACGGCCGCAGGGATCTTAGCACTGCTGGCAATTATCACCTTAATACTTAAAAGCGCATTGCAGTGGCATTTAAGTCGCCAGCAATCTGAATCAGGAGTCCATTAATCATGAGTATTGAAATTGAAAAAATCGGTAAGTTATTTGGTAAAACCCAAGTACTCAGCGATATTTCACTGGATATTGCATCGGGTGAAATGGTTGCCTTATTAGGGCCTTCCGGTTCAGGAAAAACAACCTTATTGCGGATTATTGCTGGGCTTGAACAACAAAGTCAGGGGTTATTGCGCTTTCATGGTCACGATGTTAGTAAAATCCATGCGAAAGATAGGCATGTTGGCTTTGTATTTCAACACTATGCACTATTTCGCCACATGACAGTGTTTGATAATGTGGCATTTGGTTTAACGGTTTTACCCAGAAAGCAGCGCCCATCAGCTCAGGCTATTAAAGATAAAGTAACAAAATTGTTGGAAATGGTTCAACTCGCCCATCTGGCTTCACGTTACCCCGCGCAACTTTCAGGGGGGCAAAAACAGCGTGTGGCACTGGCAAGGGCTTTAGCCGTTGATCCACAAATTTTATTATTAGATGAACCTTTTGGTGCGCTTGACGCACAAGTGCGTATTGAATTACGCCGTTGGTTACGTCAATTACATGATGAATTAAAATTTACCAGTGTTTTTGTGACTCATGACCAAGAAGAAGCCATGGAAGTTGCAGACAGAGTGGTGGTGATGAGCCAAGGTCATATTGAGCAAGTTGGCACACCGAGCGATATTTGGCAGCGCCCAGAAACCCGTTTTGTGCTTGAATTTATGGGGGAAGTGAACCAAATTTCTGCCCACATCAAAGGTTCAACATTAAATATAGATGGCTATGAATTCCCCCTTAACCATACCAGTGTTCAACAAGGTGAAGTCGACGTATTTTTACGTCCTTGGGATATCTCATTACAAGCTGAAGTGGATGAACAGCACCGTTTACCTGTTAGAATTACGGAATCGGGGCCAAGAGGGCATTTTTGGCAATTAACCGTTCAACCATTAGGTTGGGGGAAAGAGCCTTTGTCAGTGATTTGGCAGTCCGAAAAAACGATACCAACGCGAGGTGAACGTTACTTTTTAGGTAGCCAGCAGGCAAAGATCTATCAAGGAGATCAGGCGTTAATTTTCCCACAACTTGCTGAAAGTGCATGAATATAAAACTCAATAACTTATAACACTAATAAATATATTATTGGTGTTATCTTTTCTATTACTTTCTAGGTATATGACCGATGATTAGACTTTATATTAAAAATATTTAGTCTATTTCCCATTATGATTAAATTCATCATAACCAATTGATATAAAAGATTTATTTTTCATATTTTTATATGAAATATAACTGGTAATTCTATAAACTTATTGTAATATAATATATCAATTAGCTATATCAGAAATAGTAATTAAGATAATCTATTTTTCTAATATTAATGTGAAGAGATTTCAATTTTCACATATCAATATTGGGGTAATATCTTATCTCTATTATTTCTTATTTATATATAAAAATTATAAGGATGGTAAAGTGTCGGCTCTGGAACAATTTATCGGTAATACCCCATTAGTAAAGCTTCAGCGTTTAACACAAGGGATTGAAGCTGAAATTTGGGTGAAACTTGAAGGTAATAACCCCGCAGGTTCAGTGAAAGATCGCGCGGCATTTTCAATGATTAATGAAGCGCAATTACGGGGTGAAATTAAGCCAGGTGATACGCTAATTGAAGCAACTAGTGGAAATACAGGTATCGCGCTCGCGATGATAGCCGCAGTAAAAGGCTACAAACTGAAATTACTCATGCCAGATAACATGAGCAAAGAGCGGCAAGCTTCAATGCAAGCCTATGGTGCAGAACTCATTTTAGTGAGTACTGCTGTTGGTATGGAAGGTGCCCGTGATTTGGCTAAGGAAATGGAACAAAGAGGTGAGGGGAAAGTTTTAGACCAATTTAACAACCCTGATAACCCATTAGCTCATTTTAAAACAACAGGCCCTGAAATATGGCAGCAAACCAATGGTCGCATTACCCATTTTGTATCGAGTATGGGAACCACGGGGACCATTACCGGGGTAAGCCGCTATTTAAAATCCCAGTCAGATGATGTCCATATTGTTGGGTTACAACCTGCGGAAAAAAGCCAAATTCCGGGTATTAGGCGTTGGTCACCAGGTTACTTACCCGGTATTTTTGATGACTCATTAGTTGATAGTGTACTGGATATAAACCAGCAAGAAGCTGAAGAGACTATGAGAGCTTTAGCTAAAGTTGAAGGTATCTTTTGTGGAGTGAGCTCGGGTGGGGCGGTTGCTGGTGCGTTAAAAGTGGCGAAAGCTAACCCGGGAGCGGTCATTGTGGCAGTAATTTGTGACCGAGGAGACCGTTATTTATCAACAGGTGTATTTAATGAGTGAGATAATTTAATGACAAATCTGTGCTCAATAAAAAATCCCCATAAATGAAAAACCATCAGGCAAGGCCTGATGGTTTTAACTAAATATTGGCAGTTAAGTTATTTCTTAATACGCATGATGACAGTTTCACCGACTGTCACTGAGCCTGTCAGTTTGTTTAGTTCTTTGATTTCGTCCATATTAGAAATGACAACTGGCGTTAGAACAGATTTTGCTTTCTCTTCTAACAGCGCTAAATCAAACTCGATGATTAAGTCGCCTTTCTTCACAGTTTGGCCTTCTTCAGCGATGCGTTTAAAGCCTTCACCTTTAAGTTCAACGGTATCAATACCGAAGTGAACAAATAGTTCTATACCATCATCTGATTCAATAGAAAACGCATGGTTAGTTTCAAATATTTTACCAATTGTACCGTCTACAGGGGCAACGATTTTGTTACCTGCGGGTTTAATCGCAATACCATCACCAACAATTTTTTCTGCGAACACAACGTCTGGAACATCTTCAATATTGACAATCTCACCCGATAAAGGTGCGATAATTTCAATACTGCCACTGCTACTTTTGTCTTCCGAAACGAGTGATTTCAGTTTGTCAAACAGACCCATGGACCTTCTCCTAATCGTTTTATATGGGACCGAACTAATGTGCTGTTCTTAGCATAACGTTTTTTCTTGGATAAAGGTATCTACAAGTTTCATCAATTCATCCGCTGTGGGTTGAGCAAGTGCTTGTTCAGCCAAAGCTTGGGTATCAGTAAAGCTCGCATTGCGAATTAACTTTTTGATACGCGGAATTGAAATCGCGCTCATACTAAATTCATCCAGCCCCATGCCAAGTAGCAATAAGGTTGCACGCTCATCTCCAGCTAACTCCCCACACATCCCAGTCCATTTACCTTCAGCGTGTGATGCATCGATCACTTGCTTAATTAAGTTTAGGACAGCAGGTGACATCGGGTTGTAAAGATGAGAAATCAGTTCATTACCACGGTCGACCGCTAAAGTGTATTGAGTGAGATCGTTCGTCCCAATACTAAAGAAATCAACTTCTTTTGCCAAGTGGCGAGCAATAACAGCTGCGGCTGGTGTTTCAACCATCACACCGACTTCAATTGACTCGTCAAAAGCTTTACCTTCTTCACGTAACTGAGCTTTAAGCATTTCTAGCTCTGCTTTTAGTTCACGAACTTCTTCAACGGAAATAACCATTGGGAACATAATACGCAGTTTACCAAATTTAGAGGCTCTTAAAATAGCTCTTAATTGTGAGTGTAAGATTTCTTTGCGATCAAGACAAATACGAATTGCACGCCAGCCGAGAAATGGGTTCTCTTCTTTTGGTAAATTCATATATGGCAGGTCTTTATCACCGCCGATATCCATTGTACGGACAATAACGGCTTGGCTGCCCATTGCTTCTGCAACAGCTTTATAAGCTTGAAACTGTTCTTCTTCGGTAGGAAGAGAGTCTCTATCCATGAATAAAAACTCAGTACGATAGAGCCCAACGCCTTCTGCGCCATTGCGCTCTGCACCAGCGACATCACGTACAGTACCGATATTCGCACAAACTTCAACTTGATGACCATCAAGGGTGATGGCAGGCAAATCTTTTAATTTTGCGAGCTCTTCTTTTTCTTGTAGATATTCATCACGGAAAGCTTTCAGTTTGTCGATTTCGGCTTCAGATGGGTTCAAGTGGATGGTGTTGTTGACACCATCTAATACAATGAAATCGCCATTTTTAATTTTGCTGGTGGCATCACTAGTTCCAACAATGGCAGGTAACTCAAGAGAACGCGCCATAATTGAGGTATGTGATGTACGGCCACCTAAATCAGTAATAAACCCTAATACTTTATCTAAATTTAGCTGTGCGGTTTCTGAAGGGGTTAAATCCGCAGCCACTAAAATAACTTCTTCGCTGATTGCACTTAAATCAACGATAGGAATATTTAATATGTTTTTTAATAGACGTTTGCCAATATCACGCACGTCAGCGGCGCGTTCTTTAAGATATTCATCATCAAGGGATTCAAGCGCTTGAGCTTGATCTTCAATAACCGAATACGCAGCGGCATCTGCCGTTTTTTTATCGCCTTTGATTAAAGAGACAATTTCTTGTTCCAGCTCTTCATCTTCTAGCAGCATGATATGACCTTCAAAAATCTCAGCTTTTTCAGCTCCAAGATTTTTTTCGGCTTTCTCTTTAATCAAATTGAGTTGTTCGGCTGATTTGTTACGACCCTCAATAAAGCGAGCAATTTCTTTATCAACCTGATCGTCAGCAATTTTTTTTGTGCTAACAACGATAGGATCTTCTTTGAGGATTAAAGCCTGACCAAAAGCAAAACCCGGGGATACTAAAATTCCTGAAATCATAATATTACCTTACTGCTGCTAGTGCTGGGAGTTCTGATGTTGCAGAGACGACAATGAATATAGCCGATTATACAAATGTCCCCGAATGACATCACTCAGGGACATTGAATGAAATCAGTAAATGCTATTTTCGTGCGAAATTATTCTAATTCGCCCATCAGTTTAACTAAATGCTCAACGGCTTCTTTTTCGTCTTCGCCTTCAGCAGAAATTGTCACAACTGTGCCTTGCGTTAGGCCTAAGGTTTGTAATTTAAACAAACTTTTTGCGCTAGCGGATTTGCCGCCAGAAATTAAAGAAATGTCGGAAGAGAATGCTTTTGCTTCTTTTACGAATTGAGCTGCAGGACGAGTATGTAGACCATTTGGTGCCGTAATAGTAACTTCTTGCTGAAACATAGTATTTCCTCAATAACTTTCGTTTTTTTAATTACCCAGCCAATTGTAGATGAAATAGACTAGGTTTGCGTATAAGTTAGATTATTAACTTGAAAAAAGGTTTCCTACTTTGTGCGGTATCAACCCTTTTTCTGTTTTTCTTGCGAACTCGATACTTTTTTCTCATTGGCAAATTATTTTACTCGCCCTAGAGGTTGGCTAAAAAGTGATTAATTTCGAGGTGCAAAATAATTACTATGTTTAATACTAAACCCCGAATTATAAATCATCTCCATCCGTGCTAAAGTTTGATCTATGCCACAAAAAAAGCACCATTTAGGTGCTTTTTTAACGATATTGTAACGAAGTTATGCTACTCAGCCGAGATGTCAGCAAACAGGGCTGTAGACAAATAACGCTCACCTGAAGAAGGTAAAATAACGACGATATTTTTACCTTTATAGGCAGGGTCTGCGGCAATTTTAGTGGCAGCAGCAATAGCAGCGCCTGATGAGATACCCGCAAGAATACCTTCTTTTTCCATCAGCTCACGAGCCGTTTTGATGGCTTCGTCATCGCTGATTTGAATGACCTTATCGAGTAATTTTAAATCTAAGTTACCCGGAATAAAACCAGCGCCGATCCCTTGTATTTTGTGAGGACCCGGTTTAATTTCTTCGCCCGCTAAAGCTTGGGTAATGACAGGGGATGTTTCTGGTTCAACAGCCACGATAGTCACATCTTTGCCTTTGGTGTTTTTCAGGTATTTTGCAATCCCTGTAATCGTCCCGCCCGTACCAACACCTGCGACTACAACATCGACATTGCCGTCAGTATCTTCCCAAATTTCAGGCCCAGTGGTTTTTTCATGGATTTCAGGGTTTGCTGGGTTATTAAACTGTTGAAGTAATAAGTATTTTTTAGGGTTGCTATTCACTATTTCTTCAGCTTTAGCTATTGCACCTTTCATGCCTTTTGCCCCCTCAGTTAAAACGAGGTTGGCACCTAATGCTTTGAGTAGTTTACGGCGCTCAATACTCATGGTTTCAGGCATGGTTAACGTCAATTTATAACCTCTCGCCGCAGCGACATAGGCTAAAGCGATACCCGTATTTCCACTAGTTGGTTCAACTAATTCTTTGTCTTTGTTTAGGATACCTTTTTTCTCTGCATCCCAAATCATGTTAGCACCAATACGGCACTTAACACTGAAGCTTGGGTTGCGAGATTCCACTTTTGCTAAAATATTGCCATTACCAAAATGTTTTAGGCGAACAAGTGGGGTGTGGCCAATGGTCAACGAGTTATCATCATAAATTTTGCTCATGGGATATCCTTAAAAATCGGTTAGCCAGTAATGTAATCGGTATTAATTAAAAATAATGAGATGGATTCAACATACGTTAAGAACAAATTAATGCAAATATGATTTGAGCATAAGCTTATAACGAAATGTTATTTTAGATCTAATAGTTCTAAGGAATAATTATAGTGTAACAATAATAAGTAAATAAAAGAGCGCAGGCGATAAACCTGCGCAATGATTTAATAGATTAGTAGCGTGCGTAACGCTCACGATACCTGTCAACCCACATCAATGTTGCACCACAAACTGCAACAGGCATGATCACTAAGTTGACAAAAGGCACCATCATTAACAAGCTAATGACGCCACCAAATTGAACGTTTCTCATCCGCTCTTTGGCAAGCGCCTGCTTCATTTCGTTAAAGCCAACACGGTGGTTATCAAACGGGTAATCGCAATATTGGATTGACATCATCCAAGCACCAAATAAAAACCATAGTACGGGGGCGACTGTTTGGCCAATACCGGGTATGAAAAATAGGATTAATAACCCAATAGCGCGAGGTAAGTAGTAACCGATTCGGACAAACTCGCGCTTTATCATACGAGGAACATCTTTTAATAACTCAGCAACACCGGTATCTGGTGATGGTTTACCCGTTAACTCGGCTTCGAGTTTTTCTGATAACCAACCGTTAAAAGGTGCAGCGATAATATTAGCAACCGTACTAAAAAAATAGGTAAACACGAGCAAAATAGAGATAACAGCGATTGGCCAAATAACATAATCGAGCCATTGTAGCCAGTCAGGAACGTAACTCATCACTTGGGCTATCCAGCCGCCAAGCTTTGTATATAACCACCAAAATGCGCCGCCTAAGAATAAAATATTGGCTAATAGGGGCAAAATAACAAAACGTTTAATACCGGGCCGAGTGATTAATCTCCAGCCTTGTGTAAAATAATAAAAACCAGAATGGTCTTTTTGTGTCGAAAATGTCGATTGGGTCATACTTCTTGTTCTCTCCTTTTCGGTTGACCATGTATCATATAGATATGAAATTAGGCTGACTAGCCATTATTCGCTTAAAAAAGCAGCAAATGAAAGCGGAATATTCTCTTTCTTGTAAGAAAATCGTTCTGGGGGTTGCACTTAGAGCAATTGAGAAATAATCTTAAGGAAGTTTCCGCCGTGTTGGCATTATCATTCATCAACTAGAGATAGCAGCGATGCAGGATTTGCGTCTGATATTAGTGGTCGTAGGTGCGATAGCGATTGTCGCTTTATTACTGCATGGTTTATGGACCAGCCGTAAAGAGCGCTCAAAGTTATTTCGCGACATACCCGTAAAACGTAGAAAAAACAATATGCAGGAAAATTCATCAGAATATGATGATTCTGCATTATTTACTGAAAATCAACCGACTCAGCAGGCGCCTGTTCATCCCGCTGCGACTGAGCCTGTATATCCGGTAAAAAATGAGTCTCCAGTTGAGCCTAATATACAGCCAAAAGCATCGGTTGAACCTGACATTATTATGAACAAGGAGCCTGAGGCTAAATCGCCGGTTCATAATGAGCCTACGATGCATCAACGTACTGAACCCGTTCATGTACCCGAACAACTCACCATTAATATGAGTGAGGAAGTGATTGTTGAGCCAGCCACTGAAACTGTCGCTGAACCACATATTGATTCAACCAAATTGAGAGAAGAGCCTCAGCCGAGCACCTATGAACAAGAGACGCAGCATATTGAGAAGAAAGCTGAGCCGCAGGAAAATTCTGCTACAACAAGTAGCAAGGAGACAGTCCTGGTACTTCACGTAGCCGCTTTGCAAGGGCAGGAACTTCAAGGTGAATTATTACTGCAAAGTATTTTACAAGCCGGTTTCCAATTTGGGGAAATGAAAATATTCCACCGCCATGTAAACCCGTCTGGTACGGGGCCTGTTTTGTTTAGCTTAGCCAACATGGTGAAGCCTGGCTCATTCGACCCAGAAACAATGGCTGATTTTACCACCCCAGGGGTTTCCATGTTTATGATGGTCCCGTCTTACGGTGATGCAGGGCAAAACTTCAAATTGATGTTGCAAGCTGCTCAACGTATCGCATCAGATGCGGGAGGGGTTGTTCTTGATGACGAACGCAAAATGCTGACACCTCAAAAAATAGAGGTGTATCATGCTCGAATTAGAAACACATTAAGTTAAATAAACGTTGAACAAAACCCCCATTAATTGGGGGTTTTTTATCTGTATGAGTGAATCATGACTACCAAACAAGAAATAGACGAATTAAAAAAACAGTTACGTCATCATGAATATCAATACCATGTATTAGATGCTCCCGAAATTCCAGACGTAGAATATGACAAGTTAATGCAACGTCTAAAAGAGATAGAGGCACAGCATCCTGAACTTGTCACAAGTGATTCACCGACTCAACGTGTTGGTGCCGCACCATTGGCTGCGTTTGATACCGTACGCCATGAAATACCTATGTTATCCCTAGATAATGTTTTTGATGAAGAAAGTTACCTTGCGTTTGATAAGCGGGTAAGAGATCGTTTGAAAAATCATCAAGAACTGACTTTCTGTTGTGAGCTCAAGCTCGATGGGTTAGCGGTAAGTTTGTTGTATGAAAATGGTGAATTAGTACAAGCGGCGACTCGTGGTGATGGGACCGTAGGTGAGAATATTACCGCGAATGTACGAACCATCCGCGCTATCCCATTGCGTTTAAGGGGAAGAAATATTCCTGATCGCGTTGAGATCCGTGGCGAAGTCTTCATGCCCCAAAAAGGTTTTGAAGCACTCAATGAGCAGGCACGTAAAACGGATGGCAAAGTCTTTGCAAACCCGCGTAATGCGGCTGCGGGTTCGTTGCGTCAATTAGACCCACGTATTACCGCTAAAAGGCCACTCACTTTTTATTGTTATGGTGTTGGGCTTGTGGAAGGTGGCTCGTTACCGGACACTCATTATGACCGTTTGATGCAATTTAAAGCATGGGGTTTACCGGTTAGTGATTATGTTCAATTACGTGTTGGTCATCAGGCCGTATTAGATTTTTACCATGAAATTGAGCAAGTTCGACCTGATCTTGGCTTTGATATCGATGGGGTAGTCATTAAAGTTAACTCAATCGCGATTCAAGAAGAATTAGGTTTTGTTTCTCGAGCACCTCGCTGGGCGACAGCGTTTAAATTCCCAGCTCAAGAACAAGTCACATTATTAAAAGATGTTGAATTTCAAGTTGGGCGTACAGGTGCTATCACGCCTGTGGCGCGTTTAGAACCCGTGCAAGTCGCAGGTGTGGTGGTCAGTAATGCGACGTTACACAATGCAGATGAAATTGAACGCCTTGGCGTGCATATCGGTGATACGGTCATTATTCGTCGAGCAGGGGATGTTATTCCACAAATCGTCAGTGTTGTGGTTGACAAGCGACCAACAGATAGCCGTGAAATTGTCTTCCCGACCCATTGCCCTGTATGCGGTTCTGATATCGAACGAGTTGAAGGTGAAGCGGTGGCACGCTGTACTGGTGGGCTTATTTGTGAGGCACAACGCAAAGAAGCACTGAAACATTTTGTCTCACGCCGAGCAATGGATGTGGATGGCATGGGCGATAAAATTATCGACCAGTTAGTCGAAAAAGAGTATGTCAAAACGCCGGCAGATTTATATCAATTAAGTGCGGGTATCTTAACAGGCTTGGATAGAATGGGGCCGAAGTCGGCACAGAATCTGGTTGATGCACTCAATAAGTCTAAGCAAACAACATTGGCTCGCTTTATTTATGCCCTTGGAATTCGTGAGGTTGGCGAAGCAACGGCGGCAAACTTAGCAGCGCATTACACCACACTTGAGGCTGTGATGGCGGCGGATGAAGAGTCACTAAAAACCGTTCAAGATATTGGTCATGTAGTTGCGAAACATGTGGTCAATTTTTTCCGTGAACCTCATAACCAAGCGGTGATTGAAGATTTACTGACGAAGGCAAATATTCATTGGCCTGAAGTAAAAGTCGTTAATAGTGCAGAAATCGATAGCCCATTTGCAGGTAAAACAGTGGTACTAACAGGGTCAATGAGCGTATTGACGCGTGATGAAGCCAAAGACAAGTTAGTGGCTTTAGGTGCAAAAGTCTCAGGAAGTGTCTCGAAGAAAACGGATTTAGTCATTGCAGGTGAGGCCTCTGGTTCTAAATTAGCCAAAGCAAATGAACTTGGCATACGCGTTATTGATGAAAATGAATTGGTTCGTTTGCTGAATATTTAATAGTGAACTATATTCAATTTGACTTAGTTGCCTACGATCTCTGTAGGCAACAATTTTATACGCAGGTTGTTGTAAGTCTTAACTTAAATTCTCAGTAAAATTTCTGTGCAAAAAAAGCGAATGCTAGGAATTGTTATGGTTGAAACGTGATCCCCTTCTTCTTTTTGCAAAATACACCTAGTAAGCTTTCATATTAATGTGACACCCGTCTCATTTAAATGTTGTCTATTACATAGAATATGCACATAGACTGATTCTTAAATTTGTTGGAGTCGCATATGACCTCGATCCTGCATTTCGTTTTATCTTTAGTAGTAATTGCCGCTCTTGCCATTTTAGCCAGTAGTAACCGTAGAGGGATCCGTCCTCGCTATGTTGTTCAACTACTGGTTATTCAAATTGCATTAGCTTATTTGTTCTTAAAATCGAATATTGGCGAATCTTTTGTTCTTGGTGTGGCAGGGGTATTTACTCACTTGCTAGGCTATGCAGCAGAAGGAACCAAATTTATTTTTGGTGGCATGATTGAAGGGAACTTAGCATTCTTCTTCTTACAAGTGTTATGCCCAATCATCTTTATTTCTGCGTTGATCGGGATCTTACAGCACGTCAAAATTCTCCCTATCGTGATCCGTATCATCGGTACCGTGTTATCGAAAGTGAATGGTATGGGTAAGTTAGAGTCTTTTAACGCAGTCAGTTCATTGTTACTGGGTCAGTCAGAAAACTTTATTGCGTATAAAGACCAATTGAACCGGATGTCAGACCGCAGAATGTACACCATGGCGGCAACTGCCATGTCAACGGTATCTATGTCTATCGTTGGGGCATACATGACCATGTTAGAGCCGCGTTTTGTGGTCGCTGCATTGGTTCTAAATATGTTTGGTACTTTCGTCGTACTATCACTGATTAACCCGTATCCACCTGAAGGCGAAGAAGATATTCAAATGAGCAACCTGCACGAAGGGCAAAGCTTCTTTGAAATGTTAGGTGAATATATTCTTGCAGGGTTTAAAGTAGCGATTATTGTTTCAGCGATGTTGATTGGTTTTATTGCCCTCATTGCGATGATTAACGGTATTTTCTCAGCTGTATTCGGTATCGACTTCCAAACCATGCTAGGTTACGTATTCTATCCATTTGCATGGATGCTCGGCATTCCTGCCGATGAAGCCTTACAGGTTGGCGGAATTATGGCAGTGAAAATGGTAACGAATGAATTCGTTGCGATGGATGGCTTACAAGCGATTGCTGGTGGGTTATCTGAGCGTTCTGTTGGTATCTTGTCCGTATTCTTAGTTTCTTTCGCTAACTTCTCATCCATCGGTATTATTGCAGGTGCGATTAAAGGTTTAGATGAGAAACAAGGTAATACCGTGGCTCGCTTCGGTTTAAAATTACTGTACGGTTCAACCTTAGTTAGTTTCTTATCCGCAGCGGTTGTTGGGTTAGTTTTGTAATCCACTAAAACATGTTAGATTAAGAAACGGCGTTCAAATGAGCGCCGTTTTTTATGCTTTGATATGAAAGAGAAATAATAATGGAAAAACAAGATCTCATTGATATGGCCAATACGTATATGCCATTTGGTAAATATAAAGGCTGTGTCTTAATTGATTTACCCGAAGAATATTTATTATGGTTCTATAAGAAAGGAGAGTTCCCTGCTGGACGCTTAGGGCAGTTAATGGAAATGACCCTAGGAATAAAAATAGAAGGCTTAGAAGGGCTGGTAAAGCCTTTAAAACGGGGTTAATCGTGGCCTAGTGCGTGAGTAATTTTCTGACTTAAAGTAATAAATAGTTTTTGTTCTTGGGGCGTTAATGCTGCTTTGACCTTAGCTGCATTTTCAGCACGTCCTGTGGCTGCACGCTGCAAAAAATGATGCCCTTTGTCGGTTAAACGGGTGATCAGTTCCCGTCCATCTTCTTCAGATTGATATTGCTCGACAAATTCATAAGATTTCAGAGCTCGAAGAAATTTCGATAAATTTTGGCGAGAGAGGCCAAGTGATTGGCTTAACTGGCTTGGTGTTAAATCCCCTTTTAATCTCAATATCTCTAGCACATCATATTGACCCCAAGTTATTTGCTCTGGGGTAAAGCTAACTCTGCGCGCAACTAGCGTACATTGCAGCAGGGAAAGCGCATCTTCAAGAGAATTTGGCATCATGAAAACTCCGTAACATTCAATCTATTGAGTATATATTGATTTTAATAATAAGACGACCAGTTGATTAACTTTGGTTAATTAATTATAGTTAACTAAAGTTAATCATAATTGAGGTGAGCTATGGGGAAGTTTAATCAGCGAGTGGCATTGGTTACAGGGGCATCGACAGGTGTCGGTTTTACTATTGCACAAAAGCTGTATTCACTTGGCGTGATAACGGTAATTACGGGGCGCAATGAGGTCGCTTTACAACAAGCTGCTAGAGAGATAGACCCAACAGGACAACGTGTCTATGCTATAAAAATGAATGTCGCAAATGCACAAGACTTTAAAACAACAGTCGAAAAAATTGAGCAACAATACGGTGTTTTGCACTATTTGGTGAATAATGCGGGGATCACTGGACCTCATGGCGTCAATATTGAGGATTATCCTTTAGAGGCTTGGCATGAGGTGATTGAAACCGATATAACAGGGACATTTCACGGTATGAAGTACAGTATTCCTATGATTTTGCGTAGTGGTGGGGGAGCTATCGTAAATTTATCAGCTTGCAATGGGGTAACAGGGATAGCGGGTATAGCACCTTACACTGCAGCAAAGCATGCGGTACTTGGATTAACACGTTCCGCTGCCTTAGAAAACGCTCAAAAAGGTATCCGTATCAATGCTGTTGGCCCTGGCTATATAGAAACACCGAATATTAGTGCATTACCACAGGAAACGCAGCAATGGATGGCTTCTACTCACCCAATGGGCAGAATGGCTACTCGGCTAGAAATTGCTAATGTGGTGGCCTTTTTGTTATCAGAAGAAAGTAGCTTTATAACCGGTGCATTTATTCCTATTGATGGTGGTTATACCGCGCAGTAATTCATAATCTAAAAGATATTATTGATTTAAAATGGAAGAGGTGAATAGTGACTTTTAGTATTTAAATAATTGGTGGAGCTAAGCGGGATCGAACCGCTGACCTCTTGCATGCCATGCAAGCGCTCTCCCAGCTGAGCTATAGCCCCAATCGAAATGTTTTGTATTGTGCCACCTAACAGGGAATTAGATGGTGGAGCTAAGCGGGATCGAACCGCTGACCTCTTGCATGCCATGCAAGCGCTCTCCCAGCTGAGCTATAGCCCCAAACAAAATCTTTTGGACGGGATGCATCATATTCAAGCTAAGTTAGAGTGTCAATAAAATAATAGGGTTTTAGGTTTAATTGCTGAAATATAGAACATTTTGCAATCAGTTGAGTGGAGAAGGGAGGATGAATCAGAGAATTGGCCCCCAATAAATTGAGGGCCAATAATATTAAATTATTGAGCAGAAGCTTCACGTTCAGCGATAAACGCTAAGGCTTTCTCAATACGAGTGATAGAGCGAGCTTGACCGATAGCGTGAACGGTCACATCAAGGCCTGGAGACTGGCCAGCACCTGTCACAGCAACACGTAAAGGCATACCCACTTTACCCATACCCACTTCTAATTCAGCGGCAGTTGCTTCGATGGCTTGGTGTACATTTTCAGCCGTCCAATCAGTTATCGCAGCTAATTTATCTTTTACGACTTCTAAAGGCTGACGAGCAACTGGTCGCAAGTGTTTTTTCGCCGCATCAGCGTCAAATTCTTCGAAATCTTGGTAGAAATAGTGGCAAGATTCCGCCATTTCTTTCAATGTTTTACAACGTTCACCAAGTAATTTGATTAGATCAACTAATTGAGGCCCTGTGCTGGTATCAATATTCTGTTGTTCAATATGCCATGCAAGATAGGTTGCAACTTCTTCTGCTGGTAATGTATTGATATAGTGGTGGTTTAACCACTGCAGTTTTTCAGTATTAAATGCGCTTGCTGATTTACTGATAGCGTCGAGGCTGAAATATTCTTTCATTTCGTCAACAGTGAAAATCTCTTGGTCGCCATGAGACCAACCTAAACGCACAAGGTAGTTAAGAAGTGCTTGCGGCAAATAACCGTCATCACGATATTGCATAACACTAACCGCACCATGACGTTTTGATAGTTTTTTACCGTCATCACCTAGGATCATCGAAACGTGAGCATACACAGGTACTGGTGCCCCTAATGCTTTTAGAATGTTGATTTGGCGAGGCGTGTTGTTGATATGGTCTTCACCACGGATAACGTGGGTAATTTCCATATCCCAGTCATCAATAACCACACAGAAGTTGTAAGTTGGTGAACCATCAGTACGACGAATAATTAAATCGTCCAGCTCTTGGTTACTAAATTCAATTGGCCCACGAATTTTGTCGTCAAAAATAACGGAACCTTCTTGTGGGTTACGGAAACGAACAACGTGCGGCTCATCAGGTGTATGGTTGTGTGCATGGTCACGGCAGCAGCCATCATAACGAGGCTTTTCATTATTTGCCATTTGCTCTTCACGTAACGCCTCTAAGCGCTCTTTCGAACAATAACAACGATAAGCGGTACCCGCATCTAACATTTGGTCAATGACATCATTATAACGGTCAAAGCGTTTAGTTTGATAGTAAGGGCCTTCATCCCAATTTAAATTCAACCAGTTCATACCGTCCATAATGGCGTCGATAGCTTCCTGAGTTGAGCGTTCTAAGTCAGTATCTTCAATACGCAGGACAAATTCGCCCTGATTGTGGCGACTAAATAACCAGGAATACAGAGCGGTACGTGCACCACCAACGTGTAAATAGCCAGTTGGGCTTGGTGCAAAACGGGTTTTGATTTTACTCATCGAGATTGCCTTAATTGCAAAACATGTTTTTGAAGCGCTTATCTGTTTACTGTTTAGAAGACTAAAAACAGGCACAATTAACTTGATGGCGAGTTTGATGTTCTAAGCAGTGAAATGTCTAAGCATTGCTAAAATGTATATCTATTCTATCATCCTACAATGATTCCTCAATCAAGTTATCAGGATAGAAGACAAGAAATTAGTTTGTTTCGCCAAATTTGACATAAATAAATGCGCTTTAAAAATAGTTTCTGTTTTTTTCTTAAAAGAATAAAGAGAAAATGATAGGTAATTGATTAAAAAGGCAGCTTTTCTGGTGAATATTGAAACATCTTGATTATTTTTGCAACGAACGAAAAAAATCTATTGAAAAAGCGTTGACTCAGAACTCAGTATCCCTATAATGCACCTCCATCGACGACGGGGCGATTAGCTCAGTTGGTAGAGCACCTCCCTTACAAGGAGGGGGTCAGTGGTTCGAGCCCGCTATCGCCCACCACCGTTGACGATGAAAAATAAATAATTGGGCGATTAGCTCAGTTGGTAGAGCACCTCCCTTACAAGGAGGGGGGCAGTGGTTCGAGCCCGCTATCGCCCACCAATTATTTATTATAATGTAGTATAAGTCATGAAGTGGGCGATTAGCTCAGTTGGTAGAGCACCTCCCTTACAAGGAGGGGGTCAGTGGTTCGAGCCCGCTATCGCCCACCACTTCATCAATTATTTGCATTGAAACACAATTTAGATGGGTCGTTAGCTCAGTCGGTAGAGCAGTTGACTTTTAATCAATTGGTCGCAGGTTCGAATCCTGCACGACCCACCATCTAAGCAGTAAAAAATCAGATCTTCCAAGATGGGTCGTTAGCTCAGTCGGTAGAGCAGTTGACTTTTAATCAATTGGTCGCAGGTTCGAATCCTGCACGACCCACCATCTCAAGCCATTCCTAAGCAAATAATCCAATTTAACAATCACCTAAGTAAACACTCAGTCGTTAAGCCATACCTCGACAAGCTGGTTGCAGGTTCAGCCCGTAGGGTAAATCCGAAGGATTTCAATCCTGCACGACCCACCATCTCAAGCCATTATCAAGCAAATAATCCAAACTAATACTTAGCTCAGTAAACACTTACTCACTAAATAATACACCTATTTTGTAAGTTGCATTTTCTAAGTAATATGATAAGAACTTAGAGAATTATCGGCTACACAGCCCGC
Organism: Providencia sp. PROV175; assembly: GCF_032707045.1. Classification (NCBI taxonomy): domain Bacteria; kingdom Pseudomonadati; phylum Pseudomonadota; class Gammaproteobacteria; order Enterobacterales; family Morganellaceae; genus Providencia; species Providencia sp. PROV175. Next base: position 1,736,471 of record NZ_CP120533.1, read on the forward strand.
CTAATATGTAAAATAATTCAAGATGTACTTTGAAAACCACTTAGTTTTTATGTCTATATTCCAATATGGCATTAGCAGGATATATTTTAAAATATAATGACGTCATTTAAGCATAAATGAATGGCTAATTACTCTTCCATAGAATGGACGAGTAATTATCATTTTTTATAAATAGCTTTCATTATATCGTAAATATAAAAATCTGTAATTTAGCTATAAATGCTTAAATTGTGTTTATTTTTAAAATTTTGTATTATCTTTCATCCTAAAAAAACAGAAACAAGGGGAATCAAAAACAGACTGTCGATGAAAGTTATTTTTCATAATTTTGTGATATTCATCTAGTAAAATGAATAATAAGCTTTCTTAACGTTATGGTTTTGTTATGTTTGGTACTTGTAGATAATAAATCCATTTCTTGCTACTTTAAAAATTTAGTAATTTACTAATTGTAACAGTTTAACTGGCTTTTTAACGTACTGATATTTTGTCGAATTAGAGAGTTTTAGAGATAAAATTGACTGTTTTTACCATTTTTTACATAAAAGTATCATTTATACTGGGTTTATCACTTTTCATCGAGTTTAATTGTATCAATAACATTAATATTGTTACAGTGTTAAATAATTCTATTTATTTCCTTTATTTTTAGGTTATGCATCGGCTATATAGGTCTTTTTTAGATGAATATTCCAAGAGTTTAGGCATATCCTTTGGGATATTACTATGCAGTGATACACACGTTGCGTGTAACTTTGTGATATTAAAGTATTATTTTGATTTTAATACGGAAATGTATAGCGTGAAATACTTTGTTACATAGTTGCAATGTCAATTTAGGACTAGTTGAAACTAATTATAAGGGTAGTATATCATTCTGTTAGATATATGCTGAATCGTCTGTAGCATTATCAATGTTATACACATAAATATAAAAAATAAAATATGTAGATAATTATCTGCTAATTTTTATTTCCTTAAATATAAATTGAAGCGAGAATGTTTATGAACACGAAATATCCTGTCGCTTGTGCAGTTGGACAAAAAATAAAAGCCCTTAGAAGAGCTCAAGGCTTTACTGTTTTTCAGTTAGCTAAAGAGATAGATATAAGTGAACAGCAACTATTTCGTTACGAGCGTGGTGTGAATCGTATCGATATAGATTGTCTAGTTCGAGTATTAAAAGTTTTAGACGTTAACATGGGTGAGTTTTTTAGTGAAGTCCTGCAAGAGGATACTCAAGTAGATGAGAGCACGGGTAATAAGGGGTTTGAAAGCTCTGCATATACTCTGGTGTAACTAAATATCTATATTGTTTTAGAATGAAACGTAATTCGCTTTAATTCTTAATTGTTTCAATTAGGAACATAAATTAAATATACCTGCTATTTATAGCTTAAAATGACAATAGCTGTTTTTATCTTATGTTTCATTAAAGAACAAATAAAAGCCCGAAAGGGCTTTTATTTTTGTATCTTAAAATAATTATTACTTAAGATTTTACTCAATATCTAAGAAAAATATTGGGTAAGATATTTATGCTCAGTTAACCTTCCTGCTCTTTGATTGGCTCTAATATTACGGTTACGATACGTGTGCCTATCATCTCTCCAATTCTTAATTGCAGTTGATCTAATTTTATGATGGTATCTTGCAAAGGTTCCGATATAGAAGCGTAAATAAATTGGTTAAGAGTCCTTTCATCACTATTATCAATTTGGATACCATAAGATGAGTAGATCTCATTTAATCGAGTCGTTCCTTTTAGACTTAGCCCTGTATCGGGAAGTTCAATAGGAGTGTGTTCAGAGATGTTTTTTTCTGAAAAAAGGCGTTCAAGAAAAATACGATTTTCAGGTTTAAGAACAACGAATAAATGGTCTTCAGCATGAAAGGTAGTTGAACCTCTTGGAGGTAAAACACTTTTTTCACGCGTGATCATTGCAATGACAGTTTGGTCAGGTAATGCAAGCTGCGATAATCGGCGACCCACTGCAGAGCAATCCTCTCCTAATGTATATTCCACTAAATCTGCGTCTATTTGTTCTACTGCGGTAATATCTAAAGTGGCCGCAGGGATCAATGGAGGTGGCTGCATTAAATTTAATTTACGTGCAACGTAAGGCAAGGTTGAGCCTTGTAAGGTTGCTGAAATTAATACCACAAAGAAAACCACGTCAAAAATTAAATGGGCATTAGGTAGCCCGTAGATAAACGGGAAAATAGCAAGAATAATAGGAACAGAGCCACGTAACCCTACCCAAGAAATTAATGTTATTTCAGGTTTAGGGAAACCAAATAATTTTAGAACAGGAATTACAGCCAATGGCCTCGCGATAAACGTTAAGACCAGAGCAATAATTAAGCCTTCAAGCCAGACTTCAATAAGAGAACTTGGGTTGACAAGTAACCCTAGCATAACGAACATGATAATTTGGCTTAGCCATGCTAATCCATCATGGAACAAAAATGTATTGCGTTGAAAAACAAACCGATGATTACCAATCACAACACCAGTGACAAAAATAGATAAAAACCCACTGCCTTCTAAATTACTGGCGAGACCGAAAGATAGTAGTCCACATGCAGCGACAAGCACAGGATACAAACCAGTAGCTAATAGCTTAATCTTATTGATAATTTTGACTGAAACCCAGCCAACGCTCAAGCCAACAACAGTACCTATTCCCATTTGGCTAAAAAACAGCAGAATTAATTCACTACCTGAAGCTTGTGGGTTCATTAAAAGTTGTAATAAACCAACAGTTAAAAATATGGCCGTAGGGTCATTTGTTGCACTTTCTATTTCTAAAGTGGATTGCAATCGTTCATTTAAATAGATCCCCGCGTTGCGTAGTAAGGAAAAAACGGCGGCGGCATCGGTAGAACCTACTATAGCGCCTAGTAATAGCCCTTCAAGCAGAGGAACGCCGAGAATATAGGCAGCAGCGAGACCTGTCACACCTGCGGTGACAAGAACGCCTAATGTTGCTAGTGTAAAAGATGGTTTCCAAACTAGACGAATTGATTTTACTGATGTTTGTAGACCCCCATCAAATAAAATTAAAGCAAGGGCGAGAGAACCAACGGCATAGGAAACATTCACGTTATCAAATGTAATCTTACCTATCCCGTCTTCGCCTGCTAACATGCCAATAAACAAAAACATGACTAGCATAGGTAAACCGAGCCTAGCAGACAATTTGCTAGAGAAAATTCCCAAAAGAATGAGTATAGAAATCAATAAAATGAGTTGTTCAATAGTTGGCATAATCAGTTTAATCTGTAAGTGAATAAAACGCTGACGATGCATCGTAAAGCGCGCGTAGAAAGCAAAAAACGAAAAAACAGCAAGACGACTAAATATACATAGAGAATAGATTATTTTAGCGAAAAGCTGATAATATCCATTAAAAAGTATATCTACATGATTATAATATAAATAAATTTAAATAATTTGATTATTTATCGCATTTTTTATTATTAAAGTGAGTTAAATCACGTAAAAAAACGATAAATTTGAATAAGTAGGCACCGTAGTCCACTTTATTTTTAATTTTTTAATTAAAGGTAATTTTGAAATGGGGGACATAAGCATTGAGGGGGAAAATAGGCACTTATAAAGTAAGGTAAAAGAGAGAAGGCCGAATATTCTTTCGACCTTCACCATCTAATTAATGGTAGCGCGCTTTTTTAGCTAAATAGTCACCAATAAATTGCATGCCTTGTACTATAATTACCAATGTAACAACGGTAATAGCCATTGCGACATTATCAAAACGTTGGTAGCCGTAGTTTAGAGCTAAGTCACCAACGCCACCACCACCAACGGCTCCTGCCATCGCGGTTGCACCGACTAAAGTAATACTTGCAGCGGTTAAACTTAAAATTAATGATGACTTTGCTTCTGGTAAAATAAAATGCCAAACAATTTGCCAATTAGTCGCTCCCATAGAATCAGCCGCTTCAATAATACCCGAATGTACACTGAGTAATGAATTTTCAACTAAGCGTGCGGTATAGGGCGCAATAAAAATGACTAATGGCACTATTGCTGCAGTTGTTCCTATTGAAGTTCCCACCATAAAGCGTGTGAGAGGGATCATAGCAACTAATAAGATGATAAAAGGCAGTGAGCGAATAATATTAATAATCGGGTTCACTATACGATAAATACATTTATTTTCCCAAATACCGTCTGGTCTAGTTACAACAAGTACGATACCTAATAAGATCCCAAATATAGAACCTAATACGAGCGCAACGCTAACCATCGTAAAAGTTTCTGACATCGCTAATAAAAACTGTTTAGTTGTTAAAGCGGTTTCGAATAATTGTGTCATAGTGCCCCCTTATTAACTGCAACTCCACGTTGGCGAAGAAAAGAAACTGCATCTTCAATTTTTTCTTTATCACCAATAAATTGGACAAACATACTGCCTAGCACGACACCACTAATTTCTTTCATATTGGCAAACAAAATATTTATTTTGACAATTTCTTTCAGTATTAACTCATTAACAACAGGTTGTTGCGCAGAGGACCCTAAAAATTCAAGACGATAAACATCTTGTTGGTGTTCTAAATTATGTAGAACGCGTTCTGGAATTTCTTCATTTAACACTGTTCCTACAAATTTTCTGGTTGTGTCTTGATGTGGATTTGCAAAAATATCAAGTACAGTTCCCTCTTCGACAATTTTTCCTGATTCCATAACGGCTACACGGTTACAGATTTCTTCAATGACTTCCATTTCATGAGTTACGAGCAAGATAGTAATATTTTGCTCTTGATTGATTTTTTTTAATAATTGCAAAATTGAGCGAGTTGTTTGCGGGTCAAGGGCTGAAGTGGCTTCATCACATAACAAAATTTGTGGGTTATTGATCAAAGCACGAGCAATACCAACACGCTGCTTTTGCCCACCGGATAGCTGCCGAGGGTATTGGTGTTTTTTATCGCTAAGTTCGACATATTCAAGAATGCTATCAACTCGCCGAGTGATTTCTTGTTTATCGACACCTGAAAGTAATAAAGGCATCGCAATATTTTGAGCAACAGTTTTAGTTTCTAGCAAATTGAAATGCTGGAAAATCATACCAATGCTTTTTTTATGTGAACGAGTTTCTGCAGGGGTATGTTCAGCAATATTTTGGCCATTAATAATAACTGCCCCACTGGTTGGTTTTTCTAATTGATTCACTAAGCGGATAAGTGAACTTTTACCCGCTCCGCTATAACCAATAAATCCAAAGATATCACCTTTATTGATATGCAAATTAATGTCTTGCAATGCAACTAAAGACTGCCCATCTTTTTCATAGACTTTTTGAATATTTTGAAAGGTAATCATAATTTACTCTACATTATCAGTTAATTGCACGCGTTCTGAAGGTGGTGCAGCGGGTTGCCACTCATCACCTAATAATTCAGCTTCTTGGCTATTTTTGACTTGCTCAAGGTGTTGTTCTTGATGACTCAAGTACAATTGAGCTGCAATATGGTCAGCCAATCGTTCTGCCCCAACATTAGTTCCGGGGATTAACCCTATAACAGGCCCCATACTGAGCGATGCACTTAAGTTAAAACAATATAACTGATTGATTTTTAGTGTATCTTGCTTGTGTTTCGCTTGAAATTCAAAGTGATTACCTAAATAAGGATGTGAAGCTAACTCTGTATTTTCTTCATGAATGGATGGCGTGTATGCATCTCCCCATGTTTTAACTAGCGGTGATAACCGATGAAAGGCGCTGTGCTTGGCCCAATTAATCTGATAACCAGTTGCCAAGATCAAATAATCTAATATAAATTTACCTGTCGTTGTCGTGACATGTAACTTTTTGTTTTTTAATTCAATAAATTTAACTTGAGTATTGAAATTGAAATAAGCATTCTCATGACGAGATACTCTTAGTGTGCTTCCGTGGGGCGCTGGTGTTTTGGCTTTGGCTACATAGTCCGTGTAATGCCATTTTTGAGCATCGGTAAAATAGGCATATGCATTGGTAAAACCTGCGCTTCCAGCAACTTTCCCTCGGTTTACACGAGGCATATCGCTAGCACGAATTAAAATTTCAACCGAATTAGCACCATTTTCTAATGCCGTTGCTGAACTATCCATAGCACCTGCACTATAGCCAACAACACCAATGTCTAAACCTTTAAAGCGACGATAGTCAGTACCTGCATATGAATGTTCCCAATAATTCGTTGGGATGTCATTCATAAAGCTAGGGATATTAGCTTCACTAAAAGACTCCATACCAGTCGCTAAAATTACATGTTGCGCTTGATAACTGACCGTTCCTTCTGGGGTATCAAAAATTAATTCACGGTAGTTATCATTTAATTGCACATCCACTAACCGATATTGATTAAGCACATAGGGTTCTGTCATGGTTTTATACCATTGCAGATATTCTCCCCACTGCAAACGTGGAATTTTATCGAGTTCATCCCATTTTTGAATGCCAAACTGGGCTTTAAACCAAGCTTGAAAAGTTAAAGAGGGGGATGCAAGCGCAGGGCCAACCACATGTTTTGGGGAACGCAATGTTTCCATTAATGCAGGGCTTTGCCATGGGCCTTCTTTGCCAGCAGGGGCTTGGTCGAAAACAATTGCATTGATACCACGTAATTTCAGAGCGAATGCGGCTGTAATACCTGACATACCCGCACCAATGATAGCGACATCAATAATTTGGTTTTCAGGGTTATTTTTTGATAATGACCAAGACGTTATTGGTAAATTTAAATACTGCAAATCTTGTTTTATTTGCGCTTCTAATGCCTCTAAACCCATAATCAGTTCCATTGAATTACTCCTTATCCTCTACTATTTCAAAGGGCTCACCCAGCGATAACATTAAGCGGTTCGCCCATGAAAAGAAGGCCGTTGATTGAACTAAATCAAGTAATTCAAGTTCAGATAAACCCAAGTTTTGTAACTCTTCAATTTGTGATGGTGTGGCTTGGATGGGGGTTGCAGATAAAGAGGCGACTAAATCTGTGATGGCTAGGAGTCTGTCATCAAAACCTTCAGCAAGTACTGAACCCGTCGCAGTTGCTAGTAATTTATCAACATCAGCACGTCGTTCTTTTGCATACTGACTGGCTTTTCTAGCATGTACAGAAGCGCAGTATATGCAGCCATTAACTTTACTCGTTACCGCCGCAGCAAATTCACGTTCCCAGCGGGGTAACCCTTCTGAGGTATAAAACACGCCTCGGTCAACTAAAGTTCGTAATTCTAAAATTTTGCTTTGATGTGCGAGTAGTAAAAAATATTCAGAGTTTAATTGGCCAAATTTTTTCATAACCTGAGCTTCTTCAACAGACAATGTCTTCGCATCCCTTGCTGAAATCCAAGCTTCCCATCCTAAGTTATCTTGTGTAAAAGAGGTTGGAGAAGAGTTCCCTTTTCGGGTTAATAGTTGATGGTTCCATTTACCAGCCACAACTTTGGACGAATTACTTGTAAGGCTGCTATTATCTGTCAGTAAAAGGATCCCTTCGATTAGCCGAGCTTGATAGGTGACATAAGTTATTAATTGGGCAAGTAAAATGATGTCACTCTCTTGCCAACCTTGTTCAGTTAATGCAGCAATTAATTGGTAATGGGTGTCTTTAGGTGATTGCGTTAAAATTTGCAGATATTCTTTTGCTGTGGAAAGTGGTTGGGTAAGAGGTTCATCAGGAATTGAGTCTATTAATTGCAAATAAAATTCAGCGAGACGGGGACTTCCCGTTATTTTCGCGACTTCATGAGCAAAATAATATTTCACATCATTTGTGAGAAGTGTCGATGGCGTAGAAAAAATAGCTTCAAATACGGCTTGAGTATTTTCAGTCGCGACTGAGCGTTCATGGCGAATTTTAGCTAGATTGGAATCTGGTGTTAAATTAGTTAAATAATTAATTACATCATTATAGGAAATAGTCATAAAGCAACTCACTTTTTTTAAACGTTTTTATCTCCTTCATTACATATCAATCACATCACTAATCGAACGATCTATTTGTTATATATTTATAACCAAAAAGAATTACAAGTGACTCTTATATTACTTTTGTATTAAGTTATAACGATATAGTCTAAGTTGTGCTCTTTAATTATGATTATACTGCCCAAAATATCTTTACAGGGTTGTTACATATGTTAAAACAAAAAATAATAGGTTTATCTTTAATTACTACTGCTTTAGTTGTGTTGGCAGGGTGTGGCGATAATAGTGAAAAAGATAATCCTAATAAAAAACAAATTACAATAGGCTTTGGTGTTGGCAATTATATTGACCAAGTGGATAAAGGTATTGTACCGATTTTAGAAAAAAAAGGTTATACCGTTAATTTGCGCCAATTTTCACAGAATAGGCAAATAAATCCTGCTTTTGAAGAAGGTTCTATTGATGCTTCTGTAAATCAAAGCCGTGCCTATATGGAGGCTTATAACAAAAAAAATAATATTAACATGGTGGCATTGACAGACTCACCGAGTGCGCCTCAAAGCCTGCGGTCAAATAAACATAAAACGCTGGATGATGTGAAAGATGGTATGATTGTTGCATTATCTAATGACCCCGTTAATGCAGAGCGTGGCGCTAGGATCCTGGAAAAGTTAGGTTGGATTACAATTAAGCCTGATGTGAGTACATTAAGTTTTAGTGTTAATGATATCTCCCCAAATGAATATAACTTAGATATTCGAGAAACCGATGCGGCTCAAGGGTTGCGATTATTAGATGATGTTGATTTTGTCGTTGTGAATGGTAACTATGTGGCAAGTGCCGGCCAACGTATTGCAGATGGTTTAGTTGTAGAAAACTCACCGCTAGAGCATCGCGTTATTGTGACTGTCATGCAAAAAGACCTAGATGCTCAGTGGGCAAAAGATTTGAAAGAAGCTTTTGAATCTAAAGAGTATGCAGATTATATTCGTTCTCAGCGTATTTATGATGGTTTTATTGAACCTGACAGCTGGAACAAATACCCTAAATAAAATCCTAGTCTATTTTTTTATTATTAATATTATGTTAACCACTAATTTTTATTAATTAGTGGTTTTTTGCTATAAAAGATAAATATCTTACTGATTTAATATGAAAAAGATTCGTGTTGAATTTGTAGACAACAGGATGTTTTTTCGTTATTTAATAGGTTAGGAAAGGCATTATAAAAATAGTCTGTAGATAATTTTATTTAGAAAATAGAACTGACAGGGGAAAATATGAGCAATGAATTAATTGATGCATTTAATGTAATAAAATCTAAAAAATGGGTTGATTTGACACATAGCTTCGATAAAGACTCACCGCATTTTTTTATGTTTGACTCTGCTGAGTTTAAAACATTATTTGGCTATCCAGAAGGTTTCTTTGCACAGCAATTTACATTTCCAGGACAATATGGCACCCATATTGATGCTCCCTGTCATTTCGTTGAAGGGAAACGTTATTTACATGAGCTTGAATTAAAAGAACTTGTTCTGCCATTGATTGTTATTGACCAGTCTGAAAGGGCAAAAGAAGATCCTAATTTTGCATTTTCTCTTGATGATGTCCTTAATTTTGAAGCGAAAAATGGCCGAATTGAATCAGGGAGTTTTGTTGCATTACGTACTGACTGGAGTAAACGTTGGCCATCACAAGAGCTGATGGATAATAAAGATGACGAGGGCAATAACCAAATACCGGGTTGGGGAATGGATGCACTTAAATTTTTATTTGAAGAACGCGGAATAAAAGCGATTGGCCATGAAACATTTGATACTGATGCAGCAAAAGATTTTCGAAAAAATAATGCGTTACTTGGTGAGTATTATGTATTAGAACAAGATACATACCAAGTTGAATTACTTGCTAATTTGGACCAAGTCCCCACGCGTGGTGCTGTAATTTTTAATATTGTTGCTAAACCAAACAATGCTAGTGGTTTTCCTGTTCGTTCTTTTGCAATACTGCCATAGGATTTATAATTATAGCCAATCTGCTTATGTAATAGCAGATTGGCTAAAAAGCCTATAAAGCAAATAAAATCCATGCAGCAGCTAATAACATGCACAATAGTGCTACAACTCCCCCTGATTTAGAAAACTCACCAAAAGAAATTTTCACGCCATATGCCGCTGATTGTTCGACCACAATAATGCCAGCAAGACTACCGAAAACCAGTAAGTTGCTTGAAAAACCAGAACCCAAAACGAGAGCTGCGCCTAACGAATCGGCATTACCTTCAGGTGTTAAGAAGGGAACGAGTAACATGACTGAAGGGTTGTTTCCAACGATAGTACTTAGAACACCAGTAACTAAAAATAGGGCTAATGGATTGTTGAGATCCACACCATAGCTTCGCAAATCAGTTAATAATTGCTGAGGAAGACCTGTGGCGGCAAAAGCGGCATTGACGACAAATAATCCCATGATGAGTAATAAAAGATTGCCATCGACGAGTTTAAGCATATCACTCGAGGCAATGGATCTATTTAATAATAAAAATCCAGCAGCCGTTAACGCTATAAGTTCTTTAGGAATATCTGTCACAATAAAGCTAATGATAACTGCGAAAGTAATAACGCCAGCTTTTGCTGTTTCCCATACATTTAATGTTTCTTGGGTGGTTTTAGGGGGCGTTGCTAATGTATTTTCTTTAGTCAAATACCAACGATTACGATATAACCAAACAAGTACCAACCATGTTAATGGTAAGGAAAGCAGGGCTGGTATTGCAGACGCCTGTAATAAGCCAACAAACGAGATATCGAGTCCTTGCGCTGCGATCATATTCTGTGGGCTACCAATTAATGAGCCCGCCGCTCCGTTATTAGCTGCGAAACAAAAGCCAAGCAAAAAAGGAATTGGGTTTAAACCGCGAGATAAACTAATTGATACTAATAATGGTGTCATGGCGACAACAACAACATCATTCGTGAGCAATGCAGAAAGAAAGCCGCCGACAAGAATTAAAACAGCCAGTAATATTGGTGGTGAAACTTTTAGCATCGCCACCCGGTTTGCGGTCCAGCTATAAAAACCAGAAACAACAAAAGAAGCAGAAACGACCATAAGCCCAAATAACATACCAATAGTTCGGTAATCAATAGCATTCCATGCATGGGGAGGGGTAATACTATCGATAGCCATCATAGCTAAGGCACCAATAACCGCAGCGCCAGTTCTATCAACTTTGAAGCCAGGTAGCTTACCAAAGCCCATCGCAATATAAACCAAAAGAAAAACAATAACGGTTAACGTCATGATGTTCACATTTTAATTAAGAAAATTAGAGGTAATTTATCGGTGAACACCTGACGAAGCAAGGCTAAATAATGTATTGATAATAATGCGTTGCTGTTGATTCTATTTAAGACTATCTCAAAAAGACAGTGGCTATAATGAAATAGAAAATACGTTTGGTAATTTTATTACAAAATTGAGAAATGATCTGTGCAGATGAAAAAATGTTGGCAGTTCACTGGGTAGAAAAAGATAAATAGAAAATAAATTGTGATTATTGTCACTAATTTAAGATAAATTGCGATTTTTATTTTGTGATTTAAATCACGAAAAATAGTTTTTTAGTGCAAAAAAAGAGCAATGTAATTTAGTGACACGATTTTTTTGTGATCTTTGTCAATATAAAGATGGGGTAAGTAGGGGTTGGATGGTGATGATGGTCACAAAAAGGCCCGCGTGGTGCGAATCTGATCAAGCTCATGCTAGAGTGAATGTGTTGAAAAAATCACAGACGTTATTTGGCGATAACGTTACAACTTTATCATTTTCGTACCACGGGGTTCTGTCATGGTAACATCAAATATCAAATTAAAGGTACAGAATTTTGGGCGTTTCCTCAGTAATATGGTTATGCCTAATATCGGTGCCTTTATCGCTTGGGGATTAATAACGGCGTTATTCATCCCAACTGGCTGGTGGCCTAATGAGACATTAGCTCAACTTGTTGGCCCTATGATCACTTATTTATTACCACTATTAATCGGTTATACTGGTGGCCGTTTAGTTGGTGGAGAGCGGGGCGGAATAGTCGGCGCAATAACAACAATGGGGGTAATTGTTGGTGCTGACATGCCAATGTTTATGGGGGCAATGATTGCTGGCCCATTAGGCGGATATGCAATAAAACGTTTTGATTTGTGGATAGAAGGCAAAGTTAAAACAGGTTTTGAAATGTTGGTGAATAATTTTTCCTCCGGCATTATCGGCATGTTATTAGCCATTTTGGCTTATTTAGCTATTGGGCCTCTTGTTGCAGGGCTATCCAAAATATTGGCAGCAGGCGTGAATGTGATGGTGGAGAATAATTTACTTCCACTCACGTCTATTTTTGTTGAGCCCGCCAAGATATTATTTCTAAATAACGCGATTAACCACGGTATTTTCTCACCCTTAGGTATTCAACAAGCGACTGAAACTGGCGCATCTATTTTCTTTCTTATTGAAGCCAACCCTGGACCGGGTTTAGGTGTTTTACTTGCTTACATGTTTTTTGGTAAAGGAAATGCGAAGCAATCTGCACCAGGAGCCGCAATTATTCACTTTTTTGGTGGGATACATGAGATTTATTTCCCCTATGTCTTAATGAACCCTCGGTTAATTCTTGCAGTTATTCTGGGTGGGATGACAGGAGTGTTTGTTATGAACCTTTTTCATGCTGGGTTAGTCTCTCCTGCATCACCGGGTTCAATATTTGCAGTTCTGTTGATGACGCCTAAGTCATCATTGGTCGGTGTGATTTTATCAGTCACCAGTGCGACGTTAGTTTCCTTTATTGTTTCCGCGATTTTATTAAAGAAAACTCGCATAGGTGATGATGATGAGCTCGAAAATGCTACGAAAAAAATGCGTAATATGAAATCGCAATCAAAATCATCGGCAGCAGTAGAAATCAATCAAAATACCTCTGTTAATTTAGCCGAAGTACGCAACATTATTGTAGCTTGTGATGCAGGAATGGGTTCTAGTGCCATGGGAGCAGGAGTATTAGCTAAAAAGGTGCGTGATGCGGGCTTATTAGGAATTTCTGTTTCGAACATGGCAATTAACGACCTGCCGGATAACGTTGATATTGTGATAACGCATAAAGATTTAACACAAAGAGCGAAAACATTTGCACCAAATGCAATGCATATATCGTTGACTAATTTCCTAGATAGCCAAACGTATAATGATCTTGTAACAAACTTAATAGCTAAAAAAAATCCTAAAGCAGCAAATGATGGACGACTGATTAAACAAACGATTATTGCAGCAAATGATGAATCCTATGAAATGGAAGATCATGATGATGCGATATTTACATTGAGTGCAAAGCATATTCATTTAAACCTATCTGCACAGAATAAAATGCAAGCCATTCAATTTGCGGGGCAAAAATTAGTTGAGGGTGGCTATGTTGAGCCTGACTATATTGAGGCGATGTTAGCTCGCGAAAAACTGACTTCAACCTATCTAGGTGAATCTATTGCTGTTCCTCATGGCACCATAGAAGCAAAAGATCGAGTATTAAAAACCGGCATTGTTGTTTGCCAATACCCTGAAGGCGTACAATTTGGTGAAGAACCTGATGAAATTGCCCGCTTAGTTATTGGTATTGCAGCACAAAATAATGAGCACATTGAAGTTATCACACGAATTACTTCCGCTTTAGATGAAGATGGGGTTATTGAGCGTTTATGTGAAACCCAAGATGTTCAGGAAGTACTCGAAATTTTAGCGTCTCAAAGTGCAGCATGAGGAGAATAATAATGAAAGTCATTCATTTTGGTGCAGGAAATATAGGCCGCGGTTTTATTGGTAAATTATTAGCAGATGCAAATTCACAAGTAACTTTTACTGATGTCAATCAGCCATTAATTGACCAATTAGCACATCAACAATCTTATAATGTTCATGTTGTTGGTCAGGAAAATCGTATTGAGAAAGTCCAACACATTCACGCTGTTAATAGTAATGACCCTAAAACGATAGAGTTTATTGCAACAGCAGATATGCTTACAACAGCAGTCGGGCCACAGGTGCTGGAAAAAATTGCCTCAACGATAGCTAAAGGCATTATTCATAGAAAATCGTTGGGAAATAACCAGCCGCTCAATATTATTGCATGTGAAAATATGGTAAGAGGAACTAGCCAACTAAAGCAACATGTATTGGCTCAATTGCCTGAAGAGTTGCATCAATGGGTTGAGCAGCATATTGGCTTTGTAGACTCCGCAGTTGACCGTATTGTTCCTCCAATGGATGCAGCGAATGATGACCCGCTTGACGTTACTGTCGAATCCTTTAGTGAGTGGATTGTTGATCAGACACAATTTGTTGGTGATATTCCTATTATCAATGGAATGGAATTAACGGATAACCTAATGGCATTTGTTGAACGCAAACTATTTACGTTAAATACAGGCCATGCGATGACAGCGTATTTGGGACAATTATATGGATACCAAACAATTAGTGAGTCAATTGGGGATTTGAGGATCCATACTGTTGTTAAATCGGCTATGCAAGAAAGTGGACAAGTTTTAATTCAACGTTATGGCTTTGATTCACAAATACATAATCAATACATAGATAAAATACTAAGTCGCTTTGCAAACCCATATTTAAAAGATGATGTTAGTCGAGTAGGGCGACAGCCTATTAGAAAGTTAAGTTCTAATGATCGCTTAATTAAGCCGTTGTTAGGCACATTTGAATACCAATTACCAAATGAAAATCTGATCATAGGAATTGCTGCCGCATTGCATTTCAGATGTGAAGCTGATCCTCAAGCAAATGAAATGGCAAAGTTAATTGCTGACAAAGGTATATATCAAGCGGTTGTTGAGCTTTGTGGGTTAGAGCAATATCCCGAGGTTGTTGATAGAATCTGTTCCCAATACCAGTTATTGATATTGAGTAACAAGTAATATTACGGATAATAGATTGATTAATTGAGGTTCAGTCACTTTATGGCTATCTACAGTATGATAGTAAGTAGTATAGCTATAAAGTGATAAAAGAAGCTAATATGGAAAATAAACAAAACATTGAAAATCAGATTCTTGAGCGGTTAAATCAACGGCCGGAAGTAAATTTATTTGTTCAAGAGGTCGTTCTTTTAATTTCACAAGCTATTGATAAATTAATGTTAAAAGTTTTTAGAAAGGATGATTATGCGGTAAAATATGCAGTTGAACCACTTTTAACTGGAAATGGGCCATTAGGAGAATTATCGGTTCGTTTGAAACTTCTATTTGCATTAGGGGCGATTTCTCGTGAAACCTATGAAGATATAGAATTATTTCTTGCTTTGAATGAATCGTTATCAGCAGAAAATTTAAATATAAATTTTACGGGTGATGAAATTTTAGGCAGTATTAAAATGCTTCATTGTATGGAACCTTTACCAGAAATGATGAGATTCAATCAACCAGAGGATCTTGTCGATAACCAATTAATTGAATTGCAAAAACACCGTTTTCAACAAATGATAAAATCATCGTTAGTATTATCTGTAACTGCTTTAATTACCCAAATTATAGAAACCGATGTATTTTAAAATTGTAAACTCAATTCTCTGATATTTTATTGTTTACTTATCAAAGTAAATATGTATGAAATAATGCTTTATTATCCGACTATCAATAGAATATAGAATGAATATTATTGTTGCACATGAAATCACCACTGAAGATAAAGAAGAACTACTTGCAGGGTTACGTAGTTTTAATATCCAATATTTGAATGCAGAACGTTTTAGTGAGTTAGGCGTTTATTTTAAAAATGACTCTGGTGTTATGCTTGGTGGATTACTGGCTTCTGTAAAGGCAAATTGGCTTTGTATCGATTTTTTATGGGTAAGTGAGGACGCCAGAAAAATGGGGTTAGGCAGTAAATTGATGTATACCGCTGAACGAGAAGCAATAAAATTAGGGTGTATTCATAGTTTAGTAGATACATTCAGTTTTCAAGCCTTACCCTTTTATGAAAAATTAGGATATGTAAAACAAATGTCCTTGCCTGATTTCCCAGAGACAGGCATGGAAAGGCATTATCTCACTAAAACTGAATTATCATAATCATATTTACTGCATTTAATCTGCTGTAAGTTGACATTGTTGTTATCATTTAAATTTATTTTGTGCGGCTAGCATTTGATACACGAAGAGAAGATATGAAAGTTTGTATTATAGGAACATCTGGAGCAGGGAAGACGACGTTATCTGCCAAGTTATCTGATGAATTTAACACGCCCGTGTATGGTTATGATGAGATTTATTGGGATAAAACTCAGCAGGAATATATCAAAAATCCTCAACCTATTATTAACGCCTTAGTTTCAGCGATAACGTCTAAAACGGAATGGATAGTTGAAGGTGCTTACGATAGGCGTTTAATACCATTTTTTAACGATTGTACGCTGATTATTCGCTTAATTATACCTTATCGTATTTGTGTCTTTAGAATTGTAAAACGATACCTTTCATCGAAATTTACAACAATGGGGCCTAAAGAAACTCTTTTTAATATGATTGAGCTGCTACGCTTTACAAAGCAATTTGATAAGAGACTTGATGATTTCTTTGCTAAAAATCCTTTATTTGCATCTAAAGTTATCATCATAGATAACTCCGAACAATGTATTGATACGATAAAAAAACATTTAGAGAAAATAAAATAAATAGAGTTGGTTTACTACCAAGCACCTACCTTTATAACTAATCTTTGCGATAATTTTATTTAAGATGATTAAGTTTGGGTTACTACCAACAGAGGCTTATGCGAACACAGCGTTTGCGTCTATGGTACTTCTTATTTTCTTAATGTTTAGATATTGTTTAATTGCTGATCTGAACTTACAAACTTATATAGGTCTAAAACTTAATATAAGTGTAAATATGAGGTATGACATGAGGCTGTTTATAATAGTTTTTGCAGTAATGCTTTCCGCTTGTGCATCTTCTGGGCATGAGTTAAGTAAAGAAAATCCTAAAGATGCCCCTTACGTTGATAGCACATTAAACAGTATTAAAGCTGGTCAGAATATTCAAATAGAGCGGAAAATGCGACGAGGATATTAATCTAGCAATAGAATAATTAATAATAAATTAGGAAGTTTGCCTATGAAGTGCCTTCTACTAATCGTTGGGTAACTAATTACAGGGAGGCATTTCATCGTTATAAATTTTTCTTTTTGGCGATTTAGTATTTTAAAAGCCAAGACATAGGGCCGTTGTTGACATATGAAGATACAAACCTTAAGTATCGGTTAATTCGTATGCTTTTTTGTATCTTGCTGTTTCGATTTGGTTTGTATTTCGCTTTATAGGGGGGATTGAGTATGAGTAGTAGACATGATTGGCTTGATGAGATTTTTATTTAGGTGGGAATAGCTGGATTTAGCTTGCTGTGGTGTCCCCTGCAGGAATCGATATTTCACTATATATTATTGATATTTAACGATTGGTGCTAATTTGATTTCTGTTTGTACCCTTTTTTATACCCTCATTCTTGATTGATACTTTAATTGCAATGAATCTAAGTTTGCTTAATTAAAATTGAGATGTATGCAACTTTCGTAGTTGCATTGGCGATTTGTATTCGAACTCTATCATGGGATTCGAATATGTTAAAGAATCTCTTAATGAATAACAGTTTTGCCAATTTAGCAAGAATGTTATCCATTAAGTTTTGTATGTAGTATCAGAACAGCATTATTAAATCATTATTACTTATATTCCTATTATTTTATTTTTAAAAGCCAGCTGAGTTAAGAACCAATGCTCTGCTTCATTTAAATAGATTAATCCCTTTCTCTCAAGGGATCTTAAGCTAGCTTTGTTACAGAGTTGACCATAACCTAACTGAATATTTCTCATTGTTTGTTTTTGCCGTTCTGATAATTTCATGATATTCGACACACCAAAGAGGGAGGCTAAACGAGTCATAATAAATTTCCTTAAATATAAATAAGATAGGTAAAATTTAAAGAATGAATCAAGTGAGATTTAATCGATAAGATGGAAAATGGCTGAACTTTCAGGATGTTGAATGGCGTAGTCACGAAGCTGGTAGAAACGCTCGACCAATACTTCACTTTCCGTTTGAAATGACCATAAGCTGTACATTATCAAACATACAGCAATGCCCGCTGCTTCACAGCTAACGTCCGCCTCATTGCCATTGTGCATATTGAACAGTGTTAATTTTTCGGAGCCCAAATCAGGATAAATAAATGCGCCACCATTGGGTAAGGTGCAGTATTCCCAATACCCGCCGTGGTAATTCTCACAAAACTGCCCCATGATGGTAAAGATAACAACTTCAAAGGTGGGGAAGCCTTTAACGGCGCCAAAGTGGGTTTGCCAAAAATGCGTGCGCTGGTGGTTGGAAACGGGTGTTGCGATGATGGGGTCAAGTGTCATAAGAAAGCCCTTGTGTGGATAGGATGAAATAAAAAAGGCAGACCTGTTGGCCTGCCTTTATGGTTTATTACCGAAAAATAAATCGTTAATGCTTAGTTATTGCTAAATAACCCATTAAGTAGTCGTTCAATCGCTCCCCCTAATAACGTGGTGCACGCTAGCGTTGCCCCAAGTCGAGCCGCTTGAATTTCAGTGTCAGAATACTCACCTTTAAGCGTAAGTTGTTCGTTGACCGTCTTCTGGGCGTAGTAGGTGATAGACACCAGTGTCACAACACTCACAGAGGTGGCGATAAGTTTAAAAATCGACATGATGAATTCCTAGGAAGTAAGCCTGTGTGAGAACAGTCTCAAGTAAGGGTGAGCGTAACTTATTGAGGACCAGACCAGTTATCACTATCCAAAACTAAAAAAGAGTCACAGCCTGATTGACCTACAATGCAAACTCGCTTGGCTATTGATTTAGGTGGCCATTTTTTATCGGCTGAATAAGATAAACCATTATTATCGACGCAGGCGACTTTTAACCAATTAGCCTCTGCACCACGATTATAGTAAACACTGCTAATACAAGTCATCGCGGTAGGGGCAGGAAAACCTTTTGCTTGCCGAATTGGGGTATAACCTGTCAATTCACCATGTGGTACACCTAGGATAGGTCGTTCATTACTCTCATTTTTCTCTTTTAATTTTTGACCATACTCTGGTGTTAAATAGTAGGTATAGCGTGTCGGCTGAATTTCTCCGGGTAAGCGAAGTGCTAATGCTTGTGTACAAACCGTTAGCGAAATTAAGGCCGTAAACAGTACATTTTTCATAAAGATGAACTCCATTATTTTATTAAGGATTGGATATATTGGTAATGTGGCAAAGCTTGAATAAACGCATCTTCACATAGCCGCTGGTTTAGGTCTTCACGATAACGAAAACCTCGTGCAGTCATGACCACATCTTGCAGGGCCATCACATCAAAGACGTGGATGTGCTGCGCGATATCGGCGGCGAGATACCAATGACCGTGGTAATAAATCAATTTATACGGGGCAACGTTCGTGATGTTTTTTCCTTGGTGGGCAAATTGCAGTAAACGCCGTTTTACAATGGCTTGTGTGAGAATATAAAAGCCCCCGAATAGCGAAGGACGTTGCTCAGGTGGCGTGTGGTAAACAATAAACGGTGAATCAATTGTTGGGTCGAGCAGAACCGCCAGCAGCTTCCTGTCTAAAGCCGGAAACAGTGAGGTGATATGTGTAATAGCCGCAAAGCGTAGTATGTCCTTATCGGTACGAAAAGGGCGCTGTGATGCCGCCAATCGATAGCCACCTTGGTGATACTCCAAATCCAAATACTGAAGGCGCTCATTAAAATCACGCCGCAGGGTACGAGTCGAGACATTGAGCTCTTCTGACAGCGCCGATAAATAAACGGTTTCTCCTCGAAATAATTGACTGATAATAAACGCCAACCGAGACGCAAGCCGGTCATGGCGAGACACAGATGTCGACATGATATTGTCCTTGTTAAAATAGCTCCGGCAAGCGGATAGAATGGGAGTGATAAACCTTATTGTGATAAGGCCTTTTGTCGTAAGTACGCCACAATGATGCAGGCAGGAACGGTAACCCGATAAGCAGGGCCCGCTAGGTTAGCGACAAGCCATGCCGAGCTCACTGCAAGACCAATCGGACCCGCAATCAAGGAAAGTGCTCGGTGTGCGGCAAAGAGTGTACCAATGGTGGCAATTCCGCCGAGCGCATTAATCACGCCAATGGCTGAGAGTGTGGCCACTTCCAGTGCGGCAATGCCAGAGGTACGGATAGCCGCTTGAACCGCAATCAAAATCAGTTGAGGTGTGGGGTTGGTGAGGTTAAGTTGCATATCACGAGAGAAGGCTTGTAGCTCTTCTGTGGTCAGCTCATTTAAGCTTTTTTCTAATACTTTCAATAACAAATTTAATTCCAAGGTTTCGGTATTACCCTCCTTTGGATAATTGACATCAAGGTGGTCACAGACATCTTGTAAAATTTCACGGTACAACACGCCTTTATTGCCTCGAACGAGACTCATCAAGCTGTTAGCCCCAAAGGCTTGCAGCTCTGCCGCAATCGACATCCAATATTGTTGGTGCTCAGGGTGGTAGAGTTGATATTCAGGTGAGCTGGTTAAGGTTTCAGTCCAACGCTTTTGCCCATCCTTACTGTCGTGAGTCAGTACAGACACAAGCAAACCCAGTTCTTCATTACTGCATTTACGTAAAAACGCTAAATCGGTATCTAATCGGTAAGTTGCCATCGGTGTTATTCCTCAGTTTGAAAAAGAGAACACTACGATAACAACCTCACCGGACAGGTTATGTCCGGCTATTTGACTTTTTTTCGGGGGAAAATGGAGGGGAAATGACAGGATATGTCCTTGAAAAACATTAAGTGATTGATATTTAAATTATTTCAATATCACAATAATACTGTATATCTGATTATTTTTTGATTGTGAACGATACAAAAGAAAGAGTACGTAACTTTATTTTTTCTTATGGCGTTTTGCTTTCATTGAATTTATACAGGCAACCCCGATACTGCGAGCTTTAGGCTGCTGATATGTTTGTTTCGCTAATCTAAACAAATACCCTTTAAATTGGATGGCATTCATTTCATTTGTAAAATGATGGAATATCGTGTCGTCATTCCAGTCAGGATATAATATATGCAACATTGAAGTTTTATCTCGCTGCACACTTCTGACATATTTTTCCGTTTTTTGTTCATCAGAAGGCTCATTATTAATAGGTGTTAGATTATTTCTACTTCTCCGTTTATTGGCATCTTTAGTCCAAAAGAGCAAGCTTTCATACCCACCTTTATACGAATCTTTTGTTTGTGTTAAAAAAAGGATTTTCCCTTCTAATTGGTTTTTAAATAGAATAGAATTCCAAACCGATTTTATCTCATCAGTCATTCTATTATTGAACTTTCCATTTGAAATATATAAGTGAATACGAATGTATTTTTCATCAGAGGCGCTCACTTTTAGTGAAGTCCAAAAGTAACCTAATATATGTTCATTTAGCATAACTCGCGAACGAATATGGTTAAAAAAATCCGTCACACATTGCATTAAAGCGTTATCTTGCTTATCCTTATTATCCTTATTATCCTTATTATCCTTATTATCCTTATTATCCTTATTATCCTTATTATCCTTATTATCCTTATTATCCTTATTATCCTTATTATCTACTTTAATTGAAAAAATAAGATGCCCCGCCTTTTTATTCCTTTTCATCATCGTTTGATGGTATTCATAAAGCCTATTAAAGATATTGTTTTTTTGATTCAAAGACCTTTTCAGTAAGGTTATAAATTTAGCACCACCTAGGATTTTAATCTCACCATCGATGACACCTTCGAAGTTTGCATCAATAAAATCAATTAGATTTATTGATGTATTTGAGCCGGTGGGAAATCCACCATAGAGGACATATTCATCCGCCAACGCAACGATTTGTTCGTTGATTTTCTTGGTCCTTTCAATATTAATTCCATCATCTTTTTTGTCTAACAGTAAAAAATCAAAGTCGTTATGCATCGATTTGAGTGACATTCTTATCTCCCTAGTCTGCTCAATTACATACTGCCTCATCATACAAGTTAATCTGCCATTATAATACAAGTTAGTATTACATATAGATACAAGTTAATTTACCTCTACTGCCGCATGGTTTTCAGCGGATAAGTTTGTATCATTAAAGCCAGGATAGTTTGAATCAATAAACTAGGCGTTTCGCATGCAAGTAGCGTCGTTTTTATATTATTAGATGTGAGATATGTTAGTAAAGCAGTAGCGATTATAGCTCTAGACTAAATCTAATACTTATCGCCCCCTCAGCAATCATCATACACTTTGACTAAAAAGTCATCAATAGGAGGCAATAGAAGCTCGTTTAATGATAAAAAAGATCGTTCATTAGCATTATTAATAATT
Source organism: Providencia sp. PROV175 (assembly GCF_032707045.1). Lineage (NCBI taxonomy): Bacteria > Pseudomonadati > Pseudomonadota > Gammaproteobacteria > Enterobacterales > Morganellaceae > Providencia > Providencia sp. PROV175. The sequence goes on from NZ_CP120533.1 coordinate 1,758,872, forward strand.
ACATGTGGTACATAAAAACTGCTTCACTGTGAATGTTTCGCCAAGTTTAAACACCATTTGCATTATTTATTCGAATAGGCCCCTAAGTTTCATGTTTATATCTAAATAATATGGCCTAAGTTAAATTATCCCATCTACCTCATTTTTATTTCGTGGAGACGAGTAGTACCATTCTTTTTTATTTTACATCGAAATATGAACAAACATTCGGATTGCATAGCTTTTTAATTTAGTTCATTATAGCCATGAATTCCCACTATAGGTGATAGTAGATAAAAAAACAGACTGAGCACCGAGTTTAATATCAAAGCAGCATACCCAAAACAACCAAAACTGGCATATAAAAATTAGTGCGTGTCTTACGTCTATATTGGTGAATAGAAATGATTGTCTAGATGTTAAAGTTAACAATACCTAACTTGATTTATTCATTGAGTTAAAGATTGTATTGTTATCACAAAAATAACGTGAATTCCTTATTAAAAAAAGACTAACTTTCACCTCTGATAACTAAGTGATTAAGCCATTATTTTGTGTGTAGGGTGCACTTTCGTGTTTAACTGGTCTTAAAATAATGGGGATTAATCTAGGATTGTTTATTATTATAACAACATCAATTATAACAACATCAATTATAACAACATCAATTATAACAACATCAATTATAACAACATCAATTATAACAACATCACAATTACAGAGTCATTACAATAATAATTAACTATTGCGATTAAATATAACTAATCATTCTATTTATAAATAAGCCACATGAAAACGAGAGTGATTAAATACACAACAACTCCGGTATTGAGACGCTGTATTATAATGCTTAATTGCAATATGAAACGAAAGGGTAAGAATCTCCTATCCAGTTAATCTCTGACTCTCTTGTTCGATTACAAGGTAATTAGGTTCGTCACCTAATGACGCAATATCATCGCGTGGCTGACATAACCCGAGTCGAAGATATAATGTCACCTTGCTACTATTGCTCCTTAAGACAAAATTATCTACAGGCTCTAACCTTACCCAGCTTACAGAACGCCATGCTATCTTAGTATGCTGTGTTTTATTGTTTATAAACATATTGGGTTATGCTATCAGTCCCTATTGACTGCCAAAGTCAATGTAATCGCTCCAAAGCAAAGCCCCTTTGCTGATGATCGCTCTCCAACCATTTGCAATCAAAAATTAAAAATAACTCCCCTGCCTGATGATACGAACCTTTATTCGAACACAGGCAAATAAAATGACAAATCGTGCACTACACTTAAATCAAGTTGTTCTCTCAACCACGTTTGAACATGACCGTCTAACGCTCACTCGAGACCACTCATTGCGTGAGTTGGTGTCTCTACTTATGGATAACCTAAATCGACTCACAAAACGGTTAAATCATAAATTAAATTTATATCAAGGCATTCCTTTGTCGCCTAATAACCCACGCTTAAAACTCATCTCGACATCTCCCAAAGGTGAGCTCTTTTTAGAAACGCTCAAGTTCATCCGTTACATTCAATCAATGAAAATATCGCAAATACAGCACTTGCATCCCACTCTTGCGCTCTTGGTCTCTATTTTTAACAAATACCGCCTAAGCGATATTCTGATAGAAGGCGATAAATACTGGATGGTGGATAGCCCTAAACACGTTCAGTGGCTTAACGAGGTCTTCCGTGAGTTCCAAAGCACGTTAAAGAGCCCTGACTATAAAAAGCAAGTTCGTGCCTTCGAGCAAGGCGCTCAGAAGAATTACAGACGGGCTCAGCAATACATTGACTCGTTGTATCAACGTTACTCCAAACTGTTAGTTGTACGAGTAGACCTGTCTTACAAAAGTGGTATTTGCCACAGAGTCAAAGCTCATCACCTTCGTCAGCATCGCCAAGCCCTGTACAAAGCCATTAACCGCGACCGACTCTTTTCATGCTGTGTCGGGTATATCTTGAAATTGGAATTCGGTATGGAAAAAGGATTTCATTACCACGCTTTGTTTTTCTTTGATGGACAAAAAGTGAGGCGGGACATCACGCTGGGAAAACACATTGGTGAACTCTGGCAAGAACGTATTACAGAGTGGGCTGGTTTGTACTTTAACTGCAATTACCAAAAAGAAAGATATCGTGAACTGGGATTACCTCGAGGTAATGCTTATCTGAAGAAAGGATTGTTCAATGCGGTAAGGTATTTATGTAAAGCTGATGCATGGATCCGTCTGGCTGTGCCTGAACTCAAACGCACCTTTTGGCGAGGCGAAATCAAACCGAGAAAACGCCAGTAGTTAACAGCACAATTATTTTTTACACATCCGGTTAATGATGTGGAGTGATATCCACATCCCATTTTTCGATATCGCTCCTGCTTTTTACCCACATTAAAAACAGGAGTTTTACCATGAGTATATTAACTGAAGATGTTGCATTACTTGATGACCAATTCATTGACATGAAATTTATCACCGCACTAACGGGGTTAACGGATAAGTGGTTCTATAAGCTTATTCAAGAGGGTGCGTTCCCAAAACCCATCAAGTTTGGTCGTATGTCACGCTGGTTAAAGAGCGAAGTCGTGCAATGGTTACAAGCACGCATTGATGAATCGAGAGGAACTAACTCAACCCTTGAATCCTAAGGCGCTAACACGAGTCGCCGTGCATTTTCCATAGCCATACCGCCCATAACTTACCAACTCAATTTCAACCACACCTGGTGCGATTGAATGCGCTCTAGGCAAAGCTACGCCCTAAACATACGAACCTGACTCGATACGCATGCAGCCTATGCTCAGTGGTCTTCTAAGTTTCAAGGTGGGTTGCCGAGTGTGGATCCTGAATGTTGGGTACTCAGCACGTTTAGTTTAAATTTTACAGAAGGAGCACAACCATGCTTAAATTACATGAAGTCAAAATGTCGCTAGCCTTAACGCAGAACAATCGTTTCGCGGGAGCCAATCAGGAACCGAGTTATTCACGAGAAAACTATTACTGTGCTCACTGCGGTGAGCCCGTCACACTGCACAAGACGCCAACGGAGTCATGGTTTACCCATTTTGATCCTCAGACCGCAGAGCACTGTCCGCGGGTCATCAGTAAGCTCAAGAGCTTAGAAGACAAGGCACGACTGAGCACACAGGTTCGATCAGTGTCCCCTATTTTAAAGATCACGGATTGGTTTTGTGTGCAGTGTCGTGAGTATTTTACAAACAATCAAAAATACTGTCCTAACTGTAATGACGGGATCTGGTGCATTCCTGCGGAGAATATTACAGAGGAACATCAGCCTAAAACAAAGAGGTAATTTCCAGATAAGCGATTTAAATATTAATGGATTTTAATAATTATACCGCTATTTATTTTATAATCTAACTCGCACCTATAGCCACCATCAACTGATGGCCGTATAAGCATTCCAGATACTTACAGGTGTACCCGCACCAGATATTTTTTGAAATTGATATACGGTATTACTTGTGAGGTTATTATTAACATTATAAAAAAGCGGGTTACAACAGAGTTAAATAAAACAAAGCTTAATCTTACTTGGTTTTAATATTGCTAAGTGCAACCTTGATAGGTGAATACACTAACAAAATGAACATGTAAATGTCGGACTTATGATAGTTGCATGGTGATATTGCTATTAATCTAATAAAATAAATAAGTTACAACTGATTCTTTGACTGAAATATTTGGTTACATAGTTTATTTCTATGTACATTAGAACTTACTGGGCTTATCGCGTTTCGGTCTATTTTTTGTTCGATGATTATTCTGATTTTATTTGTTTAAGGTGTTTTTATCAGCATTATATAGCGATATTTCAACCAGTTTACGCTAAGTCACTTATCCTAGAGAGATACAAACCAGCCCTCAGGTTTACATATCATTCATCAGATTTTATTATCCTTCAAGTAAATCTTACCGTGCGCACTGGCTGAGATGACGGAAATTAATCGATAATTATGTCGACTTAACTCAACTTGTTATTCTGGATAAAGGATATCGCTATGCCAACTCCATGTTATATTTCCATTGAAGGGAAAACCCAAGGCAACATCACTGCTGGTGCATTTACTGCGGATTCTGTGGGTAACATCTATGTACAAGGTCATGAAGACCAAATGTTAGTGCAACAATTTTCTCATGTTGTGACTGTACCGACTGACCCACAATCGGGACAACCTTCTGGCCAACGTGCGCACAAGCCGTTCCGTTTTACAGTGGCATTAAATAAAGCGGTTCCACTGCTATATAACGCATTAGCCTCGGGTGAAATGCTGCCGAAAGTCGAACTGAAATGGTACCGCACGTCAGTGGAAGGCAAGCAAGAGCATTTCTTCACCACCACGTTAACCGATGCGACGATTGTCAATATTGATTGCCAAATGCCACATTGCCAAGATCCCGCGAAAGCCGATTTCACGCAGTTAATTGAAGTGTCACTGTCTTACCGTAAAATCGATTGGGAGCACACCGTTGCAGGCACATCCGGTGCCGATGACTGGCGTGCGCCGCTCGAAGCGTAAGTTCAAATTTAGCGAGCCTTTCGAGGCTCGTTTGCGTTTTTAGCTTTTTCTCCCGTAGAGGAAATTCCCATGTCTTGGACAGACCCCAATAAAAACAAACGACTCGGTAGCCCCGAAAATAACCCGCTTATTCACGGTGGTGGGTATGCGGGTGGCAGAACCTATGCACAGGACCAAGCCTTGCAAGAAGCCCATGGTCAACTGCTAGACCGTATTATGAATGGCGAAATGGGGACGGGATTAGTATTCAGTTGCACGATTGGTGGGCTACCTGAAAACACCTTTCAAGTCACTCAGTTTGATTTACAAGAAGGGCTTTCCCAACTCTTTTCACTGTCGATTCAGGCGGTCAGTCCGTTACCCGAGATTGATTTTCAAACGGTATTAGGTGCGGCCTCTTCGTTGACCGTAAAGCGAGATGGAAAAATTCTTCGCACGGTGCAAGGGATTTTAGCAGGGGCAGAGCAAGGGAACACGGATGGTGTAAAAACGTGGTATCACTTTGTGATACGCCCTGAAATGTGGGTAATGACGCTTAAGCAGGATAGCCGAATTTTCCAAAATATGACGGTACCGAACATTCTTGAGACGCTATTGAGCGAATCTCATATCAAGTTTGATAAGCAGTTTTACCACCCTGAAGAACATCTGAAACGCGAATATATTACTCAAAAGCGCGAAACCATGTATGAATTCTGGTGTCGCCTTGCTGCCGAAGAAGGGATTACGTTCTGGTTCGAAGAAGGCCCGCAACTGTTTTACAGTGACCGGCATTTAGGCATGAAAGCGGGGATATCCCTGACCTATAATCCGCAATCTGAGACCGACATTACCGACAGTACGGCCACCACATGGCGCTATGCTGAGCAGTTGTGCAGCGATATTCGCGTGGATAAGGATTACAATCAACTCCGACCGTCTTATCCACTGAGTCACCAAGTGACTGGTGAAGTTCATCAGCAACATGAAATCTTTGAAAGCTATGGGCGCTTTCAAGAGGATGCTCAGGGGCAACCTTTTAACCAAATTCGCTACGAACAATCACAAAACCAACGTCAAGTGGGTTCAGCAACCACAAACTGTATTGAATTAGCACCGGGGCGTATTTTTACCTTGTCTAACCACCCGAGTGCGCGCATGAACACCACATGGCAGGTGATAAGTATCTCTCATCACGGCGTGCAACCGCTTGCCGACAACGGTGGCGGTGAAGGGACTCAGATGAGTAACCAGCTTTCCTTTATTCCCAGTACGCAAGAGTGGCGCCCTCCTTATCGTTTTAAACCTACGGCGGATGGGGATGAGTTGGCTACCGTTGTCGGCCCGCCGGGTGAAGAAATTTATACCAATGCACAAGGTGCTGTGACCGTCTATTTTCACTGGGATAGGCGTGGTAAGCCAGACCACAGCGCATCTTGTTGGGTGCGAGTAGCCCACGGTTGGAATGGGGATGGCTTTGGGTTTATGTCCATTCCAAGAGTTGGGCTGGAAGTCATTATTTCCTATCTTAACAATGATATAGATAAGCCGATTATTACGGGCTGTACCTATAATGGGCGAAATCGACCGCCGATTGATTTACCGAAACACAAAACACGCACGACATTTCGCACCAAAACCCACAAAGGGGATGGCTTTAATGAGTTGCGCTTTGAAGATGAAGCTGGCCAAGAAGAAATCTATGTGCATGCGCAAAAGAATTTGGCCATCAATGTGCTTAACTCCCGGGGGGAGCGGATTAATTACGACCGGACAACCAGCATTGGCCATAATGATGAACTAGTTGTTGCCAGTAATCGGACCGTGACGGTTGAAGGTAATCAAGCGCACAAAACAACCGGTAACTATCAAGACAAAGTTGAGGGAGACCAACACCTTTCGGTTGAGGGGGATTTGGTTAAGGCAATACAAGGTGTGGTCAGCGTGAATGCACAGGGGGATATCACCTTACAAAGCAGCAGTAAAATTACGTTAAAGGTAGGCGGAAGCTTTGTTGTCGTGCACAGTGGTGGCGTTGATATTAAAGGTCCTGCGATTAATCTTAATACGGGGGGAAGTCCCGGTGATATCCTGCAAGCGACTAACCCTGCGGTACTCAAAGCCGCTGCGAGCAGTGGCGCGGCCTTTGTGGCGCATTGTCCTATGAAAGAAGGGCAAGAGGAGGCTGAAAATGGTTAAACCTGAAACGTGCTATGCCATTATCGATGCGGCTTCCGAGCCTGATATTTTTAATTTGCTTGCAGAACATGAACCGCCGGCAAGTTGTCTATACAGTGAGCCGATTCAACCTGAGATTGTGTCATTAGCGCCCTATTTAGTGGAAGTCACCGAAGAGGTGCAACGCTGGTTAAGCACACGAGAGACGCCTTGGGGAATTTATGTTTATACGCACGCAACCATGCGTGAATTACGTCAGCATCTGCGCAAATATTTGATGGTGATGATACCGGGGCAAGAAAAACCGGTATTTTGGCGTTTCTATGACCCCCGCAATGTTTGGGATGTGCTTGGAACCTTTGATAATTGGCGATTGCATGTGTTTTTAGGGCCTATCACGCAACTGAAGACGTTGTTATGGGGAGAGGAAACTGCTTCCCGTTTTGAACGTGAGCGCCGCGGATTTCCGGATAATGCGAAGCTTGGGGGCAAGCTGATGCGTTTTACTGATGCAGAAATGAAATTATTATCTCAACAAAAAATAGCGTTATTAACAGCGAAAATGGCACTTTTTTTTGTTCGAGCAACTGAAAAATATCAGACCCAAAAAGAACATGAAACGATTGAAAGTTTAATCTTGCAAACTATCTGTAATCCCAAAATACGTTCATTAAAATATTTTACGTCAGATTTGTGTCATGAAAAAACATGGGCATTTTACTTTGAGTATGCAAAAAGGATCGTAGATATTTGTTATGAACACGATATCAATCACGAAAAATCAATAAGTCTATTTTGTTATCTTCTTGTCTATTACGAAATATATGATGCGGATTCTCTTCCTTCGGAATGGCGTGTCATTTTATCAATACCGGATGCAATGGACTTTTATAAAATTGAAAAGTTATCGATGATGTTAATAAATACCATTCCAGATTTTTATCGGCAGCACAGTGCGTAAGGAGATTGCCAGTGTCTAAAGAATATCCAGAGGTCGTTTGTGATTGTAAATTACCCGATGATTGCACACTTGAAGTCGAGATTGAATTTGGTAAACAAAAAGAAACTTATCGCCAAAATGGGATTAAAAAAGATTTTTTTCATATCATCGAATTTAAAGGTAAAAATAGTTTTCTAGCGGCAGAGCTTTCTGATTTTAATAATATTTTCAACATTGAAAAAAATCCTGAATCGTTTTTACCTGAAATCTCAGTGCCTTTTAAGGTAAAGACCTGTTCGAAGGTATGTGTCTCTAATAATCCTGAGTGCCCCATTGGAAATGTCTATGGTGATGTTGCCTATGACTTTGGGCAATCAACATCTTATAACAATAAAGTGGCACAAGTACCTCAAGGTGTAAAACCGATTGGGGAAGTAAAGAATACGTTTGTGGGTAAAGTCACGCCAGCTAAGGCATTAGATATTCCGTTAGTTTACACAAAACAATTTCGTCAATTTGGTGCAGAGGTGATGAATCCGTTTACGGTGTTGGCTGATTTATTCGTTGATTTATGGAATGATTTGGATGATGAATACGCCGTTAGTAGATTGAAGCATACCCAAGAATATCGATTATCGATTGCAGAATGTGGGCACAAACCGTTTGAGCCCAAAATGTATAATGCCTCAATCAACAATAATATTTTCTTAAATGCAGGGGCTTTCGTGTATCAAAAATTTGGTTCGAGGTCGGTTTTTGATACAAAGTTCTATTTAATTTTACAGCAAAAAACCAAAATTGATTTAACGATTGCGTTCAATGAAAAAACAACAGGTCAAAATGATGTTGCGAGAAAAAAATTAACTGCACAAAAGAACCAAGCGTTGGGCCATAACGGCTCAAAACCTCACAGTGGCTGGACAAAATCAGGTACAGAACTGACAACCTCAAGTATTAAATTTGAAGGCTCGATTTCAAAAATATTGGGGATGGACAGTAAAAAATGGAGTGCTGAACTGAAACATGAATACTCACAATTAAAAAAGAAAAAAGAGCTTTCTTTGCTTGAAAAAGTAAATAAAGGCGTCGATAGTTTTAATCGATTATTATCGACCGCTCCAGATAAAAGCCCAAGTAAGTACAAACAACAAGAATATGAATTGGCAAAATTTGAGCTTATTTATCCGACAATCAAAGTCAGTGGTAGCCGAGAAATTGCATTAACAAAAAATAATCAAGTCATGCCTAAATACGATGTGTATTTACGTGGCGACCCGTTTTTTGGTTTCAAATTCACATTTGACATGATACAGGCTTTCGCGGCTTATTTTGGTATCAACACTATTGTCACCGTTATTCGAGAAAGGGGGACACAGAGTGAAGGGAAGGTCAATAGAGGGGAAGATGGGGCATTTATTGGTGTCCAGCTTGATTTAACCTTTAACCTGTCTTTAAACTGCGGCGTAAAATATAAGACAGAGAGTGATGGCATTACAAAATTTGATGAAAAAAGTAGTGATGTCCACTTATCGTTCACAATGAGCTGTGTAACGAACATCCGCGGAGGCTTTCGTTATTATGGTATCTCAGGCTTTTTTAAAGCGGAAGCGAAAGTAACCGCAGTTGTAAAAGCGGCTTGGGTTCCAAATGGAAATGGTGAGATTGTTTTTTATCATGAGGGGATAAAGGCTTATGCGAGTGTTGAATATGGTGTAGGGATCGGAAAAAAAGAAACAGAAGAGAATAATGACGCTGGTAAATTTGGTCATTCAAAAAAGAATATCAAAGTCGAAGAATCAACCAAGCCACTAGATAAGGAGTGGATTATTCATGAACCGTTATCCAAAGAAAAATCAGAGTATCGTTGGTCTATTTTCTCACCATCTAACGAAAGCTATGGGGCATCAGAGATCTGGTAAGCGTCTTTCGTTGAAAAACGTATTGCATATAACGAGTATTATAATGGTATTAGGTTTTAGTGGAGTCAGTATGGCAAAAAATACAATGGATGAAATTTATTTGATTAATTTATCCTCTAATAATGCAGGCTGTGGTATAAAAATTAATGATATGCTTATTATGGATAATGAAAATGCTACTGAAGGGATGTATTCTGCAGGCCAAAATATATCGAGTATGCTAACCAATGAACTAAATACATTAAGTTTAATTATGTATAATGATTCTGTTCTAGCAGAAGAAGAAAAACTAACACCGGAAATGTGGTGTGAGGTGGAACTAAATAAGTTATCCGAAAATGGTAATAGCACATTTATATCAGGTATTAAATTAGCTGGAAATAACGATGGAAAAATAATTATTTCCGATAAATATAAACATAATATGGATCAAGTTTATTTCGGTGACTCCAATAGAAAAAGTGAAGGAAGTATGCTAGAAGCAAAAAACCAATTTAATTTACAAGGGCTCCCCAAATGGCAATGGGAAAAAGCAACGCCTGTAACGGAATCCGATATTCCTAAGGTTCAAGCGTTTTATTTAGAGCTACAGCAAGCCTTTGCTGATAAAAATCTCAACAAATTAAAAGCAATGGGTAAAATATCATGGGATGAGTTTGCTTATGCAGATAATAGTTCCCCTGATCTATTTTGGAACTCTCTAGAATTTAAAGAAATGTTAGATGAAGGATATAAGCCAGCTAAAATAGATTGGAGTCGCTATATATTCAGTACTTATGAAGATAAACGAATATTCCGGTATGAAATTGGTTTTAGCCGACTGTCACCAATAAAATTAGTTAGCCCTGAAGGTCGAACATTTCACTACAATCCCTATTTATCCATTATTGATGGAAAAGTCACGATTGTTCGATAAGGAATTAATTTATGCCAAACATTATTCTTATTGGTGATTCTGATACAGGCCATGGAAAACATGGCCCTACCCATGTGATTACAGGTTCACCAACGGTAAAAGTCGATGGTAAAGCGGTTGCTCGGCAAGGAGATGCGTTAGCGCCTCACGGTGGGCATTCAAGAACTATCGTTGGTGGATCAAGTAGTGTATTTATTGATGGCAAGCCTGCGGCCAGAACAGATGATACAGTAAGTTGCGGTGGCGTATTAATTGGTAATTCAACGGTAAAAATTGGTTAGAAAATACGATGTTCTGACAGATAATAATTGAGTTCGCTAGGATTGATGATAGTAAAGAAATTAGTGTTACACCAGATAGTCAATATTAACATTAAGTGGTTAATATAAGGATATTTAATGCGCAAGTTAGCGATAGGTTTGGTATTAGTGATGGTTGTAATTTTTACTCTGTTAGTTAATTCTTACAATACAATCCAAAAAAATGATGAGTTAGTCTCTGCGGCAGCGTCAGAATTATTAAACCAATATCAGCGTCGATTTGATTTGATCCCTAATCTGGTCAGTACAGTTAAGGGATATTCAAGTCATGAAAGCAATGTGTTACAAGAAATTGTAAAGGCGAGAGCGTCTGTCGGGAAAATTAATGTGGATGGTCGCGTGTTTGATGATCCTGAAATTTCTGCGAGCTATCAAAAAGCTCAAGATAATTTAGGGCAATCTCTATCACGTCTGTTAGTCATTTCAGAAAATTACCCTGAATTGAAAGCAAATTCACTCTATCAAGACCTGATGGTACAGTTGGAGGGAGCTGAAAATCGTATTTCAGTTGCGAGAGGGCGGTATATAGAGGCGGTACGCCATTATAATACTCAAATTAGGCAATTCCCCTATAACTTAATTGCGGAATCTATGGGGTATGATAAAAAAATTAATTTTAACGTTGAGAATGGGCATGAAATCAAAAGAACACCAATGGTGGATTTTAACTCATGATACGTAATATTTTATTTTTATTTTCCTTGCTTTTATTTAGTGCTATTGCGAGCGCATCAGTGAATAATACACCCCCATTAAAAATAGATAGGGTCATTGATCGTGCAAATTTATTAACGGCGCAGCAATTCAAAACGCTAAATAATTTATTGATTAACTTTGAAAATAATCGGAATGATGGTTCACAATTTGTTGTTTATATCGTTCCGACTACTGGGAGTGAAAATATCGAAACTTTCGCAAATCGTGTTTTTAATCAATGGGGGATAGGTAAAAAGGGGCTTGATAATGGATTACTGCTTGTTGTGGCAATAAATGACCGCAGTGTTCGCTTTGAAGTCGGGTACGGCTATGAGGGGACATTTACCGATGTTCTTGCTGGGAGAATTATTCGAAAAAATATGTTGCCGTATTTTAGAGCAGAAAACTATTATACGGGTATTGAGCAAGGGATTATAAATGCCATTCATGTAGCTAATGATAGACCAATAAGCTCAACGAATTCTTTGACAGATCTTATTCCTCTTAAAATATTACAAACACATTTTATTTTAATTTATGTGATAATATTAGGGCTAATTTATTGTTTTCAGCTTGTATTTTCAACGAAAAAATTAAAAAGAAAAATTAATCAAGTGATAGCGCAGTCAGGTAAAAAAAAGAAAAATTCAGAAAAGCGAGGATATAAGATAGGTGCAAATCAGCTAAAACGGTTAAAAAATTATCTGAATTACTCATTCTATTTTCCAACATCATTTTCGCTGTATTTCCCTGTAGTGTTTTGTTCAGTCGTTGTCATTTTTTATACACAAATAATTCTTAGTGGTATTGTTAACCCTTTTATCTTATTACTGATGGTGGTGTTATCATTATTCTTTAACCTTATTTCATTAACTGTGTTGTTTATTGGCATCAATATCTTATTTCCGATTTATCGACAGCAGAGAAAAGAATGGAAAGCGATTTGTGAGTTTAGTCGATTTGGTTCACCTTTTTATCAACCTGCATATTCAGTAAATACATCCCATAAACATGCTTCTAATTTTACTTCCAGTCACGATTTCAGTTCATCGAGTTCATCGAGTTCGTCGAGTTCATCGAGTTCATCAAGTGGTGGAGGAGGTGGTTCTAGCGGTGGTGGCGGTGCTTCTGGGCATTGGTAAAGGGGATAAAAGGTTATAATAAGTTTTAGCTAGAATTTTAAGATAAAGCGAGTTCTTATATAAAAGCCAATTGCTTTTTGGAAAGCTAACTTTTTATTTTATTAGCGACAGAAATTACTCGTTTTACGAAAAATAAGTTTATGTAATTTAAAATAAAAAATACATTGTTTAGGAGTGATTGCTGTAATATATTGTTATTATTAAATGATATAAAGAGCAATATCCCATTAAATACTTAACCTTGCTAAACAATTTATTAAGTACTTAGAAAAATATTTTTTCCCTTTGAATCATCACTCATAAAGCTGACTGCTATAAACTAGCAATAAATAATTATTTTTTAAATGTTATATTGGGATTACTTTACTAGGAAATATTAATAACTATGTCTATGGTTCATAATCGATTCAGTTTAATTGCTATCATCATCGGAGCTTTTAGCATTCTTGTAATACTTGCTAACCAAAGCCTTGAGCGTGAGTATGTTCAATCCAAACCTAAGTTAGAGCAAATTGTTCATGAAAAGATAAGTAGTATAAAAAAAGCGACAATGGATGCAATTAAAGGAAAAGCGTATCAAGCTCCTAGCGGAGATCCTGCCAATGAACAGCGACAGCTTTTATTAGATAAAATTGAATTATCAAAACAAATCAGTATAACGCTCGGTGTATTTGGTATTATTTTTGCTGCTATTTCATTTATTCGCCATGAAAACAAAAACTCAGCCAGAATAGCATTAGCGCTAAATGGGAGTGTTCTCGCTATTTCTCTTCTATTGTATGCTGCCGCAGGTATAGCCAGCATTGTTGCTGTTTTACTTGTCATTTGGTTTATAGGTAACTTTTTTGACATTTTTAGTATTTGTTAACGTCTTCAGAAAAACACCCTAATTTTTTACGTAAAACAGGTTATTTTAAGTATCAGCTTGAACAGCTTTTAGCAACACTTGATCAGGAGAAAAAACGCAGTGCGTAGTCTTGTGAATGGCAAAAAAATTATATTAAAAAATGATACAACTAATACGGGTGGCACAGTTCTGACGGCTTCTTCTCTTGCTAAGCAAACTCAAGGCGTGGCTTGTGTGGGCGACTCTGTTTATTGTCCTTCATGTAAAAAAACAGGGACTATCGTTGAAGGCGATAGCTTAATGAAAATTAATGGTATCCCTGTTGCGCTAGAAGGTCACAAAGTCGCTTGTGGATGTTCAGGCGGTTGTGTACTTGTCGCAGTGGGTTAAATTATGGGGCGACATCAATGTTCTGAGTAAAAAATAAAGCCTAAATAATGACCACCTTTACGGATATCCATATGAGGTGGCTAAATGAATGTTGTTTCGTTTGATTTGTGTTCTAACTCCATATTGGGATCTCCCTTAGCTATTCACTCGATCCTCAGCCTGCTGGATAATCAACTGTCCGGCTTGGCGAGTGAGGATAAAGTGTTCTGCACAACAAAATTAGGACACTTTTCTTAAGGAATTTTGTTCATACTCAATGGGTGGCAGATCATCGTTGGCAGTATGAAGCCTTTCTAGGTTGTAATAGCGCATATACGCGGTAACATCTTCTTTCATCTGTTTCCGAGTCGGCTGTGGGATTTTCAGTACCCAATCGTGCTTTAAGCTACCAAAAAATCGTTCAACAACGGCGTTATCCCAACAAGCTCCGACATCGCTCATACTTGCTCGAATACCATAACTTGTCAGTAAGTGACGATAGTGCTTACTCGTATATTGTGCTCCTCTATCACTATGAAAGACTAAGCCTTTCTCTGGCTGGCGTAAGTTATACGCTTTCATCAAGGCTTTACTGACTAAATTTGCCGTCATTCGTTTATCGATGTGCCAACCCACAATACGGCGTGAGTATAAGTCCATCACGATGGCTAAATACATCCAGCCTTCCCCTGTTTTTAAATAGGTCACATCACCCGCCCATACTTCGTTAGGCGCGTGAGGATTAAAATTTTGATTGAGCAAATTATCGGCCACGGCATCACTGTGTTTGCATTTTGTGGTGACTTTGTAAGCAATGCGCTGAGTGACCCACTAGACCAAGCTGAGCCATTAGCTTTTGAACGCCATAAGCACTCACGCTAAAGCCCTCTTTGCATAACCGTTTACGTAACGTTCTATAACCTAAGCTATTTCGACTCTGTTCAAAGATAACTTTGGCTCTGCGGTACAGGCTAAGTTGTTCTGTGGTGATCAATTTTGCAGGGCGTTTGAGCCAAGCGTAATAGGCAGAACGACTTATTTTCATTAACTTACAGAGCTTAAGCACGGGAAACTGTGAAGATAATTGCTTAATCGTTTTAAACGCTACTTGGTTTCCTTTAGCAGGAGGGCGCTGGCTTTTTTTAGGATCTCTTTCTCCATCCTAAGTTCTTTATTTTCCTTTCGAAGCCTTAATAACTCAGCTCTCTCATCAGAATTCAAGCTGCTACCTGATTGCTCAGCGTCGAATTTTGCTTTCCAGTTATAAAGTAATTTGTCAGTGATCCCTAAGGAAGCTGCCGCTTTTGGCACGCTATAACCTTGCTCGGTGACTAATGCGACCGCTTCTTGCTTAAACTCAGTGGTATAAATTCTGTTTGTACGTTTTTTCATTTAACACCTCAATAATTGGATTATATTCCATTATTAAAGTGTCCTATTTGATTAAAGCAGATCACTTCACACTGCAAGCATATCTTCCGGGTTACAGCAGGGAGCTGCTTCCCCAATGTCAGAAAATATAATCGCAGCTATGAATAAGTAAGCTGTTAGAAATATGATTAAACTCATCTGTATGGTACTCCTTCATGGGGTATATTTTTAATCTTTTAGTTAGATAATCATATTTTAATTATTTTGTAATATATTTTTACAATTGATTTATTCCTTTCTATTTTTTTATATTCCTGAGTAAGTACGTCTATTTGTATGTTATTTCATTGGAAATGTTATTTTTTTTGAGTTAATTATTCCTTTCTTATTGTAAAGTGGAATAGTTCTAAGTGAGAGTAATATCACAGCTATATTAATTAAAAAAACTTAATTTATAAGGAGAAATAAGTAAATAATAAATAGGTACATTAAATGAAAAAAGTATTGGTTTCGCTATCGTTGATAATTTCTACATCCCTATCCTATGCTGAAATTATTCCTGATGAAAAATTAAAGGCATATTGGAGTGACCCTGAGGTTTCCACAAATACTATTGTGGATTCAATGACGCTAGAAGAACAAATTGGACAGCTATTGATGCCAGATTTTCGATATTGGGGTGTTGATAATGAGGGAAATAAAAAACCATTTATTCAATCAAATGAACAAATTGAAAATATCATTAAGAAATATCATTTAGGCTCAATCATCCTATTTAGAGAAAATTTAATTGATACGCCTCAAACAGTTAATTTGATTAATGCGCTGCAAAAGTCCAGAAGTAATCTTCCACTATTTATTAGTACTGACCAAGAAGGTGGATATGTGACTCGTTTGCGCGAAGGTACAGAGATGCCGGGAAATATGGCGTTAGGGGCGACGCGTTCTCAAGGCTTAGCTGAACTAACAGGGATGCTCCACGGATATGAATTATCTCATTTAGGTTTTAATTTTAATTTTGGTCCTGTTGTTGATGTTAATAATAATCAAAATAATCCTGTAATTGGCGTGCGCTCATATTCAGACAATCCCCAATTGGTAAGTGAACTCGCTAATAGTTATATAATGGGTATACATAAATATCCTGTTCTTACAGCGATAAAACACTTTCCAGGACATGGTAATGTCTCATCAGATACCCATTTCTCACTCCCTATCATTCCTATTGATGCAGCAACTTGGCGAAGTGTTGAGTTAGTCCCATTTAAAAATACAATCAACCACAGTGATGCAGTAATGACCGCGCATATTGTTGTTCCTTCCTTAGACAATAATACAATAACGGCGTTGAATGGAGAAAAAATTGGAACCCCTGCCACTTTATCTAAAACAATTTTAACGGATATTTTACGTGATGAATTGAGTTTTAATGGATTAATTATAACGGATGCTATGGATATGGGAGCAATTTCTAAAAATTTTGATGGCAATTGGGCTGTCAAACAAGCCATCTTAGCGGGTAATGATATTATTTTAATGCCATTAGAGCTTTCTAACCCTGAACATGTCACAAAACTTGATGGGCTTTATGGCTATTTAAAGAAAGAAGCACAAACAAATAAAGAGCTGGAAAAGCGTATTAATGAATCAGCAAAACGTGTCGTTTTGACGAAATTAAAAAATAAAATTAGTGCGGATGAGAAAGATATAGCGCAGGCTAAACAGATCGTTGCCTCGCCTTTTAATAAAAATCTTGAAGATATGGTGACTGAAAATACGATTACTTTAATTAAGAACGAAGGGGTTTTACCGTACTCACTTAAGGGTGATAACAGCCTCGTTATTTTTTCAGATGAAAAACCAAGAAATGAATTAATTAAGAAACATCTTGCGAATATTGCTAACCAGTCTGATATCAAAATTACCACCCAAGATCATGTCGTGAAAATGATGGCAGATGACCTTAGTGAAAATGAAATAGAAAATATCATTAAGGGACAAGATTTCGTTCTTCTAGCGACGTATAACCTTGCATTACAACCTAAAAATGCACAAAAAATAATTAATATTGCTAATAAAAATAATGTTCCACTTGTCGTCATTTCAACGCGAAATCCTTATGATATTGCGTACCTAGAAAACGTAAATGCAAATATTGCCATTTATGGTATCACTGGCTTCGATGTCACAAATAATGTGAGAAATAGTTTAGAGACGAATATTCGTAGTGGGTTAAATTCCTTATTTTCAACACCAACGCAAGGCGTTATCAATACTCCAAAAGGTAAGTTACCTGTCAATATAAAATCACCTGAGGGCACTGATATTCTTTACCCTTATGGCCATGGTTTATCTTATTAAGATTAGTCCTTAATTTGAATGGAGAGGTATTATGTTTAAAAAGAGCTATTTATATATTGGACTAATGATGATCTTTACTTCCTCACAGGCAATAGCCGATGAGTTTGAAATAGATTATGACCAACAAATTATAAAATTGAACCAAAGAATTAATGAATTAGAAAAAAAGAAAAGTGATTTAGAGAAAAAAAATAAAGAGAAAATATGGAACGTAGAATCTTACCTTGGCACTGAGCAAGAAATTGATAGTGATGATAATTGGAAGTTTCTTAAAGGGAGTGTAGCGACATCTCCTTATTTTGGTGCTTTTATTTATCAAAATAACTCACTTTGGATGTATGATATTCAGATTTTAAAAACGTATTTTGATAATAATTCTGAGTATGATAGAACTCGCTGGCAAGTTGGTGCTACTCGAACTTTTCCATTTACGTTTCATGATAAGCCTGGAAACTTTAAATTACGTCTTGGTTATCGTAATGATAATTGGCATTACGCATCCATCAGTAATCCGGCATTAGCCGCACCTCAATATAAAGGGGATATTCGAAAAGGCGAAGAACGCCATGAAATATGGGTGAGGCCTCAATTCAATTACAAATATTCAGACAATGTGAGTTTTAATGGTAGCCTGTCATTCCGCTTTATTGACCGAAAACTCGATTATGCACGTGCAAAAGGTGAATACGGTGTTTATAAGCGCGATTGGAGCTCGATAAATGAGCATTTTGTTGGCGGTACGTATACCTTTAATAAGAAAAATTCTTTGTGGGTGAATTACCTCTATATTGATGAAAATTTAATTAATACATTACATAATAAAGAGCATTTTTTATGGGCGGTATATCGTTATCGATTTGATAATGGGCTTATGGTTATGCCTTATACTCGTTATGCACTAACAAAAGGAAAGCAAAGTTTCCGAGATTCCAACAATCAGGAATTTCTTTTTAAAGAAAAAGACAGAAGCCGCTATGGCTTTCAATTGCTCTATCCTATTACGAATAAAACATCAATATTCTGGGATACGTATTATCGTCCCGAGGTTACATGGACGAAGGGAACCAAAGAAAATAATAATTTTTGGTTCTGGGCAATCGAATTACGTCATACTTTCTAGTGTGTAACGTACAGTTGATTATTGTGTATAGCGAGTTTTATTATGAAACGTTTTTTTTATTTTTTAACTTTTTTCCTGACAAGTGCATATAGTATATTTGTGTTAGCAAATAATGATCTAAATCAAGATATTGTACTTGGCGTAGATAGAGAGGCCATTTATGGCCCACTCCTGAAAGGTAAAAAAGTCGCTTTAATGGTCAATCAGAGTTCTGTTAACAAAGATGAAAGGCATACCATAGATAAGTTGTTATCGGAACAAGAAAAATACACTTTTAAAGTGACTAAGTTATTTTCTGTTGAACACGGCATTCGAGGAAACGAAGATGCTGGTTTTGGTGATAGTGACCATATTGATAGCCAAAGTGGGTTACCTATCGTTTCCCTATATGGGCGAGATGATAAGGGGCGTTCACGAGCACACCCAACAGAAGAACAGTTACAAGATGTTGATATCGTTGTTTATGATCTACAGGATGTGGGAGTTCGTTTTTTCACCTATACAATTTCTATGCACCATCTACTCGAAAGCCTCCAAAAACATCATAAAGAATTTATGGTATTTGATAGACCAAACCCACTTGGTGATATCGTTTATGGTCCCCTACTTGAAGAAAAATTCATTTCAGGTATTGGTATGCATCCCATCCCTATGGTTCATGGCTTAACATCGGCTGAGTTTGCATTGATGGTAGTAAATGAGGGGTGGTTAACGGGAGGTGAAGATACTAATTGGAAAGCCCATGGCCAAGCCCAATATCAATTTCCTGCGGATAAACTTCATGTGATCCCGATGGATAATTATCGTCACGATATGCCATATCATCTACCTAGAGTTCCATCTCCAAATCTGAGAACAGATTTATCAATAAAGCTCTATCCTTCATTAGCCTTATTTGAAGCGACGAGTGTTAATATGGGACGTGGCTCTGATTATCCATTTGAACAACTGGGCTTTTCATCGGATAAATTTTATGAAAATACACAATATACTGTTGATATAAGCCAAAAAAAGTATGGATGGCCACAAGCAGGTAAACAGGTTTATGGCGAGTCATTGACTACTCTTGATAAGGAAAATCTTAAACCAACAATCAGTTATTTTGTAAAATGGTGGTTTAAATTTCATGAAAAAGGCTACCCCCTTGCCATCGATAGTGACAAAGAAGCCCAGTATTTAAACTATCAGGATGAGTATTTTGTTATTCGCCCTCTCTGGTTAGCTAAATTGGTTGGTAACCAAAAGCTTTTAACAATGCTGAATGAAGCAACCGAAAAAGGGCTTACTCAGGAGCAAACTATTGCCTGGATTGAACAAAGCTGGCGTGAAAAAAATCAAGCTTATTTAAAATTACGTGATAAATACAAACTATATTAATACTTGACAAGGTAATAAGGAGCTACTCAGATGGGTAATGATTTGGGGCACATAGAGCAACAACGCCAACTAGATATTAAATTTATGGCACAAGCTTTGGAACTTGCAACGAGTGCAGCTAAAAAGGGGAACGAACCTTTCGGTGCACTGTTAGTAAAAGATGGGCAAGTGATCATGACGGGTGAAAATCACATACATACCGAAAGTGACCCGACTTATCATGCTGAGCTAGGGCTTATACGTCAGTTTTGTTCTGAGCAAAAAGTTACGGATTTATCGCATTATACGCTTTATACCAGTTGTGAACCTTGTTGTATGTGCTCAGGCGCAATGGTCTGGAGTCAATTAGGTCGAATGGTTTATAGCCTTTCTCATGATGAATTAGCTGAAATTGCAGGGTTTAATATCATGCTTGGAAGTGATGAAATTTTTGCTAAAAGCCCTTTTCGCCCCGAAGTGACTAAAGGCATTTTAAAAGAACAGGCAGCATCAATTTATACACAATACTTTAGGCCTAAGGGTTGATATTCGAAGAGCAACGCTTTTGCTGAAACAAAAGTATAAAATTGCGTTTATCATTTTTAACTGATTGTGGTGTCGATAATAAAAAGCAGGACAAAAATGTATTCATTTCTTACCCTGCTTTGTCTGTTGTTCTTTAATCTAATGATGGATAATGAGATAGGCGCTAGCTCACAATTTATTAAGCTTATTAAGCTCCCAAAGCTGGATATGGATTATTTTGAGTAACTGTATTAAACATACAGAGTTTGTCACTCTTTAATAGCTTGCATTAAATAAAAAAATAACACCATAATAGCCATCTTTACGGATATCAGTAAAGATGGCTTAAAGTAAAGTAGAGTTTAGTTTGATTGACGTTCTAGCTTATGGATGTCATTGTGATACCACAGCATCATTTCACGTCTTCCCTTTAAGGGATGAAAGCGGTTTGACCCTTATTCGGTTCCCTTATCTACCCACCCGTATGATAAACATATCCCCCACTGAAAAAAACGCCCCCTTGCTCAAGACAAACATCACGTCCATAGCGTTCATAATCAAAGTAGTGTGATAAATGACCTAGTTGTGCTAAATCATAACAACCACTTTCTTCTATCCAGTAATAACCTAAATCATATTCATCATTGACCCCCGCTAATTGCTGGAAAGAATCTAAATTATCCGCTAAATGAATTAAATCATGAATTGAACTCGCTGAAGAACAGATTTCAATAGCTGCCTGATAAAGGTCAATTTCATCAGGCGATAACATGGCTAATTGCGTGGCTAACTCGTTCAACTCATCTAAAAGGCTGTATTCTGAAATGTAGGACAAAAGGCCATCAATTGAGGACTCATAGTCCGTCAAAAAATACTCTTCATAGTGAATACCATCAATGCCAATCTGCACTAAACAGTCTTCGATCTCTTTTGAGGTTGCCGGAAGCTCAAGCCACTCACCGACCAGTTCGCCTTCATTATATTTTCCTAAATTCGTTATAAAAACAGAAATTACCTCTGATTTTAGGCATGGGGAAGCCGTCGCTGTTATGTGCATATTCATGTCCTATTATTGATGTATTGTGATTTAATTAATGGCGATATTTTGAGAAAGGGAGCTATTTCCCTTTAGAAGATGATATTGATATAAAGTCCTCATCAGCTGAAAACAGAAAATCAGCTTTAAAAATGATTAATGACGTTTTAGAGCAGGATAATGAGTTGCCTTACAGTCCTGATAACATGTTATGCTTTCTATCATGATTTCATTTTGCGCGGGTGAAAACGAAAAAAGCCCCTGTCCAATAAACTAGGGTCAGTTCATTAGGACAGAGGCTCTTGCTTTGGTGGAATATGGGTTACAAACTAAAATGCATTATAATAAAACTGTGATCATGATTACGTTTTTAGGTATAAGCTATTCCGAAATTACTTTATTTTGGCTTTCCAAAGAATCCATGTAGTCGGCATACTACCGCATTATTTCACTTCTCGTATTGCAAATGGATCTTCTATATGACATGGTTAAAGTCTTAGTGATTCATGGGATTATTCAATTTAGCAAAATCGAAAGGTGATATTGTTTTCTCCCGATTAGCATCCAAATAATCAGCCCACCACTGCACCATAAGCCTCCGTTCCTCAATATGCTCAGCTTTATGAATGTAAGCTGCCCTCACTGAATTACGTTCTTGGTGGCTCATTTGCCTTTCTACTGCATCCTTCGACCATAACCCTGATTCAATCAACGAGCTACATGCCATTGTTCTGAAGCCGTGCCCGCACACTTCTGTTTTTGTGTCATAGCCCATGACTCGTAAGGCTTTATTGACGGTATTTTCACTCATTGGTTTAAAGGGGTTATGAGCGCCTGTTAAAATAAGTTCATGTTGACCAGTCCAAGCGTGTAATATTTTAAATAATTCTATTGATTGTTTGCTAAGGGGAACTAAATGAGTTGTACGCATTTTAGCTCCACGATGAGAGTATTTTACCCCGGGAATTGGTTCTCTTTTTGGAGGAATAGTCCAAAGAGCCTTTTCTAGATCAATCTCTGACCATCTAGCATAGCGTAGTTCACTTGAGCGAGTGAAAACAAGAAGACTAAGATTGACAGCTATTTTAGTCATAGGATGTCCCTTGTAGTTATCAATTCGAGTGAGTAGTTCAGATAATTGTTCCAGTTCAAGTGCAGGGCGATGTTGAGATTTCGCAGTAGTAATTGCACCAGCTGTATCAATAGCTGGATTATAGTTAATTATCCCGGATTGGATAGCGTAACGCATAATAGCGCCTATACGCTGCTGTAGCCTAACAGCGGTTTCAAATGCTTCTTTACTTTCAACTGCCCTAATGGGGAGTAAAAGATCAGGAGTATTTAAAGATGAAATATCTCGTGAACCAATAAAAGGGAATATATAAGTTTCTAAGCTTCTAATAACTCTCAAGCTGTGGGACTCTGACCATTTCTTATTTGAAGAGTGCCATTGCCTAGCTATAGATTCAAATGACAAGTTTGTATTTGAGATAATCTTGTTTACTCTTTTTTGTTCACAGGGGTCTATACCATTTGCAATTAGTTTTCTAGCATCATCCCGTTTGGTTCGGGCTTCAGATAATGAAATTGTGGGATATAAGCCCAATGCAAGGGTATTCTCTTTGCCTTGATGGCGGTAACGCATTCTCCAATATCGTGAACCATTAGGATGGACAAGTAGGTGTAGACCTAATCCATCTGTAAGTTTATATGGCTTAGTATCGGGTTTCGCTGCCCGAATTTTTGCATCAGTTAGAGGCATAACTAGATTCCAAAATAAAAATTGAGGGTATAATATATATCGAACTATTTTATACCCATAATTGTACCCTCACAAGAGGCTTGATGTAGGGAGAGTTAAGTTGAATTCGGTTGAGTTAAAAATGAAGAATTGGACTGGTATAATAGGTTATTTAAGAGGTTAGGAGAGTTATGTGGACTTCTGTTGAATAAAGGATGGTGCCCCCTGCAGGAATCGAACCTGCAACTAGCCCTTAGGAGGGGCTCGTTATATCCATTTAACTAAGGGGACTTTTGGAGTCATAATTATGACAGCGAAGGCATTTTACTGTTCAGGTCTAATTGAATCAAGTTGTTACGGGCAAATAATCTAATTTATCTTCCATAAATGTTTTTTTGACTATTTTTTACTCTAAAATAGGGTGATTATCATTTCCATAATTAAGGGAAGCGAGCATTTCTGCTTTGTACTAATTGTTCAATTTTCTTATAATAAGAATATGATTAAATGGCGTATAATTAATCCTTAAGGTAATTAAATAACTCAAAAGGATTAACATAATTCTTTTTTTAGCCTTACTATAAGCAAAACAGTTATTACAGTGGAAAGTACCGTAGTGGAACGGTGCAGGGAATGGAGAAATGTTATGAAGTTTCGCATGACGGGCGTTTTTCTGGCAGGGGTGCTAATTGCAGGTTGTGCAAGTAGCATTGATCCAGAAACACATGAGCGTTCAGACCCCTTAGAAGGGTTCAACCGAGCAATGTTTAATTTCAACTATAACGTCCTCGACCCTTATGTGTTAAGGCCAGTCGCTGTTGCTTGGAATGATTATGTCCCGATGCCTGCCCGTAATGGATTAACCAATTTTTTTGTTAACCTTGAAGAACCTGCAAGTATGTTGAATAGCTTTTTGCGGGGTGAAGTCACTCAAGGTTTCAAACATTTTAACCGCTTTTTCCTTAATACCGTCTTTGGTATGGGGGGACTCATTGATGTTGCATCAATGGCTAATCCTCAGCTAGTTAAAGAAGAACCTAAACGCTTTGGTAATACATTGGGTTATTACGATGTGGGCTATGGTCCTTATGTGGTGTTACCGGGGTATGGCAGTGCAACACCGAGGGAACAAGGGGGGGACTTAGTTGATGATTTATATCCAATGCTAAGTTATCTCACATTTTGGATGTCAGCAGGTAAGTGGGCACTAGAAGGGATTGAAACCCGAGCAAGGTTATTAGATTCAGATGGATTATTGAAGAACTCTTCAGACCCGTATTTAATGATGCGAGAAGCTTATTTTCAACGTAATGATTTCTTATCAAGTGGTGGTGCGTTAAAAGCCATGGAAAACCCAAATGCAGCAGCAATTGAAGACCAGCTTGATTCGATAGATTAGTAAATTGAATTGTTTTGGAAGGTTTATCACTCTCTTGTATACGAATGATACTAGAGAGTGATAAATAAAAAGCTAATCATTGTCTCGCTTTCCTCGTTGAGAGACGGTGTCAATTAAGGCTATTACCCCTAATACACCAATAAAACCGACAGTAAACAGTGTTCCCATAAAGCCTCCTAAGTTTTAGTCATTGTAGCCTCTTTTACATGCCTTTCGGCTTTAGCCAATAATAGAATATAGCGTGATTAATACAGTTTGATGAAAAAGCCATACATATTAGTGGATATCATCAGTATAAAATATGCTATTAGGTTGTACTTGCAAATAAGAACATTCAGAGAATGAATGGTAATCTAATGAAATATAAAGCGATTTATCTTAAAAATGCGATAGTGTGTATTTTATAAAGAAATGATGAGGTGAACTCATGTGCTTAACATTTAATTTACATATGATGCGGATTAGGGTCAAGAAAATTTATGTTAAGTTTTGAAAATTAGTGAGATGAGATAGTTGAAGTTGAAAATAGTATCAGGGAGTGAACTCCCTGATACTTAAAAATTCAATTAATTAGAATGTATAGTTGAAGTTTACGCCGTATAACCAAGCAGAACCTTCAGATTTGAAGCGAGTTGTTGTGCTTGGGTCACCTTCTTTTAACATTTCATTGATATTAACCTTCTTGCCATGCATATAAGCAATACCCACATCAACAGAAGTGTTTTCATTGAATGCGTAAGTTGAGCCCGCACTTAACCAGTAGCGATCTTGGTCAGGTATAGAAATTGAACGGTATTCTGCACGAACAGGCGTTTGGTCGTAGGCGATACCGGTACGGAATGTCCAGTTGTCGTCATAGAAATAAGTGGTACCCAAAGCTAAACGCCAAGCATCTTTGAAATGCTCAGGTTTATGGAATAGCTCTTTGCCATTACTTTTTTGATAAGCGGTTAACTCTTTAAATTCACTCCAGCCAGTATAGGCAACACTGTAGTGTAGAGCCCACTTAGGTGCAACTTTATGGTACCCGGAAAATTCCCAGATATCAGGTAAATTAAGGTCAAGTTTACCTTTAACACTGCCACCATTTAACCCACCAACCATGGCAGGAAGGTCGTTTGAAAATTTACCATCTTCAAATTTAACTTTAACTTTTGAGCGATACGTTAAGCTTAAACGGTTGTCTTGATTAAACTCATACAATATACCTGTATTCCAACCATAGCCCCAGTCATCACCTTTGAGTTTAGCGGCTGTTGTACTTGATGTGACGCCAAGCGCAGGAGGAAGTTGAGATGCCCCTATTCCCATATGACGTGTGATTTCGGCATCAGCATAGACTGCATTAACGCCTAAACCAAAGCTAAAATTGTCATTTAAACGATAGGCGCCGCTTAGATTTAAGTTAACCGTTTTTAAATCTGTTTTCCCACCAACAGGTCCACCTGCATAATCTTTAGGAAAATCGGTAGCTAAACCAAAGTTGGTGGTCATTGAGGTACCAACAGCCCACTTGTCATTAATTGGGAAAATGAAATGGGCATTGGGCACAACGGCACTTGGTGCTATATCATTGGCAGTAAAAGCACTGCTATCACGCCCTTTAATATCAACACTTGGGTCAATATAAACAGCACCAATAGAAAGAGAAGGGCGATCAAACAACATCATGGCAGCAGGGTTTCGGCTTCCCTCACTTGCGTTGTCGCCCATCGCACCAGCCCCCGAAAACGCGCGTCCCAGTGCGGATGTAGAATATTCATTAAGCAAAAAACCAGCCGCGCCTGCGTTGGATGATACAATTGCCACTGCTATTGCTAAAGCTGATCTAGAGAACAGGTTTTTCTGGTTCATGACCAAAACCCTCTTATGTTTTATTTTGAATAAAGCGACTTCTATCGCAAGAAGCGCAGAATTGTAGGGTCCCTTGCCGCTATGACAAATCAGACCAGTTACTAGAGTATAGGTCTGACCACCTGATATGTTGCAAGCTTGTTTTGCAGTTATTGTGACTTTGTTTTCAAAAATGCGACATATTTAACAAAATGGCAACATAAACTGACGAATTGGGAGCAATAAGTATACGAATACGGGGTAAGATCAAACTTATGTTTAATTATTAGCGATATATTTTGATACACACTAGTTTTTAGCACTTTTTCAGCGTTATGATAGCAGCTTAACAGTTTGTTTATTTGGAGAGTAAGATGACTGATGCGATTAACCGTTGTAGCGCGGATGAAACCGCAGCCTGCTGCTGTGTAGATGTGGGAACAGTATTGGATAATAAAGACTGTACTGCTTCGTATCAGCATGTTTTTGCTACACAAGGTGAAGCAGAAACCATGTTGAAAACACTCACAGAGAAAGCAAAATCTGTTGAGTCAGACCCTTGTGTAATAACTCATTCTATCAAGTCTGTAGAGGGTGGAGTTGAGCTGACGGCTGAGTTTAGTTTTAGCTGTGAAGCTGAAAGCCTGATTTTTCAATTAGGCCTTCGTTAATCAAACGATTGAATTTACTCTAATTTGCCTTTTATCACTAAAACGATGGTGTGATTAACGTTCAGTGGTAAAAGGCTTCCTTTATCTTTTCACTTTCTTCTATTGCAAATCGCTGTGTTTTTACTCTAAGTTGCGTACCTGCTCGCATTTTTTATTAATACCCATTGATAATTGTGAATTTTATGTTAACAATCATTACAGGTCAGACCTCTTTGTCCGCTTAGTGAGTTAGTTAACTATAATTTTCATTTTTGCTTTTAGCAGGAGCGACCATGAATCAATATCTCCACCATGGTGAAAATACAGATAAAACAAAAGAAAGGATCGCCATTGTCAGTGGTCTACGCTTGCCTTTTGCAAAGCAATCTACGGCATATGCAGGAATTCCAGCCGTCGATTTAGGTAAAGCAGTCGTTGCTGAATTATTAGCCCGCAGTGATTTAGACAAAAACCTTATTGAGCAACTGGTATTTGGGCAAGTAGTACAAATGCCTGAAGCGCCGAATATTGCGCGGGAAATTGTTCTTGGAACAGGTATGAGTGTCTCAACAGATGCCTATAGTGTATCAAGAGCCTGTGCGACAAGTTTTCAAGCAATTGTTAACGTTGCTCAAAGTATGATGGTAGGTGATATTTCTATCGGTATTGCTGGCGGGGCCGATTCATCTTCTGTGCTTCCTATTGGCGTATCAAAAAAATTGGCCGAGACGTTATTAGCATTAAGCAAAGCAAAGTCTGTTGGGCAAAAATTATCATTGTTAGCGAAATTACGTTTGAAGGATTTAGCGCCAGTTGCACCCGGTGTTGCGGAATATTCTACAGGGCTGCGTATGGGAGATACCGCGGAGCAAATGGCGAAAAGTTATCAAATTAGCCGAGCCCAGCAAGATGAGCTTGCTCATCGTTCGCATATATTAGCGACAAAAGCGTGGGAAAATGGTGCTTTAAATAATGAAGTTATGACTGCGTATATGCCTCCCTTTAAGCTAGCATTTTCCCAAGATAACAATGTACGAACAAACTCAGTATTATCATCTTATGCGAAATTAAAACCTGCCTTTGACCGTAAACACGGTAGTGTTACCGCCGCAAACAGTACTCCGCTGACCGATGGCGCCGCAGCAGTGTTGATGATGACAGAATCTCGTGCGAAATCGTTGGGTTATACACCGTTAGGCTACATTCGAAGCTATGCGTTTTCAGCGATAGACGTATGGGAAGATATGCTATTAGGGCCTTCTTATGCCACACCACTCGCATTAAAACGTGCAGGGTTATCGTTGCAAGATTTATCCTTGATTGATATGCATGAGGCCTTTGCTGCGCAAACGCTCGCTAATTTACACATGTTTGGTAGCCGTAAATTCGCTCAGGAGAAACTGGGAATGGATAACGCAATTGGCGAAGTGGATATGGCTAAATTTAACGTCTTAGGTGGTTCTATCGCGTATGGGCACCCATTTGCAGCCACAGGCGCACGAATGGTGACTCAAACCCTAAATGAATTGCGCAGACGGGGTGGTGGTTTTGGTTTAACAACAGCTTGTGCTGCGGGTGGTTTAGGTGCAGCAATGATTTTAGAGGTGGAATAATGGCTCAAAATTCTGCTACAGAAGTTGCGAGAGAAACAATACAACAAGCTTTTAGCTTAGATATTTATGGCGAAAACGTGGGGGTGATCTTCATTGATGTTCCCAATGAAAAAGTCAATACATTAAAAGCTGAGTTTGCGGAGCAATTCCTTGCGATTTTACAACAAGCGCAGTCTACCTCTGGCCTGAAAGGGTTAGTTATTACCTCAGGAAAAAAAGATAATTTTATTGCTGGTGCGGACATTAGCATGATAGCAGGCTGTGAAAATAAGTCCCAAGCCAGTGAATTGTCAAAAGCAGGTCATGTACTGTTTGATAAAATCGATAACTACCCATTGCCTATTATTGCTGCGATACATGGTGCGTGTTTAGGGGGTGGGCTAGAGCTTGCTTTGGCATGTCATGCGCGGGTTTGCTCCAATGATGATAAAACGAAATTAGGCTTGCCTGAAGTACAATTGGGGCTATTACCTGGCTCCGGGGGAACTCAGCGTTTACCTCGGTTGATTGGTATTCCGCATGCATTGGATTTAATGCTGACAGGCCGCCAGCTAAAAGCTAAACAGGCGCTGAAATTAGGGTTGGTTGATGATGTGGTTCCTGAGTCTATTTTACTCGACGTTGCAGTTAAAATGGTGAAAAAAGGGGGCGTTCAGCGTCCTGCTATTCATTGGCAACAGCGCTTATTAAGCAGCAAATTACTTCGCAATAAAGTGTTCGATAGCGCCAAACAAAAAGCACTCAGCAAAACCAAAGGCCATTACCCAGCCCCTGAAAAAATTATTCATGTTGTGAAAACAGGAATGAATAAAGGGTTGCAAGCCGGTTATGCAGAAGAAGCGAAAGCCTTTGGTGAGCTTGTGATGACACCAGAGTCTGCTGCATTACGTAATTTATTTTTTGCGGTTACTGCGTTAAAAAATGAAACGGGGGCACAAGCAACACCCTTGAAGATTAATCAAGTTGGTGTGCTTGGTGGCGGGTTGATGGGGGGCGGAATTGCTTATGTCACCGCTTTTCAAGGTAAATTGCCGGTTCGTATTAAAGATATTTCAGATAAAGGTGTCACCCAAGCTTTGCGTTATAGCTGGGATCTACTGACTCAGCGAGTTATCAAGCGGCGGTTATTAGCCCGAGAACGTGCCGCTATTATGGCTAAGGTATCAGGCATATTGAGTTATCAAGGGCTTGAAAACGCAGATATTGTTATTGAAGCCGTGTTTGAAGATTTGGCTCTAAAACAAAAAATGGTTGCTGAAGTTGAACAGATGTCGAAACAACAAGCCATTTTTGCTTCTAATACATCATCTTTACCTATTCACCAAATTGCACAGAAAGCGATTCATCCCGAAAAAGTGATTGGCTTACACTATTTTAGTCCCGTCGATAAAATGCCGTTGGTTGAAGTCATCCCTCACCAACAAACAGACGAAACAACGATTGCAACCGTTGTTGCTTTAGCAAAACGTCAAGGTAAAACAGCCATTGTCGTAGGGGATGATGCCGGTTTTTATGTAAATCGCATTTTAGCGCCTTTCTTGTGTGAAGCTGCTCAATGCCTTGTTGAAGGTGAATCAATAGAACACATTGATCGCGCTTTAATTGAATTTGGCTTCCCTGTTGGGCCATTTAATTTGTTGGATGAAGTGGGCATTGATGTAGGAACAAAAATTTTACCGATTTTAGTTGAACGTTTTGGTGAGCGTTTCAAAGCCCCTGATATCCTCGACAAAGTCGTTAAAGATGGCCGTAAAGGTAAGAAAAACGGCAAAGGTTTTTATAAATATGGTCATCACACCAATAAGTTGTGGTTTTGGAAAAAAGCCAGTAAACGTCAAGTCGATAAAACCATTTATTCACTGATTGGCGTAGTTCCCAACAATACATTGACTAAAGCGGATATTGCACAGCGCTGTGTCATGATGATGCTTAACGAAGCTGCCCGCTGCCTTGATGAAAACATCATTAAAAGTGCGCGTGATGGGGATGTGGGAGCGGTATTTGGTATCGGTTTCCCGCCCTTCTTTGGTGGTCCGTTTAGGTATATGGATAGCCTAGGGATTGCAAAAACGGTGGAAACTCTGAATAACCTCGCCGTGAAATATGGTGATAAATTCCAGCCTTGTGAATTGCTATGTAACATGGCAGAGAATAATCGAACCTTTTTTTCTACCAATGTAGAAGGTGGGGTTGATGTAATAAAACCAAGTAATGAACAATAATGGCGCGGTAAGCTAGCCTATTAGCTGTTTGTTGCTTTTTTAATAAAACCAATCAATGCCTGATACCAAACATATTTTTGGTTATCAGGCTTTTTTAAGTAAAGTTCGCATGATTAGAATAAATAATTATATTATCTTTAACTGATTGATAATAAATAGCAAATTTTAGCCCACAACATAGCCAGCTAAAGAAACATACATAAAAATCTACCCAAATCATTTTCTTTGTTGGTCATTTCATGCAGAATCACATTTCACCCCAACTGATGGTTACTTTTACAACAATTATCTTAACAACAAAAGAATAACCACCTTAATAAGGTAGGTTACTCAGATGGTGGATTATGCAAGTTTACATTATGCGTCACGGTGATGCAGCGATACAAGCGCCTAGCGATGCTGAGCGCCCATTGACTCAAAAGGGAAAAGACGACTCAGTATTAATGGCTCAATGGTTACAGAACCAAGGTATTAAGATTGATTCGGTGTTAGTAAGCCCTTATTTAAGAGCCGAACAAACTAGGCAGGTTGTGAGTCAATACCTTGATTTGCCAGCAAAGTCGGAAATTTTAGGGCAATTAACACCTGGAGGGAATGCTGAATTTGTGGCTGATCATATTCGAGACCTTGCTGTGCTAGGTGCAAATGCGATATTAGTTGTATCTCATTTACCGCTGGTTGGTTATTTAGTATCGGAGCTGTGCCCACATAAAGAACCACCTATGTTCACCACATCAACAGTTGCATGCGTAGATATTGATGTGGCTCATCAGAAAAGTCATTTCGAATGGATGTTGAGCCCATCACAATTGCTGTTTGCTAAATAATACAGAACAGTATGAGCGCTTAACGGCGAGCGCTCTCTGCAGTTTCAATAAGTAGTAATAAGGCAGCATTACCACCCCATTCTTTAGGTGCTTGGTGAAAAGCAATAATATCAGGATGTTGGGCAAGCCATAGTGGTGTTTGCTGCTTTAAAACATGCTTGCCATGGCCGTGCATAATGCAGGCACAATAGACATTTTCACGCTTACAGGCCGCAATAAGCGCGCCAATTTCTTGTTTTGCTTCCATTTGTGTTAAGCCATGTAAATCTAAAAATAGCTCGGGAACGTAGTCACCCCGACGAAGTTTCTTTAATTCATAAGGGTTGGCTTCTGGCCTTAAATAACGTGTAGGCCCTTCATTTTCAAGTTGAGGCTGGAATTCATCTGAAAAATAAAAAGAGGCGTCAACCTGTTCTTGCATGACTTTTTTATTTGATGCTTGTGTCACTTTGGCACGTACAGGTGCGTGCAGGACTTGGTCCTGACGGATTTTTTTTGCTCCATTAATGGCTTCTTTGAAAAGACGAATGTCTTCATCTTCTAGACCAAATTTTTTCTTCATAATTTTAGTAATGTATTTTTGTGATTAATTTTTCTGGTTGCTAGTGTAACTCATTTTTAATGAATGGTGATAATCGTAGATTGTTCGCGTGAAGTAACATATTTATAACCTTTTTACAGGTAAGCATTGACAAAAGGGGACTTGCTAGTCTAATTGTATATACATATCTATACGATTTATTAATGCAATGAATAAAACTGAATTCAACAACAATAGGAAAAGCGATGGTATTCAAAACACACTCTCGGGATGTCGTTTGGCGTAATGGCCGTATTGCCACTATGGATCCAGTACTATCAGCCCCTTATGGACTGATTAATCACCATGATTTAGTTGTTCGTGATAATAAAATAGTTGCAATTGTTCCTACTCAAGACATTGAATTGAATGACTGCGAAGTTATTGATGTCGAAGGTAAATTAATAACTCCTGGATTAATCGATTGCCATACACATTTAGTTTTTGGCGGCGACCGAGCTTCTGAATGGGAACAGCGAATGAATGGGGTTTCTTATGAAACTATTAGTGCGCAAGGTGGCGGAATTAATTCGACTGTGCGTGAAACCCGCAAAATGAGCGAGAACGAATTATTTGATCGGGCAAAGCCAAGGCTCGAAGCATTAATTCAAGAAGGTGTCACAAGTATTGAAATGAAATCAGGCTATGGGCTCGACTATGAAAATGAAGAAAAACAATTATTAGTCGCAAAGCAGTTATCTGCACAATATCCTATTTCAGTCAGTTCAACTTTACTTTCTGCTCACACTGTCCCCGCTGAATATAAAGATAAACCTGATGAATATATTGATTTGATTTGCCAAAAAATCATGCCTGAATTATGGGAAAAAGGCCTGTTTGAGGCAGTAGATGTTTTTTGTGAAAGTGTGGGATTTTCCCTTGCTCAAAGTGAAAAGTTATTTTCAGCGGCTCAGAAGTTAGGGATCCCAGTAAAAGGGCATGTGGAGCAGTTATCAAACTTAGGTGGCAGCGAGTTGGTTGCCCGCTACAAAGGTTTGTCGGTTGACCATATTGAATATTTGGACCTAGAAGGGATTAAAGCACTTAAAGCGAGCGGAACCGTAGCCGTCTTATTGCCGGGGGCATTTTATTTTTTACGGGAAACCAAACTACCACCAATTGAGCTGTTACGGGAACATGACGTTCCTATGGCGGTCTCAACAGATTTTAACCCAGGTACCAGCCCTTTTGCCTCATTGCGTATTATTATGAATATGGCGGCCGTATTATTTAAGCTGACACCTGAAGAGATATGGGCAGGGGTGACACGTAACGCTGCGAAGGCGTTAGGCCGCGAAAATAGCCATGGGCAATTAAAAGTGGGTTTTGTTGCGGATTTTGTTGTGTGGAATGCGCAAGAGCCTGTTGAAATGATTTATGAACAAGGGAGTAATCCATTGTTCATCAGAGTGCATGGAGGCAAAATTACCCATCGAAACGGGTGATATATGTGACCCGCAGTTCTAGCTACGAAAATAACAATAATTAATAGCGGTAAATGATGTTGTTTGCCGCAATTTACCCTAAATATTTTCTGTTTTTTGTTTGTTTTTATTAAAATTACATCGTTTAATTATGTGAATGCTTAATAATTAAGCATGATGTTTTTATTCGCGACTGTCAGGATAAAAAATGTCCGATAGCACTAAGGTCGTGTTGTATGCTATGCAATGAATAGCATATTAATACTTAAGATTTTAATCATTAAATTGGAAATGACTGTGACAGCCGATAAAAAGGATAAACAGGGGGCACCGCTCCCACTCTATTTGCAAGTAAAACAATCGATAATTGAAAAGATCCATACGGCAGAGTGGAAGGCAAATGACCGTATTCCATCTGAGTCTGAGCTCGTGACACAGTTTCAATGTAGCCGGATGACCGCTAACCGAGCACTACGTGAATTAACGGCTGAAGGGTTATTGGTTCGCTTGCAAGGTGTGGGAACGTTTGTGGCTGAGCCAAAGGGGCAATCCGCACTATTTGAAATACACAGTATTGAAGCCGAAATACTGGCAAGAAACCATAAATACAGTTGCAGGATCATTAAGCTCGAAGAAATACAAGCGTCTCCAGCGCTCGCAAATGAATTAAATATCAGCCCAGATAGCGCCGTGTTTCATTCTATTATTGTTCATTTAGAAAATGATGTCCCTGTACAAATTGAAGACAGATATGTCAATGCCTTAGCAGCACCTGACTATTTAAAGCAAAATTTTTCATCGATTACACCGCATGATTATTTGTCTCAAGTCGCTCCTTTAACACAAGGGGAGCATATTGTTGAGGCCGTAGAGGCAGATGAGCGCTCAGCGAGGTTATTGCAAATTACCACAGGCGCATCTTGTTTGTTAATTACAAGGCGTACTTGGTCCCAGTCTTTCACGGTGACAAGTACCAAACTATTGTTTCCTGGTCACCGCTATAAGCTTAAAGGTAGTTTCACGTCATAAGTTATTTCTCCACGTAAAAGTATGGGCGGAATGATATACAACATATTTTCCGCTTATCGTATCGAGTGCATGCCTTCTTTACCTATTTTGTGTGAATTTATTGTAAATCAAATGTGATCTAGTATGCAGATTTAGAATAAAGAAAATACAGCAAAATATCAGGTGATTTATTTATTCCATTGTTTTATTTGACTAAAAATATTTTTATATCATATTTTTTTAATCTTTATGTTAAAAGATTAATTGATCGTACATGTATATACAACTATATCTATAAGAACAGTAAAAGGTCGTTAATGGACAGATAAAAGAGGGTATACAAGTGACAGGACTGAATAATAAATATCGAAATATCGAAATTAGGGCGCCGCGGGGGAGCACATTAAGTGCCAAAAGTTGGCTCACTGAAGCCCCATTACGTATGTTAATGAATAACCTTGACCCGGATGTTGCAGAAAACCCTCATGAATTAGTGGTCTATGGTGGCATTGGGCGTGCGGCACGGAATTGGCAATGTTATGACCAAATTGTTGAGTCCCTGAAACAGCTCGAGAGCGATGAAACACTGTTGGTACAGTCAGGTAAGCCCGTCGGTGTTTTCAAAACCCATGCAAATGCTCCACGTGTTTTAATTGCTAACTCAAATATAGTGCCACATTGGGCAAACTGGGAGCATTTCAATGAGTTGGATGCGAAAGGCCTCGCCATGTACGGGCAAATGACGGCAGGTAGCTGGATTTATATCGGTAGCCAAGGCATTGTTCAAGGAACGTATGAAACCTTTGTGGAAGCCGCTCGTCAGCACTTTAATGGTGATTTAACCGGGCGTTGGGTATTGACTGCAGGTTTGGGTGGAATGGGGGGAGCGCAACCTCTTGCTGCAACATTGGCTGGTGCATGCTCATTGAATATTGAGTGCCAGCAAAGCCGTATTGATTTCCGTTTAAGAACTCACTATGTGGATGAACAAGCGGCCGACCTTGATGATGCATTAGCGCGTCTTAAAAAATACACATCGGAAGGAAAAGCCATTTCTATTGCACTGTGTGCCAATGCCGCTGAAATTCTTCCTGAGCTTGTCAAACGTGGTGTAAAACCGGATATGGTGACCGATCAGACAAGTGCTCATGACCCGCTAAATGGTTATTTGCCAATTGGGATGAGCTGGGAAGAGTACCGTGAACGCAGTGTTCAAGAGCCCCAAGCCACCGCGTTGGCAGCGAAAAAATCTATGGCTGAGCATGTTAAAGCCATGTTAGCGTTCAAACAACAAGGCATTCCTACGTTTGATTATGGGAACAATATTCGCCAAATGGCGTTGGAAATGGGCGTAGAGAATGCGTTTGATTTCCCTGGTTTTGTGCCTGCTTATATTCGCCCACTATTTTGCCGCGGTGTTGGTCCATTCCGCTGGGTTGCGTTATCAGGGGATCCTGAAGATATCTATAAAACCGATGCGAAAGTGAAAGAACTTTTACCGGATGATAAGCACTTGCACCGCTGGTTGGATATGGCGCGTGAACGTATCAGCTTTCAAGGTTTGCCAGCGCGTATCTGTTGGGTCGGGCTTGGGGATCGCGTTAAATTAGGTTTAGCATTCAATGAGATGGTCAGAAGCGGCGAGGTTTCGGCTCCAATTGTTATCGGCCGTGACCACCTAGACTCAGGTTCAGTAGCAAGCCCAAATCGAGAAACAGAATCCATGAAAGATGGCTCTGATGCTGTTTCAGACTGGCCGTTACTCAATGCGTTATTAAATACAGCCAGTGGTGCGACGTGGGTGTCTTTACATCACGGTGGTGGCGTAGGCATGGGCTTCTCTCAGCACTCAGGGGTAGTGATTGTGTGTGATGGAACGGATGAAGCTGCAGAGCGTATTGCTCGAGTATTGCACAATGACCCGGCAACTGGTGTCATGCGCCATGCTGATGCTGGCTATGATATTGCTATTGCTTGTGCGCAAGAAAAAAATCTTAATTTACCAATGATTAAAACACGTTAAGGAGTGCCATTAATGACTAAGTTAACTATTCACCCAGGAAAAATGACACTCGAAGACCTCCGCATTGTTTTCCAACAAGCAGTAACAGTGGTATTGGATAAACGCGCTCACACGGCTATTGAGAAAAGTGTGGCGACGGTCAATAAAATTATTGAAGAAGATAGAACCGCTTACGGTATCAATACGGGGTTTGGTTTGCTTGCCAATACTCGCATTGCGACTAAAGATCTGCAATCATTACAACGCTCTATCGTGATGTCTCACGCTGCGGGTGTTGGCGAGCCGTTAGATGACGACCTCGTGCGTTTAATCATGGTGCTCAAAATTAATAGTTTAGCTCGTGGTTTCTCGGGTATTCGTCTTGAAGTCATTAATGCCTTGATTGCATTAGTGAATGCACAAGTTTATCCATTTATTCCTGCGAAGGGCTCTGTGGGGGCTTCTGGCGACTTAGCGCCATTAGCACATATGAGTCTAATTCTGTTAGGGGAAGGGAAAGCACGCTATGAAGGCAAATGGATTTCAGCGAAAAAAGCGTTAGAAAAAGCAGGGTTAGCGCCACTAAAATTGGAAGCTAAAGAAGGTTTAGCCCTATTAAACGGCACGCAAACCTCCACGGCTTTTGCGTTGAAAGGGTTATTTGAAGCAGAAAAATTGCTGTTATCTGGCATTGTTTGTGGTGCGCTTAGTGTTGAAGCTACACTGGGCTCTCGTAAACCGTTCGATGCACGCGTGCAAGAGGTTCGAGGGCAAAAAGGGCAAATTGATGTTGCGGCGATGTTCCGTGATGTTTTATCACCGACCAGTGAGTTGGCGAAGTCCCATGAGAACTGCGTGAAAGTGCAAGACCCTTATTCACTACGTTGTCAGCCACAAGTGATGGGGGCTTGTTTAACCCAAATTCGCCAAGCCGCTGAAGTGATTTTAATTGAATCAAATGCCGTGTCGGATAACCCGCTAGTCTTTACCGATAATGGCGATATTATTTCAGGTGGTAACTTCCATGCAGAGCCTGTTGCTATGGCAGCCGATAATATTGCGCTTGCGTTAGCGGAAATCGGTGCGTTATCTGAACGCCGTATTGCATTATTGATGGATACCCACATGTCACAGTTGCCTCCTTTCTTAGTGAATAATGGGGGGGTTAACTCAGGTTTTATGATAGCTCAAGTCACCGCGGCTGCATTAGCCAGTGAAAACAAAGCATTAGCCCATCCTTCGAGTGTTGATAGCCTGCCGACATCAGCCAACCAAGAAGACCATGTCTCGATGGCGCCTGCCGCGGGTCGTCGTTTATGGGAAATGGCAAAGAATGTCACGGGTATTTTAGCCATTGAATGGCTTTCAGCGTGTCAGGGAATGGATTTCCGCGAAGGTTTGAAATCGAGTGAAACCTTGGAGAAAGCACGTAAAACATTACGTGACCAAGTGGCTTACTATGATAAAGACCGTTATTTTGCCCCTGATATTGAAGCGGCAATTAATTTAATTAACCAATATAAACTGTCCGCGCTTTTTAAGGACGGCACTGTTTTCCCTAACTAGTCTATCAAGCAAATAAAAGGTGGCCGGCAATGTACTGGCCGCCTGAAGTATTTATCTGCACGACAATAAAATAATACGAAGGATAAATCATGCAAAGCACATCACAACTTGCGCGAGGGCTTTCTGCGCGCCACATTCGATTTATGGCTTTAGGTTCTGCGATTGGTACAGGTTTGTTTTATGGTTCAGCGAAAGCAATAGAAACCGCTGGTCCCGCGGTATTACTCGCCTATATTATCGGCGGTGCCGCAGTGTTTATGGTTATGAGAGCGTTGGGTGAAATGGCGGTCCATCGGCCACTTGCTGGGTCGTTCTCACAGTATGCTAGTCATTATTTAGGGCCGAGAGCCGGTTTTTTTGCGGGTTGGACCTATGTTTTTGAAATGCTTATTGTTTGCTTGGCGGACGTGACAGCATTTGGTGTTTATATGAAACTGTGGTTTCCGGAGGTTGCGCAGTGGATCTGGGTGTTGAGCATTATTTTCTTTATTGGTGCAATAAACCTATGCCACGTGAAAACTTTCGGCGAAATGGAGTTTTGGCTTTCAATCATTAAAGTTATTGCGATTATTGCAATGATTGTTGGTGGTGCAGCCATTATGATGTTTGGCTTTGGCCAAGCGGCAGACCATGCGGTTGGGGTATCAAACTTATTTATTCACGATGGGTTTATGCCAAATGGTATTGGTGGGGTGATTGCTTCCTTTGCCGTGGTGATGTTTGCGTTTGGGGGAATTGAAGTTATTGGTATTACCGCGAGTGAAGCGAAAAACCCGGAAACCACTATCCCAAGAGCGATTAATGCCGTGCCAA
The DNA here is from genome assembly GCF_032707045.1 of Providencia sp. PROV175. NCBI lineage: Bacteria > Pseudomonadati > Pseudomonadota > Gammaproteobacteria > Enterobacterales > Morganellaceae > Providencia > Providencia sp. PROV175. Next base: position 1,798,149 of record NZ_CP120533.1, read on the forward strand.
TTCGCATCTTACTGTTTTATGTCCTGACCTTATTTGTCTTAATGTGCATTTACCCGTGGAACCAAATTGGGCAGCAAGGTAGCCCGTTTGTGCAAATTTTCGATAGTTTAGGTATTCAATCTGCAGCGAATATCTTAAATATTGTGGTGATCACTGCGGCAATTTCGGCAATTAACAGCGATATCTTTGGTGCTGGGCGTATGATGTATGGCATGGCACATGAAGGACAAGCGCCAAAAGCCTTTACCAAGCTGACAAAAAATGGTGTGCCTTGGATGACGGTATTAGTCATGGTTGCGGTGCTGTTAGTCGGAGTGGTATTGAATTATGTCATTCCTGATGATGTGTTTGTAGTGATTGCGTCAATTGCAACATTTGCCACCATTTGGGTATGGTTGATGATTTTATTGTCACAGTTTGCAATGCGTAAAAAAATGTCGCCAGAAGAAATTAGCCAATTAAAATTTCCTGTACCTATGTGGCCTGTTGCTCCTATTTTAGCCATCGCATTTATGGTATTTGTTTTTGGTGTACTGGGGTATTTTGAATCAACACGAATTGCACTCTATGTCGGAATTGTTTGGTTAGTATTACTGGCTATCGCCTATGCACTTTGGGTCAAAAAACCTACGAAAGAGGCGGAAGTCGTGCTGCAAAACGAAAGCTAATATTGTTACTTTCTTACTGAGCTTGTTATTTTTCTCACGCCCTTTAGCTAAAATAAAGGGCGTTTTTACATCACCGCATTCATTAATAAGCGCGATAACCAGACTTTTTGGGCAAATTTTATTATATTAATCTGCTGATTTGTCTTTCACTTCGTGGCAAACTTTAGTTATTCATATATTCCCTTTCAAAATACAGGCTGGAGAACCCCTTCTTGGAAAAGATTTTCGTTGATGAAGCCGTTGCAGAACTTCATACCATTCAAGATATTTTGCGTTGGACGATGAGCCGCTTTAATGCGGCTAATGTGTACTATGGCCACGGTACAGATAACCCATGGGATGAGGCGCTACAATTGGTGTTACCAACACTTTACTTGCCTCTAGACCTGCCCGATGAACTATTAACATCCCGCTTAACGCCAACAGAGCGTCACCGTATTATTGAGCGTGTTTTACGCCGTATCAATGAGCGTATTCCAGTTGCATACCTGACAAATCGTTCATGGTTCTGTGGTCATGAATTTTATGTTGATGAACGTGTGCTTATCCCTCGCTCGCCAATTGGTGAGTTAATCAATAACCACTTTGTTGGCTTAGTGGCTGATGAACCGCAAACCATTCTTGATTTATGTACCGGAAGTGGTTGTATTGCGATTGCTTGTGCTTATGAGTTCCCTGATGCAGAAGTCGATGCGGTTGATATTTCAAGTGATGTGCTGGCGGTGGCTGAACAAAATATTGCCAATCATGGTTTAGAACACCGTGTGATACCGATTCGTTCTGACTTATTCCGTGATATGCCAGAGGTTAAATATGACCTGATCGTGACGAATCCACCGTATGTTGATGCGGAAGATATGGACGATTTACCAGAAGAGTTTCGTGTCGAGCCTGAATTAGCACTGGCTGCTGGAAGTGATGGTTTGAAACTGGTACGCCGTATTTTAGCGAATGCCCCGCGTTTTCTGACGGAAGAAGGGGTGTTAGTGTGCGAAGTGGGTAACAGTATGGTTCATTTAATTGAACAATACCCTGAAATTCCATTTATTTGGCTGGACTTCGAATACGGCGGTGATGGTGTGTTTATGTTAACACGTGAGCAACTTGTTGAGCACCACGCACATTTTGAGCTTTATATCGATTAATCAACAGTTGCGTGATGTTCCAAGATCATGTAATCAATAATAACGACACAACGATATAATAACTAACAACCAAAATTCTTGGTAAAACAAGAATGGCTTAGAATAGGAAACTCCGATGGCAGGAAATTCAATTGGGCAGCTGTTTCGTGTGACCACATTTGGGGAATCACACGGGGTTGCATTAGGTTGCATCGTCGATGGGGTTCCCCCAGGCTTAGCACTAACAGAAGCAGATTTACAAAAAGATTTAGACCGTCGCCGTCCAGGAACATCACGTTATACGACTGCGCGTCGTGAACCTGACCAAGTAAAGATTTTATCGGGTGTATTTAATGGGGTAACAACCGGAACCAGCATCGGTTTATTGATTGAAAATACTGACCAGCGTTCGCAAGATTATGGTGCAATCAAAAACGTGTTTAGGCCGGGCCATGCGGATTACACTTACGAACAAAAATACGGCCAGCGTGATTACCGTGGTGGTGGCCGCTCATCAGCACGTGAAACGGCAATGCGTGTTGCGGCAGGCGCGATTGCGAAAAAATATTTACAAGAAAAGCTCGGTGTGCAAATTCATGGCTGCTTAACGCAAATGGGCTCCGTCGCTTGTGAAATTAAAGACTGGTCAATTGTCGAAGAAAACCCATTTTTCTGTCCAGATCCAAGCAAATTAGAGGCTCTTGACGAATTATTGCGCGGTTTAAAGAAAGAGGGTGATTCGATTGGCGCTAAAATTACTGTCATTGCAGAGCATGTGCCTGCAGGCTTAGGTGAGCCCGTATTTGACCGATTAGATGCCGATCTCGCTCATGCATTAATGAGTATTAATGCAGTGAAAGGGGTGGAAATTGGTGATGGCTTCGGTGTTATTGCGCTTAAAGGCAGCGAAAACCGTGATGAAATTACACGAAATGGTTTCACATCAAACCATGCAGGCGGTATTTTAGGCGGTATTAGCAGTAGTCAGCCTATCATTGCACATATTGCGTTAAAGCCGACATCCAGTATTACCGTTTCAGGTAAAACATTAAACCGTGATGGCGAGGAAGTGGAAATGATCACCAAAGGGCGTCATGACCCTTGTGTAGGCATTCGCGCGGTACCGATTGCGGAAGCAATGATGGCGATTGTTCTAATGGACCACTATTTACGTCATCGTGGCCAGTGTGCGGATGTAACGCCAGCAATGGAACCTTTTGAGTAATCGGTTTTACTGTGTTTTATGTAGTGACAACAGAGCGGCCTATAAGGTCGCTTTGTTGATGATGAAGGTTCGGATGAAGCCTCCTAAAAATACCTCATCTAGGTTGTGATATCACCAAACCTGACTGGCGATATATTCACATCAACATCATGATATTTCTTCTCTTTGGATAGTAAAATGGATTGGCTAACTGCCGTTGCACCTGAAGTTTATGCTTTACTCTTCTTTGTTGCGCTGTTTGCAGGGTTTATTGACTCCATCGCGGGTGGTGGTGGGTTATTAACGATCCCAGCCCTGTTATCAGTGGGGATAACACCTGTTGAAGCTTTAGCAACCAATAAGTTGCAAGCGGTTGGCGGTTCGTTTTCTTCAACGCTCTATTTTGTTAGGCGCAAAGCCATAGATTTACGAGCACAACTGTTTCCGTTCATTATGACCATGATTGGTGCCATGCTGGGTGCGATTGTCATTCAAATGATTGATACCGCGTTCTTAAAACAGCTATTACCCATCTTGGTGATTTGTGTCGGCTTATACTTTTTATTGACGCCATCAATTGGTGTACAAGACCGCCAACAGCGTATCAGTATGCCTTTCTTCGGGGTGGCAATTGGGATGACGCTGGGTTTTTATGATGGTGCCTTTGGTCCCGGAACCGGTTCATTTTTGGCATTGGGTTATGTTCTGTTGCTTGGTTATAATCTTGCCAAAGCCACCGCGCATGCGAAGTTACTTAATTTTGCCTCTAATTTTGGCTCTTTAGTGTTCTTTATTATCGGGGGTCATGTTCTTTGGGCCTTAGGTTTTGTTATGCTAATCGGCCAAATGGTTGGCGCTCGTTTAGGTGCGCGTTTGGTCTTAACCAAAGGACAAAAACTGATCAGGCCGATGATCGTGGTGATTTCGTTACTGATGAGTATTAAATTACTCCATGATAGCCATGGTGACGTGATTAAAGCTTGGTTTCTCTCATTATTTTAAGATGATTTAAATTATTCATGAGTACACATAATTATCAGGATCTAATCAATATCTTTGATGAATGTTTTGGTGTGACATATAACACCAAGCTGGTAAAAGGGGATGATGAACCCATTTATTTACCCGCAGATGAGGCTGTGCCTTATCACCGTATCGTCTTTGCACACGGCTTTTTCACCAGTGCGCTGCATGAAATCTCACATTGGTGTATTGCTGGGGAGGCAAGACGTCAGCAAGTCGATTACGGTTATTGGTATTGCCCAGATGGGCGAGATGAAAAAACACAGTGTGAGTTTGAAGTGGTGGAAATCAAGCCCCAAGCGTTGGACTGGCTGTTTTGTGTTGCCGTTGGCATTCCATTTAATGTCAGTTGTGACAACTTAGAGGGGGATTTTGAGCCTGATCGTATTGCGTTTATGCGCAAAGTTCATGCACAAGTCATGCTTTATTTAGAAAATGGCATCCCTGAACGGCCATTACGCTTTATTAATGCGTTACAATTGTTTTACAATACGCCACCTCTTTGTGCAGAAGCTTTTCCTTATCCGGAAGATATTTTTGCCTAATGAACACACATTTAAGTAAGGATTAAGCATGCTTGCGGATTTAGAAACACGCATACTAACGAAAATTGATGATATGGTTGAACACGCGAGCGATGATGAACTCTTCGCTGGCGGCTATTTGCGTGGTCACTTAACCCTTGCTGTGGCTGAACTGGAAGAAGAAAACGAAACCAGTTCTGAAGCATTATATCAACGTGTCGAAGTCAGTATTCAAAATGCCATCAAAGCTGGCGAATTGACACCACCAGACCAAGTACTGGTTTTAGATATGTGGAAAAACTTATTAAATAACGCCATTTAATTTGTTGAGTTCTGTATGAAAAGCGGGGAAACCCGCTTTTTTGTTAGCTAAATTTTGTTGCGAGTAAAAATGATGGCGAATATTCGTTTAGCAACCCCCCTTGATGCCAAATATCTTCCTCCGGTGGAAGCCTCCGCAGGACAGGCATTTATGAGTATTGAAAAATATAAATGGCTTGCTGAAGGTGATGGGCAAACGGAGCAAGACCACCTCGATTTTATTTCTGAGCAATTAGAGTGGGTAGCAGTGAATGATTGTGATGAACCAATTGGTTTTATCAATGCTGAAGATCATCATACTAGCCTGCATATTTGTGAGGTTTCTGTTTGCCAGCAATGGCAAGGACGCGGGCTGGGTAAAAAGCTGATTAAGCAGGTACTTGGTGCTGCTTTGGCACGGAATATCACGGTAGTGACATTGACCACTTGCCGCGATGTGCCTTGGAATGCACCTTATTACCAACGCTTGGGCTTTAAAATTCTTGAAGATAATGAGCTAACCACCGAACTACAGGCTATTTTACAGTCTGAGGTCGATGCAGGGTTTGCTGCTGAAGACCGTTGTGCAATGGCTATCTCATTAACTTAATGCATTAATAAGGGAGTTTAATAGGGCGACCTAATAATAATTTCCTTACCCAAAAACGGTTTGGGTTGAGTTCTGCAAGAGTTTCATCGTCTAGGGGGAGTACTTCCCCAAAAATTTGCGCCGCAAGCAATTCTGCGCAAAGTGGTGCGGTTGATAACCCTCTTGACCCTAATGCACCAAAAATAAATAAATTTGGGTGCACTGGAGCGAGTGCAATAGGCTGTTCTTTGGCAATTTGAGTGGGCAAATTGTGATAGAGTGCCACATGTTGTTCGAAATCAGGCACATTGCCTAATAACGGAAAATGGTCGCGAATAACACAACGAATACCTTGGCGTGAACGTTGCTGAGAAATATCGATATCCTTAGGCCAAGTTACATCGGGTAGGTTATCAACCAGCTTTTGGCGGTTCCCTTGCTGTTCCTCTTCACTATAATCGAAATCAAGTCGTTCACGTTGGTAGCTAGCACCTAAGCAATGTTGTGTACCCGTGGCATCGGCAGGGGTTAAATAGCCTTCAAAGCACAGAACATTTTTCAGTTGTTGTAGGGTGTGATTGGTTGGAATATGGCTGACTTGCCCACGCACAGGCGAAATAGGTAAATTAACGGTTTGAGCAAATTGGCGCAGCTTGTGCCCATTAGCAATAATGACAGTTGAGTGAACACGTGTTAGCTGTTTGTGTTGTGCGGTTTCAATTAATAACTGCCAATCTTGTTCTGTTTGTTTTAATTCAACGACATTATGTTCAAAACAGAAGGTAATACCCAGCTGTTGTAAATATTGTTGTAAACTCTCACAAAGCTGGGCAGGGCACAGCCATCCTCCAGACGCATAATGAATGCCATCATGGTTGACATCAACGCCGCAAATACCACTCAGTTGCTGACGACTTTTACCAATAGCAAAATCAGCTGGCCATTCGGTTCCTAGCATTCCTGCTATCTTGCGAGCCACTTTGTCGTTATAGGCTAATTGGCTCACGCCACACCATTGCCCTTCAAACGAGAGTCCTTGCTTCGCTAATTGATGGTAAAAACGAGAAGCAAAAGGGAAAGCGCTGACAAAAAAACGTTCGAGTGGGTCGTTATTGCCGGTGAGTAAGGGGTAAATAGCCCCTTGGCGATTGCCAGAAGCATTCTGTGCAACTTGTGTATCTTGGCAGTATAAGGTGACTTTAGCACCGCGGTTATGAAGGGCGTAGGCCGCTGTTAAACTGGCAAGCCCACCACCAATGATAGCGACATCAGTTGGGTTGTCTGCGCTTTTTCTGGCAAACCAAGGGGTTGGGATATCAATTTCTTTTTCAGCTAAGACCCCAGTTAACATTTCTCGTTTGTTACCAAAGCCTTTGACTTTTTTAAGGGTAAAGCTAGCTTGTTGAAGGCCTCGTTTAACGGAACCTGCCACGGTAAATGTTGCAAAAGTTCCATTGAGGCGGGCGAATTTTGCCATATTAGTGAACAGTTGTTCACTCCACATTTCGGGATTTTTTGAGGGAGCGAAACCATCTAAAAACCAAGCATCTATCTTATTGTTTAAATTGTTTTTTAGTAAAGATATTTGCTCATTTACATCACCAAACCATAAATCTAATATCACACTGCCATTTTCTAACATGATCCGCTGGTTACCCGGTAAGGCTTGTGGCCAATTTTCACAAAGGGATTGTGAGAAGCTGCTCAGTTCAGGCCAACATTGGTGGGCTGTCATTAAGTCAGATTGTGTTAATGGGTATTTTTCAAAACTAATAAAATGTAATTGTTGCAATTTTGCGTTTGGATTTTCGGCTTTAAATTGTTTAAAAGATTGCCATAATGCTAAAAAATTCAATCCAGTACCAAACCCGGTTTCGGCAATTACACAGGTTGTGAAAGGGTGCGTCGCGAAGCGCTCAGGAAAATGATTTCCTTGCAAAAACACATGGCGAGCTTCTTCTAAGCCATCTTGGTTAGAAAAATAGATATCTGCAAACTGTTCAGACATGGGGGTGCCTTCGTCATTCCAGCTCAGGCGTGCGGTTTGTACAGCGTTCTTTTTCACGATAAGCCTACATTCTTTATTTAATTCCTAAATTTTACCGCTGATATGGGTGTAAGGCTACCGTCATAAAAAAGTCTTATTGGCGTCATAAAGAAAAAAATACAAATATTTACCCTGATCGGACTTGTTCAGCGTACAAGTGTAAGCTAAAGTGACAACCTGTAATCCCGCAATCATATAATTATAGACATGAGGTAACGAATGAAGCGTGCAGTCATCACTGGTCTAGGTATTGTTTCCAGCCTTGGTAATAACCAGGAAGAAGTACTGGCTTCTCTGAAGGAAGGTCGTTCCGGGATCACTTTCTCAGAAGAATTCAAAGAGGCAGGGCTGCGTAGCCATGTCTGGGGTAATGTTAAAAATTTAGACCCAAAAGATTTAATCGACCGTAAAATTTTCCGTTTTATGAGTGATTGCTCCGCCTATGCTTATTTATCGATGGAACAAGCGATTGCGGATTCAGGTTTAACAGAAGAACAAGTTTCAAATTTACGTACAGGTATCGTTGTTGGCTCTGGTGGTGGTTCTCCACGTAACCAAGTTGCTGGTTCTGACGGTATGCGTGCTAAAGGTTTGCGTGGTGTGGGCCCATACATGGTGACTCGTGCAATGGCATCAGGTATTTCTGCTTGTTTAGCAACGCCATTTAAAATCAAAGGTGTGAACTACTCCATCAGTTCTGCTTGTTCAACATCAGCGCACTGTATTGGCCATGCGGTTGAGTTAATTCAATTAGGCAAACAGGATGTGGTTTTTGCTGGTGGCGGTGAAGAACTGAGCTGGGAAATGACCTGTGAGTTTGACGCGATGGGCGCATTGTCGACTAAATACAATGAGACGCCAGACAAAGCATCAAGAACTTACGATAAAGACCGTGATGGTTTCGTTATCGCAGGTGGTGGTGGTATCGTTGTTGTCGAGGAATTAGAACATGCGTTAGCGCGTGGTGCACATATCTACGCTGAAATTGTCGGCTATGGTGCGACCTCTGACGGTGCAGACATGGTTGCTCCATCAGGAGAAGGTGCGGTGCGCTGTATGCAAATGGCGATGCAAGGTATTGATAAAATTGATTACATCAATACACATGGTACCTCAACGCCAGTGGGTGACACGAAAGAGTTAGAAGCGATTCAAGAAGTGTTTGGTAGCAACTCTCCAGCAATTTCAGCAACGAAAGCAATGAGTGGCCACTCATTAGGTGCTGCGGGTGTTCACGAAGCAATTTATAGCTTACTGATGTTAGAACACGGCTTTATTGCGCCAAGTATTAACGTCGAAAACCTAGATGAGAAAGCTGCGGGCTTGAATATCGTGACTAAGCCAACCGAACAAGCGCTGGAAACAGTCATGTCTAACAGTTTCGGTTTCGGTGGAACTAACGCCACATTAGTGATGAGCAAATACAAAGCATAATTTGTATTAGGCTAACGTATTAAATAAGCGAGAACTTCGGTTCTCGTTTTTTTTAATCACTACTTCCGCCGTCCCCGCCTCCTGAATCGGACGATGAGCAATCTGAACTAGAACAATAATGGTTGCTTGAGCGGTGATTATTATCACTGGATGAGCTGTCATAATAAGGGGGCGTGTAGCTTGAACTCGAATTATTTGAATTCACTCGATATGCAGTTTCTTTCACATTTTTACGCACTTCAAATATTTGGCTTTTATCTTTCGACCAGCCAATAGTCACCAGTGTGGTATTTTTCTTTACGCTGATAAGCAACATTTCCCCACAAAAAATATGCATTTTACCCAATGCTTTTATTTGGATATAACCACTGTCTTTTTCCGTGATAGTGACAGGTTTCTGACTATGGATTGTGTAACAGTCACTATGGACATCAATAGTGCGAGTATATGCTAACGGTTTTGGCTGGATATTAAAAAGGACAAAAAGTAATCTGTCGAACATTGTGTTTTATGTTTTAATAAATGAGATGGCTAAGATAATTGATTGAGGTTATTCAATACATCGTCATTATCTGAATCCGTGGTTTATTAATGATTGAATGAGTATTCGTCATTTTATTAAATTTTTCTGCCTAAAATAGTGACATGATATTGACTCAATGTTTAGTTGATTAGAGGAAATCATATGAGTGTAACAAGGTTTCATACGGCTATTTGGAAACAGGACTTTAAAATTTTAGGTGCGGCATTATCTCGTTATATCCGCAGTAAATTTAGTAGATTGATTAGCAAAATACATAATATTGAAAATCCATTTCCACTACATAGAAATGCACCAAAACGGCCAAGTACTACCATTAGTTCACCATCAAAGAATGTCTATTATGGTGAAGGAGCTCATGATAACAATGTGGTTTTACTTCGTTATATAAAACTTTCTACTGATTAATAAAAAAATGCCCCAAAATCACACTGGGGCAAAGTTTTACAGAGATTATATGAACACTTAATTACGATAAGACAGTGGGTTGTTTACGTTTACGAATACGCTTTATAATTGGTGGCAAAATTAGCACTAATACCGCTAGTATTAATAAACTTTGGGAAATCGTACTACTCCAAAGAATATCGAAATTACCATTACTGATGGATAATGAACGGCGTAAGTTTTGTTCTAACATTTCACCCAGTACAAACCCTAAAATTAATGGTGAAAGTGGGAAGTTCATTTTACGTAATATAAACCCAAATACGCCAAGCCCCATCATGAGTAATAAATCAAATGTCGTACTATGAACGGCATATACCCCGACAGCAGAAATGCAAGCAATAGCAGGGACTAAAAACCATAACGGAACCGTTAACATGCGAGTGAATAAGCCAATTAATGGAATATTCATGATGAGCAAAACCACGTTAGCAATCAACAGAGCGGCAATTAACCCCCAAACAATATCCGGTTGCTCTGTAAACATACCAGGGCCTGGGGTGATATTATAGAGCGTTAGGGCACCCATCATTACTGCTGTTGTTCCCGAGCCCGGAACGCCAAGAGTTAACATAGGAATAAATGACCCACACGCAGAGGCATTATTGGCGGCTTCAGGCGCGGCTACCCCTCGGACATCACCATTACCGAAATCGCCTTTTTCACCACTGATTTTCTTTTCCGTCATATAAGTGATGGCGCTGGCAATGGTAGCTCCCGCTCCCGGCAAAACGCCAACAAAGAAACCGATGAATGAAGAGCGTAAAGCAGGGCCAGCACATGCTTTGGCTTCTTTGCGATTGAATAGCATTCTGCCTGTTTTACGGATCAGACCTTGGCCTGTTGCAGTGCCTTCGAGCATCAATAAAATTTCACTAACAGAAAATAAACCAATAACCACGACGATAAACTGCACGCCATCCGATAAATGTACGCTATCAAACGTAAAACGATATTCCCCAGAGTTGGCATCCACTCCCACAGTGGCGAGTGATAAACCAATTAATGCAGCCAATAGTGATTTGATTGGGTTTTGGCTCATCATGCTACCTAAGCAGGCAATGGCAAAAACCATTAAGGCAAAATATTCGGCAGGCCCAAAGGCGAGTGACCATTGGGCAAGCAAAGGCGCGAATAAAATTATCCCTATAATTGCAATCGTTGAACCAATAAATGAACTGACTGCGGAAATTGAGAGAGCAACCCCGCCTTTCCCTTGTTTTGCCATAGGGTAACCATCTAGGGTGGTCATGATGGCAGCGGCATCACCAGGGACATTGAGTAAGATTGATGATATGCGTCCGCCATATTCACAACCTAAATAAACCGTGGCGAGTAAAATTAATGCGGACTCGGCGGGTAATTTCAGGGCAAAGGCCAATGGTAGCAAAATAGCGACACCATTAATTGGGCCAAGGCCGGGAAGCATACCCACGATTGTACCGATAAAACAGCCAATTAAGGCGATCAAGATATTTTGAGGAACTAGTGCGACCTCGAAACCTTGCGATAGATACATCCAAGTTTCCATGATTTCGCTCCTTAACTTAGCAGGCTGCCAATAGGCAAGGTTACATCTAGCCATTTATCAAAGGCATAGAACAAAAAGATACCTAAGACCGGGCCCGAAATAATCGCGGCGATAGGTGTCGCACCAAATAGCAGGGCGATACTGATGGTGAGTAAGCTGGTTGCAATCGGGAACCCTAACCATTCAAAAGCCCATGCATAAATAACAAGTGCAACAACTAATAAAACTAAACGACGTAATACATAGGGTTTTGGCCACTCAACGGCTTCTTGCTTGCCAAATAATAAGGCAAGGGCACAAAGCGCCATTAAGGAGAGTATGACAACCGGAAAAGGGCGGGGGCCCAGTGGTTCATAACTAAATTCACTTTGGATCCCCCAACCAATATAAATTCCGATAGCACACAGTATTAGCCAAACTATGGCAAATATGCGTTGGCTCATCGTTCACTCCGTTATTTAGCTAAACCGAAGGCACGGGCTTGTTCACGATATTGCTCGATTTCTTTTTTGACATAGCTATCGAGTTCTTGCCCGGTTAAGTTGTATTCAAATAAACCACGCAGTTCACGTTGTTTTTTGAATTCGTCGGTTTGTTGCAGTTTTTGGAAGGCTTCGACCCATTGGTTATAGTCAGCATCGGAGACTTTCGGCCCCATATAGAAACCACGAATGATTGGCCATACAATGTCATACCCTTGTTCTTTTGCTGTTGGAATATCTGATAAACCATCACCAAGGCGCTTGTCTGAGTAAACAGCAAGGATACGAATTTTACCTTCATTGATATATGGCGTCATTTCACTGATATCCCCTGAAAGGACTTGAATATGGTTGCCCAGTAATGCAGTTAAGGTTTCACCGCCGCCTTCAAAGGCCACATAACGCATTTTTCGTGGGTCGATATCAATGGCTTTGGCTAATAAGGCCGTTTTCATCCAATCTTGGCTGCCAATAGACCCTCCCGCACCAAATACGATGCTGTTAGGATCTTTTTTGAAGGTATCCATTAAATCTTTCAGGGTTTTATAAGGTGAGTCGGCACGTACGGCTATCATACCGTAGTCGCTTCCCACACTGGCGAGCCAGCGAACATCGTTTTCGTTATAACGACCAAATTTTCCCTGTGCGAGATTGAGTAAGGAACCTCCTGAGAAAGCAACAATGGTGCCGGGTTCTGCAGGACGTTGTGCGACAATGGCGTTATAAGCAACGGCACCAATACCGCCTGGCATGTAGGTCACTCGCATTGGTTTTTCAATTTCTTTGGTTTCCAGAAGAGACACTTGTACTAATTTACAGGTTAAATCAAAACCGCCTCCAGGTTTGGCGGGGGCAATACATTCTGTACGTTCGGGTAGGGCGTTTGCTTGATTGATGCCAACTAAAAATATTGCTGTTGCTAAGGCCGTCTGGGTGAATTTTTTCATTATTTTTCCTTACTAAGACAATAATTAGAGGTATATATTATTACTGCTTGTTGTGCTGGTATGGCATCATCGCCCGATGAAGCTTTCATTTACCTTTCATTAACAAATATTATTATTTTTATGTGATATATATCAGATTGTTTTGTATTTTTACTTTTTTGTTGTGTTAATTTAATGTTAAATTAATCACGTTAATAGTGTTTGTTAGCAATAGTTGTGATGGACACAGTAAAAATGTGCACATTTGCTTTCCATTCATTCAATGGAATGCCAACGTATACTGATAAATAATTATAATGAGTATGCGGAATGAGAATTTTATTGGTTGAAGATCATGACGAGTTGTCATTATGGTTACAGAAGGCCTTATCGTCATCTGGGTTTGCGGTTGACCTTGCTAGTGATGGTGCGATAGCAGACCAGCTATTACAAACTGAACGCTATGAATTAGTCGTGTTAGATGTATCACTTCCGAGAATGAGTGGGCTTGAGGTATTGGCGCAAATGCGCAAACGGCATCAAGAAACCCCCGTCTTGTTACTAACGGCGAATTCCGACGTAGCCGACCGTGTACAAGGGTTAAATGCAGGGGCTGATGACTACCTGACGAAACCTTTTGATATTGCGGAATTAGAAGCGCGTCTTCGTGCTTTATTACGGCGTAGCCAAGGGCAAGTTAATGAGTCACAACAGTTTGGTTTACTTAGTTACCATGAGGACGGTTATTTTTTATTAGGCGAAGAGCCGTTAGGCTTAACACCAAGGGAATATGCGGTGTTAAACACCCTATTTCATCGACGAGGTCGGCCTGTTTCTAAAATGCAATTATTTGAACAGGTATTTTCGCTGTCAGATGAAGCCAATTTACAAAGTATTGAGTTATATGTTCACCGTGTAAGAAAAAAACTTGCCGGTTCGGATGTTAACATCAATACCTTACGCGGATTGGGATACCGATTAGAGCAGTGTAGTGTATGAAATTAGTCGCTCATCCACGCTCTCTCTTTCATCAGTTACTGCTCTTTTTCGGTATCCCCCTCATTTTGTTGGGGAGTTTTTCGGTTTATACCCACTATTACAGTGCAAAAAATGCTGCAAATTTAGCCTATGATCGAACGTTACTAGCTTCAGCTCGAACAGTTGCAGAACGCTTACAAGTGGTAGATGGGCATCTCTCGGTGAATGTGCCTTATGTGGTGCTCGATAGTTTCGAACTAAATAATAATGACCGAATTTTTTATCAAGTTATCTCTCCTGACGGTGAAACTATCTCTGGTTATGACGACTTACCGCCAATTCCCCCTTATTGGATGCGTTCACAGCACTATACTGCGCTAGTTTATTTTTATGATGCACAGTATAAAGGTTTACCTATTCGTATTGCTGCGTTTTATCAACCGATTAATGAAGGTGGCATCACTGGGATGGTTGAAATTCGTGTTGCAGAAACGGTCTATTCGCGGCAAGATCTCGCTAATCAATTATTAATTTCTGCCTTGATGAGCCAAGGTACCGTGGTACTTTTAACCATGGTGCTTGCCTATATTCTACTTAGTAAGCTGCTGGCACCGTTGAAAAGATTATCTCACTTAATGTTAGGCCGTTCTGCCAATGATTTAACACCCTTGCCAGATTTACTGCCGTGGTCGGATTTATCGCCATTAATTGATGCATTAAACCGTTATATTTCTCGCCTAAAGCGGATGGTTAGACGACAAGAACGCTTTAGTGCAGATGCATCTCACCAATTAAAAACACCTTTAACCGTACTAAAAACTCAAGTTTCGGTTGCCATTAATAGTGCAGACGAAAGTCAACGGCAACAAAGTTTACAAGCTATTGATAAAACCCTCGATAATACGATCATTTTGACGGATAGGCTTTTGCAGTTATCTCGCTTAAAAGCACATGAAAAAGAAGCCATCACGCAATATCGTGCAGTTAATTTAGTGGAAATTGTTCATCAAACGTGTTTTACCCGCTTAGCGCAGGCAGAAAGCCAAAATATTGATTTAGGCTATGAAGGGTTAGACGTAGCATGGATAAAGGGAGAGCCTATTTTATTGGCTGAGATGTGTGCAAATTTAATTGATAATGCGATTAAATACACGCCTGCAAATGGAGTGGTCACCGTTCGAGTGGTCAGCAGTGATGACCATCTTCATTGGGTCTTAGAGGTTGAAGACTCTGGTCCTGGGATCCCAGATGCGAAAATTAACCGTTCTATGGAAGCCTTTACTCGTTTAAATAATGCGTTAGGTAAGGAAGGCGCTGGCCTTGGGCTGGCGCTTGTGAAAGATATTGCTAGCTATCATGGTTCTGAACCTCAATTATTAAAAAGTAAATTACTTAATGGATTATTGGTTAGAATCGCATTTAAAGCCAGCCAAGCGCCGAGGTAAGAAAAACGCCCTTACTAAGGCGTTTCTCTGGTGACAAAGTCTAAACGCAGTAAAAGCTAGATACGTTTAGTTTCACATTGATATTAATATCTGCGATAGCGTGTTATTTGAAGGTTCGTGTTTGAAATCACAGGTTATTGTGTTTTGTTCGAGGCTTGCTATTGAGGATGATAATAATGATTCTGAATCTAACTTATTGTCTTCATTAAGAAATATATTAGCTATAGCTAGCGCTGTGTCATTTTTTACTTCATTAATAAATGTCTCGATTGATTCTATTTTTAAATCTGTGTTGTATATTTCATCAAGCAAAGCCGATATGTCTTGGGAAATCAAATTTGAATCTTTATTTTCTGAGTGCTCTTGAATGTATGTCACTAGATCATTTTTTGCACTAGCAAGTTTTTCTTCTTGTAAATATGTAGTATCAACAGATTCTGATTTCAATTTTTGTATTTTGTTTAATTGTAAGCGTTGATTAGTGATATCTAGCAATGCATCTTTAATCGTTTGACAATAGGTTTCCTCGCTGACATTAGATGTGACAGATTTTAATGGGACATAATTATATACGTTAGAAATAAAGTCATCTCTTACTGCGGTTAGATATTCTTTCTCACGTAAAACCTCAGATATATTGATATTGTTTTCACTTTGTTGTAACTCTTGGTTCGTATTTAGGGTTAAATTTGAAATCATAGTAAACACTCCATGTTAATAATTTTTAAATATTTCATTACTGTGGTCGTAGTTAATTAATATAACCTACTTAAAATTAGGTGACTAATTTTTATTTGGTATGGAAGTATTGTTGATATCATTTGAAATATTGCTAACTATCATGGTTCTGAACCTCAATTATTAAAAAGTAAATTACTTAATGGATTATTGGTTAGAGTCGCATTTAAAGCCAGCCAAGCGCCATGATAACAGAAACCACCTAATTCAGTAGGTGGTTTAAATAATAGTAAAATACAAATCTAGTGAAAATAAAAATACGTGTTAATCCCGTAATGGGATAAATACAGGCATTGATTTGTTATGCAATGGTTGGTCGTATACATCGCTAATTATTGTGTCTTGTGGAAATTCAGCCATGATAGATGATAATAAGGATTCAAAGTCTTTATTATTTCCATTACCATCAGTGAAATTGAATTCATCAGCTCTCTCGTTAATGCTAGTTTTAATTGACATTATTTTTGATTTTTTATTCATAATTTCAATAATTAATGGTGTTATTTCTGAGGAAATTGATTTTTTGTCTTTATTTTCTGAATGAGTATAAATATATTGAGAAATCTCTTTTTCTGTCTGAACAATTTGTTTTTCTAACGAATGAATATCATTGATATATTCTAGTATCTCTGAGTGTTCTTTTGAACTGTACATTTTAGTTAAACTCCCTAACTGTTCAGTTAAGTCTAATAATGTATACATTTTTCCTTTAACTGTTTGATAATATGCATCTTCACCAACAGCAGACGAAGTTGATTTTAAAGGGATCTTTATATGAATGTTAGAAATTAAATTATTTAATTCATTTTTTAATAGTTTTTTTTCTACTGCTAGCATATATATGTTATCTTTTTTATCACCAACGTTATTGGCATAAGAGCCTATTTTACTTGGTTTAGAAGATGGATATAAGTGACTGTTTAATTCTAAACTAACAAACTTTTGGAGTGTTTTTGTTCTAAGGAATTCATCATGAAACTGAGTTGTTAATTCTTCAATGCTATCATGAGTTTTTTTCTCTTGAGCTAATGTCCTATTTTCAATAATATAATTGGCTAAATCTTCTTTTACACTCAATATGTCTTTTTCTAACTGGGAACGATTAATTAAATATGTAGACTGGTCGTAATATAAACCCGCTTCTTTTTTTATTTCTACATTGATACGCGCTTCAAGTTTATTGAATAATGTTTCTAATTTATTATCAATGTCTTTTTGGTATTTCTGTTGTCTATCAGGAGTAAGTTCTAATAATTTATCAATCGGGAGTATGTGATTATCCAATGTTTTTTGAGTATTAATTTTTATTTTTTTAAGTTACTAATTGACTGGTTTAATTCAGTTAATAATTTAAATTCTTTATTGTTTTGGTAGTCGCTCTCCTGATAGTTAAGGTAAAAGTCTTTATCTTGTTCAAAGTGGTTATGAATATCATCTAAGTATTCAAAGTTTTTGATTTTATCAAAACTATCATGTGAATATTGAATTTCTGTATATTGGGTGTTTAATTTTGTTGTGCATTTTATTAACTTATCGACTGTATGATTACTTGTTGAATGCATTATGCTATTGCTGTTAAGTTCTTTTAGCAGCTGTTCTATGTTGCTTTTACTTTTCTTGGCATCGGTATATAAATCATTCATATGACCTTCTGCATAGAATGTTTTTTCCATGAGTAAAAACCTATTTTGCACATTTTCAGTCATTTTCTGTGTGTATTGCTGAGACAATTGATAGCTATCGTTTAGATTAGAATTAAACTGATCAAGTTCTGTGCCTATAGCATTTTGAATAATCGGGTTCTTGTGATAAGAAATGTTATCAGGTAAGATAAATTTCTCTCTCATATTACTCAGTAGATTTAATAAGTCTGCTTTATATTGCTCAATTAAGTCGAAGGTATTAAGTTTAATAGATGACGAGGTTATAGGTAATGTATAATAATTTTCCATTTTTGTGTGTTTACTATGTAACTTTTGTAATACTTCAAAATTTTTTGTCTGCTTGTCAGCTTGTTCGATAAGTTTAAGTTCTAACTCTTGTAATTTGTACCATTCATCAGATTTACCCATCTTAAATATATCTTTTAAATTATCAATTTTAGCTAACAAATTATTAAATATTTTTTTGTTGTGTTCTGAGTTTTTGCTTATGTGCTCATATACCCCTTCTAGGTAAACGACATTTATTGATGGTTTCTTTCTAATTGACAAGGTTGCTGAATAGTCTATTTCTTTAAATATGTTTTGGTTTTTTATACTTCCTAATGATGCCCGATTTTTATTAAATGTAGAGCTCATAGTAAACACTCCGTGTTAATGGTTATTGAAATTTGCATATATATAGATGCCAATAAAATATAATCTAACAATAAGAAGTAGACTAATTTTTATTTTATATAAAAATGCGATTAGTATAATTTAAATTATTAGCAATGAAATTTTTAGCAATCTCATAAGTGGAGGGAATGATATTGTTTTATTTAGATATAAAAATGATAATTGTAGATAGGTTAAGGCGCTAAAGGAAGTTAGCGCCTTTATAATTCAATTATTGGTTAATTAGACTAAAATCCCACTCTTTTAGTGCGTTGATTGAGTCTTTGTCTTGGTATTTTGCGCCAAGTTCAAGGTAATCATGGGCTTTTTGGATATCGTCTTTACTTTTGGTACCGACCCAGCCGTTATAATACATATAAGCAAGTTTGTATTTTGCCATCGCATGGTGAGTACCTTGTTCGAGGTCTGTCATATCGTAATATTTTGCTGCACGGACATAATCTTTTGGCACACCTTGGCCAAAATAGAGCATATCCCCGGCTAAATGAGCGGTGTTACTGTCATTTTGTTGTGCGCCTAAATCAAAATAATAAAGCGCTTTCGGGAAGTCTTTTTCTATACCGCGCTCATTATCTTTACGATAAAGATTACCTAAAATATTATAAGCGCGAGGATAGCCATTTTTCCCTGCTAATTCATAATAATAGATCATCTTTTGGGTATCTTCAGGCACTCGTTCACCACGTGCATAAGCGATACCTAATGAGAAGGCTGACATTTTGTCGCCTGCCTCAGCTTCGATGCGCTGCTTTTCAATTTGCTCGGCGAAACGACCATATTTCTCATAGGCTTTTTCATCGGCAACTTGTTTTTCAATTGCTTGTTTATCTTGGGCTGAAAGTGTATCCATTAGCTCAATAGAACTTGGTTTTTTATCAAGTTGTAATGCATAGTAATAGGCTTGCTTGGCATCGCCTTTTTCTACATAAGCCTGATAAATTGCATCAAGTGCGTGAGTTGGGTGGTAATTTAACGAAATTTGATACCATTCGATGGCTTTGTTAATATTTTTATCAATATCACAATCGCCTTTTAAATAGAGGGTTCCCATCTCTTTGGAAAGACTTTCTGGATAATGAATATAGTGTTTGTCGGTATTTTTCTGGAAATTGCTTTTTTCAATCCATTCCTTCAAATACCGGCTTGCTTTATCCATATCCACATTATCGCTGTTTCCACAATATTGGCCAGGATAGTAGATTTGATAGAGTTTCTCCGTTGCGGCTAAATCACCTTTATCGTAAGCTTGTTGTAAATAAGTTAAGGCTTTAGCGTTATCACTATTTACGTAATAGTAATACAGATTAATTAAAGCTTTGGTACGAGTGTTTTCTTCACTTAGCAGCAGCGCTAAATATTTTTGTTCGTCTTTAGGGCGATTAAGCTCTCTTTTTTTATCTTTAATTCCATCTCGATACAAATCCACCAATGCATCGAAGGCATTATTAGAAACCTTATCATCAGCTGATTTCATACCCTCTTGTAGATATTGAATGGCTAAATCATATTCAGGAGAGCCAGAGAGAATTTTGTTATCATATAAATACGTTCTGGCTAGTTGAACTTTAGAGAACAAATCACCTTTTGCTGCACCTTCAACGTAATTCTGGCGTTTTTCTTGGTTATCCTTAGTAACCGAATCAAGCGGTTGATAAGCGGCTAAATTGCCAGCCTTGATACTTTTCTTATACCAATCTTGCGCCGCGAGATCTCTACCGCGCGAACTATACCAATCCCCGAGTTTAATATAAGCAGAGGTATCGCCTTTTTTGGCAGGAACAACGAGAGTTTCATAGACTTCAATATAATCATCAACCCGTTTTGGATTCGAATGTTTACGTAAATAAACGATGGCCTCATCCCAGTCAGGTTCCATTACCCAAGCGTTTTTTTCTTCATTTAGCACGCCCATATATCGCATCTCACTATAGAGAGCGATTGCGTGGTCATTACCTTCATCACTAGCTTGTTTCAGGTATTTAGCCGCTTCAAGGCGATCTTCTTTGACACCTTGGCCATAGAAATAAGCTCGACCCACTTTGTATTTTGCTGAAGGACTTTCATTGAGCATTTTCATGCCAATGTCATAATCATCCATATATTTGATGAATTCATTGCCCCAGCTTCCTGCTTTAAGGTAATACTCACGTGCTTTTTGCCGATTAGGCTCAACAAGCTGGCTGCCATTTAAATACTGATGTGCCAGTTTACGGGTATAGTCTTTACTGCCAATCGCTGCTAATTGGTCGTAATAACCTAGGATTTTTGCTTTATTTGCATTGAGATATTGATCCTGTTGGTAATAATCAATGAGTTCTTCAAGTGCACTTTCTTGATTGAATTTTGCACTTTTCTCTAAATATTCAAGCCACTTTTTCTGGTCGACTTTTTGCCCATAATTACCATATTTGTAAGCATTGGCGAGCGTACGTAACGCATCAGGGTCATTCTGTTTCGCTTTTAGTTGAATATTGGCAAATGAAGCTTTGGCTTTTTCAATTTCTCTTTTACGTGATTTTAAAAAGCTAAAATCAGGGTCAGAAATTTGGTTGTAATAGAAAAGGGCGGTATCATAATTGGCATCTTCGCCGTAGTTACCTTCTTGATATATTTCCCCTAATTCATATAAGCAGCGGTTATTTTTGAGTGGCGCACATTTTTTATATTGAGGAACTAAATCTTTTGCGGTAAGCCCAGTAATTTGCTGGAAGCGAGATTTGTAATACGCCTTATCATTGTGATAAGTAACGCCATCAAGGTTTTGCGCGATATATAAATAAGCAGATGCACTACCCAATTCTGCAGCTTTTAAAATATAATCGTACAATGGTTTTATTTCAGCATCACTTAAGGTATCAACATTAGTTAATTGAGTGAGTTTGTTTATCCCATATAAATAGGTGATATCAGCATCATTATTAATCAGCGGTTCAATTAATTTTTGAGCTTCAGCATGGTTATCATATAAAGCCATTTTGACTAATAACGCTTTTGTGTCAGCGCGATTTAAACCTGCTTTTAATAAAATATCTTTAGCGATTTGTAACTGACTTGGAAGTAATTCGGCTTGTGCTTGAGATGAATGGAGCACATTGACTATTAGGTTAGCTATTTTATTGGTTTCTGTTGGCCGGTATTTTAATAATGCTGCAGCATAATAAACCTGGCTATTATAATTTTGTTTGATTGATTTTTCATATAAATCAAAGGCCTGATCACTATTTTTCTCTGCATCTTCTTTTAGTAAATAGTCAGCATACAAATAAGCTAAGGCGTAATTTTCGCGTTTAATGACATCGTTTTTGAGGATATCGACAATCGTTTTTTCATCGATAAGTGCTTTAATATCATAGCGATAATATACTTGAACTAATAAGCGATCGGCTGTTGATGGGTAATCGTTTTCATTAAGGTTGTCGATGAGTAATTTAGCGGCTTTCTGCACATCCTGCTTAGTACCAAAAGCATTAATATAATAACGCGCTAATTGCATCTGAGCATCATAAGTGGGGTCTATGCGATTTGCTTTTTCTAAAGCAGCGAAGGCTTTTTCTGGCGAAAATAATGGGCTACCTTTAGCACTATAAACTTCACTTGCTACCACTAAAGCATCTGCGGAGTTCGGGTATTTTTCCATTAAAATAGGAGTGTATTTGGCGACAATACCACTCAGTTTTTTGTTTGGAAAATCGTAACTGGAGATTGCTCTCTCGTTGATGGTAACAAGTGCGTTTAAGTCGCCAAGATCTGCGGCAGCGGTGAGATATTTTTCAGCTAAAGCGTCATTTCGCTTAACATCGCTAAATGTACGGCCAGAATACACGTTATAGGCTTGATACATCGCGGGAGGGTATTGGCCATCAGCGGCATCAGTTAAATCCTGAATGCGGTCGGTGTCAGCTTTGTAATTTAAATATAAGGCTTTAGGGTGTTTAGCTTCCACAAGCGGTCGCAGATAAACTATCGCACGGTTTTTATTTCTCCGCACGCCATCGCCGGTCATATATTTTTGGTACAAAGCATAGATGGCGTTCTCATCACCACGGCTCGCCCGTTCTTCTAAATTAGTGATGACTTTTTGTTTTTCTTCTTCTGTTTGTGAACCATACAATGATAAAGCCCCTGGCTCTAATTCACTTGCGTCAGAAATGTATTCTAATGCAGAGGAAAAAGAGAGGCGTTCATATTTTTTGGCTAACAGCGGATTTGGTGGTACGCCGTTACCACCTTCTTCATATATCGACGCGAGTAACATCGCGGGTAAGGGAAAGTCGTTGCTGACAAGCGGTGTTAATATTTCAACGGCTTTCTTACTGTCATTTTCAAAGTCATGAGCGATATAGCCCAAAGCAAATTTTGCCAGTTTTGAACCTTGGTTAGAAGCCAACGTAAAATATTGGCGAGAAAGTTCGATATTTTGTGGAACTTGTTCGTATTTATCAGCTAAATAAATACCCCCAATCATTTCTTGTGCTTCTTTGACACCGAGATCAGCCGCTTTAGTTAAAGAAATTAAACCGTTTTCATCAGTAGAAGTGTCTTCTATTAGGTGTTTATAACGAAAAAAGCCAAGGTTATATAATGCATTTTTATTGTTATCTTCCGCCGCTTTAATTAGCCAGTTTTGGGCTGCCACATCATCAGTTTTTGTGCCAATACCCTCTTTATACATCATGGCTAAGGCAAAAGCGGATTGTGAGTCTTTATCTGCGTTTTTTTGGAATTGTTCAAATGCAGCTTGAGATTCACCTTGTTGATATAAGTCGTAGCCTAATTGTGAGGGAGAGGATGAGTTGGTGGTATTGATGAAATAAATGCCAATGGCTACAGCAATTATTATCAATATGAACAACCCAACTTTGAACGGCTTAGTCATTGTCATTCCTTATTATGGTGGTTACTTGCCACGATCCATTTAGGTTTATCGCATTATCACGGCTTATTGAGTGGAGTTAATACTCCTAAAGGGGTATTTAATTTTGCTTAAGTCTAATTGGAATTCCAGAAGATTCAATCGGATTATCCTCTATCTGAAAAACGGTAATTCGATAAATCATATCAATGGTGGGCGAATTAAAGGTGATTTGAGAGGGATTTAAAATGTCACAAAGTATTAATGGTAAGGAATATGAAGGGGAAATAAACAAAGGAATGGCGAGGATTTCAAACATAGCCCCACAAAGTGGGGCATATGAGTGACGACATTGCATTTATTGCTTTTGTAATTCTATTCTACTGGCAAGAATCTTCTTGAACCACCTTTTTTTCACGGCGGAATAATTCTGTCAGTGGTGTACGTAATTGTTGCGCTAACATTACCCCGAGTAATACCACACCACCACCGATTAAATGGTAGCTTTTAAGTTCTTCACCCAAGGCGAAAATAGCGATAATGGCAGTGAAAACGGGAGCTAGGTTCATAAAAATAGAGGTTGTATTCGCACCAAGGCGCATAACACCTTGGATCCACAATGCCGGAGCAACAATGGAGGCGGCAATCCCTGCAAATACCACTAAACCGATATTTTGGCTGTTCAGAGAGACATCTTCAGCTAGCAAGAAATTAGGGAGTAGCATGATAACGCCAAAGAAAACCTGAACGTACAGCGAGTCCCAACTAGATAATTGGATTGACCAACGCTTAGTCAGTACACCGTACAGGGCGTATGCAGCTGACGCAACCAACATCATGGCTTCCCCTTGACCTAAGCCTTGAGAAAATAACGCACTTGGGCTTCCTTGGCTCACTAACCATACTAATCCACATAATGAAAGAATTGAGCCTAATATAATCCCCACAGTAGGAATAACGCGTAGCACAAAGATACTAATAATTACTGTTAGTAATGGGATCATTGAATTCATAATTCCCATAAAGGTCGCACTTACGCTGTGAGCCGCATAATAAGCTAAACTTTGGTATAGCATCATCCCTAGCGCGCCTAAAATGGCGAGTTGCCACCAATGTTTCATAACCGTTTTAAAGTTTCGGAGCACCGAACGTAATACGAAAGGAGTCATGACAAGAAATGCCAATGCCCAACGGTAAAATGAGATTGCCGCAGGGTCAATGGCAGTGGATGCCGCTTTGTTAACAATGGCATTAATTGACCATAATAAAACCGCAATCAGCGGAAAAAGAAGATTCTTCATTAAAACATTCTCCCATATTGAATGGGCGCTAGTATACATCTGTCCGATTTTTTATATATACTGATAACCAGACAACCGATAACGCTTTTCAGACAGGAACCATGGAAAACTTAAAATCAGACATTTGGCAAATCAGTGAATGTAATATCGCAGAGCCTGAATTGGTGGCTTTTCGGCACGAGCAAACCGCGGCCCTCACTGAGTATAAATCCCATTCACACCCTTTTGGGCAAATGCTGTATGTGGTCTGTGGCATTATGGAAATGGAGGTGGCTGGTCAACATTATCTAGCGCCGCCAGAGTTTTGCATTTGGATCCCAGCGAACATTCCCCATGCTAGCTTTAATAAAGAAAGTGTCAAATTTCGGATCATCGATTTTTCTCATGAATATAACCAAGTGCTTGCCCAGCGGCCTTGTGTGATTAAGCTTAGCCCTATATTTCAGTCAATTATGACGGATATGTACCAACGCGGTATTGTTCAGCCTGAAACAGAGCAAGACTTACGTTTGGCTCATGTGCTGATTGACCAATTTCCATTGTCCCCTTGCCAAGATACTTATTTGCCTATTTCAAAAGACAAATTTCTTGCCCCAATCTTACTAGAGTTACAAAGCGACCCAGCCGATAACACGACGTTAGCACAATGGGCAAAACGCTATTATACATCGGAACGCACGTTATCAAGACGCTGCCAGCAAGAATTAGGTATGTCGTTTAGTGAATGGCGTCAACGCTTGCGATACTTACATGCCGTTGCCGGGTTAGAAAAGGGGAAAAGTGTCCATGAAGTCGCATTGGATGTTGGGTATAGCTCGGCATCCGCCTTTATTGCGATGTTCCAGCAGATATCAGGTGTCACACCAGACCGTTTTCGAGCGAAAGAATTTGACGTAGAAGGCAACCTCTCATAGGCATCTGTCTTAAACCGTGGCAAAATATTGTTCCACTTATCTATATAACGACACAATACAAAAAAGTTATTGATTGGGACAACAGCGTGAAAATTTTAGTCGATGAGAATATGCCATATGCTCAAACTTTATTTAGCGAGCTTGGTGAAGTGAAAGCAGTACCGGGACGTCCTATACCAGAACAAGAATTAATTGATGCAGATGCATTAATGGTGCGTTCTATCACTAAGGTTAATGAATCACTGCTTGGTAATACGCCAGTTAAATTCGTTGGAACCGCGACAGCCGGTTTTGACCATATTGATACCGAGTGGTTATCGGCGGCAAATATTGGTTTTTCATCAGCGCCGGGTTGTAATGCGATAGCCGTTGTTGAATATGTTATTTCTTCACTATTATTACTAGCGGAACGTGATAACTTTGATTTGCGTGATAAAACAGTAGGGATCATAGGTGTCGGTAATGTCGGAGGGCGTTTAGCTGCAAGGTTATCGGCTTGGGGCGTCAAAACATTACTCTGCGATCCGCCACGTGCAGCCAAGGGGGATGACGAGTCATTCGTTTCTTTTGATGATATCCTTGAGCACGCTGATGTCATTACCTTTCATACTCCGCTGAATATGTCAGGCGAATATAAAACTTTCCATTTAATGGATGAAACGCATTTAGAAAAATTGCGCGATGGTACCATTTTAATTAACGCAAGTCGGGGTGAGGTGGTTGATAATAAAGCCCTATTATCTGTACTTAACCGGGGAAAAAAACTGAGCGTTATCTTAGATGTGTGGGAGCCAGAGCCTGATTTAGATACGGCACTTTTAGCATTAGTGGATATTGGCACGCCGCATATTGCAGGCTATACGCTAGAAGGTAAAGCCCGAGGAACGACGCAAGTTTATGAAGCTTACTGCCAGTTTCTCGGCAAATCGTCACAAGTTTCTCTTTCATCATTACTGCCTAAGCCAGATATCAATCAATTGACTTTCAATGGTAAATTAACGCAAAACCAGCTCAAAAGGTTAGTGCATCTCGTGTATGATGTGCGCCGAGATGACGCTGCGTTAAGAGCGGTTGCAGGGGGCAAAGGCGAATTTGATAAACTGCGCAAAAATTACCAAGAACGCCGTGAATGGTCATCCCTTGAAATTATTTGTGATCATGAACAAACGGTATCGCAGCTGAATGCGCTGGGTTTTAAGACTCGTTTAACCCACGCATAATAAATGTAGTTAAAATGAACATCTAATTAAATAGCCCCTAATAATTGGGGGTTGTTTGATTTTTTTATTTTTTAGAGGAATAGCCATGACTGAAGGTTGGAATATTGCAGTATTGGGCGCAACCGGTGCTGTAGGTGAAGCGATTATTTCACTGTTACAAGAAAGAGAATTCCCAGTCGGCGAATTGTATTTACTTGCCAGCGAGCGTAGTGCAGGGGAGAGCGTACGCTTTAATGGTAAAAGTATTCAAGTTGAAAATGTGGCCGATTTTGATTGGTCACAGGCACAAATAGCCTTTTTTGCTGCCAATGAAGGTGTGAGCCTAGAATATGCCGATTTGGCAGCGCAAGAAGGGTGCATTGTTATCGATACTAGCGGTGTTTTTGCCCAAGAACCGGATGTGCCGTTGGTCGTGCCAAATGTGAATCCGCACGTGCTAGCTGATTATCGCAACCGTAATATTATTTCATTGGCAGATAGCTCGGTAAGCCAACTATTAACAGCAATTAAACCGCTGGTGGATGCCGCAGGGTTAGGGCGTATTACCTTAACAAATATGCTGTCGGTTTCCAGTTATGGTAAAGCTGCCGTCGACGAACTGGCCGGGCAAAGTGCGCGTTTATTAAATGGTATCCCTGCAGAAGAAGGTCGTTTTAGTAAGCAACTCGCGTTCAATATGTTGCCATTACTGGCTGACATGGAAGGCAGTGTGGTTCACGAACGTCGTTTGGTTGAGCAAGTGCGTAAGGTACTGCAAGACGATGGTTTGCCAGTGGCGGTGAGCTTTATCCAATCCCCTGTTTTTTATGGTAATGCACAAGTTGTTCATTTAGAAACATTGCGCCCAATGAGTGCAGAAGAAGTTAACGATGAACTTGAACGTTTTGAAGATATTCAGGTCTCAGAAGAGGGTGATTATCCTACACAGGTGACTGAAGCGTCAGGTAATGACCAATTAAGCATTGGTTGTGTACGTAATGACTATGGCATACCTGAAATTTTACAATTTTGGTCAGTGGCTGATAACGTGCGTTTCGGTGGGGCATTGATGGCGGTAGAAACAGCAGAAAAACTGGCTCAGGAGCTGTTTTACTAATGTCTAAGCCTACACAGTTGTATCGAATCGCATTAGGTATTGAATACAACGGCAGTCGTTATTTTGGTTGGCAGCGTCAGCAAGAAGTGAAAAGTATTCAAGGTTGTTTAGAAGAAGCCTTGTCAAAAATTGCAGCGGAGCCAATTAGCGTGTTTTGCGCAGGGCGCACAGATGCAGGCGTTCATGCTACAGGGCAAGTGGTGCATTTCGAAACCTCTGCCATCCGCAAAGAAGCGGCTTGGACTATGGGGGCGAATACGCATTTGCCCTCTGATATTGCTGTCCGCTGGTGTAAACCGGTGGCCGAGGAGTTTCATGCACGCTTTAGTGCAACAGCGCGTCGATATCGCTACGTGATTTTTAATCACCGTTATCGGCCAGCAATTTTATCGAGTGGCGTAACGCACTTTCATTATCCACTCGATGAAAAAAGAATGCATGGAGCGGCACAGGCGCTATTGGGTGAGCGTGATTTTACCTCATTCAGAGCAGTCCAGTGTCAGTCGAAGTCGCCATGGCGTAATGTGATGCATGTGAATGTCAGTCGCCACGGTCATTATGTGGTGGTAGATATCAAAGCCAATGCGTTTGTTCACCATATGGTGAGAAATATTGTCGGAAGTCTGTTGGAGATTGGTTGTGGCAATCAAAACATTGATTGGATGGCGCATCTTCTTGAGTTAAAAGACCGTACCAAGGCAGCTGCAACCGCAAAAGCGGAAGGGCTGTATTTAGTGAGTGTCGATTACCCAGAGAAATTTGAGTTACCTCAGAATGTGATGGGGCCGCTTTTTCTGGCAGATGAACTGATGTAAAGCGAATTTTTATTTATCTCATAATTTTTGTAAATAGCATGGATGCTATTATCAATGAGGATTTTATGGAATTTATCACTTTTATTATCGACTTTATTTTACACATCGATGTCCATCTTGCTGAACTGGTCAGAGATTATGGTACATGGGTCTATGGTATCCTATTTCTGATCCTATTTTGTGAAACAGGGTTAGTGGTCACACCATTTTTACCTGGAGATTCGTTATTATTTGTTGCTGGCGCGATTGCGTCATTAGACAGCAATGACCTGAATGTCCATTTAATGGTCGCTTTAATGATTACGGCAGCGATTATTGGTGATGCTGTAAACTACGCAATTGGGCGTATTTTTGGTGAGAAATTATTCAGAAATCCAGACTCGAAGATTTTTCGTCGTGTTTATTTAGATAAAACTCATGCTTTTTATGAAAAACATGGCGGTAAAGCGATTATACTGGCACGCTTTGTGCCGATAGTCAGAACTTTTGCACCATTCGTTGCAGGAATGGGGAAAATGTCTTATCGTCACTTTGCTTTTTATAATGTGACGGGCGCGTTTATTTGGGTATTATTATTCACTTATGCGGGTTATTTCTTTGGTGAATTACCGTTCGTGCAAAACAATTTGAAATTACTGATAGTCGCGATTATCTTTGTTTCAATTCTGCCGGGTGTGGTTGAAATTATTCGTCATCGTCGAATAGCGGCGAAAGAAAAGCGTGCGGCAGCGCAAAAAATCGATAACCGCTAAGCGGTTTAACAAGTTTTTATCTACAGTGAGATATCATTGTGGTTTAATGGCAAAAAATTACATACTGGTGATAACCAGAGTGAATCAGACAAAAAGGTCCATTAATGAGCTGGATTGAAAAAATTTTAAAGAAAGGTAACTTGACCCAATCACACAAAGCCAATATCCCTGAAGGGGTTTGGACCAAATGCGATAGCTGCGGGCAAGTATTATATGGTGCTGAATTAGAGCGTAATTTATCCGTGTGTCCAAAATGTGACCACCATATGCGAATTCACGCACGTCAGCGCTTAGAAACCTTCCTTGATGAAAACTCAACAACGGAATTGGGCAGTGAACTTGAGCCAAAAGATATTCTTAAGTTCAAAGATTCAAAAAAATATAAAGACCGTATTGCTGCTGCGCAAAAAGAAACAGGTGAAAAAGACGCGATCATCGTGATGAAAGGCACGTTGAAAGGTATGCCTGTGGTGGCTGCGGCGTTTGAGTTCGCTTTTATGGGCGGTTCAATGGCCTCTGTTGTTGGCGCGCGTTTCGTGCGTGCAGTGGAGCAAGCTCTGGAAGATAACTGCCCGTTGGTTTGTTTCTCTTCAAGTGGCGGTGCGCGTATGCAAGAAGCGCTGTTATCATTGATGCAGATGGCAAAAACCAGTGCAGCTTTGGCAAAATTGCAAGAACGTGGTTTACCTTACATCTCTGTATTGACCGACCCAACCATGGGTGGGGTGTCTGCAAGTTTAGCGATGTTAGGGGATATTAATGTGGCAGAGCCGAAAGCATTAATTGGTTTCGCAGGGCCACGTGTTATCGAACAAACGGTTCGTGAAAAGTTACCGCAAGGTTTCCAACGCAGTGAATTCTTACTTGAGAAAGGTGCGATTGATATGATAGTTCGCCGCCCTGAGATGCGTGATCGCTTAGCTGAAGTGTTAGCGATGTTAACCAATAAACCAAGCTTTAATGACACGCCTATCATCGTAGCGGAAACGGTTGAAATCGACATTAACGCCGTTGATGAACTTGATGCCCAAGAGCCAAAAAAGGATTCTGAAAAGCATAAAAAAGATGATGAGTAATCTAATCATTCCTAATGCCAAGTCTCCATTGGAGGCTTGGCTTTCTTATCTCACCGACTTACATAGTCAAAATATTGATATGGGGTTGGAGCGAGTCGGTCAAGTTGCTAGGAAAATGAACCTAACGCAACCTGCACCTAAAGTTATCACTGTCACTGGGACCAACGGAAAAGGGACAACTTGCCATACGCTAGAGTCTATTTTTATGGCATCTGGGTTAAAAGTTGGGGTTTACAGTTCACCGCACCTTATTCGTTATACCGAACGCGTTCGTATTCAAGGCCAAGAGCTCCCTGAGTCTGATTTCTGTGAAGCATTTGCCACAATTGAAGCACAACGTGCAGATATTTCTCTCACCTATTTTGAATACGGCACCTTGGCGGCGTTACAATTATTTAAGCAAGCTAAACTCGATATTGTGATTTTAGAAGTCGGTTTAGGCGGTCGGTTAGATGCGACCAATGTCGTTGATGCGGATATTGCGGCGATCACCAGTATTGCCTTAGACCATACAGATTGGTTAGGTGCAGACCGTGAACATATTGGTTATGAAAAAGCCGGTATTTTCCGCAAAAATCACTATGGAGTGGTCGGTGAACCGGACATGCCTGCTTCAATTGCCCAAGTGGCTGAGCAGCTAGGTACACAGCTATTTCGCCGTGGTACGGATTGGCAATACAGTGAGCAAGCAAATAGCTGGTCATGGAAAAGTTCACAGCGTGAATGGCATGATTTACCGTTACCCAATGTACCTTTAGCGAACGCAGCAACAGCGCTGGGTGTGGTGAGTTGCTTATTGGAAATTGATGCTGATATTGCCCAAAAAGTGACTGAGTCCGCTATTCATCAAGGTTTGAAATCTGCTCAATTACCGGGGCGCTTCCAAATTATTGGTGAAAAACCGTTAATGATATTGGATGTAGCGCATAACCCCCATGCCGCAGGGTACTTAGTCAGTAAATTAGCGGCCTTACCGGAAACTAAAAACCGTCGCATTCTCGCGGTGGTAGGGATGCTAGGCGATAAAGATATCAAAGGGACGCTTGAGTGCTTATCACAACAAGTCACCGACTGGTACCTTGCGCCATTAACTGAGTTTAGGGGAGCAGATGTGGCCCAACTTAGTCAATATTTACCCACAGCTAACCAGTTTGAAAGCGTAGAAAAAGCGTGGCAGCAAGCTTGCGTCGATGCTAATGAGCAAGATGTGATTGTGGTGTGCGGGTCATTTCATACCGTCGCTCACGTTATGATGTTATTGGAAAATCAAGAAGGATAGTGCCGGTGGCTAGTAAATTTCAGAATCGACTTGCTGGCGCCATTGTGCTTGTTGCAGTGGGGGTCATTGTGCTTCCTGCTCTGCTTGATGGCGATAAGAAATACAATGAAAATGAATTTGCGGCCATTCCTATTATCCCTAAACCAGGTGATGAAGAAGACATTGAGGCAATAGCGCCTATTGTAAGTACGACAACAACAGCTTCTTCAGAAGGGGCTTCTGAAGCCATGTTATCAGAAGCGATTACGCAGCAGCAAAACGAACAGGTTGAAACACGGCCATCGACGACAACTCCCGCACCAAGCGTAGTTGAACCCACAAAGCCAGAACCGAAGCCTGAGCCTAAAGTTGAGCCGAAGCCACAACCGAAACCTGAACCTAAGCCCGAGCAGAAATCTCAGCCACAAGGCAAAGCATTTGTGGTGCAAGTCATCGCATTGAACAATGCGAGTAAAGTTGAGGAGATAGTCGCACAGCTCAGGTTGTCTGGTTACCAAGTTTATACTGTTCCTGCAAAACCAGTGAATAATAAACTCACGCGGATTTACGTAGGGCCTGAGGCCTCAAGGCAAAGGCTAGAAGCGGCTTTACCAGAACTGAATAGGATTACGGGAACAAAAGGGATAATTCAAAGCTATAAACCTTAAAATAGAATTTAAATAATCCCTAAAAGGTAAGGGGATTTAGTAACTTACTGCGGCGATTATGATTTTTTCTTTTCGCCGCTATTTTTTTTAATTTGATAGAAAAATGGTTACGCAAACGTTTTCGTTTTCTGTTAGAATGCACTTCGCTGATGTCGCGAGTGCGAATTTTGGAATGGAATATGGTCTGGATAGATTACACAATTATCGCCATTATTGGCTTCTCGGCATTAGTTAGCTTGATCCGTGGGTTTGTACGAGAGGCGCTCTCACTGGTTACATGGGGCTGTGCTTTTTTTGTTGCAAGTACGTTTTATCCTTATTTAGCTGACTATTTTACTCGCTTTGAGGATGTGCTGGTTAGAAATGGCATTGCTATCGCCGCACTGTTTATTGCCACTTTGATTGTTGGCGCAGTCGTAAACTATGTGATTAGCTCATTAGTACAAAAAACGGGGTTGTCAGGCACAGATCGTGTTCTGGGGATCTGCTTCGGTGCGTTGCGTGGTGTATTGATTGTTTCGGCATTGCTGTTTTTTCTCGATACCTTTACACCATTACCTCAAAGTGAGGACTGGCAGCGTTCGGAACTTATTCCGCAGTTCAGTCATATAATCAGGTGGTTTTTTGACTACCTGCAAAATGCGTCAAGTTTCCTACCGGAGAACATTTCTCCGTCTGGCTGATGAGGAAAGACTAAATGTGCGGTATTGTCGGTATCGCCGGTGTTACACCGGTAAACCAATCAATTTATGATGCTCTCACGGTGCTTCAACATCGTGGGCAAGATGCAGCAGGTATTGCCACTATTGATGGCAAAAACAACATTCGTTTACGCAAAGCAAATGGCCTTGTTAAAGATGTGTTTGAAACACGTCATATGCTGAGATTACAGGGCTGCATGGGGTTAGGGCACGTCCGTTACCCAACGGCAGGTAGCTCAAGTGCTTCCGAGGCGCAACCTTTCTACGTAAACTCACCTTTTGGTATTACACTTGCGCATAATGGTAATCTGACAAACGCTCATGAACTCACTCGGAGTTTATTTGAAACAGCGCGCCGCCATGTTAACACCACTTCTGATTCTGAAATATTACTGAACGTATTAGCCCATGAGCTGGATAGGTTTGATCATTTCCCTCTCGAGCCAGACAATGTTTTCAGTGCTGTGTCCGCGATGCACAAAAAATTACGCGGTGCGTATGCTTGTGTGGCATTAATTATTGGCCATGGCATGTTAGCCTTCCGTGATCCTCACGGTATTCGTCCGTTAGTATTAGGGCGCCGCATTACTGAAAGTGGTGAACATGAATATATGGTCGCTTCTGAAAGTGTTGCGCTTGATACTTTAGGTTTCGAGTTTTTACGCGATGTGGCGCCTGGCGAAGCGGTATATGTGACAGAAAAAGGCCAATTATTTACACGCCAATGTTCTGATAACCCGCAATTAACCCCATGTATTTTTGAGTATGTCTATTTTGCTCGCCAAGACTCTTTTATTGATAAAGTGTCTGTGTATAACGCAAGGTTACGTATGGGGCAAAAACTGGGCGCTAAAATTGCTCGCGAATGGGAAGACTTAAACATCGATGTGGTAATTCCTATTCCAGAAACATCGTGTGATATCGCCTTAGAAATCGCGCATATTCTTGATAAACCGTACCGCCAAGGTTTCGTGAAAAACCGCTATGTAGGCCGTACATTTATCATGCCGGGTCAGCAAGAGCGTCGCAAATCAGTCCGTCGTAAGCTCAATGCGAACCGTGCAGAGTTTCGTGATAAAAACGTCTTACTCATTGATGACTCCATTGTTCGCGGCACAACATCTGAGCAAATCGTTGAACTCGCGCGTGAAGCCGGAGCAAAAAATGTTTACTTTGCCTCAGCGGCACCCGAAGTGCGTTTCCCAAACGTATATGGCATTGATATGCCAAATGCAAATGAATTGATTGCACACGGGCGCGAAGTGGATGAAATTCGCAAACTTATCGGCGCAGATGGGCTAATTTTCCAAGATTTAACGGATTTAGTCGACGCGGTGCGTGAAGAAAACCCTGAAATTACAGAATTTGAGTGTTCCGTGTTTGATGGCATTTATGTGACCAAAGATATCGACCAAAGTTATTTAGACTACCTAGAAAACTTACGAAAAGACGATGAGTTAAAGTTGAAGGATCAGAGTGAGGTTGAAGACCTAGAGATTTATAACGAAGGCTAAATTTTCGTCAATTTTCGTCATAGTTTGGGCTACAGCGTTGTTGGCTTCACAAATTCGCCCTAGTCACGTAGTTTTCTACGCTCCTAGGGTCTCTTTGCTAGCCGCCTAGCTGTAACCCTAACTATATAGAAAATCCACAGTGATTCTGATTTTTCCCATCTTTAATCTGTAGCCTAAAATATCAAGAAAACTATGACGTCAAATGAAGGCCTAAGTTACAGTTATATCTGATTTAAAATACGTAAAAATCGAGTAAGCTAGAGGGACATTAACTGCCTATTTGGAGCGATATATGGCTGATTTCAACTCCCTTCCTGATGTGATTAAACCTTTTGTAGATAAAATCAAATCCACTAAAAAATCCCTTGTTGAAATGACGTTAACCCCAGTTGAAGACTATATTTTATGGGATAGTCGTGTTGGGGGAATGCCGTATTTGCCACTAAATGAAAAATATCCGACGAATATCGAAGGGATGCCACTCAAGTTGCTTGCCCAAATTAACTTTGCACAAATGCCTATATTAGAAAATTACCCTGAAAAGGGGATTTTACAGTTTTTTATTGGTGGTGATGACTTATATGGAGCCGACTTTGAACACAGGCAAAAACAGGAAGATTTCCGCATTATTTATTGGGAAGATATTATTGAAGATGCCAGCCAATTAACTCAAGATTTTTCTGCCGTGATTGCGGCTCATTCCGATGATTACTATACCCCTATAGATCACCAATACAGTATTGAATATACGCCTGCGGAACAGTTCATCAGCATCGATGATTTCCAATTTGGTCAGAAAATATTAGGGGTTGATAACCTCTATGATTATGAAGAGCAATTTGAAGGGGAAGATTTTTACGATGAATGGGTTGAGCCCTACAGTGATACGTTTGAATCAGGGGCACACTGCATCGGCGGCTATCCGTTTTTCACTCAAACCGACCCAAGAGAATACGAAGAAGATATTCAACAATATGAATTGCTTCTACAAATAAATACCGATTATGAAATAGGGATCATGTGGGGAGATATGGGAGTCGGTAATTTCTTTATTCACCCAGATGACCTGAAAAAAAGAGATTTTAGTCGAGTCGTGTATAATTGGGATTGTGGCTGATGGCTTAAATTTTCGTTATAGGTAGGATTGCAGCATTGTTGGTATCTGCAATTTTAGTGAATATTGTATATAATGCGCTGAGTTATCGTGAATAGGGCAGCGAAATGAAAAAACTGATCATTGGGTTAACTGGCGCGAGTGGGGCTATTTATGGCGTCCGTTTGCTTGAAGTGTTGAAGCCTGTCAAAGAGGTAGAAACCCATTTAGTGATGAGTGCGGCCGCCCGTCAAACATTAGCACTTGAAACAACTTACACGGTGAAAGACGTTCAACAGTTAGCCGACCATAACTATGACAGTCGTGATATTGCTGCAGCGATTTCTTCCGGTTCGTTCCGTACTGCTGGGATGGTGATCATGCCCTGCACCATGAAAACGTTATCAGGTATTGTTCACAGTTATACTGATACGTTGGTCACTAGGGCGGCGGACGTAGTGCTTAAAGAAGGTAAAAAATTGGTGTTAGGTGTACGCGAAACGCCATTGCACGTCGGCCATTTACGTTTGATGGTGCAAGCGGCGGAGATGGGAGCCGTGATTATGCCTCCCATGCCTGCGTTTTATCACCAGCCTGAAACTATTCAAGATATTATTGACCAAACAGTTAATCGTATCCTTGATCAGTTTGATATCGAACTGGAACAAGACCTATTTCATCGTTGGCAGGGGGCGAAATAACCCTTACTCATCAGTATGTGGAATAAGTAAGTCAGTTAGTGCTTCTTTTAACTCGATATGTTCAAATTGAAAGCCTGCCTCTTCTAACCGTTTGGGGATCGCCTGTTGGCCACCCAATACCAGCGCTGCGGATTCCCCCATGATGGCTTTAATCACAAAAGCGGGCGTTCGTACAAATGAAGGGCGATTAATAACTTCACCTAATGTGGCGGAAAATAGGTCATTATGGACTGGATAAGGTGAGGTCATATTAAAGGGGCCAGAAAGCGTTGGGTTATCTAATAGAAAACAAATTGCACGAACCATATCGTTGATATGTATCCACGGCATGTATTGTTTCCCGTCACCAATTGGCCCACCTGCACCCATTTTAAAAATAGGGAGAATTTTGGCAAGTAAACCGCCATTCGCTGATAACACAAGGCCAGTGCGTAATAAACAAACGCGAGTTTTTTCTGACTGAGCATTAGCGGCTAAAGCTTCCCAATGCTGTGTGAGTTGGTGAGTAAATTCATCATGGGGCTGTTCGTCTTCGGTAACGACCGATTGGCCCTGATTGCCATAATAGCCGACAGCAGAGCCCGATAAAAATACCCGGGGAGGGGTTTCACTGGCTGTGATTAACTCACTAAGCTGCTGAGTTAACTTCCAACGGCTATCACACAGTAACTTTTTTTGTTCCTCTGTCCAGCGCTTATCAGCAATAGGTTCGCCTGCTAGGTTAATGACAGCATCGAAGTCATTTAAGTGGGTTTTACCATTGAGAGACGTCCAGCACTCAACAGCCTTGCAAAACTGGCTATAAACTTTTTGTGGAGAGCGGCTTAATACAGTAACCTGATGCTCAAGAGAAATCAGTTTTTGGATTAGTGGTGTTCCGATTAGCCCGGTGCCGCCTGTTATGAGTATCTTCATCGCCATCCCCGTCATATTTCAAACTGCAGCGTTGTTGCTTACGTTTTGTCACCTTAGTCACATACTTGTGTATGCTCCTAAGGCTGCCATCTCTTGGCGCCTAGCTGCAATTTGAACTATTTAGGGGATATCCCTGAGATCAGTAACAAACTACAGCGTTATGATTTAACTATAGCATTTGTGAACACAATTTGTATGATTTGCTTAGCCTGCCTTTAAAAAATTCGGTTTCATTATCACTGTAATAAGAAGTGCTTTTTATGATGGCAACCAATCACAAATTCAGCTAGGATCATTTTCATAGGTGCGGATCAATGCAGATTGGTATTGTCAGGCATACAATAATAATCAGTCTAATGATATAAGCAGTTTTAGCTTAAAAATAAAAGGTTTACAGGATGGAACAACAAACCGAAGTTGTTGAATGGGTCGATATTGTTGATGAAGACAATACTGTGATTGCTCAGGCAACACGTAGCCAAATGCGAGCAGAAAACCTACGTCATCGTGCAACTTACATTGTTGTTCATGACGGAATGGGCAAAATATTGGTTCAACGACGCACAGACATTAAAGATTTTCACCCCGGTTTCCTCGATGCAACAGCTGGAGGAGTGGTTACGCAAGGTGAAAACATTCTTGATTCTGCAAAGCGTGAAGCTGAAGAAGAGCTAGGTATTGCTGGCGTTCCTTTTGCTGAACATGGCCATTTTTACTTTGAAGATGCGCATTGTCGTGTATGGGGTGGGTTGTTTAGCTGTGTGAGTCATGGTCCATTTGCTTTACAAGAATCTGAAGTTGTTGAAGTCAGTTGGTTGACCCCTAAAGAGATCAGCGCGCGCTGTGATGAATTTACGCCAGATTCACTCAAAGCACTTTCCTTATGGTTAACTCGCAATAATGAGTTAGAAAAAACCATCACTTGTGCTGAAAATTCATAACCGATCAGATTTAAATTATTAAAGGGCTGTTTTATTTAGCCCTTTAATTTTTTTCTCCCAAAATCAAATCTCTAGCAAAGTTAATTTCTGGCTAATATATAACGATTAGTTATAACCAACTTGCATGCTAAACGATGTATTCATTTCCACACTAGATATAATGTGACAGAACTTAACATTTATCGTTTGCGATATGATGCACTGCTTGATGTATATATAACGCTTCGAGAGAATAAAAATGACAATTGATAAACAGAATACTTTTTTGAAACAACAACACCTTGAGAACGTAACCAATAAAGCTCGTGAGATTATGGAGCGTGAAGGAATTGAAGCATTAATCGCAACCGTGGGTGATAACTTCTATCACCTAACCGGTTTTGCGAGCTTCTTTATGTATACTTTCAGGCAAACAGGCTCTGCGATTGCGGTTATTTTTCGCGATCCTTCCATAGAATCATTGGTTATTATGAATGAATTTGAAGCAGCAAACTTGTCACTTCAAATGCCTAATGCAAAGATTAAAACATTTCCAATTTGGGTGGATGTAGACGACCCTTACAACCCGGAAAATGGCAAAGTGGTAAAACCAAGGCCAATTAATAGCCCAATAGAAACAATTTTCAATTTACTCAAAGAAGCGTTGTCTGAAGCGGGGGTTTATGGAAAACCGGTTGCGATTGAATTAAACCAAATTACACATACCGGTAAGGTATGGTTGGATAAGGTTATTCCTGGTTTAAATTTGGTTGATTCTTCGCCGTTATTTAATGAATTACGCATGATTAAAAGTGAGTGGGAAATTGCTCATCTCAGAAAATCCGCACAAATTACAGAAGCCGGTATCGCTGCTGCGAGTAAATTAATCAGGATTGGCTGTACTTCAGCGGAATTAACCGCTGCTTTTAAAGCTAAAGTGATGGAATTCCCTGAAACGAACTATAGTCGCTTCAATTTAATTTCAGTGGGCAGTGATTTTTCACCCAAAATGATCCCAGATGATCAACCAGCAAAAGAAGGTGACTTAATTAAATTTGACTGTGGTGTAGATGTGGCTGGTTACGGTGCTGATATTGCAAGGACATTTGTGGTTGGTCAACCGAATGAAAAAGTCGCTGATATTTATCAAACTATCTTAAAAGGTCATCAATATATGTTAAGCCGAGTTGCACCTGGCGTTGCATTAAGTGATGTTTTTAATGAAACAATGGCTCTCATTCGTTCTTCAGGTTTGCCTCATTATAATCGTGGGCACCTAGGTCATGGTGATGGGGTGTTCGTTGGGTTAGAGGAAGCCCCTTTTGTGAGCGCTGCGACGACAGAAATATTTAGAGCTGGGATGGTGATGAGTTTAGAAACGCCGTATTACGGGATTGGTGTTGGTGGCATTATGATTGAAGATATGCTGCTTATTACTGAAGACGGAGTAGAAATGTTAAGTCATTTGCCTCGTGAATTAATTTCTTTCGGGCCAGTGGAATAAGGGGTGGTATATGAAGTGGTATCATTATTTAGTTATTTTTCCAATCCTCGCATTAACCGTAGGTATCTATTATGCCAATCAAGTAGAGCCTTTTGTTATGGGCTTGCCATTTTTAATGTTCTGGATTGTCTCATGGGTGATTGTTACAGCCTTAGTTATGTTATTAATCAATGTATTAGATAATAAAAATACGAAGGAAACATCATGAGTTCCGCATTAATTATTATTACAATTTTTTTCCTATTTAGCATTTATCTTGCTATCCGTGCTAAAAAGGGCAAAACGATGGATCACGAAGGGTGGTCTGTCGGTGGGCGCAGCTATGGTGCATTGCTAGTTTTCCTTCTAAGTGCAGGGGAAATATATACCACGTTTACTTTTCTTGGTGGAAGCGGCTGGGCTTACGGTAAAGGACCTGCAATTTTATATACCTTAGCGGTCAATGCTTTTATGGGGATCTTTTTATACTGGGTACATCCAAGAGTATGGCGCTTTGCAAAAGATAATGATGTCAGAACGATTTCTGAGTTATTTACCAAGAAATACCAAAGCCCGGGGTTAGGGTTATTAATTAGCTTGATTTCTATTGCTGCGATGGTGCCTTTATTTGTTTTGCAGCTTAAAGGATTAGGCATTATTGTTTCACAAG
Source organism: Providencia sp. PROV175 (assembly GCF_032707045.1). Lineage (NCBI taxonomy): Bacteria > Pseudomonadati > Pseudomonadota > Gammaproteobacteria > Enterobacterales > Morganellaceae > Providencia > Providencia sp. PROV175. The sequence continues at coordinate 1,838,438 of NZ_CP120533.1, forward strand.
CGTCTTATGGCGCAATTCCTGCAGATATTGCCATATGGATTGGAATTATTGCAGTGACGTTGTTTGTGATGATCTCCGGTATTCATGGGTCAGCTTGGACATCAGCACTGAAAGATTTAATGATTTTAATTGTGGTCGTATTTATTGGTATTTATATCCCACTTCATTATTACGGTAGCTTTGGGGAGATGTTTAAAGCGATAGATACGGCGATGCCAAGCTTTTTAACATTCTCCGAAACGGGTCTAAATATCCCTTGGTATATTTCCACAATATTCTTATCTGTGGTTGCCTATTTCTGTTGGCCACATTATATGGCTGCGGTATTTACGGCTAAAGATGAAAAATCCTTAAAACGCAATAGTATTTTAATTCCTGCCTATAGCTTAATTATGTTATTTGCATTTTTTGTGGGTTATGCGTCTATATTACAAATTCCGCATCTTGAAGGTTCAGCTGTGGATTTATCGTTGTTTGAGATATCTAAAAGCACCTTCTCACCTATTGTGGTCGGTTTTATTGGTGCTGCTGGAATGTTAACGGCACTCGTCCCTGGTTCAATGTTGCTACTAACCACCTCTAATATGTTAGCGGGAGTTGTACAAAAAGCGATGGGGGTGAGTGAAGAAAAACGCCAGTCTGGTGTTTATGCACGCTTTATGGTGCCTGTCGTTGCGTTAGTCAGCTTGTATTTTATTTTCCACAGTAACGATACCTTGGTGGCTATTATGTTACTCGGGGTCAATATTGTTGCGCAGTTTTTCCCAGCTTTGTTGATGAGTTTTAAACAGAAAAATCCAATGACCCCTGCGGGTGCTATTTGTGGCATTTCTGCGGGGGTTTTATTCCTTGCGGTAACCTATATAGAGAAAATTTCTTTAGCACAATTGTTCCCTTGGTTAGGAGAAAGTTTGAGCTTTATGAATATCGGTATTGCTGCATTTATTCTGAATATTATTGTTGCGGTAGTGGTTTCATTATTTACGCGTAAAAGATAGTTAAAAATAATCAGGCAATAAAAAAGCGCTCAGTTGAGCGCTTTTTAGCATAAAGAGATGAATTAAGCGTTTTCGTTTTGTACTGCTTGGATAGCAGTTAACGCAACGGTATACACGATGTCATCAACTAATGCACCGCGTGACAAGTCATTGACTGGTTTACGCATACCTTGCAGCATTGGACCAATAGAGACTAAGTCAGCAGAACGTTGTACGGCTTTATACGTGGTATTACCGGTATTCAAGTCTGGGAAGATAAATACGGTCGCTTTACCTGCAACTGGTGAATTAGGTGCTTTTGACTTAGCGACATCTGCCATAACAGCCGCGTCATATTGTAATGGACCATCGATAATTAAATCAGGGCGTTTTTCTTGTGCTAAACGCGTTGCTTCACGCACTTTCTCAACATCACTACCCGCACCTGAATCGCCTGTAGAGTAAGAAATCATCGCAACACGTGGGTCGATACCGAACGCTTTGGCAGAATCCGCAGATTGGATAGCGATTTCAGATAATTGCTCTGCAGTTGGGTCTGGGTTGATAGCGCAGTCACCGTAAACAAATACTTGTTCTGGTAATAACATAAAGAACACAGAAGAAACTAATGAGCTACCCGGTGCTGTTTTAATTAATTGCAACGGTGGACGGATAGTATTTGCCGTCGTATGAACAGCACCAGAAACTAGGCCATCCACTTCGCCTTTCTCTAGCATTAATGTGCCTAATACAACGTTATCTTCTAATTGCTCACGAGCAACAACCTCAGTCATTCCTTTGCTCTTACGTAATTCAACGAGGCGAGCAACGTATTCTTCACGTACTTTAACTGGGTCAACAATTTCAATGCCAGTACCGAGTTCAATACCTTGTGCAGCAGCAACACGACGAATATCTTCTGGGTTACCTAACAGTACGCAAGTTGCAATGCCGCGCTCTGCACAGATAGATGCAGCTTTAACTGTGCGTGGTTCATCGCCTTCAGGAAGAACAATACGCTTGCCCGCTTTACGAGCTAACTCTGTTAACTGATAACGGAATGCAGGAGGTGATAAGCGGTTAGGGCGCTCAGAGTCTGCAACCAATGATTCAATCCAGTCGCTACTAATATGACGAGCCACATAGTTTTGAATTTTTTCAATACGTTCATGGTCATCAGCTGGGACTTCTAAGCTAAAGCTTTGTAGATTCAGGGATGTTTGCCATGTATTGCTTTTCACCATGAAAACAGGCAAGCCAGTTTCGAAGGCTTGTTCACAAAGTTGGCGAATAGGCGCATCGATGTTATAGCCACCAGTTAGTAGAACTGCACCGATTTCAACTCCGTTCATTGCCGCCAGTGATGCAGAAACTAATACATCAGGACGATCCGCTGAGGTCACTAATAATGAGCCTGGACGGAAGTGTTCAAGCATGTGCGGGATGCTACGTGCGCAGAAAGTCACAGATTTAACGCGACGAGTTTTGATTTCGCCTTCGTTAACAATCTCTGCACCCAAGTGTTTTGCCATGTCAATTGCACGGGTGGCAATTAAATCAAAGTTCCATGGAATGGATGCCAGCACAGGCAGATTCAGCGCAGAAAGTTGCTTAGTATCGAGGTTAGCCACAGTCGCTTTGGTTGAATCATCAAAGATTTCAGATAGGTCAGGGCGAGTACGACCTTGTTCATCAACAGGTGCATTCACCTTATTGATAATAACGCCGATGATATTTTTATTACGTTGGCCGCCAAATTCGTTACGTACTAACTCTAAACGCTCTTGCATTTGTGTGATTGAACTGTTGCCTGGTGCAGTGACGAAAACAATCTCTGCGCCTAATGTTTTGGCAATTTCATAGTTTAATGATTGAGCAAATGAATGTTTACGCGTTGGCACTAAACCTTCAATTAAAATCACTTCCGCATTTTTTGTGTGGTCATGATAGCGAGCGACGATTTCTTCCATTAACACATCTTTTTTGGAAGAGGTCAGTAGCGATTCTACGTATTCCATTGTTAGTGGTTCAACAATGGTGGTAATACTTGAATGAGAGCGCAGGACTTCAGTGGTTTGGTCTTTATTGCCAGAGACGCGTGGCTGTGCGATAGGTTTGAAAACGCTTAATTGAACACCTTTTTGTTCCATTGAGCGAACGACACCTAGGCTAACGCTAGTTAAGCCAACGCTGGTGCCAGTAGGTATTAACATAATTGTACGGGACACGGGAACCTCTTTATTTCGGTTACTCTAATGACAAAACGATACCGCCAGCAGGTTGCTGGCGGTAGAAGTTGCTTATGCGGTTAAACGCGCAGTATCTTGGGCGATAACCAACTCTTCATTGGTTGCGATAACCAGTGCTGGGCGGCTGTTATCGGTAGTGATTAAACCTTCTTTACCGAAGCGCGCCGCTAAGTTACGTTCGTGGTCATATTCGAAACCAAGGATAGCCAGTTTCTTCAAGGTAATTTCACGAACTTGCGCTGAGTTTTCACCAATACCACCCGTGAAGATGATAGCATCAAGGCGGCCTTCCATCAGAGCACTATATGCACCAACGTATTTCGCCAAACGATGGCAGAAAACATCCATTGCGCGAGTTGCGTCTTCTTTAGTGCCGTAGTTATCTTCAACATAGCGGCAGTCACTTGTTACGCCAGTTAAACCTAATAAACCAGACTCTTTGGTCAGCATCTTGTTGATTTGCTCAACACTCATACCTAAAGAATCATGTAAATGGAAAATAATTGCAGGGTCGATATCACCACTACGTGTTCCCATTACCAGACCTTCTAATGGCGTTAAACCCATTGAAGTATCAACGCATTTACCGTTAACAATAGCAGTAACAGAACCACCATTGCCTAGGTGGCAAGTGATAACATTTAGCTCATCAACAGGTTTGTTGAGTTTTTTCGCAGCTTCACGGGAAACATAGTAATGGCTTGTACCGTGCGCACCATAACGGCGAATACTATGCTCTGAATATAATTCGTATGGCAATGCATACAGATAAGCTTCCTGCGGCATGGTCTGATGGAATGCGGTATCAAAGACAGCGACATTTTTGTTGACCAGATGCGGGAAGGATTTTCTTGCTTCTTCAATACCGATGAGATGAGCAGGGTTATGCAATGGCGCGAATGGAATAGCCGCTTCGATGCCTTCAATCACTTCATCTGTGATTAATACAGAAGAGGTAAATTTCTCACCACCATGAACAATACGGTGACCGATGGAGGTGATTTGCTCTGATAGCTCAGGTTTTTCAGCAAGAATAGTGTTAACAATGAAATCCAATGCTTCGCTATGCGCTGCACCAGCACCTAAAGGCGCTTCTTTCTTAGCACCATCCATTTTCCACTTAATACGGGCTTCCGGGAGGTTAAAGCACTCAGCTAATCCAGATAAAAATTCATCGCCATTAGTTGGGTCGATGATGGCGAATTTCAGTGAGGAGCTACCGCAGTTTAGAACCAGTACCAGCTTACTTGACATGGAAATACCTATCGTTAATTGTTGTTGTGAAGCCTTTTAAACAACATGAAAAGACTCAGATTAAAAATATACTGCTAGAGCCTAGCGTATTTATGACCTGAAACATCATGATTGATATCATGTTAAAGGCGAAAAAGTTAAAGATCGTGAGACCTCTAGGGGTTTGATAAAACAGGCGCTATCTTTTTTGCCAAGGTATATAAAAGTAAACCTTCGCACCTAGTGTTGAAATAACGACCAAAAACCCCAATATATAACTGTTGTCTATCTTCAGTATCGAAGATGGATAAAGCTACAAAGTAACAAATGCAACAGCAATTCTAAATGTGGCAGATTCTACTAAAAATATTTTATATTTTATACGTTTTTTTTAAAAATAGGGACTTTGATTGATTAAAATCATAAGTGACGTATAAAGTGGTGTTATAGCACAGGGTTACATTGCTATTAGAATAGCTGATATTTAGTAAAGTGACTTAACTTAAGGTAAATGTAATGAAATAATTTCGTTACCTTAAATGTGCTATCATTTTACCATGCGTAATTTATAAATTATTGCCTCAGTTTTTAAGAAGTCGATAGGAAACGTTTCATGAGTACATTGCAAAGTACACCGCCCGGTTTTTTTAAGCGCTTTAGATTAGGTAACCGCTATCTGAAGGCTTTTCCTATGGAGAAAAAACTGTCGCCGATATTCCCCGAAATTCGTATTAACAAGGCGGTACGCTTTGGTATTCGCTTTATGCCGCCCATTGCAATTTTTACATTAGCATGGCAAATCGCGTTAGGTGGGCAATTGGGACCTGCCATTGCCACGGCACTTTTTGCCTGTAGTTTGCCAATGCAAGGTTTATGGTGGTTAGGAAAACGTGCGGCGACACCTTTGCCATCCAGCTTGCTAAGCTGGTTTTATGAGATCCGTGATAAATTTACCGAAGCGGGAATTGCGATGGCACCAGTTGAACACCAACCCGATTATATGGCGTTGGCTGACTTGCTAAAACGTGCATTTAACCAGCTAGATCGTTCCTTTATGGAAGATATCTAAGGGATAATTTTTATTAAAAGGTAGATTTAACAATAAGTAATGCAAAAATAGTGTTTAGATCAATAAAAGCGATGTTTTCACTGTCTATGATTGATGTTGAATGCGAAGATAAGCCATACTTTTTAGTGGGAGAACCCTGATGGAAATGACTAACGCACAACGCTTGATCTTATCTAATCAATATAAAATGATGACCATGCTTGACCCCGATAATGCAGAACGTTATCGCCGACAACAAACCATTATTGAACGTGGTTTCGGTTTACAAATGCGTGAGTTAGACAGAGACTTTGGTCATTTAAGTGAAGATACCTGCCGTACTGTTATTGATATCATGGAAATGTACCATGCGCTGCAAGTCTCTTATAGCAACATGGCTAATAAGGAAGACATTGATGGCCGCCGTGTGCAATTTTTGGGCTTTGATGCGGCAACAGAAGCACGTTATCTGAGCTATGTCCGTTTTATGGTCAACACAGAAGGGCGTTATACCCACTTTGACAGCGGGACGCATGGGTTTAACTCACAAACACCAATGTGGGAAAAATATAATCGTATGTTAGCGATTTGGCATGCATGTCCAAGGCAGTATCATTTATCAGCAGTGGAGATCTCCCAAATTTTAAATGCCTAATGCTCGTCATTCTTCGCGCTGTAGCTTTGTTGACTGCGTTCGGCGACTCGGGTCACATACATTTGTATGTTCCCCGAGATATATTCTCTAGTCGCCTAGCTACAGCGTGAATATTTAGAGCATATTTGCTTGTCATTAGTAAAGCAGTAACACGTGACACTGATATGCGAGCTATATGAGCAAGTTTTTCTGAAAAAGTTAGCAAATACTAAAAATGTCAAAAAAGTGACCTATAAACCAAATGACAAGTAAAACAGCAACAATGCTAGCTACGCCAGCAGCAGCATACAATAGAAGAGAAATAGCGAGAACACTCCCATTTAGCGCTAACGCTATCCTGCCCGATTTTTTGTTTTCATGGCGGATAAATGAAATAGCAGTCAAAATAATGCCAAACACACTGAGCGTTATACTAATTTGTTTGGATAATTCAATTTTATCTAATAAAAGCTGTCGCTGTTCATTGGCAGGATCTACAGTAGGAGCTTGATACGCTTTTCCTTTAATTGCATCGATTGTCGCTTTTTTTATACTACTTACCTTTTCATGAACAATTTGCTCTAACTTAGGTTTGGATTGGACGTATTCACGCTCAAGGCTTTGATTAACAAGTATTACAAGAATGCTAAAAGCTCCAATGATGATGGCAATTAAACTGAATCGATTATAAACCATAGACATAGTCACTAATATTCCCTATTAAATTATCCCCAATATATCGATTGGTAATTGAACATCAAACAATTGCTATTATTTTTTTATTCGTCTCGATATACTTTAATGGCTCTACTATTTTTTATAAATTTCGTTAAGTGAAAGCTCAGTATAATTATCCTTCTCAGATGCCAAATAACTTTCGTTCTTATACATTAAATTCCATACATAGATATAAAAATCCCGAGCGGTTATACCGTCAGGTAAGTCTAATTGAGGTGCTCCAGTATAGTAGCAATCCTTTAGCTCTTTTTCTGAATAGTATGCTATCGCATACTTAAAACTATCCTTGAAACGAATTTGATACTTTAAAGGCAACATATCAATATACGGCTTAAGTATTTTATCAACAATTAAATCAATACTTGAATGATTATTCAAATTCAGTTTCAATAACGCTTCATCTTCATTCGGGCCACCATCAAGTGGAGCCCAAAATCCAGATATATACCATCTACTAATCTTTATCTTTTTCATTTCATTTTATTCCAAATATGCTATACATTTTTCCTGTTTTTTTATCAAAACCAGCTCTTACTGTTGATGTTTGAAAGTATTCGCCTTCTTTTGTATAGCCTTCCGCAACGATTCTTCCCATGTCAACATCGACACGCCCATTTGTATGAATGTTAGGATCATATAATTCACCTGCTTTTTCTATTGCTTCTAACTGATCTTGTGGATTGATAAAACGTGTTGAATTAGTTGGACTACCTTGTACTCCATCGGGAGTATATCCAGTTTTTGATCTGTATTTTTGTTGTTCTAATGTTGTACCGGAACCATGCCTACGTAAGCCATGTATATTGTCGCTACCATATTCTGCTTCAAAGTCTTGTATTTTCTTCTTATACTCCTTTTCTAGACTTACATAAGCAGATTTTACATCCTTTCTTTCAACCGTCAGAATATAATCCCTAAAATCCACCGGCTCTACATCGTGTCCCGTATGGCGCCAAATAATCCCATCATCCGCAATCGGCAGTGTTTCAGGCCGAGTATCAGACTCATGAATAGCAAAACCTTCCGGTTTCTCGACTCTTTGAGGCTGAGGCGAGGGGCCCGCATGAATGATGGGTTCATTTGGGATATCATCAATCCGCGCAGAGATATTAATTATCTCCCCCGATGCCGCTACGCCCATGTAAAGAGTTGTCCCGCCTGCATCAAAACGGTAAATTTCGGCTTGGTTATTAGTGCTCGGCAATCCATTTGGGGATTGATATATCGGTAAGCTCAACACCTCTCTCGCTTCAGCTTCGGAAGCCAATTCACCTTTAATCACCGGCACTTGGTCAAAGCCACTGTCTCGCTCAGTATGGAACGCAATCAGTTGAGATGCACTTGCCATCGCTGCCTCTGTGGTTCCCGTTGAGGCAAATCCCACTCGCATACGTGTTGGTGCAGTTCCACCTATTTCCGCGATTTCCAGCAAGTCTGGGTGTGTTAAACTATCCCCATCATAGATATTCGGTATCATACCAACCAATACGCGAGCACTGTCAAACCAAGTCGACGAACCCAATCCTTTCGATACCCCTTTGGCTATTGCATAGTCATTTTCAGACTGGAAAGCAAATCGCCTTGAGTCTTGATTGATATCCGGTGGATTAATTGCTTGTTGACCCATAGCGCCACCTGCCGCTGCTCCACCGAATCCGCCTATAGGACTCGGAGGCATAGGAGCTACGAAGGCATTGGCAGTACCAATCCCTAACAAGCTCAAAAATGAGGAAGAACGTTGGCTCGGTTGTTTCGCTGCGGCATCAATACCACAGGTATACGCGTTGTAATCACATAGCCCAAAGTTAGCCAAGTCTTCGACGGTGTCGCCCGCATCGGTATTGCCCAGACCTCTCAACGTGGATTTGGCAAATACGGGCTCTGCAATGCGTTTAATCGCAATCACGCGACGATGGTCATAGGGGAACAACAGGGGATAGCCGTTATCCCGTTGTTGATAATGCACTGAACGGCTGATTTGCCCCGCCGTCATGCGGTGGATGATCGTTGGGATATTGGGGTTAATGCTCCAGCGCGGTTGTTTTCACTCAGGAGATACCCCTGTTCACGGCAATAATCACTCAGTGATTTATCGCTGCCTTGAATCGCTGCCGGAGGCGACAGCGTTGTCAGGGCATCGGCTAAGGGTTGCGGTTCAAGGCTCAGTGTATACGGGCGAGCCGTTAAGCCTTCCGCTTTAATCAGGCCTTGTGGGTCACTGCTGCCTTGCAACGTACGGCCTGTGCCTCGCTCGGCGAGCGTATACGGCACGTTGGCTAAGGGTTGTCCTTTATCATCGACCAATTGCAGTTCTAACCAAAATCGGTAGTTTTCACAGATAATGCACGATTCAACCTTCTGACTCATGACGGCTCCGTTGTCGTGGTTAACCAGCCTTGTTGCTGGGCATAGTCCGTAAATTGTGTGGCGGTACGAGTATGAATATCCCCCACGAGTGAGGGATGCAGGTGTAACCAATCCACTAAACGTCGGTGAAGTTGACCTTCCGGTGTGTCGAGTGACAGCGCTATTTCCGCATGGTTTTCCCACAGTTCACACGCCAGGTTTTCCGCTAACAGCGGTATCGCAAACGGGTCAACGCCATCCGGCAATTGAATGTCTACCGCTTGCCCTGAGCCCCCCGCACTGTCGCCAATCGCCACATTGCCTGACGTAAACACATTGCCCGGTGTCACCCGCACAAAACTGCCGCCCACTTTTAAGGTAATTTCCGTCGCCGCATCAATCACCACTTTGCCTTGGCTGGTGATGTGGGTCTCTTGACCACTTTCACTCACCAGTGCACCGTTAATTTGCTGATGATAACTGCCAAGCACCTGTTCAGAGATATCACCTTCTATTTGGGCCTTGTGCGTCCCTTTAATGTGAAGGTGCTCATCCCCTTGAATGTCAGTAAAACGGTGTTGGTCAATACGCTGTTTGACATCGTGTTGGACATGGGTGTGGCTGTCATGTTGAATATGCACATTCATGTCACGCTGGGCATGAATGTACACTTCTTCTTGCCCTGCTTGGTCTTCGAAACGTAATTCGTTAAAGCCTTCCCCTTTATGAGTACATGTTTTAAAGGTGGTGCGTGTTTTTTGGGCGGGTAAATCTAACGGAGGGGCATTGCGACCGTTGTACATGCACCCCGTAATGACGGGACGGTCAATGTCGCCATTCAGGTAACTGATTAAAACCTGCTGCCCAATATGGGGGATACTCATAAACCCATAGCCATTTCCGCTCCAGCCATGCGTCACGGGCACCCAGCAAGACGCACTGTGGTCAGGGATACCACGCCTATCCCAATGGAAATAGACGGTCACTTCCCCTTTGCTGTTCGTATAAATTTCTTCCCCTTTTGGGCCTACGACTGTCGCAACTTCATCCCCATCGGCAAGCGGCTTATATCGGTAAGGCGGTCGCCACTCTTGAGTGCTAGGCACAAAGGAAAGCTGGTTGCTCAATTGAGTGCCTTCACCACCACTGTTATCCGCTAATGGCTGCACACCGTGATGGGATACGCTAATCACTTGCCATGTGGTATTCATGCGAGGGCTAGGATGGTTAGATAAGGTAAAAATACGCCCCGGAGCTAACTCAATGCAGTTAGTCGTGGCTGACCCCACTTGACGCTGGTTTTGCGATTGCTCGTAACGAATTTGGTTTAAGGGTTTACCTTCTGCATCTTCTTGAAAGCGACCGTAACTTTCAAACATTTCATGTTGCTGATGAACTTCACCAGTCACTTGGTGACTCAGTGGATAAGACGGTCGGAGTTGATTGTAATCTTTATCCACACGAATATCGCTGCACAGCTGCTCAGCATAACGCCATGTGGTGGCGGTACTGTCGGTAATATCGGTCTCAGATTGCGGATTATAAGTGAGAGATAGCCCAGCTTTCATACCTAAATGGCGGTCACTGTAAAACAGTTGTGGGCCTTCTTCGAACCAGTAATTAATTCCCTCTTCGGCAGCAAGGCGACACCAGAACTTATACATCGTTTCGCGCTTTTGGGTGATGTAGGGACGTTCAAGATGCTCTTCGGGATGGTAGAATTGCATATTGTGTTTCACACGCGCTTCATCCAGTAACACCTTAAGAACTTGGGGCACCGTCATATTTTGGAAAATTCGACTATCTTGCTTAAGCGTCATCACCCACATTTCAGGGCGTATCACAAAGTGATACCACGTTTTTACACCATCCGTATTGCCTTGCTCTGCACCCGCTAAAATCCCTTGTACCGTGCGAAGAATTTTTCCATCTCGCTTTACAGTCAACGAAGAGGCCGCACCCAATACCGTTTGAAAATCAATCTCGGCTAACGGGCTGACCGCCTGAATCGCCAGTGAAAAGAGTTGGGAAAGCCCTTCTTGCAAATCAAATTGGGTCACTTGAAAGGTGTTTTCAGGTAGCCCACCAATTGTGCAAGTGAATACCAATCCCGTCCCCATTTCACCACTCATAATACGGTCTAGCAGTTGACCATGGGCTTCTTGCAGGGCTTGGTCCTGTGCATAGGTTCTGCCGCCTGTGTATCCGCCACCGTGAATAAGCGGGTTATTTTCGGGGCTGCCAAGTCGTTTGTTTTTATTGGGGTCTTTCCAAGACATGGGAGTTTCCTCTACAGGAGAAAAAGCTAAAAACGCAAACGAGCCTCGAAAGGCTCGCTAAATTCGAACTTACGCTTCGAGCGGCGCACGCCAGTCATCGGCACCGGATGTGCCTGCAACGGTGTGTTCCCAATCGATTTTGCGGTAAGACAGAGAGACTTCGATTAACTGCGTGAAATCCGCTTTTGCGGGGTCTTGGCAGTGCGGCATTTGGCAATCGATATTGACGATAGTCGCATCGGTTAACGTGGTAGTGAAGAAATGCTCTTGTTTACCTTCAACCGATGTGCGGTACCATTTGAGTTCCACTTTCGGCAGCATTTCACCCGAGGCTAATGCGTTATACAGCAGCGGAACGGCTTTATTTAACGCCACGGTGAAACGGAACGGCTTGTGCGCACGTTGGCCTGAAGGCTGGCCGGATTGTGGGTCTGTCGGTACAGTCACAACGTGAGAAAACTCTTGCACTAACATTTGGTCTTCATGACCTTGCACATAGATGTTACCCACTGAATCGGCAGTAAATGCACCGGCAGTGATGTTGCCTTGGGTTTTTCCTTCAATGGAAATATAACATGGAGTTGGCATAGCGATATCCTTTATCCAGAATGACAAATTGGGTTAAGTCGAAATAATTATCGATTAATTTCCGTCATCTCAGCCAGTGCGCACGGTAAGATTTGAGTTAAGGATAATAAAAGCTGATGAATGGACTGTAAACCTGAGGGCCTTTTTGTATCTCCCTAGGATAAGTGACTTAGCGTAAACGGGTTGAAATATCGCTATATAATTCCAGAAAAACACCAAAAACGAATCATAACAAAACAATCATCGAGCAAAAAATAGACCAAACTGCGATAAGCCCAGTAAGTTCTAATGTACATAGAAATAAACTATGTAACCAAATATTTCAGCTTAAGAGGTTATCGCAACCACATGATTTAAAATAAATAAAATAGAGAATTTAAGCTACCCTCTACTAGCAGTGAAATTATCGGTCTAATTCATCAGTCTAATTCATCAGTGCATTTAACTATTTATCATGTAATTACTGGTTATTAATATTGATAAATATGCTAACCAACTGTAAGTTTTACGTTTTTCCTGTGTGGTACAGGAGCAATATAATGATTTCGTAAAAAAGCAAATACAACAGAAATCACCATATCGTTCAAAAAACACAAAGATCAACAGCCCTAGCGCATTCAAATTTATGTCTTAGGCTCAATTCTTAACTATTTTTAATATTGAGGTTGCGTATGAGCGCCTATTTAGCGTTAACTAGTGGGCTAGAATCGATTCAACTTTTTATGTTATGTGAATTGCAAAATTAAAGGGGTAGATGTGAAATTAAAGGCAAAAGGGTTTCTATTTGATTTAGACGGTACGTTAGCGGATTCACTCGCAGTCGTTGAACGTTGCTGGTGCAAATTTGGTGAGCGTATTGGTAAAAGTGCGGACGAAGTTATTAGCTATATTCATGGTAAACCCGCAATGACCAGTTTGCGCCATTTTTTACCCGAGGCGAGTGATGAAGAAATTATGGAATACTTCCATTGGCTAGAAAAAATGGAAAGCGAAGATGTGGAGGGCGTTGTTGCTCTACCCGGCGCTATTGCTTTGCTGACGCGTTTAAATGAAATTGGTGCACCGTGGGCAATTGTCACCTCTGGTACTGTACCAATTGCTCATGGGCGTCAACAAGCGGCAGGGTTACCAGAGCCTAAACATTGGGTAACATTTGAAAAAGTGTCCAAAGGTAAGCCTGACCCAGAGCCGTTTTTACTTGGTGCCCAAGCACTTTCTTTTCCTGCAAAATCCTGTATTGCCTTTGAAGATGCACAAGCAGGCATCCATTCAGCATTAACAGCTGGTTGCCAAGTGGTGGCAGTCCATGCACCAGAAGGGATGCCTCGTCGTGATGAAATTCAAGTAATTGTGAGTTCATTGGAACAAATTTCCGTTATGGGACCTGACAATAATGGTGATTATGAACTTTTCGTGTCTAATTTGACTTAATGGTGATTTAATCAAAGAAATTCTCCGTAAAACATGCTTAACTAAATAAAATTCTTAGCAATGTTTTTTTTCGTCGAAAGGGGATATTTTGAACGGAGAATTGCTGTGGGTCTTAACCCTTCTATTGATTGCGATAGTTCTATTTACCACAAATAAAATTCGCATGGATGTGGTCGCGTTACTTGTCATTGTCGCGTTTGTGCTGAGCGATACCTTAACGCTAGAACAAGCTACCGCAGGTTTTGCTGACCCCAACGTCCTGCTAATTGCAGCATTGTTTGTTATTGGTGATGGACTTGTTCGCACAGGGATAGCCTATCAAATGGGAGACTGGCTTGTTCGCGTTGCAGGAAGCAGCGAAAGCAAAATGCTGGTTTTCTTAATGCTCACCGTCGCTGGGTTAGGGGCTTTTATGAGTTCCACAGGAGTGGTGGCTATCTTTATCCCCGTCGTATTAAGCGTTGCATCACGCATGAAAACGTCCCCTAGCCGGTTGATGATGCCATTAGGCTTCGCAGGGCTTATCAGTGGAATGATGACACTGGTGGCCACGCCACCGAATATGGTAGTGAATAGTGAGTTAGTACGAGAGGGGATCAAAGGCTTTCAATTTTTCTCTATTACCCCTATAGGCATTCTCATTTTATTAGCCGGTATTGCCTACATGTGGCTAACAAGGCGTTGGCTAGGCAGTAATGAACCCGACAAACTCCCTGAGCGTTATCGACGTACTTTCCGTGATTTAATTCGTGATTACAAATTGACGGGTAGAGCTCGCCGCCTTGCTATCCGAAAAGGTTCGCCACTCATAGGCCATACGCTTGATGAACTGCATCTTCGCTCCCGTTATGAAGCTAACGTGGTTGGGATAGAGCGTTGGCGTAAATTCCGTCGCGTGATGGTGAGTGCAACGGGGGGAACCGAGCTACGCGAGCGGGATGTTTTATTAGTCGATATATCCGTGAGTGATGACGATTTGCGCCAATTTTGTAGCGAGCAACTTCTTGAACCGATGATTTTACGGGGAGATTATTTTTCAGACCAATCACGTGATGTGGGAATGGCTGAAGTGTCGATGAACCCTGATTCCGAACTATTGGGGAAATCGTTGAGGGACATTAAATTTCGTACTCGTTATGGTTTGAACGTTGTTGGTATTCGTCGAGATGGCAAGGCACTGGATGGAAAGCTAGTTGATGAACCGCTTAGGTTAGGTGATATTTTATTAGTTATTGGTGATTGGAAATTGATCCGAATTTTATCGACTAAGCCGCGTAACTTTATTGTATTGAACCTAGCTGCTGAAGTCGAGGCCGTTGCACCCGCTGCATCTCAGGCTCCTCATGCCTTGTTTTGTTTGGCGCTAATGGTCGCGATGATGGTGACCAATGAAATTCCTAATTTTATTGCAGCACTTATTGCCTGTTTGTTAATGGGGAAATTTCGCTGTATCGATATGGAAAGCGCTTATAAGTCAATTCACTGGCCTAGTATTATCTTAATTGTTGGGATGATGCCTTTTGCGCTAGCATTACAAGAAACAGGGGGGATTGCGCTTGCTGTCGATGCGTTAATGAAAGTGGCTGGTGGGTTAGGGCCGCACGTGATGTTATTGTGCCTGTTTATTTTGTGCGCCACTATTGGCTTATTTATTTCCAATACCGCAACAGCGGTGTTAATGGCGCCGATTGCCATTGCGGCGGCGCGTCAAATGGAGGTTTCACCACTTCCTTTTGCCATGATTGTTGGGATAGCCGCATCCGCTGCCTTTATGACCCCAGTTTCATCACCAGTGAATACCTTAGTTTTAGGGCCTGGTGGGTATAAATTTGCTGATTTTCTAAAAATTGGTGTACCGTTTACTATTATCGTAATGTTAATTAGTATTTTGGTCGTACCGGTATTATTTCCCTTTAATTAATTTTTGTTATTTATAATTTCAAAATTACCATCAATAACGAATGAAAAGCAAATCGTTATTGATGGTTTTCTATTAAAAAAACGTAAGCGTTAATATTTATTCGTTTTTTCATTTGATAAATGAAATGCTAGCTTATTTCTGACAAATCAATGTGAGGAATATATAATATGAATAAAGAAACTGCTACACCGGAAAGGTATTATTTGGGCTTGGCAACATTTGAAAACTTTTAAGGGGAAGACTTAAGTTCTGTTGTCATTGAGCACTATGTTAATAACCTTAGTAATAGCAGAACGAAAAAATATCCCAGTTCACAAACTTTGGCTAATATTGCAAATAAAGCAGTTATGAAAGATATTTTTGCATTTAAATATGAGCTCGGTATTAATGATTCATATGATTACTGGGTAGTTGAAATAACAACTAAAAGTAGCAAAAAATATCGTACAAAATCGAGTTTTTATTGTTCTATTACCTTTGAAGATAAAGGAAAAGTGGTTTTGGGGGTTAATGGGGACTTTAAGCGGCTGTATGTGCATTTTCCGTCATCGTCTGACTGTTCTACGGCATTTAACGAAGTATAATTAATAACTGCTTATGCAGAGTAGGAATATTTATTATTCCTACTAAAAAAATTAATTACTGATTTCATC
The DNA here is from genome assembly GCF_032707045.1 of Providencia sp. PROV175. Lineage (NCBI taxonomy): Bacteria > Pseudomonadati > Pseudomonadota > Gammaproteobacteria > Enterobacterales > Morganellaceae > Providencia > Providencia sp. PROV175. Next base: position 1,854,535 of record NZ_CP120533.1, read on the forward strand.
AAGGGAAAGTTTAAAACCTGGGACAAATTTTTCCATAAAATAGTCCATTTCAGGGCTTTTTCTTTCTTCTAATATTTTCTCTAGGCGTTTTTTTGCAAGTTTAAATTCACTATTACCCGCGGAAAGCTCTTCTAAACATTTTAAATAAGCGCACAATGAGTCAGCTTGTTTAACCAATGAATGTTCTTCATCAGTTTGTAAATCTTCAATAATTAGCTCACGGAAGTCATCTTGCAGTTCTTCTGGTAGCATTTCGAGTAATTTTTGTTGGGCGAACTTCTCTATTTTTTTGTATTCATGAGCAATTTGCTGATTATGATATTTAATCGGAGTTGGTAAATCTCCAGTGATAACTTCGCTCGCATCATGGTACATGGCTAACATGGCTATTCGTTCTGCATTAACCTGACCGCCGAATCGACGATTTTTGATGATAGCAAGAGCATGGGCAACCATAGCCACTTGTAAGCTATGTTCCGAAACGTTTTCAGTTCGTACATTGCGCATTAAAGGCCAGCGGTGAATGAGTTTCATTCTAGCAAGGTGGGCGAAAAAGTAGCTCATAAGTCCTCTTCTGTGGTGTCTGCAAACAACTAAAATTATAACGGAAATAATGTGGTAGTGATATATTTTTATTGTTTTTTAATAAGTTACTAGTTCGTAATTATTTATTAATATTTATTTTCATATTAAGATAATCATAATAATATAATCAATTTTAGATTGTAACTTAATTGCTATTTTAATTGTGTTGAATTATGTAATTAAAAAAATATAATGGATGTTCAATCCGGAAATAACGAGGCAATATGAAATATTTTCCATTTATATTATTGGGGTTTTTCCTTGTGGCAATTTATTTTATTTCTATTCTTTGATTATCAAAATAATACAGTCTATTAATGATGGCTAAATTTAGAATAAAAAAAGCCTCCGGAATTAGGAGGCTTTTTATTATTTTGAATAAATTTTTATTGGCGATAACCTTCAAGGAAACGGCCAAATTTATTAATCGCCATTTCAAGGTCATCTGCATAAGGTAATGTGACAATTCTAAAGTGATCGGGTTCAGGCCAGTTAAATGCGGTACCTTGAACTAATAACACTTTCTCTTGTAACAATAGGTCTAAAATCATTTTCTGGTCGTCATAGATATTAAATCGTTTAATATCGATTTTTGGGAACATATACAGAGCACCTTGTGGTTTGACACATGAAACGCCCGGTATTTGGTTGATCAACTCCCATGCACGATTACGTTGCTCATATAAACGACCACCTGGTTGAATAAATTCACTGATACTTTGGTAGCCCCCGAGTGCAGTTTGAATAGCATGCTGCATTGGAACGTTAGCACACAGGCGCATCGAGGCCAGCATTTCTAAACCTTCAATATAGCTTTTTGCATGTTTTTTCGGGCCGTTTAATACCATCCAACCTTGGCGAAAACCAGCGACGCGATAAGTTTTAGATAAACCATTAAATGTGATGGTTAATAAATCTGGGGCGAGGGCGGCAATAGAGTGATGTACAGCATCATCATAAAGAATTTTATCGTAGATCTCATCAGCATAAATAATAAGATTGTGCTGGCGAGCCAATTCGACAATTTCCATTAATAGGTCTTTGCTGTAGACCGCACCCGTTGGGTTATTGGGGTTAATGACCACAATACCACGTGTTCTTGGTGTGATTTTTTTGCGAATATCTTCAATATCAGGCATCCAACCTTGCTGTTCATCACACATATAATGAACTGCTTTTCCTCCCGAAAGGGAAACTGCAGCAGTCCATAATGGATAATCAGGCGCTGGTACTAACATTTCATCACCATTATTAAGCAGTGCTTGCATGGCTTGTACGATTAATTCGGAAACACCATTACCAATGTAGACATCTTCTACTGTCATTTCATGAATGCCACGAGCTTGGTAATGCTGCACAATCGCTTTACGGGCAGAATACAAGCCTTTTGAGTCGCAATAACCTTGAGAACTTGGCAGATTACGCAAGACATCCACAAGGATTTCATCTGGAGCTTCAAAACCAAACGGGGCCGGATTACCAATATTGAGTTTGAGGACTTTGTTGCCTTCTTCTTCTAGGCGCTTCGCTTCTTTTAATACGGGCCCACGAATGTCATAGCAAACATTATCGAGCTTACTGGATTTAGTTAGATTATTCATAGTTCTCTCATTACCCTAAGGGTTGCATTGGTCGGGCCGACGTTATTCCTTTACTGTACTCCTCCCTCAGAAGCTTTTGAAGATGCAAGGTTATTTTTGGTGTAAAAGGTTGGTTTACGCTTAAATGTAATGTTTGGTATCTTATTATTTATTTTAGGCTGGTTGTATATTCTCATAATATTGAGCTGGTTGAATTATAATATCGACATTCTTTGATGTTTTGGAGTATAAAAAGTAAAAAAGCATAAAAATAGCGGAAAAAAAGAAAATTGTATCAAAATGTAATATTAAGCATTGAATCATTAAATCAGACATGATTTTTTTGCTGTAATAGCCTTTTTTTATAATAATCAGGGCGATTTTGTTAGTAATATTGATTGTTTCAAGCTGCTTTCTTTAACCAAAAGTGCTGCTTAAAATTATAACCATTTGATATTTTTGACTATATAAAAATAGTGAAACGAATTTTATAATGTGCTTACATTAAAATAATTGTGATTACATTAAATATGTTACTATTTAAGCGTAACCTATCAAGCGCGTTTTAGCGTGTTTTTTAGGAAATCATCCCACTTTTATTAAAATTATTTGATTTTTGGAAGTATGCTATTTGTACCCTGCTCTATCGTTAGCGATTAATGAGCTGGATGCAAAAAAGTAAAATAATGAGAAGTCATTGCAGATCTATGGATTAGAAATGCACTCGCTTAGTAGTCGCTATAAACTCGCTGATTCTCATGGAGGAGAGCAGAAACACCAGGTAACATAAAATTATATAAGAGAATGAACGATGATAAATTCCAATCGTCCCATCATGAACCTAGATCTTGATTTGCTACGTACTTTCGTCGCTGTCGCAGATCTTAACACATTTGCAGCCGCAGCTGCAGCCGTTTGTCGAACACAATCTGCTGTGAGCCAGCAAATGCAACGTTTAGAGCAATTAGTCGGCCGTGAGCTTTTCGCTCGCCATGGGCGAAATAAACTGCTCACCGCGCACGGATTGCAATTACTTGGCTACGCAAGGCAAATATTGCGCGCCAATGACGATGCAACGGCATCATTAACTTATAATGACGCCGATGGTGAATTGCGTATCGGTGCATCTGATGACACTGTCGATATCCTATTACCTTTCTTGCTTAATCGTATCGCGTCTGTCTATCCAAGAATTGCAATTGAAGTACGCATTAAACGAGCTCAGTTTATTGAGTCAATGCTTGATAACCATGAGATAGATCTTGCATTAACAACGGCAAGAATTAGCCACCATCCTAAAACGGCTTTAAGAACCGTGCCTGTTTTGTGGCATAGCGCACCCGATTTTCAATTGCGTCCGAATGAGCCGATCCCATTAGTTGTTATGGATGAAACTAACCCATATCGTAAACTTTGTACTAGTGCCCTTGATGATGCAGGTTTGTCATGGCATGTTGCTTATGAAGCAGCTTCTCTGCCTGCTGTTCGTGCAGCAGTTAATGCGGAAGTAGGGGTAACTGCAAGGCCAATGGAAATGCAAAATGCAGATTTACGTATTTTGAATGAAGCTGATGGGTTGCCACGTTTACCCGATATTCAGTATTGGTTGTATAAGAATGCAGACGAGCAAAAAGATTTTGTTCTGACAGTATTCAGTGCGATTGAAAACAAAAAAATCCCTTATGTTGCAGCCTCAGCAAGTGAGTTGATGGATAGCAGCGAGGAAGGTAATTAAGTTAATCGATTCATCTAGTTGCTTTAATCGCAATATCTAATCGATTTATTGTACTGGCGGTAATTCCAATTATTTTGGGATTGCCGTTTTTTTATATCATTTTTGTTGGTTTATTACTGAATCACTTGTTTGTGATCAATGTGTTATTGGCTGTGTACAAATAAAATCAATGTGTTAATCGCAATCTAAAGAAGGCTCGTGTGGCGACTGAGATAGCTATTTTTGGTTAAATGGTTAACACACGGGTAGGTTAAGCTGTTAGATAACAGTTTAACGGATTCGTTGGTAATAACTGAAACGATTATTTCATGCAGTGGAACTCAATTTTCAATATTGGGAAATGGTATCGAGAAATTTGTTTTTATGCATGTTTAAATAATGTCCAGTGATATCCTTAGTAGGATATCGAGTTCAAATTTATCGATTTTTTATTAATTTCCGCTCATAAAAAAAGCAAATAACCACTTAATAAGTATGGTTAAATAAGAAAGACCATGAAATAATTGTGATGTAGCTGGCATAACCTGAATTTCATTGTTTGGTTAACAATTTGTTATGTTATTAACAATGTTTTTTTATTGAATAGATAAAATAGCGCTGTAATGTCAGTTAGTTACTTGAAGTAATGCGTTAAAAAGAGTTACAAAGACTTAAAGTTAAATTGAATGCTATGTAAACAAATTGAGTACTTTTTCAATAAAAGTGTGCGTTAGATCAAATAAAAAGAGCAATTTTTCATCTGTTAAGACAGGTTTTTCCTGAGATAATGGTGTAGTAAAAACGAATAATCAGTTAAACTAGTTTGCGTGTTTACTTGAGTATCATTACACTGACACGTTTTAGCAGATTATGAGTGCTTTTTGTTGTTCTGTTGTTTTCAAAGTGTGAGGTTTTTGTAACAAATACGGGTTATTTTACTTAGTTTAAGTGAAATAAATTGTAATGAGAGAGGACAAACCAAACGCAGTCAACAGGCTGATTTAAGTTTGGTGATATTTTAGTTTGTGATCAATTTTGGTCTTTCTTCTCGATTAACTGGGCAATTGTGGTGCAATACTGCCGTGATGTAAAAAAGAGCAGCTAACACACCATAAGTAATGAGTAAGCAACGAGTATGTCTACATCAATCCTAGCGTTAGCCCATAACTGGGCGTTTGCGATATTCCTTATCGGCACTATCGGTCTTTGTGCTTTCATGTTGGTCGCAGGTCACTTTTTAGGTAGCCGCGCCAAAGCCAGAACAAAACATGTTCCTTATGAGTCAGGTATCGACTCGGTCGGTAGTGCACGTCTCCGCATGTCTGCTAAGTTTTACTTAGTTGCCATGTTTTTCGTTATCTTCGATGTTGAAGCCATGTTCTTATTTGCATGGTCAGTCGCCATCCGCGAAGCCGGTTGGGTAGGTTTCATCGAAGCCGCGATCTTTATTTTGGTATTGTTGGCGGGACTGTTTTACCTCGTCCGCGTTGGGGCATTGGATTGGACTCCAGTCCGTTCCCGCGGAAAAGTAAAGCATCCTAGTGAAGTTATTAAAATCAGCAATCGTCATCCGCAGTAAAAAGCGAGGCATTATACAATGGATTATACGCTCACCCGCATAGATCCGAACGGTGAGAACGACCGTTACCCACTGCAAACTCAGGAAATCGTTACCGATCCACTGGAGCAGCAAGTTGAAAACAGTGTTTACATGGGAAAACTTTCTCATGCACTTCACGATGTGGTTAATTGGGGGCGCAAAAACTCTCTATGGCCATATAACTTTGGTCTTTCATGTTGCTATGTAGAAATGGTGACTTCGTTCACGGCTGTTCATGACGTTGCCCGCTTTGGTGCAGAAGTACTGCGTGCTTCACCTCGTCAAGCCGATTTCATGGTAGTAGCAGGTACTTGTTTCACAAAAATGGCACCTGTTATTCAACGTCTGTATGACCAAATGCTTGAACCAAAATGGGTAATTTCCATGGGTTCATGTTCCAACTCTGGTGGTATGTATGACATTTACTCTGTTGTACAAGGCGTCGATAAATTTATTCCTGTGGATGTGTATATCCCAGGTTGCCCACCGCGTCCAGAAGCCTATATGCAGGCTCTGCTTCTGTTGCAAGAATCTATCGGTAAAGAGCGTCGACCGCTGTCTTGGGTTGTTGGAGACCAAGGGGTTTACCGTGCCAATATGCAATCAGAAAGAGAAAGAAAGCACGGTGAACGTATTGCAGTGACAAACCTGCGTACACCAGACGAAATTTAAGGCTTAAAGCCATACAGCGTAACAGAGCAATGTTGTTGCGAAATAATAAACCTGATCAAGCGTTATGGTGAAGAATGATGACAGATCAGATAGCGCAAGCGAGTAGTAACCAGCCAGGATGGCAGACACAGGATCACTTAAACGACCCTGTGCTTCTGGAACTGCGCAATCAATTTGGGCCGGATGCCTTTTCTGTTCAAGCAACTCGCACTGGTATGCCAGTGCTTTGGGTGCGTCGTGAACAGTTACTGGAAGTGGTCGATTTCCTAAAGAAATTACCAAAACCGTATGTCATGTTATTTGACTTACATGGGGTAGATGAACGTCAACGAATTCACCGTCAAGGTCTGCCAGAAGCAGACTTTAGTGTTTTCTACCACCTCATCTCTATCGATCGTAACCGCGATATCATGTTAAAAGTCGCTCTTAATGAGAAAGACTTAAACGTGCCTTCTATTGTTTCCCTGTTCCCGAATGCGAATTGGCATGAGCGTGAAGTGTGGGATATGTTCGGTATAACGTTCCAAGGTCACCCAAATTTACGCCGCCTTTTAATGTCACCAAGCTGGGAAGGTCACCCGCTGCGTAAGGATTATCCTGCGCGTGCGACTGAGTTTGACCCTTTTGTTCTGACTAAGCAGAAACAAGATCTGGAAATGGAAGCTTTGACTTTCAAACCAGAAGAGTGGGGCATGGCACGTGGAAATGAAAACGAAGATTTCATGTTCCTGAACTTGGGGCCAAACCACCCATCCTCACACGGTGCGTTTCGTATCGTATTACAACTGGATGGTGAAGAAATTATTGACTGTGTACCTGACATTGGCTACCACCACCGTGGTGCTGAAAAAATGGGTGAACGCCAGTCATGGCACAGCTACATTCCTTACACTGACCGTATCGAGTACCTCGGTGGTTGTGTGAATGAAATGCCATATGTGTTAGCTGTTGAAAAACTGGCTGGCATTGAAGTGCCGGATCGCGTGAAAACCATTCGTGTCATGCTGTCTGAGTTATTCCGCATTAACAGCCACTTACTGTACATCAGTACCTATATCCAAGACGTTGGTGCGATGACTCCTGTCTTCTTTGCGTTTACCGACCGTCAAAAAGTCTACAACGTGATTGAAGCGATTACCGGTTTCCGTATGCACCCTGCATGGTTCCGTATCGGTGGTGTTGCGCATGACTTACCGCGTGGTTGGGAAAAACTGCTTCGCGAATTATTAGACTGGTTGCCAAAACGTTTAGAGTCTTATGTGACTTCTGCACTGAAAAACTCCATCTTAAAAGGTCGCTCTATCGGTACTGCAATGTACTCAAAAGAAGAGGCGTTGGCATGGGGTGTGACAGGAGCTGGATTACGTGCAACAGGCGTTGATTTTGACGTGCGTAAATGGCGTCCATATTCAGGCTATGAAAACTTTGAGTTTGATATCCCTATCGCTCACAACGGTGACTGTTATGATCGCGTGATGATTAAAGTAGAAGAGATGCGCCAGAGTATTCGTATTCTTGAGCAATGCTATAAGAATATGCCAGAAGGTCCTTTCAAAGCTGACCATCCATTGACAACTCCGCCACCAAAAGAGCGCACGTTGCAGCATATCGAAACCCTGATCAACCACTTCTTACAAGTGTCTTGGGGGCCGGTGATGCCAGCAAATGAGTCATTCCAGATGGTTGAAGCGACGAAAGGTATCAACAGCTACTACTTAACCAGTGATGGCAGCACAATGAGCTACCGTACGCGTATTCGTACGCCAAGCTACGCTCACTTGCAGCAAATTCCTGCCGTGATCAGAGGTAGTTTAGTTTCAGACTTAATCGTCTATCTGGGTAGTATCGATTTTGTAATGTCGGATGTGGATCGCTAACCATGCATAATGAACATAACGAAAATGAGAAGCACAACGAGCTCAATGTCGTGAATGTGTTTGAACCGCAAGTCAATCATGGCTTTGTCTTAACAGAGAAAGAGCGTGAAGAGATTGAAGGTGAGAAACACCATTACGAAGACGCACGTGCTGCCTCAATTGAAGCACTGAAAATTGTGCAAAAAAACCGCGGTTGGGTTGAAGATGGTGCGATCCATGCTATCGCTGACGTCTTAGGCATCCCAGCCAGTGATGTTGAAGGTGTGGCGACATTCTATAGCCAAATCTTCCGCCAGCCAGTGGGTCGCCACATTATTCGCTATTGCGACAGTGTTGTTTGCCATATTACAGGTTATCAGGGCTTAGAAGCTGAAATCATTAAACAGCTTAATATTCGCCCTGGTCAAACAACAGCTGATGGCCGCTTTACATTGCTGCCGACCTGTTGCCTAGGTAACTGTGACAAGGGTCCAACGATGATGATCGATGATGACACTCACAGCTACGTGCAGCCTGAAAATATTCAAAAATTACTGGAGCAGTATCCATGACAAATTCTGTTAATCCAGTGATCCGTACTGCTGAAACTCATCCTCTAACATGGCGTTTGCGTGATGACAATCAGCCTGTTTGGTTAGATGAGTATCGCAGTAAAAACGGATACAAAGGTCTTGAGCGTGCGCTCAAAGGCATGGCACCGGATGAAGTTGTGAATCTCGTAAAAGACGCTGGCCTGAAAGGGCGCGGCGGTGCGGGTTTCTCAACGGGTCTGAAATGGAGCCTGATGCCAAAAGACGAAAACATGAAACTGCGTTACTTCTTATGTAATGCGGATGAAATGGAACCGGGCACCTATAAAGACCGTTTATTGATGGAGCAACTCCCTCACTTGTTAGTTGAAGGGATGATCACAGGCGCTTATGCACTTAAAGCCTATCGTGGTTATATCTTCTTACGGGGCGAGTATGTTGAAGCAGCGCAAAATCTGCGCCGTGCCATCGAAGAAGCCAAAGCGGCGGGTCTGTTAGGCAAAAATATCCTCGGTTCAGGTTTTGATTTCGAACTATTTGTTCACACCGGCGCTGGGCGTTATATCTGCGGTGAAGAAACTGCACTGATTAACTCCTTAGAAGGCCGTCGCGCTAACCCACGTTCTAAGCCACCATTCCCTGCAACATCAGGTGCTTGGGGTAAACCAACTTGTGTCAATAACGTCGAAACTATTTGTAACGTGCCAGCAATTTTAGAGCACGGCGACCAATGGTATATCGATTTAAGCGCAGGTAAGAGTAAAGACGCGGGTACTAAATTAATGGGCTTCTCTGGCCGCGTGAAAAATCCGGGTCTGTGGGAATTGCCATTTGGTACAACGGCACGTGAAGTGTTGGAAGATTACGCAGGTGGTATGCGTGATGGACTGAAATTAAAAGCATGGCAGCCGGGTGGGGCAGGGACAGACTTCCTAACCAACGACCACCTCGACTTACCAATGGATTTCGAAAATATTGCCAAAGCAGGAAGCCGTCTTGGTACTGCATTGGCGATGGCGGTTGATCATGAAATCAACATGGTTTCTTTAGTGCGTAACTTAGAAACCTTCTTTGCCCGTGAATCCTGTGGTTGGTGTACGCCGTGCCGCGATGGTCTGCCATGGAGTGTGAAAATTTTACAAGCGCTGGAAAAAGGCGAAGGGCAACCGGGGGATATTGAAACCCTAGAGCAGCTGTGCCGTTTCTTAGGGCCGGGTAAAACTTTCTGCGCTCACGCACCGGGTGCGGTCGAACCGCTACAAAGTGCCATCAAATATTTCCGTGATGAATTCGAAGCGGGTATCTCGCAAAAAGATCTGCGTAACATTGTGCAGATTGCGGGTATCCAACCCAACCTGCTGAAGCAGCGCTGGTAATTGTTTAGCGATTGAGCAACCGCTAAATAGATTTTTCACGAAGAACGTATTTTTGATTAACGCCTGCTTTATGCGGGCCTTTGGGAAGCATGCTGACTATGGCTACAATATATGTAGACGGCAAAGAATATGACGTAAACGGGTCTGAAAACCTGTTACAAGCCTGTCTTTCTCTAGGGCTAGATATTCCTTATTTTTGCTGGCATCCGGCGCTGGGAAGCGTTGGCGCTTGCCGCCAGTGTGCGGTTAAGCAGTATCAGAACGCAGATGACACACGCGGTCGCCTAGTAATGTCTTGTATGACACCCGCAACGGAAGGGACTTACATCTCTATTGATGATGAAGAAGCCAAACAATTCCGTGAAAGTGTTGTGGAATGGCTGATGACCAACCATCCTCATGACTGTCCAGTCTGTGAGGAAGGGGGAAACTGTCACCTACAAGATATGACGGTGATGACCGGTCATAACATGCGTAAATATCGTTTTACGAAACGTACTCACATTAACCAAGACCTCGGTCCATTTATTAGTCATGAAATGAACCGTTGTATCGCGTGTTATCGTTGTGTTCGTTACTACAAAGATTACGCAGATGGCACAGACTTGGGTGTGTATGGTGCACATAACTATGTGTATTTCGGTCGTACTGAAGACGGTACACTGGAAAGTGAGTTCTCCGGTAACTTAGTTGAAGTTTGTCCTACTGGGGTATTCACTGATAAAACACATTCAGAGCGCTATAACCGTAAATGGGATATGCAGTTTGCACCCGGTATCTGCCAACAGTGCAGTATCGGTTGTAACACTAGCCCTGGTGAGCGTTATGGTGAAATCCGTCGCATCGAAAACCGTTATAACGGCTCGGTAAATCACTATTTCCTGTGCGACCGTGGTCGCTTTGGTTATGGTTACGTCAACCGTAAAGACCGCCCTCGCCAAGCCGTACTCAATAAAAATGGCGTTAAGCAGGTCATTTCGGCTATCGAAGCGATGCAAAGTGGTGCGCAAATTATCAATCAAGCGAAAAAAGTGATTGGTATCGGTTCTCCACGCGCTAGCGTTGAAAGCAACTATGCATTACGCGCATTAGTTGGAGCAGAAAACTTCTATTCAGGTATTTCTGCGGGAGAGCAACGCCGCTTAGCGCTGATGCAAAACATCCTGCAAAACGGCGGTATCTATACGCCAACATTGCGTGAAGTAGAAGGCTATGATGCGGTACTGGTACTGGGTGAAGATTTAACTCAGACAGGTGCACGTATGGCGTTATCTGTACGCCAAGCGGTGAAAGGTAAAGCACGTGAGATGGCGGCAGCGCAAAAAGTGGCTGACTGGCAAATCGCGGCAATCATGAATATTGGTCAACACGCAAAATACCCACTGTTTATTACCAATGTTGATGATACGCGTTTAGACGATGTGGCTGCCTTCAATTACCGTGCTCCAGTGGCTGACCAAGCGCGCTTCGGTTTTGCTATCGCCAATATGATTAATGGCGAAGCCCCTGCGGTGAATGATTTACCCGCAGACTTAAAAGCCAAAGTTGAAACCATTGCTCAAGCATTAGCTAGTGCGAAAAAACCATTAATTATCAGTGGTAGCCATAGTGCAAGCGAGGCAATGATCCAAGCGGCCGCTAACGTGGCATTCGCATTGAAAGCGAAAGGTGCGAACGTTGGGTTATCTTACTTAGCGTCTCATGCAAATAGTTTCGGTCTGGCAATGATGAATGCACAGCCATTAGACAGCGCTTTAGCTCGCATAGAAGCGAACGAAGCGGATGTGGCTATTGTTATCGAAAACGACCTGTACCGTCACAGCAGCGTGGATGCAGTCAATAGCGCATTAGCGAAATTGAGCCACTTGATTGTAGCGGATCATCAGCAAACCGACATCATGGATAAAGCAACATTAGTTCTGCCAGCAGCAAGTTTTGCTGAAGCAGACGGTACGTTGATTAACCAAGAAGGTCGTGCACAGCGTTTCTTCCAAGTCTTCGACCCAACGTATTACGATAAAGCTATCGTGATGAACGAAAGCTGGCGCTGGATGCATTCACTGCAAACTGAAGCGCAAGAGCGTGATGCGGATTGGTCGCAACTTGATCACGTTATCGCAGATTGTGTTGCCGCAATGCCACAATTCTTGGGTATGGTAGATGCTGCACCAAAAGCGTCTTTCCGTATTCGTGGTCAAAAACTGGCGCGTGAACCACATCGTTACAGTGGTCGTACAGCGATGCTAGCAAATCAATCTGTTCATGAACCTCGTCAACCGCAAGATATTGACTCTCCATTTGCTTTCTCAATGGAAGGGAACAACAGCCCAACCGCGCCACGCCAGCAAATTCCATTTGCATGGGCGCCGGGTTGGAACTCACCACAAGCCTGGAACAAATTCCAAGCCGAAGTGGGGGGGCACCTGTTATTTGGTGACCCGGGTATCCGTTTGTTCAATTCAACAGAAGGTAAATTGGCTTACTTCACTGAAATTCCAGCGGCTTATCAAGCCAATGAAGCTCAGTGGGTTGTCGCACCTTATTACCACCTATTCGGCAGTGATGAAATGTCACAGCGGTCAGAAGTAATTCAAGAGCGTATGCCTGAGCCTTATATCATGCTGAACACGCAAGATGCTGCGTCACTCGGCCTGTCAGCAGGAACTAAAGCGGAGTTTAGCCATGCAGGTCAAGTGTTTAACTTGACTGTCCGCCTAAGTAATCACCTGTCTACAGGTCAAATTGGCTTACCGTTAGGAATGCCAGGTATCGCACCTTCAATGGCTGGCGTGTCAGTCAATAATCTGCGGAGGGGAGCATGATGGATTGGATTTCTCCTGAAGTGATGGAAGTATTAATTTCCATCCTTAAATCTGTCGTCATTTTATTGGTTGTTGTGACTTGTGGGGCATACATGAGTCTGGGAGAGCGCCGTATTCTCGGTCTGTTCCAGAACCGTTATGGCCCTAACCGCGTGGGTCCGTTTGGGATGGGCCAGTTAATCGCGGATATGTTCAAAATGCTGTTTAAAGAAGACTGGATCCCGCAGTTTGCTGACAAGAAAATCTTTACGCTTGCACCAGTGATTGCGTTTTGTTCACTGTTCTTAGCATTTGCCATCGTCCCTGTTAGCCCGACTTGGCATGTTGCAGACCTCAATATCGGGATTTTATTCTTCCTGATGATGGCGGGTCTCGCTGTCTATGCGGTGTTATTCGCAGGTTGGTCAAGTAACAACAAATACTCATTATTAGGTGCGATGCGTGCGTCAGCACAAACCGTGAGTTACGAAGTGTTCTTAGGCCTTTCTTTAATGGGTGTGGTTGCACAAGCAGGTTCATTCAACCTGATTGATATTGTGAACTCCCAAGAAGGCATGTGGAATATTATTCCGCAGTTCTTTGGTTTTGTGACTTTTGCGATAGCGGGCGTTGCGGTATGTCACCGTCATCCGTTTGACCAACCGGAAGCAGAACAAGAGATTGCGGATGGTTACCACGTTGAATACTCAGGTATGAAGTTTGGTTTGTTCTTCGTCGGTGAGTATATCGGTATCGTAACGGTTTCTGCACTGATTGTGACGCTGTTCTTTGGTGGCTGGCATGGTCCATTCCTGCCGTCATTCTTGTGGTTTGCTATCAAAACTGGCTTCTTCATGATGATGTTTATCTTGATCCGTGCCTCTTTACCGCGTCCACGTTATGACCAAGTGATGTCTTTCGGTTGGAAAATTTGTCTGCCGCTGACACTGCTTAATCTGCTGGGTACTGCAGCAGTGATTTTATACAACGCTCAGTAAGGGGTGATTGAACCATGACATTGAAAGAGTTATTGGTCGGTTTCGCCACCCAAGTACGTAGTATTTGGATGGTCGGCCTACATGCGTTCGATAAACGCGAAACGCAAATGTATCCAGAAGAGCCGGTTTATCTGCCACCCCGTTACCGTGGTCGTATCGTGTTGACGCGCGATCCAGACGGTGAAGAGCGTTGTGTTGCATGTAACTTGTGTGCGGTAGCTTGCCCTGTGGGTTGTATCTCACTGCAAAAAGCTGAACACGAAGATGGCCGCTGGTACCCTGAATTTTTCCGCGTTAACTTTTCGCGCTGTATTTTCTGTGGTCTGTGTGAAGAGGCTTGCCCTACCACGGCAATCCAATTAACACCTGATTTTGAAATGGCCGATTGGAGACGTCAGGATCTGGTTTACGAGAAAAATGACCTGTTGATTTCAGGTCCGGGTAAATATCCTGATTATAACTTTTACCGTAAATCAGGTATGGCGATTGCAGGTAAAGACAAAGGTGAAGCGGATAACGAAGCGAAACCTATCAACGTCAAAGACCTGTTGCCATAAGGAGCGATATTCATGGAATTTACATTTTATATCGCCGGTCTAGTTGCCATTTTAGCAACTTTAAGGGTGATAACGAATACAAATCCGGTGCATGCACTGTTGTATCTGGTTGTTTCTCTGCTGGCTCTGTCAATGGTGTTTTTCTCCCTCGGCGCGTATTTTGCTGGAGCGTTGGAAATCATCGTTTATGCAGGTGCCATCATGGTCCTGTTCGTGTTCGTCGTGATGATGCTCAACCTAGGACGTTCTGTTCAAGAACAAGAGCGCGCTTGGTTGACGCCGAAAAACTGGATTGGTCCTGCTGTGTTATCCGCAGTTTTATTGGCTATCTTAGTTTACGGCATCACCTCATTGTCATATCAAGAAGGCATTGAGGGCACCATCATTGGGGCGAAAGAAGTGGGTATTAGCTTGTTCGGGCCTTACGTTCTGGCTGTCGAATTGGCGTCACTGTTACTACTAGCTGGTTTAGTTGTCGCATTCCACGTTGGACGTGACCGTAAAGAAAACGGTGCTGATCTTGTCAGTATCGCGAAGGCGGAGGAGCAAAAATGATACCTCTAGAACATGGTCTGATTTTAGCGGCGATTTTATTTGTGATGGGGCTCAGTTGCCTTGTTATTCGCCGTAATCTGCTTTTCATGCTGATCGGACTGGAAATCATGATTAACTCAACTGCACTGGCATTTGTGGTTGCAGGGAGTTTTTGGGGGCAGCCAGACGGCCAAATTATGTATATATTGGCAATTACATTGGCTGCAGCGGAGGCGAGTATTGGATTGGCGTTGTTACTGCAACTCCATCGTCATCGTCAGAACCTGAATATTGATAAAGTCAGTGAGATGCGCGGATGAACCTACTCTATTTAACTATTCTGTTGCCTTTACTGGGGTCGGTGCTGTTAGCCTTCTCTCGTGGACGCTGGTCAGAAAACGTTTCGGCCATTATTGGTGCGGGGTCGGTTGGCTTAGCGGCCGTCGTCGCATTCTATGCTGGCAATGAATTTTTAGCTCAAGACGCAGGTAGCGTATTCATCCAGCCACTTTGGACTTGGATGTCTGTCGGTACCTTTAATATCCCATTCACTCTAATGTTAGATGGCCTGTCACTGACCATGTTAGGTGTGGTAACGGGTGTGGGCTTCCTTATCCACGTATATGCATCTTGGTATATGCGTGGCGAGGAAGGTTACTCACGTTTCTTCGCTTACACTAACCTGTTTATCGCGAGTATGGTGGTCTTAGTCCTCGCTGATAACATGATGCTGATGTATCTCGGTTGGGAAGGGGTAGGGCTGTGCAGTTACCTGTTGATTGGTTTCTATTATACCAATCCAGAAAACGGTAAAGCCGCAATGAAAGCGTTCTTTGTCACGCGTATCGGTGATGTATTCCTCGCAATTGGTATGTTTATCCTGTGGAATGAGCTCGGCACATTGAATTTCAGCGAAATGGCGGTGTTAGCACCTCAGAAATTTGCTGAAGGTTCGAGTGCGATCAATTGGGCAACCTTAATGTTATTAGGTGGCGCAGTCGGTAAATCAGCACAGTTACCATTGCAAACGTGGTTGGCAGATGCGATGGCGGGTCCTACGCCAGTTTCAGCATTGATCCACGCCGCAACCATGGTAACGGCCGGTGTGTACTTAGTGGCTCGTACCCACGTTCTGTTCTTATTAGCGCCAGAAGTTTTACATCTAGTTGGCGTTGTGGGCGCAGTGACATTAGTACTGGCAGGGTTTGCTGCACTGGTTCAAACCGATATCAAGCGTGTGCTTGCTTATTCCACGATGAGCCAAATCGGTTATATGTTTTTGGCTCTCGGTGTGCAAGCTTGGGATGCTGCGATTTTCCACCTGATGACGCACGCTTTCTTTAAAGCACTGTTGTTCCTGTCAGCAGGTTCAGTCATTTTGGCATGCCACCACGAACAAAATATCTTCAAGATGGGTGGGCTGCGTAAGCAAATTCCATTTATCTACGCTGTGATGTTAATCGGCGGAAGCGCGCTGGCAGCATTGCCACTGTTTACCGCAGGTTTCTACAGTAAAGATGCAATTTTGTGGGGTGCACAGCTTGATGGACAAACTGTGTTGTTGTGGGCAGGTATCCTCGGTGCATTAATGACCGCAATTTATACCTTCCGTATGATTTTCATCGTGTTCCACGGTGAAGCAAAAATCAAAGCGCATAAGGTTAAAGGCATCACTCACACATTACCACTGGGCATTTTGGCTATCCTTGCAACGTTTGTTGGTGCATTAATCCACCAACCACTCGAAGGGGTATTCCCTGCAGAAGCGGCGGGCAGTGAAGACGGTAAAGTCTTACTCGAAGCGATTTCTGGCGGGTTTGCTATCGCTGGTCTATTAATTGCGGTATTCCTCTACCTGTTTAGACGTTCAATAGTCGATGCTATCGCGAAAACTGCGGTGGGTCGTTTCTTCAGCGCATGGTGGTACCAAGCGTGGGGCTTCGACTGGCTGTATGACGTAGTCTTTGTAAAACCGTTTAAAGGTATTGCATGGCTACTGGAAAGCGATCCGATTAACTCTCTGATGAATATCCCTGCACATCTTTCACGTTGGGCAAATAAAGGGCTTGCAGTGAGTGAAAACGGCCAAATCCGTTGGTATGTTGCCTCGTTGGGGCTGGGTGCAGTGCTGATTCTTGCTCTGCTGCTTTTGGTTTAATTAAGGGACACATTGCGCCATGCTATTACCCTGGCTAATACTCATTCCCTTCATCGGAGGCCTGCTAAGCTGGCAGGCTGACCGGTTCAGTCATCGCGCACCGCGCTGGATTGCACTGGCGACGATGGGAATAACATTAATACTCTCCGTGCAATTGTGGTTAGAAGGGAATTACTCTCTTGTTAATCCACAAGGGATTCCACAATGGCAATCTGTTTTCTTTATGCCGTGGATCCCGTCACTGGGAATTGACTTTCATTTAGCTATTGACGGTTTATCACTGCTGATGGTCGTATTAACGGCTATCATGGGGGCTTTCTCGATTCTGAGCTCTTGGAGTGAAAACCAGAAGAACCAAGGTGCGTATCACTTTAACCTGCTGTGGATTATCACAGGTGTGATGGGGATTTTCACCGCGGTTGACTTGTTCTTATTCTTCTTCTTCTGGGAGATGATGCTGATCCCAATGTACTTCCTGATTGCCAATTGGGGGCACAAAGGGTCAGAAAACAGACAACATATCAAAGCCGCGACTAAGTTCTTTATCTATACGCAAGCAAGTGGCTTGATCATGTTGGTTTCCATCATTGGATTGGCACTAGCGAATTACAATACTTCAGGCGTATTAACATTCGATTATAACCAACTGTTAGGCGCAGAACTGTCTAGTAACGTTGCGTTTATGTTGATGTTAGGTTTCTTTATCGCCTTTGCCGTTAAAATGCCACTGGTTCCTTTCCATGGTTGGATGGCAGATACCCAAGAACAATCGCCAACAGCGGGTTCCGTGGATATCTCCGGTATCATGCTAAAAACCGCAGCATACGGCCTGTTACGCTTTACTTTGCCTCTGTTCCCTGAAGCCTCTATCCAGTTCACGCCAGTGGCGATGACGCTGGGTGTGATCAGTATCTTCTACGGCGCATGGTTGGCGTTCAAACAAACGGATATCAAACGTTTGGCAGCGTACAGTAGCTTATCCCATATGGGCTTTGTGACAGTCGCTATTTACGCGGGTTCAACCTTGGCTTACCAAGGTGCGGTGATTCAAATGATCACCAACGGTTTGTCTGGTGCGGCACTGATTATCATTAGTGGTCAACTGTATGAACGTACGCAAACGCGTGATATGCGTATGATGGGTGGATTATGGAAACGCATTAAATGGTTACCAGGAATGTCCCTGTTCTTTGCTGCGGCAACGCTAGGAATGCCAGGTACAGGTAACTTCATTGGTGAATTTATGATCCTGTTTGGCAGCTTCAGCCAATTCACGTTAGTGACTTGTATTATGGTCTTTGGTGTGGTGTTTGCGTCTATCTACTCACTGTGGATGATGCAACAGACCTACTACGGTACACCTAAGTCTGAAAAAGAAATGAAAGGGTTAACGGCGCGTGAGTTTGGTGTGCTGCTGGCTCTGGCTGTATTACTGGTTATCATCGGTTTCTACCCGCAACCAATTTTAGATACATCAATTGGTTCGATGGAAACATTGCATAACCTGTATTCTGCTTCACTTACAACATTAGGGCTGTAATTCGCCATGACAATAACTCCTCAAGAACTGATCGCAATACTACCACTGATGATCGTCGGGTTGACGGCGGTGGTTGTGATGCTGTCCATTGCGTGGCGACGCGATCACCTTACCAGTGCCGCGCTGACAGTATCTGGCTTTGTTATTGCGTTGCTTTCACTGATTTGGGTAGCCGACGGCTACCTAATGGATGTGACTTCGCTTATCCGTGTTGATGGCTTTGCGCTGTTCTATAGTGCATTAGTCCTGATTGCAGGTATCGGTACCAGCATCTTTGCCTACCACTGGCTGGAAGGTTTTGGCGACAATAGAGATGAATTCCACTTGTTAGTTGCTATCGCGGTGGCAGGTGGTGTGCTGTTATCTATGTCAAACCATATGGCGTCGATGTTTATCGGTATTGAGCTGATTTCATTGCCACTGTTTGGCTTAGTTGCCTATACCTTTGAGCGCAGTCGCACATTAGAAGCTGGGATCAAGTACATGCTGTTATCTGCAGCAGCGTCTTCATTCCTGTTATTCGGAATTGCGTTACTGTATGCGGAATCGGGTAGCTTAAGCTTCGCAGCTGTTGGTCAAAGTCTTTCTGATAACCAAATTCACGCCCCATTAGTGATGATTGGTTTCGGTATGCTCATTGTTGGTTTTGGCTTTAAACTGTCACTGTTTCCATTCCAACTGTGGACACCAGACGTTTATCAAGGTGCGCCTGCACCTGTATCAGCTTTCTTAGCAACGGGTAGTAAAATCGCTATCTTTGCCGTATTAGTGCGTATCTTTTTGGAAGCACCAATTGCCAACAGCAATACGTTAGCGATTGTGATTTCAGTGATTGCCATAGCATCTATCTTGTTTGGTAATTTACTGGCTATCACACAAAAAAGCGCAAAACGCTTGCTGGGTTACTCATCTATCTCGCATATGGGTTATTTACTCGTTGCCCTTGTTGCGTTACGTATCGACCCAGTAGCGTCACAAGTGACTATCGCAATCTACTTAGTGGGTTACTTGTTTGCAAGCTTAGGCGCATTTGGTGTTGTGAGTATCGTTTCCAGTCCTTATCGTGGTGATGACCAGGATGATTTCAGTGCATTCCGTGGGCTGTTCTGGCATAAACCCGTTCTAGCAACGGTAATGACTGTGATGATGCTGTCGCTGGCGGGTATTCCAATTACATTAGGATTTATTGGTAAATTCTATGTGATTGCATCTGCGGTGAATGCAGAGTTATGGTGGTTAACAGGAGCTGTAGTGGTTGGTAGTGCAATTGGCTTATATTACTACCTAAGCTTTATGGCTAGCCTATATAGCCGCGATGCAGAACATGCAGAACGTTATACAGGTCCTGAAAAAGCAACGTTAGGGACCGTTGTTGCTGTTATTTGCGCCATTGCGGTTATTGTCTTTGGTGTATGGCCACAACCTCTTATTGATATGACATCAACAGCACTTGCTGTGATTAACTAATAGGCCAAAATTTCCTATAGTTGATAAACCGGCTACTTTTGAGTAGCCGGTTTTTTTTAATCAGGTAACTGACGCTGATATTGGTATTCCATATCATCTAAAAAAGACATTAGTACTTGGCTTGCGGTATTGATCTTTTGAATATTCACTGTTTTTTCAGACGATTTTTCATTAATAAAATGGCACCATTCCCACCAATAATTCTTAATGAGGCCTATCTGAGTAATAATTGATAATTTATGTGAATCTATAGCGGTGATTTGTTCTGATAAGAGCATGAGTTGAGAAAGCTTAAATATTGTTTTATCAATGTGATTAACTTCTTCCTTTAATTCTAAAATTTGGTTTCCTAAATCTAGCCTGACCTCTACAAGTTGCGCAAATTCTAAACCATCATCAATGACTGATAATAAATTTTTAATAAAAGCAATGGCTGACTTTAATATTTGCTTTTTATTTGTTGGCATATCAATTGAGTCAATTAACTCATCATTTAACAAATGTTTTTTTAAGAAATCAGTGGTTTTAGATTTTAAGATGATATCTTCTGCTGCGGTAATAACGGAGTGTTGCTGATTGATTTCGTTTATTTTTAGCATTTTACTATTTTTGGATGTGACTAGGAGTTCTTTTTGTTCTGCGTATTGCTGTAGTTTATGTTGGTTGCTTTCTTCCACATGAATGAGTGATAGAGAGTCGGTGGTGTAACTGAATTTGGTAATTATTCTTTCTAGCTCTAATTTAAAATCAATTAAATCTTCAATAAAGCTTGTGACTAAAATTCCGTCAGGTATATTTGTATTTTCACTATTTAATTCACTTTTTAAAATATAATTTAATTTTATTTTTAGCTTCGGTATCGAGTTTCTGATTGTTTCATTTATATTGAAAGTCTTACTTGCAATTTTTTGTATCTTTCCGTGTATGATAAAGTCATAATGTATTATATTTTTATTAAATGCGGAAATTTCATTTGACATATGCCTTAACTGATAAATATCAATGGAGGGCAATATCGGTAAATCAAGCTTATCTTGCATATGAGTACCTTTTATTGAGGGGGGGTGCTATTTGGTTGAATTTGGTCAAATAACGTTATTAAATGTGTAGAGTATTCTTGAATGGTATACCAGGATGTAACAATTCGTTTGAAGTGAGTAATGAATTTAATAAGTTTATCAGCGTTATTGATTTTTTTGAAAACCTCGATTGATTGGGTTATTTCAGTTAGGAGGACAAGCCACATATAATCTAAATGGTCAACGGCTAACCGTGCATCTTTAAAGAAACCATCGATTTTATGGAGGTTAATTTGAATATCAAAGATAACTTTTTTGATGAGTTCTTCTTTGTTAATTTGATCGTTAATTGATTTTATTTCTGCTAATGTTTCATTTTTTCTTGCTCGAATTTTTTCAGCTTTCGAGCCAAAAATACTACCAGTAATAATGAGACCTATGACACCACCTGCTAAGCCGGTGAAGCTGAGTTTTACAAAATGTGAATACTCTTGTTCTAATTGCTGTAGTTCCTGTTTTTTCGTTTTAAGTAATTCTTGTAAGTAGGTATCTGTAATTTCATTATCAGTAGTTTCAAGTTGATTATATAGCCCTTTAATATTAAACAATAATGATTCAACGTGTTGATAATTAGATAGATACCCACCTGTAATATGTACTCTAAAATCTGAAATGATATTTTTAATATTACTTGTCTTAATGGATTGCTCCTTAATATCATCTTTAATTAATTGTAAGATATTAGTTAGTTCAGTCGCTATTTGTTGGTCATCGCTTTGATAAAATATTTCATCTAACTCACTTTCATTAATATCATTCAAACTGTCTGATACTCTTTTCAATATAGGCATATGGTTTATATATTCAATAATCTGCCCTCCTGTATGTATAATGTTTCGGCTAACTAGAGATAGGTTGACAGATTGCTCTTTAACATGTTGCTTGACATTATCCCAGGTATTGGCATGATCTCGAATATTGATAATGGTATTAATTAATTCGTCTGTATCTATTGGTAAAGTGGTTGATGAGGTAATACCAAACCATTTTAGAATATCATTTTTTTTCCAAGGCAAAGAAAGAGAGAAGTAAACATGGCGATGTATGCTAATTAAATCGTCTAATGTAAAAATACCGACTTCGCGGGTTGAAAGAGCATCTTGATTCGTTAATAAAGCTAAGGTTGTATGGCCTATATGCTCTTTTTCAATAATTCTGTCGTAATTTTCTTTTGTATTCATTTTAAAATCCATGTTGATTAAGTTAAGGATTGAACACTAATTTGTATTAGCACTATTGTATGGTTGAGTTACCTATTTATTGTAAATAAAAATATAAATTTCATATTTGTTAACCTACTAGAAATTGGCTGAAAGTTTTATACTAAAAAATGAAAAACAGAGCTAAAAAATAGCACTTTGAACAAGTCAATACATGTTTAAAATATTATTTTGTATTCTATATATTTAGAAATCATCTATAGTGATACTAAATTAAATAACGCATAAAAATATGATGATAATTAAAATTTACGGTGGTTTTACTTTTTAGGGCTAAATAGAATTGTAATGGAATATAGGTTTGCAGCTTAAATATAACTATGTTTCAAAATGGAATTCTTATTGGATGAAAATGAAGCAATTTCGAGAGGAAGGAAAGAAGAAAGGGGATAAAATCACATTTTCCATTAATTAAATGAATGGAATGACGTGTAATATATATAATAAGCTATACTATCAACAACCTGAACCTCTATTCGTGTAACAAGGTTGGTTTTGATGTGATTTCTCTTGACTATCGTCATTTGGGGCATAAGCGATAATTATAGTGATGTACTAAAAACAATTTGTTTATTGCAGATAATCTGTTTTTAGTGCTGAACCGGTGACATAGCATTTACTGTTAGTCATCAATGTATTAAAAAATGGTTTTGCGCTATATAATAACGCGTAGTGAATTTGTGTGATGTAGCAGTGGGAATCTAAAGTGAACTATAAAAAAATTGATCAACTGATAACTGAAATTTTGGATCATTTGTCTACATTGACACTAAAAAACCAAGAGTTTATTCGTTTTGTTTGGCAATTGGATGCGCAGACCGCTTTCCCTGGTCTTTCATGGCTATCAGTGCAAGAAAGCTACCCTCAATTTTACTGGTATCAACGGACGGGAGCTGAAGAATGTAGTGCTCTTGGCATGGTGAAATCTTTTGATTCGATAGATAAGGCTCAAGCTTTTTTATCGCAATACCCTGATATACCAGAAATGCGCCTATGGGGGCTTAATGGGTGGAATGCCGTCGGGGATGGGATCCCTGACGAGATAAAACGTCAAGCAACATTTTGTTTTTTACCTCGTATTGAAATTCATCGACTACGTTCAATGATTAACGTTAGCATCAATATAGAAGGTGAAGAAGATCGCTTAAATGCCATTCATCTTTTACAGCAATTAAAATCCGCTTCTCAAGTGACATTGGCACTGAATGCGGATATTACTGCGCAAGAACATATTCCTACTCATGATGAATGGTGCCGTTTATTAAATTGCGCTATTGATGATATGAAGTCAGGGAAAATGGAAAAAGTGGTTATGGCAAGGGAAACAAAACTCACCCTGTCTAGACCCATTGCGGTTGCTCAGTTTTTAGCACAAAGCCAGCAAGTGAATCATCATTGCTACCATTTTATGATGGCCTTCAACGCGCATTCTGGTTTTATTTCTTCAACCCCCGAGCGTTTATATTTACGTCAAGATGGCCAATTAAATTCTGAGGCCTTAGCGGGAACCGTCGCTAATGACCCTGATGATGCAGTCGCAGCAGAGTACGCTAAATGGTTGATGGAAGATAAAAAAAACCAACATGAAAACTTAGTGGTTGTTGATGATATTTGTCAACAATTGCAAGGGGCAGTGACTGGGGTAGATGTGTCTTCAGCAAAAGTTATTCGTTTAAGAAAAATTCAACACCTTTATCGTTCAATTGTTGCAACGCTAATCACCCCTTCTGATAGCGATTGTTTACAACGCCTCCAACCTACCGCTGCCGTGTGTGGTTTGCCACGAAAAGTCGCTCGGCAATTTTTAGCCAAAAATGAACCTTTTTCTCGCGGCTGGTATGCAGGAACGGGTGGTTTTATGAGCTTAAATAAAAGTGAATTCGCGGTATCTCTACGTTGTGCGCAAATAGAGGGTGCACAGGTCTCATTATATTCAGGCGCTGGTATTGTCAGTGGCTCAGACCCAGAGCAAGAGTGGATAGAAATTGAAAATAAAGCGGCTGGGCTAAAGTCTTTATTTGAAAATAACGAAAAACCATAAAATAAAAATGGTTATTTTCTTTTTTATTTCAATTAGTTCATCAAAAATTGTCCTGAGATCAAGAAATTTATTTCAGCCAGTCTAAACTAATTGATAACTAATAATTTGCTGAGCATATTATGTCGAATTCTGCTTTTAACCTCCGTTGGGCTGAAGTGATTATCGAAGCACTGTCTCGCCACGGAATGAAACACATCTGTATTGCGCCTGGTTCGCGCTCAACACCCTTGACCCTTGCGGCGATTAACCATGGTAAATTGCATTGCCATACGCATTTCGATGAGCGTGGTTTAGGGCACCTAGCTCTAGGTTTAGCAAAAGCCAGTCATGAGCCTGTAGGGGTTATCGTTACCTCTGGTACAGCTGTTGCAAACCTTTACCCTTCATTAATTGAAGCCGGTTTAACAGGGGAAAAGGTGATTTTTCTTACCGCTGACAGACCGCCAGAATTGATTGATTGCGGTGCTAATCAAGCTATTCGGCAAACACATATTTTTGCGTCTCACCCCTCTCAATCATTAATGTTGCCACGGCCGACGCAAGATATTTCAGCGAAATGGTTGGTCACCGCGATTGATAATGGCATGAACCAGTTACACCATGGTGGCTTTCATATTAATTGTCCATTTGCAGAGCCACTATATGGTGAAATGGATGGGGAATATGAGTGGCAGCAAACACTTGGAGAATGGTGGAATTCTTCTCACCCGTGGTTAACTGAGCCATTAACCCATTCCGTCGCATTGGTTGCGGATTGGTATTTTTGGCGTCAGAAAAAAGGCGTTGTGATTGCAGGGCGAATGACAGCGAGTGAAGGGGAGTTAGTTGCAAAATGGGCACAGGAACTTGGATGGCCAGTACTCGGTGATGTGCTGTCTCAAACCGGACAACCTTTTCCATGTGCCGACTTATGGCTACAACATCCAGAAACTCAGTCTATTTTAAAAGATGCGGAATTAGTCATTCAGTTTGGTTCAAGCTTAACGGGAAAACGGCTCTTACAATGGCAAGCCAATTGTGAGCCGCAAGAGTATTGGATTATCGACTCAATACCTCAGCGGTTAGACCCAGCCAATCATAAGGGAAGAAAATTAACCTGTTCAATCAAGGGTTGGCTAGATAACCATCCTGCACAGCCGAGAAGCTTGTGGTGTGAGTCGCTGCCCACTTTAGTGCAAAAAACTCAACACCATGTGCGCCAACGCTTACAAGCGCAGTTTTCAGAAGCCGCAGTTGCACACCAATTACCTGAACTGCTGCCTCCACGAGGCCAACTATTTGTTGGCAACAGCTTAATTGTCCGTTTGGTAGATGCACTAGCACAACTTCCATTGGGCTATCCTGTTTATAGTAACCGGGGCGCGAGTGGTATTGATGGTTTGATTTCTACCATGGCAGGTGTTCAACGGGCAACAGCATGGCCAACATTGGCTATTGTTGGGGATATTTCTGCACTATATGACTTGAATAGTTTGGCTTTGTTGCGTGAGCCTTCAGCACCCACCGTTCTGATCGTGGTGAATAACAATGGTGGGCAAATTTTTTCTATGTTACCTACACCAGACGAAGCAAGACAAAACTATTACTGTATGCCGCAAAATGTCAGTTTCGAGCCCGCGGCGAAAATGTTTGGCTTACAATACTGTGCGCCGACAGACTGGACAACACTAAAAAATACCGTTCAACAATTTTGGCGCCGTCAACAGGGCACATTGCTGGTGGAATTGCAGGTGGCAAGTGATGAAGGCGCCTGTACGTTAAAACAACTATTGAATGAAGTTGTGGAACTGTAATGTTATCTGCCCATAGACATAATTCAGTCTCATCTGCTCCTTGGGTCATCTGGCTGCATGGCTTGTTAGGTAGTGCCGATGACTGGCTACCTGTGATTGAACAAACACGTGCTTTTCCATCGTTAGCGGTGGATTTACCAGGGCATGGCGGTTCTCACTCAGAGCCATGCCAAGGTTTTTCACATTTTGATCAACAACTCAGCGCTCTTTTACATTATCATCAAATTAATGAATACTACTTGGTTGGCTATTCACTCGGTGCTCGGTTAGCGATGCATTTTGCCTGTCACTATCAGCCTAACGGATTATTAGGTTTAGTGATTGAGGGGGGCAATGTGGGATTAGTCAATGAACAAGAACGAGTTGCTCGGGCGGCTAATGATAAGGCATGGGCACAACGTTTTCGTTCAGAACCCATCGAAGAAGTGTTAGATGATTGGTATCAACAAGCTGTATTTGCTGATTTGTCGACCACTCAGCGCCAACATTTAATTCAGTTACGTCGGCAAAATAACCCGCACAGTATTGCTGCTATGCTAGAAAATACATCATTAGCAAAGCAACCTTTCTTGGCGGACAAATTGCATCAATTGACCTGTCCTTATCGTTATTTTTGTGGCGAAAAGGATAAAAAGTTTCGAAGCGTTTCGCAACAATATGAATTACCGTTAACGCTAATTGAAAATGCAGGGCATAATGCGCATCGGGAAAACCCAATGGGCTTTGTAGCTGCACTACACCATTTTTTATCACACTGTGGTTAAAGGAATCTGATAATGATTTATCCAAGCGAAGAAAAATTATACGCACCAATTGAATGGCAAGATTGCTCTACAGGGTTTGAAGATATTCGCTATCATAAATCTCCTGAAGGGATTGCAAAAATTACGATTAATCGCCCAGAAGTGCGTAATGCTTTTCGTCCACAAACCGTGAAAGAAATGATCCAAGCTCTATCTGATGCACGCTATGATGACCAAGTTGGAACTATCATTTTAACGGGTGAAGGTGAAAAAGCATTTTGTGCCGGTGGTGACCAAAAAATTCGTGGCGACTACGGCGGGTATCGTGACGAAAGTGGTACTCATCACTTAAATGTATTAGATTTTCAACGTCAAATTCGTACTTGTCCAAAACCTGTGGTGGCAATGGTCGCCGGTTTCTCTATCGGTGGTGGTCATGTGTTACATATGATGTGTGACCTGACTATTGCTGCAGATAACGCAATCTTTGGCCAAACTGGTCCAAAAGTTGGCTCATTTGATGGTGGCTGGGGTGCGTCTTATATGGCACGTATTGTTGGGCAGAAAAAGGCAC
Source organism: Providencia sp. PROV175 (assembly GCF_032707045.1). Classification (NCBI taxonomy): domain Bacteria; kingdom Pseudomonadati; phylum Pseudomonadota; class Gammaproteobacteria; order Enterobacterales; family Morganellaceae; genus Providencia; species Providencia sp. PROV175. The sequence continues at coordinate 1,881,974 of NZ_CP120533.1, forward strand.
GTGAAATCTGGTTCCTGTGCCGCCAGTATAATGCACAAGAAGCGTTGGATATGGGGCTGGTTAATACTGTCGTTCCTTATGCTGACTTAGAAAAAGAGACTGTGCGTTGGTGTCGTGAAATGCTAGAGAACAGCCCAATGGCATTACGTTGCTTGAAAGCCGCCTTGAATGCAGATTGTGATGGTCAGGCTGGCCTGCAAGAGCTCGCAGGTAATGCCACTATGTTGTTCTATATGACAGATGAAGGGCAAGAAGGCCGTAACGCCTTTAATGAAAAACGTGCTCCAGACTTCTCTAAATATAAGCGTAATCCATAATGCGTAAAGCCCGTATTTATTCGTTCAGCCTGCCGATGGAGGCAGGCGTTATCCTTCGCTATCAGCGACTAAAAACGCGTGATGGGCTTTTAGTCTGTTTACAAGATGGGGATAATGAAGGTTGGGGAGAAATTTCGCCTCTACCTGAATTCAGTCGTGAAACATTAGAAGAAGCAACCGCAGAAACTATTAAGCGACTGAATGAATGGGTGAAAGAAGGCAAAATTTCTAATAGTTTATTACCCTCTGTGGCTTTCGGGTGTAGCTGCGCTCTAGCGGAGCTGGCAGGGGAGCTTCCTGAACAAGCGGATTACCGCAAAGCGCCTTTATGTAGTGGCGATCCTGACGATTTAATCTTAAGCCTTGATGCAATGGAAGGTGAGAAAGTCGCTAAGGTTAAAGTCGGTCTATATGAAGCGGTACGTGATGGTATGGTGGTTAACCTGTTACTAGAGGCAGTTCCAGAACTGAAACTGCGTTTGGATGCGAATCGCAGTTGGACCCGAACAAAAGCCGACGGTTTTGCTAAATATGTTAACCCAGACTACCGTAGTCGTATTGCGTTTTTAGAGGAGCCGTGTAAGACCCGTGAAGAGTCACTGCAATTTGCAGCAGATACTGGCATTAGTATTGCTTGGGATGAAAGTGTACGTGAGGAAGGCTTTATGGTAGAAGCGCAGGAAGGGGTTTCTGCGATAGTCATTAAACCGACCCTGACAGGCAGCTTGTCATATTGCCGCTATTTAGTGGAAGAATCACATCGCTTAGGGTTACAAGCTGTGATTAGCTCATCCATTGAAAGTAGTTTTGGTTTAACACAACTTGCTCGTGTAGCGCATTGGCTGACGCCAAATACCATTCCAGGCTTAGACACGGTATCACTTATTCAATCTCAATTGGTACGGCCTTGGCCACAATGTGATATTCCGCTTCAGCAGTTAGATGATTTAGCACTTGTATGGCAGAGCTAGTTCACTTTAAAGATTGGCCTTGGCAACACTGGGCCAATCTTCGTCCCAATTCGATAGCACTGGTAACAGAGTCACAAAGTATCAATTGGGAAAGCTTAAACCAGCAAGTTACTGACCTGAGTTGTTACTTTGTAATGCAAGGGATAGAGCAGGGACAGTGTGTGGTACTGAGAGGAAAAAACTCAGTGGAATTATTGCTCTGCCAACTGGCACTGATTACTTGCGGTGCTCGAGTTTTACCGTTAAATCCACGGCTGCCTGAACGGTTATTAGCGGAATTATTGCCTCACCTTAACGTTAGCGCAGTCATTGATTTTACTGATGAATCAAATCTGTTAGCAAATTATCGTAATTTAGATTATCAACTTTATTACCATTTTATTAGTGATGAAGAGGTTGCTCCGGTTATTTTTCAAGAGGTTATTCAGCAGCCCGCTACGTTGATTTTAACATCGGGATCGACAGGCCTACCTAAAGCCGCTGTTCACAGTATCGCTGCGCACTTAAATAGTGCAGCAGGTGTTGTTAATCTGATGAATTACCAGCAAGGAGATTGTTGGTTACTATCGCTGCCGTTATTCCATGTATCTGGTCAGGGGATTGTTTGGCGCTGGCTTCTTAAAGGTGGCTCACTTGCGGTCAAAAACCTTCCTTTGGCTCAAGCATTGCATGAGGTCACTCATGCCTCTTTAGTTCCGACCCAGTTATGGCGTTTATTAAATGATAAATCAGTGACTAATATCGCATTGAAAGCCGTTTTATTGGGAGGAGCGAGTATCCCTTCAACCTTGACGGATCTGGCTCAACAGCATGGTATTGCTTGTTGGAGCGGCTATGGGATGACAGAAATGGCATCTACGGTTTGTGCGAAACGGGCAGACGGTAAAAAAGGTGTCGGTTTACCCTTAAAAGGCAAGCAAGTTCGTCTTGTGGATGATGAAATTCAAATCCAATCAAACAGTCAGGCTCTGGGTTATTGGTTTGATGGGCAACTTCACCCATTAAATTGCCTAGATAACTGGTTTAAAACCAATGATAAAGGGGCTTTTATTGATGGGGAATATCAGGTTGTTGGTCGTCTAGATAATTTATTTATTAGTGGCGGGGAATGTGTTCAACCCGAAGATATCGAATCAGTCATAAATTCACATCCTGATGTCAGCCAAAGTTTTATTATACCTATTGATGATGTGCAATTTGGGCAACGTCCTGTCGCGGTTATTGAAGCAAATGAGTCAGTGGATTTAAATCAGCTGGCGGATTGGTTAAAAGATAAACTCGCTCCATACCAATATCCTATGGCATTTTATTATTTAGACCCTGAATTGAAAGCAGGGGGAATAAAAGTGTCTAGGCAACAAGTGAAGAAGTGGTTGTTAGCGAGAATAAAAGAATAGGGCGAAATAGTGGCGGGGTTATCCCCACCACTTAATGACTTACACTATTTTAGTGCTTTTAGCGCTTTTTCGACACCCGCACCGTATTCAGGGTGAACTTGTTTAAATAACTCGATTTGGCGCACTTGTGTGGCTTCAGTAGCGTCAATCAGTTCACCGGCAATACGTTTAAACATACGTTGGTGCTCGGCATCATCTAACAACTCATATAATGCACGTGGCTGGCTGAAATAATCTTGGTCTTCGCGGTGATCCCAATGGTCAGCAGCACCTTCAATAGATAATGGTGGTTCGCTAAAGTCTGGTTGTTCTTGGAATAATCCGGCTTCATTTGGCTCATAGGTCACATGGTTGCCGCTATTACCGTCAACACGCATTGCCCCATCACGGTGGTAATTATGGAACGGGCAACGTGGGGTGTTTACTGGGATTTGGTGATGGTTGACACCAAGACGATAACGATGAGCATCGCCATAAGAGAACAGGCGGCCTTGTAACATTCTATCTGGCGAGAAACCAATACCCGGAACCACGTTAGCAGGGCTAAAAGCGGCTTGTTCTACGTCAGCAAAATAGTTGTCTGGATTACGATTAAGTTCAAAATAACCGACATCAATTAATGGATAATCTTTGTGTGGCCATACTTTGGTTAAGTCAAATGGGTTATAAGGAACTTGAGAAGCTTCTTTTTCTGGCATAATTTGCACTTGCAAATTCCAGCGTGGGAAATCCCCTTTCTCGATGGATTCAAACAGATCTCGCTGTGAACTTTCTCTATCTTTACCCACTAACTGCTCAGCCTGTTCATCAGACAGATTTTGAATACCTTGTTGGCAACGGAAATGGAATTTGACCCAGAAACGTTCATTGTTACTGTTGATGAAACTATATGTATGGCTACCAAAACCATGCATATGACGGTAACTTTGTGGGATACCACGGTCACTAGCATCAATGGTTAACTGGTGTAAAGATTCAGGTAATTGGGAGAAAAAGGCCCATTTATGTTCCATTGTACGCAGGTTAGAGCGAGGGTCACGTTTAACTACGTGGTTTAAATCAGGGAATTTTAATGGGTCACGGAAATAGAATACAGGGGTGTTGTTACCCACCATATCCCAGTTACCTTCTTCAGTATAAAACTTTAATGCGAAGCCACGAATATCACGTTCTGCGTCGGCAGCTCCACGTTCGCCTGCAACGGTAGAGAACCGAGCGAACATTTCTGTTTTTTTCCCTACTTCAGAGAAAATTTTTGCACGAGTATAGCGGCTAATATCATGGGTTACGGTAAAGGTACCGAAAGCACCAGAACCTTTTGCGTGCATACGTCTTTCAGGGATTACTTCACGGTCAAAATGGGCAAGTTTTTCTAAAAACCAAACATCCTGTAATAACATTGGGCCACGTTTACCCGCTGTCATGACATTATTATTATTGGCGACTGGGGCGCCTGAGGCGGTAGTAAGGCCTTTCTTTTTCATCACAATGCTCCTTTGTTTGGATTAAATGACTACACAAACCTAACTAATAAGTTAATATTTTGTAAAAAATAAAAAACACGACTACAACAAACTTGTAATTCAGTATAGTTATTATGGAATTGATTATCTAATTAATATAACCAATTACTGTGATTACAAGTAAGAAAATACGTATTTATCGCACTTTTTTGCACTAAAATTTTTGATGCGTGAAATTTTGTAATGAATAACGAGGGCTTTTATCGAGGCTATAGCGTAAATCTAGGTAAGAATGGCTGAAAATAGGGTGAGATTCGCGTAATATCCATAGGTAATAATATCAAGAGGATAAAATAATGCGCAAATTATTATTATTGGCAGCAGCGATGTCACCATTATTCGTAGGTACTGCACATGCAGTTTCAGTTAGTGCACAAGCAGGTGAACATTTTACTGAGCTGTCTGCAGGGTTAGGTAACCAAAATGCAGGGTTGGCATTTAACGGCTCTTGGGCTCGTAGTGACCATGATGGGCAAATGGGTAGTATTGGTGCCACATTTGGCTTACCTATTGGGCCTTTTTCTGCATTTGTAGGGGGTAAAGGGCTATATCTATCACCTGATCACAATAGTAATGGTGCTGCATTAGCTGTTGGTGGTGGGTTAAATTGGCAGGCTTTGCCTTCACTCAATATTTACGGTGAAGCTTATGGTGCTCCAGAGCAACTGACTTCAGGCAGCAAATCGTACGTCGAAGCTAAAGCCGGTGCACGTTATACGGTATTTAAGCCTTTATCTATTGATGCGGGATATCGCTTAATTGAAATGAAAGGGACACATGGTCATAGTAGCGATAAAGTTGCTGATGGCTGGTATGTAGGGGCTGGCCTTTCATTCTAACAGGGTTATCTTGTTCATAATGCCCCTAGGCGTACATTATGTGTACGCCTAGGGCGAATTTGATGATGTAAACTTAGTTGAATATTTTTTAAAATAATTGGTTAAACTTTTAGCTGCTTATCCATAGCTATTTACTTCAGTTTTATTGCATTACTTTAATGACGTCAGCTCATCACGGCTCAATCCGGTGCTTTTCATAATAATTTCAGGGCTAACACCGTTTATCAATAAGTTGCGAGCTAAGGTGGTTTTAGTTTTTTGAACGCCTTCTTGAAGCCCTTTTTGAAGCCCTTCCTGTTTGCCTTTTTGCAGCCCCTCGAGAAGGCCCTCTTGATGACCCTTATTATGTAAGCGTTGTGCGATATTCATAATCGTCTCCTTGTGCTTTTCTGTTTGCGCTTCTAATGTGTAGATAAATTTTTCAAAATCAGTTGAGTCTAAAGCAGAAAATAGGTAATTGATGATAGTGACCACATCATTGTCGCTATTATAGTGTTGATTGAGTGCTTGCGCCAATAAAGGAAGCACATGGTGAAACTCATCTCGCAACCGTTTATGTTTCATCGCTAATTCCATAACAGCAATTTTGCGATGATTTACTAATTCATTATCGTCTATTACAGTGATATCAACCAACGGGAATGATTGTGTATATAACGTATTTGCTAGCTTGGGCTGAGGAAAACAATCTGTCCATAACTGAGTGTAAGGGTAAGGTGAACGAGTACCGTGGTAGAAAAGAATAGGAACAACTAGAGGTAATACAGTGCTTCCTTGCTGCATATGCTGATTCATTGCTAAAAACGCATAATGCATTAAGCGCCACGCCATCAGTTTATCTGGGGTTGACTGGTGCTCGACTAATAAATAAATATAGCCTGTTCCATGTGAGGTCTGTACTGAATACAGAACATCAGATAGCCGAGAGCGAAGCTGTTTATCAATAAATGATGAGTTAGTCAGCTTTAGCGTAGTGAAATCACATAATGATTTTATGTGTTTTGGTAAGTGAATTTCAAAAAAGTCACGTGCGCTGTCTATGTTTGACATAAACCTCTTAAATGCTGCATCGTGGACAGCAGAAATATTTTTCCTTTTCATTCAACCTAATTCCTTATTTACCTCTCAATAACTGTAAAGCAAGAGGGGTAGGGTTGTCTTTTCGGAATTATTTTCTGCCAAATGACGTAATTAAAGAAATATATATTAAATTATATGCAAATAATATATATGTGGAGATAGAGTAGGAATGCTAGGGGATTATTGATTGATTGCGGATATCAAACGATGGCCACCTTGATTGGGAGTGAGGATAGTTAATTTCAGATAAACAAAAGCCGTAATTTGAAGTTATCCGAATTACGGCTTAATTTATCAATTTGTTAGCCGACGTTCGGTAAGAAGCCGGCAACAATCGAAAATTGGATAGCGATTACTGCCACACCACATGCCAACACTAAGGCTAAAATAGGTGTACCACCTTTAACTTGATACCCACCTTGAGATTCTAATTTACGTACACGTAATGTTAGCAATGCAGGAATAATCAGCGCTAAGACCGAGAGTGCAACAGCTGCATAAGTTAATGCTTGTACGAAACTACTAAAGAATAGGGCAGCCAATAATGGCGGAACAAAGGTGAGTAAGCCTGTTTGCACTCGACCGATAAAATGATTACTCCGTTTGAATAAGTCGGCGAGGTAATCAAATAAGCCTAATGCGACACCTAAGAAAGATGTGGCCAACGCTAAATCCATAAACAAGCTGACGGCGATATTAACGCGAGGTGTAGCGACAACATCGCGGATCGCGGTGAGTAACCCATTTAGACCTGATTCCTGCGCTAGTATTCCGAGAAAAGTATGTGATGGAATAGACCCTAACGTCGCAATCTGCCATAGAATATAAGCAACTAAAGGAATTGCGCTTCCGGTAATGAAAATCATACGTAATTTACGTACATCCCCATTCATATAGTTAACTAAACTTGGGACGCTGCCATGGAAACCAAAAGAGGTAAAAATAACGGGTACTGCGGCAAGGATAAGGCCTTTTTCAATTGGCATGGTGCTTAAGTTTACGGCTTCCGCGTGTGGCATCATTACAACTAACATGATGACTAAAAAAATCGTTTTTGCTGTGAATAAAATTCGGTTAATAAAATCGACGGAATGCGTACCAATACAGACAACTGCACCACCAATAATAGTAAATGCAATAATGGCAGTGTCAGTTGAAATTTTAAAGCCCCACCATGAAGACAGACTATCTGAAATTAATACGCCAGCTCCACCGATATAAGCGGTTGTTAATGCGTACATTAATAGCAGCATACTTAGCCCAGTCACTATCTGGCCAATTGGGCCAAGATATTTTTTAGCAACGGAGCCTAAGCCCATATTGGCAGGGTTATGCTGATACACTTCAACTAACAGTAATGAGGTATAACTCATTAACATCCATAATCCAACAAGCAAACAAACGATGCCTGTGAAACCGACTCCTGCAGCGGCAAGTGGCATTGCCAACATCCCTGCACCTATTGTTGTCCCTGCAACGATTAACACACTGCCAAGCGTACGATTCTTCACAAGTTCCTCTAATTGAATTTGAATAATTAATAAGTGATGCAGATTATGCGATTGCAAGTTCTCTGTCAAATGTAAATTACAGTGAGTGTAATATTAAGTTTACACTGATAATCAAGTAGATAGAGAGACTCAAGACAATGAGCAGAGTTAATAAAGTAAAGAAAAAATGATGATTTAAAGTGACTAAAGGTAAATTTAAATGGAGTAAGTTGTTAAAATTGGTGTAGTAGTTGATTGATTTTTATCAAAATGGTAGGTAACGGAATAGTATGTCAGTTACTTAATTAAAATTATGTGATGAGGTCAAAATAAAAGCATAAAAAATAAAACTAAATTGATTTTGAAGTTATCATAAATCAAATTAATGCTTGAAAATCATCCCGATAATATATGTAAACATATATATAAAGGATGGAACTATGGACTTTATGATTCAACTCGCCATTATCCTTGTTTGCTTATTCTATGGAGCAAAAAAAGGGGGAATGGCACTCGGGCTATTAGGTGGTGTTGGTCTAGTTATCTTAGTTTTTGGCTTTGGTTTACCGCCTGGAAAACCGCCTGTTGATGTAATGCTTGTTATCATTGCTGTTGTTGCCGCATCAGCAACGTTACAAGCATCAGGCGGTTTGGATGTCATGCTGCAAATTGCAGAACGACTACTGCGGAAAAACCCTAAGTACATTTCTATTGTGGCACCTTTTGTGACATGTATCTTAACCATTTTGTGTGGTACAGGGCATGTGGTGTATACAATTTTACCTATCATTTACGATGCGGCGATTAAAAATAATATTCGCCCTGAAAGGCCAATGGCTGCGAGTAGTATTGGCGCGCAAATGGGGATTATCGCTAGCCCAGTTTCAGTTGCCGTTGTTTCATTAGTCGCAATGCTAAATGGTGTGACAATCAATGGTAAGTCACTCGAATTTTTGGATTTATTAGCAATTACTATTCCATCAACATTAATTGGTATTTTAGCTATTGGTATTTTCAGTTGGTTTAGAGGTAAAGATCTCGATAAAGACCCTGTATTCCAAGAGTTTATCTCAGTCCCTGAAAACCATGATTATGTCTATGGTGACAGTGTGACACTGCTAAATACCAAATTACCGAAAATTAATTGGGTCGCGATGTGGATTTTTTTAGCTTCCATCGCAGTTGTGGCATTACTTGGCGCATTTTCTGAACTTAGACCGCTAGTTAACGGTAAGCCACTGTCCATGGTTTTAGTCATCCAGATGTTTATGTTATTAGCAGGTGCGCTAATTATCATTATTTGTAAGACTAATCCAGGACAAATTTCAAAGAATGAAGTATTCCGTTCAGGGATGATTGCGATTGTTGCAGTATATGGTATCGCATGGATGGCAGAAACCATGTTCGGTGCTCATATGGATGAAATTAAAGGAACTTTAGGTTCTTTAGTGAAAGATTTCCCTTGGGCTTATGCAGTTATCTTATTATTAGTCTCTAAGTTTGTTAACTCACAAGCAGCTGCTCTGGCCGCTGTAGTACCAATTGCACTAGGGATTGGTGTTGACCCGGCTTATATTATCGCTTCTGCACCTGCGTGTTATGGGTATTACATTTTACCAACTTACCCTAGTGACCTTGCGGCAATTCAATTTGACCGTTCTGGAACAACGCGTATTGGTAAATTTGTTATCAACCACAGCTTCATTCTACCGGGGTTAATTGGGGTGGGTGTTTCTTGTGTATTTGGTTGGATATTTGCGGGATTATATGGTTATTTATAATCAATAAAGCAAGTGAATAAAAAGTGATTGCACAGGTAACTGATAGACAGCTGTGCAATCACCTATTTTAGATTAACCAATTTCAATATCTGAAAGTGGATGACAGCAACAAGGCAGAATTTCTCCATCTTGCACAAATGCAATAGGTTTTTGCTTATAGCCCACTTTCCCATGTAATAACGTCACTCGGCATGAACCGCAGTAGCCTTCACGACATTGATATTCTACAGGAATACGGCTGTCTTCTAAGGCTTCCAACAAACACGAATGGACTTCAGTATGGAAGGGGACTTGAACACCCTGCGTTAACCGCAGGGTGATTTTATGGCTTGCCATGCTTATAGTTCGAAGTCGCTCAAATCGTCGGTATCGACTTGAGAGTCAATTTGGCCGACTAAATAAGAACTGACTTCAACCTCTTGAGGCGCAACTTGTACGTTGTCAGACACCAACCATGCGTTGATCCATGGAATTGGGTTTGAACGCGTTTCAAATGGCAATTTCAGACCGACAGCTTGCATGCGAATATTAGTAATATATTCAACATATTGGCATAAAATATCTTTATTTAAACCAATCATAGAGCCTTCGCTGAATAGGTAGTCGGCCCACTCTTTCTCTTGCTCTGCCGCTTGAACGAATAAGTCATAACATTCTTGCTCGCACTCTGCCGCGATTTCTGCCATTTCTGGGTCATCTTGCCCCGAACGTAACAGGTTCAACATGTGTTGTGTACCAGTTAAGTGCAGTGCTTCATCACGTGCGATCAGTTTGATGATTTTAGCATTTCCTTCCATTAGCTCGCGTTCAGCAAACGCAAATGAACAGGCGAAGCTAACATAGAAACGAATTGCTTCGAGCGCATTAACGCTCATTAGGCACAGGTACAGCTGCTTCTTCAACTGACGCAGAGAAACAGTAACTTGCTTACCGTTGCAAGTATGCGTGCCTTCACCAAACATATGATAGTAATTGGTCATTTCGATCAGGTCATCGTAAAAACCAGAAATATCTTTAGCACGTTTTAAAATTTCTTCATTTTCAACGATATCGTCAAAAATAATGGCAGGGTCATTCACAATATTACGAATAATATGTGTATACGAACGTGAGTGGATAGTTTCAGAAAACGCCCACGTTTCAACCCAAGTTTCCAGTTCAGGAATCGAAATCAGTGGCAATAATGCCACATTAGGGCTGCGGCCCTGAATAGAGTCCAGCAGCGTTTGGTATTTCAGATTACTGATAAAGATATGCTTTTCGTGATCTGGCAGCGCATTATAGTCAATACGGTCGCGAGAGACATCAACCTCTTCAGGGCGCCAGAAAAACGACAGTTGTTTTTCAATCAGCTTTTCAAAAATAGGGTACTTTTGCTGATCATAACGCGCCACGTTAACGGGTTGGCCGAAAAACATCGGCTCCAGCATTTGGTCATTTTTTTTCTGTGAAAACGTTGTATATGTGTGTGACATAACAATTCCTATTAAATTTTACACGCGCCGCCTTCGCAATCGGAATCCGCTGACTCAACAACTTCTTCCAGATCGCCCTGAACATCTTCCGCCCCATCGCGAGTGTTATGGTAGTAAAGTGTTTTCACACCAAACTTATAGGCGAGCAATAAATCTTTTAGCAATTGGTTCATTGGCACTTTACCGCTCTCAAAACGAGTTGGGTCATAGTTTGTGTTAGCAGAAATCGACTGGTCGATAAATTTCTGCATGATACCAACGAGTTGTAAGTAGCCACTATTTGAAGGCATTTGCCACAGTAGCTCATAAGCACCTTTCAGATTTTCGTAATCAGGCACCACTTGGCGCAAGATACCATCTTTAGAGGCTTTAATACTGATATAACCACGCGGTGGTTCAATACCATTAGTTGCGTTAGAAATCTGTGATGATGTCTCTGAAGGCATCAATGCAGACAGTGTCGAGTTACGCAGACCATGTTGTTTAATTTCTTGGCGTAACGCTTCCCAATCGTAATGTAAAGGTTCATTAGTTAACTTATCGAGCTCTTTTTTATAGGTATCGATAGGCAAAACGCCTTGTGCATAGGTTGTTTCGTTGAACCATGGGCAAGCACCTTGCTCTTTTGCTAACTCATTCGAGGCTTTTAATAGATAATACTGAATGGCTTCGAATGTTTTATGCGTTAAGTTGTTTGCACTGCCATCAGAATAACGAACACCGTGCTTCGCGAGATAATAAGCGTAGTTAATCACGCCAATACCTAATGTACGACGGCCCATTGAGCCTTGTTTAGCCGCAATGATTGGGTAATCTTGGTAATCAAGTAGCGCATCGAGTGCACGAACAGCTAATATTGCTAGCTCTTCTAATTCATCTAGACTATCAATCGCCCCTAAGTTAAATGCCGATAATGTACACAGCGCAATTTCACCATTTTCGTCATTTATATTATTTAATGGCTTAGTTGGCAGCGCAATTTCTAAACATAAGTTCGATTGACGAACAGGCGCAATCTGCGGGTCAAATGGGCTATGTGTATTACAGTGGTCAACGTTTTGAATATAAATACGGCCAGTAGACGCACGCTCTTGCATCATTAATGAAAATAGCTCAACCGCTTTAACGCTCGATTTACGAATATTTTCATCTTGCTCATATTTCACATATAGACGTTCAAATTCGTCTTGATCTGCGAAAAAGGCGTCATAAAGACCCGGAACGTCCGATGGGCTGAATAATGTAATGTCTTGGTTTTTAATCAGACGCTCATACATTAACTTGTTTAATTGCACACCGTAATCCATATGGCGAACACGGTTACCTTCAACCCCACGGTTATTCTTTAGAACCAGTAAGCTTTCTACTTCAAGGTGCCAAATAGGGTAGAACAAGGTTGCAGCGCCACCGCGAACACCACCTTGCGAACATGATTTAACCGCAGTTTGGAAGTGTTTATAGAATGGAATACAACCCGTATGGAAAGCTTCTCCACCACGAATTGGGCTGCCTAATGCACGGATACGGCCTGCATTCACCCCAATCCCTGCACGTTGTGAGACATATTTCACAATTGCGCTTGAGGTTGCATTGATAGAATCTAAGCTGTCACCACACTCAATCAGTACGCAAGAGCTGAATTGACGTGTAGGCGTACGTACCCCCGCCATAATCGGCGTAGGTAATGAAATTTTGAATGTTGAAACGGCATCATAGAAACGACGGATATAATCGAGGCGTGTTTCTTTTGGATAATGTGAAAATAGGCAAGCTGCAACTAAAATATATAAAAACTGTGCGCTTTCATAGATTTCACCCGTTACACGGTTTTGAACTAAATATTTCCCTTCAAGCTGTTTTACCGCAGCATAGGAAAAATTCATATCACGCCAATGATCAATAAAGCTATCCATTTGCTCGAACTCTGCTTCAGAGTAGTCTTCCAGCAAATGCTTGTCATATTTCCCCATTTCAACGAGGTGTTTAACATGCTTATATAATGCAGGCGGTTCAAACTGGCCATAGGCTTTCTTGCGTAAGTTAAAAATAGCAAGACGGGCAGCTAGGTATTGGTAATCAGGGGTATCACCCGTAATTAAATCTGCTGCTGCTTTGATCATCGTTTCGTGAATATCAGAAGTTCTGATCCCATCATAAAACTGAATCTGTGAACGTAACTCCACTTGAGAAACGGATACGTTACTTAGGCCTTCAGCAGCCCAGGTGATTACCTTGTGGATTTTATCAAGATCAATGCGTTCTTTATGTCCATCACGCTTTGTGACTAACAGACTCTGGTTCATGAGCAAGTACACCTTGGTTGAACTACAAATAGTTTAAAATAAACATAAAAAAGCTCATGGTGTAATGCCATGAGACTAGTTGTATTATGTTTTGTTGTACCACTATATGTAGTAGTTTGTTTAGAATACCATAACAAGATAATGTTAATATGTGATTTTATCAAGTGAACAAATTAGAGGGATCTTGTGGATAACTGGTTGGATAAGAAAAGTGATCATGTCGGTAAGCTGCATGGTAAAAGGCATTAATAAAAAAAATGCTTCCGACATGAGGACTAAAATAAATTTTGTAAAATGCGATCGTTTGCTGCTTTCTTAAACGTAGTGCTTGTGATTTATTCTTTTCACGACTAAATGACTATTCGTTTACCGTATGCAGCATATAGTTTACATCAACATTTGGCCCAAGCCAGAACTTGTCTGTTAATGGATTATAATGCAACCCTATGATATGTTTATCTTTTAATTGTGTGCCGTCAATCCAATTAATTAACTCAGAAGGGCGAATAAACTTGTTTGCGTCATGAGTGCCTTTTGGGACGATTTTCATTATATATTCAGCAGCAACCACAGCCATTAGCCATGCTTTTTTATTACGGTTGATGGTTGAAAAAATTACGTGTCCACCCGGTTTGACTAATTTTGCGCAAGCCCTAACGACAGACTGAGGGTCCGGAACATGTTCAAGCATCTCCATACACGTGACAACATCATAGGCTTGAGGGTGCTTGTCTGCATGTTGTTCAACGGTTTCTTGTACATATTCAACTGGAATGCCGGACTCAAGAGAATGTAAGCGAGCAACCATTAAAGGCTCGGCACCCATATCAAGACCGGTGACTTCTGCACCTTCACGCGCCATACTTTCCGATAAAATGCCACCGCCGCAGCCAACATCAAGAATTTTTTTACCGAAAATACCGTCTACACGCTGCATAATATAACCTAAGCGTAATGGATTGATGCGATGTAGTGGGGCGAATTCCCCTTCTAAGTCCCACCAACGTGAGGCAATGGACTCGAATTTTTCGATTTCTTGCTTATCGACGTTAAGGTAGGTTGGGGTTTGGGTGTCATTCATACAAAGAAGCTCCTATTTTTAACCTATTACCCGAAAGCCTATTAACGATAGTTATATTTAAACTGTATTTAAACTATGTTTAATAGGGGGAATAGTAGCCCGACAAGCATTGATGGCTAAAATGTAAACAACAATGTAATTATTGCAGTTATTAATTGATAAACCTTCAAGTTTCGGACACATAAACTTAATTTTCCGCTATTATACATAGCTTGGAAGACAAATACCCGTCTCTTATTTTTATTAAATTGGCGAATTGTGGTATAGTTCTACTCTTTGAATCCGAAGTTATGAGGGACAGTGGTTCCATGAGCGAGATTGCCAGAGAAATCACACCAGTTAATATCGAAGAAGAGCTTAAAAGTTCGTATTTGGATTATGCAATGTCCGTTATTGTCGGCCGTGCGCTTCCAGATGTTCGAGATGGACTGAAGCCAGTACACCGCAGAGTACTGTATGCGATGAATGTATTGGGAAATGATTGGAATAAACCCTATAAAAAATCTGCCCGTATTGTTGGGGACGTCATCGGTAAATACCATCCACATGGTGATATCGCTGTTTACGAGACAATTGTTCGTCTTGCACAGCCTTTCTCAATGCGTTACATGCTGGTTGATGGTCAGGGAAACTTCGGTTCAGTTGACGGAGACTCCGCTGCGGCAATGCGTTATACGGAAATCCGTATGGCGAAAATTGCCCATGAGCTACTTGCTGACCTTGAAAAAGAAACCGTTGATTTCGTTCCAAACTATGACGGAACAGAGCAAATTCCTGAAGTCATGCCAACGAAAATTCCAAACCTTTTGGTTAATGGGTCGTCTGGTATTGCGGTTGGGATGGCAACCAATATTCCTCCTCACAATTTAGGGGAAGTGATTAATGGTTGTCTTGCTTATATAGAAGATGAAGACATCAGTATTGAAGGTTTAATGGAACACATTCCAGGGCCTGATTTCCCAACAGCGGCTATTATCAACGGCCGTCGTGGGATTATTGATGCATATCGTACAGGACGTGGCAAGGTCTATATCCGTGCAAGCGCTGAAGTGGAAGTCGATGAGAAAAATGGTCGCGAAACCATTATTGTCAGCGAAATCCCTTATCAAGTGAATAAAGCTCGCTTGATTGAAAAAATTGCAGAGTTAGTTAAAGACAAACGTGTTGAAGGAATCAGTGCACTGCGTGACGAGTCGGATAAAGACGGTATGCGCATTGTTATTGAAGTTAAACGCGATGCTGTGGGTGAAGTTGTCCTGAACAACTTATATTCCTTGACTCAATTGCAAGTTTCTTTTGGTATCAATATGGTGGCTCTACATCAAGGGCAACCGAAAATACTGAATTTAAAAGATATCATTGCTGCTTTTGTGCGTCACCGTCGTGAAGTTGTCACTCGTCGTACGATTTTCGAATTGCGTAAAGCGCGTGACCGTGCTCATATCCTTGAAGCACTGGCAATCGCACTTGCTAATATTGACCCAATTATTGAATTGATCCGTAAAGCACCAACACCGGCTGAAGCTAAAGCAGGGTTGATTGCACGTTCTTGGGATCTGGGTAATGTAGCGGCAATGCTAGAGCGTGCAGGTGATGACGCAGCTCGTCCTGAGTGGTTAGAACCACAGTTCGGTGTTCATGAGGGGCAATATTTCCTGACTGAGCAACAAGCCCAAGCTATTTTGGATTTACGTCTCCAAAAATTAACCGGTCTTGAGCACGAAAAACTACTGGAAGAGTACCGTGATCTTCTAGTACAAATTGAAGCTTTACTGTTTATTTTACGTAGTCCTGAACGTTTGATGGAAGTGATTCGCGAAGAGTTAGAAATTATTCGTGATACTTATAATGATCCTCGTCGTACAGAAATTACAGAAAATACCGCAGACATCAATATTGAAGATTTGATCAATCAAGAAGATGTGGTAGTGACATTATCTCACCAAGGTTATGTGAAATATCAGCCTCTGTCTGATTACGAAGCACAGCGCCGTGGTGGTAAAGGTAAATCTGCTGCACGAACAAAAGACGAAGACTTCATTGAACGCTTATTGGTCGCCAATACGCACGACACCATCTTGTGTTTCTCAAGTCGTGGGCGTTTGTATTGGATGAAAGTTTATCAGTTGCCAGAAGCGAGTCGTGGTGCTCGTGGTCGTCCAATTGTTAACTTATTGCCACTTGAGCAAGATGAACGCATTACTGCTATCTTACCTGTACGTGAATATGAAGAGGGTTATAACGTCTTCATGGCAACGGCGAGTGGTACTGTGAAGAAAACACCTTTACAAGAGTTTAGCCGCCCAAGAAGTGCCGGTATTATTGCAGTGAACTTGAATGAAGGTGATGAACTGATTGGGGTTGATTTAACCGATGGTTCAAATGAAGTCATGCTGTTCTCTGCACAAGGTAAAGTTGTGCGCTTCGCTGAAGATGCTGTTCGCCCAATGGGACGTACTGCAACGGGTGTTCGTGGAATTAAATTAATGGATAACGATAAAGTCGTATCCTTGATCATTCCACGTGGTGAAGGCCATATCTTAACTGTCACAGAAAATGGTTATGGTAAACGTACTGAAGAAGCAGAATACCCAACTAAATCGCGTGCAACTCAAGGGGTTATCTCTATCAAAGTGAGTGAGCGTAACGGTAATGTTGTTGGAGCTATTCAAGTTGATGAAACTGACCAAATCATGATGATTACGGATGCCGGCACATTAGTTCGTACCCGTGTATCTGAAGTGAGCGTCGTTGGCCGTAATACGCAAGGTGTGACCTTGATTAGAACAGCTGAAGATGAAAAAGTGGTTGGTTTACAACGTGTTGCTGAAACAGATGATGATGAAAATAATGATGATGAGAATGCGATTGAAAACACTGAAGAAAACGGTGTTGATGATGCAAATATCGACGATCAAGAGTAATTATCGCGTTTAATTTAATGAACGGGTAGCATATTAGCTGCCCGTTTTAGTTTCTAGTCTAAATTTCTTAGTTTTATTACTTTTCATGTCTGTCGCTTTTTTATTATGTAATCGAGTATAATTAGCGATCATCGTATCGAATATACAGGAAAACGCTTGAGATACTTACCCTCGTTTAAAACATCACTTAGACTTTCTCGGGATTTATTTCGTATCCTCGGCTTGATGTTGTGGGGCATGGGTGCTTTTATCACTTTATTTTTCCTTTATTCGCAATTTAATGAATACAAATCTGATCTTCGCCAGCAGTTCTATTCTGGGTATGAAAACCTACAAGTCTATATACAGCAAACGGCGGCGACACTGAATTCTATTCAGTCGATGACTGATCTGTACCAAATAAAGCTGCAAGAATCGACAGAGGAAAATACTTTTACGAGTAAATTTATGGAATTGCCAAATGCCTCTAATTACTCGTTCTATAAATTAACTCCGAATACGGATTGTGATCATTTTAGGGATAAAGCTGAAAACTATTTGCAGGCTTTTGAACAACTGAATTATTTTTGGAAAGAGAGTATTGCAGCGCCTCAAGCTTTAAACCATGTCTTTTTAGTGGGTTCGAAAAGTTATTGTCTGGTGGATTATCCTATTCGTTCTACAATATCGGATATAGAAATACTAAAAAAAGTTAGCTACGAAAGTGTGCGAACTTATCAAGGTTTAAGGCTACAAGGTAAAGAGCGTAAGCTATTTACCATTACGCATGGTGCTCAGCCGGATTATGGGCAGGTTTACTTAATTCAAGCAATCAAGCACGATAATCTGCTCCCCGCATTTATTGGGTTAGAACGTTCAATTAATTTAAATCAGTTTAATATACGGCGAAATAAGGCTATCGAAATATTGATAATTAACGACTATAACCAGCCTGTTTTATATTCACCTACAGATATCAATCCTAAGAGCTCTGCATTGCTCAATATTTCTGAGCCTTCATTTTTCGGTTTTAACTCAGATTACTCAAAATTAATCTTCAAAAAAAGGTTAGCACCTTCTCAAATTACGGTCATTTTCTCAATTGCGACGTCGGAAATATTAGCGAGTTTAGAAAACACCATTTTTTACGGTATCCTCCTAAATATTTTTACGGGTGGGCTGATTTTCTTTTTAATTTGGTTACTTGAAAGGAAAATGCTAGAACCCGCAGAGAACACTGCGATACGGCTTGAGGAACATGAACAATTCAACCACAAAATTGTAGCATCAGCACCGGTCGGTATCATCATTTTAAGATTAACAGATGGTGGTAATATTCTCAGTAATGAATTAGCCCATGACTATTTTCGGCTGTTAAATGATGATGATAAACAGCGAATATTGACAATTATTCGCCAAAAATCGAGCAATTATATAGATGTGGTGACAACCAACGGCACACACTTACAAATTAGCTTTGTAAACTCTCGATACCAAAATGAAGATGTCGCTATTTGTGTATTAGTCGACATTAGCATTCGTGTTCAAATGGAAAAATCGCTACAAGATGTAGCCGATGCGGCGGAACAAGCAAACCATGCTAAGTCAATGTTTTTAGCGACAGTTAGTCATGAATTAAGAACGCCGTTATATGGAATTATTGGTAATATAGAATTACTACAACGTTATGAATTACCGGAGAAAGCAACACGCTTAGTCTCAACTATGGATAATTCATCTTCACTTTTATTGCAGATTATTAGTGATATTTTAGACTTTTCGAAAATTGAATCTAAGCAATTGAAAATAGAAAGCAAATTGTTTAATTGTCGAGAGGTTTTTGCGTTTGTATTAGCAAACTACCTGCCATTAGTCACGAAGAAAAAAATATCTTTATATTCCTTTATTGAGCCTAATATACCTGATCTCATTTTGAATGACCCTGTTCGTTTACAACAAGTGATTTCTAACATTGTTAATAATAGTATTAAGTTTACAGAATCAGGTTTTGTATTGCTTTATGTATGGAAAGATGAGAATTATTTAAAGATTGAAATACGTGATTCAGGGATTGGAATGACACATGCGGTGGTCATGAAGTTGTTTGATCCATTCTTTCAAGTTTATGACCAAAATAATATGGGCCATAAAGGAACTGGTTTAGGTCTAGCTATTTGCGAAAAACTGGTTAACCTCATGGATGGTGACATTGAGGTCAGTTCCCAAATTGGACTTGGTAGTTCATTTACTATTCGAATTCCTTTATATGGTCAAGAATATCTTAAGAAAAATATTCCAGAATACCGGGCTCATTATCGGATTGCTGTTTCGTGTCGAAATGAATTTTTAATGAACTTTCTTTTGCGTTTATTAGGTCAAGAACAATTTTCTGTTGTCCGCCATAATACAACGGATAAGACACAACATTATGATCTCTTAATAACTGATTATGAGCAGGCTGAAAGGGGCATTTGTGAACATCATATCCAATTATCAAGTATTTATGCCGGTGAACTCCATCAAATAAAACAAAACCAGTGGATTTATAATACATATCAATTAGATAAATTACCTATCTTAATTGATAAAGCCATCATGAAAACGGCCGAACAATCGCTGAAAAATAGTACAGTAAATCCATCATTGGTTGCTGACCATTCGTTAAGTGAACATCATGTATTAATTGTCGATGACCATCCAATTAATAGAGCATTATTGAGTGAACAATTAGCGACTATCGGTTTTACTACAGGCACAGCGATAGATGGGCTAGATGCATTAAAATATTTAGATAATCATCATGTTGATATTGTTTTAACGGATGTAAATATGCCAAATATGGATGGCTACCAGTTAGCAAAGGAACTGCGTCGTTTAGAGTTCAATTTACCCGTTATCGCATTAACTGCGAATGCAATGGCAGAAGAAAAGCAACGCTGTATTAACGCAGGAATGAATGATTGTTTATCAAAACCGACAACAATTGCAATTTTACGTGAGACTTTGACGCGCTATTGTTGAATGTGAGTAAAAAAGGACGCAAAAATAAAAACCCATAACTGGGTTTTTATTGGCGTAGTCTTATAGTTAAAATGAAATTTACTCTGAAGGCGAGTTATCAATACTGACAGAAGAAAGGTAATTCAGTAGCGCTATATCATTTTCAACACCTAATTTCAGCATAGCTGATTTTTTCTGGCTACTGATTGTTTTTATACTGCGGTTAAGTTTCTTTGCAATTTCAGTGACCAAAAAACCTTCAGCAAACAAACGTAGCACTTCACTTTCTTTTGGTGATAAACGTTTATCGCCATAGCCGCTTGCATTGACTTTTTCTAACAGTTTGCTCACGCTTTCTGGTGTGAATTTTTTGCCTTTCTGTAAAGCCGCTAAAGCTTTAGGTAAATCAGCTGGCGCACCTTGTTTTAACACAATTCCTTCAATATCCAGCTCTAAAATAGCGCTAAGAATGGCAGGGTTATTGTTCATAGTGAGAACAATAATTGACAGGTCAGGATAATGCCGCTTGATGTATTTGATTAAAGTAATACCATCGCCATATTTGTCACCTGGCATAGATAAATCAGTAACTAGTACGTCTGCGTTTAAACGTGCTAAGTTATTAATCAAAGAGGTTGAGTCCTCAAATTCCCCTACGATATTCACCCATTCAATTTGTTCAAGTGATTTTCTGATGCCGAAAAGAACGATAGGGTGATCATCGGCAACAATGACATTTAGGTTATTCATATTATTGGTTACCTTCTGGCATTAGTTTTTTGACTGAATTATCCAGCACGCTAATGCAATTTTTTATTTCCAATCCGTTTTCATCTGCTATGTAACGCTCCAAATCTTCACAAAGTTCATGAAGATAAGTAAATTCGAGCATAGCAAAAACTCCTTTTAAACGATGTGCAGTGTTTTTCAATTCGGTCAAATCCTCAACACTTTCACTATTATACAGTTTATTAATATCTATCGGTACTGTTGTGATAAACAAATCTCGATATCCGCTATTTGCCAGTGCTAATTGATAACTTGTAATTGCATTTTCAATTGATTCATTCGAGTTCTGTGAAAGCGCTTGAGTACTAACATGGTCTGGAGGCAAAATATCAGCATGTTCATGCTCTGCGTTTTCGATCAATAATGAGATAGCATCAATTAATTCATCAGCAAAATTGTAGTTAGTTTCGATATAATGAGGTTGTAATTGATTAATCCCTAAAAGAGTACCATTTACTTTAACAATATTTTCAAAACATTCCTCATTATTATCAGTTATCAAAAGATCCCAGTCGGTGTGAGGGGAGCTTTCACTTAAGTCCAAATATTCTGCTCCATAATTTGTTAATATGTTCCTAACAATCCGTGAGATATCTGCATTATGTATATTTAAGCGTATACAAACATCTTCCAATAAAGCTGGGAAGTCTTTGACGAGCATTTTTTTAACTGCAGGAAGCGTAATTTCATAATGAGTGCCTATTGCATCACTAGAACGAATAGAAAAAGTACCATTCATTTTTTTAACCAGTAACTTACATAAATAAAATGTTATGCCTGAACGCGTAAAGTTAGAAGCATTCAAAATTTGCCCAGTAAAAGGACTGTGTAAATTACTAAGCTCAAGATTACTGACCCCAGTTCCACTGTCTTTAATACTCAATAAAATTACATTTTTATTGGCATCATAAGATAACGCGAATGAAATTTTTCCAAAAGAGGTTGTCGCAATAGAATAATCCCAAATTAGTTGTATTAACTGTTTTAAATAATCAGGGTTTGCCATGATCAGTGAATCTGGATTGAGATTATTATGAAAATAAAGTGCTAACCCCTTGTTATTGCATTGGGATAAATTTTGTTTCAAAAACTCGCTAACAAGATTACTGATAGAAACGTTTTCAGTTTTTACTGAGCTAGCTTGAGACTCAAGCTGATTTAATAAGTTAATGTTTTTAAACCAGCGATTGATATAAAAAAGCTGACTTTCAATTTCTAAAATAAATGCGCGGTTATTTACGCTGACTATTCCGGATAATTTAGTTAATTGTTCATCCACCTTAATTAGTGAGGGTAATATCTCAGTACACATATTCTCAAATACAATCTTACGCATGTGAATATTTTTTTTGTACTCACGATTCGCTAATTCTTGACGTTTTTGGGTCAAGGCTTCTTTGTCTTTGTCGATAATAATAAAGAGAACGGTATTGGGTTTTGTCATGCTATTGACAAGAATAACTTCATAGATAATATTCTCGATAGAAACTTGGATAACATCATGGTTTTCTATCGCCATTTCTTTAATGTGAATAAGATCCATAGAAGGTAATAACTGGTTAGCAATATCATTACTCAGAATCTTTTTGTTAGTATTAAAGTCATAAACCAAAATACCGTATGAAATATGGCTGATAATATCGCTTGTCAATGATTCATTAAAACTCAGCTCTTGCAACATATTTGTATTGGGCGAAATAAGGCGCTTACGAATGAATAGCATGATCAGTAAAGCGAAGAAGATCATAATAAGCATGCCTGTCATTAGCCATAAGTTATAGCCAATAACATTAAAGATAATGCTTTTTAATGAGACATGGTAATAAAGTTGATAGCTGGTGCCATCAATAGGGTGGGAGAAAATGAGGTTAGTTCCGACCCAAGTTGTATGAGGTTCATTGCTTCCTGTGCTTGCAGGGCGTGTATTAATCGTAAAAAAATCCCCATTTAAATTTGGAGGGATCAGTGAATTGATAGAAATATCAAAGGATATGACACTCGTTAGCTGCCCTGGAGAATTAAACATTAGCCGGTAAGTATAGTAAAAAAGGTTATCGGGGGAGTACTTTTGAATATTTGAAATTATTTCCCGTCGGTCTAATAATGTTGATTGAGTCAACATATCAGCACGTTTTTCTTCAGCAGTTAATGTGAGATAACTTTCTTTAAAGCGTAGCTCAGGTTTAAGAATTGAATGAGTGGTCACTAAGACTAGGGTATTGTCTAAGCCATTGAGATAATACATTGAGTTATATTCATTACGGGCTCCCCAGACAATCTCCATATAATTTGCAAGTTTAGATGCTAAAACATTACTACTTTGCTTATTATTGCCAAATACAATAGCATCGATGGATTGGTTGGCACTACTTAGCCAAAAAATATCATGGCGTATTCCTGTCACGGCAAGCTGATCAGCGGATGGGGTAGAGGATTTATTATTGGCAATTTTGTAGATATGGCTTGCTTGATAACGATAATCTTCGATTTGATACGCTAACTGACTAGCCATACTGTTCAAACTAGCCTGACGGCTTTGAACCAATGCTTGATAGTAGTTAAATAGTGATAAACAAAGCATCACTATCAGCAGTAAAATAAATGCTGCGAAAATACGAAAAAGAGTGTTTGGCTTTAATAATGATTGTTTGTACATACTGTAGCAAGTCGTCCCATCGGCAAAAGTATTATTAGGTTAAAAATCATACGCCTAGAGAAAGGATAGACACCGATTTTGCACAGATATTACCATTTTTCTTGGAAAAGAGAGAGCGATTGAGTGAAGATTAGCCAAACGAAGTAAAAAAATCAATTTTTTTACTTTCAGGGGTAGACAAGTTGCTGGGATTCCTCCATAATCGCGCCCCATGGAGAGATGGCCGAGCGGTCGAAGGCAGCGGTCTTGAAAACCGCCGATGGGAAACCATCCTAGAGTTCGAATCTCTATCTCTCCGCCATATTCGCCGGCTTAGCTCAGTTGGTAGAGCAACTGACTTGTAATCAGTAGGTCACCAGTTCGACTCCGGTAGCCGGCACCAAATAAGAACCCGTTACATTTCATAGATGTAACGGGTTTTTTCTTGCTTGTAATCCATATTATTTAACTACCTTAAGTCGCTGATGTGACAAACTTCTGGCTCCATCACCAAAAGAACATCAATTTTTCTTTCCATCGCTGATTGTGGTGGCTTCTTGAAAGCACCAATAAAAAGTAACGATTAAATTGACAAAAATCAGCAAAAAAATTCGCAAAATGACAAAAGTGCATATTAATAGTGAGATTAATTAAGCCATATATGTGATAATTTTATCTGTTCCTTGCAGTTTAAGTGATTATGTTATTGGCCTAACCGATGCATAGTTTTGATGAATAGAAAACGAACTTCACAGAGCTATTTATTAATTAGCCATATTAAAAATCAAATATTGCTTAATGGCTTGGAAAGATTATTCGGCTGTTATCTACTCGAAAGGGAGATGAACTGCAAGGTATTCAGATAGTTATGGGTGAAAACCCATCTTGTTGTAGTAATCATGTTGAATTTAAAAGACTAAATATTGTCTAAAATAGCGTGCATTCTGCAAAAGCGAAGTATTGGGAGATATAATGTACGCCAAAAACCCATTTTCACTGAAATTGGTCCACCCGAAGTATGTAGTAACTTGGGTGGGAGTTTTTATCTTATTTTTATTAGTTCAATTGCCGTATAAATGGCAAATGTGGCTTGGTGCTTTTTTAGGCAGTAATTCACGGTATTTTATTAAAAGAAGAGTATCAATCATTAAGCGAAACTTAGAATTGTGTTTCCCAAATAAAAACAAAAATGAAATAGATACTTTGGTGAATGATAACTTAAAATCTTTAGGTATCGCATTATTTGAAACTGGGATAGCCTGGTTTTGGAGTGATAAAAAAGTTAAAAAATTATTTCAAGTAAAAGGAATGTCCAATTACTTAGATGCTATTGCTAAAAATAAAGGTGTGATTATTGTTGGGGTCCATTTTATGTCACTTGAACTCGGTGGCCGGATTATGGGGCTTTGTTTTCCTGTTAATGCAATGTATCGTCCTCATAACAATAAAGCGATGGAATATATTCAGACAAAAGGACGGTGTCGTTCTGGTAAAGGAATGATTGATCGTAAAAATTTAAAATTTATGGTTCAAGAGTTAAAAAGTGGTAAATCCATATGGTTTGCACCGGACCAAGATTTTGGAAGAAAAGGCACGATATTTGCGCCGTTTTTTTCTGTCAAAAATAGTTCCACGTCAAAAGGAACCTCAATACTTGCTCAATTATCTAAATCTCCAACACTCACGGTAACATTATTGAGAAATAAGAGCGGTGCTAATTATGATTTGGTACTGGGAAAAGAAATACTAGAATACCCAAGCTCTGATGCATTACAGGATGCAACAATAATTAACTCTATCTTAGAGGTTGAAATAATGAAAGCGCCCGAGCAGTACCTTTGGGCTCATCGACGGTTTAAAACCCGGCCTGAAGGGGAAGTGTCGCTTTATAGCTAGTTTTATATTTATCTTATGGCACTTTAAAGTTCATAATAAAAAACGAGATAAACACATGTTTTATCTCGTCTATTAATAATTTATAGCCTTGTTTAGCACAAGGTTATCGTTATAACCAGCTGTGTAGCATAAAGTATGATAATGAAAATATAAAAATTACCATTAGGTGTTGGAGCACCTTTAAAAACAAAAGAAATCTTCTTACTTGATTCATTGTTTCCTGCTTTGGCGAATATAATAAACGGCTAATTAAAACTCTTTTTTAGTGTAGTTCCACTAATAATAAAATACCAATTTCCATTTAAAAAATTAAAAAAATGTGAAATAAATTACACTTAATAAGTAAAAATAACTAAGTTAATGAGTAATTAATAATAAAATATCTGGTCATTTATCACGTAAAATATGTAAAAATCGAATAGCCTTCAATAACGATGTCAACCGAAGACTATTCTAATATAGAGTTACTTTAGAATAAACTAAAAACTTTCTTCATATTCACGAGCTTTTTTATCGTCATAGTTATGTTCCCATTTGGCAATAACAAGTGCGGCTAGGGCGTTGCCTACAACGTTAAGTGCAGTACGTGCCATATCAAGAATTCTGTCAACACCCGCAATGAATGCCAATCCTTCTAGTGGGATACCGACACTTCCTAATGTGGCAAGCAGAACAACAAATGAAACTCCAGGGACACCCGCAATACCTTTAGATGTGATCATAAGGGTAAATACTAAGATTAGTTCTTGCCCAATGGAGAGTTCGATACCATAGAGTTGGGCAATAAAAATAGCAGCAATACTTTGGTATAATGTAGAGCCATCTAAGTTAAATGAATAGCCAATTGGAATAACAAAGCTTGTTACGGATTTAGGAGCGCCATATTTTTCCATTTTATCCATAATACGAGGAAGTACGGTTTCGGAACTGGCTGTTGAGTAAGCGAGCAATAACTCATCTTTTAATATTTTCATTAAAGTGAAAATATTTATTCGACAATAACGAGCGACTAATCCTAGTACAACTACAGCAAAAAATATAATTGCACAATGGACGAGGATAACAAGTTTTAATAAAGGAACTAATGATGAAAAGCCGAAGTTAGCGACGGTAACGGATATTAATGCGAAAACCCCGATTGGGGCATACATCATAATCATATTTGTTACACGGAACATTGTTTCAGAGAAAGTCTGTAATACATTGAGTAACGGTTGTTTCTTCTCTGATGGTAAAGAAGAGAGCCCCAAGCCAAATAATACAGCAAAAAAGATGACTGGTAGCATATCACCACTTGCCATCGCTGCGAAAATATTACTCGGAACTAAAGTTAAGATCGTATTAATGATCCCCGAAGGGTGGCTTTCGACTTCTTGAGTGGTTTTTTCATATTGAGAAATATCGACCTGCGTTAATTGCGACATATCGATACCAACACCAGGCTGGAATATATTGGCAAAAGAGATACCGACGATAATGGCAATTGTAGTGATAATTTCGAAATAAAGGATAGTTTTAAAGCCGAGAGAACCTAATTGCTTAGTATTACCAACCCCGGCTATTCCAACAATTAGAGTCGATATAACAATAGGAACAACAATCATTTTGATTAACTGAATAAATATTTTACCTGCCGGGGAAAGAATATTTAGAATCAACCAATCTTTGTACTCTGTATTATCATGTAAAAGTGCACCAGCAATAACACCTAAAATAAGAGCAACCAATATTTGCCATCCTAGGCCAAATTTAAACAGTTTCTTTTTAGTCACTTGGTTTAATGTCATAATGAAATCTCATTTTATATTAATAATTTTTATGTATGTGTTGTTATTATCATAAATTTTATATCGAATATTCGAGAAAACTACAACTATTAACTCGATAAATTTGAGTAATTTCAATATGTAATTTATATCAATATGTTTATTATGTTAAATTTAGATAGTAAAATAGCGATGCATGTTAAATGTTATGAATTTTTGTTAATAATCAGTAGATTTTAAGGTGAAGTTGTCATTTTAATTAAATGTAAGCAATTATTTTAAATTGTTAATGATATTGCTTTTTTGTTACTTATTTTTTCGCGAATAAAACTAGATAGAGTAAAAAATAACCTCTAAAAATAATCTTTTTATTGAAAAGTCAGCAGAATATAATTTTCTGTATAACTCATTCAATTTAATAAGTTAATAAAAAAAGAATTTAATTTGAGCTAATCATTATTAGAAGAATAGGAATTATTAAAATATCAAGGTATGACTATAAATGACCACCTACTAAAGTTTATGTAATGAAATTAGTAAGGGATGAGCGAGTTAAATAAGAAAACTATTAATATTAAAGCAACTCAAAGTGCAGATTGTTTCCGTTTAAATGCAGCGAGTAATGTGCGTTCAGAAAGGTCTAAGTAATCACGTAACATATTAGAGGCATCTAAATTTTGGCCAGAGTCTAATAATCTAAGAATAGAATGGTTTTTATCAATATAGGGAGCATATAAAATTTTAGGGTCATTAAGATGACCAAAGGCCAGCCGTAATTCAGCGGATACATTACGGTATAATTTAATTAAGCGTTCGCTGTCAGATAGCTCAACAATGGCAGTATGAAATTTCATATTTGCAGTTCCTACACCCACCCAATTTTCTGTCTTTTCATGTTCACGAGCTTCTTGAACAGCATCTTTCATTTTTTGAACTGATGGATGCAAGGCATATGCATGAGTTAGTGCATCACATTCAATGAGTCGGCGAACTTGATAAATATCGATAATGGCAGCCATATCAGGCACTGAGACAAATACGCCCTTATTTGGGGCATAAGTTAATAAACCTTCCTGTGTGAGTACGCGAAAAACTTCTCGCAATGTATTTCGAGAAATATCGAGTTCCTCACTTAATGCTGCTTCAGATAAGCGTTGACCTGGTGTGATCTCCCCAACTGTTATCTTATGGCGTATAACTTCTGCAATTGTGACAGATAAAGTTTGTGCAACAGGTTGTTTTTTCATAATAAAGGCTAATTTTAGTCTCAGGGGTGATAAGGCGTTATATTCACATATTCAAGTTATAGCAGCAAGTTTCCTTTCTCTTTTACTTATTCCATTCCATATTGCACAAGAATAGTGAAATTTAAATTTATTGCATCAATTTGGTGCAAATTGCTCGATAAACAATATGGTTTGTCAGCCAAAATTGTTAAAAAAGTGATCTCGTCTTGATTTTTAAACCAGCAATTACGATTTTTATTGATTGTTTATTCATCATTTAATACTAATTGTTCAACAATCCATTAAAAATGAATTAACAATACGGCTAACGAGTAGAACAATGGCACGATAATTGCCTTAGTGATTGTGACATCAACAACTACATCAATAATTAGAACAATAACTATTAGAGGAGTATTCATATGGCAGCTCAAGAAAGTGCACCAAGTACTGCTGAATATGTGAAAAGCCGCCGTTCATCACTGATAAGCGCAATCTTTTTAATGGCAACCTCAGCCATTGGGCCTGGGTTTATCACACAAACTGCGACTTTTACCGTGACATTAGGAGCCGCTTTTGCCTTCGGGATATTAGCGTCTATTGTGATTGACTTCATTGTGCAGCAAAACATATGGCGGGTTGTTACCCTGACTAAAATGCACTCATCCGAAATTGCGAATGCCACAATTCCTGGGAGTGGCTATTTATTAGCGATATTAGTTATTTTTGGCGGGCTAATATTTAATGTTGGCAATATAGCTGGTGCAGGTTTAGGGCTTAATGCGTTAGTCGGATTAGACCCGAAATGGGGCGGTTTGATTAGTGCATTATTGGCAATTTATATTTTTTCCTCTCGTAAGGCTAGCACCTTTATCGATAGGTTAATCATTGGATTAGGTGTAGTGATGATTGGCTTAACTTTATTTGTCGCTATCGCATCAAACCCACCTGTTGGGGAAGCATTACGTCAGAGCGTATTACCTGACACAGTTGATTTTGCCATGATAACCACTATTGTTGGGGGCACTGTTGGGGGATATATCTGTTATGCAGGCGCTCATCGCTTATTGGATAAAGGCGCAGTAGGTATTGAAAACATTAAAGTTGTTTCTAGCGCAGCCACAAAAGGCATCTTAGTTGTTGGGTTGATGCGTTACATTTTGTTCTTGGCTATCTTAGGTGTGGTAGCCAGTGGTGTGACTATTGATATTTCAGGGCATGCTGCAAACCCTGCATCTCAAGCATTTCAGGCTGCCGCTGGTAATTTTGGTTTACGTATTTTTGGTTTAATTCTATGGGCTGCTGCACTCACCAGTGTGATTGGTGCAGCGTATACCTCAATGAGCTTCTTAACGGCATTTAAGTCCTCTATTACAGAAAGGCAGCGTAATGTTGCAACTATTATATTCATCGCAGTTTCTCTGATTGTTTATTTATCCATGGGAACAGCCCCCGCTGCATTATTAGTTTTTGCTGGTGGTTTCAATGGGTTAATTTTACCTATTGGTTTAACTTTATTTGTTTATATCGGCTGGAAGCGCTCAGATTTAATGTCGGGTTACCATTATCCACGTTGGTTATTATGGTCAGGTGTCGTGACATGTGCGCTAACTTGGTATATGGGCGCGATGTCTGTCGGTGCAATCTTTAATTATCTGAAATAACTCAAGGAGTAGCCATGAAAAAGCAAATTGATTTAAATAGCGACCTTGGGGAGAGTTTTGGACAATGGGAAATGGGCAATGATACCGCCATTCTTCCCGTTGTTAGTAGCGCGAACATTGCCTGCGGTTTTCATGCAGGCTCACCTGAAGGGATATTAAAAACTCTTAAAGCGGCGAAGGAAAATGGTGTTGCTGTTGGTGCTCATGTTGGTTATCCCGACTTAGTGGGATTTGGTCGACGTAATATGGATATTGCATCGAGTGAATTAACCGCAGACGTGATTTATCAAATTGGTGCATTACAAGGGTTAGCAACCGCAGCAGGGACACAAGTTTTATATGTTAAGCCTCATGGTGCACTGTATAACACGATTGCTCATGATAAACGCCAAGCAATGGCCGTTATTGATGCGATATTAACTATTGATAAGCAATTGATATTAGTGGCATTAGCAGGGTCACCATTAATTGAGTGGGCAAGAGAATGTGGCTTAAATGTGGTCGCAGAAGCTTTTGCTGATAGAGCTTATAACAGTGATGGCACATTAGTATCTCGAAAATTAGCTGGTTCAGTATTACATGACCCACAGATAGTTGCAGACCGCATGTTGCAGCTGGTCATGGAAGGCGGTGTGATGTCAATTGATGGAAAATTTACACCTGTTGATGCGGGGTCAATTTGTGTTCATGGCGATAGCCCTGGTGCTCTTGAAATGGCAAAACAGGTGCGTGCCGTACTAGAAAAACAAGGTATTGAAATTTATGGTTTTGCTCACAAAGGAGACCACGAATGACACAGCTAATGAAGGCATCACTGCAGGCCATTGAAGCCGCTCGCCTTGCACGCCAAGCTATCCGTGAGGGATATGACAAACCGACAGCAGGCCTTGCTCCGGGTATGACTCAAGCCAACATGATTGCGTTGCCACGTGACTGGGCATTTGACTTCTTATTATACGCTCAGCGTAACCCAAAGAGCTGCCCTGTTCTTGATGTATGTGAGGCAGGGAGCTGGCAAACGGTCTTAGCTGAAGGCGCTGATTTACGTACTGATATTCCACGTTACCGTGTGTGGGAGAAAGGACAGCTAGTAGATGAAATTACGGATGCGACAGAAATTTATCAGCAACATCCGGATTTAGTAACTTTTTTAATTGGTTGTAGCTTTACATTCGAAACGCCAATGATTGAAGCGGGTATTGATGTACGGCATATCACGGATAAATCCAATGTTCCTATGTATAAAACCAATCGCTTATGTCGTCCAGCAGGGCGCTTACAAGGTGAATTAGTGGTTTCAATGCGACCAATACCCGCACACCGCGTTGCTGATGCAGTAAGTATCACTGGTCGGTTTCCCGCAGTGCATGGCACTCCTGTTCATATTGGTGCGCCAGAACAATTAGGTATTGCTGACATTATGCAGCCTGACTTCGGTGATGCGGTTCGTATTGAAGAGGGCGAAATTCCCGTTTTTTGGGCTTGCGGTGTAACGCCTCAAGCGGCAGTAATGAAATCTGGGGTTCCATTCGCATTAAGCCATGCACCCGGTTACATGTTTATTACGGATGTACCTGATGCCGCATATCACATATAGAGGTGCCAATTGAGATTTTTACCCGTCAATTTAAGTGCTTTTATGGTGGAGTTGGAAAGTCTTGAACAAACAATGGCATTGACTGATTCTTTAACAGAAATGCCCATTTATGGGATTGATGAAATAACACCAGCAGCAAGGACTATTTTAATTCGTTACAACCCGTTCAGGATTGATGTAAATGAGTTGGTTGAAAAAATATCGGTTAGGGATGTGTCGAGAAGAGTTGGTAAGGCCAGTAAATTGGTCACTATCCCTGTTCATTACAATGGAGAGGATCTTTCGGATGTTGCAGCGCATTTAGGGATATCCACTGCAGAAGTGATACGTCGTCACACAGAAAATGAATTTCAGGTTGCATTTAGCGGTTTTGCTCCGGGTTTTGGTTACATGGTGTCGAAAGGCGCTAATCTGAATGTTCCAAGGCGTCAATCACCAAGAGTGCGTATCCCTGCGGGATCTGTTGCCTTAGCCGGGGAGTTTAGCAGTGTTTATCCACAAGCTAGCCCAGGGGGATGGCAGTTAATCGGTGTGACTGAGCTATTAATGTGGGATATCAATCGGCCAGAACCCGCACTCGTTCAGGCAGGCATGCGGGTAAACTTTGTTGATGCAACAAAAAGCCAGATTAGCTATAGCTTGCCAACTAAAGTAAGTATTGAAAAAAATGCTGAGAATGTCAGTGCTGATTTAACCGTTTTAGCGACAGGATTACAGGTTTTATTTCAAGATTTAGGGCGTATTGGCCAATCAGCATTAGGTATTTCAGAATCTGGCAGTATGGATAAATCGGCATTGCGTAGTGCAAACCGTATTGTGGGGAATAAATCAGACTCCGCCGTTTTAGAGATAACGCAAGGTGGGTTCAAGGCACAAGTGCACAAAGACCTTATTGTTGCAGTGACTGGTGCGCCTTGTTCTATTGAGGTTATTACGAAAGAACACCAACAATATCAAGTTAATACTTATCAACCGATTCATTTAGCAAAAGGCGACACCATTAAATTAAGCCGTCCGAACAAAGGTGTACGTAGTTATTTCGCTGTGCGGGGTGGTTTTAATATTGAACCTATTTTATCGAGTTGCTCGTTTGATACGCTGGCGCAAGTTGGCCCAGCCCCAATCAAGGTAGGTCAAACATTAACGGTTAGTACTAATTCGTCTCCATTAGCCGTTTCATTAAATGAGACACCTGCTTTTGATTACCCAGCAGAAAATGATGTTGTGGTTTTGGATGTGATATTGGGACCTCGAACGGATTGGTTTACAAAACAAACCGTTGGCCAACTAACAAAGCAATTATGGCAAGTCACTGCGTCATCAAATCGAATAGGCCTGCGCTTATCTAGTGAAAAACCGTTAGAGCGCGAACAACTACAGGAGCTACCGAGTGAAGGAACTTGCATTGGGGCTATTCAAGTGCCAGCAAATGGCCAGCCCGTTTTGTTTCTCAATGACCACCCTTTAACTGGCGGTTATCCCGTCATTGGCGCGGTATGTGAATACCATTTGGATTTAGCAGGGCAAATCCCTGTGAATGCCAAAATACGTTTTAATCCACTTGGTGAATTTAAAGTATTACAAGGGAGCCATTGTGCTTATGAAAATGAATAACAACAAAAAACATAAAGTATTGATTGCTAATCGAGGCGAAATTGCAGTTCGTATTATCCGTGCATGTCGTGATTATGGTTTCCAGTCTGTTGCGGTTTATGCGGACAGTGACATTGAAGCTCTCCACGTCAAAATGGCTGATGAAGCCTACGGGCTTGGGGGAAACTCGCCAGCAGAAAGTTATTTAAATATTGAAAAGTTGATTAGTATCGCTCAGCAGTCTGGTTCAACTATGGTGCATCCGGGGTATGGTTTTTTATCTGAACGCGCTGAATTTGCGCGTGCAGTTGAAGCCGCAGGGTTAATCTGGATTGGGCCTAGCGCAAACAGCATTGATATACTAGGGGATAAGGTTCAAGCTCGCCATATTGCAATGCAAGTCGGTGCACCGCTAGTGGTTGGTACAAAAGACCCTGTGAATAGTGCACAAGAAGTACTGGAATTTGCTCATCAACATGGTTTACCTATTGCCATTAAAGCGGCATTTGGTGGTGGTGGCCGAGGGCTAAAAGTAGCTTGGCAACTCCATGAAGTTGAAGAACTTTATCATTCAGCTGTGCGCGAAGCTACTGCGGCATTTGGCCGAGGTGAATGTTTTATTGAACAATTTTTGCATAACCCTCGGCACATTGAAGCCCAAGTTATTGCAGATACGCATGGTAATGTGCTGGTGGTGGGAACACGTGACTGTTCACTACAACGGCGTAATCAAAAACTGGTTGAAGAGTCACCAGCCCCTTTTTTATCTGAGAACCAACAACAGCAAATTGTCCAAGCCTCAACGGATATTTGCCGCAAAGCGGGCTATGTGGGAGCAGGAACCGTTGAATTTTTGCTAAGCCAAGATGGAACGCTGTCATTTTTAGAAGTGAATACGCGCTTACAGGTTGAACACCCAGTCACAGAGGAAACCGCAGGGATTGACTTAGTGATTGAGCAGCTACGTATTGCGGAAGGTTTACCTTTAAGTATTAATGAGATGCCGACTCCTCGAGGGCATGCGTTTGAATTTCGTATTAATGCCGAAGATGCTGGGAATGGTTTTTTACCGACCCCCGGCACTATTACTGTTTTTGATGCACCAACGGGGCCGGGAGTCCGTGTTGATAGTGGCGTAACGGCAGGGACAACAATACCGGGTACCTTTGATTCATTAATGGCCAAATTAATTGTCGTGGGGAGTACACGAGAACAAGCTATTTTGCGTGCACGTCGAGCACTGGCAGAATTTAATATTGAAGGTGTTGCATCCGTATTACCATTCCATCGTGCAGTAATAGAACAAGCTGATTTTTGTGATAATTTTAGCGTACATACGCGTTGGATAGAGACTGAATTTAATGTGGAAATTCCACCAGCAAAACGGCAAATTCCATTATCGGATCCTGCGATGACTCGTACTTTTATTGAAATTGATGGGAAGCGTTGTGAGCTAGGTTTGCCCACTCAACTTTTTTCTGGTTTCTCAGTCAATAATTCAGCGGCATCCCATTCAGCCCCTCAATTAGTTGATAATCCTGATGCGGTCAACGCACCTATTTCCGGGATATTATTTAACTGGCTGATCCCTCAAGGAAATAACGTTTCTGAAGGGGATGTAATTGGTGTAATGGAAGCCATGAAAATGGAAGTGCAAATTGTTGCACACCGAGCAGGAACGTTGAAGTATTGCGCTACTAAAGGGGATTTTGTTGAAGCAGAAAGCCCAATAGCTGAAATTATTTAGTTTGATGCCAATTAAGTTTGAGCTAAAGGAGTTAGCTCAAACTAACGGGAAATTCGCTCTGGCAGCGTTCTTAGAGGAAGATGAGGCGCAGGAATAGCATGTTTTTCTTCAGCGGTCATTTCATTGCTATCGCGGTAAACCTCACCACAGAGAAAGTAGAGATTCGGTCGTTTTGATTCTAGGTATTTTTTTCGGCTCATGCATTGTTCTTGTGTAAAAATAGTTTCAGTCACCGGTAATGCATCGCATGAATCCGTACCACAAGGGCTAACCCATAACGCCCAACCAATGAGTACCATATGTCCTGCCATTTACATTGCCTTCCTTAATAAGAACCAATATGAACCGCTGAAAGTGATGACTGCAAGTAACTATCTAATTCACATACGCATTATAGGTTAAATTCTAACATTGAGTTAACCAAATGTATGCATTTAGGCATGATGAATTGTTTCATTCACACTAAAAAGCAAATCGTTATAAATTAAAAAGTTGGGAATTATCATAAGTAGAAAATAAATGATTTGATAATAAATAAAGTAGTATATTGTTAAAATTACACTATCAATATTGCATGTTTTTTTGGTGTCAGATCGCAAAAAAACAAAATAATTATCTACAAACAGCCGATATTAGAGCTCAAGCCTGTCAATTAAGGCTATTTTTAACTAGGATTATGACAACCTCTAATAAGAAAATAGATAGGAATAAATCATGAATGCCATGGAAGAAGTGCTTTCATTTTGGTTTGAGGAATCGACACCAAAACAATGGTTTGAAAAAAGCGCTAAGTTTGATTTGACGATAGCACAACGGTTTGCTCATATCTGTGAACGTGCAGCTAAGGGAGAATTAGCTTATTGGCGGGCATCTATTCGTGGACGTTTAGCGGAAATTATTGTTCTAGACCAGTTTTCACGTAACTTATGGCGTGATACACCACGGTCTTTTGCTCAAGATGGGATGGCTTTAGCATTAGCGCAAGAGGCGATTAAGCAACATGATTATAACCTTCTGACGCCGTCACAGCGCAAGTTTGTTTTAATGCCATTTATGCACTCTGAATCCAGTTTTATACATTTACAGGCGGTTGAGCTATTTCGCATGCTGGGTGATGACGGTACATTAGATTTTGAAATGAGACATAAAGCGATCATTGATAAATTTGGCCGTTATCCTCACCGTAATGAAATTTTAGGTCGGCCATCAACACAAGAAGAAATTGCATTTTTACAAGAGCCAAACTCTTCTTTTTAGACTAAAACCAAATGAGCCCATATTTTGTTTAACTAGCTCATTTGGTTTAGTTTTTATTTAGCGAAATAATTCGGCCCTGACTGGCGATAATTCTAATTTCAATTGTAGTGACTTGAGATAAATTTCAGTGATCTGTGCAAGGCTAGGGTAAAAAGTGGACTCTGTTTTGCTTTGCTGCACTAGCTCTAAATAACGATACGCCCAAGGTAACAAATGTTGCTCAAATAGAGCAATAACAGCGCTGTCGTCCTCTTGCTCTGCTAACGCAGAAACTGCCATCATCATTAAGCCAAATTGGTCTTCAGGTTCACGGACTCCAGTATCAGTGACTAAACCTTTCGTTTGCAAAAAGTCGCGATAAGCCGCAGTTGACTCACCCATAACAGTATTATCATGCTCTAAGTACACAGAGCCCCAAGGCGGAGCAGGCATACTGCCTTGTCCTTCGAATAAGATGGAATAATCATAAGAGATATCATCAGGTTGTGTTTGTGACAACGAAGTACAAATAGCCTGAATTTTCTCTGGGTTATCCCATGTACATAACTGTGGTAGTTCACCCAAGACAGAGTAAACGTTACGTAAAGTGTCCGATTGCGGAGGGTAGTAGAAAAACGCACCAAGGATGCGGATCATTGTCGTGTCAATCATATTATTTTATCCGTCTTATTTCGCGCTAAAGCATGACATCATTTTTTAATTTCCTGCTACTGTATCAATGCAGGTGGTGTTGAAGATATCTAAACAAAGAACCCCAAATGGGGTTCTTTTATGAAACACTATAACATAGTAATAACAATGCCTTACATGGTTATTTGCCACAAATTATAGAATGCAATGCGGCCAGCCAGTTCAGCTAATAATACTGCGGCGGCACAAGTTGCTAATGTCGCTTTTGGTGCGCGGTGCTTTAACGCCATACCAACGAAAGCAGCTAAAGCAATAGCTAAAACAACAACTTGGAAGCCCCAGAAGCCTGTTTGTTCACCGCTAAGAGCGGGACCTGTTTCTGCTAAAAAGGCTTGATAACCCGCACGGCTTGCAAAAATAGCAAAAGTACCAATTAAGAACGAAGCAATACCTAAGCCACGAGCACCGATTGCAATGGCGAGCGCACCGCCACCGACTAACATCGTCATCCACATTTGCAGTGTGGTATAACCGGTGTCCCAGTTAGCAATAGTGGCGATGTTGTACACTTGAGGTATTGACCAAACAAATGCAAGTCCTGACACTACCGCGGCAATATTAGCCAGTTCACGTAATAACGTATGTTTGAAAAACAGCGTAAAAAATAACGTTGCAGCAGCGCATCCAACAAATACGCCACTCAAGAACGCTTCATTACTCATTGGCGAACGGCCTACACCCAGTAGCATATTAAAGAAGCGTAGTGGCTGGCCAACGTGTAACCCACCGATACCTAAACCTATTATCATAATGATAAAGGCCACGATATTGGCAGTTTTTAGCTGATTATCGTCAATAGAACCCATTCTACGGCTAATATAAGCGAGTAAGTAAAGCCCAGCAGCGGACTGTCCTAAGACGGTGAAAAAAACGAGTGGTAATTCATGCATCTTACACCTCCGCAGGGTTTTTTAATTCGCCACTTTTATCGCCAAATGGCTTCGCATCTTTATGTGGTTTGATGACAATATTCGGGTTCGTCAGGCTTGGGTCTGGCATTGGAGCAATGCCACACTCTGTGCCGTGTAACTCACGAAGAACATTAATATCATCAAAATCTAAAGCACGCTGCGGGCAAGATTCAACACAAACAGGTTTCATCCCTTTTGCGACGCGCTCATAGCAGCCGTCGCATTTACTCATTAGTTTCTTCTTCTCATCAAATTGTGGGGCGCCATACGGGCAGCGCAACTCACAATAACGGCAACCGACACAAATAGATTGGTCAACCACGACTAAACCATCTTCTTCTCGTTTATGCATTGCACCGGTTGGGCAACCCGCGACACAAGTCGGGTTTGAACAATGGTTACATGAAATAGAAAGATAGTAACTAAAGACATTTTGCTGCCAAATACCATCTTGTTTTTGCCAACTACCGCCACCGAACTCGTAGACACGACGGAATTTTGGGCCTAAATCTAAATCTTTTTCATCCTTACAACTGACTTGGCATGTTTTACAGCCAGTGCATTTTGTGGAGTCAAAGTAAAAGCCATATTGTTTCATCATTCAACTCCTTAAGCGCGTTTAACTTCAACAAGGTTAGTATGTTGTGGGGTACCTTTAGCCAATGGCGAAGGAACATGCGAAGTTAGTGTATTGATACAACCACCGACATCTAGCCCATCATTATTAAGAGTACGCCATGCACCTTGTGGAACGGCGATAACACCGGGTAATACACGCTCTGTCACTTTCACTTTAATTTGAATACGACCACGATCATTAAATATTTCAGCCATATCACCATTATTCAAGCCGCGTTGCTGGGCATCGACTGGGTTGAGCCAAAACTGATGTGGAATGGCTTCACGTAGCATAGCAACATTGTAATATGATGAATGCACATGGCCTTTATCATGAAAGCCCGTCATTAATAGCGGATGCTTTTGTTGGCTTGCTTGAGCTTCAACACCTTCTTTATTTACGCAATATTCGGGAATGGCAGGAATACGTTGACCTTCTGGTAACTCCCAATTTTTAACACGCTCAGCTAGTTGTTCTGAATAGATTTCCACTTTACCTGACGGCGTTTTCAATGGGTTATTGATTGGGTCATCACGGAATTTCTTCAATGCAATATTTTCTGAACTGTTCAGGAACTTACGGTCGATAATACCCGCACCGTCGGTTTCGCTGAATTCAGGTAAATGAGGCATTTTTTCACGTGTTTTGTTATAACAGAACTCAATCCATTCGGCGTAGGTACGGCCTTCGGTGAATTGTTCTTTTACACCCATTTTTTCAGCAATTTCTGCTAACACATCGTAATTAGGGCGATTTTCCCACAGTGGCTCAATGGCATTTTGTAGGCGAACTAAATAATGATACGCACCACTTGCATAGGAGTTATTGATTAAATCGTTGGTTTCTACAGTTGTGACATCCGGTAACAATAAGTCTGCATATTTTGCGGATGGCGTATCATGGTTATCCCACACTAAAATGAATTCACATTTTGACTCATCAGCCAGTATTTCATGGGTTTTGTTTAAGTCGCCATGTTGGTTACCAATGACATTACTGGAGTAACACCACATAAACTTGATGTCGTTATTGAGTTTATCGACACCTTTAATACCACCGTTCTCTGCGGTTAATTCTTTCCCACGAACAATAGCTTCTGACCACATATAAGTTGGGATCAAGG
Organism: Providencia sp. PROV175; assembly: GCF_032707045.1. Taxonomy (NCBI): domain Bacteria; kingdom Pseudomonadati; phylum Pseudomonadota; class Gammaproteobacteria; order Enterobacterales; family Morganellaceae; genus Providencia; species Providencia sp. PROV175. The sequence goes on from NZ_CP120533.1 coordinate 1,921,647, forward strand.
CTTTGACTGGGTTAGGTAAAGCAAAACCTGCAACAGGATAAGCGTAGCTGTTACCCCACAGCCCAGTGTTAGTTCCTGCACGACCAATGTTCCCAGACATCAACGGTAACATCATAATAGAACGACAAGCTTGCTCGCCATTCTCTGTGCGCTGTAAGCCCCAGCCTTGTGAGATCCATGCTCTATTTGCATTACCGATTTCACGTGCAAGTTGTTTAATACGTGCGACTGAGATACCCGTTAATTTGCTCGCCCACTCAGGGGTTTTTGCGATGCCATCAGGGCCATTACCTAAAATATAATCTTTATATGATGCATTGCGTGGTGCAGAAGCAGGTAAGGTAGACTCATCCCAACCAACACAATAGTTGTTTAGGAATTCTTCGTCAGTCAGGCCTTCTTCAATCATGACATAACCGAGAGCAGCAACTAATGCAGCGTCAGTACCTGGGTAAATAGGTATCCATTCTGCGCCAAGCGTTGTGACGCTATCAGTGCGACGCGGGTCAATGATAATAACTTTTGCTTTGCTTTTATCTAACGCATTGAGGGTTTCGTAAAATTGACCGCCCCCAGACATACGCGTTTCAGCAAGGTTGTGACCAAACATGACGACTAAATCTGAGTTTTGGATTTCAGATAAATAGGATTCTTCAATACTGCCATATACGTAAGGCGTGATTTCCATTAATTGCGCATATGAATATGTGCCATAATCACCCAAGAAACCACCGGTTAAGCTTAATAAACGTTTACAAGCAGCACGGCCGTGTAAGTTTGCGCCTGTTGAGCCCGAGCCATATTGATAGTAAATGGCATCACTTCCATATTTATCAATAGTATACTGCAGTTTTTCGGCGATAATGGTTGTTGCCTCATCCCATGAGATCTTTTTAAATTTACCTTCACCGCGTTTACCAACTCGTACCATTGGGTATTTTAAACGGTCTGGGTTATAGGTTTTCCAGCGCACTGAACGGCCACGCAAACATGGGCGTATTTGGTGTTCACCTAACGTTGAGTCGTCATACATTGTTTCATTGGAAATGCGGCTGATAACACCATCTTTCACATGAACTTTTAATGGACAGCGGCTACCACAGTTTACTAAGCATGCGCTATAGCTGATTTTTTCGCTGACTTCGTCAGGCATGATCGCTGGTGTTTTTGCTTGAGCAGCAAAAGGAAGAGTGATTGAGCCAGCAACAGCAGCGACACCCGCAACGGTTGCAGAGGTTTGTATAAACTCCCTCCTGCTCAGTTCTCCAAATTGAGTATTTATTTTATTTTTATGCATTGACATTGCCTATATGTAAATAACAACATTACTTTCTTGTTTTATATGTTAAAAAAAGTTTCTGTTGAGTTACATGACTTACATCAATGTTATCCCTGATAAGATAAATGTATTTATTTAATTTATAAGGATTTTTTTGTTCGCTATAACATAGATTAGTTCTATTTCTATTAACTATCGAAGTATTAATTATTATATAACGATTGGGTCAAAAGTAAGGAAAAAGAGGGATATCTCCCTCTTTGAAATACTACTTTAGGTGTAGATGGATAAGAAAATTTAACTAATCACTTAGTATTAATTATTTTTCTGGGGAATAGCCTATCATCCTAACATCATTTCCGGTAGGTGATTGATGTACCATCAGATTAAATTGCGGAAGGATGGAAAAGATATGGTCAAAAATGTCTGACTGTATTCTTTCATACTCCACCCATACGGTTGTATTCGTAAATGCATATATTTCGATTGGGATACCATTTGAGTCAGATTCTAGCTGTCTGACCATAATCGTCATATTTTTGTGAATATTAGGGTGTGATTTTAAATAAGCTTCAATGTAAGCGCGGAAAGTCCCTATATTTGTCAGACGACGTTGATTTAAAGGGATTGCTTTATCATCAGGTAGGCTAGAATTAAAGACTTGAATCTCAGATATTTTTTGCTCTATATAGGGCTCAAGTAAATTTGCTTTAATGCAGTACGCTATTTCTTCAGATGTTAAAAAATGCACACTGCTAGCATCTAAGCGGACACTACGCTTAATTCGGCGTCCACCAGATTCTGTCATTCCTTTCCAGTTTTTGAAGGAATCAGAAATAAGTGCATAGGTAGGAATAGTGGTTACTGTGTTATCCCAATTACGGACTTTTACCGTAGTTAAACCAATATCAACCACAGCGCCATCAGCACCGTATTTAGGCATTTCTAACCAATCGCCAATGTTAACCATATTGTTGGCTGAAAGTTGTATTCCAGCAACTAACCCCATAATAGGGTCTTTGAACACTAGCATCATGACAGCGGTCATTGCACCAAGACCGCTGAGAATAATCAGAGGCGATTTGCCTATTAATAGCGCAATAATCATGATGCCAATTAGAATTGTGGCAATCAGTTTAAGACTTTGAAATATTCCTCTAAGAGGTAAATGCGCGGTTTTGGCTGCACGTTGGAGTACACCAAGTATAATATCAAGAACGGAGTAAAGGGTAAGTAAGCCAAATAATAGGCACCAAGCCTGTGAGCCGACCTTTAGAACGGCTTGTGTAGTCGAGCCTGAATGTAACCATAGCGTAGCTTGGATATTGACAACAACACCTTGTATAACAAATGCAAAGCGATTAAAAAGATTATGTTGAGTTATTAAATGAATCCAAGTTCCTGCACTTTTTTGCCCGCTTTTTTCGAGTTGAGGAAGTAATATTTTATGCAGAATTAAGTGTAATACGCAGGCGACGATTAGGATTAAACCGAGCACCATAAGTAAAGAGGCGAGGTTAGCGTAATCTTGGTTGAACTGACGTACCCAGTCTAGCAGTTGCTGCTGCATGGTTTCTCCTTCTTGAGGGTGTTAGGAACAATGGTTTATAAAAATATTCGATAGTTTAAAGACCTTATCATATTCACAATGAAAATTCATGGCGAACAATATTAAACTCCGTCTTAATTCTTATTGTTAGTTCTAAGTATTGTGCGGTATATGAATGCAATATTAATGACAATAAAGGTCATTATAAAGGAGCGGGTTCGTTAATTTGGCTAGTTATGTAACATTTACATAACATTACATGTGATAAGGATTTTCTGATTGTGAGTCTTCATAACTAAGCATAATGTTCTACAAACTTCCTAATGTTATATTAACTTTGCAGGAATTTATTATGAGCGTATTTAAAAAGCCGACTTATTCTGTTCTTTTGCAGTATATCTTATTACCCGTTATTGCCTGCACTCCATTTCTCGCTAATTCATCTCCTAATGGCAATCAAGGCCAAGGGAATGGTAAAGGAAATCAACAAATTCATGGAAACAAAGGAAATCAGAATAAAGATAAATCGAATAAAGGGAATGGCAATCAACAGCTAAAATATGCCAAAGCAAGTGAATATTACGATAAGAAACGAGGTTCTAATGTTAGTTTTAATGTGAGTTTTGGTAATGTAAGGCCTTTGGCCATTGAATATGGTTTGACGGGCTATCAAGGGTTGCCGCCAGGCATTGAAAAGCAAGTTGGTCGGGGTAAACCGCTTCCTCCAGGTATTGCCAAAAAAGCGTTACCTTCAGCTTTTTTAGCTCAATTACCCGTTTATGTCGGGTATGAATGGAAAATCAGTGGCCAAGATCTTGTCTTGGTTGCGATAGGAACAGCGATAGTCGCAGAAATTATTGAAAATGTTTTCGAATAAAAAAACGACCTTGATTTCAAGGTCGTTGTGCAAAATAAATGCAATTAACGCTAATGATTAGGTAACTAAAAGGTTTGATTGACTAAAAAATGATTAACTCGCTTACATAAAACGTTTAGACAGTAATTCAACAACTTCTTGCACACTGCTGATAAATTTTTTGATGCTGTTCATCGATAACTCCAAATTAAAATGTGATCCAGATCACGTGAGAGCATTTTAGCCATTAACATGTTAATGTCAAGTTAATATTAAAAATAATTTTAAATATTAAATTATTTTTTAAAAGAATGTCTGGCACTTGTTTTTGACTGCAAGTTGTTACCACAAGACATGCAAAAATCCATAAATGGGCACAAAAAGTGTGAAGAATTGAAAGGTAATTTTTATAATATGGTGTATGGTTAATCAGAGGTTAGGTAATGATTTGATTGATAAAGGAATATAACTCATGATTGCTTATGTGAACGGCCAGTTTTTACCTGAAGAAGACGCATCAGTATCTGTTTTTGACCGTGGGTTTCTATTTGCGGATGCAGTATATGAAGTGACAGCAATAATTAACGGTAAGCTCGTTGACTTTGATCGTCATATGGCTCGTTTACAGCGTTCTTGTGCTGAATTACAGTTATCACTACCTTATGATTTAGCTGAATTAAAACAAATTCATCTTCAATTAGTTCAGAAAAATAATATCGAAGAAGGGCTTGTATATCTTCAGTTGACTCGTGGTAATGCACACCAACGCAGTTTTTTATATCCGGATAAACAGACGAAGCCAACATTAGTCTTATTTGCACAAAAGACACAGATTGTTGAAAATGAAAAATCAAAATATGGAATAAAAGTCGTCACTGTAGATGATATTCGTTGGCAGCGTTGTGATATTAAAACAGTTGCTTTATTAGCAGCTTCGATGGCAAAAGAATACGCTAAACAGCAAGGTGCAGACGACGCTATATTTGTTAAAAACGGCTATATTACTGAAGGAAGTTCCAGTAATTGTTTTATTATTAACCAACAAAACCAAATACAAACACGGGGGTTAAATAATGAAATATTGTCAGGTATTACTCGCCAAGCGATATTACAACTTGCTAGAGAACAACAAATAGACATTGTTGAAAAGCCATTTAGTGTTGATGAAATGTTAGAAGCCAAGGAAGTCTTTATTACCTCGGCGACAACATTAGTTTGGCCAGTTATTATGGCGAATAACCAATTCATTGGGGAAGGTAAGCCGGGGAAACTAGCTATCCGGCTACGAGAGATATACTTGCAAAAATTAAAATAATCACATGAGATATCTAAATGTTATTTTAATTGCATAAATTCTTTAACTGAAGAAATGGTTACCATGCCATCCAATGCCTGAATACTTTGCTGGTGGAGTTCTGGCGTTGGAGCGGCACATAAATCCTCAAGTACTGTAACAAAATACCCTAAATCATGAGCCTGTCTAGCAGTGCTTTGAATGGCCTTTACGGTACTAACTCCGCCAATAAACAACTCGGTAATATCATTATCGGTAAGCCATTTATGGAAATGATTTCCTGCAAATGCAGAAACCCCTTTTTTAATCATTACTGGGTCACGAAATGCCACTTCAAGGTCATGAGCCCAATGACACCCAGTGCCACTTAATTTTAAGGCTCCAAGTTTTTTAGCTTGCTGAAACATAGGGGAGCCAGCAGGAACATCGTGATAATTGTCTGAAAACCCAACCTTAACCCAAATCACTGGAATATGATGGTTTCTTGCATATTGTGCCGCTTGATTAGCTTTTTCAACAATTTTTCGTGAGCAAGTTTGCTGGTAACTTGAATTAGATAAGCCATTTTTACCAATTATCTCTTCAATGAGATCAATAATTACTAATGCCTTGGACATTATTGCCTCTTTTAGGTGTAAGTATATTAACGTATAACAGCGTATACTATCTGGAAAAAAGCGTGATTGCTGTTAACTCAATAACATTATTCGATTTAGGGTAAGTCAATAATAAAACCAATACCTTGATTGTCTAATCCATCAGTAACTCTAATTACAGCACCGATTTTATGGGCTAAATTCTGGGCGATTGATAAACCTAAACCGCTTCCGGTTTCCATTGTTCCAGGTACTCGATAAAAGCGAGAAAATATAAGCTGGCGATTGTCTTCTGGAATTCCTCGGCCGTTATCTTGAACAGAAATAGTCCCACCAAATGGGGTAAGGTCTTTTAAAATGACCTTGATTTTCCCTTTTTCAGGGCAATATTTAATCGCATTTTCAAGCAGATTAGTAAAAATATTACGTAATGCGAGTTTATCTGTGAGGATATAAAAAGATTTTGGGCTTTGGAGTTCGACATCAATATCTTTGTTAATGGCGTAAGGTATGTGTGAAGATATTAAATGGCTGATTAATGCAGGCAGGTCAATTTGTTCTTTATTTAACAAGAAATCTTCAGTTTCTAAACGAGCTAGGTCAATTAATTGATGTGATAGAGAGGCCGCACGATTTAAAGTTTCTTGCATATCATTAATAATTTCGCCTTTTTCTTTTGGATTATCAATTTGCATTAACAAATGCAATTGAGCAATAACAGCCGCAATCGGCGTCCGTAATTCATGTGCGGCGTCTGCCATGAAGCGCTTTTCACGTTGATTCGCAGCATCAACACGAGACATAAGGTTATTTATTGCTGCAATAATAGGCCGAATTTCTTTATATTGCTCTTTTGTTTCTATAGGAGTTAAATTACCCGGCTGACGGCTGGAAATGAGTTTTGCTGATTGTCTTAAAGGCCGCAAACTAAAATAAGCGGTAATTAAAATTGCTAGCAACATAATACCTAAAATGAAAGCGAGGGGGATGGCTGTGCCTTCGGCTGGATTACCTAATAAGGATTTACGATCACTATAAGATTCAGCAATGACAACCTCAAAGGTTTTTTGATCATTCCATGCAGAAGTAAAGTGCCAGTCTTTATGTAATGCAGCGAGCTCAGAAACGGATTTAAGCGAAGGAACATGTAATTTGTCACTGTTCCGGTAATAGACATTCCCTTGTTTATCTCTGACAACCATAAAAGGCAGATAACTAATATTATCGCCACTTTCCATTGCGCTAGAATAAAGTTCTTGTAGGTTATCGGCTATTTTATTGAAATATTCAGGTTTATCAGCAACCACATTAAGTGTTTTAGCAAACCCTTGAGTGACGATATTCTGTTGTGCATTTAACTCATCATGAATTGATGGCCAATAAAAAAACTGGAGCCAGCCAACTAATAATAACCAAAGAAAAATAACGGAACTGATTTGTAGCCCGAATGTATAAATAAAAAATGATTTAACTTTCACTTAGTGGCACTTCTTTTTTTAATAAATAACCAATGCCACGGATAGTAATTATACGGTCTTTACCTATCTTTCGGCGTAAATTATGAATATGAACCTCTAAAGAGTTACTTTCTACATCATCCAATCCAAATAGACGCTGCTCTAAATCCGTTTTTCTGACAACATTATCTGCATTTTTTATTAATTCATAGAGTGATAGGTATTCTTTCCCGGATAGCAGTAGCAATTGCTCATTAAGGGTTACTTGATGATTAAGTGGATTTAATTGCAGGTTACCCAATTGCCATATTTCAGATGAAAAACCAGCCATACGGCGACTAACCGCTTTTACTCGAGAAATAAGCTCAGGCATAGCAAATGGTTTTGTTAAAAAGTCATCAGCGCCTGAATCTAAACTAGAAACTAAGTTATCCATTTGATTTCTTGCTGTAAGAATGATGATTGGGATCGTTTCTCCCATATTACGCCAAGCTATGAGCTCGTCATGACCATCGCCATCAGGTAAGCCCAAATCTAAGAGCATTAGGTCAAAATTGCGAGATGCGAGTTGTAATTTTGCATCAGCAAGTAGCCTTACCCAACAAGGATTAAAACCTGCAAGTTCCAGCCCACGACATAGCGCTTTTCCCAATTGAAGATCATCTTCGACTAATAAGATATTCATATTATCACCTCTGCTAACAAGTATAAGCAGTCAATTTAGAACAGACAATAAATTAATACACGATATAAAAAAAATTAATTATTTCTTAAGCTTGATTTAACTGATTTTTAAGGTACAAAACATCTAACTCTTTATTATTGTCGTACTTATTTATAACTGAATAAAGAATACAGAATATGAAGCTATCCTATATAGACTCACTCGGATTTATTTTAATTATTTTAATTGCATTCATGTTTATTGGGGATAATTTCACAAGAACACAAGATAAAACGCTTGTTAACTTTAAGTATACTGAAATAGTGAGATGTCAGGAGGCGAGAAGATGTATTTTAGATAATGAAGTGTCAAAGGAAAAAAATAACAAGTTTGATCTAATGAAAAATATTAAAGAATTTCTTCGAAAAAAAATTATTAAATAAAAGAGCGTAATAACTAATATGAATAAAAAGATAAAAACATTTATACTGGCTACAATAGCTTTACCATACAGCTATGCTTCTGCGAATGAGAGTATAGTTAATCTTGGTGTAGGAGTATCAGTAGCTCCGGTATATGAAGGTTCTAAAAAATATCAAATTGGACCTAGTGTTGAAGCAACATATGCGTATATTAGTGATGATTATGGTATGTTTAGTGTTGGTTTAGAAGGATTAGCATGGGGGGTTAGCTTAACGGAAAATTTAACATTTTTTAGTTCGTTTGGATATGATTTTGGTCGAGATGAAGAAATTGGATTATTAGGTAACAAAAATAAAGATTTGAAAGGAATGGGGGATTTAGATGGTTCTCCATTGGTTGGTTTTGCTTTATCTTATAATCTTGATAATTATGAATTCTATGTTTCAACAGATATTGCAACAGCAGAAAGGGAATATGGAGGGCGTAAAGTTGGTAGGGCTGTTTCTGTAATATTAGGCGCCAATGCAATGTATGAAATTAATGAAAATTGGTATATTGATTATAATATAGCGACTGTTTGGGCAAATGAGTCATATAACCAAATTTATTTTGGGGTTACTAAACAACAAGCTAAAAAATCCAAATTTGCAGAATATGATGCAGGTGCAGGTTTTAAAGATGTGAATAGCTCACTCATACTGAATTATAAGGTTTATGAAAATATGACATTATATACAGGTGTAGGAGTCTATCATTTAGTAGGTGATGCTGGTAATAGTACGTTAACTGAACGCCAAACAGGGTTTACTGGAATGACAGGAGTTAGTTATACTTTTTAAGCAAAAAATTACTAGCCATATTCGATAATTTAACTCTGTAAATAATTCTGTGTATTTGCCTTTCATTAAATGTGGCCGTCTAGGCGGTCACCGAACTCAATAATAAGACGACTCATTGCCTGTTTCCAGTTTTGAATTGGCATACTCCATTTTTTAGAGGCTGATTCAATCGCTAAATAAATCGCTTTTCGTACAGAACCATCGTTGGGGAAGACCTTACGTTTATTAATGGCATGACGGATAACGTTATTGAGCGACTCAATAATATTGGTTGTATAAATGATTTTGCGGATTTCATCAGGGGAAGCAAAAAACGTATTTAAATTCTCCCAATGCGCGTATCAACTTTTCTTGAACGTAGCAACGATTTCACGAATGGTCATCCCTTTTGCATAGAAGGGTAAATTTGGCTGCCAATTTGAGTGATGTGAGTTTGATTTTTTCTGATCTGCTGAGGTTCAAAACTGCCTTCAAACTCACTATCGGTGAGTAATATTTTAGATGAATAACCGTTGCGTGTATTAGAGCCTGTTTTAGCGCTATTTTTCTCATATCCCAAATGTTCATTTAATTTAGTATTTAATGTCGTTTCAACGGTTAACTTGATTAACATTCGAGTGAATTGATTTAGGTTGGCTTCAGTTTTAATCCCTTTTGCAAAAGGCTTTTAGTTTTTTCTCATCTATAATATTGTCTACTTTGTTGTTAGATTTAACATATCAAAAGTAGACAAATATACAATTTAAATTACAGGCTCATAAGTTTATTCCTTTCTAGAAACGTATTATTCTACTTGTTCTTCTTCTGGGACCCAACCATCATCCATCCAGATCTCTTCCAGTATTTCTTCAATACGCGTTTTATCCTCCGCTATTTTTGTACCTGAGATATTCACGCGTTGTTGTGAACTAAACCCAACCCGCGTTACCATGTCCGGGTATTGGTTTTGAAGTTTGCGTAAAATCTCAGTTTCAAGTGCTTGCAAAACAACTGAGCTCGGTTTTTGTGGAGCATTCTTATCAAATAAAACTTCGATACGTAACATGATAGCCTCTAATAAGAACTGTGTTTATATACAGTATTTTTAGAACTATTAGGTAAAAAAGTCAATATAGAGGCAAAAATATTTTTATCAGTGAATTAAGTGGAAAACTAATATTTAGACAAAACAGTAGGTTAATATTATTAGTGCTCGATAAGTAATTGTCAGAAAGTTTAAAATAGCTATTCTAAAAAATATATTTTATGAAAGTGAGTAACGATTAAATGTTATATGGTTTAAGAGTTTCAAGTGAAGATCGCCAAACGGTAGCAATGATTAACCAGTTGTATGACACAGCTTTTCCATTATATGAACAAAGAAGCTACCAAGGAAGAGAAGCAATATTAAATCATAGTGATTATTATTTGTTCAGCTTCAAAGAAAATGACATTTTTATTGGTTTTATTGGGTGTTGGAAAATCGAAGATTATTATTACATCGAACATCTTGCTATTTCTCCTGTATTAAGAGGGCAAGGTTATGGGCAAAAGGTATTAAAACAGTTTTGTCATGATGTAGGTAAAGTGATCCTAGAAATTGACCCTATTATTGATGATGTGAGCCAAAAGCGTTGGTCTTTTTATCGACATTGCGGTTTTCAGCAAAACGAATACGCACACGCACATCCAAGTTATTACCCTGGAAATAAGCCACATAAGCTTAGGGTATTAAGTTATCCAGAAGCGATAGCAGAAGAAGTCTATCAGCAATTTAATCACGCCTTACAAACGCTTGTGATGAATAAAGCGCTATTATAGTTCCTTATGTAGATGGTTTTAATCAAGTTTATAGCAATAGATAAGTACCGGGTCATTATCATCTAAATTTTCAATGTAGCCACTAGGAATAAAGCCAGCTTTAATTAAGAAGTGTTGAGTGGCTGTATTCGACTGATTTGTAGAAGTGAAAGTTTTTGGGGGACCCCATTTTACCCACCTAAAATTTAGATACAAAAAAACCAACCGTAACAGGTTGGTTTTTCTATAAAAAGTTGGTCGGCATGATAGGATTTGAACCTACGACCCCCGACACCCCATGACGGTGCGCTACCAAGCTGCGCTACATGCCGAACTTTGATTAATACTACTCAATTTGCTTCTAAAAGCAATAGACTTATGATGCGACTGGTTGATATTTAAGCACTAATTTTCATTAAAACGCTTTAATTCAGTAAAGATTTTCAACAACTCAGCCAAATCAGGTTTTTCATTTCGTTCTATGGCACCTTGTTTATCGTAGATATTAAACTGGCCATTTTGATCCATGTAGAGGGTGGCATTATCTGTGGTAATGACAACATCGTCGTTGTCACCCGTGATTACCCATGGGTAAGTACGTTTAACACTAAATAAATCTTCACCTTGGCTGTAATCATCAGGTGGATTACTGACATGTAATAAACGCTGCATCAGTGTTGTCATCACATCTTGATGGCTTGTTAGCTTATCTATCTGCTGTGCAGGTGTGTTTGGCCAATAAATAAACAGTGGTACCTGCATATTATCACGGTTGAAGCGTTTACCATCTAACCATTCGTTTTCTGCTTTTCCTTGGTTATTGTAATTTGCCGTCACAATAACAATGGTATTTTGCAAGCGATTATCACGTTGTAATGCGGCCATTACGCGATTGATTTGTTCATTCGTTTTTGCACTTCCAGGTGTTCCTTTAATATTCAGGAAAGAGAACCAAGGCGAGCCGTTCTTAAGGTTATCTAGCCAGTTATTCCACTGTGTAACGGTTAAGTTGTCATTATCTGCAGTTTTTGCAGGTAATGAGTAATCAGCTAAAATAGCTTGTCTGAATAATGGAGAATTAAAGCCATCTGTTGAGAATAAACCAAACTGATACCCTTGATGTTGTAAGGCTTCAATTAGCGCTGATGGGTGGCGGCCATTGAGAATATTATCGAAATAAGTCGATGAAATACCATAGAATAGGCCAAATAGCGCAGTATCGTTACGTAGCCCAGTCGTGTAGTGATTCGTAAACTGCGTACTGATTTCTTTAAATTCGTTTAACGCCCCCATAGAATCTTGTTGAGATTTATCCCCTAGATCATCAATGACCAACAATAATAAGTTGTAATCAGCGCCTTGGTCATAATAACTTAAAGGTTTCAATGGGTAGTTTAATTTAAGTGCCGTTGGGCTACCTTGTTGGAATACACGATTTTGATGTTCGGTTAAGTCTAATAGACCATACCTATCAAGTAGCTTGCGAGCTGTCATGGGTTGCGACAATGGATAATTGTAGCGTTGCATGGTGATAGGGCGATAAAAATTAGCGTCGGCCCATGCATACATCAGATGTGACATAATAAAAGTCACAATAAAAATAGCCGCCAGAGGTTTGCCGAATGTTTGGCGGTTTAAACTACGTAGTTTTTGCCAACTCCAAGTCGCAAATAACATTTCAACAAGAAAGATAATGGGAATACTGATAAACATCAGTTGCCACTCACGAGCCATTTCCCCCTTAGTTGGGTTGATGACCAAGTCCCAAACTTGCGGTGTTAAATGCAAACCGAATTGACTAAAAACACGGATATCAAAGATTAATAGTGTTATTCCTGCCGTTGCAAGGGCAACACAAAGTAGCCTCAGCAACCGCTGAGACATAACAATAAAGGTCAGTGGAAAAATAATTAGCAAGTAAGTCGCAAAGACCACAAAACTAAAGTGACCTAACCAACTGACGAAAGCATAAATTCGGCCAGTTAAGGTATCTGGCCAATCAAAAATAAACAGATAGCTGCTACTTAACACGAGGCTAAGCAGTATATTGAATAGTGCAAACCAGTGCCCCCAACCAATCATGTTAGAGACTTTGTCACGGTAGCGCAGGTGGGTGACCATACTGTTTATTTCATTAATCAATTAGTGTGATTGATCTTCTTTAACAGAAGAAAGTAATGCATTTGCGAATGATTCTGCAATCATTTTACGTTGCGCAGGCGCAACCGACGTATTCAGCAGATTCGTTACCATATTACCTAACACCATGAGGGAAAGGTCAACAGGGGTGTGATTTTTTTCTAACACACTCACGAGGTCAGAAAGTAAACCTTCAACTTTTTCATCACTATAGCGAGATGATTGTGGCATAAATTGAGACATCCTAAATTAATGAAAGCTACATATCATAGCGTATCACAGTTGGTTTTTCTTCTTTCTTCGCAACAAATTTTTGTTTAAATGGGAATAATGTTAATTCAGATTCGTAAAGTGCGTATTAGTTCAGCGTAATCAGGCTAAAAATAGAACAAATGATGGTTTCTGTTGCAGATGAATAATATCAATGTTTGAATACGCGCAACATTATTTTCGCTATAACGAAGGAGCCAACAATGAGTCTGGAAATTAACCAGATAGCTTTACACCAGCTAATTAAAAGAGATGAGCAGACCCTAGAGGTGATGTTGCGGGATTCTTTATTGACAGCAGATGGTGTCGTACAAGACATGATGGCAGAATTACACCGCGTCTATAGTGCTAAAAGTAAAGCATTTGGTGAATTTAACGAAGAAAGTGAACTTGCTGATGCGTTAAAGTTATTGCGTAAGGGCGAAGAAGAATTTTTAGGTTTCAGCCGTGCGATGACGGTTCGCTTGAAAGATGAATTAGCCAAATATCCTTTTGCGGAAGGGGGCGTGGTTCTCTTTTGTCAATACCGTTACCTCGCGGTCGAATACTTATTAATTGCGGTGCTCAATAGTTGTGACAGCATGTTTGTCACAGAATCATTGGATTTAGGCACGACACATTATTTAGATATTCCTCATGCAGATATTGTCGCACGTATTGATTTAACCGAATGGGAAACCAATCCTGAGTCAAAACGCTATTTAACTTTCTTAAAAGGTAGAGTAGGGCGGAAAGTTTCTGATTTCTTTATGGATTTTCTGGCTGCATCTGAAGGGTTAAACGCAAAAGTTCAGAATAAAGGCTTGGTTCAGGCACTTGATGATTTTTGTGACAATGCACAAATGGACAAAAATACGCGCCAAGCTTATCGCCAGCAAGTACATAGTTATTGCACAGAACAATTACAGTCTGGAGAGGAAATAGAGCTACAGGCGTTGGCAAAAGAGCTGCCAATGGTTGAAGAACAAAGCTTTGACGATTTCGCTCGCCAAAATGATTATCAACTCGAAGAAAGTTTCCCTGCCGATAGAGGAACGTTAAAGCAATTAACGAAGTTTTCGGGGAGTGGTGGCGGGATCACGATTAGCTTTGATGCGATGCTCATGGGGGAGCGTATCTTTTGGGACCCTGTCACTGATACGTTAACCATTCGTGGCACACCACCTAATTTGCGTGATCAATTACAACGCCGTGGTACTAAATAGGTTGTGGTGTTGAAGAGGTAGAAATAAATAACGCCGCAATTGCGGCGTTATTTACTCGGCGTCCCGAAAATTTCTAAAGCTCGGCTGTGGGCTTTAATTAAGCGCGCAGGAAGTCAATGTGCGTCACTTTTGGCTTAAATGGGTGACGTTGAACAGCCTGAACTTTTACTTTTGTTTCTTTACCATCGATAACCAGATTCAGAACTTCGTAAAATTCTGCTTTGCTTTCTTGGTTGATGATTTCATCGTGGTTAAGAGTTACAGAGATAGCTTCTTGGTTGCCACCGTAAACGATAGCTGGAAGCTGGTTATCTCTGCGCAGGCGGCGGCTCGCACCCTTACCCTGCTCTTTACGTTCAATTGCATTGATAGTTAACATTACTATTTCTCTATAAAAAGAAAATATAAATTCCTGCTACAGGCGACCCAGCAGCAGGTTCGAGATTTGGCCTAGGATAATCTATTCATAGAACAAGATATCGGAAGGCGGGCGGCATTTTAACGAAAAATCGGCCATCCAGCAATCATTATGATCATTTTCACGTTATGACAGGGGAGCAGCAACGCGAAAACGCCCTTGATAATCGAAGATTTTCTCTCGAATTTCCCAAAAGCGTTCTTTTTTGCGCGCGACAATAAATTGGGGATATCGTAATAAAGATTGTTGCACTAATATATCATTTGCATTATTCCACTTAAACGGAACACCTGGGGCACGCTGATGCTCACGTAAAAAACGATATTCGAACACGCGTTTTTGTGCGGGTGTGGCTAGGCGAAAACGTTCTGAAACACAGGTTCCATCTTCATCATAATAATTGATTTTAATCCATTCACCTTTGTTATCACTCCCTGTAATGAATTGCATACCACCACAACGAATAATTAACGCATCTTTGAGTTTTAAGGCGGCTTTTAGCATATCGTCAGGGTCGGTAAGCACTTCTTGGCATTTTTGACAGCGACGAGCCGCTATATCATTTTCTGCACCACAGTGTGGACATTGTTTAAACCGAAAACGAAATTCACATTGTTTTTTCTGCTTATTTTCATCTTCTTCCCAGCCTTGGCAGCGCCGGCCGTAATGTTCAATAATTTGCCCATCAGAGGTACATTTTCCCCAAAAAATATTCGCAAATTGGCATAATGGGCAAAAAACTTGCACAGGCACACTGGTTGAATTTGGTTGACTTGACCCCACTTCAGGCCGAAATAAATCGTGTGGATTACCTGCGTAATCTAAGATTAAACAGCGTGTTTTTCCCTCATAAAGGCGTAATCCTCGGCCAACAATTTGTTGGTATAAGCTGACTGACTCTGTTGGCCGCAAAATAGCAATCACATCGACATGAGGCGCATCAAACCCTGTTGTTAATACTGAAACGTTAACGAGATAATGTAATTCTTTATTTTTAAATTGCTTAATAATTGCTTGCCTATCAATTGCTGGGGTTTCAGCCGTCACTAATGCCGCACTATTCTTCGGTAGATAACTCAGAATTTCTTTGGCATGCTCGACCGTCGCAGCAAAGATCATGCAGCCTTGTAACGGTGTTGCATATTCAATAACTTGCTCAATAATTTTAGGCGTAATGCGTTGTTGTTTTTTTAATGACAAATTAAGTTCTTGTTCGTTAAAAATACCCGATGATGTTAGTGAAACTTGGCTAAAATCATATTGTAAAACAGGCATGTCTAAGCGTTCAGGTGGAACTAAGAATTTGTTTTTAATCATATAGTGTAGGGGGAGTTCATAAATACACTCTCGGAAAAAACAATTTTCATCACCACGTACCATGCCATGGTAATGGTATTGGTAAATCCAGCCACTGTTGAGGCGGTAAGGGGTGGCTGTTAATCCTAAAATACGTAATGAAGGGTTATTAGCTTGTAAAACTTGAATAATTTGTTGATATTGGCTTTTATCATTCAAACTTATGCGATGGCACTCATCAATAATCACTAGGGAAAAATGTGCATCAAATGCTTTTAGATTGCGAGCAACGGATTGCACACTGCCGAAAACGACTTTGCTTTGAGACTCTTTGCGATTCAGTCCCGCGGCAAAAATATCAGCTTGCAGGCCATATGCGAGGTACTTAGCATGGTTCTGTTCAACTAACTCTTTCACATGAGCTAATACCAGCACTCGTCCTCGAGCGAGCCGAGCCAATTCGGCAATCACTAAGCTTTTACCTGCGCCAGTAGGCAAGACAATCACAGCCGGGTGAGTCTGCTTACGGAAATAACTCACTGTCGCATCGACAGCTTCTTGTTGATAAGGGCGTAAAATAAAAGGCATATTATTCAGTATTATGTAATTAAATCAGGTGAATGACGTTAAATTTAATTTAAAACGATGAGTCTGTCTAAAGATGTCAGCTGCTTAGGTGAAGCTATCACTTCACAGGGGTTATTGTTATAATGAATAATGTGATAACAATCACAACACCCTTTCACTCTATATTCTGACAGTTGAGCGTTATTGTACGCTTCGCTGGCATTCCATCAAGTTAAGAGAATCTATGCGACTGGATAAATTTTTGTCCCAGCAATTAGGGATAAGCCGAAGTTTGGTAGCGCGAGAATTGCGCGCAGGGCTTGTAACGGTTGATGATGAAATCGTTAAGTCAGGGGCCTTTCAAGTTACGATTGATCATGAAGTCGCTTATGATGGTAATGTCCTCGTGCAAGTTACTGGGCCGCGTTATTTTATGTTACATAAGCCACAAGGCTATATTTGCTCAACAGATGACCCAACACATCCAACAATTCTTTTTTTTATTGATGAGCCTCTCGCACAAAAACTGCATTCAGCAGGACGTTTAGATATCGACACAACGGGTCTTGTCTTATTAACTGATGATGGTCAGTGGTCACATCGCATTACTTCACCGAAGCATCATTGTGAAAAAACATACCGAGTTCAATTGAGTGACGATATCGCCAATGATGTTGCCGAACAGTTTGCTCAGGGGGTCATGCTTAACGGCGAAAAACACCCAACTAAACCGGCGAAACTGGAAATTATTAGCCCTAGAGATGTCCGATTGACGATTAGTGAAGGGCGCTATCATCAAGTAAAACGCATGTTTGCTGCGGTAGGGAACCATGTTTGTGGGCTGCATCGTGAACGCGTTGGCGAAATTTGGCTAGATGAGACACTTGAACCAGGAGAATACCGCCCACTGACGGAAGAAGAGATCAATAGTATTAATGTACCACGTAAAAAAACAGCAGGAGTTTAAAGAGTGCAACAGCAGCGTTCATCCTATTTGGGGCTGATATTAATTCTAGGTTTATTATCGATGTTAATGCCATTGGCTATCGATATGTACCTACCAAGCTTTCCGACGATGATGCATTATTTTAATGTAGATGAAGGGCGCATTCAGATGACGCTCAATAGCTACATTTTTGGTTTTGCTATAGGGCAATTATTCTATGGTCCGATGGCAGATAGCATTGGGCGTAAACCTGTTATTTTAGGTGGGGTCGTCGTTTTTGCCATCGCATCAGCAGCCTGTGCTATTACGGAATCGATTGATTCACTGATTTGGTTACGTTTCTTACATGGTTTTGCTGCTGCCGCTGCAAGTGTTGTGATTAACGCACTTATGCGGGATATGTTTACTCGTGATGAATTTTCAAGAAGTATGTCTTTTGTTGTCTTAGTGATGACAATCGCACCGTTGTTAGCCCCTATTTTAGGGGGGGAGCTAATGCGCTGGTTCTCATGGCATGCAATTTTTTGGAGCATCGCCATTGCCGCGGTTATCGCTGTCGTTTTAGTGAGCTGTTTTGTGCGAGAAACATTACCCGTAGCTAAAAGGCAGAAGTTTCATATTGGTACAACATTAAGGCAGTTTGCTACTTTATTTAGGGCAAGACAGGTACTGTTCTACATATTAGCGAGTTCATTTTCCTTTGCAGGGATGTTTTCGTTCTTAAATGCAGGCGCTTTTGTGTATATCGATTTAAATGGGGTATCTCCACAGAATTTCGGCTACTATTTTGGTATCAATATCATCTTCCTATTTATTATGACGACAATAAATAGCCGCTATGTTAGGCATTTTGGTGCCGAAAAAATGCTTTATTTTGGTATTATTATTCAATTTGTAATGGGGGTGTGGTTGCTAGCGACAACAGCCTTTGCGCTAGATTTTTGGACACTGGTAATCGGCGTTGCCATTTATGTTAGTGGTATAGCGATGATCACGTCGAATGCAATGGCAGTGATCTTGGATAATTATCCACATATTGCAGGAACCGTTTCTTCATTGGCAGGAACAATAAGGTTTTCAATTGGCGCACTCGTTGGAACTTTGTTATCACTAATACCTGCTCAGAGCGCATGGCCAATGGTCGGCTCAATGGTTGCTTGCGTGGCGCTCTCGATGTTATTTGTTTTACTAGCCAAAAAAACAAAATAAATCATATGTTTTTAAGTTTCATGGATGAAACTGAGAACACTCAATTCTCTTCTTCATTATTTATAACGGACTAATCAAAGTTTGTTCTAGTTACTTTCCCATATAATTCATTTATCTATTAGAGATAAAAGTGATTGCTCGATAAAGTCGAGTGATAACGCAGTGGTATTAATAATCTTTAGTGAAAAATGATCTAAATCAATTATCATTACAGCTGAATTTGTTAAATTTATGTTTTGTGATTTGATATGCATTGCAACATTATTCATTAATAAAAATTTGGATTTACTTCAAAAATAAACTGTTTTTTACTATTTTCTTTTCACAAATGTAAAAAAAAGTTAAGTGTTTTATGCAAGATGTTAGGATGTAGCGATCAAAATTAGTTTATATTTTAAGATATTTGCTATTAAAATGAATATGCAATGATTTATGTCACAAAAATTTAACGACATTTTGTTTTTTTAATGTTATATTTATGATTCGTTATTTAACATTAATGTCACTTTTTAGATAACTAAAAGTTCGGTTTGAACGATGAATGATTGGCTTAAGCCCGTGTTAGGTCAAGTAAGAAAGTAAATATCAATACTTGGCAAAATACTAAAATGTTTCAATAGGATATGTTTGTGGAAAAATTAGGTCTTTCGGTGGTGCACAGGCTACCGCAAAGCTACCGCTGGTTATCAGGCAAAAAAGGTACCGATGTTGAAGTTGTGCCTATGAATGATGTCGATAGCGATAAGCTTGTGGGGCTGAAACTGCTTAGCCATGACTGTGCGACAGACTGTATTGCAATGCAGCAATTGTCTGAATCATTATCAGACATGCAGATTGCTAATGCGATCTTAGAGTGGCAGAAAGAAATTTGCCTATTTATTCATGCTAATGATGAGTTAGCCGCTATGTGCCGTTTAAAAGCTTCAGGTGTTGCTATAGCAGAACTTTCTTCTGGTTTTTATAGTGCTTAGCTTTGAGTATGTTTTAATCTTAGTTTAGTAATGATGGCTCGACTGTTTATTACTGTTTTTGCTTACTGATTTTATTTGGCTCTATATTTAAAACTGTTTTTTTGGATGAGTATCATCATGAGGTGGAATTTGGTGACTGAGTTATTTTTGATTTAAAATCGGATGACTACCACTAAATTTAGTCAGTAAAGATTTCCAATAAAAAAGCTTCCATCAAATGGAAGCTTTTTTATTGGAAAGGGGATATAGGGTACTACAAAAATTTATGAACCGTTGATAATGCGTCTACTTGCGTAATATCTTTTGCTCCAGTAAGAGTTAGTCATTTCAGAAACGATAACACCACTACTGGTTGATGCATGGACAAATTTTTGGTCACCAATATAAATGCCAACATGCTTCATAGTACGGCCTGTTTTAAATAAAACAATATCACCGACTTTTAGATTATTACGTTTTACGCTTTTGCCGGAGGATTCTTGTTCAGAGGTCGTACGAGGGAGTTCAACACCAAATTGTTCAAGAAATGTTCTCTGTACGAAACTTGAGCAATCAACACCTTTCTTTGTTGTGCCGCCAAGACGATAAGCTACGCCTTTCCAGCTTGCGTATTGATCCATTATTTTAGATTTAGTATCAACACTTTGTACTAACTCTTCGAATTCATCTTGAGATGCCATCGTCAATGAGTCACCCGCAGAACCATTTAGCATACGAGTATCTGATTTAGCAGTATATTGTGTGTTTTTAGCTGACTTTGGGTTGGTACATGCTGTGAGCGTTACGGCGATTGCAATTGCCGGAACAATGCGCCAAGCATAGCGCTTAAGTTTTTCAGAGGTTAGCATTCTTATATATATCCCTTACCATTTTTCTTTTTAGTACTTTATTGTGTAAAAAGACACAAAAAAACTAAACTTATCCCTGTGAAAAACGCATTATAGATGGCAAAACTGTGTTTTTCGCAGAAAGTGTTTATCGTAGTACCACTAAACTTCGAGTGTACTAGTCATATTTAGTGACTTATTGAGTATAGGAGATATATCAATATTTACTAAATTTACTAAGACATTCTTTACATTTTTTTGTTTAGAAGATTCAGCATCGTAGTAGTACCAAATCAAACCTTTAAGAGCATACATAAACAAAAGCAAAATGGCGAGTTAATAGGGGTGAAATTTACAAAACATTAGATAAAAGTGCCTATTTGCCATTGGTTTATGTGACAATTGTCTACAATGAAGGATATTACTTATAAAGATGGTATTTTTAACTAGTAAAATATGAACTAAATCACACTTTTCTATGTGTTATTTCAGTGAATTTGCATAATTAAGGAGCTTTCAAACTAGAAGTGTAAAGAAGTTTAAGTTTTTATTTAGAGGGAGTGTGTTTGTACTCAAATAAACAGCTTAATTTTTGTTAAGAAAGTCCATTAGAATAAAAAACGCTCAGAAAATAATTTAAAAAATAAAAGTACTGTATGTATATCAGTATTTTTTGGTTGTATTTATTAGCAATTCTCCACAATATTAATATCGACTAGTGAGTAGCATTCTACCATAACCATTCATAACCAATGTATTGTTAGAGCAACTCTAATAATACGTCAATATAACTAGATATTTAATGGTGACAGCAAAATAGGGGGCGAGGAATGTGTCTATATCTTAAGATTATAGTCACGATAAAGTCGTTGTTCGAAATCAGCAAACCGGCGATTTAGGGTGGAACGAGCAATTCTAGTTGAGAAATAATCAATGGGGATTAGGTTAGATGAGCCAAGGTTATCTATAATAATAAATTGACCATAAGGTTTATAGCCTAGTTGATAAACGATGTTATAAGTTTTGAGCGCCATCGTGGTAATAGCCTCTTTGTATATGTTCTTTTTAAATTGCTCATAAGCAATTTTCATGTTTCTTTTATGTTTCAAAAAAACTTGTTTATTTTTTAGATAATAATCTAAAGTATTTGAAACATTTTCTGTCTTATCTTTGATTAATTGGAATACGTACCCTAGCCCCCGATCAGTTTGCTGGGTGCCATAGTAATGAGAAATCGTTTTTACGGTAAGATTCCTTTTATACAAGCGTTTATAATAGCGAACCTCTCTTAATGTTTCTTTATCATCTCGCCCACTTAAATGAACTTTTACACATAGGTGATTATACTCAGGATGCTGATAACAAGCACGTTGCCTGCCTGATGCGATCAAGTTTTCAGAAGGTAATAAAATTTTTTTATCTAAGTTCATATTCATGATAATAAACACTTTTTTTAACAAGTTTAAGGTGTTTGATATATAGATATACCTAAAATGGCATAGCGACGATTTTTATAAATTAATTGACCAATGCTAATAGATTATATTTATAAAGTGTTGCATTTTGTGTGGTTAATTAAGTGTGAGGCAAGTCATATATTTTGTTTTGATAAATAATAAAACAAAAAATAAAAAACTACGGCTATAAATGAAATTATTAATATCCCTTTGGAATTAGTATGTCGTCCTCAGGCAATTCAGCCAAATAAATACTTTAACTGTAAATAAATTACAGGAAGTGACGATAACATAATTTTAAACGGGAATTTCGTTATGAATAGCTCAGTAAAAAAAATGGTAATGGCTTTTTTAGCAGTAACAGCATTGAACTCAAGCTTTTCAGTATTTGCATCTGAAAACAGTGAGGTAAAACGCAGCAATACAGGCGTTATTCGATTTACTGGAGCTATTGTAGCAGCGCCTTGTATTGTCGAAGCCAATGCGAATAAAGTAGAAACCAAATGCTGGAATGATAGTGGTAAATTGGAAACCGCATCTGCAGATATTCGTAAACTAAAGAATCAAGAAATGTTGCTTCCGAATCAAAAAGGTACTCAACAATTCAACTGGATTAATAAAGATAAAACCCTAGGTATTTACACAATAAAATACGATTAATTTTGAGACGAACACAAATTGAATATAGCAAACTAAGATGAGAAGGTATGCAATGTTTAATTTTAATGACATATGCCTATGAACAATAAATTCATAGGCATATAAAGGCTTATTTCTTTCAAATCAAAAGCAGAAATTAATCACAACGGCCCATATAACGACGCTCAGCGATATGAATACGAATTTTTTCACCGGTTGTTAAATATTCAGGAACTTGAACTGTTAACCCTGTAGCCATCGTTGCAGGCTTAGTTCGTGCGCTAGCCGAAGCCCCTTTAATTGCTGGGGTTGTCTCAATAATGACCATATCAACCGTTTGTGGTAACTCTAAAGCAAGAACTTGCCCATCCATTGTTAACACTTGCATTCCTGGTAACCCTTCTTCAGGAATGAAAAGTAATTCTTCTTCAATATCGGCTTTTTTGAAAAGGTAGGGAGTATAGTCTTCATTGTCCATAAAGACATATTCATCACCATCAATATAAGAAAAGCTCACTCCACGACGGGTTAGGGAAATTGTTTCTAAAATATCATCGCCTTTGAAACGCTCTTCAACTTTCTGGCCCGTTTTGATATCAGTAAAGCGCATTTTATATAATGTACTCGCTCCACGAGCACTAGGTGCTTGAATATCAATGTCTTTTACAAGTAATAATTTGCCATTGTAGTTTATTGCAAAACCACGTTTGATTTCATTGGCCTTGGCCATAAATAACCTTCTTTGGGGTTGTCAAAAAGAGTGCGACAAAATTACTCGCAGATAAGGAATTAGGCAAGATGCTAAAGTCAATTTTCGGTGAAAAATTTTTGGAAAATACAATTTTAGATAATACAGTTCTTGGATAAGGCAATAAGTATGAATATAACCCGTGGGCTATATTCATACTGAAATGATTAGTAGATAGGAAGTAAGCCAGACAATGACAATAAATGAGCCACCGCATTAACTAAACCAAAAAGGATCACGAAGCCAATGATAAAGCTTCCTCCTGGTGCTCTATAGCTGTTATTTGGATAACGTTTACGACTGGCTCTTGCCATCAAGGCAGGGACAATAACAGCCCAAATAGTGGCAGCCAACCCGGCAAAACCAATCGCATAAATAAACCCATTAGGGAAAATTAAAGCGAGAATTGTTGGTGGTAAAAATGTGACTGCGACAGATTTAAGACGGCCAAACTTATTATCTTCAAATTTGAAAAAGTCAGCAATAAAATCAAATAACCCTAAAGACACGCCTAAGAAAGAGCTAGCTAGAGCCATGTACGAAAACAGGTTCAAAAATTGAGAGATAAAACTACTTTGGGTGGAAATATTCATTTGAGCCAGTAATGCATCAATATTATTGCCGTTTTCTCTGATCTCAATAAATGACGTTCTTGGAATATTTCCTTGAATAGCGTACTGCCATAAAATATAGATAACAACAGTGATTGTGGCACCATAGACGAGGCTCTTAACAACACTACGGCTATCTTTATTATAATATTTTACTAATCCAGGGACATTACCATGATAACCAAAAGAGGTTAATAAATAAGGTAATGCGGCTAAGGCATAGGGGAGGTATTGGCTTTCGCTTTGCTCAGTTTGGTTAAATAAAATCGCGGGCGATGCAGTGGAAACCATCCCACCGATTGACATGATAAAGGTGATTACCATCCCGCCAATTAAAATGGTGCTTAACCTGTCGACAGCACGTGTAGAAAGCCATACAAAAAAAGCAACAATGAAAGCAAAAACAAAGCCTGCACCCGCTTGTGGTATCTGTATTTTTTCTGACAGGTTTGCTGCGATGATAGAGCTGCCCGCAGAAATATAGGCATAAGTGAGTATATAAAGCACAAAAGTAACGGATAAGCCGTTAATTGAATTCCAAGTTGAACCTAATAAATCCTTTACCATTGTATGGAAACTAGCACCCGCAGGGTAATTCATATTAGCTTCTAAAATCATTAACCCAGAAAGTAACATGCAAATAAAGGTATAAATTAACAGTATGACAGAGCCTGTGAACCATACGCCGGAAGTCACCATAGGAATTGAAAACATACCCGCACCCACCGCAGTACCGGCAATGATCATCGCACCTCCTAATATAGAAGGATTTTTTTGTTGTGTTGTTCCATCAATAGCCATGGTGGCTCCTAAATATATCGTTTCACTGTACTAGCTAAATGATACGGCAAGAGTGCAGTATTGTAAATATAGTAAATGGAATAAAATAGGGAAAAATGAGTAATTAGAAAGGGATGGATGATAAACGTACAAAAAGAGGATGTTGTACGTTTACACTTGATTAGGCTTTGTGGTGATAGAAACGTTGTGTAAGCCAGAGGTCAACAGCATTGCGGCTAGCTTCAAAATGAGGCTCTGGGAGCTTATCAGGTGAAACCCACATTAAGTTTTCACATTTATCTGCTTCCATAATTCGAGGCTCAACATCACCGCTATATTCAACATGCATACAAATAGAAACCGTATGTTTACCTTCTTGTTGATAAGTTTGTAAATTATTGCTGATGCCAAAAACGGTGGGGGCTTGGATATCAATACCAATTTCTTCTTTTATTTCGCGAATGGCACAATTTTCAAAAGACTCACCTGGGTCAACGTGACCTCCGAAAATAGACCAATAGGGCGCATGTTTACTGCTGCGTTTACCCATTAAAATTTGCCCATGTTTGTTCGTGATTAGAACACCGACACCCACGACGACGTTGGTAGGCTCAGACATATCTTCTCCTTATTGTTTTATTTTTTAGCGCGCTGATCCTGACATAATCGTGTAGAAAAACAAGCAGGAAAAAGTACAAATATCACTGAAAACAATATGCTTTAATGTTATAACTATAATTAAATTTAAAGACACGATAATCATGATAAGGGAGATTAGTGGTTATGACTCGCCGGGTTGCTACAATTACATTAAATCCTGCTTACGACCTTGTGGGCTTATGCTCTACTATCGAAGTTGGTGAAGTCAATTTAGTCAAAACCGCTAGCCTCAATGCGGGTGGTAAAGGTGTCAATGTCGCAAAAGTGCTCCGCGACTTAGGTATTGATATCACCGTTAGTGGTTTTATGGGAAAGGATAACCAAGAAGAATTCCAACATTTTTTCAGTGAAAATGGTATGGCTAATCGCTTTAGTATGGTGCCAGGGCGTACACGAATTAACGTGAAACTCACTGAAAATAACGGGGAATCGACTGATTTCAATTTTTCAGGTTTTGAAGTTAGTAAAGAAGATTGGAACCGTTTCTCGACAGAGTCGCTCAACTGGTTAGGCCATTTCGATATGGTTGTGGTGAGCGGAAGTTTACCGAGTGGTATTGACCCAGAAGAATTTACTCGCTGGATGACTCGCCTTCGCCAATTATGCCCATGTATTATTTTCGATAGTAGCCGAGAAGCCTTAAAGGCAGGTTTGAAAGCGTCACCATGGCTAGTAAAACCTAATCGTCATGAATTAGAAAGTTGGGTTGGCCGAAAACTGCCAGATTTACAAGATGTTGTAGCCGCAGCGCATGAGTTAAGAGACAAAGGAATTTCTCATGTTGTTATTTCATTAGGGGAAGAAGGGGCTTTGTGGGTTAATGCTTCGGGTTCTTGGCTGGCGAAACCGCCACATTGTGAAGTGATAAGCACGGTTGGGGCTGGTGACTCGATGGTAGCAGGGCTAGCTTATGGGTTACTCAATGGAGAGTCCAGCGAGCATACGTTACGTATGGCGACCGCAATTTCTGCACTATCCGTTTCTCAGCCAGATGTCGGTTTAAAAAATAGAAACAAATTAGCGGATATGATGGCTAAAATTGAAATGAAATCGTTATAGTGCGTTAGTTTCAACCAAAACCCCTACATGATAAATGCAGGGGTTTTTGGTTATTAGAATGCAAATAATTAGCTATTTTGTTGTGCTTTGAGCCATGCAATTTCTTGCGGCCAAATATCGGGGTTAACGGTTTCTAAAATCAATGGGATACCATCAAAGCGGTTATCTTGCATAATGTAAGTAAATGGCGCAAAGCCTATGTTTCCTTCACCTAAACTATGGTGGCGGTCAACGCGGCTGGCAAATTCACTTTTAGCATCATTTAGGTGCATTCCTTTTAGAAATTCAAACCCGACAATCTCTGCAAATTGGCCGAATGTTTTGTCACAATCTTCGGCCGTGCGTAGGTCATAACCTGCGGCAAATGCGTGGCAAGTATCAATACAAACGCCTACACGGCTTTTATCTTTCACCCGTTCAATAATTTTTGCAAGATGCGTAAAGTCAAAGCCTAAGTTAGTGCCTTGTCCCGCCGTGTTTTCAATTACAGCGGTCACGCCTTCGGTCTCAGCAAGGGCAATATTAATAGATTCAGCAATTCGAGCTAAACAATCGTCAATTTCAATTTTCTTTAAATGACTACCTGGGTGAAAGTTAAGTAAATCAATACCTAATTGTTCGCAGCGTTGCATCTCATCGATAAAAGCGACACGAGATTTCTCTAAAGCTTCAAATTCGGGGTGACCTAGATTGATCAAATAGCTGTCATGAGGAAGGATTTGATGCTTGCCGTACCCATATTTCTTGCAGTTATCTTTAAATTTTTTAATAACGTCTTCGCTTAACGGTGCGGCTTTCCATTGGCGCTGATTTTTTGTGAATAATGCAAAAGCGGTTGCATTGATTTCATGTGCGCGAATAACGGCTTGGTCAACGCCACCTGAGGCGCTGACATGTGCTCCAATATATTTCATTTTTGACTCCTTTTTATTGGAGTATGCCATTAATAAGTGAATAAATGAAATCAACAAAAAAGCCACCAGTTAAGGTGGCTAAAAACGAGGAAAATGTAGATTAAAAAATGTTTTGAATCAGTAGGTTAATTAATAGCCCGCCAACTATCAACCAAACAAACAGTATCAGCGCCATTAACAAGGGTTTAATACCCGCTTGGCGAATAGCGCTAACATGGGTAGTCAGCCCTAAAGCCACCATTGCCATTGCGAGTAAAATTGTATCTAACGCAATGATTTGTTGCACTAATACTTGAGGCAGTAGGTTGAGTGAGTTAAAACCTGCAACAACAATAAAGAATACAGCGAACCAAGGAATAGTAATTTTGCTTTTTGGGCTATTGGTTGTTTGGTTAGCCGCTGTTTTACGGCTTAAGAAAGCCGATAAGATAATGAGAAAAGGCGCAAGCATCATGACACGGATCATTTTGGCAATAACAGAGGCATTTTCTGCATCTGTACCAATTGTATGGCCTGCTGCAACAACCTGTGCAACTTCATGTACTGTTGAACCAATGTAAATTCCAAAGGTTTCTTCTGTTGCCGGAAACCAACCAAAGTGTGCGTTTAATTGGTAAATCCAAGGGTAAACAAAGATACAAATCGTACCAAAGATAACAACGGTTGAAACGGCAACCGCGACTTTACTTGCGGATGCTTTAACGACAGGCTCAGTTGCCATGACCGCGGCTGCGCCACAGATACTACTGCCAGCACCAATTAATAGTGTTGTTTCTTCATCAAGACCGAACACTTTTTTACCTAGCCAATACGCTAGTAAGAATGTTGATGTTAATGTTAAAGCATCGATAATGACACCAGTGGCTCCGACGTCTGTGATTTGCTGGAAAGTAAGGCGAAAACCATACAAGATAATACCAGCGCGTAGGAAATAGTGTTTGGCAAATTTAATGCCTGCATCACAAGATTGACTGGCTACGGGATAAAAAGTATTCCCTACAATAATTCCTAATAATATTGCGAGGGTTAATGCACCTAAACCGATATCCATAAACCAGGGTTGGTCACCGAGGTAAATTGCAATAGCAGTTAGGAGCCCAGCTAAAATAATACCTGGTATGAGTTTTAATATAGGGTTCTGACTGTTCTGCTCAAGGGTGTTGGTGTCACTTTTATTCATGATGATGCTCTTTATTACCGCTTATAAGATTTAGTAATAAGGATATAACAAAAGTAATAATAATTTAAATTGATTATCTTTATATAATCTACCACCAAAATAGATTATAAGTTTCTTCTGGAATATTGCGAATAAATCGTTAATATTAACATTATTATTACAAATACTAAAAATCACGTTGGGGCTTACCTTTATGCGAATTACACTTAGGCAACTTGAGGTTTTTACGGAAGTATTAAAAAGTGGCTCCACGACGCAGGCATCTCAGTTATTAGCGCTTTCACAATCAGCTGTCAGCGCATCCCTAACGGATTTAGAAGGCCAATTAGGCGTTCAATTATTTGACCGTGTGGGTAAACGACTTGTTACAAATGAGCACGGAAGGCTGCTTTATCCCAAAGCGTTAGCATTATTAGAGCAAGGGTTAGAGGTCGAGCAATTATTTAAAAAAGAGATGGGGGCTGTGCGTCTTGCTGCCAGTACGACGATTGGTAATTATATTTTGCCAGAAGTCTTAGCGGGTTATCGTCATGATCACCCGGATATACCTTTAGAGCTTTTTATCAGTAACACAGAAGAAATCATTAAATCCGTTATGGAGTTTCGAGCGGACGTTGGGTTAATTGAAGGTGTTTGCCATAGCCCTGAGTTAATTTCTAAAGCATGGTTAAAAGATGAACTCGTTATTTTTGTTTCACCTCAAAACCCATTAGCGAATAAAAATATCTCTTTAAAAGATTTGCGTGATGCGCCTTGGATTTTGCGTGAAAGGGGGTCAGGTACGCGAGATGTCCTTGACCAACTATTATTTGCACATCTTCCCGGCTTTCATATTTTAATGGAGCTAGGTAATTCAGAAGCGATTAAACATGCAGTGCGTTACGGAATAGGCATAAGCTGTTTATCACGCCGAGTGATCGAAGAGCAATTAGAAAATGGCTCTCTAGTCGAATTAAAAATAGACGAACTTCATTTAGAAAGAACGCTATACTTGATTTATCACCGTCAAAAGCATCTTTCGAACGCGATTACTAACCTGTTGTCTTATTGCAACTAGTAATACTCGCCATATATCGAGCCGCAGCCTTGTTGGCTGCGCTTTTTCGTCTTAGTTAAATACCTCATTCTATTTTTGATATTCTTTCAATAGAAATGGGGGGTATTTGGCAATAACGCGTTTTACTTATAATTTTGTGTGAATTATGAAGGTATCTTATAACAGTGAAGAGTTGCTTAGTTCTCACAGCCTATTTTGCTAGAATCCATGCGATATTAGCTGAATAATAAATTGCAGGGAACAAATGTCAGAACAACATACCAATACTATCTCGCAGGGCGGCCCACAAAGACTACGCCGTGAGTTAAAGGCGCGCCATCTTGCGATGATTGCTATCGGTGGATCTATCGGTACCGGTTTATTCGTTGCATCGGGTGCAACGGTTGCACAAGCAGGTCCCGGTGGAGCACTCCTTTCTTATGCTATCATTGGCTTAATGGTCTATTTTTTGATGACCAGTTTGGGCGAGTTAGCTGCTTATATGCCTGTTTCGGGCTCATTTGCAACTTATGGTGCAAAATATGTCGATGAAGGCTTTGGTTTCGCACTTGGGTGGAACTACTGGTACAACTGGGCCGTGACCATTGCGGTTGACTTAGTTGCCGCTCAATTGGTGATGACCTACTGGTTCCCAGATACGCCCGGTTGGATTTGGAGCGCAATCTTCCTCGCCATTATTTTCTTACTGAATTTCATCTCGGTTAAAGGGTTTGGTGAGGCTGAATACTGGTTCTCATTAATAAAAGTCACCACGGTCGTCATTTTTATTGTTGTCGGCGTATTAATGATTTTTGGCATCATGAGCGGTGCGGAAAATGCCGGGTGGCATAATTGGGAAATTGGTGATGCACCTTTTGCTGGTGGTTTTTCAGCAATGATTGGCGTGGCAATGATAGTTGGGTTCTCATTCCAAGGAACTGAATTAATCGGTATTGCTGCGGGTGAATCGAAAGACCCCGCTAAAAATATTCCAAAAGCCGTGCGCAAAGTATTTTGGCGTATCTTGTTATTCTATATCTTTGCAATCTTAATTATTAGTTTGATCATTCCTTACACTGATCCAAACTTACTGCGTAATGATGTCAAAGATATTAGTGTAAGCCCATTCACTTTAGTATTTGAAAATGCAGGCTTATTATCTGCGGCAGCAGTCATGAATGCGGTTATTTTAACAGCGGTATTATCGGCAGGTAACTCCGGTATGTACGCATCAACGCGTATGTTGTATACCTTAGCCCGAGAAGGCAAAGCGCCGCGTATTTTCGCCCGTTTATCTAAAGGTGGCGTACCTCGTTATGCTTTGTTAGCAACGACGGTTATTGCGGGCTTATGTTTCTTGAGTTCCATGTTTGGAAACCAGACGGTGTACTTGTGGCTATTAAATACATCGGGAATGACAGGGTTTATTGCTTGGTTAGGTATTGCAATTAGCCATTATCGTTTCCGTAGAGGCTATATTGCACAAGGGAGAGATCTTAATGACTTACCTTATCGTTCAGGTTTTTTCCCAATTGGTCCTATTTTTGCCTTTATTTTGTGTTTAACAATTACATTAGGCCAAAACTACCAAGCCTTTTTAGAAGATAAAATTGATTGGGTAGGGGTTACCGCAACTTATATTGGAATTCCGTTATTTTTAGCAATTTGGTTTGGTTATAAGATAGCGAAGAAAACGACGTTTATCCGTTATAAAGACATGAGCTTTCCAAGTTACCGCGAAAATTTAGATAAATAGTTTTTTTAAATATCTATCATCAATAACAGCACTCTTAATAGGGTGCTGTTTTTTTATATATAGCGCAATAAACCTGCATTTTGGCGGTAAAATAGGCTGAATGTTTAGGTTTACGATGATGGTCACATAATTCTATTGATGAAAGCCATGATTAAACTAATAATCGTATTGATAAGTATTCTTATTTGCTTTATTGTTACCGCATAAAAAAAAGTAAGTCAATGAGGTTAAGAGTGGAGCTTAATACTATGTCGTCGGTAGCCAAGAAGTCTGTAGCTAGGTCGGTAGTAAAAGGAATAAGTTTAGCGTTATTAGCAAGTGCCAGTATGAGCGCTTGGGCTGCAACAGTGACTGATATTGCAGGCCGTACTGTTGAGGTTCCTGATAATGTTAATCGCATTTTGTTAGGTGAAGGGCGCCTGTTTAGTGCAATAGCTCTGCTGGAAGGTGATAAACCTATTGACCGAATTGTCGGTTGGCAAGGTGACCTTCGAAAACTAGACCCTCAAACCTACGCTGTTTATAAAGCTAAATTCCCTGAAATTGACAATATTCCACTGATTGGTAATACCAGCGCAGATAGCGTCAGTTCAGAAAAAGTATTAACCCTAAACCCTGATATTGCGATTTTTGGTTTGTCAGGCCATGGGCCGGGAAAAAATAGTGAATTAGTTAACCAGCTTGAGAAAGCCGGCGTACCTGTTGTATTTGTGGATTTCCGTGATAAACCACTGGAAAACACCTTGCCTAGTATGCGTTTACTTGGCAAAGCATTAAATCGTGAACAGGCAGCAAATAAGTATGTCGATTTTTATGAAAGAAACCAAAAATTAGTCACTGATATTACTTCTAAAATACCAGAAGATAAAAAACCAAGTGTTTTTATTGAATTACGTGCAGGAGCATTTGAAGATTGCTGTGGTACCGCGGGCGATGGAAATATGGGGAACTTTATTGATTTAGCTGGTGGTAAAAATATTGCTAAAGGCGTTTTGCCGGGCGCGCTTGGTACGATGAACTTAGAGAAAATCATTGCTGCGGACCCAAATATTTACATTGCATCTGGTGCAAAAGCGCCGGGTAGTAAAGATGCAGGCGTTCAATTAGGCGCACAAAGCACATTAGCTGATGCACAAGAAAGCCTGAAAAAAATTACTGAACGTAAAGGGATTAGCTCGTTATCAGCCATAAAAGATAAGCAAGATTATGCTATCTGGCACAATTACTATAACTCTCCATACAATGTGATTGCGACGCAAGTTTTCGCCAAATGGTTTTACCCAGAACAATTTACCGATCTTGAACCGCAAAAAACACTGGATGAATTACATAGAGAGTTTCTCGCTATCGAACCAACAGGTGTATATTGGGTCAGCGAAAAGTAATGAAAATGGGTAAGAATTGATGAGTATTACGAGCGAGCCAATAGTTGCGGCTGAAAAAGCAGCGATTCAGGCTGACAACAATGTAAAACAACATTATCAAAATATGTTACGCCGTCGATTGACATGGATAGCTGTTATCGTCGCTGCGATTTTATTATCACTGGTTATTGATTTCACCTTAGGTCCTTCAGGGTTATCCCTTGAACGCTTATGGCAAACCTTAATGACCCCAGAAGCAGTTGATGCAGGAACTCGAGTCATTGTTTGGGATATCCGTCTGCCATATGCATTGATGGCCGTGGTGATTGGTATGTCATTAGGACTTGCTGGTGCTGAGATGCAGACTATCCTCAACAACCCGTTAGCGAGCCCATTTACACTAGGGGTATCTAATGCGGCGGCTTTTGGTGCCGCATTGGCGATTGTTTCAGGGATTGCAATTCCAGGCGTGCCTGACCAATGGGTGATATCAGCCAATGCCTTTATTTTTGCCCTGTTAGCCGCACTGATGTTAGACGCAGTCACTCGTTGGACGCGTGTAGCAACTTCAGGTGTCGTACTGTTTGGTATTGCGCTTGTGTTCACCTTTAATGCATTGGTTTCCATGATGCAATTCATCGCAACAGAAGATACCTTGCAGGGTTTAGTCTTTTGGACGATGGGCAGTTTATCAAAAGCGACTTGGGTAAAACTTGGGGTGATGGCATTAGTTTTCGCACTTATTTTCCCAATTGCCATGATGAGTTCATGGAAGCTAACGGCTTTAAGGTTGGGTGAGGATAGGGCGATCAGTTTCGGTATTGATGTGCGCCGTTTAAGGTTAACAACGTTATTACGCATTAGTATTTTATCGGCGCTAGCAGTGGCATTTGTCGGTCCTATTGCCTTTATTGGTTTAGTTGCGCCACATATAGCAAGGTTGATTTTTGGTGAAGATCACCGTTTTTATCTGCCTGCAAGTGCATTAATTGGGGCGTTAATTTTATCCATGGCCTCAATAGCGTCGAAGAATATTATTCCGGGTGTGATTATCCCTGTTGGGATCGTGACCTCGTTGGTTGGTGTACCGTTCTTCCTAAGTATTATTTTGCGTCATAGAGGGAACGTATCATGAGTGGCCTGATTATTAACCAATTTAATGCAGGTTACCCTAAACGTCCCGTAATTGAGAACCTATCGACGGATATCTTGCCTCGCGGCAAGATCACGGTATTACTTGGGCCAAATGGTAGTGGCAAATCCACATTATTGCGTTCGTTGGCGGGGTTAAATAAGGCAACAGGGCAGTTATTACTGGATGGTCAAGACTTAACCCAACAGAGTTTTGCCCAGCGAGCACAAAATGTGGTGTATTTACCGCAAACGTTACCTGCTGGTGTGCACCTGTATGTTTTAGAGTCAGTGATTGTTGCTCAACGTGCTTCAGGCGGTTTGAGGAATGAGAATAGTAAAGACGAAGTGATGGGGTTATTACGTCAATTGGGTATTGAGCATTTGGCGTTAAGTTATTTAGACCAACTCTCAGGTGGTCAAAAACAATTAGTGGGTTTGGCACAATCTTTAATTCGTCAACCCAACTTATTGTTATTAGATGAGCCTTTAAGTGCGTTAGATTTAAATTACCAATATCATGTGATGGATTTAGTCGCAAAAGAGACGAAACGTCGAAATATAATCACGGTTGTGGTGGTTCATGATATTAATATTGCGCTCAAACATGCGGAGCATGTATTAATGTTGAAACAAGGTAATTTAATTGCTCAAGGCGAACCCGCTGAGGTTATTACCCCCGAAAGCCTTGCTGAGGTTTATGGCGTGCGGGGTCGTATTGAACGTTGTTCGCAAGGTGTGCCACAAGTCCTAATAGATGGGCTGGTTGATAAATTAGCAAGTTAATATAGTAATAGAATAGTGTGCTTGCAGCACTTGGCAAGCACATTAAATAAAATATAGAGGGCGCAATATTAAAAAATAAAATCTTAATTAATAGTAATTACCCACAGGAAATTTAATTGAATTATATAATGGTTTTTACCATGAATTTCCTATGGGTATTTAAATACCCCAATAATAAAAAATATTTTTTGATTCAATGAAATCAATGTGAGCAAATCAATTCATATATAAAACAAAATATCTCTTGGAGAGTTGGGAATGGTTGTTTTTAATAAAAGAAAAGTGGCAATTAGCATTATTGCGGCTATTGCTGCGGCGCCTGCATTTGCTGATGACAGTAAAGATAAAATCTATGTAACAACAGCATCAGGTTATCAACAGAAAATTGAAGATGCACCTGCGTCTATTTCTGTAGTCACTCGCGAACAACTCGAAACTAAAGCTTATCGTGATGTAACTGACGCATTAAAAGATGTACCGGGTGTTTTAGTCACCGGTGGCGGCAGTAGCTCTGATATTAGCATCCGTGGTATGGATGCAAAATACACCATGATTTTAATCGACGGTAAACGCGTTGATACACGCAGCACTCGCCCAAATAGTGACGGTTCAGGTATTGAACAAGGTTGGTTACCACCATTACCCGCCATTGAGCGTATTGAAGTAGTACGTGGCCCAATGTCATCGCTGTACGGTTCAGATGCGATGGGAGGGGTTATCAATATTATCACTCGTCGTGTTCAACAAGAGTGGACGACCAGTTTACGTGCAGACGCAACAATTACGGAACGTAAAAATTCAGGTAATACAGGGCAAGGCAGCTTCTATACATCAGGTCCATTAATTGATGGCTTATTAGGTGTAAAATTACAAGGTCAATATTCACATCGTGGTGAAGATAAAATCATTAATGGCTTTAACCGCCAAATTATGGCAAGTGGCGGAGCGACGGTATCGTTAACTCCAGATGACAAAAATACCTTCGATGCAGAGTTCAAACGTGATAACCAACACCGTGATGACCGCGAAGGTTATACTAGCAAAAGAGGTGACGGTAGCGGTTTTAGCAAATATGAATTGACTCATATGGCATTAACCCATACGGGTATTTATGATATTGCCTCAACAGATACCTATGTTCAATACGATGAGACAAAAAACCCAGGCCGTAAAATGACGGCAGAAGACCTTGTTTTCCGTAATCAAAGCGTTTTTTTACTGGGGGATCATAGTTTAAGTATTGGCGGTCAATATCGTAAAGAGAAGTTGAAAGACGAAGGTAATAAATTCAAACAGTATAATCAGCTTGAACGATACAGCTGGGCGTTATTTGCAGAAGATGAATGGTTAATGACGAATGATTTTGCATTAACGGGCGGTATCCGTATGGATAAAGACGAAAACTACGGTTCACACTGGACTCCGCGTCTGTATGGTGTATGGCATGCTGATGAACAGTGGACCATTAAAGGCGGGGTAACTACAGGTTATAAAGCACCAAGCTTACGTGAATCGTCTGCAAACTGGGGACAAGCAACAGGCGGTAGCGCAGGAAATGCCGTTATTTATGGTAATCCTGATTTGAAACCAGAGAAAAGTATTACTGAAGAAATTGGTGTTATTTGGAATAACCAAGATAATATTACCGCAGGGATAACTATCTATAACACTGACTTTAAAGATAAAATTACTGAAGTTAGGCGTTGTGAAGAAAATAGTAGCACAGTAAGAGCATGTACAGTAGCTCAAGATGGTGAAGGTGATAAACCTGGAAAACCATATCGTTTTATTAGTGACAAAGCAAACGTTGATAAAGCAAGAATGCGCGGTGTTGAACTAACTTTCAACTGGCGTATTGTGGATGACTTAAGCTTTGCAGCTAACTACACCTATACTGATACTGAACAAAAAAGTGGTGTAAATAAAGGTAAGCCATTAAATAAACAGCCTAAACATATGGCTAACTCCACTCTGACATGGCAAACTACTGAAGATTTAGAAACATGGACGCGTATGAATTTCCGTGGTAAAACCTCTGAATACCAAGGTCGTGGACAAAAAATTTCAAGTGGTACAGCATCTTATGCTTTATTTGATTTAGGTGCGAGTTATCAGCTTAACAAAAACGCGAACATTGTTGGTGGTGTCTATAACGTCTTAGATCGCCGAATCGATAATGCGACTTACGGTGCCGAATTAGAAGGCCGTCGCTACAATATCGGTATCAACTACAACTTCTAATCGAATAATTAATCTCGATTAATCCAAACCCTTTGGCTTCCCCAAAGGGTTTTTTGCTGATTAAAATCTGATAAAAACGCTCAGAAAAAAAGATATAAGCAGATAGGGCAAAAAGTCAGAAATAATCAAAATTTCTCATGGAAAATAGGGTGATTTGTTAACAATTTAACTTGCTATTTGTGGTTATGGCGTGCAAAATGCGCGAACTAAAAAATAACTGATGCTTAATCAAATGAAGCATCGGTTTTTTTGTTTTTAGGAACGTTCATTCTAGCGGGGCCGGACATAGAGCCGGAGAGATAATTTTAATATTTACGTGTAGCAAACATTTTTCGCTACCGATTTGAGGAATGCTTTTATGGCTTACTTTTTCGCATTCGCAGCAGGGCCAGGCGCTGGCGGCTGCCGTATCGATGACTACGGGGCTCTCGGTGGCTTCGCTCACACGCCTTTCTCCCTTTCTTCGTTTTTCTCTGCCTATAGGCAGATGCAAAGTCTTCCCAGTAACTGTCGATTAAGCCGAAGTAGTATGCAATCGAAAGTTATGGGAGGGCTTAGACGTGCAAAATAATACTCCAATTCCATTAGACATCGGTCACAATCAAACGGGTGCGAATAACCGCGTACAACTTGCAAAAACCTTAACATTGGTGCAAGTAGTGATGATCGGTATTGCGTATATCCAGCCAATGACGATATTTGATACCTTCGGAATGGTGTCAGATAAAACTGGTGGACATGTTCCAACTTCATACATTATTGCACTTGCTGCGATACTGTTTACTGCTCTGAGCTACGGTAAATTGGTGAAACGTTTCCCATCAGCCGGTTCAGCGTACACTTATGCCCAAAAATCAATGAGCCCACATATTGGCTTCTTGGTGGGTTGGACATCCTTGTTGTCCTATATTTTTATGCCAATGATCAACATCTTATTGGCTAAAATTTATTTACAAGATATTTTCCCTAATGTGGAACCGGCAATCTTCGTTGTTGGGCTGGTTATTTTAATGACTGCAGCCAACTTACGTGGGATTAACGTAATTGCAAACTTAAGTACCGTCATTGCCATCATTCAAGTGGGTGTCATGGTGGTGTTTACGGGGCTTGTGATCCACGGTGTTTCTAACGGTGAAGGTACAGGAGAAATTTGGACCTTTAACCCATTTGCTAATGAAAAAACCGAAGTGATCCCGCTGATAGCTGGGGCGACAATTCTTTGTTTCTCATTCTTAGGTTTTGATGGATTAAGCTCATTGTCAGAAGAAACGCCAAATGCGGGTAAAGTTATCCCGCGTGCTATTTTCTTAACTGCGTTAATTGGTGGGGTTATCTTTATTACCGTTTCTTTCTTCTTACAGCAATACTTCCCTGATGTATCACGCTTTAAGAATATCAATGAAACACAACCAGATATTATGCGTTTTGTTGCTGGAACATTCTTCCAGTCAATCATTCTGGTGTTCTCATGTGTTACGGTATTAGCGTCAGGTATGGCGGCTCATGCGGGTAGTGCGCGTTTGATGTATGTAATGGGGCGTGATGGGGTATTCCCAGAAAAAGTATTTGGTTATGTTAGCCCAACGTGGCGCACTCCTGCATACAACGTATTAATGGTTGGTTTCTTAGCACTAGGCGCTATCTGGTTTGAAATGGATTTTGCGACTGCATTAATTAACTTTGGTGCACTAATCGCGTTTACCTTCGTGAATATCTCGGTTATCAGCCAATTCTTTATTCGTGAACGCCGTATGACTGGGGCTAAAAATATCATTAACTATTTGATTTTGCCTGTCATAGGGACATTAACAGTCTGTGTGTTATGGCTAAATATTGAAGAAGATTCAATGGTTTACGGGTTGGTTTGGACGGCAGTTGGTTTGGTCTATATGGCTGTACTGACACGTATGTTTAAGCGGCCTATGCCGCAAATGAGCGACGTTTAACAATATTCTTCATATTTCGCGCTGTAGCTGCGTTGCGTTCTCAAAACGACATGGGTCACATACTTATGTATACTCCCCATGCTCGTTTTGCTCGGCGCCTTGCTACAACACGAACTATTTTGAATATGTCCAGAATTAGATTCAAAAATAGCGCCTTGAGGCGCTATTTTTTTACCCGTTAAGAATTATTTAAGATAAAGCGTGTAGCCTATTAACATCATAATATTATGTGATATTGTTGTTACAACACATAATGCAGAACTATGATAATCACGAATTCGATTAATAAGGCACACAAATGAATGATGCAAAGAAACCTGAGAATCAACGGTTATTACTGACGCTTAGGAATATTGTTGGCAAAAAAAATATTTTAACAGAGCCACATAAAACAGAACGTTATCGTAAAGGCTTCCGCTCTGGTATGGGGGATGCAATCGCGGTTGTATTTCCAACAACATTGCTCGAACAGTGGTATGTTTTCAAGGCGTGTGTTGAAGCGGACAAAATTGTCCTAATGCAAGCGGCGAATACCGGGTTAACCGAAGGGTCAACACCGAGCGGTTATGACTATGACCGCGATATTGTCATCATTAGTACGTTGAAATTAAACCAAATTCAAGTTTTACCGGAATTTAACCAAGTGGTTGCGATGCCGGGAAGCACTTTGTACGACCTGGAAAAAATCTTAAAACCATTAGGGCGCGAACCGCACTCTTTGATTGGCTCTTCTTGTATTGGAGCTTCAGTTGTGGGTGGTATTTGTAATAGTTCTGGCGGTTCATTAGTGCGTAGAGGCCCCGCCTATACTGAGCTTGCTCTTTATGGCCGAGTCAGTGACGATGGAAAAGTGGAGCTTGTCAATCACCTAGGTATTGATTTAGGTAACACACCAGAAGAAATCCTGACGAATTTACAAAATCGTGGCTATAGTAGTGAAGACGTACAAGTTAGCGATAAACTCGCTTCTGACCATGAGTATGCAGAGCGCGTTCGTGATGTCGATGCCGATACACCATCACGCTTTAACGCAGATGAACGTCGTCTATTTGAAGCATCAGGGTGCGCAGGAAAATTAGCCGTGTTTGCGGTTCGTTTAGATACCTTCCCAGCCGATAAAAAAACACAGGTATTTTATATCGGTTCAAATAACCCTGACGTTTTGGAAGATATACGCCGTTATATTTTAAGTGAATTTAAAAACCTGCCAGTTGCAGGTGAATATATGCACCGTGGTTGCTTCGATATAGCAGAAGTTTATGGTAAAGATACCTTTTTAATGATTGATAAATTTGGTACTGACAAAATGCCAATGTTTTTCACTATTAAAGGGCGTATTGATGCAGTATTAAATAAAGTCCCATTCCTGCCATCAAATCTGATCGACCGTACTATGCAGGTTCTCAGTAAATTATGGCCTTCCCATTTACCACCACGTATGAAAGAGTTTCGTGATCGTTATGAACACCATTTAATGTTAAAAATGGCCGGAGATGGCATTGATGAGGCTAAAGTTTGGCTAAAATCTTATTTTGCAAGCGCCGATGGCGGCTATTTTGAATGTACACCCGAGGAGGGGGCAAAAGCATTTTTACACCGCTTTGCCGCTGCTGGCTCCGCTGTTCGTTATCACGCTGTTCATAATAAAGATGTGGAAGATGTATTACCTCTCGACATTGCTTTACGTCGCAATGATAGAAATTGGTTTGAAACATTACCACCAGAAATTGAAAAGCTATTAGTTCATAAATTATACTGCGGTCATTTTATGTGCCATGTTATGCACCAAGACTATGTCTTGAAAAAAGGCGTTGACCCGAAAGAACTAAAAGAAAAAATGTTAGCTTTATTAGATGAAAGGGGGGCTCAATATCCTGCGGAACATAACGTAGGTCATTTATATAAAGCCCCTGAACAGTTGAAATCGTTCTATAAGCAATCTGACCCAACAAATACAATGAACCCCGGTTTAGGTAAAACAACTAAACGCAAAAATTGGGAAGGGGATTGTGGTTGCGGTCATTCTCATGACCATTAAGGCACGTGTCATATAAATGAAAAAAGGCAGGTATTGGTAAACATTTCAATATCTGCCTTTTTTATTGCTAAATTAACTAGCGAGATCTCTTGCATAGCTAATCAATGCTTTTAATTGCTGGCAACGCTTTTCATCATGTTGATGCTCTACAAGTAATAGCTGTATTTGTTGCATATATTCTGTTAAACGCTCTTCATTAAAGTAGTCTCTACGGTGCTGTAACCAGCGCTGCTGCTCATCATAAGATAAGGTTGCAGGGTAATTACGTGCTTTATAGCGAAAGAAAAGTTCTTTCATGCGCTTATCTTCAAAACTTAATTCCAATGCAGGTAAGTTCTGTGGGGAAGTTTCACGAATAATATCCATAGTTGAGCGGTCAGAAGGACTGAAAAAACCATTATAAATTTGTGTATCGACATCGTCTGACTCGGCAAATATTTGAGGCTCGCTAAATAACTCAATTAATTTATTACGAATTTCAGGGTGCTTGCGTAAGGTTTCCAGATTACGCATACACAAGTCACGGTCAACACCTGTTCGCTGTGCATCTTCTGGCCGCAGTGTTTTTTCTGGCGCTAGAATTGGGCATTTATTAATATGAACTAATTTTACAGGAACGGGAGAAGCGCCCGCCAATTCAGCTTTAGGCGTATATAATCGGGTACGTAATTGTTGAACGTCTAACTCAATTAATGGTGAGATATCGGCAGATAAATCGCACATAAT
The DNA here is from genome assembly GCF_032707045.1 of Providencia sp. PROV175. Lineage (NCBI taxonomy): Bacteria > Pseudomonadati > Pseudomonadota > Gammaproteobacteria > Enterobacterales > Morganellaceae > Providencia > Providencia sp. PROV175. The sequence continues at coordinate 1,963,303 of NZ_CP120533.1, forward strand.
AACGGCATTTTTGTTATCGGGATGCCAAGCAAGTGGAGCGACTAAACTGACATAAGAGCGCAATGCGCCAAACATACCAGAGACATGAACTAATGGTGTTATTTCTACAATATCAATAAGTTGACTTATTTTATTTTTATTTCTTAACTGATAAAAGTAATCGAACATTCGCGGTTGAGCGGCTTTCAACAGTTTTGCCATATTTATAGTCGCTAAAACGTCAGACATTGCATCATGTGCATTTTCATGAGCAACCCCATTTGCTTTGGTCAAATGTTCTAAACGCATACTCGGTAAACCATCTTCATTTTCTGGCCATTGAATACCTTCAGGGCGAAGCGCAAAACAGGCACGCAAAGTGTCGAGTAAATCCCAACGCGAATTTCCTTGTTGCCAACTATATGCATATGGGTCGTAAAAATTTCGGTAAAAAATATTACGCGTAACTTCATCATCGAAACGAATATTGTTGTAGCCCATAATACAGGTATTAGGGACACTAAAAGCCGCATGAATTCGTTTAGCAAACTCGGCTTCATTTATGCCTTGAGATAATGCGACTTGCGGGGTGATCCCAGTGATCATGACGGCTTCAGGTTGCGGTAAATAGTCATCAGCCGGAGCACAATAAAAAACTTCGGGTTCTTCAATGATATTAAAATCAAGGTCAGTGCGAACGCCTGCAAACTGTGCAGGCCTATCGAGAGCAGGGCGCTTACCAAAGGTTTCATAGTCATGAATAAAAAAGGTCGGTTGTTTTTTATTATCTTGCAACGTTTTCACCATTTTGATGATTATATAGTAGATTGATAGTGGTTAATTTATTGCTATTCACTATACCTTGTTGATTAATGATACCTTATCTACCGTAAAAGCTAAACTAAGGCTATCTGATATTGAGTGGGTGAGATTGAGAGCCGCATAACTTGGATGATTTGATGAAATCTTTTACCCAGCAGTCATTCGTCATTAATTTGCGAGAGTATATCGTGATTGATATCACATATATCAATTGTTAACGTTAACATTAGTGATTAACATCACAATTAACAGGCTATTTTGTGGTTTGAAATTAATGTTAACCTTAACATTTCATCAAGATAATTTTTGATAGGTGATGAAATATGAATCGTGGCTCAAGAAAGTATTATGCCTCTTTGAGTGCATTATTGTTTTTTTTCTTTTTCACGTGGTCATCAACGTTTTCTGTCGTCGCAATCTGGCTGCGTAAATATGTTGGCTTGGATGGTGCGGATACAGGATTTATTTTCTCTTGTATTTCGATTGTGGCACTTTGCGCACAGCCACTCTATGGGTTTATGCAAGATAAATTAGGATTACGAAAAAATTTACTGTTATTTATTGCAGTTCTACTGATTTCATCTGGGCCATTTTTTATGGTTTTCGGTACGTTGCTAAGATGGAATGTGTTTTTGGGTAGTGTTATTGGTGGTTTGTTTATTGGCATGACTTTTCATGCGGGCATTGGTGTACTTGAATCTTATACAGAGCGAGTTAGCCGATTACGTAATTTTGAATATGGAAAAGCGAGGATGTGGGGCTCATTGGGTTGGGCGACTGCAACGTTTTTTGCTGGGCGTAATATTAACCTGAACCCTGATTACAATTTTATTATGGCAACCGTTTCAGGCTTATTATTTTTAGTTATTTTATTGAATTTAAAAACGGCAAACGCAGATGCCTATAATAGCCTTGAACATGGTAAACCTTCAGCCATCACTGTGAAAGATGCTTTGCAATTGTTTGTACAGCCCCATTTTTGGGCTTTGATATTGTTTGTATTAGGTACCTGTATATACAGTGTGTATGACCAGCAATTTATGGTGTATTTTGCCCATCAGTTTCAAAGTGAGCAATTAGGTAATGAGATGTACGGTTATCTAAATTCATTGCAGGTTTTCTTGGAGGCAGGAGGAATGTTTTTAGCGCCATTTATCGTCAACCGAATTGGTGCTAAAAATGGATTGCTGTTTGCGAGTTCTGTCATGGCGCTACGCATTATTGGTTCAGGCCTAGTTGATGGCGCGATTATGATATCGATAATGAAATTACTGCATGCCGTTGAGCTCCCGATTCTGTTAGTCGCGATTTTTAAATATAACAGCCTTCATTTCGATAAACGTTTGTCATCGACACTTTATTTGGTTGGCTTTAGTTGCATGAGCTCTGTCGTTGCAAGTATTTTATCGCCATTAGCGGGTTGGGGGTATGATAAAATTGGTTTTGCTGATACCTATCTGGTCATGGGGATATTTGTTATTATTACGACGATATTATCTGCATTTTGTCTCAGAGGTGATGGGGCAGGTCATCAAGAAATCAGAGAAAAAGATCAAACAAATAAATGTAATCAAGATCACTCCGAAAATTTGGTCGTTAAAGTATAAAGTGAAATCAATTTTCAGCGGAATAATTTGATAAATATGCGAAACGGGCTTGTAACTCAATAGGATTAGATTGTATTGTGTTAATAGATAATGCGTTTTGAATATTGACTAGAGGGTTTTAAACATGGACAACGCTAACAAGCCGTCTTTCCAAAATGTTCTGGAATTTGTGCGTATGTTTCGTCGCAAAAATAAAATTCGTCGTGAAATCACCGACAATGAGAAAAAAATTCGTGATAACCAGAAGCGTGTTTTGCTGCTGGATAACTTGAGTGAATATATAAAACCAGGTATGTCGATTGAAGATATTCAGGCAATTATTGCGAATATGCGTAGTGATTATGATGATCGTGTTGATGATTATATTATCAAGAACGCTGAACTCTCCAAAGAACGTCGTGAAATATCGAAAAAGCTCAAAGAGATGGGTGAATTACCGCGTATTGATGTGAAATAATTACCACGTAAAGCCGAGGTCATCTCGGCTTTATTGTTTTTGACTTGAGTTGATAGATAGCATTGACCGCACGTAGTGATTATAAATTTAACCTATTAACTTGTTTGATTAATGCGGTTGCTAACCTTTCCATTTCATTTTCTGCAATAAATCCCATCGTCACTGCGGCAGCGACAAGCTGGCCTTCGCCATTAAATACAGGACAAGCAATAGATTGCGCTCCGGGAATTCCTTCAGTTGGTTGGTAACGGATGGCATAGCCTTGTTGGATAACTTTATTAATTTCGTCTTGTGAATAGGAATTGGAGCCAAATTGGTTATCAAATGCAGAATAAATCAGCCCAGCTGCACTTTTTACGACAGGCAATGGCGTGTTAGGTAAAAAGTCAATTTCAATATTTTTGAAGCTACGATTATATTTAACCAAAGAAAGTGCTTTCCCTAAGCGGGTGGCAACACCTGTTGAGACATTTTGTTCATCGCGAAATTGAATCAAATTATTGTTAATGGCGTCGATGTATGAGTCTTCAGGTTTAACAAAATTAGCTAAGAAGGTTAAATTGCGGCCTAAACCATAACGGCTAGTTTGAGTATCTTGGTACAGCATTTGTGTACGGCACAGTGAAACCAAATATTTATGTAGACGGCTTTTTGATATCTCACAACCTTTTGAAATATCCGCTGCACGAGCAATGCCCCCATTTTGAGCAATATAATTTAAAATGCTTACGGCTATATCAACAGAATTAACACCTTGCAGAGTAGACATACATAAACCTCAGTTTAACAAGTCCTGAAATTTTACCATGAGTTGCCTTGCGCTGCTAACGAACCAATAACGCGGAAGAATAATCCGAAAGCGGTAGCACCTTATTACCTATAAATAGATAGAATTATTGATGCTACTCAAGTTCATCTTTAGTGAATGGCGTATATATATAGTGTACTTATAAAGGCGATGTCGAGGTTTACTATAATGAAAACGATAAATTCACTACGTTTGAAACGCCGAACTCTACTCAAAGGGCTTGGCGTTGTAGGGTTGGCGAGTATCGCCCCCTGTTCTTATGCACAAGGAAACAGCAATCAACCCTTACCGAAGGTGCGACTCAAACTGTCGGACTACAAAACATTTCGGTCAACTTGTGCAATGGAGTGTTTGCATTGCAACCTAACCGCATATACCTACCAAGGTAAGCTGATGAAAATTCAGGCGACGGAAGGGTTTAATGTCAAATGTTGCTTGCGAGGTATGAGCCGAACTAAATGGGTCTATCATGATCAACGCATCAAAACACCGTTACTACGAGTAGGCGAAAAAGGTAAAGCTGAATTCAAACCGATAAGTTGGGATGAGGCGCTGGATCTTATTGAAAAAAATATTAGAGAGACCATTGATAAATATGGTAATGAAGGGTTGTTTATTTCCACTCATGCCGGAAATATGGACTCGATTAAAAATGATATGGGGAAGGCTTTCTTTGATTATTTAGGCGGGTCAACGAAACAAGCGGGTTCACTTTGTTGCTCTGCTGTAACAGCTGCGATGATCCCGATGCTCGGCCTGAGGTATGCAGATACCCGCGATACGATAGCGGATAGCCGTTATATCCTGTGTTGGGGCAATAACCCAGCTGTTACGATGCAAGCCTATTTTAAAAATTATAACCAAGCGAGAAGAAATGGCGCTCGATTAGTGGTGATTGATCCGCGTTTTAGTGAAACAGCTGCAAAAGCGGACGAGTGGATACCTATTATTCCAGGGACAGATACCGCGCTTGCTTTAGGTATGATTAAAATTATTATTGAAGAAAACCGGATAGATGAAAATTTCTTGAGGGCTCATACTGGCGCGGTTTATTTGGTCGATGCGAATCAAAAACAAGTCAGGCAAAACAAAGATGATGAGGACAGCTATTTAGTTTTCGACACATTAAGCAGACAATTAGTTCGTCATGATTCATCGGGCATTAAACCGGCACTTTTTCAACATGAACTTCCAGAGGATTTGAATTACACCACTGTTTTTGAACAAATTTACCAGCAAGCAAAAGGTTGGGATATTGCCCGGGTCAGTGAAGAAACGGATGTTCCAACGGAAACTATTGTACGTCTTGCTCGGGATTACTCATCAATAACTCCTTCAATGATTGTGCAAAACATGTCAGGAGCACAACGAACCGAACATGGCGCTTATGTCGCAGGAAGCCAGTTCTATCTCGCCTTATTGACTGGAAATATAGGTAAACGAGGGGCGGGTGTTTGTGATGCTGGCGGAGCTCGGCAAATGGCTAATTTTAGCCCAATAGTGCCACCGGCGCCGAATGTGAAAAACATTCCTCCCATTCCTGTAGCGAAAGTTGGCGATTTTATCGTCAATGAAAAGCCACATCCGATTAATTTCTGGTGGATTATGACGATGGGGGTTATGACCCAATTGCCGAATACCAACAAGGTTCGCGAAGCACTAAAGAAAGTTCCATTTGTTGTGGTAGCCGATAACCTCATGAGCTCAACAGCCTTATATGCTGATTTAGTTTTACCGGTGACCACTATTTTTGAAGATACCAGTTTGATGGCGGGCGTTCGTAGCCAATATGTCCAATTAATGGAAAAGGCGGTTGAGCCAGCAGGTGAAGCAAAACCCGACTATTGGATTTTCGCCCGATTAGCAGAACGTTTCGGGTTTGGTGACGTATTTAATAAGCCAATAGAGCACTATATTGATGCCTGTTTAGTCGGCTCTGGTATCACTCGCCAAATGTTAGAAAAAGGGCCAGTACGCCCAGTCGAAGGGGATTGGATACCGTTCAAAGATGGTGTGTTTAGGACATCAACCAAAAAAGCACACTTATTTGTTGAAGATTGGCAAAAGAAAAATTTTTCACCTGTCGTCGCTTACTACCAAGTGACCGAGTCTGTTAAAGGTTCACCTGAATTAGCCAAAAAGTATCCTTTGATGGCGGTTCAGCGCAAGTTAGCGCGTAGTGTGCATTCAAGTCATGGAATGAATGAATGGATCCTTGAAGTACAACGAAACCAGCCGAATGTCTTGATTCACCCTGAAGATGCTAAATCCAGAGGTATTAAGAATGGGGAATGGGCAATCACCTTTAATGACCGAGGAGAACACCGAGCCATTGCTGTCGTGACAACGCATATTAAAAAAGGCGTAATTTCACTGGATAACGGCTGGTGGGAACAACAGGGGGGGAGCAGCAGTCATGTCACGAATGACCAAGTTGAACATTTGGGAACGGGACACTGCTGTAATAGTACGTTAGTTGATGTAAGAAGGGAGGCTTAATCATGGTCAAGCAATATGGTTTCTTAATAAATACAAAAGATTGCTATGGTTGCCGCACTTGTTCAATGGCTTGTAAATCTGAGAATGTGACCCCGCCGGGCGTCTTGTGGCGTCGAGTTCGTGAATTCAATGATGATTCACCGAATACTCAAGCATTTATTACGATGTCTTGTAACCATTGTGATGACCCACAGTGTTTAAAAGTTTGCCCAGCAGACACCTATACCAAACGGGCGGACGGTATTGTCGTTCAAGATCATGAGAAATGTATTGGTTGCCAGATGTGTATTATGGCTTGTCCATATCATGCTCCTGTCTTTGACCCAGCAGAAGGGAAAACCAGCAAGTGTAATATGTGTGCGGAACGGTTAGATGAAGGCCTACTGCCAAGGTGTGTGGAGTCTTGCCCTACGGGTGCCATTGAGTTTGGTGATATCACTGAACTACGTAAAAAGCACACGACGAACTGGGCGGTACTAGAACAGCGTTACAACATGCCCGATCACACAATCAGTCATCCAAATATTGTGATCATTGGGATGGAGGATTAATTATGGATATTAAACATATGGAACTCCCACTAGTATTTTTTACAGTGATGAGCCAATGGGGGATTGGTGCTGTTCTCGCATTAACCATTTACCAAATGAAAGCCTGTCAGGGCTCCTTATTATCAGGCTCTGTATTACGTCGCGCAGTGCTATTGATATGGCTGATTGAAGTTATTGGTTCATCGATGTCAATGGGGCATTTAGGTGTGCCTCTCGAAGCATACCGTTCCGTTCTGGGGCTAAGTCATTCATGGCTAAGTCGCGAGGCTGTGGCATTTGTATTATTAAATGGTGTTATCACTTTGTGGGCTCTATCTTGCTGGTTGCAACCCACAGTAAACACGCGCAATACGATATTAGGCTGGATCAGTGGGATTGGTGGATTAGCCGCTATACTTGTCACAGCACAAGTCTATTATCAAATGGTTGCTCACCCATTATGGCATACACCGGCAACCCAAATCGCGTTTATAGGCAGTGCAATTGTCCTTGGTTTTAGTCTAGTAGCCTTATTTGTTATTGGGCAAGGCAAGTTATTACCCTCGACCATTAAAGTTGGCGTGCTGATAGGCGTTGCATTGGTATTAATTGCACAGATTATTCGCTTACAATTACCTGCAAGCCAAGGCGGGAGCTACTTGCTATGGTGGCAAGTAGTGATGAGTATGATATTGCCTTGCATTATGGCGGTAAAAGTATACAAGGAACGACCATCCGCCGTCTTACTTGTATTGATAATGTTGGCGATGTTTAGCGGAGAGTTGGCCGGTCGTGCATTGTTTTATGGGGCGGTTATGATCCAAGCTCCTTGGTTCTAAAAATCCTCGTCATATTTCGGCCTGTCGCGTTGTTGGCTTCACACACTCGCCCTAGTCACATACTTATGTATGCTCCTAGGGCCTCGTTTAGCTTGCCGCCTAGCGACAGACCGAACTATTTAGAGGATTGATATAATTGTATTTTATTTAGAATTATTAGGGGATTAATATTATTGTATTTATTTAGGGTTATAAGTGTTGTCGGCATCGCACAAACGTCCTCATCCTATTTTTGCCTGTCGCGTTGTTGGCATCACACACTCGCCCTAGTCACATACTTATGTATGCTCCTAGGGCCTCGTTTAGCTTGCCGCCTAGCGACAGGCAGAAATATTTAGAGGATTATGTAGGTTTTTTTGTCGATATCAGAATTCGGCCTGTAGTGTTGTGTATGGGTTCTAGTTATATGCTTGGGGGTACGTTTAGCTAATGTGCTTATTCAAAAGCACCATTCATCAGTTTGATAATAGGGTCCGAACGCTTATAGCTGCTGATTAGAGGAACTAGGCGTTTGAAATGTTCGCTGGCACAGTGAATATCGAGCGCTTCTTGATTCGGCCACTCCTCGATAAAAATAAAGTGCCCAGGATCTTTTTGGCCAACGTAAAGGTCATAACTGATACACAATGGTTCTTGTTTGGTTGCAGCGACTAATTCACGATATAGAGGCATAACTATTTCAATCGCCTCAGTTTTAATAAAATCTTCCGCAATGACTTTTAACATAATACCATCCTTTGTAACGAATAATAGATAATCACACATTAACATAAAGTAATTATTAAGTACTAATTAATCAGCAACTTTAAGATATCAATGCATACTAATAACTAGAGTTAATATGAGTTCTCATTCTCATATAGAGTTTGCTATCATATTTCATAGAAGAATAAGGAAATAGTTAATGAATAAAAAATATTATATTCAAAATATGTGTTGGGGTTGGTTTATGGGAGCCCTGTTTTTATATTCTTATTTGGGGAGTGAACTCAAATATAAGTCACTGATGTTATTTATTAGTGTTGTTGGTATTATTATTTTCCCATTTGCGAAATGGGCAGTTGAAAGCTTCTTTCTCATGTTTACCACTAGAGAATTTTGGAATAGAGGCATATTTATGGACACAGCGGGTAAGGCTGGAGGATTAGCCATATATGGTGGTGTTGTGTTTTTATTATCTATTCCAATTACGTTGGTTTTTATTATAACTCTATTTATAAGAAGATTGTCAGCGAAGTAAATAGCATCTATTTTATGATTAAAAACCAATCAAATTATTTGCTTCTTCGACTAAACTATCATTAATCAATGCGCCTATCCCTGCAATAATTAAGCCGTATCCTAGTACACCAATAGGCCCGCCAAGCAATGTACTAAAAGCGAATCCAGCAAGAGCTGTAGCTGCCATTCCAGCCGCTATTGTTTCTGTTTTAACAAAAAAAGGTCTCCAATTATTAGTGTCGATTGCTTTTATTAATTCATTTGACCAATCAATAAAGTCAATTACTCGGCTTGTGTATAACATACCCTTACTAAATTTCTTGAAATTTTTTGCAATATCTTCAGCTTTAACTGATTCTAATGCTGCTGTAATGGCTTTGCGATCTTTTGCATCAATTTTCCTACTAATATTATTGCTATACTTATTATAAGCTTTTAATGCATCCTCAACATTACGGATTTTTTTCCTTTAGCTTGTTCTGCCATAGCTTTAGCCAATTTCTCTGCTTTTTCACCGTAAGTATTAAAAACTTCTTTATAAAAATCAGTTGTAAATTTAACTGAACCTTTAATTTCCTCTGCTTCTTGTTTCTTTATTTTACTTAAATCCTGCTCTATTTTGGGCTTCATCATTCTGTATAATCCACCAAAAGAGCGCCAATAAATAGTGTACATTAGCTCGAGCTTTCCACTTTGGTAGGCACTTAACATCTTTTTATAAGGAGATGTTTTTTCAAAACGGCAGTCACTAGCCCCACAAACTCCACATATTCCTTTTGCCATCGCATTCAGAATATGGTCTGGTAAAATTCTGTCAGGGGTTACGTGAAGAGTCGGGAGTAGTAATACACCATCGCTTGTATATGCATGGCCATTTTCCCAACGGTCTATTTGCTTATAGTCATAATCCATAAAATTTCCTCAGTTAGTGTGCGGAATCATTAAACGTATGTACTTTGTACAGATATACGATGCATTTATTAATGACTACCTGTCAAAGGCTTTAGGAGGGTAAATTTTATTAGTATTTAATGAATTACAATGAGTTAAACGTTTTTATAGCCATAAAAAAAACCTTGATAGTTTCCTATCAAGGCTTCGGTGTTTTAAAACTATTAAGTTTTAGTGACTAGATGGTTTTGCCATTGCAGAGGTTGCTACGTTTGAAGCAACATGGCCACCTGCGCCGCCTTTACCTTCAAAGGTAGAGGCTTCACGCTGATATTCTGTTATCTCAAATGGTGCAGCGGCAGTTGTAGGTGCTGGCGCTTTTGTCATTGGAGAATAAGCATGGCGTTTATGTAAGCTGACCGCAGGGCTACTTGCTACCACAGCAGGCTCAACCGCTGTAATAGGTTCGATAACTTCCTCAATACGGGCAACCTCAACTGATGCAGTGACAGCAACTTCAGCATGCTGTGCTTCTTCAACCACGTCATTAATCTCTTTATTGACAATAACAGGTGCCGTTTGTTCGTCTGCGATAGTAACGCTTTCAACCACTTCTGTTTGAGCTATTTCAGCCTGTGGCTCAATAACGTCAGCCACTATTGCTACAGTCTCTTTTACAGCTTCGACGGTTTCAACTTCTTGCGAAACACCAGTTTTCTCTTCGACAATAACTGGGGCTGGTTCAACAATGTGCTCGACAGCGGTTGGTTCGTTAACTAAAGAAGTGTCTACAGTCGTGTCCTGAGACTCGAGTTTAACTTCCTCAGCCACGACAGGAGTGACGGCCACGCTACTTTGTGACGGGGTAACATTTGTCGTTTCTGCTACAGGAGCATCATTAATACTTTGTTGTTCAAGCATTTCTTCATTAGTGATGATTGCCATGCTTTCTTGTTGAGGCTGGGCAATTGGGTAATGAATAAATACTTTGCCAGACGCAAGCTCAGGTGAGGCAACGGCAGCGATTAATGGCATTGGTGATTTAGTTAAATGGCGCTCATCACGGTAGCGACGACGACGTTGACCACTGACACGCAAGTGACGAGGTGAACGACGAGAACGGCGTGGAATGATGGTGTCTTGTTTTTCTTCACCATCAACTTGAGCCACGGCTTCTTGACGCTCTTCAGTTTGTACTTCACCTTCAGTTTGGTTCACAGATACCGTTGGTGCAGGTAATGCTGCAACTGGCTCAGTGGTTACTTCAGGTGCCGTTTCAACAGGAGTAATGATTTGCTCGCTATCAGTAACACGGATTTTTTGTGTCAATTGACGACGTTGGCGACGTGGCGTAACAGGACGTTGTACTTCTTCCTTTTCAGCCGCATTCTCTACATTGTCTTGCTGAACATCTTGTTGTGATTTAGCAACTTGCTGTTGACGTTTTTCATCTTGACGACGGCGACGTTCAGCGCGTTGTTCACGACGTTGTTGCTGATTATCACGATTCGCATTGTCAGTTGTTTGCTCGTCTTGCGTGTTCGTATTCTTATTGTTGCGACCTTTATTGCGATTATTCGTTTCATCCGCTGATGCATTACGATTATTGCGATCATTACGGTTGTCGCGATTATCACGGTTATCACGATTGTCAGTATCATCGCGGTCACGACGATTATTATTACGACGGTTATTGTTGCGACGATCATTATTCCGGCGGCGATCATTATTATTGCGGTTTTTCGGCGCTGGTTTCTCAACCACTTTTTCTTCTTCGCCAAACAGGCCTTTAAAGAATGCCGCAATTTTGCTGAACAAACTAGGGGATGCAGGTTCAGCCGCCGCTGATTTAACAGGTGCTTTTGTTACAGTTTCTTTTGGTTTCACTGTAGACATGTCTACAGGCTCTTGCAGTGCAAAAGCTGAAATTGCAGGTTGCTCAGGGATTTTGCGCTCAGCGGTAGTCTCGTCACTTTGTGTCAAAGTGACGGTTTCGTGATATTGAGCTAAGTTATAGCTTAAAGTATTTACCTCTTCACCTTTACGAATGCGGATCACATGGAAGTGAGGTGTTTGCATTTGGTCATTAGGGACAATCACAACGCGAACATGGCTTTGGCGTTGTTCAATATCACTAACGGCTTTACGCTTTTCATTCAATAGGTAAGATGCAATTTGTACAGGAACAATGGCATGCACTTCGTGAGTATTTTCTTTCAGTGCCTCTTCTTCGATAAGGCGAAGAACAGACAGGGAAAGTGATTCGTTATCACGAATGGTTCCTGTTCCTGAACAGCGAGGGCACACGTGATGGCTGGATTCACCTAACGATGGGCTCAAGCGCTGACGTGACATTTCTAATAAACCAAAACGAGAGATGCGTGCAATTTGAATGCGAGCACGGTCTTGGCGTACAGCTTCACGTAAGCGGTTTTCTACTTCACGTTGATGCCTAACTGGCGTCATATCGATAAAATCGATAACAATCAAACCACCTAGGTCACGTAGACGTAATTGACGTGCAATTTCATCAGCCGCTTCTAAGTTAGTATTGAACGCAGTTTCTTCGATATCGCCACCACGTGTTGAACGTGAGGAGTTGATATCGATAGCGGTCAGAGCTTCAGTGGTATCAATAACTAATGCACCACCTGATGGCAAACGAACTTCGCGTTGGAACGCAGATTCGATTTGCGATTCAATTTGGTAGTGGCTAAAAAGTGGAACATCGCCACTGTAGTGTTTGATTTTGCTTGCAAAATCACCACGACCGATAGCTTCGATATGGTTGCGTGCCATTTCGACAACTTTCGGGTTATCTATTAGGATCTCACCGATATCTGGGCGTAGATAATCGCGGAATGCACGAACAATAACGTTACTTTCTTGGTGGATCAAGAAAGGTGCAGGGCGGTTTTCAGCGGCTTTTTGAATCGCTTCCCAGTGACGTAAACGGTAAAGCAAATCTTGTTGCAGTGATTCTGCAGATTTACCCACACCCGCGGTGCGAACGATTAAGCCCATGCCATCTGGAATTTGTAAAGAAGACAGCGCTTCTTTTAGCTCAGTGCGGTCTTCGCCTTCGATACGACGTGAAATGCCTCCCGCACGTGGGTTATTTGGCATTAAAACGAGGTAACTTCCTGCCAAGCTAATGAAGGTGGTTAATGCGGCACCTTTATTACCACGCTCTTCTTTATCCACTTGAACGATAACTTCTTGGCCTTCTTTTAACACATCTTTAATGTTAGGACGGCCTTGGGAGTGATAGTTGCTTGGGAAGTATTCACGAGCGATTTCTTTGATAGGAAGGAAACCGTGTCTTTCAGCGCCATAGTCAACAAAAGCAGCTTCAAGACTAGGTTCGATACGAGTGATTTTACCTTTGTAAATATTGGCCTTTTTTTGCTCATGACCGGGACTTTCAATATCCAAATCATAGAGGCGTTGCCCGTCAACAAGGGCAACACGCAACTCTTCCTGTTGAGTTGCGTTTATTAGCATTCTTTTCATGTTATTACTTACTCATTATTTTCTTTTAAATAAAGAGCAGCGAAAGAAAGAGCTACTGTAAACCGATGGCCTCGTGATTTTTACAAAACCGTCTGCCTCGCGGCAGTCGTTCGTATAGAGACGCGCAGTATTCGGTGAACCTGATTTTTAGATTAAAAATTCAGCGTTCTTAATCAGGATGCCGTAAGTTATTAAAGAAAACGGAAGTTCCTAACCCAATAAGCCAAAATTCGTTGCTCGCTAATTTATTTGATGTTGCTAAATGTCTTACGCCATTGCTGCACTGTTACGCCATCAAATAAGAAATCCTATAAAACGTTAACTTTCGTTTTTTAAACATCTTAGCAACTTCATATTATTCCATTGCCATAGGCATTATAGCAAGTCGATACGGAAGTTATATGGAAATTTTATTTAGAAATAGGATAAATCATGCAGAAAATAACCAAATTAAAAAAAAAGATAAAAAATTTTGTGGAGTCGGTATGATAGGGAAAGCGAATAAGAGCATATTTTAATCAATTAGAGTTAACGCATTCCCGAATGAATACACAAAATCAAGTTCAATTTATTGACATCAGCGATGACGAAGCTGGGCAACGTATCGATAACTTTTTGCTCACTAAACTTAAAGGTGTACCAAAGAGTATGATTTATCGCATTATCCGCAAAGGGGAAGTGCGTGTTAACAAGGGGCGGATAAAGCCTGAGTATAAATTAGTCGAAGGGGACCAAGTCCGCGTTCCTCCCGTTAGGGTTGCTGAGCGTGAAACTGCACCGGTTTCGGCTAAACTGGATAAGGTCGCTGCATTAGCGAATTGCATTTTATTTGAAGATGACGTTCTCTTAGTGCTGAATAAACCATCTGGTACTGCTGTTCATGGTGGAAGTGGTTTAAGCTTTGGCGTTATCGAAGGCTTGAGGGCTTTGCGACCCGAAGCGCGTTTCCTTGAATTAGTCCATCGCTTGGATAGAGACACTTCTGGGATTTTGTTAGTGGCGAAAAAACGCTCTGCACTTCGCGCACTACATGAACAATTGCGTTTAAAACAAATGCAAAAAGATTATTTAGCACTCGTAAGAGGTAATTGGCAGTCCCACATGAAAGTTGTTCAAGCTCCTTTACTGAAAAATATTCTACAAAGTGGTGAACGTGTTGTTAAAGTTAACAGCGAAGGGAAGCCATCAGAGACACGCTTTAAAGTGGAAGAGCGTTTTGATAATGCAACTTTAATAAAAGCGAGCCCTGTCACAGGGCGTACGCATCAGATTCGTGTGCATACTCTCTATGCGGGGCATCCTATTGCATTTGATGACCGTTATGGTGACAAGCAATTTGATAGCCAATTGGCCGGAACAGGTTTAAACCGCTTATTTTTGCATGCGAGCGCACTGAAATTTACACACCCTAAAACGGGAGATGAGATGCGTTTGCAAGCTCCATTAGATAACCAATTGAATCACTGCCTGAAAATACTACGTAGTCGTAAAGCAGAAAAGTAGGTCATTTAATTAACTGGCAGGTATTTCCTGCCAGTTAAATGATTAATTATCAAATAATGGACTAACTTGGTGTTGGCGTAACATTTCAAGTAATAGAATAAGTGGAAGCCCCACTAACGTATTGGGGTCACGCCCTTCCAAACGTTCAAATAAGCTAATCCCTAATCCCTCTGATTTAAAACTTCCAGCACATTGATAAGGCTCATCTTTAAGTAAGTAATTAGTTATTTCGGCGTCAGATAGTGATCTAAAATGAACGTGAAACAATTCACACTCGACATTAAACTTACCTGTTTCAGTATCGAGTAAACATAGGCCAGTATAAAAAGTGACCTTATTGCCTGACGCAGATTTAAGCTGCTGAAAGGCATTATCAAAATTATGCGGTTTGCCCATAATTTTATTTCCAATTACACAGACTTGATCAGAACCGATAACTAGGTGCTGAGGGTATTGAGCAGAGAGTGCGTTGGCCTTTTCATGAGATAAACGCATGACTAAAGCCTGAGCGGACTCATTCAATATGGGCGATTCATCAATATTGGGAGCCACTGCTAAAAAAGGCAATCCCAGTTTTTTTAGTAGGGCTTGTCGGTATGTTGAAGTTGATGCCAAAATAATCGATTTCATGATTTTTCTCGAAACTCGTAGCCAAAAGGGTTAACTCATTTTAAACTATAAAACGTAAAACCTACGGTTTTTTGGTGAAAAGGCGAGTTTACCCCGCCTTTTTCTTTGACTATAGCTCATTACAAAGTTAATATGCGCGCCTTATGCAAAAGGTAAAATTACCCCTGACTATCGATGCGCAGCGTGCAGCTCAGAAAAACCTCGACTATGTTGGGAGTTATACATCTGAGCAAGTTACACGAATTGCCGAATCAGTAGTCAGTGTAGATAGTGATGTAGAAACCGAATTATCATTTAAAATTGATAATCAGCGTTTGACTGTCATCGAGGGGAAATCCCAAGTGGATGTCACCTTACAATGCCAACGTTGCAGAACTGATTTCAAACATCATGTCTACGTATCGTATTGTTTTAGTCCTGTCGTCAATGACGAAAAGGCCGAAGCATTACCGGAGCTCTATGAACCGATTCAAATTGATGAATTTGGTGAAATAGATTTGCTGGGAATGATAGAAGATGAAATAATTCTATCCTTACCAGTGGTTCCGGTTCATGATTCTGAACACTGTGAAGTGTCCGAAGCGGACATGGTGTATGGTGAACTGCCTCCTGAGGCAGAAAAACCAAACCCATTTGCCGTATTAGCCAGTTTAAAGAAAAGTACTTAAGGAGTAAGGTCAATGGCCGTACAACAGAATAAACCAACTCGTTCAAAACGCGGTATGCGTCGTTCACATGATGCACTGACTGCTACCCTAGTTTCTGTAGATAAAACTTCCGGTGAAACTCACCTGCGTCACCATGTGACTGCAGATGGTTACTACCGTGGCCGTAAGGTTATCAACAAGTAATTTGTTGTTACCTTGGCTAATCTAACCATCGCGTTAGATGCTATGGGCGGGGATGTTGGTCCCCGCGTCACGGTGCCTGCTGCATTGCAGGCACTGGCATCTAATCCAGCACTCAAATTACTGCTTGTCGGTCAACCCGAAGCCATTCAACCTTTGCTTGCACAACAAAGTGCTGAGCTAATTTCGCGCGTCGAAATTATTCCTGCTGACGGCATTATCGCAAACGATGCAAAACCATCAAACGCGATAAGGCAAAGCAAAGGAACATCGATGCGAGTGGCCTTAGAGTTAGTGAAGACAGGGCGGGCACAAGCGTGCGTGAGTGCGGGGAATACGGGTGCGCTGATGGGCTTAGCGAAATTAATGCTAAAGTCTATAGAGGGGATTGAGCGCCCAGCGCTAATGACAATCCTACCTAATCAGCAAAAAAGTCAAACAGTAGTGCTAGATTTAGGCGCTAATGTTAATTGTAGTAGTGATATGCTAGTCCAATTTGCCGTAATGGGTTCCGTGATGGCTGAAGAAGTGGTTAACATTTCTAAACCGAGAGTTGCGTTACTGAATATTGGCGAAGAAGAGAGTAAAGGGTTGGATAATATCCGCGAAGCCGCCTCAATATTAAAAGAAACGACATCAATTAACTACATTGGTTATGTAGAAGGTAACGAGTTACTGACAGGTAAAACCGATGTGTTAGTGTGTGACGGCTTCGCAGGTAATGTCTCATTGAAGACGATGGAAGGTGTAATACGCGTCATCCTTTCATTGATAAAATCGACCGGCGATCAACATAAAAAAAGCAGTTGGTTTATGCAACTGGCGAAAAAATGGTTAAAAAAACGTTTAATGAAACGTTTTGGGGACATGAACCCCGACCAGTATAACGGTGCGACTCTGTTAGGATTAAAAGGTATTGTCATCAAGAGTCACGGTGCAGCGAATGAAGGCGCTTTTCAAGCGGCTATTGACCGCGCAGTACAAGCTGTTGAAAAACAAGTCCCAGAAAGAATAACAGCGCGACTAAATATTGTTTTACCCAGGAGTGATCAATAACCTATGGCTATGTACAGTAAAATCTTAGGAACAGGCAGCTACTTACCAGCACAAGTACGTACCAATGCTGATCTGGAAAAAATGGTTGATACTTCTGATGAGTGGATTGTGACACGCACTGGCATACATGAAAGAAGAATTGCTAACGAAGAAGAAAGTGTTTCAGTGATGGGTTTTCATGCGGCCAAAAATGCGCTGGACATGGCACAAGTCGATGCAACAGACATTGGTTTAATTATCGTCGCAACCACATCAGCAACTCACGCTTTCCCTAGTGCAGCTTGCCAAATCCAACAAATGCTTGGTATTCAAGATTGTGCGGCATTTGATGTCGCAGCTGCATGTGCAGGTTTTACTTATGCGATTAGTATTGCTGATCAATTCGTTAAAACGGGCATGACTAAA
Source organism: Providencia sp. PROV175 (assembly GCF_032707045.1). Lineage (NCBI taxonomy): Bacteria > Pseudomonadati > Pseudomonadota > Gammaproteobacteria > Enterobacterales > Morganellaceae > Providencia > Providencia sp. PROV175. Next base: position 1,980,911 of record NZ_CP120533.1, read on the forward strand.
AAAGCATTAGTTATTGGTGCAGATGCATTATCTAAAACATTAGATCCCGAAGACCGTGGCACAATTATTTTATTTGGCGATGCGGCAGGGGCTGTGGTTATTGGCGAATCTGAAGAGCCGGGTATCATTTCGACGCATTTACATGCAGATGGCCGTTATGGTGATTTACTCACATTACCTAATCGTAGCCGTTGCTCTGAAGACCCTGCCTATTTGACCATGACAGGTAATGAAGTCTTTAAAGTTGCAGTGCGTGAATTAGCGCATATTGTTGATGAAACATTAGCACAGAGCGGTATTGCCAAAGAAGAACTTGATTGGCTAGTTCCACATCAAGCAAATTTAAGAATTATTTCTGCGACGGCGAAAAAATTAGATATGACGATGGATAAAGTCGTTGTCACATTAGACCGTCACGGTAATACTTCTGCTGCATCAGTTCCTACAGCGTTGGATGAAGCGGTGCGTGATGGGCGTATTCAGCGTGGTCAACTTGTGCTTTTAGAAGCCTTCGGTGGCGGTTTCACTTGGGGCTCTGCATTGGTTCGTTTTTAATTAACTGAGAAAATAGACATGACACAATTTGCTATGGTATTTCCCGGACAGGGTTCTCAGTCTTTAGGGATGTTAGCAGCATTGGCTGAAGAAAATCAGCTGGTTGAGCAAACATTCGCTGAAGCATCGGAAGCATTGGGTTACGATCTCTGGGCGTTAGTACAAAATGGGCCAGAAGAAGAATTAAACAAAACATGGCAAACACAGCCTGCGTTATTGGCAGCTTCTGTGGCTATTTTCCGTGTTTGGAAAGACAAAAATGGCGCAATGCCAACGATGATGGCGGGTCACAGCCTTGGTGAGTATTCTGCTTTAGTTTGCGCGGGTGTTATCGACTTTAAACAAGCGATTAAACTGGTTGAATTGCGCGGAAAACTCATGCAAGAAGCCGTTCCTGAAGGCACTGGTGCGATGTATGCCATTATTGGTTTAGATAACGAATCAATTGAAAAAGCTTGCCAAGAAGCTTCTCAAGGCCAAGTTGTTTCACCGGTTAATTTTAATTCACCGGGCCAAGTCGTGATTGCGGGTGAAAAAGCCGCAGTTGAACGTGCGGGTATCGCATGTAAAGAAGCGGGGGCTAAACGTGCGTTGCCATTATCTGTTAGCGTTCCGTCTCATTGTGCATTAATGAAGCCAGCTGCTGATAAATTAGCCGAAGCGTTAGAAAAAATTGATTTTTGTGAGCCAGACTATCCAGTTATTAATAATGTTGATGTTAAAATTGAGAAATCGGCACAAAATATTCGTGATGCTTTAGTCCGTCAACTGTATAATCCAGTACGCTGGACGGAAACAGTAGAATTAATGGCAGATCAAGGTGTTGAACATCTTATTGAAGTAGGCCCAGGAAAAGTATTGACTGGTCTTACCAAGCGAATTGTCTCTAATTTAACTGCCGTCGCAGTCAATGATCCTGTATCATTAAGCACTGCTTTAGAAAATAGCTGAGGACGACATGAGCTTTGAAGGAAAAATTGCACTGGTAACAGGCGCGAGTCGTGGAATTGGTAAAGCTATTGCTTTAACATTAATTGCTCGTGGTGCTACCGTTATCGGAACAGCAACCAGCGAAAAAGGCGCAGAAGCCATTACCGCTTATCTTGATGGTAAAGGTAAAGGTTTAGCGTTAAACGTGACTGATGCAGCATCAATCGAAGAAACTTTGACCAAAATCCGTGAAGAATTTGGTGAAATTGATATTTTGATTAATAATGCAGGTATCACTCGTGATAACCTATTGATGCGTATGAAAGAAGATGAATGGCAAGATATTATTGACACCAATCTTTCATCCGTTTACCGTTTGTCTAAATCCGTTTTGCGTGCCATGATGAAAAAACGTTGTGGACGTATTATTTCAATTGCATCCGTTGTCGGTGTGATGGGAAATGCGGGGCAAACTAACTATGCAGCAGCGAAAGCGGGGTTAATTGGTTTTAGTAAATCATTGGCTCGTGAAGTCGCTTCTCGTGGTATCACTGTCAACGTCGTTGCACCTGGTTTTATCGAAACTGATATGACTAAAGCATTGACAGATGAACAGCGTGCAGGCATTTTATCTCAGGTTCCTGCGGATAGACTGGGTGATGCACAAGAAATTGCCAGTGCTGTAGCGTTTTTAGCTTCTGATGAAGCTGCTTACATCACAGGTGAAACATTGCATGTCAATGGTGGCATGTACATGATCTAAAGAAATGATGGAACTATTTGCATTATTAGTGTTATCTAACGCTAAATAATGCAAAATAATAGTTCCAACAGCCGGGATTGGGTTGTATCTTTTCCTGTATTTCATAAACTACGAAAACCATCGCGAAAGCGAGTTTTGATAGGAATTTTAATAGTATGAGCACTATCGAAGAACGCGTTAAGAAAATCATCGTTGAACAACTGGGTGTTAAAGAGGAAGAAGTTGTAAATACAGCTTCATTTGTTGATGACTTGGGCGCTGATTCTCTTGACACAGTTGAGCTGGTTATGGCTCTGGAAGAAGAGTTCGATTGCGAAATCCCTGACGAAGAAGCTGAAAAGATCACAACAGTACAGGCTGCGATTGACTACGTCGAGAACGCATCTAAATAATTGTACGAAAAACTTATCTAGGCGATCACTCGATCGCCTATGTTCCTTTTGTAACTTTTCCCTCCTTGGAGGAAATACGTGTCTAAGCGTCGTGTAGTCGTAACCGGACTGGGCATGTTATCTCCTGTCGGCAACACAGTTGAGTCATCATGGAAAGCTGTTTGTGACGGACAGAGTGGTATCAGCCTAATCGATCATTTTGATACTACTAACCACGCAACTAAATTTGCTGGCTTAGTAAAAGATTTCAATTACGAAGAATTTGGCATCTCCCGTAAAGATGCTAAGAAAATGGACCCATTTATCCAATATGGTATCGCCGCGGGCTTTCAAGCCTTTAAAGATGCTGGATTGGAAGTAACAGAAGCCAATGCTACTCGAATTGGTGCAGCGATTGGTTCTGGTATTGGTGGGTTAGGCTTAATTCAGGACAACTGTGAGTCATTACTGCACGGTGGGCCTCGTAAGGTAAGTCCATTCTTCGTACCATCGACCATCATTAATATGGTGGCTGGTCATTTAAGCATTATGTACGGTTTCCGTGGTCCAAGTATTTCAATTGCAACTGCCTGTACATCAGGTGTGCATAATATTGGTCATGCAGCTCGTATGATTGCTTACGGTGACGCCGATGTAATGGTTGCAGGCGGCGCTGAAAAAGCGACTACACCACTTGGTGTGGCTGGTTTCGGTGCAGCGCGTGCATTATCGACTCGCAACGATGACCCGCAAGCGGCAAGTCGCCCATGGGATAAAGACCGTGATGGTTTTGTTCTGGGAGATGGCGCAGGTATCATTATTCTTGAAGAATATGAACATGCGAAAGCACGCGGTGCAAAAATTTATGCTGAAATTGCAGGTTTTGGGATGAGCAGTGATGCTTACCATATGACATCACCACCTGAAAATGGTGCGGGTGCAGCACTTGCAATGGAAAATGCACTAAATGACGCAGGAATCAAAGCGAGTGACGTGGGGTATATCAATGCTCACGGTACTTCAACTCCTGCAGGCGATTTAGCAGAAGCGCAAGCAGTCGTTAATGTATTTGGTGAGGGCACAGATGTATTAGTCAGCTCAACTAAATCAATGACTGGGCACTTACTTGGTGCTGCAGGTGCTATTGAGTCAATCTTCACTATTTTGGCATTGTGCGATCAAATTGTTCCACCTACCATTAATTTGGATAACCCAGATGAAGCGTGCAAACTGGATTTTGTTCCAGGTGAAGCACGTAAAGTGGATAACATGGAGTATGCTCTGTGTAACTCGTTTGGTTTTGGTGGCACCAACGGTTCATTAATTTTCCGTCGTTATCACGGCGAATAATTAATCTATTACCGTTAGTTATTAGCCCTAGTCACGTATTGTGGCTGGGGCTTTATTTTGCCCAGTTCTTTGCACAGTTCTTCGCTTTAGTTTATGATAATCCCACTTGATTACTGTCTGATTTATCAGCTTTTATTATAAGTATTATCAATGTCATATTGGGTTAATGGGCAGCTTTGCCAGCAAATAAGTGTTACTGATCGCGCAGTCTCTTTTGGGGATGGCTGCTTTACGACCATACATGGCGTTAATCAGCAAGCTAAAATGTTAAATGAGCATATTGTTCGGTTAAAGCACGATAGCCAAAGATTGAAAATTGTTCAGCCAGATTGGGAAAGGTTGGCAGAGCATCTAAAGCAGGTTTGTGCAGAACAGACTCAAGACGAATTTGTGGTCAAAGTGATTATTAGTCGCGGTGCTGGTGGTAGAGGATATAGCTCTAAAGGTTTTACCTCGCCGACGGTGATAGTCAGCGTTTCTCCCTTCCCGAATAATTATGCCCAATTACAGTGCAAAGGGGCTAACCTCGTTCTCAGCCAAATTCCATTGGCTCGTAACCCATTGCTAGCAGGGATGAAACACCTCAACCGCTTAGAACAAGTCCTTATTAAGCAAGAGGTTGATGAACTTAATGCAGATGAAGCTATTGTGCTAGACACCGACGGTATTATTGTTGAATGCTGTAGTGCTAATGTTTTCTGGCGAATTGGTCAAACAGTGTATACCCCAGTTTTATCTCATAGTGGTGTGAATGGATTAATGAGACAAAAGATAATATCACTGTTACAAGATAGCCAGTACCATCTTCAACAGGTGGAACGCTTTGCTAACGTCTTAACTCATTGTGATGAAGTGGTTATTTGTAATGCGCTGATGCCAGTTTTACCGGTACAAAGTATTCAAATGGATAAACAACTTCCACCATTACAATTTGCGTCTCGTGAGCTGTTTGAGTATCTATTTTTGCGTTGCAAAATTTAGTTTTTATAAATGAATTAATTGTTACCAACACACGCATTGAAATGGTCAATAAATGAAATTAGCCAAAAAAATCATTCTAATCGCCGTTACCTTGGCTGCTATTGTCGCAGCCGCGGTCTATTGGCAATATCGTCAAGTACTGGACTATGCCAAAACGCCTATCAATATCACACAAGAAAAAATTTTTACGGTACCTGCGGGAACTGGACGTGTCGCATTTGAAGGGTTACTTATAGAAGATAAAATTCTTGAAAAAGGAAATGAATTTCAATGGTTACTCAAACTACGCCCTGAACTGGCTCAGCTAAAAGCAGGAACTTACCGCCTGCAACCGGGTATGAATGTGGAACAACTACTACAATTAATTGTAAGTGGTAAAGAAGCACAATTTTCGATCCGTTTTATTGAAGGTAACCGTTTAAGTGATTGGGGTAATATTTTACGTGATGCTCCTTACTTAGAGCATAAAACCACCAACTTAACCCCGACAGAACTGCATGCCCTGATTGGGTTTAACGGAGAAGGGACTTTAGAAGGGTGGTTATATCCTGATACCTATTTATATACAGCGGGGACAACAGACGCTGAAATTTTAAAACGTGCTTATAAACGTATGCAAAACAGCCTTGATGAAGAGTGGAAAGGGCGTGATAGGGATTTACCCTATAAGAATGCCTATGAAATGCTTATTATGGCTTCGATTATTGAAAAAGAAACCGGTATTGATAGTGAAAGAGCACAGGTTGCATCCGTATTTGTTAACCGCTTAAAGAAAAATATGCGTCTACAAACCGACCCAACCGTCATCTATGGGTTAGGTGAAAAGTATCGTGGTAAAATTTATCGTAGTGATTTAGATAATTACACACCATACAATACTTATAAGATTGATGGTTTGCCACCAACACCGATTGCAATGCCGAGCCTTGCATCGTTAAAGGCTGCCGCACATCCGGCTAAAACGGATTACATATTCTTTGTCGCAGATGGTAAAGGTGGGCATACTTTTAGTCGTAATTTAAACGACCACAATCGTGCCGTTAAAGTTTACCGCCAATTTGAACAGCAAAACTGATAAAAATGAAAAACCAATTTATTGTTATTGAAGGACTCGAAGGAGCTGGTAAAACAACTGCAATCAATACGGTTGTGGAAACGTTGAACCAAGCAGGGATCACAGATATTGTCTTTACTCGCGAGCCTGGTGGAACGCCATTGGCAGAGAAACTCCGTGAGCTGATAAAGCAAGGTATTGCAGGTGATAAAGTCACGGATAAGGCTGAATTGCTGATGTTATATGCAGCCCGTGTACAACTGGTTGATACAGTGATCCAACCTGCATTAGCGGCTGGCAAATGGGTGGTCGGTGACCGTCATGATTTATCTTCCCAAGCGTATCAGGGGGGTGGACGTGAAATTGATCGTCATTTGATGCAATCATTACGTGACTTAGTGTTGGGCGATTTCAAACCTTCATTAACCTTATACCTTGATTTACCTCCTGAATTAGGTTTACAACGTGCAAGGTCACGGGGTGAATTAGATAGAATTGAAAAAGAATCGTTAGCCTTTTTCGAAAGAACACGCAGCCGTTATCTTGAGCTGGCTGCGGGTGATGAAACGATACTCACTATTGATGCCAGCCAAAACATTGAGCAAGTACAGCAAGATATTCGCCAAACGTTGACACAATGGTTAGCGCGTGCTTGATAAACCACATAAGGTATTAATCCCATGAATTGGTATCCTTGGTTAAATGAACCTTACCGACAAATTATTACTGCGTACCAAAACGGTAGAGGCCACCATGCGTTACTGCTTCACTCAATACCGGGAAATGGGGCACAAGCACTATGCTATGGAATTAGTCGTTGGCTTATTTGCCAAGAAAGAGACGGGCTAAAAAGCTGTGGGCAATGCCACAGCTGTCGTTTGATGCTCGCGGGTAATCATCCTGACTATCATATTATTGAAGTAGAAAAAGGGAAGTCTACTGTTAGTGTTGATGCGGTTAGAAAATTGATTGAAACCTTGAGTCGCCATGCTCAACAAGGCGGCAACAAAGTGGTGTATATTCCACAGGTTGAAGCATTGACAGATGCAGCAGCTAATGCGTTATTGAAAACATTGGAAGAGCCAGCAAAGGATACTTACTTTTTACTTGGAAGTGATAAACAAGAGAATTTGCTTGCGACCATTCGCAGCCGTTGCCTAAGTCATTTCTTACCTGCTCCCGATCCACAAATAGCACTCTACTGGTTGCAAAAGCAAAAGCCGGGTATTGCTGTTGAAAATGCGATAACGGCATTAAAAATATGCCAAGGTGCGCCACTTTCTGCGCTAGCCTTATTGGATGAACAACGCTGGCAAAAACGTAATGCACTATGCCATAGTTTAGGTCATGCATTGCAAACGGGGGATATGTTGAGTTTGCTGCCTAGTTTGAATATTGATGAAGCGCCTGATGCCTTAAATTGGCTACTTAGCTTATTGGCGGATGCTATTAAAATTCAACAAGGGGCTGGGGCTTTTTGCATCAACCAAGATCAGCAATCTCAAGTTCTGCAATTAGCTGGTGCTATGAATCGAACACAGTTAATAAATATGTATGATAAGTGGTTATATTGCCGCCATCAATTACTGACAGTTCCTGCACTGAATCAGGAACTGATTCTGACAAATCAATTATTACAATGGGAAGCTTCGTTGTCTCTCCCTACATTTTAAAAAGAGTTAAATATGTTTGTTGTTGATTCACACTGTCATCTCGACTGTTTAGATTATGAAAAATTACATACGAATGTCGACGATGTTATCGCAAAGGCTTCGGCCCGTGATGTCCGTTTCATGTTAGCTGTTGCAACAACGTTGCACGGTTTTGAAAGCATGAAAAAAATGATTGGCATGCGTGACAATATTGCTTTTTCATGTGGTATTCATCCTCTCAATTTAGACGAAGGATATGATTTCGCACGACTAGCACAATTAGCCGCAGGAAATGAGGTTGTTGCGCTAGGAGAAACTGGGCTGGATTACTATTATCAGCAAGAGAATGCCGCGTTGCAGCAAGAGTCTTTTCGTCAGCACATTCGCATAGGTCGTGAAGTCAATAAACCCGTCATTGTGCATACTCGTGCGGCACGAGAAGACACCTTATCTATTCTACGCGAAGAAAACGTGATGGACTGTGGCGGAGTATTACACTGCTTTACTGAAGATAAAGATACGGCTGTTGAACTACTCGATTTAGGTATGTATATCTCATTTTCAGGGATCGTCACATTTCGTAACGCAGAGCAAATTAGAGAAGCCGCCCGTGTTGTTCCTTTAGACCGAATTTTAGTCGAAACTGACTCGCCATATTTGGCTCCTGTTCCTCATCGTGGCAGGGAAAACCAACCCGCGTACGTCCGGGATGTTATTGAGTATATGGCGGTGCTAAAGGGGGTTAGTGTTGAGCAACTCGCTGAAATTACGACACAAAACTTCAATCGTTTGTTTCATTTAAATGTTGGCACAAATAACGTATAAATTAGTTCACTAGAACGATTAAATGACTAAGGAAATTGAAATGGCAGAAGAAACGATTTTCAGTAAAATTATCCGTCGCGAGATCCCAGCAGACGTGGTTTACCAAGATGAACTTGTCACCGCATTTCGTGACATTTCGCCGCAAGCACCTTCTCATATTCTTATTATTCCTAATAAATTAATTCCAACTGTTAATGATGTTACTGTGGATGACGAACTTGCATTAGGCCGTTTGTTTACTGTTGCAGCGAAAATAGCCAAAGAAGAAGGTATTGCAGAGAATGGCTACCGTTTAATCATGAACTGCAATGAACATTCAGGGCAAGAAGTGTTTCATATCCACATGCATCTAGTGGGTGGTCGCCCATTAGGGCCGCTATTGGCGAAATAATAAGGGATCGGCAATGAACCGTATTGCATTACTTGCTTTGGTAACTGTGTTGCTAAGTGGTTGCATATTTAAGAAAACACAAGGGCTGGTTTTTAATGAGCAACAGCGCATCATTATGGAGCCCGCAGTACTTGCACAAGGGGTCATTGTCGAAAACCCAGTGATAGGTAGTGAAAATCATCAAACTATCGCTACTATTAACATGAGTAATTCACAGCCTAAAGTGGTGAATATTGCTTATCGTTTATACTGGTATGATAAGCAAGGGTTAAACGTAGAAACATCGAATACCTTGTATCAGCAAATCGCAGCAAATTCTGATGTGAAAGTTCGTGCTGTGACTTCTTCTCCACGTGCAACAAATGTACGTGTTCATGTATTTTTATCGTCAAAGGCCGGAGAATAATAATGAAACGCATCTTAATGGTTGCTGCCGCGACATTAATTTTGGCTGGGTGCCCTTCATATCCACCTCAACAACCAGGTACACAACCTCCAATTGTGCCAGTAGAGCCGGAAAAACAACCAGAAGTGACTCCGCCACCCGTTGATGTTGTTCCAACTCCACCAAAGCAACAAACAACAGATTGGTCCGCTTCCATTACACCTTTAGTTAACCAAATGGCCAGTGCGGATGGGGTCGAAAACGGCAAAGTACTGTTAGTTGATTCAGTGAAAAATAACACGAATGGTTCAATACCGGTGCAAACTGTAACATCAGTTATGACAACCGCGGTTGAGAACACCAATCGTTTTAAAGTGGTTCCCGCCAGTGTGGTGAGTTCCGCACGTAAAACACTCGGTTTATCACAAGAAGACAGCTTAGTCACCCGTAGCAAAGCGATAGGGTTAGGCCGCTATGTCCAAGCGGAGTATGTGATTTACAGCGTGATGTCAGGTTCAAATAAAGAAAGAAGCCTTGAAATGCAGTTGATGGATGTGCAAACGGGTGAAATTGTTTGGACTGGAAAGCACAATATTGAGTAACCAGCAGTCACTTTTTCGACTGTTAGTGACACATTTTCCTACAATATCTGTACGCGATTGGAAAATATCCTCACTAACAGGGTTGTCAGGTGGAAGTTATTTACTGGAATGTTTTCTATCTGCTCGCGAAGTGAAGCTGATAGCGCGTGCAGATGGAAATGCACAAACTGCTTTGTATGTTGACCGAAAGAAAGAAGCGCGGATATTGCAGCAATTACGCGCTTATTCATTTACACCTCAAGTGATTGGTCGGAATTCACAATGGTTATTATTAGGGTGGTGTGAAGGGCAACACCCTGATAACAATACTTTTTTGTTACCTAGTTTTCAGTGCGAGCTTGTAAATATAGTCACACAATTACATTGTGCTCCACTGCTGGGGTATCATTTACAACTCCGCAATGAAATATCTCATTACGGCTATTTAATTGATAAAAAACGGTTATCACCTCGCTGGAAAAAACTCCATCGCCATTTTACCTCTGCCTCTTTCCCAAAAATGCTGAAGCTCGCGCCTGCCCATATGGATATTCATGCAAAGAATATTATATGCACATCAACAGGGCAGCTAATGCTATTGGATTGGGAGTATGCGGCAAATACAGATATCGCATTCTCTTTAGAAACCTATTTCCAATTTAATGGTCTGACAGACATTCAGCGAGATTTTTTCTTGAGGCAATATTGTGATGTTCACGGTGCTTATCGAGACAAACAGCAATTGGCGAAAAGCTGTCAATCATGGGCACCTTGGGTAAAATATATGACATTAATGTGGTATGAAGTGCAGTGGAATGAAAGCCAGTCAACTGACTTTTTGGTACACTCACAATTATTACGACAATATTTTGGTTTAATAGGTTGATAGCCAAAGGCTATCAGAAAACAGTATCGGATTAAGACAATTAGTTTAATAAGTGAGGCATGTTATGGGCCCTATAATGCTAGATGTTCAGGGTTATGAATTGGACAACGAAGAGCGCGAAATATTAGCTCACCCATCCGTGGGGGGGTTAATACTGTTTACCCGTAACTTTCATGACGCAGCCCAATTACGAGAGCTTGTCCGCCAAATTCGTGATGCATCAAGACACCGGTTGTTGATAGCTGTTGACCAAGAAGGTGGTCGAGTACAACGTTTCCGTGATGGTTTCACCGCATTGCCTTCTGCTCAGGCATTTGCAGCACTCAATAGTGAAATCGATGGTGCTAAACTCGCTGAAGAGGCGGGTTGGTTAATGGCATCAGAGATGATAGCCATGGATATTGATATTAGTTTTGCACCTGTTTTGGATCTTGGCCATCAAAGTATTGCGATAGGCGAACGCTCATTCCACGAAGACCCTGAAATTGCGATGATCATGGCAGAACGTTTTATTAAAGGTATGCGCAGTGCGGGTATGAAAACGACAGGGAAACACTTTCCTGGTCACGGTGCAGTGAAAGCTGATTCACATAAAGAAACACCACGGGATGACCGCTCCTTGGAGAAAATTCGTGGTAAAGATATGTTGATCTTTAAAGACTTTATTCAGCGAGAACTACTCGATGCAGTGATGCCTGCTCATGTTATTTATACCCAAGCTGATGATCGCCCTGCGAGCGGTTCACCATTTTGGTTAAAATCAGTATTGCGAGAGCAACTTGGTTTTCATGGTGTCATTTTCTCTGATGATTTATCGATGGAAGGCGCTGCGGTGATGGGAAGTTATCCTGAAAGAGCCCAAGCATCGTTGAATGCGGGATGCGACATGATTTTAGTCTGTAATAATCGTGAAGGTGCAGTCAGCGTCTTAGATAACTTACCGAAACAATATGATAGCCAAGCTTCTAAGCTATATCATAGCGGCCGACAATATAGTTTAACAGAGTTGCAAGCAGTTGAGCGTTGGAAAAATAGCCATCGTCAACTCGTTGATTTGCATGAGCGCTGGCAAGAACATCGCTAATAATTTCTAGTACATCTGAAAGGCCAGTAATTTATTACTGGCTTTTTTGCATAAGTACGCAAAAAAGACAAATTGCTTTGCATGAATAAAATAATAAAATTATGACTTGTGGTAAAAGTTACCCGTAACTTTCTTGTTTTTTTACAGTTAATCTCAATGTTCTTTTCGACTATATTTGATAAAAATGAACTAATACTTATTTCACTATTAAAAATAATTAGAAGGTTTTTATTAATCTCATTAGTGTTATGTTTCATTTTTGAAAAAATAAAATAGAAATTTTGATTATTTTATTTGTTGGTAATTATATTTTGAGTTTAATTGAAATAAATAACCATACATTTGCATTAAGTCTGGGTTTTTATATGGTTAGAGTGCTGGGTATAGCTATGTTAATTTTAATAATGAAAGCAATCATCTAAAAAAGTTAAGATGATTTTAAATAAATGAAAAATAGAATGATTTAATCAGTGCTTAATAACTATTTGTGCCTATCATTTGCTCAAGTGTTACTTAATTTAAATTTGCCTACAGAGAATAATACTTTCTCTTATGAGGGGGCTATAGAACGATCATGAGTAAATATACATCAACAAATACTACGCATTCATATGAAAGTTTCTATTGGGTGAAATTTTATACATATAGCCAATATGTATAAAGCTATTACAAATACCTATTTAAGTGGATGAGTTAACAAATAAATGAATTGCCGATAAAATTCTATTCAAAATAATGAGTTACATATTAAATTTACCTTAAAATAAAACGTGATATACATCACTATTAAAAAGTAGCTTATTGCAACTGATGTGGCGTGTTGTGACAGCGATCGTTTTAATTGACATAAAATTACGATAGCATTCGTATTATGAAAGATTTATGACAATTTAGAGTGATAAGTAATCAATTAAAAAAATAGCAATTTAATAGTTGCATTTTAAGTTAAATATTCAAATTTATTTGAGATGATTATTTCTCAGGGATATTTTTTGCTCTAAAAAATTATATAGGAAATAAAGTGCAATTTTTTCTTAATAAATAATACAGTGCCGATAAATACAGTGCCGAAGTGTGAGGTTTAAGCTAGATAAACACCAAATATGAGTAAGTGGCGCTATCGAATCAATAATGTATTTTTGAATTCCTATAAGGAATATTTCTATTCATAGTAATAAGTAAACACAAATACAGGAAAATACTGTATTGAATTTTATATTTAAAATGACTTATGTGTTTGAAATGGATGTATCTGTTTGTCTTTAAGTTAAATTGTTTTATTAAGCTAAAAATAAAAATGGTGTTTTGTTGTTCATGGAAACATGGTACAGCATAAAATTAATTCAAATAATCATTAACTAGGTTAATTCCAATGAAAGTTAAAAATATTGCGTTATTAATGCTTTCTCCTTGCTATTTAGCGGTAGCAATGGCAAATGCCAGCAACTGGGAAGATTCTATCAAGGAAAACTCATTCATTGCGGATTCGGAGCTAGAGCTGTCAACCCGTAACATGTGGAAATACTTAAAAACAGAAAACCGTTTTGATAAAAACGAAAACCGTTATCGAAAACAAGTTGCGAATGCTTGGGGACAAAACTTTCAAGCAGATTTCAAATCAGGTTATTTTGCTGATGTAATTGGCTTTGATGCCTCTTATTACGGCGGTATCAAACTGGGGGCAAGTAAAGACTTCGCCTCCCGTGCAATTTTATATAATGATGATGGCCATGCGAAAGGGTACAACAAAATTGGTCAACGTTATGCAAAAGTAAAACTGGACCTTGAGCCAGTAAAATTTAATGCGAAAGCAGGTTGGTTTACGCTGAAAAATACGGGTATTTTCACGAATTCACAGCGTTTATCATTGAACAGTTATAGCGGTTACTACACTAATACTGCGATCAGTGATTGGAGTTTGGATTTATTATATCTCGATAAGAAAGTCATGCGTCGCGATAGCCCAAATATTGATGCCATGTATTTCACTGATGCTAATGGTGTTCGACACAATGTTAATCATGTCATTACAGGTGGTATTAACTACAATACTAAACCATTGAAAGTATACTATTTCTATGGTCAAGCAGATGATTTATTCCGTCAGCAAGGTTTAGAAGCAAAATATAAACTGACTTCAGATGTGACACTAGGTACACAAATCTATAACCATGAATACGGTAGTGATGGTAAACGTACTGAAACCGATAAACAAAAAGGGAAGCGTAATTTTGACAAACGTGCATGGCACTACGCAGGAACGGCAGAATGGCGTATTCCTGAATCACCTTGGACGTTAAGCACAGGTTTAACTCATACCCAAGCGAAAAAAGCGAATGGCGTAGGCCAGTTTGCGCGTAACCCAATTGGTAACACTCGTGGCCGTTTTAACTCACCAGCCTATGCAGATATCGACTACGTACGCGATGGTGAAACCATGGTTGCAATGGCGGCAGAGTATCGTATTAGTAAAGAACTCTCTGTTGGTGCGCGTACTAACTATTCAGAATTTAAATATGAAGGTGAAAGATTAAAACAAGGTCAATTCGGTCTATTCAGCTATTGGAAACCAACTGAAAACCTTTCTGTTTCGTTAAGTGGCGGTCTGGGTTGGCACCACCGTCAGGAGAACGACTACACGACGCCAAAATTATATGATGGCCACTCACGTCGTGCACACTCGTTATCTGGATCAATGACAACGACTTATCGTTTCAAAATGTAGTCGATAGTTGAAAAGGATTAAAAAAGGTAAAATAAATGAAACATAAAATTGGATTACTCACACTGCTCATTTCTGGTGCACTTTTAGCGGGTTGTGCTCCCAAAAATACAGATACCGTAAAAGTACAAGTCATTGGTATTAATGATTTCCATGGGGCTTTACAAGCCCCAGGTGATGGTAAATTAGGTGGTATTGAGTCAATTGCCACGCTGGTTAATCAATTAAGAGCGCAAAATGATAAAACTATCGTTGTTGGCGCGGGTGATTTAGTCGGGGCAAGCCCATTACTGTCATCGATGTTTTATGATGAACCTACCATTGAAGCCTTAAGTGCGATTGGTATGGAAACCAGTGCAGTTGGTAACCATGAGTTTGATAAAGGTAAAGAAGAGCTGCTGAGAAAACAAAACGGCGGCTGTCACCCAACAGCAGGTTGTGTGGGTAAAGATTCCTTTGATGGTGCTAATTTTAACTACTTAGCGGCCAACGTTATTGTGAAAGAAACAGGAGAAACTCTGTTCCCATCTTACTTTATTAAAGAGTTTGATGGCATTCCAATGGCATTTATTGGTTTAACGTTAGAAGGTACGCCAGCTATCGTGACACCAAGTGGAACCGCAGGGTTAGAATTCAAAAATGAAGTCGAAACTATTAATAACCAAGTGAAATTATTAAAAGCACAAGGTATTAACAGTATCGGTGTTCTGATCCATGAAGGCGCAACACAACAAGTTGATACCAAAGTTAAAGATATTAACCGTTGTGATAATATCAAAGGCCCAATCGTTGATATCGTTAAACAATTAGATGCGAATGTAGACTTTGTTGTCAGCGGTCATACACACCAAGCTTACAATTGTGAAATCAATGGGATGACAGTAATTTCAGCCCAGTCTAACGGGACTTTATTATCTCAATTGAATATTGAGATTGATAGAAATACGAAAGATATTGTTAGTATCAATGCAAAGAATATCCCTGTTGAAACGAGCCGTTATGAGAAAAACCCTGAGTTAACCACGTTCGTACAAAAATACGAAAAAATCGCCTTGCCTATTTCGCAACAAGTGATGGGCTCTTTAACAGCAAATGTGGATAAAAAATTATTGCCTGCAGGAGATTCAACTCTAGGTAAGATTATTGCTGATGGGCAATTATATGCAGCTTCCAGCAAAGAAGCGGGTGGTGCGCAAATTGCGTTTATGAACAGTGGCGGTATTCGTGCTGATATGAAAGCAGGGGAATTAACTTACGGTGATATTTTCACTGTCCAGCCATTCTCTAACGTGGTTGTTACGCAATCGCTAACAGGTGCACAAATTAAACAAGCGCTTGAGCAGCAGTGGGATCGTGCTCGTCCGCAAGTTATGCCAGTTTCTAAAGGTTTTTACTACGAGTGGGATGACAGCCGCCCAGTGGGTGATAAAGTTATTCAAAAATCAATGAAATTAAACGGTAAGCCGTTAGACATGAATAAAAGCTATCGTGTTGCTGCGAATGAATTCTTAGCAACGGGTGGTAGCCGTTTCTCTGCCTTCAACCAAGGTAAAGACCGTGTTTATAGCCTGCCAGATAACGAAGCGTTAATGCAGTACTTTAAAGATAACTCACCAGTTTCCGTTCCAACGGATGTGCGTATCAAGAAAATTAAATAATAAAATTTAATATTCCATTAAAAACTCTGAGGGTGTTTATCATCCTCAGAGTTTTTTTGTGCTTAATTTCCGGCATGGGGTAACGATGAGAAGGGGGAATTGATTGTGTTTACTAAATAAAAAATGATAATTATCATTACCATTATCATTTTGTGAATTTAAACAATTGATTGATATAACGGCTAAAAAGCTGACTCGATTCGTTTGGGGAAAAAAATGATTTGACGAATGTGATCGTAGTCATAATAATCAACTAAATTGATGTGAATCAATATTTGGTATTACCAATAGACCAGTCATGATATTCTAATAGGGTTAGTGTGAGTTGTGGCTAATTATTGTTATATAAGGTTTTTTTATGAGAAACCTTAAATAACATTAATATATTTTGTTTCGAGGGATTTATGACCTTATCTCAACCCAAAATCATCGTTGTCGGCGGTGGGGCTGGTGGATTAGAACTGGCAACACGTTTAGGCCGTAAGCTAGGCCGTAAAAAACGCGCAAAAATTACCTTGGTTGACCGTAACCCAAGCCATTTATGGAAACCACTATTACATGAAGTGGCGACAGGTTCGTTAGATGATGGGGTCGATGCGATAAGCTATTTGGCCCATGCTCGCCATAATGCATTTAATTTCCAATTAGGTTCGCTCACGAATATTGACCGTGAAAATAAAAAAGTGGTTCTCGGTGAACTTTATGACAAACATGGTGAATTATTGGTCCCTTTGCGTGAACTAGAATACGATATTTTAGTGATGGCATTAGGCAGTACGTCGAATGATTTTGGTACACCAGGTGTTAAAGAACACTGCATTTTCTTAGATAACCCACACCAAGCGCACCGTTTTCACGACGAAATGCTAAATCTGTTTTTACGTTACTCAGTTCGTGATAACGCAGAAGAGAGCGTTAATATTGCCATTGTTGGTGGCGGTGCAACGGGCGTTGAGTTATCAGCGGAGCTCTATAATGCAGTAGAGCAACTGACCAGTTATGGTTTTAAAGGGCTAGACACAGATGCATTGAATGTCACACTAGTTGAAGCGGGTGAACGTATCCTGCCGGCTTTACCGCCGAGAATTTCAAGTGCCGCACATCAAGAACTTAATAAACTCGGCGTGAATGTATTGACGAAAACTATGGTAACCAGTGCTGATGCAGATGGTTTGAATACGAAAGACGATGGTAAAATTCATGCGGATCTCATGGTTTGGGCTGCAGGGATTAAAGCACCTGATTTCATGAAAGATATCGCTGGGTTAGAAACAAATCGTATCAACCAATTGGTGGTAAAACCGACGTTACAAACGTCTCGTGACGATATGATTTTTGCCATTGGCGATTGCGCTTCTTGCGCTAAGCCAGAAGGGGGATTTGTGCCACCAAGGGCTCAATCAGCTCACCAAATGGCCAGCCTTTGTTATGACAATATTGTCGCTTTAATGAAAGATAAACCTTTAAAAGAATATGTTTATAAAGACCATGGCTCATTAGTTTCACTGTCTCGCTTTAGTACAGTTGGCAGCTTGATGGGGAATTTAATGCGTGGGGATATGATGGTAGAAGGGCGTATCGCTCGTTTTGTGTATATTTCTTTATACCGTATGCACCAAATCGCATTACACGGTTACATTAAAACGGGGCTAATGATGCTTGTTGGCAGTATTAACAGAATTATTCGTCCAAAGTTAAAATTGCACTAGTCAACGACTAGCTACTTGTTTAATTTGGTTTTATTAGCACTATGCACCTGTATATTCGTATAACAGGTGCATTATTTTTTATTATTTATCATTATAAATAATAATGTTAATAAATATATTAACTAAATCTGTCAAGGCTTATCTATGTTAAATATTGCGTAGAAAAACTATTTAGATCAAATTTAATAGGTTAATTATCGATTATATTGTCACTATTACTTATATAAATATATATTTTAATGAAACTTAAACCTAGAAATTAATATAAAATAAATGATCCGAATATTAACTTATCTTAAGTTTTAAATAATTAAGATGTAAATCCATTTATATAACGATAACAGCCAACCATAACAGGCTCTTCTATTATCCTATTGATTTAAAACAGTAATATTTTTGATTGTAATCAATAGGTGAAGTTGCACTAATGGTAAATTTTATTTTTCTAAAACAGTTATAATAAACATATTTTTTCATGATAATTTAAGATAATTCTAAAAAACAACACTATTAGTAGGTAATTATCGAATTATTTTGAGTAGTGGTTACAATAGGCACGGCATATTTTAATAAGGGTTAACACGATGAAGCTAAAATTTAAGTTGTTATTAGCAACTGTAGTGATGCTCCTTATTGTATTGCTCGTGAATTCATTCAGCCAAGAGCCGGAAACTAAATTGGCTACGGTATTATCGGTTGAGCCGATCAAAGCGAATCGCCTTGTTGAGTACGAAAATTGTACAGTAACAGGGGTTTTAGGCACCTTTAATCAGCAATCCCTTTCTCGTTTTCACCCTGCGCAAAGCGAATGCAAAATGATTTTTATGATTGAAGCATTACAAGGGAAAAGCTTTCCATCTCTATTTGATATGCAAAATCAAACCTGTGTTAACACACAAAAAATGGAATTAGTGATTGTTGGATATGACGTTGTGTACCAAATTGGTAAAACAGTTGGAAAAGTCAGAACATCCTATGAACCATCAATGTTTATTCCTTTAGATGATAAAGGGCGTTTGGTGCTCACTTCATCCAATTCAGTATGTGAAACCATGCGCAGTGATATAAAAGAATTATTACCCTTTTATTGTTTACAACAAAATGAATTACCAATCACAAAAAACTCATCAGCAGTCTTAGAACTGCAACCGAATAAAAATACATTTGGCTTTATGGAATAATTTTTTCTATAAATATTATAGAGATAAAAGGATACAAGAGTAGCCTTTTATCATTTTAGAGCATCAAACTTAGCTAATTTGATGCTCTTCAAACCCAATGAGTAATTGTTTAATAAACTCTAGTCGAGAAACTCTTTCTGTTAAATCATGGAAAAATTTTAGTCTAACAGGGCCATCTAACCGATAAGTTTGTGGCTGGTTTTGTAATAAGCTTATTAAGAAACTTGGGTCGACTTTATTTTTATCACCAAACTCAATAAAGCCACCTTTTTCATGAGCTTCAATACGTTTAATACCAAGAGCTTGAGCTTGTAATCGAATAGCTGCGTTCGCTAATAGGAATTTACCTGCGTCAGGTAAACTACCAAAGCGGTCGATCAGTTCTGTACGCAATTCGTCGAGCTCCTGACTGTTTTTTGCACTGGCTATTCGTTTATAGAAAGACAAGCGAATATTCACGTCGTGAATATAGTCGTCTGGCAACAGAACAGGCATACGCAACTCAACTTCTGTTTGTTGGCTAGTCAAATCTTCTAATGAAGGCTCACGCCCCTCTTTAAGCGCATCAACAGCACTTTCTAATAGCTCCATGTACAGGGTAAAACCAATCGTGGTCATTTGCCCACTTTGGTCTTCACCAAGTAATTCACCCGCACCACGAATTTCTAAATCGTGAGTTGCTAAAGCAAAACCAGCTCCTAAGTCTTCCAATGATGAAATGGCTTCAAGGCGTTTATGTGCATCGGTGGTCATAGCTTTGGGATGCGGGGTGAGTAAGTAAGCGTATGCTTGATGGTGAGAGCGACCAACTCGTCCACGTAGTTGATGGAGTTGAGCTAATCCGAAATGATCCGCGCGTTCAATGATAATGGTATTCGCTGTTGGTATATCAATACCAGTTTCAATAATTGTGGTGCATATCAATACATTAAAACGTTGATGATGGAAATCTGTCATTACGCGTTCTAACTCGCGCTCGCGCATTTGGCCATGCCCAACAACAAAACGTGCTTCAGGGACTAACTCTTCAAGGCGGGTCTTTGCCTTTTCAATATTTTCAACATCATTGTAAAGGTAATAAACTTGGCCGCCACGTAAGGTTTCCCGCAAAATTGCCTCACGGACAACTAAGTCATCATATTGGCGCACAAAGGTTTTTACAGCCAAACGGCGTGCTGGTGGTGTGGCGATAATAGATAAGTCACGCATACCACTCATGGCCATGTTAAGAGTACGAGGAATAGGTGTGGCGGTCAGCGTTAAGATATCAACGTCTGCACGCATAGCCTTTATTCGTTCTTTATGGCGGACACCAAAGCGGTGCTCTTCATCGACGACGAGCAAACCTAAATCTTTCCATACTAAGTCACTTTGTAGCAACTTATGGGTACCAATTAGAATATCAACTTTGCCTTCCGCGGTCTGGGTAATAATTTGTTGTTGCTCTTTCGCTGTTTTAAAGCGTGATAACATTTCTATGCGGACAGGCCAGTTAGCAAACCTATCTTTAAAATTATCATAGTGTTGTTGTGCAAGTAGTGTCGTGGGGACTAAAACGGCAACTTGTTTGTTATTATTAATCGCAAGGAATGCGGCTCGCATTGCCACTTCGGTTTTACCAAAGCCCACATCACCACACACGAGTCGGTCCATTGCTAATGGTTGGCACATATCACTGAGAACAGCATTGATGGCGACTTCTTGGTCAGGCGTCGTTTCGAATGGAAAGCCTTGACAAAATTCTTGGTATTGTTGTTTATCATGCTTGAATGCAAAGCCAGCCTTAGCGGCTCGTTGTGCATAAATATCAAGAAGTTCAGCAGCAACATCGCGTACTTTTTCTGCGGCTTTCTGGCGTGCACGACCCCAGCTATCACTACCTAATTTATGCAATGGGGCGTTTTCATCAGCGCCACCTGCATAACGGCTAATTAAATGGAGTGAAGAAACAGGAACATACAGTTTATCATCACCGGCATAGGTTAAAATTAAATATTCCGCTTTAATACCGCCCGCTTCTAAGGTAATTAAACCTTGGTAACGGCCTACACCATGCTCAATATGTACCACAGGTTGCCCAGGGCGTAATTCAGCTAAGTTGCGAATGAGGGTGTCAGTATTAATGGTGCGGCGGTTATCTGCCCGGCGACGAACAACACGCTCCCCAAGCAGGTCACTTTCGCAAATTAATGCCCTATGGATATCGGATTGAATAAAGCCGTGTTCAGCGGCACCAATGGTGATGGCAAATCTGCTGTCAGTAGGGCTAGTATAGCTTTGAATAATTTCAGGGCGAATTTTTAAACGGGCTAATAGCTCGGTAACGGTTTCACGTCGGCCTTCACTTTCCACAGAAAAGACGATGGTTCCATCAAATTGTTCAGTAAACTGACGCAATTTTTCAAGCGGCGTTTTGCTTTGCCCTTGTGTGCTGATATCCGGTAATGGCAGGTAATCTAAATTAGTATTTGCCGCTTTTTTGGGTAAAGATTCGAGGGATAACTGAATACGCGGCCATTTTTTTAACGATTGATTAAGTTGTTCAACAGTTAACCATAGCTCAGAAGGTGGGAGTAATGGACGCATTGGGTCAACACCACGGCTTTCATACCGCTGCTGAGTATCAACCTGAAAGCGTTCAGCCGCTTCTTGTAAGCTCTGAGAAACAATTAAACTTGATGGCGGTAAATATTCAAATAAAGATGGCAGTGGCTGAGCAAAGAATAAAGGCTGCCAATACTCGATACCCGTCGGTAAGGTATTTTTACTGACTTGCTGGTAAATATGCTCTGGATCACGGCGAACTTCAAAGCGCTCGCGCCATTGGCTGCGGAAACGTTCAATAGCGTCTTTATCGGTCGGGAATTCATGAGCTGGGAGTAAATTGATTTGCTCTACTTCTTCGAGTGTTCTTTGTGAGTCAACGTCAAACGTTCGCAAGCTATCAATTTCATCATCGAAGAAATCAATACGAAACGGCAACGAGCTACCCATGGGAAATAAATCGAGTAAAGCGCCCCGTGTGGCATATTCACCATGCTCTAAGACTTGCTCTACATGGCGGTAGCCAGCGTTATCGAGCTCATTACGTAAGTTATCACGGGAAAGTTTGTCACCTTTTGCCATCACTAAGGCATGACTGGTTAAAAAGTCAGCAGGACAGGCTTTTTGCATCAATGTATTGACGGGAAGAATTAATGCGCCTTTTTGCAAACCGGGCAAACGGTACAGTGTCGATAAACGATGAGAAATAATTTCCTGATGGGGGGAGAAATTGTCATATGGCAATGTTTCCCAGTCAGAAAGAGTCTCTATAGGGTGTTGTGTAAACTGTTGAATTTCATCTCTTAAACGTAATGCATTTTGCATATCACGTGTCACGATGATCACAGGCCCTTGGTGACGTTGTATTATTTCTCCACATTCAAGTGCACCAGCCGCCCCGATAAGGCAACCTAAATGGCGAACATCGCCACTACGACTAGGGAGTTCATAACGAAATTTTGACAACATAGAAATCTTCGGTATCTCACAGCGATTAGTAAGCAGTTAAACAAGAGTTAGCCCAAACATAGCCAATTTTTGTACGAAAAATAGTTAAGTTAATTAATGGATAGTTAAACTACAAAATTCGTAACAAAACAATCAGTTTTAACTCGTAATTCGTCTGAAAGTCAGACAAAAAGGCATTCAAAACAGAAAAAAAACCATCGAGTGGTTCCATTCATCAATCGTACCCTTTATTATCGCTGAACACTTCGCTTTGGCAACAGGGGCATCATAGATTTCATGCACCAATCTGTCTCATTATTTATAGGCCTACGCTATTTACGTGGGCGTGCTGCGGATAAATTTGGGCGTTTCGTTTCCAGTTTATCTGCCATTGGTATCACACTGGGGGTTGCGGCATTGATAACCGTCACTTCAGTGATGAATGGGTTCGAGCGATCTTTACAAGATAGCATACTTGCTTATATGCCGCAGGCAATTTTAACCTCTGCCTCTGGAAGTATAGACCCAGCAAAATATCCAATATCCGATCTACAACATTTAAAGGGTGTCAGCCAGATCGCACCTATTGTGCAATCTGATGTGGTATTACAAAGCCGAACCAATGTTGGCGTGGGCGTTATGGGGGGAATCGACCCCGAAGAATCTTCGCTGTTATTGGATAAACTGGTTGTCGGGCAACGCAATGACCTCAAAGAAGGCAGTTATAATGTTTTTCTCGGGAATAAACTTGCAGAAACACTCGGGGTAAAACGTGGTGATGAGGTTCGCTTAATTATTCCAGGCGTGAGTCAGTTAACACCGATGGGGCGCATTCCAAGTCAGCGCCTATTTACTGTGGCTGGTATTTTCCAAACAAATGGGGAAGCGGATACGAGTGAACTGGTCGTGGCACAACAAGATGCCGCACGTATGCTACGTTATCCCGCAGGCCACATTACTGGGTGGCGCTTATATTTAGATGAGCCTTTACAAGTTGACGTTCTAAGTCAGCAAGCGTTACCAGATGGCTTAGTATGGAAAGACTGGCGGGAGCGTAAAGGGGAGTTTTTCCAAGCCGTTCGCATGGAAAAAAATATGATGGGCTTATTGCTTAGCTTAATTATCGCAGTGGCGGCATTTAATATTATTACCTCGCTATCACTGTTAGTGATGGAAAAGCAAGGCGAAGTGGCTATTTTAAAAACCCTAGGTCTCAAACGTTGGCGTATTTTAATGATATTTATGATCCAAGGCGCTGGAGCGGGGGTGATTGGCTCACTCATTGGCACGATATTAGGCACGATACTTTCTAGTCAACTGAATGTCATTATGCCGCTGATCGGTTTATTACCCAAAGGCGTCTCTTTACCGATTGTGCTTGATTACTCTGGTATTTTAATTATTGCACTTAGTGCAATGCTGATTTCTCTGCTGGCAACGCTTTATCCTTCTTGGCGTGCAGCAGCGGTTCAACCTGCTGAGGCGTTACGTTATGAATAAACAACCACTTCTGGTCTGTGAAAAATTAAGCAAAACATATCAAGAAGGGACATTGTCGACGCAAGTGTTGAAAAATGTCAGTTTTTCCATGGGGCGTGGGGAAATGATGGCCATCGTGGGAAGTTCTGGTTCAGGTAAAAGTACCTTATTGCATTTATTGGGTGGCCTAGATACCCCTTCAGAAGGGAATGTTATCTTTCGTGGACAGCATATAAATCAATTAACCTCAGATGAGCGTGCTGCTATTCGTAATAAAGATCTCGGTTTTATTTATCAATTCCATCATCTTTTACCGGATTTTACTGCCCTTGAAAATGTGGCAATGCCTTTATTAATTGGGGGGATTGCGAAAGAAACTGCATTTTCGAAAGCCACTGAAATGCTAGAAGCAGTTGGACTAGCGCATCGGGCGGGGCATCGTCCTTCTGAATTATCAGGAGGGGAGCGCCAGCGTGTTGCTATTGCAAGGGCGTTAGTGAATGAGCCTGCACTGGTTTTAGCGGATGAGCCTACAGGTAACCTTGATTTACGTAATGCAGATGCCATTTTTGAGTTGTTGGGTGAATTAAACCGAACACAGCGAACCGCATTTTTAGTCGTCACCCATGATATGACTCTGGCTCGGCGGTTATCCCGCCAATTGGAAATGCGAGATGGGCATTTGCAACAGGAAATTACCTTGGGGGCTCGGTAATGTCTAAATTGCCTCTTTCACTAGTCACGGCGCTGCGTTTCAGCCGTGGTCGACGCCGAACAGGGATGGTTTCGTTAGTCTCGATAGTTTCAACGTTGGGGATTGTTCTTGGGGTCGCGGTGCTAATTATCGGTTTAAGCGCAATGAATGGCTTTGAACGCGAATTAAATAACCGTGTGTTATCTGTTGTTCCCCATGGGCAAATTTTTGCTGTTAAGCCACCGTATAAAGATTTGGAGTTTGCTGAGCAAGTTATCCGTAAAACGCCCGGTGTAGAAGGTGTTAGCCCTTACATCAATTTTACGGGGTTACTTGAACGTGGTGCAAATTTAAAAGCAATTCAAGTCATGGGGGTTTCACGAGAAACTCAGCCACAAGTCAGTGCGTTACCTCAGTTCATTCTCAATGATGCTTGGCAACATTTTGATGCAGGCAAACAATCAATTATTTTAGGCCAAGGTGTGGCGGATGCATTGAATGTGAAGGTTGGGGACTGGGTAACAATCATGATCCCAAATACCGATGCTAGCTTGAAAATTCAGCAGCCTAAGCGTATTCGTGTACAGGTGACGGGTATTTTTAAACTTAGTGGTTTGCTCGATCACCAGTTAGCACTCGTTCCTCTCGCAGATGCACAGGAATATCTCGACTATGGGGATGGTGTGACAGGGTTTGAAATCAAAGCAACAGACCCATTTATTGCCGATCAAGTCGTTTATGATGCAGGCTTGAAAACAATGCATCATGTCGCCGTAAAAAGTTGGATAGGCGATTATGGCTATATGTATAATGATATTCAAATGGTTAGAAGTATCATGTACTTAGCTATGATATTGGTTATTGGCGTTGCGTGTTTTAATATTGTTTCTACTCTTGTTATGGCGGTTAAAGATAAAAGTAGTGATATTGCTGTATTGCGTACCTTAGGGGCAAAAGATAGGCAAATTCGTGCTATTTTCTTATGGTATGGTTTGTTGGGCGGCCTTGTTGGTTCATTGATTGGCGTTGTGCTTGGGGTCGTCATATCATTAAATCTAACACCCATGATTAAGGTGGTAGAGGCTATTGTTGGCCATCCAATTTTATCGGGTGATGTTTATTTTATTGACTTTTTACCTTCTGAATTGCATGTCATGGATGTGGTTTATGTTTTAATTACAACCATTGTATTGAGCTTACTAGCTAGTTGGTATCCTGCTCGTAGGGCAAGCAAATTAGACCCTGCACGTATTCTTAGCGGGCAGTAGCTATTAGTAGGGTTATAGGGTTAGAGAGCCAATGGTTTTTAGGAGACGATACTAAAAACTTATTGGCTCTTCCTATGATTACTGCGCAGCTAAAAACATCTGCTTATAACTACGAGTTTCCACCATTTCTTCTGTAAACCCATATTGCTTAGCGGTCGCCATCAATTCTTGATATAGAGCTTCAAGTAAATCCTGCTCATCTGTCATAATGGCAAATTCAGCAAACCAGCCGATCCCACTAAGGTGGTCAATTGTAATGTGGATGTCATTCAAGAAATAAATGCTTCTTATTTTAGTTGTGGTTAAGTAGCAATGATATCCCAGTGTCGTTAACATGTTTTGTACATGGCGGCAGTCATCAATTTTAATGGCTTTGCATTCAGAAGCTCCAGGCCCTTTAACTATCCATAATTTTATGCCTGATGGCACCATTTCACGTACACACATACTGACGCCATTGTCAGCTAGTGGTAGATGCGGGTTTTCATAGAAACAATCTGTTTCTGTATTATTTTCGGTAAAGGGTTCAGCCAAGTCGGCTTTTATTTTATGCAGAAAAGTATCAGGGTCTGGTAAATGAAATTTAATTTCAGCTTCATATTTCCCGACAAAGTGTTGGCTCATGTAAAGTTCCTTGGTACTAACCTTCAGGATAATGATGGTAACACAAAGCGAAAATCGACGAGGGAGATAAAGATGAGGTTAGCGAATAAGTAAGTGCCTAGGTGTTTAAATTAGGCACTTTTATAATACATTCTACTGGTTATTTTTTTGTCATTTTATCTAGATAGCCCATTACGAATGCAGATAATACAAAGGTTAAATGGATAACGACGTACCACATCAACTTGTCATTTGAGACACTTTTCAAGTCCATGAAGATTTTTAATAGGTGAATGGAGGAAATAGCAACAATTGAAGCCGCGACTTTATTTTTTAATGATGAAGCATCCATTTTACCTAGCCAGCCTAGTTTTTCACTGCTGTCAGGGATATCCATTTGGGAGACAAAGTTCTCATAACCAGAAAACATCACCATCACCAATAACCCACCGACTAATGCCATATCAATCAATGATAATAGCGTCAAAATTAAGTCTGCTTCAGGAATTGAAAGGATATTTGGCAAAATATGGTATAGCTCTTGAAAGAACTTAATGGTTAAAGCCAATAGTGTCAGTGAAAGCCCAAAATAGATAGGCGCTAAAATCCAACGTGAAGCATACATTGCTCTTTCAAAAAACTTTTCCATGAAATCCCTTGTAGTGGTGAGTTAATAACACAGTAAAATCTGCGAGGCATATTTTAGCGGTAGCGCGAGTGAAGAAGAAAGGTTTTTTTATTGTTTTACAGTTACGAACGTTTTATGGCGAATTTATGAAATATTAGTGTCATTTTTATGAATAATAAGTGACAAAATCGATACCTTCGATATTTTTATTTGCATTCAGCGAGATGATGCGTTTTAGTATGTTAACATTTAGATAATGTCATCAGTTGTGGTAAGGAAATGGTTAATATGCCAATAAAATACACACTTGAGCTTGATTGTTTTAAATAATTTCAAACAATCAAGGTTTATAAATTCATGTCGTAATGACATGATAGAAAACAATTAATATTTAATATGGTATAAATTTTATTGGTGATATGGATGAAAGGAAGTTTTGATGTTGCGATTTCGTTATAGGTTGAAAAAAGCTCGTAAGAATAAATGTATACGCCGCCAGCGACTTCGTAACCGGTCTTTTTATATAGATAATAGATTGGATAACATGAAAAATGTCAATATCGTCGTTTTGACGGGGGCTGGAATTTCAGCTGAATCTGGGATCCAAACATTCCGTTCTGCGGATGGATTATGGGAGGAGCATCGCGTTGAAGATGTCGCTACTCCTGAAGGTTTCGAGCGTGATCCTGAATTAGTACAACGTTTTTATAATGAGCGGCGTCGGCAGTTACAGCAAGAAAATATTAAGCCTAATGCTGCTCACTATGCACTTGCACAGCTTGAAGAACTTTTTGGTGACCGCTTTTTGTTAATTACGCAAAATATAGATAATTTGCATGAAAGAGCGGGGAGTCAGCGGGTTATCCATATGCATGGAGAGCTATTAAAAGTTCGCTGTAATTGGTCAAATCAAGTATTGGAGTGGAAAGGGGATTTATCGGTCGATGACCGCTGTCATTGTTGCCAATTTCCTCAACCGCTGAGGCCCCATATTGTTTGGTTTGGTGAAATGCCAATTGGAATGGATTATATTTATCAATCCATTGAATCGGCGACTATTTTTATTTCTATTGGAACGTCTGGCCATGTGTATCCTGCGGCAGGTTTTGTGCATGAGGCGAAATTACACGGTGCTCATACGGTAGAACTTAATTTAGAGCCTAGCCAAGTGGAAAGTGAGTTCGATGAAAAACACTATGGTTTAGCCAGCAAAGTCGTTGTTGAATATATTAATAAGCTTATTACTGAGTTACAGGTTAAAAATACCGCGCAATAAGCTTTGAATACATAACATTATCAGGGGAAGCGTATTGTTTCCTCTTATAGGTTAGACGTTTGTATCCATCATGGCTGGCATCGTAATCTCTTTGACACAGGTTGCATTGCTGGTATTGGCGATAAAACGCACGGCGTTGACAACATCTTGTAATGGGATTAATTGCCCATCACTTTTTTCAATGACCTCATCGACAGAAACAGTTAATGGGAACTCAGTTGCTAGATAACCTAAGTTTATGACTGATATTGCTATTTTATCTTCCCGTAGAGTTTCTCTTAATGACTGAGCTATTCCTCTGAGGGCATATTTGGTGGCAGAAAAGGTGACTTCCTTGCCATTATGATTATCTAAACCCCATGTGGAGCCAATCAATATAATCTTACTGTTTTTTGCTAGGCGCAAATTAGGTAAGAGCGCTTTTAGATTTAATAAACAAGCACTTATATTGGTTTGAACCATATTGAGTAACTCTATGTCATCAGTCGATTCAAATTGGTACTCTTCATTAAATGCCAATTTCTCCCATATGCCAACGTTATAAATTAAAGTATGAATAGGTTGATTTTGAATAACATGCTTAATGGTATTTGCACTATTAATGTCACTTAAATCAGCAGGGATCCACGTAAAATTAGTTTGTTCAAAAGGAGGTTTTGAGCGAGAAACACCATAAATATGGTCTACTTTTTCAGGGAATCCTTCGACTAATGCCTTGCCTAAGCCTTTGCTGACACCATAAATTAAACATGTTTTTGACATAGATATTCCTATTAACGAGTTAAACTTCGTTTTGTTTATTAATTAGCTAATAAATAAAAAATAATAGGTCATATATAACATACTATTTCAATTTAATAATTGATGATCTGTGTAGTGGGGGAGTGAAAGTTAACCAAGAGGCGTGTTTTTAGGTAACTAATAATTTACTAATTAATGTAATTTAATTATTACCCCTATTAATTATAGGTGCTGATTGTGACTATGACAGTTAATCACCCAAAAAATACGCTAAAAAATAAATTTTATTAAAGATTTACTATAAAAATAGTGCGCATTAACAGGAAAGCTGATTTGAGACAATAATTGAATCTGTGATCTTTCCCATAATATAAACATTGATATTTTAGGGGGAAGGGTATGGACAAACTCTTAGAGCGGTTTTTTGAATATACCGCTTTCGATACACAGTCAAAACTAAACGCAAAAACTGTACCGAGCTGTGCGGGGCAGTTAAAGTTTGCTCGCGCATTAGTTAATGAACTGAACGAATTAGGTTTTGAAAAAATAACACTAAGCGATCAAGGTTGTGTGATGGCCTATTTGCCGTCAAACGTTGATTGGGATGTTCCCACTATTGGTTTTATTTCACATTTAGACACAGCGCCTGATTTTTCAGGTAAGAATGTGAGTCCACAAGTCCTCGAAAATTATCGAGGAGGGGATATTGCGTTAGGTATTGGTGATGAAGTGCTATCCCCTGTGATGTTTCCGGTACTCCATGAAATGATTGGTAAAACGCTGATCATGACAGATGGTAAAACTTTACTGGGTGCCGATGATAAAGCGGGTATTGCAGAAATAATCACAGCCCTCGTACGTTTAAAGGAAAAAAATATTCCTCATGGTAAAATCTGTCTTGCATTTACCCCTGATGAAGAGATAGGACGCGGGGCTCGCCATATCGATTTTAAACAATTTGATGCATTGTGGGCCTATACCGTCGATGGTGGTGGAGTTGGTGAATTAGAGTATGAAAATTTTAATGCGGCTAATGTTTCCATTAAAATTGTTGGCAATAACACTCATCCCGGTACAGCTAAAGGCGTAATGGTGAATGCATTAGGGCTAGCGAACCGTATTCATTCGATGTTACCACCTGATGAAACACCTGAAAATACAGAAGGGTATGAAGGGTTTTATCATTTAACATCGTTAAAAGGTACAGTAGAAAAGGCCGAGTTGAATTATATTATTCGTGATTTTGACTTAGCAGGCTTTGAAGCTAGGAAGAAAAATATAATTCGAATTGCTGAAAAAGTTGGCGAAGGGCTGCACCCAAGCTGTTATATCGAACTGACACTTGATGATACCTATTATAACATGCATAAAGAGGTCATGAAGTACCCACATGTTATTGAATTAGCGAAACAAGCAATGCTTGATTGTGGCATTGAACCAGTTATTCAACCTGTCCGTGGTGGTACCGACGGTGCACAGCTTTCACATCGCGGTTTACCATGTCCAAATATTTTCACAGGTGGTTATAATTTCCATAGTAAACATGAGTTTATAACACAAGAAGGTATGGAGCAGGCTGTTAGTGTGATTATGCGTATTGCGGAGCTAACGGCCATTCACGCACGGCAATCGTGATATTTTATGAGGAGTAAGAGAGGTTGTTGACAAAGTGGGATAAAAGCGTGGTTTTTCCCACTTTGTGTTATCAGCCGAAAATCAATAAATTGATTTTCCTAATTTATTTTCAAAACCTATTCGACTTGTCGCCAAACATAATATGTTTGTCAGCACTCTTACTGTTGTTATTGAAATAATACAGAAATACCACTAAGTGCCAGTAAAACTCCCATGACTAAATTAAACCGCTTTAATGTCTTAGGTTGTTTTAGCCTTTCTCTTAATTTACTACCAAACATAGCCCAGATAGCAACACATGGCCAATTGATGGCTGCAAATATGACAGCGACTTGCAACATTGATAAATAAGGTGAAATTGTATTGGTATACATCGCCATTCCAGAGACTGCCATCATCCAGGCTTTAGGATTTATCCATTGAAATAATGCTGCTTCTAAGAAAGTTAGTGGTTTAATTTCTTGGTTATTTGTCTGTGCAATTGAATGGCTAATAGTGGTTTTCCATGCAAGCCAGAACAAATAAATAATTCCAAAATATTTTAATATCGAATAAATCATAGGGGATGATTGAATCAATGCGCCCACCCCTAGCCCTACTGCCACTAACATAATAAGAAAACCAATTGATACTCCAAATGAATGAGGTAATGTTTTTCTAAATCCAAAATTAATACCTGAAGCAAGTAACATAATATTATTTGGGCCTGGAGTTATGGATGTCACAAAGGAAAACAATGATAAAGCCAAAAGAGTTTCTATGTTCATGTTGTTATCATCTTTAAAAGGGACAATTAACGCTGTGCGTGACTGGCGACGGTGAAGTCAAAACAGTTTAAAATTGAATCAAATAATGTGCTTTATCTTTGCGTGCTTACGGGCAAGAAGGGGACATATTGCGAGTAGGTGCTAGCGGGATATAATATATATTAAAATAAATAATTTAGTTATTAATAATGATGTGTTAATTGTAGTCAGCGGTTTTCAATTGATGGTCAGGAGAGTGTTGCCATATCATACTAATAATATTATTTTTAATAAAAGACCCATAATGAATGGGCCTTTTTCACAAATATAAATTTAATATTATCAGTACCGATTAATCATCAAAATACCAATAACCATTATTAACGAGCGCAGTAAGCAGTGCGATGAAATTAACATCATCAATGGCATCAGCTAAATTTTGGCTATTAACGGCGTCATAGCGGCATAAACTATCAGCGGCCTCATAACACTCAGTTTCCAAGCATTCACCATTAACAAAAAATTGGTCTCCAACGCGTAATGCTCTGAGACCATTTAATTTGTATAAGGTTTCTTGCTGAGTTTTTAGCAAATCATAGATTTCTTCTTGCTCATAAGGCGGTTCAGGTGGCGCAATGTCTAACTCGTGGCGTGATTGGGAGATAAACTCACCTAACCATTTGCGAAAGAGCTCAGGGTCATTAATGAGTGATTCCATCATCTCACGCAGCTTAATTTGTTCACCTTGCAAGATCTCCGCAGGGTTATCGCGGAATGATAAATCTGGGTCACTATAGCGGTAGCTGCCTAAATCGTTAGAAATTAAGTGATCGGCAAAGCTACTGATTAATTCACGAGTATTTGGTGCACGAAAGCCAACCGAGTAATTTAATGAAGGTTCAATGGCGTAGCCTTCATGTGGGAACCCAGGTGGAATGTACAAAATATCGCCGGGTTCCATTTCTTCGTCGATGATGGCATCGAAAGGTTGTACTTGCAGTAAATCAGGGTGCGGGCAATGTTGTTTCATGGGGATTTTTTCGCCCACGCGCCAACGACGGCGGCCTTCACCTTGAATAATAAATACATCGTATTGGTCGAGGTGAGGACCTACACCACCGCCGGGGACCGAGTAGGAGATCATTAAATCGTCCATTCGCCAGTCTGAAAGTACACGGAATGGTTTCATCAACGCAGAGCTTGGGTGATGCCAATGGTCAACAGCCTGAACTAAAATAGACCAATTTTCTTCACCGAGATGGTCATAGTTTTCAAATGGGCCATGGCCAACTTGCCAAATCCCTTCTTTATGGCTAACTAAACGGCTATCAACCTCATCTTCCATCGCCAAACCTGCAAGTTCGTCAGGCGAGATAGGGTCAATAAAATTTGCAAACCCTTTTTTGATAAGCAGTGGGCGCTTCTGCCAGTGACTGTCGAGGAAACTTTGCCAGTCGAGATTTAGTTTGTAATCCATCTTATTGTCCCTTGGAGCTGCTAAATATAGCTAATCAGTTTATTGCAATATACCCGGTCTCAATACTACAAAATGACCTATATGTGTAATGGTATGATGTTAAATAAACTTTATGAAAAACATATAGTAAAGGTTTATCTTGAGAGTAAACCAATCAGTTACCCTAAATTACTTTTCATAAAACACTTCACAAATAGTATACCGGAAATGGTTTGTAAAATAGGGGGTAAACGGACACATATCACAGATTAACTATCTTCAATCATAGATTGCTGCCTAAATGTGACGGATAAACGCGCACCGCCAAGAGGGCTGTCACTAATTATGATTTCCCCGTCATATTGGTCGATAATATCCACTGCAATAGATAAGCCTAAACCTTGACCTGGGCGAAGGGTGTCTGCGCGTTGCCCTCGAACGAAGATCAAACTACGTTTGCTTTCAGGCACCCCTGGGCCGTCATCATCGACAACTAATGTTAAGCTATCAGCACCCACAACAGCACTAACTTCAACAAATTCAAGGCAATACTTACACGCATTTTCCATGATATTACCCATCACTTCCATAAAATCATTGGGTTGACCCAGCCATGTTGTTTCAGGAGAAACATTAACCGTTATAGAAACCCCTTTGTGCTGATAAACTTTATGTAGGGCACTTGCAAGGCTATCTAGTATTGATGGGACAGATGAAATTTCACGTAGCATCATGTTTTCATCACCTTGCGTTGATGCGCGGTGTAAATAATAACCCACCTGTTGAGAAATACGGCCAATTTGTTCAAGCATGATAGGCTCTGCTTGTTCAATGTTCATTTGTTTGCCTGAACGAAGTAGCCGCAATGTCGACTGTAAAACAGCTAAAGGTGTCTTTAAACTGTGTGTTAAATCAGAAAGTGTGGTGCGATATTTACTGTAGCGTTTTCGTTCATTCGTTAACAAAATATTAAGGTTGCGTACTAGGCCGCGAAGCTCATACGGTGGGTTCTCATCCATAGTATCCCGTTCACCTTTTTCTAGGCTACTGAGTTGTGATACTAATGATTTAATTGGCCGTAGACTCCAATAAGCAGCTAGCCATAATAACGGGATGACTAAGATTAAATTAGCCAGCAAAACATAACCAAACCACTCCCAAACTAACCCGGTATTTTGTAAGTCTTGTGGTAGAGTATCTACAACGACTATGGTGAGTGGGGGCAGGTTTTCACTTGCTGCATATTGGTTGACGGACACGGAATGAGTCAGCGGTTCGTCATCGTTATCCATGTCATCTAACTTTGTATTGAATTCGGGGGTATCGTCTAGGAGTTGGCGGGTTTCACGAATATCCGTATCAATTTCATATAAGCCCTCTTTTTTTAGCCAATCATTACGGATCAGCCGTTCAACGCTAGGCACATCACGTTGGCGCCATAGCACAAGCCCTTGTTCATCATAAATAATAACCAAAGTTGGGTTATTCAAAGTAAAATTTGGTGGGACTCGGATGTCAATTTTATTATTTTGCCATTGGGCTAGGCTGTAAATTAAGTTACTTTGGCTACGTAATAAGGTGTAAGTCGTTTTATCAAAACTAATTAAATACCCCAAAATAGCAACAATACCATAGGATAAAGTGAGCGCTAAGATTGCCGCTGATGTTGCACAAAGAAAACGTGCTCGTAGCGAAAGGGGTTTGAACTTAAATTTACTTAGCCACATATTAGCCATTCACATCAAAACGATAGCCTTGACCGCGTACAGTAACAATTACATCATCACTATGGAATTGTTGAATTTTTTTGCGTAATCGGCCCATTAAAACATCGATAGTATGACTTTCTCTAAGTTCGGCATCTGGATAAAGCTGGCGCATTAACGAGTCTTTGCTAACCACTTTTCCATTATTGCGGAGCAGTGTTTCAATAATGGTGTATTCAAAAGCCGTTAATTTGACGGTTTCACCATTAACTGTAAATTCTTTACGTGAGAGGTCAATAACGAAATTACCTAATTCGAGAACTTGTGAAGCAAGACCGCTATTTCTGCGCATTAAAGCTTGCATACGGGCGACAAGCTCTTCTAGCTGGAAAGGTTTCGTCACGTAGTCATCTGCACCACTGTTTAGCGCTTGTACTTTTTCTTGCCAACTCTCCCGAGCCGTCAATACTAAAAGTGGAATATTGACGTGCTCGCCACGCCAGCGTTTTATCATGGAAAGCCCGTCTTCATCAGGTAAGCCCAAATCAACTACCGCGATATCTGGGCAACTTTCGTGTAAAAAGTAGTCAGCTTCTTTTGCATCTTCAGCGGAGTCAACCTGATGACCAAGCTCTTTAAGCTGTACGGTTAAATGGTGACGAAGTAACGCATTGTCTTCGACAATAAGAATACGCATCGGAAACCCTCATATTGAAAAAAGATAGCTACACTTATTGCAAATAGTAGCACTAGATACGCTATGGTAAAAAGAGTTCTGAATAACGACAAGGGATTAAGTAAATATAAATCAAACAAAGCGGAAATATAATTTATCTTTGTTTATCTTCAGGCAGTTTAGGGGGGAACAAGCAGAGGCTATAGGGTAAATAAAAAGTGGGGGACATAGAGCCCGCCCACTTTGAATGTATTAAGTTAAAAGCTTGAGGTTATTTTAGCTCATCAATAAAAGTGACAGCGTAACCGATATAGTTGGCAGGCGTCATCTCTTTCAAACGGGCTTTTTCATGCTCAGGCAAATCTAAACTATCAATGAATTGTTTCATCCCTTCAGCGGTAACGCGTTTGCCGCGGGTCAATTCTTTGAGTTTTTCGTATGGTTTTTCAATGCCATAACGGCGCATTACAGTTTGAATTGGCTCAGCCAAAACTTCCCAGTTTTGGTCTAATTCATCCAGTAAATGCTGTTCATTAACTTCTAATTTATTTAAGCCTTTCATGGTTGATTGATAAGCAATCAATGCATAACCTAGGCCGACACCGAGATTACGTAATACAGTCGAGTCTGTTAAGTCACGCTGCCAGCGAGAAACAGGGAGCTTGCTCGCTAAATGACCTAAGACGGCATTTGCTAACCCTAAGTTACCTTCAGAGTTTTCAAAATCAATCGGGTTCACTTTGTGTGGCATAGTGGAAGAGCCAATTTCACCAGCGATTGTTTTTTGTTTGAAGTGATTTAATGCGATGTAGCCCCAAATATCACGGTCGAAATCTAACACGATAGTGTTAAAACGAGCGACACAATCAAATAACTCAGCAATATAATCATGAGGTTCAATTTGCGTGGTGAATGGGTTCCATTGGATGCCTAAAGACGTAACGAAGGTTTCGCTAAATTCGTGCCAGTTAACTTCAGGGTAAGCGACCATGTGGGCATTATAGTTACCAACTGCGCCATTGATTTTACCTAAAATTTCAACTTGTTGCAGCTGACGGAATTGACGTTCCAAACGATAAGCAACGTTGGCAAACTCTTTACCAATGGTGGAAGGCGTGGCAGGTTGGCCGTGAGTACGCGATAGCAACGGCAAATTGCGGTACTCATGAGCCATTGTTTTGATTTTATCAATAATTTGACGCCATTGTGGCAGTAATACTTCTTCGCGAGCAGTTTTCAGCATTAATGCGTGCGAAAGGTTATTAATATCTTCTGAAGTACAAGCGAAGTGGATAAATTCAGAAACTGCATGAAGAGCAGGGATGTTGGCTACTTTTTCTTTTAGGAAATATTCTACAGCTTTCACATCATGGTTGGTTGTGCGTTCAATTTCTTTGATACGCATTGCGTCTTTTTCACAGAAGTTCGCGACAATTTCATCTAAGTAAGCGATTGCGTCAGCGTCAAATGAAGGAACTTCTTTGATTTGAGCGGTTGCAGCCAGTTTTTGTAGCCAGCGAACTTCAACTTGTACGCGAAATTTCAGTAAACCAAACTCACTAAAAATAGTGCGTAAAGCGCTGACTTTATCACCGTAACGGCCGTCAATCGGGGATACAGCGGTCAGTGAGGATAATTCCATTGGTAGCAACTCCAGATTTAAAGGTGAGACAAAATATCTTTCGCCTGATTAGCCAGACGATTGCGAGAGAACATGAGTTGGATACGACTTCCACCAACTTGTTGCCAAAGCACTGCGCAGCGAATACCTGCGAGTAAAGTGGCTCTAACTTTTGCTTGAACGAGTGTATTTTTGAGAATGTCTGGGGAACCAGTGACTTGAATTCGAGGCCCTGCAGGGCTGACTACGTCGACGTAAATACCCGCAAGTGCGTTAAACACACCTTCAGAGAGTGGTTCAAAATAGTCAGCTTGGCGCTCAAATTGCTCAATACGTTGGCCAAGTTGGTTCATCGCTTCTTGATTTTTATTAAGACGGCGCTCAAG
This sequence comes from Providencia sp. PROV175, assembly GCF_032707045.1. Lineage (NCBI taxonomy): Bacteria > Pseudomonadati > Pseudomonadota > Gammaproteobacteria > Enterobacterales > Morganellaceae > Providencia > Providencia sp. PROV175. Next base: position 2,018,396 of record NZ_CP120533.1, read on the forward strand.
TACCATAATACTTAACATATAACGTGTCATTTCAGCGGATAAACCACTGTTGCCGCCTGTTAACATGCCTAACATGGCATTGAGACCGGTCTTTAAATTTTCGGCATTATTACCAAATACATCCAAAGTCGATTTTGGATTCATATTGGTGAGGCAATTGACCATGGTTTCAGTGTCTTTCTCGAGACAAACACCTTCATGTGCGAGTTTTTGAACCATCGCGCTTGCTTGGCAGATACCCGCTAAAGCAAGCGTAATGTCGTAATAGTTTTTTGCCACATTTACTCCTGAATACGGGCTTCAATAATACCGCCACCGAGACAGACTTCATCGATATAAAATACGGCGGATTGACCTGGAGTGACAGCCGCGACTGGGTAGTCAAATGCAACTTCAATGCGATCATCACTTAATGGGGTTATCGTACAAGGGATATCCGCTTGACGATAACGTGTTTTTACTACACAACGTAGTGGTTCAGTCATTGTTTTACGGTCAACCCAATGTAATTGCTGAGCAATTAACCCAACAGACATTAACCTAGGGTGTTCATGGCCTTGAGCAACGATAAGAATATTATTTTCAACGTCTTTATCAACAACATACCAAGGTTCTTCAGAGCCCTCTTTTGTACCACCGATACCTAAACCTTTACGCTGACCTAAGGTGTGGTACATCAAACCTTCATGTTGACCAATTGTTTCGCCATCGACAGTGACGATAGGGCCGGGTTGAGCAGGTAAGTAGCGGCCTAAAAAGTCGCGAAACTTACGCTCACCAATGAAACAAATCCCTGTAGAGTCCTTTTTTTTCGCAGTAACTAAGCCAATTTCTTCGGCAATACGGCGTACTTCAGGTTTTTCGAGCTCACCAACTGGAAAAAGGCTTTTAGCGACTTGCTCGTGACTCAGGGTATATAAAAAATAACTTTGGTCTTTGTTGCCATCTAAGCCACGTAATAATTGGCTTTTACCATCGATATCACGGCGACGCACATAATGACCAGTGGCAATGTAATCTGCGCCTAAATCTTCAGCAGCAAATTCTAAGAAAGCTTTAAATTTGATTTCTTTGTTGCAGAGAATATCTGGGTTTGGTGTGCGACCAGCTTTATATTCAGTTAAAAAATGTTCGAAGACATTGTCCCAATATTCAGCAGCGAAATTAATGGTATGAAGTTCAATACCCAGTTTGTCACACACGGCTTGCGCATCGGCAAGGTCAGCCGCAGCTGAGCAATATTCTGTGTCGTCATCTTCTTCCCAATTCTTCATAAACAGACCAGCAACCTGATACCCTTGTTGCTGTAGCAAGTAAGCGGATACAGAGGAGTCAACACCACCGGACATACCGACGATGACTTTTTTTTGGCTGTTATCTGACATGGTACTATTATTTGACATGGAAATATCTCACTGCGGAAAAATCAAGCCCCATACTTTAGCATGTTGTTCCCGCATTACACCAGAGTTAGAGGGGAATATTATTGCTTGGTGAAATCTTCACCAAGCAGAAGTTTAGTGCTTAACGATAATGATCGCCGTAAGCTGTTAAGATATCGAGAGGATAATGTTTTCCTGTGAGAAAACAGCGTAAACTTTCAGCCACTAATGGTGAACGCAGGCAGTTGCTATCTATAATTTCTTGGGCGGTCAGCCAGTGGCATTCGCTAATATCACTGTCTTGTGGCTGTGTTTCACAAATGGATTCAAGTTCTACGGCGAACAAAAAGCGGATAAACTGGGTTTTATCTGGGGCAATCCATTGGTGAATTTTAATTAATTGTGTTGGTGTGGCTTTGATTCCAGTTTCTTCTAGTAATTCACGTTCGGCGGCTTGCAAAATCGTCTCACCAGCTTCTAAGTGCCCAGCGGGTTGATTCCAAGTGGGTTTGTCGTTTATCCACTCTTCCACGACTAAAAATTTGCCTTGAGCATGCACAACAGTTGCTACAGTCACATTAGGTTTAAACAACAGTTATCTCCTTCCATTCGCCAACTGAAAGATTTCCCAAATTAAATTCACCAATCTGATAGCGAATTAGCCTAAGTGTTGGAAAACCTATACTTGCCGTCATACGACGGACTTGCCGATTACGTCCTTCATATAAGGTGATTTTTAACCAACTGGTCGGGATATTTTTACGTTCCCGTATAGGCGGGTTTCTTTGCCATAGCCATTTTGGTTCATCAACTAGTTCGATCCCTGCGGGGAGCGTTGGACCATCATTTAATGTTAATCCTCGCCGAAATTTTAGCAATGCATCTTCGCTGGGAATACCCTCTACTTGAGCATAGTATATTTTCCCTGTTTTTTTCTGTGGTTGCGTTAAACGGGCCTGTAGTTTTCCATCATTAGTTAAAATTAATAAGCCTTCACTGTCCCTATCAAGGCGTCCTGCTGCGTATACATCGGTGATTGGAATATATTTTTTTAATGTATCGCGGCCTTGTTCATCAGTAAATTGAGGTAAAACATCAAAGGGTTTGTTAAATAAAATGATTTTAGTTGATGTTTGCGAACTAACTGAAATCCGCTTAGTTCTATGCTTTAACGCAGTAGAGGTTGGTGAGTAACGATTTTTTTTCGGAACTGATTTTTTGTTCGGTCTGTTCATGGTCATTCAATGAGAATTTATTGGTTTTAATTTATGGCGGTTTATCCTATCTAGTGTAGGAGATTTAGCGGTTTGATCCTAGAACGTATTTTTCATGGCGATGTAATATTTAATTAACAACTTTAAAAACATTTAAATCAATAAAAACAATTTTTCATTTAAAAATAAGTACATATGATCTTATTTGGATGACGATAGTGTGAGCGGAACGTATTTTTAATTTGAGTTAACTTGCTAGTGTTATTTGTTGTTAGGAAAATATTTTAACAAAAGTTAAGTCATTCGCTCAAATGCGTCGTTGACAACTTTTCATCGTGGTTTGATTTATTTCTAATAATGGAATGCTTAAATTAATTTATTGATTTAACAGTATTTATAAATAGTTATTCGATTAACTTACAAGATAAAACAGTACGTTAAATGCGATCGGCATTGAAGCTTAGATGAGTAATCATTGGCGTTCGACGCAGATTGAAGTAGTATTGACACGTCTCTTACAAAAAATTAACAAGCAAAATACGCAAGTGAAAGGAGAGGTTAATGGAAAGCAAAGTAGTAGTTCCGGCAGAAGGCGCTAAAATTACCATTGATGCAAAAGGCAAACTAAACGTTCCGAACAACCCAATTATCCCTTATATCGAAGGTGACGGCATTGGTATCGATGTTACACCAGCAATGTTAAAAGTGGTTGATGCGGCAGTTAAAAAAGCCTACAACGGTGAGCGCAAAATTTCTTGGATGGAAGTTTACACCGGTGAAAAATCTACACAAATTTATGGTAAAGATGTTTGGTTACCAGAAGAAACCCTCGATTTAATCCGTGATTACCGTGTTTCAATTAAAGGTCCTTTAACAACTCCTGTTGGTGGTGGTATTCGTTCCTTGAACGTTGCACTACGTCAACAACTTGACCTGTATATCTGTTTACGTCCTGTTCGCTACTACAAAGGCACGCCAAGCCCAGTTAAACAACCTGAATTGACGGATATGGTTATTTTCCGTGAAAACTCTGAAGATATCTATGCGGGTATTGAGTGGAAAGCGGGTAGTGCAGAAGCAGACAAAGTTATTAAATTCCTGAAAGATGAAATGGGTGTGACTAAAATCCGTTTCCCACAAGACTGTGGTATTGGTATTAAACCTTGTTCAGAAGAAGGCACAAAGCGTTTAGTTCGTGCAGCAATTGAATATGCTATTGATAACGGCCGTGATTCAGTGACTTTAGTTCATAAAGGTAACATTATGAAATTCACTGAAGGTGCATTTAAAGATTGGGGATACCAATTAGCACAAGAGGAATTCGGCGGTGAATTATTAGATGGCGGCCCATGGGTTAAAATTAAAAACCCTAAAACAGGCAAAGATATCATTGTTAAAGATGTTATTGCAGATGCTTTCTTACAACAAATCCTGCTGCGCCCAGCTGAATATGATGTTATCGCGTGTATGAACCTAAATGGTGACTACATTTCTGATGCATTAGCAGCACAAGTCGGTGGTATCGGTATTGCACCAGGTGCGAATATTGGTTCTGAATGCGCATTATTTGAAGCAACGCACGGTACTGCACCTAAATATGCAGGCCAAGATAAAGTTAACCCAGGCTCTATCATCCTTTCTGCTGAGATGATGCTGCGCCACATGGGCTGGACTGAAGCGGCTGACCTAATCGTTAAAGGTATGGAAGGCGCAATCGAAGCTAAGACTGTAACCTATGACTTCGAACGTCAATTAGAAGGCGCTAAATTACTGAAATGTAGCGAATTCGGTGACGCAATCATTAAACACATGTAATATATTACGTGATGTGATTAATAACGGGAGCTTAATAGTTCCCGTTTTATTTTGTCTAAAAAAATTCTTCTGCAAAACCACTGCAAAACCACTGCAAAACAGGCTACAAAATAATCGTTATTTTAAAGCTAAAACCTGCCAATTTTTCCCTCAGTCATCATTATATTTATCAGCCATCGCTTGGCTCTTATGGCCAAGAAGTTTCTGGATATTGATACCTTGTTCTCGATAGAGTCTTTCCGATAAAGAACGTTGTTCATGAAATGAAGGTGCTGATCTTTCTGGCCATGTTAACCCGCATTTATTCTGTTGAAATTGCATCAGGTAAACCGGCATTACAGATTGAAATGACGGATAAAAAGCCGAGTGCATCGTTTAAACACCGTCTTATGACAATGTTAAACCAGAATCGGTTATTCCGAGTGTAACGTCTGAGACATATCAGGGGATTGTTGATTTTGGTGGCGACCATGCGCCAATTTATATTTCAATATCGAAGAATCCAACGACTGCACAAGAAAAACAACTGATTGAGAAGCTAACCGAGATTGGCGTGCTTTATATCCAGCTGAAGCTGCAGAATTAGATTGGAAGCAAGCAAGTAGCGAGTTATCACAAGCAGATGTAGATGCTCAGACACTCAGACAGCAAAAAGAGAACTCGATAAAACTAAAAGCTCTCCGGAAGGCGGTGCTTTAACTGATGTGAGTAAAAATCCTTTACAAATTAAACAGTCAAGTCAGGTAATTTCTAGCGTATTTGGTATTGAATATATTGAAAAAATTGATAATCAAAAAGCATTGTCATATTTACTCAATCGTAATCCTGAAGATTATGTTATTAACATTTTGAGTATTGCTAGCGTATATGGATATGAGACTGATGATGGTAGCGAACCTGAAGTTCTAATTGATGATCCGGAAATTTATGAGTCTATTGTAGAGCGTTTCACATTAGCAAAAGAGCGACTTTTAGACGCTGAAAAAGCAATTAAAGAAGCAGTGAGAAAGCTGGGCATAGCTTTAGAGAAAAAGAAAAAAGCCGAAGCTAAAGAAAAGAAAGCGAAGGATAAAAAAGAAAAAGAAGAGAAGCGTAAAAAGCCTGGCACTGCTACAAGAAAAGGCAAAAAAGTTAGCGATAAATGGCTTAATGATGCTAGTAAAGAAAATGGTGCTCCTATTCCTGAGCAAGTAGCTAATAAATTACGAGGTAATAAATTCAACAGTTTTGATGAGTTCAGGAAGGTCATCTGGGATGAGATATCAAAATTTCCAGAATTGATTAAAAACCTTAGTAAGAATAATAAAACTCTTGTTTCTAAAGGATACTCGCCTTTTGCTAGGAAAAAAGATCAAGTTGGTGGTAGAAAGGTACATGAGTTGCACCATGACAACCCAATTAGTGAAGGGGGAGAAGTCTATAACATGGACAATTTAAGAGTTACGACCCCGAAAAGACATATTGATATCCATAGAGGTAAATAAGAATGGAACTAAAAAATAATATTACTGATTATACAGAATCTGAATTTTTAAAGTTATTAACAATTATTTGTAATGCAGATACAGCAAGTGAGGAAGAACAAATTAAGTTTGTGACTCACTTTGAAAAAGTAACAGAGCATCCAAGCGGAAGTGATCTTATTTACTACCCAGAGGATGGAGCCGATGATTCTCCAGTCGGAATTTTAAAAACAGTCAAAGAATGGCGGGCTAAAAATGGCAAGCCTAGTTTCAAAAAAGGCTAAGAACTACTGCTAATGGAATAGCTGAACATAAAGCATCAATGATTTAAGGATGAATCATTGATGCTTATCCGCCAATCATTTCAGGTGATGAATTTACTCAACATTAAAGATAAAGCGGCCGTGTTTAATGACATCCAACTGATGGAGTCAAAAACTTTAGAATTGATCCATAAAAATAGAACGAAAGCTGAACCACCATGTTCAAGACGCTTATAGACTCTTATAAACGCTTATAAATGAGACTGTAATTTAAATTGTGTATTTGCCTACTTTTGATATGTTAACTCCAACTAAAAAGTAGGCAGATTATGGACGAGAAAAAACTTAAAGCACTTGCGGCTGAGTTCGCAAAAGGAATTAAAACCGAAGCTGATCTCAATCAGTTCACTCGGATGCTCACTAAACTCACCGTTGAAACCGCGTTAAATGCGGAGCTAACTGAGCATTTAGGACATGAGAAAAATGCGCCTAAATCAGGCTCTAACTCACGAAATGGCTACTCATCTAAAACACTGTTAACCGATGATGGTGAATTTGAGTTAAACACACCACGCGACCGTGAAGGCAGCTTTGAGCCCCAGCTAATCAAGAAAAATCAAACACGTATCACTCAAATGGATAGTCAAATCCTCTCTCTTTACGCCAAGGGCATGACAACCCGTGAAATCGTAGCCACATTCAAAGAAATGTACGATGCGGATGTCTCACCCACATTGATTTCAAAAGTCACTGATGCGGTTAAAGAGCAAGTTCAGGAGTGGCAAAATCGGCCCTTAGAATCACTCTATCCTATTGTTTACCTTGATTGTATTGTCGTTAAGGTGCGTCACGATGGCAGCGTCATCAATAAATCGGTTTTTCTTGCTTTAGCCATCAACACCGAAGGACATAAAGAACTCTTAGGGATGTGGATGGCTGAAAATGAGGGCGCTAAATTTTGGTTATCGGTTTTAACGGAGCTGAAAAATCGAGGTGTTCAAGATATCCTGATTGCGTGTGTTGATGGCTTAAAAGGCTTTCCAGACGCCATCAATAGTGTATATCCGCAAACTCAAATCCAGTTATGTATCATACACATGGTACGAAATAGCCTGAAATATGTGTCATGGAAGGATTACAAGGCAGTCACCGCTGGGCTAAAAACGGTGTATCGTGCCGCCACAGAGGCCTCCGCCCTGATAGCACTTGAAAAGTTCGCCCTTATTTGGGATGAAAAATACCCACAAATCAGTAAAAGTTGGTATGCGCATTGGGAGAATTTAAATACGTTTTTTGCTTACCCCGATGATATCCGCAAAGCGATTTACACGACAAATGCGATTGAATCACTCAATAGTGTTATTCGTCATGCCATTAAGAAGCGAAAAGTATTCCCAACTGATGATTCGGTCAGAAAAGTGGTTTATCTCGCCATCGAATCAGCCTCTAAAAAATGGAGTATGCCAATTCAAAACTGGAAACAGGCGATGAGTCGTTTTATTATTGAGTTTGGTGACCGCCTAGACGGTCACATTTAATGAAAGGCAAATACACAGAATTATTTACAGGGTCTTATAAATGTCTATATGACATACAACTGGGCTTGTTAAGTTAGCTTAAACACTTTAATATGATCGCAGCTATCTTAAGCATATTGCTTAATTACCCGTCAAAATGTCATTAACCTAAACTAACAAGGGGGCTATATGAGAACTGAACATACCAGATCTGTACAAACAATTAGCCATGCAACAGAACTTGTTAATACATTTTTTGATGATAATACTGAAAAGTTTTTCTCTGTTCGTCGCCTTAGTATGAGAAAGGATCCGAATAGACAGTTGTTTATTGTTACTATCGAAAATGATAACAAAAGCGATGAATATGAAATTGTTCCTTTTGCTGAGTTATCATATCGCCAAAAAAAGATTAATATAGTCGTTGACCCTAGCACGCAATATCCAGAACTAAATCAAAGCATAACTGATGTGATTGAAAAAATTAAATCTTCAATTCTTGGTTACATGTCAAATTATCAGAAGTTGTCTGTCCATTAATAAGATAGTGAGAATGGAATGGCTCCAAACTTTACCAGTAGTTACTCAAAGGATCTGAATAGAAAGCCAGAATGTGAAAGAGAAGATGAGATAGAGTCTTTCCATTATCTTACTGTTGAGGGTGATTTACTAAAAATCACGGAATACGCTCTTACTGGTAGCGAGTTTCATTATTACTCTAAAATTGTCGCATTAGGTTGTACTACTGAAGGTTTTTATGCAGACCATGCTGAGTTTTTGAGAAGTCACCGATTTTCTGATGAACATATCATTGGTGAGCTGCTTGAGTTAGGAATGCACGCGGAAGAAGATGATACTTTAATTGGGCGTGTTGCTTATAATGACTTCACTTTTTTTGATGGTTCAGCGATAAAGACAGGCAAGCAAATTAGGGGCGTGGCTATTCTTGATGATTATCAGGCTGGTGGCGTAGCTCGTAATGTTTATAAGTGCTTGTTACTGAAGCATGAATATATAGTATGTGATAACTTACAAACTATAGGTGGTGGTTCGTTGTGGGTGTCTGGCATGACCAGTATTGGTGAAGTAAGGATCTATGATACCATCCAAAAGAAATTCATTGATGTGCTATCAAAGGCTGGCTGTGGGTACAACGGTATAATCCCGTGGAGTGCAGAAGGCTTATCTCAAGCGGATATCGCTAAATGGGAGCCTAGGAAGTTATCAATGGACTCATGTCACCATATAGTAAACATTATCAGCAAAGATAGAATTTACAATATTGACTAATGTATTAACAGCTAAACCCACTTCGGTGGGTTTTTTATTGCCTAAGTAGAGGGGCCTCACCCACAGACCTTATTTCTTCGGGCATGGCCATGCACTAATAAATGAATCCACTACCTGATGACTTGCTTGCTTGTTACGAGCTTCAGGTGAATTCTTTAGGTGCTTGGCCGCAACATATGTACAGTACAATAAAGTGTGATTTACTTCATCAAATTCCTTTTTTAACTTTGGCATGCTCCCCCGTTCATTCACATAGAATGCTGTTAGCAATGTCTGTTCCTCGAACAGAGCAGCACCATGAGTTCTGTTTATGGTTAGTTTAGTGCCAGAAGATGAATCCTAAGTTTTATTCAACTTAATGGCTTAGTTTCAAGTCTAAGAATAGAGAAAATTATGGGAGGAAGGTTAAAAGGCTAGCAGGAGCAAGCCTTCTAACGCGGGAGATATTGTTTAATTTCTCAGATAAACATTTAAAAATACGTTTATATGTATATTAAATATTTTAGATATGATTATTAGATGATCTGCATAAATTGAAGTATTTCCACTTTCATATTCGTTATAATGGCTGTCTGTAATATTTAGACTATCTGCCATTTTATGAGCTGATATTTTTTTATTTACTCTAATGTTTCTTATATATTCACCAAGGTTCTTATTTCTTTGTGTGGTTTTTTGCATTATTATCTTTCTATCTATTATATTGGTGTTAGCGCAGTATTTTATTTAAATTTATTTACAGATAAAGGTATTGATTTCTACGTGGCAATGAATTTGAATATAAACGCAATCCTAAATTAATAATTTCGCCATCACTCTCTAATTCTTTTAATAAAGAAACAAAGAAGGATTCGACACTAATATTTAATTTTATTAAAAATAGTAAAATTAGGCTGAATGATATAGTATTAATACCATTTTCGTAGCGCGAAACCTGCTGTTGGCTGACATGAAGTAATTTGCTTATGTCTTCTCCTGTCAGGTCATTTTCAATGCGTTTTCGTCGTAAATAATTTCCAATTAAGATGTTTACTTTGCTATTTAAAATAGCACGATCCATATTAACCTCTATAGTGAGTAAGAATTTTCTGAGATAAAAATTAGTCAAATAATAATATTAAGTACAATCGTTTATAACGCTTGATGGAATATTTTTCATCGGTATAAACGATTGATACGAAAAAATCAATCGTTTGATTTTATTTTTGTTTAGGCTTAATCTCATGATAAATAACAATTAATTTGATATTTCTTGTTTTTAAAATATTACAAGACAAATGAAGTGGCAATTGCGAATACACGCAATAAGAGTATTTTCGGTTTCATTTTTTATGGTATCTTGAATATTAACTTCAATGATTAAATTATGCTTATTGTTTAGTATTTTATTTATTTTGTATTTACATTCGATTTTTCTTATTTAATTTATACATATAATAATATTATTATTTACAACGTTGTATCATTTTTGAAATAAAATATTATCAATTGAAATATTTCGTTACAATATAACTGGTTTAATAGTGATAAAACAATCTAGAAAATTTTCTTATGTGCTGATTTTATCGTAAATAATAATGTGCTTATATTAAATCTAGCCGCAATTATTTAGAGTATCGGCAGTGATTTTATATACTTGAGGAGATTAATTATGGAGGTTAAATTTTCACTTTATGTTTCAGTATGAAACTATTTTTTGAGGGATACAATGGTGGAATTCATACAGCTATACTGCTTTTTAGTGATATATAACGTATAACTATATGCAGATACTGTGTAACCCGAAGTTACGCTTTTTGAAAAAAAAGGTAGTGAACTAGAAGAAATGCAATAGTGAGGATGGCTGATATGGGTGAAGCTCATTAATGAACTGGAGTGATAACATGAACCGAAGTGAATTGGTTGATTATATTCAGCATAATTATGGCGTGGATCCTGAGACCCCTTGGGGGAAGTTCCCTGAGTATATTGTTTTTAGGAGAAGAAATAACGCAAAATGGTTTGCAGTTATTATGCGCATTTCATCAAATAAATTAGATACAAATAAAAATGAAGAGATGGTTAATATCGTCAATCTTAAAGCTCCCCCTGAACTCATTGGCTCATTGCGGTTAAAAGACGATATTTATCCGGCATATCATATGAATAAAGAGCATTGGATTACGATAAAGCTACCAGGGAGCCTTACCGATAGTGAACTCAAAGAGTTAATCGAAGATAGTTATAAGTTAACAGCATAACAGTTTATTATCTTGCTAGATTACCCCATCCTTAGGAAAAGTTTCTATACTAGCTAGTTAAGCTTTTTAGCAATGATAAATAATCGAGGAAATGGCATTAAAACATAGCCATTATCTTGTTTTGGGTAAGTTTTTGTTAATAATTCATGATAACGTGCGAGAAATTGCTCTTTTTGCTTTTCATTTAAGTTTTCAAGGTAAGGCCTTAACCCTGTTGCTCTTAACCAATCAATGATTGAACCAATAGATGGCATGACATGGTAATAAGTTGTTTGCCATATATCAACAGAGCAGGTAGTAGCTGAAAGCAAATCATAATATTCAGTTATTGATAAAAGTGCTGTTCTATATACCGCAGAAATGGATCGCTCATTGGCTACTTTGCGCATTAAAGCATGCGTGGGTTCATTCCAATTATTTGGCATCTGAATGGCTAAAATACCGCCACTTTGTAGTTGGTTAACTAGGTGGGGAAATAATACCTTGTGATCAGGTAACCATTGTAAGGATGCATTGGCAAATATAAGGTCCTGCTTGGTTTCAGGAACCCAGGTTGCGATGTTCGCTTCTGTAAACTGGCAATCAGGAAGATTCTTTCTCGCTTCAACTAACATAGCGGGAGAATTATCAACTCCCATTATTCTTGCTAATGGATACATTTCACGAAGTATCTGAGTTGAATTACCGGGCCCACAACCTAAATCAGTTAAATTACATGCGTTAGAGACATGAATATGACTGAGTAAGTCGTATGATGGACGAGTTCTTTCCCGCTTAAATTGTAGGTACAAGTCTGGGTTCCAATCTTGCATGTGTGAGCCTCATTGTATTATTAGATAATTAAATCATAACCTATGGCTGAGCATATTGTATTTCTGGCTAAATATGAATTATTTGCGTACCCATCAGAACAGCTTGACCACCAACTTCTACCTGAATAATATTTTTTGTTTGCGAGTTAATTGTTACTTGAATTAATGACGGGCATCCCATTGCTCGACCTTGTTCAAACAGAAAATGAGTTTCATTTGGTAAAACATAATTGACCAAATAGCAGCCAAGGGCTCCGCTAGCACTGCCTGTTGCTGATTCTTCATTTATTCCGTAGAGCGGTGCGAAATTTCGACAATGTGCTGTGGTCGAAGAGTTATGGTTTAGCTCAAATACATGAAAACCGATAGCTTTGAATTCACGACTTAGCCTTGCTATTGCCTCATAATTAGGCTGTAGCAAATCTAAATGACCAGTTTTAACTGGAATAATAATGTCGGGTAACCCTGTTGAAACTATCATGATAGGTAAGCCTGTTTCAGCAATAACTTCGTTAGTTATGCCAAGGGCTGTTGCTACTTCATTGATACTGGGCCCATTGCGTAAGGTTGGTAGTGTTTGCTCCATAACGATGTTATTTGGGCTAACAGACACGCTCAGAATACCAGCTTTGGTTTTTTGAGTGTAAAGCCCATCAGTAAGTTGCTTAAGTGAAGCTAAAGTAGAAAACACAGCTAATGTGGCATGACCACAAAAATCAACTTCACCTTCAGCAGTATAGAAATCTACTATAAAATCAGTTTCTTCGCCGTTATAGACAAATGCAGTTTCTGAAAAACCGACCTGCCGCGCAATAGCAATTTTTTGTGAAGTGCTGAGTTTTGGCGGGTTGAGGACAACACCTGCTGGGTTACCACCAGAATTATTTTGTGTGAAAGAATTGACAAGGTATACTAGGATAGCTTGCTCAACTGAATCGGTATTTTTATTTTGCATGGGGATCTTATTGATTGGTTAAAATTTAACAAGAAGTATAGACAATATATTAGCATTAACTCATTGTATAATAGAATAAATATAAAAAATCTATTGAGATAACATGATAGCGATGCAGAACTCAATATTATAAAGAGTTAAGTTGAAGTTGATTGAATATTTGATATAAGTTGGTGATTTATTTTGATGCAGGTGAAAATAATTGAAATATATGCTGCATAAAATTATGCAGAAGAAATATACAAAACCCTTCAATACCCAGATGAATAGTAAAAAATTTTATTTATATGGCAATAAAACTTATTATTACCTAAGCTAGGTAATAAGTCTCAACCATTAGAGCAATGTTCAAAGCTATGTTTAAGTTGTTTAATAGCATATTTTTCTATGTCTCTTAAACTCATATTCATGGTATCCAACCCTTTGATATCCATTTTAAGTGTATGAGTGGAGTTGTCGTCACCGATCAAAGTTACATGCAAGCCTGTAACTTTTGTATTTTCTTCTAATATATTTACTTGAGTTAGATTAAATCGCATAAAAGTACCTTTTATGTAAATTATAATTATTAATTAATTTACTCTAATTGCGTGTTTATTTCCTTTACAAATAGTTAAAAATTGTAACTGTCATTGTTCTTAAAATTATCATAATAAATATATAAATTTCTCACGATTTATTACTTAAGTTTAAGTTATGGAGACGTCATCACCTATAGTATCCATGATAGATACCTATTCCGTTGAATAATCGTCCGATTTATTCAATAAGATCTAGTGGGTAGCAAAATGAGGAAAATATCACAGGTTATTGAAGGGCGTTGTTTCTAAGGTATGCCATCATTTAGCAAAAAAAGCCCCTGCAAGCAGGGGTATCTAATGGAAATGTATATTTATAGTTATTGTTATAAGGTGCCTGTTGTTTAGATAGGCTATCAGATAATACCAGTGATTAAGGATTAATCCAAATCAGAGTAAGCATAAAATTAAAATAAATGTTTTACAGGGGGGCTTGCGTTTGAAATTACTAAGCAACTAATTGTTTTTTTAATATTAATTTCTTTTTTTAGAACCTAATTCCAAGTGAGTGTAACTACATGATATCTAATGCTTATGATTAACTTATTGAGAATAATACATAAATCAAACTAAAGTTGGCGAGATGAATGTAAGGTTTTGACTGAATCAAAAACATAATAAGAGTAAAAACGAGTATTATTTTATAGATTATCTCACGGACAAATGGGAAATTATTGAAGTATAGTAAAGGAATATAATTAAAAAGATAATTAAATCGGTTTTGACTTGAAATATAAAATATTACTCCCATAACGGTTATAAATAATCTTTTTAATGTAAGGGATAAAAGATGACTAATGCACAGTGGGTAATACAAGCATTAAATGCGGTATTGGGTGAGAATATTGGTTCATTGCCTGTGGCTAAACAGTATTTTTCGGATAAATATATTCAAATTGTTGATGGAAAACAAATTGATTTTAATGAATTTATTACACATTTGCAGGTATTGAAAGAAGCCACTGAGTCGATTGTTATTACTATTAAATCTATCGCAGAGGGGGATGGATGTGTTCATACTCAACATCTGGCAAAAGCCACTAAAAAAGATGGTTCAGTAAGTGAATTTGAGGTATTTGCTTGTTTTCAAATAGAAGATGGAAAAATTACCCGTTGCGAAGAATTAACAAGAATGGTTAAAGGTAATAATACTGATGAAGATTTAGGCTCAAGAACCTAAATCTTTATTGCTTGTACAATACTGAATACTACTATTGTAGGTAAAACCTATATTAAAACAAGGTTTTACCTTACTTCTATTCTATCTTATATTAACTTGGGTAAATTAACTGTAATCCAGTACCAACTTCTTGTACTGGTGCATATTTTGCCAAATGTATTTTTGCGTTGAGATCTGTACAGTGGCATGGGTGTATAAATTTTATATCCTGCTGGTCAAAGTAATTACCTGTTTTTTCCAAAATTTCTTTTGATGCTTGCTGTAAATGAAATCCACCTATGACAGTGACAATATTATTTATGCCAGTTACATGCTTTGCATATTCAGTAATATTACAAATTCCAGAATGAGAGAAACCCGTTATTACAATTAGGCCTTCAGACGTTTTAATTGCAAGTGCTGAGTCATCAAACACATAGTCATCAATGATATTATGATTGAAGTCGAGTGTAGTACCAATTGGCTCTTTTCCCTCAAAACTATTGAGTCTAGGAATTTGGCCTAAAAAAATTATCTTTTCAGAAAGATAGTATGGTTTTGTCGCTTCTATACAATGAAAATAAGAAGCTAAAATGTCTTTAGATGTATTTGTCCCGATGACTTTAGATTGAAATTTTTTGGGAATTAGCGCATCCGGATGGTATATCAGGTGTTTAGTTTCAGGTGCTTCAATGTTACGGCGGTCAAAGTGTTGAATTAGGTGACCTAAGCCCCATGTATGATCATTGTGGCCGTGAGAAAGCACCAGGTCAGTAATATCGGCAAGATCAATATGTAAAATATTCGCATTATCAATAAATATATCTGAATAACCTGTATCGAATAATATTTTTTTATCATCAGCTTCGATATAGTAGCAAACACCGGGTTCACCACAAAAATAACTATCAATCAGGGTATTATTATCTACAAGAACAGTAATTTTTATTGTCATCATGAGCTCATGTTTAATAGAAGTAATCGTAATCTGTTGTATCAGATAAACAGTAACAAATTACTAAATGGCGATAAAATATAATTATAAAAAATGAGGAAATGAGAGGAATACGAGAAAATTATAAAAAAGGTCGGAGGAGACTATCGAGAGTCAACCTCCTAAATAAATTGCGATATAAGCTTATACATTGCTAGGCAAATTTTTTTACTTCTTTACTTCTTGTTGAATTTCATCACCTGTTTCATGGGGATTGGTTGGCTCTGTATGAAAAATAGACATAATATCTTCTAATAGATCTGATTGAGCTTCTAAAGCTTTTAAGGATGATTGCAACTCACGAGTCATAGCTGCATTCGCTTGAGTGGTGTTATCTAATTCATTGATTGCTAGATGTATTTGACTCACCCCATGGGTTTGTTCATTTGAGGCAAGCGCAACACTTTGGATCATTTCATTGATATTAGATGTGTCTTGTGCAATTGAAACGATATTGTCATTTGCATCCGCTGCTAATTGGAAACAGTGGTTAATCTTATCATTTGAATTATTAATCAATAGCTTGATTTCTTTGGATGCTTGAGTACAACTAATTGATAATTCGCGCACTTCATTTGCGACGACCGCAAACCCTTTGCCATGTTCACCCACTCTGGCAGCTTCTACTGCGGCATTCAATGCTAATAAATTAGTTTGAAAAGCAATATTATCAATGGTTGAAGTGATTTTACTGATTTCTTTTGAAAAATCGACGATATCATCCATGTTTTCTACAACATCAGAAATAAGTTCATTGCTTTTTTCAATGGTTACACTTGTCTCTGACATCAATTGGCACGATTGGTTGGTGTGAGCTGTATTTAATTTAAAAGATGAATCGAGTTCTTCGACACTGGCTGCAGTTTCGACAATTGCCGCGGCTTGTTGATCTGCTCGAATAGAAAGGTTGTGATTCATCTGGGTGATATCTCCAAGCTCAACTTTTATATGATGAGTGTTGTCATAGATATTTTTAACGATATCAATCAGCTTACTTTGCATATTAGATACATGCTGTTTAAGTAATTTAATTTCATATAAACCTTTGTTATCAAAGGTATGATATAGAACGCCATGGCTAACTTTCTCAATACCATCAATAACTTGGTTTAGTGGACGAATAAAGAAAAGCTGTAGGATAAATCGAATAAATAGAGTCACGAGGATAACGATTGAGATAGTAACGATTAAGCCAATCAAACTTTGCTTATACAATTGCTCACTTGCAAGAGCAATATCATGATAATTATTATTTAACTGTTGATGATAATTAATGTAGTTTTTCTCAAATGTATCTTGAAATCCTTGAGTAGGTTGGTTTAAAAAGTCATATGTTTTTCCTTGAACTAAAAATACAGAAAGTTCATTCAATGCAGCATATAACGCTCTATATGATTTTTCTAGTTCAGCAAATTCATCACCGTTTTTATAGATTGAGGTGGATGTGAATGCATCCCAATAGTTTCCTGTTTCTGTTATTTTTTTATGATAAAACTCGATGAGGCTATCTATGTCAGTGTTTGATGTTTTCATCTTATTGATAACCAATAAATGACGAGAGCTAGCGCGATTCAATGTGTTTCGTGCTTGTAATAAAGATTGCCACGTATTATTCAGTTGTGTTTGTTCATTATAAATAGTGTCGAGTTTGAATAATGTCTCTTGATATTGCTTTAAAGAACTAAAGAAAAACCAACAGGTTGAAAGAAGAAGGACGATAAACAGGCCTGAAATAAACCAGACTAGAGTTGTCGTTTTAAAACCAGAAAAAGAGAATTTAGCTGAGCTAAAATTAATTTTTTTTAAATTACCAGACATCATTGATTATTTCCTTTCATACCATCGAGTAGTATGTTTGAACGCATACTAAGTACGACTTCTAAACATAACGTGATTAACCATGAGCAAATCGAAGCTGTCCGATAGCTAAAAAGTTATATGTAGTCACGCGGAAGCATCAGGCGTAGGGACTAAATGAATGTATCGGCACTAACTCTGGATACTTTATATCCAACAATTTGACTTAGCTCATAAAATTGAAAGTAATTAAGGGGTTTTACTGAGCGAGAGAGAATGGGAGGAAATAATTGTTGTACATTGCTACCTAGAATACAGTTAATTTACGAATTATTTGTGATAATAATAGTCAACCTTTAAAACTTTGGCTTTGAGTGCGGTATGCTTTCTTTATCCTTTAAATGCCTTTTAGGCGCTTTAGCTGTATTGATTATTGCACTATTTTCGCGTAGTAAAATTTACTATATTGCAGGTTTAGTTCCATTATTTCCTACATTTGCATTAATTGCACATGTTATCGTTGTACAAGAACAAGGCACAGAAGCACTAAGAAAAACGGCATTGTTTGGGCTGTGGTCACTCATCCCTTATGCAATGTATTTATTAACGGTATATTTGCTAGCAACGAAAATGACGGCTTGGGGAAGTTTAAGTATTGCAACTGTTATTTGGATAATAACAGCAGCAATATTGGTTTATATATGGCAACTCACTCAATAAATAACATAGGGAGAAATAATTAACTGTAAATAATGATAAAAATAAACTATCACGATAAGCTGATAGATTAAGCCTTATGGGTTATAGTCGCAAAAATCAAAGTATTAACTATAATGATAAGCAGTGTTTTCCATTGAGTTTTACAGTTAAAATGTTATTAAGAACCTTGGTATTATTATTAGTTGCTGGTTGCGCGTATATTGCAGGAATTATGACTGAAATTAAACTTGATCCTGAGTTAGATACTGAAGGTCGAGTGAAAAGTTCTGTCGAAGATTTTCTTGCTTACCCCTCAGCTGCAAATTATAAAAATGTTCAATACTATGTATTGACCAAAAGTGAAGAGGGGGATGAAACTGGCTATTATTGTGGCGAAGTCTTTGGTTTTGAAAATGAATTACCCCATGGCTATAAAAGGTTTATCGTTAGACTCCATAAAAATAGAGCTGGCAAGGTAATGATATCCATTCCTTTTGTAGAAAAAACAGATGATATTATTCCCGCAGAGCAATTTGAATCTGTGTGGGACAGGTATTGTAAAAGAAGCTAATTTAATATAGCTCGTTGAGTGACAAACAAAACGAGCACCAATAATATTAATTTGTTTTAACTGCCATCGTTGCTAGAAATGTGGGTAGATAATTATCAACGACAAATCGTGGATTAGGTTGCCAGTCTTCTTTAAAGCCAGTGATATAAAAGCCTACCTTTATTTGCCCCCCAATAAGATCTGTTAATGAGTGACCGAACACAAAAGCTTCTCGCCTTGCTTGCTTTTGCGCTATTTGCTCTATTGATAGGGTAGATAGCTCGGAGTACGGCATAGTATGACTTGGTTTTATTATGCCTTGCTCATCATATCGCTTATCACGTTCTCCAATGAAAACAACAGGATTAAAAAAACTGGATAACAGTCGTCCATTTGGTTTTAAAACACGGTAGCATTCTTGCCAGACCGGGTTAACATCTGGAATATACAGGTTAGAAATAGGGTGAAATATAATATCAAATGATTCATTCGCAAACATGTGTAATGAGCGCATATCACCTTGAACAATCTCTAATGTTAAATTATCCCTTTCTGCCACCATTTTGTCTTGCTCAAGCTGTTTTTGAGAAAAGTCAAAAACAGTCACACTCGCCCCTGCGGCAGCGAGTACTGGAGCTTGTTGTCCTCCAGCAGAGGCTAAACAGAGAATTTTTTTATCTTTTACATCACCTAACCAAGCGTCATCAACAGGAGTTGGAGTTAGATGAACCTGCCACTTTCCTTTTTTAGCTTCATTGATAGTTTTGGAATCAACGGGGGTTGACCAAGCAAGTTGCGATTCTGCTTGTTTATCCCATGCTTTTTGGTTGGCACTCATGAAATCTGTCATAAAAAGACCCTCTGCATACGATAATTTGTCACAGTGTAGCAAAAAATGAGCAAATTGAAATAAAAATGTACCAGTTAGTACATAATTAATTTCATACCATTAAATGATATGAGGTGCCATTAAATTCAAAATTAGTGACATTACTCATTCCTATCTTCTTATGTGCAAAAAGGGACCTAAGATTATCTGCATTGATAAATGCAATAGGCTTTCCTTGGTTATACGAACAAACGCTATCAAAAAGGCTCTTTAGAATATTTTTTCCTCTATAATTTCTATCAATACAAACAGGGCCATAGAACCAATTATTCTGTATAATTTCCGTATGCTGTTTAATGATCAAATGTGCTATAGCGGGTAGGGATGAAGAATGAGGATCAAAGCTAAATACGACTGCGATAATTTTATTTCCATCTCTGGCTATAACAGTAGTTAGACTCCCTGAAAACATAGCGTTGACTTTAGCTTGAGGATATTCACCGAGTAACCCACCTTGTTGGGATTCAGAATTAGATTGCAATAATTGAGCCACAGCAGGACAATCTGATTGTGTCATTAATTCATATTTAATATTCATTATTCCCTCGTAATGATTGCTAAATACGTTTAAATTTATGATATGAAGAGTAGCGGGATTTGTGGGAGCACATTGTAATGTGTTACTTCTAACCCCATAATATCGGTTATTTATTCTTTGTCTATTGAATCAGTATGTTAACTAAATTTTATCCAGTATTTTTACTTGTTATTTCAAATGTATTTATGATGTTTGCTTGGTATGGACATTTAAAATTTACAACAAAGCCACTGTATGTTGTTATTTTCTTTAGCTGGTTAATTGCATTGGTTGAATACTGTTTTGCGGTGCCAGCTAATCGGTTAGGGCATCAGTACTACAGTGCAGCTGAATTAAAAACAATGCAAGAGGTGATAACACTCTGTGTTTTTGTTCTTTTTTCGGTGTTGTATTTAGGTGAAAGTTTTACCATTAATCATTTAATAGGTTTTATTCTCATTTTTGCGGGGGCCTTTTTTATATTTAAGGGGCCATTTTAACAAAAAGAGCAGTTTGAGCTGCTCTTTTTGGATTTGACTTAGTTTATACCCATCCTTTTTCATGGAATTGTTTCAGTATTACAACAAATTGCTGCATTTCCTCGGGGGTTCCTAGCGTTAATCTATTCCAGCCAACCGCTGGTGGAAATTCACGACCTACCATGACATGAGCATCAGCCATACGTTGTTGATAGGTTTTTACGTCCCCTTTAACTTTATGGAAAATAAAATTAGCCTGTGATGGAGCATATTCCAGCCCGATTTCGTTTAATGCTTTTTCTACGATTTTTCTCGATATATCGTTGGATTTTAGGCTGTATTGAATAAATGATTTATCCTTTAGTGATGCAATCGCAGCAACCGCACCTGCTGTATTAGTATTATCAATAGATAAAAACGTATCTACAGCAGCAATAATTTCGGGAGTTGCGACCCCATAGCCGACTCTTAAGCCTGCTAAGGCAAAAATTTTAGAGAAGGTGCGTGTGACAATCAGGTTGTTTTGACCTTTTTTGACTAATTCAATAGCACTTGTAAAGTTCGGGTCTTCAACAAACTCAGCGTAAGCTTCATCAACGATAAAAAATGTGTTGTCAGAGTCTTTACTCAGCCACTTATCAAGCTGGCTATAAGGCGTGATCATTGCCGTCGGATTATTTGGGTTACAAATATAGACCATTGATAAACCATCAAAGTCATTAGCGGCTTGTTCCATTTTTGCTAAGTCAAATGATAAATCGGTTTTTAAAGGAATTTTCGTTATCGTCACCCCTAATGGTAGGGAGTATAGCTCTGCATAATTGAATGTTGGGTCAGGTGTGACGAGCTGAATATTGATACCCCGTTTCTTCGCTTTATTTGCCAACATCGCGACAGTGGCTTGAATGGTTTCAGATGAACCATTGCCTATACTAATGTTCTCATCGGATAAACTGTAGAGCTCACCAATATTCTTCTGTAATTCAGCACGAGCATCATCAGGGTAGCGGAATGCATTAGGTAATGCCTTAATGATAGCTTCTTTAGCCTTTTCGGACATCCCTAATGAGTTTTCATTGAAATTCAATAGTAATGGGTGTTTTTCACTCGGTAAGACAATGTTACTATTTTGTGCAACCGCATGATTGAACAATGAATTAAGCGCAAGCCCACCAGCCACTAATGAGCTGGATTTAAGAAATGAACGACGATCCATAGTTATTCCCTGAAATTATTATTTTTGAATGTATTAGATTACTCATAATTATCTCAAAGTAAATAATTATATGGATAAAATGACTTTTTATTCATTTTATTGTTTGGGTTAACTATTTCAAATCATTGCATAGGAAATTCAACCTTATCTATTTAATTGATATTAAAAGATAAAATTTTTTAAATCGGGAGTGACTAGAAATAATAAGCAATTGTGCTATGAATTAAATTCGTTATATAATAATTTATATGATGATTATTTGGCTATATAATAGGAACAATAATGAAGCTATACATGTTTTATGTGGGTGGTAACGCAGGTAAATCTAATATTGAAGTGCATGATGTTCAGTTTGTGGCAGCAGAGCAACCTACAGATGCTTGGCCGACATTAAGAGAAAATTGGTTTGGTGATAAAGACAAGATCCATATTGATGGCTATGCAGTGATTAATTGGGCAGATGGGTTTGAAATAGAATTACGAAAAGAACCCTCAACAAGTGAATATCGCCTTTATTTTGTTAATGTAGGTGGATATATTCCAAGCAACCTTGCGGAATTACATGAGTTTGATTTATTCGTTGCTAAAACTGCACATGAGGCTAAACAAAAAGCACTTCAGGCGCTATTAACAAATAGTCAGCAACAACATAAAGATAATTTGAAAGATGTGGATGATTGCTTATTACTACAACAAGTTGGTGATTTTTATATACATCTAACTGAAAATAAAAATGGAAATCACTTTATTCCTCAGTGGCAAGGTTACCAGCCAATCGGAATATAAAATAATACCAAGGGTAGTGTTATTCTACCCTTGGTAAAAATTACTGACCTTGTACAGGGGTATTAGGCGTAATTTCTACAACTGCAACTTTAACCATATATTGTTTACCATTTTCTCCTTTAGGAGCATCTGCAGCAATTTTTTTCAGTGTTTCATCTGGCTGAGCTGTTTGAATTGATGTTGAATACTGCATCATACCACGGTGACGATTTGCATAATTAGAGTGACGATAATTATCACAAGGTCTATCATTATATTGGTGTTGATTTTGGTACCCACCACGGTGCCATGAACCATTCCCATCCCCTGGGTAAGCAAATGTTGAAAAACTGATAGCGATTAAACTTGCACTAAGAATTAATGGCTTTAATATATTCATGTGATATCTCCTTTAGAATATTTATTAATTATCATTCTGCCATTCTAATTATGTAATTCAATTACATTTACTTATCTAAATGAATAAACCATAATTCAGTCACTTTATATTCATTATTTCTTCACAATGAAAATAGTTTGTTAATGAAATTAGAGTGAGGTTAAATTATAATTCTCTGTTGGTTTTGTTTTATTGTTTTTCATTGAAAAACTTAGCGAGTTTACTGATTGATATAATTGATGCAACGGCAATATCTTTATTATAATCATCACATAATACTAACAGTCTATCGATGGCGGCTTCTTGTTCAATTGAACAAATATAATCACCTAATGCATTTATTGCAGCTATTTTAACATCATTGTTATTGCCATGAGTTAAGTTAACGAGATTTTTAACGATCTTTTCTTTCATAAAAATAGATTAAATTAGTCTAACAGTATAGAGGTTAGTATAAAACTAGCTAACAAAATAAAAAATGTTTTTTTTATTAATGTTAAGTTAATAGATATAAATTGAATCAATAGTGATAGGAATGTTTTTGAAAAATTTTCAATATTAAAGTTCGATTTTTATGAGAAAATAGCAATTGGTTAGAGGGAATATCAAATAGTAGAGCCAAAAGCTCAAATTGTTTATTCAAACTGATATAATCCATTTATACTAGTTCGATTTATCATAAAGTAGAAAGGGTGATGCGTTGAAGCGTATAAAAACAAAATTACTGATTGTACTGCTATTGGCTTTAGGAGTATTTGCATACCATTCTTATACGAGTATTGGTGATTCAGATGTTAAAAATGAAGCACAAAGCTTGGTGGAAAAGAAATTCGGCAACTCATCAGCAGTTGAGTTTAGTGATGTTGAAATAGTACAAAAAAATGAGTTTAAGGAAGGGGAGAGTTATCGAGTTTGTGGCTTATACCATTTATCTTCCCAAGACGACGCTCTGCCATTTGTTGCGAATGTGATTGTTAAGGAAGGGAGTTTTTCTGAACATGGGCAGCTGATTATTAGTGAAACACCGGAGTTACAATTTTCTATTG
Source organism: Providencia sp. PROV175 (assembly GCF_032707045.1). NCBI lineage: Bacteria > Pseudomonadati > Pseudomonadota > Gammaproteobacteria > Enterobacterales > Morganellaceae > Providencia > Providencia sp. PROV175. Next base: position 2,042,436 of record NZ_CP120533.1, read on the forward strand.
AACAGTTGTGTGTTAAAAAACAAGCTAATTGATAAAAAAGCGCTCAAAGTAAAAGTTGAGCGCTTTTTTGTTTCCTAGAAAAATTAAATGATTAAGATTTATTCAAAAGAAGTTCAGTTTGAATTTTACAAGCTGAAACAGAATCATTTAATGATTTATTGAAGTCAGCTTCATTAGCAAATTTAGATTTATTGCTACGTACGGTATCAATCGCTGAAGTTAGATTTTTGCGGAGGTCTGACTCAACAGTGGCTAATTGCTTGAGATCGACATTTTCACTTTTCAGTTTAGCAATGGTTTCTTGGGTTAATTCACTGCTAGTTTTGTCAGTGCTGTATGCTTCACTTAGTGCTTGACCTGTGATTTCACAATAATCGTTGGCTATCTCACTAATATTTAATGGGGCATTATCAGCCATAACAAGGGCTGGGGCCAGGCAAAAAGCCAGTAATAAACGCTTCATAGTCATACCTCTATTTTGCACACAATGAATAATAACTCTATCTGGTATTAGAGAAATACTATAGCAGATTAGACCTAAAACGGGGGATGTCGAATGGGTTTTAGCATGATTTCATAAAAAAGAGCCAGTATAAATACTGGCCGCTATAATTAGCAAAAGCAATGTAAATGAAAATTACGTTATATACATTACCATATAGCGGTGTGGGGTAAAGCGATTTCCACTTATTTTGGTGAAAGTTAAGATTAAGTATGATCTTGATCAGAGTTTGGATAAATATTGGAAGAGCGTTATTGAAATATAGGAGAGTTAAAACAACCAGCTAGCGATCATGCAGACCACTGCTGGTTCTATTCATAACCTCACAGAGAGCTTATTGTTTTAACCAATGACCATGTTTTAATACATCTTCGACAAGTTCATGTAAAACAATATGTGCTTCGTTATCATCATGAAAGCCTTTAGTTTGAAAGGTTGTTGGGCCATTATCATGAGTAATCAATAGATAACTACCAGGGTAGACTTCTAAAACGCGAGCTTTCAGTTCTGCAATGAAGGATTCATATGATTTTTCAGGGAGCTGAGAAAGTGGGTCATCAGATAACTTAATATTAATTTCCATGCGTTAACCTCTTGTTTATAAATTTAATTAAGCTCAGTTTATTGTTAAGTGAAAGCATAAGCAATAATCTAATTATGATGATTGCAATTTGATTGATTTCGGCGTTGTGAATTAACGTTATTCATTGAATCAATATTCCAAATAGCAAATGAGTTAAATAAAGTTAATATGATAAATGTTTTAGTTAGAGGATAAGCTAATTAAAATTGATGATGTGAAATAAATAATAGGCTTTTATTTGTTTAAGTGACTATTTGATTAAAATAAATACTATGATTCAATCATTTGATTGGTTTTTTGTTAAATAATAAATAATTTTATCATGCTTAGATTTTTCAATATGTTACATGTCTTTTTTTGTAAATGTCTAACTTGTTTTTATTAAAACGTAATGTAGTTAATGATTGTTCAAGCGAAAATCAATTTACATTAAAGATAAAAAAATATAATTTCTGATAATCATATTAAGATGATTTGGCTTTTTTAAGCTGAACTCCTTTTTCTGGAGTTATATTTTAAATGTGAGGTTTTGATTTTCGATTAACTATTTATTAATCGTTCTAATAAAAAAGGAGTGTAATTTGATAGAATTTATAAACTCATTAACTAATTTTATTTGGGGTTCTTTACTTATTTATTTATTACTGGGTGCCGGCCTGTATTTTACTCTTCGATCAGGGTTTATTCAAATTAGGCATTTTGGTCATATGTTTAGTGTCTTAAAAAATAGTAAACAGTCCGATAGTGCGGGTATCTCATCTTTTCAGGCATTATGTACAAGTTTAGCCGCTAGGGTCGGCACAGGAAATTTAACCGGAGTTGCAATTGCGCTAACAGCAGGTGGGCCAGGCGCTATTTTTTGGATGTGGGTCGTCGCTGTACTCGGAATGGCTACGTCTTTTATTGAGTGTACTCTCGCACAGTTATACAAAACCAAAGATGATAAAGGAAACTATCGAGGTGGGCCTTCATATTATATGCAGAAAGGCTTAAACCAACGCTGGATGGGTGTATTATTTTCCATTTTCCTGATTATTGCCTTTGGTTTAGTATTTAATGCAGTACAAGCTAATTCTATTGCTCAAGCAACCGCAGTCGCCTTTGATTTCAATCCAATTTATGTTGGCATTGGCTTAGTTTTATTAAGCGGAGTTATTATTTTTGGTGGATTGAAATCCATTGCGAAAGTTGCTGAATTAGTTGTTCCAGTTATGGCGTTAGCTTATTTGCTATTAGCTTTTTGGGTTGTTGGGCACCATATTGAACGATTACCTGAAGTTTTTATGCTGATAATTCGAAATGCATTTGGTCTGCAAGAGGCTGCGGGTGGGGCTGTCGGTTATGGTGTTGCCCAGGCAATGACACAAGGAATTCAACGGGGGTTATTCTCTAACGAAGCCGGGATGGGGTCTGCACCAAATGCAGCGGCATCTGCGGCACCTTATCCACCACATCCTGCGTCACAAGGGTATGTACAGATGCTTGGTGTATTTATGGACACCATCGTTATTTGCAGTGCGACCGCCATTATTATTTTATCATCTGGCGTTCTAGAAAGTGGAATGGACAACATTAATGGGATTGAATTGACACAGCTTGCTCTTTCTTCTGCTGTCGGTAGCTGGGGAAGTACGTTCATTGCAATTGCTATCTTCTTTTTTGCATTTACATCAATTATTGCTAATTATGCTTATGCCGAAAGTAATATGATTTTTCTCGAGAATAATCATACAGCTGGGTTATTTATTTTCCGTTTAGCTGCGTTGGGTATGGTGATGTTTGGTGCGCTCGCTGAAATGCCATTTATTTGGAAACTCGCAGACTTATCGATGGGCTTAATGGCGATAACTAATCTAATTGCGATCCTTTTATTATCGGGTATTGCTTTCAAACTTGCTAAAGATTATAACCAGCAGTTAGTTGCAGGCAAAATACCGACTTTTGATATCAATCAACACCCTGAATTAAAGAAACAGTTTGAGGAAGGGATATGGGAAAAAGAAGAAGTTGATAAGTGGGTTGAGAAAGAAACATCTCGCTAATACAAAACATTTTAAGCATAAAATTCTTAGGTGATAGCCTGAGAATTTTTTTTATGAAATATTATCAATGCGTAATAAGAATAAGCGCTTGCATTATAATTATTTGAGCTATAAGGTTTTTTAAGGTGATAAAATAAATGTATTATTACAATAAATACCAATTTCGAAACTAAATAGCTGAGAAAATTATGAAATTGAATCAGTATGCCGCAACGCTGTATGGGGTTATATCAATCTTGTTGTGGAGCACAATGGTAGGGCTGATCCGTAGTGTAAGTGAAAACTTTGGGCCTGTGGGTGGTGCTGCATTAGTGTATACAGTCGGTTCGCTTGTATTGGTACTCGTTATGGGGATACCAAAAATAACGAAATATCCTAAACGCTATTTGCTTTGGGGAACGGTGTTATTTGTTAGCTATGAAATCTGTTTTGTTTTGGCGTTAGGATTAGCTAATAACCGGCAACAAGCTATTGAACTTGGTATGGTGAATTATTTGTGGCCAAGTTTTACTATCGCACTTGCTGTGTTTTTTAACCGCCAGCGTTTCACTTTATTATTAGGATTAGGATTGGTTTTAGCTTTTATGGGGTTGATCTGGGTAATTTCAGGCAATCAGCCATTGTCGGTGCAAACTATTTTGGCAAATATACAAAGTAACCCACTTTGTTATTTTTTAGCTTTTATTGGAGCCATTGTTTGGTCATTTTATAGTAATGTTACCAAGCGTATTTCTGGTGGTCACAATGGCATGGTATTATTTTTCATCATGACTTCTATTGGGTTATGGATTTTGTATTTTTTTAGTACGCCAACAGCGTTTATTATCAATAGTGAAAGCCTGTTGTTATTACTCGTTGCCTCTATTGCGACTGGTGGGGCGAATGCATTATGGACATTTGCGGTTATCAAGGGCAATGTGGCTTTTCTAGGGACGCTTTCTTATTTCACTCCAGTTATATCGACAGCATTCGCGTCTATGTTGTTAAGTACCGCATTAACGTTAAGTTTTTGGCAGGGTGTGTTAATGGTGACAATGGGGTCGGTGATTTGCTTTTTAGCGACTAGGCAAAAACCAATACACGGTTAAAAATGGCAGCGCATACTGGTGTAAGCGCTGCAACGGAAAATATACTGAAGTGAAATTTTTTGCGGGCTTATACATTAATAAACTTATTAATGGCGACAGCAACACCATCTTCATCATTGGTTGTGGTGACAAATTTAACCATTTGGCGAATTGGCTCTAAAGCATTGCCCATTGCGACAGAAACACTGGCGTATTGCAGCATTTGAATATCATTGTTTTGGTCTCCAATACTCATGACTTTGTCCGGTGTAATGCCTAGTTTTTCACAGATACATTCTAACGCTGCGCCTTTACTTGAGGTTTTATTTGATACCTCAAGGAAATATGGGCTTGTTCGAGTTAAAGAGTAATTATCAAAGACATTCTCTGGAATATAGCTGATACCCATATCTAATTTTTCTGGATGGTCAATTATCATAAACTTAGTAAATTCCAGAGAAGAGTCCATTTCATTAACGGGGCAATAGATAAGCGGAGTGTGGGTTAGATAAGCATCTGCCACCGTATAGTGGCTAATATGGCGGTTTGCCGTGAACATGCTGTTATCCGCAAGAGCATGCATGTGGACCCCGACATTTCTAGCCAGTTCCTCAAAATATTGGAAGTCAGCGAAATCTAACAAATTTTCTGCCAGATGACTGCCATCATTGGCTTGGTGAATGACACTACCATTATTACTAATACAGTAGTTATCCGCTGTATTTAAATCTAATTCCCGCAGGTAGGGGGATATACCCGAAAATGGCCTACCGGAGGCTAAAATAATATGGACACCTTTTTGCTTAGCTTGTGTGATGGCCTCTTTTACTACGGGAGATATTCGGTGTTGGGAGTTAAGTAATGTGCCATCTAAATCAATGGCGACCAGTTTGATTGACATCCAATGCCTCCTAAAATTCGTGCTTTCTGCCAATACCTTACTCCAATTATTCGGAATGTAAATTATACAAATAGTTATAATTTTTACGCGTACTAGAATAATGGGTATTTGATGTGAAATTGAACAGAATATAACGCAGGAACTCTGTTCAATAGTCAAAGGTTGAAATGACAATGTTTTATAGCATTAGTGTGTGAATCAATAGATTAATGCGGCTAAAATATTCTCACTCATAATTATGAATCAAATGAAGCGGTTGCTTAACATCTAATTGGATTTGGTCATTCTGTCTAAAATCAAATGGCGTAATGCCATATTCCTTACGAAACATATAGGTAAAGTGGGACTGTGACCCAAAACCAAAATCCAGTGCGATATCGAAAATAGACTGGTTGCTGTTGCGCAGTAAGTTAACCGCACCAGCAAGACGGCGTTGGCGGATGTATTTACCCAGTGAAATCCCTGTGACTTCTTTAAAGATTTTTTGCATATGCCAAAGTGAATAGCCTGAATAAGCCGCGAGCTCTTCTAAGTGGATCACGCGCCCTAAGTGTTCTTCTATCCATTTACTCAAAGCATAAACAAGTGCTAAGTGGTTATCTTGTGGCATCTCAAATGTTTTCTAGTTTTACGGTAGCAGAAGTATACACAACTTCATTTCATCATGACAAAGGCTGCTTGTGCGGTATTTCCTATTTTTAGGATAAAAAAAGCACAATCAGAATAAGTTAATGGCCAATAGCACCTAAAATGAGCGAAATTTTTGTAAAAAGAGGTCAATTGCATATTTTCCTCAAATTTAAGGCTCGAAATTAGAGTACCATTTATTTTATAAACGCATTACGTGCAATGCCATAAGTGAAATCAATCATAAAATAGCAGTACCTTAGTATTGTAATCATTTGAAAAATAAAATCATCATAGAAATATGAAGGAATCATCGGTGTTTGGTCGTAAATTAATTATTGTTATAAGTGCAATCTTGGCCTGTATTTTTCTCTATCTTTTAGCGATGGATAGCCTGTGCGACCAAGGAGGAGAGGACTTTATTTTTGGTATTTGTCGTGTAACTGACTTGTTACCATTTTGAATTTGCTTTTTAATGCACAATCCATGATATTGAGTTGGGGTAACTATCCTGCGGTATCATTTTGTTATGTGATGAAAAAAAATAACTAATAGCACCAGCTTCTGGTTCGTAGAATAGGGTAAAAACAGCGCCAGAAGAATGTAGTGTTAATAAGAAAATTCAAATAAACTTGTGTCATTATCATTAGTTTGGGCGATAAAAAGCAAGTAAGAGGACGAAAGGGTAAAGTTATGGCGCAACAGCAACAGACGCTAAAGCGGGGATTAAAAAATAGGCATATCCAATTGATTGCTTTGGGAGGCGCTGTTGGTACAGGGTTATTCCTCGGAATAGCAACAACCATACAAATGGCAGGGCCATCAGTTTTACTTGGCTATGCATTGTGTGGGTTTATTGCTTTTCTTATCATGCGCCAGTTGGGAGAAATGATTGTTCAGGAACCGGTCGCGGGTTCATTTAGCCATTTTGCATTTAAGTATTGGGGTGGTTTTGCGGGCTTCCTCTCAGGGTGGAATTACTGGGTTATGTTTATCCTTGTTGGGATGACAGAACTGACGGCCGCAGGTAAATATATGCAACACTGGTGGCCTGAGCTCCCGATATGGGTTTCTGCCGCGGTGTTTTTTATTGCGGTAAATGCCGTTAACTTGGTTAATGTTCGCTCTTATGGGGAAACTGAATTCTGGTTTGCATTGATTAAAGTTATTGCTGTCGTAGCTATGATTATTTTTGGTTGCTACTTACTACTTAGCGGTCATGGTGGCTCACAAGCGAAAGTGAGTAACTTATGGGAGTATGGCGGTTTCTTTGCTAATGGTTTTAATGGGCTAATAATGGCTTTGGCTATTATTATGTTTTCATTTGGGGGCTTAGAGCTAGTCGGTATTACGGCCGCAGAGGCAGAAGACCCAGATAAAAGCATTCCAAAAGCGATAAACCAAGTTGTGTACCGTATCTTGATTTTTTATATTGGCTCGTTAGCCGTATTGTTAGCGTTGTACCCTTGGGTTGACCTTGATGGCAAAACAAGCCCATTTGTATTAATTTTCCACGAATTAGGGGATTTACTGGTTGCTAATTCGTTGAACGTTGTCATTTTGATCGCTGCGTTGTCTGTTTATAACAGCGGGGCTTATGCGACAAGCCGTATGTTGTATGGTTTGGCACAACAAAGTAATGCACCTAAATTTCTTGCAAAAGTGAATAAAGGTGGCGTTCCAGTCATGGCATTATTAGTTTCAGGTATTGCGACTTCTGGCGGGATTTTAATTAACTTTGTGATGGAAGGTAAAGCTTTCGAATTATTAATGTCATTGGTTGTGACGACGTTAGTTCTGAACTGGATTATGATTTGTGTTTCAAATTTGAAGTTCAGAGCGGCAATGAACAAACAAGGTGTTGAAACGAAATTTAAAAGCATTTGGTATCCATTTGGGAACTATCTATGCTTAGCATTTTTGCTGTTAATTTTAGGGATTATCCTGACAATGGACGGCTTACGTATCTCGGTATTAATTATGCCATTATGGATAGCGGTTCTATGGGTTGGGTACCAGTTCTCAGGGGCTAAAAAGCAAGATTTAACCAAAAGCCAACAGCTGAGCTAAATTTGATTTTCTGATAATAAAAAGGTCGGTGGGAATATCCCACCGGCCTTTTTATACAGTAATGAAGTACTTAAATTACCATTGCCAACGTAACCAAGCGAATAATACGTTACCGTTATTATAAGTTCCCGGAATATAAGTGGCTTGTAGCGAAAGTTTGTCATATTCCACTGATACCAGAGGAAGCGGTGCTGGGATCGGAATATAGTACATATCCTTGCGGGCAGTAACACTTAGAGTGAAGCCAGCTCCCATGCGAAAACCATCAATGTCCCCGGGGATCCACATTTTCTGGAATGCATAACCACCAATTGGCTCCCAATCATTATGTGAATCTTTAAATGCCATTGCATAGATAGCATGCCAGTCATTGTCTTCATCATAACGATATTTACCAAAGCCCAGACCCCAAGGGCGCTCGTTATATTCATCTGTTTTTTTCTTGTCGTACATTGCACGGTTATGCCAAGTCACAGCGGGAACGTATAGCTCATATTTGTCTGAGTCCCATGTGGTACTGACATTACTTTTAAATGTATCCCATAAATTTGCCGATTGCTCTTGTGCAACGGCAGGCGATGATATGCAGATTGAGGTGCTCATGAGTAGCGATGCACCTACGGCCAACTGTATGTTTTTATAAACTCTCATTGTAAATCCAGTTCTGTATCGCAGATATAAAAATGATGATTAGCTCTCTAATGATTATCAGATTAGCATTATTATTATAATTTTGAGTGAAATTATTTTAATTAAGATGTACAGAATATAACAGTATTTATTACATAGTTAAGGATAATAATTGGCTGGTCATGATAGAACCGTTTAATTTTTCCTGTTTTTAAGTAGGATAATCGATAGATAAATTGGATGTTAACTTATCAGATTGGTTGTTGAATAGGCTAATCCTCCTAAAAATAACCAATAATAATAAATAAGGTATTTCATTTTCTTATTAATAAGGCCGTTATTTGATAAGAAAAAATGAAAGAGAATTTTTTAATCAAGAATAAGAGAAAATATTGTGTCACTCATTATTGTTGTATTTAACTTTTTGTAATAAAAGATATTTTTAACAATTTAGGTGATTACGACTAGTAATGTTGATAGAGCAGACATTTATGAAAAATAGCGTGCAAACAAATCTAAAAAGTATGATGCACGTCAAATAATGACTTGTCTCAATGGGATGAAATGAGTGTTATAGGCGGCAGGTATAAGCTGCTGCATGTCAACACGGGTAGGAGCGAGTACTTAAAGGTTTATAGCATATACATTGCTGTGCGTAACTATGGCTTCTAACTAACAAAGGAACATCACCATGATGAAACGCCAAGAACCACTGACTGAATATCAAGCAAAATGCTTGGCTATCGCTACAGACAAAATATTATCACCAAAACAAAAAGCCAATTTTTTAGCGATAGAGGCTGATAGCAATATTCCTTACCTTGCGATGAGCCAACCCCTAACGGATGCGTTAAATGAACGTATTATTTGTGATATGTATGAAGGAAATGCACCGTATAAGCCACGTTATGTATTGCCCGATTATGTAAAATACCTCAAGCAAGGTTCAAAATACTTAGAGTTAGCCCCTGCTGAGGACTTTGATGACGCCCTTAATCATCTGATGATTTTATACCACCACGTCCCTTCGGTAACCAATTTCCCTGTGTTTTTAGGGTATTTAGATAAAGTCCTCATGCCATACGTGGGTGAGTTGACAGAAGAACAACTGTATCCAAAACTAAAAAGATTCTGGGTGCAGTTAGACCGAACTCTACCTGATGCTTTTATGCATGCCAATATTGGGCCAGATGACAACGTTATTTGCCGTTTGATTTTACGGATTGATGCAGAACTGAAACAAGTCGCACCTAACCTAACATTTGTTTATCACCCACAACGCACACCAGAGTCACTTTTCTTACAAGCGATTGAGAATATTTGTGAATGTAGTAAGCCACATATTGCAAATGATATTATTCATAGTGCGGCATTTGATGAACAAGGTTACGGTATTGTCAGTTGTTATAATGCATTACCTGTTGCGGGTGGCGGAAGCACTTTAGTTCGTATTAATTTGCGCGAAGTTGCGTTACGCAGTCAAAATTCAGCTGATTTTTTAAATGTGCAATTGAAAAAGTATTGTGAGTTACAAATGGAACTCATTGAAACACGTAGCGCATTTTTATATGAGGAATCTAATTTCTTCCAAACCAGTTTTCTTGTTCAAGAGGGGTTAATTGAGCCAGAACGCTTTGCACCGATGTTTGGTATTTATGGTTTAGCAGAGGCCGTGAATATCTTGATGGAAAAAGATGGCGTGAAAGGCCAGTACCAAGCGAATTCACCAGCTTTACCATTGTCTTATCAAATTAGTGAACAATTGGCAGACTTTGTTGAAACAATACCGGTTAAATATGGCTATAAAAACCGAGCTATGCTTCATGCGCAATCTGGGATTAGCTCAGACATAGGAACGACGCCGGGGGCTCGTATTCCATATGGTGAAGAACCCGATCCTGTGTCGCATATTCAAGCCGTTGCACCTCATCACAAACACTATTTATCTGGGATCAGTGACATTTTAACCATCGATGAAACGATTAAACAAAACCCGCAAGCATTAATGCAATTGTGCAAAGGGGCGTTTAGTTGTGGGATGCGCGAATTTACCGCAAACGTGGCAAGTAATGATTTAGTCCGTGTCACTGGCTATATGGTGCGTTTGTCAGATATCGAAAAATACAAAGAACAAGGTTCTAGAAGCAATACTACCTGGTTAGGTGAAGAAGCGACTAAGAACTGTAAAATTACAGCCCGTCAGCAGCGAGTCATCAGCAATGAGCAATCGATGCGCTACGCTGAATAAGGTTATTCCTTTTTCCTGCGTAGATGGGCCGGGCAATCGACATGTTATCTTTTTGCAAGGTTGCAATTTACGTTGTTTGAATTGCCATAATCCATATACCATGGCGCTCTGTGACCATTGTGGGGACTGCGTTTTAACCTGTCCTCATAATGGGTTATCATTTGTTGATGGTAAGGTTATATGGGATAGCGATGCCTGCCAGCTCTGTGACACTTGTTTACAAACGTGCACTAAGAATTCAAGCCCAATGACAGTATCGTTAAGTGTTAATGATGCTATCAATGACTTAAAAAAAAATGTTGTCTTTCTGAATGGTATAACCATTAGTGGTGGGGAAGCAACAACACAGTTACCCTTTATTATTGAATTATTTAAAGCGATTAAAGACACACCGGAACTGAAACATTTAACCTGCTTTATTGATAGTAATGGCCATCTTGCTTCTGCCGGGTGGAGTAAGGTAATTGAGTATACTGATGGCGTAATGATTGATTTAAAATCATGGAGCGATGAGTGTGCCTTAAGATTAACTGGGAAAGATAACCAGCGTGTATTTCAATCAATTCAATTCCTTGCACAAGCGGGGAAATTGTATGAGTTGCGTTTATTATATATTCCTCAGCAAACAGATTATCTAGAACATATTGATAAACTGGCCGATTTCTTAAATCAACTTCCTGCAAACACACGAATAAAAGTTAATGCCTTTCAGCAACATGGCGTAAAAAACGAAGCGGCTAACTGGCCTGCGGCAACCCAAACGGAAGTAGAGGCATTTGCCCTGCTATTAAAACAGCGGGGTGTCGGTAATCTTCATTTGCCTAATGTGTACTTATAAGTCACGCTAACTTTTCTTGTGTAATATATTTCTCCTTTTTATTTAAGTCATTAAAATTCATTCACTAACCGCTGATATTTGTTAAATGATGTGAGACAATCTAGGCAGTTTTATTGTTTGATTTAAAATGATTTCAGTAAACCTCACTTATCAATCTATTCAAATGCTTTAGCCTAAAAGGGGAATCACTCATGAGGATCAATGCGTTAACCATAGCCGGAACAGACCCATCGGGTGGGGCGGGTATTCAGGCGGATTTAAAAACGTTCTCTGCATTAGAGGCTTATGGTACGAGTGTGATGACGGCATTGGTGGCTCAAAATACCCTAGGCGTGCAATCCGTCCAAGACTTACCCCCTGAGTTTGTGGCGGCACAATTAGATTCTGTTCTCAGTGATGTACGAATTGATAGTGCAAAAATCGGCATGTTGTTTAATCAAAGTAATATCGTAGTGGTGGCGAATGCGCTGAAGCAATATCCAATCCCGTATGTGGTATTGGATACTGTCATGGTGGCTAAAAGTGGCGACCCGTTACTATTGCCCGATGCGGTTGAGGCATTGCGCCAACAATTATTACCCCTCGCTTCTATAATTACACCGAATCTCCCTGAAGCTGCGGTATTACTAGACGAGAAAGTTGCACAAACAGAAAGCCAAATGTTGACTCAGGGGTATAAATTACTTGAAAAAGGTTGCCAAGCGGTGTTGATGAAAGGCGGGCACCTAAGTGATGCTGAAAGCCCTGATTGGTTAATCACACCTGAAGGTGAATGGCGCTTTACCTCTATTCGTGTAAATACTAAAAATACTCATGGTACTGGGTGTACTTTGTCAGCGGCTCTGGCTGCTCTGCGCCCTCGTTGCTCTGATTGGCAAGAAGCGGTTACGCAGGCTAAAGCCTATTTACAAGCTGCGTTAGAGCAAGCGGACAGTTTAGAAGTTGGCAAGGGGATTGGCCCAGTACACCACTTCCATGCATGGTGGTAGCCTGTAATGATTGAAAGCCCGAAAACTTGGGCTTTCTCGTTATATTTTAAGCTAATAAGTTACATTGAGGCGGCAACCGGCACTGAATAGCATTCGGCTGCACTGCGAACGTAAAGGTATCTCCCGATAATGGCTCACCATCAAGGTTTAAGATCATATCGTGAGGAGATGAAATTTTTACCCATGATAATTGCTTTTCGACCAAGTGCTCGTTTTTATCGTCTGAAAATAGGTTTGCTAAAAATGCGGGTATGACATCCCTTGCAGGAATAATCAGTAAATTTAATGCACCATCATTAATCAGTGCTTGCGGTGTCAGTTGTTGTCCTCCGCCCGCTTGGCGGCCGTTTCCGACAGCGATGACCAACGTTTCACCTTCCCAACTAAAGTTTTCGCCCTCAATGCGGCAAATATCCGTTTTCAGCGTATCAGGGCGCAATAAGCCATTTATCACGTAAGCGGCACCGCCCAATGCTGATTTCAGTGCTTCAGGCGTTTCGGTGGTAATACGCGTCCCAAAGCCGCCAGTTGCCATATTGAGAAAATAATATTGCTTATTGACTTGCGCAATATCAATGGGAACAGCTTTACCTTTTAATGAGAGAGCAAGGGCGGCTTCAATATCCAGTGGAATATTCGCGCTGGTGGTAAAATCATTTGCCGTTCCCATCGGGAGAATTCCTAAAGTAGGGCGAGAGTCACTCGGGAACTTCATCAAGGTACTGGCAACCGCATTTACTGTGCCGTCACCTCCTGCGGCAATGATGGTATCAACGCCATGTTTTATTGCCTGAGAAATAAAATAATAAGTATCATCCAATTCCCACGGAATACGGACTTGAATTTGATGGCCTTCATTACGTAAGTGAGTAATGGCCTTTCGCAGCTCAGCGTGATTGGCTTGTTTACCATTAAGGATAATCATGGCTGACTGATATTGATTCATATATACCCATCCATTCGGCTTAACATATGGCAAATATTCGTTAAAATGAGTATAAATGGATTTATAAGATATTGATGAGCTTATTTTAGATTTTTTACAGTAATAGCGTTAACAAGAGAAATGAAATAGAAATTGCAGATAAAAGAAATGGCTAGCTCAAGGGAGATTGAGCCAGCCAAGGAGGTGGTTCCTAGTCTTATTTTATGACTTTCTAGTTCTTCGTTTTCAAGAGTGACTATACGATATTGAATAGCCAATTGATGTGATCTGTTGCATAAAATTGGATATTCAGTGCACTTTTCAATGTAAATGTCAATAACGCGAATGATTCTCATATAAGAAAAAGCATATAAAGTGAAATAATATCATATAATAGATAAAAAAAAGCCAAAATATCAAAACGTTAAACGATGAGATTTTGGCTTTTAGCGAACAAACTATTTAAAAAACACGGAGTGGCGGTTAGCCTGCAATTTGCTTTTCTGCCTGAGTTTGGTGAGGTGCGCGGGTCGTTGTTCCTGCTAAGTTACGGATCAACAAACCAAAATTAACATCGACATCCTCAGGGATTGGCAGGTAAACCACATGGCCGTTACCGGGTGCAACATCAATCGCTTCACCTTTGCGGTTTGCTAATGAGTCCAAAGTAAAGACAATATTACCCGCCGGGGTCATCATCTCTAAGCTATCCCCAACACTAAATTTATTTTTTACATCAACCTCAGCCATACCATTGACACGTTTACCTGTGAATTCACCCACAAATTGCTGAGTTTCAGAAACAGAATAGCCATATTCATAGGTTTGGTAGGCATCGTGAGTGTGGCGACGCAAGAAACCTTCAGTGTAACCACGGTGTGCTAACCCTTCTAAAGTAGATAACAACGTTGGGTCAAAGGGTTTTCCTGCGACAGCATCGTCAATCGCACGTCTATAGACTTGTGCAGTACGAGCACAGTAATAAAACGATTTTGTGCGGCCTTCAATTTTTAATGAGTGAACACCCATTTTTGTTAGGTTTTCAACGTGTTCGATTGCACGTAAATCTTTAGAGTTCATGATATAAGTGCCATGTTCGTCTTCAAAGGCCGTCATATATTCGCCTGGACGTTTAGCTTCTTCTATCATAAAGACTTTATCTGTTGGCGCGCCCGCACCTAGGGTTGGTGCCACATTTTGTACAGGGATAGGTTCATGCACATGGACAATATTACCCACATCATCTTCTTTACCTTCTTGTACGTTATATTCCCAGCGGCAAGCATTGGTGCAAGTCCCTTGATTTGGGTCGCGTTTATTAATATAACCCGAAAGTAGACAACGGCCGGAATAGGCCATACAAAGGGCACCATGGACAAAGACTTCAAGTTCGATTTCCGGTACTTGTTGACGAATTTCAGCAATTTCTTCGAGGGATAATTCGCGAGATAAGATCACACGTGTTAAGCCCATTTGTTTCCAAAACTTCACCGATGCCCAGTTAACTGCATTGGCCTGCACTGATAAATGAATATCCATCTCAGGAAACGCTTCACGAACCATCATAATAAGGCCAGGGTCAGACATGATCAGAGCATCTGGGCCCATTTCAATGACGGGGGTTAAATCACGAATAAAGGTTTTTAATTTCGCATTATGAGGGGCAATATTCACCACCACATAAAACTTTTTACCCAACTCATGGGCTTCCTGAATGCCTTTAGCTAAGTTTTCGTGATTAAATTCGTTATTTCGTACGCGTAAGCTGTAACGAGGCTGTCCTGCATAAACGGCGTCTGCGCCGTACGCGAAGGCGTAGCGCATATTTTTTAATGAACCGGCAGGGGACAAAAGCTCTGGTGTAAACATGGTTATTCTCTATCTGATGTCAAGTCAGCACTCACTCATACGAGAGAGTGTTTTTAAGGGATGAGGATTTTACTCCTATTTGATAAAAAAACCAAATATCCCACAAGAATAGTATGTCTATTGATTGCTTAATATTCATCCCAACGGTAGCCGAGGCCATATATTGAACGAATAAAGGTTTTTTCGTTATCAAGGGACTCTAATTTACGGCGTAAATTTTTGACGTGACTATCAATTGTACGGTCCGTTACTACGCGGTGGTCGTCATATAAGATATCCAGTAACTGGTCGCGAGAAAACACCATACCTGCATTATCAGACATAAACTTGAGTAGCCGAAATTCAGCGGGTGTGAGTTCAAGTAACTGTGAGCCATAGCGTACTTGAAATGCATTTTCATCAATAATAAGCTTGGTTTGATTATTGCTATTAGTTTGGCTATTGCTAGTTGTCATATTTGGCTGGCAACGGCGTAAAATCGTTTTGACTCGAGCCACGACTTCTCGCGGGCTAAAAGGCTTACAAATATAGTCGTCAGCCCCAATTTCTAACCCTAATAAACGGTCAATTTCTTCGGTTTTTGCTGTCACCATAATAATGGGAACATCACTGAATTTTCGTAGTTCACGACATACTGAAATGCCGTCCATACCAGGTAACATTAAATCTAATAAAATGAGTGCAGGTTGATGTTGTTTAACATAGTCGATTACTTGGTCACCCCGTGCAATTAATGCGGGTTGATAATTTGCAGCTTGTAAGTAATCGAACAGCAGTTGGCCTAGCTTGGGTTCATCTTCCACAACCAAAATAGGGGTATTGCTCTGTTCAGTCATGATCATAAACCTTTGTCTTTTAATTGAATCGGTAAATTAATGGTAATTTTGACACCACCTAATGGTGACGGTGCTGCGGAAATTGTCCCATGGTGAGCCTCAACAATATTATAGCAAATGGCCAACCCTAAACCTGAACCGCCACTGGCGCGATTACGAGAACCTTCAGCACGGTAAAAACGTTCAAATAAATGTTGGCATTGCTCAGTAGTCAGCCCCGGGGCGCTATCTTGCCAAATTATACTGAGCTGGTTGTGGTCTTGTGTGACTTGAATGGCAATTTTACCTTGTGGGTCCGTATAGCGTAAGCTGTTTTCCATTAAGTTATAGAATAACTGAGTGATGCGGTCAGGGTCTGCAAACACGTTGCCTTGTGCAATAAATTGCCGTTCAACTGAAAGTTGTTGGTCTTCTAACCGCCAGCGAGCTTGGCCTATCGCCATTTCAATTAAAGGAATGATATCGGTAAGTTGCATACGATAGACCAATGAGCCTCTATCCGATAACGAGAGCTGGTGGAGGTCATTAACCAGCTTAATTAAAGTTTGAGTTTCATTCAGTAGGGAATTGATTGTTTCGGGAGTGGCTTGCCGGACGCCATCTTGCACCGCTTCTAATTCGCCTCGCAGAACTGACAACGGCGTGCGGAGCTCATGGGAAATATCCGCCATATAATCACGCCGCATTTGTTCGTTTTTTTCAAGGGTAGAGGCCAGATGGTTAAAATCTTTAGCCAGTTGCCCAAGTTCATCGCGGCCAGACTCAGGAACCCGCGTGGCAAAGTCTCCATTGGCGAGCCGGTTAGTGCCTTCGAGTAACCGCTTGATGGGTTTCAAAAAACTACGGGCAAGGAACAATGTGGCAATCAGAGCCACAAATAAAGACAGCCCAGCGATGATCCAACTGGTATACATTTGTTTGGTATCAAAACGGCGGTCAAGGGCGCTGCTGATTCCCGTTTCATAGCTGGCAACGAGCCAACCGACGGTTTCACCATTGCTAGTAACAATAGGCTCACGGAGAACTTTGCTCGGTAGGGGCGTGTCTTGCCCGAAAATTAGCCGGTCTTGTGTATCATAAACCCAAAAAATGGTTCGCCAGCGCTGTCGCATCGGGCCACGATGTTGTTGATGTTCTACAGAGCGCAGAATGCGAAAGAAAATGCGATCATTACCAATCAAAAACCGCCAATTGCCCATTTCTTCATATTGTTCCGCAAGGGCGGAAGAAACCTGCTCAACGCGTTGTTGGTCATTTTCTTTAATATAGTCAATAAAGCCATGTTGAAAACTCATGCGCACGCCTTGGTGCATAATTAGCACTAGCAATAAGCATGTCGCAAAAATAGCTAAAAAAAGCCGAGTACTAACGCTATTTAACCTAAGCTTCATGGTTATTCTCCACAATCTTATGCGTTAATGACTTTTTGCGCTGCCAACGTTGCCTTAAGCTATCAAAACTTAAATACACAACAGGAGTGGTAAATAAAGTCAGCAATTGGCTCATTATTAAGCCACCGACAATGGTGATCCCGAGAGGTTGACGTAGTTCTGCTCCATCACCACTACCTAACATTAACGGTAACGCACCAAAAATGGCGGCGAGTGTCGTCATTAAAATAGGGCGAAAACGTAATAAACTGGCACGGAAAATGGCTTCTTGAGCGGTTAAACCCGCTGTTCTTTGTGCTTGAATAGCAAAATCCACCATAATAATGGCGTTCTTCTTGACGATCCCAATTAATAGCATGATGCCGATTAAAGCGATTAAACTAAATGGTGTGTCAAATAACTCAAGGGCTAATAATGCACCGACACCAGCAGAAGGCAAAGTTGATAAAATTGTCAGTGGGTGAATATAACTTTCATATAGAATCCCAAGAACTAAATAGACAGTCACAATAGCGGCTAAAATCAAAAATAATTGTGATTGCAAAGTTTCTTGGAATATTTGTGCCGTTCCTGCAAAAGACCCTCGCACTGTAGATGGCACGCCAAGCGCAGTCATGGTTTTTTCTATTTCGACGATGGCATCATTTAAGGTATAACCGTCAGCGACATTAAATGCGATAGTGGATGAAGCTGATAGCCCCTGGTGGTTCACGCTTAATGGCGCATTCGCCGGCTGCCAACGAGCAAAATAAGACAGCGGGATAGCGTCACCATCTTTATTGATAACAAACATTTTGTCGAGGGAACTGACATCTTGCGTATATTCAGGGGCAACTTCCATCACCACTTTATATTGGTTCATTGCTTCATAAATAGTGGAAACTTGGCGTTGGCCAAATGCGTTGTTAAGCAAACTGTTAGCTTCACGGACATCGATACCTAGCTGGGCCATTAAGTCCCTATCGTAGGTGATCGCCATTTCTGCGCCTTTGTCTTCCTTATCTGAGTTCACATCTGTCAGCTGTGGCAATTCACCGAGTGCTTTACGAATGGCGGGTTCCCAGTCACGCAATGCAGAAAGCTCATCCGCAAGCAGCGTAAACTGATAGCTGGCATTGGCTTGTCGACCTCCCACACGAATATCTTGTACTGGCATCATAAACAGGTTAGCCCCTGGCTCATTGGCTAATTTCATGCGTAACCGATTAATGACTTCAGCTGAACTTTCAGTACGTTCACCCAGTGGTTTTAATGAGATATACATAAAACCGCTGTTTACCCGGCTACCGCCAGTAAAACCGGTGACATTATCCGTCGCTGGGTCGGCTTTAACTTGCTGCATAAAACGGGTCATTTTTTCTTTCATTGACTGGAATGAAATACTTTGGTCTGCGCGAACAAAGCCCAGCACACGGCCGGTATCTTGTTCAGGAAAGAAAGTTTTCGGAACGGTAATATACAGATAAACGTTTAAGCCGATTGTGGCAAATAGCACCGCGAGAACACTACGGCGATGTTCGAGTACCCATTTTAAAGCGATGCCATAACTTTCTTGCAAGCGCAGCAACACACGTCCAAACCCGCGATGTTTGGCTTTGACGTTGCGAGGGCGTTTCTTCAGTAAGTAAGCACACATCATAGGGGTGAGCGTTAATGAGATCACCAAAGAAATACCGATAGCGGTTGCAAGGGTAATGGCAAATTCGCGGAATAAACGGCCGACCAGTCCATCCATAAGCAGTAGCGGAATAAAAACAGCCACTAAGGAAATACTCATGGAAACGACGGTAAAGCCGACTTCATGCACGCCTTTAACCGCCGCAATAAACGGTTTTTTACCATTTTCGATATGACGTGAGATATTTTCTAATACGACAATGGCATCATCAACCACAAAGCCCGTCGCAACCGTTAATGCCATCAATGACAAGTTATTTAAACTAAAGCCACATAAATACATGGCCGTAAAAGTCCCAATCAATGAGACAGGGACAGCAACGGCAGGGATCAAAGTAGCGCGACCTGAGCGTAAGAACAGCAGCACCACGAGGATCACCAAGGCAACGGCAATCAGTAGAGCACGTTCCACTTCGGCTAGAGACGCGCGGATGGTCGGTGTTCTGTCTTGTGCCACTTTTAAATCAATAGCGGCAGGGATCATGTCATTGAATTCAGGCAATTCAGCACGAATACGGTTCACTGTTTCAATAATATTGGCGCCAGCTTCACGACGAATGACAATCAAAATAGCCGGTTTACCGTCTGCCATACCGGCAGCGCGTACGTTTTCAATGGAATCTTTAACATTGGCGACATCGCTGAGCTTTACAGCATTGCCTTGGCTGTAATGAACAATAATTGGTCGATAATCGGCTGCTTTTTTTAACTCATCATTAGTCTGTACTTGATAACGTTTTTCGTCATCATTGATATAGCCTTGCGGTTGGCGAACGTTAGCACTACTAATGGCTGAGCGCACGGCATCAAGGGAAACCCCTTGGTTAAATAGGGCGGTTGGGTTGAGTTCAACCCGTACGGCAGGGAGCGAGCCGCCACCAACTGAAACTTCACTAACCCCTTCAATTTGCGCAATTCGCTGGGCTAAACGGGTAGATGCAATATCATAAATTTCGCCAGTGCCCATGGTCTCTGAGGTCATGGTTAAAATCATAATTGGCGCATCAGACGGATTAGACTTGTAATAACGTGGACGGCTTGGCATACCGCTGGGCAGCAGGTTTTGCGCGGCATTAATCGCAGCTTGCACTTCCCGAGCCGCGTTATTAATGTCTTTGTCGAGATTAAACTCAAGGGTAATAGTGGTTCGCCCAAGCGCACTGCTTGAGGTCATTTCGCTGATCCCAGCAATACTGCCTAAAGAGCGTTCAAGAGGTGTCGCAACGGAGGACGCCATGGTTTCGGGTGACGCCCCAGGAAGTGACGCTGTCACGTTAATCACAGGGTAATCTACTTGAGGCAACGGAGAAACCGGTAAAAATAGAAAACTCAGGGCACCACACAAAGTAATCGCAACGCTAATCAGCGTCGTTGCTACCGGGCGGCTAATAAATAGAGCAAAGAAGCGCTTCATTATGACACCTGTGCCTTCTTCGCTTGGCGACGGTCTTTAAGATAATGAGAAAGACGGTCGAACAATAAGTAAATAACCGGTGTGGTAAATAAGGTAAGGATTTGGCTCATAATTAAGCCACCAACCATACAAATTCCTAATGGTTGGCGTAATTCTGCACCGACACCTGTACTTAGCATTAATGGCAAGGCTCCTAGTAATGCCGCCATGGTGGTCATTAAAATTGGGCGAAAACGCAGTAGGCAAGCTTGGTAGATGGCATCATAAGGGGACATTCCCTGTTCACGCTCTGCAGCAAGGGCAAAGTCAATCATCATAATGGCGTTCTTTTTCACGATACCAATTAATAAGATGATGCCGATGACTGCAATAACATCAAGGTCTTTTCCTGCCATCATTAAAGCAAGTAATGCGCCAACCCCCGCAGTCGGTAAGGTAGATAAAATCGTAATCGGGTGGATAAAGCTCTCATATAAAATGCCTAATACGATATACATCGCCACAATTGCGGCTGCAATTAACCAGATAGTGCTGCTTAGTGCAGCTTCAAAGGCTAAAGTCGCCCCTTGGAATTGTGTGGTAATGGATTTTGGCATAGCAATTTGTGATTCGGCCAATTTCACGGCATTGACGGCAGACTCAAGCGAAGCGCCATTCGCCACATTAAACGAGAATGTCACCGCGGGAAATTGGTCGAGGTGATTAATGGCTAATGGCCCATTACCTTCTTGAATATTTACCAAGGTGCTTAGTGGCACAATGGCTCCATCAGTGCCTTTTAGACGAATATCATTCAGCGCATCCATACCATCACGGGTTTGTGTGTCATGTTCTAATATCACACGATATTGATTTGACTGTGTGTATATGGTTGAAACCATTCGCTGCCCAAATGCATTATATAAAGCGTTATCAATGGCTGACATTGTGATACCAAAACGGCTTGCGGTATCACGGTTAACATTCACATAGGCAACTAGCCCTTTATTTTGCCAATCACTACTGACATCCGTGAGTTCAGGTTGTTGTTCTAGGGCTTCTAACAAGCGTGGAACCCAAGTGGTTAATCCCTCTAGTGAACCTGCCTGTAACGTAAATTGATACTGTGTGCGTGCAACTTGCGTATCGATGGTGAGATCTTGCATAGGCTGCAAATATAAATTCACCCCGGCAATGTTATCCACGGATTGTTGTAGACGATCAATAATCGCCACCACTCTATCTTCACGCTCATCAAGGGGCTTTAAGGTAATTTGGAGACGCGCGTTGTTTAATGTTGGGTTGCTACCATCAACCCCCACATAAGTGGTGACATTATCAACCGCAGGGTCTGCCAATAATTTTGACGCAACTTCCTGTTGCTTTTGCGCCATGGCCGCAAAAGAAATAGATTGACGGCTTTCAATTGACCCTTGAATAATTCCACTGTCTTGCAAAGGGAAAAAACCTTTTGGGATCCACATATACAGCAAAACAGTCAGCACCATGGTGCCTAGCGCCACAGAAAGCGTTAACCATTGGTGATTAAGAATACGTTTTAACCAAATTGCGTATCCAGCAACCATACGGTCAAAGAAACGCTCACACGCTAGTTCAAAACGGTTATGTTTATGTTGCGACTCTGGTTTTAATAAACGTGCACACATCATTGGCGTTAACGTTAAAGAGACGACAGCGGAGATCAAAATAGCCACGGCTAGGGTAATGGCAAATTCGCGGAATAACCGGCCGACAATATCCCCCATAAATAACAGCGGGATTAATACTGCAACTAAAGAAAAGGTGAGGGAGATAATGGTAAACCCGATTTCACCCGCCCCTTTGAGTGCAGCGACCATAGGCTTATCGCCTTTTTCTAAGTAGCGGGAAATATTTTCAATCACCACTATCGCATCATCGACCACAAAACCTGTGGCGATGGTTAATGCCATTAGGGTGAGGTTATTGACAGAAAAACCACAAAAATACATGACTGCAAAGGTACCAACGAGGGACAGCGGTACCGCAATGCCCGGTATTAAGGTGGCAATTCCATTGCGTAAAAACAAATAAATCACCATCACCACGAGGGCGATGGCTAACATTAACTCAAACTGTACATCATTAACGGACGCTCGAATAGTACTGGTTCTATCGGTTAAAATATCGACATTAACCGATTTAGGTAAGCTTTCAATTAATTCGGGTAACAGCGTACGAATGGTATCTGTGGTTTCAATGACGTTAGCACCGGGCTGCCGCTGCACATTGATCACAATCGCCTGTTCATTATTTGCCCATGCCCCTAAATAGGCATTTTCGGCACCTTGTGCAATCGTTGCAATATCGCCTAAACGCACAGGCGCACCATTTTGGAAGGCCACAATAAGCTGACGATAGTCGTCAAGTGACTTCATTTGGTCGTTAGCAGAAAGCGTCACTGCTCGCGTTGGCCCATCGAAACTCCCTTTTGCGGAGTTGACGTTAGCATTGTTGATGGCTAGGCGGATGGTTTCGCTATCCAGCCCTTTGGCTGCCATGGCTTGTGGGTTTAAATTCACGCGAACAGCAGGGCGTTGACCACCGGCTAAGGTGACTAAACCCACTCCATTAACTTGGGATATTTTCTGGGCAATTCGCGTTTCAATAATATCCTGTACCTGCGTTAATGGCATCGCATCAGAGGTGACCGCTAAGGTGAGTACAGGCGGGTCAGCAGGGTTTACCTTATTATAAATCGGAGGATAGGGTAAATCCGAAGGCAGTAAACTACTGGCGGAATTAATCGCTGCTTGGACTTCTTGTTCGGCAACCTCTAGAGGCAACGTTAATTGGAACATCAGTGTTATAACTGATGCTCCTCCTGAACTTTGCGATGACATCTGTTTAAGACCCGACATTTGCCCAAACTGGGTTTCCAAAGGCGCAGTCACTGCAGAGGTCATCACATCGGGGCTGGCTCCCGGGTAAAGGGTAACAACTTGAATCGTCGGATAATCGACTTCGGGCAGGGCTGAAACAGGTAAGAAGCGATAGCCGATGATCCCTGCAAGTAATATAGCCACCATGAATAATGTGGTAGCTACAGGGCGCAAAATAAATAAACGAGAAGGCCCACCGCCTTTTAACATTTCAGGCTGCATTACGCTTTCTCCGCGCTATTGGCTTTACCTTTGCGGGGCTCTTTTTTGGCGATGCTTTCAGCGGTAACGACTTCGACAGTTGTGCCATCGGTGAGTTTATCAACACCATCGGTGATGACTTTGGTATTTGCTGCGAGCCCACTTTCAATAACGACTTGTTGGCTATCTTGCATCCCCACGGTCACATTGTGTTTGCTGACTTTATTATCATCACTCAATACCCAAACATAATGACCTTCATTGCCCATTTGCAGTGCAGCGGTTGGGATCACCACGGCATTTTGCAGCGTTTCAACTTGCATTTTTACGTTAACAAATTGATTAGGGAAAAGTTTTTCTTCTTCATTGGTAAAGCGCGCTTTTATTTTAAGAGTGCCGGTCGCAGCATCAATTTGGTTATCAGTACTGAGTAGCTCACCGCTTGCGATTAGCGCGATATTGTTTCTGTCCCAAGCTTCAATCAATACTTTTTCACCGGAAGATTGCGCTTGCTGGATCGCGGGAATATCACCTTCAGGTAAAGCAAACAAGACATCTGCGGGTTGAGTTTGTGTGATAACAACAAGAGGGGTTGAGGTTCCTGAAGAGATAAAGTTTCCGACATCAACTTGTTTTAAACCAACCCGCCCTGAGATGGGGGCAGTAATTTTACTGTAGGTTAATTGCAGTTTGGCATTATCAACGGCCGCTTGGTCGACTTTAATACTGCCTTGTGCCTGTAATACCGCCGCTTTTTGGTTATCTAGCTCTTGTTGCGAAATCACTTTAGTGCCAGCAAGCTTTTGATAACGCGCTAAATCTAATTGCGCATTAGCTAACGTTGCTTTGTCTTTAGCTAATTGCCCCTCAGCTTGTGATAGCTGAACTTCAAATGGGCGAGGGTCAATCTGTGCCAATAAATCTCCCTTATTGACATATTGCCCTTCGGTAAAATACAACTGCATCAACTGGCCTTCAACACGGCTGGTTACAGTGACAACATTTGCCGCTTGCACCGTGCCTAGGCCTGATAAAAATCGCGGAACGACTTTTTGTTCAGCAACTGCAAACTGCACAGGGGCTAACACACGTGGTGGGCGGCCCATCGCGCTTCGCTGTGAGTTTGGTTTTGCTACTGTGCCAGTAGATTGTGTATCTGATTGTTTTTCTTGATGATAAAAGTACCAAGAAACGCCAGCTACCGCAATAATGGCAATAAAAATGGCAGAGCGAATAAAAGGTTTACGTTGTTTTTGTTTATTCATTTTGGGTAATTCGCTTAACTCAAAAAAAGTGGATGAGATCCGTCAGGCTGTATACTAAAAAACTAACAAAAAAGAGTCAGTTAGACATATTAGTAGTTTAACGTGATAGGTACAAAGAAAAATGGAGGAAATATGAATAAGTGTCAATTTCTGTACTTGTATACTTCAGTGCTTGTAAAGGGGGAGAGCGGGGGAATAATTTTGTATCAATTAAGATTGCCCCCCGAGTAAATAGGGGGCAATCGATTTTATAAACTAGAAGCTTTTAAGACCGCAGATTTTTCGTTTGAAGACTCTGAATTGACAGTCCAACCTTTCCAAGATAGAGGAATGAAGGCTACAGCAACCGCTAATAATGAGACGCCAGCGACATAATAGGCAGGTGCCATGTGAGATTGCTGCAACCAAGCACCAGTTAATATTGGTGTTAAACCACCAAAAATTGCATAAGCCACATTGTAAGCGAATGACAGGCCAGAATAGCGAATTTCAGGTGGAAATGCGCGTGTACTGATAATTGGAGTGGTTGCAATCGCGCCAACAAAGAAGCCCATCAAGCCATAGTTAAAAATTAACGTACTCGCCGCAATATCACTGGATAATGACGAATAGAAGTAAATTGCCGTTACGGCTAATCCACCCCATGATAAAGTCATTGAGGTACGTGTTCCGGTTTTATCGCCTAACCAACCCCAGAAGATACAGCCCAATGTTAAGGTCAATGTCGCCGCGCAGTTAGCTTGCAATGCCACATTCCTATCAATGTTATAGATCCCTTTTAACACCACATCTGGTGTCATCAAAATGGTGACAACGATAGCGGTTGATAATGACCACGTCAGTGCCGCAGTGATCATACAAGCTTGTTTATGAGACTTAATGACGGTTTTGACGGGTAATTCTTGTGACAAGGCCTTTTTGGCTGCCAGTTCTTTAAATATCGGGGTTTCTTGTAAAAAACGACGTAAATACACAGAGATAAACCCAAAAACACCACCAAGAATAAATGGAATACGCCATGCGAAATCATGAATTTCAGTTGTGGTATAAGAGCGTTCAATAATAATAGCGACGATAGAGCCTAATAAAATACCGCCAGTGATCCCAGAAGTCAGTGTACCGACACCTAAGCCATAGCGTTGCTTTGGTGTATGCTCTGCAATAAATACCCATGCACCTGGCATTTCACCACCAATCGCGGCACCTTGCATAATACGCATTAACAGCAGTAATAATGGAGCAGCAGCACCAATAGTTTCAAAAGTAGGTAAGAAACCAATAACAAATGTTGGGAATGCCATTAAGAAAATACTGAGGGTAAACATTTTCTTGCGGCCAATTTTATCCCCGAAGTGAGCCATGATAATGCCACCAAGAGGGCGAGCAAGGTAACCTGCTGCAAATAGACCCAGTGTTGCCATTAGCGCGAGAAATTCGTTATCCCCTGGGAAAAATAGTTGGGAAATAATTTTTGCGTAAAAAACAAAGATAACGAAGTCATAAAACTCAAGAGTTCCCCCTAAAGAGGATAAGCCTAATGTTTTATAGTCTTCTTTGCCCAAAGGTCTCGCAGAGGGCTGGCTGGCGGTTTGCGGTGTCATTATAGTTTCCTTCTAACTACCTGTAATACTAAATTGCATAAATTCAAAATAATAAGCATTGACTCATAATAATGAGCTAATCATTTTTATTGGTGCAGATAAGAGGTATAAAACGTTGGATGGGTATAACTTAGTTTAATACACAGTATCTTTCTTGCATGAGTATATTTATAGCAGGAAATTCTATATTCTGTAAACCTCAACCCTAAAAACAAGAATGACATTCCAATTAGTTTTGATTTGTTAGCGTATTGATTTGGTGTGATGATAAATAACCTTATATGATGTTAATAATATGAATTTTGCAGAATATCGTATATTTAAATTAGTGAGTTATAGCGTTAATTATATTTAATTTAATAAATTCTTACTGAATTATGGTAAGTAAATATTACCTAGATATTATTCGTTATAATTAACTTTATTAATCTAGATAAACTAAATAACTATAAAATCATTTAATTAATAGATAAATAAAAGGGTTGTTTGCGGGGTTTTGGTTTTTTAGCTGGGATTTGCTGTCCGAGGAAGTGTTTTGTAAAATGATGTCACTTCAGATTTAAAATGTCACCTTGTTCTCCAAAATAGAAACGTCTCTTTCTTTTTTACGGAATTTGCTCTAATTTTCTAGTATGATAGTAAAAATTAAAAACTATTATTGGTAA
This sequence comes from Providencia sp. PROV175, assembly GCF_032707045.1. Lineage (NCBI taxonomy): Bacteria > Pseudomonadati > Pseudomonadota > Gammaproteobacteria > Enterobacterales > Morganellaceae > Providencia > Providencia sp. PROV175. The sequence continues at coordinate 2,069,677 of NZ_CP120533.1, forward strand.
CTTAATGAAAAAACAGCTGATTGTGATTAAGAGACATATTTCTGAATACCCTAATCCTATTCATTTCTCGGCCGGTAATCTGTTGACTGTAGGCGAAAAATACGTAGGAGATGAGGGCTGGGATGATTGGTATCTTTGTTCGTTTAACGGTTTGAGTGGTTGGGTTCCGAAGCAGCTAATTGAATTAACTAGCGAAACTACAGGAGTGGCCAAAGAAAGCTATAGTGCCTTGGAACTGAACGTGGAAACACAGGAACATGTCATTGGATATAAAAAAACCAATGGTTGGATTTGGTGCGAAAAATTAGATACAGGAGAGCAAGGCTGGATCCCTGCATTAAATCTAAAAGAAATCGAGTTGAGCGGCAGCGTCACGCCTCCGTAATCGTTTTTCAGTAACAGCCTGAATAACATTGATCCTAATTGATTCTTTATCCGACATAGTCACCAACATTTTGAATGTCCTTATCGCGACAAAAGGTTTATTCCTTTATGCTGTAAAAAGTGACATTACTAAATTGGAGCTACAGATTGCACGCGCCTAATCTAAGAGTAGGACGCGTGCAGAGCGAATTTAAACGAGGAACAGTGTGGCTAAGCCAAGGAAAATAAAGAAACCGCCTGTATCTGTGATGGCGGTGATCATCACGCTAGAACCGATAGCAGGGTCCTTGCCCATTTTCAGCATAATGAGTGGAATAAGCACGCCCATAATAGCCGCCATCAGTAGGTTCAAGATCATTGCTAATGTCATAACTGCACCCATAGCGATATCGCCATAAAGGAAGTAGGTGACGACACCCATAATTCCTCCCCATACAACCCCATTAATAAAGGCGACACCAAGCTCCCTTAACATTAAGAAAGAGAAACTATTGTTTTGTATCTGGTGCAGGGCAATGGCACGAACAATCATGGTAATGGTTTGGTTTCCCGTATTACCGCCAATTCCTGCCACAATAGGCATTAATGTGGCAAGGGCGACTAATTGGGAAATCGTATCTTCAAAAACCCCAATAACACGAGAAGCCACAAAAGCGGTACATAGGTTAATGGCTAGCCATGTCCAACGGGTTTTAACGGCTTGGCCGACAGGGGCGAAAACGTCTTCTTCAGGGCTTAACCCCCCCATACGACGAATACTGTTATCGTTTTCTTCACTAATGTTATCAACGATATCTTCAACCGTCAGGCGGCCCATTAGTAGGCCGTTGTTATCAACAACAGCTGCAGAAATTAAGTCATAACGTTCGAACGCACTCGCTGCGTCTTCGCCTTTTTCATCAGGCAAGAAGGTCACTGTGTCAGTCTTCATGACATCGGCCACTATTTTTTCAGGGGATTGCGTTAAAATAGTGGTTAGAGGTAATTCACCTTGTAAATAATTACTGTTATCGACAACGAAAATTTTGTCGGTCGCTTCTGGGATCTTGCCCCGTTGGCGTAAATAACGTTGAACCGTTTTTAGCGTCACATTTGGGCGTACGGTGACGAATTCAAAATCCATCATTTGACCGACGCTATCTTTCGCATATTGTAAAACTTCGCGAATACGGCTACGCAGACTAGGTTCTAAATAGGTGAGGAGCCGACGCATGGTGTCACGAGGTAAATGCTCAGCAATATAGGCTTGTTCGTCAACATGCAAGTTGGCAACGGCGCGCAGTAGTTCTCTGTCAGACATATCCTTAATTAGGCTATCCCAAACAGAAACCGAGGCCTCAACTAACACTTCACCACGTTCGTTATTATCAACAAGACGCCATAACGCGAGACGCTCATCATAAGGGAGCATTTCTAAGATATCGGCGATATCCGCAGTGTGTAAATCAAGTAGCAATTCTTTTACAAGACTAATTTTTTCACTAATTGCTTTGTCATCAATACTGACGTGTTGATCATTTTCAACAAGCGCATGGACGAACTCTTCGTCATCTAAAAATAGCGTCAGGATTTGCTGGCGAATATGTGCCAGTTTTTGAGAGTGCGGGTTGACTGTTGGCGCCGCATCGGTTGAGAAAGCAGATTGTGACATTTTAATCCTTAAAGCAATAGCAGCGCAAAAGCGCTTTTTATGAATTCGTCTGCGAGCGGACGAAATTTATTATCATTATTGTCGCCTATTTAAATAATATATCAAATAGTTGAGTCAAATAAGCGGTGATTTTCAAGTCATCAATGATGAATAATAAGAACAAATCACTACAATAATGGCCGCAAATTACTCATTTTCTGCGCAAATAGTTAACGACCAACCGGGAACATCTTCCCAATAGCCACTTTCCTTTTCTAAATCTAATAACATCAATGCATTTTGCACGAGATATTCAGATGGTAAATAGATAGTCCAGTGCCCATCATCCGTTTCTATCCGTAACGAAGAAGGGATTGTTGTAGATTGGCGTTGATTATTTAACAAAATGGCTAGCCGCAAAATTTGGATAAGCGGCATAAATTGTTTTCTTTTAAATAAATTAAATTTAGGGATATCGTCATACTTAATAGCCCTACGATGGTTACGTACTAATGTTGCCAGTAATAGTTGCTGTTCTTGGTTGAAACCCGGTAAGTTAGTATTTTGCAAAATATAAGCAGAATGGCGGTGCATACCACTATGATTAATACTTAAGCCAACTTCATGGAGCATAACCGCCCATATTAAAATGGATTCTAACTGTGGATTGAGTTGTTTAGGGTTTTGCTGCCCCCATTGGAAATAGAGCTCTTCCATCGTTTTTAATACACGTTTAGCTTGCTCTCTATCAATATTATAATGCTCAGCAAGGCTTAATGCAGTACGTTGACGGATATCTTGGTGACGGAAGCGGCCTTCCATTTCATATAAAACACCTTCACGTAATGCACCGTCAGATAAACGTAACTCTTTAATTTCTAATGAATCAAAGACGGCAAGTAAAATGGCTAAACCTGGGACAAATACGTGTTTACGTTCATTAGAGAGGCCGAGTATATTTAGTGCGCTAAATGACTTATATTTCAACGCCATTTGCTTGATTTCGATAAGGCGTTCACGGGTGATAATACCGTCTTTATAGCCTAATTCTTGTATTACACTATGGGCAGCTTTGATGGTGCCCGAGGCACCCATCGCGACGTCCCAAGTTTGTTTTTTAAATAAAATCGCAGTGCTTTCTAGCTTTAAGCAAGCCCCTAGGTAGGCGCGATTGAAAAATTCAGGATTGATTTCTTCATTTGGGAAGTAAGTGCGAGCAAAGCTCACACACCCCATTCGGCGGCTTTCAATCAAAAGCGGTTCAAACTTTTCACCAATGACTAACTCAGTTGAACCGCCACCGATATCAAGTACTAATTTGCGGCCTTTTTCGGGTTGGGTGTGTTCAACGCCCATAAAAATCAATCGAGCCTCTTCTTGGCCTGAAATGATTTCAATAGGATAGGGCATGATTTCTTTAGCGCGTTGCAAAAATAGTTTCACATTCGTTGCGACACGTAATGAGTGTGTGCCAACAATACACACGTTCTCAGGGGAAAATCCTTGTAACCGTTCGGCAAACAACGCGAGGCAGGCAAGGCCACGCTCCATGGCTTCATCACTTAATTCATTGGTATCACTTAGGCCATCAGCAAGGTGAACACGTTTTTTCAAACGAGTGAGAACTTGCAATGCACCGTTAACAATACGAGCAATGACCATATGAAAACTATTGGAGCCTAAATCTATAGCCGCAATTTCTTGTGGTCTCGGTGTTGAGGCGTTGGTTATTGGCATATTTTTAAGCTCTTGTATCAGGTGTTTCGATTGATTTTAAATAATCATACACAGCAAGCTGGGCTTGGATTTTTCGTTTATTTCCGCGGGGAACATAATGATTACTTAAATCTTTGTCAACATAACGTGCTTTTACGGTATCGCTAAATTGCAGCTCTAAAATATCCAATACCCGTTGTTTTAAATGCGGGTCGACTAAACTAACGGCAACTTCAATGCGGTAGTCAATATTGCGCGTCATCCAGTCAGCGGAGGAAATAAAGACTTTTTCGTCACCCGCATTGGTGAAAACATAGACACGGTCATGCTCAAGAAAACGGTCAACAATGCTGGTTACTTGAATATTTTCACTATAGCCGACTTGACCCGCCACTAAAGAGCACATTCCTCTGACTAATAAACGAATTTTGACACCTGCATTGGAGGCATCATACAGTTTGTCGGTCAATTCTTTGTCGACTAGATTATTAATTTTTAATGTGATGCCACTGGGGCGTTCAGCGAGTGCATTTTCGATTTCTTGGTCAATTAAGGCCATTAAACGAATCCGTGTATTTTGTGGGGACACCATTAAATTATCGAAAGTCACTGGGCGATAGGGGTTTTCTATAAAACTAAATACCCGACGAACTTCGTTGGTGATCAGCTCATTTGCTGTGAGTAGCGAGTAATCGGTATAAAGCCGAGCGGTTTTTTCATTAAAATTACCCGTACCAATATGAGCGTAGCGAACGATTTGGCCTTCTTCCATACGCGAGATAATAAACAATTTCGCATGGATTTTAAGCCCTGGCGCGGAGAAAATAACATGCACGCCAGCTTCGGTTAACCGTTTTGCCCAATGAATATTGGCGGCTTCATCGAATCGAGCTTGTAACTCAACGACCACCGTGACTTTTTTTCCATTATGGGCAGCATGAATGACGGAATCGATAATGCGTGAGTCTTTCGCAACACGGTAAATATTAATTTTTATCGACAATACATTCGGGTCAAAAGACGCTTGGCGCAATAATTCTAAAGTATGTTCAAAGGTATAGTAGGGATAATATAACAGCACATCGCGTTCGCGAATGGCATCGAAACCGTTACGGAAATTATCAAACCAGCGGTGACGCAGCCTTGGTAATGGCTTGTTTAATAGGTTTTTATTTCCTTCATTAGGGAAATTAATAAAGTCTTTAAAATTGTGGTAGCGGCCACCGGCAATCACGGAGTCATCGCTGGATAGCCCCAGTTTTTCACGTAAAAGAGCAACCATTTCGTCAGGCATATCACGCTGATAGACAAAACGGACGGGTTCTGCGGTTAAACGTTGTTTTAATGTAGATGACATTATTTCGAGCAAGCTCGATTCCATCTCTGTTGCGATGTCGTACTCTGCATCACGCGTCATTTTCATCGAATAGGCATTGAGCTTATCGTAATCAAAAAAACCTTTGAAAATTTCATCGAGCGTATAGCGAAGGATATTATCAATTAGGATCATTGACTTGCGACGCTTTGGCATTTCCGGCGGTAAGTTAACAAACCGAGGTACTTTATCAGAGGGAATTTCCAATAGCGCATACTGAATGTGATTGCCATTGATGATTTCAACGGCAAGGTACGTGTAGTCATCTTTTAGAAACTCAACCAGATTGGTGTCAGGATTAATTAATATTGGCGTAATATGCTGGCGCAGGTTCTGCCGGAAATATTGACGTAACCAAATCTGTTGGCGAGGCGAAATTTGACGTTCGTTAATCAAGAATATTTGATTGCGCGCCATTTCCAATAATAAGTCATTATAGAGAATGTCGAACTCTTGTTCTTGTTTGGCAACTCTTGACTGAATTCTCTTTAACAAGTGGCGAGCACCGCTTGCCGAACCCCGTTCTTCATTAATTAAAATACGGCGTTTAACGTCGGCGAAGCGGACTTTATAAAACTCGTCTAAATTATTGGAATAAATACCCAAAAAACGCATTCGCTCAATAAGAGGGTTACGCTTGTCGGCTGCTTCTTGTAAAACACGCTCGTTAAAAGACAGCCAGCTTAACTCTTTTTCATGATAGAGACGTTCTTGGGACATTCTAACTCCGTATTAGACTCTTGTTACTTTATGGCTATGATACCAGTCAGTTAGCTAAATGTGTTGTTTAATTGCTTTATCTTGGGTAATAACACTTTCTGGATTAGCAGATTGTTGCTTCATCGTAAAATATTGTTGCTGAAAAATACACATACGGATAGCGGTGTGATAGCGACCATTGACAAAGAATTCGTCGATCAGTTCGCCTTCAGTATGGAAGCCTAGTTTATTATAAATATGGATAGCTTTAACATTTTCTTTATCAACAATAAGATAAAGTTTATATAAGTTTAGTACGGAAAACGCGTAGTCCATTGCTAATTTCGCAGCGCGACTCGCATAGCCATGGCCTTGATGGCTCGGTGCAATGATAATTTGAAACTCAGAGCGTCGGTGAACATAATCAATTTCTACCAATTCGACTAAGCCAACTTTCTCACTGTCATTTTCAACGATAAAGCGGCGTTCAGACTGGTCATGAATATGTTTATCGTAAAGATCGCTTAATTCAACAAAAGCTTCGTAAGGTTCTTCAAACCAATAACGCATAACACTGGCATTATTATCAAGCTGGTGAATGAATGCTAAATCTTCACGTTCAAGTGGGCGCAACCTAAACGGATGAACTTGCCCGGTTGTCATAAAAATACCTCTATTTAGTTAGGAAAAATGTGTTGTTCTTCGATTACAAGGATAACATTTATTTACGATAAAATAATGACACAGCACAGAGAGATGATCACCTTGTTGAAAAATAATTCATTTTACTTAGGAGGACGCTGTTTAACTCAATACCGTTCTATGTTATTTTCATGCGAAATACGACGAAAAAAGGGTGGATATCCACCCTTAAGTTTATATTTTTCGCTGTCACGAAGGTTACTCGTTAGCATAACCTTGTTGCGGTAAAATTTGGTTATCTAACACAGCGTTACCTTTTTGCATTGTTAATCGGCCACTGATGAACCATTCAACAACTAATGGGTAAATCGCATGTTCTTGAGCTTTAACCCGATCGATAATATCTTCTTCGCTATCTTGTTCAAAGATAGGCACTTTGGCTTGTAAAATAACCGGCCCGCCATCCAGCTCTTCTGTAACGAAATGCACCGATGTGCCATGTTCTTTATCCCCATTTTCCAGCGCCTTACGGTGTGTATGTAAACCGGGGTATTTAGGTAGCAAAGAAGGGTGGATATTGAGTAATTTTCCAGCAAAGTGGTTGACGAATTGGGCTGATAAGATACGCATAAAACCCGCTAATACGACTAAATCAGGCTGGAATTGGTCAACCTGCGCGAGTAGTGCAGCATCATATGCTTGGCGGTCAGTATATTGTTTCGCATCTAAATAACAGGCTGGGATCCCAGCCTGTTGTGCTCGAACAAGCCCATAAGCATTGGCTTGGTTGCTGATAACAGCAACAATTTGAGCGCCAATTGCCCCAGAGCGACAGCTATCAATTAATGATTGCAAATTACTGCCACTGCCAGAAATGAGGACAACTATTTTTTTCATTAGCGGATCACAACCTGCTCTTCACCCGCAGGTAATGCACTAATTGTACCGATTTGCCATGCGTTTTCACCAAGCTTGTTCAGCAGAGCAAGTGCATTTTCGACTTCTTGCTGTGGCAGAGCAATAATAATCCCCACACCACAATTGAAGGTACGGTACATTTCATGGGTACTAACATCACCAGCTTGCTGTAGCCAATTAAAGACTGCGGGCCATTGCCAACTGCTGCCGTCAATAATCGCTTGTGTGTTGTCAGGTAGTACGCGAGGAATATTTTCCCAGAAACCCCCACCGGTTATGTGTGCAATGGCGTGGATATCGCTATTTGCGATCAGCTCTAATACATTTTTAACGTAAATGCGTGTTGGCTCTAATAAATGGTCAGCTAAAGGTTTCCCATCTAATTGCGTTTCTTCTGGGTTGGTTTGACTGACTTCAAGGATTTTGCGAACCAGCGAATAGCCATTTGAATGAGGGCCGCTAGAAGCTAAAGCAATTAAGGCATCCCCAGCACTCACTTTGCTGCCATCGATGATTTCTGAGCGCTCAACAACACCCACACAGAAACCCGCCACATCGTAGTCTTCACCATGGTACATGCCAGGCATTTCAGCAGTTTCACCGCCAACTAATGCGCAACCAGATTGTTTACAGCCTTCTGCGATACCTGTAATCACGCTAGCAGCAGTATCGACATCCAGTTTACCTGTTGCATAATAATCAAGGAAGAATAGAGGCTCTGCGCCTTGAACAATCAGGTCATTGACACACATAGCGACGAGGTCAATCCCAATGGAGTCATGACGTTTTAAATCCATTGCTAAGCGTAATTTGGTACCGACACCGTCAGTGCCTGAAACTAAAACAGGTTCACGGTATTTTTGCGGTAGGGAACATAATGCACCGAATCCCCCAAGCCCCCCCATAACTTCTGGGCGGCGGGTTTCTTTTACGACACCTTTAATACGTTCAACCAAGGCGTTACCCGCATCAATATCAACACCGGCATCTTTATAGCTGAGAGAGGTTTTATCAGTCACTACGGCCCCCAAGGCAATTACATTTTTGAGAAAAATAACATCATTGACATTATTCTAACAGGCTAGGCAAACGTTTGCGATAGCTTTGTGTTGGAAATTTTTGGGTACCACAATCAAAGAATAGGAGAACGTTATAGAAGCCGTACAGCAAAATAATAAATGATTTTATTTAAATCAAATTTGCGGTTTAGCCAATTTCAACTTAACTGAGATAAGGTATAATTCTAAAAAAAATTGTGTTAATCGTTGTTGTTTTGACCAAAATCAAGCGTTATCTAGTGGCAACCAAAGCTAAAAGAGGTATAATCCGGCGATTTTTTTGTCCGCCGCCGTCTTAAATAGTAGGAGAAACCCATGAAGATCGTTGAGGTAAAACACCCTCTCGTTAAACATAAACTCGGCCTGATGCGAGATCATGATATAAGCACAAAACGCTTTCGTGAACTGGCCTCAGAGGTTGGTAGCCTACTGACTTATGAAGCAACTGCTGACCTTGAAACTGAAAAAGTGACTATCGATGGTTGGTGTGGTCCTGTAGAAATAGAACAAATTAAAGGTAAGAAAATCACTGTAGTACCAATTCTCCGTGCTGGTATTGGTATGATGAATGGTGTATTAGATAGTATTCCAAGTGCACGTATCAGTGTGGTGGGTGTTTATCGTGATGAAGAAACACTGCAGCCTGTCCCTTATTTCCAAAAACTCGCATCTAACATTGAAGAACGTATGGCATTAGTGGTTGACCCAATGTTAGCGACGGGTGGCTCAATGATTGCTACCATTGATTTATTAAAAAATGCGGGTTGTACCTCGATTAAAATCTTAGTCCTTGTTGCAGCGCCAGAAGGCTTAAAAGCGTTAGAAGCTGCGCATCCAGATGTTGAATTATATACCGCTTCAATTGATGAGTATTTAAATGAAGAGGGGTATATCGTTCCGGGTCTCGGTGACGCGGGCGACAAGATATTTGGTACTAAATAATGATAAGCCGACTGAGAAGTCGGCTTTTTTTTGATTAATTGTAGAGACTCACTGCTTATTCAGTGATTAGCCATTTCGCTAAAAGAGGATAAAGTCACATGACTCGTCGCACCATCAGTGTTGAAGAAAGACCACCATTATTACAAACTATCCCACTGAGCCTTCAACACCTGTTTGCTATGTTTGGCGCAACCGTTATCGTACCGATTCTGTTTGGTGTAAACCCCGCAACAATTTTGCTGTTTAATGGAATAGGAACGCTGCTGTACTTATTTATTTGTAAAGGGCAAATTCCAGCTTATTTAGGTTCAAGTTTTGCATTCATTTCCCCTGTGTTGATTTTATTACCATTAGGTTATGAATTGGCACTTGGCGGCTTTATCATTTGTGGCGTGTTGTTCTGTATAGTTGCGCTGATTGTTAAAGTTGCAGGAAGAGGGTGGATCAACGTCATGTTCCCCCCAGCGGCAATGGGGGCAATCGTAGCTGTAATTGGTTTAGAGCTTGCTCAAACCGCTGCAGGTATGGCAGGGCTATTACCTAAAGATGGCGCAGTGGTTGATTCGAACACGTTAATTATTTCCCTGACCACATTATCAGTCACTATTCTCTGCGCGGTCGTTTTCCGTGGGTTTTTATCTATAATTCCAATTTTGATTGGCTTTTTAGCGGGTTATGCATTGTCCTATTTTATGGGAATTGTGGACTTTACCCCGGTTATTGAAGCGCCATGGTTTGCTATCCCAACATTTTATACACCACGCTTCGAATGGTTTGCTATTTTAACCATTTTACCTGCGGCCTTAGTCGTTATCGCTGAGCACGTAGGGCACTTAGTGGTCACGGCGAATATTGTTGAGCGTGACTTAATGAAATCGCCAGGTTTGCATCGCTCACTGTTTGCGAATGGGTTCTCGACAGTGATTTCAGGTTTCTTTGGCTCGACACCGAATACGACTTATGGTGAAAATATTGGGGTAATGGCAATTACCAAGGTATACAGCACATGGGTGATTGGCGGAGCTGCAATTATTGCTATTTTATTATCTTGTGTTGGTAAATTAGCTGCTGCTATCCAATTAGTGCCGGTTCCTGTCATGGGCGGGGTTTCACTCTTATTATACGGGGTAATTGGTGCATCAGGTATTCGTGTGTTGATTGATTCAAAAGTTGATTATAACAAGCCACAAAATTTGATTTTAACCTCAGTGATTTTAATTATTGGTGTTAGTGGTGCGGTTATCCATATCGGTCAAGCGGAACTTAAAGGTATGGCACTGGCGACGATTGTCGGGATATTTATGGCATTATTGTTCCGTTTTATAACGTTTGTTAGGCCTGAAAAGCAATTTGTAACATCTGAAGTGCAAGAGCTTGATAGCAATAAAAAATAAGCTATGTGATTTTCCCTATTGCCGTTCGGTTGATCGAGCGGCATTTGCTCACCGTTCTTATTCATCTATCCGTGTTTTTTATGGTAAACTGCTAGATGAAAATTGATTTGTACAGCCAGAGGCGCTTCTGAACACACCATCACAGCTTTCATTACCACTATATCTGCCAGATGATGAAACCTTTGCAAGCTTTTATGCAGGGGAAAATGGGGCGTTGCTGTCTGCTATTCAGTCTGCTATTAATCAACCACACGGTAGTTATATCTATTATTGGTCGCGAGAAGGTGGTGGAAAAAGCCATTTATTACATGCGGCTTGTGCTGAACTGTCTGAACAAGGCATTGCAGTAGGCTATGTCCCTTTAGATAAACGTGCATATTTTGTCCCTGAAGTACTAGACGGTATGGAACATTTATCACTCGTTTGTATTGATAATATTCAGTGCATCGCGGGTGATGAAGAGTGGGAAATGGCGATTTTCAATTTATATAACCGTATTTTGGAAATTGGCCGAACTTGTTTATTAATCACTGGGGATAGGCCACCTCGGCAAATCGAACTGAAATTACCTGATTTAGCGTCTCGCCTTGATTGGGGACAAATTTATAAACTGCATCCACTGAGTGACGAAGATAAAATTTGGGCACTGCAATTACGTGCTCGTATTCGTGGTTTCGAATTACCGGAAGATGTGTGCCGTTTCGTATTAAAACGTTTAGATAGAAAAATGGGAACCTTGTTTGATATCTTAAACAAACTTGACCACGCATCCATCGTTGCTCAGCGCAAATTAACGATCCCTTTCGTAAAAGATATTCTAAAACTTTAGTAGACTAAATGAGTTGGCAGCCGCATAGCTGCCAAAATAGTGACTATAAGATTTCACAGACTTGCTCAGGCGGACGGCCTAAGCGTGCTTTATCACCATTAACAACGATAGGGCGTTCAATCAACTTAGGGTTCTCATGCATCGCTTTAATGAGTTGGTCCTGAGTTAAGCTGTCATCGTTTAAATTCAATTCCTTATACAGCTCTTCTTTGGTGCGCATTAATTGACGAGCATCTTTAAAGCCTAACATTTTAAGGAGTTTTTTGATCTCAGCTACCGTTGGGGGTGTTTTTAAATATTCGACCACCGTGGGAGTGATACCCTTATCAGTTAAAAGGGCTAGGGTTTCACGACTTTTAGAACAACGTGGGTTGTGGTAAATCTTAATCGAATCCGTCATTATTTTAACTCCTTACGGTTTTGCATTTTTGTCACGTAATTGTAGTTTTCTAAGCGCATCAATGCGAGCGTCATAACGCTGTTGTTCATAGCTGCCTAAACGGCTTTGACGGCTAGCATCGCTGAGATAATTAATCGCAGTGTCATAATTACCCCGTAATGCCATTCCTTCTGCGTAAGCGGCGAGTTCTTCTGTACGTTTACCTTGCTTTGCAGACGCTTCAGCCAGTAAATCCCAGCCAATCGGGTCATCAGGGTAATCAAACGTATATTTATTCAACAAGGTTGTAGCTTCTTTATATTGATGATTATTAATTAATGCGTTGGCAAGGTTAACAATGAAAACAGTATTTTTCGGTGTTTTTTTCAATGCGTTTTGTAAACGCGAAACTGCTCTAGCAACTTGATTTTGTTCGATATCGACATCCGTCATACTATCAATAAACCAAGGGTTATCAGGTTGTTTCGCTAATAGCTCTGTCAGGATTTTTCCTGCTTCTGCATATTTTTTGTCCTGAGAAAGAAGTAACGCTTTACCATATTGTGCCGCAATTTGCTCTTGTGCAGAACCTTTCCCGTAATTTTCAATAATTTGGTCTAAGGCATGTTTTTGCTCGGTGCTATACATGGCCAAAATACGAACGCGAGCTAACATAAAATCCAGTGATGATGGCACGCTCACTTTAGGATATTGATTAGAGCGGTTTCTTGCATCCGCTAAACGGCTATCCGGTAAGGGGTGCGTTAATAGGATTTCAGGGGGCTTCGACATATAACGAGTTTGGTCTGACATCGTTTGCATAAAATCAGCCATGGCGTGTGGGTCAAAGCCAGAGCGCCTTAATGTCTGCAAGCCAATACGGTCAGCTTCTTGTTCATTGGCTTGGGTAAAGCTGATCATACCTTGTTGAACCCCAGCCATTGTTCCTGTTAAAGCGGCAAAACCGGCTTGAGGATTCGCCATCACTAACAGTAAAGAACCAATGGTCCCTGCAATCGCGAGAGGAGTGGTGCTTTTCTGGTCTTCCATCATTCGCGCAAGGTGTCTTTGCGTGACGTGAGATATTTCGTGAGCCATGACTGATGCGAGCTGGCTTTCATTTTGGCTGTACCGAAATAATGCGGAATGCAGCACGACATTCCCCCCAAAATAGGCATATGCGTTAATATTGGGGTTATTGACTAAATAGAACTTAAACGGTGTTTTAACTGAGTCGGCATTTTTTACTAAGCGCATGCCAAGTTTGTTAACATACTGAGTTAACAGTGGGTCATAAATAAGAGGGGTACTGGCTCGTATTTGGCGTGTGATTGCGTCTCCCATAATAATTTCTTGGTTGATGCTAAGAGTGCCTCCCGCCGTCGTTCCTATATCGGGTAAGGTATCTTCAATTGCGCTATAAGCAGGTAAAACTGCACCGTTCATTAGCGCAGCGATCATGAAAGCCAATAATGGATATTTTAAAGTTTTCTTCATGAAACGTGAGTATCCCATACAACATTTAAATTTAGGGTAAGTACCGACTTTATTTCGGGTATGTTTAAGTAAGGCACCTAAAAACGCGAAAAGTTTAAAACACATGATAGCAAAAGCTATCGTAAAATCTGTTCTTCGGTATAATTTTCGTTACTTTAGGAACTGTCCTTTGCACTAATTCCCCCAGGAGCAATAAATGCTGGAATTGTTTTTACAGTGGTATCGTCGGCGTTTTGCTGATCCACAAGCCATAGCCCTCTTTACATTACTCGTATCGGGGTTTGTGATCATCTTCTTTTTCAGCAGTATACTGGCTCCATTGCTGGCGGCAATTGCTTTAGCTTATTTACTTGAATGGCCAACCAATTTATTACAGCGTATAGGGTTATCTCGTTCAGTTGCTGTCGGTATTATTTTGACCTTATTCGCTGGAATAAGTGCCATGGTTATTTTAATTATTGCGCCGACGGCATGGCAGCAAGGGATTAATTTGATGGCCGATCTACCAAATATGGTTAACCGTTTCAATGAATTCGCACAGAAATTACCAGAGCAATACCCCGCATTAGTGGATGTTGGCATTATTGATATGATGGCAGATAACCTTCGTAGCCGCATGTCGGGTATTGCGGACTCAGTGGTTAAAGCGTCAGTTGCATCATTAATTGGTATTTTTACTTTGGCGGTTTACTTAGTTCTAGTGCCTTTGATGACATTTTTTCTTTTAAAAGATAAAGAACGTATCAGCAAAAGCTTTCTTAAGTTATTACCCAAAAATCGTTTGTTAGTGGGCAAAGTTTGGGTCGAAATGAATGAACAAATCACCAACTACTTACGAGGGAAAGTAACAGAAATGGTAATTGTTGGGGTGGCGACCTATTTATGTTTTGCTTATTTTGACTTGCGCTATTCCGTATTGTTATCGGTTCTTGTCGGAGTAGCGGTATTAATCCCTTATATTGGTGCGGTAGCGGCCACGATCCCAGTGGTTATTGTTGCGCTCTTTCAGTTCGGTATCGGCAGTGAATTTTGGTACCTAATGTTAGTTTACTTAGTGATCCAAGGTTTGGATAGCAACGTTGTTGTGCCTTTATTGTTTTCTGAAGCGGTAAATTTGCATCCACTAGTGATTATTTTATCTGTTGTGATATTTGGTGGGTTATGGGGCTTTTGGGGCGTATTTTTTGCAATCCCATTAGCAACACTGATTAAAGCGGTCATTCACGTATGGCCGGAAGAGCCAACGGAATCACAAAACTAGGTTAGGAATAGTGCTGTATGGGGGCATACAGCACTAAGATGTGGCGATTAAGCGTGTGTATTAATGTAATCAAGCACGATTTCGTGGTGGTTACTGGTTTTAAAATTGTCAAAGACGTGTTCTATTTTCCCAGTAGGGTCAACGAGGAAGCTAATACGATGAATCCCATCATAGGTTTTCCCCATGAATTGTTTTTCACCCCAAACCCCAAATTGCTCACATACTTGGTGGTCTTCATCTGATAATAAAGTGAAGTTCAACATCTCTTTTTCAGCGAAACGAGACAGTTTCTCTGGTTTGTCTGTGCTAATACCTAATACTTCGACACCTTTCGCTTTAAGTGTATCCATTTCATCACGTAGACCACACGCTTGAACAGTACAACCAGGGGTCATCGCTTTAGGATAAAAGTAAACTAATACGCGCTGACCCTGATAATCAGAAAGATTGATGAGCTCACCATCTTGGTCAGGAAGGCTAAATTGAGGCGCCTTATCACCGGCTTTCAATGGGTTCATTACATATATCTCCGTTAACTTTGCATGTTGGGGTTGTTAACAATACTTATGTTGCCTTTAGCATTTAGCATTGTACACAGTTGTTGAAATTTATTTTTTATGATTATGCCATTATCGTCCAACGGGTCGTGTGCAGTAATCTGAATCTCCAGTTGAGCGGGCATATCATTATTGGCTGGTTGTGTTTTAGAAACAAGCTCTGCGATATTACACTGCGAGGTTGTGAATAAATTTGTGAATTGCTCGACAATACGGGGTGCATCGTCAACAACAACATTCACTGTTACTGTCGATGGGTAATAGGTTGTTTGAACACTCTGGGTTCTTTTCATTACGATGAGCAAATCAAGCTCGGCACCCTTAGGTGGCAATGTCGCCTCTAAAAGGGTGATAGCATTCCAACTGCCTGAAAGCATCATAATGAAGGTAAATTCCTTGCCAAACATCGCTAAGCGACTATCTTCAATATTACAATCACACTCGCTGACTAGCCGTGTAATAGTATTCACAATGCCCGGACGATCTGTTCCCAGCGCAGTAATGACAAGAAATTGCTGTTCAGTCTTAGGCAAAGTCTATTCCTTAGTATTTTAATTATGTCAGTTAAACATTTGATTAGAATATAGCAGTAAAATTCTAGCACTAAAAACTGACTGACTATGAAGGTAAGGAAACCATAAAAAAGACAATCTGCCAAGAGGGGAAATAGACTCTTGCGAGAAATATCAGTGAATTATTACTTCTATTTAAGTTAATGTGCTCGGCATTAACAAAATTCATTAAATTCTTGCTGTTGGGTGGTTTTCTTCTTTGAAATGAAAAAGTAACATGGTAGTTCAATTATTGAGGGGGTATCGCTATGGCTAATGGAAACGCAAACTATAAAGATTTTTTAACGGGAAGCATTGTTGCAGTTATCACACCAATGGATTCGGCGGGGCGTTTAGATAAAGCCAGCTTAAAAAAATTGGTGGATTATCATGTTGAAAGCGGAACAACTGCGATTGTTTCTGTTGGTACAACTGGCGAATCAGCAACCTTAACGCACAAAGAACATGTGGATGTCGTGAAAGCGACACTTGAATTAGCGGATGGCCGTATTCCTATTATTGCAGGAGCAGGCGCAAATGCGACAGCTGAAGCTATTTCGCTGACAAATGAGTTTGAAAACAGTGGTGTAGTTGCTTGCCTGACGGTAACACCTTATTATAATAGACCTTCTCAGGAAGGGTTATATCAACACTTTAAAGCAATTTCAGAAAACACGAGCTTGCCACAGATTCTTTATAATGTACCATCACGCACTGGCTGTGATATGTTGCCTGAAACCGTTGGGCGTTTAGCAAAACTGGCGAATATTGTTGCAATTAAAGAAGCAACAGGGAACTTAGCTAGGGTTCATCAAATCAAAGAACTGGTTGATGATAATTTTGTACTGTTAACAGGTGATGACGCAACAGCACTTGATTTCATGCAACTGGGTGGTCAAGGCGTTATTTCAGTCACATCCAACGTTGCGGCACCACAGATGGTAAAAATGTGTGACTTAGCGCTTGCAGGCAAATATACTGAGGCGCGTGAATTAAATAAAAAACTGATGGGGCTTCATCTTCAGTTATTTGTTGAACCAAATCCAATTCCAGCGAAATGGGGCTGTCATCGCTTAGGCCTGATTGCAGATGGTACATTACGGTTGCCAATGACACCGTTAACCACCTCGGGCCAGCAAAAAGTTGAGGAAGCCTTGAAGCTCGCTGGGTTACTGTAAAATTTAGGGAATTTTAATGGCAACATTATTGCAAAAATCGAAGGTTATGAAGGTTGCTGGCCTGTCACTTGTCGTGTTACTGGCAGCCTGCTCCAGCGATCAGCGCTATAAACGTCAGGTCAGTGGTGATGAGGAATATCTCAATGCTGCGCCATTGAAAGTGTTGAATGTGCCACAAGGGCTGACATTACCAGAACAAAATGGTGAGTATGATATCCCTAAAGCCACATCAACAGGGGCAATAGGGAAAGCGTTAGACATTCGTCCGCCAGTACTGACAATTTCGCAATTAGCGGGTTCTCGTACAGAGGATAGCGCTCAAGCAAGTCGTTTGTTGCTAGAAAATACACCTGAAAATAGTGCACTTTGGTCACAAGTTACGATGATCTTAGAGCAAAGAGGTATTCCAGTTTCATCTAAAGATGATGGTTCTCGCTCAATTGAAACCGATTGGGTCAAATGGGATCGTGCAGATGAAAACGTACCGATTGAGAGTCGCCATAAAGTAACAGTGCAACCAGAAAATGGTATGATGGCGTTAACGGTAACCAGCTTAGGCTTACGTCAAGGTGGTGAGACCATTACCGATGTTGTCGAAACTCAACGTTATAACAAACTGTTATTGAATGAATTAACCGATAACTTATATACGTTGCGTGATACTTCAAACAAAAATAGCATCCAAAATGCTTATGGTATCATTGATGTTCAAACAGGTAGTGATGATACTGGCTTACCTTTAGTTGTTGTTCGTGCGCCATTTGATGCAGTATGGGAACGCTTACCACACACCTTAGAAAGTGTTGGCATGAAAGTGGGTGACCGTACACGTTCAAGTGGTTCTGTGATGGTGACTTATAAAGGTTTAAGCAGTTCAGAATGGCAGGCGTTGGGCATTGATGACCCAACTGTGCCAGAAGCGGATTATAAAGTGCAGGTCGGTGATTTAAATAACCGTAGTACACTGCAATTTATCACCACCAAAGGTGTTCCTTTAACACAAAAACAAAATGATGAAATGGTTGCTGCACTGAAAGCGGCGTTTAGTAAAGCACCAGCTAAAAAGCAATAATTCAACATTTTTAGATGACTAATTAAACCGTAGCTTAAATACAAGCTGCGGTTTTTTTATTTAAATTGGATGGGTTTGTATTGGGGTAAAGATATTAAGCTTCATACGCATAGGCTGGTGGTTATCAGCTCTGTATTTTGTTTATTTAATGCTTATCGTAACCTATATGCTTAGTTAATTATTAATTAGCATTCCATCAGTTTCAATTTTCCTTCTCTGGAAGGCTAATTTTATCTTTCATGTTTTCACTTAAAACAAATGGACAAAAAATCAGTATTTATGGTTAAGTAATCGTTTGCGTCCGCTCCGGAATTTTATTATCATGATTAGCAGTCAATTATAAAATATTGAATATCAGCTAGTTAGCGTTTTACATAGTGAATTTCAGTAACTGACTGAAACAGAGCAGAAAATTAACAATGAATAGGCCATTTGAATGGTTTTTGTTCTTCTGTTACTTATCTGAATCTGCTGTGCAGGTTGATTTTTGTTTAGTTTAATCACATCCCTGGAGTGTGTAAGATGCAAAAGAAAGCTGAGTTGTATCGTGGTAAGGCAAAAACAGTCTATACCACAGAGGATCCTGATCTACTGGTTCTGGAGTTCCGTAATGATACATCAGCACTCGATGGTGAGCGTATCGAGCAGTTTGACCGTAAAGGTATGGTAAATAACAAGTTTAACCATTTCATTATGAGCAAATTAGAAGCAGCCGGTATTCCAACGCAAATGGAAGCATTATTGTCTGACACAGAAGCTCTAGTGAAAAAGTTAGATATGGTGCCGGTTGAGTGTGTGATCCGCAACCGTGCAGCGGGTTCACTGGTAAAACGCTTAGGTGTTGAAGAAGGCATGGTGTTAAACCCGCCTTTATTTGACTTATTCTTAAAGGACGATGCCAAGCACGACCCGATGGTGAATGAATCGTACTGTGAGACTTTTGGTTGGGTGAGTAAAGAAAATTTGGCTAAAATGCGTGAGCTAAGCTACAAAGCCAATGAAGTGCTCAGTAAAATTTTTGCAGATGCAGGGTTAATTTTAGTCGATTTTAAACTGGAGTTCGGCTTGTATAAAGGCCAGGTTGTCTTAGGTGATGAGTTTTCCCCAGACGGTAGCCGTTTATGGGACAAAGAAACACTGAATAAAATGGATAAAGACCGTTTTCGTCAGAGCCTTGGTGGTCTAATTGAAGCTTACGAAGAGGTCGCCCGCCGTATTGGCGTGCAGTTAGATTAATTAATTTCCTATAATTTGAATGAGATTTTAGCCTGCATTGCAGGCTATTTTTTTATTTTTTAGTTATTAATCGGGCGCGACTGTTGGTTAATAAAATGTGTGATCCATGATGAAAGAGTGGTATCAGTAGTATTTATTTGTAGTTGCTGACTAAGTGATATCAATGTCGGTGCGGGAAGTGGGCTTTCAACTTGTAACTCTGGATGACCTAATACTTCCAGTGGTTGACCATCAGCGATTAGATTACCATTTGATAGATGTATTACACGTTGAAAATGGCGGGCGACAAAATCAAGATCGTGGCTAATCGAAACGACAGTTACCCCTTTTTCGCGTTGTAGTGTCAGCCAGTCTTCGAATTTTCGCATCCAAAAGGCATCAAAGTCACGGCTTGGTTCATCAAGTAGCAATAGTTTAGGTGAAACAGCCTCTAAGCAGGCAACAGCAACCATCCTGCGTTGGCCTGCATGTAAATCTAAAGGGTGTTTATCCGCCACATCGGATAAGTGACAAATTTCAAGTGCTTGCTGTACTCGCGCTTGAATATCACGTTTATGATGTTTTTGGCGTTTTAAACCAAAAGCAATTTCATCACGTACACAACTATGAAAAATTTGTTTCTCAGCTTCTTGGAATAAGATCCCAATATGGTTAGCTTTTTGTGGGGAGGAAAGAAGATTAAGCGGCAGGCTATCAAGCCGAATATCACCTTGTGTTGGGCGCAATAACCCCGCTAAAAGGCGCAATAGCGTTGATTTACCTGCACCATTATCCCCAACTACAGCGACCCATTCACCAGGGTGAATAGATAGAGATAAAGATTGTATGTTATCAATAGTTGAACTTGGCCAACGATAACTCAGGTTTTCAAGCTGTAACATATCGCTCCTTAAACATCTGTAGCAATTGTGCTTCATCGTGGGGAATATTTCCTTGCCAATACCCTAATTTGAGCAGTTCACCTACCGCGCGCCAAGCATCTGGCATATTGATTGTTTCAATGGCATCAAGAAAAACATCATTTAAACCACCTGTTGCGACCATTTTCCCAGCCTCTAAAAAGGTTTTACCCGTACTCAGCAAAAGGAATGAGTCACAGAAACTGGTGGTTGGTAATAAGTTGCGCTCAAAAAAAATAATGCTACAGCCTGTTTGTTCTGTATAGCGTTGTAATTGCGTTAAGATGCGTTGTGTTGCACTCGGTGTGAGCCGACTAAAGGCTTCATCAAGTAACAGGAGTTTGGGTTGCATCGCTAATGCGCTTGCTAACACCACTCGTTGCGCTTCACCGCCTGACAAGGTTGCAGGATGGCGCGTTCGCAGTGCCCTACAAAACGTCAGTTCAATGGCAAGCTCAACTCGCTCACTAATTTCGTCGGGTGTTAAACCGAGGTTCTCAGGCCCGAACGCAATTTCCTGTTCAACGGTAAACGCGCAGCCTGAAAGTTGTAATTGGGGGGATTGCTGAACTAGTTGGCGTGATATAGACACCTGAACCACGGAGTTGTCAGCTAAGGGCGCTCGTAATATCTCTGCGGTTCCTTCGATTTTCCCCTGAATGAGGTTATTGTGCCAACCGGCGAGTATTTGCGCTAATGTGCTTTTTCCGCTGCCGTTACCGCCAAATATGCATAGCCATTGGCCTGCGTTTAGCTGAAGATCAATCGGCCCTAATAGGGACTGCTCCGCACCTTGTGGAATGAAGCGCATTTGTTGTAGATTTACCACCACAGAGATAGACCACCTTCAATGAAAATTAACAGAACTAACCCATATCTAAGTACTGCTTGGAGAGAGCTATCTCTAGGCGGGTTTAATGTGGTGCGTTTGGCACAATAACGAAAACCACGCATATCTAATGCGGCTCCACGAATACTTAGTTCACTTAAGGTATTACTGGCAAATGGAAATAATAGGGCAGGTAACGATATAACACGTTGCCAAAAGCGCCCGTCAAGAGGGACGCCTCTTGCCAATTGTGCCTCACGGATGGTGTTTAATTGCTGACGAAATTGTTCTGCAAGTAATAACGGGCCTGCGAGTAGGTATGCAAAACTAGCAGGTAAACGGCTAGCAAATAACGCACGAATAAAGCGTTCAGTCGGTACATATTGCAACCAAAGCTGAGAAGCGCTAATAATCGTTAATAACTTAAACCACAATGCTAGTGCAAATTCAGGGCGGCTATTTTTTAATGTGGCTCCGGTTAATAGCTGAGCTAGCCAGCCACCATGAATTAACCAAAGCCCTGCCGCCATGGGAAGCATAATCCACGCAACTATTTTCCATCGGTGGCGTGCGGGCCGCCAAAATAATAAAACACCAAATGTGCTGCAACCTAGCAGAATTAATGGCCAGCTCAATGGCAAGAAAAGCGAGCTTACACTGAGCCAAAACCAAATTGTCAGCGAGGTAAATGGATGCATTTAACGGACCTTAGCCATATTTGGATAATTACGTTGGACACGTTCTGGTAATTGTCGAACCAATAACCAAGCAATAATGGCTGATGCGACTTTATCTGCAATATTGGCGCCTAATACTGTAATTGCCACCGATTCTAATAAGTTATCGCCAACAGCATGAAAATACGCGACAAAAAAGTCAGCGCCGCTACCGGTTGTTCCTGCAAACAAGTAAGTGCGAATGGGAACAGCAACGATCATCAACGCAAAAGTAATGACAACACCGGATAAAATCACTCTTGGTAAGGTGCGAAAACCACCTGCGCGAGCTAATAACCCAGCACTCAGGCCAATCATCATCGCGACAGGGGCGAAAGCCGCTGCAATTGGGCCGCTGAGTAAACCCCATAATAGATTTGTTAATAATCCACTCAATAGCGCAACCCAAGGGCCTGCTAATAATGCACAAATTAATGTTCCTATAGAATCTAGGAATATCGGCAGTTTTAACATTGAGCTTAATTGGCCAATAACCATATTAATAGCAATAGAAAAAACAATTAAAGTCAGTGTACGACTAGAAATAATCGACGATTTACTCATGACAAAGTCATTCCTTACAGTAATGGAATAATAAAATTAGCGAGAAGTGATGATAAGCTCTTCATAACCAGACAAAAGGCAAGGTTCACGAGTGAAATTAACTTTTTCAAGTTCCCCAATAATCAGCTCTAATGTTGTTCTAACAGTACAACCCGGCATCATATGGCCACCGAGAACTTTCCCTTCTTCATCAGAGACAGACAAATGCAGGTGTTCGCCGTTAGCATCTAACGTGCCAATTAATGAAACAATTTCGAATTTGCCTGTTGTGTGAAACGTGTTCTCTTGTCCTGCAAAACGCAGTGCGACATGAGTTAAGCTGCCGACGCTACTGGCAATAAATGCAGCTTGTAGGCTGTGTTGCTCAATTTTTCGTTTTAATGCTAAAAGCGCATCTTCTCCAGGCACTAAGCGGATAGCAATAAAACGAGCGTTTGAAAAGGGGGATAAAGATTGGTTCATATTGTTAATCCTAATCATTGTGCTTGCGCAGAGCGTCGCACAACCATGTAAATCATTAAAATTATAAATAATGCTAAGTTATGATTTTTCTGTATTAATTATTGGTGATTATTATACGTAATTGAGATGGATTGTCTGGTTGTAAAAGTATTTAGGACTATCTTCAGCAAAAGGCACCACAAGTTGGTTTTTATGATGATAAATATAAAAAAAATGCAGAAATAAAAAAATAAACAGTGATGAATATTCCGAATATTTAGCTTAAGTTTTGGTGGCGATGGGAGTTATCTGTATTGCCATGCTAATTTTATGTACAATTCGGCTTGTCACCGTGAAATATGCTAAGAAGGCATTTTTTAAAAAGTACTAAATAGATAATAAAGAACAACTAAAATGTCACACTTGAGTTAATACATTGTGCGGAAATAGTAAGGTTTTTTATTAATAAAAGTATCGTCACCGTAAAAATAAAAAGAGTTGGCGTTAATATTTGCTTCTTTGCTGATGAGCCAATAACATGTTTTTAAATCAGTCTATTTGCTGCTAATAAATTATAATTATGCGTTTTACAGGGATAAATCTATGAGTCATGTTGACCCAACATTAATCATTCTACTGGTATTAGCCGGGTTAGGTATCATTAGTCATAATATGACAGTCACTCTTGCGATGTTATTTTTATTGGTGGTCAGAATAACACCATTGAATAATTATTTTCCATGGGTTGAAAAATATGGCTTAACCATTGGGATACTTATCTTAACTATCGGTGTTATGGCGCCAATTGCGAGCGGTAAAATAACGGCAAATGAAGTATTGAGCTCATTTTTGAATTGGAAATCGATTCTTGCAATTGTCATCGGGATCGCCGTTTCTTGGTTAGGTAGCCGAGGTGTCACATTAATGTCCCATCAACCTTCTACTGTTGCAGGCTTACTTGTTGGAACTGTTATTGGTGTTGCTTTATTCCGTGGTGTTCCTGTAGGGCCTTTAATTGCTGCCGGGATCTTGTCATTATTAATTGGTAAATCATAGTATTACGATGGTGAAATTGCTTCCTGTTATTATCGAACAGCTACATATGGTTGGCATGCGTCGTCTTATGGTTCTTTCTGGTGACAGTGCGTGGGTGGAACAGCAACTCAACGAACTTCAGACAGCCATTGATGGCGACTGGTTAACCATTTCAGCGAATTTGCCACAAGGGGTTTCCCCAGAGAATGCACATCTATTATTGGGCCGTGAATTTTTACATGGCATCTTTGATGCACGTAAAGGTTTTCATAGTGAAGCCCTAGCCATGCTTGCTGGCACGTTAAAAGCAGGGAGCTTGTTAGTTTTATGTACTGCACCTCAAACTGAGTGGGCGACAAATGCTGATCTAGACAGCCTACGTTGGAATGAACAATTGGGGCTCATTCCAACACCGAATTTTGTTCACCATCTGCAACGGACTTTCCAAACATCTTCCGATATTTTATTTTATAAACAAGGAGATGAGCCTGATTTTTCATTACTAAATAACAAACCATTATGGCAAGCACCGACAGGCCTGCCAACAGAACAGCAGCAACAAATAATTAGCCAATTATTAAAAGCAAAACATGGCATTTGGGGCTTGATAGCCCCGAGAGGGCGCGGAAAATCTGCAATAGCTGGGATGTTAATAAAACAATTTATGGGAGAGTGTTGGTGTTGTGCTCCCGCCAAAGTGGCAACGGAAGTTTTAAGTCGGCATGCAGGACAAAAGATTAATTTTTGGTCCCCTGATAGCCTATTAGCGTACTGCCGCAGCAATGAAAAAATAACAGCAGATTGGCTAGTCATCGATGAAGCTTCTGCTATTCCTAATTATATCTTACGTGAGCTGGTGGGGTATTTTCCTCGAGTTCTATTAACTACGACAGTCGATGGTTATGAAGGAACTGGGCGCGGTTTTACGTTAAAATTTTGTGCAAGTTTAGCTCATTTCACTTTACTGCAACTTGATAACCCAATGCGCTACGCGGCTAATGATCCCTTAGAATTGTGGGTCAATGAGGCTTTATTGCTGCAAGAACCCACCACTCAAACGGTTCTTGCTGGAAATACTGAATATAAAGCGTTAACTCAGGCATCATTAGCGGAAAATAATGAGCAATTAAAAGCGTTTTATGGCTTATTGATGAGTGCACATTATCGAACGTCACCATTAGATTTACGACGACTATTGGATGCCCAGCAACAACATTTTATGGTGGCAAAAGCCGAGTCTGATGATTGTACCTATTTAGGTGCATTATGGATGGTAGATGAAGGACAGTTAACCGAATCATTGAGCTGGCAAATATGGGCTGGGCTTCGTCGACCAAGAGGAAATTTAGTTGTCCAATCTTTAGCAGCTCATAGTTATTTCCCCATTGCGGCACAATGGCTATCTCGCCGAGTGATGCGTATTGCCGTTGATGCGAACCACCGTAGGCGCCAAATTGGTTTAACGCTTTTAGAAAAACAGAAAGCAATTGCTACAGAGCAAGGGTTAGATTTTTTATCTGTTAGTTTTGGATTAACACCAGACTTAGTCGCATTTTGGCAAAAAGCGGGCTTTCGGTTAATACGAATAGGTTCGCATAAAGAAGCCAGTAGTGGCTGTTTTACCGCGATGGCTATTTTACCTATTTCAAACCGTGCATACCAACTTTGTGAACAAGGCGAATCCCGATTAAAACGTGACCTATATTGGCGCAGTGATTTACAAGAGTTTGCGTTCGAAACGGATCCACAGCAGCAACTAGTGACAGATGATTGGATAGAACTGATCGGTTTTAGTGAGTTTAAGCGCCCAATTTCGGCGAGTACAAGTGCAATTATGCGTTTATTGAGGGAAGAAACAAACGGGCTTCCTCTCCTCAGACGGCATTTTGTATTATGTGAACCTATCTCCAAGATTTGCGCGGATGTCGGTATTACAGGGCAAAAGCAATGGTTAAAACGAGTAAGAGAAGAGGTTGGTATACAGGTAAAACAATACCAACTAGCACTTTTAGCTGAAATAAAGCAGAAAATTACTTCTTCTTGTCTTTAGGCCAATCGTCTTCATCATCCCAAAGATGGTTATTATCCTGATGCGGAGGGATTTCAGGCTTGTTATCTAAAAATTTTTTGGGGTCCAATTTCATCATTTCTTTGACTGAGTTCCAGATAAGCCCAACCAATAGGAGCAAGATTATCCACCAGTAGTCTGTCAACCATTGCATATTCACCTTCCATTCGTCATTCTTTGAGCTGTCTGTGCGTTGATATCGCTCAGTTACCCTAGTCACATACTTTTGTATGCTCCTAGGGATGCCTTCTCTCATCGCCTTCATACAACTCAAATAATTTAGAATGGAACCGAGAGAGCCATTCTTTTGAGCTGTCTGTGCGTTGATATCGCTCAGTTACCCTAGTCACATACTTTTGTATGCTCCTAGGGATGCCTTCTCTCATCGCCTTCATACAACTCAAATAATTTAGAATGGAACCGAGAGAGCCATTCTTTTGAGCTGTCTGTGCGTTGATATCGCTCAGTTACCCTAGTCACATACTTTTGTATGCTCCTAGGGATGCCTTCTCTCATCGCCTTCATACAACTCAAATAATTTAGAATGGAACCGAGTGAGTCATTCTTTGAGCTGTCTGTGCGTTGATATCGCTCAGTTACCCTAGTACATACTAGTGTATGCCTCTATTGTGTTTTTTTGCATCTTTTCATCGAAACTAAATGATATAAAGAAAAATAAATATCTATCATTGAAACCTCAAAGATTCCTGAGAAAGAAAGCTATGGGAACAATAATCATTCCAATCGGCAAAAGCGACTTTTCATTAAGCGTGTTTACCATTAGAGTATACCATTGATATTGTTATGAGTTACCACAGATTTTATGCGGCTTTTACCATTTGATTTATTTATTCGGGAGGAGGGGTAATTTTGAAAAAATTGTTCCTCATTGTTATTGGATGGTTAGCTGTTGCGCTGGCTTTTGCTGGCGTTATTCTTCCTGTTTTGCCGACTACGCCTTTCTTGTTATTAGCGGCATGGTGTTTTTCTCGTTCATCTCCACGCTTTCACCATTGGTTATTATATCGCTCTTGGTTTGGGGGATATATCCGTCACTGGCAAAAGCATAAAGGGCTACCGAAAGGGGCAAAACCAAAAGCAATTGTATTGATAATACTCACTTTTTCACTATCAATCTGGGTTGTTAGCTATTTATGGTTAAAAATTGGTTTATTGGCACTGTTGTGTTGGCTGCTTATTTTTATGTATCGGCTTCCAGTTGTTGATGAACAAATTGCCACGAAAAAGAAAAAAGCCCCATAAATTATGTAGCGTAATCTATGAGGCGTGATAGAAGTTGCTCTGTTAGCTTAGAAATTATTCAGGAGCTTTAATATAGCGTTCGAATACATAATCTAAGTTACTGTTTAGCCAGTTTTTTCCGCAAATATCCTCTTGTAGGAGAACTTGTTTAATGACTTCTAGCGTTAAAAGCTGTTCAGCTTCATGGGATAAAGGCCAGTAGCTAATATGCCAAGGTTCATAGGCAACCCCTGAATTTTTTGCAGTGAAAGGGCGATAAAAATCAAATGTCGCCATGTTATCCGTCAGCCAGTGGTTCAGTTCAGCAAAATAGCCACCAGTTTCATATTCCCAAGGCTCTAACTGTAACGTTTGCCCTGAAGGAATACGTAATGGGTCATAAACATCTATTTCGGTTCCCCAATGGTGGCGGCTTGCACCGGGTAATGCTGACCAATGTAAAATAGCTTCACAAAGCTCGCCTTCAGAAAGCGTTGTAATATCTAAAGGTTGGCTTTGTGCATCAAGAACAGGGCGGAGACCGGTAAATTTTTCATTCCAAATTAACTGTTGACGTGAAAAATCACGAAATGCACTTGCCGATTGTAACTTGAACCCTGACTTTACAGCCGCTTGTTGCATGGCTAAAAATGCTTTGGTGGCATTGAACTGTAGGCGATGAGAACCGCCAAGTGTCACTAAATGGTCAGTTGAGCGGCCTGTTAACATGGCAATAGTGATCATAATAACAATAACTCCATGACCCGTTCATAAATTAAGGCCAGCTGTTGCAAGTCTTTGACGCTAACGCATTCGTCAACTTTATGTATGGTGGCATTCAGTGGGCCGAGCTCAATAACTTGAGTCCCCATTTGGGCGATAAAACGGCCATCGGAGGTTCCACCGCTTGTGGATAACTCTGCATTAAGACCAGTTAATTCATGAATTGCTTGCAAAGTTGCAGTGACAAGTTCTTGTTTTTCAGTTAAAAATGGTTGCCCAGATAATGACCACTCTATTTTATATGTTAAGCCATGGCGTTCTAGCATGCTAGTGACCCTGTCACGTATTTGTGTGTCGGTCAATTCTGTGCTAAAACGAAAATTAAATTGAATAAATAACTCACCAGGGATCACATTACTTGCCCCAGTACCTGCATGGATATTGGCAATTTGCATGGTGGTGGCAGGGAAGAACTCATTGCCGTTATCCCAGATAGTTGAGGTGAGCTCTTGTAAAAAAGCGGTTGAGCGGTGAACCGGGTTGTCCGCTAAATGGGGATAAGCAACGTGTCCTTGTGTACCCAAAATAGTTAAATTCGCTGTAATAGAGCCTCTTCGACCATTCTTTATGATGTCGCCTAATTGTGATTGGCTTGACGGCTCACCGACTAAACAGTAATCAACGCGTTCATTACGTGCCATCAATGTTTCGACCACTTTGACCGTGCCATCTAGCGCATCGGCTTCTTCATCTGATGTGATTAAAAAGGCCAAACGCCCTTGATGTTGAGGGTGCTTTTTGACAAAGCGCTCTGCGGCGACAACCATTGCTGCGACTGAGCCTTTCATATCAGCAGCACCGCGACCATACAAATGTTGATTGATAATTGTCGGGCTAAAAGGGGGTGTTTGCCAATTTTCACTATTGCCTGCTGGTACGACATCGGTATGGCCTGCAAATGCGAGGGTTGGACCTTGAGTACCTCGATGTGCCCAAAAATTTAATGTGTTACCAAAATGCATGGGTTCAACGGTAAAACCGAGTTGGTTTAAACGCTCAGTCAGTATCGCTTGGCAACCTTGGTCATCAGGGCTGATAGAAGGGCGTGAGATCAGTTCTTTGGCAAGTTGAATAACTGGGCAATCCATCATAACCGCCTGATTATCGAATGAAGTTTTGGTAGTCATTTGCGCTAAACCCAACTAAGTAACGGTTGTCTGGAGAAACAAGTACGGGTCTTTTGACCATGGCGGGCTCTGCAATTAGCACTTTTTTCGCGCTATTTGAGTCAACCACTGCATTTTTTTCATCATCAGTCAGTTTACGCCAAGTTGTTCCTCGTTTATTTACTAACACTTCCCAATCAATATGTTCCATAAAGGTAGAAAGTAATTTATCGCTAATACCATCAACACGATAATCATGAAACTGATAGTTAACTCCATTGTCTTCTAAGTAACGGCGTGCTTTTTTAATGGTGTCACAGTTTTTAATTCCGTACATGATATAAGGAGAGTTAGATGTATTGGGCATATGATTTTCCTCAAAAAACTAGCGATAATCCATACATAATGAGGCAAAAATCGCTTAGGATCTAGCCCAAATGTGAGAAATATATAATAAACTTATAATTAAATTATTCGTAATTTAGCTTTGTTAATTAATATAATTAGAAAAAATTATCTTGAACGCATGTAAATTAAGCTAGCTTCAAGACGAGAGCGAACACGTAATTTTTTAAGAATATTTCTAATGTGAACTTTAACCGTTTCTTCAGAAATAAAAAGTAAATTAGATATTTCACGGTTTTTTAAACCCACAGCTATTTCATGTAAAATTTCAGATTCTCGCCGTGTCAGTGATGAGAGTGGGTCATTATAATTATGACGAGAAATAAGATGCTGATATATTTTTTCACTGAAAACTAATTGCCCTCTAGAGGCTTTCTTCATACTATAAAATAACATGTCAAGCTCACTGCTTTTTAATAAATACCCTTGAGCTCCTGCATCAACAGCGCCATATATATCTGTTTTAATTGTTGAAGCAGATAACACTAATAAGTAGCTATTATTGCAGTGCTTACGAAGTAATCGTATCGTTTCAAATGTTTTAATACCTTGAATATTGGTATCTATAATAATTAGATTAGGCTGTAGCTGCCTTGCAATGCTTAAGGCCTCGTAACAACAAGAGGACTCTGCTGTGACAATAAAGTGCGTATCGGTATTTATGAGCTGGCGCAATCCCAAGCGTATAAGAGGGTGCTCATCAACAATCATTACGGTATATTTAGACATAGAGGGTTCCTTTTTCATGTCTTAAAATTCAAGGTCTAGTTTGATACTTTCCATAAAATAGACAGTTTAATTTTGATATATTTATTATATTTAATTGGAGTATTAATAATTGTAAAATCAGTATGGGAATTCTTAATGTTACTTCTTTGCTTAATATATTATATCCCTCGCTAATAACAATAAGATACTTGTTGATAATACATTAAAATTAGAAAATTCATATCTAATATTTAAATCAATATTAAACGGAGAAGGTATTTAAGATAGGGTTCATAATGTAATTAATTTTTTATATATATTAACCTCATAGAACTAATAATAAATTATTTTTAGTTAATATCTTAAAAATTAGAGAGGTGTTTCGATATAGTAAAATATAATCAATGTGATTACGTTTTACTCTAGCGGTGACCTAACTCTATTGTAATTGAAAGATTTTTCTGGAAATTGCCGGTATGATCATGATTTGCTAGTGAGATGTGTTTATACTGTTATCGCTCTTACCTTACTTATTTTGAAAGGACTTGACGATGGATGACAAATTAAAACAAAGTGCTCTTGATTTTCATGAGTTTCCACATCCTGGGAAAATTACGGTTACCCCAACTAAACCACTAACAACCCAGAGAGATCTCGCATTAGCATACTCACCAGGTGTTGCAGTGCCATGTCTTGAAATTGCAGATGACCCACTTAAAGCTTATCGTTACACCGCTAAAGGTAACCTTGTCGGGGTCGTGTCTAATGGTACGGCTGTCCTTGGGTTAGGTAATATCGGTGCTTTAGCTGGTAAACCTGTCATGGAAGGAAAAGGTGTACTATTTAAAAAGTTTTCTGGTGTTGATGTCTTTGATATTGAAGTTGATGAAACAGACCCAGACAAGTTAGTTGATATCATTGCGTCTCTTGAGCCGACTTTTGGCGGTATTAATTTAGAAGATATCAAAGCACCAGAATGCTTTTATATTGAACAAAAACTTCGTGAGCGGATGAAAATCCCTGTATTCCATGATGACCAACACGGTACCGCAATCATCTGTACTGCCGCTGTTATCAATGGCTTACGTATTGTTAAAAAAGATATTGGTGATGTGCGTCTGGTGGTTTCTGGCGCCGGGGCGGCATCAATCGCTTGTATGAATTTATTAGTCGCGTTGGGGTTGAAACGCGAACATATCACCGTTTGTGATTCAAAAGGGGTGATTTACAAAGGCCGTGACGAACGCATGGATGTCACCAAAGCCGCGTATGCAATTGAAGATAACGGCCAACGTACTTTGGCTGATGCGATTCCTAATGCAGATATTTTCTTAGGCTGTTCAGGTCCACGTCTTTTAACGCCAGAAATGGTGAAAACCATGGCAAAAGATCCTCTAATCTTAGCATTGGCTAATCCTGAACCCGAAATTTTACCACCTTTGGCAAAAGAAGTTCGCCCTGATGCCATCATCTGTACTGGTCGTTCTGATTACCCAAATCAGGTTAATAACGTATTATGTTTCCCATTCATTTTCCGTGGTGCGCTAGATGTTGGCGCAACAACGATTAATGAAGAAATGAAACTGGCTTGTGTATATGCCATTGCAGACCTTGCATTGGCTGAGCAAAGCGAAGAAGTGGCTTCTGCGTATGGCAACCAAGATTTATTCTTTGGCCCTGAATATATTATTCCGAAACCATTTGACCCGCGTTTGATTGTGAAAATTGCGCCAGCAGTGGCAAAAGCAGCTATGGATTCAGGGGTAGCAACGCGTCCAATTGAAGACTTTGATGCCTATATCGAAAAATTAAATCAATTTGTTTATAAAACAAATTTATTCATGAAACCTATTTTCTCTCAAGCTAAGACGGCGAAAAAACGCATTGTATTAGCTGAAGGGGAAGAAGAGCGTGTATTGCATGCGACTCAAGAACTAGTGTCTTTAGGTTTAGCTTTCCCAATTTTAGTTGGGCGCCCAAGTGTGATTGAAATGCGTATTCAAAAACTCGGCCTACATATTGAGTTAGGTAAAGATTTTGAAGTAGTTAATAACGAAAACGACCCGCGTTATAAAGAATATTGGCAAGAATACTACCAAATCATGAAACGTCGTGGTATTTCCCAAGAAATGGCGCGCCGTGCGGTGATTAATAACCCAACCTTAATTGGTGGGATCATGGTGTTGCGTGGCGAAGCCGACGGGATGATTTGTGGTACGGTGGGCAGTTATGGCGAACACTATGAAGTTGTTAAAGATTTATTTGGTTTCCGCGAGGGTGTTCATGCAGCAGGTGCAATGAATGCATTGTTATTACCAACGGGTAATACGTTTATCGCAGACACTTATGTCAATGAAGACCCTTCACCGGAAGAGCTAACTGAAATCACGTTAATGGCAGCGGATACAGTAAGACGCTTTGGTATTGAGCCAAAAGTGGCTCTGTTATCGCGTTCTAGCTTTGGTTCTTCAGATTGCGCATCTGCACAAAAAATGCGTGATACGCTAACGATGATCAAAGCACGTGACCCACATTTGGAAATTGATGGTGAAATGCATGCGGATGCCGCATTAATTGAATCTATCCGTAAAGATGTGATGCCTGATAGTCCATTAAAAGGTTCAGCAAATTTATTAATTATGCCAAATATGGAAGCAGCACGTATTAGTTATAATTTACTGCGTGTCACAAGCTCTGATGGTGTGACTGTCGGGCCAGTGTTAATGGGGGTTGCGAAACCTGTGCATATATTAACACCAATTGCTTCGGTACGTCGTATCGTGAATATGGTGGCATTGGCAGTGGTTGAAGCACAAACAAATCCACTCTAAGGGTTAATATTAATTAATTTGTGTTAAAGGCTTCTATGATTTTATAGGAGCCTTTTTATTGAAAATGATTATCATTATCTGTATCTTATTAGCTTGACAACATAAGATGGAAAGCATAATGATTTCAATAAGATTGACCTCTCAAATAGCCACTTTAATGGTTGGGTTATTTTTCCTTATCGGTTGTACACAAAAAATTGAACCGACAATCGTACAATTAGATAGCCAACTAACAGTAAGCAACCAAATTATTGACTTAGCAACAGGTAAGTCTTTAACACCTCAGCAATTAATCGAGCAGCTTGCTCAATCTCCACGCGTCATTGTCGGAGAAAAGCATGATAACCATTATCACCACCAAATTGAGCAATGGCTTGCACAAGAAATGCCAAAAATACGGCCTCAAGGTGCGGTTCTACTCGAAATGTTGACACCGTCGCAGCAAAATAGTGTGAACCGTGTACAGGCGCAGATGCAAAATAACCCTTATATTCGTGACGAAAAGCTACAGTCCGCCTTAAATTGGAATAGTGGTTGGCCTTGGGAGCAATATGGGGCTTTAATCCGCCATTTGCTGAGCTCGCCTTATCCGCTACTGTCGGCAAACCTAGATAAAAAAGAGGTACTTGCCGCCTACGCTAACCCGTCATCAGTAACGGGGCAATATTCAGCTCAACCCATTGTTCAAGAACTTATCAGTAAAACGATTGAAAGTTCTCATGGTGGGGAACTGACAGCGGAACAAGTGGCTAAAATGACCTTTATACAGCAGTTGCGTGACC
Organism: Providencia sp. PROV175; assembly: GCF_032707045.1. Lineage (NCBI taxonomy): Bacteria > Pseudomonadati > Pseudomonadota > Gammaproteobacteria > Enterobacterales > Morganellaceae > Providencia > Providencia sp. PROV175. Next base: position 2,103,404 of record NZ_CP120533.1, read on the forward strand.
GCCGTATGGCAGAGTCGTTATTAAATGCACCTACACCCGCGCTTCTATTCGCAGGTGGCTATCATGCAACAAGAGCTATTGGGGTACCTTTACATGTACAAGACCTCGCACCTGACGAATCAGTCAAAGTGTTAATTATTTCAGAGAGAGGGGATGAAATAGACCATTTACATGCTGATTTTGTTTGGTATACACCTAAATGATGACTAAATAATAGCAACCTAATGATTTCAAAAAGTTAATTTTGTGAAGTATTCTTTATTTTCATTAAGAAATGATTTTCATTTTCGTTTGTTGTTAATTATCATTTGCGTTTGTGTGAAGATACATAAGTACATAAGATAAAAATGAGTATAACAACATTTGAAAATGAGTATTTAAAGCGAACGACGAAGATGAGTGGGTGGTTCGCATTGGCAATTGCTCTTCATGTCGCTGTGGTTGGGGGCTATATATGGGTAACTTATAATCAACAATGGGAAGAGCTATTGCCTCCACCATCAGTGGTGATGGAAATTTCGATAGAGTCGCAAGCCGAACAATTGACAGAAGTTAACATTGGTCAATTACAAGAGTTAGCGGTGGCAAGTCAGGCACATGAGGCTCCATCAGAAGAGAAAATTATCCCACCATTAGCCATCAATGAGCAGGCAGAAGTGCAAGTGGCTAATACGGCGAGTACAAAGCGAAATGTTGAAGTAAAAAAACAAAAACATGAAAAGCAGGTGGTTGAACAAAAACAAGCGACTGATTCAAAAGCCAATGATGCCCCTGTCACCAGTGATGCAGCAGCGCCATTACAGACTCAGAAAATTGCCGCAGAATTTAATAGCCAATCACAATCGATAGAGAACGCGAAAAGGCTGTGGGAAGCACAAGTATTGGGGAAATTAAATAAATACAAGCGTTTCCCTGAAGATGCCGTAAGGCGAGGGCGAGTTGGTCAATCAGCAGTAACATTTACGGTTGACTCACAAGGTTTTTTACTTGATAGCGAGCTGGTGAGTTCATCTGGAACGCGATCGTTGGATAGAGAAGCCTTGCAGGTTTTATCAAGAGCGGCACCTTTACCTGAACCACCTACTGAAATTTTAATCAACGGGCGGGTAACAGTCAGGATCCCTATTGATTTTACTCTTAATGAAAAATAGATTGGATGAATTATGCGTAATAAACTTACTGAGTTTTGTCTTATTACATTACTTGGTTTATATGCAGCAACCAGTGCTGCGGAGGATAGAATGTCAGCACCAATAGCCAAAAAACAACCACATACAATGACTACTCACGGAGATGTCCGTGTTGATAACTATTATTGGTTAAGGGATGACCAACGTGAGTCTCCAGAAATTATCGAATACTTAACGCAAGAAAATGACTATACAAAGCAACAATTAGAGAAAGGTGAGTCGTTAAAAAAAGAGATTTACGATGAACTATTTTCGCGTATGAAGCAGGACGATGAGTCAGTTCCCTATAATTATAATGGTTATACTTACCGCTCACGAGTGGTTGCGGGAAAAAATTATTCTATCTATGAAAGACGTCCGGTAAATAGTCAGGGTGAATGGGTTGTATTAGTTGACGGTAATGAACGTGCCGAAGGCACTGAATATTATCGTATGGGCGCGTTAGCTATTTCGCCAGATAATACCACGCTTGCCATTGCCGAAGATCGCCAAGGGCGTAATGAATTTGCAGTGTCATTTCGAAAAATTGATGAGAGCGAGTGGCAAGAGAATGTATTAACCAATACATCAGGGAATATTGTTTGGGCTAATGATAACCAAACGCTATTCTATGTGAATAAGGACAAGCAAACATTGCTTCCTTATCAAGTGGTTAGGCACCAATACGGTACACAGCAAACTCAAGACAAACTGGTGTATGAAGAAAAGGATGATACTTTTTACGTTAGTTTAGCGAAATCGACGTCAAAAGATTTTATTTTAATAGGTGTCACGAGTACTGAAACTTCTGAATATCGGTTAATTGATGCAAATCAGCCACAAAATGATGCTAAAATCTTAAAACCACGTCAAGTTGGGGTTGAGTACTATCCTGATCATTTCAATGGTAAATTCTATATTCGTTCTAATCACCAGCACCCATTGTTTGGTTTATATATTGCAGACAATATTTCAGCGCCGTGGGTAAGCTTTATTGCACCACGTGATGGGGTTGATCTTGAAGGTTTTGCGTTATTTAATAACTGGTTAGTGGTAGAAGAGCGCCAAAACGGCTTAGTAAATATACGCCAAATCAGTTGGTTAACGCATAAAGAAAACCAAGTGAGCTTTGATGACCCAACTTACATGGCGTGGATTGGGAATAACCCTGAGCCTGATACGGACACATTACGCTACGGCTACTCATCAATGACCACACCGTCTTCAGTATATGAAATTAATATGCTGACTCAAGAAAAACAGCTTTTAAAACAAGAAGAAGTTAAAGATTTTAATAAGCAAAATTACCAAAGTGAGCGTATTTGGGTCACTGCACAAGATGGGGTAAAAGTCCCTGTTTCCTTAGTTTACCGTAAAGATCTTTTCAAACATGGTCAAAATCCATTGTTAGTCTATGGTTATGGCGCTTATGGATATGGCATAGACCCTTCTTTTAGTTCATCTCGTTTGTCTTTATTGGATCGCGGTTTTGTTTACGCGATTGCACATATTCGTGGTGGTGGTGACTTAGGTAAAAATTGGTACATACAAGGCAAAACAATCCACAAAATGAATACATTTACTGACTTTATTGATGCAACCAAAGGGTTATTATCAGAAGGTTATGGTAAAGCAGGGCATGTGTATGCCATGGGGGGCAGTGCGGGGGGCTTATTAATGGGAGCGGTGGTGAATATGGCGCCTGACTTATACGAGGGTGTTGTTTCCGCTGTTCCATTTGTAGATGTGGTAACCACAATGTTAGACCCATCAATTCCTCTGACTACTGGGGAATACGACGAGTGGGGTAACCCTGAAAATGAAGAGGATTACTGGCGAATTAAAGCGTATAGCCCTTATGACAATATCAAAGCACAACATTACCCACATATTTTAGTGACGACAGGGTTACATGATTCCCAAGTTCAATACTGGGAACCTGCAAAATGGGTGGCTAAATTGCGAGATATTAAACAAGGTAATTCATTATTATTATTAGAAACGAATATGAATGCGGGCCATGGCGGTAAATCAGGGCGTTTTAATGCACTCGATGATATTGCCCAAGAATATAGCTTTATTCTTATGCTTGAAAATAAAGACAAATATTTTCCATATTTAAAATAATAATTAACCTATAAAATTTAGGTGATTTTAGGCCAGCAACAAGATTAATCACATTGTTGCTGAGCCTTTTCACAGGCACTATTTGGCCTGTGCTAGCGGTGTGAGCGTATGACACTCAGTACGTTTACAGGAATGGTTTAATGAATAATAAAACAATAATTATGGTAGCTGGCATTATTGCCACTAGCTACCAAGGGATCGCTTTGGCTGAAAATAAGCAACAGCAAAATAAGCAGAAAGAGGGTGTGGTTAATTTTAGCCAATTAAAAGTTTCAGGTGCGCAGAAACAAACCCCATTAGTCAAGGCATTGGAAAAACCGGGTGCTTATAGCGCGGTGGGTACGGAAAATAAATTGCAGTCGATGGATAAAATTATTCGTACCATGCCCGGAACCTATACTCAAATGGATGCCAGCCAAGGTACCGTTAATGTCAATATTCGCGGGTTGAGTGGTTTTGGTCGCGTGAATATGATGGTGGATGGTGTCACGCAAAGTTATTATGGAATTTCCCCAAGTCAATATACACATGGACAACAGCCAAATAATGATTTTGGCGCTTTAATTGACCCAAATTTTATTGTTGAAGTTGAAGTAGAGAAAGGGCAATTAAATGGAGGCAATAGTGTTAACGCTTTAGCAGGGAGTGCAAATTTTCGTACTATCGGTATTGATGATGTGATTTTTAAAGATAATGTATATGGGCTGCGTAGTAAAGCTAGCTGGGGAGATAATGGTCTCGGTTATAATGGCATGGTAGCGGTCGCAGGAAAGACATTATTGCAAGATGATGGCTATTTTGGCGGTTTAATTGCGGTTAGCGGCCATAATATTCCTGGCAGTTATAAAAATGGTGATGGGTTTGATAGTGATGAATTTGCCACCGACTCCACTTTCAAACAAAAGCCACAATCGCAATTAGCTAAATTGAAATATAAACCTAATGACAGCCATGAATTAGAATTCAGTGGTCGTTTCTTACAAAATAAGCTCACACGAAGAAAGATTAATAGTGAAGATTATTATATTAAATATAAATATACGCCGCTAAATGAATTAATTGATGTTGAGGTTTTAGCGAGTCATGGAAAAAATGACCAACAATTTGAAGGTGACTCATTAGGTTGGGCATTAAGGCAAGGTAAATCCAAAAATATTGGCGATGGTCTTAATCTTTCTAATACAAGCCGGTTTTCCTATGGTGATATTGATTTTGAATGGAAAATAGGTTCTAAGTTATCTAAAACGAAGTATGAGCGAGAGGTTAGTTCTGTTATTGACCAAGATACGTTGAACTATAATCCATTCTCGCCAAGTGGGTCGTTAGATCTTGCGAGCGTATATACACAATTGGAAGCCAAGTATGGGATCTATACAGCAATTTTTGATTTGAATTATATGAATTATCACTTAAAAGGTTTTAAACCTGCATGTGGTGATCAAGATTTTTGTTTTCCACAGGAAGCTGCAACTTTAAATTTACGGGGTAATGGTTTTAACCCCGGAGTTTTATTATCAGCAGAAATTATTCCTGAATTCCAGCCATTTGTCAGTTATGCGCATTCAATGAGAGCGCCGAATACGCAAGAAGTTTTTTATTCTCAAGAAGGTGGTAATTCAATGAACCCATTCTTAAAAGAAGAGAAATCACAGACATGGCAAGTTGGTTTTAATAGCTTTAAACCGGATTTAATTTTTGAAGGTGACCAATTTAATATGAAGGCATTATGGTTCCATACAAAAATTAAAGACTATATTACGAGTAAGCCTTATTTACTTTGTCGCCCAAGATCAAATGCTGAACTGGCTTGGTGTTTAATGAATGATGATGTATGGGACAAAGAATTCCCAGAATTTATGCGTAAAAGCTATATGTATGTCAATGAGCCTCATGATGTTAATCTTCGTGGCTATGAATTACAGGCTAATTATGATGCAGGTATAGTTTATTCAACATTATCCTATACCAAAGAAACTGGGGATCAACCTAACTCCATAGCTAAGGTTGCTGATTTTAGTGCGGGAGATTTCACTGAGCTTCCTGATTATTATGTGACCTTGGATTCAGGTGTGCGTTTATTGGATGAAAAATTAACCGTAGGTACAACTATTACATGGACCGGCCCTTCAAAACGAATTGGTGTAGAGTCTATCGTTGATAACGATGGAAATGCACTAAAAGATAAGTATGAAAAACAACCTACAATCATTGATTTATATACAGACTATGAAGTTAATAAAAACTTTAAATTGATGATGACGGTCAATAATATCACGAATAAAAATTATTCGGATGCACTAAATCGTGCAAATTCTACCGCTATTATGGAAGAACGCGGTAAAAATAATGCAACAGCTAGAGGGCGCACTTATATGATTGGCGGACAGGTGCGTTTCTAATCAACGTATCAGTTTAATACCACTTATCTCGTTATTTTTATCGAGATAAGTGGATAAAATAATTATTTCAATACTCTTTTGGCTTTAACCTTCTCAATATGGGTGACTTGGCTTTCAACCCAGCCATCATTAAGGCGAGTTTTTAGTGGTTGGCCGACTTTCACTTGGCTGGTTTTTTTCAACACTGTACCTTTAGCGGTTTCACTAATACTAAACCCGCGAGCTAAGGTAGCTAATGGGCTAACCGCTTCCATTTTTGAACAAGCTACTGCGAAACGTTGGCGGTAACTATTAACCAAACTCGTGACCATATTCTGCAAATGATACTGTGTCTGCTGCAACTGTCGCTGCTGTTTTTGCAGCTGAGGGCGCAAATCATTTTGCAGTAAACGGCGATTAACTTTTTCGAATTTAACCGTCGAATTTTGTAGTTGTCGAGTCATCGACTGCGCCAATTTTTGTTGCAATAAATTAAGTTGATTATGTTGCCGTGCCAAACGTAATTGTGGGTGTTGTTGCTGTAAACGGTGATGCAAACGAGCAAACCTTTGTTGTTGACCTGCTACGTAATAATCCATTGCCATTTCAAGGTGTTGCTGCGCAGATTTTAGCTGACGGAGCATTTCTAACTGGTTACGGCTAACAAGCTCGGCCGCTGCAGATGGGGTGGGTGCTCTTACGTCCGCCACATAGTCGGCAATCGTCACATCGGTCTCATGACCAACAGCGCTAATTATAGGCAGTTGACTAGCAAAAATGGCTCTAGCAACGATTTCTTCATTAAATGCCCATAAATCTTCAAGTGAACCGCCCCCGCGACCGACGATCAACACATCACATTCTTGACGCAAATTTGCTAGCTCAATCATCCGAGCAATTTGTGCTGGTGCCATCTCACCTTGAACGGCCGTTGGGTAGATAGTGATAGGCAGGGAAGGGTCGCGACGACGTAAAATATTTAAAATATCATGTAGGGCTGCACCTGTTGCCGAGGTAATGATACCGACGGATTTAGCTGGGCTAGGTAGTGGTTTTTTATGAATAATATCAAACAAACCTTGGGCACTTAGTGTTTGTTTTAATAGCTCAAAACGTTGTTGCAGTAAGCCTTCACCGGCTGGCTGCATACTTTCAAGAATTAATTGGTAGTCACCTCGAGGCTCATATAAGGTCACTGTCGCTCGAACTAAAACTTGCTGGCCATTTTGTGGGCGGAAAGTGACTCGTGCATTTTGCCCACGGAACATTGCCGCACGCACTTGAGCCCGGTCATCTTTTAAGGTTAAGTACCAATGACCTGAACTTGGTTGTGAAAAATTGGAAATTTCAGCTGTTAACCAAATACGCCCCATTTGGCTATCGAGAAGTTCCCGAACCGATTGGTTAAGCTTACTAACAGAGTAAATTGCGCTATTTTGTGAAGTCGACATGTGAGCCAGATCAAATTTTAAAACAATGACTTAATCGATAGATACTAACGCAGCTATAGGAGTTATCAAGTTTTTTTTCAAAAAAGTGCTGGAAGCAACCGTTTTCGGTGTGTATAATGCCGCGGCAATATTTTATACCTTTCCATAACGCTGCCTGGTGGGATATTGCCTATGTTACGCATTAAAAAAGAAGCACTTACTTTCGACGACGTTTTACTCGTTCCTGCACACTCAACCGTATTACCGAATACCGCAGATTTATCAACTCAACTGACTGCAAACATCCGCCTGAACATTCCTATGCTTTCTGCAGCCATGGATACTGTCACTGAATCTGATCTTGCTATTGCATTAGCACAAGAAGGTGGCATTGGTTTCATCCATAAAAACATGACTATTGAGCGCCAAGCGGAAGAAGTTCGCCGCGTGAAAAAGCATGAAAGTGGTGTCGTCACTGACCCTGTGACAGTAACGCCTGATACTACCATTCGTGAAGTGCAAGAAATGGCTGAGCGCAATGGTTTTGCAGGTTACCCAGTAGTTGCAAACGACAACTCATTAGTTGGTATTATTACGGGCCGCGATGTTCGTTTCGTGACGGATTTGGACCAGCCTGTTACTGCTGTGATGACGCCAAAAGAACGTTTAGTCACCGTGAAAGAAGGCGAAGCACGTGAAATTGTTTTACAAAAAATGCATGAAAAACGTGTAGAAAAAGCCTTAGTGATCGATGATAACTTTCATTTGTTAGGGATGATCACCGTTAAAGACTTCCAAAAAGCAGAACGTAAGCCAAACGCGTGTAAAGACGAGCAAGGCCGTTTGCGTGTTGGTGCTGCTGTTGGTGCTGGTGCAGGAAATGAAGAGCGTGTTGACGCGCTGGTGGCTGCTGGCGTTGACGTTTTATTAATTGACTCATCACATGGTCATTCAGAAGGTGTATTACAACGTATTCGTGAAACCCGCCAAAAATACCCTGACTTACAAATCATTGGCGGTAACGTAGCAACCGCGGAAGGGGCGAAAGCGCTGGCTGATGCAGGTGTTAGCGCCGTTAAAGTCGGTATTGGCCCTGGTTCAATTTGTACAACTCGTATCGTAACTGGTGTGGGTGTACCACAAATTACAGCTATTGCAGAAGCGGCAGAAGCCCTTGAAGGTACGGGTATTCCTGTTATCGCGGATGGGGGTATTCGCTTCTCAGGTGATATCTCTAAAGCTATCGCGGCAGGCGCAGCCTGTGTGATGGTCGGCTCAATGTTCGCAGGAACTGAAGAGTCTCCGGGAGAAACTATTTTATTCCAAGGCCGTACTTACAAAGCATACCGTGGTATGGGTTCACTGGGTGCGATGTCTAAAGGTTCGTCAGATCGTTACTTCCAATCTGATAATGCAGCAGACAAATTAGTGCCAGAAGGCATTGAAGGCCGCGTAGCATACAAAGGTCGCCTAAAAGAAATCATTCATCAACAAATGGGTGGCTTACGCTCCTGTATGGGCCTGACGGGCTGTGGTACTATTGATGCATTAAGAACAAAAGCAGAATTTGTTCGCATCAGTGGAGCCGGTATCCAAGAAAGCCACGTTCATGATGTTACTATCACGAAAGAATCTCCAAACTACCGTTTGGGGCAATAATCGATAAAGTTTCTCAGGGTGGCGCATTCATTTGATTGCGTCACCGATTCTTATTTTTGACTTGAATTTTTGGAATTCTCCTCAAATGACAACAAATATCCATAAACATCGCATTCTTATTCTTGATTTCGGCTCGCAATATACACAGCTGATCGCCCGTCGTATTCGTGAAATTGGCGTTTACTGTGAACTCTGGGCGTGGGACGTTACAGAAGAACAAATTCGAGGATTTAATCCAAACGGTATTATTCTTTCTGGCGGGCCAGAAAGTACGACTGAGTCAGATAGCCCACGAGCTCCTGATTACGTATTTAATGCAGGTGTTCCTGTATTAGGTATTTGTTATGGCATGCAAACCATGTCAATGCAGTTGGGTGGTGCAGTTGAAGTCTCTGGTGAACGTGAGTTCGGTTATGCCAATGTCGAAATCACTGAGCAATGTGAATTATTCCGTGATATTCATGACTCTCTGAACGAAGCTGGCAAACCAGTACTTGATGTCTGGATGAGCCATGGTGATAAAGTTACAGCTATCCCTGCTGATTTTAAAACTATCGCCAGCACGCCAAGCTGCCCATATGCCATCATGGCAAATGAAGAAAAGAAATTCTACGGTGTTCAATTCCACCCAGAAGTGACTCACACTCACCAAGGCCTAAATATTTTAACGCGTTTTGTGAAAGATATTTGCCAATGTGAAGCCCTGTGGACACCAGCGGCAATTATCGAAGACACAGTAGCGCGTTTAAAAGAGCAAATTGGTGATGACCATGTACTGCTCGCATTATCGGGTGGTGTTGATTCATCGGTTACGGCATTGCTATTAAACCGTGCAATTGGTAAACGTTTAACCTGTGTGTTCGTTGATAACGGTTTATTGCGTTTAAACGAAGCAGACCAAGTAATGGAAATGTTCGCAGGTAAATTTGACCTGAACATCATCCATGCAAAAGCTGAAGATCGCTTCTTAAATGCATTAGCTGGGATCAGCGATCCAGAAGCTAAACGTAAGAAAATTGGCCACGTATTTATCGAAGTATTTGATGAAGAGTCATCTAAGCTGCCTAATATTAAATGGTTGGCTCAAGGGACGATTTACCCAGACGTCATCGAATCAGCAGCATCAGCAACGGGCAAAGCGCACGTTATCAAGTCTCACCATAACGTAGGTGGTCTGCCGGATGACATGAAACTTGGTTTAGTTGAGCCATTAAAAGAATTGTTTAAAGATGAAGTCCGTAAAATTGGTCTCGAATTAGGCCTCCCGTACGATATGCTGTATCGCCACCCATTCCCAGGCCCAGGTTTAGGGGTTCGCGTGTTAGGTGAAGTGAAGAAAGAGTACTGTGACTTATTACGTCGTGCAGATGCTATCTTTATTGAAGAACTGCACAAAGCAGATTTATATCATAAAGTTAGCCAAGCATTTACCGTATTCTTACCTGTCCGCTCTGTTGGCGTCATGGGTGATGGTCGTAAATATGACTGGGTTGTTTCACTGCGTGCAGTTGAAACCATCGACTTTATGACCGCTCATTGGGCACATTTACCTTATGACTTCTTAGGCCGCGTTTCAAACCGCATCATTAATGAAGTCGATGGTATTTCCCGCGTCGTTTATGATATCAGCGGCAAACCGCCTGCGACTATTGAGTGGGAATAATCCCCCAATAAGAATTAGCTGGCACTGGCTGGCAAAATAACAACTTAAGCCCATGTAAAAATGGGCTTTTTTGTTTTTTAGTCTTTAATAGCATTCGATTTAATTGAGCAAATTAGTGAACACTTAAATTTGAAGTGCCGAAAGGATTATTGCTTCCATTTTTTCAGGGGTAGTGAATGGTGCGAAGCGTTTGAGCGGTTTACCGTCACGCCCGACCAAGAATTTAGTAAAGTTCCACTTGATCCGCCCACCCATTAGACCTGGTAGCTCGTTTTTCAGGTAACGGAATATCGGGTGAGCAGAGCTCCCATTAACGTCGACTTTTTCGAATATTGGAAAGCTCACTTCGTAGTTAATAAAGCAGGTCTGCGCGATTTCCTCAGCGCTACCGGGTTCTTGTTTGCCAAACTGATTACAGGGGAAACCAAGCACCACAAAGCCCTGAGGAGCATATTTCTTGTAGAGTGATTCTAAGCCGTTGTATTGTGGTGTAAAACCACAATGACTGGCGGTATTAACGACGAGAACCACCTTATCAGCGTAGTCTTTCATAGAGATAAGTTGCCCGCCGAGACTTGTCGCTGCTAATTGATGAAAGGGGGCCATAGTAGGATCCTTAGAATAGAGCTAATCGACATAAGCCAATATAGCCGCTGATTGTGTGGTAGGTCTGAAGTCTTTTACCTGGCTATCTTGGCAAATTTTAAAGGTAAAAACAACATACTGGCTGTTCTCCCATTGATTGAAATATTAGATATTAGCCCTTTGCTTTAATCCCGCTATAAATATTCGCTGGCTAAATAATGGTATCAGCCCGTGTCAAAGTGGAGGGAGCTTATGGCATCAACAGCCTCTTATGTTCCTTTGCAACCAACTCAGTCCCATCTTTTGGGCAGTGAAATGCGGCAAAACAGCCATGCTAATACCCGCTTGGATCGCGCTAAATTGTGCTGACATCGTACTAGTAGTGAGCCTGCAAGCCCTTCAGTTTTTTACTGGTGCCTTTTTTTATTAGTACCAAATACGTTAGAAAAAATAGGTATACCATTATAGGAATTTATTTAGGAAAAGGGGCCTCTATGTATGGGGTTAGATACTTTTGTATCTTACAACTGCTTTATCGAGGGTAAAGCAACAGAGCTTCCCGTTCCTAGGGAATAGGTCATGAAGATGATGAGAGATATTTTTATTGTCAAAGCTTACCCGTAAAAAAGCGCCTGTAATTTACAGACGCTTTTGCTTTTCACTCAATTCTAAAATTAGAACTGATACACTAACCCTAAACCAAGTACGTTATCGGTATTCACTTTGTAGTGGTCAGTAAAATCATTATCGTTTAACAAGTTGATTTTATAGTCGATGACAGCACTTAGGTTTTTATTAAAGTCATAAGCTGAGCCGATGGCGATATAATTTACTAATTCTTTATCTCCAAAGCTGCCTAAGTTTTTACCTTTGGAATAGTTATAGCCAATTGATGGGGTTAAACCGAAGTCAAAAGAATATAGGGCAACCACTTCCAAGTTCTGAGTTTTATTTGCTACTGACTCCATATTATCATTACCAAAACGGCTCATATTAAGCGTTTGGCCATACATGACTGCGAAATAGAGATCTTCGTATTCAAATTTTCCCCCTACGTTCCAAGCTTCAGCGCGTTTACCAGTCGCACTGCTAGTTGTGGCATCTTTTTGCTTTGGTGTACGGGAAGATGAGGAGTAACCACCACCGAGGGAAATACCATAACCTAATTCATAAGCTGTAGATAAACCAAAACCATCGCCGTTATCGGTTAATTCATCACCGGATGACAGGTTTTGTTCGCCATTTTTCCCCTGATATTGTAATGCAAAGCTTAAACCATCAATGTAACCAAAGGCATTATTATTGCGATAAGTGAGTAAATTACGGTTACGGCTTAGCATGTAGTTATCTTCTTGATCCATCGCATCCGCTCCCCAGAGAGGTAATACGTCTGTCCAAGCATTGGTATCATAAATAACACCATAATTGCGGCCATAATCAAGGGAGCCGTAATCTGCAAATTTTAAGCCTGCATAAGCTAAACGATTACTATTTTCTTCAGTTGATTCTGATTGGTTAGTTTTAGTTTCCCATTCAAAACGTCCAAAACCAATGAGTTGGTCGGTGATTTGTGTGTCACCTTTTAGCCCCAGTCTGACACGTGAGTCATCACCATCTTCGCCACTACGGCTTTTGGCAATATGATGGCGAACATCGATTTGCCCATACACATCAAGCTTATTACCATCTTTATTGTACATTTCAGCGGAGTTAGCAACATTAGCAGTAAGTAGTGTTGGAATAATGAGTGCGAGTAATTTGTACTTCATAACATAGCCTTATGGATTAAGTGATATTTAGCAATAGTTCCTAATTGATAGTTATTATCATTTAGGCATTTTAATTCGCCAAATAAAAAATGTAACAAAATTAAATATTAGTGAAACAATACAGCTAACTTATTAAATAATAAAAATAATTTAATTTATGGTGATTTCAACCAAATGTTTTATTTTTAGAAAATCAAAATCAAAATCAAAATCAAAATCAATGTGATGAAAGAGTTATGTTTATGTATAAGTGATTTTTTATGCATAAATCGTGAATTATTACTTGTCTGAAATGCTAAGGTTGGTATTATTTAAAACCTATACAAATTTTGTCTATATCAACCCAGAACCCTAAAAATAATATCTTGGTAGAAATCACTAGATATAAGGAATAATAAGTGGCTTTACGTTTGAAATATCTGGCATTACTCCCTTTATTAGTTGCTGCGACAGCTTGTCAGCAACCAAATAATATCAAAACACCAGTAGAAACTTATGCGACACAAAACCAACCTGCGATGGTTAATAACGCATGGATTGAAATATCACGTGGTGCATTAGATTTTAATATCAAAAAAGTACAAAACTTGCTGGGGGATAAGTCTTCTCTGTGCGCTGTTTTGAAAGGGGATGCCTATGGACATGACCTTTCTTTAGTTACGCCAATAATGATTGAAAATAATGTGCAATGTATTGGGGTAACAAATAACCAAGAGCTTAAAACCGTGAGAGACTTAGGTTTTAAAGGCCGCTTAATGCGAGTGAGAAGTGCGACAGAACAAGAAATGGCTCAGGCTACACAATATGAGACAGAAGAGTTAATTGGTAATTTAGCAATGGCGCAGCGCTTGAATGCGATTGCGAAAAAACAAAATAAAGTGATCCCTATCCATCTTGCGCTAAACTCGGCAGGGATGTCCCGTAATGGGCTAGACGTCAGTAGTGCATCTGGCTTAGATGAAGCAAAACAGATCGCGGAGTTATCGCAATTAAAAATCGTGGGCATTATGTCTCATTATCCAGAAGAGGATGAAGCTCAGATCCGTAAAGACCTTGCGAAATTCAAGAAAGAGTCTCAACAAGTCTTGAATGTGACAGGGTTAAAACGTGAAGACATTACATTACATGTCGCGAATACTTATGCAACCATTACCGTACCAGAATCATGGTTGGATATGGTACGTGTAGGTGGTATTTTCTACGGTGATACCATTGCGACAAATGACTATAAACGCGTGATGACGCTGAAATCGAACATTGCCTCTGTCAATCATTATCCGAAAGGTAATACAGTGGGTTATGATAGAACCTATACCTTGAAGCGTGATTCTGTATTAGCCAATATCCCTGTAGGTTATGCAGATGGCTATCGCCGTGTATTTAGCAATGCGGGACATGCATTAATTAATGGCCAGACAGTTCCTGTTTTAGGAAAAACATCAATGAATACGGTCATGGTTGATGTTACTGATTTAAAATACGTTAGCCCGGGAGATGAAGTTGTATTTTTTGGCAAACAAGGTCATGCTGAAATTACGGCCGAAGAGGTTGAAGACATCAGCGGTGCATTATTTACCGAAATGTCAATTTTGTGGGGTGCAACCAATAAACGTATCTTAGTTGATTAGGTTAATTTTTAATTCCGTATATTTTAACCCGCAATAATCGCGGGTTTTTTTATCCTAAATGTCTCTTCGGATTTTATCCAATATGTCGATAAAATGCGGTTTAGGGGAATGACTATCGAAACTTATAAGCTGATATGTTAGGTTGGTAGAGTCTTTTTTGAGCGGATTGACTCAGAAGGAAAATAAAAGAATTAGAAGGATATCATTTATGTATCAAGTTGATTTACATGCGCATACCATTGCCAGCACCCATGCATATAGCACTGTTAATGAATATTTTGCTGAAGCCGCAAGTCGAGGTGTGAAACTCTTTGCGATTACCGACCACGGCCCTGAAATGCAAGATGCTCCACATGAATGGCACTTTGGTAATATGCCTATCTTACCGAGAATTGTTGATGGCGTTGGTTTATTGTACGGTATTGAAGCGAATATAAAAAACAAGTTGGGTGAGACAGACTGCAATGAAAAGATTGCTCGTCATTTGGATATTATTTTAGCTGGTTTCCATGAACCGGTTCTTGAACCCCAAAGTTTAGCTGATAATACAGAAGCTATGATTGCCACGATCCGTAGCGGTAAAGTGCAAATAATTACCCATCCGGGAAATCCCAAATATCCCATTGATATTAAAGCGGTAGCACAAGCTGCGAAAGATTGTAATGTGGCTTTGGAAATGAATAACTCCTCATTCTTGCATTCAAGAGCGGGTAGTCAAAAGAATTGTTTAGAAATAGCAAAGGCCGTTAAAGAAACTGGCGGGTGGGTAGCATTAGGTTCGGACTCGCATTTTGCTGGGTATCTCGGCCGTTTTGACCGCGTAGTTGAAATGTTGGAATCAATTGATTTTCCGCAATCACAAATTTTAAATGTTACTCCACGCCGTGTATTGGATTTTTTAGAGTCCCATGGGCGTAAGCCTATCCCTGAATTTGCTGATTTTTAATAGTTATTCAGTTATTTAACATTGCGTTCTTAAAGACAGTCAATATTAGGTATAATAAAGCCACAAAAGGTTAGTGGCTTTTAATTCAAGTTATATTGAAAGTTATAATTCAATTTCCATTTGAACACAATTTAACTCAACTTGAGCAAGAGAAGAGTAGTAGCTAGCATGCTTAATCGAAGTAAATCCATGTTTCTGATAAAAGCGTTCCGCATTCGGTGATGAATCTAATACCAATTTTTTAATATTTCGCTTTTTGGCTTCAGCTTTAATAGCATCTAATATTAAGCCCGCAGCTCCGCAGCCAGTGTACTGTGGTAAAGTAAATATGGCATCAACACTGTTAGCCTCTAGATTAAGATAGCCAGTTGCAACGGGTTCATCATTTTTATTTACCGCGACAAAGAATGGGTTATTCCTCACAATACGTATATAACTTACTGGCATTTCATCAGGTGTCCAGGCACTGATCGTTTTTGCATCAAAACTCGTTGTACAACCATGGCGAATGGCTTGGTTGCGTATAAACCAAAGATATTCAGCTTCATCGGGAGTTGCTAACCTAATTTTCATCATGATACACCTGCTAATGTTTTTTTATTTCTTTCATAGAACAAAAAGTACAGTTAAAAAGCAATATATATAACAGAAAGAAAACTAATTTGAATATGGTATACTCACCCTTATTTTTAAATCAGTGACTTTTATGAATTATCAATGCCCCCTCTGCTTTACACCACTTAACTTTATGCATAACAGCTATCGCTGCGCAGAAAATCACCAGTTCGATTGTGCGAAAGAGGGTTACGTTAATTTGTTGCCCGTACAACATAAACGGTCTAAAGACCCCGGTGATAATGCTGAAATGATGCAAGCACGTAGACAATTTCTTGATGCAGGACATTACCACCCGATGCGTGAAAAGGTGGCAGAAAAAATTATTCAGTTTATTCCATCATCTAATACTAGTTTGTTAGACATTGGTTGTGGGGAAGGGTATTACACAGACTATTTCTCTCGGGAACTTGCAAAACATTTTGAAAAATATACGGTTCTGGGCTTAGATGTTTCGAAGGTGGCGGTTCGCTATGCGGCGAAACGGTATAAATCCGTTTGTTTTTGCGTCGGTACAAGCCATCGCTTGCCATTCTCAAATAACAGCTTAGGTGGAGTTGTCCGAATTTACGCACCCTGCAAAGCACAAGAATTAAGCCGTGTATTAGTTTCTAAAGGTATGTTAATTACTGTTACGCCTGCGGCAGAGCATCTGCAAGAATTAAAAGCGTTAATTTACGATGAGGTTAAGTTACATCCAACTAAAGATGAAGATTTACCAAATTTTTCGCTAATAGATAGTTGCCAATTAAATTATAAAATGGCACTGACAGGGCAAGAAGCTTATGAATTGTTGATGATGACCCCATTTGCTTGGCGTGCATCAGAACAGGTCAAAGAGAATCTGCAACAAACTGAAGTGAAAGAATATACGGCTGATTTTTTAATTCGCGTTTATCAATCTGATGCAGAGTAAGGTTATTGCCCCCATATAAGGGGGCACAAAAACTAATGGGCATACATAAATAATTCGAGGTGCTCAAATAAAATATTAAAACCAATACCTATTAGAACCAACCCACCGATAATTTCTGCTTTTTTTCCGAGTAATGGGCCAACATAGCGGCCAATCATCATACCAATAGTTGCCATAATCATTGTCATTAAGCCGATAGTCATTGCAGTATGAACGATATCCACTTGCAAGAAAGCTAAACCTAGACCGATAGCCATTGCATCAAGGCTGGTGGCTATCGCAGAAAAGATAAGGCTTGTTGAGCTATGACTAGAAGGTTTAGAACAGCATTCTTCATCTTTTGTTTTAATACTCTGCCAGATCATTCTAGCACCTAAAACAAACAATAAACCAAATGCAATCCAATGATCCCAACGGATAACATATTGGCTAGCTAGGATCCCGATACCCCAACCAATAATCGGTGTAATGGCTTCAATAAAACCAAAAATAAAACCAGTACGGAGAATTTCTCTAAAGCGGGGTTTATGAAGTACGGCGCCTTTACAAATAGCAACAGCGAAGGCGTCCATTGATAGGGCAAGGGCTAAGATAAGGGTAGCATAGAAACTCATAATAGAACCTCGGTTGGGTGATTCCATATACACATAAATTACCCCCAACCAAAAGGCTTATTTATGTGTCTATGGTCTTGCCAACCGAATTTTGGTGTCCGCACCACGTTTGAAACCAAACGAGTATGTTGATACGGACTTTCTGGTCTTATATATGAAACCAGAACAGGCTACTCCCCAATGACGTGGAAAGAAAGATACCATATTTTATATTAAAGGCAACACTTAATTAATTGTGGATATTAAATGTTATTGAGAATTATTATCAATAAGGATATTAACAAAAACAAGGTTAATTAAATTTATAATTAACCTTGTTTTTAGTGATAATATAAAACTTATTTACTTATGATTAATAAGGAATTCATAAATTCTTTGTAAATCATCAAGGTGTGAAACTTGGATGTTAATTTTCTTTTTTTCCAAACCTATTATTAACACACCGTCTTCGGATAAGTTCATTGTTTTTATTCTGTCATATAATATAAATGCATTGGCAAAATAAAAACCATTCTGTTTAAAGAATAGCTTAGGCGTTCTTATAAACGCCAAATAGATTGACATAAAAATAGTAATCAATAATAAGTAAGTGGTTAATAAATTACCATGGCGTACAATATTTGTATAAATAACGATACAAATTAGAACAATAAAAATAATAGCATCGGCCCGATGTTTTCGTTTTAGATTAATTTTTAATAATGTTTTACCCTTTAGTAAATGCTGAATGAATTCATCATAAATCGCATAAACAAGCATGATCAAAATGATTATAGCAAGAATGGCATCATTGAAGGTCATTTGTGAACCCTTGGATAAGTGAACATAATGCAGAGCTTAAAATTAAAAAAGGGAGGCTGCAACCTCCCAATTCAAATAATGGTGGAAAATTATGGTGCTAAGAAGTTTAACCAAGCACCAAGGATACCCAAACCAAAGAAGCCGATAATAATCCACAATGCGTTAACTTTACGACGTAACAGCCACATACAGGCGAAGGTTAGCAATAGAGGTACTAAACCTGGCATGAGTTGATCAAGGATCATTTGGACGGTGGTAATATCTTCAGCACCTGTTGTTGGGTTTTTGATCCGCGACACTTCAAGTGGAATATTGACATGTGTCCATTTATTGACCAAGGCCCCCATAACAAATAAACCGAGAATTGATGCTCCTTCAGTTAGTTTTTGTAGGAAACCGCCACCAATGTCTTGAACAATATCAATTCCTTTTTTGTAGCCATATGAAACACCATAATAAAGGGTTAACAAACGGACAAGATTAAACAAAACAAAAAACAGAAGAGGGCCAAGTAAGCTACCCGTCATTGCGATACCTGCACCGAGAGCCGCAAATACTGGGCGAACAGTTCCCCAGAAAATTGGGTCACCAACACCGGCTAATGGCCCCATTAGACCGACTTTGATACCATTTATTGCACCGTCATCAATGTCTGCACCATTGGCACGTTGCTCTTCCATTGCCATTGTGACACCCAGAACAGGCGCTGCAACATACGGATGTGTATTAAAGAATTCAAGATGGCGCTTAATGGCTTGTTTTCTATCATCATTATTTTCAGGATAAAGACGACGAATAACGGGAACCATTGAATAGCAGAAGCCTAGGGCTTGCATACGTTCAAAGTTCCAAGAACCTTGCAATAGGTTAGACCGTAAGAATACGCCGCGAATATCGCTTTGTGTAAGCTTTTTAGCCGTTGGCTTAGTGATATCTACCATTATACGTTCCTCCTAGTCTAGCTCATTATCAAGGTTGTTATTGCTACTATTTCCTTGGGTAACAACAGTTTGCGATTTATTGTATTTTGGACTGAGTTGGATATATAAAATAGCCATAACAGTACCGATAACCCCAAGAGCAACCAGGTTGAAGTCAGTAAATGCCGCGGTAACAAAGCCTAAGTAGAAGAACGGCATTAAGTAGCCTGCACGCATCATATTGATAACCATCGCATAACCGACAACAACAATCATACCACCAGCAATATTCAGGCCGTCAGTAACAACTTGCGGGATAGAATCCAACATTTGTTGTACTTCTGATGTACCAACAGAAATGGCGACAATTAACGCAGGTATTGCGATACGCATGGCTTGCAGTAATAAAGCTGAGATATGGATAAAGCCAATTGCAGTTAGATTACCATTGAGGGCGGCTTTATCAGCAGCATGTTGGAATGCAACCGTTACAGTACGAACAATAATGGTTAATACTTGTCCCGCTGCTGCGAGTGGGATGGCGATGGCAATACCTGCACCAATGCTTTGACCACCAGCAATAACGAGAATCGTTGAAATGATAGAAGCTAAAGCGGCATCAGGTGCAACGGCAGCACCGATATTCATCCACCCAAGTGCGATCATTTCTAATG
This sequence comes from Providencia sp. PROV175, assembly GCF_032707045.1. Classification (NCBI taxonomy): domain Bacteria; kingdom Pseudomonadati; phylum Pseudomonadota; class Gammaproteobacteria; order Enterobacterales; family Morganellaceae; genus Providencia; species Providencia sp. PROV175. The sequence continues at coordinate 2,123,298 of NZ_CP120533.1, forward strand.
TACCGCCGATGATGATACCCGTTTTCATATCTCCCAAAACAATACCTATAAGCGTACAGGCAATGAGAGGACGGTGAAATTGGAATTCATCAAGGATTGATCCCATCCCCGCGATACACGCGACGATGAAGACCATTACTATTTGAACAACGGTAAGTTCCATTGTTTAATCTCCTGTAACCAAAAGTTTTAAAATCTGTTTTGAGTAATGGATTAAAATTAATATAAAAAATGGCTATAAAAATTATTTTTTGAGCTTATTAATCAAGTCCATCATATAAACTTTGCTATCTGATGAGACTTTCCTAACTTCAAGTTCAATCTTTTTGTCGTTCAAATAATTAAATGCATCAATGTCTTCTTGGTTGATAGAAACGGCATTTGTGACCATTGTTTTGCCATCATGGTATGCCATTCCACCAATATTAACGGACTTGACGTCAACACCTTCTTCGACGATACGTTTAACATCAGTTGGATTAGTGAAAAGCAACATAACGCGCTCACCAGCGTATTTCGGGTTATTGTAAACGCGAATACATTTAGCAACATCGACAACATGTGCAGTGACACCTGGTGGTGCGACTTGTTTTAACAATGTAGAGCGAACTTGGTCTTTTGCTACGTCATCACTGACCACAATAATGCGCTTAACTTGGGTTTCTTTCGTCCAGCGTGTTGCGACTTGCCCGTGAATTAATCTGTCATCAATACGAGCAAGTGCGATTACCATATGTTCACCGGGGCCGGCTTTCACTAGTGCAGGGGCAGGAGTACTCGAGACTACAGGAGCAGGTTCAGCTTCAGCTTCAACTTCTTTGAATTTAAATGAACGAACACCACCACGACCCGTTTCTAGGGCGACAGTGATAAGTTCATTCATTGATGGGTTATCGTCACGGCACATGAATGTTTCAACTAACATTGGAACATTTACACCCGTGATAATGTCATAATTATCATGTTCATTAACAATGCGACTAGCTGCGTTAAATGGACTGCCTCCCCATGTATCAACAAGGAATAAGACACCCTTTGATGTATCTAAATCAGTTAGCTTTTGGGTGTACTTATCAAATAGGGTATCTGCGTTTTCCCCAGGGATAAAATCAATAAACGACACATTATCTTGTTCGCCTATTAACATTTCGGTTGTTCGAAGAAGCTGCTCTGCAGCGACTCCGTGTGTACCAATCATAATAGCTATACTCACTATTTTTCCCTCATAGATAGATAAAACAAAACATTATCTGTCGATAAAATGGACACTTAAGTTAGACTCCTTTTTATCAGTTTCCCCTGTATGATAATTTTAGCTGAATAATTACAAACGTCTTATAATAGCCATAAACTCATTTATGGCACTGTTAGTATCAATTACATTATTAGCATATCATCTTGCATTATCCTAAAAACTTGTTTCGCGTCAGAAAAATAAGAATACACCTAAAAATTGATATCTAATTGCATTTTTCTGCTATTTGTTTTAATTAAATAAAATTAATAATCTGATTATTTTGTTTTTGCTGGTTCCTTTTTGTGTTATCGGTAACAAAAAAAGTAAATAAAATAGTGCCATATTGATTTTTAGAGTGAAAAGTAATCAATTTTTAGTGGAAATTAGTTATCTCTTGTTCAGCACAAAACAATCTTTAGCACAAAATAGTATGAATTTCGTTTTGATGTGATGTGTTGAGTATAAGAAAACTGAGTTAATTCAATGAAAAAATTATGGGTAATTGATTAGGTGAATTGGAGCGTTTAGGAAGAGAAAGGTGACTAAAAAATAAAGAAAACTTTTTAATGCAGATTAAAAAAGCACCCTCAAAATACTGTTCAAAGACATAACAGTATAGGAAAGGGTGCTTAAGGCTTAAATTAATTGAGAATAAAATTAATCACATTGTACTTTAATGGCTAGCCCGCCTCGGGATGTCTCACGATATTTCGCATTCATGTCTTTCCCAGTTTCATACATAGTTTCAATGACTTTATCGAGAGAAACACGAGGTTCGCTTGTTCTGCGCAGTGCCATACGTGTGGCATTAACCGCTTTAACGGATGCGATGGCATTACGCTCAATACACGGAACTTGAACTTGGCCTGCGACAGGATCACAAGTTAAACCTAAATTGTGTTCCATACCGATTTCTGCAGCAATACACACTTGCTCAGGGCTGCCACCAAATAATTCTGCCAGACCCGCTGCGGCCATAGAACATGCCACACCGACTTCACCTTGACAGCCTACTTCAGCACCTGAAATGGACGCATTCATTTTGTATAATATACCAATAGCGCCTGAAGCTAAGAAATAACGCATATATAGCTCTGGCGTTACAGGTTCAATGCAATGATTATAATAAGCTAATACCGCAGGTACGATGCCGCAGGCACCATTAGTTGGGGCAGTTACGACACGGCCGCCAGCTGCATTTTCCTCATTCACGGCTAAGGCATACATATTGATCAGATCAACCACATTCATCGGGTCATTAGATAACTTGCTTGATGAAGTGACCATTCGATTAAGTGCCGGCGCACGACGGGGAACACGCAATGGGCCTGGTAAAACACCTTCGGTGTTTAAACCACGTTCAATACAGGCCTGCATCGTCTGCCATACATCAGCGAAATAGGCTTCAATCTCTTCTTTAGTGTGAAGATCTAACTCATTTTTCATCATTAAGCTAGAAATAGAGAGGCCTGATTTTTTACAATTGAGTAATAGCTCTTCCGCGGAATTAAACGGATAAGAAACTGGTTTGCTATCAAGAGTAGATTCGCCAAAATGCTCTGCATCGACAATGAAACCACCACCAATGGAATAATAAGTTTTGGTGTAAATTTCTTCATTATCTGCAAAAGCATGAATTGTCATGCCATTTTCATGCAATGGCAGGTTGTCTTGACGAAAATTCATGCCACCTTCATTAGGGAAGTCAACGACCTGAAGACCATTCGCTAATGATAACTTTTCTGTTTCTTCTACATTTTTGATAAAAGTTGGGATGGATTCAATGTCGACAGTGGCAGGTAAATTACCTGCTAGCCCCATAATAATGGCGATATCAGTATGGTGCCCTTTTCCAGTAAGCGATAATGACCCATAAACATCCACAGAAATACGAGTGACGTTAGGTAATAAATTTTTGCTTACTAAATCATCGACAAATTCTTTCCCAGCTTTCATTGGACCAACGGTATGAGAGCTTGAAGGGCCTATGCCCACTTTAAACATGTCGAAAACGCTTATCACGCAGGACTCCTTAAAAAAAATATGAAAATGTAGTGCATTATTTTAAAAGGCGCTACTTTACTGTTATTTAGTAGTGTTAACCAGTAAGTTTAAAGTATTTTTTGAAATAAGGTAGTTGCTGAAGGGTAATTGATTGTAAATAGCACAAAATGTCTGTGATATGGCTAAAAAAGCAACAGGCAGTAGAGGTATATTTTGTCATATATGACGTCATATCTTGTTATCTTAAATAGATTTTACTGCGATACTGGCATCGTATGGTGAAAAGTTGTGTTAAGCGTTAATCCAATTGCAAAGCAAGTTGGTGAATAATAGAGGCGGTTAGTCCCCACACTAAATGGCCATTATACCAATAAAAAAAGATGCGATTATGTCGCCCTGAACGCTTAATATCGACATACTTATGACGCTGTAATGAAAGCGCATCAAATAAGGGAACTTCAAAGATAGCAGCGACTTCACTCGGGTTGGCTTGGTATTGAATGTTATTTGGCACCAAGCCAACGATTGGCGTAACTTCATAGCCACCGTAACTTTGTAAGGGGCTTAATTGGCCCAATACCGTGACTTTTTCCGGGGGGATGGCCACTTCTTCATAAGCTTCACGCAGTGCGGTATTCACAAGCGTACCATCCTCTGGGTCACTTGCCCCTCCTGGAAATGCGACCTGACCTGCATGGGAGCGTAAAAAAGGAGAGCGTTGTGTGAGAAGTAATGTCGGATTGGGTTTATTGATAATGGGCAAAAGAACGGCTGCCGATTTACCCGCCTTAGGTCCAGACTGGCGGGTAGCCGGCAAAGTAAACTGAAAACGATTGATAAAGTTATTCAGTTCAGTCATCGTTATTGAGCGCTCCTAATAAAGGTAAAATCAGGCTTAATTTATCAAAGGTTTCTTGGTACTCTTTGTCTGCTTGGCTATCTGCAACGATACCACCGCCAGCCCAACAATAAACCTGCTTTTTATATGTCAGTAAAGTACGAATAGTAATATTGCTGTCCATATTACCATTGAAACTAATATAGCCGATTGCTCCACAATAGCCATGACGGCGATGGGGCTCTAATTCTTCAATAATCTCCATTGCACGGACTTTAGGTGCGCCGGTTATTGAACCCCCAGGAAAACACGCTCGTAATAAATCAGTTGCACGGTATTGGCTATCTAACTTTGCCGTGACGGTACTAACCAGATGATGTACTGCCGGGAAAGCTTCAACAGCAAATAATTCAGGAACACTGACCGTGCCCGGTTTGGCAACACGACCAATATCATTGCGTAGCAAGTCAACAATCATCAAGTTTTCTGCGCGGTCTTTGACTGAATTAGCCAGTTTTTCAGCTTGTGCAAGGTCATCTTGTTCATTGTCTAAGCGCGGAAGAGTTCCTTTTATTGGGCGGGTTTGAATATCCCCATCTTGCAGAAAGATAAAACGTTCCGGTGAAATACTGATAACCGCATTTTCGGGAAGACGTATAAAAGAAGAGAAGGGAGCTCCATTGCGCTCAAGTAGCGCTAAAAACGCATTCCATTCATCTCCTTTATACCTAGCTTTAAATCTTTGTGCTAAATTAATTTGATAACAATCACCATTACGTAAATATTCATGGATGCGCGCAATATTATGATGATATGTCTCTTCAGACATATTAGATTGCCATGCCGAGGTTAATTGGAATTTGTTTTTACGGCCCTTTTTTTGACTATGTAGCCAAGCTAACCGAGCATCAACATCATCATAACTAATTAATGTAGTTGTTTTATTATGGTGATCAACGATAAGTGCCCACAAGTAGATGCCAACCGCCATGTCTGGAAATTGGAGTTCTGTAGTTGCAATTTCAGGTAATTTTTCAATGCGCCGGCCTAAATCATAGCTCCAAAGGCCAAGGGCACCGCCGTTGAAGGGACATTCGGTCTCTTCCTGGTATTTCGGTTGGTATTTATCAAGCAACCCTTGAAGAAGTTCAAAAGGATCTGATTCAGAAACGATAGGGGCCTGATTTTGCTCTGAGATGGTTGTTTCAAGCTGATAAGTCGTTAGTGTAGCAATAGGGTCAGCAACGATAATATCAAAGCGATTATGTGAGTGTTTTGCATTACCTGAATGCAGTAACATCGCCCATGGCTGGTGTGCCAGTGGAGTAAAATAATTAATGGCTGTGTTTGGGCTATAAGGTAATTGGATTTTTTTGATAACCATTTTTTTTGATAACCATAATGATGAGTCTAAATTTCCGCAAGTGAATCAATACAGATTAACATATATTCTTATCTTAATAGACGAAGAGATGTTAAAATCTTAATCATTGATTTTAGTCTTTTATACATGAGGTTTAAACCATGTTTTCTGGTATGCCAGCACTTAATCACCAAGAACAGCAAGAAGCAGTTGAAAAAATTCATCAATTGATGACGGAAGGGATGAGTAGTGGTGAGGCTATTGCATTAGTCGCTCAAGAAATTAGAGAAAAGCACCAAGGTAAAGAGCAGATCCATGTTTGTTTTGATGATGAAAATTAATAATTTGTAAACATACTATTAACATTCATACATAAATCTGATAGATTAATATTAGTTAAGTCATTCTATTTATCAATGAAGACTAGATAATAACCAGAAGATAACGGGTATCTGATAGGCTGAAATAAGCCGCTAAACTAATCAAAAGTCTTTACCTATTAATAGGTATCGGAGGATGGTATGGAAGCGAATCAAAAAATTGCTGTGGTTTTAGGTGCTTGTGCGCTGGTTTTTAGCTCTTTTGCGTTAAGCGCAAATAGTGAAGAAGGTAAAGCTGCACCTTTCGTCAGTTGTGGCACGTTAACTGAGCCACAAATTGCAGCACAAGTGAAAAGCGATTTTATGAATAATCGTTTACCTCGCTGGACAGATGAAAAAGCGGCTTTAGGCAAGAAAGCGGTTGCATGGGTCAATGATAGTGAAGTCACTAAAACCGAAACAGGCTACAGGGTACCGTTAGTTGTTCGTGGTGCAAAATCTGATTTACATTATTCAGTCGCGGTAGACTGCCAAAATAATACAGTGACATATAATACGGCGAAATAAATTTTTTAATCTTCAGAATCAAGGGGTAACCATTAAGGTTATCCCTTTTTTGTATCATTTCTTTTGTGTCTTCGTGAGACTAGCGATTTCGTGGTTCATAAGGCATACGTGCAAAGTTTTGCGACAGTTGTCGGTAGTAGACTAATCGCTCCCTGAAATACTCCCTTAAGTGCTCGGGTTGTTCTCGCTCAACAGCTTCAGCAATGATGGCAATGTTATAGCGTTCTTTAAATGCAACACCGGAAGCTAAAAGGTCGACATTGACCTTATCCATTTCATCTTTAGGCAATAAAGCAAGATTATGGCTCATATTTGATCTCTACTGTTAAATTCATACGCCATTATTGTAACTGGATAATGAGAAAAAATCTCAATACCTTAATTGGAATAATGAAAAACAATAGTTAAATTTCTCTATTTATATATTAGTAATTAAGGGAAAAAACAGGGAAAGATAATGAGATTGATTATTATTGTTTTTAACAAAAGTTATTAATTATCAGTAAATTGGATTTTTTTGTTTTAAGATTGTTTTAGGGTTTTAATTGTTTTAATACTGTGCATAATATACTCATGAATAATTAATCGATAAGGCATAAATATGTTAACTACAGATATGGTCAAAAAATTAAACGAACAATTAAACCTTGAATTTTATTCTGCAAATCTTTATTTGCAAATGAGCGCTTGGTGTAGTGACAAAGGCTATGAAGGTGCTGCAGCGTTCTTAAAAGCACACTCACAAGAAGAAATGGAACATATGCAGCGTTTATTTGATTACCTTAGTGACACTGGGGCATTACCCCTGTTAGGGCAAATTGCAGCGCCACCAGTTGATTTCAAATCAATTAGCGATGTATTTCATCAAACTTATGAACATGAGCAATTAATTACTCGTGAAATTAATAAATTGGCTCATTTAGCAATGACAACACAAGATTATTCTACATTTAATTTCTTACAATGGTATGTTGCAGAGCAACACGAAGAAGAGAAATTATTTAAATCAGTACTGGATAAACTGGATATGGTGGGTGAGTCTGGTAAGGCACTATTCTTGTTAGATAAAGATTTGAAAAACATGTCAGCGGCAACACATGTTTAATCTACACGCCAGTAAGTAAATAGAAATATCGTTTTATCTCCATGTAATACATAAAGACCTCTCTAGGCTTATGGGCATGAATCCTGCAATTCAATGTTCATAAGTCTTTTTCTTTTCATTTTGTGTGAAAACTCACAGGATAGGCCGATAAAACCCATTTTTAAGCGGTAAAATGGTTTGTTTTCCGTATAATGATTGGTAATTATTCTAAATTCACCTGTAAATTAAGAGGTTACTATGCCAATTAACCCTATTAAATCTTCATGGCGCAAACTTAGCGCAGTCGCAGTTCTTTTTTTAGGTATGTCGTTCCAACAGGCATTTGCACATGCGCACTTAAAAGACCAACTTCCTGCTGAAGGTACGGCAGTAGAACAAGCCCCTGAGTCTATCTCATTAAGCTTTTCTGAAGGCATTGAAGTTAATTTCACTAAGGTCAGTATTATCGGTCCTGAAAATAAAATAGTGAAAACCGGTAAAGCAACGTTAGACCCAAGTAACGATACAAAAGTGATTGTCCCTGTGGAAGACAAGCTCGCTGCTGGGAAATATGACGTTAATTGGAGCGTCGTTTCTGTCGATGGACACAAAACAAAAGGAACGTATAGCTTTACAGTGAAATAATATGTCACTAGAAGCTTTTTATACCCTTATTCGCTTTATTCATTTTATCGCTGCAATATTGATGTGTGGAATGTCAATATTTGCAGTGGTACTTAGTCGTGAGCCATTTAATTATTTGCTCAGCCGCTATTTGAATAAAGGTATTTTCTTCTGTGCCATCGTTACCGTGTTAACAACTTTTGGTTGGATGCTTGCACAAGCAGGCCTGATGGGAGATGGTTGGCAAGATAGTATCGATTTGGATATATGGCAAGGGGTTTTAGGGACGTCATTCGGTCAAGTATGGCGTTGGGAACTTTTGTCATCTGTATTATTGTTATTGGTTTTATTTGTAAAACCAATCCAATTGCGATTGAAACTCATATTGGTTTTTTCAGTGATCCTACTTGGTTTGCATGCTTTTATTGGGCACGCGGCTATGCATGATGGCTTACTCGGAACCCTCCACCGCATCAATCAATTCATTCATCTTATTAGTTCAGCCTATTGGTTTGGCGGTTTGTGGCCATTTTTAATTTGCATTCAATTTTTACGCAATAAAAAAGAAATGGTCGAAGGGATGGATAAACACATTGTGAATACCATGATGCGTTTTTCGCGTTATGGTCACATCGCTGTTGCACTGGTTATTATTACTGGAGTCATTAGTGCAATAACGCTCTTACCTGGCTGGCCATTAAACTATTCAGGGTCAGAATACCAATCACTACTTTGGTTTAAGATCATTTTAGTGGGGGGAATGCTTCTATTGGCTATTATCAATCGCTATTACATCGTACCGATTATTAAACAAAAAGGGCGGGTCAACACCCTAATTATTAACAGTTGGGTTGAGTTACTGTTAGGGACTATGGCTATCCTTTCGGTGGCGATTTTTGCAAGCTACCAGCCAATCTAGCTAAACTTTTATATTTAATTGATAATAACGCGAAGATATCTTTAATGTTTGATAAGGCACTACCATGAAATTTAAACTCATTATTTGCACACTGTTATTGGCTGGTACCGTAAGTACTGCTTTTTCTGCACCGTTAACATCCGTGAGTAAGAAACAATTTGGAGATGATTGGCCATTTACTCGTGAGGAGGTCATGTTAGAGTGCCGTCATAATGGGGCTTTGGTCGTTATTAACCCTGCGACATTAATGCAATATCCATTAAATGATATTGCAACTGAATTGATGAATAAAAAAGAAATTAAAGCACAGCCTATTGATGTGCTGCTTAAGCCTATCGATAGCACCAAGACAGTTGTGGAAAGAATATTACCTATAAAAGAAGCCGCTGAAAAGTTGTGTGTTAGCAACTAAGCTGATAGCAAAGTAAAACCATTAGAGCATAAAGGAAGTGGTGAATTAATAAATTATCATTGTTATTCAATTAGTTGATTAATTGAAAGGTTTGAATGATTAGGCGAATAGGTTTAACCTATTAAACAAATAGTTCAATATTATAAAATCAAGAAATAAATTGTGTTAATAATATGTAAAAATATTGATAATAAACATGGTAAGAACGTGCATTGAAAGCTAGTATTAGAGTGTACTTTGTTACGTCTCAATGGCAATTTTAGCGCACGGCTCTGCCAGAGCCATTTCCCAAGGCCCGGTAATCGGAATCTACCAGGCCTCTTTTTTGCCTATTATTTTGTTCGTTCTCATTTCATATCAGCTTACTAGTTCCTACTCATTATATGCTTAGTCACTCACCTAAGCATAGTAACAAAACGATTAAGCCAGTTTCATCACCCAATGGTGATTTTCTTTGTCATAACGATCACGATAGAGCAGGACTGGCTTTTCATCTAAAGTTGCAGGGATACTTGTATGCTCGTCCCAGCCATCAAGCTGCATGCAAAAATCGGTATCAGAATCACATGGAATACTCACTGTGTCGCTTTTATGGGAAGCCATAACGGCATCATTAATTTCATAGGAAGATATTTTCAATTTTACAATACACATAACTGCACCTCATTCATTGATTTTAACTATGTATAAACAGCCCAATGAAATTAAGCATAGTATAAATGGAATTAATTTCCAAAATAATTTTTATGACGTATGAAGGGTGAGGGTGCTATATGTGGTTAATATGCACCCTAATAGTGGTTATTTTTTAGGAATAGAAGTTCCCCAGTCCATGTAATCTTTAGGGGGTTCCAACTTCAGGATGAAATGCTGTTCAGGCTTGGCTTTTGGGGCTAAAGGCACTGATGGCGGGGTTGCGAAGGAAATGCCACCGCGTACAAATTGTTTGAAAGTCCCACTCTTGGCGACACCACCAGTTAAACCAAATGAGAAATTAAAACCGGAAGATTGCCAAAATTCTGTATTATTGCGAATGAGATATTGGTATTCCTTGCCAATGCGTGTGGCAACATATACGCGATCGGAAAGCTCTCCCAAATATAGACCTGTAACAACACCGACTTCTAGGCCTCTGAATAAAATAGGCGTGCCAACTTGAACGGAGCCGACATCACTCGCATCAAGGTAAATAGTTAAACCGTCTAGATAACGCGAGTCTGTAATATTTGCAGCTTGTAATTCAAATTGATAACGGCTTTTATTATTACGTCCTGGCTCAGCACTAATGTAGGGTTGTAATATGCTATCTAAATTATTTAAACCCGCAGGGGATAATTCAGGTGTTACAACTGCGAAACGGCTTCCTAACCGGGTAAAAGCACTGACATATTCAGGGTATAGAATGGCTTTTGCTTGTACTTCACGTTTATCAGATGACAATTTTAATGATTCAATTTGGCCAATATTGATGCCCAAATAACGGATAGGCATGCCTTCTGAGAGTTTTGATGCATCAAATGTTGTTAATGTTATGATGCTTCCTATCGCTTTAGCTGAGGTTTCATTTGGATAAAGTGTGTGTTGGCGAGCGGTATTGGCAACACCTCCATCCAGGTTATCAAAGCTAATAGCACCGCTAATGGCTCGGCTCAGCGGTGCCGCTTGAACGGTTAAACCATTACCATTTAGTTGAACTTTTGCACCGCCTTCAGCCCAAAATACACTGTTTTCAGTGAGTAAATGAAGATATTCATTTGAGATATTTACATTGATCGCAAACCCAGCCTTGGTCGGTTTAATGGCAATTATTTTACCGACTGCAAATTGGCGATAAAGAACAACAGAGCCTGCCTGAATGTCTGGTAATGTTGTGGTATTTAGGGTGATAGTTGTGGGTGGTAAAGCCCCTAAAATACCCGCTTTTGCATTATCATCACTACGATATAAAGGAAAATTTTCGGGGAGTTTTTCTTGGCTTTGTCCTGCTATCAGATGAATACCACCATCTAGCCACTCTTGGGGAGTAGCTCCTTGGAATTGTAATCCATTAAGACCTAATTGGATATCCACTCGGCTATTAGCAACAAACTTGCTGTCTTCTCGAACAAGATGTTGGAACTCATCATATATCAGGATATTAAAATTTACTTTCTCAGTTGCCAAGTGACGCTGTAACACCTCACCAATTTGAATGCCCTTATAAACAATAGGTTGACCTTTATCGACGCCATAAGTGTCATGTGACCAAAGTGTTAGCAATAGGGGCTCTTTACCATCTTGTTCTGCGGTTTGGGCTATTTTTTTACTGTCTTGTAGGACAAATTTTTGCCCTTCTTCTGCTTGAGGACTGCTTTGTGGTGAGTCAAAAGCAATGGCGCCATTTATCACAGCAGAAAGGCTTTCCATTTTTACACTTGCTCCAGATTTAAGGTCGAAGCTACCTTGTAACCCAGATACATTCCAAAACTGGCTCTCTTTACGGACCAAGTGAACATAAGGTTTTTTGACAACGGCAGAAATGGAAACCCCTTGGTTATCAGGCAAAATGGTGTAGTCTGAAATATAACCAACAGGGACTTTCCGGTAATAAATAGGCGAGTTTTCATTCAGTGAGCCTAAATCTGGAGCAGTCAGGTGAATAAGTAATTCACCTTTATCGATGTCTAGTTGCGGTGGTGTGTCTTGTGCAACAAAAGAGAACTGTTCTGTTCCTGTGCTTGGTAACATACCAATGTAATTTCCACCAACTAAAGCATCAAGACCAGAAACACCCGCTAACGATGCTTTGGGGGTCACTAACCAAAATTTAGTCCCTGAATTTAAGGCTGTCCGCATATCTTTATTCACACTAGCAGTGACAATGATGGTTTTCATATTTTTGCTGATAGCAACGGATTGTACTAAACCTACTTCAACCCCTTGATACCGGATAGGCGTTCTATTGGCGACGACTCCAGGTGCGGATGTAAACTCAATAGTGATATCCGTTCCTCGTTCAGCCCAATGTTGAAACAAAAGCCAGCCTGCAATGAAAATAGCGACTAGAGGCAATAGCCAGAAAGGCGAAATTTGCCTGCGTTTGCGTAGTATGGCTTCTGATATTTCTTCAGAGGGTTCATTTTGTAGGTTTTGATTTTCCATAAGAATCCCAAATTAAACGGCTATCTAACCACTCAACAGCCAAAATTGTTAAAATAACGGCTGAACCAAAATACAGTGCGGCTGGCCCCATAGTAAAAGACATGAGTTGATCACGGTTAACGAGTGTCATCATCAAGGCGATGACAAATAAATCTAGCATTGACCAACGACCAATCCACGAAACAAACCTAAGTAATTTCATACGTAAAATAGGGTCAGTATTGCTTTTTAAATGGATAGAAAACAGTAGCAATATCATAATAATAATCTTAATAAATGGAACCAGTATACTGGCGATGAAGACAATAACTGCGATTGGCCAGTTACCTGAATCAATTAAAGAGACAACCCCAGAATAAATGGTGTCTTCTACGCGCTGTCCATTGAGATAAAAAATAGAGATTGGCATTAAATTAGCAGGAAACAATAACACCATGGCAGCAATTAGTGCGGCCCAAGTTTTTTGTAAGCTATAAGGTTCCCGATAATGAAGAGGGCGATGACATCGTTTGCATTTCCCATTCCAATTTGCGGGCCCAGTGTAATGGCAAGCCGTGCAAGTTAGCGAGTTATCTTGTACTTTTTTATTATTGATGGGATAAAATTTTTGCCATAACTCATCTAGGTTTATGTGGATGAGAATTAATAAACTGAGAATAGACATAGTAATAAAAGCCACTAAGCCATGCCCAATGAATACACTTGCGTAATCTTGCATTTTAATGGCGGCAATACCCAATGCTATTAGGTAAACATCTAACATAACCCACTCTTTGATGTGGCTTAACACTAAAAGAAAAGGCCGGAGATTCAAATTGATATGCTGACCAATAGATAACAATAAAATTAAAATTGGTAATAATAAGGGGGCTGCAATAGCACAAAAAGCCACTATACTGGCAGTAAATGGATCCCCTTGTTGATTAATTAAGCGTATACCTTCGATGACATTTGCATTAATTTGGCTTCCTAATAAATGAATAGAAATAAGGGGTTGCCAAAAAGCAATGGGAGCAAGCATCAGTAATGTGATAGCCAGTATTGATAAACGGTTGAGTGACCAAGAACGTCCATCATTAAGTTGACTAAAACAGCGAGGGCAAACAACGACTTGTCGTACGTTGGCTCGAGGGGTTAGTAGCTTCTGATTGCAATGATTACAACGTTGAAAAAGCAAATCAGTGTGGTTAATGTAGTTCATATTGACTCATTTTAGGTGGTTACCTAGATGTAATCTAGTGTAAAAAAATTTACCTCAAAGTGACAAATTGGTAACCTTAGGGCTACGCTTACAAACATTCGATTAATTGCTTGATTATTACAAGAAATAATTATGGATAAAAAGAAGTATTATCTTGAACTTTCGGACAATCTCTCTGCATTACTTGCAGGTGAGTATGATTTAATTGCAACTTTAGCAAATACCAGTGCATTATTATATGAATATTTAGAAGGGGTTAACTGGGCTGGTTTTTATCTCAGTAATGGGCAAGAATTAGTTCTGGGTCCTTTCCAAGGTAAAGTTGCGTGTGTTCGAATTCCTTTTGGTAAAGGCGTTTGTGGTACAGCTTTTAGTAATAACCAAGTTCAGCGTATAGAAGATGTTCATGCCTTCCCAGGTCATATTGCCTGTGATGCAGCAAGTAACGCTGAAATTGTGTTCCCTTTGGTAGTTAATGGGCAAATCATCGGGGTTTTAGATATTGATAGCCCAAATATTAGCCAATTCGACCAAGAAGACGAAAAAGGGCTACAACACCTTGTAAACCAGTTGTGCCAACATCTGGCAATGTGTTCTATGCCTAAATATCACTAAATAATGGTCAGTTAAATTAATAGTAACGTGGCAATTGTCAGCAACACGATTATAATGTCGGCTTGTTCATGCCCGTGAGGTTGGCAAAATCGTTGTTATCAGGAAATTTCATGGAAAATCAACCTAAGTTGAATAGTAGTAAAGAAGTTATCGCATTTCTAGCAGAGCGTTTTCCTCGCTGTTTTATCGCTGAAGGCGAAGCACGTCCGTTAAAAGTCGGAATTTTTCAAGATATCGTAGGATGCTTAAAAGAAGAAGATGGTATTAGCAAAACGCAATTGCGTTCTGCGTTACGCATGTATACTTCTAGCTGGCGTTATCTCTACGGTGTTAAAGAGGGCGCTAAACGCGTTGACTTAAATGGTGAAGATTGTGGTGAATTAGATGCGGAACATATTGCTCATGCGCGCCAACAATTAGCCGAGGCTAAAGCTCGAGTTCAAGCACAACGTGCTGAACAAAAAGCACAAAAACGTCCAGCAGCGAAAAAAGCGAGTGAGAAAACCCCTCGTAATCAAGATGCAGCTAAAGAAAAAACGCCTCGTCGCCGTCCGTCAGATAATAAAGAACGCTCGCAAAATACATCTGCTAAAGCCCCTCGTCGTAATACACCTGCGCCAGAGCAAAATCTGAAATCAGTCACTGATATCAATACCCTTCAAATTGGTCAAACTTTGAAAGTGAAAGTCGGTACCAGTGTGATGGACGCCTCTGTGCTGGAAATTGCGAAAGATGGTGTTAGGGTTCAATTGCCAACAGGGCTGGCAATGATTGTACGCGCGGAACATTTAAAGTTCTGATACGGAGGTCAATCAGGTCATGAACAAACTTCTTAAAATTGCATTGGTGGTAAGTCTAGCGACTTTTGGCAGTGCAATAGCTAATACTCAAGCAGTGGCTCCGGTCACTGCGGCTCAGTTACCTGTCTTAAAACAGAGTGCACAGCACGGTACTGTGAGTGAAAGGGTCACCTCTCGGTTTACTCGCTCACATTATCGCCAATTCGATTTAGACAATGCGTTTTCTGGGAAGATATTTGATCGTTATCTCAATATGTTAGATTTCGGTCATAATGTTTTACTTCAATCCGATATTGACCAATACGCCAAAGATAAAGGCAAAGTGGGTCAGTGGCTTGAGGATGGCAAATTAGATACGTTCTATGACCTGTATAACCTGTCTCAGGAAAGACGTTTCGAGCGCTTTAAATATGCATTGGCTCGTTTAGAGCAACCCATCGATTTAAATGCGACTGATTCTATTGAAGTTGACCGTTCAAAATCACCATGGCCTAAAGATAAGCAAGAGCTTGATCGTCTATGGGACCAAAAAGTGCGTTATGATTGGTTGAATTTAAAACTATCAGGTAAAGATGATAAAGAAATCAAAGAGAAACTGACAAAACGCTATAATTTTGCGTTGCGGCGTTTAACGCAAGCGCAAAGTGAAGACGTTTTTCAATTGATAGTTAATTCTTTCGCTCGTGAAATCGATCCACACACAAGTTATCTGTCGCCTCGTAATACTGAACAATTTAATTCAGAAATGAGCTTATCATTAGAAGGAATTGGTGCGGTATTACAGCAAGATGACGAAAATACGGTTATTAACTCATTAGTTGCTGGGGGGCCAGCTGCTAAAAGTAAAGAGCTAAAAGTCGGCGATAAAATTATCGGTGTTGGCCAAACGGGTAAACCTATTGTTGATGTGGTTGGCTGGCGCCTTGATGATGTGGTTGCTTTAATTAAAGGCCCGAAAGGAAGTAAAGTTCGGTTAGAAGTCGTTTCTGATACTAAAGGGGCGAAACCACATATTGTCACTATAGTTCGGGAGCAGATCCGACTGGAAGACCGAGCGGTCAAACTGACGATTAAACAGCAAGGTAAAGATAAAGTTGCTGTTTTAGATATTCCTGGTTTTTATGTTGGTTTAACCAATGATGTTAAAACTCAATTGCAAAACTTGGCTAAAGATAATGTTTCCGCATTGGTTATTGATTTACGCGGTAATGGTGGTGGAGCATTAACCGAAGCGGTCTCTTTATCAGGTTTGTTTATTCCGAAAGGGCCAATTGTTCAAGTTCGTGATAATAACGGTCAAGTTCGCCAAGATATTGATGATGACGATGTTATTTATTATAAGGGGCCTCTTGTTGTTTTAGTCGACCGCTTTAGTGCATCCGCATCTGAGATTTTTGCTGCAGCAATGCAAGATTATGGCAGAGCGATGATTGTTGGGGAACCGACCTTTGGTAAAGGAACTGTTCAGCAGCACCGTAGTTTGAGCCGTGTTTACGATCAAATGCTAAAACCAGAATGGCCTTCATTAGGTTCTGTCCAATATACCATTCAGAAGTTTTACCGAGTTAATGGTGGTAGCACACAACGTGAAGGTGTAACCCCTGATGTGATAATGCCTACAGGCCAAGACCCAGCTGAAACTGGAGAAAGCTTTGAGGACAATGCATTACCATGGGATAGTATTCCACCGGCAAAATATACACCTGTTGGTAATGTGTCTTCTGATTTATCACCAATAAAAACTCAGCATTTGGCACGTATTAGCAAAGACCCTGAATTCAACTATATTGATGAAGATATTGCTCGCTATAAAGTAAACAAAGAGAGTAAGAATCTTATTTCGCTCAACTATGTAGAGCGCCAAAAAGAAGATTCAGAACTTGAAGCGACAAAATTGAAACGTATAAATGAACGTAATACTCGGGAAGGTAAACCACTATTGAAATCAATTGATGATTTGCCTAAAGATTACGAAGGGCCTGACCCATACCTCGATGAAACGGTGAAAATGGCGATCGACTTAGCTAATCAACATACTAAGCTATTATCAAATAATAAATAATATTCTCTTAGTGTTTAACGGAATTAAGCCAGCGAAAGCTGGCTTAATTTTTTGAGTTTCTTTAACGCTATTTTAATCCGCTTAGAAAATAGAAAATCAAATGTTAATTTATTGTTAATTTTGGTGTTTTTAGTCAGTAGCTATTAAATTAGTGCAGTTTTATTCTTTATTTATTTTATTTTCCAAAACGACTGACTGAAATTGATGATTAATTATAGGTTTCTTTACCTTTACTTAATTTATCCTAAACTTTTGGTATAGCTTTCCTTAACAACGAGACAATACCATGCGTAAATTATTTGTAGGATTAATGGCAGTTAGTGTAATGATGATTGCATCTATAAATACAGCGAATGCAAGAAATTATCCATGTTCTGGAAGTAAAGGGGGAATAGATCGCTGTGAAGATGGTAAATTTATTTGTAATGATGGTTCAACAAGTCGCTCAGAGCAAGTGTGTACCATAGAATTAAAAAATGATATTAACAGCAAAGCGAAAGCGGCTGGTGCTTCGATTGGTGCAGGTGTTGCTAAGCAATCAAGTAAACCATCGGTTTCTGACTCAATAAAGAGCACGAGTGATAAAGCCAGTAAAACAGCCTCTGATAAAGCAAGCAAAGCCAGTGATAAAGCATCAGATACAGCTAAGACAGTAAAAGAAAAAGCTAGCAAAGCGACAGATAAAGAATCAGCAAAAGCAGTAAAAGAAAAAGCCGCTAAAACGACAGATAAAGAATCAGCAAAAGCGGTGAAAGAAAAAGCTAGCAAAGCGACAGATAAAGAGCCAGCAAAAGCAGTGAAAGAGAAAGCTAGCAAAGCGGCAGATAAAGAGCCAGCAAAAGCGGTGAAAGAGAAAGCTAGCAAAGCGGCAGACAAAGAATCAGCAAAAGCGGTAAAAGAAAAAGCGTCTAAAGCCAAAGATAAAGAAACAGCTAAGACAGTAAAAGAGAAATCAACAAAATCGACTAAAGAGAAAACTAATTAGCGTGAGAACAAAACAACAAACAGCGATAGAACAGAATAGTGCCACTTAATGTGGCATTATTTTTTAATAGAGTAGAAGTAAAAGTAAATATTCATTCATTTGGCAAACAATGTGAGTGATAATATAGATAAATACACTAAATTGTTTTTGGTGATTGACTAACTAGCTTTATCGTTTCAATTACAAATAGCTTTGAATTTAAATGGTTATAAAATGAGCCTTTAAAAACAAATGGTTAAATTCTTACTAAAGAAGTTATCATTTATTTAGAGCATAATGATGAGTTTTGAACGTAGCTATGTAAAGTTATGTTATTTTTTAGGGTTTTCGCGTTAATACACTTGAAAAAGTGTGAAAAAACCTTATTTATAAAGTAAATTCTACGTATATTTGTTTTTACCAAGGAATACATAAAAAATGATGAGAATTGCTTTATTCTTACTCACAAACTTAGCGGTTATGTTTGTGTTTGGGATAATCCTAAGCTTAACTGGGATCAGAGGTAGTAGTGTCCAAGGCCTCATGATCATGGCTGGCCTATTTGGTTTTGGTGGTGCTTTCATATCACTACTGATGTCCAAATGGATGGCTCTAAAATCAGTGGGTGGTGAGGTTATTGAAACTCCACGTAACCAAACAGAACAGTGGTTAGTATCAACTGTTGAGCGTCAAGCAAAACAAGTTGGAATTCAGATGCCACAAGTGGCTATTTATCATGCTCCAGATATTAACGCGTTTGCAACAGGGGCTCGCCGTGATGCTTCGCTTGTTGCAGTAAGTACTGGGCTATTAGAAAATATGAGTCGTGATGAGGCGGAAGCTGTTATCGCTCATGAAATTAGCCACATCGCGAATGGTGACATGGTGACGATGACCTTATTACAAGGTGTGGTGAACACGTTCGTCATCTTTATTTCACGTATTATCGCACAGGTTGCGGCAGGCTTTATGTCCAACAATGATAACGAAAGTGAAAGTAGTAATGGTAACCCAATGGTCTATTTTGCGGTTTCCATGGTACTTGAAATCGTCTTCGGTATTTTGGCAAGCATCATTACTATGTGGTTCTCTCGTTATCGTGAGTTCCATGCGGACGCAGGTTCTGCAAAATTAGTCGGCCGTGAAAAGATGATAGCTGCATTGCAACGGTTGAAAACGAGCTATGAGCCACAAGAAGAAGGCCGTTTGATGGCGTTTTGCATCAATGGTCGTGGTAAAGCATTCAGTGAATTATTTTTATCACACCCACCATTAGACAAACGTATTGAAGCATTGCGCTCAGGTGAATATTTAAAATAGCCTAAATAATAGTCTAAAGTTAGCTTTAAATAGACAACGATTTTAGTATCTGCCCAGTAATAATTTAATTACTGGGCATTTTTTATCTATACAATATGATAAATATGCTCCCTCAAAATACCCATTTACAGCTACAAACTCAATTCTAATTCTGACTCGCAATAAATTGTATTAATAACTGTAATCGATAAATCACAAGTGAGCTTACTCACAATCTTCTATTTTAAATGAAGAATTACTGAAAATTTGTTCGCTTTTATTTTACTTTTAATCTTTATTAGATTGATAAGGAATTGTTATGAATTCGATTGTTTTGTTAATTAATATGAATTAATTGGGGGTAGGATGGATTTGATAACTACGTGGTTAAGTGAACTAAATGGAGTGGTTTGGGGAGTACCAATGCTGGTTGGGATCTTAGGCGTTGGTATTTATATGCAAATCCGGCTTGCATTTTTACCGATAAGAAAAATTGGGACAGGTTTTAAGTTATTATTTCAAAAGAATGAATCACGCGGTGAGGGACAAATATCACCTTTTAATGCATTAATGACAGCGTTATCGGCAACGATTGGTACAGGGAATATTGCTGGAGTTGCAACCGCAGTGGTCATGGGAGGGCCGGGAGCGTTATTCTGGATGTGGATGACGGCATTGGTAGGAATGGCAACAAAATACTCTGAGGCGGTGTTAGCTGTCCGTTTTCGTGAAGTCGATAAATATGGCCAATATATTGGTGGCCCAATGTACTACATTAAAAATGGATTAGGCCCTAAATGGATTTGGCTGGGAACACTGTTTGCCTTCTTTGGTGCATGTGCCAGTTTTGGTATCGGCAATACGGTACAAGCGAACTCAGTGGCAGATGTGCTAGAAAGTAACTTTGGTGTGCATAAATGGTTGACCGCAGGGGCTTTAGTTTTATTAGTTGGTGCGGTATTGATTGGTGGTCTGCGACGTATTTCTGATGTTGCAGGAAAACTTGTCCCATTTATGACTGTTGCCTATTTTGGCGCGGGGGTCATTGTGCTTGGTATTTATTTTACTGAGATCCCTGCGGCACTTTCTCTGGTTGTTACCTCGGCTTTTAACCCTGTTGCTGCTCAAAGTGGGTTTGCGGGGGCTGCTGTATGGGCTGCAATACGCTTTGGGGTTGCACGAGGCGTATTTTCCAATGAAGCAGGTTTGGGGAGTGCACCTATCGCCCATGCCGCTGCAAAAACACAAAACCCTATTCGCCAAGGACTCATTGCGATGTTAGGGACATTTATTGACACTATCATTGTGTGCTCTGTCACAGGGTTAACTATCATTATTACTGGTGGTTGGCTGACCAGTGAAACAGGCGCAACATTAACCGCATCATCATTCCAAACGGCAATTCCCGGTGGAAATTATATTGTTGCTATCGCATTAGCCGTGTTTGCATTTACCACTATTCTGGGTTGGAGCTTTTATGGCGAAAAATGTGTGCAATATTTATTTGGGTTGCGAGCAATAAAGCCGTACAGAGTTTTATGGCTGATTGCTTTACCTATCGGCGCAACACAATCACTTGATTTTGTTTGGTTGTTGGCAGATACACTAAATGCCATGATGGCGATCCCTAATTTGATTGCCTTGTTACTTTTAAGCCCTGTTGTTTATCGGTTAACACGTGACCATATAAAAGATGTGAACGCAGACAGCATTGATATGGCAAAACAGTTGTACGACAATAAATCATAATCTATTGATAATAAGCTTCATTTTAATAGTGAAGCTTATTATTTCATCAATATCTCTCCTCTCATTCATCAGGCTTATCGATGGGCAATATATAAATCATCTATTTTTATAGGTAAAATTACGGTATGGCGTTAAATGCGCTATGCTTAGAAGAGAAGTTGTATACCATGCGTATTTTATAAATTAAACAAGGGGATAGAATGGATTTTCTGGAGAAAACGTTATTGTTTGGTAATGATTTTTTGACAACGACAAATCCCGCTAGGTTAGTTCCGTTTAAATTTGAGATCTACCGTTCTGAGCAAGGTTTTTACCATCGGATTTATAAGCAAGTTGGTATGTCTGGCGCTAACTTTGGGCAAACGTTTGAAGTGTGGGCTTTTGAAGAACAGAAAAGTTGGGATAAGCAAACTGACGATACAACAGTTGATGAATATATTCAGCATTGCCAAGATATTTATAAACGGAATAATACATAAGTTGTAGAAAAAAAAAGCCCCCTTCATAGGGTTCTGAAGGGGGAGCTAAATGAATAAAGAATGGTTTAATTCATGAACAAAGATAGATGATTTTCATGATTAAAACTTAGTTATTTGTGCAGTTTAAACCACTTTATAGCATGTATATCCTTAAAATAGCATTTATCGC
Organism: Providencia sp. PROV175; assembly: GCF_032707045.1. Lineage (NCBI taxonomy): Bacteria > Pseudomonadati > Pseudomonadota > Gammaproteobacteria > Enterobacterales > Morganellaceae > Providencia > Providencia sp. PROV175. Next base: position 2,145,145 of record NZ_CP120533.1, read on the forward strand.
TAAATAATCTATTGGCGATACGCTGTTTTTATCTGTTCTAACGTATTTTTATAGGTTTCTGCCTGTTTTTCGTCTTCCATTTGTGCAACTTCACGTTGCATCTTGACCAAAATCTTACCTGCATCAGCTTGGCCGATAGCTTTTAGCATATGCGTTAATAAGTTTTTTAGGCAAGTAACTTCATCTGCTAAGGTATTAACGTTAGGTTCAGTAGGAAAATGGTTTTTCATTAAAGCGGTCCTTTAAGCATAAAAAATAATAGTGAGATTGTAGCATAGAAAGTAATGCGATGTATTTTCAGATAACTGAATGTAATAAATATTCAGATAAATGACTTAAATTTGAACGAATAATGAAACAGAATAGTCGAGAGAATAAAAATAAGCAGACATGATATTGTTCTTGCCAATTAGGCAAAGAGGAGCCTTTATGAGTAATGAAAAAATGTGATACAATTCACATAAAAAGAGTTATTAGCAACCTAGCTTGCTTAGTGACAACTCAATCCTGTATGAAATACCAATATCCTTTCGCAGCAATTTTTACGCACAATTAAACCGTTGTGTATGTTATTTGTGGGAAAGTAAAGGCTAAGAGAAATATGACGCAAGTTTCTAGAAAAACAGCTTGGATCCGTGTAATAGCATTAGCGGTCGCTGCATTTGTTTTTAACACAACAGAGTTTGTGCCTGTAGCATTACTCAGTGATATTGCAAAAAGCTTTGATATGACGGTCGCACATACTGGATTGATGATAACAATCTACGCGTGGGTTGTGGCTTTGATGTCGTTACCTTTAATGCTATTAACCAGTAAAATAGAGCGTCGCAAATTATTAGCTTTTTTATTCGTTATTTTTGTTATTAGCCACATTATTTCAGGGTTTGCGTGGAGTTTTGATATTCTAATAGTAGGGCGTGTTGGCGTTGCTTTATCCCATGCGGTATTTTGGTCAATTACTGCATCTTTAGCTATTCGGGTTGCTCCTGCAGGTAAAAAAGCCCAAGCTCTTGGGTTATTAGCAACGGGGACCGCTTTAGCGACAGTATTAGGGCTTCCCCTTGGTCGAGTGGTTGGGCAGTTTTTAGGCTGGCGGGCGACGTTTTTAGGTATTGGTATCATTGCATTGTTTACTATGGTTGTGTTGATCCGCTTTTTACCTCGCTTACCAAGTGAACATTCTGGTTCGTTAAAAAGTGTTCCTATGCTATTCCAACGGCCTGCACTTGTAGGAATGTTTGCATTAACTGTTTTAGCTGTTACCGCACATTTTACAGCTTATAGCTATATTGAACCTTTTGTCCGAGAGGTTGCATTGCAAAGCCAAAATTTTGCTACTTTACTACTACTAATTTTTGGTGGTGCCGGTATTTTCGGAAGCGTAATATTTAGTCGTTACAGCAGCAAGTTTTCATTATCATTTTTACCTGCAGCAATCGCATTTATGACAATTTGTTTATTATTGCTGATGCCATTAGGTAGAGATGTTTGGTCTTTGGTGATGTTATCAGTGTTCTGGGGAATGGCGATGATGTGCATTGGCTTAGGGATGCAAGTTAAGGTGATTGATTTATCTCCTGATGCTACTGACTTGGCAATGTCAATTTTCTCTGGAATTTTTAATATTGGTATTGGCGCTGGTGCGCTGTTAGGTAACCAAGTTATTGTTCATTTGGGGATGACTCAAATTGGTTATATTGGTGGTGCGATCGGTCTGATAGCCTTTGCTTTATGTGTTTATCTATTCAAGCGCTATAGTGAATCTCTTACCGATAGAATAGACATAGCTACAAATCATTAACTCGTCTTAGCACCATGAAGTAGATATAAAAGCTCTGTGTCATTTTCAGGATAGACAGAGCTTTTTTGTTGTATATAGGAAAATAATAAGTTTCATTATTACTAATTCTAATAATAAGGAAAGGCGATGAAGGGTTTGGGTTTTTTGTTGATGTCTATTATTGCAGAAGTCATTGCGACGACAACATTGAAAGCATCTGATGGTTTTAGTCGTTTTTGGCCGTCTTTGATTGTTATTGTTGGCTATGCTGTCTCTTTTTGGGGGCTTTCGCAGGTAGTAAAAACAATGCCATTGGGTATTGCTTATGCAATTTGGTCAGGTTTAGGGATCGTGTTGGTTTCCGTCGCTGCAATTTATATTTACAACCAAAAACTCGATTTACCTGCAATTATTGGTATGCTATTAATTATTATTGGTGTTTTAGTCATCAATTTATTTTCAAAAAGCGGCGGGCACTAAACAGTTGGTGCAAAATGTTCAGGTAGCATGATAGGAGAAGCAGGGAATGAGGCATAGGGTTAATCATTTTTTTCAGCCAATAATAGCAATGTCACTTATTGGCGTTATATCTGTCATGTTATCTGCGTGTGGTAGTTCAAACGTGGATAAATCTGTGGAACATTCTGCGAGTCAGTATGCTCAACAAGTGGTCAATTTAGGCCCCGGTGCACAAGAAGCTTGTATGTCAGCGGGTGGGTTGCCCGCACTCACATTAGAATTAAATGGGTCACAAACTGCAGTATGCCAATTTGCGAATGGTAAACGTTGTGCTGTTGACATTATACAATCTGGCTCTTGTATATAACTCTTCTTTTTATGAAGTTAATTAATTTTCTTTTAATGGAAAGTTAATTAACTTCATGCATTTATTATAATTGAATGTTAAATTAATATTCATCATTTCTTTTTTTAATTATATTCTAATTACTCATTTATAAATCATCTAATTATGAACATCTATTTAAGTTTTTATTTTAATTATTGATATTTAACGGCGAAGTTACTAATATTAAATAATAAAGAAAAATTTAAATAATTATAAAAGCATATATAAAGATATTTCCATTTATTAAAGAGTAATGCCTAATGAAAAAGAAAATTGAAGAGTATGATGGCCCCGCTGCGGGTTGGGGGGCTGTAAAAGCAGTTGCAGAAGCTTTACGCGGCCAAATGAAAGTAGGGCACGATATCATTGCAATGTTCGAAATGAATAAGGTGGATGGCTTTGATTGCCCTGGCTGTGCGTGGCCTGACCCTGTACATACAGCATCATTTGATATTTGTGAAAATGGTGCAAAAGCAATTGCTTGGGAAGCAACATCTAAAAAAACAACCCCAGAATTTTTTTCTAAATATACTGTAACAGAATTACTCGAATGGGATGACTTTCATTTAGAAGATGAAGGGCGTTTAACTCACCCCATGAAATATAATTCACAAACAGACAAATATGAACCTATCGAATGGGAAGAGGCCTTTCAGCAAATAGGTACGCGTTTACAAAGTTATTCAGACCCAAATACCGTTGAATTTTATACCTCCGGTCGTACTTCAAATGAAGCCGCATTCTTATATCAATTACTGGCTCGTGAATATGGAACAAATAATTTTCCAGACTGTTCAAATATGTGCCATGAGCCAACGAGTGTTGGTCTTGCTAACTCTATTGGTGTCGGTAAGGCGACGGTATTATTAGACGATTTTGATAAAGCGGATTTAGTTATTTGTATAGGTCATAACCCGGGGACTAACCACCCGAGGATGTTGAGCTCATTGCGTGAAGTTTCTAAACGCGGCGCAAAGATCATTGCAATAAACCCTTTAAGAGAGCGTGGTCTTGAGCGTTTTACCTATCCGCAAGACGTGTTAGAAATGCTGACGCTAGAATCTACACCTTTAGCGGGGCACTATTATAAAGTTCGTGTTGGTGGAGACACTGCGTTACTTAAAGGGGTTATGAAGTTATTGATTGAAAAGCACCAAGCCGCAGTAGATGCAGGAAAAGAGCCTATTCTCGATACTGAATTCATATCAACTCATACACAGGGTTATGAAACTTTAAAAAACGACTTACTGACAACAAGCTGGAAGGATATTTTAAGGGTTTCTGGTTTGCCACGCGAGTCTATCGAAGAGATTGCAGACCTTTATATTGAAGCAAAAAGCACCATTATTTGTTATGGCATGGGGATCACTCAGCACGAACATGGTACGCAGAATGTTCAGCAATTAGTCAATTTGCTGCTACTTAAGGGTAATATTGGTCGGGAAGGTGCGGGTATCTGCCCATTGCGTGGCCACTCAAATGTGCAAGGTGATAGAACCGTTGGCATTACAGAAAAACCATCAAAAAGCTTTTTAGACAAAATTGAACAACGATTTGGTTTTAAACCACCAAGCGAATTCGGTCATGCTGCAGTCGCGAGCATGCAAGCCATTTCTGAAGGAAAAGCGAATGCTTTAATTTGCATGGGAGGAAATTTAGCGGTTGCAATGCCTGATAAAGACGCTTGTTTTGCTGGTATGAAAAAGCTTGATTTAGCGGTTCATACTGCGACTAAACTAAATCGCTCCCATTTATTAACAGCTAAGCAAACATTCTTATTACCCGTATTGGGTCGCAGTGAAATAGACAGACAAAGCAGTGGTGTGCAATGTGTTACTGTAGAAGACTCAATGTCGATGGTTCACGCATCAAAAGGTTTACTTAAACCATGTAGCCCTTACCTTAAATCTGAGTGTGCGATAATCGCAGGAATAGCTAAAGCGGCAATACCTCAGAGTAAAGTCGAATGGGATGATTTTATCGGTAACTATGACTTGATCCGTGACGCAATGGAGGCGGTATTACCTGGCTTTGATGATTACAATGCACGTATTAAAATACCGGGAGGATTTCACCTGACAAACGCTGCTTCTGAGCGTCGTTGGTTAACTCAATCAGGTAAAGCTAATTTTGTACCGACAGAAGGCGTTATTGAAGACCCGAATTCAGCAGTAAACAGTGAATTGATTTTGGCAACATTACGCAGCCATGACCAGTATAATACTACAATTTATGGGCTAAATGACCGATACCGTGGTGTGTTTGGGCAACGAGATGTTGTTTTCATCAGTGGTGCAGAAGCCCAAAAACAGAAGTTACAGGCGGGAGATAAAGTGAATCTCATCGCATTAGACCGTGAACAAAAACCGACAAAACGCCGTTTAGATAACCTCACTGTGGTGATCTATGATATGGCAGACCGAAGTGTTGCCACTTATTTCCCTGAAGCCAATAATTTAATTTCATTAGATAATTTCGACCCGCAATGTGGTATTCCTGCGTATAAAAATATCCCTGTGAAATTAGAGAGAGTCATTCAATAGATAGATGTTATTGTTTAGGAACCCCAAATGTTGAATTTAACATTTGGGGTTTTAAAGATTATTTTTTGGCTGGGAAGAATTGGCTGATGATAACAATGATTGCAACTAAGAGATAAGCCGCGAAGATACCAATTAACCATTGTGGCATATCAAGGCCTAAGAATGCCCATTGCCTAACGGCACAGTCACCTGTTGCTTCAAACACTGCAGGGACCCACTCTTGTAATGGTAACCAATCAGGGAAATTAACGAAAAAATCGCAAGAAGCAAATGGAGAAGGATAAAGTTGTAGCATGGTATGTTCCCATGCAAGGTCTAAGCCACGCCAAGCAGAGTAAACCCAAATAAGAATTGCTACCCAGCGTATTACCATATTCCGTGGTGCTATTGCCCCAATTAAGCCAGCAACCATAATGCCAAGTAATGCAACACGTTCATAGACACACATAACACAGGGTTGTAGCTTCATCACATGTTGAAAATATAAGGCCGCACACTCGAGCATAAAGGCAATAAAGGCCATGAGTAGCCAAGCGCCTCTCCCTTGCGAGCAGTAGTTAAAAAATCTGAACATACTTAGTATCCTAATTGAGTAATGCGCACATTTTGCCTCTATCAGCTCGATAAAAAAAGCAATTAAAGTGAAATAATGCAATTTCAGATAAGGCTTTACCTAACATTACAATTAGCCATATTGGTATATGGCTAATTGTTTTAAAGTATAGTTACTGGGCGAATGTAATCAAACCGATACTTTCCATCCAATGAGTGATTGGTACTAGCCAGAGCTCTACCCCTAATAACCCGACAATAGTCATTACGATGGTATATGGAAGAGCCATCCAAACCATACGACCGTAGGATAAACGGATTAGTGGAGATAACGCTGAAGTTAATAAGAATAAGAAAGCAGCTTGCCCATTAGGTGTTGCAACAGAAGGCAGGTTAGTACCTGCATTAATTGCTACGGCTAAGAATTGGTATTGTTCCATTGATACCAAACCTTCATTCGCTGCTTTTAAGGCTTCAGTAATGTAAACAGTCCCTACGAATACGTTATCTGATACGGCAGAGAGTAGGCCATTAAATAGATAGAATAATGATAATTGTGACGACTCAGAGGATTGCAGTACAAACTGAATAAATGGGGTGAATAGTTGTTGGTCAATGATTACGGCTACAATACTAAAGAAGACTGTTAATAATGCGGTAAAGGGTAACGCTTCCTCGAAGGCTTTCCCCAACGCATGTTCTTCTGTGATACCACAAAATGCGGTCGTTAGCACGATAACAGAAAGACCAATAAGGCCAACTTCCGCTAAATGGAAAGCAAGAGCAACGATTAGCCACACGCCAATTAAGCCCTGAACGACTAACTGTGCAAGATCTCTTTTGGTACGTTTAGCCGTCAGTTTTTTATCGTGTTCAGTCAAAATTTGACGTACAGAGTCAGGAAGCTCAGCACCGTAACCAAATAGCTTGAACTTTTCAACAACAAAACAGACAACCAAGCCACAAATAAAAACAGGTATGGTCACAGGAGCCATACGAATATAAAAAGTAATGAAGTCCCAATTAACATGCTTTGCAATGATAAGGTTTTGTGGTTCACCAACCATGGTCATGACACCACCAAGCGCGGTACCAATACCGGCATGCATCATTAAGCTACGTAAAAATGCCCTAAATTGCTCAAGGGTTTGCTTTTGTTCCGCACTATTAATGAAACCATCATTTTGTAGGTCAGTGTTGCTGGGCTGGTTAGAGGCATATTGGTGATAGATAGAATAAAAGCCAATTGAGACGCTAATGACGACGGCAATAACGGTTAATGCGTCTAAAAATGCGGATAAAAATGCACTTGCCATACAAAAAGCAAGGGAAAGAATGCGTTTAGAGCGTACGTTTATCAACAGTTTGGTGAAAACAAATAACAGTAATTGCTTCATGAAGTAGATACCAGCTACCATAAAAATCAGTAACAGGATGACTTCAAGGTTATTGCTAATTTCATGTGAAATTTGGGCAGGGGTGGTCATACCAATAATAACGGCTTCTATGGCTAAAAGACCACCTGGCTGCAATGGGTAACATTTAAGGGCCATTGCTAATGTGAATATGAATTCAACAACTAATAGCCAGCCTGCAACGAAGGGGCTGATGAAGTAAAAGATAATAGGGTTAATTATTAAAAATACAATAATTGCTAATTTGTACCAATCAGGTGAATTTCCCAGGAAATTTTTCAAAAAAGCAGTTTTTAAACTAAAATCCATTATGATTCGTTATCCTCTTTTATGCGGATGTCGTGTATTGTGCTATACATACTACTCTTATCTTTTGCGGATTTTAAGCTTATTTGCTAATTGAGAGCTTATGAATTATATGGAAATTCTATGATTTGCCTCACTCTTTATTTTTAGTCTAACTATATCAGACGATGACAATCTGGTATGATTTGCCCAATATCCGTCTAAATGTTTGGAATAATAAAAATATGGTTATTAAAGCTCAAAGTCCGGCTGGTTTCGCGGAAGAGTATATTATTGAGAGCATATGGAACAACCGCTTTCCACCAGGTTCAATTTTACCCGCAGAGCGTGAGCTTTCGGAATTAATTGGTGTGACACGAACAACCTTACGTGAAGTGTTACAACGTTTGGCTCGTGACGGCTGGCTAACCATTCAGCATGGTAAACCAACTAAAGTGAATAACTATTGGGAAACGTCTGGCCTAAATATATTGGAGACATTGGCTAGGTTAGATCACGATAGAGTGCCACAGTTAATTGATAATTTATTGGCAGTACGTACTAATATCGCTGCCATTTTTATCCGTACGGCCTTTCGAAATAACCCTGAGAAATCAATAGAGGTGTTAGCTGGGCGGGAAAAAGTGGAAGATAATTCAGATGCATTCAGTGATTTGGATTATAACATTTTCCGTGGGCTTGCATTTGCATCCGGCAACCCAATTTATGGCTTGATTATTAACGGTTTAAGAGGTTTGTATACCCGTGTAGGCCGCTATTATTTTTCGAACCCTGAAGCAAGACGCTTAGCGTTAAACTTCTATCAGCAATTAAGCCATCTTTGTCGTGAGCAAGCCTATGACCGTATTATGGATTGTGTGCGTAATTACGGAAAAGAAAGTGGGATAATCTGGCATAGTATGCAAAGCAATATGCCTTCAGATTTAGCTCAAAGCCGCTAGTTAACAGACAATTAAATACTCAAGACCAGCATGCTGTGTTATATCGGTATGCTGGTTTTTTATCGTTAATGATTGACAGTTTTTAGTCACATAGCCACCGAATACGAAAATGAAGCGGAAAAACCAATTTTTATTGGTTTTTTGAAATTTAATACTGACAAAACCCCTCGAATTGGTTTAATAAAATAAACATATTTTATTGGGCGCATCACTTGAATCGATAGAAAACTCTGAATTAACAAAATAGATAAATTGCCATTATTTTATCCAATTGAATTATAATAATTTAAATTCATGCTGAAATTTTAGTCTAGTATTTAATATCGCCATGTAAAGTAAATGTGATGAAATTTAAATTTTTTAACTTTATTGTTAAAAGTGTTAATCCACCACATTGGCAAATAATTTCTAGAATATTATCCTAAAATAAATGATGCATATTTTTATTTTGCGGGGAAGCTATGAAAATTCTAGTGTTAGGTGCGGGAGTGATCGGTGTAACAACAGCATGGTATTTAGCACAAGAAGGGCACGAAGTGCTGGTGGTGGATAGACAACATGATGTAGCAGAGGAAACAAGCGCAGCAAATGCAGGGCAAGTATCCCCTGGCTATGCAACCCCATGGGGGGCTCCTGGTATCCCCCTTAAAGCCGTGAAATGGATGTTTGAAAAACATGCGCCCTTGGCAATACGTCCAGATGGTACGTTATTTCAACTGCGTTGGATGTGGCAGATGCTAAAAAACTGCGATATCCAACATTATGCGATGAATAAAAGCCGTATGGTGCGCATTGCAGAATACAGCCGTGATTGTATTCGCCAATTAAGAGCGGATACAGGTATCGAATATGAAGCTCGCCAAGGTGGTACTTTACAGCTTTTTCGTACTACTGAGCAGTTTGATAATGCAGCGAATGATATTGCGGTCTTACGGCAAGAAGGTGTTCCATACGAATTATTGACGTCTAATGAATTAGTTAAAGCGGAACCTGCGTTAGAGTTTGTCAAGCACAAGCTTACAGGGGGGTTGCGATTACCCAATGATGAAACAGGGGATTGCCAGCAGTTCACCAAAAAGCTGGCTAAAATGGCGCAAAATGCGGGAGTCCAATTCAAATTTGGTAGCCGGATTGAACGGATTTTAACCGAAGGTAACAAAGTTAGCGGCGTTAAAATAGATGGTGAAATTTTGCAAGCGGACCGATATGTAGTAGCGATGGGCTCTTATTCCACCTCAATGCTACAACGTCTGGTTCAAATTCCGGTTTACCCACTCAAAGGCTATTCATTGACGATGCCAATTATTGATGAACAGCGTGCCCCAATGTCTACTATCTTGGATGAAACATACAAAATTGCAGTAACGCGGTTTGATCAGCGCATTCGAGTTGGTGGAATGGCTGAAGTTGTTGGTTTTAATTTGAATATACTGAAAAAACGCTGCGAAACATTGAAAATGGTGGTACAAGATTTGTATCAAGGCGGTGGTGATATTGCACAAGCACAATTTTGGACGGGCCTGCGTCCAATGACACCGGATGGTACCCCAATAGTTGGGCCGACAGCATACGGTAATTTATATTTAAATACAGGGCATGGGACGCTGGGCTGGACAATGGCTTGTGGTGCAGGAAAACTGCTAGCAGATTTAATCTCAGGGAACACACCAGAGATAGCGTCTGATGATTTATCGGTATTTAGGTACCTTGATGGCTTTAATACCAAACTGGTTACTCATGGTGATTTAACTCCAGCACGTTAAGCGTTTGATGTTTTGGCATCATTGTAATTTTAGAATTAATTAAATGTACTAAGGAATTAAAATGCCGCGCCCTATAAGTGCTGTTATTCATCTACAAAATTTACAACATAATTTGGCTATTGTACGGCAACATGTTGGAAAATCGAAAATTTGGTCAGTCATGAAAGCAGACGGTTATGGTCACGGTATCAAGCAGATTTGGCCGGCATTAAAAGAAACGGATGGTTTTGGGGTATTGGATTTTGATGAAGCCATTTTATTGCGAAAAGAAGGGTGGAAAGGGCCAATTCTATTGTTAGAAGGTTTCTTCCAGCCACAAGACTTACAATTGATTGACCAGTATAATTTAACAACCAGCGTTCATAGTGAGTGGCAATTGTTTGCTATTGAAAATGCACAATTATCATCACCTATTTCAGTCTATATAAAACTAAATAGCGGCATGAATCGATTAGGTTTTTCACCGAGCGAATACGAAAGTGTGGTACAACGGTTATCTAAAATGCCGAATGTACGCAGTTTAACGTTAATGAGTCACTTTGCTAATTCAGATACCAAAACGGGCGTTACTGAACCTTTTCAACAGATCCAGCAATTTGAACACTTATCTTTAGAAACCTGTATCGCAAATTCAGGGGCAACACTGTGGCATAAACACACACAATATGATTGGATTCGTACAGGTATTTTGTTGTATGGCGCTTCTCCAAGTGGAAAATCTACTGATATATCTGGGTTGAACTTGAAGGCGGCGATGACCTTACAGTCAGAAGTGATCGCTATCCATGAAATTCCAGCAGGTCAATCAATTGGTTATGGTAGCCGGTTTACATCGACTAAACCTATGCGTATTGCGACAGTAGCGTGTGGTTATGCAGATGGCTACCCTAGACATGCTGCCAATGGAACGCCTGTATGGTGCAAAGAAAAGCGTTGTGCGCTACTGGGGGCTGTTTCAATGGATATGCTGACAATTGATATCAGTGACTGTGGCGATGTTAAGCTTGGTGAGCGAGTGGAGTTATGGGGGCAAAACTTACCGGTTGATGAGGTTGCACAAGCTGCGGGGACAATTGGTTATGAGCTACTTTGTGCGCTAGCAAAAAGAGTTCCTGTTTCTTATGAAAATAAAGTAGAATAAATATTAATCAGTCACGCTAAAAACAGTTAAAATTTAGCTTTAAATGTGATTTCGATTAAGCATATTGGGATTATAGCTATATTGTTATAACATATAGCTGTGATCTATTTCTCATTATTTTTAGGTTGAATATATGTCAAAAGCAATTAAATTAACGACACTTGCGGTGGCTTTGAGTGTGTTATCTGGGGCCGCCTTTGCAGGAACTTGGTCAGTTGGTGGTTCAGTATTAGCTCAGTCAACACCTTATAAAGGGATTAAGAGCCGTGACTATGTCACGCCAGTGCCTATTGTTAATTATGATAGTGAGAATTTCTATTTTCATACATTAGCAGCTGGTTATTATTTATGGAATGATACACAAGACCAGTTATCATTGGATGCTTATTATTACCCACAATTTTTTAAACCTAAAGACAATGATGATAAAGCAATGCGTGAATTAGACCGTCGCCGTGATACGGTGATGACTGGTCTGACTTATCGTCATAAAGCTGATTGGGGTACACTAAGAACGAATATTTCTGGTGATATCTTAGGTATCAGTAATGGTATTCGTGGTGAGTTTGCCTACCTGTATGGTTTTGAAGGTGATAAATGGTCAATCACTCCAGGCCTTGGTATTAAATGGGATAGTAAGAACCAAAACCGTTATGAATATGGCGTGTCTTCAAAAGAATCACGTAATAGCGGTTTAAAACGTTATAACCCAGGTTCAAGTTGGACACCATACATTGAAGTGACAGGAAATTACCGCTTTGATGAAAATTGGACTGTATTCGCAATGGGCCGTGTTGACCGCCTACCAAGTGAAGTGAAAGATAGCCCAATGGTAAATAAAGATGTTTCCGCCATTATGTGGACAGGTGTCACTTACACATTCTAAGTTTGTGATAGAAAATTAAATTAATTAGCCCCTGATATTCTTACAATTATCAGGGGCTAATTTTATCTATCTAGTTATCTACCTAGAAAATTTATATTCTTAGAATGAATAATTAATCTTGCGGCTTATTATCGCGACTGACCATCACTAAAGAAAGACGAGCAGGGTGTTGTGCTTCACTTTTCATCGGGACGTTGATCCTTGCAGTTTCTACACAAACCATTTGTTTGTACCCATTATTTGGCATGTCATCCATGCTACATGATAATTCTGCCCAAGGGTTCCAACAGACAACATCACTATTATGGTAATGGTGAATTTCTATTGTACGTGCCCAGCCATCATCACGTAATAAGCTGTATTCTTCCGGTTCTGAATAAATACGATCGGTGTGCTTATTAAATTTGAGTGGTTCATTCACATAAGCTTCTTTATCTGCGACTTTATCGAAGTAGTGGCCGCCTAACCCATAGACGGTGGCTTTTTGAATATCACTGATATTGAAATAACTATGCAGCGCGGCAGTAGTTTCGAAATCCCCATAACTTTCTAGTTCAAGTTCACATGTTTCCCCAAGTTTCATACGTAAGATCAGGGTGAACTCATGGGGCCATAATTTACGGGTATAGTCGGTATCCGTTAACGTGAAGGTTAAAATAACACCATCTTCATGTTCATTATGTGCGGTGAATTGCCAAGGTAAAATTCGTGCAAAACCATGACTAGGACTGGCAACAGGACCGAACCAAGGCCAACAAATAGGAATACCACCGCGAATAGCAACGCCTTCTTTAAAGGCACTTTCTGAACTTAGCCATAAGCAAGGTTTTTGCCCCGCGGGTTGCCAATCAATAAGTTGAGCGCCTTGTAAACTGACAGCACCACGTACTTTGGGATGTGAAATAACAATAAGTGGGAGCTCATCGAGTTGGCGTTGAGTAATGTAAGCAGAGACTTGTTTAATGACTGGTAGTGCAAAAAGTTTGTCGTGCATGGTATTAGGCCTGTGTTCATTCACTTAAATTATTTAGAAGTTCCTGTGTGGCATACTTAAAGCCGCAGTGAATCGTATTCGTTCTAAAATAAGTCATGTTTATAGCGTATCCAATAGATGATCAACCATAAGCGATATTGCAGAAAATATGAAGTGTTAATTTGTTATTGGATACGATACAAAAGAGCCGCCAAATTGGCGGCTCAGTTAGACAGATTACATTACAGCTCTTATTTAGAGATGTGAGCGATCAGGTCTAAAACTTTGTTAGAGTAACCCGTTTCGTTGTCATACCAAGAAACTAATTTAACAAAGTTGTCGTTCAGTGCGATACCTGCTTTAGCATCAAATACTGAAGTCAGTTTTTCACCGTTGAAGTCAGTTGATACAACGTCATCTTCAGTGTAACCCAGAACGCCTTTCAGTTCGCCTGCAGCTGCTTCTTTGATAGCATCACAGATTTGAGCATAAGTTGCTGGTTTTTCTAAACGAACAGTTAAATCAACAACTGATACGTTAGGAGTAGGTACACGGAAAGACATACCAGTCAGTTTACCGTTCAGCTCAGGGATAACTTTACCTACAGCTTTAGCAGCACCGGTTGATGAAGGGATGATGTTTTGAGCAGCACCACGACCACCACGCCAGTCTTTGTGTGAAGGACCATCAACAGTTTTTTGTGTTGCAGTTGTTGCGTGAACTGTTGTCATCAGACCTTCAACGATACCGAACTTGTCATTGATAACTTTAGCCAGTGGAGCTAAGCAGTTAGTTGTACAAGATGCGTTAGAAACGATTTCTTGACCTGCGTAAGCTTTGTGGTTAACGCCCATAACGAACATAGGAGTATCATCTTTAGAAGGGCCAGTCAGAACAACTTTCTTAGCGCCAGCTTGGATGTGTTTACGTGCAGTTTCATCAGTTAAGAAGATACCTGTTGCTTCAGCAACGACGTCAACACCGACTTCGTTCCATTTCAGGTTTGCAGGATCTTTTTCTGCTGTTACACGGATTTTTTTGCCGTTTACAACTAGGTGACCATCTTTAACTTCAACAGTACCGTTGAAACGACCATGAGTTGAGTCGTATTTCAGCATGTATGCCATGTATTCTGCATCGAGCAGGTCGTTGATAGCAACGATTTCGATGTCAGAACGCTCTTGTGCAGCACGGAAAACGATACGGCCAATACGACCAAAACCATTAATACCTACTTTGATAGTCATAGTATTTCCACCAGCTATTTATTCGTGAATTAAGTTGTAGTTAAAGTTACCAAAACCTTGCCAGCCGTCAAGCGGAATCGTGTCAATTATTGAAAAAAATCAATTCTGATACTACCAACTGCTTATTTGTCAGCCACTTCAGCGGCAAATACAGCCGCACGTATTATCGGGATTGTACGGCATAATGAAACCATCTATCAGTGATATATGTGATACGGTTCACAAATCAAAACGGAAAGTAAGATGCTTCTTAGTTTAGAATAGTTTTACAGAAAATGTTGTTAATTTTTTGTTGATTGAAATTGATGTATGATAACCATCAACCACTTTAGTTATTTAAATATTTAGGTATGACATGTCAAGTAAAGATAAACAACCTATTGATATTTCAGAATTAAATGAGATGCAGCGTTACGTTACACAGCAAGCAGGTACCGAGCCGCCATTTAGTGGCCAATTATTGCATAACCGTAAAGACGGTGTGTACGAGTGCTTATGCTGTGGTTCACCTTTATTTATGTCTGAGACCAAATTTGATGCAGGTTGTGGGTGGCCAAGTTTTTACCAACCCGTCAATGAAGAGGCAATCAAATACATTGAGGATTTCTCTCATGGGATGCACCGTATTGAAGTTCGCTGTCAACACTGTAATGCGCATTTAGGGCATGTGTTTCCAGATGGTCCTCAGCCTACTGGTCAACGTTACTGCATTAATTCAGCATCATTAAGCTTTATTGATGACGATAGCGGTGAAAAGACGCGTGGATAAAGAGCTGAAGTATGCTGAAGCCATTTTTTTAGAATGACAAAAACGATTCAGCTATTGGCTGAAATCAAGAACAATAAATAATGAGTGAATTGCGTATTTGAAGGAGCCTTATCGTGAGCGTTGAAGTCAGTCCTGAGCAACTTGAACAATTATTAGCAGTGATGACCCCTGAAATTTATGAACGCCTTGTGACCGCTGTTGAGCTCGGTAAATGGCCAGATGGTGTGATGTTAACGCCAGAACAAAAAGAACATAGCTTACAAATGGTATTATTGTGGCAGTCACGGCATAACCATGACCCTGAGCATATGACGGTAGGGACTAATGGTGAAATTACGATGAAGAGCAAGCAAGAGCTAAAAACGTTGTTTCAAGGTGAGATGTTAGCAACATTAAAACCGCAAAATAATGATGAATAACGGTTGCTCTAGAGAATAGCTTGTTGATTCAATATGATGCTGCATAGTGACAGTGTCACTAAAACAAGTTTTCTCAATTACTAGATTTTCAATTATTACATGAGAAAACTTGTCCATAAAACATGTCCTAATGCAGGTCGGTTAATGTAATTAACCTTGCACCTTGATTTTGCATTTCGACTAAAGATTCTTGGCTGTCATTGGCCCCGAGATTGACGCCTCTACACCCATCGACTAAAACATCTACGGTATAACCTAATTTTAACGCATCTAACACGGTAAATTTGACACAGTAATCCGTCGCAATTCCCATAATAATTAAATGCGAAATATGGTGTTCTTGTAGCCACGTATGTAGGCGCGTTTGGCTAATTTTATCATTATCAAAAAAGGCACTATAGCTATCAACCTGGGGGTTTTCCCCTTTGGTAAAAATTGCACTAATAAGCGATTGATTTAAATTTTTGTGTAATTCAGCGCCATGTTCACCTTGTACGCAATGAATAGGCCACCAAACTTGTGTAATACCATTTAGCTCACCGACTTCTCCAATTTGAGTATTTGAATTGGCCGCGAAACTAAGGTGTGTCGCAGGGTGCCAATCTTGGCTTGCAATGATGTCTATCTGTTTTTGTTGGCAAATATCCATCGCTTTATTAGCAACATCAATAACATGTTCGCTTTCATTTACTGCTAATGTGCCGCCCGTGCAGAAATCGTTTTGTAAATCGACTAACAGTAATGCTGCTTTCATTATGTCCTCAGTATGTTATCTGTTATTCATCAGCATAGCTCAACTCGCCGCGTAAATTATTCTGCATTAACTCACGGATTAACGCAGGGGTATAATTTTGACTCAGTAAGTAGTGCAATTTACTTAAGGCGGCTTCAAAAGTCATGTCATATCCACTTATCACACCCGCTTCTGCAAGTGCGTGTCCTGTGGCGTAGCCTTCCATATTAACACGGCCAGAAATACATTGTGTCAGGTTCACCACAATAATCCCTCGGTTCGTTGCTTCACGGAGTATGCGCAGTAATTCAGGCTGCTGAGGGGCATTACCGACACCGTAAGAGCGCAATATCAGCGCTTTAACGGGTTGTTGGAGAATGTTGCGTACAATTTCAATTGATAGCCCTGGATAAAGAGTCACAACGCCGATAGGTTGAGGTGTAATTCGGTGACTTTTAAATTCACCTATACCAATAGGCGCAGGGCACGTATTAAATGAGCGAATATGAATGCCAGCTTCCATTAATGGAGAACAGTTAGGTGAACTGAAAGCATCAAAGCCATCTGCATGGGCCTTAACAGTGCGGTTACCGCGATATAATTTATTATTGAAAAATAATCCCACTTCATTAATGGGGTAGTTTGCTGCTAAATATAATGCATTTAGTAGATTAGTTTGCCCATCAGAACGTAATGCTTCTAAAGGGATTTGTGACCCTGTCACTGTTACGGGTTTTTTCAAGTTTTCAAACATGAAAGATAACGCTGAGGCGGTGAAAGCCATCGTGTCAGTGCCATGTAATATGACAAACCCATCATAAAGTGGATAGTTCTCACGTATATCATCAGCGATAAGTTGCCAGTCTTCAGGAGTGATATCAGATGAATCAATTAAAGGCTGATGTTCACGGATCGTAAACTCAGGCATTTCAGGGCGGTGAAACTCGGGCATCTGAGCTAACTGAGCTTGCAAATGGCCGGAAACAGGAATATATCCCTGTGGTGAATGGCGCATGCCAATTGTTCCACCAGTGTAAACAACATAAATTGATTTCTTCTGCATCTTATTACCTAATTTATCCAACTTATCGAAGGAGAGTGATTATCAGGATTTTGACGTATTTGTTAGCGTATTACTATCGTTAACTTGCGAATAGCTAGATTGATATGAGGTTATTGATGGGTTTGTGAGAGAAATCCCCTTCATTGAATCTGAAGGGGATTCAGCGATTAGTTAATTTCCGCGCAATTTAAACAAAAAGCATAGCGGTTTTGTGGGTCATTCATTTTTAAGAAAAATTGTGCTTGTTGGCGGATATCCGTCGCGACTGCAGGTGGTAAAAACACGTGTAGCACATCCGGCATGGCGGCTTGAACGTTTGTCGTTAATTCAAGTAACAATTGATCCATAAAGGTCAACTCAGGCTTCATCCAATCTAACTTAACGTCAGTGAGTTTAGCGAGCTCAGCAGCTTTATCTACGGCATTATCAAAATCACCTAGTTGGTCTACAAGACCATTTTTAAGCGCGTCTTGCCCAATCCATACACGGCCTTGAGCGATTTGGTCTATCTCTGCCGGTGTTTTATGGCGAGATTTAGCCACTAAGCCAACAAATGTCTCATAGCCATTCTCAATGGTAATTTGCATCATGTCAGCAAATTGTGGGCTGATCCCTTTAGTCAAAGAAATATCGGCTAATGGCGACGTTGATACGCCATCAGTATATACCCCTATAGAATCTAAAGATTTTTCAAAGGTATTAATTACGCCAAATATACCAATCGAACCAGTCAGCGTGTTTGGACTGGCAATGATATAGTCCGCTGGAGTTGAGACCCAATACCCCCCAGATGCAGCCATTCCCCCCATAGATACAACAACAGGTTTACCTGCAGCATGAGCAGAAGCCAGTTCACTGCGGATCAAATCAGAAGCGCTTACGCTACCACCTGGACTGTTAACGCGCAAAACTATCGCTTTAATATTATCATCAAGGCGAGCGTCACGAATTTGTGCTGCGATGGTATCGCCTCCTGCAATCCCAGCCGTTTGTGGGCCATCCATGATAGCACCTTGAACGACAATCACGGCAATATTGCCACTTTGATTAGCATTGGTATCTGCTATTTTAGTGGAATAATCATAGATACTAATATTATTGAATTGTTTATCTTCTTTATTCCAGCCAAAGTGTTTACTGAGTAAATCTTCAACTTGTTCGTTAGTATAAAGTTTATCAACCAATTTTTGTTTTAACGCGTATTGTGCGCTATCGCCTTTGACTGAACGTAATTTCTCTAAAATAGCATCAGCCCCAGGAAAAATTTGTGTGCTGGTCGTATTGCGGTTTTTGGCGATTTCTGTGAGGTAATTGTTCCAAAGGGCATCCAGCCACTGTTTATTGGCTAAACGTGCTTCAGGGGACATCTCATCACGCATTAATGGTTCAACCGCTGATTTATAGGTACCAACACGGAAAATATGGCTACTAACTTTAAGTTTTTCTAACAGTGACTTGTAGTAGAGCCCATTTGTTGCAAAGCCATATACCCCAACAGCACCTTGCGGTGTGAGGTAAATATCATCAGCGTAACTGGCGAGGTAGTATTGCGACTGATTATAACTGTTACCAATGGCGTAAACCTGTTTCCCTGAACTTTTAAATTCATTGATTGCTTTACCGATATAAGCTAGAGAGGGCTGATCGGCTCCAGCTAAATCATCTAGGCGTAATACCATCCCTGTAATGCGATCATCATTTGCAGCGGTGCGAATGGTATCAACGATGTCGAATAGTGAATTTTCTTGCATTCGGCTGTTTGAGGTACCAAGTAATTCACGGCTCATACGACCAAATGGGTCTGGAGTAGAGACTTGGTCTACGATAACCCCCTGTAAATCCACATACAAAGCACCAAAATAATTTTTTTCGGGTTGAGTCTCTGTCTGATAAAGAGCAATCGACCCAATAACAACAAAAAATAATACTAAGAAAATGGCGTTGAAAACGAATTCCCTAATAAAGTTCAGTGCTCGCCAGCTAATTCTAAAAATGGTAGCGATGATGTCCCATAGTTGACGCATGTTTTCTCCTATCCTGCATATTCTGCACCACAAGGGTGTTGGCTTCATTTGTTTGCCGTTGACTTATGGCACAAACTATTTTTGGATATTACATAAATAGTTCTTTCTACAGTTGGGTTACTTCTGCCTGTAGCACGAATTAACAACAATATACTCAAAAGCAAATCTGTTACCCGATCACCACATCGAACACTTGATATCTTAGTTGTATCAATACAATTAGTTGCAATAGCGGGCTATTTTTATGCATAACAAAATTATGATACGCAAGGTACAATGCTTCAATGATATTTTTCACATGTGACAAATGATACAATTCAATGAATTTATAACGTAATTTTACCTAACGAATAACTGTTATTGTTGTATTAGTGTAAGCGATTTTCCTTTAAGCTTAAACAATAGATAGCGTGGGTATAATTATCTAATTGAATGATTATCATATCAGTTTACTCTTAAACGGAGACAAATATGGATGCTTTGACCCTTTTGTTGAACCGCCGTTCAGCTTCAAGACTTACAACACCAGCACCGCAAGGCGAAGAACTCGACAATATACTTGCTGCGGGGATGAGAGCACCTGATCACGGTGCTTTGAAGCCGTGGCATTTTGTTGTTATGCAAAATGAGGGGATTAAACGCTTCAGTGAGCTATTGGAAAAAGCAGCAATTGAAGGGCAATTAGGCGCAGAGGTACAAGAAAAAGCTCGTAATGCCCCTTTTCGTGCCCCATTAATTATTACTGTGATCGCTAAATTAAAAGATCATCCGAAAATACCACAATGGGAACAATTAGTTGCTGCGAGCTGTACGGTTCAAGCAATGCAGATGGCAGCAGTAGCTCAAGGTTTTGGCGGTATATGGCGCTCAGGTTCATGGACAGAAGATGCTGTGGTTCGTGCCGGATTAGGTTGTGGAGATAACGACCGCATTGTTGGGTTCCTTTATTTAGGAACTCCAGAGCTTAAAGCGCCAGTAAAAGTACAAGCTCCTGATATGACAGGCTATGTATCTCACTTCTAAAGAGAATAATAATGACTGAAAAAATTAGATTAACTCAATATAGTCATGGTGCTGGTTGCGGTTGTAAAATTGCACCGAAAGTATTAGAGCAAATTCTACACACAGAGCAAGCAAAATTTCATGATCCACATTTGTTAGTTGGTAATGAAACTAAAGATGATGCGGCCGTTTATGATTTAGGTAATGGAATAGGCATCATCAGCACAACAGACTTTTTCATGCCGATCGTTGACTCCCCATTTGAATTTGGTCGGATTGCAGCAACCAACGCGATTAGCGATATTTTTGCAATGGGTGGTAAGCCAATTATGGCCATTGCTATTTTAGGCTGGCCAATTGCGAAGTTACCACCGGAAGTGGCTCGTGAGGTGATTGAAGGTGGACGTGCAGCTTGTGCTGATGCGGGTATCTCGTTAGCTGGTGGCCATTCTATTGATGCACCTGAGCCTATTTTTGGTTTGGCAGTTACGGGTGTTGTGAATACGGAGTATGTGAAGAAAAATAGTGCCGCAACAGCGGGGTGCGAATTGTTTTTGACGAAACCGCTTGGAATTGGTGTTTTGACAACAGCAGAGAAAAAAGGGGTACTTGCGCCGGAACATCAACACTTAGCGGCAGAAACCATGTGTCAAATGAATAAGCTAGGTGCGGTGGTTGCGCCTTTAGATGGTGTGACGGCAATGACTGATGTGACTGGTTTCGGTTTATTAGGTCATTTAAGTGAGATTTGCGAAGGGTCTAAAGTTCGTGCTGAAATCTCCTTTAGTAAAGTTCCTAAATTAGCCAATGTCGAAAAATATATTGAAGCAGGTTGTGTTCCTGGGGGAACCACTCGTAACTTTGACAGTTATGGGCACCTTATTGGCCCTATGAGTGATATGCAGCGTCAACTACTGTGTGATCCTCAAACTTCTGGCGGCTTACTTATTGCAGTAAAACCTTCCGAAGTCTCTAAAATTAAAGAGATTGCACAGCAGCAAGGTGTTTTGTTACAGTCTATCGGTAAATTATTACCCCATCAGGATAATGTTCCTTTAGTTGAAGTGATAGATTAATTTATGCGTTTGTTTATTGCGGAAAAACCGAGCCTTGCAAGGGCCATTGCAGATGTATTACCAAAGCCCCACAAACGAGGTGATGGTTTTATTCAATGTGGTGATGGCCAAACTGTAACATGGTGTATTGGCCATCTTTTAGAGCAGGCGGAACCCGATGCTTATGAACCTCGGTATGCACGATGGAATCTTCAGGATTTGCCAATTATCCCTGATAAGTGGCAATTGAAGCCCCGTCCCGCAGTAACTAAACAATTAAAAACTATTGAAACATTGCTGAAACAAGCCTCAATAGTTGTCCATGCAGGGGACCCCGATAGAGAAGGTCAATTGCTGGTGGACGAAGTGCTTGACTTTTTGAAGCTCGACCCTGAAAAACGCAAAGAAGTAAAACGTTGTTTAATCAATGACCTTAACCCACAAGCCGTTGAGCGGGCAATTGAGCGTTTGAGAGAAAATCGTGAGTTTATTCCTCTTTGTGTCTCTGCTTTAGCAAGAGCACGGGCAGATTGGTTGTATGGCATCAATATGACCCGTGCTTATACGTTATTAGGGCAACGAGGAGGCTATCAAGGCGTTCTTTCTGTAGGGCGGGTTCAAACTCCGGTATTGGGGTTAGTTGTTAGGCGCGACGAAGAAATAGAAAACTTTGTACCTAAAGACTATTTTGAGGTTAAAGCTCATATTGTTACGCCAAAGGATGAGCGCTTTGTAGCGATATGGCAGCCAAGCGACTCCTGTATTGACTATCAGGATGAAGAAGGGCGTTTATTCCATCGGCCGCTTGCAGAGCATGTGGTATCGCGTATTGAGGGCAAACCTGCCATAGTGACGCAATATCAGGACAAGCGCGAATCAGAAATTGCACCGTTGCCTTTCTCTTTATCTTCTTTGCAGATTGAAGCTGCCAAAAAATATGCGTTGAGCGCTCAAGAAGTATTGGACATTTGCCAACGTTTATATGAAACACATAAGTTGATTACTTATCCACGTTCAGATAGCCGTTATTTACCGGATGAACATTTTGCAGGGAGACACAGTGTCTTGAATGCAATTGCGGTGCATCAACCAGACCTCACTGAATTTGAATTGCCTGAGCTGGATAAAAAGAACCGGTGCTGGGATGATAAAAAAGTCGATGCTCACCATGCCATTATCCCAACAGCAAAAACGGCAGCAGTAAAGTTAACTGAAAATGAAAGTAAAATTTACCAATTGATTGCGCGTCAATATATTATTCAGTTTATGCCCGATGCGGTTTACCGCAAGTGTACAATTGATCTAGAAATTGAAAAGGGTAAATTTATCGCAAAAGCTCGATTTCTTGCTGAAGCAGGTTGGCGAGTCGTATTGGGTAATAAAGAGCGCGATGCTGAAAACGATGGTATGCCACTGCCAGTTGTGAGTAAGAATGATGAGTTGTTATGTGAAAAAGGGGAAGTGGTTGAACGGCAAACGCAGCCTCCACGTCCTTTTACGGATGCAACGTTATTATCAGCAATGACTGGGATCGCTCGTTTTGTACAAGATAAAGCATTAAAAAAAGTATTGCGAGAAACGGATGGGCTTGGTACAGAAGCGACTAGAGCCGGTATCATTGACTTACTATTCAAACGCCAATTTCTCTACAAAAAAGGGCGTTATATTCATTCCTCGCCTGCGGGAAGGGCTCTAATTCATGTTTTACCCGATATGGCAACATTACCAGATATGACAGCCCATTGGGAGTCAGTATTAACCCAAATTAGTGAAAAACAATCACGTTATGATGATTTTATGCATCCACTAAGCCAAACGCTAATGCAATTAATTCACCATGCACGTCAGTTTACAAATTTGAGGGCATTTCGAGAACTACCCGCTCCATCAGTAAAAACGGGAAAAAAACCAGTAAAAGCGGGGAAGAAAACAAAAAAGAAACAGGATTAGTGGAGTCTGGTAAACCAATAAAAGGCGCTTAAGGCGCCTTTTTTGCATTATGACAAGTAAGAAAGTTTACTTTGAGAGGTCAAATTCAGACCATACAGGTGCGTGGTCTGATGGCTTTTCCATCCCGCGGATTTCGTAATCAATACCCGTTGCAATACAACGCTCAGCGAGTTTATTGGAGGCCAGTAATAAATCGATACGTAGGCCACGGTTATCGTCAAAGCCTTTCGAACGGTAGTCAAACCATGAGTAGCAATCAGAAACATCAGGATTTTTTGCACGATATGTATCGACTAAACCCCAGCCTAATAATTTAGCTAACCACTCACGCTCTTCGGGTAAAAAAGAGCATTTTCCGGTTTTTAGCCAACGTTTACGGTTTGCATCACCGATACCAATATCAAGATCGGTTGGGCTGATATTCATGTCACCCATAATGAGCAACTGTGACTCGGCCGTTTGTGTTGATGTGATGTAATTTTGTAAATCTTGATAAAATTTTTCTTTTGCCGGAAATTTTGTTGGGTGGTCACGGCTTTCTCCTTGAGGAAAATAACCATTTACAACCGTCAATGGGCCGCGATCTGTTTGGATATCAGCC
The DNA here is from genome assembly GCF_032707045.1 of Providencia sp. PROV175. Lineage (NCBI taxonomy): Bacteria > Pseudomonadati > Pseudomonadota > Gammaproteobacteria > Enterobacterales > Morganellaceae > Providencia > Providencia sp. PROV175. The sequence continues at coordinate 2,169,155 of NZ_CP120533.1, forward strand.
ATGATAATGCGACGCTGTGCATCGTCATCGTCAGTTGGAAAACCTTTACGGACAGCAAGTGGCTCATTTTTAGTTAATAGAGCTACGCCATAATGCGCTTTTTGACCGTGATAAAAAACATGATAGCCGAGCTGACTAACTTCTTCATAAGGAAACATATCATCATGGACTTTGGTTTCTTGTAAGCCAATAACCTCAGGTTGATGTTTTTCGATGATTGCAGCGAGTTGGTGAGGGCGAGCTCGAAGGCCATTAATATTGAACGATATGAATTTCATGGTTTTTTATCACCTAGTTTTATGATTATTATGCTTATTCTACCAGATGGTAGCAATACTGTAACCCCGCGGAGTATGTTTCAACGGTTAGATTGTTTTAAAGACGATAATGACTATGATAAAAATGCTCATGGCTTAACTTATTCTTGGTATAGTATCAAAATTCAGTGGTTAATATAAAAATAATAATAAATTTAATTAATCAAAAAATATTATGGCCAATTAAATTTATTATGGGTGCTAGAGTTTAGTTTTCTATTAAAGCTAAATTAATAATATCATTATTAACTAGTTTTAATTTCATTTAAAGTCAATTGGTTATTTATATTTTAATGTGATTTAATAGTGGGGGAATAAAAAATAATCAATCGAAACAATATAATATATTGCTTTGTAATGATGGAAATTATAAAAATACTTTTATGAAATATTGTTAATCATTCAATAAAAAATCAAGTTTGATTTTTTATTTTGTGAATTAATTTCTGGGTTAATCAATATAATTATTAATGAGAAAGTTAAGTATGTTGATTAATATTTTAATAAACTGAATGGGGTCATAGATATGTTCTTTTCAAGAAAATTAGAGGCGTTTATGGCGGTTGTTGAGAATGGCTCGTTAAGCAAGGCTGCAAGAGTGATGAACCGTACGACACCTCCCATCGCGAAGTCAATCAAAGACTTTGAGACAAGCCTAGGAAAACGGCTTTTTAAACGAGAAAAATTTGGAATGACATTAACTAAGGATGGCCAAGAACTTTATAACGATCTAAGAGATCTTTATTTACAGGAGAAAGAAATAACAAAAAAACATTTTTCTGGTTATATAATAAATGAGGCTAATATTTATTATGATTGGGGTAAGGAAAGCCATTTAATTAATTTATATCAATCAGCACATCAAAATAATGTGCAAGTAAATATATTAAGGTTTAATTATGATGAAGTAGATGAAATTGTCGATTATGATGGTAATACACTTATTCTTAGCTCTGAACAAGTTGTCAGTGAGCGATTTTCATTACAAAAAATAATAGAAAACTCACCATTAGGTATCTATTGTAGGAAAGAACTTTATGAAAAATTCCATTATGACCTTGTTACACTATTACAAAAAAGTACATGGCTATGTGATCCCGCATTTTATAAAAGTTCATTAATGAGTGATTTATTAGCAAAAATTGAAACGGTTGATAATAAAACGAGTGTGAGACAAATGGATAATATTGGTTGTTGCCAAAGTTTCATTCAAGATGGTGATTTTATAGGCATAATAGACCATTATCCAGAAGAAGAATTGATTGATAAATCATTAATTTATATACCATTGAATAAAATTTTGGGGAAAAGTGTGTGTTATATCTATAAATCAAAGTCACACTCAAGTGTATTAAATCGTTTTATGGGAGTTGTTGATAAACTAGGAGGTGAAATCAATTAAATGGTGGTGGGAGAAGGATTCGAACCTTCGAAGTCTGTGACGGCAGATTTACAGTCTGCTCCCTTTGGCCGCTTGGGTATCCCACCAGATTTTGAGTTGCTGTAATCATTGACAGCGGGCAGCATCATATCAAATGACGCGCCGCTGTAAAGCATTAATTTTCAATAAAATGGTTGTTTGCTGTTTTTTTATTCTTAATGCGTGTTAAATCAACAAAGTGTTGTTAAATAAGCCGCTATATTATTGGCTTATAAAATAATGGTGCGATTACCATATACAAATACACGTTGAGCTAAGACCCAATAGAGAGCATGGCTTAGTACATTTTTTTCAACATCACGCCCTGCACGCATCATATCATCGGCTGTGAATGTATGGTCTACATTAATCACATTCTGTGTAATGATTGGTCCTTCATCAAGGTTATCATTAACAAAGTGCGCAGTAGCCCCAATAATTTTTACGCCACGCTCATAAGCTTGGTGATAAGGGCGGGCACCAATAAATGCAGGTAAAAACGAGTGGTGAATATTGATAATTTGGTTTGGATAATGCTGCACAAATGCAGGCGTTAATACACGCATATATTTAGCTAAGACAACATAATCAGGCTGATATTGGTCAATCTGCGCTGTCATTTTTTCGTCATGTTGTTCGCGTGTTAGGCCTTCATGGCTAATATGGTGGAATGGAATGCCAAATTGTTCGACTAAGTTTTTTAGCGTGTCGTGGTTTCCAATAACCGCTGCAATTTCAACATCTAAGCCATCATAAGCACTCTTCATGAGCAGGTCGCCCAAACAATGTGCTTCTTTTGTAACCATAACGACAATACGACGACGACCCGCTGTGTTTAATTCACGTTGAGACCCAACTGGTAATGCATCATCGAGGTCAGCTAATAATGTTTCATCGTTGAAAATACCTTCTAACTCAGTTCTCATAAAGAAACGGCCAGTGTGGTGATCAACAAACTCATTATTTTGTACAATGTTGAGTTGGTGCTTATAGCAAATATTGGTGATTTTCGCGATTAATCCTTTCGCGTCAGGGCAAATTGTCCTGAGAATTTTCTTCTGTACAATTTTGTGTTGCATGAAACAGCCTAATCCTTAACTAACAAAGCGATATGAAAAAATGACGGGTTGAGTATTAAATGTGTCTCATTAGACAGGCATTAAATAAAGGGTAATTAGTCTGGATGACCACACTTTTTATATTTTTGACCAGAGCCACAAGGGCATAAATCATTACGACCGACTTTGGGGGTAATGCCGTCTATATAATACCAACACGAATCCATCTTAATAAAACGCGAACGTTCATGAATAAGCTGCTTATGATCATCTTTTTCATCAATAAAGCAAGCCGAAAATTCGACATAAGCTTCATTGGGATTTTTAGCATAAGAAGAACTAATAACACGAAGACCAAACCAGTATGTTTTCGGAAAACTATTGACTATTTCTTGATGCCATTCTTGAGCATGGCAATCTGGGTGCCATGTTTTAATAAGATAATCGACGTCTTGGTGTACATAAGCACTATACCTTGAGCGCATAAGTTGCTCTGGTGTCTGTGGAATAGCTTTCCCTTGTAAAAAAGGAGCGCAGCATTGCTCAAATTGTGCTTCGTTGCCACAGCAACACCTATCTTCTACTTGTGATTTCATAACACTCTCTATAAAAATAAGTATAAGATTGAAAAGTCACTATACTTAAATGATGGCGAATAAATGATTTTATCGTATGAATAATTGTATTGTTAATTAAACCAGGCTTTTGCAGTAGGTATTTTATGAAAAATAGAAAAATACTCATAATAGAAGACGAAATCACCTTCTGTACAATTTTAAAAAACTACCTAGAAACGCTGGGTATTGAGATCTATACCGCAGATAATGGTCAATTAGCAATAGAGATGTTAACAATAGACCATATCAAACCTGATATCATTCTATGTGACTTAAATATGCCTGTCATGAATGGTGAAGCGTTTATGAAAGCGTTAGTTGCGCGTAATATTGATATTCCTGTCATTGTGATTACAGCAACAACAGATTTCACTCAGTTAGATAGAATGTTTCGCTTAGGTGCAAAGGATGCTTTGTTAAAGCCAATAAAAAATTTAGATGAAGTTAAAGTGACAATCCTTTCTGCGTTGTATCCTGAGCAAAATAGCCTAACAGAGCTGCTAGGAGAGGAAATCCCTCAGATTTCGACACTAATGCAAAACGATACTCAAGAACTGTTAGCGGTATTAAAACAGTTACAAGCACCAGTACATCAAATTATAAATAATTACCGAATTAACTATCGCCAACTTAATGAGGCTAACCGTTTTGGATTATTATTAGACCTAGCGCCCATTTCAGACAGCCAAATAGGTTTTTACTGTATTGATACTGAGCGCTCTCCTCAAGAAGGCATTATGGCTGCTTTTTTGATTAGAGTCGTGTTCAATGATCTCCTGAAAAGTGCGGTAAGCCACCCAGAAAAAAAATTACCCAATATTGATAGGATTATTAACCAAATAAATTATTTACTGGAAGATTCGGGGTTTAGTGGCCAGTTTCCGCTATTATTGGGGTATTTTAATACACGGAATAAAGCGATTATTATGGCGAGTGCAGGTTTAGAAGCGGATATAACGACAGAAAATACGCATGTTAAGTTATCTAGAAGCCTTCCTTTAGGAGCGTTGAAATTTTACCAATCTAATCATTTAGAGGTAAAAGGAAATGCTTGGCAGTGTTTAATTCGCAATAATAGCCAGAAAATAAAACTAATGTTTAACCCCGAAACATAGTTAACACCTAAAATGTATACTCTTTTAATCTGAATAACTCTATTCGGACTCGTCGCTATTTATTCATGAACATTTCCTGATATACTTCTGCGCACTTAAAATGCCTCTTGTTACTTTAGTAAAATTCGAGAGGCTAAGATGATATCTGGAGTGATAAAAATGACACAGCGCAAGGTGCGTAAAGCGGTAATCCCAGTTGCGGGCTTAGGGACTCGTATGCTTCCTGCAACAAAGGCAATCCCAAAAGAAATGTTACCAATAGTTGATAAGCCACTTATTCAATATGTTGTTAATGAGTGTATCGCTGCTGGGATCAATGAAATTGTTTTAGTGACACATTCATCAAAAAATTCCATTGAAAACCACTTTGACACAAGCTTTGAGTTAGAGGCTATCTTGGAAGCGCGTGTTAAGCGCCAGTTATTGGATGAGGTTCAATCTATTTGCCCAAGCCACGTAACGATTATGCAAACACGACAAGGAATAGCAAAAGGATTAGGTCATGCAATTTTGTGTGCTAAACCTTTAGTCGGTGAAGAGCCTTTTGCGGTTATTCTACCCGATGTCATTTTAGACCGTTACAGTACAGATTTAACCAAATTTAACTTGCGTGAAATGCTAGAACAATATGAGTCAACAGGCGCAAGTCAAATTTTAGTTGAACCAGTCCCTGAAGAAGATGTATCTAACTATGGTATTGTGGATTGTAATGGAGAAATGTTAGAACCTGGAGATAGTAAAAGAATTATTCGTATGGTTGAAAAACCAAAACGTGAAGAAGCTCCATCTAATTTATCTATTGTTGGCCGTTATGTTTTATCTGAAAAGATTTGGGATGCATTAGCCAAAACAGCGCCAGGTGCTGGGGATGAAATACAATTAACCGATGCTATTGCATTAATGATGGAAAATAATGAGCCAGTAGAGGCCTACCACTTATGTGGTAAAAGTCATGACTGTGGAAATAAATTAGGTTATATGAAAGCGTTCGTTGAATATGGAATGCAGCATGATGCACTGGGAGATGAGTTTACCCAGTGGCTGAAGAAATTATCAGTATCATTGAATTCAGCAAAATAAAATTCCGCAATAAATTTTATTAAAGGCTAACTTAATTTGTTAGCCTTTTTTTATACGTAGATAAATAAATTATTAACAAAAATACCAAGTATAAAGAGGAACATTCTGACTTGAGCTGTTCAGTCTGTACACGTTATAAGTGGTGAGAGTACAAAAATTAGCATACAACTTCATTACATAAATAGAATCACTGAAAAATATTTAAGTTTATCTAATTAAGCTTACATATCTTTACTGCTATGCTTTTATTTATCATGATTATTTGGTAGATGGCGTAATACGTCGTAACAGCTTAAAACAGAACAGTTAATTGAAGTAGGGAGCGGCAGTTATGCGGTTTTAGTGCTAAAGACTGTAGCTATAATAGATAAGGGCTTTTTCTTAGTGCAGGTTAATATAAATAATATATAAAGGATTAAATAAAAACACCCTTATAAAAGGGTGTTTAAAATACATGTTGAGGCTATTAGATTAAGAAATCATCCAAAGATTTGCCTTGTTCTTCAATGGCAACCTTGATTACTGCTGGAGTACGGCCTTGGCCTGTCCAAGTTTTGGTTTCGCCATTTTCATCAACATATTTATATTTAGCTGGACGTGCAGCGCGTTTAGCACGAGTGCTAGTGCTTTTACCTGAATCCATTGTTTGCAGAAGGTCATTTAAATCTACGCCTTGCTCAAGGATCATTTCACGAACTTTTTCCAATTTACGGTTACGTTCTTCTAATTCCGCGCGAGCTTGGCTTTCTTCATCACGACGTTCTTCAACAACGACGGTTAATTTTTCCAGCATTTCTTCTAAAGATTCTAAAGTTACTTCGCGAGCTTGAGCACGAAGAGTACGGATGTTATTTAACGCTTTTAATGATTCGCTCATTTTCCTGGTCTCAAATTATTTGTTGGCATGTGTACAGTAATAATAGAATGCTATTTTAAATTCTGCAATAGCTAAATTACATCCTTAGTTTAAAAGTAATCTTTAACGAATGCAATTTTTTTACAAAAGAAAAATAAACTTTTCGTAGATATATATATAGCTATTATCAATAACTGAACTAAACGAAAAATAGGAATAAGCTAAAATCTTAGTGATTAAATAATTCAAAAAAGAAGAGGAGGGTCTCATTTTACTTTTACTCGGAATGAATTGAAGGGATAGACTCGCTTAAATTTTCTTTTTTTGATGATGTTTTTTAGCGGAATGTGCTTTAGTTGAAACTGTTTATAGTTAATATCAAATTGGTTTTTTTGCCCGCAAGCTAAGCAATATTTGCAATAAGGTATAAGCAATAAGGTATAAACTGAACTGGGAAAAGTTCAATTTTCAATAAGTAAACAGCATCTACACCATTATTGTTAATCCTAAAGCTAGTTTTATGGTAAAATTATTACGTATATTAATTTTGAGGGAACAGCTAAATGGCTCAGCTTTACTTTTATTATTCAGCTATGAATGCGGGAAAATCAACGTCATTATTGCAATCATCGTATAACTATAATGAAAGAGGGATGCGTACGGTTATTTTTACAGCAGAGATAGATAACCGTTTTGAACAAGGAAAAGTCTCATCGCGCATAGGCTTATCAGCGGAAGCGTTATTATACTCAACAACAACAAATATGGCTGAACTGATAAAAAAAGAAAATAGTGAACAAAAAGTCCATTGTGTTCTTATTGATGAATGCCAATTCCTAACAAAAAAACAAGTTGAAGAATTATGTGACATAGTTGATAACGAGGATATTCCAGTTTTATGCTATGGGTTGCGTACCGATTTTGCAGGGCAATTATTTGAGGGCAGTCAATACTTGCTTGCTTGGGCTGATAAATTAGTTGAGCTAAAAACAGTTTGTTATTGCGGACGTAAGGCGAGTAAGGTATTGCGTATAGGAAGTGATGGGGTGCCTGTATATGAAGGCCTACAAGTCGATATAGGCGGTAATGAAAAGTATATCTCTGTTTGTCGTAAACACTATTCAGAAGCAATAAAACAGGCTCAGTTGATGAATGAAGGCGTTATACCTAAGAAACCACTCCATTTTAGGTAAACAGAAATAATCTAGTGTAGAGAATAAAACAGGATTCAGTTATCGGATATTATGGCTATTAATGATATAACTCAGTGAGTTAAATCATTTTATATGATATTGATTTCTACATTTTTATAGCAATTGATTTTAAATAACGAAACAAAAGGCACTGCAATTATTGCAGTGCCTTTATTTTTAAATTATGTGCTTAACATTATTTCTTAGTGCTTTTCTTTTCTGCTTCTTTTTTTACGGTTGATTTTTTCTGAGGGGCTTTTTTTTCCTCTTTTTCAATCACAAGTGCGTCTTGGTGCTCAACAAACTCGCGACCATAATAAGAATCCAGTAATAGCTGTTTAATTTCAGAAATTAAAGGATAACGAGGGTTAGCTCCTGTACATTGGTCATCAAACGCATCTTCAGAAAGTTTATTTACGCGAGCTAAGAAGTCAGCTTCAGTAACACCAGTCTCACGAATAGATTTAGGAATACCTAAATCGGCTTTCATTTCCTCCAACCATGTGAGTAATTTTTCAATTTTCGCAGCAGTACGATCTCCGACGTTAGTGAGTCCCAAATGATCCGCAATTTCTGCATATTGGCGGCGCGCATGAGGGCGGTCGTACTGGCTAAATGCAGTTTGTTTTGTTGGGTTATCATTAGCATTGAAACGGATAACGTTACAAATTAATAGAGCATTAGCGAGACCATGAGGAATATGGAATTCTGAGCCAAGTTTGTGTGCCATTGAATGACATACACCTAGGAATGCGTTTGCAAATGCAATACCGGCAAGTGTCGCACCGTTGTGTACGCGTTCTCTGGCTACAGGATTTTTAGCACCTTCATGGTAACTTGCTGGTAAATAATCTTTTAATAAGCTTAGTGCTTTAAGTGCTTGACCATCAGTAAACTCGTTAGCTAAAACAGAAACATAAGCTTCTAACGCATGGGTGACAGCATCTAAACCACCGAAAGCAGTTAAAGATTTAGGCATATTCATGACTAAGTTGGCATCAACAATGGCCATATTTGGCGTTAATGCATAATCTGCTAATGGATATTTTTGGCCCGTTTTATCATCAGTCACTACAGCAAATGGGGTGACCTCAGAACCTGTACCTGAAGTTGTTGTGATAGCAACTAATTTAGCCTTAACGCCCATTTTAGGAAAGCGGTGGATACGTTTACGTATATCCATGAAACGTAATGCTAATTCCTCAAAATGAGTCTCTGGGTGTTCATACATGACCCACATGATTTTAGCCGCATCCATTGGTGAACCACCACCTAATGCAATGATCACATCAGGTTGGAATGCTTGCATTTGTGCTGCACCTTTACGGACAACAGTTAATGTTGGGTCTGCCTCAACTTCAAAGAAAACGTCAGTTTCAATGTGATGTTTTTTGAGAACGTTAACCACTTCATCAACATAACCATTATTGAACAGATAGCCATCGGTTACGATAAAGGCGCGTTTTGCACCATCAGTTGCAATCTCTTCAAGGGCGATAGGTAGACAACCACGGCGGAAGTAGATTGAGTTCGGAAGTTTATGCCACAACATATTTTCAGCTCTCTTCGCCACAGTTTTGGTATTGATTAGGTGTTTTGGACCCACGTTTTCAGAGATGGAGTTACCACCCCAAGAACCACAACCTAGAGTAAGAGAAGGGGCTAATTTAAAGTTATAAAGGTCTCCGATACCACCTTGAGATGCTGGCGTATTGATTAAAATACGCGCTGTTTTCATCTTTTGGCCAAAATAGTTAACGCGTTCGTGTTGGTTATCTTGGTCAGTGTATAAACAAGAGGTATGACCGATCCCGCCCATTTCGACAAGTTGTTCTGCTTTGGCAACCGCGTCTTCAAAGTTTTTACCACGGTACATTGCTAATAATGGTGAAAGTTTTTCATGTGCGAACGGTTCTGACTCATCGATGCTTTTTACTTCACCAATTAATATTTTAGTGGTCTTTGGCACGGTAATACCGGCCATTTCAGCAATTTTATAAGCAGGTTGGCCAACAATAGCGGCATTTAAGTTACCATTTTTTAAAATGATATCTTGAACCGCTTTAAGCTCTTTTCCTTGTAGCAGGTAACCACCATGACTTGAAAAACGCTCGCGAACTTGATTGTAGATTTCATCAACGACTACAACGGATTGTTCAGATGCACAAATAACTCCGTTATCGAATGTTTTTGACATCAAGATAGACGCGACAGCACGCTTAATATCTGCGGTTTCATCAATAACGACAGGGGTGTTACCAGCACCAACACCAATTGCAGGTTTTCCAGAACTATAAGCAGCTTTGACCATGCCTGGTCCACCGGTCGCTAAAATCAGGTTAATATCAGGGTGGTGCATTAAAGCGTTGGATAGCTCAACAGAAGGGGAATCAATCCAACCAATAATATCTTTCGGTGCACCAGCTGCAATTGCAGCATCAAGCACAATTTGTGCCGCGCGGTTGGTAGCAATTTTAGCGCGAGGATGAGGGGAGAATATAATAGCATTGCGCGTTTTTAAGCTAATAAGTGATTTAAAAATCGCGGTTGAAGTTGGGTTAGTTGTTGGCACAATACCACAGATAATACCAATCGGCTCAGCAATGGTGATTGTCCCAAATGTTGGGTCTTCAGATAGCGTGCCGCAGGTTTTTTCATCTTTATAAGCATTGTAGATATACTCTGAAGCGAAGTGGTTTTTAATCACTTTATCTTCAACAATACCCATTCCAGATTCTTCGACAGCAAGTTTTGCTAGAGGGATACGTGCATCAGCAGCAGCGAGAGCCGCGGCTCTAAAGATTTCATCAACTTTTTCTTGGGAAAAAGTAGCGAATTCACGTTGAGCTTTTTTGACACGAGCAACGAGTTCATTGAGTTCGGTAACGTTAGTTACGGACATATAGATTACTCCTGATAAATGTTAAACTTTTTAAGCCAATGAGCAATGCATCGATAGAACAAGGAAATGCTTAAAGATAAAAGTATAGATGTTATCTATAATAACGCTGCTCATGATCGCCTATTGGCTTAAAAACCTTATTCCGTACTGAGTTAATATCCTAATTAGCTCTGTCTATCAGTTAAGAGTAGATTAACAAAACGGTAATTAAATAAAGTGATCTAGGTCACGAAAATGTCAAGCTGACTCCTTTCAGCACGTGTATTTATGCACAAGTTGAATAAATGTTGTTCATCTATTACTTAATTTAATATTATCAAAACAACTTGTGCAGATAATTTATGTATATCTAACTAAATACTAAGCAAATTTAGCAAGTTAAAGAAAATATTGTTTTGCTCAAGGAAATTAATGACATCGGTGGTAAAATTATAAAAGATATCAATAAATCTCTAAAGAGAACTGCTTAAGGAAATGAATGGGTGAGTAGCGCATTACTTGATTTATCGGGATATATTAAATTTTTTATTGGTTTGTTTGCACTCGTAAACCCAGTTGGCATATTGCCTGTGTTTATTAGTATGACAAACTATCAAAGTAATGCGGGGAGAAATAAAACCAATACTATTGCAAATACATCAGTTGCTATCATTTTATGTACATCATTATTAATTGGTGACTCAATATTGCAATTGTTTGGTATCTCAATTGATTCTTTCCGTATTGCTGGTGGGATCTTGATCGTCACAATAGCGATGTCAATGATCAGCGGTAAAATTGGGGAAGACAAACAAAATAAACAAGAAAAAACAGAAACTGCGGTTAGAGATAGCATTGGTGTTGTGCCTTTGGCTTTACCCCTAATGGCAGGGCCTGGTGCAATAAGTTCTTGTATTGTTTGGTCATCTCGCTGGCATGGGTGGCAAAACTTTTTAGGCTTAGCGTTGACGAGTATCGCATTTGCCTTTTGTTGTTGGTTATTATTCCGCTCAGCGTCTTTATTGGTTCGTTACTTAGGTCAAACAGGGATCAACGTAGTAACGCGTATCATGGGTCTATTACTGATGTCATTGGGTATAGAGTTTATTGTGACAGGTGTTAAGGCCATATTCCCGGGCTTATTGTAATCTAATCTCTTTTCTTTTAATGGCTGCAAACTATATCTATTTGCAGCCATACCTGCCGCTAATTACCTCATATTACACACATCAATTTTGCTATACAGATAGCACATTTCTCTTTCTTAAATGGCTTAATAAAACTTTAGCTATTAATAATCACACATAAAAAAAATGATACCTGTAATTATATGTGGCATTTTTTGCTAAAACAGGGATAAAAAGTAAGGAATTGTGAGCTACGTAAATTTATTCACTATTCTAATTGGTGTTTGTTAATGATATGTTTGGAAAAGAGCTTGGGGATTATTTTATGGTGGATAGCCAAATTGATTTTAGTGTATTGAAATATAAGAGAAATTAAAATTTCACGTCTATTTTTTTAAAATTTACTTAAAATTTTTAACTGATCAATGTTAATTAATTGTTTTAATTGTTTGAGTTCATGAAGTGGATTGCCCATAAGGAAATAGCGGTACCAGGGCTTAAATATCAGCGTAAAGATGGCTGCAAATGAGGTTATAGCGCTATTGATGAATCATGAGGGATAGAATGTTCAAATCAACACTTGGTTTTGGTGTACTTTCTTTATTAGTTGTTACATTACAGGCTAGTGCCACGGAAAAAGTAAAACAGGTTATTACAATTAACAATGGCTCAGAAGTGACATCACTAGACCCCCACAAAGTGGAAGGGGTTCCAGAAGGCAATGTGATATTAAATTTATTAGAAGGTTTAGTGTATACCGATGTAGACGGTAAAGCAGTTCCTGGGGTTGCTAAAAGTTGGAGTAATGAAAATTTCACTACGTGGACTTTTACTTTGCGGGAAGATGCAAAGTGGAGTGATGGGACACCTGTAACCGCTGAAGATTTTGTGTATAGCTGGCAACGTTTATCTGACCCAAATACTGGCTCCCCATACTCCAGTTATTTACAAAATGCGTATATTTTAAATGCAGATGCGATTTTAGCGGGAAAAATGCCGGCAACAGCGCTGGGTGTGAAAGCGCTTGACCCGCAACATTTACAAGTTACGTTGAGCCACCCAGTGCCTTATTTCGTTGATATGCTTTCTCATACGTCTATGAAGCCCGTGAATAAGTCAGCAATTCAACGACATGGTGATAAATGGACCCAACCCAAGAATTTTATTGGAAATGGGGCATACGTATTGGATAACTGGGTAGTAAATGAACGTATTGTTATCAAACGAAATCCATTTTATTGGGATAACCCAAATAGCCGTATTGAGCAAGCGACCTTTTTAGCGATTAGCTCCGAAGTGAGTGATATTAACCGTTACCGTAGCGGTGAAATTGATATTTCTAACTCTGCAATCCCACCTGTTTTATATAAAAAAATGCAGCAAGAGAGGCCGAATGAATTGTATGTTCGGCCTTATTTGTGCACGTTCTATTATGAGATAAATAATCAAAAAGCCCCGTTTAATGACCCAAGAGTGCGTGAAGCAATAAAGTTAGGATTAGATAGAGAAACAATAACCAATAAAATTATCGCTCAAGGGCAAAAAGTCGCTTATGGCTTTACGCCAAGTTTTATTAATAATGGTAATTTTACCTTACCGGAATGGGCAAATTTATCAGCAGAACAACGTTATCAACGTGCTAAAGATTTGCTTGCTGAGGCCGGATATACTAAAGAAAACCCATTGAAATTTGCTTTACTGTACAACACATCAGATCAAAATAAGCAGCAAGCTATTGTTGCGGCGTCCATGTGGCAGAAAAATATTGGTGCGCAAGTGACGCTGCAAAACCAAGAATGGAAAACATCATTACAAAGCCGCCATGAAGGAAATTATGATGTTGCCAGAGCAACGTGGTGTGCCGATTACAACGAGCCAACCGCATTTTTGAACATGATGCTGTCTCAAAATAGTAATAATACCACTTTTTATAATAATCCAGCGTTTGATGCCTTGCTTGAGCAAGCGCTAACAGCACCGGACTCTTCATCTCGCCATACAATTTACCAGCAAGCGGAAGCCTTGCTAGACAATGATTCGGCTATTGTTCCTGTTTATTATCGCGTCAGTGCTCGAATGATAAAACCGAGTGTTCGTGGATTTAAAGGTAATGACCCTCTTGATTATACGGATATTAAACGGTTATATATAAGTGAACCTAATTAATAATATCTAAATAATTATAAAAAGTGTTCATCTACTGGGTGAACATGTATCAACACACAATCATAATAATTATGTATGGGAGTAACCGATAAGATGAGTAAGTTAATCAATAAATCGATTATTGCGCTTAGCGTAACGGCTGGGCTGGCAATGGGCTCTATAGCAACAAGTTTTGCAGCAACGGTTCCTGCGGGCGTTGAACTGGCTGAAAAGCAAGTGATGGTTCGCAACAACGGTTCTGAGCCGCAATCGTTAGACCCTCATAAAATAGAAGGGGTGCCGGAATCTGCTTTAGCAAGAGACCTTTTCGAAGGGATCACAATAGTGGGGCCTGATGGCGAAATTTTACCTGGCTCGGCAACAAGCTGGGAAAATAAAGATTTTACAGAGTGGACATTTAAAATTCGCGATGGCGCGAAATGGTCTAATGGTGACCCTGTCACGGCAGAAGATTTTGTGTATAGTTGGCGACGATTGGCTGACCCTGATACTGCATCGCCTTATGCAAGCTATTTACAATATGCCCATATTAGTAATATTGACGATGTTATCGCTGGGAAGAAAAAACCTGAAGAACTTGGTATTAAAGCTCTTGATGACAAAACTTTAGTTATTACACTGAGTGAAGCCGTTCCTTATATTCCTAAATTATTAGCTCACTCATCCATGTCGCCAGTCAATAAAAAAGTCATTGAGCAACATGGTGCTAAGTGGACGCAACCACAAAACTTTGTAGGTAATGGAGCATATAAATTAAAGGATTGGACGGTAAACGAACGTATTGTATTAGAGCGTAGCCCAAGTTATTGGGATAATGCGAATACCATTATTGACCAAGTGACTTTTTTACCTATTTCTTCAGAAGTCACTGATGTAAACCGCTACCGCAGTGGCGAAATTGATATGACATACAGTAACTTACCTATTGAGCAGTTCAAAAGTTTACAACAAAACATGCCGAATGAGTTACGTGTGAACCCATATCTATGTATTTATTATTATGAAATTAATAATGAAAAACCGCCATTTAATGACCCTCGTGTTCGTGAAGCATTAAAACTATCTATGGATAGAGATACGATTACGTATAAAGTCAAAGCCCAAGGGGATATTCCTGCGTATGGGTTCACTCCACCATTTACCAGTGGAATGAAAACAGAAAAACCGGATTGGTATGCGAATATGACCCAAGAGCAGCGTAATGAAAAAGCGAAACAGCTGCTAGAAGAGGCGGGATATAACAAAGCCAACCCTCTAAAATTCAATTTATTGTATAATACTTCAGACTTACATAAGCGTATTGCCATCGCCGCTTCTTCTATGTGGAAGAAAAATATTGGCGCAGAAGTGAAACTAGAAAATCAGGAATGGAAAACATTCTTAGATAGCCGACATCAAGGTAACTATGATGTGGCACGCGCAGGCTGGTGTGCGGATTATAACGAACCTTCATCTTTCCTCAATATGTTACTTTCCTACAGCAGTAATAATACTGTTCATTATAAAAATACAGATTTTGATGCAGTGATGAAAAAAACATTGCAAGTCAAAACGGATGATGAACGTGCTGAACTCTATCAGCAAGCCGAAAAATTACTCGATAAAGACTCAGGTATTGTTCCTCTTTACTACTATGTTAATACGCGTTTAGTGAAACCTTATGTGGGGGGGTATAGTGGCAAAGATCCATTAGATAACCTGCATACTAAAGATCTGTACATTATTAAACACTAATATAGTTGTTCTGGCTCCATTTATTGGAGCCAGATGTTCGCCTATTTAGGCAATAGAAGTAGGAAAGAGCGATGTTGAAATTTATTATTCGTCGGTTGTTAGAAGCCATTCCGACTCTTTTGGTTCTGATTACCATTTCATTTTTTATGATGCGATTAGCCCCAGGGAGCCCGTTTACGGGTGAACGGAAATTGCCACCGGAAGTGATGGCAAATATTGAAGCTAAATATCATTTAAATGATCCCATGTATAAGCAGTATTTTAATTATTTAATTCAGCTTTCCAAAGGTGACTTTGGCCCATCATTTAAATACAAGGACTACAGTGTTAATGATTTAGTGGCTAAAGCATTTCCTGTTTCTGCAAAATTAGGGGCAACGGCATTCATTGTTGCTGTTCTATTTGGGGTCTCTGCTGGGGTGATAGCCGCACTCAACCAAAATACCAAATGGGACTTTACAGTCATGGGGTTTGCCATGACGGGGGTTGTTATCCCAAGCTTTGTTGTGGCACCTTTATTGGTGCTGATTTTTGCCATTCATTTGAAATGGTTCCCTGGTGGTGGGTGGGATGGTGGAAACCTAAAACACATGGTGCTACCAATGGTTGCACTTTCACTTGCTTATATTGCAAGTATTTCCCGTATTACACGCGGTTCGATGATCGAAATTATGCATTCTAATTTTATTCGTACTGCACGTGCTAAAGGGTTACCACTAAGAACTATCATTTTACGCCATGCGCTTAAACCAGCGTTGCTTCCTGTGCTTTCCTATATGGGTCCCGCTTTTGTGGGGATTATTACTGGCTCGATGGTAATTGAAACTATTTTTGGGTTACCGGGGATCGGTCAGCTCTTTGTTAACGGCGCACTTAATCGTGATTACTCACTGGTATTGAGTTTAACAATTTTAGTTGGGGTACTGACAATTACGTTTAATGCGATTGTCGATGTTTTGTACGCAGTTATTGACCCTAAAATTCGTTATTAAGTCGGAGAAACACGATGCTATCGAACCAAAAAAATAGTGAAGCTCTGGCAAACTTTTCAGAGCAGCTAGATATTGAAGGGCGCAGTTTATGGCAAGATGCAAGGCGCCGTTTTATGCACAACCGTGCGGCAATATTTAGCTTATGCGTATTGTTGTTAATTACTCTATTTGTGATTTTTGCTCCTATGATGTCGCCTTTTTTGTACGACGACACCGATTGGGAAATGATGTCAATGCCACCGGATATGGCAACCGGGCATTATTTTGGTACGGATGCTTCAGGCCGAGACCTATTAGTGCGTGTCGCGATAGGTGGGCGAATTTCCTTAATGGTGGGGGTTGCTGCTGCTTTAGTCGCAGTCGTGGTAGGCACTTTATACGGTTCATTAGCGGGTTATGTGGGTGGAAAAGTGGATTCCATCATGATGCGTATATTAGAAATTTTAAATTCCTTCCCATTTATGTTTTTTGTGATCCTCCTTGTCACGTTGTTTGGGACCAATATTTTACTGATATTTGTGGCGATAGGAATGGTGTCTTGGTTGGATATGGCGCGTATTGTTCGCGGACAAACACTCGGATTAAAGCGTAAGGAATTTATTGAGGCAGCGCTTGTTTGTGGTGTTAGTACGCGGCAGATTATTCTACGTCATATTGTACCTAACGTTTTAGGTGTCGTCGTGGTGTATGCCTCATTATTAGTTCCAAGTATGATTTTGTTTGAATCATTCTTAAGCTTTTTAGGTTTAGGCACACAAGAGCCGTTAAGTAGTTGGGGGGCGTTATTAAGTGATGGGGCGAACTCAATGGAAGTGACGCCGTGGTTGCTACTGATACCAGCCGGTTTCTTAGTCATTACGTTATTTTGTTTTAACTTCATCGGTGACGGGCTGCGTGATGCGCTCGACCCGAAAGATCGCTAGAGGGAATAATATGTTAAATAACTCAATGAAAAGCCCTCTGTTATCCGTGAAAGATCTCAGTGTGACATTTGCAACTCAAGATGGTGAGGTTACCGCCGTAAACAAATTGAACTTTGAATTAAGTGCGGGGGAAACGCTTGGCATAGTTGGTGAATCAGGCTCAGGAAAATCACAAACTGCTTTCGCACTCATGGGCTTACTCGCCAAAAATGGCAGAATTAATGGCTCTGCCATGTTTAATGGCCGTGAGATTTTGAATTTAAGAGAAAAAGAATTAAACCGTATGCGAGCGGAAGAGATTTCAATGATTTTTCAAGACCCAATGACATCATTGAACCCTTATTTGAAAATTGGTACACAGCTGTCGGAAGTTCTCATGTTACATAAAGGCATGAGTAAAAGAGAAGCTTTCGAAGAATCAGTTCGTATGTTAGATGCCGTTAAAATGCCTGAAGCACGTAAGCGTATGAATATGTATCCACATGAGTTTTCAGGAGGAATGAGACAACGCGTCATGATTGCAATGGCCCTGTTATGCCAACCAAAGCTGTTAATTGCTGACGAACCCACGACAGCACTTGATGTGACTGTACAAGCGCAAATCATGACGTTGCTCAATGAGTTAAAACAAGAGTTTGATACTGCAATCATTTTGATCACCCACGACCTTGGGGTCGTCGCAGGGGTATGTGATAAAGTCCTAGTGATGTATGCAGGACGCACGATGGAGTACGGTACTGCGAAGGATATCTTTTATCATCCATCTCATCCATATTCACTTGGCTTGTTAGCTGCTGTTCCGCGCCTCGATGGTGATGACGAAAGTTTAGCTACCATTCCCGGCAATCCGCCTAATTTATTACGTTTACCCAAAGGCTGCCCATTTTCACCTCGTTGCCAATATGCAGTTCAGCAATGTGTTGACCAAGAACCTGCATTAACCACATTTGGTCAAACGCGGTTACGTGCCTGCTTTAAGCCACTGGAGGAATTGGTATGAGTACCCATGAAAATAGACCAGTTTTACTCGAAGTGAATGACCTTAAAGTCCATTTTGAGATTCGAGATAAAAAAAAGTGGTTTTGGCAACCAAACAAAAGTCTTAAAGCGGTAGATGGCGTAACACTTCGTTTATATGAAGGTGAAACATTAGGTGTAGTCGGGGAATCAGGGTGCGGTAAATCCACTTTTGCTCGAGCACTTATTGGGTTAGTTAAAGCAACGGATGGTACGGTAAGTTGGTTGGGGCAGAATTTATTAGGTAAAACTGATAAAGAGTGGCGCAGTGTTCGCAGTGATATTCAAATGATTTTCCAAGATCCACTGGCTTCGCTTAATCCGCGAATGACCATCGGTGACATTATCGCTGAGCCATTAAAAACTTATCATCCTAAAATGCCACCATCACAAATCACAGAAAAAGTGAAAAAAATGATGATGCGGGTTGGCTTATTACCAAATTTGATTAACCGCTACCCCCATGAGTTTTCGGGAGGGCAATGCCAGCGTATTGGTATCGCAAGAGCATTGATTTTAGAACCTAAACTCGTGATTTGCGATGAGCCAGTTTCTGCATTAGACGTGTCAATTCAAGCACAAGTTGTTAATTTATTGCAAGAATTACAACGTGAAATGAAATTATCGCTAATCTTTATCGCGCACGATTTGGCGGTTGTTAAGCATATTTCTGACCGTGTCTTAGTGATGTACTTGGGGCATGCCGTAGAGCTTGGTACCTATGATGAGGTATACAATAATCCCTTACATCCTTATACACGCGCATTGATGTCAGCAGTGCCCGTTCCTGATCCCGATAAAGAAAAAAATAAGGTAATAGAACTTTTAGAGGGTGAATTGCCATCACCCATTAACCCACCTTCAGGTTGCGTATTTAGAACCCGTTGCCCATTAGCGGATGAAGAGTGTGCAAAAACAAGGCCATTATTAGAAGGGAGTTTCAAACATGCGGTGTCTTGTTTGAAAATTGACCCATTGTGATTGTTTTCTCGTGATGGGCGAAAGGGAATGGCGTTTAGGGGGTTTCTACTTTAATTAATCCAAAAGGGACGAAATGTCCCTTTTAATCAACTATTTCTTCCAAAAAATATGGTGAAACGGTTTAGAAGGGTGGCGGCTAATTAATACGCGAGCAAAAATATCGTCTAATTCGGCGTCAGGGCTTTGAGCTAATCCAATAACCACTTCACTTAATTGGTTTAAATTAAGCTCTTCAGTAATCATCTCTTGCCAATTAAGGGTAACAGGAACAATTTCTGCGGCACCTAACTCTTCAAACTGCAAAGCAAAAATTAATTGGTCAGCGGGCTCTAAATTATCCATTGCCCCTTCAAGAAAAAGGTCATAAGCCATTTCAATGATGTCATCTTCATCGATTAAAGGTGTATTTTGTATTTCAGTCATGACCTTTCCTAATTAACTTAATTTATAACAATGGGCTAAAGAAGTAGCAAATGCGTTCAACGACACGGTTCCAGAACGGACGTTGTTCCCATTCTTCAATTTCTAAACGAGTTGAACGCGCAATATAATCATACTGAACTAGCGTGAGATCGCTACCAAAACTTTTATCATCAATGACCACTGTTATTTCAAAATTGAGCCATAAACTGCGCATATCAAGATTTACTGAACCAACAAGGCTAAGCTCGCCATCAACCAAAACACTCTTCGTGTGTAATAAACCATCTTCAAATTGATAAATCTTAACACCAGCAGCTAATAATTCACTGTAAAATGAGCGGCTTGCCCAGCGAACAAGGAATGAGTCATTCTGCCTTGGCATAATAATACTGACGTCGACACCTCGCATTGCTGCTGTACAAATTGCATGCAAAAGGTCATCACTAGGCACAAAATAAGGGGTGGTCATGATCAGTTGTTTGCGCGCAGAGAACATCGCGGTCATCAGTGACTGTTGAATCAACTCATCAGGGAAGCCCGGTCCTGAGGCGATAATTTGTGTTGTATGCCCATTCGCTTGTTCAAAAGGCATAATATTACTGTCAGGCGGTGGTGGGAGTACGCGTTGGCCGGTTTCCATTTCCCAGTCAAAAGCATACACGATACCTAATGTGGTACTCACAGGGCCTTCCATACGTACTAAAATGTCAACCCATTCACCAACCCCTGAATCTTGTTTAAAATAACGAGGGTCAACCATATTCATACTGCCTGTATATGAAATATAGTTATCGATAACCACTATTTTACGATGTTGACGTAAATCCATTCGACGCAAGAAGAAACGCATCAAATTAACTTTTAATGATTCTACAAACTCAATACCTGCAGCACGCATTTTTTCGGGGTAATCGCTACGGAAAAAATGCCAACTTCCCGCGGAGTCCACCATAATCCGGCACTTAACACCGCGTTTAGCGGCATTAAGTAAGGCTTCGGTAACACCGTCGACTAAACCACCCGGTTGCCAAATATAGAAGACCATTTCAATCGAGTGCTGGGCATTGTTGATGTCGTTGACAATCGCTTTTAATGAGTCTTCACAGGTAGTTAAAAGTTGAATTCTATTGCCTTTAACACCAGCAATACCTTGGCGCTTTTCAACTAACTGAAATAATGGTTCAGCGACGGGGCTATTATCAGTGGCGAAGATATGTTTTGAAGTTCGTAAGTTTTCTAACCATGTCGCGACGGAAGGCCACATATCATGAGCTTTATCGACTCGACGTTTACCGAGGTGAAGTTCACCGAAGGCGACATAGGCAATAATCCCGACTAATGGCAGAATATAAATGATCAGGAGCCATGTCATGGCTGAGGTGACCGGCCTTCTTTTGACTAAAATGCGGACTGTAATTGCTGCAATAATTAGCCAATATAGGAAGAACAGAAGCCAACTCATAAGTGTATAGACGGTTGCCATAACGGGTCAGATGCCTCACTGATAAGAAAAAGGTTCAAAAAAAGATAGATTAGCTAAAAAAACTGTTAGTAAAATATCAACTTAATAGAATTTAGCAAAATTCTGCAGTAAAAGCTTCGTGAAATAGAGTAATTTGTTAGGAAAAATAGTTTCGTTAATTGATTTTATCATCATGAAATTAAAAGCAGTGCACCGAAATGACATAAAAAGTTCCTCTTGGTTCTTTTTTTCAAAGGAATATAATATTTTTTTCTAATAACTTTTAGACGATAAAAGGACACAATTAAATGAGACGTAGTAGGCATGAAGTAGGGCGTTGGCGTATGTTAAGACAATCCCTACGTCGCCGTAGACGCTGGCTAGAAGGGCATTCAAGGCGAAACATGCGCATCTATGCAATGCGTAAAATTGACATTTACCATCGTCGGCATTCCCTGCTTTTTACCCAATGGATTGAGTAAGGTTATTACAGCGTACACTCACATTTTTCACTTTGTATGACAAACCTTATTGAATATGATTGCTATTTGCATTTAAACTATCAGTCATATTCTTTTTTGGTAGACAGGTGTAGGGTAGAAATTGCATATGCGTTGGATGCGTTGGACTTTAATTATCGTCGTTTCATTATCTATTCATGCGGGTCTTGCAATGGCATGGATTTTTAATCAACCTAACTTGGTCAGAGACCCTGAACCATTGACGATTTCTATGATTGCTTTTGCCGCCCCTGAACCTGCTTCTGAGCCCGTTGAGCAGGTTGAAACACAGGTAGAGCCGGAACCAGAGCCCATTATAGAACCTGAACCCGAACCGGTAGTTGAACCTGTTATTGCATTACCCAAGAAGAAACCTGAGGTAAAGAAAAAGCCTAAGCCAAAACAGGAAGAAAAGAAAAAAATTAAAGAAGATGTTAAGCCAGTTGAAAAGCAATTGGCGATGAATAATCTTAAATCAGACGTTACTGCGCCGAAAACGAATAACAGTCCAATTAAAACTGCAAACAATACAGGGGCAAGTAATAGTCAATCGACTAAGAAAGGCGGCCCGAGGGCTCTGCATAAACAAGCTCCTTCCTATCCTGAACGCGCGCGTCGCTTAGGTAAAGAAGGATATGTGAAAGTTCGTTATGATATTGATGATGGTGGACGAGTGACAAATATTGAATTTGTCGAAGCCTCACCTAAAGGTTTATTCGAGCGGGATGTTAAACGTGCAATGAACCGTTGGACTTTTGAAAAGCAACCTGCAAAAGGCTACGTGACTGAAATTTATTTCAAATTAGATGGCACTGTTAGCCAAGTCTAATGGTTAACATTAGGTTGTATAAAAAAGCACCACAGCAATGATGGTGCTTTTTAGTTTTTATATAATGAGTGGAGCAAAAAACTTATGCTTCGTTAGTTTTTTGATCTGAACTCGCTAACTGAAAATGTTGTTTTTCTTTGGGTAATGAACGTGAGGTACTATCATCATTAACTGCGACATAAGTAAATACCGCATCAGTAGCACGGTAACGTTGCCCAACAGGCTCCGTTGCGACTTTTTTTACCCAAACTTCAATATTAATGGTAATTGAGCTTTTTCCTGTTTTTAAGCAACGTGCATAGCAGCAAACAACATCACCAACTGCAACGGGCTTTTGAAACTTAATGCCATTAACTGCCACAGTAACAACTCGTCCGAGCGCTATTTCTTTTGCTAAGATAGCCCCACCAATGTCCATTTGTGACATTAACCAGCCACCAAAAATATCACCATTCGCATTAGTATCTGCGGGCATGGCTAATGTACGTAAAACCAACTCACCGTTCGGCAATTGCATATCTGACTCTTATTAAAAGGGTTATTACTTTTGATTTTGCATTTATAACAAATTACATATGCAATAGTAAACCTGAACCATACAGTTATTGATTGATAATAGCTATTTGATTGAATTGCTGCAAAAATAAGACAAATATGGTACCGATTATTAATAAACAGCGTCTAATTCTTGGTAAAAAGATCAACTTTTGCAAAGAAAAAGCAAGAAGTGTTTTTTATATTTAGTCAGTTGATTGAATTGGCTATACTCAATAATATAAATTTTATTGATTAATTTAGAGGTATGAAATGAGATTGTTACTGGCAATATTATTACCTTGGTTGCAATTTTTTACGATAGGGCGCCCCTTTGCTGGGGTCATTTGCTTAATTCTACAGATCACGTTAATTGGCTGGCTACCCGCTGCCATATGGTCGGTATACGCATTATCGCAGTACAATACAGATAAAAAAATTGAAAAAGCATTTGGTGACAAGCGCTATTAATAAGAAAAAAAAACCTGCTAATCGATAGACAATTAGCAGGTTTTTAACTCTAATTTTTAATTATTCTTCGTGTTTTTCTGCAGGCTCTTTAACCATATTTTTAAAAATATAGACCACACTCAGTACTGTAAATATTAATGTTCCCGCTGTCAGACCAAAGACTTTGAAATTCACCCAAATATCTTGCGCCATCCAGAAAGCAACATAAATGTTTAGTAATGCGCAGAAAATAAAGAATATTGCCCATGCACTATTGAGTTTGTTCCAATAACTATCTGCTAATTTTATTTCTTGATTACTGCCTAACATGCGCTGAATTAGGGGCTTTTCAGTAAACCATTGGCTAAAGAGTAATGCGCCAGCAAACGCAGCATAGATGATAGTGACTTTCCATTTAATAAATGCATCACTGTGGAAAATAAGGGTTAACGCAGCAAAACTCATCACAATTGCACAGGTGATTTTTGCAACTTTCTCAACTTTTTTATAAATAAGGTAGGTAGCTAATAACGCTAAAGGAGTGGTAACCATTAGTGCGCCACTCGCATAGAAAATATCGTATCTTTTATAGACTATAAAAAAGATTACCAAAGGAATAAAATCAATAAGTTGTTTCATAACAGTGAATACAGCGCCTCAACGTAAAGATAATGGAGTAGTTTAACCGATTTTGGCTTTAATTGTTAAAAGTTTGCACCTTTTTACCAATAAACATGTTTTGTTACCAATCATATTTGCACTATTTTACGATTATTTGACTTACTTCTAGATAAACTTTATTAGTTCGGATATAAGTAATACATAAAATAATTTAACTTGCTAATTTATAGGTACTTTTCTCCCATGATAAAGGCAAAGCTATTTGTCTGGATGCCAGGTTTAAAAACGCTATTTAACTATCAACGTACAGACTTAGGCCCTGATGTTAAAGCGGGTTTGTCTGTCGCTGCAGTTGCTTTGCCAGTGGCTATTGCCTATGCCGAATTAATGGGGGTGAATGCCATTGTCGGATTATACTCATGTATTTTACCGATGTTTTTCTATGCGTTATTTGGTACGTCGAAACAATTGATTATCGGGCCTGATGCCGCAACATGTGCTGTAATTGCAGCCGCAGTCGCACCACTCGCAATGGGGGATGAAACCGTTCGTTGGCAATTGATTATTGTCATGAGTTTTATGACTGGGGTTTGGTGTTTGATTGCAGCAAGGTTTCGTTTAGGTACCTTTGCTGATTTTTTATCGAGGCCGATATTGCAAGGTTTACTAAATGGGGTAGCTCTTACGATTATAGTCAGCCAAATCAGTAAAATATTTGGTATTACGACTTTACCTTCAGGGTTTATTGAACGCTTAATAGCGTTTCCATTAGCGCTAATGGAAACACATATTCCGACATTATTAGTGGCTATTGCAACATTGGTAATCACCTTAGTGATTAAGCGAGTAAGGAGTAAGTGGCCGTCCCTATTAATTGCAATGGTTTTGGCTACAGCAGCCAGTATTCTATTTAATCTTGAGCAATATGGAATTAGCACGGTTGGGGATTTAGGTGAAGGACTTCCTTATATACCTATGCCTGATTTTCCGCCAGGGTTACTCAGAGATCTTGTCATTCCATCATTAAACTTAGCAGTGATTAGCTTTGTAAGCTTTATGATGACAGCGCGAAGTTTTGCAAGCAAAAATGGCTATACCGTGGATGCAGACCAAGAATTAAGAGCATTAGGAATGGCAAATATTGCTTCTGCTTTTGGTCAAGGTTTTGCAGTGAGTGCTGCGAGCAGCCGTACAGCAGTTAATGATATGATGGGAGGGAAAACACAGTTGGTTTCCCTCGTTGCCGCGGTGACCATCTTAGCTGTTTTACTTTTTTCTATGAATTTATTGGAATATATCCCTATGCCTGCTTTAGGGATGGTTTTAATTATTTCAACTTATTCCTTGCTCAGTTTACGCAGTATTTTATCAATGCGTAAACGCAATAGAGAAGCTTTTTTCTTATGTGTTTTTACTTTATGCGCAGTGTTGGTAGTTGGTTTGATTAGTGGTGTAGGCTTAGCCGTTTTATTAGGTTTATTACAGTTTATCCGAATTATATTTAGGCCAACAGATCAACTATTAGGCGTTGATGAGCATGGTATGTTGCACTCGATGACATCAGAAAATGATATTCAAGAAGTTGATGGTGTCCTAATTTATCGTTTCAATTCTCCGCTTACCTATTTTAATGTGAATTACTTTAAAGAGCGGCTAAATAAACATTTAGATAATCAACATAAAAGACCCGCTTGGGTGATTGTTGATGCTGCTGTCAGCTTTACGCATAATGATGTGAGCGTATTTTCCACATTGAATGATATTGTGACATCTTTGAAGGCGAAAGGGGTGACTTTGGTATTAGCTGGGCGTAGAACTTCTCTTAATCGTTGGTTAGAACAAAATAAAATCAACCGTTCAGATGATGATTTATTAGTGGTACCGGATATTTATTTTGCGATCCGTTTAATTCAAAGTAAGCAGCAAATTCAAATGAAATGTGTGGAAGAAAGAAAGACACAAGAGAGCGGGAAGGACCCAGGCTCATTAGAATATGATTGCGAAAATCGAATTAGACCAACGAATATTAACTCAGATAAAGTTTAAAAATAACGTAAATAAAAAGGTATCAAATGATACCTTTTTATCAGCGAGATCAATTTTTTGTGATTAGCATATATAAACGATAAAAGTAAATTAAAGCAAATGCGGCTACAACATTATTGAGTAAAAAGGAGATACCATTAATCGCAATATGATTCATATTAAGGTTACCCAATAGAACACTGATAAGCATTTGAACGGCCATCCAAATTAAAATCATCGGTAAAGCGACACGCCAATTTGCATAAGCCAATTTCCAGCTTTTTCCCATCGCACTAAATGGGTTGGTATTTTCTGTCATTAAAATTGCTGGCGCTAAGGAAAAACCAATGGCTAGCACGATACCAGGTAGAACCATAATTGTGATGCCTAATTGGATAAGCAGCGAGCAAACGACCAACAGAAGAAACATAGAAGGCGCTTTGTTCAGTGATGATGTTATCGCTTGAAGTCCTGTCATATCTTCGCCACGAGACATCCCTGAGATATAGGATAATGTGCCACAAATAAGGAACAAACTGCCAAGAGTGACGGAGAGAATCAATCCAAAAGAAACACGCAAAATACTACTTTTATCTTCTTCAGATAGATTTAGAATCCAGTCTTGTAACCCCGAATTACCAGATTCAATCATTTTACTTTGTGCTTGAGCAAGAACACCTATCATCTGTTCACTTGGGATCATCACCGCATAGATAACGAGGCTCACTACGGTGGCTAAAAGCACGATGGTGAAGAGGCCACTCAATTGATTTTTAAAGAAATTGATACTATCACTAATGAGTGAGTTGGCCGAAATGGACATGACACTGCTCCTATCTACAAACGGGATCAAAAATTTATGCCAATTGTAACCGAGTATCACGCCTAGAGGTAGAGAAAGATAATAAAATTCGGGAGGTTAAGACAAATATAATGGACATAATGATTGAATTTAATTAGCCAAAGAAATGAAACTATATAAGTTGTATTTTTAATATATGTTTAAGTTTCGAAATAAATATATATATTTCGAAATCAAATTTTTATTTTGTTAGTTATCTTCCAAAAATTGATTTAAATCAAAATTTAAAAAATAATAAATGAAATAATAAATCCATATTTATTGGTTTACCTCTAAATTAGTAAAAGATGTGATCTTGATTTGAACATCAATTTAAATAATAAGGTATATTTTCCTAAAATAAAAACACAGGAATGGGATTGATAATGAAAAAACTCACTGCGCTTGTATTAGCTGCTGCAACTTTAGCTCCAGCAGTTTCTATTGCTCATGAAGCTGGCGATTTTCTTTTTCGCGCGGGTACTGCAACAGTCAGACCTAATGTCGGAGGAGATGATGTTAAAATTAATGGATTAGGTAATTTAGGTACCTTTGATGCAAATAATAATACTCAATTAGGTTTAACGTTTGGGTATATGATCACTGATAATATCGGTGTGGAATTATTAGCAGCAACTCCGTTTGAACATAAAGTTGGTACAGGCCCTACAGGTAATATTGCAACGGTAAAACATTTACCACCAACATTAATGGCGCAGTATTATTTTGGTAGTAAAGAAGATAAATTACGCCCTTATTTAGGTGCCGGTGTTAACTATACTTTCTTCTTTGATGAGAAATTTAACTCTACCGGAAAAACTGCAGGCTTATCTGATCTAGATCTATCAAGCTCGTGGGGCTTCGCGGCACAAGCAGGTATGGATTACATGCTGACTGATAACTGGATGTTAAACGCTTCTCTTTGGTGGATGAATATTGAGAGTGATGTGAAATTTAAAGCGGGTGGTGAACAGTATAAAGTTAATACTCGTTTAGACCCATTTGTATTTATGTTCGGTGCGGGTTACCGTTTCTAAGAATTTGATAGGATGCAATACAGGTAATACCTGAATTCTGAAGGACTAGAGAGAAGTAGGAAATCCGAGAATATTCGTATTCTCGGATTTTTCAATTACCATTAAGCTTGAACATATATTTAACAAATGATTATCATAAAAAACAAATTATGATAATGATATTTATAATATATTAATTAGTGTTATAGAGTGATAATAAAGTAAAGGTACTTATTGATTATCTTTATTTAGGGTAATTAATAAAAGTATTGAGACTAATTACCTTGAAATAAAAAGCCGAATACAGGGGCGTATTCAGCTTTAAGATATTATTCAAATTTACAATATTAAATTACCAAAACCATTGCACATTTAACCCAGCATTGACGCTACTGGTTTCATATTCGTCCGGCTTATAAAGTGGGGCACCTAAGAATAAGTCATAACTAAATATATTAACATTACCTCTCATGCCTATAGCCATTCCTAATAATTGGTCATCAGAATAGAGACCTAACGGATAAACACCGCCGAATACACGTCCATAGTCAAGAGCATAGTATGGATAGATGGAGAAGCCAGGAATATAAAAGTTAAACTCATTGCGTAAATAAAAACCCTTATCACCTATTAGGGAAAATTCTTCGTCAAAACCACGAACCGTCCAACGGTTACCTAACGAAAATTGATCTTGAATGGTTAAGCGGTCTCGTGAGTATTGTATAAACAGTTGTGGATTATAACTCATAATAAAATTATCAAAGGCGAAGGGAAACATTCCTGAAATATCGGCAGTATAAACACGGCTCATTTTGCTGACATCACCATATTTCATATCCCAGCTTTCTTCGGCACCAAACCAAGGTACATTACGTTGATAATATATTGAAGCATCGATAGTTGAATTATTGATGTTTTGACGGTGGTTAACACCGAGCTTAAGGCTGGTAAGGTCACGTTGTTGGGAAAGTAGGGCGACATCCTCTAATTTATATTTTGATTTTCTTTTAATTAGTTGAATTGATGCAGTGTCTTTGAACGTTTGCCCACGCAAGAAAACATTACTCGCCGTAGCATTATAATATTTACTATCACCATAATACTTATAGCTAAATACGGAGTCATTAATAGTTTGTTTATAGTCGCTTTTGCTTGCATACAATGAAAAAAGCCAGTAGTTGTAAGGTACGGCATAATAAATTGCAGTATTACTGGTGCTGTAGCGGGCTTGGTTTTTTAAATTTTTTCCTGCTGAAACATATATTGTGTCATTTAAACTCGTTAAATTGTTAGCATACAAAGTCACTCCGACTTGATCTTTACCCGTTTGGCGGCTTCCTGAGTTATTGTAATATCCACCTACGTTAAAGTGAGATGATTTTTCTCTTTGTATGGAAATATCAGATGTGGAAAACTCTTTACCCGGTGCTAGCTCTATATTCACTTTAGCACCCGGTATCCGCTCAAGGTTCTCTAAGCCTTGTTCGATGTCACGAATATTCAGAATATCCCCTTCTTTAGCAGGCATAATCGCACCTAACGTAATATAAGTGTCGCTACCTTCTGCAAGTTTTACATTCGCAACTTTACCTGGAATAATCTGGAGCGTTAAAATACCCTCACTGATGTTTTGTTCTGGAATATTAACTCGTGTTGTGACATAGCCTGATTTAATTATTTTATCTTGTAAGCCCTTTGCTAAAGTTTCAACGCCATTAATACCAATGCATACACCAACAACTTGGTTTACATATGTTTCAAGAGGACGCATAGAAGGGAGTTTAGGTTCAGAGAGCAAAATGACTTGCTTCATTTGAAAGCAATCTTTTTCATCATCGAAAACTAAAATATTATTTGACCGCTCTCTTGTTTTACCTAAGACATCTTTAGTTTCTAGTTGAGTCTGTTGTTGGCGAGAGCGATCTTGGCTGGTTTGGTTATTGATTTGTTGGTCAATAATTTGTGCAGTATTACCTGATACGTATAATGGAAAAGATAATAAAGTTGCAGATAAAAAAATAAATCGAAAATTCATGGTTACCACATATATTCTTATGATTAAAATATAATTAGAAGAGGCTTGTAGAAAATAATTTCTATCTTATATGAGAATTATCTTATCTATGTATAGCATTGTTAGCATTTTAAGACGGTTTTCATATATCTCCTTATAATAAAATTGTCGTTATGAAAATATTTATTTTTAGCTGATTTGAAATTACTAAGATTATGCTTTAAATTTAAATTTATTAAAAATTAATTATATTAACTAACTAATGAAAAACAAAATGGGAGGTTAATGCTAATATTGATTTAGTTATGGTTTTATATTTTTAGATGCGATTGTTTTTTTAATGAAATCAAAAGGTAATATTTACTCCGTTATAGGGTGAATAGGGTTTTATACTTAGATGTATAAACACGAAAATGAAAGGGGAAATAAGATAAACATTAGTATGTTTTAACCATTAAATATTTAAATAAGAAATAATAACTATCGGGTTTTTTAGCTAAGTGAATATAAGGTAGGTATCATGAATCAGGAGACCAAAGGCCTCCTGAATCATCTAATTAGTAATAATTAGATGTGTTTAAAACGACAGTAGAGCCTAAGATGCGGCCATAAGGACCATTGTAAATTACAGGGCTTGTAATCTCAGTTTTTCCATATGAACTTAATACCCCATTGTTGTTTTCTACGCGGCTAAATGCGTTAATGGAGAGATCTTTACCAGCACGGATAAAGCCAGAATAGGTATTATTTAACCTATTCATATCCAAGTTAATGGTTTTAGACGCTAGGATTTTTCCGTAGCTATTTTCAAGGTTGTTTTTTAAGTTAATTTTAACATCGCCATCAGTTCCTGCATTTTGGAACGTATTAGCTGAGATAATTCCATATTTATTATTTAAATTAGTTCCTTTGATAGTTACAGAACCATTTTTGGCATAGATACCACCAGTATAGCCGGCAGCACCGAAGATATTTCCGCTATTATTGAATTGTGCGGAATTAGTGTTATCTATCTGACTCGAATTTATGACAACATTAGAGTCTGCAGTAATTAAGCCTTTATCATTTCCAACATAAGTTGCTTTGATATTAAGGTTGTTCCCTTTGATATACCCATTTTGATTATTTAAAGTAGTTACATTGTATTTAGATTTACCTGCATTTGAAATGAGTGAACCGTCATTGTAAAGGATATTTGCATTAATATTTAATGCCTTACCACTATCAATAACACCATAACGGTTATTTAATAAATTACTTGATAGCGTAATATTAGTTTGGCCGTTAGTTGATTTTATCAAAGCATTCTGGTTTTGTAGTGTTTCAGCATCAATATCGATTCTTCTTTTTGCGATAATTTGGCCATTACTATCATTAGTAATAATATAACGCCCTGTTAATGCAACGTCCTGTCCTGAAAGAACTGAATTATTGTTATGGAGTTTGGTAGTATCGATGGTTAATTTCCCACCGGCTCTGATACCACGCTCAGGCTCATTGATAGCGCCATGATAGATAGAATATGAATTATCTATAGAGTTTGTAGAAGTAATATCAATATTGCCTTGTTTAGTTTTAATTGAGCCGTTGTTGTTAGTTAAATGATTTGTATTAATTTCTATATCTTGCTGTGCATGAATAACCCCCCTCTGGTTGTTATTGATAGTACCAGCGGCGATTTTGATATTACCACCGTTAGATTTAATTAATCCCGCATTGTTGCTAATAACTGTATTGTGATTGTTGATACTTATATCACCTTGAGCAACGATGGATGAGTTGTTATATAAACCGTTAGATTTAATATCGATGGTTCCATTCGAATTCATTAGTGCATTTTGGTTATAAACTAGTCCCGTCGAATCTATTTTAATACCACCTGAACCTGCTGATAACATACCTAGGTTAGAGACACCAGCTCCACTCTCAGTAGAAACTAAAGTAATTTTATCTGCGTACATACCACCCATAGCGGCAACATCAATACCAACACGAGGTGTTGAATTTGAGCCTGGTAGTTTAGTGATGTTAGTTGCATCTGCATCAACAAAGTTATTACCAGTAATAACATTAATTTCTTTAGCTGTAATATTTCCACGAATAACTGCCGAACGAGCGATGATATCTGTTGGTGAGTCTGACTGTAGACGGTTGTTTATCGTGATTTGACCATTTGAAACGTTGTATCCAAGAACTTCACCTCCAGCGACAATTGGTTTACCCGTTGTGAGTGTCACACGATCGGTATTGATAAAACCACAGTTATTACATGTGATGCCAGATGCGTTAGCAACGATAACTTGTGCTTTATCACCAGCGACTTCAATCATACCACCTAAGGTGCTTGCTTTATTTGAATTAACTTCATTCAAAATGACTTTTGCGGGGCCATTACCATTATTTAAATTTAGGTTTCCATTGATTTGTCCGCCCAAACTGGTATTCGTATTTGTTGCGCTATTATTTAAAATAACCCCTTTTTGGTCAACATCAAATTGGCTATAAATGTTATGTGAGACACCTTTGTCACTTGCTCCTTTAATCTGCACAATAGTAGGGCCATTGCTTTGATTTATAACACCAGCACCATTGGTATTAATAACCGCACCGTGAGCAATAGATATTGAACCTAAAATAATAGATACATTTAAAAAGAGTGGTTTAATTTTCATCATAGGATGAGTAATTGAATGGTTGGAAGAATGTTTCATAAATATCCCTAAAATAGACTATAGATAAAATTAAAAATAGCTAATAAAAATTCCATTAAAGCATAAGAATTATGCATGATATTAATTTTCATTAAAATTTAATTGTACTTAAGTCGGTGCTGGGGAATGTAAGAAGAGTAAAATATCTATATTATAACATAAATGGTATATTATATATTTAACCTGAAAATAATCATTTAAATCAATTGGTAGCGATTACTCCGCTACGGATTTAATACGAAAAAACACCAGTGTAATAACACGTAGCTATTGATTTTGACATTAGCGTATTGTATTAATAAATATTATGATTGGTGGTTTTTTATGATGTAAGATTTTTTTATTCGAATAAGGTCGAGTATATTTTGGCGTATTTTTATTGTCGAAATGAAAATAATACTAAAATAGTCAAAGTAGAGTATTTTAAAATTAATTATCTTATTTTAGTAATCAAGTCATTAAATATGAATATGACTTGATTACTCTTTATTCGTCCATCTACCTTTGTGTTGCGGCTTTCATATTTTCAACAAACTCCGTTAATGATTTAAGCATAACATCAGGTCGATTGAGGTTATTTTCGATAATTTTAACTACTGCGGAACCTGAAATCGCACCAGCAGCACCATTTTTAATGGCTTCTCTGACTTGTTCCGGTTCTGATATTCCAAAACCTTGCAAGGCAGGAGCTGCTTTATATTGGTTTAATTGACTTATTAAATGAGTCAAAGGCATTTCTGCTCTTTTTTCAGTACCTGTCACGCCTGCACGAGATAATAAATAAGTATAACCTTGGCTATATTTCCCGATCTGTTGCAGTAGCTCATCATTAGCATTTGGTGGGCAAATAAAAATGGGTGCAATATTGTGAGCTAGCGCCGCTTCGCGAAATGTTTTTGATTCAGACATAGGGACATCTGCAACTAATACAGAATCAACACCTGCTTTTTCGCAGCGAATATAAAAATTTTCAATACCATTCGTAAAAACTAAATTTGCATAGACTAATAAGCCAATAGGAATAGTAGGGTGTTTTTCTCGAATACGACGGAGTAGTTCGAAACAAATTGTTGGGGTAATTTCACTTTTAAATGCACGCAAATTTGCATTTTGGATAGTTGGGCCATCTGCCAGTGGATCAGAAAATGGAATACCAATCTCTAATGCATCAGCACCACCAGCAATCAAAGCATCGACAATTTTTAATGATAACTCAGCATCTGGGTCACCTAAAGTGACGAATGGAACAAATGCGCCTTGATTCTTCTGAGCTAAATGTTCAAAAAGTTGGGTGTAGCGTTCCATTAGATTTCTCCTTTGCTGGCTAAAATATCATGTACCGTAAAAATATCTTTATCACCACGGCCAGACAAATTGACGATTAATAACTGTTCTTTATTAGGTTCTTGCTCTGCCATTTTTAATGCATAAGCGAGTGCATGAGATGATTCTAATGCAGGAATAATTCCTTCCTTACGTGATAATAATTTAAAAGCATTTAAAGCTTCATCATCGGTAATGGAAACATATTCAGCACGACCAATACTGTTTAAATGGGCATGCTGAGGGCCGACAGAAGGGAAATCTAATCCTGCAGAGATAGAATAGGATTCTTCAATTTGACCTTCATTGGTTTGCATCATTGGCGATTTCATACCGAAATAAATCCCGACACGGCCATGTTTTAACGGGGCACCATGTTGGCCGGATTCAATACCTAATCCAGCAGGTTCCACACCGATTAGTTTCACATCTTCTTCTGGAATAAAAGAGGCAAATAAGCCGATTGCATTTGAACCACCACCAATACAGGCAACGACAGCATCAGGTAAACGGCCTTCTTTTTCGAGAATTTGTTGTTTTGCTTCATCACCAATCATACGTTGGAATTCACGTACAATTGTTGGGTAAGGGTGTGGCCCCGCCGCGGTTCCTAATAAATAATGAGCTTTATCATAGCTGCCAGACCAGTCCCTTAATGCTTCATTACAGGCATCTTTCAATGTGGCTGAACCGCTGTAAACTGGAATAACTTCAGCGCCCATTAATTTCATTCGAAATACATTGGGAGACTGGCGTTCTACATCTTTGGCACCCATATAAATACGGCATTTCATGTTCAGTAATGCACAAGCCAGTGCTGTCGCAACGCCGTGCTGCCCAGCGCCTGTTTCTGCAATTATTTCAGTTTTCCCCATT
Organism: Providencia sp. PROV175; assembly: GCF_032707045.1. Taxonomy (NCBI): domain Bacteria; kingdom Pseudomonadati; phylum Pseudomonadota; class Gammaproteobacteria; order Enterobacterales; family Morganellaceae; genus Providencia; species Providencia sp. PROV175. The sequence continues at coordinate 2,204,257 of NZ_CP120533.1, forward strand.
CGCTTAGCAAGTAGTGCTTGGCCTAATACTTGGTTAGTCTTATGGGCACCGCCGTGCAGTAAATCTTCCCGCTTTAAATATAATTTTGTTTTCGTACCTGCGGTTAGATTTTTACATAACGTTAGCGCAGTAGGGCGACCTGCATAGTTTTTTAGTAAGTCGTGAAACTCACGAATAAATTCATCATCATTCTGTGCGTCGATAAACGCGTCTTCTAATTGGTTTAATGCAGGAATAAGAATTTCTGGGACATATTGCCCACCAAACTCGCCAAAATACGGATCTAATTTGCTCATTATTTATTGTCCATTTTATCAGTTACATTAATTGGTGTTGGAGTCTTTCATTTCGTTGTGTATTGATGAGCCGTTGATTTGGCTAACAACGTTGACAATACCAAATTTATTTTTTGTTGACTTTTTATACCAGGTTCAATTTCAACCCCTGAATTAAAGTCTAATCCGTTGCACAATAACTTAGCTGCGTCTAGGCAGTTATCAGGGGTAAGCCCTCCCGCTATCATTAATTTCTGTGTTGTGGATGAGGGGATTGCTGACCAATCGAAGGTTTTGCCAGTACCACCAGAGCCATTATCCAGCAATAACACATCAATACCTTGTGTATCGTAGTCATTTAGAGTTGTTCGTGACATATCAAGCGCCTTCCAAACTTCACAGTAGTTTGGTAAAAATGTTTTTAACGTATTGATATAAGAAGTATCTTCTTCACCATGTAATTGTACCGCAGATAATGCAAGTTGCTTGGCGATATGAGCAACAAAATCCGCGGACTGATTGCGGAAAACACCGACATATTTTAAAGGCGCTGCATGGATGATATTCTGCGCTTGTGACAATGTCACTTTTCTAGGGGAGGTATCAGCAAAAATTAATCCACCATAGTGTGCTCCCGCTTCAAATGCGGCTTTTGCATCTTGCTCGCGGGTTAAACCACAGACTTTATGTTCTCCTACTAACAAGTTTCGAATGGCTTTATCTAGGTCAGCTTGCTCCATTAAGGCGCTACCGATTAAAAAACCATTAGCAAATTGTTTCAGCGACTGAATATGTTGGTGTTGGTGAATACCTGACTCACTGATCACAATGGTGCCTTCAGTTAATTGAGGGGCGAGTTCACGAGTTCGGTTTAAATCAATAGAAAGGTCACGTAAATCACGGTTATTGATACCAACAACCTTGGCTTGTAACCGAATTGCTCTCTCTAATTCTTCTTCATTACTGACTTCCGTTAATATTCCCATATTAAGTTGATGAGCGACCTCTGCTAACGCTTTATATTCATCATCATTTAAGACAGATAACATGAGTAAAATGGCATCCGCTTGGTAGTAACGTGCAAGGTAGATTTGGTATGGGTCAATGATGAAATCTTTGCATAACACGGGTTGTTTTACGGTATTACTGACAATCGTTAAGTAATCCATATTCCCTTGAAAATATTTTTCATCAGTAAGAACGGAAATCGCGGATGCGTAGGGCGCATAAGTTTTAGCTATCACAGCGGGATCGAAGTCAGCACGAATCAACCCCTTTGAAGGCGATGCTTTTTTGCACTCTAAAATAAATACAGGGCGTTTTGCGCTTAGTGCGTTATAGAAACTACGCTGGCTAGGTTGAATACCAGCAATAAAGCTTTCTAATGGCTGCTTGGCTTTACGTTCGATTAAATAATCAACTTTATCATCAACAATTTTTTGTAAGACTGTCGCTTTCATTTTATTGGTTCCTTGCCGCGAGTGCTGTGACGCGGTCAAATGCTTTACCGCTACGAATAATTGCGAGTGCGTGTTCGCTGTTTTGTTTTAAGTCTTCATGGCCATTAATACGCATCAACATGGCGACATTGGCTGCTACAGCAGCTTCGTGAGCAGCTTGCCCATGGCCTTGAAGCAAGTTACTAAGTAACACGCGGTTTTCATCTGGTGTTCCGCCTTCTAAGTCACGTAATTGATACGGTTCTAACCCAAAATCATCTGCAGTTAATTGGTAATGTTGTACTTTGCCATCTTTTAATTCAGCGACTTGAGTCACTGCATGTAATGAAACCTCATCCATCCCTCCACTGTGTACCACAGCTGCACGGGTGAAACCAAGCATCTGTAATGTTTCAGACACCGGTTTTACTAATGATTCTTGGTAAACTCCGATAAGGGCAATTGGCGGACGAGCCGGATTGATTAATGGCCCCAATACATTAAATAACGTTCGGGTTTTCAATTGAGTGCGTACAGGGGCCGCATGGCGGAACCCACTATGGTATTGCGGTGCAAATAAAAAACAAACACCAAGCTCATCTAATGCGTCACGAGCGCTTTGCGCACTGAGATCAAGAGCGATACCAAAGGCAGCCAGTAAATCTGAAGAACCTGAACGGCTCGAAACACTACGATTACCATGCTTGGCTATTTTAATACCACATTCAGCAGCAACAAAGGCACTTGCTGTTGAAATATTAATACTATTTGCACCATCTCCCCCTGTACCAACAATATCACTGAATAGGTAGTTAGGGCGGGGAAAGGGTTGTGCATTTTCTAAACAAGCTAGAGCGGCACCCGCAATTTCTTGTGGTTGTTCGCCACGCATTTTCATACTGATTAACACAGCGGCTAACTGAGGTTCTGTTAATTCACCTTGAATAATGGCATTAAACAAGTACTGGCTTTCTTGTTGAGTTAGCGGCTGCGCTTTAAATAATTTATCATAAATATTTTGCATAATTGGCTCTTTAGTATTCCGTTAGTGCGAATGAGTGGATTCGATTGCATTGGGAGTAGAAAGAGCCCATGCCACGGTGTTTTCTAACAACTGTTTACCTTGAGTTGTTAAAATGGACTCTGGGTGAAATTGGAATCCACAAACTCTATCGCTATCATTACGTACAGCCATGACCATGCCATTTGAATGGGCACAAATGGTTAAGCTTTCCGGAATTTGACTACCCACAAGAGAGTGGTAACGCGCCACTGATATTGGGTTTTCAAGATGATTAAACATAGCTAAACCATCATGTGTGGCAATCGAAGATTTACCATGCAAAATTTCACCTGCGGCTGAAACCGTTCCGCCATAAGCTTCAACGATGGCTTGGTGACCTAAGCAAATACCAATAACAGGAATTTTGCCTTTTACTCGCATTAATACTTCTGGCATTGAACCTGCTTCACTCGGTTTACCAGGGCCGGGTGATAAGACTAGTATCGGTGAAATCATTTGATTTAATACAGATAAAATATGTTCTACATTGACTGTATTGCGATAAATAACCACGTTATGGCCACCTGCGCGCAGTTGGTCTACTAGGTTATAAGTAAAGGAGTCAACGTTATCGAGCAGTAAAATGTTCGCCATTAGAATAACTCCTTAACTTGATGTGCTTGGGCAATTGCACGGATCACTGCACGTGCCTTATTACGGGTTTCATCGGCTTCAGCTTGAGGTACGGAATCTAGAACGACACCACCTCCCGCTTGTACAGTGGCAATGCCATTTTCTACGTAGGCGGAGCGAATAACGATGCAAGTATCAAAATCACCATTTCCTTGAAAATATCCTACAGCCCCCCCGTATGATCCTCGGCGCTCTTGTTCATATTGCGCAATCAGCTGCATTGCTTTTACTTTTGGTGCACCCGTTAACGTTCCCATATTCATACAGGCTTGATATGCATGAAAAACATCTAAATCTTGGCGTAATGTTCCCACGACATGAGAAACCAAATGCATCACGAAAGAATAGCGGTCAACCTTAGTTAGGTTAGCAACGTAACGGCTACCCGCTTCACAAATACGCGCTAAATCGTTACGTGCTAAGTCAACGAGCATGATGTGTTCAGCAAGCTCTTTCTCATCAGAACGCATGGAAAGCTCAATTCGGCTATCTAAATCAAGGTCTAATTCACCTTGGGCATTTCGTCCACGAGGGCGAGTCCCGGCGATTGGATAAATTTCCACTTTGCGATTTGCTGTCGCATATTTGAGTGCGCTTTCGGGGGAAGCCCCAAAGAGTGTAAATGCGTCATCTTGCATGTAGAACATGTAAGGACTTGGGTTTTGTACTTTGAGTTTTTGGTACGCAATTAAGGGATGTGAGCACGGCATCGTAAATTTACGAGAAGGCACAACCTGAAAAATATCCCCGCGGTATATGGCTTCTTTTAGTGAGGTGACAATTTCCCCATATTCTGGGTCATTTTTGTTTACCGAGACGGCAAATTCAGGCGCAGTTGCTAAAGGAAGTGCTGGCAAGAATGGACGGCACGAAGCGATAATTTGTGCGTGACGCTGCGTAACTGTTTCGACATCTTGCTCATTTTGCGTAAATAGGCAACTTTTTAGGCGTGCAGCCTGATTTTGATGGTCGATCACTAAATAATGCTCAGCAACAAAAAAACAGTAATCAGGGCAGTGATTAACGGTATTTACCTTGGGTAAATCTTCAAAGCTCGCGACTAAATCATAAGCAAACAACCCACCAACAAACAGATTTTCAGGTTTTGTGGAATAGGCTTGTGCAAGAGCGGGTAGTGCACGTAAAACGTCTAAGCTAGATGCAGCCTTCAGGCGGCTATCTTCGTCTAAATCTTGTGCAGGCTGGCTGAACGTTACCGTCAAACTATTTTCTTGCATGCTATGATGCATGATTAAATCTGTTAATTGAGTTAACAGTTTAGGTAATAAGGCCTGGCCATTTGGCGTCAACGCTTCTATTTCAACTTGCTGGCCAAAAGCACGAATACGTAGCGCGCTGTTGACAATCAACAAGCTTTGTAAGTTGGCTTTATTATTAATTTCAGCGGATTCCAACAGCATTGTTGATGGAACTTGATGACACAAATGATTAAATAATAATGTTGGGTCAGGCTGATAATTAATTGGGCTATCCAGATACTTAAAATGTGCTAATGTGGTGTTTTGTTCGTTCATTATGTTGCCTTACGCTAATTTTTGACATAAAAAAACCCGCCTAGGAAGGGCGGGTTTGGCACTGAAACATACAATAACTATGCGCGTGCGGCTTCCGCCCAATTTGGGAAGTCACGCCACCAACGATTTGATAAGTTTAATAAAGTCATTGTATGCCTCACTGGATAAACTGATTATTTTTAGCTTTAGCTGTCTTGCGTACTAGTTAACTGGATCGCGCTATTTATGTCAAGGACTTTATTAATTTATTAGGAAAAATAGTTTTTCATGGAAATAGGAGAAGATATCAATATGCCGACAGCCTCGTCGCCATTAGTGACTCGCTATGACTTACATAGCCATACGAATGCTTCGGATGGTGACCTCACTCCTGCTGAGTTAATCGAACGTGCAGTGGAAAAAGGGGTTAATATTTTAGCGATTACCGACCACGATACCTGTGAAGGTGTATTAGAGGCTCGCCGCTATCTTGCTGAACATGAGTGGCCAATTGAGCTAGTCAATGGCGTTGAAATTTCGACACTTTGGGAGAATATTGAAATACATATAGTGGGCTTAAATTTTTCGCCTTCACATCCCGCGATGGTTCAATTGTTAAAAACACAATCTGAGCATCGTTTAGAGCGTGGTATTGAGATGGGCAGGCGGTTACAAAAAGCAGGCATTGACGATGCATGGGAAAATGCACAACGTATTTCTGGTGGTGGGCAGGTAACGCGGGCACATTTTGCACAATATATTGTGAAAATAGGTAAAGAAAAAACGATTAATAATGTATTTAAACGTTTTTTATCGAAAGGGAAAACAGGGTATGTGCCTGCGAAGTGGTGCACAATTCAAGACTCAATTGACGCAATCCATGCCGCAGGGGGAGTTGCGGTATTAGCGCATCCGTCTAAATATCAATTATCCAATAAATGGTTAAAACGGTTGGTTGCGTATTTTAAACAGTGCGGTGGTGATGCTATGGAGGTTTCTCACTGCCAGCAACCGCCAAATGAAAAGCAATATTTAGCAGAATTGGCCAATAATGCTAATTTGTATACATCCGTTGGTTCAGATTTTCATCGGCCTTGCTCTTGGATAGAGCTTGGCAGAAATTTATGGTTGCCCGATGATGACAAGGCTGTTTGGACACTTTGGGATACAGTAAAAACAGCTAATTAATTGATGTATTAATAATGCAGTGTAAAATAATTATTATAAGTGATGATTTATTAATGAGTAAGTCATCTTATGGAATTCAAAGATAGTAGCATTTATAGGTATTTTTGCCGGGTGATGCTGTCGATACCCAAAAATTAGAGGTATGTATGAGCCAGTTTTTTTATATCCATCCGGACAATCCTCAGGCAAGACTTATTAGCCAGAGTGTTGAAATTTTAAATAAAGGCGGAGTGATTGTTTATCCTACAGATTCAGGATATGCCATTGGATGCCGTTTAGAAGAAAAAGATGCTTTACAACGTATCTGTCGGATTCGTCAGCTTGATGCTAACCATAATTTCACATTAATGTGCAGAGATCTCTCTGAGCTATCGAATTATGCGCATGTTGATAACACTGTCTTCCGTTTAATTAAAAATAATACACCAGGTAATTACACCTTTATTTTGCGGGCAACGAAAGAAGTTCCACGGCGTTTAATGAATGAAAAACGTAAAACTATTGGTTTACGTGTACCGTCGAACCCGATTGCTCGAGATTTACTCGAAGCTGTTGGTGAACCGTTGATGTCAACTAGTTTGATTATGCCAGGTGATGATTTCACTCAATCAGACCCTGAGGAAATCCGCGATTTACTCGATAAACAAGTCGATTTGGTGATACATGGTGGTTATATTGGGCAAAAACCAACAACTGTGATTGACTTTACTGATGATACGCCTGTTGTGGCGCGAGTCGGAACAGGGGATCCAACGCCTTTTGAGTAGGTATAAATATATCGAAGCTTAAGATTCAGTACTGAACTAACTAAAATTGTATTGAATGTGCAATATACAGATAAGTAATAGGGGTTCAGGACAAACCTGTGTATAATGCGCGGGTTTTCAAATTCATTATTGTTTGGCGCGGCAAAAATAGCGCGCCAAAAAGATATTTGACGCCTGTGAAGGCGACAGCAGAGGGTTACATGAGCGTAAAACCGCAAAAAACTGAAAAATTACAGAAAATCCTTGCTCGTTCAGGGCATGGTTCTCGTCGAGAAATCGAAACATTCCTGCAAGCGGGTCGTATTAGTGTTGATGGCAAAATTGCGACACTAGGGGACCGTGTTGAAGTCACACCAGCAACAAAAATTCGTTTAGATGGTCGTTTATTAGCAATCAAAGAGCCTGAAAAGGAAATCTGTCGTGTAATGGCTTACTACAAGCCAGAAGGTGAGTTATGCACACGTCATGATCCTGAAGGGCGCCCAACTGTTTTTAACCGTTTACCACGGTTAACAGGGGCGCGGTGGATTGCTGTTGGCCGTTTAGATGTTAACACTAGTGGTTTATTGTTATTCACAACAGACGGTGAGCTAGCTAACCGTTTAATGCACCCTAGCCGTGAAGTTGAACGTGAATATGCAGTGCGTGTGTTTGGTGAAATTAACGATGCAAAAATTCGTCAATTAACACAAGGTGTACAGTTGGAAGATGGCCCAGCCTCTTTTAAAACGGTTTCTTACCGTGGCGGAGAAGGGATGAACCAATGGTTTAATGTCACCTTAACAGAAGGACGTAACCGCGAAGTTCGTCGCCTTTGGGAGTCTGTTGGTGTACAAGTAAGCCGTTTAATCCGTGTGCGTTATGGTGACATCGACTTACCTAAAGGTTTACCACGTGGAGGATGGACGGAGCTTGGTTTAGAGCAAACCAACTATCTCCGTGAGCTGGTGGAACTGCCGGTGGAAACGGAAAGTAAGGTTGCGGTTGAGCGCGATCAACGTCGCATTAAAGCAAACCAAATTCGCCGTGCAGTAAAACGCCATACACAAGTTGCATCGCGTCCGGCATCAAAACGTCAATCATCAAGACCAACGGCGAAACGTCGTACTCGCATCTAAATTTGCTATTCTTTATTCAGTATAAAAACGCAGAGCGTAATTTCTCTGCGTTTTTTTATGTGATCACGCCAATAATCATCCACTCCAGTAATCATCAATCTTATAAACAGTAATAGTTATATGCAACATAGATAATTAGAAAATTAATGGTCTAGTTCACATTATTATGAAACCTATCAATAATAGATAATGTTTATGAGATGTTTGTCTCATTTTAATGTAATAAAAAGTCTTAGTATGCCCCTTCTTATGGGATGTAACTCACAAAATGTTGGGTTGCTAACTGATAATAAAGACAAATTTACAGATAAACCTATTACTTACCCAGTTTATCCAGATAAATAAAGAATGGTTTAAGTGGATAAACCTGAATAAGGACAAAACATGAAAAAAATAACACTGACTTTGAGTGCGATTGCATTGGCATTGAGTTTTACGGCAACCTCTCAAGCAAAAATTCCAATGCCAGAAACCGTAAGCCCCGGCGTTACCGTTGTTGAACTTGCTCAACAACAGCCTATTCATTGGGTTTCCATCGAACAAATTAAACAAAGCCTAGAAGGAAAAGCACCTATGGCTGTTGGGTTTGATATCGATGATACGGTGTTATTTTCAAGTCCAGGTTTTTACCGTGGTAAATTAGAGTTCTCACCTAACGATTTTAGCTACCTCAAAAATCAACAATTTTGGGAAAAAATGAATAATGAGTGGGACAAATTCAGTATGCCAAAACAAGTGGGTATTGATTTAGTCAAAATGCACTTAGAGCGCGGTGACACTGTTTATTTCATTACTGGCCGTACGAAAACAAAAACGGAAACAGTGACGAAATATGTTCAAGAAGGTTTAGCGATACCTGCGGATAAAATGCAACCTGTTATTTTTGCGGGCGATGAACCAGGGCAAAATAATAAAGTGAGCTGGATGCGTGATCACAAACTTACCATATATTATGGTGATGCTGATGCCGATATCGCAGCAGCACATGAGTTAGGCATTCGCGGTGTTCGTGTTTTACGTGCGGCAAACTCATCTTACCAACCATTACCAAAAGCAGGGCGCTTTGGGGAAGAGGTTGTGATTAATTCAGAATATTAATTTAACAAATACAACGCAAAGAAGGAGGTCTAATGACCTCCTCAGACTGCTGACAAACATATTATGTTTGGCGGCAAGTCTAATAGGTTTTGAAAATAAACTAGGAAAATCAATTTATTGATTTTCGGCTGATAACACAAAGCGGGAAAAACCACGCTTTTATCCTGCTTTGTCAACAACCTCAGGAGGTCTAATGACCTCCTTTTTAATCGTTGTAATATATTAGTTTGTCACAACTGCATCAATAATCACACGGTTACCCGTGATACTTCCAGTCGTTCCATTACTTATTATAGGGCTGGTGACTTTAGTTGTGTTAGTAGAGCGTAAAGCACCATATTGGTTGTTAATACGATTTTTTGAATCAATGGTGAGATTTTTACCTGCGGCCACTGTTCCTGAATAGTTTTCTAATGTGCCAACATCCAGTTTCTGGCTATTAGCGCTTTTGATTTCTCCATAATTATTATTGAGTGTTGCTTTGAGCTTAACGTCAATATCATTACGTGCAGCGGTATTATTTTCTACATTTGCAGCAATAGAACCATAGGTATTATGTAACGTATCACCTTTAACTTTAATAGTTCCATTATTGGTTTGTAGGCCACCATTTTGGTTTGTTAGTCCAAATTTAGTATTAATGAGTTTAAAGTCACTACTGTAACTGTTGTTCAAATAACTGGTTTCAATATCCAGATTATTTTCAGCATTAATTAACCCTGCTTGGTTATCAATACTATAGGCTTTAATCGTAAGATTTTGTCCTTTGATATAGCCAGAACGGTTGTTCATTGAATTAGCATTAATAACGGATTTGCCGTTATTTGAAACAATCGCTCCGGTGTTATTGAGCTGGTTAGCATTGATATTCATCAAGCGACCACTATGAATGGTTGACGTTCCCGCATTAGTGAGTGATACCGACGCATCTAAATTCATCTGGCCATCAATGGCATTTATTTCAGAATTAGTTTGCGTTAAGTACATCGTACTGATGTCTGCATGGCGTTGTGCAGTAATTTTGCTATTTGATGTGTTATCAATTGCGGATTGCGTGCTGATTTTGCTATCTCGCCCTGCAGTAATATTGGAGTTTTCATTCACAACACGAACGGCATTAATCGTTATATCACGCCCGGCATTGAATCCTTTTACTGGATCATTTGGATTGGCGAGATTGTCCCTGTTGTAAATTGTACTCATGGAATGAATGTCGATATTACCTTTAGTAGACTGAACGATACCATTATCATTTACAAATGAATCAGAGAGTGTATTAACATTCTGCAGAGCGATTATCGAACCACGATTGTTGCTTAGTGTACCTAATGTACTTAGATTAATATCATTGTTATAGGATGTGATATCACCATTATCATTATTAATTACACCCGTTCCTGCAACGGTAATATTGACGTTTTTATTACCCGCAATGCGACCGTTATTGGTAAGGCTTGCTGCTTTAATATCAATATCACCCGCTGCGTTCATATTACCATTGGTATTATTCACCGTTCCTGCGGTATCAATAGAAATTGCGCCATTATAGGTACCAATATCCCCTAAATTACTGACACCAACGCCAGTTTCAGTGGCTATTAATGAGATTTTATTGGCATACATACCGCCAATCGACGAAACATCAATCCCAATAGTGGGTTTTGTTCCAATTGCTGCGGCTGTCCCCGTCACATCCCCAGCCGAATTGACGTGATTACTTCCAGCTATCACATTGATGCGCTGTGTATCAATAATGCCATTAATGGCCACCGAACGTGCAATTAAATCTGTCGGAGAATTGGTATCTAATCTCCCATTGATGGCAATTTTACCTTGCTGCACATTATAGTTAGCAATGGAGCCATCATTTGCTAGCTCTACTTTACCGGTTGTCAGTGTTGTACGATTGGTGTTGATAAAGCCACAGTTGTTACATGTAACTCCGGACGCATTAGCAACGATTACTTGCGCTTTGCCACCTGCAACCTCAATCATGCCATTTAATGTGGTTGCCGCATTTGAATTTATTTCGTTTAAGATAACTTTAGCTCGCCCGCCAGCAACATTGGTATTGCCACCAATTTTGCCGCCAATGAGCGTATTAGAATTTTTTGCACTGTTATTTAAAATAACGCCTTTTTGGTCAACATCGAATTGGCTATAGGTATTATGGGAAACACCAGCCTGGCTTGGTTTATTAATATAAACGACAGTCGGCCCATTACCTTGATTTAATATACCAGCCCCATTAGTTGGTGTAATTGCCGCTTGAGCAACAGTAGTAGTTCCAACGATTATTGAAACACATAAAAAGAGTGGATTTAATTTCATTTTTGTGAAATTTAAATGAGAATTTGAAACATTTTTCATATATATCCCTTAAATAAAATAGAAAAATCTAAGATAACTAACAATCCATTATTGCAGTTTAATTATGCTTAAATAGAAAACTAAATAAAATTAATAATGTTAACATGGGTAAATATATCGTTATTCATTGATAACTAACTAAAACTGAATAAAAGCGGAGTAATATCTATTTTTATAGATTAGTTTGTTTTTTATCAATAGGTTGTGTTTACGCATTTTTAGCCTGTTAGGAGGATTTTACTCACGTAGCAATACGTAATCATTTTAATTAAAGAGGAGATTTTCAACAAATAGCATTAATTATTTTTATATTTATTCTTTATCGTTATAAAATAATTGTGATACTTGATGAACAAAAGTTAGCAAAAAACTCATACTACCAAAAAATATTTTCCAATATGGAGTTCACACTAAATTAGTGTTACCAATGAAAAGTATTAAATAACTTTTTTATAGGTTAACTGATGGCTTAGTTAGAAAAATAGCTAGTGAAATAGATTAGAAGTGCAATAATAAAAAATAACGCCTTATTATTGCACTTTGTTATCGGATGATTACCAATCAATCCCTTTTTGAGCTTTAATCCCAATATCAAATGCATGTTTCACTGGGCGCATTTCTGTTACTGTATCAGCTAATTCGATTAAATCTCGGTGGCAACCTCTGCCAGTGATCACAACAGATTGATTGGCAGGGCGGCTTTGTAATGCTTGGATCACTTCTGCTAATTCGAGATAATGGTAACTTACCATGTAGGTGAGTTCATCTAAAATGACTAAATCGTACTGTGGGTCACTTAATAATTGTTTGGCGTATTGCCAAGTTTCTATACAGGCGAGGGTGTCTGTCTCTTTGTTTTGAGTTTCCCAAGTGAACCCTGTGGACATAACATAGAAGGGAACGCCTTGGGGTTCTAACAGTTCACGTTCACCATTATCCCAGCCACCTTTAATAAATTGAACAACAGCGGCTTTTTTACCATGGCCTACTGCACGGCAAACAGTACCAAATGCCGCTGTCGTTTTGCCTTTTCCATTTCCAGTAAAGACAATAACGATACCCCGTTCAATTTGAGCGGCTTCAATTCGTGCATCCACTTTTTCTTTTAAACGTTGTTGACGTTCTTCGTGTCGGCTTTGAGACATCATTTTTACTCCGCAGCACCGGGCTTGCGTCCGGGTTGTGCATCATAGCTACTTCCTGTTTTACGCAGGCTATCATCACCCATCAAATAGATATAAATAGGCATGATATCAGCAGGAGTTTTCAATTTAAGTGGATCTTCGTCAGGGAACGCACTTGCTCGCATAGAGGTTCGAGTTCCACCTGGATTAATACAATTTACACGAAGATTACTGTGCTTATACTCTTCGGATAGAATTTGCATTAAACCTTCTGTCGCAAATTTAGAGACAGAATAAGCACCCCAACCGGCTCGACCTTGTTTACCTACACTTGAACTGGTAAAAACTAACGAGGCATTAGGCGCTTTAAGTAATAGAGGGAGCAAAGCTTGAGTTAGCATGAATGTGGCATTAACATTTATTTGCATCACATCATGCCATAGGTCACTGGGTTGCTCAGAGATAGGGGCTACTACACCAAGTATTCCCGCGTTGTGTAAAACGCCATCTAAATAAGGCGTTATTGACGCAACTTGCGAAGCGAGTGTATGGCAGTCATCAATTGTTGCGGTTAATAAGTCTAATATAAAGCAAGGTGGATTCTTTCCATCTAAAGCCGCTATTTCATCACTAACTGATTGTAATTTATGCAGTGTTCTACCAACAAGAATAAGGGATGCACCATAGCGCGCATAAGTGAGAGCGGCTTCACGGCCAATGCCATCACCGGCACCTGTCACGAGAATAGTTTTACCTTTCAATAGGTCTTGTCTAGGCTGATATTGGAGCATATTCTTTCCTACTATTGTGATTAGCATGTATGGTTATCATCGCACTGATTGTGATAATTGGCTAATCTAACATAGTATTAACAAGGTTTGTCGTGCCAACTCTGTTTTTTTCTGGTTGTTTGCGCGTAATCGTGAGATTATTTTTGTATTGAAGATAAATATCAAAAGGATCAGATTGTGGAGTATTTCTCATTGTATGGGCTATTTTTAGCAAAAGTCGTTACGATTTTGGTAGCGGTGGTTTTGCTGGCTGTTTTTGTGTTTGGCGTAGGTATGCGCAGACAAGGAGCAAAAGGTGCTTTGAAAATCACAGATTTAGGTGAAAGCTATCGTGAGCGTCAGCGCCAAATGCAGCAGATAAAAATGAATGAATCAGAACATAAGGCATGGCTAAAAGCATTTAAAAAACAGCAAAAAGCAAAATCAAAAAGTGAGAAAACTGGGGCTAAATTAGGCCAAACAGGGGTTAAAAAGCCTTGCTTATATGTCTTAGACTTCAAAGGTAGTATGGATGCACGTGAAGTTGCCTCTTTACGTGAAGAGATCAGTGCAATTCTCGCTGTTGCAGACCAACAGGATGAGGTTTTGTTAAGACTTGAAAGCCCAGGTGGGATGGTTCATGGTTATGGCTTAGCGGCTTCACAATTACTAAGAATCAAAGAAAAAAATATCCCACTGACTATTGCGGTAGATAAAGTCGCTGCGAGTGGTGGATATATGATGGCGTGCATCGCAGATAAAATTATCGCAGCGCCATTTGCCATTATTGGTTCGATTGGTGTTGTCGCTCAAATTCCAAATATTCATCGGTTATTAAAAAAGCATGATGTTGATGTTGAACTTCACACCGCTGGCGAATATAAACGTACATTGACCATGTTAGGTGAGAACACGGAGCAAGGTCGTAAGAAATTTGTTGAAGATTTAAATTCAACACATGAATTGTTTAAACAATTTGTTCATCAAAATCGCCCATCTTTAGATATTTCTGCAGTTGCAACAGGGGAGTATTGGTATGGTTCACAGGCGCTTGATAAAGGGCTTGTGGATAATATTGGTGTGAGTGATGATTTTATTATTAATGCAATTGATACTAAGGAAATAGTTAGTATCCGTTATGTATTAAGTAAAAAAATGATGGATAAGTTTATGGGAAGCGCGGCAAAGAGCGTGGATAATTTATTATTGCGCTGGTGGCAGCGTGGGCAAAAACCACTCTTGTAATTTCCAATTTTGCCTAGCGAATAAGCGTTTTTAAATCTACTATTAATTTACCGGCTTTTTAGCCGGTAAATTATATACAAAGAGCAAACGTGTTAATTAGTTATTATCACTCAATTGGTATTGTTCTGATAGTACATGAGCAAGGTGTTTGTACATATTAAAAGCAGCGGTACTCTTTAAGGTAGGGATATTGTTCTCATCTAAGAAGAACTCCCCTTTAAATACCAATGTACCTCGATGCTGCTCTACAGTATCAACAAACATACCATGAATATAATCATCATGTTTCTTTATGATATCATTAGCTTTTTCAAGTAACTCTTTTTTTGTGATGAACGGTAAATTGTCTTGCATAACTTGGCTTCCTTGAAAAAATAATTGGTTGCTTCTAGCATTTTATCAGGTAGAGTGTGTGGTTTTCAATTGTGACTAAACATCTTTATATGGTTAAAATCAGTCGACTAGAAGACACTTTGTGCCTTTTAGAATAACGTGATTGAGTTTATAAGTTTTGTTTCAACACAAATAATTGTTTAAAAATATATTGATATATTGTGATTGTGTCGCAATATAAAAAAGAGATTCTCATTTTGCGCATTTTAATGTAGAAATGCGCCATTGTTGATATTTAGGTAAAGGTAAATATGGGTAAAGCTCTTGTTATAGTGGAGTCCCCGGCAAAGGCCAAAACGATTAATAAGTATCTTGGCAGTGGCTACGTTGTAAAAAGCAGCGTTGGCCACATTCGTGATCTGCCGAAAAGCGGCTCTGGTTCACAAACCGGCTCACAAAAGAGTACAGGCTCATCTACCGACAAAACAAAGAAAGTGAAAAAAGATCCGCGTGACGCATTAGTTAAGCGCATGGGGATTGACCCTTACCATGGTTGGAAAGCGAATTATCAAATTCTACCAGGTAAAGAAAAAGTGGTCTCTGAACTTAAATCACTGGCGGAGGATGCCGATCACATCTACCTTGCAACGGACTTGGACCGAGAAGGGGAAGCTATTGCGTGGCATTTACGTGAAGTGATTGGTGGAGACGATTCTCGTTTTAGTCGTGTTGTATTTAATGAGATCACCAAAAATGCGATCACTCAGGCATTTGATAGCCCTGGGGAATTAAATATAGATAGAGTTAACGCACAACAAGCGCGTCGTTTTATGGACCGAGTTGTGGGTTACATGGTTTCTCCACTGTTGTGGAAAAAAGTGGCTCGTGGCTTATCTGCTGGTCGTGTTCAATCAGTTGCAGTGAAACTGATAGTTGAACGTGAACGGGAAATTAAAGCCTTCGTTCCTGAAGAATATTGGGAACTGCATGCCGACTTAGCCGATAAAGATATCGCTAATTTGCGTATGGAAGTCACTTCACAAGGTGGTAAGGCATTTAAGCCAGTCAATAAAGCGCAAACAGAGGCGGCGGTTAAATTACTGGAAAATGCCCGTTTTGCGGTTACTGACCGTGAAGATAGGCCGACATCCAGTAAACCGAGCGCACCGTATATCACGTCAACGCTACAACAAGCTGCTAGTACCCGTTTAGGTTTCGGCGTGAAAAAAACCATGATGATGGCTCAGCGTCTTTATGAGGCGGGTTACATCACTTATATGCGTACTGACTCAACAAACTTGAGTCAAGATGCACTCGACATGGTTCGTGGCTATATTAATGATAATTTTGGCGCGAAATACCTGCCAAAAGATGCCAATGTGTATAGTAGCAAAGACAATTCGCAAGAGGCACACGAAGCCATTCGTCCTTCTAGTGTCGATGTTTTACCTGAGTCACTAAAAGACATGGAGAACGACGCGAAAAGGTTGTATCAATTGATTTGGAATCAGTTTGTGGCTTGTCAAATGACACCTGCGAAATATGATTCAACAACCTTAACAGTCAAAGCAGGGGATTTTGAACTAAAAGCCAAAGGGCGTACTCTGCGTTTCGATGGTTGGACGAAAGTCATGCCTGCACTGCGTAAAAATGATGAAGACAAAACGCTGCCACCAATGCAAGTTGGTGCGGAGTTGTCTTTGGTTGAACTATTGCCTAGCCAACACTTTACCAAGCCGCCAGCACGTTTTAGTGAAGCGTCTTTAGTTAAAGAGTTAGAAAAGCGTGGTATTGGCCGTCCTTCAACGTATGCAGCGATTATTTCGACGATCCAAGACAGAGGTTATGTTAAAGTTGAAAACCGTCGTTTCTATGCAGAAAAAATGGGTGAAATCGTCACAGACCGCTTAGAGGAAAACTTTAACGATCTGATGAACTATGATTTTACTGCACGTATGGAAGACCAACTGGACCATGTTGCAAACCATGATGCCGAATGGAAAGCCGTATTAGATGAATTCTTCTCTGATTTTAGTAAGCAGCTCGATGTTGCTGAAAAAGAACCAGAGGAAGGGGGAATGCGCACCAACCCAATGGTAATTACCTCAATCACTTGCCCTGATTGTGAGCGCCATATGGGTATTCGTACCGCATCAACTGGGGTATTTTTAGGTTGCTCTGGTTACGCATTACCACCCAAAGAGCGTTGTAAAAAAACGATTAACCTTATCCCTGAAGACGAAGTCCTTAATGTCCTTGAAGGGGATGATGCGGAAACTAATGCGTTAAGAGCCAAACGTCGTTGTCCAAAATGCGGCACCGCGATGGACAGCTATTTGATTGATAATGGCCGTAAATTACATGTTTGTGGTAATAACCCTGCGTGTGAAGGTTATGAAATCGAAGAAGGCGAGTTCCGTATTAAGGGTTATGACGGTCCGGTCATTGAGTGTGACAAGTGTGGTTCAGAAATGCACCTGAAAATGGGGCGTTTTGGTAAGTACATGGGTTGCACTAACGAAGAGTGTAAAAATACGCGTAAAATCTTACGAAGTGGTGAAGTGGCACCACCGAAAGAAGATCCAGTGCCATTGCCGGAACTTCCATGTGAAAAATCTGATGCGTATTTTGTGTTACGTGATGGGGCTGCTGGCGTTTTCCTTGCGGCGAATACATTCCCTAAATCACGAGAAACACGTGCACCACTAGTGGCAGAATTACAGCGTTTTAAAGACCGTTTACCTGAAAAACTCGCATATTTAGCTGAAGCACCGGCTGAAGACGGTGAAGGTAACCCAACAGTCGTCCGTTTTAGCCGCAAAACGAAACAACAATATGTTTCTTCAGAGAAAAACGGTAAAGCAACGGGTTGGAGTGCATTCTACGTTGATGGTAAGTGGGAAGTAAAAGAGAAGTAATAGCTCTCTTTTGTTTCCAAACAAAAAAGCCAATCATTTAATTAGATTGGCTTTTTTATTAAACGGTAAAATAAACTGTAATGAAATAAGTTGACTTACATTATGTTCAGGTAGTGTTATTTTTTGTTTTTATAGTGAATTGATTTAGTAGAGGTTATAAAAATGGGTCACGCATTACAAAAGCCTAATCGTTTATTGATACCTGCTCGTGACAAAAGTAAAATTGCTGCACCTAAACCAGCAATTAGCGAGCAATGTTCACATGAAGTCCAAGTCAAAAATGTTTTTGATTTTGGTTTCGCTCGCTATGAAAAAGCAATGGAAAAACTTGCTAAGGTATAGTGAGAGAGATACACGTCCAAGGGGTGTTTGTTGAAGGTATTAATTATTTATTTGTTGATGATTTGGTAAATATTAATAGGGTATTGATAGAACTACAAACTCCTAATGAACCTATAGAAGTCCTCAATTTTAATAATCTCAATTCCTCCCAGTTTAAATCCAGCCTATTTTTATTTCTTATCGCTCACTGTGATACAGCCGCCAATTTTTAACTAAACTCAAATGTAGCACCAAAGTGATAACTAATTTGTGTTAACTTAAGATAGAGTCGTTGTAGTTATCAATTGGCAGTAATAATCCTTACCTTGCTGAAATATTTAGGTAAGTCGATGGAATGATAGATAAAAGTTATCCACCGGAGGCAAAATGAAGTTAAAAATGTGTTTACTGGCTGCATTATTGACAGCGGGGACAGCGTACGCTGCTCAGTCTACTGTTGTATTAAAAGAAGCGACACCCACAGGTGATGGTAAAGCAATAGGTGAGGTTGTTATCTCAGAAACGGAATATGGATTACTGTTCACGCCTAAATTAACAGGACTACAAGCAGGTATTCATGGTTTCCATATTCATGAGAACCCAAGCTGCGAACCTGCAGAAAAAGACGGTAAATCGGTACCTGCATTAAAAGCAGGTGGTCATTTAGACCCAGCCAAAACAGGCGTTCATAAAGGCCCTTATGATAACACAGGGCATTTAGGCGATTTACCCGGCTTAGTTGCCGATAGTCAAGGTAATGCTAATTATGCGGTACTAGCGCCACGTTTAAAATCACTCAAAGATGTTCAAGACCGCGCATTGATGGTGCATGTGGGTGGTGATAACTATTCTGATAATCCAGAAGCGTTAGGCGGTGGTGGGGCTAGGATGGCCTGCGGCGTCATCAAATAATACGCGTCATATTTCAAGCTGTGGCGTTGTTAGCTGCGCTTGCTAACCCTAGTCACATACTGATGTATGCTCCTAGGTCTTAGCGCCGCTTGCTGCCTAGCCACAACTTGAACTATTTAGCGTATTGTATTGATTATAAAGTAGTTTAAAAGACAGTATTGCATTGATTAGAATATGATTTAAACAGCAGAATTGTTATCTGGACTTACTAATGTTAATTACATACTGATGTATGCTCCTAGGTCTTAGCGCCGCTTGCTGCCTAGTCATAAAAAGAAGGCTCACGCTAAATTTCGAGCCTTCTTTTGTCATTGATAAATTACCAAATACGAATACGCTGTTCTGGTGGCAAATACAGGGCGTTATTTTTATCAACACCGAATGTTTCGTACCAGTCATCAATATTGCGTACTACGCCATTTGCGCGAAATTGGTTAGGGCTATGAGGGTCTGTCATAATCTTATTACGTTCAGATTCTTTATTTGACAGCTCTTGCCACGTGCGTGCCCAAGCAATGAAGAAACGCTGTAACCCAGTTGTTCCGTCAATAATTGGAGCCTCACCATTTGAGTAGTTTTCTTTGGCAAATTGCTTATAAGCACTTAAGGCGATATTTAACCCACCGAGGTCACCAATATTCTCCCCTAATGTAAGCTCACCGTTCACCTTTAAGCCATCAACAGTAAAGCCGTTATATTGTTCAACAAGCTTAGCGGTTTTCTCTTTGAAGTGGGTTTTAGCGCTCTCACTCCACCAATTACGTAACTGCCCGGTTCCGTCATATAAACTGCCTTGGTCGTCAAAACCATGGCCCATTTCGTGGCCGATGACTGCACCTATTGCGCCATAGTTATAGGCTGGGTCAACATTAGGGTCAAAGAACGGTGCTTGTAAAATTGCAGCAGGGAACACAATTTCATTTTGAACAGGGTTGAAATAGGCATTGACTGTTTGTGGCGTCATTCCCCATTCCCATTGACGAACAGGCTGACCAATTTTGCCAATCATATCATCATATGACCAAGCTAAAACTTGCTTATAATTATCTAATAATGAATCGGGCTTAAGGTTAATCTCACTGAAATCATTCCATTGGTCTGGATAACCCACTTTAACCGTGAATTGTTCCAATTTTTTAAGGGCTTCTTGGCGAGTAGGCTCATCCATCCAGTCATTGACTTTTAAGCGTGAATTAAATGTTCCTCTCACATAACTAACCAAATCTTTAATTTTTTCTTTAGCTTGAGGGTCGAAATATTGTTCGACGTAAATTTGCCCTAATGGCTCACCTTGGAGTGAGTTAACGGTTTGCAAAGCGCGCTCTTGGCGGGTGCGTTGCTTCTCAATACCATTGAGTTTTTTCGAGTAAAAATCAAACTGTGCATCTGCGATGGTTTGGTTTAAATAACGTGCGTGCTCACTAATATACTGAAAGGTTAAGTAATCTTTTAATGTCGAAACTGGGGTATCTGCAAAAATCTTTGCAGTTTGTTCAACTGCGCTGTCCGTTTCAACGACCACTTTCGCAAGTTGCTTATCAGTTAAGTTGCGGCTAGTAATAAAGCTATCCCAATCAAAACCTTGGGTATGGTTTTTCATTTCAGCTAAGGTCATCGCATGGTAATTTTTGATAGTGTCACGGCGGGCCTCAGGGCTCCAATGTACAGTTGCAATCGCTTTTTCTAAATCAAAAATTTTCTGTGCTTTTTGTGTGACATCTTTTTCACCGGCTAGCTCTAACATGGTAGCGATATAAGCGATATAACTTTTTCGAATATCTTCCATTTGAGGGGTGTTATCGAGGTAATAAGTACGGTTCGGCAGCCCTAAACCGCCTTGACCGATATAAAGCACATAGGTATCAGGTGCTTTGGCATCTAAATCTACCCAATAAGAAATCAGCGATTTATAGTCAGGCTGTGTCATTAACTGGCTAATATCATGATGATTTTTAGCTTTTGCAATGGCATCTAAATCGGATTTTATTGGGCTAATACCAGCTTGCTCGATAGCTTCTTCATTCAGGTAGCTGAGATATAAATTTCGAATATTTCGTTGATTATGCGCAAGTTTGTTTTCGGGGATCTGCTGTAGCTGGTCAATTATCGATTGAATTTGTTTTTCTGTATTTAAGTATAATTCCACAAAAGAGTTAATACGTGGCATACCGGTAGGGATTTGCGCTTTATTTACCCAATCTTCATTCACATAACGGTAAAAATCATTGCCGGGTTCAATCGTGTCAGACAAAACAATTTTTTGTTGTCCATAACTAACTTCTTTTGCCAATAGTGACGGGGCAAAAGAAATAGTCGACATACCAATAATTAAAGCCAAAACATTTAAACGCATGTAACCACCTCTCTTCGTTGAGAATTACGATATCCACTCTAATACGTTAAACCTTGGAGCGAGTGTTCTGCAAAATTTATTTCACTCATTGAACCACATAATGAAATAAAGTTAATCCGTCTTTGCAGTACCTTACTGCTTTTCTTCATTGTAGAGGGGATTTAGATGAAATTTTATCATCATACTGTTTATTCTTCAGAGAATGATGTTATATTGGTTATATCAAATAAACCAATTATAACTATTAGCTATATGTAATATTCTTTAGCTATAGATAGCAAATGCACATTATTCCTGTATGAGGTAGACTGAAATATGAAATTGCAGCAATTACGTTATATTGTTGAAGTGGTTAACCATGACTTGAATGTCTCCTCAACCGCTGAGGGGCTTTTTACGTCACAGCCCGGTATCAGTAAACAAGTGCGGATGCTTGAAGATGAGCTTGGGATCCAAATTTTTGCGCGTAGTGGTAAGCACTTAACGCATGTTACTCCCGCAGGGGAAGAAGTGGTACGGATCTCCCGAGAAGTGCTATCAAAAATAGAAGCGATCCGCTCGGTTGCTGGGGAGCATACTTATCCAGATAGAGGTAGCTTGAGTATTGCCACGACACATACACAAGCTCGTTATGCTTTGCCTCCGACAATCAAAGGTTTTATTGAGCGTTATCCACATGTTTCATTGCACATGCAGCAAGGATCACCAACGCAAATCGCTGAGGAAGTGTGCAAAGGTAACAGTGATTTTGCGATAGCAACCGAAGCATTGCACCTTTATAACGATTTGATTATGTTGCCATGCTACCATTGGAATCGCTGTGTGGTCGTGCAAAAAGACCATCCACTTGCAACGAAAAAAAATGTCACTATTGAAGATATCTCTGAATATCAAATTGTAACCTATACTCATGGGTTTACTGGCCGTTCAGAATTAGATGTGGCATTTCAGAAAATTGGTCTTGAGCCCAAAATTATTTTTACTGCAACCGATGCTGACGTGATTAAAACCTATGTTAGATTAGGGTTAGGGATCGGTATTATCGCGAGTATGGCCGTTGACCCTGTTAGTGATAGCGATTTAGTTGTGATTGATATGCGTGATAAGTTCAGCTATAGCACAACCAAGATTGGTTTTAAACGTACTAGTTTCTTGCGTAGTTATATGTATGATTTTATGTGGCGTTTCGCACCGCATCTAACCCGTGATGTGGTCGATAAAGCGGTTGCTATACGTAACAATGAAGAAATTGAAGAGTTTTTTAAAGATATGAAACTGCCTATCATTTAATTTCTTTATATTTTTGCCTTGTCATAATTTGTAAGTAGGAACCCTAGTGATCGTATTTCTAGGGTTTTTATTATTATTACCGAGTTGGTGTACTTAGTTTTTTCCTGACTTATTTCCCTTCTTATCTTAAATTTCCTATTATTAATAGAGAAAAATTCAATATTTGGCACAAAATCTATAAATCAAATTTCTAGAGCAACTATGATTACAATTGGTTAACAAAAAATAATGGTGGTAAATACAAATATTGCCATAGCCATAAAAACCAAGGAGGAGTTATGTCGTTGAGTCTAAAAACAACGAGTGCTTCGACACTCAATGTTGGAAACAAGCAGTATAATTACTTCAGTTTAGCGATTGCTGAAAAAAAGCTCGGTGAGGGGACTAAATTACCTAAGTCATTAAAAGTTTTACTCGAAAATCTATTACGTCATATTGATGGCACCTCAGTTGTCGAACAAGATTTACAAGCAATAATTGACTGGCAAAAAAACGCGCATGCAGATAGAGAAATTGCTTATCGCCCAGCGCGTGTTCTCATGCAAGACTTCACGGGTGTTCCTGCTGTTGTTGATCTTGCCGCTATGCGTGAAGCAGTTAAATCCCTTGGCGGCAATGTTGAGCAAGTAAACCCGTTGTCACCTGTTGATTTAGTGATTGACCACTCGGTGATGGTGGATGAGTTTGCAACCGAATCAGCATTTGGCGATAACGTTGAAATTGAAATGGCGCGTAACCATGAACGTTATTTATTTTTACGTTGGGGCCAAAAAGCATTTAATCGTTTTCAAGTAGTGCCGCCGGGTACCGGTATCTGTCACCAAGTTAATTTAGAATACCTTGGCAAGGCAGTATGGTATGAAGAAATTGACGGTAAATTATATGCCTATCCCGATACTTTAGTGGGTACGGACTCTCATACGACGATGATCAACGGGTTAGGTGTGTTAGGTTGGGGTGTCGGTGGTATTGAAGCTGAAGCCGCGATGTTAGGCCAACCGGTTTCAATGCTAATCCCTGACGTTGTTGGTTTTAAATTAACGGGTAAATTATCCGAAGGGATCACAGCAACTGACCTTGTGTTGACAGTGACACAAATGCTACGTCAACATGGTGTCGTGGGTAAGTTTGTTGAATTCTATGGTGACGGCTTGGCCGATTTACCATTAGCAGACCGCGCAACAATTGCGAATATGTCCCCTGAATATGGTGCAACTTGTGGCTTTTTCCCGGTTGATGAAGTAACACTGTCTTATATGCGTTTAACTGGGCGCAGTGATGATGAAATTGCGCTGGTGGAAGCTTATAGTAAAGAGCAGGGTTTATGGCGTTATGCGGGCGATGAACCGATTTTTACCAGTACACTTGAGTTAGACATGTCGACAGTCGAATCCAGTTTAGCCGGGCCTAAACGTCCACAAGACAGAGTCGAACTTAGCCAAGTACCAAAAGCATTTCGTGGCGCAGTCGAATTAGAAGTCAATAAGAAAATCCAATCGAGCTATCCTTCGGTTAAATATCAAAATAAAACCTTTGAATTAACCGATGGCGCGGTCGTTATTGCAGCAATTACCTCTTGTACAAACACGTCGAACCCAAGTGTATTAATGGCGGCGGGGCTATTAGCGAAAAAAGCCGTTGAAAAAGGGTTAGTTCGCCAACCGTGGGTTAAATCATCATTAGCACCGGGTTCTAAAGTGGTTACTGATTATCTTGCCGTTGCAGGTTTAACACCGTATTTAGATAAGCTTGGGTTTAACCTTGTCGGGTATGGATGCACAACCTGTATTGGTAACTCAGGGCCATTACCAGAACCAATAGAAGAAGCGATTAAACAAACGGATCTTACTGTTGGTGCCGTGCTGTCAGGAAACCGTAACTTTGAAGGGCGAATTCACCCACTGGTGAAAACTAACTGGTTAGCCTCTCCGCCGCTTGTTGTTGCCTATGCACTGGCGGGTAATATGAATATCAACTTGAAAACTGACCCTATCGGGGTTGATAAATCGGGTAATGATGTTTATTTGAAAGATATTTGGCCATCAAGTGCTGAAATTGCGCAAGCTGTACAGCAAGTTAAAACAGATATGTTCCGTAAGGAATATAACGCGGTCTTTGAAGGTGATGACGCTTGGAGAGCATTAAAAGTTGAAAGCTCTTCAACTTATCACTGGCAAGCAGACTCGACCTATATCCGCCATCCACCTTTCTTTGAAGGAATGCAATCTCAGCCAGTACCTGTTAAAGATATTCATGGCGCAAATATTTTAGCGATCCTCGGTGACTCGGTCACCACTGACCATATTTCTCCTGCAGGGAATATCAAAAAAGAGAGTCCAGCGGGGCGTTATCTGCAAGAACACGGCGTTGCTGTTGCAGATTTCAACTCTTATGGTTCGCGTCGTGGTAACCATGAAGTGATGATGCGAGGAACATTTGCAAATATTCGTATTCGCAATGAAATGGTGCCAGGTGTAGAGGGGGGATATACCTTACATATACCGACAGGCAAACAAATGGCGATTTATGATGCAGCGATGCTGTATCAACAAGAAAATCGCCCATTGGCTATCATTGCGGGTAAAGAATATGGTTCAGGTTCTAGCCGAGATTGGGCAGCTAAAGGCACGAATTTATTAGGTGTGAGAGTTGTCATTACTGAATCATACGAGCGTATCCACCGTTCTAATTTGATTGGCATGGGGGTTATACCTTTAGAATTTAAAGATGGGGTATCTCGTAAAACTCTCAGGTTAAAAGGTGATGAACGCATTGATGTCACAGGGCTTCAGTCAATTACCCCAGGGCAGGATATCACAGTGAAAATCACTTATGGTAATGGGGATATAAAAGAAGTTATAACTCGTTGTCGTATTGATACCGCAACGGAGATGGATTATTACCGTCATGGTGGTATTTTGCATTATGTAATAAGACAGATGCTACATTAATCATTAAATTATGGCACTTCAACGCCTGTAAGATTGTATCCTACGGGCGTTTTTATTTTTTAATATTTAATCTTATTTATCAATCTTGTTTTTTCTCAATATTTTTGATGGCAATCTACGTTATGGTGTTAAATAGACGGTAAATTAAAGGAGAAAATAGTCGCAACTAGGCTAAATGAAAATAGGGTGAAGTTCGCCATAAATAAGTTTCTTTGTGCAAAATAATTGAATGTAATAGCTTCAACATGGGGCACCATGTGACTAGCTTATCGAAAACACTATTAAGGAAATGAGTATGGCAGATATCAATGAAACCGATTTCTATAAAGGGGCATTGTGGGCAGCAGATATCTTATTAACCACATCCCATTTTGATGGTGCGAACGAAGAGGTTCGTGACATTTTGGAGCACATACCTAACTTATATTCTATTGTGATGAGAACACCTGAAACGGAAGTCCATGATTTGCGTTTATATGCAGACAAAGAATTTCCACTCGGCTTAAATGCAGATTATACCGCCATTACCATTGCGCCATTACAAGACTACTTTGATATTCTGCCGATGCCCGATCAAAACCCTGAAAGTATTACGGTTGAAGTTGATTACTGGGGAGTGGTTGCAACGACATCTGCGGGTAAACAAGATTTATTGATTGCTGGTTTAGCAACGGCAGAGCAAGCACAGCATTATGCGCAAACACTAACTCAACAGCTTGAATTGCAAAGAGCAAAATAGCCATTTGGTTGTTAATTGGTCGATTTAAGTATTATTATTCAACAAAAATGACAAAAACCCGCGATACTGTAATTTTATACAGTGGTGCGGGTTTCTTTAACTGAATGAGATTATAACGCGTTGGCTTCGGCTAATTGTAAAGCGAAATAAGTGAAAATAAGATCAGCACCTGCGCGTTTGATTGACCCCAGTGTTTCAAGAGCCACACGAGTTTCATCAATTGCACCCGCTTGAGCAGCAAATTTAATTTGTGCATATTCGCCACTGACTTGATAAGCACCGATAGGTAATTGGGTATGCTCACGTAAATCACGAATAATATCCAAATAAGCCCCAGCAGGTTTAATCATTAGCGCGTCAGCACCTTCACGTTCATCAATTAGTGATTCATGTAGTGCTTCACGGCGGTTCATTGGGTTCATCTGATACGTTTTTCTATCCCCTTTAAGGCATGAACCCGCTGCATCTCGGAATGGGCCATACAGTGCTGAAGCAAATTTTGTGGAGTAAGACATAATGGCGGTGTCTGTAAAACCAGCTTCATCAAGTGCATGACGAATTGCGGCAACTTGGCCATCCATTGCCGCAGAAGGGGCAATAAAATCAGCACCTGCACGTGCAGCGGCAACCGCTTGTAAACCTAGGTTATGGATGGTTGCATCGTTATCAACGATATGGCCGTGAATGACACCACAGTGACCATGGGAAGTGTATTCACAAAAACAGGTGTCAGACATCACTATCATTTCAGGGACGGTTTCTTTACAGATACGTGACATACGTGCCACTAAACCATTTTCTTGCCATGCATCACTACCATTATCATCAAGATGATGGGAAACCCCAAAGGTCATCACTGATTTTATTCCTGCATTTGCGATACGCTCAATTTCATAAGCAAGGCGTTTTTCAGGAATACGCATAACACCCGGCATGCTGTTGATTGGCATATAATCGTCGAGTTCTTCTTCAACAAAAATTGGCAAGCAAAGGTCATTAATAGAAAGGTGAGTTTCTTGGAATAAAGTACGGAGTTTTTCAGTTTTACGCAATCTTCTCATGCGTTGAATGGAATGCAGGTTGTTCACAGTATCTCCTGGTAGTATGCGGAATAAACCTCAAAAACTCAGTTTATTCGTCAGGGTAATCAGATGGCTAACAGTATAAACCTTATGGAAAGAAAGTGAATATAGCCGTGGATAAATGGCACACTTTGAATGGTGATAATGAAATAGGAAAAATAAAGGGAAGAGCAGAACACTCTTCCTTTGCTGAGGTCATTGGTGCTTAAATAGCATATGGCCCATTTTTTCTGCTTTAACGTCAAGATAATGTTCATTACTTGGGTTGCGGCCAACGATCAACGGAACACGTTCTACCACGTTAATTCCAGCTTCACGCATGATATCGATTTTTTTCGGGTTATTCGTCAATAAGCGGACTTCATTTATCCCCAATAACTTATACATATCAGAGCATAAGGTAAAATCACGCTCATCCGCTTTAAAGCCTAACTTAATGTTAGCTTCAACCGTATCTAAGCCTTGATCTTGCAATGCATAAGCTCGGATTTTATTCAGCAAGCCAATATTTCGGCCTTCTTGACGATGGTAAAGTAATACCCCTCGGCCTTCTTTACTAATCTGAGAGAGTGCGGCTTCTAATTGAAAACCACAATCGCAACGTAGACTAAATAACGCATCTCCTGTTAAACATTCGGAGTGGATCCGGCTGAGTACCGGTTCACTTCCTGAGATATCGCCAAAAATTAACGCTACATGATCACGACCGGTTGCGATTTCTTCAAAACCCACCATCAAAAATTCACCAAAAGGTGTAGGAAGTTTTGCTTCGGCAACGCGTTTTAGCTGCATATTTTCTTTCATTAGTTAAAGTAACTCTTGCTTAATTAATAACGTTTATCGATATAAAGTAGCTTAACTATAATACATCGATGCTATATGACGTTTAGCATATAGAGGTTGGTATTCTTTGCACACGACCAACGCTGTATTACTATAACAGAGTTAATAATAGGTGAATGGAATATTTGTATATTTAATAGAACTTTATTTGGAACACGTTGAATGAAAAAAACTGTTTTGGTCGTTTGTACTTTTGCATTGTTATTAATTATGCCTCCCATGGTGATGATAGTTACAGGGTGGCATTGGTCACCAGAAACCCAGTTTAACTCAATGAAATGGATACTCTGGCTGACAGACACTGCGGGAGCACCTTATAGTATTTTAACGTCTCTGTTATTTCTTAGCGCAGTTGCATTTATTTTTCGTTCAGAAAAAAAACAGCGACTGAAAATATTGCTTGTTCTTGTTGGTATTGTATTACTGCAGCAAGGTTTGAAGACGGCATTAAAAAGTACGTTTAAAGAGCCTCGCCCTTATGTGGAATGGCTGGCAACCGAATATCAAATTCCTTCATCAGACTTTTATGCGTTAAAACGTAGTGAACGAGCAAAATTAATTAAAGACACCGTCAAACAAGATGAATATATAGCGAAATGGCAGCGTAAACACTGGCAAGCAGAAACCGGATATTCTTTTCCTTCTGGTCATATGTTATTTGCGGCTGGCTGGGCATTGTTTTTAATTGCGCTTTTTTGGCAACAACGTTTATACGTTTTATCGATAGGGCTCGCTATTTGGGCTGAGGGTATTGCATTTAGTCGTATGTTGTTGGGCATGCATTGGCCTATTGATATAATTACTTCAGTGATCATCAGTGCGTGTTTTGCCTTATTTGGTTATTATATTTTGCGAGCATGGGGAATACTGAGTAAAACCGATTAATCTTTCATCAAGTTAACCATTATTAGGGGAGATCTGACTTAAATCTCTCATTGTATAAAATAAATTGCTTTGTCTGAATGCGTTGGAAATGCTACCTTAACAGGTAGATATTATTGGATGAATAGAACTGATAACGGGAATAAATGTGAAATATTTTCTGATTTTATTACTAGCGGTCGCTTTTTTTATTATTTCGATTACGCTAGGTTCAAGCAATGATCAGGTTATTACATTTAACTACCTGATTGCAAAAGGGGATTTTTCATTATCGACCCTTCTTGCATCACTTTTTGGTGTCGGTTTTGTGCTAGGTTGGCTAGTTTGTGCTGTGTTTTATTTACGAGTCATTGTTAGCCTGAAAAACGCACGTCGTAAAATTAGACGTTTAGAATCACAATTAGGTGCTGGAGAAAGTCATATTTCCGATTCAACCTCATTAGTGACGACTCAGAACAAGGAATAATCCTGTATGTTCGAGTTGCTGTTTCTGCTGCTACCAGTTGCTGCTGCTTACGGTTGGTACATGGGGCGCAGAAGTGCTCAACAAGATAAGCAACAACATGCGAATCGCTTGTCACGTGATTATGTGACAGGCGTTAACTTCCTATTGTCTAATCAACAAGATAAAGCTGTCGATTTATTCCTCGATATGCTAAAAAATGAAGATAGCTCTGCTTTTGAAGCACACCTCACGTTGGGAAATTTATTCCGTTCTCGTGGTGAAGTTGAACGCGCCATTCGTATTCACCAGTCGCTGGTGGAAAGTGCCGCTTTATCATTTGAACAACGCTTATTAGCAACTCAACAACTCGGTCGAGATTACATGGCTGCTGGGGTTTATGACCGAGCAGAAAACATGTTTCAACAATTGACGGATGAAGTCGATTTCAAACAAAGTGCCTTACAATCCCTGTTAAATATTTATCAATTAACCAGTGATTGGACAAAAGCTATTGAAACGGCAGGTAAACTGGTTAAATTAGGGCATACAGAGCTACGTGAGCAAGTTGCACACTTTTATTGTGAATTAGCGACTCAACAACTTGCTAGCGATGATCTCGAAGATGCACTGACCTTTTTAAATAAGGCAGAGCAAGCCGACAACCACTGCGCTCGGGTCTCAATTATGAAAGGGCGCTTGTTCATCGAACAAGGTAATTACGACAAAGCAATTCATGTCCTAAAACAAGTCTATGAGCAAGATAGAGAGCTCGTCGCTGAAACGCTACCTTTGCTGTTTGATTGCTACCAACATACTGGCCAAGCCGATGAGTGGGAAGATTACCTACGTCAGTGTGTTGCGGGTAACTCAGGGGCTATTGCAGAGCTTTATTTAGCGGATATTATTGTTGAAAAGCAAAATCACGAAGCCGCTGCAAATTATATTAATGACCAAATTCAACGTCATCCTACCATGCGTTTATTTTATCGTTTAATGGATTACCATCTTGAAGAAGCTGAAGATGGAAGGGCAAAAGAAAGTTTGATTTTGCTACGAAAAATGGTAGGGGAGCAAATTCGTACCAAACCCGATTATCGTTGCCATAAATGTGGGTTTACATCACGTGCATTATATTGGCATTGCCCATCTTGTCGCTCGTGGGACACGATTAAACCTATTCGTGGGCTAGATGGGCAGTGACAGCGTCACTTTTTAAATAATAACGACTCTTTAAAGGCTAAGAAATGATTTCCTCAACTGAGAACCACACACATTCACCAATTATTGTGGCACTTGACTATGAAAATGCTAATGAGGCTTTGGCTTTTGTGGATCGCATTGACCCACGTGATTGTCGCTTAAAAGTAGGCAAAGAAATGTTTACTTTTAATGGTCCTCAATTTGTTAAGTCACTCCATGATCGTGGTTTTGATGTTTTCTTAGATTTGAAGTTTCATGATATTCCAAATACTGTTGCTCGAGCGGTTGCAGCTGCGGCTGAAATGGGGGTATGGATGGTTAATGTTCATGCAAGTGGTGGTGCTCGTATGATGGAGGCGGCACGCCAATCTCTTGAGCCTTATGGTAAAGAGGCGCCATTACTCACAGCAGTAACCGTATTAACGAGTATGGATGAATCTGACCTCATTGGTGTTGGGATTAACCTGTCACCAGCTGCTCATGCAGAGCGTTTGGCCTTATTAACCAAACAATGCGGGCTAGATGGTGTTGTTTGCTCTGCTCATGAAGCCCAACGTTTAAAACAAATTTGTGGTGCCGATTTCAAATTAGTTACCCCAGGTATTCGCCCAACGGGAAGTGATGTTGGGGACCAACGCCGCATTATGACACCACAAGATGCAGTGAAGGCGGGTGTGGATTATATGGTGATTGGTCGTCCGATTACGCGTAGTGAAAACCCAACTGCCACATTACAACAAATCAATCAGTCTATTGAAGGTTTGCTATGAATGATTCAAATAGTCGTCTTGTTTACAGTACAGAAACAGGGCGTATTGCTGAAGATAAACCCAAAATTGAAAGGCCTAAAGGTGATGGTATTGTGCGGATCCGCCGTGAGACATCAGGCCGTAAAGGAAAAGGGGTTTGTGTTGTAACTGGTCTTGATCTTGAAGACAGCGAATTAGCTAAATTAGCGGCTGATCTTAAAAAGAAGTGTGGCTGTGGCGGAGCTGTCAAAGACGGTAACGTTGAAATTCAAGGCGATAAACGTGATGTTATCAAACAGTACCTTGAGGCGAAAGGTTTTCAAGTTAAGTTAGCTGGTGGCTGATAGGTTCGAAAATTTTACTGTTTGTCATGAGTGGCTACTTAGAAAGCCACTCATTTTATAACGAAGAAGTGGTTAAATTGCTGCTAACTCAGCAAATAAAGCTGGGTTACGTTTAATGGCGATGAGTATTTTAGCTGCTAGCCCTGTTGGGTTTCGTCGTTTAAGTTCCCAACTTTTAATTGTATCGAGGCTAGTTCCTAGTGCATGAGCTAATTCGCTTTGGGAAACATTCAGTTGCTCTCGAATAGCTTTGACATCAGTAATTTCGTAACGAGTAACATTAGCGGCTTTTTGATGGCCTTGTTTTATTTCAACAGCTTCTTCTAAAGAGGCTTTTAATTCGTTGAATATACTCATTTTATACCTCATTTTTTAGTAATTTCGTTAGTTTCTTTAATTCTGCTTTTTCTAAGTCATTTAGCGTATCTTTGACATTTTTTGGATAATCCATTATAAAATAAATAATTTCTGCTGTAGCTAGGAAATAAATAACTCGTACACTTGCACTTTTTCCTTTATTACCAGTTGCCATCCTAATTTTACGAAGCCCACCTGTTCCTTGGATGATATCGCCTTTATCTGGCCATGCGATAAGTTCATTTTGTAATATCCTAAGTTCTTCTTGTGTGGCGATAGATTGGATTTGTTTGGTAAAAAAGCTGGTTTCAATAAATTCAATTGCGTGACTCACAGGGTTCCCTCCCTTTGTATTAATTGCAAGTGTACTTTGTACACTTTTTACCGTCAATAGTTTAATAGATTATCGGATATAAAAAATAAAATAGCGTTCATACTGAACGCTATTTTAGATTAAGGAGAGCGACTAAAGGATATTATGAGATTTATTTGCCTACTTGGTGTCCAATAATTCCGCCAATAGCCGCACCACCTACGGTTCCTATGGAACTTCCGCCTGTCAATACAGCGCCACCAACAGCTCCTACACCGGCACCAATCGCTGTGTTTTTATCGCGTTTAGACATATTTGAACAGGCACTGACGCTGATAGCGACAGTAGCTATCACCATGAATGATAAAATACGTTTGCTTACTGTGTTCATTTTAATGACCCTTAATACAGATTTAACAGTTAACAAAATATCATGATAGGTAAATTTACGAATAAGAATAATCAGGAAAAAATATGGAAAAGTGTTTGCAGTTTAACGTTTAATGCGAATTTTAGGTTGTAAAAAAGTAGATAGAAAAATAAAAGACCATAGGTTTCAAACTATGGTCTTTAAAGAGTAGCAGAAAAGCTGTTATTCGGCTGGTCTAGCGACGATATTACGTGTTTCCATACGAACTTCATTAATGGTGACATTGATAATATCGTTAAGTTGGTAAGCTATTTCACCTTTAACAAGTACATTACCTGTTTCTTGGCTACATTGGATCTCATCACGAACACTATGAATAAAAGGCGCAGGAACAAAAGCTACAGCACCATTATCTACCAAACGGACTCTTACGCCACCGCGAGTGATATCAATAATTTCAGCTGGGAATTTGGTATCCGTACCTTCAAAAGGTTTTAAGTAACGAGAATAGAGCCAATCACCCACATCACGTTCAGCCATGCGGTTTGCACGACGACGTTCGGCTAACTTGATTGATAATTCTTCGGATGGCTTATTCGTTGAAGGTTTACCAGCAATAATAGATTTGATTAAACGGTGGTTGACGATATCGGTATATTTACGAATTGGTGAAGTCCAAGTCGCATAAGCTTCAAACCCTAAACCAAAATGCGGGCCGGGCTCAGCTTTGACTTCTGCGAAAGTTTGGTAACGGCGAATGCGGCTATCGAGGAATTGGGTCGGCTGTGCATCTAGTTGACGGCGTAGTTGGCGGAAGCCTTCTAGTGATAATAATGATTCAGCCGTTGTTTCAATGCCATTATCTTTAAGCGTTTGCACGACTTGGTCAATTTGTAGGGGTTCAAAGCCCATATGCACATTAAATACGCCAAATCCTAATTTTTCTTTCAGTACTGCGGCAGCACAGAGGTTAGAGGTGATCATGGCTTCTTCAACAATGCGATTAGAGCTGCGGCGACGTTCAGTCACGATATCAACCACAATTCCTTTGTCATCTAATACAAAGCGGTAATCAGGGCGATCTTTGAACACGAGTGCATTGTTTTCGCGCCATAGTAAACGCCTATCTGCCATTTCTTTAAGCAGCAAAATTTGTTGTTTGTCAGTGTCATTTTCTGGCTGCCAACTGCCTGTATTTTCAAGCCAATCAGAGACTTCGTCATAAACTAATTTAGATTTTGATTCGACCCAAGCGCTGAAAAACTCAATATTATCGTCAATGCGACCATCTTCTTTGATGAGTGCAATGCAGACTAAAGCAGGGCGACGTTCATTTGGGCGCAAAGAGCACAGGTCGTCAGATAATTTGCGCGGTAGCATTGGAATATTAAAACCCGGTAAATAGTTGGTGTAGCCACGGGCTAAAGCCAGTTTATCGAGTTCGCTACCTTCTGGTATATAGCTTGTTGGGTCAGCAATAGCGATATACAGTTTTAAGTCACCATTATCGGTTTTTTCAACATAGAGTGCGTCATCTATATCTTCAGTACTTGCATTGTCTATGGTCGTAAAGTGCAAGTGAGTTAAATCAACTCGTTCAATACCTTGGTCATCACGTTCGCTATCAACCATTTGCGGTTCATTACGGTCTAATTGGTGACGGCGTAACGTTACCCACCATGGTGCAAAATGGTCATCTCCGTCAGTGATAAACTCAGTAATTTCAGCGTAGAAGGTTTTATCGCCTTTTAATGGATGGCGTCGCATTTGTGCAACAACCCAATCATCTTGCTTAAACTCATGAGTAATGCCATTGATAGGACGGCAAGAAATCATATCCTTCAGTAATGGGTGATCGGGAATGACAAATAAACGGTTATCATTTTCTTTCTTTTGTATTTTCCCAACAAACCTATCTAAAAAAGGTTCTACCAGTTCTTCTGGTTCTGCAAATTCACGGTCTTTATCGGTATGAACCGCAGCAATAACACGATCACCATGCATGACCTTTTTCATTTGAGGAGGCGGAATGAAATAGCTTTTTTGGCCATCAACTTCGAGGAAGCCAAAGCCTTTTTCTGTACTTTTTACCAGCCCTTCGACGCGTGGGGTTTGGGCATGTAGTTTTTGTTTAAGCTGTGCGAGCAGTGGGTTGTCTTGGAACATACTTACCGTTTAATTAATATTGGGTTTGGCTCTATTGTTACGTAAGACAAAGTCTTAGAGCAAGGAAAAAATGCGTTACCGGCTAGATTCATGATTAAAAGTATCGTTTATCTATAACCTATTCAAAATAGTATCTTGGTCAATCTTCTGGATATATTTTATCTTTAAATTCGCATAAATCTTCGATAATACAAGAGCCACAGCGGGGTTTGCGGGCAATACAAGTATAACGTCCATGCAAAATAAACCAATGGTGACAATCTACTTTAAACTCTGCAGGTACAACTTTAAGGAGTTTGTCTTCAACTTCAACGACATTCTTACCAGGAGCAAAGTTAGTACGATTGCAGACACGGAAAATATGCGTGTCAACGGCGATAGTCGGCCAGCCAAATGCGGTATTAAGAACCACATTTGCCGTTTTGCGGCCAACACCCGGTAAAGCTTCTAAAGCCTCTCGGTTTTCAGGGACTTGGCTGTTGTGCTTTTCGATTAAAATTTGACAGGTTTTATAGACGCTTTCAGCTTTGGTATTAAATAAGCCAATGGTTTTAATGTACTCTTTTATTCCATCCACACCGAGTGCCATAATAGCTTCAGGCGTATTAGCTACAGGATATAGCTTTGCTGTCGCTTTATTGACACTCACGTCAGTAGCTTGAGCTGATAATAAAACGGCGATTAATAGCTCAAAAGGGGAGTTAAATTCTAACTCCGTTGTAGGGTGTGGGTTGTTATCCCGTAGACGAGTTAGAATTTCAATGCGTTTTGATTTATTCATTGCTCACAAAATATCGTTGTTAAGAAATATGGCTGCCGCAACCTTGCTGTTTTTCATATTCACGTTCTGGTTGAATACCAGATTGTCGTGCGGCTCTTTTTTTCATTTTTTCATCAATTAAGTATTTCGCAGCTAATAGTAGTGCTAGGCCAATGAAGGCACCAGGCGGTAGCATAGCGAGTAAAAATGGGGAATCAAGGTGTAACACTTCAATACGAAGGGAGGTAGCCCAAGAACCGAGTAACAAGTCAGCGCCATCAAATAAGGTCCCATTCCCTAAAACTTCACGAATTGCTCCTAGAACAAGCAAGGTCGCGGTTGCACCTAAGCCCATAGCAAACCCATCAAGGGCAGATAGCCCAACAGGATTACGAGATGCATAGGCTTCTGCGCGTCCAATCACAATGCAGTTGGTAACGATTAACGGAATAAAGATCCCGAGAGATTCATATAAACCAAAAGCATATGCGTTGATTAACATTTGTACCGCGCTAACAACAGAAGCAATAATCATCACATAAATAGGGATGCGAATTTCTGATGGCACCCAACGACGTAAAGCAGAAACGGCAACATTAGTACAAACTAAGACTAATGTGGTCGCTAAGCCTAGTCCTAATGCATTGGTTGCTGTTGATGACACAGCGAGCAGCGGACAAAGCCCTAATAATTGAACTAATGCAGAGTTGTTTTTCCACAAACCTTGCATTAATAAGTCTTTAGATGAATCGCTCATTATTCGTCCCCACAGCGTGGATAATTCGATAATTGTTGTGGAATTTGTTGCATAAATACCGCAGTACGTTTAGTGGCATTGACGACTGCTCTGGGTGTAATTGTTGCCCCAGTAAACTGATCAAATTCACCTCCATCTTTTTTAACTGCCCATTTAGGGTCATTATCAGAGGCTATTTTTTTACCACTAAAATAAGTAATCCAATCAGATATTCGTGTCTCAATTTTGTCACCAAGCCCAGGTGTTTCATGATGTTCTGTAACACGAGTTCCCAGTACTGTACCGTGAAAATCTGTACCGACTAATAAATGTATAGCGCCTGAGTAGCCGTCTAATGCTGTTGTTTCCAAGGCAGCAGCAACAGGTTCGCCATTTTTACGGGCTAGATACAAGCGCCTAGGTTGTTTATTACCCAGTATGGCCTCATTAGTGACTAAATAACACTCTTTTGCGAGGTCGTTATCGTATAAATCACTTGGTATCACTTGGTCGAGTAGTTTTTTCTGAACAATAGCAGCTTGCTCAGCAATAGTCTCTTTCGTTAACGTGTACACAGCAGCACTAAGCGCAGTGGTTCCTGCTGCAAAGATGGCTAACGTTACCCCATGGCGTCTCATCGTGTTCAACATACGGTTATCCTTACTTATGTCCATGACCGTACGCACGAGGCTGCGTATAGTAATCAATTAATGGAACAGTAATATTGGCGAGTAACACGGCAAAAGCAACAGCGTCAGGGTAACCACCGTATACACGGATCACCCAAACAAGAAAACCGATAATCACACCAAAAATAATCCGTCCCTTAGGCGTTGTCGATGCGGTGACAGGGTCAGTGGCAATAAAAAATGCCCCTAGCATAGTGGCACCAGACAATAAATGAACCCATGGCGACGCATGTTGGCTATCATCAATTAAATAACTAACAATAGATAAAACTGCCAATGTACCTAAGAACGAAACCGGAATATGCCAGCTAATAATACGGCGCTGTAATAAGAACAAACCACCCACTAAATAGCCAATATTCACCCATTGCCAACCAATTCCCGCTAAGGAACCTTGTAAAATAGGTTGCTGTAATACTTCAGAAATAGAATGAGTCAGTAGGCCCGTTTTAAAGCTATCAAGCGGAGTCGCTTGGCTCATGCCATCAATGCCTGTACGTAATTGCTCGAGGGTAATACCTGTTGGAGTATGGCCATTGAGAATAATAGATAGGCTATCAAGTGCAGAAATCGACATATTTTGTAATTCATGCGGAGGTAGCCAGTTTGTCATGTGAACAGGGAATGATATTAGCAAAACGACATAACCCACCATCGCAGGGTTAAAAGGGTTTTGCCCCAATCCACCATAACATTGCTTAGCAATCGTAATAGCAAAAAATGTCCCTAATACGATCATCCACCAAGGTGAGAGCGGAGGTAGGCTGATAGCTAATAATAATGCGGTCACAATGGCGGAATTATCTTTTAGTACAGGAACCACAGGTTGTTGGCGTAAACGAATAGAAACTGCTTCTGTGATAACCGCTGTTAGCACCGCTAAAATAATTTGGTATAAGGTGCCAACGCCAAAGAAATAAACTTGAGCAGCAATACCCGGTATTGCTGCTAAAAGTACCCAAAGCATCACTAAACTGGTGCTTTGATTGTTATGAGTAAATGGTGCGCTAGCAATTTTTAAACGGCGATTTTTCGCATCAATTGGCCTAAATTTCATCTCGTTATCACTTACTCTGTAGTCGTTTGTTCATGTTGTTTTTGTGCTTGCTTTGCTTTTACTCGCGCGATCGCAGCGGCAACGGCAACTTTTCGAGGGTCGGTTTCCTCTTCAATGGGTTGTTCAGCGGCGGGTGTAAGCTCTTCTTGTGCGAGTTGTTCTGCTTGAGCTGCTTTTTTGGCTTTCGCTCGTGCAATGGCGGCCGCGACAGCCGCTTTACGTGGGTCAACCTCAGCGTCAGTGACCGTTTCAGCAACTGGCTCAGTTGCAGATTGCGCTTGTGCGGCTTTTTTGGCCTTCGCTCGTGCAATGGCGGCCGCGACAGCTGCTTTGCGTGGGTCAACCTCTGCATCAGTGACGGTGTCAGCGACTGGCTCAGTTGCAGGTTGCTCTTGAGCCGCTTTTTTGGCCTTCGCTCGTGCAATGGCGGCAGCGACAGCCGCTTTACGTGGGTCAACCTCAGCGTCAGTGACGGTGTCAGCGACTGGCTCAGTTGTAGGTTGCTCTTGAGCCGCTTTTTTGGCCTTCGCTCGTGCAATGGCGGCCGCGACAGCCGCTTTACGTGGGTCAACCTCAGCGTCAGTGACCGTTTCAGCAACTGGCTCAGTTGCAGATTGCGCTTGTGCGGCTTTTTTGGCCTTCGCTCGTGCAATGGCGGCCGCGACAGCTGCTTTGCGTGGGTCAACCTCTGCATCAGTGACGGTGTCAGCGACTGGCTCAGTTGCAGGTTGCTCTTGAGCTGCTTTTTTGGCTTTCGCTCGTGCAATGGCGGCAGCGACAGCTGCTTTGCGTGGGTCAACCTCAGCGTCAGTGACCGTTTCAGCAACTGGCTCAGTTGCAGATTGCGCTTGTGCGGCTTTTTTGGCCTTCGCTCGTGCAATGGCAGCTGCGACAGCCGCTTTGCGCGGGTCAACCTCAGCATCAGTGACGGTGTCAGCGACTGGCTCAGTTGCAGGTTGCTCTTGAGCCGCTTTTTTGGCCTTCGCTCGTGCAATGGCAGCTGCCACAGCGGTTTTGCGAGGATCATCCGTGGCCTCTATATCAGTAGGTTCTACTGGTGTATTGGCCAGTTTTTCCGCCTGTTTAGCACGTGCTTGTGCTTTACGGGCTTCGCGAGCAGCAATCACAGTACTATTGTCTGGTAATTCACCGGAAACAATCTTAATTGGTTCGGTTGTCGCACTTTGTTTGGCTTTAACCCGGGCTAAAGCTGCATTAACGGCATCTTTATCAGCGCTATCTACTTGTACAGCAGCTTTTTTATGACGTTCTTCCCTCGCTTGCTTATCACGTTCCATACGCAACTGTTTTGCTTCAAAACGCAACTTTGCTTCAGCAGCACGGCGCTCTTCTTGAGCTATTTCACGAATTTCTGCTTTTTCTTGACGATAATATTGCACTAGCGGAATATTACTTGGGCACACATAAGCACATGCACCACACTCTATGCAGTCAAATAAATTATGTTTTTGCGCTTTTTCGTGTTCATCCCCTTTACTGAACCAGTAAAGTTGCTGAGGAAGTAACCCGGCTGGGCAGGCATCGACACACAACC
Organism: Providencia sp. PROV175; assembly: GCF_032707045.1. NCBI lineage: Bacteria > Pseudomonadati > Pseudomonadota > Gammaproteobacteria > Enterobacterales > Morganellaceae > Providencia > Providencia sp. PROV175. Next base: position 2,244,226 of record NZ_CP120533.1, read on the forward strand.
CACAACGAATACACGCTTCTTCTAGTGCTTTAGGTCCCATTTCTTCCATTGTGGGAACCAGTAAACAGTTACAAATTTTTACGACAGGGACATTCAGGTCGGGTAGGGTAAAGCCCATTAAAGGCCCCCCCATAATCACCATTTGTTCTGGTCCAGGGTTAAAACCTGATTGCTGTAATAGATGTTTAACGGGGGTGCCTAAACGCGCCCAAAAATTACCCGGTTTACTGATGGCTTCACCAGTAACGGTTACCACACGCTCAATCAATGGCTGGCCATCAACAACCGCGCGTTTAATGGCGACGACAGTACCGACGTTTTGCATCAACACACCAATTTGTGACGAACGCGCACCGGATGGCACTTCTTTTCCCGTCAAAATTTTTGTCAGCTGTTTGGCACCACCTGATGGGTATTTTGTTGGTATAACTCGGATGAATATTTGTTTGTCTTGCGAGGTGACAGCATCTTTTAGGGCACGGATAGCCTCGGGTTTATTGTCTTCAATACCAATTAATACTTGGTCTGGGGTTAATAAATGCTGTAAAACACGACAGCCTTCAATAACTTCCTGTGCATGTTCTTGCATTAACCTATCATCAGCTGTGATATAAGGCTCACATTCAGCTGCATTAATGATTAATGTTTTAATCGCATCTTGACCACCGGCCAATTTTGATGCGGTTGGGAAACCTGCACCACCGAGGCCGGCTATCCCAGCTTGTTCAATTTTTTGCAGTAATTCAGCACGGGTTAGTTGAATGTAATTAGGCTCTGGGGACAAAGTACACCATATATCATGGCCATCGGCTGCAATACGCACACACAATTCTTTTAAGCCTGAAGGGTGTGCCGTTACCATAGGTTCAATTGCAGTGATCACCCCTGAAGTTGATGCATGAACAGGTACAGTACGCCCAAGCCCTTTAGTCAATGGCTGGCCTTTTAATACGGAGTCGCCAACCTGAACAATTAGCTCTCCCTCAGGGCCCAAATGTTGTTGTAATGGGATAATCAGCTCATTGGGCACTGATGCAATACGCATCGGTGTTTGGCTAGATTGTAGCTTCATTTCAGGCGGATGGATCCCACCTTTAAAATCCCAAATATTATCTTTTTTCAACCAATTAAAGAGCTTAAGCATGAGTTTCACCTCTTGCTTTAGTGACAAGCTGTTCATTGGGTTCAACACTAATATTTTTTACTGGGATAGTGTTTAAATCCCATTTCCAATTGGCTGTAGTCGTTTTCACAGGAACAAGCTCAATACAATCTGTAGGACAAGGGGCGACGCATAAGTCGCAGCCTGTGCACAAGTCTTCAATCACAGTATGCATGGCGCGGGTTGCACCAACAATGGCATCAACAGGGCAAGCTTGAATGCATTTAGTACAACCAATGCAGTTTTCTTCGTCGATAATAGCCACTTTACGAACGGGGTTTTGCGCGGCTTCATCGCCATCAATCGGCTGAGGGTCGACATTAAGCAACTCAGCGATTTTTAGCATGACTTGCTCGCCACCAGGGGCGCATTTGTTGATCATTTCCCCATTATTTGCAACCGCTTCGGCGTAAGGGCGGCAGCCAGGATAACTGCATTGACCGCACTGGCTTTGAGGCAATATTGCTTCAACTTGTTCGACAATAGGGTCTGCTTCAACTTTAAAGCGTAATGAGGCGTAACCTAACATCAGCCCAAATATCAGGCCAAAAACGGCTAATATACCGATAGCAATCCATACAGACATCATTAGAATTTCACCAAACCACTAAAGCCCATAAACGCGAGAGACATTAAGCCAGCTGTAATTAACCCAATTGATGATCCTTTAAATGGAGCAGGAACATTGGCAACAGCTAAACGTTCGCGAATAGCGGCAAATAAAACCATTACTAATGAGAAACCCACAGCAGCGCCAAAACCGTACACGGCAGACTGCATAAAAGTATGAGACATATTAATATTTAATAAGGCAACACCAAGAACCGCACAGTTGGTGGTAATTAAAGGTAGAAAAATACCGAGTAAACGGTAAAGCGTTGGGCTCGTTTTCCTGACCACCATTTCAGTAAACTGTACAACAACAGCAATCGCTAAAATAAAGCTTAGCGTCCGCAGATAGACAAGGTCGAGAGGAATAAGGACAAGTGTGTCAATCAACCAAGAACTGATTGACGCTAATGTCATAACAAACGTCGTTGCTAAGCCCATTCCAATGGCCGGTTCGAGTTTTTTTGAGACGCCCATAAAAGGGCATAAGCCAAGGAATTTAACGAGAACGAAGTTGTTAACCAGCACTGTTCCAACAAAGAGTAATAGATAATCAGTCATGCTATTGCCTGAAATGAAAAAAGAACAAAAACTGGCTGAAGCCAGTTAAACTATCATTATGATATCAAGCAATTTATGTGATGCTTATCGATCTTGTGTGAAAGTCATTTTCACACGTTGAGAGCGTTTTAGATAAGGGACAAAGAAACCCGCGCCAATTAAAGGCCATGCTAAGACCTGCAAAGCGGTTTCATCGTCAATAGGTGAAAATGCGAAGGTTTTTATACCTAATAATAACAAAATGAGTAGCCAAATAATAAAACGGCGGGGGAAATGCTTTGAGCGGGAAAACATCAGTTGCAGTACATGAATACTGAAAATAGTCATCCCAACAGCGATGGCAAATGACAGATACCAAGCGGTAGGAATAAAACTTGTCCAACGATCAACAGTCGTGACAATCTCATAAAGTTTAATGCAATACATAACAGTCATACTGCAAACAGCTAAAAAGGTTAATAACAAATAGATCGCTGGAACTAATAGCCAGCCAGTGATGCGGTTAGCGTCATAAACTGAAGTCATAATTAATCAAACCCATTTTGGCAAATTCGCTGGACAATCTACAATCCTATCATAGATTTATTTGCCATTTCATTCCTTCTGATGGTACTTTTTATCTCTACCTGAGTTTATCGTTGTATGAGGTCTAAATGTCTAAACCAATTAAAGTCGCGATCATCGGATATGGCTATGCCAGTAAAACATTTCATGCTCCCTTCCTTGGTATTTTAGAAGGGTATGATTTAACAACGATTTCTAGCAGTGACCCGAGTAAGGTTAAGGCAGATTGGCCAAATATTCATGTTGCCGCCTCTCCGGAAGCTGTTTTTGCTGATAAAGATATCGAACTAGTCGTTATTCCTACGCCTAATGATACTCACTTTCCTCTTGCTCAAGCGGCATTAGCAGCAGGGAAGCACGTCGTTGTCGATAAACCATTTACATTAGATGTCTCACAAGCAGAACAATTAAAACAACAAGCGGAGCAAGCAGGAAAATTACTGTCGGTTTATCATAACCGCCGATGGGATTCAGGTTTTTTAACAGTTAAAAAAATATTAGAAGAAGGTAAGCTAGGCGATATTAAATATTATGAATCACATTTTGACCGTTATCGTCCGCTAGTTAGGCAACGTTGGCGTGAAGCTGATATTCCTGGAGCAGGTATTTGGTACGACTTAGGGCCGCACTTGTTGGATCAAGTCCTGCAGTATTTTGGTAGGCCTTTAGGGATCAGCGTTGATCTTGCTATGATCCGCCCTAATGCACAGGCAGTGGATTACTTTCATGCCGTTTTGCAATATGCAGATAAGAAGGTTGTATTACATGCAACAACATTAGCTGCTGCACCAACACCGATATATGTTATTCATGGAATGAATGGTAGTTATGTTAAATATGGTTTAGATCCCCAAGAAGACTGTTTAAAAGCTGGCCAACGACCAGAAGGGGCTGATTGGGGAGTTGATACCAATATGGGGAGCGTGACGTTGTCACAAGGTGATGAGCTTATAACACAATCGTGGCCAAACCAACGCGGTAATTATGGTGGTTATTATCAAGGGATATATGATGCGATTCGCCATGGTAAACCAAACCCTGTCACACCGAGTGAAGCAATAGATATTATGAAGCTTATTGAAGCAGGTATACGTTCGGCAAAAGAAAAACGCACAATCGAAGCAATATTTTAACGTCATTAACGCACACTATAAGGCCAGTTAACATAACTGGCTTTTATTATGGATAATCGAATGAATTTGCTAGCTAAACTGAGAATCGACCCATTTTTACTTATCATGATTGGCGTTGTCATTCTAGCCAGCCTTTTTCCTTGTGAAGGCGATATAAAAACGGGGTTTCAATATTTAACTACTGCTGCAATTGCATTATTGTTCTTTATGCATGGGGCTAAGTTATCTCGTGAATCAATAATGGCAGGGATAGGGCATTGGCGTCTCCACCTCTTGGTTTTTGCGAGTACATTTATTGTATTTCCTATCGTAGGCTTAGGGCTTGCGGTGATTGTACCTAAATGGATGTCACCTACCGTATATATGGGCTTTTTATATCTGTGTGCTTTACCTGCGACCGTACAGTCAGCAATTGCTTTCACTTCGGTGGCCGGGGGAAATATTGCCGCGGCTATTTGTAGTGCATCAGCGTCAAGCATTCTTGGGGTTTTTCTTTCACCAATCTTAGTTGGTTTATTGATGGATGCTGATGGCAGCCAAGCCATGGATACGCTCAATGCAATAGGGTCTATTTTAATGCAATTGATGCTGCCATTTGTTGTGGGGCATTTGTCTCGACCATTGATTGCCAATTGGATAAACCGGAATAGAAAATTAGTTAATATGACTGACCGGTCTTCGATATTATTGGTTGTTTATGTGGCATTTAGTGAAGCGGTTGTCGAGGGGATTTGGCAGAAAATAGACGCATTATCACTCTTTATGATTGTGGTTGTCACTTGCGTTATTTTATTTATTATCATTGTATTCAATACATTGGCTGCACGGTTGCTAGGTTTTAGCAAAGAAGATGAGATTACTATCGTGTTTTGTGGCTCGAAAAAGAGTCTAGCTAACGGAGTCCCAATGGCGAACGTCTTGTTTCCTGCTGCGACAGTAGGGGTCATCTTATTGCCACTGATGATTTTCCATCAAATACAACTTATGGTCAGTGCTGTACTTGCACAGCGTTATGCTAAACGATTATCGACCAAATAAGCACAAATATTGAGGGGATTAGTAACAACCCCTCATGTTTTTTGCTGTTTATTTATAAGGGGACTTATTTAGTTACAACATACAATAGAGCTTTATAATTGATACATTAACAACAGTGTTTATAGGGGTTTGAGGGCCAATGGAACGAAAACGTACGTTAAGGAGATAATTCATTGTTTAAATTGAAATTTAATGTTCTCAGTTCCCCCTTCAAAATATCCTCCGGTAGCGTGAACGTATAATGCCCCAGCATATTGATATGCCCGTGCATCAGTGGGGATAACCGGGTGATATCTTCACCACCGGTTTCTTCTCCATTACTGCGCATCCAGCTCAGGGCTTCCTGCATATAAAGTGTGTTCCACAGTACCACTGCGTTAGTGACCAGGCCCAGAGCACCAAGCTGATCTTCCTGACCTTCACGATAGCGCTTTCTAATCTCCCCACTCTGATACAGTTTCTGCATATTGCTAAGGCGGTAAGTAGCCCCATCAATTATGTAACATAATTGTGATCATCTTCGCTTATTTGTGACTCCGGCGTGAAAATATCGATTTTCTATGTTTTATTTTCTCTGACATTAAATGGAGGTATTTATGGAAGATGTCAGCGTTTTGAATGAAACGATTTTCAGTGTATCAACGGAAAATGAACTGCAGGAACGATTTAAAGATATATACCAAAGTATTAATAATGAAAGTGAATATGATGATTCAGGTTCAGTCTCATTTTTGCCACTTTCAAGGCTGAACTCCCGTTCTGAACGGGCAGAAGCAAAGGACATCATTTCAGTTGTGATTGAAAGCGGATGTTTTACCAGTGGCCCCTATATCGGAGAAGTAGAAGAAACATTAAGAATATTTTATGGTGCTCATACCTGTATTGCCACCAGTAGCGGCACCGATGCGTTAAAAATAGCCCTTAAATCTGTTGGTGTAGGACCCGGTGATGAGGTCATTGTTCCTCTGAACTCCTTTGCTGCTACGGAAAATGCAGTGATGGCCGTGGGGGCCGTTCCGGTCTTCGCTAATATCGACAGTTCTTTCAATATGCTTCCGGATGAAGTGGAGCGCCTCAGAACTACAAGAACTAAGGCTGTGTTACCGGTCTGTCTTTATGGCTCATGCATGTATATTGATGCCATTCACCGAATTGCCCGCAAAGCCGACATTCCTGTTATCGTGGATGCAGCCCAGTGCTTTGGTATCAGGTCACTCATCGGTCACTGTGATCTGCTGACGTTGAGTTTTAATCCGTTCAAGAATATTGGTTCTTTTGGTAAGTCCGGTGCAGTGCTGACCCGCTCTCCTGAGCTGGCACGTCTGGCGAGGCAATATTCCTATCACGGATTTGCTGAAGGTAAAAAGAATATTAAAGCTCAGGACTGGGGATTAAACAGCCGTATGGATAACCTGCAGGCTGCCACGCTTAGTGTCAAACTTCGCCACTTTGAGAATAATGCCAGAAAACGCTGCCTGCTTGCAGCTCGTTACCATCTGTTACTGGCAGACCTGTCACATAAAATGACACTTCCGTCAGATATCCTTCAGAATACATGGCATCTTTTCCCGGTTCTGCTCTGCCAGGGCGAGCGTGATTCTCTCTTCGCCTTTGCGCGTGAAAGGGGTGTGGAGTTAGATATTTATTATCCCGTCCTTTCACATCGCGGAGAACATCCGCTGGCTACCGGATATTCCCGTCGGGAGCAGTTTAGTGCTTCTGAAAGAATACATTCTGCATTATTCCATCTGCCACTGCATAACCATATGTCGTTCCAGGAGCAGAACATTATTACCGGGGTATTGCATGACTATTTTAAATAAAGACTGGCCGGTTGAATTTCCGCTCCCGACAGTAATTCGCACGATAGTGTGCTGTGACCTTGATGAAACTTATATTCCTTCGGACACCGAAAAAAAGGCACTGGGAGGGGTTGAACTGCTGGAGTCCTATATTACATCCCATGCAGAAGAAAAGGGCATTCTCGCTGGCTGGATCACAGGCACAAATCTGGATTCGGCCTGGCGAAAATCCAGGGACTATATTTCGCGAAGCCCTCACTTTATCTGCTGCAGTCTCGGCACCGAATTTTACTGGATCAAAAATGGCAGGCTTAAACCCTCAGAAACCTGGGCAGAGCGGATACGCCGTTCAGGCTACAGCCTTCAGAACGTCAACATCCTGGTCAGGATCCTGATGGGAAAAGGGATGCCACTGCAGAGACAACCGGAGGATTATCAGGGCCCCTTTAAAGTGAGCTATTACTACCCTGAGGGAGCTTCGATGGCCGTCGATTTTGCCACCATCCAGGCTCTGGCTGACGAACGAGGAATTCGTGTCGTTTTTACCCGCTGTAACCCGGCGGCAGGAGATCCCCCTGGCTGTTATGACGTTGAATTTATCCCCCTCTGTTGTGGTAAGGATCAGGCAGTGTCTTTTCTGATGGAGGAAACCGCGCTGCCGAAAGAAGCCATTATTGCCTTTGGTGACAGTGCGAATGATTTTGCCATGTTTGCACAGGCCGGAAGAGGCTATCTGGTGGGGAATGCGGACCCGTTCGCGATCAGACAGTATGGCAGCAGCCTGAACGCTGCTTACTGCCACGGGATACTTAACGTACTTAAGGAGCTACAGGGATGATCATCGGAATTGTAGGCTGTGGGGGGATTGCCCGCGCCCATGTCAGTGCACTTTGTCTGAATCCGCTGGTCACCGGACTGGCCCTGTACGATGTGAGTGCAGATAACGTGCAGCTGCTCAGCGAAATCAGCACCGTGCCGGTGATATGCTGCCAGGATCTGAAGCAGCTTGCCGGAGTCAGTGAGGGTTTCGTTATTTGCACACCAAACCATCTCCACGTCAGCGTGGCAGAGGAAGTACTTCGGTACAAACAGCTCCCTTTTGTGTGTGAAAAGCCCCTCTCAACGGATCTGAACTCAGCATAGTATCTTCAGGAAATTGCCCCACAAGGCAGTATCGTGTCTTTTAACTACCGGTATAACCGTGTGATCGACACGATGATGCGTCTTAGAAATAAGAGGGATTTAGGTGAACTGCATTTCTTCTCAGCAGAGTTTAATAAAAATTCTGCACTGACCCGCCATCACCTGACCTGGCGTGACTCTGCACGGCAGAGCAAAAGCAGCGGAGCACTGGGCGACTTATCCTGTCATCTGCTTGATTTATTTTGTTTTATAGGGGAAAGCCCGGTTGTGGTTGATGGGATCAGGACGGTGAAGGGTACGCGCGTGGGTGCAAAATCAGATGGCCGGGTTGAAGTGGATGATAACGGCTATGTGATGGGCAGCTCAGAGAAAGGGGCTTATTTCAGAATTCATGCCAGTAAATCGGAAACAGGGCAGGATCTGGGGCTGCATATGCAGCTCGTGTTTGAAAAGGGTGAAATCAGATATTCAACTCATCATGAAAACAGTCTGCTCCTGGTCCTGTTTAATGAGACGGACGCGGAAACCGTGGGCTTCGACGGCCAAAAGCGTTTACCCGATCCACCACGGGAGCTTCCGTTCTGGTCTGATTCGTTTATTCACCTTCATGACGACTGGTGTGCCCTTATTAAATATGGCCACGCAGCCCCGAAGCTGGCGGATCTGTCATCCGGCCTTCATATACAGGAAATAATTGAGGCATTCTGATATGGACACCATTCTTTTAACTGGGCTGTTTGCCGCATTTTTCACGACGTTTGCGTTCGCTCCCCAGAGCATCAAAACTCTCCGGACACGCAACACCGAAGGTATCTCCGTTGTTATGTATATCATGTTCCTGACAGGTGTAATTGCATGGATAGCATATGGCATTCTGCGATCTGATTTTGCCGTACTGGCCGCAAATATTGTCACACTGTTTCTGGCTGCACCGGTGCTGGTAATGACACTTCTCAACCGCAGGAAAAAACACGTATGAATATTGCGATCATCGGCGCAGGACCTGCCGGCATCATTTCTGCCCGTAATGCGATTAAGGCGGGGCACTCCGTGGTTCTGTTTGAGAAAAATGCCCATATTGGGGGGATCTGGAACCCCTGGAGTGGTGGAGCTTACCGTAATGCCTGTATGCAAAACTCCCGTTATGCATTCCATTATACTGACTTTCCACCGGGCAATATTGATGAATTTCCGGGTGTGGCGCAGGTCTTCGCATATCTTTCGGCGGTGACCGGAGAGGATGCCCTCCGTGCGTCTACCCGGCTTAATACTGAAGTGGTTGCACTCAGAAAAGACTCCAGGCACTGGGTTATTCGCAGCACCTCTGCAGGAAATGATCGGGAAGAGATTTTTGACCGGGTCATCATTGCAACAGGGGAACTTTGGCAACCTCGCCGGCCTACCCTGCCGGGTGCGGAACACTTCTCCGGCACGCTGATCACATCCAAGGATTATCAGGAGCCGGAGGTATTTAAAGGGAAAAATATCCTCATCATAGGCGGTGGTGTCAGCGGGGCGGATATTGCCTCAGACCTTGTTCCCTTTGCCAGAAGCGTGAGTCTGTCCGTTAAAAAGATGGGGCTGTATCTGCCAAGACAATTCCGGACGGGTCCGAACGACATGATGCATTCCTATCTGGGCCGGTGTCTGCTGAGTCGCTTGAGTTATGCAGATTTTGTCAGTTATCTCGATACCACGATGCCTGACTACATGCAGACCTACCGGGAATCCGGTTTGTTGCCCGACATGGCGAACAATAACGCGGTGCATGTTAACGAAAAAATCATACCGAATGTGGCCTCCGGTCTGATAAAAGTTAAACCCCAGGCAGAGCGTTTCACCGGAGAAGGGGAGATTGAGTTCGTCGACGCAACGCAGGAAAAATATGATGTCATCATTACCTGCACCGGCTATGAAATGCCTGATTATTCGTTCATTCCGGGGTTTGACAGGGCACAGCTGTATGAACACTTTTTCTGGACGGAAGATCCTTCGCTGGCCGTCATAAATCCGCCGGTAGATACTGCCGGTTTCGGGGCCGCGTTCCCCTATTTTGACATCATCAGCCAGTGGGTCATCAACGTATTCTCCCGAGAGTCGCCTCTTCCGGAAAAAGAAGCCATGCGCAAATGGTGCGCTGAGCACATGGCTTCACTTCATGTTAAGCGCTTTTATGACAGCTGGCTGGAAACCATCCGGATTGGACTGCTGGCGGGCCTTCTCCCGGATCCAGCCCGCGACTTTTCCCGATACTGGAACATTATCAGCAGTGTGGTCAAACCTGCCTATCTGGCCAGTCCTCCCGCAGCTCCGGAGCCGGGTATGATGGACAGCCTGTTTGATTTCCGGGCCGCCAGAATACGCATACTGTCAGGACTGGGAAACGATGCACTCGGTTATTTGCTGAAAAAAGGTGATATCACTGACGCTGAATACCAGGCGGCGCTGGAAACCGATCCCCGGCAGTCGCTTTCTGTACATCTGCCGTATTCGCAGACCTACCTCTGATAAAAAGGGCCTTTACCGGCCCTTTTCTTTTTCATAATGATCTAATCAGCCTCGCCGGGTTTCCTGCATAAATACCTTTGATTTCTATCGGTTTAACCACAACAGCACCCGCGCCAATGACGGTCCCGCTGCAGATATATGGTGACAGAATGGTGGCTCCGCTGCCTATAGTAACCGAATCCCCCAGGGAAATGGTGATCCAGTTATCCGGTGACGGGTCCGGCGCTCCAGACCTGAAAAGATCGTTGGCGAACGTCACGTTATGGCCAATGAAACAGTTCTCACCCAGTGTTACGTTTTCACAGATAAACGTGTGCGACTGGATCCGGCTTCCACTGCCAATGAGACAGCCTTTCTGTATCTCAACGAAGGGGCCGACAAACACGTTATCCCGGAGTTCACATTCATAAATGTTGGCCGGTTTGACAATACGGACATTGGTTCCGTAAATCACATCCCGAACAGCACATTCCATAAATTTCATATAAACACTTCCTTCAAATACTGATCACCCATACTGGAATTGTTGTGGTCAGTGTCGTTCTCAAAATCGGTGGAACTGCATGACAAAGCCATTGGGCATTATCTGAACACAAAACATTATCAGTAAGTTGAAGTCACAACCCGATTCTGCTCTTCGAGAATTTTATAGACAGTGGAACGTGCAATGCTGAGTTGATGAGAAATATTAGTTGCACCAATACCTTTCTGATGGAGTTCCAGAACGGCATCCCTGTCTACACTTCGCTTGCGTCCGAATTTGATGCCTTTAAGTTTCGCCTCCTGCCTGCCTTCATTAGTGCGCTCAAGAATTCTTTGGCGTTCGGCCTGTGCTACAGCTGAAAGAATAGTGATCACCATTTGTCCCATTGGTCCGTCGGTGCTAATCCCGTCATCAATGAACCGGACTGCAACGCCTTGAGTATCGAATGCTTTTATCAGGTGAATCATATCAGCAGTGTCGCGGCCAAGACGGTCGAGTTTTTTCACCAATATGACGTCGCCTTCCTCCACCTTCATTCGCAGCATGTCCAGACCGTCTCTGTCGGTAGAGATGCCTGATGCTTTATCTGTAAATATACGATTGGCTTTCACCCCAGCGTCTCTGAGCACCCCGATCTGAATATCGAGAGACTGCTGACTGGTAGAGACCCGCGCATAACCAAAAAGTCGCATATAAATGTACCTTAAATCGAATATCAGACACCTTGTGTCTATTATGTCAAAAATACGATTTAATAGACAGCCCATGCCTTCCGTTTTATGTTGTCTGATAATTTATAATATTTCGGACGGTTGCGGGATTGTTAATAAATGACCGTCAGGCAGGGAGGCCGATATGCCCGTCGATTTTCTGACCACTGAGCAGGAGCTGAATTATGGTCGCTATGTTGCAGAACCTAATGACGTGCAGTTGGCGCGCTATTTTCATCTTGATGAACGGGATCTTGCTTTCATTAACCAGCGGCGGGGAAGGCATAACCGGCTGGGAATAGCGCTTCAGCTTACCAGTGTCCGTTTTCTGGGCACATTTCTGACAGATTTAACACGGGTTCTGCCGGGTGTTCAGCAATTCGTCTCAGTGCAGCTTAATATCCGCCGTCCGGAAGTTCTCTCCCGCTACGCAGAGCGGGATACCACCCTGCGAGAACATACTGCGCTGATTAAGGAATATTACGGTTACCATGAATTTGGCGATTTTCCATGGTCTTTCCGCCTGAAGCGCCTGCTATACACCCGGGCATGGCTCAGTAATGAGCGACCCGGGCTGATGTTCGATTTTGCCACCGCGTGGCTGCTTCAGAATAAGGTTCTGCTGCCCGGCGCAACCACACTTGTACGTCTCGTCAGTGAAATACGCGAACGGGCAAATCAGCGGCTGTGGAAAAAACTAGCCGCGTTGCCGGACAGTTGGCAGACCGCCCGCGTGACGGAACTGCTGGACATTCCTGAGGGGCAGCGAATTTCACCGCTGGAGCAACTGAAAAAGGGACCAGTCACCGTCAGTGGCCCGGCATTTATCGAAGCGCTTGAGCGGTATATCCAGCTGCGAAACCTTGAGTTTTCCCGGCTGAACTTTACCGGCCTGCCCGCGATACAGCTGCGTAATCTGGCGCGTTACGCAGGCATGGCATCGGTAAAATATATCGCACGCATGCCAGAGAAAAGAAAACTGGCCATACTCACCGCATTCGTTAAAGCGCAGGAAATAGCCGCGCTGGATGAGGCTGTTGACGTGCTCGATATGCTGATACTGAACATCAGCCGTGAGGCGAAGAAGACCGGACAGAAAAAACGGCTCAGGACGCTGAAAGATCTTGATCGGGCAGCGCTGTTACTGGCGCGGGCATGTTCGCTGTTGCTGGATGATGATGCAGATGATCCAGACCTGAGGCAGGCCATATTCAGCTGCATACCGAAGAACAGACTGGCAGAATCCGTCAGCAAGGTTAATGAGCTTGCCCGCCCTCAGGACAATAATTTCCATGACGAAATGGTGGAGCAGTATGGTCGGGTTAAACGTTTCCTTCCGGCAATATTGCGTGATCTTCATTTCCGCGCTGTGCCAGCCGGAGAGCATACACTGGCCGCCATTCATTATCTGGCCGAACTGAACGGCTCAAAAAAACGCCTTCTCGATGATGCACCTGAACATATCATCACCGGCCCCTGGAAACGGCTCGTATACGATGCGGATGGCCGCATACAACGCGCCGGTTATTCACTGTGTCTACTGGAGCGCCTTCAGGATGCACTGCGTCGCCGGGATATCTGGATCGAAAACAGCGACCGCTGGGGGGATCCCCGCGAGAAGCTGTTGCAGGGTGAAGAGTGGCAGGCTCAGCGTATTCCCGTCTGTCGTGCACTGGGACATCCCACCGATGGGCATAAAGGCGTGCAACAACTGGCCGTTCAGTTGGATGAGACCTGGAAAGCAGTGGCATCCCGGTTTAACGGGAATGCGGAAGTCCATATCTGCAATGACGGTAAATATCCTTCCCTGACCATCAGTAGTCTGGAGAAACTGGAGGAGCCCCCATCGCTGTTACGCCTCAGCAGCCGGGTCAGACAGTTGCTTCCTCCGGTTGATTTGACGGAATTACTGCTTGAAATAGACGCCAGAACAGGATTCACACGGGAATTTATGCATGTTAGTGAGTCCGGAGCACGAGCGCAGGATCTGCACGTCAGCCTGTGTGCGGTTCTGATGGCTGAAGCCTGCAATATCGGACTTGAACCGCTGATAAAGCACAATATACCGGCACTGACCCGTCACCGGCTCAGTTGGGTGAAACAAAATTACCTTCGTGCAGAAACGCTGGTCAGCGCCAATGCCCGGCTGGTAGATTTTCAGTCCACGCTGGAGCTTGCCGGTCGCTGGGGCGGTGGCGAAGTGGCGTCAGCTGACGGCATGCGCTTTGTCACGTCGGTGAAAACCATCAACTCCGGTCCTAACAGAAAATATTTTGGTTCCGGACGTGGTATCACCTGGTACAACTTCGTCTCAGATCAGTACTCTGGATTTCACGGCATTGTGGTGCCCGGCACATTGCGGGATTCCATTTTTGTGCTGGAAGGCCTTCTGGAGCAGCAGACAGGGCTGAATCCGGTTGAGATCATGACAGACACAGCCGGAACCAGCGACATTATTTTTGGCCTCTTCTGGCTGCTGGGATACCAGTTTTCCCCCCCGGCTTGCCGATGCCGGTGAAGCGGTATTCTGGCGGGTGGATAAATCGGCAAATTACGGTGCACTGGACGAACTGGCACGTGGTTGTGCCGATCTGTCGAAAGCCGAGGATCAGTGGGATGAGATGATGCGAACCGCCGGTTCGCTGAAACTGGGCACCATTCATGCTTCAGAACTCATTCGCTCTTTGCTGAAAAGCTCGCGCCCATCAGGGCTGGCACAGGCGATCATGGAAGTGGGGCGCGTCAACAAGACGCTGTACCTTCTAAATTATATTGATGATGAAGATTATCGTCGGCGGATCCTGACGCAGCTCAACCGGGGAGAAGGCCGCCATGCTGTGGCGAGGGCGATCTGCTACGGGCAGCGCGGTGAGATCAGAAAGCGCTATCGTGAAGGTCAGGAAGATCAGCTTGGTGCTCTGGGCCTGGTCACTAACGCAGTGGTACTGTGGAATACACTTTATATGCAGGAAGCCCTGAGCTGGATGCGCAGTAATGGAGAAGAAACCGGTGGTGAAGATATCACCCGGTTATCCCCACTGATGCACGGGCATATCAATATGCTGGGGCATTATACGTTCACGCTACCGGAGGATATTTTGAAGGGGGAACTGAGAACATTAAATTTCAATTTAAACAATGAATTATCTCCTTAACGTACGTTTTCGTTCCATTGGCCCTCAAACCCCTTATACGTTAAGTATAAAAAAGCTAACTAGAGGGGGAAGTGATTGGTTAATGATGACGGTCTATTGGTGTGTAAAGAGATGTGAAATGTTTGAGAGAGTTATCAGGGTTATAATAAATACCCTGATAACATTTAAATTAACGGGTAGCGGCTTTATGTAAGAGCGCTTTTTTCTCACTTTCAGATAAAAATGCCATACTTAGGCCATTACGTTGCACTTGTTCTATTTCTGCTGAAGTTAAACCTGCTTGCGGGGCTGCAACTTCATACTCATAGCGTAACTCAATACCTTGAACTGCTGGGTCATCTGTATTAATTGAAGCCAATACACCTTGTTGCAAAAAGGTTTTTAATGGGTGTTGAGCAAGGGATGGCACAGTGCTTGTTTGAATATTTGATGTTAAACAGCTTTCCATACCAATTTGATGTTTTACTAAATATTCAATTAAAGCAGGGTCTTCTATTGCCTTTACACCATGGCCAATTCGTTGTGCACCTAATACATTGATAGCATGCCAAATACTGTTCGCTCCAGCCGCTTCACCTGCATGAACAGTGATATTTAACCCCGTATCTCTAGCTTTGATAAAGTGTGACTCAAATAACTCTCCAGGGAAACCTAGTTCATCTCCAGCTAAATCTAAAGCACATAAGTGATGACGATGAGCTAATAGTCCTTGTAATTCAGTTGTACAGGCTTGTTGGCCAAAAGTACGGCTCAAAATTCCAATTAAATTAATTTTAATGTCGAATTGTTGGCACCCAGCACGCACGCCATCAATAATAGCTTCAACGACACCTTCTACAGGTAGCTGGTGTTTCATGGCCATATAGTATGGAGAGAAGCGTAGCTCTGCGTAATCGATACCAGCATTAAAAGCATCTTCGACATTTTCAAATGCCACACGGCGGCATGCTTCTAAATCTGCTAAAACAGCGACTCCCCAATCGAGTTTTGCTAAGAAACCGACTAAATCAGCTTCTTGTCCTATAATTTGGACGTGAGGGCGCAAAGCTTCAAGTTCTGTCGCTGGTAATTGAATGTGATGCTGTTCTGCTAAGGAAAGAATCGTTTCTGGGCGGATATTGCCATCAAGGTGGCGGTGTAAATCGGTTAAAGGTAAATGTGTTTTAATCACGGAATGATCCTTTATCTATTTTCTATCCTCATTTTGGCTTTTATTTTTTCAAATGCAATTACAAATCACGAAAAATGTGAAACGTGATTGATGATTACATTCTAATTGTGATTCATATCACACTTGAGTGGTGTCAAATAAAAAAGCCAGCTATATGGGTTCACTTCATATTAACTGGCTTTTGTGACTAAATTGTATCGATTAGATTAATTAGTTAGCTGGCGCTGCATCTTGTGGTGCTAATTCAGGCTCAACTTCCATTTCTGGTGCTGGTTCTGCATCTGGAGCAGGTACAGCTTCATATTCTAATGCATCTTCTGGGTTAGACATCACTTTCATCTTAGTGAGGAACTCAGCTAAGGTATATTTGTCATTATTGAATGTCAGGTCATTACCTGCAAATTTGATAGTCATAGTTAAATCATTTTCGCTATCAATCATCCAAGGTGATTTTTTCTGTTTAGCTTTTTCAGCACGTTCTTCATCTGTCATAAACATTTCTTCAAATGGAGAAGAGAACATATCTGAAGTCAGCATTTGCTGAACACCTTCAAATTCAGAAGTAACCATACCTTTCATTTCTTTCTTAGTTTCAGCATTAACTGGAACACCTTGATCTAAAATCATTGCTTGAGTCATTGATTCGATCATCATTGGTTTGTTCAGTTTTAAATTGAAATCAAAAGAAGTAATGAGTTGCTTGATAGCTTCATCAACTTTGTTAGACATTGCTAACGCAGTAATTTCATCTTGGTTCCATTTATTAAATGTGATGTTTAGGTCAACTGAACTTTGGCCAGCTTCATTTTTCCAGTAGAAGGGGCTAACAGTGAATACAGGCTTGCTTTTCATTAGCTCTGGCAATGTTGTAGACATCATTTCCATCGCTAAACGCTCTGTTGCTTCAGTTGGGTCACCATTAGCTAAGCCTTGAGCTAATGCTTCATTATATTGTTCAACGAATTTACCTAATGCTTTAGCATCTAATTTTTCAATAGCAACAGTCAGTTCGCCAGAACCTAAGTTTTGCTCTAACGCCTTTAAGTCAGAGATGCTATAAGAAATATTCCCTTTCACATCTTCGCCAGTAATAGAGGTGTCGCTTGAAATTTTGAAATCTTTAAAAGAAAATTTAGTTTCAGGAATGTTGAAATCTGTATCAGCAATAACAAATGACTGGGTTCCAGTGTAGAAGCCATATTGTGATTTTGTTACATTAGAGACTAATTTTAAGCCTTTTAATGTCATAGATTCAGAGTTATCTTTTTTACCAATAACTAAATTATCAGTGACTAAAGTTGCATCAACGGCAGCAAGATCAGAAGTTGTTGATACATCAAACTTAGAACCACTGAAAGATAATGAAACGTCATCTTTCTTATACTCGACAGGGATCAGCTCTAAATTGGTATCAATACTTTTGCTATAGCCAATGACAGCAGAACCATGAATAAATGGTTTACCTTGGGTCGCTTCGAATAATTCTTTTGTCGTCGCGTTGTTAGCTAACTCAATTTGCGTCGCTGCTAATTTTGGTAATAAATTAAACTTAGCGACTTGTGATAATGGGAATGGACCGTGGTCAATATTCGTTTTGAATACAATTGAGTCTTCTGGTGATACTGAATCCGCAGAGGTGATTACGATATCCGCTGTAGATGAAAAAACACCTTTTTCATAATTTTCTACTTTAAAGTTCAAACCTGACTCAGGTACATTTACAGCAAAAAAATCGTTGGTTTTGAGAATTACTTTATCAAGTTCATCTTTTACTTTAGAACCTGTATACCATGAAGCTCCGGTCCATACTGCACCCAGAGCAACAATAACACCAACCGCGACTAATGACTTTTTCATTATAAACATCCATCCTTTCAGTACGTTATTGTCGTACTTATTAATTTAAAAAAGTTTTAAATAACCGTCTTCATACAATGAAAACGGTTAAATACAGAATATGACACTATTTGTTAAACACTCGGGCTAGTTTGCCACTGCCATTAATGGTTATGCTTTTCTCATAAGCAGGTAAGAAAACAGATTCACCTGAATTAATGCATATTTCATCATTTCTTGAATGTAAAACTAACTGGCCTTCAATACAGAACAAAATTGAGGCACTATTGTTAGATAGCGCAACTTCCGAGTGGGTTATAGAATATATATTAAATGCAAAATCTTCTACTGGAATATTATATTTCCAGATATTTCCAGATTTTTCGGGAATACTTAATAAATCCTTTGCAAACGTAGGCTTAAAGTCAATGTTAGCAATCAGCTCTGGGATATCTATGTGCTTATTTGTTAACCCAGCACGCAGTACATTATCTGAGTTTGCCATCACCTCTAACCCAACACCTTCTAGATATGCATGTGGCGTTCTGGCATATAAAAACATCGCTTCACCAGGTTCTAATTCAACGATGTTAAGAAGGAGAGGGGTAAATAGCCCATTATCTTCAGGATATAGGCTAACCATTTGCTTTATTGAGTTCCATGGCTCGCCTTGTCGGCTATTTAAAGCGGCTTTCAATACGCCAAGTGCTAAATCTTTTTGTTCACCTGTTAAATTAAGAATTTGTGCAAATAAACGAGATAACTTTTCTTTTGTTGGGTCTTGAACAAATAATTGGATATCAGGATGTGCAGCTGAAACAAAATCCAGTAATTGCGCGATTTCATTCAGTGGGCGAAACGCGTTCATTGCCTTAAAAGGTGTTAACGCAAAGATTAATTCAGGCTTATGGTTGTCATCTTTATAATTGCGTATTGGGGAATCTAGTGGGATACCAGCCGAATTTTCTTTAGCAAAACCAACTTCAGCATAAGTTTTGTTTGGATGTACTTGAACAGACAACGGTTGAGCAGCACATAACACTTTAAATAAATAAGGTAAACGATGATAAGTTTGTGCGACATGCTGACCTAAGTAGGCTTCAGGATCACTTTCAATTAAGGCGTTAAGTGTAATACTTTGATTTTTTTCCGCATCGAGAACTTCGGAGCTTGCTTTTGGATGAGCACCCATCCAAAGTTCAGCCATAGGTAAGCTATCAGGGTTTGAAATCCCATATAACTTAGTCAGGGCCGTTTTACTGCCCCAGTCATAGTTTTGGACTTTGTTTATCATTTTAAGCATAGCAAAATTCTCTTTTTCATAAAAATCAACTGATTTCCTTTTCACTACAATACAATAAGCTCGACCAAGTCTCATAAATGAAATTCAATTTGTGGCATTATACTGCTCGGTTATTTGCTTACCTGCAAGCAGATGATTCTAAAATCAATTATTCTGTGTATGTACCTAAGGAGATAGTAATGGCAGCCACTCGCATTGAAAAAGACTCAATGGGACCAATTGAAGTACCTGCTGACCAATTGTGGGGCGCGCAAACGCAGCGTTCTTTAGAACATTTCCGTATATCTGTAGAAAAAATGCCTGTTGCGTTAATTCACGCACTCGCTATCACTAAAAAAGCCGCTGCTAGTGTTAATATGGATCTTGGATTATTAGCTAAAGAGCGCGGCGATGCAATCATTGCTGCTGCTGACGAAGTTTTAGCTGGTAAACATCCAACGGAATTTCCTCTAGCTATTTGGCAAACCGGTTCTGGTACGCAAAGTAACATGAACATGAACGAGGTTTTAGCTAACCGTGGTAGCGAAATTCTCGGTGGTCAACGTGGTAATGATCGTCTTATTCACCCTAATGATGATGTGAATAAAAGTCAAAGTTCAAATGATGTTTTCCCAACGGCAATGCACGTTGCTGCGGTCGTCGCAATCCGCGAACATCTTCTCCCTGAACTGAAAATTTTGCATCAAACATTAGATGCAAAAGCGAAAGAATTTAAAGATATTGTAAAAATCGGTCGTACTCACTTGCAAGATGCAACCCCGTTGACGCTAGGCCAAGAAATTTCAGGTTGGGCTGCAATGTTAGCGCATAATGAAAAACACATTGAAAATTCTGTTCCTCATGTGTGTGAATTAGCGCTAGGTGGTACAGCAGTAGGGACTGGTTTAAATACGCATCCTGAATATGCGGTACGTGTTGCGAAAAAAATCGCAGAATTAACTGGCCAACCATTTGTTACGGCACCTAATAAATTTGAAGCATTAGCAACTTGCGATAGCCTTGTACATGCACATGGTGCTTTAAAGGGCTTAGCTGCCTCTTTAATGAAAATTGCCAATGATGTTAGGTGGTTAGCATCTGGTCCTCGCTGCGGTATTGGTGAAATATCTATCCCAGAAAATGAGCCAGGCAGTTCAATCATGCCAGGTAAAGTAAACCCTACACAGTGTGAAGCACTGACTATGTTATGTGCACAAGTTATGGGGAATGATGTTGCTGTTAACATTGGTGGGGCATCCGGTAATTTTGAGCTGAATGTATTCCGCCCAATGCTAATTGATAATTTCTTACAGTCTGTTCGCTTATTAGCTGATGGTATGCGTAGCTTTAATGAGCATTGTGCGATTGGAATTGAACCAAATCGTGAGCGTATTGAAAAATTACTTCATGAATCGCTAATGTTAGTGACAGCTTTAAATACTCACATTGGGTACGATAAAGCCGCAGAAATTGCTAAAAAAGCACACAAAGAAGGGCTGACGCTGAAAGAATCTGCACTGAAACTAAACTATTTAACTGAAGAACAGTTCAATGATTGGGTTCGTCCAGAAGATATGGTTGGCAGCATGAAATCTTAAGCTAGCTTATTAAACTGGCTTTATATAACACCCATACTGTTTGACAGATGGGTGTTTTTTAGCGTTCTATATACAAATTTAAACGTGGTATTAATAGTTCAACTGCTTTTGCTCTGGGCCGATTACGGATTGCAATGTTATTGGCATGGTAATCGGGAAGTTCACCGACTTTAATTTCTGCCACCGTTTTTTCAAGCGCAAAAACAAATAAAGGCGTTGCACAAGCAAACTGGGTTTGTTTCTGTTGTTCTTTATCCCACACACGAGCGATTGGCTGAACTTTGACTGGCCGTTGAGTTTTTAAAACCGCATTGTAAGGTAGGGCGTCAATTAAGCGAATTTCATTTTCCAATTGTAAGCGCCAGTGCTCTTTTGGTAAATGAAGAGGGCAGCGGCCACTTTCTAAGCTTGCTTGTAAGCGGTCTAGCATTGCTTCTTTTGTGACTTTATTGATAACTTTTTTATTCGCCCAGCCAAAATTAATCGTATCGACATCAATCAATGAAGAGAGGGTTCGGTAGGTATTCAATGTTAGTAGGCCATGTAAACTATCACGGATAAATTCGAATCGATGAGGTTCGTCAACTTGTGTGACAATGGCTTTTATATGCATTTTTAACTCATTGATCTTTAAAATTAATGAATTAAAGTTACGATAAGTTTGCAAATTAGTTTGTACACATATAACCCCCGGTAAACGGATAGCTGCTTTGTTGCTGACCTCGTCTGGTTTGTTTTGTAAAAACAATAAATTAACTAACTTTACTGTTTCACGTATCGCATCATGACCAATTAATGTTTGTACTGAGATTTGTTCTATCTCATTATTCTCTTCACCTTTAATTACTGAAGGTAACTGGAAGACATGAGCTGTAAATGGAACTTGTTTTGATTGTTCCAATAACAACAGGCTAAATTGGTTTATTTGTGATTCCAATTCATTGAACGTATTAATTAAATCTTGTTTTTTCATAGTTTAGTTACAACATTCAAATAGGTGATAAACAATAAATAACATAAACTCTCGTGTTTATCTATAAGAAAATCAGAGTCAAAAAGGGCAAGTGGGGGTATTTTAACACTTGCCCCTTTCTTATATAAGCTTTCCTTTGACGTTAATTTATTTCTGTATCAATAACTTGATAAAACGCATTTTGCGTATCATCTATCGTCCAAATGGCTAAAATGACATGGTAACCTTTTTGATTTTTTGGCAATACACACTTGTGCTCAACAGTCTCTTCTGGAAACTCTACGCCTTCAAATTTACAAAATGGCGTTAGTGTAAATTGATTACGAGATAGCAAGGCGTTTGGCTGCCAGTCTGGCTTAGTTATGAAATATTCCCATTTTGTCGTTTTATGTTTTGCCGTGATGCGCCATTTAAACCTAACATCAGGTGAATTTAAGATAACCCGTTGCCATCGATTCGCAGTTTGTATGTCTAAGGGAGAAAAAGCAGCAATACCGGCGCTAGCAATTTTTCCATCAACTGGACCATATTGAGGAAAACCTTTTTGGCCTTCAATAGATTGCGGTTCATATTGCACAGCTCCGCAGTGGGTATTTACCCCTTGCTTGCAGTAATATGAACGACTTTCAGGGGATTCGACATAGCCATGGGACCAAACAAAAGAACTACAGCATAGGAGTAATGGGGCAATTAAAAATGGTTTTATAGAGAATGGTTTCATTGGGTTTCCTCGTAATTAATAGACTTTTTTATCATCTACTAATCACGAGAAGGTATGGTAGTTTAACCTTTATTAGTTTCTAATCTACTGGTTAGAACAAATTGATTTCAAACGGTAAGCAATGACTATGCCGATAAATAATATTCCAGCAATAAATAGCGCAACGCCATTCCAGCCAAAGTGTTGCCAAAATAAGCCACCAACCGTACCTGCAATACTTGATCCAGCGTAATAACTAAATAAATACAGAGAAGACGCTTGTCCACGTGCTCGTTTAGCTCTGCGTCCCACCCAGCTACTCGCTACAGAGTGCGCTGCAAAAAAGCCCGTTGTTAGTATTGTCATTCCTAGCAGCACTAACCAAACATTTGAATATAGTGTGATTAAAATACCAACTAACATCATAGTAATAGACGCTATGAGCACTCGTCCAAGTCCATACTTGTGAATTAAACTTCCCGTTTTAGTCGCACTGTAAGTCCCTGTTAAATAAATAACGGATAACAAGCCAACAGTAGACTGAGAAAAAGAGTAAGGCGCTTCAAGTAAACGATATCCAATGTAGTTGTACATTGTGACAAAACCCCCCATCAAAACAAAGCCTTCAATAAATAGAAAAGGTAAGCCTTTGTCTCTAAAGTGTAGATGCAAATTAACCCATAGATTCTTAGGTTTTAAAGAACTCGCACGAAAATGCTGAGAAGGGGGCAATAAGCGCCAAAAACCAATAGCCGCGATCAAAGCTAACGAACCTAAAATCACAACGGCAACACGCCATGAATAAAAATCAGCAATCACTCCCGTCACCAAACGGCCGCTCATTCCACCCAATGAATTACCACTAATATATAACCCCATGGATAACGCAACATAACTTGGATGGATCTCTTCACTCAAATAAGTCATAGCGACAGCAGCAACGCCACTTAGCGATAAACCGACTAATGCCCTCGCAATTAAGATCCCTTGCCAACTCTGCATGACTGAACTGAGCAGAGTAAATAGTGCAGCACAAGCCAATGCAATAACCATCACATTTTTGCGACCTATTGCATCTGAAATTGGCCCGGTAATCAGTAAACCTAATGCCATCAAGCCAGTACTCAGTGATAATGATAAGCTTGCAGTTGCAGGGGAAATATTAAAATCCTCTGACAGCATAGGTAATATTGGTTGAACAAAATATAGCAAAGCGAATGTGGCAAAGCCCACCGTAAAAAAAGATAAGGTTACACGTAAGTACAGCGCATCATCTCTTTGTATATAATGTTTTTTGGGTGTGGTATTTCCCTGCAAGGGTGTTCTTATTCCTTCATTAGGCCGCTCAGATGTGAGGCTATTTTGTGAGTGTTCCATGTTTATTCCTTGTCATACCAACACGTTTGATTTCGATCAAAGAATAGAAACTTTCTAGTTTTTTGTCTAATATATTAATTATTAATAATAATACTTTAAACATATTAATGGGTATTAACCAAAAGATGAGTATAGAACTTAGACATCTTCGATACTTTATTGCTGTCGCTGAAGAGCTTCATTTTGGCAAGGCAGCTGAACGTCTGCATATTTCACAGCCCCCTTTAAGCCAGCAAATACAAATGCTTGAAGAGAAAGTTAATGCAAAATTGTTAGAAAGGAATAATCGAAACGTTGCGTTAACGCCCGCGGGGGCAATGTTCTTAAAAGAGGCATATCAAATTTTAGCTCAAGTCGATGCGGCTGCGACAAAAGCAGCTCGCATGGAAAAAGGCGAACTTGGGGAGTTATCTATTGGATTTACGTCAACTACACCATTTATGCACAAAGTTACCATGAGTTTACGGCAGTATCGGGAAGCTTACCCTGAAGTTTCTATTCATATGCATCAGATGAATACCAAACAACAGATAGCGCCATTAATTACGGGGCGAATTGATATTGGTATTATGAGAAATACGGTGTTACCAGAACAATTGGATTACCAACTATTATTTAAAGAGCCATTTATGGTTGCCGTCTATGAAGGCCATCCATTATTAGAATTTATTGATGTTGGTGTTGATATTCAACAACTTGCTGATTATCCATTCATTTTCTTTGAACGTGATGTTGGTACCGCACTATATGATGAAATAAATCAATTGTTAACATCTGCGGGAGTGGTACCCACCATTTCTCAAGAAGCGGGGGAAGCCATGACCATTTTAGGATTAGTTTCCGCGGGAATGGGAATTTCTGTGATTACAGAATCATTCACACGAATGAAAATTGATGGTGTAAAATACTTAAAACTCACTAATATTAATGCTTCATCTGAAGTTTGGTTAGTCTACAATACTCGTAGAACGTTACCTGCCGTAGCCAAAAAATTAACAAATCTTTTGATGGCCAACATTGCTGGCAACCAAGAGTGAGCTAGTTCACATTTTCAATGTAAACGAAATCATTCATACACAGATTAAGGCATAATAACTCATTGCTTTATAAAGGAATTGAATTATTACCATGGTGAATCAAACTGGTCACATTGACCAAATCAAACAGTTAAATACGGGTATTGTATATCGTATCATTGATCAACATGGTCCAATTTCGCGTATTGCCTTGTCAAAACAGGCTCAGCTTGCGCCTGCCAGTATCACTAAAATTACACGTGAACTTATGGATGCTCACTTAATCAAAGAGTTAGAGTTTCCAGTGCTTGGTTTACGTGGGCGTCCAGCTGTAGGGCTGGTAATTGAAAGTGAAGGGTGGCAATTTCTAGCGATCCGTATTGAAGGCCAGAAACTGATTATTTCCTTGAAAGAAATTAACGCAGTTACCTTGGCTCAAACAGAATATCCATTCACACCGCTAGGCAATAGTGAATTCATGGATTCGCTTACTGAATTAATCAGTCAATTTTTTGCTAGCCATCAAAAAATATTAGAAAGAGTCACTGCAATTAGCATTCTTATTGATGGTATATTAGATCCTCATACAGGTGTTATTTATCAGCATCCATCTTTTAAAATCCACCAACTGGCCATAGCGGAATCTCTTACCAAGCAAACCGGTTTACCTGTTTATTTACACCCTCCTGTGGATGCTTTAGCGTTAATGGATCATTTCTCTCATCAAGAGAAAAGAAAAGAAAAAAATATTATTTACTTACAGCTACAAGATGTTGTTAATGTCATGGTGCTAAGCCATGGAACAACATTAGATACAAATACCCATCGGCCTATTTTATTCGGCCATACCCAATGTGAACCCTGTAACCATAACTTTTGCTATTGTGGTAGCGATGGTTGCTTAGAAACCCAAACTTCTATTCCTGCAATATTACACCAAGCTGAAAGTTTGCTAATAAACTACCCTGATTCGCATTTACATCAGAAAAATATCTCAATTGATAACATTTGCTCTGGAGCAATATCAAACGATAGCCTTTGTGTTTATCTTATTAATCAGGTTGCTCAACGGTTGGCAAAACCATTAGGATTGATGGTGAATTTATTGGGGAGCGAGCTAATTTTGGTAAACTCCCCATTGAATCAAGATTCTAAGTTATTTTTAGAATGTTTACATAATCATATAAACAAACATACGATCCCTCTATATTCATCTAATTTAGTAATAGAAAAATCCATATTTACCGTTAAGGATAGTGAAACGTCATTAATACAGAGAGCGTTATATGATGGTTCTCTACTACTACAACTATTACAAGGCTAAAACAATTCGATAATATTTATACTATCGTACACAAAATTGAGCTAACGCAAACTTCTCACTTACCCATTCCAATAAACTGAATCCATATCATTTTTGCAGCTTATTGCTGTATAAGTCTGTCACTTCAGGATAGAAAAAGACCATGATCAATCTATTTGTTACCGGGACAGATACAGATGTCGGGAAGACAGTATCGACGCTTGCCATCCTGCAAGCACTAAATAGCCAAGGAATCAAAGCCGTGGGCTATAAACCTATTGCGGATCAATGCATTGATACCCCTGAAGGAATCAGAAATAAAGATGCATTGCTAATCCACAGTGTTTCTCAAGACCTTGTTTCCTATGATGAAGTTAATCCTGTGCGTATCACAGATAATTACAGTCATGAAAATAGCATTGATTTTAATAAAATAAAGCATGGGTTAGACCATTTACATCATCAATGCGATATGGTTGTAATCGAAGGTAATGGGGGATGGCGCTATCTACTTGATGATAATACTTTTTATGCAGACTGGTTAAAAGATCAGCCGGTCGGTGTTATCTTAGTCGTCGGTATTCAACATGGCTGTGTTAATCATGCATTATTAACCGCTGATGCAATTCGAGCCGATGGGTTACCATTAATAGGTTGGATGGCAAACCGCATCAACCCAGGGTTGGCACACTACGCCCAAATAATTGACCGGTTGCAACATCATATTAAGGCTCCATTAATTGGAGAAATTCCATATTTATTGCGCCCTGAAGAAAAAGAGTTAGGGCATTACCTCAATACAGATAAACTGCAAGAACTTATCGCTATTCCTAACTAATTGCTTAATAAGCAATAAAGAAAAAGGGCGCCATCATCAAATAGCGCCCTTGATTCTATCTAAATTGTAACCTAGTGACGAGTATAAATGATTTTATAAGAATCATTTTGGCAGTGCCCGACAACTTGGCCTTTAGACGAGTCAACTTCATCATTAGGCACTGCAACCAAACTAAAGTTATCAGCAGGAACGCCATTATTGATAATCTTTTGTTTGATTTCCTCAATCACACTTTCACATGAAGCTTGGGCAAAAACTGGCACTAGCACCAATGCAAATAAGGGTAACAACAATTTCTTTTTCATCTTCTCTCCTTGATCAACAGCTCCATAAGACAACCTATTATAAGGTTATGGATTATTAATTGGACGGCCATTACTTACATCAAGGCAACGTTTAGTGCTCGGTTCCCAGTAAGCATTTAGATTGAGGCTTTTTTCGCATTTATCTTTTGCATCAAAAGCCTGATCAACTTTATCAAACTCTTTTTCGGTACGAGTATTAACCTTTTTGCGCAACATACGGGTATCATCCCATTGTTCCTTTTCTTGACGCGCTTGCTCTTTATTAAGAGAGTCATCGCCTTTGCCCACAGAAACGCAAGTACTGCCTGCAGTGCATGATGTCGTGGATTGTGCCGCAGAAGACGATGTAGCCCAAAGTAAAGGGAGACATAAACAAATCGCAGTTAAGCCAGTTTTCAACATTTTGTGTGAACTCATGTAAATTCCTTACTAAACAGGACCGATAACCTGAGTATAGCTAAAAAAGTGTCAGTGCGTCTGTATAGAATAGTACTAAAAATTAAATCTGTTTATGTACTGTTAAACCTGCAAAAGTTTGGCAAACAGGCATCAATTCTAATGTATTTACATTCATGTGTGCAGGTAATGTGGCAACCCAGTATACCGTTTCCGCGATATCTTCAGGGGTTAGAGCGTCAGCGCCTTGATAAGTACTAGCCGCTTTATCATCATCTCCTTTAAAGCGAATATTTGAGAATTCTGTTCCACCGACTAGGCCTGGTTCAATATCAGTCACTCGGATTTTTTTCCCCTGTAAATCAGCACGCAAACCAAGTGAAAACTGTTTAACAAAGGCTTTGGTTGCACCGTAAACATTGCCACCTTTGTAAGGCCAGCTCGCCGCCGTAGAGCCAATATTAATAATATGGCCATGATTTTCGGCTACCATGTTTTGCAGCACTTCATAAGTCATATTCACTAAACCTTTAGTATTTGTATTAATCATAACGTCCCAATCATCAGGATTGGCGTCAAATGCAGGTTCTAAACCTAATGCTAAACCTGCATTATTTACTAAAACATCGATTTTTTTGAGATGTGCAGGTAAATTTGCAATCGAATCATGGATGGCTTTTCTATCTTGGATATCTAAAGTTAACGGATAAAATTTATCACCTAACTCTTTATGGAGGGCTTCTAAACGCTCTGTTCTACGTCCTGTACCAATAACAGTGTAATTATGTTTGATAAATCGACGGGCAATTGATTCACCAAAACCAGAAGAAGCACCCGTTACTAAAATAATCATTGAAAACCTCATAGTTGTTATTGTCGTGCTAGCGTGATTTCATTTTAACGCTATCTATTGGGAACCACAAAAATTGTTACAACCCCAATATTTGTTTGTCTTTTGGGTAGCTCAATGTATAACTGAATGAGATTTGCTTTTCTTCATTAGGTTCTAAGGTGATATCCCATGTTATTTCACCGGTGCTTTTGTTGGTGACCGCATTTTATCCTCTATTGCAGACACTTTTATATCGCTATCCTCACTTACTCGTGCTTTTTAGTGAGTAAGGTAGGGCGATTTGGTAATTTAAATTGATACCGTTATTAGACGTTGTAACAAAGTCTGCTATACCTGAATTGATTGTCTTCTTCTTTTCACTAACTTAATTTCGTTTGGAATGCATCTAAAGCCACCTGCAATATAGTCAGAGATTATGTTTTTGTACTTGTCGTACGTTTTCGTACGGTTGGGTTTCAGGCTCCTTTTTTAATGTCATTTTCGATATCTCTATGTAAGACATTTTCAACTGGATAAAGATCAAAGATATAAGTTCTTATTTCTTTAAGCCACGACACGATATCTTCATTTTTAAGATGCTCATTTTTATCAATAACAGACATAAAATTTTCATACTGTTGATAGAGATGTTTATATGTGGATGATGCTTGAGAGTTGTCCATAAAATATCCTTTATTTGATTAACACGATTAACCAGCCAGAACGCTGGATTTCTTCATTTCATACCTAAGTTCGCATAATAGATATGTCGCTATGTTAAAAAGGGTTCTGAGCGATTGCGGTAGAATGGGGTTGGGGTTTACCGCAATCGGGAAGGTTCGTCTTTAGACATAGAGCGCATTATGCGAACCCATTTTATTTCTTATATATTCCCAAATAAGCACATACAATAATTAGTCCGAAAATTAATAAAATTCCTTTACTTAGTTCCATTTTATTTCTCCAATTAATATAAATAATTTATTTCATTGCAAAACCATTAGTTTATGATATAAAAAACCACATTTACATTAAATTAATAGTTCATTACAAA
Source organism: Providencia sp. PROV175 (assembly GCF_032707045.1). Taxonomy (NCBI): domain Bacteria; kingdom Pseudomonadati; phylum Pseudomonadota; class Gammaproteobacteria; order Enterobacterales; family Morganellaceae; genus Providencia; species Providencia sp. PROV175. The sequence continues at coordinate 2,273,776 of NZ_CP120533.1, forward strand.
AATGTCATGTTAATTTTTCTTGTAGCGCTTCAATTCTTTCTAATTGGTTTATTTGTTTTGTTATCATGGCAATAGCCAAATTACCAACCTTATTATCTGTTATGTCGTTGATTTCCTTTAATTCACTTGAGTCTACTATTACCCCTAATATTGTTCCAATAACTGGTATGAAACATAATGAATATAATTCATCATCTTTTTTTTCTATATCTAATTCTATAATATCCATAACTCCATCACATATCTCCTCAGTTATATAGGCTTTATTTAGGTCATTAGTGTACTTTACATCCTCTTCACAAGTTATCATATACTCTATTGATATATGATTTTAATTTAAGGTTAAATAGCGCATAGTGCGTTGAATTTTCTGGTATTTTTATCCTTACGTCTTTCAGTATGTTCTTTTCTTTTTTTATTTTTCTATTACTCATTTCTTATCCTTTATATTTTTCATTTCAATAGTTTTAATTTTATGGGTTAATAACCTCTTGTCAGCTTTTATTATTTTGAAATAAAAATTTAAATATTTAATGTAATGATTTTCAGCACACTTATTTTTAAACTAAATTTAAATTGTCTACCATTTTTCCTTTTATCACACCATCCTTTGAAATATAATTTTCAGATACTAACCATTTCTGCAGCTCAATGACGTCTGAAACTAAGTCTAATATATCTTTTCATTTTGAAAAAAATCTATTTCTCTTTGAGTATACATATAAACTAATGCGTCCCAATCATCTGTGGGCATTTCAGTTACACCGTGGTATTTGTATGTTTCATTATCTATTTTTTCTAAGTAAGAATCACTATTGAAATATCTCTTAATGAAGATATTAATTGCATCAATAGCTGAGAAATCAGTTGGGTGTGGCATTTTATCAACATAATATGATTTAATAATTCCGTACACCCTATTAACGTCAAATTCATTATTTTTCATATCTGATTATTTCCATTTTAATCAATTAGTTATGGTTTATATAGTGATGTTGAGTTAACCAATAATTTAGTAGCAACCCCACCTCTAATATAACCTTCCTCGAGTAGCCAATGATTAAAGGCATTACTATCCTCTGCAATTGTGGCTAAAAATTCAGGGTCATTAAAATATGCATTTATCCAGTGGCGTTCTTTTTCTATAAAGACTAACTTTCCATCTTCATCGTGTAATATTCCGCTACATTTTTCGCTACGCAATAAAAAATTCAGAAAAAATATACACTTGTATTCTCTCGCATGCGGGAAGGAATCCATGTAAAAAGCTCGTAGGTGTTCATATAAACCATTAGCACTATAGAATGAATTAAGCATTTTATACTCCTTTTTTGATGTTAATGTATACCGCAAAGCGGTTCGGGGTTCAGTGACACCCGAACTTTAGTATGGTTTCCCGTACTTTTATGTTTTGCTTAGGGTGATTTTTATCTCTACTACTACTTTCAGTTTATCAATTTCTTTTTTTCGCAATTTCATTTTCAATGAAATCTTCTGATAATTCTTTTGAATGATTATCAATTATATATGTTAGAAGCTCCGTCCATGTGACTGTTCTTTCAAGCTTTACACTAGCATTTATTGCCAGCCTTTCTAGCTTGATTTTCCTACTCTCTGTTACGTTATAAGTGGCTCTTTTAGACATGACATGACCTCATTACCTTATTAAGTTTTTCATTATATACCTCATGAACTCATTTCATTAATGAGGTATTGAACTCATGAGTTAAATAGTGTTATATTATTTTCACTGTGTTCATGAGTTCATTAGTTCAAAAGGTGCTTTATGTTCTTTGATTGGTTAACAATAGAGCAAGATTTCGGCATTCAATTGCCGATTCTTAGTGATGTTGCTTATCAAAGAATTCATATTGATAGTGGGGAAGCATCATCTTTGAGCCAACCTACATTTTCACATAAAGGATCTTTTTGTGACCAATTATCGATCTCTATAAGAGGTTCATTATTAAAAGTATCCGGCAACCCATCAAAATGGGGAAGGTTAGATAATTTATTTGGATTAGAAACGATCGATTCTTGCGTTACTGTTTATAATCATGTTCTTACCAGCTTAGGATTACCAGTTTTTACTAAATGTACTCGTCGATTTCACTTGCAAACTAAAGACAATGAAAAGGTTAGAGTTATTTCTGATGGTGCAATAATTAAAGAATTGCATATAACATCAAATCGTTCTGTTGGTGAAGATAATGAAGACCATTATATTTCAGGGTTATCTACTCTTTCTTATCGTAATAGCTTGCCTAGATTACATAGTAATGGAAAGTCAGTAGATTGGCTCTCAAAACAAGGAAATGCACATTTAATTTATCCAACTGTTTACAATAAGGGAAATGAACTAATTCTTCATTCTTTATCTAAGATAAAAAACAAATTTGGTGAAAACTCACAAGAATTAAATTATTTAAATAAAGTTATAGATTATTGTAAAAAAAATGGCGTGGTTAGATTTGAACAAAAGTTGAAATCCCGATTTTTGCAAAAGAAAAAATTAAACTACTGGGGATTAAGTGACTATAGTGTATTAAAAACACTTCATAATGAATTTATTAATTTAGATAATAAACTGTCGGTGACTGCTATGGATTTTGACACTATTAGTGAGCATCTTGTTAATGAAGGGGTTGTAGAAACCACTCGCTCTGCAAATACCACTGCAATGTATGCAATTCAATGGATGCACGGTCATTCATTTGACTTCAATAAATCTCAAGTTAAAACACATAGAGCTAGACTCCGAAAAATTGGAATTGATATTGCACAGCGTTGTGACATTTCAAAATTTAGCCCTGTTTTTGTTAAAAATAGAAGAGAAGTTTTAATATCTGACTGTATCGTTCCTGATTGGTATTATAAGCCAAGATTCCTTTACGCTGCATAATTAGTATGTTGTCAATATAATGTTTTTTTTAAAATTAATAGGATTGTATAATGATAAAAATTGAAATAAAACCTAACCAAGCAATTGTAGATAGCCGCTCTGGAGTATCCAAGCGTGATGGTAAACCATTTACAATAAATGAGCAGTCTGCATATATTTTTCTTGGTGGCGATTATCCACAGTTATTTAAATTCAATTTAGACTCAGGTCAATCACCTTATCCTGCTGGATTATATGAATTACATGAATCTAGTTTATATGTAGGTGATTTTCAAAAAATTAGAGTTGGTAAAATCATATTGATACCTATTAATAAATGATTTCTCTATTTTAAGGAGAGAGTGATGCTTGAACAACAGTTCATTATTGAATTAATAGATTTTATTTACGTTTCACTCTCTTTTGTTCTTTTTTTATTGTCATTTATTGCTGGTCGCTTAACTGCTCCGAGGTAATTATGGTTGAATTAATTTCTTTATGTTCGGTTTTGGTTACTTCAGGTTTTGCTTCTGGTTTTCTATTCGGTTATTTCGACCGATTAACTCGTGAAATTGTATAAGGTAATTTTTATGTTAAAAAAACTGAAGTACTCTTTAATAACTCTTTCTGTTCTTTCATTATCTCCTTCTGTTTTTGCTGCTGATGGTGATTCGGCTATTCCTCAAGCGGCAAAAGATGCAATTACTGGCATCGGTTCAACTGCCACAGAAATGCTTAATCTTCTTTGGCCTGTTATTGCTTTAGTTGCAACTGGTTGGATTGCAGTTAAGTTATTTAAAAAAGGCACATCAAAAGTTTAATTTTTTATTGTGGGGCTCTTGCCCCACTTCTATTTTAGAGGTTTTCATGAAATTTAAATATTTACTTTATTTTCTTTTACTTACCTCTTTTTCTTCTCTTTCGGTTATAAAAGAATATAACGTAACTTGGGGCACAACATCCGAAGCTGTTAATTACTCTGTTTCTCCTTTTGATCCAGATACTGGTTATTGGTCTATGACTATGTCAGTTGATTATCCACAGGAATCTTATAGAGCCTCTCAATGTTATGATGGGACATCTTTTAATAGCATTAGTACTCGCAAGCGTACAGAGGATTTAATTACTTTACCTACTAGGATTCCTGGTTCTATTCCTCCTGCTTTATCTGTTAAATATGACAATAAATTTAAATGTATTGTTGATTGGGTCGAGGATAAGAGTGAATACACTTATAAAGACAAAGTTAATTCAGTTAAATTTATTGTTACTTATCGTGCTTTTTTTTGTCCTCAAGAAAAAGTTTATTCACGTAATAATTTAGATAAAACTTCTGGTTGCCCATCTATAGAGGGCGGTTCTATGGATAAGTACTGTGAAAGCCAGCCGACTCTTTATAATACTTCTGTTGCATTTCCTTCTTTTGATGGTAAAAATTATTTCTTTCAGAATGCTGATAATGGCTGTGAGTATACCGATGTTGGTGATTCAATTTTTAAATTTGAAAATCCTTATCGTGTTTTAGCTGACTGGGCTCCTATCGGTGCTGCTGATTTATCTTCAAGTGATAGTTATATTTATGGTCAAGGTGAGGGAGGTTGTACTGACCCTAATGGCTGTGAAGGCGGCGGTAATGAAGGCGGCGGTAATGAAAGTGGCGGCAATGAAGGTGGCGGCAATGAAGGTGGCGGCAATGAAGGTGGCGGTAACGGTGAGTATTCCGGTGTTTTAAAGAATATTTTATCCGAAAATAAATCTATCAATCAAAATACTAATAATATTTCTAAGAATAGTAATGTTATTAGTAATAATACAACTAATATTTCAAAGAACACTAGCAATATATCTTCTAATACTTATAGTATTTCTTCTGACACTTCTTCTATTAAAGATTCAGCTACATCTATGGATAGAAGATTGCAGAATATTGATGGTAACATTGCGAAAATTGAACGTTATTTGAGACCTGAAGAAAAAACACATCAAGAATGGATTGGTTCTTTTGATTCTATTTTTGGTTCTACTTTTTCTCCTGTATTAGATAATAAGTCTGCTTTTTCTTCTGAAATGGGCTATAGAAATACTCATGAGTATTCGTTATATTCTTCAATAGCATCTTCTTCTGCTAATTCTAATTTTGTTAATTCTTTTTCTAATACATATTCTGAACAGTTATCAGGATTTACTTCTGGTTTGCCATCTGATTTACAGCTTTCTAACATTGCTAACAAAATTGATGGCGGTGTAAATTCATCTGAAATTAATTTTGGTGGTGACTTTAAATCTTATGGTACTTTCACAAGTTTATTCGGTATCGATAGGTTTTCAAATTCTATTTTTGACATTCTTCCTAAATATAAGGTTTGTGAACCTATTTATATATTCGAGGGTTTTCCTTATGAAATGGTCATTGATTGTGTTGTTATTGAAAAAATAAGGATGGTTTTTTATTATGTTTTGTTTTTTTATACGGTTTGGTTTTCTTTTACCAGTACCATTAATGCATTAAAACCAGAACCTTCAAAAAATTAATCGGTAAATATCATGCCTTTACTTTTAGCTTGGATTCCCGCAATTATCACATGGCTTTTTAATGCTTGGCGTATATTTGTTGCTGCTTCATTTCTTTTCAAAATCATAAAATATATTGCTGGTTTTGTTATTACTTATGCTGTTGTCAAATATACTTTTGGTGGTTTTATATCTAATCTTGTTGATTGGATTTATACCTCTATATCTTATATATCACCTTTTATTAATACTTTATCTGTTTTTATCCCTGAGAATTTCGAAACATGTATTTATATTATTGTTTCTAATTACGTTCTTTCACTTGTTCTTTCTTGGAAACATCGTTTAGCTATGGCTTTAGGAGCATTTTAATTATGGTCAGTGAAATTTTTATTAAATTAATCCAATCATCTTTTTTTCTTCTTATTTTATCTATCTTTTTTAAAGGCTTGTCTTTAATCGACTCTGAATTTTCCACAATAGCCGCTGCCGTTTTTAAAGCTGTGATTTTATTATTTATTTTTGTTAGCTCTATTCTTTCTGTTTATTTTTATTTTATGTTTGTTTATTAGTGGGGGGTATATGGCTGTTTATTTTGTGACAGGTAAATTAGGTTCAGGAAAAACTTTATCTGCTGTTTATAAGATAAAAGATTACCTTATGAAAGGTAGAAAGGTTGCTACAAATCTTAATATTTCACTTACTGGCATGTTTGGTTATTATGCTAAAAATGTAAATTTAATTCGTGTTCCTGATAAGCCATCTTCTTTTGATTTAGAATGCATTGGTCGTGGTAATTCTACTTATGATGAATCTTTAAATGGTCTTCTCGTTCTTGATGAGTGTGGAACGTGGTTTAACTCTAGGTCATGGGCTGATAAAAATAGACAGGATTTAATTAATTGGATAGCTCATGCTAGAAAATTAGGATGGGATGTTATTTTTCTTGTTCAAAATCTACATGTTGTTGATAAACAATCTCGTTTGATGTTTGCGGAGCATGTTGTTTATTGCCGTAGGTTGGATAGATTAAGACTTCCCTTTATACATGGCATTCTTAAACTTATTACCTTTGGCGCTTTTTCTTTACCAAAAATACACGTATCGATTGTTAAATATGGTGATTCTCCTACTTCTCTAACTGTTGATAAGTGGATTTATCAGGGGTCTCCTTTGTATGCGGCTTATGATACTAAACAGCAATTTTCTGATTTTTATAATCATGGGGCTTATTCTCTTCTTCCGCCTAGTTATTATTCAGGATCTAAGGTTAAATTTGGATTATCTTTTATTATGAGATTAACAAAAATATATTTTAAGCGTTCAAAAAGGCTTTATCTTATTCTTTTAGGTATTGCTATCTGTTTAGTTTCTCAATATTTTTATAGTAAATACTTTAGTCAAAAAGATACTAATCTTCAAAATAGCTTAAGTAATTTAAAAATAGAATCATATTTTAAACATGGGAATAATTACCGCTATACATTTTCATCTGATAATAAATTATTTTCAAGTTCCGATTTACAAAAATCAGGTATTGAAATCTCGTCTGTCTCGCCATGTAAGGCTAGTTTGATAGAAAAGGGGGTTATTTATGAAATCACTTGCAAATAAAATCATCATCTCTTTTACTTTGTTATTTAGCTCGTTATCTTTATCTCAAACCATTGAGATGAGCAATGCCCCTATTGCAGACTTCGTAAACTGGTATGCTCAATTATCTGGAAAAGGCGTTATTTTACCTGCTAAATTTGATGACCGAATCACAATATATAATTCAGATATCGACGCTTCAAATTTGGACTCCTTTTTTCTTTCAGTAATGGCTTCAAGAGGTTATGAAGTAATCAGTGGTAATCCATTAATAATAAAACCCAATCCATCAATTGATTTATCTAACTAAGCTATCTAACGATTCTGAAATCGTTCAAGATGAATGGAATCAGAATAATCAACATGATGGGTCATCTTTTGATACTTTACTTGATTACCCAATAGCAGCTACACCCAAACTGTTAGAATTAGACACTAAGTTGTTTAAATTTAATAAAATCACAGCAAAATCAGCATTGCCAGTAGTTGATATTTTTTTGAAATCATTACCAACGTCAGGTTCTTCCGTTGTATTGGATACTGCATCAAATTCGCTAATAGTGACATCAGTAAAAGGAAACTTTGATAATATTGAGTCGTTTATTCATGATATTGATGTTAGAAACAGCCAAGTTCTTATCGAGGCGATAATGTTTGAAGTTGGCAAGGGAAGTTCTTTTGATTTTTCATTTGCGGCTGGCAAACGTACTGATTCAAAAATAGCAGGGGGTATAAACACCTCTTCATTAACCGACACGCTAACTTCAAAAGGTGGGGCGTTTGGCATTTTTTCTGGTAATATTCTTTCGCTTGCATTAACTGCCGTTGAAGGTGAGCAAGATTCTAAAATTCTTTCTGTTCCTCGAATTCTTACGTTATCTGGTTCTGAAGGATATATCTCTTCAGGACAGAACGTTCCTATTGTTACAGGTAAGTTGGTAGGACAGGGCGTTGATGCTAAAAATCCTTTTCAAACAATTTCTAGGCGTGATGTTGGCGTTAATTTAAAAGTGACTCCTGTCGTTCTTGGTGATGGCTCAATCATGCTTGATATTTCGTCTAATTCAGGGTCTATTTCAAATATTACATCAGCATCAGATATCATATTGAATGAGAGGACAATAAAAACAACTGTGCAGTTAAAAGATGGAGATACTTTATTAATTGGTGGGTTAATTCAGCATAACGCTATAAATCAAAAAGATTCCACACCTGGAGCTTCTTCTATACCTCTTATTGGTTGGATGTTTGATTCTACCTCTGAATCAGAAACAGAAAATACGATGTATATACTTATTCGCGCCCGAGTGATTTCATCTATTTGAAATATATAAGATTAAAATTATTTATCTTATATTGTTAATTGTCGTTTTAAAGGTGGCGTGCTGTCTGCGTGAGCGGACGGTATGCTACCTTTAAAACGAATTGACCATATTAATACTATATTTCATCTTGAATGTTATCAATTTTGATGCCCTTTAGGGCATGTAAGGCGACACTCATTAGCATCATGTTATGCAATCTTTTATTCGCCGATAAAACGAGGGGACTTATCAAGTAGCTAGGAACCGCGCTTGCGCCTCCTGTTAGACCATTTTTTGATATAACTTTCAACAATAAAATTGTTTGATGGTCGAAGACAAAAGAAAGTTATAGCAACTTATTCAAGCTTCCCCCAAAAGACAGAATTAAAAGTCGTTGTAATTACTTTGAATATTCAACCAAAATTTTGTTGAGCTTCCAAGTATTGATGATAGTTTTTCAGCCAGTTCGATATTAATTTTTATTTGACCATTAACGAGTTGTTGAGTAAAAGACAGTTCAGCATTCAACATGTTGGCAAATGTGGCGAGGTCAATATTAGATTCCATTAAGGCTTCATTGATGAGTTCGCCAACGTGTGGCGGGTTATGCATTTGCATTGTGTAGCTCTCCATTTGATAGGCATAATAACAGGATTGGGAAATGAAAAGAAAACGCATAAAACATAATAAGTTATTTTTATCTACATTGCTGGTTAGTGCAAAGTTAAACGACTTGCCGTTATCTAGGGAGGCAGCGTTAGCGAATCAAAAATCTGAGTTAGATATGATTTTACGTAAAAAAGCACGTCGGAAACCAGACGATAAGCCAACACGATTCCACTCAGTACACTAGAATGCCTCATTTTACGTTTAGGTTCGCATAATAGATATGTCGCTATGTTAAAAAGGGTTCTGAGCGATTGCGGTAGAATGGGGTTGGGGTTTACCGCAATCGGGAAGGTTCGTCTTTAGACATAGAGCGCATTATGCGAACCCATTTTATTTCTTATATATTCCCAAATAAGCACATACAATAATTAGTCCGAAAATTAATAAAATTCCTTTACTTAGTTCCATTTTATTTCTCCAATTAATATAAATAATTTATTTCATTGCAAAACCATTAGTTTATGATAAAAAACCACATTTACATTAAATTAATAGTTCATTACAAAAATGTCATGTTAATTTTTCTTGTAGCGCTTCAATTCTTTCTAATTGGTTTATTTGTTTTGTTATCATGGCAATAGCCAAATTACCAACCTTATTATCTGTTATGTCGTTGATTTCCTTTAATTCACTTGAGTCTACTATTACCCCTAATATTGTTCCAATAACTGGTTGAAACATAATGAATATAATTCATCATCTTTTTTTTCTATATCTAATTCTATAATATCCATAACTCCATCACATATCTCCTCAGTTATATAGGCTTTATTTAGGTCATTAGTGTACTTTACATCCTCTTCACAAGTTATCATATACTCTATTGATATATATGATTTTAATTTAAGGTTAAATAGCGCATAGTGCGTTGAATTTTCTGGTATTTTTATCCTTACGTCTTTCAGTATGTTCTTTTCTTTTTTTATTTTTCTATTACTCATTTCTTATCCTTTATATTTTTCATTTCAATAGTTTTAATTTTATGGGTTAATAACCTCTTGTCAGCTTTTATTATTTTGAAATAAAAATTTAAATATTTAATGTAATGATTTTCAGCACACTTATTTTTAAACTAAATTTAAATTGTCTACCATTTTTCCTTTTATCACACCATCCTTTGAAATATAATTTTCAGATACTAACCATTTCTGCAGCTCAATGACGTCTGAAACTAAGTCTAATATATTCTTTTCATTTTGAAAAAAATCTATTTCTCTTTGAGTATACATATAAACTAATGCGTCCCAATCATCTGTGGGCATTTCAGTTACACCGTGGTATTTGTATGTTTCATTATCTATTTTTTCTAAGTAAGAATCACTATTGAAATATCTCTTAATGAAGATATTAATTGCATCAATAGCTGAGAAATCAGTTGGGTGTGGCATTTTATCAACATAATATGATTTAATAATTCCGTACACCCTATTAACGTCAAATTCATTATTTTTCATATCTGATTATTTCCATTTTAATCAATTAGTTATGGTTTATATAGTGATGTTGAGTTAACCAATAATTTAGTAGCAACCCCACCTCTAATATAACCTTCCTCGAGTAGCCAATGATTAAAGGCATTACTATCCTCTGCAATTGTGGCTAAAAATTCAGGGTCATTAAAATATGCATTTATCCAGTGGCGTTCTTTTTCTATAAAGACTAACTTTCCATCTTCATCGTGTAATATTCCGCTACATTTTTCGCTACGCAATAAAAAATTCAGAAAAAATATACACTTGTATTCTCTCGCATGCGGGAAGGAATCCATGTAAAAAGCTCGTAGGTGTTCATATAAACCATTAGCACTATAGAATGAATTAAGCATTTTATACTCCTTTTTTGATGTTAATGTATACCGCAAAGCGGTTCGGGGTTCAGTGACACCCGAACTTTAGTATGGTTTCCCGTACTTTTATGTTTTGCTTAGGGTGATTTTTATCTCTACTACTACTTTAGTTTATCAATTTCTTTTTTTCGCAATTTCATTTTCAATGAAATCTTCTGATAATTCTTTTGAATGATTATCAATTTATATGTTAGAAGCTCCGTCCATGTGACTGTTCTTTCAAGCTTTACACTAGCATTTATTGCCAGCCTTTCTAGCTTGATTTTCCTACTCTCTGTTACGTTATAAGTGGCTCTTTTAGACATGACATGACCTCATTACCTTATTAAGTTTTTCATTATATACCTCATGAACTCATTTCATTAATGAGGTATTGAACTCATGAGTTAAATAGTGTTATATTATTTTCACTGTGTTCATGAGTTCATTAGTTCAAAAGGTGCTTTATGTTCTTTGATTGGTTAACAATAGAGCAAGATTTCGGCATTCAATTGCCGATTCTTAGTGATGTTGCTTATCAAAGAATTCATTGATAGTGGGGAAGCATCATCTTTGAGCCAACCTACATTTTCACATAAAGGATCTTTTTGTGACCAATTATCGATCTCTATAAGAGGTTCATTATTAAAAGTATCCGGCAACCCATCAAAATGGGGAAGGTTAGATAATTTATTTGGATTAGAAACGATCGATTCTTGCGTTACTGTTTATAATCATGTTCTTACCAGCTTAGGATTACCAGTTTTTACTAAATGTACTCGTCGATTTCACTTGCAAACTAAAGACAATGAAAAGGTTAGAGTTATTTCTGATGGTGCAATAATTAAAGAATTGCATATAACATCAAATCGTTCTGTTGGTGAAGATAATGAAGACCATTATATTTCAGGGTTATCTACTCTTTCTTATCGTAATAGCTTGCCTAGATTACATAGTAATGGAAAGTCAGTAGATTGGCTCTCAAAACAAGGAAATGCACATTTAATTTATCCAACTGTTTACAATAAGGGAAATGAACTAATTCTTCATTCTTTATCTAAGATAAAAAACAAATTTGGTGAAAACTCACAAGAATTAAATTATTTAAATAAAGTTATAGATTATTGTAAAAAAAATGGCGTGGTTAGATTTGAACAAAAGTTGAAATCCCGATTTTTGCAAAAAAAAAATTAAACTACTGGGGATTAAGTGACTATAGTGTATTAAAAACACTTCATAATGAATTTATTAATTTAGATAATAAACTGTCGGTGACTGCTATGGATTTTGACACTATTAGTGAGCATCTTGTTAATGAAGGGGTTGTAGAAACCACTCGCTCTGCAAATACCACTGCAATGTATGCAATTCAATGGATGCACGGTCATTCATTTGACTTCAATAAATCTCAAGTTAAAACACATAGAGCTAGACTCCGAAAAATTGGAATTGATATTGCACAGCGTTGTGACATTTCAAAATTTAGCCCTGTTTTTGTTAAAAATAGAAGAGAAGTTTTAATATCTGACTGTATCGTTCCTGATTGGTATTATAAGCCAAGATTCCTTTACGCTGCATAATTAGTATGTTGTCAATATAATGTTTTTTTTAAAATTAATAGGATTGTATAATGATAAAAATTGAAATAAAACCTAACCAAGCAATTGTAGATAGCCGCTCTGGAGTATCCAAGCGTGATGGTAAACCATTTACAATAAATGAGCAGTCTGCATTATTTTTCTTGGTGGCGATTATCCACAGTTATTTAAATTCAATTTAGACTCAGGTCAATCACCTTATCCTGCTGGATTATATGAATTACATGAATCTAGTTTATATGTAGGTGATTTTCAAAAAATTAGAGTTGGTAAAATCATATTGATACCTATTAATAAATGATTTCTCTATTTTAAGGAGAGAGTGATGCTTGAACAACAGTTCATTATTGAATTAATAGATTTTATTTACGTTTCACTCTCTTTTGTTCTTTTTTTATTGTCATTTATTGCTGGTCGCTTAACTGCTCCGAGGTAATTATGGTTGAATTAATTTCTTTATGTTCGGTTTTGGTTACTTCAGGTTTTGCTTCTGGTTTTCTATTCGGTTATTTCGACCGATTAACTCGTGAAATTGTATAAGGTAATTTTTATGTTAAAAAAACTGAAGTACTCTTTAATAACTCTTTCTGTTCTTTCATTATCTCCTTCTGTTTTTGCTGCTGATGGTGATTCGGCTATTCCTCAAGCGGCAAAAGATGCAATTACTGGCATCGGTTCAACTGCCACAGAAATGCTTAATCTTCTTTGGCCTGTTATTGCTTTAGTTGCAACTGGTTGGATTGCAGTTAAGTTATTTAAAAAAGGCACATCAAAAGTTTAATTTTTTATTGTGGGGCTCTTGCCCCACTTCTATTTTAGAGGTTTTCATGAAATTTAAATATTTACTTTATTTTCTTTTACTTACCTCCTTTTTCTTCTCTTTCGGTTATAAAAGAATATAACGTAACTTGGGGCACAACATCCGAAGCTGTTAATTACTCTGTTTCTCCTTTTGATCCAGATATGGTTATTGGTCTATGACTATGTCAGTTGATTATCCACAGGAATCTTATAGAGCCTCTCAATGTTATGATGGGACTTTTTAATAGCATTAGTACTCGCAAGCGTACAGAGGATTTAATTACTTTACCTACTAGGATTCCTGGTTCTATTCCTCCTGCTTTATCTGTTAAATATGACAATAAATTTAAATGTATTGTTGATTGGGTCGAGGATAAGAGTGAATACACTTATAAAGACAAAGTTAATTCAGTTAAATTTATTGTTACTTATCGTGCTTTTTTTTGTCCTCAAGAAAAAGTTTATTCACGTAATAATTTAGATAAAACTTCTGGTTGCCCCTCTATAGAGGGCGGTTCTATGGATAAGTACTGTGAAAGCCAGCCGACTCTTTATAATACTTCTGCATTTCCTTCTTTTGATGGTAAAATTATTTCTTTCAGAATGCTGATAATGGCTGTGAGTATACCGATGTTGGTGATTCAATTTTTAAATTTGAAAATCCTTATCGTGTTTTAGCTGACTGGGCTCCTATCGGTGCTGCTGATTTATCTTCAAGTGATAGTTATATTTATGGTCAAGGTGGGGAGGTTGTACTGACCCTAATGGCTGTGAAGGCGGCGGTAATGAGGCGGCGGTAATGAAAGTGGCGGCAATGAAGGTGGCGGCAATGAAGGTGGCGGCAATGAAGGTGGCGGTAACGGTGAGTATTCCGGTGTTTAAAGAATATTTTATCCGAAAATAAATCTATCAATCAAAATACTAATAATATTTCTAAGAATAGTAATGTTATTAGTAATAATTACAACTAATATTTCAAAGAACACTAGCAATATATCTTCTAATACTTATAGTATTTCTTCTGACACTTCTTCTATTAAAGATTCAGCTACATCTATGGATAGAAGATTGCAGAATATTGATGGTAACATTGCGAAAATTGAACGTTATTTGAGACCTGAAGAAAAAACACATCAAGAATGGATTGGTTCTTTTGATTCTATTTTGGTTCTACTTTTTCTCCTGTATTAGATAATAAGTCTGCTTTTTCTTCTGAAATGGGCTATAGAAATACTCATGAGTATTCGTTATATCTTCAATAATCTTCTTCTGCTAATTCTAATTTTGTTAATTCTTTTTCTAATACATATTCTGAACAGTTATCAGGATTTACTTCTGGTTTGCCATCTGATTTACGCTTTCTAACATTGCTAACAAAATTGATGGCGGTGTAAATTCATCTGAAATTAATTTTGGTGGTGACTTTAAATCTTATGGTACTTTCACAAGTTTATTCGGTATCGATAGGTTTTCAAATTCTATTTTTGACATTCTTCCTAATATAAGGTTTGTGAACCTATTTATATATTCGAGGGTTTTCCTTATGAAATGGTCATTGATTGTGTTGTTATTGAAAAATAAGGATGGTTTTTTATTATGTTTTTGTTTTTTTTATACGGTTTGGTTTTCTTTTACCAGTACCATTAATGCATTAAAACCAGAACCTTCAAAAAATTAATCGGTAAATATCATGCCTTTACTTTAGCTTGGATTCCCGCAATTATCACATGGCTTTTTAATGCTTGGCGTATATTTGTTGCTGCTTCATTTCTTTTCAAAATCATAAAAATATTGCTGGTTTTTGTTATTACTTATGCTGTTGTCAAATATACTTTTGGTGGTTTTATATCTAATCTTGTTGATTGGATTTATACCTCTATATCTTTATATCCCTTTTATTAATACTTTATCTGTTTTTATCCCTGAGAATTTCGAAACATGTATTTATATTATTGTTTCTAATTACGTTCTTTCACTTGTTCTTTCTTGGAAAACATCGTTTAGCTATGGCTTTAGGAGCATTTTAATTATGGTCAGTGAAATTTTTATTAAATTAATCCAATCATCTTTTTTTCTTCTTTTTTATCTATCTTTTTTAAAGGCTTGTCTTTAATCGACTCTGAATTTTCCACAATAGCCGCTGCCGTTTTTAAAGCTGTGATTTTATTATTTATTTTTGTTAGCTCTATTCTTTCTGTTTATTTTTATTTTATGTTTGTTTATTAGTGGGGGGGTATATGGCTGTTTATTTTGTGACAGGTAAATTAGGTTCAGGAAAACTTTATCTGCTGTTTATAAGATAAAAGATTACTTATGAAAGGTAGAAAGGTTGCTACAAATCTTAATATTCACTTACTGGCATGTTTGGTTATTATGCTAAAAATGTAAATTTAATTCGTGTTCCTGATAAGCCATCTTCTTTTGATTTAGAATGCATTGGTCGTGGTAATTCTACTTATGATGAATCTTTAAATGGTCTTCTCGTTCTTGATGAGTGTGGAACGTGGTTTAACTCTAGGTCATGGGCTGATAAAAATAGACAGGATTTAATTAATTGGATAGCTCATGCTAGAAAATTAGGATGGATGTTTATTTTTCTTGTCTAAATCTACATGTTGTTGATAAACAATCTCGTTTGATGTTTGCGGAGCATGTTGTTTATTGCCGTATAGGTTGGATAGATTAAGACTTCCCTTTATACATGGCATTCTTAAACTTATTACCTTTGGCGCTTTTTCTTTACCAAAAATACACGTATCGATTGTTAAATATGGTGATTCTCCTACTTCTCTAACTGTTGATAAGTGGATTTATCAGGGGTCTCCTTTGTATGCGGCTTATGATACTAAACAGCAATTTTCTGATTTTTATAATCATGGGGCTTATTCTCTTCTTCCGCCTAGTTATTATTCAGGATCTAAGGTTAAATTTGGATTATCTTTTATTATGAGATTAACAAAAATATATTTTAAGCGTTCAAAAAGGCTTTATCTTATTCTTTTAGGTATTGCTATCTGTTTAGTTTCTCAATATTTTTATAGTAAATACTTTAGTCAAAAAGATACTAATCTTCAAAATAGCTTAAGTAATTTAAAAATAGAATCATATTTTAAACATGGGAATAATTACCGCTATACATTTTCATCTGATAATAAATTATTTTCAAGTTCCGATTTACAAAAATCAGGTATTGAAATCTCGTCTGTCTCGCCATGTAAGGCTAGTTTGATAGAAAAGGGGGTTATTTATGAAATCACTTGCAAATAAAATCATCATCTCTTTTACTTTGTTATTTAGCTCGTTATCTTTATCTCAAACCATTGAGATGAGCAATGCCCCTATTGCAGACTTCGTAAACTGGTATGCTCAATTATCTGGAAAAGGCGTTATTTTACCTGCTAAATTTGATGACCGAATCACAATATATAATTCAGATATCGACGCTTCAAATTTGGACTCCTTTTTTCTTTCAGTAATGGCTTCAAGAGGTTATGAAGTAATCAGTGGTAATCCATTAATAATAAAACCCAATCCATCAATTGATTTATCTAAGCTATCTAACGATTCTGAAATCGTTCAAGATGAATGGAATCAGAATAATCAACATGATGGGTCATCTTTTGATACTTTACTTGATTACCCAATAGCAGCTACACCCAAACTGTTAGAATTAGACACTAAGTTGTTTAAATTTAATAAAATCACAGCAAAATCAGCATTGCCAGTAGTTGATATTTTTTTGAAATCATTACCAACGTCAGGTTCTTCCGTTGTATTGGATACTGCATCAAATTCGCTAATAGTGACATCAGTAAAAGGAAACTTTGATAATATTGAGTCGTTTATTCATGATATTGATGTTAGAAACAGCCAAGTTCTTATCGAGGCGATAATGTTTGAAGTTGGCAAGGGAAGTTCTTTTGATTTTTCATTTGCGGCTGGCAAACGTACTGATTCAAAAATAGCAGGGGGTATAAACACCTCTTCATTAACCGACACGCTAACTTCAAAAGGTGGGGCGTTTGGCATTTTTTCTGGTAATATTCTTTCGCTTGCATTAACTGCCGTTGAAGGTGAGCAAGATTCTAAAATTCTTTCTGTTCCTCGAATTCTTACGTTATCTGGTTCTGAAGGATATATCTCTTCAGGACAGAACGTTCCTATTGTTACAGGTAAGTTGGTAGGACAGGGCGTTGATGCTAAAAATCCTTTTCAAACAATTTCTAGGCGTGATGTTGGCGTTAATTTAAAAGTGACTCCTGTCGTTCTTGGTGATGGCTCAATCATGCTTGATATTTCGTCTAATTCAGGGTCTATTTCAAATATTACATCAGCATCAGATATCATATTGAATGAGAGGACAATAAAAACAACTGTGCAGTTAAAAGATGGAGATACTTTATTAATTGGTGGGTTAATTCAGCATAACGCTATAAATCAAAAAGATTCCACACCTGGAGCTTCTTCTATACCTCTTATTGGTTGGATGTTTGATTCTACCTCTGAATCAGAAACAGAAAATACGATGTATATACTTATTCGCGCCCGAGTGATTTCATCTATTTGAAATATATAAGATTAAAATTATTTATCTTATATTGTTAATTGTCGTTTTAAAGGTGGCGTGCTGTCTGCGTGAGCGGACGGTATGCTACCTTTAAAACGAATTGACCATATTAATACTATTTCATCTTGAATGTTATCAATTTTGATGCCCTTTAGGGCATGTAAGGCGACACTCATTAGCATCATGTTATGCAATCTTTTATTCGCCGATAAAACGAGGGGACTTATCAAGTAGCTAGGAACCGCGCTTGCGCCTCCTGTTAGACCATTTTTTGATATAACTTTCAACAATAAAATTGTTTGATGGTCGAAGACAAAAGAAAGTTATAGCAACTTATTCAAGCTTCCCCCAAAAGACAGAATTAAAAGTCGTTGTAATTACTTTGAATATTCAACCAAAATTTTGTTGAGCTTCCAAGTATTGATGATAGTTTTTCAGCCAGTTCGATATTAATTTTTATTTGACCATTAACGAGTTGTTGAGTAAAAGACAGTTCAGCATTCAACATGTTGGCAAATGTGGCGAGGTCAATATTAGATTCCATTAAGGCTTCATTGATGAGTTCGCCAACGTGTGGCGGGTTATGCATTTGCATTGTGTAGCTCTCCATTTGATAGGCATAATAACAGGATTGGGAAATGAAAAGAAAACGCATAAAACATAATAAGTTATTTTTATCTACATTGCTGGTTAGTGCAAAGTTAAACGACTTGCCGTTATCTAGGGAGGCAGCGTTAGCGAATCAAAAATCTGAGTTAGATATGATTTTACGTAAAAAAGCACGTCGGAAACCAGACGATAAGCCAACACGATTCCACTCAGTACACTAGAATGCCTCATTTTACGTTTAGGTTCGCATAATAGATATGTCGCTATGTTAAAAAGGGTTCTGAGCGATTGCGGTAGAATGGGGTTGGGGTTTACCGCAATCGGGAAGGTTCGTCTTTAGACATAGAGCGCATTATGCGAACCCATTTTATTTCTTATATATTCCCAAATAAGCACATACAATAATTAGTCCGAAAATTAATAAAATTCCTTTACTTAGTTCCATTTTATTTCTCCAATTAATATAAATAATTTATTTCATTGCAAAACCATTAGTTTATGATATAAAAAACCACATTTACATTAAATTAATAGTTCATTACAAAAATGTCATGTTAATTTTTCTTGTAGCGCTTCAATTCTTTCTAATTGGTTTATTTGTTTTGTTATCATGGCAATAGCCAAATTACCAACCTTATTATCTGTTATGTCGTTGATTTCCTTTAATTCACTTGAGTCTACTATTACCCCTAATATTGTTCCAATAACTGGTATGAAACATAATGAATATAATTCATCATCTTTTTTTTCTATATCTAATTCTATAATATCCATAACTCCATCACATATCTCCTCAGTTATATAGGCTTTATTTAGGTCATTAGTGTACTTTACATCCTCTTCACAAGTTATCATATACTCTATTGATATATATGATTTTAATTTAAGGTTAAATAGCGCATAGTGCGTTGAATTTTCTGGTATTTTTATCCTTACGTCTTTCAGTATGTTCTTTTCTTTTTTTATTTTTCTATTACTCATTTCTTATCCTTTATATTTTTCATTTCAATAGTTTTAATTTTATGGGTTAATAACCTCTTGTCAGCTTTTATTATTTTGAAATAAAAATTTAAATATTTAATGTAATGATTTTCAGCACACTTATTTTTAAACTAAATTTAAATTGTCTACCATTTTTCCTTTTATCACACCATCCTTTGAAATATAATTTTCAGATACTAACCATTTCTGCAGCTCAATGACGTCTGAAACTAAGTCTAATATATTCTTTTCATTTTGAAAAAAATCTATTTCTCTTTGAGTATACATATAAACTAATGCGTCCCAATCATCTGTGGGCATTTCAGTTACACCGTGGTATTTGTATGTTTCATTATCTATTTTTTCTAAGTAAGAATCACTATTGAAATATCTCTTAATGAAGATATTAATTGCATCAATAGCTGAGAAATCAGTTGGGTGTGGCATTTTATCAACATAATATGATTTAATAATTCCGTACACCCTATTAACGTCAAATTCATTATTTTTCATATCTGATTATTTCCATTTTAATCAATTAGTTATGGTTTATATAGTGATGTTGAGTTAACCAATAATTTAGTAGCAACCCCACCTCTAATATAACCTTCCTCGAGTAGCCAATGATTAAAGGCATTACTATCCTCTGCAATTGTGGCTAAAAATTCAGGGTCATTAAAATATGCATTTATCCAGTGGCGTTCTTTTTCTATAAAGACTAACTTTCCATCTTCATCGTGTAATATTCCGCTACATTTTTCGCTACGCAATAAAAAATTCAGAAAAAATATACACTTGTATTCTCTCGCATGCGGGAAGGAATCCATGTAAAAAGCTCGTAGGTGTTCATATAAACCATTAGCACTATAGAATGAATTAAGCATTTTATACTCCTTTTTTGATGTTAATGTATACCGCAAAGCGGTTCGGGGTTCAGTGACACCCGAACTTTAGTATGGTTTCCCGTACTTTTATGTTTTGCTTAGGGTGATTTTTATCTCTACTACTACTTTCAGTTTATCAATTTCTTTTTTTCGCAATTTCATTTTCAATGAAATCTTCTGATAATTCTTTTGAATGATTATCAATTTATATGTTAGAAGCTCCGTCCATGTGACTGTTCTTTCAAGCTTTACACTAGCATTTATTGCCAGCCTTTCTAGCTTGATTTTCCTACTCTCTGTTACGTTATAAGTGGCTCTTTTAGACATGACATGACCTCATTACCTTATTAAGTTTTTCATTATATACCTCATGAACTCATTTCATTAATGAGGTATTGAACTCATGAGTTAAATAGTGTTATATTATTTTCACTGTGTTCATGAGTTCATTAGTTCAAAAGGTGCTTTATGTTCTTTGATTGGTTAACAATAGAGCAAGATTTCGGCATTCAATTGCCGATTCTTAGTGATGTTGCTTATCAAAGAATTCATATTGATAGTGGGGAAGCATCATCTTTGAGCCAACCTACATTTTCACATAAAGGATCTTTTTGTGACCAATTATCGATCTCTATAAGAGGTTCATTATTAAAAGTATCCGGCAACCCATCAAAATGGGGAAGGTTAGATAATTTATTTGGATTAGAAACGATCGATTCTTGCGTTACTGTTTATAATCATGTTCTTACCAGCTTAGGATTACCAGTTTTTACTAAATGTACTCGTCGATTTCACTTGCAAACTAAAGACAATGAAAAGGTTAGAGTTATTTCTGATGG
The DNA here is from genome assembly GCF_032707045.1 of Providencia sp. PROV175. NCBI lineage: Bacteria > Pseudomonadati > Pseudomonadota > Gammaproteobacteria > Enterobacterales > Morganellaceae > Providencia > Providencia sp. PROV175. The sequence continues at coordinate 2,294,838 of NZ_CP120533.1, forward strand.
TGCAATAATTAAAGAATTGCATATAACATCAAATCGTTCTGTTGGTGAAGATAATGAAGACCATTATATTTCAGGGTTATCTACTCTTTCTTATCGTAATAGCTTGCCTAGATTACATAGTAATGGAAAGTCAGTAGATTGGCTCTCAAAACAAGGAAATGCACATTTAATTTATCCAACTGTTTACAATAAGGGAAATGAACTAATTCTTCATTCTTTATCTAAGATAAAAAACAAATTTGGTGAAAACTCACAAGAATTAAATTATTTAAATAAAGTTATAGATTATTGTAAAAAAAATGGCGTGGTTAGATTTGAACAAAAGTTGAAATCCCGATTTTTGCAAAAGAAAAAATTAAACTACTGGGGATTAAGTGACTATAGTGTATTAAAAACACTTCATAATGAATTTATTAATTTAGATAATAAACTGTCGGTGACTGCTATGGATTTTGACACTATTAGTGAGCATCTTGTTAATGAAGGGGTTGTAGAAACCACTCGCTCTGCAAATACCACTGCAATGTATGCAATTCAATGGATGCACGGTCATTCATTTGACTTCAATAAATCTCAAGTTAAAACACATAGAGCTAGACTCCGAAAAATTGGAATTGATATTGCACAGCGTTGTGACATTTCAAAATTTAGCCCTGTTTTTGTTAAAAATAGAAGAGAAGTTTTAATATCTGACTGTATCGTTCCTGATTGGTATTATAAGCCAAGATTCCTTTACGCTGCATAATTAGTATGTTGTCAATATAATGTTTTTTTTAAAATTAATAGGATTGTATAATGATAAAAATTGAAATAAAACCTAACCAAGCAATTGTAGATAGCCGCTCTGGAGTATCCAAGCGTGATGGTAAACCATTTACAATAAATGAGCAGTCTGCATATTTTTTCTTGGTGGCGATTATCCACAGTTATTTAAATTCAATTTAGACTCAGGTCAATCACCTTATCCTGCTGGATTATATGAATTACATGAATCTAGTTTATATGTAGGTGATTTTCAAAAAATTAGAGTTGGTAAAATCATATTGATACCTATTAATAAATGATTTCTCTATTTTAGGAGAGAGTGATGCTTGAACAACAGTTCATTATTGAATTAATAGATTTTATTTACGTTTCACTCTCTTTTGTTCTTTTTTTATTGTCATTTATTGCTGGTCGCTTAACTGCTCCGAGGTAATTATGGTTGAATTAATTTCTTTATGTTCGGTTTTGGTTACTTCAGGTTTTGCTTCTGGTTTTCTATTCGGTTATTTCGACCGATTAACTCGTGAAATTGTATAAGGTAATTTTTATGTTAAAAAAACTGAAGTACTCTTTAATAACTCTTTCTGTTCTTTCATTATCTCCTTCTGTTTTTGCTGCTGATGGTGATTCGGCTATTCCTCAAGCGGCAAAAGATGCAATTACTGGCATCGGTTCAACTGCCACAGAAATGCTTAATCTTCTTTGGCCTGTTATTGCTTTAGTTGCAACTGGTTGGATTGCAGTTAAGTTATTTAAAAAAGGCACATCAAAAGTTTAATTTTTTATTGTGGGGCTCTTGCCCCACTTCTATTTTAGAGGTTTTCATGAAATTTAAATATTTACTTTATTTTCTTTTACTTACCTCTTTTTCTTCTCTTTCGGTTATAAAAGAATATAACGTAACTTGGGGCACAACATCCGAAGCTGTTAATTACTCTGTTTCTCCTTTTGATCCAGATACTGGTTATTGGTCTATGACTATGTCAGTTGATTATCCACAGGAATCTTATAGAGCCTCTCAATGTTATGATGGGACATCTTTTAATAGCATTAGTACTCGCAAGCGTACAGAGGATTTAATTACTTTACCTACTAGGATTCCTGGTTCTATTCCTCCTGCTTTATCTGTTAAATATGACAATAAATTTAAATGTATTGTTGATTGGGTCGAGGATAAGAGTGAATACACTTATAAAGACAAAGTTAATTCAGTTAAATTTATTGTTACTTATCGTGCTTTTTTTTGTCCTCAAGAAAAAGTTTATTCACGTAATAATTTAGATAAAACTTCTGGTTGCCCATCTATAGAGGGCGGTTCTATGGATAAGTACTGTGAAAGCCAGCCGACTCTTTATAATACTTCTGTTGCATTTCCTTCTTTTGATGGTAAAAATTATTTCTTTCAGAATGCTGATAATGGCTGTGAGTATACCGATGTTGGTGATTCAATTTTTAAATTTGAAAATCCTTATCGTGTTTTAGCTGACTGGGCTCCTATCGGTGCTGCTGATTTATCTTCAAGTGATAGTTATATTTATGGTCAAGGTGAGGGAGGTTGTACTGACCCTAATGGCTGTGAAGGCGGCGGTAATGAAGGCGGCGGTAATGAAAGTGGCGGCAATGAAGGTGGCGGCAATGAAGGTGGCGGCAATGAAGGTGGCGGTAACGGTGAGTATTCCGGTGTTTTAAAGAATATTTTATCCGAAAATAAATCTATCAATCAAAATACTAATAATATTTCTAAGAATAGTAATGTTATTAGTAATAATACAACTAATATTTCAAAGAACACTAGCAATATATCTTCTAATACTTATAGTATTTCTTCTGACACTTCTTCTATTAAAGATTCAGCTACATCTATGGATAGAAGATTGCAGAATATTGATGGTAACATTGCGAAAATTGAACGTTATTTGAGACCTGAAGAAAAAACACATCAAGAATGGATTGGTTCTTTTGATTCTATTTTTGGTTCTACTTTTTCTCCTGTATTAGATAATAAGTCTGCTTTTTCTTCTGAAATGGGCTATAGAAATACTCATGAGTATTCGTTATATTCTTCAATAGCATCTTCTTCTGCTAATTCTAATTTTGTTAATTCTTTTTCTAATACATATTCTGAACAGTTATCAGGATTTACTTCTGGTTTGCCATCTGATTTACAGCTTTCTAACATTGCTAACAAAATTGATGGCGGTGTAAATTCATCTGAAATTAATTTTGGTGGTGACTTTAAATCTTATGGTACTTTCACAAGTTTATTCGGTATCGATAGGTTTTCAAATTCTATTTTTGACATTCTTCCTAAATATAAGGTTTGTGAACCTATTTATATATTCGAGGGTTTTCCTTATGAAATGGTCATTGATTGTGTTGTTATTGAAAAAATAAGGATGGTTTTTTATTATGTTTTGTTTTTTTATACGGTTTGGTTTTCTTTTACCAGTACCATTAATGCATTAAAACCAGAACCTTCAAAAAATTAATCGGTAAATATCATGCCTTTACTTTTAGCTTGGATTCCCGCAATTATCACATGGCTTTTTAATGCTTGGCGTATATTTGTTGCTGCTTCATTTCTTTTCAAAATCATAAAATATATTGCTGGTTTTGTTATTACTTATGCTGTTGTCAAATATACTTTTGGTGGTTTTATATCTAATCTTGTTGATTGGATTTATACCTCTATATCTTATATATCACCTTTTATTAATACTTTATCTGTTTTTATCCCTGAGAATTTCGAAACATGTATTTATATTATTGTTTCTAATTACGTTCTTTCACTTGTTCTTTCTTGGAAACATCGTTTAGCTATGGCTTTAGGAGCATTTTAATTATGGTCAGTGAAATTTTTATTAAATTAATCCAATCATCTTTTTTTCTTCTTATTTTATCTATCTTTTTTAAAGGCTTGTCTTTAATCGACTCTGAATTTTCCACAATAGCCGCTGCCGTTTTTAAAGCTGTGATTTTATTATTTATTTTTGTTAGCTCTATTCTTTCTGTTTATTTTTATTTTATGTTTGTTTATTAGTGGGGGGTATATGGCTGTTTATTTTGTGACAGGTAAATTAGGTTCAGGAAAAACTTTATCTGCTGTTTATAAGATAAAAGATTACCTTATGAAAGGTAGAAAGGTTGCTACAAATCTTAATATTTCACTTACTGGCATGTTTGGTTATTATGCTAAAAATGTAAATTTAATTCGTGTTCCTGATAAGCCATCTTCTTTTGATTTAGAATGCATTGGTCGTGGTAATTCTACTTATGATGAATCTTTAAATGGTCTTCTCGTTCTTGATGAGTGTGGAACGTGGTTTAACTCTAGGTCATGGGCTGATAAAAATAGACAGGATTTAATTAATTGGATAGCTCATGCTAGAAAATTAGGATGGGATGTTATTTTTCTTGTTCAAAATCTACATGTTGTTGATAAACAATCTCGTTTGATGTTTGCGGAGCATGTTGTTTATTGCCGTAGGTTGGATAGATTAAGACTTCCCTTTATACATGGCATTCTTAAACTTATTACCTTTGGCGCTTTTTCTTTACCAAAAATACACGTATCGATTGTTAAATATGGTGATTCTCCTACTTCTCTAACTGTTGATAAGTGGATTTATCAGGGGTCTCCTTTGTATGCGGCTTATGATACTAAACAGCAATTTTCTGATTTTTATAATCATGGGGCTTATTCTCTTCTTCCGCCTAGTTATTATTCAGGATCTAAGGTTAAATTTGGATTATCTTTTATTATGAGATTAACAAAAATATATTTTAAGCGTTCAAAAAGGCTTTATCTTATTCTTTTAGGTATTGCTATCTGTTTAGTTTCTCAATATTTTTATAGTAAATACTTTAGTCAAAAAGATACTAATCTTCAAAATAGCTTAAGTAATTTAAAAATAGAATCATATTTTAAACATGGGAATAATTACCGCTATACATTTTCATCTGATAATAAATTATTTTCAAGTTCCGATTTACAAAAATCAGGTATTGAAATCTCGTCTGTCTCGCCATGTAAGGCTAGTTTGATAGAAAAGGGGGTTATTTATGAAATCACTTGCAAATAAAATCATCATCTCTTTTACTTTGTTATTTAGCTCGTTATCTTTATCTCAAACCATTGAGATGAGCAATGCCCCTATTGCAGACTTCGTAAACTGGTATGCTCAATTATCTGGAAAAGGCGTTATTTTACCTGCTAAATTTGATGACCGAATCACAATATATAATTCAGATATCGACGCTTCAAATTTGGACTCCTTTTTTCTTTCAGTAATGGCTTCAAGAGGTTATGAAGTAATCAGTGGTAATCCATTAATAATAAAACCCAATCCATCAATTGATTTATCTAAGCTATCTAACGATTCTGAAATCGTTCAAGATGAATGGAATCAGAATAATCAACATGATGGGTCATCTTTTGATACTTTACTTGATTACCCAATAGCAGCTACACCCAAACTGTTAGAATTAGACACTAAGTTGTTTAAATTTAATAAAATCACAGCAAAATCAGCATTGCCAGTAGTTGATATTTTTTTGAAATCATTACCAACGTCAGGTTCTTCCGTTGTATTGGATACTGCATCAAATTCGCTAATAGTGACATCAGTAAAAGGAAACTTTGATAATATTGAGTCGTTTATTCATGATATTGATGTTAGAAACAGCCAAGTTCTTATCGAGGCGATAATGTTTGAAGTTGGCAAGGGAAGTTCTTTTGATTTTTCATTTGCGGCTGGCAAACGTACTGATTCAAAAATAGCAGGGGGTATAAACACCTCTTCATTAACCGACACGCTAACTTCAAAAGGTGGGGCGTTTGGCATTTTTTCTGGTAATATTCTTTCGCTTGCATTAACTGCCGTTGAAGGTGAGCAAGATTCTAAAATTCTTTCTGTTCCTCGAATTCTTACGTTATCTGGTTCTGAAGGATATATCTCTTCAGGACAGAACGTTCCTATTGTTACAGGTAAGTTGGTAGGACAGGGCGTTGATGCTAAAAATCCTTTTCAAACAATTTCTAGGCGTGATGTTGGCGTTAATTTAAAAGTGACTCCTGTCGTTCTTGGTGATGGCTCAATCATGCTTGATATTTCGTCTAATTCAGGGTCTATTTCAAATATTACATCAGCATCAGATATCATATTGAATGAGAGGACAATAAAAACAACTGTGCAGTTAAAAGATGGAGATACTTTATTAATTGGTGGGTTAATTCAGCATAACGCTATAAATCAAAAAGATTCCACACCTGGAGCTTCTTCTATACCTCTTATTGGTTGGATGTTTGATTCTACCTCTGAATCAGAAACAGAAAATACGATGTATATACTTATTCGCGCCCGAGTGATTTCATCTATTTGAAATAATAAGATTAAAATTATTTATCTTATATTGTTAATTGTCGTTTTAAAGGTGGCGTGCTGTCTGCGTGAGCGGACGGTATGCTACCTTTAAAACGAATTGACCATATTAATACTATATTTCATCTTGAATGTTATCAATTTTGATGCCCTTTAGGGCATGTAAGGCGACACTCATTAGCATCATGTTATGCAATCTTTTATTCGCCGATAAAACGAGGGGACTTATCAAGTAGCTAGGAACCGCGCTTGCGCCTCCTGTTAGACCATTTTTTGATATAACTTTCAACAATAAAATTGTTTGATGGTCGAAGACAAAAGAAAGTTATAGCAACTTATTCAAGCTTCCCCCAAAAGACAGAATTAAAAGTCGTTGTAATTACTTTGAATATTCAACCAAAATTTTGTTGAGCTTCCAAGTATTGATGATAGTTTTTCAGCCAGTTCGATATTAATTTTTATTTGACCATTAACGAGTTGTTGAGTAAAAGACAGTTCAGCATTCAACATGTTGGCAAATGTGGCGAGGTCAATATTAGATTCCATTAAGGCTTCATTGATGAGTTCGCCAACGTGTGGCGGGTTATGCATTTGCATTGTGTAGCTCTCCATTTGATAGGCATAATAACAGGATTGGGAAATGAAAAGAAAACGCATAAAACATAATAAGTTATTTTTATCTACATTGCTGGTTAGTGCAAAGTTAAACGACTTGCCGTTATCTAGGGAGGCAGCGTTAGCGAATCAAAAATCTGAGTTAGATATGATTTTACGTAAAAAAGCACGTCGGAAACCAGACGATAAGCCAACACGATTCCACTCAGTACACTAGAATGCCTCATTTTACGTTTAGGTTCGCATAATGCATATTATGTTAAATAGAATATAGTGACTCAATAAATGCCATAACATGGCTTACTCCAAGTACACATCTTCATCCCTATCGGTCCGATAGCCTATTTTAAAAATTGAATAACTTAATCTTCACAAATGTATCCTTGGCATCTAAAACCTTTCCATCTTTACTGGTAATATCAATCCAATTTCTGAATGCGTCTCCTTATCTACTAATATGGAACGTGGCTTATTAGACTCAAAAATAGATATCTGATTAAAAATTAGCGATACCCTCTTTTATGATTTTGAGAAGACCAACTGTAACTTGTATCGCTGGGAACTAACTTATCTTTTTTCTTTTCTGCGCGTAATTTTTTCGCTTGTTTTTCGACTTCTTGAGATATTTCGGTAATGATTTGTTTTCTTACTTTGCTCTGCTCGGAATTTGTTAATTCACGGCCAAGTTTTTTCCTTTCTTGAGCAAGCCTTGTACGCACTTGGATTTTTTGAGTTTCGGTCATTTCTTGAATCGTTAACATCTTCATTGTATTACCCCTTACTCATATTAAAATACCTAACAACAATATATCATTATTAGGCAATAAAACACTAACCATTGTTTTAAGCCTAACATTAATGCCAAGCAATAGGATTAAGAGTATAGTAACCTCATTGCAACTTTAAAGAATCTCGCTGTTATTATGGAATTAACCTCGTCTTCGCAAAATATTCGCCAAATCTTAACTACTGACACACCACTCATCGATGTCAGAGCTCCTATCGAATTTCAACAAGGGTCGATGCCTAATGCAATTAACCTTCCGTTGATGAATGATGATGAACGTGCTGCCGTTGGTACATGCTATAAACAACAAGGTTCTACTAAAGCCGTTGAGTTAGGCCACCAACTTGTCAGTGGTGATATTAAAATTGCGCGGATCACAGCGTGGAAAGAAGCCTGCCAACAAAATACCCATGGTTATATTTGCTGTGCGCGTGGTGGAATGCGCTCCCATATCGTGCAATCGTGGCTAAAAGAGGTGGGAATTGAATACCCTCTTATTAACGGTGGTTATAAAGCATTGCGACAAACTGCAATTGATGCCGTCAATGAGCTGGTTCAGCGGCCTATCGTTTTAGTGGGCGGCTGTACCGGTAATGGTAAAACCACTTTAGTCCATCAACTCGCGAATGGAATTGATTTAGAAGGTCTCGCACATCACCGAGGTTCTTCTTTTGGCCGTACATTACAACAACAACACTCCCAAGCCACGTTTGAAAATTACTTAGCGGTCGCTTTATTGAAGAAAGCCCAATACTGTCAACATTGGGTACTGGAAGATGAGGGACGTGCCATTGGTGCAAATAGCCTACCTCTTGAACTACGCACACAAATGGAAAAAGCGCCAATCGCTATTATTGAAGACCCCTTTGAGCTACGTCTTGAGCGTTTAAAATATGAATATTTTGATCGTATGACGCAAGATTTTTTAGCAACTTTTGGTTTTGAGCGAGGCTGGCAGGAATATAGTGACTATCTGCACCATGGCCTATTAGCCATTCGCAAACGTTTAGGCTCACAGCGGACAATCGAATTAACCCATTTACTTGATCTTGCTTTAGCAGACCAAAAAACAACCGGTGATACCCAAACACATTTTTCGTGGTTAATTACATTGTTGAATGAATACTATGACCCAATGTATTGCTATCAATTAAGTAAAAAGCAGCATCGCATCATTTTCCGTGGTAATTATAAAGAAGTTGAACATTGGCTAACTAATCAACAATGATGCATTTTCTTTCACCACAAATAGCCTCATCGTATGGAGTCTGAGGCTATTTTATATCGTAATGGCTTGAACATGATCATAAAACCTAGAATGGTGATTTTTTTACTACCAGCTCGCTAACCCCTTGGTAAATCAACCTTGTAGCCAATCCTCCAAGAATTAGCCCGACGCCTTTGCCGACAACTTTATGAACGCGTGAATAAGTTCTACGCACAGAGGTTAAAGAGAATGTTTGGCATAAAATTATCCGCCAAATTAGTGATGCAATAACAATTCCCATCCAAATAACTAACTTAGTCCATAATGGTGTTGATGGGGAAATAGTCGTTGAAAAAATACTCATAAAAAATAAAACGGTTTGTGGGTTTGATAAATCAGAAATCAAACCCCGCCTAAAGTAGACACCTGATGGAAAACTTTCCATGGTATTTTCGGTGGACAGATTGAGTTGTGTTTTGTTATTGAAAACACTCACTGCGTAATAAAGTAAATATAAACCACCCAGAATCTTAATGAGTGAGAATAATGAGCCGAACTCCGCCATTTATGTGACTAAACCAAATAAACCGAGACCTGAATAAATGGCATTGCCTAATACCACGCCATAGCCACAGGTTAACCCCGCTTTTTTACCTGAGCTTAATGTGGTTTGCACCACAATAAACAAATTTGCCCCAGGATTAAAAAAGGTCAGTATAAATAAGAATAGCGTGATGATAATGCTGTGTAATGGATCCATTATTTTTCTTCAAAAATTTAAGGTTAACCATTATAGTCACGGCATAGAGAGTAATTCTGTTTTACTATGCACATTTTCTGAGCTTAAATCAGAAAATGTGCTGGCTTATGATGACGCTAATGATTTTTTACGTTGCAACAACCATTTATCTAATTCATTAGCAAATTGCTGCCTGTCTTTCTGGTTTAAACTTGCAGGCCCACCCGTTTGGATACCACTGGCTCTCATCGTATCCATAAAGTCACGAATATTAAGACGCTCACGAATGGTAGCTTCGCTATAGCGTTCTCCTCGAGGGTTTAATGCATTTGCGCCCTTTTCTATAACCTCTGCGGCCAATGGGATATCTGCGGTGATCACTAAATCATCTTTTTGGGCTCGCAACACAATTTCATTATCAGCTACATCAAACCCTGCAGGTACCTGTAAGGTTTTTAAAAAAGGTGACGGAGGTACCGTTAAACGCTGGTTTGCAACAAATGTTATTTGCACTTTTTCTCTATCTGCTGCACGGTATAAAACCTCTTTAATTACTTTTGGACATGCATCCGCATCTACCCAAATTATCATTATGATTTCCCAAATAGTGATTATATATAATGAGATATGATACCAGACAACAAAATCACAGGCTTAAGAAAATACATTTTACAATTTCATCACCATTTCATGCCACGTCATTCCACCATGATCGGATTCTGACGGTTTAACATATTGGTAGCCAAAATGCTTATACAGGTCAATATGGCGTTCTTTGCACATAAGATGAATTGTTTCTTTACTCTTCTCCTTCATGGAGTTAATAAATGTTTTCATCAGTAAAGACGAATAACCTTTACCTTGATATTTGGGATGCACGACCACTGACATAATAACGACATTCGGTGCTTTTGGGTCATGTCCAATGAGTTCTTTAAATTCCTCATCAGACATCACAACATCCCATGCACAACCCGCATTAATAAAACCAACTACTTCTCCAGCTAATTCCATACATAAAAAACCGTCTGGATATTGTTGGATACGCGTGGCTATTTTTTCTCTTGTCGCCGCTTCATCCCCTTCATAGGATTCGACTTCAATCGCATAACAGGAGTCAACATCACCGAGTGTGACCGCTCGAAATACTGGAGAGTGCATTAGGTTACCTCATTAAATTATTTTTTATGATTTTATCACTACATGGTTTATTTTTTCGTTGTTTTTAATGGCCATTTTCGCATTCAACTGCTACTTTTTGTTGGGTTTTATCGCGTAAGTAACTCAACCATGTTGAAATTAAAACGAAAATACCACCAGATATCGCAACAGCATAACCGGCATAAGGGCCATAAGTATCCACCATTTTACCCGTTAACATCGCGCCAATAGCAACGCCAATATTTAACCCTGCGAGTAACCAGGTCATTCCTTCTGTCAATTTATTTTGTGGAACAATTTTCTCAACTAATGTCATAGCAATGATCATCGTCGGTGCAAAGAACAACCCGGAAATAAACACCACCACAGATAGAGAATAAACCCCGACGACCCACCACATTGGCACAATAGAAAGAAATGTCATCAGGCCACTAAGAAATAATAAGCGTGATAATGGTGTGTTAAAAGTTAGCCCGCCAAAGACGATCCCCATTGCACATGAACCGACTGCGTAGGCCGACAGCACTAAACTGGCCATCGCGGGTTGCTGTTGTAATTGAGCTAAAGTAACACTCAAAATATCCACACTCCCGACAATCACACCTAGAGCAATCATCAACACAGTCAATAACTGCAATCCAACCATTGAAATAATTGATTTATTCGGCATTACAAGATGATCAGATACAACTACTTTAGGCTCAGTGCTGCGTTGTGAAATAAACAATGCCATCCCCACAGCGAGTAGAATCGCTGCAACCAGTAAACCCGCTTGAGGAAATAAAGCAACACTGATCCCGACAGATAACGGTGGGCCAACAATAAAAGTGGTATCATCAAATACGGTTTCTAATGAATACGCCGTTTGTAATATGGGCTGATCTTTATACTGTGCTGTCCACCTTGCCCTTACCATGGCAGACATACTTGGCATTGCTCCCGTTAACAGTGCCCCGATAAATAAGCCGATATCGGGTAATGATAACCACGTAGTGATGATGATAATAAAAACACCGAGTACACTGACAGCAGTTACCACCGGCAAGACGCGAAATTGACCAAATTTATCCACTAAGCGGGAGACTTGCGGAGATAGCAACGCATAAGTTAATACAAAGGTGGCAGAAACAAGCCCTGCCAAGGTATAGCTTCCTTTCAATTGTGCTAACAGGGTAATGATCCCGATCCCCATCATTGGTAACGCTAAACGTGCCAATAACCCTGCTATCACAAAGTGCTGGTTTTCTTTTGCCTGAAATAACTGCTGATAGCGACCTATCATATGAACTCCAAAATGAAATTTAATTATACATACGATACGTATGTATAATTATGATATAATCATACACATTGAATGTAAATAATTATACGCCATGTATGTAAGAGGTTTTTAATGGCAAGAAGAACACAAGCGCAAATGGCGGAAACACGTGCAAATTTGCTAACTACAGCACGAGAGCACTTTAGCCGACTTGGTTATGCAGAAACTTCAATGGATGAAATTGCAGCAAGCGTTAATCTCACACGCGGTGCCCTTTACCACCACTTTGGCGACAAACAAGGCTTATTTACTGCCGTTGTTGAGCAAATCGACTCACAAATGAACGCACGGTTACAAGGAATTACTCGCCATACTGAAGACTTATGGAACAGTTTCTGTCAACGCTGTCATGCTTACTTAGAAATGGCATTAGAGCCCGAATACCAACAAATTATTTTGCGTGACGCGAAAGCTGTATTAGGCGATTTTTTAGCTAAATCAAACTTACAGTGTACCGAACAGATTGAACGCTTACTTTATGATCTTGCCAAAAAAGGCATTATTAAAGATATTGATACCCATGCATTGGCTTTTTTAATTAATGGCGGTCTCGCAGAAGCCGCATATTGGATTTCACAAGGTGATAGTCAACAGCGATTAAAGAAAAGTATCGCTGCCATCGATATTATGCTATCAGGGTTATTACTCACAAAAGGCTAACTTTGCGTGGCCTTTCGCTGGCGCTGATATTTTATCAGTGCAAACAATATACTTGCTGTAAAAAAAACAGGAACTAGCAGTGTTAGCTCTAAATATACAAAGCGATTGAAACTAAGCACATCCCCTTTCATGGCTAATTTATAGGCAAATGGTAAGGAAATACATCCTGAAACAATGGCAATCTTGAGTAATACCATTAACTTTTTCGCATACTCTTGCTGCTGAATTGCAGATTGCCGACGGTAGTACTGCGTGTATTTTATCAACAAGTACAACGCTCCCAATAAAGAGCCAAGGTGTTGCAGTAATTTATAAATAGCAATTTCTTGGCTATCCGTCATGTTAAATACGACAAGCTGCAAAAACTCAGCGTGCCGAACAAAAGCCCCTGACTGATGAGTAAAAGCATCCCAGATAATATGACTTGCCGCACCGATATAAAAGGAAAGCACGACAATACAAAATTGTCGAAATGAACCTACGCTCCTGTTTTTCAAGGGAAATGGCACAGCATAGTGGAGATAAAAAACACTTTTTTGTACAGAAATAGTGATGAGTAAACATAATGGTAAGCCAGTATATAACCAGCCTATCAAGTCATGAGCCGTAGTGGCTGCCGAGTACCACATCATTGAATAAAATAGATCTGGGCTTAGGCTACCTAAAATTAAGGCAGGTAAGCTTAAAAAATGCCCAAATCGACTTTGTTTTATCGGAAAAACGACTGCAGGATGGGAAAAAGTCCAAGGCATGCCAAATTGCTCATTAATGTCATCAATATGCCACCATCATGATAAATAAAACCCAATAAATATAGGCGAAATATCGGAAATATTTATTGGGATGATAATTACCTAAAATAAAGCTTGGAAAGTCTGCTTTAATTTGTCTACATCTTGCTGAGTTGTTGACCATGAGGTACAAAAGCGAATGCAGGTGGTTTCCGGTGTCGGCTGACAAATTAAGCTTAACTGGTAGTGCGTTAATAATTTATTCGCCAATGCATTGGGGAAAATAACAAAAACTTGGTTTGATTCTACGGGCGCAAGAAACTGGAATCCCTTTTCGGCAAAAAATGAAGCTAATTGTGATGCCATCTCATTAAGATGACTTCCCAATTTAAAATACAAATCATCATTAAACAGTGGTTCGAACTGGGCCGCGAGTAGCCAACCTTTTGCTTGTAGCCCTCCTTTTTGCTTAATACTAAAACGGAAATCTGATTGCAATGCAGGGTTTACAATCACTAAGATCTCCCCAGTTAATGCGCCTATTTTCGTTCCACCGATATAAAAAATATCAGTTAACTGCGCAACATCTTCAATGGTTAAATCACTATATTTCGACATTAAACCAGAAGACAAGCGAGCACCATCCATAAATAATAACAAGTTATGGGCATCACAAATCTCGCGTAGCGCAACTAGCTCTTGTTTACGGTAAACAGTGCCAATTTCGGTTGAATTACTGATATAAACAAGCTTAGGCTGGACAGTATGTTCATCACCGTGCTCAGATAACACTTTAGTAATATGTGCGGGGGTTAATTTACCTGATGGAGAATTAATGGTAATGACTTTATGGCCTGTCGCTTCAATTGCCCCCGTTTCGTGGACTGCGATATGGCCACTCTCCACGGTGATCACCGCTTGGTGAGGTCGCAATACATGAGAAATCGTTGTCAGGTTAGTAATTGTACCGCCATTAAAGAAATGAACATCCGCACTAGGTTGGCCAATTCTTAATCTAATTTGAGCCGCGACCCTGCTACAAACCTCATCAGTGCCATAACCTTTAAAACGTTTCCCTGATAAATCATTTAAAGTCTGCATAACTGCAGGGTGAGCTATCTCATTATAATCATTTAAAAAGCTATACATTTACTTACCTACCAATACCTAGTTACATTAATTTATAATCATCATTTATAGGTGTATCCAATTTATTATTCAATGATATTTTTTCTATATAAATACCAAATTTAACGATTAATATTTTTTAATCTACTGAGATGAAATATTAAGTCATTCATGGTCTATTTAATTGATAAGTTGGTATATTGTAAAAGACGAATTTAGGGTTGAGAACGCCTAAACGTCAAGTTGTAGCGGTAAGGCCCTAACAATGGGTGTACACCTGATTTAACACGACGTACTCCATGATAATTTAACCGCGACTGACCTCCCCATACCAAGACATCCCCATGTTCTAAATAAACTGCAATTTTTGGCGCTTCTCGCGTTACCCCACCAAAATCAAACATGGCTGATAATCCTAAAGAAAAAGAGGCAATTGGCTGAGTGAAGTCTGATTCGTTTTTGTCTTGGTGCAATGACATTGCAGCGCCAACTGCATAGCGGTTAATCAAACAGGCATCTGGGATAAAATGGTCAAAGCCAGCAGCGCTCGCTGCGGAAATAGCCAATTGAACAAATGGAATAGGCATAGGTTGCCATAGTTCATTAGTGACAGGGTCACGTTTACTATAGCGATATCCCTTCTCATCGCTTACCCAACCCCACTCACCGCAGTTAGTCATTGCTGCCGACATTTGATAACCATTAGGTGTTGCCATATGCCTTAATGGGTTAGCAGCAATAACGTTGCTTAATAGCTGCAATAATGCATCACTTTGCCCCAGTAAAAAACCTTTGAGTAAAAAAGCCTCTGGTGCAATTTGTACGATATTATCTTCATCAGGAAATAACATATTAGACACTCATTTATAGGCCGCGCGAATGTTCTAATGGATATTAACACAGGAAAAAGTTGTTCATTACATTCAATGAACAACTTACCAGTAATGAGCAGCCTATAGGGTTGACTTTAACGTTTATAAGCTAAAGTCACTTTTCGTGTTTCCGCTCGCTGACTCGCCCACACACTGAGCAAAATGACGACCATGCCAACGAATTGCAAGATACTCAGTTGTTGGTTGAGATAAAGCCACCCTAGAACCACCGCACTGACGGGGCTTAAAAAACCAAGCGAAGCAACGGAACTTGGGCCTAATATGGCAAGTCCACGGAACCATAAGGCATAAGTTAATGCCCCACCAATCAGTGTTAGATACCCTAACCCAATTAAATTCAATGAACTCAATGTTGGTAACGCTGGCTCAAAGATAATGGCAAACGGTAATAATACTAGCCCACCCGCGGTTAATTGCCATGATGTAAAGGTTAATGCACTGACAGGTGGCTGCCACCGGCGACTCAATACGGTTCCTGCAGCCATTGATAATGCACCAGCTAACCCCGCAATAATGCCTAGCGGATCTAAAGCGGCATTCGGTGTTAAGAGTAATATCGCCACCCCGAAGACCCCTGCAATTGATGCCATAATGGATACCGATGATAAACGGTTATTTAACAACCAACGACTTAAAAATAAAACAATTAATGGCTGTACAGCACCAACCGTTGCAGCCACACCACCGGGTAAGCGATATGCAGCAATAAACAATAACCACCAAAACAACGAAAAATTTAAAACTCCCAATATCATCACACGTAACCACCAAATACCTTCAGGAAGCTTTCGTAAAATGAATATCAGTAGCAAGCCTGCTGGTAATGCGCGCAACACCGCCAATGTTAATGGTATCCCTGCGGGTAACATTTCTGTTGTCACTAAGTATGTGCTCCCCCACACGATCGGTGCTAATGCGGTCAGCCCTAAAACCGTTATACGATTCATATTTTTACTCTCTTAATTTATCTTGACATCAAGATATGTGGACTTTACCTTGACGTCAAGATAAATAAGCGCCATTATTTGCCTATGGATAGAATAGATAAAATCACTCAACAGTGGGAAAGAGAACGCCCTGACCTCGATATTAGCCCAATGGGGTTAATTGGTCGGTTGGGTAACATCGCGTTTCACTTAACTCGTGAAATGGAAAAGGTTTTCACACAATTTGGCCTTAACCGCTCAAGCTTTGATGTGCTTGCGACATTGCGCCGAGCAGGGTCCCCTTATACGCTGAGCCCGGGGGAAATGCTATCGACATTGATGGTCACATCGGGGACCATGACTAATCGAATAGACCAATTGGAAAAAGCCGGCTTAGTCATCCGCCATGCCAATCCTGATGATGGTCGCGGTTTTTTGGTTTCGTTAACAACCGAAGGGTTAACATTAATCAACCAACTTATTGAAGTACATACACAAAACCAAGCCCGTCTCGTCGCTAAATTATCGCAACAAGAGCAACAAGCATTAGATCAGTTACTGCGGACATTCTTAGCGTCATTTGAGTCTAATGAGAAATAACACGCTGTTGATGCATAATGAGGGAGTGATCTTACTCCCTCTTATGTTATTGATTAAATTGAAAAGGCAATGGCATTTGCAGCCTCTCAAAACGGTCACATAAATAGACTAACTGTAATAGTACTTGGGGCTGTAAGTCACTGGAGGCAATCAATGGTTTGAATTGATTAGCCAACCAAAGAGCCCCCAAATCCTCAAGTGTTTTAATGACATACGCAATTTCATTTTGTTGATTGTGGGATAAGCACTCTCTTCCTGTACACGCTTGCGTTTCTAATACTGAAAGTATTGGCCGAACAAGTTGGCTCGCCAACGTTAGTTCAGGCACAAAAACTTGGCTTTTTTGCTGTTTTTTTGCCATATATTCGATAATTTTATTAAAAAAGCCTGAACGTTGTTTCTTACGTGGTGTACTTTCAAAGTCTAAGTAGAACAGCTCAACGCCCTGTTCATTTTTTAACCATAGCGTCTTGGGCACCAACTGGATCGCCTCTTGCGAATGACTTACCTGCACCGTCACAGCACAAATTGGCCATTTCTGTTTCGTCATAAACCGCAACTCTTCAATTTTATGGTCATCACTCCCTTGCCAATTTAGACGTAAGAATGCCCGATTTTGTTGTGCGTCAGTCACCGTCCACAAGACACATTGTTCTGTTTCATCCCAATAGAGCGGCTCATAATTAGTAATATGCAATAAAACGGGAGAAAACCGATTGTCCTGTGTGAGTGTAGGTAACTCGTTAGCCACTAACTGCCAATCGGTATAACCGAATTCAGCTTTAATGTTAAGGTAATCATTGGTTGTTATCCTATTTTCTTGACTGCTAACGGCATAGCTTTCGCCACTGGCTGATAATTTCCCCTCCTCTGATACCCGTGGTGAATGCAATTTAAAGGGAGTTTTCATCAAACTCTCGGCGGTATGTTTCCATAACGCCAGTGTTTGCCAAACATTTTGTCGATTAAACGTTGGGTCAAGGCTATTACTACGACCTTGCGTGCATTGAATGATTTTTTTATTTTGTCGATCCCAAAAGCTCAATGTAGCACCAATCGCACCACTTTCGGTTTTCCACCAATTTGCATCGATAGGCAATAAATCAAATTCCATGGGGTGATTGCTATACTGGCGTCTTTGCAACCCTTTGAGCTCAATAAGCTGATGTTCATTTGCTACTGATAATTGATGCAAATAAGCTGATATTTCAGCTATCAACCGTAAAACTTGCCCTTCATCCATTGTAAAGTGCTTATCAGCTAACCGCCTGACTTGCTGGCTAAGGCGTCTCATATAATTGGCTAAGCGAGGCAATCCTTCAGCACGCGCTGACATATTCAGTAATTGCAACTGGCTAGCACTACTTTGGCTAATATGCGACAGCCCTTGCCGTAACATATCCTGAATAAATTGTTCGATTGAATCCATCACCACTTTATCGTCTTGGCTAAGTCCCTGTTGCTGAACTTGACCTGCGGTGAGTTCTTCTGGCCAATGCCAATCTTGGCCATGCTGAAGCTTCAGTTTTGCAATAATAGCGAGGTGAATCGCCTTTTTTTGTTTTTCGGGTAGAGATGAAATCATGCCCTGCAAGCCACTATTACGCATATAAATAATGGGCTCATCATATTCTGGCAGACTTATTTTTAACTGGTTGGATTGCGCGTCATAAACCAGTTCGTTGTCTTGCCACTGTGCGACAAATTTCAACGCTAAACGAAGTTCAGGCTTAGTGGCTTGTGTGATTAGGCTCTCTGGTTGCAGTGCCAATAATTCGCTTAGTACTGTGTCACTTTCACTGGTAATCGACTCTTCGAGATCACTTTCTTCGATTGTATTCGACTGCACCCACAAAACTGCTGCCAAAATGTGTTTACAACACCCTATTGCAGGGCAATCACAAGTGGCCTTTTGAATCCCTTGCGCATCTAAAGAAACGCTCTGCCCATCACTCGTGAATGTGCCAGCTCCTAAGTCTGTTGGAATAACCTTTTGGTTTTCAACATCTTTGCGGGCACGTCTAAGTAACCCCACATTCGCAAATACAGTTAAAGCATCGTCGTCATACTGTAAATAACTGTTTTTCCAACTCATTGCATGACCTCTGCTAACCATTGGGCAAAATGTTCCGGGGTTAATGCAGCAACATGCATCCCTCTATCTGCGAGTTTTTGGGCAATTTCAGGATCATAAACGGGAAGTGCTTCATCATCCAACGCCGCTAGACCCAATAACTTCACTTGTTGGCTATGCAAACGTTGTGTGCAATTGAGTAAATGATTCAGCGCGCCACCCTCTT
Source organism: Providencia sp. PROV175 (assembly GCF_032707045.1). NCBI lineage: Bacteria > Pseudomonadati > Pseudomonadota > Gammaproteobacteria > Enterobacterales > Morganellaceae > Providencia > Providencia sp. PROV175. The sequence continues at coordinate 2,314,052 of NZ_CP120533.1, forward strand.
CAAAATCACTGATTAAGCTAATCACCGTGCGCTTTGGGTTACGTATCAAACTTTCACAATATTGCATCGCTTTAGCGATATCCGTTCCTCCACCCAATTGCACAGTCATTAACACTTCAACAGGGTCGTGTGCAAGGTGGCTTAAATCAACAACTTGAGTATCAAAAACGACCAAAGATACGCGTACAGTCGGTAATGCCGCTAAGATACTCGCGCACACGGCCGCATACATAATAGAGCTCGCCATTGAGCCACTCTGGTCCACACACAGGATCACATCCCACGGTAAGTGTTGTTGTTGACGAGAATTAAAATGAGGCGTTTTTATCACTAACCGTTGATTTTGTTTATCATAATTCTTTAAGTTGGCAGCAATAGTTCCTCGCCAATCAAAATTACGGCTGTTTGGGACCAGTGAGCGTCGAAAACGATTACGCCGCCCTGTTAATGCATGACGAAATTGGTTACGCATTTGACTCAAAATATCATTCACCACTTTGCGTATAATATTTTTGACAGCATCACGGGTTTCTTCGTTCATCTTCCCGCGTAGGCTTAACAACGCTTTTGCGAGAGATTTTGTTGGCTCCATGGCATTTAGCGCTTGTGGGTCCTTTAATAAGCTACTGATCTCATAACGTTCTAATGCTTGGGATTGCATTCGCTCAAAGGTACTATTGGGGAACAATTTACGCGCTTGGTTTAACCAATTAACCGCCGTTAATTGAGAAGCGTCTAAGGAACCATGGCGCCCAGCTTCTTGCTTTAAACCTCGGCGTTGGTATTCCCGACGATATAAAAAGTCCAAAGAGCATTCTATTTTTAACTCTTCAGCACTAAAGACGGCCTGACCAAGTGCATTATCGGCATATTGCCCAAGTATTAAACGCCAGCGCTTAGCCAATTTAAGCTGTTCAGGGGTTAATATGACATTTTTCTGACTCATTATTTGCCTTCCTGAGTGCTAATAAGCCAATTTTGCAACCCCAGTTCAAGCAGCTGGCCTTGTAACTGTTGTTCGAGTTGAATCACTTGCATCATTTGTTGTTCATTAAATTCTGTTTGGTGCGGTGTGAGTTCTTTTGCCTCAATCGCTAAGTCTTGTGCCACATATTGTGCCATTTGTGCATTTTGTTTAGGAGTTAACTGACTAAATGCAAACCGTAAATCAGGTAAAACCTGAATAAAACGCCCTTCATCCCATTCACTAAGTAACTGATTTAACATATCAATGAGTAATGGCATGCGTAAGACTAACTCGGGTGCAGTTCGCATCACACCAATAAAATAGCCAATTGCCATTTCGGGATCACTACCAGCGCTGAACGCGCGCTTAATTTCCTCTATCAGGATGGTTTCATCAATTTTCGCCCCAAGGTAACGCAAAGCATCAACGGCACCTTTTAAAAGAGGCGCATGGTTTAACAGCCCTTCACACCGGTCTAATTCATGATAAAAATCGATGCTATAATCATGATTTTTATTAATTTCAGGCATAAAAGTGATTAATTCTCGGCAAGCAAGTAATGCTGAAAAATGGTGTTCCTGCTGCTGTTCATCCCCTTGTGTAATTTGTGCAAAACAATAAAACGCTTGTTGCAACAGGGCATCTAAACGTGCTTCGATAGCAAAACCATCTTCAATATCAAAGAATTGGCGCCCTCGCCACAGATGAACAAGCTTATGACCACAAGCTATCAAGGATTCAAACTTTGCATCCTGTTGAATATAGCCATCCAACAAAGAAAACAATGCAGGCATTCGTTGATGCAGCCCAATTAATGCAGCTTGCATAAGTAGTGCGACCGCACTTTGGCTTGAACGACTAACGCCTTGCTGTTCTAGGTTTCTTTCCATTTCAAACAAACGGGTTAGCGCGATAGCTTTTAATTGTGTTCCTTGTTCCGATAAAGCAATCAATTCCCCTTCAACATTGGGCGTCCACGCGTATTGCCACTCTTCAAACAATAAATCCATTTGGTTACCAGACAAAAAGTTTGGCCCAGACAGATGCTTAGCAAAATGGATATCAAGAAATGCTAATAAATGTAGGAATCGGCTACGCGCACGATGTTGTTGATTACGATAGACATCTAAGCGACTCACCTTACTTAAGGTGTCATCAAGCTTGAAACGAAAACTTTTTGCTATTTCATAAGTTTCAGTGACCAACGGAGGCGTTGCTGTCCCTTTGGGGATTTTCCCGAGTAAAAAGCCTGAGAAACAGGTTTTTATTTCCTGCAAAAGCTCAATTTGGCTTTCATCTAAGCTACCTTTGATAAAAACACTTTGTAACCCATCTAACAGATCATATCGCCCAGGTCCGGCATGCCCACGAAAGGCAGCAAGACGAATGCTTTGCTCTGCGGCCAGTTTAACCGATAAAAAACCAGGAGCAGCTTCAAATTGCTTTTCACGTAAAACATGCGCAACTTTAGAAAGATAGGCAACACCTAGACGATTTCGATAAGCTTGCGTAGGCTGGTTATCTCCCGCCATCTGCGCTTGGCGTTGTTGTAACAATGACAACCATGATTGTTGGTAAAATGCAGGGGACGGCATTCCTGATGCATAGCCATTTAATGCATCGAGTTTGTCATAGCTATAGCGAATGAACCAAGCCTTGTCTTGTTCACCCAGTTTTTGCTGTTGGATAAACGTTTTTTGTTGTGCCGCAGAAAGCTTAAATTGTTGTTTGTGAGCCACTTCCAACCCTTCAAGAAGAGCAAGGGTATGGAAGCCCCCCGTTACCACCACAATTTTAGCCTGTGGATGTTGGGCTTTAATGGTTTGGATATGTGCTTGCATATATTGCTCACGCTGTATAGAACCTTCTGACTCAAGGACTTGGGGTTCATAATCAAGTCGTGCCAATGCACACCATATAAAGCTGTCCATAAAAAATGCAGGCCAATCTGCCAGTTGTTCAATCGTTCTTAATTCAAAAATTTGTTCCCATAATTCATCATGGTCACGGCAACCACTTTTCTTCGCAAGCTGGCTAATAAATAAGCTATGCACTAAGTAACGCTCTTTCTGCAAACTTTGAGATTGCATATCATTAGCTTCGTCTTCATTAACTTGCGCTGTCCATGGTAAGTCAATAAAACGTAGCTGGGCTTGGTATTGCTGACCTATTTGTAAAGCCTGCCATTCAGGGGAATACTCACAGAATGGGAAATAGGCAGAGCGAGTGACAGCGTCACTTTTATCATCTGTTTGTGTCGGTTTTAATTCTGTTTGTGCCATAATGGCGACGGGTGGCTGGGTATCATGATGTAATAAGCTCGTCAGTAGCTCATTAAAACTATCGGGTCCCTCGATTAAAACATAGTCAGGTTTGATTTGTTCAATCAAAGACAACGTGCTGTATGCACATGCGGGACTATGATGCCGAATAGGTGCAAAGTAGATACCGGCTGATTCAAGTTGTTGCCTGTCGTGTAATGCATTTTCAATGCGTTCTGGTAAAGGTATAGATAGCAAGCTCACCGCTGATTTCCCTAAGGGTTATTCGCCTTGAATGGCCTTTGCTGATTTAATCATCGTGACAATAAGTGGGTAGAACCATAACGGCTCTACCCTTGTTATGAAAACTTATTGCCAAAATGCCCTCGATGCATCAAAAAAAGCTTTCCAGTCTTGGCTATGTTTTGCCCTTTCTCTCGCGACATTATCAATGTAATAACGCATCCGTTTAATATCATCAGGGTTATCTTTTAAAACCACACCGATGAGCTGCCGTGCAACTGCTCCTGCATTGAGCGTACCATCGCCTAAGTAATGAGCTTCAAGCGCGCATGCATAAGCAATATTAACGGCCTCGGCTGTCGACATAACCGCGTCTGGCGTTTTAATATTGCCTCCATCTTTAGTATTTCCTGAGCGCAATTCTTGAAATGTCGTAACCAACAGCTCGATCACGTTGCTTGGGATTGTCACTTGGCCGTTCAGGTCAGCTAACTCTGTGGTTAATTGCTTATTAATCAGTTCAATTTCAAATGCAGGGTCTTGGATTGGCCGCACGGTTTCAAAATTAAATCGGCGTTTTAGTGCTGATGACATCTCATGAACACCGCGATCACGCAAGTTTGCTGTACCAATTAAATTAAAGCCTTGTTTCGCGCTGATCCGTGCATTGTCTTTCATTTCAGGGATCATCATTTGCTTTTCTGACATCAAGCTCACCAGCACATCTTGTATTTCAGGGGGGCAGCGTGTGATCTCTTCAAAACGCACAATTTTACCTTCTTGCATACCTTGGTATAACGGCGAACTAACCAGTGCTTTCTCCGTCGGGCCTTCCGCCAATAGCAATGCATAATTCCATGAGTACTTAATGTGATCTTCTGTTGTGCCCGCGGTTCCTTGAATGGTTAAACCTGAATCACCACTAATTGCAGCAGCTAATAATTCAGATAACATGGATTTTGCCGTCCCGGGTTCCCCTACTAGCATTAGTCCTTGCTTACCTAATAACGTCACAATTGCACGGTCAACCAAAGCATCATCACCGAAAAACTTTGCAGAAATATTGAGTGATTCATCACCTAAAATAAATTGCCTAACGGCACGAGGTGAACGCAGCCACCCTTGTGGTTTCGGGTTTTGTTTATCCGCTTCGGTTAAACGTGCCAATTCATCGGCAAAACGAATTTCTGCGCTTTCACGCAGAACATTCCCTTGTGTTGTTTTATTTTTAGTCATTCCAAAATCCTACGTTAAACCCGCTTACCAAGGTGTTTTCTTTTCCCACTCAGGGTCAAAACCTGCACACGCATCCGCAACTTTTAAATAATCCGCATAGCTTTCAGCTAATAAAATAGGCGGGATATCTTTTAACTCGATATAGCTGCGGTTCCATGAGCTTTGTTGTGATTTTTCAAAGCTTAGTGAAAATAAGACGGCTGGGATATTTTCCTCTGGCACATAGCTACCACTAAACTCGATATAGACATAAAAACCTAAACTAGCGAAATGTTTTGCATAATGGGTAAAGCTTCCACCATCTTCCGCTTGCCCACGTTGGTAACCCATTTTCGTCAAGACGCCACGCAAGGTATAGGTGTCGGTTAACCACCCTTTACGGTCTTCAATTTCAGTTAATTTCAGATCCAGATCAGGGACTTTATGTTCCATTTGTGAAAATAAAAATTTCACTTTGTAATCTGTAAAGTGCGTTATCCACGCTTTTCGCTCATCTTCACTGACCAATGCAGCATGGGCTAATTTGATATAAGAATCAGTGGATAACGTGATTTCATCGTCATCTAAATTTAATAAACTGCCATCGTCTGATGGACGAAATACATTTAGAATGTTGTTGTCTTTCGTTTCTATCCAAACTAATTTTTCGATAAGCCCACGCATCACTGGGTGTGCTTGAATATATTCCTGCCAGTCTGCCGTTGTCCAAAGGCGCTCTGCACACATCGCTTCGTACAAACGTGCAGTTTGTAGTTCAATCACTTGCTTGAGCTCTTTTTTACTCGCAGTAAATAGTTTTTTAGATTCTTTAGCTAATTCTTCATTGTCTGTTTTGCGTGCAGCAGGTAATGCTTTGATTTCTTTACCTTCAGGATTAAACAAAACGAGTTTTTGCTGTGCGTCCAGTTTCGCGGTAAACGTGCGGTCACCGTATTCAAGTGCCAAGATACCTGTTTCATCCATTCCGGCTGTCGGTATCGTTCTATCTGCGAGTTCATCTGCGCTCCAACCATTACGTTCAGCAATTTGAGCAACAAGCCCGCGTGCTTTTTCCTGAACTGACGCGGTACGATAACGACGAGAAAGAGACAATAATAGTTGGATAATCAGTGGGTCATTACTCGTTGCAACCGCATCAATCATGGCTTCAATTTGTGCACGGCGCTGGTAGTGATCACGCATATAGTTACGCAATGTGGTCACGGCAAGATGCCCTTCAATGCCACAGATCAGGGCTAACATTCCTTTATCACTAATAGCGGAACCTAAATAACGGCGCAGAACTTCATTTTTTATCTCATTAAATGTCTGTTCTAAAGTATAGTTTTCATACTGACTATAATATTCAGGCCAGCGTTTCACCCAATCTTGATAATTAGCTAAGCGTTTTGGCGCATCACGTTCTGCTTCCGCCATTGCCATTTCTAATGACGGCCCAGCAATATCTTGGCCGATAAAGCTATTTAAAATAAAACTGCCTAGTTTCTTTTGGCTCTCCACCGAAAGCAAACCAATATAACGTTGTAGCAGCCCATTCCCTGCTGGCATTTTTAATTTAACCGCTAGGATCACCCACCAGCGAATAATATCTGCTTCTACGGGTTTATTATTTTGCCAAGTTAATACCGGCAAAGAATCTAGGTTAAACCATGCCATACTGGCAGGCGCTTTCGCTTTTAGCCCTTTTTGCGCTTCAGCTAATAACACTTTAGGTGCAAGGTAACCAGAAATATCTTCCCCAAATTGTTCCAAAGCGGTTAATAAGGCCGCCCGCACAACTTCCCGTTTTTCTTTCTTTAATAAGGCGTAGAGTGGTTTTAATGAATCTGGATTATTCAAACGTGCCAGCCATTCAATGGCAGTGACACGAATTTCTTGTTTGCCTGATTCTAACCCTTCTGCTGCATTAAGATGAATATTCGGTAATGTCTCTAGTAGTTTCTGCGCACTCAGACGATGGGTTTTATTTTCCCCTAGGGCCAACTCCATAATACGTGGAATAAATCGCGCAGGAATGGTCGGCAACATTGCAAGCACATCAATTCCACTCGCCGCATCATATTCTTGGTAATAGCACTGAGTTTCTTGTTGAGGGATTAAACCCAATGCTTCTGCAATAAAATCTGGATGTTGAATGAAAAACGGCCAAACTTGTGCTGGCTGGTTAAAAATGGCTAACCCATTGGCATATGAGCGTAAGCAAAGGTCTGCAATCAACCGTGTTGCGTTTTTAAAATGACATTGTGTTAACGTTTTTTCTAATTGGCGCAATTCTATTTGCCCAAGAATTCTTGGTGTTTCTTTTGCGATGATTTCCGTTAATAGGTCAAAATGCCAATGTTTTCGATGTTCTAACTTAGTATCTCGCGAATTATCATAGGTTTTTGCAAAAGCATCGCCCATTAAATAACTCATCCATGACGGTAATTCAGGTGTTAATACTTTGATATTGATATCTTGGCATGCCGCCGCTAACACTTTAGCAAAACGGGCTATCTGTGATGCAGTAATGCCATCACCCACTTTTGAATATAATTTATGCCTTGCGTTTGCCCCTTGGCGAATTAATTTATTATATTGGCTCGAGTTAAAGTTATTTCCCCCCCACCACCAATCTACGGTGCCAGGTTTATCGAGTAAAATAACCGCTTTTTCGTTATCTAATTGGCTTAGTTGAACCAATACTTCTGGCGATTTTCCATCTAGCACATACTCTAAAACAGTTTTAGGCAATGCTTCATCTAATACTGACAAAGGCAAAAGCGCTTCTTGTAAATATTGTTCTGCAACAGGTGATTCTTTTTTCCCAAAAATTGAAAGAAGATTAAATGTGAACTTCGCCATGTGATATCCCTAAAAGTATTTATATAACAACTTCTTATCATTTTAATGATATCGTCACAATTTGATTATTCTTAATCATTTTTAATTAAGATATATCGCTCAATCTGCCCTGCCAATTTAAATTCTGCCTATAGGAATATCCCAGTAGATTTACTCTTGATAATTAACTTTTGCCCAGTAAATAATTTAATTAACTGTCTTATATCTCTATTTTTCTTTTTATTATGTTGATGGCAATTTTGATAACAGTTTGTTGTTATTTACATCAAATTTATTTCGCGAAGAAAAGCGTTGACTAAACACATAATCTAATATTAGACTAAAAATCCAATCAAGGTATTTTATGCATAATGAGGTAAATATGAGTCAACGGATTGAGTGTGTGAATGCACCGACACTCATTGCCCCCAAAGGGCATTATTCACACTGTGTTACTGCCAATGGTTTGTTTTTTATCTCAGGACAATTACCCGTTGATAAGCTCGGCAATGCGGTGATTGACGTGTCATTCCAAGAGCAAGCCTTGCTTGTGCTTGATAATTTACAAGCATGTTTAGATGCCGTTAACTGTAGTAAAGCACAGTTGGTTCAAGTCCGAGTTTATATCGCAGATATGGAAAATTGGCCGTTATTTAACCAAGTTTATGCTAATTGGATAGGTGACCATCGCCCAGCCCGTGCTGTCGCAGGTGTTGCTGAACTGCATTTTGGTGCAGCCTTAGAAATTGAAGCCGTTGCAGTGTCTGCTTAATTAATTATTATTCATTGGGGTTATATATGTCAGAATTAATATTACCGACTTATCAAGATGTGGAAGCAGCTGCACGACGCATTGCGGGTTTTGCGCATAAAACCCCTGTTCTCACATCAACCACCGCAAATAAAGAATTTGGGGGTGAACTGTTTTTTAAATGCGAAAACTTCCAGCGTATGGGGGCTTTTAAATTTCGTGGAGCCTTTAATGCCTTGAGCTTGTTAAGTCCCGAGCAGAAAAAAGCAGGCGTTATTGCATTTTCTTCTGGTAACCATGCGCAAGGTATCGCTTTAGCCGCGCAACTTTTGCGCATTCCAGCCACCATTCTGATGCCCAATGATGCACCTGCCGTTAAAGTTGCAGCTACGCAAGGTTACGGGGCCACCGTTATCCGCTTTGATCGTTATAAAGAAGATAGAGAAATACTTTGCCAGCAACTCGCAGCCCAACAGGGGTTAACCATTATTCCACCTTATGATCACCCTGATATCATCTCTGGCCAAGGCACAGCAGCCAAAGAACTGATTGAAGAAGTGGGTGAATTAGATGCCCTATTTGTTTGCTTAGGTGGAGGAGGTTTACTCTCAGGGTGTGCCATTGCAACCAGAGAATTATCGCCTAATTGCCAAATTTATGGGGTTGAACCTTTAGCGGGCAATGATGCACAACAATCATTTCGTCGAGGGGAAATTGTACATATAGACACGCCAAAAACTATCGCAGACGGTGCCCAAACCCAACATCTAGGTAACTACACCTTTGCAGTAATCAAAAATAAGGTTGATGATATTTTCACTGTAACCGATGAACAGCTAATTGACCGCATGAAATTTTATGCAGAGCGCATGAAAATTATCGTTGAGCCGACAGGTTGCTTGTCCTATGCTGCTGCCCTTGCCCACAAAGAACAGTTCCAAGGTAAGCGCGTGGGGATCATTGTCAGCGGTGGCAATGTTGATATTCAGCACTTTGCACAATTAGTTTCATAAGTAGCTAACTAGTTTTATAAAGAATTAGTTTCATAATGATCGCCACCCTTCATCTATTAGCAATACGAAAAATAGGTTAAAATTAGGGATTAACGCTTGATAGATGAAGGGAAATTGCATGTCAGAACAAAAAAATAATTCATTACTGGCTCAAGTTGAAATTATTGCAAAAGGTCTTAGTGAAACATTCGCCCCTTTTTGTGAGGTTGTTGTACACGACCTTAAAAATCCAGAGCACTCAATCCTGTCGATTCATAATAACTTATCTGGTCGCCAAGTTGGTGAGCCGACTACCGAACTCGGCCATGCAAGAATTGAATCTGAAGATTTTCCGAACATCATAGCCAATTATACCAACCAATTTTCCGATGGGCGCCCAGTAAAAAGTACTTCGATTGGTATTAAAGATGAGTCAGGGAAATATATCGCAGCATTATGCTTAAATCTGGATATGACGTTATTTAGAAGTATGCAAAGTATGTTATCGCAATTTATTGACGTGGGAAATAGCCCAATAAAAGAGCATATTGAGCCTAATGGGACCGAAGCGATTCGCATACGTATTGACCAATATGCAGCAGCCTTAGCAGCAACCCCACGCACATTGAAAGCGGACGAAAGAAAAAACTTAATTGAAGTGCTACGCAATGAAGGCCTGTTAGATGTGAAAAAATCCATGGAAACGGTGGCACAGCACTTAGGAATATCAAGGGCTTCAGTTTATTTGTATGCCAAAAAAGAAAGTTAACTATTTGCCTTTCTTAATATCTGTTTAATACTGATAGGGAAAAAATCATTCACATCTACGCCGACATTAATGGCTCGGGGCCCTAATACCGCTAAACGCTTAAACTGCTCAGGGTCTTTACCTGAATTATGAACATGTCCATATAAATGAATCGCATCACGGAAGAAGCCTTGCCATTCTAATATTGGGTAATGGAATAACACTAATTTCTGTTTTTGATATTCCAACTCATAATAGCTTTTAACCCATTCAAACAACGATTGGTCGAATTCAGGGTCGTCTAAAAATTTATCATGATTGCCGCGGATCAAATATTTTTTCCCCGCTAAACGGCGTAATATTTTATTGGCATCCGCACCACTACCCTTGTATAAAAAATCACCTAGTATGTAAATCTCATCATGATCAGTAACATACGCATTCCAGTTATGAATTAATGTATCATTCATGTGACTGGTGCTTTTAAACGGGCGATCACATAGGTTAATAATGTTCGAATGGCAAAAATGGGTATCTGAAATAAAGTAAATCATATAAAACCTAAAAATATATTAATAATTATTCTACTCAAGCAAACGATTTGCTTGCTAGCTATCATATCTCAATGATTTTTAATTGCTTTACAGAATTGACTGAAAAACAGATTTATATTGCATTGCCATGGTATATTTCAATTATATCATAGGTAATCATTGCCATTTTTTATGGCTCGCAATTACAACGAAACTACGGCATATAAATAGTTCTATTTATTAATAACAATTCCGGAAGAAAAATGACCGAAACCAATTCAGTTCCACTTTTTTACGATTCATTTGGTACACCAGATAATCCCACCATTGTTCTGATCCCTGGCTTAGGTGGCCATAACATTAGTTGGACGTCAGACTTTTGTCAGGAGATTGCAGATGCCGGTTTTTATCTCTTACGTATAGATAACCGTGATGCGGGTTTATCTCATCATATCAATGAGTTCCCACCTATTGATTTAGGGGTATTGATTGAAAAAATGCAAAAAGGTGAACCTTTCCCTATTCCTTATACTTTATTCGATACGGCTGAGGATATTATCCACCTCTTGGATACATTATCTATTGATAAAGCCCACGTTATCGGCCGTTCCATGGGCGGAATGATAGCACAAATAGTGGCTGCAAAGTTTCCTGAGCGTACACTCTCTCTTTGCGCGATCATGTCATCAACAGGGAACCCAGCACTGCCACAAAGCGCTCCCGATGTTATGCAAATGCTGATGAGCCCAAGTGCTAACCCAAAAGAAGATTTAGAAGGGTATTTATCAGGACAGCTTGCGTTTTATCGCCGGATCAGCTCAACGTTTGGCCCATTTGATGAAAATTATTATCGTGAATATATACTGCAGTCACTCACACGCAATCATTCACCGGAAGGAACAAAACGCCAAATTGTTGCTGTTGCCGTCACCGGAGATCTGCGTCCTTATATTCAGCAAATCAACGTCCCTGCATTGGTTATTCACGGTTCAATTGATCCGCTCTTTCCTTTAGCTGCAGGAAAAGACATTGCTGACAATATTCCTAATGCAAAATTGGAGATTATTGACGGTATGGGCCATGAAACGCCACCAATGATTAATCCACTAATCGCTAAATTGATAATTAATCACTTAAATCAATAAATTAACATACTAAGGCTCTAAAAATGAGCCTTAGTCATCCTTATAACCAACCTTGTTTCTTATGCTGTGCACAAATTGGACAAATATGGGTATTTTCTTCCCAAGAAGAAAAAGGTAAATGGCAGGTATGACACTGCGCATCATAATAATGGAAGATTTTCGGCACGTTATTTTTAGCTGTATAGCTTTGTACATGAATAGATTTAGGAAAACAAACGACTTGGCAACTCATACAACCAGTACAACGTTTTTCATCTATCAAAAATTGGTTATTTTCAATTTCTATCGCATGCTCATCACACATCTTGGCACAAGCGCCACAAAGAATGCATTTTTCCGTGTCTAGTTCGACCTTAAACCAGCTATCTTCAGGGTAAAATTGTTTTCTTGCATTTAATCCTGTTTTCACCTGCCCCTTATCTAACGGCTTTGAATCCAATTTTTGACGAAATAGCATCATCCGACGACCGCTATCGACTTGTTCAGGCTGAACAATACGTAATTGCCAAATAGGTTCTTGTAATGTTTTGAGTTTTAAATTTAATGCCGCAATCGTTGGCAACCATTTATCAACCCAGGGTTCAGCGATTTGCATACCTCGAATGCCATATTGCCGGTGCCAAACAATCAGTTCGTCCGCATTAGCAATCGGCTCATCATGGTTTACTATCAAAAATTCCCCTTGATAACTACGTTCATGGGGTTTGATATTTTCGATGGCATCGACAGGGCAAGCAAATAAACAATTACCACATTGAAAACATAATTCATTATTAATTTCTGCATCCATATGGCTAAACGATACCGCACCCACAGGACAGCTGGTGGCACAATTATCACAGATGCTATTTTTCAGGCGTTTTCTTACGCACTGACCGTTGATTATGGGTTCAGGAGGCAGCTCTAAACTAATAAAACGTCTCATTGCTCTACACTCTCCCGTTACAACAAAAATAACTTATTTAAAAATTGTTATATTTAATAGTTAAATTCTAGCATTAATTTTTACACTATTTTAGTGCAACACTCTGTAGATAAAGATGATTTGGGCTAAATAATTACTTAAAAACCACAAAACTCTCTGTATTTTGGAGCCTTGTGGTTTACGCATCCTTTCTAACTCGCTTTTTTCATATAATTATCAACAAGGTTGGTGGGCTCCCAATTCTTCTGTAAATATTCAATATCCTGAATACCAATACAGTTTTCTTCGTCTTGTAGGCGTAGTGTCGCTAACGTCTCCACTAAATGATTCAATTTTTGTTGGGTAGAATGCTCATTTTGCCCCTCTAAAGACCGCACATGAACTACTGTGGGAGCTATCGTATTCGGATACTGGAATATTTTCACACTACGTCCCTGCTCTGAAGTATAAATATATCGAGTTGCATTACTTCGGTGGTCAGGCTCTTCTCGAATAACGTCCTTATTAAAATTAATGAGGTAAATCGTGTTTTCACCGCCAAGGCTATATAGTGAATTCCAGCCTACAATTTCGCCATTAATAATAAAACTATTTTTTCCGCTAGCGTCTGTTAACAACCCATTTGAACCATTAGAGATGAAGACATCATTCCCTTCACCACCATATAAATTGGTATCACTTGTTGATGCATAAAGAACATTATTTCCGTAAATACCATCTGGAATTGAAATGGCTCCAGTTACCGCTTGCGCTTTAAATACCCGCCCGACCCCACTTCTATCCCAAACTTTTTGTTCTGGTCCCCTTGTCCGAATAAACAAGCGCCTAAATGGTGTATTTTCACTAATATGTATATTTTTTGTCTTTGTATCAAGAATTGATGAAAAGCTTAACTCGTTAGAAAAATTTTTAAACTCATCCATAGGGTGCCAAATCTGTTCTGGCGCTAATTCTCTTTTATATTGGCGCTGTTCAGCAAGGTAGCGAACTAAATGTGCCATACCATCATTATGAATATGGACTGGCATATGGGAGGGTAACCGCTGATGATGATAAACTTGATTATTGCTATTTTTATTATTTTGGGGCATTTTTACTTTGACTGTGCGCAAATTAGATTGCGATGTGTAAAAATGATAAGTCTCTCCCCGTTCGTCTATGACCTCATACTGTGCTTTAAAATTAAATAAATGAATGTTATTAAATCCAACTTGATCTAATATTTCTGTATTACCGCCCCCTTTACTTCCATCAATTAAATAGTGGTCATCCCCTCCTTGTCCATCAAGTTTGTCATTACCCAAGTCAGATAGAATTAAATCACTATTTTCACCACCATATACATAATCATCACCGTTACCTCCATACAAAACATTCACTCCTCCATTTGAAATAATAATATCATTACCTTCCCCTGAATTTATGATATTTCCTATCATGCTGTTGTCTTCAATTAGGTCATCACCATTGTTTGTATCTAGAATAGGATAACGAAAATTATATCCCTTAGGAATTTTTATGTAATCATCATTTACTGTTGGTAATTCCAAACACTCAATTGGTTCAATGTTATGAGAATCCTGTCCCATTTTTATCCTAAACAAATTCGCATGGCCGTCTTTAATATAAATTTCTTTACTTATTGGATATGATAAATTAATGAAGCTAATTTCAATTTTTTTATTACTGAATTTATCATATAAAAACATTGATGTTCCCAGTGTCTTGATATCAAACCCATTCTCATAAGGTAATAAAATGGTCATATCAAACTCATCTTCCATTTCTGGTTTAATATTTGAAAAATCAAAAATTATTTTACCTTGAAAAATCTGATCTGGGTTAACTTGATAAACATCTCTTCCTTTAGTAACCATGATATGACTGTTTCTACTGACCATTAAAAGGTGGTCATCATTACTCTCTCCTTTATATTCTAACTTACTCGCTAACCCATGAAATTTAAAATCTCCCCATAAAGGTTTATCATATATTTCATTATCAACTGAAATTGTTTTTTCACTCTTATCAATAATCATTGTAGAGCTAGCGCTACCCTGATAAGTAATATTGAAAATATTTTCACTTATAATGTGTGAAGCGCTTGAATCCAAATTATTTAGCTTAGTATTTAATACAAATCCGTCCCTTGTATATAATTGATACCTGTGAAATATTCCCCTACCGTTACTATCGATTCTATACGTGTTTTTTAAAGTAATATTCAGTGTTAAATTTTTCGTTTCTGGCTCGTCCGATTTCATTTCAATAGTTAATATAAGATCATTACCAGAAATACTGACATCCTTTATTTCGCTTAACATATACCCTAAATTTACTCGGCTTTGGCCTTGTGTATTTTCAATAATTACAGCTGATAATTCTAATAAATTATCATTTAATTCATCTTGATTATTGTGCCAATCAACACGACGTAGAAAATAGTTATCATCGCCTTCTCCACCATTGACTATCCCTGATTCAAATATTAAATGGTCATCCCCCTCCATACCTTGAATAAATGCAGTCATTGCCCCTGCATCTAATGTGTTGGATTCTTTATTACCTAATAATTCTGCTGTCGTAGAGATATCTCCAATTAGCATCACATCATTAACATTGCGCAAATGAATCGTCTTAACTTTATGATTAATGAAGGCCACCTCTGACTTTCCCTTGTTCAAATCGATATCTATTTTACTGTTGGATGGAATGTCTTTAATGATTATACTATTATTCCCTCCATTACCATCAAAATAAATTTCGTTAATTTCTTCAATGTTATTATCAAATAATAATGATAAATTTGTAATATCATCTTTTTCGCCGCCTACGAGAAACTTACTCCCTGCATTGATGTTAAATAAATTTTTTGAATTTTTTTTCCCAACGATAATATCTATTCCATTCCCTGGGTTAAAACTAATGTTTTTTTGCTTTGCTTAATTTTCATATCGGTAACCAATATTTTGCATGCCTTCATAAATAACCCTAGGCTTCTCACTTAATAATTCTCTTGCAATATCAATAGGCTGGTTTAAAAATTCATTCCCTAGTCTATTCACTCTGATATCATTATTTATATCAGGGTGAATCGTATTGGTATAATTATTTCTGGCCTGGAATAGCCGTAACTCTGATGCTGATAATGAACTTAGTTGTGTAGCAACCGACTGTTTTTTCTTTATGTTATAAAAAGTAGTTAGTTCATTTTTATGTAAAAATTGTTTTAGTAATAAGCTATCATACTCAGGATTAAGTACAATAATGTCATTGGCAACCTCCTCGCCAATATTTTTATAAGCGATAGGAGCCGTTTTATTCACTAGTCTAAAACGATAATTAAAGTTCAGTTCATTGACCCTTTGTGTTTGAAAGCTTTTTACCCAACGATTATCTTGAGAGTCATAATGATAATTTTCCCGAATAAAATTAATTTGCTCGATGGTATAGTAAGGCCCTATTTCATCACTATCAATATGACTAAGGGGTCCACGGTTATCCACACCAAAAAACTCTGCACTACTAATTATTTTTGAGTTATTTCTATAATAAATATAATGTTTGATATGTTCAACAAGGATCGGTTTACCAACCAATTGTAAGTGTTCATCAAAACCTTGATATAAGAATGACGACTTGAACGTATCTAAGTCTTGTTGCCAATTTATATTTTTGAAGTGTGTTAAATGCTGTTTATAACTAAATCGATTTAATATGTTGTCTGATGGAGGAAAACCAAGTGCAGCACGAATACCTTCTCTGGCTTTTTCATCCCAGTCTAGAGATTCACCGAGCTCATCTTCAATTTTTTCTACTGCGCGAATACCTGTATATACCATCCCTCCAATTAATAAGGAACCTGCAACAATTAAACCAACGACAGGTATTACCGATGAGCCAATGATTATACCAATTATAGTTACACCACCCACAATAATGTTAGCAATTGACAAAGAACCATTCACAATTAAGTCTTGGCGCTCTTTATCATTTGTAACCCTGTCTAGTTGTTCAAATGCTTCACAAGCTTGATAAATATCTAATCCCATTCCAATTAAATTAAATATAATTGTAATACGAGCTATAATTTTTGATGATACATTAAATGACCCGGCTTGTTTGTAAGCCAGCTTAAGTAAAATGGGCTGCAAGACCATGTCCCCATAATTAAAAAATGCATTTGCACAGGCCAAATCAAGGTTTTTCTGTATTTCTCGTCTTTCTTGTTCTGATAGATTCGGATTATCTAATTCATCGATCAACTGGTAAACAGAGTTGATTGTTAGAAATATCCCTGTAGAACCAACTCCTTGTCCAAAATAATTAGCTATTTTGGCATAGGCTGGTAATTTAATACCAATGCGCCGTAAATCCCCCACCGTTTTATCTACACCAGCTTGACTATCAAGTTGTGATCCCTGAATAATTTGCAATTGTTCATGTAGTACTGCCCGTGGTTGGATCTCTGAGTTAACATCAATGCGTCGTGTTATTTGGTCATTTTGCAAACTCTTATTAAGCATTTTAATGAGATTAGTATCTTTTAGATCCTCAGTTAAAAAGGTTAGTTGGAACGCTAATTTATCAGGGTTAAATTTAACATCCCCCTCCCAGTTAGGTACCTGAATATGTTTAAAATCTAGTGGCTCACCATTTATTGTTGCCCCAATATCTCTAAGTTTATTTAATGATGTTACCTGCTCGCCAAAAGTAACTTCCGTATCATCAATCACTGATATTGCTGATGACTTAAAAAAAATATCTAGCTCACTCATTATGCTTTGCCGCATCCTGAGGTATGCTTCACTCTCTGTATTTATGATTTGCACTTCACCAAACAAGGCTTCACCCACTTTGTGCTTAAATCCCGCAATATTTCCTCTGGTTGATACTGAGCCATCCTCTTGCGTTATTTCTTGGTTAATATAATCATTAAAAACATTAGATAAGTGTTTCTTTGCCTGATTAAATTCTGAATGGCCAATAACAAGTTCGACACCTGTCGTATCAGATAAAGTCAAAAAATACTTATCATTACGTGAATAACTTGTAATTGTATATATTTCCTTATCACTTTGAAAAGTGATAATCTGATTATTTTCCATATTATCAAATAATAATATATGAGATTGCTCATTTATTTCATTAGAAACAGCTCCTAATAAATCAAAATTCGATTGATATATTTCATCAAATCTATTGAGCACTTCCTGCTCTTTATTGGTAATATTAGTTAATTCTTTTTTCCGTGTCAGCTTGGTTAAAACTTCAAATTTTCTCTTAATTTGCAAACTTTGTTCGTCAGTTAAATTGCTATGCTGTAAAAGGCGTAAAAAGCAGATATTCTCAAATGAATGTATTTCAACTGGCAATTTATTTACTGTAACATTGAACCCCACTTTATATGATAACTGAGATAATGCTGCATAATTAGATTTTCGTTTCTCATGTAAATCTAAAGTTAATCTAAATTCTTTTTTTAATGACTTTGCGTTTCCAAATGGGGTTTCAATATCTATATAGAGGATTAAAAAATCATCCATATATTGATTATATTCTCTTAATTTCATTGGATCTTGGACTAGTTTTAAAACTTCTGCATGATTAAAGCCTTGCCCACTAGGGAATAGCTCACTCAAACGGTTTATAGACTGCTTACTTAAGTAGTTTATTTTTTCAGGTTGGAGGCTCAAAAACTCTAAAATATTTTTTACTTCAATAGCTTGCTGTTTAATCCTAGTGGTGTCATCATCAATAAATATTGAATTCCACATATGAGAGAAATCATTTTCATTCTCAGCGTCACAAATTTTATTAATTTTTTTACTGATAATGGGGTCATATGCTGCAATATTTAATTTGTTCTTATCGACACTTCCATCTTGGAATGTAAAATACCCTTTTAAATAAAGGTGTTTATTAATATCAATATGCTCTGCTAGTAAATTACCTATACTAATATCTTCAAGTAATGCTTTTATTTTATGTCTTGGTTCAAAATTATTTTCTAAAAAAATTTTAGTATATATCCCATTTATTTTTAGCTTACTCGTCAACTCCTCGCCAAAAATCGCCTTTTCTTCTTTTGTCAAAAGTGCCTTTTTATCGGTTAAATATAGAATAATATTTCCTGGCATTTTAAAAGCATACCTTGTTTTTAATACATTCAATGAGTTAGCATAGTTTTGAATAAAACCAGGTTCAGAATGAAGATTATCTATTAATATCCACTGTTGTTTAGATGCTTTTAGTAAATGTTCTATATCTCCATACTCTGAAAAAAATTCCATCGAATTCGGGTTTACCTGAAACACTAATGTATTATCGGGGGAATATTTTACTAGTTCTTCTGCATATTTTTTGCCTATAGAGCCTCTCCCTGAACGAATAATAATTTTGACAGTATCATTAAATTTCTGTGGATTAGCATTGACATCGTTTTTATTAATCATTAACCATAATGGTGTTTCTAATATTCCAACATTTTCATATTCACGAATTAGTTCACTTCTAAAATCACTATTAAATTGAGTATCTTTCGCATTTAACTTCTGTTTAAAAATAGCGTATGCATCATGATTAAAAGCCGCTTTTTTAATCAAATCAATATCGATTTTATACTCATTATTTGGATCCCTAAAAATATCCATAGTAGTAGAATGGTCATCTTTGATTAATTGCCAAACTTCTAACTCACCACTTCTTAGCTCATCGATAAAATATAAACTGGCATGCTTTCCATTAATATAGCTCTGTTGGTTAGTTTGGTTAACATTAATTTCCAACCTCCAATTCTTAGTAGACTGTTTTTCCCCTGCTAAATTATATGGCCAAGTTATTTTTTTACTGTCACTCGTGACACCGATAGGTCGATTATAACCTACTACTGGAAGATATATTCCATGCTTAGCTAATTCGATACTTGCCCTAAAAACAAAGTTTTCATTTACCCCCCCGCGTCCTAATTGGCAGCCTGCCAAAACAATCTTATTAGGTGGATATACCTTCAGTACATCATTTTTAAGATACTTCAACCCTGTAATAAGTTGGTAAGCTTGGTACCCTTCAAAGTGGCTTTGCTGGTTACGTCCAGTATATTGACCATGGCCAATAACCGCCCAACGTATTTTCCCGTTAACTTGAGTTTGTAAATCACCATGTAGTACTTTCCACTGTTCATTTTTAATATCAAACTGTATAACAAGCGAATTACTAGGAAATTTTGCTAATAATCTCCCCGTTGATTTAGCTGCTGTGTCATCACCTCCTATTTGGATTAAAACATGATAATTATATGTCGAGTCACTTGTAGGCCGACTCATTAAATGATGAAAAATTGTAAGCCTTGTGAATTCATCTATAGGATTAAACCAATTAGATATATTTTTAAGTTCGGAAGACTGCTCCCCTACTAATGGACTGCCATCTATGTGTTCCGTTAAAAATATCAAATCATCATCTTTATTAATTATTTTATCATTAGTTTTCTTATCATTTACATTTATCATCTGAGTTTTCTTTCCATGTCAAATTAAAGCCCACCTTCAACTTAACAAGATTGCCACATCAGTAAAATATATAAAAAAACAATTAAGATTAACTACAATTAACAACGCTCAAGATAATTTCACTATTAAAATATAAACCATCAAATCGATATTATACACAATCATTTTAAGATTATATTATGTTTACTTGTAATTATATTATATGCATGTAATTATTTGGATTCATTTCTACTTTCTACGAAGGCCATATATGAACAATTTCGAATTTTATAACCCCACTCGTATCATGTTTGGTGAAGGTAAAATCAGTGAACTTGACCGAGTTGTCCCTAAAAATGCTAAGGTTCTTATTTTATTTGGCGGTGAAAGTGCAAGAAAAACAGGAACCTTAAATGAAGTTGAGCAAGCTTTAGGATCTCGAACATTCGATCATTTTGGTGGAATTGAGGCCAATCCTCGCTATGAAACATTGATAAAAGCTGTCGATAAAATTGAAAAAGAAGGTTTCGATTTCTTGCTGGCGGTGGGTGGTGGCTCCGTCATTGATGGTGTTAAATTTATCGCAGCCGCGGTAAATTACCCAGGCGATAAATGGGAGGTGGTCACAAATAGAGGCTCGACTATAAAAACTGCGCTGCCCTTCGGTACAGTGTTAACATTACCTGCTACTGGTTCCGAAATGAACAAGGGTTCTGTAATTACTCGTGAAGAACTGCATTCTAAACTTGCTTTTATGAGCGACCATGTATTTCCTCAATTCTCTATTCTTGACCCAGTAAAAACCTATACTTTACCGACTCGCCAAATAAGTAATGGTGTTGTTGACGCTTTCGTTCATGTTATTGAACAATATTTGACTTACCCAGTGAATGCTTACGTACAAGATGCATTCGCAGAAGGCTTATTGAAAACATTAATAGAGATTGGACCTAAAGCGCTTGAGACTCCAAAAGATTATGATATTAGAGCCAATTTAATGTGGACAGCCACCTTGGCTTTAAATGGTTTAATTGGTGTTGGGGTACCACAAGACTGGTCTACTCACATGTTAGGCCATGAAATCACTGTGCTGTATGGTTTGGATCATGCACAAACACTCGCTATTGTTCTACCATCCATGCTGACGGAAAAATTAGCCCAAAAACAGGCCAAATTAGTGCAATATGCAGAACGAGTTTGGGGAATTACGTCAGGTCCTGACCAAGAGAAAGCATTAAAAGCCATTGAGTTAACTCGAGAGTTTTTTGAAAAAATGCAAGTGGGCACTCGTTTTAGTGACTACCAATTGACCCAAGAAATTATTGAACCATTAGTTAATAGTTTAGCTGCACATAATATGGTGAAATTAGGTGAGCACCAAGATATTAGCTTAGATATTAGTCGTCGAGTTTATACGGCCGCTTTATAATCTCCACCTCTCTCGAAAAGGTGCATACATGCACCTTTTTCTTTTTTATCACCCAAAGTCCTTTTCCTTATAACTCATTTAAATTTATCGGTTATTATAACAGCATATAACGTTTAATTGGCTAGATTGTATTTCATATTGCCAGATTTTTAATTGAGAATGGCACATTAGCATCAGCAAAATATTGTTTTCAATTTTGAGCATTAATCACCATATCTCACCACTGTAAATTTAGGTATTTTATAGCTTACAGATAGTCCGAAACAAATATATAACAACAATTAATAAGTTAGGTTGTGAGCCATGTTATCTAGATTTAATATATCAAACAGTGCATTACTTGCATCGTCTCTGCTCTTAACGATTGGGCGTGGTGCAACATTGCCCTTCATGGCTATTTACCTAACCCGTGAATATGAAATGGCTATTGATATTGTCGGTGTTGCAATGTCAATGGCTATGGTGGTTGGTGTTTTATTTAGTATGGGCTTTGGTATGTTAGCAGACCGCGTTGATAAAAAACGCTGTATGCTATTCGCAGTTATCGCCTTTATTTGTGGGTTTATTGCGATACCTATCGTGAATAATGCTATTTTAGTCATTATTTTCTTTTCGTTAATAAATTGCTCTTATTCCGTATTCTCAACGGTACTAAAAGCCTATTTTGCAGATACCCTTACGGTTGCATTAAAAGCAAAAATATTTTCCTTAAATTATACCTTCATTAATATAGGCTGGACTATTGGTCCTCCCATTGGCACCTGGTTATTAATGTATAGTATTAGCTTACCATTCTATTTAGCTGCAATTTCAGCCGCTTTTCCAATCTTTTTTATACAACGGTTTGTACAGAGCATAAAACCGATACCATTAGAAGAAGGCCAGACCCGCAAATGGAACCCTGTCTCTATGCTACGAGACCAAGTGCTGGCATGGTTTATTTTATCAACTTTCTTAGGTTCATTAGTTTTTGGAACTTTTACCACTTGGATATCCCAATATGCCATCACCGTTGCTAACAGTGATTTTGCCCAAGTGGTTATCGGTGTTATTTTGCCCGTAAATGCTATTGTCGTAGTGACGTTACAATATACAGTCGGCAAACGTATCACTCCAGATAACTTAAGAAAATTGATGACATTAGGTAGTCTATTTTTTATTTTAGGGTTGGCAACCTTTATGTATGCCCATGAAAACTTATACCTATGGGCTCTTGGCGCCTTTATTTTCACTTTAGGTGAGTTAATCTACGCCCCTGGCGAATACATGTTAATTGATAGTATTGCTCCAGACGGAATGAAGGCCAGTTATTTTTCGGCTCAATCTTTAGGGCTACTTGGCGGTGCATTTAATCCGATGTTAACAGGAGTTGTATTAACTGAACTTCCCCCCTATTTTATTTTCATTATTCTTATGTTTATTACATTTTTAGCCTGGCTATCAATGCTAAATGGAATGCGTCTAAGAAAAAAACAATTATTAGTTACCCAATAGCATTTTTTTTCCACTGAAAAACATTTTCGGTGGAGAAAAATGACCAATCTACTGCCTTTTTATTCTCTGTCTTATCGGTAAAACTAAACAAATAGCTGAACTCAATAATACAATAGTCATGATTATAGAAACCTTAAGATAATTTTTCGAAATGAGTAAAGAAAATATTGGTAATGCAGATAATAAAATCAAGTTGTTAACACTCTCGGATATAGACAAGACAAAACCTTTATTCTCTGCACTTTGCCTTGCTAACATTGCGGTGCTTATCGGAGAGGCCAATCCTAACATCCCACCAATAGCAGTTAAGCATAATCCATGACCAATTAACGAAAGCCATCCACTAAGAAATAAGATAATCGTTACTATGATTATTAAAATAATGACCACGAGTTTTGTATTATTTGATACTTTAATTTTTTCAATTTTTGCAACTAAGCCATTACCAAATAATAATCCCATCCCAAATAATCCCATTAAGCTACCAACCTCCGCACTTTCTAAGTGGGATCGTTGCCTTAATATTTCACCTGCAAGCAAGAATATACAAACTGATACCCCATTCCATAAACCTTTCGCTAATATGAGTCTGGTAATACCTACATGTTTAATCACTTTAAAAGATAATTTTTTTCCGACAGTTTTTTGAGAGTGCGGCAGTGTAAATAGCCCTATAATGAATACGACTAAGCACCCTATCGCGGTATAAATAAAAGGGGCGTACCAAGCAAAATACTGGACTAATATCCCTGCAATGATTGGCCCCGTAATAATACCGACAGTCATTCCCACCATAATACTCCCCATTGCTGTAGCTTGTTTACTTTCACTAATTACATCAGCAATAAGTGCGAAGATAACGGGAACAAGTGCAGCAGAAGCCAATCCTCCGAAGCCCCTTAAAACAAGTGCAGTCAATAGATTAGGTGAAAAAATAATGACTAAACTATCGAGTGATAATAGCAAAAGAGCCATAAGCACAATTTTTCGTCTATCAATTCTATCTGATAAAAAACCAATAATAGGAGCTGCCAAGGTATAGGCCAACGCATAAGCCGATACCAACCACGTAATTTGGTCAGCTTGAACATGAAATACCGTTGCTAACGGCGATAAAATAGCCGACAACATAAATTCTGCGGTACCAACAAGGTATACCGCTACTGCCGACAAAAGCAGTAAGTAATGAGTAGAAGTCATAGTTTTCTCGTTTTGATATATATTGCATTATCCAATCAGTGCTTATGATTGGTATCGATATGGTTTTATTTAAAAAAAATTAGGGGAGTTTTTTGG
Source organism: Providencia sp. PROV175 (assembly GCF_032707045.1). Classification (NCBI taxonomy): domain Bacteria; kingdom Pseudomonadati; phylum Pseudomonadota; class Gammaproteobacteria; order Enterobacterales; family Morganellaceae; genus Providencia; species Providencia sp. PROV175. Next base: position 2,338,385 of record NZ_CP120533.1, read on the forward strand.
CAGTGAGTAGCTAGTTGTAAGTAACGTTTAAATACTGGAAGTATTGAGATGATTAATTAAGGTAACAAACTGAAAGATAAGAGCGAATAGAGGTCTATTAAATCTTAAACTTTAATTAAATTCAAGAGATTCCTGCAAAGTTAAATATATATTAACAAATATTCCATCTTCTTAAATTTAGCAAAAATAATTACTATCTGATTTCCTTGTTCCTATGCATTTAATACGTAATATTACCCATTCAAATACACTAATTCCTGCGATTAATCGACTATTAGCCATTTCTATGTCAAAAAAAACTCTCATTATCTATTTTATAATGTACAAACAATAACATGATAGTTGCTTCCATATTTGGTTATTAAATCAATAGAATAGTTTATTTAATAATCACATTAAAGCATGTTTAGGCTAACGGAAGGTATATAAACATGAATATTATCACTCGGCTTAAATTCGTTTCATTTCTACAATTTTTTATCTGGGGACCATGGCTAGTTACTTTTGCATCTTACCTATTCAATACATTACATTTCAAAGGCGGTGAAATCGGCTTAATTTTTAGTACATTAGGTATCTCAGCCTTATGCTCACCGATTATCATCGGATTTATTGCAGATAAAATTGATAACAGAAAACTTGTATACACTACATCACATATCATTTCTGCTGTATTTCTAATCGTAATGGCTCATAGTGATTCAATAACCCTACTATTTATTGTGACATTAGTTCATCTAATGTTTTATATGCCGACTATTTCTGTTTGTAATAGTATTGTTTTTGAAATGTTGAGCGCTGAAAAGCTCGATTCTGATGTTTATTTTCCTAAAATACGCGTTTACGGTACCTTAGGCTTTATTGTCGCTATGTGGACAATTAGCTTATTAAAATTGGAAATGAGTTTTTATCAATTATATATTGGTGCTATTGCATCGATTGTACTCAGTATTTTTTCTATTTTCTTTATTTCAACACAGAGCTGTAAAATTGAGAGAAAAGAAGAAAAACCCAGTTTTAGTTGTCAAAATATTATTTTTCTCTTTAAAAAAGGACGAGTTGCAGTATTTCTATTCTTTGCCATGTTATTAGGCTCTGTTTTACAAATTACCAATACCTTTGGTGTTCCCTTTTTACAAGATATGGCATTAATGCCTGAAGCTAGAGGCTCGGTTTTTTCTGAATATCCCACAATCTTTTTATCAATATCGCAATTTTCAGAAATTATATTTATTTTGCTTTTACCGCTATTACTCAAAAAATTCAAAATTGAAGCTATCCTATTTATGAGTATGATCGCGTGGATTTTACGATTAGGTTTATTTGCTTACGGTGATTTCACTGTGATTGGTACTATCGCTTTATTTTTATCCATGGTTGTATACGGCTGTGCATTTGATTTCTTTAATATCGCGGGAGCACTATTCTTAGAAAAAGAAATTGCCCCCGAATTTCGTTCAACAGCACAAGGTGTATTCACCACATTAGTGAACGGTTTTGGCACATTTTTAGGCGCTGTATTATGTGGATGGGTTATCGAACTTAATACGGTCAATGGTGTGGTGGATTGGAAAACTTTCTGGATGATATTTACCGGCTACACTGCGAGTTTTACACTTCTCTATGTCATTTACTTGTTCTATCCTAAAAATAGTCAACCGAAAACTGCCATTCAATGACTCGTATTCCCCTTATTCATGAGCCATATATACAGAATAAGGGGGTTATATTATTTCAAATGTGTGATTTTGAAATAGTCATATTAGGGTTACTCTTCATTTTTAGTGCAATTTAATTATTATCTGCCTTATACTTCGCCTCTTTTAGCAATAACGCTTGTTTTCGGTCAATACCCCAACGGTAACCAGAAAGATCACCATTACTCCTAACAACACGGTGGCACGGTATTGCTACCGCTAACATATTTGCACCACAGGCATTAGCTACCGCTCTGACTGCACTAGGCTGGCCAATTTTTTCTGCAATATCACTGTAACTCTTTGTTTCCCCAACTGGGATATTACGTAAAGCTTGCCAGACGCGTTGTTGAAATGCAGTACCTTGAATGTCTAATGGTAAATTTAAACCAATTTCAGGCGCCTCAATAAAACCCACCACTTGAGCGACTAGTTGTTCAAAGTCGTCATTTCCTCCAATGAGCTCTGCGTTCGGGAATTTATCCTGTAAATTATTCAATAACTGCTCAGGGTCATCCCCTAACAAAATGGCGCAAACCCCTATCGGACTTTGTGCAACTAATAATGTTCCCAACGAGCAAACCGCAAGAGCAAAATAAATTTTACTGCCTCTTCCTCCTGATTTCCATTCACTCGGCGTCATGCCTAGTCGTTGAGATGAGGCTTCATAAAAGCGACTATTTGATTGATAACCTGCATCATAAATAGCATCCGTAATTCGTTTTTTTTCTTGAAGCTGTTGCTGCAATGTTTTATGGCGAAATGCATCCGCATATGCCTTTGGTGTTAACCCTGTCTGTGCTTTAAATAAACGATGTAAATGATAGCGACTCATACCAATATAATCAGCTAACTCTGCCAAGCTCACCGTTTGTTCCTGCTGCTCAATATAACGACAAGCCTTTTCAATTTGTTCTTGATAAAATTGGGTTAATTGTGACGTTTCTGTCCGAAAGCGTTTTCCAGCACAGTAGCCTTGTCCAATAGCTTGCTGTTCATTATCGAAAAACTCAACATTATCTCTATTTGGTAAACGCCCCGCCGCAGATGGATGGCAATAAATAGCAGAGGTTCTTACACCGTAAACAAAATGACCATCTGCGGATTTATTCCTTTCAACCACCGCTTGCCACCTCTGTTCTGGCGTTTTCCACAAATTTTTAGTTATCATCATGTCGCCCTTCGCTGGTTAATTACATTAATTATGACAAACTTCAGTCCTAAAAAACTCCGAACATTGCTTTTTAATTCTAGCTTTATCCGTCCAGCACAATGCCATAATTACATGAATTCCAATGTGTTATTGCGTTTATAAAAAGTACTCAACAAAAATTGAACCGCATTAGTATTATTTGTTTTTCAGCTCTTTTTGTGCAATGCATTTTTTAAATCCTGTTAACGTCATTCCTGTATGCCGTTTAAAGTAACGGCATAAATAAGATGTATCTTCAAAATTTAATTCATCAGCAATTTGCTTAATGGATAAATTACCAATTTCTAATAATGCTTTTATTTCTAAAATAACTTGCCTATCTATTAATACTTTTGGTGGGTCATTAAAAAAATTTTGACTAATTTTGGACAAGTAGAATGGTGTAATAGACAATTGTTCAGCATAAAATTTCACTTCTTTATGCTGCTTACAGTGAGTTGTAATTAAGTCCCAAAAACGCCAACAAAGCTGCTCTTGGCGGCTTTTATTTTCTGGTTTTATAGAAATGTGTTGTGCATGATTACTGATTTCTAAAAATAAATTTTGTAAATGGTTTTTTAATTGTAATACCCCATATTTACCCCAATTAGACACTATAGCTAAAAGAATGTAGCTCCAGCTTTCAAACAGTGCAACTTTTTCTAATGGAATTGAAATAACAGGAAAATCATAAAAAAAAGCAAATAATTGATTTGGTAATACATAGGCAATTTCTGTTGCTAGATTTTTATCAATCAACCAATATTCCAAACGAAATTTACGTGATTTGGCTTGCAGCATTGCAAAAGAATCATCGTATAAAATGATAATATCGTTTTTGCGTATCAGATGCCGTTTGAAATTAATATTGAAGACTCCATATCCTTGCTTGCATACACAAACCGCCACATAAGATGTTTTAATCGGTTTAAATTGCATCTCTTCCATATTACTTTCACCAATCCGTATGGCTTCAGGTAAATCAATTTGATAATTTTTTAAATGCTGCATGATTGTTGTGTTTTGATTTGCTTCATATAACGCATATCATAACAAAAAAGTTGTCATAAGTACCCATAATGTACAAGTTATGCCCTTATTTTATTTCCATAAATACCTAAAATAGCTTTCAAGTTAGGAGATGCCATAATGAGGAGATGATAAAATGGTACTTACAACAAATAGGTTAGTATTGCGTCCTTGGCAAGAAACAGATGCCGCTGATTTATATTTCTATGCAAAAGATGAAAGAATTGGCCCAATCGCAGGTTGGCCTGCACACAAAAGCGAAGAAGAGAGTCTTTCTATCATCAAGAATATTTTTATGCGTGATGAAATTTACGCTGTAACGTTAAAAAATGAGAACCAAGCTATTGGCTTGATTGGTTTATCATTCAGCCATGAAAGTAATTTTTCTATTGGTGAAAATGATGCAGAAGTTAGCTATTGGATAGGTGTACCGTTCTGGGGAAAAGGCCTTATACCAGAGTCAATTGACGCCATCATGCACCATGCATTCACTAATTTGAAATTAGATAATTTATGGTGTGGTTACTTTCAAGGTAACGAACAATCTAAAATTGCCCAAGAAAAATGCGGCTTCAAATACTATGCAACTCTTGAACCACAATTTATTGAATTAATTGGTGAAACTAAGACAGAAGATATTAGTAAAATAACGGCTAAAGAGTGGCAAGCTCGACAGTAATATTTGATTCTACCTATACATATGGCCAACATTTATCTGTTTGGCCTTTTTCTTATTAATTTATTGTCACAACCCATTTCAAACTACATAAAATTATTCTACCGTGTTCCTATTAATGCTATGATTTTTCAATAATTATAAAATTCATATTTTCTCTCAGATCACAGGTAAACACATGCAGGACTATGGTATTTGGACCGTTATCACTCCCATTGTGACTATAATATTGGCGATATTAACTCGCCAAGTCATGCTTTCATTAATGTTAGGAATACTCGTTGGTTTTACTGTCATTCATGACCACAACGTATTATTAGGTGTTCAAGGTACCGTTGATGGTATTATTGATACGTTTTCATCTGCAGGGAATACGCGAACAATTGTCTTTATGGTTATGATCGGTGGGATCATGAGGCTTGTTGTGGTTACCGGTGGTGTTCGTGCGTTAGTTCAGTTACTTACCAATAAGACAAAATTAATTAAAAACCGTAAATCTACCCAGTTGCTTGCTATTATCATTACTTCTCTTATTTTTATTGAAAGCTCAATTAACCAATTAGTCGCCGGCGCCTCAACTAAAAATCTAGCACGGCAATATGGTGTTGCCCCTGAAAAAATGTCCTATATTATCCAAACAGCGTGTGTTTCTGTTTGTTCCTCCGCCATCATCAATGGTTGGGGAGCGGTAATAATGGGGTTAATTGGGGTACAAATATCCCAAGGACTGATTCAAGGCGAGCCTTTTGATATTTTAATTACGTCGATTGGCTACAATTTAATGGCATGGCTATCCATTATAACTATCCTATTCTATGTATTTACTAACATTTCATGGGGTCCCATGAAAAAAGCAGAAGATACATACCGACAAAATTTTATTGCTGGGAATATTTCTCAATTACAAAGCCAAGAGAACGAAGACGAGATTATTGATCACCCTAATGCTCATTCTTCATTAAACTTCTTTATACCTATTTTATCTACGGTATTAATGGTCCCTATCGCACTATACATCACAGGTGACGGTGACTTTAGCAAAGGAAGCGGTTCGACCTCCGTATATTGGGGAGTCATGTTTGGTACCGTGGTATCTTTCTGTTGGTTTATCGGTCGACGGCTACTAAATATTGATGCGTTCTTTAAAGAGTTATTTATCGGCTACGCCAATATGCTAAAAATTAGCTCCATTATGATTTTAGCATTCTTAATGGGTAATGTTTCTGCTGAGTTAAACACAGGCGCTTATATTGCTGAAGTCACTCAAGGCGTTATGGCTCCAGGTTTTTCTATTGGTTTTATCTTTATAATTAGCGCCATTATGTCTTTAGCAACAGGTACCTCTTGGGGAACTTTCGCAATAATGATCCCTATCGGAGTTCAATTAGGTTTATCTGTAGGAATGCCTGTGGAATATATGATTGGTGCAGCAATTTCTGGCTCAATATTTGGCGATATGACCTCCCCAATTTCTGCGGATGCTATTGTTGCTTCAATGGCGACAGACTGCGAACATATTGAGCATATTCGTACTCAAATGCCTTATGCGTTAGTAACTGCCAGTATTGTTCTTGCTATTTACCTTTACCTTGGTTTTTCTTATTAATTATTGGGAGTTTAGATGTCTATCCAACAACAACTAACACAGTACGCAAAAATAGATTTACTTAACTCGTCGACTCCACTTAATCGATTGAATAATTTATCGCATAAGTTTGGTCGTGAGATTTATATAAAACGTGATGATATGACTCCCCTTGCTATGGGGGGAAATAAACTGCGTAAACTAGAATTTTTAATGGCTGATGCATTAGCCAAAAAAGCAAAAATTATTGTTACCGCGGGGGCAATTCAATCAAACCATGTCCGCCAAACTGCAGCTGTTGCTGCCATGTATGGGCTTGAATGCGTTGCGTTATTAGAAAATCCAATTAAAAGTGATAACCCTAACTTTCTGCATAATGGTAATAAATTATTAACTGACTTATTTTCCACCCGTTGTGTGATGTGTGATGAATTAACCGACCCACAATCCCAAATGGAAGCGCTAATTAAAACACTTTCTCTTAAAGATGCCTATATTGTCCCTGTGGGTGGGTCAAATACATTAGGTGCTTTAGGCTATGTCCAATGCGCTATTGAGATAGCTCAACAGAAGCCAGAACATATTGAATTTGATAAAATTATTGTTGCTTCAGGAAGTGCTGGAACCCATGCAGGGCTTGCTATTGGTTTACAGGAATTACTACCACAGAGCCAAGTAATTGGCGTGACAGTGTCACGAAAGCAACAAGACCAAGCCCCTAAAGTTGAAAAATTGCAATCCGAACTGGCTCAATGGTTGGGTCTAGCTAAAACACCTGAAGTACAATTATGGGATAACTTTTTTGCTCCCATGTATGGAATGCCAAACCAAAAAGGCCTCGCCGCAATCAACTTATTAGCGCGGCAAGAAGGTATTTTATTAGACCCAGTTTATACCGGTAAAGCCATGGCTGGGTTAATTGACTACTTGGAAAGATCTGAAGAAAAAACTCCCGTTCTGTTTATTCATACGGGTGGAGCCCAAGCATTATTTGCTTACTCAGATATTAGCCAAACAATTAAATAATCATCATCAGATAAAAGGGCTAAATAGTCCTTTTATCTTCTCTCTAATACCAAAAATGCTCTACTTTTCCTCTTCTATAACATTTATCAATTGATTGCTATACACTGATAAAGCACAGGAGAAAACATTTATGAACCAAGTTCCCCATATACTAAGAAAAGCAACGAAACACGACGCGTTATTGCTACATGAAATAGGTACGGAAAGTTATTTGCATCATTTTGCTACATTATGAAATAGCCAAAATGAACTTAACACATATTTAAATCAAGAATACAGCACAACTAAAATCACTGAGGACCTTAATCAACAGCATATTGATTGGTATATTATTGAAAATACGAGCCCAATCGGTTTAGTAAAACTAACCTATCACTCCTGTATACCTGAAACTAATTTAGTTGGTACTTTGTTAAATAAGCTTTACTTTTCTCCTAGCGCTACAGGTAAAGGTTATGGAAAAACCGTATTTAAATTTATTGAAGCGCTCGCAAAACAACAAGATGACTCTTTGCTATGGCTAAATGTTCTCGCAAGTAACACTCGAGCAATGGCATTTTATCAGTCAAACGGTATGCATATTCTAAAAGAAATGTTATTTACAAGCGAAACTCAGCAATCTCTTGAATATATTATGAGCAAAACACTTTAACTGAATATATTGTCACTATAGGATATTCATGAAAAATACAATTCTTATTACTGGTGCGACGGGCCAGGTTGGTCATTACCTTATCCAATCATTACAGAACAAAGGCTATCATGATATTGTTTTAGCGGTTAGAGATCCTGCTAAGTTGAAAAACACACCTTATCGAACTGTTGTTATGGATTATGATAAGCCAGATACTATTGAAACCGCTTTACAGGGTATAGATTCCGTTTTCATGATGACGGGCTATGCCATTGATATGCTTGTACAAAGTAAGATTTTCGTTGATATTGCAAAAAAATCGGCCGTGAAATATATCGTGCACTTAGGTGCCTGTGGGGACGATAGCGCTCAAGTGGCCCATTGGGCATGGCACCAGCTTATTGAACGCTATATTGAATGGTCAGGAATACAATTTACTCACCTTCGCCCCGAATCTTATATGCAAAACTTACTGGGTTATCAAGGGGATGAAAACTTACAAAAAGGAGTCTTGCGCTCTTATTTTGGCAATGCGGTACTCAGTTGGGTAGACTGTGCCGATGTTGCTGAACTAGCGGCTTATTGCTTACTTAATCCGCAACAACATGCAGACCAAATTTATCGTCTTGGTTATGAAAACAAAAACTACACACAAATAGCTGAATTATTAACAGAACAATTGGGGATCCCTTTCAGCTATCAGGCAGAAAATCCCAATCAGTTTTGGCAACATGCCGTTAAAAATAATTTAGAACTCGCTTATATGAAAAGTATCTATGACCATTATGTCGCTTTTACCAATGGGGAATTAGACCGTTCAGGAATAATTTTTGATAATTTTCAAACTATAACGGGTAAAGCGCCAACATCACTAAAAGAATTTATTTTAAAACATCAAGAAAAATTCAAATAAACTTAAAATAGGCCTCTAATTTGGCCTATTTTTATATTATTTTTTATTCGCAATAAGTATTCCCAAAAAATTAATATTCCGCCAATAAAGGTCACTGTACTGAGTTGCTCATTAAGAAATAGAGTTCCCACAATAACCGCACTCAGCGGATTTAGTGCAATAAATACCCCTGCACCCGCAGCCACTAATGGTGAACCCCCTTAGCCCACCAGTTAAGCGTAGTATTGCTTTTGCTGTTATTAACGAGAACCAAGCATCACCGGCAACAAAGGCATTTTTACAAATTACCAAAAAACTATATTCGTGATCAGTCAGTGCTATTCAGCAATTGGTAAGTGATCACGTATAAATATTGCTCGTTTGGGTAAATCTCTTTGATAAGTGCTTTCAACGTCTCTAGACTCATGGCTTCTTGCTTAGCGTGGTATTCAGAAATGTCATCATAAGAAATGGGCTCTACCGACAATATTTTAATATCAGTATAATATTTCCCTGTTTCTAACGCATATACCTTCACAATACTCCCAGGAACATAATCGCTCTCGCTTTTATCACGAATAGTGATAATTTTTTTACCGGAAACCACCAATGGAAGTAAACGCTCAAAAAAGGTTATCGTGTCTGGTGCGTTATTCATAATAATTCTCTTATTTTTATACAATCTCTTTTCTAGGAAGACCTATTTTCTTATAAATCCAATAAATTGCAATAAAATGGTTCTTTTTGTGCTTTCAATTATACGAACACTATAGCGATCATTCCGTTTTATATACAATCAGGCCATAAAAAGATTATCTACGTCTATAAACTGAGTACACATAATGGATAACAATGAAAATTTGTTCTATCAACAAGAATACTATTTTTGGTCTGCAATAAGTGCAAATACGGTGAAAATTAGCAACCAAACTAGTGCTTATTTTTCTGAGCTACCATTGCCTATATTTAATTATATTTACCTCCACCAAGGCGCACTCATTTCAGATTACGAGAAGGCCGAAGCGCTATTCAAACAACAAGCTAAGCCTTATGCACTGGTTGTTCATGACCAAATACTTTCACTATTTGAGTCAGAAATAATAACACGGAGATTAGTCTTTGATGGTGAATCAACCGCAATGATTTTGCCACAAGGGGCTCTGTCTCAATACAATTCACCACCACCGCTTAATACTGATTTTCAGATAATACAGAGTAATGATCGACTCGAAGATTGGGCTCAGCCGTTAATTACAGCATTCCCTGTCGATTCTGATACAGATGAAAGTGACTCAACTGTTACTGACGAGTATATTCGTTATCACCAAAGAGCACTTGATAAACAAACTAATATGGTGCATTTAGTCTTATTTGCTGATCAGCAACCAGTCTCAACCTTAACTATGACATTTAATAATGAAACAGCTCGACTTGATGATATTGGTACTGATATTCAATACCAAGGTAAAGGGCTCGCGACTTCACTTATTAAACATGCGCTATACCTTTGCCATCAACAAGGGATTAAACAGTGTGTATTGGAGTCATCCAGTGAAGGGTTATCTATCTACAAAAAACTGGGTTTTGAACCTATTTTTAATTACTACAGCTATATTTCGGAGTGATTTTATTGAATGCATCTTAATAATCAAGATGCATTTTACTTTACCTAAAAAAATAAGGTTTAATGTAATCACTAATCGCAAAACTACACCTAGTGACACAATCATGGGGATTAATATAATGATAACTCCCAGTATATTTATTTTGTCACCGTTTGGTACCAATGCTGAATATCTGTCACAATTTGTTCAGTGTGCAACTGCCCATCTTTATCTTTGAAATAATGGTCTAAATCTTCATAAGAACGGTAACTAACATGGGTATTACGAACTTGTTTCATCATATTATCTGTACCATGAGCATCCACGTTGGTATCCGCTATCGTTTGTATCACCAAATGTGGGGTTTTAACTGACTGGATAAGTTTTAAATTGTCAATGGTGAGCATCTCATACCACCATTTCGAGCCATGGCCGCTGACAAATTGGTCGTTATTTAATTGCTTTTGTTTTAGCGCTTCTGCAAATTGTTTAAAACCTTCCTTTGAGTTAGCAATTTCTTCTTTAGGTGTATTATTTTCAATACTATATAGAACATCATTAATGAAGTATTGGCCGCCAACATTCAATGCAACGGATGCGGTAATAAAGTTTTCTTGTGCAACAATTAAATTAGTTACCAGCGCACCTTCACTTCCGCCTAATAGCACTATGTGTTGGTAATCATTTTTTAATTGCTTTAATACTGCTACATAATTATTGGCGCGTTCTAATGGCGAGTCTTTCGACATGTAGTCAACAGGACATTCTTCTTCTGAAGCTTCTTCGCCATTAACCCCCACTTGGCTGTTTAATCCTGTTTTTTCAACTAATAAAATATCATTATGAGGAAATACAGCCCCGAAATTTTTCAACATATTGGGGTTATTAATGACGCTTTTACAATCTGAGCCTTGTAATAAAACTAATAAATCCTTTGATTTTTTGGCTTGTTTTTGGATTAAATAATAATTTATATCTTTGCCTGCAAAGTGCATAGTTTGCATACTCACAGGTAAATTCTGTGCAAATACACTTAATGGATAAATTGAAAACAACAAAGGCGTAATTTTTAGTTTCATTGCACACTCATCATGTTCTATAAGGACCTTTCGACGATATTATATTGAGTTTTTTATAACAAATAGCGCCTAAAATGCCCTCGTAAAACAAGATTAAATATAGATATACGGTTTAGACCTGTACAATTTTTTTATGGCGCTTGAGAAACAAGTATTAATGACTCGCTATGGGGGAGAATGCTATGCAATGGCAATGTTAGCAGCGGGTAAAATCGATATTTGTGTCGAATTCGCACTGGAACCTTATGATATTGTTCCATTAATCCCTATTATAGAACGTGCTATTGGCAAAGTGACTACATTAGATGGTTGCTGAGCTGAAATTGGTGGTACGGTTGTAGCAACAGGCTACCCAAACCTTCATGAACAAATTCTGGCTATCTTAATACAGGTAGTTAATTTTATCTTTTAAGAAGTATTATAAATGCAATCTACTCAACAAGTTAATAGTCATGTTTCCTTTATGCCTGCGAAAAAGGAACAAGTTTCTACTCGAATTATTTTTTTTATTGCCGGTTTTGTTACCGCGGCCTGGGCAGCCATTGTTCCTTATGTCAAACTTAACACAGGGGCAAATGATGCCACCCTTGGCATGCTACTATTATGTTTCGGTGGAGGGGCACTTATTGCTATGCCAGTAACTGGTGCATTAGCTGCCAAATTTGGTTGCCGCCGTTTAATGGTGTTTTCTACCATCGCCTTTAGTTTGTTATTCCCCATTTTATCCTCTTTATCGCAAATTAACTTTATTATCATTGCCTTATTATTATTTGGAATTTTCATTGGCTTAACAGATTGTGCGATGAATGTTCAAGCGGTGATTGTTGAAAAATCATCTGATAAGCCAATTATGTCCGGCTTTCATGGTTTTTATAGTGTCGGGGGGATAGCTGGTGCAGGTACCATGAGTTTGATCTTGTTACTTGGTGTTTCCGCGACAATGGCATCAATCATCGTTTCAGTTATTGCCGTAGTTTTATTAGCTATTTGCTATAACGGTTTAATCCCTTACGCTAACGCCCCAACAGGCCCTCTTATCGCTATACCGAAAGGCATTGTTTTGGTTATTGGGGTTGTTTGTTTTGCCGTTTTTCTTGCTGAAGGTGCAGTTCTTGACTGGGGAGCTGTATTTTTAATTGAACACCATGGATTAGAAGAAACTTTAGGCGGCTTAGGGTTTGCTGCTTTTGCCACAACTATGACGATTGGCCGATTACTGGGCGACAAAATTGTTATGCGAGTCGGTTCCTCTCGCGTCGTATTTTTAGGTGCTTTACTCGCTTGCCTCGGTTTTGTTATTGCTGTTTTATCTCCTCATCTTATATTTGCCATCATGGGTTTTGCATTAGTCGGTGCAGGTTCATCTAATATAGTACCGGTGATGTTTTCTGCTGTAGGGAAGCAAAAAACGATGCCAGAGGCTCTTGCCGTACCTGCAATTTCAACTTTAGGCTATTTAGGTATTTTGGCAGGACCTGCAGCTATTGGTTTTGTTGCTTTTCAACTGTCCCTGGCAACTGCATTATTATTAATTTCTGCATTATTAGTTATTATTGCTTTTGTGACTCGTTTTATCCGTGTGTGATTTTTTGAATCTCATAAGGCTGCCCTTGCAGGTTCAGGTAAAATACTCTGCGCTGAAGATTATATTGATGATAAACCTGAACACAACGCGTTAGCTATCGCACAAAACGCCCTTACAACAATTAAAAATTCATTTATAGGTAGTAACACGCTAAATCTTGAAAACGCTTTCACAGGAATGCGACCTATGCCTAAAGATGAGATGCCAATTGTCGGAAAAGTTGCTGATTTCGAAGGTTTATATATTATCAGTATGCACGCTGCGATCACGCTAGCGCCTTTGATATGCCAATTGGCTCAAGATGAAATCTTGCATGGGATAGAACAAGCCGCATTAGGCCCATATCGATTAACTCGTTTTGTATCAGGTAACTGACAAATGAATATTCCGTTGTACTATTTAAGACATTATCAATCGATTGAAAAAACATTTTGGACATCTATTTGTGAACATAGTATCCAGATTGCACAACACACAATTTGCTATTTAACGCCCCTTAATTCGCCAGCGTTTAACTTCATTTATTTGCAGCCTGACTCAACCAGTCACGCCTTTATGCAGGCTCACAACCTGTTTGTTTCACAGAAGAAAAACCATACCTTAGTGATCCCCGAAGAGATGCTCCAGCAGGTGGTAACTGAGGCTGAGTCATTAGGGTACAAACGTGACAGCGTCACGACTGCAATGGCACTGACCTTAGTAAAGCAAAATGAAGTTGAACTGCCTGATAACCAAGTCGATATCGTCTTAGCCAATCACGATTTGTCTTTGTGGGCAAAGCCACTGGTTTCTGCGTTTTACCTGTCTGAAGAGCACGATCAGGTTATTCAGGAATATGTGCGTTATCATGAGGATGCATTACAACAAGGCGCCCCGCAGTTTCACCTTGTGTTACTCGTTAATGGTGAACCAGCGACCTCCATGACGGTGACGATCGAAGGTACGTTAGCGCGTTTTGATGATATTGGTACCGAGCCAAGTCATCAAGGTAATGGTTATGCTTCACAACTTATTGATTATGCGTTAGCATTTTGCCGCCAACAAGGTGTAGAACACTGTTTCCTAGATGCATCTGAAGCGGGATTTGATTTGTATAAAAAATTTGGATTTGAACCTCTCTTTCGCTATATCAATTATGTTTGGTGCAAATAATTTATAACCATAATGTTATTTGTAGAACTATCTGAAGTGGGATCATTGTTCACACGATGGTTCCAAGCTCAGTCATTCCAGATTAATCATAATGACAAAATTATCTAATATTTACATATGAAAATTAATATTATTGGCACTAGTGGTAGCGGTAAAAGTACCCTTTGCCAACAACTTTCGCTGTTGTTAAACGTCCCTTCTATCGAATTGGATAGCTTATATTGGTTAGCGAATTGGCAAGGTTCTTCGGATGATGCGCTTAACCAGAAACTCACCGCTGCATTAGATAAAGCGGTATCTGGATGGGTTCTTGATGGAAACTATACGCGAACCCAACCCATTAAATGGAAAGAGGTTGATATGGTGGTATGGCTGGATTACTCCTTACCAAGAACGCTTTATCAGTCGATTACGCGCACATTGTCGCGCATTCGTTCAGGACAAGAGTTGTGGGCAAATACAGGTAATAAAGAACGTTGGAAAAATGCTTTTTTCAGCCGTGATTCGATAATTCTGTGGCTATTAAAGACTTACTATCCAAATAAGAAAAGAAATCTAAGTCATATGGCAAATATCAACTTACGCCATATTCAGTTTGTTCGACTCACCTCACCAAAAGAAACAAACTTATTTTTACAACAAATGAAAGCTCAAGTTCAGGGTAAATAAACATCTCGGTAGCCATAAAAACTACCGAGATAGTATTTTTTCAGCAATTAAAGCTCATCACATGCCGTTTTCAACATCGCAGTTTGTTGGAATTTTTCAATTCCTAACTCAATCAAGCGGCTGATTAATTGCGGGTATGTCATACCCGCTTGTTGCCACAATTTGGGGTACATACTGATGTTCGTAAAGCCAGGCAATGTGTTGATTTCATTGATGACCACGTCGTTGTTTTCCGTTAAAAAAACATCCACACGGGACATTCCACTGCAATTTAATGCGCGATACGCGGATAAGGCAATCTCGCGTATTTTATCACTCACCGCAGCATCTAACTGTGCAGGAGCCACGACAGAGGCGCCATTTTCATCAATATACTTAGTGTGGTACGCATAGAAACTATCGTGTAATACGATTTCACCACAAGGGCTGGCAAGAGGTTCTTCATTACCCAGTACGGCGCATTCAATCTCACGCCCTTTTACTGCACTTTCAATAAGGACTTTCATATCAAATAAGAAAGCAAAGTCCAGTGCTGCGTAAAATTCTGATTCAGTGCTGACTTTACTGATCCCGACAGATGAACCTTGATTTGCTGGTTTAATAAAAAGTGGTAAACCTAATTGCGCCACGGTCGCTTCATATTCAGTTGTTGCGCGCTCATTTTTGAGCACTGTTATAAACGGAGCAATATTTAAGCCTGCATCTCTAAGTAATCTTTTGGTAACGTCTTTATCCATACAGGCAGAGGAACCTAAAACCCCCGGACCGACAAATGGTAAATTCGCCATGCGCAATAAACCTTGTAACGAGCCGTCTTCACCTAAGTTACCGTGAACAATAGGGAAAATAACATCGATTTGTGGCAATGGCTTAGCATCTTCTAACGAAATAAACTGTTCGCTTGTTTTACCTGGAACAAGTGCGATAGCTCGCTTAGGCGTATTCAACGCAATACGAGAGGGGTCATCACCATGCAATAAAAAATCAGATTCGTTATATTCATGCCATTGCCCTTCTTTATTAATCCCTAAAAGGCATACATCAAATTTATTGCGATCTAACCCATTGATAATATTTTTAGCAGACTGTAGTGAAACTTCATGTTCTGTTGATCGGCCACCAAAAATAACACCGACTCGTATTTTGCTCATTATTTGCTCCGACATAAAACACCAAACCTAGCCGAGAAATATAGCACGCAAAGAAAAGGTTATGGCATAAATTATTTATTTTTCATTAAGATTAGCTGGCTTTATGACCAAACCTTCTTTTTTTGATAGCTAATTATCTTTTATCTATCAGAGTTTCAATACTGATATTCACCTGTTCAATTAGCCACTGCGTAAAAATAGCCGCTGCACTGCCTTGCTCTACAGGTTTAGATGACAATAAATAATATGCTGAATTATCTTCAATAAAGTCATATGGCGCGGTTAATTGTTTCGATTTTACTTCATCTGCAACCATCAAAAATGACGCAAGCGCCGCCCCTTGCCCAGCCAAAGCCGCTTGTATACACAAATAAAAGTGTTCATATGTAATAGTTTTATTATTTTGAAGCGCTATTTCTTTTATATTTTGCCAAGTTTCCCATGCAGTTGGCCTAGATAGAGTTGACAGTAGCGTTATATGACTAAAGTTTTCTTTAAAATCAAGTTCAGGCCGAACCACGACGCCCATACATTCTGAGCACACTTTCACCGCGCAAAGGTTGTCATTCCATTTGAAATCATTACGCCTCAATGCTAAATCAACATTCGTTTTTGTGAAATCGATAACACCACCTGCCGCCACTAAATGCACTGTAATATGGGGATATTGTTGATAAAAATGTGTAAGCCGAGGAATTAACCACTTCATTGCGATTGTAGGTTCACAAGACAAACTAACAACATCAGGAAAGGTATTGTTTTTTATCTTTTCAACCCCCTCCTTAAGCTGTTCAAATATTGCACTAGTTGTTTGTAACAATATTCGTCCATTAGCCGTTAAAAAAACAGCACGGTTCCTTCGTTCGAATAGCTCAACACCAAGGTATTCTTCTAATAAACGAATTTGTCGGCTAATCGCACTATGAGTCACATTCAGCTCTTGAGCCGCTTGCACAAAGCTACCTGCTTTCGCAGCAGTGTCAAAAAAACGTAATGATGTTAACGGTGGTAGTTTCATATATAGGTAATAAAAACTGACAGATTTATGTCAGGATAAATCGCTTTTTAGTTTTATTCAATCTATTGATAATAAAAGCAATAAATGAACAAACAGTTTCAGAATAAATCTGTTTTTAGTCTGTTTTTATTACCTTTTAGGAAATTAATATGAATGAAATTATTGCAGTTGCAACTATTACCATTTTAGCCGTCATTAGTCCGGGGCCAGACTTTGCTATGGTAACTCGTAATAGTTATACCTATGGCATTAAAACAGGCTTACTGTGTGCGCTAGGTATTGCTATTGGTGTGCAGGTTCATGTGTTTTATACCATTTTTGGCATCACTTTGGTCATTATGAGTTCACCCGCATTATTCTTAATCGTTAAACTTATTGGGGTGTTTTACTTGGTATACATCGGATTTAAATCATTGACCAATAAAGTAAAAATATCCTCAGATAAAGCAGTATCAAAGCCATTATCGGCCCTAAACGCGTTTAAAAATGGTTTTCTGACAAATGCATTAAACCCAAAAACCATGTTTTTTGTGGTTTCTGTGTATAGCCAAGTTATCAGTACACAGAACTCAATTTGGCTAAATTTGAGTTATGGCCTATTTATTTCTTTCACTCATTGGCTTTGGTTTAGTCTAATTGCTATTTTCTTTGCAACGCCGGCAGTCAGAAACAAAATTCTTAACTACCAATTTATTATGGACCGAACGATTGGAATCCTACTGATTTTATTGGGATTATCTCTACTATTCTTTAATATAAACTAACCCCACATTCACATTCATGGTAGTTATTTACCCTGCAACCGATAATATTCATTGACCACTTTCGCCAACTCAACAACATCGGTTGGAATATTAAGTTTGGCGAGTTGGTCAAATGGCACCCATTCAAATGGGGCAAAAGGCGGTTGTGATGAGGGCAATAACTCACATAAGTAAATCATATCAATATGCCAATGGTTCCCTTTCTTTTTATCCGCAATAAATTCTTTCAAGATAGCGATGGGCAACGGTAATACTTGTGTATGGGATGAATCCTGCACTTGCGATACAAAGGGGAAACCGCAACTGACCACTTGGCACTCTAATCCAGTTTCTTCAAGAACCTCTCGGAAAACAGCATGTTGTGGTTCTTCGTTTGCTTCAATATGGCCACCTGGCGGTAACCAAAAACCAAGTTTTTGATGTTCGTGTAATAAAAACTCACCATGCTCATTACGGATCATTGCTGTTGCCGTAAAATGTTTAACTTCCTCTCTCATCTCACCACATCCTTTTTTTATTTTGTTATTCTTACATTGAGTTTCTGGTGGTGAACCTAACACCTTGTTGCCTTCCAGTCACGGTAACCATTTCAACTTACATGAGGCATTCAAAGCGCAGTCAGCGGAAAGAAATTATCATATGCTTAGCTGATGGCGATTGATTATTAACTCGGGGTGGTTAAATTGAAAAAAGAATTTGATTTTTATAAGCAACAAGCTATGAACTTTTAGAATGGGAAAAAATAAAAACCCATGAGATTTGTTATTGTTCATCATAAAGATGCGCAATAAATTGAACAAATTAGAGGAATAGCCAGCACATAGACCGGCTATTTCTGATAAAACCATTAAGCTGTTAGTGCCAGTTTTGCTCCAAACATCAAGAATACAGTACCAATACAGCTATTAGAGAACTTCGAAAGCTTTTTATTATGTTTAACCATATTCGTTACGGCAACAGCACCAAAAATCAGCAGTGATAAATAAATCATGCTACAAATTTCTAAAATTAGGCCAAGTATGAAAAATGGCACACCTGCACTTGGGTAAGCTGGGTCAATAAATTGGATAAAAAATGAAACATAGAAAATAATCATCTTAGGATTTAGTAAACTTAAAAAAACGGCTTTTTTATAGGTGCCCTTGGTTTCTAAGATAATTGAATCAACATCACCTGTATTTTCTTTCTTATGCAATACGCTATACAGGGTTTTAATCCCTAAATAAAATAAATAAGCCGCTCCTGCGTATTTTATAACACTAAAAAAGATAGGTGATGTTTTTACTAAAGATGCAACGCCTAAAAATGATAGAAAAATGAGCACAGCATCTCCTGTAAAGACACCTAATGCGGCTTTATAACCATTTTTCACACCATATTTTGCACTGCTAGTTAAAACAAATAAAGAATTAGGGCCTGGTACCAATGTAATAAAAATAACACCGATAAGATAAGTCCATAAGTTTGTAATACCGAGATTTTCAAGCATAGGAAACCCGCTAACTCAATAAAAGTTATAACAAAAAATTCACATCATTTATTTATGACTATATGATACAGGCTTTACATTACTTATAAAAGATATCACCACATAATAATGTCAATATAAAATATAAATCCAAATAATATTGAAACGCTAGATAAACAACAATGAATGAAGATCAAAAAACAGAATAATAACCCAAAACAAGAACCTTAGTTAGAAGCTAACTATAAATAGCCAATCAAGTAGTTGCAAATGCTAGAATAGATAATTAAATTAGCATTTAATTTTACAGAATAAATAAAAGTAGTAGTAGTGATTTGATTAAGGTTTCGCGTTATAACATAAAAGTTCGTGCTATTTAAAAGTAAAATTGGATCAAGCCAGTATAAAACTAAAATAGCCCATTACTAATATTTCATCTCTTTAAAATTAATCAAGTTATATAAGTGTTCAAAATTACAATAAGGTTAGCTTAAATGGTGTCACAACAAAGTAATCAATGGCAAAAAGCAATAATGGCAGGCGCTGTTCATACCGCTCCTCTTAATCTTGCTGTTATTCCTTGGGGAGTTTTAGCAGGTTCAATGGCGGTCGAAACTGGTCTCGATTTCTGGCAAAGCGTAGCGATGTCCGCGATGGTATTTGCAGGTGCGGCACAATTAGTCACTCTTGGGTTGCTTAACTCGGGTGCTGGCTATATCACGATTGTTATTTCTGTTTTTTTTATCACTTCCCAGCATTTACTTTATGGACTGACATTACGCCCCCAAGTTAAAGACTTTACAACTCCTCAGCGCCTTAGTATCGGTTTCTTATTAACAGATGAATTATTTGCGATTAGCGCTGCTAAACGTCAGAGTTTAAGCTTTCCTTATTTGTTTGGTGCGGGGTTTAGTTTTTATCTCGTTTGGTTAATTACTAGTCTTTGTGGGATTGCAATGGCCAATATTGTAGGCGATTTGAGCCGCTTACATCTCGACTTTTCTGTCGTGGCAACTTTGCTTGCAATCGTCGTTCCATTAACAAAAAAAATAAGTACGTTGTGTGGCGTGATCTTTTCACTCGTCGTCGCTATCGTACTTTCAATGTACTCCTTCAGTAGTGCTATTGTTATCGCAGGTGTGGGTGGGATGTTTGTTTCGGTAGCCGTTTCACGTTTATTGAAGGAGGAAAAATGATTTGGCTTTTAATTATTACCTTAACAGCGGTTGTTTTTACTCTACGTTATATTTTTCTAATACCACAGTTGCCAATACGCCTTCCTCTTGTGGTTCGTCAAGCACTAGGGTATTCAGCACCTTGTTTATTAACCGCAATTTGTGCCCCTGTTATCCTATTAGAAAACCATGAATTGCGATCCTTCCCTGATAATCCTTATTTATGGGGGGCGCTATTCTGTGTCATCGTGGCTTCTGTATTAAAAAACATGCTGCTAACTGTCGGCCTTACCTTAGTATTTTTCTATTCTCTTATTTATTTTATCGGTTAACTTATTATTTAAGATAAAGCATCGTTCAGCGCTTTGCTTTATCTTGGTTAATCCCTCATAATATATCCCTCTCAAAATACATTCCTTTTCAATTTCACCCTGTCATTGATTGTCATAGTGAATACTTTATTGGCCTTACTCAATAAATAGCCAATTAACCTTTATAGATAATGGATAATACAATACCATGCTTAATAATTATGTTTTACGCAGCGTTCGCTATATGTTGGACTTAAGCGACGCCCAAATGGTTAAAATCGTAAAACTCGCAGATTTGGCTGTCACAAAAGAAGAAATGGTGGCTTGGTTAAAAAAAGATAATGAACCTGAATATGTTGAATGTAACGATAATGTAATGGGTCATTTTCTAAATGGCTTAATCTATCACCGCCGTGGTAAAGATGAAAACCACCCCGCTCCCGAAGTCGATAGCCGACTTAATAACAATATTATGCTCAAAAAATTACGCGTGGCTTTTGAATTAAAAGATACGGATATGATTGAAATTTATCAGCTTGTTGATTTTCGTGTATCCAAGCCTGAGCTTAACGCAGTTTTCCGTAAACCTGGGCATAAAAACTATCGCGAATGTGGAGACCAATTACTGCGTTACTTCCTAAAAGGCCTGACAATTCGCCTACGTGGTGATAAATAACCGTTATTTTTGTTTGTTTTTTATTCATTAATTTTGCATTCTCCTGACATTTGTCTATAATAGAAGTGACAAATGTCAGGAGGTTCAAATGAGAAACTATATCCCCACAACCCCACTTCAACCGACTGCTTCATCCTTTAAACCATTGTGGCGCCATGTAGGGTTACCCGCAGAACGTGGTATTGAGTTAACTCATTTCTTGCGTCAAGGCCTATCTGTCTCTGTCTTAGACAATATCCAAGAATGGTCAGGAATGAGCAAAACTGAATTATTGCGAATATCCGGCATTAATGAGCGCAATATTGCTCGACGTAAAAATGCTGGCCAGCCCCTTAATGCTGATGAAAGTGAGAGAATTGCTCGTCTAGTGCGGGTATTCGATGCTGCGGTGCGTTTATTTAATGGAGATAAGCACGCGGCAAGTGATTGGCTTAACCACCCAGTTAAAGGGTTAGGACATTTACGCCCTATTGAGCTTATTGCGACAGAAAGCGGAGCCATTGAAGTGATTGATTTGATTGGCCGTATTGAACATGGCGTATTCTCATGATTTTATATCGATTGGTTAAATCCAATTTTGCGCATGATGCATGGTCGGGCCAAGGAGCGATGCTCTACGGCGGGCGTTGGAATCATAAAGGGACTCCTGCTGTTTATACTTCAACGAGTATTTCATTAGCGACCCTTGAAATACTCGTTCACATCAATCAAGACAGACTATTGAGCCAGTTCAGCTTACTATCCATAGATATCAATGATAAGTACGTGATGAAATTGTCGTTAGATCACCTTCCGACAGATTGGCAACAAGACCCCGCACCAACCTCCACCATGGATATTGGCACTATATGGCTTAATAACCAAGATAGTCTAGCATTATTAATTCCCTCTTGTATTGTTCCCTATGAATACAACGCAATTATTAACCCGTTACATCCGCAATTTCAAAAAGTTTTACATACCGTTAAACCACTAGATTTTAGTGTTGACCCGCGCTTAGCATAATTAGATATTTGCTAATAAATACTGTAAAAAAGCATCTATTTTCGGTGATAATGCACTACGGCTCGCATAAACCGCGCGAAGTTCTATAGGCGCTGGCGATACTTCATCGAATGCTATCCGCACTAATTTCTTCTGTTTAATCTGTTCTTCGCATGCATCTAACGCCAAAATAGCATAACCTACCCCATTCACTGCAGCAGCATGAGCCAAAATACCACTATTCACTCGGTAACTGCTGTCAATTATCACTTTTTTCTGTAAGCCAGATGAATCAATAAATATCCACGGTTGCCCCTGTAATGCACTCAAGCTCGAAATGCACGGCATATTGGCTAAGTCAGAGTATGAACACGGTTTTCCTACTTTTTCAATTAATTGGGGTGATGCAACCACAACGCTTTGCCATGATTTGATCAGACGTGAGTGATAGCTACTGTCTTC
This sequence comes from Providencia sp. PROV175, assembly GCF_032707045.1. Classification (NCBI taxonomy): domain Bacteria; kingdom Pseudomonadati; phylum Pseudomonadota; class Gammaproteobacteria; order Enterobacterales; family Morganellaceae; genus Providencia; species Providencia sp. PROV175. The sequence goes on from NZ_CP120533.1 coordinate 2,361,214, forward strand.
AAGATGACCACGATGAAAAGTGAGTAACAAATCAATATCATCACTAATAACATCTTGAGGTATTAATTGTGTATCACAGTGAATATTCAATTGTGGGTGAGATAATGCAAACTTCGCTAATAAATCTGCTAATAATAAACTACCGGATTCACTGGGAATAGTTAGCCTTAACGTGCCTGTAATTTGTTGTGGATGACATATTTGCACTACAACTTGCTCTAATTCACTGACTAGTTTTTGGCTTTGTTCAAATAAAATATTTCCTGTTTCCGTTAGCCGCATTTGCCGGGTTGTACGTTCAATTAACTGGCTGTTAAGTTGTTGTTCCAACTGTTTAATATAACGACTCACATTCGATGTTGGCATTGAAAGTAACTTTGCCGCATTGACAAAATTTCCTTGTGTCGCGACGGCAATAAACACTTTCAATAAATTCAGGTCAACAGCCATTTCTAATTCCTATAGTTCACGCGCTATTAACTTGCACTAATAGCATTAGCAGTAACCAAAATCCATTATTTTTTGATACCGCTGTGCCAGTAATACGTCTATGTCTAATTGAGTTAGCTCATTTAAATCAGTGAGTAACTGTTGTTTTAATTGTTGTGCAGCTAACTGATAGTCGCAGTGAGCCCCACCCAAAGGCTCAGAAATAATGGTATCGATAATACCTAACTCTTTTAACCGTGGAGCGGTCATTCCCATTACTTCCGCTGCAATTTGTGCCTTCTGGGAATCTTTCCATAAAATAGAGGCACAACCTTCTGGAGATATCGCCGCATAAGTACTGTATTCCAACATATTAATACGATCCCCCACACCAATCCCTAATGCACCACCAGAACAACCTTCACCTGTAATGACACAAATAATAGGGGCTTTTAAATGAGACATTTCTATAATATTGCGTGCAATAGCTTCTGCTTGCCCGCGCTCTTCAGCACCAACACCGGGGTAAGCCCCAGCAGAATCAATAAATACCATCACTGGTAAGTGGAAACGTTCCGCCATTTTCATTAAACGAAGTGCTTTACGGTAGCCTTCTGGCGATGGCATCCCAAAATTACGCATAACTTTCTCTTTTGTTGTCCGCCCTTTTTGTTGCCCAAGCACCATAACCGGCCTACCATCTAAACGAGCAAGGCCTCCCACCAGCGCTTTGTCATCAGCAAAAGCTCTGTCACCCGCTAATTCCTGAAACTCAGTAAATATTAATGGAATATAATCAAGGGGATAAGGCCTTAATGGGTGTCTCGCTAATTGGACAATCTCCCATGCCCCAAGCGATGCAAATATGGTTTTCGTAAGCGAATGACTCTTTTTTCTCAAGAGCTGGATTTCTTCTTCTAATTTAATCTCTGATGGATGTCCTTTTTGCTTGAAGGCAATAAGCGCTTCAATTTTGTCATTGAGTTCAACGATAGGTTTCTCAAATGCAAGAAAATGATTAGTCATAACGTTCCTAAAATGGTAACAGCAATCTTAGGAGTGTAATCAGAGAATCAATCCCATTCTATGCTTAAAAATAGGATTGATTGTTATCAATAATGGGATAATGTTTTAACGCTGACTTTTCTTTAGCGAATTTGATTTTAAGCTGTTTTCCATAATCTTTTGAAAATTAGGGCATAAAAAGTGATTTTCTTCAGGACAATTCGCAATATGCAAAATACCCTTTTTTAAGGCTAGTAACCCCTGTATGGTTTGCTCAATTTCTTCTGCTTTTTCAAGTAGGCTCGCACGTTCAATATTAGGGCCATCCTTATGGTTGAGCATGCTAGCAATTTCATCGAGTGAAAATTTAGCTTCTTGCCCCAATGCAATTAAAGACAAACGGGTTATTACGTCTTTCCCGTGATAAACCCGTTTTAACCCTTTACGCCCTATCGGCTTAATCAGCCCTCTCTCTTCATAATAACGTAGGGTTGATGCTGCTAAACATGATAATTGGCTAACTTGAGAAATATCTAACTCATCAGACATGAAATACTAACCCGCTATAATACTCGCTAATCAGGCTAATTGTTGGCGCAGTAACACCGTAATCGTGCCATTCATAAAAATTTCACGGTCAACAACGTAACCTAACTTTTCAGCCACACGTAAAGAAGCTAAGTTCCTCGGTTCAATAAAACAAATAGATTGCCGATACTTATTTTCTTTCGTCAACCAAGACAATGCAGCCTGCATAGCCTCTGTTGCATAGCCTTTTCCTTGATATTCAGGTACAATGACCCAACCCGCTTCTGGAATGCCTTTAACATGGGGTTCGACCATACGATGAAAATCTGCGAACCCTAAATCACCAATATATTGACCACTCGCTTTTTCACGGACAGCCCAATAGCCAAAGCCTAATAATGGCCATAACCCACCATAAGCTAATATTCTCATCCATGATTCGCGCTCACTAGAAGGAATCCCCCCAATGTAACGAACCATCGACTCAGTCGCCCATAGCTTCGCAAGTGCAGGGAAATCACTTACTTGGTGTTTATTTAATATCAGTCTATCTGTTTCAAGTTCAGGTATTACAGCCATTGATTGCTTCTCCTTGCTATCTAAATGGGGGTTCATCGAACGTTCTTAATTTCCTTGAATGCAATTTATCCCCTTCTTTCCTCAATAAATCAATAGCACGAATACCTATTTGCAAATGTTCTGAGATTGCACCTTCATAAAAACTGTTTGCTTGACCGGGCAATTTAATTTCACCATGCAGAGGCTTATCAGAAACACATAACAGCGTGCCATAAGGAACCCTGAAGCGATACCCCTGAGCTGCAATTGTGGCACTTTCCATATCCACGGCAACTGCACGGCTTAAACTGAAACGGCGAGCTGTTGCAAAAAAACGTAATTCCCAATTTCTGTCATCTGTTGTAACAACGGTTCCAGTTCGTAGACGTTGTTTTACCAATTCCCCAGGCATATTGCTAACTTGTTTTGTAGCGTCATATAGCGCACGCTGGACTTCCGCAATACTTGGAATAGGAATATCTGGCGGTAATACATCATCAAGAATATGGTCATCACGCAAATAAGCATGGGCCAAAACATAATCGCCAATTTTTTGGCTTTCTCTTAACCCACCACAATGGCCAATCATCAACCAAGCATGTGGTCGTAAAACGGCTAAATGATCGCAAATATTCTTTGCATTTGAAGGCCCAACACCGATATTCACTAAAGTAATTCCTGCTCCATCTCTAGCGATTAGATGATATGCAGGCATTTGAAATTTTTTCCATGTTAAATCAGAAGTCGCAATTTGTGGATCTGCATTCTCAGCGGTTAAATAATTATGCCCAACACAAGATAATGCAATATAACGACTTTCAGGATCACGTACCTGTTCACATGCCCAATTCACAAATTCATCGACATAACGGTTATAATTAGTGAAAAGAATGTACGGTTGAACATGTTCAGGTGGGGTTCCTGTATAATGCTTTAATCGCGCTAATGAAAAATCCACACGTAATGCATCAAAATGAGACAGCGGCATTTCATCCGTAGCAGTGTTCAAACCATCTGTAATATCATCACTGATATGAGATAAATCGGTTATCGGAAAATGTGCAGCTAAATTACTGCTCATACTCCTATCTAATGCTAAATCTGAACCATCAATGACAAAAGGATAAGGAATTTCAATTTTTGAAGGGCGAACGGAAAAAGTGACATCATAATCCTGTTGTAGGATAGATAATTGCTCAACTAAATAAGCACGGAATAGTTCTGGCTGAGTCACCGTAATGGTGTAATCACCTCGTTTAACAAAACGTGCATAAGCACGGGTTTTTTCACAATGATCAACTTTGCCTTCCCATGTAACACACAGTTCGGGATAAGCAAATAACCCATTTTCCCTTTCTGTAATATCGGGTATGCGGTCTTCTTTTACATAAATAGCGATAGCATCTCTTAATGAATCAATCGCATTGCTATATAACAACGAAAGTTTATCTAAAACATCTTCAATAGATAAGTTTTCATATTTCTGGCATTTTTCCAAAGACACACACAACTCCTTATCATCAGATAAAATCATCTCCGATAACATAGAGTATCAATGTGACAGTTGCAAAACATATCGCGATTAACGTACTTATATCACAGTTAATGTACTACAAAGGATAAAACAATTGGTAATGTGAATACCGCAGCCACGGTTTGTAATGTAATTATACCTGCCATTAGTTGGCTGTCCCCATTTAACTGACGCGTTAAAATATAAGCGGTTGGCGCAGTAGGAATAGCAAAAAATAGTACTAATAGAATTGTTTCAAGGTTTGGCAAAGAAAATAAGCCCGCCACTGTTAATGCTAAAATAGGCATAAGAAGTAAACGTAACAATGTTGACGCCATAATAGGCTTAAATTCATTTCTTAGTGTTGAGGTTTGTAATGCGGCTCCAATACAGATTAAGCCTAATGGTAAGCTGGCAGCTGCGAGTAGTTTTAAAAATTGGTCCGAGCCAAAGGGTAATCCCACTGGGGATATATTCAATAACACGCCAACGACACAGGAAATGATCAATGGGTTTTTTATGATTGGTAATAAAATTTGCTTAGCTGAAACCTTTTGTCCTGAAGATAACGAAAGCACAGCAATGACATTACAGCTTGGTACTAAAACAGCCATAATTACCGCAGCAATAGCGATCCCTTCTTTGCCAAATAAATCAGCAACAATAGCCAACCCTAAATAAGTATTAAAACGCGTGATTCCTTGGATATGCGCGCCAAATCTCGGGATAGGTATTTTGAATAAATATTTACAACCTAGAACTAGCACAGAACTAATTGCTAAAACACAAAGGATGGCGCTCGCTAAATAGGGTAATTTAGGGTTGTCCAAAGGTGCAGTTGCGAGACTGTTAATTAATAATGCAGGAAACAAAATAAAATAGTTTAATTTTTCAGCACTCGGCCAAAAATCAGTGGTGAATATTGTCGAGCGACGCAATACAAATCCCATTGCAATCAGAGCAAATAATGGCCACAAAACTAATAGAATCTTATCCATGAGAACGTAATCTGTTTTTATTTGAGCACTAAGTGAGTTTGTTAATCAGTCTATCGTTAAATTTTTGTAGCTGATAGGTAAAAAAAGCGCTATTCCTATGTTTTGCTTTTCTTAGCTTATTTTCGATTAAATCGAGATTGCATCGACTTTCTCTTATTTATATTTAAATAATATATTTTTCCGCCCTTAAAACACAAGCTCCTAAACTTATCTCACTTCGACATATAAAAATCATTTGCTTAGGAGTTCAATATTATGTATTTTTATTCATTATAAATGCATAATTAAAGAGGTTGGTATGTTTAAAAAATTAGTTTTTGCTGGCTGTATGTCATTGGCAGCCTTCGCGGGGAATGTTTACGCAAAAGAAAGCTATACCGTTGGTGCTGGTGGGACTTACCGTCCGTTTGAATATGAAAATAGCCAAAAACAGCTCGAAGGCTTTGATATTGACATCATTAAAGCAATTGCAGAAGCAGAAGGTTTTGACGTTAAACTTGTTAATACCCCTTGGGAAGGGATTTTTGCGACCTTATCGTCTGGTGATAGAGATATTTTAATTTCGGGGATCACAATTACAGATAAACGCAAAAATATGGTTGATTTCTCTAACCCCTATTTCCCGGCTGAGCAAGCGATCGTCATCAGTGAAACATCTGATGTTAAAGACTTAAATAGCTTAAAAGACCTGAATGTAGGTGTTGTGAACTCCAGCACTGGTGATATTGTTGTTTCGGATGTAATAGGTAAAAACAGTACAGCAATCAAACGTTTTGACAATACTCCTCTTTTATTACAAGAACTATTCGAAGATGGCATTGACGCTGCAGTTGGTGATGTCGGCGTAATTAAATATTATATAAAAACGCACCCTGAGAAAAAATTTAAACTGATTTACGATAACCATTTCGAAAAACAATATTTTGGTATTGCTGTCGCTAAAGGGAATAGTGAATTACAGCAAAAAATAAATAATGGCTTAGATAAGATTATTGCAGACGGTACATACAATAAAATTTACCAAAAATGGTTTGATGAAAATGTTCCTCAATTACCAAAACAATAGTTAAATTTAACTTAAAGCCATCTATGGATGGCTTTTTCACGTTTTAAATCAGGGTGAAAATTAAGATGTCTGCGTTTCGTTGGGAAATAATTGAAGAGTATGCTCCATTATTTGCTGAAGGCGCAATGATGACGATAAAAGCAACCATCATTTGCGTTATTTTAGGCTCACTATGGGGATTAACCCTCGGTTTAGGCAGAACGGCCAAAGCTGAACAAGGGATTTGGAAACCTATTTTACACTATTTTGTACAGTGGCCAGTTCGCTTCTATGTCAGTGCTTTTCGTGGTACTCCACTATTTGTTCAAATAATGGTTGTTCACTTTGCCTTAGTGCCACTGTTTATTAACCCTCGTGATGGCTTATTTGTTACATCAGGGTTAATGTCTGTTGATACCGCTAAAATGCTCCGCTCCGATTACGGTGCATTTCTATCTTGCGTCATTGCAATTACTTTAAACTCAGGAGCTTATGTCTCTGAAATATTCCGTGCGGGTATTCAATCCATTGATAAAGGGCAAATGGAAGCTTCGCGTGCGCTTGGTATGAGTTGGGCAAAAACAATGCGCAAGGTGATTCTTCCGCAAGCTTTTCGGCGCATTCTTCCCCCACTGGGAAATAATGCCATCGCAATTGTCAAGGACTCATCCCTCGCTTCCGCAATCGGTTTGGCCGATCTCGCCTATGCTGCAAGAACGGTCTCCGGAGCTTACGCAACTTACTGGGAACCCTACTTAACAATATCTGTGATTTATTGGATGCTGACATTTATACTTGCTCAGTTGGTGCAATATATGGAAAGAAGGTTGGGCAGAAGTGATTTACGTTAATAATTTACAAAAAAAATTTGGTGATGCTCATGTACTTAAAGGTATTTCTTGTGAAGTTAAACCTCAAGAAGTTATTTGTGTCATTGGCCCTTCTGGTTCAGGAAAAAGTACCTTTTTACGCTGTTTGAATGCGCTAGAACGCCCTGACGGGGGAGAAATTCAAGTCAATGGTTTTAACGTTCATGATCCTAAAACTGATTTAAATAAAATGAGAGAAAATGTGGGGATGGTGTTTCAGCGTTTTAACCTATTCCCCCATATGACCGTGTTAGAAAACTTGATGATGGCGCCAACCTTAGTGAAAGGAATAAAAAAGGAATTGGCACTTAAACAAGCAGAACAACTTCTGATCAAGGTAGGGTTGTTAGATAAAATTGATGCATGGCCAGCCAGTTTATCCGGTGGGCAGCAACAACGAGTCGCTATTGCTAGAGCGTTAGCCATGCAACCATCCATTTTGTTATTTGATGAGCCGACATCTGCACTTGACCCCGAATTAGTTGGTGAGGTTCTTTCAGTGATGAAAACCCTTGCAAATGAAGGTATGACAATGGTTATCGTCACCCATGAAATGGGGTTTGCACGTGAAGTTGCCGACCGAGTCTTGTTTATTGACCAAGGTATTATTCAAGAAGAAGGCACGCCAGAACAACTCTTTACTGCACCTAAAAACCCACGGACTGCGGAGTTTCTAAGTAAAGTACTTTAATTTTATAGCCTGCTTAGTATGCTAAGCAGGTTTTTCTGATAGGCAGGTCTTTTTATTATCGATACGCTAAGAATATTCGCTCTTAATAAAGATTAATTTATGGATATCAAAAGCCTCTGCAAACAATACCGCTCAGGGAAAAAATTTAAATATGTTTTCTTCTGGGGCCACCAAACCAAACAAAATCAAATTACAAAAAGCTGCTTCAGCCAATGGTACCCTTCCCCATTTATTGTTAATAACCACCGCTTTGCCAGTGCAGAACATTTCATGATGGCCGAAAAAGCACGCTTATTTGGTGATTTAGAAACATTGGATAAAATCATTCATGCACCAAATCCCGGAGCGGCTAAAGCATTTGGTCGTGAAGTTCGTGGGTTTAAGCAAGATGTTTGGGATGAAAACCGTTTTGCTATTGTTGTCAGCGCTAATATGGCAAAATTCTCTCAACATGAAGAATTAAAACAGTTTTTACTCTCCACAAACGAACGTGTTCTAGTTGAAGCTAGCCCCGTCGATAAAATTTGGGGAATAGGCCTTGCCGAAGATAGTGAAAATATTGAAAACCCATTAACATGGAAAGGGTTAAACCTTCTCGGTTTCGCATTAATGGATGTTAGAAGTCAGCTAGCCAATTAACTCTCTAATTTTTGCTTATTTTCTGATAAAATGAAAAACCCGTTGTTATTAAACAGCGGGCCCGTCATTATTTTATCAAAATATAGAATATACTACTGAGCTTTATTATAAAGGCATTCTGTATTCAATTACCCCTGGCTTTTCTGCCACCCAGTTATACAATTTTTGGCCTCGCAAATTGGTTTCTTGTGTATGCCAATATAGACGGCCACATTGTTTCTCTTGCGCTTGTGCGTGTACAAATTCAATTAATTGTTTTCCTACATGACGTCCTCTCATTTCTGGCGTCACATATAAATCTTCAAGGTAACAAAAATCATTTTCAGCCCATGTTGAGCGGTGAAATAAATAATTCACAAAACCAACAACTTTTCCATTTTCCAACGCAACAGCACAGTACATCGGCTCACTCTCATCAAAAAAGCGCTCCCATGCTTTTAAGGTAATTTCTTCACTTAAATCTACCTTATAAAATTTCTGATACTCTAACCAATACACTAACCACTCTGGGTAATGTTCCGGCGCAACAAATTCCACTGTAACTGGTAATGATGTTTTACTCATAATAACCCTTCCATTTGTAGACATATTACATAATGGCGCTATAGTACCTAGCAATCTGGCTCTATATAAGAGACACTTTTGTTATTTATTTAGGATCCACTTTATGCGACGCCAACAGCATGCCCAATTCCCATTACTATTACTTGAAAAAGGTTACATTAAAGAAAATGTTTATCACACAATACGTAATGCCATCTTAGATGGACGTATTGCTGCTGGAATTAAACTTCCTTCCTCTAGAGCATTAGCAGAAATGATGGCGATCTCACGAAATTCGGTAATTGCTGGGTTTGAACGACTAATTGATGAAGGATACCTTTATTCCCCAAAAGGCTCAGGGACTTATGTTTCCCCCCATATTCCTGATGAATTAATTGGTGCCATAAGTAGCACTAAACAGGGTGACCAATCTGGATATCCTGCATTAAATCTGAATCCTAGAGTTTCCACTTTATCGAATTTATGGGAAAAATCGCGTCCAAATACCAACAAACACCAAATGTTTAATATCGGTATTGGTTGTGTGGACCAATTCCCGCATGAATTATGGGGAAGATTATTGGGTCGAGTTTGGCGTAAGTCCAAACAAATTATTACGCATTTTAATCACCCTGATGGGTATGCACCACTAAAAGATTTATTGGTAGATTACGTCCGTTCGACTCGTGGGGTTCATTGTAAACAGCAACAAATTATTATTGTTAATGGAACACAGCAAGCCATTAATTTAGCGGCAAAAGTCTTATTACAGCAAGGGGATAAAGTATGGTTAGATGACCCTGGCTATGATAGTGCGAGAGCTATTTTAACCGCTGCTGGTGCTGATATTGACGCTATTCCATCAGACAAAGAAGGAATGGATATTATATATGGTGCGAAACACCATAAAACAGCAAAATTAATTTATACCACGCCTTCTCACCAGTTCCCTCTGGGCACAACTCTCAGCTTACCTCGGCGTTTAGCATTATTGGATTGGGCACAACAAAACAACGCATGGATTTTTGAGGATGACTACAATAGTGAATTTCGCTTTTTATCAAAGCCAATTCAAGCATTGCAAGGCTTAGATAATCATCAACGTGTTATTTATGCAGGGACATTTTCTAAAATGATGTACCCCGGCTTTCGTTTAGGTTTTTTAATAGTGCCAGAAATTCTGAGTGAGGCATTCACCATGATGAAATATTATAGTGATAGCCACTGTGGTTATTTAGAACAGGCCGCTTTAGCTCAGTTTATCCAAGAAGGCCACTATGCACGCCATGTCAGAAAAATACGGAAGATATGTTACGAGAGGCAAAATACTTTTATCAATGCCATCAATCACTATCTCCCTCACCTATTTAATGTACAGATGACAGATTCAGGCATTCATACTGTTTGTTGGGTGAAAGACGGTTATGATATTAACGTGATCCTTAACCAATGCCGTCTCTTGGGCTTTGGCGCACAACCGCTATCACGCTACTGTATTCAAAGTACTCACCAAAATGCAATTCTATTTGGCTATGCAGCCCATTGTGAAAACGAGATAATTAGCAATATAAAATTACTCAGTGAACAATTGAGTAATATATACCCTAGTTAAACAAAAATGATTTTCAGCGTTTATCCGATAGCGCGAATTCTTCTAATCTTTATAACTATACCTTAATAGCATTGTTTATATTGAGGTACTTTTATGACAAAAATAAATTATCCCCATGAGTACGAAGTTGGCGATGTTGTCTTTACCAGTATTGGGACCGAATTATTTCGCCAAATAGCCTCAGCATCTTTATGTTGGAGTAACCATGTTGGCATGATTGTCGGCCATAATGGCGAAGACTATTTGATTGCAGAAAGTCGTGTTCCGCTTTCAACAACCACAACCTTATCTCGCTTTATTTCCCGTTCATCTGGTAATCGTTACAGTGTACGTCGATTTGCTCATACACTAACCCATGAACAAAAATCAGCATTAGTCGCTGAAGTTCCTGCTCGCTTAAACAAATTTTACCACACCGGGTTTAATTACAATTCACCTAGGCAGTTTTGCTCTAAGTTTGTTTTTGATATTTACCAATCTGCGTTATCAATCCAAATTGGCGAAATTGAAACCTTTGAAGAATTATTAACTAAAAATCCGAGTGCAAAATTAAATTTCTGGAAACTTTGGTTTATTGGTCATATCCCATGGAAACGCACTACAGTGACGCCCGCAAGCCTATGGAATCACCCTGAACTATCACTCGTATATCGTAGTCATGAGGATATTCATTAATAACCAATATGGATTTAAATACGTAAAAAGCACTCGATAGAGTGCCTTTAAATACAACAGCCTGAGTCTGCAATGATACTTATTTTTTCTTATTCATCATTGATTTTAAATCAGCAAATGGGTTATAGGTTGCTGCTTCAACATCATTTTGCGCATCTTCCCCTGCAACAACATTAGTGCCATACATCTCAGCCTCTGTGTACTTCGAATGCTCATGATCATGGCAAAATAGGCATAATAGTTCCCAATTGCTGCCATCTTCGGGGTTATTAGTATGATCATGGTCGATATGGTGAACGGTTAATTCACGCAAATTTGAATACACAAACTCGCGGGTACAGCGCCCACAAACCCATGGATAAATCTTAAGTGCTTTTTCACGATAGCCACTTTCCAATCGCGCATAGTTTTTAGGGATCAAAGCCATTGCCAATATTCCTATTGAAGATCGTAATTTTGAAATAATACGCCTAATATACCTCAAGTCAGAACAAAAAAAGAAACTCAATGCAACAAAAAACCCAGATATCATGAAGTCCCAATTTTATAGGGCACCTCATCAATTCTGGGTCCTTTTATCCGTTAATTTATACTTAGATTACTTATTCAACAATTCTCTGCGGATAATCTCAGCACCCGCACTTAATGCATTGAGTTTACCGGTTGCGACACGACGAGATAACGGCGCCATCCCACAGTTTGTTGATGGATAAAGTTTATCTGCATCCACAAATTGCAGTGCTTTACGTAGCGTATTGGCGACTTCTTCAGGTGTTTCGATAATATTACTGGCTACATCAATCGCCCCCACCATCACTTTTTTACCGCGAATAAGCTCAATCAAATCCATTGGAACATGGGAGTTATGGCATTCCAAAGAGATAATATCGATATTCGAGGTTTGTAGTTTTGGGAAAGCCTCTTCATATTGTCGCCACTCGGAGCCCAACGTCTTCTTCCAATCAGTATTAGCTTTGATGCCGTATCCATAACAGATATGAACCGCAGTTTCGCATTTCAGCCCTTCAATGGCTCTTTCTAACGCGGCTACGCCCCAATCATTCACTTCATCAAAAAACACATTAAAAGCTGGCTCATCAAACTGAATAATATCAACGCCCGCGGCTTCAAGCTCTTTTGCTTCTTGATTCAATATTTTAGCGAACTCCCATGCCAGTTTTTCACGACTTTTATAATGGTTATCATACAGTGTATCAATCATCGTCATCGGCCCAGGAAGCGCCCATTTAATCGGCTGTTTTGTTAGCTTACGTAAAAATTTAGCATCTTCCACAAAAACAGGTTTTTGGCGTTCAACCGCCCCAACCACCGTCGGCACGCTCGCATCATAACGATCACGAATTTTAACCACTTCACGCTTTGCAAAATCAACACCACTGAGGTGTTCAATAAATGTCGTCACAAAATGCTGGCGTGTTTGCTCGCCATCGCTAACAATATCAATCCCAGCACGTAGTTGATCTTCAAGGGATAAGCGCAATGCGTCTTGTTTTCCCTCGATGAGTTCTTCATTTTGCAACTTCCAAGGAGACCAAAGCGTCTCAGGTTCAGCAAGCCAAGAAGGTTTTGGTAAGCTGCCCGCGGTAGATGTTGGTAATAATGTTTTCATAATAATTGACCTTAAATTTTTATAATTAATCAAAGCGCGTAGTTAGCAGACCATTGCTCTAGAATATGCTTATAGGGTTCAATAAAGTGTTCTTCCGTATATTTCCCTTGCTCAATAGCCAATCGGCTACGTTCTTCGCGGTCATAAACAATTTTTGTTAATGAATAATCTTGGTTCGTCAAACTCGGTTGATAGCATTGCCCCGCAACGGAGTTCGCATTGTAAATCTCTGGCCGATAAATCTTCTGGAATGTTTCCATCGTGCTAATCGTACTAATTAATTCAATATTGCTGTAATCGCTCAGCAGATCTCCCGTAAAATAAAATGCCAGCGGTGCAACACTATTTTGAGGCATGAAATAACGAACCTGTAATCCCATCTTTTTAAAATATTGATCTGTTAATGAAGCCCCATTTTGCTGATATTCAATCCCCAATATAGGATGTTGATTCCCAGTTCTATGGTAGATATCTTTATTTGAGACACTTAGACATATCACTGGCGCCTTACTAAAATGCGCTTTATATTCACTAGAATTTACAAAATATTTAAAGATATTCCCATGCAAGTCACCAAAGTTTTCTGGAATACTAAAGCTTGCTTGGTCCTTATTGTGGTCTAACAATAAAACACTAAAATCATAATCACGCACATAAGATGAAAAGTTATTTCCGACAATACCCTCAGTTCGTTCACCTGTTTTATGATCAATAATATTAGTTTTTAATATTTCAATCACAGGGAACCTATTACTATTTTCCTCAACACTCATCTCGACAGAAATAATTTCCAACTCGATTGAATAACGGTCGCTTTTAGGGTTATCCCAATAGGCTAATGTATTGAAACGGTTGTTCATCATGACAAGCGTGTTACGCAAATTTTCTTGGCGATTTTCCCCTCTGGCTAAATTAGCAAAGTTAGTTGTAATACGTGTATTTTCAGAAGGATTATAATTTTCATCAAAAAGACTACTTTTAATCGTAAATGTAAAATTTTTGTTCATCGTCTCGTCACACCCTAAATTCCAAGATGGAAACTCAATTGACTTCTTGATTTTTTTAGAAGTTTTAGTTGTCCATTCATCAATCTTTATGTTGTAGATAAGTTAATTTTCCTCGTTAGCTAATTTATGCCAGAGCTGTTGATTGAGTGAAAGCGACTTAATTTCATTTCGAACATGAACGATTTTCATGATCATCTATTTCACTTATTTTAATTATGTGACGAAGAACTAAGAAATATTATTTTTCATTATAATTCATGATGTTAAGTATATTATATGGACAATTTCCTAGAGGGGATGAATATTCGACTCGAAGACTTAAACATTGGTTAGTGAAATAAATTTATTTAGTGCATTTAGAAAACACTTAGGTCATACAGTCTAAGTTACTAACTAAAATTAACTACAATAATAAAAGGTGGCACAGTATTATGCACAAAAAAAAGGCACTCGCCCCCGAGTGCCTTTTGACTACAACTCACTGAATATAAAGTAAATTACACCTATTCAGCGGTTCTGGTACTTGTGCGGATTAGGTAATCAAATGCGCTAAGTGCGGCTTTTGCCCCTTCTCCAGCTGAAATAATAATTTGCTTATAAGGGACTGTAGTACAGTCACCGGCAGCAAAAATACCTTTAATACTGGTTTCGTTACGTGCATCGATCTCGATTTCGCCCATACGGTTTCTAGCAACTGTGTCGCCTAGCCAATTAGTATTAGGCAATAAACCTATTTGCACGAATGCTCCCGCCACTTCTAATAAATGTACGCTATCATCAGTACGGTCTTTATATTCGAGACCCGTCATTTTACTGCCATCACCTTTTACTTCTAAGGTTTGTGCATTGACGATAATATCGACATTTTTCAGGCTACGTGCTTTTTGCTGTAATACAGAATCTGCTTTCAGTTCCGGAGCAAACTCCAGTACGGTCACATGCTCAACGACACCGGCTAAGTCAATAGCCGCTTCAATACCTGAGTTACCGCCACCAATAACGGCAACACGTTTACCTTTAAATAACGGACCATCACAGTGTGGGCAGAATGTTACACCCTTAGTACGGTATTCTTGTTCCCCCGGAACACCCATATTTCTCCAGCGAGCACCTGTTGAAATAATAATACTGCGTGATTTTAAGATCCCACCCGATGCAGTTTCGATTTGGTGTAATCCACCTTCTTCTGCCGCAGGGATCAGTTTTGCAACTGATTGGCCATCAATGACATCAACATCATAGCTGTCCACGTGGTTCTTCAATGCACCTGCAAAAATAGCGCCTTCCGTTTTGATAACTGAAATATAGTTTTCAATATCAACCGTATCCATAACTTGGCCACCAAAACGCTCGCCAATTACGCCAGTACGGATCCCTTTACGTGCGGTATAGATTGCCGCTGAAGCCCCTGCTGGGCCACTACCAATAACAAGGACTTCAAAAGGCTCACGCTCTGTGAGTGATTTCGCTGCACGCGCATCTGCGTTGGTATCAACTTTGCTAACAATTTCACTTAACGTCATACGCCCTTGGCCAAACTCTTTTCCATTCAGGAAAACCGCAGGAACGCCCATCACATTACGTTCATCAATCTCATTTTGGAAAAGTGCACCATCAATAGCCGTATGGCTAATATTTGGATTTAAAACTGCCATTAAGTTCAACGCCTGAACAACATCTGGGCAGTTATGGCAAGATAAAGAGTAATAAGTCTCAAAGTGGAATTCGCCTTCAAGGCCTTTAACCTGCTCTAATAACTCTTGCGCTTCTTTAGATGGATGACCACCGATTTGCAATAATGCCAGCACAAGAGAGGTAAATTCATGCCCCAAAGGTGAGCCTGCAAAACGCAAACCACTATCTGTACCTGGGTTAGTAATTAAAAAAGACGGTGTTCTTAGTGCGCTATTGCGCTCTTCACGTACAGTGACTTTATCTGACAGAGATGCAATTTGTTCTAACAGCTGCTTGATTTCATTTGATTTTTCGCTGTCATCTATATTAGCAACTAATTCAACGGGTTTAGTTAAACGTTCTAAGTAGGCTTTCAACTGTGCCTGTAAATTATTGTCGAGCATGTAATCCCCTTTAATTTTTATCATAAAATCGGGTACATATACCCGTCGTGATCCAAGTTGCAGGCCTAAACACCTGCAACCTGAATTATTCAGTATTAATCAATTGAGTTAGATTAATTAGATTTTGCCGACTAAGTCCAAAGATGGAGACAGTGTTGCATCACCTTCTTTCCATTTAGCTGGGCAAACTTCACCTGGGTGGCTTGCAACATATTGTGCTGCTTTAACTTTACGTAACAGGTCAGCTGCATCACGACCGATACCTTCAGCAGTAATTTCGATTGCCTGAATGATACCTTGTGGGTCAACAACGAAAGTGCCGCGGTCTGCTAAGCCTTCGTTTTCACGCATATTTTCAAAGTTACGTGTTAATGCGCCAGTTGGGTCACCGATCATGGCATATTTGATTTTACCGATAGTTTCTGAACTTGCATGCCATGCTTTATGGGTAAAATGTGTGTCAGTAGAAACAGAGAAAATTTCAACACCTAATTTTTGGAATTCTTCATAATGGTCAGCAATATCACCCAGTTCAGTTGGGCAAACAAAGGTAAAGTCAGCTGGATAGAAGAAGAAAACGCTCCATTTACCTGCAACATCTTTTTCAGAAACTTCGATGAACTGGCCATCTTTAAATGCTTGGTTAGTAAATGGTTTGATTTGAGTATTAATTAATGACATATGATGTTCTCCTGTTTGGTTGCCTATTAAGTTACTGTTTTACAGCAGCTTTATCCAATCATTACCCACTATCGATTTGATAGGCGAAACCTAATCATGTACCAATAATTAATAGGTGAAGCATTGGAACGCTTACTGAAAAATTCAGCAAGCGTTTTATGCATTAATGGATGTTTTATGTACAGTAGGTTATGCCATGGTGGCAATCGTTTTGCGAAAACGAATGAGTGCGAGAGAAAAGAATACAGCACCAATAACAACAAGAACCGCAAATTGAGGCCAAACAATTTGGAAGCCAGCTCCGCGATATAAAATCGCTTGAGCAAGGCTAACAAAGTGCGTTGTCGGCATGGTTAACATAATGTCTTGAACAAGCTGAGGCATACTTTCTCGTGCTGTCATTCCGCCAGAAAGCATATTTAATGGCAATAACACTAAGATCATCAACAAACCAAACTGAGGCATGGAGCGTGCAATCGTCCCCATAAAAATACCAATCGACGTTGTCGCAAATAAACTCAAAGCCACCCCACACATAAACAATAAGATAGAGCCTTCGATTGGTACTTGTAGCAATGTTTTTACGACCAAAATTAAGGAAACACCAGATGCAATCAATACCACCATCCCCATTGACCATATTTTCGACATCATAATTTCAAATGGCGTTAGTGGCATGACCATCAAATGTTCGACTGTACCGTGTTCCCGTTCGCGGATTAGTGCAGCGCCCGTTAAAACAATCGATAACATCGTAATATTATTAATGATTGCCATAACAGAACCAAACCATGATTGTGTCAAGTTAGGGTTAAAGCGCATCCTCACTTCCAAATCAACAGGTAAACTTACATTACTACGGTATTTTGCTAAAAATTCATTCACTTCCCCTAAGGTAATATTTTGAATATAACTATTTCCTAAGAAGGCTTGGCTCATCCTTGTTGCATCAATATTTACCTGAATTTCAGGATGCCGTCCTGCAAGCACATCACGTTGAAAATTAGGCGGAATATCTAGCGCAAAAGTATATGAACCACGATTTAACAAACCATCAATTTGATCTGGCGTGATATCCGCGGGTGGTAAGAAATAAGGCGCATAAAAGCTATTGATTATCCGATTTGATAACTGTGACTTATCTTGGTCAGCAATCGCAATGGGCGCATTATGTAAAGAGCCAGGAGTTACCGTTGCGGACGAATAGATCGATACCGTAAAAGCAAAGACAATCAACGCTAGCATTGCTTTATCGCGGCCTAAACTGCGTAACTCTTTGACTCCTAGGTTAAAAATATTCTGAATTTTACGGATCATCGCTATGCCTCCTGCTTTTTCAGGAATAGAACACTTAGCCCAATAACCAAAGGTATGGTGATCAGTAATGGGATAAATGATGACTGTAAATCGAATAAATTTAATCCCTTAGAGAAAGTTCCTCGTGTGATAGTCAAAAAATGTGATGTTGGATAGACCATCCCAACCCAGCGGCCAATACCTTCCAATGATGAGACAGGGTCAATCATTCCTGAAAATTGAGTTGCGGGTATCAATGTAATGATAGAAGTACCAAAAATTGCCGCAATTTGGCTTTTCATAAAGCATGAAATTAATAACCCCATGCCTGTTGCAATACTGATATACAAAAATGCAGCCAACGTTAACGTCAGAAAACTGCCTTTAAATTCAACACCAAATATATATACCGATAATATACAAAGTAGCACAAAGTTAAACATACCCAATAAAATATAAGGGAGCTGTTTTCCAAGTAAAAACTCTAATTTGGTGATCGGAGTAACATAAAGGTTGATAATTGAACCGAGCTCTTTTTCCCGAACAACACTCAACGCGCTCAGCATAGCTGGGATCATCATTAATAATAATGGAATAACCGCGGGAACAATTGCCGGCAAGCTACGAACATCTGGGTTATAACGATATCGAGTCTCAATGTCGATAGCCGGTATCCCTGCAACGCCAGCTGGTTGGCGCGCAGCCATCGTGCTCAGCCATGCTAAATGCATCGCTTGTACATAACCACGCACAGTTTCAGCGCGGTTTGGCATCGCACCATCAATCCACACGCCAATTTTAACGTTATTGCCGCGTGCAACGTCCCTTGCGAAGTTAGGCGGAATTTCAATCGCAACGGTAATCTTACCGCTACGCATACCAGCCTCTAAATCATCATAATCCTTGATTGGAGGCTGTTCGATAAAGTAACGTGAACCTGCTAAGTTCAGCGTATATCCTTGACTTAACCCCGTTTGGTCGCGATCTAGTACGGAAAAACGTAAATTTTCGACATCCATGCTAATACCGTAACCCATGATAAACATAAGAATTACCGTTCCTAATAATGCCAGTGTTGAACGTACAGGGTCACGACGTAACTCCATGCCTTCCCGTATGGAATAGCTAAATAACCGACGCAAACTAAAACGTTTTTTCAATGCTTCAGTCGCTTGTTCTTTTAGTTCAGGGTCAACGTGGAACTCTGGCGCGGTCTCTTGTCCTTGTCCTGCATCCCCCACAGCATCCTGTAAATAGGCGATAAAGGTTTCTTCAAGCGTGCCAAGCCCTCTTTTCTTGGTCAAGTTAACAGGGGTATCACAATCTAAGACTTTACCTGCATGCATGAGTGAAATGCGGTCACAGCGCTCTGCTTCATTCATAAAGTGCGTAGAAATAAAAATTGTGACACCGTCACGTCTTGATAGATCGACCATCAAATTCCAGAACATATCTCTGGCAACGGGGTCTACTCCCGAAGTTGGCTCATCGAGGATTAACATTTCAGGTTCATGAATAACGGCGACAGCTAAAGATAATCTTTGCCGGATCCCCAAAGGTAAATCGTCAGGCATTACGTCTCGCACATCATCAAGTTCAAAACGCTGGCACATTTCGTCAACTCGCTGAGGGATTTTATCCTCAGATATATGAAAAAGCTTGGCATGAAGCACAAGGTTCTGCTCAACACTCAATTCACTATATAGTGAAAATGCTTGTGACATATAGCCGACACGCTTACGTGTTTCGATATCTTTCGGATCTATTTCTTGACCAAATAGCCATGCTTGCCCTTCACTGGCTTGTAATAAACCCGTCAACATTTTCATAGTGGTTGATTTACCACAGCCATTAGACCCTAAGAAACCAAAAATCTCTCCTTTTGGGATCTTAAAATTCACATGGTCAACAGCGACGAAGTTACCAAAACGCATAGTTAGGTCTTGGGCTTCAATAGCAATAATATTGTCTTCTGTGGTATCACGTGGAGGGATCACGACTTTTTTGTGGCCGCTGCGTTTTTCTTCAGGTAGTAATTCAATAAACGCAGCTTCAAGATCATCACATTGAGTTTGGGCTTTTAATTCAGATGCATGACCTGTAGCGAGCACCTTGCCATCATCCATTGCCACTAACCAATCAAAGCGTTCGGCCTCTTCCATATAAGCCGTTGCGACCAAAACGCTCATATTGGTTTGTCGCAAACGAATGCGGTCAATTAAATCCCAAAATTGCGCACGAGATAACGGGTCAACCCCTGTAGTAGGTTCATCCAAAATTAATAAATCGGGATCATGAATTAGCGCACAGCATAACCCAAGCTTTTGTTTCATCCCTCCTGATAACTTGCCTGCTGGACGGTCTTTAAATGGCGCAAGCCCTGTACTTTCAAGCAAATCCTGAATCCGATATTCACGCTCAGCTTTTGATTGGCCAAATAAGCGGCCAAAAAAGTCGACGTTTTCATAAACAGATAACGTATGGTAGAGGTTCTTCCCTAAACCTTGCGGCATGTAGGCGATGCGAGGGCAAACAGCTCTACGATGCTCAATATCACTCATATCACCATCAAGTACCGTTATTTGGCCTTGTTGAATCACTCTTGCCCCTGCAATCAGGGAGATCAGGCTTGATTTTCCTACACCATCAGGGCCAATCAACCCAACCATTTTTCTTGCTGGGATGGAAAGTACAATGTCATCCAACGCACAATTGTCACCATAATGTTGGCTGACATGTTGTATATCGATAATCACATCATCCATCAGTTTATTGGTCATTGTGGTAATCTCACCTCTAATTCAGCAGGCCAAGATTCATTAGGGTCTAAACGCACATAAGCTTTTCCGGGCAGCCCTGTTTTCACATATTCTAGATGTTGCTCTAATAATTCAGGCGAAATTCGTGCACGCACTCTGAACATTAATTTTAGGCGTTCATTTTGTGTTTCTACGGTTTTCGGTGTGAATTGAGCAACACTCGCCACGAAAGTGGTTTTGGCTGGGATCACGATATTTGGTGCAGCGTCAAGTATAATGTGAACATCACTGTCTAAGGCAACTTTTCCTGCATCTTCAGTCGGTAAGAAAAATGTCATATACACATCACTTAAATCGACCATGTTCAAGACTCGTCCGCCAGCGCCAAGTACCTCTCCAGGCTCAGCAACACGATATTGAATACGCCCGTTTCTTGGCGCTTTTAGAATACTGTCATCTAAGTCCGCAATAATACGGCGTTCCGTTGCTGTCGCTGCATCAACACGGTTTTTCGCTTGGACTATACCAGCGCTTGCAGAATCAATGGCTGATGTCGCGGCGGCAACTTGAGCTTTTGACGCTTCCAGTGCTGCACGAGAGCCTTGCATCTGTGCTGTATCATCATCGACTTGTTGCTGAGATACGGCGTTGGTTCTCACCAAAGCTCTAGAACGATTTAACCGTTTTTGCGCTGCGTCTAACTCCGCTTCACGTTGACGAACAACAGCCTGGGCTGCAACTTTTTCGCTTTTACGTTGCGCTAAAGCAGACTCGGCAGTGGTCACTGCACTGATGGCTTGGCGTAATTGTGCCTGTACTTCATGGAGTTGCTCTTGGAGTGCTCGCGTATCCATGCGAGCAAGTTCTTGCCCTTCTTTAACAAAATCCCCTTCTTTTACATTAATCGTTTCAATACGTCCTGCCGTCTTAGTGGCAATATCAATTTCTGTTGCTTCTATACGGCCGTTACTTTGAGCGAATCCAGCGGGTAGACCACCTGAATTAACATTCCAGTAATAGAAACCACCCGCAACAATAATTAATATTAAAATGATGTAAAAAGATACTTTTTGTTTATTTATTTTCATACCATCCCTTTCCATTAAATGAGAAAACAAGGAACAACAATTATTTTGATTATTAACCTGGTGATTATTAATAAAATGACATAACTGTCTCTATACGAAATAAATACCCTTAAAACTAAAAATATTATTTTTATTTAAAACTTGGCCAAGTAAGTGTTAGCACTACCATTAAATTGGCTATCTATTTAATTTAATGGCATTTTATCAACATTTGGTTTAAGTTTAGTTGCCTTATGTCACAAAAAAACAGAATAAACTCACAAAAATCAGGATAAGGCATTAATTGTACATATTTAATTCAAAATAAAAAAATAAAGCCAGTAACTTAATTTACTGGCTTTATTCAACGATGTTTGAATATGAATAAATATTAGCTTGCGAATGCAGCAATCACTTTTTCATCCATTCGGTAACGAACCCATTCATCTTGCGGTTCTGCGCCAATACTTTTATAAAAATCAATTGCTGGCTGGTTCCAATCTAAAACACTCCATTCCAGCCGTTGGCACTTTCGTTCTACGGCTAACACTGCAATATGCTTGAGTAACTTCTTTCCTGCACCCGCGCCACGAAAATCTGGGGAGACATACAAATCTTCTAAATAAATACCATTATTCCCTAACCATGTTGAATAACTCGTAAAAAATACGGCATACCCTGCTGGCTGACCATCCACATAACAGATTAAGGCTTCTGTGCTTGAATTCGCTCCAAATAAGGAATTTTCAATATCAGCTACCGTGGCTTTAACTTCGTGACGTGCTTTTTCATAATCTGCCAATTCAATGATCATATCTAAGATCAAAGCAGCGTCATCACATGTTGCGGGTTTTATTTCTACGTTCATTTGGGGCTCTCTTGTTTTTTGAATCATGATTTTAAACGCTACATAGCAAGAACCCAATTCACAGCAATATTATTCATTTCTTCGCGCATGATATAAGTAACATTTATACCTGTATATGCTTTTTCCCATAATAATCAGAGAGCGCATTTTCGGACCTTGTTGGTTAAATAACATATTAGCTATAATTCTCTCATCGATTAACTAAATGAATATTAAGGAGGCTAATTTATGTTGTTGTGTGATCTTATTGAATATTCACACTTCTTTGGTAATCGCCAGAGCTCAGGCTTTCACAGTTTTATACTGCGATAACCCTGCCTGAGCGAAGCCACTAAAGAAAATCTTCCCTCAGCTTACTGGGTTGTCGTGACGACTATGCCCTGGCATTTTTATGCCTAAAATTTGAGTAAGCTATGAGCACTTTATTAACTGTAAAATCATTAAATTACGATACTTCAACCTCTACCTTATTAAGCGATATTTCTTTTACCATTCAACAAGGTGACCGCATTGGTTTAATTGGCCATAACGGGAGTGGAAAAAGTACATTATTGAAGCTAATAACCCAACAACTGTTTCCTAATAGTGGCAGTATTACCTATGCAAATCATTGTGTTACTGCTTATATTGAACAACATTTACCCGATAAAATCGCTTGTTTGACTCTGATTGATGCACTTGTTCAAAAACTCCCTGAACAAGATAAAGCCACTGAGCGCTGGCGGGCTGAAGTTTTATTATCAGAATTAGGTTTTACACCTGAACAATGGGAACAAAAAGCGAATGCAATCAGTGGAGGACAACATACACGTTTGCTGCTGGGGCGTGCTTTAATTGAACAACCCGATTTACTGTTACTCGATGAACCTAGTAATCATTTAGATTTGCCCACACTTATTTGGTTAGGTAATTTCTTACAGTCATGGAAAGGGAGTTTTGTGCTAATTTCCCATGACCAATCGTTATTAGATAAAGTCAGTAACTGTACTTGGATTTTACGAGATAAATCATTACATTTTTATCGGTTACCTTGCAGTGCAGCACGGCAAGCATTAAGTGAAAAAGACATCACTGATGCACGCCGTAATCAAGCAGAGCAAAAAGAAATTGACCGTATTGCATCAAGTGCCAAGCGTTTAGCGATTTGGGGGCATGTGTATGACAATGAAGCCTTATCACGCAAAGCTAAACAGATGGAAAAACATATTGACCGTCTTAAAGATGCCCAAACTGAGCTAACTGAAGGCTATCAATGGAAGCTTGCTTTAAATGGCAAAGCTATTCCTGCAGATAGAGTTTTAGAGTTGGAAAACACCGTTGTTTCAACACCGAATGGAAATCAGTTATTTAAAACGGCATTTCATCAAGTGAAAAGTGGTGATCGTATCGCTATCATGGGAGCCAATGGCTGTGGTAAATCAACACTATTACGTCTACTTTGGCAACATTATCAACAAAATTTACGCTATAGCTCACAATTGAAGTTTCATCCAGCAATTCGTGCTGGTTATTATGACCAACAATTAGAGCAGTTAAATGATAATGATAGCCTATTAGATGCACTACGTCATTTTTCACCTTTAACCGATGAACAACGAAAAATGGCATTGATTGGAGCGGGGTTTGCCTATAATCGTCACCAACAGAAAGTGGCAACACTGAGCGGTGGTGAACGCTCTAGATTATTGTTTATTGGTTTAAGTTTAGCTCAGTATGAGTTGATTTTATTGGACGAACCTACCAATCACCTTGATCTAGAAGGCAAGGAAGCGCTTTGTGAGCAAATTAGCTTATTTTCTGGGGCATTATTGGTTGTAAGCCATGATAAATGGCTCATTGAAAATAGCTGCCAACGCTTCTGGTTTATCGATGATAATCGGCTAGAGGAATACCTTAATGCTGATGATATTTATCATAAAATCGAGCAGCAATCCCAGCAAGTGTTAACGTCTACGCTTGGGGAAAATGGCCCTTCTAAATCAACGATTGAAATTCTCAGTAAGGAAACTACTTATGAAGATGAGTTGTTAGAAACATTGCTGATATTGGAGCAAAAGCTACTTGCGGATCAAAAACGCAAATTAAGCCACCAAAAACCGCAATTACAGCAGCAGTGGATCAACGAAATAGCCCAAATACACGCTAAATTGGGCTTGTAACCGATACCCCTGGTTACGTTAAGTGATCAGGGGATTTTTTATGAAGTTATATATTGATATAGGATCATAGCTAAAGTTTACAAAATAATTATATGCACCCTAAAATTTACCTTATTGATGGAATAATAGAAGACTGAGTCGCGTTGTTCATCAATAAGAAAATAAATAAGGTTGACCCTGTAAATAATTCTGTGTATTTGCCTTTCATTAAATGTGACCGTCTAGGCGGTCACCAAACTCAATAATAAAACGACTCATCGCCTGTTTCCAGTTTTGAATTGGCATACTCCATTTTTTAGAGGCTGATTCGATGGCGAGATAAACCACTTTTCTGACCGAATCATCAGTTGGGAATACTTTTCGCTTCTTAATGGCATGACGAATAACACTATTGAGTGATTCAATCGCATTTGTCGTGTAAATCGCTTTGCGGATATCATCGGGGTAAGCAAAAAACGTATTTAAATTCTCCCAATGCGCATACCAACTTTTACTGATTTGTGGGTATTTTTCATCCCAAATAAGGGCGAACTTTTCAAGTGCTATCAGGGCGGAGGCCTCTGTGGCGGCACGATACACCGTTTTTAGCCCAGCGGTGACTGCCTTGTAATCCTTCCATGACACATATTTCAGGCTATTTCGTACCATGTGTATGATACATAACTGGATTTGAGTTTGCGGATATACACTATTGATGGCGTCTGGAAAGCCTTTTAAGCCATCAACACACGCAATCAGGATATCTTGAACACCTCGATTTTTCAGCTCCGTTAAAACCGATAACCAAAATTTAGCGCCCTCATTTTCAGCCATCCACATCCCTAAGAGTTCTTTATGTCCTTCGGTGTTGATGGCTAAAGCAAGAAAAACCGATTTATTGATGACGCTGCCATCGTGACGCACCTTAACGACAATACAATCAAGGTAAACAATAGGATAGAGTGATTCTAAGGGCCGATTTTGCCACTCCTGAACTTGCTCTTTAACCGCATCAGTGACTTTTGAAATCAATGTGGGTGAGACATCCGCATCGTACATTTCTTTGAATGTGGCTACGATTTCACGGGTTGTCATGCCCTTGGCGTAAAGAGAGAGGATTTGACTATCCATTTGAGTGATACGTGTTTGATTTTTCTTGATTAGCTGGGGCTCAAAGCTGCCTTCACGGTCGCGTGGTGTGTTTAACTCAAATTCACCATCATCGGTTAACAGTGTTTTAGATGAGTAGCCATTTCGTGAGTTAGAGCCTGATTTAGGCGCATTTTTCTCATGTCCTAAATGCTCAGTTAGCTCCGCATTTAACGCGGTTTCAACGGTGAGTTTAGTGAGCATCCGAGTGAACTGATTGAGATCAGCTTCGGTTTTAATTCCTTTTGCGAACTCAGCCGCAAGTGCTTTAAGTTTTTTCTCGTCCATAATCTGCCTACTTTTTAGTTGGAGTTAACATATCAAAAGTAGGCAAATACACAATTTAAATTACAGTCTCATAAGGTTTATTCTTTATGTCTTTTAAGTGAATAAAGATTTTGTAAACTATCTAATTGGTTATTTTATTTTTTGTTTCTTTGCTCGCTTAAAATATGAAGTTGGCACATTAGGGCATACAACCTCTTTAAATTTAACGTCTTTATTCGTCTTCACAGACGGTTCATTTTCAGATGAAACCGGGGCGTTGCTCTGTGGTATTTTGCTTGTCTCTTTCATATATAAACGCTCTTTTGCTTGTATAATATCATTCGTTTTAGCCATTTGATTTTCCCTCTGCCACTAACACTGCATTGACTTGCTCAATACGTTCCACTGCTCGGTTAATGATCTCAACGACTCTTGTTGTCTCTTCTTTCGTCAACTGTTGTATCACGATTTGGTGTCTCAACAATGACTTAAATTTATCTACAGCGCATTCAATTTCATTAGCGAATTGATTACCTGCTTTTAATTCCTGAGCATATTTTAATTTTAGTTGAACTTCTGCCAATATTTCAGCTTTGAGTAATAAAAAACAGCGACCTTCTGGCGTTATGACATAACACTTACGCCCTTTTCCATTATCTTTACCCGCCGAAATAAACCCTAACTCCTCTAATAACGTCAAAGTTGGATATATCACACCTGGGCTTGGGCAATAAAAACCTGCCGTTTCTTCTGCAATTTTTTTTATTAACTCATAACCGTAATTAATTCCCCCTGTCAGTAAATGTAGGATATAAATCCTTAACTGTTTAGGGTTAAACATACGACTGACACTTTTACCGTTGCACAAACACGGCTCGAGTTGTTGTTCATTTGCCATTAAAATTCTCAGTGGTTATTTATATAAAAACCGATATATCTAATATGATAGTTACTTTTACAGAAAATGCCAGCTTTAGATATATCTATTTTTGTGCATAACGTGCTAATGATAATCATTCTTATATGGATTATACCGACTAAATGTCGACACAACAGTAAAAAATGTGCGGTAAATTGTCTAACTGAGTAAAGTTGGCAATAGATATGAAATTAACCTATTTTTGAAGTGATAAAGCCAGCCGTCGGTATGTTGGCTGGCTATAGAAGCGAAGTGCAATTACCCAATATTAGGTAATATGTTGAAAACAATCCCTAACTGAACACCAATGACTATAATTCCACAAATAAATACTAATGAAAGACCTAATCCACCGCCTAACACTTGATATTTCCGTTGGTTTAATGTTCTTGATTTAAATGCCATAGCACTAGGTAATAATAAAGCCAGTATTGAAAGTGCGATTGCGGCATACCCTAACGCCATCACAAACCCTTTAGGATAAAATAAAGCAAAAACTAGCGGTGGTCCAAAGGTGAGCAAACCTGTTTGTAGACGCCCTGAAGCATTATCTTGACGTTTAAATAAGTCTGCTAAAAAGTCAAATAACCCTAAAGCAACCCCAAGGAAAGATGTCGCTAGAGCCAAGCTCATGAACATTTGTGCAATTAACTCTGTTTTTCCTGATTGAGCCACATCCTTAATTGCATCTAATAGTCCATTAAGCCCTGCGTTTTCAGCCAAAATACCAACGAACGTGGTTGTACCAATACTCCCTAAGGTTGCGATTTGCCATAAAATATAAGCAATCAATGGGATAGCACTTCCGATGATAAAAATAACCCGCAATTTTTTGACATCCCCTCCCATGTATTTAACGATACTTGGGACGCTACCATGAAAACCAAATGAGGTAAAAAATACCGGTATCGCAGATAAAATGAGAATTTTTTCAGTTGGCGCAGCCAATAAATTTTGTTGCTCAACATGCGGTATCATTAATGCCAATATAATGACTAGGAAAACAATTTTTGCAGCAAATAAAATACGGTTGATAAAATCTACGGATGAAGTCCCGAAACATACAACGCCACCGCCAATGACGGTAAATACAACAATTCCCATCCAATCGGCCATTTCAATGGCAAAACTACTTTTTAAATTTGAAGTAATGATTTCCCCTGCACCACTGACATAAGCCGCTGTCAGTGCATACATAAGGAACATCATACTGAAACCCGTAATAAATTTGCCACTAGACCCTAAATACCGCTGCGCAACACTACCAATCCCCGTTTCGTGGGATTCATGTTGATAAACCTCGACCAAAAGCAATGCTGTGTAACACATCAATGCCCATAACACTAATAACATAGCCAAGCTAACTAAAAACCCATTACCCGCAGCCGCGATAGGCATAGCTAACATACCTGCGCCAATCGTAGTACCTGCAACAATAAATACACTACCAAGTGTGCGATTTTTCATATTGAGATCCTAACAATCAATTAAATATTAATTTTATAATTGGAATGATTTGACTTATTTTCTTCATTAATGAGTTGTTGCAGTTTATCTTCAAATATATTTTTTAACTCCGCCCAATAGGTTTCAAAATGTGCCCTATCACGCAAGCAATGCGTCATGATCGCTGCCCGTAGTACATAAATTGACCGCACTTTATGCCATTCGTTATCAGAGAACTGTGCATCTCGACATAAATTCAATGGATTATCACCATATTCGTCATAAGTTAGCGAAGTTGATGAGGTGAGAAAATCATTAGAATAACTCCGACCAGCTGCATAAGAGCATAATTCATATAGCCGCTTATTGAGCTGATTTTGCTTTTCTAAAGAGGTGTTTCCGATTTCACGAAACATAAAGTTAATCATGTGAAAATCAGGCGTAGGCATCGCTATAATTGAAAATTGACGCTCATCAATAATGAAAGGCTCACATTGATTAATTTTGTCAATCATCCAATTAGCGGTGATGATCCCTGCGGCAATCACTTTTCCATACCCTAAAACATTTAATGGGACTAAGCGGTGTGCAGCCCATACCGCTGCGGCGGTTGCGCCCGCTTTTGACCCTTCCATGATGGAAGAGCCAAGTAATACATTTTGCGTTTTTTCTGCTTTACGCTGTTTTTCTTGCACTTCTTCAAATACATAAGCGGCATGGTAAGAAACCAAATCTACAATCCGCTTATCTTTCATACAAATTGCCCCCGCCGCATACGAAATAAACCCCACTTTATGAGGGTCAACGGTAATAGAATCAGCTTGGCTTAATGCTTTAAAACTTTCATACACATCGCGTTTTGGCCACACCATATTTTCAGGGAAAATTCCTTCACTATGATACCGTTGGATTAAATTCTCATACTCCATAAATTGATTTTCTTCATCACGAAACATCGCACAAGCGTATCCCGCATAAGCAGCATCGATATGCACATAAAAAGAAACACCAAAACGTTGCTCACATTCACGTCGTAGCTCAATGACTTCTTTGACATTGTCAATTGCGCCAGTTTCTGTGGTTCCCATAACGGCAACGACTGCTAAAATAGGCTCTTCTTGCTCAATCAATGCAAATACGGTTTCACGCATTTTACACACATCCGTTCGATAACTTGCATCAACGGGTAGTTGCACAATATTCTGTTGGCCTAAACCAAGGATATCCATCGCTTTCATCCATGAATAATGTTTAGACTGGGGAACCAATAACTTACCAAGTTTTCCTTGCTCTACTCCAACTCCACGGCAGGTTAAATCACGAATTTCCTCAAAAATTTGCTGTTTCTTTAATTCGTCAATTAAGTCTAGAACTGTAGATACTGAAAGATTGAGCAACTCTTTTTCGGTTTTCCCCTTTAGCAAGTATTGGGATTTTGGGTGCTGCATAACCGCCAACGGTAGTGTTTTAATATTTCTAGCCACCCATAATCCTTCATAGTTAGCTACTGTCCCACCTGATGTAATATGCCCCCAAGCATGTTGTACGTCATAACCAAACATGGCACATAAATCTAATCCGGCCTCTATTTCTAAAACGGTTGTCGTCGGAGAAGATTCTTGTGCACAATTATTAGGGTTGTACATCATCGCCATAACATAAGCTAAATTAGAAATCATCAGCGTATCTGCATTCATATGGCCCATATAACGTGGAGAGAACCATGGAACTGATGTTGTTTTTAATTTTGAAGAGAGTTGATTAAGAATACCTTCTGTACGATATAACGTATCTCGGTATTCAGGGGCATAGCGGTCAACGGTAGAGATAAGATCAGGGTCTTCTGGATTATAGCTAGAGCGCCAATGCATGTGTTCACTCACTGAATATTCCATCATTTCTTTAAAAAAGACAGCATTTTCAGATTTAGGGCCTAAAAACAATGCATCTACATTCATCTTTGCATTTTTAAAATTATTCATCATTACTACACCTTCAAACTGCAATTAGCAGCCGCTAGTTGCATTTAAGTCACTTAACTTAATATCATTGGAAAGTGCATAACGGGCTGTGTTTATATAAAAAATATCAATATATTAATGATATACATTTAAAAATATCATTTAAGGATTACTTATTGATAAACAAACCGTTAATGGCCAACTTGTTTATAGATATAATCTATTTTTATTAAATTATTAACAAACCAATTGGAATTTCATTCTAATTTGTGGACGAGCACAAAAAATCAAAATTTAGTTAACTGTAAAGAGATATTTACGCTAAAAAGACTTGATTATGTGAATTATTTGTTATAAATAGACTGGTTTTTACTATTATAAATATATCGTAATACAACAATAAAAACCAGATTAAAAAATTATAGTCAATTGTTTATTAGGATAATTTTACCAGTAAGGTCACCTGATTCCATATACTCATGAGCGTCTTTTACTTGGGCTAAAGGGTAGATCTTGTTAACAATAGGTTTAATTTCACCTTTTTGTAACATTCCCCAAACTTGTTCTTTGAGCTCTTGTGCGATCAAAACTTTTTCTTCAATAGTTCGAGAACGCATTGTTGATCCCGTATGAGTTAATCTTTTTACCATTAAAGGCATCATATTTAACTCTTTAGGGTTACCTTTCATCATACCAATTTGAATTATTCGTCCAAATTTAGCAGCAACTTGATAATTTTTCGCAACATAATCACCACCGATAATATCTACGACCATATCAACACCTCGAGAAGAGGTATAATTGAGTGTTGCTTCAACAAAATCATCGTTTCTGTAGTTAATAACACAATTTGCGCCTAACGATTTTGCAACTTGAACTTTGTCTTCTGAACCAACAGTAGTAATCACTGTTGCGCCAAAGGCTTTTGCTAACATAATCGCCACGCTACCAATTCCCGATGTTCCACCGTGAATAAGTACCGTTTCGTCTTTTTTAAGTTTGCCTATTTGAAAAACATTTGCCCAAACAGTGAAAAAGTTTTCAGGTATCGCTGCACCCTCGATAAAAGATAAATTCCCTAACGGTAAGGCTATGTTTTTATGCACTAAACAATATTCTGCATAACCTCCCCCGGCAACCAGTCCACAAACTTTGTCTCCGAGCTGCCATTCCTCTACATCATCCGCCTTGGCAACTATAGTTCCTGCAATTTCAAGCCCCATAATCGGAGAAGCATCTGCCGGTGGAGGATAAGACCCCTTACGCTGAAAAATATCAGGGCGATTAACCCCCGCAGCTTCCACCTTAACGAGCAAATACCCTGCAGAAATTCTAGGTAACGGTATATCAATTAATCGCAGCTTTTCTGGTCCACCAGGTTCTATAATGTCTACAACTGTCATCGAGGTGGGTAAAGACTGTTGGATAAGTGCCATTATATTCTCCTTTTTGAGGTTAATTTGAAAAATTGATATTCCTAAATTTATTTTTGTGTTAAATTAATGCTAATTAGTTTAATATTTCGTGCTTAATTACGACAGTTTAGAGTAGTAACTACTATGATGATGTAAGTCATCTTTTTATCGTTTAGAGGCTAAAATTTAATCTATATCAAATTATATACTTAGTAATCTTCTTTAATTTAGCATGAATATCTAAATTCACTAATTTCTCACATGCCTTCTGATTGGCTTTTTTGTTTATTAAGTCGATTCTGTCATACATTACTACTTACTAGTTGCATTATCTTATGTTAAAATTGACTCATATCAATAATTTTAACTTGATTGAGCCTTAAATATGATCCCAGAAAAAAGAGTTGTTCGTCGCATCCAGTCTGGTGGTTGTGCTATTCATTGCCAGGACTGCAGTATTAGCCAACTTTGCATTCCTTTTACGCTGAATGAACATGAACTGGATCAACTTGATAATATTATCGAACGCAAGAAACCAATTCAAAAAGGCCAAGCTTTATTTAAAGCAGGCGATGAATTGCGTTCATTATATGCCATCCGCTCAGGTACAATAAAAAGCTATACAATAACCGAAGAAGGCGATGAGCAAATTACTGGTTTTCACTTAGCAGGAGACCTTGTTGGCTTTGATGCTATCATTCATACACAGCACCCAAGTTTTGCACAAGCACTTGAAACTTCAATGGTTTGTGAAATACCTTTTGAAACCTTAGACGACTTATCAGGCAAAATGCCTAATTTACGTCAGCAAATTATGCGTTTAATGAGCGGTGAAATTAAAGGTGATCAAGAAATGATCCTTTTATTATCTAAGAAAAATGCGGAAGAGCGTTTAGCTGCATTTATTCTTAACCTCTCTCACCGCTTTGCGGAACGTGGTTTTTCACCAAGAGAATTTAGATTAACCATGACTCGTGGAGATATCGGTAATTATCTTGGCTTAACAGTTGAAACCATTAGTCGCCTTTTAGGACGTTTCCAGAAAAGTGGCATGCTAAGTGTTAAAGGTAAGTACATCACTATCGAGGATATGGCTAAACTGACTGATATCGCTGGTAAAGTTTCAGCAATTACATGCTAATATCCCTAAACGGATCACGTTATCAGTGATCCGTTTTCATTTTTTCCTCCAGATTTCTTGCCTATTTAATCTCAATATCATAGTTTATCTATATGGAAATATCCGTGTATCGAGAGGATTTCAATATGGCAAACTATAAAAACCTGCTAGTTGCAATTGACCCAAATCAGGATGATCAACCTGCATTAAGACGTGCTGTCTACATCGTGCAGCGTAATGGTGGACGGATAAAAGCGTTTTTGCCTATCTACGACCTTTCCTATGACATGACAACATTACTGTCCCCTGAAGAGCGTAATGCCATGCGTAAAGGTGTAATAAGCCAAAAAGCAGCGTGGATCAAACAACAAGCTCATTTCTATCTTGAAGCAGGCATTGATATTGAAATTAAAGTTATTTGGCACAACAAGCCATATGAGGCCATTATTCAGGAGGTTATCAGTGGTGAACATGACTTATTACTGAAAATGGCACATCAAACCGATAATTTCGAGTCAATTATTTTTACCCCGTTAGACTGGCACTTACTCCGAAAATGTCCTGCTCCCGTCTGGATGGTGAAAGATAAAGTATGGCCAGACCACGGTTCAGTGGTTGTTGCCGTTAATTTATCAAATGAGGAATCTTATCACGATGACCTCAATATCAAATTGGTCGAAAAAACAAAAGACTTAGCAACACGCATTATTAAAGAACAGGAAATTCATTTAGTAAGCGCATATCCTGTTGCCCCAATGAATATTGCCATAGAGTTGCCCGATTTCGACCCGAGCTTATATAACAACGCACTACGTGGCCAACATTTAATTGCGATGAAAGAGCTACGGCAAAAATTTGGGATTGATGAAAAGTACACCCATGTCCGTGAAGGTCTACCTGAGAAAATTATTCCTGACATGTGTGAAGAATTACATGCGGGGGTTGTGGTGCTGGGTATTTTAGGCCGTACAGGCATTTCAGCGGCTTTTTTGGGGAATACCGCGGAGCATGTCATCGATAAGCTAAAATGTGATTTATTAGCGATTAAACCTGACGGTTTTGTTTGTCCTATCAACCCTGCTGATGATGATTAACTAATCATCTAAAACCTATTAATCCCCAATAATATTTATGTTATTGGGGCTTAATTTAATCATGGCTAAGTTATTGCTGAACTGAACTTTGACTAAGTATCGGCCAAGCTTGCATCGCATTAAAAATGACTTGATTAAGTCTTTCAAGATCAATTCCATCACAAGCTTGTATGGTAAAACCATCAATTACCGTTATATAAAAATCAACGATAGCTTCAATCGGCGCATCTGGAGCAACATCACCATCATCAATGCCTTTACGCATACGTGCCAGTAGAATTTCCTGATAACTTTTCCGTTTTTCTTGGACGTTTAATTGCACATCTTCGATTTGCTTTGACCCATTCATTGTCGCTGTAATCAGCATACAACCCGCGGGCTTGTTTGGCTGAATTAGCCTTTTAGCGCTTTCATACATCAGTAATTCAATTGCAATTTTCGCTGTTTTAGCTTGCTTTACAATAGACAAAATAGGACAAGCTTCATTCATCAAATAATAATCAATACATTGATTAAACAACGATGCTTTATCACCAAAAGCACAGTAAAGGCTAGGCGCTGTGATACCTAGCTCTTGAGTTAAATCGCTAATTGAGGTTGCAACATAGCCATTTCGCCAAAACAATAGCATGGCTTTAGCTAGTGCTGCTTGTTGGTCAAAGCCTTTAGGCCGCCCGCGTTTTATTTGATTCATATTCTCACTTTACTCGCAGTCAATTCACTATACCACAACTATTTTATAGTGATCATTATAAAAATAATTGACAACGTCTAAATTCACATAAACAATAGCGCCATGATTTTATAGCGGTCACTATAAAATCATTCTTTTTTGTAAACTACTTAATTTTCATGGAAAGCGCATGACAACAACTCATATTTCTTCGCACAATGGTAACTGGCTTTCACTATTATCTGCAACTTTTGCTTGCTTCATTATTGTTACTGGTGAGTTTTTAGCCATTAGTGTGCTAAATAACATCGCTTATGATTTTCAAATATCAACAGGTACCGCAGGGCTTACAGTCACTGTCACATCTATCGCAGGTATGGCATCCTCCCTATTCGTCCCCATTTATGCCAAAAATATCGATAGACGCCAAGTCTTACTTTTCTTAGTTGCTCTCATGATATTAGCTAATGCAATTACGGCTTTCGCGTCTAATTTTAGCTTAGTTTTATTAGGTCGATTCGCATTAGGAATTGCACTAGGGGGTTTTTGGGGAGTTGCAGCAGGCTTAGTGATACGTCTAGCACCTAAAAATATGTCAATTACCACATCCGTAACAATATTCTTTTCAGCTGTCACATTAGTCACCGTGCTCGGAGTACCTCTAGGCGCTTGGTTATCCGATAACTATGGTTGGAGAATGCCTTATATTGCGCTGGTTATTGCAGGTGCTGTCGCGTTTTTAATGCAGTATTTCTCTTTACCATCATTAAAACCTTCTTCGTCTATGCAATGGAAGGAATTGTTATTGATGCCTTCGCACCCTATTGCGCGTAAAGGGTTAATTATATTCACACTGATTTTTTTAGCACATTTCTCTGCGTATAATTATTTTACGGTGTTCTTTAAACAAACTGCAGGTTTTATCGAAGGACAAATTTCAGCATTATTGCTCTTTTTTGGAGTGGCCAGCGTAGTTGGCAATATACTGGCGGGTTATGTTGGAAAATATAATGTTCGTTATAATTTCGCGATTAGTGCACTTTTATTAGCCTTAGCTTTTCTCGCATTATCTGTTTTAGATTTTAATTGGGCGACCAGTATCATATTTGTTTTTTCATGGGGGATCGCTGCGGGTATGGTTCCTGCAACAATCAATATGTGGATGCACGTTCATGTTCCGGAATTAACCGAGAAAGGTTCCGCCCTTATTACCTTTATGTTTTTAATTCTAATTACTATTGGCAGTCTAGTAGGAGGATACGTCATGGACCATTTCAATGGCGGAGTTCTCATGATGAGCATGCTGACTATATCTACATTTGCGTTTTTATTAGTGTTTACTTTTGCTCGAGGGTTAACCAATTGTGCTCGATTTTGCCTCAAATGATGCGTTTATAAGACTGCATCACATACACTGATTTAGCTTTCAAATATCAAGAAGGGGTGACTGGAATTAACCAATCACCCCTTCTTATTTACTTTACTAATTATTTTGAAATGAATTAGTGACTCATTAAATTACAATGCACGTAAGATTGCATCAACGCTATCTTTCGCATCACCAAACAACATCTGTGTATTTTCTTTGAAGAATAATGGGTTTTGTACCCCAGCATAGCCAGTATTCATCGAACGTTTAAATACAATAACATTGCTTGCTTTCCAAACTTCAAGAACTGGCATACCTGCAATTGGGCTGTTTGGATCTTCTTGAGCCGCTGGGTTAACCGTATCGTTAGCACCAATAACAAGAACGGTATCGGTATCAGAGAAATCATCATTAATTTCATCCATTTCCAATACGATATCATAAGGTACTTTAGCTTCGGCTAATAATACGTTCATATGGCCAGGTAAACGCCCAGCTACAGGGTGAATACCAAAACGCACATTAATACCACGTTCACGTAATTTAGTGGTGATATCCGCAACAGGGTATTGTGCTTGTGCTACCGCCATACCATAACCCGGAGTGATAATTACTGATGTTGAGTTTTTCAACATTTCAGCGACTTCCTCTGCGGTGCTTTCGCGATACTCACCCATTTCTTCTTCTGTGCCTGTTGAAGAGCCATCTGTACCGAAGCCTCCTGCAATAACACTGATAAACGAACGGTTCATCGCCTTACACATAATATAGGACAGAATCGCACCTGAAGAACCGACCAATGCCCCTGTGACAATCAGCAAGTCATTACTTAACATAAAACCTGCCGCTGCTGCAGCCCAACCTGAATACGAATTCAGCATTGAAACCACCACTGGCATGTCCGCGCCACCAATTGAAGCGACTAAATGCCAGCCAAAAGCTAAAGCTATGGCGGTCATAATTAGCATCAAGAAAACTTGCAAGCCGACACTTTCTGTTTTAACAAAAATCACTAACAGAATAAATGAAACCACTAACGCCGCTAAATTCAGTTTATGGCGATTAGGTAACATCATCGGTTTTGATGACATTTTCCCTGATAATTTACCATAAGCGACTACTGAACCAGTGAAGGTAACTGCACCAATGAAGATCCCTAAGAAAACTTCAGTTAAGTGAATGTTTTCCATCACAACATCAGCATGCCCTTCACTGGCGATAAAGCTGTTAAAACCAACCAGCACTGCAGCTAAACCGACGAAACTATGTAAAATAGCCACCAGCTCAGGCATTTCTGTCATTTCAACTTTTTTCGCTAAGCGAATACCAATGACAGCACCAATGACCATCGCAACGATCATCCAGCCCACATTAGCACTGTGAGGACCTAAAATAGTGGCTATCAAGGCGATAGCCATCCCGATAATGCCATAAGTATTCCCACGTTGGGAACTTTCATGACGGGATAGCCCCGCAAGGCTGAAAATAAATAGGATAGCAGCAACTATGTAAGCTGCTGTCACAATTCCACTCGACAACATAAGTTACCCCTTACCCTTTACGAAACATTTTTAACATGCGTTGAGTTACAGTGAACCCACCGAAAATATTGATACTCGCGATCAATATGGCGATAAAGGATAAGAAGCTTACCCAGCCACCGCTGCCAATCTGGAGCAAGGCGCCCACGACGATGATCCCTGAAATAGCGTTAGTGACTGACATTAACGGTGTATGCAATGCATGAGTCACATTCCACACCACGTAATAACCAACCACACAAGCTAATGCAAATACCGTAAAGTGCGATAAAAACTCTTTTGGTGCTGAATTAGCAAACCAACCAAACAAGATGATAGCTAATGCCATCAAGCCATATTTTACCGTCGGTGACATCTTTTTCTCAGGCGCTTTAACTTTTTCCACCGCTTTTGGTTTCGCCTGCGGCTGAGCAGATACCTGAATTGGGGGCGCTGGCCAAGTGATTTCACCTTGTTTAATCACAGTGACCCCACGAATTACCAGATCTTCAAAATCAATGTCTATTTCACCATTTTTCTCTTTGCACAATAACTTCATCAAGTTAACGAGGTTTGTTCCATATAACTGTGATGACTGTGTTGGTAAACGGCTTGGTAAGTCGGTATAACCAATGATTTTTACACCATTATCAGTCACAACCAGCTTGTCAGCTTGGGTTAACTCACAGTTCCCTCCGGTTTGCGCCGCTAAGTCTACAATCACACTCCCCGGCTTCATTGATTCAACCATTTCCTTGGTAATCAATTTAGGTGCAGGCTTACCTGGAATCAGTGCCGTAGTTACAATGATATCGACTTCTTTCGCTTGTGCAGCGAACAGTTCCATCTCAGCTTTAATAAATGCTTCTGACATTACTTTGGCGTAGCCATCGCCACTACCAGCCTCTTCTTTGAAATCTAATTCAAGGAATTCAGCACCCATACTCTGAACTTGCTCTTTCACCTCAGGACGAGTGTCAAAGGCACGCACAATGGCACCTAAACTACCAGCAGCGCCAATCGCAGCAAGGCCTGCAACCCCTGCCCCGATGATCATGACTTTCGCTGGAGGAACTTTACCTGCGGCCGTAATTTGCCCCGTAAAGAAACGGCCAAATTCGTGAGCAGCTTCAACAATTGCACGGTAGCCAGCAATATTCGCCATTGAGCTAAGCGCATCAAGTGATTGAGCACGTGAAATGCGTGGTACCGCATCCATCGCCATCACGTTAACTTTCCTAGCTTTTAAAGCTTCCATTAGCTCAGCATTTTGTGCCGGCCAAATGAAACTCACCAGTGTTGCCCCTCCTTTTAACAGAGGAATTTCATCATCCAGTGGCGCGTTGACTTTAAAAACGATATCCGCAGCAAATGCAGTATCACGATCAACGATTTCTGCCCCCGCTTGTTCGTATGCTACATCATCAAAACTGGCTAAATGACCCGCATTTTGTTCTACACAGACAGAAAAACCTAACTTAAGAAGTTGAGTTACTGTAGATGGTGTAGCCGCAACACGCGCTTCATTGGCAAGTCGTTCTCTTGGTATACCAATACGCATAATGTTCCCTTTTTAATGCCTAACGTAATGTTGTTAATAGAGTGTTTGCTAAAATAATGACTGTCATCACAGAGAAAAGTCTTATTTTGTGCTTAAACAGATTTTTAATGTTCTAATAACCTACTGAAAATAAGCTTCTTGATCCATAATTGATCACGATTCTTAGACAGTAAATGGAATTCGCAGTGAAAATCTTAGTTTTAGGTCAATAAAATACTGGATACTTTAAAAAATCTGGTAAATTTAACTAGTCAATAATTATTTATTTCTCATAAAAATAAAATCATGAGACAACAGGTTCCGTTACGTGTAATAATCACGTACATGTGATACAACTAAGATTCAGCATGTTTATAATAAATTGCGCAAGGCGGAAGGATTTTGTATGAAGCTGAAAACTACGGTCATCGCAGCCGCGGTGTTATCATTAACTAGTATAACTGCTACTCAGGCGGCTGTTGAATTGACGCCAAAACAGGCTACTGAATTAAAACCTTATGAGCGTATAACAGTCACCGGGCGCTTTAATGCTATTTATGAAGCATCCGATGCAGTCTCCCGTAGGGCTGATAAAATGGGGGCATATGCCTTTTACATTCAAAGCCTTGATGATGTAGGTGATAGCGGCAACATGCGTGTTGTTGCTGATGTCTACGCAAAAGATGCACCACAAGTTGATACACCAAAACGTCGTGTATTCGGTGGTGTTGAGGAAATGTCAAAAACTGACGCAACAGAATATGAGCCTTTTGATACTGTTACTGTAAGCGGTTTTTACCCTTCTCAACCAGACCTATATGAGGCTATTGCAAAAAAAGCACTTGAGAAAAATGCTGCCTCGTTCTATGTGGTTCGTAATATCGCAATGAATGATGGTGGAAATACATTAGCAACTGCTTATATCTATAAAAAAGATGCACCGAAACGACAAGTTCTTAATGAAGAGGCAGTAGTTCCTGCCGATTCTGACGCTGGTCGTGCTCTGTTAGCAGAAGGCGGTGAAGCGGCTAAAAAGGTTCGCATTCCTGGCGTTGCATCTTCTGAAGAACCAACAACCGCAGTCGGACGCTTCTTTGAAACCTCTAGCAGTCAACCGGGTCGTACTAGTGTGACTCTGCCAAGTGGTTATGTTATCGAAGAGGTCAACAAAACAGCAGCTGCACAAATGGTTCCATTTGACTCTATTACATTCTCTGGATATTACACCAATACGCCTGAAGTACGTTACCAAATAGCAAAACGTGCGGAAGCGAAAGGGGCTAAATATTTTCATATTACAAGAGAATGGCAATCTAATGGTGGCAGTGTCACTATCAGTGCAGACTTGTTTAAATAGTCCTAATTTATGTGATATTAAAACCAGCCTACTCGGCTGGTTTTTTTGTTTTTATACTTTCTCTTTACGTTATTTATTTTCTTTGGCTCTATTCACTTCCATTCTTTTAAAAAAATGCATAAAACATCTTTAAAAATGCATACATTGCCATTGCATATCTGTCATTTCGTTCGTAGAATCCACACCTATGAAAACATGTAGTCATTCTATCTGCTTTTTTAATGGCTACTAGTTAAACTCATTATTGTAATGGCACTTTAACGTCATTTTAACTTTTGATTTCTGAACGTTCAGGATTTACTTTGAAAAATACTTTGAGTCTTACCGCACTAACTGCGCTAGTTCTTAGCTCAATGGTTGGCGCCGGTGTTTTTAGTCTCCCTCAAAATATGGCGGAAGTTGCCAGCCCACTCGCATTAATAATTGGTTGGTCAATTACAGGTGTGGGTATCCTCTTTTTAGCATTTGCCCTATTGTTGCTTTCCCGCATACGTCCTGACCTTGACGGTGGAATATTTACTTACGCAAAAGTCGGCTTCGGGGAATTAATTGGTTTTTGCTCGGCGTGGGGTTATTGGCTATGTGCGGTAGTTGCCAATGTGTCTTATCTTGTTATCGTATTCGCAGCAATCAGTTTTTTTACTGATACTCCTGACAACATTATTTTTGGTGATGGAAATACATGGCAAGCCCTAGTCGGAGAATCAATACTCCTTTGGTTTGTTCACTATTTAGTTCTTCGTGGAGTACAAACAGCCGCTGGAATTAATAAACTTGCTACAATGGCCAAACTGGTTCCTCTTGGCTTATTTATTGTATTGGCTTTTTTTGCGTTTAAACTTGATATTTTCAATGCAGATTTTAGTGGTAT
Organism: Providencia sp. PROV175; assembly: GCF_032707045.1. NCBI lineage: Bacteria > Pseudomonadati > Pseudomonadota > Gammaproteobacteria > Enterobacterales > Morganellaceae > Providencia > Providencia sp. PROV175. The sequence continues at coordinate 2,402,544 of NZ_CP120533.1, forward strand.
CGAATTTGGTGTTCCAGTTTGGGAACAAGTCAAAGATACCATGCTGATTACACTATGGGTATTTATTGGTATCGAAGGTGCCGTTGTCGTCTCTGCACGAGCGAAAAACCGCCGCGATGTTGGCTTAGCAACTATTTTCGCTGTGAGTTCTGCTTTAATTATCTATATTCTAGTAACCTTACTTTCTTTAGGTATTATGCCTAGAGCTGAACTTGCAGAAATAAAAAATCCATCCATGGCCCCACTCATGATAAGTTTAATTGGTTCAAGTGGTGATATTATTATTGCAGCGGGCCTAATTATTTCTGTTTGTGGGGCATATCTAAGTTGGACGATTATGGCCGCTGAAGTACCTTATATTGCAGCCCAATACCAATCATTTCCTAAAATATTTAATAAATTAAATAAGAATGATGCTCCATCATCTTCTTTATGGCTCACTAATGGTGCAGTACAGCTATCTTTGGTTCTTATTTGGCTTAGTGGGAGTAATTACAATACATTGCTTACCATTGCCTCTGAAATGATTTTAGTCCCCTATTTCCTTGTTGGTGCATTTTTAGTAAAAGTAGCTTTTGAACGTCATAATAAAGCATTACTTGCCGTTGGAGCTATTGCCAGCCTTTATGGTCTATGGTTGCTTTATGCATCAGGGTTAATCAATTTACTATTATCCGTCGTTTTATATGCCCCTGGTATTTTGGTATTTTTCTATGCTCGCCAGCAGCAAACCAACCAAATGCCATTAAAAGCGATTGAAAAAATCATGGCATATGCCATTGCTATCGGCGCTATCCCAGCGCTCTATTATTTGGTTGCCTAGTTTTAGAAACGAGGGCTTAATTTTAACCCATAAATTTAAGCCTTCATTTACTGCAACATCCTGTTTTTTTGATTACTAAATCACTCCATAATTTTCTAGTCGTAATTTCCTTCACAATTTTCGCCCTCCTTTACAATTTCCCCTCTCCTTTGCTGGTTAAAATTTCTGTTGTATGAGCTTCGATGCTTATATTTTTATCATTCATTAGTATGTTGTAACTAAATGATTAAGGCCAACTAAAAATGAAAAGCGCTTCACATACAGAATACGTGAAGCGCTAATTAGTCAAAATAAGGCTTACAGTTGTTGAGATAACTGTTCCATCGCCTGCATAATTCGCTTATCCGAAATTGGATATGGCGTTCCAAGCTGCTGGGCAAACAGACTGACTCTCAGTTCTTCAATCATCCAGCGAATTTCTTGGACTTCTGGCATATTTCTCTGAACTGGAGATAATTTTACTAACCATTGCTGCCACATATTCTGAACATGCTCTACTTTACTCAGTTGTGCACGATCTCGGTTAGGATCAATAGCTAGTTTTTCTAATCGCCGCTCTATTCCATTTAAATAACGAAGAATATCAGGTAAGCGTTTCCAACCATGAGTAGTCACAAAACCTTTAAACACTAAGTTCGACATTTGTGTTTTTATATCCGATAACGCTATTGCCATCGAAAAATCAACCCGCCCTTTTAGACGTTTATTGATTGCAAACACCGCCGTTAATATTTGTTCAACTTGCTTAGCAATATTAACAACCACATCATTTAATTCTGCCCGTGCAAGCTCTTTCAGTTTTTCAAACTGTTCTTCATTCCATACCGCGCCACCAAAATCAGAGATTATTTGGTCGACACCACAAGCAATACAATCATCTATTAACTCCAATACCTTGCCATAGGGGTTAAAGTACAAACCCAATTTTGATTTATTGGGTAGTTTTTCATGTAAATACTTAATTGGCGATGGAATATTTAACAGTAATAATCGACGCACCCCAGCCCACATTGCTTGCTGCTGTTCTAATTCTGTTTCAAACACCTTGATACCAACACTATTTCTTTCATCGACTAATGCAGGATAAGCTTTAACGGAATATCCGCCTCTCTTTTGCTCATAGCGTTGAGGTAATTCACCAAAACTCCAAATATGTAACCCATGTTGCTCAATACCGTCATCTACAACTTCAGACAACGTTTCTTGCACTTTTTCTTTTAGGCTATTTTTTAGCTCATCAAGATTTTGCCCTTCCGCAACGGTTTTATTTTTGTCGCCTACAACACGATATGTCATTTTTAAATGAGCGGGAAGTTGCTCTAATTGCCATGATTCACGTTCAACAGTGACACCTGTCATACGGCGTAATTCACGTTCAAGTTTATCCAATACACTCCCCTCAGGCTCAGGGACTCGTTCTAAAAATGCAGAAGCATAGTTAGGTGCAGGAACAAAATTTCGCCTAATTGGTTTAGGTAATGATTTAATTAAAGCAACGATTAACTCATGACGCAGTCCCGGAACTTGCCAATCAAAGCCAATATTCTGAACCTGATTCAATATCGCAAGTGGTACATGGACAGTCACTCCATCTGCATCAGTTCCTGGCTCAAATTGATAACTCAACCGAAATTTCAAATCCCCTTGATACCAATAGTTTGGGTAATCAAGAGCCGAAACATTACTCGCATCCTCCTTGATCAGCATACTTTTTTCAAAGCTTAACAAGTCAGATTGTTGCTTAGATGCCTTTTTCCACCAATTATCAAAATGACGAGAGGAAATCACATCATTCGGGATCCGTTGGTCATAAAATGCAAATAACGTTTCATCATCAACTAAAATGTCACGCCGACGTGATTTATGCTCCAAATCTTCGACTTCAGATAATAATTTCAGATTTTCTTTAAAGAATGCGTGGCGTGTGACCCAATCCCCTTCAACCAATGCATGACGAATAAATAATTCACGGCATAATAACGGGTCAATATTCCCATAATTAACCTGCCTTGATGCAACAATGGGTAGCCCATATAAAGTCACTTTTTCTGACGCCATTACCGCGCCTTCAGATTTAGACCAATGAGGCTCACTATAACTATGTTTAGTTAAATGTTCTGCTAAGGGTTCAACCCACTCAACATCGATTGATGCGGCAATTCTTCCCCATAATTTCGACGTTTCAACAAGTTCCGCAACCATTGCCCATTTCGGTGGTTTTTTAAATAAACCCGACCCAGGAAAAATAGTAAAACGTGCATTTCTAGCCCCAGTAAACTCGTGTTTATCTGCATCTTTTTGTCCAATATGTGAAAGCAGCCCAGCCAATAACGAAACGTGAATGCTCCGAAAATCAGCCTCCGCACTATTAATGGCAAAACCTTGCTCTTTTACCACTTGCCTCAATTGGGTATACAAATCTTGCCATTCCCGAATACGCAAATAATTAAGAAAATCTTGGCGACACATTTTTCTAAATTGAGCGTTAGAAAGCTGTGTTTGTTGTTCTTTTAAGTAATCCCAAAGATTTAAAAAAGCTAAGAAATCTGATTGCTTATCATGGAAACGACGATGTTTTTCATCGGCAGCTTGCTGTTTGTCTAACGGTCTCTCCCTAGGGTCTTGAATTGATAATGCAGAAACAATCACCATTGTTTCACGTACTGCCCCGTGTTTACGTGCTTCAATCACCATACGAGCAAGTCTTGGGTCAACAGGAAGCTGGGCTAACTGCCTGCCTATATCCGTTAGTTGATACCCTTTATCCGCCTGTTTATGGGACTTAATGGCACCTAGCTCCTCCAGTAATTTCACACCATCTTGGATATTACGTTTATCTGGAGCCTCCACAAATGGAAATGCAGAAATATCACCAAGACCAATAGAAGTCATTTGTAATATAACTGACGCTAAATTCGTCCGTAAAATTTCAGGGTCCGTGAACTCTGGGCGTGATAAGAAGTCATCTTCTGAGTATAAACGAATACAAATCCCGTCAGAAACACGGCCACAGCGCCCCTTACGTTGGTTAGCTGAAGCTTGAGAAATGGCTTCAACAGGAAGACGTTGTACTTTGGTACGGTAACTATAACGACTGATTCGTGCATAACCGGTATCAATGACATATTTGATACCAGGTACAGTTAATGATGTTTCTGCTACGTTTGTTGCAAGAATGATCCGACGTCCTCCATGAGGATGAAAGATGCGATTTTGCTCACTATTAGAAAGCCTTGCGAATAATGGTAAGATTTCAGTATGACGTAAAGAAAGTTTTGATAACGCATCTGCGGTATCACGAATTTCCCGCTCACCACTCATAAAAATCAATATATCGCCATTACCTTCAACAGATAGCTCATTTACTGCATCTATAATCCCATCTATTTGGTCACGGTCGCTATCGTTCTGATCTCCCATAATAGGACGATAACGGACTTCAACCGGATAGGTACGGCCAGACACTTCAACAATCGGAGCATGATTAAAGTGTTTCGAAAAACGTTCTGGGTCAATAGTTGCTGATGTAATAATAACTTTTAAATCAGGGCGTCTTGGTAATAATTGACGTAAATAACCTAAAATAAAGTCGATATTGAGGCTTCTTTCGTGAGCCTCATCGATAATAATTGTGTCATATTGCAGCAGCAGTTTGTCATTTTGTAGTTCTGCAAGCAAGATACCATCAGTCATCAATTTGACTTGCGTTGTTTCACTCACTTGGTCACTAAAGCGTACTTTATAACCAACATTTGTACCTAATTCACATTCAAGTTCTTGAGCTAAGCGTGACGCAACTGAGCGCGCGGCTAAACGTCTTGGTTGAGTGTGACCAATAAATCCTAGAACCCCTCTGCCAAGTTCAAGGCAAATTTTGGGGATTTGCGTTGTTTTACCTGACCCAGTTTCACCAGCAATAATAACAACTTGATGTTTTTTAATGGCATCTAAAATGACATCTTTCTTCTGGCTAACCGGTAAATTATCCGGATACACAATTTTAGGCACATTTAATCTTTTAATTTCAACCTTTTGCTTTGCCTTTTCAATATCTATTTTGATAGCATCAAGTACCGCAGAGCGCGATTTTTCGTTCTGGATCTTTGCAATACCTTGCACTCTTTTTTTCAGTAACCATTGGTCACGTAATGAAGTTTGTCCAATATCAGCGGTTAATGCTGTCAGTATGGATTTCACCTGTTGAATCCTTATCTTTAATAAATTTCAATACACGATAGCCAATCAGCTTCGCAATTTGTGAGGGCTAAATTTCGCTTTTATTTTTAATTGTTGTTATCACATAAAAATACCATCAATTTTTTTGAAGAAAGCTATCTAATATTTTTCCTATCAATCAGTTACACATCACGTATTATTACCAATAAAGTTTTACCTAAAAAATAGAGGAACACATGAGTAAAGTATTACTATTGAAATCAAGTATTCTGGCTGACTATTCACAAAGCAATAAAATGGCAGATTACTTTATTCAACAATGGCAGGAAAAACACTCAGCAGATACAGTAACTGTACGAGATTTAGTCAAAGAGCCAATTCCAGCGATTGACGGTGAAATTTTAGCAGCTTTTGGTCCAAGTGACACGAAAACAGAACAACAACAAGCACATTTGGACCTGTCAAATGCATTGATTGAGGAAATTAAAGCTCACGATGTGATTGTTATTGCAGCTCCGATGTATAACTTTACGATTTCTTCTCATTTAAAACACTATTTCGACTTTATCGCTCGCTCAGGGCACACGTTTAAATATACAGAACAAGGTTCTGTTGGCTTATTAAAAGACAAGCGTGCCTATGTATTAACGAGTCGAGGCGGTATTTATAAAGACACACCAACAGATACCATGGTGCCTTATTTAACACTATTTCTAAATTTCATTGGTATTACCGACGTTGAGTTCGTTTTTGCTGAAGGCACGTCGTTAGGCCAAGAGTCAGTCGAACGAGCACATCAACAAGCACAAAGCCATATAAATACCATTATTGCTTAAAATATATCCTTTTAAGCATGGTATTGTTAAAACCCAAAGCTACCATTGCTATATCTTGCGCACTTTCTGAGTGCGCTTTTTATTTCTTTTGTAACCATTGACCATTAATTCCGCGCACAAACTCCCCAGGATTAGCCCGTTCTACAAGTTTTTGTCCTGCTATCCTTGCGACATCATTTGTTTTTAGATTATTTTTTGCAGCAATTTCGCTGTACCTTTTTTCCCGTTCTTGGTTAATTTGTGCCGCTAGTTTAGTAGCCTCTGGATTACTCGTATTAATTGGAGCTAAATACCCCGATAACGTTTCCCCTAATAGACCTGTTTCTTTGGCCTCATCAACCGTTATTGCTATAGCCTGAAAGGTAGTCAATAACGAACACAGGGCAAATACTTTGATTATTCGATTCATTTTGGGTTTACCTCACCGAACAAATCACTATTTTCTTTCAATAATTCTTCTACTTGCCTATCCGCTTTTATTTGGATTTCATGTTCAATTTTTACATTCATATTAATATTGATGGGTTTATCCGGTGTTGCGACCTCAACTCGCAAACAAGCTGATAACAACAACACAATCGATATAGCTGTAGTGAATTTTAATATTTTCACGTTCATTCTTATGCTCATTATAAATTTTTTTCCAACCACTCTTCTAAAGAGCTACCAAATCGTAAACTACGCCATAATTGAAAGATATTTTCTTCATGTTGATAATGCAAATGAACTTCACGTTTTTTCTTTTCTTGCGTGTTATACCCTTCAAGGATTGTTGTCATCTTTAACATCCCTAAATTTGTAACATTAACATCTGTACGGCTGCGTTTTATTTCCAAATATTGTAACCACCCCATTGCGGAACCTGCAGATATATTATCTTCTCGGATAGAATCAACAAATTGGGGATCTAATCGTAATGTTAATGGCCCACTATTTTCTAACCATCCATCTTTAACTATCCATTCTGGGTTATTTAAATAAAAAGGTAATTCACCATTAACTTTACCGGAAACAGCAAATTGCGACACTCTTAGTATGGTAAATAACTGGCTAAGTTCAATCTGCCTTAATTTTATCGTAGCGGCTTGAGTTTGTGGCCAACGCAGTAAATCCATCGATATTTCACCCCCTAATGTTTTAAAGCCTACATTAGTCAGTTTTAATGGCGAATTTTCCGTTGGCGGATAAGAACCAGAGAGATCTGCTTTAATATCAGTTAATTCGAATAAATTATTGAGCTGCTTAATACGCAACTCAACAGGTGCTTTAGCGCCCAAAGTCCAAGTACTTTGTTTTAAACGCCACGGTAAAACAAAATCTAATCCTGATAATTCGCCATCTTTTAACCAAAGACTAGTATTCTCTACGCGCCAGTGTCCTCCTGCAATAAAACCATCTTCCGGCGTTATTGAAAAAGCGGCTTGAGAAAATAATTTTCCTTGTTTTAATTCAATACCAAGGTCAGCAGGAATTAACGTTTGAAAAGCCGTGACCGACTGTTCAGGCCAACGAGCTTCCCCTCTTAATCTTTCACCGTCCCAGCGCCCAAAAATGACTATTGGCCCCACATCTTTAGTACTTAAATCGCCTTTAAGTTGAAATTCAGCAGGAGATTTTCCACTAAGATCTGCGTTTAATGTGATCCTTGGCAGATAACTTTCAGTACCGAATTGCATCCGTTCACTGGTAAGCTGTAATTTTCCATTAAAATTGGCTTTATTCTGATCACGTTGCCAAACCAATGACTTACTTAGCTGTAAGCGTGGAGCCCTCATCGATAAAAGCCCATATTGTATTTGGTCAAACCCTGTATTTAAGCTATTTAATGTGATTAAAGTGTCCTGCCAACTCCCATTACCCTTAATATCCCAATTAGCTGATAATGAAGGCAAATTGGCATTTCCCCAATAATTCCAAAACCATTTTCCCTTATCTAAAGCAAACTTATTGGCTTTACCATCCAAATGAATATCAAAACTCCCCCAATATTGCTCTTTAATTTTTAGAATAGCTTGTAAACGTCCTGAAATACCCTCTTCACCTAACGATGTTCCTGCAAGTGGTAATCTAGCTTCATTAAGAACCAGTGTTTCCGAAAGACGGCCATAAGCTCTTAATAATGAACTGGATAAAAAAGAAATTTTGGGGGCAGCTAACTGGCCTGAAACCTTTGCAGGCAAATTAATATCCAGCACCATATCATCATATTTAACTTGGCCATGTAACCTAAAATTAATATCAGCATTGAGTAAATTTATCTGAGTAGATGGCACAGCTAAGACAATATTGGCTTTCCCTTTCTTTGCTTGTGTGAGCATATTAATACGCCCAGAAAATACCATTTCACTTAATGTATTATCCCAGTTATCAACTTGAAAGCTGATACCGCCTTGTAAAGGGATATCTGCTTCTTTCCATTGCCACTTACCTTGCGCTATTTGTATTCGAGAAGGCGATAGTGACCATGGTAAATAAAGCAATTCTTCCTTTGTGCCTGTATCCATGACGCTAAAGACACCTTGGTCATTCAACCAACTGAATTTAGCTTGTAAGAATTTTTCTGGGTTGATTAACTTAAAATAAGCATTCAACTCCCCTTTTTCTGGAAGCTGATTTGCCATTAAGGGGAGCTGCACATCACCAAATAATTCTATTGTTTGCTTTTGTTCTGGTAGAAATGCTAAAAAATTTTGAATGACTAATTGGTGTTCCGTATTAATTAAAGATGACAACCTTAAATTGTCGCCCCTAAAATCAAACTCTAGAGGGTTAACCTGATTTTTACGCAACCAAATACTGCCTTGGTAATCACTCCATGGCTGTATGTTGGTATTATTGATAACTAATGAAAAAACCGGAATATTATCGATAAGTTCTGCAATATTAATCGGCTCATTATCCATTTCATTCGTTGGCTCAAGAGCACTCAAACATTCAGTTTTAACATCAAGGTCATCCACAATAGCGTGTAAGGGAAAGATAGAAAGTCTTGTGCTATTCAACTGAACTAATGTGCAATTATTTGCTGTTATACTGATATTTGCTATATCCAACTGGCCATGACTAATTCTTGGTTCTGAAAACGACAGTTTAAATGGCTTAGGAAGATAGTGTGATGCAACAACTGGAGCCCAATGGGATATCGTTATCCATAAAAGTATTAAGAGAGCAATGCTTCCACCCAAAAAGCAGAGTAATATTCTGAATGCTCTTTTCATTAACTGCATTACTACATCCCTTGTTTGAATTGTTCTATAGCGCAAGTGATAAATTTCAACAAAATTTCCTCATTAAACACGATACTAACAAAGATAAACCATATTCAATCGTAAACAGATACCTATTTTCTTAATTTATAGGTGATTTACAAACTTAATTGTCTTATTCTGAGTTTATATTTTGTAGGTACACCTTTTTACCTACTCTTTTCTAATTGGTTCCTAAAAATTGGAGTCTTCATGATGAAAATTGTTTCTTATAGTACCAAACAGTATGACCGCAAGCACATGGAACAAGTTAATCAAAATTCTGGATTTAATTTTAGTATTGAATATTTTGATTTTCCATTGACCGTTCAGACAGCTAAAAATGCTGTTGGTGCAGATGCTATCTGTATTTTTGTTAACGATGAAGCTAATCGTGCTGTTTTAGAAGAACTTGCCGCACTCAATATTCGAATTTTAGCTTTACGTTGCGCTGGTTTTAACAATGTTGATTTACAAGCTGCTAAAGAATTAGGTATTCAAGTTGTCCGTGTTCCTGCTTATTCTCCTGAAGCCGTTGCCGAACATACTGTTGGTATGATGCTCTGCCTTAACCGTAGGATCCACCGAGCATACCAACGTACTCGAGATGCAAATTTTTCTCTCGAAGGGTTAACAGGTTTTAATATGCATAACCGCACTGCTGGAATTATTGGTACCGGAAAAATTGGCCAAGCGACGCTACGTATTTTAAAGGGATTTGGAATGCGCCTACTCGCACACGACCCATACCCGAACCAAGCTGTTTTAGATATGGGCGCTGAATACGTTGACTTGGATACTTTATATGAACAATCAGATATTATTTCCCTTCATTGCCCATTAACACCTGAGAATCATCACCTACTCGATGAAAATGCATTCAAAAAGATGAAAAATGGGGTCATGATCATCAATACAAGCCGAGGCGCGTTAGTCGATTCTGTTGCAGCAATCAATGCACTAAAATTACAGAAAATTGGCGCTTTAGGTATGGATGTATATGAAAATGAACGTGATTTATTTTTCGAAGATAAATCTAATGATGTAATTCAAGATGATGTTTTTCGTCGTCTTTCTTCTTGTCACAATGTGTTATTTACCGGGCATCAAGCGTTTTTAACGGAAGAAGCATTAACAAGTATCAGTCAAACTACGCTTAATAATATCCGTCAAATTAGTCATGGGGAAATTTGCCCTAATATTGTTAACGCATAGTTGGATCGGGAACTATGAAACGCCTAATTCCACTTACTATTTTGGGTTTATTGCTAGCAGCATGCCAAACTCATCAAGTCAATGCGCGTAATGATGACCAAGCACTTGAAAATAAGTTGATGCATCATCGTTTTATTTTAACTGAAGTGAATGGTAAGACGATTAGTAGCAAGCAAACTGTACCTTCCCTTGCTTTTGGCGAGAAAATGTTTGTTTCTGCATCAATGTGTAATGATTTTAACGGATTTGGCAATATCAAAAACGCAAAAATTACCGTAAAAAACTTAAGTAAAACTGAACTCGAATGTGTTGATGAAGATTTATCTAAATGGGATTCAATAATAAATCGAGTACTGTCTGATGGCGCAGTTATTTCATTAAACAACAACCAGCTAGTATTAATTCAAGGTCATTACAAATTAGTTTATACACTACGTGACTACGTCCATTAATGAATTATCCTGTACAACCGCCTCTTTTAGAGGCGGTATACGTTTGCCATAACCCACTGAACTGGCAGCCAAATAGGCTATTTCGCCTGATCAAATAGCAAATTAATATTCGAGTTTTTTGCAATTCGCTCCATATAATTCCGAATATTTGTGCTAAACGATAAGTGCTCAACTATGCTCAAACTACGTAAGGTTGGAAAAATAATAAAATCATTAATATCAATGTCTTCACCACGTGTTTCTAACCACGCATCTAATAAAGACAATTGGGGCTCTAATTCAACTAGCAACGTATGAGTTTCTTTTTTAAACTCGTTTAAGTCACCATAAGATTTTGATGTTCTAGCGATATATGCCGCCCTCGCTTCTGCTGTACTAATTTCAGGGAAATCAGTTTGTGTAAAACGTGGTGTCACAAGCTTATATACCACAGCAGAAACCGCTTTAGACCAAGCCTCTACTTCAGGGGTTATGTTTCCTCCTGCATATTTAGGTTCATTAATGCTATCTACATAATGAACAATATCTAAGCTTTCAGGTAAATAACTTCCATCGTCTTTTTGTAAGATAGGTAACATTTTTCGACCTATCATTTTTGTTGGCGTTTCTATGTCATCATCGAATAAAACGATTTGCTCTACTGCTAACTTTTTTAAACCAAAAATCATTCTAGCTCTAACACAAAATGGGCAGTGGTCATAAATATACAATTTCATTGTGGACCTCACTAATTTGGTAATGAAAGTGCCAATAGGTTTTATACAGTATACTTCAGTGCCCATATTTATGCTTTATCACGCTTATGAAATTTTGTTTATCACTAAGTAATATAAGTATATTAGAGTGCACAAAATCCCAATCATAAAATATATAACGTGGCACAATATACTCAACAATGACAACATCTGAGAAAAATATGTCGCTAAATTCTATCGCAATTATCCTTTTTGATAATTTTGAAACCCTTGATGTCATGGGGCCTGTTGAAGTATTTGGTAGCTTAAAAGATTGCCAAATTGTATTTATCTCACCTTCAGGAGAGCCCATGGCAGTTCTCAGGGAGTTACACTTAATACCTTACCTATTCAGACCCCTTGCTATCAATGTATTTTGATACCTGGAGGGCAAGGTACTCGCTCATTATCGAAAAATGATCAGTATATTCAGTGGGTAAAAAAACAAGCCGAGTTTGCAGAGACTGTCATTTCCGTTTGTACTGGCTCCGCACTTCTTGCTCAAACGTCTCTTTTAAATGGCTTTAAAGTTACGACAAATAAGCTATCTTATCAGTGGGTAACTTCTCTTAATAACCAAGTGTTATGGCAACCGAAAGCTAGATGGTTCATGATAATAAGTTTTATACTTCATCAGGCATTAGTGCAGGTATTGATATGTCATTACAGATTATTTGCGATTTTTATGACCAAAGTATTGCAAGTAATATCGCACTTAAAATGGAATACATATGGAATCAAAATGCTAAACATGATCCATTCTCTAAGTAATCATTTAAGATGATTTAAGGTTGTATTTAATATCAATTAAATTGGTATATGATTAATATTATTGATCTGTACCTTTATTTTTAAAAAACGATTATTTAGATTAAATCGGCCAAAACAAAAAATTAACATTTTAAAACGATTCATTAACTTTACCACTATAACACCAGAGTTATAATAGAAATTATAACTAGCTGATTTTAAATCAAAAATTTAACAAAATTGAGAGGCAGAAATAAGATATTAAAAATTAAATTTAAAGACCTCACCGTGGGGAATAATAAATATAGATATTTTTACTTATGTAATTATAATAACCACACCATAAATAATGTTATTATACTGCAAATGAACAAGTTATAAATAGAGATTTTCATCATAATTATGTTCATAAAAACTTTTAAATTCATTTGTTTTTTAATATACTATCGAGCGTAATTTAAATTAAGTGCATTGAATAATAATCTTTCCTATAAATTGAGGATGTCATATGGACATTTATACTATAATTGGTATTAAAATAAAAAACCGGAGAAAAGAACTCGGTCTATCAGGCGCTAATTTAGCTGAGAAATTAAATTTAAGCCAACAACAAATATCACGTTATGAAAATGGTATTAACAAAATTCCAATTAATCATTTAGTTGATATCGCTGAAGCATTAAATTGCCCGATTGAATGGTTTTTTCAAGGTTATACAAGCGGACTAAAAATTGAAAAAAATGATGAATTTGAACAATCAAATAAAGAGCGACAGTATACTGCAGAAAGCATAATCGTTGATTTAAAATGATTTTCCTATAATAATTACGTATTATCATTTTGAATGACAGAATAAAGGTTGAGTCTAAATATGAAATCAACCTTTATTATTGAATAAGATATTTTTAATAATTAATCATATGTAATATCAAAGCGCATTTGAGCATAAACCTCTCCCGGTGTAGTTCTATCTTCATATTGAAAATAACGAGCAGTAAGTTCTATATCGATATCTTTAGTATCATTATTATTTAATGATGCTACATGATATGGACGGCCAAAATTGATTGGGCTTTTATCTTTTCGCTGTATAACTTGAACACCAATTCCTTTTGCTGGGCTATATGTGCTTTGGTTTGCTAAAACACCATTGACTTGAGTACCCGTTGCTTTAATTCCGCTAAAAGTCACATCAATATTAGTTTTTCCTGTAAAACTAGTACCACCACTACATTTCAATTTTATTGTAAAATCTTTTTCACCTGCAGGTTGGTCTCGCGCTGTTAATTGAACTCGTTTTATAGGGTCTAACATTACATTTTGATTTTCACCACTTGTCACTTGGCAGGATGGCGAAACGATAGTAATAGCATTTGCATCTAAATAACTAACTAAGATTGGACTGTTATTAGGTTTATATCCATAAGTAGTATAGATACCACTTGCGAGTGTTCCGGTTCCTGTATATTTAGCCGTTTTTATTATACTTAACGTAAAAGTAGAATCATTTAATAACATTGGGGTACTATAATATCCCACATCTATAGGAAAAGTACTTGGGTAAGTCATAGAATGCTGCCGACCCGATGAGCGGTGGAATTTTAAACCAATACCTTCAACATTCGTTTGATACACTTTTCCACCAATATCACGTAGGTCAGGCATCACGACTTCAGCCTCAATATTCACCTTTCCACGGCACCAGAGGTAAGTTTGATTGGTATTCATTGTATAATCTTGCGTTTTAATTACACTACCAACCGGAAGGTTAGGATCAACAACTATTTTTCCTAGCCTCATATCTACTCTATATGCAGGCTGGTTCGTTCTTTCGCAGCTATGCCTATTGACACGTTCTGTCCACCAATTATTTGCAGATACTCCATTTGCGGTAAATAGTAACCCTACCCCAATATACCAAAACCATTGATTTTTTATTGACATAGAACTTCCTTACTATTTCCTGCAGCTAATGAGAATGTACATTGACCTTTATCCCACGTAATAATGGCATTAGTTGCAATTTCACTGCTAATGAACACCATACCACCTTGCCCAACAATACCGATTGACTCACCTTTTTGGTCTGTCACATTAGCGCCAAATGGTAGGGGTTTGTTATTAGGTCTTTTAACGTTATAAACCACATTTTTTTCAATCTTAGTACCAAATTTAACCTTAACAACACTCCCTTCATAAGGAACTATTTGTGATGACATATTTTCAAAAACAATATCTTCAGAACTGCCTTTCGGGTCAATTTCGATTTTATTAGTGCGATAAGCCCTTACATAAGGTGCAATAGCGTAACCATGACTATCAATTGTCGTCCCCATCGCCCCTACCACTGATGCACCTTCTGCGCCTTTCGCCTCAATCAATGCAATTGTGGTTGCATTATTCGGCGTTAGCGTTATTCCACCAGAGTGCAAAACTAATGACCCATTTGCGCCTACACCATATTGGCGATAACCTTCACCTTGGCTGTAATTCGCATTTGTATTGGCTGACGATGTACGGTAACTAGTATTAAGACCGATATTTTTCGCACCACCATTTGCAACTGAGGTATTGATACCGTATGTCCAATTGTTATCACGGTCAAACGTACCACTGGTTCCTATTTGGCTACTTCCGAACTTTTCATTATTAAATGTAGTATTTGACGTTAAGGTAGATACCTGATTTTCTCCCCAATAAAGAGGAATACTCAAGTTCACACCGATCCTGTCATCTTTTTTATCATGACTATTTTGTGTATACACCCTCATAAATGACAAACCATATGAAAGGCGATTGATGCTATTGTTGTAACTTAGTTGATATTGTTTTTCTGTTCCTGACTTATCCCAATAACTTGAAATACGCCCCATGAAATAAATTCCACCATAACCTTCAGGTAAATTTTGGTTAATAGTGTAACTGAAACCATTTTTTTCACGCCCTAATGTATCGACAACGCCACGTTTATCGTTATCAATGGCATAAAGTGCATTATTAATATTGTAATAATCTTTCGTAGAATATCGATATGCTGCTAACACAAGGTTTGTGTCTGTTTCAGTGAATAACTTATTAAATGTAAAACGATAACTTTGCCCATAATCTGTACGATGATTAAATACAATACGAGATTGCGTTACATCAATTGCAACCGCACCAATCCCAGTATTAATACCGCTTCCTAACAAATAAGCTTGGTAATCATCAAAAGCAGTGACCCCACCATAAAGAGTAAATGTATTATTAATCCCATGCTGAAGAGTCGCTTGCATAACAAAAGGACGATTTCTTAAATTTTCAGAATCAGATTTACCACCCGCTATTTGGTAACGCGTAAACCCTGGACGTAATAATTGTGCTAACGAAGAATATGGCACACTAAAATTAGTCTCACTACCATCAGCCTCTTTTACTGTAACATTCAAATCATTACCATAGCCGGATGGATAAACATCATTCAAACTAAATGGCCCAGGAGACACGGTTGTTTGATAAATAATATTGCCATTTTGCCGAATCGTCACCAAGGCATTACTTTGAGCGATCCCTCGAATTTCGGGCGCATAAGTTGTCATCCCATCTGGATACATATTGTCATCAGTTGTTAGCTTTACACCTCTCAAGCCAAAACTATCAAATAGGTTACCATCCGTATAAAACTGCCCAACCGTCGCTTTTGATTTTAATGCAGCAATGGGTCGCTGAAGATAGGTTTGATTACTGTTCCAGTCCGACCCCGCAGAGCGCTGCCAACTCAAATTTCCTATATGTTTCAGTAGCCAACCATCATAGCTCAAGCCAGCATTAACGCCTAAATAAGCGCTAGAGCTGTCTGAGCCTTGGTTTCCACTGATATGGCTATCATAGTAATTAGCCATATAACCAATATTTAACGCAGGAATTCCTGTTTCCCAAAATTGGGGAGAGACATAACCACGAGAAATTTTTTGTTCATATATTTGCGGTACAGAAATATCTAAACGAAGTGTCGACGTATGAAATATATCTTTAACTTCTTTGTCACTGTTCCACTCATCCAATGGCAGGCAAGTGTCACTATTTGTATCAATTGATGAATTAAATTTTTCAGTATCAATACCTAAGTTTGAAAGTAACTCTGGGGTGTAACAAACCCCTAATTGTTTATTTTTTTGTTCTTCAAAATTAAGTTCGTAACGCCCTTTCCAATCATTATTCGTGTATACATCAACTGAATACTTTCCTGGGCTAATCCCTGTGGCATTAAAGCGATCTAAGTCAACATTGTCTTTACTTCCCATGATAAAGCCACTGTTGAATTCATAGGTTTCCTCTTCCGCTGATGCATAGAATATGGGAACAATCCATGACGTAATAAAGCAGACTACAGAGAGTGTATTGCTATATTTATTGTTTAACTCTCGCTGTTTCATTATATATTCCTATTTTGCAGTTAGAGTCACCGCAACATCTGAACCATAGTCATTAATATTGTTAACAACAACCTTACTACCTGACTTAATTGCCTGCTTTAATTCAACTAATGTCTGATTTTTGGGTTCTATCAAAACAGTCTTATCTGTGAGGCCTACTTTCCCATCGGTGGATATTTTTGTAACCGTAATATAAAAAGGTGTTGGATTTTCAATAACAATATTCTTACCATTTGTTTTGATAACTAACTGTTCAGGTGCTAATTCTCTGCTACCTAGCCCAACAGGTCGGTAAAAGAACTTAAAACGAGAGCGAATTGCTAGTTGTAAAACATTCTGCATTTCTCCATCTTTGCCTTTTACGGTAGGCGGAATATCGAGAATATTAAGCCACCATAAGCTTTCCCTATCTTGAGGAATTTGCCCTTTATCCATCAACTTTATGCGTAAATTTTGACCGCCCTTTGCTTCTACTCGAGAAACAGGAGGGGTAATTTGAAATGGGGTTTTTATCGTATCAGGTGTTTCTGATGCATTACCTGTATCAAGCCAAGCTTGAGCAACCGCTGGACGTTCTGCCGTATTTGAAAGTTGTACTGTGATCTCTTTCTCATCTCCAGGGTAAATAAACCTCGTACCATTAACAATTATATTGTTAGCAAACGAATTAATACTGAAGATAAAGCAACATGCTAATACGATAGCTTTCATTTAAACCTCAAAACATAAAAGCGGCAGTGTTCTACCGCTTATTGCAATAATATCGATTAGTGTTTCACTACAACGTTAATAACACTAATTTAAAACAACCAACTTATTCTTATTGGTAAGTGATTTCGTAAGTTGCGTAGCTTTTTACTTCACCCGCAGTAACTTCTGTTGGCTTGTCAGTGATGTAACCTACGTAATATTGGAAACGCGAACCTTGGTCAATTTTAGTAATAAGCTCGGATGGCTGTTGCTCACCGGCCGCAGTACCTGGAACGATGAATTTTTTCGCATCATCAGCAGATAGAACGAATTGAATGTTTTTTGCACCATTAATATCAGTATTTGCTAAATAACCTGATTTTTCACTACCACTTAATAAATTACCGCCAGTCCACACCACACCAATCGTTTTAGCGTTGCTGCCAACTGAAGTTGCAGAACAGTTAGTCACATCAATTGCAAATGTTTTTGGTTTTAATAATGTACCTTTACCACCTGCTTGAACTTCTTCTAATGAAATTGGTGCTAAGTATACGCTTGCATCGCTACCTTGACCGTCAACAGAAACAGTACAAGAAACATCAGTTACTTTACCGTTAAAGTTAACTTGGCCACCGCCAACTTTATTTGCTGCATTAGCTGTTGATAAGCCGATGATTGTTGTAGCAACAGCGGTCAGTAGTACTTTCTTCATTTTCATTTCCTAATATGAGATTTTTATTCTTACATTTAAAGAACTTATTAAGTTTTTATTTAATTTATTGGTAAATAAAGAAAAATAAAAACTCCACCGCATATTGAATACAGTTAGTCATTTATGTTTCATTTTTAAACCATTTTTACTAATGCAAATAAATATCTTTCTTAATTAGTCCTATTTAGAATTTATAATCATATGCTCTATATGATTTCGAAGAGTGGATACATAATAACTTAAGTTTTATCAAATCGTTTTTTCCATCACTTATTTATTTTTTGATAGGTACAAGCTATCAAAAGCGATCTATTGATTGAGTTGCCTGATGTTTAGATTTAACTAACTTACTCGCATTAAGATTAATATTTAGATTTTAATGTATTGAAATTGGCCATTGCATAACATTAAAAACTAACAAAATAGAAATTATAGATTATTAGAAATAACAAAAATCATTATATTTACATTGAATATATAATTTCATTCATACTTTGATACTTTTTGTTGCAGAATGACCATGAAATTCATCAATTACTGAACATCAACTCAAGAGACTAACATTAATTAAATTAATGATTTATTCTTAATAAGAGTATGACATATCTAAAAATGACAAATATTGAATTCCGAATTATTATGCTTGAACATCAATTTCACTCATTATGAGTGTATAGATATTCTTTTATATCAACAATCAACTTTAGTCATTATTATAATTTTAAAATATGTTTTTAAGCGAGGTAAATATCGATTTTAATCTAAATTAAAAAATAAATGGAGTGATGGGAATAAATATGAAAGAAGAAATAGTAATAAAATCGCAATATAATCCTTTATTCATTCAACTTCTTATTGAAGTAAAAAATAGAATGTCAAATCATTTAGTCGAACCTATGTTAAAAAAAATTATCATTATTTTTGATATAGAATAAGAAAACATGATTAACTGTACAAACTATAGCCTGTGTTATGTCAATTTTCTCATTTTCTAACCATATGAAAATAAGAGTGTTTTCTTAAAACGAACACCCCATGGAAATGTGATCTATGCATCAATTTTTAACATTAAGAATATTCCTAAATAACTCATTGCGTGTGTTAAAGTGTGATCAAATCCAAAAAGCCATCGCTAAAAGATGATGTTTTACTCTATTACTTATCCACTAGCAGACAGTTTAACGTCTTTTTGGTAAATCAATCACTCTAATAAGACTAATTTATTTAGCAATTACATAACATAAGGTAGCTGTTTCTATTTTAGTACAACAAATTACCGGTTATGAGACATTAGTGGATAAAAATATTTTATATCAATAATTTGCCATAAACAGATGAGGTCATCCTTACTAAATCTATATGAAGCTATCAAAATATTGCCTCCCCCCTTATGATGAGCTTAATAAGTATTAGTCCTGTTATTACATCGCTATTTAGTTGATCAAATGACAAAAATACGCTGACAACTAGTAGTAATATCGGCTAATTTCAAGAAATAATTAATGCAAAATAGAAATATTATTGGATTGGAACTGTTAGATTGGAACTACAGCAAAATCTTCACTAAGTTTTCGCTGTAGCAGTAATCAAGAAGTGAATAATTGGTTAATGTTCGTTCTGACGGTATAGAGCCCACTCTTCTATTTTCTCACCTGAGGGCAAGATACAGTACCCGAGTTGCCCTTGCTCTGTTCTCTTAATTTCTAATTTCCCACCAATTTGTTCACAATACACCGAAGCAGGGTTGGCCATGCCTACCGCTTTTGACTCAATTGCGGTTGTATTGGAAACACATCCGGAAATAGCAGCAAAACTCACTAACATAAGTGTTTTCTTCATAAGAAATATTCTTTAGTTAATTTGGAACGTTCATTTATTATTATGGAATGAGACGAATATAAACTGATTTTATTAATAAATAAAAGCCATTTTACTTACGCCTTTTGTTGTCAAAAAGGACAATCAAAATGCCAAAAAAGGCAATTAGCAAACTGCCAATAATATAATTCTGCCTATCAAATGCCAGCCCTGAATCCTTCACACTCTCACCATAAACGATAGGAATACTTACATCCATATTGTAAGAAATAATCGCGGTAATGAGACCTATAATTGTGAGTACCACACCAAATGTTTTCATTTCCATCCTCCATGTTACTCTTACAAGAAATAGATTAGCTAAGTATCTTGAGAAAAGCAAAATGAGAGGTCACAAATCATCATTTTTCCTCAAATAAAAATATTATGGTTTTAAGATATAACATAAAAAATTGTGAGAGGTTGGTTTTAAAGATAGATTTTCATGCAGTTAAAATTTTAAGACTGATAAGGCTAATAACTAGAAGGCAATATTGAATATTTATTGAAAACTTCTATAACTAATAGAATAAATAATCACACCTTGTAGTAGTGTGATTATTATTTAACACACTATAATGCACCAATTAAAATGAATAAATCATCATCGATGCAACTTGGCTAAATTTTTCAAAAAAAGAAATTATTGCCGGTAAAATAGCAATATTTAGAATGGCAAATAAGCCTACAGTTGAAAGTGATATTTCCATAATAACTTACTGTATCATAGAGGGTTACTACTACCCCCTACCCATCGGCCTATTCATAATGTGTTCTTCCCAATCCACCACATCAATTTCTCTGACCGCGATATGGCGAACAGACACGCCTTCATTATGCATTGCCGCTTTGGACCCTGTTTTTAATGGATGCCAAGCTGGGAGAGTTTTCCCTTCTAATAACAAACGGTAAGCACAAGTACTTGGCAACCATCCAAACGTTTCTAAGTTATAGCGATTAAGCTTTATGCAATCCGCTTCATAACTGAAGCGATCTTCATAATGCTTACACTGGCAAGTTTTTAGATTTAGCTGATTACAAGCGACATTAGTGAAATAGATTT
Source organism: Providencia sp. PROV175 (assembly GCF_032707045.1). Classification (NCBI taxonomy): domain Bacteria; kingdom Pseudomonadati; phylum Pseudomonadota; class Gammaproteobacteria; order Enterobacterales; family Morganellaceae; genus Providencia; species Providencia sp. PROV175. The sequence continues at coordinate 2,423,515 of NZ_CP120533.1, forward strand.
CATCAGTATCTTCATCCATTAACTTGTGCAAACAGCACTGCCCACAACCATCACAAAGAGATTCCCACTCTTCATCTGTCATTTCATCTAAAGTTTTAACTTGCCAGAACTGCGACATAATACTTATTAATCCTATACTTAAATAACCCGAGTAGTCAGCGAGTGATCATTAATTGATAATTTTAGCATATCACCAGAAGCTAATGGGCCAACACCTTCAGGTGTTCCCGTTAAAATAACGTCCCCTGCACGCAATGTGAAAAAACGGGACATATAGCTAATCAGTGGTAAAATTGGGGTGATCATATCACGCGTCGAGCCCTCTTGGCGAACTTCACCATTAATTTCTAAAGAAAGCTGAACATTTTGTAAATCATTCGGGCTACTGACAGGAATAAAACCCGAAATTGGGCATGACCCGTCAAATGATTTGCTTTTTTCCCATGGCTGACCAGCTTTCTTAAATTTAGCTTGTAAATCACGTAAGGTTAAATCCAATGCAACTGCATAACCTGCGATAGAGCGTGATACACGGTCTTCATCCGCATTTTTTAATGGCATACCAATTAAAATTGCCATCTCAATTTCATGATGAACAGAACCAAAGTCTTTTGGAATAACAATTGATTGAGTAATGTCACACAAAGCAGTTTCTGGTTTAATAAAAATAACGGGCTCTTCCGGTGTAGCAGACCCCATTTCTTTTATATGCTTTGCATAATTACTACCAACACAAACAACTTTATTTGCAGGAAAATCAAGTAACGCACCTTGCCAGTCACGATGTTGATACATAATAGTACTCCTATTATCGTTATTTTATTTTATTAGCGATACCATCTGCCATCATGCATACGCTCAATGCAAAATAATATGAGCGGTTCCAATGCATAATGGTACGGAAATTTTCAGTCACTAAAAATGCCCTGCCTTCAGGGTCATCAGGGATAACCACCCACGTTTTTACGTCTGAAGGTAACTGAGCAAATGCAGGTAATGCCACGCCTAGTTCCTGCCATTCACTGACAGATTTCCCTTGTTCCGCTTTTACGCCTTCCAACGTTTTATTAAAATCTGCAGGTAAATTAACTTGGTAACCCCATGGCAATTGTGCTTGCCAACCTTCTGTTGACAAATAATTAGCGATGGATGCAAATACATCAGATTTATTATTCCAGATGTCCATTTTTCCATCACCATCACCGTCCGCTGCGTAGGACAAATAGGAGGTTGGCATAAATTGACTTTGGCCCATAGCACCAGCCCATGAACCTTTAAGTTGTTGATCTTCTGGAATATAGCCTTTATCCATTATCTCAAGCGCAGCTAAAAGTTGTTTGCTAAAAAGCGCTTCTCTTCGCCCCTCAAAAGATAATGTCGCAAGTGCTGAAACCACATCCTCTTTACCCTGTGAACGTCCAAAACCACTTTCTAATCCCCATAACGAAACAATGAACTGAGGTGGAACGCCATATTTATCACTGATAGCATCTAGAATGGATTTGTTTTCTAAATATTTGTCATAGCCCGCATTGATACGTGATTGTGGGAGTACATTTTTTAAATAGCTTGCTAATGTAACCGTCGCCCTTTTCTCTGGTTGGCCTTTATCTGCTTTCACAACACGCTCAATAAAATGAACATTAGCAAAAGCACGTTCAATGGTGTCTGGCTTAATCCCCTGAGTAATAGCATGTTCTTTCAGTAATTCCACATAAGCAGGAAACTGTGACGGCTCACGTTGTTCAATAGGGAATGCTTTGTCTAAAGCAACGACTTCTTGGGCTATAGCCGCATTTTGTTCTACTGTAATCGGTTGAGTAACAACTGATTCGTTCTGCGTTGCAGAACAACTTGTTAAAAACAAACCAGCGACTAATGTATATAATAACGTTGGTTTCATTCGTCTCCTCCAGAGTGTTATTGCTTTTCAGGATTTTCTTAATTTGCTCTAGTTATTCAGTTCTTTGTGTTCTGAAAGCAAATTTTCCACCGGAGGTGGGAATTGTAGGTAATAACCAACCTCTATGAGATCAGATTTAACCTTTGCCAAGTCAGCATTGGCAAGCTTTTCACGCTTATCTAATGAGACGAGCATAGCAAATTGAGGTGTTCCAAATTGGACTAATAATTCCTCAGGAACACGTGAAAAATCATCTTTCTTCTCAATATAAAGATAAGTTTGGTCACGCTTAGGGCTTCTATAAATTGCACAAATCATTATATTTAACTCTTTTTCTTAGTTCATTAGCTTGCTTGAAGTATGCAGTAACTATAACATGCTATTGTTTTACAGAATATCTTCACCCGAGGATTGTTTCGGAAATTTTAATTTGCTGAGTCTGGATAGATGCCACAATCGCCAATAGAACTTAAAGGCAGCAGTTTTACTCTTTCAGTTATTCACTTATACAGTGAAGAGCCTAAACTCATCAAAAAATCGCTGCAAGATAAAGTAAATCAGGCTCCTGATTTCTTTAAAAATGCTCCTGTCGTGATTAACATCGCTGAATTATCCCCAAATGCAGATTTACAGAGTATTCATAAATCTGTTATTTCTGCGGGATTACGTATTGTTGGTATCAGTGGGTGCACTGACCCACAAATGCGACAAAAAGCAAACGATGCGGGTTTACCAATATTAAGCGAAGGTAAAAGCCAAAAACCTGTTGAAATTCAGCCTGAACCCCCGGTTGCTGTAGTTCAAGCTGAACCTTTATATCGTAAAACTCGTATTATCAATGCCCCTGTTCGTTCTGGACAACGTATTTATGCACCAAATAGTGATCTGATCGTCACAAGCAATGTTAGTGCAGGTGCAGAACTATTAGCAGATGGTAATATCCATATTTATGGCGTGATGCGAGGCCGTGCTTTAGCTGGAGCCTCTGGTGATATTGAAAGTCAGATTTATTGTACTCATTTGCAAGCTGAGCTGGTTTCAATTGCAGGTGAATATTGGCTGAGCGATCAAATCCCTGCTGAATTTCTCGCCAAAGCAGCTAAACTTTGTTTAGTTGATAACAAACTTAACATCGAATATTTAAATTAGACCTTATTTACAAGGAATTATTCATGGCACGCATAATTGTAGTGACTTCAGGTAAAGGTGGCGTTGGTAAAACCACTTCAAGCGCGGCCATAGCTACTGGCCTGGCACAAAAAGGGAACAAAACTGTAGTGATCGATTTTGATATCGGCCTACGTAACCTTGACCTTATCATGGGGTGTGAACGTCGAGTAGTCTATGACTTCGTAAACGTTATCCAAGGTGATGCAACCCTTAATCAGGCTTTAATCAAAGATAAGCGCACCGAGAATTTATTTATTTTACCTGCTTCGCAAACACGCGATAAAGACGCATTAACTCGTGAAGGCGTTGGCAAAATTCTTGACGAATTAAGTGACGATCTTGGTTTTGATTTTATTGTTTGTGATTCCCCCGCAGGTATTGAAAGTGGCGCCTTAATGGCACTCTATTTTGCTGACGAAGCTATTATTACTACCAACCCAGAAGTTTCTTCTGTTCGCGACTCAGACCGTATTTTGGGTATTTTAGCGTCAAAATCACGCCGCGCAGAAAAAGGCGAAGCACCAATTAAAGAACACCTATTGCTAACACGCTATAACCCAGGCCGTGTAACGCGTGGTGATATGCTAAGCATGGAAGATGTTCTGGAAATTCTGCGTATTCCTTTGATCGGTGTTATTCCTGAAGACCAATCTGTACTGCGCTCTTCCAACCAAGGCGAACCCGTTATTCTGGATACAGAGTCTGATGCAGGCCAAGCCTATGATGATTGTGTTGCACGTATTTTAGGTGAAGATCGCCCTATCCGTTTCATTGAAGAAGAGAAAAAAGGTTTCTTAAAACGCCTATTTGGGGGGTAAATAATGGCTTTATTGGATTTCTTTCTGTCGAGAAAAAAAACGACAGCGAATATCGCAAAAGAGCGATTACAGATCATCGTTGCAGAACGTCGCCGTGGTGATAGTGAGCCCCCATATCTTGCTGATATGAAACGCGATATTTTGCAAGTTATCTGTAAATATGTACAAATTGACCCTGAAATGTTGTCATTGCAATTTGAACAAAAAGACGATGATATTTCTGTTTTGGAATTAAATGTCACACTTCCTGAAGGTGATGAAATTAAAACCACGACAGCAGAAAAATAATTCGCAAAGAAGCCGCTATACATTATGGCGGCTTGCTTTTTACTACGTAATTTACCCTGATTAATCAGAGTTATGTTTTTAATCTCTTTATAGCTCAAATTTAATTTCCAACGTGTGCTGTTTTCTTAGACCTTCCGGTGGCACTCCCACAGAGCGGCTCTTTAGTGTTGCAGCTAACGCGGCTTCGTCCAGTTGAACATGCATAGAAGACTTTGCAATACTCACCTTTGTGATCTCCCCCAATGGCGTAAGCGTAAAATTCACCAGAACCGTTCCTTGAACATTGGTATTTCTCGCTTTTCTTGGGTAACGTTTATGTCGTTCAATTTCACTACGTAATTTGTCAATATAACTTTGGTAGTTTGAATCTGTTGCGTTTCCTACCGAGGCCGTTCTTTGTGCTCCCGCTTGGCCTGCTGCATAAGATTGGCTATCGTTTTTACCTACACGCTGTTCTTGTTTTACATCATCACTTTTTTGTTCCTGTTCTTTCTGCTTAATCACTTTTTTATTTGGTTGTTTTTGTTCTTTTTTCTCGATAATTTTTTTTTGTTTTTCTGACACTTTATTTTCATCACTACGCGTATTTTTTTTATTAGCAACTTTAATTACAGCATTTTCATTTTGTTGTGACTCTGCAAGTAAGCCTCCCGCTAGCTTATTATCTAATATGACGTCATTTGTTTGTTTTTCAATTACATTTTGTGTCAATGCAACAGAGACGATAGCCGCATATATTGGTGTGTAAATTTGTGCAGAACGTGTTTTCTCTATATTTAAACAATAAAAAACGATGCCGAAATGAAATAATAAAGAAACCATCACAGCAAGATTAAAACGTAGAGTAATCATTTTAATATCCCTAACAACCCTTCGCCAATACCGAAATACAGCGGCATCAGCGAAGGGGATCCCTTTTAGAAGCGACTTGTTACATTGAAACGTATAGTCCTACCCGGTGCAGGCATCATACTGCGGGTTAATGGGTCTATATAATATTCATCAAATAAATTGGTGGCTAATAATTCAAATGATAGGTCTTTATTAAACTGATAATTAACATAAGCATCACCGGTAAACACGGCATTCCAACTCATCGGGTCATTGTTTAATGGCGCATACTGGTACGGGTATTTGTCCATCATTTCCGCCTCATCTTCATTTTTTGCCTTGCTGTGATAACGCAAACGACTCCCCACTTCTAAACGTTCATCTAAGAAGCGCAAACCTAGGTTGGCATGGATGCTGTACTTAGGTTGCAATTGAGTCCGCAAATAGCCGCCAGGGAAGCCTGCTGTTGTACACTCTGAGCCACCAAATTTGTTATAGGGATCCATTACCATCAATGACACTTCATCACAAACTTCATTTTTTAAACGGTAATCTACCCCTAAGTCACCAAATACCCAGCCATTATCATAACGTGCCAATAGCTCCAAACCGGCCGTGTTATGTTTATCAACCTGCGTAAAGACTAACCTATCGTTCCTATCAAAGGCATTTGTGACTACTGTGTTGTAGTAATTTATGCGTAAGTCAGCATGATTTTCTGCCGCAACGAGATCTTGGAAATTACGCACATATCCCAGTTCTATCGTGTGGCTGCGTTCTGGCAAATAAACCGGTGGTGTGTAATTCGGCTCTCTTCCCCCCGAAAAACCAATAGTGTCTTCAAAGATACTTGGCATCCTAACGGTTTCTAAATAACGCCCAAATATTCGATCGTTCTCTGTTAAATAAATTGTTGCCCCTAATGCCGGAGCCCAAGCTGATTCTTCATTTCTTTTCGGTGCTTTAAATTTTTGTTTATTGGAATACTTCACTTCATCTTGACTGTTATTAATATCGCGGTCAACGAGATATTTTTTGGCTTTTAAACCGGTGACGGGGTCTATTTTTTCTTCTTTTAAATCAACCTCCCCATTATAAAATGGGTTATTTTTAGCTACAAATCGGTTATTTTCATCCACTTTCCATTTCACTACATGGTTAACTTCTGTGATTCTAAATTCTAATTTTTTCCCTATTAATCCAACATCACATAACGAATTCTTTTTCATGTTTAATGCTTGCTCGATAAAAATTCTTCTCTCATAACTTTTTCCTTTTATATCATTATATGTATTCCCTTTATCATCAATATACTGTTTTATTGTTTGGTATTCTTCCGCACTTAATAAACGGGATAATAGGAAATTTCTCGCCGTTATATGGCTATAAGGTGCATAATTTATATCTTTAGCCGCAATGCGTCTCTCTTTTAATAAATCCCTTGACCAGTAGCTAATATATTGAGCCCCCGCATTCAGACTTAACCATTCGGTAGGCTGCCAATCAAAGCGAATAGTCCCATTATATTCCCGACGTTTACCTTCCCTAGGGATAGCTCGGAACATGTTACCCTTTGGGGTCGAATCCGAATTAAAGATATCTTCACGACTACCAATGGTTTCATCAATTAAGCTTCCCATTAAAGTCACTTTAAATTCAGGTGTAATTTGAAATTTATTGGATAATGAAACACCATAGCGATCGTTAAGTTGGTTTAATTTAATCCCATCAACTAAGGTGCCATTGATAGCAGGATTTTTAGCTACATTTTTATCTCGACCAAATTCATAATTCCAATCCCTTTCCACTGGTTCCCTAGGTTGGCCACCTGCGGTATTTGAGTTTAAATTAGTTTTTGTCAACCAATAGCCTAATCGAAAGTCAATCCAACCAATGGATTCGGGTTTGAACGAATAATTGGCGTAAAAAGTATTTAACGCCAAGTTAGCTAAAGGCCATTGTGGAATTTTTCCCTCTAAATCATGATAACGAATTTGCGATGGCATGATTTCGCCATAATGACTTGATGTATGCATATAACCAAGGGATAAGTCCTGTGAATTAGGTAGCATTAAATTTAATTTAGCTAACCATGTCGACATTTCATTTGATGTATTCGCCACCTCTTTATTTGGCCCATAAATCCTAGCTACGAAGGGCATATATGGGTCTATCGCTTTATTTGAGTTATTAGGGTCATAAGTAATGATGTCGTCATAAAATTTACCCGCCCCTCGGCGCCCAGCAAAATAATTACCTTGGTTGCGATAGCTGTATGCTAGCATCAAATCAAACTTTTCTTGCCGTGTCCCAACGGCAATACGCGCTGCGTTATCTTGCAGATTAAAGAAATTAGCGTTACCTTTACTGCGAGGATCAACAAGCATTTCGTGATCTTTAAAATAAATCCCACGAAACTTCTGCATGTCTAACGTATTCAATAGCCGCTTATCATCACGGTAATCTATACCGTGGCTTAATTGATTAACCCTCGGTTTTGTCGAGTTACTCGATGTTTCTAATTTAATATCAAAACCAAACTTGTCGTATTTATCCACAACGTCATCAATGCCTAGCGTTGTTATAGCAACTCCTCCCCCCGTCGATGTACGCACATTGCGGTCTAGCGTTGCACTTTTCATTACCTTAATGCTACTAATCATATTCGGGTCGATATAGTTACGATTATTCGCCCCATTATAACCACGCCAAACAGTGATAGCTTGCTCTGTACCGTCTACAGTCACCGGGACACGCCCTTGCCCCTGTATACCCCGAACATTGGGGTCTATTGCCCCGCTATTACGGGCATCTCCACTATATACCCCTACCGCATGGTTAATAGTGTCTGCGGGGTTAGTACCTTTATAACGATCAATTTCTTCTTTACTAATGTAAATATTTGATTCGTCTTTATCATATTGGTCATCCGCCCCTTTTCTATCACGCTCTTTGATTGTGGCCGCTTTATCATTTACCACAATAGAACCGATGTTTTCACTTTGTTGTGCATAGACTAAGTTTGTAATATTGCCAATAGATAACCCTGTTGCGATATTAATGGCTATCACTGTTTTGATTTTCATTATCTGTTCCGGTGAAAATTAAAATTTCTTGGTGAAATTGACACCGACTTCACTTTGCTTAAAAGAATAAATAATATCTGCCGTACTCTTATTCACTTGGCTATTAAAATAAATAGAAGGTGTAAAAGTTAATATTTTATTTTTATCAAACGTTAATTGGCTATTTAAATACCCATTATCATCTTTTCTTTTTACATTCAAAAATGCATCAAACCGTTTAAAGTTTGTTTGCTTATAACCTATTGCAATAAGTAGGTCACACAGTTCGGTTACTTTTAAAAAACCAGCTCTAACCCCATACTGTACATAGCTATCACTATCGTATTGTTTTTTCCTGTTGGCTCCATAAAAACTGCCAAAAACCATTAATCGAGGGTTTATTAAATAGGTACCAGTAACTGAATAAACCCATTTATCGCCGTTATTAAAACTATACTTATAAGGGTAAGTTTTATTTTTATATTCAATATTACCTAACAAGGTTACCCGATGATTTAACGTGTATTCTGTCGCTATTTTTCCTCCTAGGCTTAAATTATAGTATAGGTTATCGTGCCACTTAGCCTCAAGGGTGGGCTGTATATGGAACGTTGTATTCGCATTATCGAATTGATACCCCCCAGTAACATATATATTTGTTTTTCTGACCGTGACTGTTTTCATTGGCTCCACCCCAACCATACCTAACGACAGTACTGCTGAGTGGTTTCCTACTAGAGGAAAACGCTTTGATAAGCTAGTATAATAATGCCACTTTCCACCAGCGATAGACTGGTTACTACTATTCATACATTTACTTCGAAAACAGTACATCTCACGGTTATTTGATGCTTCATTTAAATTAAAATCATAACTTGAACCTAGCTTAATTGTACCTTGCCAATGATTTTTATTTTCTAAATCTATTATTTTACTTTTAATAAATTCAGTTAATCGAATTGATATTCTTCCTTTATATCTTGTTTTTATACTTTGATATATTGACAATGCTGATTCATAATGCTTAACATAAATCAGTGCTTGTGCAAGTTTTAACTCAACCAACAACATATTAGGCTTGTGAATCAAAATTTCATTATATAGGCTAATTGCTAAATCATACTGTTTATTTAACATTGCCTTCTCAGAATGAATGTATTTAACCAATCCTTTATCGTGGTCTTTATGGTCAACGTAATTACCAATAATTTCATTTATTTTGTCAAAATCTTGTCTCTGAATGAGATCATAAAGAATAAAACCAAGTTCGTCGATATTTTTTTCACTATATTTAACATTATTTATTTCTGATTGATGTTTTTTGTTACTATAATCTTTTAAATTACCGATAACTCCTCCTTTTAGCTCTTGAGCTGACAATACCGAAGGGAGAGAAAAAAGTAATAATAAACTCAAATATATTAAATGTGTTTTTTTATTAAAAAATAACATGATTAGGCTACCATTTTAATGACAAAAATAAAAAAGTAGACAAAATCACTTTTGCCTACTTTTTTTAGCTAATTATATGTTCAGTAATTATTCGTCTTTCTGGCCACCAAATGCCGTGTCTAACTCACGGTTATTCTCATAAGAGAGAATACCTGCCACTTGTTCTGCATTATCACCAAAGAGTTGCCCCATACTATCACCTTGGTGTATTCCATTGGCAATGGCAGTACCACTAAATTTACCGTCTTCTTCAATAGCCCCTGCCATGGAGTGGCTATTCGTTCCTTCTAATGAACCTGTATATGATTTATCTGTAAAATCAGCATTAAACCAACCCGTCTGTTTTGCTTCACCTGCAAATTGGTTAATACCCGCTATAGTATAAGTCGCTTGGCCACTGGTTGGCACTTCTGTCGTTGCATTCTCACCGGAGAAATAAACCGTGTGCATTGCGTCATCGGCTTCCCCAGTTTGTGACCAATCACCGAAATATACCTCGGCATCTGCAACCTGACTAAATTGGAACTTACCCATTCCGCCGTGCGGGCTACCGCCACTTTCCAAAACATACACGTTGTCAGGCTTTTGCGTGACTAAGTTTTTTAAACCAGAGAACGAAATTGTCTTTCCATTTCTCATAAAGCGAGAACCGATACCCGGTGCGCCAATACTACCACCGTGTGGCCCCATGGTTGATTGGGTTTTACCAACAATAATGTTTGTTAGGCCAAGATCATATTTTAAGCTTTGCGCTGATTCCGTTTCTGCCATAACACCAACAGAAAATATAGACAAAGATACTGCGACTGTAATTAGTGATAATTTTTTCATTTATTCATCCTCTTAAATAGAAGTTTGAATTAGGTTGGTTTATTAAAGAAACACATTAAATAAAAGATTATTCTTTCCTTTAATGTTCGATATTGAGTATATGCAAATGATTTTTATTTACAAATGAGAGAAATATAATTCAATTTTTTATTATTAGACCATAAAAATAAAATAACCTTTTATTTTTTAATTGGTTAATTAAAAACCCTGTAATAAGTGATTTTATTTATTACTTTTTATATTAAGAATTAGTTTAATTTTTAAGACTAATTACAGCTTTTAATTAAAAACAAATAAACATATTTAAAAACAAATAAGATATATATTTTTATAAGTTTATTGAATGAATAATGGAGATAAAGATAAATAAAATAGACTCAGGTATTTAAATTAGGTACAAGAAGCACTCTTCTTGTACCTGAATACATTATATGCTCGCTAATAACTTTGTGATGGGCTCTGCAAGTAACCGCCCTCTCCAGCCCGCCAATAGCTCAGGTGGCGTTGTAGACGATTTTAGCCCCCAATGAATAGACAATAACTGATTGATTTGCCGCCTAGAAGCCAATAGTTCTGCATTAAATTTTTCATTTTCAGCAATATCTTTGACCACCGCTTTAATTTCTTTAAATAAGCTTTTGTATTGGCTCTGTTCCGTAATATTCGCTACAGGTGTTGGGTATTCACTTTCTTCAAGTTGCTTTGCTTGCTCGACAATGGCTAACAAGCGCTTGCCATGGCAACGAATTTCCTGCCCAGTTAAGCCAAGTGCATCAAGTTCACCCAGAGAGCTCGGTAAATAACGAGCCACTTTCCATAGATGCTCTTCTTTTACTACAAAGTTAACTGCCATATCGCGGGCTTTAGCTTGGTTTAAACGCCATTCGGCTAATAATTGCAAACAAGCGAGCTGTTCATCACGTAGCTGCCATGCATTATGGATATTCATGTAGGCTTTTTCTGGCTTTAAGGCTTTTTGCCGACGAGCCACAACACGTTGACACTCATCTTTGGCATCTTCCAAGTAGCCCGCTTCAGTCACTTTTTCCATTAGAATTTCAGCTAATGGCAGCAAATACAGCACATCTGCGGCTGCATAATCGCATTGTTTTTCGCTCAGAGGACGCGCAAGCCAGTCTGTCCGTGATTCACTTTTGTCGAGCTCAATACCTAAATGTTCAGCAACCAATGATGCAAAACCACAAGAAATTGGATAACCTAAAAATGCCGCCACAACTTGTGTGTCGATCATCGGCTCAGGGACACAATCAAAATCATGCATAAACACTTCTAAGTCTTCACTACCTGCATGTAAAAATTTAAGTTGCTCAGGATTCGTTAAAAGTGCTTTGAACGGGCTAAAATCCGTCATTAATAATGGGTCAATTAACGAAACTTGCTTTCCATCATATAGCTGTAGCAACCCTAGTTGTGGGTAATATGTTCGGGTACGAACAAACTCGGTATCCAAAGCGAGCCATGGTGCATTACTCGCCTCTTGGCATACTTGGGCTAATTCGCTATCTGTAGTTACTAAACGATAATTCAAAACAAGTTTCTCTTTGTTATTTTCATCACAATGACGCCGGCTAAAACCGGCGTCATCTATTTATAATTTACGACTAAACCACAATCATACTTGTGATTTTTCTCTTTGCAATTTTTCTTCATCACGTAGGTCTTTACGTAAAATTTTACCCACGTTAGATTTTGGTAATTCATCACGAAATTCAAATATCTTAGGGACTTTATACGCGGTTAATGAACGGCGGCAAAAGGTTTTTAACTCATCACCGGTTAAATTCGCATTTTTCGTTACAACAAAGACTTTAACAGCTTCGCCGGTACTTTCACTTGGTACGCCAATTGCAGCACACTCTATAACATCAGGATGTGCAGAAATAACATCTTCGATTTCATTGGGATAGACGTTAAAGCCCGAAACGATAATCATATCTTTTTTACGATCAACAATGCGGATATACCCTTCGCTATCTATTTCAGCGATATCCCCTGTCGCTAACCAACCATCCACTATCGTATCAGCGGTGGAATCAGGCCGGTTCCAATACCCTTTCATGACTTGAGGGCCCTTGACCCACATTTCACCGGGCTCACCAATAGCGACTTCGTTGCCTTCATCATCAAGAAATTTAACATCTGTAGACGGAACAGGTAAACCAATGCTTCCACTATAACTGGTTAAAGTATAAGGATTACCTGTTACTAGTGGTGCACATTCCGTTAACCCATACCCTTCGAGTAAATGTTTCCCAGTGAGCTTCTGCCATTTTTCTGCAACGGCTTTTTGCACAGGCATACCGCCGCCAACGGAAAGGCGTAAACGTGAAAAATCCAGTTTTTTAAACTCTTCGTTGTGCAACCATGCATTAAATAAGGTATTAACCCCGGTAATTGACGTAACCGGATAACGTCCTAATTGTTTTACGGTGTCCGGTACATCTCCAGGGTTAGTAATCAATAAGTTAACGCCCCCTACAGTGATAAACAGTAAGCAGTTTACTGTCAATGCAAAAACATGGTACAGCGGTAAAGCGGTGACAACAAATTCAGCACCAAATTTCAGTACAGGCCCGTAAGCTGCCCTTGCCTGCTCAATATTTGCTAACATATTGCGATGAGTTAACATCGCCCCTTTAGCAACACCGGTGGTTCCACCTGTATATTGCAAAAAGGCCAAGTCATCACCAGCAATGTTAGGTTTAATATATTGCATACGATAGCCATAATGCATGGCACGGCGAAAGGAGATGGCGTCTGGTAAGTTATATTTAGGGACTAAACGTTTTACATATTTGACAACAAAATCAACAATCGTGGCTTTAGGACGTGAAAGCTGGTCACCCATACGAGTTAAAATGACGTGTTTCACTTTGGTATTGAAAACAATTTTTTCCAGTGTATGTGCAAAATTCGACACAATTACAATTGCGGTTGCACCGCTATCATTCAATTGGTGCTCTAGTTCTCTCGGGGTATAAAGTGGGTTGACGTTGACTACCACCATACCTGCTCGCAATATCCCAAACAGGGCAATCGGATACTGTAATAGGTTTGGCATCATTAATGCGACACGATCCCCTTTTTTAAGACCAAGTCCATTTTGTAAGTAGGCGGCAAAAGCGCGACTTCTCTCTTCAAGTTTCCGATAAGTCATCACTGCTCCCATATTAATGAATGCAGGTTGGTCGGCAAATTGAGAGACCGCATCTTCAAGTAACTCTGCTAGAGAAGCGAAGCTATCAGGATTGATTTCTTCCGGCACATCAGCAGGGTAATTTTTTAGCCAGATTTTTTCCAAAATGTTACTCCTGAATTTAGTGAAGTTATTATACTCAACATCTCTTTTAACAAATTATTAACTCAGCGTACCAGTTTGAAAAACAGACAATGTCAAGGTTGAGAGGTCTATCACTAAATAAATTTTGTTCCTTCAAGAAAAAACTAGGCGGACTAAGCCGCCTAGTTTGTCTTAAATTCGTTAAACAGATGTAAATCTGTACAAGATTGCCTGATTATACATGATTTTACGCTATTTTTGGAAAGGTTATCTCGCACTTAAGAAGGGATTTAATCTATTACATTAACCGAAGTCACTTTTGCTGGGATTAAATTTTAGCTAATACTTTTATTAAACACTCTTATTTATTAGCTCTTATTTATTAGCTCTTATTTAGATAATCTTTTTATGGAAAACAAAAAGGCCCCGCAATAATCGGGGCCTTTAAATAAAGAAAAATAATCGTTATTCTGTTAGATAAGTTTGTACGGGTACTGGGCCTCCTGGATAACCGTACCCATAACCATAACCCCATGGGTGGTTATAAAAATACGGGTCGCCATAATAACCATAACCCCAAGGGCCAGACGGCGGGATCATAACACTTTGTGCGACATTCCAGCGTTGGAAACCTGTTACATCTAACGTGACATACTTATAAGGAACTTGCCCTACTTTCCCTTGCTGCTCCCCCGTGATTTTCCCCACCACAGTGATATAACGGTTAGTAAAATCACTTGGCTCACGAAAACCATTTAAGTACGCATAAATGCGGCCAATTGAAGGGGAATTAAGCTCTGGTGCTGCATCATATTTATTCAATGCCATCACCGCAATTTCTAAACGTGTTCTTGTAGTTTCATTTTCAACGGCAAGGACTTTCCCACCAAAACGCGCTTCCTGACCTATATACATTTCAGGTGCATTTTGTACAGATGCTAAGTTGTCTGTTGGGTTTGGAACCGAACCTTGAATTGAAGCTGGTATAGAAACACACCCTGTTAGTGCTAATACGCTTGCAACAAAAAGGCCTTTAAGTGCATTACGGCAGTTTAATTCAATATTCATAGACCACCTCCGATTAGCTATATTATAAATTCAGGTAATACAGATTTAAATAACATTTAGCAAACAAAAACACGATATGTTAAAAATCGCCATAATAGTTCTATTACTACCTAATAATACCTGAAATTATTAAATGATTCGATTTGTATTTTTATTAATCAATATTTGATGAGTTTAATATGAATTATTGGTTATATCACATGATATAACCAATTCAACTTCACTTTCTGTGTTTTATTCACGGCCAGGCAATTTTTTCCATGTCACCTCATTACGTAAATAAGTCGGTTCGACATTTTCAACGGCAACCACTTTTCCCAGCTTCCACAATTGGGCAGCAATAGGTAACATATCTTGTGCATCTGGCAGCGTAATATGACTGTTAGCTAATGTAATTGATGCATTCAACAATGAGGGATATGCCTCCCACCCAGTACCTGCATAACCCCACAGCCCTGAAAGCCCTGTCACTTTGCTCTTAAAATCGTCGGGAAGTAGAACTGCTTCAGTTTCTTCACCTAACCATTGGCCTGCGGATGTTCGCTGATATTGGGCACAATAGATTTCTGACATCCGTGCATCAATAGCCACTAATACCTGATGATGCCCCATTATCCGAAAGGCGCCTTCAGCAAGTGTCATTAAAGAGGAAACGCCAATCATGGGCAAATTAGCCCCTAGTGCTAACCCTTGTGCAATACCAACACCAATACGAACCCCCGTAAAACTACCAGGACCACGCCCGAAAGCCAATGCATCTAACTGGTTCAACCCCATCCCAGCTTCTGCAAGAACTTCCTCAACCATCGGTAAAATTTTTTGTGTGTGCTCTCGAGGAGAAATCGCGAAACGCGAAATAATGTCACCTTCACACCAAAGTGCGACTGAACAGGCTTCTGTTGCTGTATCAACAGCAAGAATACGACTCGACATGCCTAAACTCCGGCAAATTAATAGTTTCTGATTAAAAGATGCCGATTATATTAACATAAACGGCCGTAGGAATAGCAGAAAAACAAGATGGGATTTACCTCACTCTATTAACTTCTTGCCTTTTCTCTTCAAGAAATGCAATTGCTTTTTGTATACTTCTTGTTCGTGGTGATGGCGGAAGGCTACGTAAAAAAACCTCACCATAAGGGCGAGTTACTAAACGGTTATCACAAATAACGATGACACCATAATCACTAGTGTCTCGAATTAGCCGCCCTACACCTTGCTTTAAAGTAATAACTGCATCTGGTAATTGGACATCCGAGAATGGATCTCCACCCCGTAATTCACAATCTTCGATGCGCGCTCTTAATAGCGGGTCATCAGGGGCAGTAAATGGGAGTTTATCGATAATGACACAAGTTAATTCATCACCTCGCACATCAACCCCCTCCCAAAAGCTACTAGTGGCAACTAAAACAGCATTCCCCGCAGCAATAAACTGAGATAACAGTTTGTTTTTACTGCTTTCCCCTTGCATTAGAACTGGTAATGTCAATGAAGATTTAAATTCCTCGGCCAATTCACGCATCATCAGGTGTGATGTACATAAAAAGAAGCAACGTCCCTGATTTTTTTCAATCATAGGTCGTAGCATTGTTGCCAATTTTTGTGCTAAACCTCGTTGATTGGGTTCGGGTAAAAAACGGGGAACGCATAATAAAGTTTGGCTTTGATAATCAAATGGACTGGCTAATAATAACGTTTTTGCAGTAACTAAACCTAAACGGTCAGTGAAATGGCTTAGTTTCTCATTTACTGACAACGTCGCTGATGTAAATACCCAACTGGCCGGCGTACTTGCAATCATTTCACTGAATTTATCTGCAACCGTTAAGGGGGTTAGTGCCAATAAAAAATGGCGACCATAACTTTCAAACCAATAGCTGTAACCCGCAATTGTCACATCTTTTAAACGGTTTAAACGATTTCGGTATATTGTGACGCGCTCAAAAATAGAGTCTAAGCTCTGTGAGCGACCTAACGTGGTTTTGATCACTTCGTAACAAAGTTCAAGAGAATCATCAAGGAGCGTCAACGCCCTTTGTACTTCAGGACGTTTCAGTAAGTCACGTAGATTGCCACGAAAACTGTTTTCACCCAAATTGAGCCGAAAGTCTAACGTGCTTTGCGTGAGTCTATCAGCACTTTTTTGCAGCTGAACTTGGTCTTTTAGCTCTGTTCGATAGGTCATAATCATATCGCGCGCTAGATCCAACAATTGGCGACTACTCAGTTGCTGGCCAAAATATTGGCTGGCTATATCCGGGATTTGGTGCGCTTCATCAAAAATCATGACTTCTGCTTGGGGGATTAGCTCACCAAAACCCGTATCTTTCACCACTCTATCAGCCATAAATAAATGGTGATTTACAACAACAATATCCGCTTCTAAAGCTTTGCGTCGTGCTTTTAAAACAAAACAATCTTGATAACGCGGGCAATCACTGCCAAGACAATTGTCATTGGTGCTAGTTACCAACGGCCAAACCGGGCTATCTTCAGCGATATCATGGCAAGTACTTGTATCACCTAGCTCAGATTCAATGGACCAACTGCGTAGCCTCACAACCGCTGACAATATCTCAGGTTCAAGACTACCACCACCGAGGGATTGTTGGTCTAATCGCTCTAAACATAAATAATTCGAACGCCCTTTTAGTAACGCGGTCCGTCCAGTGTAATTCATCGCATCAATAATTGTCGGTAAGTCTCGGTGATACAGTTGATCTTGTAAGGCTTTTGATCCCGTTGAAACAATGACTTTTTTTCCACTACGCAATGCAGGAACTAAATAAGCATATGTTTTTCCTGTTCCAGTACCCGCTTCCGCCACCAGCACATGCTGCTGCTCAATCGACTCGGTTACTGCATTCGACATCGTAACTTGTGCTTCTCGAGGCTGAAAACCAGGAATTGTTCTGGCTAAAAAGCCATCCGCAGAAAAATCGTCGTGCACTACATGACCTATTTATTAGGAATAATGAGGGCACACTTTACCATGAGTTTCTTAACCCTGCTTAGGTAATTATTACTTCGTTGAACAACTGATTTTCATCCAGCCTGCAAACTGTTATTCTTGAGCCACATGTATAATAAGGAATAATTATGACTATCAAACGTATTGACCCTGATAATCGTTGGTCTGAAGCTGTTATTCACAATAATGTCATTTACTACACCAGTGTGCCTGAAAACCTTGACGCTGATATTGTTGCTCAAACAGCAAACACGCTCGCGGCAATTGATGTGATGCTTGAACGTGTTGGTTCAGACAAAAGTAAAATTCTTGATGCCACCATTTTTCTTGCTGATAAAGCCGATTTTGCTGGTATGAACCAAGCATGGGATGCATGGGTTGTTGCTGGAAGTGCGCCTGTCCGTTGTACTGTCCAAGCATTACTGATGAAACCTGAATATAAAGTTGAAATTAAGGTTGTTGCTGCAATTGATTAACTAGGCACATTTTAACTTAATGAAAATGGGCGCCAGTTATGAGCGCCCATTTTATTTTGAATAGCTATAATTTGAGAATATAACCAATTACATAAATATGTGACTAGGGTTAACAAATGCAGCCAACAACGCGACAGTGCAAAATAGGTTTCCCATTCATGCTCTAAATAGTTTGCAATGTCGCTAGGCGGCAAGTGAGTTAATCCCTTGGAGCATACACTAGTATGTGACTAGGGTTAACGAATGCAGCCAACAACGCGACAGTGCAAAATAGGTTTCCCATTCATGCTCTAAATAGTTTGCAATGTCGCTAGGCGGCAAGTGAGTTAATCCCTTGGAGCATACACTAGTATGTGACTAGGGTTAACGAATGCAGCCAACAACGCGACAGTGCAAAATATGACGAGCATTACGACATCTTGATGAGAACCATGCCTAGTAGCAATAACACAATTCCTCCCCAACCTTTATAATTTAACCGTTGATTAAAAAGTATCCAACCTGCTGCTACTGTCGCGATAATCCCGAATGCTCCCCATAATGCATAGGCAATTGAAAGTTCGATTCCTTTTACTGCTTGCGCTAATGCACTGAAAGCTCCGAGTACCGCAATTAGAGAAAGAATACCTATCCAGTATCGTTTAAACCCATTCGACATTTTTAACAAAATGTTGGCTGCGATTTCTAATATGACTGCTAGGATCAAAAACGCAGCATGCCACCATTCAAAATGACTGGCCATATTACGCCTCCGACTTAGCTTCGCGTCCAACTAAAGCATTTGTTTTGGCTGCATTGACCGCGTTTTGTGTAACTTGTTTTACTTTTTGTGCAGATTGACGAACGGTGGTTTTCTTGGTGCCTGATTTAATCAGTCCAATACCGGTGATAAGTAATACTAACCCCCCAATTTTCATCGGTGATAGCGTTTCTCCAAACCACATGACACTAAATGTTGTGATAAAAAGGATACCGATACCTTCCCATAGTGCATAGGCGACACCTAATGCCACTTTTTTAACTGCAACAGCAAGTAAAATGTATGATGTTGCTATCATCACATACATCACGACCATACCAGTAAAATCACCACTGACGCTGGCATGTTTCATTGATAGTGTACCGATAACTTCAGTTACGATAGCTAATACTAAAAATATCCAGTAAATCATTATAATATCTCTCTATATACAGCCACGTAATAGCCTATTTTTTGTACAGATAAAAAATACAGATTACTATTGCGTAGTTGTTGAAAATTCAAATAAATAACAACGTGTTGCTGAGTTTATTCAGCGAAATGAATAATCGAGAGAGACGCTATAATGCACCACACCAGTAGTGTTCACTGGAAAGGATAGCTGAAAGGAAAAGCCTGTGTGTCGTTCTTTTTTGGGACTTGCTGATCTTGCCGCTAGTTGAGCTAAGCATGATATCTTATTCTTTTCATCAGGTAGACATCTACCCAATTTACTCCGAACCCTCATGTTGATAGTTAATTTCAGTTCACTTTTAACATGCCAAATTTATTAAGTCAATGAATATAAACATTTTTTGTATTGAATAAAAATATGCATAACTATTCATTAATATGCTAATCAACCCTTGAGCTATCAACTATTGCGCGAATAAACAAGCGATGATGATAAATTTTTCACTGGAATTATTTTATAAAAAAATCTCTTTTTTCCACTTTTTATACTCTCATCACGCCTTAATTAAGCTATTCGATTTTTAGCATTGACAACCTGATTGAACAAGCTTCTTATAGTAGCTATATGATTGTAATATGCCGAAGAGAGAGCCATGAACGCCTTTAGCCTTACCTCCAATAGTTTCCAAAATTCCACTGATGCAACACCATTACCTTATGATGTTGTTTCAATTCAGTCGCAAGTTATTTATGGCAGTGTTGGAAATAGTATTGCCGTTCCAGCCCTGACAAAACAAGGTTTACGTGTTGCGGCAGTACCTACTGTAGTACTCAGTAATACGCCTCATTATACAACTTGCTATGGTGGTGAGTTGCCTGGTGAGTGGTTTCGTGGTTATTTAAACGGTTTTGTTGAGCGGGGTAGCTTAAATTCTGTAAGAGCTATTTTGACTGGTTATCTAGGTTCCCCAGAAAAAGCCCAAGACTTAGCAAACTGGTTAACTCTAGTTCGTAAAGAAAGAACGGCACTACCGGTTATTGTTGACCCAGTCATGGGAGATGAAGACAGCGGTTTTTATATTCCACCCGAAATTGCCGAGGTATACCGCAATAAAGTCATTCCTTTAGCTACAGGTATTATTCCAAACAAATTCGAGCTCATGACGTTAAGTGGCAAACAAGTCCATAACTTGGATGATGCTACGGCTGCAGCCCGTAGCTTATTAAAGGGAAATACACAGTGGGTAATCATCACAAGTGCTTTCCAGCCTGATGACGACAACATTGAAGTCGTTTGTGTTACCCAAGATAACGTGGCCGTAATCCGCCACAAACGTTACCCTGTCACACCAAAAGGAACGGGGGATTTATTTGGCGCTGAACTCACCGCTCAGTTATTAGCGGGACTATCCGTTCCTGATGCCGCTAAAATGGCATGTTTACGCATCGAGCAAGCGATTATTCATATGGCAGCGACAGGACGTAGCGAATTAATCCTTTAATATCCTATGTAGCCATACCTAACAACATGATAAACATAGATAAATGGCGGGATCACCCCGCCATTTTAGTCAATATACCACCTAATATTTCAAATATTGATAATATTATTCAAACTCATTCCATGAACGGCCATCGCGTGCGATCATCGCAACAGATGCAATCGGCCCCCAAGTCCCTGCTTGATATGGCTTAGGCGCTTCATTGTCCATTGCCCATGCATCTATAATAGAATCAACAAATTTCCATGCTTCTTCTACTTCATCACGGCGAACAAACAGTGCTTGAATGCCGCGCATTGCTTCAAGCAATAAACGTTCATAGGCGTCAGCAAGGTGAGTTTGGTTGAAAGTTTCGGAGAAACTTAAATCCAATTTAGTGGTTTGTAAACGGTGTTTATGATCAAGGCCTGGTGCCTTATTCATAATTTCAATATCAATCCCTTCGTCTGGCTGCAAACGGATAGTTAATTTATTCTGAGGTAGATCTTGATAACTTTCCGAGAAAATATTTAACGCGGGCTTTTTAAAATAAACCACAACTTCTGAACATTTAGCCGGTAGGCGTTTCCCTGTACGTAAATAGAAAGGCACGCCCGCCCAACGCCAGTCATCAATATCAACACGCAAAGCAACGAATGACTCAGTCATACTTTGCTTATTCGCCCCCTCTTCCTCTAGATATCCAGGGACTTTTTTGCCCTGAACAAAACCAGAGGTATATTGCCCACGTACAGCCTTTTCACGCACATTTGTATGGTCGATACGACGTAAAGAACGTAAGACTTTCACTTTTTCATCACGAATACGGTCAGTGGTTAAATCTGCCGGTGGTGACATGGCAATCATCGTTAAGATTTGCAATAAGTGGTTTTGTACCATATCACGCATTTGGCCTGCTTGGTCGAAATATCCCCAACGACCTTCGATTCCTACTTCTTCTGCAACCGTGATTTGGACATGATCAATAGTGCGGTTGTCCCAGTTATTGATAAATAACGAGTTTGCAAAACGCAATGCGAGTAAGTTTAAAACGGTTTCTTTACCAAGATAGTGGTCAATACGATAGACTTGGCTTTCATCAAAATACTTAGCCACTTCATTATTAATTTCTTGTGACGACGCTAAATCCGTTCCCAGTGGTTTTTCCATGACAACGCGATTTGGCTTTTTATTTAATTTAGCATGACCCAACCCTTGACACATAGCACCAAAAGTACTCGGTGGCATAGCAAAGTAATGGATAGCGGGTTGTGCATCTTGTTTTAACATTTCAGCTAAACGCACAAAACTTTCAGTCTGGTTAACGTCTAAGTTACAAAAATCCAAGCGAGCGCTTAGTTTTTCCCACAATGCTGAATCGAGATCTTCTTTTAAGAACTTATCTAACGCTTCTTTGACAAAGTGGACATAATCATCTTGACTCCATTCAGCACGACCAACACCTATAATGCGCGTGTCTGGATGAATGTAACCTGCTTTTTCTAACTGATAAAGCGATGGCAGCAGCTTACGACGAGCGAGGTCTCCCTTGGTGCCAAAAATAATTAAGTCACAAGCTTGAGCAGCATTATGTACCGCCATATTGGTTCTCCTCAATTTGCGGAATGTAAGACCTAACTAGGATAGGCCTTATTGTAATTTTGTTAAAATTAGCCCTAATTCCGCTAATGTACCCTGTTGCTAGTGCCCAGTAAATGTTCATGATACCGATCACAGTTTTTATGATGAAAAAAACAACATATTGTCTGTTTAATCTTATGTTACACACTGAATAATTTTTAGTGTATTAAAAAGATGCGATTTAACTGAATGGAGACAGCTTTCGTAAAAAAATAACAAAATAAGTAGGATGTTTACTAATCTGAAAATTAGATACGGGTCAAAGTTTCACAAAAAGCTGCTAGTTATCACCTGCATTCAGATAGCTTACATATCTTACATAGTATATTTTCACTCTCTATTACAGCATCACGACAAGAAATTAAAAATCAACAATAGGATAACGTGATGACTCACAAATTTCTCCTTTCGATGAAATAGGCGCTTTTGCTATATGAATATTTTAGAACAAATGAAGACAAGTCTCGATTTTTTAAGTAAATCAGAAAAAAAGGTGGCTGAGGTTATTCTAGGTATGCCACAAAATGCCATTCATCTCAGTATCGCCACACTCGCGCAATTAGCTGATGTTAGCGAGCCAACAGTAAACCGATTTTGTCGAAAAATGGATACGAAAGGATTCCCTGATTTTAAATTACGATTAGCACAAAACTTAGCCAACGGCACCCCCTATATTAACCGCCATATAGAAGAAACCGATACAGTAAATACCTATACTCATAAGATTTTTGAATCTGCTATGGCTGGATTAGATAATGTAAAACACACATTAGATATCAGTGCAATTAATCGTGCTGTTGATTTATTAACTCAAGCTCGGAAAATCAGTTTTTTTGGCTTTGGCGCCTCTGCAGCTGTCGCGCACGACGCAATGAATAAGTTTTTCCGCTTTAATATTCCTGTCATATACTTCGATGATATTGTCATGCAACGTATGAGCTGTATCAATAGTAATGAAGGAGATGTTATTGTGCTCATTTCCCATACAGGAAGAACCAAAGCATTAGTTGATATGGCACGTTTAGCACGGGAAAACGATGCCACCGTCATAGCAATTACCTCAGAAAACTCTCCGCTATCCCAAGCCGCTACCCTACCTATCATTATTGATGTGCCTGAAGATACAGATATCTACATGCCGATGGTATCAAGAATGGCTCAGCTCGCAGTCATTGACGTATTAACAACGGGTTTTACGTTAAGAAGAGGTGAAAAATTTAGAGATAACTTGAAGCGCGTCAAAGAAGCATTACGTGATTCGCGGTTTGATAGCATCTAAAGGCAATAAATTGGCTGTATAAATGCTTTTCTTTGCTTTTCAGGCTTTAATAGTTTTACAGACCTGATAGCATTAAGAAATTGGCTGTATATAATAGCTGTGCTCGTGTCAGCATCCCTATTTGCAGTAAACAGGTTTCGAAATGGAGTGAAATGGTTTCACTCTTTTATCAACACCATTACAGGTCAACGGAGTAATACATGTCTAGACGGCTTAGAAGAACTAAAATTGTTACAACTCTTGGTCCAGCTACAGATCGCGATAATAACCTTGAAAAAATTATCAACGCTGGCGCCAACGTTGTTCGCCTTAACTTCTCCCACGGAACTCCAGAAGACCATCTATTACGTGCGAACAAAGTACGTGAGATTGCCGCTCGTTTAGGACGTCACGTTGCGATCCTCGGTGATTTGCAAGGTCCTAAAATTCGTGTTTCCACTTTTAAAGATGGTAAAGTTTTCCTAAATATTGGCGATAAATTCATTCTTGATGCCAATTTAGGTAAAGGTGAAGGCTGCCAAGAGAAAGTAGGTATCGACTATAAAGGCTTACCTGCCGATGTCGTTCCAGGTGATATTTTGCTTCTTGATGATGGTCGAGTACAATTGAAAGTCCTTGAAGTCAAAGGGTTACAGGTATTTACAGAAGTTACTGTTGGTGGCCAACTATCTAACAATAAAGGTATTAATAAACTCGGTGGCGGTCTTTCAGCTGAAGCATTAACAGAAAAAGACAAAGAAGATATAAAAACTGCTGCAAAAATTAATGTTGATTACTTAGCTGTTTCATTCCCTCGCTCAGGTGAAGATTTAGATTATGCACGCCGATTAGCTCGTGATGCGGGCTGTGAATGCCAAATTGTTGCTAAAGTAGAACGTGCAGAAGCCGTTGCCAATGATGAAGTGATGGATGAAGTTATTCTCGCTTCTGATGTCGTTATGGTTGCTCGTGGTGACCTCGGAGTGGAAATTGGCGACCCTGAATTAGTCGCTGTCCAGAAAAAATTGATCCGCCGCTCTCGCCAATTAAACCGTGTTGTTATAACCGCAACACAAATGATGGAATCGATGATCACTAACCCTATGCCAACGCGAGCCGAAGTCATGGACGTTGCGAATGCGGTGTTGGATGGTACTGATGCCGTTATGCTTTCTGCTGAAACTGCTGCAGGCCAGTACCCAGCAGAAACGGTAGCCGCGATGGCGCAGGTTTGTTTTGGCGCAGAAAAAATGCCGGGCCTAAATGTGTCTAAACACCGTTTAGATGCGGAGTTTAATAGCCCTGAAGAAGCAATTGCAATGTCAACAATGTATGCTGCTAACCATCTTAAAGGGGTTAAAGCTATCATAGCAATGACTGAGTCTGGCCGTACTGCTCGTATGATGTCTCGGATCAGCTCTGGTTTACCTATTTTTGCCATGTCTCGTCATGAAAAAACCCTTAATCAATGTTCTCTCTATCGTGGTGTTACACCTGTTTTCTGTAGCACCCATACAGATGGTATTGCGGCTGCCAATGAAGCTGTCACGCGTTTACGTGATAACGGCTATTTAATGAGTGGTGACGTGGTTCTTGTCACCCAAGGTGACTTAATGGGCACTGTAGGTAGCACGAATACTTGTCGTATTCTAGAAGTTGAATAATCTTTTAGCCCTCGCCTATGGGTGGGGGCTTTCCTTTATATTGAAACGCTATCTAACTTAAAAAAGAATTAACACAAGAAAGTATAGCTCTGCATCACTTGCGTAAAATAATAAAGAGAAAATAGCATTTAATGATATTGTAGGTTAAATTGTAGCGTACCATTCGCTTTCCCAGCTGTCGTTGCAGATTGAGTTTGGATATACGCGGCTTCCAACGGAATGTTGTATTGCCCTATGTCATTTTTATTGGCGAGCGGTATTAATTGATTAAGCTTAATGGGTATACCGTTGTGCTTTACTTGGATGGCATAACCTTTCGCTGTATTTTCATCGGCTAAATTATTAAGTGCGATTGCCCCTGGTGTTTGACTTGAATCTTGAGTTCCAATAAACGTAATTTTTATCGGAGATATAGGGTCACAATCTAATTCAATTTGAAAATTTTGCTTGCTCTCAGAACTCGTTGAACCAACACCTGTAAAGGACAATTTACTAACGTTACCGAATGGTACGTCTATTGATTTATTTTTGACTTCACAACCACTCGAAATAACATTGATTGGCCCCATATTTACTTTGGGTTCGAACCTCCCATATAAATCTGTAGTAATGAAACCATTGTGGAATAAAATCAACATCGCAGCATTAGATATTGGTAAAGTTTGGCTTTTAACATTATTACCAACTTTATAAAAATCTGCCCTTAATTTTACAGTATACGTTGCTGAAGATGCATTAGAGCCACATATAAATCTATTATTATTATTTCCATCTTTCGTATTTACCCCATCAACATATGCAAAACCAGAGCAAGGGCTCATTACTGTACCATGCAAAGTATAACCAACGCCTGAACTATTAATTTCTCTAACATAACCTATACTCGGAATATACCTTGAATTTCCTGGTTCGATTGGTATATAAATTCCAACTTCTGTATTACCCGTCACATTCCACCACGTCCATGGAGAGTGGGTTCCTAAATCAATAGAACCAATAAAAGTACCTACTGGTAAAGTTCGTGATACATAAAGTGTTTTATTCGGATTAACTAATTGGCTGGTAAATTCAGCCCTAAATTCAGCAGCCCCGAATTGTGAATATAAAAGGAACGAAATACCTATTTTTAGACCTAAATTTTTCATGATAACTCCTATTCACAAACTCGTTCTATAAACTGAATTTTTTCATTCTCTAATGATAATAAAAGTGGAACTGTACATTGTTGATTATTACCGTTGCCCCATTTCACTATTATCTTGCTTTGCTCTGGAACGCCACTTAAATAAACTTCCCCATCATTTGCAACAATACCGCCTGTAACTTGTTCCTCACTTTCCATAACAGAAACTTGTGTACCAAATGCAATTGCTTTTCCCGCATACTTGAGTTTTAATAAAACTCTAGCACCCCGTTTTGCTTGGAAATTAGCTAATACAATCGCACCTTGAGTAGGAACGACTGTCGTTGTATTAATCGCAACATCATTATTGCCACTTAATGTTGCAGTATCGACACTAATTTTATTTCGTTCATAACGAGTCACTGTGGGAATTACTGCATAACCTGACGAATTAGTGTAAAGTGATTGCGCGTTATTTACTTTTAAATTGTCTATATCTTCTGCTTTAACGAGCACTGCAGAATCATAGATAGTACGAGAGGTCGTTAACCCGCCAGAATGCAATAATAGTGCTCCCGTTGCACTGAAATCGATAGCATGATATTTAGGGTCATAGTTATAACCCAAACTGTATTCTCCTGATGAAACTATATAGTTTGCACTAACGGAACTGCTAAATTCATTACGGCTATGGTTATGTCTTTGCGTAAGGTTATACTGCAAATTATTATCTACTAATTGCATACCATTAAAACTTAATGAGCTAATCGAATCTCCATTTTTGCTGGTACTATAGCTATAGTTAGCCCAATTATTTTTTCGACCCAAATCAAAAGGAATACTCAAATTGAATGACAGCATTTGGTCATTTGTTTTTGAATAGTCTTGTTTAATATAAGAATAAGCAACGCTGTAATTCAATGAATTATAATTAGAGCTAAAACTCATTGTTAAACTTTTATCAGAACCACTTTTGTCCCAATAATATTGCTGGTAACCATTCACCGATAAATAACCGATTTCGTCAAGTGACTGAGAGACTGATGCTTGAAACTGTTGTTTTTTTCGCCCCATATTATAAAGATAATTATTCAAATCAGAAAAATCATAATAGTTTTTTGTTGAGTAACGATATGACGCCAAAGAAAAAGAAGTGCCTGTATTTGGAATGTATTTCGAATATTGAATTCGATACGCTTGCCCTTTCGCACTCTTTTTATCAATCAATTGTACCGATGCTTCTGTAATATCTGTTGATATCGCGCCAATATTGCCTAAATTTACTCCAGCACCTATTGTGTAGGCTTGATAGTCTTGAGAAACTAAGAAACCTCCATAAACGGATAAGTTATATGGCAAGCCGTAAATTGCTGATGCTTGCGCAAAATTAGGTTTACGTCGTGCACCATCAACATTATATTTACCAATATCTACGCTATATTTTAATGTGCCGGCTCTTTGCATCATTGGCACTGCAGAGAAAGGCTGAACAAAAGACCTTACCGTGCCATTAGCTTCTTCAATTGTGACCTCAAGATCACCACTATATGACGTTGGATACAAATCATTAATCGCAAACCTACCCGGCGGCACGGTGGTTTGATAAATCACGTTGCCATTTTGGCTGATAGTAACAATCGCGTTTGATTGTACAAGACCAGTCACTGTAGGTGCAAAACCCCTTTCACTTTGAGGTAACATACTTTCATCAGATACTAGCTTCACTCCAAGATAAGGGGTGCTCTCTATTACGCCATTATCAGAGGATATTTCACCAATCGTTAAGCGGCTTTTTAAGCTACGAATATCACGTTCTACATAAGTTTGTAGATTATTCCAATTCGTTTCATATGTCGTTTTACTGTAGGTACTATGATTACGGAAACGCCAAGCGCCCATATTAATACCACTTCTTAAACCTAAGAACGAATTATCGCTATTATTCTTATTTTGGTACCAATGTTTATTAAACCGAACTGTGTAGTTAACAAATGTAGCGGTGATTCCATCGTCCCATTCCTTTGGTTCAATATAGCCTCTACTCGTATTTTCTAATCCAATTTGTGGGATACTAATTTGTAATTGTTGGGTTTCAAATCTGTATTGATAATTAGCACCAGGAATAATTTTACTAATGTCATTCAAATATTCGTCCTCTCCACTTGCTGAAAACTTTTCACTTGCTGAGTTTTTCACACCCCAGTTTAGCAGCATTTTTTTTGTTATTTCAGGAGATAATTTTTTAGCTTTATCATCAAATAAAAACCTTATATTCTTGTTATCAACCAATTTATCATTTATATAGATATCAACAAAATAATCTCCTGGCAATTGCCCTCCCGCAGATGATAGGTAGCCTAAACTATTTATATCTGCGACTTGGTTTTCCATTCCGGAATTAATTGCATTAATATCAAAAATATCTTTAGCAATTGTATTATTGATATAAAATATTAAGCTAATCGCAGTAAAAACATTAGAATACATAAGCGTATTTTTTTTACAAAAAACTGGCATCTTAGAGACTCTTATTTGGTTTTTTCTCTATAATAGCGCCATAGTCATTGATAAATTGAACAACTATTGAGTCACCATTATTTATTTTTTTCTTAATGATATAGTCATTTTTGAATGGATATATTAAACTAGCACCGTCAATAACCCTGCCATTTTCAAGGATATTTTTGATTGATAAGTGATATGGAGTTTGGTTATCAATCATAATCCCATCTGGTTTCTCAACTAAAAAAATTTTTTTAAAGTCGAATGGCTCTATATCTTTCGACCTTAAAAATAATTTAAACTGTGAATTTATGATTATCTGTAGTTCATTCTCAATACTATTATTTTTTGGTGGTATTGATTTGATATTAAGCAAATAAATTTGTTCAGTATTTGAACCGATAGACTCACCTATATAAGAAATTCTAGCTGAACCATTTGTATCTGGCTCAATACGAAATAATGGTGGTATGGCAATAAATGGTGCTTTCCCCTCTCCGCCAAATGGTGATACCCAGCTTTGAATTAAAAAAGGTTTTTCTTTATCACTATTGAAAATAGGAATATCAATTTCACGTTTATTTTCTTCATAGACAAAACGTGTTCCACCTACACTAATCCCTTAGGCTTGAGAGGTGCTAGTTATAGAAAAAAAACATATACAGATTGAAAAAAATATTTTTTTCATAAAACAACCATTATATTGAAATAAGAAGGAGAGTAACCATTGTCACTCTCCAATTAGTTAATGATATTGAATACTGTATACTGCACTGCTATTAGCAGGCCCTGCAGTTACTACACCAGTCGCTTTATAACGAGCAACATAGTCTAAGTCTACTGTTGTACCATCGAATTCAATTTGTTTTGAATCTTCAAACAACTTAATTTGCGTTATTGCATCTTTTTCAAATAAAGCAACACCGACATTATTTGCAACGCCTACAGCTTGGTTAATTGCAAGAATATCGTTGTCTGCGGTATCACGTGTGCCACCGAAGCGCACAGTTACTTTGGAGTTTGTTGGACAATCAACAAGTTTAATAGTAAAGTTTTTTAAACCCGCCACTTCTCCTTGTACGGCTAAACTTTTAGCTGATACCTTTCCAAGGTCAACATTTAAATTTTTTGAGTTGCTATCAACTGTACAAGCTATATCAGTTATTTCCCCAGTAAAGTTAATTGTACCTGAAGCAAAAACAGTTGGCGTAGATGTTACAGCTAAAGTAACCCCTATTATAGTTAGGGATTTTTTTTAAAATACTCATAATAGTTCCTATAATATAGATTTTTAATTATTAATTACTACATAAACAAATAAATCACTCATATTTGTAGTTCAGAAGAAATATATCATCTACCTTTAGTTAAGTTAACCAATGGATACATTGAATTTTTTAAAATTGCATCTAAAATATTAATGCTTTTTTTTATCATTTATGAACTGGCTATTTTATTTAGATTTTTTATTAGCAATCAGATAGTTTTTTAAAATTTCATTTGCCATTGAGATTTTATTAATATACATATAAAAATTATAGAACGACTTTTTATTTACTATTTCAAGCTCTTTTAATGAATTATTATTTAATTCTTTCTGGATTAAATTTTTCGGCAACCATAAATAACCAACCGAATTTTCGGCTAATTTAATTGCTAATTCCACATTAGAAATATGGATAGTTTGGATGCTTTTGATCCCATTCATACCTGTAAGCTTCAAAGAAATTGAGGCTGTTTTTTCCATTATTTTCAGTATATTGTCAACTGAACAATGTTGCAGCTTATGATTTGGGTTGGTTACAAGCACCGCTTCAACCTGTTCAAGAAATATGGGATTTAACGACTCAATGTAATGATGAGTAATTAGTAAATCATAATTTTTAATTGTAAAAACATCTGATTTTCTTAGTGAAATCTTCTTAAGATCAATATCATAATCCTTTCTAGAGCAGCTTAGCTCTCCAATTTTTTTAAGTATTTCATCACTTTGATATAGCGAATCTATAACTATATTAATTTTATTATTTCCCTCATAATTTAATGATTTGGCAACCTCTTCTAATGAAATCGCTTTACTTGTTACTTCTCTTGATAACGCTAATAACTGTTCCCCTTGTTTAGTTAATACTGCACGACGTTTTTCTAAAGAAAATATTTCAATTTCTAACGTTTGCTCTAATTTACTGATAGTATAACTAATTGATGATTGTGTTCTATGCAAGATTTCAGCTGCTTGAGCAAAACCACCGTAGTCAACCACCGCTTGTAGGGTTATCCATTGGTCTAACGTAGTTCGGGTTTTAACCATAGAGTCTCCAAATTATTAACCTGGGAGATATATTTTATTTATCGTTAATAAATACTTTTACATACCATTCCTTATTTACTCATATATTTAAAAATTTTTAAGTTATTTATTTTGATATATCGATAATCATTTTTAATAGGGGATATTTTTTATGTAAAGCTATCAGTTCTCTTATACTCTCGAAAAGATCAATACAAGTAACTAAAAACAGCCTAATAATAAAACCAAGAAATATAAAAATAAATTAAATAACTATACACCATTAATAATGGTACCCAGCTTTTCAAAATTATGAGGATTAAGTGTATATTTCTATGATGAGCACACTTTTAGACAAAAAAATAAATATCCTCCGGCATAGCCGGAGGTTTTTAATATGCGCCTATAAGGCTTTGTTACCAGCCGCGCCCTAACAGGCGCATAACGGCCCTGACATTTGCATCTATGGATTACTTACGGCCCGTAAACGGGCTGCCCGGATAGGGGATCGACAATTGCTCTCCCAATTTATCCTGTTCTAACTGATGTTTTATACATTCTTGTATTCGTTTCGTATTCTTTCCTACCGTATCAACATAGTACCCTCTGCACCAAAACTCTCTATTTCGATATTTAAACTTTAAATCCCCAAATTGCTCATAAAGCATTAGGCTACTTTTTCCTTTTAAATACCCCATAAAGCTCGAAACACTCATCTTGGGTGGGATTTCTAGAAGCATGTGTATGTGGTCAACACAACATTCTGCCTCCACTATCCTGACATTTTTCCACTCACACAATTTCCTTAAAATACTACCTATCGCCCTACGTTTTTCACCGTAGAAAACTTGCCTTCTATACTTTGGGGCAAAAACAATGTGATATTTACAATTCCATCGTGTATGCGCTAAGCTCTTTTCGTCCCCCATTGGGACCCCCCTTTTGATTTTTTGTTTGACTCTTGCAGTTGCCAGACCGCAAGGTGTTTTAACAAATCAAAAGGGGTTTTAATATCTTATTCAAAGCTGAAAGCTTTACGGAACCCCCAGCCTAGCTGGGGGTTTTCTATGCACAAAAAAGCCATTACTCAAAAGGTAATGGCTTAAAAATTATTCTGTACATCTGGACACTAACGGTAAAGATCTTTTCGCTGATAAGGTTCTATTTCTCCCTCTTTTCGCGTTTTTAATAGCTTTAGTATCCATGTGTATTGTTCTAAGTTCGGGGAAACCAGATATTCCAGCTCCTCATTCATTCTTCGTGCAATATACTTATCGTCCTTACCATCGATATCATCCATTGGTTCACGGATAAAAATATGCAATTGATGCGTTTTATGGTCATAAACGGGAAATAGTGGCACAACTTTCGCTTTACAAACTTTCATTAACCTACCGATTGCAGGTAATGTTGCCTTATATGTACCAAAAAAATCAACAAATTCGCTATGCTCCTCACCATGATCTTGGTCTGGAAGATAAAACCCCCAATATCCTTGTCTAACAGAAGCAATAAAAGGCTTAATACCCGCTTCTCTTGAATGCAAGCGCCCCCCGAAATGGTATCTCGCTTTATTCCATAAATAATCTGCAACTGGGTTCTTTTGGTGATGAAACATTGCAGCCATTTTCTGGCCTTTTGCTGCTAATAACATCGCTGGTGCATCAACGGCCCAGCCATGAGGAACCATAAAAATAACATTGCTTTGCTGCTGTTTTAAGCGCTCTATAATTTCTTGATTATGCCAATGCGTTCTAGCTAGCGTTTTACTTGCACCACGAAGACATAGCTCTGCCAACATAACAAAAGACTGTGGTGCGGTTTCAAACATACGATCAACTAATTCTTCTCGTTGTTGTTCTGTCAATTTAGGAAAACAATAAAGTAAGTTAATTTTGGCACGACGACGGCCACTTTTAGCCAATCGCCCAACCCATTTTCCTATTTTAGCGAGTAAAGGGTCACGGATTTTAACCGGAATGAAAGCCAATCCTGCCAAAATACCCGCTCCTAACCATACCCCCCAATATTTAGGTAATAGATAAGAACGGTGAAAAGTTGGCATATAGCCTTTTTTACTATCAGTGTCTTGATCTCTATTCATGCTGTACTCAAGTGAATATTAGCTATCTCTCTATAGCTTATAATAATAGTTTGCGGGAGCATTACAAAGAAAACTGGCAGATACAAGTACCTGCCAGCGATAAAATAGAAACTTACGTTACTGTAGTTTAAGTTGTGGTTTCGTTTCTTTTACTAGCGCTAAATATTCTTTACGTTCTTTTCCTGTTAAGCCACCAGAACTTGGTAATTTCGCAGTAAGTGGATTTACTGCTTGTTGATTCACCCACATTTCAAAATGTAGATGAGGCCCGGTCGAACGCCCAGTATTACCTGATAGCGCAATTCTATCACCACGCTTAACTTTTTGCCCAGGCTTAACTAACAATTGGCGTAAGTGCATGTAACGAGTGGTGTATTGACGCCCATGACGGATAGCAATAAAGTTGCCTGCAGCGCCGCTGTATTTTGAAACAATCACTTCACCATCACCAACAGCAAGTACTGGCGTGCCAACAGGCATTGCGAAATCCACACCTTTATGCGGTGCTACACGCCCAGTAACTGGGTTAACTCGCCGAGGATTGAATTGTGAAGACACTCTAAACTGTTTAGCGGTTGGAAAACGTAAGAAACCGCGTTCTAAGCCATTCCCTTCGCTATCATAATAGCGCCCATCTTCAGCACGAAAAGCATAATAGCTTTTTCCATTAGTTTGCAGACGAACACCAATGAGTTGGCTCTGCTCACTGCGCCCGTTAAGCATTTCTCTGCTCATTAACACACTGAATTTATCGCCTTTTTTCAATTTTTTGAAATCAACCTGCCATTGTAAAGCTTTAATCACCTCACGGCCTTCATTACGTGTTAAGCCCGCTTTGCTTGTACTTTGTGCAAACGAACCGTCAACCGTACCTTTTAAAACACTGTTAGTCCATTCACCTTCGCGAATTTGCTTAGTTTCTTCAAATTTATTTGTCGTTCCTACGCGGGTAAAAATACGGGTCTCACGGCGAGAAACATCCCAAGTCAATGATTCTAACTCACCCTGTTCTGTTAAAGACCAATTTAAGGATTGGCCTATTTTAAGGTTTCTCAATGACTTATGTTGGTTAGATAGCGTTGCAACATCCCCAGCTTCAATACCGAATTGAGTTAAAATAGTCGTTAAGTTATCACCACTTGCAACAACATATTCATGGGGGAGAGGCGCAGCTTCTCCCCCTGTCTCTATTGCTTCAGCTTCGGTATCAGCAAGGCCTTCATCAGGTAGCTGTTCACTACTGTCTTGAATTATATCGTCGGTAGCATCACTTGCAGGTAATAATGAGAGCGGTATGATGGTATCCGGTGTGCCATCATTTTCAGTTGTCGTTGGTACATGAACTGGCCGCCAAATTGCGACGGCCATAGTCGCTACAGTGAGCGTACTTAATACAATCTTATGTGTTCTAGACAGGCTACCATATACCTGAACCAGACTCTTGGCCATTTGCTGCACTTAAACAATTCCTTCTATTTTTAATCCAGGCAGCTGGCGTATTGCTCTGATAATTGAGTCAAAAACTTCATGTAGCTATCCGGCCCTATAGCCAGCCCAATCCCTAATGGGTCGAGAGTTCCCATTTTCACCCCCGTATTACGTGCTACACTTTCAATCACAGCAGGCCTGAATTGTGGCTCAGCAAAAACACATTGCGCTTTATGCTCAACCAATTGTGTTCGTATTTGATGTAATTTTTGCGCGCCTGGCTGTATTTCTGGGTTTATCGTAAAATGCCCTAAAGGAGCGAGTTGATAGTGTTTTTCAAAGTAGCCATAAGCATCGTGAAAAACGAAATAACCCTTGTTTCTAGCTGGCTGCAAAATCTTAGCAATTTTCTGATCATTTTGCGCCATATTTTCTTTGAATTTACGAAGGTTTACGTCTAGCTTATCTTTTTGGTCAGGATAAAGCTCTACTAAGCGTCCATAAATGTCTTGCGCAGCAAAATTTGCGATCTCTGGTGATAACCAAACGTGCATATTATACTCACCATGATGATGATGTTCGTGATCCCTGTCATGGTTAGCTTCATCTCCATGTTCATGGTCGTGTTCATCTTCATGTGACTCCGCCATAAGTAGTGGCTTAATGTTTTTCTGCTCAGCCAATGCTAGGCGTTTATTCTGTGGTAATGTATTGATTGGCTTCTGTAAAAACATTTCCATATCAGGTCCAACCCATACGAATAGATCAGCCTGTTTAATTTTTTTCAAATCAGAGGGTTTAAGTGCATAATCATGAGGTGAAGCACCATCTGGTAATAAAACTTGTGTCTCAGTGACACCGTCTGCAATCCCTGCGGCAATAAAGGCCAGAGGGCGAATTGACGTTACAACATCAGCATTAGCAGTTGATACCATAGTTGCACTTAATATGGAGGTCGCCACCGCCCCGAAAAGAAATTTGCAGGCAATGTTTTTCGATTTATGTATCATAGCAGTCTTTTTCCGTGATTTTGATTTTGAAATGTTATAATATAACACAAAATGAATTCTGCAAGATGTTTTTCATATGCAACCATTACTGACTTTAAATAAAATTTCTGTTTCATTTGGTGAAAAACAGGTCCTTAACGATGTTACCTTTGAACTGAATAAAGGTGATATCGTAACCCTTTTAGGCCCAAATGGCGCTGGAAAATCAACTATTGTACGTGTTGTACTCGGGTTACTTGCCCCTACATCAGGTACCATTACGCGTCCCTCTTCTCTTGCTATTGGCTATGTTCCACAAAAACTTCATCTGGATACCACGCTACCTCTTACTGTTAAACGTTTTATGTTATTAAAGCTCGGTGCTCGTAAAGAGCATTTGTTACCTGCACTCGAAAGAGTCAAAGCAACGCATTTACTCGAGCAACCGATGCAAAAATTATCAGGCGGTGAAACTCAACGTGTTTTACTGGCTCGCGCCCTACTCAATAAACCTGACCTGTTAGTGCTCGATGAACCCGCTCAAGGTGTTGATATTACAGGCCAAGTTGCACTATATGATTTAATTAATCAATTAAGAACTGAGCTTAATTGTGCTGTATTAATGGTTTCCCATGACTTACATCTCGTGATGGCAAAAACAGATAAAGTACTTTGCATTAACGGCCATATTTGCTGTTCTGGCGCGCCAGACGTTGTTTCAAACCACCCTGAGTTTGTGGCAATGTTTGGTTATCGGGGTGCTCAACAACTCGGTGTATACCGTCATCAACATAATCATCAACATGATTTAGAAGGCAATATTATTGTTGGTCACCAACACAGCAAGGACTGCAAACATGATTGAGTTACTATTACCCGGCTGGGTAGCAGGCATGCTACTTGCCATTGCGGCAGGTCCTTTAGGCTCTTTTGTTGTGTGGCGCCGAATGTCCTATTTTGGCGATACACTAGCTCATGCTTCATTGCTAGGCGTCGCATTTGGGCTTCTATTAAATATCAACCCATTCTATGCTGTTATTGCTGTCACTTTGTTATTGGCCTTAATTTTAGTTTGGCTAGAAAAGCGGCCACAACTTGCTGTTGATACTCTACTGGGTATTATGGCGCACAGTTCACTGTCTTTAGGTTTAGTCGTTGTTAGCTTGATGGCTAATGTCCGTGTTGACCTAATGGCTTACTTATTTGGTGACTTACTCTCAGTAAGCTATGAAGATATTATAACGATTTTTATTGGTGTTATTGTCGTTTGCGGGTTGCTTTTTTATCGTTGGCGGGCACTTTTGTCGATAACAGTTAGCCCTGAACTTGCTTTTGTTGATGGGATTAATATTCAAAGACTGCGTTTATTACTAATGTTAGTTACCGCACTAACAATTGGTATCGCTATGAAATTTGTTGGGGCGTTAATTATTACGTCTTTATTGATTATACCTGCAGCAACGGCTCGGCGTTTTGCTCGAACACCTGAGCAAATGGCTTTCATCGCTGTCTTAATTGGTATGATTGCTGTAACCGGGGGGCTAACTTTCTCTGCTTTCTACGATACTCCTGCTGGGCCGTCAGTTGTGTTGGTGTCGGCTATACTATTTGTACTTAGCTTAGTAATAAAAGCGAAAAATTAATTTAAGCTTTAAGCTACATAATTTCAGTCATTACATACTATTTTTAATGTAAATGACCCCAACATTGAAAACAATGTTGGGGCCATATTTATTCATTTAATATAATTAAATTTCTTTAGGCGTTAAGCCAAAGTGGTTATACGCATGAACCGTCGCCATTCGACCTCTAGGGGTACGCTGAATAAAACCTTGCTGGATAAGATAAGGCTCTAAAACATCCTCTATGGTTTCACGCTCCTCCCCAATGGCTGCTGCGAGGTTATCAACACCAACAGGACCACCCATAAATTTATCAATGATAGCAACTAGAAGCTTTCTATCTAAATAATCAAAACCTGCAGCATCGACATTTAACATGTCCAAAGCTTGGTTAGCAATTAGCCCATCAATCGAACCATCACCTTTCACCTGAGCAAAATCCCGCACACGACGTAACAAACGGTTAGTGATACGTGGAGTTCCCCTTGAACGCATCGCAACTTGTAGCGCACCTTCTTCGGTGATATCTAACCCCATATATTGGGCACTACGTTTGACAATATGTTGTAAATCATCAACTTGATAAAATTCTAGCCGTTGCACAATACCAAAGCGATCACGTAATGGTGATGTGAGCGACCCTGCCCGAGTCGTTGCACCAATTAATGTGAAAGGCGGGAGATCAATTTTAATCGAGCGCGCTGCAGGCCCTTCACCTATCATGATATCGAGTTGGTAATCTTCCATTGCGGGATAAAGTATTTCCTCAACAACTGGGGATAATCGATGGATTTCATCAATAAATAGGACATCATGGGGCTCTAAATTAGTTAGCATGGCAGCTAAATCGCCTGCTTTTTCTAATACGGGCCCTGAAGTTGTACGCAGATTAACACCGAGTTCATTTGCAACAATCCCTGCTAGAGTTGTTTTTCCTAACCCTGGAGGGCCAAAGATGAGCAGGTGGTCAAGCGCATCGCCTCGCATTTTCGCTGCTTGAATAAATATTTCCATTTGGTCTTTAACCTGAGGCTGACCAATATACTCATTCAATAGCTTTGGCCTGATCGCACGGTCAATAGCTTCTTCATCTGACTGTAATACTTCAGCAGTTATTAGGCGATCAGCTTCAATCATATTAAAATTCTCTCAATCAAAGTGCGGCACGAAGGGCATCACGGATCAATGTTTCAGAATCGCTATCCGGTTTTGCAACTTTACTCACCATTCGACTTGCTTCTTGTGGTTTATACCCTAAAGCAATCAATGCGGCGGCAGCTTCTGCTTCGATATCCGCCATATTGGGAACTTTACTGTTTACATTTGGCAGATTAATGTCGCTATTTGGATTAAATAAATCCCCATTGAGGCCTTTGAAGCGGTCTTTCATTTCGACCACTAAACGTTCTGCGGTTTTCTTACCAATTCCAGGTAATTTAACCAGTGATGCAATAGCTTCTTGTTCGATAGCGGAAACAAATTGTTGAGCAGACATACCGGATAAAATCGCGAGGGCTAATTTGGGGCCAACACCATTTACTTTGATCAGCTCTTTAAATAATGCCCTTTCTTGCTTATCATTAAACCCATATAGTAATTGAGCATCTTCACGAACAACAAAGTGAGTGAACACAATCGCTTCTTGACCAATTTCGGGCAACTCATAGAAACAAGTCATTGGCATATGGACTTCATAACCAACACCTTGTAGTTCTAATAATACGATTGGAGGTTGCTTTTCTAAAACAATACCACGTAAACGACCTATCACATTGAAGCCCTCTATTGCTATCTAAACCCTGAACATACTATCTAAACCCTGAACAGGTTGATTTATTATCATTAATACTGTTGTTTATACCATAAAAAATGCTGGATGCATATCCAGCTACGAGCTATTTATTAATAAGCAATTCTGTTTAAGATAAACTCGCTATCTTAAACGACCTCGAGTTAAAACTAACCGTGGGTCGCCAACTTTTAAAAGGTTTTGATTGAAATGGCAATGTGTTATCGCAATTGCCAAAGCATCTGCCGCATCAGATTGTGGACTCGCTGACAACTTCAGAATCGATTTAACCATATGTTGTACTTGGCTTTTTTCTGCGGCTCCTGTGCCTACAACTGTTTGTTTAACCTGACGAGCCGCATATTCAAATACGGGTATATTCATGTTTGCAGCGGCGACAATCGCAACCCCCCGAGCTTGCCCAAGTTTTAATGCTGAATCCGCATTCTTCGCCATAAAAACTTGTTCAATGGATAATACATCCGGTTGATATTGAGTGATAATTTCCGAGACGCCCGCGTAAATTCGTTGCAGACGGCTTGGTAAATCATCAACTTGTGTACGAATACACCCACTACCTAAATACAGTAGTTGCCGGCCTTGTTGGCGAATAACACCGTACCCCGTAATACGAGAGCCAGGATCAATACCTAAAATAATCGCCATATAAATTTACTTATGCCTCTTTATATTAATCATGTTGTTCTAATAAGCTTCATAATACTATCAATTTCAATCAAATAGCTATTTGAATATCAAATCCAACATTCAGAATAGTGATAATAAAGGCGAGTTATGGCACTGATACTTAGCCAAGTATAGCGAATAAAAGGAAGGAAAGCATCGAAGGCGTTAGAGAAAACAGGCTGCATCAGCCCGCTTTCTCTACGCGGATTATGCTAAATGACTAGGCCGCCATTTAGTGCCTCACAACTTACAGTGTGGCAGCGACTTCGTCAGAAATATCACCATTGTGGTAAACTTCCTGAACGTCGTCTGAATCTTCTAACATATCGATAAGACGTAACAATTTAGGCGCTGTTTCTGCATCTAACTCGGCTTTAGTTGATGGGATCATTGAGACTTCTGCAGCTTCACTGGTGAAACCCGCAGCATCTAATGCATCTTTCACTTCACCAAAAGTTTCTGGCGTTGTGTAAACATCGATTGCGCCATCATCATAAGTTTCAACATCATCAGCACCCGCTTCTAATGCCGCTTCCATGATCGCATCTTCATCAACACCAGGCGCATAGGTGATTACGCCGCGTTTAGTAAATAAGTAAGAAACAGAGCCGTCTGTCCCCAAGTTACCACCCGTTTTAGTAAATGCATGACGCACTTCAGAAACAGTACGGTTACGGTTATCACTTAAACATTCAACCATAACAGCCGTTCCGCCTGGGCCATAACCTTCATAAATGATGGTTTCCATATTATCGTTATCATCATTACCAACACCACGAGCGATAGCACGGTTTAAGGTGTCACGAGTCATGTTGTTAGATAATGCTTTATCTACCGCTGCACGTAAACGTGGGTTTGTTGCGGGATCACCACCACCTAAACGCGCTGCAGTCACTAATTCACGGATAATTTTAGTGAAAATTTTACCGCGCTTAGCATCTTGTGCCGCTTTACGGTGTTTGGTGTTGGCCCATTTACTATGACCTGCCATGAAATATCTCCAAAAAACGTCAATAAATAATTAAACAGCAAATTCTAAAATAGCCTGACTGTTGCTCCAGGATTTCGTTAAGCTCGCCGCTTCATCTGGTGCTAGCCAACGATATTCGCTGTGTTCCGTCAGTAATGGCATTTTTTCTTCACTTTGCACCATTTTAAACCAATGTTCTTTGCAATGCGTAACATCGGGTGCATAACGATGCCTGAAATGTGGGAAAATTTCAAAGATGATACTGTGCGACAAATCTTGCAGCTGGTTTTGTTCAACCTCAAAACCTGTTTCTTCTTTAATTTCACGACACGCCGTTTCATACGGTTTTTCATCAGGCTCCAAACTTCCGGTCACTGATTGCCAAAAGCCTGGGTCGTCTTTACGTCGTAACATAAGCACCCGTCCACTATTTTGAGCCACAATAATGACTAATACTGATTCTGGGTGCTTATATTTTTTCATTGAACTTACTCTTCGTCTTTCGCAACCACAGCGATAGCAAGTTCCGTTAATGCATCCGGGTTAGCATGGCTCGGTGCATTCGTCATTAGACACGCGGCCGCTGTTGTTTTCGGGAAAGCAATAACATCACGAATATTATCCGTTCCTGTTAACAGCATCACTAAACGGTCAAGACCAAATGCTAAGCCTGCATGTGGTGGTGTACCATATTTCAATGCATCTAATAAGAAACCGAATTTTTCGCGTTGGTCTTCTTCATTAATACCTAAAATACTAAATACCGTTTGTTGCATTTCGTTGCGGTGAATACGGACTGAACCACCGCCAACTTCGTAACCATTGATGACCATATCATACGCATTAGCAACGGCCTCTTCAGGTTTACTCGCCAGTTCTTCAGGTGAGAAATCTTTAGGAGACGTAAATGGATGGTGCATCGCAGTTAACCCGCCTTCACCATTATCTTCAAACATTGGGAAATCAATCACCCACAGTGGCTGCCAGCTATTTAAATCGGTTAATTCAAAGTCACGACCGACTTTCAAGCGTAGCGCACCCATTGAATCGGTCACCACATTTTTCGCGCCCGCGCCGAATAACAAGATATCGCCATCAACGGCACCAGTACGGTCTAATAACTGGTTAATCACGTCTTCACTCAAGAATTTTGCAACTGGACTTTGAATACCGTCAAGGCCTTTAGCTCGCTCGTTGACTTTCATCCAAGCCAAGCCTTTCGCACCATAAATACCAACGAATTGACCATATTCGTCGATTTGTTTACGGGTCATAGCTGCGCCACCGGGGACTTTCAGGGCCGCAACACGACCTTTCGGGTCGTTTGCTGGGCCTGAGAACACCGCAAATTCAACATCTTTTACGATATCCGCAACATCCACCAGCTCCATTGGGTTACGTAAGTCTGGTTTATCTGAACCATAACGACGCATAGCTTCCGCAAAAGTCATGATTGGGAAGTTGCCTAAATCAACCCCTTTTACCTCTAACCATAAATTACGGATCATACGTTCCATAATTTCACGCACTTGCTCTGCGGTCATGAACGAGGTTTCAACATCGATTTGGGTGAATTCAGGTTGACGGTCCGCACGTAGGTCTTCATCACGGAAGCATTTTACGATTTGATAATAACGGTCAAAACCTGACATCATCAGCAATTGTTTAAATAATTGTGGTGATTGCGGTAATGCGTAAAATTTACCTTTATGAACACGGCTTGGTACTAAATAGTCACGAGCACCTTCTGGCGTTGCTTTGGTTAGCATTGGCGTTTCAACGTCCAAGAACCCTTCTTTATCCATAAAGTTACGAACAAAGCTGGTGATTTTAGCACGCGTACGCAGACGGTCAGACATCTCTGGGCGACGTAAATCTAAATAACGATATTTTAAACGACGCTCTTCTGTATTTGTTTGGTTGCTATCTAACGGCAGTGGCTCTGACTTATTAAAAACATTCAGTTCTTCAGCAAAAACTTCAATTTCGCCCGTTGCCATGTCTTTATTTTTTTGGCTATCTGGACGTGCGCGTACTGTCCCTGTGATTTGGATACAGAACTCATTACGCAGCTCTGACGCTTTTTCAAATATGTCTTTACGATCGGGATCGAAGAAAACTTGCACGATACCTTCACGGTCACGCATATCGATAAAAATCAAACCACCTAAATCGCGGCGGCGGTTTACCCATCCACTAAGAGTGACCTTTTGGCCTTCGTGAGCGATGTTTAACTGCCCACAATAATTAGTACGCATACAATATCCTTTTACTCAGCTGTTGTGCTTTTGCTTGCTGCGGGATTTTGGCATTTTGCTGAACCCTATTTATTTGCGAAACACGGGCTGAAAATTCAGAATGTCAAAAAGGCAGACATTATACAGGAAATTCTGTTAGACAAATAGTTACGTATTCTACATAACGCGTAAACCATTTTGTTTTTAATCATATTTTCATCAATTATTGTTTTACTAATCAACAATAATAAAATTGAATAGCGAGATAGACGTCTATCACGATGATCCTATCGATTTTAAGGGACTATCCGCACCATGTACATATTGCAGCAAAGGTTTATTTCATCAGCTCGAAGCCTTTTTGAGCAAAAAATCATCACTTAATGCATTCCAATTCAATTATTGATTAATAAATACCTCTTTAATCATTAATCTTTCTATTTCAGAATCGTTACCTTTTTCAGTTTGCTATAATCAAAATATATAGATATAACGCTGAATTAATCATCATCTGCAGTTTAAGGATTGCCCATGAAAAAATTTTTACTTGCCACTTCCATGTTCGTACTACTCGCTGGATGCCAAAACATGAAACCCGCAGAGACTGATAATACAAAAACTTTTTATATTGATTCTTCACTTGCTGATTGTATGGGCGTTGCCCCAATGAAGTGTATGAAAGTGAAAGAAAACCCTAGTGATGACTGGCAACTTTTTTATAGCTCAATTCAAGGCTTCGAATATCAACCAGGCTTCACTTATACTGTACAAGTGAAGCAATTCGATGTACCTAACCCACCGGCTGATGCCCCAAGTATTCGTTATGAATTGATAAAAATCGTTGAAAAGAAATAGCATTTAAAAATTTAATTTAAGTCATTAAGTAATTTTATCAGTTTACTTAATGACTCACTTATAACCATAATTATTTTATCATCAGTAAATAATAGAGTGACCCTATTATGAGTGTTAAAATCATCGATAAGCTTGGGTTAATCACCCTATCAGATCACAAAATTGCGATGGTGCGTTCCCATAATAAAAGTTTGTTTTATATACCCGGTGGAAAACGCGAACAAGGTGAGACGGATGTACAAGCACTCTGCCGTGAGATTGCCGAAGAATTAAAACTCGACTTAGTTATCAGTTCTATCCGGTTTTATGGCGAGTTTATTGGCCCTGCTGATGGAAAATCAGA
Source organism: Providencia sp. PROV175 (assembly GCF_032707045.1). NCBI lineage: Bacteria > Pseudomonadati > Pseudomonadota > Gammaproteobacteria > Enterobacterales > Morganellaceae > Providencia > Providencia sp. PROV175. Next base: position 2,467,828 of record NZ_CP120533.1, read on the forward strand.
TGGAACGCAAGTCCGTATTCGTTGCTACTTTGCGGACTATAGAGGCGAACCCCATCCTGCTGCTGAGATTGCCGAATTGGATTGGTTTAGCATTAACGATTTACCTCGCTGCTCAAGTACTGCGGTGACCATTCTGTCACAATTAAAAAAAGACGGATTAATTCAATAAAGCCTATGTGATTACTTAAAAAAGTTGTGATTTCATTTGTCGAACGGCTTTTTAGGATTTACAATTCACCAAATATTGTTAATACCCATTACTATAACTTATATTTTTAGGTGTTTTCATAGTTTGATTCGTTTTATGGTGGAGTAAAAAATGGTCAGCTCTTTGTACGCTGTACTGGGTGCCTTACTGCTTCTTAGATTATCCTTAAATGTTGTGAAGCTGCGTAATCAATACCGTATAGCTTATGGTGATGGCGGTTTTTATGAGTTGCAAACCGCAATCCGCGTTCATGGTAATGCCATCGAATACATTCCCATCTCTTTAATTTTATTGCTTTTAATGGAAATGAATGGCGCACAAGTGTGGATGATTCATATTTGTGGCTTGATCTTAATTGCAGGGCGAATACTGCACTCTTATGGTTTAAAAAATCACGATTACTCATATCGCCGTTCAGGCATGGCAGCAACTTACCTTGCTATGGCGCTGATGGTTATCGCCAATACTTATTACCTACCTTGGCTACAAATCGTTTCATTTAATCTTTAGTTTTTATTCTCTGTAACGGCACGAATTATTAATGTGCCGCTCATTATTTCATTGCTTATGGATTGATTTTCAGTAGACTGCCTTTCTGATACAATCCTTCCCTACTTTTGTTTTTGATTAATACAGAACTTATGTCAAACTCGGATCCAACCTCAAAAGACCGCCTTTTCTCTGCGCCTATCGCTAACCTTGGTGACTGGCAATTCGATGAAAAAGTGGCTGAAGTATTCCCTGATATGATCCAACGCTCCGTGCCAGGGTACTCTAATATTATTACGATGATTGGCATGCTAGCGGATCGCTTTGTCAAACCCAACAGCCATGTTTACGATTTAGGCTGCTCTTTAGGTGCAGCAACCTTATCGATAAGGCGTAATATTACAGTAGAAAAAAGCAAAATTATTGCTGTTGATAACTCCCCTGCAATGGTTGAACGTTGCCGCCGCCATATTGATGCCTATCGTGCTGACACACCGGTTGAAGTTATAGAAGGTGATATTCGTGATGTAAATATTGAAAACGCCTCTATGGTTGTGCTCAATTTTACTTTGCAGTTTCTCAACCCAGAAGATCGCCAATTATTACTCAGTAAAATTTATCAAGGGCTACAACCCGGCGGTATTTTAGTCCTTTCTGAGAAATTTAACTTCGAAGATAATGAAATCGGTGAGTTATTATTCAATATGCATCACGACTTCAAACGGGCGAATGGCTATAGCGAATTAGAAATCAGCCAAAAACGTAGCATGTTAGAAAACGTGATGCTCACAGATTCTGTTGAAGCACATAAAGCGCGTTTAAAAAATGCAGGTTTTACTCACTGTGAAGTTTGGTTCCAGTGTTTTAATTTTGGTTCACTGTTAGCGGTTAAAGAGGCCTAAGCATGATTGATTTTGGTCGTTTTTACCAACAAATTGCGGTTGGCCCCCTAAGTCATTGGCTTGAAACGCTTCCGGCACAACTTTCAGCATGGAAAAAACAAGGGTTACACGGTGGTTTTTCTTCATGGGAAAAAATGCTAGATAACCTGCCAGTAATGGTCCCTACTGATTTGGATTTACGCAACAGCGTGACTGCTACACGTGAACCCGAGCTCACAGCCGGTGAAACTCGGCGCCTGAATAATATTCTTGAACAATTAATGCCATGGCGTAAAGGCCCTTTTTCTCTCTATGGTGTGAATATTGATACCGAATGGCGCTCTGACTGGAAATGGGATCGCGTATTACCCCATATTTCATCACTAAAGGACCGTTATGTCTTAGATGTCGGTTGCGGCAGTGGCTATCACATGTGGCGTATGTTAGGGCAAGATGCCAAATTTGTTGTCGGTATCGACCCAACTGAATTATTTTTATGCCAATTTGAGGCGGTGAGAAAATTATTGGGCGATGACCAACGTGCGCACTTATTGCCTTTAGGTATCGAACAACTGCCAGAGTTAAAGGCATTTGATACTGTGTTTTCAATGGGTGTACTTTATCACCGCCGTTCACCTCTTGACCATTTGTGGCAACTTAAGAACCAATTAGTGAGCGAAGGTGAATTGGTTTTAGAGAGTCTAGTTATTGAGGGGGATGAATTTCAGTGTTTGATCCCCGGTGACCGTTATGCTCAAATGCGTAATGTCTATTTTATTCCCTCCGCTAAAATGCTCAAAGTTTGGTTAGAAAAATGTGGTTTTGTTGATGTCCGGATTGTTGACCAAGAAGTGACCTCTTTGGAAGAGCAACGCCGCACACAATGGATGAAAACAGATTCATTGGCTGAATTTTTAGACCCTAATGATAAAACCAAAACTATCGAGGGCTACCCTGCACCATTACGCGCTATTTTAGTTGCTCGTAAACCATAAAAAAATGCCTATGGCAATTACGTCGTAGGCATTTTATTTCTTTTTTATCAAGATATTACATTGTTATTTGCCATAAATTATAGAAGGCAATTCGGCCAACTAACTCCGCTAAAATAACGGCTAGCGCACATAAGCCTAATATTACAGATGAGTTTCTTCCGCGATATAATAGAGCCGGATAAACGAACAGCATCACCGCTAATACGACTAACTGGAAGCTCCAAAAACCAGCTTGTTCAGCGCTAATCTCTGGTCCTGTTTCGCCTAAAAATGACACATAAGCGGCACGAGTGGCAAAAATAATAATTGAACCAATCAAAAATGCCATCGCCCCTAACCGCTGAGCACCGAATAGAATAGCCAATGCGCCACCAGCAACTAACAGAGTCATCCACATTTGTACGGTTGTGAAAACAGTAAACCAATTGGCTACCGTCGCAATATTATACACTTGAGGAATTGACCAGACGAATGCCAAACCAAAAATAACCGTGGCAACATTGCACAGTTCACTTAGCGCTTTATTTTTAATAAACAAGGTGAATAATAAAGTTGCAGCCCCAAAAGCAACAAAAATACCACTAAGCAAAGCTTCATTACTCATTGGTGAACGGCCTACACCTAAAAGCATATTAAAGAAGCGCAGAGGCTGCCCAACGTGTAGCCCACCGATGGCTAGCGCAATGATCATAATGACAAATGCCGCTATATTGGCATGACGCAATTGGGTTTCGCCCAACATGCCCAGTTTTCGGCTCGCATATACCAATAAATATAAACCTGCTGCCGACTGCCCCAATACGGTGAAAAAAACGAGTGGAAGTTCGTGCATGTTATACCTCTGCTGGGTTTTGTAATTTACCGCTCTTGTCACCGCAAGGTTTAGCATCCTTGTGCGGCTTAATGACAATATTAGGATTAGTAAGAGCTGGGTTTGGCATGGGGGCAATCCCACTAATATTGCCATGGCGCTCGCGAAGAATGTTGATATCGTCAAAGTCCAATGCGCGTTGTGGACAAGATTCAACACAAACAGGATTCATCCCTTTTTCGACCCGCTCATAGCACCCATCGCATTTACTCATCAATTTTTTCTTTTCGTCATACTGTGGTGCGCCGTATGGACAACGTAGTTCGCAGTAACGGCACCCGACACAAATGGTTTGGTCTACTACTACTAACCCATCTTGTTCACGTTTATGCATTGCACCGGTTGGGCAACCTGCAACACAGGTAGGGTTAGAACAATGATTACAAGAAATTGATAGATAGTAACTATAAACATTCTGTTGCCATATCCCCTCTTGCTGTTGCCAACTTCCACCACCAAACTCGTATACCCGACGGAATTTAGGCCCTAAATCAAGGTCCTTTTCATCCTTACAACTCACCTGACACGTTTTACAACCTGTGCATTTTGTTGAGTCAAAATAAAAACCATACTGTTTCATTCGTCACTCCTTATGCACGTTTCACGTCAACTAAGTTAGTATGTTGCGGATTTCCTTTAACGAGAGCGGAAGGCTGCTGTGTGGTGAGTGTATTAATACAGCCACCAATATCGACCCCCTCTTCATTGACTTCTCGCCAAGCACCTTGCGGAACTGCAATCACACCGGGTAATACGCGTTCTGTCACTTTTGCTTTAATATGCATACATCCACGGTCATTGAAAATTTCAGTCACATCACCATCTTGAATACCACGAGCAGACGCATCAATTGGGTTAATCCAATACTGGTGCGGAACGGCTTCGCGTAGCATCGCAATATTAAAATATGAAGAATGCGCATGGCCTTTATCGTGATAGCCAGTCATTTGCAGCGGGTATTTTTGTTTAGCTTGCTTATTTTCAACGCCTTCAGTATTCACACAATATTCAGGCACAGCAGGTATTCGCTGGTCAGCAGGGTAATCCCACTCTTTCGCTATCTTAGCGAGCCTTTCTGAATAAATTTCAATTTTACCCGATGGTGTTGGTAATGGTGAGGTTTCAGGTGAATCTCTGAATGGTTTTAAAGCAATATAATCTGCACTATTCGCCAATTTTCTATCAACAATTCCCATGTCATTCGTTTCTTCGAACGTTGGCAAATGTGGATTTTTTTCTCGCATCAAGTTATAGCAATGTTCTATCCACTGCTCATGTGTACGGCCTTCGGTAAATTGGTCTTTAATACCCAGTTTTTCAGCGATATCAGTTAAAACATCATAAGATTGGCGACATTCCCATAATGGCGTAATCGCATTTTGTAGGCGGATAGCATAATGGTAAGCACCACTGGCATACGAGTTATTAATTAAATCATTCGATTCAACACTGGTCACATCAGGTAAAATTAAATCCGCATATTTAGTCGATGGCGTCATATGCGTATCCCAAACCAAAATAAATTCACATAGGGACTCATCCGTTAGAATTTTGTGGGTTTTATTTAAGTCAGAATGTTGGTTACCCGTGACATTACTCGCATAGTGCCATAAAAATTTCACATTGGTTTCAAGTCGTTCTTTACCGAGCAGTGTCGAGTTTGTCGCGGTCATTTCGGTACCGCGCGCTATCGCATCTGTCCACATAAAACACGGAATTTTGGTTTTAACTGGGTTTGGAATAGCAAAACCTGGCACAGAATACGCTACGTTTCCTCCCCATCCTCCCGCATTCGTTCCTGGGCGTCCAATATGCCCCGTAACAATGGGTAACATCATCACAGCCCGTGCAGCTTGTTCACCTGATGCCGTTCTTTGTAACCCCCAACCTTGAGAAATCCACGCGGCTTTTGCATTACCCAGCTCACGAGCCAGTTGAATAATACGAGCTGGTGAGACGCCTGTAATTTGGCTAGCCCACTGCGGCGTTTTTTCAATACCATCATCACTGAGCCCTAAAATATAATCCTTATAGGAACCATTTTTTGGTGCAGACTCAGGGAGTGTCTGACTATCCCAACCCACACAGTATTGAGCTAAAAAGGCTTCATCCGTTAATTGTTCTTTAATTAATGTATGGATAATCGCAGCGACAAGCGCACCGTCAGTGCCCGGATAAATCGGGATCCATTCAGCACCTAGTGTTGTCACGCTATCAGTACGACGTGGGTCAATAATAATGACTTTAGCTTGGCTTTTTTCCAACGCTTTTAAGGTTTCGTAGAATTGCCCACCACCGGACATCCGTGTTTCCGCGATATTATGGCCAAACATGACGACTAAATCGCTATTGGCTATTTCAGATAACAGCGAATCATCCAACTTGCCATAAACATACGGAATAACACCGTTTATTTGTGCGGTTGAGTAGGTTCCATGTTGGTCAAGAAACCCACCTAATTGGCTTAATAACCGCTTGCAAGCATTACGTCCTTGTAAATTAGCACCGGTAGATCCTGAACCATACTGATAGTAAATCGCTTCATTGCCATATGTATCAATAGTTGAGCGCAATTTTTGTGCCACTATCGTCGTCGCTTCATCCCAACTGATCCGTTTAAACTTGCCTTCTCCCCGTTTACCTGTACGTAATAATGGGTCTTTCAAGCGGTCTGGGTTATAGGTTTTCCAGCGAACAGAGCGCCCTCTCAAACAAGGACGTATTTGATGTAAACCAAACTGAGTGTCGTCATACATGGTTTCATTCGATATACGAGTAATGACGTCATCTTTCACATGTACTTTAAGTGGGCAACGACTGCCACAATTAACTAAGCATGCGCTGTATTTGATTTTTTCACTGACTTCATCTGGTTGAATTGTGATGGTTGGTGTTGCTTGAGCGGAAAAAGGTAGTGAGATGGAGCTGGCGATAGCCGTTGTTGTAGCGATAGAGGCAGAAGTTTGGATAAACTGTCGCCTACTCAGCGCTTTTTCCCTGATTTTATTGATCATTACATTGCTACCTTATTAATTATTATAAATTGAATTACCTTAGTATTCTTATAGTAATTAGATAGTAGCCTTATAAAAAAAGTGGTTAATTGACATGCATCAACACAAGCAATAATTAAGCTATTAATGATAAATAAATCATATTATTAGTATTTCTATCGACTATTTTAGCAATAATTAACTGCATGGTAGCTAATAAACACTAAGAAAAACCAACTAATTGATTTTCCTTAGTGAATAACAATCTATTTAAAATTTCCATATCAAAGCCGTGCAGGTAAATAGTAAAGCTGCGTATTATGGCTAGCGGCAATTAAACGGAAACTTTTTCTGTAATAGAAATAAAGTCCTTCATCGCTTCTACTGTAGGGCCGTCCACACAATAGTGAGTAAATTCATCGGTTTCGCTATTAGAAGCCATTGTAACGCCTACTTTGCGGTAACTCATTGTTGATGGTACCGTTTTCCCTGCGGAACTGTGTACCTCAGATAAACCGATTTCCATGAATTTACTGAGGTTAGCTAAACGTACGCCCGCACCCGCCATAATTTGTGGGCCATTGATTTGCTGGCTTTTTTCATGTAACTCTTTCAAGAGAGGTAAGCCCAACTCCGCGCTTTGTTGCTGCCCAGAAGTTAAAATGCGAGCCACGCCGAGTTCCTTTAATTGTTCTAAAGCTAACGATGGGTTAATACACATATCAAATGCGCGGTGGAAAGTAATATTCATCCCTTGAGCTATTTCCATCAACGTTTGCATCCTGTTGATATCAATACGCCCTTCGCTATCCAATATACCGACAACGGCGCCTGAAAAGCCCATTTCCTTAATCATGATTAAATCTTCACGGATCACATCAAACTCACTGATGTTATAGCAAAAATCGCCACCACGAGGACGAATAATAGGATGAACTGGAATATGTAGTTTCTCTTTCGCTAATTTCAGGTAACCATAACTGGGTGTCAGACCACCATCAGCGGCGCCAGAGCACAGTTCGATACGATCTGCACCATATTCTTGAGCCACTTGGGCACATTCAATTCCGAAACAACAGATTTCCAGTTTTGCCATGACAACCTCCGAAATAGAGCAATAAAACACTGGCTTTATGTGCCCAAAAAATAATGAAAGATTTAATGTTAAACGTTAACAATTCGCCTAATAATGCCATTTATCAAAAAATGTTATCGGATAGATATCACACCGCCAAAAGTTAACAGGTACTATTGATCAATAACGTTAATTACATCACTTATTTTTCACTTTCAATTATCTTTTTTAGCGGGAATGGATGGTATTTAACTGTTATCTCACCATTTGATACTGCTAATGTTGGATTTGGCAACCTTTCTTGCTGCCCTTTGGGTTGGCTCATTTTAATGCTATACCCTTGGGGTAAAGGTTCAGGTAATAACTGCAATGCCGCGGTTTCTAGCTGATTCGGCTCAACATCTATTACCATTTCGATGTGTTCCCAACTTTCTTTCGAGTAAATTTTGTCCTTTGGAAAAGGCAACTCAATGATAAATACATCTTGACCCGCGATATTTAATGGCTCACTTAGCTCATATAAACGAATCGGTCGGCCATTAATTATATTATCAGATAAAAGTTGGGCACATTGTATTAACCCTTGGTGCCAACGTTCTGCAGTTGCAATATGATGACAACGCACTGAAATATGGTCAATCGGAAAGGATGACAATAATACGTTTATCTCTTGCGCCATCTGTTGTAATTTACCTATGAATATAGGTAGGTCATCCCATAAATCTTGTAATTGCGAAATTTTGCTAAACTGTGGCACTTAACGCCCTCTTTACAAAAACTTATCTGCTAAACAGTGGCGCAGACTGTAGCATGAGAGCCCCAAAATGTGGTATAAAACCTGCCGATTTTTCTCTTCCACCTTTTAGTTATGCGCATGTGATGGCACAATGCGGTAACTATGTTCGTAATTTAAGGTAATTCGGTGAATATTCAGGCGATTCTTTCAGATAAAATTAGTGCTGCGATGTTAGCAGCGGGTGCTCCAGAAGACAGTGATGCACTTGTGCGTCAATCCGCTAAAGCTCAGTTTGGTGATTACCAAGCCAATGGAGTGATGGGCGCTGCTAAAAAGATGGGGATAGCTCCGCGACAACTGGCTGAACAGCTTGTTAATCACTTAGATTTGGAAGGGATTGCCAGCAAAGTTGAAATTGCAGGCCCCGGCTTTATTAATATTTTCCTTGAGCCAGCTTGGGTTGAAAAGCATGTTGAAGAGGCATTGGCTTCCCAGCGCTTAGGCATCGCGCCCGTCAAGCCTGAAACGATTGTCATTGACTATTCTGCGCCTAATGTCGCGAAACAAATGCACGTAGGCCACTTACGCTCCACCATTATTGGTGATGCTGCGGCACGCACTCAAGAATTTATTGGTCATAAAGTCATCCGTGCCAACCACGTCGGTGATTGGGGTACGCAATTTGGTATGTTAATTGCCTATCTTGAGAAAGTTCAAAATGAAGATGCCACCGATATGGCACTTGCCGACCTCGAAGAATTTTATCGCGAAGCCAAAAAACACTACGACGAAGATGAAGAATTCGCAGTCCGCGCTCGTGGCTACGTTGTGAAACTGCAATCCGGTGATGAATATTGTCGTCAAATGTGGCGCAAATTAGTGGATATCACTATGCAGCAAAACCAAGAAACCTATCGCCGTTTAAATGTCACTTTAACCGAAGATGACGTGATGGGCGAAAGCTTATATAACAGTATGCTACCCGGTATTGTTGCAGACTTAAAAGCCAAAGGTTTAGCTGTCGAGAGTGAAGGCGCGACGGTTGTTTTTCTCGACGAATTTAAAAATAAAGAAGGCGAACCAATGGGCGTGATCGTCCAGAAAAAAGATGGTGGCTTCTTGTACACAACAACTGATATTGCCTGTGCGAAATACCGTTATGAAACCCTTCATGCTGACCGCTCACTTTACTATATTGACTCTCGCCAACATCAACATTTAATGCAAGCATGGACCATCGTCCGTAAAGCAGGTTATATCCCTGAATCAATGGCACTTGAGCACCACATGTTCGGTATGATGCTAGGTAAAGATGGCAAACCATTTAAGACTCGTACAGGTGGTACCGTTCGTTTATCAGACTTACTGGATGAAGCGGTTGAACGTGCTCAAGCGCTGATCCGTGAGAAAAACCCAGATATGCCTGAAGATGAATTGCTCAATGTCGCAAATGTTGTCGGTATTGGCGCCGTTAAATACGCTGACTTGTCCAAAAACAGAACGACAGATTATATTTTCGATTGGGACAACATGTTAGCTTTCGAAGGAAATACCGCTCCGTATATGCAGTATGCGTATACTCGAGTGGCTTCTATTTTCAAGAAAGCCAATTTAACCCATGCAGACTTAACTCTGCCTATTTCATTACAAGACCCACGTGAAATTGCGCTTGCGACACGTTTGTTACAGTTTGAAGAAACCATTCTAACTGTCGCTCGTGATGGTACACCTCATGTGATGTGTGCTTATTTATATGAACTAGCTGGTTTATTCTCAGGCTTTTATGAGCACTGCCCTATCTTGTCAGCCGATGACGAAGCCCAGCGCCAAAGCCGCTTGAAATTGGCTGCATTAACTCAAAAAACTCTAAAAACGGGCTTAGATACTCTGGGCATTGAAACCGTTGAAAGAATGTAATTCAAATCAATAAATAGTCTATTAACGGTTCACTTTGGTGAGCCGTTTTTGTTTGCGCTGTTTCGCTAACTTTGTTGTTCGTTTTTGTAATTCATCGATATATTCATTTGCGCAATTACGGAGTACTAAGTTCCATTTACAAAGTATTTTTGCTTGTTCATAAAGTTCAGGGTTATTCGACAAACGGTTATTCTGTTGTAGCCAATCAGCAACACTCGCCCAGTCCCATAACGGGGATGTCCCTTTCAAACGTTGTACGGGTGTAGGGAAATGGCCTTTACCTCGAGCCCCATCTTTCAGCAAAGCCACTGCTTGACGGGTTAGCCCTGTCAATTCTGCAATATCACTTAACCCAACCAAAGCGGAATCAATAGATTCCACTTTTATATTCAGCGATGTACTTTCAACATCTGTAATCGCAGTTTCAATTGCAAGATCAAAAGATTCCGCTTCCCTATCAAATTCTAAATAAACCGATTTACCATAAAAGCACACCAATGCATCGCAACAGCCTGCGGCGAATAAGGTATCAACTAAGCCTTCCGTATCAGCAGTCACACCCGATAGTGTTAATGTGAAAGTAAATAGCGCCATAATTTCCCCATCTTACATAAATAAGCGGCCTAAACCGCTTGGATTAACCTAAAAGAGCAATGCAGTGATTCACTTTACGTATTATCTGTTTAGCATGCACTTCCATAACTTTTGGCGTTGACCAGACTCTCATCATATGTGTTTTGTGTTCACCCACTGCGTTACCACAGCGTAACTTGCAGAAAGTATGTGATGAGTTTCCTGCTGTAACCCAGACCCAGCCATTTTCTATCGCATATTCAATAGCTGCCTGAACATGCTTATTTGGGTGTTTTTTCATCGACCTCCTTGATACATAACATAGCCATTCCGTTGACATCGGTCAACAAATAATATTCAATAAATTGAATACTCCCCTGAAATTAATTGCTGTCACAACAACCCAGTAAATATACCCCAGAAATAGAGCTGGATATTATTTTTATCAATTAAAACAATTAATTGAAATTTCATGAAATAATTTTGAAATTAATAATTCAGTTATAAAGAGAATAAATTTGAGTAGATAATTAGAAATTGAAGGGAAAGAATTTATGCCTGTTGGCACCTTAACTACGTAGATTACATAGATAAAAAAGCCCAATTTTATGAGCTCTCCTCATTAACATTGGGCTTTTAAGGTCATTGACATACTTATTAATTAGGCAATACTGCGTTTCATAAAATCACGAGGGCGGAACCCGAGCACGTATAAAGCAACAAAATAACTTCCCGCACCAACAATCACGACGCCTATCAAACGTAGCATACGCATCAGCATATTACCTTCTTGCCAAGACGGCATAAAATGTAAGACACCAAATAGCACGGCACCCATTACAATTAACGCTATCAATAGTTTAACGATAAACCCTTTCCAGCCCGCTAAAGGCTGAAAAATATCTTGCTTGCGCAATTGCCAATAGAGAACTCCCGCATTAAAACAGGCAGCTAACCCAATGGATAAAGCTAAACCTGCATGTTGTAATGGCCCAATAAAGGCTAAATTCATCAGTTGCGTTAAGATTAACGTGACAATCGCAATTTTCACTGGGGTACGAATATCTTGGCGTGAATAAAAACCTGGTGCCAAAATTTTCACCAAAATCATCCCAGTTAACCCGACACAATAGGCAATTAAGGCATATTGTGTCATAAGTGAGTCATGCGCCGTAAAATTACCGTATTGGAATAAAGATACGGTTAATGCTTCAGAGAGTATCGCCAACCCTAACGCACAAGGTAGTGCCAGTAGCAGACAAAGGCGTAACCCCCAATCCATCAAGTGACGATATTCGTTTTGGTTGCCACTCGTAAAGCTTTTCGCAAGTGATGGCAATAAAATCGTTCCAAGAGCTACTCCAAGTACCCCTGATGGTAACTCCATTAGCCTATCGGCGTAGTACATCCATGATACTGAACCAGATTGTAAAAAAGAGGCAAATATCGTATTGATAATCAAAGAAATTTGCGCGACAGAAACCCCGATAATAGCGGGACCCATCATTTTCATTACACGCCAAACCCCACTATCACGAAATGATAAGCGCGGTAGCACTAACATGCCCACCTTTTTAAGGTGTGGTAGCTGATAGACCAGTTGCAAAACACCGCCAACCAGCACTGCCCATGCTAATGACATTATGGGTGGGTTAAAGTATGGGGCTGCAAAAGCAGCAAAAATGATCATACTGACATTGAGCAATGTTGGCGCGAATGCAGGGACTGAGAAACGGTTCCAAGTATTCAGGATAGCCCCAGCGAGAGAGGCCAGAGAGATCAGAAAAATATAAGGGAATGTGACTCGTAAAAGATCTGTCGTCAGCGCAAATTTGTCAGCATCGTCAGTAAATCCAGGTGCAGTAACATAAATGATCCAAGGGGCGGTAATCATACCAAGGATAGTTACGATCGCTAAAGCGAGGGTTAGCATCCCAGCAATATAAGCGACGAATGTACGAGTGGCCTCTTCTCCCTGCTGATTTTTGTATTCCGCCAGTATTGGGACAAAAGCTTGTGAAAATGCACCTTCGGCAAAAATTCGACGTAAAAGATTCGGTAGCTTAAATGCGACAAAAAAGGCGTCCGCCGCGGCTCCTGCACCAAAAACTCGAGCGATAATGGCGTCGCGAATAAACCCAAGCACACGAGACATCATGGTCATGGAGCTTACTGCCGCCAACGATTTTAATAAATTCATGATTGATAGACTAAAAGAATACAATCGCATCAGTTTAACAGCGAGCGCTGCAACTGACTACGATTGAAAAGTAAATTAGGAATTTAGGCTTTATTCAGCGCCCAAGTGTTATCTGTCAATGCCGTCAATACATGGTCACGCCACTCACCATTAATTTGTAAGTATTGCTTTGCATAGCCTTCACGTTCAAAGCCAAGCTTAGTCAATAAATGACCACTACGCATATTATGAGGCATATAATTTGCCATAATTCGGTGCATTTTTTGGTGTTGTTGCATATAACGAATCGCTTGGGTTAGCGCTTCATACATTAGACCTTGTCCTTGCCATTTTTCACCTAGTGAATAACCTAAATAACAGGCATAAAATGAGCCGCGCAATACATTACTAAAGTTCGCTACCCCCATAACTTCGTTTTCTTCTTTATCTAATAGTAAGAAATGGAAAGCACTTCCTTCTCGATGCATTTCATTCATGACTTGTAACCGATTATGCCAGCCAGCGGGCTGGTAATGAGAGTTGTCCCTGATGGGTTCCCACGGAATTAAAAAGTCTTTGTTCAGACTGTAATAATCAGCTAGTCGATAATTATCACGTTCGTAAGTCAAACGAATAACCATTCTATCAGTGACAAGACGCACTTTCGGTACATTTGAACGATAACCAAACATCGTTAACCCTTAATTAATAAAAAGCCAGATATTTTCTTTAGTTCCAAGCCAATAACTTAGAACGTTAAAGTGTAGCTTACAATTCATTCACGAAAAATATGTTACGTAAATTAAAATATGAATACATCACTAGATGCCTTCATTGTGAAGCATACTCAAGTATGTGACCCAAGGAGCCGAACGCAGTCAACACCGTCACAGAGTGAAGTATGGCCCTATCAATATTCTAAATAATTCGCTCTGTGACTAGGCGACCAGAGAGGATAGCTTGGGGAGCATACACTAGTATGTGACCCAAGGAGCCGAACGCAGTCAACACCATCACAGAGTGAAGTATGGCCCTATCAATATTCTAAATAATTCGCTCTGTGACTAGGCGACCAGAGAGGATAGCTTGGGGAGCATACACTAGTATGTGACCCAAGGAGCCGAACGCAGCCAACACCGTCACAGAGTGAAGTATGGCCCTATCAATATTCTAAATAATTCGCTCTGTGACTAGGCGACCAGAGAGGATAGCTTGGGGAGCATACACTAGTATGTGACCCAAGGAGCCGAACGCAGTCAACACCGTCACCGAGTGAAGTATGGCCCTATCAATATTCTAAATAATTCGCTCTGTGACTAGGCGACCAGAGAGGATAGCTTGGGGAGCATACACTAGTATGTGACCCAAGGAGCCGAACGCAGTCAACACCATCACAGAGTGAAGTATGACGAATATTTATCGATAAAAAAATATCATCTATTGAACCCTATTATACTGATATTATTGGTAACTGATTTTAAGAAACTTTCCCCCTTTGCTATTTTTCTAATGGTGTCTCTCATGGCGCAAGTGTCACGGGCAAGAAGCCTTGGCAAGTATTTCCTTTTGTTTGACAACATGTTGGTTGTCCTAGGCTTTTTTGTCGTTTTTCCGCTTATTTCTATTCGTTTTGTTGATCAACTGGGCTGGGCCGCCGTGGTGGTTGGTTTTGCCTTAGGGCTTCGTCAGTTTGTTCAACAAGGTTTAGGTATCTTTGGCGGTGCTATCGCTGACCGGTTTGGCGCGAAGCCCATGATTGTCATTGGAATGCTATTACGTGCCAGTGGTTTTGCAGTCATGGCGGTGGCCCATGACCCTTGGGTTTTATGGCTATCTTGCGTACTTTCTGCTCTGGGTGGAACCTTGTTTGATCCCCCACGAACCGCATTAGTTATTAAATTAACTCGCCCATATGAACGTGGCCGTTTTTATTCTTTGCTGTTAATGCAGGACAGTGCTGGTGCAGTTATCGGTGCTTTGATTGGTAGTTGGCTACTACAGTATGACTTCCATTATGTCTGCTGGGTTGGCGCTGCTGTGTTTATTATTGCTGCTATCTGCAATGCTTGGTTATTACCTGCTTATCGAATCTCAACTGTCAGAACCCCCATTAAAGAAGGCATGGGACGCGTACTGAAAGATAAACGCTTTGTAACTTATGTGGTCACATTGGCAGGCTATTTTATGTTGTCAGTACAAGTGATGCTTATGTTTCCTATTGTTGTCAATGAGTTAGCAGGGACGCCAACTGCCGTCAAATGGATGTATGCGATTGAAGCAGCGATATCCTTAACATTGCTTTACCCTATTGCTCGTTGGAGCGAAAAACATTTTCGCCTTGAGCAACGGCTCATGGCCGGGCTATTTTTAATGAGTCTCAGCATGTTTCCAATTGGCATGACAACCTCACTCAACACGCTATTTGCCCTTATTTGCCTATTTTATTTAGGTACTGTGACTGCCGACCCCGCTAGAGAAACACTAAGCGCATCACTTGCTGACCCAAGAGCCAGAGGGAGCTATATGGGCTTTAGCCGCTTAGGCCTTGCTTTAGGCGGAGCTGTCGGTTACACCGGTGGCGGCTGGATGTACGATATTGGCCACCAATGGAATATGCCACAATTACCTTGGTTCTTATTAGGGATCATCGGTTTTATCACTTTATGGGCACTGCATAAGCAATTTAACCGTAAAAAAATTGAAACCGTCATGTTGAGTGGGCAGTAATGCGCTAAACTAGCGGTATTACTGTAAAAGGAGTCTTTATGAAGAAGTTTATAATCGCCGCTATGGTGGGCTTTCTCACTCTCTTATCGGGTTGTAGTCAATTATCTGAGTTTAGTATTAGTGAATCACAAATTAATGATTATCTTGCTAATAAAGTAAAATATGACCACAAGGTCGGCATTACTGGCTTTGCTGATGCGGATATTCAACTCGCTAATTTAAAATCAGAAATCGGCCGCAGTGAGCCTGGAAAAGTCGCGTTGACAGGGGATGCAAGCGTTAAATTAGACTCGCTGATTGGTAAAGCAGAAGCACAAATTAACCTGACCCTCACTGCTCGTCCTTATTTTGACGCCAAAACCGGCTCAATTTACTTAAAAGAGTTAAATATTAGCAGTTACAAGGTAACACCCGAAAATATGGATACGGCTATGTCAGCTGTTATTCCTTACTTAAATAGTTCCCTTGAAACTTTCTTTGAAACTCAGCCTGTTTATGTGTTAAATCCAGATAATGGTGCTGCTGAAGCAACCGCAAAGAAATTGGCTAAAGGGCTTGAAATCAAACCGGGCAAACTTGTCATTCCATTAGTTGATTAATTTTAACCATAAATTATTTCGATTGATAAAAGCATGAAAGGCAACAAAAAATCTGTTGCCTTTCTGACTTATTCAATCCTCAAACAAAATTATTAATCAATACCGCTGACTAAAACATAAGTAACATCATCATAAAAAAGTGACGGCGTCACAACTATTCGGTTTCTGAGTCAAGCTCATCACGCAGAGCAATAACTGCATCACGCGTAATTTGGGCTAAAGTACGATAAAACGTGGTTGTAGCATGCGCTTCAACTTTACCTAAAAAGCTGCCATACCAGCTAAGAATATAGCTATCAAATAATTCTTCTTGGGCGGCTGTTTCATCTTCTGCCGCTTGGTCTTCCAACCAAGAAGCCGCGAGTAGTAACGCACCAAAAGCATCCGCAGGTGCATTCGTCAGGGACATTCCTCTCACAGTTAAAAATTCGCGAACTTCTGCTTCTGTAATTTCAGAATCGTAATCATTCGCTAGCATTGAAACTGCTGGGGATTCACCTACAAACAGGGCTTGGTAATCCGCATTAACCGCATTGATATCGAGATCTTTTGCCATGCGCAACCATAATTCATCTTGCTCCAATGGCCATGATGCTTTTAATTTATCTTGAGCAATCATATCAATAAGCGGCTTTACGAGGCTATCAGAGGGACTACGTTGAAATAGTGTCCCCAAAATACGGCAGACGATTGAAAATTCGTTCATATATTATCCTATTTTTCAGATTCAGTAGTCACACCTCGTGACCGAAGCAGTTATTTTCAGTATATCGAAAAAATAGGAAAGATATTAGGGGTGATGATTGCGAGTGTTCATAAAGACCACTCGCAACAAAGAAGTGACTAATAACCGCGTTGCATATCAACCACACCAATAGGAGCTTGGCCAGCTTCGATGCGCTGGATATTACTGACAATCATATCCATGGCTTCTTTCGGTTTTGTAAAGGCGGCAACATGGGGCGTGATAGCGATGCGTGGATGCGTCCAGAACGGGTGCATTTGCGATAACGGTTCACTCGCAAAAACATCAAGCGCAGCACCTGCAACTTGCCCTGATTCAAGCGCTAAAAGCAAATCTTGCTCAATCAGATGAGCACCACGTGCAAGGTTGATAACATATGCCCCTTGATCTAATTGGCTAAATAGTTGCTGGTTTAAAATTCCCACCGTTTCTGGCGTGCTTGGCAGAAGATTAATAATCACACGGGTTCCAGAAAGAAAGCTAGCTAATTGGTCATTACCAAAATAGCTTTTTACGTTATCAAGTTGTTTTTCAGAGCGACTCCATGTTCTTACATGAAAACCAAAGCTGACTAAGCGTTTTGCAACCGCTTGCCCTAATGCCCCTGCTCCCATAACACCAATGACAAAATCTTCGTGTTGGTAGGCTGGTAATTGCTTCCATTGTCGCTGTGATTGTAATTGGCGGTACTCATCCATACGACGAAAGTAGCTTAACACTTTTGCACAAGCGTATTCTTCCATTTGAATCGCCATTCCAGTGTCTTCCAAACGCATTACAGGAACGCCTGCCGGTAAGGTCCCAGGTTTGTCTTGCTCTTGCTTTAAAATAGCATCCACACCCGCACCTAACGCGAAAATACCTTTTAAATCACTGCGACCAGCGAGACATTCATAAGGCGGTAACCAAACCATAGCGTAATCTGCACTTTGGTTATCCCCTTTTTCCCATTGGCGAATATTCACTTGGGGTAATCGCGCTTTCATGCCCTCAATCCACTGTTTTGAATCAAAAAATGGATGGTAAAATAAAATATTCATGGCAACTCCTCTTTAGTTTCTAACAGAGTGTGCCGAATGGCATTTCTTTTCAAGTTAATCAAGCCGATACACTGTATTCAATCAGAATTTTGTTAACTAGCTAACGCTTTTTATCTTCACGACTTGCCGTTTCAAATTAACATTAAACGTATTATTTACCTTAGCTGATAACATTTAAGATTAGATAATAATCAAATTGTTTTTTATTTAGCTAAACAGCAACAAAAGTCGGAAAAAGGATAAATAGGGAGTTGACGTTAGACGCTATTTTCCCTATAGTAGCGCCCCGTTGCAGAGCAGGTTTTTATTCCCTACTCCACAACAGATTTAGAAAAACGGTGAGGTGTCCGAGAGGCTGAAGGAGCACGCCTGGAAAGTGTGTATACGGCAACGTATCGAGGGTTCGAATCCCTCCCTCACCGCCATTTTTCTTCTAGTTTTTCCTCTCTTCTTCTTGATATGCCATCCCTTGATTTTTTTTCTCTTTCGGTTCTATACCAATTCCTTGTTCGTGATATTCGCGGCTTATATCTTCCCAGAGTTCTGCATTTTCTATCCCAGCGACTTTCGGGTCAAACACCGGATCAACGCCTAGTTTTTCCTGCCGCTCAAAGTCACGCAGTGCTCGTAATGCAGGTTTTGACAGGAAAACGATGGCAATAAGATTAAGGTAACTCATACTACCGAACCCAATATCGCCAAGGCTCCACATTAAGCTAACTGACTGGACGCTTCCCATAAAAACAATAATCAGAAATACAAACTTAAGTATCAATTTCAAAATGGGGTAACGCAATTTTCTATCGAGATAAACAATCGTGGTTTCTGCAATATAGTAATAGGCCATCAAGGTTGTGAAAGCGAATAAAAATACGGCGATTGAGACAAATCCCGACCCTGCAGAAGTAAAGACTGTTGATACCGCCATTTGTGTCCATGCGGTCCCCGCGGCAACCCCGGGAACATATTCGACTAAGGCAGTCGCCGAACCATCTGGAAAAACGTTATACATATTGGTGACAAGGATCATCAAACCTGATGCTGTACACACAACGACAGTATCGATATAAATAGAAAACGCTTGAATTAACCCTTGTTTTACAGGGTGGCTTACCTCGGCCGCCGCAGAACTAAATGTGGCTTCACCCGCCCCTGCCACGTTGGAAAAAACGGCACGGCGCACACCCCATGAGACAGCCGTACCAACAATACCACCGAATACAGCGTCCATTCCCATCGCACTACGGAAAATTAAACTGAACATACCCGGCACTTGTTCGTAATGGCTACCCAAGATGATCACCATCATGACGATATATGCCAATGCCATAATTGGCACGATCTTGTCTGCTGCACTCGCAATACGTTTTACACCACCAAAGATTAACCATGCCATCAGCACTGTCACAATGCCGCCTGTCGCAATTGGGGGTAAGTTAAATGCAGTTTGAAAGGAATCAGCAATGGTATTGGCTTGAATACCCGGAACCAGTACTCCATAAGAAAGGCAAATAACCGCAGCCACTATAATAGCAAATGGCTTCAGTTTTAACCCTTTCTCGATATAGTAAGGGGAACCACCGCGATATTGGCCATCAGAGCGTTGCTTGTATATTTGCGCGAGTGTGGATTCGATAAATGCACTAGCTCCCCCCAATAGCCCCATGACAACCATCCAGAAGATTGCACCGGGGCCGCCTGCGGCAATGGCTGTCGCCACACCCGCAATATTACCTACCCCGACACGCCCTGACAATGCTAAACAGAATGCTTGGAAGGAGGAAATTCCTTCTTTTGACGCTTTATTTTCCTTTAACAAACATACCATTTTAATGAGATAGCGAAACTGTACACCGCGAGTCGCTAATGTAAAATAGAGCCCAACACCTAGCGATAACACCACTAATGCATTACCCCAGATGTAACCAACGATTGTATTAACGATGGCTTCCATTTTGTACTCCTTCGTTATTGTAATTGTTTATTTGTATTTGCAGGGTAAAAAAAAACCTGAGTCCACTAGGGGGCTCAGGCCAACGTTTTACTGATGGATAAACCAGATAACCTTCGTTTGAGTATATTGTTCAAATGCCTCTAACCCGTTGTCTTTACCGCCAAAACCTGATTGACGAAAACCACCAAACGGCGTTGTAATATTGCCCTCACTAAAGCCATTGACTGAAACAGTACCCGCATTAATACGCTGTGCAATTTGCATGGCTCGGTGAATATTTTGGCTATAAAATGAAGCCGCTAAGCCATATTGAGTGTCATTAGCTAAAGCAACAGCTTCATCATCAGTTTTAAACGATGTGACGGCTAAAATAGGGCCAAAAACTTCATGCTTAAATAGCGACATTTCAGGCGTGACTTCATCAAAAATTGTCGGTTCGATATACCATCCCGCCCCCAATTCATGATGAATTTTTCCACCCGCAACTAATTTTCCTCCCTCTTTTAACGTGATATCTAAAAAGGATTTTACTTTCTCAAAATGAGCCTGTTCGACCATTGGCCCAATTGAAATATCCTCATGCCTTGGGTCGCCGACTTGCCATTCTTTAACGGCGGCGGCAAGCTTCTCTAATAGTGTTTTTTTGATGCTTTCGTGCACAATTAAGCGAGAGCCACAGCTACAGTTTTCACTCATATTCCAAAAGGCAGCCGCCATAATATGCGGAATTGCCGCCTCAATATTGGCATCTTCAAACACCACTTGAGGGCTTTTTCCCCCACATTCGAGTACAATTTCTTTTAAGTTACTTTCTGCTGAATATTTTAAGAATAAACGCCCTACCTCTGTTGAACCGGTGAATGACACAACATCCACATCATGATGGCGGCCAAGAGCTTCCCCGACTTTTTCACCTAACCCACAAACTAAACTTAATGCGCCTTTAGGGACCCCTGCCTCATAGGCCAGTTCCACCATACGATAAGCACTTAATGAGGTTAATTCAGCAGGTTTCACAATCACCGAGTTGCCTACCGCGAGAGCAGGTGCCACTTTCCATGCAAACATCTGAGCAGGGAAATTCCACGGCAACACTGCACCAACCACGCCAATAGGCTCATGCACTATCAACCCCAATTCTTGATGGCTTGTTGGTGCAATTTTACCAAACAGTTTGTCAATCGCTTCGGCATACCAATAAAAGGTGTCAATCGTTGCGGGTAAATCCGTATTTAAGCATTCAGTGATAGGCTTACCTGCATCAATACAATCTAGCGCTGCAAGTTCTTCACTGTGTTTTTCAATGAGATTAGCCCATTTAAGCATGATAACTTTACGTTCTTGAGGCGATAATCCGCGCCATTCACCTTGATTAAATGTGTTACGCGCTACCTGTACCGCGGCATTAATATCGTTCGCATCACCGTCAGCAATAAAACCAATAACGCTATTATCGATTGGGGTACGGTTTTCTAATTTATTTTGCTGTTCTGGGTGCCCTGCAATTAAATTGCCCGCCCACAGTTTCCCTTGTTTTGCACATTCAAACACCTGCTGTTGGGTCATCGTCATATTTCCCCCTAGCGTTTAATTAATTTAATAAATTCATCACGTTCTTGAGACGCTAGATTTGACAGAGGCAAACGAACCGGGCCAACATTGAACGTTCCATTCAAGCAACCCGCCTTGGCTTTTTGGTTATAGTTCCCTGACTCCATTGAGTAAATTGCAGGATAGATTTCAGTCATAATTTGCTTCGCTTGTTGCCAGTCACCCGCCTGCGCTGCATTAAAAATAGCAACTTGCTCTGCGGGGAATACGTTCCCCGCACCCGCTATCCAACTTTTCGAACCCCAAAAGAAGAAATCCACAGGTTGGTCATCACAGCCACAAATAACCTCGAAATTTTTGAATGGTGTTTGTAATAGATGCAATGCTCGGCTAAAGCTACCGCTGCTTTCTTTGATGGCGACAATATTGTCAATTTCAGCTAACTTAATGACCGTTTCAATGTCGATTTCAATACCAATCCGAGCGGGAAAATTGTACATAATAATGGGTAATGGTGTTGATTTTGCGACTTTTTCATAGTGGGCATACACCCCTTGCTGGTCCGGCAGACTATACGGCGGAGGCGATAACATTAACCCTTCATAACCGAGCTCTTGAGCTTGTTTCGCGCGTGCGATTGCCCCCTCGGTTGATAAGTCGTTAATGCCCGCAATTAATGTCACTCGCCCTTTTGCAATCTTGCAAACGGTAGATAACACGGTTTTACGTTCATCTTCATTTAATGCGTAATATTCCCCTGTTGTCCCACAAACCACTAAACCGGTAACACCTCGCTCAATAAGTTTTTCAGTTAATTCAGCAAGTGCACTGATATTTAGTGTTAAATCATCATGAAACGGGGTCACTAAAGGAACAAGAATGCCATGGAAATTCATTTGAATTCTCCTCAAAATTAAAGAAATCGTTCAATGGAAAAAGGGGTACAGTCGATGCTTGTCGGCTGCTGATGAATAAAACTATTCACAATATCTGCGGTGATCGCCGCTTGGGTTAACCCCAAGTGTTGGTGACCAAATGCAAAAATATAGGGACCTTTGTGGTCTAAAACTGGCAATGAGTCTGATGTGGATGGGCGAAACCCCATCCATGATGTCGATTGTTGGCTGTTTAATGTTTCCTTGAGCATTGGTTGTGCTAACGGAAGAAAATGTTGAGCACGCTGCATATTTGCGGGGCGCTTTAGCCCTGCGTATTCCACGGTTCCTGCAAGGCGTAACCCTTGAGACATTGGCGTCATAATAAAACGCCTATCCATACTTGATACTGGTATTGATAAACGGCCTAATTCATTCGGCAACATCAAGTGATAACCACGCTCTGTTTCAAGTGGCACTTTGATGCGGCTGACCATTTTGACTAACGATTTAGAGAATGCGCCACCCGCAATAACAATTTTTTGTCCTGTGAACTGCCCTTGGGTCGTTGTCAATACTACTTGTTGATTCGATGTTGATGTAATTTCTGTTACTTCACAGTGGGTTAATACTTGCCCACCCGCTTGTAAAAACGCCTCGGTCAACTTTTGGTGTAATGCACATAAATCCACAACATGGCCTGTATCTGGATAAAAAATGCCCCCGATTTGGCTTTCAGATAAAGCAGGTTCGCGTGTGAGTAGCGCATTTTGACCAATCAATTGATTTGTCACACCAATACTTTGTAGGTACTCACTGTGATGACTTAACTTATCGAGAGTTTCTTTTTTCTCAGCCACCAACAGTGACCCCTTCATTTTGACAAGGTCACTTAATTGCCATTTTTGAATAAATGCTTGCCATGAATCAAAAGCGGCACTATTTAATGTCGTCAAAGTGTGATGAATATGGGTAAAAGGCTTATGGCGCATATTACCCAATAATTTTATTAACCAAGGGGTTAAGGGTAATAGATAACGCCAATCCAAGCGCAAAGGCCCTAATGGGTCAAGTAGCATTTTTGGAAGTGATTTTAAGACACTCGGGTCAGCAATCGGAAAAACTTGTTCTGTCGCAATATGCCCTGCGTTGCCAAATGAGGCGCCTTGGCCAATTTCATGTTTATCAAGCAACAATACGTTTGACCCATTAGCTTGAACTGTCAGCGCAATACTCAGGCCAATAATACCGCCACCCACTACAATCACTGGATATTTGCGTTCCATTTCATTCCCCTATGCCACCGAAATTCCAAACCTAAATGGGTCTTGTTCATCTATCAATAAGGTATTTTTCCCACTGATATAGGCATGTCCGCGAATAGTAGGAATAATGCCGTTTTCATCTGCCTGCTGAAAACTGGCTTGAAATTGGCTACCAATAACACTGGCTTGATGCCAAATTTCACCAGCTGCCAGCTTTTTATCTGCCGCTAAGCAGGCAAGTTTGGCGCTAGTCCCTGTTCCACAAGGCGAGCGGTCATAAGCGCCACCAGGGCACAAAACAAAACTTTGGCTATTAGCATTGGGGTGTGAACCGAATAATTCGATATGGTCAATTTCTTGGTCATCTTTACCGTAGATACCTTGATCAGCTAAGGCTTGTTTAATCTTTAAGCTGACTTCTGTCAGTAATTTAATATTTTGGTAATCAATGGCGACTGGTGACTGTTCAACAAGAAAAAACCAATTTCCGCCCCAAGCAATATCCCCAGTAATGGGGCCGAGGTCTGGAACATTAACTTGTACCGCTTTGCGATAACGATATGAATAAACATTCTGAATGCTCACGCTACCATCTTGGTGTAGTTGCGCCGTCACATCTCCTACCGGAGTTTCAATAAGATGTTTGCCATAAGTGATATGACCGAGAAAATGCAACGAAGCCACTAAACCGATAGTGCCGTGGCCACACATTCCCAGATAACCTTGATTGTTAAAAAAAATCACACCTGCTGTTGCCGCTGGGTTTTGTGGTTTGCAGAGTAATGCGCCAACAAGAATGTCATTGCCACGTGGCTCTAAAATGGTGGTTTTACGCCATACATCATGTTGCTTGCGTAATTGCTCCAATCTCGATGCCATGCTTTGTTGCCCTAAATCAGGGAATCCATCAATGACTAGCCGAGTTGGCTCGCCTGCGGTATGGGAATCGATAACTTCAATTTTGGTATATTGAGATTGCATCAGCTAGCATCCTATTTATTATCATTGTTAATAGAATGCTTGATTTTTGTTAACAACTCTTGATATCTTTCTAACAAACTTATGCGGTTTTCTGCACAATCTCAAAATATTTAACAGAATTAGTAAGATTAATTTAATATTTCGGAGCGCAGCATGATCAATCTAAATAAATTGCTATTGATTAGTCAGGAAAATATGCTGTTTCCCGTTGATAATATTGACGTTTTATTAAATCATTTAGGTTTAATTATGCCTCTAATTAATACCTTGCCTAATGTGACTTTTTTTATAAAAGACCATAATGCAAAGTATTTATTGGCTAATGATAATCTAGCTACTCGTTGTAAAATCGACAGTGTTAATCATCTCGTTGGTAAAGGCGCTGAGGATATTTTTCATTCGGAACTCGGCCAAACTTATAGTTCTCAGGACTATTTAGTGATGGAAAAGAAAATTAGCGTCATTAATAAACTAGAGCTTCACCTGTATAAAGCGGGTTTGTTGGGATGGTGCTTAACGACTAAGGTTCCTATTTTTAATACACGTAACCAGGTTATTGGGGTTGCAGGAATTTCAGTGGATTTACAAGATGTAAAATCTGTCAGTCCTAAGCTGAACAACCAGCTTAGCCGTGTTGAACGCCATATTAGTGAACATTTTGATACCGCTATAAAAATGACAACTCTTGCTGAAATATCTGGCCTCTCCCTTTCCCAATTAAACCGCCAGTTTAAAGCTATTTTTTTGATAACCCCTCAGCAATATATTCAAAAAATGCGGCTTGAACATGCTATTGAACTGCTCGAAGATGATTTTTCAATCACTGAGATTTCCAGTAAATGTGCCTACGCTGATCACAGCGCTTTTTGCCGTAAATTCAAAGAAATGACCACAATGACACCCAGCCAATTTAAACGAATGCGTTCAAGAATCGATAAACAAAAGATATTGACGTGATCGGGTATCATATTGCTAATCTGTTTTCCTCAACGTGAATAAATCCATTCCATTTAATTTCATTAAATGTTTTTAGTTAATTATTCAAATTGTTAGAATAATTTTTTTACTAAAATAACACGGCTATATTCCTTGGTTATTTTCTAACTTAAGATAGCTCTTATTGCAGACATCAATCAATCGGGTATTGATATATCCCAAAGCTGCATCATTGTGCAGTGACGAGAAAGGAACACTCAATGACCATTTACGATCTGAAACCTAAATTTCAAGATCTGCTTCGTCCAATTGTTCATAAGTTATTTAGTGTGGGAGTTACCGCCAACCAAGTCACCTTGGCGGCTTTACTTTTATCCGTGATCAGCGGAATGCTATTACTGTTCATTCCAAATCCGCACCTGTTTATTTTATTACCTTTCGTTCTGTTTATTCGTATGGCACTCAATGCGATTGATGGCATGTTAGCAAGAGAACACAACCAGAAAAGCCATCTGGGTGCAATATTAAATGAGCTTGGTGATGTCATTTCAGATGTCGCACTCTACTCACCATTTGCCGTTATTTTCCCTCAAGCATTTTGGCTTATTTTATTAATTCTATTTCTTGCGCTACTCACTGAGTTTATTGGCGTTATCGCTCAATCAATTGGTGCATCTCGGCGCTATGACGGCCCTATTGGTAAAAGTGATCGAGCCTTTATTTTTGGTACGCTAGGACTGCTCGTTAGCATTTTTCCACAGATTATCTTTTCTAGTTGGGTAAATTATCTGTTTATCCTTTTAACTTTGTTGCTGTTTTATACTTGCTATAACCGTATTCGCCGTGCTCTTTGTGAATTATCTACATCGGCGAATAATAATTAAGGAAGAATTATGAACGTTCAGACAGATTATCTGACGCAACGTCCCGTTATTGAGTCCCAATTTACCACCAGTGACCATACTTCTCTTTTTTATCGACATTGGCCAACAGAAACGCCGACCAACAAAGCGATTATTTTATTTCATCGAGGCCATGAACATTCCGGCCGAGTCGCCCATTTAGTCGATGAACTCAATTTACCTGACTATGCTATGTTTGCATGGGATGCCCGTGGCCATGGTAGAAATGATGGCCCTCGAGGTTATAGCCCTTCACTAAGCACATCCATCAATGATGTCGATGAGTTTGTGCGTTACATTTCCGCTGAATATAATATTCCGTTAGAAAATATCATTGTCATTGGGCAAAGTGTTGGTGCCGTTCTTGTCTCCGCTTGGGTTCATGACTACGCCCCCAAAATTCGAGGGATGGTACTCGCCTCCCCTGCATTTAAAGTTAAATTGTATGTTCCATTTGCCCGAACAGGGCTTGCTTTAATGCAAAAGGCTCGAGGCTTGTTCTATGTAAATTCGTATGTTAAAGCTAAATTTCTCACTCACGATGCACAACGAATTGATTCGTTTAATCGCGACCCATTGATCACTCGCCCTATTGCCGTCAATATTTTACTTGAGCTGTATAAAACGGCTGATCGCATCGTTGCTGATGCGGGTGCAATTACTTTGCCCACTCAACTATTTATTTCGGGTAGCGACCACGTTGTTCACCACCAGCCTCAACATCAGTTTTTTGAAAAATTAAACACCCCAATAAAAGAAAAGCATATATTACCCGGTTTTTATCATGACACTTTAGGTGAAAAAGAACGCCATATCCCACTTGAGAAAATCCGTGAGTTTATTGGCAAATTATTCGCCTTACCGTGCTACCAACATAATTATCAATATGAAGATACGTGGAGTGTCAGCGCTGAAAAATATCGTTCACTCATGACACCATTACCTAAATGGTGTCCCAAAAATCTTGCTTATAAAATTATGAGCAAATCAATGAGCACACTTGGCAAAGCTTCTGAAGGTATTCGTATTGGTTATGATAAAGGGTTTGATTCAGGTTCGACCCTTGATTACGTATACCGCGATAAAGCGCAGGGGAAAGGCTTGTTTGGCCGTGTGATTGATAGGCAATATCTCAACAGTATTGGCTGGCAAGGAATACGCCAACGCAAAGTGAATATTGAAAATATTATTCGGCAGGCTATTCGTGACCTAACAGAGAAAGGGACGCCCGTGCGAATTATGGATATTGCCGCAGGCCAAGCTCGTTATATTTTTGATGCGATTAATGACTATGGAAAAGTCGAGTCCGTCCTGCTAAGAGACTATAGCCCTATCAATGTTGAGCAAGGGCGATTACATATAAAAGAACGTTACCTTGAAGACAAAATCCAATTTACTGAAGGTAATGCTTTTGATGCCGATGATCTAGCTGCGGTTTCACCATCACCAACAATTGGCATCGTCAGTGGTTTGTATGAGCTGTTCCCCAATAATGAAATGATAAAGGCTTCATTAAATGGGCTTTCTCGGGCAATTCCATCTGGCGGGCTATTAATTTATACCTGTCAACCATGGCACCCTCAAGTTGAAATGATTGCCCGGGTACTCCCAAGCCACCAAGGTGGGCAAGCATGGGTTATGCGTTGCCGTAGCCAAGGCGAAATGGATGCTTTAGTTGAAGAAGCGGGCTTTGAAAAACTAAACCAATCAATTGATAACTGGGGCATATTCAGCGTATCTATAGCTAGACGGCGTTAATCTAGTTATCCTCCAGAGTGATTGGTGACACATTATTGCCATCAATCACTTACTTCAACTTTAGATGATAGCCGTTGTTTATTGTTAGCAAAGCACCTATGCTGCTTAGCGTTATTTGTTTTCCCAATCATTTACTAATATCACCACCAGTTCGTTGACATTTAAGGAATAGGATAAAGGATGATAACTGCAACCCGCGAACCTCAACAGGTTGTACCTCGACGCAAAATAATACTTTCTGGTTTGCTATGGTTAGTTTTTCTAGCACCTTTTTTCTTCTTAACTTATGGCCAAGTCAATACCTATACCGCAACGTTAGACCAGGTTCCCTCTCTCGTTTTTTCTTGGGAAACACATATCCCATTTCTTCCTTGGACTATCATTCCCTATTGGAGCATTGACTTATTCTATGGGTTATCATTATTTATTTGCACGACCCGTAAAGAACAAACCATTCACGGCTTACGGCTGATCACGGCTTCTCTTGTTGCTTGTATTGGTTTTTTGCTATTTCCACTAAAGTTTAGTTTCCCTCGACCAAGCACTGATGGCCTATTTGGCTGGATGTTTAACAACCTAGAGCTATTTGATCTCCCCTTTAACCAAGCCCCTTCATTACATATTATTTTATTGTGGATCCTATGGTTACGTTTTCGAGCACATACACCAACAAAATGGCGCTGGTTGCTTCATAGTTGGTCTGTTTTAATTTTAATTTCAGTTCTAACCACATGGCAACACCACTTTATTGATGTCATCACTGGCTTTGTCGTTGGCCTATTAATTAGCTATTTACTTCCTATACAAACCCATTGGCAATGGCATTACACAGGTTCTCCTCGCAGTTTTAAAATGAGTAAAAACTATGGAACCAGTTCTCTTGCTTGTTTAATTCTTGCTTTTACCTTCCAAGGGTTCGCTTGGTTACTATTATGGCCTGCTATTGCCCTCTTTTTTATTACCCTTGGCTACTTAGGAGCCGGAGCCAGCGTTTTCCAAAAAACACCGGAAGGTAATATTTCCCCTTCAGCTGCTATTTTATTACTGCCATACCGGCTGATTGCTTGGGGAACCTATCATTACTTCGCTAAGCACTGCGCACAACCCAGTATTGTCAGTAAACATATTGTTTTGGGAGGGCGCCCGCTTTACGCTTTGCAAACTCAAGCTGTTCTAGATATGACTTGCGAATGGCCTCGCAATTCTTACAGTAAAGGGCTGAAATATTGTAGCCAACCGCAAATTGATTTGTTACCTCTAAGCGCGGAAGATATCGAAAAGTCAATCCATACTATGGATGAGTTGGTAAAACACGGTGCGGTATATATTCATTGCAAATTAGGTTACTCACGAAGTGCGACTGTGGCTGTTGCATGGCTGGTACATCATGGTGATGCTAAAAATATAGAAAGGGCCGTAGTATTAGTTGAGCAAACTCGCCCACAAGTGATTTTAAATACAGCAACGATAGAGCAGCTGAATTATTGGTATACCCATTACCACCTAAACCGAGTGAAAAAATGAATACATTGATGAATAAACAACAAGGTGAAGTCATCACTATTTTGACTCATAGTTGGCGTTATTTCGCTGTAGGGTCTGTATTAGCATTATTTTGCCAATTAAGTTTATTTTTGGATTCTAATTACCCTAAATATATTTTATTCGTCAATGTAATTATATATATAATTTGCCAATATTATATATATCGCCTATGGCTAGATAACCATTTCTTTAAAATTATCTACACACATAATGAAACAGAACATTTTGATAACGCTTTAAATTTTTTATTTCCAAGCAAAATCAAACATCATACGATGCAGCAAAGGTGGTCTGGGACTAAACGTCTTTTCATACGTGCTATTGGGCTAGTACTACTGCAATGGATAGGATTATTGGTAGCAATCATAACAATTTAGCCATTATACGTGTTGACTAATTATTTATTTATAATGATTTATAATTACTACTTAAAAAATAAAATTACGCTTACATCATTCACATATATAGTCTAAAAAAGAAAAATAGCCATATAAAATGTACTCTAACTATTTTTCTTTATAATATAACGGTTTTTTACTTTTGTTACTGAAAACGTTATGATAATTGCAGATTCATTGATACATAACAGATTTTTTTTAGATTGCTAAGCGTATCCTTATAGGTACATCTTTCGTTTATTTTTCACCCTGTTATTTGGTAGGGTATAATGAGTACAAAAAAAATTAATAGGTTGCGCCCTTTTAGTGCGCTAATAGATTCTTGTTGGAAAGAAAAATATACGGCTACCCGCTTTATTAAGGATTTAATCGCGGGTATTACCGTGGGTATTATCGCTATCCCCCTCGCAATGGCTTTGGCTATCGCTAGCGGTGTTCCGCCTCAATATGGGCTTTATACTGCCGCGATTGCTGGGATCGTCATCGCGGTAACTGGTGGGTCACGCTATAGCGTTTCAGGCCCCACAGCGGCTTTTGTGGTGATCCTCTATCCTGTCTCTCAACAATTTGGGTTAAGTGGGTTATTAGTCGCCACATTGATGTCAGGTGTTATACTTCTTGCGATGGGGTTTGCTCGCTTTGGTAAGTTTATTGAATACATACCCGTTTCTGTCACCTTAGGCTTTACTTCGGGAATTGCTATCACCATTGCTACCATGCAAATTAAAGATTTCTTTGGCTTGCAAATGGCGCATGTCCCAGAAAACTATGTTGATAAGCTCATTGCTATTGGCAATACCTTCCCCACTTTTCAGTACAGTGACACACTAATTGGTCTTTCAACCCTTTTGGTGCTTATCTTCTGGCCTAAACTAAAATTAAAACTTCCCGGCCATTTGCCAGCCCTTATTGTCGGGACTTTCGTCATGTGGGTACTTTCATTATTTGGTATGGAAGTCGCGACTATCGGTTCTGAATTTAGCTATTTATTGCCTGATGGTACTGAAGGTAATGGTATTCCCCCTATCCTACCGCAGTTTATTTTGCCATGGGAACTCCCCGGAAGTGCGCCAATCAACTGGGCGATGATCACCGCATTAATGCCTGCAGCATTTTCTATGGCGGTACTTGGCGCAATTGAGTCACTGTTATGTGCTGTAGTATTGGACAACATGACAGGAACCAAGCACCATTCCAATAGTGAACTTATTGGCCAAGGTGTGGGGAACATTGCGGCGCCTTTTTTTGGTGGGATCACAGCAACCGCTGCAATAGCACGCTCTGCAGCTAACGTCCGTGCAGGTGCTACATCCCCCATTTCTGCGATTATTCACTCAATACTGGTGATACTTACATTATTAGTTCTTGCACCAATGCTCTCTTATCTGCCATTAGCCGCAATGTCTGCATTACTATTGATTGTGGCTTGGAACATGAGTGCTGCGGGCAAAGTCGTTTACCTGATTAAACGTGCGCCAAAAGATGACATTATTGTATTAGTACTATGTATGTCTCTAACTGTTCTATTTGATATGGTTATTGCTATCACTGTCGGGATTGTTCTCGCGTCGTTATTGTTCATGCGGCGTATTGCCAATATGACCCGTTCAACACAACTCGCGGAAACAGACGAAGAGCGAAGCCGCTTAGTCGTAAGAATAAATGGCCCATTATTTTTCGCAGCTGCTGAACGTATTTTTGATGAATTGCGCGTCAAAAGCGCAGGTTATGAAACCATTATTATGCAATGGGACGCAGTGCCGGTTTTAGATGCAGGTGGTTTAGAAGCTTTCGAAAAATTCATAGATGCCGTACGCAAAGATACCCATGTCTTAGTTTGTGACATTCCGTTCCAGCCATTAAAAACTTTGGCAAGAGCGAAAGTGACACCTATTGAAGGCGTATTGAGCTTTTATAATTCAATGGATCATGCACTTGAAGCCGTTAAAGCTATCGAACAGGCAGGTTCTATCGACACAGAAAAACCAACAACAACGCCTTAACTTAGGTATCAAAGCAAACCGCCATGCTATTTCACATGGCGGTTTAGCTATCACTCACTAAAACAAAACATCTCATTCCCTGTATTTTTTCCTTTTTCGCAGGCTATTTCCCTTAATTTTTTTGCTTTAACTTGGTCGATGGTCACCGTTCCTGTGTTATCTTCAGAAAATCTAAACGCAGCCATCCACTCTGCATAGCCTGGATAAGTCATCTCATTTGCTTTATCAAACCATTGCTGTGCTTGCTTTTCGTCTTTTGCAACGCCTTTGCCATCTAAATAAATAACACCAAGCAAAATTGGAGCAATAAAATAATCCGGGTTATTTAACGCATTAACTTCATTAAGAAGTTCTATAGATTGTTGATAATCCGTTTTGCCTGCAATTGGGTTTATCAATGACTCTGCCAAACTGATTTTTCCTCGCGTACTGCCCATTTCAACCGCTTTTGTCGCGTATTTACGGGCATCAGCCAATTCCTGCGAAAAGTAACTATCACTTAATAGATTGATATCCGCCAATAATGCATAACCATCCGCATTACCGTTTTTTGCCGCTTCATTTGCCCATAAACGCGCACTATTAAAATTTTGTAGGACACCTAAACCGGAAAAATACATTTGAGCAAGTTGGTACTGAGCAAGGGCATCTTTCTTGACTGCTTTTTGGTGAGTTTGTACAAATTTTTGTTTATCTCCAGGAGTAATATCAAGTTGAGCGGCAGCTTGAAAAGAAAACGTAATTAAAGATGAAACGATAATAGCTTTATAAAAATTTGATTTCATAGTTGTTCTCATTAAAGAAGTCAAAGCGCGGAGCCTTGCCCTCCCCATTTTAAGAAATATTGATATAAATTATTCATTCCCACCCAATGATTTTCACACCAGTTCGGGGCGAGCAAAGTTGGCTTTCTTGCACTTGCACTGATACGGTGGTAGACAATGTCAGTTGGAGTATGGCGTACCATTTCACCAGCAGTTTGGGTATATTCATCAAGAGAAAGCGTTGCCAAGCGCCCTGTTCGCCAACTTTTGGCCATCACACTGCCTTCAACAATATGTAACGGATGTAATTTGATACCATCCGTTCCGCATTCAAGCACTTTATCAAGTGTTTCCATGTTCATTTGGCCATTTTCCCCGGGTAATCCACAAATCAAATGCGTACAAACTTTTAATCCAAGGCTACGGGCTTTTTGCGTTGTCTGTCGGTATGCATCAAAACCATGTCCACGATTAATACGATGTAGCGTTTTATCATGAGCACTTTGTAAACCTAGCTCAAGCCATATTTCATAGCCTTTCTGTTGATACTGGCCTAACAAAGACAAAACGGATTCAGGGGCACAGTCAGGGCGAGTTCCTACGCATAAACCAACAATATCGGCTTGCAGTAAGGCTTCTTCATAAAGTTGTTTTAATAGGCTCACTTCGGCATAAGTGCTGGTATAGGCTTGAAAATAAGCTAAATAACGTTTTGCGCGGGAAATTCGGGTGATCTGTTGGTGAATTTGTTCACTAATAGTTTGAGATGACTGACTTTCATCAGCAAAAGAGGCCACATTACAAAAAGTGCAGCCTCCTCGCCCAAGGGTGCCATCACGGTTCGGGCAATTAAAGCCACCATGTAAGGTGATTTTATAGATTTTTTCACCATATCGGCGCTGTAAATCAGCGCCGAACATAGAAACGACTTCAGTGAGTTGCATAAACCGCCTAACTTAGCGACTTGTATCTAACTCTGGGAAGCTTTTTACAACTTCGTCAATTGCTTTCATTTGTTTCAGGAATGGCTCCAGCTTATCTAATGGCAGTGCTGATGGGCCATCGCAACGTGCGTTGTCTGGGTCTGGATGCGCTTCAAGGAATAAACCTGCTATTCCAACCGCCATTCCAGCTCTTGCCAACTCAGCAACTTGGCCACGACGGCCACCAGATGCTGCACCGAACGGGTCGCGGCATTGCAGTGCATGGGTTACGTCGAAAATGACAGGACAGCCTTTTGATGCTTGGACCATGACATTAAAGCCAAGCATATCAACCACTAGATTGTCATAACCAAAGTTCGCACCGCGGTCGCAAAGAATAATTTTATCATTACCGCCTTCGATAAATTTCTCGACGATATTCCCCATTTGCCCTGGGCTGATAAACTGTGGTTTTTTAATATTAATTACTGCATCTGTTTTAGCCATTGCCGCAACTAAATCTGTTTGGCGTGCTAAGAACGCAGGTAATTGGATAACATCAACGACTTCAGCAACAGGGGCGGCCTGTGCTGGCTCATGAACATCAGTAATGATTTTTACGCCAAATGTTTGTTTCAACTCTTGGAATATTTTCATTCCTTCTTCAAGACCAGGGCCACGATAAGAGTGGATTGATGAGCGATTTGCTTTATCAAATGACGCTTTAAAAACATAAGGAATTCCCAGCTTTTGTGTCACCGTGACATAATGCTCACACACTTTCATCGCCATATCGCGGGATTCTAATACATTCATTCCACCAAATAACACAAACGGCAAGTCGTTCGCGACATTGATATCACCAATATTGACTACTTTCTGTTGCATACTCTTACCTTAAATATGTAATTATATCTTAAGTCATTGTTTTAAATGAACTGCAATCATAACACTTTTAAATTAGGTACAATTTAGGTACAAGAAAAACGAAACCGTTAAAATCGATGTTTCTATTCTAAGCCGTGCATGCCAAGTTAGTACATTGCTATATTTGGGATGGTAAGTCCAATCATTGCAGATAATGAAACACCAACCAGAAATAACCCTGCCCGTCTTTTCAGGACTCCGTTTCAAACGGATCAATAGCAACCGAAAAATATTTTTATAGGTTGCTATCTTTAAGGTATGTGGTTAATTAGAGAACAGAGATAAATATACGCCAACAAATGAGAATTGCTTATTTTTAATACTATCTAGTTCAGATTATATCCAGTAATACGAGAAGCTAATATTTCTTTCCAATATGATTCCCTTTCATATACATCTTCTTCACTAGAATTAATATCTAGAACTTCAAGTATTGCAAATTTTATATCATTTAATCTTTCTTCATTTGTAATGTTAAACTCTTCTTTCAGCCCCTTATTGCCTCCATGACCATTATCATAATATTGACACCAGCGCCCCCAAATTCCACTTTGCCCATCAGCTTTACCAACATACAAACGCCCCGTCTTGGTATCAGTTAAGACATAAATACCTTTCACAGATTTTAAAGCAAATTTCCAAGAACTTAAGTCATTTTCAATTATCTTACCTAGTTCGTTTCGCGTTAGGTTGATTGTCTTATAACTTTGAAATTTCTTAAATCCTATTTTTTGCGGTGTTATCTCATGTATGGCTAAATCTTCTGATAATGTTTTTGCTTCAGGATAAGAATTTCTAGCCTTGTATGCCGAATAAACATATAAACGCCCTTCATACTCACTTGTGGAGCTGACTTTCACCAAGTTATATTTATACTTTGTTTTTCCATTCTTTTCGTACGAATTACATCCATCGCTAATATACAAACCAGCAAAAAGCCACCTTCCAGAACGTCCTGCTTGTATAAGAGATATAACAAATTTACGTTCAAAATTTTTTCTCGTTTGGTATGACTGCCATTCGTCAAACTTAGATTCTATATATTGATCTAAAGGGTTATCTTTGCCATTCCATCTAGCTAAATGAACCTTTGTTTTACTTACTTCAAATTCAGGGTATAGCAGTTTTACATACTGAAATAATTGCATATTATAACCTTATGTCTAGTTACGAAATTAGCAACTTACTTTATACAAGAAAGTGATTTGTTAATATTTATAAAACGCAATATCTAGTATTGTTCTATAATTTAGACCAAACATCCCATTGATAATGCTCTATATCAATATTGCTGTCTTTTGTAGCTACTCCATTTTGCATCAGTGGGGGATTTTCTTTAATGCTTTTTAATGACTCTCCTTTATCTAGCCTTTCCCATATCTGAAATCTCGCCGATTTTCTTACCGTAGGGGATTTAATGCTCCCTCTAATCACTCCAGTTTTAAACATATTTTCTCCAAAAGTAACCAGTACAAACCTAATAATTAACTATCTGCGCCCCTGTTAGCTGATAACCATTAAACCATTCATAGCGACCTGTCGCGGTTACTTTATTTCCTTTCTGGCAGGTCATTAGCTCCAGCGCGTTAATATCGAATGCTACTATCTTTAATGGGTACGAGCTACGCTTGTCGCTCTCGGCCTGAATAGTCATTGTGGCCATAACTTTACCTGTGGCTGTTTTAACTCGCTCAGGGGCTTTGATTACCATTCCTGACGTGGTGATCCTGATTGATTTTGCTTTTCTCATTTCTGGTTTATTCATCTTGATACCATCACAATATAAGCTAGTGGTTAAAATATAATGCTAGTAGGACTCTGGAAGATCGGATAATAATTCTAATTTCTAGGGGTGATCTAAACGTTAATTTATCCATGATGATACGGGATTATCCCGTATGTATCTATAAGCTATTGATTATGCTTAATTCCGTTAAATCGACGGAATCAAAATATAACTGATTGATAACGTTTAATTCTGTCACAAAACCAGATTAACGCTCATTGGTCATCGTTTCAGTGACCAATGGTAAGAGGTGGCAACGCATTGTTTGCATTACGAGAGGTCACAGCGACCACTTGAAACATTAGGGTAACATCAGGGTTAACACCTCACCGTAATCTCACCGTTATTGGCTTAATCCTCCCCGTAACATCCCCGTTTAACCTTGCCGTAATCTTGCCGTTCAATCGCGTTATACGGACCGTAATAGGACCGTTATTTTAGCTTTAGTCATTCATGTTCAGAGTAGATAAACTATTGATTTACTAAGTAACACATATTTGCGTCACGGTAACTTATTAGCATCTACAGATTGCAACAAAATATCATTTAATGAATATGGGCGACTAATCACCCATATTGCCAATGAGGTATCAAGTAAACCTATTTATTTTTACTTTTTTTCCAAATTATAAAATGAATAATCCCTAAACCACCGTGACCATAAATATAAATCTCAATTAAAATTGTGAGTGATTTATGAATACTTCTAGCCTCTAAAGCAAGTGGAGACTGCTGTAACCATAGAACAAACCATGCAATACCAGACAAAATAACAATTGATAAAGCACCTAACCCTAACCCTTGAACTGTAGCGGCAAGCCCTTTCGGTGAGCTGTCTGGTAGCTTTTTAGCTAAAAGAGAGTTTATATCTTCTTTGATTTGCTTAAAATCCCCCCAAAGATAGGGATAAAAATATCTAAACCCTCTCTGGTGAAAACATAACACGACTAAAAAGAACGTTAAGAAAAAAAGCACAAAGCCTGAAACGATATGAATCCAAGTGAATAAATAAGTCTCTTCAAAAAACGGAATAACTACTGACTTAGTACCCGTCATCCAATTACTCACAATGATTTGCGATATCACTAAAAGTAGAATTAACACATGTAAAATTCTTATTTTTTTAGTCTGATAAAGCCCAAAAAAATCCCAAATCGATTTTAATATGCTCACAATGCTTCACCTTTTTTATAATATTTCTCACAGACACAATTTAATAGCTTATAACACTCTTGTTTATGGCTTTAAGTCCTAAGCGTAGAATATTTTATATGAAATATAGTTCACATCTACCAATTAATTACGACCGTCCTTTTAAGATGAATACATTTATCGTTATGAGATGTTTTTATTATCAGTATGAAATTAATATTCAAAGGACAAAATTGTCCTGTGGGTATCGCAATGCTTATTTGCATTGTGGTTACTTTTATCTCATGGCCATGATTAGAATATTGCCAGCCAGTGACGAGCCTCCAATTTCAGATCCTCATGTCTCCTTGATTTTAAGGCAACCTATTATCGTTTCGGTGCTGGCTTAGTCCATTGGTAGGTAGGTGCTGTCATTCTCCGTCTGTGACGCTCTTTAGCCTGTATCGTCTGCGCTACACCTGTTCTAATGGCTAACCTATCGCGTCCGTTGAGTGATTGTCCTTGCTGGTGGGCTAACTCCATCATAACGGCTTCTATTGCTTCACGTTGTAACATGGCTATACATCAAAGGTGTTGTGATTATCGCTATACCTTGATTGTGCTGAATTGGAATAACCCAAAGTGACAGTCTCGACAAAATCAAATAGTTACCGATACGAATAATATCATTTCGCTGCGTACCTACTGCGTACCATTTAATTTTTTACGGGGTTTAGAAATTTATTCGACGTGATGTCAGGTTTTGTCAGGTTCTAATGTCAACTTTTGACAATAATTTCGGCTGTATTATCGCCCTGTTCTTTCGTGCTATCAGGACGCGATGAAAAGAGTTGCTTTAGTTCTTCGCTTGCTGGGAAAGTATAGCCAGTGCGCTTATGTAGTTGCTCCGCTATTTTATCGGCTGTACCATCTGGTTTAGTTCCAGCTATCTCATCCATAATCGCCTTAATCACCATAGAATCGGCATTTTCGCCCGTAACGCCATATTGCTTAATCATCGTTTTAATCTGTTTAATTCTAACCTTTGTGCTCATAAGTTCGCCTCTCGTCATTATCTGAGTATATTTCTGTTACTGATTCCCTTGTTTTAATGTCATAAAGCGTATGGCCTGAATAGAACAACTCTCCCGTATCTTGATTTTTTTCAACCGCCATTAGCTTAATTGCTGTAATTCTATCGTCAGGCTTAATAACTGATATTTGCTCTCGAATCTGCTTTAACGTATTACGAATTGTCATTTTTGATTTCTTCCATAGCTTCTTTCAATGCCTCAACTTCACGCTGTAAGCTCTCAACCTCGATAATCTTAGAAGCATCAGCAATACCTTTTAAAATCACGGTTCCCACATCTGGCGGGACTAGCCCCTGACTGATAGCCGATACAACGCTCAAAGCTGCGCTTGATAAGTCTGTAGTGTCACAAAGGAATTCGACAGGCTGAATAGTGGATTTTGAAACGGGGTCGCAACGGTCAGCCCATATCTTTAGGCAAGTAGCATCACCGCTTTCAATGCCAGCAAGAATTGATTTAATCGCTTGCGGGGTCATATCCATGAGGTTACGCCTTATTTCTGCGCCTTTGCCCGGTCTACCTGATGGATTGCCAGATTGTCCTTTTTGCCACCTTGTAGGGTGCTTACTCATTTACTTACCTCTTACGATAAGCCATCCAGAAAGTAACTCACCGAACGGCATTAACTTGTTTTTCCATTTGATTGAGTGCGGTATCTACTAAACTTCTGGCGATCGCGTTAATTGTTGGGGCTAGATTCAGTGGTGACTTATCTTTCTCGGCATCCTGAATAGCTCGGATTCTCTCCATCTGCGCCATCGTTAACATTACAGGTTTAAAGTTAGGGTTATAGGCCATAAAGATTACCTCTCATTTAATATTTCAGTATTTGCAATAATTATATTTATTATCCCTATTATAGCAACACAATGAGAAGTAAACGTTTGAGGGTTGTTCTCTCTTTAGATATATCACCGTGGTTTATGTTAGTACCATTTCGGTACGTTATTACCGCGATTCTTTTTGATATCAAAATAACTACACCGTGTTTTTGAGTGGTTAGCTGTACTGGCTAATATTTAGCTACTTTGGCTAAAGGCACTAATTTGTGGTTTTGATATGAGAGCTTCATTTCAAGCCGTCCTCAGTATCAAGGGTAGAATTTCAACTGTCACCCTTTCCGACTATGGCCATAATCACAATCGTTAACCCTCCTCAATTTCGAGGGCACTGTTTTTATTGATAAATACAGGCTCAAAAATGAGCCGATTGATTCTATTGGTAAAATTAGGCTGTGCTCAAATTTGAGCTTTGCCATATATTCAGTTAGTTACAAGGCGCAATAATACGCTTTGCTTGTTTTACAGTAAATTACCCTGACTTTGTTATATTAAGTTATACAATTACTCGTTAAATCCACCAGCAATTTTACATTTCCTAATCTGTATAACATCGTTATACGCTGATATAATAAGCACTCATTGAGCTAATAACGGACTATTATCATGAGTAAATCTAATCTTATTGCCTTTCGTCTACCTGCTGAACTTCAAGCCTTGTTTAATGATGCTGTATCGAACTCTGGTACCGATAAAACAGCGTGGATAGTCTCCGCTATCAAAGAGAAGCTAAACCGCCCAGACAGTAATCCTGATGCTCGTATACTGTCGCTGGTGGAACGCCTAGAATCGTCTGTGGCGTCTTTGATTGCTGGTAAGGCTGATATTCCACCGTATACCTATAATGAGTCTGCTGTCGTTTCTGTTGTTAATTTGGTGCTATCAGAGGGTATAGATAACGGGCGTATTATCGCTGAACGAATTAACGAGGCTGGCTATCAAACTAAAGGCGGTAAAGCGTGGGATAAGGATATTTATTCAGCGTGGAAGCGTCACAAGGATATTATTGGTAAAATTAATTCTAATCTTAATGTTTAAAATACCTATCGCTGCGAACTCGGCCTAATACAACAATCTCCTTGCAAGACACAAGATTTCCTGAGATTATACATGTAGGAAATTTAATTGCCCGAGGAAATAAAGATGATAAATGAATCTCCAAAACAAACTAATTTTACAACTATTTTGCTCCTACCCACAAAGGAGTTAAGGCTTGAAAGAGGCATTCACCAAGCTCAATTAGCTGAACGTATTGGAAAAAGCCCAAGCTCCTTAGCGAAAATCGAGGCTGGGAAGAGCCCGTTAACAATGGATGTTTTTCTTGCTTACTGTGGAGCGTTAATGGTTTCTCCATCGGCAGTCATGGCTACAGCAGAACGCTACGCAGCATTATTAAGCAGTAAAGGTTGGTGTATATTGCAATCGTCTTTAGAAGATAAAGATGACGACCTACTAAAAGCATCTCAAGAATATTACTCATCACCCGGTTATAAACGTAGGGTTAATATGAATAATATAATGCCGTCTGCATTAAATGGGCCAATTTTTTATCAAAATGGAAATGTTGATGGCTTAACTGTTTTTATGTTTGCTCTGTTTCCTAAATGCAAGCAGCAGCAGCTTGAGGTCATTGATCAGTTTCCATTTCAAATCAATTAGCTAGTTTCAGATAATCTTAAAACCAAATACGCTTAATTAATGTGTAATAGAGCAGAGTTAACAGGTTGCTATCCTATTATCTTTGCTCTACCCAATAGCTCTAGCTATAAATCCTTTCCCCACCTAAACCTTTAACGTTAGGATTAATGCGTGAGGTTTCGTGAGGTGGTACTGCGTGAAAATATTAGGTTATCGTTATCTTAATACCTGACGTTAATTTATCGACAAATGGTATAAATGCCTGCCAGTAATATTCTTCCAATCTTGCCTGTTCTGCTACTAACTTATCGAATGTAGCCCACCTCATGCCTTTGGGTTTTCTAAAGTTATAAACATATTTAGTTAAATCGCTAACATTTGAACTATAGCCCCAAATAGCAAAGCGACCTACTCGCACCTTGCGCCTTAATCGGTCAAGCTTGTTTTCACTCTGGCTGGCATAGTGGAAATTCCAACACGCTCTACAGGCTAAATCTTTACGACTAAAATAAAGCTCTGCTCTACGTTTACGGCAATAGGGGCATGAATACCAATAGCGAACGCCATAACCTGCTTGAGTAGTGACTAGTGATAGAGAGAATCGCTTATCGCCTATAACAACCAAGTAATTATCACCATTTTTACCAATGATTAATTTACCTGCGCTAGTATCCCACTGTAGCCCTTCACCATTATTTTTAAACTTTCTGATAGCAGCTATAGTGCCATGCCCGATAGTTGGTAATGCGTCCGTATAGTGCCTTGATTGTGGTCTCATAATGCCTCGCCATTTTCAATCCGAAATAATATAAGTTTTTTATAAATTGTCATTCTCATTACTTCGTTAATCCCTGTGATACCAATAGATACAAGCCTATTTCAAGGTGAGATTAATATTCTCTTTTTATAGACTCCGAAAACTCTTGCTACGATGTCCGAAAACTAGCCGCTAACGTGTCCGATAATTCTGTTTAGCGTGTGTAAAAACTCCCGTTCTACGATGTGTAAAAACTCTCTAACTACCATCCGCAACGTGCCCGAAAAGTCATATTTCCCCCTCGCGCGCGTACTGGTCACGAAAGTACCAAGTTAACGCTTCAATTCTTCCTGAATATACTTAGCTAAATTGGGTAATGTTTCCTCAACACCTTTTTTCAGGAACTCTTTTTTAGCCGTTGGGCGTTTAAACTTCTGCTTAACTTTCGGGTCATGCACATACGCGGCATAGCTGGCGGAATAACCAATACGCCCCGTTACTCGTGTGCCGTTAACTGTAACTGTACGAAATTGGCTATTAATCAAAGTTGAAGTATCGATAGGCGTATAGACTGCGGCTTGTGCTCCAGCGTCGATAAGAAACCGCTGCATAGCTAAAGACACTCTTTGCTGAACATGGCTAACATAGCGGTCAAAGCTACCATTTCCTTTTTTACTGACAACTTTTACTTTTATCATTGCTGTACTCCAATAAAACTAAAGGGCAGAAATCTGCCCATACTTATTATATTTTGGGGCCTGCTGTTGTGTTGTTGATTACTGAACGGTGTATGGGCCCTTTCTCATTCATATCAGTGATAATGATCCTTGCCACATCTTCACCAGTAAGCCCTTTTTCCATTCTTGGTTCGATGGCGGCATTTGCCACATGGTTTTCAATTACCACACTGAAATTAACACTACTGCCACGTCCGCCCTGTAAATCTTTGTTTGATATAACTCGCCCATTGTCACCAGGGATCATGTATTGCTTGCCCGTACTCGCTTGGAATATCTCAGGCTTACCATTTTCACCGACACGATAATATTTACTCGCATCAACTACCCCGCCATTCTTACGCCCTCCGCCAAAGCCAATCATTGACATCGATGTAGCTTTCCCTGCGGCCTGTGCGGTTGTATACGCTGATAATCCCGTTCCTGATGCCGCCCCACCTGTTGCGATAGATGCCGCGATTGCCGCTGGTGTCCAAGCCGCTAATGCTGCCGCGCCTCCTGCTGTTGCTGCCGCTGCGTTCGCTGCCTGTGAAGCAACGCCAATTGTTTTGGTCAGGATGAAGTTTTTAAGCATCTCCACGCCAACCTGAGCAATGGAATTTACAACACTGTTTAGCATCGTATTACCTAACGAACGCAACGCCTCGGACGCATCCATTGAGCCAGTGATTAACCCTGTCATGACGTTTGAAACATTACCCGCCAGAGAATCAACCGCCGAGGCTAACATCTCATAGCCTAGGTTCTGCTGTCTCATTAACTCCCATTGTGCCGCTAACTGCTGCTGTTGATACTCTTTCTCTGCTGCGGTTCTGAGTAGCTGGTATTGCGCATCGGTTGCCGCTTTGGATGCGGTGAACTGATCATGGCTAATTTGTTGTTTTGCATAGGCTTCATTGAGTATTTGTAACTCTTGCGCCTTGTATTCTTTCATCATGGCCAACTTCTGAGTATGCTCATTAGCCAATGCCTGAATTGGGTCAAATTTAGCGCGGTTCTCCTCAATATAATTGACTGAGGCGTTGATTTTGATATCGGTCATTCCCTGATTAAATGACACCATCGCCTCACGCCCCATGCGCTCAAAATCTTCCTTGTTGATGAATCCCTCATCTAACAAACGCTTGAGGGTTTTCACTTCCTCACCAAAGGTATGCGCCAGTTTTAATTCTGGGGTGATTTCCTGAGCCGCAATGAAATCATTCACGCGCTGATTGAGGTCAAACAGTTCCGCAGCCTCTTTTGAGATAGCCGCTTTTTGTTTCTCTGTTGCCTGTGCTCCAAGTCGCTGAACAGCTTCATAGATTGCCATTTCGCGGTTAACATCGGCTGCGCCACTTTCCAGTAATCTATAGCGTTTTTTCAGTGTGGCCAATTGCTCACTCTGACGTTTTATCGCTTCATTCGCTTGGTTGGCGGCTTTAGCTGACTTGTTGCCTTTTGATTTACTGCTTAGTGCGGCTTCTTGGGCTTCACGTAACTTACGTATGGCTTCAATGGCTTTCGGGAGTTCGGTATTGTAGGCCGCTGAACCTTGTTGTAATCCCATTTGCATAAGGAGCAACGAGGCGTTGTATTCATCCAGTGCCGGCTTACCGTCTTTCATGCCAATAGTGAGGGCTTGGGTGCGCTGCTCAATCTCAGTAAGCGAGTTAGCAAGGTTCAAGCTGACCGTTTTATCAAACTCATCCGTTAATTCTTGGATTTTCTGTTTAAATATTTCAGAGTCTTTAACAAAGCCGTCAGCAATTAACGCCTTTTCTAGCTCTTTGATAGCCTGCTCTTTCTTAACTGCTGCCTCGCTGCCTAATTCCAGTGATCGGGCTACTTGTTGATTAGCATCAATCACGCCTTTAGCTTGGCGTTGATAAATTAAATCGGCTCTGGTCAGTTCATCCGTTTGTTGCGCTCTAACCTTAGCAATATCAGCGGCTTTGCCTTGTGATACC
Organism: Providencia sp. PROV175; assembly: GCF_032707045.1. Classification (NCBI taxonomy): domain Bacteria; kingdom Pseudomonadati; phylum Pseudomonadota; class Gammaproteobacteria; order Enterobacterales; family Morganellaceae; genus Providencia; species Providencia sp. PROV175. Next base: position 2,512,569 of record NZ_CP120533.1, read on the forward strand.
GTCCAGCGACGAATATTTTGCTCGCCTTCTGAAATAAGTAGCTCATATTGCTGCTGTTTCTTGGTGAGTTTTTCAATTTCCTTAACGAAATCATCTAACGAGTATGATGGGCTAACTTCTCCATCTTGCTTTTTAAGATCCTGAATTCCTTTTTCAATTCTGCCAAGTTCTTCTCTATGATTTCGTAGCTTTTCGTTTACGGCTTCAAGACTTTTTTTCTGTCCATCTAGCTCTGTGGTTGTTTCCGCTATCTTCTCGCCTAAGCGGTTAGCGACAACACGCGCCTGTTTTGCCGACAGTTCGTCAATTTTATCAATCCACTGATCTACCCTGTCATTAAACTCTTTAGTGGCGGTGTCATCGTTCATGGCGTTATACAATGCGTAAACACCTGCGGCAGCTAAAAAGAATACGCCAGTAGGACCACCTAATAACCCAACCGCGCCCCGTAACCCTTGCATAGCCATAGACTGAGTTTTAGCGGCTTGGGCTGCGCGGTTATTGGCTGCGGTCATTGCGTCCGTTGTGGTCGCTAGTGTGGTTTTCGCTTTTTGCTCTAATGCTAATGCCACATTTAATTTATGGGTTGCGTTGGCTTCAACTTCTTTCGCTTTAGCGACTTGAGCCTCAACACGCGCAATTTCTTTCCCTGTTGTGGCTAAATGCGTTTTGATTTTGGTTTCTGTGGCATGTAGGGCGTTGCTGGCTTTGGTGACGCGTTGTAGATTTTCCTCACTCGCTGCCATTTGGTAGGTTATTTCGGCATCCTTGAGCTGTGCCGCCTGTCGTGCTCTCAGTGACTCTAAATCACGTTGCTTGGCATCGTTAGCCGCTTCTAGTGAATAAACGTGCTCTAACGCTGCCTGAGCCGCTTTTAACTCGGCTTGTGCTGATACCGTCAGATTTCTAGCGTTAATGACTTCTTGGGAGGCCGCGGCTTGTAATGCCTGTGCTTTCATTTGAATAGCGCGAGTATGTGAAACCTCGGCTTGTGTGGCGTTAATTGCCCCTTGAGTGTGCTGTAAGAGTGAGGAGGTCGCACTACCAATATTAGAAATATACCCCGCACCTAATAACCCAGAGACATTACTAATTATCCCTGTAAAACGCGCATTCGCGTTAGTTGCTCTATCTGTTGCGGCTGACGCTGCGCCAATTTGCCCCGTTAACTCGCTCATTTGACGTGATAATCGGTTAATTTCAGGCATTTTTAACGCACTGGAAACCGCGATTGCTGTTTTATCAAATCGGTAAAAGGCTTTTGACGTATCATCGGCCTGTTTACCCATTTCAGCCATTTTCCGTTTTGTTTCTCTAACCGCTTTCCCCGCCTCAAGAACGCCCTCGGTATCAGCTTTAATGATGATTTCAACCCCATCAATCTCAAACATAATGACCTCTCTTTTAATGTTTCGCTGATAACCCGCTGACATTACCGTCACGTAATGCAAAGCGTGTCATTTCGCCAATCACATAAATACACTGATCTGTGATGGAATATGGCTTAGTGAATACATTCAAATACGGACGCAATAAATCACAGGCCTTACTCTCAACGTCGAACGACTCACCGCGAGACTTAACAATTGATACCGCATTATCAAATAGCCCTGCCGCCAGCAATTCAGGGATCACCTCGCCTGTAATGCCGTTATAAGTCACTAATGTTGTTCCAGTTTCCGCTTTTAGCCCATCAACATAAATCTGAGCTATGGTACTTGCTAACTGCTGTAACTTTTCCATTAGAACCCCTCACGCTGTAAGGCATCACTTAATAGCCCTTGAATCAATTGGCTAATAGGCGCTCGTTGAATGAAAACATCTTTTTCACCCTGTTTTTCTTTAAATTTTTTAACGCGATCTACTATGTCGCTTTCAATTGACACTGCTTTGAAGGTTCTTTTTGGCTTATCCATGATTATTTATCCACCCTGTTGTTATATACACTACAATTATAATCCAGAGCAAAAAATAAACAATAATATATTGCTATAAATAATTATGAATGTAGAAATATTTTCTACTTATTTTGACTTTTATGAAATTAAGACAACAAAAAACCGACTCAAGGTCGGCTTTTCTTATAGGTAAGAGTTCTAGTTTTTGGGTTTTAGATAATTGGTAAGAATAGCTAATTTTTTATCTTTATTTCTTATCCCAACAGATACAGATGCTTTATAACCGTTATTATCATATTCTGCAGATATATCACTACATCCAATTTTATCTAAACAATCAAAGAAATTATTTTCATCATCAACTCTGGCTGTCTCAGCAGTAGGCTCACCATATATCAACTTTAAGTTATTAGTGACTTTAGTAAACTTATCAATCACATCTTTTTTATCGGTTCTTTCCAGTTCCTCAGAATGTAAGATTTGCACCAGTCCAGCATCAGGTGCAAATATTAAAAATGTAATTCCATCAGTGTTATCTGGCGTATTTTCTAACGTACAAGTAGCTAAACTACATCCTTCACCATCTAAGTTTAACTTTTGGATATCCTCCACCGATTGCCCCCACTTAAAGCCGTAGGGTGCTGGTGGACTGTTATCACATCCCGATAGAAACAAAGCCAATAAAGCCGTTATCATGATTTTTTTCATTTGGTTATCCTTTTAGTTGATAAGGCCAATTATACATAACCGCCTCGGCTTATGCTTTGGCGGTTGTTACCTTGCTATTTTTTAGCCCATTCCGCCAGCGTTTTCTCTGCTATGGCTTGCTGTTCGGGTGTGATTTCTCCGTTAGGTTGCCCGTACATATCAAACCGATTGCCGCCCAGAGTAAGAGCTTTCAAATATGCCTTGCGGCTGATGTATGACCGTAACCCCTGTTTAATGTGGCTCTCTGGGATATCCAGCCCTTTATCTTTAACCTCAGCAATCATAGCTTCCTTGATACCAATCATTAGCGGCTTGGCTTCTGGTTCACTGAATAGAGTCCAGTGCTTCGCTATACGGTCGATACGGTGTTGTTTCTTCTTCGCGTGAACATCTGCCTTGTTTTTCTTCTTCGGTTGCTGTGGGGCTTCCTGTGTCGTTTTACGCTTTAGCGTTAATGTTGCTCTCTGATCCATGATTACAGCCTCTCTGATACTGTCGATTCTAAGCGTTCTAGTTCAGTGGCTACACTTCGCAGCTCTCGAATAAGCAAAAAAGCGATTGCCTCCTCGCTGCTGAGGCCTTCGGCTTTCAAGCCAGCCAGTGAAGTAATGTAATTTTGTTTCGCTATTTCCGATTGATTTGTCATTTTTTATGCTCTTAATTATTTTTCGTTGCAAGGTGTGAAAAGTTTTATGAGCTAACTGTTCATGTGTTCATAAAAAGTTATTTCCCATATATAACAATTAATTAAATATGAACACTTCAATGAACACCTATGAAGACTTATGCAGAGTCTACATATCAACAATGAACACTCATGAACACTTAATGAATACTTAAATTTCAAGTGTTCATAAATTACTTATTGATATTTATACCTATTTTTCACTTATGAACACTATGAACAGTTTTACTTAAAACTTTACTTTTACGTTATTTTGTCGGTACTCGTGGTAGCCAGTCCTCGGCTTCCAATTCGTTTAATTCGAGGTTTGTTCTGACCCCCTGAGTAAAGCGATCTTTAATGTATTTTTTTCCTAACTCTTTGAGCGCACCGTCGATAGAACGCCCAAAGGTTGTGAGTGTTAATGGGTTCCTGTTGCCGTTCCCTTGCATATAGGCCATATAAGCATGATAAAGGTACTTTCTCGGTGCGGGTGGTGAGATATTGGCATTCCCCATAAACATACCCTCAACCCTTTCGAGTGCGACAAGGTAGGCACAAAAATCGATTAATGAGTCAGTTTCACGCTTCACATCAACCGCTTCACCAGAGCCTCTTTGTTCAATCAGTAATTTGTTGGCCGTCTCAGGGTTTGGAAACTCGCGCAGCAAGTCACGGATAATGACAGGAATTTCAGCCTGTATCTTTTCTGGCAGGTTCTTATCTTTTTTATCCTCGCTCACCGTTTCATTGAAATGAAAAATAACCCGTCGACGCCCAACGCCATTACTACGCTCAGTAAATTGCATAGGTCTATTGCCCGTCATGAATACAACGGATTTCATCACCATAGAAAATTGCTTTTCGTATTTGGGGTCAATACCAACTGGATCACCGCCCGTAATCGCCTTTAACCCTGCGCCATCACCAACATATTTAGGTTGGTCAGGGAGTAAAATCAGTTTTTTACCCACAAATTGCGCTCTGCCTCTCGCGTCGTCCAAGGCCTTTAAATCACCGCTTGATGTGTTGTGTTTCCCTGCTAACAACTCAGCGATATGTGCGAATACGCTTTTACCACTGCCGCCTACGCCTGTTGCCTCGATAAACAATTGCCAGTCATGACGATTAGCAAACACCATATACAATCCAGCCTTGATACGTCTTGCTTTTGCCTCATCTCCTCCCGATACATGAGATAACCATGCGGTAAAGTTTGGCGCGTTATCTTTCAGGTTTTCACCTGCTGCGGGTTCGGTATAGGTGATCCCATTTTGATGTAATAACCAATCGTTAGCGTTGTGAGGTCTAAATTCATGGGTTTTCGTATTCAATACGCCATTAGTGAAACCGATTAAATCAATGTCAGACTCGCCCATGGGTTCAGCAATGACTTTCAATACATCAATGACACCAGTGATCCGCCTCATACTAAAGTGGGTTTCATTCTCAATAAAAAAGTCAGCCATTTCGCGAGAAAGCTCACTATCTTTAATTGGCTCCCACATCACCCCGCTATAGGTGTATACCGTCAATGACTCTGTATTAACGGCTAATTGTCCGTATCGCTCAATCAGCAACATAGCCAATTGATTCGGGGCTAATTTGGCAATATCGGTATCAGTATCAATACCGCGCTTTTTCTTTTTCGCCTTAGTGGTATTAATGATAACTGTGTTTGCTTCCTGCATGGTGTTAATCCCCTCATTAAATGCCTGTATTGCTGCCTCAATGCCGTGTGATAGGCGGTAATCATCCCAATCAGCTTTATCCTCGGTAGGCGGTAAAACCGTAATACCATTGACTGCCTTAGCTGCCTTTTCTGCCGCCAGCTTTCCTGTGTTTGATTGGTCGGGTTTAATATCGTTGTCACCTGCAATGATAATCTGGCTCTCTGGGTACTTCGTCCGTATCACCTTAGCCACATGAATTAAGTTACCCGCATCAATTGCCGCTACTGTGTGCGCTTCTGGTTGGATTAACTGGCACGTCATGGCGGTTGCCAATCCCTCGGCGATAATCACCGTAGACACGTTTACAGGCTCATTGATAGGGTAATAGCTGCCATTCTTCGCACTATCGAGTAATAGCCGTTTATCGCCATTAGGTTTAATGGTTTGTGCTGCTGTGATTGTGCCGTCAGTGTCTATCAATGGAATAATCAGCGAACCATCGGCTAACAGGGTCACGGTGGTACTATCAAATCCTTTCGCCTTGAGGTAATCGGACTCGCCCTGTTTAGCATTGGCAATAGTGCGGTTGTATCGCGCTGTAAAACGTTTATGCTTCTCTATCTGCTCGTTAGCTTGGCTCTGGTCTTGCTGCGCTTTCAATACGTCCTGTTGCGCTTTTACCTCATGGCTATGGTAGGCTGGTGGATTATCTGAACGGGTATCAATTCCAATCATGCCAGCCACCTCATAAGCGGCTTCTGTCACGCTACCACCCAGAACACGCTGAACTAAGTCCAACCCATCGCCCGAGCCGCACTGGCTACAAATAAATGTGCCGTTGCCGTCTTTGTCGTCAAATCTAAAACGGTCTTTACCACCACAATGAGGACAAGCCGTGTGAGTGTTTAGGGGCACTTCTGCCCCGAGGTTAGATAATATATTTTGCCATTGGCCATTCGCTTTCAGCTTCACCTCACGGATAACATCAATCGGTTTCATCCTCTGCGCCTCCTGCTGGTTCAGCCATTTCATGCGACACACTTAAAATAGACTGATATAACGCTTCACCCTCCAGAGTGAGACGCCCACAATCTACCGCTTTGGTTAATGCTTCCAGTGCGGCCGTTTCGTATTCTTCAAACTGGTCTATTAACGGCTCAATAAAACAAACCTCAGTTAAGAAACAAAGGTACTCAATCGGTGAAATTTGTTGCTTGTTAGTACGGCCTTGGCATGTTTCCGTGTAGGTGTAACATTCCTCAAAGTCATTAGGGCGGCTTTTAAATACAGCAAAGGCAAAGGCTTTTAGCGCATCATCAAGCGAGTTCGCTTGGGTTTTGAATGGAATAATGTTGCTCATTGAAATGCTCCTTTGTTCGCCAGTAAATGGTTTAAATTGTTAATCATGATCCCCCCCTATCAGTGAAACACTGGCATAGTGCAAACTTCACTAGAACGAGCGATTTTCATAAGGCCATCATGCAAAATGGTTAGCCCCTTTCGCCCTTTTTCAGAGAGACGATTTCCCACTTCTGGCTGCATATTGATAAAGTCCATGTAAGCCCTGATAACTAACTGCCGCCCCATTTCCTGCCCGTATTGCTCACAAACAAAGTCCTCCATATGCGTAGTTAACAACGCTCGTTCGCCCGATGGATAAACCGATATCCCCGAACCGTTATCGCTGTAATACAGCGTGGCAATGTCTTTGCCGCCTAGCTCATTGTCGAGTTCAATAACGCCATGTTTATCTCTTAACTCTTGAACAAATGACGCTGCTACTACCCAACGGCATAAAATCAACGTTTGCTCTAATGTTGGGTTAAACAAGCGTTCTCGTTCACCTTTTGAGATTGCCAATACAAGCTCAAACCCCATAAGCAAATCCGTGTCAAAATCACCAGCATCAAGGGATTTAAGCGCATCGTCGTAGCTAATTACCTCGTTAAGCTGACCATTCTCACGATAAACAACCAATACACCTGTGGCACCATAACCAAAGCTGGCAACGTTACGTTTGATAAACAAGCTCATTATTTGCCCTCCATAGCAGAATCAATAGCCTTAACAGCATCACTCACCATAGAGAAAACAACATCTATCATGTGGGCGGTCTCCTCGTCCTGATTCGCCTCTTGCCAAACGCTTAACAGTGTCAACACTCGGTTTACTTTCATGCGTGGCACTTCCAGTGATAAAACCATCTCTTTGTTAGCCATCACTTCACCTCACGCACATAGTTAATTCGTATATCGGTTAAACCGTCACGTTGGGCTTCTCGCATCACTTGCGATTGAGCGTCTTTCTGGGTGGCTGATATCACACGTTTGCTAATACCTAGCGTTAACCCTTTCGGAGTCGTGCCATACCCTGCAATTTGAAACGTTCTCATGAGCGATAATCCCCCATATCCTGAATGTGTAGCTGTGAGGCTTGTTCAATAGCCATTACCATTGGTTTTAGTGCTTTCTTCTCCTTACGACGTAAGTTCATGGCATAACTGCCGCGCCTGCCGTGACCTTGATAAGAGTCAGCTTCTAAACTGCTAATCAAGTTCTGAGCCTCACCAATTGGCATGGCTTCAAGTTCCGCCAGCGTGGGGATTTGAATATGTTTAATTTCGGGAAATTCAGACAAACGAAAGTAGCTGTTAACCATTGAGCGTTGAACCTGCCACGACAAATCATCAGTAAATGGCTTGGCAACCATCAAATAACCCGACTCAGTGATAAGCATTAGCTCTTTTGCTTTTCCGCCTATTTCCAGTTCGGGCAACTCGGTACGTATTACGTACTTAGTGATCAAAAAGTAATCTACCCCATCAATGAAGTGTTTTTTGTGCGTGTTAAATGTGCGCTTTGCTGTACCTTTCGGGCGTTGGTGTACCTCGTCAATCATGGCAAAGGTAACTACTCGCTTACCTTGATACATAAATGGGCTTAGGCTGGTGGCATTGATAGTGACCTGTCTCATTTAATCACCTCTTCAAACCGTGCTATTTCTCGCCATTGCTCATGTATAAGGCGCTTTAACGCTCTTGCCATGTAATAAGTGTCGGTTTCTGCTTCATTCTCAACCGCTGTAATTAATGGAAATAAAATTGATTGGATTTCGTTATTAATATCTTTCACAGCATCGAACGCCGCCACATCACCAGATTTCAACTTAATCGTTTTCATTTGGTCGCCTCCTCGAGGGATTCGCATATTTCTGCGTTGAAGTCATACGCAATAGAAACGAGGTCGATTAACTCACGCGAACAATCGCTACTTACTTGCTCCAAGATAACGGCAAGCAATGAATTGTTTTGTTGCGCCTTATATGCGGCTCTGTCTAATGGAATTGGCTTGCTCATGCTTCCCCCTCAGATACGGCTTCTTCTGCTGTTTTGCTGATAATTTCAATTAACTGAATTTTGAGTTCTGCTTCATCACGTTGATTTGATAAAGACAAAGCGGCTTCTGCTAGGCGTTGGATTTTGTTCAATGCGTCAGATAGGCGTGAAATACTCATGCTTTCGCCTCCTGTGCCACAATTTCCTCTTGAAGAAATACACAAACATCACCTGATAACTTCGCCATAAGAGAAGCCAAAGTGGATATTTCACTGTCTTGTAACTGGTGAGGGTGTGATTCAATGAGTAGGTTAATTAACTCAACCTGATGCGCCTTTTCAGCCGCTTGATGAATGTTGTCAATGGCAGTTTAATTTTGACCCCTTTAAGGCTCCAGTTGGCAATTTACAATTGACCCCATTGACTACACTTCAGACACGATTGGCGCAATGCCTATTTTACGCTTATCCTTTAAACGATAACTTTCACCGCTAATTTGAATCACATGACAGTGATGCAATAATCTATCTAACATCGCAGCTGTCAATGTTGTATCATGGGCAAATGCGCTTGCCCATTGACTGAAGGGCAAATTACTAGTTAATAACGTACTTCCTTTTTCGTACCGCTTGGCTATTACGTTGAAAAAGAGATTCGCTTCTTCTCGCCCAAAAGGTAAATAACCAATTTCATCAATAATTAGGAGCTTGGGACTTATCACAACCCGTTGTAAGTAGGATTTTAATTTACCTTGATTATGTGCGGTTCCCAGTTGTAACATTAAATCTGCTGCGGTAATAAATCGCGTTTTTATATTCGACATAATCGCTTTATAGCCGAGAGCTATCGCTAAATGGGTTTTTCCAACACCGCTCGGACCCAGCATAACAACGTTCTCATGACGTTCAATAAAACTGAGACCTGATAATTCAATTAGTTGGGATTTAGGAACACCGCTAGCAAAGTTAAAGTCATATTCCTCAAGCGTTTTGATGTTAGGTAACCCTGCAAACTGCAAGAGTGTCGCCTTAGTACGCTGCATCTTAGCATTGATTTCCTCAATCAGAAGTTTTTCAATAAAGTCAGCATACGACCCTTCTTGTTCAAGGTGTTTTTCAGCAATCCTAGGCCAGCTTTCAGGTAATGCGTAGAGTCCTAGTTGGCGACAAGCATCAGCAATACGTTCAGATTGTAAATTCATAATGTTCCCTGCAACAGTTGATCATAGACGCTAAGCGGATGCTGTAGGCTTTCAAATGGCATCGGTGTCATCTTTATCTTCTGATAGCTATCAATATTGCCAAACTTTATCGGCAATGGCAGTAAGGCATTCTGCTCTGTGATTAAGCGTTGGTTCGGTATTTCACCTGTCGTACCGTGGACTCTTGCATTGGCAACTTGAGTTAACCAGTAACCGACATAACCATTTGCAGTTTGGACATCCAGTTGTAACTCTGACATCCTTAATGTTGCTTGTAATGGCACAACAAAGCTTGATTTTAGGTAACGGTTAAAACGTTAACTTCAACTTTCCCCTTTGTTTTGGCTCGATAAGGGCGACAAACGGTCAGGTTAAAACCATAATCCTGAGCAAGAGATAAAAGCTTAGGATTCCAACGATGCTCTCCTACTCGGTAAGCATCACGCTCAAGGATGATCGCCTTTGCGTTATCAAAAAGAATCTCATGAGGAACACCGCCAAAAAAATCGAAGCTACGGACTAATCCATCAACCCATGCATCGGTTCGTTCATTGTCATAAAAATGAACATAACTGGCTCGAGAGTAACCTAGCGTTGCAACAAACGCCTTTAATGCCTGTTTACCTCGCCGAATAATGGTAAAATCAACTTGCAACTGCTTTCCTGGCTTTGTTTCAAATCGTACAAGAGGTTCTGGCAATGCTTTAGGTTTTAAAGTCGCTAGATATCCACTTAATATTCGACGTTTTCCTTGATATCCCAAAGCAAGAATTTCTTCATAAAGAACGGATGCCGGTATCCAATCAGGATGAGCCGCATCAATCCGAGACTGAATATAGTCTTTAAATGGTTCTAGTTTGCTTGGACGATGAGTTTTACGCTGATAAACAGGTTTAGTATCAGTACGTTGCAAATACTTTTTAATCGTATTACGCGCTAGACCTGTTTCACGAGCAATCCTTTTGATCGACTTCCCCTGTTGTTTGAGAACTTTTATTGTCACAACCTTCTCCTGAGTTAACATTGAAAAGCGGCCTCACAAGTAAAACCGCAATATTACGTCAGGGGTCAAAATTCAATTGCCAATATGGGGTCATTTTTACACTGCCAGTAACAATGTTGATATCTGCCATAATTAAGCCCTCCCTGCATAGGTGTATTCGTTGCTGAACTGGCTTAATGGAACAATGACAGGACTATCAAAGCCGTCTCGCTGAAAAGTCACACGATTGAATTGAACCGATAAAACTTTGACGGTTTCACCATTATTTTTGTGAGTGTAGAAATCATTAGGTTGAGGGTTACGCATGATGTTTACCTCCAATAGCAGGTAAGCGACCAGCGAATATCAGCATGTAATCACGTACAAGCATCAGTCTTGCACTGTTCTCGTTCGATGCTGTAACAACAATACGGCAAGGTTTAGCGGTGTAATCGCTACGGTTTAACGCGAGGAATAACCATCTGTACGATTGGTTAGGGGTGAGACTAGTCCGCCCTGTGACGGGTGTGTTAATATCTTGCATAGCTACCTCGATAGTATCAGTATCGTTGGTGGTCAGCCCTTGAGTGATACTGGTAATATCATTCGAGGGCGTTTTATTTTGCACACACTTCATGTTAGAGTACGTACATAACAAATAACATACTAAGGGATTACATACGTACATGTCAACGCCAAAAAGAGACAAAACAGAAAAAGGAAAGGGATTATCTCCAACATTCCAAATCAGGATCACGCCAGAACTTAAGGCGCAATTTGAATCTGCGGCATCTGAAGCTGGAATGAGTTTAGGTAACTGGCTTAAAACTCTTGGGCGAAAAGAGTTAGAGCGATTAGGCGTTGAGCCTAAAAACTGATATTTGCCATACCAGAGAAGTAAGCTAATATTAATATTCTCACTTGCTCGGTATTTAATATCGACGTTTCCAAGGGTAGCCGATTGGCTGCCCTTTTTTATGGACTGTAAAAACTCAATTCTGCCTTGTGTAGTGACCCCGATTAAACCTTGCCAATGAGGATAATTAGCCTCTTTAGAAAGATGAGAAAAGTCACCTTTCGCAAATGGTGTAAATTCTCCACGTTTTAGGTTCTCGCTGTTATCCCATCCTCCAACGGTGGTTAGGATTAATTGATTGGCAAAATGTTTTGCTGATTGACCTGAGAAATATTCCCCAGATTGATTTCCCGTAAATTTGGGTGATTGATTGGCGTAAATTTTCGCTGATACATCGGCTAAAGTTTTAGCCAGTTGCTGAGCCAAAATATTGACCGAGTAACCAGACGAAAGTTTGTCTGATTGATTGCCAGTAATACCGTAGTTTAAAGCTACAGTATTATTAAGGGTGTAAGTTGAACTTACGTTATTACCTGCCAGTAGGGAATCATTCACTTGGTAGGCAATATTCCCCAACTCTGGGGATAATTGATTAATATTTGAACTTTGATACACCGCTTTGGGTGTACTAACCATTTGTAAGTTAATAGCCGTCATTAGTTAGCCTCCAAACGCTGAACTAACCAACGTTGCGCCAACTCAGTTAATTGCGCCTTTCTCTGCGCTGTAGGTGTATCTAAGTCAAGGAAAGCACAATTACGAGCCTCTAAGTAGGCCAATAGTTTTAACTGCTCTGTGCTCATGTTATCCCTGACTTCTTTAGATTTGATCCCTTTGTTTTTAGCCCACTTTATCGGGTCAATGCCTAACACCAGCTTATTGATAAAGCGCGATTCATTGCTATATGCAAAGCCTTTCTGGCTATCACCTGTGCGCTCAATATAGCCTTTCATAGCCTCAGCCATGCTTTTATGGTCTTCACAAGCTGCGACGCGGTTTTTACGCCAGTTCTGTATAGCGGCTTTATGTTCTTCAGGGGCGATCCTGCGTAATCGTTCCTCGCATTCAATGAAATAATGACGGGCTAACTTTCCTTGGTCATTGCGCTCAACCATTGATAACTCTTTACCCATGTTGAGGCTGACAATGTAATCATGTTCAAGTTGCTGTCTAAATTTTGCGCTCCCCCGTTTTGGTGAGCTCAAATTTTCTACAACGATATAATCAATATTCTCAACAAAGCCATATTGTTTAATTCGTCCTTTAATCCAACTCGTATAATCACGGCCAACTTTCAGGAATGAGTGTAATTTACGGCTACTTACTGTTTGAATTTCTTTACCGTTAATATTGTTATTAATAACAGGAATTAAATTATCAAAAGTATTAGCCACTTGGTTTTCAGGGTGAGCGAATCCCTGACCCATTACGGTCATTTTATTTTTCATATTGTTATTTCCTTATTATTCGGTAGGGTACTGCGACAAAATTAATTCAGATTGTGATTTCGATATACCTTCATATCCGCCAGCATTGGCGCGTTGGTTGATGAGGTTAATTACCTTCTGTGCGTCTTTCTGACTGCGAATACGATAACGGTAATGTGATCCAATACCGTCTGGGTTCGGTTCGTCGATACGTTCTAAGTTAATATTTAATTTGCGCTCCAGTTCTGAGCAGTAATTACGGAATGAAGATAAGCGACAATATTTCAGGCCGTCATTTTCTGTAATTCCGTTTGCACCAGAACCAACAATATAAATAAATCCACGCTGTTTTTTTGGTGTGCGTTTGGTTATAATGGCGGGGCAATTTCCAATATCATTACTGATATCAAAGCCGCCTCCGCAAGGGCGGTTTTTCTTTTCCATTATGCTACCCCGCTTTGTGATTTCTTAGCTTCAGCCCATGCGCGAATTTCTTTCGCATCATAGACAAAAAAGCCTTTCTCAATCTCAAATGACTTAGGTAATTTACCGTCACGCTCCCAGCGATAACGAGTAGCATCAGAAATGCCTAGAAAGTCGGCTGTATGACGTAGACGGGCGTAACCGTCCATAGGGTATGGTGTACTGATTTTAGCGCGAGGCTTGCGCTTAGGTGATTTCTTTTCCATGTGTATGACTCCTTGTGAATGTCATACACATTAAAGATAAATTATGATTTTATTGTTAGTCAGTTATGAAAAACTTATTGAAGTTATAGATAACTTATTTTAAATATAGCTGTTCAATTTCTCTTGCTCTGGATAGCCACTCTTTCATCGTATTTTCAGAAATAATTGGCATTTCTATCCCAGCATCAATAGCCTTTTTGCTAATCGAGCTTATTAATGTTTGTGGTGATTGTTTTAATTCTGAATCATTAAATCCATTCAATAATAGTAAAAACTTTATATACGTTGCTTGGTTTGCTGTTGTCCTGAATTTAGATATGTACTCCGCAATATCATCTTCATAAATTGCCGATGCGCTACTAATATCTTGCCTTGCAGTAAATTTCTTTTCATAGATGGCGTTTATATCATTTTTTGTGATGTATAGGCTGCTTTCTTTAATATTTGGATTGTTTTCTTGAGAAGTGATTGGTAAGCAAAATACTGGCGTTATCGACTCATCACCACCGCCTAACGGTATATCAATGAAAGATTTCACCATCAAAAAACCATATTCACCTTTGAATTCATATAAAGATTCATTGAAAAAACCAACATTGTCAAAGGTTGGAATTAGTCTCCACAGACCATTAATATATGCGTGTAAATAAAAATCAGAATCTGCAGCTTTATCACTATCCTTGAAATCTATCTCTGCGATATTGCCCAGCTTTATCTTTTTTCTTTTACGTAGAGGGGAGTCAACTGGCGTTGCTGGCGGATAATTTGAACTGTCAGTAAGAATATTCGTAGCTGATGCTGGAACCATACTCATTACTTTAATTTTAGGCAACCTGACACCAATAGAAATCAAATCTTGCTCAGCGAGTGTATAGATATCTTCTTTTGAGCATTTAAGTAATTCGGCTGCTCTTTCTATTCGGCAATATTCTAGCTCTGGAATACCATTAGAGTCCCATACGTTTTTAAATCGTTTGCTGCTCATCACGTCACCTTTAACGTGCCTTAAAGAATACCGTATCAGATAGGTAAGGTTTCCCACTTTTCGCCCCGTCGAGCTAGATACGGTTTAAACTCGTTATGCTTTCTTGCTCATTGGTACAACATTATAGTCGGATCCACTTTCTAATGCTGTAAGCAAATCAGCCCATTGTGATAATGCGGCTTTTCGTTCATCAAAGTAATCATGGCGGTTATACACTCCTTCAATACCCTTTACCCTGTGATTTAAGCACCTTTCTGCTATCTGTGGCTCAATACCTAATGCTGATAGGTGAGTTCGCATTGTCCTTCGTAGGTCATGGATGCTGAACGCAGTAAATGATTCAGGTAGTAACTCTCGTATTACTGTAAGGCCATAATTCAAAGTGCCATTACTAATATGTGGCAATCGATTAGAACCTCTACCCCTAGCAGGTAAAACATACTCACTTCCGCAAGCCATTTCTTTAAGTTGAGCAAGCCAATTAGTGACAGGGTCACTTAGTGGGATATCTACAGCATCACCTGTTTTGCTTCTTTCGGCTGGAAAATGCCATACCGCATTATCTAGGTCTATTTCATTCCACTTAGCCGCGCATAGTTCCATCTTACGCAATCCCGTTGCTAGAATAAGTTTAAAGGTAATTTTATTTTGTGCTGGGAGGTCAGATTTGTTCAGGGCGTGAAAGAATACTAATAATTCGTCACGAGACAGCCATCTATCACGTTTATTTTCTCGTCCGCCAGCATCACTTATATTAAATGCTGAGGCTGGATTACTTTCTATTAACTGCCTACGAACAGCATAATCAAATATTCGCTTTAAGTTACGCAAGGCATCATTGGCTACGGTAGGTGCGCCCCTATCAGTAATTGACTGAATAAGGCTATCAATATCTTTCGGTTTTACTTCTTCTATTTTTTTATGGCCAAGAATTGGGATTATATTGGTATCAATGGCCCATTTTATTTTTTCTGGGTTCTTACGTTTTGGTTTTATCTGTCTTTCATAGAATTCATCAATTAAAGCCTTAACTCTAATCGCGCTTTCTTCTTGCTGTATTAACTCCAACGCTTCAGCTTTCTTCCGCTTTATCTCCCCTGCCACGTCATAGCCAAGCGTTACCTTTGCAGATAGTTCTCTAGCAACTTCACGAGCTTTCATTAGGGTAATGTTAGGGTAGCTACCAATAGAGACAATTCTAGCCTTTTTATTGAAGCTGTATCTAAATCGCCAACTTGGATTTTTATCATTCTTTGAATATCGAAGATATAAACCGTTGCCATCGGCCTTACCTTCAAATCGTTCATTTGAATTTATCCAAGCTCTAATTTGTTTATCGTTGAGCTTTGCCATTTTGTGCAATTTCCAATCACTGAATAACCCTATCAAGCTATTGAAGTCCGCAACCTAAATAGCCGTATATTTTATAATCTTTTTTAGGTACAAGCTCAGGTACAAGCAAAACATGACGTAAAGTGATTGCTTGTGATTTGCTGTGAACTTGTAACTTATTGTTTATAAAAGAATTATCTTTTTTATTGCACGGTTGTGAATGACTCTGAAACGCAATTAGATCTTCTTACCTTAAATATTAAAACAGGGGATAGGCCTGTATGTTAATTAATGTAATACGACCGGATGGTTATCCAGCGAATAAATTTGTATTTTAATCATTTCAGAAACAGGGTCTTCTGGGCAATGCTCAATAAAATAATTGAGATCGCTCAATGCCACATGATTACAGTCTAAATGTGCCAGAATTAACCCTCGGTCACGAATTTCGTAAGGGTCTTCAGGGTCAAGAGTCAGAAGCGTTTCACAAACCCGCAACGCTAATTCCATCTTTTTCTCTTCCATTAATGACGCTTTTAATGTGTCAAAAATTTTACGAATGACAACGCTGTTTTCTGCTACATCCAGTTGGTCATGGTAAAATTCAGAAAAAGGATCAACTGTTCCTTTGAGCCATAAATTTAATGTGTGTAATGATAAAGATTCGCCATTAACAGGGTTAATTACCCATTGGCTACCATCATTTCTTTCACTGATAAATAATAATTGCGTAGGAAAAATAGCGGGATAAATCGCAATACCAAGGCGTTCGGCAACATACAAGAAGATAGCACCGAGTGTCACTGGCGTACCTTGCTTAGATGACAATACTTTATCTAACCACAGCATATCCGATAACAAATAAATTCCTTCAGCTGGACCAAACGACCATTCTTGGTAGAAAAGTGAAGTCAATTGCTGAATTTTTGTTTCATTATCAGCAGTTAAATCGATACAAGACTTGGCTGATGATACTAAGCTATCTAACTGAGCTTGCACTTTCATCAGCGGGAAATCATGACGGATACATTGTGACACAGTCATGATCCCTTCACTTAAAGGGAGTTGATTAAACTCTATATTCGCTATGGTTTTCATTACATTCCCACTGCTACGCCACTTAACCATTCCATTGACCGAGTGAAATTCGCTCTCTTCCACCATAATCAAGACAAGTCTCAATTTTGGTGTACCCATGTACTTTAAATAAATCACGCACCGCAAGACCTTGTGTCCAGCCATGCTCAAGAAGCAACCACCCTTGATTTTTAAGATACTTTTTAGATTCTTTAATGATATGCATTAAATCAGCTAAGCCTTCATCCTTCGCCACAAGAGCGGTTAACGGCTCAAATCGCACATCACCTTCACTGAGGTGCATATCATTTTCATCAATATAGGGTGGATTACTGATAATCATATCAAATTGTTGAATTGATAGTGAAGAAAACCAATTACTTTGTATAAATTTGACATTTGAAATATTCAAACGCTGCTGATTTCGTTGTGCTAAAGCAACTGCATCAGGGTTAAAATCAACACCAATAACCTGACTTTGTTGCATCTCTGACGCCAAAGCCAATGCAATCGCCCCTGTCCCAGTGCCTAAATCTAAAATTTGATTTTTTTGCTCTGTTAGCCTAGATAATGCTTGTTCAATAATGCATTCAGTATCTGGCCTAGGTATTAGTGTTGCAGGAGAGACATAAAGAGGAAGAGACCAGAACTCACGTTCACCGATAATATAGGCGATAGGCTCACCTTTCTCACGGCGTTGTAAAAGTAATTCAGCTTGTTGGAATTCTTCGGCTTTGAGTTCTGTTTCACCAAAAGCAAAAAGATAGGTACGACTGCGGCCTGTGACATGTTCCAGTAAAATTTCAGCGTCTCGCTTTGCACTGTCACTTGCAGACAGCCGATTCGCTGCCTGCTTGACCCATTCGATATATTGCATTATTCCTGCTCAGACAACGCAGAAAGTTGGTCTGCCTGGTATTCATTGATGATAGGTTGGATAAGTGAATCCAGTTTTCCTTCCATCACTTCATCCAAACGGTATAACGTTAAGTTGATACGGTGGTCAGTCACTCGGCCTTGAGGGAAATTATAGGTACGAATACGGTCAGAACGGTCACCAGAACCCAACAGGTTACGACGTTCAGAAGCTTCCGCGGCTTGGCGTTTATCCATTTCTGCTTGGCGAATACGTGCACCTAACACAGACATCGCTTTCGCTTTGTTTTTATGTTGTGAACGTTCATCTTGGCACTCAACAACGATACCTGTTGGAATATGGGTAATACGAATTGCAGAATCTGTGGTGTTAACGTGCTGACCACCCGCTCCTGATGAACGGAAGGTATCAATACGTAAGTCCGCAGGGCTGATTTCAGGTAACTCAGCTTCTGGCAGTTCAGGTAAAATAGCCACAGTACAAGCAGAAGTGTGGATACGGCCTTGAGATTCAGTTTCAGGGACACGTTGAACACGATGACCGCCTGACTCAAACTTTAAGCGACCATAAACGCTATCACCGGAAATTTTCGCGATAACTTCTTTAAAACCGCCATGTTCACCATCACTCGTGCTCATTAATTCAACGCGCCAGCGGTTGTTTTCTGCATAGCGGCTATACATACGGAATAAATCACCCGCAAAAATTGCCGCTTCGTCTCCCCCTGCTCCCGCACGGATTTCAACGAAGCAGTTATATTCATCATCAGGATCTTTCGGAAGCAATAACAATTGTAATTGCTGTTCGAGCTCTTCATTGCGCGCTTTGGCTTCTTTAAGCTCTTCTTGAGCCATTTCTTTCATTTCAGGATCGTCTAACAACATTTCAGCTGTTTCGATGTCATCCTGTACTGTGCACCATGCGCTAAAGCATTTAGCGACATCAGACAATTGAGCATATTCTTTTGATAAAGCACGAAAACGGTCTTGATCGGCAATTACACCTGCATCAGCAAGGTGCGCTTCAATTTCTTCGTAGCGTTCTTGTAATGCTTCTAGTTTTGCGACAATAGAAGGCTTCATTCGTTATATAAGACCTATGATTAAAATGTGGTTATTGATGGTCCAGCCCTAAGCTGTCCCTAAGTAGATTTAGACGCTCTACATCCCCATTTCCTGCAGCTTGCTGCAAAGATTTGGTTGGAGCGTGAATAAGGCGGTTGGTTAATTGTTGCGATAATTGCATGATCACTTGCTCAGGGTCTTCACCTTGACGGATAGCCGTCAACGCTTTTTCAGTCATATTTGCCCGAATGGCCTCAGCTTGTTCTCTGTAATCGCGAATTGTAGACACTGCCGCTTGTGAGCGCAACCAATCCATAAAGTGGCTACTTTCTTGCTCAACAATGTATTCAGCTTCAACGGCTGCGGCTTTTCGCTGAGCAAGGTTCTGTGCAATGATAGATTCCAAATCATCCACAGTATAGAGATAAACATCTCTTAATTTTTCAACATCTTGTTCGATATCACGAGGAACGGCAATATCAATTAATAACATCGGCTTACTACGACGTATTTTCATAGCACGCTCGACCATCCCTTTCCCTATAATGGGTAAAGGACTCGCCGTTGAACTAATGACAATATCCGCTTCAGCTAAACGGTTATCAATATCCGATAACGAAATAACTTGTGCATTCACCTCATTGGCCAATAGCTCCGCACGTTCACGTGTTCGGTTAGCTATCATCATTTTTTGTACGCCGTGTTCGCGCAAATGACGAGCCACAAGTTCAATAGTTTCCCCTGCGCCAACTAACAAAATATTTAAATGCTTAAGTGATTCAAATATTTGACGAGCAAGTGTACAAGCAGCAAATGCCACAGAAACTGCATTCGCTCCAATATCGGTTTCTGTACGCACACGTTTTGCAACAGAAAATGATTTTTGGAAAAGACGCTCAAGTTCGCTTGATAACGAATGGTTACCTTGCGAAAGTGCAAACGCCTTTTTTACTTGCCCTAATATTTGTGGCTCTCCCAAAACTAATGAATCCAAGCCACTCGCCACACGCATTAGGTGGCTCACCGCTCGGTCGTCTTGGTGCCAATATAAACTTGGCTGTAAATCTTTTTGGGTTATACCATGAAAATCACACAACCATTTTACTAGCTGTTCTTGAGCTCGTTCTTGTGATTCAAGGCTCAAGTAAAGCTCAGTTCTATTACAGGTAGACAGCACAACGCCACCATTCACTTGAGGCTGTTTGAGAAGTTCCTCAAGTGCATGGTCAATTTTTTCAGGACCAAATGTCACCCGCTCACGCAGGGCTACTGGTGCTGTTTTATGGTTGATGCCTAAGGCTAATAAGGTCATTGTGCTTTACGACTTACTCACATTGCTTACAGTGCTAATTATTTTCAGTAATGCTCGATGGGTATTCCCCACCAATTTAGCAATACTGTTATTTATATTGTTCTATTGTAGATGATCCGCGTCTCTCTTTCTACGGTTTACATAAGCCTATCCTTCAGAAAGATGACCCACGCCAAAAAATAAACCGAAAAAACAGACGTAATGGTTATTTTACCAATCACAACTGATCGTAATTTTATCGTTTATTTATGCTATATGAAACTGATTATCAGCCATATCATTATTTACAATGATAAATTAACTACAATAAGATGCATAGAGAATGCAATTATTTCGCACAGAAAGCAAATGGTGACTGGTGAGGTTTATCCTGATAACTTAACGCCACATGAACCCAAACTGGATTGGCCTAATAACATTTTTAAGGAACCATTTTCCCTGCCAATACACTATGTTATTTGTATACAAACGGTAAATCACTTACAGGTTTTTATCCGCAAGGTATATCATCTAGTGTAATAGATGACTCTGATGGCCTTAACGCGCTAAACTGAACTTCTTTAAATGCAAGTAACTCAATTAGAGACTGCTATCAGCGCCCAATACAACTTTGAGATTTGATATGCAATTAACTCAAACTTTGCCCTTTATGCACATAAATAAGCATTTTTTTCGCCTATTGCCACTTTCATGCGTCTTGCTAACCGCATGCGTGACAACGTCACAAACGACCACAAAAGGAACCAGCTCCGCATCCGATGCGAAATGGAAAGCACATCAACAGGAATTAAGTCAGTTACGTGACTACCAAACCCGTGGATCATTTGCCTATAACGGCGGAGAAACAAAAACGTATGCTAAGTTTTTCTGGCAACAATATACACCTGAAAAGTACCGTTTGTTGCTGACCAACCCATTAGGTAGCCGCGAACTTGAGCTTACCGTTGAACCTGATTTAGCTCGGTTAACCACTAAAGATGGCCAAACCCATATGAGTGACGTTCCAAGCGAGCTTATCTATCAACTTACTGGTATGGAAATTCCAATTGATGACCTAACTGCATGGTTAACAGGCTCACCGGGACGTGCAACAGACTTTACCTTAGATGAAAACCACCTGCTGAAAAGTGTCACGTTTAAAAGCAATGGTGAAACTTGGCAGCTCAACTACATTTCGTATGACAGCAAAACGGTACCTATGCTGCCAAACTACCTAGAGCTACGCCAAGGGGACAGGCTTATCAAATTAAAAATGGATAGTTGGACACTGAAGAAATGACGTTAACATGGCCATCTCCGGCAAAATTAAATCTTTTTTTGTACATCACAGGCCAACGCTCTGATGGCTACCATGAATTACAAACTCTATTTCAATTTGTTGATTATGGCGATGAAATCACCATTACAGCACGTGATGACGACCAACTGAATTTATTGACTGACATGCAAGGGGTTCCCCCCGAAAAAAACCTAATTTTACGGGCAGCTAAATTATTACAATCCTATTGCCGCGATACCTTACAGCACTATGGCCCATTAGGGGCTGATATTTGTATTCATAAAGTATTGCCCATGGGCGGTGGTATTGGTGGGGGCTCATCAAACGCAGCAACAACCTTAATTGCGCTTAACGAACATTGGAAAACACAGGTTTCTGATGAAGTCCTTGCAGAATTAGGTGCATCATTAGGTGCTGATGTTCCAGTGTTTGTTCGTGGACATGCCGCTTTCGCTGAAGGGATTGGTGATATTTTAACCAAAGCTTCCCCTGAAGAGAAATGGTATCTCGTCGCTCATCCTGGAATTGAAATATCAACCCCGATGATCTTCACAGATCCACAATTAAATCGAAATTCTCCAAAACGCTCCCTAGCCGCATTATTACTGGCTCCGTACGCAAATGACTGTGAACCAATCGCAAGAAAACGTTTTCGTGAGGTTGAACAGCTTGTTTCTTGGCTGTTAGAATATGCTCCGTCTCGCCTTACAGGAACAGGCGCATGTGTTTTTTCTGAATTTGAAACACAAGCGGATGCCCTGCAGGTGTTAAATAAAGCCCCATCGTGGGTGCAAGGGTTCGTCGCTCAAGGCGTTAACGTTTCCCCACTGCACAAGTTCCGCGCTGGGATAACCCGTGTATTGCACCAATAAGCCTTGTCGCTATTGGTCAACAATATCTCTCTGGACGCAAGCCTGAGGTTTTTCTCGTGCCCGATATGAAGCTTTTTGCTGGTAACGCTACACCGGAACTAGCACAACGTGTTGCTAACCGCCTTTACACTAATCTTGGAGACGCGGCTGTTGGTCGTTTTAGCGACGGCGAAGTCAGTGTTCAAATTAATGAAAATGTTCGCGGTGGTGATATTTTTATCATCCAGTCAACTTGTGCACCAACCAATGATAACCTGATGGAACTGGTTGTTATGGTCGATGCGCTACGCCGTGCATCTGCTGGTCGTATTACCGCTGTTATCCCTTACTTCGGTTATGCAAGACAGGATCGTCGCGTACGTTCTGCCCGTGTACCAATCACCGCTAAAGTTGTTGCCGATTTTCTGTCAAGTGTAGGTGTAGACCGTGTGCTCACTGTCGATTTACACGCAGAGCAGATCCAGGGCTTCTTTGATGTTCCTGTGGATAATGTATTTGGTAGCCCTATTCTTCTGGAAGATATGTTACAGAAGAATTTGGAAAACCCAATCGTTGTATCTCCAGACATCGGCGGCGTGGTACGTGCTAGAGCTATCGCAAAACTCCTGAATGACACTGATATGGCCATTATTGACAAACGCCGCCCACGTGCGAACGTTTCTCAAGTTATGCATATCATTGGTGATGTTTCAGGTCGTGATTGCATCTTAGTGGACGATATGATTGATACCGGTGGTACTCTGTGTAAAGCAGCTGAAGCACTGAAAGAACGTGGTGCTAAACGTGTATTTGCATACGCAACACACCCGATTTTCTCAGGTAATGCTGTAGACAACATCAAAAATTCAGTCATTGATGAAGTCATTGTTTGTGACACTATACCTCTTTCTCCTGAAATCAAGGCGCTGAGCAATGTTCGCACCTTAACGCTTTCAGGTATGTTAGCTGAAGCTATCCGTCGTATCAGCAACGAAGAGTCAATTTCAGCAATGTTTGAGCACTAATTCTCCAATATTGGGTTTTAGCGTTCAACCATAATGAAAAAGTCACAATAAAAAATATAAGCCCCTGCAATGTAATTTGCAGGGGCTTTATGATTTTGCAGGAAAGAAACCATCGATGCCTATGTTTATATTCTATCGCCAATCATAGTGGTGATTTCACGTAATAAAACGATAAAAATAGACATCTAAAATAACTCACAATCTTCACGACAAAAGAGCAAAATTCTTTGGAATTTCACTCTTCTTAATGCCTAATTATCAAACTTATTCACCATTATCAGCAATTAATTGCTCTAGGCTATTTATGGATAGCGGTGATTATCTCTGCGTGAATGATATTGTTGTTTTAACTGCCAGTAACGGTCTGCAACTTTTTCACGGCCGCCGATCCTTGCACCGACTAACCATACCATCGCACCGATAAAAATGCCGAATAAGGAACCATTGGTAATAAGTTCTGAAAGGCCTAAGTTAACAATATGAGAGAATAAGTTGACACCAATACTCCCGATCATCAACACCATTCCGATTCCCATGAAGACATTACCAAGAAGATGAGCGCTTTTCCGTTTCATATATACCTCCAGTACCAGTAAACTGATAAGCAAGCATGTGTAAATAAATTCGGTCATACTTTATATTTATGTAATGATTATAGTGCATTAAGTAAAATTTTTTGCGATAGACATCACAAGGAAGGAAGTTAGCAAGAATATCTGTACAAAAAGTGCTTTTTATCAAAAACCCAGAAAATCCGAATAGTTTATTCGCAATTATAATCATAGTGACTTTTATCTATCACAATTTTGTACATCCTGTATTTCACAAGGTAAACTAAGGCATTATTTTCATAACTGATAGTGAAATCATCGCCGTGAGCAAAATTAAGTTAATTGTTGGACTTGCCAATCCAGGTGCTGAATATGCACAAACGCGCCATAATGCAGGTGCATGGTATGTTGATTTACTGGCTGAGCGCCATAATCAGCCATTGAAAGAAGAAGCTAAATTTTTTGGTTATACCGCTCGCATTAATATGAACGGTAACGATATCCGTCTGCTGGTTCCAACCACATTTATGAATCTAAGTGGTAAATCTGTTGCCGCTATAGCTAATTTTTATCGCATCAATCTCGATGAGATCTTAGTCGCCCATGATGAGCTCGATTTACCACCAGGTGTGGCTAAAATGAAGTTAGGAGGCAGTAATGGCGGGCACAATGGGTTGAAAGATATTCAAAGCAAATTCGCCAATAACCCGAATTTTTATCGTTTACGCATTGGTATTGGTCATCCGGGTGATAAAAATAAAGTTGTTGGTTTTGTTTTGGGCAAACCGCCTTTACCTGAACAAAAGCTCATTGATGATGCGATTGATGAAGCAGCTAGGTGCACAGATATTCTCCTGGCTGATGGGATGGACAAAGCCATCAATCGTTTACATGGTTTTAAAGCAACCGCATAAGAGTTCATTTCATCCGAATCAACTTTTTGTGTATAATCAGCGCCAATTTCTAAACATCGGGTGCAGCGTGAGGCTGCCCCTTGCTATTAAGGTGAGAAACATATGGGTTTTAAATGCGGTATCGTTGGTCTGCCTAACGTGGGTAAATCCACCCTATTTAATGCATTGACCAAAGCCGGCATCGAAGCAGCCAACTTCCCTTTCTGTACAATTGAACCAAACACGGGTGTTGTGCCAATGCCAGACCCACGTCTTGATCAATTAGCTGAAATTGTGAAGCCACAGCGTATATTACCAACGACTATGGAATTCGTTGATATCGCGGGCTTAGTGAAAGGTGCATCCAAAGGTGAAGGCCTAGGTAACCAATTTTTAACGAATATCCGTGAAACCGAAGCCATTGGCCATGTTGTTCGTTGTTTTGAAAACGACAATATCATTCACGTTGCAGGCCAAGTTGACCCTGCCGCAGATATTGAAGTCATTAATACTGAATTAGCACTTGCTGACCTTGATACTTGTGAGCGCGCTATTCACCGTGTCCAAAAACGTGCAAAAGGCGGCGATAAAGACGCAAAAGCGGAATTAGAAGCATTAGAGAAATGTTTGCCGCACTTAGAGCAAGCAGGCATGTTACGCACATTAGATTTATCTAATGAAGATAAAGCGGCTATCCGCTACTTGAGCTTTTTAACATTAAAGCCAACCATGTACATTGCTAACGTTAATGAAGATGGTTTTGAAAATAACCCGTTCTTAGATGTGGTGTATAAAATCGCAGAAGCCGAAGGCTCTGTAGTTGTTCCTGTCTGCGCAGCGATTGAGTCTGATATCGCAGAACTTGAAGACGAAGAACGCGATGAATTTATGGCGGATTTAGGTATTGAAGAGCCGGGTCTTAACCGTGTTATTCGTGCTGGATATCAGTTATTAAACCTGCAAACCTATTTTACTGCCGGTGTTAAAGAAGTGCGTGCGTGGACTATCCCTGTTGGTGCAACTGCGCCACAAGCTGCGGGTAAAATCCATACTGACTTCGAAAAAGGTTTTATTCGCGCGCAAACTATCGCATTTGATGACTTTATCCAATACCGTGGCGAGCAAGGTGCTAAAGAAGCAGGTAAAATGCGCGCAGAAGGAAAAGATTACATCGTGAAAGACGGCGATGTACTCAACTTTTTGTTTAATGTGTAAACTTACACTTTAGTCTCACACTGTTTCATAAAGTATCACTTAATAAGAAAATAGCATAAAATTCATGATATTAACTGGGTTTTATGCTTTTTTATGTCTCATTAAGTTTCATAAAAGCTCGCGATTAAATGAGTACGTAACTGAGTACAATTTATTTATCTTCCCTTTTTAAGTGAGTATAATAATATCAACTTACATAACTCGTTGAACTCATTATGCTTACTGATACAAAATGCCGAACTGCAAAACCTAAAGAAAAACTTTATCGTATCAATGACTTCAACGGTTTGTACCTTGAAGTGAAACCTAATGGTAAAAAAGCATGGCGATTCCGTTTTCAAATAAATGGAAAATCAAGCATGCTTGCATTGGGCAACTACCCATTGGTAACACTAGCTGAAGCCAGATCTAAATGTGATGATGCCAGAAAACTCGTTTCAGAAGGAATTAATCCAACACAAGCTAAGCAACTAGATAAGATTAGAAAAGCGAACGAATCTGCAAATACATTTCAAATCATCGCAAAAGAATGGTTGCAAATGAAAGATTGGGCTGATGTGACCAAATACCGTCGCCTTGATATGTTGGAGCGCATTGTATTTCCTTCTATCGGCACATTACCAATAAGAGAAATTACATCTCACCATATTCTCAAAATATTGCAACGTGAGGTTCAAAGAGGTGCTCCAACAGTTGCTGCTGAAGCTAAACGGACTATATCCTCGATTTTTGAATTTGCTGTTGCCACATTAAGAGCTGATAGTGATCCAGTATGGGCAATAAGAAAAGCTCTCCCAGCAAACAAAACACAACATAAAAAAGCCCTCACTACGGATCAAATAGGTCAACTACTCAATAACTTTGATAATAGCCGTGGCACCTTTCAACTGAACTATTGTATGTGGTTAATGTGGTGGACGCTTTCTCGTCCATCTGAAGTCGCTGAGGCTGAATGGTCTGAATTCGATCTTGATAATGCACTTTGGACTATCCCAGCTGAGCGTATGAAAGCACGAAGAGAACATATTGTTCCTCTGCCTACACAAGCTATTACGATTCTAAGATCTCTTTATGGTTTTACTGGTAACCGCAAACATTTATTTCCCGGTCGTGATTCTTGCCATAAACCAATGTCTACTAACTCGCTAAGGCAATTTCTTAAAACGAGAGGTTGGAGTGGTATATATAGCCCTCATGCGACACGTACAACAGGCAGCACACGATTAAATGAGTTAGGATATCGACCTGATGCTATCGAAGCACAATTAGCCCATATGGACTCAAATAGCGTTAGACGTTCATATAATCATGCAACTTATCTTGAAGAGCGCAAAATCATGATGCAAGATTGGGCTGATAAACTTGATATTTGGGTAAAACAGGTCAACCTAGAATCAAAATCATGATGCATGGGTGTGTTAGTATTGATATATAACGATATTTATTAATTTTTCAGCAAAACCTATAATTTAACCTACACTTAATTAATCCGTTGATTTATAGGTAGTTATTATTTATTTGATGTTTTTAGCATTATAACGTACAAAATTCATACCCACACCACAAGAACACGCTTATATGAATAAATACGATGTGTTTAGCAGCGAAGGAAAATTTGCTGACGGATCTGATGAAGAGGTACTGGCTAACAAGCTGGGGCTTTCAAACGTTGATGATATCAATGATGCTGAGCTTGTCCTGTTAGAAAAACTGTATCAAGTCATTTTTGAAGAACAATTTCCCACTGAGCAAATTACCGTATCACTTATTCAGCGTTGGCACCGCCAATGGTTAGGGAATGTTTACGAGTGGGCTGGTCAGTTACGTACGGTGAATATTAGCAAAGGTTGCTTTATGTTTGCCCCTGCGGGTCGAGTTGCAAGGTTACTTGCTCAATTTGAAAAAGAGTTTCTAGCGAAGTACACACCCTGCACCAATATGAGCCGAGAACAAGTCATAGAAGCTATAGCAACAGTACATGTGGAATTAATTCTGATACATCCATTTAGGGAAGGAAATGGGCGCTTATCGCGTTTACTCGCAGATGTGATGGCAGTACAAGCTGGTTTCCAGCCACTAGACTATGAAAGTTGGACTCAACACCCTGAGCAGTACATCGCAGCAATCCACGCAGGGTTAAACCTTAACTATGAACCCATGAAATATTGGGTTAACGAAGCCTTGAAAGCGAACTAAATCGCAAGTTTCAAATGTCCAAACTTCTCACGTTTCGCTTTCATTTCTTCTTCAAGGCGACGGGACTCCTGCCCTGTTTCAATCGCCGTAGAGGTTGCTACCGAACGAATAAGTTGAGTACGAGTTGGTCTTGTTGCTTGAATTAATTCACTCTTTTTCATGGTAGTCTCACTTCAAACTGACAATAGTGTATTTTATCAGCTTTGTTTTATATGACAATATAGATCACTGTTCTAGTTAAAAATTTTACAGCACAATGTCACTTCATTTCCATCTGCTTTGAGCGAAGAGCGGACATTCATGATTGGCAGCCTAGAGATTTACTAGTATGAATATTTGTGAATCATTTGGGAGCAGGTCACCTGAGCTTGGTAGTAAGAGGTTCGGTTACACATTCTTTTTCTATGCCACCTTCGATTTCCTGAACTGTCTGGTGCGAAAAAAACAGCCTCCCCCCTTTGCTGAATGGTGGAAATTTGGTCGAGCTCTCTTAAAGCACATAGGTTTGCAGACGCTTGTTGCATTATCTCCTGATTATGAGTCCGAAACACATCAATATGTAAACTTATAAATCAATCACTTACATCGCTTGCCTGTGTATTTATCAATTGAAACCAATGTAACTAAAGCATATTTTATTAATGTCATGACACAAATGTGTCACACTATAAAAGAAATATGAACCATACTTTAAGCAGTAATTTTCCTAGAACGAACCAGATGTTCTCGAAGGTAATAGGCTCGTGCAGAACCCGTTTCTACGAGACCATCTAAGAGAACAAGACAAATCTTATACATTCTACGACTCAACATTCCTCGATTTTCTACTTGCAAATATCTTGCTATAGACATTTCTAAATAGAATGCAGTGTTAACCTGCTTTGCTATCAGAGCAGAGTCATTGGTAAATTTTTCAGCTAGAATTTGAATACCCTTGTCAAAAAACAAATCATAAAAATGATATATCAGCGAAGATAAAGCCATGAAAACATGACTGTTATTTGCAGATTGCTTAGCAAACCCAAGTAAATGCTCAACACCTTTTTCCATACATTTTCTATCACTTTCATGCCCTTGCCATGAAGTATCTGCATAAAGCTCTCCGCGTAGCAATTTATTTAAGTCACTCTGTAGGCCTTGATAAGGATCATTAACATCATTTAGAGCGATCTTATGTAATTCAGGCTCTATAACTTTCCATAGTGACCATATAGCATCAAAATCATTATCTTTCCCTGCAGCAACGTCAAATGATAATTTCACTGAATAAATAAAACTTGGTGCCCGTAAACACCCAGAAATTATTAGCTCTTTATAAGGCATAAAATTGTAATTCTTTGAATAGATAACATGTTCAACAAAAGTATCTTGAATATACTTTTTGATATCATGATTTATATTTTCATCATCATTTGACTTATAATTTTTGTATTCAGAGTCAAAAACAAAATTTACAATTTTTTTGATCAGATTAATTTGTTGAAGCTCTGTAGATCCAAGCGGAATCATTAACATAGGTAAATGAATAAACCATGATGAATGGCTTTCCAAGGAAATATCATCGACACTAAATTTAAAATCTCCCGCAATTAATTTGAGACGAAAATTTACTATCTGAGTTTTTTTATTTTCAAGGGCAACGTTTAATTTCTCTCCTTGTAAATAATAAAGCGCATGACTATCCGTTTCCTCTTTTCTAAACTTAGCATATTCAACAACTCCACTTAGACAATCAGATGCTAATTTACTGTCAATTGGCCAAAGAAACTCTCTCACACCTTTGGCTGCCGAGGCACAAACATTAACATTTGGATGTGTTAAAGCTGTCGCTAAAGCAAGTTTTAAATTATCTATTCGCTCTGCATCTAGAGGTAATGCTAATAACTTTGGCAAAACAAAAGCGCATGCACTTGAACCGTAATGATCTGTTAGATCATACTGAGATGAACCTTCTGTAATATCCGCATGCATAAAGACTGCTTCCATAATTATACTTAAGCACCACTCTATATTTTCACTACTTAAACTTTCTATATCATCACGAATGCAAACAGCCACCACAGTTGTTATTGTTTCAACTGCCATTTCTGAAAAATCATGAATTTTTCGATTTTTAAGATCGACTAATAATTGCTTTGCGGCTTCTAATCCCTCCTTATATGAAGCAAAATACTCTGACTTAAATTGTTTTTCTTTAAATAATATACTTGCCCATAAATTCAAACTAATTATTGAACTATTTGCACTATGCTTTTCCGTAACCTGCTTCTGATCTTGTTTTAAATCTTCAGGGAGTTCAGAGGAAGTTTTAAACACAATTCGATTATTTTCTTCATCATTAATAACATCCCAAGTTCTTGAATCTACTCTATGGACTAAATATCTAATATTTTTTTCATTCCTACCAGAAGCTTCAACTTTAAGCTGATCTATGATTTTTAATGCATCTTCTCGCAACTCAGAGTCTAATTGTAGTCTCATTAATAAGTTCTCTAATGACTCTCCTCTCCAAGGTCTAAGAGCTGCTTCTTTTCTCTCCTCTGCATAGACTTCACTCATTACATCATTTGGAAAATATCCAAACCAATTAAGCGTATTTTTGCCTCTTTCCTGTATCATTCGAGCCAAATCTAAAGAGTACACATCTGGATTGTATAGGATTGGAAATGCTGCTTTTCCAATCTTAGCTGGAAATCCAACAGCTACTGACGATAAAACAGAAGTAGTCATTACAGAGTTACTATTTTTTAATATATGATTATAAATCCACTCAATTTGATTTTCCTCACCACAATTACTAACATAGCCTATCAACCAATTTTCCAAAGCCATGAGAGCGCACTGTAGTATATTAGGTAAGGTCGATTGTCCTCGATAACCTTTCCATAAGTGAGGAGATGCATACTGTTTTATAAGCATTTCATCGTTCAGTTTTAACTCAATTTGTTTGACTGTCACTTCACCTACATATAAATGTTCTGCTGAAGGATTTGCAAATTCAGATTGAGCATAAGTTTCTGCACTTAGATTGCATAATTCAAGAATAAAATCTAAACCTTTTCTAGGATGATATTTCAATAAATATATAAATGGTCCTTTTAAACCACTAGATGGAGAGAAATCTCTTTCTTTATCGAGCCCAAAAGATTCATCTATCTCTATTCTGTTGTATCGTGACCACTCATCACTTTCTTTTTCTTGTAGTAACCATTCATGCATTGCTAGCTTAATAATAAAATCAGGCCGGTTCTTACATAACATTGGTACATGTATTCCAACTAAAGCTAAACTTGTTAATTGTTCTACATAACTCAATCTTCTAGGATTAACTTTAGAAACAAAAACATCTTGTACCATTAACTGATCAAATTCTGCTTCTATTGATGGAGAGACTTTAAGTAAAACAGTAATGATTTTTTTTCTACCAATTTTATTTTGGTAATCATCCTTTAAAGGCTCTAATAACCAAAGAGCTATTAAACCAACGATTCTAGATTCTGTCGGAAGATCATCGTTAATGTTTATAACACCATACCATTCATTAATTAACTCAATAATTTGATTATGGATAGATTTACTTAATTCATTTCTAACCTCGTAGATAAAATTAAATAGGGCTCCCCACCCTTTACCGTAAGGTACTAAAAATAACGTCCGGAGTATTCCAGATTTCTTATCTAATGAGAGTGAATCAGTAAAATGAGAATTTGGTTTTTGACAAGTAATTCTCAAAATAAAACAAAAACGAATCAATAAAGCACAATCATTATTAAGAAGATTATCTTTCATAGACTGTAAAAATATATTTGGAGAATTATGCTGTAAAATTGCCGCAATAGTTTCATCTTTCCAGAAACTTTCAATATTATTATTGGTTAATATATCACCAACAAAATCATAAGTAGATTCATCAAATTGCAATCGACGGTATAACCACAATCTAAAAGCTCTACTTATAGCAGGCTCATTACCTATAGCAGATAAAAATTCATCCAAATTATCTATGTTATGTTTATATTTATCTTCAATAAATTCCTCTAATGCCCAATCCTCTAGTACATCATGGGGGAGGCTGATAGTTGAATTTTTTGAATCTCGATAAATTAAGTTATCCTCTTCAAGTTTAGATATTACTACTGGATCAAATTGATCTGCTGCAATACCAAACACCATTTTTTTTGCTCGCTGTGTAGCAATTTCAATAAATGTTTTTCTACGTTTTATTGGCATACCAGATTTTCGGTCTTGCTCTTTAGCAATAACTGAAGACCAAACATT
This sequence comes from Providencia sp. PROV175, assembly GCF_032707045.1. Classification (NCBI taxonomy): domain Bacteria; kingdom Pseudomonadati; phylum Pseudomonadota; class Gammaproteobacteria; order Enterobacterales; family Morganellaceae; genus Providencia; species Providencia sp. PROV175. Next base: position 2,544,936 of record NZ_CP120533.1, read on the forward strand.
CTTTCTAAAATCAATTTCAGTATCACCTGTTTGAAATTGTGCGCCGTTACTTATCGCACGAACAGCAATATCAATAAAAAATGGTATCCGAAGAATATCTACTAATGCATCATTTGATATTAATGTTTTAAGCTCAGGAATATGTTCACAAACTAGTTGTACTTGTGCTTCAGAAAAACCTTCAATGTTTACACTGGTAAAATTGATCTGATTCTGTTGCAAAAAGTTAAAACAAAGCAGTTGAAACGCGTAATCACGTCCTGTCGCAATGATGGTCCATCCTTCCTGTTGACGGATAAACTGAAGTAAATCAATAAATGCTTCTTGATGGTCAAGTTCTAAAATTTTTTCAATAGACTCAATAACTAGAATTTTCTTAGGAAGTAAAGAAAAATATCCTTCAATTTGACCTAAGGTTGAACTCATACCGATAGATGAGAAAACATCATTAAGATGAGTTCGGTCTAAGTCTTCAGCTCTCAGATAAAAAACTGGTACATCCTTACCTTTGCTTGAAATAAAATCTTTTACTATGCCTGATTTTCCAGAACCTCTCGATCCTGTTACAAATACGAAATCACTTGTATCAAAAGCTTCTGAAATTTCTAGTAAATAATCATCTCTACTAACATGAAAGCCTTGGATTTTGTTTGAAATACCATCATAAATGTGACGTCCACGCTCTTGGAGTTTAAGAAAATCCATTTCAAAATTAACTTTACTATTAACTTGAAATAAATCTCTAACCTCTTGAGGAATATTTTCAAGCGTTAGTGTTCCTGCATTCTGGTTATATTCCTGAACACACGTAATGACTTTAGATAATATAAGTTCCGGTGATTCATTAGAATGACATTGAATAAGTGAACATAATAAGTGGGCAACTACCGAATGTTTAGCATCTAAATCAAAAGAAATTAGATAAAAAACTCGAAGAAATTCCCAAAACTGTTCGTCAGTTATTGCCAGACCACCATTAGCATGATCTAACTGCTTTCTTAAAGCCTCTAACTTTTTTAGCTTTGCTGCACTAGTAAATCCTTTAGTATTTGATTTTTTAATAAAGTCTGATGCACTTGATGAATACCTAGCCCATTCTAAGAGTGGAAGCATATTGGCTATATCCAGCTTAGGAAGTGGTCCTGTGATTAAAACAATCGCATCATTTTTTTTATCAAAAGAATCCTTCTGGAAATCTTCCCATGCACTCTTTATAACATCTGAAAAAATAGAACTATTTTCATCACTTCCAATCGATCCACTTATTGTTATTTCATGTTTTATTTGAGCATATAATTTACTTTTATTACCCAATTTATCTGATGCGACTAAAACAAAATCATCAGTATTCGAACCATCATATTTATTTTGGAATTTTAGTTCTTGAGGCCTCATATTTTGAGACAAACATGGAACACAAGATTGAGTAAGTAGTGCGATAGCAAATGATGCTTGAACTCTAGTTTCAAAATTTACACCACCTCCACCTGTTGAAAACGGATTGCTTTGCTTTTTTGAGTCCACGCTCATTCTGATCTTCCTTCAATAAATATATAACGCTATAAATTCATGATTATCATAGCTAATTAAGATAATTGAAACATGTTATAAAAGTTAAAGGCTTTTTCTCCTTTTATCATTTTTATAATGATTTTTTTCAAGCTCAATCCATATTTTTGCTTCCATATAAATATCTTCAATAAATAACGGCACTTGAGTGTCTTCCTGCTCATTATCAAGTAGTAAATGGAATCTAGCTGTAAATTCACCCCAACTCTTAGAACCTATCCCAATAGGGTTTTATTCCAGACAATGATACCGCAGGCAAAATGCAGCATCGCCTCATAATTCTCGACCTTCTTCTCCCAACGAGTCAAGACACGACGGTAGCGATTCACCCAACTGTGTGTTCTCTCTACAACCCAGCGGTGAGCCTTAAAATCCGTGTTTTTGATGGCTTCTGATTCATCCTTCCTTGACTGGATATGAGGTTCATAGCGACGACTTTTCAGATACGATCCCAACCATTCCGCTTCATACCCTTTGTCCATGCATAACCGGAGCCTCTTGCCCGGTCTGCCCGTCTGGAGGGCATCGAGCGTATCCGCAACCAGCTTTATGTCGTGCGTATTTGCTCCGGCAACAACCAGTGCAAGAGGAAGCCCGTTCCCGTCAGTCATCAGACTGCGCTTTACGCCCCGTTTCCCCCGGTCTGTTGGGTTCCTGCCTGTTTTTTTGAGCCTGCCAGCGGTGATTTGGTCATACAACACTCCATCGACAGCCACGACCAGTCAATAGCGTCCAACTGTTCGCAAGCAAGAAACCCGTTTTGCCAGAAGCGTTCAAATACGCCAGCATCCCGCCACTCCTGAAATCGGCGATGAGCAGAGCTTGACGAGCATATACCGGTGGCATTTAGCGCATTCCACTGGCAACCCGTCCTGAGTACGAAGAAAATGGCGTTCATTGCAGCGCGATTATCAACCCGCTTGCGGTGCGTACCCAGCGGGTGTTGAGTTCTATGCTCCGGGATGAGAGGAGCCATTTTCTCCCAGAGTTCATCACTGATTTGCCACTTGTTGCCCACCATGCTTCGCCCTCAGAAATTATCATTATGTATTATCTGACAATTCCTTTTGGGATAGGTTCTTAATGTTATTTTATTCTCACAGAACTGCGCCGGTTACGTTATCAATGGCACTCGCCATCAGTATAGAAGTAAAAGTTACTTTTATAGTATTTATTTTTGAATAAGTCAGCGATGTGCTCATTCACTATTTATAACTGAACTCTGCCTGTGCAGGTCAATCTAAAGCGTGCCACGCACATCTTTTGACCTACCCCCGTTAATCAATACAGAATGTTGTTAGCCGCTTCCGCTTCTGGCACAGAACTGCCACTTAATTAAGCATGATTCTGTGCCACAGAGAAAGCGCAAACTAATTCCAAGAAATTAATTTTAATTCACTACTAACAACCATGTTTCAACACAATCTCCAAATACTCGTGTTTCCAATCACCATCAGACAGCTCATGCAAACTCACAAATCCATCGTGTTCTAGTGCACAGACACCGTTGTGCGACCTTACATAATCATAGACTGCACGGCTTTCTAGTCCTTGAATCATGTGGGCGAGTAGCTTACGTCTCATCACATCACGACGCCACGCCTTCCACTCCTCGTTTTTTGTTTTTCGCTTTGTCGTATTGAATGGCTGCCCAGCCGCATTCACGACAGAAAGCCCATGCCTATTTTTCTTTCCTATTTTTAGATACTCGTCAATGAGTTGATTTATGCTTTCGCGTAGCTCTGTTGTCTCTAATTTCCAATGTTCCAGTATTTCTGATACATAATCGTCGGAATAGAGCTTTCGTAGCTTTTTCACCATACTTCCCTTCGCTGACAAACTAACAGAGCCAGCATTAAATATAGTACCGTAGCGGATAGTTTTAACGAGATTATCATCTACACCTAGCGTATCTTTGATAAAGTCAGTTTCTAGTACAGATAGTGAATCAGTGCTAATCCCATATTTCTTGAATTCTTGCTCTAAGATAGCTAACTGGCAGCCTTTAATATCATAATTGTACCCGTTGGCTAAACATGCCCATTTCATCTTGCTGGGTAAATATTGAAAACCTGTACCTACCTCAAAAGAACGGCTACCCACTTTGGCGGTTTTATACGCTTGTCGATACTCAACGATTAGCGGTGTTTCACTCATCACCTTGACACCTACCTCCATCAAATGAGAGATAAAATTAAAATAAAAGCTCTTATTTTTTGCAGTAGGATGGTCATTACAATATTCTTGTAGTTTATCAAGGTTGATCGGTAATGCTTCGAGTTGTTGATACACACCGATAATACGCTGTCTAAAATTGGCATTTTCGATGGCTCGTTTCGATGTTTTATGCTTAGGAGGCTTTACATTATAATAGCTTTTTAACATCAATTCATACAGTGTTTCGGGTTTCTTACGCTTATCAAAAATATTCGTCAAATAGGTATAGCGATCGGTGCGTTTAAGATAATCCTTTCGTTTACCGGGAAATAAGGCTTTAAGGACACTTTTAGATAAAGCAAATTCACGACATTTATGGATCCCAAAGCTATGTGGAATAATCTTAATAATATTAGCTTGTTCTAAGCACTCTAAACCGCGCTCTAATCCTAAATCACGACTTTGCTTAAAAATCATAGGGAATTTCTCTTTCCCCAGTTCAGCGGAAAATGGCACAGAGTACGTCCATTTTTTATTTCCTTTAAACCTCGCTTTTTTCTTCGTATTTTTGCTAACCGTCGCACTACAGATAATATGCTGTAAGAACAAGCCAATTTCACTGTAATATTGAGGTTTTTGACGTTGATCGACGGTATTATCAAAGGGAACGCTCAGAACAATCGCTTTATAGGCTTCTACTGTAGCTTCTGTAACAAGAATGTTATCTTTGGTGATATATGCTGTCATTTCAATTTACCATGTTGTTAATAGTAAATTGAATTACGCAAATGCATTTTTAATGGGGTTAATCCCTAACCCCATTTTTTAGTGGGTAATTAGAAAAACCGAGAAAGCGTCAAATACCCGTGCCAGCTACTCAAAGCGATCAGTTAAGACCAACAACTCGCGGTCTAGACGAAAATAGCTAATCCCAATATCCCCACACTATAGGCATTATATATATACGTTATTATTCATAGCCATTATGCTTATGATGCTTGCTAAACTTGATGTTATGCTGGTAACCAGCATTGATATATATATACATATATTATTATGTTGAGTCGCCACACAATACTGCCGCAGCGACCCTACACCATTACCCGTGATACAGGCTATTGATAACCGTGTTTAAGAGCCCATTTTTCACGTAAATTCTTCTGCCAAAGAGCATCATTGCCAAGAATGGCAAGGTCGTATTTCAGTATGTAAAGCTGATCCCACACCTTTTGGTGATCAATCAACTCCACATGATGTTTTTTTAACAAACGATCAAGCTTCTTCACTACTTTTTTCGGGTATTTCTCTTTAATGTATGCCCTTATTTCTGGTAATGTCCGCACTTTATAGTCAGAAACTAACACGGCTAGTTCAGATGTCACCTTAGTGTCAATGAAGATCACTTTTTCAAGTAAATTAGGCATATTATTCATCTTACGTAATAACAGTTTTTGTTTTTGTGGCTGGTAACGTAATTCAATGCGTAAAAATTTCGGATACTGTTCTACATCAACCAAAACATTACCGAGTTCATCAACTTCCTCTACAACATCCGATATATCCTTTCCTACATCGCATTTAGGATAGACAGAAGCATAAATTTCAGAGTTACGACTGCCCAATTTAATACCAACCCCACCATCTGATGAATTCTTATTGACCTTACCTTTGCTTGCACTCTTTAGGTGGATAAAGTAATCATCGATGTTAAGTCCATAAGTATCAAGTGCATAATCTATACGTGTCACCCACGCTGATTTTAAGAGCTGAAATAAATATTCGCCTAATAACGGTTCGCTACCTAACCACATAAAGAGAGCATTAAGCTCTTTTTTACGAAAGTGTTGAGGACTGAATTCAAAGCGAAATTCTCCCCTCTTCCCCTTTCCGGTTGGATGAAAATTGATTAACAAATACTGGTTACGGTTGCGCTTACTTCGAATGAACACTTCTGAGCGGTAGTACTTGCCCATATCGCCAGTCGAAGAACGACGTTCTACAGTATATTTAGCTGTACCGTCTATTTTCTCAATTCTTTCATCTATCAACTTCGAAATATTAGACCCGCAGGTAGAGACAATAGATAACTTATCAAATCTCGCTTTTATTAATTGTCCCATTACATTTCGACCCACTTCGCAGGAATAAGTGAGATCATCAATCCGCTTTGCCGACATACTATTCATAGATACTTCCCCATAAATATATAAATTATCAATCAGATACTGGTATATGGTCATGCCATATCATCATCATTTGTCCATATAAGACGCTTAAAGAGTCATTCATTAATCTTCCTTTTCTCCAACCAATCATGAAGATCGCTAGCTAACCAACGTGCGGTTCTTCCAGACGGTACGAGTTGACATTGCGCAGGAAATTCCCCTGCTTTCACCCAGCGATAAATGGTCGCTTTAGATACCTTACAGCGCTCCACTACATCGCTAATCTTGAGTAGTTGATCTTTATGCATATACCCTCGTCATCTTTCATGCTTCGATGGGAATAGCTTAAACCATGGTTTTTTGAGGGTTCTGACACGCAATTGAAAGGAAAAGGTCAACGTTTATGACGCAACCGATTGCGGATTAAACGAGGAGAAATTTGACTAATGATTTATTCTATGCAGTATAGGGAAAATAATTGAAAATAGTTTACCAGCTCTCTTGCAAGCTAATATCGAGAATTTTTTGATCTAAAATCAGATTTTTATATTAAGGATACTCATAATGCTAATGGATAAAGATATTCTAAACCAAATATACCCTTACATTGGAAGTGATTCACTAAAAAAGCTATTATTGATACTAAAAAAAACCAATCCTAAATTTAATAATCGTGATATTAAAAGCGGTGATGCTTTGAGCTTAACACTTAGCTACTGCATAGAGATTGCCTATAACGAGTTATTTAATTCATTCGATGATAATAGCCCCTCACCTCTTCCACCGCCCAAGACACCCAAATCGCAACTACTTTATGGAATTTTTCAGTTGGTGACATCTTTACGCGCTAAAAACCTAAGTAACAAAAAAATCATCAACTACTTGAATAAAAAGCAGATACCTACGCCAGATCATGTCATGAACAAATATAGCTTAGCCCTAATTCAACAACATACCCCTAGATGGGGACTGGCTGATTTAACCAGTATCCTTACAGAACAAAACAAAGCTGAAGTGTTACTTTATGAATACCTAGAAGAATTGAATCATCGGGCACAAAAATAGTCATACAACAATATTGTATCCCTCTACTCACTTTATTGCTTTAAGTGTCTAGATTGAGAGTAAATCAATTTATGGAGGAGATATCTCCACAAAATAAATAGATTCACTATACAACCGCCGTACCTTGTTACCTCGTAATCCATAACGGGTGCGGCTTACTCGCTCTTGCTGGTGGCTATCAAAGAAATAGAGATAGTCACTATCCATACGCTCCACCAGCGACCAATGCCACTGATCACCCAGAAGAATAAGCCGACGTGACGTTGTATGTGCGTCTAAGAACGCCTGACAAGTAGACAGTATTTTTTGTGTGGTAAGTCCATCTTTGTAACGAAATGGCGTGGTGACGTGTAGAGAGGCTTGTGATGGGTATTTTGAGGTTAGGCGCTTAATCAAGTAATCCATTTCAGGAATATCAATACCTTGGGTTAAACACTTGTACAGTGACCAGTATTCGCTGTATTCACGCAAAAGATAATTAAATAACGGGCGGGGCTTAATGCGGTCGCCATAGAACCATGTACTCATATTCACCAGACTGTAAATCCCACAGAGGCAATCTAAATCCCCTTGCTTGGACGGTATCAACATCAACTCAAACCTTCTATTGATTGTACTGTACTTAATGGAATCACCAGCGCTGGTATTATTTTTTACTTAATTAGTGGGTTTCCCACTGAATACTGACTTCATAACATTTCATTTTGTGGTATTGAATAAAATTGCGTTGCCACAGTTCAAACAGTGCTCCGCCCTCTTCTTCATCAATATCCCCCATCATAAAATGATAAACATAACCCTGCGACCAACAAATATCGAGTTCCTTTTCAAGCTCAGGATAATAGCTCCCCATGTATGAAAAATCTGTCACATAATCAAACTGCCATTGCTCATGCAGCCGTAACAAGCGTATTTCGACAGGATGGAAACCGCCTGTTTCAGAACTATACAATGGGTCTCGAAAATTTAAGGTAACCGCCCTAACAGTGGTTAAATCAATCGCTGAGTTAATCACTGAATTATCCAGTTCATGTAATAACAATTGGCTAAATACTTGTGCGATAGGCAAGCGTAGCCCTGACTGATGAATAGTCATATAAAGTTGCCTTTAAATAAAAAAGTAAAAATAAACTGTTAAGCAAAACCCAATCATATTTTGGGTATAGTGCCATGCTAATATTTTACCATAACCACTAGCAAAGTAAAGCATTTTATTATTTATAATCAGGTAGTTACGTGTATTTAGCCATCATTGCTATTTGGATGTGCGTACTGTGATTTTTATTGAAATAAAGACATTATCAACGTTTACATTAGCCCAAAACGTAAAATTTCCGTATATCAGATTTATTGATTCTGAATCACGCCATTTACCCAAAGGATCCCTCCCTATCACCTCTTGTCCTCGCGTTATACCCAAATAATTAGACTGCCTCCCTTAAATTTTCACTCACATTAGAATCTCAGCAACCCATGACCGATCGTTTTTAACGATCGATAAATCATTATTGATAGGCGTAATTGATTCTAACAATCGTTTTGATCATATTGATAGATAAAACAGATCATATTTTGTAAGCTTGTGTTTGATAGGTTCACACGTTGTAGCCCTTTTTAATTAAAATTTTTGTTATTTTGTTCTACAAAAGGTTATCAAGTGAACCTAATAATCGATGTAACCGCCTATTTTAACGGGCGCTTATCCATTTTTTTTCATCAATTAATAAAGATGTCATTATGAAAAAACAATTAAATACAAACTATCGTCTTGTCTGGAGCGCTGTCCAAAACGCGTTGATTGCCGTCTCTGAACTAACCCATGCAAAAGGTAAGAAAACAGCGGGTATCATCGCACTTTCAGCATTATCATCACTGGCTTCAATACCTGCCTTTGCCGATGATAGCCGTTGTGTCAATGGCACAACAGTGACCGATAATTGCACCGTTGAGGCTGGGGAAACAGTGTCAAATATGACCGTTAAGGAAAATGGCAATTTACGAGTAAACGGTGAATCAAATAATACCGTTTTAACAGGACAGAAAAATCCAACCGGTTCAGGGGCGTCATTTGATGATGGAAGTCGGTATGATTCAGCGACAGAATGGGTTTATGGCACGGCGACGGGCACCATCATCAATGCAGGTGGGATCCAAAAGGTCGACGGTGGTACAGCCGACCAATCAAAAGTCAATTATCACGGTGTATTAGAAGTTAACAACGGGGGCGCAATCACTAATTCAACAGTAGGCTCTAATGATGCCGTTGATGGGTTAAAAACCGATGAAGCCTATATTTCTGTTATCGGTAATGGTAGTTCAGCTAAGAACACCCATATTAACAATGGTGGCGTTCTGAGTGCGTCAGAAGGAGCTATCGTCACGGATACAACTATCAATGCCGGAGGGCGTCTAGAACTTTCAGTGGATAACGACCTCGATAACAACGAGTTTAGGACGAATGCAGGCATAACTACAGCTAATGGTGTAACAATTAATAAAGATGGCATACTGGCGCTTGATAAGGATACAAAAGCAACCGATGTGGCCGTCAATGAAGGCGGCACCCTATGGGCTGAAAATGGCGCTATTCTTGAAAATATAACGACCGTTGGAGGAGAAACTAAAGTTCAAAATGCCACACTCACTGGTAGCAACGTCTTTAATCAGCAAGGAACATTGACCGTCTCAGGGGATGTATCTGCGGAAATCATTGAGTTGTATGATGCCAATATTCAATTTGAGGGGGCGTCTGTTTCACAAGCCTCTTATCGCCGTAACACACCAGAGTTCAATGCGGGGCATCTTACCGTGAAAGAACTGAAAGGTGAAGGTGACAATAACAACATTACTCTGCGTATAGATGCCACATCGGGAGAGCATGACACATTACAAGTGACTGACGCTATTGACGGGCATTTTAATGTCAATATTAACAGTCAAGGTAAAGAAATAAACACATCGGCGTTAGATTCAAGTTTCATTGAAGCAAAAGGCAGTGATGCTCATACGTTCTCTGGTGATACTGATATTGGCGCTTACAACTATTCGCTTTACCAAGATGGCGATGACTGGCGGCTCCAACGCAGCGGCAATTTATCGGCATCTTCGAGCAATGCCATGATGCTCGCAAACGTCACACCAACAATTTGGGCGAGCGAATTATCCGTCTTACGCAACCGCCTAGGCGAACTCCACGCAGATTCTGAACAAAATGGTGTGTGGCTGAAATACATAACTGCCCGTAACCGCGTTAATAATAACCAGACAAGCTACAAACAGGACATGAACGGGTTTGTCCTCGGCGGCGATCGACAGCTTGATGTAACTAATGGAAAACTGTTCCTCGGCAGTCAGTTCGGTTATTCCTACTCATCTCTTGATGCAGCAAGCAGCGACGGACAAGTCAAAAGTTACAGTTTAGGCCTCTATGCGACATGGTTACACAATAGCGGCTACTACGTCGATGGCGTACTCAAAGGAAATCGATTCTTTAGTGAGAATAATGCACGCTTCAATCAAGGTACATCGAAAGCCAATGATGCGACCAATGGAATTGGATTCTCTCTTGAAGGAGGGAAACATATTAATATCAATACGTACCAAATTGAACCTTATGTTCAACTCGCTGGATTCCAAGGACAAAAAACACACTACACGTTTGATAATGATCTTCATGTTAATGCGAATGCAACCCGCTCTTTAAAAGCTGAGATAGGTACAACATTGGGTAAAGAATTTACACTACCTAATGGCGGTAATGCAAAACCTTATATTCGTCTGGCGGCAAGCCAAGAGTTTATCAAAAATAATGATGTCACTATCAATAATACCGAACGCTTTACCAATGATATGTCTGGCTTAACGGGGAAATATGGTATTGGTATGAATACAAACATTGTTAAAGATCTGGACATGTATGGTGAATTTAATTATGCCAAAGGCAACAAGCTTGAAACACCGTACAGTGGCACTGTGGGGATAAGATACAGTTTCTAACCTTTTCACTTAGCCCTCGACTATCAGTTTGAGGGCTTATTTAAACCACTTCCACCATGCGATATTAAAAATCAGTCTTTAGATGACTTTTTATCTCAATTGTTCCCTTTGGCGTGATTAAACAACGTTGATGATTTTTTTATGGCGGGGGAATATTGATGTGGAAAGTGAATGAAATAATAGAAACGTCAAATGGTAAAATGCCAACCTAATAATAGGCTGGCATAGTAATTAACCGTTGAGTAACGTAACAACAAAACTTTTTTTATCATCCGTGAGCTGCACGGAATAAATTACCGTGACAGAGCCTGCTTCTCCCGTTGCTTCGGCAGCACAGAGATAAACGCCTCGTTGTGTATTTTGACGTTGCGTTCGCACATTCTCAAGCTGCTCATACATTGCCCAACCGACATGTTGATTGACCACTTGTAACGCTAATGCTTTTGCACCATCACTATTACAATTAACGGTACTCTCATTGCATCCCGTTAAACCAACCATCGCAGTTAATATGCTTGATTTCATCCATTGGCTAAGTTTCATTTTTACATTGTCACCTTATAGCAGAAAATTCACGGTTATTCCTGCTAATATATCGAGTGCAATCACAACCAACGCCACGTAATACCAAGCACGGCGATTCGGTATTTTCACGATAAAGTAAAAACAGCAAACATCCCAAATGAGAATCAATGCTTCCACTTTATTCAATGTCACCTTTTTAGTAATAAAAAATTCAACGATATTTAAGAATAAAATCGGTAAAAACCAAAATAGCCAAAAGGTTTTAGCTAATCCAAAGCCACCGTTGAGCAAACGCTGTTTAAATAAAGCCGGATCATTTAATCCTTTTACTTCGTTTTCTTCTCGGATTTTTTGCAATTTATTTTTGATAGACATGACTGTTCCTTCAATTAAATGAATTAAGTTTTTTTTTCCATGATGTTGGCGCCAGAATGGGTGCAATGCCTTACCGATAGGCAAGGGTAAATATTTAGGCTATTTCAATGACCGTCCATGATTATTAGAGGGTGGCTTGTTGATGTAACGACTCGGCCATATTGTTTCAGGAGCCGTGCCAATCACATCCGCAATGATCTGTTCAGCTCTTGGGTACGCTCGCTCTAGCGCATTATTTAACGTCCGAGAAGAAAGACCATGCTCACGAGATAATTGCGCTAGTGTGACCCCTTTTTTATGCAAAGCCGCCACAATATCCGCACGGTGCCAATCCGCAACGCTTCCTTTTCGGGGCTTTTTTTGAGATGCTACAGGGTTAGACATAGTAATAACTCCACTGTTTAATTCCTCGTCTATTAAAAACCAATTAAAGGGAATTATCAATAGATATCTTTATGATTTTAACATCTTTCTAGTGCGGTTATTTTATCCTTTTGATATATATGGGATTTATAAAAATCATGACTGATAAAAAACAATTAACTGAAATGGATAATGCGCCCAAGCTCTGGTTTACCAGTGGGGAGCTAGCTGCTATAGGAAAAGAAAAAGCTGACGATCCAACACGTTACCCTGAATATAAAGAGATGGATATCCCTACCACCGCGAAAGGCGTTAGAGTCCGTCTAGAGTCAATCACAGCTCTTCATCCCCACTTTCGCAAGAAAAACCCTAATAAGCGCGGCGACCTCTATCATATTGATGCATTTAAGGTGATCCTAAACACGGATGAAAAAGAGCTCATCAAGCAAAACACACTATCTTCTGAAAGTGCAGATCTTAACCTTTTACTTGAAATCTACAAATCACTGTCAGTTGAGAAAAGAAAAGCGTTATTAAAAAATGCACTCACAATGAAACAGGAAGAATTAGATTAGTATCTTTTAATACCTTTTGTTATTTTAATAACTGTATTTTCGTCACTGACTCAGAGGCACTATGCAGTTATCTCACCACAACACGCTAGACAGCAGCTATGACCCATTGACAGTTAAAGCTATTGATTATGTCATTCTCATTAACAGAGCCTCACCGAGACGTTTACAGCGCCATTTTCGGATAGGATTTCACCGTGCTGAGCGCATTATTTATCAACTTGAATATTTGGGTGTGGTTACGCCTTTGAATCAGTATGATTATCGTGAAGTGCAGGGATACCCAACTCACTACCAATCTTTTGATGCATCAGCCTTTGCAGCACCTATTGAGACAGCACAGACACCGTTATTCATTGATTCACCACTAGATACGCAATCCCTAGAATACCGTTGCTTAATTCAAGCTATCGTCTGGCAGCGTATTGTGGTCTGGGTCGAAGAAATCGAGATTGAGGGCGGTACAGCCAATATCTTGAAATCTGTTTCACCGTTTGAATACCTAATTGATACGCACAGCGATGACATTTATCAGGATACTCTTCGCAACAACGCCAGTTCTTACCGTTTTCTTGCCACACTTCGTCCTGAAACCCCATTGGATGTACTACGGCAGCATGGGCGCATTAGTTATCAACCCTGCTGGAAGCTGCCTCGAATAGCGCAAGAAGAATGGCAAGGTTTATGGGTGCCAAATGAAGCAGGATGGGAAAGCCTATGTGAGGAAAATATTCATCAGCCAAGAGGGATTGGCGAGTGGCCTGATTTACCCCATAGAAGCATGAAACCGTTTGTACATGGGCTGCAAGAGGATGGTGGGGATTATTTACGGTATTTGATTTATTGGAAGAGTCATTAGTTATTATATAAGTGTAATATTTTTACAAATATGGACATACTAGAATATCCAGCCAGTGGGATATCTTAATCGAACAAGAATACCGTAAGACTCTTCCCAATGAAAAGAAGATTTTATGTTGTATAATATATAAACATGAAATACCATTAATGTATTAATGATATAAAAGAAAGGAACTGAAATGGATAATTTATTGGAATCAAATGATATTTATAAAAATTATTCGACCAACGAAGAGAGCAACACTTATAATAATGCATTAGGAACTTATAATACAGAGGATTTTACTATAAGGTTAGCTTATTTTATTCATGATAAACTAGAAAATTTAGAAACAGGAAATCTTAGTTTTTCAAACATAGATGTAGATACATTACGTGCATATTCGACTTATTTTCATGAAACAATACATTGGCGACAACATATAGGTTCAACATCAGGGTTCATTTTAAGCCTGATAATGCCCTTTCAGTACACAGCTATCGAACAATCCCTTAAAATAGTTTTAAAAGAGATCGGTCCAATAAAATCATTAAAGCAATATTATTATAATAATGTGAAGACCAACACCCCAACAGATGAATTATTCATTAATTTGAATAATGTTTTCAATAATTTCTATGACATGCTTCATTATAAAAATCTAGTAATAAATCCAAAAATAATAACTCAGGAAATGCATGAAGAATTCTATTTAAGTTACGGTCATGCAACAGCGTATACTTATATAAACTTACTAGACCAGCTATCTTATTTTTTCGATGATAAAGATAAATTTAAAATTAATAATAAGATTGAAAGTTTAAAAAAACTAATATCCAGCCAACAAGGATCCCCTTATGTTGAATTCAATGCATTTAAAGAAAATAATAAAGTAATCCCTCCTTTAGGGGTAAAGCAAATTTATGAAGGTCAAGCTAGATTTCTTCAGCTTCAATTATTATATTTTTCAAATAAAAACTTATTCAATATAGAATATTTTAAAGATAAAGATTTGCTATCTGGAATATATGGAGATGCATTTGAGCTTTATCTAAAAATAATTGAGCATGACTTCCCAGAAGATTTCGGTGATTCAATCATAGCCATTTTTTTGATTGTATGTGACCTAGCAATTAACCCCTCCACCGCATTTCCATTAGAAATAGAGCATGATGATTCGTTTTTTTTTGATGCTATCCCTGGTATTAGATTTTATGATTTATGTAATGAAGTAAAAAATCTCATTAATTCAAATGAAAATATAAGTATTAAAGATTATTCGAAAGATGAATATGATAGAATAACCTCACTACTATGCGAGAATCTATGCTATCCAAAACCTAACTTTTTCCTCAACAAAATAATTAACTGGAAGAATGAGAATAAAAAAATATCTGAAATAATAGATGAGGAAATTGATTATTCTTTTAAAGATGAATTTTACCAAGTTAGATTTTTATTTTCAAAATTCATTACATTTAGTCAGGATAAGCTAAATAGCCCTGAATTTTTTTGTTGGACTGGAGCTTGTAGTGCAGGAAAAAATGTAAATGATGAATATAGAAAATTAACAGAAAAATACAAAGCACCATTTATAAATCAAAAAGATTTAGATGTTTATGCTGCATCAATAGACAATATCAATGAGAATAATTTAGAAAAAATGAAAGATAGTTTTACTCTAATGAATATTATCTCAAATTTAACTCGCCAATGGATAAATAATGACGGTGATTTCAAGATTGATTTCATTAAAGAGATTAATGGTAAATACTCATATGATGAATTGTATCAATCATACAGCCTAATATTTAAAAATCACTTTGGTGTTGATTTTGAGCAATTCAAATCCCCTAATGAATAGCACCAATAAATTCATTTTTCATTACAAAAAATAAAAAAATGACCGTTTAGTCGGTCATTAAATAAAACGCTATTTCATATAACGATTTATTTATATTTTTTAAACTTAACCCTAACAATTTAAATTTACAATCGATAACTAAATAATATTAGCCTCTTCAGCTGAATCTAGCATCACTTTAATTAATGAAACTGCTCTCTGACCATGAAATAATACCCTTAAAAAAAAACCATCCATTATTGCAAACTCTGCTTTAGCATTACCAATGAAAATTACTTCTCCTTTATATTTAAAAGGCTTGTTACTTGTATTATCTAGACGTCCCCTTTCTTTTTTAGTTGCAAATCTTACCTGTAATCCTTCTTTTCTACACTCGTTGATTAGTCCATCAATAGATATCCCCATACAGACATGCTTTCGGCCAAATAAAATATCAAATTTATATTTGTCCGGTATGCAACGACTAAATATAGGTAAAGCAAGTGGTATTTTCATACAATCTAATAAACTAACCCTAGGACAATCTGATGAGCCACCGCAACCGTCAAACCAAAGATTAAATGCTATATGCCCCCCCTTCCGCATATGCTCGGATGAGTAGATCCCCAAAAATAAACAATTATCTATTACATCAATAACGTAACTTTCTTCATCTGATTTTTCTAATGCGCTTTCAAGCCGATCATCCCATGTGGTTATCTCAAAGAATTGTTCTGGTATATATATTTTATCTTGAGTATCTGGATCTACACCTATACCTGTTGAAAGAACTTTAGAAACATGTGACATTCTACTTGCTTGTCTAAACATTCTTTGAAGCTGCTTCAGAGCGTTAGTACCTTCTTTTTTAGTGAAGTAAAATAAAGATCTGTCGCAACGTGAGCTAATATAAAAGTTCATGAATTCTCCTATTTTAGAATTCATTTCTCCTTCTTTAACTTCACATAACCTGATACCTTTCTCAGGCTCAAACATTAATAAATCGCCAACTTGAATGAATGATGTTAGATCTGATATTAATGGTACTAAATCAGGTTTATCTTTACGCAGCTCTTTCACAGCAAAAACAACAGAATCAAAATTGCAATTATATAGATCAGGCTGCTTTACAGCCTTAAAAAATCTTCTTCCATAACATAGTTGTTGACCTAATAACTGCCAAGCAATTGCGTCAGCAATCCCTCGGAGCAAAAGCTCTTGTGGGTAATCAATCTTATCACTACCTTGAATAATGGAAATAATACAATCTTGTGCTTCGTTCATGCCTTTATTAGCTGAAGCATAGAAATCTTTTTTTAACTGCAAATCATGAATTAAATCATCGACATTTGTGATTTTATCCCAAAGCTGACTAGACCCCCTACAAGCTTTATCATACAAATCCTGTATTAACTCCTCATATTCTAACGGAAATATTTGTTGCTTTAATGTTTCAACTACATCATATTTAGATTTGTATCTTTTCTTACCCATCAAATTTCCCTTCCTATCAATAACCAACAATTATTCCTTTATGTAGGATAAAGGAACAAGGTGCTTTTAACCATAACCTAAATTAACGTTCTTATTTTCACTGTCTTATTATTATAGTTATATGTTTAGTTGTACGTTTTAAACGTGTCCACTTAATACAGGTAGGATCAATAGAATTATACTTAGCACTTGTATTTAAATGGGTACTCCGGTAATCCCCCCATATGATCCGCCCACCTCTGCAATCACACCTTGCATTCACTCTCATAACCACATAAATCATACGTTCCTTCGATACCACTACGTGAATGCCCAAGTATCGCCTCCCCCACTTCATTAGGGCAACCTAATTTAGCCAACCCAGTACGTACTGTTCGACGTAAATCATGAGGTGACCAATCAGGGATATCTAGCATCTTGCCTTCTTTGCGTAAACGTCACGCACATTCTGTTAGATATTTTTGTTGAATCGGCAACTTGGTTACTTGAGATGGGAAAAGATATTTATCGGAGTTCATGCGCATTGATTTCAAGTAGGTGACTGCTTGCTCGGGTAATTGCACATATCGTTCAATTCCTGTCTTGGTTTCTTTCAAATGAATAGTTCCTTTTTCAAGATCCACATCATCCCAAGCCATTGCGCACACTTCACCAGTTCGGCAGCTTGTCCAAAGCGTCAGACGAAAAGCATTGACTGGTAATATCCGTATCAATAGATAGCAAGCTAATCAAGTTAACTTTACCTATAACGCTCTTTAGCATATTATCAAAAAAGGAAAATATAACTTTATGCCACTTTATAATAGTCATTGCGAAGTAAATTTATTGTATGGAATTGTTTAATTTTAACAATAATACGCTATTTTATCAGACACCTTGTTCTAAATGAGTACACCGCTGAGTACAAAATCAATAACACAAAATTAAATCAATAAAAATCAAATAAATACACCCTAAGTTAGTGCTTAATGTGTAAGCCTATATTTTAGATTTGCACCCAACTAAAAAGTATCATTAATCAAAAAACAGCATAATATTTAATTTATAAATATAATACTATGCTGTTTTCCCTCCTGTTATATCATAAAAACTCACTATTGGTTCTCCTTCTCTTTCTAAATAAATAGAATCTAGCTTACTTTCATAACAATTTGAATTTACAGGCTAACAAAGCCAAGTTAAAAAATATCAGACTAATGACCGCCCTAAGTCATATCTTAAAATAAAACATTATGGTAAAAACGACACATATCCGTACTTGTTTACTACTCTGCAGTAACTCTCTTACTAGATATAAAGTAAGCTAGAAGAGCCCGTAACAAAAAATTTAAGCAGATAGAACCCTATAGTGTCTCGGCTATGAAGGTATAAATACTTAGATAAGTAAGGCTATTGATGTAATGATAAGAAGCCACACATCATCTCTGCTAGCTACTATAATGATTTAATTGTATTTTTTTGTAGATTTTTACTCCAAATAAGAGTATTAATTAATCAATTGATTTTATTGCCTTTTTTCTAAATTCTTTCGTTTTTCAAATTACACAATCACTCCTTATGTGTGTGTTTTTGATTGAAATTGAGTTATTTTGTTACAATTTAAGAGGATTTATTAAAATTTGTTAATTTCAGATAAAAATACTTTTTTTCACGTCAAACCAAGCCTAATAAACTAACAAGCTAACTTCTAAATTTGATTTTAAAAAAATTGTTAAAAACTTTAAATGTTTATAACTTATTGTTAGATAAGAAAAACAACTGAATTGTAAAAAGTGTAAATATAGCCAGTTAAATAGACTCTATTCTTTTTCGTGGTTTGGTTTAAAAAATGCTACTCATTACAATTGTAAGAACTTAAAGGGAATATATAAGAGCACAACAAATTATAAATTATTAAACTGAGACCTTGTTATTAATTATGAGTAAAGTTAATAGAGTCATATCCAAATATGAAACACAAGATAATCTATTTTCTATTTACTGTGGATTAGTTATAAGAAAAATACGTAAAGAGAATGGTATTTCTGCTTGTGAACTAGCAAAACAAGTAAATGTTTCACAGCAACAAATGTCACGTTATGAACGTGGAATAAATAAAATTAGTATTGATATGTTATTTAATTTAAGCGTAGCACTCGATTGTCCATTTGAAAGAGTCATTAAGCTTATTATTGCTGAAGTTCAAAAATCCCCTTCGGATGATGTAATTTCTTTAAGAAATAAGATATCAGCCTCTGATACAATTTATTTTTATTAGTCCATTTAAATATATTTTATTTAAATATTTTATCTAAAAATGCATATAAATATTTATATGTATATCTATACTTATCGTTTGAGGAAAAAATGAAAAAAATTATTTTAGCAACCATGATTTCTGGTTTAATGAGTACATCTGTTTTAGCTGTTGATGCAGGGAGTGGTACGGTAACATTTTCTGGTTCTATTATTGACGCGCCATGCTCTATTGCACCCGGTGAAGAAAATCAAGAGGTCCCATTAGGCCAAGTATCTAATGTAACTTTAGATAATGGTGGTGAATCCTCTGCACAACCGTTCCAGATTAAATTGGAAGGTTGTAACCTGAAAGGTGATAATCAAGTTGCTGTCACTTTCAAGGGAACTGAGGCAGGGAAAGATACTGGTTATTTACAGATTACAGGTGATGCTACAGGTGCCGCAGTGAAGATCATGAATTCATCAGGCGCTCAAATTAAAGTTAACTCTAGCGCAAAGCAAAATTATGTTGAAGGGAATAACACATTAAAATTCCAAGCATCATTAATTGGACTTCAGCTAGTTGATGCGCAAAGCAAAGTTATTCCAGTAACACCAGGGAAATTCCAAGCAGTTACTAATTTTACATTAGCATATAATTAAATAAATTTTTATAAGATGCTATCTCACCACGGGGTTGATAGACCTCGTGGTGTATATTTTAATGGTTATAATATGATAACAAAGAAAAAAGAAGTTATTTTATCATTGTGTTTTTTTTTACTATTACCTTTTTTAAAAAGTGCTTCTGCAAATAACTCAATGGATCTGATAATGCAAGGTAGCATTATGGATACGGCATGTAGTATTGATACTGGTTCTTATGAACAATCCATTGACATGGGAATTTTACCACTATCATTAATACAGCAAAAAGGACAAGGACAAGCACATGATTTTTTTATTACATTAATTGGTTGCAAACTAACATCTTATACAGGTGAACCATGGAAAACATTTGAAGTTTCATTTGATGGGCCTGTTAATGGGGATTTTTTTTCAGTATCGGGGTCAGCACAAGGTATAGCACTATTATTAACTGATTCGAAAGGAGTACATATTTACCCAGGAAAAAAAACACTACCGAACGATATAAAAGCTGGGAAATATATTTTGAATTATCAGTTAAAAGTTATTTCAGATAAAACACCGTTACGTGCTGGGCAGTATCAAACATCACTGCGTTTTAAACTAGATTATTACTAAATAATAAATAAATTATTGTTAGATTTTAGGAATGTTTTATGTCTTCGTTACCTATTTATACACCAAAATTAAAATGGTTAAGTATTCTTATTGGGTTAACAGTCAGTTGTGTGACTTTAACTATCAATGCAGATAATCATATTGAATTCAATACTGATGTTTTAGATTTAGAAGACAAAAATAACATTGATTTAAACCAATTCTCTCGTGCGGGTTATATTATGCCCGGAGTTTATAACTTTACGCTAAAAATCAATAACGAACAAATATCTGACATTAGCATCCCCTATTATTCTGGTGAGTATGATCCTGATAATAGTCAGCCTTGTTTATCTCCAGAAATAGTTAAGCTACTCGGGCTTACTTCTGAGTCGCAAAAAAAATTAACATGGTGGCATGAAGGGCAATGCCTTAATGAAAACAGCTTGCCAGGATTATTGCTGCGCGGTGATTTAGCTACGTCATCTCTATATGTCAGTATTCCACAAGCGTACCTAGAGTACACATCAGAAAACTGGGATCCCCCTTCTCGCTGGGACAATGGAATATCAGCATTACTTATTGATTATAATGTGAATGCTAATGCCACTAATTCCTATAATGGAGGAGCAAATTCATCCTCAGTAAATAGTAATGGTGTAGCTGGTATCAATTTAGGTGCTTGGCGATTTAGAGCTGATTGGCAAAGTCAATATAACCATACGACAGGAAGTCAAGGCCGTCACCAATCTGATTTCACATGGAATCGTTTTTACGCCTACCGAGCTCTATCTGAATTAAAGGCTAAACTCGTACTGGGTGAGGATTATTTGGCCTCAAATATTTTTGATGGTTTTAGATTTATTGGCGCTAGCTTACAATCTGAGTTAAGCATGATACCACCGAACTTACGTGGATATGCCCCAGAAATAACAGGAATAGCACAAAGTAATGCTACAGTCACTGTTATGCAACAAGGACGGATATTGTATGAAACTCAAGTTGCGCCGGGTCCTTTTCGTATCCAAAATTTAAGTGACGCCATAACTGGAACGCTCAATGTTGCCATAAAAGAGCAAGATGGTTCTATTCAAGAATTTCAAGTTGATACTGCAAATTTGCCTTATCTAACAAGACCTGGACAAGTTCAATATAAATTTGCACTAGGCCAGCCAACGAATATTGATCGCCAAAGTGAAGGGGAAAATTTCATTACAGGTGAATTTTCTTGGGGCATAAGCAATGGTTGGTCTTTAATTGGTGGTAGTTTAAATAGCCAAAATTATAATGCATTATCAATGGGATTTGGGCGAGATTTGCTCGCACTCGGTGCTCTTTCATTTGATGTTACTCAGTCTATTGCCCGTTTACCCGGTGAAGGAACATTAAGTGGCAGCTCATACCGAATAAACTATTCTAAACGATTTGAAGAATTCGATAGCCAAATACAATTCGCAGGTTATCGCTTTTCAGAACGAAGTTATATGAGTATGAGTGAATTCTTAAATACTCAAAAAACAGGACTACGTAATTATGGAAGTAAAGAGCTATACACCATATCAGTCAATAAAAACTTTCAGGATATAGGATTATCATTATATTTAAATTATAACCATCAGACGTATTGGGATAAAAAAGATAATGATTATTACAGTTTAATGCTATCCAAATATATGGATATTGGCCCAATAAAAAATATGAGTATTAGCTTATCTGCAAATCGTAGTTTTTATAATGGTGTAACCGATGATAGCGCTTATGTATCATTATCTTTCCCACTAAGCAACGGAGCGAATGTGGGTTATTCGATGAATACAAGCCGCTATGATACGACTAATCGTGTTTCTTATTATGACAGATTAGATGATAGAACAAATTATCAGGTCAGTGCAGGTGCAAATCGAAAAGGTGGAACTGCAAGTGCTTTTATTTCGCACCAAGGAGATAGCGCTCGCTGGTCAGTTAATGCAAACCATATAAATAACCAATATAGTGCTTTTGGCCTTTCCACTTCAGGTGGCTTAACTTTAACAGGAAAAGGTACGGTTACACATAGAATAAATAATCTCGGGGGAGCTCGTATATTAGTTGATACTGATGATGTTCCAAATATTACGATTCGTGGTATTGGAGTTCCTGTTGAATCAAACCGATTTGGGAAAGCAGTTATTTCGGATGTCAGTAGCTACTATCGAAATAAGGCGCAAATTGATTTAAATAAACTACCTGATGATATTGACGCCCAACAATCCGTTATTCAAGCAACACTAACTGAAGGTGCGGTTGGATATCGTTCATTTTCGGTTATTTCAGGTCAGAAAATTATGGCTGTTATCGCACTTACTGATGGTTCTCATCCACCATTAGGTGCTCAAGTAACAAACAATAAAAAGCAAAACGTTGGGATTGTAGGTGATTTGGGTAATACTTATATAAGTGGAGTTCATCCTTCAGAAACAATGAATGTAACATGGGGTAAAAATATGTCATGTGAAATAACCTTCCCTTCTGAATTAATGAATCGAGAAATCCAAGATAATTTATTACTTCCTTGTAACTAGGTAGTAAAAACAATGGACAAGTAATTATTTATTTTAAATAGATAAAAGTAATATAAAAGGTAATAACAAAATGAGTATCAAAAAAATATTAATGAGTATTCTTTTAGGACCTTTAACCCTAAGTGGTTTTTCAGAGGCTGCGGTATCATTAGATAGAACACGAATTATCTTTGATGGGGAGAACAAGTCTATCTCTTTAAATATTAACAATAACAATAAGCAACTTCCTTATCTTGCTCAAGGCTGGATTGAAAATGAAGAAAGTAAAAAAATAACATCGCCATTAATTGTATTACCACCCGTTCAGCGATTAGAACCAGGAAAATCCAGTCAAATGAAAATTGAAGCTCTACCTGATATAAAAAATTTACCTCAGGACAGAGAGTCTTTATTCTATTTTAATATGCGTGAGATCCCACCTAAGAGTGATAAACCAAACACTTTACAGATTGCATTACAAACAAAAATAAAGTTATTTTATCGCCCTGAAGCAATTGCACCTCAGCAAAATAGTGCACCTTGGCAAGAAAAATTGCTACTTGAAAAAAAAGGGAACCTAGTTTTTATTAAAAACCCAACACCTTATTATGTCACAATAATTAATGCCGGGGCTCACGAAAATACAAATGCAAAAGAATTTAATCCAATTATGATTGCTCCTTTTAGTGAAAACAATATTGGAATGACGAAAGAGCAACTAGGTAATACCCCCGTAATTACTTATATTAATGATTATGGTGGTCGACCAAAATTAACCTTTGATTGTAAAAATACAATCTGTACTGTTATTAACAAAAATTAATTAAGTTAACAGTAAAAGAATGTAAAGCTAAATGAGGACATATTTATGAGTTCAAAGATATACCACTGGATACGTTCCAAACATATAGTTATTTCACTTTGCTTAACTACAATATTGCCGGCAACCGCTGGCAATAATAATCTGTTTAGGCCTACAGATGGTTGGGAAGTTGATGGTCAGCACGGGGTCGTCCATGTTTCAGGCTCGTTGACTGAAAACCCATGCGAATTAGCGATGAAATCTAGTAATCAATCAATTTCATTAGGAAATATATCATTCAGTGAATTAAATTCCTCTGAGCAAGTGATGCAGCCTATTCCATTCCAAATTGAGTTGTTAAATTGCCTGCAAGTTCAAACCGAACTTCAAAACTTCCAAACTGGAAAAACGGTATGGAGTAGCACACAGCCTGCTGTCAAAATAAAGTTTTTAGCGGTAAGTGAACCTGAGCATTCCAATATTATTCGAGTCAACGGGGCATACGGCTTTGGGTTGCAAATAGCAAATTCAACAGGGAAAATATTACCAATAGGTAAAGAAAGCAACCCTACGTTAATCGCATCGGGCCAAAATAGCCTAATTTATTATGTCTCAGCGATAAGAACGTCCGGGCCACTCATACCTGGTGCTTTTTCTGCTTTAATTGCTTTTGAAATGCTATATGATTAACGTCATAGCATCGCAATAATAATTTATAAAAATTGATAGGTAATAGCGTAATGCTAAAAAATAAAAACATTTATCTTATAAAAATATTGATGCTAGCTTTACTATTCATAATTAATAGTAAAGCTAATGCAAGCCCATTAAATCCTAATAGTATATATACAACAAGTATAAAGCATCCTCTAATTAGTAATGCATATTATACTATACCAAGAACGTTAGGCCCCTATTTTTTATATATTCCAGATGATATCAAAAACAGCACAAATACTGAGTGTAATATTACAGTTATTGCGACCGGTCGCTCATCAACAGGCTCTATACGCATGATGTCAACACCAGATATTTCTCTACTATCTGGTAAGCGCTTAATGAACCAGTAAAGCTTTACTCAACCTCACTGATTTCTACGTTCCATGGCATGAGATCCGACACATCATCTTTCGGACTTCGTTTTGGTAACTCGGTAAACAGGTGTTGGAAGTAATAATAAGGGTTCATGTCATTAGCGCGGCAAGTCATCACGAGGCTATACAAGTTTGCACTCGCCTTTGCTCCGCCTACCGACGTTGAGAACATCCAATTTTTGCGACCTGTCGTGAACGGCCTTATATCTCGTTCGGTCACATTGTTGTCGATACTTATATCGCCGTCTTCAAGGTAGGTAAGCAGCTTAGGCCACTGGTTTTGCGTATAAGTGATGGCTTTGCCAAGTAATCCTTTAGGGAGAACGTTTTGACTGTCAAGCCATTGCTTGAACTCATCTAAAATAGGTTTGGCTTCTTCTTGTCGTAGTTGGTGTCGAGATTTTGCGTCAAGCCCTTTGGCTTTCTTTTCAATACCGTATAGTTTGCTAATAAAGTTCAGTGCTTTTTCTGGCTTGCCCGCTTTTTTTGATGGTGAAGCTTTTTGAGCATCAGTGAACTTTCTGCGTACATGCGCCATGCAAGCAGCTTGAGTCACGTCCTCAAGTTTGTCGTATGCACTGTAGCCATCCGATAGCAAGTAACCAGAGTAACTACCTAAAAAGTCTTGTACGCACTCTGCTCTGCGGCTGGCTTGATAGTCGTAGATAACCACTGGGTTATTGACGAACTCACCGCTACGATAGACCCACATATATGACTTAGATTGTGCTTTCTTATCTTCTTCACGTAATACTTGAACAGTGGTTTCGTCCGCGCAGATGAGCTTTTCTTTCAATAACTCACTTTTCATTGCATCAATAATGACTTGCACTTTGCTTCCTAACTGAACGCACCAGTTGGCCAGTGTAGCGCGGCTAATATCTATACCAGAGCGATTGAGAATATCCACTTGGCGATAGAGTGGCAGAGCATCAACGTATTTTGCTGTGACTACAGCGGCGAATGCATCTGCACTCCCTAGGCTTTTAGGGATCATACTTGCGGGTTTTGGGGCTGTGATAATCTTTGTTTCAGTCTGTGTTTTTTCACACTGCCGGCAAGCGTACTTGGTTCGCTCGTGACGTATAACACTAACCTTCTGTGGGATGATTTTCAGCTCTTCAGAAGTTTCAACACCACATTGATGTAAAGGCTCGTCGCAGCAGTCGCAATAAGGGGCATTGAGTTCATGTTTATGAACTTCACGCTCGAGCTCTTTTGGAAAAGGCTTACGGCCTGTTTTTTTCTTGTCGTCGTCGGATTTAGCCGTACTCTTTTGTTGCTCCGCTTCGTTAAACGTACCTTTGGGTATTTTTTCACTTTGTGATGAGAAGCGCTTTGACTTACTTAAATTGAGCTGTTCAATCAACAACTCAATTTTGGTTTTGAGCTCGGCAACCTCCTCTTGCTTTGCCGCAAGGAGTTTATCTTTTGCTTCGTTCTGTTGGTGAAGCTCAAGCAGCATAGCTTTTAGCTGGTCGATATCATCAGGGAGGTCGGTCATGTCTGGGCTCTGGTCATCTCAATGACTTAAGTATGACAGCAAAAAAGGATCGTTCAAGCCCAACGTGACGATCAGTATCAGCGGTCACACTTCTAGATTATGAAGTGGACGATGAGCTTTGGCATGTTCGAGCGTTAACCCCGAAAGAAGCCAACCCAGTTGTTGCTTAGTAATATGAATGGCTCCGTCCTCACTGGGTCTTGGCCACTTGAAGGTCCCTTTTTCTAAGCGACGATAGTACAGCCAGAAGCCATTAGTATCCCAAAACAAGATTTTCAATTTATCTCGGGTACGATTGCAGAAAATGAACCAAGACTCACTAAACGGATCCATCTCAAGAGTCTCCGCGACAATCAACGATAGTCCATCAATGGACTTACGCATGTCCGTGACTCCAGAGATGAGGAAAACCTTACCTGTTGGTATCATTGTAGCGCTTCAAACCAAGTCTTAATTTGTTGCGAGCTAAGCGTTGCCGGCAGTTCTGCTCGAATGCCATTATTGAGAATTAACACAACACAACTTGTGCTCACGGTAGGCTCTGTCACCACGATAGGTTGAACCCTGGTTTCAGGCTCGGATTGCGTGAGCTTTTTCGACCAATAGTGAAAAGTCTGATAGCTTATGTTTTGCTCCGAGCAAAACTGCTTAATGCCTAAATTACTTTGTCGTTGCTGCTCTAGAATTGCAGTCCAGTATTCTCGTTTACTTTGTTGTTCCATAGTCCCTCCAATGAAAAAGCTACTATGGCAAATGACGAGTTTGTTTAGTATGTGTGGTTCATTAACCGCTTACACTATCTGGATTTAGTAGTATATATAATTTAGGTGTAGTTAAATACTATTCAGTTACACGAAACACACCTAAACACTGTAACGAAGTACTCCCTGACTTTGGCGTTAAGTTTGGACAGTTTAATGTTAGATATATAAACATGTTTGATGACCATGCATCTGCAACAGGTTATGCAGATATCTGTATACAAATAATTGTGAATGACAAAACTGTAGGAACAACCTGTTCAGTTAATGTCCCTGAAATCCCAGTATTGCCTTCTTGCAATGTATCTGTGCCATTGACAATATCTCATGGTAATGTCAATTCAAATAATATAAATGGAAATATAGCAAAAATTGACGGAAATATATCGTGCACTGGTGATATGAGTGCCACATTCCAATTTTTACCTGAAAATAAAATTGATTTATTAGATGGTGTAAAAAGTCAACTAGATGTATGTGTATCAGGAAAATGTATGTCAAATAATTTAGTTCAAGCCGATATTAAAAAAAATATAAATTTAACTTTTTCCGTTAGTTCAACGTTATCTTCATTAGGAAATCCTGAGCCTGGTTCGAGGGTAGGAAATGCTATTTTGTCTGTTATAATTAATTAAGAAAATTAAATTTAAGTACTTAAGATAGTTTATTTGATTTATCAACTGGAGTATAAATCATTATGATATTTTTAACTAAAATAATAAAAAAAAGATTGCTTTTACTCGTTGTAGTTCCCAGTAATATACTAATTTTTTTATTTAGTGGCTTTTGCATGGCAGAAACCTATACATTAACAATTAAAGTAAATGTTATTGAAAGCACTTGTGATGTATATGGTGAGAATGGCCCTGGGCAACCTATTGAAGTCTCATTTGGTGAAATAAATCTAAATAGGTTTACCAGTGAACGCTATACAAAAAATATTGACTATCGGTTAGATTGCGGAAGTAAATCATCCAGCAACCCAAATCTTAAATTAAAGTTTGAAAGCTCTAGTGCAGGCTTTAATACTGATTTAGTTGAAACATCCAACCCTAATTTAGGTCTAAAAATTCAAGCAGATAATACACTTTTATTACCTAATGAATACCGTAATTTCACTTATCAAACACAACCAGTATTAACTGCAACCCCAGTATTTCATGAAGGAAAAGAAATTGAACTCGGTTTATTTACCGCTTCTGGAATATTGAAAGTGGAATATCAATAGCTTTATTTATTTTCAAGTAATTAGTACGATCGAACTTTTATCGTGAAAATAAGGCTATTCTACATTATAAATCAATAAAATAAAAATAGTGGTTTAATGTGCATACCACAACTTAACATTAGCTTGGTCTAAGTACCGTAAGATTATTGAAACAGCATAAAACTCAGGCGCTTGTCTTGGTTTTATGCTGTTTTTCCTATGTTGACCCATTACAAGGCTACTTTGCGTTTCTATCTTCTATAATCATCGCTGCTGCGCGTTCTGCAATCATGATCGTTGGCGCATTGGTGTTTCCACTTGGAATTTCAGGCATCACAGAACAGTCCACGACACGTAAGTTTTCAATACCATGTACACGTAACCGCAAATCAGTCACTGATGTTGTGGTATCCGTTCCCATACGGCAAGTTCCCACAGGATGGTAAACCGTTTTACAAAAATTTCGGACAAACTCTTCAAGTTGAGCTTCATCATAGCGCACCGACGCTGGCGGCATTAGAACTTCTTTGCTTAATACTTGTAATGAAGGGCAATCCAATACTTCCAGTCCAAATTTAACTGCACGTTTGCAACCTTCCATATCTTCAGGTGACGCAAGATAATTAGCATGTATCTTTAGTGGTGCTTGTGGGTCTGCGCTGCGCAATAAAACTTCACCACGGGACTTAGGTTGCAGGTACCCTACCTTTAAAGAAAAGCCGTGGGCAGCGGGTAGAGGTTCGCCAGGAACATCATCCCAACTATCTAAAATAGGTAAAAAATGAATTTGTACATCAGGACGACCTTGGCTGCAACTGTCTTTAAATGCAGCGCCTTCTAAAACGTTAGAGGTGAGCAGTCCACTGCGAAATGCTATCCACTCTACCCCGTGTTTAATCGCATTTAGACCTTGGTCTGCGCCGAATAAGCTAATTGGTTGCTTAGTCGTGACGTTAATTGACATATGTAGGTGGTCATGAAAATTTTTGCCAACAGGCAGATTCACATGAGTATCAATCCCCAACGAAGATAGGTGTTCCTCTGGCCCGATCCCTGACAGCATCAATAATTTTGCAGAGCCCATCGCACCAGAACAAACCAATACTTCGCAACTAGCGAATGCCTCAACTTCATGGCCATTTTTCCCTTGATAAGCAACACCAATCGCGCGGCCATCGCGAATTATAATACGGTTCACTTGAGTGCCAAGCTTTAATGTCAACTTATCATTCTTTTCCACTGATTTTAAATAGGTTCTTGATGTACTGGCTCTTTCTCCATTATGCGTTGTCGTCTGGTAAAAGCTTGCTCCTTGCTGGCTTTCTCCATTAAGATCATTGAGATAAGGAAGACCATGCTCTTGTGCTGCACGAATAAATGCCATTGATAATGGGTGCCGATATCTATTTTCACTGACAGGAAGTGGGCCTTCTGTTCCATGATATTCCCCTGTCAAGCTTTCATTGTTCTCTGCTTTTTTAAACCATGGCAATACATCCGCATATCCCCAACCTTCACAACCATAGTTTAGAGCCCAATTATCATAATCTTGTTTTTGGCCTCGGATATAGATCATTCCATTGACAGAGCTGCTTCCCCCCAGCACTTTCCCTTGGGCTATTTGCATTTTACGGTTATTAGCGTGAGGCTCTGGCTCAGTTTCATAAGGCCAGCTTTTTTGGGCGATAATTTTAGCAACGCCCGCAGGCATACGAATAAACAAATGGTTATCGCTATCGCCCGCTTCGATAAGTAATACTCTAGATTGCGTTTCTTGGATCAACCGAGCAGCAAGAACACAACCGGCAGAACCCGCACCTACAATAATATAATCATATTTTACTGCGCTCATTTGTCACCCCGCCAAATAAAATAAACAATTTATTTTCATTTGCTTAACAATAGCGCCTTTAATTCATTAATGTATGAACAATATTCCGCATATGTGATTTAAATCAAAAATAATTTCTTATGTAATTATTTTATAATCTCAATAGATTCTGTTTATTAAAGAAAATTTTTAATTAAGATAAATATTTAAACCTTAGCAATATTCATTAATAAATGAATATTTTTGGGCTGTTTAATGCAAGACTTAGCAATACAGGACTAACTGCCTCATCTTGCCCTATTGGCCTTTAATATAGTTAACGCCAAATCATGCCATGCTTTGGCACGACGGCTTTGGTGGTGGTTTTTTACTGTCGCTAAAGCAATGTCGTAAGCCAATATTGGCTCAATAACTGGAATAACGGATAATCCCACTGAACTGGTATTCTGCCACATACTATCTGGTAGTAGCGTTACCCCTACCCCGGCTCTTACCATGGCAGTTACCAAATCTAAATGGCTACTGCGTCCGGAAACAGTGGGCTTTTTGCCATAAACACCGCAAGCACTGACAACCAGTTCATTAATTAGAAAGTCATCAGAAAAGAAAATAAAAGGCTCATCGACTATTTCACTAAATTTAACAAATTCACGGATCGCGAGTGGATGTTGTTTGCTGACTAATAGCATTAATCGGTCCGTTGAAAAGGGGTGTACTTCAAAGCGGTCATCAGCAAAAGGTAACATCACAGCGGCAGTTTCAACTTCACCATTTAACATTGCCTCACGCATTTTTCGGGTACCTAACTCAAGAATTTTCAGTTCCACCTGTGGGTAACGTTGGCTAAAAGCCATAATAATGTCAGCAAAATAGGTCGATGCTATCACGGGGGGTAGCCCAACAGGTAGCACACCAGATATAGGACCCGACCTTTCCTGTAACGCTTTCTTCATACAGCTAAACTGTGAAAGAATTTGCTTCGCATGAGCCAATAAAATGTCCCCTTCCTCCGTTAATTTAACGCCATCGACTTCCCTAATCAGCAATGTATATCCAAGCTCATCTTCTAATTTTTTAATACTGCGGCTAATCGCCGGTTGCGTTACAAATAAACTGTCTGCCGCACGACTAAAACCATTGAGCTGTACGACTTCAACAAAATAACGTAATGAACGAATGTCCATTCCCCCCCCTATGATTTTTAGTTATAGATAGAATGAGTTTAAGTGATTTCCTTTAAAGCACAATAAACGATAAAAATAATTCAATTTAGAATTATTAGCTAAGCAATTAATGGAGATCAGCATGATGAATAAGACGGTTATCGAATACGTATTGGACAGACTTTACCAAATCGGTATTCACGATATTTTGGGTGTTGCTGGTGACTACGCATTCCCTATTGAAGATGCAATATGTGAAAGTGAAAATATGCGCTGGATTGGCAACTGCAATGAACTTAATGCCTCATATGCTGCGGATGGCTACGCCCGCGTGAAAGGTGCAGCAGCATTATCGACAACGTTTGGTGTCGGCGAACTCAGTGCTTTAAATGGTATTGCAGGCGCTTATGCTGAACATCTTCCCATTTTTCACCTTGTTGGTATGCCAGCAAGTGGGGTACAAAAAAACCACCGCTTAGTTCACCACACTCTTGGAAATGGTGATTTCGATGTGTTTTATCAAATGAGCCAACACTTAAGCTGTGCTCACGCTATTTTAACGCCTGAAAACTGTATTGCCGAAACAGAACGTTTAATTACAACCGCTTTACAAGAATCTAGACCCGTTTATTTAGGTTTCCCTTCTGACTACGCTGTTATGCCAATTAAAGCAGATAAAACATCTGAAACTATCACTATAAATAAAAGTCATAGCGAGTCATTATCAGCTGCCGTTACAGCTATTGTCGAAAAGCTCACATCGAGTACAAAAGCCTGCATTATTCCTGGAATTTTAACAGCACGTTTCGGCTTAACGACTGATGTTGAGGTTATTATTCAGAAAACTGGCCTACCCTATGCCACTATGTTTATGGATAAAGGGGTCTTAAGCGAATCTAACTCTCGATATATGGGTATTTATAACGGAAAACTAATGAATCCTGAAGTGAGAGAATTTGTCGAGAGTTGTGACTGTGTTATGGGGATCGGGGCAGTATTAACGGACTTCAACTCCGGCAGCTTCACGGCAGCTATTGCCCCTGAAAGCTGTATTAACATTCTTTCTGACCACGTGAAAGTGGGCTCTGCTATCTATCCAAATGTATTGATGAAAGATGTGTTACATAAATTAAAAGAACTTGTGCCCTCACTGAACCATGTTGGGATCAAAGCCCAAGATTTAGGATCTCCACAACAAGGTGAAAATGGCCAAATTACTGCCTCATATTTGTACCCTCGCCTAGAAAAAATGTTCCGTAAGGACGATATTATTATTGCAGAAACAGGAACTGCATCCATGGGGTTAGGTTTTGCTTTATTACCTGAAAATGCACAGTTTCATAACCAAACCTTGTGGGGCTCTATCGGTTGGGCCACTCCTGCTGCATTTGGTGCAGCAATAGCTGAGCCACACAAACGGGTGATTTTAGTAACAGGAGAAGGTTCTCACCAACTCACTGCCCAAGAGATTAGCCAGTTTGCCCGTTTTGGCTTAAAACCCATTATTTTTGTCCTAAATAATGACGGCTATTTAATTGAGCGGCTTTTGTGTAAAAACCCTGAAGCCTATTACAACGACTTACCCCAGTGGAATTATGCACAGCTTCCCGCGGCATTAGGCTGTAAAGATTGGTATTGTCAGCGTGTTACCAACTGTATTGAATTAGACAATGCGATTAAACAAGCCGAGCTATCGAACCATGCGGCCTATATCGAAGTGATCATGGATAGATATGCGGCATCTGAGCTTGCTGAAAAGCTTGGTAAATCAGTAGCATCTTTATATTCATTTTAAATTGACAAATTATGGCAGCCATAGCGCTGCCAATGTATTTATGATTCAAATACCAGCCCTACATCGTCCCGTGATTGATGCAATATTTTTGAAACAATTAATGCTAATTCAAGCAATTCATTACATTTAGCATGGCTTTTAGTGCCAATTTGCTCACGAAAGAATGCAAACTCATAGACCATATGATTGATTGTTGTATCCCGAGATACGCTGGATATTTCCCCGTCAATGCAAACCTCGACTGACTGGCAAAGACTTGGAGCCCCCTTGATACAAATATACCCTTTGGTACCTTGAATAATAAAGTAACCAGGGCTCGCCGAATCTTTCGCTCCCACGCACGATGCAACTGAACGCCCAAAATGGGCGGTTAATATCCCTGATGTATCAATTCCATTAAACCCTTTATTACAAATATAATGGCTACTATCGGGTGCTCCTATCAAAGCCGATAACAAATAAATGTTATATAGATTAATATCATAGAGCGCACCGCCTGCTTGCTGAGGGTCAAAAGCGGCATGAATACGGCCTTGCAAATAATCATTGTATCGACTTGAATATTGGGAGTAATTACCGTGAATCACTTTGATTTCACCAATTTTATCAATATGTTGTTTGATAAAATGAAATTCAGGAGTATGAATAGACGTAATGGCTTCAAACAAAAAAAGCCCTCTAGTCTGTGAAATGGAAATTAACACCTGCAATTGTTGCCAATTTGGTGTAAACGGTTTTTCGCATACCACATGTTTGTCGGCCATCAATGCATCAAAGGTATACTGAAAGTGCAAATGATTTGGCAAACCTATGTATATCACCTCAACATCAGGGTCTTGCAGGAGTTCTTGATAATCAGTATACAACTTTGCTATACCAAATTGTTGGCAAATAACCTGCCCCTTTTCAATACTTTCCGCCCGAACACACAGTGCAACTAGCTCTATCCCCTGCACCTGTATTAAGGCATCAAGAGCCGACATGATTATTTTTCCAGAACCGACCAGCGCGAGTTTCATCTCTGTTATCCATTAAAGAAAGTGAATTTCATTCTGCCATAAGGCTCATTATTTAAGAAATACCTTCGATGCTTTTTTGATAACCTCTGCCATTTCCGAATTTTCCCCTTAAAAATTCAATAAAAACGACGATTTTTTTCGCTGTAGGTTCTTTTATTTATTGCTGGTGTACGAATCAATTTCACTAGGTGAACCAAATAACCGCCATAAATGACGATTAGCTTCCCATTTACAATCATTTCTATTCACGTTGCCATCAAAACTTTCTCGTTTTACGTTTTATATAGCCAATTGTTTTATCTTATAAATATTTTATTACTCTTTTTTTTACTGACATAAACCTTTTTAAAACCCTAACTCACATCACAATTTATTAACAACTCTCTTGAATCATTTTTTATTATTCTCCATGCTAATTTTATTAAATAAACCAATGGTTTACTGTATAAACCAGTCGAGGTTAAGATGAAAGAGAATATTGTCACTGCCGTTGATGATGCTTTATTGTTATTGATGCTATTAGGTGAAAAAAACAATCTTGGGTTAAGTGAACTTGCACGCTTATCTGGCATGAATAAATCCAAGGTATACCGCTTATTATGCACATTGGAAAATCGCCATTTCGTACAAAAAAATGAAAATCCGGTTACCTATCATTTAGGCCATCAATTATTAAGCTTGGGGAATTGCGCTCGCCAACAAATTAACTATATCCACGTCGCAGAGGTTGAAGCAGAGCAACTACGTCAACGTTTTGATGAAAATATTCAAATGCGTATACGTGACAACGATGAAATTTTACAAGTTCTTCATAAGCCATCAGGACAATCACTTCAAGTGCGCAGTGAAGCTGGTAATCGCCGACCGTTAGGATCTGGGGCTTCAGGCAGAGTGCTATTGGCTTACTCACCTAAAGATGTTCAAGCACATTTTATTGAAAAGAACCCCTCTATTGAAAAATCTATTGTAACCATACGCTCACAAGGTTTTGCAATTACCCGAGGTGAATTAACCGCAGGTATTGGTGCGATCGCCGCACCTATCTTTTCACAACATGGGGAATGCATTGCTTCACTGAGTATTAGCTTACCTCTAAGCCGTTTTTCTGATGAAAAAGAACAAGATATGACTGAACAACTGCTTCTGTCTGCTTTACGTATATCGAGGCAGCTCGGTTACGACTCATAATTAATACAATAAAAGAGACAACATCATGCAACCAACAAACAGCACAATACAAAGCCCATCTTCACCACCAGGCTGGCAAATGAACCCGGTTTTAGTAATGTTAACTATAGTTATCATTGCCTTTTTAATGACTTATTTTGTTAATTCAGGCCAATATGAGCGTGATGGCAAGAAAGTTATTCCTGATTCTTACCAAACTATCACTAAAGACATTACGTTAGAGCAATTATTAGGCACTGAGAAATCGGAGGAAGGTACTGCCGCTCCAGTCAGTTTGCCTCAACTATTTAAAGCGATCCCCGAAGGAATTGTTAAGCAATCGCCACTTATATATATGGTGCTATTCATCGGAGGAATGTTTGGTATTCTCAATAAAACAGGAGCTATAGAATCAGGGCTAGAGCGATTGCTCCATGTTACCCGAGGCAATATCTACTTGTTAATCCCTTTCTTAATGATTGTATTTTCTATGGGAAGTACCTTTATGGGGTTAGCCAAAGAGTATCTTTTGGTTATTCCCATGGTTATAGCCTTAGTGAAACGCGTTGGGTTGAATGAACTTATTGGGCTTGCCATTGTAGCTATTGCGGTTAAGGTAGGATACCTCGCCTCCATCACCAACCCATATGCACTTTCTATCGCACAACCGCTTGTTGGTTTACCCGTGTTTAGTGGTTTAAGTATGCGAATTGCGGCGTACCTTATTTTTATTACACTCGGTATTTTATTCGTGTTCTATAGCATTCGTAAAACGACGCTCACAAACTATGTGGTTGAAGAACATAATCAAACCACACAATTAACCCATCGCCATAAACTTATGTTAATTGTCTTAGCTATCGGTGTTGCATTTTTAGTCTATGCCTCTAATCGCTGGCATTGGAAAAATAATGATTTATCTGCTTACTATTTATTCTTAAGTGTTATTTTAACTTGTTGTAGTGGTTTGACCGCAAGTGCCGCCGCTAATGCATTTGTCAGTGGAATGAAAAAAGTCCTCATCGCAGGGGTGTTAATTGGGTTAGCGACTGCTGTCGAAATTATTCTTTCTCAAGGTAAAATTCTTGATACCATTATTCATCAATTAGTTGGGCTTGTCGGTAATCACGGTCCTTATGTTTCATCATATAGCATGTTTATTTCCCAACTATTATTAGACATTGCTATTCCATCTACTTCTGGGCAAGCAGCTGTCACAATGCCAATTTTAGGCCCCGTTGGTGAAATTTCTGGTGTTTCCCCTCAAACAACGGTTTTTGCATTTTTAATGGGTAATGGGCTAACCAATATGATCACACCAACATCTAGTGGGTTATTGATCTTTTTAGCTACAGCCGGTGTCAGTTGGACCACCTGGGCAAAATACATTTTACCGCTTTTTATCATTTTTATGGCAATCAGCATTGGTTTACTGAGCGTCGCCGTTACCATAGGGTATTAGTAAGATGGATATGAAGAATTACCGAATAAAAATGCGTGATGGAATAATGCTATCAACCGATATTTACTTTCCACAAACTCAATCAACTGCATCTTTTCCCGTTATTATAGAGCGAACCCCCTATGATAAAACCGCACCTTCTCGTTCGGAAAAAACGGTATCAGGCCAGCAAATAACACGCCAAGAAATGGCGAAATACTTCAATAAACATGGTTTTATTGTCGTGTATCAGGATTGCCGCGGGCGTTATGAGTCCGAAGGAAAGTTCACAAAATATATTAATGAAGCTGAAGATGGTTTTGATACATTACAATGGATTATGGAACAACCCTGGTGTAATGGCAAAATAGGCTCAATGGGTCTCTCTTATGCCGCTCATACACAATTAGCAATGGCGTGTTTAAATCCACCAGGTTTACAGACGATGGTGCTGGATTCTGGCGGTTTTGCCAACGCCTACCAATGCGGGATCCGTCAAGGGGGGGCTTTTGAACTCAAACAAGCCACTTGGGCGTTTAAGCAAGCTAAACTAAGCCCACTCGCCCAGCAATCTCCCGAAATTTTAGCCGCACTCGAACAAGAAAATATCCATGAATGGTTTACGACAATGCCATGGCATCAAGGGCAAACATTGCTTAAACATGTTCCTGAATATGAATCGTATTTATTTGAGCAATGGGAAGAAGAGTGTTTTTCCGATTATTGGCAGAAAATAGGCATTTATGCCGAAGGCTATTATGACCAAATACCGGATATCCCAGTGTTATTTATGTCTAGTTGGTACGATGCCTATGTCAGTTCAACATTAGATAACTACTATGCATTTGTTACCAAAAAACAATCATCGCAAAAATTGATCATGGGGCCTTGGCTACATGGTGACCGTAATATCACGCATAGTGGCGACGCAGAGTTTGGTGATATCGCAGCATTTGACCACAATGTTAGTGAAAGTTGGTTATCTTGCCGTTTAAACTGGTTTGAAACTCACTTAAAGGATGAGAGCGCCAAAAACCATCGTGACGAAGTAACAATATTCATGATGGGTGGTGGAAGTGGTAAACGCAACCAACAAGGACGTATAGAGCATGGGGGAAAATGGCTTAGCCACCATCAGTGGCCTTTGCCAAATACTGAGAAAACTGCGTATTATCTGTGGCCAGATAACAAATTACATCATCAGCCCTACACTAAAACAACCACAATATCCTATTGTTATGACCCTAAGCACCCAGTGCCTACCATTGGCGGTGCCTTAACCTCAGGTCAGCCTATATTTTGGGGTGGGGCTTTCAATCAATGTGAATTACCAAAGTTTTTTGGTAGTAAACAAAATAACTTACCCCTTTCTGCCCGCTGTGATGTATTAGTATTCGAAACCGAAGAATTACAAGCAGATGTCTGTTTAGCAGGTGAAATTGAAGTGTCGCTTTGGATAAGCAGTGATGCATTAGATACAGATTTCACTGCAAAACTTATTGATGTTTACCCTCCCAGTGCCGATTACCCTCAAGGCTATGCCATGAATATTACTGATGGCATCATCCGTTGTCGTTTTCGGCATGGTTATGAACGGAAGGAATTATTAACCCCAAATGAAATTGTCGAAGTAAAAATTAAGCCGTTTGCCTGTGCAAACCGTTTCGCAAAAGGACATCGTATCCGATTAGATATTTCTAGTAGCAATTTCCCTAAATATGACTTCAATACAAATACAGGTAAAACTATCGCGGGTGATAGAACCTGGAAAATAGCTTGTAATAGCCTACATATTTCTAGCGAATACCCGTCAAAAATCATTTTGCCCGTGCTCAACGAAACTTAAAAATAATATAATTAACCAATAAATTTGCCCGCTTTAACTGCCAACACCACTAAAGCGGGCTATATGAGAAGATAATTATTCCGCTTGAACCCAAAACACACCATCCCCCTCTAGGGCAGTAAATGTCTGGTGTAAATAATCGCTATCTGCCTGTGGGTCAAGGTCTGCAAACAACTCTGGGTGGATAAATTTTGCAATCGCTTCCACCGCAATAATGTTAAATGGCGTATCGTAGTATTGCTGGTATAACGCTAATACTTGCTTGTTTTTGTAAGCAGATAATGAACGAAACTTAGGGCGATCCATTAGCTTACTCAAGCGAGCTAAAGACTTTTGTTTATCCCCCGTATAACCTAACGGCACAGAAGCACTACCTTTACGGGTACTATCCCAATCAGCTGCGGTCATTAAATAATAATCAGGGTTGCTGTGAATCAATTGTTCTTCACTGATTTCCCCACCCATTCCAATACTAAACCATTGTGAACCAAGGTTATTCCCGCCTGCCGTTTCAACAAATTCGCCAAAATTACCATTACCGAACGTTTTACAGCAATAATCTTCCCCTTGGATACCAGCAGCTCGTTCAATGAATACGCTTGGACGCTGCTCTTTGCTAAGTTTAGCCACTCTTGAACGGATTAAGTCTAACTTTTGTTGATAAAACTGATTAAATGCTTGTGCTTGTTGTTCCTCACCGAATACTTGGCCAAGTAATGCCATACTCGGCATGGTATTTTTTAATGGATATTGCCTAAAGTCGATAAAAATAACGGGTAAACCACTTCTTTCCAATAACGATAAGGTGCCACTTTCAGCAAGCTTACTTTTTAAGCCAATATCAAAAATTAACAAATCAGGTTGAGCTACTAAGGCCTTTTCAACACTAAAATCTGTCGTGTAAGGGTTGGGAAAAACAGGTATTTGACTGAGTTGTGGAAATTTTTTGCTGTACGCAACACTCAAATCAAGCGCTTTTTTAATTAACGCATCATCCCAAGCAATAATCCCTTTTAATGGGTCTTGCGGATGTAATATATTTAACGCAACTAAAACACGGCTGTCCGCCAGCATCACTCGAGATACAGGGGCATTAACCGTCACATCCCTACCCGCAATATCCGTCACAGTGATAGGTGCCGCCAAACTATTAGTTGAAAATAGTAGGCTAACAGCACTAAGAATCAGCACGAATGCATTGATAAGTTTTCTCATCATCATTGTTCTGCCTTATTTTTATTAAAATTTTACGGATGCTTGAACATAGTAAGTTCTTGGCTGCCCCACATAGATACCATAATTGTTATCCGTAGAACGTGTAAAATAAGTTTGGTCAAAAAGATTTTTAATACCAGCAGATAGCGTTAAATCAGACAAACTTTTTCCAAAATGGTACTCGCCTCGTGCGTCCCACACCATATAACCGGGGATTGTTCCGTATCGGCCATCAGCACTTGGTTTTGTTACATAATGGCTTGATGTTCCTGGCGATTCTTGGGTAGATTGTGCATAAGTATTTAAGTTCCATACCCAATTACCAGTTTCATAACGGCTACCTGCGGTAAAGACTTGCCGTGAATAAAACGGTAAATCCTTATGAGCGAAATCCCCTTTTTTACTTACCGCTTTAGTGTAGGTATAAGTACTATACATACTTATACCATCCAATTTATCGCTCAGCTCAGACAGGTTATACCTTGCCGCCAATTCCACACCTTGATGAGTTGTGGCTCCCAAATTTGTCCAACCCGTTGTATTTTCAACGTAAAGTAATTGGTCATCGAAATCGATATAAAATAATGTCGCTTCAAGAGATAGCGCAGTATTATCGTATTTAGTCCCCACTTCATAGTTATGTGCTTTTTCTGCACTTAACCCATTTGCGGGTGAATTCCCTACCCCTTTCGTATTCAACTGAAAATACTGCAAACTGCCAAATGACGTACTCGCATTGGCAAATAGTTTCCATTCATCATCAATGTGATAGATCACCGCCAGCGCAGGAAGCGGTTCGCTATATCGCTTACTTCTGTTTTGGTTTTTAAAACTGTCATTTAAATGAATATTAATGTTCTCATAGCGGATCCCTGGGATCACCGTCCAATTACCAACATCAATGGTGTCATCAAGGTAAATAGCATGGGCTTCTGTTCCACCTGATGTGTGTTGGTAATAATCATTAGTACTCGGCCGCGAACTTTGAGTGCCGGCTTGGTACCAATTTGAACGGTAAGCTTTTTCGTCTGCGGTTTCATTTAAATAACGGTATCCCACCGTCACTTCATGTGAAATATCATTAAAACGGAATAATTGTGAATAACTCGGTTCAATTGCATACGCGGTATAGTGACGAGGGTAAGAAACTAACCGTCTTTCATTCGCTTTATCTTTATGGTCACTTTCTATATAACTCCCCCGATAACTTTTACTAAACCATGTCATTAACTCAAATTGTTTATCATCTTCTTCATGTTTATATTTCAATGACATGTCTTGTCGATTTCCTTCAAAACGGTCATAAGGCCGTGTTGATTGGAATGGGTCAGCGTTATATTGCGCTTGAGTTAGCCCACCTGGCATACCTGACATTGCATGATAATAATGAAAATTAGCCAGTAACTCGTCGTTATCGGTTATGGCATAACGTGTTTTTAAAATCAGGTCATCAATATCTGTATTATCATTGCTTTTACGGTAGCCCTGCCCATGTAACCCTGAATACAGCAATAGCGCTCCCGCAGAGTCATCGGCTTTTGAGCCCCCCACGGACGCATCGACTAGGGTTTTGAGCCCTCCTGTTTTAGCCCCTTGGGTTTGTAACGAAACACCACCAGAAAAGTCTTTCGGGATAGGTTTTGTCACAAAGTTAATGACGCCACCCACATTTTGTGGCCCATAACGTACGGAAGCTCCTCCGCGGATCACATCAATAGATTCAATACTCCCTAGTGATAATGGCGACATCGACAGCTGAGGTTGGCCATAAGGCGCGGCCGCTAGTGGCATACCATCGAGTAAAATCGTTGAGCGGGGTGAAAGGCGTGAGGTTAACCCACGAACCCCAACATTCAA
The DNA here is from genome assembly GCF_032707045.1 of Providencia sp. PROV175. Taxonomy (NCBI): domain Bacteria; kingdom Pseudomonadati; phylum Pseudomonadota; class Gammaproteobacteria; order Enterobacterales; family Morganellaceae; genus Providencia; species Providencia sp. PROV175. The sequence goes on from NZ_CP120533.1 coordinate 2,586,605, forward strand.
GGAAACATCGCTCCCACCTGTCCCGTTACTTTCGCGCACCTGCACACCCGGTATTCCTTTCAATGCATCGGCAATAGTTTCACTGCCAGATTCTTTGATTTGCTGTTGATTTCTTACTGTCCGAGCACCTGGGTGATTAAATACCACCTCACTATCTTCCGTATTTTCAAGCCAGTTGCCTGTAACTGTAATCTGATCATTTTTTGAATTATCAGCAGCAAATACATGATAAGGCGCTAATGCCGCTGAAATTGCTAATGAAATGAGTAGCTTGCTAGTTTTTAAATTCATAAGAATAAACAGTAAAGGAGATTAAGAGGGATAATGATAATTATAATCATTACAAGCAATCAACTTAATTTACTATTTATTTTGAAATTACATTCGCTTAATCCCTTATCATATAAAGGGTTATTGATTTATTGAGAGTATAGAAAACTAAAAAACCGAGGGAGATCCCTCGGTTCACATTATTGGTAAACATTATATAATTAGAGGCAAATATCATTTTGTCTCTAAAGGAATTAACCGCCTAGAGAGAAAAATACCACTCGGCCAACACCTTCACCCACAAAAATACAGAGCGTTGCAAGTGACATGACGAATGTTGCATTTACAGTGTGTCCCTTTTTTTGGCACAGTAAACGACCCGCAAATACGATACCTAATGCAACAAGTATGACCCTAACAATACTTAAGTTCACTAAACCATCTGGAAGTTCACGCGGCGTCATTCCCATATAAACAGGCTCTCCTATGTTTCCGAGAAGAGATAACGCGCCCAATAGCATCAGTAAGATCCCAATAACGCCGATACCTAATGCAATTTTAACCACTCGTTTTAATTGCTCTTCTTTACCATCGCGGCGCAAAGAACCTACAAGTAATAATGCGGCTACCACACCACCCAGTAATAATACTGCACCAAAGAAACTGGCGTAGGTAAATAAACCATTCCATAGGTTAAACAAGGTATTAGCATATAAGGCTGACATTGCATACATATAGATGATACCGGCTAACGCACTAAGCAACAATAGCAGCGCATTCGCTTTTTGCTTAAGCAATAACAGAGCAACACTGAAAAATAGTAGCCCCATGTAAATTGCCGTTGCCCACACTTCACGGCTCATCCATGAAGTAGACACATGCAGCATGGTATAAAACATGTGTAACGGGTTACCCATATGAAATAATGAACCTAGCAACCCAACACAACCCAACACAAAACTTGCTAAAATAGGCAGTTTGATAAACTGGACGCTTTGTTGGTTATTTCCGCCTTCAAGCACACGAAAATAGCAGACTAATGAGACGAGCAAGCACCCCACAGAAGCTTGCATAAATAAGGTGAAAATCACCAATGGAAATTCATGCATGATAATTCTCCTTATCCTTTTGTACCGACAACTAGGTTCGGTTTGGTAATACTTGAGCTAGGTAGCCCGGCAATATCTGCATTCGAGCCATATTTTTTACGTAATTCGCTAATAAGGCCGAACTCAATCGCACGCATAGGGCAAGAATCAACACACATTGGATTTCCGCCTTTTTCACGTAGGTCAATGCAAGTGTCACACTTGGTCATCATACCAATACTGGCATCGAACTGAGGCGCCTCGTATGGACAAGCCCATGTGCAATAACGACAACCAACACATTTATCATGGTCGACTAATACAACTCCATCTTCTTCTCGCTTGTGCATTGCAGTAGTAGGACAATGGCTGACACATTGCGGGTCATCACAATGGTTACAGGCAATAGACAAGTGCCAAGTCCGAGGACGTGGATACTCCCCCACTTCAATATCATACACACGACGAAAGTTGCGTCCGACCTCAAGGTCATTTTTGTCTTTACATGCAACAACACAGGTTTTACAACCAATGCAAGTGGCAACATTAATATAAAATCCGACTTGTTTATCCATTTCTCATTGCCCCCTAAAATATAATACGCTGTGGAATTGCAGCATCTGGAACTAACTGGTCACCATGCCATTTTTCGATATTACATAGCATCGTATTCCACCCTGATGTACCCAGCCCTGTCGGGACTTGAATGGTTAGCGTATTGTCGGCTCCCGCCATATCTATCCCTGTTTTTTCATCAACATTTGTCCAACTACCGTGTGGTAACGCCACAACACCAGGTTTCATCGTCTGTGTCACCAACGCAGGACGTACAATCTTCCCTTGTGGGCTCGTGATCAGAACAGTTTCACCGTGCTTAATACCTAAACGTTTTGCATCGGAGGCATTGATATAAATTGGGCTTGGCCATTGTTCACGTAGCCAAGGCACATTATCAAGCGTACTGTGAGAGCGGCGTAAGTAGTGTGGATTATAGATTTGGAATGGATAATCCCCTTTTTCCTTCTTCGAGAAATCACTAAAACTTGCCTCATAACCGCTTGCAGACGGAATATATTCAGGAATTGGTGGTAATTTCGTCCAGCCACATTCATCCGCTTTTTCGACTAATGTTTGGCAGTAAATTTCAAATTTTCCACTTGGTGTTGGTCGTGGATTGGCCTGAGGGTCACGAATAAAATCTTCATAGGCAATATAACCATAGTTATCATCAGAGGAGCGCTCTACTTGGTATTTCCCAACAGTAAGGAATTCATTGAGGGTGATCCTGCCTTGCTGCGGCTTACCTGTTACTTGCCATTCATCAATATCCGCTTGGGTAATTGTTATTAGTGGTTCAGTTGTCTTACCATCTTCACCAATAATTGTTGCACCATTAAGTTTATTGAAGAATTGTTGCTTTTCTGAAATAGGAAAAACTTCATCGACATTAATACCAAGACGTTTACCTATTTCTTTGGCGATCCACTGGTCACTTTTTGCTTCATAAAGTGGTGGTGTTACATTCACCGCAGCTATAATAACTTCGCGGTTACTTGGATTTAATATGGTTCCTTCACGTTCCCACTCCGTAGTTACGGGTAAGACGATATCCGAATATTTCGCACAAGTATGTGGAACATAGGCCGCAGTCACAACCAACTCTATATCTTTACGATAAGCTTCAACGCTTTGCGAAATATTGGCTCGTGTTTGTAACGTGGCATTGAATGGATGAATGATCATTTGGATATTTGCATCGACATCTCCCACACCACGTTGGCGGAATTTTTTCTCTAATAATGCACGGTTAAGCTCATTGTGATTGATTTTTAAACTGACTGGGTTTGGTACTGAAGGTAGCCCACTTGCTCCCGCCATAACGAGCCGCGTGCCATTATTTCCAGCAGCGAAATGGCAACTAACCCCTGTCATCCGGCCAGGCCTTCCCATATGGCCAGTCATAAAGCCTAAGGTTGAGAATGCTTGCACCCACCCTTCGCCATTATGAATTCGAGCAGGCGCCCAACCAGTAAGCAATGCAACTCGATTGGTACCACCGATTTCACGCGCTAATGTGCGAATGTCGCTAGCTGACAAGCCGCAAATATTAGAGGCCCACTCTGGCGTTTTTGGCTCTCCCGTATAAGTACCTAACAAATAATCTTTGAAGTTCCCTTTTGGATCTGCACCTGCTGGCATATTACTTTCATCAAAACCAACTGTGCAACGGCGTAAAAAATCCCAGTCAATCAACGGACTGTCAGGGCTATCCATTTCTAATAGTGCGTACATAATACCCAGTGCTAATGCATGGTCAGTACCCGGATTGATGGGGTACCAATCTGCATCCATTAACTCTGCCGTCGTCGTATAACTTGGGTCAATGCTAATGAAGCGAGCCCCCGCTTTTTTCGCTTGATAGTAATTATAGGTTGGGCTGCCTGGGCTACTCCATGCAGGGTTTGCTCCCCACATCACAATTAACTGGGAGTTACGCATATCAAAACGGTCATTGGTACCAAAGGTATAAAACCCTTCAAGTAATCCTAAATGAGCTGGTGTTTCAAACCATGCGCCCCATGAGGTTGTTCCCCAATCGCCAACAAATCCCCCTGCTTTTGCATAAACGCTTTGGATTTCAACACCGTTACCGCCGGTGATCCAAATAGATTCTTGACCATATTTTTCTTTAATACGTTTCGATTCTGATGCCACAATATCTAATGCTTCATCCCAACTGATGCGCACCCATTGGTCTCGTCCTCGTAAGCTTTTATCCCCACCACCGGGAGCCCAGCCTTTACGCTTCATTGGATATTTCAACCGATCCGCGCCAAAGACTTGTTTACGTTGTGAACGTCCACGCAAACAACCTCGTTGTTGTGGGAAATCAGGGGAGTCTGCAACCACATCATCGGTTTTTTGCCTAACAACGACGCCATCAACCACCAATGCTTTATTAACACAGCGACCACCACAGTTGTGCCAACAGGCCACGGGCTTCCATTTTCCTTGAGTGACTGCGTCAGTGGCTTGCACAACCGCTTTTTCTTCCTCTGGTGTTGCCGCATATAATTGCTTACTCAGCGGTAACGTAGCCATCACTGATGCCGCTGATGTCCATGCTATAAATGAACGGCGACTTAAGGCTATTTTCTGTCTTTCTGACATTGCTTCTACCTCTTCATTTTGTTTTATTATTATAAATTGACTAATTCATTGATTTTTTTAATATCATTACGTAAAAAAAGCTCAAGTAATGAACTTAATTGACGATAAAATACGGTTTCTGCGTGGTTATGCATTGAACGGCAAAATGGCGTTATAAAAGCCAATAAATGGGTATTCAAGAATGTTGCAGACCCGAGTAATAACGCGTTCACTTTGGGCCAATCAACAGGGCCTGTTTCGCTGTCAATAAGCTCAGTAATGCGCAGACTTAAATGCCACATAAAATCTAACTCATAGCCAATATGGTCAGCGGCTTCCATATCACCTTCTGGCAAATAAACGTCATACTGTTCATAAAAAGACTTTACTGCTAACGTACTTTCTTGAAATAGTAGTTTGTCACGAGACACATAAGTCGATTCCCATGGCGATGCTGGCGGGGCTTCTGGGCCTATAAACAAGCGAGTAAAGTCCCAATGCAAATTTTCGAAATCATCGTTGTTAGCTTGTAACTGCCTCGTATTTAAGTCTTTATGCATGTCATTTATCGCGTTTTTCATCGCGGGTAATGCATCATCACAGGGAAATAACAGTAACCCCGAGTCTCTCAAATAATTTAATAGCTCAGGCGTTGGTTCTTCCATAAACAAACGTCGTAGTACGTCATAAGCAAATTGACGTGCATACAGAAAATCTACAATTTGGTCATCATTCGTCATAAATATTTCCCTGCAGGTCTGTCAGTAAAAATTCAGTGGGTGTTGTAAGCTCAATTCGGATTTCTTTAATTAAAGGATTTCCCTGTTCATCGGGTTCAATAATGTGGGAGGTCACTGCGATAAGTAGTTTGCCTAGCGGGGTTAATAAGCCTATTGCCTCAGGATTAAACTGCAAAAATCCATGCAGCAATTCTTGATGATAAGAAACACCAGCGTTTTTCAGTAAAACTGCCACCTTTTCACAATCATCACCAAAGACTTTGGCACTTTTAAAAAAATAATCCCGAGAAGAGAAAAAATAATGCTTTCCTATTATGTGTTCATTGTTTTCAAAAAAAGCATTGCTTTGGTACACCTGCCCAGTATGTTTATTTTCTAAAGAGCAGTAATGCACCCCGAGAGACAATTGATTTTCTAGTGCGAATTTGAGAACTCGAAGGCAAGCTAACTCACTCTGTGCAACAGCTAATCCACCTGCATACCAATAGTTGTAATACACCTCATAAGGTGGATTTTTAAGTTTGAATCCTCGAGATTGATAGGCTTCACTATTTGTTAACGGGAAACAAAACTCTAATAAATTGATACCATCAACTCCAATATCATCAAGCTGAGTAAGCAACTGATACATTTGCTGCTCTGTTCCTGGGATAACAGGCATCTCCACCATGACTGAGGGAAAAATTTCACGCGCTAATGCGATACGGTGTAAAACTTTGGTGATCCGTTCTGTAGGATCATCAATTTTGATACTAAAGCGGATTTCTTGTAGACCTGCTTTCGCTAAAGCTAATGCGGTATTACGGTCTAATGGGTCACCGGCTGTATATAACCGGCTATGAGCCTGAGGTAATTTTTGTTGGACTGCTTGGAAAAATGCGATACTTTCTTGGCGAAAAAGTAGAGGCTCTCCCCCGGTTAGTGCGATATGGGTGAGTGGGTAACCTTGCTCTGCGATTGCGTCAACTTCACCAACAGCATCACGCATTTCCTGTTGAAATTCCTGATAATTCTCTTGGTTTGGGTTAAAACAAAAGTAACAATCACGATGGCATTTCAAGGATAAAAATGTGGTGTGGCTCCCTTCCCCTGTGCGGCATTGCACACAAGCACTTGATAACCAATTACAATGTATACTCTTTCCACTATTCGAAAAAATTGCGCCTTTACTTTTTATATCTAGTTTGAGTTGTTCAATCTCATGTTGCTGTGCAAAAGGGTCTTCAAAATTAAGTCCATATTCGATAATTGCCTGCTGTGTTTGCTGTTCAATATCCAAATAGCGAATAGCATAACGCTTAAACTTTTGGTTATTTACTGTAGATATTGTTCTATCAGTAATAGGATAAATCATAAATTTACCTTCAATTTATGAGCAAATAGTTTCTATTATTCGTTGAATTTTCAATTGGACTCAGATCGCAAATAATCAATTAATAGACGGGTATGACAATACCTGTGACAATTAGAAAAATGCTTATAAAGACTCACATCATTACCGATTAAATTGAAAATATTTTTTAAATAAGAAATATTCGCATTATTTTATTTTGATTTAGTATTAATGGCAGTATAAGTTAGTGGCATTATATGATGTTGCGCAAGATCAAAAAAACTTTCCTTTCATTATTTATATATCAACCAATTAGCTGATACTGCCAGCATAGCCAAATTATTACTCAGCAACGTTCTCATTATATGAGAATAATCTCATCAAATAAGTCGCTATATAAAAACTAAATAGCCAATTAGACAATACTCAAAAATAAAATAAAACTAACCTGTTAACATTAAAATAATCATAATAATATTTCAATTTGTAAAATTAAAATTCAAAAAATGTTCATCCGTTCATTTTTGTATTATTATTTATTTTTATCTTATAAAAATAAATCTCTCCAACAAATAAAGCATAGTGACTATTTATCATTTTTATCATTTTTATCATTTTTATCATTTTTATCATTTTTATCATTTTTATCATTTTTATCATTTTTATCATTTTTATCATTTTTATCATTTTTATCATATTTATCATATTTATCATATTTAATTTATATAATTAAAATTAATCGTTAAGCATTTTCAATTTGTCACTATCGCTCTATTAGCTATTATCATCAAAGTGGTAAAGCATAAGTAACCTTAACCGTTTCCATTGGTACCTCCGTCTTAATACTTTGAATACTACTAATTTGTGTTAAATGATCCGCATGGAAACGACGATATGAAGCTAAGTCTTCCGTCACAATACGGATCAGTGCATCACATTCCCCAGCCATTAGATGGCATTCGACGACTTCAGGCATCTGTTTAATGTCTTCAACGAATTGGTTGATGGTTTTAGCATCCTGTGTTTTAAACCAAATACGAGCAAATAAAGAAAGGCCAGCTCCAATTTTACTGCCATCCAACACCGCTACATAACGTTTGATAACCCCAGCCTCTTCAAGTAATTTCACACGACGTAGGCAAGGTGACGGGGAAAGCCCCACTTCTTTAGCTAATTCAATATTCTGAATTTTTCCATCTCTTTGTAATACTTGTAAGATATGCCTATCAATGGCATCCAGTTTTAGTCTACTTTCCTTCATTGGCATTCCCCCTCAATTTTATATTAATTAATGATATTAAATACCAATTTTTGTTTATTTTAAAGCAATAAAAAAACCCAATATCATTGGATTATCGCTATAATTTTATCGCTACTGGCCAGTTGCGTGAAAATAACAATGAACAATAATGAGGAATTGAAATGGAGTTACAGAACTTACTCTTATTTAGCGCAACCGTGATCCCTTTAGTCTGCACACCAGGCCCAGACATTCTATTTATTTCCGCACAAGGATTATCGGGAGGAACCTCAGCGGCCTTGAAAGCGAATTTGGGTATTATATTGGGTTATGTGGCACATGCGATTCTGGCTGCACTTGGTTTAGCGGCGATTGTTGCAGCTTCACCCATGATTTTCCACACCATTAAATGGGTTGGGGTCGCTTATGTCACTTACCTTGCTGTTCGTATGATGTTATCTGCGATGAAAGCCGGTGAGCTAAGAATCCAAGCTGTGTCAACAAAAGCGGTAATAGGTAAAGCCTTTCTAACTAGCTTCCTTAATCCTAAAGGGTTACTGGTGTATTTCGCTATTTTACCAAACTTCATTAAACTGACAGAAAGTGTCGCTGTTCAATCCTTGATACTTTCAGCCACTTTTATACTTTCGTGTGTCGTGATCTACGGCGTGATAGGTGCATTATTTGCATCCATGCATAATAAACAAGCTTATAATGATAAAAAACGTCGTATAACCGAAGGTGTTGCAGGTGGAATGCTAACGCTAGCCGCTATCGGTTTAGCAACCAGTTAGCGGGGTAATAACTCAATCCAGATTAACTTGCTATCGGTGCTAAGTGGTTTTATATCTCCTTCACCGATATCAGGTAACCACCACGCTCCTTGTCCTTGCGCCATATGATGGCAATTTGCCCCTGAAATTTCCCATTCGCCATTGAGCACGTAGACTAACCCCGCTTGGTTGGCGGGTAATCTACAATCTTCAGTGATGAAATAGTTTATAGCCACCCACCTATCATCTCGAAAAATAAAATTCATTAACTTAACTGATGGCTCTGAGACTTTTACCGCGCAAAATTGCTGAGCTGAAAATTGGGCGTGATCACCTGCGCGCTCTAGGCGATGCTCAAACGCTTTGGTATCGGTTAAAAGAAGCGGCTGGTCATTCAACAATACCACCAGCCTTTCCCCTTCTGCATAGCGCTTTAAATAGCTATCTTGGTTAATGGTTGCAATGCTTGCGCGTAATGAATAATCCGATGCAACCGGCCAGCAAAACACTTCTTGGCTGGCCCCCGCACCATCATTCCAATCAAGGATAGGTAATTCCATTATGTCAAAACATTTTATTTTCACATTACCTCCCGTCTGTTGCTGCTAACACATTTAGATTTATACCTAGATTGGCAAAGTTAATCTTTCAGGGCAATGAATTAACGATGATAATGTGACTAATCACGCCTCTCATTGATTAAAAAGTGACATAAACGACCTAAAGTTTTCATTGCTTCCTCCACCCTCTCATTCCATGTAAACGATGCATTAAGACGAAATGCATGATTAAACTGGTCACTTGTGGAAAACATGCTCCCCGGCGCGATACTGATACCTTCTTTTAGTGCGAGTTGATACAACCGAATTGCATTAAACGGCGGTTCAAACTCTAGCCATAAAAAATACCCACCTTTTGGTGTATTAACTTTTACTGACTGAGGCATGTATTTTGCTATTGCACTCAACATTTGGTGCTGACGCTGTTCCATCGTTAAACGCAGTTTACGAAGGTGGCTGTCATATCCCCCTAATGATAAGTACTCCGCAATAGCTAATTGCGTGGGAACGCTGGCAGAAACGGTACTCATCATTTGTAAATGTTGAATTTTTGTCGCATGTTGGCCTGCTGCGACCCAACCAACTCGGTACCCCGGCGCTAAACATTTCGAAAATGAAGAGCAATGAAAGAAATTACCTTTAGTATCAAGTGCCTTTGCGGGTATTGGCTGTTTGCTACCAAAATAAAGTTCCCCATAAACATCGTCCTCAATTAAAGTAATTTGATGCTTATTAAGGATATCGACCAGACGTCTTTTGTTTGTTTGCGGCATCGTTCCGCCTAATGGATTTTGATAATGCGTCATTAGCCAACAGGCTTTAATTGGATATTTGCTCGCAATATCCTCTAATGCGTCAAGATCAATACCAAATAACGGGTCTGTTTTAATGGCAATGGCCTTAAGTTTTAACCGCTCAATTGCCTGAAGTGAACCATAGAATGCAGGAGATTCGATAACGACCCAATCCCCGGGCTGAGTCACCGATTGTAAACTCAAAACTAAAGATTCCATTGCCCCTGCTGTAATCACGATTTCATCCGGAGCGACATGGATCCCTTGGGTTGCATAACGCTGAGCAATGTTACGACGCAGTTGTTCATTACCAGGAGGCAAATTAGCCGGGGTATTAAATTTCGATAAGCGCCTAGCAACAGACGCAAGAGACTTCGCGAGTTTTGGATCATCCAATAAGGCGGGTTCTGGAAATGCAGAACCAAATGGGATAATATTCGGGTCCTTACAAGCTTGTAGGACACCAAAAATAGAGGCATTAATCTCTACATTTTCATTCAAATGTAGCCCTTTTCCTCCTTTTGCGGCAGCAAATGCGTTATTGCGGTTTGCCACGTAATACCCTGATTGCGGCCGAGCAACGACCCATCCTTGGCTTTCAAGTAACTGATATGCTTGCACAACAGTCATTAAACTTAAACCAGACTGTTTAACACTTTCCCTCAATGAAGGTAATCTGTCGCCCACTTGCCAGATATTGTCTTCAATTTGCTGACGAATTTGCGCTGCTAATTGTTCGTATCTCGTCATAGCCGCCTCAACTGTTATAGTTAATATCCCAATAATTGTTACTATTATAGTTTATCGTCTCATGTTCTACTTATCCACACATTCACCTGACTTTTTTTTAACTATAAGCACAAAAAATTTTTCGTTGAATTGCGGTTATTTTGCATTCAGGTGTGAGCAATTCCTTTTGCTAGGGATTAGCACCTCAATTGCTCTCATCAAAACGTTAAATATTGCGTGCCATTAACATATCCACTCAGGGGTCAATATGTTTGGACTAACTGCGCTGGAACTTGCCCGTATACAATTTGCTTTTACGGTCTCGTTTCATATCATTTTCCCAGCCATTACTATTGGGCTAGCAAGTTACCTTGCGGTGCTACAAGGTCTATGGCTTAAAACTCGTGACGAGGACTATATAAAACTGTTCCATTTTTGGTCGAAAGTTTTTGCGGTTAATTTCGGAATGGGCGTTGTTTCTGGATTGGTGATGGCATACCAATTTGGTACCAACTGGAGTTTCTTTTCAGATTTTGCAGGTGGAATTACCGGTCCATTGCTCACGTATGAGGTATTAACCGCGTTCTTTCTTGAAGCCGGTTTCCTTGGTGTCATGCTGTTTGGCATGAACCGAGTGGGTGAAAAACTGCACTTTTTTGCCACCTGCATGGTTGCATTAGGTACCATCATTTCCACTTTCTGGATTTTGGCATCTAACAGTTTTATGCAAACACCGCAAGGTTTCGAAATCATCGATGGTCGTATCGTCCCCGTTGATTGGTTGGCCGTCATTTTCAACCCATCGTTTCCATACCGTTTATTGCACATGACCACGGCTGCTTTCCTTGCTGCGGCATTCTTTATTGGTGCTTCTGCGGCATGGCATTTACTCAAAGGCAATAAATCCAGTGCCATGAAAAAAATGTTTTCCATGTCCTTGTGGTTGATTTTGGTCTTAGCCCCTGTTCAAGCTTTAATTGGGGATGCTCATGGCCTAAATACACTTAAACATCAACCAGTTAAAGTTGCCGCAATGGAAGGTCACTGGGAAAACAAACCCGGAGAAGCCACCCCGCTAATCTTGTTTGGTATTCCAAACCAAGAGAAAGAAAAAACCGAATATGCCATCGAAATTCCGTATCTTGCGAGCCTGATATTAACCCATAGTATTGATAAACAAGTGCCTGCATTAAAAGAATACGCGCCAGAAGACAGGCCGAACGTGTTTATGGTGTTCTGGTCGTTCCGTGTAATGGTCGGGCTGGGCTTATTAATGATAGCGGCTGGAGTCTGGGGTTTATGGCTGCGTTATCGTAAAAATCTGTATGAATCCAAAACCTTCCTGCGCTTTATGTTCGTCATGGCACCTTCTGGGCTGATAGCCATCCTTGCAGGTTGGTTTACAACAGAAATTGGCCGCCAGCCATGGGTTGTTTATGGGCTACAACGAACCTCTGATGCGGTCAGTGCACATGGTGAAATGCACATGAGCATCAGTTTAATCGCCTTTTTTGTCGTTTATGGCGGTGTTTTCGGGATTGGCTATATGTACATGATGAAATTAATTCGTAAAGGTATCGCGGAGGACGCAGCTCATGGGCATTGATTTACCTCTCATTTGGTTTGTCATCATCGTATTTAGTATGTTGATGTATATTGTTATGGATGGTTTCGATTTGGGGATCGGTATTCTCTATCCAGCCCTAAAAGATAGCCAAGACCGTGATCTGATGATGAATAGCGTTGCCCCTGTGTGGGATGGCAATGAAACTTGGTTGGTTTTAGGTGGGGCCGCTTTATTTGGCGCCTTTCCTCTCGCTTATGCGATTGTCCTTGATGCCCTGTCAATTCCGTTAACTTTCATGTTATTGGCCTTGATTTTCCGTGGCGTCGCCTTTGAGTTTCGCTTTAGAGCGGACGAATCACACCGCCGCCATTGGGATCACGCCTTTATTTGGGGTTCAATTTTTGCCACCTTTGTTCAAGGTGTGGTAGTTGGTGCCTTTATCCAAGGCTTCCATGTGGAAAACCGTGTTTACATGGGGGGTTACTTCGATTGGTTCGCACCTTTCCCACTATTTTGCGGATTTGGCCTCGTGGTCGCTTATGCACTACTAGCTTGTGGCTGGTTAATCATGAAAACTGAAGGCCACTTACGTAGCACAATGTATCGCGTTCTAAAACCATTAACATTACTGATGTTAGCGGTCATTGCGGTAATCAGCTTCTGGACCCCAATGTTAAATGAGGCAATCTTTGAGCGTTGGTTCTCACTGCCGAACCTGTTCTTCTTTTTACCTGTTCCGTTACTGGTATTAGCCTGTACTTGGTTGATCCTAAAAAACGCTAAGCGCCAACAACATGACAGCGTGCCATTCTTAGCGGCTTTAATGTTAATTTTTCTTGGGTTTACTGGTCTAGGTATCAGCATCTGGCCAACGCTCATTCCACCTGCAATAAGTTTCCGTGATGCCGCAGGCCCATCCGAAAGTTTAGGCTTTATGTTAGTGGGTGCGTTATTCATTATTCCTGTTATTTTGGTTTATACTTATTGGAGTTACTATGTCTTCAGAGGAAAAATTACCCCAGAACAAGGCTACCACTGATAACGTGGCAGTCTCCCCTTGGTGGAAAAAACTCGGTTGGATGGCCATTATCTGGTTCGGAAGTGTACTTGCTTTATTTGCATTTTCGTCAGTGTTTAAATTGATGATGACCGCCGCTGGAATGAAAGTGAAGTAATTTACCGTTCGATATGCCGTATGCTAAAAATCATACGGCATTTTTATTAAAATTAACGATTCATCACCGTGAATTGCCCTCTCTACTGCTGAAAATCTCTCTTCACAAATATCCGTTCCCAATCATTCGCTAGCGGTTGCAACTTGCAAGTTTATTCATGATAATGATAATAATTACCATATAATAAAATTATCATTAATAAAGGAGATCGTCCGTGGCCACTGAACAACCTGTTGAAAAAAACATCTACCGCCCGGCTCCACCACAGCTCATTCAAGTCAAATCCATAACCGATATCAGCCCATCTATTCGTAGTATTACTTTCACCGGTGAAAGACTCAATACATACCCAACAGATTGTGAAGGTGGGCACCTGAAAATATTTTTAGCCCCTGATTTAATCAGCCAGCCCGCACTCCCTATCCTAAGTAAAGAAGGCCGTAGCTGGCCAGAAGACAAACCTCGCCCATTTGTTCGTACCTATACCGTCAGAGCCATCCGTCCAGAAGTTAGCGAGATAGATATTGAATTTGCAATGCATGATGGCGCAACTGGCCCTGCATATCTATTTGCTCGGGATGCAAAACCAGGAAATTGGATGGGAATTACCAATCCAGGTGGCCCAGACCCATTATTACCTGCCAGACAACATTACTTCATGGCTGGTGATTCAAGTTCCCTACCCGCTATCGCCGCATTATTAGAAAAAATGCCAGCGAATGCCCAAGGCAAAGTTGTACTACGGTTAGATAACCCAAAAGACGTAAGAGAACTAAAAAAACCTGAACAAGTTGAGGTGATTTGGGTTTGTGGTGATATCACCAAAACCGCTGAATTAATTAGCACATTTAAGTCTTGGGACATCCCAAGCAGCGACTGTGCTTTCTGGATTGCAGGTGAAGACCAAATTATTCGTGATTTGCGTCGTTATATTCGTCGTGAAAAAGGTTTTGGTCGTGATGATATCTATGCGATCCCTTACTGGCGATATGGCTATGATGAGGAAGGTTACCATCATGAGCGCCATGCTGTAATGGATAATCCTGACGATTAACTTCACTTCAAATATTTAGTTCGCTTATTGGTTTATAAATTCTAATAAGCGAACTCATTTCCTGATCTTGCCTGTCTTCATCAAGTTGTTAGCCATTATATTCCTCAACAATAAACGCCCTAAAATACTTTTCATACCCATCAATGTTATGTTATAACATAATGGTTTTATGGTCGTTATATTCACTACAAAAATAGGAAAACCACTGTGTACAAAATGGCAATTTTAAAAACTAGTCTTTATATTGCATTAGCTCTCACTAGCTATACTGCTGTTGCTCATGGCTCACATAGTCACTCCCATCCACAATCAGAGAAAGCGCTACAAGCTTCAAAAGGGATTTTTGAAGATACTGACGTCAAAGATAGATCTCTTAGTGACTGGCAAGGCATCTGGGAATCTGTTAATCCATTACTATTAAATGGAAAACTTGATGAAGTTCTAGAAAGTAAAGCGAAGAAAAATAAAGACAAAACTGTTGAAGAGTATCGTGAATATTATAAAAAAGGTTATGCCACTGATGTTGACAGTATTGGTATTGAAAACGATGTTATTGAGTTTACTCAAAATGGTACTGTAAGTAGCTGTAAATATGACTACGCCGGTTACAAAATTCTTCATTATACTTCAGGAAAAAAAGGCGTTCGTTACTTATTTGAATGCAAAGATGCAAACTCAAAAGCGCCTAAATTTATCCAGTTTAGTGACCATATTATTGAACCACAAGCCTCGGGGCATTTTCACCTATATATGGGAAATGAATCTCAGGAAAAATTATTAAGTCAGCTAGAAAATTGGCCAACTTATTACCCATATACCCTCACAGATGAGCAAATCGTACATGAGATGCTCTATCACTAATCGGCTTCCTATATAGGAGTCTAACCTATGCCCCGTGGGTAAATCGCGGGGCATATAGTTAATAACAATGCTAATTAGTGGTTATAAGCCAATAATGCCTTATGGCATAATTGTGATCTCACACAATCCTCTATAGTAAAATTCACCATTGAAACCATTTCATCACTACTAAAACGTTGTAATGCATCAGCTAACCCTGAGGACACTCCTTCTGGTAAATCACACTGGGTCACATCACCATTGACTATCACCGTCACATTTTCACCAAGCCGAGTTAAAAACATTTTCATTTGAGTGACTGTGACATTCTGAGCCTCATCTAATATCACGACGGCATTTTCAAATGTTCGGCCTCGCATATAAGCAAATGGGGCTATTTCCACTTTAGCAATTTCGGGACGCAAACAATATTGCAAAAAAGATGCGCCGAGCCTTTTCACCAAGACGTCATAGACTGGGCGAAAGTAAGGCGCAAACTTTTCTGACATATCACCCGGTAAAAAACCGAGATCTTCCTCCGCTTGAAGAACGGGCCTTGTCACAATAATCTTATTGATATCTTTATGAATTAACGCATCAGCTGCAAGTGCAGTGCTGATATAGGTTTTACCACATCCCGCTTCGCCATTCGCAAAAATTAATTGCTTATGTTTAATGGAATTAATATAGAGTTTTTGAGCTTCATTTCTGGGCAATATAGGGGATTCATCACGACGTTCTTTTGCCATACCGATAGCTTCAATGCCAGTAAATTCAGCAAATGATGCGACGTTATTGATATCAAAACGACCTGAGCGATCTTTGCGTGATGAACGTTTCATTTCACGACGTGCCTTTGTTGCAGCTTTCTGTCTACTCATAGTATTAACCCTTCCAGGTATCAGTGATGTCAATTCAAATGACGGACTATTCAAAACAGAGGTGAGCTCCCTTCAAGCTCAAAGTTAATATCAAACATCTATTATGTGGCTGTAACTCCATGCAATAACTCGGCTAATAAAAAAACCGGTTACCAATCTCACCATGGAAATTTCATGATGGAGTGGTAACCGGTTTTGTACTCGCGTGTATAAACACTTATTTCCCATTAGTTTCTCCTGTAACAGCGATACTTTTAAACTAATGAATCTATATGACAGTAATATGACGAACTGCAATATTTTTAGTGCCTCAATGAGTCCATGTTTTTATTGCAGTTTTCATCTGCTTTAAATATAGCGTCATTTTTTTTGATAAAGCAACATTTTTCTAACAAAATTTTGGGCGTTTATTAAAATTTTTCGTTATCACACATAAAAACAAAAAAAGTAAAACCACAATAATCAGTTAGTTAACTATTGTGGTTTGAAAGGATAATTAGCGTATTTTACAATTTCCCGCTAACTCAAAACCTGCGGCTTTAGCCGATTGTTCGTCAGTGAAGATGACGGCATTTTTATCAGCGATGGTATTGAAGCTAGCGCAATGTGAAAAATGATATTTTTTAGAATTACGATTACCTTTAATTTCAACCGTATTTGGTACAATAGATTTATTTTCTATTACTTGATGCTGATTTAAAGGTGAGACTGGTGAAATATTAACACCCTCTGCGCTATTTTTATGATTTAAACTCCATTTTTTCTCCCCTGTCACAAATGGGTTATGATGGCCCATCACCTTAGCGACTCGATTATCACGATTGATTTCCCAAGAGGTTGGAGGATATTTATTATCCCAAGCCATCAATAACTGTTGTTGTTGACGTGACATAGACAAGTTATAGCGGTCATGCATATAAAAATATACTCGGGCTACCTGCCCTTTGGCTTCATCTCTTGGCTCAAAGACTTTTTGTTTAAAATCAACTCGGCTACGGCACATTCCGTATGGATACGGTGTATTAGTGGATAATTGCCCAAAACTAAAATTGCTTCTATCACCATTCACTTCACCAATAGAAGGCGCTAAATTATGCATATCTGCTTCCATTCGGCCAAAAATAGGGTCACTAGACACACAGTTTTTCCGCCCCCCTTTTTGCCAGCATTGCCTTTGATGACCAAACACCCATGCTGGAACAATATGCTCCCATTCAATACGCTCAGCTCGGTTCTGTTGTTTACGCACTTGGTAGCCACAAGAGGCTAAGTCAACCTTTCCCCCGCTTTTTCCTACCCATTCCCACTGGCAACCACAATATATTGTTCCCTCTCCTTGATGATTTTGATCTGCATAAACCTGCGTTTTACTTAGCACTTTAGCTTCTGTAAACGAATTTGGTGCGGAAAATGAAAATGCAGAGAAAAGAAATAATAGAATCGAAAAAATGAATTGATAATATTTGGACAAGCTAAATTGTTTCAAAATAACACCATTAATAAGAATATATGCGAAGAATTAATATAAATGCATTAGTTTTTCCTCTAACACATTAATGCATAAGAAGAAATATCACATATTCTAATCAAATAGTAGCATAAATGATATCAGCGATGACCCAATTTTATGGCTCACCATCCATATCGGAATTTATGCAGCTTTAATAGGATATCTAAGTCTTATTAGTAAAAAGTAAAGTATGACTTACTCACATAACGAGAATGCCAGTAAGCCACACCATTAAAAATTACACGCTTGGTCTTTTGCGATATAACCATAAACCAGGTAAAGAAATACCAATAGACAAGGCTCCAACAATGAAAGAGGCTTTTAAAAAATTAGTCACTAAAATCTCAACTAATTCAGGGTCATAGCCAAATTGCGATATTTTCACGACTGAAATCATTGCAATATAGGCACTAATACCTGGGAACATCGGGATCACGGCAGCAACAGTAAACACTTTAGGATGAGCTAACCACCAACGCGACCACTGAATACCGATAATACCGATTAAAATTGCAGCAAGAAAACTTGCCCACTCAATTTGCAATCCTAATGTCATCAGTATCATTCTAAAGCCATAGCCAATAGCACCCAATAAGGCACAATATTTCAATGCCCTTACAGGCACATTAAATACCATAGCAAACCCTGCTGCCGGTATAGCGGCTAATAGCATTTTCTCACATAAAGAGAATAGAAATTCTATGCCCATTCTTTTAAACCCCAGATTGTCATTGCTAACACAACCCCAATACAGGTAGCCAAAGTGAGAAGGCTCGCCATTGTCCAACGCGCTAATCCTGTATTAACATGCCCTTTAAACATATCAGCGACTGCATTAATTAATGGAAAGCCGGGAACTAAAAGCAATACACTGGCAGCCATCGAAATTGTTTCAGTCACAGCCAAATACGGTATTTTCAATAATAAACCTGAGACCGTGGTAGCAACAAAGGCAGTAATACAAAAATTAATTAACGGATTCATTTGATGAGAAGTTAACACTTGCCGCACATACATTGCACAACCGCTGGCTAAAAATGTAATTAACGCACTCTCCCATCCACCTCCATTCAACCTACTAAAACAAGCACAAGATAGTGCCACCATCAGCACCATTAACCATCGAGGATAACGCAACGGTTTAATTGATAATAATTTCTTTTTTAATTGTTTTCGGTCTAACAAATGATGTTCGACTAGGATGACTGCATGCTGAACTTCAGTAACAACATGCATATTTATACCGCGGTCAATAATGCGTCGTGTTGACGTTAAGCAGCGACCATCAATTATAGTGGTTAAAACTAATGAATTAGATGAAATAGCACTATCGACTTGGCTTGCTCCAAGTGCAATACCCAAACGGGTCGTCAATTGTTCAACGAGCATACTTTCAGCGCCATGTTGCAATAACAATAAACCACACTCAATACATAGCCGAGTTACCTCACGTTGCTGATTAACAGGATCATCTTGGTCTGTTTTTTGCTCATTTAATACATGCTCTATCATCTTGCCCCCAACATTGTGACAACCATTCAGATATCTACCTAAACATGTTAATCTTTATAAATATCATAAAGACAAATATCAGCTTAAATGATGATCTCTTTCAGGTAAATCTGTGATTGAGGTAACGTGATTTAAACTATTTGGTAAAATTTGTTATGTTATTTTCTTATTTGAAGACAAAGAGTAGGATTAGCCATTCATGAGTAGCACGCTTACAGCTAAAACCCCAAAAGGCCAACGTCGGCATCAGGCGTTGATCACTGCAGCAACTGAAATTTTTCTGCAATATGGGTTTGAAGGCGCAACTCTGGATATGATTATTGAACGTGCTGGGGGCTCTCGCTCAACCTTATATAAAAATTTTGGTGATAAAGGAGGGTTATTTGCTGCGGTTATTGCATCAATGATTGATGATATTTTTCAAGAGCCCGACGAAAAAACACCACCACTGGATACGATTGAGTCGATACTTTCTTTTTATGGTTCTCGATTTTTATTGAATGTGCTTAAGCCTGAATCCATTGGGTTATACCGGTTAATTTTAGGTGAATACAACCGTTTCCCAGAAATAACTCACGCATTTTTTGAGCAAGGTCCAGTAAAAAGCTATCGTCTGTTGACACAAAAATTGGCTTTGCTTCCTGACGTTAAAGTGGATGAAAAAACATTGTTAAGCATTTCTTCACGCTACCTAGAAATGCTAAAAGCGGATGTGTTTATCACCACTTTCTGTATTGCTGATTTCAAGCCCAGCGATGAATTTATTCAACAGCAAATTGCTATGTCTGTCGATATCATCGCCAGTTATATCCGTAAAATCAGTAAAACCACAGCCGACTAAGCTAGAACTGATTGGGCTTGTTCTTTGGCTGCCATGGAATTATTTGCGATTAAAACTTGAGGGCCGTACAACGCAGACAGCATGGGTGCCATTCGTTCCATTTCTTCTTGATCTCGCCCGTCAGGTTGTAGGGTAACAATCAGAGCACGACAATGTTGCTCCATCGCTTCTTTTGCATCTTTCAACCAACGACGTATATATTTCATGCTTTCCATATCTTCTAAGGATGGTTTTTCTTTTTTAACCACCGGAGGATATATCAATACAAACTCATTTCTTCTTGCCAATAGCATATCCATTTCCTCTAACCATAAACGGGTTTCATCCATCGTTGAAGGAAACACATTCATCTCACAGATTGGCCAGCTTTCTGTTTCTATCATCTTTTTGTTCATCATAATCATCTCTTTTGTCATCATTATTCAAAGTGTACTCAAATGTACAATTTTACATTACACTCAGTCAAGAATGATTATCATTTGTGTTTTGCAAATTATGCTATTACCGCGAGTTACTAACAGGAATACTCTCAATATGCAGTAAAAATTTATCAATTAAAAACATTCACGTGTTCGAGTGATGCGTTTTTGAATATGGGATGTTATTCTGACGATATTATGAATTTTAAAAGCGAAAATATGATGAAAAAAACTCTTCCAATTGCATTTAGCCTTTTAATGGCTTTCACTGCATTTAATGCAAATGCAGGTGCTACCTGTGATACTTATTTCAAAGAAATGAACGACCTGGTTAAGCAAGCTGAAGAACAATATAAAGATGAAGCCAATGCAGGTGAACAAATTGCATTAATGAAGTCACAATTAGAGGAAGCGAAAAAAGCCCTTGCTAGCTACCCAGATGATGCACAAGAGCAAGCTTGCAGCCAAGCACTTAAAGCAATTGAGCAAGCCAAAGAAGCGGTAAAAACACCCTAGAATTGTTCGCTTTTAATAGACAAAAAAATAGCCTGCTGAGCAGGCTATTTTATTTACCGAACCACGAGAACCGAGATCTTCGCATAGGAAACAATCCCAGAAGCATTTGAACCTAATAAATGGGTTGAAATACTTGGATTGCGTGAGCCGATAACAATAAGGTCAGCATCAATAGCCTCAGCTTCTGATAAAACTTTATCTCTTGGTGAACCAAACTCAACCTTATAAGAGATTTTGTCTGACGGATAATCAATTTTTTCAATAATTTCTTTTAACTGTTCTTCTGAGCGTTCAAGTGCTTTTTTAGCAAATGAGGACAATAAATCATAATGATAACTGTAGCTCATTGAAAATCTTGAAACATCCGGAACTGAGTGAAATAAGTGAATTTTCGCATCTGAAATTTTTGCTAAATAAATAGCATGTTTTAATGCATTATCTGTTAGTACATCTTCAGATATATCCACAGGAACCAAAATTGTTTTATACATATGATGCCCCTTATTAGTTATGTTTACATTTTTATTCAAGCTGTATTATTGTGTATTTTTACAACTTGGTTATTAGGCGTAGCGGGTGAATATTGTCCTTTTACTCTTCTAAGTATAGTCTTACTACACTAAAAAAAGCTGTGAAGCTCCTTACTATTACAACAAAAATTATTCTTCTAAATGCCATTTATGCAAAACGCGATGAATAAAAGGAGTTACGATTAATCCAATACTGATAATAAAAACGCTTTGTAAAAATAGACCATAAATAGCAATAAAGAAACGACCTCCTCGTGTAATAGGAGCCGGCTCAATAGCTTGTCCACTCAACATAGAC
The DNA here is from genome assembly GCF_032707045.1 of Providencia sp. PROV175. NCBI lineage: Bacteria > Pseudomonadati > Pseudomonadota > Gammaproteobacteria > Enterobacterales > Morganellaceae > Providencia > Providencia sp. PROV175. The sequence continues at coordinate 2,608,425 of NZ_CP120533.1, forward strand.
AACGCATTAAGCATTGACTCAACAACTGAGTGACCTTCAATAAAATAAAAACCAACTATACCGGGTAATAAACCAAGAAAAAAAATCAAAAGTGCGAGTAAATAAAAACGCAAAACTCTCAGAACAAAGTGTTCAACACGCAGTAATTCTTGCGAAAACTTTTCCATATTGACTCAAACTCACCTTGTTATAAGTAAGATCAATTAACTTGAGTACTAAAATTAATTAAATTGGCAATATAAATAATCAAATAACAAAGAACCCACCCGATGAGCAGGTTCTTCTCTAATTATTAACGTACAACCAGTACTGATGTTTCCGCGTAGCGCACTATTCCCGCGGCTGTTGACCCTAAAAGATGAGTTGTAATATTTGGACGACGAGAACCAATAACAATAATATCTGCATTAATGTCTTTTGCTGTATTAATCACTTCATCTCGCGGGGAACCAAACGTTATAGTATAACTAACATCATCATGAGGTAAATCAATTGAATCCATTAACATTTTCATGTCTTCTTCCGCTTTCACCGTCGCACGGTCTTTGATTTCCATGTAACCTAAGGCGTACGCATTAATAATTGCTGAAGAAATGGGTAAAACATGAATAAGATGAATTTTAGCACCTGATTGCTTTGCAAGATTAACCGCGTGACGGACTGCTTTACTGGTTAATTCATCTTCTGTTAAGTCGATAGGGACCAGAATCGTTTTATACATAACCCCTCCTAAAATAGTTAAAATGAAGTTCTACAACAAAATTATAAACAATTACTAATAAATGTCTCTTATCCACAAAGATAAATGAGATCTCTAACTACAAATAAAAACAAGCTATTCCCTTAGCCATGGCGTTACAGTTAAACCAACTAACATACCTTCAGGACTTAATAACCTTGTGACTGTTTGCCCCCAAGGTTCCATTCGGTTATTAACTAATAAGACATAACCTTCTTTAAGGAAAATTTTTGTAATTTTTTCAATGTCTGAGACCTCAAACTCCATCCAGCTTTGCGGGGTAGGTATGTTTTTAGGCCATTCACCTTGACCAAAACACGATTGAGCGGCTTGCTCTATAGGCCAAAGTGCAAAATGTTTGACACCTTCTAGCCCTTCTTGCTCACAAGTTAAATATTGGCTCCCTTCTTCAATTGGTTTTAAAGGTAGCTTTAACAACTCAAGATAAAAAGAGTGACTTTTTTTATAATCTGTAACTATTGGTCCAAATCCTGCAACAAACAATACATCAGAGCTATCTTGTAAATGTATCATCTCGCGTTCCTATAAAGTAATGAGATACTAAAAATTTACTGCTTAATAAAATAGATAATGACTTTTAACATAGAAGATAATTAATCACTGATTGTATTCGCTGTAGATATCATCTTTTCAACCATTCTTTGAGCCTTCAAGCCCTCTTCGCCACTGACCAACGGTTGAGTTTGATTTGAAACAGAATCAATAAAATGGCGAATTGCACCATCAAAGCCGCGTTGAACTAAAATCGAATCCCAATTAGCCGGTTTTCTCTCGCTAATCCCAATGGCATTTTCGTTCCACCAATGGTTCATATTGGTTATTTGGTGAATACTGTCTTCAGCCACCACAATAAGTTGCTCTTGTTGGCTTCCTGCTTTGCGATGCATCGATGTTGTTAGCCAACTCTGGCCAGCTTGCATATGGTGCTCTGCATAAAATAGCTCACCAGCATTTGTGTTATGAATACTACCACTGATTAATTCTACATTTTTTTGCGCTATCCACATTACAGTATCAACAACATGCAAATAATCATCTAATAACGTAAATCTAGCGTCATTCGGCCCTACGCTGTTCATACGATGCTTATCCATACGAATAGACGTGATATTTTTAATATCCTGTTTAACTGCCAAATAAAATGGCGAGAAGCGGCGGTTAAACCCAACCATTAACATTTTCTGGCGTCGCGCTGCAAACTCAATTAATTGCTCAGATTGTTCAATTAATTCAGTCAATGGCTTATCAACATAGATATGGACGTTTGCCTCTAATAGCCGCTTGATTACTTCAAAATGGCTTTTCGTCGCACTATGAACAAAAATAGCATCACATTGCTGTGCTAGTGCGTCAATATTGCTAAACAGGGGGATTCGATAACTATCACAAACTAATTTTGCCTTTGATTGATTAGGAGAAAAAGCGCCAACTAACTCCCAATTTTCTTCTTTCGTTAAAACCGGTAAATACGCTTTTTGTGCAATAGAACCTAAGCCAACTACACCTAACTTTAATTTTCGCATCGTAAACACGCCTATTAATGATTAATCTGAGCAAGAATAATCTCATTAATATCAATTAAAAAATTTTTTTTGGGGTAATAACGTAATTTTAATTAGAAATAAACATACAACATTTTGTTTTTTATAAATAAAAAACAAAATCAAGTGAAGAATGAGAATGAGTAACTACATAAAAAAAAGGGTTGATTTCTTAAATGAGAATGGTTATCTTTTACCTCGTGAATACTTGAGTAAATCACTCAGGTTTATCACAAACGACATTGCTCACATTGCTTCCAGTTTAGCAGGCCAACTTTATATGTTGGCCTTTTTTTTGTTCAAAATTACACACTATTTTCTGCGTATTGCACTACTAAAACTCCATGATTTCAAATGCCCAACATACGCTAGACGCTGGGTTGGCATGAAAGTTGGTACATCACCTGTACGCATATGTAATATATCCGCAGGTGTTATCCACGATGAGTTACCTTCAAATAAGGGAATACCTGCATATTTATAAGCATCAAGGACAAACTGTGAACAAAAGAAACCATTAGCTTGGTCTATATCATCGCCTAATTGAACTTTAGCTAAAGTTTTTAAGCAAAAATTACGTATCGTTTCACCAATTAATGGAAGCTCACATACCCTTTTTGTGATCATCCAAGGCGCTATCATCACAATACCTTTATAATTATATTTATTTCCATTATTTTGAACTGAAAACTCGCGTAATTTTTCTGCATGCAATGATGTTAAGCCTGTTTGCCTCAGCACTACCATGTTGTTAGAGTCTCTCACTGCTTGGTCTAATGTAATGATCCTAACGCCACTTCCAACAGACTCAGCTACTTCCCCCAACCCCAAGTAAATAGATGCGTGACTTACCCCACTAATACTAAATAACCGAATTCCCCATGAATTTAACCCTGTAGCAGAAGATAAAATAATATCGCCTGGCAACATGTCAGAAACCGCCAACGGCTCAACAGAATCCTTGATAGGAATCGTGTTTGCGTGTTGAATATTAAAATTTAAGCGATTAGTTTCTTCATCTGATTTGAATTGAGTTGAACACCCTGAAAGAGAAAAACAAAATAAAAATAGCAGGAAACAATAAAATTTCATTCAATAACACCCGATAGTCATCTTTCTTTTTAGTTTTTAATTAATGAAGATAATATCGCTTAATCTATTTTATGACTACTGTTTATTTCTATAATAGAAGAGTTAGAATATTACTCATATGAGTGGTGCATATTGAAATGAGCTAACGTAATCTAATGAAAAATTAGTTTTAACAACTTAAATTTAACCCTCTAGTAAACACTAGAGGGTTACATACATTCAATTAACTAATAACATATTCTGGGTAAAAAACGGTTACTGAATGATATGTCTTCTTTTCTGTCGCTTTATTCTTTTGTACTGCAACTGTAGTATTATCTTTAGAACCAAGCGAAACACGTATGTTTTTTTTAGAGCGACTTAATTTATAAGGCATACCTAATAAACGACGTGCATTATTATTACTAACCATTATCGACTCCTTAAACTACTAAATTAAAATTCATTAAAAAATGAACATCAAAAAATATAGTCATCGTTGACCACAAAGGCTTTTTGTTTCATAAAATGACAAAACAAAATGTAACTCTTTTAGTATAACACTAAATCACCAATATATAATCCAGTTTTATTTATTAATTTCTATCAGTTATCATTTTGATGGTTACAGCTCTTCATAAAATAATCAAATTATAGTGCGTTAAAAATATTAGCATACGTCGTTCCCTACTCAAGTGGTGAGGCAGGACTTGAGCATTTATCTTTCCAAATTTGGTTAACCTGTTCAGGCAATAATATTTCATGTCCTCCATCAATAAATGGAATTGAAATATCCATGCGACCTTCATCATTAGTATAAGCTTTAACAATAAAACGCTTAAATCCGTCAGGCTTATCATTTTTATATCGATAAACCTCTCCACAAACATAACCTACCTTACCTTTATCCGCAGTGTAACGAGAAAAATGATATTCAATATTTCTAAACTTTGCTGCTTGTGGGTACGCTAGAACGTCATAAACATTCTTTTTCACTTGCTCAACTAAACTTAATTGAGTTGGTTTCATATATAGTGCTCCTAACAAAAATGCAGCACCAAAAATGAGTATCGCAATGATTACTTTGAAAAAATTCATTTTTATTCTCGCCATATATGACCAACTTTATAGAAATAATATTTTTTACGATGATAACCAGATATCAATTAAAATCCATCTTTAAAACGTAAATGTTCTTATATTTATCCTTTTTTAACTTAAAATATGTTAAATATAAAAACCCTTCAAAAAGTAATGTTAAGTTGTGTTTAATATTACAACTGTTTTTTACTTTTAATCATCTAGAAAATTTTTCTCATACTATTGTGTTCTTTTAGAAACTATCAGTATAGTAAGGAAAACATTACAATAATAGGAACTAACAAATGAAAACAATAGGCCTTATTGGCGGCATGAGTTGGGAATCAACGTTACTTTACTATCAACAGCTTAACGAAGGTATCAAACAACAACTAGGTGGCCTGCATTCGGCTAAAATTGTTTTATATAGCGTTGATTTTTCTGAAATAGAACAATATCAATCTAGCGGGCGATGGGATTTAGCCGGCCAGTGTTTAGCTGATGCAGGAGAGAGTTTAAAGCTTGCAGGTGCTGATTTCCTTGTTCTTTGCACAAATACCATGCATAAAGTTGCACCACAAATTGAATCTCAAACAGGTCTTCCTTTATTACATATTGCTGATGCGACGGGTGAACGCATTATACAATCAGGTATAAAAAAAATTGGACTCCTAGGTACCGCTTTTACTATGGAACAACCCTTCTATAGGCAAAGATTAATTGAAAAATTTAACGTGGATGTACTAATACCTAACCAGCAAGATAGGAAAATAGTTCATGATATTATCTATAATGAACTATGTTTAGGGATAATAAATGACAAATCTAAAAAAGAATATCAGCGTATAATGGCATCCCTTGTAGAAAACGGGGCTGAAGGTATTATTTTAGGCTGTACCGAGATAACATTACTAGTTAATCAGAATGATACGACCGTAGGAATATTTGATACTACTGCCATTCATGCTCAAAAAACAGTAGAAGTCGCACTATCTGTTTAACCAACATTAAATCCTTTCTTTAGTAACTATTGTTAAATATAGTCATTGTTAAAGAATAGTATCAAAATTAACATATTATCTAGTGCAAAATTTCATTTAATACTATTAAAAAGAATTTTGCACCCATTAAACTTCATCTTTAGATCATAATGTATAATAATATCTTTCTCTGTTGTTAATTATAACTGAGCTAATCTTATAAATATCATTTATACTTATTCACCTTAGTTCATCTATCTTAAATTTACAGATTATTACCCATTGAATATTAATTTTCTTCTAAGATAATAAAAAAATTTATTATCGAATTGACAATGGATCACTATGAATAAAAATAATGTTGGTAATGCCGTGTTGGGCAAATTTATTAAACAAAAACGTATAGAGCATCAAATTACGACAAAAAAAATGGCAGAATTAATATCTATCACTGAAAAGTCATACATAAAATATGAAGATGGGAGCCTTTCCATATTCATTGAACATCTTATGGTAATATCTAACACATTGAATGTAGATGTTAAAACATTATTTGATACCTACGTCAACGCACAACCATGTACATAAGTATATTTCACTATCGTGCAAATTGTGCTTTACATTGAAAGAGTAAGGTATAGGCCTCGACAAGCAAAAATAAGCTAGATAACATACAAACATAACTTCAACACGAGATAAGAAATCACTATGAGCCAATCAAAAGCGGAGAAACCTCCCTTCTAATATCAGTAACATTAACTTATTAGAAGGGAAAATTATGAATTATACTAAATTTAATATAGAGACATGGTTACGTAGAGAACATTACAATATTTACGAAAAAACCATAAATTGTGGGTTTAGTTTAACAACTAAGATAGATATCACAAACCTAAAAAGATATATAGATTCAAATGGTTATGAATTTTACCCATCAGTGATTTATTTATTATCACGGGTAGTTAATACCTATAAAGAATTTAGGTTTGCAAAAAAAAATGATGAACTAATTTTATGGGATGAAGTGCACCCTAGTTTTACTATCTTCCACAAAGATACCGAAACTTTTTCTTCATTATGGTGCAAGTATTCTTCAGAAATAACAACATTTATGGAGAACTACCACCAGCAATTAACGTTGCATAAAGATAATCTCGATTTGCACCCTCAACCACAGCAAGTTGAAAATGTCTTCTATGTGTCATCTTTGCCTTGGGTTTCATTCGACAGTTTTAATCTAAATATTGCAGATATTACTAATGTTTTTACCCCGATTTTCACTTTGGGAAAATACTATAGTGAGAATAATAAAATGTGGCTTCCTCTAGCTGTACAAGTGCATCATGCAGTTTGTGATGGCTTCCATGTAGGTCAGTTTTTAACTACTTTACAAAAGCTATGTGACGAATTAACCCATTAGCCTAGATTACTCTCAGTCATGAAGGAAGCTAGCCTTCCTTCATTTATAGGAAATTAACCTCGTTAAATGGATACTCTCATCATCTTTAATTCAAAAATAATAAGCTTATGTAAATGGCATCCCCAATAGCGTCACTTTGAATAAGATATTCCGTTGGAGTAATCACCATTTTAATGGTGTTGGCGAGTAAAGAAAAAATCAATTCAATAGGATCAGTTGCAGGCATGTTTCCTCCATATTTTTCTATACATTAAGTTCTCATTGGCGCTTATACAATAAGATAAAGGCTATAGCGAAGACACTATCCCCTAACAGATTTTCATCTTTTGATAAATCTCACTGATTAAAATTTAAGCATAGAATAATCATAACTTAAAAAACTGGGCCATTACCTATGGTAAGCTCCATTATATTAAGTAATTATCAACCGAGGCTCTAGTTGGTACTCTTTACCTCAAAGATTTATAATACGTTCTGTAATTAAAGATATTAATTTCGATGTATCAACGTCAGTAATAATCTTGCATTTAGCTTCATTATACTTAGCTTTTGGGTCATGATTAATGGAGGTAGATGTGTAAGCAAAACTATGACCGAATAATTTATTAGACTCATATTCGATAGTAATTGAACCGTCAATACCTGAAAAAATTTCAGGTTTAATGAGGTATGCAATAACGCAGGGATCATGGAGAAATGGGTCAAACTCTGCATATCTTCGACACATTTCTGCAACAGTCTGAGCGATAAGGCCACCTTTTTCCAAAGGACTACACAAACCAGCCCTTATATCAGCCTTACTTGTTACATCCAAACCAAGCATAGTAATATGGCGTGCACTATCAAAAACGATATGAGCAGCATGAGGATCCACATAAAAATTAAACTCAGCAGCTGGCGTTATATTCCCCTGTGTAAATGCAGCTCCGCCCATGACTACAATGTCTTTTACATTATCAACTAATTTTGGTTCTTTGATGATAGCGACTGCGATATTAGTAAGAGATGCTATTGTGCATAATGTTATTTCACCTGGATTTGACATTACCGTATCAATAATAAAATCTACGGCGTGACCAGAATAATTTGGATAATCTGATGCGGGAAGCAATACTCCAGCTAGACCATCAGTACCATGAACATGAGTTTTACTCCCACTTTTGGACATTAGTGGACGCTCACAACCTTTCGCTAGAGGAATATCCTGCCTATTTGCTAACGCAAGTAATTGTCGTGCATTATTGTGAACCTTTTCTAATTCTACATTACCTGCAACTGTGGTTATGCCTATTAATTCTATTTCTGGAGAAGCTAAGGCTAAAAAAATAGCCACAGCATCATCTACACCAGGGTCACAATCAATTATTATTTTGTTCATTCTATTACTCCTTGATTTATATGTTATACAAAAATACCAACAATAGTCGCTGATAAACAACTGACTAAAGTTGAGCCAACAATCAATCTAAAACTATTTGATGCAATCATTTTTCCATGTTCTCGGCTTATACTTGTAACGCAACCGATAATCATTCCGATAGAGCCAAAATTTGCAAATGATATTAAAAATACGGACATAATTGCATCCGTTCGTGGTGTAATGCTTGTTAATTTCATATAGTCAATCATAGCAACAAACTCATTCGATAAAATTTTAGTTGCAATAATTGTTCCAAAAGTAACACTTTCATCCCATGAACTACCCAAAATGAAAGCTAAAGGTGAAAAAATATAACCAAGAATTCCTTGAAAACTAATTCCTAAAATATTTAAAAAAACATCATTCAGCATACTAATTAAGGCGACAAAACCGATAATTATGGGAACAATTGCAAGAATAAGCTTAAAGGCATCCTGCATGTGATCTGTCAACACCTCAAAAAATGAGCCCCTTTCACCTTTATTTGCCCCCAAAGGACAAGTTGTGATATTTGTGGGTTCACTTGGATTAATAATAGAAACAATAATAAAAGTACTAAAAAAATTGAGACTAACACCAATAAAAACATAGCGTGGCTCAACCATTTGTGTATATGCGCCTAGCAATGCAATATCTACTGTTGAGATAGTACATGCAGCAATAGTATACATCTGTGCTTTAGATAGCCTTGGAATGTAATCTTTAATTGATACATAAGCAGGCATCATTCCGACTATCACAGCGCTAATAGCGGCAAAAGACTCTAATTTTCCAACTTTAGATATTTTGTTAATTAGAAAGCCTATAGTATTAATAATTAAATCTAGCGCACCGATATATTTAAATATTCCAATTATAGAGCAAATAAAAATCAAAGGTAAAAGAGCTACAACAACAAAAACCATAGAAGTTTTACTGCTTATATCTCCAAAAACAAAATCAATCCCCTTATTAGCATAATTAATTATATAATGAATACCTGATGCTATACCGTCAAGAGTAGTAAGCCCAATGGTAGTATTTAGCATGGTAAACGCGACAATAATCTCCAATGTTAACAATGTTAGTATCGATGGAAGTTTATGTTTTATGTTTTTTTACTAAAACTAAGCAAATATGCTATAAGAAAAACAAAAATTAGACTAAAAAAGAATATAAGGTATTTCATAAATATCACCATGTTAATAGATTTTAATTATGATTAGTTGATTTAATGTCTCCTTAACCCACTAATTAAAAGCAAAAAAATAATTTTTAATTTCAATATATATGACCTTGCTTAAAAGGTACGATTTTAAGCATTTACATTCAATTTATAATTATATTTATAGTTCAAGCGCCAAACACCCAGGAACATAATAATTCAAATAAACTCTATTAGTTTGTATTTTTAAACATATAATTCTTAAAATGTGAATCATGTCGCACTTGTAAGCCATACTTAAAATAAAGCTTTTTCTTTTCACAAATAACTCAGAGCATTAGTTACCTTATAGTTTTTTTCAATATCTTATTGTTATTAAGCGTTAATTTCTAATGGTCCTGCAATTATACATTCACTCTATCTCTCTCTCTTTACCACTGCACTGGAAAACTTGCTAAGTTTAAATAGAAGAATATGTTCTATCTAAATATTATAAACATAGGTTTTATAATGCCCATATAATTCTTACCGTGATTAACAATTTATTAAGTTACTAAAATTTCTAGTGACTACTAAAAATATAAAATAGCCAGTGGGATAGATATTTATTACTTATTTACCCTGCTTATACTAAATAAGAATAAGAAAGACTCAATACAGCTGTATTATTTTAGCTCAAAAATATATACTTTAGCCCCTAAAAAATGGAAAGTAATAATTGAAAAATTTATTGGTTCTGTATCTAGGCATAAAAACAATAGTATTGTTAACTCACATCTGAATAAGGCAGCTATAATTAGATTTTCTGACCTAAAACTTGCAGATGTCATGATGAAAAAGCTCAAATACTCAAGGGACATTGGGTTTCATGCACGAAAATTTATATTGCAGTAAATACGTTAAAACACTCAATATTATTAATGAAGAAACACACGAATGCTTAGTGATTTTGGTTGATACATCATTGCAGGCTAAAATATCATCAGAGCACTTGAAAGTTTAAATCAGCTTCCACCGGAGGCATATCGTCAACAGTTAGAAAACTCTATGTTTGTGTATCTCTATTAAAGTGGGGTGGACACCAATTTTCACCTATTTTACCGAACTGGTATCACTCTTCCCTCATGTTCTGCTATCATGAGCCTCTTTTTATAACTCTCGCTGATTAGGCTTTAAGCATAAAACAATAATAATTTAAAAACCAAATGTACAATTATCCATCAGCAACATAAACCCCAGTAGCAGAACGTATAGAATGACGACCAATAAAGAACAGTACAACTTAAATAAGTTGCAAAAAAGAATTCGCCGCGATGTTGGCCAAGCAATCGCTGACTTTAATATGATTGAAGACGGTGACCGGATAATGGTTTGCTTATCTGGAGGTAAAGATAGTTACACACTACTTTCCATCCTGCAAAGCTTGCAAAAAAGCGCCCCAATCCAGTTCTCATTAATTGCGGTTAATTTAGATCAAAAGCAACCCGGTTTCCCTGAGCATATCTTACCTGCATACCTTGATAAACTTGGTGTAGAGTACAAAATTGTTGAAGAAAATACCTATGGGATCGTAAAAGAAAAAATTCCTGAAGGGAAAACAACCTGTTCACTGTGCTCGCGTTTACGTCGTGGAATTTTGTATCGTACGGCTACTGAATTAGGAGCAACTAAAATTGCTCTTGGTCACCACCGTGATGATATTTTACAGACTATGTTCTTGAATATGTTTTACGGTGGTAAGTTAAAAGGTATGCCTCCTAAATTGATGAGTGATGACGGAAAACACATTGTCATTCGCCCGCTCGCTTACTGTCGAGAAAAAGATATAGAGCGCTTTGCGCAGGCTAAAGAGTTTCCAATTATTCCATGTAACCTATGTGGTTCTCAGCCAAACCTGCAACGTCAAGTTATTAAAGAGATGCTACGTGATTGGGATAAGCGCTATCCCGGCCGTATCGAAACAATGTTCCGTGCTACTCAAAATATTGTACCGTCTCATTTATGTGATACCGAATTATTTGACTTCAAAAATATTTCTCATGGAGATGAAGTTATCAATGGCGGAGATCTTGCGTTTGACAAAGAGGAGCTACCGCTTCAACCTTTTATAGATGAAGATGATAAGCCCGACTTTACAGTAGAACGCCTTGATATTATTGAAGTTAAATAAACATTTATTAATAACCTCCTCGTATGGAGGTTATTTTTGCTCGGATTAGATGCAAAAAAAAGCCGATGTAAAATACATCGGCATTACAGTGGTCAATTATTCTGTATAAGAACTCAATATGAGAAAAACTACAATTATGGAGCACAACGTTCATCGCTCAACGTTGCATTCACCTGCAGGACTAATACTGCACTAAAACCTCAGTAGTTTTATTGATTTATCTCAAACTAGGTCCGGTTATCGCAAATAAGTCATCAATATTAGAGCCATCGGCTTTTTCTTAACCACCACAAAACGGTTCCAATTAAAACGGCTAATAAAACACAAAATACACTAAAGGCAAAACGGAACTCATTACCAGGGATCCCGCCTAAATTCACACCAAACAGCCCCGTTAAAAAAGTTGTTGGTAGGAATATCATGGCCATTAATGACATTGTATAAATGCGCCGATTCATCATTTCAGTCATCATATTCGTTATCTCGTCAGAAATAATCGCTGTACGTGCAATAAAACCATCGAGATCTTCAATACAACGTCCTAATCGGTCAGAAATCTCTTGAATTCGACGACGATTGGTTTCATCTAACCAAAGCAATTTTTCTGTTGTTAAACGGGAAAACATATCTCGCTGTGGAGCCATATAACGGCGTATCACAATAATTTGTTTACGAAGTAATGCTAATTCCCCTCTCTCAGGAATTTGGCTATTTAATATGAAATCTTCCATATCAATTAAACGCTCATGCAAAGAATCCGTAAAATCACTTATTTCATCTGTAATAGAATCAGCAACCTCAACTAACCAGTCACCTGTACTTTGGGCCCCGACTCCCTGCTTTAAATCATCAATAATAGAATCTAAGGAATTTACTTTTCGATGACGACTAGAAATAATTATCCGATTATTAATAAATACCCTAAACGCAACTAATTGCTCAGGCCGCTGGCCAGCATTGGTATTTAATGTTTGCAATGTTAATAAAATACCATCGCCAACACGAATCAATCGCCAACGTCCTGAATGCCCAGATAAAGCAGACTTAACTTGGTCATTAAAGAGATCTGATTGCTGAATCCAATTAAAACTTTGTGGGTCCTTATAATCATAATGAAGCCAAAACGGTGATTGCTGGTTTGCGCTAGCATTCACGTCGATAGGAAGTAACCCACCGTCTCCATTTAACTGAAATGCATGTACAGGATTTGAATTTTGGAATAAAGAACCATAAATCAGTCCCATGCAATATCTCCCTTTTATAATCAATACGGTATTTTTAGTCGAATAGTGACATATTTGTCATTATTTCAAGAATCGTTCTCACGATACATAAAATAACAAAAAAAAGATTGAGATTAATATCTCATAAAAACAGACAATTTCCCATAAATCACAAAATATCGCCATTTTTGCTAAATAACACTACATAATTGACACAAACGAGCAATAAAGTTCATGATGATTTTTTTATTATGAAAAGGTAGTGTTTATTCCTTTTTTGGTCCTCCTTCCCATTCTCCAGAGGAAGGAGCTTTTTTTCTTTCCTTTAGAAAAAGCAGCCCGTACCTTGCACAGGCTGTATCCTATTTTAATGTTTAATGATATAAAAACTGTGGCTATAAGCGACATCTTCGGGGTTGTTTATCGGGTACCCCTTCAGCCAAGGCTTAATTAAGCGTGCATTGGTATATTGGTAAATAGGCGCGATTGGAGCTTCTTTTGCAATGATTGCTTCCGCATTATTATAATAACGGTTGCGTAATTGTGCATTCGTTTCAATACTCGCCGACTCAATAACGCTATCATATGCAGGGTTATTAAATTTTGGTATATTGCCAGTATGTTGAGATGTAAGCAGAGACAAGAATGTTGAAGGCTCATTAAAATCACCTATCCATGATGCACGTATAACATCAAAATTTCCTGTATTGCGGCTATCTATATAAGTTTTCCATTCTTGATTAACTAATTTGACTTCAGCGCCTAATTTTTTCTTCCACATAGAAGCAATTGCAATCGCAATTTTCTGATGATTTTCTGAACTGTTGTACAACAATGTTAATTCTAATGGGTGATTTGGACCAAAACCTGCTTGCTGTAATAACACTTTTGCTTGCTGGTCTAACTCTTTTTGTGAGTATCTATTGTAAAGCCCTTTTTCAGGTTTAAAGCCATCGGTGACATCGGGAGTAAAATAATTTGCAGGTTTTTCCCCTGTACCTAATACTTTATTAGCAATTAATTGGCGGTCAATCGCCATGGATAAGGCTTTTCTAACACGAACGTCATCCGTCGGTGCGCGTTGGGTATTAAATGCATAGTAATAGGTCCCTAATTGGTCTGGTGTAAAGACTTCATTAGGAATATCTTTCAATAATTTTTGATAGCGTTGTTTTGGAAATGATTCGGTAATATCCAAGTCTCCCGCTAAATAACGATTAGTTGCATGAGACTCTTGGTTAATCGGGACAAAAGTGACTTTAGTTATCACTGTATTTCGATGATCCCAATAATTTTTGTTTGGGACTAAAACAATTTTTTCATTAACCACTCTGTCAGATAAAACAAAGGCGCCATTCCCGACTAGATTTCCTACTTTTATCCAGTCATTGCCAAATTTTTCAACCGTTCCTTGATGCACAGGAAATAAACTAAAATTAGCCGCCAATGATGGGAAATAAGGTACTGGCTTATTTAAAGTCACCTTTAATGTGCGTGCATCTACCGCTTCAACACCTAACTGCTCAACGGGTAATTTTCCATCAATAATCTCTTGTGCGTTGTTAATGCCAGCTAATGCCGCAAACCATGCAAAAGGTGATGATGTTCCCGGTGAAACAAGTCGTTGCCAACTATACACAAAGTCTTGAGCCGTGACAGGGTCACCGTTTGACCAACGAGCATCAAGTCTCAGTGTAAATGTCCAAATACGATTATCTGCCGTAGTCCAACTTTGGGCTACCCCTGAAATTGGCTTGCCATGGTCATCTTGGTTAACTAGCCCTTCAAATAAGTCACGCATGACTTGCGCTTCCGTTAACCCCACGGATTTTACCGGATCCAAAGACGCTGGTTCATCCTTTAAATGACGTGTAACCTCTTGGTTTTCAGCTAAAACTGTGCCCGTCGGTATCACTGCACTCATAGCGGGTGTAGTAAATAAAATTGAAGAAATCAAAACCGTTAAAGATGTAACTGAACGTTTATGCATTGTATTTTCTATCTTGTTAATATAAATAAAGTTAACTAAAAGCTGAGTTAAGTGATTTCACGTGAAGATGCTATTATTAACAACATGACTGCATTGACTGATTAAATTTCATTTAGGTAAATTATTATTTGAACCAAATACTCATATCGCGATAAAAAACATAAAGTTATAGGATAAAAACACCCTTAACTTAGTGAGAATCAAACAACAATACAACTGAATTATTCTGTAGTTTATCTTAATTAATCATAGGCTTTCATATTTTAAAAATCTACATTCCTCCTGTAATTAGTTGATTTTTTGGCCTAAAT
This sequence comes from Providencia sp. PROV175, assembly GCF_032707045.1. Taxonomy (NCBI): domain Bacteria; kingdom Pseudomonadati; phylum Pseudomonadota; class Gammaproteobacteria; order Enterobacterales; family Morganellaceae; genus Providencia; species Providencia sp. PROV175. The sequence continues at coordinate 2,623,535 of NZ_CP120533.1, forward strand.
ATACATAAACTAACACTTATATTATAGAATAATAAACTAGTATATCCTTACCACTTTTCCGGTAGCTAAATAATGGCTCAAGAAACCAATACAGACAGATTTCCTTTTGTTACACTCCATAAGGCAATTTAAAAAGGTGCATAACAGAAAACGCAAGCATTGAAAAAGCTTAGCTGTTATATAATGATAATGCACCATACCCTAATAAAAAGTATGTAATATTACCTTACTTTGCCCCATGTAGAACTCAAAGTAAGTGATAAGGTTTCTGTATAAAATTTGGTCATTAGTAGAATGTAAAACTCAGCACTGTATAACTACTCATTAAAAAACCTTTAATCACAAAGATTTTTTATTAGAAGTTAGATTAAGTTAACAGTGAATCACTTTATGAACGGGAGAAAAATTCATGTCGCAAACAGTTAAATTAAAAGGTAATGACATCACAGTTAATGGTGTTTTTTTACAAGCGGGTTCAAAAGCTAAGCCCCTTACCCTTGTCACCAAAGATCTCAGCGAAGCAACGCTGGAAACTTATGAAGGTAAAAGAAAAGTTTTAAATATTTTTCCAAGTGTAGACACTGGCGTATGCGCGGCATCAGTTCGCAAATTTAATAAGCTCGCAAACGAGTTGGACAACACGGTTGTGTTATGCATTTCTGCTGACCTGCCTTTCGCACAAGCACGTTTTTGTGGTGCAGAAGGTTTAGATAATGTCGTTATGCTATCTTCTTTCCGTAGTGATTCATTTGCTAATGACTATGGTGTTGCTATCGCTAGTGGTCCATTAAAAGGCTTAAATGCACGTTCCGTTGTTGTCTTAGATGAAAATAATAACGTTATTTATAGCCAATTAGTTTCTGAAACTACTGAAGAACCTGATTACGACAGTGCATTAAACAGCCTTAAATAAACTTTTTATATCATTTAACTCACTGTAATTAGTAATGGAGCGGGAATTTCCCGCTTCATTACTCAATATAAAAACCACACTAATCTACGTGAGCCCAGTACAATGGCTGGTGGTTCTTCGCATTAACAACATTCGCAAATAACTTATTGTCACTCATTATAGAGATCAAAGTATGAGAAAGCGTACTCAATACTTTTAAGGCTTGATCCTGAGTGACAGGGCAACAAGATGTCAAAATATCAATAATAAGGTCTCGAGGCTTATGGCCATTTTTCACCAATGCCTCCCACGTGAAACGATTTTTCTTCGTTAAATATTTTACTGCGGCTTTATTCATCAGATAAAGTTCAGCAGCTGATGCAGCAGACTCAAACATATCATTTTTATAATGACTCTGGCTCATGTATTCGCGTAGCTTACGATTTACAATGAAATTAATAGTGAATTGGTCCATGGCAACTCCTTGTAGGCTGAAACCCATCAGATGAGATTACGATACCCTAAAACAGTAGCTGTCTTTGTTATATAGCAGGAAAATTCACCAATTAGCAATAGTATTAGTAAGGTTTTGCCATACTAAACACGAGCTAAAAAAGGTACGTCTTTAAAATAACATTGAATTAGTGCCCTATTCTCATAGATTTTACCGACTGTTCGTACTACAACATCTCGGCAATACTTATTCAAACCGTGGGTCGGTATTGTCGTTGCAATGCCAGAACCACTAAAAAACAAACCTATTGCTGTTAACACATAGGTTATTGTTTTGTTCATTTAAATTAGTTTTGCTCTTTTTTCGTATTGAGACCATATTCTCTCAATTTATTGGCAATTGCCGTATGAGAAATATCCAAGCGTTTAGCTAATTTACGGGTGCTCGGGTAATCACGATACAAGCGCGCTAATACTGACGCTTCATAGCGTTTAGTAATTTCATCTAGCGAACCATTGAGCGAATCTAAAGCCAGTGCGGGAGGATTTACTACATCAGGTAATTGGATATTCTCTGCTTCCAATATATTGCCATTAAGTTGAGTTAACCCTTGATAAAGGGCATTTCTCAGTTGCCTTACATTACCCGGCCAATAATAACTGCTTAAAAATTCGATTAGCGAAGGCGCCAATTTAGGCTCTGCAATATGAAGCTCTTTGGAAAAACTGGCTACAAATGTCTTGGTTAGCGGTAGAATATCTTCTTTACGTTCACGTAATGGAGGGATGGTTAATGTGAGTACATTTAAACGATAATAAAGATCCTCTCTGAATTTTTTTTCTGCCACCAATTCAGGTAGATTTTTCTGTGTTGCACAAATTACACGGACATTAACCTTAACTTCTCGTTCCTCGCCAACACGCCTAAATGTTCCATCATTTAAAAAACGTAATAACTTAATTTGCATTTGAGGTGACATTTCAGCAATTTCATCAAGCAATACTGTTCCGCCATTTGCTTGTTCAAAAAAACCTTTTTTACCTTCAACTGCATTTGGATACGCCCCTGCTGCATAACCAAATAATTCACTTTCTACGACATCATCCGGCATCGAAGCACAATTTAAACCTAAAAACGGTTCTTTTCCTCGCGCACTATGCAAATGACAAGCTTTCGCTAAGATATCCTTCCCAGTCCCTGTTTCACCAACGAGTAATAATGGCTCATCCAGCATCGCAACACGTTTAGCCCGTTCAACTACATTTGCCATGACAGGGCTAACAGCAATAATTTGTTCAAAACCACTGCCATCTGCCTCAATAACTTGTTTACGTTGCTTATCTAAAATTTCAGCCGATTTCAACAGCAACACAGCTCCTGTACAATGGAGTTTACCATGTTCATCTGCCAAAATAATAGGAGTCACTTGCATCAAATAGTCTTGGCCTTTAATGACGACTTTCTCTGTATAAGCTTCTGGTGACTCTCGTTCAAACCAACGCACCAGCCCTTGGCTACTGACTAACTGAGAAAAGGTTTTTTCTCGAATTTTTGCCTCATCATAACCAAATAATTGCAATGTCATTGGGTTAACCAACTCAATATTTAGCTTATTATCAATGGACAAAACAGGTTCTGGAAATGAGTTTAATAGCGCCCAAACAGCTTTATGCTCTCTTTCTGAAGGCATAAAATAAATTCGGCGCACATCAATAACACCATTGATACGCCGTATTTCTGCCATCAATGTGCTGAATACCTGAAAATCTACAGGTGTAAAATTTAGGTAAATCCTACGTTGAGGAGATATTTCAATACCTTTTAAATCAATATTTTGTAGGACTAAAAGATCAAGTAATTCACGCGTTAAACCGATACGGTCTTGGCAGGTCACTTCGAGGCGCATGGATAGGAACCTTCATCAAAAAAGCCGAGAGAATAAAGGTATTTTAGCCTTAAACATTAAGGGAATACAGTGTTTGTGTCACAAATTGTTGACAGCTTGTAAGCTTCATAGGTATTAACAAATAAAATCACTGCTTTCCTTAATTTTTAAGGCTTGAAATAACAATAAGTATATTAATCAACAAATGATGCTGCTGAGTGAGTGAAAACTGTCAACTCACTCTGCCAGCGATATTTCTTTACGCTTTATCTTTTTTACTGGGAATAACATTCTTTAATTGGCCAATTAGCTGATGACGAAAATCGGCTAAACGAGGCTTGTTTTCAATCCAAGGTAGTGGTCGGCATAATTCCATCGCCTTAATACCTAAACGTGCAGTTAACAAACCCGCACCAATACCTTGTGCTGCACGTGTTGATAACCGTGCGGTAATGTCTTGAGATAACCAATCCATCCCCACTTCACGAATTAATTCAGATGCACCTGCAAAGGCAATATTAATGAGCACCATACGAAATAGCCGAATTCGGCTGTAATAACCGAGTTCAATACCATAGATTGCCGCGATCCGATTAATTAGACGAATATTTCGCCAAGCAATAAATGCCATATCCACCAGTGCTAACGGGCTCACTGCAATCATAATGGCCGATTCAGCGGAACAACGACTAATTTCTTTACGAGCTTGTTCATCAAGAATGGGCTGAACCATTCGACTATATAATTCAACAACTTCTCTATCATTATGAGAATCATGGAGAGTGGCTTGCCAATTAACAATCGCAGGATGTTGCATTGATAACGCAGATTGTTTTGCCAATTTTTCACAAAAAACCTTTCCTTGCCCCATTCCATGACTGTGCAATAATTCGCGAGCAAAGTCTCGTTCCTCTGCTCGTTCTCTTAAGCGATACAACCGCCGCCATTCACCAACGACTGACCCTACACCCGCCACAACGATTAAACCACCCGCAGCAGCAACACCTAACGCAGTCCAATCTTGTGTTACCCATGATTGGTGGATCCAAACACCCAGTTGAGCAACGACACTGACCCCAAAAATTCCCGCAGCCGTGCCAACTAATTTTCTCCAAAAACTCCGTTTTGGTTTTAACGCTTCGTTAATCAGGCTTTCAACCTCACCCTCTTGGCTATCTTGTTCTGCTTCCAAAGAAACTGGAGTGAATTTTTCGAATTCTCGTTCATCAAAAACTTGGGCTTTTTTCAGCGACTCTTTCGTATCATTCTCACTACTTTCAGCGAAATCTAAACGCTGTTTTAAAGGTTCATTCATTTCAGTTTATCTCCCAACAAAAATTCAAGCGCACTGTCCATACGAATATGTGGCAATGGTTGATCCATTGGCGTTGGCCTTGGTCTGAAATCTTCAAATTGAAAACCTTGAGTTTGCCAGAATTGCTCATTTGGCAACCGTTTTGGGACTTCACCAGGATAAAACATTAGCGGTTGTCCATCACTTAACCGATTCCCTTTTAACGCAGGTAATTTTTCACCTTTATAATCCACAAGGCCACTTTCGGTTGCTTGTATTGATGCTAAACCAACACAATCCATGCTGATCCCTTCAAATGCAGCATGCTGCCATGCCTCTTGCACTAATTGTTGCAATAAAGCCACTAAATTTGCATGCTGGTCTGGTGTTACATGGTCTGACTTGCTCGCCGCAAAGAGTAATTTATCAATACAAGGTGAAAATAAACGCCTCAATAATGTGCGTTTACCATAATGAAAACTACGCATTAATTGAGTTAACGCCATTCTCATATCATTAAATGCATCAACACCACTATTTAACGGTTGCAAACAATCAACTAAAACAATTTGTCGGTCAAAACGTTGGAAATAATCACGATAAAAACCCTTTACAACATGCTCACAATAATATTGATAGCGTTGCTGTAATGCGCCAATATTGGTGTTTTTTCCTGCCTGTGCGAGCTTTTTATCACCATATTGGGCTACATTCGGCCATGGAAAAAATTGGAGTGCGGGTGCTCCTGCTAATTCAGCCGGTAAAACGAAACGACCTGGTTGAATAAAATGTTGCCCTTGGGCCTTGCATTCAATTAAATACTGGGTGTAGGCAGCAGCAATTTCAGCCAGCAAATTTTCGTCAACAGGCGCTAAAGGGTCACATTTATCACACAATGTCAGCCATGGTTGGGCTAAATGTGCACGCTCTCCCTTTATTAAGGTGTTCATTTGTTCAGACCATGCTAGATAATTTAAATCTAGCATGGGTAAATCCAACAACCATTCGCCGGGATAATCCACAATCTCTAAATATAATGATGAGTTATCGACAAAATGGCGCAAAAAAGAGTCTTCTGAACGGTAATGCAATTTAAGGCGTATTTCACTGACCCCCCGTGTTGGTGTTGGCCATTGCGGTGGTTCCCCATAAAGGGATGCAATACCTTCATCATACGCAAAGCGTGGTACTGACAAATCACGGTGAGGTATCCGTTTCACCCCTAACAACCGCTTATCACGCGCGGCAGAAAATAAAGGGAGCCGTGCGCCCGCATTCACATTCAATAATTGGTTCACCAGTGAAGTAATAAATGCGGTTTTTCCACTACGGCTAAGCCCTGTTACTGCGAGCCTAACATGACGATCAACACTTCTATTCATCAAATCAGTTAATTCACTGTGCAGTCGTTTCATGCTCCTCCCAAGACTCATCCTTTCAATTTAAACTCATTTTACGTCATATTGCGTTCTATAATTTAGCATAAAACAAATTGTATTAGGTTAACCGTTTAATTAGTACATTGAGCAACCATTTACTTGTCAATAATTTAATGATTTTACCTACGACACCGGCTGGGCCATATGTCATAAGTAATACCGCGGCGATTCGAATACCTTTTTGTAGAATAAGTTTCTTTGCAAATTTTTTAATTCGATAACGAACGTTGTTTGCCATATTTCACTCACTTTTTTATCAAAAACAAAAGGGATTTGGTTTTGAAACCTAATCCCTTATCATGTGATGGCGATACGATTTATTATAGATTTCGAAATTTACTGTTCACTGTATAAGTATCTGACGTAACGTATCTTTCAATCTGGCGTAGCTTCATTTCACCTGATTTTAATTGTGTATCGATTTGGTTAATAAGACTACTGACTTCTGGGCCAATATCTTGCTGTGAACGGTAGCCATTTGGTGCCGTTTCTACGACAAAGCACATCACGATATACAAAATCAAAGTAATACCAAAACTGACAAATAGAGCCAATACGGCTAATGCTCTAACCAAAGCAACTGGAAGTTCTAAATACTCAGCAATACCCGAACACACACCACCGAACACACGTCTATCCGTTAAACGGTAAAGTTTGCGGTTGCGAAATTGAGTCATTATTTTTGCCTCCAATTTGGGTGTTCTGCATCCAAAATATCTTCAAGCGTTTTAATGCGTTGCTGCATCTGTGATGCTTGTTCTGCTAATTGCATCAAACGTTGTACTTCATTTTCAGTTAGCTGACTCCCCTGCCCACTGTTTTTTTTGCTGTAATGTAACCACAGCCAAATAGGCAGAATAAAAATGAGAAAAATGATTAATACGAGAGACAGAAAAACGTAGCCCATCACATATCCTTATACATATGGTTAACCTATCTATGGCACTGATACGATATTACTAACGTACCAGTGCATCAAAATAACTGTTACTAATCTTTATTGATTTTAGCTTTAAGTGCCGCTAATTGCGCACTTATTTCGTCGTCTGCTTTTAACTCTGCAAACTGTTGATCCAGTGATTTTTGTTTCCCAATACCATAACTTTGGGCTTCACCTTCCATATGGTCTATACGGCGCTCAAACTGTTCAAAACGCGCCATTGCTTCATCCAGTTTGCCGCTATCCAGCTGACGACGTACATTACGACTAGATTGTGCAGCTTCCATACGAACAACCATTGATTGCTGTTTCGCACGAGTTTCTTGCAGTTTGTTTTCTAATTCAGTGATTTCACCTTTCAAGCGAGTCAAGGTTTCATCAACAATAATCAGCTCGTGTTTTAAGGTATCGACCATTGCACTCACTTTTTGCTTTTCAATCAGTGCCGCACGCGCTAAATCTTCTTTATCTTTCACCAGCGCTAATTCTGCTTTTTCTTGCCAATCAGCAACTTGTTTTTCGCCCATCTCAATGCGACGTTCTAAACCTTTCTTTTCTGCTAAAGTACGTGCTGATGTTGACCGGATTTCAACTAACATATCTTCCATTTCTTGAATCATCAGACGGATCATTTTTTGCGGATCTTCTGCTTTGTCTAACAAAGAAGCGATGTTTGCATTAATGATATCGGCAAAACGTGAAAAAATACCCATTGTTTATATCCCCTTGATGGATTTAATCATTCTGTAGCGCCTCGACCTGATTTGGCTTCCAACCCATACCTGACGCTCCGTAAGTCTAACAACAATTCGCATGTTGCTGTATTTAGCTACTGCTGTTACATATTTTAAATAGCAATTGGCGTGCCAACTTTTAAATTAATTCATATTGATATGATTTTAAAGAGAATAATTATAAGCTTCCCCTGAAAATCATTTTAGTCTATAGTTCAAATACAGGCATTTTAAACCAACTATTGGCGAAAAAAACCATGAAAGAAACCAATGAACCTATTCTTGGCGTTTCAAGTAATTTTCTCGATGTACTCGAACAAGCCTCTGAACTCGCACAACTCAATAAACCTGTTTTAGTTATCGGTGAACGCGGCACGGGTAAAGAGCTTATCGCAGATAGACTCCATTACCTTTCCCCTCGCTGGCAAGAAGCTTTTATCTCTCTCAATTGCAGCGGACTCAATGAGAATTTGCTGGATTCTGAATTATTTGGACATGAAGCGGGGTCTTTTACGGGAGCCCAAAAACGCCATCAAGGGCGCTTTGAACGAGCTGACAAAGGTTCTCTTTTTCTTGACGAACTCGCGACTGCACCTATGTCAGTTCAAGAGAAACTCCTGCGTGTCATTGAATATGGCGAGCTTGAACGTGTCGGTGGAAGCCAAGCTTTACACGTAGATGTGCGTTTAATCTGTGCCACAAATGCCAATTTACCCGAACTCGCCAAACAAGGTCGTTTTCGAGCCGACCTCTTAGATAGACTGGCTTTTGATGTCATTCGCCTTCCCCCATTACGTGAACGGCAACCTGATATATTATTATTAGCAGAGCATTTTGCTATTTTAATGTGTGGTGAATTAAAACGTTCGCACTTTACAGGTTTTACACGACATGCCCAACAAGCCCTGCAAAACTACCCATGGCCAGGTAATGTACGCGAATTAAAAAATGTCATTGAGCGTTCAATATACCGCCATGGAAATCATGCTGAACCCGTTGATAATATTATTTTCAATCCATTTGGTGAAAAACTTGCTGAGCTGCATGAATCACCAAGCCCCCAACCCATACAGCCTTCCCAACAAGCAAATACCATTTTACCTTCACTACCTTGTGACTTACGTCAGTGGCAGCAGCAATCTGAAAAAGCACTATTAGAACAAGCGCTAGCAGATTGTCATTTTAATCAGCGTAAAGCAGCACAACGGTTATCTCTAAGTTATGACCAACTGCGTGGTTTAATTAAAAAACATCAAATAAATATTGAAATTTAATAGTCATTAGTTCAAACAATCCAAATTTATTGTTTGAACTAATGCAATATACTTAGAGATAAAAAGTTTAAATTTGAAAATCGTGGGCTTTATTATTACTAAATGTTTCCAATTTCACATTGCACTTTTAAATATTACTTATCACTTAATTACTAACAGCATCAGTAAAAAACCAAATAAAATAAAAACAATAAATAACAATTAGTTAAAAGATAACTTCATCATAAAAAATTAAGCCAAATTACACTAAAAACCATTTTGACCCCCACAAAAAAAGTGATAATTAGTAATTTCCACTAGCTATTATATAAAAAATATAATTTTCTTTAGCACGTTTAGTTAATTATATATAGATAGATAATTCTATTTTAATATGATTAATGCTGTTTTATTATTTGTATTTACACCTTGTCATATTTAACTACTGTGCGAAATATATTTATATGATATCTCTATTAATATAATTCTTATTATATGAGGAGCCTATTATGAAAAATATAAATGTACTAGCGATCACCTTTTTTCTTCTAGGGTTATCTCCTACGGTTAATGCGCAATCATTGATGAAAACATTTTCTTACTGTGATGCCGCTTTCTTCAAGAAAATAAAAGATGACCCTGTTTTAAACGATATTTCTAATGCATTGAAACATAACCAATTAGGCACCAATGAACACGTTTCTGTTAATCTCAATTTTTCACCAACCGGTATTGTGACTTTTAACCGTTTTTTTGTTAGTCATAGTAATTTTGATAAATATGATGGCTTCGCCTATTTAGGCTTGCGTGGCCAATACTATTTTTGGGGATTTGAAACAACACAAAGCCTTGAAGAGGTTGTCCGCTATACGTCATCAAGAATTGCGATTATAAAGGTAGGAAATACTTATATCTACTCACCGATGATCCGCCATAATTTGCAAAGTAAATGGGTATTTAACGAACACGCAACGCAAGATTACAACTTGGAACCAAATGCTGCTGAAAAAATGCTGATTATTGAAAAAGATGAGCAAAGAGGTGTTGTTCGTTTCTTATGTACCCTTCAAGGCAACGTAACCGATGAAGACTTACACTATGTGGGTTTAAAATAATAGCTAGAAATTAAGCTAAACAAACTCATCTATTTCTCCATAAAAAAAAAGCCAGCACCCAAGCTGGCTATCAAATAAAACACTGGAAGCAATGTGAGCAATGTCATGCCTTGTCTACATAAGCACTCGGCTTAAGTGACAAAGCGAATGATAATCGTTATCAGTGTCATTTGTAAAGCTTTTTAATGAGATTTTTTCTCATTAAGACATACTTCAATGATTAATATAATAATTTAAGTTGATTATTATATTAACATCATCCCTTTTAGCTTAATTTTCATACGTTATGAGGCTAAATTTTGCTTATACCCTGTATCCCCATTTTTACGCTACAATAGGTCAATTCTCGTTAACGATGTCAGTGGTATGCGCCTATTAACTGTTTGGTTTTTATTTATCATTTCTGTGTCTGCACAAGCGCTTAATAACCAAGAGCGCTTTACCGATATTGTGGCTAACGAGGTCCCTGCAGATATACGCCAAAAAGGCTTTATTTACTGTGTAAATGGGGTCGTTACCACGTTTAACCCACAATTAGTTAGTAGTGGGCTAATTGTCGACCCTCTCGGTGCTCAAATTTATGATCGGCTATTAGATGTTGATCCGTTCACTTATCGCTTGGTTCCTGAACTGGCTGCTAGATGGGAAGTTTTAGATAACGGTGCAACTTACCGTTTATACTTGCGCAAAGATGTAAAATTCCAAAATACAACTTGGTTTACACCTACGCGCAATATGAATGCTGATGATGTTGTGTTCAGCTTTTCCCGCATGTTTGAGGTGAATCACCCTTATCACTACATCAATGGGGGGCATTACCCTTATTTCGATAGCTTACAGTTCGCCAACAGCGTGCAAAGCATACGTAAAATTAATAACCATACAGTGGAGTTTCGTTTGAACTCTCCTGATGCGTCTTTTTTATGGCATTTGGCGACACATTATGCTCCTATTCTTTCATCCGAATATGCCGATTTCCTTTCAAGCATAAATCGCCAAGAGCTGATCGATTGGCGACCAATTGGTACGGGGCCATTTCATTTAGATGACTACCAAGCAGGGCAATTCGTTAGACTTCTTAGAAATGACAATTATTGGAAGGGCTTGCCTCGTATGGAAGAAGTGGTTGTTGACATGGGAGCAGGTGGAACTGGCCGTATTTCAAAATTACTCACTGGGGAATGTGACGTTTTAGCTTACCCTGCCGCAAGCCAGTTAAAGGTATTACGCGATGACCCGCGTTTACGAATTTCTATGCGTTCTGGGATGAATATTGCCTACCTCGCATTTAACACCAGCAAGCCGCCATTAGATAAGCTAAAAGTACGCCAAGCAATTGCGTATGCAATTAATAATGAACGTCTAATGCAATCAATTTATTACGGCACGGCAGAAACAGCTGCATCTATTTTACCAAGAGCATCATGGGCTTATGACAATCAAGCAAAGATCACCGATTATAATCCCGAACTTTCTAAGCAAATGCTCAAAGAGATGGGATTAGAAAATCTAAAACTAGATTTATGGGTACCAATCGCCTCCCAATCATATAACCCAAGCCCACTTAAGATGGCAGAGCTTATCCAAGCTGATTTAGCGCAGGTCGGTATTGTGATGAATATCCGTTCTGTCGAAGGCCGTTTCCAAGAAAACCAATTAATGGATAGAAGCCATGATATGACATTAGCGGGTTGGACAACTGACAGTAATGACCCAGACAGTTTTTTCCGTCCGCTACTGAGTTGTGCAGCAATTGGTTCCCAAACCAATTTAAGCCATTGGTGTAACCCTGCCTTTGATGAAATCTTACATAAGGCACTATTGACACAGCAATTAGCCGCACGTATAGATTATTACCACCAAGCACAGCAAATTTTAGGAGAAGATTTACCCGTCTTACCCCTCGCCTATTCTTTACGTTTACAGGCCTACCGCTATGATATAAAAGGCCTAATGATCAGTGCGTTTGGTAATACCTCATTTGCTGGCGTGTATCGTGAAATGGAGCAGCCTGAAAAAGTTTCTCCGAAAAAACAGAGGCAGAAACCATGATTATTTATTCACTGCGTCGTTTTTTACTTTTATTAGTCACGGTGTTCTTCTTATCGCTAGTCAGCTTTAGTTTAAGCTATTTTACGCCTAATGCACCTCTGAGCGGCGCATCACTTATCGATGCCTATATTTTTTATTTTGAAGGCTTACTCCATTTTGATTTTGGTGTTTCAAGTATCAACGGGGAACCCATAACCGAACAATTAAGGGACACATTCCCTGCAACCATGGAGTTATGCATTTTAGCGTTTATTTTTGCTTTAACGACAGGTATACCACTCGGCATCATTGCTGCATTTTGGCGTAACAAGCCTGCAGATATTGCTATCAGTGTCTTTGCTTTATTAGGATTTTCTGTCCCTGTATTTGTACTTGCACTGGTTTTAACTCTCTTTTTCTCATTACATCTAGGATGGCTTCCTGTATCTGGCCGAATTGACCTATTATATAATTTAAAAACGGTGACTGGCTTTGCCTTGGTTGATGCATGGCTTTCTGACTCCCCCTATCGTAAAGATATGATTATCAATGTACTTGAGCACATGGTGTTACCTGTCCTCACTTTAGCACTCGCACCAACAACCGAGGTTATTCGGTTAGTACGTAATAGCACCGAAGAAATCGCCAGTGAAAATTATATCAAAGCAGCCGCTATTCGAGGGCTTTCACGGATTAAAATCATTCGCCGCCATATTTTTCATAATGCTATTCCACCGATTATTCCTAAGCTTGGCTTACAGTTTTCTACGATGTTAACACTGACCATGGTCACTGAACTCGTTTTTAACTGGCCGGGGCTTGGTCGTTGGTTGGTTACAGCAATCCGCCAAGAAGACTACTCTGCGATTTCTGCTGGGGTGATGCTAATTGGTGCGCTCGTGATTACTGTAAATGTGCTGTCTGATATTTTAGGTGCCATGATGGACCCATTAAAACATAAGGATTGGTATGTCCTCAGATAATTTTTATCGTGAACAAAAAATGCCATCCCCAACTCGAGTGGTATGGAATATCTTCTCATCAGATGTAACCTCTATGGTGGGGTTTGTTGGTGTGTTGGTTTTATTAATTTTATGTTTTGTTGGCTCTTATCTGGCACCTTATGCACTAGATCAACAGTTTCTAGGTTACCAATTAACGCCGCCGTCTTGGTCTCATTATGGCGAAGTGGCATTCTTCTTTGGTACAGACGATCTGGGCCGTGATATTCTAAGTCGGCTATTGATTGGTACTAAATCGACATTTGGTGCCGCTATTTTAGTCACACTGATTGCGACACTTATTGGATTAGTTCTCGGCTGCTTAGCTGGGATGACTCGCGGGTTAAAATCTGCAATTTTTAACCATATACTCGATACGTTACTGTCAATTCCTTCCTTATTACTGGCAATTATTGTTGTCGCCTTTATGGGCGCTAGCCTACAAAATGCAATGCTAGCTATTTGCCTTGCATTAATTCCACGAATGGTAAGAACTATCTATGTCGCTGTACATGATGAGTTAGATAAAGAATACATCGTTGCCGCACGCCTTGATGGCGCTTCAAACATTTTTATTTTATGGTATACCGTACTTCCTAACATTACCCCTATTCTCGTCACTGAACTGGCTCGAGCACTTTCTATCGCTATTTTAGATATTGCTGCTTTAGGTTTTCTTGATTTAGGTGCACAACTTCCCTCTTCTGAATGGGGTGCTATGCTAGGTGATACTTTAGAGCTTATCTATGTGGCTCCTTGGACGGTTATCTTGCCAGGTGCTGCCATCATGATAAGCGTGCTTTTTGTTAACCTTTTAGGTGACGGGTTACATCGTGCCATCAACGCGGGGGTTGAATAATGCCACTTCTAGACATCCGCAATTTAACTATCGAATTTATGACTGCAAATGGCCCCGTCAAAGCGGTTGACCGCGTTTCAATGACGCTATCTGAGGGGGAAATAAGAGGTTTAGTTGGCGAGTCAGGTTCTGGAAAAAGCCTTATTGCAAAAGCTATCTGTGGCGTGACTAAAGATAATATTCGAGTAAAAGCTGACCGTTTTCGCTTTCAAGACATTGACTTACTAAAACTCAGCCCACGTAAACGCCGCAAACTAATTGGCCATAATATCTCGATGATATTTCAAGAGCCACAATCTTGTCTCGACCCAGCTGCTGATATTGGTAAACAGCTTATCCAAGCTATCCCAGGGTGGACTTATAAAGGCCGCTGGTGGCAACGTTTTAATTGGCGTAAACGTCGTGCGATAGAGCTATTGCACCGTGTGGGGATAAAAGATCATAAAGATATCATGCGCAGTTATCCTTATGAATTAACCGATGGTGAATGTCAAAAAGTCATGATAGCGATTGCCATCGCTAACCAACCCCGGTTATTAATCGCTGATGAACCTACCAATGCTATGGAGTCAACTACTCAGGCTCAAATTTTCCGGTTATTGGATAAATTAAACCAAAACAATAATATGGGAATTTTACTCATTAGCCATGATATGGAAATGATGTCGAAACTTGTTGATCGCATCAATGTACTCTATTGCGGGCAAACAGTGGAAAGCGCAACTCCTGAGGATATTCTACAACGGCCACGCCACCCCTATACTCAAGCACTAATCCGCTCAATCCCTGATTTTGAAAGCCCTCTTCCCCATAAAGGGCGGTTAAATACGCTACCTGGTGCAATTCCTTCACTTGAACATTTGCCCATTGGTTGTCGCCTTGGACCTCGTTGCCCCTATGCACAACGAACTTGCATCAACGCGCCACAATTACGCAATATTAAAGGCCATCTCGTTGCTTGCCATTACCCGCTAAACACCGAGGAACAACCCTAAATGGAAACCTTACTTGAAGTCCGTAATCTCACAAAAACTTTCCGTTTTCGTGAAGGGTTATTTCATCGACACGAATTACAAGCCGTCAAACCCGTTAGCTTTAACTTACAGGCAGGCCAAACATTAGCTATTATTGGCGCCAATGGCTCAGGAAAATCAACCCTTGCGCGAATGTTATCAGGCGTTGTAGAACCCACCAGCGGCGATATTTTCATTCGTGGACAACGCCTGAATTTTGGCGATTATAGCTACCGTTGCCAGCGTATTCGCATGATTTTCCAAGATCCAAGTACATCCCTAAACCCAAGGCAGCGTATTGGTCAAACCCTTGAGCTCCCTTTAAAATTAAACACTGACTTAACTGGCATAGAACGTGAAAGGCGTATTATTCAAACGCTTCGCCAAGTCGGGTTACTCGCCGACCACGCTGAATATTATCCACACATGTTAGCATCTGGGCAAAAACAACGTATTGCATTGGCAAGAGCACTTATTCTACAACCCGAAATTATTATTGCTGATGAAGCGTTAGCTTCGTTAGACATGTCCATGCGCTCGCAAATCATCAACTTAATGTTAGATTTACAAGCAAAACAAGATATTGCATTTATCTATGTTACCCAGCACTTGGGGATGATGAAACACGTCAGCGATAAAATGCTTGTCATGGATAAAGGCGAAGTTGTTGAGCGTGGTAATACCGCAGAAGTTTTAGCCGCCCCTCTCCACGACGTTACCCGCCGGTTAATTGAAAGTCACTTCGGTGAACCCTTGTCGATTGATGCTTGGCGGCAAGACTTGTAATGCATAGCAAGAATTAAAAGCATCCAGAACGTAAAGAGGAGCAGCGTATCAATCTGCCCTCTCTATTTTTTATCTAGCGACCAACTTATTCTGGATAAGCCCCTGTTATATTTTGATCGTAATCCACTAAACTCCCCGTCATCACACCCGCGTCATCACTTAGCATATATATCGACTAATGCCAGACATTCATCAGCACACTGTAAGTCAATTGAGATAAACAAAGTTTCACAGTCCAAAGCATGTAACTCTTCCACCGCCTTCTCACCCTTTTGCGAGTCGCGACCAGCGAGAATGATACGCCGACAGCCCTCATGAACTAACTGTTTAGCAATGGAAAACCCTACACCTTATGCCCCACCGGTTATCAACGCCACGCTTTCATTATGTCTATATGATAATACAGACATATCATTCTCCTTATCCTATCAACATGATGATTATTTAATCGAAACCACACCCCCACGGTTCGATGAGTGGATCATCGCATCAATGATTTTTTGATTTTCATAGCCAAAGGTAAAATCAGGGAAACAAGGCTGATTACTCACCAATCCTTTAATTAAGTCATAAATTTCAATAACTTTAATGTCAAAATAGCCTAATCCCCCCCCCGCAAAGTCAAAACCAAAGAACCCAGCGAACGAATCAACCTGTGAACCTGCATAAATAGTTTTGAAACCACGATCATGATTAGAGTCACTATAACGGGCAATTTTTAGCTCATTAAATCGTTCACCATCCATAATAATGGTGCCTTCAGTTCCAGATACCTCCCAAGCAATACCAAATACTTTACCCGCAGAGATACGAGATGATTCAATCACTCCCGCCGCTTGATTCGTAAAACGGACTAATGCTTGAAACTGGTCATCATTTTCAACCCGTTTTTTCACTGACTGACTGCTAGCGGTGGCACCATAACCTGAGCCTTGCCCGGCTTCTGGCCGCTCGCTAATAAATGTTTGCTCCTGCCCTATTACACTCGCGACAGGCCCCATCAAATATTGGGCAACACTTACCACGTGAGAGCCTAAATCACCTAATGAACCAGAACCTGCCAACTCTCGTGAACAACGCCAGCTCCAAGGCAAATTGGGATCATTGAAAAAACCTTGGTCAAACCAACCACGAAACCGGGTCAGCTCACCAATCTCACCGCGTTCAATCATTTGTTTTGCTAATTGCGCGGCTGGTGTTTTGATATTGTTGAAGGCCATGATCGTCTTCACATTTGCCTTACGTGCTTCTTCTACTAAAATATGTGCTTCTTCAAGGCTAACAGTGAGTGGTTTTTCACAGTACACATGTTTACCTGCATGAATAGCAGCTAGAGCCATATCAAAGTGCATGTTATTTGGTGTTGTAATGTCAACAATATCAATCTCTGGATGGTGCACCATTTCACGCCAATCTGCGGTCCAATGAGCAAATCCAAAACGTTTTGCGGCTTGTTCTGCTATCGATGCTGTTGCGTCAGCCAAAGTATGTAGTACAGGTTTTAAGGGTAAGTCTGCATATAACAAGCCTGCACGGCGCCATGCATCTGCATGTGCTTGCCCCATAAACCCTGAACCAATTAACCCTACATTGAGTGTTTTCGTCGCCATAATCATTCCTTAATTTCGAGTTAAAATGTGTTGAGTCACGTATTGATAAGCACGCGCTACCGTTTCATAAGGCGGTGCCATTTGTGGGTTTTGTTCTGCTTCAACTACAATCCAGCCTTGGTAACCGGATCCGTGTAAAAATGTCGCTAAAGGCTGGTAGTCAATACAACCATCTCCCGGGATAGTAAACATGCCTCTACGCACACCATCATTGAAACCTTGTTGGTCAGTTTGTACTTTCTGTAAGACTTCCTTACGCACATCTTTCAAGTGGATATGGCAAATCCGAGAAGCAAACTCATTGATAAGATATTGATAATTAAAACCGGCAGCGGCAGCATGACCCGTATCTAACAATAAGCCGACCTCTTCGCCACATTGGCTAATAATGCTGTGGATCTCATCAAAACTTTCGGCGACCATCATTAAATGGTGGTGATAAGCAAGGTATAAGCCATAGCGTTGATACAGTTGCTGGGAAAATGAAGTGAGTTTCTGCGCATAGCTTTTACGCTGTTCAACAGGTAACAGACGTCTATTAGAAAATGGAATATCGAGAGCATTATCTGCCATCCAGCCACACTCACCATAAACCATGACCTGACAACCGCACGCCTGTAACAGCTTTGCGTGTGCCTCCACGGCATTCAATTCATCTTCAACGCTCCTTTCAGTCAAAAAGCCATCGAACCAACCAGAAATTAAACTGAGTTGATATCTCTGCAATAGTTGCGTTAACTGAGCGGGTCCACGCGGAAAAATTCGGCTCATTTCAACTCCCTGATAACCTGCCTGCCTCGCTTGTGACAAACATTGTTCTGCAGATACTCCCATGCCAAACTCAGGTAAAACCTCATTAACCCACGATAATGGGCTTACCCCTATCTGTAGCTGAGCTTGACCTGTCGCGTAAAATTGTTTGTGATTCATCACCCATTCCTCCCCATCAATGATTGCTTAATAAGTTAATTGATGGTGTTTTGTTAATCGAATGGATAATTGAAGGTTTTCCTTCAAATTTTGAAGCTTTCACATCAACAGGAGAGATAGATGAGTAGGAAAACAACTTTACAACAGGTCGCGGAGGCAGCTGGTGTAAGTTTAAGTACTGTTGACCGTGTATTAAACCAACGCGGTGGCGTTAATCCCAAAAAACAAGCAAAAGTATTAGAATGGGCACATCGACTCAATATTGACCGAACGTTGTTTCGTAGCTACATGCCGATTTTACGTGTTGCGGTGCTAATGCAATCGCCTAAAAACCCTTTTTATAAAGGTTTACGCGATGCTTTTACCGATGCCAGCACTCAGCTACCTGAAAGGCGAATACATTTTTTCTTGCATTATTTAGATGTCAACGATACGGCTAAAACCGTTGAACAGGTGATGCAAATTCCCAAGTCTTATGATGCGCTCGTGGTTATTAGTCCACAATATGACGCGCTTGTTCATGTCTTACGTAAAATTGCCAATTTGATCCCTATTTTAACGCTAGCAACAGATATACCAAATTGTGGACGAATAGCCTATATTGGTCCTGATAACCGCCAAATGGGACGCACCGCAGGGGAGTTAATGGGGCGCTTCATGGGTTCACAAGGGGGTGACGTTGTGATTGTGTTAGGCCTAAATGAGTTTATTGGCCAAGGCGAACGAGAGATTGGTTTTCGCAACGTATTACGTGAACGTTTCCCTCAATGCTCCGTAACTCGCTGCTTAGAAAGCGAAGAAAACAGTATTAAGGCGGGTGAAATGGTACGCGATGTGCTACGAAAAGAACCCTCTATTCGAGGGATTTATAATGTCACATCTGGAAATTCACAAATTGCCAGTGCATTACAAATTATGGGATTACATAATGTAGTGACATTGATCACTCATGAGTTATCAGATAGACGCATACAAATGTTACGTGAAGGCGTCATCGATGCTATTTTAGATCAAAACCCTCAACTGGAAGTTCGCCGCGTAATGGATATCCTAAGTGATCATTTTAAACGCGACAAAATACAAATACCTATCGATGGCTTTACCCGTTTTGATATTTACATTCGCGAAAACTGCCCCCAATATTAACGTGCTATCGTCACATTGGCTTTAATATGTTTAAGGTGAACGACTATCGTAAATGTGACAATCACCAACAGTGACCATGCTCCCCACTTACCTGCATGTACCATTGACCAAGCACCAATTTGGTTTGGATACTGCCAAACACCAAAAAATGTCCCAAAATTCTCAGCTAGCCAAATAAAAAAACCAATTAGCATAAATGCAAGTAATAATGGCATTTTTCGCTCTTTATCTAGCGGAGTGTAAAAAACCATACTGCGCGCATACAACCCCATAATAAACGTCGCTAAATACCAACGATAGTCATCAATATAATGGTGGCTAAAAAAATTAATATAAATAGCCAGTGCGACCAGTGTCGCCATCCAATAAGGTGGATAGTGTTCAATTCTGACTTTAAAAAATCGCCAAGATTGAATGATATAGCTCCCTACGGCGGCATACATAAAACCAGTAAATAGAGGAACTCCCCAAAGCTTCGTATAGGCCTCATCGGGATATTGCCAAGAACCTATCGTTGCTGAAGTTTTAAATAGCTCCATCATAAAACCGACTAAATGGAAAACACAAATAGCCTTTAATTCATCCCAAGTTTCTAACTTTGACCACACTAACAAAGCTTGAAAAGCAACGGCAAAAATTAGTAACAGGTCATAGCGAGGAATACCTATTAATCCTTTAGCTGGGACTAAGAATAGTGCCAAAAAGAAAAAACCAGCTAATAAACAAGAACGAGCATTAATTAAACCGAAAAACCAAAACTCTAATAGAAAGCGTTTAATTCCATGGCTATTATTCGGCTGGTGAGCCATTAAAATTTGGTCTAACTTTCCTAAAAAATTCAATTTCTGACACAAACTGGTCATCTATTCACTCACCTATTCTTTTATTATTCGGTTTGTTTTCTTTCCGAAGATTAGGCGAGGAGTTTAGCAAAATCGAATTACTCTACATAAGGTAACTATCTTAAATTTATGCATTTTTATTATTTATAGCTTTAATCACTAGATTTACACTACCTATTAATATTGACGATACTTTCCATCCAATTATGGGTTTTATTGTTTAACTCGCACCTGATGGCAATTCGTTAATAGAAAGTAATGATATACTTAAGCAATATGTGTTTATTTGCTATATGAATGCCAATCCAACAATTTAGGAGTTTTATGATGAAATTATATTACGCTCCCGGTGCTTGCTCACTTTCTCCCCACATCATTCTGCGTGAAACTGGTTTAGATTTCAGTATTGAGCGAGTGAATATAAAAGAAAAAAAGACTGAGAAAGGTGAAGACTTTTTAGCAATAAACCCAAAAGGACAGGTACCAACCTTAGTGCTAGATAATGGCGAACAACTCACTGAAGGTGCTGTTATTGTTCAATATATTGCGGATCAAAAACCGGATCGTAACCTGATCGCACTTCCAGGTTCGATGAAGCGTTATCACCAACTAGAAGCCTTGAATTTTATTTCAACAGAGCTACATAAAACGTTCTCACCTTTATTCACTCCAGGAACACCAGAAGAGTATAAAGATACTGTCCGTAATGTATTGTTTAATAAGTTTGCGTATGTTGATAACGTGCTCGCTAAACAGGCTTTCTTTGCTGGAGATACTTTTAGTGTCGCAGATGCCTATTTATTCACTGTGAGTAATTGGGCAAAACACGTTGGGCTTGATTTGACTAGCTTAAACCACCTGCAAGATTACAGTGCTAAAATAGCTAAACGCCCTAATGTTCAAGACGCATTAAAAGCGGAAGGCCTAATCTAATCTGTAAAATAGCGCTCTTTCAGTAGAGCGCTATCTTTGATAATACAAATCAATTTAATCTAATTGTGTTGCACAGAAATTATGTTTTGGGTTAACCATTTTGTCTTGAGCAGCAACGAGTTGTAATTCGTATTCCTCCATTTCTTTGGTTTTTATCATCACTTCATATACCGCAGCTGCGACGTGCTCTAATCCCTTATCTAAAGGCTCACCTTTCAATAAGTTAACCAACATTAAACCACTGGTCAAATCACCAACACCAACAGGTTGTTTTTCACCAAAATCAACTAATGGACGACTAACATGCCAGCTATGTTCCGCAGTAACCAAAATCATCTCAAAACGATCAGCACGATATCCCGCACGATTTAAATGCTTAACAAGCACTATTTTAGGGCCTTTGTGGCACAATTCACGGGCAGCTTGCGCGGCCTCGTCGACATTTTTAATGGTTCTACCCGTTAAGGTTTCTAGTTCTAGTAAATTTGGTGCGATGACATCACTAGCAGCCAGTGCGCGCTCACAAAGGAATTCAGCAACCCCAGGAGCAACAATACAACCCTTCTCAGGATGCCCCATGACTGGATCACAAAAATACAGGGCTTGGGGGTTTGCTGCTTTTACTCTTTGCACGATAGCAAGAATATCATTCCCTTGCTCTGCAGACCCAATATAGCCACTTAATACAGCATCACAAATTTCTAATTTATGGATTTTAGCTAAACCATCAACGATATCGGTTAAGTGCTGCGCTGGAAAGACACTTCCAGTCCATTGTGAGTACTGTGTATGATTCGAAAATTGTACGGTATTGAGTGGCCACACATCTACGCCCATTCGGCACATAGGAAATGCAGCAGCACTGTTTCCTGCATGGCCGAAAACAACATGGGATTGAATTGATAATACGCTTTTCATTGAGAACCCAAAAAATTGTTATGTCGAATGAAGAGAAATCAGTGATTACCCATTGCAAATATGAATACACTCCAAATAATCCAAGTCATATATAGGTGACATAAGAAAATAAGCCGAGGACATACATCAGTATGCAATTCAGAGAGCCTAGCGCAGTCAACACCAATACAGTTTGAATTATGACGAGTATAGCCCGGAAGATTCCGGGCTGATATTACAAAGGTTAGTCAGAGCTATTTCCAATTAATTAAACAGTCGTTTTTCTTACCGCGACGGATCAATGTATAACGCCCAAACAGGCGGTCTGCATCAGAGAAGACATACATTGGCTCAGTTTGTTTCTGGCCATTAATAGATACAGCGTTAGAACTAATTGCCGTTCTTGCTTGCCCACGAGAAGGCGTTAACTCTGAATCTACTAAAGCTTGCTGTAAATCAGCACCTGCTTCTAAGGTAATACAAGGAATACCATCTTGAGCTAATTGTTCAAAATCAGCTTCAGTTAAATCAGATACTGCACCAGAGAATAAGCTTTCAGTAATACGTTTTGCAGCAGCAAGCCCTTCTTCACCATGTACCAGTTTAGTGACTAATTCTGCCAATACATATTGAGCCCGAGGCGCTTTTCCGCTGTTTTTATCTTCTTCTTCCAGTGCATTGATTTCATCTATTTCCATAAATGTGAAGAATTTTAAGAAGCGATAAACATCGGCATCTGCAGTGTTGATCCAGAACTGGTAAAATTTATATTGACTAGTTTTCTTGGAGTCTAACCAAACTGCACCACCCTCAGTTTTACCGAATTTAGTGCCGTCTGCTTTGGTAATCAGAGGTACCGTCATGCCAAATACTTGGTTTTGGTGTAGACGGCGAGTTAAATCGATACCAGAAGTGATGTTACCCCATTGGTCAGAACCACCAATTTGCAGTTCCACACCCATCTCTTTGTTCAAATTTGCAAAGTCATAACCTTGTAAAAGGTTATAAGCAAACTCAGTAAAAGAGATACCAACGTCATCACGATTTAAGCGTTGCTTAACAGACTCACGGTTAATCATTTGGTTAACAGAAAAGTGCTTACCAATATCACGCAAGAAAGTCAGTACATCCATTTTGCCAAACCAATCATAGTTGTTAGCAAGGCGTGCACTGTTATCACCGCAATCAAAGCTTAAAAACGGTGAAACTTGGTTACGAATTTTATCTACCCACTCTTGAACGGTTTCTGTGGTGTTTAATTTACGTTCAGTAGCTTTAAAGCTCGGATCTCCAATAAGGCCCGTTGCGCCACCGACCAACGCCACAGGCTTGTGCCCGGCTAGTTGGAATCGTTTTAAACACAGCAAAGGAACCAGATGTCCCAAATGCAAGCTATCAGCGGTAGGATCGAAGCCACAATAGAGAGAGATAGGGCCCTGCGCCAGTCTCTCTGCTAACGCATCCTCATCCGTTACCTGGGCAACGAGGCCCCGCTCTTGCAATTGTTTAATCAGGTTATTGCTAGACATCAATGACTCCATCAGTTGTATTTTGTCTATCTATTTTGGTTTGAATGACCAGTAAGTTTGAGAGGCTTATCAAAAACTCACCAGTGTAATTTGTCAATTTACTTAAATGAGGCTATAGCATAAAGCGCATATCAATTAAGTGCCAGCTAAAAAACATGATCCTAAGGGGCTAATCTATCAATTTTCCAGCCATCACCTTCTCGCTGGTATAAAAAACGGTCGTGCAAACGGTGTGCACCGCCTTGCCAAAATTCAACACTATTAAATACCACTCGATATCCTCCCCAAAAACTCGGTAATGGGACGTCACCGTTCTTAAATTTTTGTTTTAGTTCTAAAAATTTTCCTTCTAAAATACCACGCGCTGAAATTTTAGAAGACTGTGCTGATGCCCATGCTGCAATTTGGCTATCTTTCGGCCTACTATGAAAATATTTTACAACTTCAATAGGGTTCAAACGCTCAGCAACCCCAGTGAAATTGACTTGGCGCTCTAATGGGTACCATGGGAAATGTAGACTAATTTTATTATTTTTTTCTAAATGCTGTGCTTTTCGGCTACCTAAATTGGTATAAAATACAAGGCCTTTATCATCAAAATGTTTTAAAAGTACAATACGCTGGTAGGGTTGCCCGGTTTCATCCACAGTAGCAACACACATTGCTGTTGGGTCACTCAAGCGAGCTTCACACGCCTGCTTCATCCAAAGTTCGAAAAGCGTCAGTGGGTTTGGCGTTAAGTCATTACGTCTTAACCCACCTTTTGTGTATTCACGACGTACCGATGCAAGATCTATTTCACCTAGCTCGTTCATTTTTATGTCCTTTACCACAGTTATTTTTTATCGGTATTTTTAGGGTATATTGCCCCAAGCACAGTCTCTTTACTTGCCCCAGTAACAGAGGCTAAATTTCCAGGAAGACCAGATACCGTTCTAGCAGCTAGCCATGCAAATGCTAAAGCTTCCATATCATCCCCACTTAAACCAAATTTATCACTTGGTGCCACTTCAATTCCCGGAAGCAAGGCTGCCATCCGTTGCATTAGAAAAGTATTCTTTGCCCCTCCACCACATACTATTAAGCGCTCACAACCGCCACACAGTAATACTTGTTCTGCGATAGAAGCTGCGGTTAATTCGCACAGAGTGGCTTGAACATCGTCAGCTGAAATTGATGGAAAATGAACTAAATGCTGCTCTAACCATTGTGTGTTGAAATACTCACGCCCCGTACTTTTCGGTGATGAACGTCTAAAGTATGGGTCACTTAGCATCGCTTTTAGTAATGCATGATCAACTTGACCTCGACTTGCCCATTCACCGTCTTTATCATATGCCTGTTGCTTTATACGCCAGCTCCACGTATCCATTAACATATTTCCCGGCCCTGTGTCATAACCCTTAACATAGGCATCAGGTAATAAAGCTGTGACATTAGCTATTCCACCAATATTTAGTACAATTCGTTTTTCTGTAGGGTGACCTAAAACAGCTAAGTGAAATGCAGGAACTAAAGGTGCTCCCTGTCCCCCATAAGCCATATCTCTTCGGCGAAAATCACCTACCGTCGCGATCCCTGTTAAAGCGGCAATACGGTTGTTGTCACCTAACTGCATAGTAAAAGGCTGTTCGCCATCGGGCTCATGCCAAACAGTTTGCCCATGGCAACCGATAGCAATGATATCTTCAGATGTTAAACCAGTTTGAATAAGAAGTTGGTTTACCGCATCTGCATATAAAGAGCCTAACTCTCGATCAATTTTACCAACCTCTGATAGCGTTGTTGTTTGCCCTTGGCATATATCTAAAATTCTTTTTTTTAATTCAATGGGAAATGCAACACTCAAACTGGATTGCTCTGCGACAAATTTGTCACTAATTGCGGCAAGAACGACATCAACACCATCTAGGCTAGTTCCTGACATAACCCCTATGTAACGACCTGATTTCATCATTATTCTTGTTCCTTCAGAGTGCACATTAACTTTACAACGCTCAGCTACAAAAGATTGTGCTTTGATGACAAATTTTGTCAACAATTCGATGCAATTTCTCGGAGCGCTTCGCAGGAATAATAAATAAATGCTCTAAAACTATAAATTGCTAGACAACCCAACTAAAAAGACGTTTTGTAATATCTGAAACTTTCATTTTCAATATAATGATACATAATACATTTATCAGCTTAGCAATACTGTTTAGTATTTCAGCTAAAGTTTTAACGACTATTCTTTTAGCAACTGGTGCGAAATGATGCTCATAAGCTGACTACCCTATATGAATATTTAACAAAGAGTGCCTTATTGAATGAAATCATCTCGAATTTGAGATATTTTACCTAGTGTTTACACTCTATTTAAATCAAAATCGGTAATCTAACCATCGCTTTTTAATATCATTATTTTGATACTTGTTGTGTTTATGGTGAAAACAAATATACGATGCTATGTTAGTGCCACAGACAGCAAATCTCATAGGAGTTCTTATGCTTAAGAAAGTTTTTGTAGGTGTTGTAGCAGTTGCAGCTTTATCAGGCTGTGTCAATACCAGTACGCTTTCTGGTGATACTATTTCAGCCAAGGATGCGAAACAGGTACAGACTGTGACTTATGGTACTGTTCTGAATGCTCGCCCTGTGACTATTCAAGCTGGTGAAGACGGTAACGTGATTGGTGCAATTGGTGGTGCTGTTCTTGGTGGGTTATTAGGTAACACCATCGGTGGTGGTACAGGTAACACATTAGCAACTGCCGCAGGTGCTATTGCAGGTGGTTTAGCTGGTCAGGAAGCTCAAGGCGCATTAAATAGAAGCCAAGGTGTTCAATTAGAAATCCGCCTCGATAGCGGTAAAAACATTGTTGTTGTTCAAAAACAAGACCCAAGCACCTTCCGTAATGGCCAACGTGTTATGATTGCGAATAGCGGAAATACTGTTACTGTGTCTCCTCGGTAATCATACAGTACTAAATTAGGCATGCTCACCGGCCATGGCCGGTGAGCATTACTTACAAATAGTATTGCTGAATGATATCGTTACTTTATGGTAGATAATCATATTTTTTATTTATTGTGCATGGCTTTTGAATGACACAATTTCTTGTTTACATATAAATGCCTTGCATTCAAATCAATAAATTTATTTTAGCCTATCTCCTTTAATAAAGTATTTATTAGTATCTACCGATAAATTAGCTAGCTAACAATTAAAAATGAAGGTATCACAGCGAAAAAATAATTAATAGCCTTAACTATATTTCATAATAATAATGATTTAATGAAAATTATAACCAAGTGTAATTACTATTTCATTAAAAAATCATATACTAAATTACTTTAAACACAAATTTAATAATTAATATGTCATTCATTAGCTAGGCATATTTTTTACATCAAGAGTCATTTTGTAGCCTCAAGATATTTTTTTCAAGTTTCATAAGTAACTGTGATAGTTGGTAAAGCTCATCTTTACTAATGTTGTTCAGTATTTCTATACGCGTATTATTTATGACTTGGTCTACCGTTTTAATAAAGGGTTCAGACTCTTCCGTTAATTTTATTCTTTTAGCTCTCCTATCATTTGTACAAGTATGTCTAGAAATCAATTTTTTTTCCTCTAATTGATCTAGAGTCCTTACTAATGAAGGCTGTTCAATACCAATCGCTTTCGCTAACTGTATTTGAGATTGCTCAGGTGGTAGTTGACTTATATTATGCAATGTAACCCAATGTGTCTGTGTAAGCTTAAGAGGCTTCAAACGATAGTCGATTAATGCTCTCCACATGCGAACAACACGTGATAACTCTGTCCCAATTTGTGATTCCAATTTACCCTCCTTTATATAATTATAATGTCTAAAAAATATACCGTCCTCATATTATTTTTTGAATTATATATTAATTTCCTTTTATATTTACAGCTTTTTATTTATACATTAGCTATTAAATACCTATTCCTAGTTATAGTAGCTGTTTTATTATGCGATATATCTCTAATTAATACATCACTGATTCATCCATTATCTCAATCTAGGATTAATCAGATAACCTATCAATTATCTTATTAATAAGAATAGCCGCACTCTCCTTTTTGATCTATCTATTTTAGCTCTTATAGTAGCCATGAATAACAATAAAAAAAGTAACGCCAAATAACTCTTTAAAAAACAAATAAATATAGTTAATCTTAAAATCATGTTAATTACAGTCATTTTGATTCAACCTATACCTATTTTGAATAAATAAAATTTTATTGAAATATAAACCAAGAAATAAATATTTTGCTAACAATTCAACCTGAATTAGTTTACATTAGAAATAAAACATTTGATTTATTTTTATGATTATATTTAAAACTGTGAACTAAAAGAGTTGTTGTTGTGTATCTATGATTTTTTCTTGTTCTGTTTTTTTATTTAATATTCTTAAATAACGTTGACGACATAAACGAAGTACATTTCGTTTTTCAGTATCAGAGAATTTTAGCCAATTAAAACGCTCATCACGAGTGCGATAGCAACCTCGACAATAGCCTTGTTCATTACTTTGGCAAATACCACGGCAAGGGCTGGGGATCTCAAAAAATTCAAGTTGTTCCGCCATAAGTTTCCCCTTCAAAAGAAAAAATCACTGATAAATGTATGATATACTCCTGAAAATGAGTATTACCATTATTTGTTCAAAAAACAAACTGTAATCATTGTATTTATTAATTTAAGCACGTTATATTAATAAGTAAATCGATTCAGGCTGATTCTAAGAGGTTTAAAAATGCGCTTACTCCATACTATGTTACGTGTTACTGATATGCAGCGTTCTATTGATTTTTACACGAAAGTGTTAGGCATGCGTTTATTAAGAACTAGTGAAAATACAGAGTATAAATATTCTCTCGCATTTGTTGGCTACAGCGATGAAAGTGAAGGCGCTGTAATCGAGTTGACCTATAACTGGGGGGTTGACCAATACGATATGGGTAACGCATATGGTCATATCGCCTTGGGCGTCGATGATGTTGCAAAAACATGCGATGATATACGTAGTGCAGGAGGTAACGTAACACGTGAAGCCGGCCCTGTTAAAGGTGGAACAACAGTGATTGCTTTTGTTGAAGACCCTGATGGCTATAAGATTGAGTTGATCGAAAACAAAAGCGCAAGTAAAGGGTTAGGCCATTAATTAACTATATAATTTAAAAGTACTATATAGTTTAAAGTTTAGGTGCCAAATCTAGCGCCTAAACTTTTATCACTGTTTACCTGCAAATTTTTACTGGTTTTGGCATAATGTTACCTAACCAGAAAACTAAAATTGAAAGTCCTAATGTCTGAAAAAAACAATCCAAATGCCCTAGTGAACCGTTTCAGGGGATACTATCCTGTCGTTATTGATGTTGAAACAGGCGGGTTCAATGCTAAAACTGACGGCCTGTTAGAGATTGCTGCCATCACCTTAAAAATGGATAAAGACGGCTGGCTCTCCATGGATGAAACATTACATTTTCATGTAGAACCTTTTGAAGGTGCTAATCTTGAGCCATCTGCTCTTGCCTTCACAGGGATTGATCCAACAAACCCTCTACGCGGTGCTGTTAGTGAATATGAGGCTCTTCATGCGATATTCAAAGTCATTCGCAAAGGAATGAAAAATACAGATTGCAATCGTGCAATTATTGTCGCTCATAATGCAAATTTTGATCACAGTTTTGTGATGAATGCAGCCGAACGAGCAGGTTTAAAACGTAATCCTTTCCATCCATTTGCAACCTTCGATACTGCGGCACTGAGCGGCTTAGTATTCGGTCAAACAATTCTAGCAAAAGCTTGTGTTTCCGCAGGTATTCCATTTGATGGTAAACAAGCTCATGGCGCACTGTATGACACCAATCGAACGGCTCTGCTATTTTGTGAGATCGTTAATAAATGGAAAAAGCTGGGTGGTTGGCCAATTATTGAATAACCCCAATAATTTTTTAATTAATCGCTATTACATAAAAAAACCGTGTTTGATAAAAAGTAATAAGTGCTTTCATCAAATACGGTTTTTACGTTTTTATTTATTTATGGCTTAATTTAGTCTGTGCTAGCTTCATCTGCTGGACGATACTTATCAGCAGTTTCTTTAATTAGAGATTGGAGCTCACCACGCTGGAACATTTCCATGATGATATCACAGCCACCGACCAGCTCACCGTCAACCCATAGTTGAGGAAACGTTGGCCAATTTGCGTATTTTGGCAATTCAGCGCGGATATCTGGGTTTTGTAAGATATCGACATATGCAAAACGCTCACCACAAGAAGACAGAGCTTGTACTGCTTGAGCAGAAAAACCACAGCTCGGAAGTTTAGGAGAGCCTTTCATATATAATAAAATTGGGTTTTCTTTAATTTGGCGCTCAATTCTTTCAATAGTTGTCATTTTTAACTTCCTTAAAACAAAGATGCAGGTTTTGCAGTCAGCCGGTAACTGAGAGTCTACCGCAACTTAACAGAATACATTGACTGATATAATAGGAAACTGAATTGTTTCATACAATATGCCAGTTTTATAGGGGCATTACTATAGCATTCCAAAAAACAAAAAGGCACCTTTTCTATCTTCTCTCTACTTAAGTCAAACAAGTAGCTATTTCTAGATAAAAACCGAAACTTAATATCTTTAGATTTTTCGATTACAATATCTATATGATTTTTATGTGTAATATCTCCATTTATTTGTTAACATCTTAGTAACACTATTACCTTTATCTTTGTATGGTTTATCGTGTTATCATTAATGTATTAAGTATCATATCGCCAATAGGCGAAACTGTAATGATAAGCTGTCACATATTATTTCGCTCATTTTAAGAGCAAACACCCTAAGTATATTGATATAAAAGCAATCAAGGAGTACGCAATGTCATTTGAACTACCCGCTTTACCGTATGCAAAAGATGCTTTAGAACCTTATATCTCTGCTGAAACCTTAGAATATCACTATGGTAAGCACCACAACACTTACGTTGTTAACTTGAACAACCTCATCAAAGGCACTAACTTTGAAGGAAAATCTTTAGAAGAAATCATTAAAACTTCTGAAGCAGGCGTTTTTAACAACGCGGCACAAGTTTGGAATCACACTTTCTATTGGAATTGCTTAGCACCAAACGCTGGTGGCGAGCCAACAGGTAAAGTCGCTGAAGCTATCAATAAGGCATTCGGTTCTTTTGCTGAATTTAAAGCTCAATTTACTGATGCAGCAACCAAAAACTTCGGTGCGGGCTGGACTTGGTTAGTGAAAAAAGCAGATGGTAACCTTGCTATTGTAAATACATCCAATGCTGCAACACCTATTTCTGGTGATGATAAGCCTGTGTTAACTGTCGATATTTGGGAACATGCTTATTATATCGATTACCGTAACGCTCGCCCTAAATATTTAGAAAATTTCTGGGCGCTAGTTAACTGGAAATTTGTGGAAGAAAATTTAGCATAACAATTTCTGCTTATTGCTAGGTATAGATACAATAAGGGCGAGATATTCTCGCCCTTATTAAATTCACCCTATTCGAGGCTGAAATAAAATCAGAAAATATGTGCAGCAAGAAATATAATCAATGCTAATGAGCCCAACGCAGCAAGCAAACCATATTTAACATCTGTATCCATGAGTTCCTCTCATCCAAACGTAGTTAAACAACCAAATAACCGTACAAAAATCAATGTTATTCAGTATACATATCTAAAAAAGTAAAACTAGTGTCTATATCACATGTTATAACATCAATTATTTCTTTCGTTTTTGCGCTAGATCAGACAAAATCGACAACAAATCGCTAAATTATTGCCAGCAAAGGATCAATGCATCAATATGCAGGTAATTTTTTAACAAGAATTCTTATAGAGACCGGTTATTGGTCAGGAGTTTTTTTCCCCCATGGCAACGATTAAAGATGTGGCGAAACGCGCTGGCGTATCTACCACAACCGTATCCCATGTTATTAATAAAACGCGCTTTGTAGCTGATGACACTAAAGCTGCGGTTTGGGCTGCAATTAAAGAGCTCAATTATTCGCCAAGTGCGGTTGCCCGTAGTCTCAAAGTTAACAACACAAAGTCGATTGGTTTGTTGGCAACCTCATGTGAAGCTCCTTACTTCGCAGAGGTAATTGAATCAGTTGAAAATAGCTGTTATGAAAAAGGTTATACGCTAATCCTTTGTAATTCTCATAATAATTTGGGAAAACAAAAAGCGTATTTGCAGATGCTGGCACAAAAGCGTGTTGATGGTTTACTTGTAATGTGCTCCGAATATCCTGCCCCCTTAATCAGTATGCTGGAAGATTACCGCAATATCCCAATGGTAGTGATGGACTGGGGAACTTCCCGTGGCGATTTTACCGATAGTATTATTGATAACTCATTCCACGGTGGCTATCTTGCAGGACGTTATTTGATTGATAGAGGGCATCGTGACATCGGAGCCATCCCTGGCTCTCTTGAAAGAAATACGGGTATTGGTCGATTAACTGGCTTTAAAAAGGCGATGGAAGAGGCCAAAATCACCATAAAAGATGAATGGATTGTTCAAGGGGACTTCGAGCCAGAATCTGGCTATAAGGCAATGATGCAAATTTTAAGCCATAAGCAACGCCCTACTGCCGTTTTCTGTGGCGGTGATATTATGGCAATGGGGGCAATTTGCGCCGCTGATGAGATGGGATTGCGTGTCCCACAAGACATTTCAATCATTGGCTATGATAACGTGCGAAATGCGCGCTATTTTACCCCGGCATTGACCACAATTCACCAACCAAAAGAGCGTTTAGGCCAAATGGCTTTCACAATGCTGCTCGATCGTATTGTAAATAAGCGCGAAGATGCTCAAACAATTGAAGTCCACCCTCGCCTTGTAGAACGCCGTTCCGTTGCTGACGGCCCATTTATCGATTATCGTCGATAATACGCATAATTAGTTTGAAAGCCACTCGGCATTGAGCGTTTCGTTATCGCCAAGGTAATCCAATAACCAATTCAACGCTGGTGATGTATTATTTTCCACCCAAGTTAGACAACAAGGACTGGGTGGAAATGGCTGTGCTAATGCTAGTTCAACTAATAAGCCTTTTTCGCAAAACGAAGCCGCACGATGCTCTGGCACCATTCCGACACACAACCCGTTAACCAAACAAGCTAGACCATTTTCCCAAGAAGGTACGACAAGACGACGTTGATTATCAAGAGCCCAAGTATCACGTTTGGGTAGGTTACGTGAAGTATCTTCAAGGCACAAACTAGGGTACTCTCTCATTTGATCATCGGTCAGTTTTTCACCTATTCTGGCTAATGGGTGCTCTGGGCTTGCAACACACATCCACGACATAAAACCCATATCACGGAAACTATACCTTTCACCAATTGGAGATGCTCGAGTCGCACCAATCGCAACATCTACACGCCCATCAGCAAGTGCATCCCAAACACCATTAAATACCTCAGGATGAATGAAAAGTTCAATATCTGGAAAGTGACGATAAAAATCCAGTATCAATTGCTCTGCTCTCTGTGGTTTTACAATGCAATCAACAGCAATACTAAATTGCCCCCGCCAACCATTAGCAACCTGCTGGCATTGATGCCTTGTATCTGTCATTTTTTTGATAACAGAACGACTTTCCTTAATAAATATCGTTCCAGCCTCTGTAAGAACAACATCGCGATGTCGACGCTCAAATAGGGGAACCGCAAGCCATTCTTCAACTTGCTTGACGGTATAACTGATTGCAGAAGGTACACGGTGTAACTCTTCAGCAGCACCACTAAAGCTCCCAGTTCGGGCAACAGCATCAATCACTTCGAGTGCATGCGCAGACCACATAACCTCTCCTTTCAAAAATTTTGATAGCAAGATCCAAATATTACCGTTTCACAACCTAAAAAAATAGCCTATACAATGGCATCACCATTAACATTTTTTTAAATATCAGATAAGTAATAATTATGTCGAATACTGTGAAAAAAAATTCCCCTGGATTTATGGTTTACCTTGCAGGACTTAGCATGCTGGGGTTTTTAGCTATTGATATGTATTTACCTGCATTCGGTGCTATGCAAGACACCCTGCATACATCAGAAGGCGCTATCAGTGCTTCTCTCAGTATATTTTTAGCCGGTTTTGCCTTCGCTCAATTGTTATGGGGGCCATTGTCAGACAAACTTGGCCGTAAGCCTGTGCTCATTGTGGGCTTAACTATTTTCATTATCAGTAGCTTAGCTATTTATTGGGTGGAAACCGCAACACAGTTATTAACACTACGATTTTTACAGGCTGTTGGTGTCTGCTCCGCTGCAGTTTTATGGCAAGCTCTTGTTATCGACCGCTATGATGAAGCAAATACCCAAAAAGTTTTTGCTTCTATTATGCCGTTAGTTGCGCTATCCCCTGCTTTAGCACCATTATTAGGAGCATGGGTACTAGAACACCAAACATGGGAAGCAATTTTCCTGATCCTAATGGCTGTGGGTATATTACTTTTATTGCCAACACTCTTTTTGAAAAATGTTTCAGTTAAAACAATAATTGATGACAGCCAACCACAAGCTAAGATTTCTTTCTCAAACTTACTCAGTTCGCCAGTTTTCAGCGGTAATGTGCTCGTTTACGCTTCATGCAGTGCGGGTTTTTTCGCTTGGCTAACCGGCTCGCCTTTTATCTTACGTAATATGGGTTTCAACCCTGCGGATATCGGTTTGAGTTATATTCCACAAACTTTAGCCTTTATTGTTGGTGGGTATGGCTGCCGTATTTTATTAGCAAAAGTCCGAGCAGAAACAATATTTCCATTGTTACTTGTTGGTTATGCGGTAAGCATGTCTATTTTATTCATCATGGCTATTTATACCACACCATCATTAACTATGATCTTGATCCCATTCTGCTTTATGGCAGCTATGAACGGAGCCTCTTACCCAATTGCAGTATCCAAAGCACTAAATGCATTTCCTAGCGCAAGTGGTAAAGCTGCCGCATTACAAAATGCCTTACAACTAGGTTTATGTTTTTTAGCCAGCCTACTTGTTTCTGCTCTTACTTTCGACCCATTGTTAGCAACAACTGGGGTGATGGCAGTAACGATCATTCCAATGGCCATTGGCTATTTTATGCAACGCTGTGCAAGCAAAAATAACCAAACTATTAATCAGGTTGATTGCCAAACGAATTCATAAAGTATAGCTTACCGACTCAATCATGCCGAATCTTATCGGCATGATTTTTATTTTAGCAAATTCATAAAAATTTCCTTCAGTGTATAGCACTAGTGACCATACGGTAATATATGTTCAGTATTTTACTATATAACCAATAGCCGATTATTCTTGGCTGGTAAAACCTTACCTTTCTCATCAATTTTCTTAATTCAAAGCGGATTTCACTAAAAATTAAAGTTTTAATTTTGTCATCTACTAAGATATAGATATTTCATGGTTAATTTTCTTGTTAAAAAACGTTATCATTGCGACATTAAATAATGAGTGCTCAAGAATGATGTTAAAACAGTACTATCCACCAGATGAATTAAAATCCTTTGTTAGTTCTATTTTGATAATCAAAGAGTTTACAGAAGCAATTAAAATTTTCCCTGGAACAGGTGCTGAAATCTGGGTTTCATCAGATGCATTTCGCATGACAACTGATAGCGATTCAATAACAGACCCTTACCAGCTGATTATTCCTAGGGTTAATACATTTACTGCTAGCCCTAATCATTCAAAAGTCATGGTATTACGTATTCGTCATGATGCCTTACGTTTTCTACTGCCTCAAAGAACATTAAACTATACTGACACCCCAATCGCACTAAATGAGATATGGAAAGACCGCTGGTTTGAAGCTTTAGCTAATTCTTCATTTAAAGAGTTGTTAGATTGCTTTAATAGGACTAAAGCTAAGAAAAAGCCTCACTTAATTGATGAAGTTTTAGAATTACTGTATCGAAATCCAACCAAAAAAATCACAGAAATTGCTGGAGAGACAGGATTACACGTCCGAGTCATTCAAAAAGAGTTTTTGAAAGAATACGGCATTACACCAAAAAGGTACCAGATCAATTGCCGCTTAGAACATGTTTTAAAAAGTATGGTAGTAGAACAAGACACCTACCGTTGGTTTGAAACAGGGTATTATGATCAATCCCACTTTTACCGTGATTTTAAAAGATACTTTACTATGACGCCGTCGGCATTTTTAAAATCGAGTTATTCGCTTTTTTACAATACAAAAACTAAGTACCCATTAAGATAGTTCTTAATACATAAGGAGAACGGAATGAGTATTGTTGTGTATGCCCAAATTACAACAGAAAGGACAGATGGGTATTTAACGAAAGAAATCGTTCGCGACTTAGCAAAACTAAGCCGCCGAGAGAAAGGATGCATTCAATATGATCTTATGGCTAAAGAAAATGGTTATATTGTTTTTGAGGAATGGGAAGACACTCAAGCATTAGAGATGCATAAAAATAGTCCGCATTTCAGGCGATTAGTTGAAGCAATTGAACGTGATAACGCCAGCTTCTCTGTCAACTTCAGTGAAAAATGATCTATTAATATTGAAAACTTGAACTAGTCATATTTTTTGATAATGTTAATTTTCATTATTTAATAGAACTTCATGACAGACATTCAATAAACAAAGACTAACCATATTTTATTTAGGCTATAGCATAAATCATTATAGCTATAGCCTACTTGGCTGTTTCTTCTGCTATTTTTCTTTAAAGTAAATAACGCGGTTATCACCTTTTACGTCTGTTTACTCTGTTTTCGCTATGTCCGCCATCTCTTCGAGACTGTAATTTAAATTGTGTATTTGCCTACTTTTGATATGTTAACTCCAACTAAAAAGTAGGCAGATTATGGACGAGAAAAAACTTAAAGCACTTGCGGCTGAGTTCGCAAAAGGAATTAAAACCGAAGCTGATCTCAATCAGTTCACTCGGATGCTCACTAAACTCACCGTTGAAACCGCGTTAAATGCGGAGCTAACTGAGCATTTAGGACATGAGAAAAATGCGCCTAAATCAGGCTCTAACTCACGAAATGGCTACTCATCTAAAACACTGTTAACCGATGATGGTGAATTTGAGTTAAACACACCACGCGACCGTGAAGGCAGCTTTGAGCCCCAGCTAATCAAGAAAAATCAAACACGTATCACTCAAATGGATAGTCAAATCCTCTCTCTTTACGCCAAGGGCATGACAACCCGTGAAATCGTAGCCACATTCAAAGAAATGTACGATGCGGATGTCTCACCCACATTGATTTCAAAAGTCACTGATGCGGTTAAAGAGCAAGTTCAGGAGTGGCAAAATCGGCCCTTAGAATCACTCTATCCTATTGTTTACCTTGATTGTATTGTCGTTAAGGTGCGTCACGATGGCAGCGTCATCAATAAATCGGTTTTTCTTGCTTTAGCCATCAACACCGAAGGACATAAAGAACTCTTAGGGATGTGGATGGCTGAAAATGAGGGCGCTAAATTTTGGTTATCGGTTTTAACGGAGCTGAAAAATCGAGGTGTTCAAGATATCCTGATTGCGTGTGTTGATGGCTTAAAAGGCTTTCCAGACGCCATCAATAGTGTATATCCGCAAACTCAAATCCAGTTATGTATCATACACATGGTACGAAATAGCCTGAAATATGTGTCATGGAAGGATTACAAGGCAGTCACCGCTGGGCTAAAAACGGTGTATCGTGCCGCCACAGAGGCCTCCGCCCTGATAGCACTTGAAAAGTTCGCCCTTATTTGGGATGAAAAATACCCACAAATCAGTAAAAGTTGGTATGCGCATTGGGAGAATTTAAATACGTTTTTTGCTTACCCCGATGATATCCGCAAAGCGATTTACACGACAAATGCGATTGAATCACTCAATAGTGTTATTCGTCATGCCATTAAGAAGCGAAAAGTATTCCCAACTGATGATTCGGTCAGAAAAGTGGTTTATCTCGCCATCGAATCAGCCTCTAAAAAATGGAGTATGCCAATTCAAAACTGGAAACAGGCGATGAGTCGTTTTATTATTGAGTTTGGTGACCGCCTAGACGGTCACATTTAATGAAAGGCAAATACACAGAATTATTTACAGGGTCATCTCTTCTGCTTGCTGTAGTAATTTTTCTTGTTCTTTTTGATTTAAAACACGCTCAACGGTATCAACAATAGCCTGAGTTTGAGGGTCTATCTCAATATTTATTTTATCACCCAACCGTTTTTTACCTAATGTTGTTCTCTCTAATGTTTCAGGGATGAGATGTACGCAGAACCGATTGTTGATTACATCTCCGACCGTTAAACTTATACCGTCAATCGCGACAAAGCCTTTATGCAAAATATATTTCATCAAAGATTTATCACGAATTGATAACCAAATCTGGTGGTTATCTTCAGATGTGAAGATCTTACTAATTTCAGCTGTTGTCATAATATGACCTGAAACAACATGGCCACCGATTTCGTCGCCATATTTTGCAGCCCGTTCGATATTAACAACATCACCTTCTTGTAATTCCCCCAAGTTAGTTAATCTCAGGGTTTCTTTAATTAGATCAAAACTAACTCTTTCACCATCAATCTTTGTTACCGTCAAACAACAACCATTATGTGCAACGGAAGCCCCTGTTTCTAAACCTATAAGTAATTCTGGGGTAAATTTCATTACATGAGTTCGAAAGTTGGCCTTTTCTGTAATTTCAACAATAGGAGCAGTCGCTTGAACAATGCCTGTAAACATAATGATTCTCAGTGTAGTGGATTAATAGGCTCAGTTTACATCAGAATTGTTAGAGATCTATCCTATTTGAGTGATAAACAAAACGATAATAAACCTAGTATGTAGCAATATATTAGGTTCTAAAATGCTCTTTTATAGTTTGTTACCATATCATTATTGGAATCCATTTAGAAACGGGATAGAATAAGCGGTTTTTAGCAATCGATGTGTTTTTAGTAACTCATTTATTTTTCTAGTTTTTTCTCTTACTTGCTTTTATTACAAAGGTGTATGCGTGCAGAAATATTTTACAGAAGCGCGTAGCTTGTTGGCACTTGGTATTCCTATCGTTTTAGCTCAATTTTCACAAACTGCAATGGGGTTTGTGGATACGGTTATGGCTGGAAGTGTTAGTGAAATTGAGATGTCCGCAGTTGCAGTTGGGTTTTCCATCTGGCTGCCAGCTATTCTTTTTGGCCAAGGAATTTTGATGGCATTAACCCCAATCGTTGCACAAATGAATGGGTCAGGCCGTCGCAACCTAATAGGCGACCAAATTCAACAAGGTCTATGGTTAGCGCTACTTTTAGCCTTAGGCATTATGTGCCTTCTTTATAACAGTCAGCTTATTATTAGCAATATGCCCCATATTGATAAAGAATTGGCAGATAAATCTGTCCGTTTTTTACATGCCATTATGTGGGGAGCTCCAGGCTACTTATTTTACCAAGTATATCGTAGCCAATGTGAAGGGCTTTCAAAAACCAAGCCGGGGATGGTGATTGGTTTTCTTGGCCTAATGATTAATATTCCTATTAACTATATCTTTATTTATGGTCACTTTGGTGCACCTGCTTTAGGTGGTGTGGGTTGTGGTGTCGCCACTGCATCAGTGTATTGGGCTATGTGTCTGATGATGAGATGGTATGTGAAACGTGCTACTGCGCAGCGTGATATTCGCCCTACACTCTCTTTCACATCGCCAAATCCATTAATCTTAAAGCGAATTATCGTGTTAGGTACGCCTATTGGTCTGGCACTTTTCTTTGAAGTCACTTTATTTGCTGTCGTTGCACTGCTAGTCGCCCCATTAGGGGTTGTTGCAGTAGCTGGTCACCAAGTTGCGTTGAATTTCAGTTCTGTGATGTTTATGTTCCCATTATCATTAGGAATAGCAGCAACCATTCGCGTAGGTTATAACTTAGGACAGAAATCGACTGAAGCTGCTAAAGTTTCATCTTATACTGGTATTACTGTTGGCTTAATGGTCGCTTGTTTTACTGCAGTTCTCACCGCCGTTTTCCGTGAGCCGATTGCAATGATGTATAATAAAAACCCAGAGGTCGTTGTTTTAGCAAGCAGCTTAATGTTATACGCAGCTATTTATCAGCTGTCAGATTCTGTGCAAGTTATAGGTGCCGGAATTTTACGTGGTTATAAAGATACGCGTTCCATTTTCTTTATTACCTTCACCGCATATTGGTTACTTGGCTTGCCTTCTGGTTATATTTTAGCGTTAACTGATTTCATCGCACCGGCTATGGGGCCTAAAGGCTTCTGGATTGGCTTCATTATTGGTTTAAGTGCTGCTGCAATAGGAATGGCTACACGAATTATATGGATCCATAAGCAGACAGAAGATGTTGTTTTACTTCGCTCAGCTCGCTAATTGACGGTTTTTTAAGCTTTTTATTATGGGAGAAGATGTATTTCGCGCCAGATAGTTTTAAATACGAACAAACTATCGCGAAAATACATTTTCCCCTTGCCAGATGAACTTCATAACGTTAATATTCATCCCCGTTGTCACCTAGATATCTTTTAGATGCGTCCGTAGCTCAGTTGGTTAGAGCACCACCTTGACATGGTGGGGGTCGGTAGTTCGAGTCTACTCGGACGCACCATTTCTAGTGAACACAATGTTAATTTTCAGCGCGTCCGTAGCTCAGTTGGTTAGAGCACCACCTTGACATGGTGGGGGTCGGTAGTTCGAGTCTACTCGGACGCACCATTTCAAATTAACACAATCAAATTTTCCAGTGCGTCCGTAGCTCAGTTGGTTAGAGCACCACCTTGACATGGTGGGGGTCGGTAGTTCGAGTCTACTCGGACGCACCATTTTATTTATCTCCCTGCTACCTAAAATTTCTCTTGATTGTCTATTATTATTCCCTTAATTTGTTGCGCAACAAATTAACTTCCTTAATTTTAAATGAATTTTTGATCTGAATGGTCTCTTCTTTCAATTTAGTAAAATTTGATTTGTCTCACAGTTTTTTGTTGTCTATAATACTCACACTGGCTGAAAGGTTTCACCAGTAGTAAATCAATACGTTAGCTTTAATTGAATTTGTCATCTACACTATAATAAGAAACAAAATGTGACAAATTTAAGTGTAAAAATGCATTAAACACCAGACTGTCGCCTATTCTTATAAATGAGTTGCGCAACAAAATTTACCATGCGTACGATTTATAAAATGTACTAAGCATCGGCGACAATACCGATTTCCTTTATAACATTAGATAGACTGCCATGAAAAAAACCAAAATTGTTTGTACTATCGGTCCAAAAACCGAATCAGAAGAAAAACTGACCCAACTTATTGATGCTGGCATGAATGTCATGCGCCTCAACTTTTCTCACGGTGACTATGAAGAACATGGTCAACGAATCAAAAACCTTCGTTCTGTTTGTGCCAAAACCGGCAAACAAGCAGCTATTCTGCTAGATACCAAAGGCCCTGAAATTCGCACCATGAAATTGGAAGGTGGTAACGATGTTTCTCTCGTTGCGGGTCAAACTTTTACATTTACTACCGATACCTCTGTTGTAGGCAATAAAGATAAAGTTGCCGTGACCTATGCAGGCTTAACTTCAGATTTAAAAGTTGGCAATACCGTATTAGTTGATGATGGCTTAATTGGCATGAAAGTGACTAATGTCACTGCAACTGAAGTCGTTTGTGAAGTTTTAAATAACGGTGACCTCGGAGAGAAAAAAGGGGTTAACCTGCCAGGCGTTTCTATTGGCTTACCTGCATTAGCAGAGAAAGATAAAGAAGATTTAGTTTTTGGTTGCCAACAAGGTGTTGATTTTGTTGCTGCTTCATTTATTCGTAAACGCTCAGATGTCGAAGAAATTCGAGCTCACCTGAAAAAACATGGTGGTGAGAACATCCAAATCATTTCTAAAATTGAAAACCAAGAAGGTTTGAATAATTTTGATGAGATTTTAGAAGCCTCTGACGGCATCATGGTTGCTCGCGGTGACTTAGGGGTCGAAATCCCGGTTGAAGAAGTTATTTTCGCCCAAAAAATGATGATTGAAAAATGTGTTGCTGCGCGTAAAGTCGTGATTACTGCTACACAAATGTTAGATTCAATGATCAAAAACCCACGTCCTACTCGTGCAGAAGCGGGTGACGTAGCCAATGCTATTTTGGATGGTACTGATGCAGTTATGCTTTCAGGTGAAAGTGCGAAAGGTAAATACCCTGTAGAAGCCGTAACTATTATGGCGACTATCTGTGAGCGTACTGACCGCATCATGCAAACTCGTATCGATAATCAAAAACCAAGCCAACGCCTACGTGTCACTGAGGCTGTATGTCGTGGTGCAGTGGAAATGTCTGAAAAATTAGATGTTCCACTAATCGTTGTAGCAACCTACGGCGGTAAGTCTGCTAAGTCTGTTCGTAAATATTTCCCTACTGCACCAATCCTCGCGTTAACGACTAATGAAGAAACTGCACGTCAGTTATTGTTAGTAAAAGGTGTGATCCCAATGATAGTTGGTGGATTTACATCTACAGATGACTTTTATCGTGAAGGTAAACGCGCAGCTCTAGAAAGTGGATTAGCGGTTCCTGGTGATGCTGTTGTGATGGTTTCCGGTGCGTTAGTACAAAGCGGTACAACCAATACCTCTTCAGTTCACGTGCTGTAATTAAATTTTATTTGTCTTTTAAAAGGCCGATAGAGATCACTTGAAGTGAACCCATAAAGTTGGACACTTTTAGTTAAGCGGCTTGTAAGGCCTGATTTCGATATTCAATCGGAGTCAGGCCTTTTAATTTGAATTTAACATATAGTGCTGCCCTGATGTAACTATTCATTTATTTCATTTTCTCTAGTAAATATCTTATTGCTATTTAAGCGTAATATCATAAAACGCACTCAAATTGGTCAAATAACAACCTTCATTGATCTTAATTTAAATTTTTCTTCTTTTTCCTAGTACTAAATATAAAGTATTTCTAGCAAAACTTTATATTTAGTACTAGCATAAGACATAGTAAGTGCCATACCCTAATTTTCATTAGGTTGTTTTAAAGGGATATAGCAAGCTGTAAATAACAGTCTTAGCTCTATTGTTTGGTGACTTGCTTTTTATATTTTCAAGATAAATCAATCTAGAGGGTAAAATAATGATTCGTACTAAAATTGTACTGGGCTCTATCGTATTAGCTTCAGCATTACTAGCGGGTTGTTCTAACAGCACTGAAGTGCAAAAACTCTCTTCAGACGTACAAACTCTGAATGGTAAAGTTGATCAACTGAGCAACGACGTTCAGTCTCTGCGTTCTGACGTACAGACAGCTCAAGAAGAAGCAGCACGTGCTAACCAACGTTTAGACAACCAAGTTCGTACTTACAAAAAATAAGTTAGATTTGGTCGTTGTCTAGTTGAAACGGCGCTTCTTTGAAGCTAATAGTATTTATGAGGGCCTATGAAAATAGGCCCTTATTATTTGGAGTAGTTATTCAACTACAGAGGAAGAGCGATATTTAGTAGGAAGCACTGCGCTGACTTTATGGTCATAGATAGGCTGTGGCTGTGAAATAGTAAAAGGTTCAATAGGCACTAACCCTTCGTGCTGCGTTTCAGAGTCTGAAGAACTATTACCCTGATCATTATTCACACGCACAGGCATCCCAGAACGCCTTGCTAGCTCTTTTTCTACTAAAGCCTTATCAACCCCTTCATTTTCCAGAAAACGCTTGAAATCGTCAGTCAGTTTGATTGGCATTGTTTGTGGGTCATCATTACTTGTCCGAGATAATGGCTGATGCACCTCAATGTAATAACTGCCATCAGTTTCTTTGGAGTATTTTACAGGCTGATCAATAACTTGGACACGAGTTCCTTTTGGTACTGTCTTGAATAACGCTTCGATATCATCAGGACGTAAACGAATACAACCGGAGCTCACTCGCATACCAATACCAAAATCCGCATTAGTGCCGTGTATCAGATATTCACCACGCCCATACGCTAGGCGTAATGCATACAAGCCCATTGGATTTTCAGGCCCTGCTGGAACGACGGCTGGAAGAGTTATACCTTCTTTAGCGTAATTTTTACGGATATTCGCCGTTGGTGTCCAT
This sequence comes from Providencia sp. PROV175, assembly GCF_032707045.1. Taxonomy (NCBI): domain Bacteria; kingdom Pseudomonadati; phylum Pseudomonadota; class Gammaproteobacteria; order Enterobacterales; family Morganellaceae; genus Providencia; species Providencia sp. PROV175. Next base: position 2,667,268 of record NZ_CP120533.1, read on the forward strand.
GTAGGATCTTTAATTGACTGACTTACTGAAGTCACCATTTCAGGTGTGTCGCGACCTAACTGGCCGATACCGATAGGATAAACAATCACTTCCTCACTGTTCGCAGGGTAATAATATAAACGCAGCTCCGCCAGGTTAATCACAATTCCCGTTCTTGGTGTTGATGGTAACAACATTTGTGCTGGAATGATGAGTTCTTTACCCGCTTCAGGAAGGTACGGGTCTGTTCCTGGGTTTGCTTCAAGCATACCGAGTAGACCGATTTGGTGCTCACTTGCAATGGCCTCCAATGGTCGCCCATCATTGGGGACGATATACGTGTAATTTTCCCCGATAAGACGAGTGTTACTGTCAGGTAATGGATATTCTTTTGCTTGAGCTGGAGCCAATAAGGCGCTCATGACAAATAAACTTGCCACCGTCAAAACTCTTTTCATACCTACTCCAAGGAAAATAGTGTTCTTACAATAATTCAATGATTATTGTTCATAATAGCAACTATCCTTCATATCTTTAATACTAATTAAATATTTTTATTAAGTATTAATAAGGTAGTAGTCTTTTTATGATAGCCAAATACAATCACTTTAATGGACTGGTCGAATAAAAATAATAACCAAGAAGTAAAATAAGTAAGGGAGCATAAAGCTCCCTGCAGACTTGCTGCCAAACATATTATGTTTGGCAGCAAGTCTAATAGGTTATTGAAAATAAATTAGGAAAATCAATTTATTGATTTTCGGCTGATAACACAAAGCGGGAAAAACCACGCTTTTATCCCGCTTTGTCAACAACCTCAAGGGAGCATAACGCTCCCTCGGTAGGATCATACTAATTGTGCCGCACGCGATAAAATTGTACGGATCATCGCATTTAAACCTTGAGTTCGCGAAGGTGTTAAATGTTGCTCCAATGCAAGTTGTTCAAAAAATGACTTCACATCGAGTGCGAGTATTTGTTGCGCCGTTTTGCCTTGAAAAAGGATAATCACAATAGCAACTAACCCTTTAACGATTGCAGCATCGCTATCACCTGCAAACGTAATTGTCCCGTCTGCTTGTTTTTGCATATCAATCCACACTTGGCTTTGGCACCCTGCGATTAAATTATTATCGCTTCTTTGTACCTCTGAGAGTCCAGGTAAACGTCCCCCTAGCTCTATCATATAGAGATAGCGTTCCTCCCAGTCCTGACAACGGGAGAAATTACGTAATAACTTATTTTCATCGGGTAATGCGGGCATGCTCAGTTCCTTTACCATATATTTCTTATGTGCTTAGCCTAACAATTTTTTAATGCGCTGTAACGCATTGTATAAAGAATCGATTTCTTCTTTCGTGGTGTATATCCCCACAGAAGCACGGCACATAGCAGGAACGTGATAATGTTCCATTAATGGTAAAGCACAATGATGCCCAGTACGGATTGCAATGCCATACCTGTCAAGGAAAGACCCAACATCATAAGCATGGTGCTTGCCTAAATTGAAAGCCAGAACACCTTCCCGTTGGTCATTGCCATATAATATAACTGAAGGTATTTCTTGCAATTTTTTAGAAGCATAAGCCATCACTTCAGCTTCATGAGCAAATACATCAGATAAATTTAGTGCATTTAAATAATCAAATGCCGCCCCTAAACCAATAATTGCGCTTACATTCGGTGTTCCCGCTTCAAAGCGCCAAGGTGCGTCAGCAAAAGTGATCCCTTTGGTCAGGCTGACTTGGCGGATCATCGCCCCACCACCTTCCCATGGTGGCATCATATCCAAAATAGCTTTTTTACCATAAAGGATACCAATACCCGTCGGGCCATATAGCTTGTGACCTGAAAACACATAGAAATCACAGTCTAAGGCTTGTACATCAACCTGCTGATGCATTGCACCTTGCGCACCATCAACCAATACCGTGATTTCACCGCCTTTTGAGGCAGCAATTGCTCGTGCTTGCTTGATTATCTCCTGTACGGGATTAACTGTTCCCAATACATTAGAGATATGTGTAAAGCTCAATAATCGCGTACGTGAATCAATGACATCATTTAATACCTCTAACTGTAGCCTACCATCATCAGAAATTGGGATAACTCGGATTTCAAAACCAATTTCTTCAGCTAACATATACCAAGGTACAATATTCGCATGATGTTCCATTTCAGTGATGACAATATTGTCCCCTTCATGGAAATACTTTCGACCAAAACTATTTGCAACAAGGTTAATACCTTCCGTTGTGCCTTTAACAAACACGATTTCTTCATTTGAAGCTGCGTGAATGAAAGCGGCGGCTTTTTGACGAACCTCCTCCATCATTGTCGTGGCATTTGCACTGAGAGTATGTATACCACGGTGAACCGCGGCATACTGATGTAACGTAAACTCACTTTCTTTTTCAATAACTTGCAAAGGCTTTTGTGCACTTGCGGCGCTATCTAAATAAACCAGCGGATGATTATTGACTGACTGTGATAAGGCAGGAAAATCCTGCCTGACTGAAGCGACATTGAATAGCATGGATATTAAACCTCCGCTAAGCGCTGGCGGATGTTTGCCATCACAGCGTGTTTTAACTCTTCCGATTCAATAGATTCTGTAAGTTCTGCAGCAAATGCGATGATAATCATATGTTTTGCTGCTTTACCCTCAATGCCTCTTGAACGCAGATAAAACAGTTGTTCGTCATCAATACGACCGACCGTTGCACCGTGACCACACTTTACGTCGTCCGCATAAATCTCAAGCTGAGGTTTAGTATCAATTTCAGCTTTTTCACCTAACAACAACGTATTGTTAGTCATCTGACCATCTGTTTTTAATGCATTCGGCGCTACTTTAATCATGCCATTAAAGACAGCTTTACTGCTATCCATCGCAATGACTTTATGTAGTTGGCGGCTATTACAGTAACCCTTATTGTGCTCCAAATACGTACGAGTATCTGCAATTTCATTGCCTTTAGGCAGCAATAAACTGTTAAGTTCAAATTCTGTATTTTCACCATCAAGGCGAGCACTGGTATGGTTTCGCGTTAATAATGCGCCAAGTAAAAAGCTCGTACTTTTCACCCGACTATCACGCCCAATAACAATATCATTGTGAGCAAAATGCTGAGCCTGACCATTTTCAATATTTAACTTAAAGTGACTAAAATCTGCATTATCACCGACTTCAACCGTTAAACGGCTGCCCGTCATGTGCATTTGGTCATTCAAACTGACATAATGCTCAATCACTTGAGCTTTGCTGTTCGCATCTAACGTTAAATGGTAGCGATACTGGCTAATATTCGTAGCCTGTTTATCGCTGCTACCCGTTGAAATATTCAGCAGATACAATGGTTTCTCTGCTATTTTATTTGCAGCAAGATGAACAACTAACGGTTGTACCGCCAAGCTTTCTGTTAAATGCAAGAAAATCTCGCTATTTACAGGCGAAGGAAGCAAGTCTTGGTTATCAAGCAAAGACACTTGGAATGGCCCCATATCAATGGAGCTTAGTGCTGAACTATAGCGCCCATCAATTAAAACAAGGCGATAGGCGTCAATCGGCAGAGCCAATGCTTCACAGTCTTTTGCTTCAACATCGCTATCACTAAAACGATATTGAGCCTCAAGTACCGTATTTAATGGTGTATAGTGCCAATCTTCATGGCGAAACGCAGGCAAGCCAACTTGTTTTGCCATTTCCCAATGGGTTTTAGCATGTTGAGAATTCACACCGTGTCGTTGCTCAAACAATTCAGAAAAACGTGACATTGCTTGCTCATTGAGCTTTGCAACTTCAGCACGTTTTTGTGCTCTTTCACTGTTGGTCAATAAGCCAGCCATAACCCTGCTCCTCCAGTTTTTTCGCTAAACTGAAATCACCTGATTTGATGATTTTCCCTTGATATAACACGTGGACAAAGTCAGGCTTTACATAATCCAAAATACGTTGATAGTGGGTTACGATAATAAATGAACGTTCAGGCGAACGTAATGAATTCACACCGTTAGCCACAATTTTCAGCGCATCAATATCTAAACCGGAGTCAGTTTCATCAAGAATACACAATTGAGGCTCTAGAGCTGCCATCTGCAGGATATCGTTACGTTTTTTCTCACCACCGGAAAAACCCACGTTAACAGAACGAGCAAGTAAATCTTCTGGCATTTCTAATAATTTGATTTTATCTTCAATAAAATCTTGGAAATCAAAACGATCTAATGCTTCTTGCTGGCGATATTCTCTGACCGCATTAACGGCGGTTTGTAAGAAAAATTGGTTACTGACCCCTGGAATTTCAACAGGGTATTGGAATGCGAGGAAAACGCCTTCCCCTGCACGCTCTTCGGGATCTAACTCAAACAGGTCTTTACCTTTAAACGTCACTTCACCGCTATCAATTTCATACTCTTCGCGGCCAGCAAGTGTGGCTGATAATGTACTTTTACCAGAGCCATTTGGGCCCATGATGGCGTGAACTTCCCCTGGTTTTACTTCCAGAGATAACCCTTTTAAAATCTCATTACCTTCTACACTCACGTGTAAATCTTTAACACTTAACATATTTACATGCCTTTAGCGCCTTAGCGCAAATAAACTCGATTAGGATCAACCAACACTGTGCTCTAAGCTGATTGCCAGTAATTTTTGTGCTTCTACGGCAAATTCTAATGGAAGCTCCGAGAACACATCTTTACAGAAACCATTTACAATCATTGATATCGCATCGTCTTCGCTGATACCACGTTGTAAACAGTAAAATAACTGGTCTTCTCCAATACGTGAGGTTGTCGCTTCATGTTCGAGCTGTGCCGTATTATTTTTAACTTCCACATACGGGAAAGTATGTGCACCGCACTGTGTACCAATTAACATAGAGTCACATTGGGTAAAGTTACGAGCATTATGTGCACTTGGTAAAATTTTCACTAAACCGCGATAACTGTTTTGGCTTTTACCTGCTGAAATACCTTTAGAAATAATCGTTGAACGGGTGTTTTTCCCGATATGGATCATTTTCGTTCCGGTATCTGCTTGCTGATTACCATTTGTTAATGCAACAGAGAAAAACTCACCGACAGAGTTATCCCCTTTAAGGATAACGCTTGGGTATTTCCATGTGATGGCAGAGCCAGTTTCTGACTGCGTCCATGACATTTTTGAATTTTCACCTTCACACAATGCACGCTTAGTCACAAAGTTCAGGATCCCACCGGCTTCGCTATCTCCACCGGAGAACCAGTTTTGGACAGTCGAATATTTAACTTCGGCATCTTTATGAATAATCACTTCAACAACCGCCGCATGGAGCTGATAGCTATCACGAACAGGCGCAGAACACCCTTCGATATAACTGACATAGCTACCTTCATCGGCAATTAAAATCGTACGCTCAAACTGGCCTGTTTTGGCTGCGTTGATCCTAAAATAAGTTGATAGCTCCATTGGGCAATGTACGCCTTTTGGTACATACACAAACGTACCATCTGAAGCTACCGCCGCATTTAATGCCGCAAAAAAGTTATCATGGCTCGAAACAACTGAGCCGAGATATTTCTGTACCAGTTCAGGGTACTCTTGAATAGCTTCACTGAACGAACAAAAAATAACCCCATGTTTGGCTAAGTCATCACGGTAAGTTGTAGATACCGAGACCGAGTCAAAAATGGCGTCAACCGCAACAGCCTTCCCTTCACGTACAGGAACACCCAATTGGTTAAAAGCTTCTTCAACTTCAGCCGTTAAATAATTATTGGTTTCCGCTACACCTGTGCCTTGGGTTGCACCAGATTGCGAACCACAGGTATCATCACATGAGCCACAAGATGGCGCAGAATAATAGCTATAGTCTTGATAATCGAGATTTGGGTAATTCGCTTTAAGCCAATGAGGCTCTTCCATGCCTTTCCAGTGATTAAAGGCTTCAAGACGGAATTGGAGCATCCACTCAGGCTCATTACGTTTTGCTGAAATTGCGCGGATCACATCTTCGTTGATGCCTTTCGCCATTTCATCAGTCGCGACTTCGGTAAAGAAGCCTTCTTTATAACGCTGGTCATCAAGCCAGCTTTGAACATCATCGCCAACTTCTACATTGCTCTGTGACATAATCTGACTTCACATGTTAAACGCCGAAGCTTTCACCACACCCACAGGCATGTTGGGCTTTCGGGTTATTGAATTTGAAAATTTGATTCAGCCCTTCTTGGACAAAATCAACGACTGTGCCATCAATAAATGGCATTGCTTCTTTTGGCACATAAAGATGTGCGCCATCGAGTTCAAATAACAGGTGTTGCTCTGTTGGGTTTTCGATCATTTCAAATACATAACCAAAACCCGCGCAGCCGGACTGTTTTACGCCAAGTGAAAGCCCTTTAGTGTTTGGGTTTTGCACCATCAATTTTTTGATTTGTTTTGCAGCGCTTTGTGTCAGGCTAACTCCCTGCCAATTGTTTTCATCAAATGAAAATGTCTCTACACCGTCAGTCATATTGACCCCACATTTCTTATGGCTTTTCAGCCTGTTATCAGGAGATTAACTCTGCCTACCCTATGGTAATGATTAGCTAATTGACTTCAACCATTTGTTTTAAGAGGTTATAGCTATTTTAGCTCTTTTCTTGCTCACTATCAGGTAAAAAAACAAACACCCCCCTAGCAAAATAAGATTAACCCATTGATAAATAATGAATAAGTAGAGTTGTGTTTTTTATTCAAATTTGTACTAAATAATACATTTAAATGACACAAATTAATAAAGATGCATTTATTATACAACTTAATTAACTTGATAAAAAATGAATTTATAGAAAGAATGGCCATATAACCATATAAAAATAAGGGTTTTATAGGGTGTTCTGGCATTTAATTAGCCAAAAAACCCTATATATAGAATGGTTATTATTCAAATAATACCGCAGTTGTCAGGCGAGAAGTACAACACAATTTGCCTTGTTCATTGAAAATTTCAATATTCCACACTTGCTGGCGACGTCCTATATGAATAGGCTTACAAATACCTTTCACAACCCCTGAGCGAGCAGCACGAACATGATTTGCATTGATTTCCAACCCGACCACCTTTTGTTCCCCTTCCGAGCACATATAACCCGCAATTGAACCCAAGGATTCGGCTAACACAACAGAAGCACCGCCATGCAATAACCCAAAAGGCTGTTTGGTACGATGATCGACAGGCATTATTCCCTCTAAATAATCATCTCCAATTGCCGTGATTTCAATGCCAAGATGCCCTAACATGCAGGTTTTTGACATTTCAGCGAGTTGTTGCAAATTAAATTGACGTTTCCAAATCATTAAACTATCTCCAACAGTGCTTGAATCGGATGTTTTATCGATACATTTTCCATTCGCTTAACTTGGCTACGGCAAGAATAACCTGAACTTAAACAGCGATCTTTTGGCAAAGAAGACATCGCGCCTTTCCACGATAAATCATAAATTCCTTTTGAATTTTGAAGATTGGCCACTTCGTGCCCATAAGTCCCTGCCATGCCACAACAGCCAACACTAACATTATTTAATGTTTGCCCAAAGCGAGCAAATAACGCTGCCCATTGATTCGCACTATTAGGTAAAGCCGTTGATTCCGTACAATGACCGAAAAAATACCATGGTTGTGTCGAAGCCACTTGCACATTGTGTGGTTCAGGCAATGTCATTAACCACTCATGCGCCAACATCACCGTAAATTGGCACTGTTCTTTACCTAAAATTTCATGGTATTCATCGCGATAACAAAGTACCAGTGCAGGGTCAACACCGACCATTGGTAACTGTAATTTTGCCACTCGATTTAAAAAGTCCGCTGTCTTGCGAGCTGTTTTAGCAAATTTCGCTAAAAAACCTTTGATGTGTTGCGCTTTTCCATTCGGTGAAAACGGTAACAATACAGGTTTAAGACCTAACTTTTCAATTAAGCGGACAAAATCTGCCACCACTTTGGCATCGTAATAGCTAGTGAAAGGGTCTTGAACCACCAGCACATATTTTTCACGCTGTGAATCCGCCATACTTTCAAGTTGTTCAAGCGTAACAGAAACCGCGGCATGGCCTGAAAGTTCTTGTTTTAATGTGGGTTGAGAAAATAACGGTAAATCCACCATACCAATGGTGTGTTGGCTCAGTTTTTGCACCACCGGTTGACGTAAAAAGAAATTAAATACGCTAGGTACCTTGGAAAGTATTGGTGCACTCGCTTCGACGTTTGCAACAATATGGTCCCGAATAGGTCGCAAATAACGCCCATGATACAATGCTAAAAATTTAGCTCTAAATGATGGCACATCAATTTTAATCGGGCATTGTGTTGAGCAGGCTTTACAGGCGAGGCACCCAGCCATTGAAGCTTTCACTTCATGAGAAAAATCATAATCCCCTTGCTTCGCACGCCAAGTATTACGGGTTTTCTCGATTAAGCCTCTTAATGAAGACTGGTTGTGCGTAATTCCTTTTTCAAGGTGTTCTGGTGTAACGCCTTGTTCCGCTAGCAACCTTAACCATTCACGAACAAGTGTTGCACGGCCTTTCGGAGAATGGACTCGTTGACCACTCACCTTCATCGATGGGCACATTGGGCTCTTTACATCAAAATTGAAACACAGCCCATTGCCATTACACTCCATAGCACCACGGAACTCTTGGCGCATTTGGACTGGAATTTGCCGGTCATACGTTCCTCGCTTGATGTCATCAACCTGCTTCATCGGTGCATCCAACCCCGCAGGTGGGCAAATTTTACCTGGGTTCAAACGGTTATCGGGGTCAAATGCCGCTTTAATATTCCGAAGCTCACCGTATAATACATCGCCAAAAAATTCAGGACTATATTGCGCACGGAAACCTTTCCCATGTTCCCCCCACAAAAGCCCACCATATTTAGCGGTTAATGCCACAATTTCATCAGAAATTTGTTTCATCAATACTTCTTGCTGCGGATCACACATATCAAGCGCAGGACGGACATGTAATACCCCTGCGTCCACGTGGCCAAACATGCCATAATTCAAGTTGTGGCTGTCTAATAATGCACGGAATTCCACTATATAATCAGCAAGATGCTCAGGAGGAACACAAGTATCCTCAACAAACGGAATTGGCTTTGCAGCACCCTTGCTGTTCCCTAACAGCCCAACTGCTTTTTTACGCATGTTATAAATGCGCGTAATATCTTCAAGGTCATGACAGGTTTGATAACCAATCACGCCGGCTTGGTTATTCGCCATTAACTCATCAAGCCGCTGACAAAGGCTTTCAGTTAATTGGTTAATTTCCGCTTCATCATCACCACTAAACTCAACAATATTCAGCCCCAACATTTCCTTATTTGGAATGTCAGTAATCAATGCTTTAACTGAGTGCCAAACAATATCTTCACGCGCTAAATTCAATACTTTCGAGTCAACTGTTTCAACAGACAAGGCTTTTGCATCAACCATAAAAGGTGCATTACGCAATGCGGACTCAAAAGAGTCATATTTGACGTTTACTAAGCGGCGTACTTTTGGCAAAGGTGTGATATCAAGCGTCGCCTCGGTAATAAAGGCTAAAGACCCTTCAGACCCAGTCAAGATACGGGTAAGGTCAAATTCTGTTAGTTCATCATTAAATACATGACGTAAATCATACCCTGTCAGGAAACGATTTAACTTGGGAAATTTTTCTTCAATTAATGGACGTTGCTCTAAACAGCGTTCTAATACTGTTTTATATATACGCCCCACTGTTGAATCTTCTGACGCAATCGTTTGGGCGAGTTCGATAGGCATAGCACGTGTATCTAGGCATTCTCCACCTAACACCATGGCTTTAACGCCTAACACGTGATCAGAGGTTTTACCATATACTAATGAGCCTTGACCAGATGCGTCAGTGTTGATCATTCCACCTAATGTTGCTCGGTTGCTGGTAGATAGCTCCGGCGAAAAGAAATAACCGTAAGGTTTGAGGTATTGATTTAATTGGTCTTTGATGACCCCAGCCTCAACTTTAACCCAACCTTGCTCTGGGTTTATTTCTAAAATCCTATTCATATAACGGGACATATCCACAACAATCCCTTCAGTTAAGGATTGCCCATTAGTTCCCGTCCCACCACCCCGAGGTGTAAAGCTGAGCTCACGAAATTTCGCTTGCCCCGCAAGCCGAGTGATAATTTGTACATCTGCACTCGAACGCGGAAATACAACCGCTTGGGGTAATAGTTGGTAAATACTATTATCTGTTGCCATGGATAAACGTTCAGCATAGCTGGTGCCGTTATCCCCAGTAAAACCCTGTTCTTGTAGCTCATGCAAGAACTCAATAACTAGATGACTAAGATGAGGAGCTTCTGATATACGCGGGATCATTATTAACGATGACTCTTGTTGTTTAGTGTTCGCATTACTCGTTATGTACTATCTTTATTTTAAGTTGCACAATAGTGTCTTAGGTCTATGATGGGTTACCTTCACAGCCTGTAAAGACAGCACAGCCGCTGATGACATTGTCATTATGAACCATATCACAATATTGTTTTTTTTAACCGTGAAAAAAAATTACGTTATTTTCGCCTAAAAATTTGCCACAGACACAGAATTTTCATTTGTAAAGGACCAGTCATTAATGGAAAAATCGCAAAAACGCTTGGATCTTCCCAAACTTATTTTCGGCCTATTATCCATCGTTTTAATGATAGCAGCCTGCTTTTGGGTACTTAATCCATTTATTCTTGGCTTTGTATGGGCTGGAATGATGGTAATTGCTACTTGGCCACTATTATTAAGACTGGAAGCTCGCTTATGGCATAAGCGCTGGTTAGCTACATTGGTGATGGTTCTTCTTATATTACTGCTGTTCGTTATTCCATTGGGTATTCTAATTGGCAGTATCATTGAAAATAGCACACCACTTATTGATTTAGCGAAATCGCCGTCAAGCTTAACATTGCCTGATTTAGAATGGCTCAATACCATTCCAATGGTGGGTGAGAAAATTTACTATGCATGGCATAGCTTAGTCGCCAGTGGGGGGAATGCTTTACTTGCTAAAATTCAACCCTATTTTGGCCAAGCTGCTGGCTGGTTTGCTACACAGGCCATTAGCGCAGGAAGATTTGTTTTTCACTTGATGCTAATGCTGCTATTTAGTGGATTGCTCTACCTTAAAGGCGAATCTGTCATGGTTAGCATCCGTCACTTTGCGGTCCGTCTCGCAGGGATCCGTGGGGATGCTGCCGTCGTGTTAGCGGCACAATCTATTCGAGCTGTTGCCCTTGGTGTCGTCGTCACCGCGCTAATTCAAGCCATCGTCGGAGGAATTGGACTTGCCTTGTCGGGTATTGGTTATGCGGCCATCTTAACTGTCTTGTTGTTTATATGCTGTGTGGCGCAATTGGGGCCTCTACTCATTATGGTGCCATCCGTCATTTGGCTATTTTGGACAGGTGATACGACATGGGGAATTATTCTTGCTATATGGGCCGCCGTTGTTGCCACTATGGATGGCGTTCTTCGCCCATGGCTCATCAAAATGGGGGCTGACTTACCAATGGTTCTGATCCTTGTTGGTGTTATTGGTGGAATTTTATCATTTGGCATGATTGGTTTGTTTATTGGCCCTGTTGTATTAGCCGTTTCATATAGCTTATTAAAAGCTTGGATGAATGAGGTTGCAGTTCCAAGTGAAGACTTAACAGAAACTGAAAAATTTCTAGAAGAAGAGTTTTCGATTAAAAAGTAGTACGTAGTTGATTAGTAGCAGGCATGTTCAAGCAAGACATGCCTGCTAACTTAATAAGTATTGCTCCATTAATATTTAGAAACAATATTTAACATTCTAACGTTAGTATTTAGTCTAATTTATGTTAACATAAATCTATTGAATTAATTCTCTTTAAGTAACAATGAGTAATATTAATATTGAGAGTGTTCTTAATGATTGTATAATATGAATAGTTTAATATTCTATTATTGAATCATATGGATATAAAAAGCTATGCCCCTCCCTTTTTAGGCGTCGCTTTATTTAACTGAATTGCTGTGTGTAGTCTTTGCCTGTCAGCCCATGATAGGCTTTTTTTTTATCTTCATTTAATATGAATATTATTCATATCGTAATCAGAACATCACTTTATAATTATTGATTAATATCAATTTTTGACATAACTAGCAGTTTTCATACTCCTTTAGCGTTATATAATTAAATAAATTCCGTTATTTCTATTTAAGGTATATTTTCTGCCCAAACTAAATACACAAAATAAGAGTAATTATATTCTTTTTTTATTTATACCTAAAAAGTATTATATGAATATTTATTTAGAACTGTTTGCTATCAACCTATTAATAATAGTATTAATCAATTTCTGTAATAGGTAATTTTAATCAAATAAATGCGAAGGCTGAATGTTATTCACATTCAGCCTTGATGATTAAAAAACGAGATAACTATTGATTCTCAGCTATCGTCAGCCATGTTTGTACCACGGTATCTGGATTCAAAGATAAACTATCAATACCTTCATCTACCAGCCATTGAGCAAAATCTTGATGGTCGGATGGCCCTTGACCACAAATACCTACATATTTGTTTTGTCGTTTTGCAGCCTGTATAGCCATAGATAACATGGCTTTTACCGCATCGTTTCGTTCATCAAATAACTCAGAAACAACACCAGAATCCCTATCAAGACCTAATGTTAACTGAGTCATATCATTCGAACCGATAGAGAAACCGTCGAAATGTTCGAGGAATTGATCTGCCAGTAAAGCATTTGATGGAATTTCGCACATCATAATGACTTTTAGACCGTTTTCACCACGTTTCAAATCATGTTTAGCCAGCTCAGCAACTACAGACTCAGCTTGTGCAACTGTCCGCACAAATGGGATCATAACTTCAACATTCGTTAACCCCATAGTGTTGCGAACACGTTTAACCGCTTCGCATTCCAATGCAAAACAGGCACGGAAGCTGTCAGATACATAGCGCCCTGCACCACGGAAACCTAACATTGGATTTTCTTCTTCAGGTTCATAAATATCCCCACCGACTAAGTTGGCATATTCATTAGACTTGAAGTCAGATAAACGGACAATAACGCGTTTTGGCCAGAAAGCAGCGGCTAGAGTAGAAATCCCTTCAGTTAATTTACCGACATAAAATTCAATCGGGTCATCATAGCCCGCCATCATTTGGTGAATTTCTGCTTGTAACTCAGGAGATTGCTGATCAAATTCCAGTAATGCCCTTGGGTGAACACCAATCATACGATTGATGATAAACTCAAGTCTAGCTAGACCCACGCCTTCATTAGGTAAGCAAGCAAAATCAAATGCACGGTCAGGGTTACCGACATTCATCATGATTTTGACATCTAGATTTGGCATATCACTCACTTCAGAACTGTGAATTTCAAACGCCAGTTTACCTTCGTATACAAAGCCCGTATCACCTTCTGAACAAGAAACTGTCACTTCTTGGCCTTCTTGCAAACGGTCAGTCGCATCACCACAACCCACAACCGCAGGAATGCCTAATTCACGCGCGATAATCGCAGCATGGCATGTACGTCCACCACGATTCGTAACAATCGCAGCGGCTTTTTTCATGATAGGCTCCCAATCAGGGTCTGTCATATCGGTAACAAGTACATCACCCACCTGAATTCTATCCATTTCACTCAAGTTATGTATGACTTTAACAGCCCCAGAGCCAATACGATGACCGATTGCACGTCCTTCAACTAAAACTTGTCCTTGTTGTTTTAATTGATAACGCTCCATCACTTGTTGATTAGAGCGAACGGTTTCTGGCCTTGCTTGGACAATATACAAACGCCCATTATGACCATCTTTTGCCCACTCAATATCCATTGGGCGACCGTAGTGCTTTTCAATCTGTATAGCTTGGCGTGCAAGCTCTTCCACTTCGAGATCAGTTAAAGAGAAACGATTGCGTAGTGCTTCTGGCACATCTTCAATTTGTACTTGTTTACCGTGCTCTTTACTGTTGGCATACACCATTTGTAATTTTTTAGAGCCTAGGGTACGGCGCACAATTGCAGGACGGTTATTGGCTAACGTTGGTTTATGGACATAAAACTCGTCTGGATTCACGGCGCCTTGCACCACCATCTCACCTAAACCATACGCAGAGGTAATAAATACGACTTGGTCGAAGCCCGATTCAGTATCAATCGTAAACATAACACCCGATGAGGCTAAATCTGAACGTACCATGCGTTGAACGCCCGCGGACAGTGCTACACCGCGGTGATCATAACCTTGGTGAACACGATATGAAATCGCACGGTCATTAAACAATGAAGCAAAAACGTGTTTAATCGCAACTAATACAGCGTCAATTCCTTGAACGTTAAGGAATGTTTCCTGTTGCCCTGCAAACGAAGCGTCAGGCATGTCCTCAGCAGTTGCCGATGAGCGGACAGCAAATGAAGCTTCCGCTTCACCTTCTGACAGTTGTGCGAAAGCATCACGAATATCTTGTTCCAACTCCTTCGTCAATGGTGTATCAATCACCCATTGACGGATCTGAGCACCTGCTACAGCCAGTTGGTTCACATCATCAATATCCGTTTCATCTAGCAGGTTATAAATGCGTTGATTTACACCGCTCTGCTCCAGAAAATCATTAAACGCCTGTGCGGTTGTCGCGAAACCGTTAGGTACGGATACTCCCAGATCAGATAAGTTAGTGATCATTTCACCGAGAGAAGCATTTTTGCCCCCGACACGGTCAACATCATTCATCCCTAATTGGTTATACCAAAGTACATTACACGGAGTGAGGCCATTTGTGGACATTGAAAGCGATCCTTTTATAGCAATTTAGTGACAGAGTACAAATCGTAAAAAATCTCGTTGGCGAAATTTCGCCTCGTGAAATAGACTAGCACAGACGCTAAGAGAAGATGGACTGGTGAATCGTTCCATCACTGAAGAAAACTTTTTTGTTCTAAAAATCGTTCAAAAAATGGCTATAGTTTCCCCTATAAACTAATTTTTAAACTTTAAACAAAGATAATATTTCCCAATATCCAGTGATAAATACAATAGAGACGAATAATGATGAGCGAATTAGGAGCAATGAATAATATGGTAAGCCAAGTTCAACGTACTGTTTTTTTTATTTCTGATGGAACAGCGATAACCGCTGAAACTTTGGGACATGCCGTACTTTCTCAATTTCCTCTGTCATTTATTTCTTATACTCTGCCGTTTGTAACAAGCGAAGCTCGTGCACATGAAATTAAGCAAAAAATAGATATTATCTTCGAAGAAACCCAGTTGCGTCCTTTAGTGTTCTATTCGATTATCTCCCCTGAAGTTAAGCAAATCATTACCCAGAGTGCAGGTTTTTGCCAAGATATCGTCCAAAGTCTAGTCGCCCCAATTCAGAAGGAAGTCGGCCTAGAACCTGAGCCAAAACTCAACCGAACCCATGGCCTATCTATGCAAAATATGAATCAATATGATGCACGTATAGCTGCTATTGAATACACACTGGCTCACGACGATGGGATTTCTTTACGAAATTTAGACCAAGCTCAAGTGATACTAATTGGTGTTTCACGTTGTGGCAAAACGCCAACAAGCCTCTACTTAGCGATGCAATTTGGTATCCAAGCGGCAAATTACCCATTTACGGCTGATGATATGGATAATTTACAATTACCTGCAGCATTACGCCCATATACACATAAATTGTTTGGTTTAACTATTAGCCCTGAACGGCTAGCAGCTATCCGCGAAGAGCGCCGTGAAAATAGCCGTTATGCATCCATAAGGCAATGTCGTATTGAGATAGCTGAAGTGGAAGCTTTATTTAGACAAAATAAAATCAACTACTTAAATACAACTAACTATTCTGTTGAAGAAATTTCAGCAAAAGTGATTGATACCATGGGCTTACAAAGACGAATCTTTTAATGAATACAAATAAAAAAAATATTCATTCCTGCTAAGTTGGAGGTTGAAATTAAGCCATATTCGTTTATTGTGATCTTAATCACTTATAGGGCATATGCCTATTAAAGTTCTTTGAGAAAGAAAATGCACAAAACTGATGAATTACGTACTGCGAGAGTGGACAGCTTAATTACCCCACAAACTCTTGCTGATGAGTTTCCTATTTCCCAAAAAGTCGCTGAAAACGTGACAGCGTCACGAAAACGCATAGAACAGATATTATCCGGCCAAGACCCACGTTTACTGGTTATTGTTGGCCCTTGTTCGATTCATGACATCGATGCGGCTATTGAATACGCTAAAAAATTAAATGTGTTAAGAGAGCGTCATCAAGACCGTTTAGAAATTGTCATGCGAACTTACTTTGAGAAACCACGAACTGTCGTTGGTTGGAAAGGGTTAATTTCTGATCCTAACCTCGATAATTCTTGCCAAGTCAACACCGGTATCCGGTTAGCTCGTAAATTATTGATTGAAGTTAACCAGTTAGGGTTAGCCACGGCAACCGAATTCCTTGATATGGTCACGGGCCAATATATTGCCGATCTCATTAGTTGGGGAGCAATTGGCGCTCGCACAACAGAAAGCCAAATCCACCGTGAAATGGCATCCGCATTGTCCTGTCCTGTAGGTTTCAAAAATGGCACCGACGGCAATATTAATATTGCTATTGATGCGATAAGAGCTGCAAAGGCGCAGCATATGTTTTTATCGCCGGATAAGAATGGCCAAATGACCATTTACCAAACCAGTGGTAACCCGCATGGCCATATCATTATGCGTGGCGGTAAACAGCCTAATTACACGGCTGGTGATTTAGCAGCAGCCTGTGACAAACTGCGTAAATTCGAATTACCAGAGCATTTAGTGGTCGATTTCAGCCATGGTAATTGCCAAAAAATTCATCGTCGCCAACTCGAAGTTGCACGAGATATTGCGGAGCAAATAAAAGATGGCTCGACCGCTATCAGTGGAGTGATGGCAGAAAGCTTCTTAGTTGAAGGCACACAAAAAGTGGTTTCTGACCAACCGTTAGTTTATGGCCAATCTATTACCGACCCATGTCTTGGCTGGGAAGATACCGAACAACTTATTGAAATTCTTGCTCAAGCTGTTGAGTCACGCTTTAAATAAGCCAAATCATTCCAATTTTTTTATTATGAGCCCTTTAGTGAACATAGAAACTAAAGGGCTTTTATATTTACAAAAAAAATAATTATCATTTAATGCACAATTAAATAATATAATAATCTAATTAATAAAATAAATACAGAATTTTAATCCAAAAAATCCTTGACCCACCTCGCGCCAACGATAATAATTCTCACTACAAACTAATTTATCCGTTAGAACTTCTGTAGCCTAGCCCATTATTCGCTACGACATTACAGGGCTAAATAGTTCTAATAAATAAATGAGTTACATAAATATTTATTGCATGCCACCCAGATTATTTATCCAGGCAGCCAGCAAATTCTGAAACCAAAGGAAAGGATTTCCAATGCTGTTTAAATCGATGCCTGCATCAATCCATCAAGATCATAAAATATCACTCTCAGCTATTGCTGCCACCGTTGTAATGACCGGGTTTAGCAACACCGCTTTAGGTGAAAACTTATCGACTCCAAAAGCGAATACCAGCGACATTATTCACGTTTCGACCTCACCTCTTAGTTTAGAAAATATCGCTGTAGCAGAACAAGTCGATGTAATTGATGCAAAAGCGCCTGAATATCAATCTGCGACATCCGCCTTAGATTTACTAAAAGGCCAAGCTGGAGTATTTGTTTCTGGTTCTAATAGCACTTATGGCCAGGGCATTCAAATGCGGGGTTATGATTCACGAGGTGTTAAAGTCACCGTTGATAATATCACCCAAGACTTTTATTCCGGCTTATATGAAGCTACATTTATTGACCCCACCTTAGTAAAAAAAGTCTACGTCCATAAAGGCGCATCATCTGTACATCATGGCGGCGGCGCGTTAGCCGGAGTCGTATCATTCAAAACAATAAATGCAGCTGACATATTAAAACCAGGGCAAAAAATCGGTGGTCAGGTCTTTAGCGGTATTAACCGTAATGATCACGGTTACTATGCAGGTGCAACGCTATTAGGCAGAACTGAATCAACAGATACTCTGTTTACCTATAGTCAACGTAAAAAGCACCTACTCGGCTCACCCGAGTTTGAAGAGGTTGATAATACTGAACAGCTAAGCAACTGGATGCTCAAAAGCAGCTGGCTTGCCCACCCTTCATATAACTTGACGTTACAATTAAAAGAATACCGCAACAACAGTTTAGGGGTAAAACAACCCGCTAAACCTTCAGAAAAAAATAGATATCCAAATACACCGCATGAAAGACAAAGCCATCAGCGAGATGTTGCCATTAGCCAATTTTTTACACCCAAAAATGAGGTAAATTGGCAAGCCCAGTGGGATATTTATTATACAGATTTATATTTAGATCAAACTGATACAGTTAAGGTCAAGAGCAAACCAAAAGAGTATGGCTCTGAAACGCGAAATCAATATACCTATGGGACTAAATTTACTAATAGCTTCACTTTACCTATGTATAACTGGGTAAATCATCATATTCAAAGTGGTTTCGAATATTATCAGCAAAAGCAAACGTCAAATCAGTATGCAATAAGTTATCCACCAGCAGAACTTGATAACCTGTCTGGCTGGTTAGTCAATGACATGACATTGCATCAATTACCGTTAACTTTATCAATTGGAACACGCTTTACACAATACCGTGCATCGAGGAATAATTTCCCTGAAAATAAACATATCAACTTGTCATCCCGTATGGCTGTTAGTATTACTCCAACCCATTGGCTCAATCTTTACTCATCATACGCTGAAGCATACCGTACTCCACGTATGTCCGAGCTTTATAACAATTCAAACCATTTCACTATACCCTTTTTTGGCACTCCCTCGAACTTTCGTCCATCGCCTGATTTACGTCCAGAAACGAATAGAACTCTCGAAACAGGTATAAAAATCAGTTTTGATGGAGTATTTATTGATAATAGCGACCTTCAATTCGGTTCAACCTACTTTAAGACCAAAGCTAAAAACCATATTGCCCTTGAAGGTCTTTATACGCCAAGGTATGGCCAATGGTTCCCAGATGAGCTTTATTATATCAATATCCCCAGCGCATCCATTTATGGCATTGATAGCTTTATAAGCTACAGAACACGGTGGTTTGAATTAAATATCAATCACAATAAAACCACAGGTAGAGAAGACGGCTCACATTATTCTCTTTCGTCTATACGCCCTGAAACACTAACGGCTCGATTCAATGTACCGGTTGCTAGTACTGGCTTTACTCTAGGTTGGATAGGGGAATTCTCTGCAAGAACGCAACTTCAAGGTAACGATAAATATAAAAAGTGGCATCACAGATCTGATAAAGGCTTAGACCGCTATCATAAAGAAGTCATTCAATATGCGGGCTATAGCATTCATGATTTCTATGTGAATTACCAAGCAGATCAATTCATAAAAGGGTTAAGTTCGACTCTCACAATGAAAAATGCATTTGATAAGCCATATCTATCTTCCACTGGTGTACCCCAAGAAGGTCGGAACTTTTATCTCAACATGAATTACAACTGGTAGTTAAGTAGTAAAAAACCATGTTATCAACTGATTTTATTAAATTTATCAGCAGTATAAAAAATAAATCAGTTGATAACTTTTCACTATGTCTTTTAATTTTATTAAGGAAAAATTTGTGAATTCAAACCTCTATAATGATTACCTGCAAGCTAAGAAAACGCACTCTGATAAGCACTCCCAAGAAATAGCGGCCTTACTTGGCGTATCGGAGGCCCAACTAATTCATTGTCGTGTCGGTAAAGATAATGTTCAACGATTGGTCAGTAAACCTATTGATATCTTGCAAGATTTAACCACAATAGGCAAAGCTATAGGGATCACTCGTAATCAGTACGCTGTTAGTATTCAAACGGGTGCATACAATAACCCAAAATTTAGTAACCACGGTGGGCTATTTCTAAACCCTAAAGCATTAGACTTACGCATGTTCTTTGCGCAGTGGAGCTCAGTTTTTGCACTCACTGAAAAAATGCCAGAGGGAACTCGCCACAGTATTCAATTTTTCGATAAATATGGTGATTCGTTACACAAGGTCTTTTCCACCGACAACTCTGATATAGCTGCTTGGCAAGCCATGATAGAGCGCTACAGCACATCAGAGAATCCGCCTATCGAACCTAAAACAATTTCGCCATTTTCAGAACAAAAAATTAGCGAAGAACTCGCCTCTCAATTAGAGCAACAATGGCGTGAGATGACCAATGTTCATCAGTTTTTTGGTATATTAAAGAAACACAATCTAAGTCGTCAGCAAGTTTTTCGTGTCGTTAGCCAAGAATTAGCATGGCAAGTCCCTACTACGGCTTTATCTGAATTACTCTCTCTTGCATACCATGCAAAAAATGAAGTTATGCTCTTTGTAGGAAACCGTGGGTGTGTGCAAATATTTACAGGAAAAATAAATGAACTATCATCACTCTCTGTTGAAAGTTCTCAAACTGATTGGTTAAATGTTTCAAGTACAAACTTTAAACTTCATATCATTGAAAATGGCATTTCTGAGTGCTGGGTCACACGTAAGCCAACTAAAGATGGCTTTGTGACAAGTCTTGAGGTCTTTGATACCCAAGGTAACCAAATTATTCAAATGTATGGCCAGCGTATTGAAGGCACTCCCGAACAAATAGAATGGAGCAAGCAAATTCTTTCAATATCTCGCATATAATAAAAGAATAATAAGAAAGTAGATAATCTGTCATGGTAATTTTCTAAATACTTTTCAATCATAAATTGTGGTTTGAATTAGACATGAAAATTGCCATAGACCCTTTACCTCATTAATTCACAACAACGATACAAGCCACTTTTTGATATAGAAATAGAATAATCATCCATCTCTCGCACAAAGTATTTAACTTACCGCATATATTAGTTATTCATACTACTAAAACTGTAGTTATAAGCACTTTCAATCATAACAATTACCTCGGAATTTCCTGTTTATTGTTATAGAAATACGATTATAAATGAAGCAATAATATTTCAATTATTTACTTGGTTAATAATTTCGAATAGCTTGAACAATTTTTTTGAATATAATGAAAACTTTCTCTTTTTCTTACCTACAAAAATGACGTGATAACATAGGCGCTTGAATTAAAAGAATTTTAAACATACAATATTGAATGTTTAAAATGTTAATTTTTTCAATATCTATTGTACTGATAGTTATTATCATTAAAAAACCGCACGTTTAGCCTATCGATATATCGGAAAAACAGGAAGAATAGACCCTAATTTCGTGAGTTATTATTAGTTATTAATGAACAATAGCCTACTTGAGTAGGAGGTAAATATGTCAGAAAGTGTAGTCAACGATATTGTTAAATGGCTTGAAAGTCAGTTGCAGCGCAATGAAGGCATCAAAATCGACACAATTGCCGATAAAAGCGGCTATTCAAAATGGCATTTACAGCGTGTTTTCAAAGAAATGAAAGGCTGCACGCTTGGTGAATACGTCCGTAAACGTCGTTTATTAGAAGCAGCTAAATCATTACGTGAAGGCAACTTACCTATTCTTGATATCGCATTGCAATATGGCTTTAGTTCACAGGCGACATTTACCCGCATCTTTAAAAAGCACTTTGATACAACGCCTGCAAAATTTCGCCAATCAGGTGAATTACCTGAATGCAAAAACTTTATGACTTGTAGCTGTCATAACTGATTATTTTAGAACATCCCTTCCTATTAGTTATTTGCAATTTTGAAGTCTATGTCTGAGCCGACTATGTCGGCTCTTTTTTTAACTTAATTCATGGACTAGCCAGTTTTCCAAATCAGCTAACTGCTCCTGCAATTGAGGCCATTTTACGGCCATTTGTTTACCTAAAGAACGTATTGTTTCTGTCTGATATGTTTTACCCGTCAATTGCTCACTTAACCACTCCAAAGGAGATGGGTCTAAGCTATCTGTAAAAAACTGACAGCGATTTATCACGCCTTTTTCGATATCAAAATGAAACTCAATTCCTCCCCAAGAAAAACGTGTATCTGAATAGTGAGTAAACGCTGGTGCTTGCCCAAAATTCCATTCCCAACTACTTTGCTTAGCAAAAGTTTCTGGAAAATTTGGCAAATCAGGTAATTTTTCAGGGGAGATATACTCCGCTTCGACCGTTTCACCGAAGTAATTAAAAAAACTTTTAATTATTCCCTCACAAACAATTTCATGAGAAATATTAGGAACAAGCTCAGACAAGTTAGCCACACGAGAACGCACTGACGTAATCCCTTTTGCCTGTAATTTTTTAGGATCTGGATTCAGGTAATTAGCTAAACGACTTAAATCTGCATTAATCAGCAAGGTTCCATGGTGAAAACCTCTATCTTTCGTTTCTCGGTATGCAGAACCGGATATTTTTCGCGGACCACTTTCTGTATCTAAAACCAAATCATTGCGACCTGAAATTTGTGCGTTAATACCGACCTGTGCTAATCCATCAACAATGATTTGTGTAGAAACTGTTTTATCATATTCTGGCTTTCCCGCCATAAATGTGAAACAAGTGTTACCTAGATCATGAAAGACAGCACCACCGCCACTACTACGCCGAGCTAAACGAACATTATCTTCTTCCATCCGCCGTGTATTACATTCTTTCCACGGATTTTGAGCACGCCCTATAACCACGGTATCCGCATTTCTCCAAAGAAACATAACACGTTGGTCGGTTGGCATTTGTCGGAAAATAGTTTCTTCAACCGCAAGGTTAAACCAAGGGTCGTAGGATTCTGAGATGAGTAAACGTACTGTTGACATTGAGCTATCCTTAAAACAAAACTTGCCCTTAAGATAGCATAATCACTGAATAAAATAGTGAATTTAGATACGTCTTGCTTGCCAAAACACTTTTCGCCAATAAACATTATCCATTGATGAACGAATTACCCCTTTACTCGTTGATGCGTGAATGAATGTATTATCGGTATCGTAAATCCCCACATGCAATCCATTCTCCCCTGAACCTGTTTTAAAGAACACCAAATCCCCTGGCATCAAATCAGATTTATCAATCCGTGTGCCTAATTGAGTTTGATCTACTGTTGTTCGAGGTAACTGAATGGCAAAACGGTCGTTAAATGTGCGATAGACAAAACCGGAACAATCCACACCATTTTGATTCATTCCACCATAATGATAAGGCGTACCATACCACTGCTCTAGCTGGTCTTTTAATTGCGCTATCGTCATGATTGGGTCTGATAATTGTGTTTTTAATGGCGGCGGCGTTCTTTTAACGGATGTCGATGAACAACCAATTAAAACTAAACACAATAATAGTGGTAGGTGTTGTATTTTGATAACCATAAAGCACCTTATTTATCTATCTTATTGCGATAACTTGCTTATATTATAGTGCGTGAAGACTATAATATAAGCAACTAAGAAATTATTCCGTTCTATCACTTGGTGATTTATTGGGCCGGCTAATTAGCCATACCCCTAATAAAATAAAGCCAATTCCAATGGCCTTTAGTCCTGTCGCAGGTTCATTAAACCAAGGTAAGAAAACTGCTAATAAATAAACGAAAACATAGCTTAAGCTAATAAGCGGATAAGCTTTATTCAATGCTATGTGTTTTAAAGCTAATAGCCAACATAACATCGATAACGCATAACAAACTAACCCTAAAAAAATAATTCCTAAGCTAGTAATATTTGCGAGTAACCACTCTAATTGTAGCCAATGCCAGCCAAGTGTGAATGAGGGTAGTTCAACTACCCCGGCTTTTAAGCTCAGTTGAGCGACTGTGACTAATAAAGCACTGCTAATCACCCACAAATAACCCTTGTTCATACGCCGATACTCATTAGCAAAATACCAAACATAATGGCAGCAACCCCTAACCAGTGGTTAAGCCCAGTTTGCTCTTTATAAACAAACTGGCCAATTAAAGTAATTAATACAAAATTAATACTTAACATTGGATAAGCGATACTCAGCGGCATGGTTTCCAATAATTTCAACCAAAACAACATGCCAAGGCCTAGCATAAAAACCGCCAGCACCAGCCACCGAAAGGCTGATGCTGTTTTATTGGTTTTATTACTCTGCCAATTGATGACGGCTTGCTTTTGAGCCACTTGCCCAACGCAGGTCAAAACGCTAACCAGCAATAACAGCAGTAGTTGTGCAATCATTGTTGATGGTAAACCACAATCGCCATACGTGAATTTTTAATGACTTCATCTGGCTTAGGAATATCCGGTAACCCTTCTTTACGGCCTAATAAAAAGACAACAGTTACCTGCCCTTCTTTACGTGCTTTTGTCAGCCATTGTGCAAACTGGTCCGGTTTTATTAAGCGATGTTGGCTATCTGGATATTCCAACCCATAACTTAACTCTCCACTACTATTGTATAAATAGATATTGGAATTTTGAGTTTCCCAAGCAAGACCGGCTGCGACCCCAACATTACTTGCCATCAGATATTTGCTATTCATCAGTAAATCATGATTTTGATGAATAAAGTTTTGAGGCAATTTAGAATCGATGGTGTTGTTCGGCAGAGCACTGCCAATACACAAACTCACGGCCAAAGAGCACGATGCGGCCCATAACCAATATTTCGCATTTAATACCGTACATAGGTAACCGATAATCGCCCAAATAGAAAAGGCAACGACACCTAACACCATTTTTGACCATTCATCAGGTTCGTATAACGGCTTTTTGATCACTGTGCTCACGACAATTACCGCTATAACCGCAGCGATCCCTAATACAACATTAATAATCCCATTGGCTTTCAATGCTTTCATTTTACCACTACGAACGCAGTCAACCCCATACTTTGCCATAAGCAATGCCAATGGCGCCATAAACGGCAACATATACGTTGGTAACTTACCGCGGGAAATACTGAAAAAGATGACGGGAACAACAAACCAGCACAGTAAGAAAAACATATCGGGGCTAGATTTACGTTCTTTCCAACCTTTCATGATAGCACCGGGTAACAGCCCTGCCCATGGAATAGCGCCAAGAATAATAATCGGAATATAATACCAAAACGGTGCGATATGCTGAGCATCATCTGCCGTGAACCGCTTAATGTGCTCAATCCAAAAGAAATAATGCCAATAATCAGGCTCTTGTTTTGCAACCGCCAAAGCCCATGGCAAACTGATAATAACCGCCGAAATTATTGCAAGCGGCCCGTACTTAAGTAACTCAAGGAACCGCTTTTGATAGATTGTGACAGGAAGCATGACTATCACGGGGATCGCAAGGGCTAAAAAGCCTTTAGTCATAAATGCCATGCCACAAGCCAGCCCAAGACAAAGCCATGCCGCTAGTTTAGATTTTACTTCTCTCGATTTCATTGCCCACAAACAACAGAACATGCTTGCTGCTATCCATAAAGACAACATTGGGTCGAGTACACTGTAAGTTCCGATGGAGAATACCAAGAACATTGAGATATAAATGAGGCTAGCAACATAAGCAACGTGGTTATTGCGCCACATCATTTTTGCCATACGGTAGACAAGTAATGCACTGAGGAAAATACAAAAAACCGAACCAAAGCGAACAGCAAAATTAGTTTCACCAAAAATCATTTGGCTAATATTGTTTATCCAGTAACCTGCTACTGGTTTTTCAAAATAACGTACATCCAGCATGTAAGGAACAATCCAATCCCCACGCTGTAACATTTCACGGCTAATTTCCGCATATCGTGTTTCATCTGGTTGCCAAAGTAAACGGCTATCCAACGGCAATAAATAGGTTAAGATAAAAAAAAGAGCCAGCAGAGAGGCTCCTACTTTGCTCGCTCGGTTATTCAACATAGGTTGCTTATTCCTCTTCTTGGCAGCCTAGCCAGCCTTCACGCCCAGGGAATGGTGCCCTCACCACACGCCCTTTTGGCAATGAATTCAAATCGTCTGGCAGTAATTCACTCAATGTACAGAATTGGATATCTTCTTGTGTAATTCGTTCCAATAATTGTGAAAATTGTTCCGATTTAGACATCCCTTCCACTTCAGTGTGAATAGTATAAACTGGAATGCCTTGATCTTCTTTAATTGCTTGAAGAATAAAATCATTAAATGCCTCATCACTCACGACTGTTCCCACAACTTCATCGTAAGTCGGCAGTGTTACAGGAATTTGAACTGTCCCTAATGAGCCATCCGCTAAAATTGGCCTAAATGGATATTTACCACGGCAATCACTGTTGTAGTCAAAGTTAAACGTTTGTTTAACTTCCAATACGCGCTCATCGCCTCGCCAACCAGCGACGGCTGAACAAGTCACACGATGCCCAATAGCTTGCTCCAATGCATCAACACCTAGCTTAACCTGCTCTGTCAGTTGCGGTTTGCTCCATTTCACAACCTTAGCCTGCCAGCCTTGATGATCCCATGCATGTAAGCCAACTTCATGGCCAGCATCCAAGGTTTGTTTCATCAAGTAACCTAAATCCTTAGCAATTTTTTTACCCGGCCATGCTGTGCCCGCTAATAAGATATCTAACCCATAAAGGGATGCTGCATTAGACCTAAGCATTTTCCACAGAAATTTAGGACGCAAAAGGCGCCATAAATGGCGCCCCATGTTATCGGGTCCTACGCTGAAGAAAAAGCTGGCCTGAATATTATACTCTTTGAGCACTTTGAGTAACTGTGGAACCCCTTTTAATGTACCTTGGTAAGTATCCACATCAATTCTCAAGCCAACTTTTTTCATTAGTCTTTATTACCTAACTCTTCAACAGCACCTTGTAAGAAGAAATCTAATGTTTCTTCAATGGTATCTTTCATATCGATAGTTGGAACCCAGTCCAGTAAACGACGTGCGTTTTCAACACTTGGTTTACGGTGTTCAACGTCTTGATACCCTTGGCCATAATAGCTGCTGCTTTCGATTTCACGGAAACCTGCAAATGGAGGGAATTTTCCACGTTGTGGGTGTTTTTCGAAGCTTTCCAGCAACATTTCCGCTAATTCACGAATACTGGCTTCATTCGTTGGGTTACCGATATTGATGATTTGGCCGTCACACTTACCATCTTTATTTTCGATAATACGGAACAGTGCTTCAATACCGTCTTTAATATCTGTAAAACAGCGTTTTTGTGCACCACCATCAACCAGTTTAATCGGAGAACCTTCAACCAAGTTCAAGATCAACTGTGTAATTGCACGAGAACTACCAATACGCGCAGAGTTCAAGCTATCTAAACGTGGTCCCATCCAGTTAAATGGACGGAATAAGGTGAACTTCAGACCTTCTTTTGCACCGTATGCCCAAATCACTCGGTCAAGTAATTGTTTAGATACTGAGTAAATCCAACGTTGTTTATTGATTGGACCTACGATCAGGCGTGATTCATCTTCATCAAACTCTTTATCATCACACATACCATAAACTTCAGAAGTTGATGGGAAAATGATGCGTTTGTTGTATTTCACACAGTAACGTACAACTTTTAAGTTTTCTTCGAAGTCTAACTCGAAAACACGCAGTGGGTTACGGGTATATTCGATTGGCGTCGCGATCGCAACCAAAGGCAAAATAACGTCACATTTTTTGATGTGATATTCAATCCATTCTGTATGGATGCTCACATCACCTTCGATAAAGTGGAAACGTGGGTTACCAATAAAACGTTCAATTGCAGAAGAACCGATATCCATACCATAGATATCGTAATTACCGTCTTTTAACAGGCGCTCAGTCAAGTGGTTACCGATAAAGCCGTTAACACCAAGGATCAGAACACGTGTACGACGTTTTACTTGTGCCGTTGGTTTTGCACCAACACGAACATCTGTCACGATACCCATTTCGTTAGCAAGGCGGCTACCTTGCATATATAAACCCGTCTCACTTTGGCCGCTAATCACTTCGATAGCACCTTGACCACAAGCGATACGCAGTGGGTCACTCGAAAGTACCGTACCTGCTGGTTTACCTTGGTTATCATCTAAAACGCGTGCGCGCCAAATAACCATTTTGCGTGCACCTAAATAGGTAAACGCACCTGGGTAAGGTTCAGTCACTGCACGAATCAAACAATTAACGTCTTTTGCACTGTCGTTCCAATTAATCAAACCATCTTCAGCGGTACGACGACCAAAGTACGTTGCTTGACTTTCGTCTTGTGCAACCGCTTTGTAGCTACCAGCTTCGATTAATGGCAGTGTTTTATCCAGCAAAACTTCCGCCGCTTCACGGACTTTTGCATGTAAAGTTAGGCTAGTGTCTGTATCGGTAATAACCACTTTTTCTTGAGCAATGATATCGCCAGCGTCGGCTTTAGCTACCATTTTATGTAAGGTTACACCTGTTTCGCTTTCGCCTTTTAATAATGCCCAATTAATAGGCGCACGACCGCGATATTTAGGGAGTAATGAACCATGTAGATTAAACGCACCTTTAGGCGCGATAGCTAACAGCTCTTCACTCAACATATCACGATAGTAGAAGGAGAAAATCACATCAGGTTTCATTTCGCGAATACGTTCAATCCACAATGGGTGATTAACGTTTTCAGGCGCAAAAACAGGAAGCTCCATGTCAGCACTTAAACGCGCAACAGAGGAGTAAAAGTGGTTTTCATTTGGGTCATCAGTGTGGGTAAACACTGCTTGGATATCAAAACCTGCTTTTTCAAGCGCTTTTAGCCCTACGCAGCCAATATCATGATAGGCAAAAACAATAGCTTTCATTAGTCTTCTTCCTGATTTTTGTCGGATTTCGCATCTGCTCCAACGACTTTTTGAATAAAATAACGAGGTCTCGCGCGTACATCATTGTAGATCCTACCAATGTATTCGCCCAATAAACCCATGGCAACAAACTGTGCACCAATAAACATAAAGAGTACTGCAAACAGCGTGAATACGCCATCTGCGGCCCACTCTGCGCCAAAAATTAAACGCAATGCAATTAACAATACCGCTAATAAAAAACCGCCAGCGGCGATAATACTACCGACAACACTCAATAAACGCAGTGGTGCCGTAGTCAGGCATGTTAATAAGTCATACATTAAATTAATCAGCTTCATAAAGCTGTATTTAGAATCACCAAACTCGCGTTCTGCATGCGCTACATCAATTTCAATGGTTCTACGTGCAAATGTATTTGCTAAAATAGGAATAAATGTACTTCTTTCATGACATTGCAACATAGCTTGAATAATATGACGGCGATACGCACGTAACATACAGCCATAGTCACCCATAGAGCGGCCTGTTGCTTTGGTGATCATCGCATTAATCATTTTAGACGCTGTTTTGCGAAACCAAGAATCTTGGCGATTCGCACGGCGTGTACCAACTACATCATAACCTTGCATCGCTGTTTGCACTAAACGAGGGATTTCCTCTGGCGGATTTTGCAAATCCGCATCCAAGGTAATTACTAAATCGCCATCCGCTTGGTTAAAACCTGCCATAATAGCAGAATGCTGCCCATAATTACGGTTTAAAATAATTGCAATAACGTGGTTTTCTGGATTTTCCGCTGCTTCTGTAAGCATTTGTGCTGAACGATCGCTACTACCATCATCAACTAGAATTAATTCATAGGATTGAGTTAATTGTTTACATGACTTGATAGTACGTTCTAGTAATTGCGGTAAGCTCTGCTCTTCATTATAGACAGGGATTACCACTGAGACTTTTTTAATCTCATCAAATTCATCTGCGTGTGACACTATTTTGACTCCAAAAGAACTGCTTCTACAGCTTTAACGACCCGTTCAACATCTGCATCAGTCATATCGGGAAATAAAGGTAACGAACACAATGTGGCGCTATTCCATGTTGATTCAGGTAAAACTAACTCAGGGTATTTTTCGCGATAATATTTTTGTGTATGCGCGGCACGAAAGTGCAACCCTGTTCCAATATCATGCTCTTTCAATTTTTCCATGAATGTATCGCGATCAATACCGCATGCTGCTTTATCGACACGTACCATAAATAAATGATTTGCATGTAAATGTGAGTAACTAGGGACACTCAACATTTGTAAAGGAGAATTTTTCAGCAACTCACGATAACGAGCTGTAAGTTCCGCACGACGCTGATTTAATTGCTCAACTCGTGATAACTGCACCACTGCAATCGCGGCGTGAATGTCCGATAAATTATATTTAAAACCGGGCTCAACAACCTCGGCTTGCGGCTTACGGCCTTGCATTTGTCTATCAAACGCATCAACCCCTAGACCGTGAAACTTGAGTGTACGTACACGCTGAGCAAGTTCATCGTCATCTGTTGCGACTAATCCCCCTTCCGCACAGGTGACATTTTTGATGGCATGAAAAGAAAAAATAGACGTTCCCTTTTCGCCAATCCACTCATCTTTATAACGAGTACCCACTGCATGTGCTGCATCTTCGATTAAAGCTACACCGGCTTTTTGAGCAATCAAACGCAATGCGTCAAGATCACAAGGAGCCCCCGCATAATGAACTGGGATAATGGCCTTTGTTTTTTCTGTTAACGCTTTTTCTACGGCATCGGGTTGGATCATTAATGTGTCACGATCAACATCAATCATCACAGGGGTTGCACCAAGCAATTCAATCATGTTAATCGTAGAAACCCATGTTTGTGATGGTGTAATAATTTCATCACCAGGGCCAATACCTAATGCCATTAAGACAACATGCATCCCCGCTGTTGCAGAAGAAAGTGCAATCGCATGCTTACAGCCATAACGCTTACAAAAATCTTCTTCTAATTGATGATTCTGTGGGCCTGTAGTTATCCAGCCTGAACGCAGAACTTTTTCAACTGCCTTGACCTCTTCATCACCGATTGCCGGTTTTGAAAATGGTAAGAAATTGCTCATATTGTTTATAGCCTAGTTTTCATTGTGAATAGAATATTCTAGTTAATTATACTTTAACCGAACCTCAACACCTGCAAACATTGCGGGATTATCATGTAAAAATAAGTGATAAAAACACCTTATTGCTTATCCGTTAAATTTATAACCTGCCACACCCGGTGAGATGCACTGTGGCTTAACTTAATTTCAGACATAAATATGTCAGATAAATTTTTTTCTGTCATTATACATTCTGGTTTCCCTACTGCGACTAACTGTCCTTGTTTTATCATCCAAATACAAGATGCATTTTTATACGAATGGCTAAGATCATGACCACTCATTATAACGGTTCCTAAGCAATCACAAAAATATTTAATCCATTTATCAAGCATTGCTTGCTGAATAATATCTAAATTATTGGTCGGCTCATCCAATAGTATAAATTTCCCCTCGCATTGCTGTTTATCCCAGACCTGCAAAAATGCTGCTACAATTCGGACTCTTTGCCATTCACCACCCGAGAGTTGGTTAATAGGTTTACTTAATAATGATGTTAGTTGAAAATCGCTACATAAACGCTCAAAAACACCAGCAGAAAACACTATGTTAGGTGAAAACAGGCCAACATATTGAAAAACTTTGAGTATTGGAATGTAACTAACTAATTGTGAAAGATAAGCACGTTGTTGGCTCAATTGAGCAATACGATATTGCCGTATACTTTGCCCACCAATTAAAATATCGCCGCCTACAGGTAAATAACCGCTTATCGCAGCTAATAATGTACTTTTCCCCGCCCCATTCGCACCCAATAGATGAATTTGTTCTCCAGCCCGCACTTGAGCTGAAACATTGACCAAGCGTGTATCGATAGTAATGTTTTTAATATCAATAATTAATTTATTTTCCATCATTTTTACCGCCATTGTTGGTGACGAATTAACAAGAAAATAAATACCGGAGCCCCTAAGGTTGCCGTAATAACACCAATGGGAACTTCCGCATTGGCGATTAATAACCGAGACAGAATATCTGCTGTTAATAACCCTAATGCCCCTGCCACTGCAGAACCAACCAATAATACGCGGTTATCTGTTAAACCACTTAATCTCAATATATGAGGAATAACTAAGCCAATAAAGCTAATCGCCCCCGCAATAGCAACGCTGAGGCCAATTAATACACCGCTAATAATAATCAATATAACGCGCCATTTATAAATTGAGATACCTAATTGATAGGCTTGTACCGTTCCTAATGAAAGATAATTCAGTATATTTCCTTGGAAAAGCACCCAAATTAAAAATGGCAAGCAACCAATAACAAGACCAAATTGTCGCCAATCAACCCCACTAAAACTCCCCATCATCCAATAGAGTAACTGTCGCAAATCAAGGTTGTTGCTCATGTACACCATCCATGTCATACAGGCACCACTAATCACGCCTAGAGCAACACCAACAAGCAATAAACTTGAATTATTCAAGTTTTTACGGCGAGCAAAATAGAGCAATATGGAGGTAAAAAATAGTGCTCCCATAATTGCGCTAATACTTAATAGCCAATAGTGCGTCACGCCTGATGATAATAATACAGTCAGCACCACCGCGACACCCGCACCATTACTAACCCCTAATAAGCCTGGTTCTGCTAAAGGGTTTTCAAATAAAGCTTGCATTATAGCCCCTGTGACTGCAAGAGCTGCGCCAATGACAATGACCGCTAGTGTGCGGGGAAAGCGAATTTGCCAGACAAACAACTGCGCGGGATCATCCATCCATTGGCTAGGCCAATACCAAATCTCCCCAGCACTGAGCGACAATATTGCAATGATAAAAAGAGAGAAAAACAAAAATACGATTAAACGTATGTCTGATTTATTTTGTTGTTTTTGTAATCCAAGCAAAGAATAAGTCATATATATATTTACTTATTTATTATTGAGTTAGAAAATTACCGTTTTTTATGCAAGATATATTATCACCATAGATTTAAATTAATTTTTAATTTTAACATAATCTCTATGGAAACCTATGAAAGCTAGAAACAATGCACTCAAATCATCACTGATAACAAATCCTCACGAAAATATGCGCCCCTCTAGTGAGAAGAAGAAAGGATTTATAAATTCAATTAGAAAAATTAATGTTCTGTCTAGTATAAAAAACTATATCTTACGCAAGTTTCAATCAAATACGGTCAAACACTATCCCACCTTCTCTACTGAAATGCCCCCAACCTCACCAATTTGTGAAAAAGACAAATTAGCTGCGAAAAAGATAGAGCAAGAAAACATAAAGGCTATCGATTACTGTAAAGAACTCACTGGCGATGAAAAAATGAATTATCTTCAGCTTAATAAACTGGGTAGCGCCATTTTAACTCACCCAAATTACAGGGAAACAATTGGTCTTTTTCGCACATCAGCAAATGCGCTTGAGCGTGATAAATTAGTCTCACACCTACTCGCAGGCAAGCCACTTAAAGAATATCTTTTAAACAAAGATATTGTTGATATTAAAATTCTTACTTCAGCTTACAAAAAGATTGCTGCTAATCTAATAGAAAAAAATATTCATTCATTAGAAACCTCTCCAAAATCCATTCATAAATTAGCCGATGTAGTACAACAAAAATCTGCGTTATTAAAGGAAATTTTCGCTCAAAACTCAATCAATCAAGACAAAAGAGAGCTACTGAAAGAACTAGATAAAAATGCTCAACATGCATTTTTATCTCTTGAAAAAACACCGTTAACACTACAATTAGTCATTCCTCTATTCGCTGAAATCACAAAAAATCAGCAAACAAATAAAATGGATGCTTACAACTTAGCAACTTGCTTTGCACCAAGTTTAGTCACTAGCTCAGGCCTACCTTTTGCTTCTCAGATTAAATTAAATAGTGACGCACAAATTTACATAGAAGCTCTAATTAATCACGATTTAAAATTGCAATCCTATGATGTCTAATCAACTCTCAACTACTATCACAGTTTCCAAAAACAAAAGACCGCCTAGGCGGTCTTTTTTCATATCAAACGATATAATTACTCTTTCGGCGTTGCTTTTTCTACACGGCTTTTTAATTTTTGGCCTGGGCGGAAGGTAACAACACGGCGGGCAGTAATTGGAATATCTTCCCCAGTTTTTGGGTTACGTCCGGGACGTTGATTTTTATCACGTAAATCAAAGTTACCGAATCCAGATAATTTTACTTGCTCACCATTTTCTAAGGAAAGGCGAACCTCTTCAAAGAAAGTTTCGACAAGGTCTTTAGCATCACGTTTGCTAACACCCAGTTTTTCAAACAAATTTTCTGACATTTCAGCTTTAGTAAGCGCCATAGGTTTAGTCCCTCAAGGAGGCTTGGAATCGCTGTTTTAACGCAGCAATACACAGATCAACGGTAGCAGTGATCTCTTCTTCTTCCATAGTACGCTGGGTATCTTGGAAGACAAGACTGATAGCAAGGCTCTTATAGCCATCCGCTATTCCTTCACCACAGTACACATCAAATAAGTTTATGCCAACTATATGATTTATGCCAACTTTTTTACACTCTGCTAAAACTTCAGCAGCAGCCACATCTTCTGGCACGACAACAGCGATGTCACGGCGGTTCGATGGATAGCGCGAAATCGCCTTAGCTTCAGGGATGACACGTTGTGCTATCGCATCACTACGAACCTCAAACACCACCGTACGACCATTTAAATCGAGTTTGCGTTCTAATTCTGGGTGAACTACACCAATAAAGCCAATGTGTTCATTTTCCAGATAAATCCCAGCACTTTGACCTGGATGCAATGCAGGATGTGCCTCAGATTTAAATGTAATTTGATTTAGTTTCCCAGTCAATTCAAAAACAGCTTCAAGATCACCTTTTAAGTCAAAGAAGTCAACAACTTGTTTATCTAATGACCAATGTTCTTCAAATCTGTTACCTGTAATCACCCCTGCCAACATAGGTTCTTGGCGAATTCCATATTCTGCTTGATTATCAGGAATAAAGCGCAGACCTGTCTCAAATAAACGAATTCTATTTTGTTGACGATTTTGATTATAGACAACCGTTCCTAATAAACCAGTCAGTAACGATAAACGCATCGCTGACATATCAACAGAAATCGGGTTAGGTAAAAGCAACGCATCTTGTTGTGGATGCAGTAAAGCTTGAACTTTAGGGTCAACAAAACTATAAGTGATTGCTTCTTGATAACCACGGTCAACTAACATTGCTTTAATACGTTTTAAAGGTAGGTTAGCTTCTTTGTGATTAGTCATGGTCAAATCAGCACGTAATGGCACATCAGGGATGCTGTTATAACCATAAACACGAGCGACTTCTTCCACTAAGTCTTCTTCGATTTGCATATCGAAGCGCCAACTTGGAGCGACAACATCCCATG
The DNA here is from genome assembly GCF_032707045.1 of Providencia sp. PROV175. Classification (NCBI taxonomy): domain Bacteria; kingdom Pseudomonadati; phylum Pseudomonadota; class Gammaproteobacteria; order Enterobacterales; family Morganellaceae; genus Providencia; species Providencia sp. PROV175. Next base: position 2,702,611 of record NZ_CP120533.1, read on the forward strand.
TATTAGCAGAAGCCGTGACTTTGCATCCTAAACGCGTCAAAATATCCGTAACTAACTCATCTTCAATAAAATGACCAATCAAACGGTCTAATTTATTGCGTGTCAGTTTAATATTTGCGGCTTTTGGTAAATGTTGCTCACTGGTTACATCAATAATTTCACCGACTTCACCACCACAAATCTCAACAATTAGCGCAGTAGCACGTTCAATCGCTTTAAACTGTAATTGAGGGTCAACACCACGCTCAAAACGGTGAGATGCATCAGTGTGCAAACCGTAATTACGTGCACGACCTGTGATCGATAATGGGTCGAAGAATGCACACTCTAATAAAATATTTTTGGTTTCCGTATTAACACCTGAGTGTTCACCGCCAAAAATACCTGCAATCCCCAGTGCTTTTGATTCATCAGCAATCACTAATGTGTCTGATTTTAACGTTGCTTCACTGCCATCAAGGAGAACTAGTTTCTCCCCTTCTTTTGCCATGCGAGCAACAATAGCACCATCTAAACGGTCTAGATCATAAGCGTGTTGAGGCTGACCCAATTCTAATAAGACGTAGTTGGTAATATCCACAACCGCGTCAATAGAACGGACGCCACCACGACGCAACTTTTCTTTCATCCACATTGGCGTTGGCGCTGACACATCAATATTTTTGATCACACGACCTAAGAAACGTGGGCAGGCATTAGGTGCTTCTACTCGAATTGGGAAAGTATCTTTTATGGTCACAGATACTGTATTAATAGCAGGTTCATTTAGCGCTAATTTATTAATAACAGCGACATCACGTGCAACCCCAAGAATACTTAAGCAATCTGCACGGTTAGGTGTAATACTGATTTCAATTGCATTATCATCAAGTTTTAGATATTCACGAATATCGGTACCGATAGTGGCATCCTGCGGCAATTCAATAATTCCGCTGTGGTCATCAGAAATACCCAGTTCAGAATAAGAACACAGCATACCTTCAGAAGGCTCGCCACGTAATTTTGCCGCTTTAATTTTAAAATCACCCGGTAATACCGCACCAACCGTTGCAACAGCAACTTTTAGGCCTTGACGGCAGTTTGGTGCACCACAGACGATATCTAATAAACGCTCACCGCCTACGTTAACTTTTGTAACGCGCAGTTTGTCTGCATTTGGGTGTTGACCACACTCAACCACTTCACCAACAACAACGCCGTGAAATTGGCCAGCAACTGCATCTACACCATCAACTTCCAAACCCGCCATCGTGATTTGGTCAGATAATGCTTCACTACTAATCGCCGGATTTACCCATTCGCGTAACCATAGTTCACTGAATTTCATGAGATAACCCCGCCTTATTTAAACTGTTTGAGGAAACGAAGATCATTTTCGAAGAATGCACGTAGGTCAGAAACACCGTAGCGTAGCATTGTTAAGCGCTCCATCCCCATACCAAAGGCAAATCCAGAGTAGACTTCAGGGTCAATACCTACATTGCGCAATACATTTGGATGCACCATTCCGCAGCCTAATACTTCTAACCATTTACCATTTTTACCCATAACATCAACTTCCGCTGAAGGTTCGGTGAATGGGAAATATGATGGTCTGAAACGTACTTGAACTTCCTCTTCAAAGAAGTTATTCAAGAAATCATGCAATGTGCCTTTTAGATTGGTAAAACTGATATCTTTATCAACAATCAGGCCTTCTGTTTGATGGAACATTGGTGTATGCGTTTGGTCGTAATCATTACGATATACACGACCAGGAGCAATGATACGAATCGGTGGTTGTTGGCCATTCATTGTACGGATTTGTACACCCGATGTTTGCGTACGCAGTAAGCGTTTTGCATCAAACCAAAAAGTATCATGGTCAGCACGCGCGGGATGGTGAGCTGGTATATTTAACGCATCAAAGTTATGATAGTCATCTTCGATTTCTGGACCAGTTTCAACAGAGAAACCTAATTCGCCAAAAAACTCTTCAATTCGCTGAATTGTACGGGTCACTGGGTGTAACCCACCATTTTCCATACGACGCCCAGGTAATGACACATCAATTTTTTCTGATACTAGACGTGCATTAAGAATTTCAGCTTGCATCGCGTCCTTACGGGCGTTCAGTGCATCTTGAACCTGTACTTTAGCTTCATTTATCACAGCCCCTGCTGCTGGACGTTCCTCAGCAGGCAGATCACGCAACGTTTTCATCTGTAGTGTGAAATGGCCGCTCTTGCCTAAATATTCAACACGCACTGATTCCAACGTAGCAACATCTTGGGCCTGTTCAATGGCTGCTTTTGCCTGTGCAACCAACTCAGCGAGATGTGGCATTGTTTCCCCTTTATGACCACTTGGTCTTTTTGCTAGTTATTCACTATATATATTAAGCTTCACATTCTATTTGGTAATGAATGAATACTTAACTGATTTTACTGTACTTAATCTAAAACTAGAAATGAAAAAGCCTCCCTAAGGAGGCTTTAGCGTAACTTTTCATTTCTTTTTTCTATTTACGCGAAAAAGCCCCCGGAATTCAGGTGCTAAAGTAAAAAAAGAAACGAAAAATCACAGAATGCATGTAGTAAACTCTCAATAACTAACTGTATCTAAAGTATTAACACAAATAGCTATAAATGAAAAGAGGAAGTTTCCTTCCTCTTTCCAAGCAAACAATTAAGCTAAAGCGCCTTTCGCTTTTTCAACTAAAGCAGTGAATGCTGCTTTATCGAAAACTGCGATGTCTGCTAAGATCTTACGGTCGATTTCAATTGAAGCTTTTTTCAAGCCATTGATGAAGCGGCTGTAAGACAGACCGTTCTGACGAGCCGCAGCGTTGATACGTGCGATCCACAGTTGACGGAACTGACGTTTACGTTGACGGCGGTCACGGTAAGCGTATTGACCAGCTTTGATTACCGCTTGAAATGCTACGCGGTAAACACGTGAACGTGCACCATAGTAACCTTTCGCTTGCTTCAGAATTTTTTTGTGACGTGCACGGGCGATTACACCACGTTTTGCGCGAGCCATAAGCTATCTCCTATCGTCTTTATCTTATATTAACTAAATTGTTTACTTATGCGTAAGGCAGGCAAGCAACTACCAGACCCAGATCGCCCTTAGATACCATTCCTTTCGGACGTAAATGGCGTTTACGCTTAGTTGACTTTTTAGTCAGGATGTGACGAAGGTTTGCATGCTTACGCTTAAAGCCACCGCCTGCAGTTTTTTTAAAGCGCTTTGCTGCGCCACGTACAGTTTTAATCTTTGGCATTTCTTTTATTTCCAACTTCGCATTGTGATTAACTACGAATTAATTAGGCGAATAACATCTATATTGCTATAAACGAGTATTACTTGCAGGCCTAATTATTTCTTCTTCGGTGCCAGCACCATGATCATCTGACGCCCTTCAATTCTTGAAGGGAAAGACTCCACGGATGCTAGTTCTTCCAGATCAGCTTTGATACGGTTAAGCATTTCCAGACCGATCTGCTGGTGAGCCATTTCACGACCGCGAAAGCGCAGTGTAACTTTAGCTTTATCACCATCTTCCAGAAAGCGAGTCAGGTTGCGTAGTTTGACCTGATAATCACCTTCATCTGTAGCAGGGCGGAATTTAATTTCCTTCACCTGAACAACTTTTTGTTTCTTTTTTTGCTCTTTTTGAGATTTGCTCTTCTCATAAAGGAATTTGCCGTAATCCATGATACGACAAACTGGCGGTTCAGCATTTGGGCTGATTTCCACTAGGTCTACACCTGCTTCTTCAGCTTTTTCAAGCGCTTCGCGTGCGCTCATGATGCCTAACTGTTCACCGTCTAAACCCGTTAAACGGACCTCTGGAACACGAATTTCATCATTGATACGATTTGGACGTGTTGTTGGGATTCTTTTTCCGCCTTTAATACTTCATTCCTCCAATTGGATAAAGAGATTTGCTTCTCTCAAGCAAATACACTCGTCACTCAATAGTTACTACTTGACGCGTGTACGATATTCTTTGTTTGTCTTTATGCGCTATGCGCCGACAAAGTGATTCGACCGCGGATTTTAATGCTTCTTGCCGGATTACTCAAGTAAATCTTGCAATAAATCACACTGAACTGTTTGAAAACTTGGATTTTGAGGGAAATTTGTAGCATTGAAGCAATTATTTTTACTCATTAGATAAGACAAACAAAATAGAGAAGCAGCGCCCAAATGAGCGCTGCTAGACTCTAGCAATTACTTCGCTATAACCATACTGGCTTAATTATTTTTTCTTTGGTGCCAATACCATGATCATCTGGCGTCCTTCAATCCTTGATGGGAATGATTCTACTGATGCCAGTTCATCCAGATCGGTTTTGATGCGGTTAAGCACTTCTAAGCCAATCTGTTGGTGAGCCATTTCGCGACCACGAAAACGCAGTGTCACCTTAGCTTTGTCACCATCTTCCAAAAAGCGAATTAAACTACGTAGTTTAACTTGGTAGTCGCCTTCGTCAGTTCCCGGACGGAATTTAATTTCCTTCACTTGAACAACTTTTTGTTTTTTCTTTTGTTCTTTTTGAGATTTGCTTTTCTCATAAAGATATTTACCGTAGTCCATGATACGACAAACTGGTGGCTCAGCATTTGGGCTGATTTCGACTAAGTCGACACCTGCTTCTTCTGCTTTAAAGAGGGCTTCACGCACACTCATTACACCAAGTTGCTCACCGTCTAAACCAGTGACACGGATTTCTGTTGCGCGAATTTCATCGTTAATACGATTTGGGCGCGCCGTTGGGAGTTTTTTTCCGCCTTTAATACCTTATTCCTCCATCTGATTGAGTTGACGACTGCGGATCTCTTCAAGCAGTTTTGTCATGAATTCGTTGACATCAAGGCTGCCTAAGTCTTTACCACGACGGGTACGTACAGCAACTTTACCTGATTCAACTTCTTTATCACCACATACTAACATGTAAGGGACGCGACGCAGCGTGTGTTCACGGATCTTAAAGCCGATTTTCTCGTTACGTAAGTCCGCTTTCGCACGAATGCCAACACTTTGCAGCTTGCTTACTAATTCTTGAACATAATCTGCTTGGCTATCAGTAATGTTCATTACAACCACTTGCTGTGGTGCTAACCATGTTGGGAAAAAGCCTGCATACTCTTCTGTTAAGATACCAATGAAGCGTTCTAGTGAACCTAACACTGCACGGTGGATCATAACAGGAACGATACGTTCGTTATTTTCACCTACATAGGAAGCTGTTAAACGGCCCGGTAAGAAGAAGTCTAACTGGACAGTACCACATTGCCATGCACGGTCAAGGCAGTCGTACAGTGTAAACTCGATTTTCGGACCATAAAATGCGCCTTCACCTGGTTGGTATTCAAACTCAATACCTTTTGATTTCAGTGCATTCGCTAAGTCATCTTCCGCCCGATCCCACATCTCGTCAGTACCGATACGTTTTTCAGGACGGGTTGATAGTTTTACGACAATCTTTTCGAAACCGAAAGTTGCGTAAACATCATAAATCATTTCAATACAGCTAGTTACTTCGCTTAAGATTTGCTCTTCAGTACAGAAGATATGTGCATCATCTTGAGTAAAGCCACGCACACGCATTAAGCCGTGCAGTGCACCTGATGGCTCATTACGGTGACAGCTACCAAACTCTGCCATACGTAATGGTAAGTCACGGTATGATTTCAAACCTTGGTTGAAAATCTGTACGTGACCTGGGCAGTTCATTGGTTTCACACAATATTCACGGTTTTCAGAAGAAGTCGTAAACATCGCGTCTTTATAGTTATCCCAGTGACCTGTTTTTTCCCACAGCACACGATCCATCATGAATGGGCCTTTAACTTCTTGATAGTTATAAGCTTTCAGTTTAGTGCGTACAAAGGTTTCCAGCTCACGGAAAATTGTCCAACCGTCATTATGCCAGAATGCCATACCCGGCGCTTCTTCTTGCATATGGTATAAATCTAATTGTTTACCAATTTTACGGTGGTCACGCTTAGCTGCTTCTTCTAAACGTAATAAATAGGCCGCTAATTGTTTTTTATCGGCCCATGCGGTGCCGTAAATACGTTGCAGCATTTTGTTATCGCTGTTACCACGCCAGTATGCGCCAGCCACTTTCTGTAATTTAAAATGGTGGCAAAAACGCATATTCGGTACGTGTGGACCACGACACATATCAACATATTCTTCATGATGATATAAACCAGGGCGGTCATCTTGGCTAATATTTTGATCTAAAATTTCAACTTTATAGTCTTCGCCACGGGTAACGAAAGTTTCACGAGCTTCGCTCCAAGAAACACGTTTTTTCACCACATCATAATCTGTTTTGGCAAGCTCAAGCATACGCTTTTCAAGCTTTTCCAAGTCTTCCTGCGTCAGCATATGGTCTAAATCGACATCATAGTAAAAACCATTATCGATAGTAGGGCCAATCGCCATTTTCGTGTTTGGCCATAGTTGTTTAATTGCATGACCTAACAGGTGAGCACAAGAGTGACGAATAATTTCGAGTCCGTCTTCATCTTTACTCGTAATAATGGATACGTTTGCATCATGTTCAATTATTTCACATGCATCGACACGTTCGCCATTAATTCGACCCGCAATACAGGCTTTAGCTAAACCTGCACCGATATCACGAGCAACATCCATCACAGAAACGGGGTGGTCAAACTGACGCTGACTTCCATCAGGAAGAGTAATAACAGGCATTAAAAAATCCTTATCAGCAGTGGTGACCCACACGAAAGATCACTTGCTTGATTATTCCAAAGTTATAAATCAATACGTTACTAACGATTTCTCACTTCACAATGCAAGACATGTACACAAATATGGGCAATTTAAGTGCCCTATTTCGTTACATCGTGAGTAACTCAACTACTAATGATAACACAGACCTATTTTATGGTGATAGCGTAATGCCGCTAATTGTTCTTCTTCATATGAAAAATCAATACCTTCCCGATTAAATGGTGAATAAGTTATCCAATGCAGGAAATAGTTTCTCTTTTTGCTTGAAAAACACACGATACCAACGGGATCCACTAGGTGCGATTAACTCTTCACTGATTATCTTATTTTGTTGAAGAATAATAACCGATTGAATTGATTTCCATAAAGAGTAAATGATGTAGAAAGTAGCTATTAACGAGAGTAATAGTACATAAATATTATCTAATTTCTCTATTTGCCAAAATAAATAAATACAAAAGATAATTTGAATTAACGCCCGAATAATAAAGGCAATACTAAAGAATGACTTCGCATGCTGTATCGTTGCAAAACAGGGATTGAAGAGAGTTTGTCTTCTTTCTTGGACTGGAATACCATTCACATATACTATCCAATCAGAAGTATCGCTATTTTTTAAGACTATTCCTTTTTCCTTCATTCCATGAATTTTAAATGAAACAACAACAGCCCAAACAACCCCGATGGTAAATAAATAAAGTATAAAACCACTTACTGAAAAAAAAGCAAAAAATACACTGAACATTATAAAACATGCGAGTTTACTGGAGTATATCCAAAATGGCGCCACCTGATAGTTCATGATTATCCTTAATATGTTTTGCGTAAATTCTAAATTTGAAGTGTACAAAACAGATTAAATGATAAAGCGTCTCATTTCCATAAATCTATAACCAACGTCTCGTTTGCTTGCTATATTTTTCCCACTCATTCTTAAATGATGCAGATAAAAAACGTTCTTCCTGTGGGATCGTATATAAATCAGTAATCAGCCAAAATACTAACCCTGCGACCAAAAAATAAGGAGAATGTGAAAAGAAAGCTAAAGCCAAGCTCATTGATGTAAAAGCTAAATACATTGGATTACGTGAAAATCGGTAAGGCCCGTTAGTCACTAAATGCGTTGCCTTAACCGTAGGATTTGGTGATGTTTTATGTTTATAAAAGTAGTAAAGGCTTGTCGCGACCCAACTCACACTCTCCAGTGCAATTAATATACCTAAAATTCCCATCCAACCAGAAAACGTCCAGTCTAAAAGATCTTGCTTGGAAAGAAAATATACAGCGACCCCATTAGCGACTAACCAATTCAATAATGGCAATTTAAATATATTCATTGCGTTACCTGTAAGCCAAAATGATGCTATTAGCATACCATAAATGAATATATAAATTTGAGTGGAGGAACATATAGAGTAGTGATATTAACTACAAAAATAATTAGTTATTGGGAGTTAAGGAAAACACACTCTTTAAACCTTCTAATTTACTATATTCTTGCTGGCAAACTAAATTTCGTACATCACTGGGCATAGAATCAATTCTGGTTTGAATATTGGCAAGTTGTTCATCTAAACTATTCATTCCCTTTACATCAACAATGTCCTGATTCACTTTAAGATAATCAGTAAAACTTTGCAGGTTATCCTCTAGACTATTACAAATATCATTACTGGCTAAACTCTGCGGTAAAATAGCACTGAGCGATGTTGGTAAGACTTGGGATATATTCGGATAAATGCTTTGCTTCCACTGCTGAGGAAAAACGATTAGTAACATGGCGGCAGCCAAAACTAATAGCATCGACGCCCCGGCTAATGTCGCTATAAGTTTTTTCATTCTTTTTCCTATTACTCAAAATTAACTGAAAATAGGATAACCAACTCTGCGTAAAGCTATTTTTAAAACTAAAAATCCTTTGTAAAGAAATCCATAACTCTTTTTAATAAAATTTCATTTCTTCATACGGTTTTTCTTGGCAGCTCTTTAAGCGCTGTAATAAGCCGCCTACATGCAATTCTAATTTGTGGCCATCTGGATCAAGAAAGTAAAAAGAATCTCCTTCACTTTTATTTTCTTTCCAGACAATGACATTTGCTTGCATTAGCCTATCAACAACGATAAGAAAGTCTTTCGCATCAACGTTAAAGGCATAGTGTGTGTAATCCGTTTTTTCTGGGGACGAAAATTGGCGAGTTATATCTAATGATAAACATAACCATAAATCGCCACAGGAAATATAGGCGCCCTTTTTCCAACTCGCATGTAACTTCATACCAAGTAGTGATTGATAAAAACCAATACTTTTTTCTAAATCAGTTACAGCTAAAGTTAAATGGTTGATTCCGTTTAACATATTTTTTTACCCTTTACTTGTCTGTCACAGTGAATTCTTTTAATGAATTTACATAAATTATCAGTAAATAACATTGCAGCAGATATACTGTATCCCATATCAACTTAAAGACAACCTGTTACGAAATGCCCTTAACCTTTTTATCCCCCATAAAAAGGTTTTTTTTTTGCCTTTAAAAATTGAATACTTTTACCACAATCACTCATCTTGCTGTTATTTAACAAATAAAATAAGTTATTCACAGATGAAAGCCATTGTTATCCACAATTAATGTGAACAACTCTTATTATCTACAAACTAATAAATGATAGTTAATATTAACTCTTACTCATCAGTATGCTAACCACCTCCTACCATAAAATATCTCACTAGATATAAATGCTAACCTACAGATCTATAAGAAATTTTGCTATCATTTGAGATAAGGTGTTTTATTCACATTAATCAGGAGCTTGAATCTAACTTCCATGACAAATTTTCTTGAGCTATTTCAAGCCGTTGGTATTGGTCTAGTACTGTTACTTCCTCTCGCCAACCCTTTAACTGCAATTGCAGTCATGTTAAGCATCTCTGCTAATATGACAAAAGAGCAGCGTGACCATCAATCGTTATTGGCCTCTATTTATGTATTCGCAATCATGACAATCGCTTTTTATGCAGGCCAATTAGTCATGAACACATTTGGAATATCAATACCAGGACTGCGAATTGCAGGCGGGCTAATTGTGGCATTTATTGGATTTGGCATGCTGTTTCCTAGCAGTGATGTTGGGGAAGACCCAACCGCCAATGCCCTTGATGATCCAAATGTCCCTAAAAAACGCCAAGAATCACCTAGCATTGCCTTTGTTCCTCTTGCTATGCCAAGTACCGCAGGCCCTGGTACTATTGCTATGATCATCAGCTCCACTGCATCATTACAAGGTAATGTTAGTTTTGCCCCATGGGTTTTAAAAGTCGCCCCCGTAATTACCTTTTTTATTGCAAGTCTCATCGTTTGGATTGGTTTAAGAGGCGCAACTTCTATTATGAGGTGGCTAGGAAATAGCGGTATTGATGCAATCGCACGGGTGATGGGATTTTTATTAATCTGTATGGGAGTGCAATTTGTAATCAACGGAATTGTTGAAATTGTCGCGCAACTCCCACACTTAATGCGTGAATATCAATAAGACATAGCTAATGCATTGTAAGCATTTTTAACTTTCCACAAATACCGTGGGGCTTGCGGTGCAGGATGTTTTGTTTGTACATGTTGATAAAATTCTTCCGGCGATAAGCTGTTAATCATTGCAATCGCCCTACCCTTATCATTATCAAATGTTCTTAATAACGCTCCAGCCCCGTTCACATAAGCGACAACAGTTGCATAATATAACGTCTGAGGGTGGCTTATTCCAGCAAGGTGCTGTTCCCTTAAAATACGAATATAGGCTGTGCCAATATCAATATTTTTTTGTGGATCTTTTAGGTCACGAGTACTCGGCTCCCCTGACTTCCCTTGGTAACGGTATGCGTCACGCCCCGCTGTCGAAGCTTTAATCTGCATCAAACCTATTGCGTTGGATTTACTGACAACTTCAGGCCTAAAATTGGATTCGACCTCAATAATAGCCCTAATTAAAGCTTCATCAACACTATAACGAACCGCAGAGTCACGAATAAATTCATCAAAAGGCGTTCTTGGAAATGTCGTATTTTGTGTGGCTATTGGCCCTGTAGGCTCTAACATTCGCTGTTTTGTTACAGGCCTATCTGGCTCACTTGAACAACCTGCTAGTAGCAGTAGCATAAAAGTACCGCCAATTATTTTTCTCACTGTCGAATCCTCTACGATGGAAGCCGATGGCAGAATAACTAATCCTAAGAAAAATAAAATAATTTTTACTTAACTTTTACTTCAGGACGTGTTTTAGTCATACAAATAGCCATGGGACTTAGAAGCCTATAATGACGAATAATGCTATTCCACACTTTTTGTATTTATTTTTCACAATTGATATTGATAATCATTATCAATTAGGATATAAAATATAATTGTTATAAACCTTAACAACTGTATGTTAAAAAACGCTAAACCAATAATGTCAGGGTCAACTTTTATGAAGAAGAACGTATCTCGATTATCTGCACCTTTACTAACCAGTATGTTTGCTTTGGTAGCAGTCATCTTTTTTAGCCAACCTGCTTTTGCTAAAAAGTTTAAAGTCGTAACCACTTTTACCATTATTCAAGATATCGCTCAAAATGTAGCTGGAGATGCAGCAATTGTCGAGTCTATAACGAAGCCTGGTGCGGAAATTCACGGTTATCAACCGACTCCTAAAGATATTATGAAAGCCTATGATGCAGATTTAATCTTATGGAATGGGATGAATTTGGAAGTTTGGTTCCAACGTTTCTTTGAAAATTTTAAAAATGTTCCTGCTGTCGTAGTCACTGAGGGCATTGAGCCAATGCCAATCCGTGAAGGTGAATATAAAGATAACCCAAATCCACATGCATGGATGTCTCCTGCCAATGCTAAAATTTATATTGAAAATATTCGTCAAGCTCTGGTCAAATATGATCCTGAAAATGCAGAAACATATAATGCCAATGCCAAAAAATATGCGCAGCAAATTGCTGAACTTGATGCCCCTTTACGTGAACGTTTAAATCGCATTCCAGAAAATGAACGTTGGTTAGTCTCAAGTGAAGGCGCATTTAGCTATTTAACGAAAGATTACGGCTTTAAAGAGGTGTATTTGTGGCCAATCAATGCGGAAGAGCAAGGCTCTCCTCAACAAGTGAAAAAAGTGATTGATACTGTCCGTAAGTACAACATCCCCGTGGTATTCAGTGAAAGTACCATTTCTGATAAACCTGCTCGCCAAGTCAGTAAAGAAACCGGGGCAAAATACGGTGGCGTGTTATATGTTGACTCATTATCAACTGCCGATGGCCCAGTACCAACATATATAGACCTTTTAAATACGACTGTAGACACGATAGCGAAAGGATTTTCACAGTAATATGAACCACTCAAGTCAATTCGAACACCCGAATCTTATCGTCGATGATGCGACTGTGACATATAATAACGGTCACACCGCTATCTATGACGCAAGCTTTACTATCTCAGGTGGCTCTATTTGTGCCTTAGTTGGCGTAAATGGTAGTGGCAAGTCAACGTTATTTAAAACCATTATGGGGCTTGTCACCCCATCTTCTGGCAGTGTGACATTAAATGATCAGCCGATAAAAACCGCGCTTAAAGAAAATGTGATTGCATACGTCCCACAAACAGAAGAAGTTGACTGGAATTTCCCCGTTCTCGTTTCTGATGTTGTGATGATGGGCCGTTACGGCAAAATGGGGTTTTTCCGCATCCCTAAACAAGCCGATAAAGATGCTGTCAAAATGGCATTAGAACGGGTTGACCTTGCAGGGCTTGAACATCGCCAAATAGGCGAGCTTTCAGGTGGTCAGAAAAAACGGGTTTTTTTAGCGCGAGCGCTCGCACAAGAAGGTAAAGTTTTACTCCTTGATGAACCCTTTACTGGGGTTGATGTTAAAACTGAAAATGCCATTATTGACTTACTGCGTAGTTTGCGTGACGAAGGCCATCTAATCCTCGTTTCAACTCATAACTTGGGTAGTGTGCCTGAGTTTTGCGACCACGTTATCTTAATCAATCGCACTGTTTTAGCGAGTGGACCTACAGAAACAACATTTACGCAACGAAACCTGCAGCAAGCTTTCGGCGGCGTATTGCGTCATATTAACCTGTCAGGTCAAGAGCTTCATGACGATGATGACCCTCGCTCTGTCACCGTCATTACCGATGATGAAAGAGCGGCTGTATTCTATGGTCATGACCATGATGCCCCCGTTCGAAAAAACCAAGCTAAGGGTTCCGAATGATTGAGATGTTATTACAGCCCTTTGAATATGATTTTATGATAAAAGCCATTTGGGTCAGCGCCATTGTTGGTGCTGTCTGTGCGTTTTTATCGGCGTATTTGATGTTGAAAGGCTGGTCATTAATGGGAGATGCGCTCTCCCACTCTGTTGTTCCTGGGGTAGCTGGTGCTTATGCTTTAGGTTTACCCTATGCGGCTGGCGCCTTTTTTACTGGGATCCTCGCGGCACTAGCCATGACATTAATAAAGCATCTAACTCGTTTACGTGAAGATGCTGTCATTGGCTTTATTTTCTCTACTTTTTTTGCTGCTGGTTTGTTGATTGTTTCATTGAACCCAACATCTGTGAATGTACAAAGTATTATTTTCGGTAATATTTTAGGTATTGCGGATTCTGACGTATTACAAGTAGAAATTATTATTGGCGTTTCATTCATTGTACTGCTGTGCTTATGGAAAGATTTATTAGCCGTTTTTTTCGATGAAAGCCACGCTCGTTCAATTGGCTTGAACCCATTACGCCTAAAAATTATTTTCTTTACATTATTAAGTGCTTGTACTGTTGCTGCCTTACAAACAGTTGGCGCAATCCTTGTTATCGCAATGGTCGTCACTCCGGGGGCAACCGCTTATTTATTGACCGACCAATTTAAGCGTTTACTCATTATTTCAGTCACAATTGGCACCGTAACCAGTGCTGTTGGTGCGTATATCAGTTATTTCCTCAACGGTGCTACAGGTGGGTTAATTGTTACACTACAAACTATTATTTTCCTGTTGGCATTTTTCTTTGCACCTAAGCACGGTATTTTGGCCTCAAAACGTAATGCAAAAAAGGAAGTAGCTCGGCTGCATCAGTCACACCGACAAGGAGCATCTCATGAGTGATTTCATTGACTTATTGATGGCTCCGTTTGCATTTCCTTTTATGCAAAAAGCATTGATTACCGCAATTGTCAGTGGGACGGTATGCGCTATCCTTTCTTGCTTTTTAGTATTGAAAGGTTGGTCATTGATGGGCGATGCAATCTCCCATGCCGTTCTACCGGGGATCATTATTGCTTCTTTACTCGGTATCCCATTAGCGATAGGGGCTTTCGCATCTGGCTTATTCTGCGCTGTCGCAACAGGGTATTTAAAAGAAAATAGTCGGATAAAAGAAGATACCGTCATGGGAATTGTATTTTCTGGGATGTTTGCTATCGGTTTAGTGATGTTCGCTAAAATCGATACAGAGCAACACCTAACACATATTCTTTTCGGTGATATATTAGGGATAACCGATAGCGAATTTAAACAGATTTTACTGTTTGCTGGAATCACTATCGCAATTATTTTACTGAAACGTAAAGATTTTATGCTCTATTGTTTTGACCCAAACCAAGCCCGTGTGATTGGCCTCCCCGTCAAGCTGATACATTATGGTTTACTGTCTTTACTTGCATTAACCATTGTCGCTTCACTGCAAGCGGTTGGGATCATTTTAGTTATTGCCATGCTGATCTCCCCGGGAATTATTGCATTTGTCCTATGCCGGAGCTTCGGCAAAATGCTCGTCGTCGCTATCATCGCTTCTGTAACATCAAGTGTTATTGGAACCATCTTGAGTTTTCACATTAATGCGACGACTGGGCCAACCATTGTTGTTACGCAGGCAGTTTATTTTGTGATAGCCCTGCTCTATAGCAAGCTAGTACTAGCACGCAAAAGAAGTCAAACTAACCCACAAAGTATACATACCGCATAATAAATGGCAGATATAACAAAAAAGCTGAATTCACGCATAATGAATTCAGCTTTTTTATTTTAAATAATGCCCTAATATGTGACTAAATCTTCTTTAGTGATACCTATTTACTGCGTGTTTTGAGGTGGTTTACAGCAATATTATGACGTTGATCTTCAGATTGAGTTTCATACACCTTCATTTCCCCTCTTCCCGCTGGTAACGCCTGCTCAACAACAAGTTCCGCATCTGTCTGAGCAATAATATCTTGTAATTGTTGATGTTGATTACACCAAATTGCATCAACATCCTGGTCTCGTGAATTATCCCGCCTTGCAGAAAAAGCCACTGTACGCGCTTGAAAACGCGCTTGTTTTCCACCTAATTCTAGTCCATACCCCGGCGTTGCAGGGTGTGTGACGACCACTTTGCCATCATCCAGCCATGCTTTAACATCAGTATCTTGAACTTGATAACCGAGTTTTCCTAACCCTTCTAATACCGTTTTCCTTTGTGCAGTGGCAACAACCTGTCGTTCTGCAGTACTTACGGCATTATTCAGCTTATCTATCCATGCAGTTAACACTTCTATCGAGCTTGATTGTATACTCGCTAGCGCATTCGAAATCATGGCTTCATTTTCATTACTCGCAAAAATAGCCAATTCATCACAAAGTTGTTCAATTTTATCGATAAGTTCAATTCGTTGCTGACTTAACTTCAATTGTTCTGCCAATGTCATGATCAATGAATCGGCACGTAAATGGCGCTGTGTGCCTTCTTTAAATTCTTGAAGCTCAACCAGTTGTTGTTCCGCACGCTGAGCTTCATTAGAAGAAGCGATTAATTTCAGTTTTTCAATCATCAATAGTAGCTGTTCACGTTGCTTGGCAAACGGCGTTTGAGGTAAGCCTGATTGCCAAAATTGCTTCACGCCTTCAGATTGTGCTTTTAGCTGGCTCAATAATGCCGCTGCCGATGGTGTTAGTGAAGTTGATTGTGAACTCAATAAAGCTAATACTTTAAAAATTAATTTATTAGATTGGTTTTCATCCAGTTCACTAGCCGAAATTAATTGCGTAAGAAGTTCGGTCTCATTTGGCAGTTTTTCATGTACCAGTGCGATTAATTCAGCCAAATTATGTTCTCTGTACTTTTTTGTTCGGGCTAATAACGCTTGTTTTTCAATTTGTTGCTCACGAACTTCCTGTACTTCGTTATTCAGTGTCCCAGTAAACTCAACCAATTGGTTATTTAATAAACTTAAATTGCGTGCTGACAATGTGGCAACCTGTGCCTCATTTTCCATTAACTGCTGGTATGCTTGTTTGATTTGTGCAATACGCGGCTGATGATATTGGCTGCGGTTTGCCAATGCATTCCACTGTTTAAATCGACGTTTAACTACCGCAAGCTGACGCCGACACTGAATTTCATTCATTTCCCTAACAGTTATACGATGAACCGATGAACTCATAACGCACCTTCTTGCGGATTTTGACTCTCTATTTGAGAGAGGGATGAGGTTAATAAAGCCTGAGAAATGGCATCATGTAGTTGTTGCTGTGCCAAATCGCGATTTTGATACCATTCGATAATAGAAACCCGGTAACGCGCTGGTATCACTCGTGCCAGAACAGCACTGCGCCATAGCTCTCTAGAACGAGCTGTTTTCAATAGTGGGTGTGATGGTATGTCGCATTCAATACCGATGAGCAAACGGCCACTGGTTCGGTCCTCAACAATGCCATCAAAATGGAATACCCCATTTTGGCTTGCTGTGGTCACCTGCCAGCCACTTTGTCGAATAAAACTCATTACCGAATCGACAAAGGCATTTTGCGGGAGCGTTTCGTTATCAACCGCTGACTGTGTATGACACATGCGACTAAGTAATTTTTTATTTTCTTTTTGCATTAATGGGTTACACGCATTTAGCGCATAAGCCAGATAACCTTGTAAATAATCTCTTGGAATTTCCGGTTTGCGGTAAGTGGCTAATAAATCAGAAATTTCATCTATTGGCATTGATGACATTATTACGACTTGCTGACGAGCACGAGTGATGGCGACATTTAAACGCCGTTCACCACCGGTTTGCCCTAATACCCCGAAGTTACGCCTGAATGTCCCCTGTGCATTGCGACCAAATGTGGTAGAAAATAAAATCACATCGCGTTCATCGCCTTGCACATTTTCCACATTTTTCACAAAAAATGACATATCTTCGTCATTGTGAGTGCGTTGGTTTTCCTGCGTATACGCCTGAAGAAAATCTTCATCCTGTGCTGCACGTAATTGAATTATTTGATTAATTAATGTTGCTTGCTTTTGGTTAAACGTGACTACCCCCACAGAGGGTCGTTGTTCGAAAGGCCGTTGCCACATTGAAGCTAAATGATCCACGATAGCGACTGCTTCAGCTTCATTGCTTTGGTTAACATATGTACCATTGACTTGAATAAGCTGTAATGGCTTAATTTTACTGACCATTTTAGAAGAAAACTGCGCTGGAATATTAAGCCTATTTTCATAGAAAGCAAAATTGGAGAAATTAATCAGCTCTCGATAAGCAGAACGGTAATGAATATCCAATGTATGAATAGGCAATACTGTACGTGCTAAATGTAATAAATCAGGGCAATCACTAATTTGCCGGTAATCCCATTGCTCTCCTGCCAATTCTTGTTGGTCATCGTCTTCTTCATCAATATCGTCTTCAATTTGCTTGCCTGTGAAAAATTTTGAAGGTGGCATTTGCTTTTCATCGCCACTAACAATGGCCTGTTTGGCTCTAAATAAAGTCGATAAGGCAAATTCAATCGGCATCTGTGAAGCTTCATCATAAATCACACTGTCAAACATGGCACCTTCAAGAGGGAGCACCTGGCTCGCTACATCGGGTGTCATCAACCAAACCGGCCGTAGTTGCATTAACCCAATATCTCGACCTTCTTGTATAAATTCCCTTAAACGTCGCGCTCTTGGCCCTGCTAAACGAGTAATTTCTTCCCATTCTCGGCGGTTCCCTAACGTTTTGATATCTATATTGGCCGTCAATGCCAGTTTATTGAATTGTTGTAATTGTTTTTGAGCATTTTCTAATTCAGCTAGGTCTGACATCAGCTGGCCGTGATTAGTACTTAATGCAGGCAATGTTGCCAGCAATTGAGCTTTAGTAAACAGACAGAAATAATAGTTAATTGTTTGAATTAATTGATCTCTCCATTGCGTTGTGCCCCCTTCAGTTGCGATAAGTTGTCCAATAGCCGGTTTTAATAGCGTTAAGATCCCCCAATGCTGCTCGGTAAAATGTTGTGTTTCTTCCCGAAACGATTGGTAACGCTGTAAATTTTCTTTCTGTTGCGCTATCAGCACCAGTTCAGTCGTATATGACTCACCGTTTACGATGGCCATCTTAAACCGTTCAACGGTTTCTGATGAAAATACGCTATCTAGCCGACTTAATTGGTTTAAGCTTTCCGTTTTTGCACGTAACTTAGCTATTGCCGCCCTGACTTCATGACATTGATGGATAAACCCGGCTTTTTGTTGCTGAGTAATCGCGTCTATAAAATGCAAAGGTTCAGGGTACTGAGTGAGAAGCTCAGCCATATCTGCCACTCGTTTTAATTGCATGACCAACGGTTGCAATGTGCTACGCCACTGGTGGTTTGGCTGAAGCTCAAGACCAAGCTGTTGATATAATGGTTGTAATTCCCTTTCAAGTAAACGCCATTGTTGTTCAACGGCAATGGTATTAAGCACTGACGTCTGTTTTTCAGTCTTAGGAGCTAAGCCACTAGCCGCCATAAATGACTGCAATTGGTTTTGCCGACGGTAGTAATACGGGTTCAAGAAACGTAACCATGACCTTTGCATTGTTTCCATCAATGCTCGCGATAATTGGGCAAGATGGTCATTATCAATCCCCCTAAACACAGGGAATAATAACGAGTCGATATTTTCTTCATTAATCGATAATAAACGCTGATACAACAGCTCAAGTTGGTTAATAACTAAATTTCCCGTTTCACTGCTAAATAGCGTTAACCAACGGGAGAAATCCTGCCATTGTTCAGCCGTTAATTGGTTAAATTGTGCTTCATGCTGTGATAACCATTGCTCATGAGTCGATAATTGAGTCAACGTAATTTGCTGATATGGCGTTTTATAAGCTTCATCACGTAGCTTTTCAGTATCGATCAATCCCATAATAGATTGATTAAACAATAAGTATTGAGGGTCATTCACCGTAAACTGCGATAAGGCTTTTAGTGCATTATTTTCATAATCCAATTGCCACCAAGTATACGCATGTGACTTCAAATCATCCGTTAGTTGCTCAATCGTATGGCTATCAAATTGTGCTAATAAAGGCTTAATGTGCTGTTCATCAATATCAAAATGAGGAAGCTTTTCAAGTTCAATCAATTGGCTTAATACTTGTTTATAAGAAACTTGAAACTTTTCGTCGATATTATTGAGCGAGTGAAAATACCTATCTATTTTTTGTTCAAATAGCTGAACGCGATTTACAAGATGAATTCTCTCTCCCTGCCAATCAAGCTCAACGAACTGGCTTTTTTCTTGTCCCCAAAGTTGCTCAATTTGTTCTCTCACCGCCAAAATAATCTCACGGCCTTTTTGGCTTTGGCTGATATATAGTGCTCTATCCCCTAATCCATTAGCAATCAAACGCTTATAGACTACTTCTAGTGCAGCAGGTTTTTGACACACCACTAAAACGGTTTGCTGACGCCCTATCGCATCTGCAATCAAACTCACGATGGTTTGGCTTTTCCCTGTTCCTGGCGGCCCCTCAATCAGCAGCCCCGTGTTAGCTTGTGCAGCTTGAACAACTTGTTCTTGTGATGGGTCTGCCAATGACAATGCATACTGATTAAGTAAATTATCTGGCTGTGTTTCACTCGTGCTATTGAGCGGTGAGACTTTTAGCATTGTCGCTAAGGCTGTTTGGGAAATAGGTAGCCCAGCAATTTGCTGTAAATCGCTACTCATCGCCTGTCCAATAAACGAGGTATGGAAGAGTACCGCTGAACAACAGATTTGTGCACTATTCTCTGCAATTGGAGTAGTGATCGACGGAAGTGGCGCGAGTTCTGTACCTTGTATCGGTAATAAAGACGTAAGTGTCTCCATCATATCTTCAATGGTTAAACCTGCTTTAGATAATAAATTATCTAATATTGTTTGCCACTCACTCACCGGAGGTATACCCGCAAAGCTTGCCAGTGCTGGATTTAAGCGTATTGCCGCCCTCTCATGATCAAAACTAAACTGTATAGGGCTGTTTTGAGCTAAAGAAGTCCGTAATGAAACGGGCCATAAAAATAAAGGTGCAATTCGTGGTTTAATTTGATTCGGCTGTGTGTGCAATAATAAGAATGGGAAACCAAGGTACATGCCATCAATACCTGTATCCCGTTGATATAACTGCGTATCTGATTGTAGGATCCGTAATCGGCCATTGACGCCTTTATGCTGTAATAGCAAATCACTATCAATGGTAACCGTGCTTTTTTTGCGGTTCAATAAATGTTCAAGTAATGCACTTGCAGGGCGAACGGGACTATCGCATTCCATTAAATCGACTCGCCCAGTATTTTGCGTTAAACGCATACGTACCAGGTTTCCACGTTGTGTCACTGACGTGAGCTTTTGTGTAAAAAACCTTAGAACTTCAAGAACATATTTTTGTGATTCGGGTACTTGCCAGTGTTCGAATGGAATAGCCAGCAATACGAGGATTTTGACTAACGGCAAGCGACGCATTAATAAAAAGTCATCAACCCAACCATCTAATTCAGGGATCCCTATACGTTTGAAATCACTGACTCGGTGGCTAATGAGCTGGTATAGTTCCCCTCTTGGTAACAAAAGTTGGTTTTTGGCTATTTCGCTATCAAAATTGTGGATATCATTGTGTTTTGCTAATTCAAAAGATTGCTCGACTAATGTAGTCAGTGAAACAAATTGCCCAATATCGGCACTTAGCAATAAAAGATAATCAATTTCTTGCAGATTTTGTCTATCTAATAAGGTTTGTAGGCTTTCATTATGTGAGTCAGGAAATTGGCTATGCAGTAATTCCCAACGCGCAGCGAGCTGGCTTATTGACGTGATTAACAAATACAGTTTCAAGCTTTCTTCATTGAGTAATATATTCAACTGTTCAGCACGTTGACGTACTAAACATTGGCGGTGGTAGAGCTGCACTAACCAATGTTGTGGGTCGATATTCTGAATATGTTGAGTTAATGGCTCACTAATTAATGCGTAAGCAAGAATAGGCTGTTCTAATAACCAAGCTGGTGTGATGATTTCACCACGGTAAATAAATGGCATATTCGGGTTTAGGATTTTTAAAGCTAAAGTGAGTTTAATATCTTGATTAATTTCACTTTGCAAGGCTCCACCTAGCGTTTTTGGACTATCTAAAAAAGCCTGAAGTTGTTTGAGTTGTTCCTGACTATTATCAAACTTTGCTAACCACGATGTTAATTCCCCGCGTAGCAAAAATTGGACTGCACCATCCCAATGAGCTTGTTCACCAGCAACCATGGCAAAAGTATCTGGCTGAGAAAATTGCTGACCTGCAAACTGGACTTGATGGTATTGAGTTGGCGAGCCTGCTATCGCACTTTTCGGTGCTTGGACCGCTTTCCCCTCTAGCCATGCTGACACCTGCGGCCATTGCCAACGTAAAAAACGATCCCGGCACAATAACCCGCGCAATAATAGTTGTAAGTTGGGGTCTAAATCATCAGGAAAATCAACGCCATTAGTCATGACTTGGATTAAGAACGCATTATCATGAACTTGAGCAAAACACTGCCCTTGGGTCAGTTGTTCTAATAAAATAACCCCAAGACTCCACCAGTCTGATGCGGCGCTCACACCGCCTGCTAAGGTTTCTGGTGCGCTATAACGGGAAATATCTAAGGGTGTTACGATATCAAGGTCAAATTCAGACAAACTCGCAGAGCCATATTCAATTACCACAATATCTAAAGGCTCACGGCTGCGGATCAATAAATTAGCGGGACATAGATTGCGATGACGTAAGCCATGCTCAGTAAATGCCGCTATCGCTTGCCCCATTTCTTCAACCAATTTGGGAATTTCATGTAACTGCCAAAATTCCCCTTGCTGAATAAATTGGCTCAATGAGCCACCTTCCAAGAATTCAGTCACATGCCAAGCGCGGTTTTCCCAGCGTCCCGTTTCATAAAACTCAGGCACATGGTCTGTTGGGATCAATTGAAGTACTTGATAAATCGTAGGGTCAGGTTCTTCACCTTTTTGATATAAGGTAAGCACACCATTTTTGTCGTTTTCAATATGTGTGACTAAATAACGTTCACGTGGGCTATCGTTTTGGTTAATACGTCGTTCAAGCCGCCAATTGCCAATCAGTCGTTGAGATTGCTCCTCAATATTGCTTAGTTCAAGAGCTGCATCCGCCCCACACTCAAGGCAGATAAAATCCCCCTCATCCATGGAATGCCCATTCACACAAACTCTTTGTTCAATAATTTGGTTATTTTGATTATTCTCATCAATACTGAGTTTTGGGCTCTCAATCGAGGTATTGTGCTCATCAATGGGACGCCAACCCGTTTCATGAATAGCTTCAAGGGTTAAATCCCAACCACAAAACTGATTATCTCCTTGTGGTGTTTTAATTTGCCCAGCACAAAAAATTTCAGTTAACGGTCGCTCTGTTTGGCAATGTGGGCAAAAACGTATCATGGTCATCCATTCATCCAATTAATTATTTTTTTAGTTGTCGCAAGGATTGATCTTGCTGTTCAATCAAGGTCCGCAAACGCAACATATCGTTACGTTCAGGAACCCCCGCCAAAAATAGCCGCCCTGTTTCATCAAACGCTAAATCCAGTACTTTATCTTCTGGTGTTATCGAGCGCTGATATGCCATAAATCGCGCTTTTCCTAATGGCGTTAACATATGCAATTGCTGATTATCACTGCCTTTGAGCATCTGGGTTTGCGGAAGATCCACAATAAATGGCTCACTAATTAAGGCATCAATATTGGGAGCCATTTGTAAAACACGCTCTTCAATGTGTTCCCATTGATAACCGCTATAGACTAAAATATCCGCATCTGTTAGCTGTTTAATCCCTTTCACTAATGCGGATAAGGCTTCAGGCTGTTCAAACGGTTCTCCCCCTGAAATCGTGATGCCATCTGCGAATGGTAACCACTCCGTTATCTGGTCCAGTAATTGTTTCACCGTGATGCTATTGTCTTTCACTTGCCATGTATCAGGAGAAAGACAGCCTTTACAACGTAATGAGCATCCCTGAAACCAGATACCAATACGCTTTCCGGGGCCTAGAGCCGTAATGGGAAAATGAACTCGTGAAATATTAACATTCACCACATCAATTACTCATCGCTGCTAACGTGATTTGCGTTGTTTCACCTGTGGCAATTTCGATAATTTGATAAGCCGAATTAGGTTGTAAATCTTGGTCGAAAACAGCGCGAGATAATGGGTTAATTAAATAGCTTTCTAATTGGTTACGTATACCTCGACCGCCATTAGATAAATCAGCTAAGCAATGTTGTTTTAACGTTTCTTTGGCTTGTGGTGAAATTGAAATAGTCAGTGATTGCTTTTCCAAACCAGAAAGAATATTTCCCACCATTTGTTCGAATATTTGTTGTGCCACATCGGGGCGAATAAAATCAAAAACAATAATGTTTTCCCCAATTCGGTTGAGCAGCTCTGGTCTATTTAACACTAATTTAAAGTGACGTTCGATTTCACTTTTCACATTACGCGTCACCGTTTCGAAAGGCTCACTCGGCTGGACATTCGCTACCCGCTCACCATTTGCATCCAAACGATAAATGCCAAGATTTGACGTAAAAATAATCAACGACTCTGAAAAATAAACGCGATCACCACGTCCTGAGGTCAATACACCATCATCAATAATTTGTAGAAATTTATCCATTAAATGAGGGTGTGCTTTTTCTATCTCATCAAACAACACCACACTAAACGGCTTTTCACGAATGGCATTCGTCAATTCACCACCAGAATCATAACCGACATAGCCAGGAGGAGCGCCAATTAAACGTTGGTCTGCATGTTCTGCACTAAATTCAGACATATCAAAGCGAATATACGCACTTTCATCACCAAATAGCAATTGAGTGACCGTTTTCGCCAGTTCCGTTTTCCCGACACCCGTTGGCCCCGCTAGAAACAAAACGCCTCGAGGTCGCCCACCTTTATGCCCCCCCACTCCGGTCATTGCACGTTTAATAATGTCCAATAAATGAGTGACGGCATGTTGTTGTCCTTTAACTCGGCGAGAAATAATCTCTGGTGCGTTATGTATTTTCTGCTTATCAATTTTTTTCCAAGGGTCTTCCGTTATGCCTACTTTATAACGTCGTACCGCATCACTAATACGTGTCACAGGGACATTTTCAATCCGTGCGAGCTGCACTATCGCCGTTAAGTCCAGTAACAAGAGCCCTTCTGTTTCATCAATAAAGTCATTAAATAAGCTGTCTTTATCCGCTTGTTCTATGCTATTAACATCAGATAATGAAGCTAACAACATTGGCGTAAGAACCCGACGAACTTGGCTGTCAGGCTTCGCAACAGGAATGGCTCTCACTCGTGGGTTATTAACTAAAAACCAATCAGGTAAATCGGTTTCTTTCTCCACAATCCAAAAAATAGAATTGTAGAACGGCTGGTTATTTTCCCCTGCTGGTCGCGTTTTTGCTTGGTGAGAAACCACCAGAGCCCGAGTAAATAAGCTGTGCTCAGCGGGAGTCAGGTTATCGCGATGGGAAATCAAGCAAGAGGCGAAATCAATACATAATGCAATTGGCTGCTGCTTATAGTTAATAAATTTTTCCAGCAAATGATTCAACATATCAATACCACCAGCGGCTTTATCATCAGCCATATGCAAACCTAAGTTTTGCATCAATGTAGCACTCGCTTGCGAGTTTTCTGTGGGGCTCGCCACGCATTGAAAACCAATCAGTGGTGTATAGGTAATAACATAGGCATACCCTGCCTGAAACAAGTTATTAAAGAGTGCTTGGTTAAACGGCAGTGGTGTCACTACCCTAGGCGCAATTTCGCTGGCTTGTAGGTCTCGAACATTGCCAAATAGAACAAACTGACTTTTCAGTGGAATAAATCGCAGTAAGTCTCTTAACCAGCGCGGTTTTTGAAAATCCATGTTCATAGCACCCCTTGAGTATGAAAGTATTCTTTGCAGTTTACCTGAAATCACTAGCAAATGGCGTCAAGATCTTGAACTCATACCGTATTATCTGAACATTCTCATTTAGATAGAAATAGGCTAAATTTAAAGCAGAACAGGTTTGTGTTTATTGTCTGATAATTGTTCAATAATTTCGTGATAGCTTCTTCTTTTTAAACAATTATCACTGTTAATTCCTAAACTGTCGCTATAGTATTGTATTAATGAAGACCAAAGCAGAGCGAGGTGAGTCATGTGGCAAGCAATGTGTCGTTTATTAAGTGAACACTTAGGTGAGGCGGAGCTACGTAACAAAGTCATTCTGTCTGGTGGTGATATTCACCATACGTTAAGAATTGACTATGGCGAACACACCGTGTTCATTAAACAAAATCGGCGTGAGTTTTTGCCTTTATTTAAACAAGAGGCTGAGCAACTTGAAATGCTCGCTAAAAGCCAAACGATAACCGTTCCTAAGGTTTACGGTGTTGGTAGTAATAAGCACCACAGTTTCCTTCTGCTCGAATACTTCCCTCTTAAGCCTTTCGACAACACCAATGCATGGCATTTTGGCCAACAATTAGCACGTTTACATCAATGGGAAGAGCAGCCTAGCTACGGGTTTGATTTTGATACTATGCTAAGCACAATTGTGCAACCTAATGGCTGGGAAAAGCGTTGGAATTCATTTTTTGCAGAAAAGCGTATTGGCTTGCAATTACAACTCGCTTCCGAAAAAGGAATGGTATTTGCTGATATTCAGCAAATTGTCGATATTGTTAAAGAGAAACTTGCTGGGCATCAGCCACAACCCTCTTTATTACATGGTGACTTATGGCCAGCTAACTGTGCTATCACTCAAAATCTTGAAGGTGTGCTATATGACCCCGCATGTTATTGGGGTGATAGGGAGTGTGATATTGCGATGTTGCCATTATATCAAGATCTTCCGATCCAAATTATTGATGGCTACCAAAGTGTTTGGCCGCTCCCCAATGGCTTTTTAGATAGACAACCAATATACCAACTTTACTATTTACTTAACCAAGCCCATATCTTTGGTAACGAACAAAGCTACCAGCAAGCACGCACGATTATTGATAATCTACTCAACGAAAAATAAGCTCCTGTTTTTTAGCATTTAGCACGACAAATAATTAATTTTCTAAATAATTCGAACTGTGGCAAGGCGGCGATTGAGGATAGTTTGGGGAGCATACACAAGTATGTGACCCAAATAGCCGAAAGAAGCCAACACCGCTACAGTTCGAAGTATGACGAAAATTTAATTTTCTAAATAATTCGAGCTGTAGCAAGGCGGCAATTGAGGATAGTTTGGGGAGAATACACAAGTATGTGCCCCAAATAGCCGAAAGAAGCCAACACCGCTACAGCTCGAAGTATGACGAAAATTCGAAAATTACCAATTAAGGAAACGCAGAAGAAAATACAACGCTAGCCCCAATACAATTGGCCAAAAATAAAGAAGAAAAAATTGAGTGAATATCGTATGACGAGGAATAGTCACCTTAGCTTCAAGC
The DNA here is from genome assembly GCF_032707045.1 of Providencia sp. PROV175. Classification (NCBI taxonomy): domain Bacteria; kingdom Pseudomonadati; phylum Pseudomonadota; class Gammaproteobacteria; order Enterobacterales; family Morganellaceae; genus Providencia; species Providencia sp. PROV175. Next base: position 2,729,191 of record NZ_CP120533.1, read on the forward strand.
TCTTCTTTTGAGATGTCTATCCCTTTTGCTTTTTCTATGATTACGTGATCTTCTAGGCTTTCACGAATAAACTTAATTTGCCGGTACATGCGCAAACCTGATGCACTTAACGCGAGCCCAACAAAAATAAAAATAAAGATGATGATAAAGCTGATATTACTGCCGGAAAACCCATTAGCGACTTGAGGTACTGGTGAGTTATTCCAAAAGAAATTTAGGAATGGTGTACTTTGACGGGTCATTTCCGCCATTAATTTAATAAAATCATTAGCGACTGCATTAATCCCTTCTCCTGCGAGCCCCTTCATGCCTGCCAGTTTAATTAAAGACGCCAATGTCGAAATTAATGCTAACAGAAAAACAACCCAACCCAGAATACGTTTGCCGATTGCGACATAATTGGCATTATGGTAATTCATTACTGCTTTTCCTCAGCGTTATGATTTTTGATAAATTTTTACAATGATTATTCAACGCTAATCATAGCTGAAAATATTCATTGCCTCCAAATTTCAATTCACGATTAATAATAATATATAGACTTTCAGACTAATCAAAATAGTGAGGCTATTCATTACCATTATACTTTTACTTCATACTGTCCGAATATTCCTCAATATTAGACTAATACTGATTTCAAGTAATACGCTTAAAGTCAGTTTACTGGTATCATGACTTCTTCGTTAATAAATACGACATGAATGGAGTTTTGACATGTACCATAATCTTCCCATCCAATCGGTCATTTTTGATATGGATGGTTTACTGATCGACTCGGAACCTTTTTGGGCACAGGCTGAACTTGAGATTTTTTCACAATTGGGTGTTGACGTTTCAATTGCGGATACCCTGCCTGATACCTTGGGTTTACGTATTGACCATGTGGTGGAGCTTTGGTACCACGCTTCCCCTTGGCAAGGATGCAGCCAAGAAGAAGCCACACAACGCATTATTGACCGTGTTGTTGGCTTAGTTGAAGAAACTCGTCCTATTCTACCGGGTGTACAACATGCGATGGAACTTTGCCGTTCAATGGATTTAAAAATTGCGCTGGCTTCAGCCTCTCCTTTGTACATGTTGGAAAAAGTATTAAACCTTCTCGATATTCGTGATTATTTCTCCGCGGTTATTTCCGCATCTGATTTACCCTTGAGTAAACCTCATCCTGAAGTTTATCTTAAAGCAGCAGCTGAGTTATCGACTAAACCCGTCAATTGCGTTTCATTAGAAGATTCATTTAACGGTATGATTTCTGCAAAAGCCGCCAGAATGCGTTCAATTGTGGTGCCTGACAGCAAGCATTTTAATGACCCGCGCTTTGGTTTAGCGGATATCAAATTAGCCTCACTGAATGACTTAAAGGCTGAACATTTACGTTAAGAATACCTTGAGTGTCTAATAAGTGTTCTCCCCTATCTAATTTAGGTAGGGGTATTGTGTTAAATTATAAAATACTTCCCTTATTTGCTAATAAATAAGAGTTTTTTTATCTTTCTACCACTATCATATTCTTTTCAAACACTTTATACTGCCAATCAACTGTATAGATAAACAGATGGTATTTTATCCACCATGACAGCTGAAGGGCATCTGCTTTTTTCCGTCGCCTCTTTAATAATGGCTAATAAACTTCAAATCACCCCAGAGATTGCTCATGGTGATTGGTTGCACATGGTTCCAGGGGTCTTGTTAGGCGCATTATTGCCCGATATTGACCACCCATCTTCAATTCCTGGTCGACTACTACGGATTTTTTCATTACCCATTTCCAAATTGTGTGGGCACCGGGGGTTTACTCATAGCCTAGTTGCATGGTTACTTTTGATGATTTCTTGTTATCAATGGATACCAACCGAATGGGCAATTCCAAATGATATTATTCAAGCTTTTTTATTAGGTTATATCAGTCATCTAGTCGCTGACATGCTCACCCCTTCAGGAGTACCATTCCTATGGCCACTCCCTCAACGCTTTTGTTTTCCCATGATCCGCGGTAAAAATAGCCAACGAGGGGAACGCTTTATTGCCATTATTTTGACTGTTTGTGCCTGTTTTTTACCTGCCGGTTACCAATTCGATTTTTATAACCACATTGATATGATTATAAAATATATTCATAATCAAATAGATACACACATTCCCACATAAATTATAGTTTTGTAATATAATGTAAGTATGAATAATACTATATTATTACTTTTTGATATAAGAAATGTATTTTATCAACTGATAACATATAACCAGTTGTTTGAAGCAACTAAATCCTTATAACCAATAAGGACTAAAGGGCAAGTAACATACCTTATAAAAATATGATTTGGAGTTCGGAATGAATATTCCTCTAATTATTAATGTGCTCGGCTTTGTAGCACTACTAATACTGTTGGCAAAACTAGGGGCTAAAGGCTGGAGCCTATCTAAAAAAGTGTTAGTCGGTCTGGTTTTCGGTGTTGCTTACGGGGTAGTACTGCACCTCGTGTATGGTAGTGGCCACCAAACGGTAAAAGACTCCATTCTGTGGTTTAATATTGTCGGAAATGGTTATGTGCAGCTATTACAAATGGTGATTATGCCATTGGTATTTGCTTCAATACTAAGTGCAGTGGCAAGGCTACATAAAGCTTCTTCGCTAGGTAAAATTAGCTTTTTAACAATTGGCACCTTGTTATTTACCACAGCTATTGCGTATTGCGGCGTTAGTTGGTATTTTAATTGCCAATTTATTCGGCCTGACTGCCGAAGGTTTAGTGCAAGGTCAATCCGAAACAGCACGTTTATCAGCAATAGAAAGCAACTATATTGGGAAAGTTTCTGACTTAACCGTGCCTCAGCTAATCTTATCGTTTATTCCAAAAAATCCATTTGCAGATTTAACTGGTGCAAACCCAACGTCAATTATTAGTGTCGTTATTTTTGCTGCTTTCTTAGGTGTTGCCGCACTGCAACTGTTTAAAGATGATAAAGAGCGTGGTGAAAAAGCCTTAGCAGCGATTGATGTTATGCAAGCTTGGGCAATGAAATTAGTTCGCTTGGTCATGCGTTTAACGCCATATGGTGTGATGGCGCTGATGATTAAAGTCGTAGCAAGTTCAAACTTGCATGACATCATCAACCTAGGCACTTTTGTTATTGCGTCCTATGTTGCGTTAGGCATTATGTTTGTTGTACATGGTATTTTAGTGGCGACGACTGGCTTAAACCCCATTAAATTCTTTAAGAAAGCGGGCCCTGTTTTAACCTTTGCATTCACTAGCCGTTCAAGTGCTGCAAGTATTCCACTAAATATTGAAACACAAACACGTCGTTTCGGTATTCCTGAATCGATTGCTAGCTTCTCTGCATCGTTCGGAGCAACAATTGGGCAAAATGGTTGTGCGGGTATTTACCCTGCAATGTTAGCCGTGATGGTCGCACCGACAATGGGTATTAATCCATTCGACCCGCTGTGGATTGCGACATTAGTCGGTATCGTGACAATTAGTTCCGCAGGTGTCGCGGGTGTTGGTGGCGGTGCAACTTTCGCCGCGTTAATTGTACTACCAGCGATGGGCTTACCAGTTACATTAGTTGCTCTGTTAATTTCAGTGGAGCCATTAATTGATATGGGTCGTACTGCATTGAATGTCAGTGGTTCAATGACAGCAGGCACAGTGACTAGCCAGTTGATGGGTGAAACAGATAAAGCGATATTCAATCAAAATGATGACGCAGATTTAAAACACGTTTAACTTATCATTATGATTCAAACGAAACCTGCCTTCTGGCAGGTTTTTTTATGATTATGATAAGTATGTGAAATTTATTTACCTTGGGGAATATCAAAAAAATCAGTTTTTTGTGCTGAATAATATTGCAATAAACTGGAATAACGTAAGATAATAAAGCCTGAGCAACGTTTTCTTGAGCTTCCTGCTTGTGTTGCGTCAACCCATTTTCTATGGGTATTTTATCAACATCATTTATGTTTTTTTAATATGACTAATAATGTCCATATCCTAAAAACTGATCCTTCAGATAACCCTTGTGTAAGCTGCGGTGCATGTTGTGCCTATTTTCGTGTCTCTTTTTATTGGGCTGAGGCTGAAAGTGGGGGTGGTGTTGTACCACAACATTTAACTGAGCAAATAACCCCATTTATGAGTTGTATGCAGGGAACAAACCAAAAACATAATACGCGTTGTAGCGCTTTAGAGGGCACCATTGGAGAATGCGTGTCTTGTTCGATATACACACAAAGGCCTACACCTTGCCGCGAGTTTGAACAATCTTGGCAAGATGGTATTTACAATGAGGCGTGCGATAGAGCACGTGCTGCTCATGGTTTACCCCCTTTAGAGCCTCATCAACCACAAATAGCGTGCTAGCCGTCAATGACCCAGATTTTTCTGGGTTATCTCTTTTTTGAGCCAAATCTGAAAAATGCGTCCTTGCACACGTGTCAATCATCCAGCTATTTAAATTACATGATTTCGTTCATTACCTGCATCGCCAACTCAAAAGAGTATAAACGAGCTTGATGATCAAAAATTTGGCCATTTACCATAATTTCATCCGCTTGAGTTTGCCGTAATATCGTATCCAACCCATGACGTACCTTGGTTTTATCCCCTACCAATGACATGCCTAATGCTTGTTGAACACCAAATTTTTCAGCGGGTGACCAAATATTTTCCATACTCTCAACAGGTGCAGGCAATTGAGAAGGTTGACCACGACGTAACATAACAAAGGCTTGCTGCATCGACGTAAATAAAAACTCTGCTTCACTTTGAGTATCCGCGGCAATGATATTGATACAAACCATCGCATACGGCTTAGAGAGTCTCTGAGATGGCTGGAAATTAGCACGATAAACTTCCAATGCCTGTAATAATAAATCAGGGGCAAAATGAGAAGCAAAAGCAAAAGGAAGCCCCATTTGCGCGGCTAACCTTGCACTGTATAAACTCGATCCTAACAACCAAACCGGAATTTTTTCGCCAAAGCCTGGCACTGGGCGCACTGCTGGGTCTGGGTTTATAGCATCAAACCAATTAATAATTTGCGCAACATCTTGCGGGAAATTATCGATATCCGTATTCATATGGCGGCGTAAAGCTTGCATCGTTCGCTGATCACTTCCAGGAGCACGCCCTATGCCTAAATCAATGCGTTCAGGGTAAAGTGTGTTTAGTGTGCCAAATTGCTCTGCTATCACCAAAGGGGAATGATTCGGCAACATGACGCCACCAGAACCTAAACGTAAATTGTGAGTATTTGCTGCAAGATAGCCTATTAACACCGAGGTCGCCGCGCTGGCAATCCCAGTCATATTATGGTGTTCCGCAAGCCAATAGCGGTGGTAACCGAGTTTTTCTGCTAACTGAGCAATATCAAGGGAATGAGCAAAGGCCTCTTTCGCCGTCGAACCCTGAATGATTGGCGCAAGATCGAGTAAAGAAAGGGGGATTTTTTTATCTGACATACACACTCACTTTGTAAGAGTTTTACGGAACCTAACTTATCATCCTAGACGATCCTTCTTGATGTCTCCAGAACTGAAATTTGAATTAGCACAAGCGGTCTAAAAATGTAAACTACCGTCTACTAACCTACTGTTTTATAAAACTATGGAACAAACTTGAATAAAAAGTGCAGTAATTATGGAGCTTCCGTCAGGGGAGGTAAAAGCGATTGCGAGACAATATGAATTGGTGAATGATTTGCCCATCACCAATACAGAGGATACTGAAATGAAAAAATTAAATACCGGTTTATTAGCTTTAGCATTATTAACCGTCGGCTTTACCGCAGCAGCAAATGGCGTTAACCACAAAATGCCTCGTCAGCACATGGGTAATCATCACAATATGGTATATAGCGTTGCGGAACAAACGATGACACCAAATGAAACTGCAAAAAAGCTGGCCAATAATGCGCCCAAAATTGAAGATGGCAAACGCTATGTTGTCAAAGTTACAGTGATGGAAGTCCCTGAATATAAACCAATGAATGCTATGCCAACACCGAAACCAATTAGCGCGCCAGCAGCAAATCAATAGTTAATATTAATGAATATTAATTAAGTTATCGGCAAAACCTTTTATATCGATAAGTACAACCAGATAGCTGTAGAGAGTAAAAACCGATATTTTAGTTAAATAATAAAGAGTTCTATATATCCTACGATTGCCTCTGTATCACAGGGGCTTTTTTTTAGAAAAAAGTTTATCTGAATTGAACCCTTTCCCCTAGTAATAACACCTAATAGCGACTAATCTTAATTCAAGCAGATTGTTAATAACTGCGACTTATTAACACTTTGTTTGACATCCCTTAAATAGAAAATCAGGAGCTTATCATGGGGTATTTTGAATTATAACATAACATATAATATTAAAACTCAAAATATTCATACAGATAAAACCATTAATTTGACCAAAATTAATTATTATGTACACATGTATGTACACATTAATTATGACAACAAGTGATTATTTCTGACTGTACTCCTTGCCAAAAATATAAATACTGGCTATAAATACACTGTATATAAACCCAGTCAATTAACCTGCGAAGGAGTGTTTTATGGTTACCATCAAGATCCGCTTTAACCGAAATAAAAAAGGTCAGTTACCTACAGGTACTTTTGAAGCATTAAGAAGTGAAATCACCAAAAGATTAAGCGCCAAATATCCCGATCTCAATATCGATATAAACTGGAGCACTCAAGATAATGTGTCTATTGACGGTCTTGGGAAGAATGAGAAGAAAACATATATTGAAGAAACACTAGAAGAGATATTTATCGATGGTGATTGGCTTCCTGAAACCCAAGAAGCCGAAGTGGAATATTTTGATAAGTGAACTAAATAGGCCGTTATTTATATAGCGGCCGCACTATTTAAAGGTGATGTTTGCCTGTGGTGTTTTCACGCTGCAATGAGCTTATAAGGTCTACCAATTTTGTTGATTCGGTAATGACTTGAGATGCCTTCATCTCCGTATGCTTCATAGCTAAGTTATAATCTGAATCATGACGCTTCGATTTCAAAATATTCAATCTATTACCAATGCTTGCCGCCAGTTTTTTCGGAACATAATCATAGCAGCCCTGATGTCTTATGAGCGACTCAATAAGCTTCTTATGCTCACCAAACGGCATCGATTTCCATTCATCACTATCTCTAAAGCTTGATGTGATTAAGCTATTTGAATGATAAAAGCTTGAATAGTACGCACGGCTTATCGCTGTTCTAATAGCCACCTCTGATTTGTCATCAGCTATAATTTTTTTTGCGTACTCAAGAAAATCGCTCAATTCCATTTAATACAACCCTTCGGATTCAATATAGATACAGCAATCACTTGTTAGCAGATTTTTATCATACAAAAGCTCGAATAATTGCTCGTTTAAATCAGCAACTTGATCGCAATTCAGATTAGCTCTAAAAACATAGGTCATTGTTCCGTCAATATCTTTTTTCAAAAAAGATGATATTGAACCTTTATATTGATGATCGACTACATCAAAAAGACAATCAACCATAGGCCGGAATTGATTGATAAGTGAGGAGTTTTCCCACATTAACATCGCCGTCCTCCTATCTTCGTCATTTATGCCCACATCATCTATAGAAAGGTTCATTTTCTCTAAATTAAGTATAACATCGTTAATTAGATCAGCTCTTAATGAGAATATACCCATCATAAACAATTCATAACCAATTAATTTAGGATGGCAGATTAGTTTACTTGAGGACATTTCTATGAATTCATTATGCTTTTTAAATAAACCCGCACTTCTCAATGTTACAACATAATTATTCCAGTAAAGTGAGTCAGTTGGATTTAGCATTATAGCTCTTTCACATAATGAAATCCCTTCATCAACATCATTCCCAGAAAGAATAGTCATAATGCCTTTTAGGTGTAGCCTAAGCACAGGATCATCAAGCTTATCTATTTCTCGCTTTGTACGCGCAATATCAATAGGGAACAGTTTCATTTCACCCGCTAGCATTGAGCTGGTTAGGGTGTCTAAGATTTCGTTACCTTTCGATTCAGGGCGTAGCATTAGCTTGCATCCTTGCATTTCACTAGATTAATTGGGGTTGGATGGATAAATACCTTTCGCTTATATTAGACTAACGACTCACTGAGTTCAACAAACTTCACTGGGTTAGTAAGGCGCCAACTACTCGAGCTGGCGCATTAGTTTTTATTGCTGCTCTGTTTGTGCCTCAGCTTCCTGCTCAGCCCTTTCAGCTTCCTCTGCCTCACGTTTAGCCTCTTCTTCAGCTTGCTTCTCTGCGGCTTCTTTTGCTAATCGCTCTGCTTCTGCTTGCTTGAGATTGTAGATAGAGTTAGGTGGCATTTCGACACGCATGTCTATCCAGCGCGATTCCGGTACGTCACAAGGTTCGTAGTTTTCGAAGTAAACAGGCACACCTTCTTCATCAAAGTGCTTAATGCGCTTGTTCTGGAAACGTTCTGGCATATCTGCGTTCTGTTGGTGGAAAACAAAAACTTCAATATCACCATCAGGTCTCACCTCGTAATCAATGAGAACCATGTTTTTCCCGTTGTGATCCTGCGGAATAACAAAGCCGTTATTGATACCCCATGCACCATCTGCATTAAAACCGACAACGCCTTTGATAAGGTAATGACCAACACCAAGGTGCTCCATTTCAACGCCTTCAGATTCTTCGTTTAACTCAATGTTATCAGCGAAGAGTTTTACCACCGGGGACGCGGCTTTTAAATTGCCGTTGGAATCTTTCGTTGTGTTTGCTGTTGAGTAAACTGTATTGATGCTGGCTAAGACTGCACCATTTTTCCCTGTAGAACATGTCTTAAGTGTTTTAGAACTCGGGTCATAATGTAATACGCAACCATACGCATCCTCTGCAATATGCACCCCCACCCCCCACGGTAAACTATTGGCAACACCTGGCTCCCCAGGAGTTGCTACAAAGCGAGTGCTCCAGTCTTTTGCGATATCCTCTGTTTTTATTGCGGGAATGGCAATTCCGATACCATACTCACCCACTGTCATTGCCGTACCTGACTTTCTCGGGATGATAAAGGTATTCAGTCGTTTGTTTTCAGTATCTCGATAAGAAATATCTAATAACGTTTCTGTAGTATTTGACGCTTCAATTCTAACTTCTTCGCCATTTTTCTTCCTAATCGAAAGTCCCGGCCAATCATCTGTCCCTATAATTCTTATTGTTGATGAGTTAACTGTTACCCTGCCATTGATATCCCCTCCGGCTTTATCAAACTTCCCATCTAGCTGCTTATCCATTTCTTTTGTTGTGCGCAGCTGCTGTGTTGTTTGGTCTGGCAATGTAACAGTAATAATGCCCTGCTCTGTCATCCAGCGCGTTAATATGTCGCTGAACTGAACGTTCGAGACGTTCATTGACACTATTTTATTCATCGCATCTGAAACAGAATGAACCATTGTCGTGAGAATGACGTACTTCGCCCCTGTTGCTGCGATTGGTAATGGGAAATTTAATGTGAGTTCAGTATCTGATTGAATCGAATGAATACTGTTATTGTAAACAGTGTTATCGATTTGAATCTGTATTGCTTGCTCTGCTGAAACACGGTTAATGTTATTGAGCCATTTGGTATTGGTACCGACTAATTTAGTGCTATTTGCTGTTGTTGTGACTGTGCCTGTGTTGTACATAGGATTCTCCGAAATTTGGACGTAAAAAAGCCGCAGTTAAGCGGCTTATTTGTGATTTTGTGGTTTAAATAGTTAACGCTTTGACAGTTGATGTGCCAACTTTGAAAACCTCCACTCTCTTAAGATTTGAGTAGCTTAAAACAACTCTTGCTGTTGCGTTTGTGTTTGGGTTGTTTTCTGTGGATACTGCACGAATATAGATATAACTCTTGCCGCCTCGTGGGGCGATAGGCAATTGAATAGGGCCTGCATTGACAGTTAAATTAAGCCCATTATTTCCTAAATATTTTCCTGTTTCACTGTATGCAAGCGCAACTCCTCCACTCCCATCATCAACGCCAACCTGAACTCTAATATATGCAGAATATTGCCAACCCCCATCTACTCTGTCCATTTTCAAGCTACATGCCAAATCAGCATCAAATACTCGGCTAAAAATTTCAGAGTTGATTTCAACTGCTTTTATCCAGCCTGTGTTTAGTGTTCCAACATGCAGCGTTGCATCATGAACTGTACCTGTAATTTTCGTTGCTGTTGAATAATACACGTCCCCCAAGATTTCTTTTGCATCAACGGTGCCACTAAAATAACCATCAGCACCCTCAATCCGACCTCTGAAAACCGCATTATTGAACTCGGCATCACCTTCTTTATCAATCTTCCAGCCACTCTTACCCGCCTTGTAACCATTAGCTTGAATGACATTACCGATTTTGGCATTAGTAATAGAGCCGTCCTCGATATAGGTTGAGCCTAAAAACACTTGATTATTTTTTATTGCAAATGGGGTAACAAGTTGGCCATTAGCGTTATTAAAAATAGCAAATGTGTCTGCACTGAAGCCAATTAGCGTCTCAACCTCTCCGTTTTTAACGCTAGCTCCCATCATAAACTTAGCGTCATAGTATTGGCCGTTCCAATTAATGCCCGTTTTGATTGTGTAGATAGCAGAACCATTCCCTTTATGGTCGAAAACAGTTTGTCCACGCAATTCAATTGCCGCCTTGTTATCGCCGATTTCTGATTTAATGAGTTCGTTAACCTCCGCTTGTGATTTCTCATTATCAGATACCGTTTTCTTGAGTGTTGTTATACTCGCATTAACATCATCAAACTGTGTTTCTAACTTTTCTATCGACTGTGCAAACGCATGATTGTTATCAGCAACAACTTTATCAATACGAGTGATTGACGCTTTAGCGCGTAAGATTTCCGTGCCTTGCACGTTCTGCTGAGCTGTTAACTGTCCGATAGTTTCAACTTGTGAGCCCTCAGTGTTTGCCATCGTTTGTTCGATATGATTGATTGATGCCTCATTATCGTCAAAACGTGCTTTTGACTGTTCTTTTGCCTCCGTTAATGCTTTATCAGTATTTGCAGTCGTTTCAGTTAACTTACCAATACTTGCTTGAGTCTCTTCGTGCTGACTCTGTTGCGTCTGTTTAATCTGAGTTGTCGTTTCATCTAATGTCGCAATAGACTCTGTGTGCTGAGTCACTACAGCATTGATGTTAGATAACTCTTCTTTGTTAGCATTGATATCTTTACCAAGCTCTGCACGCACTTGCTCTGTGCGCTCAGATTGGGCCTTATCTTTCTCAGCAATCGATTTGCGCACATCAACAAATTCAGCTTCTGATTGCTCACGCTGCGCTTTTACACTCTCAGCTAATTCGGCTGTCGCTTGCTCATTTGTTGCTGTTGCCGTTGCAAGTCGGGTGACTTCTGCTTTTGTTTTCAATAACTCTGAATTAGTTTCGTTCACTTGTGCATTGGTTTGCATCAGAGCTTCAGAGAAAGAAAACTCAAGATTAGTGATAGTTTGATTGATATTCGTGATATAGCCGGTCATTTCACCGAACTGGGCTGTCGTCGATTGTTCAAACTTCGCTTGCGCTTGTTTTAAATCAGCTGTTGTCGTTTCGACAGTAGTGACACGGCCTTTGATGTTGCCGACTTCTTTGTTTGTCTCTCCTAAATCCGCTTTAACTTGACTGATTTGCTGCGCTGTCGCTTTCTCATAAGTCGCCTGTGCATCTTTAATATTCAGAATTTCAGATGCGTTGAAGTCAACTTTTGCGGTGATTTGCTCTTGCCAGCGTGCAGCAGCTTCTCTGTCAGTAACCTGCACTTGCTCAATGCGGAATATCTCAGCTCTGCGGTCTGCAACTTCTTCTTTTAAGCTAAAGTGAACTTCAGTCGTAAACTTGGTGTTCATCATTACAGCTTCGTTAACAGCTTCTATCTCGTGATCAATACTGATAACTTTTTGCTTGAAGTCGTCATTATCGATTTGTAAGTCGGATAGATTGTCTTTGTTGAAGTCGATTTGCTCCTGTAGTTTCTGGCCAGCTTCGGTGGTGAGGAATTTATCGCCAACCGCATCCAGAATCCCCTCAACATCAGTTGATGATTCACCTAAAACGAGACTTGTCCATTCCGATTGATTACCACTTTTATCCACCAGCCTCGCACGAAAATAGAAACGAACTCCCGCTTTAAGACCAGACATACGATAAGATTTCAGGGGATAAGGTACGTCCGCCAGCAACTGCATAGAATCAGCGGTATTTTCAGGTGAATACTGCAGTTCTGTTTGAAGTGAATCACTGGTGTTTTCATCAAAGCCCCAGTCCAATGTGATACCCCAAACCTCTGAGGTCGCACGTAAGTTAAGCGGCTTCGGTGGGTTGCCTTCTTTGCCGTTAAGTTGCGTTTCTTCCGTACTTGTCCATACGCTCGAAATTTCAGACGCATTAATTGCACGAACGCGAACTTGATAACGACCCGCATAAATGCCATTGACCTCAAAACCCAGCGTTGATGTACGTGGGGCATTTATCCAATTGCCATTGTCTCGGCGCCATTCAGCCTCATAAGCGATAGCACTTTCAGCGGCTTCCCAATCAACCCTTAGCGTTGTAAATGCAATACCTTGGTCTACTTGAGAATAGGAGGAGATACGCACGTTTTTAGGTGCTGGTTGCACATTAGGTGGGATAACCGTAATTGGCCGTTCATCAATACGCGCCCCTGAATCAATGTGATCATAATTGTCAGGGTTATGAATGGTACCGTTAATGGTGTAGGTATTATCACCATTATCGCTAATGTTAATAACCCGATACAACTGAACGGCTAAGTCGTCAGAGTCCACCACCCACACGGCTTCTTTTTGGGGTACTTGTGAATACTCAACAGAAACCGTCACCACCTTTTTATTTACGGCTGTAACTGTTCGCCCCTCAGAGCCACCACTCGGTAAATTCACGATTAAGCGATCACCGGCTTTAATTGACGTGGTTCTATCGAGGGTAATTTTACGCCCCTCTACGGATGAAATACGGCCACCCGTATTGCGACCCGCAAGGGATGAATCAGCCACAGCAATAATATGACCAGGAGAAGGTATTGCTCCCTCCAACCCGGTAGCAAAAGAAATCATGCGATCATTGGCATTGGTTAATAATGCCCAGCGCCCACGACGATTGGCTTCAGTTCGACGAGTACACCCGATTGCCGATAACTCCAATTTGCGAACACCATAGCGCCGCTGAAGCTTTAAGTCTGCAATAGGCTCTACATCATCATTGCTGTGGTTATCAATATTCGTAAAAGAGACTAAGGCTTGAGTGTAGCGATTCTGAATACTGCCACCGGAATATGATGGCTTACCCCCCACGATATTGGCATTGGTGAACGTACGAAAAATCGTGGACGGCATATCAGCGATAGCATTCACTTTATTATCCGACCAGTAGGTCATACCACGGAAAATAGCCGCAATATCCCGTAATACGGTATACGCTGCCTCTTGTGATTGGATATACACATCACACAAGAAACGGGGCTCCTTGCCGTCACCTCCTCGTCCGTCAGGGACTAACTCGTCACAATATTGTGCAATCTTATATAAGTCCCACTTTTCAACCTGTGAGGCTTTAATGCGATCGCCGCAACCGTACCGGTTATTTAATACTAAATCATAAAATACCCATGCTGGATTATTCGTTGCAGCTAACTTAAAGGTCCCATCCCATACCCCTGAATAGGTTCGGTTAATTGGATCGTAATTCGTTGGCACCTTGACCAGTATTCCCCCTTTGGGGCGTACGCTGATTTTAGGGATACGGTTATTAAATTGACGGGCGTTAAAGGTAATAAATAATAGAGCGGTGTTTGGGTACCGTAATTTTGCATCAATGACCTCTGCAACTGCAGCAATATTAATCCGATCCGCAATACGTGCGTTATTCTGATTTTTCGTTAAACGACGAACGCGAACTTGCCAGCCCGTATTTGCTTTGGGTAAATCAACACGATGAGTGCGTTGATATTCGCTGGTTGTTTTGCCATCAAATGCAGACTTAACAACCTCTTTATACCCTGCGCCATCCGTAGAAAGCTCAATCACATAATCAACACGGTACCCGGTTGTGTCACCATTATCATGCTGCTGCATAAATTGCGGAATAGCTAAACGAATACGTAGCGCTGATAATTGCAAGTTGTTGATAGTTCTAACGTACGGCTGGTCATCTTTAAGTTCCATTCCGACGCTGAACTCATTATCAACCGAAGGGATACCTTGAATATACTCCTGGTGCTCAGTGCCGGCACGAAACTCCCACGTCACCCCTTCGAAATTTTTAGAACCATCGGCATTCGCTATCGGGGTGTCATCAAGAAAAATACGTGTATCGTCAAGCCCACCTGCGATTTCACCCTCTGATAATGCTAACAATATTTTTGCAGTAGATTCTGATAGCAGGCTGTCTTTTTGCTCTACGGGTGTCCGAGGTTTGGAACTCCCCCCTTTAGCGCCTTGAATTCTCATATTTCACCCATAAAAAAAGCGGCAATTAAGCCGCTATAGAAAGTTGAAGTGATTTATTGCTGATCTTCGGTGTATATCCCTGCTGAAATAATGGCACCCCCGATCTCGCGTCGGTCTAGCCCATAAAATAACGGTACCGGATTGCCTTGCGCAGTTGTATTAACCGCCCCACCGAATGCATATGAGGGTTTATTTTCTGCGTCCTGCCGCATGGAAAGACCAGGAGGTTGAGGGGATAATAATTGTATGACACCGCCTAGCGCGACTGCAGCTCCACCAAGAGCCAGACCACCACCCCAAACACCTCCCGCGCCAAATGCCGCCCACCCTGCAGGACCTATCATCATTGCGGCACCAATCATGGCCACACCTAAAATAGTCTGGAAAAATCCGCCTCGTTTACTCCCTTTAATCACTGGTACGATACGAATATCTTCACAAGTATCAAGATGTAGCTCGTCCTCGGTAATATTGCGCTGACCTTTAAATACGGCAAATTCCAGACCCTTAAGGTGTGCATTCGCGAGGAATTGCTCAAAACCTTCATAGAGCACAGATAATGCTTTTATGGCTTCACGAGGAGAATCAATCGCTAATTTATGTTCTCGCCCAAACAAAGTACCGAGTTGACCATAAAGGCGTACCGTTTTAAGTTCAGTCATACTAACTCTTTCCTCCGAACCACTTTAATAGTCCGATCCCGCCAATAATCGCTGTAGGGGACAGACCGACTCAGTTGACCATACAAGTGATGAAGTAACATACCCTCGGCTATTACCCCCGCATGGTTGGGAACATCGGCTTGCACTTGCATGATAACCATGTCGCCTTCTTTAGGATCGCCAGTAACATCAACAAAACCCGCTGTCTGGTAATTATCCATATACAAGTTTTCACCTTCCTCCCACCAATGCCTATCGACGCTGTAGTTATGTAGATCAATACCGTGTTTTTGTCGGTAGTAGTCCATAATTAAGGACCAACAATCCGCATGACCCAGCACAAAGGGACGCCCTTCTAGTTCTCGCTCTGCTCGAGGCTGTATGAGTCGAATATCGCCCTCTGGCCACGATGCAATAACCCACGGCAATCCCGTTGCATCACACTGTAATTTATCGATTTCGCTTGGTTGAGTCGTAGCGCCATCCCCGCAATGGCTGTGCACAATTGCAATAGGCTCCCCCCAATCTTCAGCAATGGCATAGTCTTCGGGTGAAAGTTCAAAATGTTCGTCGGGATTATCGGAAAGATTACTGCAGGGGAAGTATTTTTTGACTCGGCTTTTTTGGCAAATAACACCACAGGCCTCTTTGGGATATTCCAACTTAACATGCTGAAATATCGCCTCGGTTAATTTCTTTGTGATCATCGTATTAATCCTGCTGCTGGGAACCCTCCGAAGTCCAAAGGTTCATTTTCGCCAAAACGTTTTTTACAATCACTGATAAGCCCACCACATTTATCTAGTGATGGATCATCGACAGGCTCACCCCGTTCATTGAAGTACTTGTTGCCCGAATAAGAACACCCATTACCACTGCGATAATCACCTTTCATACACCAATAACACAGATTATGTATCTGGCGAACGGGTATCATAATTCCCTGTAAATCAAACGGGCTAGATAGCTCAAACTCAATAGCTTCGCCAGCCACTTCACTTGTCTTTTGGTCGATGTAATAAACTTGAGAGAAAAATTCACTCGGGTTGGCGATTGGATTGCCTTCAGTGAAATTTTTTGCATCAAGATAATGGCTGAATGTCTGATAAACAGTGACTTTGGCTTTTGCCATATCATCAAACTGTAAGCACAATGATGAAATAACACTATCCACATTTGAGACCTGCAATTTAGGTCGTGACTGAGCACCGTCCCCACTTTTAGCCATACCTTCTATTTTGTATGGCCATGCACCATATTCATTGCCCTGCCACCAAATCGACTTGGGTTTTAATTCATCCTCTGCCGATTCAATTTCAATCGGGGTATGTCGTAGGTTATAGCCATGAAAACGCAATACAGGTCCGTCGAACTCGCTAGCATCAACTTCAATGAGTTGAATTTTATTACCCGCTTCGAGCTTTTGAACGTCAGATGTAATATTCATGTGCTGAAAGCCTCAATAAATGTTGCTGATACCGAATAAACACCGGCACCTAATGCCGATGTTTTGTATGCCTCACAACGGAATAACCCTTTTTCGCGTAATGGCGGGGTGAAGATAAATGCCTTATGTCCCTCGTGGCGATCAAAAAAGGCAACAATCTGTTTGATTATTGCCTCTTCGCCTACGAACTCAAATGATGGCGTATCGGAACGTGGATTAATCCCATCACCTGCCGTTTGTGTATACCCATCCCCGAACTGTGCTTTTTTGGTTCTGAATGTCGTATCAATTTGGGCGTTAACACGAGGGCACCATGTGAACGTTTCAATCATACAGATCACCTTCTTCTGTTAATTAACAACCAAAGTGGCGTGCCTTCTCTTGATGCCTGTTCATTGACAGTGCTCACAATTTCATTTTTGAGTTGCTGCCTAGCGCCACTCACGTCACCCACTGGCTGTTGCTGCTCCTTGGTTCCATCGCTAATCAGGTTAATATCACCAACATCGATATTGATAGCATTATTGGAAGTGATAGATGTAGACCCATTTTGAACATTTTCTAAGCCAAGAACACGCACACCTAATGAACCATCAGAACCCCGAGTCAGTGGCATAATCGCTTCTGGTCCCGCTTCCCCCATCAAGCCTGCACCTTTAGCAAAGGCAAACAAAGTCGGAGAGCTAACAATTTGTCCGCTATACGAGCTTAAGCCTGGTGAATCATAAACACCACCTTTGGCATTTGGCACAATGGAGCTGATAAAGCTACCGAAACCACCACCAAAATAGCCACCAGCCGCTTTCATTGACTGAACAAGGGCCATGTTCGTGAGTACTTTCTGTACGCTTTTCAGTACATCTACTGACCAGCTTTTCCAATCAGCTTTGTTACCGATTAGCATATTAGAAATGTTATCGACCATGCCGCCCATAGCAGATTGAGTTGCACTTGCTGCCTGACCTGCATAATTGGACGCATCATCCACCCAATTTTCTAAACCTGCCGTTACTCCTGCACGCCAATCCGCCTCGGATAATACAGCCTCTTTATACTTCTGATTCAGTGCATCGAGTGCATTCTGCCTTGCTTTTAACGCTTCGGTACCACCATCCGTTTTACTGAATACGCGCTCAACCTGTTGTTTTTCTTCCTCAAGGCCTCGACGACGATCTCCCATACCGACAGTGCTTCGAGCTAATGCTGCGTCATCCTGATATTTACGGGTTGCATCATTCAGCTCTTTTAATGCATCCGTCATTTCACGCTGTTTACGTACAGCTTCATCGGCTTTTTGTGTCCATTCCGCCAGCTGAACAGAAGCTGATTGAATTGATTTTCGCTGCTCATCCGTCCATTTAGCGCCTGTTTCATGACCTGCCGCATAGAGTGCCGCCGCTTTTTCCCCTTGCAGGGCTCGAATACGCTGAACTTCTGTAGCTACGCTGAGGTCAGCCATTTTATCTTTATAGCGTTCAGTGACTCGTTCCGCTTCTTTCATTAAAGACGTGCCAGATTTAAGCGAATTATTCATTTTTTCGCGATCATCGTAGGCTTTTAATTTGTCGTTAACATACTGCTTCTTATGATCATCATTAGTAAATGTACTTTCTGCCTCCCAAAGGGCTCGCTGCTCAACTTGATCACGCTGCTTCATACCAGCAAGAATACGCTCTTGCTCAGCACTCCATAGCATCTGCCTTTGTTTATCATTTAATTCAGGGCGATTACCCACTAGCATTGGTGTTTGGGTTAATAACTGACGACTAGAAAGCAAGTTATTACCAAGTGAAAGCAATCTATTAAACTCTGACTCCTGAGCAAGCTCTTGAGCCATAAACGCAATTTTATTACGTTTATTTTCGTTTTCTTTCTGAATTAGGTCATTTGAATGATCTATCAGAGCGTTGTGAGCGTCCGTGGTTTTTTGAAGCTCGCTTTCTTTTTGTATTAATCGTTCTTCTTCAACTGCAAGTAATTTAACGGCAGATAAATAATTTTTTAATGCCCCTTCTTTTGCAATCGACGGCAAATCAGGGAAATTCTGCGAGGCGCTACTCTCACTAGCTTTAACATCGGATCTTATTTTTTGCACTAACCTTAATTGCTGCTCATATTCTTTTCTTTGTGCCTCTAGTGTTTTCTCAACTTTCTTCGCCTCATCGGAAGACTCTGTTAGTGTCATGGCTTTAGTGCGTTTAACAATTTCGTCTAAAGCGCTAGCATACTCAAGTGCAGACTGATGAGCAGCTTCCTGTTGCTGCTTAACAGCGTACCATGCTCCTGCCCCCAGCATGATTGCACCGGGCAAGCCGCCAACCAAAGAAAGTACACTTGATAGCCCACGACCTATTGTAGATGTTACTGACGTCATGCTATTCAGTGCCCTGCGAGATGCAGCAAGCTTTGTATTGGCGGCTACTTCTTGATTACTAAGGGCCACTAGTGCTTTGGTGTTTTTTTCTAGTTGCTTATCAAGGATTAATCTCTCTTTGTCCGTTGCTGCCACCATTTTTTTAGCGGCTAACATATTTCGGGTATCGATAAGTAACTGTCGTTCATCCTTTATTCGCATTTGGGTCACTTCGAGACTGCGAATTTGCTCCTTTGTATGATTGACTTGAGATAGATAACTGCTGACTGTTTCTTTTGCTAGATTTTTGGTGTTTAAAGTTAAATTACCTAAATATCTAGCCAAACCGATACCGATAATAGCCCCACCAGCAATGGCGACTTTATCAAAATTATCGCCAAGATAAGCCAAAGCCGCAGACATTGTACGGGTGGCACCCATACCACTATTTAGCTCACCAAAATAGGCTTTCGCTGAGTTTGCTATTCTAGTAAACCCATCAGCAACAGTGTTGTCCATTGAGTCAGCCAAGGCATTATTTGCATCCTTTGCATTTATCATGGCATCCGCAAATAACTTAAAGGATATTTTACCCTCCGCAGCCAGTGTTTTAACTTGGCTCTCAGTAACCTTCATCCCTCCGTTAGTGCGCTCTAATTCTTTAGCGATATCCACCAGCACCGAAGGAGTGGCATTCATGATCGCTTTCCAGTTTTCACCTGCAACCTTACCTTCAATAGTAGCTTTATTTATGGCATTAAGGGCTGATTCTGTCTTTTGAGCACTGGTTGCATTGGCTGTAAATGCAGAAGACATTGACTCAATATAATCAACCGTTTGGGTTGTATTGTAATTGAGTTCCTTCATTGCTGAAGCAGTCCCAATATACAGCTCTTGGGTTGTCTCTATAGCCTTGCCGTTTCGGTTACTGATAGTTAAAAATCGTTGCTGTATTTCATCGTATCTATGTGCTGAGCCTTCCACGGATTTTAGGGCCATAGTGATACGAGCGGATACTTGCCCCCACTCATCAACTGTTGAGATTGCTGCTGATGCTGAGAAAAACCCTACTAAAGCACCCGCACTAGCTTTAGCTGTCATAGCAACGCTAGATAATTGACTATTAATTTCTGAAAGTGCTTTTTTTTGCTGAACTAGCTCTTGACGCAATTGGCGGCTACCACCAGAAGCACTTTTATAAAAATCACTGCTAATTCTGGAGGCTTTGCTAATTTCAGCCTGAAAACCTGATGAATTAGCAGTAATTTTTAAAATTAACTCTCGCAGTTTAGACATTAAACTATCTCCCATAAAAAAAGACCGCTTAAGCAGTCTTTACCATATGTCAAAAATTGATTTATTATCTTTCGCATAGTGACTTAATCATAGTTGGCCCAACATCAAATTTAACATCTTTTAAAAGCAAGACATTGTCACCGCTTGTTAAAATTAATGCATAATAGTTGTCATAACGCTCATTTTTGTCATCATCATACAATTTTCTTTTAACTTTTCCACAGACAATCCCATGCCCCTTCTTATATCCAGTATTAGTAAAATATGAATCCTTGAATTCAAAAGTCGATGTACTAAATTTCGCCTTAATCAAACTTTCAGTTTCCTCGACAAACTGATTACTATAATTTTTAGCAAGAAAGAAGATGGAAACAATGGCAACAATAACTATAAATACAACACTTGATATTAACTTTTGCATTTTCTTGACCCATTAATGAATAATGGGCCTACTATATAACTATTCAGACATACTGCTCAACCATGCTTCAAGCGGCTCTTGATTATTACTATCACTAGTAGGTTCGTTAGCTGCATCCTGATCCCAAACTGGAATCATATCCCGTAGAGAGACTTTTGCACCTGCCGCATTCATGACTGCAGAGGTGATCATTGCTGTTTGAATATCGCCACGACCATCCCCAATAGGACTGATTTTGTCGTATGCCATCCACATTCTTAATTCGCTGGCGTCCAGATCATGAATTAACGCTTTAAGCGTTTTTCCTAACCTGAGCGCCAGTGTCATTAAAAAAAATGTTTCCGGTTCTTTTACTTTTTTTCAGCTTCTAACACTGAAATAGTTAGCGCAAACGCTTCAGATAATAAACGCGCATGAACTGGACCGTATGTTTTCAATAAGGCAGGGATATCTTCTTCAGTGAAGACGGGCGTTCCATCCTCTTCAAGAAGAATGTTAATAAATAAAGCAACATCACCTTCAATATTGCGTAAGGATTTTTGGGTAGATGTTAATTCTTCGCCCTCTTTTACTTCAACCAATTCACTGCACTTAATACGCGCCTGAAGGGATGGTTCGCGAATGGTTACTTCTAAGTTATCCCATTCAGGGACAACCACCTTTTTAGTCCGAAATGATTGTGAAGCACTAAGAGCTAAGGTACGTAAATTAGACTTTTTTACTTTAGCCATTACTTACCGCCTCCTGTTGGTAGTGATTGCGTTACTGGAGCCGCTACTTTTCCTTTAACTAATGGCGTTGGCTTACCTTTCAGACGAAGAGTAAATGATGCACTCACAACACCGTTTGTAGCCGCTGACCAGCTGTTTTGGCGAACTTCAGCAAGGAACGCGAAGCCCGAACCTGACGGAAATACAACTTTAAAGGCATGAACTGCATCACTATCATAAGCCTGACGCAATACATCTTGACCTTCATCAACTGCAAAGTTGCCCCCAATAGTGACCTCCGCTGGAGCTGCGAGACCGTTTATATTTTCCTGTTCATTTGAGCAGAATGTTGTGACGTCAATATCCGCTTTTTGACCACCCGTGAAGCTAATTTCTTTTGTTGTGCAATCAATTGGCAACGAATCTGTTTCGACTGCAGCAATATCTGTTGCCGCCAATTTAGAAACGCTGATTTTGGTACCTTGCGTTTTTTCATGTTTACTCGTCATATCAGTTTCCTATAGACATAAAAAAACCACCCGTAGGTGGCTGATGGTGTGAGTTGAAATTTAATTCCAGACTTGGAATTCTAACGTTTTACGATACAAAGCCGTGTCGGATTCATAATCCGATTTTCGGGAGACATTTGTAGGTGCTAATACCTTTATGGCCATAAATGCTTTATCCCGTATTTCGCTAGCTTTATCAGGGCTTTTCGCATAAATATCAATTTGAATATTAGTCATTGTTTCAGCCTGTCCAGCGAACACATCCTCGTCAACTTCATAGAATGAAAATATTAACCATGGCGGACCGATAGCGGGCGCATCTTGCGGAACAACAAGCGGAAAAACTTTATCAGGCAATACAGGATCTAAGAGTTTGAACAAGTCGGCATCATTCATTTATTGAGCACTCCATCAATAGCTTGATTCAGCTTTTCGATTGCAGCACTAGCGGCTTCATCGGCTTTGCTATCAAACGCAGGTCGAAAAAAAGGCACAGGTGGCATCTTTGAAGTGCCTTCTTCCAAAAATCGCCAGTAATAAGCGTTTCTTGGGTCTTTGGCTTTCATTGAATTATCGCTATTAGTGCCCTCTTTATTACTACCCCGAACATAAACACCCGCCGAAACTTCGCCATTTTTGCGACTGCGTTGGCTGCTGGCCATAATATTTCGGGCTAGCTTTCCAGTACGCCTTGGCGCTTTTGCTCTCACTTCATCACGCAAAACAGCAGCACCCGCATAAGTCGCTTGTCGCAATACCCTGGTACTCTCAGCTTTGCTGAGTTCCTCAAGCTCTTTACTCACCTCAAGAAAGCCGCTGAAATCAATATTAAAATCATCCATCCGCCTTAACTCCCTGTTTACACAGCAATTCAAGCCGAGTATTTTTCACATCAGGAATAACGGACTGTATATCATAGTTGAGTCCATTAAATACCATCCGGCATGTTGAGTTAATATCAGGTCGAAATCGCATCCAAACGCGAATTGTTATTTCTGACATTTCGGCACCTGACGCAAGAAGCTCACGACCTGAGATAGGTTTAACTTCTGCGCGTGTCGTAGCTACATCAACCCACTGATTTTCACGAGCACCCGAGGGTAATTTAACCAGTTCCTTACGCTGGAAAGTCACCTTGTGACGTAATCGCCCTGCTTGCATAAATTCCCCTTACACCCCATAAATACGGTAAGGTTGAAGCAATGCCTCTGTTGCAAACGGCAATGCTGAGGTGATATTACCAATATTGGTAGCTTCGCGGTTTTCATACCACTGCCCTATCAATAACAGCATGGCATTTTTGACATCATCACTTAGCAACAACGGCTCAGGATCGTCCTGATAACCGTCTGATGATTCGTTTTCATACAACGTCCTGCGTGTATAGTGTTCGACATATTTCACCGCAGAGCCTGTATAGATCGTCAGCAACTTATCATCATCGGTAAAATCAGCATCGATATTGCAATGTTGTTTAACTAATTCAAGAGAAAGCATTATTTCTCCTTTTTAGCCTTGGATTGCTTTGGTTCCTGCTGTTCCTGCTGTTCCTGCTGTTCCTGCTGTTCCTGCTGTTCCTGCTGTTCCTGCTGTTCAGCAGCATGATTGATAACTACTTCAGATGCATAGCCTTTTTGAATAAGCTCGCGCCCATGCAGTTCCAGCGTTTCAATTTCGTCACCTTCCGTGACCACCTTACCGCCAAAGTAAATCGCACGTAATATCAAGAGCTTCATATTTCACCCCAAAAGAAAAAGCGGCCTTATCGACCGCCTAGATTGATTATTCGCCCGATGTAGGAGCTGTGAAGTCACCGTAAACAAAGGCTTCTGGACGTTTTAACGCTAACGCCAGACGCTCTTCACAACGAATCGAGATCATGTTTTTCTCAAAGTCGTCGGCGTTTTCGGTAGAAATCACTACATTGGTTTCTTCGCGGTCAAACAGCTGCGCACCCGCATTGAAGGCCCCAGTCAAGAACTTGCCTTTGAATGCTGCAGTTTCAGTGACAACAATCGGTAAGCCCCATAACGTTGGACCTGTTAATGCAGACGGATTCGCCAGAATGTAACGACCCAGTGAATCTTTCAGCAGTTCAATCTTCGCCCAATCGATGAAGTGCAGAACGTGCCCCGTTGCTGGGAAACGCGCTAACTGTGCTTGCAGCATAGCCAAACGCAAATCATCAATGCCGTTTTGTTTATCGACTTCGAACTCCGCCTTGAATTTAGACGCTTGCGGGATGATACCGTGCAAATGAGCGCCAGAGCCGTCGCCGAACAAAATTTCTTGCTCTTCGACAAACTTCAAGCCGTAACGCATTTCAGCGT
Organism: Providencia sp. PROV175; assembly: GCF_032707045.1. Taxonomy (NCBI): domain Bacteria; kingdom Pseudomonadati; phylum Pseudomonadota; class Gammaproteobacteria; order Enterobacterales; family Morganellaceae; genus Providencia; species Providencia sp. PROV175. The sequence goes on from NZ_CP120533.1 coordinate 2,753,441, forward strand.
CAATCAATGATTGCAGTTGTGCGAAGTCATCTAAAATCTGTTTAGAGGCCTTGAACATATGTGCAATGGTGGTAACTGGCGTGATTTTTGTTGCAAACTGGATGTTGCTGTACGGCTTGGTGGTATTTTCTGGTGCCACGGCAGCAGCGTTGGTAAATCCGGTTTGCTGTACCCAGAAAATAGCCGGTGAGGTCGTTTTCCCGGGTGCAATTAAATCACGGATGAACAAACGTTGTTTCGGTGCAACATCAATCCCCGGTAAGCGATGGGGTTCGACCACGCCCTCAGCCACATCAACAGAGGTTAGCGCAGCCTGAACGGGAACCGAAATGCGCTTGCTACCCTGAATGCTGGAATTAATATCTTTCAACACGTCGGCTGAAATGACTTGCTGACCGATACTTTTTGCAGCCTGAACCGCGTTACCTAGCGGCATTTGAGCGACATGTTGCTCCAACTCACCTAAGGAAGCTTTCAGTGTTTTTTCAGACTCACGTAGTGCGTTGAGCTCTGTCATCATTTTATCGACAGAGGCTTTCGTTTCATCACTTAAGCCCCCTACTCTTTGGGCTTCTTTTAATGCTTCTTCGGCTTTCGCATTAAACTCACCGGTAGCTTTTTCAATTTTAGCCGACAGGTTTTTTAACAATTCATTTGCTTCAGACATAATGTCTCCAATTATTTTGATAGGTTAGCGAAGGCATCGATAGCCTTCTCCAGTTCCGAAAGGGATTCAGGGTTAATATTTTGGGCAGCGCTTGGCGTACCATCAGGTTCAGAAGTAGCGCTCGGCATACTTCGCGTTAAAGCACTAATGAGTTTTCGGCGCTCAGAGCGCGGGGTTTTAGATTTAGCCAACAATGCATCTAATTTACGAATAGCGGCTTGTGGGCTTTCGTCACCATCGTCAACGGCATCGACCGCCAGCAAACTATCTGCAAAGCCTTTTTCAATCGCATCACTGGCACCAATGTACGTTTCGTTATCCATCATCTGGCTAATGGTTTCATCAGATTGGCCGCTTCGAGCAACGTAGATATCCAACATCGATTTATCAAAAGGAGCGAGGTCATTCGCCAGTTTTGCGAAATCATGGCGATTACCAATGCCAATGGCCCAGCAGTTGTGGATCATCAAAAAGGCACCACGCCCCATCTGAATTTCGTCACCCGCCATCGCGATAATGGAGGCCGCTGAAGCTGCGATCCCTAAAATGTTAACGGTGACTTTGCCACTGTGAGCACGAAGCAAGTTATAAATAGCCAGCCCCTCAAACATGTCACCACCCGGGCTATTGATATTGACAACAACATCATTATTCCCAATGGCTCGGAGTGCAGCAGAAATACGCTTGGCGGTGACGCCCTCACCCCAAAAATCTTCACCAATCACGTCTAATACAGAAATGGTATTGTCCGAACTGGCGGCACGAATACCACTATTCCACTTATCCAGCGCTTTAGGCTTGAGTTCATAGCTAATCGATGCGCAAGGGCGATCCTCCAGCGCAACTGGCAAATGACTTTTTTTCATTCAATTTACTCCTCGGAATGAGGTTTGTTAGATTCTGGGGAAGGGTTGTTAGCTTGAGCTGATGGATTGCCTTCAGGGAATAACCAGCTACTCAATTGCGCCTTCAGCTTCTCGGCTTCATTGCCCGCGCTATCTTTACCAAGTTGGTCAATCGGCGTGAGGTTGAGTTGAACGGTGTAAATATCGCCCCCGTCAATTGGCGGCAGGTTCTCAAGTCGCCTCACATCATTACGACTCATCCAGCCGTTTTGCAGCGCGGTAGTGTAATAAGCTGAACGCCCCGCACTGTCGGCACGCAATAAGCCTTCAACCGAAAACTCCGCATAATATTCATCATCGCTGTCGAGTAGGCAGCGACTGATTTCTTGCTCAATATTGACCAGGAGCGGGCGCAGTGTGTTGGTCAGAAACTGCATATTCATGCCTTCCACACTCGACGCCCAACTGCTCTGTTTATCCGCATGCCCCACCATAAAGGGCGGCACACGAAACCAGCGGCAAATTTCCTCAATACTCCATGATCTGCTTTGTAACAACTGCGCATCTTCGGGGTTCATGGAAATGCCGTTATAGCTCAGGTCATTTTCCAAGATCATCAACTTGCCCGCATTTTCAGAACTGATAAACGCATTCAAGTAGCCGCGCAGCTTTTCACGTTGCTCTTTTGTCAGTGCTGTTTTTGAGGATAAGAAGCCTGATGCCAGCAAGCCATTGCGGAAAATCTTGGCGGCGGTTTCATCGGTGGCAATCGCCGAGCCTAAAATATTACGCCCCATCTGAATGGGCGTGAGTCCAACCACACCATCTAGCCCAAACCCACGAATGTGCATCATATTTTTAACGGGGATTGGTCGATTTTTACCGCCTTGCCCCACGTATTGATAGTCCAATAGCCCATTATCGAGCCGTTTTACTGTCACTGATTGCGGCAATAACGGCTGCAGGGAAACCAACTTTGAGCCGATATACTGCTTTTCAACATAAGCGTTTCCTTGCAAACAAATACTGGCAACCACCATCAACATAAATCGTGACGGGGTCATTTCTGCATTGGGCCGTCGACACAGCACGCGATAAGCGGGATGATCTTTCGCTATCACTCGAGAGCCGTCAGTCTGGTACTGGTAAATCTTTAAGGGTAGCGTTGAAATAGATTCGCTCAACAGACGAATGCATGACCATACAGCAGAGAGCTGTAGTGCCTTGTCTGTTGATACGGATTTTCCACTGCTGCTTAACCCGCCCAGCGCTTTCAATAAATCTTGAGTCTCAATCCCTGCAGGGGGATTTTGCTGACTAGCATTCAACCGCTGCGCTTTGCGTTGTGATTTCCGTCTGGCCATTAGAACCCCACCATAATTGGATTATCAAAGAAACCTTCAATATCTCCATCATTTTCATATTCTTCTTCAGATGCACCAATTGCCATTGCTGAAGCAACAACACCATCAATGCGCCCTGTACTTTTCCTTTTCGCAAATATGCGGTTTTCCTTTTGATCCGCCTCTGTCACTGCTGATGCCGCATTCCACCGTAAACAGGGATTAGCATGGATAATGATGGTCTGGTCATCAATTAACCCTTCAAATAGTTCAATTGAGTGAGGCATCCATAAGCCAGAATCTTTCGCCTTGTAATAACCTTGTCCGTGAGGAACTAAGGGTACCGTGACTGCAGCCTCATCTAATTTAGGCTCTAAGTATTTGATCCTGTATTGGTCAAATGCAATGGCGACTAAATTCACATGTGTTGTTATTTCAGCAATCCGCTCAGCAACAAACTCATATTTAACTGCATTACCAGGAGGGGTATGGATAAAGCCTTTTCTAGCCCATGCATCATAAGGAACGCGGTCAGTTTTAGCTCTATCTAGCAAGGTGTCTTTCGGTGTCCAGAATTCGACATAAAGATGTTTGATTCGTGGAAAATAAAGTGCTAACGCGGTTAAATCTCGTGTTCCTGACAAATCCAGCCCGCCATAACATTCCTCGCCTTGCAAGTCCTCTAATCTGAACGCTTTCTCACAACTCATCCATGTATCACCATTTATCCATGGATTATCAGCATCGACCCACTGACAAAAGTTAAGCCGACGAACAATGCTTTCTTTTGCGGGCATACCTTGAGCTTGTGTAACTTGCTCCCGTAAATAACGGTCAGTAAAGGTATAACCTAAAGAGGGGTTGGCTTTTCCCCAGCACGATTCATCTTTAAAGGGGTCATCCCCCTCATCAAGTGAACAGATATAAGAAAAGAAACTGTCATCTTCAATCGAACCTTCAGCAACTTTTCGACCATATTCATGGTAGTCATAACACACGCTGGTTTTATCATGGCCACTGTTAGTGATCATAAATATCAATGCTTGCCGTCGACCTTTAGTCCCAGCACGCATCATTTCAACAACGTTATTATTTTTATGCTCATGAATTTCATCAATTAATGCGCAATGAGGGCGTGGGCCTGACTGCCCATCGTCAGCACTAATCGGTCGGAAAAATGACCCTGTTTTTAAAAATGCTAAGTTCCATTCTTTACCTGTACCGCCTGATTTGGTGATCCGCTGGCTCAATGCAGGTGATTGGTCAACCATTGCAACTGCATCACGGAACAAAATCATAGCCTGGTCTTTCTTCGTTGCTGCGGCATAAACTTCAGCGCGCGGCTCACTGTCAGCCGTTAAGCAATAAAGACCTACTCCACCTGCTAAGGGTGATTTACCCGAGCCCTTCCCTGACTCAACATACACCATGCGAAAGCGACGAGTGCCATCTTCCATTTGCCAACCAAAAATCGAACCAACCACGAAACATTGCCATGGCAGCAAAATAAAAGGCTTCCCCTCGTGCTCACCACCATTAAGTTTTAGTACCTTTGCAAAGAAACCAATTGCACGCTGAACTGCATCAATATCCCACACTAAACCTCGTTGTTTAGCTTCTTTTAGGTCTTTAAGGTGTCTAGCACAAGCATTTCGAATGTCGGGGCCAGCAAGAATTTTACCGTCATGAACGTCTTGGGCATATTGCGTTGCAGGGTCAACCGAAGTACGCGTTGAGCGGGTCTTCCTCTTCTTCTCCACCATCGATTTTCACCTTTGAGCGAGCAGCCGGAGTCAAACCGAACTCGACTAAATAACTTTTAAAACGGCGATCCGCATCAGCCAACATTGCTACTGCTGGGTGCGCTTTAATCAGAAAATCACCCAATTGGGTTTTTGTTGTATAAGTGCGACCTTCAATCGCTATCGTGTCGCGTAGCTGAAGAATATCAGCGTAGATATCACAAAGCCTTTCCAAAGCCAAAGCGTCTGCAATGGTTAAAACGCCCATACCATCAAGTAGCAAGGTTAATTTTGCCCATGCGATTTTTCCCCAATCCGTTAAGTGCTCGGGTGGGCTTGGAATTTCACGCCGAGGTTTGGGCTCTTTGTCGTTAAGTTTTCGTTTCCCCGGATTACCCGTTACCAATTTCAAGTTGGTCGGTTTCGGGCGTCTTCCTGCCATCGGAACCTCCCAGAAAAAAACTTTTCATTTCGCGGTTGTGCACACGAATGACTACGGTCGGTAATTAAAGGGAAAGTTTTTGAACTTTTTACCCTCCCCTACCGTTATGATTTCATACCGAAACTATTTCAAATGAATATCAGGTGCGTCTGTGACCATTGATTCATGCCACACGAATTCAACATCAACTGAAGCATCTAATGGGTATGTGTTAATGCTTACTTGCTTTTGATTAGACAACATTTGACCATCAACGGTGAGGCAGTAGCCAATCTGTTTACCATGTTTGAACAACTTAGAAATTTTTACTTGCTTAGTTTCTGCCATGTTATTTATTCCAATGTGAATTAGGGTCAAGCGGTATACCATTTTCACTGCAGCCGACGACGACACCACTCTTCTCCATGCGTTGCTTGGTTGAGTTATGGTGGGGATCGCATAAGCTTTGGAAGTTCTTTTTATCCCAGAAGAGCTTTTGGGCTTTAGCTATCCATTCAGCGTCACCAGATGCTAGCGCATCTCGTAATCGGTGCGGGGTTATATGGTCAACGACTGTCGCTGCAGTAATCCGCCCTTGCTCTTTGCACATGACACATAGAGGATTTTCATTGAGAAAGCTAAGCCTGACCTTCGCCCATCTGCCACCGTAGACATTAGGCCGTTTCATTACAACCACCCAGACTTAGCCGATTGCACATCTTGTGATAGTCGATCTATCTGTGCTTGCATGTTTGAAACTTTCAATTCCAGATCTTTGAGCCGCTTTTGTTCCTCAGTTTCTGTTTTGATAGTTTCAGCCTCAACGACAAGACCACTTTTAATTGAATCTGTCATGACTGTCTCCATAAATAAAAAAGCCACCAGCGGCTAACTGATGGCTATTTAGAATATTATCCTAGATGAATTTATATAACTCCGTGGTAGCGAGTGACCACCAGCATTTAAAACATATATAAAATTCTATCAATGCTACTCAACGAATAGCATTTGTAGAATTAAATAAAATTATGTCTCTCCATAAGTCACGCCGCTTCTTCTCCGGTTGCTGACGTTTCAACCTAATGAGTCTACCCAAACTTGGATTCGTTGTTTTTGATTCTCAGTGTGCGCTATCAAGTGAGAGGTTGGTCACAGCTAACACATGAGACAGCGACAACGCCGCGCTTACTTGCCCTATGGAATTACTTTAATTGACCTTTTCTTATTTGCTCTAACGCATCAAGCTGGATGTTTGCCTGTTTAAGATCGGCTAATAAATGGGGTATCCATTCAACCGCCTGACAATATGTTAATTGTCGGGTGGGAGTGAAACCAACACCTGCTGTGTTAATTCGCTTGGGATCGTTGGACAAGGCGCTGGCTCGTAAACTGTATGCGTCATCGAGCACCCCATCAGTAAAATACTGAGGAACAATAAGATCACAAGTTGGCTCTTTTTTAAGAATCGTTCTGTATTCAATGATTTTCTCCTGTGACTCTGCTTTAGACACAATGCCGTTTCGATAAGCGGTACCCGTTATTTGATTAATACGATTGAATTCGAAGGACTGATCAGCAATCAACTTACTTTTTTTGTCATTATCAACTTGAAGCCTATCGTTATCTTTTTTTACCGAAACGTTGCTGTCATAAAGCGTTGTAGCCCACCATCCTAGACCGACAGCCATAAGAAATAACCAGAATGAATTATCTATTTTCATAAGTTCACCTGCTTACCTCGATAGTGATCTAGGGCTTTTTGGCACCGCTTTTCTAAACTGACCTTGTCAGTACTGCAGGTATCGTCTCTGAGTACATATACGCCAGCTGCCAAGTAGATGGGGAATCCGATAATGAAAGCGGATATACATAAGCGAACTCGCCAAGGCATACGGCTTTTTCTACTTCTCGTCTTGTCATTAACCCTTTCCATTTGACGCCCCCAGCATATATCCAGCGTTTAAGTTCATTACATGCGCCAGCTTGGTCACCAGCATTGAGTTTTTTTAGTAGCGTAGAGCGCGAAAAAGCCCCTGTTCCTACGTTATATGTAAATGAGTAGAGTGCCGCCCTAGTGTAATCAGGGATACTAACCTTAATTAAAGGGTTCACAGCCTTAGCGACAATTGCCAAGTCTTTTTCTAACAGCGCTTCACACTCGGCTTTCGTATAAGTTTTTGTGGGGATAATGTCGGAGCCCGTGTGCCCATAACATACGGTAAGAACTCCCACTACATCACGGTAAGGTTTGGACTCATACCCTTCAAACTCTGCAACCATCGCAACAGTTAAGGTCATCAGCCCACCAGCTGCAGCGGCCATTTTTATCTTATTTGGTATTTTTGCCACTGTTAGCCTCTCTTAATTTGAATTCTTTCCGTTTGTAGTACCAATTCACTAAGAAGGTAGCGACAGTACAAATAATCCCGATGAGCACCGCCCATTGGTCTAAAGATAACGCCCCTGCCGCAGTGGTTATTACTCCTAATGCATAAGAAAAGGGGCTTGAGTATTTTTCGTGCATACGCATATCCACCCCCTGCGGAGTGTTCCGATGTTTAGTTAATAGAAAGCCACCAGCAATAGCAGCTAGATTTAGATTAATGAATTTAATCAGTATTTGAGATAAGTTAGAGATTCAGCCCTATGTGACTTACCGAAGGGATGGCTGATTAACTTCGGTGTGAGGAAATTTATGCAATATAGTAATAATTTAGATACTAGCGCGAGATTGTATGCTATTGAATCTGCCCTTGCTTATACAATCACGGCTATATCCCACAAGACCCCATCAGTTAAAAACAATATAATTAATGCGTTGAGATTTGATTCAGATAATAATAATAATTCAGCTACTAAAGAAGCTCTTTTAGCCCTTGCCGCACTCATTGAGTCATTTGAAGTTACACAGAGTTAGCTTCAATAGTACCTCTGACGTTCATGGCACAGCTCGCTTTCGCTTGCATGTCAGTGAGCTGTTTTTCTAATGCTGTTACTCGTTCTTCTAAACTGCGATCCGCTTTTACCTTAGAAATACGGGTAATTCGTGCATTCTTGATGTTTCGACTCATAACTACCTCTCTTAAATAGAAAAAGGCCACCTAAGTGACCTGATATTTTTAAATTAAGCTATTTGAGCATTTTATCTAGTAAGCAATACTCCAAATAAAATCATCGCTCTGTAGTTTATGAGATCCATAATGCACCTCATAGTCCGCACCTAATAACTCAACTTGTTGGTTAGCCTGTTCTTCAGTTGCATAAACACCACTTAAATGCCATGGTGCATACCTGACCACTCCCCAGCCCAAAACCCATCCTTTGTTATCTGGATCTGGTGCTAAATCACTATCTACAAACATTTCTATCTCCTTTTGTTGGGTACCCAGAGATAGATTATTGTATTTATTGTTGATTAGCCAATAGCTTTAACTGAAATTTTCACGTTTTCACTATCTCTATGGGTAGTGGTAATCAAGAGCTCGTCAGAGGTGCAGTTTACATTATATTTTTTATGAAATTCAGCGTTTGACTTACCATAGAGAGTGTCTTTTATAAGCAAGTTACCACCTTGATGCACTTCAAAAGAGACGGAGCCATTAAGCTGCGTCACCGTAACTTGGATTGTTTTCATTTGGTGACCTCTTAAATAGAAAAAGGCCACGCAATGCGCAGCCCTTGGAATAATTTTTGGAATATTTTGTTGTTCGAAATCGCGTTGTGGAGGCATACGCTGAGAGTGTATGCGTTCAGGTTCCCCATGGTGTGTGTGCTTCTATCCTGATAAGTACAGATACCCCATGTAGATTGCTATTTTACTATGATACTCATCAATACTAATTGACATTCAAAGACATCAAGATCTCAAACTATGTTAAAGTGGTAAGCACCAAAGCCTAATGCAACAAGGAGAGATAGTGTATCAATTTTTGATGAATTTTATGTTTAAACATTTCACTGCAAGTAGAGAGATAAAAAAATTAGATAAACAAGAAAAAGCCTTACTTATTTACTTCCTACACGCAAAGTATAAAAAAAGAAAAATCCGCCTATACAAAGATGCCGCTAAGAGATTAATCGAGAAAGAGATTCTGATTGTCGTTGAATCTGAAATAAAGCCTAATACAAAACTAGTAAAAATATCAGATAAATATCTGCCTGCTTTAAAAAAATATTTGTAATCCTTTGTAGCTACCTACGTACTACCAAATAGCGTTCGATATAGGAATCGGTATTCACAATGAAAACCCTACTCGCTTTAATGCCGCTATGAGAAAGATAGAAGCTAGCAAATAGAGTTTTCATCATGGATTGTCATTATTATGACAAAACATCATCCAAATACTGTCTATTTTTTCAGATAGTAGTGCGTCCTCCCCGCCTTCTATAATCGGAAAAGAAAGCAAAGTTAAGCCTTCTGGAGGAGTGTATACTTTAACTATAAAACGCTTAAACCCATCTGGTAAGTTATCCTTGTTAAAGGTAAATACCTCTCCACATATATACCCCAGAACACCACCATTTGAAGTCTTTTTGTTATAAAAATATTCCATGTTTTTAAATTCAGCAGCTTCTGGATAAGCCAATAAATTTGAAACATTGATTTTTGATTGTTCAATGGGGTCAAAGTCAATTGTTTTGGTAATCGAAGCGCCGAATATAAAAGAGATTGCCATTAAAAATAAAGCAATGATACAAACTCCAACCCATGATTTACCTAGATTGATTTTCATACTTAACTACCCTAGTCCAAACATAATTAATATATCCAGAATAGCAAAAAACCCCGCGATTGCGAGGCCTTGAATTGGGTTTAATGCGACTAGGTATAGAATGTCCATTATTAGAAGATAATAAGCCAATTTCGGACAAAATTCAAGTTTTACTATTTATTCGAACAACTCACTTAATCACTCTACTAAATGCTTGTTCCGCCATGCTTTCTTCAATAAAGCACTTACTTGTTAATTTTTCATAGAACGGCTTCCAGTTTCTGCGCCATGTTCTTTCGTTAAGGTCGGGTACTAAATGCTTTATTGCATTATATGCCACAGACGACGGTACACGGTTGAACCCCTTACCAGCACAACGAGGACAATCTTTAAATACGGGCACGCCCTGCTGCTTAGTCTGAATGTCATCTAATACCTTACCCCTCCCTTTACAGCGGCAACGGTGTGCTAGTTGCCCCTTACCGTTACACTCTTGGCACAATTCACCCACTTCTTCATTTTTCGTCCACGGCTCAATAATTACAGTTCCGTCTAGTCTAGTTATACCAGGATGTTTGACTACGTCCTTTCTCTTATAAATAAGACCTTTACCGCTACATGCTGAACATGGAAAAACTGAACCGGCTGAACGGGCATAATCTTCAAATGCCATCTTGGCCAGAATAATTAGACAGTAACCCAACTTTTTACCTGCAGCTTTAGCCACCAGCCTAGGTGTGGTTTTTTTAGCATATTGGGTCAAGGCTTCTACCGTAGAGAACTTATCCTCTTCGCTGATATCATTTTTCGCCAAAAAAGCCGCCATACCGAATTCAGCTTGTGATTCAGTCATGCCTACAGCCGCCATAATATCGGTACCTGTTAAACGGTCTGGGGATGTGCAGCCAGCTAGATTGCCGAATGTCGGTGACTTAGGATGAAAGTTTTTAAGTACATTTTCTAATTTCATGATATCCGCCTCTATCAACCAAAAACACCCAGACCGATAGACCGATCTAGAAATTTAAATAACAAAATGATTTGGCTTCCGTGCTCCCGCTCCCACCCATTTGGATCTTTATGTAACTCGCTGTGGTGAATACGACACAATGGAATAGTGAACAAGTCATGAGCCTTAGTACCCATTCCGCCCTGACCATGACCGATTAGGTGATGTGCATCGTCCGATGTGGCGCCACAAACACAACATGGCTGTGATTTAACCCACTGCAGGTAGTTATCATTAGTCCAGCGCTGTAATTTTGGCTTTAGCATTAGGCTAGCTGGTGGCTCGGGATCGATGGTTAAATTTAACACAGGTTTCGATACCCGTTCATCACCAACTACGCCGCTGAGGTATTGGTCAGAAAGAGAGATAAGGCCTGATGGTTTATGCTTTAGCTCCTCAGGTAAAGTCATGAGCAACATTCTTCCACTGAATGTATTTAAATGTGCTCCTGGTCTAAATACCACGGCGCTAAGCTCAGGAACTGGGATCGGAGTTAATATCCATTGATGGCTCATGCGGCTTGCCCCACTACCATTAATTTGACGAGGTCAGCGCTTTTACTTTCATAGAAGTGCGGTTGAGTTTCTCTTGGGTTATTAGGGCTAGTGATATTTTTACCATAAATTAAGCCTTTAGCAGTGATTGACCAGAATTGCTTGGTTTTATTTGCTCCCTTAGTGCTTGGACGTGATTTTCTTTCAACTAACCCTAATTCAGCCAAACGTTTAAAAGCTGCTTGCGCGGAGATGTTAAGGCCATTCTTGCGGATAAATTCAGTTAATGAATGGGTAGGCCTACTGGAGCCATCCACAGCATCGCTGGGAGCATCAATAGCATATGACGGCATGATGTTTGGTAGTCCAGCAAATTGTTGTAACTTTTGATAGGCGCTCAATTTTGAGCTATTTGATAAATTTAAGGTTTTTGTGGCTGACTCAAGGATTATTATAGCCGCCTTAATTCTTTCGCTTTCTGTATCTATTACTTGCTGCTGCATCACAATGGAGTCGAAAGTACGGATAACTTTTAAGTTAAATGCTGGGCTTATCCACATTGCATAAGAGTAAACCAACTCCTTGCAAACAAAAGTTCCACCGTTGCGCCCCGGAACAGTAATAACAGGCTCGGACATACTACGGGAATTTCCCGTAGTTTCTTTTTTAATCAAATCGATGAGTTGTTGAGTTTCTGGTCTGCGCATAAACTCATGTACTTCAAGGGTTCTGCTTGAGCGTGTTTCACCATCTGCTAGCATTGCTGCCCTCTGAAGGTCGTTCAAACAAAAAAAAGATTCTGAAAATTGGCGTACGCTGACGCCATCAATTACCAATTGGTTCATGATGTATACTCCACAAGTTGTTTTAATTCATCAACCCAGCTTCCGCATATCACTGGATTAACGTACAGGTTATTAGAATACATAGTTTGAGCTATTTTGCACCAATAATTGGATTTTCGTTGTTAAAGTCCGAAACGCTTTTATCTACGGAGCATTCCCGTAGCTGTATTATCAAGGCTTAGGGATGATCGTTATTTCAAATCGACCACCCTTTACTACTTCACACCAAGTGATATCAGCATGCTTTACTTGGTCGTCGTCTTTCCAAATATTTGCATGTGTTAATGCATCAAATGGTGCTTTCAAATAGTTATCAATATCTCTCCTATGGTTGGTTGGTGGGTACATCTTCACGATGACTGACACGTGCTCCGTAATAGCTTTCGGTCTTTTGCGGAGTTGTTCATAAACTGCCGCTATAGCACTTGCTCGAAACCGACGACCTTTCTCACTAATAAGCATCTTGCCGTTGACTGTTCGCCAGCAAGCATTAACACTTGGTGGAAACGGCAAAATTAGCGATATTGTGTTACTCATTCCGATGGGTACCCCTCGTAAATTTCATGCAAATAGCCACGGATTTGTAGCCTGCGAAGGGCTCCATATAAATGATTGCACTCTGCTTGCTTATTCGAATTGAAAGGCTTTTCTGTGTACCATTCGCAATTGCCCGGCCATCCGTGAATTTTAAATACCCGATTGCCTTTTACGTGCAACAAGCCCCACCCAGCGGGAAGGTCTTCAATTTTGATAATATCTGGCGGTGAAATATAAAAACGCCAATCGCCCATCCCAAGATCAGGATTTGCTCTGAATTTCTTTTTCTTATCTGCTAAAAAATCAGAACGACTTACTTTTGCTTCGATTAAGCAACTTGACCCATTTCTGAAGCCAATCGCATCCGGCTGCTCACCTGTGCTGTTAACAGTTTGAAATCTGTCACCGAACGCAACTTTAAAGCCATTTTTATTTAGAAACTTAACAGCTATCTCGCATAATTCAGCATGTGTCATTTTGATACCACCTCATTCCAGATTGCCACCGCTGATGGCTTATCATTTACTGCAGGGCCTTTCGCACCGCAACTATGACAATAAACATAGAACCATGTGCGATATTCGAGAGTTTGAATGTGCAAATCTTCGCTACCGCATTTGCATTGGTGAATTTCTGGCATTTTGTTTTTCACTATCTAACCCCCGCCAGCAATGCATTGAATTTTAATATCAATGGGTTATGCGTTTTCATTAACTCTTTAACATCACACTTAACATGCCGATTTGTTTTTGCTCTATATCTCTTGCTTTTATTATCTAGTTCGACTGTTTTCTCATAAGCATCTTGCTGAAGCACATAAATACTAAAAGCTCCTTCTTTTCTTCCTGTTTTCTTTATCGCTTTAGCTCTGAGCAAAAAATCTATCGTGATTTTTGTATGACTGTTAGATGATGCATATATGCTTCTGATTTTCTTAGTTGTTATTTCGTTACCCGCTTTGAATTCGCTCGCGATTCTTAAATACAAAGGAGTCATACCGCCTCCCCTAAGATTGCTTTGCCTATCTCCATTAAGCGATTTTTTGAGGCATGCGTACCAATTGCTTTTGGCTCTACAAATGGACGCCAGATAAGAAGAATTGAGCCTTTACTATTGCCCTTTTTCTCTTTTCCCGTATTGGGATCAACAAAATTAATACGGCCATCGATAATAGTTCGAACTTCATCAACGCTTTTTAGCGCCAATGAGTACCAGGATGTTGATTTATCCGCTGGCAATAACATCACTATTGGTTGGTTTTGCTTTGTGCATTGTTCCGCAGCTTTAGCGATCCACGGTTTTATCTTACTGTAAGGCGGGTTACACCATATGGCGCCACGACTTACCCAATCACTTTGTAATGCATTCTGTTCTATGGTTAAGAAATATGGACACAAGGCATTTTGCTCATTTGCGGCAGCATCTAACCAAAAACCAAACTCAAGCGTTAAAGCTTCAAATAACCATTGAGGCGTTTGCCAGCAATCCTTATCTTCTGGTGCGGTATTACTTGAATAAACAGCCATTAGATAACGCCTCGCTGCTGGTGGGATTTAACATACTCGCGCATATGCTTATAACGCTGCTGAACTTGAAAATGGTCAGCATGATGGTTTAAGTGGCGAAACTTCCTGCAGGTCACTAAGTCACGACGAGATTGATTCCATCTGTTACGAAGCTTGCGAATAGTGCTCCATTTACGTAGCTGTTTGAACATGGCAATCATGCCTAGCACGTCAACGCCATAGATTGTTTTAGTTTCACTACGCATCATGCTGTCACCTCTTTCGCTGCTAGCTCTGCTGCCTGTTGCCAAATACCTAACCATGCCTTGCGACCTACAAAATCCGACATGTTACGAACACCCTGTTTACCCGCTAATTCAGCTGCGATTTCTTCCGTCCGATTTTTAGGGGTTAACCTAGAACCAATGATCCGTGTGTAAGCATTGTCACGTTCTACCGGATCGATACTTACAGCAACTTCACCAGGCTTGAGCCATTTGCCGTTAACACAGACGGGGCGACCAGCCTCACTCCATTTCTGAGCTTTTTCAAAGTACTCCATGCAGTTTTCAGGGCTAAATAATGTTTTCGGGCGTAGGTAATCACTCATTCTTGAGTCATTTAGCCACTTGGCTGTGATGTAGTCAGTCACCAGAATTAAATCATCTGAGGTGTAATTTTCAGCTAGACGGGCTCTGATATGGCCCATAGTTGTTTTACCATCGCGATAACTTGAGTTAGTGACCTTGTTGAAATGATCTAAAACAGCTTGCGCATGGTCGGGCTCAGCATGAGCCTGACAAAAAGAGTTACTCTCTGTTGTAATCTCTTGTGTATTCTCTGTAGTACTCTCTGTAAGATCAGGGCAATTTGCCCCGTTCGATGAGGTCATTTTGGTACTGTTCGAACGTTTCATTTTGCGCTTATCGATGGGTTCATTTTGACCTGTTCGAGAGGCTTCGGCTGAACTGTTCGATGGGTTCAATTTGACCTCATCGGATAACAACGCATGTTCATAATTTATAGAGTAATAATTTGTGCGGTCATGGGTGCGTTTATTGATTTGCTCAATATTTAATACACCCAATTTTTTTAAATTGTTAAATGCACGCTTAATTGTGGATTCGGAAAAATACGGGAATTGTTCACGCCATTCTTCAATAGTGTTATAAACCCAGCGCCTACCGTCATGATCAACACCTGACGAGGTTTCAGATAGCCAGTATTGAACTTGCTGAAGTAATAAAGCCTCATTCAAGCCCAAGCGAACCGCCAGCTCAGGTATAACAATTTGTGGGCGGGTTTTAAGGAGTAATAAGCTACTCATACAGCCACCTTACTTAACTTCTGTGTAATATTTTTTGAATTGTTCGAGGGGCTCGAAACAGGGGTGCTCATAGTCATCGAGCATGAAAACAACCCGTTGCCTTGGTTTGTCCCACTCAACAACATGGACAATACGACCTCGCTTATCTCGGAAGTAACGATTAAGGTTTTTATGCTTTTCATTGCTCACTAACCTCTCTCCCACTGCGGAAATAGTATTTAGCCCAGCTATCTCTTAGGGCTTTGCTATCTACCAATTGTTGTTCGGTCTGGTAGTTGCCCGACTCGTCAGCTGAGGTTATGATTTCTACATATTGAAACGGACCACATTTCGATACAGGTAAGCATCTAAATTGCTTTTTTGATTGAAATTGGTTTACACTGCTCATGCTAGTTACTCCACACAAGTTGTTATTAGCACCCGACGCCTCGGACCGCATATCTGGGGCGTCAACCTTTCTAGCTATGCTCATCATCGTTTAATCCCATAAACCGTTTTTAATGACTCAATAAACCCTGCAGCGTACCCAAAAACCTTTGCCAACTTGCGTTCTATTGCCTTAATTTCCTCGTCAGTAAGAACGCCATCAGAAATGCTATTTTGAATCAGTACAGATAACGCACCTTGCATAGCGCCAAGATTCATGCGTATTTCAAAAAGTTCGACTGTATCTAAATTCTCAGGCTCGACTTTAGTTGCAGGAACCATTGAGTGACGATCCATGTGATACTCCACCAGCAACTTAGTGCCTGATAACTCTTCCATAGCTTCAAGCTCATCATTTTCAAAGAAACGACAGCCGTTTTTCTCATATAGCTTGTTATTGAAAGTAGTTTCAGAAATACCCAAAGCACCCGCCATCGCTGAACGACCACCAGGGAATGCCTTGCACATTTCTTTCACGACTTCTTTTAATGTTTGTTTGCACATATCTACAATTCCGTTGTTTTGTTGGTAGTTAACTCAGTTAGTTGGTTTTGGTATTTTTAATAGAGCGCCGGATTAAACTTAAGCCCACCTTTAGTTCTGTAATCAGCTTCGATAGCTCTACCTTTGGGTATCAATTGGTTAGGCCTTTTTTTCCATTGATAAAAAGCTTCTGGGCTAATACCGAAAAAATCGGCAGCTTTAGTCCCGCTCCCGAAATATTGTTCAACTTGATTTGTTGTCATAAGACCCCCTTACACTAAGAATACTTAGATAATAAAGCCGAATTTTATGTTGGTCAATAAAAAATAAGATAACTTAGGTTTTTAATGACTAATGGAGAGCTAATGGAAACGGTAGGAGAAAGAATTAAAAAAATGAGAAAAGCATCCAAAACATCCCAGAAAGATTTAGGGAAGTTTTGTGGTGTCTCTGACGTAGCTGTTGGTTACTGGGAAAGAGATCTTAACTTACCCAATGGAGAAGCATTAATTAAGCTGGCAAAATATTTCAATACATCAGAAGCTTACATCCTATATGGTATACCAACTAGAGATGCTGATGCTGTAGTTACTACAATCCAAAGAATACCTGTGCTGTCTTACGTTCAGGCTGGGATGTTTACTGATTACCCACCAGAAGAAATATTTAATGACGACCTAGAATATATTGAAACTAGCATAAAGGTATCGCCTATGGCGTTTTCGTTAATAGTAAAGGGTGATTCGATGACCAACCCATTGGGGATGCCATCAATACCGGAGGGAGCGCATATTATTGTTGACCCGAACGTAGAGCCTATTAGTGGAAAGTTTGTTGTTGCAAGATTATCAGGCTCTAATGAAGTAACCGTTAAAAAATTAGTAATAGATGGTCCGAGTAGATTTTTACTTCCTTTAAACCCCAGATATCCAAGTATCCCTATCAATGGAAACTGTGAAATAGTAGGTGTCGTCAGAAGTGTTCAGTTTGAACTCTAACCCTCCCAAGCAAAAAACCTAAGATTATTTAGATTTTTTATTGACACAACCCCTAAGCTGGATTAGATTTATACCAAAGACAACTTAGGGGGTGCTCAATGCAAACCAATTCAAATGAACCAATCGTTACTTTTAGTGTGCCAATGTCGCAGGATGATGTGCGCGAGTGGATACTAGAAAAAGCCAAACAAATTAATAACCTGCAAAAACTACGCAACGAGCGTGATGAGCTGCAATCTAAACTCGAAAAGCTCGACGAAGAAATTGCAGAGTGCATGGATATGTGTGCAGTTACTGTTAGTGCTTAACTGAATTCAATTGTGTGGAGTACTTAGTATGGGAATGCTTATTTTAACTCGTCGAGTCGGTGAAACTTTAATGATTGGTGATGATATTAAAGTGACTGTTTTGGGTCTGAACGGTAACCAAGTGCGGATTGGTATTGAAGCCCCAAAAGATGTTGCTGTACATCGTGAAGAAATTTATCAGCGTATCTTAGCTGAAAATAGTATTGCCACTGCTAGTGATTGACCCTTGTAGTTTTTGGCGGTGTTGTGCCGCCCTTTTTCATAATACATAAGGCCACTGATATTCAGTGTTCATACTAGGTAAATATATTCATTATTTGTCAGTGTTCTTATTTATTGTGTGGAGTTAATTATATTTGAGGATATCTCATGAGTGTTTTTAATGTTAAAAACCTAATTATTTATCGGATAACCCGCGATATTGATTTTAATAATATCGAAGAGCAGTTATCAAATTTAAAATATGAGCCTTGTGGTTCACTTGATATGCAACGTTTTGGTTTTATTCCACCGCTTGGCATTGGTAATTCTGATTGTTTGACTCATAAAGTTAATGACCAGATGCTTATTTCTCTTTTTAAAGAAGAGAAAGTGATACCAACTCCTGTTATCAATAATGAGTTAAATAAAAAGATTGAGAAGCTAGAAGCGGATCAGGGCAGAAAATTAAAGAAAACTGAACGCCAAACCATTACAGATGAAGTTATTCAGGAGCTCCTACCTCGTGCATTCTCTAAGTATGCCCGTTTCGATGTGTGGGTTAATCTTACTGATGGATTTATTGCTGCGTTAGTACCGTCACACCGACGTGCTGAAGAGTGTTTTGCGATGATTCGCAAAGCTATAGGCTCCCTACCAGTAGTACCAGTAACAATGAAAGACCCTATTGAATTAACGCTAACAGAATGGGTTAGAAACGGGCAGTTATCAAAAGGCTTTGTATTTGGTGAGCAATCCGAAATGAAGGCCATACTTGAAGAAGGTGGAATTGCCAAATATACAAAACAAGACTTAAATTCTGATGAAATTCAAACGAATATTGAAGCGGGTAAATTAGTCACTAAATTATCCTTAGTTTATGAAGATAGAGTTACATTCTGTATTGATGATAGTTTTGTTTTATCTAAGCTTAAATTTGACTCTGCGTTTTTAGAATCTAATGATGATATCGAACGAGAAGATTATAACCAACGCTTTGATGCTGATTTCTTCTTAATTATTTCGGAATTAAATATTTTAATAAAAGCATTAATTGATTCACTTGGCGGCGAAGCCAAGCTTTAAATAATTTAATCAACACCAAGGAATTTAATTCTCTTTATTAAGAGACGAACTCTTATTATCTAAATATTGCGTGGAGTATTAATTATGCCGAAAGGAAAAAATATTATTGCTGATAGCTTGGCAAATGATATCGCTAAACATTGTTCTGAGTTTGAAAAATCCCCCGAGTATGCAGAAATGATCCGTACTCATGTTAAAAGTCTTTATGAAAAAGCAATTAAAGATACTTTTAGCTGGGGAGATTTTCCTGACCGAGTTAAAAAAGCCCTTGAATCAGCACTTCCTGAAAATATTAGTGAAGTAGTCGACCTACCTAAATATAACCTATTAATGGCTAAAGAGCTTTCTAGCCAATGGGAAATGAATGGTGTCAGCGAGCAAATGGTTAACGGCATGAAAGATTTGGTATTGAAATTTATCAAATCACATGAAATTCCAAAATATATCAAAGCATCTGACCTTTGGAAGGCATACGTAGATCAATATCAAGAAGAAGCGGCTCATGAGGGCTGGGGAAGACCACTAGTGGTTATTTCCGAGGGAGAATATACATGGGAAAAAGGATTTTTTCATATCGGCTTGGAGAAAGAGCCAGCTAGCGACTCTTCATACAGCCATAGAAGCAAAGAAAAATATCATCAGTGCGATACCTACCTTAGCTTCCATCAAAAAACCACTAGAGAAATGCGTGAAGACGTAGCAGTTATGCATGATGGGTATCCAGTTTACAGCCTATACGCTGGTGAGCTTGAATACCATGACACGCTTGGTAAGCAAGTTGTTCAGTTCCGTTCTGAGTTTGAGCGCCTTGTTGGTGCGCTTTATTACGGCGGTAGCCTGTTAGTTTTAGATGAATCTGACGCTGATGAGATTTATTACAACAACGATTATTCATAACCAGGGTGTTAATTATGCAACTTAGCCAAATTAATTTAATTTCCGCTATTTCTACTGAAATAGAAAAACAAATACCCGGCATACCTGCTGAACCTCGTTATATGAATGCCATTATTAAAGCTGCAACATTGGTTTGTGAAGAATTCAAAAAGCCGCTTGTTAAAGCTTCTGAAGGTATGGGGCTTGCTGCGTGGCTTGCTAGTGATGATGTAGGGGCGAGTTCAAAATATATGGCTTCCGTTCTTTCTGGTCAATTTAGCGCTCAACATCATTACCCTTGGGATGGTGCTGATTTAGGCCGCTGTATTCGATTACTAGAAGCCGTACCTGAACTAGCAAGCCAATTACATGAAATGAAAGCATGTTCACCTCAGTGGTCTGCTGTTATCGATAATTGGGTTAAATGGAAAGAGCTTTACGATGCTGGTGAAGGTACAAAACTTTATCAAGAAATGAAATTAACTTACAAATCATTAAGGGGCTTGCCATGAAAACTCTACATGGACGCTGCATTCGTCGCTGTAAATTACAATTCAATCGGTTATTTGCCAAAATGAATTAAAAAAATACCGCCATGACGGAGGCGGTAAGGGAATCTTGATGAGTGATCTAATTGTAATAATAGGTATCAGCTTTTTAACATAGTTAATGAACATAAATCAATATCGAATGTTTAATAAACCAGACCTGGTAATAAAAAAATTGCCGACACGGATTGGGCGGCAAATTGTGTAGGGATATTTATAGTTTCTCTGTGTAAGCAATTTAAGCATAGTTAAGGCATGGAATTTAGCAAGGAAGCTAGATAAAAAAATGCCGACACAGGGAGGTCGGCGAAAATTGCACAGCTTGTTACTACTCTTTCGGGGTTAAGTGTAGAAGGTAAATAAGTGTTTGCCATGAAACGTTTTAATCCTAGCGATTAAATAGATGAAATGAATAAAAAAATGCCGACACAGGAAGCATCGGCGAGGACTACAAAAATAATTAGAAAGTTCAAATTAACTATAGGTTATAAATTAAAAACAATGATGAATTATTTTAATCATATCGATTAAATAGATGCAATAAGAGGAATGAATATGAGTAAGCAAATGGTTTTAGTTGCAAGGACAAATAAGATTGGCTCTGACTCTGAATGTGGGCTGGGTATTACTGAGGACGAATGGGATAAATTAACCGAAGAAGAGCAATCAGGATATATCAATACTGCAATTGATAATCTTGTTGATTGGTATGTGAAGACAGAAGATTAAGGTGGAGTGATGAAATTAACAGAATTTCAAGAAGGGATTATTTATGCAGTGGTTTTACTACAAAAATTACATGATCAACCGACAGCAGGAGCAGATATTTTAAAAGAGTCAGGTTTAGATAATATCGACTGTTCTAATTTTGACGACTATGACAAAGAAGCATTGAGAGTTATTAATGATAACTACGGCATGAGCCTAAAGGGGTTGTGATGGATAAATCAAGACAGCAATTTGAAGCGGAAATAAAGTCACTTAGCGACCCGTCAGAATTTGAATTAAAACTTAAACGTGCAAATAACGGATCAAATTACGCTGACCAATATGTAGATTTAATGTGGATTAGTTGGCAAGCATCACGAGAGAGTTTAATTAATAGCTTACCAGAAAGCATTAATTGCCCTACCGCACCAGAATTAATATGGCTACAGGTTGACCCTGAACCAGAGGAGATAAATAAACCTGTATATCCAGTTAATTTATATAGCGGCGATGTAACTTGGAGTTCGAGCAGGGAGTTCCCAACTGACACCTTATATGTTCGGGCTGATTTTTTACTTCAATCCGTAAAACAGTGCTAAGAGCACCAAAACAGAAAGCATGATTATAGCCACGGCGCCAATGAGACAGCTAATACCCCTAAATAGACAAGATGCCACATCAACCCAGGTTGTTTTCTCTCTATTACGTCTCATTTAAGCCTCCTTGGCACAAGTTACTAAATCAAATAACTGAAATTTTAATATACACCCCGTAGATAAGGACTAACAATGAAATATAAACACTTAATGGTGAGCATTATCCACCAGCATTTAATTAAACCAGTTAACGACGATATTTAATTTTTAAATCTGTATGCGGCAGATATGTGGAGGTAATTATGATAAGTGAAGACAAGAGTACTAAAAAAGAACATGTTTATATAAAAACAGATGAGCTAGCTAGTAGATACGGATTAACCCCTCATTCCATTCGTTTATGGGCAGGAAATGGGAAGCAAAGGCGTGAAGGCTTCCCGAAACCAAGGTTTAGAGCCGGCCAGTTAAGCTGGTTAATGCAGGATATTATTGATTGGGAGAATGGTAAACAATTTTAAGTACCTTATCCCACCACTTTTCATATGCCTCATGTTGCTGTTTTAAATATGTGAATTTATCATAGGTTTGCCAAACACCCGGTAATTTATGGCCAACCATTATCTCAGCAACATGAGGATCTGTAAGTTCTGATATCCCAGTTCTCATTGTCCTGCGTAGGTCATGGATTGACCATGTTTTATAATTATCAATGCACTTTGACATTCTTACATTCATAACCTCAACGATTCGCCCATGCCCCCCATCTTTCATTTTTCTTCCGGTGGATATAGTAAACAAATACTCTCCTCTACTTATATCCATAGCTCTTTCAATTAATTCTTTAGCTGCCGGTATAATAGCTCTAATTAAAGGTCGACCTGAGCGTCTGCCACGCTTGTGGTTTTCAGGTGGGACGGTCCATATATTGTTTTCCAAATCAAAGTCAGTTTTTTTAGCCTTTAATAGTTCACCTACACGGTTTCCAAATAATAAGCATAGTTTTAATAAAATTTCATTTCTTGGGTTATAGTTTTTTTGATCAATAAATTTAAATAATAGGATTAACTCTTCATCTGTTAAAGTACGCTCACCTATACTTTGCTTTACTCCCAAAGATGAAGAAGTCATGCCATCAAGAGGTCTATTTTTGATTACTCCTCTGCTATACCCCCAAAAATGAGCCTTTTTGGCATTATTCAAAATAACTACAGCAATTGAGGGGGTTTTTTCCGTTATATCCTCAAGCAAGCTAAGCCATGTTTGTAAGTTTACTTCGTCATGTGGTAAGTCACCAATTTTGGGGTATACATGTAATTCAAATGAACGGTGAATTTCATCAGCTTTTATCTGTGCCGATTTAAGAAACTTTTCGTACCAAAGAGAAATAATTGATCTCACTGTGTGAGCGGTTATTGCATCGCTTTTTTTTATTGCTTTAACTACTCTTGGGTTTCTATTTTGTTCAAGCTCCCCTTTATAAATTAACGCAGACTCTCTTGCGTCTTTTAGCGATGTGGCCGGATAACTTCCTATATCAATCCTCTGCCCTTTCCCGTCCCATCGATAGCGAAACTGGAAGATAATTTTACCTTTTGGCGTTACTCTTACTGATAGCCCGTCACGATCAGATTTTGTCATCATTTTTTCTTGTGGCTTCCCGTTTGTCGATCTGAGCCATGAATCTGTTAGCGCCATTATATTTCCTTAAATGTAATACCCCACAAATTATGTACACGATTATGTACATAATATTTATGATTGCAAGTGACTACTTATGACAGTCGCTGATATGAAAACACAAGAAATCAGAAATAACATAATGATTATTAAAGATAAAAACATCAACCAGTGACTAAGAGTGATACTTAGTGACTACTATGTATTATTATGAATTAAAAAAATCCACTAAAGACGTTGCTCAGCCTTACTATTTCGTTTTAAAAGCAGCAAATCACGAAGTGATTGCTAAAAGTGAAATGTATGCATCGAAGCAATCTGCGCTTAAAGGGATTGCCTCTGTCCAAAAAAATGGCTCTTCTGAAACAATAAAAGATCTAACTGAGTAAATTTCAGTGGCCCCACTCCTTTCAAGTCGGGGCTACTTTTTTTATCTGTTGGCTATTTTATCTGTTGGTTATAAAGCTTACATAAATCAGCACGATTCAAATTAGCGGCGGTTCAGTCCATTGTTCATAGTAACCTCTCTTCAGGTTAAATAGCTCAGATTAACCTCAAGTTAGTCTCAAATTAACCTAAGTAACGCAGTCACAATCGCAGCTGACAAGACAATGATAATAAATGGCTTTTTAAACCACGTCAGTATCCCTGCCACTAGCACCCCTACAATTTTAGGCCAATCAGAAACTTCATCACCGGAAAATAACGTAGATGTGGCCGCAACCGAGAATAAAATAACAATAGCTGCTGCTGAAAATAATACTTTGCTATTCTCCGAAAGGACTACTCGACCGCGCAGCAAAGCCCCTGATGCTCGCATTAAATAAGTACCAACCGCCAGCAGTAAGATACCGCTAATAATTAACCATGGGTTATTTGTCATCATTTATTTCCTTATATAAATAACCAAGCTCAATAGTGCGAGTAATACAGGGATCCCTGCAGGCAATATCGGTGTAGTTGCAACCGCGATGACCGCACCAATTATTGCAGTTAACCGCACGCGTTTATCTGAGAGTGCAGGCAAGGAAAGCGCTAAAATAATCGCAGGAAACATCGCATCCATCCCATATATATGTGTATCACTGATAAAGCTACCCAATACCTCACCTATTACGACACCTATTGGCCAACACAGTAAAATACCTATTCCACACAACCAAAAAGCCGCACGTTTTTCTGATTCAGTTTCTTGAGCTAAACCAAATACAACGCTCTCATCATTCATGATGTGAAAGCCCAGTAATGACTTTGCTCCCTTACCCGTTAAATCACTGGTCGCAAAGCTAAAAGGAATATGTCGTGAATTCACTAATAACCCTGCAAGTGCAGCAGAAAGCGGGCTACCTCCTGCAAAAATAACACCGATAAACAAAAACTCAGACGCCCCTGCGAGCACTAAAATAGATAAAGTGAGTGGTACCCACCAGTCAAATCCTTGTGAAAGCGCCAATGCGCCATAAGAAATGCCGACAATTAAGTCAGCAAAACAGACAAGAGCTATGTTTTTCACTGTGCTATGATTTAATGTTGAGCTTATTGACGTTAGCATTCCTAG
This sequence comes from Providencia sp. PROV175, assembly GCF_032707045.1. NCBI lineage: Bacteria > Pseudomonadati > Pseudomonadota > Gammaproteobacteria > Enterobacterales > Morganellaceae > Providencia > Providencia sp. PROV175. The sequence continues at coordinate 2,778,350 of NZ_CP120533.1, forward strand.
ACCGTTCGATATATAATACATTCGTTCATTATGTCGATATGTAGTGTAAAGTGCAATCTAAATAGGAAATGAAAATTGAATCTACCTTCTCCTCCCATTGAGTTGATTTCGAAAGCCCTTGTTCGTGAAAGACAAAAAAGCGGGCTATCCCTATCAGAACTATCTCGCAAAGCAGGTATCGCTAAATCGACACTTTCTCAATTGGAATCGGGTAGTGGTAATCCAAGTATTGAAACCTTATGGGCACTTTGTGTGGCGTTAGATATTCCTTTCGCACGATTAATTGAAGATAAACAAGAAACTATCACAGTGATCCGCCATGGGGAGGCAATACCTGTTAGTGCTGAGCACGCAAATTATTTGGCCTTTTTGCTCTCGTCTGCCCCTGCTGATTCGCGACGCGATATTTACACTGTGGTGGCCCAGCCCGGGCGAGACCGTATTTCAGAGCCTCATATGCGTGGCGTTAGCGAGCACATCATTATTATGTCTGGCAGAGCGTTAGTCGGCCCATTGGATAACCCTGTTGAATTACAAGTCGGTGACTATATTCACTACCCCGGAGATGAGCCCCATATAATGCGAGCCTTAGAACCGAATACGATGGCGGTTATGGTGATCGATAAACAGAATTAACCACCTATCTACCCCAATAGATTTTGCGTTATGATAGCTGTAGTGAATATTAATTGGAGCCTGTGTGATGTCCTACTATGATGAAATTGTTGAAAAAGTAAATCGATTGATTGATGAAAACTCAGTTCATAATATGAATGAAATGCTAATGCAGCTATCCCATGATCCGCAAATCAACCAAGAACAACGATTTGAACAACAACAACGTTTAAGAGACGCTATTTTTATTCATCATAATTAATAGCGGCCACACAACTCGCCGCTATTCGCGCTCTTAACTTATCTTAATAACCAAAATAAATCGGCAGTAGGGTTAGTGGTAATCCTGGTATTGGTAAAACAACTAACCCTAATAGCATTAACAGGCTCAATTAAAACTCCTGTTGCTGTAAATAGCTCCATGCATACTGAGCATGAAGCTCAGCACCTGTCGCCATCGTGTCTTCATCAATATTAAAGCAGCCATGATGATGTGCCCATTGAGTGTCCTTTTCGGCATTTCCTGTGCCTAGTAAAGCAAAGCATCCTGGGATATTTTCAATGTAGAAGCTGAAATCTTCACCGCCCGGTGTCGGTCTTTCATTAATCAGCGCTTGCTCACCAAAAGCTTGTGAAATGACTGATTGAGCCAGTAACGCGCTCCGCTCTTCATTGATAACTGGTAATGTCCCATAGATATAATCAACGTGTGCCGTCGCCCCATAAATAGCCGCCGTATGGTCCGCATAACGACGGATAGCCGCTTCGATGCGGTTACGAGTTTCAATATCAAAACAACGTACCGTGCCATCTAACACCGCATTTTCAGCGATGACATTAAAGCGAGTCCCGACATCCATTTTACCTATCGTGACCACCGCTGAGTCTAAAGAAGACGTTTCTCGGGAAACTATCGCTTGTAAATTCATAACAAATGCAGACGCAACAACCGCAGCGTCAATGGTGGCCTCTGGCATTGAACCATGGCCACCCCGTCCTTTAAAAGTGACTTTCAGTAAGTCCGCAGATGCGAAAGACCCGCCCACATTGCAAGACACTTTTCCAGATGGTGTGGTTGTCCAAATATGCATGCCAAAAACGTTATCGACATTTTCGATTGCACCTTGCTTGATCATAGCTAATGCGCCTTGAGCAATCTCTTCAGCAGGTTGGAAAATTAAACGTACATTACCCGCTAATTCTTCACGCACCTCATATAGCGCTTTGGCTGCGGTTAATAGCATTGCGGTGTGAGCATCATGGCCACAAGCATGCATTTTTCCTTCAATTGTTGATTTATATTCTAATGAATCATTTAACTCTAAAACGGGTAAAGCATCGATATCTGCACGTAGAGCAACCGTTTTACCTGGCTTACCGCCTTTAATTTCAGCAATGACACCTGTAGGCTCAGTTAATCGATACTCTATTCCAATTTTGTCTAATTCTTCAGCAATACGTTTTGTCGTGCGTATTTCTTCAAACGGTAGTTCAGGGTGAGCGTGTAGATCACGACGAAAAGCAATCATTTCAGGTGTATGTTTTTTGATTGCAGCTGCAATTGTTTTGTTGATCATTTTTCTACCTTTTACCCTATTACACAGCCAGATACTTTATCTAGCTAATTTATTAACATTCTATTAATGATTTAACAGTAGCAAACATCACATCTGCCCCGCGTGCAATTTGTGCATAATCCGTCCATTCATCTGGGTGATGGCTTAACCCATTACGACTTGGCACAAATATCAGTCCCGTTTGAGTTATACCTGCAAAAATCATAGTGTCATGCCCCGCGCCACTGACCATTGAACGAAAACGTAAGTTTTGGTCGCTGGCATGTTGTTGCATTAGTTGATGAATATCACTATTGAGCTCCGTTGGCTGAACATATAACGGCTGAACAATATCGCTTGAAATCGCTAACGAATTGCTAACCTGTTCTGTTAATTCGATTATTTGTTCAATCACTTTACGTAACGCAACGTCATTTTTAGAGCGAATATCGACGCTAAAAGTGACCTCGCTTGGGATGACATTCGCCCCATTAGGTAATACTGATAACCGGCCTACAGTCGCAACCGTATTATCCCCTGCCGCCTTTGCTAGTTCAGGAATATGACTAATAATTTGGCTTGCACACACTAATGCATCGGCTCGCATATTCATCGGCGTAGTACCTGCATGGCCTGCTTTACCTGTCAGTTTAATCTCTAACTGACTGATACCTACGATAGTTTCTACGATCCCTACATCTTCACTTGCCTGTTCTAACACCGGACCTTGTTCGATGTGTAATTCTAAAAATGCTTTGACCTTTTTAGGGTCGAGCACAGCTTGTGATGCATGATCAGCATTAAACCCTGCCTCTGCCATACGCTGCGCCGCACTTACACCCTGCCTATCTTTGAGTTGGTATAATTCTTTTGTACCAATCAAACCCGTTATCACACTTGAAGCCATCAAGCCCCGGCCAAAACTGGTCCCTTCCTCTTCAACCAAGGCAATGACTTCTAAGGGATATTTCGGAGTTAAGTTTTGTTCACTAATACGCGCTACGACATCCAAACCTGTAACAATCCCTGCCGGGCCATCAAATGCCCCGCCATGAGGAACAGAGTCAAAATGAGAACCCACAATCACCACAGGCAAATCAGCTTGCAGGCCTTCTAAACGCCCATAGATATTGCCAATCGCATCTTCACGGACTTGCAAGCCTAGCGCAGCCATTTCTTGTTTGAGATAAGCACGAGCTTGTTTATCTTGTTCGCTGTAGCTCATCCGCGTAGTACCCTGACCCGGAGTCGCGGTGTATTCTGCCAACTGTTCTAAATGGCGCTGAATTCTTGAAGTACTTGTTTCCATTATTTTTTACCCTGCAATTGGAACAATATAAGCCACCATGATACCGGCTAGCACGACAGACACCATGGTCACAGAAATAAAGCCACCAACTAGCATCGGCCCTAACATATGGCTAGTTAATACTTGGCGTTCTTTTTCGTCTTTCGTTAATGCATTTATTGCTTCATTCGTAATAATGTAATCTGCTGGGAAACCATATAATGCCGTTAGCGCAACGGCAAACGCCATTTCTTTGGTAACACCTAATATTTTACCAACGACCCATGATGCAAGGTACATCCCAATAACCGCAGCACAAATTAACACCACCATCGGATAAACTAGGCGTAATAACATATCCGGGGTCGCATGGTTTAATGTATCAAAGATAAACAACATTAAAGCCATAATTGCGAACCCAAAGCCATTGGCTTTTTGTAGCGGCTGTCTTTCTAAGAAACCTAATGAAGAGGCAATAACACCAAATAATAAACACAATACAAATGGGCTAATACTCACATAAGGAGCAGCAAAGGACGACGCCAAATAAGCCAAATACCCTACCGCCGCTAAGCGCAAGAATTTAAAATAGCTGGTGTTATAGTGATTAGGAATTTTTTTAAACATACGTGGCATTTCATCTTCAGATACCACCGTTTTCACTTCAACCTCTTTGGCGCCTTCAACTGATAAAGTTTCCTGCCATTGGCCACTTCGATATTTCTCTAGAACCCGGCGTCCTTCTTTTTTTAACATTATGGCTGTTAATGGATAGCCCGCAAATCCCTGCATAACGTAAATTAAGATTGCGAAAACCGAAAGGTCAACCAAACCTGCCTCAGCTGCACCTTTTGACATAATTAACGAAGAAACAATACCGCCAACTAGCGGAGGAACTGCAACTAATACCGTGTTTAAATCAAATAAGGCAACCCCAATAATAAAGGTTAAGAAAATGATACCTAAAATCCCAGCTAAGGAGATAAGAATGGTTTTCCATTGGCGCAACAATTCTTTTAGCGATAATAAGGTTCCCATATTTGTAATTAACAAATACATCAAGGTCACCGCAACTACTTGAGGAATACCGGCAATACTCACAATATCTTTCGGGAAAATAGTCCAATAACCTAAAAGAAAGAGCACTGCGCATACAAATACAGAGGGGATCCAAGCCTTAGTCCTAACGGCTATCGCATCCCCTATATATAATATCCCAACTATCAGAAACAGAGCTAACATCTGTGACATAACTTTTTCCCCGCATTTATCTTTTTTTATTAGATTATTTTTTAATATTATAAACTGTTAATTTTAATTAAGATTGAATTATAAATTTTAATTGGTACAACAAAACACCAATATAGAGAGTATTTCGCTGCAAACATACAAAATTGCAACAAAATTCATCATAACACCGAAAATTCAGATGTATAGAGAGTTAAACCGGATTTAAACAGCTTGGAATAAAGCTATGCAGTGAACTAAATAGTCAGATATAACATTGAAAGAGGCCAAGCCCCTTAATATTCTCTAAATGCAGGTTTAGAAGTTAATATTTTATGTCATTTAAGTTATTTTTTATAAACAAATCAACTGTAGTTGATTTTTTAATCTATGAAATTATATTCTATTGTCCATGGCTGTATTTTCAATAATTATCGCAATATGACGAAAAATCGCCTTATAAAGATGACCAATATTTCTATTTATAGAAAATATTCTACTTTATTTTATTTTTAAACCGTTTCTCTTTATATTGCCGTTGAAAAGGATGATACCCCTTCCTCTCCAATTTAGTTTGTTTTGGCAATAAAGTTTATTTAAATAAAGAAAAACCCCATAGATAATTAACTACCTACGGGGCGTAATGAGTAATAGATAAAATAATTTAATGACTCGTTTGTTGTTCAGTCGCTACCTTGGCTGGTTTTATTTTGCGATTATTTTCAAACCCAGGTTGTGGCACTTTAATAAAGAATGTCAGTATTCCTGCAAAGATATACAAACCTGTATATGCCCAAACAACGCCCACAATATCAAAGAAAGGTAATACTAAACTGGCTATTGCGGGTGCGGCAAAATTACTTAATCCCGCGGAAAGGTTATAAATTGAGACGGCAGCACCTTTATGGTGAGGTTCAATACTTGGGAAAACGGCTGTCATCGGCACGAAAGCCGCCACAAAGATCCCCAATAAAATCGCAGGTATTAACGCAATCGCAAAATTATGGCCAAAATAAACCGGTAAGTAATAGAACATCAGGCTAGATACTGCCATACCTAGGCAACCAAACCATCTAACTTGGCGAACCCAACCAATGTGTTCACCAACAATTCCCCAAAAAATATTCGTAAAAATAGTGACAAAGAAGAAAACAGCCCAAATCTGTAACCATTCAGAGATGGTGAATCCTAAGCGGTCAACAAAGAGTAATGGCATGATGATTGCAAAACCAAACAACGAAATAGTGTTGATAATGCGGATTAAACTTGCCATAAAGATGTCTTTGTTGGTAAATAAAATGGTGGCAGCCCGCGATAATTCAGCCATTTTATCTTTCATGGGTAAATTAACTTTAGAGCGATCAACTGGAATGTTACGTAGGCTAAAATAAGCAATTGCGCCACCAATAGCGACCCAACCGATGGCCATCCATAATGTTCCTGTTTCACCCATCATTGGGATTGAAAAACTAGGCAGATAACTGCCGATAACACCAATGCCTACCGAGTACATCGCCCAGAACCAACCCGTAGCCGCAGCAAGATGTGCTCGAGGGATGACTTGCACCAGCATCATCATAAATGAATAAATAAACAATGGATAAGCCAGTCCACGAATACCATAGAATAACAGCATCAAGGTATAGCTTTTCATACCGAGACCAAATGCCATAAATAAGGCATGCATGACAATCCAGAGAATAAACCCGATCATCATGGCTTTTAGGGGGGTGATAATTTCAGCCACAACACCAGATGCCCACGCCGCAACGGCTGCCATTAAACCATAGACAGTAAATACCATCGCGGATTGCGCCGGTGTAAACCCTAAATCAGTAATATGTTTTGATAAAAAAGCCATTTCAAAGCCATCACCACTCATAAAGATAGCGATGGCAATAAAACCCCAGAACAAATGCTTAGGTAGACCAAGCCAATACTGCTTCTGTTCCATTGCAGTTTCCTCATTGTAATTTTGTTATTTTAATCAATCGCGAAGAGATAACCGTGGCGGTGATATGTAGGGAAACACCGCCACACTCGCCTACTGCGGCAATAATTCCCTTGCTTGTTTTTGCTGTTGGTATAATAAACGGAAAACATCAAGCCGTTGATTTAACCAAGTTTGGCACTGTTTTTGTGGTAAATAGGTACTCAGCACTTCTGGTTTTTGGCACACGGTTTCTGTATTACCGCCGTCCGCCAGCCATGCCAAACGAGCCGCACCTAAAGCCCCCGACGAACTCGCCGGGTGAGTCACAATCGGTATATCGATAACATCAGCAATAAGCTGCGCCCAAACAGGACTACGTGCTCCTCCCCCCGTTAAGCTACACCGGCTAATTTGTGTTCCCGTTTGCGTTAAAACCTGCATGCCATCCGCCAGAGCGAAGGTCACTCCTTCAATCACCGCATAACCAAGCTGAGCACGCGTTGTTTCATTTCTTAACGCAAAGAATGAGCCCATTGCGTAAGGGTCATTATGGGGTGTTCTTTCCCCTGATAGGTAAGGCAAAAATACTGGCGCTTGCTTCTTCTCGTCATCGGTCAATTGCCCCACTTCCTCCATTAGCTGGTTTTCCGTTGTGGAAAGAAGCTGGCAAAGCCAACGCAAACAGTTGGCAGCACTTAACATTACACTCATTTGGTGCCAACGATTTGGCAATGCATGAGCAAATGCATGGACGCCTTGGTGTGGTGCTGCTTGTAGCTGATTATTAACCACAAAAATGACGCCAGAGGTGCCCAAAGAAATTAGAGCATCACCGTCATTAACCGCACCAACACCAACAGCAGAAGCCGCATTATCACCGCCTCCACCAGCGATAATTACATCGGCGCTAAGCCCCCATTGGGAAGCTAAATCCGCCCGTAACACACCGCTTTTTTCAGCGCCTTCAACTAAAGAAGGCATTTGTTCACGAGTTAAATTAGTTGCAGCCAATAGTTCATCAGACCAATCACGCTTAGCCACATCTAGCCATAATGTGCCCGATGCATCAGACATATCACTGGTAAATTGACCAGTCATTTTCCAACGTAAATAATCTTTAGGAAGCAATACCTTAGCAACTTGTTTGAATATTTCTGGTTCATGGCGTGCGACCCACAATAACTTGGGCGCCGTGAAACCTGGCATCACTAAATTAGCACCAATCGTTAGAAACTCAGGGTGATTTGCCATTAACCATTCACATTCCTTCGCACTGCGGGTGTCATTCCATAAGATACAGTCACGAAGTACTTGGTGTTCGCTGTTTAATAATACTGCGCCGTGCATTTGGCCCGATAAACCAATCGCTTTCACCGCTGCCCATGCTTCTGGGGCTTTTTGGCGCAAGGTAGCCGCAACCGCGTTAGTGGCTTCCCACCAACTATCTGGTGATTGTTCTGCCCACTGAGAATGTGGCCTTTGTACTGTTAATGCCATGTGACTTGAGGCAACAATTTCGCCCTGAGCATTAATTAATACGGCCTTAAGTTCTGAAGTGCCTAGGTCAATTCCGAGGTACATCGCCTTTCTCCTTACAGAGGTTGTTGAGGTGACTTGAGCCAATTTTCAACTTTTTCAACCGTGTTGCTCATCAATTCGTGGAATTCAGTAGAATGAGCGAGTGAGCCGAACAACATTTCACTTGAGACAAATTGCGACAATGCGTCACTGCTATTCATCATTTTTTGATATAGTGCCACATCCAACACACCATCCTGATATTCATAAGGTAATTCACCACGAGCCCAGCGCTGTAAAAATACGAAAAATAAAGCGGGCAGCACAGCCGTCGCAGCCGGAGTCTGCTGACGCTGATAGCATTCTTGGAGTGTTGGCGTAATAAAACCAGGTATTTTTGATAAGCCATCTGCGGCTACACGTTGGTTAGTATCCTGAATATAAGGATTACTAAAGCGTGCGAGTACCACATCACGGTATTGTTCTAAATCGAGAGGACTCGGCGATAATGACGGGATCACATCTTGTGTCACATAATTCCATGCCATTTGTTTGATAGCAGATTGGCGGGTGCTTTCATCAATAAAGCTCAAACCGATTAAGGTGCCTGCCCAAGCAATGCAACTGTGGCTTGCATTCAGAATACGAATCTTCGCTTCTTCCCAAGGTAAAACGGACTCAACCATTTCTACATCGACATTTTCTAATGCAGGACGTCCATTAATAAAGTCATCTTCAATCACCCACTGAATGAATGCCTCTCCCATAACAGGTGCTTTATCATCCCAACCAGTATGCTGTTTTACACGTTCAGCCACATCTGGGGTTGGGCGAGGCGTGATCCTATCAACCATGGTATTCGGCGAACGCGTATTTTCTTTCACCCATTGGTACAGCTCAGTTTCACCTTTTAATTGTAAAAACGATAAAAAGCCGTGTCTAAAGCGTTCGCCATTGTGGCGCAAATTATCACAATTTAACAAGGTCACAGGTTCACCATGAGCCGCTAAACGTGCACGTAAAATTTGTGTTAATGCACCATATATCGTGCTCATTTTGCCCGTTAAATCCGCTTTAATGTCTGGCTGTTCTGCATCTAACTCATGCTGTGGGGTTAAATAATAGCCCGCTTCTGTGACTGTAAAAGCAATAACACGTGTTGCTTTATCACAACCTTGTTCCACTAACTGGCTTAAATTCTCATCCCAATGCAATACTTTGCGCACTGAAGTAATTTTTTCATAATGACGCTCACCTTCAGGTGAAACTGTTTCAAGGGTATATTCCCCATTTTGCTTGGTTAAGTTATCAAGCAATGCATTCGCATCATTGCGAATATTCCCTAAGGCAATTGACCAACTATCATCCCCTTGTTGACACAAGCGGTGCAAATACCACGCTTGGTGAGCACGATGAAATGACCCAGCACCGATGTGCATCCACACTGATTTCTGCTTTAGCATTGTGACTCCTTACCCTAAAATTAAATAATTGCTATTTTTTTGGGCATATGCCCGTTTGTTATATTTTAGTTTCAATCTGATCACAATTACTGCGATAATGCTCACAGTATTGACTTTTGCCCTTTTAATAAACAATTGCCCAGAATTACAATAAGCGAAACCAGCAGGAGAATGCCCATGCAGAAAGAATTAAAAAAAATGGAACAAGCTGCACGTGCGGCATGGCTATATTTTGTGGCAGGCAAAACACAACAGGAAATTGCGCATGAACTTGGGCTATCAAGACAAGTCGCCCAACGCCTTATTTCATTAGCAAAAGAACAAGGTATGGTTCAGGTGCAAATCACGCACCCGATTACGGAGTGTTTAAGACTCGCTAATGAAATCCAGCAAAAGTATCACCTAACACATTGCTTTGTCGTCCCGTCAGGGCAACTAGATACAGAAGCGACACTCGACATGATTTCAGTGGCAGGTGCTGAGCTCATGGAGCAATTAATCGAACCCGATAAACCTCAAGTTATTGGTATCGGTTCAGGCAGAACATTACGCAGTATTATTGATGCCCTTCCTTACCTAGAAACCTCCCAGCACCAATGTGTTTCATTAATAGGTGCTATTGCCCGTGATAGCTCAGCAACACGCTATGATATTCCATTACGTTTTGCAGAAAAATTACAATGCCGACACTATATTCTACCTGCACCACTTTATGCTGATAGCCCAGAAGATAAAGCAATGTGGTGCCAACATCGCGTGTATAAGGAAGTCACGGAAAAAGCCCTGAATGCAGATATTACCTTTATTGGTATTGGCGAAGTCGGCAAAGGATGCCCACTCAATTCTGAAGGTTTCGTCACGGATGAACAATTGGAAATGTTGTTAGAAAAAGGTGTCGCCGCAGAGCTATTGGGGCATTTTATTCAAGCTAACGGTGAGCGACTTTCTACGGCTTTGGATGACACACACACCAGTGTCCCACTGTTCCCTTCCCCAAATAAACCTGTGATCGCATTTGCGGGTGGTGTGCACAAAACAAAAGCCATTCAAGCCGTTATGAATGGCGGTTGGGTAACAGGTTTAGTGACCGATGAAGCCACTGCGCATCATTTATTAGCGAATAAATAAATTATCCCTGTGTCAGCCAATGATGGCATAACATACCAAGCAAGGTAAATATTAAGGCACCAATTACGTGGATAGCAATGGTGCTAATAGCGAAACCCAATTTACCTTCTTGGATTAGCACCAACACTTCTAGTGAAAAGGTCGAAAAGGTGGTAAATGCGCCGCAGAAGCCAGTCACAATGAATAATTTATAGGCAGGGCTAATATTTGCATTGGCAAAGTACGAAATGGCAAAACCAATGACAAAGCCGCCAACCAAATTGACCGCAACGGTACCTAGGGGAATATTTGGGTAAAGGTGATTGAGTCTTAGGCTAACAAACCATCTTAGCCATCCGCCAAGCACTGAACCAATCGCAATTGCAAATAATGAGGCATACATAGAAACTTCCTTTAATGTCTGGCGGGATAAATGAAAGGAAAGTCTCCCAGTTATACTCTAAATAATTCGAGTTACATGAAGGCGACAAACGAAGATAGTCCGATGAGCATACACAAGTATGTAATTCGGCTAGCGCAATGCAGTCAACACCCATGTAACTTGAAGTATGACGAGTATAGATCATTTATGCCCTAAATTAGGGCACATAATACCTACGTACCCCATCAAATGAAAAGGTTAACGTAGGCATCATCAGCCCTCTACGGGCGGTTTTATATAAGGAGGAATGCCATCTCCCAAAGGTTTACATAAAAATAATAAGGCAACTAATTAGGTGATGCAAACCTATTTTATAATAGATACCCTAAATAGTTAGGGGTCATAACTAAGCAGAAAACGAATAAGTGAGTATCGTCAACAACGCTACAGCTTGAAGTATGACAAATAATAGCTCTAAATAATTCAAGTTGTCGCTAGGCGACAAGTAAATGAGTCATTAGGAGCATACACAAGTATGTGACTAATGCGAATGAACGTAGTCAACAACGCTACAGCTTGGAGTATGACGAGCTATTGGGACATCTTCAAAATCGTCCGCACATTACTCGCACTCGTTGCGATAATATCAATCGCTCCCGTACGCAGTGCCCCCATAATGGCCATAGCCTTAGAGGATTCGGAAGCAATCGCTATTACACAAGGGATTTTCTTGAGTTCATCTATGCTTAGGCCAATTACTCTGTCATTCATCACTGTATCAACATGCTGCCCTTGCGCATTAAAAAAATCATAACCGGCAATATCGCCAATTACCCCTTGATTTAAACTCGCATCAACAATTTCACGCGGTGTAAACCAACCTAGTTTGACCATATAGCTGTCTTCATTCATATCGCCAATACCAATTAGGGCTATATCCGCTTTACGGGCGCGATCGAGCGTTTCCTTAATGGTGCCATTTTTCATAAATGATTGTTTTAATTCATTATTTTCAACATAGGCAGGCGCGTATAAAGTTTCACTGGTTCCACCAAATTTCTTCGCTAAGCGGCGGCTGATATGGTCCGCATTGATGGAATCTCCCGGCCGGTGGGTTCCGCCAATTCCGCAAATAAAACGGCAATCTTTTTCAGGAACTGCCCCACCGCTATCAGCCACTACCGCAACATTGCGGCCTTGGCCGACCGTGACTATCATGTTGTCTCGTAATGTTGTTGATAAATAATTAGCGACTAATGTGCCAACTTGGTAGCGTTGTTCTTCTTCATCGGGATGGTCGAGGGCAATCAACGCACGGGAAATCGGGAAGCGAGAAAGTAGCTGTTGCTCTAGCTGAGTGCTAAAAATAGGGTGATAGCGAACATTGATCTCAACAATCCCTTCTTCTTTTGCTCGCTTAAGTAAGCGCCCCACCTTAATTCGCGATATACCAAACTTATTGGCGATCTCTTCCTGAGTAATTTCATCGCGATAATAAGCTATCGCAATTTCAGTCAGTAGCTCGATTTCGGAAGATGTTTGTGATCTATCCATAAGATAGTGGTTTCCTCTTTATTGGTGTTAATCGCAACAAGGATGATAAGGTTTTAGTATAGCGTTTCTAGTGGCAATTAATAAGTGAGTTATAAAAGAGAATGGATATATAGCAATGGTTTTTGACTATATATCCACGAAAAGAGTTATATAAAACAATTATGCATTGGTTAATGCGCTCTGTTTTTCAACACTTTGCGCTAATTGGCATAATAATAAGCAACAAGAAGTCGCGCCTGCATCTAATACGCCTCTTGAACGCTCACCAAGGCGGCTTGCACGGCCAATTTTAGCCACTAAATCTACCGTGGAATCACGACCTGCAACTGCAGCGGCCTGCATCACATCAAGCGCTTGTTTAAAGTTTTTTCCTGCTTTTGTTGCCTCTTCAAAGGCATTAACCGCAGGGATCAATGTATCCATTAGGCACTTGTCACCCACTGTTGCACTACTGATGTCTTGCAGTTCGGATAGCCCATTTTTCAACATAGCAAGAAAATCTTGTTGCGATAACTCATTTTTCCCTGAAATGCTGTCTGACATTCCCATAAAGAAACTGCCATAAAGTGGCCCCATTGAACCGCCAATACCTTCCATCAAGGCATCAGAAATCTCTTCAAAGCCTTCACTGAGTGATAATTCACGGTCTGCAATTGCTTTCGCACATAAATTGAAGCCTTTCGCCATATTGATGCCATGGTCTCCATCCCCTATTGCACCATCAATTTCGCTTAGATATTCACGGTTAGAAACAATAATGTTCACTAAATCAAGGGTAATTTCCTTACCGTTGCCCGTTGAAATAACTTGCATAGTTGTCTCCTTATTTGACCTGTGTTAAACCCAATGAATACGCAGGAACATCCATCAATGTTTTCAATTCATCATCCACTTTCATTAATGTCAGTGTTACTCCCATCATTTCTAATGACGTAAAATAGTTACCAACATAGTTACGAACAATACGCACGCCTTTTTCGCTGAGTTGTTTTTCAACCTCTGCATAATAGATATACAATTCCATTACGGGTGTGGCACCTAATCCTGAAACCAATACGACGACTTCATCACCTTGTTTTGCCTGCATATCATCTAAGATTGGCGTTAACATAGTTTGTGCCATTTGCGCTGCAGACTGGATTGGCATGATTTCAATGCCTGGCTCACCATGGTGGCCAATACCGAGCTCCATCATCCCGTCTTCAATATGAAAATTTGGATGACCCACCGCTGGGATGGTACAAGACGTTAGCCCAACACCAATAGAATGGCAGTTATTAATCGCTTTTTGTGCCGCATTAATCACGCCGTCTAAATCATAGCCTTTACTTGCTGCGGCAGAACCCACTTTCCACATGAGTATTTCACCCGCGACACCACGGCGCTTTTCTTTCTCGCTCGCAGGGGCTGAAGCGACGTCATCGGTAGCAACCACGGTTTTAACTTTCATACCCGCTTTTTCAGCTTTTTTCATCGCCATTTTGACGTTCATGTTATCGCCTGCATAATTACCATATAAACAAGCAACGCCCGCCCCACTGTCTGCGGCTTTGAACGCATCTAAAAATGCCCCAGCGGTTGGCGAGGAGAAAATTTCACCAATTGCCACCGCATCTAACATGTTTTCGCCCACATAGCCTAAAAATGCAGGTTCATGGCCGGAGCCACCACCAGTAACAATGCCCACTTTCCCTTGTATTGGTGCTTTTGGGTATTTTAATACGCGTGCATTATCAGTCTGCGCAAAATATTCAGGGTGCGCTTTCAAATAGCCTTGAATGGCATCTTCAACAACAAGATCAGGTTCATTAATGATTCTGTTCATAATTCCCTCATTTACTTATTTTCTGGTGTTAGCTGCATCTCTGCCGACTTTTCAAGTAATTCCGCCGGCACAGTAATAAATTTCATCAATATCGCACTAAATAAATAGAGCCCCGAGAAAATCCAAATCACGCCAAAAGCACCTACACTACTAATAAAGAGCCCAACTAATGCAGGACCGACAAAAGTACTTAACCCTGCCCCTAAATTAAGGACTGACATTGCTGCACCTTTATTTTCAGGCGCTAAACTCGGCATGATGGCTGAAAGTGGTACGTATCCAGCGAGGCATGCACCAAATAAGCCAGCGGCTATCATCATCAGGGTATAATTGTGCCCAAAATAATAAGGCACGTAATAAAACATTAAGGTACAAACCATACAGCCGACACAACCAAACCAAATCACAATATTGCGCCAACCGATACGGTCACTGACAACACCAAAGATCAGGTTAAAAGCGATGTTTACTGTCCAAAGTGCTGCGTAGATATGTAACCATTCTGTGCGGGAAAAACCAAAGTCGGCAAGAAACATTGGCATGAAGATCACAAAACCATACGCTGCAGAGGTATTAATAGTACGAACAATGCCACCTAAACCAATTTTTGGGTTTTCAAACGCAATCGTGATCCCTTTAAACACATAGCTAAGTGAAACTTTTTCTTTCGGTGAGTCCGGTGTATCTCCCGCTTTGTTGCGGTTAAGCGCGATAGCAATAAATGCCCCGATAGTGACAAAAATTAGTCCACTCCATAACGTTGCCATTTCACCTAAAATTGGCAGCGCATAACTCGAATACATCACCCCTAAAACACCGAGTCCGCCACTATAAACAAACCAGAAGATCCCGACAGCAGAGCCCAATTTTTTAATTGGCGCCTCATAGGCCACCCAAACTAAGAAGCCGTAGGCAAACATTGGATAACCAAAACCACGCAACGCATAGGTTGGGATCATGATAGACAGGCTGTTACTCGGTAAACCAACAGATAAGAAAATAACCGAGCCAATCACAAACATCACAAAACCAAAAATCATCACACGACGAGCAGTATAAATTTCAGCCAACACACCGGATAACCACGCGGCGACAGCAGCAAAAAAACCATACACACTAAACAGTAATGAAGACTCTTCAATACTCATTCCACGGCTAATAATAAAAGGCGACAACCAGCCTTGTTCAAGCCCTTCCCCCATCATAAAGATCAGGACGCCAAAATAGCCAAGTAGTAACTTTGGTGAAAACCCCGTTACTTTAGACAGTTTATTGATTATCATATTGTTGACCTCAGTGCTTGTTCGCTGGGTTAGGACCTGAATAACAAGCCTTGGTAGGGTGACATTTATTCAGGTCCAATTTTTATCGTTATATTTTTAATTTCGTCTTTTTTTCAACCCACTACAGCACTACAGGTTTGGGTCGAGAACCACTTTAATGTGCGGGTCACCTTTCGCCATCATCGAAAAACCTTCCGCAAATTTATCTAAAGGTAAGATATCCGTCACCACCCCTTTAGTTGGGAAATCACCATTACCAATGCCTTCAATCACTAACGGGTAGCAATATGGGCCAAGGTGAGAACCTAATAAATCCAGTTCTTTGCGGTCACTGATAATGCTCCAATCCACGGTCACAGGGTCTTTAAATACAGAAAACTCAACAAAAGTACCTAATTTACGGATCATCTTAAGACCTTGCTCTACCGATTTAGGGGCCCCAGTCGCTTCAATGTAAATGTCACAGCCATAACCTTCAGTCATCTCTTTGACAATTTTGTCGACATCATCACGTTTAGGGTTTAATACGATATCAGCACCAAATTCTTTTGCTAATTCAAGACGTTTATCAAATAAATCCAGAACGACTAACTTGCCTGCACCGGATTTTTTAATTGCTCCAATCATGCCTAGGCCTAATGTTCCCGCCCCCGAAAGCACGACGACATCACCCAATTTGACATTGGCACGCTGCACCGCATGTAAAGAACAGGCGTAAGGTTCAATTAAAATAGCGTCTTCAATTGGCATCTCAACAGGCACATGGTAGTTGATGGCTTCTTTGGTGAACTTCATATATTGCGCCATACCGCCATTCACATTGTTTTGGAAGCCATACAAGTCATGTTTTTCACACATCCAGTATTCACCGCGTTTACAAAAGCGGCATTCCCAACAAGGTACGATTTGCTCAGAAATAACACGGTCACCTAATGCAAAACCTTCAACTTTTGAGCCAAAGCCTACAACATGGCCAATAAATTCATGCCCTGGGATCATTGGCGCTTTGATATAAGCGGGCTGTTCTGCATCACCCCAAAAACTAGGGGCACCTTCAAAAGCCTTCACATCACCCGCGCAGATACCACAAGCTTCTACGCGAACCAAAATTTCTTCTTCACTAATTTTAGGGACATCGACAGTTTCTAAACGGTAGTCTTTTGGTGCATAAGCAACCACGGCTTTCATTTTTTCTGGAATGCCTGCGCTCATCGTTGCTTTTGAATCACAGTGTTCACACATAGTTCTATCCTCGGCGGTTTGTAAAATGAACATAAGTTCAATGAAGATACAAATTAACCATACCCTCTTTTCTTCCTCCTTGCCCATAGTGAGAGTGTCAAAGTGTGATTCAGTGCAAAAATTCTCATGAAATCGTCTTGAAACGCCTATTTTTTACATTTTTGGCAAAAAAAATTAAATTTGAAGCTGTAGATCACAGAATTCATCATCACAAAAATAAAAACATATGTTCGCCTATTGATTATTTGTTCATAAGATCCTATTTTCTAAGTAGTACATTTGATTGACTAATGAACTTTTGTTCAACGATAAGGATCTCTATCATGCTATCTATTGCTATTGGCGCAGATGACGCTGCATTTGAAATGAAAGATTTGATTAAGGCTCACTTAGCAGCATTAAACATTGAAGTGACTGATTACTGCTTAAATACAGGGGTTGCAGATGAAATGTATCCTGATGTTGCCCATGCGGTTGCAACTGCAATCGTACAAGGTAAGCACCAGCGCGGTATTCTAATTTGTGGTACCGGAATTGGTATGTCCATTGTTGCCAATAAAGTTACAGGGATCCGTGCAGCACTGTGCCATGACACATACTCCGCTGAGCGAGCTCAGAAAAGTAATGACGCGCAAATTATTACCTTTGGGGCACGAGTGATTGGCCCTGAACTGGCTAAAACCATTGTCGACACATGGCTGGCTTCCCATTATGAAGGGGGACGGTCAGCGCCGAAAGTGGCTCGAATCAGTGAGTATGAAAATGGGGAACGTTAGTTTTACTTTAGGCGCTTTTACTTTGGGAGCTTTGTAATGTCCACTCAACCACAAAATAAATTAGCCAATGCCATTCGATTTCTTTCAATAGATGCCGTACAACAAGCTAATTCAGGCCACCCCGGAGCCCCAATGGGAATGGCTGATATTGCTGAAGTTCTTTGGCGAGATTATTTACAGCACAACCCCGCGGACCCGCATTGGCCCAACCGTGACCGCTTTGTATTGTCAAACGGACATGCCTCAATGCTGCTCTATAGTTTGCTTCATTTAACAGGCTATGAGTTATCCATTGATGATTTAAAACAGTTCCGACAACTCCATTCCAAAACACCGGGTCACCCCGAATTAGGTTATACACCCGGTGTTGAAACCACGACTGGCCCGCTGGGGCAAGGCATTGCCAATGCGGTTGGTATGGCAATCGCAGAAAAAACCCTAGCGGCTACGTTTAATCGCTCGGGGTTCCCCGTTGTTGACCACTATACCTATACATTTTTAGGTGATGGCTGTTTAATGGAAGGGATCTCCCATGAAGTGTGTTCATTAGCAGGAACATTAAAACTCAATAAACTCATTGCGTTTTATGATGACAACCGCATTTCTATTGATGGAAATGTGGAAGGCTGGTTTACCGATAATACCGCAAAGCGTTTTGAAGCCTATGGCTGGCATGTTATTCGCCAAGTCGATGGACATTCTCGGCCTGCAATCAAAGCGGCCATTGAACAAGCTCGCCAACAAACCTCGAAACCAACCCTCATTATTTGCAGAACCACTATTGGTTATGGGTCTCCCAATAAAGCCGGGACAGCCGATTCTCATGGTGCTCCATTAGGGCAAGACGAAATAGCGCTGACTCGCCAACAACTCGGTTGGGAGTACCCTCCTTTTGTGATCCCTGATGACATATATGAACCTTGGAATGCCCTAGAACGTGGTGCTGAGCAACAATTACGTTGGGAACAAGCATTACGAGAATACACAAAACAATACCCAGAACTCGCTGAGCAGCTAACTCAACGATTATCTAATCAACTCCCTGAAAAATTTACAGATATCATTGATAATTTTATTCAAAAATTAAATGATAACCCTGCAACGATAGCTACACGTAAAGCATCACAAAATACCTTAAATATTATTGGCCCTATTTTACCTGAGTTAATCGGGGGTTCCGCAGACTTAGCCCCAAGCAACCTTACCTATTGGTCTGGTTCACTGCCGATTAATAAACAACCTGCTGGCAACTATATTCATTATGGTGTCAGAGAATTCGGTATGACCGCCATCGCAAATGGGATTGCATTACACGGCGGTTTCCGCCCTTACACGGCAACCTTTTTGATGTTCTCGGAATATGCACAAAATGCCGTGAGAATGGCCTCATTAATGAAATTACCGCAAGTGCTTATTTATACCCATGATTCAATTGGCTTAGGTGAAGATGGCCCAACACATCAACCTGTTGAGCAACTTGTGTCACTACGTGCAACACCTAATTTGTCAGTATGGCGCCCTTGTTGCCAAGTAGAAACCGCCGTGGCTTGGAAGCAGGCTATCATTCATCAACAGAACCCAACAGCACTTGTGTTATCCCGTCAAAACCTAGTACAGCATTCGCGAACACCGGAACAGCTCGCCAATATCGCACGTGGTGGATATATTTTGCGCAGTAGTAGTGAAACCCCTGAATTACTCTTAATTGCCACTGGCTCTGAAATCACATTAGCGGTTGAAGCATGGAAGCAACTGACTGAACAAGGTTTTCATGTGAATGTCATTTCGATGCCATCAACAGATACCTTTGACCAACAACCTTTAGAGTACCAGCAGCGCGTGTTACCAAATCACATTCGCCATCGTATTGCTATCGAAGCCAGTATTAGTGATTACTGGCGTAAATATGTAGGAATTGATGGATTAGTTATGGGAATGAATAGCTTTGGGGAGTCAGCCCCTGCAAATGAATTATTTGAGCATTTTGGTTTCACCGTAGAAAAGCTTATTACTATGTCACATTCATTATTAAAACCTAATGGTTAATTGACCTAGCAATAATTAATATCTGTTATCCTACTTTGTAATTTTCTATTACAAGCCAAATAGTGTCTATGTTATTTGGCTTATTTTTATTTAAAATAAAAATAAAGCAAATAGCCTCTCATATTCGCTTTATTTATTATTAATTTAATATCCTTATTGAATACTATAACCACCATCAATCACTAAATTATGCCCTGTGATCATGTCAGATGCGTCACTGGCCAAAAATAACGCACAGGCGGCAATTTCAGATGGTTCCGCAAAACGCCTAGCAGGAATTTTTCCTTTCATTTCATCACCTTTTTTACCTTCCCACGCTTTTTTACCGAGTTCAGTCATAACAATCGTTGGTGAAATAGCGTTGGTTTGTATGCCTTTCGGGCTCCACTCCAGTGCTAATACTTGGGTTAAACCAATAATTGCCGCTTTACTCGCACAATAGGCCGCATGCTGGTCTAAGGCAATCACCCCCGCTTGAGATGCCATATTAATAATTTTTCCTTTTTCATTATTAATCATAACATTACCCGCAGCTTGGCAAACCAAAAAAGTCCCTTTTAAGTTCACGTTCATGGTTAAGTCCCAATCGGATTCACTTAAATTTTCAGCGGGAGCCAGTGCTACAATTCCAGCACTATTGACGACAATATCTAGCCGACCATAATGCTCAATGACATGTTCTACCATCTGAGAAACCGCCGTAGAATTTGTGATATCACATTGAATACCAATTGAATTGCCTAATTTCTCTGCAGTCGTTATTACGTTATCTGACTTATCGATTAGGGCAACTTTAGCCCCTTTTTCAACATACAGTTGAGCAATCGCCAACCCAATGCCTGCAGCTCCCCCTGTAATTAAAGCGACCTTGCCATCAAGTGAAAAGTTGGTGTTATAGCCACTAAATTTTTTCATTTTAATTCCTTAATGTCATGATGTGATATTTAATATATAGATGAAATAAATATAGTGTTGCCTTAGAGAGACAACAAAATATTAAGTGCAGATTAGATTACTTGGTATTATTAATATAATATCATCACTAGTTAAACTCTATATTATTTATGTAAAAAAAAGAGATATCTCTCAAATTAAATACCATCCTAAATTCTGAATACACATATGTTCAAAATAATAATTTGAATGATTATTTGTGCTTTATTTTCAACTGTACAAATCTTTCCTAGAACTCATCTACGTTGTCCTACTTCATTAGAAGTGTATTTTTTCTTCCCCTATAATTTTTCAATTAATTGGCGCATAATATTAGTTATATCTAAATTGATATTGAACAATATCAGCGCTGTATTATTGAGTAAGATATTGAATGAATATCATTTACACTAAATGCTGCGCACTTAATTTATAGGTCATTGATAATATGGAACAAAGCAACTTGCTATTACAACTTAATAACATTGGCTATAGCATTGAGCAAAAAACAATTCTTGATAATGTGCAGATTAACTTACAGGCAGGCGACTTTAAACTGATTACGGGTCCTTCCGGCTGCGGTAAAAGTACCTTATTAAAAATAGTGGCCTCGTTAATTTCACCTACTCAAGGAACGATTAAGTTTCAAGGGAAAGATATCAATACCATCCTCCCAGAAACTTATCGTCAGCAGGTTTCTTACTGTACTCAAACGCCCACTTTATTTGGGCAAACTGTGTATGACAACCTCGTTTTTCCCTATCAAATTCGAAAGTTGCCATTTAATAAAGACAAAGTCATCAGTGATTTACACCAATTTTCTCTACATGAATCTATTTTGGATAAAGGGATCAATGAACTCTCTGGAGGAGAAAAACAGCGTATTTCTCTTATTAGAAACTTACAATTTCTTCCGCAAGTCTTGCTATTAGATGAAATCACCAGTGCCCTTGATGAAGAAAACAAAATTATAGTGAATGAATTTATCCATCATTTAACGAGTGACAAAAAAATAGGCGTGCTATGGGTAACTCATGACCAAGATGAAATCGCTCATACCAATGAAGTTATCACCCTTCCTGTTCATCACAACGAATCATAGGATATCACTGTGCATCAACCAACTATTTCCAATGAATCCTTAACCTTTTCAATCCTGTTAGTCCTAGTAGCTATTTTTATTAGCCATAAAGAAAAACTATCCCTTGAAAAAGATATTATCTGGAGTACTTGCCGAGCGATTATTCAACTATTGATCGCTGGCTACATTCTAAAATATATTTTTAATGTTGATCACGAATTGCTCACGATTGCATTGGTGATGTTTATTTGTGTCAATGCTGCGTGGAACGCTAAGAAAAGAAGCAAATATATTGATAAAATTTATGTTACTGCATTAATTGCCATTACCTCTGGCACATTTCTTACATTGTTAATTCTGATATTAACCAATGCCATTGCATTTACGCCTATGCAGGTAATTCCTATTACTGGAATGATTGCGGGTAACGCCATGATTGCGGTAGGGTTATGCTTTAATAACCTTGGTCAACGGTTTTCAAGCCAGCAACAACAAATTCAAGAAATGCTTAGTTTAGGGGCAACGCCCAAAGTTGCTTCCGCTGCTATTATTCGTGACAGTATCCGAGCATCATTGATCCCAACGGTAGATTCTGCCAAAACAGTGGGAATTGTCAGCTTACCGGGCATGATGTCTGGGTTGATTTTCGCTGGAGTTGACCCATTACAAGCTGTTAAATACCAGATTATGGTGACTTTTATGTTGTTAGGTACAGCAAGCCTTTCAACCATACTGGCTGGGTATATGACCTATACAAAATTCTATAACCAACGCCACCAATTATTGGTTACAACTCTGAATAAACAATAACCTTCCGCCGCTTATTGGTCATCAACGATAAGTGGCACTTTCTTAATATCACTCTTTAACCACCCCCACAGGTAACACTTCAATTAATTGTGCTTTGCTATTTTCATTATCTATCAACTTAAAAATATGATTTAACATCGTTGGCACATCCTGTTTAACCATTTCGATGTCATTACCTAAAAGTGCAACAAAAGGATCCCAGTCAAAACAGCCTAAGTGGGGTTGCTGTGAGCCGATATAGCCCTGTTTACCTAACCAATCAATAACCCCTTCTAATGAAATAGTTGAATTAATAAACAAACCGCATTTCACTATTTTCTGTGGATCATCATTATTCTGTTCAAAAAACTGTGAGAGTGCTCTTTCAGCTTTTTCGGGGGCATAACCACAAGCCAAAATATTTTCTTGTGGAACCGTGATACCTTTTTCATTATGCGCATCAATAAACCCACGAATACGTTCACGTGTATTGTGGTCATGTTCACGACCACCAATAAAAATTAAAGCTTCGTTTATTGATGTTTGAGACTTATTTTTGCTTAAAATACGTTGGGTTAAATTTTTTGCACCAAGATAATTATTTGAAATAACCGAAGGCGCCAACGAGCCCGGTAAGTCTAAATTTAAGGTCGAAACCCCCGAAGCTTGGCAAATTTCAGTAATTTTATCCGGGTTCGTTGCCCCTGTTGAAATCAACCAATCAACCTGATAAGAAATCATTGCGCGTGCAGCTTCTATT
This sequence comes from Providencia sp. PROV175, assembly GCF_032707045.1. Lineage (NCBI taxonomy): Bacteria > Pseudomonadati > Pseudomonadota > Gammaproteobacteria > Enterobacterales > Morganellaceae > Providencia > Providencia sp. PROV175. Next base: position 2,801,728 of record NZ_CP120533.1, read on the forward strand.
TCTAACTTTGGGTCACGCCGCGTACAAGTAATAATAGGAAACAGCCCCCTTTCACGCGCCATTTCTTCAAAATGCTCGACAATCGAACCAAAATAGCGGTTGTCATACTTCGGAACCAACATACCAATTATTTTGGATTTATTACTGCGCAATAAGCTGGCTTGCTTGTTAACTGCATAATTTTGTTCTTCGGCGATGCGGATCACTTTTTCCGCAAGTTGTGCGCTAATTCGCCTTTTTTGCCAATTACCGTTGAGTATTGCACTCACTGCACTTGCTGAAACCCCAGCTAATTCGGCAAGGTCATAGATCGTTGTTTTCTTATTTTGTCTGATCTTTGTCACAGATTCTTATCTCCATTTTTTACTAGCTTGACACCAAAGTCGAAAAGTCGCAATACTACTACATCGATTGAGCAAAATTGAAATTGATGATGCATGAGTTGATAAACTGCAAAATAAATACTATCAATCCATCGCATGTAGCCACCTATCCATTGTTGTGACTCATTGCTGTTTCATTAATTTCAGACGCTTTTCATTCTTACATTTCGCTAAAATATCCGATTGGAGTAAATTATGGCTATTTCTATTGAGAACAAAGTCGCAGCAATTACCGGAGCTGCCTCAGGTATCGGGCTTGAATGCGCACGTACACTGATCAAGGCGGGTGCAAAAGTCGTTCTAATTGACCGTGCTGAAGAGCGATTAAACCAACTTGTTGAGGAACTAGGTGAAAATGCGATTCCATTAGTAGTCGATTTAATGAAGCCAGAACAAGTTGATGGAATGCTAGATGCCATCTTACAAAAAGCAGGCGGCTTAGATATTTTCCATGCTAATGCCGGTGCTTATATTGGCGGCCCTGTTGCTGAGGGTGACCCAGATGTATGGGATAAAGTTTTAAACTTAAACATTAATGCGGCCTTCCGTTGTGTTCGCGCAGTGCTACCTCATTTTATTGCCCAAAAATCAGGTGATGTATTATTCACCAGCTCAATTGCAGGTGTAGTCCCAGTGATCTGGGAGCCAATTTACACTGCATCAAAATTTGCTGTCCAAGCCTTCGTCCATTCAACTCGCCGCCAAGTTTCTGAACATGGTGTCCGTGTTGGTGCGGTATTACCTGGCCCTGTAGTGACAGCCTTACTCGATGATTGGCCGAAAGAAAAAATGGAAGAAGCTCTGGCAAATGGTAGCTTAATGCAACCGATTGAAGTCGCTGAAGCCGTATTATTTATGCTAACTCGCCCACGCAATGTCACTATTCGTGACCTTGTTATTGTGCCAAACAGTGTTGATCTCTAACTTGTCACCTCGCAATTCATTGCAGTTAGCACCTTGGAGGGAAAATGAATAATTCACATGCACGATTAAAAGATAACGATAAAGTCGTTATTGGTATCGATGTTGGCACAGGCAGTGCACGCGCCGGGGTCTTTGATATGTCCGGCAATATGTTAGCATCTGCCAAACGCGATATTACGCTCTTCCGTGATAACGCCAATTTCGCTGAGCAATCAAGTAACGAAATTTGGGAAGCGGTTTGTTATTGTGTCAAGCAAGCGATAGCATCATCAACAGTAAAACCACAACAAGTTGCAGGTATTGGCTTTGATGCAACCTGCTCACTGGTTGTCATTGGTTCAGATAAACATCCTATTACGGTTAGCCCATCGAATGACCCTGAGCGCAATATTATTGTTTGGATGGATCACCGTGCAACAGAACAAGCTGAGCGCATTAATCAATTAAAGCACCCTGTTCTAAACTATGTTGGCGGTAAGATTTCGCCCGAAATGGAAACGCCTAAGATTTTATGGCTAAAAGAAAATTTACGTCAATCCTATGATAACGCATGGCAATTTTTTGATTTAGCCGATTTTTTAACTTGGAAATCAACTAGCTCCTTAGCTCGCTCAACCTGTACTGTCACCTGTAAGTGGACATATCTTGCCCATGAAAAACGTTGGGATGCAGGCTACTTTCAACAGATTGGTCTATCTGAACTTGCCGATGAAAACTTCGCACGTATTGGTCAACTTATTGTAGAACCAGGAACGCCTTGTGGTGAAGGCTTAACGGAAACCGCAGCCCAACAAATGGGATTACTAGCAGGGACACCTGTCGCTGCAGGCATGATAGATGCTCATGCAGGCGGTATTGGTACCGTTGGCGTAAATGGTGATGCAACCGCTAATATGGCATACGTATTTGGCACATCTTCATGCACGATGACAACCACTAAAGAACCCGTATTTATACCGGGTGTATGGGGTCCGTATTTCAGTGCAATGGTTCCGGGCATGTGGCTAAATGAAGGAGGCCAAAGTGCGGCTGGTGCTGCAATTGACCAGTTACTTTCCTTACATCCCGCTTCAGTACAAGCAAAACTTACGGCAAAAGAGCAAGGTAAACCCTTGCCTGTGATGTTAGCGGATTTAGTATTAGAAAAATCATCTTCACCATCACAGTCTGTTGAGCTAGCTGAAAAAATACATGTGGTTCCTGAATTTTTAGGGAATCGAGCACCTTTTGCTGACCCTCATGCCAGAGCTGTCATTGCTGGATTAACCATGGATAACAGCATGGAAAATTTACTTTCTTTCTATGTTGCTGGTCTGTGTGGAATTGGCTATGGATTACGACAAATCATTGAAGCACAAGCAAAATCTGGTGCTGCTATTGAAAATATTGTTGTTAGTGGCGGTGCAGGACAGCACCCGTTGATCCGCCAGCTACTTGCTGATGCTTGTGGCGTTCCTGTGATTTCAACACAAGCCAGTGAACCAGTATTGCTAGGTTCTGCTATCCTTGGTGCCGTTGCAGGGAAAATCTGTGAAGATGTCTCGCAAGCTATGGACCAATTTAGTGCTATCGACTTAACCTACCAAACCAATGAAGCATATAAAAACCGCCATGATACAAGATTCGCCTCTTTCTTGCATTTGCAACAATGTGCTAGAGAATTAAAAGGTTAATCACGTTGATATGACACTCAAGTAATATTTGGGCTAAAGAAAGCCGTAAACCGGCTTTCTTTAATAGAATTCATTTTGCTTATCGAGCTTAATTTAATAGAAAAACCTGCGCTATAGCTCACTTTTAGAAGCAATATCTTGTCCATAACGAATCGACCATTTCCTTTGGTACCAAATCGTAATCTCCCTCGACCATTGGAATAGACAAGGAGACCTTCCCTTGTTTATCACTGTAAGCTTTCACAATGAATTTTTTATAGCCTTCTAGCCTTGCATTCTTAACTCGAAACACTTCGCCACATACATAACCTAAATCCCCTTTATCCGCAGTTTGGCGAATAAAATTATATTTCACATTTTTAAATGAAGCAGATTCTGGATAAGATAAATAGTCTTCAACGCTACTCTTAGCCATTTTCACAAGATCAGGTGTAGGGGTATAGTTCAATGTCACACCTAAGATAAAAGAGCCCCCAGTTAACAATAAAATTGTGAGCAACTTTATGATATTCATATTACTAAGCTCTCATTTATTCAATAACAAGCCAATTGACCAAAATGACCTAATAATTTCGCCCCAAAATATACTTAAGCAGTTATCTTCAGCCAATTGTAAATAAATAATAATTATTTTAATAACAACCAACCTTATCTATATAAGAATACCTTATTAGATAACTTGTTTTTCTAATTATTACCCCAGATAACTGCTACCAACAAAGCGAATAAGTACAATTAGATTGATATGGGCTATTCGTATTTATACTTTATTTTACACACCTAATGAGTAAGTATACCAGTATTAAACTAAGAATATAAATAGTACTCGAAACATTAACTGTTTCAATTTGTATTTTTTTAACTAAAATAGTTTCAATTACCCAAAAACAGAAACAATAATAAGCCTTAACTGTTTATCATAACTTAACAAAAATAAACAAAAATATGTAATAAAACAATTCAATTCAATAATAGTCATGTCTAAATGTTAATTAACCCACTTAATGAGTATTTTCACTCAATATAAGCGTAAAATAGAATTAATTAATAATAAATCCGTTATTTTCAATTAAAATTCATCTAGCTTATTTAGATATTATAAAAACAAAAAATACCTAAAATTCAATTCACTACGAAATAACATATTAATTTGCATCATCTCTTAGCTTAATTTTTAGCATATCGTTAACGAGTATCTTTATTTCAGGCTAAATTAGCAATTTTATAGTACCCGTTAAAATGCAACGCAACCTAATCAATTGATTAATAAAACAAAAATAACAAATAAATTGATTAAAACGACGTTAACCATATGATAAAAAATAGTTAAAACCATCAATCCACCTTAAGAAACATAAGAATATTTAACTATATGCATATTGTAATTTACCATTGAATGCCTCTATATATCTTCTTTTACACAATTTTTGATATATCTGACCAATCAAAATTACAGAATATTCCTAGGATAATTGATGCATTTAACCAATACATAAAATTATCCGGCTAAATTTGACAAAATATTTTTTTTATCTCATGTAGCATTGCTTTCCAAAGAAAAAGGGTTAACCATGACAAATACTCAATTACTATTACTTGCAACTAATAACATCAGAAATAACGTAGATCTAAGCCACACTCAGGAATCTTATGTATACCAGTTTTACTATGCTAACGTCGTAGGTCACTTCGACAGCATTCAAAATTTTCTTACTGTATTTAAACAGCAGACGAGCGCAATATTAGATGCATCACAACAATTAGCAGAACAGCGGCAGCAGATATACTCAACAGTTGAGTATTATTTAGAAATAGCTGAAAAACGCTATATTGAAAGGAAAAAAATACTAGGCAATTAACTTAGCATTACAGTTGGAAAGGCCTACAAACCAAATAAGGCCTTTTATCGAAAATTTCTCTGTAAGTGTTTATTGCTCTTGTAGCTCTAATTCAGCAATTATAGGTAGGTGGTCGCTAACACTTGACCATTGAAACTCTTTACTATCCGTTGGAATTTCCATTTTTTTCACATCCCAAACTTGCCCTTTAAATGTAAAAATATGGTCGATGTCTATGGCTGGGTTTACCGCTGGCCAACTACGATAATCAACACCTTTAAACTCAACTGGGTTCCACATATAACGAATTTCTTGGATAGGCTGTTCATTAGCTGTTGAATTGAAATCTCCCGCTAATATTTTTATTGAGGCCGCAATATTATCAAACCCCGTATCTGTATCCCCAATACTCGCATCTAAAATATGGCGCACTTGCCCAATGCGAATGGTTGGATCTTTCTGCCAATCCAGATGTGTTCCCATCACAATAATTGGTGCATCAAAACCTGGCTTTGATATTTGAGATATTAATACAACCCGTTGTTCTGCATCACCAGAAGGTAAATTAATTACTTTAGATTTATCAATTTTATATTTTGATAAAATTCCTACACCGTACTCTCCACCATCAAAATCTAATGCCTTACCAAAAGCAAAATCCATCTTATTGGCTTTAGCTATTTCTTCTAGCTGGTGAACTTTTTTACTACGAGCGGTTTTATTATCAATTTCAGTTAAAACAATCACATCAGCATCTATTTTCGCAATCGCCTTATTTAGCTCATCAAGATTACTGACATCTGGTGACAACTCATTTTTACCAATGTTATACGTTGCGACTTTAATGGTCGGCTTGTTCGAAGTGTAAACTTTATTCGGAGTTCCTCCATCCTGTACTTTCAGAATTTCGGAACCCGACATTGTTGCCATCGCACCACAAGAAACTAGAATTGTGGTGGAAATAACTGTTTTTAGTAATTTCATTGTTTTCCCCTGTTAATGACTAATACAACAGAATAGTGCAAGTATTTAATAAAATTCTCGCGGAGCTAACCCCCGTTAACTTGCAGTTTTCATACATTAACAGAGAATAAAAAAGATATAGTGACCCAGTCTACAATCTTATTTCGAGAGAAAAAAAAACATCTTTTTGACCGTCAAAATAGAGAGCTATCGCACTCCTATTCACTTAAGGATAAGCAAGAAATTCAAGAAAACGTGATCAACATACGATAAATTATATTTCACGCACTTTGTCTTGCTTCAAATTTATATGGGAAAACAACCCCTTCTTTACGTTCAACAAAGTCACAATCGACATCTGCAAGCCATTTTTGTAGCCTTTTCGCTGTTTCTCGTGCCATTTTACTGTAATCAATTCGCACAGATGTCAGTGACGGATGGATATGATCACAATTTGAAGTACCTTCAACACAAGCAATTGCTAACATTTTTGGTATCTGAATTAAACGTCTTTGGCACTCAAAAATGACACCAAGTGCAATCATTTCATGACTGCAAATCACAGCTTCAAGCTCAGGTTGGCGGGTCAACATCTCACTAATTGCCTGACGACCAAAATCCATCGTTGCGACATACGGAGTTGTAATACTTTGATCTGCACTTTGGTTATACGCCAGCATCGCTCGGTTCCAGCCACTTAATTGCTGACTTTGCATTTTACTGTCCATTTGAGCACCAATATAACCTATCTTCTTATACCCTTTTTGTAACATATAGTTGGTTAAAAAATTAACCGCATCTCCAACGTTACTTTTTATGTTCAACGTGACTGGATGATTAGATTCCCCCGCAACACTGACTACAGGGATATCTAAATTCTTCAAATAATTCGAAACGCTTTCTGAGTTTATCGCCCCAAAAACAATCAAAGCTGCGGGGTTACTCTGCAATAATGTCGATAAAACCTCAGACTCTTTTTTTTGCTGGTAATCATGGCTACCAATAACAACTTGATAACTATTTTTGTTCAGTGCTTCTTGTAAAGATTGCAGAAAAACTGAACTGGCATTATCACGCAAAGACGGAATTAAAACAGCAACGGTACGGCTTTGGCCTGACGCTAAAATACCTGCTGCGGAATTAGGTATATAACCAAGTTCTTCAACAGCAGCATTAATTTTTTCACGTAACTTATCAGACACTAATTCGGGTGTACGCAAAGCCCTAGATACCGTCATGGACCCAACGCCTGCGAATTTTGCGACGTCCTGCAACGTGACTCGCCCTGTATTTTTTCTTTTTCGTATTTTTTGCATGTAATACTTTTACTTAGCCTAAACTGATTATTAACCCTAAGGTTATTGATCTTTGATGGTCAATTTTCATTCGAATCAAGCATGTTTTTTGCTTTTTCTCATGTTCTAGATTAAATGCGCTAAAAATAGCCAATATGGTTCTATTAAATCTAAAGAAACAGTCAATATCACCAGTCCTAGTTAACTTACCACAGGTTGAATTTGTTAATCAGCAGAGAAGTGTGTTCATTTCATATTTGCTCGCTATATTTTTTTAAAATGATAGCGCTATCACGAAAATGAAAGATTCAACTAGATAGCGCTACCATAGAACACTACTATTCATTCAACCATTACAAAGATAATAATTTCACTCTACCAGGAGCAACCCGATGCTAACGACATTACTGACCCCTAACGTCATTCAAGTCGTCGACAGTGCCAATAATTGGCAAGAAGCGATAAAAATCGCCTGTAATCCATTAATTAATAATAAGTTCATCGAACCAAGATATATTGATGCAATAATTCAATCACACGAAAAAATCGGCCCTTACTATGTATTAGGCCCAGGTATTGCCATGCCACATGCACGTCCAGAAGACGGAGTAAACCAATTATCTCTTGGGTTAACCGTTATCAAACAAGGTGTTGAATTTGGCTCCGATGGCAATGACCCAATCAAATTATTAATTGTACTAGCAGCCACTGATAGCAATAGCCATATTGGTGCTATCGCGAAACTCGCAGAACTATTTGATAATCAAGACGATGTAGATAACATCATGCAATCAGAAAACGTAGATGACATTCTAAAAATCATCGCTAAATACGAATAAGCTAAATATTAAGGTAAATATTATGAAAATTACTGTTGTTTGTGGAAATGGTTTAGGTACTAGTTTGATGATGGAAATGAGCATCAAAAATATCTTAAAAGATTTGCAAGTTAATGCAGATGTTGACCATGTTGATCTAGGCTCAGCAAAAGGCACTGTGAGTGATATCTTTGTTGGTACAAGCGATATTGCTGAACAATTAGTCGCTCAACAAGTTGGTGGCGAAATCGTTGCTCTCGAAAATATGATTGATAAAGTTGCAATGAAAGAACGTCTCACCATTGCTTTACAAAAACTCGGCGCGATGTAAGCGGAGGCACTATGTCATTTTTTCGTTTTCTGATGCAGGATGTTTTATCTGAACCAGCCATTCTTGTTGGTCTAATCGCACTTATTGGTTTGATCGCGCAGAAAAAACCCGTCACTGAATGCATTAAAGGCACCATTAAAACCATAATGGGTTTTGTGATCTTAGGCGCTGGTGCTGGCTTAGTTGTCAGCTCTTTAGGTGATTTTTCCGCTATTTTCCAACATGCTTTTGGTATTAATGGTGTGGTACCAAATAACGAAGCTATTGTTTCTATTGCACAAAAAAGCTTCGGTCGTGAAATGGCAATGATTATGTTCTTTGCGATGCTAATCAATATCTTGATTGCTCGCTTAACACCATGGAAATTTATATTCCTCACTGGGCACCATACGTTATTCATGTCCATGATGATAGCAGTTATCTTAGCTACCGCTGGAATGGAAGGAACTCTATTAGTCACTGTTGGCTCACTGATTGTTGGCTTTTGTATGGTATTTTTCCCAGCAATTGCCCACCCTTACATGAAAAAAGTGACAGGCTCAGATGATGTTGCGATTGGGCATTTTTCAACGATTTCTTATGTCCTAGCTGGGTTCATTGGAAGCAAATTCGGTAATAAAGAACATTCAACAGAAGACATGAATGTCCCGAAAAGCTTACTATTTTTAAGAGATACACCTGTCGCTATCTCTTTCACCATGTTCATTATTTTTATCATTACATGCTTATTCGCAGGCGGTGATTTCGTTCGCGAAGTCAGTGGTGGTAAGAATTGGTTCATGTTCTCATTAATGCAATCCATTACATTTGCTGCAGGCGTATACATTATTCTGCAAGGTGTACGTATGGTTATTGCAGAAATCGTCCCTGCGTTTAAAGGTATCTCAGACAAATTAGTCCCTAATGCGAAGCCTGCTTTAGACTGCCCAGTGGTATTCCCATATGCACCAAACGCCGTATTAGTCGGATTTTTAAGTAGTTTCGCTGCCGGTGTTTTGGGAATGTTCGTTCTGTATGCATTAAATATGACGGTTATTATTCCAGGCGTTGTACCGCATTTCTTCGTAGGTGCTGCTGCCGGTGTTTTTGGTAATGCAACAGGCGGTCGTCGTGGAGCTATCTTGGGTGCATTTGCTCAAGGGCTGCTTATTACCTTCCTACCAGTATTCCTATTACCTGTTCTTGGGGATATTGGTATTGCTAATACTACATTCAGTGACGCTGACTTTGGCGCAATCGGAATTTTATTAGGCATTATCGTCCGCTAAAACAGAACTCCCCATGGCAAATTTGCTAGTGGGGAGTTTTTTTACAACGCCCCTACTTTCCCAACCAAGCACCATCCCTAAATAAGAATTCCTGTAATAAAATTAAATCATCAGGTGTTACGTGGATCATACCTTCACCAGGAACATCAATTTCTGCAATCATAAATAGAGCCAACGTGGTTAATGACGGCAATATGAGTATCAACCAATTTTTCCCTTTTGTCCCGCGTATATTGTAACCAATAAGAATATTTGAACAGATAGCAAAAAAGATCAGTAAAAACCAAGTTGCATTTGGAATTTGGTGTCGCCAACTTGCCATCGTTTTTTGTTGAGAAAGATAAAGGTCGCTAAATGCACTGAGTACAGAAGCCACAATAGGGTTTGGTGTTTGACTTGCTTCTTTTACCGCGATTTCCCATAATTGACTCTGCTTTTCCAAAGAAGTCATCCGCCATTGGTTATTTTCGTCACTGATACCTGACTTAAAAAACTCAATCCGAGCTTCCAAGTATTGTTGAATAAGCTGAGAGGCTTTTCCTCTATCATCAGTGCTCAATAACTGTGCTCTCTGATATGCCGTACCAATAGCAATAGCTTCATTTTCTTCTGTTTGCTGACGGTTGTTATAGCCATTAATCGAAATTGATAAAACAAACCCTATCAATAAACCCAATAAAGATAAAATCGCCCCTAAAATAATTTTAGCTTCATCATCCGTCGCTTCTTCGTGGGCTGATTTACGCTTAAAAATATATTTACCAACGTAGGCAGAAATAACTAACAAGATAAATGTGATAACAAATAAAAGAATGGAATCGATTGGAGAATCATTGATCAACTCAGAAATATTAAACATCGTATAAACTCATGAAATTTATTTCCTGATGATATAACACAACTGCAATACAATTATCTAGACAGTACTATTTTTTTGCTAAATTTCAGATAATAACAACAATCAGGTATCATAATACGACATCCAATTAGCTAACAATAAAGCACAACCCCCCTAATACAGAATTGACTCACTATATTTACCTTAAATTGACCACCACAGTATATTTTCATCACGATATTTCAAGGTAACGGTTAATTTTTATGACCAAACCAGATGAGTTTTTGTCTAATATATCAATATGGTGCACATAAAAATAAAAACCCATGCTAACTTAATAGAATAGGTTTTAACTGCGGTAATTCTTTTAATTAATATTACTGGCTATTACGCATATCCATAATCATTTTACCATCGTAATCTGCACCAACAACAATATTAGGTACCTCACCTTTATATTTATGAGCTTTAATCTGCTCAATCTCTAACTGTTTCCAATTGATCATTTCACGGGTAATAGTACGTTGTAATATCGCATTCGCTTCAGCTTCTTTCTGAGCAGCATACAATTTTGCATCTGCTTCTTGGCGCATCGCAAATGAACTTGCTTGTGCGTTACGTTCTCTGGCGATGGCTTGTTGTTCAGCAGACTCTCTTTCCGCTTCAGCAATAACAACCTTTTTCTGAGCTAATTCACGCTCTTTTTCTGCCTCTGCTTTTGCTTGGTTGATTTGCTCTTGGCGCATTTTGGTATTAACCACTTGCTCTTGTACAACCTCAGGCAAAGTAATATCTTGGATCATGATTTCTTTTATTGTATAGCCATAAGGGGAAGCATACCCTTGAATAGCATCACGAATAGATTCTTGTAATTTTCTTTGTGTATCTGCAGTATAAAGATCTTGTGCATTAGCAACATCTTTACCAAATTCTAAAATCGTTGAAATCAGCTTTTGGCGTACATATTTATCTAAAGCTTCGCTTTCTGTACCACCATTAATACGTAATACAGGAGCTTTCGCACCATCAAATTGAAGCATTACCGTAATATCAACAATAGATTTTAATTTATCTTGCGAAGGTACTCTTAGCTCTTTTAGTGATACTCGAATATCTTTTGTTGAGTACGTATCAAATGTTGTAAACGGATTAATTGGAAAATGTAAACCTGCATCATAAGCAACTGGGTCGACTTTTCCTAAAAATGTCCCCACCTTAACCGAGCCATCTTGTACAATAGTATATGAATTGATCCCTACGAGACCAATAACTAGAAGTAATGCAGCACCGACAACCAATTTAATCATTGATTTAAATTGCATGAGTTAATCCCTATCAAATTAATAATTATAATAAAGCGCCTTATTGTCACCACTTATTTTCTAACTACAAGTCTAATAATCCTAAATTTAAAAGCACTAAATCTGCTGTTTCTATCTTGGTAAAAATGAATCGCTGAGCCATTACAGATAATTTTGTTATAAACCTAGTTTTATCTGTTTAAATTATTAATGCTTAATTTCAATCACAAAACACATGTGTGATTATTTATAATCACTCTCTCGTTCAGTTTAAATGACATCCATCCCATTAAAAGCCAAATTATAATTATTTTAAGCCAAGTTAATGGTGGATATTAGAGTATAGTTTCAATTGATGGTAAAGGGAATTATTGCGATCTTGATCACTGTTGTTTTTAATTGATTAAATATAATCATTATGACTAAAATAAATCATGGCGGAGAAAACCATGCAAATAAAAAAATCGATTGAACGTATACCTGGTGGCATGATGGTTGTGCCATTAGTACTCGGTGCCCTAATCAACACCTTTGCTCCTCAAGCCCTCGAAATCGGTGGCTTTACAACATCACTGTTTAAAAATGGTGCCCCTGCTCTTATTGGTGCATTCTTGCTTTGTATGGGTGCAGGAATTAGTTTTAAAGCGGCGCCACAAGCTTTATTACAAGGAGGTACAATTACCTTAACAAAACTAGTCGTTGCGATTGCTCTTGGTCTAGGTGTCGATTATCTCTTTGGAATGGAAGGGATTTTTGGTTTAACTGGTGTTGCAATTATTGCAGCAATGAGCAATTCAAATGGTGGCTTATATGCCGCTTTAGTTGGGGAGTTTGGTAATAAACGAGACGTTGGTGCTATCTCAATTTTATCTCTTAATGATGGGCCTTTCTTTACCATGATTGCGCTAGGCGCAGCTGGTATGGCAAATATCCCTTTAATGGCATTAGTTGCGGTTCTTGTTCCGTTAATTGTTGGCATGATCTTAGGAAATCTAGACCCACATATGCGCGATTTTCTAACAAAAGGTGGGCCAATATTAATTCCTTTCTTCGCTTTTGCACTAGGCGCAGGGATCAACTTAGAAATGCTATTACAAGGTGGACTCGCAGGTATCTTGCTCGGTGTGCTGACTACGTTTGTTGGCGGCTGGTTTAATATTCGAGCAGACCGTCTAGTAGGAGGTTCAGGTATCGCAGGCGCTGCAGCCTCAAGTACCGCAGGAAATGCAGTGGCAACACCACTCGCTATCGCACAAGCCGACCCATCCTTAGAGGCTATTGCGCTTTCTGCGGCTCCTTTGATTGCTGCATCCGTGATCACCACCGCTATTCTAACCCCTATCCTGACCTCTTGGGTTGCTAAACGCCAACAAGCAAGACATCCCCAACAAACTGAAGAGTAAGGAGTTATTTATGAAACTCTTAGTTATTGCGGATGACTTTACAGGGGCAAATGATACCGGTGTTCAATTTGCTAAAAAGCATGCGCGCACAGAGATACTTCTTGATAATACACAAAAACATTCTTGGTTTGCTGATGTCGTTGTGCTTAATACAGAAAGTCGCGCATTAAATGCACAGGTTGCTTCAGAAAACCTACGAAATAGCCTGAAACCTTTTTTATCTCAGAAGGATAAACCTGTCATTTATAAAAAAATTGACTCAACATTTCGCGGTAATATTGGGGCAGAAATAGAGACAATTATGTCAGAAACAGGCTTAAAACTTGCTATTGTTGCCGCAGCTATTCCTGCGGCAGGACGTGTAACGTTAAATGGTGAATGTCTCGTTCATGGAAAAGCACTTATTGAAACTGAATTTGCTTCTGACCCTAAAACACCAATAGTTTCATCACGTATCCAAACTATTCTCCATCAGCAGACTACCCTGCCCGTTATTGAAGTGAATCTAGACCAAATACGTTCAGGGCGATTCGCAACATGGTTACAAGCACAAGAGCCAACGCAAGGCAGTATCATCGTCACGGACGCTGAAAATGATGAAGATTTAGCACTAATTGCTGAAGCCGTATTTTCAATAGTTCAACCTTGCCTACTCGTTGGAGCTGCGGGCTTTGCAAATGCATTGCCTGAGAATATTTTCATGAATAAAAAGCAAGGGCTACCGTTATTTATTGTCGCTGGCTCAATGAGCAGCGCAACAATTGAACAGGTAAACTATGCACAAACACATTGTGATGCCAGTGTCATTGATGTTGATGTCACACAAGTACTTGCAGCCACTACACAAGATAACTACATGGCTGCGCTCATCAAAGAAATTAGTCAAACATTAAACCAACAAAAACACACCATCATACGAACCAGCCGAGATGTGCAAGATAGGCATCATATTGATGACCTATGCAATACCTACGATATGACTCGTAATGAATTGGGGAAAAATATCAGCGACTTTATTAGTTTGCTGACCTTAAATACGCTGTCTGTTGCCAGCATCGGGGGACTTTTTTTAACAGGTGGAGATATTGCGATTGCGGTTGCCAATACTTTGGGAGCAAAAGGTTATCGAATTCAATCTGAGGTACTGCCATGTATACCTTGCGGCACTTTTATTGACAGTGAAATTGATGACTTACCCGTGATCACCAAAGCGGGAGGGTTTGGTCAAATAACCACTTTATGCGAAGCCATCAAATATATTGAGGAAATTTATTGTGAAAAATAATGTTGTTGCTATTACCATGGGAGATCCTGCAGGTATTGGCCCAGAAATTATCGTCAAATCCCTTGCAGAAGGTGAACTGGCAGGAGCCTCTGCCGTTGTTATCGGTTGTGCATCAACAATGCAGCGATTAATTAAATCAGGGGTAGTTCCTCAGATAAAAATCAATGTGATACAAAATATCAAAGAAGCTCAATTTTCAGCGGATACCATCAATATTATTGATGAACCCCTAGCCGACCCTAGCGCACTTATTGCGGGGAAGGTCCAAGCTCAAGCTGGTGACTTAGCATTTCGTTGTATTAAACGTGCGACTGAACTAGCTCTCGCAGGTGAAGTGAAAGCGATTGCCACTGCACCTTTAAATAAAAAAGCATTGCACCTTGCCGGGCACAACTACCCAGGTCACACTGAACTACTTGCCCAGCTAACCAATACCAAAGATTATGCCATGGTGCTTTATACCGAAAAATTAAAAGTCATCCATGTCACAACACATATTGCATTGCGTAAATTTTTAGATACATTAAATAGCGAGCGTATCATAACCGTGTCTCGTATCGCATCAGACTTTTTAAAACGCGTTGGCTATGAAAAACCACGTATTGCGATCGCTGGCGTTAATCCTCATGCTGGGGAAAATGGTTTATTTGGTGATGAAGAAATCGTATATTTACAACCAGCTATAGAACAGGTAAGGTCTGAAGGTATTAATATTTATGGCCCTTGTCCTCCAGATACTGTATTTTTACAAGCCTATCAAGGGCAATATGATATGGTTGTTGCCATGTATCACGACCAGGGTCATATTCCTTTGAAATTATTAGGTTTTTATGATGGTGTTAATATCACTGCGGGCCTCCCGTTCTTGCGCACTTCAGCCGATCACGGAACCGCATTTGATATTGCTTGGACGGGTAAAGCAAATCCTGAAAGTATGGCCATCTCACTTAAACTTGCGATGAATGTAGTATAACTAATGAGCACAATGGATAGATTAGATTTAATACTTGAGTATCTTAAACAGCATAACCTCGTCACTGTTGAAGAACTAGTACAAGCATTATCCGTGTCAGCGGCCACTATCCGGCGTGATCTCATTAAACTTGATGAAACTGGGGTTATCTCTCGCACGCATGGCGGTGTAACCCTAAACCGTTTCATTCCTGTTCAGCCCACTACGTCCGAAAAAAACCAGCGTAATCTAAGAGAGAAACGGGCTATTGCGAAAGCGGCAGCCCGTTTAATTGAACCAGGTAGCACGGTTCTACTTGATGCAGGGACAACCATGCTTGAGCTAGCGCGAGAGCTCACTCATATGCCCCTGCGTGTTATCACCTCTGACCTCCATATTGCCCTTTTTCTTTCTGAATTCAAACAAATTGAAGTCACAATTGTTGGTGGAAGAATTGACGATAGTAGCCAATCTTGTATTGGTGAGCATGGGCGTGTTTTATTACGTAGCATTTATCCTGATATCGCATTCATTAGTTGTAACTCTTGGAGTTTAGAAAAAGGAATTACAACACCAACAGAAGAAAAGGCAGGTCTAAAACGTGACCTAATAACAAATGCTACACGCTCTGTTATGCTTGCTGATAGTAGTAAATACGGTAAATGGTCATTATTTCGTGTCGCTCAAATAGACGAATTGACAGATATTATTATAGATAACCAACTTCCACTTGATATTCAGCAAAAATTTATAGATTCTTGTCGTACTAATCTAATATTGGTTTCCACAAATGCCACTTAATGCTATTGAACTTGATTTCTTTATAAAATAAAGTAGCTCAACCTTCCAACCAAACCGCACCAAACATTACATTTCATCTGACAACAAAATATGTAAGGAACCCCCATGAGCGAACTGAGATTAGCTTATAACAATTTATCACCTGAAGCGTATAAAGGGCTTATTGAATGCAAAAATGCATTGGATAAAAGCGGGTTAGGTAAAGAACTAATAGAGCTTGTTTATTTAAGAGTTTCACAAATCAATGGCTGTGCATTTTGCCTAGATATGCATGCAAGCTCATTACATTCAAATGGTGTCAGTAACAAAAAAATAGACACACTCGCTGGCTGGCAGGTTAGTCATCATTTTAATTCATTAGAGCGCGCTGCATTAGCTTGGACCGAAGCTGTCGTTAATATAGCTACCAGTGGTACATCAGATGCTCTCTTTAATGAATTAAAACACCATTTTTCTGATGAACAAATTTCTGATTTAACTATCGCTATTGGTTTAATGAGTGCCTTTAACCGTATAGCAATAGCACTGAGACAATAGTAAAAATTTGTATAAAAAAAGCTTGCTACCTTTATGGCAGCAAGCTTGTAAATTCTACTTTTAACACTATTTTTCTTCATCACGTAATGTTAAAACTTCATACCCATCTTTAGTGACTAATACCGTATGTTCAGATTGAGCAGATAATTTTTTATCTCTTGTTACGACCGTCCAACCATCTTTCTTTGTTTTAATTTTCATCCCACCCTGGTTAATCATTGGCTCTATCGTAAATGTCATTCCTTCTTTTAATTCAACCCCTTTCCCTCGTACGCCGTAATGAAGAACTTGCGGATCTTCATGCATTTCACGGCCAATACCATGCCCACAATATTCGCGTACGACACTGTAACCTTTAGATTCCGCATAATGTTGAATAGCGGAACCAATATCACCCAATGTCGCACCCGGTTTAACTTGTTTTATTCCTTCCCACATAGCAGCATAAGTATCTTTAACTAATTTACGTGCTAGTGGTGAAGCTTCTGGCATTACATACATTTTACTTGAATCAGCGATAAAGCCATTTTTCTCTAGCGTAATATCAACGTTAATGATGTCTTTTGCTTTTAAAATTTCATCTGTTTTTGGAACACCATGACAAACGACTTCATTCAACGATGTATTCAAAACATATTGGTAGCCATATTGCCCTTTACTAGCAGGCCTTGCTTGTAATTCATTAACGATATAGCTTTCAACTTTATCATTAATCTCCATTGTGGAAATACCCGGTACAATAAATGAATCCAACATCTTAAAAACGCTAGCCAAAAGTCGTCCAGACTCACGCATCAGTTCAATTTCTTCTGCTGTTTTAATTGTAATATTATTCATGAACTTTTCCTTTTAATTCAATTGACTCTTTTTCTAACATTTCATTGACTAACATAGTAAATGTCTTATTCGGGTTTAGTTCAGCTTGCATACCAATTTTAATCCAAAACTCTGCCTGTGAATTAATCGAACGGGACATAACCTGGCTCGCATGGCGCAGATAATCATGCAATTCATCTGAAATTTTTACGATACCCAAAGCAACCTCAACAATATGATATGTATACAAATCATGTATAGATCATATAACAGGAAGATGATGATTCAAAGCATTCACGTTTTGTATAGCACAAAGCGCATGAAAAACAGCCCATAAATACTACTTTAAGTTGATTAAGTTGATTCCGCCGTCAAAGTATTTGAATCGTTGATCCGCTATCATAAATTCCGAAGAATGTAATGATTATACGTAAATTAGCATTATTTTGATTAACTCGGCCATGTGCTGGTTTAACTTCCGTACTATTAATAAACTAATGATCCGATTACAACATGAACTCAATAAATAAAAGCTGGAGAAAAACATGTATAATAAAATTTTAGTTCCTATTGATATAACAGAAAAAAGCTTAGCACATTTAGTTATGTCTCATATTCAATACCTTGCTGAATATGAAAAAGCACATATTCATTTTTTGGCAATTATTCCTACTGTTCCTTTCTATACCACAATGGGATTTGGTTTTGCTGAAAAAGCAGATAGTGAACAAGAAAACGTCACGAAGCAGCTCGCTGAAATAATTAAAGAATTTAATATTCCAAATGATAAATACAGTGCTCAAGTTTTAATGGGAACACCAAGAGATGAAATCTTACGTGTTGCAGAGGAAATTTCTGCTGATTTAATCGTTATTGGGTCAAGGCGCCCAGGTATGTCCACATACTTTTTAGGTTCAACAGCATCAATGGTTATTCAAAATTCAAAAATTTCTGTTTTGACTGTCCGATAGCCGCTATTAATTATAGTAATCTAGGTAGCCTATTATTGGGTTACCTTGTTTTTTCGTGTTAATCTTACATACATGGATTATTCACTCGACTAAGCTATCTATTGCAGATTTATTTTTCACTCAAGGAATGTAATGAAAAAACACTTACTCTGGATCAGTATTAGTATCAATATAATTTTAGCTATCGCTTTAATTACAGTTATCTACTCGTTTTTAAATATGAAAAATCAGGTGATGACTATAATTGAGCAAGCAAAGTCAGGAAAGTATATCGAGCAAGTACAACAGCATACGAAACAACTTATTCCAAATTCTCTTAATGAACTAAAAATCTTAGAAACGGGTGGCAACTCGTGTGACCAGTTTTATCAAAAAGTCGATGTAGTTATTGAATACTTACATAATAATCCAGAGATTATTGGAGCACAAACCTACACCGAACAATTATCTTCAGTAAAAATGGCCATTGATAAAACGCCGACTGTTTTAAAAGACAAAGCCTGCAAGAAAGGGGTTTCAAGTATTAATTACATCATTAATGCACTACAACCGGATGAGCCATAATTGTCTCATTTATTAATAATATTAGAATGTTCAACATCCAACCAGCAGATAAACTGGACTAAATGTTCCAAGAATTGCTCATCAACAAAAGGCTGTAAACTTTGACATAAAAAATAATTTATTTCATTTTGTCGTTCTGGATAACGTTGAACGAATTTTTGTGCATATTCAGATAATGTTTCTGGCCAGTCATTATCATTTTTCCAACGTAAAATATCAGTCGAACGAATGAGCTTTCTCGATGCCGCCCGATATAATAACGTTAACTCAGCATCATCATTACAATTATTGATTTGGTCGATATAAGCATTAAGCACATCAACAAAATCACCATTAACGGCTTCGGCTATTGCTCGTGAAGGGGTAAATTGGTTAAAACATGTTGCTAAATCATCCCCATAAATGCAACGGCAGTGATGCTTAATCCAATATCCCCAACTATATAGATTAGCCTCACTCATCACATCCGTAAGAATACCAATATCAAAATCAATTTTGCTGACCTCAATATAATTAACTGTTAATTGAACTTGTATTTCATTCAATCTGGTTGTTTCTAATTGAGTAAGGGCACCACATAATATAATGCATAGATCTAAATCCGATTGCTGTGGCTTCGCACAGCCTTTTGCAACACTACCATACACATACATGCTATGGAGCTTGTCTTTTAATATGCAACTCAGCCAATAAATAGATTCTGTTATTATTGACTGAAATTCTGGTTGAAACGGCCTCTCTTCAGGAACAGGAATATACTTATAATCTTTTAACTTCATAACCACCTAACTCTCAAAAATAAGTGTTTCTGTTTGTACTAACCATTCATAGTAGCCAATAACCTCGCGACCATTTAACCAACGAGACAACATATCTAATATTAACATTACACTGACTTCTTGTTTTTCTTTCTGTGAATGATTATTTGGTAAATAATGAATTCTCTGCGCATAACACATATCTGGTGTTGATAGAGCAACGTTTAAATATTGCTCATTATATTCGCCAACCACTAAACCAATAGATAAAGGATGATTAATTGCTATATTTTGAGCTCTTTGCGCTAAAATTTTCAATGTTTGTTCCACGTCAGATGGCAAAATTTGACTGGAAGAAATAGCGATCCCCGCTGAATCTAATGTCCAACTTAACAGCCCTGCGCTAAATTGTTCACTGACTATTATTTGTAATTTCCTTTCTCTTAGGGATTTGCCAATTTTTTGTGCTAAACCTTCTGTCCCTTCAAATATCAAGTTGTCCCCTACTCCTTGCTTCACTAATTGCCAATCTCTTTCCATCAATTCTTTTTGTGACGCAGGTCCCGTTAGCTTTAATTCAATAATAGACATTGAAGAACGATAGCCTAAAACACAGTTTTCAGGTAAAGGTAAGCTATCAAATTGCTTCGCAAGACTACTTTCACTACGGCCAAAACTGGTTAGGCGTAAACAAACTGGTGGCTCTGGCAATGTAAAATGTGCTCGTAACCTTGGCAAAATTTGCTCATTCACCATAACCTTAAATTCAGAAGGAACACCAGGAGTAAAAAAAATCAGACAATCATTCAAGACTAAAGAAAAGCCACAAGCCGTTCCTACAGGGTTATCAATTAATTCAGCATTTTCAGGGAGTAGTGCTTGTTTACGATTCGTTTCAGGCATAACCCGCCCTCTGGCAATAAAATAACGCTCCATGGCTTCAACCCACTGAGAATGTTCAACTAATGGAACTCCCGCAGCTTTAGCCGCCGCCAAGGCGCTTAAATCATCACTTGTTGGCCCAAGCCCGCCGTTAACAATGAGAATATCTGCAGATAAACTACGCTCAAGGAAAGTAGCGACTAAGCAATCTAAATTATCACCAACCGTTGTTCTGCTACTCAAAGGGAGACCTTGTTGAAAAAAACAGTCTGCCAACCAAGCGGCATTTGTATCAATTATTTGTCCGTGTAAAACCTCATCGCCGGTACTCAACATTTCAACAACTAACATCTATGACTCCCTGATTATATAAATCACATTAACTGACTAAATTACCTTATTATCAAGATGACTAACATCAATTTTTATTCACCTGAGTTCCCCTTTTAAAATATCCAGAACTCATTAAAAATAAATGGTTTAGGATAATTCTCACCCTATGTGGTCATAAAAAGGCTATAGTTTTATATGCAATTGAATCCATTATTTTTTCACAGCAATAATAGAGGCTACATGTTCAAACTAAAACCAATTAAATCTGTTGCATTATTTTCTTTAGTTTTATTAGTTTCTGGGTGCCAACTTGGAGGATCTCCAAATTCTAATTCAAACTCAGATTCGAAATTTGGGGAGTTAAGTGAATTAAAAAAGATAGAGTTTCCGACCATAGAGGCTCCAAAAGGCCTTTCTGAAGGAGCATTTGAGACTGAGTTCGATAATGGTCAGCCAAAATTTAAAACATGGGTATCTAAAGGATGCTTTGATAAATACATCAAAACCTACTATGAAAATGGCAAGCCTGGATCCCATATTGAACTCAAAGACTGCAAGGTACATGGAACTGTCCGCACTTACCATGAGAGTGGCCGTAACGATATCGAAGTCAACACACTGCAAGGTAAATTATCAGGGCCATTTATAATTTATCACGACACACCTAGTAATAAACCCAATATTACGGGCACATTTAAAAATGAAAAACTCGTTGGAATAGTGACCGAATTTGATGAAAATGGAACGGTTATTTCTAAAGCTCTTATCCGCGATGGTGAAATTACCGTATTGCAATAATTCAACTAACAAGATAAAACAGATGCGTATGATTTACAAAGATAGCTAAAAATAGAAACCCGCAAGTAGCGGGTTTCTAATAAATTGAAAATGAAGACGAATATAACTAAATTAGCTCTTTCACTTCAAAATTCACTTCACCGCTGAGATCAGCATCATAATCAACACCATTTAGGCCAAAGCCAAACAGACGGAGAAATTCAGCTTTATAGCCTTGGTAATCCGTTAATTCATTGATGTTGTTATCATTAAGCTGCTGCCAAATTTCACGGCATGTGTTTTGTACGTCATCACGCAATTCCCAATCATCTAAACGTAGACGATGTTTTTCATCGGTCTCTGGCACTGCGTCATTGAATAACTTAGTGGCAAATAAGCGTTGAATTTGTTCAATACAGCCTTCATGGATCCCTTTTTCTTTCATAATCTTAAAGACAATAGAGATATATAACGGCATGACAGGAATTGCAGAGGAGGCCTGTGTTACAACAGATTTTAATACAGCAACATACGCTGCCCCACCCTTGGCTTTCAATTTTTGATTGATTGCATGAGCCGCACGGTCCAAATCTTCTTTTGCTTTACCTAAGGTACCATGCCAATAAATTGGCCATGTTAAATCCGTACCAATATAAGAATAAGCCACAGATTGTGCGTTATCGGCTAAAACACCCGCTTCATCTAACGCATTCATCCACAGTTCCCAGTCTTGGCCACCCATGACTTTTACTGTATCTGCGATTTCTTGTTCGTTTGCGGGTTCAACAACAGCTTCAATCAGCACATCTTTGTTGGTATCCAACGCAACAGATTTATACGGCTCGCCAATAGGTTTCAAGGCCGAGCGTACAATTTCGCCCGTTTCAGGCATTTTACGCACTGGAGAGGCCAGTGAATAAACAACTAAATCAATTTGGCCTAAATCTTGTTTAATTAAATCAATAACGGTTTGACGACATTCATCAGAAAAAGCATCACCATTAATGCTTTTTGCATACAGGCCTTCTTCTTTTGCTGCCTTGTCAAAACCTGCAGAATTGTACCAACCCGCAGAGCCTGTTTTACCTTCACTGCCTGGCTTTTCAAAAAATACACCGATGGTAGCCGCACCACTGCCAAATGCAGCATTGATACGAGAGGCAAGACCGTAACCGGTGGATGCACCAATAACTAAAACTTTCTTAGGGCCATTTTTCAGTTCGCCACGTGATTTCACGTAGGCAATTTGCTCACGCACATTGGCTTCACAGCCTGCTGGGTGAGCTGTAGTGCAGATAAAACCACGAATTTTAGGTTTGATAATCATAGTATTTTTTTCTTGGTAGCTAACAATCAGGCTCTAATATACCTGATATTATCCATTTACTTAAGACAGTGTGACAATAAATAAGGAGAACAGACCAGTTTATTGATGATTTTCCCATTAATTGCTCATTTAAAATCATTAATAGCTTCAATAACACGTCGTCATGAATCTAATTATCGATTCAAGTTAATTATTTTTCCTCTGGGCTGATTGCCTAACAAAGCCAAGAGCGCATCTAGAGACAAAACAATAGATGAAAACGCATTGCCAAATGAAAGAACAAATAGCATTAACGAGTGTAAAGCAGCTTAATAGCTGCTTATTGTGGTTTAGTTGGTATTAAATTATGGATAACCATCACTGAGTAAACAATGTCTTTTCTATCGTGAATTTTGCGAAAATGGGCATTACTAACAATACCGACCATAATCTGCATGCCATCTTTTTCATAGACTCGCTTAAATGGCGTTGTTTCGTCATCCGATATCTTATCTAAGAAATAAACATCCCGTTTATAGCGTTCGATTGTTTGCTTTGGTAAACCATAAACTTCAAACATTTTCTGGTTAATTGCATCATACTCAGCCAAAATGACTGATTGGTCTCGACTCACTTTTCCTTGGGAAGAAACTAGCATTAACGTATTTTTCTCCCGGGAAAACATCAATAAAAACAGCTTATTTGCTATTTGAGGGGAGTCCGTTGATGAGCATAATGCACCTCCCTCTTGGAATTCAGTACATTGTAATTCTTTTAAATGCAATTTACGTATCTGTTCGGGGGTTTGCCCCCACCTAAAACCATAAGGGGCATCCAGTTTTTTCGTTGTACAACCAGACACAAGTACGAGTATTAACGTAAACAAAAGTCCTTTTATCATCACTTCTCAAATTCCAATTAAGTCATCTAATTTGATACTATCAAAAACGAATAATTAATCAAAAAATTAACTTTTCTATAATCACATTAAATGACTCGATTGATTTCTGCATAATTAACTACTCTTTTTATTTTCCTGTTGCTTAACCTCTGCCATAGCAATTTCCTTCAACCAGTCAGCCAATAAAGGTTTTGTTTTTACTGTATCTAATAATGCTCGTTCATGTTTAGTTAATCGTACAACTACAACTTCAGTTTTCATGTTAGACATAGCCCGCTCCTCTTCAAGAACCAGAATAGTGACATAAAACACTAACGGAACGGTCTGACTTACGGTTTTTTACACGAATTACGCGTTAATTGACACAATAAAAAAACGTTTTGTTTTTTAATAAGCCATTGAATAAAAATAAGAAATACTACTAGGAATTGATATTAATTGAGCGGATACAAAACACTTTAAGGAAATTAGATACAAAAAAACCACCTAAAGGTGGTTAATTGTTAATTTCAAATCATAGCTGATTGGAAATTTATATGGTGCCCAGGGCGGGACTTGAACCCGCACAGCCTAAAGGCCGAGGGATTTTAAATCCCTTGTGTCTACCGATTTCACCACCTGGGCTAAATTGTCTTTCTCTAAAATTTGGGCAATTATTAACTTACCCAACTAACCCATGCATTCTATAAAATACACTGTGATTAGCAAACTTAAACACTTAATAGCGTTTAATTACTTTAAATTGGTGCCCAGGGCGGGACTTGAACCCGCACAGCCTAAAGGCCGAGGGATTTTAAATCCCTTGTGTCTACCGATTTCACCACCTGGGCTAAATTTGGAGGCGCGTCCCGGAGTCGAACCGAGCTACACGGATTTGCAATCCGGTGCATAACCGCTTTGCTAACGCGCCTTGTCCGAATTTCTTTCGAAATTTGGAGCGGGAAACGAGACTCGAACTCGCGACCCCGACCTTGGCAAGGTCGTGCTCTACCAACTGAGCTATTCCCGCATTAAGCTTCACTTTTCAGCTTATGCTTTCAAACTGGCTGATTTACTTATTTATTTTTGTAAACCATGTTGCCGTTCGATGCGTTGCATTCTACTGATTTCACCTATCGAGTCAATACAAATATTGAAATAATTGGATCGTTCGCTGTTTTTTCAATCATTTCGATCACGCTTCGCTCAAATCGCCCCATGCTGCCTTTAAATATTGGAACATTGACCAAAATGTTAAGATAGCCGCAACATACATTAGTGCAATTGAAAGGTTTTCAATTAATGGTGTTGGACGCCACAATAAACCGACTAATGACATCATTTGAGCCGTTGTTTTAAATTTACCAATCCAAGAAACTGCCACACTGCTGCGTTTACCTATCTCTGCCATCCATTCACGTAAAGACGAAATAATGATTTCACGTGCAATCATAGTTGCTGCAGGTAACGTTACATACCAAACATCATAACTTTCTGTGACTAACACTAGCGCTGTTGCGACCATAACTTTATCAGCAACAGGATCTAAAAAAGCACCAAACTTTGTAGTTTGCTTCCACAACCTTGCTAAAAAACCATCAAACCAATCAGTTACCGCTGCAATAACAAAAATAAGCGCACATGCAAACGGCCCCCAAGCGGTAGGGAGATAAAAGGCTAATACAAAAAACGGTATTAGGATGACGCGAAATAATGTCAACCACGTTGGTATGTTTAATTTCATCACGCTCACTAACTTTTTGACCAAGTTGGATATTATGAATATGTTGCCCTAAGACACTCACTGTTTCAATGCATTATAAATCTTTTCTGCAAGGGCGTATGAGATCGAGGGCACCTTTGCGATTTCTTCTATACTTGCATTACGTAAAGGTTGTAACCCGCCCATATATTTTAGCAACATCTGCCGACGTTTCGGGCCAACCCCCTCAATTGACTCTAATGCACTCGTACTTTTGACTTTTGCTCGTCGTTGTCGATGTCCCGTAATCGCATGATTATGCGACTCATCTCGGATGTGCTGTATTACATGCAAAGCTGGCGAATCAGGTGGCAATGAAAAACCTTCTCCTTCAGGCTTTAAAAATAACGTTTCAAGCCCCGCTTTCCGGTCACTACCTTTAGCAACACCAATTAACAATGGGTGTTTTTTATCCCAATCAACGTCAAGTGAATTAAATACATCCGTTGCCTGCCCTAATTGGCCTTTTCCTCCATCGATAAAGATAATGTCAGGAACTTTGCTTTCATCAATATGTTTACCATATCGACGCGTTAAAACTTGGTGCATAGCCGCGTAATCATCACCAGGAGTGATACCAGTAATGTTATAACGACGATATTCAGATTTAACTGGACCCGATTTATCAAATACAACACAAGAAGCGACGGTTTGCTCCCCCATCGTATGTGAAATATCAAAACACTCCATACGGTTGATATTTTCTAAATGAACCACTTTAGCAAGTGCTTCCATGCGCTGTTGTACTGTCGAGTGTTGTGCTAATTTAGTTGAAAGTGCAATTGATGCATTCGTTCTCGCTAATTTTAAGTAACGAGCTCTCACACCACGAGGCTGACTTTGAATATTAATTTTACGCCCAGCGACCTCAGAAAGAGACTCAGCTAATAATTCTTTTTCTGTTAATGCAAAATCTAATAATATTTCGCCAGGTAACGTCCTATTTTCACTTCCTTGCAAATAAAACTGACCTAAAAAGGTTTGAACCACTTCCTCAAGCTGTGTATCTGTTGGAATTTTGGGGAAATAACTGCGACTTCCAAGTACTTTTCCTTGGCGAATGAAAAGTACATGCACACAAGCAAGGCCCGATTCAAAAGAAACACCAATAACGTCCAGATCATCGCTATCACCCGATACATATTGCTCCTCGGTAACTGCCCTGACTGCTTGAATTTGATCTCTAAAGCGGGCTGCATCTTCAAAACGTAGCTCTAAACTCGCCTTTTCCATACGTTCAACTAAACCAGCTAAAACTTGTTTGTCTTTTCCAGTTAAAAATAAACGAACATATTCAACTTGTTGATTATAGTCTTCATCAGAAACTAAACCGTTAACACAGGGGCCTAAGCAACGGCCAATTTGATATTGTAAACAAGGCCTTGAGCGATTTCGATACATGCTATCTTCACATTGACGTATCGGAAATAACTTCTGCATTAATGCTAATGTTTCCCTCACCGCATAAGAGCTTGGGAAGGGGCCAAAGTACTCACCTTTCGCATGTTTAGCCCCTCGATGCATCGAAATTCTAGGGTGTGCTTCACTGCTTAAAAATAGATAAGGATACGATTTATCGTCGCGTAACAATACGTTATAACGTGGTTGGTACAACTTAATATAGTTGTGTTCAAGTAATAGCGCTTCTGTTTCAGTATGAGTCACCGTCACATCAATAGAGGCGATTTGCTTAACCAACTGCTCTGTTTTGCGGCTCCCCACATTTTCGCGAAAATAACTTGATAAGCGCTTTTTGAGATCCTTTGCTTTTCCTACATAAATAACCGTTTCCCCAGCGTCATACATGCGGTATACACCAGGTTGATTAGTCACTATTTTTAAGAAAGCTTTTGGTTCGAACTGTTCTGACACGCGAATAAACCCTGTTTTGCTGTAATTAAACCATAACTGATGGCTATATGAGTTAATTCTACATCACTACAGATATTAAGTTTACTAAACATTCGATATCGATAGGTATTGACTGTTTTAGGGCTTAAGGAAAGTGACTCTGCCACCTGTTTGATAGGCATTCCCTGAGTGATCATCAACATAATTTCTAACTCACGTCCCGATAATAAATCATATAAATCTTGTTGATTACTACAAGTTAACCGCTGAAGAGCAAGATCTTGGGCAATATCTGGAGATATTATCCGCCGCTTAGCACTCACTATTTGGATAGCTTCAATGATGTCCTCTTCTGTCACATTGATGCTAAGTAAACCGAAAATACCGATATCTAACGCTTTTAAAAAAAACGAAGGATTATTTCTGACATTATAAATAATGATCCCGACATCCGGCTGAGTTCGGCGAAGTGTTTGTATGGTTTTTAGTGAGTCATAACGAAAACTATCACTACTGATTAAAATCATATTTGCTTTTTGGCATCGATTCCATGTAACCACATGCTCTACTGATGGAAAAGAAGCAACAACTTTATAGCGTATGTGACGTGAAAAAAATGCCTCAAAACCACGAATTGCAATTTTATTATCATCAATTATTATTATATTAATCAATTAATTCACCTATTGGACTTTAAAATTAATTGCAAAAATAATAAATGAATAAATAAAAAATTTATATACACTTTTTTATTTATCTTTGTTTTATTAAAAATAACATTGAATTATAATTTAAAAGAATGATTCATGGTTATTAATAATTAAAGACCACCTTATTGGATGGTCTTTATATTAAAAATAAAATGATAGGTTATTTTTTTCCAACTAAACGACAAATGGTTTCTGATACTAAGTAGCTTTTCTCAAAAGAGCTGATTGGTAAAAACTCAAAACATGAGTGGAAATTAAGTGCACCAGTAAAATAATTTGGGGTTAAGATACCTCTTGCTGATAAAGCAGAGCCATCCGTACCACCGCGCATTGGGATCACCTTAGGTTCAACCTCTTGAATTTTCAATGCATCAAAAATTAAATCAATCGCTGTACGGTCATCTCCTAATGAGTCGCTAATATTGCTATACACATCTACAATGTTGCACTCAATTTTTGCACGCGGATGACGCGCTTTTATTAATTCAATCGCTTGTTTTATAAAGTGTTTTCGAGCTGAAAAACTATGACGGTCAAAATCACGGATCGCCATTTTAATTTTAGCGTTATCTGGGTTTGCGATTAAATCTGTCACATAAAAGTAGCCTTCGCGATGCTCTGTATGTTCTGGAGTATCAAAACGATCAAAGCACCCAATAAAATCATGAGCTACACGAATAGGATTCAACAATACATTCTTAGCTGACATAGGATGTGCGGTAATACCTTTAATTGAAACTTCAATAGAAGCAGCATTAAACGTTTCATACACAACTTCACCAAGTGCACAGCAATCAATCGTATAAGCAAAATCAACGTTAAAGCGGGATAAATCCATAATTTTAGAGCCGCGCAGGCCAATTTCTTCATCCGGTACAAACGCAACGTAGATATCGCCACAATCAAAATCGGCATATTGCAGCTTATTCATTAATTCCATAACAACCGTTACAGCGGCTTTATTATCAGCGCCCAGTACGCTAGTACCATCACTAAAAATAATATCGTCACCCACATAAGGTGCGGCTTCTGGATGCTCTGCTGCCTTAAACCAAATATTTTCTTTTTCATTTAAACATAAGTCATTACCTTCGTACTTCAAGGTTTGAGGCTTAATGATGGGAGATAAACCAACATCGACCGTATCTAGATGAGTGACAAAACCTATTTTGGGTGCAGAAGGTTTATTTCCTGGTCGCATTGCATATAAGATGGCATGGTCATCAATATAAACATCCTTAAGACCATAGCTTTCAAGCTCTTGCGCTAATAATTTTGCCAGCTCACGTTGCCCTTCTGTGCTTGGAACAACCGTGCTTGCTGCGTCACTTTGGCTTTCAATAGCGAGATAGCGATAAAAACGCTGCTCTAATTGCTTACCTAATTCGTTCATTTTATATTCCTTGCATTAACTATATTTACCCTACCTATTTAATAGGTAGGGTATTGGCCCTACTTATGGTGCAGGATGCCATGTGTAACCACTGTCGAAACCAATTGGGATATCAAAAGCCCAGAATAAATATAATGTTGAAGTTAAAATAATTAATAGCCCAACGGTGAATGGGATCATCATTGAGCACAATGTTCCTATTCCTGCATTTTTATAGTATTTCTGGCAATACATCAGGATTAACGGATAAAACGGAAACATCGGTGTGCTCACATTCATTGCAGAGTCGCTGACACGAAATGCCGCTTGGGTTAATTCAGGTGAAATTCCGACTGCCATTAGCATAGGCACTAATACTGGCGCCATAATTGCCCATTTTGATGTCGCAGAAGTAATCATAATATTTAAGATAGCCGTTAATAGAATAACGCCAAAAACGGTCATTCCAGATGGCATATCAAGTGTACGTAATAACTCTGCCCCTGAAAGCGCTAATAATGTGCCTAAATTAGAATGTTGGAATGAATATAAAAATTGGGCAGCAAAAAAAGCAAAAACAATAAATGGGATAAGTGACTTAGTAATATTTTCCATTGCCTTGACAACATCTTTTGTTGATGTAAAAGATTTCGTCATATAACCATAAACAATGCCTGGCAAAGCAAAGAAAATAAATAATAAAGGCACAACAATTTGCATGATAGGTGCTTTAGGGCTAGTTAAGCTACCATCAGGTCCACGTAATGGAGAGTTCTCTGGCCATAATAGTGCAAATAATCCGATACCTAAAGCAATTAGTACTAAACCAGAAATACGAAAAGCACGATTCTCAGCAGCAGTAATTTTACCTAAATTTTTTTCAGAATCAGTATCAACTTCGTTTGAACTGATTGGGCAGTTTTTATTTAGCCATGGTTCAACAATCTTCTCAGTGATAAACCAACAGGTAAAAATAACCCCGAATGTACCACCCAAACTAAAGAAATAGTTACATAAAACATTTACGCTATAACCCGGCGCTAGCATTTGTGCAGCATCTTGCGTAAAACTTTGCATTATTGGGTCAATAATTGATGGCGTATAGCTTGCAGTAAATCCCCCCGCTAAGCCTGCAAATGCAGCAGCAATCCCAGCTAATGGATGACGACCACTCGCATAAAACATCATTGCTGCAACTGGCATTAAAATGACATAGGCAGAATCTGAAGCAATATGAGAAACAATCCCCACAAACACCACTGTAGGCGTTAACATTCTTGGTGAAATAAACGACAACATTTTTTTCAATGCGGTATTAATGAAACCACTGCTTTCAGCAATACCAATACCTAATGTTGCCACTATCGTGATACCAAGAGGAGGGAAATTAATGAAGTTTTTAACTGCCGCAGTGATAAATAATATGATTTCCTCATACTGAAACATATTAACTATAGCAATTTTTTCTTTTGAAATAGGATGGTAATAACTAAAATCTACGAAAGAAAGCAGATAAGATAAAAACCAACATATAATCAGGGCGTACACAAACAGCATAGTCACATCAGGCATAACATTACCGATGCGCTCGACACGGTTTAAGAACCCTTTTTTCTTGGGAAGTGTTTTTGTTGTCATATTTACAAGCTACTTATGTTATTAGAATAGAAACTTTATAACAGTAAATAACCTATATATAAAAGTAAAATATTTTTGTGATTAGTTTTTACAGGATAAACCAGTTACAAAATAAAATATTAGAATTATTTATATTAATTTTAATTACCAAAAATTACATATCTTAAATTTTATTAACTTATAGATTTAAATGCAGGGTATATCACTTAAGTATTTGACTTCGAGTCTGCGCATACAAAAAAAGGAATAATAATTACACTTTTTTTGTATGCAAGTAAATTACACTAATGTATGTTATTCACGCTTTAATTTTTCAGTATTTGCAATATAAAGTGCAACGACTAGTACCAAAATCGCCCCTGCATGCAACAAAGTTGTCATAGGGTCACTATGATCAACGATAATTAAACGAATAATCGCAGTAATACCAATATAGATAAAATACCTTAACGGGAAATGATAGCCCGACATAAAATATTTTATTATCAAGGCAATAAACTCAAAGTATAAAAAATAAATGACAATGCCTTCTAACAACTCATAGGCCGTCGCCCCTTTTGAGCTACCAAACATTAATGAGGCCATTGTCACCGTTTCTTTAGCTAAAAAGAATACAAGTACGGCAGCGAGTGAGATCAAGCCAATATTTAATATCCATTGTAGTACCCACGCGATATTACTCGCATGACGCATTCCTTTCATACTATTCATTTGTTATTCCTCTGAACAACTTCTAAACCTAGTCATTACCTTAATTGTAAAACAAATTTAAGTCGACCGCATGACAAATAAGAGGTCAATTTAACGAATAGAATCAAAAAATATAGTCTGATCGACTGCCACTGTATTCCTTATTACTTACTATTAAATCTATAGCCACAGAGTTTAATCCGATGATGGGGACATCATTTCCATAATATCTTTCTCTGTCAACATGGGTGTTCTTTCAACAAAGTTATAATATTTGGGCTTACTATCTATGTAAATTTGCATACTCATTTGCGCATCTTTACTCTCTTTAAATAAAGCTGCTGATGCATAATATGTTGAAGGTGTGAGTAAATGATAAAAAAGGTGTGAACCACAATTCTTACAAAATGCACGTTCTCCCCATTGAGATGATGCAAAAATTGACACAGACTCTTGCCCCTCTACCATTAAATCGTTACCACAA
Source organism: Providencia sp. PROV175 (assembly GCF_032707045.1). NCBI lineage: Bacteria > Pseudomonadati > Pseudomonadota > Gammaproteobacteria > Enterobacterales > Morganellaceae > Providencia > Providencia sp. PROV175. Next base: position 2,834,132 of record NZ_CP120533.1, read on the forward strand.
TCAACACTAAAGCCAGGGCCGCCATTCCATTTTTGACACATTCCACAATGGCATACACTGACATGACTAATATCTTTTGCTGTTGTGATTTTTACAGAACCACACAAACATTGGCCTTGATGCATAGAATTTCCTTTATGTAGGTCGTAGATTTATTACTCAATATACGCATGTTTACAGCAAAAAATTCAGATATGACTTACTTTTCATGTATTCTGAATTGTCGGCCAGTAAAACGTTTATCGTTAACAATATTACGCAACTGAGAACTATCAAGTTCTTTCGCTTCCCGTTCAAACTCTATATCTGCTTCATTTTGATCTGTATTTTGTAACACATACTCATACGCTACTTTATTGTGCGCTATAATTTCTGTTAATACTGTATTATTCGCAGCTTGAGCCGCTATTGAAAAGCCAGTCAAAATAACGATCATAATAAATATACGAGCTAGTAATGTTTTTTTCATCATTATCTCCTATTCCGTTATGACTGTTTTAGCGCAAATCCCTGTCAGAAAAAACAGGCTATAAGTAAGTGTTCTCATGATTAAGTAAAGAGACGTCAGAACTGTCAATGACGTAAATCGAAACCAAATAGGGTACTATTCCCTATTTGGTTAATACCAATATCTAGTTATAATTCTTCATGATTCGCCTTATCTGTAGAATTGACTTCTCTTAACAAATACCAGCAGAAATATATTAATACTAATATTCCAACAAATAACAATACCCATAAGGTAATCGTCAACCAGTTAAAACTACCGTCAACCACTTCCGTTATAGTTAGCCTATCTACACCACCCAACTCAATGATTGTATTATCAAGAAATAGCTGAGGATAATTTGTCATTAACTCATCAACGCTATCTGTTTTCCCTACAAGCTGGCTTGTGGTCAATTCATCAAAACTAGCTTGTTTATTCCCCCAAACAAGTAAATACGGAGCGGGACCTTGCAAATTAAAAATAAGGTTATAAGCATCTCGTTTTCCCGTTAGCCTTGGTGGCTGATCTTCCCAACTCCCTTTGAGGGCTGAAATTCTTACTTTCCCCACCATTTCACCATAGAGCGCTGTGCTCGGATTGCTAATTAAATCACCATCTATTGTTTGATTATATGCAACAATGTTAGTGAGTAATTTCCAGCTTTCACCTCTATCAGATGAATACTCTATTTTTAGTGGGATCACGCGGTTTGATTGTTGCAATTGTATTTGTAATTCACTCAGTGGCTGTGCTCTTGGTAATTGATAGATTATATGATCTTTTGAAACACCATCATTCGTCATCTCAAAATGAAATAGTTCTTGACGATAAGTTGAATTAAGCACGCTAGAGGTCGCATTGACCTTTAATAAGTCAGGTATAACAATATCTGGACCACTTACTATTACAGCCATAAGATAAGGTGCATTCAATGCCTTTGAGTTGCCATTTAATAACTCAATATTATTGCTTGCAATAGTTTCTGAATTTAACTTCAAATTCATAATCGGCTGATTTGTTGCTATATTTAGCCAATTTTCTTTGTCGTCACTGGCAAAAACAAATACCTTTGCCTGCCATTCTTTCTCGCTTTTAGCCCAGTCTAATACTAGGTTTTTAATTGGCGTATCTTTAGTTTGACTTTGATTTTTCGTTAATAAATAAGCCTGATAAGCCACGTTGTCTTTAACTTGCATACTAGGCAACTCAATTCTATTCACTTTGCCAGGGATAGATTCTACTAATAGATGTTGCTTTTCTCTACGCACATCATCATGGGAGTTAACGCTATCAACCTGAGTGACCAAACGCTGTGGTGTAAAAATGATCTTTTCATTTGAAACGGATTTTTCCGTATCTGAAAATAATACTGAAGGTATTTCATTACCAGTACCATTAAAGACTCGAACATCTTGCAACGTTTTGGGGTACGCTGAGTTCATATACGCATTTACGGGAAGCTCTAACCAGTAAAAAGGAGCCGATGAATCAAGCACATTTATTTCTGAGCCTTGATAAAAACTATAAGGAGTAACCTCTTCTACTGCCTCTGCATTCAAATGACTTGAAAACAATAATGACAATGAGAAGACTGCAATGAGCCTTACTAGTCCTGTATTTTTAATTAAACTCATGGTTGTATCTCCTTATCAACTTTCCCTTTTGTATCTTTTGGTGGTAATGGCGAAAAATACCCAACAATTAAAATTAATAATGCAACACCAATAAAAGAAATTGCACGAGAAATACCACCTTGCCCGTATATATCAATTAAGAATAACTTGACAATAACACAAGCAAAAATACCAGCCCCCATAAACCACCAAATTCGATTTTTCTTAATAGAGGCAATAATAATACAGACTAAGGCAGCCAGTGCCCAACTGATAGAAAGTACAGTTTGCACTAAGCGTGAATCATAAAGTGTGTCATAGTTCCAATTTAGCTCAGCAAAATCTGCTATTGCACGAATTAAAATACCGTTAAACCAATAAGCAGAAAGTGCAATTGTGACTACTAACAAACTACGTAAAACCCAAAAGTTAACCGCTGTTACTTTACGTATTTTTTGAGAAAGCCCTTTACGTATTAAAACTAACGTAGCGATACTAAATAACCCAGCTTCATCTAATGGATTGATTAGCGGTATATAATTCCAAAATGTCAATTTACCATCTTCTAAATTAGCATAGCCAGACAATATAATTAGCCCGATAGCAACAGGAGTCATCGAATACCAATAAATCAGTCCATTACGTTTCATCGGTGGCATTCTATTTTGTTGTAGCCAATAGAGAACAATAACAGTTAGCGTTATGGCCATGACATAAATAAAATATCCCATTTCGTGCATGCCCCAAGGTAAAATGGAGACGAACCAATTCACTTGAGTGGCAATAAACGCAAGAATTAGCCATAAATTGGCGCTATGGAGTATTCTTTGCATCCAACGATCACGAAGCTTATATGCATGAATAACAAATAAAATAGAACTACCTAAAACAACTGGCCATATGAGAGAACCTTCACCACGCCCCATTGGGTTTTGGTCGTTTAAGAAATCTAAACCAAGATAATAATAACCTGCAATCCATAAAATAGACTGGCAAAGTAGCAAAGGAACCCAATTAATATAGATAGCATATAAACGCCAGAACCAAACTGAAATAACAACCAAAACTAGAATAATAAAGCCTTCAGACTCACGACTCCATGATAAAATATCAGTAAATAACGGTAACCAGCACAACCAAGTCACCAAACCAATAATTAAGAAACCATAACTAAATAAAGTAAAGTTACTGTCTTCTTTACGACGAATATGGAAAAGCCCACCAGCCATAAAGCAGGCTATTAATAGCACTGGAACCATATAAGTACTACTACGGCTCCAATATAAATAAGGATAATCACTTAACAAAGTGATTGCGCTAATAACAATTAATAACGAGCCGATAGCCGCCATTTTTTTCTGGTTTTGCTGTAAACCGAACCAGAGGATTAACAACCCTTCTAATGACCAAATAATCGAGGTCCACTCAAATGTTAGCGCTAATGGAATAGCTAAAGTGATAAACCCAGCACCGATAATAATATTTGCTAGCGCCATATTCTTGCCTGCGGATTTATAGCGTTTATGCACTTGTAAACCAGTAATCAGATATAACAAACCTACTATCAGTGAAATAAAGGCTGGCAGCAAACCTTCCCCTTCTGAAATAAAGAATTGAAGTGCAATACTGATAAAAGGAGGGACAAATAGAAGTGTATTATCAACAACCAATTGCTTACTGTGTTCAAAGCGTAGTGAGAATAGCTGTGTTAAGGCATTAAATACCACTAAATTAGCGATAATAAAAAGTTGGCAAGATAAATAATAGTCTGACTGGTAATTATCTAGCCCCCATAAAATGGCAACACCATAAGTCATCACCATACCAACTAAATTTAAAGGTCGCCAAGCTTGCCACACACTAATAACTAAGATACCAATTGATAACATCAAATAATAAGAAAATAAAATAACATGGCTTCCACCGCCAGTCGAAAGCAATATAGGTGCTAAATACCCACCTATCGATGCAAGAATAGCTAAACTAATTGTACGTTGCAATAATGCCAAAGCAATACTTGCCGCGCAAATAAGTAACATAAAGGCAAATGCCATCCCATAAGGCATCATCGTATACAGTTTAAAGGCAGCAAAAATAGTGATATACAAGCAACCAATTGCCCCCCCTTGTAAAATCAACCCAAATAATGCCTTTTTATTCCGTAGCCACCAGCCAGTACCTAATAAAGCTAAGCACCCTACTGCGCTGAAGATTAAACGCATTTGAGGTGAAATAATTTCATTTTGCACACTGTAATTCAGCAAATATGCGACACCTAGGAATAACAGTAGGATACCAATTTTAGCAACCGGGTTTCCTTTCATTAACCAACTAAAGAAATGATTGAATATTGATTTATCATCACTGGCAGTATTTTGCTTTGTCTCAGGTTGATTTTGATTAAACCGATTTGCGTCTACTCGCTGTGCTTGCGTGTTATCAAACCTATTCGGATTGATACTTTCATTACTTAAAGGATGATTAAGGGAATTTTCATGGGTAGTTTGTTCCCTAATGAGAGGCGAGTTTTCTGTATCCGATAAATCATGCTCTTTTTCAACTGGCAGATAAGTCACATGGCTCATTGAGGAAATTTCTTGCTGTCTGTCTTGTTTAGCATCAACACCCGAAAGAGATTCGCTCCCCTCTTGCTCTATGTGCGTATTTTGTATTTCATCTAAACCTGATTGGGAAGACGTCACACTATCGACAGATATACTTGGCGTATATTTAGCGTTTAAAAGCTGGGCTTCTAATGAAGAAACCTTCTGATTTAACATCGAAATTTGGTACTGCATCCGACCTGTTCGATTGATGGCAATGATAGCAAGTATCGGAGCTAGCACTAGCAGGAAAACGAATACAAGTCCTATTAGTATCCAAGTGTCCACAAATAGGTTTCCTCATAAAAAAATTCACAATTTAGAATCTGGAAAATAAAGGCTGTGATTACTGCTAGTGTAGATAGCATTGATCCCCTTGCCAACCAAATGTAATAAACTGTTACAAAATAATTCATTACATGCTGCTTTTAGGTATACCTTAGACAAAAAAGAAGCGATACTTCCCTTCTTTTATGTATGACTTATTAATACTCCCATTAGTTATTTTAGTAACTAAGAAACCCCTTAATCATCATTTAATGATAATTTCATTCATAAAGAATAGGTAACTGATATAACTATCTATTCTTAATGTTCCTTTTTAGATGCTCAAAAAATTAGTCATTAAAATTTTATTAGTACAATTTTTTTTATTATGTTATCTATATAATAGCTTTATCTGCAAACATTACTCTAATACTTATTATCCTTAAATGACTAAAGTCATTTATAATTATGTTAATTAGTTTCTTAATTAAGCACTGATAAAAACATAAATGTTTTAATTTAAATAAAGTTAACACACGGGAAAATGTTAACTGTCATTCCACAGATTTTTTATTCGACAAAGCCTATCGCATAATATCGGGAGAATTTTTAATGTTAACTCACATTATACTTGCTGCTTTAGGGCCCATTGTTCTTGGATTAGCCGTCGGTTGGCTATCGGGTAAATATGGGTTTATCAAAAGAGAGTATTCCCAAGCCTTTGCTGACTTTGTAGTTAAAATAGCATTACCATTTGCATTATTTCTAGCTGCTGCACAGGCTCCACCCTCGGTATTGCTCAATATTGACTACTTATTAGCATTAGCCGTAGGACTAATTGCAACATACGTGATTGGTTTTATTTTTGGTAAGTTTATTTTTCGTCACAATAAGAAAGATGCTGCAATGCAAGCATTGTCGGTGTCTTTTCCTGATATGGCCTACTGTGGGCCACCTGTCTTGCTCGCAACTGTCGGGTCATCAGGCTTAATCGCTATGGTATTAGGCAACCTTATTTATACTGTCATTATTATCCCATTTACTCTCTTAATGATCAGTGGCTCACAACAAGGGCATAGTGTCTTTAAATCTGTTGGAAAAGCCATTGCCCAGCCCTTAGTTTTTCTTCCTATTCTAGGGGCATTATTGGCTATTTTTGGTGTTAAATTACCTGAAATATTACAAAACTCAGTTAATGAATTAGGTAAAACAGCAGGCGGAGTCGCTTTATTCTTCCTTGGATTGCTCCTTTCAGGAATCAAACTGACAATAAGTAAGGAAATTATATTTAACGTCTTTATCAAAAACTTTGTTCAAGCCGCTCTTATTTTAGGGACTGGGCTCGCTTTAGGATTACAAGATGATTTACTTAAAGCCGCGTTTATCATTGGTGTATTACCCACCGCGACCGCTGTTCCTGCATTAGCAATTAGTAATCAGGCCTATACGGAAACCTCTGCTGGAACCGTGTTATTAAGTACACTTGCTGCCTTAATTTCGATTATTGGCGGTATCACTATCGTCGAAATGCTTTAGCTTTCAAATTAATGGTAGCCTAAACATAGGCTGCCATTTCATTACGGCACTAAATTCTCTGTTGCTTTTATCACCTATAATTTGCCAGACAGATCACAAAAAACGTATCATAGAGATAAGTACTTTTCTTTTATACACCTAGGATACGAACAAAAAATGAAAATTAGTGATGAGTTAGCTTCCGCTATCGCTTCCGTTACCGAAGTCGCTGCTGTAGCTGCCTTCGATTGGGTAGGTAAACAAGATAAAAATGCCGCAGATAAAGCCGCTGTTGAAGCAATGAGAAATCGCCTAAATGAAATTGATTTTCATGGCAAAATTGTCATTGGTGAAGGTGAAATCGACGATGCTCCCATGCTATATATTGGCGAGCAAGTTGGCAAACAATCCGGGTCTGTTGGGTTAGATATCGCAGTAGATCCTATTGATGGAACACGTATGGTGGCTTGTAATGAAAAAAATGCCATTGCCGTACTTGCTGCCGCGCCAACGGGAACACTGCTTCAAGCACCTGATATATATATGGAAAAACTTGTTGTTGGTGCCGCAGCGAAAGGAGCTGTTCACCTAGCAAATCCCCTAGAAAAAAATTTAGAATTTCTTTCCTCCGCACTGAATAAACCCATTTCAAATCTTTCAATCGCAGTGCTTGATAAACCTCGCCATCAACATATTATTAAAACTATCCGTAATTTTGGTGCGAATGTGATTACCATCCCTGATGGTGATGTACTCGCCTCATTACTTACCATTCTTCCGGAGCATCCCATTGATATGATGTATGGGACTGGTGGTGCTCCTGAAGGCATTATCAGTGCAGCCATCGCACGCGCTTTAGGCGGTGATATGCAAGCAAGGCTAATTTCTCGAGATAAAGCCAAAGGTGATAGCGAAGAAAACAAACAACTCGCGGCACAAGAAATATTGCGCTGTCAACAAATGGGGTTAGAAATTGGTGAAGTGCTATCTTTAGACCAGATGGTGAGTACTTCTGATGTCATATTTGCCGCCACAGCTATCACACCAACCATCTTGATGGATGGTGTATCAATAGATGCGTACAGCCGTATTTCAAATACCATTTTGGTTAATGGTAGTGACCGCTCGCTAAAACTGATTAATAATCGCTATTTTAATTAATACGTCTATTACCGTATGTCACATATATCAAAAGGGCTTTTTAGCCCTTTTGATTACTGCGATTTAAGATGAAAATTAACGCTCAAGAGTCATACGATTTAACATCGGAGCGGTTAAAACCATCAAAATTGCAATCACACCAGTCACTAAACCAATCTTCAAGAATACGTCACTGTACACAGCCAAAGATTCGACTTTGCTGGTAAGTTCACCTTCTGGTGCTGCTGCCATTGAAGCAACGTACCCTGCAATAAATGCGGCCGCTGAGTTTGTTAAGAACCATGCGCCCATAATAAAGCCCATTAAACGCTGTGGAACTAACTGAGCTACCATCGCAAGGCCAAGACCTGAGATCATCAGCTCACCAATACTTTGGAAGCCATAGCAGATAACTAGCCATTGAACAGAAACAATCCCAGCTTCATTTGCAAATTTCGCACCTAATGGCAAAACTAAGAATGCCGCGGAACATAGCAACATACCAATAGCAAATTTATGTGGCATCGGTAAGTTGTCGCCCATTTTATTATAAATTGCAGCTAAAATTGGGCTTCCAATCATGATCCATAATGGGTTCAGAGCTTGGTATTGTGCAGGTTCAATAGAAAAACCAAAAACTTCATGCTCTACGTTATGTAATGCAAAGAAGTTTAGCGATGTAGGCATTTGGCTATAAAGAACAAAGAATACAATCGCTTCAAGCATTAGAATCAATGCAACAATCATGCGGCGACGCGCCGTACCTTTCAGTGCTAATGTTTCTTTGATAAAGATAACTAAAATACCCAAAGAAATAATCGCTAATGCTGTACGAGCAATACCGAGGTTATGCAATAGCCATGTAGAAATCGCGATTAATGCAATAACCCCTGCTACTGTAGCAACTAATCTTGAAAGAACAACAGGAGCAAAGTCAGGTTTTGAGCCATGTTGAGAAACCCATTTTTTACACATATAGAAGTTAATCAATGTGATAATCAGGCCCACAACACTAAGAGAGAACGCGACATCCCAACCATAATGTTTTGCTAACCATGGTGTTGCAATCATTGAGAAGAATGAACCAATATTAACGGACATATAATACATGGTAAATGCGCCGTCTAACCGTGGGTCATCTTTTTCATAGCAGGTCGATAAGAGTGATGATGGATTCGCTTTAAATAAACCATTACCAACTGCAATGGTTGCTAAACCAACATAGACCATCGATACATCATGCCCTGAGAAAGCAACAAATGCATACCCTGCAATCAGAGTGATTGTTCCAAGGACAATGACACGTTTTGTTCCAAGGACTTTATCCCCTAACCAACCGCCAACTGCAACAAAGCCATAAACTAATGCTGCAAACGCTGAGAAAAGTGTAATTGATTCTGTTTCTGACATACCCAGCACTTGGCTTAGGTATATTGGAAGGATCCCTTGAAGACCGTAGTAACCAAAACGTTCCCAGAGCTCGATAGAAAAAATAAGATAGAATGAGCGAGGTTGCTTAAACGCGTTAAGACTAACTTCCTCTTTGTTATTTGTTGTGGACACAAGTTACCTCTAGTACAACCTGTACATATGCAAAAAAACCACGGAACGCTCTATGCGCTCTCGCATTGTTATGATCTCAAGAATTCAAAGTTGAAAAGATTCACTTTTGGTAGGAGGAGTATCATTCCCTGACCTCAAAACAAACAATACTGTGTGTAGACTTGTTTATGGATCTCAAACATAAATTCAATGAGTTAAAGCACATTTGATTATTTATTCAACATTAATTGGCAGATAACCCGCCCAGAACCCAATAATCAATTAAGCCATATACGTTATTTATGCACCAAAATTAAAGAATTAGCTAGTATTAATTACTGCTTGAATTGAATTTAATCGTGATTTACTTCAATTTTTTACAAAATCACCAAATTATTATCGATTACTAATTAGTCATTTGTTTATTAAATGTTAAGAACATTATTCTATAGTGAAACTATAACACCCTGTTTATAACTCTATGATTTATTGCTTTAAACGTTATGGGAAACTAAAAATATCCATAACAAATGAACACTTTTTTCTTTTATGATCTTTTATGATAAGAAAGGATTTAGAGAGTCGCAGCTAAAGAGACATTCAAACTGGAATTTTGGATAAAAAAAAGCCCAGTTAAAAACTGGGCATAATGCATTCTACTCAAGGATCTTTTTGCTAAATTCAAACTATCACTACGTAGGTGCATTATTACATTACTTCGTGTAAAGAAATGAATGATGAGGGTAAATATATGAATGTTTACGCAAGCAAACAGTATATAGATACTACTAAGACACAGTATCACTGAAAAAAGTTCATCTTTTTTTAAATTATTTATGTATTTTTTGCTCTATGCGCTAATAGCAACAATTAACCATCTGATTTAGTAGAATTAATATAAAATATCTTTCATATCATTGCAGGAACTTATCTAACAAGATAACGTAGCCATTAAGAGCTTAGTCCAAAGGATGTCATGTGAAAAAAATATTTTTATTGTGTTTTGTCTTTATTAACGTATTTTTCCTCCCTGCTTTTGCAGAAGAAACAACGCCACTAATAAATGAAAAAACGCTAATTGCACTTGCGGAACAAGGCCAAGCCGAAGCGCAATTTAACTTAGGAATGTTTTATCAGTCTCATCAACAGTTTGACCAAGCTTTACACTGGTACCTTCTTTCTGCCAATCAAGGCTTTACAAAAGCACAAATTAACCTTGGCCTGATGTACCAGCAAGGAACTGGGGTAGAGCTAGATGAAAAACAAATGCTGCATTGGATGAAAATAGCAGCCGAAAGTGGTGACCCTATTGGCCAGATGAATATGGCCGAATATACCTTGTATGGCATCAATGATTTATTAGAGAAAAACCCAGAAGAAGCTGAACGGTGGCTAAAAAAAGCGGCTGAACAGCATTTTCAACCTGCGATGCTCACCCTCGCCTATTGGTATGAAGAGGGAAAAGCTATCACAAAAGACCCGCAAAAAGCCCAAAAAATATATCTTGCTCTTGCTGAAGAAAACCATCCACAAGCGCTGTATTTATTAGGCTACCAAGCAGCAGTAGGTATGTATGATAAGGTAAACTACCCTCTCGCGTTTCAATACTTTACCCGTGCCGCAGAATTAGGTTTTTCCCCCGCCCAAAACAGTTTAGGTATGTTGTACTTAACTGGACAAGGTACCAAAAAAGATATCCAATCAGCTATAAAGTGGCTAACCCTAGCAGCTGAACAAGGTGAAGCTTCAGCTCAATTTAATGTTGCGCTTATCTATGCGCGCGGTGATGGTATCAAAGCTGATCAAGCAAAAGCCTGTCACTGGTTTATCAAAGCCGCTCAGCAAAATAGTGCCGATGCGCAATATGCAGCAGGAGCTTGCTACCAATATGGTATGGGTGTTGAAGCCGATGATAAAAAAGCCCTACGCTGGTATCAACTCGCAGCCGCTAAAGGCAATGAGCGGGCTGAAAAGAAAGTGTTAATTTTAAAAAACCAGCAACAATAAACTCTATTTTTTCAACTTACTGCTGTGCCACTGATATAAGTAAGATAAAGAAAATCTGCATTGTTTATAACCAATGCAGAACTTCTATCTATATATACTATTAATTCAAACACTCACAACTTGGCACGGTAAATCCGTTGCGGTCGGCCAACTTTGCCATACTCAATTTCAGCTTCAATTTTATCTTTCGCTAAACAATACTCCAAATAACGTCTTGCTGTAGTACGACTAAGTTTGATGGTTTCAGCAATACTTTCTGCCGTATATTGCACATCAGGTTCAGTAAATAACGCAAGTATTTTTTCAAGTGTAATGATATCAATACCTGTTGGAAGTTCTTCCTTTGATTCCCCTCTCGCATAGGTATTAAACATATCGTCAATTTTACTTTGATTGGTTTTGCTATTTTCTTGTACAACAGATTTACGTTGAATATACCTATCCAATGTTTGGCCTAAACGTTCATAAGCAATTGGCTTCACTAAATAGTCAAAAACGCCTAAACGAATAGCTTCAGAGACTGTGTCCATATCACTTGCGGCCGTCGTAAATACAATATCTGCATTATTTCTTTCTTGTATTAACTCATGAACTAGGTCAATGCCTTTTCCATCAGGTAAATAGTTGTCTAACAAGATAAGATCTGGCTTCATGTATTCAATCATTTTTCTCGCTTCCGCAAGATTACCTGCAAGCCAAACTTTGTCACATGCAGGATAGGCTTTTATATATTCGCTGTGCATTTCGGCAAGCAGCAACTCATCTTCCACTATGAGGATTTTTATCTTGATCATTTTATATCTTCACTTTCGGAATAAAAATTGAAAATACTGTACCATGCGGTTGATTTTCTTCAATAATCACTGCACCATTACAGCGTTTAACATAAGATGCAACGAGATATAACCCGATACCATGGCTATCTGCTATATCTGTTTTCGTTGTGACACCACGCTCAAACCATTTGTCTTGAATTTCTGACGGAAAACCACATCCCTGATCAGCGACTTCAATGACAATCTCCTTTCCTTCATCTGAAAGGTATAACTCAACTTGCTTATTACCCTGATTATTTTTCAAACTTGCTTCAAACGCATTATCGAGTAGATTACCCAAAATGGCACAAAATTCAGTACTATTTAATGAATCAGGTAATTCATGTAACTGACTACCCGCAGTAAATTTTAATTGTAAGCCTAATTCTTTGGCTCGGTGGTGTTTACCAAATAATAAACCAGCAACTTGCTTATCAAAAAACTGCCCACGGAGTGTATCAATTAATTGTTGCTGAGATTCTGACTCCCCTTTAATTAGCGCCAACGCTTGGTCATATTCTTTCATTTGCAATAAACCGCTTAATGTTGACATCCAATTAAGGTGCTCGTGCCGTAACGTACGTAAACTTTCTATATATTGGCGAACTTGAGTCAACTGAGAGTTTAGCGATTCAATATCATTTTGGCTACGAAAGCTAATAACCGCCCCCACAAGATGTTCCCCATCACGAATGGCCACCCGGTTTGCAATCACGTTTAGGCCATTAAATTCGCAAATCACATCATGCTTAGTCGTTTCAATATCGGTAATAAAAAAGTCGGCTGGCGAGATATGCTCCGACACAAAAGTCCCTGTTAACTGCCCTAGCGGCTTGCTTAGAGATAACATTTTCCGGGCATTAGAGTTAATATTAATAATCTGCCCTTGTATATTCACTGCGATAACACCTTCAAAAACAGCTTCAAATATCCCTTTTTGTACTAAGACTAATTGGGTTATTTCCTCAGGTTCCATACCCAACATTTGTTTTTGAATTAAACGTGAAAATGCCCATGATAAGAAGAGCAATATAATCAGTATCCCTAAAAAAGTGGCTCCTGTTTGTACAAATAACTCACTGAGTGATGTTTCTATTTTGTTGGATAGATAGCCAATAGAAACAACACCGATCACTTTACCTTGCTCATCAAAAATGGGGGTTTTTGCTCTAACAGCATTCCCCATTGAACCTTCGCCATTGATAAAATAGCTTTCCCCTTTCTCTAAGGCTCCTGGTTTGTTCCACTGCATTTCAAAACCAATTTTTTGGCTATTTGGGTGATATAACCGAATTGATTTTTCATCACCGATAACTACATAATCATAGTTGGAATCTTGGTTTAGTTTGTCAGCAATAACCTTCAGTCTCGGAATATCTCTATTCTTTACTGATTGCACCACACCATCAATAGAAGCAATCAGCTTTGCTTGGCTCATTGCTAACGATTGAATGTTCGCAATCAATCGATTTTCAGCTGTGTCCGTAAAATATTTCCCCAACCCGAGAGTTAAAAAAACAGAAACTATTAATAACAGAAAAAATACTCGTACTGAAAATGAAACTGAATTTACTTTTTTCAATGAGGAGAACGTATATTCTTTTTTCATGTTATATCTCGTTACTGGCTGAAAAGTAAAAATTTTGTTAACTCAGAAATGGTAGGATAACCGATAAATCGGATTCAAGCCAAAGGTATAATACACATATTAATAATTAAACACATTAAAACCAAGCAATAAAAAACATATCCAATAATTAAAAACTTTAAAACCATTAAACAAATACAATCTCATTTAAGAAACATGAAATAGGTCAAATATATTAAATACAGTATCTTTAATATAAATATCAGAGAGGATAATTAAATAAGAATTTATATTTACTTTTATAAGAATAACCAAAAATATTTATTTAATTAACTTTAACATTAGCAACATTTTAAAAACATCTCTAAATGAGATGCAGGATACTATTATGTTCGAAAACATAACGTTTAACCAAGTAAAACGTCATGAGAACAGGAAACTTGCTGAAATAACTCAGTTTTTAAAGGAAAACGACTTAGAACTTGATTCAAGCATTGACGTTTTTATTACGATTTCTCGCAATGAAAAATTAATTGCGTGTGGTGGTTTAGCAAAAAACGTTATTAAATGCGTTGCTATCAGTGATGATGCTCGAGGTGAAGGGCTTGCATTAAAATTAGCAACAGAACTGGTTAATCTTGCTTACGAAAATAATACAACGCATTTATTTATTTATACCAAATTCCAAAATGAAAGCTTATTTCAACAATGTGGTTTTCATACCATTGCCACCGTTCCTGATATTATGGTGTTGATGGAGAACAGTTGTTGTTATCTAAAGCGTTATATCGAAAGTTTAAAAGCACAACGTAAAGAAGGCAAAAAGATTGGTGCAATCGTCATGAATGCCAATCCCTTCACCCTTGGCCATCGCTATTTAATCGAGCAAGCTGCGAAGGCCTGTGATTGGCTACATCTATTCGTTGTCAAAGAAGATACCTCACGTTTTCCTTATAAAGTTAGATTAAATTTAATTGAAGCAGGAACCAAAGGAATAGAAAATCTTACTATTCATAAAGGTTCGGAATATATTATTTCTCGAGCGACTTTTCCTTGTTACTTTATTAAAGATAAAACAGTTGCTAATAACTGTTATACCGAAATCGATATTAAGATTTTTCGTCAATATATTGCCCCTGCTTTAGGGATAACCCATCGATTCGTAGGCTCGGAACCTTTTTGCCAAGTCACCAACCAATATAACCAAGACATGCGCTTTTGGTTAAAAACCGATGCTATGAATTTTCCACCTATAGAACTCATTGAATTTCCGCGAACAATCATCAATGGAACGGCTGTTTCTGCCTCACAAGTTAGACGATTGCTCGCTAAAAAAGATCTTGCGGCGATTAAGCCGATTGTGCCTGAGGCAACCTATCAATATTTACAAGAGATGGTCGCCAATCAAGTCGCATCTGCTCAAAGCCACACCGAAAGTTCTGAATTAGCCATAGGTGAAATATGAAGATAAAGCACGCAGCAGTAGCTGGCACACTTGAATCAAGTGATGTCATGGTTCGCATAGAGCCACTAGAAGACACTCAAGAGGTCTCAATACAAATTACCAGTAGTGTTGAAAAACAGTTTGGGGATGCTATCGCAAAAATCGTACAAGAAGTTATCCAGCAACATGATATTCAAGGGGCACAAATCATTGTAGATGATAAAGGTGCACTAGAATGCGTACTCAAAGCCCGCTTAGAAGCCTTATTAGCTCGCGCTTGTGATATCGACTATCTGCCTTGGGAGGACAAGTAATGACTCCAGAACAAAAATCACGCACACGCAGAAGTATGCTGTTTGTTCCCGGCTCCAATGCAGCTATGTTGAGCAATTCCTTTATTTATAAAGCGGATGCTTTAATGTTCGACCTTGAGGACTCCGTCACTTTGCGCGAAAAAGATACGGCTCGTCGCTTGGTTTACCATGCATTGCAGCACCCGCTTTATCAAGATATTGAAACCATTGTACGGGTCAATGCATTAGATTCCGCTTTTGGTGTTGCTGACCTTGAAGCCGTTGTTCGCGGTGGTGCGGATATAA
Source organism: Providencia sp. PROV175 (assembly GCF_032707045.1). Lineage (NCBI taxonomy): Bacteria > Pseudomonadati > Pseudomonadota > Gammaproteobacteria > Enterobacterales > Morganellaceae > Providencia > Providencia sp. PROV175. The sequence continues at coordinate 2,849,755 of NZ_CP120533.1, forward strand.
TCCGCCTTCCTAAAACGGATACGGCACAAGATGTTATTGATATTGAAAGTGAAATCTTGCGTATAGAAAAAAACTGTGGCCGCGAAGAAGGCAGCACAGGTTTGCTAGCCGCTATTGAATCACCAATGGGCATCACTCAAGCTGTGAATATTGCTCATTCATCACCAAGACTTATAGGCATCGCATTAGGTGCCGAGGACTATGTCCGCAATTTGCGCACCGAGCGGTCTCCAGACGGCGTAGAACTCCTCTATGCTCGGTGCGCTATTTTACAAGCCGCTCGTTCAGCAGGTATTCAAGCGTTTGATACCGTTTATTCTGATGCGAATAATGAAGAAGGTTTCCTACGCGAAGCCGCTCACATTAAACAGCTCGGCTTTGATGGCAAATCATTAATTAACCCAAGACAAATTGAGTTACTTCATAATTTATATGCACCAACTCAAAAAGAAGTCGACCATGCACAGCGTGTTGTTGAAGCCGCTGATGCCGCAGCCCTTGAAGGTAAAGGTGTGGTTTCATTGAACGGAAAAATGGTCGATGGCCCAGTTATTGACAGAGCTCGCCTCGTATTATCACGAGCAGCATTATCAGGAATTCGGGAAGAGTGAGGCAATAAAAATGACAAATAATACTCAGCGCCAGGCTCGCGTATCAGCCTACTTACAACCAAATACTGACGATGTACTACGTGAATTTAAAGATATTAGTAAAGTACAACAGCAGGTACAAAAGCCGAGAAATCGCAAATTGTGTGATGACTTGCAAGTCGCTATTCGCCGTTCTGGTCTTAAAGACGGTATGACCATTTCTTTCCATCACGCCTTTCGTGGTGGAGACCTTACGGTCAATATGGTGATGCAAGTCATTGCAGAGATGGGCTTTCGCAACTTAACACTTGCATCCAGTTCATTAAGTGCTTGCCATTCACCACTTGTTGAACATATTCGTCATGGGGTTATTCGTAAAATTTATACCTCTGGTATCCGAGGCCCGCTCGCTGAAGCCATTTCACGTGGTGAGTTAGAAGAACCCGTACAAATCCATTCACATGGTGGAAGAGCCAATCTAATTCATAGCGGTGAACTAGTTATTGATGTGGCATTTATTGGCGTGCCATCATGTGATGAATACGGTAATGCAAACGGATATACCGGAACGGCTTGCTGTGGCTCTTTAGGTTATGCCAAAATTGACGCTGAAACTGCGAAAAAAGTGGTGATGTTAACGGAAGAGATACTCGATTACCCCCATAACCCATCCAGTATTAAACAAGATGAAGTCGATTATATCGTCAAAGTTAAACGCGTGGGTGATGCGGATAAAATCGGGGCAGATGCAACTCGTATGACATCGAACCCTCGTGAACTTCTGATCGCACGTACTGCCGCTGATGTGATCGAAAAGTCGGGCTACTTCAAAGAGGGTTTTTCACTACAAACCGGCACGGGTGGTGCTTCTCTTGCCGTGACTCGTTTCCTTGAAGATAAAATGAGACGCCATAATATTACTGCGGGATTTGCTTTAGGTGGCATTACATCAACCATTGTCGACTTGCATGAAAAAGGCTTAATTCGCAAATTATTAGACGTTCAAAGCTTCGATAAAGCAGCGGCTGAGTCGCTCGCTCGCAACCCAAATCACATTGAAATCAGTGCAAATCAATATGCGTGCTTTGACTCAAAAGGTGCCTCTGTTGATATGCTTGATGTGGTTGTGCTGAGTGCGCTAGAAATCGATACACGCTTTAATGTCAATGTGTTAACGGGTTCTGATGGGGTTATTCGTGGTGCTTCTGGTGGCCATAGCGATACTGCCGTTGCCTCTAAACTGTCTATCATTGTTGCTCCTCTGGTGCGTGGACGCATTCCAACTTTAGTGGACGAGGTGATCACTTGTGTAACGCCGGGGTCAAGTGTAGATATTTTGGTCACTGACCATGGGATCACCGTTAACCCTGCTCGTCCTGAATTAAAACAGCAACTTGAAAACCAAGGTATCAAAACCGTTTCAATGAGCTGGTTAAGAGAACGAGCACAATTACTCACTGGAACGCCTAACCCAATTGAATTTACAGATAAAGTCGTTGCTGTTGTGCGTTATCGTGATGGCTCAGTCATTGATGTTGTTCATCAAGTGAAGGAGTAAACTATGTTTTGCCCACTGCCTGATACTCAAGAGCAATTTGAAATTTCTTTACCTGAACTGTTGGATAGCCGAGATGCCCGTCTGGCTCGTCAACAAGCATGGATTGGTCTCCATCAGGTAACCTTGATTTCATTTACTGTCGTTTTTCCTGGAGCTGTCAAAGACAACTCTCTTGTTAGACATGTGTTTAATCAGGGCCTAAATGCGCTTAAGCAAATTGCTTCATGCGGGCAGTGGGTGTTTTTATCACAACAATCGTGGGCGTTAAAAACTGGACCAGAATGTTTGGTCGCTGTTGATGGCGATGCTATCGAGATTAAAAAAGCGTTAATTTACCTAGAAGAGTCGTCTCCTGCTGGTCGATTATGGGATTTTGATGTATTTGATGCGAATGGGCAGCAATATTCGCGCTCCCAGTTAAATTTACCACCAAGGCAGTGCTTACTTTGTGAAAATGAAGCGAAAATTTGTGCTCGTCAGCGAACACATTCATTGGTTGAGATACTTAATCGTATTGAGGCGCTAGCGAATGCAACCTACTAAACAGCTCAGCCATATAAATGAGAAATTAGCTAGCTATTACAGCCAATTAGCATGGCATGCGATGTTAGCCGAAGTGAATTTGACTCCTAAGCCTGGGTTAGTCGACAGACACAATACTGGTGCCCATAAAGATATGGCCCTTACTGACTTTCATTTAAGTGCCAATGCCATCGCAATACATTTTCCTCGGTTTTTACAGGCAGGTGCTCAATATAAAGATTGTCCTATCGAACAACTATTACCCCTCATTCGCCCTATCGGCATAGATTGCGAAAAGTCGATGTTCCGTGCGACTAAAGGGGTTAATACCCATAAAGGCAGTATCTTTTCCTTGGGTTTAGTTTTAACCGTAATAGGCCGTTTGATTGCACAACAACAATTTGTTTCACCTGAAAGTGTGAGCTTGTTGGTTGCCAGTATGTGTAAGGGAATTACCAATGAACTTAAACAAAAAACCGAAAACCCTACCGCAGGCCGCCGCTTATATCAGGAACATGGGTTAACAGGCGCAAGAGGTGAAGCGGAAGGCGGTTATTCGTTAGTAATCAAACATTCACTTCCCTATTATTTGCAGCAACTCACCAAGGGCAAACTCGCGGATATCGCCCTACTTGATACTTTAATTCTCCTCATGAGCCTGAATGACGATACAAACATTGTCAATCGCGGTGGCGTCAAAGGATTAACATGGGTAAAGCAACGCGCAAAACAGCTATTAATCTCAGGTATTAATACCGATGATGATTTAGTTAAGGTTAAACAATTCGACAGTGAATGTATTCAACTAAACATGAGTCCAGGAGGAAGTGCGGATTTATTAATTTTGACTTGGTTTTTTGCCCGATTACCCAACCAGTCTTTAATTAACATAAAGTAACTATTTTAATATTAATTAACACAGGGATAATTTAAAAAATTAAAACGAATTAACCAAATAAAAACCAATTAATTATTTAAATAAATTATATACCTTAGAGTGAATGAGTAATGAAAATAAGATTCATTATATTCATTCAAGATACAGCCATATTAAAAACATTGTCACTTTAACAAATTCCTAATATTAAAGTTCATTCAATTTAATATTAAATAAATTTAATATTGATTTAATCAAGGAAATTGGCTTATGCAAAAAGAAAAAATATGGAAGCTATTAGTTTTAATAGCCATTCCAATTATTATTGCTTTAATACCAACACCTGCGGGGCTACCACATATTGCATGGTTGCTATTTGGTCTTTACCTTGCCGCTATTGTTGGATTGGTACTTAAACCCTATTCAGAGCCTGTTATTCTATTAGCCACTATTGCTGCGAGTGCGGTAATTATTGGGGTAACAGGGACTAAAGATGTCAAAGCAAGTGAAGTTTTAAGCGGATATGCATCCGGTACGACATGGCTTGTATTTGCTGCATTTACTCTGAGTGCTGCCTTTGTTATTACTGGTTTAGGTAAACGTCTTTCTTATATTTTGATTGGCAAGTTAGGCGGTACAACATTAGGGCTCGGTTATGTGACCGCAATCCTTGATTTAATTATCGCGCCTGCAACCCCATCGAATACCGCGCGTGCTGGGGGAATTGTTTTCCCAATCATCAATAGTGTGGCCGTTGCTTTAGGATCTGATCCAGAAAAAAGCCCACGTAAAGCAGGCCACTACCTCCTCGTCAACGTCTATATGGTGACCAAAACCACCAGCTATATGTTCTTAACTGCAATGGCGCCGAATGCACTCGCCCTTGCCATGATGAGTGACATTATGGGCATCCATTTAAGTTGGGGCGGATGGGCACTTGCCGCCTCTGTACCGGGTTTAATCATGCTGATTTTGACGCCGTTAATGATCTACAAACTGTATCCGCCTGAGTTGAAAAAGGTGAATAACAAAGAGATCGCAGCTAAAGGTCTTGAAGATTTAGGCCCAATGACTATGCGTGAAAAATTGCTGGGGATTGTCTTTGTTATCGCGCTGTGCGGCTGGATTTTCTCTGACCTTATCGGTGTTAGCGCGTCTAGCGTCGCGATTGCGGTCATGGCATTAACCCTGATCCTCGGTGTTGTAACTTGGGATGACGTACTGAAGAATAAAGGCGGCTGGAATACCCTGATTTGGTACGGTGGTATTATCAGTATGTCAGGCGTACTCACAAAAGCAGGCTTCTTCAAGTGGCTCGCAGATACCATGAGCCAATACCTTTCTTTCGGTGACCAAGCGATGCTGGCGTTCTTTGTCATCATGTTCATCAGTGTTGCCATTCGCTACTTATTCGCCTCTGGTGGTGCCTACGTTGCAGCCATGGTGCCGGTATTTGCCACTGTAGGTATGGTTGCAGGGGCACCTCCGATGTTGCTCGCTCTGGGCTTACTGTTCTCGAATGCTTATGGCGGAAGCGTAACGCACTATGGCGGTGCAGCAGCACCTATCGTATTCGGTGCAGGTTATAACGATATCCGTTCTTGGTGGATCATCGGCGGGTTAGTGGCCTTCATTAGTTTATTCGTTCACATGACTATCGGTTTAGGTTGGTGGGAAATTTTAATTAGTACTGGATTAATTTAATTCTTCGTCAATAAACCGACACGACGGGCACAATCATGATTGTGCCCTATTTAACAACAAAATTATTAATTTCTCGCTGTTCCAGAGTTATTTGCAGTCTTGGCGCTATAACGTGAACTTTATTGGAGCAACCTTAACTCAGACTTAAGTTTACCCTAATAATATGAGTTAGGTTTACCGTAATAATACTTGACGGGTTTAACCTAATCGAATTCATAGGGTTACTTAATAATATTAAGCCAGTTTATCCTAAATAGTTCGCGTTGTAGCAAGGCGGCAAAACGAAGGTATCCCAAGGAGCATACATCAGTATGTGACTTGGGGGGCTGAGTGCAGCCAACACAGCTACAGCGTAATACTTAACAGGTATTCCTAGATATATCTAGCGGGTTTACCCTAAATAGTTCGCGTTGTAGCAAGGCGGCAAAACGAAGGTATCCCAAGAGCATACATCAGTATGTGACTTGGGGGGCTGAGTGCAGCCAACACAGCTACAGCGTAATACTTAACAGGTATTCCTAGATATATCTAGCGGGTTTACCCTAAATAGTTCGCGTTGTAGCAAGGCGGCAAAACGAAGGTATCCCAAGGAGCATACATCAGTATGTGACTTGGGGGGCTGAGTGCAGCCAACACAGCTACAGCGTAATACTTAACAGGTATTCCTAGATATATCTAGCGGGTTTACCCTAAATAGTTCGCGTTGTAGCAAGGCGGCAAAACGAAGGTATCCCAAGGAGCATACATCAGTATGTGACTTGGGGGGCTGAGTGCAGCCAACACAGCTACAGCGTAATACTTAACAGGTATTCCTAGATATATCTAGCGGGTTTACCCTAAATAGTTCGCGTTGTAGCAAGGCGGCAAAACGAAGGTATCCCAAGGAGCATACATCAGTATGTGACTTGGGGGGCTGAGTGCAGCCAACACAGCTACAGCGTGAAATATGACGGGTAAACAGATGAAAAAAATTCCTTGTACACTTATGCGTGGCGGCACCTCGAAAGGCGTATTCCTTTTAGCGGACTCTCTCCCTAAAGACACTCAACAACGGGATGAACTGATCCTTGCTATTATGGGTTCTGGTCATGCTTTGCAAATTGATGGTATTGGTGGGGGTAGCCCACAAACCAGCAAAGTCGCTATTATTAGCTCTTCAACTCATCCTGATGCTGATATTGATTATTTATTCGCTCAGGTTTCTATTACTGAACGTATTGTTGATACCGCACCAAATTGCGGAAATATTCTTTGTGCCGTGGGTTCCTTTGCGATTGAAAAGGGGTTAGTTCCTATTACTGGTAAAACAACCACTGTCAGGGTCCGTAATGTCAATACGAACACTTTCGTCAACTCTACGGTGCAAACGCCTGATGGCCATGTGGATTATGATGGTGATACCGAAATTGCTAATGTACCCGGCCATGCCGCGCCTGTTGCCCTGACATTTTTAAATGCGAGTGGAACAAAAACAGGAAAATTGCTTCCTACTGGTCATGCTATTGATACCATTGAAGGCATTGATGTCAGTTGTATTGATATGGCAATGCCTGTGGTATTAATTGATGCTCCTCAGCTCAATAAAACTGGTTATGAAACTGCGGAGCAACTTGAATCCGATACCGAATTTATGCAAAAGCTGGAAACTATTCGTATAAAAGCCGGGGCAGCGATGGGGCTTGGTGATGTGAGCAAAAAAGTTATTCCTAAACCCATATTGATTTCACCCGCCATTCACGGTGGAACCATTAATGTCCGCTATTTTATGCCGCATAAATGCCATGGCGCTCTTGCCGTGACGGGTGCTATTGCCATTGCCACAAGTACTATTGTTCCTAATAGTATTACCCAGCAATATGTTCACTCTGTTGATATGAAAAACATTGCTATTGAGCATTTAAGTGGCAAATTTGACGTGTCGTTAAACCAACAAGGCAACTCACCGGAAGAGCTTCAAGCTTCAATTATTCGAACTGCAAGAAAACTGTTTGAAGGCGATGTCTACGTTCCTTAAAACTAATATCTTGGCCTGCCTCTTATCTAGAGGCAGGTGATTAATTTTATTTTTCTGCAAATAATGGTTCAAAATTGCCATCAATATAATAGGAAACTTGATGTGCCTCATCTGGCGTTGGCAACTCCAACTTCCCTGCCATTTTTTCCATAACTTGCTCCGGCACTGCATACTTACGTTGTTGATTTTGTTGCCGCCACTGTTTAAATGGCACTTCCAAGTAAACTAAATGGATTTTGGCTTGATAACGTTCAAATAAGCTGATCATGGTTCCCCGTAAAGAGGCACTTAATGATGTCGCATTCCAAATAAAATGCGTTTTAGTGCGTAACAATCGTTTTGCTTGCTCTTTAGCTTGCTGAGCCACCCACCCTTGTGCATTTTTATCTGCTGGGTTGATTTTATGTTCTCGGCGAATATCATCTAAACACACGACTGCCGTTTGTGGGTAAAACTGTTTGATAAAATGGTCTTTTCCCATCCCCGGCAAACCACATAGCATAATCACTTCGCTCCCTATCTCTTCAAAAGGTTGGTAATCCGTAGTGCCCTTTTGATGATGAAAATAATGGAAGCGCCCAGCTGGTGAAGCGAATGATTTAGGTTTGTCCCAACAGCCCTGCTCACGACAAAATAATTCAAATAGCTCGATTCTAACTAATAATTCCGCTTTATCTTCACATGTACGCCCTATCGCATCGGCTTTCGCTAACATGCACAATAAAGGCATTTCAACACGCAATGACGCCGCAAATAAGGTACGTTCAGGATCTGGCTTTTCCATTAACCAAAGCGGTAGGCCATGAAATCGAACTAAAGCCGCAATCTGTTCACGAATAGCAAAAGGTGTTTCTATTTGTCCAAATAATATATTCCGTACAGATAACTCACCTTTTTTAGCATGTCCAGGCGAATGAATCCGCCCCTCTTCATCTTCTTTTGTCGTACTGCGTTTTTCAACATCATGCAGCAACGCTGCCGCCCAAACGATTTGTTGTTTAAGAGCTGGAAGCTGTTGATATTCAGGCAAACCTTCCAAAGCCGCTAATACCATTTGAGTGTGAATGGCCACATTACCTTCCGCATGGTGCAAACGGTCTTGCGGCACATATTGCATATCACGCACAAAATCGAACTGTTTTTCAAGCTGCGCCCAATCACGACATTGGGTTAATTGCCAACTCATGGCTGTTCTCCTTGTAATTCAAAGGCCAGCTTAGCTCTCTGCCAATGCCGCTTCCAGTGGATATCCGTTTTAACATGGTTTTTACGCACATATTTGAAAACATGCGCCATAAAATCATCCACATGAAAACCTTGGCTATCGCGGCTCACAATACCTTCCATGCTACAGGCTTTCCCTGTATGAGTATCACACGCAATAAATTGGCTATCTAATGATGCAGCAGTAATTAATGAACTTGCATATTCTTGCTTGTTCATGTGTTTACTGAGTGATAAATCTAATTGAGGGACGGTTGGAAAATCAAATAGAGCTGCATAAAATTGCACCTCTTCCCAACTGAGCCAATACTCCCCCTGCCTCACCGCAAATACATAGAAGTAATCTTCAATATGTTGATATTCAATGGAATGTATTGCGTAAAGATTCTCACCGAATAGTTCAATATCCCCTAAATCATCTTTAATCAGCTGCCAACGTTGGCGAATTTGCTGGCTCCATGCTGATTGGGTTGGTGCTCCATGAGAGCGAGCAAAAACCCCGTGACGGTTTAAACAATTATTTTCACCATCCAGTTTTTCTGTATGAACCAGTTTGTCTATATTTTGGATGTGCGACCACCAATCGCTATTGATGCGATCATCACTCGTCGTACCTGGGGAGAACGGATAGTGATACGTTCTACCATACTTTCTTGATTGCATATTCATCATGCTTTCTCTAAAGAAATAGAAATAACTACAAATCTTTTTGCTAGATTTGCGTCTTTAATTGTTGAGAAATCAAGTGTAGGTATTACATATCTATTCCGAGTAACGGCCTCATTTTTACTTAGCTAAGGGTCAAAATTAGCGAAATTGAAGGAAAACAGTTGAATTTTAGTCTAATTGTCAAGAAGAAGACTATCAATTTATTCCTAATTTAGCTCTACACACAAAAATCACCTACTCCCTATTAATCTAGAAGCCCAAATAAGCCTATTTATTTAGTTTATCAGTGAATTGAAACCACTTGTTAACCTGTATAACGTGGTTTTCAAAAATATTGGAGTAACTTAATGACTGATTTTGATAAATATAAAACAACCTTGAAAAAGTTAAAATACTACGTATACGCATTATGCGAGCTAACAGATGAAAAGCGTCGCCCTTTTTATATAGGAAAAGGAGTTAATGATCGTTGCTTACAACACATATACCAAGCTATTGATATAAACTCAAAAGAAATAGATAAATACCTAGTTGAAGAATTAAATGAGAAAAAAGAAAAAATAGAGAAATTACACAAGCAAAATAAACTAGGCATTGATATTTTACGACATGGCATGGATGAAGATACCGCATTTGTTGTGGAAGCTACTTGTATCGATCTACTGGGTGTCGATAGCTTAACAAATAAAGTGAGAGGCAAAACAACTAAACTAGGACGATTGAGTTTAAACGAGATACATGATCTACATACTGAACAACAAGTTGACATTAAAAAAGAACATTCCGGTTTAGCCTTTCTTTTGAACAAACTCTATAAATCAGGTATGGATGAACTTTCTTTATTTGAAGTAACCCGTGGGGTTTGGGCTAATATCCCAAGAAATGACAGTAATATCAAATACGCCTATGCAACTTATAACAATATCATTAAAGAAGTTTATGAAGTACATGGATGGGTAAAAGCAGGTACACAGCAATATTTTACTCGAGACAATATTAAACGTGATAGTGATAGGTGGGAATTTATCGGACGTAAAGCTGAAGACTCAGTGCGTAAACTTTATGTAGGAAAGGTAATCAATAGAGATAGGAGCTACGGAACACCTTTCGTTAAGGTTGGATATTAATCTATCATAAATAGTTATAAAGATGAAAAAATAATAATCATCTTTGGATAATACTTGAGAACATCTTTCAATGTTCTCAAGTATTTAAAAACAGAAAAACCTAGTAAAGACCGATAACTGAACCAACTGCTAACAAAAAGAAACTAAACAACCAAATCCAACCAAACGAATAACGTAAGTGGCGCCCCATATCAATTCCAGCTAATCCCATTGCTAACCATGCTGCTGGAGAGAATGGGCTCACGAAAGTCCCTGCGTTGTTACCTATCGCCATCGCATAAACAACGGAAGATGGGTCAACACCAACTGTGGCGGCAATTTGTTGAATTATTGGTAGTAAGGCAAAATAGTAAGCATCGGTACTGGTAAAAATATCCATCGGCACGCCTAAAATACCGACAAAAATATGGACTTTAGAAACCCATTCTGTTGGTAAAATAGCGGTTAAGTCTGTTGCAATTGACTCAAGCATGCCACCTTCAGATAAAATACCTAAAAATGCTCCTGCCGCTAAGATAATGGCAACCATTCCCAATGCTTGTGGCGCATGGGCTGCCAAAATTTTCATTTGGTCCCTAGGGTTAGGGAAGTTAACCATCAAGGCAATGGAAAGTGCGATCATAAAAACATAAGGTGCAGATAATAAACCAAATGCTAAACAGACAACAGAGGCGACAATTAACCCACCATTGATAAGTGGTTTCTTAGGTTTTTGTACCGTTTCGGTTATATCGGCAGTATCATCACTAACAGGTAACAAAGAATCCATTTCATATGGTGTTGTTCCTTTCAAACTCGCTGCGGCAATGCGTCTTTTCTCACGAAATCCCATTAACGTAGCAAATACCACTGCTCCCCCCATACCAATGAGTTGTACTGGGATCAAATGTTGCCATAAGGTCGAAGCATCAATGCCAGTGACAGCCGAAGCACGGCCTAACGGCCCGCCCCAAGGCACCATATTCATGACCCCCATGCTGGCACACATCAGCAGCAACATGAGATATGGGCTCATCCCCAACTGACGGTATAAAGGTAATAATGCAGGAATGATAATTAAAAATGTCGCAGCGCCTGAACCATCTAAATGGACAACTCCTGCAATTAACGTTGTCATAATACAAACAACAATAATATTCCCACGCGTCATTTTAACCATTAAACGGATCAATGGATCAAAGATATGCAGGTCTTTCATTAAGCTAAAAAATAAAATCGCAAATAAAAACATCGCTGCGACTTTTGAAACTTTATTAATTCCACTTTCAAAGAATACTGAAATTTCAGCAACCGAATAACCAGCAAATAAAGCACCAATAAAGGGAATACAAGACATTGCGATAATTGGGCTAACTTTCCCCATCATCAATAATGTTACTATCGATATAATGATTAAAATACCAATAATTGTCAGCACATCAACTTCCTTCTTAGAATTATATTTTTCAGGTGAACACAAATTTCAGCTTGGCTCGCATTAGCTTAATAAGCATATTTCTTATATAAACCATTTAATATAACCGCAAGGAATATTTTATATTTTTGCTTCACAAACAACGTATTAATCATTATTTAAATTATCATTTAAAATAAAAAAATAGTTTTATTCTCTATTAGAACCATTAAAACCATAAGCAGACATTAACACCACTCTGGCGTGGGAGTTATTATTTTATTTATAAGTTACAGAATTATAACAATCAAAAAATAATAGTTATTATTATATTTTATTTTTTATCTCATTTTTTTATATTTTTTCCCTCTTTTTGCATCATATTGCTAGGGAAATATACTTTTTATGGTATTGATCAAATCTGCAAAAATTTACTTGATTTTCCTTCAATAATTCGCTGTAAAACAAATTTTCCCCCTTAATACCACACCATCTCACAAAAAAATTTTGGCTAACTGGGTATAATATTAAAATAATTTAAGTTTGCTAATAAGGAAAGTTCCAATGAGCCACCTTTTTTCACCCGCATCAATAGGCCAAGTTTCGCTGAAAAATCGTATTATTGTTCCCCCAATGTGCCAATATTCTGCAGAAAATGGTATGCCAACAGCATGGCATAAAGCCCACTACATGAACCTTGCTTTATCAGGTGCCTCTTTAGTTATTGTAGAAGCCAGTGCTGTTGTTCCTGAAGGTCGTATTACCTACAAAGACCTAGGCTTATGGAATGAAGAGCAAATGACAGCAATGCAACAAATGCTCAGCGATATCCGGCAATATTCAGATGCACGCTTAGGAGTACAAATCGCTCACGCTGGTAGGAAAGCATCAACAGATTTACCTTGGTTAGGAGGTAATAGTATTCAGTCCACACAACCTAATGGCTGGCAGACTGTAGCACCATCAGCACTGGCTTTTGGTAATAATGCAATTCCACATGCATTAACTATTGAAGAAATTTCTCAGCTCAAACAGCAATTTATTGAGGCAGCAATTCGGGCAGAAAAAGCAGGTTTTGACGTTATTGAGATCCATGCTGCTCATGGATATATACTGCATGAATTCCTATCGCCAGTTTCAAACTCACGACAAGATGAATATGGTGGATGCTTTAAGAATCGTACTCGCTTACTGATTAATATTTTCCATGAGATGAGAGAAGCCATTAACCCTAATGTTGCAATTGGTGTACGGATCTCCGCAACAGATTGGCTTGAATCGGGTTGGAGCGTACCTGAATCAATTGAGCTAACAGAATTATTAGAAGATTTAGGTTGTGACTATATCCACGTCTCATCTGGCGGGTTATCAACTGAACAACAGATACCATTGAGCCCAAATTACCAAGTCCCTTTAGCACAAGCTATTCATGAGAATACTATGATGCCTGTCATTGCTGTCGGTCTTATCACTGAACCTTTGCAAGCAGAAGCCATTGTGGCAACTCACCAAGCAGATTTTGTGGCAATCGGTAGAGGTATATTATTTGAACCACGCTGGCCTTGGCGAGCAGCGAGCGAATTGAATGAACAGATAGATGTTGCGCCACAATACTTGCGCAGTGCTCCACATCAATTTAAACATTTATTTAAATAAAAATAATAAACTCGCAGCTATTGTTGATTGATAATAAATAGCTGCGAGTAATAAACAATTAACGCGCGTTAGTCGAACACTGTTGAACAAATTCAATCATGGTTTTTTGGAATTCAGGTTCTGCAGTACCTGATTTTTCTAATTCCGCATCCATACGTTTAAACTCAGCTAAACCATATTTTTCAATTGTTTTATCGTAGGCACAACCACAAATTGCACTGACCGCATTTGCCGTTTCACCTTGCGGGTTTCCTGATGCAACAACACAGGTATTCACAAAATTCTCTTTGTACTCCGCAATTTCTGATTTTTCATCAGAACATGCAGACAACACAACCATCGCTCCCGCCATACCTAATATTAATGCTAATTTTTTCATTTTATGCCCATTTCCTATTCAGCTTTAACTAAGGTGATAATAATAAACCGCTATTATTCCTAGTTCACGCTATTTTGGATATATCGTTTATATTTTCAATACCATTAATCTTAATACGCAAAATAAGACGCTCTTATTAAGATTAATATCCCTATCACTGACTATTCATAACAATCATAGCTGTTTTCTGGTAAAAAAGCTGTATTAACCCATTTTTTATTATGTATATTCTACCTTGGCAATGAATTAGAACAGCGCCATCGATAGTAGAATAATGACGATAAAATTAGCACACAACCCACAATTTGGATAAAAGGCATTCTTTCATGGTACCAAATCGCCGCGACAAAAACGGTCATCACGGGTTCAAGGATCATAATAATTGCCGCATTTCCTGCTGTGGTATTTTTTTGACCAATAAGCTGTAACACAAAGCGCAAACTCGTTGCTATCACCACACTAGCAATAAACCACATCATGGTAGGCGTTGTCATGCTGCTCGGCCATTCTTCTAAAAAGAATGACAAGACTAGCCCTGTCATTCCTGTACAAGCAAGTTGAATGGCCGTTAACGGTAAAAGAGGAATTGTTCGGGTATATAAACTGGTATAACAAAAATAGATAGCTTGGACAATTGCCGCGCCAAGAAACCACAGTTGACTTGCTTTAAATTCAAGTTGAGCCTTAAATAGGGTTAAGCATGCCAGCCCTAATACCGCAACAGGGAGTGCTTCCCAGAAATAACGAACAGGTTTATTTTTTAAAATAAACCATGCAACTAACGGAACAAATAACATAGCGAGGCTCATAATAAAAGCCCCTTCGCCAATTGAGTCTGTTATTGCCACCGCGTGGATCCAGAGCGCCATATTTAATGACATCCAACCGCCTGTCATTAATATTTTTGGTAATTGCTTCACCGTTATTCTATTTTTTTTCCCTCGACAAAAAGGGGCTAAAATGATGGCTGCAAATAAAAAACGGCTACCAAGAAAGGCAAAAATAGGCATTCCCTGCACTGATTCTCGGGAAAATACCCACCCCCAAGCCGCGATTATCGTGGTAAGCACCAAGAAAAATTCTGCCTTTCTTTGTGAATACATGTGTTCCTCTGGATAAATTAACTGACTCGCAGATACATCATACTGGCTTTTGTATGTAAACCAATCACATTTATGGCCTTTCTCTCCGACTCCCCTAAATAAAAAATATCTCGCCAAAGAACGATAAATATGACCTTAAATTAAGAGCCATTTCCTCTTAATAAAGATAATTTTACTTCTTGGCTGCTTTTTTCTTATTAACTAGACTAAGTCTGATTTTAAACGCGATAAATGGGGAAGTTTGCATAGAATCTCATCAATTTATCTTCTTACATAGCCTGAGATAATCAAGGGTAGACAAACAATGCACAACTTGATGAAAGGTTATATCATGGTTATTCAAAAAACATTACTGATAGATAATGATAAAATCAAAAAAATTAAGACTGCGATCAATAAGAGAAAATATGCACATGCCGATGAAATAAGTTTGTTATGGCAGCACGCTTTAAAATCATCGTCAGTCTTCAGTTGGGGAAAAGTGATGCTAATTTCTATCATTAGTGGTCTTGTTATCACAATAACCACTTATTTGTAGGATGAGCTTTTAAAAAGAAGAAATCGAGCCTATCGCCCGATTTCTATTAACTTTCTTTGATATAGCTAAAATAGCTAATTCAACTAATTACCAGTAACCTAAGAATTTCCACCAAACGCTACCAATAAAGAACCAAATGGCTAAGTTAACTACGCTCATCACGAAACCTGTTTTCCACCATTCCGCAAGGGTTGCATAACCCGAACCAAAAATGATAGGTGCAGTACCCGTACCATAGTGTGTCAATGACATCATTAGTGACGATGAGAATGCTAATGTTAAAGCTAATAACATTGGTGGAGCGCCAAGAGCTAAACCTGCCGAGAAAAATGCTGCATACATCGCCGTAATATGCGCGGTTGTACTCGCAAAAAAATAGTGAGAATACACATAAATTAAAACAAGAATTAGCATTCCCCATACCCAGCTAATGCCTAATCCATCAATAGTTGCACCGACGGTTAATGACATCCACTTTATGAGACCGAGCTTACCTAAAAAACTCGCCATCATGACTAAGGCAGAGAACCAAACGACAGTATCCCATGCCCCTTTGTTTTTCAGAACATCATCCCAATTAATAACCCCTGTCGCTAATAGAACACTCAACCCAATAAACGCCGCGGTGGTTGCATTAACACTATATGCAGGCCCAAAAATCATGGCAGGAACACCAGCCCACAACAAAAGTAACAACCCAAAAACACCGAGAGTTATTTTTTCAGGTAATGAAACTGGGCCTAATTGTTGTAAACGTTCTTTGGCAAAATTTGGCGCATCCGGTGTTGAAGTAATTTCCGGCTTATACATCAAATAGATCACCAAAGGCATTAATATTAATGACACGATGGCAGGAACAAACGCCGCAATCGCCCACATACCCCAAGTTAATTCATTTTCTTGGCTTGTTTCACTAATAATCAAACTGACAATTAATGGGTTTGGCGCTGTCGCCGTAATAAACATTGCAGAAGTGATTGGGTTAATATTGTAGTTAACGAGCGATAAATAACGCCCTATCTTACCTGCGGTTCCATCTTCAGCCTTTGACCCAAAACTATCCGAGATCGAACGCATAATTGGGTGAATAATTCCCCCACCTCGAGCCGTGTTACTTGGTGTCACAGGCGCCAATATTGTTTCTGCTATTGCCAATGAATAAGCAATACCCAATGTTTTTTTACCGAATAAAGAAATGACATAATAACCTATCCTTGCCCCCAGGCCTGTTTTATTCAAGCTCATGGAAACCATGATAGAAATACCAATTAGCCAAATTAGATCATTAGAAAAGCCACTTAAAGCATCCGCAATTGCCCCTTTAGTTGATTCAGGGTTAGTGACCCCGGTTACTGCAACTAATGAAATAGCGACAATAGATACACCTCCTATTGGTAAAGCTTTACCAATAATAGCAGCGATAGTACCTACAAATAATGCTAAAAGATGCCACGCATTTGGATTAACACCTTCGGGAACAGGAATTAAGAACCAAATAATTAATGTTATTGCAACTGCGATTAGAGTTGGTACAGGTTTTAAAGGTGTTAGTTTATTCATAAGGTTATCCATACACGTATAAAGATGGAAATACAGAGTAATTTCAGTTATATATTCTAATTTTATCTTTAGATTAACAATATATAGCTCAAAAACCTTGATATTTATCAGTACGTGAATTCTTTTATGATAAATTTTAAGCCAGTTTGTAACGATGTGTAATATATTATTTCAGATATCAATCGTTCCATATTTCTTGCACAAAAAGATAAGCCTACACTTACATTAATAAGAGTAAGAATAAAACTGGGATTATTATTTGCTCTGTTACTAGGTTAACAACACACAATC
Organism: Providencia sp. PROV175; assembly: GCF_032707045.1. Lineage (NCBI taxonomy): Bacteria > Pseudomonadati > Pseudomonadota > Gammaproteobacteria > Enterobacterales > Morganellaceae > Providencia > Providencia sp. PROV175. The sequence goes on from NZ_CP120533.1 coordinate 2,866,960, forward strand.
ACATTTGTCACATGATCAAATTGGTTAGTAATATACTAAAATTTCAATTTTTTTTATAGTTCATCCTCAATTTATGATTGCTGAATCGAATTAATAAAATAAAACCAAGGAATATTCAAAATTATATTGAATATATAAAAAATTATAACAATGACAACATTGATTAAAAAACACGCATATTACTATTAAATTAATACCTCTGCTTAATTAACATTAGTTATTATCTAATCTGATAATTTAAAAAAACACTTATAGTGATTATGCTCTGTTCTCAATACCATTTTTATCTCTAATCTAAATGTGAGTAATCAAACTTATCAAAATACGACTAATAAGGAAACGAAATGCCCACCGATAACATTTACATCACAAACTCTCAACAACCATGTATTGTATTATGTACAACCAATAGCCATGAAAGTGCAATTAAAATTACCCAACACTTACTCGCTAATCGCTTAGCAGCATGTGTTTCCCTACTGCCTGAAATAACATCTGTTTATCTATGGCATGGTAATATCACGCAAGATAAGGAAGTTTTACTCTTGATCAAAACGACCCAAGGAAACCAACTTAATCTATTTAATGCAATAAAAGAAATACACCCATATGAAACTCCAGAACTCATTCGCTTAGACCCAAGCCAAGTTGAAGACAATTATCTGCAATGGCTGATTAACTCTGTCAAATAATAGGTATTAATCTGAATTTAATAACTATAGCGTTATAAATTGTGAGCTAATATCATTTTTGTATAAATTAATTCAACTGGTCGGCTATGGTTTACCGTAAATTAGTGCTATATAAATAAGCTCGCTTTATATTTATTTTCCCTCCTTAATATTTGGAGGTTTTTTTTGTCTAAAATTGACTAGCGTATATTCCTTCAACCTGCTAAAAGTCCGATTTATTCGCCCCTTTGGCATTACATGGTTAGACAGCTGTTATTATTATCGGTATTCTCCTTAAAGAAAAAAGCGACTGATATTAATACCAATCGCTTTGTGTATAAAAAATAGCCTGAATAAGCTAGTCTCGTAATGGCGGGTTTCTCACTTGCCTATCACCTGCTACATAATAATCTGCATTGCTTGTGGGTAACGGAGGACGGTTTCGAATTTTATCGGCAATTTTCTCTGCAATCATGATGGTCGTTGCATTTAAATTCCCTGTAATGATCAACGGCATAATCGATGCATCGATAACCCGTAGATTTTCAATACCGTGAACTCGCCCTGCACCATCCACGACAGCCATATCATCGTAACCCATTTTACAGGTTCCACACGGATGAAAAGCAGTTTCTGCTCTCTCGCGCACAAATGCATCTAGCTCTTCATCAGTGCTAATCTGTTTGCCAGGGCTTATTTCATCCCCACGATATGGGTCAAGTGCTGGCTGAGCCATAATTTCACGAGTAATACGAATAGCGGCACGAAACTCTTCCCAATCTTGCTCCGATGACATGTAATTAAACAAAATACTTGGATGCTGGTTTGGGTCTAGGGATTTCAAGCGAACACGCCCTCGACTAGGCGATCGCATTGAGCCTACATGGGCTTGAAAACCATGCTGATTGACTGCATTACTACCATTATAGTTAATCGCCACAGGCAAAAAGTGGAATTGAATATTTGGCCATGCGAATTTTTCGCTAGTGCGGATAAACCCACCTGCTTCAAATTGGTTGCTTGCGCCAATTCCAGTCCCTTTAAATAGCCATTCAGCGCCTATTTTAGGTTGGTTTATCCATTTTAAGGCTGGATATAATGAAACTGGTTGTTTGCATTCATATTGCAAATACATTTCAAGATGATCTTGCAAGTTTTGCCCAACACCAGGTAAAACGTGCACAGCTGGAATATTGAAATCAGCCAAAACATCCTCAGGCCCAACTCCAGAACGCTGCAAAATTTGCGGTGAGGCGATCGCACCTGCACATAAAAGAACCTCTTTACTCGCCTTCACCACCGTAGGCGTAGTGCTATTACCTTGATAATATTTAACACCAACCGCTTTTTTCCCTTCAAACTCAATGGTATCTGTCGTGGCATGGGTAAGAATAGTCAGGTTATTACGCTTTTTCGCTTGGTCCAAATACCCTCTTGCTGTACTTGCTCGTCGCCCTTGCGGTGTGACTGTACGGTCCATTGGGCCAAAACCCTCTTGTTGAACCCCATTTAAATCATCTGTTTGCGGGTATCCTGCTTGTACGCCAGCTTCCACCATCGCATGAAATAGCACATTATTGCCATTTTTCGGTGTTGCCACACTAACGGGGCCATCTCCGCCGTGATAATCATTCGGGCCAATATCACGTGTTTCCGCTTTTCTAAAATAAGGTAAACAATCAAGGTAACACCAGTCTTCTAACCCAGGCGTTTTCGCCCAACCATCAAAGTCTAGAGCATTCCCTCGGATGTAACACATCCCATTAATTAATGATGAGCCACCAAGCCCCTTTCCACGACCACACTCCATACGGCGGTGGTTCATATGCGGTTCAGGGTCAGTTTCATAAGCCCAATTATAACGTCGCCCTTGTAATGGGTACGCTAATGCCGCTGGCATTTGTGTGCGAAAGTCGAACCGGTAATCCGGTCCTCCTGCTTCAAGGAGCAGCACAGTAACATCAGGATCTTCTGTCAGGCGGGTAGCAAGAACGTTACCGGCTGAACCAGCACCGATAATAATATAGTCATAGACCATTGTTATCTCCTCTGTTTCAGTCAAATTAAAATGATGTGATTAAAAAACGGATGCAAATTCCCCCAGTTCCACTTGAATGGATTTCACTTGTGTATAATTTTGCAGTGTCATAACGCCATTTTCGCGGCCAACGCCGGAATGCTTATATCCGCCCACAGGCATTTGTGCTGGTGATTCACCCCATGTATTAATCCAACAAATCCCAGCCTCTAATTGATGAATAACACGGTGTGCACGTGTTAAATCTTGTGTCACCAATCCTGCTGCTAACCCGTACACACTATTGTTCGCACGAGCAATCACTTCGTCTTCCGATTGATAACTCAAAATACTCATAACAGGGCCAAAAATTTCTTCCTGTGTGATTTGCATTTCATCGTGGCAATCGGTGAATACGGTTGGTGCAACATAAGCTCCCTGTGCAAAATCGCCATCCATTAAGCGTTCACCACCGCACAATAACCTCGCGCCTTGTTGTTTGCCTAACTCAATATAACGCAACACGTTTTCCATATGAGCAAAACTGACTAATGGCCCAAAGTTGGTGTTTTCGTCAACGGGTGAACCTATTTTAATGCGAGCCACACGTTCAGTGATCTTGTCCTCAAACTGTGATTTAAGCGATTCAGGCACAAAAACCCGTGTTCCATTGGTACACACTTGGCCTGAACTATAAAAATTCGCCATCATGGCAATATCCGCGGCTTTATCTAAGTCTGCATCATCAAAAATAATTAGAGGCGATTTACCGCCTAGTTCCATCGTCACCTCTTTTAAAGAAGAAGCTGATGCATTCGCCATCACTTTTTTACCGGTTGCGATCCCCCCTGTGAATGAAACTTTGGCAATATCAGGGTGCTCTGTTAACCATTGCCCCACTTCACCGCCTTGGCCTGTCACTACGTTAAATACCCCTGCTGGCACGCCCGCTTCAGTGTATATTTCAGCCAACTTTAACGCTGTTAACGAAGTAACTTCACTGGGTTTGAACACCATAGCATTACCTGCTGCTAGTGCAGGAGCTGATTTCCATAACGCAATTTGGATAGGATAATTCCATGCACCAATACCTGCCACAACCCCAAGAGGTTCACGACGAGTATAAGCAAACGAGCTATCACGCAAAGGGATTTGCTGCCCCTCCAGCATCGGAATTAAACCTGCATAGTATTCAAGAACATCCGCTCCTGTAACGATATCCACATAACGAGTTTCAGAAAGCGGTTTGCCCGTATCAAGGGTTTCGAGGTAAGCCAATTCGTCGTTACGTTCTCGTAAAATATCCACCGCACGGCGTAAAATACGTGAGCGTTCCATCGCAGTCATTGCCGCCCAGACTTTCTGGCCTTGTTTAGCGCTTTCTACTGCCCATTGTATATCTTCAAGGGTCGCAGATTGCAGATCCGCGATAGTTTCCCCATTGGCAGGGTTGATTGCAGGAAATCGCCCGCATTCAGGTTGTGAACTGTCGACATAACCACCATGAATATAAAGCTTATGTATCGGTGGATGTTGCATATTATCTCCTCTGAATTGGTTATTAGGTTCCTAAAACCTCAGCACGTTGTAGTTGCATATCGATGTATTCGTTAGTGATTTTGAGTGCATCCTTAACAGGAAATTGTTCATTACTCAAAGCACTACGTAGCCATAGGCCATCAATTAAAGCAGCCAGCCCCTTCGCTGCCATCCGCGCATCTGCCTTGTTTAATACCCGCCCAAACTCATAGCTTAAGTTTGAATACAAACGCCGGTCATTAACCTGTTGTAAGCGGTTTAAATTCGGTTGATGCATACTGCTAGCCCAAAAGGCTAGCCACGTTTTCATCGCGGCCTCACTGGTTTGCGTTGGGTCGAAGTTGCCTTCAACAATTGCCTGAATTCGTCGTTTTGGCTCCGCTCCGGTTAACATCCGCAAACGTATTGCCACCGCAAACCCTAGTTGGTATTGAATATGGCGCATAGCGGCTTCAAGCAAGCCATTTTTATCACGAAAATAATGACTAATAATTCCTGTAGAAACCCCGGCTTTACGGGCAATTAACACAAAACTGGCATCCTGCATTCCAACTTCATTAATCACGGCCAATGTGGCTTGAATTAACTGTTGTTTACGTATCGACTGCATTCCTATCTTCGGCATGGCGTTTGAACCTAAAAAATACATTGATCCCTTGTATTAAACGTTTTTTTGATTGAATGTTCAATCAATATTAACTATTGTTTACAACAATCCATTCACAATCAATATAAGAGAGAAGATAACAAAAACCAAATCTTGGCTGATAAATCAATAGATTAGCTTGGAAAGTAATTTTAATCTGTTAAATAAATAAAAATGTGGAATGTCCAATGACAACTCAAAATAGCCAAAAAAATAAGCAGAAGGATAAATTGAATTCTGTGGTTTTTTTTACTTCCGCCGGTCTTATTCTGGCGTTTTCTTTTTTCACCATCTTGATGACTGAAACAGCAAATCAGTGGATCGTTGCCGCGCTTGGGTGGGTATCTAAAACCTTTGGTTGGTATTACCTGCTAGCAGCAACGCTTTATATTGTTTTTGTCATTTTCGTTGCTACCTCACGCTTTGGTAATATCAAACTCGGCCCTGAACAATCTAAACCTGAATTTAGCGTGCTCAGCTGGTCTGCGATGCTATTCGCGGCAGGAATTGGTATCGATTTAATGTTTTTCTCCGTCGCTGAGCCGGTCACCCAATATATGCTGCCGCCAACGGGCGAAGGCGAAACCTTAGAAGCAGCTCGTCAGGCGATGGTGTGGACACTGTTCCACTATGGCCTAACGGGCTGGTCTATGTATGCCTTAATGGGGATTGCACTGGGTTACTTCAGTTATCGTTATAACTTACCGCTAACCATTCGCTCCGCACTCTATCCTATTTTTGGTAAACGGATTGACGGCCCAATTGGCCATACAGTAGATATTGCGGCAGTACTAGGGACGATTTTCGGTATTGCAACAACTCTTGGGATCGGGGTTGTTCAGCTGAATTATGGCCTCAAAGTATTATTCGACTTACCTCAAGGGCTCCCCGTGCAAAGTGGGTTAATTCTGCTATCAGTGATTATGGCCGTGATTTCTGCCACATCTGGGGTAAATAAAGGTATTCGGGTGTTATCCGAGCTCAATGTGCTTTTGGCATTTGGCTTGATTTTATTTATCTTATTTGTCGGCGATACCGAGTTCTTACTCAATGCCTTAGTACTGAATGTGGGGGATTATATCAACCGCTTTATGGGTATGACCCTCAATAGCTTTGCCTTTGACCGCCCAACGGATTGGATGAATAGCTGGACGCTGTTTTTCTGGGCGTGGTGGGTAGCATGGTCGCCATTTGTTGGGTTATTCCTCGCTCGTATTTCTCGTGGTCGGACCATTAGACAATTTGTGATCGGTACTTTAATTATTCCGTTTGTTTTCACACTATTGTGGTTATCTATTTTTGGTAATAGTGCATTGTATGAAATCATTCACGGCAATAGCGAACTTGCCAAAACCGTCCTCGACGCCCCCGAAAAAGGTTTCTATTCACTACTTGAGCTTTACCCCGGCTTTGGCCTAACCGCTTCTGTTGCAACCATTACTGGGCTGTTGTTCTATGTCACCTCTGCTGACTCCGGTTCATTAGTATTAGGCAATTTCACCTCAAAACTCAGTGATATTAACAACGATGCTCCTAATTGGTTGCGAATTTTCTGGTCTGTCGCAATTGGCTTACTTACCTTAGGGATGTTAATGACGGATGGCGTCGCTGCGTTACAAAATACGACGGTGATCATGGGCTTGCCCTTTAGTTTTGTTATCTTCTTTATTATGGCTGGGCTATATAAGTCATTAAAAGTTGAGGACTTTAGACGCGTTAGTTCGCTAAATACCAATGCCCCTGCACCACTATATGGCAACGGAACACTCAATTGGAAACAGCGTTTGGGACGAGTGATGAATTTCCCGGGAACGACTTATACCCAGCGGATGCTTGATTTGGTCTGTATTCCTGCCATGCAAGAAGTGGCAAAAGAGCTCAGTTTAAGGGGAGCAAAAGTGGAATTTAACACCTTGCCACCCATTGCTGATGAGCGATTAGACCATTTAGAATTAACGGTCGACCTAGGCGAAGAACAAAGCTTTATTTACCAAGTGTGGCCACAGCGCTATTCAGTTCCCGGTTTTACCTATCGCGCACGTTCAGGGAAATCCCATTATTACCGCTTAGAAACCTTCTTATGGGAAGGCTCACAAGGGAATGATTTAATGGATTACACCAAAGAACAAGTGATTAGCGATATTCTAGACCAATATGAAAAACATATGAATTTCATTCATTTAAGCCGTGAAGCCCCCGGGGCAACCTTAACATTCCCTGAATCTGTCTAGCTTGAACTCTAAGGGAGCGATGCTCCCTTAGAGTCAACAAATGAACAACTTATCAATAAGGGCGGCCCGCTTGCTCTAGCATTTTCTTCATTTTCTGGCGGTCATTCATCCAGGCCATTGAATTAGGGCACCCTGCTCCCGTCGGGTTAACATCACACACATTAAAATGTTTTGAAAACGCATTTTCATCTGCATTTCGCTGCTCTAACAAAGCTTGATAACTTTGTTCTTCTTGTGGAAGTTTCTTTTTGGGATCAAAGACAAACTTTTGTTGTGTCTGTAATTTTTTAATTCCTTGGTAGTCTTGATTAAACTCGCGATCAGCGGGTGACTTTTCTTTAAATGTAAAGTCGCTGGCAAAGCCATAAGAAGTAAAACAAAGAAAAATAGCAATAATAACCTTTTTAAACATATCAATTTCCTGCTGTATCCATAAGTAAATATTATATGTCAGCAGAAACACATGGTGTTGAATAATAATAAGTGAAATTTATAAAATCCTTAATATTCAAATAAATAATTTACATAGGTTATTAAATCAATTGATTGATACATCATTGAAATTGGCTTAGTCTTGTTATATCAATCCTATGATGGATATTGGTGATAGCCCATTTTCTCTGAAATATTACGCCCCGCCGTTTTCAGTAATTGGACATAGTCATCAATACGCTGCTCATCAAAACGAATCGTTGGGAACGAAATCGATAGCCCTGCAACCACATGACCTAAGCGGTCATACACTGGCACAGCAATACAGCGCAGGCCTAACTCTTGCTCTTCTCTGTCTTGTGCATAATGGCATTCACGAACGGTGGCTAATTCCGCCAGCAGGTCTTCTATCGTTAAAATTGTTGTTGCCGTTTTTTGACTAAAAGTTTCATCTTTCAATGCCAAACGAATGGATTCTTCATCTTGCCAAGCGAGTAAAATCTTACCGATTGCGGTGCAATACAATGGGTTACGACGCCCAACCCGTGAATACATGCGTAAATTATAACTCGAGTCGATTTTATGGATATAAATAATGGCATCTTCATCTAATGCACCCAAATGCACCGCTTCATGGGTTAATTGGCCAATAGGGCGCATTTCTTTATCTGCAATTTCTATCAGGTCAACATACTCGAGGGATTTTGCCCCTAATTCGAAGAGTTTTAAGGTCAGTGAATACTTATCTGCTTCACCTTCTTGATCCACATATCCTAACTGTTTCATCGTTTGCAGAAAACGAAATGTCGTGGCTTTTGACATCAATAAACGCTGTGAAAGCTCAGACACACCAATCTCTTTTTGCTCACCAAGGGCGCTAAGAATGCTAAATACCTTAACCACTGCTGAAACAGCATCCGTTTGAGTCGTTTTATCCATTATTTTCCCATCATCCTATAAATTGATATCGACATTACACCCTAACTAATAGCATAAGTGGCTATCATGATAAAAACAAGAACGGCGATTCGATATTTTTAAAACGGCGTTTCATTTTTATTGAAGTTCTATTTAAAATGGGTTTTAATAGCATCATTAAGTAGCAATAGTTTACTAAGTCGTAATCGCGCAGGTGGTGAAAATGAATACACATCCGCAAGTTGCCGTTATTGGCGAATGCATGGTTGAGTTGCAAAAATCGGGTGAACTTTATAGACAAACATTTGGTGGGGATACACTCAATACCGCGCTATACCTGTCTCGTTTAACTAAAGATCACGGTGTGACAACCCGTTACATCACCGGTTTAGGTCAGGACCCATTCAGCCAGCAAATGCTAAGCAGTTGGCAACAAGAAGGCATCAATACTGAAGAGGTCTTTATTTCGGACAAACATTTACCTGGGATGTATTTAATCGAAACTTCTGCTGATGGCGAACGCCGCTTTTTCTATTGGCGAGATAATGCCGCGGCAAAATTTTGGCTTGATGCCGTTTGTCTTGACCACAACAGCAAAGCCCACACACAGCAAATTCTAAATTCACAACAATTTATCTATTTAAGTGGCATCAGCCTAGCCATTTTACCTAGCGCTTCGCGCCAGTTGTTATTTGAAATGTTACAGCAAGCTAAACAGCATGGTGCCCAAATTGTGTTTGATAATAACTATCGCCCCGCACTTTGGTCTTCCAAACAAGCGGCACAACAGGCTTATCAGCAAATTTTAAGCTTAACCGATATCGCTTTTCTGACCTTTGATGACGAACAACTGCTTTACGATGATATTGATGAAACTGATGCAATTGCACGTACCCAACAATATGGTGTGAACGAAATAGTGATCAAGCGCGGTGCTGATGCCTGCTTTGTGATTATCGATAACGAACGTATTGAAGTCCCTGCGAATAAAATCAACCACGTGGTTGATACCACTGCAGCAGGGGATTCTTTCAGTGCCGGCTACCTTGCTTGCCGTATTTTAGGTGGCAACCCATGCGAAGCGGCAAAAACAGGTCATTTACTGGCTGGAACCGTCATCCAACACCGGGGAGCGATTATTCCATCCGAAGCCATGCCAACCACTGCTTTAGAAACATGTTAAGAGGCTTTAACCATGAATCAATTACTTGAAAAAATTAAGAAACTCAATGTTGTTCCTGTTATCACCATTAATAATGCAGAGCATGGTGCACCATTAGCAAAAGCTTTAGTGGAAAATGGCCTGCCATGTGCAGAGGTCACCTTCCGCACCCCTGCCGCGGTACAAGCGATTAAAAATATGCGTGCTGCTTACCCTGAATTACTGATTGCCGCAGGTACGGTATTAACCACAGAGCAAGTTGACCAAGCCATTGAAGCGGGTGTAGATTTTATCGTCAGCCCGGGTTTTAACCCAAAAATTGTGGCTTATTGCCAACAAAAGAACGTGATTATTATTCCTGGGGTGAATAACCCAAGCTTAGTGGAGCAAGCCCTTGAATTTAATCTCACCACGTTGAAATTCTTCCCAGCCGAAGCCTCTGGCGGGGTTGCCATGCTCAAAGCACTCAGCGCCGTTTACCCGGTTAAATTTATGCCAACTGGCGGTATTGGTATGAAAAATATAAAAGAATACACCGCATTACCGTCTGTATTAGTATGCGGCGGTTCATGGATGGTACCGAATGAATTAATTGACAGTGAAAACTGGCAAGAGCTAGGCAAACTCATTGCCGAAGCCGCAACTATTTAATTAACAATAAAAATCTCGTTGTTGTTATTGTGCCCTTACTGGATGGTAAGGGCTTTTTTGTTGTTCGTGTTCATTAAAATATTGTTTAATTATTAGCTTTATCAAATTAGTCAAAGAATATAATACAATTTACTAATAATTTAGATTATAGATTTACTTAAATAATTTACAAATAAATAAGAGTTGAATGAAACTGCATACATTTTATTTTCGCAGAAGAAAACCAATAAAGTTTATTTTATTAATACTACTTATATCCCCCATTAAAAATCTTATTAACTATCTAATAATATAAATTTCAAATAACACTTCGGCAACGAGATATAGCTTCCTTTATGGCTTCACCGAGTTCTTCATCAGAAACACTATCCGGCAAAACAATATAGTCATCCTCAGTAAACCCATCCCCCGTCCATGCTTCTAGTTTTTTATGGAGTGTTGGCCTTAATGTTAAAAAACCATTTTTCTCTCTAATATTGCATAACATCATTGATTGATAAAAAATTTTTTTATTTTTGAAACCAAGAGAAGGTAAGTTTTCACTGAGCCATTTTTTTTCACACTCTGCAAGGCGATCTCTATTAAAAAAAAAGTTATCTACATGAGGATCTATAACTCTACATTTTTTTAGAGCAACTTTAGATAATTTACCTAGCTCACTATTTGTGACTTTTTTATTAACTGATACTATAGGAACCGTATCATCTACTACAAATAAATGATACCCTGACAAAACTATAATAAAATAAAACAAATCATTTACTCGAATGGATATATTATTTCCAGAGTCATAGTTTTCCATCTCCCCCCCTATTTTACTATTGTAATTTTCATATTAATATTATTCTCTATAGAATAAGCTATGGATTTATTAATTTCCACCCATTGATCTGAAGTTGTTTTACTTGGGATTGCTATTTCTATAGTCCTTAGTTTGATATCTGAATTTAACAGTGTGAGCCTTGATTGGTCTATCCCTTTAAAATTAACCACATCATTTATATATCCGTTTATTTTTGAACTGTTCTTAACTGGGTTTTGATATATTTTAGCTCTCGTATCTAATGTTTTTACACTTATCGCTTCTTTATTTTTTGTAAAATAGTCAAATGTTTCCGTCCCCGCAGGTAACCTTTCACTATCCGCTAGTTTTCTAGATTTACCAATATAATCTTCAAATGGATAGCCTTGCTTGCCAACACCTTCACTACAGCCTAGACATTTTACTTGACCACACTTCGGCAACGAGAAAATACTTCCTTTATGGCTTCACCGAGTTCTTCATCAGAAACACTATCCGGCAAAACAATATAGTCATCCTCAGTAAACCCATCCCCCGTCCATGTTTCTAGTTTTTTATGGAGTGTTGGCGTAATTATTATATGATCACCCTCTCGACAAATGTGGCATAACATCATTTTTAATAAAAAACTTTTACGGTTTTTCGACTTGCATATTTTTTTCCCATCATCAATCCATTTTTGATAGGCCAAAGATACACCATCACGACTAAAAATATCCTCGGGCGTATTTATATCAATTATTCTACTATTATCCAGCGCTAAAAATATTGTTTTGCCTAACTCCCGCGTATCAACCTCTTTCGAAAGATGATAAATAGGCATTTTATAGTCCAAAACACGGAGATTATAACGCGAAATGGTATGTATAAAATAATACGCCTCATTAAAGTAAATGCTTACCCAAGACTCTTTAGTAGAAGAATTACTCATCTATCCTCCTTGCTTTACAATTATTACTCTAAGACTTATATTCTTTTCTGCTGCATATATTATTGACTGATTGATTTCCAGCCATTGTGATGCTGTTGTTTTATCTGGAACTCCTAGCTCTATTGTTTTAGTTTTTATATCTGAGCTTTTCAATTCAACGCCGGACTTACTAGCACCTTTAAAATCATTTACTTTATTAATGTAACTGTTAAGTACTCGATTTATTTCATTCTGCTTTTGGTGTGTCTTTGCACTGGTATTTAAGGTTTTCACACTTACAACTTCTCCCTTTGAAAAATAATCGAAAGTTTCAAACCCATATGGCATTCTTTCTGCTTTCTTAAAATTTCTATGTACACCAATATAATCTTCAAATGGATAGCCTTGCTTGTAAACGCCTTCACTACAGCCTAAACATTTTACTTGACCACACTTCGGCAACGAGAAAGCACTTCCTTTATGGCTTTACCTAATTCTGCGTTTGTTACTGTATCCGGTAAAATAATATCATCATCATCACTATATCCATCTCTCGTCCAATCTTTTAGTTTTTTATGCAAACTAGGTTGCAATATAATGTTACCATTAATTCGTTTAATACTGCATGACATCATATTTAAAAAAAGTGATTTTATACTTTTAAACTTACATTTAATTAACACATCACCAACCCACTCTTTATAGTCTTCATCAATCCTCTTTCTATCAAAAAAATCAGAATTTTCATACGGATCTATAATTCGACACTGACTTAATGCTAACTTTAACATTTCACCTAACTTTTCTTCAGCAGTATCTTTTTCCAAACAATAAACGGGCGTCTCATTATCTCTAACAAAAAAATGATATCCCGAAAGAACAAATATAAAATAAAATCGTTCGTTAACTCGGATTGATACATTATCCCCAGAATCATAATCAAGCATATATTGTTCCTTACTTAACAACCGTTATATTAAGTTTTATGTTTTTATCATTAGCGTAAATTATTGATTTATTAATTTCAATCCATTGTGCTGGAGTAGTTTTACACGGTATAGCTAACTCTATCGTTTTATTTTTTACACTTGACTTTTCAAGCTTAAATTTAATGCTGTTTATTCCTTTGAAATTAACCACATCATTTATATATCCGTTTATTTTTGAACTGATCTTAACTGGGTTTTGATATGTTTTAGCTCCCGTATCTAATGTTTTTACACTTATCGCTTCTTTATTTTTTGTAAAATAGTCAAATGTTTCCGTCCCCGCAGGTAACCTTTCACTATCCGCTAGTTTTCTAGATTTACCAATATAATCTTCAAATGGATAGCCTTGCTTGTAAACGCCTTCTCCAAAAGCCATATAGGTTTTTCTACCGTCCGGCTCAATTCTATATATTTCTTTGATATCTATAATAGGCCAAGATTTTTTACCATTCAATAGCGCATCAACATATCGGCCTGAATTCGCTGATATGCTAGCAGCACTTTTAACAGTAACAATATATCCTGCTACCTTAGTAAATAGTTGACCAGTTTCTAAACCCGCATTAAACGCACCATCAGCTCCAGCTTTCTGATATTCGATTTCAATTTTATTAATTCGATTTAGAATATCTTGTTTTTCACCCTCAGCTATATCACTGAACATTGTTTCACTTGTTAATAAAGCACGTATCCCATCCCATGTTTCTTCATAATTTATTGTTCCATTTACAACATCTTTTAATGTATCCCATAACTCTGCAGGAACTCCCGCAACGAAACCGGCAGCAAAAATACCATCCTGATGACTACTGGCTAATCCCCATTTGATATGGATCCCAGCACGCTTAAAAAGATTAGGCTCAGCAGCTAGCTCTTTTTCCATTAACTCACGTTGCTTGTGAGATAAATAGTTATAACGAAAAGTATTCTCAGCACTATTTGCTGCGCTATAAACCCCTCCGGGTTCGCCAGTAAATATCGCACCTGCAAATCCGCCAAAAGCTTTCGCCATTTGAGCTTTTTGTTCTGCTTTCTTTTTCCATTCATGCGCCTGAATTAAATTATCATCTAGAGCAATCGCTGCAAATTCCGCAGCGAGAGCACCAACAACAGCACCTTTTGTATTGTTACCTGAAAGCTCAGCAGCAAGCCCGCTCACAGCAGCGTGACTGAGCATTTTCCCTGATTGACCTAAAATTTGCCCATTATCGCCAATTAGCCTAGCACCCTCTGCATTCAGTTGATTAGCGACATTACCTAAAAATGCATTTTTTAAATTTTGAGTAAAACTGCCACCTTGAATTGATGTATTAATGCTTGAACTAACAACAGATTGTGCCGCAACACGTTGTGCCACATTACTCCAATCACCATCACTCAATAAAGGTAGCTTCGCTTCAGCCCCAGTTCCTGCTCCCCACTCCATATGAACATCTAAACCACTGAGTGCGCCGGAAACAGCCATCTGGGTAATAATCGATTTAACCGTTTCGCTCCGGCCTAATGCATTAAATGTTTTTGTTAAATCTCCTTTATTTTCAACCAATGCATTAGCTGTTTGAGCTGATAAAGCCATCACGCCACTATAAGCCGCTCCGGATATTGCACCTCCTGTCACACCACTAGATCCGGATGATGCCCAAGCTGCAAACTCGGTTGCCGTTCCGTGAGTCATTGCTGCAATTGAAATCATAATCAATGCTGACACTACAGGGTTTAAATGCTGACTTTCATAATCCCATTGCTCATAAGCATCTTTAACAATATCCCATTGGATATCTTTACGATCTTTTAAACTGGCTAGCCATTTAGTTTCATCCCTTTTCCCTAATTCATTAAGGACGCTTTCTAAATTTTGAGCATTTTTAGCTTTAACATCTGCACTCACACCATTCGCGGCACCAACAGTCAACGCACCACCAATATGTAATGAGGGTAATACCCATGAGTCCTCTTTATATCCCTTATCCCGGTGAGTAATATAAAAGCCAGTTGAATTAGAAATGACTTGCTCAAACTTACTATTTTTAACTGCTTTAAAATTCACCTTACCAGTCTGGCTAGTTATCTTTGCATTATGTCTGGTGTTGAGTTTTGTAGCTTCTAATGTGATATCGTCTTTGGCAAATAAGTTGATATCTTTATTTGCGACAAATTCAGAGACTTTATTCGTAGCAGATTGAAAGTTTTTTATTTCATGGGTCGAACCCCAGAAGCATGATTTTATACCTAAAAAACGATTGCAATATTTGCGCTCTTCCTCCCACTTAGTCGTTTCAATCATAGATTGTGCGTAAAGGATCCCCCCTTAGCTGCAATATCAATAAAGCCTTTCGCTGCAAGTTTTGTTGCTTGAAATAATGTACTACCATTTGACAATAAAGTGATATTTTTCCCGCTATGAATTTCTGATCTACGTTGTTCCCTTTTATCTGTATTATTTTTTCGACTTTCCTCTGTTAATGCTTCAAACTTGATATTGTTATCACTTGTAATTGTGATATTTTTACCTGCTTCTAACTTAGCGCCTCGACTAACAAAATCTCCAGCAGAACTTAAAACAATATCTTTACCACTCTCTATTGAAGTGACTAAATTTTTCCTTTCATAAAAATTCCTAGTTGGGAAGTCAGTCAAGGAATATGATGTAGAATCAAGAGTAAGTTGTTTGCCCTCTGATAGTGTGATGTTTCCCCCACTCGAAAGGTTAGCTGAAATAATCCCCATATCTTCACCACTCATCATAGTGAGATCTTTTTTAGCGGAAATGGGAGCAATTAGTTTCTGTATTTGTGAATGAGATAATACTCGCGTTAATTCATTCGCTTTTTCTGGTAAAAAATATGCATCTAGTGTGTCCGTAAGAACAGCATCATATTCACCAGACGAGAATCGAGGTCTAATTGAAAGCTCAGAGCCATTTATAAAATTAATGTTATTATTAGAATAAAAACCATAACCTGATGAAAATAAATTACCACCCGCTTGAAGCAATAAGTCTTTATTTGTTTGTATTTTCCCTCTATTGTTAAGAAAGTTATTAAAATTAGTTTTATATTTTTCACTATCCCATAACTCTTTAACTCGTATCTTAGGGGTATTTATATCGTTTTCCAAAAACAATATATTTTCACCTGCATTTACAGAGAAATTATTTAGAGGTTTTATCACTGAATCGAGGAAAATTACATTTCCTTTTGCTTGCACTAAGATATCATTTTTAACTGAAATATTTCCTTCATATGCTTTCCCATTTTTATTGTAATATCTTTCAGGCGTGTCATTTGAAATCAACACACTGCCTTGTAAAGATTTTATAAACGCATTATTTGCATTTACTTGACTATTTTTCCTTACTTCTATATTTTTATCAGCTGAAAGAATAAAATCATGCTTTGTATCTATTTCTGCATTTTCTAAATCAATATTTGTATTAGAAAATATGTATACATCCTGTTCGGATTTTAACCCATGATTAATTTTAACATTTCCCCCCTTGATAAAAACATTTTTAGCAGTAACAATATTAGGTACATCCTGAATGATTTCTTTATCTTTTGGTAGAACGATGAAAGGTTTATCATCATAATAATCAAGGTGAGAATAGCGATTAGATGGATATAGCTTACTTGCTTTTGAGTTGCCATAATCAGGTTTATTAATAATGCCTTTAACAAAGCCATTACCTAGTGATATTCTATCATTGGATGTATATCTAAAATCCACATCCTCTAAGAAATCACTCATAAAATTATTACCTGCGAAAATACTGGCAGGAGCATAAATAGGGTAGTCTATTTGGCGTAATGCAAAAGTCTCATCAGGTAGTCTATACCCAGTAATACTATAATCTATAAATTGATTGCTAATGGCAGGGCTATCTGTGAATGTTAATTCATTCCGCATGGCATTTGGTGTAAACCTATAATAACGCTCATGTTCGTTTTGAACTAATAAACTACTATTTATGAAGCTCCTCCCTGTCAATATCATATTTTCTTTTGATTTTATATTACTACCATAGTTTAATAATTCATTAGCGGATATATATAAGTTCTTACCAGCCAAGATATCACCTGTTTTACCAATGGTTTTATAGGCATATTTATAATTTCCTAGATTAATAACAGGTAGGGAAGAAATGGGAACTGTACCACCAAGCAATCTATTTAAAAACTCCAAGTTTCTTTTTGGGTCACTAATCCCAGAATTGACAAAATAACTATTTTGCCAGTCTCTAAAATCATAGGCGGGCACATCATAATTATGTGTCAGAAAATAAAGAACTCCATCATCTGTTATTCCTTCTTTTATCGGGTTTAAAATAATGGGATTTTTAAATTCCTTACCCACTGCATCATTGGAAAAAACAGATTTTTTATCATCACTACCTTGAGCGGTAAAATATAGTCCCTCTAAGCTTCGGTTATTTGCAACCTCTTTCGCTCTAACAACCAAGTCTCCCTTTTCTGTTTTAATCGTTGCGGACTTGTTTACGATAGATTGACTTAAATCTCCAATTGCATTTTTCTGTATCCACAAATTTTCTTTCGCTTGAACAAGTGCTTTTTCACCCGTATTTTTAATTGTATTAGAAAAAATACGCATGTCCTTACCTGCTATAATCTCGCCTTTATTGATTAAAGAATTTGTCGCAAGGGTAATATCATTTTCCGCATTTAATTTTGCATTTTTCTTAATATAGAGTTCTTTACCACTAACATTAATTTCATTTTTTGATTGAATATTACCATTTGTTGTAATTTTCCCATCAGCAGTTAGTATTAAGCTCCCTTGAGTGGTGTAAATGTTATTTAAATTGACTCCTATACCTGATGCTGTACTCGTTAATTTTATTTGGCCAGCATACATGCCTCCAAGTGCTTTTGTATCAATAGCAATAATAGGGCTTTGTATTTCGCCATTAATTGATGTTACAGTTCCTTTTTGGAAATCAATACGATTATTCCCATGCATCAATGAGACATTTTTCCCTTTAATTTGTCCATTAAGAACCATTGCTTGGCTAATAATATCCGTATAATTTGGGGTTTCGGCATTCATTCCTTTATTGCCAATGGTGATCGTCCCTTTTTTTACTTCAATAGCAGATAATTGACCGTCGCTACCAAGAAATGGTTTTCCTGTTGTTAGGGTGAGCGCGGGAACATTGATAAAGCTACATCCATTGCACGTTATTCCATTTGGGTTTGCTATAATCACATTCGCAGATTTTCCCGCCACTTCCAATTTTCCAAGTAACTGGGACTGACTATTTCCTACAACTTCATTAATAATCAGTTCTGCATTAATTTCTCTTAACCTATTGTTTCCATTTATGTCCCCTGCGAGTTGAGTTTTTACTGTATTCTTTGAATTATTTAATATAATACCTTTTTCAAGGATATTAAATTGTTGGTATTTATTATGCGAAATACCATTTTCATTTGGAGTAGCTATATTAACAATAGTGGTGCTGTTTTTTTGATAAACTGAAGAGTCATTCCCTGAAATTAAAACATTACTACCCCAAGATGGATTAATCGGAAATAATATAAATAAACACATCAGATAGTAGATAATAAAACGCTTCAAACGTGGTATTTTATGTTCAACCATAAACTTCTCCTACATAGATTATGAGTTAACTTGAATATTCCAATGTAATGACCAATTATTTACCTTTAATTTCGATGGATAATACAAGGGAGTGCTAGAATTCTTTGTGTTCTAACTTCATTAACTAAAACATATGATGAGTTTAATTCCATTTTTTAATACTATTTTCATTTCTTCCTTCTTTTTTAACGGCTGGTTTTATAATTCTTTTCTTTGATTTAATTCTGATATCAATCTTGGATTTTTATCTTGAGCATGGATATCCCTGAAAATTGATAGTGACGTCAAAAAAAAAATAAGCATATTTATTAAAAGTGAATATCAAGCTTATTATTTTCATAAAAATGATAATAGTATTTTTCATGTATATGTCCCTATATGACCTAGCATAAAAAATAACGATGATAAATATATCAAGCAAGCATCAAATTTATTATATGTTTTATAAAAATTAAAAACATGATTAGTTTAAAAAACAAATAGCAACTATAACCACCACAAACCTAATTTACTTATTAAGGCTTGTGGTGGTGAATAATTAAATTATTGGCTAACTAACCAATAAAACGTTTTAACTGTAAACGCAACATTTCATTTTCGCGTCGGAGTATTTCATTTTGATCCATTAGGCTCATCGCCATTGCGATGCCCGGCCAGTCAATTTCTAATTCATGGTAAAGACGCACGGCTCTTCTCATAATGACCACCGCTTGGTCATCAAACAACCACTCATTAGTCGTTTCAATGGGTTGAATTATCCCAAGGCCGACGATTTCCTGTAATTCATCTTCAGCAATGCCAGTATGAACGCAAAAATCAATAACAGTTAATGATGTGAACTGTTCCATTATTTTCCTCCCCAATTTTTACGCGGGTCAAAGTGCGTATGGCTCTCAGCCAACTTCTGCCATAGCGCATCCGACTCTGCATTACTGCTATTCGGCATCACGATTTTTATAATCGCATACAGATCCCCAGCTGTGCCTTTATGTTTCAGCCCTTTACCTTTAAGGCGTAATTTTTGGCCAGCTTGGCTATTAGCAGGAACGGTGATCACAATCGGGTCTTTTAATGTTGGAATGGTGACTTTAGTTCCGAGGGCTGCTTCCCATGGCGCAAGCGGCACGACCACTTCTAAATCATGGCCTTTGATATCAAATAATGGATGTGGTGCAATGCGGATGGTTATCCATAGATCGCCATTTTCACCGCCATTTTCCCCCGCTGTGCCTTGCCCTTTTAAGCGAATACGTTGCCCATCAATCACCCCTGCCGGGATAGTCACATTAAGTGTTTTGGGAACTTCATTTTCGATAAAACCAAAAGCGTTATAGACGGGTAAGTTATAGCTAATGGTACGTTTATGTGGTTCTTGGGTTTCTTCAAGGAAAACAGCCAGTTCAACTTCTAAGTCCTGCCCGCGGTGACTGCGTGCTTGCCTTGTGCTACCACGTGTACGTTGGGAAAACATCGATGAAAAAATGTCATCAAAACCACCCGCATCAAACCCTTGCTGAGAATATGTGTGGCTTTGTTGGCCTTGGTTAGCTTGGTTAAAATAGGGGTCATTTCTGTGCTCCCACATTTCATCGTATTCCGCGCGTTTTTCTTTGTCACTGAGTACCGCCCACGCCTCTGCAATTTCTTTAAATCGCGCTTCTGCATTTGGCTCTTTACTGACATCGGGGTGATATTTTCGCGCTAAACGGCGATACGCGGTCTTAATGGTTTTTAAATCATCGGTGCGCTTAACACCCATGATGCTGTAATAATCCTTTAGTTCCATAGTCATATCTCGTTCACTTATCTGTTGAATAGAATTCTTATGGTATTTACCCAATTGGGTTAAACATCACAACGACCTTGAATTTAACTTAGGACATTTACGCAGTAATTGGAATAGCTAGGCCATGATAAAATTCCACAAAAAACAGGAAATTTACGCTATTTCAGGCTAAACCTATAAGAGTGCCGTTTGATTAATAGGGGAACTCTATGGATGCTCTTGCCAATCGCCTGAACTATAAAGTCAATTTTGCTATCTCTATTGAGGATTTTATTCGATTAATTCGCCAGTCACCATTTAAAGAAATGGTGCCAACCGATAATCTTACTCAATTAGATGCAATGCTGAATAACGCGGATTTATTGGTTAGTGCATGGGATGACGAACAGGTGGTCGGTTTTGTCCGCACGGTGACGGATTTTAGTTCTTGCTGTTATATCTGCGAACTGGCCGTTGATATGCATTATCAAAAACACGGTATCGACCGCCAATTAATGCGCCTCGTCGCTGAAGAACTCCCCGCCGACTGCCAGATTTTATTTTTCTCCACCGACAGCAACCTCACCGAATACTTAAAACTGGGGTTCACCCAATCCCCAAGAGCATGGCACACCACGGCAGAGAATTTTTTGGTTAGATCGGCAGAGCTGGATGAATAATAGAAAGTAACATCGTTAAAAGCGTAGAAATATAGTAGAAAAAACAAATTTAAATGAGATTTAAAATACCCCTATGCGTATGCTCTAAATAATTCGTGCTACAGCTAGGCGGCAAGCTAGTTTAGCCCTAATAGCATACATCAGTATGAAAAACACTGGAAATATCTAAAAAACAGTTTCGATTTAGGTTTTATTAAAAATCCCTCGATGCTGATGCTCTAAATAATTCGTATTGTGGGTAGAAGACCAGAGAGGATATCTCGGGGAGCATACATAAGTATGTGACCCGAGTAGCCGAGCGCAGTCGACACCCCCACAATGCGAAGTATGACGAGCATCTATCTGAGGCGGCCGCGGAGACGCTTAATAGCCTGACTATGCAGCTGACTCACCCTTGACTCCCCCACCTCCAGCACCGCGCCAATCTCCTTCAGATTCAGCTCTTCTTGGTAATACAGTGTCAGCACCATTTTTTCGCGTTCTGGTAATTGATTAATCGCCGCCGCGATTTGGTCACGCAAGCTGGAATCTAGCAACAGACTCAACGGGTTACCGCCGTCATCTTCATCCATTTGCGGCTCACAGCTTTCCCCATGAACCTCATGCCATTCATCATAGGAAAACAGTTGGCTGTTATTGGTGTCTAGCAGCGCTTGGCGATACTCAGCAAGGTCAATATCCAGCGCTTTGGCGATTTCCGGCTCGGTGGCACTGCGCCCTAATGATTGCTCCAGCGCACCAATGGCTTTGGTCATTTCACGCGCTTGGCGGCGTACACTACGCGGCACCCAGTCACGGCTGCGCAATTCATCTAGCATTGAGCCACGAATACGCTGCACCGCATAGGTAGCGAACGATGCCCCTTGAGTCACATCGAAACGTTCCAATGCATGCAGTAAGCCTATGCCCCCCGCTTGAATTAAGTCGTCAATGTCAACACTAGCGGGTAGTCTAACTTGCAGTTTTAGGGCTTCATGGCGTATTAGAGGGTAATAACGCTCCCATAGGCTATTTTTATTAATCACACCTTCGGCAGTATACAAATCACTCACAACCTGAATCACCCTTCAAGCTCTATAAAAGTTATTCATTATCTGTGTTGGTTTTGAATTCAATCCGTAGAGTAAGGCACTAAATATGGCTTTATTTGCCTTATCCTAAATAGGTAAAATTTGAATGATTGCAATGTTAACGATTGTTTTAACACAATTTTTAGGGAATTTTACTGGTAATACAAGAGGGAGTGGTTGTTTTATTGAGAAGTGATTTTGTCATTAAATTGCAGATTTGGACTTTAGACTTTGTTATTGACTAAATTAGCCTTCTTAAAGCAAGTAAAGTTATCGGTAAGCAGCAAGCTAGCTTAACACTAAGCATGAGAACCAAAGTAAACATAGCACTAGATATGGAAAATAATGACAAAGAAAATAATCAGATTAATGGATTATATATAAATAATATCATTATTAAATACAATTAATATTAATTAAAAATTAAGTTAATTCGGACTAACAAGGTAAACAACTTATTATTTGACAGATTTAACTTATATAATGTATTTTTACATTCACTAATGTAATAGCATATTAGTTTAATTAAAAAGTAAAATAACATATAGATATTTTGAGGTTATTATCTTTTAATTTAAACTTAAATAATTAAGAAGAAAAATGATATACAAAATATATTTCTTTTATTTTTTCTATCTTTTCCCAATGTGGATATCCAAAACATTGCAGCCTATCTACTGGGAACAGCAGGCGCAATTAACGTTATTTTCAATTTCGTACGTAATGATGGCAATTGCGGGGGCCTGCTCACTACTTTATGCCAAAGGACTGTCCCAAATTGGCACTAAGCATGGGTTAATGGTGGGCTTTTTTCTATATGGAGGCGGCCTTGTTCTTAGAGCCTATCCCACAGGCATGGCTATCGCTGTCACGTCAGGTTTGATGGCAGGGATGGGTGCGAATATTATCGCTATTGCACTTAAATCACTGATTTTTAATATTGATAAACAGGAACAAAATAAAGTCCTGCTACACACCGATAATTTAAGCACAATTGCACAAAGCCTTGGGGCTTTTATTGCAGGAGGGCTAGTGACGATTTTATCAATTATCGATCAAACTCCATATCGTTCCGCCTTATTGATTAGCGGGGTCATGGTATTAATCGCCATTGTAGCCATTCCTTCATTAAAAATACCAAAAACTGAGAAACCATTAGTAAAAAAAGGCTCCCAAAAAGGCTCTTCATTTTTTCATTTTCTCAATAAAGCAGATTTAGTTTTATTTATTGCATTTATTCTCAGTGGCACCAGTTGGGCGTTGATCTTACCCATTATCCCAGTGTATTTAAAAAACATGCATTTTTCAGATGCGAATGTTGGCCTTGTGATGTCATTAGGCATTATTTCTGGGCTAGTACTCAAAAACCTTTTTATGTTTATTTTTTCTGACAAAGATAAACCTATCTCATTACTTGTTTTTTCTGTTTTATGCATGCTGATGCTCTATGGCATGTTCTGGTCAATAAAATATGGTTCTCCGGTTATTTTCGCCATCTCGATTATTACCATGTATATGTTTAGAACAGTTTGCTCACTATTAATCAATTTGGTTGAGATGGAGATCGCCCGCAAAGGGAATGCCGAACATATTTTTGGTTTAATACAAACCGCATTTTTGACAGGGGATATCTTTGGCGGAATTTCCCTACCCTATGTTTATGAGTCTGGTTTTCTGGTTAACACCCCTCTGGTTATTATTATTTTTATTCTGTTATCAAATATATTAATTTACAGCTGTGCCAAAACCAGCGCTAAAAGCCATACAGAACTTGTCTGAAAATGCTTAAGCGAGCCCTAAATAATTCGTGGTGCGGCTAGGCGACGAAGGAGATTATCCCGATGAGCGTACATAGGTACGTGATTCGGGTGAGCGACTGAAGTCAACAACGCTGCGGCGCGAAGTATGACGGGCAAAGAAAAGGCCAGCATTGCTGGCCTTTAATCAGGAATACAAGTCTAAATTAACGTAACAGACTTAAAACACCTTGTGGAACTTGGTTAGCTTGTGCTAACACAGCAGTACCTGCTTGTTGCAGGATCTGACCACGGCTCATGTTAGAAACTTCTGTTGCGAAATCAGCGTCTTGAATACGGCTACGTGCTGCGCTCAGGTTGTTAACAGAGTTGTTCAGGTTATTGATAGTAGACTGCATACGGTTTTGGATAGCACCTAAATCTGAACGTAAGCTATCAACAGTTGCTAATGCTTTGTCTAAAGTACCCAGAGGGCCTTTAGCATCCAGTGCTTCTTGCTCAGCTTCAGTTAAAGTGGTAGCTGCGGCAAATGTTAATTCTGGTTCAACTTCATCACCAGCACCAGCACTAGTTTCTTTCTTCCCAGCAGTTACTGTAGGTGCAGCCATTTTAGCTGTGACTTCTTCACCTGCTGCATTTTTACCAACAATAAACATTTGTGCGGTATTATCTGTGCCATCGGCGTTGGTTGCATAATATACTTTAGCACCAGTAAGTTTAGCACCGTCAACCTTAATATCATCAAAACCTTTCTTAGCCGCTGCTGTTGCAGA
Organism: Providencia sp. PROV175; assembly: GCF_032707045.1. Lineage (NCBI taxonomy): Bacteria > Pseudomonadati > Pseudomonadota > Gammaproteobacteria > Enterobacterales > Morganellaceae > Providencia > Providencia sp. PROV175. The sequence goes on from NZ_CP120533.1 coordinate 2,891,592, forward strand.
TACATTATCATCAAGGTCACCTTGTAACTTCTTAACATAACTATCAGCAGTGACTTCTGAACCGAATTTGCTTGAGCTTGCATCAAAACCAGTCAAACCTAACTCTTTGCTATCAATTTTTTTCAAGTTGATAGCGATAGTTTCTGAATCGTTAGTACCAACCTGAATCTTCATTGAAGTATCTTGGCTTAATACTTTCACGCCGTTAAACTGAGTTTGTTCAGAAATACGGTTGATCTCGTCCATACGAGCCTTAACTTCTTTATTGATAGACTCGATGTCGCTCTTAGAGTTAGTACCGTTTTGTGCTTGAACAGTCAGTTCACGAACGCGTTGTAAGTTATCGTTGATTTCGTTAACTGCGCCTTCAGCAGTTTGTGCGATAGAGATACCGTCGTTCGCGTTACGTGCTGCTTGGGTTAAACCTTTCACGTTTGCAGTGAAACGGTTAGCAATCGCTTGGCCTGCCGCATCGTCTTTTGCGCTGTTGATACGTGAACCAGAAGATAAACGCTCAATCGCAGTACCCAGTACGCCTTGTGAACGGTTTAAATTGTTCTGAGTGGTCAGAGACAGAATGTTAGTATTGATAACTTGTGCCATGATGTGATCCTTATTATTCAAATTAATGCGTTAAGCCAAAATGCTTAACTTGATGAATTTCGTCAGCAACTAGGTTATCGGCTACAAAAAAGTCCCCTTTAGTCTTTTTCGTGAAAATTTTTATCTGTCAGGTTGGAAATGGCTTTACAGCCCGCTTTTAATGCCATTAATTTTTAACACTTTCATTTATTTTTATTAATTTTCTTATTATTTAATTTCAATAAGGATAATTACCTACTTTTCTCTTGTTAGCTCTCACCATTACTCTTTTTCAGAATAGTCTAAAATTTTGCTCCGTTTTGCCGATAAGACTCTAAATAGATTTTATTTCAGAGTTAATGACACAGGCATAGACTCTAAATCATTCGGGTTGCAGGTAGGCGACAAGTGAAGATAGACCGATGAGCATACACAAGTATGTGATTCGGCTAGCTGAACGAAGTCAACACCCCTGCAGCTTGAAGGATGACGAGAATAGCGTAGGAGAAAACATGGCAGGCATATCCACACTCGGTATCGGGGCAAACTTAGATTTAAACGTGCAAATGGACCAATTAGAAGCGATAGAACGCCGTCGTTTAGAGCCATTAACCACCCAAAAAGCCAGTTATGATGCCCAAATTAGCGCCTTTGGTAAAATGCAGTCGTCCTTAGAAAAACTGAAAAAAGCCGCTGAAGATTTAAAAAAATATGGCGATATCAGCACCACCAAAGTGAATGGCGAATATAAAGCCTTTGACGTGAAAACCGATGGTAAAGCCGTTGCAGGTGTACATGATGTGTTAGTTACACGGTTGGCAAAAGCGCAAACTATTGCCACTCAAGGGCAAACTGATAATAAAAAATTATTAGGCAGTGATGCCAGTGAACGCACCATTACCATCACTCAACCTTCACAAAAAGAAGCTAAAGACAAAATCGTTATCAAACTTGATAAAGAGAGTACCTCTTTAATCGAGATTGCAGATGCAATTAATAAAACTGATAAAGGTGTCACTGCCTCCGTCATTAAAGATAAAAATAACGAATATCACCTCGTCGTGACGTCCAAAAAAGAAGGTACAGAAAACCGTATTAGCATTAAAGTCGACGGTTATGATGAACTTGCTAAAATACTCAATGTTGAGTCGGTGATGGATGATAAAGGTGTCGTTACCTTAAATACTGATAAAGACAGTGGTATGGTGCAAAAAGTTGCCCCACAAACGGCTTTACTGGAAATTGACGGTTTTGAGTTGGAATCACAAACCAATGAAGCCAAAGATCTCTTCCCTGGTTTAACCCTCACACTGAAAAAAGAAAGCGAAAATAATAAAGCTGACCATTTAATCGTTTCTGAAGATATCGAGCCCGCTAAAGTTAAAATTAAAGCGTGGGTGGATGCCTATAATGAATTTCAAACTCTTGCTAGTGAACTCACCAAATATACCCCAACAGAAAAAGGGACTGCACCAGATAAAAGCAATGGCCCACTGATTGGTGATTCAACCTTACGGGGTATTCAAAGCACGCTGCGCTCCCAAGTGCGTACCGCACAAGATAGCGGAGAGATGAATTTACTCAATAAAATGGGTATCAAGCAAAAACTGGACGGTACCTTAGAGATTGATAATAAAGTGCTGGATAAAGCGCTAAAAGAAAATCCAACCAGCGTTAAAGTATTTTTTGCGGGTGACGGTGAAAAAACAGGCTTTGGTACGCAAAATTTTAACTTTTTAAAAGACACCTTAGACAGTAAAGAAGGCACCCTGCACAACGCCACCGATGGTATCCAAAAGAAAAAGAAAAGCTTAGACAAACGTATTGAGCAGACCAATAAACAGATCGAAAACACCATGGATTTACACCGCCGTCAGTTCCAAAACTTGGACAAAATGATGACGTCACTGAACAGCACCAGTAATTCATTAGGCCGATTATTAGGCTAATACTTTTAGGTTAAAAACATGTATCAACGACACGCACAGCAAGCCTATCAGCAGGTCGACTTGGAGAGTGAAATCACCAACGCGACCCCATACCAACTGATCCAAATCCTGTTTAAAGGGGCGCTAAGTGCCCTAAAACGCGGGGAAATTTTTATGCAACAGGGTAAGGTGGCGGAAAAAGGTAAAGAAATCTCAAAAGCTATCGACATCATTGACACTGGGTTAAAGCAGTCGTTAAATTATGAAGCTGGCGGCGAACTTGCAGAAAACTTGGCAAGTTTGTATGAGTACATGACAATGCAGTTACTTCGCGCCAACCTCGAAAACAACGTGGCTTATGTCCAAGAAGTTTACCAGTTACTCTCCGATATCGCCTCTGCGTGGCAACAAATCGGTGCAAATGTGGATGAAAGATAATCAGGTGGACAATAAAAATCCTATCGATTTACAAGAAATATACCGTAATGTCTTAGTATTAAGTGAAAATTTAGTTGCCTTAGCGCAATCCGGGGAATGGGAGACGTTAGTCTCCCGAGAGACAGAATATGTCCTTGCGGTGGAAAACCTCACCAAGTTAACGCAAGCGTTCGAAAAACAGCAGCCAATAACTGAAGAGTTTATTCAGTTATTGCATAAAATTATTGAAAATGAACGCGTTACTAAAGAATATTTACAACAGCATTTAAACTTTTTAAGCAAAGAAATTAAGCAATTAGACCAAAAACGGGTACTCAATAATAGCTATGGCCAATTTGATGAGCCAGACACCCCGTTAGTCGTTCGCCCCATGGAATGAATTTAAGTGTCAGGCCAACAAGCCTGACACCCTCTTCCCTTCGGGATTACAGCCTATTGTTGCTGCTTTAGACGTTGCTGCTTTTTCAGTTTTTTCAACAGCATATTGCGTTTTAACGGTGACAAGTGGTCAAGAAACACTTTACCGTGTAAGTGGTCAATTTCATGTTGCATGACAATTGCTAAAAACTCGTCACTATCCACTTCAAACGCTTTACCGTGCCTATCGTACGCTTTCACTTTAACGCGCAGGAAACGGTCTACATCCGCATAGATTTCCGGCACAGACAAGCACCCTTCTTGATAACTGGTTTCCCCTTCACTTTCGACGATTTCAGGGTTAATAAATACCATCGGTTCATCACGGTTTTCTGAAATATCAATCACCATAATGGATTTAGTTTCCGCAATTTGCGTGGCAGCGAGACCAATGCCGTTATCGGTGCTGTACATGGTATCTAACAAATCGTCGATTAAGGTTTGTACTGCAGCGAAATCTGTCACTGGGCTGCATTTAATACGCAGTCGTTCATCTGGAATTTCAATAATTTCTCTTACTGCCATAATTTAAACCCTATAAATTCGATTGCTTTTATTCAAATATCAATAATTCAAAATACTTTAAACTACAGTGATGACATGCAATAACCACGGTTTTAACGGCGTTAACTGCCGTCACTGCCCTGCCAGTGAAGTATGGCAAACAGACAAAATATTATCGTCTTTCTATTTCATCAACAACATGCAAAAAATGGCATTGTTAATCAGAAAGAAAATTTCACTTTAAACATCAATAAATTATCACTAAGCTGTTTAGTTTAAACCTTTATGCCACACAAGGTACATAAAATTTCACAGAAAAATAACACGTTATTTTAAAAAAAACATCTAAAATAGAAAAATGGTGCTCCTTTGTAGGTTTCCAACTGTTTCTGTTTTATCGGCTAGTCACAGTTATTTTCCTATGGATATTTAATTTTATGTTTTTTCATCATAAAAATACAGTTGGGCCACATTCAAATTATGTTCAAATTAATATACAACAAATAATAAGCAGAGTATCTTATAATTTAATTAATTTAAAAATTCAGATATATTTATAATAAAAATTTCACCGTCTTTATTCCAATCAAACACGAATATCCCGAATAATTATAATTTAAAAAATCGATTTTACCCGCCAGAAAAATGACCCTATTATAAATAAGTTGAGAAAAACAAATCCCCTCTTCATTCTTCTTTAGATAATATTTCAAATAATACGGAAATTAACACATGGAAAAGAAAACATTAGCTCGTTATTTAGCTGTTATATTACTCAGCGGTTTGTCTTTCACTGCAGTAGCCAACACTACACATTCAAATCCCGCACCAATATTAAGTGATATCAATGCACAAAGGATTAATAATAATACTAAAGGTGTTAATAATAACACTATAAGAATCATTCATATCAATGAAAAAATCGATGAGATAGATAGCGAAATTAACCAGATGAACTCAAATTTCAGTAGTGATATTGATAAATTAAATATAAGGCATCTTAATCTTAAATTAGAAACTAGGGATATACGAAATGAGTTAGTGGAGTTACAAAGTACCGTAGACAGCTCTATACTCACTTCTTACAACATAAACGCCGAAAAAATACAAAACAACACTGATTTAATTAATGACCAAATCACATCAATACAAAAAGATAATGAAACAGAACACCATGCACTTGACTCAAAATTAAAAGAAGTCGAATTATATGTACAGGATGCATTAATTGGTGTAAATGCGGTGGACCAAGTCACCGAACAATTAAATACCAATATTCAGAATCTTGATAAAAAAGTTATTGGAAACACCTCGTCAATAAAAACCCTAAAAAGTGACGCGGCCAAAACGCAAAAAGGAAACGAAGTTAAATTCACAAAGTTAGAAAATAAATTTGACCATGAGGTCAGCCAGCTTGATAGCAAAATAGATAAACGTGCCCAAGAAGCCAATGCGGGTATTGCCTCCGTTGCTGCAATGAGCAATATCCCTTATGCAATAAATACCCGCTTTAGTGCCGGGGTTGGCGTAGGTAATTACAAAAATGGTTCTGCGATCGCTGCTGGAGCTCAATATCAATTAAAAGAAAATATTAACTTACGCAGTTCTGTTTCTTGGAACAATTCTGATGCTGCCGTTATCGGAGCGGGTGTCGCCTTCGGTTGGTAACTCTCTAACTCCTATTTTTCATATAACCTTTATAAATTATTTATAAGCATTAACCAATAGTACCAATGATACATTGGTACTATTTTTAATCGACCTAATCGGCCAATATCTAAATTAACTAGCTCTGAGTTGTAATTAATCTTGGTGATAAGTCACAATCGCAATTGGTGTTGGGTTAATGGTAACCCAAAGATTAGACATACCAACATGAGTTGGCGATGACTCACTTACTTTATTACAACTGGTTTCAGATTGGCATTTCGAGAGAAACCCACTGGCAACTTGCGGACTAAGCCCTTGCTTTGTCAAATAACCCATTTCATTTTCTAACTTTTGTTGGAAGTCTGTAAAATCTGGTTTTGGCGAGGTATAATCTTCAACCCCAACAAGTGTAGTGGCAACTTGAATGAGTCCGCCATCATCAAAAGTGAGTTGATTTTCATAGCTCCAATCATTAAAAGGTTTTTGCTGCCCAAAAGTACAAACTGTTTTACTGCCATTTGCTTGGCATTTCCCCGCCTTAATAAAACTGATGCTATCCATACTTTGCCCCCAGTTTAAGCCAAATGGTGCGGTCGATGTGGTATCACACCCTACTAATAGCAACGCAGCAACCCCAGCTATCATCCATTTCATACTCTCACCTCACTAATCAATTTATCTCATGCTACAGGGTGAGGAGGCTAAATTGAAGTAAAAAAGTCATCAGCTATTAACTCAATCAACATTAATATTTATATTTTAAGCTATTTATTTAACACTAAATTTACATACAATTAATTATTATCAAAAAGATAAAGTTAATACAGATAAACCATCGTATACAGATTGCCAGATTTACTTTGGGTCTATACAATGCTCTGCTTTACACGATCCCAGTACCACTGCAATACAGATAACTATCATATTATTAGTCAGTTACCCCTCTAGCAATACTTGAAACTCTCTAGATGGTTCTTGAATAACAAGATAGCTGAATCGTTACAACTTAGCTTTATAATTAATTGCTTTTGTAACGAGTGGATTTTGTAACTAACTGGTGGACTAACAGGCATTCACCAATCTCATTGTTAACAAATAACCATAACGTAAAGTACAAATTGTGAAATTATTATTCTCTCTTTCTTTAACAACCGCCATTCTCTCTGGTATATGGGCTTGGGTTGCAGATAGCTTAGGGTTAATCGGTTGGGCCGGATTTTTAGGCTGTACCGCATATTTTGCTTACCCCAAAGATGGGCTTAAAGGACTAGGTATTACTGCACTAACCGTCAGTAGCGGCGTGGTTTGGGGGTTGGTGATCCTGCATAGCGGTGACTACCTGCAACACTTACCTCATTTTGTTGGGTACTTCCTGACGGGTATTGTTGCCTTTTTGATGTGTATGCAAGCCAAAAAGCAGTGGCTTTCTTATATACCGGGCACTTTTGTCGGCACCTGTACTATTTTTGCGACTGAAGGTGCTTGGTTGGTAACGATGCAATCACTACTCATCGGTGTGCTATTTGGTTTTGCAATGAAAAAAAGTGGACTTTGGTTATTTGAAAAGTACTTATCGGATAAAAACTAAAAAAAACCGCCAATATGGCGGTTTAAATAAATCAATGAAACTAAGGGAATTTCAAACAGATTCGATATTACATTAAAATTGTCTAACAGCAATATATAACATTTTGATTTAACTAGTAATTAATCAAACATTAAACTAAGTACCCTTACTTATACCCACAAATATAATAATGATAAGTTTGTTAATAAAATGATAAAATTCGGACTTGAAATTCCAATTTAGATTAATAAAGCTTATACAACTGGTCAAACATCAGTCGAATTAATTCTTTTTAATATAATCATATAGTGAAATTCAGATTTTTCTGCATCCTTATATTATCAATAAAAAGGTAAAACCTTTTCTAAGCACCAATATGTTTTTCTTTTATTAATTTATAACTTAGAATATTACACCAATAAAAAGTGAAATAAAAGCGTAATAAACCAATTAAATTTATATGGCTAGAACGTAAAATCAGAATCATTTGAAAAACGCACTTTCATTCCTCTGCTATACTTGAATAAGAATATCTTAAGACCTATAACTGAATGTAACGAAAGGAAGAAGATATGATTAAAAAAATTTGCTTTTTAGCCTGTTCATTAGCTGTCGTATTCTCTTTAGGCGCATGCAACACCACCAAAGGTGTTGGTGAAGATATAGAAGCAGGTGGCGAAGCCATACAAAGAGCTGCTAAATGATGGCTAACAACCATCATCCTTAAATATTAGCTACCTCGACTAGAACTGACATATATACCAAACGGTGACAGTTTCGCCGTTTGGTATATAAATTAAAGAGCCTATAAATTCCTAAACCTTACTCTATTGAAATACAGAACATTTTAATATTGGCTAACAGGATCACAATTTAATTATGCCTCTCTTTTACAATGGAAGCCATCCAGCTAGGAGAGCATAATGAACCCGAAAAATAAAATTAATGTGTTAGACCACATTTCACCTGAAATGCAATCTGTAATGCAATTTTATGCAGAAAACCCATCCCCTTCCCCTATTGACACCAGCTATTACGGAATGCGACAAGCGTATATTGAAGATAGAAAATATTGGAATGCAGAAGCGCCAATGATGCACAATATTTACGATATTCAAGTACCAACTCAATATGGCAATATTTTGACTCGTCTATTTCACCCCCTGAAGTCACCACCAGCAACTTTATTTTATATTCACGGAGGCGGGTTTATTTTAGGTAATTTACAAACTCATGACCGCATAATGCGATTACTAGCCTGTTATTCAGGCTGTACCGTTATTGGAATAGATTATTCGTTATCCCCTGAAGCTCGCTACCCCCAAGCCATTGAAGAAATATCCACCGTTTACCAGTATTATCAACAAAATGCCGCAGAGCATAATATCAATATGCAACAAACTGGCTTTGCAGGTGACTCAGCTGGCGCAATGTTATCTCTTGCTTCTATACTTTGGTTGCGTGATAACACTATAGAAAGTGCCAATATTAAATCCGTTTTATTGTGGTATGGGCTTTATGGCTTACAGGATTCAATCAGTCGGCGGCTATATGGTGGGGAATGGGATGGGTTACAAAAAGAAGACTTAGAAAATTATGATAATGCCTATCTCGGGGAAAATGGTGATAGAGAAGCCCCTTATTACTGCTTATTCAATAATGACTTAACCTATGATATTCCACCTTGCTTTATTGCTAGTGCAGAATTTGACCCTCTATTAGATGATAACTTGGCTTTATTCCGAACACTCGACGCTAACAATATACCTTGTGAATATAAAATGTACCCAGGAACTTTGCATGCTTTCTTACATTACTCTCGCATGATGCCAATATCAGATGAAGCAATTCGTGATGGTGCGAATTATTTTATCAAACAACTTTTATAATATTAACTCTATATTTATTGAAGATAACAGACGATAAAACGAAAAAACCTCGCATTTAGCGAGGTTTTTGAATGCTTAGCGATTCGTTTATCGTTATTTAGCGATAACGTTAGCTGCTGCAGGGCCTTTAGCACCATTTTCAATGGTGAATGAAACTTGTTGGCCTTCTGCTAATGATTTGAAGTTATCACTTTGAATTGCAGAAAAGTGAACAAATACATCTTTGCTGCCGTCTGCAGGAGTGATAAAACCAAAACCTTTATCATCGTTAAACCATTTTACTGTACCAGTCATTGTATTAGACATAGAATTTCCTTTAATTTTTTAAAATTGCCATAAGGCATGTTGCGGTTTGTTCTTGTGGTACTTATGGGAATTAATTAGAAGGAATTCGCAATGAAGTGGTATCTGAGATAACGCTTAATGGTGAACATCTTAAAACTGACTAACATAAATAGGCCTGTACTTCCAAACCAGTGAGCATATTAAGCCACACTTATAACCAAATGGCAAATTTTATTTTCACATCAATTCAAGAAACAAATAGTTTGCTATTTATCCGAACCTAAAAGAAAGCACATCTTCAGGTTTAGTACCTATCAAAAACACCATAATCAGGTCTTTCTCCCCTCATCACCGCTCGCTGTTGCTCATGTACCGCTTCTCTATCGACTCTTTTTTGTTCGGATGAACGGGCGTCTTTATGCGGCTTTGGCCATGTTGGTTTATCAGGCTCGAAAGAAGGCGTAAATGTACAACCCGTAATTAAAAATAGACAAAATAGCGAAGAGATTACTTTCATAATGGCTTTTATTTTTCCAATACAGTGATTAAGTAAAAACACTTAATCATGATACCGATGTTTATCATTTATCTAAATCATTATTTGGATACTACATTAGTAAAATGACCATTGATAATTCACAATAACAATATATAAAGTAGGATTTAAGATAACAAAAAAGCCGCATCACGCAGCTTTTAAAGCTTGTAATCCATTACAGTTATGATTGACTACTTTTTTCAGTTGGGTCAAACGCAAGCCCACCAGCAAATACAAATGATAACCCAACAATAACGAACGAAACCATAACAAAACACTTATCAATAAATCGTTTCATACTGTTATTCCTATGCTTGATCATCGAATTAAAATATGCAAACCGATTATTATTGGCAATAAAAAATTACCCCATTACTTTCCCAACAGAGTACTGAAAAATCAATTAATTTATTACATTCGAATAGATAGTAAAATCACACTGGCATAGACATAATTTCTTGATACGCCGCCACGAGCTTATTACGTACTTGAATTCCCATTTGTAAACTTAAACTTGCTTTTTGCATATCAACCATCACGTCATTTAAGGAAATATCTTGCATTCCTAACGTAAAGTTTTCAACTTGCTTAGCTGAATCATTACGTGTTTTATTAATTTGATTTACGGAAGCAACTAGGTGATCAGCAAATCCAACTGGCTCTATTACGGGTTTAATTGGGTTAGTGGCTTGGGTTGCCACGACATTTAATTGTGAAATAACCCCTTCAATCGCTTGAACTGTCATTCGATTCTCTTCTTATTAAATTAATGTGAATTTATCAATAACCTATATTGGCTAGCTTAGCCTACCACACCCTTTTTAACTTGAAGCCGATAAATAACACCAATTTTATAGGCTGATTCCGTCATTAGAACCCCTTAAAACAAGAAATAATAGCAAAGTGAAAAAGTGACGTTACGAAGAGGGAAATAACATTGTTTCACCAAAAGTATTTTCATCCGTCTAGTAGTCTGCCAAGCAGGGAATATTTATGAGTGCCGCATCTAAAGACACAGGGGAGGCCAAAAAGGGTTTTGCCTCTATAGTTGAAAGGATTAAAGCTGATCCTAAAATACCGTTAATGATTGCGGCGGCTGCGGCTGTTTCAATTATTGTCGCCCTTCTCCTCTGGCTACGCAGCCCTGATTACCGTGTACTTCTTAGCAATTTAAGTGCTAAAGATGGTGGCGATATTGTTGGCCAGCTAACTCAGATGAATGTGCCATATCAAATTGCTGATAATGGCAGCGCTATTTTAGTTCCTGCAGATAAAGTGCATGAATTACGTTTAAAACTCGCTCAATCAGGTTTACCTAAAGGTGGCAATACTGGTTTTGAATTATTAGATAAAGAACAATTCGGTATCAGCCAATTTAGTGAGCAAATCAATTACCAACGTGCATTAGAGGGTGAACTCTCTCGTACTATTGAATCCCTAAGCCCAGTACAAAGTGCTCGGGTGCATTTAGCAATTCCTAAACCCACCTTATTTGTGCGTGAGCAAAAGCTACCAACGGCCTCTGTGACGGTCGGTTTACTACCGGGAAGAATGCTTGATGAAGGGCAAATCAGCGCTATTGTCCATATGGTATCAAGTAGCGTAACAGGCCTAACCTCTAGTAATGTCATTATTGTTGACCAAGCGGGTCGCTTACTCACCAATAACGATAATAGCCAGCAATCGGCGAACAGCGCACAAATCAAAATGACTAAAGAGATGGAATCCCATCTCAAACAGCGCATTGAAGATATTCTGTCACCGTTAGTGGGTCGTGCCAATATTCATGCCCAAGTCACCGCACAAATGGATTTCTCGAAAGTCGAACAAACTTCAGAGGAATATAAGCCTAACCAAACGCCAGATAGTGCGGCCATTCGTTCCCGCCAAAACAGCCAAAGTATGCAAAATAACAATGGCGGAACCGGTGGAGTGCCAGGTGCGCTTTCAAATCAACCCGTTAGTGCACCAAGTGCACCTATTGAAACCAATAAAGACAATAAAGATGGCGCTCAAACGGCGAATAACCGTAATAGTGTCTCGAACTCGCAAAGCGATGAAACCACAAATTACGAAGTAGATCGCAAAATTAGTCACACTCAACGGCAAATTGGTGTCGTCGATAGGCTCTCGGTCGCAGTTATTGTCAATTACCATTCACAAGATGGTGAAAATGGCCCAGAAATGAAGCCATTGCCACCAGAGATGCTGCAACAAATTGAAGCATTGACACGCGAAGCAATGGGCTTTTCCACTGCACGTGGGGATTCTCTCAACATTACTAATTCATTGTTTACCAATGAGGCTCCGGTTGAAGAAGCACCTTCGTTGCTTGAAAGCCCACAATTTATTGCTCAGTTACTGGATTACGGAAAAATACTGCTTATTGCCATTATTGCTTGGTTTATGTGGCGTTTCGGTATCAAACCTCAATGGGTTAAATACCGAAAAGCACAACAAGCCCAAGCTGAAGCCGAGGTTTTTGTTGCCACACAACTGAAAACACCGCTCGTGGTTGATGAAGCGATTGATGAAGAAATGGATGAGCAAACACGCCGTCGCCTGACTCGTCAACGTGTTAGTGCTGAGATCCAAAGCCAACGTATCCGTGAAATGGCAGAAAAAGACCCACAAATCGTGGCAATGGTTATCCGTCAGTGGTTAGAAAAATCCCAATGAGTTTAAGTGGAACAGAAAAAAGTGCCGTGATGTTAATGACGCTCGGTGAAGACCAGGCTGCGGAAGTATTTAAGCACCTGAATCCTAAAGAAGTTCAGCAATTGAGTATGGCAGTGTCAAACATGCGCCAAATCTCAAATAATGAATTGGCAGAAGTATTAACTGAATTTGAAGAGTCAGCGATTCAATTCGCAGCTCTCAATATCAACACGAATGACTATCTGCGTTCTGTATTGGTGAAAGCACTTGGCGAAGAACGCGCCGCAAGCTTACTTGAGGACATCTTTGAAAAACAAGAAACCACGTCAGGGATCGAAAGCCTCAACTATATGGAACCCCAAACCGTTGCCGATATTATCCGTGATGAACATCCGCAAATTATCGCGACTATTTTGGTTCACTTAAAACGCAATCTTGCAGCGGATGTCCTCGAATTATTCGAAGAGCGCCAACGCAACGATATTATGCTACGTATCGCCACCTTTGGTGGTGTCCAACCTTGCTGCATTGGCGGAATTGACCGAAGTATTGAACAACTTACTGGATGGCCAAAACCTCAAACGCAGCAAAATGGGTGGTGTGAGAACTGCGGCAGAAATCATCAACCTGATGAAAAGCCAGCAAGAAGAAAGCGTTATCGATGCAATGCGTGATTACGATGGTGAGCTTGCTCAACGTATTATTGACGAAATGTTCCTATTCGAAAACCTTATCGAGGTGGACAACCGCAGCATTCAACGTATTTTGCAGGATGTTTCGACAGACTCGCTGGTTATTGCCCTCAAAGGTAGCAACCAAGCACTACGCGACCACTTCCTCAACAATATGGCCGCTCGCGCTGCAGAAATCGTGCGCGACGATTTGGAATCACGTTCTCCTGTGCGTATGTCTCAAGTGGAAAACGAACAAAAAGCCATTTTGCTTATCGTTCGTCGTTTAGTCGAAAAAGGCGAAATCGCGATAGGTGGTGGAGACGACGTCTATGTCTAAGTCAACAATTCCAAATGACCAATGGCAGCCTTGGCAGCTTCGTGAGCTTAATCAATGGGATCTCAACTCAGGCATTCCTGCATTAAGTGATGTTCCTGAGCCTGACGCGCCAAAAGTCCCGTGCCTTGAACCAAAAGAAGTGTTAGAGCAAATTAATTTGCTCGATAACATCAAGGAAGATGCACAGCGGACGGGTTACCAACAAGGGCATGAAAAAGGCCAGCAAGAAGGTTACCAAGCTGGTTTTGAGCAAGGCTTACGAGCTGGAGAAGAACAAGGGCGTGAGCAGGCACTTGCTTTGCAACAACCTGTGATTGAAACATGGCAAAAACTGCTGTCTGAATTCAATTATTCTCTCGATACCTTTGATACGGTGGTGACCACTAAACTGTTGCAGATAGCGTTGACTGCGGCTAAGCAAGTTTTAGGTCAATCCACCGTTTGTGATGGCACCGCATTGTTGGAGGAAATCAGCCAGTTACTCCAACAAAAACCGATTTTTGCTGGGCGGCCTGAACTACACGTCAACCCAAATCATTTTGAATTGATTGAACAGCATCTCGGTTCCCTACTCAACTTGAACGGCTGGCGCTTAGTCGCTGATCCTAAACTGCATATCGGTGGCTGCCGAGTCGTCGCAGAAGACGGTGAAATCGATATGACTGTGGCAACACGTTGGCAAGAATTGTGCCGTTTATATGCACCGGAGAGCTTTTCATGACGGCACGATTGGGACGCTGGATTGCTTCGTTGGACGATTTAGAATCGCGGATGAAAGGGATCCCGATGGTGCGTCGTTATGGCCGCCTCACAAAAATCACTGGCTTAGTGATGGAAGCCGAAGGCATTAAAATGCCTTTGGGGGCAACCTGCTTTATTGAACGCTCAATTAATGGCGGCTCAGATGAAGTGGTGTGTGAAGTCGTCGGTTTTAACGGCCCAAGAATGTTATTGATGCCATTAGCCGACCTCGAGGGGATCGCCCCGGGTGCCCGTGTTTATGCACAATCAACCGGTGATGACGGACAAACTAGCCGCTTACTCCCTATTGGTAATGAATTATTAGGCAGAGTACTTGATGCCCAAGGTAATCCATTAGATGGAAAAGGCCCCTTAGAGGTAAAAACACGCGCGCCATTAATTACCCCACCAATTAACCCATTAGAACGAACGCCTATTAGTAATGTATTGGATGTCGGTGTTCGTGCAATCAATGCATTATTAACCGTCGGTCGCGGCCAACGTATGGGGCTATTTGCTGGCTCTGGTGTGGGTAAAAGCGTATTACTTGGCATGATGGCACGCTTTACACAAGCCGATATTATCGTAGTCGGGTTGATTGGTGAACGTGGTCGTGAAGTCAAAGATTTCATTGAAAATATCTTAGGGGCTGATGGCTTAAAACGTGCCGTTGTCGTTGCAGCGCCAGCCGATGTGTCTCCTCTATTGCGCATGCAAGGCGCCTCTTATGCCACTCGTATCGCTGAGTATTTTCGCGATAAAGGTTTAAATGTGCTGTTGATTATGGACTCACTCACTCGCTACAGCATGGCACAACGGGAAATTGCGTTAGCCGTGGGTGAACCACCAGCAACGAAAGGCTATCCACCTTCTGTATTTGCCAAATTACCAGCATTAGTTGAGCGTGCAGGGAATGGGAAAAATGGTGGGTCAATTACCGCTTTCTATACCGTTTTAACGGAAGGGGATGACCAACAAGACCCAATTGCTGACTCGGCTCGCGCCATTTTGGATGGCCATATTGTACTTTCACGTTCACTGGCAGAGTCAGGGCACTACCCTGCAATAGATATCGAGGCATCTATCAGCCGAGCAATGACGGAGCTCATTCCTAAAGAGCATTACCGAAAAATTCAACGTTTCAAGCAGTTAACGTCTAGTTATCAACGCAACCGAGATTTAATTAACGTCGGTGCGTACGCCATGGGCAGTGACCCCATGTTGGATACAGCAATTCAATATTACCCACGGATGTCGAAGTTCTTGCAGCAAGATATTGATGAGCGATGTGATTATCAAACCGCATGCGAACAGTTGACACAAGTGGTTCCCAACGAATAACGAGGGGATAAATGGCCAAAAATAATGCCTTAACAACATTACTCACCTTAGCTGTTGAAGCCTCGGAAGAAGCAGCGAAAGTGTTAGCTCAAGTACGCCAAACCCACACCCAAATGGCGCAGCAACTAAATATGTTGGAAAACTACCAATCCGAATATCGTCAAAAACTCAACCAAACCTTGCATACGGGGATGGAATCGGATAAGTGGCAGAATTATCAGCAATTTTTGGTCACATTGGAACTGACCATTGAGCAACAGCAACAGCAGCTAAATTTATGGGAGCAACGCGTTAACGAA
Organism: Providencia sp. PROV175; assembly: GCF_032707045.1. Taxonomy (NCBI): domain Bacteria; kingdom Pseudomonadati; phylum Pseudomonadota; class Gammaproteobacteria; order Enterobacterales; family Morganellaceae; genus Providencia; species Providencia sp. PROV175. Next base: position 2,907,440 of record NZ_CP120533.1, read on the forward strand.
GCTAACCGCCATTGGCAAGAAAAACAACAGCGTGTCAATGCGTTCGATACGTTAATTCAACGTGCTGAACATACTGAATACCAACGTCAAAACCGCTTAGAACAAAAGCAAATGGATGAATTTGCTCAACGAGCGACTTTACGGAGACCTCAATAAATGGACATCAACGCCCTGAATGTGCCAACCGCATCATCGACTAAAAATGGCAATATACAACAAAATGAATCGCGCGCTGATGAAAATCTAGCCCCTGCACTCCCCTTTCAAGCCATGCTTGATAACCAGCAACCAATTGAAAAACAAAACGTTACTAATCAACCTGTTAATGAAGAAGCTCTTAATAAAGACATTGTCGACAACAAATTGGCAATAGCGGGTAAAGAAACGATAGAGCAAACCCAAGCTGGACAAAAAACGGCTGAAAGTGCCATTGAGCAACTGAACTTTAGCCGTAACTTGCGTGCTGATAGCGTGCAAACTGCACTTAACACTGAGCTACTAACAGGCAAAGATGCCAACGAGCAAGCGTGGTTAAATAGCCTAAAACAGTCATTAACTGGCCAAGTACAAGCAACGGCAAATACAACTATTAAAACAGAAGCACACCCGGTTTTAGGCGCATTTACCCAAAAAATGCAGCACCTAACGGATAATGCAGATGGCATCATTAATGAAGATGATGGCAAACATCTGGAAGGTTCACAGCAACAAATCGCAGGCGAAGAAGATGGCCCAGAACTTGGGGTATTTATTAAGAATGAAAAAGAAGAACGTCGTGACCAGCCTCTTTTTCCCTTTGATAACCCACGAGATATACGCAGTAAAAATTTAACTGCTGATTTCATGCCATTGAATAAAAAAGTGAGTGATAAAGACCCAGTATTAAACCTACAAAATGTTTCAAGTGAAGCCCTGAACCAAACCGCAAAAGGCGCATTTACACTACAAACTGAGACTGGTGCTTTTACCACCACATCCTCACAGCATACAACGACCGCGCCAGTTAGCATGATGCCAACGACATCAACAGCCCAAGCGGCAACCATAAATGCGCCAACGGCTGCTCCAACCATGCATTTAGCCAGCCAATTAGGTAGCGAAGCGTGGCAGCAGCAATTAAGCCAACATATGTTATTTTTCTCTCGCCAAGGAATATCTCAGGCACAAATTCGCTTGCACCCTGAAGAGTTAGGATCACTAAATGTGCATTTACGCATCGAAGATAACCAAGCAGTAATGCATTTTGTCTCTCCACATAGTCATGTACGTGCAGCCATGGAATCCATGATGCCAGTGCTACGCAGTGCGCTACAAGAAAGTGGTATTCATCTTGCTCAAGGCTCTGTTGGCCAAGATAACTTGAACCAGCAATCCGATAGCTCTCAGCAAAATGCGCACCAAAACGATGGCCAAATTCAAGCGACACATCCATCCGTTGGTGCTGTTGGTATCAGCGAAACAAATTCGACAGTTTCACCTAAAACAGTGGCATCAAGACAGGGTGGCATTAACACTTTTGCATAAAAAACAAACGAATCGCGGTAATTTCCTAGCTAAAGCGCCGAGTTACCGCCTTTTTGTTTCGTTTTTCACTCCTTTAACTCTTGGCAACCAAGCCATAATGCTAGAGATCATAACGTAAAAACCCATTTGGGTTTAGCATCCAAGAAACAGGAATTCAGCTAAATGTCGTCGAGCAAAAAATCAAAAAGTTCCAACAAAGGGTTGCTTATTCTATTTGCCCTTCTTGCCCTTGCTGGCGCAGGGTTTGGGGGTTATACCTGGTGGACGACACAACAAGGCACGCAAACGGCGAGTGAGGAAGAAAAGCGCCCGAACATGCCACAACCCATTTTTATGGAGTTAGAGCCATTTACCGTCAATTTGGCAGGTGCAGCCGATGCACCTGATCGTGTGCTTTATATCCATGTGACTTTGCGACTTGCGAACGAAAAATCGCGCAAACAACTTCATGAATACCTCCCTGAAGTGCGTAGCCGTTTGTTACTGCTACTTTCAGAGCAAAAAGTAAAAAATATTGAGACGCATGAAGGTAAGTTGCAGTTAATGAAAGATATCAAGCAAACACTCACCCCTACCCTGATCCCAGGTGATACCGATCAGGATATTTCTGATGTGTTATTTACTACTTTTATTCTGCGGTAATATTCATGAGCGATAATATTTTATCTCAGGCCGAAATTGATGCGCTGCTTAATGATGATGCACCATCAAGCAGTACGCCTGTGCCAGAGACTCAAGGGAAAGATAATGTTCGCCCTTACGACCCGAATACTCAACGTCGAGTTATTCGGGAGCGAATGCAGTCTCTCGAAATCATTAATGAACGTTTTGCTCGCCAGTTCCGTATGGGTTTGTTCAATATGTTACGTCGCAGCCCAGATATTACGGTGGGCGGTATTAAAATTGAACCTTACCATGAGTTTGCGCGTAATTTACCCGTACCGACTAACTTAAACTTAATCCATATGCCGCCTTTACGAGGCACGGCACTGTTTACCTTTGAGCCCGCATTAGTTTACATCGCTGTCGACAATCTATTTGGTGGAGACGGCCGCTTTCCTGTACGGCAAGAAGGTAAAGAGTTTACCAATACTGAACAACGCATTATCAATCGCATGCTCAAGTTAGCTTTAGGGGCTTATCGCGATGCTTGGAAGCCAATCGCTGATATTGAAGTGGAATATGTACGTTCTGAAATCCAAGTCAAATTCACTAATATCACCACCTCCCCTAATGACATTGTCGTTACCACACCGTTTTTAGTGGAGATAGGCAATACCGTTGGTGAATTCAGTATTTGTATTCCGATCGCCATGATTGAGCCATTACGTGAACGTTTAATAAACCCACCAATGGAACAAGGCCACCAAGAAAATGAAACTTGGGTCACCAACCTTGTCACCCAAGTGAAACGTTCTGAACTTGAATTGGTTGCCAACTTTGTTGACATTCCAATGCGAATTTCTCGCTTACTGCAACTGCAAAAAGGGGATGTGATCCCAATTGAGAAACCTGACCGCCTCATCGTTAATGTTGATGGCGTTCCCGTATTAACCAGTCAATACGGTACTCAAAATGGTCAGTATGCATTGCGTGTAGAACATTTGATTAACCCTGTATTAAACACTCTAGATGAGGAAAGTACCAATGAGTGAGGCGAAGAACTCTCCTGATGCATCAACCAATCACGACAGTGAAGACCTGTGGGCTGAAGCGCTGGAACAGCAAAAAAAAGCGGAATCCGCCTCAGCTGGTGCACAGGCTTTCGACAACTTTGATGGACAAAACCCGCTAAATCAACTGTCTGATATCGATATGATCATGGACATTCCTGTCCGTCTTTCAGTTGAATTGGGTCGCACTAAAATGACCATTAAAAAACTACTGAGCTTATCCCAAGGTTCTGTAGTTTCTCTGGATGGCTTAGCGGGTGAGCCACTGGATATTCTGATCAATGGCTATTTAATTGCGCAGGGAGAAGTGGTCGTGGTTTCAGATAATTACGGTATTCGTATTACTGACATCATTACGCCTTCCGAACGTATGCGCCGTTTAAGTCGTTAATTAACCACGTGAGTCGCTGATAATGGCAATACCCAATCAAACTGAGCAGGCACCGATATCTGTGCCTTTTTTATCAACAACCGTTTCCTCCGGTGAACCTAATACTCCTGCTATTGACCACAATGATAGCTTAACGCAGATATCAGGGGCTTTAGGGGGGATCATTTTATTGATACTAGCAGGTGCTTGGTTGGTGAAAAAATTAGGATTTGCTCCCCAAAAAATGGGCAAGGAGCAAATCGTAAAAGTCAAAAGCCGTTGCTCATTAGGTAATAAAGAACGCGTTGTGGTTGTTGAGGTGAATAATGAGTGTTTGGTATTAGGTGTTACCACACAAAATATCAGCCTCTTACACCAATACCCGGCTGCACCTGAAGTCGTTGAGACATTGCCAACTGAACCGCTCACCTTTCAGTCTTTATTAAAGAAAAAACAAGAGGCTGCAAAATGTGCGGCTTCAGTTACACTTATGCATAAGTAATCGGAAGGGCTCATGTTACCTCTAAAATCTTTACTCACGATTACTACCCTCTTGTTTTTATTGCCAAACTCCGCTTCTGCGGCACTACCAGCCATTATTAGCCATTCAATGGCTGATGGCGGACAAACTTGGTCTTTACCTGTTCAAACGCTTTTATTTTTGACCTTATTAGGCTTTATTCCCGCCTTATTATTAATGATGACCAGTTTTACCCGCATCATTATTGTTTTAGGTTTATTGCGTAACGCACTCGGAACGCCCTCCGCTCCACCGAACCAAGTCTTATTGGGTTTAGCACTGTTTTTGACCTTTTTTGTGATGTCACCCGTTGCCGACCAAGTGTATCGTGAAGCCTACCAGCCTTTTAGCGAAGACAAAATTAGCCTCGAAACCGCTTTAGAGAAAGGGACAGCACCCTTAAGAACCTTTATGTTAGGGCAAACACGCGAATCCGACTTAGCCCTATTCGCAAGAATAGCTAAGGTAGGTGAAATTCAAGAAGCGAAAGATGTTCCATTACGTATTTTAGTCCCAGCCTTTATTACCAGCGAACTAAAAACCGCATTCCAAATTGGTTTTACTATTTTTATTCCATTTTTAATCATCGACTTAGTCGTTGCCAGTGTCTTAATGGCATTAGGGATGATGATGGTTCCCCCCGCAACAGTTTCCTTGCCATTCAAATTAATGTTGTTTGTATTAGTTGATGGTTGGCAACTATTGCTTGGCTCATTATCGCAAAGCTTTTTTAATTAGGATTATTTTACTCGGAGTAGTTATGACACCTGAATCAGTAATGGCGATGGGAACTGAAGCGATGAAAATTGCGCTGATGCTAGCTGCCCCTTTGTTATTAGCCGCTTTGGCGGCGGGTTTAATTATCAGCTTACTGCAAGCCGCCACGCAAGTGAATGAAATGACACTGTCTTTTATTCCTAAAATTTTGTCGGTTATTTCTGTGATTATTATTGCAGGGCCTTGGATGCTGAATTTGCTTACCGATTATATGCGCTCGTTGTTGAGCAATTTACCGTTTATTATTGGCTAACAATGCTAACCATTACCAGCGAAACACTCACATTGTGGCTAAGCCAAGGTTTTTACCCTTTCATACGCCTTTTGGCGCTGCTTGGTACAGCGCCCTTTTTTAATGAAAAACAGGCGATTACCAAAGTTCGCGTTGCATTGGCTTTTTTTGTTGTGTTGATTGTTTCCCCACAACTTCCTGTCGTGAATATTCCTCTATTTTCTGCTATGGGGTTATGGGTCATCGTGCAGCAAATGGTGATTGGTATTGCGATGGGACTCACAATGCAAATGGCATTTGCTGCCGTGCGCCATGCGGGGGAAGTGATTGGTTTGCAAATGGGGTTATCTTTCGCCACCTTTTTTGACCCAACTGGCGGGCCCAATATGCCAATTTTAGGTCGCATATTTAACGTAATTACTATTTTATTGTTTCTCGCTTTCGATGGGCACTTGTGGCTTATTTATATTGTAGTCAATTCATTTGAACTGCTCCCAATTCAAACCGCACCATTAAATCGCGATGGTTTTTGGGTATTTGTCCAATTTGCTAACACCATATTTATTAATGGGTTAATGTTGGCTTTACCGTTTATCACCTTATTTTTAATTCTAAACCTTGCTTTGGGTATTCTAAACCGCATGACCCCGCAGCTATCGGTGTTTGTGGTCGGTTTTCCTTTAACGCTTACCATTGGAATTAGTATGTTAGGGCTGATTATTTCTATCCTCCCGCGCTATACCGAGCGTTTGGTCCACCAAGCTTTCGAGCAGTTATCGTTGATGTTTAATTTGTTTGTTTGAGTATCGATACTTAATCAATTAATTAGTTAGTAAAACCATTTGGTAACTCTAATTATTAAGGTAAATCTATAAAAGCTTATTTCTAATTCAAAATTCATTGTTTACTCCTAATTTTAAGTACTAATACCCATTATTTTTTTCAGGCGATAAATTAAAGAAAGAGAGCCGCCTATATGGCGGTAACGATACCCATTATTTATTTCATTTCTAAGCTATCAAAACAAGTGATAGTTACGAATACATCTAACACTAAATTTAACTTAGGTAAAAGATGGTAAAATCACGTAAAAACGACCTTGAGGTCATATTTTTTCAATTTAATCATGTAAAAACGCCCCGTGTAGTAGAGCCCCTTCACTGCTATTTATGTTATTTAACCAAATTTCTAAGCTGGCAGTGCAGTAATTACGACAAAAATAAATAATCTTAAAGGGCAATTATTGGGTTTTTAATTCCACATGCAGCAGCATACTTTACAATGCTTTTAATGCTCGCATTATTCACATTACTCTCCAACCTTGTGATAGTTGATGGATTAACTCCTATAATTTCAGCTATTTGAATTTTCGTTAACCCAGCAGACTCTCTCCACTCCTTAAGCATAGCCTGCAATTTTTCAGTTCTTATTTCTTCTTCATAAGCAGCTTGGTATTCTGGATCTTTCATCCATTCATCATGTAGCTCTTTATGTGTTTTCATCGTTTAATAGCTCCAATAAACGTTTTCTCGCTAAATAAAACTCAGACTTTGGGGTTCTTTGTGACTTTTTGATAAAGATCCTGAGCATAAAAATTGTTTTATCTTTGTGGTAAACCCATAACCCCCTAGCTATTTCACTTCCCATAGTTCTTATCTCAAACAATCCATAGCCCAATGATTTAGTATCTGGTTCTCTTAAATAATTAGCTGATAACTCTAATTTTTTAATGAGGCGGTCATATTTCACCTTGATTTTTAAAGGCAGTGCATTTGCTTCTTTTTCAGCCTCAGAATGATATTTTACAGTATACATATACCCTCATCATAATTTGCACTGTAATGCAAATTGCTTTTTAGTGCAAATCACATTCCATTGTATCGTCTGTACTACATACCGACTGCAGTAAATAGATCAGTTTCTCTGTGCTGCCTGTACGGCAGTGAACCAACAGATGCGCTAGGGGCTAACAGTTTAACATTTCTAAGCCGCCTGTGTGGCGGTGAACTCTCCGTATTCAATCTTTCCATCTTTCAATCTTTTCTAAGCCGCCTGTGTGGCGGTGAACCGTGTGTTCTTGCCGCCATATTATTTCCTAAATTTCTAAGCCGCCTGTGTGGCGGTGAACGGGTCAGTTGCAATTAGGTCAATACAATTATCTTTCTAAGCCGCCTGTGTGGCGGTGAACTGTATTGCCACATCTCCGGCTGACCATAATCATTTCTAAGCCGCCTGTGTGGCGGTGAACGTTTCTCTGCTTTATCATAGTAAAGAAAGTCATTTCTAAGCCGCCTGTGTGGCGGTGAACATCGCTCAATACCGCTAAATAATATGCAGTATTTTCTAAGCCGCCTGTGTGGCGGTGAACTTGCGATAGCAGGTGCCGCGATTGGGGGTATTTTTCTAAGCCGCCTGTGTGGCGGTGAACGATGCACTTTAAAATAAAAATAAGTGATAACAATCAATTAAGGGTATTTATTGGAAAATACCCTTTTATTTACTGGTAGTTATAACCTACTGATTTACTGACTAATTTTAAAAGAGCAAAAAGCAAAGGTCAAAAATGGGGAACCGTTGCTAAACAAACTGAGCCACTAGTTGCTTGACTAAGACCATAACAACTAAACACCCCAATTTGCTTTTGTGTAGCTTCTATCCTTTCTATAAACAAAGGAAAAGGCCGGCTTTCGACTTGCTTATCTCTGGCATGTAAACTTTCAACCCAAATAAATGGCAAACGATTGTTCGCTTTTGGCTTACTCTCAGACAATGTTTTCAAACACTGTTCCAATGGTTGCCCTGATTTTTCAGACCATAACCGTGCTTTTTGCTGCATATCGGCTTCAATTCGGCTCAGCCCTTTTACATGCTTTCGAATATAACTGACTTGAACATGCTGCTCTGGTATTGCCTGAATCGATTTAATATGAGCATAATCCATTAACCGTGCTAACCACTTTTGCAAATTTAACTGCTCAAGTTCACTTTGTGTTGTCGCATGCAAACGAATTTTTCTACCTAAGCGAAAGCCAACGCTGCCGTATTCAGGAAAGGCAACCGCAATCGCACTGTGCCCCTGAGACGTTTTATTATCCGCCAGCGCTATATGAATTTGCTGGTAAACCTTTTGCCAAAGAAAATCCAATGGGACGGTTGAGTCCGGCAATAAAGTGACCTCCTGATAATAATTCATAGCCCACCTTATTTGTCACTTTCGCCAAATACACCGCCGCGAACTAAAACCGCCATCACATAGTGTTCATCTTCAATACGCGATAGCTTTTCACCTCGCGCCCATTTATCAAAATGGGTATAAAAATCTTGTTTATCTTTTGGTGTACGATAGGCTGTTCCGAGGTTAGTGACCGCACCATAAGGCTCAATCGCGATAGCGCCTGCACCGCCTTCAGTACCATACGCAGGGTACCATGTATCAATAGAACGCAAAGCATTACCAATTTTTTGCGAATGCATCGCGGCGTGCCCATTCACATGGTACAAAATTTTGCTTTTATCTCCTTTGCCTTTATCCATCACCAGTTCTTCACTTGGATACACTTCTTGAGCTTTACCTAGTTGTGAATATGTAGTGATTTCCAGTAATAATGCGCCTTGAGGCTGCGCTAAAGCCGCCGCAATTTTTTCAGCCAATTGGTTGATTTTTTCATCTTTAGCATCAAATTGATGAATGCTATATTGTGTGGCATCAAACACCCATTCCAGTGGCTGCCCTTTGTTGAGTACTTTGACAACTACCTCGATTTGTTCAGCCCCCACACGGTTGCGCCATAAAAAACGCCCATTCGCGATATTTTGGGCGTAACGGCGAGCTAACTCCTGAAAACCTTGTTGTTCGATATATTCTTTTGCCGCTTGGGTATAACTTTGCTTGAATAATGCATTATTACAAGCCGATGGCGTTTCCACACCGCCAAGAATTTTCAAGGTAAATTGATGCACTAAGGTGTCTTGTTCAGTCCCTAACGCACAAGCATCTACTGTTTGTAAATTAGCTTTTTCCACCTCGGAGTTTAATTTTAACGGGTCATTTTTTACAGCGCCTTTTAAGCGATTTGAGATAGTGCCTCTTACCGATTTTTCTTGTAACGATAATGGCGCAAATTGCGATTTATTATCCCAGCAAGTGCCATAGAAATAACCGACCGATGGAACCAGTTTTTTTTCAAATGCTAAAACCGATGCAACATCATTATTCTTCGCCATTAGTTACTCTCCACTCGAAATAAAGTTAGCTGCCACTTGTTGGCATAAATACAGGTTTTGGGACTCAACAAAATTAAATTCCCATAAAATTTCATGAATGTTATTCACGCGATTTACTAATACAAACTCCCCTAACGTGACCACGCTTTCGGCAAACCGATGTGGCACTTCTGAGTCTCGCTGGTTTTTTGCTTGCCCTAACGGGGAAATACCTTGATATCCAGTTGCTACTGGAACAATCCAGCCTGCCGTTTTACGTTGCGCTTGCCATTCAAATGACGCCTTGTTCCCATTTTCCTTTCCCACTTCAACGCAGTTATTTTCTACGACCAGATACCCCAGCAGGGCATCTATAGCATCTTGTCCTTCTTCCATGGCTTCAATCATCAGGTCACGACGCTCAATCAATACGTAGCCAGGCATCACACTATTCAATAAGCCTTGCCTATATTTCCCATCCGCATCTTCCGATGGCAGAATATATGCAGCGGGTTTACCTAATGACAGAATATCGCCACCAGCCAATTTCATTGTCATTACTAAATCATGGATAATATCTAGTAAGGGGGAATGTTCAGGTAGCCCTTCAATCACATCATTGTTTTTAATGCCATATTTAATCAATAAAGAAACGTCTAAATGGCAACGAGCCTCTTCGATAAATGCGGAGCGCGAGCCATCACTATTTAATGGATTGCCTGTTCCCACAATGGAACTAACATAATCATTAGCTCCACGATAGGTTTGTAAGTCACAGTCATGACTGACCATTGCGATAGAGTCGAGAACAATATCTAGTTCACTCACAACTCGGAGTTTCCGCTCTAGAGCATGCATAAAACCTAACCAGGCCGTCATAGCTGGAAAACCAATGGTATAAGGACTAGAGAGTGCATTCGCATTATGAATGTTTAAATGAGGCAATTTAAGTATATAAGTGGAACTCATCGTAATAGCTCCTTATTGATGGCAATAACGTCCGCAATAGCCGCCAACTCATCATCACCTAGACTAATCGCTTTTTTCCCCAGTACTTTTTTATAATGCCGCATAAATTGCTGGGCAATAAGGAGGATCACCCCCTCTAACCATTCATCTGAGTTATTACGCCCCTGTTGGTCTGGAAATAACCAAACTTGTTGCACTTTGGCGAGTTGGGTCGGTAATTGAGCGCCATTTCGTTCAAACTCACGCCGGATCTCCCACATGGTTAACATAATGTAATCCAGATACTCTTGAATGCGCCTGTCACGATATTCAATAAAACGACTACCACGCTGTTCTTTCGGTAATGAAATTAAGCTATGAAATGCCTCTAACGTATCTTTTACCTGCCAAGGGTTTAGCGTATTTGAGAAGAAATCATGAGTAGGTAAACGCAGTTTTCGTTGAGTAATTTTTGGGGGAAGTGAGGGTAATAAATGGGCTTTACCTGCATTTTGATTATTGAGTACGGAAATATTTTGTGGCTTAGTCCCCCCGTAACCAATGGTAGTAAGACCATAAATTTCTTGATAGCCAATGTCGCTAAATTCCCCTTTACGTTTTAAATCTCGCAGTGCTTTAGTCTGTTCAGAAAATCGAATCGCATCAATGCGTTCGCGTAGTTCAAAAACCAAACCAGAGGGGGTTAATGGGGATAATAAGTGATATTCGCAATCCTCTAACCAAACAGGAAAATAAACTTGTTTGATTTTAGAACTTGTCACTACCGTATTGTCTGTCACAACCATAGCGAGAAAACCATCCCGCATAACGTGATAGCTTTCATCCCCTTGGTTAAGTAACTCTTTTGCTAATGGAGTTTCATCCTTAATATGAGTCAATAATGTTTGGCCATCTTGTAATTCAAGTGTGAGGAATTTATATACATCAAGGGCTGCCGCATTACCTAATGCATCCGTTTCCACAACAACGTTTCCGGTTCGTAAAAAACCATCATTTTCTTGTTCACAACTAGCAAGTATCGCAGTGACATAACCATTTTTGTTCTTTCGGGAACTTGGGTGGCTAAAGGTGCAAGGGTGAGTAGATAATGATATTTGCCCTGCCCGTTTTGCCGCATTCGGCAACCACTGTGACAATGAAAAAACGACATCACATTCCTGTTGCAATTGCAGCATCTCATCGTCACCCATCGATGCCTTTGCATTTTTTTTAAGCCATCCCTCTTTGCGCTCAGCAAAAAAGGCCTCTATTGCTGGATCTAACATAGTAAATGGTCCTTGTGACTGAAATTTTTACTCGGAAACATTAAATGTGCTGAGTCCCATTTGGTCGTTATAATAAAAATGAATCCCACTTTTTTCATGTGGTGAAAAACTAATTTCGCCATAACGCCGAGAAAGTTGTTCAACTGACTGGTATTCATTTTCACGGCCTTCTAATGATTGCTGATAATCACGTACTAGCCATAACCTCTCTTTTAATTGTTCTGCAAGTGGCTGAAAACCTATCCCATATTCATTATTTTTATTTACCCAACCATTGTCATTATCATATTCACAGAAATAAGATTCATTTTTTGCTGATAAAATCAGCGACAAACGTATTGTTGGCTCGCTTTTTCTAAATGAAAAAAACTGCTGAGAAAGCGCAGTTAATCCCCAAGCACCGCAGGTATATCCCCAAAGCGTGGTCGGCCTATTTAACGGAGTCTCTACTGTTTGAGAGAACAGACGTGAACGAGTGGCCGTTTTTGGTTTAAGATCGGTAGTATCGCCCATCAATCGTTCGATTGATGCATGTTCTAGACAAACTAAATTGGTGGTTTGCTGCTTTTTCCAGTCTGGAATAGGTTGAATTCTAGGGATCGCATCAACGGATTTCAGCAGTTGTTCTTCATCCACCAAGTCACATAAATTATGAGTAGATAGGCGTAAGTTTAAATTGCCATTTTCATAACCAGGCTTACAAAAAACATCCTGAGGTTTTTCTTCGATAAAGCCCTTCCAGTTATATTGCAATAACGCAATATTGGGATGGATAATTTCGCCCTCTCGGTGCCGACGTACTCGCCCTGCCATTTGAATTATAGAGCGATAGGATGACGGTTCGATCACCGCCCAATCAAAATCGTGGTCTCGCCCCACTTCCTCCACAGGCGTTGCCACTAAAATAAAAATAAGGTGTTTAGCTTTATCTTGCAGGTGAACCTGATCGATATGCTTTCGAATTATGGAGTTTTGGAAAGCTTCAGGTTGTTCCCCTGCTTTTTCTTTACGTTTCAATACCGCATCAAGGTGTTTTTCTTGCTCATGACGTAACAACAATACTTGCTGACTATGGTAAGCCATAGCACGAATTTCTATTTCTTCAGGCCATTCATTAGCTAATAAATAATGGGTTAGTGCAACACAAACTGAAATATTGGCAACACGTACTACCCCAAAAGAGACTTGCAATTGAGTTTGCATCTCAGTGCAAGAATGGGCTTGGTGCAACCCGAGAATTCCTTGCTGAATAGATGAAAAATATTGCGTTTGTCGGTCACCTCCCTGCCCTTTTTGCATCGGCAAAATAAATGCTTTTCGACGTGCGACCAATGATTGTAAAACTTTAATACGTTTTTCAATAAATGCATGATGATATTGACGGTAATGTTCAAGCGTTGCAGCGTCATCTCTCGCTGTGATGGTGGCAATTTGGCATGAATGAACACATTTATCTTTTTTCTCGTCATATCGCCCCTCATCCACCCAAATGCAGCCCACTTTCAGTGACTTTTGCTGACTCAGTGCATAAATTCGCCAACCTAATTGGTAAGCTTTGAAATAGAAAAGTGCCAACGTTGGCGGGATAGTTGCAGAAGAGATCATGACCTTTCGACCCAAAGCCCCCGCTAAATAGACTAAACGCCCAATCGCTTTGGGATCATCCCCCGTGAAGTCATCAATCTCATCAATGATTAAGTCAGATGACATTAACCGTAAATAGGAAAGGATATAGCGTCCACCACGGATGGTTTCTGTCGCTCCCATCATGTGGTCAATAGTGCAAGCTAAGATCGGAGCATAGAGCAAAGCTCTATCTTTTGGCCTCGTCAATACCGTTGAAAGTTCTTCCTCCGGTAAACTGCCTTGCCAGTTTAATTCTAGTCCTTCATCATCAAAAAGGCTCTCTTGGGACTCAGAACCCGATCCCGCTAATTGATGCTCTTCTTTGATTGATTTTTGTTCTTCAAGAGGCTCTTGATGCAACTCTAATACCGCTTTGGAGCCAATCAATACGGCAAGGTTGTCATCTTTGACGCCTAACCGGTCACGATATTCATCCCCTGTTTGTAACGTCAATGTACGAAGCCCTAACGCTAGAATAAATCGCAAACTTTGTTTATCTTCCGCTAGCGCTTGCATAATTTTAGCATTGGCGACTGTTTTACCACAGCCAGTACTCGCCATATTAACAACAAAATACCCTTGAACTTTATCTTGCTGTTCTTCTCGATATTGGTAAATGGTGCTAACTGTATCTTCCTGCCAGCTAAATTTACCGGCAGCATTTTTATTGTGCTTAAGTTTGTTAATATCACTTGCCACAGGCGGTTCTGTTGCGAAAAATGGTAAATATTCTGTGACATTTGCCGCAACACTAGCCACATTCACCAAGTGTTCATCGAGCCGTTGCTTGTATTCGGTTTGCCCATGTAAACGCTGCGTATTGGCATATAATGGAATACCTGACTCCCATGTTGAATCAGCTTCTTTTGAGGAATAATTGTGATCCCCTAACATCAAACATAAGCGTGCCTGTTCCACGACTAACCGCCAACAGCCATTCTCTATCGCTTCATTTAACAAAGGGAGCTGGTGTTTAAGGTGCTCTGCCGCCTGACTTAATGTTTGTCGCCATACTTTTGACTCACTCAATAAGCCATATGGGAATTCAAAGCATTGATTAATGCGTTGTGAATATTCATCTTCATTATAGTAATTTTGGTAGCCCCACTGTTTATCCACTGTCTCTAACAGTTTTGCTAACGAATCACAGGCTTTATCTGCATAGAATAAACGTTCTTTATCATTCGCTAAAAACGGTAATCTATGATGAGAAACAATCAACCAAACCAATAACGAGGCCGCATCAGGTAACCCAGATAATGGTAATGCCGCTTGTTGATTTTGTTTAGCCCACTGTTGTAACTGCACTTCATCCCATTGCTGTGTGACTAGCGCATCAAGCCAGCTTTCATCCCGTTGCGGCTCTACTTGGCTTTTTACCAGCGCACTAAATAATAATGATGAAACCCATTCGTGGCGCAGCGGATCCCCTTTAAAAGGGGTTTTAACATGTGGGTTTAATTTATCTTGAAACAGTTGTGAGGCTTTTCCCCAGTCATGGAGCAATGCAGCTAAACGCGTTAATGCATTGATTAACGGCAGATACTTCCAATTATTTTCACGCTCACTACCCAACAACGATTTTTCTGTGCGATTAACCGGGACGTGCCCTTCTGAATTAAATTTATTTCTGTTCCCAACAACCCAAAGTAATTGGCTGCGCGAACGAGAGCGTATCCAGTGGCAACTTACCGCAGTATTACGACTGGCACTACGACGCAACAACTTCTGAACCATTTGCAAACCTTCTTGGGTGATCAAGGTTTGCCATGTGTTATCACCAATTCGGTTAGCAAAAGCATCTAATACTCGTCGAGTTCGTTTTAACGCGTGCTTTTCACATTGGGAAACAAAAGTAACCATCATAGCGGTGTTACCTGTTGCGGGTTTTCCACTGGCGGTAATGCCAATGATTTTACGATATCGAACATAAAATCAAGGGACTGATGGTCAACAAAGGACTGTAATATTTGCTGGCGGAATTCTTGATCGCTGGCACCTTCTTTACCACAAATAAATGCCCATGGTAAAACGATAGCATCTTTAATTAAGTCAGCAATATCAAATACTAAAGCGCCTCTCCGTGTTTTACCGTGCATTACCGCAAAGCCATGGGGGATCCCTAATACCCATAAGCAACTTGCAGCTAATCCATAGGCCAAATAATTGCCATGATTTAAAAAGTCATTCGCTTTGACAGCCGATTGGTGCTGACGAGTAAAATTTTTTTGCCCTGTATTATTCGCAGCATACTTATATAAGGTTTTAGTCAGTTGAGCTTCCGTAAGCAGTAGCTCTTGCGTGTTTTTGGCAGCATCTGTGCGCTGGTGAAAAGTGTTTAACGCCGATTGAATAGTACTGTCGTTATAAATAAACCCTTCATTTTGTAACTCACGAGAACTTTGCCATACTTGTTGTAAGTATTTGATGCGTGACTGTTGTAATTCTTTAGCAGCCGCTAAACGTTTTTCATCATCAAACCAAAAGGATAACCACCCTTGCAGGTATTCCGTTGGTCGATACTCCCCTTGTGGCGTTAACCATTCTACTTCGGTAGACATATACAGCGGTGTACCGCCGCCGCCACAAAAGCCAACTAATACCCCTGCTTGAGATAACATTCTCATTGCTGCTTGAGTAATAGAGGTTCCAGTGCCCAGAAGTAAGACCGTGGTATTTGCGATTGGAATATTAAAATAGAGGTTTTCGTTTTTAGCTTCAGTGAAATAAAGAACACGGCCGTCTTTTTGCATAACTCGGCAATGTTCCAAGTAATACATATTGGCGCGTTTCGAATGTAAAATAGTTTTTAATTCACTTGGTGAAAAATCGTCCATAATAGTTGGATTCTGTCCTTAAATAATAAGATTTTTGAATCAATCTATTAGAATAAGCTTTATCCCACGAAACAAGTCCTTGTTTTCAACCAAAGCCAAATTTGCGAAGGGTTTCACAGAATGACCAGTAAAAAAATACTCACTGATGCTCTTTTTATACCATCCTTGTGACCATAAACCTGATTATCTTTATACATAAAATCGATAGCGCTTTCTAAGCTGCCTATACGGCAGTGAACATTTTGATGCACAGTCATCATCAACTACGTCATTTCTAAGCTGCCTATACGGCAGTGAACGCTTTTTCATTTGTAAGTTCCGTTGTGTGTTTTTTCTAAGCTGCCTATACGGCAGTGAACATCAGATAGAAAAAACAGATCGTGTTGTTGGTTTTCTAAGCTGCCTATACGGCAGTGAACGGCTTAATAATTTCAGTGCGTATTTCTCTGGGTTTCTAAGCTGCCTATACGGCAGTGAACGATGCACTCATCATGGCGTCATTCATTTCAATTTTCTAAGCTGCCTATACGGCAGTGAACGGACACGGAAGAAAATCTCGCTACTGCAATCTTTTCTAAGCTGCCTATACGGCAGTGAACAGTTTTATTGCTGCATCACCCATTAACTCATCTTTCTAAGCTGCCTATACGGCAGTGAACTATCTGCCGATACATAATCAGTGCCGATTTTATTTCTAAGCTGCCTATACGGCAGTGAACATTTCCATTGCAGACTGAAGGTATTCTGACTTTTTCTAAGCTGCCTATACGGCAGTGAACATATATAACTTGCCGCTTTTCAGCTCTTCTTTTTTCTAAGCTGCCTATACGGCAGTGAACACTTAACCAGAGCGATGCTGAGTTAGTAGCTCTTTCTAAGCTGCCTATACGGCAGTGAACGCCACCACGTAAACCCGCTACGCTGAACGCTTTTTCTAAGCTGCCTATACGGCAGTGAACGCTAACAAAGAAGAGTTATCTAACATCAATGCTTTCTAAGCTGCCTATACGGCAGTGAACTTATAGCATTTTCAGATGCACTAACAAATATATTTCTAAGCTGCCTATACGGCAGTGAACAATCTAAACAAGGAGAAGTTATGACTCAGCAATTTCTAAGCTGCCTATACGGCAGTGAACGGCCAGTTTGATGGCGGTTGCTTTATCATCAATTTCTAAGCTGCCTATACGGCAGTGAACCGTCCAACCTGTTAAACCATTAGCCCCTAACTTTTCTAAGCTGCCTATACGGCAGTGAACCATATCATGCGGAACGTTTCAATCTGCTCAGTTTTCTAAGCTGCCTATACGGCAGTGAACAGCACAGCAGCATCTGGATTTGGTCTTCCAGTTTTTCTAAGCTGCCTATACGGCAGTGAACGTGTAGGTGTTATTGGCGACTCGATTACTGACTTTCTAAGCTGCCTATACGGCAGTGAACGTTTAATGGATAAAGACGCCCTAACTCAACGATTTCTAAGCTGCCTATACGGCAGTGAACCTCACTATTAATAGCGATATGAATGATTAAGTTTTCTAAGCTGCCTATACGGCAGTGAACAGCATTAAATCATTGGGTTATGCGGTTAAACATTTCTAAGCTGCCTATACGGCAGTGAACGTGGCAACGCTGAAATCTCTTACAAAATTTAATTTCTAAGCTGCCTATACGGCAGTGAACATTGGAGTGAAAACGAAGGGAAAAGGATTATTTTTCTAAGCTGCCTATACGGCAGTGAACTTTTAATCCACTGACGAAAAAATGGTCAGAGTTTTCTAAGCTGCCTATACGGCAGTGAACAAAGTACCAATGCGAAAATTAATCGCTTTAGCTTTCTAAGCTGCCTATACGGCAGTGAACGCTCAAGAAGATGCTGCAAAGCAAGACTGGGCTTTCTAAGCTGCCTATACGGCAGTGAACCCAATCTCACCATTTGACCCGTCATTCTGAATTTTCTAAGCTGCCTATACGGCAGTGAACGAAGCTTTGTCTGTTCATATGGATAGATTAATTTTCTAAGCTGCCTATACGGCAGTGAACGCTCAACGAGACCGCGGACTTATTCCCCTAAATTTCTAAGCTGCCTATACGGCAGTGAACTGTATAATACTCCTGGTCTAAGTGCTTATAGTGTTTCTAAGCTGCCTATACGGCAGTGAACGTTGTAGCTGCAAGCGGTCCAACGGGCGGTGATTTCTAAGCTGCCTATACGGCAGTGAACACATACTTATCAACAAACTCAACTTTCGGAGCTTTCTAAGCTGCCTATACGGCAGTGAACCCCGTATGAAGCATCAGCCGCTAAAAAAGAGTTTTCTAAGCTGCCTATACGGCAGTGAACCTTCGCGATTGCCAAATGGGCGCGGGTCGTCGTTTCTAAGCTGCCTATACGGCAGTGAACTATTTCAACACATCAAGATCTGATGTTGTTAATTTCTAAGCTGCCTATACGGCAGTGAACAGAAACGGGCAGAAACTTCTGTAGATCAGCAATTTCTAAGCTGCCTATACGGCAGTGAACCGGATGAATATGGATGGTTACGCATACAGACCTTTCTAAGCTGCCTATACGGCAGTGAACATCGTGCCGAAGTTCGTTCTATCAATGCCGCTTTTCTAAGCTGCCTATACGGCAGTGAACGAAATCGGACATGATAGGTGATGGTCTGGCATTTTCTAAGCTGCCTATACGGCAGTGAACGAGGCGTATCGCAACAATGACCTAATCAGTCATTTCTAAGCTGCCTATACGGCAGTGAACTTGGCCAGATTTGGCTGAACGATGATCTGATTTTTCTAAGCTGCCTATACGGCAGTGAACTGGTTACTGCATCATTCACACTACGCCTTAAATTTCTAAGCTGCCTATACGGCAGTGAACACTTTTAAGTTGTTTGTACTCTAATTCTATTGTTTCTAAGCTGCCTATACGGCAGTGAACTGGCACACTGCATAACCCTAGCATTCTAGATATTTCTAAGCTGCCTATACGGCAGTGAACGGAACGGCTGTGAAGTTAAAACCATGGCAGATTTTCTAAGCTGCCTATACGGCAGTGAACAATATCTACTTAGCGAAGCTGCACATTCGCTATTTCTAAGCTGCCTATACGGCAGTGAACTATAACAAAAATAGATTAAAACAAATAAAAACAACTGACTAGCTTTAAAATACAAAAAATACCTTTGTTTTTAGTGAATCCTATAACTAATTGTTAAATCAGCGGATTTTTAAAGAGCAAAAATGAAAGGTCAAATAAGGGTAAAACAAAAGCAAATTTATGCAATATAAAAAAGACACAATAATAAACTCAAATCCCCTTTTTGTGGTGACTAAAAACCCCCCAAACAAAAAACCGCGCTTGAATGGCTCCAAAGCGCGGTGAGTAAAAAGAATATTAAATAATTAACGGCTGCCGAAAAGTGACATGCTATTTAAGTCTTTGAAAATACTTTGTGAAGCTTCAAACATCGCTTTTTCTTTATAATAATCTGTGGTGGTGCCAGTCCAATTTGTTTCTAACAACTCACTTTTACGGGCTGCGTTTTGAATCGAGCGCGTGTCAGCTAAAAAATTCAATTTATCAATTTCTTGTAATTGTAAACCTTGCTTAGCTTCAATATTGGAAATTTGATCTAATGCGGATTTAATGGCACGGTTCGCTTCACCCAACTCAGATTGCGCTTGGTCTAAATCTGCTTGTGGTGCGCCTTGCAGTGGTTTTTTCAGTGACTCAATACCCGTATTCAGTGATTTGAAAATATTCACAACACCTTTACTGTCCGTATCAAACACTTGCGCGCCGGTGAAATAAGTCGTCATCTCACGGTCACTCGCCACATTCTGCATAATCGCTTTGTCGCCACCGTGATAAAGCACTTCGCCGTTAGCATCAATTTCAAATGGCGGTTTATCTGATTTAAAACCTGCGAAAATATATCGACCATTCCCATCAGTCGAATTACCTAACGCCACTAATTGTTCTTTCAAACCCGTGAGTTGCTCAGCCAAAGTATTACGGTCTTTATCGCTTAAAGCACCTTGGTTTGATGCCTGAATAATGGTGGTATCAATTTGCGTCGTCACATCTGTCATCTGAGTCAAAATACTCATCTGCAATGTCATTCCCGTTTTCGCAAATCCACGGCTTGCTACATATTGTTGGTTACGGTTTTCTGACTGGTTAATCCGCACCGCTTGCGAAGACGCTTGCGGGTCATCAGAAGGCTTGCTTACACGCTTACCAGAAGCTAATTGACTTCCTGCATCCATCCAACGCGCTTGAGCACTGTTCATGTCTTGTAAGCGTTGGTGATAAATCATGTTGGTACTTAAACGCATCGCTAAATCCTTATCCTATCGCTAATATTTAGAATGCACGCATTAATGCGTTAAATAAATCGTCCACCGTTTTTAATACTTGTGCATTGGCATTGAAAAACTGTTGGATTTTCTGCATCTGAATACTTTCTTCATTCATATTCACGCCCGAGATAGCTTGCTCTTGCTCATAGAAGCTCTCGGTCATTTTGTTCTGTGTTTCAGAATCAATTTGCGCTTGTTTAGTTTTACTGCCCACATCATTAACTAACGTCGCATAGAAATCAGAGAACGTAGAACTACCATCAATCAGTTTTTCGTCTTGCAGTTTAACCAGTTGTTTAATGTTTTCATTATCACCTGGGCCACTGTCTTTACTTCCAGCCGCCGCAAAATCGGATGCATTGCTGACCAAGGTCTGCATACCGTTGATTACACCACTTACTGGTTTTACCAAGAATGAGTCACCTTTTGACATACCCGTACTGTTGCTGATTTTGATCTCTAAACCATCAAACTTCAGTGTACCTGCCGTATTTGAATCCACAGGAACATTAATACCTTCTGGCAAACGTGTGACATTCCATTCATTGCCGTCAAAGCGCATTTCGTAGTTATTACCTGTGACTTTAGACACATCGCTATAACTGAGATCAAAGTCTGCTTTACCACTATTATGAGTGTTGCTAACAACAGAGCCTTTACCAATTTCAAAGAAGTCTTTACCGGTGTTGCCGTTGGCATCGTACCCCTTGCTGTGCACTTCATTGAATTTGGTCGCAAAAACCAATGCTAATTTATTGAGTTTTTGATAAGCCGGGTCCATAACTTCTTGACGAGAACGCAAGATACCGCTGAGTTCCCCACCACGGAATGACTCATCAGGAATTTCCCGTGCTTGGCCATTCGCGCCCACAAAGCCAATGCTAAAACGGCTATCATCTTTAGAAGAAGGGACGGCTTCTAAGCGATTCGCTTTTTCACCCGTGACTAACGGTAAGCCATTGGCAAACGTCACGTTATAGTTTCCGTTTTGCTCAATAACCTTCACACCAACCAATGAGTTAACTTCATTGACCAAACGGTCACGCACATCTAATAAGTCGTTAGGCTCAGAACCACTCACAGAACGGATCCGAGAAATTTGTTGGTTTAAACCCGCAATTTTTTCAGCGTAAATATTGATATCTTTCACTTTATTTTCTATCTGGTGATTAATATCCCGTTCCATTTCCTGCAAACGACGATCCGCTTCTTTAAACTGGCCTAATAATGCATTTGAGTTTCCTAAGAAAACGTCAATCAAGGTTTTGTCACTTGCATCGCTGGAGGCAGCGTCTAACGCGGTGAAGAAGCTACCGATATTACTTGAAATATCTTCAATATCATTAGTAAGCAAATCATCAACTTTATTGCAGTTCTTAACGTATGCCTCATAGTCACCGCTACGTGCGCGGGATTGGCTGTACTGCGCATTGATAAATTCATCAAACTCACGGCGAACATGGCTGAAATAAGTGCCGTTACCAAAATAGCCATTAGGTGTCATCGTACCGGGATTCTCCCCGAAAACAGCACTTTGGCGATGATAGTAACCCACACCAGCGTTGGCTAAGTTGTTAGAAATAACACTTAACCCGCCTTGTGCAGCGTTCACACCACTGAGCGCATTATTCATTACATTGTTCAGCATAAGCTTTTCCTGTTCTGGATGCTTATCGCCATCATTGGCTGACACAATGAGAGCGATAGCAACGCAAATTATTTAGTGCATATTTGGTTATCGGAAATTCAGCGTAATTATTTAGTCCAAACGCGCAATAATTCCGGATTTTTAGAAAATATCGTTTAAGTCTATGGTATATGCCTGAACCGCCCTTGATGCAGAGGTATTCGCTGCGGGTTGATGACCCCGTATCTGGTTAATCAAGGTGATCAGTTTGTCCGAATAACCTGGGTCTGTGGCATACCCGGCTTGATGTAAACGGCGCGCAGCAATCTCTGGTGTCGGCGCTTTTTTGACGTCTTTGTAACGCGGGTTTTCCGTCAATAAATTGATATAATCGGCAATCGCCTCTTCATAAGAGCCATAAACGCGAAAATCATCACGCATTTTGATGGTTTTGCCGTTAATCACTTCTGTTGTCATAATATTCGTGACAGGCCCTTGCCAGTTTTTCCCCGCTTTTATCCCAAATAGGTTATGGCTGGTTTTTCCATCTGATTTCAGAATTTCGCGCTGGCCCCATCCACTTTCTAATGCCGCCTGTGCCAATACCAGAAAATGTGAAATACCACTGTTTTGGCTTGCCGCTTTTGCAGGTTCAATTAATCGGCTAATAAAATTACTGCTATTTAGCGATAACGCTTTGATTTTTTGGAATGGTGCCGATAGTGCATCGCCCATTGGGGCAAAGTGCCGCATCATTTGTTCCATATTAAATGGCGGTAATGATTGCGCTGTTTTTTCATCTAACGGTAGCAGACTATTGGGTATTGGCTCACTTGAAGTGTGCTGGTCTCGCGTAAGCTGCTGGTACATCATTTCCCCAAAACCTAAGCCTTTTTGCGACAGATCTTGGGCGATTTGCTGGTCATACATACTGGTGAGCATGCGTGTTTGGTCGCTGGAAAATAAGCCATCTTGTGGGAGTGCGTCACGCATACTTTTTAACATCAATTGAACAAATGTTGCCTCAAGTTGCTGCGTGACATGGCGCAGCCCTTGCGCCGAATTCTTATTCAGTTCACCTTTTAACTGTCCCAGTGACTGTAAATCAAATGCGGCACCTTGCAATAGCTGCATGTCACTCATTAGATGATCTCCAGTTTTGCACGTAAACAACCCGCACTTTCCATCGCTTGCAGTATCGACATCAAGTCGTTTGGCGTTGCACCGAGTGTATTTAGGGCTTGAATAACTTGGTTTAATTGCACACTTGCGTTGACTTTTTGGAGTGCCCCACCCTGATCACGTACCCCAACATTCGTATTACGAGTGACTACGGTTTGCCCACCTGCAAATGGGGTGTCCGGTTGGCTCACTTGAGTTTGTCTTTCGACTGTGACCGCTAAACTGCCATGTGCAACAGCACAGCTGTCTAGTGTTACACTGCGGTTAATCACCACAGAACCGGTGCGTGAATTGAGGATCACTTTCGCTTCGGCCACTGGCGCACGTACATTAAGCTCCTGTACCCGTGCTAAAAAGCGCACTTGGTCGCGATTATTGGCAGGAACCAGTAATTGCACTGTCCGAGAATCTAACGCAGACGCCGTCCCCATACCGCCCATACGGTTAATTGCATCCGCAATATCTTGTGCCAATGTGAAGCTATCTTCGTTTAATTGCAGGTTAATTGCCCCGTTTTGCCCGAAACTGCTCGGTAATTCGCGTTCAATAGTTGCTCCACCGGTAATACGGCCGCCATTGAGTTGATTAACCTTAATACTACTGCCGCCACCACTGGCACCCGCACCACCCACTAAGATGTTACCCTGAGCCATTGCATAAATTTGCCCATCTACCCCTTTTAGAGGGGTCATCAGCAGCGTACCACCACGTAAGCTTTTCGCGTTACCCATTGAGGAAACAACAATATCTACGGACTGCCCAGTACGTGCAAAAGGCGGCAATTTCGCGGTGACCATGACCGCTGCCACATTCTTTAATTGCATATTGGTACCCGGCGGAACCGTAATCCCCATTTGTGACAGCATGTTATTCAAGCTTTGTGTGGTAAACGGCGTTTGCATGGTTTGGTCACCTGTCCCATCGAGACCCACAACTAAACCATAGCCAATCAAGGCGTTATCTCGCACACCTTGAACGGTGGTTAAATCTTTAATACGCTCACTGTATGCTGAATAAGTGAAGCAAAAAAATAGTGATAGCAAAATTAATACTTTGTTTTTCATTGAATTATCTCGGCTGTTTTCTCGCTAATGTTTAATTAATAAGGCGAAACATTTAAGAAAAAGCGTTGTAGCCATCCCATGTTTTGCGATTCGTTAATATAGCCGTCACCCACATATTCAATACGTGCATCAGCGACTTGTGTCGAACTCACATGATTGTCTGAACCAATTGTGCGTGGGTTAACCACCCCAGAGAAACGAATCGACTCAGTACCTTGGTTTATCGCGATGCGTTTCTCACCAACCACATGTAAATTACCGTTCGCCAATAATTGGTCGACTGTGACAGTGATGGTGCCTTTAAAGGTGTTGTTGGCATTGGCACCGCCTTTGCCGCTAAAGTCACTGTTACCTTTAATATCTAATTCTGTGTTTTTACCGCCAATCCACCCTTGCATGAAACCCGGTAATATCGCAGCTAAGAAACCTGTTTTCCCACTACGATTCGCATTCGCAGAGGAATTTTTGCTCGCACTTACGTTTTCTTGCAAATTAATGGTTAAAATATCGCCAACATTACGAGGGCGCCGGTCTTCAAACAACGGTTGATAACCATAATAAGCGGGTTGCGCGCTTTGAAATATCGAGCCATTGGGTGCTGGTGCTGTCGGTGCTGTTGGGATTGCCGTGGTTTGTGTGTCCACTAATGGACGCGATTTGATTTGTGCACAACCGCTGGTAACTAAGACCAAAATGGCAAGTAACCCTGCCTGTTTAGGTGTTATGAAACGTGTTAGCAACGCTGCTTTTTGCTGTTGAGAAATCGTGCCGCTTTCAATCATCATGTTACTCTTTTGCTTCTGTGTACGTTTTATCATCACGAAGAGGTCCCTCTCATTAATAACTCATCACTAGCGCAATGAGTTATTTTTACGTATTTTTTACCAATTACAATTGCGTTAAGCGCTGTAACATTTGGTCAGAAGCGGATACCGCCTTACTGTTGATTTCATAAGCACGCTGAGTTTGGATCATGTTGACCAACTCCTCTGCCACATTGACGTTAGAGGTTTCTAACATGTTTTGATAAAGTAAACCGGCGCCATTGGTCCCCGGTGCGCTCTCATTTGGTGCACCAGAACTGGCCGTTTCCATATACAGGTTTTCACCCATACTTTCCAAACCGGCGTCATTGATGAAGGTGGTTAATGTAATTTGGCCAATTTGCTGTGGTTGGTTATCGCCATAGACGGTAATCGTCACGGTGCCATCGCGCGCAATCGACAAGCTATTCGCGTTATCGGGGATCATAATCGCAGGAACGATTTGATAACCACTTGAGGTCACTAACTGGCCATCTTGGTTTGGCTGCAATGCGCCATCACGGGTGTAAGCATCCGTACCATCAGGCATTTGCACATGTAAAAAACCTTGGCCTCGGATAGCGATATCGTTGGTATTTCCTGTTTTATTTAATGCGCCTTGCGCATGAATACGCATGGTGGCAACAGGGCGCGAACCCGTTCCCATTTGTAAGCCGGATGGTAATGAAGTTTGTTCTGAACTCATTGAGCCCGGCTGGCGAATATTTTGGTACATTAAATCTTCAAAAACAGCGCGTTGGCGTTTGAAACCATTGGTACTAACGTTGGCTAAGTTATTAGAAATAACATCAAGGTTAGTTTGTTGAGCATCAAGCCCTGTTTTGGCAATCCATAATGAGCGGATCATAATAATTCCTTTGTGAAATTAGCTAACAGCGAGCAATTGATTGGCGCGTTGTGCATTTTCATCAGCACTGCGGACAACTTTCATTTGCATTTCAAAGTGCCTTGCATTGGCAATCATCGAAACCATGCCTTCTGCGGCATTGACATTACTGCCCTCAATCACCCCAGCAGTGACAATGCCTCGTTCGCTTTGTGGCAAAGCATTGCCATTTGCCGCTTGCCCTTGTGGTGATAAATGAAACAAACCGTCTTCGCCACGGATCAAGTCTTGCGGCTGTGCTTCAACCACTTTCAAGCGCCCAATTTGCCCTAACATAGTCGGGGGGTCAGTCGCCAAAAGCGCAGTAACGGTACCGTCAGCGCCAATAGTTAACTCCGCATTTGGCGGAACGTTAATCGGCCCGCCATCACCTTGTAAGCGGCGCTCACCAATAACAAGCTCACCTTCACTAGACACTTGAATGTTACCGTTACGGGTATAAGCTTCTGTGCCATCCGCTAATTCAACAGCCAAAAAATGCTTATCATTTAACGCAACATCGGTTTGCTTACCCGTATAATTGAGTGGCCCTTGGCTCATATCAGCGCCGGGAGTAGATGCCACCACCAGCGTTCTGGTTTGCTCGCTGTCACCATGTATCGGCACGGCACGCATTGCGGACAATTGCGCTTTAAAGCCTGCGGTTGACACATTGGCAATGTTATTTGAAACAATCGCTTGGTTTTCCAGCGCATGACGCGCTCCTCCCATCGCGGTATAAATGACGTGATCCATGGCCACCCTCTTGTTTTATCGTAAGTTAACCAGCGTCTGTAACATCTGATCTTGTGTCTTGATGGTTTGCGCGTTTGATTGGTAATTACGCTGCATCACAATCATGCTAATTAACTCTTGGCTCATATCCACGTTAGAAGACTCCAACGCACCGCTGGTTAATTTACCGAACTGACCGACACCCGGAACGCCGTCCATCGGGTTACCTGACGCATTAGAAGAGGCCCAAACGTTGCCACCTTGGGATACCAGACCATTTGGATTTGCGAAAGCAGATAATGCCACTTGACCAACCACACGTTTTTGTTGGTTAGAATAGTTAGCGGTAATTAAGCCGTTATCTTCAATTTTGAAGGTGGTGTATTCACCGGCTGGATAACCGTCAACATCAATTGCACTAACAGAAGACTCGCTGACCTTTTGTTGACGAGTCTTACTTAAATCAACGTTTAATATTCCATTATCAGCGCCATTTAACCCGTTATACGCGAAAGCAAATGTGGCTTTATCTGCGTCTTTTAACTTACCATTACCATCAAACTCTAGTTCACCCAGTTTTTTAGCTTCAGTTTCGTTAGCGTCTTTCGCATAAGCGGTCCATTTGTTATCTGACTCTTTAACAAAGTACACTGAAATTTCATGGGTATTACCTTGACTATCGAAAGCGGTCATTGTGGTGCTAAAGTTATACGTTGCTGAATCATCAGGCTTTGTGATGTCAAATTTCTTATCTTTAACTTTATCTTCAGAATTAAGGTTTATCGTCAGTTTCGCTAACTCAGATTTTTTCGCATCCATCATATCCGTTGGGATATTCAAGCCTTCAGGTACACCACCACTTTGGATGGTAACATTGCCTTTTTCATCAACACTCGCGGGGTAACCTGTAACTACCATCCCTTGGTTATTGACTAAATTACCGCTTTTATCGCGTAATAATTGACCATCTCGGCTGTAATAAGTATCACCGTTTTGGTCTTGTACACGGAAAAAGCCATTTCCGGAGATGGCAACGTCTGTCGCTCTATCCGTACGCGTGATTGGACCATCTTTAAAATTTTGTGTCACCGCGGCCACATTAACGCCTAGGCCAACACCTGAACCTGCAAACATATCTGCAAATGAGGTCGTCGCCCCTTTAAAACCATTTGTTGCGGAGTTGGCAATATTATTACCAATTGAATCAAGCCCCGCTGAGGCTGCATTTAAGCCACTGACTGCTTGTGAAAAAGACATATTTTCTCCATGAGTATTGGGGGTAAATTAAGAAGATGGATAAACTTTGAAAATGCTGCTCAGCGGGACGCTTTGCCCAATGCCAACATCAAGTAATGGTGCGTCAGCTCCAGGAGTCACACCGTTAACACGGGTATACCCCAGTTTGGTCACTTCGATTTCAGCTCCTGAACTAACAGCTTTCACATCAAAGTAATATTTTCCTGTTGTATCGGTGACTAAGTTCCCGTTGTTATCACGGCCATCCCATGCCATATCATAGATATCGGGTTTAACTTCCGTATCATAGGTAATGGTTCGCACAACCATTCGGTTTTTATCGCGAATGGTAATTTCAACGTTGTCCGCCAATTTCGGCAAAAAGAAGCCAAACGGCGAGGAAATATATTCAGATTGCGGCTCTTCAGTGCCCTCTTCACCTTCAATGGCATCTTTGTTACTTAATCCAAACATTGAAGGGCTATTTGGGCTGATGCCTTCATCAGGAAGCGGGTTTGATGGCTTAATCACATTGCTGTCTTCACCTGTGCTCGCTTTTTTGAGCGGCGCTAAGATGATTTCATTGCGCGGAATAAGCACACCTTTACCTACCAACTGAGTGGCTTGCAATGACTGACCTGAACCAATTTGTTGGGAAATACCACTCACGCTATCACTGAGTTTATTCATACTCTCAAGTGTCGCTATTTGCGCCAATTGGCTGGTTAAATCCGTATTTTCCATTGGTTTTGTTGGGTCTTGGTTTTGCATTTGCGTGACAATCATTTTTAAAAAAGTGTCACGCATATCGTCACTTTGACTTTTCTTTGGCACATTACTCGCAGCTGGCTGAGGGCCAGCTGTCGTATTATCCAAAGAGTCGTACATTGTGGCTGCAACTCCCATGAAAATGCTCCCTTACTGGCCTATAGTCAGTGTCTTTTGCAGCAATGTTTTTGCTGTATTCATCACTTCTAAGTTAGCTTGATAGCTACGAGAGGCTGAAATGGTATTGATCATTTCACCAACCATGTCGACATTTGGCATTTGCACATAGCCTTTTTCATTCGCTGACGGGTGACCGGGCTTATATTCCATACGGGGTGGCGTAGGGTCTTCTATCAGCTCACTCACACGCACGCCTCCCACTTCGTGACGCCCTTGCGGTGCCATTTGAAAAACAACTTGTTTTGCGCGATATGGTTGGCCATCTGGTCCCGCGATACTTTCCGCGTTGGCCATATTGCTCGCACTGACATTTAAACGTTGAGATTGCGCAGTCAATGCCGATGCAGAGATATCAAAAATACTTAGTAAAGCCATGGCAATTACCCTTGCTGTAAGACAGCCAACATACTTTTGACGCGGCTATTGATGAATGTAAGGTCGGCCTGATATTTCAGGGTGTTATCTGCGAATTGGCTGCGTTCAATGTCCATATCTACCGTATTACCATCCATTGAGGTTTGGTAAGGAACACGATATTTCAGGTCAATATTTGGCGCTTTGCCCCCTCGGCCTTCAATATGCCCTTTCGAAGTGACAGCAAGAGTCACACCTTTTCCCCCTACCACACCTTTATCCATGGCTTGTTGAAGTTGACGATTAAAGTCAATATCACGTGCTTGGTAGCCGGGAGTGTCGGCATTAGCAATGTTTGAAGCTAATACAGTCTGCCTTGCTTCGCGTATTGACAAAGCCTGTTGCTGGAAAGCAAACGTGGCGTTTAATTTATCAATCATAGTGGTCCTCAATGGAGATAACGCGATCCCTGAATTTGAACGTTCGCGAGTAAAAATTAAAATTCGACCCGCATATCTTAGCGGACTACTAAAAAATCTAATGGCGGGATAAAGGCAAAATAATTGACCTATTTGGCTCATTCATTATTACGCAGCTGCGTAAACTGCAATTGTGAAAAAATTTGCTTACTGGGGGGATAAAACGGGATGTATTACACTAAAAAATTGCCTTTATATATGGTAATCAGTTTGTTAGGTCTTACTCCAACGCTTTCTCAAGCGTCATTACCCCAAGATATTAACCATTATTTTCGCCAAATTCATGGCAAGAAAACCCAAGTTTCAATCGAAATCAAAACACCAATTGAACGTTGGCCTATTTGCGAGAAGCCACAAATCAACCCACCTATTGGCGGGCGTAATATGGGAAATGTGTCCCTTCCTGTGCAATGTGGTAAAAAAAAGCAATTTATTCAGCTAACAGTGAATGTGACAGGCCAGTATTACGTGGCAACACGCAATATAAATAGAGGTGAACCCATACAATTTGTTGATATCGGAACCAAAAAAGGCTTATTGCATAAACTCCCCGCAGGTGCAAGTACAGACAAAATCGCACTTCGCGGAGCAGTAGCCCTGCGTAATATTCCAGCAGGTCAAACATTCACAAAATCAATGATAAGGCAGCCTTGGGCAATAAAAGCAGGGCAAACCGTATTTGTATTCGCCAGTGGTGATAATTTTTCAGTGAAATACGAAGGAAGAGCAATAAATAATGCTACTGCCGGCCAAAATACCCGCGTACGATTGTTAAATGGGCAAGTTGTAAATGGGGAAGCGCTAGAAAATGGCAGCGTTCAAGTGGCATTAAAATAAAGCGCCCCCCGCTTGTACTCTAAATAATTCGAGTGGCAGCTAGGCAACAAGTGAAGAGAGGCCGATGAGCATACATAAGTATGTGATTCGGCGAGCTGAGCGCAGTCAACAACGCTGCAACTTGAAGCATCACGAGTATATACTCTAAATAATTCGAGTGGCAGCTAGGCGACAAGTGAAGAGAGACCGATGAGCATACATGAGTATGTGATTCGGCGAGCTGAGCGCAGTCAACAACGCTGCAACTTGAAGCATCACGAGTATATACTCTAAATAATTCGAGTGGCAGCTAGGCGACAAGTGAAGAGAGGCCGATGAGCATACATGAGTATGTGATTCGGCGAGCTGAGCGCAGTCAACAACGCTGCAACTTGAAGTATGACGAGTAGTGCAATATTTTGTAACACTATATACACTAAAGATTCATAAACATAAGCCGATAACTGACATATGAAAAAAATCGGAAATAGGAAAATACATTATGGCTATTGAGCAAACATCTGCAATTTCTGCACTGGCTCAGGTGACAAACCGCGACCCACAAGATGCGGCTGCCCCGATGCGGGACAAAAAAGTGTCCACTAATGAAGTCGTTAAAGAAAGTTCTTTTGCTCCTAGTGAGCTACAAAAAAAATTATTGCAACCTCAAGCAAGTGATATTAATAGTGCTAAAGTTGAACAAATTAAACAAGCAATCAAAGATGGCACCCTAACAATGGATGCTGAAAAAATTGCTGATGGCATTTTGCGCGATGCTCATGAATGCATGTTATCAATGAAATAAATAACCACTATGACTGACGAATTACTGATATTACTTGAGCAACAACTCGCTCATTTGCATTCATT
Organism: Providencia sp. PROV175; assembly: GCF_032707045.1. Lineage (NCBI taxonomy): Bacteria > Pseudomonadati > Pseudomonadota > Gammaproteobacteria > Enterobacterales > Morganellaceae > Providencia > Providencia sp. PROV175. The sequence goes on from NZ_CP120533.1 coordinate 2,938,801, forward strand.
ACAAATAGTGATGAGAAATGAAGAGCTATTATTAGGTTATCACCGTGTGCCGCCTTCGCCTTTTCAAGAAACCACTGAGCAAAAACGGTTTTTGGTTGCTGCTATCGGCCACGGTGAAACAAACCGCCTAGCGTTAGAAGCACAATCTGAGATCAGTGCACCTTATGAAGGCAATGATGCACTAGCAGGTGTATGGGAAGCCATTAAAAGCTTAACAACTGAACTAAAAGAGCTGAATTATCGTAATCACCAAATGCTGCAACTGCATATTGAGCTGAATGCTCAGCGCCTAAACTTTGTGAAAAAACATAATAACCAATCCACTTATGGTGCTGATGGTTTAGAGTCAAAGCGCCCTGCATTAGGTAAGAAAATTTCAATTTAAGGTGTGTTTTGTCTAGTTCACAACCCTCTTCTTTCATACTGAGGCTCGTCAGGCAGCTCGCTCAATAGAATTACTAAAATACAGACAAAGTTGCTGCTGCAATCTCTTTTTTTCATATTCCTCTTGATGGTAGATTAGGTAAATTTCATCGCCTTAACTAAAATAAATTTATCAAAGGGATAGGATATGTTTAGGCCACCACCTATAAATATAAGCTCACATATTTTGGACATTAGCATTGAACGTTTTTTTAACTACCGAACCATATTCAAAACTACAGATCTAAATGAATTTGATAGTTCAATAATTAAGAGTGCCCCTAATGATATAGCTTCAACATTAAGTCGACTAAAGTTAGAATATCGCCATTTAATTGACTTACTTGGCTGGCTATCTAGCGATATGCAATCCTATTACCTAAATAGCTTTACTCATAAAGATCTAGTTCAGCTTATCCACATAGATGGATTAACCGCATTTAAACTCGCATCAAGTACAAAAAAGATAGCTTTGAGTAAAATTGGACGAAAGCACAATTTGAAAAAAGTCCTGCGTGATGGGCAATCTGTCTTACTAACGGATAAAGGCAGAATTGTAGGGCGTTTTTTAGTCAGTTAAATACAAAGAGGCCGCTCTTAAAAGAGCGGCCTCTTCATACTTTCTTTGCGCTTTGACGAGCATTCAAATACACACCTTAGGTATAAGAACAATTTAGCTTCAAAGCGACTACATATTTATCCTACACAACCATATAACTAAAAGCAAGATGATTAACTACCACTAATCATCGACGTCATTCTTATCTTACGGTGGTCCGTCATTTCTAAATTCGACATGACCACCAGCTGCGGCAGACTGCGCCGCAAGAAACGCGATAAAATCAAGCGTAATCCATGGTTAACTAACAGCACTGTAGGCGCGCCCATCGCTTCTTGGTGAGCGACAGCTTGCTCCGCTTGAGTTTGAATAAACTGCGCCAAGTTCGGCTCTAACCCACCGCCGTTCTTCGCGGCTTGCAGCAAAATCTGCTCAAGGCTAGCCTCTAAACCAATCACTTGAATTTCTTCTGCATTACCAAACCACTGCTGTGTAATTGCTCGCCCTAATGCAATGCGCACTTGGGATGTTAAGTAATCAGTATCTTTGTTTTCCCCATTTTCTCCTGCCATTTCAGCCAAGGTTTCAATGATGGTACGCATATCGCGGATCACCACATCTTCCATTAATAAGTTTTGTAAAACGCGGTGCAAAATCGTTAATGAAATCGTATCTGGGATCAGGTCATCTGCCAATTTTGGCATCTCTTTTTTCACGCGGTCATACAACATTTGGGCTTCTTGACGGCCAAATAAGGTACTGGAGTTTTGCAGTAAAATTTGATTAAAGTGAGTTGCCACCGCGGTACTCGCGGATACCACGGTATACCCTTGGATTTGTGCTTGCTCACGCAAATCATCATCAATCCAAATGGCGGGTAAACCAAATGCTGGCTCTTTAGTGACATCCCCTTGTAACGACCCAGCCGCATTACCTGGGTCAATAGCCAGACTACGCCCTGGCTGTGCTTCTCCCCGCCCAACTTCCGCGCCTTTAATTAGAATTCGGTATTCACAAGGGGAAAGCGCTAAGTTATCGCAGATATGCACCACGGGTGGCAAATACCCCACTTCTTGAGCAAATTTCTTACGTAAACCACGTAGTCGCCCTAATAATTCACCTTGCTGGTCATTATCGACTAATGGGATCAACCGATACCCCACTTCCATCGCCAACAAGTCTTCTAATTGAACGTCATCCCACGTGGCTTCAACCACTTTATTGGCTTCTTGAAAATGCTGAGATTGGCTATTATCCCCCGCACTACTTTCGGGTTGTTGGGATTTGCGGACTAAATACCAACCAAGGGCAGCCAGTGCCGCGGTAAACAGTAAAAATACAAAGTTAGGCATACCCGGTATTAAACCGATTAAACCTAGAACCCCAGCGCTCAACCACATCACTCTTGGGTTATTGAATAATTGAGTGACCATTTGTTCACCCACATCTTCATCTGTTGCCACACGAGTGACAATAACCCCAGCAGCGGTGGAAATAATCAAAGCTGGAATTTGCGCGACAAGCCCATCACCAATAGTCAGCAAGGTATAGGCACTGGTGGCATCTCCCAAAGACATATTGTGCTGGCCTACACCAACGATTAACCCGCCAACCACGTTGATCACCATAATCATGATCCCCGCGATAGCATCTCCTCGCACGAATTTACTCGCACCATCCATCGAACCATAGAAATCCGCTTCTTGCGTAACCTCCGCGCGGCGTTTTTTCGCTTCATCATCATTAATGATACCCGCGTTCAAGTCGGCATCGATGGCCATTTGCTTACCTGGCATGCCATCTAACACAAAGCGAGCGCCCACTTCCGCGATACGCCCTGCCCCCTTAGTGATAACCATAAAGTTAATCAGCACAAGAATAATGAATACCACAATACCGATGGCGAAGTTGCCGCCCACCAAAAAGTGACCAAAGGCTTCGACAACTCGCCCAGCAGCATCTGGCCCGGTATGGCCATCTAACAGGATAATTCGCGTCGAGGCGATATTCAAAGAGAGGCGCAATAAAGTTGCAAATAGCAAAATGGTAGGAAATGCCGCAAAATCTAATGTGCGTTTTGTGAACATCGCCACTAATAACACCATAATGGAAAGTGCAATATTAAAGGTAAACAGTAAATCTAATAAAAAAGCCGGTAATGGCAATACCATCATCGACAGGATCATTAATATCAGAACCGGGCCGGCCAGTATTTGCCACTGCGTTCCTTGTAAATTTTTCGGCAATTTTAATAATGAAGCCAAATTAGCCATCTCGATTGTTATCTCCAGCAAAGTCCAGCGTCGGTGGCACTGGTAAATTTTTCGGTTTTTTGGGTCTGAGCCCACCTTCTCGGCGCCAGCGGCGCAATTGGTAAACCCATGCTAAAACTTCTGCAACCGCGGCATATAATGCAACAGGAATGCTTTGTCCTATCTCCGCATGGCGGTATAGCGCACGAGCAAGAGGCGGTGCTTCTAACTGTAATATTCGGTGCTCTTCACCAATTTCTTTGATGCGCTGAGCTAATACACCTGCTCCTTTCGCTAATACTTTTGGTGCCCCCATTTTTTTGTCGTCATATTTAAGGGCGACCGCATAATGTGTTGGGTTAGTGACGATAACATCTGCATTCGGAACATCTGCCATCATTCGGTTACGCGCAATCGCACGCTGCTGTTGGCGAATTTTGGCTTTAATCTGCGGGTCACCCTCTTGCTGCTTGAATTCATCTTTAATTTCCTGACGGCTCATGCGTAATTTTTTCAAATGAGAACGAAACTGATAGAAAACATCAAAAGCCACCATTGGGATCAGCAAGAAAACAATCAAATAACCAGCAAAAATCACTTTTTGCAGTGCATTACTTAGCGCCGTAACGGGTGATTCCATCACTAAATGCAGTAACGATGGCCAACTTTGCCAAAGAAAAATAAATGCGCCCAAACCAACAAATAAGGATTTCAAAATCGCTTTAAATAACTCAGATAAGGCATTCATCGAAAAAATACGTTTTAGCCCTTTGATTAGATTTAACTTTTTCAAATCAAATTTAATCAACTTGCTATTAAAAACGAGCCCACCGACTAATGATGATGCAGAAATGCCAACCAAAGCTAACCCGCCAATGACTGGTAATAAGGCAAATAACGCCTCACTGACCACACGCCCTAAGTAACTGATCATCAAGCCTGTATTTTGTAAATAGTGGCCATCAAAAATAAAACCCTGACGAGTAATTTGCCGCAATTGTGCCGCGAGGTGTCCACCACTTAGCCATAGCAAGCTCACGCCTGCTAACATCATCATTAGCGAGCTAAGTTCTTTTGAACGAACGATTTGCCCATCATCTTTGGCTTTTTGCTTTTTATGGGGCGTGGGCTCTTCGGTTTTTTCTACATCACTCTCGTCGGACACCGCGGTTCCAAAATGTAATGAAAATACGAGTTATCGCTATAGCATGACAGAGTGTAAAAAAATCAATGGTGGAAAATAGACGCAGTTCAAGGGGGTTATTTGGCTATTGAACAATAAGGCGGCAACTTTGCGAAGGGTTTCGCAAATAATCGCAATAAATTAAAGATACTCTGATAATGGCAATATTTGTTGATAAAATCCCTATCGTGATCGATGAGCTGTGCTAAAGTACACGTGTCATAACACGTGTATAAGGGGCATCTATGAATAGAACAAAAAAAACCGTCAGTGTCACTGTCGCGCCTGAACTCTACGAACAAGCAAGGCGGGCTAAACTTAACTTATCAGCAATACTGGCTTGTGCCTTACAAGCTGAATTAAAACGCCTCGAAGCGCAAAAATGGAAAAATGACAATGCCGAAGGCTTTAATGAGTTAAACAGGATAAATGAAGAATATGGATTACTCTCAGATAAATACAAGGATTTTTAATGCAATATCGCCTCTATCAAAACCGAGATGATGCTATCAAATACCCATATTTACTGGATATTCAAAGTAATATTATTGATTTATTGAATACTCGCTTAGTCATCCCGTTATTCGATAGCAGGCTAGTTAAAAAGCCATTACCCGCTCGCTTAAACCCCCAATTAGTTATCAACGGGCAGGTTTTTATTTTAATGACTCACCAAATGGCTTGCGTCCCTCATTCATTATTAGGGAAAGAAATCGTTGACTTAAGTAGCCAACGAGACACCATTAAACACGCAATTGACTTACTGATTGATGGCTTTTAACAATGAAGGGTTATTATGGATACTTGCCACCTTGTTGCCCCTGATATCACTTTAGAAGATGCCCCAAAAGAAGCCTTACGTATGCTTAATTGGCTAAAACATCAAGGTATTATCGACCCTGACTTTCAAAGTATCGAGTATGGTGAAGTGATTTATCGTCCTACCCCCACTCACAAAGAACCCATTTTGTACGTAATTAATGATGAAATCGTCCCAACTCAACTTCCTGAAGATACGCTAAAAAACTACCTGTCTATCGTGACAGAACGAACAGTTTTTCATGCAGGGGGAAATGGTCTCGGTATTTACTGCCCACAATGTGCAAATGAACAAAGCGAACAGAGTCACGCATGGGGTGATGCGGTATCCGACTGGTATGAAGGAAAACCAGAAAATCTCGCTTGTTTTTATTGCGATTTTCATGGCTCACTTAATAAATGGCAATTTGACCCTCAATGGGCATTCGGCAATTTAGGTTTTAGTTTTCATAATTGGGATATACGCGATAATTTTATCGAGGAATTTGAGCAAATACTTGGTAGTAAAATCATTGCTGTTTATCAACATGATTAGCAATTAAATTGTTCAGCTGAATACTCATAGGCTCTATATAATTCAAGGTTTAGAGGAAAAATCCAAGGTAATCCGCATCCCCACCGCTTCTGCATATTTTAATAATGTGCCTAATTTTGGGTCGAACTGCGCTTTTTCCAAACGGGACACGTTCTGCTTCTGAGTTTGCATTTTTTCCGCAATTTGAATTTGGGTTAAATTATTGGCTAAACGTGCTTTTTTGAGTTGATTAATTAACGCCTGTCTCATCTGTAATTCAGTAGAGCACTCATTAATATCTCCATCATTTTCTTGAACTATTTCTTTTGGTTCTTTTTTTTCTTTAATCACAAAAGTAGAAATTAAATCGTTATTTATCATTGCAATCCTCTCCTTGTAACGCAAATACAATAAAACTACCCTAACCCTATGTAATTAGAGTAGTTGAATTAAAAACTTGTCGGCGATTAGAAGCCCAGTTCATCAAGCAAATCATCAACTTGAGACTGTGATGCCATCACATTTACGCCTTCTTTATTGATTTGTGGGCCATTGAGCAAACTTTCGTTTTGCGTTTTCGCACGCATTTCAGGTGGTGTATTTTCCATTAACAGTGCGAGCAGTTGCTTTTCAGCTTCTTCAACCACTTCCATCATTTTTTTGATGACTTGCCCTGTTAAATCTTGGAAATCTTGCGCCATCATGATTTCTAACAGCTCTGCTTTGGTGGTTTCGCTGTCTTGGATCACTTGCCCTAAAAAAGCTTCTGTTGACTCACGCAATTGTGCAGGAACCCCATCTCCAGCGGTTTCTTGCCACTGCTGTTGCAATACCTGCGCATTTTTATTCATTTCCACTTGCAGTGGTTTGATGACATCAATACCATTTAAGGTTTTTTCTGCCGCTTGCGCCGTCATTTGGGCGATATAACGCAGCCTATCTTTTCCGTCTGGAATACTCGCCACTGCCTGTTGAACGCTTTTTTCTAGCCCCAATTCGCGCATACTTTCACGCAGCGTTCTCATTAGCGTACCAATGCGCGTAATGACTTGTTTTAAATCATCATTACCATTGCGAATACCTTCCATACCCACTTGCTCAGTCATGAAAACCTCCTTTGGCACGCACTGTTATTGCAGCCCCATTTTTTCAAATACTTTATTCAGTTTTTCTTCTAAGATAGCGGCAGTGAACGGCTTAACGACATAACCACTCGCCCCCGCTTGTGCAGCGGCAATAATATTTTCTTTTTTCGCTTCTGCTGTCACCATTAATACGGGGATATGCTTCAAAGCATCATCACTACGAATGGTTTTAAGCAGCTCAAGGCCATCCATGTTTGGCATATTCCAGTCAGCAACAACAAAATCGATGCTACCTGTACGGATTTTTTCTAATGCATCAACACCGTCTTCTGCTTCTTCTATTTTGTTAAATCCGAGCTCTTTTAATAAGTTACGGACGATACGTCGCATTGTAGAAAAATCATCGACAACCAAAAAACTGAGATCTTTAGCGGCCATAACCACTCCTTCAAAATACAATTGTGAATTCCTGTCACGGTTTAAACCGTGACAGAAGAAAGTCTTGCTAAAACACTTGGGGCAATCTTGAGAATATCTTGCACCTCATCCGCAGCCCCCAATTCAATCGCCGCGCGAGGCATACCAAACACCACGCAACTACTTTCGTTTTGTGCGTAAGTGATAGCCCCTTGCTTACGTAAATTTAATAGCCCTTTCGCGCCATCCATCCCCATCCCTGTCAATAAAATGCCAATACATTTTCGCCCAACACATTGAGCGACTGAATCAAACAACACATCAACAGAAGGACGATGCCGGTTAACAGGTTCGCTTTGCTGCAAAATAACTTGAAATCCCTTGCCTTTATCCGCAATCAACATGTGCGAATCGCCTGGTGCAATATATGCATGGCCTTTTTGTAATAGCTCGTTGTGTTCAGCTTCTTTTACGGTCAATACACAGAGCTTATTTAAGCGATCAGCAAAAGAACGCGTAAAACCCGCTGGCATATGTTGAGTGATCACTACCGGAGGGCATTCATGAGGTAACATTTCCAAAAATTGCCGTATTGCCTCCGTTCCTCCGGTCGATGCGCCAACCGCAATCACACGGCTATTGCAAACATAGGGAGAGAGTGCTTTCGCTTGAGAAACTGGCTCATTAACCTTTTTGTCAGGGCGGGCAAAGCGGCTGCGCTGAGTAATTTTAGACATGGCTGCTGCGCGAATTTTCTCACCAATAATATCTCGATAACTCATCATGGTTTCACGAATACCAATTTGTGGTTTCGTGACAAAATCCACAGCACCTAATTCCAGCGCTTTTAACGTCACTTCCGAACCTTTCGACGTCAATGTTGAAACCATTACCACAGGCATTGGATGCAAGCGCATTAGTTTTTCTAAGAAATCAATACCATCCATTCGCGGCATTTCCACGTCTAACGTGATCACGTCCGGTTCATGTTGTTTGATTAAGTCACGTGCAACATAAGGGTCTGGTGCAGTATCAACCACAATCATGTCTTCGTGACTATTAATAATTTCGCGCATTAATTGGCGCATCAGTGCTGAGTCATCCACACATAGCACTTTAATCTTTTTCATTACCCCCTCCTCGCCGCTTGCAAGCTGTAGACGGTTTGCCCTTTAATAACGAAACTTTGTGATAACTGCGATAAATTTTCGGAATGCCCGATAAACAGTAATCCGTCAGGCTTAAGCAATGGAACAAAGCGCTCTAGCATTTTTATCTGCATCTCTTTATCGAAATAAATCATGACATTACGACAAAAAATCGCATCAAACCGATGTTGCATCTGCCAGTCATGGTCACTCAAGTTTAAGTAACGAAATTCAATCATTTGGCGCAATGCAGGTTTGACTCGTGCATAACCGTCAAATTCACCAACCCCTTTCATGAAATAACGTTGTCGCTGTAATGCCGTCAATGATTTCAGCTCTTCTACGCGATACACGCCTTGTTTCGCTTTTTCTAGCACTTCCGTGTCAATGTCACTGGCAATCACTTTGGCATTGATGGCATTCGGCCCAAGTACATCACTTAATGTCATTGCTATCGAATACGGCTCTTCTCCCGTTGAAGATGCGGCACACCAAATATTAATGGCGCTATTTTTACGCGTACGAACAAAGTCCGCTAACGTCACAAAATGGTGTGGTTCACGAAAAAATGCAGTTAAATTTGTCGTCAAAGCATTCACGAAAGCTTGCCATTCTGCATGGTGAGGCTCACGCTCTAACATCCGCAAATAATCGGAAAAATTGTCGATATTACAATCACGTAACCGCTTTAACAGCCGGTTATAGACCATATTTTTTTTATTCATGGTGAGGACAATGCCTGATTTTTTATGAATAAATCGACAAACCCGACCAAACTCATCATCAGTCAGTGGTTCTACCTGTGGTACAAAAAGCATCGTACTTGTCGTCCTATTCAATAAAAACCCAGAGGCAGCCAGTTATTTGGCTGCCTTTTAGGATGGATAACCTAAGGAAAAATAACCTGTTACGGTTATCCACCGAAAATTCAGAAACGAATTTTCACAACACTTAACGCCGATTACGATTTAAATGACTTTCGGGTAATTCAAAGAATGCAACCGTATCAACTAAGTTGTTTGCTTGGTCTTCTAACGCCGCCGTCGCACTGGTCGATTGTTCCACTAATGCCGCATTTTGTTGTGTCACTAAATCCATTTGGCTTACCGCTGTGGCGACTTGCTCAATACCACGGCTTTGTTCATTGGAAGCAGAAGCAATGTTGCCCATTAATTCAGTAACTTGGTTAACAGCTGCAACTAACTCACTCATAGTTTCTCCCGCTTCATTAACAAGCTGAGAACCTTGGCTCACTCTACCGACAGACTCATCAATCAAGGTTTTAATTTCTTTTGCCGCTTCCGCACTGCGCTGAGCTAGCGCTCTAACTTCACCAGCAACCACAGAAAATCCGCGCCCCTGTTCACCTGCTCGAGCGGCTTCAACGGCAGCATTCAATGCTAAGATATTGGTTTGGAAAGCAATCCCATCAATCACACTAATAATGGCACTGATTTTTTGTGAGCTATTAGAAATGGAAGTCATGGTGTCAATCACGTCTTCGGTGATCTCTCCACCTTTCGTTGCGGTTTTCGATGCACTAACAGCAAGTTCACTGGCTTGACGTGCGTTATCCGCATTTTGCTTAACGGTTGCTGTCAACTCTTCCATACTAGCCGCAGTTTCTTCGAGTGATGCCGCTTGCTGCTCAGTACGTGAAGATAAGTTATTATTACCTAAAGCAATTTCACGAATACCGGTATACATTTGGTCAGTATTTGAACGCAAGGCGGTCACTGAAGTCACTAAAGACTCCTGCATATCCTTTAGCTTGCCAAATACCTCACCGATTTCATCACGGGTCGTCACTTCAATTTTCTGATTGAGTTTGCCATCAGCCACTAATGCAAAGTGCTCTCCCATACTCTTCAGTGGGTTAATTACTTTACGTTTCATCCAATAATGAGCAAATGCAATAACCGCGATGATAATGACGATCACTGAGCAAAATGAACTCCAAGCGAAGGTGTTATACATTCTTGCTACCGCAAGAGATTCGTCGCTTTCAGCATTCAGTAATTCAAGGTATTCCTCAACAACTTGCTCCAACTGATCCTGGTTTTCTTGAGCAGGAAGTTCAATATAAGCTGCAATATCGTTATTATCTAAATGTGTTTTTAATGCTTTGAGTGTTAAGACAAATGCTTGATACCGAGCCTCTAAAGCCGCAAGATTTTCTTTCTCACTTAAAAGAGGCTGGTTTTTAAACATAGTGTAGTCTTTCTCAGCTTCTGCGAGTAATTTGTCAAAAGTCACTCTTGTTTCTTCAATCAATGGTTCATTACCACCGACTTTATGCAGCAATGCAATTTGCGTTAGGCTATTGCGTGCTTGCATTAGGTGTTTATTGGTTTCTTCAAGCATCGAACGCTTATCAGACCCCAAATCAATGCGCTCTAAGGATTTTAATTCGCTTACAACAATCCCAACAGAAACCCCGCTAGACACAATCTGCATCCCACAAAATAAAATGAGAAGAAGATATAAACTCACCGAAATCCGGATATTTTTACCAAACATAGAAATCCCCACTTGTGCCAGCTAAGAGAACTGAACCTCTGAAACATTGCCTTGTTTTCTAATGCGCAGGAACGCTGCAAAACCGTAGCTTTGCAGCGCGAAACTGAGCTTAACCCTTAGAAAGTTTCCCAATTGTCATCATCTTTATGTTCTTTCGATGATAGTTTTGTCAGATCCGGTGTTTTAACGATATTTGAAACCGTTCTTGCTGCCGGCTGAATATTGCGTATTTCACTTTGTTTTAATGGTGGTAAACGGAAGATAGAAATCAGTTGCGACAGTTTTGCCACTTGCTCTTCCAATACATTGGCTGCAACCGCGGATTGCTCAACCAGCGACGCATTTTGCTGCGTAACTTTGTCCATTTCAGCGACAGCAATACTGACTTGTGCAATTCCTTTGCTTTGCTCGTCTGATGCGGTCGCAATATGCGTCATAATGTCAGTAACACGTGTAACAGATTCAACAATCTTGGTCATTGTTTCGCCTGCATCCTCAGCTTGGCGAGCGCCTGTCCCAGTTCTTGACACCGAATCTTCAATTAACGTTTTAATCTCTTTAGCGGCATCTGCACTGCGTTGTGCCAAATTACGCACTTCATCAGCAACAACGGCAAAACCACGACCATGCTCACCTGCCCTTGCCGCTTCAACTGCCGCATTAAGCGCTAAGATGTTAGTTTGAAAAGCGATGCTATCGATAACTGCAGTAATATCAGAGATTTTCTGTGAGCTATCCGCAATATTCAGCATGGTGCTAACGACATTGGATACCACTTTGCCGCCTTCTTTTGCTATCACTGAAGCTTGGTTTGCAAATTCACTCGCTTGGTGGGCGTATTCGGTATTTTGTTTAACAGTGGCAGTCAGTTCACTCATACTGGCTGAAGTTTCTTCTAAGCAAGCGACTTGTTGCTCCGTTCGTGCTGACAAGTCATTGTTACCTGCTGCAATTTCGGTTGTACCTTGGTAAATAGTTTCGCTACCATCTAGCACACCACGAACCGTATTAATCAGCTCTTGTTGCATGTGTTGAACACCATTGGCCAATTCACCAATTTCATTTTTGGCAATTGTTGTCACATTCGGTGTTAAATTCCCTGAAGCAAAGACTTTAATACGTTCAATTAAGATACCGAGTGGCTCGATAATACCTTTACGAACATAGCGATAACTGAAGAAACCAATCAAAGCGAGTAAGATAGATAGCGTCACCAACATGTATAATGATTGGCGATAGTTATTATCTGCATTGACAACTTCGGCCTGGAAATCTGCTGAAATATCCGCAAAATAAGCGTTAAATTGCTCTTCAAATTTCACTTGGTGCCCTGAGGTTCTGTGTGCATAAAAACCTTCAAGGTCACCTTTTTCAGCGAATTCACTTAGCTTGATTAACGCATCACGATAGGTTTCATAGGTACTAAACAGCTTTTCAAATTTGGCTTTATCATAATCTGAACTTTGCATCAGCTTGTTATAACGTGCGTAAGCGTCATCCGCTGATTTAAAGTTACGTTTAGCGGCTTTAATCAAGTCTTCTGTCGTTGCATCGTCTTGAATTTTACGACCTTCGAGCAAATAGGCATTGATAGAGCGGTTTAAGTTCGCCCGGGCTTGTAACAAATTAACCCAACTTTCTGTTAATACTTGTCTTTGGCGTTGTAAGGAATTCAAATAACTAATGCTGTCGCTGTTATCGCCCAGTTTGGTAAACATCAACCCACTGGATACCAGTTGCAGCAAAATAAAGATAAAAATGACGGACAAAAGTCCCGATACGATTTTAATTCGACTGTACATGACGTTTTACTAACATAATTTTGTTGTATTTTGGATATCGGTCATCCAACCAAAAACTTTAGTTAATGACTTATTATTATTTGAACAATTATTGGGGCTGAGAATTACTCAGCCATGCTGTCAATCAGCGCCATTTCATCGCTAGTTAATAATTTTTCGATATCGACTAAAATCAACATACGGTCATTTAATGTTCCGAGCCCTGTCAGATATTGGGTCGATAATGTCACCGCAAAATCAGGTGGTGGCGCAATTTGCTCTTCATTCAAGACCAGCACATCCGAAACCCCATCGACGACAATACCGACAACGCGATCTTTTAAATTCACCACAATAACGACCGTGTTATCGTTATACACCACGTTTTCATGGGAAAACTTCACCCGTAAATCAATAATTGGAATGATGACTCCACGTAAATTAGTCACACCTTTGATAAAATCAGGGGTATTCGCGATACGAGTCACTTGTTCATAGCCACGAATTTCCTGCACTTTTAAGATTTCAATGCCATACTCTTCTTCACCCAAGGTAAAAATGAGGTAGCCTTCGCCGTTTTTTTCTTCTTCGTGTTTATTTAAATCATCATCTAACATAGACATGGTGTATGGCCTCTATTTAGTGCACGACAGGTTGAGAAACCTGCTGTTTCTTTTTAATCAAAATGCTGTTATTCATTTTTTGCAGCTCAGCCACATCTAAAATCAATGCAACAGAGCCATCGCCCATAATCGTTGCTGCGGAAATACCAGGGATTTTGCGATAATTACTTTCAATGTTTTTCACCACCACTTGCTGTTGCCCGACGAGCTTGTCAACTAACAACGCAAAACGGTGGCCTGCATTTTGAATAATCAGCACAATACTGTTACCTAAATTTCGCTCGGCTTCTTCGATGGAAAATACTTGGTGTAATTCAACAAGTGGCAAATATTCCCCTCGCACAAGCAGCATTTTTTCTTCTCCCGCTAAGCGATAAATATCCTCTTGCCGAGGCTGCAAGGTACTGATAATGGCACTCAATGGAACGATAAAAACATCTTTCGCTACTTTCACAGACATACCATCCAAAATGGCTAAAGTGAGCGGTAATAAAATGCGGATAATGGTACCTTTACCTTCGGTAAAACCGATTTGAATACGACCGCCCATGTCTTGGATATTTCTTTTCACCACATCCATTCCAACACCGCGTCCCGAAACGTCTGTCACTACCTCTGCGGTTGAAAATCCTGGAGCCATAATCAGCATCGCAACTTCATCATTGCTCATACCATCATGCACGTTCATGCCTTGTGACTTCGCTTTTGCCAAAATACGTTCACGGTTTAGCCCTGCGCCATCATCACGAACTTCAATGCAAATATTGCCACTTTGATGTGCTGCCACTAAGGTCAATGTGCCAGCTTCTGGCTTACCATTTGCCACGCGAACTTCTGGCTTTTCAATCCCATGGTCGAGGCTATTACGAACAAGGTGATTCAGGGGATCGACGATGCGCTCAATCAAGCTTTTATCGAGTTCAGTTGAACTTCCTTCCACTTTCAGCTCGATTTTTTTACCTAATTTCGATGCTATATCCCGTACCATGCGTGGGAAACGACTAAATACGTAATCCATTGGCATCATGCGAATTGACATAACGGATTCTTGCAAAGCGCGGGAATTACGCTCCAACTGTACGATTGAGCTTAACAAATCACTGTATTCGTTCTGATCGACATGTTGACTATGTTGGGTCAACATTGATTGAATAATCACCAGCTCACCCACTAAGTTAATCAGCTGGTCAACTTTCTCTACAGCCACACGAATACTGCTCGAATCCCCTTTCGGTTTAGCGATTGCCGTTTTTTTAGCCGTGGTGGGTGCAGCAGGTTTTGCCGAGCTTTGCGGAGTATCTACTTGAGGCTCTGTGACTTCATTCGCTGCAACTTTATCATCATTTAATAACGTTTCTTCCTTTGAAAAAGCGAGGCAATCGGCAAATGAAATTACTTCATGGCTAATTTGCGATTCATCCACCACAAAACATAGCACCCCACTAATATCATCAATATCCGTATTAGTTCCTACCCATGCTTGTAAACTATTTGCTGTTTTTTCAGTATGATATAAATGCCCAAATAAACTGAGCTCATCCGCCAATAAATCAACTTCATTTTCTTTGAGCTGATTTAACGAGATCATAAAGTAGTGTGAATATTCACCTTGCTTCGCGGGTGTGTCTTCAACAATCGCATCTTCAACTTTAGTTTCAGATATCGCAGTACCTGTCTCAGCGACCTCTTCCGCTCTATTTTCAACCCGGCTAAGCACCTCACAAATACGCTTAAAGGTATCTTCATCCGGCAAAGAATCATTTTTATAGGCATCTAACTGTGATGCCATGACATCCTTAGCATCAAGAAAAACATCTATTATGTCAGGCGTGAGGGTTAACTCATCATGACGCGCCTTATCTAAAAGGTTTTCCAATGTATGAGTTGTATTCTGCAACTGAGTGAAACCAAAGGTTGCAGCCCCTCCTTTGATTGAGTGGGCACTGCGGAAGATGGCATTTAGCTGCTCGCTATCCGGGTCAAAAGGATCAAGCTCAAGTAAATGTTGTTCCATATCCCTGAGCAACTCATCAGCCTCATCGAAAAATGTTTGATAAAACTCGGTAATATCCATGGTTTTTATCCAATTTCGCTTAAGTTTCACTTAACGCTGACTGCCGGAACCCCCGGCAGACAACTAAACAAGTTATGTAATAAATTCAAATAACAGCAATTCATCACGGTATTTTCACCGCAGCGACAACACCCACAGCCGTTTCTTGCATGGGTTTTTGCGGTTTATTCAGCACATCATTGATCGGCTTGGTGCCATCGTATTCGCGGAGAATTTGTTTGGTTTCTTCATCATTTAACACAATGATACTTATCCGGCGGTTGATCGGGGCAAAACCATCTTTTTTGTCTAAATGAATGGCTGAAGCCATCCCAACCACGCGTAATACTTTATTTTCATCCATTCCACCGCGAATCAATTCACGGCGCGAAGCATTTGCACGATCTGATGAAAGCTCCCAGTTGCTGTAATTGGCGCCGTTGGCATAAGCGAGATCATCAGTATGACCGGAGATACTAATTCGATTAGGAACATCATTAAGAAGTGGTGCTATTGCACGCAAAATATCGCGCATATACGGTTCAACCGTTGCCGAACCGACTTTAAACATTGGGCGATTTTCACTATCAACAATTTGAATGCGTAGCCCATCATTAATCATATCAATCAATAAATGTGGCTTTAATTCATTCAAACGGGGGTCTTTTAAAATGGCCTGCTCAAGGGACTCTTTTAATTTTTCAAAACGATAGTTTGCATTTCCATCAATAATATTATTGGGTTCCGGCATCACATCCCCATCACGGAAAATCGGGTCTTTACCCCCACCAGGAATAGGGTTTGTAGCATCACCACTTTTACTTCCCGGGTTGATAGCTGTACTCAAGGGAGTACGAAAATACTCAGCAATTTGTGTTAATTCTTGAGGACTTGAAATTGAGATCAGCCACATCACTAAAAAAAACGCCATCATCGCCGTCATAAAATCGGCATAAGCAATTTTCCATGAACCGCCGTGTCCGTTTTGATGATGTGAACTGCGCTTTTTAACCCGAATAACATGAGGTGTATTGGCTGCCATGCGTTTGTTACTCCTCAGTTGTTTCTTGTGAGCGAGCACCTACTTTCACTTCTCGAACTTTATCTTCAAGTTCAACAAATGAAGGTCTATCTGCGCTGAATAACACCTTGCGGCCAAATTCAACCGCAATTTGAGGAGCATACCCTTGCAATGCAGAGAGGAAAGTCACTTTAATACACTCCATCATTTTCAATTGCTCACTACTGCGCAACCTAATCAGAGCAGCTAAAGGCAAAATAAAGCCATAAGCCACTAAAATACCTAGAAATGTACCAACCATTGCATGAGCAATTAAAGCACCAAGTTCACCTGCGGGACGGTCTGCTGAGCCCAAGGCATTCACGACACCCAAAACGGCCGCAACAATCCCAAATGCAGGCATAGAGTCACCGACCATGTTTAGCCCCGAAGCAGGTACTTCATTTTCTTGACGAAAAGTTTCTAATTCTTCATCCATTAATGCTTCAATTTCATGACTTTGTAAGTTACTACTCACCATCAGACGTAAATAGTCCACAATGAACATCATGGTGGACTCATCTTTTAAAATACGGGGATATTGGGAGAAAATTTCACTTTCACTTGGATTGTCAATATCTTTCTCAAGTGCAAGTAACCCTTGTTGGCGCGATTTATTAAGTAATTGAAATAACAATGCCATTAAATCCATTGACATTGTTTTATTGTAAGAGGAACGACGAAAGAGTTTTGGTAATACTTTGCACAAGGCGACGATGGATTTGCCACTGTTACCAACAACAAAAGCACCTAAACCTGCCCCTAAAATAATGACAAATTCAGCGGGTTGATAAAGCGCACCTAAATGGCCGCCGACCATTATATATCCGCCAATAACCGCAACTGTAACAATGATATACCCGATGAGTATTAACACAATATTCCCTTTCACTCCGTTGGTTAACAGATGGCAGTCAAAGGGAATATTAGGAGTGACAGGCAAAAAATTTTGCCTGCTAACCAAATCAATCCAATTACATTACCGCTTTAGTAATGCCATCCTGTCGATATACCGTAATATCGGCTAGATGTTCGGAAAGTTTACGTTTTTTTATTGCGCGTGATGGCGGTTGGCATAAACTACAAGTGAAGCTATTTTCAGGAATATGTGCGTAAGTAATAAAAGAGCCATGGCAACAACTACATTGTGAACTTTGTAACATGCCACTTTCCACAAAACGGACTAGCGTCCAAGCACGTGTTAAAGCCAACAAAGGTTCTTCGCCG
This sequence comes from Providencia sp. PROV175, assembly GCF_032707045.1. NCBI lineage: Bacteria > Pseudomonadati > Pseudomonadota > Gammaproteobacteria > Enterobacterales > Morganellaceae > Providencia > Providencia sp. PROV175. The sequence goes on from NZ_CP120533.1 coordinate 2,956,465, forward strand.
GGTTCTGGAATACACTGTTCAAGGTATAACCTATAGGCTTTTAATATAGCGTCAACACCACGACATTGGCCGCTTTTCAGTAAAAATTGATAAGCATTATAGAACATGGATGAATGAATATTCTGTTCCCATGTCATAAACCAATCTGTAGAAAAAGGTAACATTCCTTTCGGTGGAGGGCTACCTCTTAGCTCTTTGTATAAACGAACTAAACGACCGCGACTGATTTGCGTTTCACTTTCTAACATTTGAAGGCGAGCGCCCAAAGAGATCAATTCCATGGCTAGTCGAATGTCATTCGCTTCTTGGACTATACTTTTTTCAGCTGCGGTACTCATCTTTTTCTCGCTATTTCAGTGTCGCCCTCATTATGCGTTTGCAATAATCGGGTCGAAAGTAAGATACCTGTATGAATTTGTTGTAATTCATCAACTCTTGAATCACGAGTTAGTTTTTCAATTGTTTCACTATTATCAAATCTAAACTGGCAGATTAGCTGGTTTGTCTCTGCTAATTTGACTAATTGAGGGAGTGTAAGGTCTGCTAAAGTAGTTGCCATTGCATCAGAGATACCTAGACGAAACATCGCAGAGGCTTTCTCTTGAGAGATGAGTTTTTGGGCTAATAGCAAATATGAGAGGTTAATATCGTATATATGCTTCAGAAAATCTGTCGTCGAGCTCATTTTTTTTCCTTTCCGAATATTATCAACATCTGTGCGATCTGTGTGCAAAAAGAACAAATATGAATTTAAAAGTATTGTGTATTCAAATTATTAAATTAAAAAATTAATTAAATTGGGTAAATGTAATTCCATTAATTTCCCCATGTTATCCATTAAAAATACCCAATTTGGAGTACAAATACACAAGCTTCCAAACTTAAATTAAATATATTTCCTGAATACCTACAACAATAAAGAATGACTAAAAAATTAGCGGTTTCCATAAAAATCAGAAATTGCTGATGTCATTATTAGTCGCCAATTATTATGCACCACTAAATTAACTATTCAAGGTACTTATGTTTCTTTTTGTATCAATAGGGTGATTACCCATTAATTCATTAAATAATCTTCATTATTTCTTTATCTTCTATTACCTTATCCTAAATATCCGCAACATTTTGAGTCAACCTAAGCAAAATGCCAGGATTTTAATCAAACCAATCACTCTTTACATGTGATTATTAAGCCTAATAAACCAAGCATAACATCAAAAACAACATATTGATCCAAATCAATTTTTAGTATTAAGAAACTGAGTTATACATTACTGTATTAAGGCGTTATCGGCATTATTGGAATAAAATTTAATCATTAATTTTCAATAAGTTTGATATATATTACAGCCATCGTTCAAAATTATTCAATCGCAGTTATCATATAAACAACCATTATATTGTCATACATATTAAGTATTCACTTCCACTTTCATTAGAATCATTAAACTATAAAATAAGTATCATCACCCTATAATATTAATAAAACTAATAAAATTTACGTCGATTACCAGTAATGAAAGTTTATTCAGCTTAAATATTTTTGTAAGATATTTTTGCATATTTATTATTTCAAGTGATCATTTTGTTATTAATTCATTAAAGTAGTTTTTTTGGGTTAATTAATATTTATTTTTTATGTAAAATGGCAAAAAATTCATTTTTTTTAATAAAAAGATCAACCTACGCTAACCTATCACTTTTGTGTTAAGAGCAAAAAATGTAGGTTTCAATTAAGAACATTCTATTTTCCAAATATTTTTTATATCATTTTTAAAATATTCAGTTAGTGCTCAAAATAAAAAGCACTAAAGGTATTATTAATTGTCTTCGTACTTATCATTTTTAGCCATTTTCACGTAACCATAATAATTTTAATAACTCAGTGTTATAATAACAAATGATTACTATATACTTTTATTTTAACAAAACCCCCTAGCCATCAAGTTATCTTAAGTAGAATTGCTTAATCAGATAATGAAAGATTAAAAAATAAATAACTTTTAGTTAAAATAATTCAGTGAGACATTTGCTTATAAAAGAAGCTAATTTATTAGGATTTTTATGGAAAAAAATATTTCTCAATTTGAGACAAACTTCACACTTGTTTTCTTTGTTTCTCAATAATTTCCGAATAAAGCGATTCTCACATTGCTGAATTTATGTTAGGAAAATCACATTAATTGTACTAACAACCCCCTCATAACAACATGTAGGATCAATAGATACAAAAATGAAGAAAGAAATGACCACATAAGTTAGTTGATAAACTTGTTTTCCTCATGCTCCAGTGCAACACTGAGCACTCTGAAATATAATTTGAAGGAAAAATATGTTCAATTATCAGGCAACAATAGAATTTATTGAGGAAGAAAACGTATATGAAATCAATTTTAGTGATTTTCCTGACCTTCAAGGAGTTAGCTATTGTAGAGAAGATGTTGAATTAGAAGCCCAAGAAATTTTGCTAGCCTCTTTTGCAGAACATATCGAACTCAGAAAACCAATTCCATTAGCAACACAACAAAAAAATGGTGAAGCATTTACGGTTTATTTACCCATAATCTGTTGCTTAAAAATTGCCTTGCATAACGCCATTCTCAACTCTGCAATGCAACGCGTCGATCTCGCTCGCAGATTGAATATCAATGCACAACAGATAGAACGCTTACTGGATATTCATTACACATCTAAAATTGACCTTTTAGAACAAGCCTTATACATATTGGGCGTCGAGCCTTCAATTACAGTGACTCAAAAAATATTTGATAACAATATAAGCTAATCATCATCCAAGGACTATATAATAAAGTTATCACTGAAATAGCCCTAAAATTCTTGATTTACTTCTTACTGATACTAAAAAGTATCATTAGCTGCTTATGTAATAGCAGAGACTTGAGTTAAATTTAGCTCCCTATTCTCATCCTCTGCTATTCAATCGTTTTCCCTGTACATTTCACGTGCTAAAAAACAACTGCGTTCTATTTCAAACATCCCTCCCCTAACTGGTTGAATTTCAATCAAATCATACTTTACCCAATCAAAAATAACTCTGCTTTCAGTTACCTCTCATTTTTTAGTTCTTAGACCTAAAAGTTTGTGATTTTTATCTAGCCATTAAGTGATACAAAATTGTGCAATAAACTTATATTCAATTCCTAAATCATGTTCCCTCTTACAATAAGAATAAAATATTAACAGAAAAAGACTAATCAATATTAGACTTATTATCTCTCATTTCGTAATTACTAAAATAATTTCTTTTAAATTATAACCCCAATGAGGTACAATAAATTAATTTTTATATAGGGCATATATATGAAAAAAAATCACTTAATCTTGAATATAAAAAGCGTTGGCCAACCATATTGGCCAACACTAAAATTAATATTAAGTTCATTAATTGTTTTTAATTTTTATTTAAATTTAGTTGATAAAAGCAAATATTCGTTGCTTATTACTGTTTTTGACTTAACATTAATTCCTATGTTTGTATTTATAGTCGCATTTATAACAAAAAATACAACATGGAAAGAGTTAAAATCTCACCTTCTTCCTGCCCTTATAATTTATTTTACGTTTCAAACAATCGACATGGCTCCACTTTACTTCACCGGTGAGTTAACTTTAAAAAAATATTTGTTTTCTCCTCAGTACGGGGTTTGGTTCTTTTTAGCAACACCTATATGGCAAGCTGTTTTTTTATTATTACCAGAGAGCTTTAAATCAAACAAATTTAACCTATCTGCAACCTTAATTACATCACTAATAATATCATTTATAACAAAGACTTACCTAATGCCGATTTCTAGCTTTTTTTCAATTATTTTATATTTCCCATTTTTTGTTATTGCTTATTTTATTCATAATCAAAATATATTTTCGTTAAGGAAAAAGCCTATTATCACTATTTTTTGTATAGCATTTTTAGCGATTACCTTTCTTAATTATCGAAACGATTTTTATGAGATAATTTTCGGTGCAATCAAGACTAATTTAATTCTCAACTCATTCATTATCTATATTTTCGATTTTGTAATAAGCCTAATACTAGGTTCGATTATTATTTACTTTGCTTTATCAACTCAAAAATATGCAAAAATATCAAATAATGCTTTAGGTGTTTATTTAATCCATCCAATTATTTGTTTTGTAATATTACAAATATCAAGTTTTTTAGATATAGAACTAAATTTATTATTAATAATAGCATTTACTCTATCTACAATTACAATTGCACTTTTACTAGCATCAAACTCAATTATTCATTGGTTTATTGAACCAGTATTGAGATCTAATAAATTGAAAGAATAGCTTTATGAAGGATATGATAGCATAGCCTCTAAATATCAAATATATTATTGATATAAACAATGAGAACGGATGTAAAGTATCAAATTTAATGACCGAACATGCCAAACAAATTGATACTGTTTTCAATGGGTGCGTCCCAAATACGTCCCATACAGTCAGTATAGGTTCCGCAGCATGCTCATAACTCATTGAAAATATTGGTGGGTTGTGTGGGGATCGAACCCACGACCGAGTGATTAAGAGTCACCTACTCTGCCAACTGAGCTAACAACCCGATACAAAATATTTAACGCCTAACAATTGCTACAGTCAATATGATTCTGCTATTTTTATTACCTAAGTTAATTTTAAGTTGCGAATGTAAAATTTAAGAAAACTAATGCTTGAATAAACATCACTTCGCTCCTAACAAGATAACTTTTCCTTACTCTAATTGAGATTTGTGTCACAATATTTCACGCAAACATAACCACAAAATTAAAAAAAAGACTGTGGCTAATTATCACAAACCACTACGGACATCTTTAGTATGGAAGAAAATGCGAATTCACTATCAACACAACCCAATGCTGATCGTAATCAGCTAAAACGCAGCCTTAGTAACCGCCATATACAACTTATTGCGATTGGTGGAGCAATTGGAACAGGCTTATTTATGGGGTCTGGCAAAACCATTTCACTCGCAGGCCCATCGATTATCTTTGTGTATATGATAATTGGTTTTGTGCTATTTTTTGTGATGCGCGCAATGGGTGAACTGCTACTTTCTAATCTGAACTACAAATCATTCAGTGATTTTTCTGCTGACCTTATCGGTCCATGGGCAGGTTTTTTTGTCGGTTGGACGTACTGGTTCTGCTGGGTTATCACCGGTATTGCCGATATCATTGCCATTACATCCTATGTGAGCTTTTGGGTGCCTGATTTTCCTGAATGGGTAACCTCATTTATTTGCGTGGTCACCTTATTAACGCTTAACCTAGTTTCTGTCAGGCTTTTCGGTGAGCTCGAATTTTGGTTCGCTATGATAAAAATTGTTGCCATTGTGGCTCTCATTGCAGTAGGTGGCACATTAATTGCCATGAATTTCCAATCCCCTACGGGTCACACGGCATCTTTAAGTAACATTTGGAATGATGGCGGAATGTTCCCTATGGGGATCAGTGGTTTCTTTGCTGGCTTTCAAATTGCTATTTTTGCGTTTGTGGGAATTGAATTGGTGGGTACGGCAGCAGCAGAAACACGCGATCCAGAAAAATCTTTGCCAAAAGCTATCAACGCGATCCCTATCCGGATTATTGCATTTTATGTCTTATCTTTAATTGTCATTATGGCTGTTACACCTTGGCGAACCATATTGGCCGATAAAAGCCCATTTGTAGAGATGTTTGTCTTGATAAGCCTACCCGCAGCGGCAAGCATTGTTAACTTTGTGGTGCTAACTTCCGCAGCCTCTTCCGCAAATAGTGGTGTATTTTCCACCAGCCGAATGCTTTTTGGGCTTTCAAAAGAAGGGGATGCACCAAAGCAGTTCAGCCAATTATCAAAAAAAGCCGTGCCGGCTACTGGGCTAATTTTTACTTGTATCTGCCTCAGCTTTGGTATTGTTCTGATCTATTTTATTCCTGATATCATGCATGCATTCACGCTAGTCACCACCGTGTCTGCTATTCTCTTTATGTTTATTTGGAGCATGATTTTATATAGCTATTTAAATTTCCGTAAAAAACGCCCTGAAATGCACAAAGCATCTCATTACAAAATGCCTGCTGGAATTGTGATGTCATGGCTAAGCCTCGCTTTTTTCGCTTTTATGGTCGTGCTATTGGCATTCCAGCACGATACAAGACAAGCCTTAATTGCCACACCAGTTTGGTTTATTTTACTATTCATTGGTTACCAGTTCGCTAAGCGCAGAAAGAACCAATAATGATGAATAATAAATAGCAAAAAGGCCGAATAACAGTATCGTTACTCGGCCTTTTTCGTTTATAAACTTGCTCGATTAGCTTGCTTTATATTCTGCCTCAGCCTCATCAAAACGAGCTTGAACTGCTGCACTTGGTGCTTTAGTCATTAAACTCACAACAACAATAGCGATTGTTGCTAATAAGAAACCTGGGATGATTTCATACAAATCAAACCATTTGTATTTTATCCAAACTAATACTGTCACAGCACCGACTATCATTCCTGCAAGTGCACCTGTACGCGTCATTCGTTTCCACATTACAGAAATTAAAACAACAGGGCCAAATGCAGCGCCAAAGCCCGCCCATGCATTACTCACTAAAGCCAAAACTTTATTATTTGGGTCACGAGCAATGTAAATGGCAATCGCAGCGACTAATAACACCATAAAACGCCCTACCCAAACTAACTCTTTTTGGCTGGCACTTTTACGGATAAAAGGCTTATATAAATCTTCCGTTAGCGCACTCGCACAAACTAGTAATTGGCAACTTAGCGTACTCATTACCGCTGCTAATATAGCTGACAATAAAATACCGGCGATCCATGGGTTAAACAAAATTCCCGTTAGTTCCATGAATATACGCTCATTATTTTGCATAACCGAACCCGCTAAAGCCGGGTTATTTTCAAAATAAGCGATACCAAAGAAACCGACCGCAATCGTTCCGCCTAAACATAACACCATCCATGTCATACTAATACGTCGAGCAGAACGAATAGTACGAGCAGAGTCCGCCGCCATAAAACGCGCTAAGATATGGGGTTGACCAAAATAGCCTAATCCCCAACCTAATAATGACAGAATTGCGATGATATTCATGTCTTTAAACATATCAAGATATTCAGGATTCTTAGCTTTGATCACTTCAATAGAGGTATCTATTCCCCCTAAAGAAAGGATTACAACAATAGGTGTAAGAATCAATGCGAAGATCATTAATGAAGCTTGAACAGTATCGGTCCAACTTACGGCTAAAAAGCCACCTAAAAAAGTGTAAGCAATTGTCGCTAATGCCCCTAACCACATCGCTTTCTCATAACTCATATTAAATGTGCTTTCAAATAACAAACCACCAGCGACCACACCTGATGCACAATAAATCGTAAAGAAAACTAAAATCACAACAGCAGAAATTATACGTAAAATCTTACTGTTATCTTCAAAACGGCTAGTAAAGTAGTCTGGCAATGTTAACGCATTATTATTTTTTTCTGTTTGGACACGTAAACGCCCAGCAACAAATAACCAGTTAAGATATGCACCGAGACTCAAACCGATAGCAATCCAACTTTCAGAAATCCCGGCCAAGAAAATCGCACCTGGCAACCCCATGAGTAACCAACCGCTCATATCTGAAGCACCAGCAGACAATGCAGTTACAACACTGCCTAAACTTCTTCCACCCAGAATATAATCGTCAAAGTTTTTCGTTGAGCGATAGGCCATATAGCCAATTAATAACATGCCAGTAATGTATACGACGAACATAATGATCATCGGAGTGCTTACAGTCATCCTGTTTTCTCCATTGAGTAGCTTTAAAATTGTTAGTTATCTTTATAAGTTTCCGTTGATAACTTGTAACTTCATAGTGTTGCACTTTATTGCACATATTTAATTTATCTGTGCGAACACCAAATAGGTTGTGATTGTTTGTGTTGCACTAACTTAATATCTTAGCTGCCCCATCCTAGACAGAGTCGTATTAAATTAACAAGAAATTAACTATTTTTTATTGCATAAATAGAATCCATATCACAAATGTTAAAATTTAAACTTAAATTCACAATCGAATGTTTAACTATTCCACCTAAAACAAAATAAACATAACTACATGTAAAATATAATAAATAAATCAAAAGTGTTTTACTTTAAAATATTAAAACTTAAAAAAACCGATATGTTTCACATTTTCTTCAGAAATCACGCTTAACAATGTTGCACAAAGTTGCAACATTAAGATAATGTGGTGTAACTTTTTGATTAAAATGACTCGTGACCTAGAGGAATTAAGATGAGTAGCACAACAACTATGGGTGTGAGACTTGATGAAGCAACTCGTGAACGCATTAAAAATGCCGCTCAGCGTCTTGACCGCACATCACACTGGCTTATCAAACAAGCTATTTATAATTACCTAGAACAACTCGATAATGGCCAAGCCTTTCCAGAGCTCGCACCGGGTATCGATGTAAAAGAAAATCAAACTTCTGATGAAGACACCACCGTTGAATCTAACTATCAACCATTCTTAGATTTCGCAGAGCACATTTTACCACAATCTGTAAAACGCTCTGCAATTACTTCTGCTTACCGAATTCCTGAAACACAAGCCGTACCAATGTTGTTACAACAAGCACAGCTCCCTACAGAACAAGCTGAAGCTGCTCATAAATTAGCTTATTCAATCGCTGAAAAACTGCGTAATCAAAAAAATGGTATCGGCCGGTCAGGTTTGGTTCAAGGCTTACTTCAAGAGTTTTCACTTTCATCTCAGGAAGGTGTCGCATTAATGTGTCTCGCAGAGGCCTTATTACGTATTCCTGATAAAGCAACTCGTGATGCACTTATCCGTGACAAAATCAGCAATGGAAACTGGCAATCACACCTCGGCCAAAGTAGCTCAATGTTTGTTAATGCTGCAACTTGGGGTCTGCTATTTACGGGGAAATTAGTTTCTACGCATAATGAAGCTAAACTCTCAACCTCACTTAATCGCATCATTAGTAAAAGTGGTGAACCACTGGTACGTAAAGGTGTTGATATGGCGATGCGCCTTATGGGAGAGCAATTTGTTACTGGCGAAACTATCTCCCAAGCACTCGCTAACGCGCGAAAGCTCGAAGATAAAGGCTTCCGCTATTCCTACGACATGTTGGGCGAAGCCGCATTAACGGAAAAAGATGCACAAGATTACATGGTGTCTTACCAACAAGCTATCCACGCGATTGGTAAAGCATCAAATGGCCGCGGCATTTATGAAGGCCCTGGTATTTCAATTAAGCTATCTGCATTACATCCACGTTATAGTCGCGCACAATACTCTCGCGTGATGGAAGAACTTTATCCACGCCTATTATCCCTCGTATTACAAGCGCACCAATACGATGTAGGGATTAATATTGACGCAGAAGAAGCCGACCGCTTAGAAATCTCTTTAGATTTGCTAGAAAAACTCTGTTTTGAGCCACAACTCGCGGGTTGGAATGGGATTGGCTTTGTAATTCAGGCCTATCAAAAACGCTGCCCATTTGTGATTGACTCAATCATAAATTTAGCTGAACGCAGCCAACGTCGCTTAATGATCCGCCTAGTAAAAGGTGCTTATTGGGACAGTGAAATCAAGCGCGCACAAATAGATGGGCTAGAAGGTTATCCAGTTTATACGCGTAAGGTGTATACTGACGTTTCTTATATTGCTTGTGCACGAAAACTGTTGTCGGTTCCCAATTTAATTTACCCGCAGTTTGCAACACATAATGCACATACTCTCTCTGCTATCTACCAAATTGCAGGTAAAAACTACTACCCTGGTCAATACGAATTCCAATGCCTACATGGAATGGGTGAGCCACTTTATGAACAAGTGGTTGGTAAGGTTGCTGATGGCAAACTAAACCGCCCTTGCCGTATTTATGCACCAGTCGGTACTCACGAGACGCTACTTGCCTACTTGGTTCGTCGATTGTTAGAAAATGGCGCAAATACTTCATTTGTAAACCGTATCGCTGATACCACTATTCCTCTAGATGAATTAGTTGCCGACCCAGTTAAAGATGTTTTAGAACTGTCTAAAACTGAAGGACAAATTGGCTTACCGCATCCAAAAATTCCGTTACCACGTGATTTATATGGGCAAGAGCGTGTGAATTCGATGGGGCTTGACCTATCAAACGAGCATCGACTGGCTTCGCTATCAAGTGCCCTACTGAGTGCGGCTATGCAGCAAAAAATGGCAGAACCACTGTTAGGGGGCGACTTCCAAGCTTCGCAAACATTGCCCGATGCGACACCAATTATTAACCCTGCCTGCCACAAAGATATTGTCGGCCACGTTCGTGAAACAACAGAACAAGAAGCTGAACATGCATTAAATACCGCTAACAATGCAGGTACTATCTGGTTCGCAACGCCTCCTTCTGAACGAGCGGCCATCTTATTACGAGCCGCTGACCTCATGGAGCAACAGTTACAACCGCTGTTAGATATTTTAGTACGTGAAGCCGGTAAAACCTACAACAATGCGATTGCGGAAGTTAGGGAAGCGGTAGATTTTCTTAATTACTATGCAACCCAAGTCAAGAATGATTTTGATAACAACACACACCGTCCTTTAGGGCCTGTGGTCTGTATTAGTCCGTGGAACTTCCCGTTAGCAATATTTTCAGGCCAAATTGCTGCGGCTCTCGCAGCAGGTAACACCGTACTCGCGAAACCAGCTGAACAAACACCATTAATCGGCGCTATCGCGGTATCTATTTTGCATCAAGCGGGCATTCCTCGCGATGTACTGCAATTTTTACCGGGTAAAGGTGAAACCATTGGCGCTCAACTCGTTGGTGATACTCGTGTTCGCGGGGTCATGTTTACAGGGTCAACAGAAGTCGCAGGGTTACTTCAACGTAATATTGCAGGGCGCTTAGATGCACAAGGACGGCCTACCCCGCTGATTGCAGAAACCGGCGGATTAAATGCAATGATAGTTGATTCTTCTGCACTCACAGAACAGGTTGTCACTGATGTCGTCGCATCTGCTTTTGATAGCGCGGGCCAACGTTGTTCGGCACTGCGCATTTTATGTATCCAAGAGGATGTCGCAGATAGAACGATTCGTATGTTAAAAGGCGCAATGGAAGAGTGCCGTATGGGGAACCCTGAGCATTTATCAACCGATATAGGCCCTGTGATTGACCATGAAGCAAAAGAGAATATCGATCAACATATTCAAAAAATGCGCAGCAAAGGGAAATCGGTCTTCCAAGCAGCATTTGAGAACCATGATGATCAGCAAGAGCAACAGGAAGGAACCTATGTTAAGCCAACATTAATAGAACTTGATGATGTTAGTGAGCTGAAAAAAGAGATCTTTGGTCCTGTTCTGCACGTTGTACGTTTTAAACGAGATGAGTTAGAAGCACTTGTTGAACAAATTAATGCAGCCGGTTATGGACTGACACTTGGTGTTCACACTCGTATCGATGAAACTATCAACCAAGTTGTTTCAAAAGCTAAAGTTGGCAATCTGTACGTAAACCGCAATATGGTTGGCGCCGTTGTTGGGGTGCAACCTTTTGGTGGTGAAGGTTTATCTGGAACTGGGCCTAAAGCAGGTGGGCCATTATACCTTTACCGTTTATTAAGCGAACGTCCAGATAACGCAGTTTCAAATACCTTAGAGCGACAAGATAGCCATTTACCCATGGATGCCAGTGCTAAAACTGTTTTACTTGAACCATTTGAAGCACTTACACAATGGTCTGAAAAACAAAACTCGGTTATTTCGCCTTCCGTGATTGAGCTATTTACACGCCATAGTCAAACAGGAACCACCCGTGTATTACCGGGCCCAACAGGAGAAAGAAATACCTATACCTTGCGCCCGCGTGGTTTGATTTTATGCCTTAGCGATAATGAACAAGATTGCTTAACCCAGCTAACAGCTGTACTTTCTGCGGGTTGTCAGGTGTTATGGTCAGATAGTGAGCTCCATCAGAAACTGTTTAAGTCACTACCTGAAAAAGTGAGAAAAACCATATCGATAACCAAAAACTGGATAGAATCGAAAGAGCCAATCGAAGGGGTTATTTATCATGGTGACAGCGATCAGTTAAAAGAAGTTTGCGCGGTGGTTGCACAACGTAAAGGGCCAATTATTTCAGTTCAAGGCTTTGAACGTGGTGAAACTAACCTGATGACTGAACGCCTACTTCATGAACGTTCATTGAGTGTCAATACCGCTGCAGCAGGTGGTAATGCTAGCTTAATGACGATTGGGTAATAAGTAAAAGGCCTGGCTTCGTTATCTACGAAGGCCAGGCCATACATGATTACATATTTATTTAAAAATACACTTATCTCATAAGAATAACTGTCGTGCTTCCTATCAGATAAGTGCTATCCCAAAGAGCTGTCAGCTAAAAACATAAAAGGTGTCCACGAGGACACCATTACTTAAAAACAACAAAGAAAATAGCAATGCTTATTTTCAATATGTCATTCTAATTATTGCACTTTTCTGATTCCCAGAATAAATATTGTTCATATTTACGTAATGCAATATTGTAATTACTAAATGCAGAATCTGTCATTTTTTCACTCAACTCTTCTTGAACTTTACTCGCAGTAAATTCTTTCATAGAAAAATTAGAGGAAGATAACAATTCATCTAAACGGCGTAAGCGAACAACATATTCACGAACCGTACTATGGCTCATCTCAGTCTGTAAGAATAAATACTGTTTAAATGACATAATATCAAAATAATCAGTATTACTATTGCAATAAATTTCACTACAAAAACGACAAAGTGCAGTAAATTTATCTTGCAGCTCCCCCCAAGTGCCTTCATCAACCAATTCAGTCATGTCAGCGATAGCTTCTTTATTTAAGATGTCATCGTTGAAAACTAAAGAGATGCGATCAAGGGTTTTGTGACAGTGTGCACAATGAGTTTGGCTGTGTTTAAAATCTTTGATGTAACGACTCAGAGGCCGTTTCTTTACAATAGAAGCAGACATAATGGTAAAGCCCTGTGTGTAAGTCTAAATATAAAATTGTAACCAGATAAGTCAGGCTACATACATTGTATGCCCATAGCATTAATATAATATCTGCTATGTTGCATTGCGATATGGTGAACCCATATCATATATCCTTACTTTACCTTTAGAGAACTCATCATTCTAAAAATGTACAGTAAGAAAAGTTATCGCCCTTTGTTAAAAACATTCTAACCCGTCTCTCGCTCTTTGGCGAATTTCTACGGTGAGTCAATTTTGGTATGAATTTGAGTTAGCGTCAACAAAATTAACTTAATTGTCGTTAACCCTGTACACTTATCATTAACCATAAGTTAAGCGATATTTCTTCATTAGTTCGCTTAAAAACAAAGACTCTACCTGATAATTTCATCTTCGTACAAAGAAAATTTAATTTAAAAATCAAACTGGTACCTATACAAAGGTTTTATTCTTAAATTTGTGAACTAGCTCACCTTTCACATCTATAATTGCATCTTAAATGAACAGCCATTAATTCTATAAATATTTCATAGTGAAAACTTATCATTCGACCGTAAACATTTTGTTACAAATAAACGATTTTTTAATATATTTAATCGCATATAAAAAAACGTTATAACGATATTAAAAAGGCTTATATAGGCATTTTTATAGGTAAATACACGTATGACGTATTATTCTATCTTGGTAGCTAAAACATAATTTTCGTCAAAAAATATATTTATTAAATTAACTAACCATTATCCCCTTACCCTAATAGCCCTCATACTTCTTTTATCTGCTTTCCATTTTTCTTCCACTTACCAATTACTCTAGACAAACATAGAATAGTTAAAGACAACCTATAACATAATGATAAAAAACAACTTATTTGTCCCCGTGAATTTATGTAACGGAAATGAGCTAAAACAAAATACGATAGCCCAATTAAATTGAAATTTAATTAATTAACCGATGTATTATTTTAGGATTTGTCACGTTTGATATTAAAAACATCTCTTATATACTCAATTCGCTATATAAATAATTTTAATAAGGTTGATTATGAAAAAGTTGATTTTAGCTTGTGGTATGGGTTTATTGGCACTGACAATCACTGCTTGTTCAGAAGAAGAGAAAAAAGGTGAAGTTGCTGGCGCAACTGAAACTTGTAACGCTTACTTCGCTGAAGTTGATAGCTTAATTGCTAAAGCTTCAGAAAACCCGCAAGCAAAAGCTCAGTTAGACGCAATGAAAGGTCAACTGGAAGAGGGTAAAAAACAGGTTGCTGCACTACCTAAAGACCAGCAAGATAAAGCTTGCCAACAGGGTATTGATGCAATGAAACAGATGAAAACTGCTTTAGGCCTGCAATAAGCCCTATTCTTTTTATTCTGTAATCAAAAAGAGCCATTATTATTATGGCTCTTTTTATTTTATGAATATTAATGAGTTACAATAAATATCAAATAACCCATACGATATAGCTACCCAAAGGTGCAAGCCCCCCTTGGCCTCACACCTTTTAACATTATTTTATAACCACGTTCCAAAACGTTTAATATAAAATTGCTTCATTAGTTGAGCTACAACACAATAACTGACTAATGTGAGAGCGAGCCATGGGAAATATTCTATTGGCAACGGTTGTAACCCTATCATTTCACCAAATGAAGAAAATGGAATATATAAACCAAGAGCCATAATTAACCCTGTTGTTAACATAACAGGTAATGCGGCAGTGCTTTGTATAAACGGTATTTTTTGTGTTCTTAACATATGAACAACCAACGTCTGTGAAAGTAATCCTTCAACAAACCAACCTGATTGGAACAGCGCTTCATGAGCGACACTATTCGCTTGGAATACATACCACATTAACGCAAAAGTTGTGATATCAAAGATAGATGAGGTTGGTCCAATCCAAATCATAAAGCGGCCAATATTTTTCGCATCCCACTTGCGAGGACGTTTTAAAAACTCTTTATCCATTTTATCCCAGGGTAATGCAAGCTGGGAAATATCATACAGTAAGTTTTGAACGAGCAAATGAATGGCTAGCATCGGTAAGAAGGGAATAAATGCACTGGCAATCAATACAGAAAATACGTTACCGAAGTTAGAGCTCGCTGTCATATTTAAGTATTTAATAATATTGCCGAAAGTTTCACGTCCTTTAATCACCCCCTGCTCTAATACCATTAAATCTTTTTCAAGTAAGATAATATCCGCAGATTCCTTAGCAATGTCCGTCCCTGTATCAACTGAAATTCCCACATCAGCATCACGTAATGCCGGTGCATCGTTAATCCCATCACCAAGAAAGCCAACTGTATGCCCATTTGCTTGTAACCGCTTTAAAATACGGGATTTTTGCAAAGGTGTTAATTTACAAAAAACTGAAACCTGCTCAACTTTCTGACCGAGCTCTTCGTCCGTCAAAGCCTCAATTTCCAGACCAGTCATGATTTCACTGATATTTAGACCAACATCACGACAAATTTTTTCGGTAATAATCGCATTATCACCCGTCAACACCTTCACCGTAACACCATTTTCACGTAGCGCTGTAATGGCTGAAATTGCGCTTTCTTTTGCTGGGTCAAGAAAAGTTAAAATGCCTTGTAGTTCTAACTGATGCTCAGCTTGAGTTGAAAGCGGTAAGCGGGCTTCAGCATCATTCAAACGACGAGTTGCAAGTAACAATACACGAAATCCTTGTCTGTTATAATCACTCACTAGCTCAGTAATTTTTACCCTTGCTTGGTCGTCAAGTAAATGCAGTTCACCATCTTGTTGGTAACTTTGGCAGACAGCTAACATTTCCTCCGCGGCACCTTTACAAATAAGTAGAGCTTCGCCTTTCGGTGTTCGTACTGTCACTGACAATTTGCGTCGAATAAAATCAAAGGGTAACTCATCAATTTTTTGGAATACTTTTAGCTGCTCAACTTCACTGTTCCCTCTACCACGACGAATAATTGCCTGATCCATCATATTTTTAGCCCCACTTTGGTGGAAGCTGTTTAGCCAAGCTAGTTGCAAAATTTTACTATTTTTTTGCCCATTGCTGTCCAAATAATGTTCTAAAATAATACGATCTTGCGTCAATGTTCCCGTTTTATCCGTACACAGCACATCCATTGCGCCAAAGTTTTGGATAGCATTTAACCTTTTAACAATCACCTTGTGCTTTGACATGGCAATTGCACCTTTGGCTAAATTCGAGCTAACAATCATCGGTAACATTTCCGGTGTTAAACCCACGGCAACCGCCAGTGAAAATAGTGTTGCTTCGAACCAATCTCCTTTTGTAAACCCATTGATAAGTAAGACGATTGGTACCATGACTAACATAAAGCGAATCAATAACCAGCTTACGCTATTCACACCACGGTCAAACGAAGTTTGCGCACGACTCCCCACAATAGATTTGGCCAGCGAGCCTAGATAGGTTTTCCCACCCGTTGCCACCACAATTCCACGCGCCGTCCCGCTGGTAACATTGGTTCCCATTAAACAAATATTTGAAATTTCTAACAGTTCATTTTCAGTTGGCGATACGGGATCTAAATTTTTGGCTGAAACGTCACCTAATGTGTCGTATTTTTCTACAGGTATTGATTCCCCTGTTAGAATGGCTTGGCTGATAAACAAGTCCCTTGATTCGACTAGCTTTAAATCAGCAGGAACCATATCTCCAGCGGATAGCAACACAATATCCCCAGGTACTAAGCATTTGATCGGTACCTCTTTTCTAACAGAACGCCCCGTTTTATTATCACGACGAAATACAGTAGCCGTCGTACGAACTAAAGATTTCAATGCTTCCGCAGCCTTATTGGTACGATACTCTTGCCAAAAACGTAAAAAAACACTCAATAAAACCATTGTGACAATAATAATCACGCCGGTTAAATCTGTTTCTTCGCCTTGGCGTTCAGGAATAACATAATCCGTAAAAAAGCTAACAACAGCTAATACAATCAGTACGAATATAAATGGATTTTTAAAAGAAGTGAGTAGTTGCTTCCATGCTGGAGGGGCTTTTTCATGAGCAACTTCATTTTCACCTTCAGTCACAAGACGGTCCATCGCCTCATTCTCTGATAAGCCTAATAGATTTGTTTGATATTCATTGAGCACTTGCTCAATATTTTTACTCGCTTGTTCGCCAACAATAAATTTTTGGCGTGCAGCGGCTTTGACGCTTTTGCGCGGTTGTCTTATTTCAGTCATAACGTTGTCTCGAATACAACACTCGTGATTTTAACGCTATCCAACTGAAATAAAATTAGTTTATTATCAGTTAGATAGTTCCAATTTACTACTCCATGACGGAGGGTGGTCGCCCATTTCAGCTCCTATAGTGAGTTAATTTAAAGTCATCAGGCCGGTAGCTCTGATGCCACTTTCCAATTGATAGCACTAACACTTTGCTCAAGGCTTATTCTGCATACCAATGCTTCAATTTCTTTTTGCTCGGCAGGTGTCGCAAGAAATTCAGCACACACTTCTAGCTGCTCAGGCTTTAGTGTGTCTGCACTACTTAACGATTGCAGCCGAATATGCAGTCCATTAATTGCTTGTAAAATAAGAGTTCTTACTAAAATTTCATCCGTTTGATGGCACATCACGCGAATTTTATAACGTTGCTCTACATCGAGTGCTTGCTGTTGTGGTTGTTTATTAATTCGTGAAGCGGCTTCTCTTAATAAAATATTGGCGCATAAAATTAATAACGTTGCCATCAAGGCCAAAGAATACTGGCCTAATCCACATAAAACACCGATCCCCGCGGAACACCAAAGCGTTGCCGCAGTATTTAGGCCTCGGATGTTCATGCCTTCACGCATAATCACTCCCGCACCGAGAAAACCAATTCCTGACACCACTTGGGCAGCAATACGACCAGGACTATCAGGTGATGTTGTTACAGAACTTAAAATAAATACCGCCGCTCCGGTTGCAACCAGTGCATTAGTTCTCAAGCCCGCCATTCGTTGACGCCACTGGCGCTCAGCACCAATTAATGCACCAAAACACATAGCAGACAGCAAATTTAAAATATCAGGGGAAAAAAGCATGATAATCCCTCCAAAAATAACTTGGATAATGATTTATATGCTTAATAAAAAGCATATAGCCATATTTTGAGTAAAATAATTACTCAAAAACCATTAGCTATTGCCTGGAGGAAATAAAGAATAAATATAGACCAACATAATACACACTCAATACAGCTATAATACGCTATCTAATGAAATACAATTATAAGGGAGTAGTATGATGAGAAAACATCAGACACCGCCCGCCGTTGTGGCAAGCAGTGAAAAGAAAAGACGATTACTGGCTTGCCATTAAATTAAGTTTTTATTCCAACTCTGACTGTCCAAGTAATAATCTCCTAAGTAAAAGATGGAAGGAGTATAAGTGGGGAAAATTATTAAGTAAAGGACAAAGTGCCCATTAAATTGAACTTATCTTTCAATTGGCGTAACAAAAATCCCTTCATCGCCTTCTTTTTCATTAAAGAACCAAATACCTTCAGGGTAATCAGGTAATGCAATTAAATACATTACCCCTTCATTGAAGGGTTCAATAAGTAAAATAGTTCCTTCTCGACGCTCTTCTCCGTCTGTTTTTACATAAACACGGTCATTAATATTCATAACATTCTTTTCCAACAAAATATATTAACCATAAATGTAGCGCATACGAAAAAGCCCGTCATTAAAAATGACGGGCTTTAGAAAATCAGTTAAGCAATTAGCTTAGATAGCAGTTACGTTAGCAGCTGCTGGGCCTTTTGCACCGTTTTCAATGGTGAATTCAACTTGCTGACCTTCAGCCAGAGTTTTGAAACCATTGCCCTGAATGGCAGAGAAGTGGACGAAAACGTCTTTGCTACCATCAGCTGGAGTGATGAAACCGAAGCCTTTAGACTCGTTGAACCACTTAACTTGACCTTTCATTTTGTCGGACATTTGACTTTTCCTATATAACATCAAAAAAACTTGCCTTTTGGCATATACGGGCCAGAGTCAACTATTTAATCAGGGAAACACCAAGATGAAGCGTCACGGTCAAAGGCTATCTGTGATAACTTTCTTCTTTAGAACACACTAACTCAGTAATCATACATCAAATAGGACTGCTAAACAGGCCGACACTCATTAACTCATGACTTAAAGATAATAGCAACTATTTTATACGAGCAAACCTCAAAAATATGCTGTTTTTTCGATTGCGTCACTTTTATCGGCTATAACGTTAACAAAAACGCTGCATTTAGTTGATAGTTTAAAGAAAACTTTAATTTAAAAAGCCAACAACCTAATAAATGTCAGTAAGAATTATCCGATACGATGACAATCTGTGTAAATATTTTTTTTAACTGATATATAACAATCTCAACGGCTCGTGATACCCTCCTAGTATAGATATCTGACAGAGAGTTATACACATGGATATTATCAAACAAATACTCGTCGAAGATTTGGATACCATCAATAAACGTGAAAACCGTGATGGGAAACCTTATTTTAATAGCCAATTTCTCGCCAACCACCCTTATTTATGTATTGGTATGGTTGCGGCTTATGTCCCCCTAGCCATTATTCTTTGGTACGCCCCTTATTTTGGTCCTTATTGGGCTCTGGGTATCACCATTCTTTTTATTGTATTAGCAAGTGTACTACTTTTTGACATCAAACCTGTTTATCACTTTGAAGATATTGGCGTCTTAGATTTACGTGTCTGTTATAACGGGGAATGGTTTGTTACTGAACCAGTTTCTGATAATGCGATAAGCAAAATCATTGATTCACAAGATGTTAGCTCTGCTATAAAACAAGAAATATCGCGTTTAATTGCATTAAAAGGAATGATTTCCTTTTATGATATCTATCATGTCGCTTATCCTGAAGTTTCTACGCAATTACCTGGTACACTTGCAACTCAAAATTAATTCAATATCAATTAACTAGAGTAAAACTTCGTCATAATGTGCATTGAATGAGCAGTTGGATATTTTTTCTGTTTTTATGATTGACAGCCTGAGATGATATCGTTAATATGCGCCTCGTTCTCAGGAACAAGCAATTCCTCCATAGTTCAGTCGGTAGAACGGCGGACTGTTAATCCGTATGTCGCTGGTTCAAGTCCAGCTGGAGGAGCCAAATTTAAAAAGCCCGCTTAATGCGGGCTTTTTGCTATCTGCTAAATATATATCACCATTATATCATTCATCTCTACTATCAATGATCTCCTAGCACCTCTCATAATCCATCTGGTATGCATTACGCATCATATATTAGGATAGATAACCACCAAATCGATTACTTAACGCCCACTTGGCTATTTTTTTCATTTTTATACTTTACAACAGTGAACAGGATGGGTAATATGCGCCTCGTTCTCAGGAACAAAGCAATTCCTCCATAGTTCAGTCGGTAGAACGGCGGACTGTTAATCCGTATGTCGCTGGTTCAAGTCCAGCTGGAGGAGCCAAATTTAAAAAGCCCGCTTAATGCGGGCTTTTTGCTATCTACCTAAAAATCACTCTTCTTAGCATTACTTTACTTACGGCAAATACAAGAGTTCCCACCATAAAATAAATACTTATTCTTTCTCTAGAAAAAATTGTTTAATCGTCTGGCGTAACCTGTTGTGCTTTAATAAAAATGGACACTTTGATAAAGGAATATATTCACTTTAAATATAAGATGTCGAAATGAAACGAAAATCACCAAAGCAATATACTGATGACTTTAAGAAAGAAGCGATTAATTTAGTCGTTGAACAAGGCTACACCGTTTCGCAAGCGGCTAGCGCTCTCGGAATAACAACTAAACTTCTCTATGCTTGGCGAAAACATCATGACACTGAAAATAAACCCAATGCATTAACTTTTCTTGAACGACAGGAATTACTCGCTTTACGTAAAGAAGTTAAGCAATTGAAAATGGAGAAAGAAATCCTAAAAAAGGCGAGTGCCTTCTTTGCGAAAGAGTTGCTATAAGGTGTTGGTTCGTTCAAGAGCATAAAGCGCAATATCCCATTAAGCACTTGTGCCGAGTAATGAAGCTGAGTCGTTCAACGTTTTATGCTTGGCGAAAACGGCCAGTTAAACCGCTTGATGAATACACGCTTAAACTGCACCAAAAAGCCAGTGACATCTTCAGCGAAAGCCGAGAAAGCTTAGGTTACCGGATGTTAGCGGCACAATTACGCCAAGAAGGTTATGTTATCAGTGATTATCGAACACGAAAGTTGATGAAGCACCTTGGGTTAGTGGTTAAGCAAAGAAAACGGTTTCGTGGTCAATCAAAAGGTAAAGCGATAGCCACCGCCGATAATTTATTGAATCAAAATTTTAATCCGGTTGCGGTCAATGAAATCTGGGCAGGGGATGTCACCTATTTAAAAACGCCGGAAGGTTGGCTCTATCTGGCTATCGTGATGGATTCTTCAGTATCACTTTCCGCGATAAAAATTAAACTACTTTATATCCATCCATGACTTAGTAGTGATTAACTACGATTAACCTCTAAACTTGAAATAATATACCGCTCATCAACTCAGATTTGTCTCAGTCTTTTCGTTAGTGTATGGCCTTGATTAATCACCACTACTCTATTTTCGATCAAACTTCCGACAGTTCGCACAGATAACAGGCAAACAAACAATTTTTTCGATATTCTCCTTTGACAATGCGGTGAGAGAAAGCTAATATCCTCTGCGTACCAAGGAGTTCCTCCATAGTTCAGTCGGTAGAACGGCGGACTGTTAATCCGTATGTCGCTGGTTCGAGTCCAGCTGGAGGAGCCAAAATTTAGAAAAACCTGCTTAAGGAAACTTAAGCAGGTTTTTTGCTATTGAACGAACTAAATAAGCCACCTATTTACGTTATTTGCGCGATCTATCCCTGAAATAAGCTATAATCGTGATTTCTCATAGCTATTTTTTTACTTTACCTTTATCATTCTATTCCGGCTTGAGCACTCGCTCATCATTCACTCTTCCCCTATGGAGCCGGTTTAATGTCAACTGTAACTACCCTAACGATCCGCCGCCCTGATGATTGGCATGTTCATTTTCGCGATGATGATATGTTAAAAACGGTCGTTCCCTATACCAGTGAATTTTTTGGCCGTGCAATTGTCATGCCGAATTTAGTGCCACCAGTCACAACGATTGAAGCCGCAAAAGCTTATCGTGAACGCATCCTAAAAGCGGTTCCAGAAGGGCATCAATTTACCCCTTTAATGACCTGCTACCTTACTGATAGCACAGATCCTGTTGAAGTGGTTCGTGGCTTTAACGAAGGGGTATTTACTGCCTGTAAACTCTACCCGGCTAATGCAACAACAAACTCTAGTCATGGCGTATCTGATATTAAAAAAATTTATCCCGTATTAGCTGCGATGGAACAAGCAGGAATGCCATTGCTGGTCCATGGTGAAGTCACCGCAAGCCATATCGATATTTTTGACCGCGAAGCGTTGTTTATTGAGCAAGTTATGTCGCCATTACGGGCACAGTTTCCAAAACTCAAAGTCGTTTTTGAACATATAACCACCAAAGAAGCGGCTCAATATGTCCAAGAAGCAAATGAATTCACCGCAGCAACTTTAACACCTCAACATTTGATGTTTAACCGTAACCATATGTTAGTTGGTGGTATAAGGCCGCACTTATTTTGCTTGCCTATTTTGAAACGTAATGTACACCAAGAAGCATTACGTGCAGCCGTTGCTTCAGGTTGTGACCGTTTCTTCCTTGGTACCGACACCGCACCACATATACAATCACGTAAAGAGTCTTCCTGTGGTTGTGCTGGGGTCTTTAATGCTCCCACTGCATTAGCGGCTTACGCGACTGTTTTTGAAGAGCTTGGTGCTTTGGTACATTTCGAAGCTTTTTGTTCACTAAATGGTCCTAAATTCTATAACTTACCCGTAAATGAAGGAACCATTACGCTAACTAAAGAACAAAATATTACTTGCGAATCGATTGATTGCTGTAATGATAAACTAGTTCCTTTCTTAGCAGGGGAAGATGCTCGCTGGAGTGTCGCTCTGGGTCAGTAGTTTATACACCAATGGGAAGTTCAAAATGCTTCCCATTCTATTTTTACAATCCTTATTATCTGTTTTATGCATTTTCTGCTATATAAACAAAAAAAATGTTTTATTTGCTTTCTTATTAGCGAAATCTCCTTATACTAAAAGTGGACTCATCACGAGGTCATTGCTCTTAGTCAGTTATAGATATTTATTATTTATCACGATGTTTGATTAGGAGGTTTATATGAATAAAAAAAATGATGTCATTCAAACCCACCCAGTAGTTGGCTGGGACATCAGCACAGTCGATGATTACGACGCTATGATGTTGCGTTTGCACTACCTCCCCGAGCAAGATAAACACACAGGTGATGCTATTGTGGATAAAACCATGTGGCTAACGACTGATGTGGCTAAACAACTTATTCATATTCTCCAAGCAGGCGTAGACAAGATAGAATCAGGGGAATATGTTGAGTTTGATTTTAAAACACACTAGGAAAATAAATGGATATTAGTGCCACTAATATCCATTTAATTTATTCATCTATATAGATAACTATATGTCTTTATATAATTACCTTATTAATTAATTACTAATTAGCAATTTCAAATAAGAACACTATTTATTGTTTTTATTAATCCTTGGTTGACTTCTCTATCAATTCCAATTTATTGTAAGCCATCTTCTTGAACAAGGATGTTCCAATGCGAATATTAGTTATTGATGAATGTTATTATACACGTCTTGGCATTACAGAATATTTATCTAAAAATAAAAAACTCGAATTTATTAGTACAGGATGTATAAAAGAAGCCATTGGTTTTATGAACACAAACCTACCAAGCATTATACTGGTGAATCTAACCTACTATTGTAATTACTCTGATTACTGTCCTACTCTACAGCAGTTATTAAGTAATACTAATAATGCACGCTTTTATATTTATATTAATGCTCCTTATCCGCAAACAAACAACCCATTATTATTAAAGGATAATTACTTTATTCTATCAAAAAGCATTATTATTCAAACGCTTGATAAAGTTATTCGTGACCATGAACAAATAGAAAAAATCACCAAACTTGCTAATAATATTGAGTCATCTATTTTCACGATTAAAGAACAAAATATTATTAATAACTGGATGAATGAGACACCCAATCATATTATTTCTCGAAAACTAGGAATTAGCAATAGTACTGTCTATTCACAGAAAAGACATATCGCATCTAAAGTTTTCGTCAAAAATAGAATTGAGTTATTTTTTATATATAATGTATTTAAATATTTATATTAAAAATGTTTTAATTTAAATCGACTAAAACAAAACTAAAAGGCCTGACTCCGTTTGAATAACGAAATCAGGCCTTACAAACCGGTCAGCAAAAGTGTCCAATATTATAAAGTCACTCTAACTGCTGCTGACGAGTCATAAATTTTAGTTCTATGATTTTATATCTTTATTTTCAATAGCGATAACTCGAGGTTTTTCTTCATCCGGGATTTCATATTCAATATCCAGAGTTAGTAAACCACTAGATAACTCAGCACTTTCTATCTTCACATTTTTACCGAGATTAAATTCAAGGGAAAACTTATTTTGTGTTATTCCTTGATGGATCCATTTCTCAGAATCATTAACTAATTCTGCTGATTGCTCACCTTGAACATACAATTTCCCGCCTTTTAGGGATACGCTTAAGTCCTCTTCCTTATAACCTGGAACACTAACCGTTAATTGATAGCTTGTTTCATTTATTTGTTTTAAATTATACGGATGCTCTGAAGTTAAAGGCCTATTACCTGTTAGCTGGCTAAACAAACGATCCATTTGGTCAAATCTGTTAGAAAGTAAGCTATCGGATAATGTTGGGAATAATGAAAAAGATCTAATGTTAGACATAATTTCTCCTTCAATATTTTTATATCAAACTAAACACATACGACTATGCACCATTACCTGTGTACCTAGTATGGGATAATGCTCTTTCTTGGTGCAATTCTTATATAGTGCCAGTTACGCGTATTTCAAGTCTTAAATTACACTTCTTTACAAAATAGCGTTACCTGCTGTAAACCATAAACAAATACCCCATGAATTTCATACGAAATGTATGGGGTATAAGCAACGTAATGACATCGAATGAAATAAATTTTTTATTTCAATTAATTTTATCTTGCTCTAATCAGCCCTAATTACAGGGCTTTCTTATTATAGAGAACATCAATAATTAGTTATCTTTATTTAATAATCCATCGGATAAACGGTGACGTGACTTATTAAAGATTTTATTACTGACTTCGCGACCTGCACGGCGTGCGCGTTGTTCTTGCTCTGGAAGTTTCATTTCTTCAGTGCAAGACGAACTGCAGCAACCTTCGTACTTTTCTGCACAGCTAGGGCATTGGATAAACAGCAAGTGACAGCCATCGTTACGGCAATTGGTGTGTGTATCACAAGGTGCACCACATTGGTGGCATTGTGCTAATGTGTCTTCTGTAATACGCTCTCCCATTCGGTTGTCAAAAACAAAGTTTTTCCCTTTAAACCTCAAAGGCAACCCTTGTTCCTTCGCCTTACGTGCGTATTCAATAATCCCACCTTCAACATGGTAAACATTTTTAAAGCCATTATGCAGCATATAAGCACTGGCTTTTTCACAACGGATCCCACCAGTACAATACATTACGACATTTTTGTCTTTTTGCTCTTGCAGCATTTCCACCGCCATTGGCAGTTGCTCTCTAAATGTATCTGAAGGTATTTCAATCGCGTTATCAAAACGCCCTACTTCGTACTCATAATGATTTCGCATATCGACGAAAACAGTATTTGGGTCATCAATCATCTCATTCACTTCATGAGCTTTTAGATATTGCCCCGTATTTGCAGGGTTAAATGTTTCGTCATCAATACCGTCAGCCACCACACGTTCACGGACCTTCATGCGCAGCACCCAGAACGATTTACCGTCATCATCAATGGCAATATTTAAACGTAGGTTTTCTAATGCGGGATCTGTTGCATAGATAAGTTCGCGCAATGCGTCCACATTAGATTCAGGCACACTGATTTGCGCGTTAATACCCTCTTTCGCAATATAAACACGTCCAAAAACGCTTAATGCTTTAAATTGTTGATACCATTGATTACGAAATGCGTTTGGGTCTTGAATATTAAAATACTTATAAAAAGAGATTGTGGTACGGGGCTCCGTTTCAGCCAACATACGCTCTTTTAAAATTTTATTTGAAACTTGGTTGTGTAACACTGGCATGGTGTTCTTAATCCTATTTAACTCATTGATAATATTTTAATTTAAATAAATTCAGGCGAGCTGCCACCCTATTTAAATCTTGGTGAGTATTATCCCTCTTATTATGTTAATAAAAAACCCTTTATTTGTAGGGTTATCGTGATAAAAATATTAACCAATCGTTTTAGGTTGAATTTTAAATCACTACGAGATATTTTAGTTTGCATTTCGTTATGTTATAACATTTTTTTTGATAAACCAATTTAGCTGACTGAATGATGCGATTTTTTCCTTTCTATTTTCTATTTCTGTTTATCGTTGCTCCACACGCAGCGGCACACCCTCATAGTTTTATTGAGATGCAAATTTCCCTTGAAAGTAAACAAGATAAATACTCAGGGATTAGCTATGTTTGGAAAATGGATCCAATGACATCAGCGGATATCGCGTATGAATTAAAAGGCATTAAACCGGATGACCCGCGTTGGAAACAGCAAGAAGCTATTATTATGGCGAATGTATTGATGCAGGATTATTTCACTGACTTTTATTATCAAGGAAAGAAAGTCAGCTTTAAACGTATTCCTGATAGCTATCATTTAGAAAAAGAAGGCTTTTCTTTAGTTTTTTTCTTTAGCGCTTCCTTTATGCAGCCCTTGCCTATTGCAGGTTCCCATGTAGAAATTCAAACTTACGACCCAACGTTCTACGTCAGCATGACTTACCCAAATAAACAGCAAATTCACCTGCCTTTGGATATTGCCGCAAATTGCCAGATGGAACTACAAGAAGCAAATGTCACCGACTCAATGCGCGCCTCCGCTTTCTCTTTAGACAAAAGTGATAGCCCAGAAGAAGATTTGGCACTTGGCAAACAATTTGCACAACGGGTTGATATTCAATGTCCATAATGCCTTTACGTACGCAAAGACTAATAATTACTGCGCTGTTTATGGGGCTTATTACCTATGCCGCTTGGCAGCTATACACCCACTGGGGATCATGGTTACAACTTAGCCTAGCTTGGCAAAAACAGTTAAACCAAGGGCTATCTTACCTATTACAAGAAACCACCTCTCGCCCATGGTATTCAGGCGGGTTACTGGTGGTTGCTAGTTTTGCGTATGGTTTTTTACATGCACTTGGCCCGGGACATGGCAAATTAATTATCACTACTTATATTGCCACCCAAGCGACTCATTTAAAACAGAGTGTTATCATTAGCTTATTAGCTTCGCTCTTACAAGGACTTGTTGCGATCACTTTAGTTTCCTTAGTCTTGATCCTATTCCAACTCTCTACTAAGCATCTCAACCAAGCCAGTTTATATGCAGAGCAAACGAGTTATCTATTTGTCATTTTGCTGGGTAGCTATTTATGCATCAGCGCATTGCGTCGTGGCTGGTCAATCCGCAAATCAAGACACTTGGCACCACTCAAGATAAAAAGCATTCAACCACTGAATTCAGCAAGTAAGGCAATAATTAAAACTCAGCCCCATAATGTCTCGCACAACTGTGACTGTGGTCATCAGCACGTTATCCAATCCCATCAATTACAATCTAGTTTTAAAAGCAAGTTATTGATTATCCTATCGATGGGGATCCGTCCTTGCTCTGGAGCAATTCTTGTCTTGCTGTTTTCTTATGTCATTGAAGTATATGCATGGGGAGTTATCGCAGCCTTAGCGATGGCAATGGGGACAGCATTAACTATTTGTTTAATTGCTCTTTTTGTTCATTTAATGCGTGATAATGCGGTTCGCGTATCACGCTTAAAAGGAAAGTCACTTTCCCCTTATTGGGCAATCACACTAAAAATTTTGGCGGGTATTTTATTCGTTTTGATGGGGGTTCTGATGCTACAAAGCATCGGCTTAGAACAGTCGGTTTCGCCACTCTTGCGATAAACCATTAAAAAAGGGAGGGCTCCCCCTCCCAGGCATTTGCCGAAGTCACGGTGCAGTAACACACCGTTTTATGCGCAATGTCAACTGCTTACTACTTATTACAACATCCAATTTTATTGCCAACTACCAGATGGCTAATGGTGAAGCTATGCAGGTCCCCACCACTAGCCATCCTTACTACTTCATTTAACCAATTAACTCAATGCGAGCTGGTAAGCCTTGGCGTACCGATGCCCCCGAAACCCAATCTAACCACGTGTTTGCAACTTCACGTGTCGGGTCAGCGAACCCAAGGTCGTTTAAGTTAATTCCTGAGCCATTTGCCGCATTCATTGGCATTGGCTGGCCATCAAGGTAATGCTGCTTCGCCCCCATTTCGGTGTGACCATAGCCATGCTCAATTGCTAGCACACCCGGCATTACGCCATCAAGCACGCTCACTTGGGCTTCAGCATGGCCACCCGGTGTGGTGATGCGGATCCAATCTCCATGTTTTACCCCCATTCTCGCTGCATCATCAGGGTGGATAGCAACTAGATTGGTCGGTTTCACATGGCGTAAACGTTCAATAACAGTCGTTGAGCTGCTCATGACGTGGGATTTAAATGACATCAGTTTCAGCGGCCACTCTTTTTCTGGGAATACCGCATTCACATCATCCCCATTCGCCATACGAGGCGGGTAATACGTCGGGCAACCGCTATAACGTTCACCGGTTATGGCATGGCGATTAACGGCCACCGTTGGGTTCCATATTTGTAGGCCTTTTTTCCATTGAGGACCTGTTGCATCGCCATCCCACGCTTTTTCATAAGGCGCAAAACGGCCACCTCGTGTGAAAATATAGGCAACACGGCGAACTTCCTCTGGTTTTAAAGTCCGTGTAATAGCCGGTAAAATGCGCTCCACGCCACTGATTTGGATATCTTCTGTTGCGGCTTCAGGGACTGGTTTTTCCCCTAACCATGCCATATTGGCAGCCACTCTTAAGTAATAGTCTTCCGCTGTATTGAGTGAATGCATGTTGCCATCCATGTCCTCAATCACGTTATCGCCAAAGCCGGGTAAATTAAGTTCTTTCGCTACAGCGATACAGAAACTTTCCATCGAAACTGGCTGGCCATCCGCAGTTTTCGCAGTACGTGACTCAACAATCGGCCAACGTGCTGTGCTGGCTTTGACCTGCACGCCAGACCATGGTGCACTAAACCCCCAACTTTCGAAGTTATGGGTATCTGGAACAATGTAATCTGCCAATGCCGTGGTTTCATTCATAAAGGCATCAATACCAATAATCAGCGGCAGGTGTTTAGGGTCTTTCAGTTTTTCTTCCATCACCTGACGAATACCTGCAATACCGTATACAGGGTTAGTCATATTGGTGATCCACGCTTTCAGTGCGTAGGGGTATCCCATCAAGGCAGATGCTAGTTGCTCGGTCAGTTGACCTTTAGCAAACGGGTACCAAGGGGCTTTTGCTGGGTATGGGTTTTCACCCGCTGCCTGACGTGCTTTGAACTCATCTGATTTTTCATACACTTCATTACTGCGCGACAGCACCACACCTTTAGGTTTCACTTTGCCTTTATAGCTGGCAATTTTATAACGCGGCCCATCGTTTTCCCCATTGAATTTACCACCACCAACAGAGACTCCGCCTTTCAAGTTCAAGTTACCGATCAATGCGTTAAGCATGATAACTGACCATGCAGTGTAGAAACCATTACCGCCCATCATACCGCCATGAGAGATGACAGCGGCTTTTCTATCATAAGAAGTTAATGCTTTACCCAGCGATTCAATCGTTTTCACTGGAACATGGCAACGCTGACTGTATTCTTCCAAAGTCATACGATTTGCCGCTTCTTTTAAACACTGGAAGCTAGATTTAACGATCACTTCACTGCCATCGTGCAAGGTGACTTGGCGTGTCACAAAGAGCTCGGCTGTAGGCGTTTCATCAGCCAGTTTTAATTCACCCGCAGCATCTTGCACTAAATAAGCTTTCTCATTGTCACCTTCCCCTGTGATATAAGAAGAAATTAACAATTTACCTGCTAATGGGTGGTTATCATCCGTGATCACTAAATGTGTTGAGTTAGTCCAGCTTTTCTCCCCCACGGCTTCCATGGATTTCTCACTTGGCACACTGAGGTATTTTGCGTTGTAACGGTTATTTTCAATGATCCAGCGGATCATCCCCATCACCAGTGCCGCATCCGTACCCGGTTGCACAGGAACCCAATGACCGTGGTCATTCGCTAAAGTGGTTGTTAATGGTAATGCAGGTGATACCACCACATAGTTAAATGAATCACGTAAACGCGCTGTGGCTAACTGGCGGCCTTGGCGCTTAAATGGGTTACCTGATTGTGCAGGTGATGTCCCTAGGAATAGCGCGAAACGGACATTATCCCAATCGGGTTTAACGTGGGCATTTTTGTCCAAATCATCCATTAATGCACCGGAACCCGCACGGTAAGCCAGTCCACAATAAGAACCGTGAGCACCGAAGTTTTTACTGCCAAAGGCATTTTGTGCAAAGCGACGGATAAAGCCATCACGGCCGTCATCACCTGCGTTGGTCACTAATAATTGGTTAGCTTTTGGCCCCAGTTTAGGTTGAGATGGGTCTAAAGGCGTTTCTAAGTCACGAATCGCCCGTAAGCCATCCACATGCCCCTCACCAAATAAATCGCCCCCTTCAACCACTTCTTTAATCAGTTGTTCAAAACTAATGCGCTCCCATTTACCTTCGCCGCGTTTACCCACACGTTTCATCGGTTCAAGGATACGCAATGGGCTCGTTAAACCTTCCATTAACGTCGCACCACGAGCACAGGCTGTCGAACGGTGTTCAAGGCCTGATTCTCCACTCATTTTATTAAATGCCGTTTTCAGTGGCATTCCATAAGGAAAGTGCTCTTCATGGGAAAGTGGATGATAAGGGTTCCCCGCGATACGCAATACTTCATTTTTTGCTGTATCGACGCGAGCACGGATACCACACTGGGTCCAACAACCAAAACACTGGGTCATCGCAACTACTTGTTCTGGGTTTTCTTGCCAGCCTTTAAGTGCCTGTCCTTCAGGGCGTAAAGAGTTACCATTAAGCCTATCAAGAGTGACTTTACCTGACGTACCATTAACCAGACCATCGACTGCACGTTTGGCAACATCACGGTAGCTTGCACCAAATAATGCGATACCACCGAAAACCAAACCACCTTTAAGCCATTGACGTCTTGAGAATTTAGCCATGTTGCACTCTCCTCGCAAACCAGCGAACACCTTCACGAACAATAATTGTTAACGCAATCCATAAACCGAATGTACCGACGATAGCCAATAATCCATCTGTTCCCAGTGGGAAATGGTATGGGTTCGCGATAATGTTATATTTTGGAACCGCTTGAACTTCCATCAGGAAAATCCAACGTAATGACCAAGCAAAAGCCATTGAAATTAAAGCTAGAATAGTAATATATGGAACAGAACGGGTCGCTTTTAAATTACTGACGGACATTGCAAAAGTGATTAACCACAGTGCACAAACCCCCATTAGCATCCACCAGCCTGGGCTTGCAGTATCTAACTGTTGGCGTACTGCAATACCTGAAGTGGTGTCACCTGATAACCACAACACAAAGCACACCGCAAACAATAATAATGTCACAACTTGAAAACGCGCTAAGCGGTTTTGATATTGAGGTTCACGGCGAGCGCCTAAACCAACCAGTGCTGGTAATGCTTGCAGAGCACTAAGGAACATCAATACCGGTATCCACCAGCTATACCAAATTGGACGTGCGTTTAACACTGAGGCTTCACGGCCGGTATATAACAATAAACCGATAGCTGAAAGTGCGGCCAACAAGGCAACCCAACGCGTTGCTTTGAATTCTTTTTTCCAAATCAGCTTCACCACTAATGCGACAAAATATAAACCAATAAATGTGGTAAATAATGGTAGTAATACAGAGCCCCACCACATCCAAGACCATATTGTTGGATGAGCGTAAAAATGCCATACCCTTGCGGTTTGGTGTAAATCTGCGGTTAGTGCTAACGGCGCGGTGATCCCCATCGTGATAGCAATAAATACAGCGATCATTTCTAAGCGGCTGTTTTCAGGTTTGTTTCTCCAATGAAGATAGCACGCGTACAGAACTGCACAAGACGCAATCCCAATGAAGAAGAAATATTGTACCGCCCAAGGAAGCCAAAAGAATTCTTGTGGCTGAGCCATTATTTCTGAAATATAAGTCACTTGGCCATTCATCAGAACACCTCCTGCCATAATGCGGGCTGCCCTTTGCCTTGCAGCGGCTGCACGAATGCGTCATCTAAACCTATATAGAAAACTTGTGGTAATGTGCCACTTTCCGGTTTAAGTACTTTGATTTCAGCCTCGTGCTCTGTCAGCATTTTACGAATAGTACTGTTCGGGTCTTTTAAATCCCCAATAATGCGCGCACCACCGACACAGGATTCAACACAAGCAGGTAATAAACCCACTTCTAAGCGATGAGCGCAGAATGTGCATTTATCTGCAGTTTGCGTAGAGTGGTTGATAAAGCGAGCATCGTATGGGCAGGCTTGCACACAATAAGCACACCCAACACAGCGTTCGTTATCAACGACAACAATGCCGTCTTCACGTTGGAAAGTCGCTTGAACTGGACATACAGGTACACAAGGAGGGTTATCACAGTGGTTACATAAACGGGGTAACAGTACGTTGGTGAACCCTTCTTCACCTTTCACTGCGACTTGATATTGATTCACTGTCGTTCTAAATTGACCTTGTGGGGTTTGGTTTTCAACCGAGCAGCTTACCGTGCAAGATTGGCAACCGATACAACGGCGCAAATCAATCAACATTCCATAGCGTTTTTCTGGATTGCCTTCTCGACGTGTCGGGGAAAAATTGAGCCCTGCTTCTGCAATGGGAATCAACGATGCCCCCGCAGTTACGGCTCCAATTTGTTGTAGAAATTTTCGTTTACTCAGATCCATAATTGGCTCCAGTATTGACATTGCTAATGCGAAAATAAAAGTTATTAATCAATATGTTATTTGTATTACATGCGTTATTGACAATGGGTACAGTCTCGTTAAGATAACCACTGAAATTGTTATTTCTCTTTAAACCCGATGGGTTATCTTGATAAAGCTTGTAGTGCCATTGTAAGAAGAGTGGAGCCACTGCCCTATTGTGGTTTACCACATACCCGTAGCTAAATTGATCTAACGCAACGAATAACTCAAATATGTTAAAAAAATCGTCTAGACCGTTGTATCACATACTGTTAATCATGCTACTGACGTGGTCTTTGCCAGCAATTTCGGTCCAGTGGACTATCGGGGTATTGGCCTTACGTGGCCCCAGTTCAACCCAATCTCATTGGCAGCCTTTGATTGATACACTCAATGAGTCGATTCCTGGGGAGCGTTTTACGTTACAACCTCTCAATTTAGATGAGATGAAAGAGGTGATTTCCAATCGCAAGATAGATTTTTTGTTGACGAATCCTGCCCAATTTATTCAGTTAGATAACCGCTATCATTTACGTTGGTTGCTCTCCCTTCGCTCAGACGTGGAGCCCAACAGCACAACGCGTAATGTTATTGGCAGCTTGATATTAGTTCGAAAAGACAGTGATATTTCAGAAGTTAAAAACCTAATAGGCAAGAAAGTCGGAGCAATTTCACCAGATGCTTTTGGTGGCTATTTGTTAGGTTACAAAGTGTTGAGGGATATGGGCTACGACGCTGCCAAAGACTTTAAGATGCAATTTTTAGGCTTTCCTGCTGATGCATTATTATATGCACTGCGTGATGATTCATTATCTGCGGCAATTGTTCCTGTCTGTTTATTAGAAAATATGCATAGCAAAGGGCTGATTGATAAAACACAATTTCGTCCACTAATTCAACATCCAAGCTCTCTCTCTTGTTTAACTAGCACAGAACTGTATCCAAATTGGTCTTTTGCCGCCTTAAGTGAAGTGCCGGACAATTTAGTCGACAAAGTCACCAAGACATTATTATCAACAGATAAAGCCGCTATGCGTTGGGGAGCTCCCGCGTCGGTGACTCAAGTCGAAACCTTACTCAGAGACGTTAACCAACATCCGCAACAGCGTCAAATCTGGCAGGATATCGTCAGTTGGACCATTCAAAACCAAATCACTATCAGCCTTGTCGCTTTATTTTTTGTATTACTTGGGATAAATCATGTTTGGATTGCCTTTTTGGTGAGACGTCGCAGCCGCCAATTAGAAGAAGCGCATAATCGCTTGCGAGAGCAAGAAGCCAATTTACAAAAGGCACAACGGTTAAATATTTTGGGGGAAATGGCATCTGGGTTTGCCCATGAATTGAACCAACCGCTGTCTGCAATCCGCCATTATGCCCAAGGGTGTATTCTACGCCTGACTAAAGAGTCTGAAAGCCACCCATTAATTAGCGCATTAACTAAAATCGACGACCAAGCTCAACGTGGAGCCGATATCATTCGCAATTTGCGTCTCTGGGCGGGTAAACCAAGCCATGACCCCGCAATCACATTGAGCCAGCAATCGGTTAAACAGGCTATTAATCATATTTGGCAATTATTGCGTGCAGACCAGCACTACCCAAATTCGAGGTTAATTTTACCTGAAACCCCTGACGTCTCCCTGATGTTGCCAGACACGTTACTAGAACAATTACTTTCTAATTTAATCAGTAACAGTTTGCAAGCAGGGGCAACCCTACTGCGTTTCGAGTTTCATTTTTCGCAGCAACATTTTTTACTTGTTTTACAGGACAATGCTGGAGGGATGCCTGCGGGTCAATTAGAGCAAGGTATCACGCCATTTGCGACAACTAAAAAAGAAGGTTTAGGATTAGGTTTAGTGATCTGCCAGCGTTTGATACAAAGCCAAGGCGGAGACATTCGTATCGAAAATAACCTAAGTGATGATGGGTTACATGGCTTAATGGTCACTCTTATTTTCAATTATCACAATAAAATCGTAGATTAAGCATGTTTTGCCACGTAATTGATAACATTCACATTAACTATATGTGACAATGGCTTTATTGCGATAATCAATGCTCATTATATAAAGCACCTTATTTGTCACCCTCTACACGACGAGGTATATGTATGCCAGTAATCCATCTCGTGGATGATGACCCCGATGTGACGGATGCCTGCCAATTCTTACTAGAAACATTGGGCTATAGCGTTACCGTTTGGAATGACAGTGAAACATTTATCCAAAATGCGGCATTACACCAAGAAGGTGTGGTGTTATTGGATATGCGCATGCCTAAATTAGATGGACGACAAGTTCACCAATACCTTAGGGAACAACACAGTACATTGGCTGTGATATTTTTGTCTGGCCATGGCGATATCCCGATGGCGGTGGAACAAGTGAAACTTGGCGCTGTTGATTTTCTACAAAAACCCATTGATAGCCAACAACTTGCTAAGACCTTAGAACAAGCTCAATCACAAACCACCAAAGCCACTGAAGGGAATTTAATTAAGCAGCGTTATGAAACGCTCACCCCTCGTGAAAAAGATATCTGTGGTTATGTGTTGCAAGGCTTAATTAACCGTGAAATTGCTGAGGCAACCTGTGTTTCTGTACGCACCGTTGAGGTTCATCGCTCTCGCGTCATGGAGAAAATGGCGGTTCGTAACTTAGCTGAGTTAATGAGCACCATGCAGGCAATTAACGCTTTAAACGAATAATTTGATATAGTTTAATCATGCCTTTTTATTAATTTGTGACTAATATATTCGGATAACAATGATACTAGCTCCAAAATTTCAAAAACGGTTTCTCCACCCTCGTTACTGGCTAACTTGGCTAGGCATTGGCGTGTTATATCTTCTTGTATTATTGCCTTATCCTCTCATTTATTGGATGGGAACGCGTTTAGGGTTATTTTCTAAACGCTTTTTGAAAAAGCGGGTGAAAGTCGCAGAGCGAAATTTGCAATTATGTTTTCCAGACATGAGTGAGCAAGAACGGCAACGCTGTGTTGACAAAAACTTTGAATCTGTCGGCATGGGCTTATTTGAAACTGGCATGGCTTGGTTTTGGCCTGATTGGCGCGTTCGTCGCTGGGTCAAAGTCATTGGGGAAGAAAATGCTGTTGCTGCCCGCCAAACAGGTAGAGGCATTATCGCGCTTGGTGTTCATTTTTTAACCTTGGAAATGGGTGCGCGTGCCTTTGGCATGTTAAATCCGGGCATTGGTGTATATCGCGCCAATGATAATGACCTCCTCGATTGGCTACAAACCCGTGGGCGGTTACGTTCCAACAAATATATGTTGGATCGCAAAGATATGAAAGGCATGGTTCGTGACTTAAAAAATGGGGAAATTTTATGGTATGCCCCCGACCATGATTACGGCCCTCGCAATAGTACATTTGCGCCTTTGTTCGCCGTAAAAGATGCAGCGACAACCAATGGCTCGCAAATTATTTTACGTCTGGCTTCCCCTTTAGTGGTGCCTTTTACACCAAGACGTTTACCTGCAGGTAAAGGTTATGAATTAATCATTCAACCTGCCATTGATGATTTCCCAATTGAAGATAATGTGGCTACCGCAACCATGATGAACCAAATTATTGAAAAAGAAATCCTCAGAGCACCAGAACAATATATGTGGCTACATCGCCGTTTTAAAACGCGTCCTGAAGGGGAGCCTTCGTTATACGGAGATTTAGATAAAATCCATCATTAATAATTAGTGTAAGCAGATAAATTATGGCGTGGTTTTTCAACTGTTTTTTATGATGCTTTTCTTACTGTTTTTTTATACTGTTTTCTCTAAATATATGGCGTGATTTTTCAACTGTTTTTTATGATGCTTTTCTTGCTGTTTTTCATACTGTTTTTCCTAAATAGTCGGGTCTACAGCTAGGCGGGAAAATGAAGACATCCCAAAGAGCGTACATTAGGCAAATGAAGCCAACAACGCTGTAGAACTGAATATAACGGGAAAATTATGACGGGAAAAACAGAGTATTGGAAACGTAACCTATACGTCGTGTGGTTCGGCTGTTTTTTAACAGGTGCCGCCTTTAGCCTGATCATGCCTTTTCTCCCCCTCTATATTGAAGAACTAGGCGTTAAAGACCATGCCTCTTTGAACCTATGGACAGGGGCAGTTTTTAGTATCACCTTCTTATTTTCCGCGATTGCTGCGCCATTTTGGGGTCGATTATCCGATCGTAAAGGCCGTAAACTCATGCTGCTGCGTTCAGCACTAGGGATGGCTATCGTGATGGTGCTTATTGGTTTTGCACAAAATATTTGGCAGCTCTTAGCCTTAAGAGCCATATTAGGTTTATTGGGTGGTTTTGTTCCCAATGCTAACGCGCTGATTGCAACTCAAGTTCCCGTGAAAAAAAGTGGTTGGGCTATGGGGGTCCTCGCTACTGGTGCAGTAAGTGGCGCACTTATTGGCCCACTCATTGGCGGTTTTCTTGCTGACCAGTATGGCTTACGTCCCGTCTTTTTTATTACCGCAACGGTGCTGTTTATCTGCTTTTTTGTCACGCTTTTTTATGTCAGAGAACGCTTCACGCCTGTTTCTCGCAAAGATGCATTAACGAGCAAACAAGTTTTTGCCTCTTTACGTAATAAAAACTTAGTTATCAGCCTCTTTTTTACCACCATGATTATTCAAGCTGCTATGGGCTCAATCAACCCTGTCATCACGCTTTATGTACGTGACTTATCTGATTCCCTTGAAAACTTGGCCTTTGTCAGTGGTGTGATAGCTTCCATTCCTGGTGTTGCGGCTTTAATCAGTGCGCCCATGTTAGGTAAACTCAGTGACCGAATAGGCCCTGAAAAAGTTTTACTCGCCGTGCTGGGCGCATCTATTTTTGTATTATTCCCAATGGGGCTGGTAAGTAGTTATTGGGAGCTAGGCTTTCTCCGATTTATGCTTGGGGCTCTGAATGCTGCGCTATTACCCGCAGTACAAACGTTAATTATCTATAATATTTCCCATCAAGTAACGGGACGTATTTTCAGCTATAACCAAGCATTGCGAGATGTTGGGAATGTGACAGGGCCATTGATGGGGTCGTTTGTCGCTGCAACTTACGGTTTCAGAGCCGTATTCTTTTTCACCGCTGCGTTAGTTCTCTTCAACTTAATTTATTCATGGTTAGTCATCAGGCGCCAACCCGATGGCCTGCGAGCCTCCCCTACCGACCAATAAGCCTCTTGCTATTTTTTGTACAAAAACCTGATGATTTATAAGCTTTATTGCCTTACTTTCCTTAAAATCAAATTTTAGTACATATAACCACTTGATTTTAAATAATTTAATCGATTCAAAATTCTTTCTTTTATTGTCAACTAAAATCCTGTATCTTCCCCTAGCTTATCGTGAGAAATGAGAGTTATATCGACTTTTCACCTTAAAAACACACCTTTTACAATAAATTCATTCTGTATATAGGTGATTCTATAATAATGTATGTTAAAAATATGTTTCATATATTCATGTTAACATATCAATAACAATTGGCACTCAGGCGCACGGCTTGGTGTTTTATATCATGCACAACCTCTCAAGAGAGTATTTATGGGAGTTCACAGATGAATAATTCTGCGACTAAAACAAAAACTTTTTTTGGGCATCCATACCCATTGAGTTCGCTTTTCCTCACAGAAATGTGGGAACGCTTCTCTTTTTACGGAGTTAGACCGTTACTTATCTTATTTATGAGTGCGGCATTATTACAAGGCGGAATGGAATTACCTATTGAACAAGCTTCGGCTATCGTCGGTATTTTCGCTGGAGGGGTTTATATCACCTCGTTACCGGGTGGTTGGTTAGCCGATAACTGGTTAGGCCAACGCCGCGCCGTTTGGTACGGCTCATTAATCATTGCGTTTGGCCATTTATCCATCGCAATGTCTGCGTTTTTATCAAATACTTTCTTTTTCGTCGGCTTATTGCTCATCGTATTAGGTACAGGGTTATTTAAAACCTGTATTACCGTGATGGTAGGAACCCTGTATAAGAAAGAAGATACACGCCGTGATGGCGGTTTCTCCCTGTTCTATATGGGTATCAATATGGGGTCCTTTATTGCCCCGTTAATTATTGGCCCACTTCATGAAAAATATGGGTGGCATTTAGGTTTTGGCCTTGGTGGTTTAGGAATGTTAATTGCCCTGTTAATTTTCCGCTTTTACGCCATTCCTCAAATGCGCCGTTATGATAAAGAAGTTGGCCTTGATTCCACTTGGAACCGTCCAACGGTTGAGCGCAAAAACGTGGGGAAATGGGTTACCTTTGCCATGGTGCTA
Organism: Providencia sp. PROV175; assembly: GCF_032707045.1. Taxonomy (NCBI): domain Bacteria; kingdom Pseudomonadati; phylum Pseudomonadota; class Gammaproteobacteria; order Enterobacterales; family Morganellaceae; genus Providencia; species Providencia sp. PROV175. Next base: position 2,996,064 of record NZ_CP120533.1, read on the forward strand.
TTAGCCATACTGGTTATCTTGATTGATAATGGTACGATCCCATTTAATGCCTCAATAATTGCGAAAAGTTCTGCTTATGTTATCTCGACCTGTGTGGGCATCTATTTCTTATTTATGTTCTTCCTTGGCGGTTTAAACAGCAGCGAACGTTCTCGTTTACTGGCATGCTTGATTTTACTGATTGCAGCCGCATTCTTCTGGTCAGTCTTTGAGCAAAAACCCACTTCATTTAATATCTTTGCTCGGGACTATACTGACCGCCAAATGGGGAGTTTTGAAATTCCAACCATTTGGTTCCAATCAATCAATGCCTTGTTCATTATATTGTTAGCCCCAGTATTTAGCTGGTTCTGGCCTTCGTTGGCTAAACGCAATATGAACCCAAGCAGTATGACCAAGTTCGTGATTGGTATCTTATTTGCTGCGGGCGGCTTTGCTATCATGATGGTGGCAGCAAACCAAGTACTCGCAACCCAAAGTGGCGTTTCACCTTTCTGGTTAGTTGGCAGTATCTTATTGCTGACGTTAGGAGAACTGTGCTTAAGCCCTATCGGGTTAGCAACCATGACCTTGCTCGCACCACAAAAAATGCGCGGCCAAGTGATGGGGTTATGGTTCTGTGCTAGCGCATTGGGTAACCTTGCAGCTGGTATCATGGGGGGTAACATTCGCAAAGACCAATTAGATTCGATGCCTGAGCTATTCTCCCACGTCTCTATTGCACTGGTGATCTGTGCGGTCGTATTAGCAGCGTTGATTATCCCTGTTAGAAAAATGCTTAAAAATGCAGACAAAAATGAAGCTAATGCTTAATAGCGCTGATTAATTGTCTTCTATCCGGTAGCAGCCCACACGCTACCGGATCCTCCGCATCATTCCCCACTTAATAGTTTGCTTATTATTTCTGATAAAATAGGCGCTATACTGCTCTCTCATCATCCCATAATGACTTTAGGAAATCATACAATGAGCCTTTCCGCCCCTATTTACTATGTTGATGCTTTTACAGATACCCTTTTTCGCGGTAACCCAGCAGCGATTGTATTACTCGATAACTGGTTACCAGATGAACAGCTCATTGCCATTGCCGCAGAGGTTAACTTGTCAGAAACCGCATTTTTAGTCGGCCATCATATTCGCTGGTTCACCCCTAAAGTTGAAGTAACACTCTGTGGCCATGCAACACTTGCCGCTGCTTTTGTGTTAAATCAAGTACTCGAGCAAGACATTCATCCTTTAACATTTAATTCTCTGTCGGGTGACCTCGTTGTGACACAGAATGCACAAGGATTTACACTTGATTTTCCAATTCTTGAATCCGAACAAAGCCATCCAAACCATTACCCACACCTCGTCGATATCCTTGGTGTCAAAATCAAAGATCTTTGGATAGCAAAAGACCGTTATCTGTGTTTTCTTGAAAGTGCAGAGCACGTTCAAAACTGTCAGCCAGACATGTTAAAACTTTCGCAGCTTTCTCTACCTGGGTTAGCAATTACAGCAGAAAGTGCTAATAGCGATTGTGACTTTGTTTCTCGTTACTTTGCTCCCGCCAAAGGGGTTGACGAAGACCCTGTAACAGGCACCTCACATTGTGCCATTGCCCCAATATGGGCCAAACAGCTGAATAAATCGCAGTTAATAGGCCAACAGATTTCATCGCGCGGAGGGGTAGTTCAATGTGAGCTAACCTCTGACCGAGTAAAATTAACAGGTAAAGCCGTTTTATTTTTAACAGGCCAAATTCACATTTAAATCTTATAAATCAAATGGATGGGTGCAAAACTATTTATTTCCCTATCTGTTTCTCTATCCGAATTCTACCAGCGCCATTATTTTTCTCGAAATATTGGCGTCCATTCCTTATCTAAAAATAAATTTTTTAACATTTAAACAAATCTTTTAATTTCAACTCAACTTGGTTTACAATTATAATTATTATTAAAGATATAATTACAATTATAAACATTTCTAATTGAAGCTTTGGTCAATTGTTAAAAACTCATTCGATATAAGGAACTTAATAAGATGGCTATAACGAGAAGAAAATTTTTGATTGGTGGTGGTGTTGTTGCCGTTGCTGCAGGGGCTGGAATTTTAACTCCAATGTTAACGCGTGAAGGTCGATTTGTTCCTGGTAAGCCACGACATGGCTTTGTTGCAGGAACTGAAGGCCCTCTACCACAGCAAGCTGACGTCGTTGTTATTGGTGCTGGAATTTTGGGGATCATGACCGCAATTGAGCTGGTTGGACGTGGTTTAGATGTTGTTATTGTTGAAAAAGGTAACATCGCAGGCGAGCAATCATCCCGCTTCTACGGCCAAGTTATCACTTATAAAATGCCAGATGAAACCTTCTTACTCCACCACTTAGGCAAACAACGTTGGAGAGAGATGAACGCGAAAGTCGGTGCAGATACAAGCTATCGTACTCAAGGCCGCGTTGAAGTGCCATTCGATGAAGAAGATCTTGTCAATGTTAGAGAGTGGATTGATACTCGCAGTAAAAATGTCGGTTCAGATATTCCATTCAAAACACGCATTATCGAAGGTGCTGAACTCAACCAACGTTTAAACGGTGCACAGTCTAAATGGACAATCGCAGGTTTTGAAGAAGACTCTGGTAGCTTAGATGCTGAAATTGCAACCTTCGTCATGGCTGATTACGCGAAAAAATTAGGAATAAAAATTTATACTAACTGTGCAGCAAGAGGTTTAGAAACTCAAGCAGGCGTAATTTCTGATGTCGTCACCGAGAAAGGGCCTATCAAGACCTCACGTGTTGTTGTGGCAGGTGGCGTCTGGTCAAGGCTGTTTATGCAAAACTTAGGTGTGGATGTCCCAACATTACCGGCTTATCAATCTCAACAACTGATCACCGGTTCACCAACTGCACCGGGGGGTAACGTTGCTTTACCGGGTAATATTTTCTTCCGTGAACAAGCAGATGGTACCTATGCAACATCCCCTCGTGTGATTGTTGCACCGGTTGTTAAAGACTCCTTCGTCTATGGCTATAAATACATTCCACTGCTATCTATGCCTGATTTCCCTGTGCATATTTCATTAAATGAACAATTAATTAATTCATTTACTGAGCCAACAAGCTGGAAACTGGATGAAGTTTCACCATTTGAAAAACACAGAAATATGACGGCATTACCTGATTTACCAGAGCTGAATGCATCATTTGAGAAATTAAAAACAGAATTCCCTGCATTTAAGGATTCTAAACTGATTGACCAATGGAGTGGTGCTATGGCCATCGCACCAGATGAGCATCCAATCATTTCTCAAGTCAATGAATATCCTGGTCTAGTTATCAATACTGCCACAGGCTGGGGGATGACCGAAAGCCCAGTTTCTTCCGAGCTCACAGCTGACTTGCTATTAGGCAAAGAACCCTCACTGAATGTGAAACCATTTAGTCTGTACAGATTTAGTTAATACATGTTTGTAAAATTTGCTCACAAAAACCCTTCTATATGAAGGGTTTTTTTATTGCCTATTGTGGCTCTATTGCTTAGTATTCGAAACTTAAATCAAATGGAGTGATTATGAATAAATTACTATTAGCAATAACGATTTCACTATTAAGCGCCACTGCTTTCGCTGAAAAAACGTATACCGTAGAGCAATTAGAGGACATGATTGCTGACAACAATAAACCACAAATTGCCGTGCCAGTTTTAAATGGCTCAATAGCAAAAGACGACTTTCCAACGTGTAAATCAGGGTTAATCGAGTGGCTTGAAGGCGTTGAAAAATACCCTGTTACCATTGAAAAAGATATTGATGGCGAAGATTTTTCTGCCACTATTTGGGCTGAATCTAATGCGTTTTTAGTTTCTTGCGTTAAAAATGGCAGCAATGCAAAAGCAGTTCGCATGAGCGCCGAATATTTAGATAATTAACCTCCATCTTTTTTCAGCAATTTAAAGGCTCATTGTCTAGTTTTGAGTCTTTAATATTTCCCCCTATTTTTCCTAAATACGAAAATATGAAAAAACTTTTCAACTGGAACGATTCACTTCACATTTATTGCTGAATTAAATTGAGAGGAGTATTACACTTGGTCTTTAACATTTCTAATACACCCAGTAACAATTGTAAGGCAGACCATGAGCTCCATCGCTGACGATGTCATCGCACAAAAAATTGAGCAATCCATTTCTCGCGTCTCTAAAGTCGTATTTCCAACAACGACTAACCACCACAGTACTTTGTTTGGTGGTACCGCCCTAGCTTGGATGGATGAAGTTTCTTTTATTACCGCAACACGGTTTAGCCGTAAACGCCTCGTTACGGTATCAACTGAGAAAATTAACTTTACCCACCCAATCCCTTCAGGGACCATTGTTGAGTTAGTAGGTAAAGTTATTCGAGTCGGAAGAACCAGTTTAACGGTCAACGTATCGATTTTTCTAGAAGATATGTATTCAGATGGTCGTGAAGAAGTAATACATGGCCAGTTTAATTTTGTTGCAATTGATAACAACGGGAAACCCACGCCATTATTTGAGTCATAAGCTTTCTTAAGCCGTTAAAGTAAAAATTTTTCGCATATTGCTGAAGGTGTGAATTCTGTAAATTTCGATTCACACCTTTCTTATAGCACATACTATTTAATTTATTTTTTCACTTTTTATGTGTTTTATATTGAGATTTTATTAGCATAAGATATTTTTCTAAAATAATCGCCCAAAGCTTACTTATATTACCACCTGATTTATATGATTTTTCAACCACTTTCTTTATTAAGATCTTGTTACAATAAACACATAAAATGACTAAGAAACATTAAACTTCATACTTCAATATATTGTAATTTTTATTACATATTGATATTTTTCAATTAAAATCGTAGAGTATAGAAGTAATCAATTATCCTAAAAATGCGTAAAAAGATGAGCGTGTAGCTTATTTTACATTACGTATTTTGATGTAAATTCTCTTTGTATAATACACTTTGTTGACAGTAAATCTCATCGAGACATTTTATTAAAAAATAGAAATAAACAACGCTAATATAAGACATCAATCATGCTTAGAATTCTCTCATTTATTATTTTATGTGCTTTTTCAATTAACCTAAGTGTTGCTGCAGTTCCCAAAGAAACCATCAAACGTATCGAACAGGAGGCACAAAAAGGGGATATAAAAGCGCAAGTCATGTTGGGAATTGGCTATTACCTTGGGAATGAGCTTAAACAGGACTATGGTAAAGCAAAAAAATGGCTAACGATGGCATCAAATAAAGGTAATTCTGATGCTCAGTTATTTTTAGGTGATATGTATTTAAACGGTAATGGTGTTGAAGCCAACCTCGAAACTGCCATGGATCTGTTTGAGAAATCAGCCAATAAAGGCAATGTTGAAGCTCAGAATTATATGGGCCAATTTTACTATCAAGGTATTGGTGTAAAACAAAACTATATTACGGCTTTTGAATGGTTCAAAAAATCTGCTGATAAAAAATTCCCACCAGCGCAATATCAAGTAGGTAAAATGCTAGAAAGTGGTGAAGGAATTGAAATAAACGAAAAATCTGCAGCTGAATATCTAGCTCAAGCCTGTAAAGCTGGTTTAAAAGAAGCCTGCGTAAAAAAATAAATCTGACTTAGTATTTCCCGCCATTTGCCTGATGTCGCTCATTATAATGACATCGGGCACTTCTATTTTTTGATAAAAAATCTTATTACGGCTACTTGCTCACACCCTTTCACCAATAAATTCATTACTATTAATAATCAAATTCACAATGTATGATATTGGTCTAAGCTTATAATATAAAAGAAAAAGGGAGATATTATGTACAATACAATTTTAGTACCGATCGATGTAACCGAAGATGCTCTCACTAATTTATTAGTTCCTCATGTTAACTCACTACAAAAATTGAACGATGCAACAGTACACTTTCTTGCCGTAACCGCACCAATTTCAAATTATTTGCGCTACGGTGGCACAATCTTACCAGGGGACTTCCCTGATGATGAAAAACAAGCTGAAATCATTCTTAGCGAGTTAAAAGAAAAAATTAAATTATTTGATATCCCTGCAGATAAAGTAAAGGCAAAAGCAACCGTCGGTTCTGTTAAAGACGAAATTTTGGCAACAGCAGAAGATATTAACGCCGATATAATTTTATTAGGTTCGCGCCGCCCGAGTATGTCAACCTATTTGCTCGGTTCTAATGCCGCATCAGTAGTTCGCTATGCGAAAACTAGCGTATTAGTCGTTCGATAATAAAGGCTAAAGTGCTATTTGCTGCCAAATAAACGCATTTTACAAATAAAAGGTTTAGCCTTAATGATTGTTACAAAAAACAGCAAAGACACACACTTTATGAGGCTATTTATGCACTCATTTAGGGTAAATTAAAGACTCATAAACATTTTCGTGACTTTCACGCCCTGCTTTTTTAGCAGGGTTTTTTTATGCTATAAAACTGATGAATGTTTTAATCTAAAACGCTTAAAAGGAATACCGTCAAAATCAACGATGGCTTCCTCAATAAAACCATAACGCAAAATTGCTGATACTTTCTTACGTGTTAACGGTAAGTGTATCGTGACTGACTCAACCTTCAATGATGTAAATGCCTTATTAATTATATTATTAACAATATATTTTCCCTTTCCCCAAAACTTAGGATGTAAAACTAAAGCTAAATCCGCATCGCCCGCTTCATTTTGTAGCCCTCCCCAACCAGCAAACTGGCCATCAACTATAATGGCCCATACGCCATAGCCATATTGCTCCCAATGCTGCTCTTTTCCTATGACCCACTGACGGCAGGCCTGTTCATCGAATTGATTACTCCCTAAAGGCATATGTTCGAGTACGGCTGGATGAGTATTTAATGCGATAAGATCTGCAATACTAATTTGATTTAGCTGTAAAAACTGAATAGGCATCGTGACTGTTTTGTCCACATAAGAGATTCATAAACCGAAAATATAATTTAGCTATCATCCCAAAAAATAATGCCCCACTCAAGTTAGCGGGGCACTTAGGCTTTGTTATTACTGCTCTAGGGCTGTCGCCATGACTTTTTGGAAATCCTCCCAAGAACAATAGCCGCTTTTATCAATTGGACACCCTTTTAGCTCTAATGTGATATGTTTAGGAGGGGTCTGTAATGATAAATAGGTGTTATCCCTCAGCTGATCTGCTGTTTGATAAACATATTCTACTTTCATAAAATCTTTATTAGCTTGCTTATCCGTCCAGCGTTGGAATACTAATTTCCCCCCAATCGGGGTATGCTCATACTGCTCTGGTAATTGATATGGCTTAAAATCCATTGCTGACATCAATGACGCAATATTCGAATCATGACCGACTAAGAATATAAATTTTGCAGTTTCTCCTTTATCGGCCGAAACAAAACCTTTATCGATATAATTTAATATTGGATGTGCGACATTTTTGGCAATAATTTTTGGTGTAAATAACGTTTCTTGGTAAGCATTTTTTAACGTATTCAGTTTTTTCCATTTTTCAGGGGTATTCACAAGCCCCCAAGCGACTTCATTTGCAGGAAAACCTTCATAGTATTGAAGGTCTATTGCATCCACCGCTGAATTTGCAATTTTTAATGGACCACTGACGCCCGGTTCTTTTTCTGCTTCAATAATAAAACTGTTTTTTTGACTATTTAAATTACATAACTTATCTGTTTTACATTTTTGAGAATCTTTAATGTTCAATACACTATCTAATTCTTCATAACCCGCAGTTAGTGATAAACCTTTAAAATATTTCTCCATCTCAGCGAGTGCCTGTTGCTTAAATTCAGGAGAGGCATTCGTAATAATTGGGTTAAAAACAGGGTCCATCTTACCAATTTCAGGCTGATGATGAATATTTACCTTGCATCCAGGAAAGGCTCCTGCTGCAAAAAATTGGGCAGTTGCTATCGTCCTTTGTAGACTATTTGTATAAAGGTATATATCTTCGTTACTCGTTGGACACAGTTCATCTGCAAGTAATTTATTTTGGTCTATCCATTCCCTAAAATAATGCCCCATATAGACTTCAAGTGCGCCACCTTTCGTTGTGAGATATCCACTTTGTGCATCCCAAGCAGGCCATTTTTTATCAGTTACTTCAGTAAGAATACCGGTATTTACAATAGGTGTACGTAAATTATGGCGACTAAGGACTAAAACTTGATCCAAAACCATATCTGCTTTGGTCACTGTATTCGCCAATGCAGGTACAATAGGTGTTAATAATGCCGCGGATAAACAGAGAGTTAGTAATTTATATTTCATTAAGATACCCCTACGATTAAATCAACAAAGAAAAATACGTTTATCGCTATATAAAAAATTTGGCGAGAAAATTACGCCGTAACTTATCTAATAATGACGAAGTTGACTTTTTTTTCTGCGATAAATATCTCAAAAACAACCTTAAGGTAAATTTAAAACCAGCGGTTGACATAAGAAAAGCAAAAGTTAATATTTTCCAGTCAATATACGGAGACAATATAATGATAGTCCAAAGCGCTACACGTGCACACGATGATGATATTATTCGTGTTTGGGAGTCTTCAGTGAGGGCAACTCACCATTTTTTAACTGAAGAAAAAATTGCTGAACTAAAAATTGCTATCAAAGATATTTATTTACCACATTTAGCTGTTTTTGTGACATTCGATAGCGCAGGCAATATGACCGGTTTTCTAGGGTGCGATAAACACCGTCTTGAAATGTTATTTATTTCTCAAGAAAATAGAGGCCAAGGCACAGGGAAGAAACTTCTTCAATATGCTATTGATACCTTAGGTATTACTGAGTTGGACGTTAACGAACAAAACCCTCAAGCTATCGGGTTTTATCAGAATATGGGTTTTAAACAATACGCACGTTCTGAATTAGATGGTGAAGGCAATCCATTCCCTATTCTGCACATGCGCCTTAATAAAGAGTCGGCATGAAAATCACTGGATTAGAAACTGTACGTTTGCGGTTACGTGGCTGGCAAGAAGAAGATAAGCAACCACTTTACCAAATGAATAGCCACCCCGATGTCATGCGCTATTTTCCTTCAGTACTAAATGAGCAGCAAAATGCACAATTTATGGAAACCATCATAGATAAATTTGCTCAACAAGGAGGGTGGGGACTATGGGCTGTTGAATTGAAATCCAACAAACAATTTATTGGGTTTATTGGTTTAAATATTCCTGCTGCTAATCTGCCCTTTTCCCCTTGTGTTGAAATTGGCTGGCGTTTACTTCCCGAGTATTGGCGTCACGGCTATGCGACTGAAGGGGCTCACGCCGCGATCAAATTTGCATTTGAACAACTAAAACTAGAAGAGCTCGTTGCGTTCACCGCAGTGGTCAATTTACCATCAGAATCCGTAATGCAAAGACTTGGAATGATAAAACACCCAAATAATTTTTATCACCCTGCACTTCCTGATGGCCATTGGTTACAAGAACATGTGCTGTATCGCATCAAGGCAAGTGACTATTTAAAATCGTCTCATCAATAAAAACTAAACTCGCAAAAACCCCCACAAAAAAGCCATCACAATGTGATGGCTTTAAGTTATTTAGCGTCTGCTGCGTAAATTATTTTTTACTTTCAGCTTCCGCTTTAGCTTCTTTCGCTTCGACATCACGGTACCAACGAGGGTGATGTTTTCTCGCCCAACGGCGGCTAACTTTCCCTTCGATCATTCCGTTGATTGAACCTTTAACCCAAAATGCCATGTACATATGAATTAAAATGGCATGGATCAAGACAATCGCAGCAACAGCATGGATCAACAGCCCCCAACGCACCATCCACATTGGGAATAAATGTGCGAAATAAGGGCGCCAAATAATAATACCGGTGACCAAGAGCACAAAAATCAGGCTCATGATACTCCAGAACATCATTTTTTGGCCGGCGTTATATTTACCGACATCAGCCACTTCATGTTCATTGCCCTTCAATACTTCGACAATATTTTTGATCCAAGGTAAGTCTTGCTTATCTGGAATATTGTGCTTCACAAAGCGAACAAACATAAACATCAGCACGACGAAAATGAGTACGCCAAAGAAAGGGTGTAAAATCCGCCCCATTTGTGGTGTACCAAAGGTTTCCGTCAACCATTTCAGTGTTGGGAAAAATAACGCGATCCCCGACAAAGCAACCAAGAAGAAGCTGATGACAACCGTCCAGTGACACGCGCGGTCAATAAACTTAGTCCGCACAATCATTTTGCTTTTCTTACTCATGGTCATCTTTCTCCTCTTCATCACTCACTTCTTTGTTCGGACCAATTCCCACATAGTGGAAAATCAACCCTGCAAAGGTCGCGATAAATCCAACGACAGAAAGTGGTTTCAAGATGCCCTGCCACAGATTGATTGGCGTATCAATTTGTGGGTCTTTAGGCAGGCCATGATACAGTTCAGGTTTATCAGCATGGTGAAGTACATAAACAACATGCGTACCACCAACGCCTTCAGGATCATAAATTCCCGCTTGCGCATAACCCCGATTTTGCAATTTCGTTACGCGCTCTGCACCGTATTCCAACATTTCTTTTTTCGTACCGAAACGGATAGCACCCGTTGGACAGGTTTTCACACATGCTGGCTCTTGGCCTACACTCACCCTATCAACACACAAGGTACACTTGTACACTCGATTGTCTTTCGGATTTAATCGAGGAATGTTGAATGGGCAACCTGCGATACAATAACCACAACCAATACAGTGCTCTGATTGGAAATCCACAATACCATTTGCGTACTGAATGATTGCTCCTGCTGATGGGCAAGATTTCAAGCATCCAGGGTCGGTACAGTGCATACAGCCATCTTTACGGATCAACCATTCTAACTTACCCATTTCGGTGGTTTCGCTAAAACGCATTACCGTCCACGATTTTGCACTTAAATCCGTTGGGTTATCATAAACCCCAACACAGTGGCCAACTTCGTCACGGATATCATTCCACTCAGAACATGCCACCTGACAAGCTTTACAGCCGATACAAGATGACACATCAATGAGCTTACAGACTTCAAGTTTATCATCACGCGCTTGTGGCGGAGGCGTAATGCTATTGGTCGCGGAACGTTTAATAATGTCTTGAGATTGCATGGACATGTTCCCTCCCTTACGCCTTCTCAATGTTAACTAAGAATGCCTTATACTCAGGTGTCTGAGAGTTAGCATCGCCGACAGACGGCGTTAACGTATTGGTGATAAACCCTTTTTGAGTCGCGCCTTCAAAGCCCCAGTGAATCGGTAGCCCAACAGTTTCAATTGGTTTTCCATCCACCATCAGCGTTTGTAATCGAGGAGTGACAACCGCAACTGCCTTGATAAAACCACGTTTACTGCTGACTTTGACCTTATCGCCTAACGCAATTCCTTTGGCTTTCGCTAGTGTTTCGCTGATTTCAACAAATTGCTCTGGCTGAGCAATCGCGTTCAAGCGAGCATGCTTGGTCCATGTGTGGAAATGCTCTGTTAGACGGTATGTGGTACCTACATAAGGGAAATCTTTGTGGTCGCCAAGACGTTTTTTGTCTTCATCAAAAATTCGCGCCGCTGGGTTAGAAACCACATTCGGGTGCAACGGGTTAGTGCCAAGTGGTGTTTCAAATGGCTCATAATGCTCAGGGAATGGCCCTTCTGCCATCTTATCGATAGCAAATAAACGACCTAAACCTTCTGGTTGCATGATGAATGGCCCTGTTCCCACTTCAGGTGCAGAAGCATTGAAGTCAGGGATATCATTACCGACCCATTTTTTACCATTCCACTCGATAAGCACGCGGTCTTTATTCCACGGTTTACCTTGGGTGTCACAAGAAGCACGGTTATAAATCACACGGCGGTTCAAAGGCCATGCCCATGCCCAACCTAATGTGTTACCGATACCGGATGGGTCGCTGTTATCACGATTAGCCATCTGGTTGCCTTTCTCGGTCCAGCTACCAGTGTAAATCCAGCAAGAAGATGCTGTTGAACCATCCGCACGTAATAAGGCAAATGAGCTGAGCAGCTCGCCTTTTTTCGCTTGTAAGTTACCGTCTGCATCATAGAGATCAACCAGTGCAACACCGTTGTTTTCTTTCGCCACTTCTTCTGATTCAGGATGGAATTGTTGTTTATAATTCCATTTCATTTGCATCAGAGGATCTTGGCCTTGGCCACCTTCTTTCTCATACAATTCCCGGATCTTATACAGAATACCGGTTAAGATTTGGCCATCGTTACGCGCTTCGCCTGGGGCATCTGCGGCTTGCCAGTGCCATTGTAACCAACGGCCTGAGTTGGCTATCGAACCATCTTCTTCTGCAAAACAAGTTGATGGTAAACGGAACACTTCGGTTTGAATCGAAGCCGTATCAACGTCATTCATCTCACCATGATTTTGCCAGAAGTTCGCTGTTTCAGTGACTAATGGGTCAACGACAATCAGGTATTTCAATTTACTGAGGCAGCTAACCACTTTATTCTTATCAGGGAATGAAGCCACAGGGTTAAACCCTTGACAGATATAACCCGTCACTTGGTCCTTGCTCATCATGTCAAAATACTTCATCACATCATAAGCTTGGTCCCATTTAGGCAACCAATCATAACCCCATTGGTTTTCTGCTTGTGCTGAATCCCCATAGAAAGACTTCATCAAACTCACGAAGAATTTAGGATAATTACTCCAAAAATTCACCTGATTTGGCAAGGTCGCTTTCGGTGTATTCGCAGTCAGGTAGCTATCAATGTTCTGATGCTTTTCAGAAGGTAATGTCAGGTAACCCGGTAAACTAGTTGATAGTAACCCTAAATCGGTTAAGCCCTGAATGTTCGAGTGCCCGCGTAACGCGTTCACTCCGCCGCCAGCAACCCCCATGTTACCTAGCAGTAACTGGATCATCGCCATAGTGCGAATATTTTGTGCGCCAACAGTATGTTGTGTCCAACCTAATGCATACAGGAAAGTCCCAGCTTTATCTGCTGCACTTGTTGTTGCTAAAATTTCACAGACTTTCAAGAAATCGGCTTTTGGCGTTCCACAAATTTGCTCAACGATATCAGGCGTATAGCGTGATACATGTTTGTGAAGTAAATTCCACACACAACGCGGATCTTGTAATGTGTCATCGCGTAATGCGTGACCATTTTCATCAAACTTATAGTTCCAGCTGGTTTTGTCATAACTACGCTTATCAGCGTCATAACCACTAAATAAGCCATCGTTAAAGTCAAAATCATCTCTAACAATCAATGACGCATTGGTATAGTTCTGAACATACTCAGCATTGATTTTTTGGTTTTCAATCAGGTACAGCAAAACGCCCGATAAAAAGGTAATATCGGTTCCTGAACGGATTGGCACATAATGGTCAGCAACTGATGCAGTACGCGTAAAACGCGGGTCTATGACAATCAGTGTGGCATCATTATTATTTTTCGCTTCAATTGCCCAGCGGAACCCAACAGGGTGTGCTTCCGCAGCATTACCGCCCATTACGACGACAACATCGGCATTTTTGATATCAACCCAGTGGTTGGTCATCGCACCGCGACCAAATGTTGGAGCAAGACTTGCTACCGTTGGTCCGTGTCAGACACGCGCTTGGTTATCAACTGCTAGCATTCCTAGCGATCTAGCGAATTTTTGCGTCAACATTCCCGTTTCGTTACTGGCAGCTGATGCACAAAGCATCCCTGTTGATAACCAACGGTTTACGGTTGTTCCTTCCGCATTTTTTTCAATGAAATTTGCATCGCGGTCATCTTTCATTAAGCGTGCAATGCGAGTGAAAGCATCATCCCAACTAATGCGTTCCCATTTATCAGAGCCTGGTGCTCTATATTCAGGATAACGTAAACGATTTTCGCTTTGGATATAATCGAGTAGGCCAGCCCCTTTAGGGCATAAAGCACCACGGTTTACCGGGTGGTCTGAGTCACCTTCGACATGGAATATCGCGGACTTAGCATTCATGGCGCCATCGCCCATGCTATATATTAGTAATCCACAACCGACAGAACAGTAAGTACAGGTATTACGCGTCTCTTTAGAACGAAGTAATTTATATTCACGTACATTAGCTATTGCCATTCCAGGCATAAAACCTAACGCAGCTACAGTTGTACCTGCCATCCCGCCAGCGCAGATTTTAAAAAACTTTCTGCGACTAACGTTCATTGCTACCTCTTTATATTTTTTGTATAAATCGGTGAGAGAATAGCAGCCTAATATGATTAGATATTGCCTAAAATCAATGAAAGTGAAAATAAAAGTTTAATTAATATTAACTGAGTAGTTAAACATCAATTAAAATTACTACCAATAGAGTATTTATTGTTAAATTGATTTAGATCAAATGTTACATTTAAACTATTTTAGTTAAATTCCATTTCAATTAACATTTCGTAAAAGAGAATACGTCTATTTTTTAGAAAAAATAAATTTTAAATTTAATTTAAATATAGATTTAGTATTTATCTGATGAAATAAACATAAAGGAATCATTTTGTGATCGCCTTAAATGCACGTCATCTTAAAATAAACAAATATTTTTTTTCAAGGTGACGTGATAACACTATCGTCTATTTCCAACCACTAATTATAATCCCTGCTCCAAGGAGCACAACTAGAGCACCTACCCAGTCAGTCACGGTAAGAGACACACCATCAACCACTTTCAGCCAAACTAATGCGGTTGCAATATATATCCCGCCATAAGTCGCATAAATTCGTCCGCTTGCCTCTGGGTGTAATGTGAGTAACCAGACAAATAGCATTAAACTTAAAGCTGCCGGGATCAATAGCCAAGCCCCACCTTGCTTTTTCATCCAAAGATAAGGAAAGTAACAGCCTGCAATTTCAGCCAACGCAGTGATAAAGAACAAACCAATAATTTTTATCGACATAGCAACCCATTCAAAATAATACCCATAAATTCACTATTATATTAGCAACTTTTATCAACACGGTTATGTGGTTTTCACTAACATCAATGAAATACGTCTTGCGATTGGTAAAACAAAAAATACGGTTGGGAAAGCTATCATCCAAGAAAGCATCCACGAGCTCAACCAGGGTGAAAACACGTCACTCGTGAAGCCCAAGGCTCTTATGGTACTAATCAGCGAAACAATTCCACTCATGACAAGGGATAAAAAGAAAGGAACAAGAAAAATCATCGCTCGAGCAGGTAACTTTGGGATACCTAAAATATAATTACGGTCTCGATGTGGCATAAAAAAACTCCAAGGTTAACAGACACACAAAGCACATAACCTATGTGTGGCCAAAAGTTATATGCGTTGGCTAACGTAAACGCTTACGAGTCCTATGACCAATTCCTTCTTATTCTATAATTTGTAAGATTTTTGTCAAAATTTAACAAAATAGAAGCATTAAAAGTTCTTTTAAGAAAAGCGATAGATCAGACTCCAATATGATTAGGTTAAAAGCCTAATAAAACTCCATCTTTTAAAACTTTTAGTTTAAATTTTAATGCCTATCTTTGTTATTATAATAAACACCTTTTCTATCACCTTATTGGCTAACAAAATCATTATGAGAGCAACATCTTGATGTAATTCATATTGAAGACAACCTTCATCCCTATTACTTGGCTCAACGATTGATTTAGTTGCTGCTTTCACAAATTCGACTTCATTATCTTTTGCAATTACTGTCGCAACAATTCTTATTTCTGGCATAAGCTCATCCTGTTATAAATAGATAACTTCAACTCATCTATTTATAACATAATTCTAAGTTAGAATTTAATCTTTATTATTCTATAAATTAGAAAATATTTTTCTAATTTCAATTATATCACCATATTGCAAAAACAGTGTGAAATCAAAATATAATATGATTGGTTTTTAATTACATTATATTTTATCCTAAAAATGAGCATAGGGTAAATCTCAGTCAATCGTAATGTGGCAAATTTTAATTTATGCTCATTATTATCTGATACTAATCGGAGAAGGAAGATAAAGCCCTCCTTCTCTTTCATTCTACCCTATTGATTTAATACCTTTTTAATCAATAGGGCTTTTTTTCCTTCCTCAATAAAGCTTGCCTGTAATGCATTTATATTACACTCAGTAAAATCAGCAATACCCCAACCAAATATATCATGCAATAATTGGTATTCTTTATTTAATGTTACATTCGCCACTGTTCGCGCATCAGTATTTATATTTAATTTAACGCCCTGCTTCTTCAACTCATTAATAGGATGGTTTTCAATACTGTCAAAGACATTGCACACTAAATTGCAACTTGGACAAACTTCAAGTAATACATTTAACGCTTTGAGCTTTTTAATCGTATTTGAATTTTCAATACTTCTTACCCCATGTCCAATACGTGACACTTTTAATATATCCAATGTTTCAATCACACTTTCATAGCCTAAAGCCTCACCAGCATGTGCGATAACATTCCCTCCATGTTCCCTGACATACTTAAATGCCATTTCATGATTACCTAGTGAAAAACGGGCCTCATCTGCTGCTAAATCTAGTGCTACAACACCACGATATTGATACTCCACAACTAACTTTGCCGTTTCAAGACTTTGAGAGGCAGTAAAATGCCTCAAGGTACACAAAATCAAGCCCGCTTCTATTTCATACTTTTTAACTGCTGAATTAATCGCATCTAATGTTATATCAACAACTTCTCGGCTTGAAAGGCCTTGCTGAGTATGTAATAAAGGAGCAAACCGAATTTCGGCATAAATCACATTATCCATTTTGAATTGCTCAAACAAATCATCAACAGCCAGCACAATTGCAGATTTTGTCTGTAATATATTAAGTTGCGGTTCAATACAACGTAGAAAATCGCCAAGATCCTCGCATCTCGTTGGCGCAATGAAACCTTGTTTGAATTCATTAAACGTGAGTGTCGGAATAGCTTGTTTAACATAAGAAAAACTTAAACACGTATCTAAATGCACATGTAGTTCCACTTTTGGCATAGCATTAATTGCTGTTTTTATACTTTGAGTAAATCCGCTTAAAGGTTTTAAAGACGCTTTCATGTTAGTATCCTGCGAGTTATTTTTGAATAAGCTTGCAGGATTATTGCCATTTTAAAAAGGACATATGTCCTTTATTGCACACACCAATTTATGTCATACTGTTATCCGAAAAGACCCATACTAAGAGAATAAATAGTGAAAAAAATTACCTCTTCTGAAAAAATTGAAGAATATTTTACTCTCTATCAGCTTGATAAAATTCTATCTGAGGAAACAATAAAGTCTGCAAAACTGCTTAAAATAGATACGTCTGAATACTTAATATCACAAAATGACAAAATTAATTTTATTTACTTTCTTGTTGCGGGAAAACTACAGGTTGAACGTTATGAAATAAACGGTGAACATGTTATTTTTTCATTTGAAAATGCCTTTTCAGTTATTGGTGATTTAGAGTTATTTCAGAATAATGACAGTAAAAAAAACCGTATCTATAGTACAATACAGGCAATTACTGAGTGTTATTTACTGGCATTTCCGTTACAGGTTATTCAGAAAAAAGAGCTTAACTCCCCTATTTTTTTACAGTTTATCTGTCAACATCTTAGCAAAAAGCTTTTTAATGCATCACAGCTACACTCTTCCTCTTCATTCTCTGCTGAATATAAATTGAGGCGCTATTTAATTTTTGCCGAAAGCCAGTATGGTTCTGAATTTAAATTGGAAAATCGCGATTCATTAGCTGCTATGCTTGGTATATCTGTCAGGCAATTAAACCGTATACTAGTGAAATTAATTGAAAGAAAGCTTATTGAACTTAAAGGTAAACACATTAAAATTATTGACCTAGAAAGCGCGTCATGATTACAAACGAATTACAAAAGGCTGCCATGACAGCCCTTCAATATTTTGCACTACTTCTTAGTTGCTAAAATAACACTAGAAGCTTTGATAATCGCAGTCACTTTACTTTTAACATTTAACCCCAACTCTACGGTACTATTATTTGTCACCACCGCAGATAACAAAGTTCCTGCAGTGGTTTTTAAATTTACCACAGAATTAACGCTTCCTTTTTCAATGGATTCAATTACACCATTAAATTGATTACGAGCAGAGAAATTATACTCCTCAGCGTTAGATACTAATACAACCCAAGGCGCTTTTATTACTGCTGTCGCCAGTTTACCTTTTTCTAAACCGAGTTGTTTAGTACTATTTTTGGTAATCACTGCCGCAATGCTTTCACCATGACCTAAATCGAGTATAACTTCATCATTTACCGCTCCCATTACAATTGAATCAACAACACCTGACAATTGGTTTCTTGCAGAAATAGCCATTGAATATCTCCTCTACTTAATAAAAGTCGACTTCAGTAGTACTGTTTTTTAGTAGTTTAATCTCATTGCCATTCGAATTAAGACTTAAAATAAAGTCACATTTATAGGCAATATTCTTAGCGTTATAATCACACTTAGAATTGACGAGTAATATTGTTTGCCCCAACGCGCGTATGTCCATCATGTGATCAAACGGCTTACTCATATCCTTCCCATAAGTTACTATAGCCTCTGATATGATTGCATTATCTTTAAAATATTTTATCGTTGTTGGAAGTTTAAATTCATTATAATCATTTTTGCTATATTGTTTTTTCGTGTCAGCAAGCAGTGAACCAGCAATAATGCCATCTTGGTTATATTGGTAGATTAATTCACCATTCGAATCTTTTTTAGATATTATTTGACAGTTATCACCTATCACCATTTCGACTGGCCCACTAACATCTCGACCAATCAATTTATTTTTAACTCGCTTTACAAAAAGATAGTTATGAGCACCATTTAAATACTCATCTTTCTTTTGATCAAAAGTAAAACTTTCCACACAACCATCATGACCAATTTTTAACATTGATTCATAATTAATTGACTTATCCTCATTATAAATAACTGATTTTATTTGCTTAACAGTACCTCTAACAGGATTGAAATCATAAAGCTGAGCCAGATTAAACACCACTGGGTTATATTGCTGTTCTTGAAACGCTAATGATGCAAAAGAAACAGGGAATAAACTTAAATAAATGATTCCCAATAGGTATTTTTTACTCATTTTTATCGTCTACCTCTAACGGCTACGGCTTGTTTTGACTTAAAAATAGCCTTTTGTATACATATTATCAGTTTTTCGATAAAAGTCAGGTTATGAGCTCATAAACTTAGTACTAAAAACGAGCCTTAGATTAAATTTAAAACCATTCTCGGTTTGCTTAAAATAATAACAAGGAAGTTACTTAAATTGATTATGGCATAATTGGAGCCGGTGTAGGGTTGCGTTCATCATTAAAAACACGGCCAAAACGTGGGTTTCCTTGGTTCCATTCCTCAACAGCAGCATGAATATCCGCTTTAGTTCGACCAATAAAATTCCACCACATTAGTACAGATTCATTTAAAGGCTCACCACCGAGCAATAAAATATGGCTATCTGAAACTAGCTCTACAGAAATTTCAGTGATACTTTTGCCTAAATAAATTAATTCATTACTATTCACTTGCTGCCCTTCAATAACGGCACTTCCATTTATGACAAAAATACCGTATTCAAATTCAGAGCATAACGTTAAAACTTGTCGAGCGGTTTTCTTCGCAATAATATCGAGCCCAACCAAAGGGGAAAATGTCAGTGTTGGTGCTTTATAAGTACCATATTCCCCAACTAATAAGTTGAAATGCACTTCTCCTTCAGCCCATCGAGGTAGCGTAGGATAATGGTCAAAACGTGGAGAAATATCTTTAACTGCTTCCGGTAAAGCAATCCACAGTTGTACAGCATGTAATTGGCGACTTTCTCCGTAGGTATCTTCGGAATGGCTGATCCCATAACCTGCCGTCATTAAATTGACCTGTCCTGGCCGAATAACCTGTTCATAACCAAGACTATCTCGATGTAATACTTCACCTTCAATCATCCAAGTGAATGTTTGTAAAGCGGTATGAGGGTGAGGTGATACCTTCATTCCCTCTGAATCCCCTTTAAAAACCGTAGGTCCAGCATGGTCAAGAAAGCACCAAGCACCTATTAGTCTACGTTCTCTTGTCGGTAAAACTCGTGCAACAGGAAGCCCACCAACATCTTTCGAGCGTGCTGTAATCAACTGTAAATTAAGTATTTTATCATTATTTTGAATACTCATGCTGACCTCATCAGTAATTAGCAAATATTATTGGCGGATATCATTGTATTCAGGTGTTCTATCGAATATTGCTTTTGCAAAAGGGCATAACGGAATAATTTTTCGTCCCTCCTCTCTTATTCGCTCAACAACCTTAGCAACTAGTAACTTTGCAATGCCTTGTCCTTTTAAGCTTTCATCAACCACCGTATGGTCAATAATCACCAGATCATCGCCAGTATAAACAAAGGTTATCTCAGCAATGCGAGTTTGCTTGTCATCAGATAAAATAAAAAAGCTATGGTGATCAGATTGGATATTCATCATAAATAACGCCCTCTAAATTAAATCAATTTAACTTAGAGTATGTGACGTATGCTAAAAAGACAATATTCTACAATTGTCGATGTGATCCAAATATTTTGAAGTTAGAATGTGGATAAAAGGAGAAAAAATGTTGCGACAGCGCTTAACTAGAGATTAAATTTAGTTTAACGCTGTTTTTCAATTGATTAATTAATGTTCAGCACATTAATTTTCAGAAAAATTACTTATCACTGTATAGGTTAATGAGTTTTCTGAACTATCGATAACTTTTAATTTTACATTTCGATAAGAAATAATATCGCTATTCTTGAGGTTATACTGAATAGTATCGCCAAACCCTTGATTCTCAATATTCGAACCTATTTTCTGATAACTAACATCAACAACATGGCCATCTATCCCATTGAAAATTAAGGCTTCTTCAAATGAGTTACCATCAGTATTATTTAGTTTTACTTGTTCGATTTGTGCTTTATCACTACAAACAGCAACATTAACATCTGTTACGATACAAATCTCATTAGGAGTAGAGTCTTTTTTAATTAAAAGTGAATTCCAAGGCTGCCCTAAAACCTCAACAACGACCGAACCAGAGTCAACTATTTGGTCTGGCATATAAAAATCGCCTTTATCACTTGACCCCACTTTTTTGAATACACCTGGAATAATTTTGTAAGCCAAATCTATCTGCACAGGGTTTAATATTTTAATTCCGTCTATTTCGCTAATGTTGCCTTCTCTTACTAAGGGTTGCCCTACTGTAATATGGTTCACCTGACCTATTCGGGGTTCACTAATTTTCTGTGATTCAGGAACATAGTTATACTCAGTCACTGCACATCCAGATAAAGAAACAATACAAAAAACTGGAACTAATAATTTATTCATCTTGATAAAATCCATGGCATTAAGATATTAAATATTATCTTTATAAAACAATTTCAACAAGTTACTACTTATGTTCCTGCCAGCTAATAGATAGGAAACCTTCGGCTTATCATTCACTTTGAAATTTTTCCATTTTAATGAAGCCAACAACTACAATAATAGAACTGATACATTGCCCACAAATGATTATGATAATCATTTGTGATAATAAATTTACCTTAAGGCGTTAAAAGAAAAAGAGTTATTGAATTTATAGTCTAGGCTCTTCCGTTGGCTGAATAGGGTTTGTTACAAATAATAAAATATTTATTTTTATAACTTGTTGAAATTTTTCTTTTACCTCATAGAGTTTCCCTATTATCCTAATTTATGTGATTTACAATTTCATTTCTTACTCAATCAAGAGGTAATTATGACTTCATCATGTCAACATTAATACTTCCGTTCATTTTCAAACTTTTCATATAAAAACATAAGATGATCCCCCTATAAATTTCATATTAATTTTGTAAAAAAATAAATCTCATTTCTCTTTAATAAAATTAAATAGATAATCAAATTAAATTATGTAAGAAAAATATATGAATATGTTACATGCTGTAAAAAATTGATTTACATCACAGACTTTTCATACTTAATTTTCTTGAACAAGATTTATCTAGCGTGCAAAAATACTTATACTTGTCATTATTCTGATAAAAAAATCGCCATATACACTATGAATACGCATTATTAGATTATGAGTAAAATTTTCAACTAAAATACCCCATGAAAATAGAATACATTTCAAACTAAATATCACGAAATTATATTCAAATAACAATTTACATGTTGATCCTAAGTTAAATTTGTATATTATTAACAAACTAAAAAATACAACATAAAAATTTGATAGTTTAAACACCTTTCTGGGAAAAAAATTCTTAACATAGAATCTGTTCTGTGTAGGGAACTGTATGCTCTAAATTTATTATTAATTTTTAATTTAGGCATTTGAATTTATGGAATGAAGTTATCGTATACTCATACAAGGAGATTCACTTAAATGAGTAAGAAAAATCTCGGTAGTGTTGCCCCTAAAGAAAGAATTAATATCAAATATACACCTAATACAGGTGGAGCTCAGGCTGAAGTTGAACTTCCTTTAAATATGCTGATTGTGGGTGATATGACAGGTAAAACTGAAGATACCCCAATAGAAGAACGAAAAGCAATTTCAATTAATCAAAACAATTTCAATTCAGTTATGGAAAGTGCAGGTATTAATTTAAATATCAACGTCCGTAATACACTTGAAAACACCAATGATTCTGAGCTTAATGTCAATCTAGATGTAAAATCTCTGCAAGATTTTTCACCCGATAATATTGCTCGCCAAGTTCCTGAGTTAAACAAACTTCTTGAATTACGAGAAGCTTTAGTTGCATTAAAAGGTCCTCTAGGCAATGTCCCTGCTTTTAGAAAGCGTCTTCAAGAATTACTTGAAAATAAAGAAACACGCGAACAACTTCTAAAAGAACTCGATATTGCCGCTAATCAAAAATAATGTTTATAGAGGATTATTTCATGTCACTAAATACAGAAGCTCTAGGCCAACAAGCCCCAGCATCTAACGGCTCTCTTTTAGATGAAATCATGGCTCAGTCACGTATGTCACCTGAGACTGAAGCGTATGATATTGCAAAGCAAGGCGTTGCAGCTTTCATTAGTAATCTTTTCGCAAATGAATCAGAAGACCAACAAATCAATAGATTATTAATTGATAAAATGCTGGTTGAGCTTGATAACAAACTAAGCGCCCAAGTTGATGAAATTATTCACGCGCCTAAATTTCAAGAAATTGAAGCATCATGGCGCTCCCTGAAATTACTCGTTGACCGTACTGATTTTAGAGAAAATATCAAAATCAATATTCTTCATGCAACAAAAGAAGAGTTATTAGAAGATTTTGAATTTTCTCCTGAAATTGTTCAGTCTGGTTTTTATCAGCACGTTTATTCTTCAGGTTATGGACAATTTGGCGGCGAGCCAGTTGCAGCAATTGTTGGGAACTATGCATTTAACAACACAGCGCCTGATATGAAGTTAATGCAATATGTCAGCACTGTCGGAGCGATGGCACATGCGCCATTCTTATCATCTGTTTCCCCTAATTTCTTCGGCATTAATAGTTATGCTGAATTACCTGCGATTAAAGATCTTAAATCTGTCTTCGAAGGCCCTGCACATACGAAGTGGCGCTCTCTGAGAGAAGCAGAGGATTCGCGTTACTTAGGATTAACGGCACCACGTTTCTTATTACGCTTACCATACTCCCCAACAGAAAACCCAGTGAAAATGTTTAACTATTCCGAAAATGTTAAACAAGACCATGAGCACTACTTATGGGGTAATACCGCATTCTTACTCGCAAGCTGTATCAATGATAGTTTTGCACAATACCGTTGGTGCCCAAATATTATTGGCCCACAAAGTGGCGGTACCGTCAATGACCTCCCTGTACACATGTTCGAAGCGATGGGTGAATTACAAACTAAAATACCAACTGAAGTTTTAGTTACTGATCGTAGAGAATTTGAACTGGCAGAAGAAGGCTTTATTACCCTAACAATGCGTAAAGGTAGTGATAACGCGGCATTCTTCTCTGCAAACTCAGTTCAAAAAGCCAAAACCTTCCCAAATACCCCAGAGGGTAAAATGGCAGAAACTAACTATAAGTTAGGAACACAACTGCCATACATGTTTATTATCAACCGATTAGCTCATTACATTAAAGTGCTACAACGTGAGCAAATTGGCTCTTGGAAAGAGCGCCAAGACCTTGAGCGTGAACTGAATATCTGGCTTAAACAATATGTTGCGGACCAAGAAAACCCGCCAGCAGATGTTCGTAGTAAACGCCCTCTTCGTTCAGCTGAAATTAAAGTGCTTGATGTTGAAGGTGATCCAGGTTGGTATCAAGTCGCAATTCAAGTTCGTCCACACTTCAAATATATGGGCGCAAACTTTGAATTATCACTTGTTGGTCGCCTTGATAAAGAGTAACAGTGATGTCATTCAATCATGGCTGGTCCCCTAACAGCGGAGCCAGCTTATTCGATCGAATTAAGAGGAAAAATGCGAGTTTTTCCTCTCGTTCACGCACAAATACACTCATTGAATCAATTAAACAAAATTTAAATTATGTCCTGAATAGTCGGCCGAATGATTGCCAAGGCTCACCATGTCTAGGGATACCTGATTTAAATGATGCGACTCAATCTGCGGTTGATTTTAAAACCGAATTAGAGAATAGCATTGCAAGTTGCATCCTCACTTATGAACCTAGGATCACAAGTGTTGATGTGCAATTCATTGAAAATGATGCAGATAGTTTATCTTTACAATTCAGTATTAATGCTTGTATTGACTTAGATAATCAACAGCAACTCATTGAGTTTAATATGTATTTGGATAGTAATCGTAGATATCAGTTAAAGTAGCACTCTTATGTCATCAAAAAACTATTTTACGAATGAATCAGAATACTTAAAGGATTTGGCAGAACAAGTTGCGCAAGAAAAACCGCAGCTTGTTAATCTGTTATCCAATAAAATTCAAGATCCTGATAGTGCCCGTATTATCGACGGATTATCATATTTATCGGGTAATTTACGGCAGCAAATCGATAGGCAATTCCCTGAATTAACCAATAGCTTAGCAAATATGCTATGGCCAAATTACGCACGTCCTGTGCCTAGTATGACAATTGTTGAATACCAGCCTAATTATTCTGAATGCCACCACGCGATAAAAATTTCAGCAGGCCAACTCTTTAATGCAACACCTATTTATGTACAAAATGAAAATACCAACCAAGAAACTTTATTTCAATGTCGATTTAGCCAAAGTCGTGATCTCTGGTTAATACCAGCGAAAATTACGCAAACTTTACAAAGAACAACCGCCATTGAAATAACATTTGAATTGGATGGAATACAACCTCTCGCAAACATTGGTTTAAATAAATTATGTTTTTATTTAAATGGTTCTCCATTTACAACAAATCAGCTTTATTTTTTATTAAGTCAGCATATACAGAATGCCTCACTAGTCACAGATGAGCATGTATTGCCACTTAACCAGTTTGCAGTGAAACCTGTCGGTTTTCAAAAACAGGATGCATTACTCCCTTACCCAAAAAATAGTTATGATGGCTACCGCATCTTACAAGAGTTTTTCTGTTTTCCTGAAGCCTTTCTATTTTTGGATATTCAAGGAATGGATGATATTCCCTTAGCTATCCAAACCAAGCAATTCAAACTTGTTATTAATTTTGATAAAGAAATCCCCGATGGGGTTATTCTTCATAACGATAGTATTAAACTGAATTGCACTCCCATAGTAAATTTATTCCGTGCTGACAGTGAAGCAATCAATCTCACAGGAAAAGACGAGGAATATGTATTAAGCCCTAATTACCAATACGCCCACTGTTTTGATATTTTTTCCGTTAATGAAGTTTATGGATTACGCTATCCATCTGAAGCTAAAGCTTACCCGGTCACCTATACCGCATTTGAAAGTTTTTATCATCAAAACCATCACGAGCAAAATGATGGATATTATCGTTTAAAAATAACTCAAAAAGAGCGTACCTATGGTTACGCCCATCGGCTTTCTTTTGTTCGTCAACACGAACACCAATTACAACAATGCGAAGAAACGGTTTCGATTTCGCTCAATTGTACTAATCGCTATATCGCATCCCAGTTATCTACACGCTCAATTGATTTAGACCGTTCATTTATGCCTTATGGGCCTTTATCAGCTAAAAATTTATTCAAACCAACAGTTCCCTTATACCCACTGCTCGATAAAACGTTGTATTGGTCAGAACTAACTAATTTATCCCTAAATTATCAATCTTTACTGAACCTAGATTCATTAAAAAAAATATTACAACTTTATGATTTACCTTCAGTTTATGGCAAGCAGACCGCAAGGCAATCCCAAAAGCGTTTAGATGCATTAGTTGATTTACATTCAGAGCATATCGAACGTATCTACAAAGGGCTGCCAGTTCGTGGTTTAAAAACAACCTTGGTAGTACGTCAGAACGCTTTTCTTTCTGAGGGAAGCTTGTTCTTGTTTTGCACTGTTATTGCTCAATTTTTTACCTTGTATACCAGCATTAATATGTTCCATGAGTTAGAGGTTCTCAACCTTGATAATAAGGAAATTTATCAGTGGCCAGCACAAATCAACCAGCACATACTGAAATAATCGATCGCTGGCTGGAACAAGCTGGCCCATCGGTTACAGAGTATAATTTTTATCAACTTGTTGAATTATTAAATAAAATGATTCATCAAGACATGGATATCACTCGTGATAGTAGCGATATTATTCGCTTTAAATCACACTCTAATGTTGCGTTCCCAACGAGAGATGTCGTGTCTTTTGAAAAAAATGCCACTCATCAATATGAGCTAGAAGTTGCTTTTCTCGGGCTACAAGGAAGCCAGTCACCACTTCCTGGTTATTACCTTGATGAATTTGCTTGGGAAGATGCACAGCAAATCCCAGGGATTTCTGATTTTTTAAATATCTTTAATCATCGATTGATCTCATTGCTCTATCGTATCTGGCGGAAATATCGCTACTACATCTGTTTTGAGAATAAAGGCCAAGATTCCTTCTCACAATATATGTTTTCTCTTGTTGGTTTAGGAAATGGAGTTAATCGCGGACGGATTAAAATCAATCACAGCAAAATGCTCGCTTATGCAGGGCTTTTAGCGAGTCCGAGCCGTTCAGCAGATGTCATTAGCAGTCTAATATCCCATTGTTTTGACTTAGAAAATGTATCGGTTATTGGTTGGGAAACGCGCCGTGTTCCTATCCCAGAATCACAACAAAATAAGTTAGGTATTATTTCTCATCAACCCGGACAAAAATCTCGCCCTCGAATGTTATTAGGTGAAAATTTTAGTCTTGGATCTCACATACATGATTGCAACGGAAAATGCACTATAGAAATTAGTGAGTTAACTATAGAGCGTTATATGCGTTTTTTACCTAACGGTAGTGATTTCGCTCCTCTCGTCGCCTTCGTT
Source organism: Providencia sp. PROV175 (assembly GCF_032707045.1). Classification (NCBI taxonomy): domain Bacteria; kingdom Pseudomonadati; phylum Pseudomonadota; class Gammaproteobacteria; order Enterobacterales; family Morganellaceae; genus Providencia; species Providencia sp. PROV175. The sequence continues at coordinate 3,023,551 of NZ_CP120533.1, forward strand.
TCTTACATTTTTCATGAGCAATTAGCTTGGGATTTACGTCTTAGTATTGCCGAAGATCAAGCTGAAGGTTTCTGTTTAGGTAAAAAAAATCATAACCAATTAGGTTGGCAAAGCTTTTTAGGGAAACCGGCTAAAAAGCCAAGTGTCACCATTACGGTATTGGAATAAAAGACATGGATAAACATCAGCCAACAATTTCATTTAGCATAACGAATAGTGAACAACTAGAAAGTGGTTACCTACCGAGTGCAACATTGACCCAACATGGCGGCTTAATTGGTAGTGGCAATCAATGTGACTGGAAAATTCAAGACGGTGATGGAGCTATCTCTGCCAGCCAGTTTACTGTTTTCTGGAAAGATCAGCATTTTTGTTTAAAAGTAAACTCAGGCTCTGTTTACATTAATCACGCGATTATACCGTTACATCTTGATGCGGTGAAGCTTGCCCAAGGAGATCAAATTAGAGTGGGCAAACTGGTTATTACAACCAATATTAGTTTAACTGGGCAGCCTGTACAAAATATGATGGCAGCGACACCGCAATCTATTGTTGCAAAAGATCATAATCCTTTAGATTCATTATTTGATATTGATACAGTAAATAATGAAAACAAAGAGTCCCCATTTGTTCCAACTGTTCAAGGTGCTCTCACTACAGATCCCTTACAAGCGCTAGAAAATGAAAATCTCAGTTTAATTTCTAAGAGTCAATCCGTCGTCTCAGAACCTTCTTTATTGAGTGACCCACTCTCTTATTCACCTGCCCTTGCGATATCAGATAATCAAGAGAATACCATGGTACAAGAATTTATTGATTTACCCAAAATTACACCTTTCGAAGATGAACACATGACCGATATTGATCATGTTGCAATTAACCCTCTCATGAATGGTTTAGGTATCCATCTTAATTTAGCGAGCTCTCAACAAGCTAATGACTTTCTCATAGAACTCGGTAAAACAATGAAAGCTGCTGTTGAAGGTTTACTCGCTTTGCAGCAACAGCAGGAGAGTTTACAGGATAAGCAACTTCGCCCTATTGAAGATAACCCGCTACGTCTAAACAGTAGTTATGAAGATACGATGAAATTGATGTTTACAGATGAACGTAGCCCTGTTCACCTTTCAGCACCTTCCGCCGTCACTGAAAGTCTGCACAATATGCAGTTACATTACCATGCAAATCAAGAAGCGATATCGACAGCTTTAGCAACAATGCTTGCGGCTTTTTCTCCAGAACATTTATTAAACCGTTTTTCCCAATACCGACGTGCTTCAGATAACACGCCAATGACTGATGGCTGGGCATGGGAAATGTACAGTAACTATTACAAAGAGCTTTCTTCATCGCGGCAGCAGGGTTTTGAAAAATTATTCTATGAAGTTTATTCCCATGCTTATGACCGAGCATTAAGAAAAGGCCTAGAGGAAGCTTAAAATGCAGCTTAGAACTTTCTCAGTGTTACTGTTATTTGCCTCATTTTTCATTTTGAGTGGGTGCAGTAAAACGTTACAGACAGCGTCAAAAGTGGGGCAAATTCTATTGGACCCGTCGATTCCCGTTGGCTATCCAAAAGATCAGCCATCCACTGTTGATTTAACCATCCTCGCTGAACCCTATATTAATCCTAATCAGGAAGATGAAGCTGCACCGATAAATATCCAAATTGTTTATCTTAATGAAGATTCTTTATTTGGCTCTTTAGATCATGACCAGATAGAAGCTAAAGATGGGGACTTAGAGAAAGTTCTGAAGAAAAATTATATAGACCACCAAGATTACACTATCTTGCCGGGCCAATATAAGCCCTTCCCGACGATGACACTACAGGCATCTAATCGTTATATCGGCATTATTGCCTATTATTCAGACCCTGATAATGCGGAATGGAAAAAAATAGTTAAAGCCCGAGGAAAAGGACGACACTACTTTATTTTAGCTCACATTAGAGAAAACGAAATCGAATTTAGACAAGAAGAGGATGATTAATATGTCGACTAAAAATAGAGTAATTTGGCGTGAAGGGCTATTTATCAAACCTCAACATTTTCAGCAACAGCAACGTCATCAAGATTACGTTACTGAAAGTATTTTAAAGAGCTTTATCTCTCATTTTTGGGGATTCAGTACGTTATCGTTAAGTAACGATTTATATTCGTTAGGTCGTATTGGTATTCAAGAAGCTTCTGGCGTTATGCCAGACGGCACAATTTTCTCTATTCCAAACCAAGATTTATCACCACAACCAATTGATATAAAAAACATTACTGATAGTGATAGTAATGTCATCTACCTTGCCTTTCCTTTAGCTAATGGGAACGTTGGTGAAATCTCAAATGAGCATAATGGGAGCCGTTTACTTTCACGTTATAGTGAAAGTACAGAAAATGTTCGTGATTTACATACTGAAAATGGTGATTTAAGTACTATCCACGTTGCACGATTAAACCCTATCCTCAAGCAAGGTAAAAGTGGCTTAGACGCTTACGTGACATTGCCCATATGCCGTATTAGAGAACGTAATGCCAACGGAAGCTTAACGCTTGATAACGATTATATTCCAAGCCTCCTGAATATTCGGGCATCGCTATTACTCAATGAATTTCTTACTGAGATTGAAGGCACTTTGTATGAACGAGGTAAACAAATAGCCTCCCGAATTGGTGCCCCTGGCCAGCAAGGTGTTGCGGATGTCGCTGAATTTATGATGCTACAAGTACTCAACCGTACCTATCCACTTTATTCACATTATGCGCAAGAGCCAGTCATTCACCCTGAAAAGCTTTTTCGGGATTTATTGGAACTTTGTGGCGAGCTGCAAACATTCACGAATTCGTCTCGCTTACCCGATACCATTGCAAAATATAAGCACTTTGATTTAACAGATAGCTTTCTCCCATTAATAAAAAGTATCCGTGAAGCATTAAGTGTTGTCTTGACGCCGCGTGCAATTCCTATTCCGTTACAAATCCAAGAACACGGTATTCGAGTGGCGACTATTCATGACAAACAACTGCTCCAAAAAGCGGAATTTATTATTGCAGTTAAGTCACAGATGCCACAGGAACAACTACGCCGGCAGTTCCCACAGCAAACTAAAGTGACCACGGTAAATAATATTCGTAGCTTGGTCAGTGTTCAAATACCGGGGGTCCCTTTATCCCCTCTTTCAACTGCTCCACGGCAATTACCTTATCATTCTGGGTATAACTACTTCCATTTTGATCAACAAGGTAATGAATGGAAGGGGATCCAGCAGGATGGCAATATCGCCTTCCACGTTTCTGGCAATTTCCCTGATTTAGATATTCAGTTATGGGCAATAAGAGATGGAGCACTCTATGACTGATAATATTTTGCTTAATCACGATGTTGATAGCGGTATTTCACAGAAGAATTACCAAATCCCACTTAGGGGTAACAACATTAACCCAATGATCGATGCTGCAACGCCACTTTTCGGTATGGTTTTACGAATGAAAGCGATGTCTGAAACGCCACTTTCAGAGAAACTTTACCAGCAAGTGGTCATGGACATCACGTCTATTGAACAGCAACTGCAAATACAAGGTTACGAGCCTGGGGCCATTGTTTCGTTTCGTTATGTCTTGTGCACTTTCATTGATGAAACAGCGCTTGGATTGGGCTGGGATCAAGAAAATGGCTGGGTAAAACAGTCATTACTTGTCCACTTTCATAATGAGTCATGGGGTGGCGAAAAGGTCTTTATCTTAATTGAAAGATTATTAGGTGAGCCCAAACGTTACCTCGACCTCATTGAGTTTATCTACCTTTGCCTCTGTCTTGGATACCGAGGTCGTTACAAAGTATCTGCGGGGCAAAATGATGAATTCAACCATTTGCTTAGACGCTTACAAAAACAAATACAACAACTTAAAGGCGATGCAAAACCGATTATCCTGTTTGAAAAAGGGGATAACAAGCAGAGCCGCTACCGTTTAGGTAAGCGGTTAGGCGTACGTTACATCATCATTGGTGCGGCAATATTAGCATTTATTATTTATCAGATTTACTCATCCCAACTGAATTACCAAACACTCAGAATTGTGGAACAACTTAATACTTTACTCGGCTAGGACGCATTATGATCCAAATTGATCTCTCAACACTTGTTAACCGATTACACCCGATTGCTAAGCATGCGTTAGAAAGCGCAGCAGCTTACTGTGTAAGCCATCAACAACCTGAAATTACGATTGCTCAGTTTCTTCAGAAACTCATTGAAACGCCATTAACTGACATTCGCCTAATCAGCCAGAAGAGCACTTTGGATATTAATAAGCTGTCAGAATTATTAGATATTCAAATTCCACCTCATCAAGCCATTACACAGAGCTATCCGAGCTTCTCTCCTTTATTGGTAGAGTGGATGAAAGACAGCTGGTTACTTGCATCGACAGAATTCAACCACAGTGAACTTCGCTCAGGTGTTCTCTTTCTCACATTATTACAAATGCCGTTGCGTTACCTCCCAAAACCGGTTGCAGACATGCTTTCACAAGTTAATCGAGAGCAATTAAAACTCAGTTTTGATAAGTGGACAGAAGGGTCTGCTGAATCGCCTTTTGACGAACAAGCACCTCAAAATAACGGCAAAATCGCGTCGGACTCATTGTTAGCAAAATTTACGCAAAACATGACCGAACAAGCTCGAAATAATGAGCTCGACCCTGTTTTATGTCGCGATCATGAAATCGACCTTATGATTGATATCCTTTGCCGCCGTCGGAAAAATAACCCTGTCGTCGTTGGGGAACCAGGCGTTGGGAAAAGCGCGCTTATTGAAGGCCTCGCATTGCGTATTATCGCCGGTGAAATCCCTGAAAAATTAAGAGGATGTGAACTTCTAACCTTAGATTTAGGTGCATTGCAAGCTGGTGCAGCGGTTAAAGGTGAATTTGAGAAACGCTTTAAAGGCATCATGCAAGAAGTTTCTCAATCTCCTCACCCCATAATTCTATTCATTGATGAAGCGCACACATTGATTGGTGCAGGTAATCAACAGGGTGGCCTAGATGTTTCCAATTTATTGAAACCTGCATTAGCGCGCGGTGAATTGAGAACAATCGCCGCAACCACCTGGAGTGAGTATAAAAAATACTTCGAAAAAGATGCTGCACTAGCCCGCCGTTTTCAATTAGTTCAAGTTAAAGAACCCACATCTGCGGACGCAATTATCATTATGCGTGGTTTACGCGCTATTTATGAAAAAGCACATAATGTTTTTATCGATGATGAAGCACTTCGAGCCAGTGCTGAACTCAGTGAACGTTATATTTCAGGACGTCAATTACCTGATAAAGCCATTGACGTATTAGACACTGCATGTGCAAGGACAGCGATCAATTTATCTTCGCCGCCAAAAATGCTCTCTTCATTAAAAACAGATCTCCAGCAAATAGAGATGGAGACAGCGATATTAAAAAGAGAACATCATCTTGGCTTGGATAATCACTCAGAACGCCTTGAGGAATTAGCATCAAAAGCAAATGAGATTGAGCAAAAAGCTTCCGATATACAACAAGCATGGGAACAACAACAAGCGCTTGTTTCACAAATTATAACTTTGCGCTCAACATTATTAGACAATGAAAATACCGAGCTCCAGTCCGAAGATGCTCGTCATTCAGATGAACTGAAACAGGAATTGCAAACATTAGACCAGCAACTTGCTCAACTCCATGAAACACACTTACTCGTTTCGCCACACGTCGATAAAAAGCAAATTGCAGCTGTCATCGCAGAATGGACTGGTGTGCCACTAAATCGATTATCACAAGATGCTTTATCTATTGTTACCGATCTTCCCACCTACTTAGAAGAAAGTATTAAAGGGCAATCATTAGCAATACAGTGCTTACACAAACATTTGTTAACGGCACGCGCTGATTTACGCCGCCCAGGTCGCCCTCTTGGTGCATTTTTATTGGCAGGGCCAAGTGGTGTCGGTAAAACAGAAACTGTGATCCAAATTGCACAATTAATGTTTGGTGGAACTCAATACCTAACGACCATTAATATGTCTGAGTTTCAAGAAAAGCATACGGTATCTCGTCTCATCGGTTCGCCACCGGGTTATGTCGGCTATGGTGAGGGGGGGATATTAACAGAAGCTATTCGTCAGAAGCCTTATTCTGTTGTACTACTTGATGAAGTCGAAAAAGCCCATCCAGACGTTCTAAATTTGTTCTATCAAGCATTTGATAAAGGCGAGATAGCCGATGGTGAAGGACGAGTCATTGATTGTAAAAATATCGTATTCTTCCTAACGTCTAATTTAGGTGACCATGTGATTACCGCGTATGCGGACAAGCCTGATGAGCTGCAAGATGCACTTTATCCTGAGCTCACCACATTTTTTAAACCCGCCCTACTGGCCCGCATGGAAATTGTTCCTTATTTACCTCTTTCGGCTGATATTTTACGGCAAATTGTTGATAGTAAGCTGACGCGTCTTATGATCTTATTGAAACAACGTTTTAATGCAAAAATCCAGTTAGAAGATAGCGTCCCTAATGAAATTTTACGTCGAGCTTCTCGCGCTGAAAATGGTGCTCGTATCTTAGAATCAATTATTGACGGTGCCTTATTACCGCCTCTTTCTTTGTTGCTCCTTCAATTCAGTGCCCGTAATGAAACCATCTCCCATATTCGTTTAACAACGGAAAATGATGAATTTATTGCGGAGGTTAACAAAGAAAAATGAAAGCAAGACTAAAAAATGCACTTGCTCTTCTTGAGTGCCGTGACGTAGAAGCGCTAGCCGTTCAATTTTTGACATATAGTTTTTCGCGTAGCGTATTCAGCGGGCTAATTATTTCATTGGTCAATAAAACCGAAAATAGATTAGAAAGCTGGAACATTGACCACTCACTCCAAGTTCAAAGCCATTTTTTAGACACTGATATTACTGATGCCGATCACCCTTTAATTCAACTTGTATTAAAGGGTGAACCCACATTTTGGAAGAATTTACAGCAAGGTAGCTACATTAATAACGCGTCATTACGTGATTTTATTTCGCAGCTTCCTGTTAATACTGGGCTGTATAGCTTACCACTGCATGATCTGAACCATAAACCATGCGGTGCCATTATTCTTTTAGGGCAGGCCAAAGAGTTAGAAAATTTCGAACAAGGCATTTTCCCTATTTATTGCGAGCTCTTTCATCAGCAATTAAAACGCATTCTTGAATTGGCAAATACGCAACAAAAAATTTCGCACTTGCAATATCTCAATCAGTTGCATAAAGAAAAGGAAGTAAGCCTCAATGAGGCCTTAAACATATTAACGGCATCAATCACAAGTATGGAACCAATAACAAATAACCCAAAAGATATTAATGATTTAGAGGCTGCTGTAGAGAGCTATGAAAAAGAAATTTTATTAAACAAGCGGCGTGAGCTAAAGGGAGATATCAACGCAATGGCAGAACACCTCAACATATCTAAGCGTGCGCTGATATATAAATTGAAGAAGTACGGAGTATAAAATGAAAATACTGAAACTCTTTTTTTGCTCTTTGATGCTAGTTTTCTTCGCTTTGTCTGGAAAAGCTGAAAGCAATATTAGCCAGAAGATCGCTGAAGAACTCACCCAGTGTCGTCTAGAATCTTCTCAGCTTATTCGCTTAGATTGCTATGACAAAATAGCGCTGTCCTCGACGCCTGCAGCAAATACTTCACCTAATATTGCTCAAATGGGGAAAACTTGGCGCCAAGCTTATGAACACGAAATGAAACGTGTCGAAAATAGTGCGGGTTTCTTAGTCTCAGTACCTGAAAATGGTGATTACCCCGTCATTATGACTATCCCAGCCATTGGTTTTCAACCTCCGCGCCCTGTTCTCATGTTGAGCTGCATCGACAACATTACCCGTATGCAAATTATTTTACCCAATAAACAAGATGCAGGCAGTGTGATGGTCTCGACTGATAGAACGCAATTCACTGCAGAATGGTTTTTACGCGAAAATGGCTATGTATTGGAATCAAGCCGTGGTTTACCTGGCATAGATGAAATCAAGCGTTTATTAAATGGCGAAAAATTGACTTTAAAATTAACTAATAACGAAAAACTAACGTTCAATATTTCAGGGATGTCCCAAGAAATTAAACCATTAAGAGCCGCTTGCCACTGGTAAAAATAATGACAAACAATACCCCTTATTCTTGGAAAGAACAGTTACTTGCCCATCTTGATGAACAGCTGGTGTGTAGTGCTGTGAACGATAGTGACCCCGACTGGGAGTATATCGATAGTGAAATGATAAAATTCGGCTCTCTCAGTCACAGCCAATTAGATGTTAAAGAAATTCAACGTCGGTGTTTGCGGTTGCTTGAAACACAGACAAAGGATTTCCGCTTAATCGTGCACTTATTACGTACCTTACAGCATGCAGGTGAACCTAAAGAATTAGTTTTAGCAGCGCAGATCCTTTCTGATTTTACGCGCCAGTATTGGCATGTCTGCTATCCAACGAATATTAAGCTCAAGCTACGCTTAGCGAACCAAATTATAAAACGCTTCGAGTCAGTAAACGATATTTTTTGCCGTTCTGCTAATAGCAAAATGCGTGATGATATTCTGGGCTCTTTTGCCTATTTAGCGCAATCTTGGCATGAACAGAGCCCCGAACTTTCTGAACAAATTGATGCATTGAGTCGAGGTTATCAGCGAATTGAAGAAAGCGAACAGCCCATAGTGTTAGCTTCAGCGCCAAAAGAAGCCGCAATGCCTATTACTGAAACTGTACAACCACCAGCAAATAGCTTTGTCATGCCAGCAATCAATATAAATCAGCATGACGAAAGACAATGGAAGCAAACGCTACTCCAAGTTTCAGAAGTTATTTGTTTACAAATGCCTGAAAGTTCAGTTGGTTATCGCTTACGACGTTATGCTATCTGGCATTCCATTACAATGTTGCCCCAAGCCGATCGTCAAGGTAAAACCCCATTAGCGCCGGTTTCGATGGATCGCATAATGGATTACAGAGCCCAACTTTCTCAACCATCAAACTCCCTATTAAATAATATAGAGCAAAGCTTATCACTATCGCCTTATTGGCTAGAAGGCCACATGCTCGCAGCACAAGCAGCAGCTAAACTGGGTTATTCAGAAGTCGCGGATGGTATCGCAGAAGAGTTACGTCTTTTTTTAGCTCGCCTTCCAAACCTCGTCAACTTGCATTTTTCTGATATGAGCCCTTTCGTCCCCGACAGCGTGAAAGAATGGTTAGAAGATTGTCGCAAAACAGAGAGTGGCCAATTATTTCATTCAAATACCACATTATTACAGCAAGACGTTTTACTGTGCTATGAACAACAAGGGCTTGAAGCCGCATTGAAGCTCATTGAATCAAGCCTTGTAGCTGCAATAGAGCCTAGAGATAAATTTTATGGGCAATTATTGTCAGCGCAACTATTCGAGCTCTCAGGAATGGGCTATATGGCGGCCCACTTATATCAGCAACTTTATACCGCTACTTTACACTTTTCACTCAAGGATTGGGAACCCAGCCTCGTAAGACAACTCGTTCAAAAAACAGACAAAACACCAGAAACAACAATGACTATGGATAGGGATCTACAATAATGAAATTACCGTTTTTCTCCATTTCAAACATAACCAATTCGGTAAAAAAACTGTTTTTTGCTGATAGGCCAAAAATTGTCTCCTTTTTCCTATTTTTATTAGCGTTACTCCCTGCGCTCGTCATTGTGTGGATTTGGTTGTGGGGGCCGACATTCACTTATCAAGACTCAATGCCATTTAGTACACTCACCTCACGCTGGCTTGCTACGCTAATTATTATTTTGCTTGTCGTCAGTTGGATAGGTTTAGTTACATGGCGTCGAGTAAAAAAACTTGAAGCGTTAAAACTCGATGTTGAGTTAACCGTTGTTGACCCCGTTAGGCAGGATATTGACTTCCAAAATCGTTATTTAGACTATTGGAAATCTCAATTTACTCGTCACTTAAATGGCCATTCTAAGGCTGTTTATTTGCGCCCTTGGTATTTTATTTTAGGTGCAAACCAAAGCGGAAAACATAGCTTATTGAAAAATACGCTGAATCCATTGGATATCGCGCCAAGTGACAATATCGTTAATGAACAAAAGCTGCCTTTAAATATTGAGTGCTTGTTGACGGATAGTGCCGTTCTTTTTGTTCCTAACGGCAAGCTATTGACTCAACCAAATGAACATAATGAGAAACCTCAACTCTATCATCGGTTGTGGGAAGAGTTACTTAATTGGATAAAGACTAATCGCTCAAGACAACCCATGAACGGGATTATTTTAACGGTAGATACCTTATCCCTACTCACCAATACGAAAGAGCAAAATAGCCAATTGATTGCCGACCTGCAAATGCGTATTGAAGAAATTAGAATGACTTTTAATAGTCAACTACCATTATATATCGTATTAACGAAGCTCGATTTACTACGTGGTTTCGATTCAATGTACCAGTCATTGGATGCGCAACAACGTAACCAAGTATTGGGTGTTTCTTTCGACCTTAAATCTCAAAAAGATTGGAAGACGGGTTTAACGCACTTCTGGTTACAGTGGGTTAACCAAATGAATAGCGCACTACCTGAAATGATGCTACAACGAGCAGAAGGTAATCAACGTAGTGATTTATTCAGCTTTGTACGTCAAATAGAAGGGTTACAGAGCCACGTTATAACATTAATTAATGCACTGTTGATTAATAACGAACAACATAACATTTGTTTAAGGGGTGTTTATCTCACCTCTGCATTACAGATTGGCCAAATAGACGATGTCTTTAGCCAAACGGCATCCGTGCAATACCATTTACCGACAGCCCCACTAACAACTTGGCCAATCAATGATAGCCCCCCTTACTTTACACATAATTTATTTGACCAAGTCCTTTTCAGTGAGCCCAATTTAGCAGCTGAAAATCAATATTGGGTCAAAAAACACCGTTCTCGTCTCTTAGTCACAACACTGGCCAGTTTTGCCGGTTTAATTGCGCTTTGGAGTGGTTGGAATCACTATTATGATAAAAACTACCGCGCCGGTGAGAGTGTGCTTAATGAGGTTAAAGCCTTTAGAACGATAGATAATAACGTCCAAAAAGATACTGATGGTAGCTTACAACTTCCCGTCCTCAACCCATTGCGTGAAGCGACACTTGCCTATGGGAACCACCGCGATAAAAATGCGCTGTTTTCTGATATGGGGCTGTATCAAGGCCAAAAAGTCGGCCCACAAGTTGAGCAAGTTTATCTGCAATTACTGACCGAACGTTTCTTACCCGCAATTATGTCAGGGCTTTTAATTGAACTTAATAATGCAGATAAGGGCAGTGAAGATAAACTCGAAATTTTACGCATTATGCGCATGTTAGAAGATAAAACAGGGCGCAATAATGGCATGGTTGAAGACTTTATGGCGAATTATTGGAGCCATCTCTTCACTGGGCAACGTGAAAAACAAATGCTATTAAAAGCACACTTACGTTATGCGCTTGAACACACGGATTGGAAAGCGGAACGAGACAACGGTCTGATGACTGCGATTAAGGCCTTCACGCCTTTTGCGACCCCCATTAAAAATGCCCAGAAAGAACTCAGTGTGTTATCGCTTTATCAACGTGTGTACCAGGCATTACGGCTAAAAGCCAACCAAGAACTTTCAGCGCCTTTAAATTTGCAATATCAGATAGGCCCAAGTTTTAATACTGTTTTTACCGCTATTGATGAGGATAAATTAGAAATCCCACAGTTTTTAACACGTTCAGGATTATTAAACTATTTTATTCGCCAAAATGACAAATTAGTTGAACTCACGTTGCTTGATGCTTGGGTGCTCAATCTCACATCAAATACCCAATATAGTGAGAATGACCGTAAAGAAATTCAACGTCAAATCAGTGAGCAATATATCAGTGATTATATCGCTCAATGGCGTAACGGAATGAGTAATTTAGAAATTCGTGAATTTGACTCAATCCAAGATGAAATCATCGCTCTTGAACAAATCATCAGCGGAGAGCAGCCTTTGCGTCGTGCCTTACAAGTTTTGCGTGATAATACGGTCATTCCATCCATTGATGAAAACTTACCTATTGAGAAACAAAAAGCCTTGATGGCAGAACCTTCTTACCGTTTATTAACACGTTTAGATAGAGAATTCACACCCCAAACAGAAATACTGGTCAGTAATCAAGGAGAAAACTTACAGAATCTCAATCAAAAATTGAATGATTTGCATCGATATTTGTTGGGAATACAAAACTCTCCAGTACCGGGCAAAGCGGCACTTAAAGCAGTTTCCATGCGACTCAATGATAATAATAAAGATGCCATATTTGAACTATCACAAATGGCTAAAACATTGCCTGAACCGCTCAATCGTTGGGTAGATGAACTTGCAGAACAAGCCTGGAATGTTGTCCAGAAAGAAGCTATTCGACATATGGAAGTTGAATGGAATGAAAATGTTGTAAAACAATATAATACCTATATTGCTGGTCGCTATCCGTTTAATCCAAACTCAAAACAAGATGTTCCATTAAGTGAGTTCGAACGCTTCTTTAAACCTAATGGCACACTCGATAGCTTCTATCAACAGAACTTACGTTTATTTGTTGAAAATAACTTAGTCGATAATAGGGATAGTCAATCACTGATCCGCTCTGATGTTTTAGCGCAAATAGAAACTGCAAATCGCATAAGAGAAACCTTCTTTAATGCACAAGGTAATTTAGAAGCACAATTTGCAGTTGAACCCCTTTCATTAAGTGGCAATAAACGCCGTAGTATCTTAAATCTTGACGGTCAGCTTATTGATTATGCCCATAGCCGCAGCCATGTCACGCATCTCGTTTGGCCAAACTCGATGCGTTCAAATATTGAAAGTAAACTGACTCTAGTTCCGCTTTCCGGCGATAAATCGCCTCGTTCAATTAGTTTCTCAGGACCGTGGGCACAAATGCGCTTAGTCGACAGTGCGAAGTTAATGAATATCAAATCCAATTCATTCGATATTCGTTTCACGATTGATAGTGGGGATATGACTTATCGAGTTCTGGTTGATGAGTCTAATAATCCTTTCTTCGGAGGATTATTCACAAAGTTCCGTTTACCTGAAACCCTTTATTAATGTGATTGCCTCCACTTTATGTGGGGGCATAGGATATTCAACGAGATGAAATCAGAACATTTAGTCATTAAAATCGGGAGCTCCCCTTTAGATACTCCTGAATTTATTGCTCTTAAAACAGAATTTAACAAGTTAAGTCATCCTGCACGTCCGGAGGTCAGTTGGACGCTTATTGAATCACTTTGTTTGTCTCTTTTTAAAAATCATGGTATTGACCTACAAAGCGGTGCTTATTACACAATTGCACGACTACAACGCCATGGACTCAGTGGCTTTACTGAAGGCTGCGAATTATTAGCGAGTGTTATTGTTACTCATTGGGATGCGTTATGGCCTGAAAAACCGAATCAACGAACAGAAGCACTCAACTGGTTTAATACAAAGGCTAGCGCCCTGCTACGCCAGCAAACTTATGAAACAAAAGACCTCCGTTTGGTTTACCGCTCAGAACGCGCGCTACAATTAATCATTGATAAACTGGCTAAAACAACGTGGGAAAAACTGCCTAAAATTGAAAACTTGTTATGGTTCTTTCAAAATTTAGCCAAACAACTTGAAAAACAGGAAGAATATGCAAAACAGACTACATCCGAATCTGTCACGCTCCCGCCTTTAGTGTATATCCAACAACCTGCTAAACAGGTAGAGCAACCATCACCAACATTTATTTTTGAACCCCCAGAGCCCGCATCAACATTAACAGTAACAACTAAAAAAATGAGCGCTACCCGTGGTTTTATATGGGGTTGTGTGCTCAGTAGTGCACTCTTTTTAGTCAGTGGATTTAGCGCCTATGTTTATTTTAAACATGAGATGGAGGCTATAACGTCCATTCCTGAAGGTGCTGTTGCCAAATGGTTATTTAAACCCGAAATAAATACCTATGAATATCATTTAGCTTTGCTCGAAAAGCGTTCCCCTCTCGCTAACTTGAAACTGATCGAGAACATGCAAGAAAAAGCAAAATCTTATTGGCCTGCGGATGCTGATCAGGCTTACTTCAGCCGAAATTGGCAAAACCAATATGAGGTGCGTTTAGAAAATATGCCTATTAATGATAGTTGGTCTGAAACAGCAATGTTGTTACAGCAACTTTCAAATAAAATTATTCAACAAGAAAAAAACCGAGGTAGTTTTACATTATCCTATTTAAAAACTGCCATCTATGACATTCAAAAACAGCACAATAAAGTGGAGCCTATTGAAGAAAAGCTCCGTCAATTATCGCTACAAATTAAAAATGGGCAGCCGGTTCCCCCTGCCACTCTCATCAATATTGATAATAAAATTAATGGATTATTAGCTCGTTACTATGAATTACAAAAACAAGCAGAGCAAAAAGGTTTAAAACCCAGCTCATATTCATCTTTTGGATTAAGTCATGAGTGAAATAAAATATATTAAAGAAAAGCAATACTTACAAAAGCTATACAGTGAATATGCAGATAAAAAGCCACATTTAGCTGATGTATTAGATCCTCAAGATCCGCAGACAAGCTACCTATTAGAAGGGTTTGCTTTTTTATCTGCGCGTTTACAGGATAAAATTGACGATGCATTTCCTGAAATTACATTGCCCCTACTGCAACGACTAGACTCCCAAGCTATAAAAGGGCTTCCAGCAACGACTATTGTACAAATTGACCAAAGTGAATTGCTTTCTTTTCCAGTAGAGATAAATAAAGACCATCTTGTCTTAGGTAATAATGGGGCTCGCTTTAGTTTTTGTCATGAATTCGTCGTAGTACCCTATAGCCTTCTCGCTAGAAAAGTGATTCAGCACCCAAATCGTTCTTGTATTTCACTTGAATTACAGTATCGAGGTGAAACTAAATTTCATTCAACAAGTTCACTTGATGTTTTTTTAGGAGCCAATAAAAAAACATCAGAAACCTTACTACTCGCATTTAGCCAGTATTTTGAAAAAATTGAAGTCGTCCATAATCATATTCGCTATGAGGGAGATCCACTTAACTACGCTTTCGAGCCCAAAATCGGAAAACCCTATAAAATATTCCCACAAGAAAATGCATCACTCAGCGCTCCACAGCAATTATTGGAAGGCCTTTATTTACCTCATGTTCATCATTTTGTTGAGCTCAATATTCCCCAAGTTGTCACTGAGTTAGATTGGGAGCAAGAAAGGCGTTTTACAGTTAACATCTATTTCAATCAACAGCTTCCTTTGACACAAGAGGAATGTGAAAATAGCTTTTATTTAAACTGTGCTCCGGCAATGGATACCGAAGCACAACACACCCTGCTAATTGATTTTAAAGAAAATAAATCAAGTTATTTACTTCCTATCCCTAGCCATCACTACTTGGCTGACCTCTTTGAAATCCAACTTTCACTTGAGCCACATGAACAAGAGAGAGGCATATATTGTCATTTTTATCCTACGACAGAATTAACGGCATCTTCACGCCTTATGCCTCAATACCATAAAACCCTTTTTTACTCCTTAACGATGGAGAAAAATATCACGGGGCATACTCTTTATTATTTAAACTTTTTTGATAATAAAGGCGCCCCTATGGTAACACCGCCCAGCTTACATTTTTCATGTGTTTATATAGGCTTTGAACGTAACCAAAAAAACGAAATTGGCTTATTAAGCCAACACAGTGAAAAAATGCCTGACGGAATTAAAACAGGAAATATCACATTATTGTCACCTTGCTATCCTCCCATCGTTAATAACCACCATTTTTGGCAATTATTATCCCATTACAGTGCTAATGCCTCAATGCTAATGTCATTAGAAAGCGTAAAACACTTAATTGCTGATTATATTCTCTATCGAGATACTGATAGGCAAGTGACACGAAGATGTGAGCGATTATTATCTGGGCTCATTGAGCTGAAAACACATTTATATGACCATATCTTAAAAGGTAAACCCTACCGGTGTTTATCTTTATCTCTACTACTTGATAACGCCCAATATGAAAGCGAAGGTGAGGCCTTTGTATTTACCACTCATCTCTATCACTTTTTTCCATTTTGCCTATCTGAAAATATGTTATTAGAGATGTCTGTGACACTGAATGATGAGAAAAAAACAATGTGGCATTTATCCCCATCCCCCCTAAAAGGACATAAGTCAATGATTTAATTATCTCTCTTAATGAGTAACTAATTAAAGTATCCCAAAGACTATCTCAATATAGTAAAGGGGAGCATAGAAAGTGTGGCGCAAAAACGCTTCAATTGCATCCCCGCCCTATGAACTTATAAGGCAACGCTGCCTGCTTTTAAAGTTTCAAGGTTGCAGTGATTCGCTGTTGTAAAGGGCTAATAATCCTATCTCTGTTTAATGGTTAGAATTCATAAAACCCGCCTCACTGCGGCTAAGGTATTCTTGCCCAAACTCATTATTCAGCTCACAATCACAAGAACTCAGTCTATTATTTAATTTATATTATTTCAGTAAATATATCATAGAAAATAAGAATGATATTTTAGATAAACTTGATTACAGCTGTAATTATTTTCCTTAATTCTAATAAATAATCAATAGCATTTACTTTGTTAGATGCATTAAAATTTAATGTTTCTAGTTTTTGGATAATGGGATCAAAGCAATAAATTTCATTTTCATTTAATCCCCCATATTTTTCAACTAAAGAAAAAAGACCATATTGATAACGACTCCAGCCTTCATTTACCCAACAATTAAGTAAGTTATCGGGTAAAATAGTTTTCCATCTCACAATATATTCAGGTGAAACATAACGAGAAGTTGTTGCTTCACCAAGACTATCGATTATTGATGCGAAGTAAAGATCTCTCATTATATTTTCTCTTTGAATCTAAATATTAATTTCATTAATTTCTGGTTCAGCCAATTGGGCTAAAATAGACAAATGAATACGTGCATCGACTTTTTGGATATGTTTAATATCAAGTTCCCCACCTAAAATAATCGCAAGTTCAAAACCAAATATTTCATTATCACCAAGAGGCCCAAGTTTTTTTACCGCTTTTTCAAAAAGACCTTCTTTACTATGTCTATCTATCTTAGAAAATGCAAATAGAGTCTCTATACTAATGTTTAAACTTTTTTCAGTATGCTGTTTTTTCAATTCTTTAGTTTGTACAAATAGAGTATTAAATGCCGTATTAATAACTACACACTGGCCAGTTCTTTCACCGCATAAATAGATATTCCCAAATCCATTAATGGCAATCGCATGAAAACTATCAATTTCCTCTAAATAAGTGTTTTCCAACCACTCATCGACAATATCCTCATAGTCATCAGGATCTACAATTGTAAATAATCCATTATAATAACTACTCCATCCTTCATTGTGCCAATAAGTTAAGAGTAATTCAGGTAACTTTCCTCGCCACTTATCGATTTCTTCCTCAGAAACAAAACGAGATATAGTGGCTTCTCCAAATTTTTCAACAAATAATTCAAAAGCTTCATCGCGCATCTTATTTTCCTTTTCCTCGGCAGACTTCTAATTCTATCGTTACTTTTATTAAATTGTTTGATTTACAGTAAGGCAAGGTATCCTGATAACCATATTAATACGGTGTTCTCTGTTGGAAATCAGGTGCACTTAAATACTCTCTTACGCCAGGATCAAACTCAACATCCATCACTTTATCTGAGTTTAAGATACTTATGATGGCGTCTAGTCCTGGCCTAATGGGACCTAAAAAATGAATATTTTGTTTCTTTTGTATCAGTACCACCGGAATTACATCTAGATCAATTTCACTCACTAATTCAGGATATTCATCGATATCAATCCAAATAAAACAATCATCAACAAATCTTTCAGACAAAAGTGTGAAAGTGTCTTTCCATGATTCACAATTATGGCACCAAGAAGCACAAAAGCTTATCACCAGTTTTTTTCCAAAGGCTGATTGATAACGAATATTATCTTTATTTAAATCTGGATAATTAATCACCTCTACTCCTTATATTTATTCGATTAAAGTAACAAATATTATTGTATTTAATTTTATTACTCAGATGAAATAAGTGCCAATTTGCTATATGTCTTTCAAGCTGACAACCATTTTGAATAACCGCCTCACAATGAGAAATAGAAATAGTTTTACCTAAAAGTACTTTCCCTTTAAAATTCAGTGATAGTACTGTCCTTTTTACTGCTTCTTGATTAACTTGATTAACACTTGATGAAAGAAAACGAACTCGGCTATCAACCGCTAATTCGGCCTGTTCTACAGAGGCAAATGTCAATTCAGGTGAATTCACATCAATGCCTGTAATCAAACAAATACCTTTAAATGCTAAGCGCGATAATTCAGGGACATCAAGATAACCAATAAGATTTTGAAGATAAGCGGTATTACCGGAATTAGCATAATAAACAATCTTTAAGTAATCAGGCAGTAATTGTATTTGTTCTGATAATACAACTCCATCAAGCATAGAAGATGTATAACCCATCAATCTAGCGATATTCTCTATTATTTGTGAATGAATTAAACCTTTACTTCCTTTTAAGCTATTTTCATTTAAATACAACTGAATGTGTTGAATTAATGCGGAATAAATACGATTATAGTCATCTGAAAGCCAACTAATTGCCTCTATAGCGGCATATTTTATTGTAAGGTCTGTTTCATGATTAAAGAGCTGCCATAGGTCTTCAGATACGCTATTTAGTCCCATATTTTTCGTATAGTCACATAGCGCTATTTTGACCTCTTTTGATGGGGAACTTAAATACTGTAAAAACGTTTCGTATTGAATAACCTCAGCATCATATGCTTTTATTTTCAATAGCGCGATATAAAACATAAATAAATCAATATCTTTAAGTATTGCTAATTGCGCATTTCTAGATGTGATTTCCACCCGAACTAGAGCATCTATAGCACCAATAAATGCATCAAAGCCTAATGTTTTTATCGTTCGCCAAAAATTATCAACGTCTTTCTCATTATCTAACTCATTAAAAAGCGAAGCATAAATAAAGGCATCCTCATAACCTTTCCAACGTTTTAATGCGGACAATGCTTCATGTAAACCAAGCTGCCCGGCATGATATAAACCGTCAAGGTTCGCGTTTAATAGTGCATTAAAGTGATTAAATCGCTCTACATTAATTAATGAAGAATAACGGCTTTCATGTAGCGTTTTATAATAAAACGTCGCATTATTCAGATGCTGCCGAATAATCGGAGTTGGATTTAGAAAATCAATAGAGATTACTGTTGACATATTTTTATCTACTAAACATGTTTTATTAACTATAAGGCCTAACAATCTTATGCCATACCGTTCCATCATACAGGTCTACACTATAATCACCCGCTACCACTAAAATGCCGTCACGCACATCCATATGGCCAGACAGAAGAACAGATTCATCACCATCCATCGGGCGTACCATTTCATTGCCGTCCCAACACTGTAAACGATAGTCATCACAAGCCCAGACTTTATCTTCAAACCAGCGCAGTTGATTCAGTAAAATCGTCGAGCCCCCGTGGTACAATTTTTCCCATTGGAATTGACGGCCACGCCATAGGCTGCCGCCTTCACCACCGATATACACATAACCATCTGGGGCGCACAGCACTGCGCTTAATTGTTCATTGGAGGGAAAGCCACAGGGGATCCATTGTTCACCATCATAGTGCCAGACATCCCCTTCACCGCCAACGGCATACATATCTTGCTCTGAAAAACCATCAAGATCCGTGAATCCCATATCGGTATCTGTTTCTCCACCTGGAATACCTTTTTGAAGTCGCACCCATTTTCCAATGTCGACACGTTTATAAATTTCACGTGCAGAGCCGACATAATAGGCATAACCTTCAATGCATTTGATATTTTTAGGATTTGCAAAATCACCTTCCATGACCTTTTCTAAGGGAAACTTAGAACCACTACCCATAGATTTTACAAACCCATCATCCCCTCTAGAAGCAAGCATCCCTTGTTCTTTTGGTTTGAAACAAACTCCCACTTTAGGACTATCAAACCCCTCAAATCTAATATAATCAATCGGGTCATCTGGTGTATCTAAATAAATACATAACAACTGTGAAGGTATTTCACTATTCCAGAGATTTCTGGCTTTTTCATAGGGAACATCTTTGCGTAAGCAAAAATACACGATATTTTTATCTCGGATTGCACATCCAGTAAAAATATACCCTTTGATATATTTAGCCCAATGTTCTTTAGTAACATAACTCATTATCTTTCTCTCTCTTTTTCAACTGTTATTGGATTACCTCGAGAGTCTTTGGCAGGCAATCGTGCATTCTTACACATCGGCAAGTAGTAGCCCTTAAGTTGTTCTCTTATGCAATGATTAGAACAGTTGGCATATGGAAATGTTTTTTTGTGGGAACGTACCGCCGCATCAATCGCCTGATCCATACTCAGTGTATTATTATCTAATTTATTATTTTTAACTAAGCGGCTAAGTTCATCATCCATCGCCGTATGAATACGCCCATGGCTTCCACCATGCCAAGAAGTTCCTTCGACACAAACAGTTGGGGCAATTGACGCATCATAATTTGGACAGGCGTCTTTTATCATATTGGAATAAATTAAATGATGCCCCGTTTGCCCTTTGCAACACCCGCCGTTGTTGGCCGGCTCCGTTTTACTCCCTCTAGCCCCCTTAATGGCATTTTTTACAGAATAGGGCACTAAATTGCATTTTCTTGCCCGTGCGCATGCATTTAATGAGGCTAATATTTCTTGCGTGTCTTCGGCTAACTTTTGGGCTCTTTTTATTTGTTCTTCAGGTGACAGATTTTTATAACTCTCCGCTTCTTTCATCAATTTCTTGATGTCTTCGGCTTTTTCGGATAACACTTTGATTTGCTCAAGCCCTTCTTCAGCCGCTGATTTAATAGAACTAATCTCAAAGCCAGAATAAGCAAGGTCGCCCAATGTCCAAATGGCCATTGCCGCATTTCCCCACGCTGGAACAGCACTACCCACAGCTTGTTTTGCAACTGCTTTCGCCCCTACTTTCCCCAAGGCTTTCATTGCTGCATTTTCAGCCATGTCCGTTAGCTTACTTTTTAATGCATTAACGTAATCCAACTCACTCTTTAATGTCTGTATCGACTCAGACATATCATCCATGTATTCTTTCGCCATTTCCTGCATTTCTTCAGGGGTATTTCCTGATACTTTTATTTCAAGCCCAGCACAATGGTCATCCGTCCAATGCCATTTTTTGCTGTTCTTTTTATTTTGTCGTTGCTTTTTTTTTGCTAAAGCTTTTCTGAGCTTGCTCTCTTTTTTGAGCGTTTGCTGTGCCTCTGAATTATCTTTATCCGGCTCACAACGTTTTTCAACTTGCGTATTTTCTTTATCACACGCTTTTAATCCCCCAAAAACACCGCGGGAAACATAAGGAAAAGTCGGTGTATTAGACGGAAAAGAACCATGGTTGTGTGTCATTAAATCTTGATGGCGGGCAACGCCATATCCTTCAAATTTCACATTCAATGACCATGAACGGAAATAAGCCTTACCTTTGATTACTCCCGTCATCACCCCTTTAGCTAACCCATAAGTGGCAGGTTCATCGCCAGTACTAGTAGAAAAAAATGAACGATCTTCCTGGGCTACCATGGTATTTTGAATAAACACCGTTGCGGTGCCATTTGATAACGCATCCGCTTTTGACGTATTTGGATAAGGAACTACACTTGGCCCTGGAGACCAGCAAGGGTCTGGAAATGCGGCCGTTGATACGCCATCAGATGCCTTAGAGCATGCTTCTCGATCATTAACATAGACACGTGTATCCATCTATTTAACCTCTTGATATTGTAAAATAATCGCCGTTCTTTCCCCGCTATCTGCGCTAGATATCACCAATCCGCTATCTCCGGGTCCTTCTGGATGTTTCATCCATTCAAACAAGGTTGCCAACATCATCACACTGCTTGCTGCTCCTGTTTCACCTAGGCTTTTAGCAATTAAATAATGAGGATAATGTGCAACTTTTTCTTTTAACGTACGAGTTGTTGCCAACGATATTTCTTTAAAATAAAAAGATTCGCCATTAGCGTCGCTAATGTGAAATTGAGTATCACTTAATGAAAGATATGAGCCTTGGCAAGCATGCTCAATTGCCTCTGATAAACTTTTTACTCTTAAGGGTAATTTAGTTTGAAGAATATGTGCCGCTTCTAGCTGAGTATCAAAACCAAGAATATTTACATGACTGTGCCTATTGTCTGCTAATGTCAAGGCGACTGAGGCTGCACCTTCCCCAGGAATAAAACCATCTCTGTTTTCTGAGTGTAATAACCGATGTGTGTCCATATAATGGCGAATAGTTTCTGCGTTAAAATAGCTATCGCACCCAATTAGTAATGCCACGTCAGCTGTTTGAGTTGACAATATTTCCTGTACAAAAGGCAGGGCTTCACCGATCCCGGCTTTACCTCGGTTAAATGCTATCGAGTTAGTATGAAAAGGATGTAAGACTGTCTCTGAAATCATCTTAAGCCATTGAGGGAACATTCCTGGCCTATCTTCTTCCGGTAATAATAAACACACTACAATGTGTTCTTTATCTACCGTGATGGTTTTTAGTGATTGCTCAATGACATCGTTAATTAAAGCAATAAATCGTGCAGGTCCCCATATTTGGCAGTCATATAACAGAGAGCCAATGATTGGGTGATTTAGTGTGTATCGAAAATGAGTTTCCCGGAAATGGTCTAGCCCCGCTCGAATAGCCGCGGTAGCAGAAAATAGGTCCGTTCCCACAGGGGTACATAGTCCAGCAGAAATAATTGACAAATATGGTTTATCTTTCATCTTACCCCCGACATGTCGACACTGGTGCTTGGCGAGATACGTAACTATCTAATAATGGCCCTACAAGCACTTGTTCAACATCTTGAATAGTACGGATCTGATGATGACAACGCCAAATAACAGAGAAATAATTCTTTTCGGGTTCAAAATAGAGGGTATCTACCTTAGGTGTTAGCAATACTACCTCGCCATCACGCTGATATAATCGTACGGGGACATTATTTAACCTTGGAAGCTTGAAATGAATTTCTGGACGAGTCGGATGTATATTGGTTAACGTAATCACTTCATTACCGACAGGAAAATCAATCTGTTGGTCATCTGGTACAGATTGGAAATAACATTCATCAAAATCATCCGGTAGAAACGGTGCCGTTTCATTACGCCATTTATCATCGAAAGTTCCCGCGTATTTCACACGCTCCCCGTAATGGCGGGGTAATACTGAGAGGGCAATAGGCTTAACATCATTATCAGGTGCATCGACTAGTTCTTTTGGGTTTTCTAATTGGGGCATCATCATCTCCCCATTCGGTTTTTCTAAAGAAAAATAACCTCTTCCTAATGGATTAATAGAGTGAGAGATCATCTCATCTTGGAAATGATACTGCCCACCAAAAGCAAAACCATAATGTAAAGGAACGGTTGTAAACGGAGTCACATCACCTGCCGTATAATGTTCAGTTCCCTGTTGCCACTGTCGGTAACCAATGACAGAGAGACTTTTTTTCATTTCACCGACCTGTACCGATACCATTAAATGCTGAGTCGGTTCGGCATTCGGTGCAAACGCGTTAGCATTAAAGATCACATCACACTTATGCTTTCTTAAGACAAAGTCAGCATCATAAAGAGGAACAGAAGTTCCCACTTCACCAGTATATGTATCCGTATAAGCCAGTGCTTTAGGAGGAATAATTGGACGTGCAAGTTGATTATCATCAGGTAAATGGTAGCTAGCTTTCATCACCACAACCAGATATTCAAATCCCGCTTTATCAATCATCACTGTCGCTTTAGCCGTCGTATGTTTAGCGTTATTTATCAACTCCATACTCCTAGTCCCCTTCAATTAACTTGCACTGAACCGCCCTTAATACGGTTCGTTGCTGAAGCATAGTTATCAATATAAAGCGCTTTTATTTGCACAAAACCATCCGCAGTAAGAGTTAAACTCGACTCACCACACTGTAATGTAATAGATTCACTTGCTTGAATATGTAACTGCCCATGCTCTGGAGACGAAAACATCATGTTATTTAACGGAGTTTCTGGCAATATCATCGAATGATTGTTTTGTTGGATCAGCCCCATGATTAGTGGGTTCTGCTTATTACCATTGATAAATTGAATTGCACAAATTTTACCTATGTCTGACTCCACTATCGGCGCTAAACTCAACGCTAAAATAGGTGTATCAATCTCATTTAATGCAATAAATACACTTTTCTCACTGTAGCTAACAAGCCGAGCTAATTGAATCGATGGAAGTCTTGCTTGCTCTTCAGCCAAAGAAAGAGGTTCTGTTTGTTCAATGATTTCATCTAGAAGTGATGGATCATTTGGTCGTATTTCATTGGTTATGGATAATTTTGTCATGACTAATTACCTAAAATAGTTTTAGCTTTAAATGTAATATCGCCATTAGCTTTAAGGAACTGATCACCTGACGTTTCAATAATAACTTCATGACCCTGAATACGAATATATCCGTCTTTATCCATTCGCAATATCGATTTTCCACACACTATTTCAAATGAATCGCCCGCAACATATTGGATATTTTCCTTGACTATCGACGTCTTATTCGCACCAACCCTTTGTTGATAATTTTCATTGACGTGCAATTTTTTACTTTCACCCACTTCTTCATCTTGGTTTAGGGTCACTTTGACCATTTGATTTTTTTCAACCACCTCTAAATGATCAGCCAACACATGCGTAGTCCGGTCATTCAACACTTTAGTATTCATGTCCTTCTGGGCATGAATAAACACTTCCTGTTTGCCGTTTTCATCCTCAAAGCGCAGCTCGTTAAACCCGTCCCCTTTATGGGTTTTCGTCCGAAATGTGGTACGGGTTTTATTTTCAGGAAAACTGATTGGGGTCGCATTGCGACCATCATAAGTACAGCCCGTGATAATCGGCCTATCAATATCTCCATTGAGGTAACTAATCTGAACGACCGTTCCGATGCGTGGCACCGCAGAGAAACCATAGCCGCCGCCGCTCCAGCCCATTGCAACACGCACCCAGCACGAGGCACTGTGGTCAGGCTCTCCACGTCTGTCCCAGTGAAAATGGACTTTCACCGCACCATGTTCATTGACATAGATTTCTTCACCCGGAGGGCCCACGACAGTCGCAACTTCATCACCATCCGCGGTTGGTTTATAACGATAAGGTGGCCGCCACTCTTGCGTGCCAGGGATAAAAGAAACACTGTTCGACAACTGAGTACCTTCTCCGCCACCATTGTCTGCCAGAGGTTGAACACCATGATGGCTCACGCTAATGACTTGCCAGCTGTCATTCATCGGGAGGTGTGGATGATTTGATAAGGTAAAGATTTTACCCGGCATCAAGGCAAAGCAGTTTGTTGTGGCACTACCCACCTTGCTCCCATTACGTAACTGTTCAAAACGAATTTGGGTGAGTGGTTTGCCCTCTTCATCCAATTGAAAACGGCCGTAACTTTCAAAGATGCTGTGCTGCCCACCCTTTTCCAATTTATTTTCATGTTGAAGTGGGTAGGAAGGGCGAATGAAATTATTGTCTTTATGAATGGTTTCATCCACACACAAGTATTCACCGTACTGCCATGTCATGGCGGTACTGTCGCTGATATCCGTATCCGCTTGCGGGTTATACATCAGGTTAATTCCCGCCGTCATCCCCATGTGTTCGTCACTGTAAAACAATTGGTTTTCTTCAAACCAAAAGTTAATCCCTTCCTCAAAGGCGAGACGACACCAAAAATCAAAGGCGGATTCTCGCTTTTGGGTGGTGTAAATACGTTTGGGATGTAAGTCATCACGGTAAAACTTGCAGTCCGACTTCACATGCGCTTCATCCAGCAAGGTTTTTAATATGGTCGGTACGTTTTGATTTTGAAAAATACGACTATCTTGATTCAGGGTCATCACCCACATTTCTGGACGAATATCAAAGTGATACCACGTTTTTACGCCATCCGTATTCCCTTGAACCGCCCCTGCTAAAATGCCATTCACTTTACGGACTTGGGCACCATCACGCTTGACTGTTAAAGAAGAGGCGACGCCAAGGTGTTTCTGAAAATCAATAAACGGTAAGGCACTAACAGCACTAATTGAAAGGGAAAATAACGAAGACAACCCTTCCGTTAAATTAAATTCGGTAACTTGAAAAGTTTCATCGGGTAGCCCAGCAATTGAGCATGTAAACACCAAGCCACTTTCCAGACTTCCCATGCCTAGTGCATCTAACAATGCCCCGTGAGCGGCTTGTAATGCCTGACTTTCTGAAAAAGTTTGCCCACCACCAAGTTTTAATCCACCACCAAATCCACCGCCATGGATAAGCGGGTTATTGGCTACACTGTTCAATTGGGATGTCGCCTGAGTTGCCATAGATGCCGCTGTTGATACCAAAGCCCCTCCTTGCTGGGCTAATGCTGCCGCTTTTTGCACTTTACTGGACACCAACTCATTGACTTTAGATTGCACTTTATTTTTAACTTGATTTACCGCTTCATCTTTGACAATAGAAACGGGGTCAATGGTGGTTTTTTTGGGGTCTTTGCTAAACATCACTAGTCTCCATGACAAAATGGATAAGAAGCGGGGAACGAAATAAAAGCGATGACGAGCCCAAAAGAGCCCGTCAAAAAGGTATTACGCTTCGAGCGGTGCGCGCCAGTCATCAGCACCCGAAGTGCCTGCAACCGTGTGCTCCCAGTCCACTTTGCGGTAAGACAGAGAGACTTCGATTAACTGCGTGAAATCGGCTTTCGCAGGGTCTTGGCAGTGAGGCATTTGGCAGTCAATATTGACGATGGTTGCATCGGTCAGTGTGGTGGTGAAGAAATGCTCTTGTTTACCTTCCACTGAGGTGCGGTACCATTTCAGTTCCACTTTCGGCAGCATTTCGCCCGACGCTAACGCGTTATACAGCAGCGGAACGGCTTTATTTAACGCCACGGTAAAACGGAACGGCTTGTGTGCACGCTGACCTGAAGGTTGGCCGGATTGTGGGTCTGTCGGCACAGTCACAACGTGAGAAAATTCTTGCACTAACATTTGGTCTTCATGACCTTGTACATAGATGTTACCCACAGAATCAGCAGTAAATGCACCGGCAGTGATGTTGCCTTGGGTTTTTCCTTCAATGGAAATATAGCATGGAGTTGGCATAGCGATATCCTTTATCAAGAATGACAAATTGAGTTAAATAAATATAATTAATTGTTAATTTCCGTCATCTCAGCCAGTGCGCACGGTAAGATTTGAGTTAAGGATAATAAAAGCTTATGGATAGACTGTAAACCTAGCGGCCTTTTTGTATCTCCCTAGGATAAGTGACTTAGCGTAAACGGGTTGAAATATCGCTATATAATTTCAGAAAAACACTAAAAATGAATCATAACCGAATTATCATCGAACAAAAAATAGACCAAACTGCGATAAGCCCAGTAAGTTCTAATGTACATAGAAATAAACTATGTAACCAAATATTTCAATCGAAAAAGTAATTACAACAAATTGATTTTATTAAAATAGTTCCACAATCACCATACAAGTCTTGTAAGTTTAATTTTTCCTCCTTATTTTAATAGTGTATTAATCTGCACATATCTATTTTCTTGGTGGATAAATTCATATGAAATCAAACTAATTTCATTTAGCTCTGATAGAATCATTTTTTCATAGCGATAATAATTACATCATCTGTATCGTGTACGTATATTAGTTACGGTCAAGGCGTACAAGTCCAATAATAAATAACTAGACTGTACTTTGAGTATCTATCATGGTTTATGGTTATCAATCTGTTCCATAACAAACTGATATAATTTATCAAACTCGCCATCAGCTAAAACCCTCGCAGGGATAACAGAGCCTTCACCATCAGAAGCAAAAATAAACAGATACTCTTCCCTGATATAACATTCTTCTATATTTTGCCAAAAAACCTGACTAAGGTGCCCCTCGTCATATTGTCTATGTATTTCCTGTTAATTTTAACTTTGACTAGAGAATCAGGATCGCTATGTTCTTTTTCTTCATTTCTATATAAGTAATGCATTTCTATTCGAAAGGTTATATACAAGCATGCTAACGAGCTGACTAAGCCACAAAAAGAAAAAAGACCTAAGTTTTTTAAGCCAGAAAAACCATCTACAACTGAATAAGCCTTATACCCAATCATCAATAAGGCGATCCCCGATACAATCGATGCTATAGCTAATAAATTCCATAGATTAGTAAATAATCTGTATGGCATTTTTTCCTTATCTACAGTAACAGGCATTTGAATGAGTTTTCGTATTTTCTCTGCTTCCAATCTTGATGGTGAAAATTGAATTTGATAACGGCTTTTCATCAACTTTAATTCCTTAATTTATCATGAAGAATGAATACCAGAGTTGACTATACCTCTCTTCATATTCATGCATTAGCTATGGTCAAGGTATTCCGTTAATCGGTAAGTCCGGTGGCTGTCTTTCTGAAACCGAAGAAGCCGAAGTGGAATATTTTGATAGGTGATCAAAATGAGCCAACTACTCAAGTTGGCGCATTTGTTTTTATTACTTTGCTGATACTGACTGAAAATAATCTTTAACTCTAGAGGATTTAAAAAGAATATAAGTCAAGAAAATCATTATGATTGGTAATAATAATGCACCTATAACACCGCCTGTTTTCTCTGCCATGCTTGAAAACCCATTTCCTTCGAGTGCGTTATTAATCCCTTTAAATGCAGAAAAAATTGACATTAGCGTTATGATTGACCATAGAATTTTCAATAAAGCTGCTCCAATTTTT
Source organism: Providencia sp. PROV175 (assembly GCF_032707045.1). NCBI lineage: Bacteria > Pseudomonadati > Pseudomonadota > Gammaproteobacteria > Enterobacterales > Morganellaceae > Providencia > Providencia sp. PROV175. Next base: position 3,052,551 of record NZ_CP120533.1, read on the forward strand.
TTCTTCATTAAAACTAAAACCACAGTTAAAACTTCTACTGTCGGTAATACAAGTTGATACAATGTCAACCCAATAATTAAGAACGCCCCATCAGAGCTACTCCAGACATCAACTGATGAACTTAATCTCAACATGCTAGAAACGTAAAAAAAAGCGCCAGTTATATGTATAAGCATGAAAAGGGAAAAAACAATTAATATAACCCATAGAGAAGCGGGCATTTTCATAACGACCTCCTGTGTCAAAGGTCGTTATGTTAATTTAACTTAAGTCAAGTGTCATTATTTTGTTCAATGTCGCTTCTTGCGTATTTTTATGCCTATTGATACTCAACGATTTTTCAAATATATATCACTGACACGAAACCCAATAATTAAATTAATATCAATCAGTTAAATTAAATCCATGACACCCCCTGTCATTTCCCTTCATTTTTCTCTCGAAAAAAAGCCAAATAGCCGGACATAACCTGCCTGGTGAGGTTGTTATCGTGGTGTTCTCTTTTTCAAGCTAGGGAATAACACTGATGGCAACTTACCGATTAGATACCGATTTAGCGTTTTTACGTGAATGCAGTAATGAAAAACTGGGCTTGCTTGTGTCTGTACTGACTCATGACAGTATTGATTCACCGTTCATTGTCTAACATACGCCATCAGAGCAGCGTCCCCCGCTGTTCGGGGCTTTTATGTCATCACACAAACTATTGTGAAACGGCGTTTAACGGTTGGATAAATTCCAATAGCTAAAAGTTTCTCTTTACCATCGATTCGGTATATTAACCGCCAATATTTTCCGTCATTAGTTTGAACCGATAGATACAGCCCACCACCATCAGATAGTTTTTAGTCTTTTTCTTTAGGCTTACTGGAATCAATTTGCTTAACGGTTAGCTTCATTTGGGGGTACTCAAATCATGGGGTATAAATGTACCCCATATGTACCACCTGAAGGGGGGTAGTTTTCAATAGACGATAGTAGACGTTGGAATAATGGGATTTAGTTGGAATGCTTGTTTGCTTGTTTGCTTGTATAACTTCAGGGAATTGGAAGACTTTAGAAAATGTTGCTAGAAGTGAAGATGGCGGAGGAGGAGTCCGCTTAATATAAATCCAACCCCATTCAGAGCTATTCAATTAGTAACGTAATATCAATAGATTATTTAAATTCAAATCCAAACATGTATAATATTCTCCATACAAAGCCTAACAACAATGGCATACCAGATGGCATACTCAACCTTAGGATAAATTCACCATGGCTTTATTAACCAATACCAAAGCTAAGAATATACAACCTGGGGATAAACCATTACCTCATGGCGGTATCACGGGCCTCACTCTACATCCATCATCAACAAAAGGAAGAGGAAAGTGGGTACTTCGCTATATGAGCCCAGTAACACAAAAACGCCGAAATGCGGGTTTAGGTAGTTACCCAGAAATCACAATTTCAGAAGTGTCAAATATTGCTTCAATAATGAGAGAGCAAATAATCAAAGGTATTGATCCCCTTGAGTTCAAAAAATCAATTTCCGAGAAGCCATCAATCCCTTCTTTTGAAGATGCTGCTCGTAAACTTCATACTGAATTACTTCCTGGCTGGAAAAATGAAAAACACGGTAAACAATGGATCACTACACTGGAACAATATGTATTTCCATTTATCGGCTCAATGACATTAGATACCATTGCCCCCGCTGATATAGCTGACACATTACGCCCTATCTGGTTAACTCGCTCCGAAACTGCCTCTCGCGTCAAACAACGTATCCATGCGGTTATGCAATGGGCATGGGCACATAGTTATTGTTCTGCTAACCCTGTCGATGTGGTCGCCCATTTATTACCACAACAAATCAGCGTGAGTATCCGTACCGAACATCAACCTGCAATGCCATGGAAATCACTCCCTCTTTATATTGCAACCTATGTATCCACAGATGAACGATACAATGTCACTCGTGCCTTACTCTTATTTGTCATACTCACCGCCTCACGTTCTGGAGAGGCTAGAGCCATGCGATGGGGAGAAATTGATTTTAAACAACGAGTTTGGACTATCCCAGCCGAAAGAATGAAAGCTGGCATGCAGCATCGAGTTCCCTTATCGGATCAAGCTATGTCGCTACTCCATAGCTTAAAAGGGCTACATGATGAATTGGTTTTTCCTTCCCCCAGAAAACAAGTTGTCCTTTCCGACATGGTGCTCACTGCATTCTTACGGCGTACGAAAGCCCCAAGCGATAATCCTAATCGCGTTGCAACAGCACATGGCTTTCGTTCAACTTTCCGGGATTGGTGCTCTGAGCATGGCTATTCTCGGGATTTAGCTGAAAGAGCACTCGCTCATACAGTCAAAAATAAAGTGGAAGCAGCTTATCACCGAACGGACCTATTAGATCAGCGACGCCCTATGATGCAAGCGTGGGCTGATTATCTCTTGCCTTAAACTAAAGAGCTAGCCAATATGGCTAGCTCTTTTATCTCTTATTAACAATAGAAGGCATGGGCTGTAGAAAACTTATGTCACTACAGGCAAATCCACACCAAATCTGACCGATTTTAACCATCTAGACTTTATTAATAGGAGTTTAATCTACTATCGATTTTTGCAAATAATTAGGTACAAAATCACAGGGTAAATATCTGAAAATCAGTTGGCTTGTACTTCTTCATAACTTTGCGACATATATGAACCGCCTGTTGCCACTATCCAGCCTCAATAGATTCTGGATAATGGCTGGTTACCCTTTACCGAAATGACCACTCAGTGATCGCAAAGTCTACGATTTTGTTATGCCGTTTATCTATTGCTTCACAATCCCACACTGGGTTCTCGCTATCTTTAACGAAAGAAGCAATCTCAGCCTGTTGGTTAAGAATGGGGGTCTTTCTGTAAGACATTAACTTATCGGCAAATGGTTTGTTTCCGATGGACGCATTGTGCGACCCCTGATATGAGCATCAGGTTGCCAAGACAATTGAGGTATTCAGAGCTAAAGTCCTCGGAATATTCACCCTGCTCATTGAGTTCATATCCTGTTTCGAGAGGACTTCCATCAGTAGGCGTGCGCGGTGCTATATGTTCAATTTGTTGGTTGTGTAGTGGTTTAATAAATTTGGCCACCTGAACAGAGGTGATATGCTCACCTCAGAACAACACAGGTGCCTTAATGAAAAAACGAAATTTCAGTGCAGAATTCAGACGTGAATCAGCCCAGCTGGTTGTGGATCAGAACTATACAGTTGCAGATGCCGCGAAAGCCATGAATGTCGGGCTTTCCACCTTGACGCGGTGGGTAAAGCAATTACGGGACGAACGGGCAGGCAAAACACCGAAAGCATCCCCTATCACGCCGGAACAAATTGAGATACGTAAGCTGAAGAAAAAAATTCAACGTATTGAAATGGAAAACGAAATATTAAAAAAGGCTACTGTAGATTCAATCTGTCAATGCAACACCCCTTTCAATTATCTCTTTCGGTATTTTGAACTTCAGTGTCTTTCTCGGTCTGTTGTTTAGCTGAGCAGCAACCAGATCTAGTTCATGTTGAGTATATTGGGCAAGACATGTCTTTTTAGGAAAGTACTGCCGAATTAGCCCATTTGTGTTCTCATTTGTTCCCCGCTGCCAAGGACTCTGAGGATCGCAGAAGTAAACTTTAACGCCGGTGCTGACAGTAAATTCTAGATGTCTGGCCAGTTCCATTCCTCTGTCCCATGTCAGTGATTTTCTGAGTTCTGACGGTAAACTCAGGAATTTGTCGGTAAGAGCCTGATTTACTGAGACAGAATCTTTGCCCCTGAGTCTAAGGATGATCGTATAACGTGATTTTCGGTCTACAAGTGTGGCTATATGAGAGTTTTTTGTACCTGAGACTAAATCGCCCTCCCAATGCCCCAGAGAGCGTCTGTTATCGATATTTCGGGAACGTTCGTGAATTGGTGTTCCGTTCACTATGTTAATCGTACCTCTTTCGCCTTTGCGGGTATGACGCCTGCCATGGCGAAGGCTATGCGACCGTCGCAGATGCTGTATATTCAGGTGGTGTAGCGCTTCACGGCTACGAAAGTACAGCGTTTTATAAATTGTCTCAGGTGATATTCGCAGCGTTTTTTGACGTGGTTTTGTTCGCCTTAACCATCCTGATATTTGCTCTGGAGACCATTTCATCTCCAGCTTTTCCAGAACAAGCTTTCGCAATGGTAAATTTTGATCCAGTAAGCACGGTTTTGGCCTTTTCGCCATTCTGTTGGCTCGGTTATTAGCATCAACAGCTTTGTAATAGCGTCTGCCCCGATTACGCTGAACTTCACGTGAGATCGTCGAAGGACTACGATTCAGCGCAGTAGCTATCGCACGAATGCTCATTTTGGCTGACAAACCAGCTCGTATCTCCTCGCGCTCAGACAGTGTCAGGTGAGCTACAGCCCGCTTACGCTCATGGGGTTTTATGCCGCCAGTATCCCTTAACATAGTGAAGATCGTTCCGGGTTTTGAACCCAGGATATTCGCTATTTCACTGAAGCCTGTTCCGTTCTTCCATAGTTCAAAAACAGAGGCTTTTTCCTCTGCTGTAAATGTTCGTCTCATTCAAAAAACCTCCGCAACTCCATGTTTTCACATAACTGTTGCGTTGACCAATTGAATCTACAAGCGCCTTCTTTGCGAAAGAGTTGCTATAAGGTGTTGGTTTGTTCAAGAGCATAAAACACAATATCCCATTAAGCATTTATGTCGAATGATGAAGCTCAGCCGTTCAACGTTTTATACTTGGCAAAAGCGCCCCGTTAAGCCACTTGATGATGACACGATTGAATTGCATCAAAAAACTTGCTCCCTCTTTAGGGAAAGCCGGCAAAGCTTAGGTTATCGCATGTTAGCGGCTCAATTACGCAAAGAAGGTTATGCTATCAGTGATTATCGAGCTCGAAAATTAATGAAGCAGTTAGGGTTAGTGGTTAAACAAAGAAAACCCTATCGAGTTACCACGAAAAATAAAGCGACTGCGGATAATTTATTAAATCAAAATTTTAATCCGGTAGCCGCGAATGAAATCTGGGCTGGCGATATCACTTATTTAAAGACACCGGAAGGTTGGCTTTATCTGGCTATTGTGATGGATTTATATTCTCGGCGTATTGTGGGTTGGCATATGTCATCCAAAATAGATACCGCCTTGATAAGCAAAGCGTTAATGATGGCCTATAACTTACGTTCGCCCTCAAAGGGTTGTGTGTTTCATAGTGACCGAGGAAGCCAATACACAAGTGGGCAATATCAAGCGTTACTGAAAAGTTATGATATGCGCTCAAGCCAAGGTGATATAGGGGTTTGCTGGGATAATGCGGTAGTTGAACGATTTTTTGGAAGTTTAAAGCATGATTGGTTATTTAAAAGACCCCATGCAAATCGGTCAGAAATGAAACAAGACGTGCTGGATTATCTGCGTTATTACAATTTAACGCGATTACACACGGCAAATAATTATTTATCGCCTGTGGAGTATGAAAACTCCTTCAGAAAAGTGTCCTAATTTTGTTGTGCAGAACAGGATAATGCGCTCTGAGTTTCCCGATCACCGAGACCTGTTCAGGGAGTCTGACATCAAGAGCGCGGTTGTAGATTCAATTGGTCAACGCAACAGTTATGTGAAAACATGGAGTTGCGGAGGTTTTTTGAATGAGACGAACATTTACAGCAGAGGAAAAAGCCTCTGTTTTTGAACTATGGAAGAACGGAACAGGCTTCAGTGAAATAGCGAATATCCTGGGTTCAAAACCCGGAACGATCTTCACTATGTTAAGGGATACTGGCGGCATAAAACCCCATGAGCGTAAGCGGGCTGTAGCTCACCTGACACTGTCTGAGCGCGAGGAGATACGAGCTGGTTTGTCAGCCAAAATTAGCATTCGTGCGATAGCTACTGCGCTGAATCGTAGTCCTTCGACGATCTCACGTGAAGTTCAGCGTAATCGGGGCAGACGCTATTACAAAGCTGTTGATGCTAATAACCGAGCCAACAGAATGGCGAAAAGGCCAAAACCGTGCTTACTGGATCAAAATTTACCATTGCGAAAGCTTGTTCTGGAAAAGCTGGAGATGAAATGGTCTCCAGAGCAAATATCAGGATGGTTAAGGCGAACAAAACCACGTCAAAAAACGCTGCGAATATCACCTGAGACAATTTATAAAACGCTGTACTTTCGTAGCCGTGAAGCGCTACACCACCTGAATATACAGCATCTGCGACGGTCGCATAGCCTTCGCCATGGCAGGCGTCATACCCGCAAAGGCGAAAGAGGTACGATTAACATAGTGAACGGAACACCAATTCACGAACGTTCCCGAAATATCGATAACAGACGCTCTCTGGGGCATTGGGAGGGCGATTTAGTCTCAGGTACAAAAAACTCTCATATAGCCACACTTGTAGACCGAAAATCACGTTATACGATCATCCTTAGACTCAGGGGCAAAGATTCTGTCTCAGTAAATCAGGCTCTTACCGACAAATTCCTGAGTTTACCGTCAGAACTCAGAAAATCACTGACATGGGACAGAGGAATGGAACTGGCCAGACATCTAGAATTTACTGTCAGCACCGGCGTTAAAGTTTACTTCTGCGATCCTCAGAGTCCTTGGCAGCGGGGAACAAATGAGAACACAAATGGGCTAATTCGGCAGTACTTTCCTAAAAAGACATGTCTTGCCCAATATACTCAACATGAACTAGATCTGGTTGCTGCTCAGCTAAACAACAGACCGAGAAAGACACTGAAGTTCAAAACACCGAAAGAGATAATTGAAAGGGGTGTTGCATTGACAGATTGAATCTACACTCGCCTTTTTTAGGATTTCTTTCTCCATTTTCAGTTGCTTAACTTCTTTGCGTAAAGCGAGTAGCTCTTGTCGCTCAAAGGGGGTTAATGCGTTAGGCTTATTTTCGGCTTCATGGCGCTTTCGCCAAGCATAGAGTAGTTTAGTGGTAATTCCGAGCGCATTAGCTGCTTGTTGAACTGTATAGCCTTGTTCCAGTATTAAATTAATCGCTTCTTTTTTAAAACGTTCAGTATATTGCTTAGGTGATTTTCGTTTCATATCGACATCTTATTTTAAAGGTGAATAGATTCCTTTATCAAAGTGTCCACATTTATTAAAGCACAACAAATTGCATGGTGTGGTCTTTCAACTGCCTGGTGTCGGAAGACAATAATGTTTGAAACTTTTTTGCCTTCGCAGTCCGTTCTTTCGTGTCAATAGAAGGTATGTATGACAATAAAGATCAATACTTAGATTCAATCAACGTGCCTATCCAAAGAAAAATTGTGACAACAAAGATTGAAACTCACTTTTGGACAGAAGTGAGCCAGTGATTTTGCTAAATTATTGATTCTTTAATTACCTAAAGTATGGAAACTAGCTTAACGGTGACAAAAAATTATTGAGCTTCGAACTCCGAAAATGTAACATACACACTGTGTTTCATAGTGGTGACAGGTCTTAGTAACTGTCCACTCTTAGCAATAAGAGTGAAACTAATTTCGAAGGGTTCGCCCTTAGTGTATCTCGTATATGCTTACTCCAGTAGGAGTGTTAACTTATTGTAAACTAAACTACCTCTATGAAGCACCCCCCCCAACATTAGGAGAAGAAGGTGGCTTTAGCAGACAATATTTGGTGGACAAGAAAAGCTCGAATCCAAACAGAGAAACGACTTTTATCTAACGCTTTTCACTCACAAGTAATACTACTCTGGTATTCATTCTTCTCTGTCGCCGTATCCGTTTATTATCTAAATAACCCACAAAATGGAATCGAAGCAATCTCTTGGGTTGTATATTCTGTCCTCGTACTTTGCATTTCAGGTTTCATCAATGGGCTTTCATTTAAGGAAAGAGCAAACCTAATCAAAGAATGTTATGAAAGTTTGAATAGCATTATGCATCAAGCCTCCAAGCCAAATCCTGATTTGGACACTTTATCAACAGCCTACGAATCTAAGCTAAATGCTTGTGAAAACCACACTGACAAAGATTTTGCCATCGCACTATGCCAAGAGTATTGGGCAAGTACTAGCAGCGTAAGACAAGTAAGCAAAGATTTCCATTCAGACACCTCGGAAAACAAACAACAGCCCAAACAAGCTCTTACTAGAATACCAACATCACATCACTGGTTTTTAACGGTATCTTATTTTGTTGTTAGATTGTTAACTCTTGTGTTTTTCTATGTCTTGCCAGTACTGATATTGCTTGCATTAAACTCGTCTTTATTCTTATCCACTCCAACTTGTACTGGTTGATAAAATGCGTGTACAAGACCAATTTAATAAAGAGTTTAGGCACGAGAATCTAAAAGAAATCTTTTCCAATTATGTTGTATATTCTGGTGCGACTGGCATAGACAATATGAATCAGTATTCTTTTAGAAAACAGTTAGACCCACAAATTGAAATCATTTCTCGTAAAATGATTGAAGGTTCGTATACGTTTTCCAAGTACAAGCTAAAGTTGCTGACTAAAGGGAGAAATAAAGCCCCTCGTGAAATCTCTATCCCGACAGTGAGAGATAGAATTGCATTACGTGCAATGTGTAACTTTCTACAAGACAGATTTGCAGAATCAGTGAAGTTCACGCTTCCTCAAGATGTCATTAAAGATGTCAAGGCTCACACTTTATCTGGTGACTTTGATAGCTATATTAAGTTAGATGTTTCGAATTTTTATCCATCGATAAGACATAAAAACCTACGCTCTCAATTGAGAAAGCGCATTAGGCAAGATCACATACTAGACATGATCTTTTCGGCTGTCACTGCCCCTTCAGTTCTAGTTTCGAGAAAGGATGATAAGCCAAGTGAAGTAGGCGTACCTCAAGGGTTGGCTGTTTCCAACATCCTTGCTGCCATCTACCTCCAAAACATTGACAAATTTTTATCTGAATTGCCTAACGTAAAATGCTACCGCTACGTTGATGATGTATTAGTTCTTTGTTCTGCTGATCAAGCACGTGATCTAGCACAAATCATTATCAAGAAGTTTCGCAATATTGGTTTAAAAATACACAGCCCTGAGAACGCGCCAGAGAAGTCAAAAATTGACTCACTTGCTAACGGTTTTGATTATCTTGGGTATCAATTTACCAATGAGCATATCTCTGCAAGAAACGGTTCGATTGAAAAGTTAAAGGCTTCTCTTGCAGGAATTTTTACAAGCTATAAGCACTCTAAAAATAAGAGCTTAAAAATTTTAGAATGGCGATTGAACCTACGAATCACTGGCTGTGTGTTTGAGAAGAAATGTAAGGGTTGGCAATTTTTCTTCGCTGAGATCAATGATGAAAAACTACTCCACAGACTAGATCATTATGTCCTGCGCTTATGTAAGCGTTTTGAGGTAGAAATCAAACCTAAAAAGTTTGTTCGTACTTTCAAAGAAATTAGCCACAACAAATATAACACCAGTTATGTACCAAACTTCGACCAGTATGACGTACCTGAGATGAAAGAGGTGTTAGTTCAATATTTTAGTTTTGATTTGACCAATATACCTGATGAAGAAATTCGTTACCACTTCCATAAAAAAATAGGTTCTCAAGTCAGAGAGCTAGAAGTTGATGTGAAAGACTTTGGTTACTAGGTTACGTGTCCGGTTAAACAAGGGGAGATGTTTCCTCGATCCTATAGATGCCAGACAGGCATTACTGGCATTAGGTAAAATAGACCAAATAATGATTCAAAGACGTGAGGCTTAAACTGTAACTAACTTGCTTTGGGGCAAAAGCTTGTTAGAACAAAAGGCAGACTGCGACAAATAGCATCGAAAAGTTTCGGACTTTATTGTCATGGTTTCAGTATTCATTGTCGAGTTTCAAGCTTTAATGTCCTCTGACACCTGGACCCTCTCAAGTAACGATACTGCCTCAACAACAATAAAAGTTGCCGAGTTGACGATGGCTGAATTGGAACAGTGAGTGGGATATCGACAATAAGGGTAGTGGACAGTTTACTGTACGTCCGCACTTCGCTCAGACCAGCCGGTCAGGCTTAGTTATGTTCTACCCAACGAAACCTGTTAGTTCAAGTCTGAGCTAATGCCTCTCAATTAAACCTGACTGGTTCCAAAGTTTCTAAAGTCAGTCATGAGCTCCTTGGTATTCATTTTAGCCAGATACGTCATGCGTAATAGGAAATCAAAATAATTAGAATGACGGGCCAGAGCATCTCGTCTATCAAATCGAAATACGGGATTCTCTGGAAAGTTAACTAATGGTGCATAGTCTGGGTACGCTAAGCCAATGGCGCTACACCATGCCCGTTGTATTCTAGTCGCCATATTATTGGCATCATCTTGTAAATAGTTGCCTAAATAGCCGTATATATCTCGATTAAATAACAAAACTAAATGGTAGTGAGGGTATTCACTTTCATTACGTTCTCTTACCCAAGCATAATAAGGGAGTGCTGGTGTACCTGAACGCCCCGTACGATGATGTGCAGCTCTCAGTTGGCTTTTTAGTGACTCGATAAAACGGGTAATGGCTCGCTCATCCGTGCGTTGAAAACATATAGGCATATCCGGGGCATCAGGACTACTATCCTGAGCGAATCGTAAATCAACTCGGATTGCAAATACTCGGTTATGGTGTTCTAGTGTATTCTCAACCACTGCCAGTAATCGACGAAGGATATAATACGATATCGAGGAATCATAGCGATCACTCGCGATAGTTATCAGTTGATCCAATTCTGTTTTAGTTAATGCATAATCTGACATTTTTATTACCTTACTATCATAGAAATAGCGATATCTGTATTCGTGTTTAAGTACCTATCGCATCCATAACACAGTGAGTTATAGACACAATAGGTACGGTGATTAAATAAACATTGCTTTGTTGATTGATAGGTGTTATTGTTATAAATTAGTATTGTATTTAGTAAGATGTTATATATTACCTATACCGACATCATTCCATTTAATAAAAGACAGACTCCCCCCTCCCCAAAGCCGCCATAAACCTCGCTTGGTGATATAAAATTACTCGTTGGTTTTATTAAAAATAACTCTGAAGTTATCCTTATCTTGGTGAGTTATTGAGTATGAATACTCCTCTGCTACTCAACGGAATATTCAATCGTTCGGCTAGCTCTTCAGGTGTCATTCTTGCCCCCGTAAACTTGACATAGTTAATCCCATTTTTTTCGAATAATTGAACTTTAGCTTCCTGCTGTAGTTTTTCTAATGCAGGCCGCAAACGGTCAGAACGTCTCAGTGAATAGGGGCCATTTTTAATGATGTCATTTCGCCTAAAATCATAAGATTTATTACTGACAAGATGCTCCTCCAACCATAACAGGAGTTTTTCAGCATCACTGACTTCCTTAAAATTATCTATTTTTTTGATAAAATGATTAAGATGCCACTGAGTAATATAGACTGCCGACTCCAGCGTTTCCAACGTAACAACAGTGGAATCGGGTGTCATAAACATTTGCATCACCCCAGCAATTCGTGAAGCATGCTCCATAAAGCGCGATGCGTAATCATCATAAACATGTAATTCCCCACCGGGCTCCATCATCTTTTTAACAGCTTGATAATAGCCATTCCACGCCCCTTGGGCATCATGTGCTAAAGTAATACAATGGCGTTCTTCATCATTCTCACGACGTTTTATTCCTTTTTGTAAATGGTTTATCAACGTAGCCGATAAATCTGCTAAACTTAATTCAGTTGAATGTGAAACATTTTTTATCTCACATAATTGCTGAATTTGATCTAGATCCACTAATAAGCTGCGAGCTAAAAAACCTGAACTCTTTGCTTTCTTTCCTTTTTTATCCATAAAGCTGTCAAATAACGCTGGCTGGACCATAAGTAACAGACTAAAACGGCAATCTTTGATGACATAGTTATCTCTAGATGCTCGGCTTACCGATTTCCCCTCTGCGCACCAAAGCGAATTTAGTAATGGTGTTTTTCGCAATAAACTACTTTCAAACAATTCACCCGCCTCATCTGACATCAGCGATAATACGGGATATCCATCCCCCAACTCCTGAGCCAGACCTTCACTTGTTGAATCATTGATTACTAAACGTTTTTTTATTGGTGCTACTGGTTTTTGAACAAGGCACTCTTCTAAATTCAATAAAGCTTCATTCACTTTTATTCCCTGATTCAGCGCTTTTTGATAGCATTTATTCAATGCGCTAAATTTTACATTCCATAGCACCAGACTCCGCTCATAATTATCTCTTTCAATATAAAAATCCTGTTCGAGTTGTTGCTCAAATTCTGAAATTGCTTTTGTGAGCAGTTTATAAACAGTAGATTTTCGGCACCCCGACCTCGCCAAAACAACATGATAAAGTGACAGTGGATATTTTCGTCCACTTATCGGTTCAATATCAAAGCTATCCTGACACGACAGGGACATCACACTTAACAGAGTAGGCAAAATAATTTCAGCCGCCGCTCCTGTTTTTATATGTACTTGCTCAATCATGCGTTGAAAATAATCTGGTAATTTCTCTATGTTTAAATATAACTCTTCATTTTTTTGTGACATTTCATCCGCCTTATTGATTAAACCATTCTTGAAGTTAACCATTTTTCAACTGAAGTGTATTGCCAGCCAACTGATGATGCACCAAGTTTGATCGGTTTAGGAAAATCTGGATCGTAGTACTTAGAGCGAGGGTTCAATTTTTCATAAATGCTCGATCTGGATATCCCTAGCATTACCGTTAACTCTGTCATACGTAAAATACGTATAGGCAAATTATTCTGATTCATATTTTCGTTTAGATGATGCATTTGATTCTCCATTGATTCACGTTCTTAAGAGATATTCATTTTCCACATCATCTGGCAATATGTCCTCGTAGAAAATTGGAAACCAACTGGAGAATGTCATGTACACCCATATTTTTGCTAATATCATGTTAACAGCCTACGATATAACAGTTTTAAATAAGGAAAGAATAGAAAAAACCAACACAAAAGAAAGAAAAAATAAAAATAAAAATAAAAAATATAAAACGCTAAATCTAGCTAACCAGAGAAAAATTGAAAATTTTTCATTACATCAAGATTTTTTTGCAAAAACAGGTAATCTGAAAACGCAGGAATATGGTGATGACAACATCAATACTAAAGAAACTTATCAAAAATTGATTAATATCATCGATAGCAAAGCAGTCTTTACTCAGACAGAAAGACAGATGTTTTTCTATAAATATGAGCAACTGTATAACGCATTGATTGCTCAATACGTTGTGTCTAATTTAGAAAAAAAAGAAATATTAAGAAAATATACAAAAGCCACCATACCCGCCATTGTGGCATTAGATATGTATAAAACGCTGAGTCTTTCTGTCGATAAAGAACAATTACATTTTTACAGTCATATCCATCATTTTATACTGAGTGAATACTACGACAATCATCACAATAATCTCGAATCCCTCTGTAAGGGGGTGAGAGCCTATCTCAAATACTACATCAAGACATTAGCGTTCAACCCCATTGTTAATCTTTTTGAAATTACAACCTCAATTAACAATATAAGAACCTCATCATTCACAACAATTTGTAACATCGATACGATTATTGATGCTTGCAAAAAAGAAGCGAGCGAGATAGGTAAACCACACGATACCCAATTTGAGCAATTGAGAGTCGCTTATACTTCTCTTAGTGTCCTGCTCGCCTTTCAAAAAATCACTCACCTACTGACGCCACTTGTATCAAATTATAAAAAATTACTTGAAGATAAACTTGAAGCGCCAGATCCTCTCTTCTATTTAGAACGGTATCTTTACCAAAATGTTGAAAATGATCCTATTTTTTTGGGGGAAAATGCACTGTATGAGTATATCGAGGTGTTAATTTCTCACGAGAAAATAGATATCTCTAGTTGTGAAGATGACTATGATTGCGGCCAAGGCCCTGAATGTGAGTGTCAATGTATCCCTAGTTATTGTTACGGTATTCTTACTATTTTAGAAAACTTTATATTTGAAAATAAATCTCATCTGCCTTTACCTACTCTTGTGCCTTCCATAAAATTATCTAAGTTTTCCCCCCCAAAAAAAATAAGCATTTTTGAATTATCATCACACTTAGATGAGCTCTGTGACGAAGTGCCATCTCTTAAATTATACAAAGAAATCCCTTATATTCTTAAGCTACTTTACGCTAACAAGTTAGATAACATAAGAGAGGTTATTAACGAAATCTCATTTGAAGAATTCCCATTAGGTTTTTTTACATCTACACTCGCTATTATCAATCTCGCATTAAAGATAAAGTTTGAACCAAAATCGATTCGATACGGATCATTACTCTCCTATATCAACCCTATTTTAACAAATCAAGGTGTATATACTGAATATATCATTGTTACACACGACATTAAAAATCCTACTCAGTCAGTTTCTGATATAGAAGAAAACCCTGTAATTAATGATCCCAACAACCAAACAGTTCTGCATTCAATCATGATATATAATAGAATGATAAAAAAAATGATTATTTATGATAATGATCACTCCGAACTAATTCCTTCACAATCCGTTTATGGGCTTCTCGATTCGGTTGAGCTCGCCCTTAAAAAATTAAGGGAAGCTTTTTTTCAGGAGAAAATGTTGCTTACAGATAAAGAACTGGCAAGCCTTATCATTCAAAATAAAGTATTAACGAAACATGAAACCAATGATAATCTGATAGGTATACTCAATGAGGCTACATTATATAATTGCCTTGGTTGCCTTTCTTATTTATATAAAAATCTAGCGGGTTATGGTGAATCACTTCCAAACATATTATCATTCACAGGAATATCAAAATATGAACATGAAGAAAGAGAAACATTACGTCGCGCATTACTCATCGTGAAAGAAAAACTGACTAATAAAGATAACTAAACACCTTCACTCTTATTCATGTCAATCAATGCACCTGCAACAGCTGCTACATGTAGCAGCTGTTGCAGGGTATACCTTCTATTTTTACATTTTATTGGCTAGTGGGCGGCCCGTTAACTTGTTATTAATTCGTTTTATGATTTTTAAGTTGGGCAATACCTACTTGATGGCAGAGAGGAATATTATAGAGCAAAAAAATATCATCGGGTTACGCAACTTATCAATTTGAATTTTTGCATTAGCTAATTCCTGAGTATGTTTTGTATCGAGTTGATGGAGGGATTGGACGCGTTCTTGATAATCTGCATTGATTTTGACTTGTTCGGTCAGCTCAACAAGCAATTTGGCATTCTTAGTGTTTAGCTCACCTATCCTTTCGTGTTATTTCCACATTCCCCATATGGCTAGGCTATAGTCAGTACTAGAAGCTGCTTAGGCAGGTAGTGGGCGCTATCTGCCTTTTAAAAGGGTTCCACTGATAGCCGCAATCCTCGTCTGTTAGGGAATAGTCTGATACGAGCTTACCAATATCATGGAACAAAACGCCGAAGGCCACTGCAACACGCCACCTTGGTTCAAGCTCTTTTATCTCAACAGGTGTGCCACTGGTGTCAATGATCTTCAAAAAATCCACCACAATGATCAATGCAAGGCTGAATGAGCCTTTGGAAATCAAGCAGATTAAAACCAAGTATCTGGGAGCAGTTTGGCAATTTGCTCGTCTTGTGTGGACTGCAAATCCTTGGATGACTCAATTGATACCCTATTCAAGAATGGCGAATAGAGTCGAATTTCTGTACCTAATTGCGATGACACTTCTGATAGTGCTTTGGTTAAAAATAGGTTTTTGAACATATTGAACCTCCGACACAGCCGTGCAAAAATTTGTAAACTCACCGTCGTTGACTTAGATGAAAAAGAACCATACCTATTTAACTAGGTCCTACCGAAGTAAACTATTCTTAATTGAAACTAATTTTGCAAAGGTTTCCAACTTTTAGAAAAGCTAGCACTTTTCGAAGTTGGTGCATTTATAGGATGTTTCATTTTCACTGTCATAGGGAATGGGAAATCGACTCCTAACAACAGCGCTTCTCCTTGTCCCAATACAGGCAGAAAAGAGGCTGAGCGTTGATCAATAGCACCAACGGCTTTTTTTACAATTTCTTGGTCCAGCTGATTAGTCAACCTATGTACTATCAGTGTACCTATTTGACTTAAAACATCTTCAGGAATATCTCGAGGGCGCTGGGTAGCAATGATAGTATTCAAACCATACTTTCTACCTTCTTTAGCTATATTCCCAAAGGCATCCAACTCAAATCTATTCGTTTCTTCACCGATACGCTTATTAAGAAATTGATGAGCTTCATCAATAAATACTAATAGAGGTGCACCATGATTTATTGCGCCTTGCCTCGCTACAGATAACAACTTTCTACCTATGGCATTAACAAGTATTTCTCTTGAGTTTGCTTCAAATGGAACTTCAGAAAGATCTAATCTCAACACATTATTGTTACTTATTGGTGAACAAAACTCATCAATAAGGTTAGGTAAGGTTTTTAATTTATCATCTGCGTCAATCATCCATTTTAAATTGGGATTGTTTGAATAGGCTTTAATTCGAGCTATCAGGTTTAAACAGTGGCCGACATCATTATCAGCTCTACCGCCCCAAATAGTGGGGTTAGGATTATTACCAGTACCTCCATTAGGCCACACACACTCGTTTACAATCTGATCGGCAATGTTTTTAAACAACCATGGAGCTGTTTGAATAGAGCTATTCATAGATAACAGAGCGGCTTCGTAAGATGCCTTTGCTTGGCCTGATTTGTTCAAAAGATAATTTGCAGTAATATCAAGTCCATGATTGTGTTGCTGCCCAAATTGCCACACTATTTTTTGACTCTCAATAGCCGCCTCTAATTTAGGCGCTTGGCTTTGCGCTGAAGGCCTTAAAAATGCTCTAATATCTGAGTCTGTAAACTGCCAATGTGGAAAAGTTAACTGATTCAACGGTGTTGCATTTGTATGATTACCAACATAATAACTATCACAGCCCAGTGACTCATATTCCCCCGTCGGGTCGATAATAATTGCTTTGCCTCCAGCTTTAATCACTTGCTCAATGATGTTTGTCATTGAGTAACTTTTCCCGCCACCAGTTGCCCCTAAAATAGCGCAATGGCGTGAAAATAATTTTTCTGGAGTAATATGAACAGTTACGGATTCATCATGCGGAAGTGAGGCTAATGGTAAATGGATTTGGCCAGGCTTCTCATCTTGTTTACCTTCAGCGATTATTGATACCAGATACGGGTGAGCTGAATATATTTGGCTACCTAATCTCGGATGTTGCTTAATTCCTTTGTAGTTACGACCATTAGCTGGATTCAGACTCACCAATAATTGAACCAGTCCAATAGGGTGATTTTCGGATGGTTTATCAGCCAAACCGTCAACACTTAATCTCTCTCCTCCCTCAATCCACACTTTCACTAAGCGCCCAAGTATCGCTGTTTCACCTATATCGATGAATACAAATTCATTTACTTCTCCAGCTGCTATTCGATTTCCGAATGACCAACTGGGCTCACCAGATCCCGCTTTAGATAAGTTAATGATTAACTCGGTTGCAGATACACTAATGACGCTACCAATCCGTCTTGTTGGATCAGACGGGGAAAACCACTTTTTCCGCTCCATGAATAGTAACTCCTATTTAATGTTCGCTGTGATCTTTTCAAATGCTTCGAAGAGTTCATCCTCAGGAGTTTTTGATCTTCGCTCAGGTAGCAGATAAGAAAATTGTTTAAACGTTGAATCCATTATCGCAATTCTACCATCCCCATGGTCAATAGCAGCCATTAGCAGATTCCTAATTTCATTATTAAATGAACCCGTTACACTAAATGGATCTTTCGTTGCCACCATTAGCATAAACTCAGGATTAGTCCTAAGCGCCATAGTTAATGCATTATTTATATGCTTGTCATTAAAACCAAAGCCTAGACACAATACAGCCGTTTTGGGTTGTTTAACTACTTCCAAAAAAGAAGTCATCATATCTAAATAAGGAGAATCATAAGAAGTCTGATATTTGCTACTGCTTGGATAGATAAAAACAGGTTCACCAATTTTACTATCAGCACCTAGCTTTCTAACTCTGCCGTTAAATTTTCTCCAGTCTACAGAGCCATGCATCTTATATAGCTGAACCACATTGGAGATGTATGCGCCCTCACTGCTCTTGGACTGCCCACGGTTCACTATGTCATACTTGAACCACATAGGATTAAAAAAAGAAGGGTTAGAAAACTCAAAACCATCAATAACAACAAAACCAGTATTTGATGCAGCGTACTCAAAAGCCAAGTCATAATTAGTCGTGAAAAGTTTAAGTCGTTGTTGCTGAGCACTCCTTCTACCTACTGCACGCATAAATTTATCATGACTAACCCAATCTGATTCTGGGATCGATTCAGTAAAGCTAGTTTTAGCTAAAATGATGCTTTTGGCTTGCTCAAGGAACTTACTTACTTGATTAGTTCTTTGATTTGAAAGGTTCCCAACGGCTAAAGAGGAATCGCAAAGAGACAATAATAGTTCAATATCGGGCTTTGCATCTCCGTTTGCTTCACGATGTTTTTGAAGGACATCATAATTTGTCGCCTTCAAAACCAATTGAAAAAGATTCTCATCTTCTTTTTTACAATAATCCCAAAGGTGCCACATACTTGGAGCGATAGGTGATTGGTTCTGCTGAGAAGACCTATTACTATTAAATGTTAAAGATGTGCCTGAACCAGCCAGTATGACTAAGTTATCAGTATCCAACACTTTATTGATAAAACGAAAAAATGTGGCTAGCTCGTCATCTGAGTCATCATTAGAAAGATCAATTTCGATTGGCTCTCTCTTCGAAGACGTGAAGTCCCTTTTTAGATCTGATGACAAAAACCTTATAATGTTTTCATTTTCCATTTCTTTGACTCACCTTCCACGTAATAAACAATTAGCCTAACAATCAATAAAACTTAGACACTTTCGCTATTTAACTTGCATTCTGCTCAGTACTTAATGACACTTATATCTGCCCACCCACACCTTTGAATTTTTCAACAAAAGCAGCGATTTTCTGAAAAACTGTTTGCTTCTGCGTTCGGTACTGTGGATTCAAAGGGCTAAGTTTGGGCAGCGCCTCATTCAGTGCAGTGCCATTTTCAGAGGCATACTCTCGCTTGAGTGATGAGGCCATATAGCGTTTGGCTGCTTCTTCATTGAGCTTTTCAGAGACAATAATGGCATCGGCTTCGCGCTTCTGTTCCGCCTGAGCGAACTTAAAGAAGGCATCAATAATGCTAGCTTTGTCATTGAACTCATCTAGATTTGTCTGATGAATAAAATCAACCACTAAGCTCTCTTTCGCTCTATTGCCCAGGCTACCGCGGATCATACGGCGGACTTCTTCAATCAAACCTTCTTTACTCTTGTTCTTCTTATTATGATCAAAAATCAGTTCAAGAATGTAATCGAGATTGATTTCTTGAGATTTAAGCAAATCAACTTCAAAGACGACATCGCCCCAGTCTACTGTTGACTTATCTTTGTCCTGCCCTTCTTTATCACGGCGTAGCCAGTCGCGGGTATCGTTGTAGGTTGAGCGATAATCTTGTATCGCACGCTCGCTAGGCATGTCGATGGTTTGCATTACCTCAATATCCGCATCGTCCAAATAGTACTTTGACTTGAACTCTTCGACAGCTTGTTCATCACGGGTAAGGTATCACCCAGCTGAATATTAAACTTGTCGTAGTTAATGTTGTGTAAAAACATATTCATACGCGCCAAGTTATAAGTGGTGTGATTCAGTTCTTGACCAAAGAAACCCTCCTCAATGATATGCGCATCAAAGTGCTTCTTGGCTTGCAAAAGTAACGAGCCCGAACCCGCCGCAGGGTCATAGATTTTATTCACACTGGTCTGTCCGTGCATGGCCAGCTGCGCGATGAGTTTTGAAACGTGCTGAGGGGTGAAAAATTCGCCACCGGATTTACCCGCATTGGCGGCATAGTTAGAAATCAGAAACTCGTAAGCATCACCAAATAAATCAATTTGGTTGTCTTCAAAATTGCCGAAGGTTAAACCTGCTACGCCTTTTAACACCGCTGCCAGACGTTTGTTTTTTGCCTCTACTGTATTGCCCAGACGATTACTGGTGGTATCAAAATCCGCAAACAAGCCTTTGATGTCTTTTTCTGAATCATAGCCATTGGCTGAGTTTTCAATGGCAGCAAAAATAGCCGCCAAATCCGTATTTAAATTTTCGTTCTTATGTGCATTGGCTGCCACATTGCTAAACAACTGACTAGGGTAAAGAAAATAGCCTTTGGTTTTAATGGCATCTTCTTTAGCTAACTTGATATTTTCGTCATCGTCAGACATGGCAGCATAATTAACGCTCTCATCACCGCCTGTGATGTAGTTAACAAAGTTCTCACTGATAAAGCGGTAAAACAGCGTACCCAGTACATACTGCTTAAAATCCCAGCCATCCACTGAGCCTCGCACATCGTTGGCAATCGCCCATATTTGGCGTTGAAGTTCGGCACGTTGTTGTAAACTTGTCATCTGTTAATTCCTGCTTTTCATTCGTTATAATTCGTTTATGGGTTGCGCAGTGTTCCACTGTCGTTGAAACATCATCCGTCAAACCCTGGGGCTAAATTCAAATTGGCTACCCCATAAAGTGTCGGGGTATTCTTTAACCAAAGCTGATATTCAGGACCTTGAAGGCTATGTGCTTTGGTACAATCTACATGCCATTGGCGAAGCAAATAACCAGCGGTAGCCGCTCTAATCTCAACTTTCATCACGCCCCCCGTCATGCCATAGTCTAGCTCAATCGCTTCGCTGTGCTCAATACGAGGATGCGGCACTAACTCTAGCTCTACAAATCGGTTCCATTGCCGGTCTTGGGGTTCGAGCTCCGTTTCAGACAGCGTGGAATCGTCAAGCACAATAGCTGCTTTAATTCGGGTCAGTACAAAGTCACGGAACTCACTATGCTCGCGGTCAAAACCACGAACGTGCCAACGCAAACCATTGTCCACCAGCGTATGCGGCACAATTTCACGCATAGTTTCACCACTCGATAACGACACATAGGTGATACGCAAGGCTTTGCCTTTATGGATGGCCTCGGTAACTTTCGCCACTATCGATAAACTCGGTTTGTTAAGGTGATAAGGCGCTTCACACGCAAAAGGCGGTTTTACCTTGCCAGTAAAGCCATCGCCGAACCCTTGGCTAATTGTCGCCAATGTTCGAACGACGTCGTAGTCGAACAAGGGTTCAAATGCTTCACCTCGCTTATGCAGCTTGAGCTTTTGGTCATACTCAATGTTACCTGGTGCAAGCACTCTGTATAGCGCGAAGTCTTTCGTTGCTTGTGTAGCCGCTATGCTGAAGCGATCGACTAAATCTGCCCGTACCGCTTCCCCCTTAAACAATAAGGTGAAATCGATGTGAGCAATGCGATCCCGGATTGCTTGTGGCAACTGCGCTATCTCCGAAAGCCTATATGACTTCGCCCCTACCGTTTGTTTCAGACCATCATTTATCATGCGTCTTGTTTATCCCATTCAAGCAATGTCTTAATACTCTGTTTATCAAGTCATGACTGGCATCGCATCATCACATTAAACTGATCCGCTCAATGCGGTTATTCATCCACACTGACTCAATCATCTCTACGGGTTGAAGCTGGACTGATGGATATAAAACACGGAATAGGCTCCAACCTAATTAATTTTATTAGGCCTTATCCTATCATAAATTATTTTGTAAGGAAGACTAAAAACCTACCGCAGAAGGGATTGTCTGAATGTCGTAACGAGCAATTTCTGAAGGTAAAAATATGACAGGTAGCAGATTACGGATCAGCGATGAACTCTGAAAAAAATAGCACTGCTTAGTCCTGAGCACAAAACTAATCATCCGCTCGGCACTCACCGTAAACGTGTTTAAACCGTGCTCCCATGAATGCCATATTCTTTGTGCTCAGGACTGGCGGCTAGTGGAACGCCCTGAATGCCACGGGATATGTTCTTCGAGTTCTACACATCGGCGCTTTCAGGAATGGCGTGATACCAGTGTCTTTGAACGCTTTTGGCAGAACGGTTTGCTTGCATGTAAACAGCTGGACGGTATTGACTGGTCATGGTTGTCAATGGACGGCTGCATGACCAAATCACCACTGTCTGGAACAAAAAAACAGGCCCGCAATCCAACCGACAGAGGAAAACAAGGCGTAAAATGTAGCCTGCTTACGGATGCCAACGGGCTTCCTCTGTCGCTGGTTGTTGCAGCAGCAAACACGCATGATATCAAACTGGTTGCAGATACACTCGATGCCCTTCAGACGGGGCGTCCGGGACAAAAACTGAGACTCTGTCTGGACAAAGGTTACGATGCAGGCTGGCTGAAAACCTATCTACAGAACCGCGGTTACGAGCTGTATATCCAGTCCCGTAAAGAAGAGTCTGACGCCAGTAAAAACACGGACTTCAAAGCCCATCATTGGGTCGTCGAAAGAACGCACAGTTGGATGAATCGCTTTCGTCGTATCCTGACCCAATGGGAAAAGAAGAAAGAAAATTACGAGGCCATGTTGCATTTTTACTGTAGTCTCATCGTCTGGAATAAAACCCTATTGAGATAGGCTCTTAGAAGCAAAATAAATTTTATGTCTATTTTAAAATTTAACACCCCTTCTCATCATTAAGTATATGCATTAATAAAAAATCAATAAAATTAATTGGTTAGTTAATACAACAATACAGTTTAATACCTCTCTATAACGCTTCTAATACTAATATTCCTGTCGCTTTACTAACACCAGATACTGATGCATTACCCATCAATGTAGCACTTACCGGAATAGTTTGACTTACTAATTTATTTAATTGAATTCCTTGACCATTTGCTTGTACTTGGCTCCCATTTAAAGAGACTTGAGCAGAAACTCCATTTCCAAAATTAAGACGCCCAGATACTACATTACTTCCGGTTAATTTTAATTGGTAATCTTGGGCAACACCTGTAGTACATGAGACATTTAAACTTGTACTTTTTGTAATGCCTCCAACATTCAAGCTTGTTGATGAATAATTTAAATTTAAATTTTGGCTATTTAGGTTACATACAGAACCAGTCAACTCAGGTATAGGAGGAGGTGCGCCATTATCCTCGCCACAAACTGTATATGGGTCAAAATAAATGCTCAAGATATCGACAGGAGAAGGGGCTTTAACATCAGGATATTGTAAATAACTTCGCATACAGAAATTAGGACTAGAGAGCAGATATGTCGGTTCATTTACTGGAATCACTATCGTTCCTTCAGTGCCAACTATACGATTCATACAAATGTTAATATCCCCTTGATCTGCACTAGTACAGCCTACTACAGGAAAAGGTGTCCTAAAATAACAACCACCATATCCAGCATCATTTGATATACAAGGCGTTACCGTAAGAGGAGAGCCCTGAGCTGACAAATTGTATGTGGTAGCAGCTGATCCGCTATAAAACGGAGCACGTACTAGACGAACTCGTATTTCTAAATTTCCTATAAATCTGCCATTAGTTATCTGATAATCTAACCATTTTGAGGCGACTACTCTACCCGTAGTCGCCTCACTACTTCCTGGAGTAAGGGTAACATTTTTTGCAATACTTTGCTCACTGACTATTAGAATTAGAAAAGCCATTATTATATTAAGTTTATTTTTCATTTATATTTCCTAATATTTAAAATTAATTTTTGATAATTTATTCATATATAAAAATTCAAATAATTATTCATACTCTAATATAAAGGTTGTAGTCGCTTCAAATGCCCCGCGTCCAATAGTTTTAGTTAATAATGGAGTGGGTTCACCCTGTACATACGCTTTCAGATTAAGGTTATTACCATTCCCCATATGTAATTGTTGAATATGGTTTTTTGCTTTATTCAATAAAATTGGTGTGCCATTTTCAGTCTCTAATCCAATAGCGATCCCACTCGCTTGACTCCCAGTATTTAGCGCTAACAATCCCGGTAATGCCAAGCTTTCAGTTCCCATAAAGGTAACTTGAACTTCTTTCCCCAACACTAAATCACAATTAATTAACCGAATTGTAAATGGCTGACTGTGTGTTCGAGTATTCAAATACAAATATTTATCTACAATAGTGCCAAAATCTAATTCGATATTTTCATCGCCAGGATATACTTCGCAAGCGTCCTCAACCAACGTTCCATCAAATTGTACTGTTTCCGACTGCGCGCAAAGCGGCACAGCCAATAAACTCAATGACAAGACTAAAGGCCATAATTGATGTAATGGTATTTGCATTTTTTTCATTTCCTTTTATCGTGTCATTGAAAATCGATGGTCAATGTCCCGGTCGCAGAAAAATTATCACCAACCAGTTCCGTTCCAGCACGCTTAACCGGAACCGCCGATAATCTCGGTGGATTTGAACTATCAATGGCAAACGGCTTATTCAGCTCTAACGGTATCCCGTCCTTTTGAATTTGAATGCCTAATTTTCCGTTATTCATCGGGCTACTTGTTCGTAATGTCGCATTATCAAATCCCGTACCCGCCAGAGTTCCACTGAACGTCAATGTCACATTCCATGGTTGATTTAAGTCACCTTGACAATTCAATTGATACGGAATGTCTTGTTTAAATAGATTCCCATCCACTTTACGCACCCCCACCTTTCCAAAAGAAACGCGTATAGGATTTGTTTGTCCTAATTCACAGGCGGGGGGCAGTACTAGCGTACCATCAAAAACCCAATTGGCTTCCACCACTGAGGACATCATCATGAATAGCCCCCCTAAACTGCATAAATAACAATAACGTTGACTTGTGCTTATCAGTAATTTTTTCATTGATAGTTCACCTTTAATGTTGCCAACGCAGTAAAACTACCACCATCTGTATCATTAAAGCCCGCCGTCATATTTTTAATCGGCGCGGCTTTTAAAGAAGGCAAAGAGGTATAATTAATATTCACCGGCTGATTAATTGCTTGCCGGATATTATTAATATAAAAAATAACGCCTAATTTATCATTGCTTGTTTTTAATGCGCCATTGCTATTAAACAATGTAGGGTCGCCTTCTAAGGTCAATGTCAGATTATTTTTTGCTAATCCTGTACACGATAGACTCAATGGCAATGTTTGTAAGTAGTTATTACCGTCAATACGCGTTAATAAAATATCACCAAAATGAATCGCCGCTTGATTATTGTTATTTAGAATACATTCAGGTGGCGTCACGATTAAATTACCATAAAGATTTGCCCCTAACCCCCATGCAAATGGAGAGCTTATTACACAAAAAAAGCCGAGGGCCACTTGTTGTCGGTGAATAAATTTCATCTTGTTCTCCTTAACGGTAATCCACCACAAAAGTTAATGTCCCATTAAAATTCCCGCCATCAGTTAATACCGTTCCCGAGGGTTTTACTGGCACCGCATAAAGCGCAGGCTGATTGCTACCATAAGTGAAATTCACAACATCACCATTACTTAATCGAGTCGAATCCTGATAAACCGCTATCCCCAGATTCGTCCGACCAGTACGAATGACATTTTGTCCATTGAGCGTAATCGGGCTCCAACTGACCGTCATTTTTAATGCATTGCTATAGACATTCGTACAATTTAAGGTGTAATCAATACGTGTGCGTTTATAACTGCTATTGTCAATTAGTGTTTCATGGATATCGCCAAAATTGACATCTGCCACCGTACCACTATTCACGGTACATTCTGGCGGCGTGACAACCAGCGTTCCTGTAAAATAGACATCCAATCCTCGTGATAATACCGGACTCAATAAACAAAGTAGGCCGATAAAATACCTAACAAAGAGAGTATTATTCATGAAATAGTCCCGCGTTTATTGATAATTTAACGTCACGGTCATTGTGCCAGTGAAAGATCCCGCATCACTGAGCATCATACCGCTAGGTTTTATCGGTACCGCATACAAGTTCGGCGGATTACCGTAAGTAAAGTTAATTGACGCTCCGTTACTTAAGCGAGTCGAATCCCGATAAATGGCAATACCCAAATTTGTTCGGTTTGTGCTGATAGCAGAAACACCATTAAAGGTTACTGGATCCCATGACAACGCCATATTCAACGCATTTTTTTCTAATGCACTGCAAGATAATCCGGTATCAATGGGGGTTCGCTTATAACTCACCCCATCAATTAATCCTTGTTGTACCTCTTCAAAACGCACAATTTGTATTGAACTGCCACTACTAAACGTGCACTGTGGGGGCATCGTAATGGTCAACGTTAAATTCAGATTTGCGGTATCGGCATGTACGACATAGAATAAACTTCCAAACAATAGCGTGCTAAAAAAAAGAACGCTGAACACAATAAGGCCTTTAATTCCTACGGTCACATGCTGTATCAATAACATCGTTGACTCCTAATCATAACTTACCTGAAAGCGAATAATTGCCTGATAAGCTCCCGAACTTAAACCTGCTGTAGTGCGGATCGGGGTAACATAATAAGTCAATTGATTCTGTCCCGGAGAAACAAGCTCAGGAGTACTGTATTGCCCTATTGCAAGAGGATGATAAGAAGCATTACTCAATTGTAATGCAATTCCTTTCGCCCCCGTAACGGCCGCTAATTGTGGGTTTTGATTGTCTGCCGCAGCCAAAAAACGAATTTTCATCGCAGGCATATCAGGACTCCACAATAAGTTGCCGAGTTTATTACGATTACGACTTTCACCACTTAAACAATCTTCTAAACGCAGTTGTACCGCGACAGGGGTACCTGTTTGACCGACTTTCTGTAATTGCCCCGTGCCTAATGTCCCGAGTTCAATCGTTTGATATGCGGAGGACATCGCTAATCGGCAAGCACTTTCCGTTAAAGCCCCATGTACATACAATGTGCCATTAGCCCCATCGACATCCCAGTTATCCACTTTGTCAAGTTCAGTACTGAGGGCTGTGCTACTGAATAAGCACAATCCTAAACCGTACGCCATCATATAATGAGGTATCTTATTGGCTTCTTTCATGATGCTCTCCTGCGTTGAAATCTGCTTTAACGTCATCTTGTTTGAAGTTACTGTTTATCTGATACCACATGACAGCGATTATCTTGACAAGTAAACGTCAACGTTGGTCGCCCACCGTAGTCATTGATATAAGTAAGCACAGGCTGACTTCCTAAGGCTTTTGCACTCCCCCCCATCAGCAAACTGCTTTTAGGTGCAACCATCAACGGTTCAAATCCCGAGACCGTTTTTCCGTCTTTCACTGAAGCGGCATCAACAAGCGTTACAAAATATGGCGTTGGATTCTCTACACTGTATTGATCACCTTGACGAGTAAGTGTGATTTTTTCTTGCCATGGATTTTCCATCTGTTGGCGAGTTGGAATAATCGCTTTTGGGCGATAAAACAACTTAATTCGCGTTTGTAACGCCAACTGAAGTGTGTTGGGTTTATCACTCTTAGGTGGGATTTCACGTAAATTGAAATAATAAACGGACTCCCTGTCTTGCGGCAGTGACGCTACACTCGGCAGTGCTTGAATTTTTACTTGGCTTTTAGCGCCAGGCTCAACACGCTGAACGGGAGGTAATACCGTAAAGGGCTCCGTGATTTTTTCACCTTGGGCATTTTCAATCCAACCTTGTGCTAAATAAGGTAATTGCTTATTTTCATTACTGATATTTAAGCTAATGGATTTATCTTCACCCGTCATAATTGCACGAGTGCGATCTAAAGCGACTGCAGCTTGTGCGGAAGACAGTGTCGTAGATATCAACATCGCTCCAACCAAAAAAGTGGCAATAGGATGATGATTTCTTTTATTGATTTTATTGCTCTGTAACATATTCTTTTACCTTAGTATGAAGAAGAGATAAACCTCTTCAATCATGTCATTTTTATTTTCTTAACCAGCTCTTTGAGCTGACCAAATCTGGCTTATTCGATGCCCCAGAAGTTAATGAATGAGGCGTAGAGAATGACGGTAAACTTACCGCATCCGATTCAACAACCGTCTCAGTCTGCTTAAGAGGTAAGATGTCAGTCGCATGGCACGGTAATAACCAATTCGTTAACAATGTGTCGCTCTTCGGCAATATTTTAGGTAAGGTGATTTCACATTGTGCTTTATCATCCCAACGAACTTGTAACTTATCGTTAGGGTTGAGCCCCGTTAAATACGTACTCCCATCATCCCCTACCATTCCCACTTGTTGGCCTTTCATATTGAAAACTTGTGCCCCAAATGGGGGAACACTATTATCAGATAAACGCAATAAGGCCATTGCACTGTGCCCAGCCACAACATCGAACTGGCGGTAGCCAATAGCACCTTCTGTTAAAGTACCTTGCTTAATCGATTGTGATACCTGAGCATCTTCAGGTAATGTATTTAAATCGACACTGACTTGATTACGGTAATAACTGTTCACGTCTGTTAATACAGCCTGACCAAAATAGTTTGTTCGTATGGTTGAGCCATAACCTCGTAATGGAATATCAGGAACACCATCCGTATCAACAAAAATTCGAGTCCCCCCAAGCTGATTACCACGATGCATCACCACACCTTGCTTAATCGCCGTAAAACCACCTTGAAGTGATAAGCCAGCAGAACGATATCTATCTTGCTGATAAGTGGCATTTGCATTTATTTGAGCCAAATCAGCTTGATGCGTGTAATAACCACTCACTAACCCACCAGAACGAGACCATCCGGTACTTAATTGGTAATTAGTCCGTTCATCTAATCGGTCGTAATAACTAACTCGTTGAGAATTATCACGCTCATCCCAACTGCTGTTCATGCTAAGCGAACCACTCTCCCCCCAAGGCAATGAAAGGGAAAGGTAGGCGCCATCATCATTAGTCTGCCGATACCGATTTCGATAAGCCGTCAAGTTAACACTTAAATTTTTCCATTTACCGATATCAAAATAGCGCGCTAAAGACAGACTATAACGGTCATTATCAGGCTGATCCCAGTAGGTTTGATGGTAATAATTTATATAAGCACTGAGCCCCAACTCCGGAAATTGTTGGTTATAGGAAACCGTATACATTTCCTTACTGCTATACTGGCGGACACCCGTAGACTGTGCATTTAAGTACTCAGACATACTCATAAAACCTTGTTCAGCAAAGCGATATCCCGCAAATGTCACTTGGCTATTGTAGGCATCAAATCGTTTTGAATAGCTCAAACGATATGAATTACCGTGATACGTTTTATCACCGACTTCACTTAACCCTTTTAACCGTGAACGCGCATGGGTGATATCAAAAGACAGCGCGCCAAACATCATTAAATCTCGACCGATACCGACCGCTGCAGAAGCGTAATTCTCTGCAGCAACACCGCCACCATACAATGACCAGCCGTTATTGACTCCCCACGAAAACTCGCCGCTCGCAAATGTTTCACCACTCACTTGGTGGCGCCAATCAGTTGGGCGTCCAGCGGCAAGCTTATAACGCAATTGCCCAGGGCGAGTGAGGTAAGGAACACTGGCTGTATTCACTGTAAACGTTTGAATAGTTCCATCTTGTTCTTTAACTTCAACATTAATCTCACCGGATAGCGCATCATTTAAGTCTTGAATACGAAAAGGACCTGCAGCAACTTGCGTTTGATAAATAATACGGCCTTGCTGACTCACGATAACAGTAGCATTACTTTTGGCTACCCCCGTTATTTCGGGAGCATATCCCCGTAGATTTGGCGGTAACATATTGATGTCAGTGATCAAACTCAGCCCCGTAAATCGAAAGCTGTCAAAAATATCGGAAGCTAAATAATCTTCACCTAAGGTGAGTTTTGCTCCGAGAGATTTAATTGCACGATAGGCATAATACCGCGTCCAATCTAATGAACGGGAAGTACCTTGACCTTGCTGCTTGTCTAAACGTAGTTGCCAATCCGCACGCATACGCCACACACCTAAATTCACACCCGCAACACCATTGCCGCTAACATTAGCATTTGTTCGTTGTCCGCCCCGAGTTTGCTGACCAACCTGAGCATTGAGGTTATAATCAAAAAGGGCGCCGGGTAATCCATCCTCCCAGCGAGCAGGCGGATCCCAGTTTTCGGCTGTATACTCCAAATAGGCTTGGGGTAAACTGATATACAAAGCAGAAGCGGCTAAATCCCCTTTAACTTCCGTACCCGGTAAGCTATCGAGTGATAAACACTGACCATCATGCCACCATTTTAATGTTGGCAATAAATCAGGTTTAAGCGCTAGTTGCTCAACTAACACAGGGCTTAAACAGGCAACGCTCTCATCTGGCTGGCCGTCGGGGACGTAATAAAATACGGTTTGTTCCGGTAATTGATGTTTATTTATAAAAATAGAAAAACGATATTCACCCGGCATTAAAAAGCCCGGACGCGAAAACTGGGCTAAATCAATATTTGCGCGGTCATTAACATCCAAAATATCCGTATTAAATTCAATCTGCTCAGCATAGCTGTTACAACTTAAGGACACAGCAACAAGCATTGCTGTCAACCGAGGACGGCTTATCCGTAACAACGGCATATGAATATAACCTAGGGCCATCATCTCGACCTTCTTATTTCTTTTTTTATTAATAAAATCATTTAGCTTTTAATTTTGATGCAAAACCAAGTGTGGATTTTTGCATCTAAAATCAATTAATGGATTATTCATAATCCAATTTAAAGCGTAATTGGCTGTAATACTGTCCTGAAACTAATGGAGCATGATTAGCCACTAATCTTAATTCGTAAGCTAAATCATGGGAGCCCTGTGTCAATGTTTGAGCAGACAGAGCCTGCCCTGGAACAATAATTGCTCCGTCGTCATTGCGCTGAATTTGCAATCCGACACCTTTGGCTTGTCCATTCACACTAAATAATCCACGTTGATGTGAACCATCAAAGGTGACTCGAAAATATTGCCAATTGGGTTTATTTGGATTTTGACGTTCAAGAACACAATTAACTAACTTAATAACAAACGGATGTACTGGTCCTTGCCCATCTCGACGGATATCACTCAGAGAGAGGCTGCCCATATTAATAGTCTGATCACGACTCCCTACATCAATAGCGCAGGCCGTTTCAATGATACTGCCACTCATCTTTACTGAGCCTAACGCATTGGCAGGGGAAATATCGATGAGGGCACAGATACTGAGACTCAATGAAAGCAGTTTACTGAACGTTAAATATTTCATTGCTTCCTCTTCTACGCAGGCTTCCCTTTGAAATAAACCAGCAAAATGTCCTTTTTTGCTGGCTACTAAACAACAATTATTCGTATGACAGTGTAAAGTCAGCTACAGAGCTAAATTCACCTGCGGTAATAGTTTTAATATCACCACCATTACCTTTTAAATACGCTGAAAAACGCAGGGTATTATTACCATCTTGAATTTGTTGGAATGGCACTGCTTTACCTAAAGTAATGACATTCCCGCTACCATTCGTAATTTGTACACCGGCTCCTGCACCAGTACCAACGATGCCTAATGTTTGCTTTGTATTATCAAATGAAGCCGCTGCACCAGAAAATGTTAATTTAACGCCTTCTTTTAAGCCAGTTACATCGCAGTTTTCTAAAGCAATATCAAAACTACGTGGGCTAGATTTACCGCCATCCACTAACGCCATATTTGATATTTGACCCAGCTCAACAGTTTGATCAATTGAATCTGGTGAAATAGAACATGGCGCATCAATAATAGAACCTTTAAAATTCACTTTTCCGTGTCCCATATCTTTTGTAGCAAATACAGATGTACTCATAGCACTAGAAACTAATGCTAATAAAAATAATTTTTTCATATATTCCTCAATGAATTATAAATAAACAACTTAATTTATTTCTATTACTATAAAATATTTCTTCTACTATAATTAATAAAAGTAGACAAATATTTCTTCTACTATAATTAATAAAAGTAGACAGTATCAGAAGCCGCTATTAATTTTTTCAACATTAATGCGTCATCAGAATTTGATTTTTCTATCTCAAGTAAAACTTTTTTAATTAACTTCTCAAATGGAACATTTAATGCTATTGATAAATTAAACAACATATCTACTGAGATTTTATTAATACCTCGTTCATATCGAGACATCTGTTGCTGTGAAACATTTAATTTCTTTGCCAGTTCAGCGCCAGTCATTCCACACTCTCTTCTAATCTGTTTAATAATAGCACCAAAGTAAGTAGAAATTTGATTATCGTGATTGTCGCACTGACTATTAGTTCTATTTTCTTCAAAATTCATATTAGTAATCTTTCCAATAAATGAAAATAATTACCAATTTAAAATTAGTAATTAAATATAATATCCGAAACGGACTTAGCTGAACGGGTACAATTATAAAGAGTAAGCTTTTAAAAGCAAACCCCCTCTCCTCGAACATTTACTTAAATATTTAAATGTTACAGTTTTTAATAATTAATAAATTCACTTAAATATCATGCAATTAAAAAAGAAAACTCATTTGCTTAAATTTTAACCAATCACAATTTGATAACATGATCATAGTGTTATAATTCAATACATAAACAAAAAACAAAATTTTAACCTGAAATTAATATTTATTAATACTTTATATTAATATGTAATAAATAAATGAAAAATAATCATGATTTACGCCTTTTAAGTGTTGGCAAAAAAGCAAAAATCTGAAAAAATGAAAAATAACTATTAATTATCAACATTTTATTACAAACCCACCAAGCGAGTAAAAATGAAATATTATCTAACATATTTTATATGTGATTTTTTTATCTTACACTCACCAATTTTTACATCATAAAATGACCATATATCATACTATTAGATACTATCCTAAAAGAAATTATCGTATGATATAAAGAATTACGATAATTTCTTGGGGTGACGTATGGAAGGTAGCAAATAGCAGATTAGCGGTGAACTCTGGGATAAAATGGCTCCGCTAATTCCAGAGCATAAAACTCACCATCCTCAGGGGATGCATCACAGACGCGTCTATAACTGAGCCGCATTGCCTCTGCTGAGGTGTTACATACTTTATGCCACTGTGTTTATACTCATTGTTATACCAATCAACAAAATTACCAATCCAACACCGATCGTCTTCAATGGAAGAAAACCCATCCATTGACCATGAAGGACAATACTTTATTGTTTTGAACAACGACTCAGAGTATGGTGTTCTGCACAACTAAATCAGGACATTTTTCTTAAAGAATTTTGTTCATACTCAATGGGGGTCGATCACCGTTGGCAGTATGAAGCCTTTCTTGGTTGTAATAGCGCATATACGCGGTAACATCTTCTTTCATCTGTTTCCGAGTCGGCTGTGGGATTTTCAGTACCCAATCGTGCTTTAAGCTACCAAAAAATCGTTCAACAACGGCGTTATCCCAACAGGCTCCTACATCGCCTATGCTTGCCCTAATACCATAGCTTGTCAGTAAGTTACGATAGTTCTTACTTGTATATTGAGAGCCTCTATCACTATGAAGACTAGGCCTTTTTCTGGCTGGCGTAAGTTATACGCTTTCATCAAGGCTTTACTGACTAAATCTGCCGTCATTCGTTTATCGATGTGCCAACCCACAATACGGCGTGAGTATAAGTCCATCACGATGGCTAAATACATCCAGCCTTCCCCTGTTTTTAAATAGGTCACATCACCCGCCCACACTTCGTTAGGTGCGTGAGGATTAAAATTTTGATTGAGCAAATTATCGGCTACGGCATCACTGTGTTTGCGTTTTGTGGTGACTTTGTAAGCAATGCGCTGAGTGACAACTAGGCCAAGCTGAGCCATTAGCTTCTGAACGCTATAAGCACTTACGCTAAAGCCCTCTTTGCATAACCGTTTACGTAACGTTCTGTAACCTAAGCTATTTCGACTCTGTTCAAAGATGGCTTTGGTTCTACGGTACAGACTAAGTTGTTCAGCGGTGATCAATTTTGCTGGGCGTTTAAGCCACGCATAGTAGGCAGAACGACTTATTTTCATTAACTTGCAGAGCTTCAGCACGGGAAACTGTGAAGATAATTGCTTAATCGTTTTAAACACTACTTGGTTTCCTTTAGCAGGAGGGCGCTGGCTTTTTTTAAGATCTCTTTCTCCATCCTAAGTTCTTTATTTTCCTTTCGAAGTCTTAATAGCTCAGCTCTCTCATCGGAATTCAAGCTGCTACCAGATTGCTCAGCGTCGAATTTTGCTTTCCAGTTATAAAGTAATTTATCGGTGATCCCTAAAGAAGCTGCCGCTTTTGGCACGCTATAACCTTGCTCGGTGACTAATGCGACCGCTTCTTGCTTAAACTCAGTGGTATAAAATCTATTTGTTCGTTTTTTCATTTAACACCTCAATAATTGGGTTATATTCCATTATTAAAGTGTCCTGTTTGATTAAAGCAGATCAGTTTGTCAGGGTAGGCGTTACCATACACCAGTCGATAGAGACGAGCAGGAATAACCGCCACCTGGCAGGCTTCATGACTCGAAAAACGAATGTACGACACCATCAAATAGTGACTGTTTTGAATGAGTGAATGACACATCCCCTAGCAAATGGACAACTTCGTATACCCATTTAACCAACATTGATAATAACTCAATAACTCTTCATAACGAGCGGGCAGCTTTTTCATACTCTCGGTACTCCATAAATTAATTCATACAACAAATTGGGTTAAATTGAATACGTTGACTTCGAAAGGATTAACCCCGAGAAGCCACAAGACGCGCTTGCAGCCATTGCTCTACTTCACTCTTTAACCAGCGAGAGCTACGCCCCAGTTTGATGGGTTTGGGAAACTCCCCCTCTTGGATTAATTTGTAAAACCATTTATCCGTCAAGCCGGTTAGGCGAGTTATAAATTTCATATCAACGAATTGGTCATCTAGTAAGGGAATAGCTTGAGTAGTCATTATTGAACTCCTGTCTTTAAAGTTAAAAGGCAGAAGGGATATCGATAAGTGTTTAGGGATATCTCTCTTCCAAAAGATATCCCCCTCATGTTTTTTATTAGCGACTACATCCAAAAGAACGCTCACCATCACCATAATATTTTGTATGTTCTTTGGCTAAGTAACGACAGCGCTGGTTTAATTCGAATATCGTGCTTTCAATATTGGGTTTATTATTATCTAGCCACGTTATGGCGTTATCTGGAATATGAATTAAATAACGCTCCGCAGGGTAGTTCACACCAATAGCACTACACCATGCTTGCTGTATTAATGCATAGAGCGTTCCTTCAATTTTGATGAAATCACCTAGGTTCCAATAAACATCTTTATTTAACAGCAAAAGAACATGATAGTGCTTT
The DNA here is from genome assembly GCF_032707045.1 of Providencia sp. PROV175. Taxonomy (NCBI): domain Bacteria; kingdom Pseudomonadati; phylum Pseudomonadota; class Gammaproteobacteria; order Enterobacterales; family Morganellaceae; genus Providencia; species Providencia sp. PROV175. The sequence continues at coordinate 3,087,918 of NZ_CP120533.1, forward strand.
TTGTTATTTATCTCACCGAACTCTCTAACCCAGACATAAGATAACGGGCATATGTGGTTACGCTTCCATATTTTATTTTTACGTTTTAGGTCAGCATTTATTTTGGCTTTTAACGATTCAAAGAATCGAGTGATGACCCTCGAATCGTTAAAGTGAAATATATTTTCAGATGGGAAGCGCAAGTCAACCCGAACAGCCGTCACACGATTGTGAATTAAAAGTGCTTTACGGATAGTGTGGTTTATCTTTTGAATGTAATGCTTATTGTAGGTGTAACTAGACATGATTAATACCTGTGGTTGGTTTTATTTCATATCTAGAAGGGATGTTGTTAAAAATAGGCATTCATCATTTAACCAAGATGATGAATATATGGATAGGTGAGTCAGTGACAGGGTAATGTTTAATCTTTTAGGTGTGGTTATGATGCTGGTTATCTTTATTAAAATAATACTATTCCAACACGATAAAGCCTTTCTTTATCTTATCATCAATGCCCGTGACAGCGCGTTTTCGAACCACAATAAGCAGCTTCTTTTTGAGGAGAGTCAACTCTGATATTAACTTATCTAAAGATTAGCCTTCACTCTAATAATAATTAGTGCAGTTATCGTGAGTTTTAGCACATAAATAGGGGTTTTCATGTAGTACAATGACACCTTAAACACTACGTAAAATACTATGTAAACATATGCAAAAAATACTACGTGGAGAATAAATGATAAATATAAATGTCAATGATAATTATTTGGAGTGCAGACAATATTATGCTGTTCTGTTCTATATGTTTTCAGAAAAAACACTGCCGCCTAATGAGCTTTATAAAATGATATCTGAGGCAAAGAATAAGAATGTGTGTACATTACTTAGTGAGTTAAATCAGCATGTCGGGAGTAGATTTAAAAATGTTGATTATTATCTCAGAACGATAGAGCAAAAGATTATCCCAATAGAACAATTATCTTTTTTAACGGATGAAAGAATATCATTTGTTATCTTAAACTTTCTCATGAAGTCGTATAATAAACACCTTATAGAAAATGATTATCCATCAATTATGACTGGCGTGTATAATTACTCTCCCTTGAACTTGAACCCTATCATGGGCAGGAATATCCCTTTTCATTATATTGTTTGTTTTTTGGACTTTTTAGTTTTGTTTATAAACCCTAAAGATTTTAATGAGACAGTCTTTTACATGAAAGATAAAGCTTCGTCTATTTTTAAAGAATACCCCGATCCTTTTTTATTTTTACCCAGAAAGAATGAAGCATTAAAATGGATAGCCGAGAGGATGATCCGCGCAAATATTGCTGTTGATGATGATGTTAATGTTCTTATTCAAAATGAAAAATGGAAATTGATTATTTCCTGTTTTGATTATTGGGCTATTATTTCAAGTGTAGAAGCGGTCAAGCTTTTTCTATCTCAAACAAGAAAAGCTTGGAGCCAAAAAAAATATCGTGATGGTGTTAAAGATAAGGCTGTACTGAATACGTATATTTCCAAATCATCAATGGTAAAATTAAAAAAAATAGCCAAAAATCATAATAAAAATATTAACGAAATTATCGAGGCGATGATTGATCAAATTGTTCTACCACGGGATTCCATTGAAGAACTCATACTGCTAGTTAAAAAGAAAAATTTAAAATAATTTCAAATATATATTATCACCTTGAATAATGATAATTTTATTTTCAAGGAGTTTGTATGAATCAACATATTGAACTGGAGAAGGCTCTCGCAGCCTTTCCCTTTTCATTTAAAACATCATTTTTTAACCAACTCAGTCAGCTCATCAATTACTCCCCCACCATCGGTTTGATGGGTAAAACGGGAGCGGGAAAATCCAGTCTTATCAACGCACTATTCCAATCGTCATTATCACCTGTGAGTGATGTTTCAGGCTGCACACGCCAAGCCCAACGCTTCAGCATGACGATGAACAACCATACTCTCACTTTTGTAGATTTACCCGGCGTGGGGGAAAGCCTTGAGCGGGATAAAGAGTACCACCAGCTCTATCGCAACTTATTACCAGAATTCGATTTAATCATTTGGGTACTCAAGGCCGATGACCGAGCCTGGTCTTCTGATGAACAGTGTTATCGCTTTCTCACGAAGAAATGCGGTTACCAACCTAATCAATTTCTATTTGTCTTGAACCAAGCCGATAAAATAGAGCCTTGTCGCCAGTGGAATGAACACAACCACAAGCCATCCTCAGAGCAGGCCTATAACTTAAAATTAAAGCAACAAGCCGTAGTAACAGCTTTTAAGCCGTACCATCCTGTGATGGTTGTATCTGCAATCGAAAACTATCAACTGACTGAATTAGCAGAGCAGCTCATACAGGCGTTACCGGCGCAAGCCAGTAGCGGAGTAGCTAGGCAACTGAACACCCCTTACCGGACGCAATCGGTGGAGAACGCCGCACGTAACGATTTTGGTCAATGTGTCAGTGATATTGTGGATACCTTAATCAATATCATTCCCTTGCCGCCATTGATAAGAAGTACGGTTAGCACCGTTAAAAACAGTATCGTCTCCGTCGCTAAATCCCTGTGGAGCCTGTTCTTTTAACCTCTTACATTACCCCATTAATTATCACTCTCAGCGTCAGTCCTTAACAGGATTGGCGCTTTTTTATTTCTTTTTCTTGGAGTATCAACTGATGAATAATACAACTGAATCCGCTATTGCAATGACACTCGTCCCCAATGAACAACGACTTGATTTTTGGCTCAACCACTTCGGGAGCGTGAAAGGCTGGACCACCTTTGAAGTGGTCATCTTTACCACTATGGGGCAGTTTTGTGATGACTATCAGGGTGGATATTGGGAATATTGCACCTTATCCAATGGTGGCACTTTTATTTATCCCGATTTACCTCAAGAGACACTGACGCTGTTCAACCCACATAACGGTAACGAAGCCAACGTCAGTTGCGAAGCGGCAGGCATTGCCGTGTGTTTGATGATGTACAGTTTATGGTCATTTCAAACGGAAAGTGACATCCTCGTCGATCGCTTTTATCAATTGCGTGATTATGCGGCGCAACACCCAGAACGTTCCGCCATTTTCCATCTAATCGATTAACCACGTCCTTATTTACGCCTTCGTATTACCTATCCAATTCATTTTAAAGGAAATTCATTATGACTCGCTTAGCATCCCGCTTTGGTGCGGCGAATAGCATTCGCCGTGACCACCCGTTAACTCTCGAAGAGTTATTTCGCACCGTACCCAGTGTGTTCTCTGAAGAAAAGCATGAATCTCGTAGCGAAAAGTATACTTATATTCCTACGATTACCTTATTGGATAGCCTGCAAAAAGAAGGCTTTTATCCGTTCTTTGCATGCCAAACTCGTGTGCGAGATGACAGCCGTCGTGATCATACTAAGCATCTGTTACGGCTCCGACGTCATGACCAAATTACGGGTAGCCAAGTGCCTGAAATCATCTTACTTAATAGCCATGATGGTTCAAGCAGTTATCAAATGTTACCGGGCTTTTTTCGCTATGTTTGTCAAAATGGGCTGGTTTGTGGCGATACCTTTGGGGAGGTCAGAGTTCCCCATAAAGGTAATGTCGTCGATAAAGTGATTGAAGGGGCTTACGAAGTGTTAGATACGTTTGATGCTATCGCTGAAAAACGTGAGCAAATGCAGTCCTTACTATTACCGCCACCAGCACAACAGGCTTTGGCGCATGCGGCTTTAACCTATCGCTTTGGTGAGGAACATCAACCAATAACTGAAGCTCAAGTCTTACAACCTCGCCGTTTTGAGGATAAGAAAGACGATTTGTGGACCGTCTACCAACGTTTGCAGGAAAATTTAATCAAGGGAGGATTATCAGGCAGGAATGCCAAAGGTAAACGCGCTCGCACGCGTTCAGTGAATGGAATTGATGGGGATATTAAGCTCAATAAAGCGTTGTGGGTACTGACAGAACAAATGCATGCGCACTTTTCTGGACGCGAACAACTATAGCCACAGTATACGTTAAATAATTGGATCTTACGGTGAACGCGATGAAATTATCAGAACGGCAACTAAAAACCTTGAGTAATGTGAAACTCAATTATGGCTCACTCTGCAACAAAAGGACACTCAATTCGCTGGAGAAAAAAGGAATGATTCAATGGAATACATCAAACGATTGGGTCTTAACGGAGTTCGGTTTTCATATCTATAACATGAGTAAACGGCGTTGCTTATAAAGCGTTAGCGCTAACATAAAGACTTATCCCGTATTTTGGTGCTTGATAATATCGAGCATACCAACCTATTCAAGAAAGGAGAGCATTCTTTAAACATCATTTTATTCCTGTCCATTTTGACTAACTCCGTCATCGACTCTTTTTCTTATTTAAGCGACAAAACAGCACTTGATCGATTACGCCGATCGATAACCGTTTATTGATAGATATGATCGATATTACCGATCGTATTTTAATTATTGATAGGTAAAACAGATCGATTAGGTTAAACTATCTCACGCTAAATTATCTTTATGTCAGTGATATTAAGGTGATTGAGTCAAATCTTTCATGCCTTCCACTGACATAACGCGATTCAACCATACTTAATGTGATATTGATTAAAAGGAAATCAATCATGAAAAAAGCGTTTATTGTTTCCGCCCTAATGGGGTGCATTTCATTACCGGCATTCGCTAGCACGGATGACAGTAAAACGGGGCTTTATGTTACGGGAAAAATGGGCGCATCTATTGTGCAAATGTCCGGCCAGCAGTTTGTCTACAGCGGCTATGCTGATGCCGGTGATAATGGTACAAAAAATGGAGATAGCCATCGTACGGGTGTATTTGGCGGTGGACTTGCGTTAGGTTATGACTTTTCCAATCAGTTTGATATCCCTGTTCGCGCTGAATTGGAATTTATGGCGCGTGATAAAGCAAATTCAACCTACAACATCCGCGACCGTGTGCGTAATGGCGTACATCAAACTCGTGATATTAAAAACCAAATCAAACTCAATACGTTGATGGTCAATGGGTACTACGACATTAAAAATAGCTCAAATTTCACGCCGTATATCTCTGTCGGGCTAGGCTATGCGGCCGTGGATTTTAAAACCACCCGCGCTGATGCTTATACTCCAGGACTCTCTCTGCATGATACTCACACGCATACCGCCAATAACTTTGCCTGGAGTGTCGGTGCGGGGGTGAACTATGCCATCAATGACGATTGGGATATGGGTCTAAGTTATCGCTATTTAGATGCTGGAAAAGCCGACATCACGACAGCGGTAGGCGATGGGGAAAACACCTCAAAAATCAAAGTGAAGGCCAACGATATCATGCTTGGTTTAAATTACCGATTCTAATCTCTGGCATTCAGCCTTAAAGATTACCCTCAACTTACCTAGCCAACATGCCTTTTTGATGTTGGCTATTTTATTGATTAAACAAAAAAAATAACCACGGTTAAATTTTAACCACAAAAAAATTGTAATAAAAAGAGGTAAAAATGAATTCAATAAATCATATTCGTTTAGGTGTTGAACGAATTTTTTTCATCATTAGCTTAGTGCTAGTATTCGGTTTTACAGTCATCATCGCCAATCACTATAAGGTCGACTTATTTATTGGTAAGCCCTTAATGTATCTACTGTATTACCTTATCGCGATGTTAGCTCCACTCTTGATTTCTCAAATATTGTTGTGGGTCATTTATGGGTTTAAGGGTATCCCTTTCCGTTTAATGCTAACGCGAAAAATTTTGGCATTCGTCTTCGCTTTCATCGCTTCTTTATGTGTTATCTACTTATTGCTCATCGGGATTATTCCTTTTATGGTTTTTGACCATGCTTTAATTTTTATACTTTATGAATACTTTTTTATTTTCCTCCTTTTCGCCTGCCTTATCGGACTGAGCGCTGGCGTTATTGTCTATATCCATACCGTTAAAAATGTATCCCATCCATTTCAATACCCGCATCCTATTTTCCGTTTAATGACATTCTTAGCGCTATACCTTGTCATTATGAATGCCTTAGCGATAGGCATTGGCAACCAAATCAATCTCAATATCATGGTGATTCTAGCGGGTACTATCGCAGGTTATGTGGGGTATTGGGGATATGGCTTCCTACAACAATACACGGCAACGCGTTCTCGGAAACTCAGGATAACCCTGTCAACAATCATTTCCCTTGTTATCTTAGCGCTACTGGCACTCCTTAACGTTCTATTGCCTAACCGATTAAATATGTTCGGATTATTCCTGCTATTTTTTATCGAACTGGCTATTGCAATCACATTAGGTCGACTCACCTATCAGAAAAACAATCATCAGAAAGACGGTTCAACAATGAGGATAAATCATGACTAAATACGTATTTATTTTCATGGTGTTTTGCCTCAATTTTACCGCGAGCGCCTTTAACACGAATGTATTTGATACCGCCATCGATAAAAGTGGTTTTACACCAATGTGTAATAACCAAGCGATTGCCGATAAGGATTGTCGTGTTGATGATTACCTCGAGGGACGTTATGTCGTCACGAGCACAGTGAATCTGGGCGCTAAATGCGCCTTCGTGATTGCCGAAGTGATTGATAGTCAAACCAACCAACTATTTAGTACATCAACTGGCGATTGTGAAGACGGCCCTCTCGATACCTATTACCGCTTATCCCGTATTAACAAAAAAGTGTGGCTGGATGCTTACAGTCAAGGAAAACACATTGACCATGTGGAGGTTATCTTTCAATGAAAAATCGCACATTAAATAGCCTTCCTTTTGTGGGAATTATCGCAGTCGTCATATTGGGGATTTATTTCGGCAAACAACCTAAGCCAACCTATCGAGATTGTGTTGAGTTCAGCCCATCTCCTGCCAGTACGCTTCAGGTTTATGATCAACCCGATAGAGCTTCCAAGTCTATCAACTATCAGCCCACATCAGGAAAAGAACAATTCTGGGTCGCTAAACGAACAGCTGATGAACAATGGGTACAACTCTACCATGCCATAACACTTTTTGATGATTTACCTGAATCAGCTAAACTCGGATGGGTTAGTACCACGAATATAAACACATTGGGGATATTTGAGTGCATGACTAAGAATTAGCACTCATGATAAAATAATAATTGAAGGTGGGTATTGTTACCATTACTTCACCTTTATTATTTTACTAGTCTCAATTCAAACTCGTTATATCCAAATTGAGTCCAATACTAGCCAATACAATCGGAGGGAAGCCAAAATAAAATGGCATACTGGATGGCATACTCATAAAACCTAAAAAACAAAAACGCCATGCTAATCAATAGCATGGCGTTGAATTTTGGCGGAGGAGGAGAGATTCGAACTCTCGGATGGTTTCCCATCGGCGGTTTTCAAGACCGCTGCCTTCAGCCGCTCGGCCACCCCTCCGCAATGACGTGCACTATAAACATCCTCTCATTGGATGTAAACCCCTAATTTGATCATTCGCTTTAAAAATATACGCCTTTCATACTGTTGGGTGAAAATATCGACATTCTAACGACTTTACTTGGGTTATATCTCGATTTTTGCTAAATTTACGTTCTAATTTTATTTGAGTTGAAAAGAGTATGTTGGTTTTTAATAATCAAGAGATAGAAACAGACGCGCAAGGTTACCTGCTTGATAGCCAACAATGGAGCGAAGAATTAATTCCTTTGCTAGCGCAGCAAGAAGATATTGAAATTACCAATGAACACCTAGAGATTATCCGTTTCGTCAGGAACTTCTATTTGGAATTTAATACCTCACCTGCTATTCGCATGTTGGTTAAAGCAGTTTCTCAACAATTTGGCGAAGAAAAAGGCAATAGCCGCTATCTATACCGGCTATTTCCAAAAGGGCCAGCTAAGCAAGCCACTAAACTTGCTGGCCTGCCAAAACCGGTGAAATGTATTTAATTTTTCACTAATAGCGGACACTAAAGTCCGCTATTGGCTCGGTCTTCCAGTTTTCTGTGAAAAAATGGTCTACTTTTGCTCCCGGTGGTCCCCCAGCTTTTAGCCACTCATCAACAAATTCAATATCTTGCTCTGTTCCGTAAACGGCTAGCTTAACACTGCCATCATCTCGGTTACACACAAAACCTTTTATGCCGTTCTGATTAGCCCAATGATAGGTTTGGTAACGAAACCCAACCCCTTGAACACGACCATAAATATAAAAATATCGACCTGATGCAGTCATGTGAGCCTCCGTTGTCAGAGCATAATGTATTGATACCTTCTTTTTAACAGTTGTTTTTTATTCATTGAACAGATAATCTGCTAAATGAGGCACTGCTTTTCATAGTTGCGTATAAAGACAGTGTATTGCGTTATTAATAATTGTCCATATATTAGCTTGAAAACGCGTAGCACTGCCCATATATAGTTTGAAGTATAAGCAAGGCTTTTAGGAGGTCGCTATGATGATCACCAGTAAATATGGAATCGGGCAACAAGTTAGGCACAAACTTCTCGGCTACTTAGGCGTCGTTGTAGATGTTGACGCTGAGTATTCGCTCGAACAACCACATGATGATGATATTGCCGCTAACAGCACACTACGCGATCTACCTTGGTATCATGTTGTTATGGAAGATGACAATGGGGATGCTGTTCATACTTATTTGGCTGAAGCTCAAATTACTTATGAAACCGTAGAAGACCATCCAGAACAACCATCAATGGATGAACTAGCGGAATCCATAAGGTCTCAGTTGCAAGCTCCTCGCCTTCGCAACTAACCTTCAAATATCTATATTGTTATTTATGAACGCAACCGTAAAGCAGCTCACTAGCTGCTTTACTTTTTAACGCTAGAAATACTTTATTTTTCAAGACCTAAAGCAGGTATTTCTTGTTTTGGGCATTTATCCATAACAAACTGTAAACCAGCCTGAAAAGCGATTTGCTGTGCTTCTTCGCTAATCACTCCTTTTTGTAACCACAAAACTTTAGCTTTAATTTCCACGGCTTCTCTGGCCACTCCTACTGCAGCTTCTGCATTACGAAATACATCGACCATATCAATAGGCCCAGGTATATCACTAAGCTTTTCGTATACTAGCTGCCCTAACAAGGTTTGACCTGCCAATTTAGGGCTCACAGGAATAACGGTATAGCCTTGATGTAAAAGATATTCCATGACTTCATAACTCGGCCTATTTGCCTTATCACTCGCTCCCACTAAAGCGATTGTCCGGACACGCTTTAAAATTTCAGCAATTTCTTGATCTCTCATCAAAATATCTCCCAAAACCTATAAACTATTCATTAGCATTATGATATATGTTGTATATCTTTGCTCATTCAATTTTTAAAGATGTCTATCTCGCATCTTATTTAAGGGAACATCATGGAATCAACTACCCGTAAAATTACAGCCTCAAAAAATATTGCTTTGGTTGCCCATGACCACTGTAAACCTTCATTATTATCTTGGACTAAGAAAAATAATGAACGGCTTCAAGCTCACAATTTATACGCAACAGGAACTACAGGCAATTTAATCCAGCAGCATACTGGCTTGCCTGTTACGAGTATGCTAAGTGGCCCAATGGGGGGAGACCAACAAATAGGCTCAATGATTGCGGAGCAAAAAATTGACCTATTAATTTTCTTCTGGGACCCTCTTAATGCCGTGCCTCATGACCCAGATGTTAAAGCACTACTACGTTTAGCCACCGTTTGGAATATTCCTGTCGCAACCAACTCTGCAACCGCTGATTTTTTAATCACCTCACCCTATTTTGATAATACGATAGACGTCGTTATTCCTGATTACGAAAGCTATTTAACCAAACGAACTAACTAATTCTATCTATATTAAGCGCCAGAGTATTCTGGCACTTAATAGATCATAATATACTTTAAGGTTTCTTTTGTTTTGGAACGCCCAATTGCTTGAGTTCATCGACAAATTCTGACGGTTTTTCTGGGTGATAAAGCAACCAAACTTGCTGCTTAGCCCGTGTTAATGCGACATATAGCAAACGCCTTTCTTCTGCATGACCAAAATCTTCGGGCTTAGGCAATAATGCTTGCTCAATAACTGATTCGCGCGCAGGAGCAGGGAAACCATCCTTTCCGCTATTCAGACCACAAATTATCACATGATCTGCTTGCTGCCCTTTTGAGGCATGAATAGTCATAAACTGAATATTTAATTTTGGCCAACGAGTTTTGGCTTTATCTAAAATATTAGGTTTTAAATAATGGTAGCGGGCTAGTACTAATATCGTTTCATCATCAAGGACATAACCACTCATTTTATCCAATAAGCGTTCCAAGGCATCTTCATAAAGAAGAATAACAGATTTTTTATTCCCTTTAGTTAAACTATTCAATGGCTTATCTAACTGCATAGGGTTTTGTAAAATAAACTGATTTGCAACCTCACCAATGCGTTGGTTAAAACGATAAGTCGTGTCTAAAGCGCAAAGTTCCCCAATACCAAAGTTATGTTCAAACGATGTCGTTAAGTCTAATTCTGCACCACTAAACCGGTAAATGGCTTGCCAATCATCTCCAACCGCAAATAATGTGGTTTGCTTATTCTGCTGACGTAGTGCTTGCAGTAACCTCGCCCTGAGAGGTGAAATATCTTGAAACTCATCAACTAAAATATGTTTCCATGGGCTAATAAAACGTCCTTTTTCTAAAATATTAATGGCTTGATGAATTAATCCAGAAAAATCAATTGCACCTTCATCTTTCAAAGCGCTTTTCCACACTTTTAATAGCGGCGCCATTAAACGAATACGTTTTTGAAAAAGATCTCTTATTTCTTCCGACGTATTATCAATCATGTCCTTCTGGCTACCGCCATTCATACGCATTAAGCTTAGCCAACGGTCTAAACGGGCAGTGACTTTAGTGCTAATTTTTTCGTCTTTCCAGAATTCACCGTCTGGAATTTCCCATTGCAACTCTTCAGAAAGCCATTCTCGCCATCCTTTTGCCTGCGCTTTCTTTGCTGAACATTGTTCTCGCCATTCGTTTAATAACAGTGTTTGTCGTTTTTGAGTGTCTGTTTCTAACTCGCTAATCACCGGCGATTTTTTGCTACCTTCACGAATGATATGTAGAGCAAGCGCATGGAAAGTTTTAGCTTCAATATCTTGTTGTAAACGTAAATGAATACGCTCATTCATTTCATCTGCAGCTTTACGGCCAAAAGCCAACAAAAGAATTTGTTCTGGTTTTGCCAAACCTCGCAAGATTAGCCAACCCGCTCTTGCAACTAGGACTGATGTTTTACCACTTCCAGCCCCCGCCAGTACTAATACATTATCCTCACCATTAATCACAGATAAGGACTGTGAATAATTGAGTGGTGATGTTTCTACTTGCTGGAAAAAATCGTGATAACGAACTAATACAGACTCACACCAGTGATCATTAATTTGTTTTCGGCATTCTTGACCGCTATTCAGCCAATTCAGACATTCGTGATATTGTGCTGCACAATTTTCATATAATGAAATGCGCGCCAAAGGCATAGGCAGAGACGAAAAGTTTTGTGATATTTTATCTTTTATTTCAGCCAATTGGCGTAAAGTTAGCCAACTGTCTTGTTGTGTCAATTGTTCAATCGAATTCACTAATTCAGTCAATACACTAGCACTGATTTGACTCATTTCAGTGCTCCATTGTTGCCATTTTTCATTCAAATAATGGTAAAAGCGCTGAGTTTGCTTCCATTCAGTACCATGTAAACGAACAACTTGTTCATTCACAATTTCAAATTCTAACTCCCCCCAAACAATCCCTCTCTTACAACGAAGATCGATAAGTTCATTAAATGGGATAAGATATTGGTGGTTTTCACCACTGACTTCAATACCTGCGTTGAGTAAGCGAACCCGATTGTAGGGATGCTGAGCCAGACGCTGTCCAATCTGTGTTGATTTCAGTTCCATACGTCCTGCACCTGAGAAAATCAATGACAAAAATACGGTTGGCTTGATTCCAAACGGTTTTTTATTCCTTGCAAACAAGCTATCCTATATAGATTAAGGCTTGTCTTACCTTTGAGGTACTTTGTGTTAACACTGCTTACCAGTTATCGTCGTGTGCTATATAACAGCCATATTTTATATTATATCCGAATATTTATAGCCCTGACAGGCGCAACCTTAGTGCCATGGTTGTTAGGTCAAGAGCCTAAAATCACCATCCCACTCACATTGGGTGTGGTTGCTGCAGCACTAACTGACTTAGATGATAGGCTAACTGGTAGAATAAAAAATTTAATTATTACACTTTTTTGTTTTTTTATTGCATCCGTTTCTATTGAACTCCTTTTTCCCTATCCTTTATTTTTCTTTTTTGGCCTCGCATTTTCTACGTGTGGCTTTATTCTTCTTGGTGCTTTAGGACAGCGATACGCTACCATCGCATTTGGTGCACTATTAATTGCCATTTATACCATGCTCGGCGTACCCATTTTTGATACTTGGTACCAACAACCCGCATTATTACTGACAGGGGCAATTTGGTATAATATTTTAACCTTGATTGGGCATATTTTATTTCCTGTAAGGCCATTGCAAGATGCAATAACCCAATGCTATCAGCAACTTTCAGCTTATTTAGACGCAAAAGCTAACTTATTTGATCCTGATTTAGAAGATGACTACCAACGCTCTGTTTATGATTTAGCATTAGTAAACAGCCACTTGGTTAGCACCATGAACCAAGCAAAAATTGCATTATTGAGTCGATTAAAAGGGGATCGGGGACAAAAAGGTACACGAAATTCGCTACAATATTATTTTGTTGCTCAAGACATTCACGAACGAGCAAGTTCATCCCACATACAATATCAACAGCTTAGCCGCACTTTACGTCACTGTGATATTTTATTTCGTTTCCAACGCCTATTAACCATGCAAGCGAGAGCCTGCCAACAAGTTGCTCAATCTGTTTTATGGCGTAAACAATACCAACATAATCCTCGTTTTGAACGTACCTTCGCTTACATTGAAAAATCGCTACAGCTACTAAAACAGCAATCGCCTGAGCTTCATGAAATTAAGGCCCTATATAACTTACTTAAAAACTTAAAAGGAATTGACGTCCAACTGAAAGGCCTAAGCCTTGAGCAGAGTTCATGGCAGCAAAATAATAAGCAAATAGAACAGTTATCTGACGAATCGTTATCCGGTATTAGTGATATTATTTCGCGAGTTAAGCACCATTTAACACCAAAATCCTCTTTATTTCGCCATGCAGTAAGAATGTCAATTCTCCTTTGTACTGGCTATATCATCATCCAACTATTTGATATGGAAAGAGGATATTGGATATTACTCACGAGTTTATTTGTATGCCAACCAAACTACAGTGCCACTAAACGGCGCTTAGCCCTTCGCATAATAGGAACTATCGTTGGTATTCTTATTGGCTTACCTTTGCTGAATTTAATCCCCTCAATGGAAGGGCAACTTACGCTAATCGTTATTTCTGGTTTACTGTTTTTTATGTTTCGCAGTAGTCAATATGCTCAAGCAACATTATTTATCACACTTCTCGTTTTGTTTTGTTTTAACCTACTGGGCGAGGGGTTTGATGTTGCACTTCCACGGATCATTGACACATTAATTGGTTGTTTTATTGCATTACTTGCAGTGAGTTTTATTTGGCCAGACTGGAAGTTCCGCCAACTTCCCCAAGTCATTCAAAAAACTATGGATAGCAACTGCCGCTATTTAGATGCTATTTTACAACAATACTACCAAGGTAAAGACAACCGCCTTGAGTACCGAATTGCACGTAGAGATGCACATAATAATGATGCAGAGTTCGCTTCTATTGTGTCCAATATGGCTTCTGACCCTAAGTCTTATCGAATCACCCAAGAACAAGCTTTTCGCCTACTCTGCTTAAACCATACCTTACTCAGTTATATTTCTGCATTAGGCGCACATCGTGAAAAAATGCAAAATGAAGGTAACCTTTCATTACTCAACGACGCAATTTGCTATGTTGAATCGTCGTTACAAATCACCACCATTGACCCACTCGTTATTGATAAAAAATCAGATGAGCTTCGCCATAGTTTATTAAACCGAATAGATAATATTTCAACTAGTGATGACGAAAAAACGTTACTTATCATGGAACAAACTAAGTTATTACTCGAATTAATCCCTGAGATAAAACAGATAATTCGAACCATTAGTGCGTCATAAATATACCGATGAGCGGGTATTAAAATCCTAAATACCCACCCATTTCATATCGCGTAATGTAATATTAATTATAATAACAGTCGCTTTCCGCAGGTTTAGGCTGATGTCAACTCAAAACTATTATACCAAGCAATTAACTCTTGTTTGATATCCTTGGGTAAAACAGCACTATGACACCCTTCTATTGCAGCGGCTAAGCCAATGAGTAACTTAATACTTGGGTTATTCCTACCATGTTTTTTTAGCTTCATAAAACAAGCCTTTGCCCCCATCATACGCAGCTCATCAACATGCGATACTCCGATTTTCCCTAGTGCGCGCTCAACCGACATATTCATATTAGGCAAATCTTTTATGCGCATAGTCATTGATTGCTTTTGTTTTAATTCCTCGATAGCTGAACGGTACGCCAACTCAATATATTGGAGAAACAAGGGCTCGTCATGCCAAACTTGTTCCGAAAGTAGATAGTAGCGCATTTCCAATGGAATGCCTTTTTTACTATAAACTAACCGATTGAACCCTGACGCTTCAAAGTGACTTCTTGCCACTAAGCAGCCACGCAAATAAAAACAACCGTCGAGTACCAATCCTACAATGGCATCATCGACTAATAGACAAAATCCACCAAAATGATTTTTGCGTTTTAGCTCGCCAAACTGACTTAACAAACGAGATAAATAAAAAATTTTTTCTTCTTCTAACAACATTACCAAACTCCTTTTTGGGTATGCTCAATTTTCATCCTTGAGAAAAATAATTTTATAACTTCTTTTTTTACAGATAATTACGCATAACTAATTTTGAGAGCTTCCATAAAAAATGCCAAGAAGAATGCAGAAAAAAACAACAAAGTTGCGAAGCGCTTTGAAAAAATAGTCTTGATATTGGATGGATATACAGTTACTGTATGTTCATACAGCATTGTAACGAGGTAAATTATGAGCATCTATTCTTGGAACAACTCAACAGAACATTCTCTTAATAATTACGCACAATCAATCCCTGCTACAGGGCTTACTAACAGCTCTATACAACAAGGTATGGTGAGCGAACTTGTTTACGATGAAAAACACCCTATTATGGATTACATTTTGTTGCCAATGCTTCGCCAGTTTGGGGTTCAATCACGCTGGTTGCTCTGGTTAAGCCCTAATAAGAAACTCAGTAAGCACTGGTTAGAACAATCAGGAATACCAACTCATAAAGTTATGCAATTAAATCATATGGAAGATATCACCACGATTGATGCCATGGAAAAAGCCTTAAGAAGTGGGAATTATAGCGTGGTTCTAGGGTGGCTACCGGAAATAAGCGAGCAAGATTTTATTCGCTTGCAATACGCAGCTCAAGAAGGCCGTTCTATCGGTTTAATTATGCGCCCACAGAAAACGTTTAATATGATTAATACACTAGCAGGACAGCCAAACCACTTAAAAATTCATTCAAATCATTACCACTAGCTAAGATTAAGAATTTTCTTACTAAATTTAACCTTTAGGCATATTTGTCTCTAAAGTTAAATTAAAAGTATTGTAGATCAATCAGATAGATTAAATATAATCATTACAGAAAATATACATATCTCTCTGATTTATACACTAAAAAAATACTTTTTTTAACGATTATTGCTCACTCTACTTGTATCTTTTTAAGTTCGTTGTAGACTTTAGCTTGTTCGGCTTATGGCATTATTTTTTTACTTTTATTATTTTTTTGTAGATAATGTCTGCGAAACCTAGCAAGTAAATTAAACCAATGGCATATAATAAGGCTCAGCGAAGCCAAGCCAATATTGGATGATAACGAGGCGTAAAAATGAAAAAAACAGCTATCGCAGTAGCAGTGGCAGTAGCAGCTTTTGCAACCGTTGCACAAGCAGCTCCAAAAGATAACACTTGGTATACCGGTGCTAAATTAGGTTGGTCTCACTATGAAGACACTAAATTCACTTCACCTGAAACTAATCTTCACGTAGGTAACACTACTGACCGTGATACTCTCGGTGCTGGTGCATTCGCTGGTTACCAATATAACCAATACATGGGCTTCGAGCTTGGTTACGATTGGTTCGGTAAAATGAAATACAAAGGCGCTGGTAACAGCGGTGACCTGAAATCTATGGGTGTTTCATTAACTACTAAATTAAGCTATCCAATCATGGATGACTTAGACGTTTACACTCGTTTAGGTGGTATGGTTTACCGTACAGAAGCTAAAGCTAACCAAACTCAAGGTCGTTTCAAAGAAACTGACACTGGCGTTGCACCTGTATACGCACTGGGTCTTGAGTACGCAATCACTCCAGAGTGGGCTACTCGTTTAGACTACCAATGGGTTAGCAACTTAGGTGATAAAGACAACATCGGTACTCGTCCAGACAACGGCATGCTGAGCGTTGGTGTTGCTTACCGTTTCGGTCAAGCTGATGCTCCAGTTGTTGCGCCAGCTCCAGTTGTTGCTCCAGCTCCAGTTGTTGAAAACAAACGCTTTACTCTGCGTTCAGACGTTCTGTTTAACTTCAACAAAGCAAGCCTGAAACCAGAAGGTCAAGAAGCTCTGAATGAGCTGTACAACGAACTTAGCAGCATCGACCCAACTCAAGGTCGCGTACTGGTAGTTGGTTTCACTGACCGTATCGGTTCACAAAACTACAACTTACCACTGTCACAAAAACGTGCTCAGTCTGTAGTTGACTACTTAGTTGCTAAAGGCGTTCCAGCTAGCGCAATCGCTGCAGAAGGCCGTGGTAAAGAAGATCCAGTAACTGGTAACAAATGTGACAACGTTAAAGGTCGTGCAGCTCTGATCGAGTGTTTAGCGCCAGACCGTCGCGTTGAAATCGAAATCCAAGGTACAACTGAAGTTGTAACTCAGCCAGGTGCTTAATTCTTAGCCCTAGTTTGAATTTCGAACTGAAATACAAAAACCCCAATTAATATTGGGGTTTTTTATTACTGAAAATAATAGGCTCGATACAAAAATTAACTTTTAAAATTAAACTTCCCGCAATCATCATATAGCTTGAATTGCCAGCACGGATCCTCACAGATCTTCTTTAATTATCTTTTTCCTTTGATGTTCCAAGGATCGCTTGCAAATCTTGTTTTAATGAGCTCATTTGGCTTTCATATTTATCTTTGTGTTCCGCATCTTCAATCAACTGAATAATAGTTTCAGACAACGTTTTATTACGCTTCACGGCAAGATTAGACAAACGCTGCCATACTGAAAAATTTAAATCTATTGATTTCTTACGTGTATGTGGATGCTCGGCATTGAAATGACGCTTACGCCTCGCCCGAATACTCTGTTTCATTCGGTTATCAAGCTCTGGGTTCATATGCTGAGTGATCCACTTTAGTACATCAACCGGTCTATTTTCCATTTTTAGCAGCAAGTCTATGGCTTCTTTTTCTGCGCTTCTTTCTATATAGCGGGTAATTGCTTCGCCACCTCTTGCTTTATTGACGAGGTATTCCCATTTCCAGCCACATTCAAGATTTTCAAGCTGCTGATATTTCATAATTTTTCCTGAAGAAAATTGAACCTATTTTTATATTAGCAAGATTATAAACAAAATACTCATGCAGATATTCGATTTAGTGGAATATTCACTTTTTCAATAAAGAAGGTAAGCCTACCTTGTAAAAATAGTGTACAATCCGCCCCTATCTGTTAACAAATTAATAAAACTGCATGTCCACATTTGAATACATACTCGTCATCTATGGGATTGGCGGTGTATGCGCAATGCTATTTACCCTACTCGTAACAAAAGATCCAAACTTTTTTATGCGCCTACTGAGCGCCATACTTATTGGCTTAACTTGGCCAATGACACTACCCATTGTATTTATGTTTTCGTTATTCTAGTCGATAATTCAACAATTATTGCTGCAAGATTGCCTATCAAAGGCTAATATAACAAGCTTGCCCATTGGGTAATGAATTAGCCTGAAATTTGTTTATAAAACAAACAATGCTATTTAGCAAATTTATTCAATAAACCTTTTTCAGGCATATACGCCCAGCTTACTGGCAGGCATTTTATTTATAACTCTATTAATAGCAGATAATTATAGTGATCAGTCAAGAACTAACATGGCAAGGCCTAATTCCTAACTTATCGTCATTTCAGACGAAATTTGTATCTTCAGAAACGTTGACCCCTGCAATTTTATCAGACATTCAGCCTAGGCTATCTGATGGCATACAACATTTCGTTGATGAATTTGCCCAAACACGCTTCATGTTTATCAAGTCTGATGACAGTGAGGCGTATCTTAGCCTTTATGCTAATGCAATTACCCCTTTACTGGCAGAGATAAATACCATTGATGGTGATTATCAATTATCTGAAGATAGCCGTCTTTTTCAATGGAAAAGTGGTGTTAAAAGCCGTTTCTCTTCCCATGAAAAAATTGCTTACCGTAGTTGGATAGAACCCGAACAATTATTTGGCTATGTCACCCCTTCATTGAATTTAGTGCCAGGATTACTTCACCAAATTAATGGCGGGATCTTAGTTATCGCAGCTAGCGCATTAATTAGCCAACCTTTAATGTGGGCTCGCCTAAAAAATATGGTTAACCGTCAACAACTTGAATGGTTACCTTATTCTGAGAATCAGCCTTTACCGATTGAAATTGAACCACAACCTTTAGAACTTAAAGTCATTATTGTTGGTGACCGATTAGCTTTAGAAGAGTTTGAATTTACATCACCGGAACTATTTAGCTGCGCAATTTATGGCGAATATGAGCCTATTATGTTCTTCGAAGATGAAGAACAATTGAGCTTATGGATGCGTTATGTCAAATCCATTATTGAATCCAATAAATTACCACATATTTCTGCTGATGGCTGGGTCCCTTTCATCCAACAAGCTGTTCGTTACTGTGAAGATAAATTTAATCTTCCTCTTGATATTCTTTGGTTAGTTCGCTCTCTTGTTGATGCCAGCCACTACCATGTTAACCATTTGCTGACTCAAGAGTCATTTAAGCAAGCAAATGAAAACCGCCAATGGCGCCACAGTTTTCTTGCTGAACGTACTCAGGACGATATTTTGCAAGAACAAATCTTCGTTAAAACTGAAGGCGAAGTTATCGGCCAAGTTAATGGCTTGTCTGTCTTACAATATCCAGGGCACCCTGACGCTATTGGTGAGCCATCCCGTATTACCTGTGTCGCACATTTAGGTGACGGTGAATTCACGGATGTAGAACGTAAAGCAGAGCTGGGTGGGAATATCCACGCCAAAGGCATGATGATCATGCAAGCCTATTTAAATTACGAGCTGAAATTAGAGCAGCCTCAGCCTTTCTCCGCCTCTATCGTCTTTGAGCAGTCCTATGGTGAAGTTGATGGTGATAGCGCATCACTCGCAGAGCTGTGCGCTTTAATTAGCGCATTATCACTGCAACCTATTGACCAGCAAGTTGCTATCACGGGTGCAGTTGACCAATTTGGCTATGTCCAACCTATTGGCGGGGTGAATGAGAAAATTGAAGGTTTCTTTGATATCTGTGAAAAACGTGGGTTAACTGGCAACCAAGGTGTCATCATCCCGATGGCAAATGTTCGCCATTTATGCACCAAGTCTGCTGTCGTTGAAGCCGTAAAAGAAGGTCAATTCCACATTTGGCCTGTTGAACATGTCGCCCAAGCCATTACTATATTGACTAAGCAACCTTACTTTGAACAACAAGCTGAAGAAGAAAATGTACACCTGTTAGCTTTAATTCAAGAACGGATTAATCAAGCAAACTCACCTGATAAAGCCCGACTTCCTTGGTTCTTAAAATGGATAAGTTAAGTAAAGATTGCGTAAAAAATAGCAGATCGGAGTTGTTCAGCGTACAAGTGTAAGCTATCCTGTAGACCTACACTTAATAAAGGCTATCTTAAGAACATGGTTGAGAAACGCGGATCCTACACAAAAGATGATTTAATTGCTTCTGGTAAAGGTGAGTTATTTGGAGAAAATGGTCCTCCATTGCCATCTGGAAATATGTTGATGATGGATCGTATCGTCAGTATGACTGAAGATGGCGGTACATTTAACAAAGGTTATGTGGAAGCTGAATTGGATATTAATCCAGACCTTTGGTTCTTTGGCTGTCACTTTACAAACGACCCTGTCATGCCTGGTTGTTTAGGCCTCGATGCAATGTGGCAGCTAGTTGGCTTCTACCTTGGCTGGCTCGGCGGTGAAGGTAAAGGGCGCGCTTTAGGTGTTGGCGAAGTTAAATTTACTGGCCAAGTTCTCCCTACCGCGAAAAAAGTTACTTACCGCATCAGCTTTAAACGCGTGATCAACCGTAAACTGATCATGGGGTTAGCAGACGGTGAAGTCTTAGTTGATGGTAAATTAATTTATACTGCAACAGACTTAAAAGTGGGTCTTTTTAAAGACACCAGCGCATTCTAAATATTTGAAATGCAAACCTCCGCAATGGCGGAGGTTTTTAAATGAATGAATACCTTCAGCTTAAAAACCCAAAAATATGCAAGAAAACGAGCTCAGGCTATTTAAGCTAAACGTTCAAAGAATATTGGGGTTACACCACCGCTATGGTTCGATCCTCCATCGCCTTTCGCCAACCACCTAGCCAATGCGACCGAGCATCTACTGCTTGATATGGGCACAACTCTTTAGAGCGCCCTGCTAAACCTGCTTGATAACCTCTTGATAAAGCTCTTTCTAAACGGTCTCGCTTCTGTCTTTTCATGCCTTACTTCCCTCATCATTTAAATGGAAAAGAAAACAGTACCTACTATTTTTAATAGGTACACTATAGAAATAGCGCCCGTTGAAAAAAAAATCAAGTAAAGATTTTCATATATTTGTCATAAATGGCATAAATGTGACTTGTATATGACAATTAACACAACCTATTGATTTGATTTAAAAATAAAAACATTCTTTTATTTATCATAATATTAGCGAACAAAATCAATTATTATTCACTAATATATAAATAAAAAGAATATCTATATTTAATGAAATTAAAAATGCACTTTGAATATATAAACCACATATATTCAAGGTGCATTTAATATAAATTACTTAAGTAATAACCAATGATTAGTATTTATCTATCTCTTTCGCAATACTCTCAGCGACTTGCTGCCACCCCATTGATAACGTGCGAACTAGCTCAGGGTAGCCATCTTCATTTTGGTCTAGCTGTACATCAAAATTAAGACGGATCACGTTTTTATCATGAGTGTAAGTCCAAAAGCCTTGGATTAATACTTTACCATCATACCGCCCATTAAAGGCCGTCAAAGTAATATCAAGTGTATCCGGTGAGTTTTGTAATGGCTGCAAAGACACGAGTTTTTCAGGTAACGCTGCAGATAATTCACTCACCATCGACTGACCAAGCTGTTGTTCTAAAGGACTCGCCCATAGATGCGTACTTGCATTGGTATAACTGACATCTGTCGTTTGGTAAGTAATCCCATTTGATGTCAGCACATCTGATAACATGATGCGTTGTAACCACACTTGGCCTTTATTCATCACCTCTGCAGATTGTGTCTGAGGAGTTTTCATTGGCAGTTGGTAGTACTTTTTCTCTGGGGTACTGCTACAAGCTGCCAATAATAAAACAAATATTGATAGTAAATATCTCATTATTTTTTCACTCCTTTAGGCTCAACATCCTTCGTTGGCTCAGCTTCGAAAACTAACGCATTACTCTTATTATTCAAAGTACGTAGAAGCGGCTGAACTTCTCTTAATACTTGGTCTAAACGCTGCATGTTATCCACCATTTTATTATAAGCTGGAGAACCAGGTTGGAAACCTTGCATTGCACGGTTCATTTCTTGCAGTGTTTTTTGCAAGTCATGAGGTAAATTTTGGAACTCTTTACTCGCCATAACTTTGTTGAGTTGAGCCAACATCGCATTAGCTTCTTTAACAACTTTCTGCCCTTCAGCCAATGTTTGTGTCGTTTGGTTAAGCATCGGTTCAATTGGCATATTGTTAATTTTATCCAACACCGCAATGACTTTTTGTTGAATTTGCGCTAAACCTGCACTGGTTGTTGGGATAATTTTATAGCCGGCAACCACGGTTGGGCCTTTATAAGGCTCTGCATTTTGCACAAAATCCAGATCAACAAATAACGCGCCCGTTAATAAATTCCCTGATTTTAGTGATGCCCTTAAGCCATCTTTCAAAGCTAAATTTAATTCATTTTTTAAATTAAAGTTCTTACCGACATCCTTAGAAAAACGTTCTGGTTCAATGTGGATCAAAACAGGAATTCTAAAGTCATTATCCAGTGATTGGTCTAAACCTTCGGTATAAAAAGGCACTTGTGCAACAGTACCTAAACGAATACCACGGAACTCTACCGGCGCACCCGGTTGTAGGCCTCGCACTGAGTCTGAGAAGAATAAGACAAAATCTTGATACTGTGTATACAAGGAATTTTGAATGCTGCTTTGGTTGTCAAACAGTTGGAATTCAGCATTTTCCTTCACATTAGCACCAGGAACCCACCCGGTTGGAACATCAAAACTCACACCACCGGTCAATAATGTCGCGATTGAGCCCATTTCAACATGCACGCCTTGGGATGACATATCAAAAGCTATACCGCTATCTTTCCAAAAACGTACATTTGAACTAATCAATTTGTCATAAGGCGCATTGATAAATAATTGATAACGCATATCGCGTTTATCCATATCAAAGTCGCTCGTTTCAACAGAACCGACCCGGTAACCACGGAATAACACTGGATCACCTGGATTTAATTGTCCTGCCTTATCGCTCACCAATACAACACGAATTCCCTTAGCATCAGGTGATGCAAGAGGTGGGGTATCCAATAAGGTAAACTCGAAATGCTCTTTTGCCGCTAAGCCCGGTTGAAGCTCAATGTAAGCACCTGAAAGTAATGTACCTAGCCCAGTAACGCCATCACGCCCAATTGTTGGTTTTACAATCCAAAACGCAGAATCAGTACGCAGTAATTCTTTCATTTCATTGTTCAAACGCGCTTTAATGACCACTCGACTAAAATTGTCATCAAGTGTCACACTTTCCACAACGCCAATATCGACGCTACGGCTTTTAATTTTGGTTTTACCTGCTTCTATTCCTTCAGCATTGTAAGTGATTAATGTCACTTCAGGGCCTTGGTTGCTAAAATGGTAAAATAAGACCCAAGCGCCAAGCAAGACTGTCACTATTGGGATCACCCATACAGGCGACCAACTTTTTAACTTACTAATTTTGGCATTGGCCTGTGGTGTTTCTTTATCAGTCACCCGATGACTCCTTCTTGTTCAACAGTATTTACTGCATTTTTTCTTTCACAGCGATCCCAAGTTAATCTGGGGTCAAAGGTCATCGCTGCAAACATTGTGAGAATAACAACCACACCAAAGAAAATAATCCCCATCGCAGGGACAATATTCATCAATTGCCCCATTTGAACCAAAGAGGCTAAAATGGTGATAACAAACACATCTATCATTGACCAACGGCCAACATACTCCACCAGCTCATAAATAAAATGCATACGATGCGGGTCCCGATTACCATACCCTTTGGAATCTAGACAAAGCCATGCAATTCCTATCATTTTCAATGTAGGCACCATAATACTGGCAACAAAAATCACCATAGCAACAGGATATGACCCGTCTTCCCACAGTAAAATGACGCCATCAATAATGGTCGAATTTAATGCTGTACCTAACGTATTTGTGGTCATCATCGGCAACACATTCGCAGGGATATACAACATAATTGATGTCATTAAAAGAGCCAAAGTCCATTGTAAACTTTGTTTTTTACGTACACTACCATGGGAGTGGCAGCGTGGGCATTTTGATTGTCCAGCCGGTAAAATTGCCGTACACACAAGACATAAGCGTACATCTTGTTTAATACCCGTCTGGCCCACGATTAACGGCTTATCTAATTTCGGAGCCGCTTCAATTCGGTTCCATAGCCAGTGACGATCTAAGCATTGAAAAGCCCTTACTTGCAGCATGCAGTACGCGCAATAAGGTAAAAAACTTAACCCGATGCCAATATCGCCGTAAGCTATCAATTTAACAAAACTGACTAAGACCCCCGCTAGAAAAATCTCAGCCATACACCACGCTTTCATTTGGAACAAAATACGGGTGATCACCACTTTAATATTTTTAGGAATATGAACCTGCACCCCTAAAAGGATGATTGTGACCATACAAAATGCAGGAATAACCAATGAAAAAAACAGAAAAAATAGCGCCAAACCGCTATAGCGCGTGGTAGCTATAATTTCAATTATTTGGAATAACGATATTTCATTTTCAATCCCTGCGGCGCCCATCTTAACAAAGGGGAATAAGCAGGCAATAAATAGCATAATTAATGCACTAAATGCATATGCTGCTGGCTGCTTATACGGATATCGCCACTTTGAGACCAATGTGGTTTCGCAGCGTGGACACGTTGCTTTGCTCCCTTGTTCCAATTCAGGAACTGCAACCAACATGTCACACTGAGGACAAAGCACATGTTCATGAGACTCATGGTTGCACAAAGTGTATTTGCTCCTTTAATTAAAGCGTCATTCGCCGTTTTTCAGTAATTCAAGCTCTTGCCAACGGTCAAACGCTTGCTCTAATTCAGCTTCTTTTGCAGATAGCTGAGTCAGCGTTTTTTCTGTTACATCATGCGGTTGGTTGAAAAAATCTGCATCGCCAACTTGAGCTTGTAGTGCTTCAATATCACTTTCAAGTTGTTCCAATTTTGCTGGCAACTGTTCCAATTCACGTAATAAATTATAACTGAGCTTATTTGACCGCTTTACCGCTTCTTTCGGTTTCGTTGGTTTATCTTGGCCAGCCACTTTACCTGTTTGTTCTGCTTTCAAACTCACGGTTTGTGCTTTTTGTTGTTGAGCATCATAATACCCACCAGCAAAACGGTTAATGACCCCATTACCTTCGAAGATCCAACATTCTGTCACACTGTTATCAACAAACTCTCGGTCATGGCTAACCAACAAAACCGTTCCTTGGTAACCATCAACTAGCTCTTCGAGTAACTCTAAAGTTTCGACATCAAGGTCGTTAGTCGGTTCATCGAGGATCAATAAGTTACTTGGTTTTAGGAATAAACGCGCAAGCAACAAGCGGTTACGCTCACCACCAGAAAGCGCCCTAACCGGTGTCATTGCACGTTTTGGCGGGAACATAAAGTCTTGCAAATAGCCGAGAACATGGCGTGGCTTACCATTCACCATGACTTCTTGTTTACCTTCCGCTAAATTATCCATCACGGTTTTATCTGGGTCCAATGCTGCGCGGTGCTGGTCGAAATAAGCAACTTCCAACTTAGTCCCACAATGCACTCGTCCGCTATCTGCTTGCAAATCCCCCAACATCAAACGCAATAATGTTGTTTTACCACAACCGTTTGGCCCAACTAGCGCGATTTTATCGCCACGTAATACTTGAGCTGAAAAATCTTTTACCAGTACTTTATTATCAATCTGGTAATTCACATTTTCCATTTCGAACACAATTTTGCCAGAACGGGCTGCTTCACCCACTTGCATTTTCGCTGTGCCCATCACTTCACGACGCTCTGAACGCTCTACGCGTAGCGCTTTCAGCGCACGAACACGACCTTCGTTACGAGTACGTCGCGCTTTAATACCTTGGCGGATCCACGTCTCTTCTTGGGCTAATTTGCGGTCAAATTCCGCATTTTGCATCTCTTCAACACGCAAAGCTTCTTCTTTATTCACCAAGTAGTCATCATAATTACCCGGCCAAGATGCTAATTTCCCACGGTCTAAATCAATAATACGGGTTGCCATATTACGGATAAATGAACGGTCATGGGAAATAAATACGATGCTGCCTTGGAAATCTTTTAGGAAATTTTCCAGCCAAAGAATTGTTTCTATATCTAAGTGGTTGGTTGGCTCATCTAAAAAGAGTACTCGCGGGTTACTCACTAACGCACGACCCAAAGCCGCTTTACGTAGCCAACCACCTGATAATGAAGACAGTTCTGCATCTGCAGGTAAACCGAGTTTTTTCAGCACATCACTGATACGAGAATCTAATAACCATAAATTACGGTTATCTAACACCTCTTGCAATTCAGCTAATTTATTTAGATTTTTTTCACTCGGGTCGGTTTCGACCTCTTTCGCAACATGGTGATAATCTTTGAGGTACTGAGCTTGTTCTGCAACACCTTCAGCCACAAAATCAAAAATAGTGCCTTCAATATTACGCGGAGGGTCTTGCTGCAAGCGTGCAACAACTAAATCTTGCTCATAAACCAATTGGCCATCATCTAACGGCTGTTCTTTCGTTAACACACGCATTAACGTTGATTTACCTGCACCATTGCGGCCAACCAAACATACACGTTCGTTATCTTCGATATGAATTTCGGTATTATCCAGTAATGGGGCATCACTAAACGAAAGGTATGCACCCGACAAATTAATTAAAGCCATTGATTCTATCCTTACTCTGCGTGGCTAATTAGCCAGCAGTTATGTATTTGACGGTTACGAGCAAAATCTTCTGACAGTGTTTTCGCTGTGATTTCTTGCGCTTGTAAACCTAATTCTTTAATTGCTTCAAGATCCATTTTGAAACCACGTTTGTTATTAGAAAACATTACGGTTCCACCACGGCGTAATAACCGCTTTAGGTGGGTAATCAATTGGATATGATCCCGTTGCACATCAAACGTACCATCCATGCGTTTTGAATTTGAGAATGTTGGGGGATCAATAAAGATCAAATCAAATTGTTCCCGGCTATTCGCCAGCCAACTCAAGCAATCCGCTTGAATTAAACGATGTTGGCGACCTGTTAGCCCATTCGCTTGTAGGTTTTTCTCAGCCCACTCAAGATAAGTGCGTGACATATCTACGGAAGTGGTGCTTTTCGCGCCGCCAAGCCCTGCATGCACAGTGGCAGTGCCGGTGTAACAGAACAAATTTAAGAAATCGGCATCTTTACTCATCTGGCCTAACATTTTACGGGCAATACGATGGTCAAGAAATAACCCTGTATCCAGATAGTCCGTCAAATTCACCAACATTTTCGCATTGTATTCTTGCACTAAAAAGAAATCGTCTTTTTGCGCTAATTTCTCATACTGCTGCTTGCCTTTTTGGCGCTGGCGCGTTTTTAACACTAGCTGATTCGATGTCAGTTCTAGCACATTCATTGTTGCAGTGATCACATCAAATAGGCGTTGACGAGCTTTGCGTTCATCAACGGTTTTCGGTGGCGCGTATTCTTGGATCACCACTTTATCGCCATAAATATCAACCGCAACATTGTATTCAGGTAAATCAGCATCATAAACACGGTAACTATCAATGCCTTGTTGTTTTGCCCATTTACTTAATTTCTTGATATTTTTACGTAAGCGATTTGCAAAATCAGGTGAAATTTCCGCTATCGTTTCTGATGGCGTAGCCGCTAGCTGGTAGTTTTTCTGGACACAATCTAAAGGACCATTCTTAGCTTTAAACTCACGCTCTGAACGCAGTTGCAAGCAGCTGAGTAACTCAGGAGAAGCACTAAAAATCGATAAACGCCAACCAGGGAAGCGGGCCTTCACGATCCGCCCTAACTGACTATGTAGCGCAATTAAAGCAGGCTCACTTTCTAAACGCTCACCATACGGGGGATTGCTAATAATTGTGCCTAACGTATCGACCTTAACTGGGTTTTCCAATGCAGCGGCATCACCTTGCTTAAAGGTGATTAAATCTTGTAACCCTGCCCGGCGTGCGTTCGCACGAGCCATTTCAAGTACACGCTTATCGATATCAAAACCATAAAAGCGCGATGTCGTCTCTTTCAAACCTTGGCGGAAACGCACTTGCGCTTCCGTGGTTAATTCACGCCAAAGTTCCGCGTTAAATTTAGACCATGCATAAAACCCCCAATGAGTACGGTGTAAGCCGGGGGCTTTATCCGTTGCCATCATTGCGGCTTCAATTAACAATGTTCCTGAACCACACATCGGGTCGACCAAGGGAGTTCCTTGCTGCCAACCTGAACGGTTAATAATTGCTGCTGCCAGTGTCTCTTTTAAGGGGGCTTGGCCTGCCAAATCGCGGTAGCCACGAATATGTAATGAATCACCACTCAAATCGAGAGCCACACTGGCTTTCTCTTTATTCAGATAGACGTTAATACGAATATCCGCTTGCTGGCGAGCCACATCAGGCCGCTGGTCAAGCTTGCGTACAAAGCTGTCTACGATAGCATCTTTCACTTTCAATGCGCCGTATTGGCTATTGCGAATTTCTTCGTTAGTCCCCGTAAAATGAACAACAAAGGTATCATTGACTGAAAAAATCTCACTCCAGTCGATAGCTTGTACACCGAGGTACAAATCTAGGTCACTGTAGACATCAAAATCATTCAGTGGCAATAAAATACGCGATGCCAGCCGACTCCACAGTAGGCTTTGGTACATAACACGTTCGTCGGCCTGAAAATAGACACCCCCTTGGGCCACTTTGCATTGGCTAGCGCCAAGCGATTCTAATTCCGTTTTCAGTAGTTCTTCAAGGCCGCGAGCTGTGCTGGCAAACAGAGAATTCATAGTATTTATTACCAATTTGGATGAAAAATTGTTGCGCATTATAGCTAATCTTATGCAGTTGTCATAAAGTTGCTACGCACAATTATAAGGATTAAAAAATGATAACGCTTTCGCGCCTTTACACACACCCAGTTAAATCTATGCGAGGAGTTCGTTTATCCCACGCCTTCGCTGATATTAGCGGTTTGACTTTTGATCGTAATTTTATGGTAACCACGCTGGAAGGTAAGTTTATTACGGCGAGAAAATATCCACAAATGTTACTTTTTACACCGGTAATGCTCAATAATGGTCTTCACTTGCGAGCACCAAATGGCGAAAGTGCAACGGTATTGTATCAGGACTTTAACGAGAAGCAGAGCCCTACTGAAGTTTGGGGTAATCATTTTCATGCACTTATTGCACCTGAAGCAATAAATCGCTGGTTAAGTACCTTTTTTGATGAGCCCGTACAACTACGCTGGCTGAGCCCACAGCTTTCTCGCCGTGTCAAAGAACACCAAGATGTGCCGATGTCTTTTGCTGATGGCTACCCTTTCTTACTGATCAACGAAGCTTCAGTCCAAGAACTACAGCGCCGTTGCCCTGCGAGTATTAAATTAGAGCAGTTTCGTGGCAATTTAATCATTACAGGTGCCAAGCCTTTTGAAGAAGACACATGGAAAACCATTCAAATTGGTGATGTCGTTTTTACATTAGATAGGCCATGTAGCCGGTGCATTTTAACGACCGTTAGCCCAGAAAAAGGAATTAAACATCCCCACAGTGAGCCACTTGCGACACTGCAAACCTTCCGTTCAGATGAAACTGGTGATGTCGATTTCGGACAAAATGTGATTATTAAAAATACGGGGGTTATTCGTGTTGGTGATACCCTGACGGTACTAGAAACTAAACCAGCAAAACAATATTTAGTTCAAGAACGTGAAAGTGACCTAGCAGCTAATAGCTTGAAGACCCAAGCCAATAATGTCAGTTTAGTTTTTGAAGAAACAGAATATGAAGGTGATAACCAAAATGTGATCCTTGAGCAATTAGAATCCAATGGTTTAACTATCCCTTATTCATGTCGTGCTGGTATCTGCGGCCGCTGTAAAATTAAACTGATTTCAGGAGAAGTCACCCCATTAAAACAAAGCGCCATTAAAGAAAACGGTTATATACTCGCCTGTAGTTGTATCCCGAAAACATCTGTTAAATTAGCGTTTAACTAAGCACTGGTTTTATTTTTAACACCATCAAGGGTTCAATTCTATGATGGTGTTAAACACGCAAACTGGGATTCATTAAATTAGCAAAAAGCCTATTTATTTAGTTATTCTTTTTTGATCTCTAGCGATCATTTAAATAGCATTACCGTATAATTGACGCTTCACTTTAGATGAATATTCAAGCATGCGATCATTCATGATCTTAATTGGATCGCAAAATCGTAAAGTTCGATCGGGTAATTCTAAGATTGGTTCTGCTAATAAACATAAACTCGCAGATGGGCCAGCTTCAGCAATAATAAATGTGAAGTACTGGTTTGTATTTTCTAAACACACTTGGATTATTTGCCCCTGTTTAGGTTCATTAATATAGTGAAATGAAGAAAAATACCAACTCTTTGGCATCTGTGGTTTTAAAAAACGAAAAGCAACTAAGCTATTTAAGACTAATTCAGCTCTTTCTTCTTGAGTAATATTTAATCTTTTAGCCTGCTCATCGAATAAATAATATTCACCTGCATCTTCGATACTAAATGGCATCTCATTACGAGCAAAAACCGTTAGCATCTTAGCAGGAAAACATGAACGAAATATCATGCCGTTGGCGAGATCTAACATCACCCTATTATGGTCATGATCAAAATACCAACGCCAATGATCATCAGGTTTAATATTCATAAACGACCCTTTAGCGATTTACCGGTAAATATAGCAGAAATGATCTTTATAGTGATCCTTTCTAAATTTACTCTAGGGCTTATTTTTATATGCTAAAAATTGGATCTACTAAATAAGATACGTTAGAAATATCCGGATAATATTGTTATCTAAATAGCAAATCTACTGAAAATTGCGTTCAATTTGATACAAAAATAGCCACTATTAGCAATATAGTTTAAAAGGGGGAATAAATAAACCCCCTTGATACGTAAATTTACAATTTATTACTAGATATGGTTAACAATATCTTTAATTAATTTTGGCCCATGGTAAATAAAACCAGAATAAATTTGAATTAAAGAGGCACCCGCTTCCATTTTTTCACGCGCCGCGGTAAGGGAATCAATTCCACCGACTCCAATTATTGGCAGCTTTCCATTTAACTCACGTGAAATAAGTTTAATAACTTGCGTACTTTTTAATTGCACAGGACGACCACTTAATCCCCCCGTTTCATTACAATGACTAATCCCTTGAACCAAAGAGCGGTCTAACGTGGTATTCGTCGCAATAACGCCATCGATATTATGTCTAACTAGGCTATCTGAAACTTGGATAATTTCCTCTTCAGATAAATCAGGCGCAACTTTTACAGCAATAGGCACATATTTTTGGTGCTGTAATTGTAATTCCAGTTGCTTTGCTTTTATGCTACTTAATAAATCATCCAGTGCTTCGCCATATTGTAATGTACGCAAGCCTGGCGTATTTGGTGAGGAAATATTAATAGCAATATAACCTGCATGAGCATAGACCTTATCCATGCAAATTAAATAGTCATCTTTACCTTGTTCAACAGGCGTATCTTTATTTTTACCAATATTGATACCAATGATCCCGCCATAATTCGATTTTTTAACATTCTCTACAAGGTTATCGACACCTTTATTATTAAACCCCATCCGGTTAATTAAACCTTCAGCTTCTACAAGTCGAAATAACCGCGGTTTGTCATTACCTGACTGAGGACGAGGGGTTACCGTACCAATTTCTATAAACCCAAACCCCATGGCACCAAATGCATCAATACATTCACCATCTTTATCTAAACCCGCGGCGAGCCCTAGTGGGTTTTTAAAGGAAAGCCCCATGCATTGAACGGGTTTAGTGGCAACAGATTGGCGAATAAGACATTGGAAAGGGGAATGGTTCAAACGTTGAAGCTGGCGAAAAGTCAATTCATGAGCTTTTTCAGGATCGAGCTGGAACAGTGCCTTGCGGGCAAGATGATATAACATATCCAATAACCTATTTTTACTAGTACGTTTCAATAGAGTAGACATCATATCGCACGCTAAAACCTCGCCAAATACAATTTGCCGAGCTTTCATTCATACATGCGGTTTTTTCGTCGGATAAAACGCGCTATAGATTACCCTATCTCACCATCCTTTTACTATGAAAAAATCAATAAAAATTCATTTGCCTGGTTTTTTGGGGGAAAACAACCACTTTATGACAGTTATCTCTCATTTAATATTCCATTATTGTCATAAACAAATAAGCCGCTAAATTAAATTTTAGCGGCTTATTAAAACCAATAATTGGTTAGCTATATATAAATCAGCTTTCTAACGCTTTGGTAATTTTTTCAAATAGATCACCAGAAAGGTTATCGAGCGCTTTTAATTGCTCAAGCACTTTACGCATCTGTGCTTGGCGCTGTTCATCATAACGTTTTAAACGGATCAACGGCTCAATCAATCTTGAAGCCACTTGCGGGTTGCGCGTATTGAGATCAACTAAAATTTCATACAAAAATTGGTAACCACTGCTATCTTCTGCATGGAAATTAACAGGATTCCCCGCAGTGAAAGCACCAACAAGTGAGCGAACACGGTTAGGGTTACCCATGCTAAATGAGCGGTGATCCAATAATTCACGTACATTAGCAAGCGCTTCTTTTGCAGGGTTCGCCCCTTGTAATGTAAACCACTTATCCATGACTAACCCGTCATGGTGCCAACGCTCATCAAAGTCTGCCATTAACTGTGCTTTACAAGGTAACAGTGATTCGTTAGCTGCGGTCAATGCGGCCAATGAATCCGTCATGTTATCGGCAGATTGGTATTGTTCCAACACTAATTTGTTCGCCAGCTCGCTATCATCACCCGCGGCTAAGTATTGCAGGCAAATATTACGCAATGAGCGTTTAGCGATATCTTGGTGATCAACACGATAGCCATCAATATTAATGGAGCGATAAACCGAGAGAAGTTCATCATGCATTTCTACTGCTAAATGATGATGAATAAAGTTTATAACTTCGTGGATCGCAACAGGGTCGATAACCGTAAATAATTCTGCCAGCTCATTTTCAGAAGGTAACGTTAAGATCAAGGCGACTAACGCAGGGTCAATCGAATCACTTAATAATACACCGCGAAAAGCATCAACCACAGGCTCAGGTAAAACTAAAGTCTCGCCATTTTGATAGTGAGCCACGTTAATTTTTACATAATTATTAATGAGTTGCTGAGCAGCATCCCAACGAGCAAATTCATTGCTTGCATGCTGCATCAAGAAAGCTAATTGCTCATCTGTGTAGTTGTAATCTAATTTTACAGGGGCTGAAAACTCACGCAATAAGGAGGGAACTGGGCGACTTGTCACCTCATCAAAAACAAACGTTTGAGTTTCTTGCGTAATGTTTAGCACTGAATTTACCACACTACCATCACGTTTTAGCGTAATAATTCCACCTTGCTCATCATAGAGCTCGATATCCAATGGGATATGTAATGGTCGTTTTTCAGCTTGATCCGCCGTAGGTGGCGTCATTTGGCTAACATGTAGCGTATATTGTTGTTTTTCTGGTGAATATTCATCACGCACAGTTAAAACTGGCGTCCCTGATTGGCTATACCAACGACGAAATAGTGATAAATCAACATTTGACGCATCTTCCATCGCCTGCACAAAATCGTCACAGGTTGCCGCACTGCCATCATGGCGATGAACATAAAGTTGTATTCCCGCTTGGAACATTTCCTCACCGAGCAGCGTATGGATCATGCGAATGACTTCAGACCCTTTTTCATACACTGTTAAAGTATAGAAATTGTTCATTTCAATGACTTTGTCAGGGCGGATCGGGTGCGCCATTGGGCTTGCATCTTCAGCAAACTGGGCTGAACGCATCACTTTAACATTGTTGATACGGTTAACAGAGCGAGAGCCTAAATCAGAGCTAAATTCTTGATCGCGGAAAACAGTTAACCCTTCTTTTAAGCTCAATTGGAACCAGTCACGACAAGTAATGCGGTTTCCTGTCCAATTATGGAAATACTCGTGGCCAATCACGGATTCGATATTCAGATAGTCTTTATCTGTCGCGGTTTCGCTTTTGGCTAAAACATATTTCGAGTTAAAGACATTCAACCCTTTATTTTCCATTGCTCCCATGTTGAAGAAATCAACAGCAACAATCATATAGATATCAAGGTCATATTCTAAACCAAAGCGTTCTTCATCCCATTTCATGGCATTTTTAAGGGACTGCATTGCCCAAGGAGCACGGTCTAAATTGCCTTTATCAACAAAGAGCTCTAACGCAACTTCACGACCACTGCGAGTGACAAATATGTCTTTTAAAACGTCAAAATCGCCTGCAACTAAGGCAAATAAATAACTTGGT
Source organism: Providencia sp. PROV175 (assembly GCF_032707045.1). Lineage (NCBI taxonomy): Bacteria > Pseudomonadati > Pseudomonadota > Gammaproteobacteria > Enterobacterales > Morganellaceae > Providencia > Providencia sp. PROV175. The sequence goes on from NZ_CP120533.1 coordinate 3,122,320, forward strand.
TTTGGGAATGGGTCTTCCCATTTCACCCAATGGCGGCCGTCTTCTAACTCACCTTCTGCGATACGGTTACCATTTGATAATAAATAAGGATAACGTGATTTATCTGCTGTAATTGTAGTGGTATAACGAGCCAGCACATCTGGTCGGTCTTGGTAATAGGTAATATGGCGAAAACCTTCCGCTTCACATTGTGTGCATAGCGCCTCACCTGAAACATATAGCCCTTCTAACGCTGTATTTTTTTCAGGGCTAATTTCATTCACAATCCGCAGTGTAAAAGATTCTGGTAATGATTCAATAATCAATTTACCTTCAGATTCTTTATAGTTTTTCCACGCTTTGCCATCGACTTCAATACTGACTAGTGATAAATCTTCGCCATTGAGTTCAAGCGTTGAAGATTGCGGATTAAGGCGTTTTACCTTGCTTATTGCGGTAACGACTGTCTTCACTGGATCAAGATTAAAATCGAGGTCAATTTCTGTAATTGTGTAATCAGGTGCTTGATAATCCTGACGATATTTCGCTTGTCTTAGCTGGGTCATAAGTAACCTTTTAATTCGTTATATTCAATATCGTACTGCTTTATTACTTATACAATACTATAAGCCACAATAATGTGAATGGATTTGAGAAACATTTTCATCAAAAAATGTTATCTATTTTTATGGTTATGTTAATTTTATATGGCTCACCGTACTTAATTTTGTTAAAAACTCGTTTGCTTGTTGGTGCTATAGCACTATTAAATATTCTATGGCGTGTTAGTATCTTTTGGTGATTAATGCTTTTGTCTGTTTCTATGGGACGCAATTTATGAGACACAATACGAATGAAGCGTATTTATTTGATTTCATAGTAATACAGAAAATAGTTATACAGAAAAGCAATGCGCGAATTTAGATTGCCGTGCTCCTTGAAAGCAAGAGGTGGAATAACACTTCTATCTTTTGCTAAAGTGGGTATACTTTTGCAACTTTAACGATTTAGCTAACAACTATTGCCGCTTTTATCTCATTGTGACTTTTGAAAATCAAACAGGTTTCTTCAAGGGAAACAAGAGTAAAAATTAACAGCATTAGTGGTAAAGATAAGCTCCGCGAGGATGTCTGCGTGCCATGAATTTAGACGCTACACCAATTATTACATCACTGCTTGATACCGATGCTTACAAGCTTCATATGCAGCAGGCCGTTTTCCACCGTTACTATCAGGTACCGGTTGTCGCTGAATTCCGTTGTCGTAGCAGTGAGATCTTAGGTGCTTACGCCAATGAAATCAGGCAACAAATTCAGTTGATGGCTAAGTTATCACTTTCTGATGATGAACTGAATTTTCTCCGCTGTTTACCTTTCTTCCAAGAAGACTATCTTATGTGGTTAAAGTCATTTCGCTTTAACCCTGAACAAGTCGTTGTCAGTACCACCGACGAAGGCCAATTGGCTATTCGCATTAGTGGGCCTTGGCGTGAAGTGATCATGTGGGAGGTACCACTCCTTGCATTGGTCAGTGAAATCATCCAAAAAGATAGGCACCCAAACATTCATCCTGATGATGCAGTTCAGCAACTTAAAAAGCTGTTAAATGTTTTTTATCAACAAGCTGATAAGCACCAGCTTGATTTGTCTCATTTTAAGCTCATGGACTTCGGGACACGCCGCCGTTTTTCCTACGATGTGCAATCCGCCATTGTTTCGATGCTTAAACAAGAATTTCCTTATCTTGTGGGGACGAGTAATTACAAACTTGCTCACGAGTTAGACCTAGCCCCTGTTGGCACACAAGCCCATGAGTGGTTCCAAGCCCACCAGCAAATCAGCCCTGAATTGGCAAATAGCCAACGCGAAGCATTGCAGAGCTGGCTAGATGAATACCCTAATCACTTAGGTGTCGCATTAACTGACTGTATCACCATGAATGCCTTTTTGCGTGATTTTGATGCTAACTTTGCGAACCGCTACCAAGGGTTGCGTCATGATTCAGGGGACCCGATCGAATGGGGTGAAAAAGCCATCGCTCATTACCAAAAATTGGGTATCGACCCTATGAGCAAAACACTGGTGTTCTCTGACAGCTTAGACTTACAAAAAGCACTTGAATTATATCGTTATTTCCACCAACGGATTAACCTTGTTTTTGGTATCGGCACTCGTCTAACCTGCAATATTCCCAATGTTACACCGCTAAATATTGTGATCAAATTGGTAGAGTGCAATGGTAAGCCTGTCGCTAAGCTCTCAGATAGCCCTGGAAAAACCATTTGTGAAGATGATGAGTTCGTCAATCAACTCAGAAAAGCGTTCGACCTACCTAAAATGGAAAAAGCCAGCTAATTAAGTCACTTTTCCCTAGCTCTGAGTAAGAATTTGCACTTTTCTTGCCCAGAGCTTCAAAACCCCCTTTTTCTTTTATTCACTTACTATTACTATAGCTTTTAAGCTCAATAACCACGCTTCGCTTCAACAGAAATGTTTTATCGCGATTTTTTACTTGTTTCCTAATAAATGGCAAGTAACATAGAGCTTTGGCCCCTGAAAAATGGGATTTCGTTAATATCCCTACTTTAACTATTTTAATCGCCATAAACCGATGACATTTTTTGAATAATATTCATAGATATAAGCGGTCGAATGGATTTAAAACAATTTGAATTACATCCTAAATAATTCGGGTTGTAGGAAGGCGGCAAACAAAGTGAGCCCTAGGAGCATACATAAGTATGTGACTAGGGTCGGTTTGTGAAGCCAACGCATCTACGGCTCGAAGTATGACGGATTGAGATAGTCGAAGTAGATATCGTTAAATATGAAGAGAGTGAATTATATGATAGTAGCGCCTGTAGTCGACGTACTGCAAGGCCGAGTGGCGGTAGGCACAGAAGTCACCGTTCAAGGCTGGGTACGTACAAGGAGAGATTCAAATGCTGGTTTTTCTTTCCTCGCCGTTTATGACGGTTCTTGCTTTAATCCGTTACAGGCTATCATTAATAATAATTTACCGAATTATAATGACGAAGTCCTGCACCTAACAACGGGTTGTTCTGTTGAAGTTACGGGTACCGTAAAAGAATCCCCAGGCCAAGGTCAATCATTTGAGCTTGAAGCCACTGCTGTAAAAGTTGTTGGTTGGGTTGAAGACCCTGACACCTACCCAATGGCAGCAAAACGCCACAGTGTTGAGTTTTTACGTGAAGCCGCACACTTGCGCCCACGCACTAACTTAATTGGTGCCGTTGCACGTGTGCGCCACACTTTAGCGCAAGCTATCCACCGTTTCTTTGATGAGCAAGGCTACTTCTGGGTTTCAACTCCAGTTATCACTGCGTCAGACACCGAAGGCGCGGGGGAAATGTTCCGTGTTTCTACATTGGATTACAATAACCTGCCACGCGATGACAAAGGTGAAGTCGATTTCAGCGAAGATTTCTTTGGTCGCGAAGCTTTCTTAACTGTTTCAGGCCAACTAAACGGTGAAGCCTACGCTACAGCAATTAGCAAAGTCTACACTTTCGGCCCAACCTTCCGTGCGGAAAACTCGAATACCAGCCGTCACTTAGCTGAGTTCTGGATGGTCGAACCTGAAGTGGCTTTTGCTTCTTTAGATGATGTCGCAGGCCTTGCAGAGAAAATGCTGAAATTCGCCTTCAAAGCCGCCCTTGAAGAACGTCGTGATGACTTAGAATTCTTTGCACAACGTGTCGATAAAGACGTTATCAACCGCTTAGAAAACTTTGTTAACTCAGACTTTGCACAAGTTGATTATACGGATGCCATTAAAATCCTAGAAACTTGTGGTCAAAAATTCGAAAACCCAGTTTATTGGGGCGTCGATATGTCGTCTGAGCATGAGCGTTACCTTGCTGAGCAACACTTTAAAGCCCCTGTGGTTGTGAAAAACTACCCGAAAGACATCAAAGCGTTCTATATGCGCCTCAATGAAGATGGCAAAACCGTTGCTGCGATGGATGTATTAGCACCGGGTATTGGCGAAATCATCGGTGGCTCACAGCGTGAAGAACGTCTTGATATGCTCGATGCCCGCCTTGAAGAAATGGGCATGAATAAAGAAGATTACTGGTGGTACCGTGATCTGCGTCGTTATGGCACCGTTCCTCACTCAGGTTTCGGCCTTGGTTTTGAGCGTTTAGTGGCTTATGTCACTGGTGTGGGTAACGTACGTGAAGTGATTCCATTCCCACGTACCCCAAGAAATGCAGCGTTCTAATAACTCCTTTTCTGTATTAATACCCTAAGTTACGGGCCAACTAATGTTGGCCCGTAACTTTTCAGCTCTAATATACTTTCACTATACAACTATCTCATCTTGTTACATCAAATTACAGCCACATGATAACTCGATCACAATTTTTACGTTATCACCTTATTATTCTCCGCAAACAGCCAGCAATCTGCTACCACTAAGAATAATCTGCTTTTTAATCTCACTATTCTCTTTTTACTAGTGATAAATAACCGCTTTGTATTCGCTAAACTGCTCAAAAAAAACTCAATTTACCTTTTGAAAAAGTTCCCTAATTTTTGTAATATTTTTTAAACTGGTACGATGAGTGGTTATTTATTGTTCTATTTTTTACATTTTGAAACATCTAGTTACCATTTGTTTCAGAATCTTTGATTTTGTAGCACTTTGAGGGTAGATAATTTTATTTAGCAATGGAACACTGGTCGCCGACATAGACGACACTAATCTCTCATAAATAGTTCCAATTATTTTTTGCGAATTATTTTTGGCAGTGGCAGGTGTCCGAATAACACCAATGAGGGTAATAATAATGATGAAACGCAATATTCTTGCAATGGTTATCCCAGCTCTGTTAGCTGCTGGTGCAGCAAACGCAGCTGAAGTATACAACAAAGACGGTAACAAATTAGACGTTTACGGTAAAGTTGACGTTCGTCACTACTTTGCTGATGCTCGCGTTAAAGCTGGTGACAATGCAAAAAGCCAAGACGGTGATGATTCACGTGTTCGTTTAGGCCTGAAAGGTGATACTCAAATCACTGACCAACTGACTGGTTTTGGTCGTTTCGAGTGGGAAACTAAGACTAATAAAACTGAAGGCAATAACGACAATAAAAACCGTTTAGCTTACGCGGGTCTGAAATTTGCTGATTTCGGTTCAATCGATTACGGCCGTAACTACGGTGTTATCTATGACACGAACGCATGGACCGACGTTATGCCTTTATGGGGCGGCGACACTATGGCCCAAGCTGATACCTTCATGACTAGCCGTAACCGCAACCTGTTAACTTACCGTAACAACAATGCATTTGGTTATGTTGATGGCCTGAGCTTCGCGCTGCAATATCAAGGTAAAAATGGTGACCAAAATAAATCTGGTACTAAAAACGCTTGGGAAAACAACGGAGACGGTTACGGTTTCTCAACTGCTTATGACTTAGGTTGGGGTGTAACACTGGGTGGTGGTTACTCAAATTCTTCCCGTACTCCAAACCAAAACAGTAAAGCAACTGGCGCAACTGGCGACCGTGCTCAAGCATGGAACGTTGGTGGTAAATTCGACGCTAACAATGTTTACTTAGCAGCTATGTACGGTCAAACTTTGAATACTACTCACTACGGTAGCGCCGACCTGATCGCTAACAAAACTGAAAACGTTGAGTTAGTAGCTCAGTACCTGTTTGATTTCGGTTTAAAACCATCTATCGGTTATAACCAATCTAAAGGTAAGAGCCTGAGCAACAGCGCTAAGAATGAAGATTTAGTTAAATATATTTCTGTAGGTTCTTACTACTACTTCAACAAAAACATGTCTGCAGTTGTTGATTATAAAATCAACCTGTTAGATAAAAATGACTTCACTAAATCAGCAGGTATCAGCACTGACAACGTTCTGGGCTTAGGTTTAGTTTACCAATTCTAATTATCAGTTAACTGATAAACTAGAAAACGGTAACATGTTTTTGTAAGCAGCGCTTCGGCGCTGCTTTTTTATTTCGCTCTCCCCGCCTCAAACTGCGCCCCCTAAAAGCACCTAAATTATCGGTAAGACAGACTGATTCACCTCCTTTATAGATATTTATGGTTAGATTACATGCAATTCCTACCTAGCTCACAAGATCTCGCCAATTTTTGGTAAAACGGTTGGCAAAAAGCCTTTATCACGTTACCCTGAGAACTCGACTCGTTCGACTAAACCCGTTTTCAGCTACACCCGCGAGTTTCGTTTGGTATGGGCAGATTACAAGCAAGGATAGCCAACTGCATTCTCACTTATGCCTCATACCTTAGGAACTGTGTGGGTACCACTACAGAGCTTTGGAATCGACAACATGTTTGAAAAAATTACTTCTGCCCCTGCTGACCCAATCTTAGGTCTTGCTGATAGTTTCCGTGCTGATCCCCGCGATAATAAAATCAACTTAGGTATTGGCGTCTATAAAGACGAATCAGGGAAAACCCCTGTGCTTGATACCGTTAAAAAAGCAGAAAAATTCCTGCTGGATAACGAAAACACCAAAAACTATCTTGCGATTAGCGGAATGCCAGAGTTCGGCCGTGTAACACAAGAACTGTTATTCGGTGCACAACATGAAATTGTCACCTCAAAACGTGCACGTACAGCGCAAGCACCCGGCGGTACTGGTGCCCTGCGTATCGCAGCTGATTTTATTGCGAAGCAAACTAATGCAAAACGCGTTTGGATCAGCAACCCAACTTGGCCTAATCACAAAAATATTTTTGAAGCGGCTGGCTTAGAAGTGCTGAGCTACAATTACTATGATGCAGCCAACCACGGTATGGATTTCGACGGTATGCTTAACAGCCTGTCATCCGCTGTTGCTGGCGATGTAATTGTTCTACACGGCTGCTGTCATAACCCAACGGGTATTGACCCAACTTCTGAGCAATGGACAAAGCTGGCGGCATTATGTGCGGAAAAAGGTTTATTGCCAGTTTTTGACTTTGCTTACCAAGGTTTCGCAAAAGGCTTAGATGAAGATGCCGAAGGCCTGCGTATTTTCACCAAAAACAACCCTGAAATGATTGTTGCGAGCTCATTCTCTAAAAACTTCGGTCTATACAATGAGCGTGTCGGTGCTTGTACCATCATAGCCAAAGACAGCGATAACGCCGAGCGTGCATTTAGTCAAGCGAAAGCGGTTATTCGCGCAAACTACTCAAACCCACCAGCACACGGCGCCGCAGTGGTAACAACCATCCTTTCTGATGACGTGTTAAAAGCTGAGTGGGTCCAAGAATTAACCGCAATGCGTGAGCGTATTAAACGCATGCGCCAATTGTTAGTGAAAACATTGGAAGAAAAAGGCGCTAAACAGGACTTTAGCTTCATTATCAACCAAAACGGTATGTTCTCCTTCAGTGGCCTAACAAAAGAGCAGGTAGAGCGTCTACGTAGCGAATTTGGTATCTATGCCGTAAGCTCTGGCCGTATTAACGTGGCAGGCTTAACATTAGAGAACATGGTTCCATTATGTGATGCCATCGTTAAAGTGCTGTAATTGTTCGGATGCGTTAAAAATTAAGCATTGAAAATGTTAAAGCAGCGTATTTAATATCATGCCAGTCAGTCGCGTTACTGACTGGCATTTTTTATAAAAAACTATTTAAGGTGGCTAAAGAAGCGCTCCGTTATTTGTACCGCTCCCCAATTCTTCCGGTAATTATCATTAGGGATGCTAAGGTCGAGATTTCGTTCATAATCAATGCGCTCTTCAACGAGTAGCTGAACCAAACGGTCAATAGTTTTCTCTATATGTTGTTCCGATAATTGCTGGTAACTATTGAGATGACGCACCTGCATGACATGATTCTTTGACCCAATATGGTTGTTATGAATCAGCGTTACTTCCCTTCCACTCTTTGAGCGATATGTTGTTTCAGCAATTTTAGTTGATAATTGTTTATAATTAGTTTCCTCTAAATCAATTAACACCACTTGATTGCGCCCCTCAACATCCGTGATCTTCACATCACCTTTTCCATGACCGCTGACAATATAGAGGTCATCACCTTGAGTTCCCGCTAATTGGTCTTTTCCATCTAAAGAGATTAGTACATCTTGATGCATCCCTTGTGCCAATAAAATATCATCACCTTGCCCGCCATACAGCACATTTTCACCTCCTTGGGTAATCAGCTTATCGTGACCACTCCCCCCCTTAATAATGCGCCCTTGTTTAGACATATCCATGACATGATCATTGCCACCTAAGGTATCAATAAGCCAATTATTTCTTGTACAATCCTGCTGTAATAGAATGCCATCATCTCTCAACGTTAGTTTTAAAGGCCTTGCTACACCATCAACTACCACGCCATTTAATGTGCTTGCAAGCTCATCAACGGGTTTCCAAGTGGTGAACGCCCCTGACTGTTTGGCTTTATGGAGTTTTTCAGAGAGATAATTAACGAGCGGAGTCATCCCGTGTCTCGTGGAGGAGTTAAATTTTTCGTCCAGCCGCTCATAATGGTGAATATTGAAGTTCCCCTCACCATCATCGTTAGAAGCCTTAATTTTTACCAGTTTACCGGCGGGTGAAGCATAAAATTGGTATATTGAGTCACTTTCTTCAATTGGTTGACGTTTAAAATTGACCAAATGAATATGGTTATTGCCAATCTGGTCTTCAATATAAACGACACCTGCCTGATGACCATCAATTAAATAGTGATCATCACCAGCCTCGCCCATTAACGTATCGTTTCCTAGACTGGATAACAGCAAATCATCCCCCGAGCCACCACTAATAAAGTTGTCCCCAGCACCACCATATAAGAGATTATTTCCACCGCTGGCTTTAATATTATCATCACCATCCCCTCCCAAGAGGACATAGCTTTCTAAGCCTTTATTGATAATAGTATCATCGCCATTTTGAGCATCAATGACATGTTTTTCAGATTGATAGCCCATTGGCAATATAATTTGATCGTCACCCGCACTACTTTCTTTAACTGGGTTTACTGGTGTTAAGCGGTTTTCCTGTAAGTTGACTTTAAATAAATTGCTATGCTTGTCTTGAATTAAAACAACATCACAGAGCTTATTGCCTACATTAGTAAACTTAATACTCAATTGTTTTTGCCCGAATTTATCTAAACGGTATAGCTGCCCATCATCCATATACAGCGAATAACCATTTTCTGTAGACAACAATAAGCACAGGCTGTCCTTATCCGTAAAACTGTCATTGACTTTAGAAAAATCAAATTCGACCTCACCATATTCCTCTTTATTTTGTACAATTTGGTAGGTATCGATTCCATGGCTAACTTCAATATAACTACCTAATTTTATTAGGGGTAATATATTATTTTGACTATTTCCACGGTAGGTTAAGTGTTCAGCACGTCCTATGGGCGTAAACCATCCCCAATTAGGCTCCTTATAATGACGTGATTGGTTTATCGTTATGGTACCCATTGACTCATCTATTTTGACAGATTTTCCGTCTATAGATGATAATTGATCCCCTTCTTGTATATAGCTTAAACTAAAATACTTGTTAGGATATTTTTCATCTATTACCGTTGTTATCATCCAACCATCAAGGGTTTGTAATCGATAGACATGATGTGGCACCTTCGAATCTGCATCTTGAATATTTTCGAGGACAATATTGACTTCACTTTCTACATTTTGAAAAAAGTGGCCATCAATACTATTTTTGGGTTGTCTGATTGTTAAAACCAAGTGGTTGCCGTCCAGCTGAACTTGCTTTATTTCATCTAGAAAATACTCTAAAGCGACTCTGCTTTGTTGGTAATTAGATTCTTTAATAACCACTTTCGCCTGAAACTTGTGGTTATTTTGTATATAAATAGGGTTTAGGTATTTTCGCGTTTTAACTGATTTTTCTTTTCTATCAAAATAGCGCTCTGTTAGGTACAAATCGTCAGCATGGTCAAGCCACTCATAACGGCGAATATGATAACTATCATTACCGTCACCACCAGCTGCAATACCTTGAGTTAAAATGAGTTTATCATCCCCCCCTTTTCCTTCTACGATGTCTTTTCCTAACCCGCCATCCAATATATTCGCCGTATCATTTCCCCGTAAATGATCATTGCTATTCCCTCTTATCATCACATTTTCCATACTTTGCAAATGGGCAACGGGAATAAAAGAATGATTTCGCTCTCGCTGATAAAGCACCGTATTTTTGTTTAAGTTTACATATACACGGTGGCTATCTGGTAGATTATCAATAATAATTGTGTCCTGCCCGTCTTGGCCATCTAGATACTTAGTCGGCTTCTTTCCCCCTAGTGAAGTTAACGATGCTAAACAGCTATCTCGAATAAAAAATAGATCGTCTTTATCTCCCCCTGCAAAATACTTTTCACCTGATAATACTTGAAAGGCATTCTTCTGTGATTTTTTACCGATTACAACGTCATTACCATTAGCCGTATTCCAGCTAGTCCCTTCACTATTGGTATTTTCAATATATAACGCTGTCCGTTGTCTGTTATTCACTAAATGTTCACTGAAAACACGTTCATTTTCCCTTAGCATTTGTTGCCCTAATACACCAAATTCCGTTTTTTTCGAATAAAAACTAATTTGTTCCGGGTTAGAATTTATTAACTGGTCTTGAAGAGGCTGTGATAATTCATCATCTAAAATTTGGTGTCGTACTTTAAATTCATCTAATAACGAGTTCTTATAGGTAGAATTTAAAGAATAACGCTCATGAGTCGCTATGCTACCGGTATTTTTAAGGTCAAATATCTCTTTCTCTTTTGCTTTCAGACGAAAGCCATGCTGAATAGACCATCCCATATTTTCATAAAGGTGTTTTAAATTTTTAAACCACGCCGTCGTTCTGGCAATTTTATTTTGTAAAAGAAACTTAACTTCATCAGCAGTAAACGAAGGTGCCTCTTTACGTAAAAAACGCACCGTCGTATTTCCCGCCCCTAGATATAGATTTCCCAACTTACCGTAAAAATAATTATCATAGTTATCAACTAAATAATATCGAGGCTCATTTTCATAGGTCGGCTTTTCAATGACACTAAGATGGTGAGCAAATCCTGCCTGCATAATATTATTTTCAAATAAAACGAGAGCCATATTCCAATCTTGCTCTTTAAACGCATTAATATAATGTTGTATATTCATTTCTTGCTGGCTACGTATGGTTGGGTCTAAACCTAAAGCACCGCGGATCCCCTCTTCTAATTCACGATCCCAGTCAATATCAATAACTTCTTTGATGTTTTGAACCGCACGAACACCGCTATAAGCCCAGCCCCCAACCAGCAGTATACCTCCAATAACTAACCCAGCGACGGGGATAACGGAAGAGCCCACTAAGATGCCAATAACAGTGACCCCATTGATCACAGCATTAGCAATAGAGAAAGATGCATTTACGATAAGATCTTGGCGTTGTTTCGGGTCTGTGACATTGTCTAATTTAGATAAGCTGTCGTAGGCTTGGTAAACATCAATTCCCATCCCTACCAAATTGAAAATCACCACCGTCCCCGAAGCAATCCTCGCACGGACTAACGAAGTTGCTCCCTTACTGGATGCAATATTTAATAGCATCGGTTGCACTATCATATCGCCGTAATTAAACAAGGCTGACGCAGCAAGTAAATAAAACTGTTTTTCTAACTCTTTAATTTCCTCATCACTAATATCGGGGTTATCTAGTTTATCCAAAATTGCATAAGCACTAATCAAACTTTGAGTAGCTCCGGCTGCCCCCATTGCTTGCCCAGAACGATTTGCCAAACGTTGAAATTGAGGAAGTCTCTTACCTGCTTGACGAGTCTTAAGTAAGACTGGGGATGGGATGCTATTTTTCTGAACATCAATACTATCCGCTAAATATTTAAACTGTTTTTTTAGCACTCCCGACTCAGCAAAGCTAGCTTGGTAATCAACTAATTGGTGGATATCCGCTGACTTTAATTGTTCATGGAATACTTTAATGAAAGAGAGATCTTCTTTCCCACCTTCCATCAACGTAAAATACATTGTTAGTTTATCTGCGGAAAAACGAATTTTATTATGTAGATCAGCCGTATTGATATCACCTAAAGAAATAGGTTTTCCATCAATAGTGGCACCTAATTGTTGTAATTTGGCAAAGGCAATTTTTTCACCGTTAATAGTGATCCAACCGTTTTTTGGTAACGTAAATTCAATTTGTTCAATAATTGATTGTCGCTGGCTACGTAAAGAAGACAATGCGCTTTTAAAGCCAGCTGAGTCTAAGTCAATACGCTGAAAGTCTGCTCTAAATTCCCCTTCAGAAAGTTGGTTATTTTCACTAAAGTAATGCTTAATTTGCTGTTGAAATTGCTGTAGAGCTTGTTGAGAAGAGCTATTTTTCACATTAAGTTGGAGCCCATGGGGATCAAATAAGCTGATTTCATAACCGCCATTACGTTGTACATAAGTTACGGTATAAGTGACCGATTTCCCCTTTAAGAAGATTATTGCGTTATCCACTTCGCCAAGTGTTGCGAATAGACTACCAAGTGATTGATCCGCTATTGAAATCCCATTTTTGTGGAGTTCAGTATTAATATCTTGGCTGTACTGCTCCATCTTTATCAGCAGTGAGTTTTCTGCTGATGTCGATGCATTTTTCACTGTGGCTTGCTCTATTTGCCCTTTACGTTCAATAAAATCTCGTGCTGAATAGCTTTCCCCTAAATACAGTTCAACCGCGTATATTCCCCCCAAAGTTTGATCCATTTCTCGGCTTTGAGCGCCTGAACGAATAACTCCATGATCTACTAACTCAACTTTATTACCATCAATTAATTGTTGGTTAAATTTAGCTAATCGCTGTGCTTGGTTATCTTCATAAAGGCTAAATGCATCTGCAAAAAAGTATTGTTTCAAAGGTGCATTTTTCCCAATAAAATTGGCTGAGGCTAATTCACTAAATTCTATTAATTTATTACTAAATAAAATATATTCATGATTATCCGTAACTAACGCTAAAATTTTGCCTTTATCGATTCCACTACCAGCAGGAAATAATTTCATTAATAACTTTTGTGAACGTTCACTTAAGTGATTTAGTATCGAGATGTCATTTCTTATCGCAGACAATAATATCTGGATATCACTCGCTTGTTGTTGATAAGAACTTGATATTTCTAGTTCTAAAAATGGCTCTAGTAATAGTGAATTAGCTTCAAATTTTTGACTTAACGTTGCATTTAATTTTCGATTTACTAACGGATCAGAGACTGCAATTTTTAGTTTTTTAACATCAATATTGCCATTTCCATCAGAAAAATACTTCAATAAATAGGTGTGTTCAGTCTTATTAATATCTTGAATAGAAATTTCTTTTAGTGCTATTTTTTCTAATGTATTAATAATAGAATGATGTGAATTTTCAACTGTTTCCAGTTCTTTTATTTTTTTGTTTTCATTCAAAGCGTTATCAAAGAGATCGGCATTCTTAATTTCTGTTCCGTGCTCTTCGGCAAGAATAGTTTTACGCTTATTGTTATCTAGATGAATATCTTTAAATTCATCGTCAGTATCTAGCATAACGTTCTCATTAGATTGCTGCTTGTTTTCTTTATTTTCAGCATTGTCGTTAAGGCTTTTTTTTCGACTAATTTCTGCTAGTCCTTTTAAATAGGTATCTGATATTTTTCTTTTGGATTCAAATAATTCTCCATTATCACCTTCACTCCATTTTTTATTTAACGGAGCACGATACCCCTGATTAATTAATAATTGCTGGAAATTAGATAGTTGTTCTACATTATCAATAATAATAGAACCATTAGAATTCATTGGAAAATACGTCTCAATTGATTCCGTTGACCCTCTAAGTTTATTTTTCCCCTTCAGGTTTTCAGGTAAGAAAAAAGTTATCGGAAAATTTTCACTCATCACACTGGCAGGGTTGGCATCATCAGCACCGTGGTGAACCAGTTCAAACCCATTTTCACGGCCTAGCTGGCGGTTCATCTTATCTTTGAGTTGTTTTATTTTCTTATTGCTAACACCGTTATCCTGCCCCTCATAACGATCATATTCCGCTTTATTATTAAATAGTTTTTTTTCCTTTGCTGATAATTCATCATAATTGACACTTGCTTTCCATGTTTCCCAAGATGGCATTTCTCTCACATTGATATAATGCTCTAAATCTGACATTGGAAATATAATGCTAAATAAATCATAATCTGCCGTGACAGGCTTGCCTGTTTTAGTATCCCCAATAACCAAGAAATCAGTCAATTGTTCATTTTCCAGATAGTAAACTTTCCAGTTATCTAATGTGCTATCAGCACTTTTTTTCAGGAAAAAGACTTTCTCACTGCCATCAACAATGGATGTAGTACGATAATAGCCCTCATCATTAATAAGTTCTAATGGTGAGATAGCACTAAATTGACGTAATTCATCTATTCGCTGAGTGCTAATCTCTAAATGGACACTCATTGCCTTACCGGATTGAAATAGCTCTTGAAGCTGGAGATTAAGTTTATCACTGTTAGTTCGGCCTGATTTTTTAGCAAATTCCTGTTGTACCGGAATAAAACTACTATGAGGCCCCCAATCTGCACTTTTACCTTTAATGGCTAATCCCTTACTACTGTACTTCCCCGATTCAATTAAACTCGTTGATTTAGCATCTATTGGCCGTATACCAATAATAATATTTTCTTCACTAGCTATTTTCGTAAAAATGCGTTGATGGCTAGCTGGAATACCCGTTTTAACCTGCGGGCTCGTTTCTGCCAACGGTTTAAGTTGTAAATTGATACTCGAATAATCTCGCCCTGTTTTACCATTACTTTGAGTTATAGCGTTAACATCCTTATCATTCATGTTCTTATTTCCCTGAAAATTACAAATTCACTAATTATTTCAATTAATTATTTGTTTATTATTAAAACAAGCAATTATTTGTTCGATAGGAAAATAGCAAAATTCGAGGTGTTCCCAAACTAAGTTGGGAACAATTAGGACATAGTGTTAACTATTATTTTTT
This sequence comes from Providencia sp. PROV175, assembly GCF_032707045.1. Lineage (NCBI taxonomy): Bacteria > Pseudomonadati > Pseudomonadota > Gammaproteobacteria > Enterobacterales > Morganellaceae > Providencia > Providencia sp. PROV175. Next base: position 3,137,325 of record NZ_CP120533.1, read on the forward strand.
TTATGACATGATTAATATCGAGCTATAAAAAAACCCCCTGTAATTAAGGGGGGTTAAGTTAGATTAGATAATTACCAGACTGGTTGTTCATCTTGTAAGAAAGGGTTTGTTTTTCGTTCAAAACCGAGATTAGACATCGGCCCATGACCAGGAATAAATTGATAATCATCGCCAAGCGGTAATACTTTGTTTTTAATTGATGAAATTAAATCTTGCTGATTACCTCGTGGGAAGTCACTACGACCAACACCACCTTTGAATAATACATCACCCATGGAAATTAATTTATCAGCATGGTTCACAAAAATAATATGACCGGGCGTATGGCCAGGACAATGCAGTACATCAAATGTAATATTACCACAAGTCACTTTGTCCCCTTCTTCTAACCAGTAATCTGGTGTGAAGTCAGGGCATTCGCCTATATAAAACATTGCATTTTGCTCTGCGAGGTTTTCAATCCAAAAAGCGTCTTCTTTTTGTGGACCATAAATAGGCACTGAAAAGTGCTTAGAGAGGGTAGCCGATGCACCGATATGATCAGAGTGACCATGCGTTAACAGAATTTTAGTTAACTTCAGCCCAAGGTTTTCAATAGCAGAAATTAACTTCTCTGCTTCTCCACCGGGGTCAACAACAACTGCATCTAACGTATTTTCATCCCAAATAACTTGGCAGTTTTGCATAAACGGTGTTACTGGGATAATAGTATATTTCATCGAGCAATTACTCCATAATCTGTGTCACCTATGCACAGATTACCACGTTCTTGCAGGCCCTGTATCAATATGTATAAAATTGCTTCGTGGATAATAACCAACACCACCTGCTTTCATTTTCAGCGCAGCTTTACGGATATTACTCAATTGTAACCCTTCAATATGGAAATCCATCGCCTGCCCGCGTGTGTGGTAGCTTTTCTTTGCTACGCCAGAGCTTTTACTGCGTAATTTATTGTTAGTCTCTAAAGAACGATAACCAGAGATCAGTTGGACAGGTTTGTTTGTTCCCATCATCATTTGTAATAAATAGATTTGGTCAAACAGTTTTGGGTCAATAGTTTTTACTTTGTCGCAACGGTAATCACGGAAAAAATGATTTAAACGCGCTAATTCAGACTTATTATAACGGCGCCCGTCAAAAAACTCAGTTTTTAGCGATTCGCCTGTATTAATGTTTTGAAAACGCAAAATTCGTGGTCGAGGGGTCGTCATTGCAGCAAAGACATGGCTTGGTAATAAACTAAGGCCAATCGTTGCAGCCCCAATACCTAACCACTTTCTGCGGGATTGATCAATTATATCCATAGGTAATAGCTCAGACTCTAATAAATTCAGTATTAATCGATAAAATTTTGGCAATCTATTGAGTCTAGCAAATCATGCTTAGCTTTAATGTATAATTATGTAAAGATATGCATACTTAACAGGAATTTTATTGCAGTTTTCGTCAGTAATAGAGTTTTGTCACTCAAACTGCTCGAAACATGCAATCTTAGACACAAAATATGCTGCCTTTATCAAAGTAAGTAAAATAGCCATAGCTGAATAACTATAAAATAATGGAATAAACAGGATAAAAACAGAGAATAGAGGAAACGTCACGGAATGAAAATTTACGAAGAACTATGTTCAGGCCGTTAATACGTAAAATAATTAAGGGGAGAAAACTCCCCCTTACAAATTAAAACCCACAATTAGTGTAAAATCTTTTTCAATATTGGCAAATATTTATCTGCATTATTAATAGAATTATCATACTGATAAATATCGGCTCGATATTGTGGTTGCTGGTCTTTATCTACCCAAGCAGTTTGATAATACAGAAAAACTGGGATCCTATCGGGTATATTCACATACCGTGTTGCGCCTTCTTTCAATGCACCATCAATTCGTTTTTGTTCCCAACCAGCATCACCTAACAAAATACTGGCTAATTCGCTTGCTTTATTCACTCGCACACATCCAGAGCTTATTGCACGTGCATTACGATTAAATAAACTATGGTTTGGTGTATCGTGTAAATAAATCGCATCTGAACTCGGCATATTAAACTTGTAGCGCCCTAATGAATTGGTAGGGCCAGGGGCTTGTCGAATGCGATATGGGAAATTCGCTGGGGTGATATTTTCCCAATCTATCGCATAAGGATCAATTTCGTACGAATCGGAGCCCCAACCTGAATACACTGTATACCCTTTACGGCTAAAATAACTTGGATCTTGCTTTCCTTTTGGTGCGATATCTTTACGAGCCATACTGGTTGGCACGCTCCAAGGCGGATTAATAACCACGTTATTTAGTGCACTACTCATGATTGGTGTTTTGCGATCAGCACGACCAACAATCACTTTTGAATCTAAAATCACTTCATCATTTAAATAGAAATCTAAAGAATAGCCAGGAATATTGACTAAAATTCCGGTACCACTACTTGCAGGAATAATACGCAAGCGCTGAATATTAAGTGCCATTAAACCCGCTTTCTGCTTAGGCTGCATATTTAGCCAAACACGCGTACCTTTTCCAACCACACCATCTGCTTCTAAACCATATTGTAATTGGAATTTTTTTACAGCCTCGACGAGTTCTTGGTCATAGACTTTCGACACAGCGCTCGCTGGTGTTTCTGATGGTTCGACTGTTTGTTCAACCGCCTGTTCTGCGACTTGAGCCATTGTCTCAGGAGGTTCAATTTCTTCGGTTACACTTCCACCTTCAAGTAACCCTTCACGTTGTAAGATTTGACGTAACATAACCACATCATCGCTAGACTGCCCTGGCTTTAATGTTTTCGTTCCCACAATTTCCAAATTATCTTCAGGCATCGCCAATAATTTCAACATTTCCTTGCGCATTGGCAAATACATTGGATGATTCGGTGCCTGTGATCTTACCCAACTACTTAGGTTATTAGATTCAACGGCGTCTATCCATGGTTTCATTTGAGCCGTTGTTGGAGCAATAATTTTATATGGCCGATTAGTATATAGCCAGTACTGCCCGCTCGCCTCTATTGATGACAAATACTGTAAATAGCCAAGCATGGCATCAGATAAAATAACGTCGCGGCCCAGTTCATTTAACTGGTTATTTTCCAGTATTGCCAACCATTCCCCAAATTGAGGCTGAACCCCAGCAAGGGATAATTCTGCCAATTGTTGTTGAAATTGGCTAATTGCCGTTTCATCTTGCCACAATAGCTGCATTTGCCTATCAGCATATAGTTTTGCTAATTGCGTAGAAAAAATAGGTTTCACATCCGTAGGAAGTGATTGTGTTATTTTTACTAAACTTTCTGTTGGTGTAACTGGAGCTACCGCTTGAACTTCAGAAACACTTTGCTGCGTATTTTCTTCATTTGAAAATGCAGGAAACTGTAACGCCATCAACCCGCATATTACTGAGACTTGCAGAGCTCGCACTCTTCTCTTTGCCATACATCCACCTTAATTAACTACATGGATAACAATATTTTTTATTATAATTACAATTTTATTGTATTTAATTTTAGCAGTAATGTTATAGGAATAGACTAATTTTCCTTTTTTCGGATTATAGACAGATAAGCACTTAATGAGAAAAAGAATTATTTTCATTATTAGTGGGTATTTATTGGTGCTTTAAACATAGATGAATTTTATTTTAATTAAAAGCTTTAGCTAACGCTTTCTTTCTCACTTAATTTCCATATAGAAAAAGAGGTTTTCATCATGAAAAAATATGTTTTAAACATCGGGTTTTATTCAAATTAATTAATAATCTTGTTAAATTGCATTTGCACTATTTGTTAAATACAAGAAAACCGATATTTATTCCTAAATACCGGCTTTCATTTCATTCACAAAAACTATTACTGCAATGTTGGTGCTTGTACGTTCGGGGTTTCTTGCCCGAAGCCTTTTAAGCCAACCACATGCACATGCTCATGATTACCAACCACTTTACGAACTAGCTTATAGGTTGTGCCCTTCTCAGGGCTAATATTCTCAGGCGCCGCAATAATTAGCTGCATTTCTAACCTGTCACACAGTTCAAATAAGGTTGCAATTGATTTAGCATCTAATCGCGCAGCTTCATCTAAGAATAATAACCGGCAAGGAATAATATCTTTAGCACGCAGACGGCGAGACTCTTCTTCCCAGCTTTGTACTACCATCACTAAGATGGACATACCCGTACCAATAGCCTCACCGGTGGATAACGCACCACTTTCTGCTTTTAGCCAGCCATCTGAACCTCTATTAACCTCAACTTCTAATTCTAAGTAGTTGCGGTAATCGAGTAATTCTTCACCGATGGTTTGTGGCAACCGCTGCCCAACATCCACTTGAGGGTTAAGGCGTTGGTATAATTTCGCCATCGCTTCAGAGAAAGTTAACCGTTGGCTGGTAAACAAGTCTTGATGCATTTCACTTTCTTCAGAAAGGACACTGAGTAACAGCGCATGGCTTTCTCGAATATTCACATTGAGGCGAACACCTTTAACCTGACCAAATGCCACGGCTTGCAGCCCTTGGTTTAGCATACGAATTCGATTCTGTTCGCGCTGAATGGTTTTGCGAATAATATTCGCCACACTTTTTGAACTGATCGCCAATTTTTGCTCACGCGCCGTTAGCTCTTCCGTTAAGCGCGCCAGCTCAATTTCCATTTGCTCGATTGCATCAATCGGGTCATCTGTACGAATGATGTCTTGGCGAATACGTTCACGTAGGTGTTGATATACCGCGATAAAGAATTTGATCTTCCGCTCAGGGTGTTTTGGATCTTCGGACAAACGCAGTACATCACGTAAATGTTCGTTATCCGCAACCGCTAAACGCAACGCACCTAAGGCTTTATCCGACATGGAACGTAAGCTGTCACCGTCAGTATAGGCCAGCTCACGGCGATGTAAACGACGCTCGACACCATTGTCTTTCACCAAGCGCATTACCGCACACCAACCTGCTTTTGCCGTCACTACCTGCTCACGCAGCATATAGTAGTCTTTTTCTAACTTACGAAGGCGCTTCTGTAAGTTATCCATTTCAGCTTCACATAATGTCAGCTGTTTTTCTAACTGGTTAATACGGCTACGATTTTCCATGACGCGCTGGTGCAGCTCATCACGTCGAATACGAGCGCGCTCTTGAGCATCAGGATCAGCTTTTACGCCGATCTCTTGCATCTCAACCTCGAGCTCTTTCAACATTTCTTGTTTGGTATCGAAAGAACTGCGTAACGAGGCAAAAACTTGATGGAACTGTGCACTTTGTGCTTGGTGCTGGCGTAATTGTTCACGAGCACGTGTACGCTCGGTTTCTGCCTGTTCTAAACGCTGACGTAATTTTTCATTCAAGTCCGCGTTTTCATTCACCATTCCTGTTGAATCACTGTAACTAAAGTGAGCACGACGCTGAACAACCTCAACTAATGCAAAGGCTTGCTGTTTTGCATTTTGTTGGCTGTGTTTTGCTGACTCATAATCTTTGCGTAATTGTTCATGTTGTTCAGGATCACTGAGTAACACTGTCACAATCGGTTCTAACTTTTCTAACGCATGACCATGTTTATTCAGGAAATGTGCCGCTTCTTCTGCTTCCGTTAGTTCTTCGTTTATCTCTTCGACTCTGTCCGCCAATGTTTCATCGAGTAATAACCCCATTTGAGGTAATAAACGATTAAGAGCCGCAAGGCTTTCTTTGCCTTGTGCAAATTGTTGGCGTTGCTGCTGAGTTTGCTCTTCAAATTGTGCCAAAGCACGTTCAATTTCCGTGCGTTTCTGGTTAAGCGAACGAATTTCAGCTTCAGGATCATCTTCAAAGGCCACGGAAATATGTTGGCCTATAAACCGACTGAATGCTTGGTGCGAACGCTGAATTTTCTGCACATCAAATGACAGATTCGCATAACGCTCAGCAAGCTCATCACGTTCAGCAGTTAATGACTCTAAATGACTTTCACGAGCAGCACGACCAAACAAAGGCAATTCAGGATAACGAGAGTAACGCCATTGACGCTCAGACGAACGGACTAATACCGCATTTTCAAATTCCTGCGCATCAAAAACGCTGTCATCGAACGATTGAGGATCCCCCTCGATAAAATAAACATCGTCAGGGCAATCTTGTAATGTTTCGAGCTGGCTACGGACCACAGATAAGTCTTGAACCACAATACCATGACGAGCTGGGCCATATAACGCAGAAAAATAAGCCGCATCTTCGATGGTAATGTCATCATAAATTTCTGATAACAAAACACCATTAAAACGCTCAGCCAACGCTAACATGCGGCCATCTTCCGCACCACTTGGCTGACTTAACCGCTCAATTTGCTTTTCGAGATCTTTACGTTGCGCAGCAACTTCATCTCGTTCAACCGTTATTTCCCTTTCTTGTTCAAGGAGTTGCTGCATAAACTCAGTCACAGCAGTACTTGACTCAAACGTTTCATGGGATTGCTCATTAAGCTGTGTTAGCGCTTCTTGGGCCATAATCCATGCAGGGGCTTTAGATGAAAGTTGGCTAATCCGCTGGCGAATTTGTTCCAGTTCTTGGCGCATTTGCATTCGTCTTTCGCCACTCTCATTCACACCAATACTGAGCTCTTCTTGTTGCGCTTCCAGCTCAGCCATCAGTGCATCAAGCTCATCTGGCTCATAGCTTTGGCCATGACGTTTACAGAATTCCGCCAATAAGCGTTCTGCATTTTGCTGGCTATTCAGACGTTGTTGCAATTCAGATAGCTGCATTCGTAATGGTTGTACACGATCCGCTAAATGTTGTTGTGATGACCAATCACGTAATAATGCACGCGCTTGTTGGTATGCATCACTGCGGCTAACTTCCCCTACCATATTTCTAACCAATTGATAGGCTTGCTCAAATTGGCTATGTGCGGCATCAGCCACACTCATTTTTTGCTCAAGCGCTAATAACGCTTGGGTAGCTTGTTGCTCACGCGCTTCGAAGGTATCTAACCATTCATCTGCGTTATCAATGGATAATTCAGGAAGCTGGCACAATTCACGAGCACGCGTTAAGGCATGCAAGGCTTGCTGGTACTGAATGGCACGAGTTTGTTGTACATCCAGTGCTTGTTGGTAGTCAGCTAATTGATTTTTTAATTCATCAACTTCAATTTCAGCAGCTTCAGCTCGTGCTTCATATTCTTCTTGAGTTTCAGTCGCTTCAGCAACAACTTCACTTTGTTCTTCAAGACGATAAGTCAGTTCTTCGATATCTGCTTGATAGCGATCGATTTTTTCTTGTTGACGCAGCGCGGCTTGCACTAAATTTAAATGGTCACTGGCAGCTTGGTAGTCAGCTTCTAATTCTGTAGATGCCCCATTTTGCTCATTCAATTCACGCGCCATTTCGACGCTACGAACTTGTTCAACACGTAATTGTTTACGGCTAGCTAATAGCTCATTGCGCGCAGCCAGTGCTGCATCAAGGTGAATGCGTCTTTCATTGGAATGGCGCATGTAATCCGCAGAAACATAATCAGTCGCCTGGCTAATCAAATGTTTGAATAAGTCGCGGTCTGATTGAGTGACACGAATGGCTTCTAATGTTAAACGGTTTTCACGCAGAGCCGCTTCCATATCTTGGAATGCTTTACGTACCCCACTGTTTTCTGGCAACAAATAATCACGTAATGAGCGAGTAATGGCACTAGAAATACCGCCATATAGTGACGCTTCAATCAGTCGATAATATTTGCTTCGGTCACTCGCAGAACGTAAGCGTTTCGGTAACACGCCTAATTCAAACAGTGTCGAGTGGTAATCGGTAATTGAGCTAAACTGCTTAAACAAAACGCCTTCCTGTTCTTCAAGACATTCTTTTAGCTCATTGAGTGGGATCACTTTTGCTTGGCGGCCATCGATAACTTCCGTCAATATTTCCGTTGGAACTGTCGCTAATGGAATGCCTTGTACCATAAATGGCTTAATATCGACTTTTTTATCGCGCCCTGCGACTTGCTGTAAACGCACCCCCACCATGACTCGCTGATGCTTCGAATTTAACACATCCAAAATAGCGTAACAGACACCAGGACGTAACTTACCATGCAAGCCTTTATCACGAGAACCTGAGGTCGCGCCGGCTTCCGTTGTGTTACGGAAGTGAAGTAAGGTTAAATCTGGGATCATCGCGGTAATAAATGCCGCCATGGTTGTTGATTTACCTGCACCATTACCACCCGATAACGTGGTCACTAATTCATCAAGGTCAAAAGTTCGGGCAAAAAAACCGTTCCAATTCACCAGCGTCAGTGAGCGAAATTTTCCGCGTTCAATCATTATTCTTCATCCTCATCACTTTCTGCCGGTTCTTGACTCTCTTCGCCATCCTCTTCATCACTATCTTTTAGTGATAATTCACCGTCAAGAGAGATAGCTTCACCATCACGGATCATCCGTAACTGTGCATCTTGTGGGTTATCGCCACTGCGCACATCGGCGCCAAAACGGAATACAGATTCACTAATAATAAATTTACTCGAATCATTTTGCAGAAAATGCACCATTCCCAAGCGACGTAAACGATTGAGTGATGTTCTTAATTTTTCCTGCAATTTTTGTTTATCTAGGTCAGAGCCTGTCGAACGTTGATTAACAAATTTAAGTAGTTTGCTTTCATCCGCTAATGATAATAATTCTTCAAATAACTCTTGTGAGGTAAAAATACCTTGGTTACTCAAGCGTTCAGGGCTGAGATAGAGATAACAAAGAATTTTCCCAACCATCATATCTAATTCAGATAACACAGAGCGAGGTATTAAGGTTGTTGATCGCGGACGTAAATAGAAGAACCCCTCAGGGGCACGAATTAATTCTACGTTATATCGTGCATAAAATTGTTCTAATGCTTCCTGAAAATCCATTAAAAATGCGTGGTTATCAAGGTCATCAACACTAATATGGCGACCTGAACGCAATTGGCTGTCTAGCTCTGGAAAAATCGGGTTAGCTAATGCTTGAGCCAGTTTAACTGGCATAAATTGTTCAATATTTGTCGATGACATGTGCCTGTACCTTGGCTCCGTGATCATTAATAGCTTGCCATTCTGCCGGTAATCCCGCCAAATCAGCCTCTGCGATACCTAATTTAACAGCTTGGTCGATAATAATTCGAGCAACATCAAAATGACGTTTTTGTGGATATTGCAGTAAGTACTCATGCAACACACGGCCAATATCGAGCGGCCGTTGCTCTGCTTTATAAATAGCTAACTCAACTTCCATTAGCTCAGCAAGCTTGTCATTTAATTCACTAAACTCTTCAAACTCAAGCTCTGGTGGTAATTCACCCATGACCTCTTCATCATGCAACGCGAGCTCTTCATCACGCATATCGAATAACCGATCCGCATTAGCGTAAGTGAGTGCCCAAGGGCTATCAAGGTAATGCTGAACGGATTGACGTAACCGCTGAGAAAATATTCTATTTTTATCCATATCGATAGCTGTACGGATAAACTTATGAACATGACGATCATAACCAATCCATAAATCGATAGATTGTTGACCCCAGCTAACAATACGGTCTAGTTTATTTTGCAGGTCAAAAACCAACCTATCCACTAAATCAGAGAACGCTGGCGCATTCATATTGGCTTCTTGAATACGTAATAAATTCGCTTGCAGTTTATCCCCTGCGGCTTCCAATGTGTCTTGCAACTCACGCAATGTACCTGATGTTTCTGATAATAATTGCTCACAGTTAGCAATAGCTGCCTGCCAGTCTTGATTTAATAATGCGGCAATATCTTCTTTTACTGAATTTTGCTGTTCATCCATAATACGTTGGGATAAATCAATACTGTCAAAAATTTCAGCAACTGAATATTTTAGTGGGGCAAACACGTAACGATGCCAATAAAATTCATCACCACCTTCCTCTGCGGCTTCAGCGGCACGTTGCAGCTCTCCTGCAACAATAGAAAGTTGCATGGAAAGTCTTAATGTTGAGAACTCTCTCTGACGAATATAATAATCGCTGATGCCAATCCCCAAAGGGGTTAACCGGTAAATTGCATTACCTTCAACAATGTCACTGGCAAAACGGTTAAAAATCTTCTGGCGAACCATATCATTGATGGCATTATTGGCCCTTACTGACAATGATTCAGTTGTCTGCTCAAACCCTTTGCAAACTTCACGAAAGGCATCAACCAGTTCCCCTTCACTCATTTCACCATTGACTCTTTCACTATTTAATACCGCCACCGCAAGCAAAAATGCTAAACGCTCTGCGGGAAGTGAAATCGAAAAATCATTTTTTCGTGCCCAAGACACAAGTTCAGGGACGGTCTGGGAAAAATCACTCATAAATCGTCCTTTTGTATTTGTTTGCGTGCCATGACATGAATATAACGCCCCATGCTAATATAGGGTTCTTCACGGCAATACTGCTGTTCTAATGCCAACAATGCCGGAAAATCTTTTTGTTGTAACTGCCGACTTTGTAAATAGTCATGGAATACCCTGACACCACTTTTACCGATGATTTGCATATTACACTCGCCCAACCAAGCATCAACCTGATGAGGAAAAAGCGGGTTTTGTGGTGATAACGAGCGTTTACGACGACGTTGAATATGTGGCGTTGCAAGATGAAAATTTCCCAAAATTGCATTACGCATCACCAGACCATTTGCATTATAGAACATGACAGAAAATACGCCTTCTGGTCTAATTATATCTACCAGTTGTTCAATTGCATATTTTTGATCGCTAATCCATTCAAGTACCGCATGAAATAAAACAAGGTCAACAGATTCATTAATATATTGTGCGATATCTTGCACTGCACAATGAACAAAACGCATGTTATCGCTAATACCTTGTTCCTTGGCAAGCTCACTGCCTCGTTCCAACATCTCTTCAGATAAATCGCAAAGTATCACCTGATGCCCCATTTCGGCGAGTTTGCGTGAAAAGTGTCCTTCACCACCACCTGCATCAAGTATTTTTAGAGTTTTACCCTCAAATTGGCTGCTTAATAATTGAGTTAAATCTTGCCAAACTACCGCTTCTCGTATTTTTCCTTTTGTCGTTCCGTAGATATTTTTTGCAAATTTATCGACAATATCATCAAAGTTGCGGTCTGCCATGTGCTATCCGGTTGCCTATCATCTATTATTTAAAGCGGTTTATGAGCCAATTTGTCGCGAAAAAACGTAAAATGGTTGATTACATCCTGATATTGAGAAAATTAACTCTAACCAGAAATATTCTCACATTGCAGCGTATATATCACATACAATGCGAGGCGACTGTTAAAACAGGAATTATAACAGATAATAGCTATATTTTTGCATAGTACTTCATTATGCTCAGCAAATTTCAGTTTGCTACTATTAAACACTATTCTGTTATTTTCCCTCTAATTTCGCTGCGTTATTGCATATTTTTCCGTAGATACTGCCACAATGATTAATCGATAACCCTTAAGAATAGGCTTAGTTATGTTATTTATCTTAAAAAAATATATTGGTTCTCTATTGATGCCATTACCATTATTACTCATCATCGGGTTTATCGGATTGCTTTTGCTTTGGTTTACACGCTGGCAGCGTTGTGGAAAGGCGTTTACTACCCTAAGTTTAGTTTTAATAACTCTGTTGGGGTTACAACCTGTTTCAGATACTTTACTTGCCCCAGCAGAAAAACAATTCAATAAGCGCTATGAATTAATTACTGAGAATCCACCTCAAGATGTACGTTATATTGTTGTTCTCGGTGGCGGTTTTACGTATAACCCTGATTGGAGTCCAAGTTCCAATCTGTTGAATAATAGCCTACCTAGAGTGACTGAAGGTGTTCGTCTTTACCTTAAACACCCTGGTAGTAAACTAATTTTCACTGGCGGTAAAGCGAGTAGTCCTATCAGCAGTGCCGAAGTTGCTGCACAAGTTGCTCAATCCTTGGGGGTCCCCGCACAAGATATAATTCCCCTCACTGAACCCAAAGATACACAAGAGGAAGCTTATGAAGTTGAAAAAATCATTGGGAAATCTCCTTTTTTATTAGTAACTTCTGCTAACCATCTACCTCGAGCGATGACTATGTTTACTCAACGAGGAATGAACCCTTTCCCTGCCCCCGCAAATCAGTTGGTTATCACGAGTGAAATTAATCCATGGGAGAAATATATCCCTTCCTCTTATTACTTTGGCCATAGTGAACGTGCTTGGTATGAATTTCTTGGTACGCTTTGGTGGCATTTAAAACCCAATAATACACAGGCGTTAGAAGAGCAACTTGCTACGCCTGAGTCAGTTACCGCTGAATAGTAGCAAAAAAGGTGTAATCTATTGAGATTACACCTTTTGTTTAGCTAAATCGCATATTGGCTATTTGAGCTATTAGGAAAATGTGGGCTACTGAATAAATTGACTTCTAACGAGTTCAAGATCTTCAGGGGTATCAACACCAGCACCTGGCGTAGTTTTCGCGACATCCACATGAATTTTCTCGCCATACCAAAGCACCCTAAGTTGCTCCAGCATTTCGATTTTCTCTAATGGGCTTGCTTCCCACTTAATATAACGACGAATAAACCCTGCTCGATAAGCGTATATACCAATGTGACGCAAAAAGGTATCCCCTATTACATCATGGCTTTTCGCAAAGTTGTCTCTATCCCAAGGAATAGTTGCCCGAGAAAAATACAATGCATAACCTTCGTGATCAGTAACAACCTTGACAGTATTTGGATTAAACGCTTCATGAGCATCATTAATAGGTACAGCTAGCGTCCCCATTTCAGCTTTACTCCCCTGAAGATTACGAGCAACTTGGCTGATAATCTCAGGTGGAATTAAAGGTTCATCACCTTGCACATTCACAATGATTTCATCGTCAGAAAAAGCATAGGTATCAATAACTTCAGCTAGTCTTTCTGTCCCAGACTGATGATTTGGGTTAGTCATACAAGCTTCACCACCTGCTTCAATCACCGCTTTAGCAACATCAGAGTGATCTGTCGCAACTATCACTCGGCTAGCCCCCGATTTAACAGCTTGCTCCATTACTCGAACAACCATTGGCTTGCCATGGATATCAGCCAAAGGTTTACCTGGTAAGCGTGTTGAGGCATAACGAGCAGGAATAATAACCGTAAACATGAGGATTACTGACCTTCATCTAATGAAACGGGGCGCGCTTCATTTTCTAGTAATACAGGGATGCCATCACGAATGGGATAGGCTAAATGATCAAACTTACAGATAAGTTCGAGGTTTTCTTTGTTATAACTTAATTTGCCGTGACATACAGGACAGGCAACGATTTCAAGTAAACGGTGATCCATGTTTTCTCCCGAATGGATTTTAACTCACTTGGAGTCAGGATATCACATGCAGATATCACCGTTAACTTTAATCTTCCTGAATAAGATCTCCTGCGAGAGATGAGAGGATAAAAGCAGAAGAAATTGTTCTGTTTATTATCTAATAAGCAATAACGTCAGCTGCCGTTATGCCATCCGAATTACGAGTAACAGAGAACTCAACGTTTTGACCTTCGAATAATGATTTGATTTTTTTATTAGCAATTGACTTTGTTGTCACAAATACATCATCACCACCATTGAATGGTGAAATAAAACCGTAACCTTCTTTTGCGTCAAACCATTTAACTCGACCCATATGTAATTGAAAATTCATATTAAAACTCCTTTTGTTCTGAGAACAATATTTTTTTTATCTTTGTATCATTACTCTTTCTTGCTTCCCATTTATAAAATGCCGATCTATTAATACATCAAAGAGTAATTAAACTTTACCAATTCATGCGCACAAATCATTGCGCATATTTTATAACGCCCATATATATAGATTTCAGACACCGCTAATCTACTGCGAAGTTAACAGTCTATTTTGACATTATGATGACAAAACGCAGTGACAGCGACTTAACAATGTAGATTACGCGAGGATATGAAGACTAACTAAAGAACGGGGCGTGAAATTTAAGCTAGTATAAAATCCAATTATCAATGTATTGTATCTAGATACATAATAAGTAGATCTATATCACATTGGAGATATTATTATCACAGAGGAACGTTATAGACAAGTTTTTTTGTTATTTGTGATAAGTTTTCTTATTCCGCTTAAGATTTTTTCAGCGTCAATCGGCTGCAATTGTGCTTGTACTGGCAGGAACCACCAATTTGGTTGTGCAAAAGCACGGCATTTCACCGCGTCTTTTTCGGTCATTAATAAGTTTTGCTCATTTTTAACTAACGGTGAAAGCTGTTTTAATTCGTACGATTGGTGATCAGCAAAAGCATGAGTGTTAATAACTTCGACCCCTTTGTTTTCTAATGAGGTAAAAAAACGAGGAGGATGACCAATACCTGCCATTGCGACAACCGCAGGTAACTGTGTAACTGCACGTTTTTCACTGGTCACCAAGTTATAAGCAACATCGCCTTCAAGGGCCATTACGGCTTCATTTTCTTGAGCTTCACCGCCGTTAACAATGACAGCATTAACACGCTTTAAACGCCCAGCCCTTTCACGCATAGGCCCTGCGGGTAGCCACCAACCATTACCAAAACGACGCTGGCCATCAATAACGACAATCTCGTAGTCACGTTGCAATGCATAGTGCTGCAACCCATCATCAGTAATAATCACATCTAATGGAAATTTCTCTAATAAGGCTTTAACTGCATCACTACGCTTGGGGGCAACCGCTACAGGAGATTTAGTACGATGAAAAATTAATACGGGCTCATCTCCTGCAACTTCAGTTGTCGTTGTTTTATCGAGTATCAGCGGGTACTTTTCAGATTTACCACCATAACCTCGAGAAACAACCCCTACACGGTAGCCTTCTTTAGTAAGTGATTCCACTAACCAGATAACAACAGGGGTTTTACCATTTCCCCCCGCTGTCAGGTTTCCAACCACTACTACTGGAATTGGGGCTTTCCATGAACGTTTTAGCCCGATTTTATAAACCATATCTCTAATTACCGTTACTAACCCATAAAGGAAAGATAACGGCAGTAATAAGAGATACAGCCATGATTTACCAGACCAAATACGTTCTATCATTGTTTAAATTGAATACTATGTAATTGTGAATATGCACCATCTTGAGCTAATAGCGATGCATGGTTACCACGTTCAATGATTCGTCCATCTTGTACAACTAATATTTCATCCGCATTTTCTATCGTCGATAACCTGTGGGCAATGACCAAAGATGTTCTATTTTTCTGTAACTCATCAAGAGCAGCTTGAATAGCACGTTCAGACTCTGTATCTAGCGCGGATGTCGCCTCATCAAGAATAAGAATTGGGGCATCACGTAGCAGTGCTCGAGCAATCGCGATCCTTTGACGTTGCCCTCCAGAAAGCATAACACCATTTTCACCAATAACGGTATCTAGACCTTTTTCAAGTTTAGCAATGAAATCCATTGCATAGGCCATTTCTGCAGCTTTCTCTATTTGCTCACGGCTGTAGCTGCCGTCTGTTGCATAAGCAATATTATTCGCTATCGTATCGTTAAATAGATAAACATGCTGAGAAACTAACGCGACTTGGCTACGTAATGAAGATAACGTGTATTCACGAATGTCATGCCCATCAATTTGAATAGACCCCTCGTCGATGTCATAAAAACGTGTAATCAAATTTGCAATTGTGGACTTACCTGAACCTGATCGCCCAACCAGAGCAACTGATTTCCCTGCTGGCAAAGTAAACGAAACATCGTCTAACGCAGGATGCTCTTTGGTTGCATAGGTAAAGGTAACATGTTCAAATTTAATATCACCTTTAACTTCTTTAAGTACTTTGGTTCCGTTATCTTTCTCTTGTTCAGAATCTAAGATAGCAAATAAAGTTTGGCAAGCCGCCATACCACGTTGGAATTGAGAGTTAACGTTAGTTAATGATTTTAAAGGACGCATCAGTGCAAACATTGATGAGAAAACAACTGCAATTGTACCCGATGTTAATTCATCACGAATTTCAGGAAAGCTCGCTGCATAAAGGACAAATGCTAGTGCAAATGATGCAATTAACTGAACAATAGGATCTGAAATTGCTGAAGCGGTTACCATTTTCATATTTTGGCGGCGCATGTTGTTACTGACTTTATTAAAGCGTTCAGTCTCAACTTTCTGTCCCCCAAAAATTAAAACTTCTTTATGGCCTTTTAACATCTGTTCAGCACTTGCCGTCACATGCCCCATTCCGGTTTGCATGTTTTTACTAATCTTACGAAAACGTTTAGAGACGATACGAATAGTGACTGATACAATCGGGGCAATTACGATTAAAATAAGAGAAAGTTGCCAGCTATAATAAAACATCATCGCAAACAACCCGATGATATAAGCACTTTCACGAATAATTGTAATTAATGCTCCAGAAGAAGAAGATGCAACTTGTTCTGAATCATAGGTAATTCTAGATAATAGTGTTCCTGTCGATTGCTGGTCAAAAAAACTAACAGGCATTCCCATCATATGACCAAATAATTTACGCCGCATGTTCATCACGACTTTACCTGCAACCCAGGAAACACAATAGGTTGAAACAAAGCTAGACCCACCTCGAACAACCATTAAACCTAACACCGCAAGCGGAAGCCATTTTAAAACGTCATTATCTGCTTTATCAAAGCCCTCATCCAATAAAGGTTTTAATAAAGAAATCATAAACGCGTCACCCGCTGCGTTTATGATAAGTGCTATTGCTGCAACGATTAAACCCGCTTTAAAAGGCGCAATTATCGGCCACAAGCGACGAAAAGTTTGTTTTGTCGAAAGGTCTTTATCATTCATACTTTTAATTACCAGACTTAATGTAAGCGCACTATTCTACTCGGGAAATAGCGGTAAGCCAAACCACAGATGATACCAGCGGGGCTGAATTTCATAGCGATAACGTGAAATTTTAATTTTTTCCTTTTTAAACCATATAGTTAACTGGCCATCTTCCGCTGTATTTAACCATTTAATATTATTATTTTTATACCGAAAATAGACTTTTGGCGATGGAATTTTCCATGCACTATACCTTGCTGATGAGACTACCACCATTGAAGGTTGAACATTTCTTAATAATAAATCAGTTGATGAC
Source organism: Providencia sp. PROV175 (assembly GCF_032707045.1). NCBI lineage: Bacteria > Pseudomonadati > Pseudomonadota > Gammaproteobacteria > Enterobacterales > Morganellaceae > Providencia > Providencia sp. PROV175. The sequence goes on from NZ_CP120533.1 coordinate 3,154,433, forward strand.
GTGCTGCTTCCATGATGAGGAGCGAAAAGAAGAGTCGAACGTAACCGATTCTTGTACATTGCGACCAGTGATTTTTCCCCTTGTTTTTCGATATCTCCTGTTAATAAAATTTTATGAAACCCATCCGTTAATTGAATAACACAAGAATCATCATTATGTGATATTGGCGCTAGCTTTTCAGGCCATAATACTTCAAAAGTTAATATCCCCCACTGCCATTTTTGGCCTTTAAAACACGGAAGGTGTTCCATACTTTTTAGATTATTAGTTTTTTCCCTATTTACCGACGTTTTTTGTGGACCAAAGCTACTTCTTACACTTAGCCATGGGTATTGCTGGATTAAATAATTTGTGCCACCAGTATGGTCTAAATGATTATGGCTTAAAATTACCCCAATTGGGGTTATATCGTGATATTTAAGGAAAGGAATAATTTGACGCTGTGCATTGCTATCCCCTTTCCATACATTACCTGTATCATAGAGTAACGCTAAATTGTTTTGTTCTATCACAACCGCTAACCCGTGGCCGATATCTAATACCGTAATTTTCCAGCCTTCTTTGAATTGCTTACCACTTCCCCTTTCTAAGAAAATTGAAATAACCACACAACCAATAAGCCCAAAATAACGTTTGTACCACTTAAATAAGGCAACAATGATGCTTAACCAACATATTAAAAATAAATAATAGGGAACATTGATAAATTCTGACCAAAAGGTACTTAAATAAGGTAATGGTTTTAGCCCTATATCTATAACCCTATCTATCGTATATAAAATAGGTTGCTGAACCACTTTTATTGGTACTAAAAACAAGAGCAAAATAGCAGGAACAACACACCAAGAAACTAACGGGACAAACCAGATATTTGCCACTAACCCCATTACATTAATACCATTAAATAAACTAAGTTGCATTGGGATCAGTAAGACTAGTAAGCCAATTTGTAAATGGGTTAACCCTATAATTTTCCCCTTTACACCTTTAGATAAATAATATGGTAGTGGAAATATGGTTAACCAATAAAGAATGGCTAGCACAGCGAAACTAGATAACCAAAAACTATCTGACAAAATAGCTAATGGGTCTAATAATAATATTCCTGCGATACTCCACAGTGCCCATTGCCAAGCAAAATACCTTGCAGGCTTATTTCTGATATATACCCATAATAGTAGGGCAAATAATGCTCGAGTCGCAGGGATAGCAAAGCCAGAGATCCATGCATAAAAAATTGCTAACCCTATACCAATTACTACTGGTAGTGTTTCATTGACATACTTTATTGGTAAAAAATATTGAATCCCTCGAGTGATAAGAAAGCCAAACAAGTAAGCTAACCCAATATGCAAGCCTGATATAGCCATTAAATGTGTTAAACCTGTTCTCTGTAGTAAATATGTTTGTTCTACTGCCAACAAACTTCTATCTCCAAACATTAGTCCATAAATAATCCCTTTATTAGATAATGAATTAATTAGCTCCATATAATTATGGATAACTTTTTGTCTTACAGAACAATCCTTTTTTAATAATTCTATTTTCTTACTTTTCAAAACTCCAATGATTCTATTAGCCAAATAATAACGTTGTAGGTTAAATCCTCCTTCATTTAGTGAGCTGTGTAGTGGCTTTACAGTGCCATTGATTCGCCACAACTGCCCAGCGCAAACTGTTTCCTTTGTTTTCCACGTAGCATATAAAGGAGGGAAAACAATGCGGTTGTTAATTTTATCAATACGTACTTTGATTTTTTGTTCTTTGTCACTTAATGAAATACCAACAATAACTATATTAATATCGTTATTTTTTGTAGATAGATAATTGATATGGTTAATGATATTAATTCCATGCCAATTAGCCCATAAGAAAAACATAATAGTTAATGCAAGGAACTTTCCTAACTTACCCAATAGAAAGAGCATTATTAACAGCACCATAAATAACACGATAAGGAATAATTCACTCAACATTATAATTTCAGGTATAAATAAAAGTGGTAACGTACCTAAAATCAAAGCAATAGAAGCCAGCGTCATCGAAACAGGTGAGTTTTTATTAAAGATTAAATTATATTTTTTGAGTGGATTATTTAACCATCTCATTATGTAGATGATATTTTTTATCAATTTTAGTATCCCTACATAGATTTATTAGCTCTAGTTTAATTATTCATACTAAATTTTTTAAGTTTCTATCATCTCTTTTATGTAGCCCTTCCCGAAATATTTTTTCTTTATAAAAAGGTACATATTAGTTTGCGAAGCGCTTCGCAAAACATGTATATATCTCTAAAAGTAGTTTTGAATTTGTTTTATTACATTAAGAGTTTAGAAATATATTGGTGTTGGTGTTGGTGTTGGTGTTGGTGTTGGTGTTGGTGTTGGTGTTGGTGTTGGTGTTGGGGTTGGTGTTGGTGTTGGGGTTGGTGTTGGGGTTGGTGTTGGTGTTGGTGTTGGGGTTGGTGTTGGGGTTGGTGTTGGGGTTGGTGTTGGGGTTGGTGTTGGGGTTGGTGTTGATCAGAAATAAAAAACAGTGCCGTATAAAATACAAGCACTGTTTTGATGTAATAATTAAGATTTACAGCCCGATTATTGGCCGTAAATATTTACACGATCACGTAATTCTTTACCTGGTTTAAAGTGAGGAACATATTTACCTTCTAGTTCCACTTTATCACCAGTTTTTGGGTTACGGCCAACGCGTGGAGCACGGTAGTGAAGAGAAAAACTGCCGAAACCACGGACTTCAATACGCTCACCGTTAGCTAACGTATCCGCCATATGCTCAAGAATTTCCTTTACAGCTTCCTCAACGGTTTTTGCTGAAAGATGAGACTGCTGGCTAGCCAGTCTTTCAATTAATTCAGACTTGGTCATAGTACCTCCCTAAACTACCGTTACAAAGGGGCAACGCTACTGTTGCCCCCACTTAATTATTCGCCTTTAGCTGCTTTGAAAGCTTCAGCCATAGCATTGTTGCCGAATGCTGTATCTTCTTGTTTGTTCACAGCTGCGACAGCGTCTTTCTCATCAGCTTCGTCTTTAGCGCGAACAGACAGGTTGATTACACGGTTTTTACGATCAACACCAGTGTATTTAGCTTCAACATCATCACCAACGTTCAGAACCAGTGTTGCATCTTCAACACGGTCACGTGAAGCTTCTGATGCACGCAGGTAACCTTCAACGCCCAGTGTCAGCTCAACAGTTGCACCTTTAGCATCAACTGCGATTACTTTACCAGTTACGATTGCGCCTTTCTTAGTTGCTGCTAAATAGTTATTGAATGGATCTTCAGCTAACTGTTTAACACCTAAAGAAATACGTTCACGCTCTGCGTCGACTTGCAGAACAACAGCTGCGATTTCATCACCTTTTTTGTATTCACGAACTGCTTCTTCGCCTGCAACGTTCCAGGAGATGTCAGACAGGTGAACCAGGCCATCGATGCCGCCGTCCAGACCGATGAAGATACCGAAGTCAGTGATAGACTTGATTTTACCTTCAACGCGGTCGCCTTTGTTGTGAGTTTCTGCAAATTGCTGCCATGGGTTAGATTTGCACTGTTTCAGGCCCAGTGAGATACGACGACGTTCTTCATCGATATCCAGAACCATAACTTCAACAACATCACCAACGTTAACAACTTTAGATGGGTGGATGTTTTTGTTAGTCCAATCCATTTCTGAAACGTGAACCAGACCTTCAACGCCTTCTTCGATTTCTACGAAGCAACCATAGTCAGTCAGGTTAGTAACGCGACCAGTCAGTTTAGTACCTTCTGGGTAACGTTTAGCGATTGCGACCCAAGGATCTTCGCCCAGTTGTTTCAGACCCAGAGAAACACGAGTGCGCTCACGGTCGAATTTCAGAACTTTAACATTGATTTCATCACCAACGTTGACGATTTCGCTTGGGTGTTTAACACGTTTCCAAGCCATGTCAGTGATATGCAGCAGGCCGTCAACACCGCCCAGATCAACGAATGCACCGTAGTCAGTAAGGTTCTTAACGATACCTTTAACTTCCATGCCTTCTTGCAGATTTTCCAGCAGTTGATCGCGCTCAGCGCTGCTTTCAGATTCAATTACAGCACGACGAGAAACAACAACGTTGTTGCGTTTCTGATCCAGCTTGATTACTTTGAACTCAAGCTCTTTGCCTTCCAAGTGAGTAGTATCACGAACTGGACGTACATCAACCAGTGAACCTGGTAAGAACGCACGAATACCGTTCAGCTCAACAGTGAAACCACCTTTAACTTTACCGTTGATAACACCAGTTACAGTTTCAGCTTCTTCGTAAGCTTTTTCCAACATCAGCCATGCTTCATGACGTTTAGCTTTCTCACGAGACAGGATAGTTTCACCGAAACCATCTTCTACTGCATCCAGAGCTACATCGATTTCGTCGCCAACTTGGATTTCTAGCTCACCCTGAGCATTTTTGAACTGTTCTACTGGGATAGCAGATTCTGATTTAAGACCTGCGTCAACAAGGACTACGTCTTTATCGATGGCAACAACAGTACCACGGACGATAGAACCAGGACGAGTTTCAATATTCTGCAGGGATTCTTCAAAGAGTTGAGCAAAAGATTCAGTCATATTAATGATCTTCAAGAGTTTTAAATTAACGTCCACTTAGCTTCCCGCCAAATGGGGTTGTTTCACATACCCCACAACATTCCATGTCGCAAGGTTGATGCTATGCTAATAATATAATCACATAGCGGTAACTGCGTATATTATCTAATTATAAGCTAAAATAAAGCCTATTATCACGATAATTGTAGAATTTTTTTTGCATAGGTGTGTGCTTTTTCAATAACTTCCTCAATAGACATACTTGTGGAATCCAGCACTAATGCGTCTTTCGCGGCAATAAGAGGTGCAACAGAGCGATTACGATCACGAAAATCCCGCTCTTCAATTTCGCTTAAAAGACGTTCAAAATTAACATCAAAACCTTTTTCTTGCAACTGCTTCATCCGCCGATGAGCCCGTTCTTCCGCGGAGGCATCAAGAAAAATTTTTACCGGTGCATCGGGAAAAACCACCGTTCCCATATCACGGCCATCAGCAATTAGCCCAGGATGGGTTCTAAATGCACGTTGGCGTCGGAGTAAAGCTTCACGTACGCGAGGAAAAGTGGCTGTTTGGGATGCAGTGTTTCCTACTGTTTCGGTTCTAATTTGATTCGAAACATCTTCCCCTTCCAGAATGACTTTCAGTACATTATCTTCAGGAACAAATTTCACATCTAAATTTGCAGCCAAAGGAACTAACGCATCTTCGGATTGGATATCAACATGGTGATGTAACGCAGCTAACGCTAATACACGATAAATCGCGCCAGAGTCTAAAAGTTGCCACCCAAACTCGTTTGCTAATGCTTGGCAAAGCGTACCTTTACCTGCTCCGCTTGGTCCATCAACGGTGATTACAGGGGCTATCGCCACCATAAAAAATCTCCTTTTCTGCAAATAGCCTAGCTACCCGCAATTAAAATCTGTGAAGGTATTATACCAATTCAGTAGATTTGTGAAATAAGCAGGTTCTGATGATTGCTAAAAAATAAGAAAAAGTTGATATTTGAATCGTAAAAATCAGGTTGATATCAAAGAAAATAATATCAACCCAATCAATAGATTAATGACTTAGACGTGCCAACTGTTCGAAGTAATCAGGAAAAGTTTTTGCAGTGCAGCCCGGATCCAAAATTGTTACTGGTGTATCTGATAATGCAACTAACGAAAAACACATTGCAATACGATGGTCGTTATAGGTTTCAATTTCAGCATGTTGTAATTTTTTCGGTGGAACAACACGAATATAATCATGCCCCTCTTCCACTTCAGCGCCAACTTTTCGTAACTCTGTCGCCATCGCATATAACCGGTCGGTCTCTTTTACCCGCCAGTTATAGATATTACGAATAACCGTTTCGCCTTCAGTAAACAGGGCAACCGTTCCAATGGTCATTGCCGCATCAGGGATCGCGTTCATGTCCATATCAATACCTGTCAACGTTCCGCGTTCACATTCAACGTAGTCATCACCCCAACGAATAGTCGCGCCCATTTTTTCTAATACGTTGGCAAATTTAGTGTCCCCTTGCAAACTATTGCGCCCAATTCCTGTTACACGCACTACGCCCCCCTTAATGGCGGCCGCAGCGAGGAAATAAGACGCTGATGAAGCATCACCTTCCACTAAATATTCGCCTGGTGATTGGTATTGTTGCTGCCCTTTGATAACGAAATATTCATATTGATGATTTTCGATATTAACACCGAACGTTTTCATTAATGCTAATGTGATATCAATGTAAGGTTTGGAGACTAACTCGCCAATAATTGTAATTGTTGTGTCTTGCTCTGCACGCGGTGCCGCCATTAACAGCGCAGTTAAAAACTGGCTGGAAACAGACCCATCAACTGAAATTTGGCCACCGATAAAACCACCTTTTAAACGTAATGGTGGGTAATTCTCTTGTTCCAAATATTCAATCTCTGCACCGCCTTCCCTCAGCGCATCAACCAAATGCCCAATTGGGCGCTCTTTCATGCGAGGCTCACCCGTTAAAATAATATTATTACGGCTTAGTGATAGTGCTGCGGTCAGTGGGCGCATTGCAGTTCCCGCATTGCCTAAAAAGATTTCTGTTTCATCTGGATGAGATAAATTTCCACCTAAACCTTCCACACGACAACGTGTTTTATCTTCAGACAATTGGTAGTTAACACCTAGCTGGCTTAATGCATTCAGCATATAGCGAATATCATCACTGTCCAATAAGTTAGTGAGTGTGGTCGTTCCTTTAGCCATCGCTGCTAATAATAGTGCGCGGTTTGAGACACTTTTTGACCCTGGCAAATTAATTGTGCCGTTGATTGAAGAAATAGGTTGTAATGTCAGGGATTGCATAAAAAGCAGTTTCTCCAGTGAAGTTTTGCAAGTAAATAAAATCTGGCTCTATTTTCTTTTAAGTCAAATAAGAAGAGCACAGATAACCGACTGAACATCCTATTTCAGTCGGCAAATCTCATTATTGAGCGTTATGGCGTTCGAAATCAGCCATAAAATCAACCAAAGCCTGTACACCAGCTAATGGCATCGCATTATAGATTGACGCACGCATACCACCAGCCACTTTATGGCCTTTTAGAGAAAGTAAGCCTTGCTCTTTGGCTTCTTCAATAAATTTCGCATCAAGTGCCGGGTTTTGCATTTGGAACGGTACGTTCATCCAAGAACGGTTCTCAACCGCAACACGGTTAATATAGAACTGGCTATCATCAATTGCATTGTAGAGTAATTGTGATTTTTCATAATTACGCTTAGCCATTTCTTGCAAACCACCTTGCTCTTTTAACCATTTGAAGACCATCCCCGCGAGATACCAAGCAAAGGTCGGTGGAGTATTAAACATTGAATCGTGTTTTGCTAATACCGTGTAATCAAATACAGATGGAGTCTGAGGCGAAGCTTTACCGAGCAAGTCTTCTCGAATAATAACGATAGTTAATCCAGCTGGCCCAATATTTTTTTGAGCTCCCGCATAAATTACGCCATAACGGCTTACATCAATCGGTTTAGATAAGATAGAAGAGGAATAGTCAGCAACAATAATTTTACCTTCAGGGAAGTCAGGTTCCTCATGAATAGCTAAACCGCCTATGGTTTCATTTGGGCAATAGTGAACATAAGCGGCATCATCACTTAATGGCCACTCTTTCATAGGTTTTAAACTAACAATGCCATCTTTTTCTTCAGTAATTTGAATTACATTAGGTGTACAGTATTTTTCAGCTTCTTTTGCTGCTGACTCTGACCAATAGCCGCTTACAATGTAGTCTGCGGTCGTTTTATCACCTAGTAAATTCATTGGTAACGTTGCAAAATGGGCTCGAGCTCCACCGTGACAAAATAAAACTTTATAGTTATCAGGGATGTTTAATAAATCACGTAAATTTTGCTCTGCTTCTGTTGCCACTTCGATAAAGTCTTTTCCGCGATGGCTAACTTCCATGACAGAAACGCCTAAACCCTTCCAATTACAAAACTCTTGTTCAGCACGACGCATGACTTCAACAGGTAGCATAGCTGGACCTGCACTGAAATTATAAACCTGACTCATTGACCTCACCCTATCCATCTTCAATTATGGTTAATAAAATTCACTCAGATAATTAAAGTTGTACCACTCCAAGCCTTTAGCTGCAACGGTTATTGTCAGCAATCCCAAAAATGAAAGGGGGGTTATTTTTTGATAATGGGGAAAAGAATTTTGTTAATCTTGTCACACTCTCGACAAGCACCATTTTATGGAGAAATTAACAATAAATAAGCGATAATATCCCGAATTACATCATTGCGCTGTGTTTCGGGATATTCATTGAAATGTCTTTTATTGAAGATTAAAAATTAGCGAATAACTTTGCTTACGATCTCAATCGCTTCTTTTTCTATTTGGCGTAAATGCTCTTCTCCACGGAAGCTTTCACAATAAATTTTATACGCTTCTTCCGTGCCTGATGGCCTTGCTGCAAACCAGCCATAATCAGTCATGATTTTTAAACCACCAATTGGCGCATTATTACCGGGGGCTGCGGTTAAACGCTGTGTAATTTTATCTCCTGCCAATGTATCTGCTGCAACCATTTCCGGTGATAATTTACTCAGCTTCGCTTTTTCTTCGTGAGTAGCTTTCGCTTGAATACGGTTGTAAATCGGTGCCCCAAATTTTTTGGCAAGGTTATTATAACGCTGCTGCGGGTTTTCACCGGTAACCGCCGTAATTTCCGCAGCTAGTAAGCAAAGAATGATACCATCTTTGTCTGTTGACCAAGGTGTGCCATCGAATTTTAAGAATGATGCCCCAGCACTTTCCTCACCGCCAAAACCTAGTTGTCCACTGAATAACCCATCAACGAACCATTTGAACCCTACAGGCACTTCAACTAATTCACGACCGATATCATTAACAACACGGTCAATCATCGCACTTGAGACAAGTGTTTTCCCTACCGCAACATTTTTTCCCCACTGAGGGCGGTGTTGGAATAGGTAGTCGATTGCCACAGCAAGATAGTGATTTGGATTCATTAAACCATCGGGGGTAACAATGCCATGACGGTCATAGTCAGGGTCATTAGCGAAAGCTAAATCAAATTTTTCTTTCATCCCAAGCAAACCCGCCATTGCCCAACTTGATGAGCAATCCATACGGATAACACCATCATGATCCAAAGGCATAAAACGGAACGTTTGGTCTAATTGGTCATTTACGATTTCAATATCTAATTGATAATATTCAGCAATTTTTTTCCAGTATTCAATACCGGAACCGCCTAGTGGGTCAACACCAATTTTCAAACCAGACTTAGCAATCGCTTGCATATCAACAACTTCGCCTAATGCAGAGACATAAGGCATAACCAAATCTTGCTGAATAACGTATTCACTCGCCATCGCTGTATCAAAATTGACTCTTTTAACCCCTTCCAGGTTATTGACTAGCAATTGGTTTGCATTTTTTTCAATAACAGAAGTTAAATCGGTATCAGCCGGCCCGCCATTCGCAGGGTTGTATTTAATACCGCCATCTTCAGGTGGGTTATGTGAAGGCGTAATCACAATGCCATCCGCAACATCTTGGTGTGATTGGTTATAACTTAAAATAGCGTGAGAGATAGCTGGAGTTGGCGTAAAACCATTATTTTCCTGAACAATTACATGAACTTGATTTGCCGCTAACACTTCAACCACTGTAATAAACGCTGCTTCTGATAACGCATGGGTATCTTTCCCTACAAAACAAGGACCTGTTACACCTTGCTTTTTGCGTAAATCGGCAATTGCTTGTGCAATGGCTAATATGTGGTTTTCATTAAAATTTTTACGCAACGAACTACCACGATGCCCTGATGTGCCAAACTTAACAGCTTGAGATGTATTATCGGGTTGTGGTTGCTGCGTATAATATTGAGCGGTTAATTGAGCGACATTGATCAAGTCACTTTGAAACGGAAGCTGCCCTGCACGTTCATGTATTGTCACTTGTTTTCTCCCAAAGCACTGATGCTTTGTTATCAACATCAGTGGCCTTTCAGTTTTTAAATAGTATTACAAACTTTTTCAATCACATTGGTTGGAAATTGCATTTCCTGCATGATCGCATCAACCATGCTACGTTTACGATTCGTATTCGTATTCGTGATCACCCAATAGGGTGTTCCTGGTATATGACGCGGCTTAGATTGCTTACCAGCTGCAAGTAATGTTTGTTCATCACCAGCAAAATAAATACGAGTTCGGCCATGCATTAACTCTGTTGCACTCGCAAAACGATTCGCATCTAAACTATATAAAGTAGATAAAATCAACATAAAGCGGTCAATCGCTTTACTTTTTTCTGCATAAGCGTCAGATAACAGAAGCTCTCTAATGACTCTAACAGGGTTTAATGCAACAGCAGGTGTACTCATCGCAGGTTCAGCCTTAATAACAGCATGTTCCTGACTAATTTCTTTTGCTTGTACTGGCTGCCCGGATTTGAAATTTAACATACGGCGCAAAATATCCGATGCACTTTCACCGATATGCTGTGTATGGCTCGCAATATAGCGGTAAAGCTCTTCATCAACTTCTATCGTTTTCATTTTTTCCCAGTACTTTTTTAACTAAAATTTGCGGTGTGATTATAAGACAGATTTAAAAAAAACAAAACAATTAAAATTTCAATAACTTAAAGTAAACAGTATTCTAAGTTCAAAGATAATTCAGTGGGTTATCATGCCATGACTTCCAGTATTTTGTCTCAGTGATCAACTTCAATTTTCTGAAATTCATTGGCTAAGGATATTTTGATTATCGACTCATTGACTTACCTCAGCCAAAATCGCAGCTTATTTGACCATTTGGATTTTATTCATAGCCGTGACATGATAAGACCACATGTACCGCTGACGAATTGATCAAACAAATATGACTGTGTTACTTAACCATACTATCCATAAACCTGAAAATCCAATCTCAAATAGTCCTATTGTACTCATACATGGGTTATTTGGTGACCTCAATAACTTAGGTGTTTTAGGACGTAATCTACAACAATATTTCGATACGATTCAAATTGATGTTCGTAATCATGGTGACTCATTTCGTGATGAGCAAATGAGTTACCAACAAATGGCCCAAGATGTTATTACTCTAATAAAGTCTTTAGGTTACGAAAATGCTATTTTAATTGGTCACTCTATGGGTGGCAAAATCGCCATGGCGGCAACAGCAATAGCCCCTAATTTTATTAATAGTATCGTTGCTATTGATATGGCGCCTGTCGCTTACCAAGTCCGTCGTCATGATAAAATATTCGCGGCGCTTGATGCCGTCACAGCAAAAAATGCAAAAACTCGCCAAGAAGCTACTGTGATTATGCGTGATTACATTAATGAGGATGGTGTTATCCAATTTCTGCTTAAATCCTTTAAACAGGGTGAGTGGAAATTTAATTTACCTGCCCTAAAAGCTAATTATGAAAGTATTATTGGTTGGGAAATAGTACCCGCCTGGAATAAACCCGTGCTGTTAATCCCAGGAGGAAATTCCCCTTATGTACAAGCTGAATATAAAGAACAAATCGCACAACAATTTCCGCAAGCCAAAGCGTGGGTTGTTGCTGATACAGGGCACTGGGTTCATGCAGAAAAACCAGACCATGTTTTAAGAGCCATTCATCGTTTTTTATCTATCCCTGAATAATTGTTCACATTTAAATATAGATATTGAAAAGATATATAACTTTTCAATATCTTTAAATATATTTGTAGTTAAATATAATTACTTTATTAATTACATAATAAGACTAACTTCAATACACAGCGAATTACAAACCCTGTATTATCCAAATTCTACTCCACCTTATTACTATCTAGTGCATATTTTATCAATGCAAATTTGGAATTAAAAATTCAAATAACTTAAGGAATTTATTAATATAGAAAATGGATAGTCTCAAATCAAAATCAACATTATACTTCATTAGTGTTATTGCTAAGTTATCAGGGCAAGTAAATCCTAAAGAACTAGAACAAACACTCAATCAATCTATTGGTTATAATGAAAAACTTAACATTATTAAATCGAAACATGCCATTCGCTGTAGGAATAAATATCAGAAGAATAAAAATGTAACTAAAATCGTATGCCCTGCTATTTTATATAATACCAAAGGAGAAGCCATTCTATTAGCTAACTGCAATCAAGAACAAGTACTCATTCAGCAATTTGGGAATACCCCGCCAGAGATATGGAGTATTGATGAGCTGAATCAACAATGGAATGGTCATTGGTTAGAAGTAAACCTTAAGCAGGGTCAATTTGACATTACCTGGTTCCAAGTTGAATTTATGAAATACAAACCTATTATTTTGTGGGTTTTATTCTTTTCATTTATATTACAAATACTCGCATTAGTTTCCCCTATTGTTATGCAAGTTATTATGGATAAAGTGCTCGTTCATAATAGCTTAGTCACATTGGACGTTTTAATTTTTGGGTTAATTATTGCGGCGTTAATAGAAGTGACATTGAAAGGGTTACGTGAGTATATTTATCATCACACTGTTAACCGCATTGATATGACACTTGGCTTGAAGCTGGTGAATCATTTACTGAGACTACCTATTCCCTTTTTTAAAAGCAGGCAAATAGGCGCAATTGTCACCCGAGTAAAAGAGCTCGAAACTATTCGTGAATTTTTAACCAGCAGCTTTTTTACTCTATGTGTCGATGTGCTATTTTTATTTGTATTTATTTTTGTGATGAATTTGATCTCCACAACACTCACAATAATATTTTTGTGTTCTATTCCTTTTTATCTTTTATTAGCTTGGTGGTTAACGCCTAAAATTGAATCTGCTGCACAACAACAGTTCACCAATATTGCCATCAACACCTCTTTTTTGACCGAAAGTATCAATGGGATCGAAACAGCCAAAAGCTTATCCGTCGAACCAAATTTCACTCGTCGCTGGGACGGCCAAACCGCTGATATGAGCCAAACTAACTTTGTATCAGGGCAAATAAGCTCCCGCTCTGAACATCTAGTGATGGCTATTGAAAAAATCACCAGTGCTATTGTTTTGTGGGTTGGTGCTTCTGAAGTTTTAGCATTGCAGATGACGATTGGCCAGCTTATTGCCTTTTACATGATGGTTAGCCACGCTAACCAGCCCCTCATCAAACTAACTAAACTATGGGGGGACTACATTCGAACCAGTGTCGCTATCGAAAAACTCTCCCAAATTATTAACTTACCTACCGAACAATCACAGCAAGAAAATAAGTTATCTCTTCAAGGGCATTTAAATCTAAAAAATATCTCGTTCCGCTACCAACCTAACATGCCATTTGTTCTAAAAAACTTTAATTTAAATATTAAAGCGGGAGAAACTATTGGTATTGTTGGGACATCAGGGTCAGGTAAGAGCACCCTCGCTAAATTATTACTACGGCTTTATACCCCTGAAAGTGGTGCTATTTTTGTGGATGGAACCCCCATGTCTGCGATTAACTTGCACTCCCTTAGACAACAAATTGGTATTGTTTTACAGGAAAATTTCTTATTCAGCCAATCTGTTTTTCACAATATCGCTCAAACCTCACCGGATGCCTCCATGGACGAAGTCGTTCATGCCGCCAAAATGGCGGGAGCACACGATTTTATTTTGAAATTACCAAAAGGTTACGACACCGTTCTTGCCGAGGGGGGAACATCACTTTCTGGCGGCCAACGCCAACGTATTGCTATTGCTAGAACACTGCTTTCCAACCCTAAAGTGATTATTTTTGATGAGGCAACTAGCGCTTTAGATGACGAATCCCAAGCCGTTATTCAAGAAAATATGCATATTATTGCAAAAGGAAGGACCATCATCACAATTGCTCACCGCCTATCAACTATTCGCCATCACCAGCGGATCATTGTGATGCAAAATGGTGAAATTATCGAGCAAGGTAGCCATCAGCAACTTATTGAACAAGGTAATTTTTATAAACATTTGTGGACTCTACAACAGTCTCTGAAATCAGACATGGACGTAAAATGAAACATCGATTAGACAAAAACCGTTATAACAGCTTTTTGCCTTCACACTTGGCGATATTAAAAACACCACCGTCTTACTTGGCACTATACGTCGCTATTTCTATTAGTGTAGGCGTTTTTCTTGCTGTGACTTGGTCATTTTTTGGTAAGTTGGATATTCAAGCAACCACGCAAGGTAAACTTATTGTTTCAGGACGAACACAGTTAATTCAAGCGTTTGAATTAAGTCGTTTAGAACATATTCATGTCACTGATGGGCAAGTAGTAAAACAAGGGGATCCTTTAATAACTGTCAATGTATTAGGTGTTGACCAAGATATCCTGAGTTTAAATTACCAACATAACTTCCATGTAGCCGAAATATTAATTTATCAAGCATTGATTTCACAACAGCCTATTGAGCAATTACCTTTATTTGACCAATTAACTGAACTAGAACAAAACAATACACGGGCTAGCTATCAAACACAAAAAATAGAATTTGATTCATTAATTAATGAACTTAATAATGAAATTCAATTAAATACTGTCAATCAGCAAGCTAGAAAAGACGAATTACTCACTATCAATTCCCTCATCGTAAACATCAAAAAGCGTCTCGATGCACACCATTCGTTAACTAAAAAGCAGTTGATCAGCCAGAAGGAATTTTTAGAACAAGAGCGAGAACTATTAATCGCTAAAAAAGAAAAAGTCACCAAATTATCTGAGCTTTCCATTCTGAAAAGCCAGTATCAAGCCTTAAATGAAAAGGTAGACAGAATTAAAGCCCAAAAAAACCAAGAGTGGGATGAAAAATACAAACAAGCTGACTTTAAGCGGGCTTCCCTTGAGCAAGAACTATTAAAAAATAAAGAAAGAAACCAATTAGAAATCATACGGGCTCCCGTTGATGGCACGATACAACAACTTGCTACACACACTATAGGTGCAGTGTTACAACCCGCACAGCAGTTAATGGCTATAGTACCTAATAATCATGTTCAACTAGCTGAAATTAAAATCTTAAATAAAGATATTGGTTTCATCCATGAAGGGTTAAGAGCAGAGGTGAAAATAGATGCTTTCCCTTACACTCGTTATGGCACAGTTGAAGGGGAAGTGATTTCCGTCTCTCGTGACAGTACTCTCGATGAAAATCTTGGATTAGTGTTCTTAGGGCAAATCGGTCTTAAGCAAAAAGAACTAGTAGTTGATGGTGAGTCTATTGAACTGACACCCGGTTTATCCATTGTGGCAGAAATAAAAACAGATAAACGCCGTATTATTGATTACTTACTTAGCCCAATCAATGAATACACCTCAAACGCGATGAGAGAAAAATAATCGATGGAACAGTTAAATAATCATGGTTTGGATGCCTTAGTTTGGGTGGCTAAATATTATCAAAACAATGTTTCATCTGACCAACTAAGACATGCTATTGGTATGCAAACTTTATCCCCTACTGAGTGGGAAATTAGAGAATGCGCACAAATATTGGGGTATGAAACCGAGCTTATTGCAGCACAATATAAGCAATTAAGAACACTACCTTTGCCCGCTTTAATCTATATAGATGGTTTCTGGCAAGTAATTAGCCAAGAAAATGAATTGGTACTCATTAACCCGACTAATGATGAACGAAAACCTATTTATAATTCGATTGGGCATCAACAAGCTGAATTTGACATAGTACTCATTAAGGAGCAATTAGAACCGGAGCAAAAAAAGGCCTTTGGTTTTAGCTGGTTTATTCCCTCTATTTTGCGACAACATGTTAAATTACGAAATATTTTTATTCTCTCTGCCATTATTCAGCTTTTCGCCTTAATTAGCCCACTGTTGTTTCAAAATTTAATCGACAAAGTGTTAGTTGGCCGCAGTCTCTCAAATTTACACGTTATTGCATTGGCGATTTTTGCCATTGCTGTTGCAGAGCCGATATATGGTTTTATTCGTAATAAGATTTTTAGTCATAGTAGTAGCCAGATAAGCGCTGAATTATCAGGAAAAATTTATCGCCATTTAATGGCCTTACCTTTAAATTATTTTAAGCTAAGGCCAACAGGGAAAATTATCGCAAGGATCCGTGAATTAGCTCATATAAGGCAGTTTTTAACGGGCTCGACACTGATGCTATTCATTGACTTTATCTTTGTTATCCTTTTTGTCGCGGTTTTATTTTCCTACAGTAGTTTGATGGCTTGGATTTTATTGGGCTCTATGGGGGTATTTTTTGTTTTATGGATGATTTTAGGCCCAATCATTCGCCAACAAACTCAAAAATCTTACCAAGCCGATGAAAATGGTCTCACTTTTCTCACCGAAAGTATTACTGGGATTGAAACCATAAAAACGACAGCAACAGAAAAATACTTTAATCAACGCTGGAAAAAAATATTTAGCAAGCAGCTAACTCAAAGCTTTAAAGTATCAATGCGCAGTGA
Source organism: Providencia sp. PROV175 (assembly GCF_032707045.1). Taxonomy (NCBI): domain Bacteria; kingdom Pseudomonadati; phylum Pseudomonadota; class Gammaproteobacteria; order Enterobacterales; family Morganellaceae; genus Providencia; species Providencia sp. PROV175. The sequence continues at coordinate 3,170,982 of NZ_CP120533.1, forward strand.
AGTTGCCTCTCAGTTAATGACACTTGTGAGTAAAATAACTACCGCAATTCTTTTGTGGGTTGGTGTCAAGGAGGTATTAAACGGTGGGATTTCTCCTGGCGAATTAGTGGCATTTAATATGCTAAGCGCGCATGTTACACAACCTGTATTGCGATTTGCTCAAGTTTGGCAAGATTTCCAACATACCATCATTTCATTGCGTCGGGTGGGAGATATTCTTGATGAACCTGTAGAAAATGAACGTAAAGGGATTGCAAACACTTCAAATATTCACGGAAAAATAGAGTTTCAAAACATCCGATTTCGTTATCAACCTGATACGCCTGAAGTTATCAATAATTTGTCATTAATGGTTAATTCTGGTGAATTTATTGGGATTACTGGCCCTTCTGGTTCTGGAAAAAGCACCTTAACGAAATTATTACAACGACTTTATGTACCACAACATGGGCAAGTTATTGTTGATGGCATGGATTTAGCTGTCGCAGATACTGTGTCATTACGTCGAAAAATGAGCGTTGTATTACAAGAAAGCACTTTATTCGTCGGTTCTATCGCAGAGAATATCCGTTTAAGCCACCCGCAAGCGACTAACGAACAAGTTATTCACGCAGCAAAATTAGCTGGAGCATATGACTTTATTATGGCATTGCCTGATAATTTTAATTATCCCTTATCAGAAAAAGGCTTGAACCTTTCAGGTGGTCAACGTCAAAGAATTGCACTTGCGCGCGCTTTACTCACCGAACCAGACATTTTAATTCTCGATGAAGCCACTTCTGCGCTCGATTACGAGTCAGAAGCTGCCATTATGGAAAATATGCCTTTAATTACGCAAGGAAGAACAGTCATTAGTATTGCTCACCGACTCAACACGATTATGCATGCTGATAGGATATGTGTTATTTGCCAAGGAGAAGTACACGAAATGGATACACACGAAAACTTGCTCAAATCAAATGGCTTATACGCCAATTTATGGCGCCAACAAACGCAATAACACGGATAAAAAAGCATCACACCTATAGCAAGTGGTGCTTTTTTACTAAAAGCGCTCATTTTACAACCGATTAAATCAAATCATCGTAGATGAAGCTATAGCACAAGGGGATTAGCTAGGGTATCATGGCGCGCTGAATTACTGGCACACCCTTTTAGCAGTTATAGACATGGCAAAAGAACAAACGGATCGAACTACACTAGATTTGTTCGCTGAGGAACGAAGGCCTGGGCGACCTAAAACAAGCCCGCTATCACGGGATGAACAACTGAGGATCAACAAACGCAACCAACTGAAACGAGATAAAGTGAAAGGATTGCGTAGAGTTGAATTGAAACTGAACGAAGAAGCTGTCGTGATATTGAATCAGTTAGCTGAAGATAAAAATATAAGCCGTAGTGAATTGATCGAAGAAATTTTGATGTCACAACTTGAGCATGTTAACACATCAATACTCAAATAACGTTATCTTGATAAATCACACAAATTTGACAGACTTAGCATCATTTTTTCGCCAGAATAAGGCGTAATATTCTATCTATTTTCGTTCTAAGTGGGCTCTAGAAGGCGAATTTTCACTTCTAGTCCTCTTAGAAAAACAAGAGGTTAATCACTTTATGGCAGTCATAGGCATTTTCTTCGGAAGTGACACAGGTAACACAGAAAATATTGCCAAAATGATCCAAGAAAGATTGGGCAAAGATGTAGCAGAAGTTCACGATATCGCAAAATGCAGTAAAGAAGATATTGAAGCTTTTGATATTCTACTTCTCGGTATTCCAACTTGGTATTATGGTGAAGCTCAATGTGATTGGGATGATTTCTTCCCTACTCTCGAAGAAATTGATTTCGAAGGTAAACTTGTCGCCTTATTTGGTTGTGGAGACCAGGAAGACTACGCTGAATATTTCTGTGATGCTATGGGTACGATCCGCGATATTATTGAGCCTCGTGGTGCTGTTATTGTTGGTCATTGGCCAACAGAAGGTTATCACTTTGAAGTATCCAAAGGTATGGCAGATGACAACCACTTTATTGGTTTAGCTATTGATGAAGATCGTCAACCTGAGCTAACTGATGAACGTGTTGATGCATGGGTAAAACAAATCTCTGAAGAAATGTCTTTAGCTGAAATTTTAGGCTAATAGATCATATAAAGAAACCTTACCCATAGATTACACCACTGTCTTGTACAAAATGAATCACTAAGCCAGCGGCGTAATCTAAAATAACCGATAAGGTATCCTAATAGGATAGGTTCTCAAGAGATTATCAAAATAATGAGACAATGCATGGTTTCTATTTTTATTTTCCATGCCTATAATTGTAAATCAGTTTAGAAGACAACTGTATTGATGTTAAAAATGTCTCATTATTGTTAAATTTATGATTTAAGATACAGGACAAACCCGCATGACAGACAACAACAAAGCATTGAAAAATGCTGGACTCAAAGTCACTCTTCCAAGATTAAAAATTTTGGAAGTACTTCAAGAGCCTGAGTGCCACCACGTCAGTGCGGAAGATCTCTATAAAAAGCTGATCGATATGGGCGAAGAGATCGGGTTAGCAACCGTATACCGCGTGTTAAACCAATTTGATGATGCAGGTATCGTAACCCGTCACAACTTCGAGGGGGGTAAATCTGTATTCGAGTTAACTCAGCAACATCACCATGACCATTTAATCTGTTTAGATTGTGGAAAAGTGATTGAGTTTACTGACGAATCCATTGAAACTCGCCAAAAAAATATCGCTGCTCGCCATGGCATTAAACTATCTAACCATAGTTTATATCTATATGGTCATTGCGCAGATGGTGATTGCCGTGATAATGCTGACGCACACGAAGCAAAAGAGTAATAGTATTCAACCATCGCTGATAAAACGTAATGGTTAAAAATACCAAAACCCTGATAATAAACTTTATCAGGGTTTTTTATTTCAAATATCCATATTTTTTTCACTCAATTAGTGATAATTTATGATGAGTAACTTAAATTTAACTATTTATCACTACAATTTTTAGTTAAAAAAAAATTTTCCTAGAAACTATAATAGTTGCAATTCAAATCAAAACCCTTATATTATTTCACTGATGAATATATTCTATCATCTAGAATTATACTTATATATCAAAGTGGTATATAAATAACATTATAGATGTTTTCTAATTTTTCATACTATATAAAAATTATTTTATTTCCTTTCTATTATTTTAACTATAATTTAGAAAGTTGATGATTCAAATGTAGTCATAAAGTTAAAATACACTTTAAATGTACAATTACATTTATTGACTAAACTAATTACGTATTTTAGTAATTTGTAAGAGATTATCTGATGAAAAAAACATATCTTTTTCTCAACACAAGTTTTTTCTTCTGGTTTCTTACTTTAATAGGGTGGTTTTTTAGCTATTTCTCTATCACCTTATTTTCGTTCGTATTATCAGTGCTATTCTTGATCGTATACTTCAATCAAAAAAAGGTAAGTAAAATGTTCACCAAAAGACAAAACAAGCCCACGCCTACATCGACGCCCCCTTCTATAAGTAATGAGCCTGAAGTGACTGCAAAGATAGAAGAACAAATTACACTATCAACGCCTACTATTAGTGAAGAAAAATCGAATACGGTTATCTCTAGGGACGTTATTTTTGAAGGGAATATTACCTCTAATGAGCAAGTACATATCTATGGAAAAGTCATTGGAAATATAACAGGAAAAGAAAATACGGTTAAAGTTATGTTAAACGGCCAAGTTACGGGAAATATCACCTGCAAAGAACTGGTGGTTAATGGTCGTATTGAAGGTGAATACTTATCTGATACTATTTGTATTGAAAATAATGGCGAAATCCACGGTACTATCCATTACAGTAGCTTATCAATTAAAAAAGGTGGGGTTTTATCTGGCCATGCTCAAATTAAAAATCCTCCTCATCAATCGGAAAAAGTTACCATATTAAAAGATAAGTTAAAACAAGACGCTATCATACCCAATGAAAGTGTAAATAACGCTTCTTTGTAGTCACCATAAAAATAAGGTGAATATACCCACCTTATTTTCAATTTTTATATCAGTATTTACACCCATTAAAACATCTCATTAATATTAAAATATATAGCAAACCTCTTTCCTATCTAGGCAAATGACTGCCATAGTTCCCCTATAGCAGTCATTTGTTACTAAAATATTTTCTACTCTAGAATACAGTAAATGGCATCATTACCATAAACTTAATATCTTTTTCATCTTGGAAAATATTTCCATAACCACCACCATAACTCGGAATATCTGTATGATTATCATATTTGGTAAAATGTAGCTTAAATAGCGTATCTTTTGCTCTACCTGACTGCACGGTATATAAAATATCAAAGTTCCATGCACTTTCTTTTAAGCGTACATCTTGAGCATATTGGCTATTCGTACTTGGTTTAGCATCCCAACCATAAATATATGAGGTTCCGACTTTCCATCCTGCTAAATCCCAATTTTTTAAATCATACATAACACCAGCCATAACGGCTTTTTCATTATTAGCATTCCAGTCTGAACGGCCATCCCACCAGATATCCATGCGGCCATTTGATGTTGCCCAACCAGGGGTCATACGCTGTAGGAAATAACCTTGATTACCTTTAGCTTTTACATAGGTTCCCTCTAATTTAAAATCAAATTCATCGTAGGTGTAACCTAATGTCATCGCTTGCAACCAAGCTAAACCGTCATAAACATCATTAACTCCGCCGTCTGAAACCTTGTCTTTTGCTCCATAAAATTGATAAGACATACGTAAATCACGGTCTACAACAGGAACAGCATAGGAAACCTTGGCAAAATATTGGTCCATATAGCTTTTTGCTTGCCCATATGCCCCTTCAAGAACTAAGTTGTTTTTAAAGTCATATTTGAAACCAATTGATTGTAAATAGCTGATCCCAGTTTTACCATCCGCTTCACGAAAATCATACATACTGCGGTACCAAGGTGCTTTATAGCGGTCGGTCCACATATAGGACATGCTGAGTTCACCATTTTGCTCAAAATCAAACACCCCGCCCACCTCTAATCCACGGTATGTTCCAGGCATATAACTCCAATGGGATGCTAATAGCGTTTGCCCCGTTGGTTGAATATAGCCGCCTCTCCCCCAGAAAGGGCCATATTTCAATTTTGCAGCCGCTTTATAAAAAGTCACACCACTACGATCCCCTGTCCATTTTTCATCCCAACGTGATTTTGCGTCACTAAAACCGATTTCATTTGGTGCAGCAGGCCCACTGTTCGATAGCTCAATAGCTGTAAAACCCGCTAAATCAAGCCCAATAATGTCCTGAAAATAGCCTGATGAGAAATCTAGGCTGGCATTAAACGTTGAGTGTTTAAGATTATCCGCATACTTTTTATATTTATCACTATTAGGGTCTAAATCTTTACGTGAACGATCTCGTTGCCAGTAGTAAAGGCCACCAGTAAGTTTTGAATCTTCAAGAAATTGCTCCGCATGCATGATTGGCTGGTAACCAATAGGCAGCATCGCTATTGCGATTTTTAAGACGAGCAATTTCCTGCCAGTATTGACATTTTTATTAACCATTCTTGTATTCCTCTAATATTTTTTAATTTTATTTTTCGGCCGAAATACGATTTAACTTTCCATTTAAATCTAAATATTCACAATGAGTTATGCCTCATGCGATGTATTTAGCCTATTTTTTGCAACGCGAATTATCAACACAGATACAGGCTTTGTTGCCAAAATATGATCAACGACACATTAATTTTAATTAATTGCCATTATCACCAGTGATGACCTTGCTAAAAATAAAATGTAATAAATTGATAAATATAAAAAATATATAGAGAATACACATAAGAAAGGGTTCAAGATAAAATCAATAAATTAACTGTTTGTACCTTAATTTTTCCTATTTTGTAGGAATTCTCAAAGTTCTATCACCACATTGACCTAATTGCCTTAAAAAAGCTCAGATTACTGAGTCAAATAATTAGGATAAATGTTGTTGTACTGAAAAATAACATACGTAAGTATAAAATTTCTTAACAAACAATAAAGCTAACGGGGTACAGGCTACTGCACCCCGCTGTATGAAATAAATACTCGTTTTGATAATTAATATTTTTCGAATAATGCCTGAATTTGCTGAGGATCTTTAGTCTGAGTTAAGGCTAATTGCAGCAATACGCGCGCTTTTTGCGGATTTAACCTTTCTGAAGCAACAAAACCATATAAGTTATCATCCACTTCGGCATTTCTTGTCGTATACCCTGTTGGTACACGGCTTGAGCGAACGACAACCACGTCTTCTTTCGCTGCTTTTGCTAAAGCGTCAAAGACAGTCTTATACATATTACCGTTACCCACACCCGCGCTTACAATTCCTTCAACCCCTTCTTCTCTCAAGGCTTTCACAGGAGCTGCTGATGCATTGGCATAGTTATAAACGATACCTACCGCAGGGAGCTTTTCGAGCTTACTGACGTCGAATGCCGCTTTGTCACTACGAGGTTGCGCTGCTTGGAAATAAGTAACTTTACCATCATGAATAAAGCCTTCTGCCCCACTATTAACGGCATCAAACGCTTGTACTTCAGTGGTGCTCATTTTCATCACATTACGGCCTTGCACGACTTTATCGTTCATTGCCATCAAAACACCGCGCTCTCCAGCAGACTTATCCGTCGCTAAAACGACTGCATTATACAGGTTCAAAGGACCATCAGCGCCTAAAGCCGTTGACGGTCGCATTGCACCAACCAAAACAATTGGCTTTTTACATTGCGTGGTTAAATCAAGGAAAAATGCCGTTTCTTCTAAAGTATCAGTACCGTGAGTGATTACAAAACCATCTGTTTTATCACAATCTTGGTTAATTTTTTTCGCCAGTGCCAACCAAACTTGGTCATTCATATCTTGCGAACCAATATTCACCAATTGCTCACCGCTTAAATTAGCGATTTTTTTGGTTTCTGGCACCGCATTAATTAAAGCATCAATCCCTACTTTACCCGCTTGATAACTGGAAGATGTGGCTGAATCACCACCTCCTGCTATCGTTCCCCCTGTCGCCAATACCGTAATATTCGGTTGAGCGATAGCGGATACGGCAAACAGTGAAACCAATGTCGCCAAAAGCGCTTTATTTCTGTTTTTCATCCTATTTTCCTTTCATTAATAAACTTCGGTTATTATGTGGAATTGTGCTGAATTTTATGTGACCTATACAATTATTTTAGGATAAATAATGAATTTTAAGATGATTTATCTATGAATGAATAAAAAGCGTGAGGCTTGCAGCAAAAATCCGTATCATAGCCCGTTTGAAACACTCTATTCACAAGTGACTGACAATGAGCCAAACTTTTATTCCCGGCAAAGATGCCGCTCTTGAAGATTCCATTGATGCATTTCAAACCAAATTAAAGAAATTAGGGTTTGATATTGAAGAAGCCTCTTGGTTAAACCCTGTACCTAACGTTTGGTCTGTACATATCCGCGATAAAGCGTGCCCACTTTGCTTTACTAATGGTAAAGGGGCGAGCAAGAAAGCTGCATTAGCCTCAGCGCTTGGTGAGTATTTTGAGCGTTTATCAACGAATTACTTCTTTGCGGATTTCTACCTAGGTAAATCTATTGCTGAAGGGGATTTTGTCCACTACCCTAATGAAAAATGGTTCCCATTAACCGAAGATGATAGCTTACCTGAAGGGTTATTAGACAATCGTTTGATTAAGTTTTATGACCCCGACAACGCCTTAGCCGCCAGCCAATTAATTGACTTGCAATCTGGTAATGAAGAACGCGGTATTTGTGCACTGCCATTTACCCGTCAATCAGACAACCAAACCGTGTATATTCCAATGAATATTGTCGGTAATTTGTATGTCTCTAACGGTATGTCTGCGGGAAATACAGCCAATGAAGCTCGTGTACAAGGTCTTTCCGAAGTCTTTGAACGTTTTGTGAAAAATAAAATCATCGCTGAAAGTATTAGCCTGCCAGCTATCCCAGAAGATGTTATGGCGCGCTACCCTGCAGTCGTTGAAGCGGTTGAAACCTTAGAGAAAGAAGGTTTTCCAATTTTCTGTTATGACGCATCACTAGGCGGACAATACCCTGTAATTTGTGTGGTGTTGTTCAATCCACAGAACGGGACTTGCTTTGCCTCATTTGGTGCTCATCCTGACTTTGGTGTGGCCCTTGAGCGTACTGTCACAGAATTGCTGCAAGGCCGTGGCTTAAAAGACCTCGATGTGTTTAATGCACCAACCTTTGATGACGAAGAAGTAGCAGAGCATACGAATCTTGAAACTCACTTTATTGATTCAAGCGGTTTAATTAGCTGGGATCTGTTTAAAGATAATGCCGATTATGCCTTTGCAGATTGGAGTTTTAAAGGCACAACTCAAGAAGAATTTGCAACACTTATCAGTATTTTCAATAAATTAGATGCTGAAGTCTATATTGCAGATTATAACCATTTGGGTGTCTACGCTTGCCGTATTTTAGTCCCAGGTATGTCTGATATTTACCCAGTAGAAGACTTACATATCGCCAATAACGCGATGGGCGCTTATTTACGTGACACCATTATCAACCTACCTGATAGCCAATGGGAAAAACAAGATTATCTTGCCCTTATCGAGCAATTAGATGATGATGGTTTAGATGATTTTACCCGTGTTCGTGAATTACTTGGTTTGGCTGTAGGTAAAGACAATGGGTGGAGTAACCTGCGTATTGGCGAACTAAAATCCATGTTGGCACTGGCTGGTGGTGATCTCGAGCAAGCACTTACTTGGGTTGAATGGACACAAGACTTCAATAGCTCGGTATTTACTGCTGAGCGTGCAAATTATTATCGTTGCTTGCAAACCCTGTTGTTGTTATCCCAAGAAGAAGAACGTGATCCTGCACAATACTACAACGCCTTTGTACGTATGTATGGTCAAGAGGCAGTAAATGCTGCATCAGCCGCTATCGCTGGGGAATCATGCTTCTATGGCTTGTGGTCTATTGACGAAGAACTTAAAGCACTTCCTGCGCATCAAGCCTTGCTGGCTGCTTATGAAAAGCTGCAAAAAGCAAAGCGTGATAATGCATAATGTGAATTAAATCGTTGACGGGGAACTTGCCCCGTCAACATTTTCACAATTTATTGGTTTATATTAATTATAAATCCAATGAACGTTTCCATAATAAGAAATCAAACTGTTCTAATCGGTCCGCTTGAACCTGATAGTCACCGCTTGCCGTTTCAATCACCCGTTCAAATAACCCTTTACTAATTGTTGGTAGTGGAACCCCATCAATAATTGGCCCGCAATCATAATCAATTATGTCTGACAGACGCTCTGCAATGGCACTATTAGTCGATATTTTTAAAACTGGCACAATCGGGTTCCCTGTAGGAGTTCCAAGTCCTGTTGAAAAAATAACCACATTACACCCCGCAGCAACAAGGCCGGTAACCGCATCAACATCATTACCCGGCGTGCAAACTAATGATAACCCGCTGTCAGGCATAGGCTCCGCATAGTCACACACTGCACTAATCGGCGACGTTCCGCCTTTTTTAGCCGCTCCCGTCGATTTAATTGCATCTGTTATTAATCCATCTGCAATATTACCGGGACTCGGGTTATCGGCAATCGTAGTATTAAAGAAATTTGCTGTCTTTTCATAACGCTCCATCAAGTCTAAGAATTTTCTCTTATCCTCAAAAGACACGCACCGTTTCACCATGTCCCCTTCTGCACCACACAATTCAGGGAATTCAGCTAAACCTGATGCGCCCCCCAAGGTCACTAACCAATCAGAAACTAGCCCCATCGCAGGATTACCCGAAATACCAGAAAAACCGTCAGAAGCGCCACATTTCACACCGAGTTTTAAATGAGACAACGGAACATCCACACGGGACTGTGGTTCGACAGCCTTCATGCACTCATAAGTTTGCTTCAAAGCGGTTTGCATCATTTCTTCTTCGCTATTCCATTCTTGCTGGCGGAAGTAAAGTGCAGGCTTATTAAAATTGGAGTTTCGAGCAGCCAGTGACTCTTTAAACATTTTGCGCTGTGCTTTTTCGCAGCCCAAACTAAACACCGTAATACCTATCACATTAGGGTGATCTGCATAAGCAGCAAGCACATCACACATCGTTTTACTGTCAGAAGTCGCCCCACCACAACCACTCGTGACCGTAATGCAACGCACACCTTCTATATGTGGGAATAATTTAGGTTTTGCGGCTTCCCTTTGCTCGCCTGCGGTTAAATCTAACGCAAAGTTTTTCAAACTATTATTGGTATAACCTAATGCCTCATTTAAGGCATCAGTGAGCTTTGTTACATTGCGGTTTTCACAAAATACTAATGGAAAGATTAACCAATAGTTTGCAGTTCCCACTCGCCCATCTTCACGTATATAGCCTTTAAATGTGCGTCCTTGATATGCCGATACATCTGGCGCATTCCACTCATATGGCGCATCTTGCTCTAAAGAAACCGGAGCTGCATAGTGGCGAATATTATCGACTGTGATAACTTCACCTTTTGCGATTGGCTTTGTGGCTTTTCCTACTGCAGTACCATACATCGAAACAATACCATCAACGGGTATCGCTTCCATGGCGAACTTGTGTTTTGCTTTCACATCGGTCACTAGGGTCACTTCTTCACTTCCCCAGTGGTAGATATCTCCTGCTTGCAGGTCTTTCAAAGCAACAATTAGGTTGTCGCTCTCATCAATTTTGAGAATTTTTTGCATGTCACACCTTCCTAAAAATTGTCATTAGTTAGATGACAATGCTTTGAGGTTGTTGTTATGAGTGTTTTTTTAAGTAATGCGATTAAAACGGCACAACCGACGGTGATCACCGCTAATATCACGATACCTGCGGTATTGCTATTCATCATTTTATCGACTTCCACGCGAATGATTGGTGCGAGGAATGAACAGAATGCCCCCATGGTGGTACAGAAACCAATTCCTGCTGCTAATGCAGGGCCGCTTAATAACTGAGGAGGAAACGTCCAAAATACTGGTTGAACGGATAAAAAACCAACAGCGCTTAAACATAATGCTGCAATAGCAAAAACAGGGCTTGCAAATGCTGACAATGCCAAACCTAATGCTGCGGCTAACATACACAGCACTGAGATTTCGATGCGACGAGTTGGCAACAAAATACAAAATAAACATCAGGGGTACTAAACGTTTCCACGATTTGGCTATCGCAGAATTTAAAACAGGATTGTTATAAGCTTTAGTTGTCGCCATGATATTTTTCCCTGTTGGTAAGATGTTCTATTGTGTTTGATTCAGGAAAGGTCAGAGCGGTGAATCAGCAAGGGTTAACAACTGCTGAAGTTGCTCAATCTGTATATTGTTCAACCCCATAAATGGTGCTGTACAATAATCTGAATTAACCACACCTTTTAGCTGCAACGCTTTCTTAAAGGTTGGGATGAATGGCGCATTGACGCCATATATAGCCATCAATTGGTCTACTCGTTGCTGGTGTTTTGCCACTAACGCTAAATCACCTTGGGTAAACGCCTGCATCCATGATGCAAAAAATTGCGGCACAATATTTGAAAGCCCACCAATGCACCCATTTCCCCCCGATAACACCACATGAGCAAAGTTATTATCGTAACCTGCGTATACCTCAAAATGAGGCAAGCGTGATTTCACCGTTTCAATCACTTGGGCGGTATGAGTCGTGTCAGGAATGGTATCTTTTAATCCGATGATATTGGGATATTTATCCGCTAAACGTAGGCAAACATCAGGGGAGACAGAATAACCTGTTCGTTCAGGGAAGTTATAAATGAAAATGTTAGCAGATGTTTTGGCTGCTATCGTGCTGTAAAAACGGAAAACACCTTCATCATCCAGCGGAAAATAATATGGGCTAATGATCATCACCCCATCAATTCCTTTTTCATATGCATAGTTAGCCAATTCAACCGACTCTTGCACATCAAGGCGGCTTGCTCCTGCATAAACACGCATTTCCTCCTTTGGGTAACGACTACATAGGTCGATGAGTTTTTTTGAGCTCTGCATATTAAGCGCAAAAAATTCCCCCGTGCTTCCCATAGTGACAAAACCGGAGACTTTGCCCTTCAATGAGTCATAAACACGTATATTTTGTTCTATATCCACTCGACCTTTGTCATCAAAGATGGTCACTACTGGAGTGATATAACGACTTTCCATACTGATAATCTCCTTGTTACCGATATTCATATATACAAACTACATTCATAAATAAAAACCAAAAACAAGAAATCATGAATTATGGATTGAGTCAAATTCATACAACTCATATGAAAATTTTATGTAATAATCTGATTAAAAAGATATTTGAAGGGATTAAGTGGTCATAAAGCTAACTAAAGAATAATTTTTTTATTGCTAAATTTTGAGCAAGGTCACGCCTTTTGGATGACTTTACCCATTATTAAGAGTGACCAATTTGAGATTAAACGTATTCCTGAGATGATTTACATAGTGGTATTTTAAACCTAGAATAGCGACAAAATTAATCAGTGAGGTGGTTTAATGTCTACGGGGCACATGCCGACAATTCGGGTATTAGAAATACTGCAAGTTTTATCGGCTGAAAATACTGGGCTTTCTTTGACACAACTTTCTGATAAAACACAAATCTTAAAGGGGACTATTTATCCTATCTTAAAAACGTTGGTTGAACATCGATATATTAATTATGATGACAATAGCCAGCTGTATTATTTAGGTATCGCCTGCTCACTCCTTTCCCGCTCATTTTTCGAAAAATCCTATTGGCTAAAAATGGTTCATCGGGAAATGGTACATATTGTTGATGAATGCAATGAAGTGTGTCAAATGGGGATTTTAGACGGTGCTAATGTGTTATACATTGATAAAGTTCAATCGGCGCAAAAGGTCCAATTAATCTCTAATATTGGAACTCGTTTGCCTGCGATTTACTCGGCACTGGGTAAGGCTATGATTTTTAACTACAGTGACCAACAAATTTCCGAGCTTTATCCTTCAGGTTTTACCCCGTTAACCCAATACAGTGTGCAAACTTTGGCTGAACTGCGCCTACAGCTTAACGCAGTTCGTGAAAATAATTATGCCGTTGATAATAAAGAAATAAATGAAGAAACGACCTGCTATGCTGTTGCATTGCGTCAGCGGGATAAAATCATAGCTGCAATTAGTGTGTCTATCCCAACTTTCCGCATTGATGAATCCAAAGTGAACCAAGTCATCAAAACACTTTTAGCAAGTCGTGAACGTATTGAGCAAGAATTGAACACACTCGAAGATATTGAGTTTTATACCTAGCCATAACATTAAAAGCTGTTTGATTAGTTAACATATATCACTTTCATTTGTAGATTCATTTATACGAATCTTTTATTATTTACATTATTGTTAGATAAATATTGCAGAAATAAGGTTTGGTTAAGGAATATATATCGGAATCCCCCCGAATTAAATAGGGTATTATGCAAACATAAGTTAAATTGTATGCCAAAAGGATCATATTCATCTTAAATAGTTAACATTTACGCGTATATTTTTACTTATTTTAATGCTCAAAACTGACCTTATAAAAATTTTATATAAATTTTAAAAAATATTTATACATTATATATCAACAAGATAGATTCAAATTTAACAATTTACTAACCATTTTCACCGCTCTCTCTAGAGAGTTCATGATCCATATCAAATTTATCAATTCACCCCTTTGTTACTATTATTGCGTGCTATAATTAATCAACTTTGTAAGAGAGTGTTGGTATGAAAGCTGACAACCCTTTTAATTTATTGCCACCTGCTGTAATGGCGCAAGTCGCAGATGATGCCTCTTTTTATAAGGCAAATAAACATCCTGCAATTACTTACTTGTCAGCATTCACTGCCGGTATTTTTATCTCTATCGCGTTTGTATTCTATATCACAGCAACAACTGGGGCAGCTGAAGCGCCTTATGGTTTCACTAAACTTATTGGCGGGATTTGTTTCTCCTTAGGTCTGATGTTAGTGGTTGTATGTGGCGCAGATCTTTTCACCTCCACCGTACTCACTATCGTCTCAAAAGCCACAGAAAGAATTACTTGGGGGCAAATGTTCCGTAACTGGTTTAATGTCTATATTGGTAACTTAATTGGTGCGTTATTCTTTGTTGCACTGATTTGGTTTGCAGGACAATACACCGCAGCCAATGGTCAATGGGGGTTAAATGTATTACAAACCACCAGCCATAAATTACACCATACCTTTATTGAAGCGGTTACATTAGGAATTTTAGCAAACTTAATGGTTTGCCTTGCGGTTTGGATGAGTTACTCCGGCCGTAGTTTAACTGATAAACTGGTCGTTCTAGTGTTACCTGTCGCGATGTTCGTAGCGAGCGGTTTTGAGCATAGTATCGCAAACATGTTCATGATCCCGTTAGGCATTATGATTAAAGAGTTCGCCCCCGCTGAATATTGGTCTCAAATAAATATGTCTCCTGACCAATTTTCACACCTAACGGTTGGTAACTTTATTACAGATAACTTAATTCCAGTCACTATCGGAAATATTATTGGCGGTGCGATTTTAGTCGGCCTCATTTATTGGTTTATGCATTTACGTAGTGGCCAAAAACATTAATAGCCACTGACACACACGAAAAGATTTATTAAGATCCCTAAAAGATCCATTGTTAAAAGGTAAAAGTATCATGTCCGAGTTAAATGAAAAATTCGCTTTAGCATGGCAAGGTTTTAACCAAGGTGACTGGCAGAATAACGTCAACGTACGTGACTTCATCCAGAAAAACTACACTCCATATGAAGGTGATGAATCTTTCTTAGCAGGCTCTACTCCAGCAACTGACACGTTGTGGGATAAAGTCATGGAAGGGATCAAAATCGAAAACCGCACTCATGCGCCAGTTGATTTTGACACTGATGTCGCTTCAACCATCACTTCTCATGATGCAGGTTACATTACTAAAGAATTAGAAAAAGTCGTTGGCTTGCAAACTGACGCACCTCTGAAACGTGGTCTTATCCCATTCGGTGGTATCAAAATGGTTGAAGGCTCATGCAAAGCTTACAACCGTACTTTAGATCCAGAAATCAAAAAAATCTTCACTGAATACCGTAAAACTCACAACCAAGGTGTTTTCGACGTTTACACGCCAGACATCTTAAAATGCCGTAAATCAGGTATCTTAACTGGTCTACCTGATGCATATGGTCGTGGTCGTATCATCGGTGACTACCGTCGTGTTGCACTGTACGGTATTGATTTCCTGATGAAAGACAAATTTAACCAATTCACCTCTTTGCAAGAAAGATTAGAAAAAGGTGAAGACCTACAAATGACTATCCAACTGCGCGAAGAAATTGCTGAACAGCACCGTGCATTGGGTCAAATGAAAGAAATGGCTGCAAAATACGGTTACGATATTTCTGCACCAGCAACAAACGCACAAGAAGCAGTACAGTGGACTTACTTCGGTTACTTAGCCGCTGTTAAATCACAAAACGGTGCTGCAATGTCATTTGGTCGTGTTTCTACCTTCTTAGACGTGTATATCCAACGTGACTTAGAAGCAGGTAAAATCACCGAACAACAAGCGCAAGAATTGATTGACCACTTAGTCATGAAACTGCGTATGGTACGTTTCTTACGTACTCCTGAATACGATGAGCTGTTCTCTGGTGACCCAATCTGGGCAACTGAATCATTAGCAGGTATGGGCCTTGATGGCCGTACTCTGGTAACGAAAAGCACATTCCGTTTCCTGAACACACTGTATACCATGGGCCCATCTCCTGAGCCAAACATGACTATCCTGTGGTCAGAAAAACTGCCAATGAATTTCAAAAAATTCGCAGCTAAAGTGTCTATCGATACCTCATCAGTTCAGTATGAAAATGATGACCTGATGCGTCCAGACTTCAATAACGATGACTACGCAATTGCATGTTGCGTCAGCCCAATGATTGTTGGTAAACAAATGCAGTTCTTCGGTGCTCGCGCAAACTTAGCGAAAACCATGCTGTATACCATCAACGGTGGTGTTGATGAAAAACTGAAAATGCAAGTTGGTCCTAAACATGCACCAATCATGGACGAAGTCTTAGATTTCGATACTGTGATGAACCAAATGGACCACTTCATGGATTGGTTAGCAACTCAGTACGTCACTGCACTGAACTGCATCCACTTCATGCACGATAAATACAGCTATGAAGCTTCGCTGATGGCGTTACATGACCGTGATGTTTATCGCACCATGGCTTGTGGTATTGCGGGTCTATCTGTTGCTGCTGACTCACTGTCTGCAATCAAATATGCGAAAGTTAAACCAATTCGTGATGAAGACGGTATCGCTATCGACTTCGAAATCGAAGGTGAATATCCACAATTTGGTAACAACGATTCTCGTGTAGATGATATCGCGTGTGACTTAGTTGAACGTTTCATGAAGAAAATTCAGAAACTGCCTACTTACCGTAACGCGGTACCAACTCAGTCAATTCTGACCATCACATCTAACGTTGTGTATGGTAAGAAAACAGGTAATACACCAGATGGCCGTCGTGCAGGTGCGCCATTCGGACCAGGTGCAAACCCAATGCACGGTCGTGACCAAAAAGGTGCGGTAGCTTCACTGACTTCTGTTGCTAAACTGCCATTTGCTTACGCGAAAGATGGTATTTCTTATACTTTCTCTATCGTACCAAATGCGTTAGGTAAAGATGATGATGTTCGTAAAACGAACTTAGCGGGTCTGATGGATGGTTACTTCCACCACGAAGCGTCTATCGAAGGCGGCCAGCATCTGAACGTTAACGTTATGAACCGTGAAATGCTGTTAGATGCAATGGAAAACCCAGAGAAGTACCCACAACTGACTATCCGTGTATCTGGTTATGCTGTACGTTTCAACTCACTGACTAAAGAACAACAGCAAGACGTTATTACTCGTACTTTCACCAGTACAATGTAATAATTAGCTCATTAAAATAAAGTAAATTAAAGACCCCGCTTTACGGGGTCTGAGGTTGTTGACAAAGCGGGATAAAAGCGTGATTTTTCCCGCTTTGTGTTATCAGCCGAAAATCAATAAATTGATTTTCCTAGTTTATTTTCAAAACCTATTCGACTTGCAGCCAAACATAATATGTTTGTCAGCAGTCTGAGCCCCCTCACGGGGGCTTTTTATCTATACCAGCAACGATATTTTTGCTCTAAAGTTTGCGGTATGAAGGATATTTTGGAGTGCCTGCTATGTCTATCAATGATACTAAAACCAAAACAATAGCGACGACTAATGTGACAGAAACCCCAACCACACTCGGCCGTATTCATTCGTTTGAATCATGCGGAACCGTTGATGGTCCTGGGATCCGTTTTATTGTGTTTTTCCAAGGCTGCTTAATGCGCTGCCTGTATTGCCATAACCGCGATACTTGGGATACCCACGGTGGCAATATTGTTACCGTTGAAGAATTAATGAAAGAAGCCGTAACCTATCGCCACTTTATGAATGCGACTGGCGGAGGTGTTACCGCCTCAGGCGGAGAAGCTATCTTACAAGCTGAATTTGTACGTGACTGGTTCCGTGCCTGTAAAAAAGAAAATATTCATACTTGCCTTGATACCAATGGATTCGTGCGCCGCTACGACCCAGTGATTGATGAACTGATGGATGTCACTGACTTAGTGATGTTAGATTTAAAGCAAATCGATGATGAAATTCATCAAAAATTAGTGGGTGTTTCTAACCATCGTACTTTGGAATTTGCTCGTTACCTTGCCAAACGCAACCAGAAAACTTGGGTACGCTATGTTGTCGTGCCGGGTTGGAGTGATGATGACCATTCAGTACATTTACTGGGCGAATTTACCAAAGATATGAGCAATATCGAAAAAATCGAATTACTGCCCTACCACGAACTCGGTAAACACAAATGGGAAACCATGGGTGAAGAATACAAACTAGATGGCGTTAGACCACCATCAAAAGAAGTGATGGAACGAGTTAAAAGTATTCTAGAAAGTTATGGTCACAAAGTAATGTACTAACCAATTTGAGGCTCTTTATAGAGCCTCTGCTTTATCTGCCATTATTCCTATCTAAACAAAGGTAAGTGGCCAATAAGCTGCGTCACCGCCTTTTTATTTCCTACCAATCCAATACCAGCTAACTGAATATTTTTATATTCGTGTTCTAATAATTTTTGCTGATACTCATCATAAGTCCGGCACGATTGTGCCAATAAGCTAAAAGGAATAATGTATATTTCATTTACCTTTAATGCAGCCACTTCAATCTCTTTAATATACTGCTCCGGTGATTTTAAAATCGGTAATGGCGCATAAATCACACCGGGATAATTGATATTATCCGCACTGTTCAAATCTTCCCCTACTATATTGTTAACTTTATTTCCTAAACTCACGCCAATCACACTAGCGGCATTCATTGCCAACCCGTTAGATAAATCCTGATTAACGACGATACCGCAACGATGCTCAGCTGGATTAAATATCATTCCTGTCCCCTATGATTTTATCTGTATTCAATTTCCCAATAATTATGGCATTTAAAGAAAGAAATAGGCTTTCTAACTCAGTCATTACACGCTAAGATTTAGGTAAATTTATCCCATTTAAAGCATTTTTAAGGTAGAGATTTTCATTTATGGCAATAGATAAGACAGAAATAAAAATACTAAAGTTACTACAAGATGACGCTCGAATAACTAACCAAGTGCTTGCCGAAAAAGTAGGCATGTCAGCCTCTCCCTGTTGGCGAAGGGTTAAAAAATTAGAAGAAGAAAATATTATTCAAGGATATCGCGCCATTCTCAATCGTAAAAAGATTGGCTTAGGTGTGATGGTTTTTGTTCGCGTCATTATTGATAGTGATAGCGAGGCTGAAGCACAAAAATTTGAACAAGAAGTGACTGAGCTAGAAAATGTCGTCGCTTGCTACAGTATTGGTGGTGATACTGACTTTTTATTACAGGTTGTATCCCATGATTTAGACTCCTATGCCGACTTTGCTATGACGGTTATTCGCCGGTTACCGGGTATCAAAGAAATGCAAAGTATGTTTGTACTTAAAGAAATTAAGCCGTTGGATGCTTACCCAATATCACTTATTTAGCTTTTAAATTAAATAAAATCTTACTTAATTATTATGAATCGTGATTATTTAATTGACGATTTAACCTTGTTGATAGAACCAAAAAATAGCTTTTTTCACTAAATATACTAAATATTCGTATTTTATTCAGTACATTAAGGAATAGATAACCTTCTTATTTCGATAGAAAATATTTTATACAAGAAAATTTTAATCAAAAATACCTTACCAGAATAGTCTGCTTTATAATAAGCTAACTTATCTGCATACTACTGCCGATAAGTTACAAGAATGAGTATAAGCTCAAAAAACTTATTAATAATAATATATCGCTAATTCACTACGACTAACAGGTTCCTTTTTTATCATGAATAATGAAAACTTCAGTGCAGATAACAACCCTGCACCTACAATTAACGCACAAACTCAAGCCGATACATTCGTTTTTCACGCAGAACCTCGCGCAGTAGATGCAGGTGAAGGTGTTAACTGGATCAGCCAATCATGGTCTCTCGTTAAAGAAAAACTGGGAATGTGGATCCTAATTAACATCGTTCTGTTTGCGGTGATCTTTATCATTTCAATGATCCCATTCTTGAACTTACTGATTACTTTTATTACACCTATTTTTATCGGTGGTATTATTGCTATCAGTGAAAATCAACGTAAAACAGGCCAAGCAGAAATCGGCTTATTATTTGCAGGCTTCCAAAATAAATTTGGTACCCTATTTGCCGTTGGAGCCATCAACTTTGCTGCTAACTTAGTAGGAATGATCATCGCATTTATTATCGGTGGTTCTGCAATGTTCGGTTTACTGATGGAAAGCAACCAATACGGTTCGCCATCTGACGCGGCTATCCTTGCGTCTTCAGGTACATTCTTCTTTGCAATCATCATAATGGCCATTGCAGCATTAGTGGGTACAGCCTTAACTTGGTTTGCTCCTGCATTAGTGATGAACCATGATTTCACTGTTGGCGCTGCAATCTCAGCAAGCTTACAAGCTGTTAAGAAAAACCTCCTACCAGGTATCCTGTTCTTTATCGTTTTATCAATCTTAATGATAATTTCAGTTATCCCATTAGGTTTAGGTTTATTAGTTTCTATGCCAATTATGTATGTTTGCTATTACAGCAGCTATCGCAGCCTGTTTTTCTCACAAGTAAAATAAACCAAAATCTAATGATTTGACGACTTTGTTAAATCATTAAATCTAAAAAAAGGAAAGCAATTGCTTTCCTTTTTGCTATCCCGAAAAAATTCACATATATTCCTTTAAATGATAATTTCCCTCTTCTTTTCATAATTTGGAGTTGTTTTCCATGTATTTCGATACCACTGATTTAAAACTGTGTGTTAATGTCGCCAATGCAGGAAGCATCACCCAAGGAGCAAAACTAACTTATCTTACACTGCAATCTGCAAGTGAACGAATACGTGGGTTAGAAAATGAATTAAACATCGATATATTTATTCGTTCAGTGAAAGGGGTTTCATTATCGAATGCAGGTCATGTATTTATCGAGCATGCGAAAACAATTTTGCAGCAAA
The DNA here is from genome assembly GCF_032707045.1 of Providencia sp. PROV175. Lineage (NCBI taxonomy): Bacteria > Pseudomonadati > Pseudomonadota > Gammaproteobacteria > Enterobacterales > Morganellaceae > Providencia > Providencia sp. PROV175. The sequence continues at coordinate 3,191,730 of NZ_CP120533.1, forward strand.
TTGAATTAATGCAAGATGAACTGCGAAAATATAGTCGACACCTGCGTGGGCATATTAATATTCTTTGTAATACTTCAGCTCAAATGGAATTTTTACCCGCCCGTGTTAGCGCTTATTTACGACAACAACCCACTATGTCTGTATCCGTGAAAGAAATGCCAAGTGCTAATATCGTCACTGCCATCAAAAATAAAATTGCAGATATTGGTATTATCGCAGATTCTACTGACCTCACTGGTCTGGATATTCGTCCATTCAGCTCAGATGAATTAGTCGTTTTTGCCCATAAAGATAGCCTTTGGGTAAGCCAAAAAAGCGTTCTATTTTCTGATATTATTGATGCTGAATTTATTGGTTTAATGGAAGATAACCCATTACAAAAACATATTGATAATAACGCTAAACAACAAGGCAAACGGCTCAACTACCGGGTACGCATGCCAACACTAGATGCGGTAATGCAAGGGGTTAACGATGGAATTGGCATTGCTATTATTCCCAAACAAGCGGCACAGCGTAGTCAATTTTCTACTAGTAAAATACTGCAATTGACCGAAGATTGGGCATGCCGAAAATTAGTTATCTGCGCACGAGATTTCAGCCAATTACCTGATTATACCAACGAGTTTATTCATTTTTTAATTAACTGGTCATCTGAAAGCTAATTTTGCCGTCATGTAAATCCCTAATCCGATTAACCCAATAAAAAAGCAACGACGGAATAATTTCTCGCTAATAATCTTGCGTAAATATTGACCAAGATACATTCCACCAATAGCAGGTATTAAGGCAAAGGCAGATAAACTCCAATTAATATCATATTGTTGATGGTCAATGGATAACTTGATGGCTAATGCAACTGTTGATGCGGTAAATGCTAACCCTAGAGCCTGAATAAGCTCATCTTTATTTAATTTTAAGGTTTGCAAATAAGGGACTGCTGGAATAACAAATACTCCTGTAGCTGCTGTAATTACACCTGTAATATAACCCACTGTTGGCGAAAGCCATGTTTCATGTTTCTCGAAAGATGGCGTTTTTTTAGCAATTAAGCCCCAAATTCCATAGATAATAAGCACGATACCCAGTGCAGGTAGTGTCCAACGAGATGCCGAGGTTAAAGAAGGTAAAAAACTGAATAATGTGCCAAGCATGACCCCAATAATAAAACCACTGAGCCGTTTGATTAGTGCTATAAATTGTGGGCCAATCAATAATTGCCATATATTAGTAATTAATGACGGAATAATTAATAAGCTCGCAGCTGCAGCAGGCTCCATTGATGTGCTTAATAACCCCATCGCGATTGTTGGTAGGCCTAGCCCGATCACCCCTTTTACAATACCCGCTAATAAGAAAACACCAATAATTACACCCATCAATATCACCCCGATAAATTTATTTTACCGTAGATTAATGTCATGCATTGAATGCTGCTATTTGGAAAATATTGAGGGGGGATCAGGTTTAACCTGAGGATGCTTTTTCCAGAACACTTTAAATTTACACAAAAAAACGCGACTGTCGTCAGTCGCGCTTTATGTTTGAAAGAGTAACGGAAATTAACCGATGAACTCTAGCCCTTTCATATATGGGCGCAATACTTCTGGAACTTCAATACGGCCATCTGCTAATTGGTAGTTTTCTAAAATCGCCACCAATGTACGACCAACCGCTAAACCAGAACCATTCAGGGTATGAACAAGTTGTGTTTTCTTATCACTCTTACCGCGGAAACGCGCTTGCATACGGCGCGCTTGGAAGTCCCACATGTTTGAACAAGATGAAATTTCACGATAAGTATTTTGCGCTGGTAACCACACTTCTAAGTCATAGGTTTTACGTGAACCAAAACCAATATCACCGGTGCACAAAATCACTTTACGATAAGGCAAGTTCAGTAATTGTAATACTTTCTCTGCATGGCCAGTCAGCTCTTCCAATGCATCCATAGATTTTTCTGGATGTACGATTTGCACTAACTCAACTTTGTCAAATTGGTGCATACGGATCAAACCACGTGTATCACGGCCATAAGACCCTGCTTCAGAACGGAAACAAGGCGTATGTGCCGTCATTTTCAGAGGAAGTGAGTCTTCATCTAAAATTTCATCACGAACCAAGTTAGTCACTGGAACTTCTGCGGTTGGGATCAACGCATAAGTACTGCTGTCTGCTTCTTCTTCCAGTGGTTTAGTATGGAACAAATCTTCACCAAACTTTGGTAATTGGCCAGTTCCGTACAGTGTGTCATGGTTGACTAAATATGGAACATACAACTCTTGGTAACCATGTTGTTCAGTATGTAAGTCAAGCATAAATTGAGCCAAGGCACGATGCATGCGAGCAATTTGCCCTTTCATGACAACAAAACGTGCTCCTGTCAGTTTTACCGCAGCAGGGAAGTCTAAGCCACCAGATAACTCACCAAGGCTAACATGGTCTTTAACTTCGAAGTCATACTGGCGAGGTTCACCCCAACGAGCAACTTCAACGTTGTCAGAATCATCTTTACCATCAGGTACTTGGTCATCAGGGATGTTCGGGATACTCAAGGCAATATCACGGATTTCTTGTTGCAGCTTATCTAGCTCTGCTTTTGCAGAATCCAATTTTTCGCCTAATTGGTTAACTTCCAGACGTAATGGTTCGATATCTTCACCACGTGCCTTCGCCGCACCAATAGTTTTCGATCGCGAATTACGGTCTGCTTGCAGGGTTTCAGTTTCAACTTGTAAAACTTTGCGGCGTTCTTCTAATTCACGCAGCTTTTCCACATCAAGGGTAAAACCCCTGCGAGCCAGTTTTTCAGCAACCGCGTCTAGCTCCGTACGCAGTAAATTGGGATCGAGCATGCTTATCCTGTGATTATTGTTAGTAATTAATGATACTTTTTGAGGTGCATTCCAGCACAACAAATAAAGTAAAGTATTTCGCTATATAACCTTACCGCATTGCCTAGTTTAGCGATAGCGTTTTGTGGTGCTAATTTGATCCTGTTGGGCTAACCAGTCTAATTTTTCAGCAAACTTGCTTTCTTGGCCCCGTTTCGTAGGGTAGTAATAACGTGTTGTTTGCATAGGTTCAGGAAAATAATTTTCTCCCGCAGCATATGCGTTAGGTTCATCATGTGCATAACGATATTCTTTCCCAGCACCCATTTCTTTTAATAGTTTAGTTGGGGCATTTCGAAGATGTTCTGGCACATCGTAGTCTGGTTGCATTTGTGCATCTTTAATCGCTGCTTTATAGGCGGTATAAACCGCGTTACTTTTCGGCGCACAAGCTAAATAAACAATAGCTTGGGCAATTGCACGCTCGCCTTCGGCTGGCCCCACTCGCGTGAAGCAATCCCAAGCTGAAATGGCGACTTGCATCGCACGAGGATCCGCATTCCCCACATCTTCTGATGCAATTGCAAGTAGCCGACGGGCAACATACAGAGGGTCACCACCCGCAGTAATAATCCTTGCAAACCAATACAGTGCGGCATCTGGTGCTGAGCCTCTAATCGACTTATGCAGAGCAGAGATTAAGTCGTAATAACGGTCGCCTTTGTTATCAAACCGTGCAGTACGTTCACCGCTAACTTCTTTTAACAGATCAGCGGTTAAAATACGCTGCCCTTGGCTATCAGCCTCTGCCATATCTGCCATCATTTCCAGCAGATTTAATGAACGCCTAGCATCCCCATTAACCAACTGAGCGACCATTTTGCGCGTGTTATCAGGCAGAACAATATTTTGCCCACCAAGGCCACGAGATGAATCTGCCAGTGCTTGTAACAAGACCTGTTCAATATCATTTTCTTCAAGGGATTTAAGCAAATACACCCTAGCACGTGATAATAACGCGGAATTTAATTCAAATGATGGGTTTTCAGTTGTTGCACCAATAAATGTAATCGTGCCATCTTCTATATGAGGTAAAAATGCATCTTGCTGGCTTTTATTAAAACGATGAACCTCATCGACAAATAAAATGGTTCTCCGCCCCGCACTGCGATTTTGCCGGGCTTTTTCGATGGATTCTCGAATTTCCTTAATACCAGAAGTAACTGCTGAAATACGTTCGATATCGGCTTGTGCATAATTACCAATAATTTCGGCAAGGGTTGTTTTACCTGTTCCAGGGGGCCCCCATAAAATCATGGAGTGCAGATGACCCGCTTTAATCGCACGTGGCAACGGCTTCCCCTCAGCCAATAAATGCTTTTGGCCAATATACTGTTCAAGGGTTTCAGGCCGCATTCTTGCTGCTAAAGGTTGAAATTCATTCTGCGAAAAATCAAGAGACAGGTTACCCACTATATCCTCTTTTTTACTTCTTAAAATATCTTATATATTAACCAGCAAGTATGAATACTGCTGGCTAATATTTTCTCTAATCAAGCTTATTTAGCATTTGAACGCTGGTCATCTAAAGTGACGCCTTTTGGTACTGTAAACTTGAATTTACTCGCATCAACGCGACCATTTTTTTGCTCTTTTAATTGATAAGCACTGGTTTGGCCATCTTGTTCAACCGCTGAAAACTGCTCAATCGTCCCTTCGGGAGAAACCGTAATGGAGAAACGTTTTAAAGTCCCATTAGTTTGTTTTGGTTTTAAATCAAACGTATTTCCCTGCTGAATGATTGAGTACTGTTTCCAATCTTTCGGGTCGTTACGTGTAATTAGTAGAAATGGCGTATCCTGCGTAGCATCTGCTAAATTAGTCACCGTCACTTGTTCTACGAACGGGTTATAAAACCACAAATCTTTACCATCTGACACCAATACGCTTTCATCAGGTGATGTCATGTTCCAATTAAATAAATTTGGGCGCTCAAGCCATAAATCCCCAACACCTTCTTGAACCAAATCCCCTTCAGGACTCGTCACCTTTTGCGAGAAGCTAGCTTGGAAGCTATTGACCTTATTCAAACGTTCTTGAAGGTCTTTGCTTGCGTCTGCCAATACTTGGCCAATATGTAAACTCAGGGCTAACGCACCCAATAACATCATTTTTTTCATCGATGAGAGACCTTAAAATTATTACCATAAGAGGTGTTACGTCTTTATACACCCCTTAAATTAAACCAGCAATTAGCACACTAAATTATTAATGTCCCATTGACGGAGGAGCAAGAACTTCACGGTTACCATTGTGCCCTTGCTCACTGACAATACCTTGGAGCTCCATTTGCTCAACAATCCTTGCAGCACGGTTATAACCTATCCTAAATTGGCGTTGAACCCCAGAAATGGAAACGCGTTGTTTCTCAACAACAAACTCAACTGCCTGGTCAAACAGTGGGTCAAGCTCTTCACCTCCGCTATCATAACCACCACCTTCGCTATCGTCACTACAGGTCGTGATGCTATCAATATATTGTGGTTTACCGCGAGCTTTCCAATCATTCACAACTGCATGAACCTCTTGGTCACGAACAAAAGCACCGTGTACACGCACAGGAATTGAAGAGTTTGGTGGTAAATACAGCATATCCCCCATGCCTAGTAAAGATTCAGCGCCGCCTTGGTCAAGGATCGTGCGTGAGTCAATTTTACTGGATACCGTAAATGCAATCCGCGTTGGAATATTTGCTTTGATTAGTCCAGTAATGATATCAACCGATGGCCGTTGAGTTGCCAATACTAAATGAATGCCCGCGGCACGTGCTTTTTGTGCCAACCGTGCAATTAACTCTTCCACTTTTTTACCTGCTGTCATCATTAAATCGGCAAATTCATCAACCATGACAACAATGTAAGGTTCTTTTTTCAGCATTGGGTGTTCTACATCCATGCTATCACCGGGTTTCCAATGTGGATCAGGAATTGGCCGCCCCATTTCTTCTGCTGCTTTAATGCGGTCGTTATAACCCGCTAGGTTACGTACCCCTAATGCAGACATGAGTTTATAACGGCGTTCCATTTCATTCACGCACCAGCGCAAGGCATTCGCCGCATCTTTCATGTCAGTAACCACTTCAGTCAATAGATGCGGAATACCTTCATAAATGGATAACTCCAGCATTTTCGGGTCAATCATGATAAAGCGAACATCTTCGGGTTTGGCTTTATACAAGATACTGAGGATCATTGCATTCACCCCAACCGACTTACCAGAGCCGGTTGTCCCCGCAACGAGTAAATGAGGCATTTTCGCTAAATCCGCAACAACAGGGTCACCTTCAATATCTTTACCCAATACAATAGTGAGAGGAGATGGGTTTTTGCGGAAATCATCGCAGTCTAAGACTTCACTTAGGTAAACGGTTTGCCGTTTCTCATTAGGGAGTTCGAGGCCTACATAAGGTTTACCCGGTATCACTTCTACAACACGTACGGCTACGGTTGATAACGAACGAGCAAGGTCACGTGACAATGTGGATATCCGTGCAGCTTTTACTCCCGGTGCGAGGTCAAGTTCAAACCGAGTAATGACAGGGCCTGGAGAAAAACCAACCACTTCAGCTTTAACGCGGTAATCATTAAGCCTTGCTTCAATCAACCTTGCTGTTTGTTCTAGTTTGAACATATCCACTGGCTCTTCTTGTGCTGGCGGACTTGCCAGCAAATCAAGAGATGGCATTGGCGTTGTTGGTTTTGGTAATGGTTGGTCATTACGCACTAAGAACGGGTGGAATAAGCTATCTTGCTGTGGCTGCTGTGGCTGCTGTGGCTGCTGTGGCTGCTGTGGCTGCTGTGGCTGCTGTGGCTGCTGTGGCTGCTGTGGCTGCTGTGGCTGCTGTGGCTGCTGTGGCTGCTGTGGCTGCTGTGGCTGCTGTGGCTGCGCAAAAGTTTGTGTTACTGATGGTGAGCTAGCAAGCCCTTCAGCGATATTATTTTGTGGGGTACCTGCTGTAACAGAAGTCGCGCTAAATGATGGCATAAATAATGGGTCAGCTGGTTCGTTGTCAACCAAATCATCAACAGGGGTAAAACTATCCAGCACAGAGAACTCTTTTCTTAAATCAATTTTAGGCTCAAAGTCTTCTTGCTCTTGTGTAAACTGAGATTGATAGCCATTATCCACGACTGGCACGGCCTCATCAGGCTCTGGAATTGTATGCGTATTATTGGATTGTTGTGAAGCTGACGCCCAACGGTGTTCAATTTCTGGCTGCGTAAATGCGCTGACTCTATTGTCAGTCATTGGCTCATTTTGTAATTGCTCATCATGCGAGTGCAGGCTATTAAGCGATACATCATAATCAGTTTCATCAACTTCACCATAACGTTCACGTTGCTGTTCTAAGAACTGCGCTCGTAGTAATTCGTCTTGTTGTGCCTCATCATCAGTTTCAGGTTGCTCAGACTCACTCGTAGACCACTGCTGATATATTTGTTCACGTTTAGAGGCCTCTTCTTCGCGCCGCTGTAGTTCCGCATCACGTAACGATGGAATGCGAATACCATATAACTCACGACGAGTCGGCAAACGAACAGGATTTGGCCGTGGAAGCTCTGGCTCCATATTTTGTTTAACCTGAGCATGGCGCTCCAGTGCAGCGACTGAAATACCCGCAGCCGCTAATGCAGCTGGATTAGAGACCCTTTCAGTAACTGATGATGGAATAAAACTTTCTGTTGTACTTGAAGAGTCAAGTGGGAGCACTGATGTTGCTTGAGCTTCAAACGCAGCTTGATTAACAGGTGTTTCTTGTTTATCCGAATATTCTTGATAAGCGGTATTGTCTTGTTTTTGTTGTTCTATTTGTTGATTATGCTGAACACTAAATATCGGTTCTTCTGGTGCAACATACGGTGACGCTTGAACTAACGGCTCATTAACGGTATCTGATGTTGAATCAAAACTTGCACCGAGCTTAGGCTGGTAATCTTCTGGTACTTCAAAATGATATGTGCTCGGCTCATCCACTGCAGAGAAAGCAGGTACCGAATCTTGCTCTGATGTGTTTTGATTCACTGAAGGAATTGGGTTTTCTGTAGTAACAACCGCTTCACCCGTATTTTTTTCCGTTGTTGGAGCGACTTCAGTGACTAATTCAGCCACAGTGGGTGCGGAAAACAAAACATCATCCGCATCAATATTTTCTAGGCTATCATTGGCTCTGTGCTCAGCTTCTTGCGCACGCTGTAAAGCTCCTTCAGTTTCTTCAACGTCGTAATCATAGTTATCTAAATCGTCTCCCCTCGCTCGATTTGTTAGCAAAGTAATAGGGAGAAGTACCGCTGCACCAATTTTTTCTGCGATTGTAAGCCATGACCATCCCGTAAACAGCGTAAAGCTTATCGCCCATAAAAACAGCAATGCTAACGTAGCACCTAATGAATTGAACCACGGCATAATTGCATTACTAAATACACTGCCAATCACACCACCAGAGGCGAAATTAGGTAAGTCGTCAAAATTGAGAGCCGCAAGTCCACAAGAAGATAAAATAAGTGCTAAACCACCTATTAATCTTAACGATAAAGAGAAAAAATCAATATATCGGCGCTGACTTTCATATTGGAAAATCGCCCAGCAACCTAGGAGTAATAGTGCAGGAATGGCAAATGCAAGAATACCAAAAGCAGAGAAGAGAATATCGGCACTCCATGAACCTACACTCCCCCCTAAATTCTTCACTGGGGCATTCCAAGTGGTCTGTGACCAGCTTGGATCTGAAGGGCTAAAGCTCAATAAAGCCACCATTAAGAAGAGTGCGCTCAAGCATATTGCGAGCAAAATAACCTCTAATAGCCGTCTTCCGCTACTTAGTTTTTTAAATTTGATATGTTTATCTTCTGTATATTCTTGGCTCATTATTATTTCTTTGCTAACTGATGTTCTTGACTAACCTAGGTTTATTCTACCATTAAACGCCTGACTCTGCCTGTTTTACAGCGACTAAGAGATATCAAGGCTTCACAAAAGCACTAAGGTGCAGTATTCCATCTAATGTATGATGATTCAATTTCTATTTCTCGTCAAAAATCCTAAATATTTATAGCTTTAGAATCAATAAATTGGAAATAAAACTTATCAGTTGCTAAGTAATTTACGTAAAACAAGGTAGAAAGGCATGGATAGCAGCCAGTTGAAGCTGTGAAACAGCAAAATATTACGTTTTTATAAAGCAACAAATGAGGCGAGAAAAACGGAACAACGCTGAGTAAACTCAGCGTTGAAACTGCAGTGCGGCAACAAAGCTGAAATGCTGTGCTGAAGCGAGGTTAAAAAGCACTAATTAGCGAGTTTTGATCACTAAGCGGTTGCTTTGTTTAACTTCTTCCATAACTACATAGGTGCGAGTGTCGTTTACGCCTGGTAAACGTAACAGAGTTTCACCTAACAGTTTACGATATGCGGACATATCTGGCACACGCGTTTTCAACAGGTAGTCAAAGTCACCAGAAACCAAGTGGCATTCCTGAATTTCTTCCAGTTTTTGAACTGCTGTATTGAATTGCTCAAATACATCCGCAGCACCACGGTTAAGTGTGATTTCAACAAACACGAGCAAAGATGCATCTAAGTAGTGTGGATTTAATAACGCAGTATAGCCAGAGATAAATCCTTGTCTCTCAAGGCGACGTACACGCTCTAAACAAGGTGTTGGAGATAAACCAACTCGTTTAGATAACTCTACGTTAGAAATTCGCCCGTCTTTTTGTAGTTCGTTTAATATATTCCTGTCGATACGGTCAAGGTCTTTGCCAGGACGCTTTTTATTGTCAATCATCTCTTTATCTCTCTTTCTCTAATTGTTATTTTCTACATCTAAAAATAAGCACCTTAGCCACCACCTTTTTTATTTAGGAATTCGTGTTCAGGAGCAAATTTTATTCATAATGCTGAAGTTAGTGTGAATGTAATTATCATCCACAATGTTTACTTGTATTTTAAATTTGTAAGTAGTGTAAAGTTAATTTTCCAGCAAGAACAAAAATGCGCCATTTCCATTGATCAGCTAGATAATTAACTCTTACACTGATGTTTTCGCAAATGCGCAGCCGATTGTCAAAGCAAATGAATAAAAATCAGTACAAGATTTCGCTTTTTTTTCCAGTAAAACGTTTCGCAGCCTTAATTCAAGATAATTCCTAAAAATTGTGATGCGTGACACAAGCAACTTTTTGTCATATTTTTTTACATTTTGTCGGTATTACCTATTGATGAAATAAGCCAAATGAAACTAAGTCGCACTTAAACCACTTTTGTTAACCTCTTATTTCTCCTACAATCTGATAAATGCTTTTTAGATTAAAGAGGAATTCATGAGCACAACAACACATCGCAAGTTAATCATTCTTGGTTCTGGCCCTGCGGGCTATACTGCGGCTGTCTATGCTGCACGTGCAAACTTAAACCCAGCATTGATTACTGGGGTGGAAAAAGGCGGTCAATTGACCACCACAACTGAAGTTGAAAACTGGCCTGGTGACCCAGAAGGTTTAACCGGTCCAGGGCTTATGGAACGCATGCATGAGCACGCATCAAAATTTGACACCGAAATCATATCTGACCATATCCAAAAAGTGGACTTAAAACAACGTCCTTTCCGTTTAATTGGCGATGAAAATGAATATACCTGTGATGCATTAATTATTGCAACAGGGGCTTCCGCTCGTTATATCGGCCTACCTTCAGAAGAAGCGTTCAAAGGCCGTGGCGTTTCAGCTTGTGCAACTTGTGACGGTTTCTTCTATCGTAACCAAAAAGTCGCTGTTGTTGGTGGCGGAAACACTGCGGTAGAAGAAGCATTGTACCTTTCTAATATTGCTTCAGAAGTTCATTTAATTCATCGTCGTGATAGTTTCCGTGCAGAAAAAATCCTGATTAATCGTTTAATGGATAAAGTTGAGAACGGTAATATTATTCTGCATACCGACCGCACATTAAATGAAGTATTAGGTGATGATATGGGCGTGACGGGTGTGCGCTTAGAATGTACTAAAACACACGCAACAGAAGATATCCCTGTTATGGGGGCATTTATTGCCATCGGCCACAGCCCAAATACAGCTATTTTTGAAGGCCAATTAGATTTAGACAACGGTTATATTAAAGTGCAATCTGGCACCCAAGGCAATGCAACTCAAACTTCTGTTGAAGGTGTGTTCGCGGCTGGTGATGTCATGGACCATATATACCGCCAAGCAATTACCTCTGCGGGCACAGGTTGTATGGCAGCCTTAGATGCAGAACGTTATCTTGATGGCTTAGCATCAAAATAATCAATAAGTGATTGTAATTTAGATAGGCTTCAATTTTTCCTCAATTGAAGCCTTTTTTATTACTTATACTCCCCATCCTAACTATTGGTTTTGCATATATTTTTAAGACCAAGTTTATATTGTACTTTTTTAATACTGCCTATACTGTTTTTACATAACATTAATTAATATAAGGTGTAGGTATGGGGCAACAATTAGAACGTGATGCCATTCGCGGTTATTCTTATTTTATTATTGTCATACTTGCCGTGATTCAAGGCATCGTCATCACAGCCACTACTGATTACTCTATCCGCCTAGAAAGCCAACTAAGCGCCACCACCCTATATCTGCCTATTTTGCTCGCCATTTTTGTTCCTTCAGCAATCAGTTACCTAATTACCAATGCAAAATCCGCTATTTTTTATCTGAACATTGCGGTCATTATTGGGTTAATTTTCTGGCTCAATTACTGGCATGCCCAAGACTTTCTAAATTCTTCAGATACAGACCCATTCTTCGCCTTTATCACCCTCACCGTCCTGCTCTTTTTTATACTTCCTTGGATGCAATCGTGGCAAACCACAAGAACATGGAAAATTGATTACGGTTGCTTAATGGGGCTATATATTAAAAATACCTTTCTGGGTATTCTCGCTTCTATAATCGGTGGGTTGCTAACATTAATCGTAAAAATAGCCAGTTTTTTATTTGGCATTGTTAACCTAACTTTTTTGAGTGAAGCTCTTGATAACGACGTTATCTATTGGGTGAGCTTTGCCCTTGGGTTCAACGTGAGTTTAGCTTTTTTACGCACAGCACTGAATGTACAACTCAGTAATTTTGTTAGCTTTATTGCGCGTTTTTTCTTACCTCTATTGAATATTGTTGCTGTTATTTTCTTAGGCGGTTTCGTTGTTTCATTCTTTTCAGGTTTAACCTCTGCAGGCTTAGGCTCCGCAGTAATGCTGTGGTTTTTAATTTTAAACCTTATTTTTATCAATTTCGTGTATGGCGATGGCACAACCCAATATCAATTCCGTGCGGGTCTCAACGGTTTTGTCTTAATTAGCATTATGTTACTTAATGCATTTTCAGTGCTTTCGCTCTATGGAATTTTAGTACGAGTTAACCAGTATAGTTGGAGTGTTGAGCGCCTATACGCCTTTACTATTGCCCTATTCCTATTTGTATTGGTTTTTGCTTATAGCATCGCAATTATCTATAAAAAATCAGCCTGGATGTCCTATTTAGGCCCTATCAATAAAGCGGGAATTTTGTCTCTAATTGCCATTATATTGGTCATTAACAGCCCTATTGCTGATTTTAAACGCATCACACTGAACAGTATTCTTGCGGGGATTGAAAATGGCAAAATCAAAGTCAATAGCTCGCTTGCTTATGACTTAAAACAATTAGGTGAGAAAGGGCAACAAGCTTTTGAAAAACTCAATAATAACCCTGAATATCAAAAACTATTCCAAACCAGCCCTTATGAAGAAGAACAGCGCAGATCGCTAAAATCAGTATTAATTCAAGCTCAAAATAGCCCTGCAATACCGGAGAGTTGGTTCGACCTCGGGGAAAACCTTAGCAGTGCTTGGTATTGTACCTCACAATACGACCCATACCCGTGTGTGGGCTTTATGGCCGATGTTAACCAAAACAATCAAGATGATGTGGTTATGTGCTATTCCTATCCAAGTAGTTCTAGTATTGATTGCAATATATGGCAACAAACGGAACAAACCTGGGAGTTAATGGATACGCAAACTCGCTCATTTAATACCATGAAAGAAAAAGATCAGGCTTGGGATAATTTATTAAAAGGAAACTATAGATTAAAACCCAAAGAATGGTTAATGATAGACCCCACATTCTAATTGTAGTGAAAAATGCCGGTGGCTTAACATTTCTTTGTTAAGCCACCTTTTTATTACGTAAAAATACAGTAATATCCCAATATCATTACATCTAAAAATTTACTGAAATATTAAATTTACCTTTATAAAACAATTTAATAACAAAGCACAACTCACTTTAAATAACCCACTTTTATTAGGTAACATATCGCGGTGAAGCTGTTATGATGTACTCTAATACTCGAATTTGTGGGTAAGATCAAAAACGCAGATTTTCTTATAATCACCAATTGCGTTACCAGATCAAAATTTATCGTTCTCATGCGGTTTAAAACAGGTCAACTGCAATATCACGCATGGTAAAAACAACGTTAGGGTGATGTTTCCTAACTATACTCAATGACATTAAAACTACACCTGCTAACTAAATCATTATGGATAAATCAAGACAGACTGAATTGGTACGTTGGTTAAAACAATACAGTGCCCCTGCCAAGCGCTGGTTGCGGATCTCTATGTTACTAGGCATTTTGAGTGGATTACTGATTATTGCTCAAGCTTGGTTCTTAGCTGTTATCTTACAAGCATTGATTATGGATAACGTTCCTCGAGAACAGTTATTAACCCCTTTTGTTCTTCTGCTTTGCGTTTTTATCTTACGCGCAATTGTCACTTATGTACGAGAACGCGTTGGCTTTCGTTGTGGCCAAGTGGTGCGCCAAGAAATACGTACCATGGTACTCGATAAACTTCAAGAACTCGGCCCTGTGTGGGTTAAAGGTAAGCCAGCGGGTAGCTGGGCTACAATTATTCTTGAACAAATTGAAGATATGCAAGACTACTATTCGCGCTATCTTCCTCAAATGTATTTAGCTGGGATCATCCCCATTATGATCCTGATTGCTATTTTCCCCTTTAACTGGGCTGCAGCACTTATTTTATTCGTCACTGCCCCGCTGATTCCTATCTTTATGGCATTAGTCGGATTAGGCGCTGCGGATGCTAACCGTCGTAACTTTATTGCCTTAGGTCGTTTAAGCGGGAGTTTTCTCGATAGATTACGGGGCCTTGATACCTTACGGTTATTTTTTCGTGAAAAAGCAGAGATTAAGCAAATTCGTGAATCAACAGAAGATTTTCGTTCCAGAACGATGGAAGTATTGAGGATGGCATTTCTGTCTTCTGGCGTTCTTGAATTTTTTGCGTCGATTTCTATTGCTGTTGTTGCTGTCTATTTTGGTTTTTCCTACTTGGGCGAAATGAACTTCGGTAGCTATGGTTTACCTGTCACGCTATTTGCAGGTTTTCTTGCCCTGATACTTTCGCCAGAGTTTTTCCAACCATTACGTGACCTTGGCACATACTACCACGCCAAAGCGCAAGCTGTTGGTGCCGCTGAAACACTCGAAACGCTATTAAACAGTGATGGCGAACAAAAAGCTCAACAAGGAACCCAAACACTGAGTGATGAGGCTATCTATATTCAAGCTAAACAATTAGAAATTTTATCCCATGATGGTGTGCGCCTTGCTGGGCCATTAGATTTCAATATTGAGCCACAACAACGTATTGCAATTGTTGGCCAAAGTGGTGCGGGAAAAAGCTCATTACTGAATTTATTGTTAGGCTTTTTGCCTTATCGCGGTTCCATCACCATAAATGGTGTTGAACTTCGTGAATTATGCCCTGATAAATGGCGTGAATTACTCGGTTGGGTTGGGCAAAACCCTCACCTTCCAGAGCAAACACTGGTTGAAAACATCTGTTTAGGCAAGCCAAATGCTACAGAAGCGGAAATTCAACAGGCGATTGATAATGCATATGTTTCCGAATTCTTAGCCCATTTGCCTGATGGCCTAAATACCAAGCTGGGTGACTATGCCGCTCGCCTTTCGGTCGGGCAAGCTCAGCGAGTTGCCGTTGCACGAACCCTGTTGAAACCCTCTCGTATGCTCCTTCTAGATGAGCCTGCTGCGAGCTTAGACTCCCACAGCGAACAACGTGTTATGCAAACACTTAACCAGCTATCAAGTCAGCAAACGACCCTTTTAGTCACCCATTTACTGGAAGAAACCCTTGATTATGACCAAATTTGGGTAATGGCTAACGGGCAAATCATTCAACAAGGTAATTACACACAGTTAAGCCAGTCAGAAGGCGCTTTTGCCCAGTTACTTGCCCATCGCAGTGAGGAGCTTTGATAATGAAAATTTTATTACCTTTCTTAGCCCTTTACCGCCGCCATTGGTTTTTAATTACATTAGGCATTATCTTGGCGATTGTGACCTTACTGGCAAGTATTGGCTTACTTACCCTTTCTGGTTGGTTTTTAGCCGGAACCGCCATTGCTGGTTTTCCGGGTCTTTACTATTTTAATTACATGTTACCCGCTGCGGGTGTCCGTGGTGCCGCTATTTTTCGTACCGCTGGCCGCTATGGAGAACGCCTAGTTAGCCACGATGCTACTTTTAAAGTACTTGCTCATTTACGGGTTTTTGCTTTTAGTAAAGTATTGCCCCTTTCGCCGGGTGGTATCAGTCGTTTTCGTCAAGGGGAGTTACTCAATCGTCTGGTCGCTGACGTAGAGACCCTAGATCACCTCTATTTACGTGTTTTATCGCCGATCATTACTGCATTTTTTGTTACCTTTGTCCTTATTTTTGGTTTAAGTTATCTCGACCCTCGTCTTGCTTGGACACTGGGTGGCATCATGCTGTTCTTGCTATTTACAATGCCATTTATATTTTATCGTGCAGGAAAACCCATTGGCCGTGAGCTAACCGAATTACGTGGAAGTTATCGCACTATTTTAACCTCCGCACTGCAAGGGCAAGCTGAGTTAACATTATTTGGCGCCACTGAACGTTTTCGCCAAAACTTGCTTAATATCGAAAATACGTGGCAAGTGCGTCAACAACAGCAAGCGGCACTCACTGGGTTATCTCAAGCCATTATTTTATTTGCCTCTGGTGTTACAGCAACACTACTTCTTTGGATGGCTGCCGACCATGTAGGGGGCGATACAAAACCGGGAGCACTGATTGCTTTATTTGTATTCTGTGCGCTAGCGGCTTTCGAAGCATTAGGCCCTGTTGCTGTTGCCTTCCAACATATGGGTCAAGTGATTGCATCTGCCACTCGCGTTTCCCAATTAATGACCGCAAAACCAGAGGTAACTTTCCCAAGTGAAAGCCCTTCAATCGCAACATTGGAAAATCTGACTGTCGATAATATTTCATTTACCTATCCAGAACAGCCATTTGCCGTTCTTCAAAATGTGTCTTTAACATTAAATAAAGGCCAACACCTTGCTTTATTAGGTAAAACAGGTTGTGGTAAATCCACTCTTCTGCAGTTATTAACCCGTGCTTGGGATGTTGATAGCGGAACCATCTACTTAAATAGCACGCCTATTAACGAATTTAGCGAAAAATCGTTACGTAATATGATGTCTGTAGTACCACAACGGGTTCATGTCTTTAGTGATACATTGCGCAATAATCTGTTGCTCGCCAATGAACAAGCGACGGATACCGAATTAAGCGAAGTATTGCAGCAAGTTGGTCTAGGTAATTTATTAGAAAACGAATTAAAGCTTAATGCGTGGATGGGTGAAGGCGGCCGACAACTTTCTGGAGGGGAACAACGCCGCTTAGGTATTGCCCGTGCTTTATTACATAACACACCATTAATTCTAATGGATGAACCAACGGAAGGGCTTGATGCACAAACTGAACAGCAAATTTTAGCACTGTTAAAAGAAAAATGTGCCGATAAGACGTTAATTGTCATTACTCACCGTATGCAGGGCTTAGAGGAAATGGATAACATCTGTGTGATGGATAATGGTAAAATCATCGAACAAGGTACCCATCAAGCGCTGTTAGGTATGCAAGGCCAGTATTATCAGTTCCGCCAGCGCCACTGGGCACAGCAACCGCTCTGAGGCGTATATGTACCAATTAGATGATGACTCCTATTTATTCCCTCCCGTGTCTGAAGCCATGCGGGAGCCCAATGGCTTATTAGCGATTGGCGGAGATCTTTCATCAAAAAGGCTGCAAGCTGCCTATTATGATGGTATCTTTCCTTGGTTTAATCCTGGAGAGATGCCTTTATGGTGGTCTCCGGACCCTAGAGCAGTACTCATGGTTGGTGAACTCCATATTAGCCGGTCAATGAAAAAAGTTTTAAAAAAGCAGACTTATCGCATTACTGTTAACCATGCATTCAAGCAAGTTATTGCAGCTTGTTCTGTACGCCAAGAAGGCACATGGATTTTACCCGAAGTTCAAGCTGGGTATTTAGCGCTACACCAAGCAGGTATGGCGCATTCCATTGAAGCTTGGTATGGCGATAAACTCGTTGGAGGCCTGTATGGCGTGAACATGGGGCACCTATTTTGTGGGGAATCTATGTTCAGTAGAATGAATGATGCATCCAAATTTGCTTTTATTACATTCTATTTTCATTTTTTGCGCTATAATGGGCAACTTTTTGATTGTCAGGTACTTAACCACCATACCGCCTCAATGGGCGCAAAAGAGATATCCCGTAGGGATTTTTTACATATTCTTTATCGGTGGCGTGACAAAGCGATTGACCCCGCCTGCTGGATACCGCAATCGATTGAAATACCGCCAATTTTCGATTAATGAATTTTGGTTTTACATTAATTTTATTCCTTCACTTAAAAATAAAGATCGCGTTAAAATGCGACACTTCTTTACTTAGTGCGGGTTTTTGGGCATTATCTTGCCCGTTAAAAATCACGGTTATTAAACTTAGAGGATTAGATGGCCAAAGAAGACAATATTGAAATGCAGGGCACAGTTTTAGATACCCTGCCAAACACAATGTTCCGTGTTGAACTGGAAAACGGTCACGTGGTGACTGCTCATATTTCTGGAAAAATGCGTAAAAACTATATCCGCATCCTGACAGGCGACAAGGTAACTGTAGAGTTAACACCTTATGACCTGAGCAAAGGCCGAATCATTTTCCGTAGCCGTTGATATTCTCTTCAGGCAAGGCCTGACAACCACAGGTGCATTGATACACCTGTGGTCTATTCGTCAGAATACCGCATCCTCCGGAGAGGCCTTGTGCACGCTACTGAAGCTGTATGTCAGTGTGTTACTTTTTTCATCAAGCCCGATACTTACAGAGCCACCATTGGTTAGTGAACCAAATAACAACTCGTTTGCTAATGGTTTTTTCAGGTTATCCTGAATGGTGCGAGCCATAGGTCGGGCACCCATCGCTTTATCATAACCTTTTTCACACAACCAGCGGCGAGCCGCGGCGCTAACTTCAATTGATACACCCTTTTCATCAAGCTGAACTTGTAATTCCACAATAAACTTATCAACGACTTGCGTAATAATTTCTGGAGTTAATGAGTTAAACCAAATGATACCATCAAGGCGGTTGCGAAATTCTGGTGAGAACGCCTTTTTGATTTCAGACATCGCATCAGTGCTATTATCTTGCTCAGCAAAACCAATAGAACGGCGCTGAGTTTCTTGCACCCCAGCGTTGGTTGTCATTACCACAACAACATTACGGAAATCCGCCTTACGACCGTTATTGTCTGTTAACGTTCCGTGGTCCATTACCTGTAAAAGAATATTAAACACATCTGGATGCGCTTTTTCGATTTCATCTAACAGCACCACTGAATGCGGATGTTTGATAACCGCATCGGTCAGTAAACCACCTTGGTCAAAGCCGACATAGCCAGGAGGCGCACCAATTAAGCGGCTAACCGTGTGGCGCTCCATATATTCAGACATATCAAATCGCAGCAATTTGATATCCAACGCTTTCGCTAACTGGACGGTCACTTCGGTTTTACCCACCCCTGTTGGACCAGCAAATAAGAAAGAACCCACAGGTTTATTTTCTAACCCTAAACCTGCCCGATTCATTTTGATTGCCTCAGACAATGAATCTATCGCTTTGTCTTGTCCAAACACTAACATTTTCAAACGAGAGTCGAGTGTCTTGAGTTTGTCTTTATCACTTGAAGAAACCGTTTTTTCAGGAATGCGGGCGATACGCGCCACAACAGTTTCAATTTCGGGTACACCAATGGTTTTTTTACGCTTACTTGGTGCAACCAATCGCGTTCGCGCACCAGCTTCATCGATCACATCAATGGCTTTATCAGGCAAATGCCTGTCGGTAATATATTTAATGGATAAATCCACCGCCGCTTGGATCGCTTTTGCGGTATAACGAACATCATGATGAGCTTCATACTTAGGCTTCAACCCATTGATGATACGAATTGTTTCTTCGGGAGTTGGTTCTACAATATCAATTTTCTGGAAACGACGAGCCAACGCTCTATCTTTCTCAAAAATACTGCCAAATTCTTGGTATGTTGTTGAACCAATAACACGAATTCGACCACTTGATAGCAACGGTTTAATTAAGTTCGCTGCGTCAACTTGCCCACCAGACGCGGCTCCTGCACCGATGATAGTGTGAATTTCATCAATAAATAAAATGCTCTTCGGATCTTTTTCCAGCATTTTTAATAATGCTTTGAAACGTTTCTCAAAGTCACCACGGTATTTGGTTCCAGCCAATAATGAACCAATATCTAATGAAAAAATTGTGCAGCCTTTCATTACGTCAGGTACATCATCTTGCTCAATACGCCATGCTAGCCCTTCAGCAATCGCGGTTTTACCGACACCTGACTCACCGACTAATAGTGGATTATTTTTACGACGGCGGCACAATACTTGAATCGTACGCTCTAATTCAGCCTGACGTCCAACCAGAGGGTCGATATTCCCTTTCTTGGCCTGCTGGTTCAAGTTGGTCGTAAAGTTGTCCATATGGTCTTCTGGGACCGGCTGCTCTTCGTTTTGCACACTATTAGAGGAGATATCTTGTTCTGATGACGACTCTTCGCCTTTTATCGTGCCATGAGAAATATAATTAACTACATCTAAACGGCTTACATCATGCTTGCGTAATAAGTACGCAGCTTGGGACTCTTGCTCACTAAAAATCGCGACCAATACGTTTGCACCGCTGACTTCGTTGCGCCCAGATGATTGCACATGAAAAACAGCGCGCTGTAATACACGCTGAAAACTCAGCGTAGGCTGGGTGTCTCTGCTATCATTTTCGGGTAACAAAGGTGTAGTTTGCGCGATGAAGTGTTCAAGTTCTTGACGTAATGCAACAAGATCAACCTTACAAGCATCTAAAGCTTCGCGAGCAGAGATATTACTCAGTAACGCTAGCAATAGGTGCTCTACAGTCATAAACTCATGGCGACTGTCTTTCGCTTTCGTAAAAGCTACGTTTAAACTAAGCTCCAGTTCTTGATTGAGCATAAGCACCTCCCAAAATTGATATTAAGCCAAATTAGACTTTCTCTATAGTGCAAAGCAAAGGGTACTCATGTTCACGAGCAAAAGTATTGACTTGCGCCGCTTTAGTTTCAGCAACCTCTGCAGTAAAAATTCCACAAACTCCCTTTCCTTGAATATGGACATCTAACATTATCTGTGTAGCGCGTTCTTCATCAAAAGAAAAGTATTTTTGTAACACTTCGACAACAAAATCCATCGGGGTGTAATCGTCATTATTTAATAGCACCTTATACATCGATGGTGGCTGTAAGGTTTGTTCTATTTCATCTTTAAAAATGACGTCAGTTTTAAATGTGCCCAGAAAATCACTCATTGCTTTCTTGCTCAGTGTTTAACTTCAATTTAAGCATAGTCTTTATTATCAACGATTTCTATCAATCATATTGATAACATCATAAAACTATACCATTTAGTTACTATGCTGTTTTTTGTCTATATTGCATCAAGCGACAGTGTATCATGGGAATCACCTTTGCTTCCATGGTTAGCAATCTGTGAGCCATATCAAATATTATAGAAAATGAGCGCTATTGATTAGCGAATTCTTAACACTTTCCAGCAATTCCTGAACCGTACCTCTTGACCTTAGAAGGTAATTTATTACAGTATATTTTACGAACAAATAACATCGTATTTATATTTATTTTGTATGTGTTTTTTATACATCGTTCTAAATGCAAATACTGGTAAATTTGAAGGATAAAATATGGAGACGGGTATCGTTAAGTGGTTCAATAACGCAAAAGGCTTTGGTTTTATTTGCCCGGCTGATGGCGGAGAAGATATTTTTGCTCATTATTCCTGTATCCAAATGGACGGTTACAGGACACTAAAAGCAGGCCAGAAAGTTCAATTTAGTGTGACTATTGGCCCAAAAGGTAATCATGCAGACCTCATTGTTCCTATTGAAAATGAGGATGTTCCAGACAACACAACAGAATCGAATTTATAGCTCACTAATAGAGCACAGTTAATTATTTTAATAACACTGACAACGCTAATAATTAACTGTGACTATTTATAAATTAATCATTTTTTGCTGCATTATTACCTGCTGTTTGCAGGTGTGACATATCACCATACAATGATGTCAATAAATCATATTGTTCAACATCATAAAACGCACATTGTTTTCCTGTGAATGCTTTAGCCACTTCTATCATAAATTTTACAGTAGCCGCAATATCAACCTCATGGCTAGCCCCTGTAGAGCAACCTGGTACTACCGTTTCTGAGCAAATAGCGACACCAACCACTGGTGCAGATGTTGATACCGCAGGTTGTAATATACTGTTGATATGATGTAGACCATTACCATATGGCGTAATGTCTTGAATTGATAATGGAAATGTCACCGCTTTTTGGCCACTACTCCACTCCATCAAACGAATTAAATCCTCTGATACAGGTAAAATATAACCATTTTTTACTGTTGGAGACAGTGCATACCCTTTATGATTGAGTAAACGATTTCCCTTCGTGGTATCTACGGACAAAATAGCATCCGCTTCAGGGATCGCCTCATGTTGATTCATCGTGGCATCTTCAAGGGGCGAGTCCATAAAATCAACAGGTGTATGCGGACGTGTTGGTGCATTTGGGCAAATATGGGTCGTGATCACGACATCACCGAGTAACTGGTCACCCTTTTCATGCATTTGTGCCAGTTTAAGCGCTGCTGCAAGTGCGGCAATCGCACCATCTGCATCAGACACAACACCTATTCGAGAAGGCCTAGCACCAATTCCACCTAAACGCCCGATGATTCCCAGTGTTAGCGCGTCTTTATGCTGTGATTTACCTTGTGTTCCTGGAATAAGAATGCGAACAAAGTCACTTTGTCCTTTGTGATCCTTAACCGTTTTAGACATGACTTCAATGTGTGGGAAATCTTGGAACAATGCAACAATGTCTTCACCTTTAACACTAGCGCAATCGATTAGATCATATACGCAAAGAGTTTGTTTTAGACTCATTGTACTTCCTTTAATTTTAATTATTTTTTATGAGAGTAAAGAGCTACTTTGAGATTAACTCGCATAGAATAGCGAGTTAATCTCATTTCACTCTAGATGGAATCTCACGTAATAGAGGTTCCATTTTTCCTGATGAAGGCGTATTCACGCACTTAAAATGCTAACAATATTAAATATTTATAATTTACTATTTACTTCAACTACTTACTTCAACTACTTACTACTTTTTGCTTTTATAACATGAAATAATCTCATGACTTATTCATGCTTTTTTGCAACCAATACGGGTCACCCACCATACACCCAAGATAAGCGGCTTTATGACAAAGGCTCTTAGATAACTGCACCATAACCTCATCATTCATTTGTGCAGCAGGCAAACTTAAACACAAGGCATATAACGTATTTTGTGCAGGGTCGAACACCGTGCTGGATATGGAAGCGACTCCAGCAACGGATTCATCCATCGAAAATTCCCAGCCACGATCTGCCACTAAGTCCAAACGCTCAACTAATTTACCCCGTTCTTCTTTTGGTTCACGGTCGATAATTTTTGACCGCTCATTTAGCGGTAACCTTGCTAATAGTGCACGCCCCGTTGACGTTCCCAGTATGGGTAAGCGGGTACCCGGTTGAGTGATCACTTGCAGCATGCTATTACCAAAACGAGCATGAACAACACGAACCATATCATCATCAAGTGCTGACACATAACTGGTAAACCCACTATCTTTCGCAAGTTCATCAAGTGCTTCAAGCATCATATCGATTAGCGGGTTCATCCCCCTTGCCCGATGAGCTAATTCCATAATCAGCAAGCCAGGTCGATATATCGGTGCATTGTTTTTCTTTTCCAGCAATCCGAGTTCAGCCATTTGCTTTAAAAGACGGGAGGCCGAGCTTTTTGGCATACCTAATTCATTAACCAACGTTGTCACCGTCAGTTCATTGCCTGAACGTAAGAACAGTTGGTAAACATCAACCACGCTAGATAAAATACTCATGACCCTAAACCTTGGGTTAATACACTGTAGCTTTGTGGCTTTCTGTCTCTCAGATAAGGCACTTTTAAACGTGTATGGGCTTGGTTTAAAAAATCAACCTCACCGATTAATAGCTCTTCGCCCTCACAGCTCGCTTCACAAAGTACTTGGCCGCGAGGACCTAAAACCTTGCTACCACCAAATAAATGCAGATCTTCTTCATGACCCCAACGGTTCACTGCAAGTAAGTGAGTTCCATTTTCTAGTGCTCGACAGGCGCTATTAATATCCCATACATCTCGATCTTGAACACACCAAGCTGAAGGGGCTAATAACAATTCCGCGCCTTGTAATGTTAAAATTCGTGCGACTTCTGGAAACCCCATGTCATAGCAAATCATGATACCGATTTTACCGATCGGCGTTTCAAACACAGGGAAACTATCACCTCGTCCAAACCATTGTTTTTCTATGCCGAAAGCATGAACTTTACGAAAAACACCACTAATACCTTCACACCCCGGGTTCCAAACACCGACAGAGTTATAAATATCGCCTAAATATTCACCGCGCTCAACAAAACCGCTAACAATAGTGATATTTAAACGAGTAGCAAGTTCGCTAAATAGCGTATAAGTTTCACTTCCGATGGAATCGCTTAAATCCCACAACTTAGTGGTCAGTAAGTCACCACGGTAACCCGTTGTCGCCAGCTCAGGGAAACAAATCAGTTTTGCCCTTGAATCTGCGGCTTGTTGGCACAACTGTGCCATGCGTTGTAAATTATTGGTTTTATTGCCAAGTTCTGAATCAAACTGAGCCAGAGCAACTTTAACTTTTGTACCTGACATTGTTTAATCCTTAATCTAAATGAGAGACTTTGCGAAAGTGTACCGTTTCAACACCTCTCGCTTTCGCCTGCCAGCGCATGCCTATCCAATAAGCAACTGCACCAGTAATCAAAGAGTTAAGCGCTGGGATACCGTAGTCTGCATGCAGCGGACCTAACTCTGATGTCCCCCAGCCAACCAGTACTGCGATCACCCACACCACGAGTGTTACTGGGTTATATGCTTCACAGCTCGGTGGTAATATGCCTTGCTCTCGAGTGATATCTAGTTCTTTGCGATCACGTTTTAACAAGTAATAGTCAACAACCATAATCCCTGCGACAGGAGGAATGGCTATTCCTAAGTAAATTAAGAAACCGATAAAGTTATCTAATATCCCTAACATTGAAGCGATTGTGCCAAAGATACCAATCACCCACGTTAAATAACGACGGTCAAAACGCTTATTAAATATGGCATTTAACAGTGTTGAAAAACCTAACGATGATGAATACAAATTGATATCATTCATTTTTATTGTTGAGAAGATAACAATCGATGCACCTAATAGGCCTGTCAGCGCCATCATTAAATCAAATACTTGGCTTGTACGTAATGACAGCGCCATTAGTACCGCTATCATATTGACCAGTAACTCACCAAAAAATGTGCCGATAAGCGTCATCCAAAACACATCTTTAGGCCCTTTCATGAAACGGCTGATATCGGGTGTTGTCACTGCTGCAATAATAAAACCACCAGCAACCATTGTGATGGCAGCAGGCATAGTCATTAATGGCCCGGCGGGTTCAGTGTCATTGATAAGCGTACCAATGTCTTGACCTGATAATAAATTATATGTCGCCCAACCTAACGCGAATAAAAATAGCGGCGTTGAGATATTGGCAGTAATAGATAAAAATCGATACCCATATACTGTTATAACCGTCACCGCAATACCTGTAATAAGTGACCAAGTCCCTGGTGTTAGCACATTAGTCGCTTTATACATTCCATCCGCAAAGAAACCATTTTGGACGCCAAACCAACCCATTAAGGAGATAGCAATCGCACCACCAATGAGGGCTGAGCCTAACTTACCAAAACCCGCCCACCGAGACAGTAGGCTGATCGACATTCCTTCGCGGCACGCAGCCGCTCCAAGCCCCCAGCTGACAACCTGTAAAATTACAGATCCAAGCATCGTTGCCCAAAACGCCTGCCAAAAAGTTAACCCATACCCAAGAGCCGCACCTAACATAACTTGTGAAACACAAGCTAGTGCGCCAATTCGTAGAATTAACACTTCATAGAACGGCCTACGAGCACTTTGGGGTACCCGAGCCAAAGAATAATCTTCACCTGCTTTATTCGCCATATCGCACCTGCTGTGTGGTTGTCTTTGCTTAGTTTTTTACTGGCTTTATTATAAGTTCCATTATATGGAACTAGGTTTCATTTATTCTACAAGGCAAATCATATCCATGATCGATACCAATTCGCAAGTAGAATTTATCTTTTCAGACAGTTTTTTATTATGAAATATTTTAAGAAACGAGGGAATATACAGACTGAAAAAAATATTATCGGGAAATGAAGGAGTTAAAAATAACGCATTTAATTAGCAGAATTTAATTGAGGAACTTGGTTCCGAAAAATGAGACCACCCCTAAATCAAATTATTTACAAGCAGATGATTCACATATTGATAATTGACCTTAAAACTGAGTTACACAGAAAGTAGAGCGAAGGAATTTAGCTTATCCTTCGCCACTCAAAAATCTCACTAAGAAAAATTATTATGGGTGGCTGATCTAAAAACTATCCATGGTTAACTTAAAGTGAGTATCCATCTTTAACCCAGTTGCCACAAAGTCTTGTTTTTCAATTGACTCTAAAATATCAAAATGAATATCAATGATCTTTTTATGTTCATCATGGTTGTTTTGGTTTAATAAACCAGCTGAAATAGAACCACCTAATGCGCCTCTTAATGCTTTTAGCATCAATGCATATAACGGATTTTGTGACATTTCAGCTAATGTTAAGTGGAAATCAATATCACTCTCAATGAACAAATCCCAATCATTAGAACTCAACAAGGATTTCCTCATTTTATCTGCAATTTTTCTTAACTTGATATAATCATTTTTATTTCCATGCATTGCAGCCAACACTGCAGAATCAACTTCAATCGCACGTCGAAGGCCTAAGATTTGCTTATAATTAACCTGCTGAGTCACAATGGCATGATTAAAAATAGTTTCTAACGGGTTTGAGTTAATTTTTTGTATTTTAGGTTTTTTGCCACTACTAATATCTAAAATACCTAATATAGAAAGGCTTTGAAAAGCCTCTCTAACCACCCCCCTGCTCACCCCTAAACGTTCAATAATCTCTTTTTCACTCGGTATTTCATCACCTGGATTTAGATTTGATTGAGATATTAAAGATAGAACATAGCTTCTAACTTGCTCTGAAAGTGTTTGTTTTTCAATTAAAGGATGCAATCTAACCCCCAAAATTAGGAATATCCATTTGATTTAAAATCAAAAAATAATCTTCCTGTGATTAAAACAATAATAAAACTAGAGTCGTATCACAAAACCTATATTAACCCTCTTTTAATATTAAGGCCATACTGTTAGCCTGTACGACAGGTTGACAGCCAAACAGTAAGATTAAAACCTTAGATACATAGGAATATGAAATGAATAAAGATAATGATTTGTTTGACAAGATTAAAAAGGAATTACCCGTAGCTCTTCTAGGGGATATTTTAGATGAAATAGGATTACACCATCAGTTCTTGCCTCCTATACTCAAACCTTTATCTGAGGATATGAAGATTGTAGGTCGAGCAATGCCTGTACTAGAAGCTGATTACATGTTACCGCCTGACGTTACATCTAATGGGCCATTAGGAAATAAAGATTTCGGTATTATGTTTGAAGCACTAGATGGCTTAAAGGAAGGTGAAGTTTATATCGCTTCCGGTTCTTCGCATAATTACGCCCTGTGGGGTGGATTAATGTCGACAAGAGCTAAAAAACTTAACGCTGCGGGCGCTATTATTTATGGCTATTCAAGAGATAAGAGAGAAATACTAGAACTTGATTTCCCTGTATTTTCATTAGGTAGTTATGCTCAAGATCAAAAAATAAGAGGTAAAGTATTAGATTATCGAGTTCCAATCAAAATCAATAATATTTTAATTGAACCAGGTGATTTAATTGTTGCCGATGAAGAAGGCGTATTAATTATTCCTAAAAATGTAGAGTCTTACGTTATTGCAAATGCATTTGAAAAACAAAAAATGGAGAATAAAGTACAAAAAGAAATAGCAAATGGAATGGGTGCTGTAGAAGCATATAATAAATTTGGCGTCATGTGATAAACATAAAAATAGATATGTCTTATTAAATTTAATAATAAACATATCATTATATCAAAGGTGATTTATGTTTAGAAAAATAAGATGGAATTTAGTTTTATTTATTTCTCTTGGAGGAATGATAAACTATATGGATCGCTCTGCATTTGCTATTGCAGCTCCTGTTTTTTCTAAAGATTTAAACTTAACACCAAGTGAAATGGGTGTACTTTTCAGTAGTTTTTCTATTGGATATGCTTTATTTAATTTCATTGGCGGATACGCATCAGATAAATATGGTCCCAAAAAGGTTTTTGCCGTAAGTATGGCTCTTTGGTCTATCTTTTGCGGCATGATTGGGGTAACTGTTGGTTTTATCTCTATGCTTATTATCCGAACTTTATTTGGTGCAGCTGAAGGCCCCTTTGCAGCAACACTCAATAAAATGGTTAATAACTGGTTCCCTAAAAAAGAAGTTGCTACTGCTATAGGTATAGCAACTGCTGGTAATCCAATAGGTGGAGCTATTGCTGGCCCTATAATGGGAATATTAATAATTACAACTGGTTGGCGTGTTGCTTTTTTTATACTTGCTGCAATAGGCTTTATATGGCTAATTGGGTGGTTAAAAATTGCCAAAGATAAACCGGAACAACATAAAAAAATATCAAAAGAAGAATTAGAATATATTTTATCTGACGATAATAATGTAGAATCAAAAACCACAAATACTATATCTAAACCATTATCTTTTTATATAAAGAGTCCGACTATATTAGCAACAACTCTTGCATTCTTCAGTTTGAATTATATTTTATTTTTCTTTTTATCATGGTTTCCAAGTTACTTATCTAATGTTCAAAATCTCAGTATAAAAGATATGAGTATAGTAAGTATTATACCTTGGCTATTAGGTGCTATTGGAATGGCTCTAGGGGGAATACTTTGTGACTTTGTTTTAAAGAAAACAAATAAACCATTATTCTCCAGAAAAATCGTGTTGGTTAGTTGTCTAGGAATATCGGCAATCCTTGTCTTTCTTGTCGGTAATGTTACTCGTGTTGAAAGTGCCGTAGCACTCATGGCATTCGGAATATTTTTCTTATATTTATCTGCTACAACCTATTGGGCAATCCTACAAGATACCGTTGCAAAAAATAATATTGGTGCAGTTGGTGGATTTGTACACGCAATGGCAAATGTTGCCGGAATTTTAGGCCCTATTATTACAGGCTATATCATTGAATGGTCTGGAATGTATAGCATCGCATTTTTTGTGGCAGGTGGAATCGGTATTGTTGGCGCAATCAGTGTCGCATTATATGTAAAACCACTAAATCTCACTAACTAAGAAATTTTCAAATTAAAAGGTTAATAATTATAAAACTAGGATTTGGTTTATATCGACATATGCTTAATGATGAACATTATGCTTTCGCAAAACAATGTGGAGCAACTCATATCGTTGTTCATATGGTCGACTACTTTACGATTTTCACGTAGCGACCAGCCAATTGGCGATAATGATGGCTGGGGAACGGCTGTTGGTGATGTCTGGACAGTAGATGAACTAATAAAAATCCGTGACCGGATGCAAGAGTTTGGCTTAACATTTTATGCAATTGAAAATTTCGACCCTTGCCACTGGGATGATATTTTGTTTGACGGCCCTAAAAAATTAGAACAGCTTGAAGTCGTCAAAAACATTATTAGAAATGTAGGGAAAGCAGGTATTCCTGTCTTTGGATATAATTTCAGTCTGGCAGGAGTCGCAGGGCGAGTTATCGAAAACAAAGCACGAGGAGGTGCTCAAACTGTTGGTTTATCTGGCATCAATGAAGACATTCTAGAGCCAATGCCGGATAATATGGCATGGAATATGAAAATCAATAACCATAGTGCTGGTTATCGTCCTGAAACAACAACAGAGCAACTCTGGGAAAGGTTAACCTGGTTCTTAAACCATATTATCCCTGTCGCTGAAGAAGCAGGCGTTCGCCTAGCTGCTCATCCAGACGATCCTCCACTAGAGTTTGTCAGAGGCCAGCCAAGGCTCGTCAATCAACCTCACTTATATCAAAAATTACTAGATATAAAACCAAGTAAATCAAATGCACTAGAGTTTTGTCTTGGAACCATTGCCGAAATGTCTGAGGGCAACGTTTACGAAGCAGTACAACAATATGCAAGTCAAGATACGATGGCATACGTCCATTTTAGGAACGTTAAAGGTAAAGTGCCACACTATCATGAAACCTTCATTGATGAGGGCGATATTGATATGTTGAAGGTATTAACAATATTAAAAGAAAATAATTATACAGGTGTATTAATCCCTGACCATACGCCACAAATGTCATGTGATGCGCCATGGCACGCAGGTATGGCTTATGCGATGGGATATATGCAAGCATTACTTAAAGTACTGAAATAATATATAAACAATGCTCCATGCACTATTTTGATAAATGTGCATGGAGAGCTTTATACGAACAATTTATTCCCTCGCCAACGCATCAATTGGGTTCAAGCGAGCTGCATTTCGAGCAGGTAAAAAGCCAAAAATAATGCCAATGGCTGTTGAACAAACAAAGGCACTGACTAATGCCACCGGGTCAAAAGAAAAAGTCCAGCCTGGTAGTGCCATTTGAGCCAATAAACTAATCCCATACGATAGGCCAATCCCCATCAACCCGCCCATTAAACAGACTAGTACGGCTTCGATAAGAAATTGCTGCATCACATCGCTAGTCCTAGCCCCTACCGCCATGCGAATACCAATTTCTCGCGTCCTTTCGGTAACAGAAACCAGCATAATATTCATCACACCAATACCACCAACCACCAGCGAAATAACCGCGACTAATGTTAGAAACAGTTGCATAGTCTGGGTGGTTTTTTCCGCTGTTTTTACAAAAGTGTCAAGGTTATAGGTGAAAATATCCTTTTTACCATGGCGCAACGTGAGTAAGCGGGTCAGTTGCTGTTCTACCGTTTTCGCATCGTAACCGTCTTTCACCCTAACAACAAAGCTCTCATAGTATGGACGGTTCAGAATTTTACTATTCACCGTAGTATCCGGTAACCAAACCGATAGCGACTTACTCGAACCAAAAGTCGATTTTTTCTCTTCAAGCACACCGATAACCGTTACAGGCATATTACCAATGAGCAAAGTTTCGCCAATAACATTTTCTTGTTTAGGGAAAAAGCGGCGCTTAGTATTGGCATCAATAACCACCACTTGTGCGCGCTTATCCACCATATCTTGCGTGAAACTCATACCTTCTGAAAATTTAGAGGCATAAACATTAAAATAATCCCGACCAACACCGGTGAGCTGTGCCGAAGCGTCAACATTCCCTTTTCTTAAGCGTGTTGAGTGGTTGAGCTCGCCAGAAATCGCGTACACATAAGGCTGTTTTGCTAATGCATCAATATCTGAGGCTCTTAAGGACTGACGATTTTTTGCATCATCGTACCCAAAGTCTTCCCCTGGATAAATTGAAATGGTATTCGTCCCGATTGATTTTATATCATTAAGGACCATGCCTTGAGCAGCATCACCGATCACCATTATTGATACCACCGACGCAATGCCAATGATAATCCCAAGCATAGTCAGCAATGTACGCATCTTATTAACGACCATGGCACGCCAAGCCATTAATAAGGCCTCACTAAACCGCCCATACGCCTGAGCTAAAGAGAATTTTCGTGGGGGAGCTTTTGGTAATGAATTTGTTCGTTTCGTGGCTTTGCTACCCGAGTCATTCAAAATCTCGCCATCTTTAATTTCGATAATACGTTCCGCTTGTTGAGCAATTTCAGGGTCATGCGTGACAATAATTACGGTATGCCCTTGGGCACAGAGGTCTTTTAAAATATTCATGACCTCTTCCCCCGAATGGCTATCCAGTGCTCCTGTTGGCTCATCCGCGAGAATTATCTGCCCACCATTCATAAGAGCGCGAGCAATACTCACGCGCTGTTGTTGCCCACCAGACAACTGACTTGGGCGATAATCAACTCGCTCCCCTAACCCTAGACGCTGTAATAGCTGGGCTGCTCGCTCACGACGTTGGTTTTTACCCGCCCCTGCATACACCGCAGGCACCTCAACATTTTGTTCCGCACTTAAATGACTCAGTAAATGGTAACGTTGAAAAATAAAGCCAAAATGCTCTCGGCGCAGTTCTGCCAATTGGTCGTTATCTAACGTTGCAACGCTTTGACCATCAATGCAATAATTCCCTTCAGTTGGTTTATCTAAGCACCCAATAATATTCATGAGCGTGGATTTACCTGAACCAGAAGCACCAATAATCGCCACCATCTCACCTGCATTAATTTGCAGTGAGACATTTTTTAAGACTGTAACTTGGTTTTCGCCTTCCCCGTAGCGGCGAGTGATCCCTTGAAGATCAATTAACGCAGACATAGTTAGTATTCCGTCTCGCTATGGCCAATGACCACTTTGTCACCTTCATTTAGGCCTTTGGTAATTTCCACATACACATCATTTCGACCACCAATTTCAACATGTTTTTTCTCGACTTTATTGCCTTGAAGGATATCCACTTCATAGGTTTGTGGTGAAATTTCATTGCCTAATGCAGATAGCGGTAGTAACAGAACATTTTTACGTGACTCTAATTCAATAGTGACCTGAGCGGTCATTTGTAATTTCAATAAATGTTGCGGATTGGGTACCTCAAAGCGCGCATAATAGAAAATGGCATCATTGATTTTTTCAGGTGTTGGTAAAATATCTTTTAGTTGCCCTGAGAATTTTTTATCTGGAGCGCCTAAGACGGTAAACGAGGCATCTTGCCCAGGCTCCAAATAAATCACATCTGCTTCAGAAACTTCCGCTTTTACTAGCATCGTGTCTAAATCCGCAAGTGTTAAAATCGTTGGTGCTTCCTGAGCAGCAATAACCGTCTGCCCTTGTAATGTTTTAATAAAGGTGACAATGCCATCCATTGGAGCCGTAATTTGAGTGTATTTCAAATTTGTTTTTGCCGAATCTAAAGTGGCTTGGTTACGCTTAATTTGCGCTTGATAAGTGGCAACTTGCGCTTTTTTCACTTCTACATCCGTTTTGGCTTTATCAAGCTCTTGTTGGGAAACGGCTTGCTGTTTCGCTAGGCTTAAATGACGTTGATAAGTCAGTTGAGCAAGGCGAAGTTCCGCTTGAACTAATGATAGATTCGCTTCAAGTTCACGAGTCATCGCTTCAGACTCAGTCACATCATTTTGGGCTTTTTTCGGGTCAATAACGGCTAATAAATCACCTTTTTTAACATAATCACCCTCTTTAACATACAGAGTTTGTAGTTGCCCACTCACTTGAGCCCCCACATCGACTTTACGTACAGCGTCAAGTTTTCCCGTTGCCAGCACTTGTTTATCTAAATCGCCTCGAGTGACATCTACGGTTTGAAAAACCTCTTCTTCCTCACGATTAAAAAGAAACCCAGCAGTGACTAGGGCAACAATAATGATTGCCAAATAAATCGGCCACTTTTTCTTAGGCTTTGCCTTCATGTTTATTCGCTTCCTATGAACAAAAAGAGGGCATTGCCCTCTAAGATCGCTGACAACTTGTAAAAGGAGGTGACTTTCCAATTTGTTGCCAGCTAAAAACTAATGATCAAATTATATATCACTTAAGTTATCAATTGATTCAACATGAGATAAACCTAAGAGTGGGATTTCTCAATAATCCATCAACAACCCGTAAAATTTATCGATATCACCATTAATTTGCTTTACCCCTTGCCAACCATGCCACACGAGAAAACATACTTTTCAACTGTAGAGGGATACTATCTGGACCTAACTCAGCCGCCCGATTAACAGTTGCTAACGCTAAATCTGGCTTCGATGTACGAGAGATCGCCTTAATAATCACTCGCCTTGTTGAAACTTTCGCATTATCTGGAATATCAGCAATTTCATGATAAAGTTTTCGAAACCCTTCACGATATAGGAAATGTTCCATATCTGGTGCGGGTAGCATCGTTAGCCTATCCCTATCTGAGGAATTAATTTTATTAGCATAATGCGTCGCTGTTGCCGCATATTTACGCCCTGCCTCATCACCATCAGTTAAAACATGCCATTCAATTCCCATTTTATTGGCAAACTTTAGCAGTGGTTTCAAACCACTTTGCGCAAATGCAATAACTTTTATTCCTTCTGTTTCAAAGTAATAGTTACACTGGCGCGAGAATTCATTCATCAGCCAAATTTCAGTTTCCCCTTCAACTAATAACCAACAGCGAGCGAA
This sequence comes from Providencia sp. PROV175, assembly GCF_032707045.1. Classification (NCBI taxonomy): domain Bacteria; kingdom Pseudomonadati; phylum Pseudomonadota; class Gammaproteobacteria; order Enterobacterales; family Morganellaceae; genus Providencia; species Providencia sp. PROV175. The sequence goes on from NZ_CP120533.1 coordinate 3,225,598, forward strand.
CAAGGCTGACGGACGATTAAAGCGAATATGGAAAGAAATTTTACGTAATTCTTCAGCACTCAAATCATTTTCATTTAAACGATAAGCTGAAACTTTATTCGTATTACGAACCAGACGACATAAATCCTCCAAAGGCGCTAATGAAAGTAGCTCCCCTGAATTCGTCGTGGTGATCCTCTGTAGAGAAAATAAGCTAAATAAGCCCCATGCAATGGAAAGCATAATTGGATGCAAACGCGTTTCAGGGTCTTCAACAATAATCAATGGCCGAGCGTATTTATCTAAATGAATATTGCCCTTTGATTGTAATAAAGAAGAAAACATCCCTAAAATGATTAACCGAATATTACGTTGATTTGGCTTGGCAATTAACCGGTTAATATTATCAAGCGCTTTCCAACCGCGTTTACGCGGTTCTATTTTAACCATTGAATTATCTGAACGAATAATATGGGAGCTTTGCCCAGAGAAGTAATGACTAAGCAACTGTTGCATGGCATCAACCCCATCACAGAGATCTTCATCACTTAAGCGTTCAGGGTTGTTGACCAATGCGCTAGTGAGTTCCTTAATACGAGCATTAAATAAGTCACGTACCTCTTTTTGCCCTGAAACAATCGTTTCTGGATTAAGTGAGTGTAAAAAACGCGCATCACGAAGGCGAATAACAGGATACAACCGAATAATTTCTTTAATATATTTACCGACGTTGTCCAATGAAAGTTTATTACCACCTGCATTTAAAAAGCTTTTATCGACAACTATCGTGTCATCATCTTTAAGTTCCGCACTAACACGATAAAAAATATGTTTAAGGTCATCACCGTTATCTACCCAAACTGAGGCTAAGTTATGAAAACGATAGGATTGATGACGCCCTTTGCGGCGTTCACAAAATTTTAAGACTATCTGCAATGAACGGTAACGTGACTCATCATTCCCTGCGGGATAGTGAAAATCATGAAGACTGAATTGGTAATCTATATGTTCAGGAGAAAGAAGAAGGTCAAGTGCATCAAGTAAGCTCGACTTTCCCCATGAATTCTCGCCAACTAAAACTGTACTGTTATTCAGTTCTAATGAAAGGCGGTTAATCCCTCTAAATCCGTATATTTCCACACGTTCCAGGTACATATCACTCTCCTTGGAATATTTTTAGTTCACCCTAAATATTATTAGTTTTCATTACATATCGGGTGATTCCGTCAATTGGATATACTAAAGAACAATATTTAGAGCTTACCGATTAACCTTCTTTATTACTATAACTATGTATGTAAAATAAAAATTCTTCATAGCAAAATAGCAAACTATGTTGAGCATCTAATTGCAGTGTTATAAAATAGTAAAACTTTTATTTTTAGTGTTTTTGACCTATTTTTTATTAGTTAGCCAATAAAAACATTTTATAACAAAAAGAACTTTTAGCACGGGGCGTTAAATCGGGTTTGTACTTCAATAACCTAAATAAATAAAATTGTATAACCCTTTGTTTATATTTAGCTAGTCGATGGGATAACCTCTAAGGATGCGGCCATGTATTCAGGACTCTTAATTATTCTTCTACCATTAACGCTTGGTTATCTTATTCCTATTAAAAACAAGCAAATTCTCCATCGAGTACACCAATCCTTGAATTCAATGGTGTATGTTATTTTATTTTTAATGGGAATTACTCTTGCACTTCTTGAAAATTTAAGTGTTCACTTATTTTCTATTTTAATTTATGCAGTTACCTTTTTTGGTTGCATATTTTCATTGAATGTAATCTCACTGTTATTGCTGGATAAATTTGATCCTTGGAAAATTCCGCAACATAAACAAGAAAAACCACCTTCACGAATCAAAATGGTTCTCGAATCCTTACAGCTATGCGGTGTGCTACTGCTCGGATTTGTCGTTGGCCTAACTCATTTTGACTTTCTACACTATGCCGACAAAGGCAGCCAACTGGCGTTAATGCTATTGTTATTACTTGTCGGTATCCAGCTACGTAACAGCGGCATGAGCATCAAGCAAATTTTAATCAACCGACGCGGCACAACCATTGCGTTTGTCATGGCAGTCAGTGCATTAGCGGGTGGTGCGTTAGCTGCATTCTTACTAGACCTTCCCGTGAAAATGGGGTTAGCACTGGCTTCTGGCTTTGGCTGGTACTCATTAACAGGGATTGTCCTCACCGATGCTTATGGCCCAGTCATGGGGAGCGCAGCTTTTTTCAATGATTTAGCAAGGGAACTTGCTGCAATCATGCTTATCCCAATTATTATTAACCGTTACCGCTCAACCGCTCTTGGCATTTGTGGTTCAACATCAATGGATTTTACACTGCCTGTTTTACAACGCAGTGGTGGGGTTTCAATTGTCCCTGCTGCTATTGTTCACGGCTTCGTACTGAGTCTTATTACGCCAATTCTCATGGCCTTCTTTACATAGGTAAAATTTCAGTCACAATAGCTGTTAATTTGCGTGAATCAGGAAATTAACATGACAGATAAACAACGTGTTTTAGTGTTGGGCGCTAGTGGCTATATTGGTCAGAATCTGATCCCTAAACTCATTGAGCAAGGATATGACGTAACAGCAGGTGCACGCCGTGTTGATTGGATGTTATCTCAAGGCTGGCAAGATACCCAATGCATTTATGTGGATCTTCACGACCCTGAAACACTAAAAGGTGTCATGGAAGGCATCGATATTGTTTATTTCCTCGTTCATAGCATGGCCGACCAAGCCAATTTAGTCGAGCGTGAGCGTGCAGCCGCTCGCAACGTGCAACAAGCCCTTGAAGGCTCAAGCGTTAAACATGTTATCTATCTCAGCGCATTACAACACGGGCATACCTATTCACCACACCTAATTGCTCGACGTTTAACCGGTGATATTTTACGTGAAAGCCAAATTCCTATTACCGAAATCCGCTCATCAATTATCGTTGGGTCTGGTTCTGCCGCATTCGAAATTATGCGTGATATGGTCTACAACTTAGCGATTTTAACGCCACCACGTTGGGTTCGTTCTAAATCGTCACCTATCGCCTTATCGAATATTTTGTATTATTTAACGCAACTGGCAAAAATACCAACAACTGAGAATCGGATTTTTGATGCAGGTGGCCCTGAGTTTATTAGCTACCAAGAGCTATTTAAGCGCTTTATTAAAGTCAGTGGTAAGCGGCGTTTACTTATTCCTATTCCGATCCCCATCAGTATGATTTCCGTGCATTTCATCAGTTTGATCACCTCCGTACCACCGTCAATCGCTAAGGAGTTAATTCAAGGCTTGCAGCACGACCTCCCCGCGGATGATAAAGCGTTACGAGAACTGATCCCCCAAACCTTAATTTCTTTTGATGATGCCGTTAGAACGACTTTAGCAGAAGAAGCCGATGCCGTTGATAACGCAGATTGGGGTTATGATCCAGAAGTCAGAAAACGCTGGCGTCCCGGCTATGGCTATTACCCAAAACAAGCGGGAGCAACCCTTGGAACAACAGCCAGTTCAGAATCGCTTTGGTATACAGTGCAACAAATCGGCGGAAAAAACGGCTATTTCTATGCCAATGGCCTGTGGAAAACTCGCGCCATCATGGACGATATGATGTTAAATAAAGTGAAGTACGGCCGCCCCGATCGTGAACAGCTCCAACTCGGTGATGAGATTGACGGCTGGCGCGTAATTAATCTTGAACCTAATAAACAACTTAGCTTGTTATTTGGTATGAAAGCCCCAGGACTTGGCCGCTTAACTTTTACTATTCATGATAGCGGGAACCGCCGTTCAATTGATGTTAGAGCATGGTGGCACCCAGCTGGCTTTTGCGGCCTACTCTATTGGTTTGCCATGATGCCCGCACATTTATTTATTTTTAAGGGGATGGCAAAACGCATCAGCGAACTGGCTTATGAGCGAGATAAACAACTCGCTAAAGAACAGCAAGCAGAGCAACTGACCGTTAAATCGGAATAATTTTAGCGTAAAAACCAAATTTTTATGCAGAAATTATTGAATAAATATGCTTATAGGATTAATATCGCGGGTAGTGAAATAAGATATTATTGGTACACATGAGCATTCAATTAAAAAACATCAACTGTTTCTATGGTTCCCATCAGGCACTCTTTGATATCAATCTAGAGTGTTCTGCTGGTGAGACTATGGTATTACTTGGGCCAAGCGGGGCTGGTAAAAGCTCATTGTTACGTGTCCTCAATTTATTAGAAATGCCACGTTCAGGCCACTTGAATATTGTGGGTCAGCAATTTGACTTTTCTTCAGCTCCAGATGCGAAAGCGATTCGTGAGCTGCGTCAAAATGTAGGGATGGTATTTCAACAATATAATCTGTGGCCTCATCTGAGCGTTATGGACAACTTAATTGAAGCACCTTGCCGCGTGTTAAAATTATCAAAGCAAGAAGCGCAAGCAAAAGCGTCCAAGTTATTAGAACGCTTACGGTTGTCGCAATTTGCTGATCGCTACCCCTTACATTTATCGGGTGGTCAGCAACAGCGTGTTGCGATTGCAAGAGCGCTAATGATGGAACCAAAAGTTTTATTATTTGATGAACCAACCGCTGCACTTGACCCAGAAATCACTGCTCAAGTTGTTGATATTATTCGTGAACTATCTGCAACTGGGATTACACAAGTCATCGTCACTCACGAAGTGGAAATTGCTCGCAAAACCGCTAGTCGTGTCGTGTATATGGAAAACGGCCATATAGTAGAACAAGGGGATGCAAGCCATTTCACTGCACCTCAAACAGAAGCATTTGCAAATTATCTGTCACATTAATAGATATAGGATTAAGCAATGAAAAAAATTATATTAGCTGCACTGCTGGGCGCTGTAACCCTATCTGCAACTGCTGCGGAAAAAGAAACCATCCGTTTTGCAACAGAAGCGACTTACGCACCTTTTGAAATGTTCGATAAGAATAACCAAATCGTTGGCTTTGACGTTGATTTAGCCAATGCAATGTGTGAAAAAATGAATGCAACTTGTACATTTACTCACCAATCTTTCGACAGCTTAATTCCTAGCTTAAAATTCCGTCGCTTTGAAGCATTAATGGCAGGTATCGATATTACCCCTGAGCGCCAACAGCAAGTAGATTTCACTGAGACTTACTACCCTAACTCAGCAGAATTTATTGCTGTAAAAGAAAAAATCAGCTCAGTAGACCAATTAAAAGATAAAAAAATTGGTGTTCAAAACGGAACCACTCACCAAAAATACATCATGGAACAACATAAAGGGATGACAACCGTTCCTTATGATAACTACCAATCTGCTATTTTAGACCTACAAAATGGCCGTATCGATGCCGTCTTCGGTGATACCGCAGTTGCTGACGAATGGTTAAAAGCTAAAGGTAACGAAAACTTAGCTGCTGTTGGTGAAAAAGTGACTGACCCACAATATTTCGGTATTGGTTTAGGTATTGCGGTTCGTAAAGGGAATAAAGAGCTGTTGGATAAAATGAATAAAGCCTTAGCTGAAGTTAAAGCAGACGGCACTTATGATGCTATCCACAAAAAATGGTTTCAACAGTAATTGATATAATTAATGAGCAACTTTCTATTTTTAACAAGTGCCGCCGGTATCACCGTCGGCCTTGCTGTTTCTGCACTGGTTTTGGGGCTGATCCTCGCCATGTTATTTACTGCGTGGGAGTCCGTTCGTTTTAAACCTATTGCCTTTTTAGGGACCTGCTGGGTTACCTTGATCCGCGGTCTACCTGAATTATTGGTCGTATTATTTGTCTACTTCGGTACATTACAACTGATCAATTTGTTTGGTGATGGGTTCGATATAAACCTCGGTTTTTGGCAAACCACTATTCAAATCGACCCCAGCATTTTCTTTGCTAATAGTGGCGAATTTGACTATACCCCATTTGTTTGTGGTGTTATTGCCCTTGCCTTGTTGTACGCCTCTTATGCATCACAAACATTAAGAGGAGCTTTAAAAGCGGTACCTTATGGCCAGTGGGAAGCAGGTTTTGCATTAGGTTTAAACAAACGCACTATTTTCTTTCGGTTCATTATGCCGCAAATGTGGCGCCATGCGCTTCCAGGCTTAGGCAACCAATGGCTTGTATTATTAAAAGATACCGCGTTAGTTTCACTCATCAGTGTTAATGATTTGATGCTACAAACAAAAACAATCGTCAATAGAACTCACGAACCATTCACATGGTACGCCATTGTGGGTTTGATTTACCTTGCCATTACGTTAGTCAGTCAAGTTATCTTAAAACGTATTGAATTGCGTACTACTCGCTTTGAGCGAGGTGAATCAAAATGATGGATTTAATTTTAGATATTCTTCCAGGGCTACCAACCAGCTTATCACTAACGTTTAGCGCACTCATTGTGGCTTTTATCTTAGCGATATTATTTACTTTAGTTCTCTCGCTGAAAACCCCTGTGGTTTCTCAAGCCGTTAAAATCTATATCACGCTTTTCACTGGTACGCCGTTATTGGTACAATTTTTCTTAATTTATAACGGTCCAAGTCAATTTAAATCATTGCAAGATTATCCCATGTTGTGGGAGATTATTTCCACGCCTTGGGTCTGTGCAATGGTTGCATTGGCCTTAAACAGTGCGGCTTATTCCACTTTGTTATTCCACGGCGCAGTTAAAGCCATCCCATCAGGCCAATGGCAGTCTTGCCAAGCCCTCGGTATGAGCAAAATGCAAACCATGCGTATTATTTTGCCTTATGCCTTTAAGCGTTCGTTATCGTCCTATTCCAATGAAGTCGTCCTGATTTTCAAGAGTACATCACTTGCCAGTACGATTACAATGTTAGATGTCATGGGCTATAGCCAACTGATCTTTGGTCAAAGCTGGAATGTGATGGCGTTTGTTGCTGCGGGGATTATTTATTTAGTGGTCAATGCAATTTTAACAGTGCTAATGCGTTTAATTGAACGCAAAGCGTTGGAATTTGAGCACAGAGGTTAGTCTTTCTTTCTCTCCGACAAGTAAAAAAAGCTTGGTCTTATACCAAGCTTTTTTTATTCGCTCAATCGGATTTTTAAAGAACACTTTATTTGAAAATGTAATAATTAAACTAATTAAATAGATATGATTGATGAGTTTATTATGAAAAAAATTCAATTTGACATTCCTTTTGATCAAGACAAACTGCTTACATACTTTAATAAAAAAGAAAATAATGCCCTAAGAAAAAAGCTCACTCAAGTCAGAAATACCTCTAATGCTAGCAATGGAATTTGCCATGGTCTATCAAACCTATACCTTCTTAATGAAAACAAGAGTGATGGGGATAAACTAATTGAATCGATGGGGGCCGCTTTAAAATCCATAAAAGCACAAAGTTACCATTTAAAAAACAGAAAGCCGAATGATGTTGAAGTAAGTTTATTAAATAAACAGATAGTCAATGGCCTGAATATTCAGATCAGTTATGAACGCGCATATGATTTCAATAAAATTGCACACAAAATAGATTCATTACTCATTGATAATAAAAAGAAAAAAACATCATTAATCAATAAAAGCACAGATATTAAAGTAGATAAAAATTTAATATCATTAGATAATAAGGAAAATGACCTTAATATAAAAAATCTATACGATATAACCCATCTACTAATGAAAAATATATCTCGTGTAAATAAAAATGTAAGTTATTTAGATAGTAAATACGAAATTATAGAGTTGGTTACCTTTTACTATAATTTAGTTAGAAAAAACAAAGAAGACTCAATAGAAATTTATTATTGTCATAAAATATTGAATGAGAATATAAAAAACAAAATAATATCTGACTTACCATTAGATGATAAAGAAATTAAAATTTTTCTAGCTAATGCTTTCGAGTTTATATCTAAGCTAGAAATGTATAAAAATACAGCTAAGAATATAAATTCTGGGTTAATCAATGATATAAGCCTACCTATTTGTGACTATGCAAACTTACAAATAAATAAAAACCAATCAAATATTGAAAAACTAAAAGCTGATATAGAGAATAAATTAAAATATAACAATGATTACTATTCACTGATTTCTTATGATGGCCATTGTATGGCAATTTCAATTAAACACGATAAAAATAATTATATATATAAGTTTTTTGACCCTAACAGAGGTATAAAAAAATATGATAACGAAAATGATTTTTTAGAAAACCTAAAACATTTGCTCTCCTATCATAGTGATAAACCTATACCGAATCATATCGATGAATTTAAGTTCAGAGTATTATCCATGGATTCATTCCTGCTGAAACATTAAATTAATTACCCAAATGATATAACGAATATTGAATTGTCGTTTTATACAGTAAAAACCATCACATGGATTTTACTGTACAATACGCTTTAACAACGTCAGCACTTCAAAGTGTGCAGTATGAGGGAATAAGTCAAATAGCTGTACTTTACAGACTTGATAGCCAGCCAACAGTTGTAAATCTTGCGCCATGGTTTGTGCATTACAGCTAGAATACAAAATATATTCGGGCTGCACGTGGGAAAGGAAATCGCATAACTCTTTACCAATTCCTCTGCGTGGCGGATTGACTAAAATAAGCTGAGGGATATCCTGATTCGCCGTGGCAAAACGCGTTGAATCAAGTGCTTTAAACTCAACATGCTTTAATCCAAGTTCATCCGCTGATTGCTGTGCGCTGGCAATCGCTGGCGCACTGATTTCTATCCCTGTTAAGTGAGTGTCTTTTTCAGCACAGTGCAGCCCAAAGCCGCCCACGCCACAAAACAGATCCCACAAGCTATCGATATCTAACGCTTTAACCCATTCCCTCGCGGTTTGGTATAATTTTGCAGCCACTATAGGATTCGTTTGGAAAAAACCTTGTGGCCGAATAAATAAAGGGACTTGATTAAACTCTTCACGAAGTGTGCGCTGCTCCGTTAAGAAAATCTCATCCTCACCTTCAAGTATTGCCATATGCACGGGTTGAATATTGGCGGTGATCACCGCAAGCAGTGGCAACTGTTCTTGTAGCCATGGCAGTGCCTTTTTTAACTGCTCAATTTTTTTCTCTGAGCGCAACACAAACCGCAGCATGAATTTCCCAGAGTAATGACTTTGGGTTAATAATAGGTATTTTAATTCACCGCGTTTGCGCTCAATGTTATAAGGCGTCAGCCCTGCCCTTGCAATAAAAGGAATAATGGCACTAAACACATCAGAAAAGGCATCTGGATACAACGGGCAGTCCGTTAAATCTACACCTTGCCCATCTCGCCCAACAATACCTAAAATTGGCTTCTCAACACTACCACTAACGACCATTTTGGCTTTATTGCGAAAAGCCGTTTGCGGCCCTGTCACTGGAGGCTGAAATAAAGAAGTATCAATAGCAGGCAAAAGAGCCTGTAGTTGGCTCTGCTTTTCGGTAATTTGCTGTTCAGGCGTTAATGTTAGCCATTGGCATGAATGGCATTGCCCTGTGGCATATTTTTCACAATGCATAGCAAAAACTTAGTGGAGAATGACTGAAGGTTTGTCATCAAGAGAAAGCTCAGAGCCTTCTTCAGAGCTGTCATCATCTTCACTAAAGTCATCTTGATTTGCATACAACAAATTATTACTAAAGATTTCAAAGACAATAGCTGAAATTTGCTCTTCCGCTTGCTGTAAAAAATGGCAGAATTGACGATACGTCATTCCTGCTTCTAATGAAAATGATTGGCTAACAATCAATTTAGGCAAGTTTTCATTGTTTATTTCAAGGAAAACTTTTGCCGTTAATGAGCTGGCATTAATTTGGCTGATATTCGCCACTAACGTCACAATCGCTGTCGGTTTGAGTTCAGCTAATGCAGACAACACCAAAACATTATTTAAAATATCGAGCTTTGCATCAAAAATACCGTCTATATTTTGCATATGAGGTAAATGTAATGCAGAGCAGGAATCACACTCGAAATAAGAGGTTTTGAGTTGGTCTAACCATTCACGTAACTTAGTGATGTCAGGGTAACAAATAGAATCCATGGATAGTAACCTTCTTCAACTCAAAATAGTCGTGCAATATCGATTTGTTAGGGTTCTGGCACATTTTCCCCCTAACTAAAAAACGAATAATTCTCACACATTGTAGAGCGAAACACCAGTAAAACCACGCTCAATCTACTTATTCATCTGGTTTATTATCTGTAGAGTCTGGTTTTTTAGATACATTCTTTTCTGGTTGTTTATTATCAATGCCCAAAAAACTCAGGCCATGAATTGCTCGCCAGACAATATTGACCATTGCGGGCACCAAACAGCCAATGCCGACCATAATCATGCTCACGATCGCCCCTGGCTGCATTAAAGGCTCCGGCAATGTGATATAGTCATTTGTTGCTAACAAAACAATAATAAGCAGAATGATCCCCACACCTTCTAACACGATAATGGGCTTTGGCATGTCCGCCAGTGAACGCATTGTCCCTTTAGACTGAGGTTTATTGCTCATTCTTTTTCTCCTCTCATTATTGTGTCACTTTCTCAAACTGAGAATTATATGTCATACCTATAGGTATAACAGGAAAATTCGACTTTTATTTCATAACTTATGTAGGCATAGTATTGAGCATTGCAATTAGAATCTGAGCTCAAGATAAAAAGGAGATACTATGTATACTGTTATTTTTGGTCGTCCTGGCTGTCCATACTGTGTTCGTGCAAAAGAACTCGCTGAAAAACTGAAAAATGAACGTGAAGATTTTGACTACCGCTACGTTGATATTCAAGCTGAAGGTATTTCTAAAGAAGATTTATCTAAAACTGTTGGCAAACCTGTTGAAACCGTTCCACAAATTTTTATTGATGAGCAACATATTGGTGGATGTACAGATTTCGAAGCTTACGCAAAAGAAAATTTGAATTTATACAAATAATTAGCCCTTTCCGTTTTTCATCTCAACAAGCAAAGTTGTTCACTTATTTATAGGTGTTAACACTTTGCTTGTTCTTTTTGTGCTATTTAAGCCAAATTTAATAAAAATATTGCACTTTTTTTCATCTAAGTGAGAACTTTCTTTTTTAGACGGAGTCTTAATTAATGCCACTGCTTTTCTTTGATGTCCCCATATTGAGGAGCCCGATAGCCAACTTTTTGTTTTCCTGCTATCGGGTTTTTTGTTTTTAACGGCTGAGTTCGCCTTGCAATGTAATGATTAACCTACGTTTTCCACCATAATTTCGGTGCTCACATAAATAAATCCCCTGCCACGTCCCCATGTTTAAACGCCCTTTAGTAATTGGAATAGTCAAACTTGCACCCAATAAACTGCTTTTTAAGTGCGCAGGCATGTCATCACTTCCTTCATAATCATGCTTATAATAAGGTTCATTTTCAGGAACGGCCTGATTGAAAAAGCTCTCGAAATCTTCCCTGACAGTGTAATCTGCATTTTCATTGATTGTTAAAGATGCTGATGTATGTTGAATAAAAATATTCGCTAAACCAACCTTGATTAAGCTAAGTTCAGGAAGTTGCTTGAGAATTTCTTCTGTCACTAAATGAAACCCTCTCGCTTTTGCGCTAAGTTGTATCTCTTTTTGCCACCACATCACTTTTTCTCCCTTGACTTATCTAAACTCATTACTGCACTAAATAATTATTGAGTAAATGTTAAACCGCAAGTAAATTTGTCGCATATAGCTTTCAATAATAAGACAAAGGGACTTTACCTGCTCATTAAGAAACTTTAATCTCCCCCTTTTATATCTATTCTGTCTCACTAACCATCTGACCGAGGTACTGAACTGTGCTGGAACAACTTAACCTTGATCTATTCAATTTGATCAATGCGACTCCAGAAACCGCTAGTGGAACCATTGCTGTAGCGAACGTGATTGCGAAACGCTTAATTCTATTATTTCCACTATTTACTGTTGCTTGTTGGTTTTGGGGCGCCCAGCCAAATATGACTCGCCAACGTGCTTTTGCTTGTAAAGCAGCCATTGCTATCGTCATTGGCTTAACCATTTCATGGCTAGTGGGCTATTTCGCGCCGCATGACCGCCCATTTGTCATGGGAATTGGCACTAATTTCTCCGAGCATGAAGCCACGCCTTCATTCCCAAGTAACCATGGCACGATTGTCTTTACATTCGCTTTTGCATTTCTTTTCTGGCTAAGAACTTGGGTTGGCCTCGTGATGATGATCCCCGCTGTCGTTATTGCTTGGTCACGTATTTACCTCGGTGTTCATTGGCCTTTAGATATGGCAGGTGCCTTTATACTGGCGATTGTCGCATGCGGTTTGGCCCAGATCCTCTGGTCTGTTGGTGCGTATAAAATTCAATTACCTATCACTCGGCTATATAGTTTTATTTTTGCATCTCTTATTCGTAAAGGTTGGTTTCAACCATAACAACGTATATTCAAATACTGGCATTAATTAATGCCAGTATTTTTAGCATTATAAAAATTGCGCTAAATCAAAGTTTCTGTTTATTTCCATTCTCATGATTAAAACTTTTTTGAAGTTATCAATAAAATTATTAAAACAATTACTTAACAAATATCTTGTTACCTATTTTAATTATTTTTTTCGTTGCAAAAAAAGTGGCAAATATAAGCACAAAAAAAACGTAAAATAATTAATATATAGTTATCTTTCCTCCAATTTTCAAACTAATTAGTTACGCAATAAACCAATCTAAAAGATAAAAATATTTTATTTATTTTCAATTGGTTATCATTTATCTATAACAATTTACTTGTACTATTATTACAGTACAGCTCAATATTTATATTGATATGGATGATATTTTAATCAGCTCAATTTTAATCATTAATATAATAATATTTTTCTAACAGAATTTAATTCTGCTCACATTTAAGTAAAGCTTAACTTATTCACCCACTATTTAATTGCTAATAAATACAAACTTAACACAAATTTATTTAACATTTTTATAAAATATAATTATATCTCGCAATCTTGGGGGATATTTCTCTTTTGAGATAATGATCACGGCATTTTATTCTGGTAAACTATAAATTCACACACTCAAAATCCAATGTTAAAATTTAATGATAAAAATACAAAACTGATTGAAAATCAATTTACCGTCAATTTTAGTTTTATTTCCAATCAGATTGTTACGCAAAAGAAAACAATTGTTATTGAGTAATTGTTCGTACCAAAAGATTAAAAGGTCGTAACGCATTTGCAGTTACGCTAAATGATTTTTTTGACTTATATTTTCGGAGACTATTATGGATGCAACAAAAGTTGGTTCCATCGACAAAACGGCCTCGCAAACAGTAAATAGTAGTGCTTGGCGCAAAACTGACACAGTATGGATGCTGGGTTTATATGGTACAGCTATCGGTGCTGGGGTATTGTTTTTGCCAATCAATGCAGGTATGAGTGGTTTATTACCTGTTTTACTGATGCTGGTATTAGCCTTCCCAATGACATTTTTTGCTCACCGTGGGTTAACACGCTTCGTTCTTTCTGGTTCAAAACCTGATGGTGATATCACTGAAGTTGTAGAAGAACATTTTGGTCGCACAGCAGGAAACTGGATCACCCTACTCTACTTCTTTGCTATTTACCCTATTCTTCTTGTTTATGGTGTTTCCATCACCAATAACGTCAATAAATTCTTAACCGAATTATTGGGCGTTGGCGCACCACCACGCTGGTTACTTGCCTTGATCCTTGTAGGCGGAGTAATGGCGATTGTGGCATTCGGTGAAAAATACATCGTAAAAGTCATGAGTATGTTAGTGTTTCCATTTATCGCCGTGCTGGTTGCATTCTCACTGTATATGATCCCACATTGGTCTGGTGATGTACTAAATACATTAACTTGGGAAGGTATCACTGAAGCAACAAAAAATACCGGCGGACAAAGCATCTGGGTCACTATTTGGCTAACAATCCCAGTGATGGTATTCGCATTTAACCACTCGCCAATTATCTCCGCTTTCTCCGTTGCAAAACGTGAAGAATACGGTGATGCAGCTGAACAAAAATGTTCACGGATCCTTGCTTCTGCACACATTCTGATGGTGCTGACAGTTATGTTCTTCGTGATAAGCTGTGTCTTTACCTTATCTTCAGCGGATCTTGCACAAGCTAAAGCACAAAATATCAGTATTCTTGACTACCTGTCTGGCTATTTTGACCAGCCATTCATTAAATATGCAGCTGCAATCATTGCCTTTATTGCAATTATTAAATCCTTCCTTGGTCATTATTTAGGTGCTCGTGAAGGTTTCAATGGTCTAGTTGAACGTGCTTACCGTGCAAAAGGTAAAACAATTGATGTTCGCAAGTTAAACCGCGGTACTGCAATCTTCATGTTAGTCACAACTTGGTTAGTGGCAACATTGAACCCAGGTGTGCTGGATATTATTGAAAGCCTCGGTGGCCCAGTTATCGCTATCTTACTGTTCTTGATGCCAATGTATGCAATTAGCAAGGTACCAGCAATGCGTAAATACTCAGGTAAAATCAGTAATGTATTTATCGTAATTATGGGTCTGGTCGCTATCTCTGCGGCAACATATAAGTTATTCTTCTAATTGAAGCCACTAGGTAGCGACCAACAACGGAAGCTACCTAATTTCAATGACTTTCTACAAAAGGAAGCACTGAATATGATTAGTGTATTTGATATCTTCAAAATTGGCATCGGCCCTTCAAGTTCCCATACCGTCGGCCCAATGAAAGCGGGCAAACAGTTTGTTGACGACCTTATCCAGCAAAAATTACTCTCTCGCACAACACGAATTGCAGTTGATGTATATGGTTCGCTCTCTTTAACGGGTAAAGGCCATGCAACGGATATGGCGATTATTATGGGTCTTGCGGGTAACTTACCGGATACCATTGATATTGACGCTATTCCTGCTTTTATGCGTAATGTTGAGCAAACTGAAAGGCTCTCCCTTGCACAAGGGCAACATGAAGTTGATTTCCCTACTGAAGGGGGGATGAATTTTCATACAACCAATCTCCCCCTCCATGAAAATGGAATGAGTATTACGGCATTCAGTGGTGATGATGTTATTTACAGCAAAAATTACTATTCTATCGGCGGTGGTTTTATTGTCGATGAAGAACATTTTGGCCAGTCAGACGAAAATGCAGTTCAAGTCCCTTACCCATTTAAATATGCGGCCGACCTGCAAAAACATTGTAAAGACACAGGGTTATCACTTTCCGCACTCGTGATGCAGAATGAATTAGCGTTACGCAGTAAAGAAGAAATTCAGCAATATCTCTCGTCCGTATGGGATGTCATGAAATCCGGTATTGAACGGGGAGTGACAACCGAAGGTTTACTACCAGGCCCATTACGTGTGCCACGTCGAGCAGCAGCGTTACGTCGTCAACTCGTAACAACCGATAACACCAATATGGACCCAATGGCCGTCATAGATTGGATCAATATGTATGCGCTTGCCGTTAACGAAGAAAATGCAGCGGGTGGTCGTGTTGTAACGGCACCAACGAATGGTGCATGTGGCATTATTCCTGCGGTATTAGCTTATTATGATAAGTTTATTCGCCCTGTGAATGAAAATTCCTATACCCGTTATTTTCTAGTTTCCGGTGTCATTGGTGCATTATATAAAATGAATGCGTCAATTTCCGGCGCCGAAGTGGGCTGCCAAGGAGAAGTGGGTGTTGCTTGTTCGATGGCCGCTGCGGGGCTCGCCGAATTAATGGGCGGTAGCCCTGAGCAAGTGTGTATCGCAGCAGAAATTGCCATGGAGCATAACTTAGGTCTCACCTGCGACCCTGTTGGAGGGCAAGTTCAAGTACCTTGTATTGAACGTAACGCCATTGCTTCCGTTAAAGCCGTAAATGCAGCACGCATGGCATTACGCCGTGTCAGTGACCCACGTGTTTGCCTCGATAAAGTCATTGAAACCATGTATGAAACTGGTAAAGATATTAACGCTAAGTATCGTGAAACATCCCAAGGGGGATTAGCGATTAAATTGGCTCACTGCGAATAGCATTTGTTTATCTATCGTCTCTATAAAAATGCCTGCTAATGCAGGCATTTTTTGTTCACATCATTTTCATTTAATCATTATTAACCGAAAATGGCACTCCACCAGCCGCTAATCGTTTTCATGATGTAATCCCAAATACGACCGAAGAACCCCGCTTCCTCAACGGCACTTTTTGCAACTAGAGGATGCTGTTCGACGACTTCATCATTCAGAATAAAGTTAATCGTTCCTACCGCTTGGTTTTTAGCAAGAGGCGCTTCAAGTGAATCGTTAGTTAGTTGAATATCCACTTTCAAGTTTTGCAATTGCCCTTTAGGAATCGTAATTGAAACATCATCGGCAACACCTAAATCAACTTCTGAAGTATCACCAAACCAGACACGCTGCTTTTTCAGTGTGGCATCTGCCTTAATTGGCGTGACAGTTTCAAAGAAACGGAAACCCCAAGTGAGTAATTTTTCGCTTTCAGAAAAACGCACACGGTCACTTGGCGCTCCCAACACAACTGAAATCAAACGCATATCGCCTTCTGTTGCAGAGGCGACTAGGTTATGGCCTGCTCCACTCGTGTGCCCAGTTTTTACGCCATCCACTTTTAAATTTTGGTTCCATAACAGACGGTTACGGTTTGGTTGACGAATTTTATTAAAGGTAAACTCTTTTTCCTTGTGCAGTGCGTATTCATCGGGAACATCACGGATCATTGCTTGGGTTAACAATGCCATATCCCGTGCAGTACTATATTGCCCCTCTGAATCGAGGCCATGAACGGTTTTAAAATGGGTATTCTTTAAACCAATCTTTTGCACGTATTGATTCATTAAACTCACAAATGAGTCTTGGCTACCTGCAACATAATCGGCAAGAGCAATACTGGCATCATTCCCTGACTGGATCACAATCCCTTTATTTAAATCCAATACGGAAACACGATCTTTTGGCTTTAAAAACATCAAAGAAGAGCCTTTAAGAACAGGGTTTCCCGTTGCCCATGCATCTTCACCTACCGTAACCATATCCTGAGGGGTAATTTTCCCCGCATTCACCGCTTGCCCAATCACATAGCTGGTCATAATTTTTGTTAAACTTGCGGGATCTAAACGTTCATCTGGATTCCCAGACGCTAAAATTTTACCGCTATTATAATCCATCAAAACAAACGCTTTTGCATCGACTTGAGGAGCAACCGGTGTCTGCGCCGCATAAGCACTGGTACTTACGGCAACCAAAAGACTCAACCCAATACCAGCTCGGCGGGTTTTTAAAGACAACATTTTCTTACTCATCGGTTATTCCTTCACTTAATTCTACACATTTAAATTACTGTCATTGACTCAACATCACTAAACGAGAACCCATCGCTGTGACAAAATTTGATAACTAGACCTAATATAAGACTTTAATTTCACTGAGGCCACTGATAACAAATAAACATTTGCCTCTGAGTAAATTTAATCTATCTTAACCATGGTCGATGCCAAAAAATCAAAATTTAGGAGACTGCCATGTTAACTGTTTGGGGACGCGTCAACTCTTCCAATGTCAAAAAAGTACTTTGGTGCTTAGAAGAATTAAATATCGCTTACAATCAAAAAGATGTGGGTGGCCCATTTGGTGGGCTAGATACACCTGAATATATAAAAATGAATCCAAACAGCACAATTCCAACTCTACAGGATGATGACTTTGCGCTGTGGGAATCGAATGCGATTTTACGTTACCTTACGGAAAAGTTTGATCATTCTCACTTATTGCTCGCACAAGACCTACAAGAACGAGCTGCCGCAGATAAATGGATGGATTGGAGTGGTGCTAATTTATTCGACCAAATTAAACAGATGATGAACAAAATTGTTCGTGTCCCAGAAGCGGATAGAGACCCAGAACAAGCTAAAATTATTTATCGCAATATCAATCGGTTACTAACCATTGCTGATAATGCATTAGCTAACCAAGCCTATTTTAGTGGTGATAAATTTGGTATCGCTGACATTGCTATCGCACCACTATTTTACCCTTGGCATGAAATTGTCACTGAACGCCCCGAATTTAACAATTTGGAACGCTGGTACCAGCAACTGACCACACGCCCTGCGTTCCAAAAAATTGTCATGATCCCGATTAAATAATCACAGGGTCATATTCATCAAACTTGGGTTTGGGTACTGGTATTCAAACCCGAGTTCTTGGCAAATTCTATTACCGTTAATGGTTTTCCCCACTAATGCACTCTCTTCCTCAATAAACTGAGGCGGAACTAACCCGATAGATTGTGCTGCATGAGTATAAAATTCGGCTCGTGTTGGGTGGACTGGCGCACAGAGGTTATAAATATGCCCCCCTTGCGGTTGCTGGAGCAATAATAAAATGGCAGCAATCACATCATCTTGATGAACCATATTCACAGGCTGGTTTGCCCCCTTTACCCCGGTTTTCCCCGCTAAAAAACGCCCTGCATGGCGTTTTTCACCGACTAATCCCGCTAATCGCAGAATATCCACCGATATGTTCGGTAACTGATGCAACCACTGTTCTGTCGCCACCAAGGCTTTAGCCGAATCCGTCACCCCATCCAATAGGCTGTCTTCGGTCATTTCACCATTTTGTTCCCCATAAACCGCAGTAGATGACGTGAAAATAACTTTAGGCACCTGAAATGCTATTGCGCTATTCACCAGTGTTTCAATCGCCATCACATAGTATTCGGTATTAATTTTAGAGGGTGGAAGCAAGATAACGATAGCATCACTTTGTTCCATCAACTGCGCTAAATCGTCGTCATCACATTCAAGTTCTGGGGTTAATTTCAATGCATAACACTCAATTCCAACCGCTTGAGCGGCTTCAATACCATCTGGTGTCGTTTTAGTTCCAACCACATGAATGCCTTGAGACAATAAGGCTTGGGCGAGTGGTAACCCAACCCACCCTAATCCGATGACAGTGACTTTTTTCATACAATGGCTCCTTAATCGACCAACCAGCTGAAATTAATCACAGAGTAGCTGAAAACCATAAAACTTCCGAATACAATTTCTGAGAGATTTATCACTATAAAAAGTGAACAACTAATTATTATTGGTTATTTTTTAAAAAAAGGTTGCATTCATAGGGGGAAATCGGATAGGTTGAATACCAATGAGTATTTAGTTAGCACAATGAATGTTTAGTCATTCACTTAAATAACAGAACGGAAGACATTATGAATCGTATTTCACGCAACCATCATCATCACCATCATCCTGACTAGTCTTTCGGGCGATGTGTGCTGGAAGACGTTCAACGAATCTTCCGGTGGCTGAAATGCGAATTGAGAGAACCCTCGGAAGATAATCTTCCGAGGGTTTTTTTATTCTTGAACAAAGAGTTACTAAACAAAAAAATTTAAAAGGGATAAGGGTAAAGTCATGTTGGATAAATCACGTTTACGTATTGCAATACAAAAATCAGGCCGTTTGAGTGAAGAATCAAGAGAATTGCTTTCTCGCTGTGGCATCAAAATCAATTTACAACAACAACGTTTGATTGCTTATGCAGAAAATATGCCTATTGATTTACTCCGCGTTCGCGATGACGATATTCCGGGGCTGGTCATGGACGGTGTCGTTGACTTAGGGATCATCGGTGAAAACGTTCTTGAAGAAGAGTTATTAAACCGCCGTGCTCAAGGGGAAAACCCGCAGTATAAAACCCTGCGTCGTCTTGATTTCGGTGGGTGCCGCTTATCTCTCGCTGCCCCATTAGATTTCAACTATACCGGTGCTGAGTGCTTAAATGGCTCACGTGTTGCAACTTCCTACCCTCACTTGTTAAAACGCTATTTCGACCAAAAAGGCATTCAATTTAAATCATGCCTGTTAAATGGTTCAGTTGAAGTTGCCCCGCGTGCTGGCCTTTCCGACGCTATCTGTGACCTCGTCTCTACAGGTGCAACACTTGAAGCAAACGGCCTAAAAGAAGTGGAAGTTATTTATCGCTCTAAAGCCTGTTTAATTCAACGTGATGGCGAGATGTCGCCGGAAAAACAACAGCTTATTGACCGCATGATGACCCGTATCCAAGGTGTTATCCAAGCACGTGAATCCAAATACATCATGTTGCACGCGCCAAGTGAAACACTGGAAGAGATCATAGCCTTGCTGCCGGGCGCTGAACGCCCAACAATTCTACCGTTAGCTGGCGAACAAAGCCGTGTAGCGATGCACATGGTAAGCTCAGAAACGCTGTTCTGGGAAACTATGGAAAAACTCAAAGCTTTAGGGGCAAGCTCTATTCTTGTCCTGCCAATTGAAAAAATGATGGAGTAAGCCGTCATGAAAATGGGATTTAACCAACCTGTTCGCTGGTCGGCTTGTAACCAAGAGCAACAAAGCGCTTTATTAATGCGCCCCGCAATAGCGGCTTCTGGTAGCATTAGTACTGCGGTTAGCCAAATTATTGACCAAGTCCGTAACGAGGGCGATGCTGCCCTCCAAGCACTGAGCCGTCGTTTCGATAAAACTGAAATCGAAACAGTGCGTGTACCTGCAAATGCTGTTAACGCGGCAGAGGCTCGTCTTGGTGATGAAATCAAAACAGCAATGAAAACCGCCATTGGTAACATTCGTCGTTTTCACGAAGCCCAAAAACCCACTCCGATTACAGTAGAAACACAGGCAGGCGTCGTGTGCCAACAAGTCACACGCCCAATAGATGCGGTCGGTTTATATATTCCGGGGGGGTCTGCTCCCCTGTTATCAACGGTCATGATGTTGGGAACCCCTGCGAATATCGCAGGCTGTCGCAAAATTATTTTGTGTTCGCCCCCACCTATTGCCGATGAGATTTTGTATGCAGCGAAACTGTGTGGCATCAGTGATATTTTCCAAGTAGGCGGTGCGCAAGCGATTGCTGCAATGGCATTTGGTACCCAAAGTATTCCTGCGGTTGATAAAATTTTTGGCCCTGGTAATGCCTATGTCACTGAAGCAAAACGCCAAGTGAGTCAAAACCATGATGGAGCCGCTATTGACATGCCTGCGGGACCTTCCGAAGTGTTGGTCATTGCTGATAACGGTGCAAACCCAGCATTTACTGCATCTGATTTGCTATCTCAAGCAGAACATGGCCCTGATTCACAAGTTATTTTATTAACTGATGATGAAAACTTTGCCCAACGCGTGATCGAAGAAACAGAAAAACAATTAGCGCAACTTTCACGTGCAGAAATTGCTCGAGAAGCATTGAGCGCCAGCCGTGTCATCATCGCTGATTCCATCGCTCAATGCGTTGAAATTAGTAACCGTTATGGCCCTGAGCACTTAATACTGCAAACTCGCAATGCAGATGATTTAGTAGATGCAATTACTAGCGCGGGCTCGGTGTTTGTTGGCGACTGGTCACCGGAGTCGGCTGGCGACTATGCATCAGGCACAAATCACGTATTACCCACTTACGGGTATACCGCAACCTATTCAAGCCTTGGCCTCGCCGATTTTATGAAGCGAATGACAGTTCAAAAACTGTCGAAGCAAGGTTTATTAGGCTTAGCCGACACCATCGAAACCTTAGCCCAAGCAGAGCAACTCACCGCTCACAAAAATGCCGTTACCTTACGCGTTAACGAACTAAAAAAACAAAATCAGGAGTAAGTCATGAGCCAACCATTTAATGCCGCCAGTCTTGCACGTGAAAATGTTAAAACCATGACGCCTTATATGTCTGCACGACGTTTAGGGGGAAATGGCGACGTTTGGCTCAATGCCAATGAATACCCAATTGCACCTGATTACCAATTCAGTGAACGCAACCTTAACCGTTATCCTGAATGCCAACCAGTTGCGGTGATCAATAACTATGCAGCTTATGCCAAAGTCAAACCAGAACAAGTGCTCGTTTGCCGTGGGGCCGATGAGTCCATCGAGTTGTTAATCCGCGCATTTTGTGAGCCGGGGAAAGATGCGGTGATGTTTTGCCCGCCAACCTATGGCATGTATAGCGTCAGTGCAGAAACCTTTGGTGTTGAACAAAAGAAAATCATGGCGTTGCCAGACTGGGCATTAAACGTTAACGCGATCCGTGAAAATCTATCCAATACCAAACTGATTTATATTTGCAGCCCGAATAACCCAACAGGCAATATCATCGACAATAAAGATTTACGCGAAGTGCTAGATATGGCTGCGGGCCGTGCATTAGTCGTTGTCGATGAAGCCTATATTGAGTTCTGCCCACAATACAGTGTGGCAAGCTGGTTAGCACAATATCCAAACTTGGTAATTTTAAGAACCTTATCCAAAGCCTTTGCATTAGCAGGTTTACGTTGTGGTTTTACTTTAGCATCCCCTGAAGTGATTGAAGTGCTATTAAAGGTTATCGCCCCTTATCCTTTATCAACCCCTGTTGCGATGATTGCAGCTCAAGCCCTTGAGCCCCAAGGTATCGAGACGATGAAAAGCCGTGTAGAAACGGTAACAGAAAACCGTATTGCACTTCGTGAAGCGCTACGCGACTTATCAGTGGTTGAACACGTTTACCCAAGTGAAACCAACTATATTTTGGTGCGTTTCACTGATGGAAATAAAGTCTTTAAAGCCCTGTGGGACCAAGGCATTATTTTACGTGACCAAAGTAAACAACCCGGTCTCATTAATTGCCTGCGTATTACTATTGGGACAGAAATAGAAAATACCCGTGTTATTGAAGCTATTGCAGCACTTTGCTAATTAGGAATGATTCATGAGCCAGAAAATTTTATTTATCGACCGTGATGGAACATTAATTACCGAGCCGCCAACTGACTTTCAAGTTGATAGTTTAAGTAAACTCGCCTTTGAAAAAGCAGTTATTCCTAGCTTACTTGCTCTGCAAAAAGCCAATTACCGTTTAGTGATGATAACCAATCAAGACGGCTTAGGCACCGATAGCTTTCCAACAGCAGATTTCGAACCCCCTCATAATTTAATGATGCAGGTATTTGAGTCCCAAGGCGTTAAATTTGATGAAGTGTTAATTTGCCCACATAAGCCCGAAGATAACTGCTCTTGCCGTAAACCTAAATTGCAGTTAGTTGAGCGCTATTTAGACAGCAACGTATTAGACAGCGAAAACAGCTATGTGATTGGTGACCGTGAAACAGATATTCAATTAGCTAAAAATATGGGTATCAAAGGGTTACGTTATAACCCAGCTGAACTTGACTGGGAAGCTATCACCCAGCAATTAACCAAACGCAACCGCCATGCACTGGTGAAGCGTGTAACAAAAGAAACCAATATCCAAGTTGAAGTGTGGCTGGACCAAGAAGGCGGCAGCAAAATTAGCACTGGCGTAGGCTTCTTTGACCACATGTTAGACCAAATCGCGACTCACGGCGGTTTCCGGTTAAACATTGAAGTGAATGGCGATTTATTTATCGATGACCACCACACGGTTGAAGACACTGGTCTTGCACTAGGTGAAGCATTGAAAGTGGCACTGGGTGATAAACGCGGTATCGCACGTTTTGGTTTCGTTCTGCCAATGGATGAATGCCAAGCGCGCTGTGCACTGGATATTTCAGGTCGCCCGCACCTTGAATACAAGGCCGAGTTTAAATACCAACGCGTCGGTGACTTAAGCACAGAAATGATTGAGCACTTCTTTAGCTCACTTTCCTATGCCATGGGTTGCACATTACACCTGAAAACCAAAGGGAAAAACGATCACCACAAAGCCGAAAGTTTGTTTAAAGTTTTCGGCCGCACATTGCGCCAAGCAATTCGTGTTGAAGGGGATACGTTACCTAGCTCGAAAGGGGTTCTGTAATGAACGTTGTCATCCTTGATACCGGCTGTGCAAATTTAGCCTCCGTGGCTTATGCGGTGAAACGCCTAGGCTATAACCCTGTGGTGAGCCGTGATACCAATACTATTTTACAAGCTGACAAAGTCTTTTTGCCGGGGGTTGGTACTGCTAGCGCAGCCATGGAAAAGCTTACTGAACGTGAATTAGTTCCGTTAATCAAAGCACTTACCCAACCGGTGTTAGGTATCTGTTTAGGCATGCAGCTACTCGGCTCTTTTAGTGAAGAAGGCCAATCTACAGTGCCTCTACTGGGGTTAATTGATAGCCCTGTACAAAAAATGGATGCCAATGGGCTTCCAGTTCCACATAGCGGTTGGAACCAAGTCAAAGCCTTAGCAGGAAACCCCTTGTTTAGGGATATCCCTGATAATGCCTATTTCTATTTTGTACACAGTTATTCGATGCCTATTTCCAGCAATACCATCGCGCAAACTCAATATGGCAATCCGTTTAGCAGTGCCGTGAATTGCGATAACTTCTATGGTGTCCAATTTCATCCAGAACGTTCTGGCGCAGCAGGTTCACGTTTGATTCAAAACTTTTTGGAGATGTAATTACCATGATCATTCCCGCATTAGATTTAATCGATGGCACTGTGGTGCGATTGCATCAAGGGGATTACGCCAAACAAACTGATTATGGCAATGACCCACTCCCACGTTTGCAGCAATATGAAAAAGAAGGGGCAAAACTATTGCACCTCGTGGATTTAACGGGTGCGAAAGACCCGCAAAAACGCCAAATTCCACTGCTCAAAAAATTATTAGCTGGCGTGAGTATTCCCGTACAAGTTGGTGGTGGTATTCGTACCGAAGAAGATGTTAAAGCCTTACTGAAAGCCGGAGCAACCCGTGTCGTCATCGGCTCAACGGCAGTGACCAAACCGGAGCTAGTCAAAACATGGTTTGAAACCTATGGTGGGGAAGCCATTGTGCTTGCGTTAGATGTACGCATTAATGACAAAGGCGTAAAAGAAATTGCCATCAGCGGCTGGCAGGAGAATTCAAATTTAATTTTAGAGCAAGCCATTGAAATATATCGCCCTTATGGCTTAAAACACGTCCTTTGTACTGATATTTCCAAAGATGGAACATTGGCGGGTTCTAATGTGAATTTATACCAAGAAATTAGCCAAAAATTCCCTGATATTGCCTTTCAGGCATCAGGGGGAATTGGCGATTTAGATGATATTGCGGCTATTCCACCATCTGGTGCAGCTGGCGTGATTGTTGGTCGTGCACTATTAGAAGGTAAATTCACCGTTACGGAGGCAATCAAATGTTGGCAAAACGCATAATTCCTTGCTTAGACGTCCGTGATGGGCAAGTGGTTAAAGGTGTCCAATTTCGTAATCACGAAATCATCGGTGATATTGTTCCATTAGCACAACGCTACGCCCAAGAAGGCGCAGACGAGCTGGTGTTTTATGATATTACCGCCTCTTCTGATGGCCGAGTGGTAGACAAAAGCTGGGTTGCCAAAGTCGCCGAAGTGATTGATATTCCTTTTTGTGTTGCAGGTGGGATTAAAAGCGTTGACGATGCCGCGCAAATTCTGTCTTTTGGTGCAGATAAAATTTCCATCAACTCCCCGGCATTATCCGACCCTACTTTAATCAGCCGTTTAGCTGAACGCTTTGGCGTACAATGTATCGTTGTCGGTATTGACACTTGGTTCGATGATAGCTCAGGTGAATATCTCGTTTACCAATTTACTGGCGATGAAAAACGTACCACACAAACCACGTGGAAAACCCTTGATTGGGTAAAAGAAGTACAACAACGTGGCGCGGGTGAAATTGTGTTAAATATGATGAACCAAGATGGTGTACGCCAAGGGTATGATCTACAACAACTCAAAAAAGTCCGTGAAGTCTGCCAAGTGCCCTTGATTGCCTCTGGCGGCGCAGGTGAAAAAGTACATTTTCTTGATGCCTTCACTGACGCAGGTGTTGATGGTGCTTTAGCGGCTTCTGTATTTCATAAACAAATTATTAATATCGGTGATTTAAAACAATACCTAGCCGAAAACGGAGTTCAAATTAGAGTATGTTAACCACAGAACAATGCAGCCAACTTGCATGGCAAAAAGTCGATAACCTGATGCCTGTTATCGTACAACACGCCGTTTCAGGTGACGTGCTAATGCTTGGGTATATGAACCCAGAAGCATTGCAAGTCACCTTAGACAGCCGTAAAATCACTTTTTTTTCTCGCACAAAACAACGTTTGTGGACGAAAGGCGAAACCTCCAATCATTTTCTAAATTTGGTGGATATCTACCCTGATTGTGACAGTGATACGCTACTGGCTCTCGCACTGCCGGATGGCCCAACTTGCCATAACGGTACACAAAGCTGCTTCGCGCCCGCACAAAGTGACTGGGGCTTTTTATTTGAGTTAGAAACATTACTCAAAGAGCGAAAAACCGCTTCTCCTGAAAGCTCCTATACCGCGCGTTTATATGCTAGCGGTACTAAACGTATTGCTCAAAAAGTGGGTGAAGAAGGTGTTGAAACCGCTCTGGCGGCAACCGTTAATGACCGCGCTGAATTGACTAACGAAGCCGCGGATTTGATGTACCACTTATTAGTCTTACTACAAGACCAAGAGCTAGATTTAAGCACGATAATCAAACGTTTAAAAGAGCGTCATCAATAAATAACAGGCTGCCAGCCTCGCTGGCAGTTTTATTTTATGGGTGCAAAATATTATCGATTTGCGCATCGCTCAATGAAATACCAAAGAATTTCAGATAGAAATCAGCCGTTTCTTGTTTCATATCGATATCCACAAAGCGCTCTGGGTAAAGAGTTTGTGCTAACCAAAGAAATTGTAAGGCCTCTTCTGAAGTTTCACGGCACCACCAAAACATCCCTTTTGGGTTTACATACACCTGTTGGTTTTTTACTGCACTCATTGCTTTCCATTGGGAAGATGTTCGTATGATATTGGCATCTTCTTTATTCATCGCCACAATTACATCAGGGTTTGCGCTAATAATGGTTTCTAACAGGACTTCACCAGAGTAATTTTTTTTGTCAGAAAACCAGGTTTCTGCCACGTTTTTCGCCCCTGCTAAATCCATCCAATCTTGATTTAATGATGGGCGGCCAGACGTAAATAACACGTTCCCCATACTGTGGTATACCGTCCGTTTTTCTGCATCAGTGAGCCCTTTTAGTCGTTCATTAACTAATACGATATTACGGTCAAAATAGCGTTGATATTCAATAGCTTTACTTTGCGCATCAGGACCCAGCTCTTTTGCTGTGGCTTGAACCCTTTCTTGTAACGATTTTAATGAATTCGCTGGGTATTCAACCACTTTCACCCCTATATTTTCTAATAAATCACGTTGTGGGACTTCCATTCCTTTGGCAATGAACAGTAACTCCGTACGTAATGAAATGATTTGTTCTGGGTTTAATTGATTGCTAATACTGATCACTGGAACATCATCAATATTTGGCAGCATTTGGCGAAACAACGGAATTTTTTTTGCGATCATCGAGGTACCGACAATTTGCTCGCCGTAACCTAGCATCATAATAATGGTATTTTGTGCTGGCCACGGTGTTGCAATACGCAATTCGGGGTTATCTGTCTTCGCCTCTATTACGCTGCCCATTAGCAGTCCAAACAGTAAAATGGCCGATTGCAGAAAAATGGTTTTTCTCATATTTTCAAGCCGTTTCACCTTAACGTAAAACGGCATACTCCTAGACTGTTATAATTAGAAATCAAACGTAACCGTTGCGCGAACTTCACGGCCTGAACCTAGAAAAGCACTCCCCCCTTTCCCTTCTCCATTGATACCTGATGGAAAAATGGAAGCCCAATAGCGCTCATCCGTTACGTTATTGACGGATAATCTGACTGTCGTTGGCACTTGATTGATTTTTGTACTATAACGAGTCCCTAAATCCAATGTTGTGTAGCTACCTGCCCAACTAGTATTGGTGTCATTAGCAGCTCGTTTTCCTGTATAGTGCACATTAGCGCTGTACACCAGTTCTGGCATTGTCGGTAAACTGTATTCCACTAACATATTGGCTTGAACTTTCGGCACACCAACAACACGTTTATCACGCGTTGTCGTGAACTTGGTATCTTTGAGTTTTGGATCTAAGAAAGTCACGCCGCTATAGACATTTAGCCCTTGCCAAACATGGCCGGTTGCCGTGAGCTCTAGCCCTCGGTTTACTTGTTCACCTTGTTTGCGGAACACGTTGTCATCCCCCGCGTAGGCAAATGGCCGCTCCAAATGGAATACCGCAGCACTAAGGTTTAAATCTGCTACATCGGCTTTAATACCCAATTCATATTGTTTGCTACGATAAGGGTCTAAAGTCTGCCCTTCATTTTTCAGGTTTTGATTCATCGGCGCGGTATCCCCCTCTTCTAACGAATCAGCATAGCTAATATAAGTCATCACCTGAGGGGTAATTTTATACATCAATGCTGCTTGAGGGCTGAGGCCATGGTCATTGGTCTGGCTGGTTTTGTGGTTTTGTTTATCAAAGCTACGGCTTTCAATCCAACTTTGGCTGAGATAAAACATGGCTGACCATTGTGAATCAAACGTGATTGTGTCACCGACAGTGATACTTTGTTGGCTATTTTCAGCTGATTTATAACGTGAACCTCCCGTATGAATTTTGCCATCCGATGGCTCTTCCATTGGCGACGGGCGGTGCATATTGGTTTGCCCCAAATCACGTCTCACGCTCTTGTCTTTTGCACTATAAATCGACCAAACATAGCCATTCGTCGCTAATGATAAATCATGACCAATAGAGCCCGTGTCTACATGACCATTAATTACCACTGAATTACTCAACACACGAAAACGTCCCGATGCGGGGGAATCACTTAATGAGCGGCTAATGGTTCCATTGTTATCTTGAATGGCACTCGTCACCGTACGCATCGCCCTATCCGCTTGCTGATAACCAATTGCCGCTTTTAGTGTCCAATCCTCATTAAAATCATGAATTAATCGAGTACTAACGGTATCAGTGGTTAAATCATTTCCTGCGGTATGCAATGCTAAATTTTTATCTTGTGGATTAGGTGATTTTGGTAATTTGATAGCAGAGCCATAACTAAAACTACCCACATAACCTTTTTGCACAAAATTATAGTGGCTGGCATTAAACTGAAGCTGTGTACCCGGCTGAATATTCCAATCAAGCGCCACAGAGGCTAATCTGCGGCGTAATGTGCTCTCTTTAAGGCTGCCTGTTCCCTCTTCATCCAACAAATTAAGGCGATATCCAAAACGTTTATCAGCATCAAAATAACCACCTAAATCAGCATGGCCACTATAGGCATTACGGCTTTGGTAACCTAAAGAAAAACGCTGAATATCCTCAGGGCGTTTTGTGGTGAAATTAAACTGCCCTGCGGGACTTGCAGGGCCATACAATGCTCCCGTCAAGCTATTAATAATGTCCACTCTATCCAACATTTCCACGGGGAATGCCGTTGTTGACACCATATACAGATCATCAATCCGGCTATTCGTTACCACGCCACCTTGCATGCCTCGGCTTTGTGGACGCCCTACATCCATCCCTCCACGGGCTTGCATTTGTGTACTTGGCGCATATTTCAATAACTCACTCAAACTTTTAGCTTGTTGATTATTAATCATTTCGCGGCTAATCGTGGTTGTAGAATACGGAGTATCAATCCACTCACGGTTGCCTAATGGGCCAATATCAATTTGCGATGTGAAAAAGCCAGCACCAGCCTGTGCTTCCATGGTTACATCACTTGGCGCTGCGGTGACTAACATTGTATCTTGCTTAGGTTTAGCCAGTTGCTCAGAAACTTGTGCTGCAACAATAGACGGTGCGATCCCTGCAATAAGCGGCATAATGAGATATAAATCAAATTTACGAGTCATATTATCTTTTCGTTATATAAAATTTTATATTACCGATAATACAATGCAGCGTAAATGATCAAACTCAATTCTTAATAAGATGTATTCTCAACCATAATAAAAAAAAGAAAAATAACTAATTGATTTTATTTTGAATAATTAATCCACCAGAAGATATGACAATAAAACCCAAGAATAGATTAACAATATAGTTAAAAATCGCACCTGATATGCAATTTATAATATTTCCCAAATTTGTGTTTTTGGCTCGCTATATTTCACGGTTGTATCTCTTAATTAACTTGTTATCATTTCTTATTATTGATGTGGTTTTAAAGGGAAAAAACAGTGTCTGAAAATTCTATTTTTATGCAACTCACACAGTTACTTGATAAAAATAATGCAAAATATCGTGTGATGGAGCACCCCACAGCAGGGAAATCGGAAGAAGTGGCAAAAATACGTGGCACGCAGCTTGGGCAAGGGGCAAAAGGACTAGTATGCCATGTAAAAGGAAATGGGATCCGCCAATACGTACTGGCAATTTTACCTGCTGATAAACAGGCTGATTTAAGTAAGGTTGCCACAGCCATTGGTGGAACCCGCGCATCTTTAGCAAGCCCAAAGGAAGTCGATGAGCTCACTCAATGTGTGTTCGGGGCTATTCCGCCTTTTAGTTTTCACCCTAACTTAAAGTTAATTGCTGACCCACTATTATTTGAACGTTTTGAGGAACTAGCTTTTAATGCCGGTACATTAGAGCGCTCTATTATTTTAAATACAGAAGATTATCAAAGAATAGCCGCACCGACTTTAGTTGAGTTTATTCGCACAGAAGAAAAATAGTTTTGTATTAAAAAAGGGTATTCCACAGAATACCCATCAATAAGTAAAATTAACCAATCAATCGCTGGTCATATTTCTGGCTGGCATTTTTTAATGCCACAAAATCGGAACCACAAATAAACCGCTTTAATGCGGTAAATTTTTCCTCCGGCCAATCATAGATTTTCAATGCTAATAGTTCAGTAATGACATCGTGTGAGAAGCGGTAGTTAATCGGCTTCGCTGGGTTCCCCCCAACGATAGAATAAGGCTCAACATCTTTGATCACTACACTATTAGCAGCAATTACAGCTCCTTCACCTATTTTAACTCCGGGCATGATAAAGGCACGCATGCCAACCCAGGCTCCGTCGCCAATCACTGTGTCGCCTTTTCCTACATAAGCTTCTTCAATATATTCAAGAAAAGGATATAAGCAAAACCAATCCATTCGGTGAGTATGGTTCCCTCCCATTAATATCACCGCTTCGCTACCAATACAGACATAATCACCGATATAAAGTTGATCAACATCCCATGCTAGCTGCCAGTCTCGGCTTTGTTCGTCACCTTGTAAATAGCGCACAACTGACTGCTCAAACCCGTTATCCCAACAGTCGCTGTAATAACTATGCTGACCTTTAATATGGATATTGGGATTTTGTACGACCTCATGAAGTAGTTCGTATTTTGACCAATGCTTTTGATTCATGGTACTAAACCTTTTAATTCGTTTATATTTACCATAGAACGCATTCTATGGTGATGTATCCGCGTTCAAAATACATCACACTAAGTAATCATTGGCTTTTTTAGTAATGAGTTATTCATTTTAACCTCACTAATTCAAATAATATTAATTTCCTCACTCATGGTGAGCACTCCAATACTTAGAGTAGCATTTAGGAGTAACTATTAAACCATTCATCTTTTTTTAAAAGATATTTTATCTTACCATCAAATAAAAATTTGACTAGGATCTACGAAACAACAAATAGAGAAGATAATATTTTATGCCAAATAAAAACTTAAGTGCAACTTCACCATCATTATTGATTAACAGCTTAAAAAATCATATTTTATCAATAGGAAACAATGATTATTATATAGATGCTATAAATAAGTCCAACTCCATTCTAGATTATTGGCATTTAATAACAGAAATAAACAAATCCTTCGGTAATCTCTCATTTTTTGAAAATGGGAAAACTAATCATTACTTTAATAACAACCTGTACTCTAGTGATGTAGATGGTGAATTAAAAGGAAATGTACTTTTCGCCCAAGCTAATATTATCCCATCTAAACTCCATATAAATGGAGATAGTAAGCCTAAACTAGTTAAGGAACGTAAGACTTTAATTATGTTTAAACCGCATACTCATATCCCAGAAGAAAATCCAATTCAATTAAACATTTATGATAAAAATAATAATTTAATCATGCAAAAACCGCTATCTCCCCCATCTAAACTACCAAAAATTGCAAATAATAGTATAAGAGAAACTATTTATTACCTCGTGATTTCAAATCACCGGTAAATTTCGACCTTGTCATGAGATCTAATAGTGAATTAATTGAAATATCCAAAAATCAAAATTACTTACACGAAACAATTTTAGATAATAACAAAATAAATTTAAAACTTAATCATAACAATATAAAAACACCTTTCATTCTAAATAATAGCATCAAATATAAAGGTAAAACTATCACATTACACAACACTGATAATAACAACATTAAAGTTAATTATGGCAATAACACTTCTATATTACCGTCAAAATCATCTACCCTTTTTATATGTGATGAAAATGGACATTGGCTAACAAAAAATGATGCTAAACAAATAAAATATTACAGCCCCCTTAGAAAAGCAACCTCAAATACTCTTCCAATTATTGATTTTGAAATTGGCAACCTACCAGATATCGATGGGAAAAAAGTAGATGCAGATTTTTTTGAGGAAATTCTAGAACAAAACTCCACCTTAAAAATAATGAAAATGGATTATGATAGAGTCAAAAAATTCACACTAAAAAAGAATAAAAAATTCACATCTAAAAAAATAATTTTCACATCAGAAGCTAAAGAGTCAACATTCATCCACACTACAAATAAAGTTTTAGAGCTAAAAAAGACAGTGTATTATTATTCCATTGTAATTCAGATGGCAAATGGGAAAACATTCCTATTTTTGATAACAAATCAAAAATCGACTATTCATACCCTAATAAATTTGATCTAACTTTAGATAAAAATGAATTAATTATTGAGGCCTCAAGAAAAACAAATCATTTAAATAACCTAATAAAGAATAATAATTCAATAAAAGTATTGACTAGTGATGGTAATTGGAGTCGTGACTTCACATTAAATAAAAATGATGCATTCCATAATAAGAAAATACTGTTTAGCTCTAATGCATCACTTGACAGTTACATTCATTATGGAAAAAACACTATAAAGTTACAAACAGGTGAAAACGTCCTTTTTGTCTATGATTTAGATAAAAAATGGATCCCTATCAATCATCATAATAATAAAGGAAATTTCATTAACAATTTGGAATATATCGAAAAAACATGGTCTACTACAATCCTAAAAGAATATATCCATCCAGAAATAAAACTTGAATTTACTTATCAAGGTCAGAAAAGTACATTATCTAACATTGATGTAGGTGCCCCAAATGAATTACTCATTAATACTTTTGATATCGGGTTACTTACACCACCAAGAAATGAACATCTTTTCCTAAATAAATTCGAACTAAATCGCCAATATTATCAAACGGTTCCAGTCAGTAAACTAATTGTTTCTCGCTACGAACCCATCCATTTGTTAAAAGTAGTCATGCCTGATGGCCAAGTTTTTACAAAAAATGCACCGGATGAGGGAGGAGGCCATAGTGGCAGCATGAGAGAGTTGATCACTAAATCTTTTTATGCTGATGGTGTTAACACCGCAAATTATGGTGTAAATAGTTCTGCTCCGGACACTGATTCCTTTGTTCTAACTCCCCAAATAACTGCCTATAACTCTGTCGGAATGTATAAAAATGGTAGAGTCGTTCACGGCTGGTCTGGTGGTAGAGGTAAAGCTACATTATATAGTACAGATAATAATGAGATCAGCCATGAATTCGGTCACAATTTTGGTTTAGGTGATCATCACGGGGGAGCTGAAGGCGGCTCCCATGCAGCTGCAAATAAAAAAAATTCAACCTGGCTGTGGGATTCAGATAATAACTATTTTATTCCAAATATGTATAAAAATGGTACATTAAATCATGATGGAATGAATGGAGGTGAAGCTTATGATGCGCGTTACAACGTTTACACCGCTTATACACCTAATTCTTTTATTGAAATTCAAAATAGATTTGAAAATCAGCATGTATTTAGTGAAGAATCAAAAACAGGATATAAAAAATGGGATCCAGAAATAAAAGAGATGGTAGATGCATATTTAGAACTATCACAATATAACGCCATCGAGTTTACTGCAATAAATGGTTCAGATATTACAACTAACGATTTAAATTCACTATTGAAAAAAAATAAAAATGTTATTATTTATAATGGAAATGGTTATCACGCCCAAAAAATTAACATTCCATTAGCAAATGAAAATAATAAAAATGCTATTTTAAGAATAGAATCAGTCGCGGATTACAATAGTGAGCTTCATGTTAACAACAAGATTAAATTAATCAAAAAAAATGATTCAATTTGTTATATTTCAGATGGCTACACTTGGAATCGAAAAGATAACAATGAAACAATCCTCTATAAAGTTCCCTATAAACAAGGAGTGCCTGTTGTGACCTTAATGGGGTTCTATGACCCTAAAGACGTAATCGATAGCTATATCTACCCTTCTTTATATGGTTCTTATGGTATGGTTTATAGCCATGATAAAAAAATAGACACTCAAATGCCATATTTAGAGGTTATTTTTGAAGATGGGAAAATAAGCCAGTACCAACTTCATAACTTCCGTTCAAATGAAGAGATGATGAATAAATTTCATGTTAATATTGAGCGAAGTTTAAACCCCATAAAAGCTAATCTTTATATTAATAATAAAATTGTCCACTCTAGAGAAGTTGAAATAAAGAAGAATAGACTCCTAACAACGATTAATGGTGATATTGTATAATTTTATCTAAGTTATCACTAATTACTAAATTAATTAGTGATAACTATATACGACATAATGAAAAATAAAATCTTCAAACGGTCTACTCTATATTGATTTAACAAGAGATAAGCTCTTTTTTCTTGCAAGCAATCCAAACAAACAGCCAACTAGCATAACTAATGCTAATGACATTTTTGGTGCGATAGGCAAACCGATTGCACAAAGTCCGAGAGTTGCTCCCCCTGCCATTTGAACAAACCCCACTAAGGCAGATGCGGTGCCTGCTTCATTACCAAAAGGTTCTAAAGCGTAACTGGTTGCCGTTCCCATCATAAAGGCCAGCCCTGTACAAGCACAAGCGACAGGCAACATATAGACTAACCAATGGCTTTGTATTTCTATCGGTAATACGACAAAACCTAGCAATAATCCTAAACAGCCAGCTGCCATCATTGAACTACCAACCAATAAACAGGTTGGCCGCCCTATTTTATGAATAAAATAATTAGCGATATAACTGGCAAACATGATCCAAAAACCATTAACACCAAATACTATAGAAAACGCGAGCGGGCTTAATTGGGCATCCCCCATCAGCACAGTTGGTGCAAGTGACACATATGTTAATGCCATACCCATCGTGCCTGCGTTTACTAAGGCAAAAATAATAAATTGAAGATTCCCCAAAATTCGCCAATAAGTTTTCAGCGGAATAACTTTTACTTTAGGTAAATTAGCGGGGCGTGTTTCGGGTAAAAAAACCACAATTAGCACTAATATGACCAATGCATACAAAGCAAGAAACCAAAACGGTGCCCGCCAGCCCCATGCCTCAGCCAGCAAGCCTCCAAGTAATGGCGCTAACGCAGGAACAATATTCAATGTCCCATTTAAGAAGCCAAAAGCGCGGGCCGCTTCTGTACCATTCATTCGGTCACGTACACAACTAAATGCCACCACCGAAGTACAACAGACTGCAACCCCTTGCAATAAACGCGAGGCAATAAATACCACGGGTGTTGTTGCTGCAATAGCAACACCTGCCCCAATGATGTACAGCACTATGCCCAAAATCGCGATAGGTTTTCGGCCATACCTATCCACTAATGGGCCTGAAATTAACTGCCCTAAGCCTAAAACTAAAATAAACAAGGCAATTGTAGACTGAATCACTGACTCACTACTTCCCAAATCCCTCGCAATATCAGGTATTGTTGGTAAATATAAATCAATCCCTAATGGACCAAGTAATACCAATAAAAGTAATAAGATAAGAAAATTACGCATAAACCATGCCCAGACTCGATAAAGTTAATTTTTAAAATATGAGATGCCATAAATTATAGAAAAGCTAAAGCCACCGTCGAATTAATGATTTACTTATAATAATAAATTAAATATTTTACGGCTCTTCAAAGTCAAAAAAGGCGCTAAACCTAGCGCCTTTTGTGTTATCAAAAATTAATGATAACGAATTTTATTCCATCCACTCAGTGTGGAAAACACCGTCTTTATCTGTACGTTTATAAGTGTGAGCACCGAAGTAGTCACGTTGCGCTTGGATCAAGTTTGCAGGCAATACTGCTGAACGGTAGCTATCATAATAAGAGATAGCCGCTGAGAATGTCGGTGTTGGGATACCATTTTGTACGCCATAGCAGACAACATCACGCAGTGCTTGCTGGTATTCGTCAGCGATTTGCTTGAAATATGGCGCTAACAGCAAGTTGGCAATTTTCGCATCTTGGTTATACGCATCTGTGATTTTTTGCAGGAACTGAGCACGAATGATACAACCTGCACGGAAGATTTTTGCGATTTCACCGTAGTTTAAATCCCAATTATATTCTTCTGATGCTGCTTTCAGTTGTTGGAAGCCTTGCGCATAAGACACAATTTTACCTAAATACAGTGCACGGCGAACTTTTTCAATAAAGTCTTTTTTATCACCTTCAACAGCTTTTAGGGTTGGACCGGTTAATACTTTAGATGCCGCAACGCGCTGATCTTTTAAGAAAGAAATATAACGCGCAAATACAGATTCAGTAATTAAAGTCAGAGGAATACCTAAATCCAGCGCACTCTGGCTAGTCCATTTACCTGTACCTTTATTAGCCGCTTCATCAAGGATCACATCAACGAGATATTTACCATCTTCATCTTTTTTCTTGAAAATATCTGCTGTAATTTCAATTAAATAGCTGCTCAGCTCACCTTTATTCCACTCAGCAAAGATACCTGCTAACTCTTCGTTGCTCAGGTTCAAAGAACCTTTTAATAATGAATAGGCTTCTGCGATTAATTGCATATCACCGTATTCAATACCGTTGTGAACCATTTTCACATAGTGGCCCGCACCATCTGCACCAATATAGGTCACACAAGGTTCGCCTTCGGCTTGTGCTGCGATTTCTTTTAAGATTGGCGCAACTAATTCATAAGCTTCTTTTTGCCCGCCCGGCATAATTGAAGGGCCTTTCAGTGCGCCTTCTTCACCACCTGAAACACCAGTACCGATGAAATTAAAACCTTGCTCGGATAATTCACGATTACGACGGATAGTATCAGTGAATAAGGTATTACCGCCGTCAATTAAGATATCCCCTTTGTCCAGATGAGGAGTCAGCGAGGCAATGGTTTTGTCCGTCGCTTCACCCGCTTTAACCATCAACAAGATGCGGCGAGGTTTTTCCAGAGAGTCAACAAACTCTTCAATTGTATAGTTGGGAACTAATTTTTTCCCTGGATTTTCGGCAATCACTTCGTCTGTTTTATCTTTAGAACGATTAAAGATAGACACTGAGTAACCGCGGCTTTCAATATTGAGCGCAAGGTTACGCCCCATGACTGCCATTCCGACAACACCAATCTGCTGCTTTGACATGAACAACTCCTGTCTGATTAGGACCAAGTCAGCCTCGACCGTGCTGACATTCTGTTAACGGGATCACATATTAACCTAGGATTGGGCAGCATGGTAGTTATTGATGCAATCGATGACGTATACAAGGCCATTTTTGTCAAGAATTGTCCAATTAGCGTGATTTTTTATTGATATTTCATTCAACAAACCGCATTATTCATTCGTCGGTATAAGCCGTCATATCAGAAGGTAAAACAAACTGTATGGAATGGATCGCAGATCCTTCGATTTGGGCGGGCCTCGCTACCCTTATCGTTCTAGAAATCGTTCTTGGTATTGATAACCTCGTTTTCATCGCCATTCTGGCAGATAAGCTCCCGCCAAAGCTGCGTGATAGAGCCCGTGTAACTGGACTTTTATTAGCCCTGATTATGCGTGTTGTGCTTCTATTTAGCTTGTCATGGCTCATTACCCTCACGAAACCAATATTAACCCTCTTTGAGCATCCTTTTAGTGCTCGAGATTTAATCATGTTGGTGGGTGGTCTATTCCTCTTGTTTAAAGCCACAATGGAACTAAACGAGCGGTTGGAGGGGAAAGACGAACACACCAATACTCAAAGAAAGACATCGAATTTCTGGGCTGTTGTTGCACAAATTATTGTTCTTGATGCCGTATTCTCACTGGACTCCGTGATCACCGCTGTCGGCATGGTTGACCATATCGGCGTAATGATTGCCGCTGTAACCATTGCTATGGTATTAATGATTTGGGCAAGTAAACCGTTAACTAGCTTTGTTAACCAGCACCCAACCATTGTCATACTGTGTTTAAGCTTCTTACTGATGATTGGTTTCAGCTTAGTTGCCGAAGGGTTTGGCTATGCCATACCGAAAGGTTACTTATACGCTGCAATTGGCTTCTCTATCATGATTGAAGTCCTAAATCAATTTGCCCAATTTAACCGTCGTAAGTTCCTTAAAGGCTCACGTCCACTACGTGAACGTACGGCAGAAGCGGTCTTACGTATTCTTAGCGGTAATAATGAGCGTGGGGAATTAGACCCGCACACTTCTGACCTTATCGCTGATAATCAATCGGTTTTTGACCCACAAGAGCGCTTGATGATTGCTCGTGTGTTAGGTATGGCACAACGTAACGTAGAAAGCATCATGACATCACGCCATGATGTGGATTACCTTGACATTAATAAGTCTTCTGCGGATTTACTGCAATTAATGGAGAAAAACCCACACTCACGTTTAGTTGTCATTGATGAAACGATTAGTGATGAACCTGTTGGGGTGGTACATGTAATGGATTTGGTTAAACAGCAATTAAAAGGCCAGCCATTAAACTTACGAGCACTGATTACCCAGCCATTGATATTCCCTGAAGGGCTATCTCTGTTAAAAGCGTTAGAGCAGTTCCGTAAGGCGCATACTCACTTTGCCTTTGTTGTGGACGAGTTTGGTTCTATCGAAGGTATAGTGACATTAACCGACGTAATGGAAACCATCGCGGGTAATTTACCCGTTGGTGATGAAGAAAATGACTCTCGCCACGACATTCAAAAACTCGATGATGGTACTTGGATTGCCAACGGCTTTATGCCACTTGAAGACCTGATCATGTTTATCCCTATGGAATTAGATGATAAACGTGAGTATGAAACTATAGCTGGTCTCTTGATGGAGCACTTGCAAAGGGTTCCTGAAGTCGGTGAGCAAGTCACTATCAATGGTTGCATATTCCAACCTCTTGAGGTTAACAGCCACCGAGTCAATAAAGTGTTAATCACGCCACCTGCCCCTGAAGCTGATGGCTATGAATTTGAAGATGATTAATTAGTTTTATTTCTTTACGCAATACCGGCCTATAGAGTCGGTATTTTTTTGTCTAAAAACCGCAGATGTTATCTCTTTACCCGTTAACAATAAAAACAGTAGCGTTTTATTAAAGAAAATAGCATTGAAACACTGAATAATTCGACCAATAAAATACAATTAGCTTTAATAAAGGTCATATTATGTATATCAATAGCAATCAACCAAATAATACTAGTCAGAATGTAAAAATAAATAACTCATCAAAAGGTGTAAGTGGAAACACGAGTAGCGTTAGTAATCATAATCAAAAATGCCCTGTGGCAACTTCAGAAAAAATAGTCCATAAAAAAGAGATTACTAAGCTGAATAAAGATATTACTACTGGATTAAGTCACATTAAATCGAAGCTAAGTAATATTCTAAGTGACAAAGCATCAGGACCTTTCCAAAATGATTCTATCAAAGAGTTAAAGTCACAGCTAGTTAGACTAACGGCTTCTGTTAAATCGTATCAGGATAAACTAGATTCCTCATCATATAAACACAATAGTTCAAAGCAAAAAACAATCACTAAGCTAGAGACTAAATTATCAACAATCACTGAAAAGATGAGTAAGGCAGAAAGTAACAATAAGTTTAATGTTAGTAGAGGTAACCAAGCTCATTTTGATAATATGCAAAAAGCGGCTGATTTAAGGGAGGGGAACAAAGCCCCATCCAAATTTGAACCATAAATATTAAGTGGAGTCACCTGTTTTAGGTGGCTCCATGATGACATATATCGTTACAATGCATTCAATAAATCATTAAGCCCTTTATTTTCTTCTTTCTTTAAAAAATTACCAAGGGCTTCTTTGGCTTGAGTTCGTAACTCATTACGCAGTAGTTTTTCCACATCTAATTGGTATTTTAAATTATTCCAACTACCATAAATACGCAGTGGAATAGTCATTGCTTGCAATTGCTGGACTAAACGTGAATCACCGCCCCAGCCGTTAGCAATATTAACCCCTAAATTGACATCAATAGTTTCATTAGGGATATTTATACGACCTTGCCCACTAATGTTAACTAAGGATGACGTTGCATTCATAGAGGAAATATTCAAATTACCTTTATTTAATTTACCTGCCACAATGAAAGAATCAACCTCAGTGACGTTACCCGTATTCACTGGTGCATTAATTTTATTGGTTACTCTGGAAACGGATTGCTGAATTAATAAAGGAATATTCAATCCCTGCAATTTTGCATTTCTTAACTCAAAATTAACAGGCCCCTGCCATTGATTTTTTACTGCATGGTCATCATAACCTACACCCGATAATGTAGTATTTAACGAAATTACCCCACTTAATTTTTGTGGCATATTGAAGGCTTTTAATAGTGGTGTTAGGTCGATATTTTTAAAATCCGGCCTTGCGGAAACGTATGCCGGCGTTGAACTGTAATTAAATGTCACTGGTAATGAGAAGGCACCACCAAATGCCTTACCCTGTAATTTTGAAACCGTCAAACGAGGTGTTTGGTTTTGTGCCTCAAAAACTACGTCACTAACCATCATTCCACGATAGATTAACTGGTTAATGGCTAAATTGATATTGGCGGAAAATGCCTGCAAGCCAGATAAATCATATTGTTGAGGATTTGCACCAGAAATAACCGGTTTAACACCAACACGGTTATTATTCACCTCTGATTCGATATGGGTACTGCTAGGCATAGTCCCCAGTAAGTTATCTAAATCTAATTTTTCGGCCACTAAATTGACCATTATTTTGGGGGTATCGGCTAATTGTATACTGGCATCGCCTGACAGGGCACTTTCATTAGCCGTTATCACCAAATGGCTTAAACTGGCACTTTCTACTTTCCCTTTGGTGTATAGAAAATCACTTGTTATTTGCCCTTCAATTCCACTTTCAGGCAAATCAACACCACTCAATTTATAATCAAATTGCGTTAATTGCCCACTAATCTTTTGATTTACATCCGATAAATCGATATCTGCACGTAAATTAAATACAAACTCTTGTTGGTTTTTATTTAGATTTCCACTGAATTTAACGGCGACCTGTTTTTTATCACTTTTCTTCAGTGATAAATCAATGTTACGTAGGTTAAACTCATCTTTAGATGTTTGCCAAATCACTAAGCTATTGGAAATATTAATTTTTTCTATATCTAATAACCAGCTATTTTTCTCTGGTAAAGGGGAGGATGTAGGCACACCACCTGGCGCGACAGGAGCATTACGGTGAGTTTGGATTTCGCTATCCGGTGTTTTGCGGATAACAGCACCATCAATCACAATTTGCTCAACAGAAAGCTTATGGGAAATAAGTGGCCATAATTCAACATCTAAGCGCATATTATCTGCACTTAGTATGGGTTTAGCGGCATTCGGTGCAGTAAGGGAAACAGGGCCAGTAATAATGCTTAAAGTTGGCCATACATGCCAACGCATATCACCGTTGAATTCAAGTTGATAACCGCTTTTTTTCTCTACCTGTTCAACAATATAATGACGAAAATCATTCGGGTTCACCAACATTACAAGTGTGGTTAACCCTGCAACAATTACCACAAGTAAAATAATCAGTGTCGTCAAAAAACGTTTCATCCTTCCCTCTCTTAAATTCCGCTTGCGCTCGCCACAAAAATGAACTCACACCTATCCCTGAAAATGGGCGGAAATTACCTGTTTAATCTCCATTAAACGCCGCAATTTCCGCAAAGTTCACCGGTTATCAGTCTTCGCTGATACGGCTACCAACAGCACCTTGTTGGTTTTTATATTTAGCGTCTTGTCGGCTATTATAAGGGCGATCAGCACTACCAGATAACGGCTCAAAACTTAATGCGCCAATCACCATGCCAGGACGCAACGCTAACGGTAATTTACCTGAATTGTAGAATTCTAGCACGATTTGCCCATGCCAACCGGGGTCAATTCGATGTGCGGTTACGTGCACCATCAAACCTAACCGCGCTAATGAAGAGCGCCCGTCTAGCCAACCGACAAGGTTATCAGGGAGCGTAACAGACTCAAGCGTCACTGCAAGTGCTAATTCACCTGGATGTAGGAAAAAGGGCTCATCTTCATCAAGCACAATTTCATCACTCATGACGCGATCTAATGCGGCATTAACCTCATCTTTAGGGCCACTAAGGTCAATAAATGCAGCCGTGTGTCCTCGAAAAACACGGAATTGATTTCCTAAACGAACATCTGCAGTTGCACCATTGATTCGTTCAACTGGTGGGCGTGGGCTAATAACTAATTTACCATCATCCATCCATTGAATAATATCGCGGTCACAAAGACGCATGGTTGTTTCCCCCTTCATTATTTTAATTTCTGCGCGGTTTAATCTTGACAGAATTCGCCAATTTTCGCTTTCAAGATATCAATCGCAACACGGTTTTTCCCACCGCGAGGTACAATGATATCGGCATATTGCTTTGATGGCTCAATAAATTGCAAAAACATTGGGCGAACCGTTTTATTATATTGGTCAATAACGGAATCAAGCGTTCTGCCCCTTTCATTAACATCACGTTTAATACGGCGCATCAAACAAATATCGAGCGGTGTATCAACAAAAATAGAAAAATCCATTTCACCACGTAAGCGCTTATCTGTTAATAATAAAATACCTTCAATGATAATAACTTTTTTAGGTTTAAACGTGATGGTTTTCTGTTTACGGGTATGAGCGACATAGTCGTATTGCGGAATTTCTACTGCTTGGCCACTTTTCAGTGATTTGAGATGTTCATAAAGCAAGCTGTGGTCCATCGAGTTAGGATGGTCATAATTTACTTTAAGACGCTCTTCCATTGGGACATCGGCTTGGTCTTTGTAATAACAATCTTCTGGAATAACACCGATATTATGATCACCAACCTGTTCCCTTAATTCACGGTATAACGTACTGGCAATTAAGCTTTTGCCAGATGCAGAGGCTCCCGATATACCTACAATGGTACAGTGATGCGCTATGTCAGTCATAAAATGATAACCTGGTTAAATATTAGAAATGAAAATACATAACATCAAAAATGTTATGTTGGCGGAATTATAGGGGGTAATGGCGTGTTGTTCCAGCGTCCCTAGGCAAAGTTCGCTAAAAAAACACCCATTAGATAGGAAATGCCGTAAATCAGGAGCGTACAAAATGTCATTTATACACTAAAACTGTTTTTTTCCTTCTAATACCGCAATGCGATTTTCAATCGAAGGGTGAGTTGAAAACACAGAATCGCCCTTATTAAAAATATAAGCGGCCTTACGGTAAGCTTGCCCTGTACTCGCCTTATCATACTCGTGGGTTTCGTGCTTACCCGATATTTTTTTCAGTGCGCTGATCATCGCTTGGTTATCAGAAGTGAGATCGACCGCTGCCACATCCGCCATATATTCACGGGTACGCGATAAATAAAAATAGAGAATTTGTGTTATCCACGGTAAAACAAAATTCAGAACTAATAGGATCATTTGCGCTTTGTTCGCCGCATTATTGCGACTGCGCCCTGCTGTTCGAATAAAAATCTGACTAAATAAATTGGTCACGGTTAAAATCACATTCGCCAAAATCCCCACGTACAGAGTTAATTTTGAATCACCGTGAATAATGTGCCCAACTTCATGAGCAAGAACGGCTTGAACCTCTTGCCGATTAAGTGTCTGTAATAAGCCTCTTGTCACCCCCACAAGTGCATTACGATTATTCCACCCTGCTGCGAAAGCATTAGGCTCGTCCGTTTCTAAAATATATAAGCGAGGAATATAGCCTAAGCTGGCACTTAAACTTAATTCTTCAATAATATTAAAAAGTTGCTTTTCTTGGGGAATATTCGCATTTTCTTGGGTGATTTCTCTGGCATTCACCCCAGCTAACATCATTTTATGGCCTCTAAAATGAATATAAATTAGCCCAAGGAAGGTTAAACCTAAAACAATGAAAGTGGCGATAGGTAATTCATGAAGTGTCACAAACATCATCGCATTGTCGACCAAATCCAATTGTTCATTTGGATGTGTTGCAATATCCGCCAGTAATCCAATGATTAGCATTAAAAAAATATAGCTCATCACCACCAAACGTGTGCGAATATTATTTTTACGAATGACGTTTCTAAAATCCATAATGTAACCTGTTATCTACTACTCATAAAATATCGGAACACCATAAGGCATCCCGATGATTTATCACTTCAAAGGTCTAAAGGCTTTTAATCAAAATTAATTCGACGTGATTCCTCAGTCTTAATGGTTTCTTCATCAAGACGCCAATATTCCTTTGAAATTTTTAAGCTAGGAATAATGCCAACAATGAGTGCCGCAGGCATAGAAGCGATATACGCATTATAAGTTTCTAATGAACGGTTATAACCACGTTTAGCAAATGACAATTTATTTTCTGAAGAAACGATTTCTTCTTGTAAATTTGCCATAATTGCATCGGATTTTAGCTCAGGATAAGCTTCAACCGCGACATTAATTGCCCCACTTGTTACCATTTTTGATAACGCATCTTCGGCTTCACGGGCTTTATCCCCAGTCGCCGTTTGTGCTTGCGTCCGTAGCTCAGTAATTTTACTGAACACCTCGCTTTCATGGC
This sequence comes from Providencia sp. PROV175, assembly GCF_032707045.1. Taxonomy (NCBI): domain Bacteria; kingdom Pseudomonadati; phylum Pseudomonadota; class Gammaproteobacteria; order Enterobacterales; family Morganellaceae; genus Providencia; species Providencia sp. PROV175. The sequence goes on from NZ_CP120533.1 coordinate 3,270,590, forward strand.
TTAAATATTTTTTAACTGTTGCCAATAAGCTATCAAATACTTTTCCACGACGATCTAATTGAACTGAAATTTCTGTTTCACTCGAAATAACAGCTTCTCGCAATGCGACGATACGGTTATAAAAATAAATAACGATCAGCACCACGACAACAATAAAAATTAAAAATTTCATAGTCACCTTTTCGGGTTGCCCGTAGAAAGAAAACTGATTAAATAAAAGATGTGGTTATTCTACGCGAACATGACTCAATAAAGAAATGTTCCGCAAACAATTCAGAAAAATAGAAGGTTAAAAAAACACGTTTAGTAAAGAAAAGTATCAACAATAAATAAGGCTATCTAGTGATAAACTAAATAGCCTTTTTTCTCTATAACCGATTAAACGGCGCGGAAAGAAATCTCTGTTGGGATTTTATCCCCTTCCCAATACATCAAAGCTGAAATACCCGAAGCAATTTCACGGTAGATATCTGCAAATTCACCTTCAGGATCACGCATAACAGTAGGCTGGCCACGGTCAAGGTCTTCACGTAAAGAAATATGCAGAGGAACCTGCCCCAATAATTTAGTATGGTATTTTTCGGCTAATTTCTCAGCACCACCAGTACCGAAAATTGGCTCAACATGGCCACAATTACTGCAAATATGTGCGCTCATATTTTCAACAACACCCAGCACTGGGACATTGACTTTCTTAAACATCACAATGCCTTTCATGGCATCGACCAAGGCGATATCTTGTGGTGTTGTCACCACCACCGCCCCTGTAACAGGGATGTTTTGAGAAAGTGTTAATTGGATGTCACCTGTTCCTGGTGGCATATCGATAACTAAGTAATCCAAATCAGGCCATAACGTGTCCTGTAGCATTTGCATTAATGCTTTACTTGCCATTGGGCCACGCCAAACCATGGCGTTGTCATCCGTTACTAAGTAACCGATGGAGTTGGTAGCCAAGCCATACGCCATAATTGGCGCCATGTGCTGACCATCTGGGGAAGTTGGGCGTTCTAATGTTGTGCCTAACATATTTGGAATTGATGGGCCGTAAATATCCGCATCAAGGATCCCCACTTTCGCCCCTTCTTGCGCCAGTGCGAGCGCTAAGTTCACAGAAGTACTGGATTTACCAACACCACCTTTACCCGAACTGACGGCTAAGATATTACGAACACCATTAATACCCGGCAAATCATTTGCACGTTTTAATGTGGTGATGTCATGGCGCAGTTTCCATTCAACAGCATGAGCCCCTGTTTGTTGCTTTAATTCAGCAGTTTTTTCGCTAATTAAAGTTTGAAATGGCCCTTTCCAAACGAATGGCATAACTAATTCGACATGCAGCACGTTGTCCAACATTGCACAATGGTGTAACGCTTTGATAGAAATCAAATTACGTTGCAGTGTTGGGTGTGTAAATGAAGCCAAAACTTTGGAGACTTGTTCAGTCAGCAGTTCTGGTTTGTTCTGCTCGGGGGATTTATCGTTCATCCCGGCTCCTTTATTTATATTTTTGAACTATGTATATCCTAGAATAAGTTACAGAAAATTGGGCGGATATACTTTGACTGAGATTAATCATAACAGAGAACAGGAAGAAAGTTATTATATCGAGATAGGAAAAGCCACGAAGAGGTAAAAATTCTTTTTCAAACAAATTTCCAATTAATATTTTATACCCCTAGCAGCGATGGTTTTGATCGGTTAACATCAAAGACCCTTTTCAAATAATGGAAGTAAGAAAGTTACTATGTCTCAAGTCGCGAATAAATTACTGGTAACCTGTGCGTTACCCTATGCTAACGGTTCAATCCATCTTGGTCATATCCTGGAACACATTCAGGCTGATATTTGGGTCCGTTATCAGCGAATGCGCGGCAAAGAGGTTCACTTTATCTGTGCCGATGACGCGCACGGAACTCCAATCATGCTTAAAGCTCAACAGCTTGGCGTAACGCCAGAAGAGATGATTGCGGCAGTGAACCAAGAGCATCAGAACGATTTTGCTGGTTTCGCCATTAGTTATGATAACTACCACTCCACACACAGTGAAGAAAACAAAGTTTTATCAGAGCTGATTTACGGGAAACTGAAAAATAACGGTTTTATTAAAAACCGCACTATTTCACAGCTTTTCGACCCAGAAAAAGGCATGTTTTTACCGGATCGCTTCGTTAAAGGCACTTGTCCAAAATGTAAAGCCGAAGACCAATATGGTGATAACTGTGAAGTCTGTAGTGCAACCTATAGCCCAACAGAACTGATTAACCCACGTTCAGTGATTTCTGGCGCCACACCTGTCATGCGTGATTCAGAACACTTTTTCTTTGATCTTCCTGCATTTAGCGACATGCTTCAAGCGTGGACTCGCTCAGGCGCGCTACAAGAGCAAGTCGCTAATAAAATGCAAGAATGGTTCGAATCAGGCCTACAACAATGGGATATTACCCGTGATGCGCCTTATTTCGGTTTTGAAATTCCTGATGCGCCGGGTAAATATTTCTATGTTTGGTTAGATGCGCCTATCGGTTACATGGGCTCCTTTAAAAACCTGTGTGACAAACGTGGCGACCTCGACTTTGACGAGTTTTGGAATAAAGATTCAAAAACCGATCTTTACCATTTCATTGGTAAAGATATCGTCTATTTCCACAGCCTGTTCTGGCCTGCCATGTTAGAAGGTAGCCAGTATCGTAAACCAACAAACCTGTTTGTTCATGGTTATGTCACGGTTAATGGGGCAAAAATGTCGAAGTCGCGCGGTACATTTATTACTGCCCGCTCTTACTTAGATCACCTAGATGCCGACTGCTTGCGCTATTACTATGCAGCAAAACTGTCTTCGCGTATTGATGACATCGATTTTAATTTGGAAGATTTCGTCCAGCGCGTCAACAGCGACATCGTCAATAAAGTGGTTAACTTGGCATCACGTAATGCGGGCTTTATTGCTAAACGCTTTGGCGGTCAATTATCAGCAAACCTTGCTGAGCCAGAGTTATACCAACAATTTGTTGATGCCGCTAAAGTTATCGGTGAAGATTATAGCAACCGTGAATATAACAAAGCGATCCGTGAAATCATGGCATTAGCCGACATCGCAAACCGCTATGTTGATGAAAAAGCCCCTTGGGTTGTGGCAAAACAAGAAGGTAAAGATCAAGAGCTGCAAGATATTTGCTCGATGGGCATCAATTTGTTCCGCGTTCTGATGACTTACCTGAAACCTGTTTTACCAGGGCTCACTAAGCGTGCTGAAGCTTTCTTAAATAGTGAATTATCATGGGATGCGATTAACACCCCATTATTGAACCACAGCGTCGCACCATTTAAGGCATTATTTAACCGCATTGAAATGGCAAAAGTGGATGCGATGGTTGAAGCCTCAAAAGAGAGCATCAAACCCGTACAGCAACTTACAGGGCCACTCGCTGACGACCCAATTCAAGAAACCATCACTTTTGATGATTTTGCGAAAATTGACCTGCGAATTGCATTAATCAAGCAAGCTGATTTTGTTGAAGGTTCAGACAAACTGCTGAAATTACAATTAGATATCGGTGGTGAAACGCGCCAAGTATTTTCTGGTATTCGCTCCGCTTATCCAGACCCTAAAGCATTAGAAGGCCGTTTAACCGTGATGGTTGCCAACCTCGCACCACGCAAAATGCGTTTCGGTGTTTCTGAAGGCATGGTAATGGCTGCTGGCCCTGGCGGTAAAGATATCTTCTTACTCAGCCCTGACAGTGGTGCACAGCCCGGTATGCAAGTTAAATAACCCATACTTGCTTTAGTCTGTTATTCATCAAAAGTGGGAAGCTAAATACTTCCCACTTTTTTATTGGCTTTTTATTGTGATCGGTAGCACAATAATAAAGTTAATTGTATGATGAATAGATATTACATTACAGGACCAGTCTCATGTCATTTAAACAGGTACTGATAACGGGATGGCAGTATTTGCGAGCTTTCGCAATACTCTACCTTTGCCTGATTATTGGAAACCTTATCTCAACACTACTTCCATTCTCCATTCCCGGCAGCATTGTCGGCATGTTAATTTTATTCATATTGCTTGCGTTACAAATTATCCCCGCCAAGTGGGCACAACCCGGTTGCAGCATTTTGTTGAAAAACATGACCATCCTGTTTGTTCCTATTGGTGTTGGCATAATGAATTACTATGAATTAATTAGCCAACAAATGGTTCCTATTATCGTTTCCTGTGTGGTTAGTACCTTAATCGTTATGGTCGTTGTCGCCATCAGTTCCAACTATATTCATAAGGAACGCCCTGTCGTTGGGGCTCAACCTGATGACGTTCCTTTACCCCCCGAAGAGCCAATTTCTTCGGTCATTAATAATGATAAAACTAAGGGGAATGAATAATGTTAGAACATATTTGGTGGTCATTGCCGTTGACCATTGTGGTGTTTTATTTGGCTCGTAAGCTGTCGACCACATTTAAGTTACCGATTTTAAACCCACTATTAATTACTATTGCGGTATTGATTGCACTACTAGTGATCACGAATACCTCTTATGAGCACTATTTTGCAGGTAGCAAAATACTCAATGATTTACTACAGCCTGCAGTCGTCGCGCTCGCTTTTCCACTTTACGAACAAATGCACCAAATTCGAGCCCAGTGGAAATCTTTATTAAGTATTTGTTTTGCAGGTAGTTTAGTGGCCATGTTTAGCGGTGCCGCCATCGCGTTATGGTTGGGGGCAACCCCTGATATCGCGGGTTCTATTTTGCCTAAATCGGTTACTACCCCTATCGCGATGGCTGTTGCTGATTCGGTTGGTGGGATCCCTGCGATTAGTGCCGCCTGCGTGTTATTTGTTGGGATCTTAGGCGCCATGTTTGGCCATAGCTTATTTGATGTGCTGCGTGTACGAACCCACGCATCAAGGGGACTCGCGATGGGAACCGCTTCCCACGCCCTAGGTACTGCCCGCTGTGCCGAAGTGAATTACATTGAAGGTGCTTATAGCTCTCTTGCATTAATGACCTGTGGGGTTATCACCTCGCTTATTGCCCCGTTTATATTCCCTGTCATTTTACATCTTTTTAGCTAAGCTTAATTCATTAAGCCAATAACCAAATATATGAGTAAGAGGAGTTCAATAGCCTCTTGCTCATACGCACACTGATAAAATATGAGATATATCTCACAACAAAAGAATATGTTTCATGTATTACATTCAAAATAGTGATAATTATCACACATAGTTCTACGTATTATTGAATAGAATAAAAACAATTAAAATAGGGAGAGTAACTCATGCATTCAAGATTTAAGGCCGCTTGGGCCGAGCTTCCAGAAAAGTTACAGTCGGTACTTAGACCTATCATTGATAAATCTGATTTTCAAGGCATGTTAACGGCGGAACAAGTTGAACAGATTAAAGCTGAAACAAGTGTAGACGACGCTGAGTTAGCCTTTGCATTATTGCCTTTTGCTGCTGCCTATGCCCTCACTCCTATTTCCCATTTTAACGTGGGTGCAATCGCACGTGGAGCAAGTGGTAACTTGTATTTTGGTGCCAATATGGAATTTAGCCATGTATCAATGGGCCAAGTGATCCATGCAGAACAGTGTGCAGTGACACACTCTTGGATGAAAGGTGAAACGCAGATTACCTCAATTACTGTAAATTACACACCTTGTGGCCACTGCCGCCAATTTATGAATGAATTACGTGAAGGTGGTAAAATTATGGTGAATTTACCAGGTCGCACACCTGCGGTACTACACCACTATTTACCCGACTCATTTGGGCCGTCTGACCTCAATATTACCACTTTACTACTCGACCCTGTTGACCATGGCTATAAAAACCAAAGCCGTGACCGGTTATTAAGTGCAGCAATTGAAGCAGCAAACCAATCTCATGCACCTTATAGTCAATCTCATTCAGGTATTGCGTTACAGTTAAAAGATGGCTCACTGTTTACAGGCCGCTACGCAGAAAATGCCGCATTCAACCCAAGTTTACCGCCACTACAAGCCGCTTTAATTATGATTAACCTTGCAGGTAAAGATATTCACGCCATCGACCAAGCTAAGTTTGTTGAAAAACAAGATGCGATTATCAAACATTGGTGTGTTACCGAAAATACATTACAAGCACTGGGTTGCCAAAATATTGAATTAGCTTATTTGGATTAATTTTATATTTATTTAAATATAACGGTTATTGCTGGGAGCTTGAATAAACAGCAATAACCGTATAGTTGCTATTAGAACTTTAATCTTGTTCACAAAACCATTTACCTGCAAAGTGGCCATCCATAATAGAACTCACTAGTTTTGATTAATATATGCCCTAGTAAGTGAATTCATTAAACAATTTTTCTGTTTCATTTATCGTCTCTTCTAATGTAATAACTAAAGGGATCTTTCGCATTTTTTCTAGCCAAGCTTGGCTTTGTTGCTGTTTTATCGATGCAGATTGCGCGGCTTCTTCTTTCATGTCTAGCCAAATGCTAGCAAATAACGCTGATTCACCATTAAGTGATTTATTAGAAAAGCTATTTAATAGTTTCCCTATAATTTTATTCTGTTTATCTATAGATAATACTTCAAATACATCTTTAAACAACCAACCTTCATAAGGAATTCCTGAATTTAACATCGCTTCTTTTTTTATTTTAATAAATTCTTGATGTGTAATATCACCAATTGGGATGTTATCACTTTCTTTGCGATTTTTCATAATTCGTCCGTATGCTAATTTGACTTCTTTTTGATACCGACTCCGTTTTTCACTGGTGAATGATTCACCCTGTGCCTTCATATGATTATTTAAAAATTCTTTTTCTAGATAAATAAAAATACTAAAATATTTATCACTTGAATCATTTACCTTTTGAGGGTTATATTTTTCATTAAAAGAGTAACCTTTATTTATGAGAATTAAACATGATAAAATTATAAAAATTAATTTAGGAATAATAGATTTAGAAACCATCATTAGAACTCCTTTTATTCTTATTAAAATTCATTGAATCATTAATCATTTCTTCAAACATAAAGTCTAATTCTTTTTCTATATTTTTAACTAAAGTAATCCGCCTCATCTTCTCCAGCCATCTTTTGCTTTTAATTTGCTTGTCTGATGGTAGTTTGGAAGCCTCCCTTACCATTGCATACCAAAGCATCATGAATAATTTAGCTTCCTTCGCAGGATCGTTGTTATTCATCACAAAAACGAACTGTTGCCATAGTGCCTCTCGGTTTCTCTCATTAATAACATCTAAAACATCTGCTAAAATCCAAGCATGATAAGACATTCCCATTTCATTTAAATTCTCACGATAAAAATCCATTGCCTGTTCATGGCTTAATTTTTTAATAAATGCTTCTTTTGGATACTTTAAAAATGCTAACATTGGGTTATTATCTTTTTCACCCTTAAAAATGACTAATTTTTTTCTATCAAATATTAAATCCTTAGATTCAGAAAAGTATAACATCTGTAGCATAAAGAAAAGACGTGGCGTTTTAACACCTTTTGTTTCACAAAAACTAATTATATTCTTTTTATTATATTTTACATTATTTCCTTGAGGATTTTGGCAAGCACTGAGAAGAAAAACTGAAAGCAAAAATATTAATTTATAATTCATATACATCCTTGTTATTCATAAAGTTAGAAACCAATAATCTTAAAAACAATTATGTAAAAAAACATTGCCCACATACAAAAAAACATCAGCAATCACCATTAGATTACTAATAACTGAAATAATTTATTTTATTATAAGCGGACTTTTTAAATATTAATTAAAACTAAAAGATCCTCCAGAAGAATAACCACTATAACTAAATTCAGGTATACTTGGCATTGAGGGTATTGAGTATTTATCATCAAATGAGTCCATTGAATTGTTCATTGATGACATATTGTCTCTTAACTGGCCAATCATATTTTCAAAATGATGGTTATTTCTTATGGTATCTGTAGGGAAGTCTTTAAATCCTGGCGTTCCCGGAAGAACAACACTCGGGCGTTCTAGATAATAATTTGTTGGTGTTTCATTATCCTTAAACCTATCAAGTAGGTTTGTTGTACGAGGTGCTAATTGCCTATTCGGTTCGGATTTTGGATAAGTGCTTTCCAATATCGATTTATCTACCATATTATGTGGATACTTAATTGGAGGTGTTGGCTTGTTGTTTATTGATGGCATATTTCCCCTTAAATCATCAATCATACGATCATAATGAGCAACATCTGGTTGATAATTAACTGATGGTGAATCAAATAAGCCTGTTTCTGGTAATATATAGTCAGGTCTTTCTAAATAATATTCAGACAATAGATTTTTATGTGTAAATTCCGTTTGGCCACGCCAATCTGTTTGTACTTGAAATGATTCTAAATGTTGTGAAGGATAATCCCAAAATGAAAAACGCTCTGTTCCTCTATCAATTAAAGGGTTTCCTGTATTATAAATAATTGTATTTATTCTATCCATATTATCTTCTTCTATATGAGATATAATATTTTGATAAGATTTCTTGGCTGTAACCACCACGCCATCTACTACATTATCAATATCCAGAACTCGTTTAGTCCAACTATGTATTTTAGGCTGCATATGCGCTGGAGCTTCATATAATGCTCTAAACATTATATCTTTAGTATTTATACTTAATAATATTTCACTTTCTATATCACCTACAGAATTTAAAGCTCTCTGCCAATAACTCTCTCTTTGTTCTCTAGGTAACACAAAAAATACAGGTTCTAAAGTCCATGCATCAGAAGGAAGATTATAATAAGAAAATACACTACTATGAAATAATTTAGCCTCTATGTGATTTATATCACCATAGATTACATCCTTTCCATCTTCAAATCTATTTTTTAGGGTTTGAACATAAGCTATTGCCATATCATAGCGAATACGCTCAATTATAAACTCATCTTGCACTCCAATATGCTCTAAAATAGCTTCATCTAAATAATTAAGCGCAAAAGCACCTGAAAGAGAATCACCTTTAACCACACTATTAGCTAATTTAGCATATCGGTCTCCTTTACTTTCCAAATATTCATACATCAACTTTGGTTCTTTGGTTACGTATAAAATTTTAATTGCATTAGAAACATCACTACGAGTTAACTTTAAATCACCCTTTCTAATTTCTTGAGTTCTCATATTATCTCCTAATTTTTAACATGGTCGAGTAAAAAAATGCGTATTTTTTTCCTCATTATATTGCTATTAGATAATTCTTTAGCATCAAAATAAAATTTAACCTTAGTTCCTATTTCTGGAATCAAAAAATATTGAAAACACTTATGATACTTCTCATCAATTGGTAACCATTCACACTCAATTAAAAAAATCACTTCATTATTAATTTCCTTCCAATAATATCCTTTTTTATTAAAATACATATCATCTTTATGACCAATACTTCTTCGTATTGTTACAGTCACTTCAGTAAAATAAAGATCCAACTCTTCATCATAATATAACTCCCCCTTTCTTTTGAGGTACCCCATATCTAAATACACGTGTTTTCTATAACTCAAATATTTTTCAGGGTTTCCTTTTAATGGTTCAGCATAAACTTCTATAATTTTAACATCATTACTTACCTCATTAGATGGTTTCAAATCAGACCAAGACATTCGCATTGGCAGCACTCTAAAATTAGCCTCACACCCTTTTTTATTTTCAATAAACCTTGGGTCAAAATAGCTATACCCTTCATATTCAGCAAATGGAAAAACATACTCGCCAGGAACTTCTATAATATTCTTATTAAACTGCCCACAGACAAAACCGGGGCGATTATCAGCGAAACTATTTATAGAAATCAATAACACAAGACAATTAACTGTAAATTTAATTAGATAATTAATTATCATTTCAAATTTCATACTTGCACCTGTTGAAATAAATCAATATATTTTAAATTATAAAAACATCCTCACTAGGTATACTTGAAAAATTTTCTTCGCCCATAGAATTTGCAAATTTACTTTCTAATAAAATAACATTTAAACTTGCTATATCATTATAATTAATTGAAAAACTAGCCATACCTTTACTCATAATATTCATCCTTAATAAAACCGAAGACAAAAACCTTAACTTCATTCATTATATCCCTCCATTGGTTATACTTATCAAAACCAAATTTAATCTCTGCAAGTATACCTTTTTCTAATATTGAAAAACTCATATTACAACTTGAATATTTATTTTCCAATGGTAGCCATAAGCATTCTAAGATAGCAATAACTTCATTTTCTTTTTCGAACCAAAAAAAAGATCTTTTCTTTTGAGTTTTTTTTCCACTATATAACCTTTCAGATACGTTATAATCATCAAAATATTCAACATATTGAAGGTCAGAATCATCGTCATAAAATATTTGACTTCGCTTTCCTAAATATGATGCATTTAGATAATTTTTCATTTTTTGTGTTAATGAATAATCTTTCTCTCTAATTGGTCTCAATATAATTCTTATCGTTTTTTCATCTATTTCAAGGTGAAATTTTTTTTGGGGATCAACACTTGTCATATAAGGCCAATGCGTTATTAATGTTAATTCTCTAAAATTAGCATCACATCCTTCTTTATTTTCAACAAACCTTGGGTCAAAATAGCTATACCCTTCATATTCAGCAAATGGAAAAACATACTTACTAGGAACTTCGATAATATTCCTATTAAACTGCCCACAAACAAAACCGGGGCGGTTCTCGCCATAAGTAATGCAAGAGAATAGTAATAAAGATAAAATTAAACTAAAATATAGTTTCATAATAGCTAAAACCTTATTTTTATATAAACCTTGGTCATTAAACTTATATTATTTTAAATCATTAATTTAGAATAGTATGATTTTCATTAGCAATCTAATATCCTTTTCAACACTAAAATGCTTTCTTATTTAAGATATCTCATTACAAACCCTTTTGATTTTAACAAAATTTTTTCCCACTGATGAATCTTATTCAAATTGATATCTATTTGAAAATAAGCATCAATTTCTGGGATACGCCCATTTATATCACATCGATGATAACCTCCTTTTAAAGTCAGCCAGTGACATTTAATTACACTTATTACTTCATTTTTATTTTCAGACCAATACACTCGAGTTTTATCTTGATAATTTTTCCCTTTATACGTTATTGCATTTTCTCTTAAGTACTCAACAAAGTAGAGATCAAGTTCATCATCATAATAAACATCACTTCTTGTACCAAAATAACCACTGTTTATTGCATTATCCCTAAATTTATTCATTGTTGTCATATTATCTGTCATTGGTTTTACTGCTATTTTTATTTCCTCTATGTTTTTGTCTAATCCCATTCTATCGACGGGTTTCATTTCCGGCCATGTCATTCTTAAAGGCAATACAGTGAAGTTAGCATTACATCCTGTTTTATTATTAACTGCTCTACGGTCAAAATAGCTATACCCCTCGTACTCCGTAATAAAATCAATATATTCTAGAGGTACTTCTACAATATTCCCATTAAACTGCCCACAGACAAAACCGGGACGATTATCAGCGTAACTATTTATTGAGATTAATAGCATAAGACAATTAACTGTAATTTTAATTAGATAACTAATTATTAGTTCAAATCTCATACTTACACCTATTAAAATAAACTAATCATACATAATCTCTAGATTCTTACTAACCATTAAAATTCGGGTAACATTAGATAAATCTGTTGATATTAATTCTAAGTTTCCCTGCCTACGGTCGCGACCATTCATATTTTTACCCCCTAATTTTTAATATATTCAGATAAAAATAGCCTTACCTTGTTTTGAATAGTCTCCCAATTAACAAGATTTGAAAACTCAAATGAAACACTATATTTAAGACCAAACTCAGGCATTAATGATAATAATTTACAACGCCGATAACTATCATCTAACTGTCTCCATGAACACTCCATTAAAACATTGACTTCACCATTATCTTCATCCCAATAGTAACCATACTTTATTATATGACATCCACTTTATTACCATTAATATGTTTAAACTCAATAGAAACCTCATTAAAATAAAGTTCTAATTCCTCATCATAATATAGTTCACCCTTTCTTTTAAGCCTCCCCATATTTAGGTATATATTTTTTTATGACTGAAATATTTTTCAGGGTCACTATTTAATGGCTCAACATAGACTTCTATCATTTTAACATCATGGCTGACTTCACTAAATGGCTTTAAATCTGGCCATGACATCCTCATTGGCAGAATTCTAAAATTAGCCTCACACCCTTTTTTATTTTCAATAAACCTTGGGTCAAAATAACTATACCCTTCATATTCAGCAAATAAAAAAACATACTCGCTAGGAATTTCTATAATATTCTTATTAAACTGCCCACAAACAAAGCCCGGTCTATTTTCTGCATAAACATTTATAGAAATTAATAATAGAAATACATTAATAATTAACTTAAATATATAGTTGATAAAAACACCAAATTCCATAACTTCACCTATTGAACTAATTTAATAATAATTAAATTATAAAAACTAGAATAATAAAATATAATTTCCAATCATGATTTAAATGATATAATTACGCGCTCAAGTCTATTAAGCCATCTTTTGCTTTTTTCGATCTTATCTAAATCCGATACATTTTTCATTTTATTCCAAAGAAATAAAAATACTTTTTTTTCACTTTCATGGGAATCATTCGCCAATGCATTTAGCATGTCATCCCAAATTTTTTGATTAGTTTCATGATCTAAGACATCAAAAACATCTGCAAAGAACCAAGCATCAAAGGGCATATCACAGGCTGCAAATGCTTTTTTATTTATTTCAGCAGCCTCTTGATAACTAATATCCCTGCGAGTCGTAGTACTGCCATTTTCAAAACGTTTTAAAAGCACTTCTAGATGAGCTAATGCGTGTTCATAATGGTATTTATTAAAATCTTTATTTGATAATGGTTTATTATATTCAACCATCACTTGCTTCATATATTCTCTAATCAAAATAATAAAAATACCTATTTCTTTCTTACTATTATAAGAATTTTCAATATTATCTGATTTTACTTTCTCTTTTTTGTTTGTTAAAAAGCCATTTCCATATGACAGATTGCAAAGAGAAATAATCAATAATATGAATATTATTAATATGTTTTTAATTTTCATCTATGATTTACCCCAAGATTGAAATATAAATTAATAACCCTAAGCTAAAACAGTTAAAAACATGCAGCAATATATGATATTTGAAAATATAATTTCGCTTACAGTAAACTAATTTTTTCACTCACTAACTCATTAAAAATAGAGAAAAAAACATTAAGAAAATTTATCCATAAGGAAGTTAAACCATTGTTTAAAAACCCGCTGAGATAAAAAGAATTCATTCATACTTGGCTAACCGTGATCTACCTACCGTAATGCGTATGCCGTTATCGGCTTTCATTCCCTTCCGCGCATAAACTCCTTATCATATGCACAATATTTTTCAGTAAATTTTTTAACGCTTTTTTATCATTATTTACTGTACATATTTGCTGTTTAGCTTAGGATCTACCCTGACTTTGTTGATTAATCGTCCGAAGAGTGATATTTCATGGAACATGAGTACGAAACAAAACGCCCTCTCTATATACCCTACGCTGGCCCAATTTTGCTTGAATTCCCTTTGCTGAATAAAGGAAGCGCCTTCACCGAAGAAGAGCGTGCAAATTTTAACTTGCATGGTTTACTTCCTGAACAAGTTGAAACCATCGAAGAACAAGTTGAACGTGCCTACCGCCAATTAATTGATTTTAAATCAGATATTGATAAACACATTTATCTGCGAAATATTCAAGACACCAACGAAACCTTATTTTATCGCCTTATAGATGCTCACCTCACTGAAGTAATGCCTATTATCTATACCCCAACCGTGGGTGAAGCTTGTGAGCATTTCTCTGACATTTATCGTCGTGCACGTGGTTTATTTATTTCTTATCCAAATCGTGAATACATCGACGACATGCTACAAAACGCCACCAAACAAAATGTGAAAGTGATTGTTGTTACTGATGGCGAACGTATTTTAGGCCTTGGTGACCAAGGTATCGGTGGTATGGGCATCCCAATTGGGAAACTCTCTCTCTATACCGCGTGCGGGGGTATCAGCCCTGCTTATACCTTACCTATTGTTATTGACGTAGGAACCAACAACCCACAGCGTCTGAATGACCCTCTGTATATGGGATGGCGTCACCCACGTATTACGGGTGATGAATACAACGAGTTCCTTGATGAATTTGTTCAGGCAGTTAAACGCCGCTGGCCAAATGTATTATTACAATTTGAAGATTTCGCTCAGAAAAATGCGATGCCTTTATTAACCCGTTACCGTGATGAGCTATGCTGTTTCAATGATGATATTCAAGGCACCGCGTCAGTTGCATTAGGTAGCTTAATTGCCGCCAGCCATGCCGCAGGCAGTAAGTTAAGTGACCAACGCGTGACTTTCTTAGGTGCAGGCTCAGCGGGTTGCGGTATCGCAGAACAAATTATCGCTCAAATGAAATCTGAAGGGTTAAGCGACGAAGAAGCGCGTTCGCGCATTTATATGGTTGATCGTTTTGGTTTATTAACCGATAAACTGCCTAATTTACTCGATTTCCAAGCCAAATTAACCCAAAGCAGTGGAAATTTAACCGACTGGGATGTTAACAGTGACTCAATTTCACTGTTAGATGTGGTACGCAATGCCAAACCAACCATATTGATTGGTGTATCTGGCCAAGCTGGGTTATTCACAGAAGAAATCATTAAAGAGATGCATAAGCACTGTGAACGTCCTATCGTGATGCCGTTATCTAACCCAACATCACGCGTCGAAGCTCGCCCTGAAGACATTATCAATTGGACTGATGGCAAGGCCTTAGTCGCAACAGGAAGTCCATTTAGCCCAGTGTCTTACAAAGACCAAGTGTTCCCAATTGCACAATGTAACAACTCCTATATCTTCCCGGGTATTGGTCTTGGTGTGATTGCCTCTGGTGCTAAACGTGTCACTGATGGCATGTTAATGGCTGCCAGCCGTGCTCTCGCCAGCTGTTCGCCACTAGCCAAAAATGGTGAAGGTGCGCTATTACCTCTACTGTCTGATATTCAAGATGTATCTCGCATTATTGCTAAACAAGTGGCAAAAGAAGCACAGATCCAAGGTGTGGCAACGGTCACCTCTGATAGCGCATTGGATGAAGCCATTGAGCGTAATTTCTGGAAACCAGAGTACCGTACCTATAAACGGACCTCGTTTTAATTTGTCATAACGGTATTGATTGAAAGGGGCTCTTTAGAGCTCCTTTTTTGTTTTTTATAGATCCGAAAAAACGAATGTCTGTTTTCTCAGATAATGATAAATTGCGCTAAACAAATCACTTATTTAAGATAATGGCCATGACTGATTAATAGGATATTGACATGACTGGCGACCTCAATGCTGCTATTCCACAGAAACCTAAGTTTTCCCTATGGGCAATAGCCCTAACACTTTTTATTGCGGTGCTAAATATTGTTGTTTATTTTTACCAGCTCAATTATGCCGCCCCACTCGGTTCCCAAGAAAATAACTTATTGTTATTTGGTGCCAATGTTTACCAACTTTCATTAACGGGGGATTGGTGGCGTTATCCAGTCAGTATGGTATTGCACTCAGGTGGTATGCACCTTGCTTTAAATACATTGGCCTTGTTTGTTATTGGGATTGAATGCGAACGCACCTATGGAAAATTTAGGATGCTCGCAATATACCTATTTTCAGGTATTGGCGCGGCATTTTTTAGCGCTTATTGGCAATACAGTGAAGCCATTAACGCCGCAGCAAACCGCGCGTCAATGAATGCATGGAATAGTTTATATTTACCTGACAACACGGTATATATTACCGTTGGTATTGGCGCATCTGGAGCCATTATGGGGTTAGCTGCCGCTTCCGTAATTTATTTATTAAAAGGGATAAATAACCCAAACCTCTCTCTTGAAGAGCGCAACCAATTAAAACGCCCGCTATATAATATTATTGGGATGATTGCGCTAACTCTCATCAATGGTTTGCAGTCAGGTATTGATAACGCTGCTCATATTGGTGGAGCAGTACTTGGCGCTGTTATTAGTGGCGCTTTTGTACTTGCGCCCCAAGCAACCGTCCGGGCAAAACTACTCTCTAGCGGTGTCATTGTACTTATAGCTGCCGCCTTACTGGCCATAACACTAAGCCAGTTTTCTTCCCTACAAGACGAAGACCTGAACTATGAGCGCCAGTTTATTTACCAAGAAATGGCAAAAGAACTTAATCAGCGATAAAAATACCGTTTTTTCGTAAGAGATTAGTCCTATTATTGATACCGTCAATAATAGGACGCGTAAATCTAGAAAGTGAATAAATTCATTGTCATCATTACTGCACTACAGATAATTAATAACAATGTAATGTATTGGAAAGTACGTTCAGATAAACGGACCAGTAAATATTTAGCTAATGGCATCACAATCAATGCCCCTGCACACAATATCAGCGCCAGTTTTAAATCCGTATAGCCATCTTGCGCATAAGCTAAAGCAGAGGAACCAGACAACACGGTTGTTACAAAAATCGATGTACCAATTGCTTGCTTAATATTCAGTTGCATATAGCGCAGCAACATAGGGAGAACAACCACCCCACCACCAACTCCAGTTGCACCAAGTACAACACCCGCTAGGATAGCCGGCACAGCCATGGATTTTAGCTGATCCCCTTTTGCCGCTTCTTGCTTGATGATCGAAACAAAAAATATTCGCTGAACAAATAAATATAGCGAAAAAATAATGGCAGCAGCCACTAACAGGTTAATACCCCACTCGACTTGTTTTTCATACCCCGGTAATCCCCCCAACCATGTAACAAACAGACTTGAGAGAAATGTGCTCGGCAACATAATCGCTAATACAATCATAGCGCCTTTAAAGGGGATATTGCCTAATCGAAAATGCATATAAGAAGAAGAAACCTTCATTAGCATCGAAAGGAAATTGGCAGTGGCTACTGCCGCTAGTGCATTTAGCCCAAAAAAATAGGTCAGTATCGGTAAGACAATCACACCACCACCGACACCCGTTGTGCTGATAATCAGCCCAATAAGTGCGCCTATCGCTAACTCCGTTACAATCATTAACTCTTGCCTTGTATCAGTGCTCGTCGCCCTTTTTGTAATGCTTCATTTGCATCACTATCTGCTAACGTGAGGTATTTAAAAAATAATGTATCGAAAGTAATCATCTGTAACACTTGGGGGGTGATGATGCCTAATTGGGAATGTTGCTCATCATAAAAATAAGGCAAGGCGAAGTCCGCTAACTTTATCGCTTCATCTTGACCAAAACGTGTCAGTGCGACTGTCGGACAACCTGTTTCTTTTGCAGCACGAAGCATACTATTGATTTCTTGAGTATTTCCACGCGCCGTTACTGCAATAGCTAGGTCTTCCGGCCCCAAATTTGCCGAGTAACTTAGCTGAACATGCAAATCATAACTAAACAGTGCGTGTTTATTAATGCGAATTAATTTATGGAAAATATCACTGGCAACAATGGCTGAAGACCCGACACCAAACAGCACGATACGTTTGGCCTGAAACATTTTTTGCGCGATGGTATCTACGACAGAGGGCTCAAGTAAATCCAGTGATTTTTCAATAGCCGAAATAAACATTTGCCCTGTTTTGGCGATAATCTGAGAGGTATCATCGTGACGACTCAGATTACCGTATAAACTTTCTGCTTTGTGTTGCTTCTCATCCGACAAATAATCAACTTTAAATTCAGGATAGCCACGGTACCCCATTTGGCGTGAAAAGCGGATAACAGATGCACTACTGACCCCAGCCGCCTGTGCCAATTCCGCTGCATTCATCGCGATAAGACTTTCGCGGTTATCCAGCAAAAATGTGGCAATACGTTGTTCTGTGCCTTTACCGCGTGTCTGCAAGCTTTCCAGTTTTACCGTCAGTGTCGACATGGCTTTTCCTTCTAATTATTTTTCTGGATCAGTGAAGCCTATTATCATACTGGCAATGAACCCGACAATCCATGCACCTGCAACAGCAATTAAGAAATCCAATATTTGGCCATCACCCACTAATGGAATTAATGATAACCCTGCTGTTCCAAAAGGAATGATGATCCCGACATGGAAGAACGCCATTAATGCCCCGCCAGCTGCGCCACCAATACAACCTGCAATGAATGGTTTACCTAATGGTAATGACACACCAAATAAAAGCGGTTCACCAACACCAAAAATACCCACAGGTAACGCACCGACTAAGGTTTTCTTCAAGCGTTGGTTTTTGGTTTTTAAATAAACCCAGAAACACGAACCCACTTGCCCCATTCCCCCCATCGCTAAAATTGGGAACAAGTAATTCAGACCAAAAGTTTGTAAAATTTCAGCGTGAATTGGGATCAAACCTTGATGTAAACCCGTTAGTAATAAGAATAAGAAGCTTCCCCCCAAGATACCGCCAGTCGCCACGGCACCACCGCCACTATTTAATAAAGCGACAGAAACACCTTGAGCCAAAATTTGGTTTAAGTAATGTCCTGCGGGTTGGAACACCACAATTGCGACCATCGCAGAGACTAAAATGGTCACAAATGGCGTCACGATAAGGTCTAAGCTTTCTTTAATAATGCTCCTAAACCACACTTCAAATTTAGAAGAGAAAACGACCACCATGAGCACTGCAAAAATACCCCCGCTACCCGGGACTAATTTCGAACCAAATAAGGTGATATCCGCTAACCCCGGCATCGAAAGTAACCCAGCCATGACCGCACCAATTGAGGTAGATGCACCAAGCTCTTTCGCGGTATTCACCCCAATCATAATTGAAAGATAAACAAAGACTGCGCTACCAATCAATTTTAATAACTTAAATAACTCAGGGAATTGGTCGACAACCCCCGGAGCAACCAAGCGGACGATATTGATTAGCCCCATAATTAGACCACAACCAATCAACGCTGGAATAGTAGGAACAAATATAGCGGCTAACGTATTCAACGTACGGCGAATGGAAAACGCTTTTTTCTCCGCCGGTGCTGCATTTTCTGATGTCGTAGAGGTGCTACCTTGCATACGTTTGTTCATCACCGAAAAAACTTTCGCTGCGGTTCCCATCCCAACAATCACTTGTTGCTGTTCACCATTAAAAATAACACCTTTTACGCCCTCAATTTGTTTCAAGGACTCAGCATCAAATTTACTGTTATCTTTTAAAACTAAACGGATACGCGTCATACAATGAGTTAATGTTGCCACGTTCTCAAAGCCGCCCGCATATTTTTCTATTTCTCTGGCGAGTACTTCCAGATGTTCTATCTTATTAGCCATATGATCCCCCTGATGTTGACTGAGCCAATAACCCTGCTCTTCAACATGCTATCCCATTACTTAACGGTAATTGCTAACATGCTATCCAAGGTGGTATTTGGATGTTGTTGAACGATATCCGTCGCTTGCTGTGCATTAATTTGTAGCTCATGCATTAAAATTGCGCGTCGTGGATGATAATCCACTTGCGCTAATAACCCTGCCGCGGTGTGTTCATCAATACCGCAGACTTCACTCACAATCCGTTCTGCGCGGCGCAGTAATTTGATATTACTGGCAACAACATCAACCATTAAATTAGTATGAATGCGACCTAGTCTCCCCATCACACAAGTACTTAGCATGCCTAAAATCATTTTTTGCGCAGTACCACTTTTCATACGAGTCGAACCCGATAACACTTCAGGGCCAACATCGGGGGCAATTGCCAATTTTGCTACGTCACTTAATAACCCTCTTCCTCGCGTGGTGATAGCCACCGTTAACGCACCGATTTCATTAGCGTATTCAATACCCGCTAAGGTAAATGGTGTACGTCCACTCGCGGCAATGCCCACCACGACATCTTTGGCACAAAGTTGGCGTTTTTTTAGCTCAGCAATCGCTGATTCTGCTGAATCCTCAATATTTTCAACCGCTTTTAGCATTGCATCTTGGCCACCCGCAATAATCGATTGCACCATTTCAGGTGAAGTACCAAATGTGGGTGGACATTCTGCACTATCTAATACGGCTAACCTACCGCTAGTACCCGCGCCAATGTAAAACAAACGTCCACCTTGCTTTAAGCACTCAGCAACAGCGTCAACCACTTGAGCAATCGCAGGTAGCACAGCCTGAATGGCACCTGCAACCGTGCTATCAGCTTGGTTAATGACGTTCACCATCGATAGCGTATCCAAACGTGAAAACTGCTGTGTTTCCTGATTGAATTCATTGTGTAGACAGTTACTCAGAGTATTTTCGGCTAGAGACATTCAAACGCCCTCATGAAATTTAATTTCATTAAAAAATACATCATATGAATTTTAATTTCAATTCAAATCACAGCAATTTCGTACCACTTAATTGCGGGTTATGATCTTTCTCACAATAATAGGTTTGTATTGAAAAATACCGGTGACAAAAGCCACCGGCGATAATGCTATTTTACGAACTTACAGGTTCCGAAGGCTGATGGGATGTGAAAATCAGGTTTAACGGAATCAGGTTTGATCCAGCTAATCCATTTACGCACTTGCTTAGGTTCACCCGCGCTGAACTCTCCACGCAAAATGGCACACATTAGTGTCTGTTTGTCTGCGTCTTGCCATAAATCGAGTTTAGTGAATTCATCTAAATCAATTTTTCCCGTTAATACATAACCATTTGGCGTTATTTCACCCACGGTTTGTAATGTTTCCCAGTTCCAACTCGGGTCAACTTCACGGTAATAATTAGCTTTTGCATCGAAAGTACGCCCTTTCGGGTCCATTTCAGCCGTGTAATAAGGTTTTAATTCAGGGCTAGTCGCGAAAAAGAGTTCGACTCGGTCAGAATCTAACACCGCTTGGTCTTTATCTGGGTTATCACCTAACTGAATATCTTTATCATCTGCAATAAAACGGAAATATAGTGCGTCATCACTCCATAAAGCGCGAAAATCTGTTTTGGGAGCCACTTCCTTTTCCCATGGGTAAGTAAAATCGGTTAATACTTCTGCTTTTTCCCAGACTTCAGTACTTTTAGTCGCATCATTGAGTGATTTTAACTGATCGGTATGATTGATTTGGTACTCTTTTGCCGCCACACTTGCTGTAACAAGCACAGCGCTCGCGGCTAGTAATGTCGTTAATTTCATACTTTCCTCACCTATCGGATTAGAGAACTGTTATTCACAAAAAACCGCCAAAGAAACAATATTTCACAGAACAAACAAAATATAGAATTAAAATTTCATAATATATAGCTTCATTCTATAAAAACTATCATGATGTGAAGCCGCTCACTCTTTAATGAGAATGTGATTTATCTTTTTCATCCAATGTCTGATTAATTTTAATTCAATTATTAGGCTTAATATTAGTCAACTTCGATTGGTATTCAGACATTGACATGACTTTACGTTACGCGACTTGCGTCACTAATTTAAGTCAAGTAGCCTAAAGACACAGGCCTATTGGGGCTGACAATTTCGGATTATGACTTTTTATTATCAAGGCTAGGACATGAGGAAACGTCTGTTTTTTGGTCTTATTATTATTGCAGGGATCGCATTTACGACCATAATGTTGCTTGATCGCTGGATAAGCTGGGATACCGCCCCCTATATCTATGAAGATGTAGAAAAATTGCCTGCGCGCGATGTTGGGATGGTACTTGGCACATCCAAATATTATGCCTCTGGAGTTAATAACCTCTATTATACCTATCGCATTAAAGGCGCAGCAGAGGCATACCACAGTGGAAAAGTTAAATATTTGCTCCTCAGTGGTGATAATGGCGCTCATAATTACAATGAGCCAATCAACATGCGTAAAGATTTAATTAAAGAAGGGGTTCCAGCCTCTAAAATCGTGCTCGATTTCGCAGGTTTTAGGACATTAGACTCCGTAGTACGCACTAAAAAAGTGTTTGATACCGATAATTTTACGATTATTACCCAGCGTTTTCATTGTGAACGCGCGGTCTTTATCGCCAAACATAAAGGTATTGATGCACAATGTTTAGCAGTTCCGACACCTTCTGGAATGTATAGAGTGAGAGTGCGTGAAGTGTTTGCACGGCTAGGCGCTCTGGCGGATTTATATATCTTAAAACGGGAACCTAAATTTTTAGGTGAACAAGAATCCATCCCAGCCCCCATTAAGATGCCAGCAGGAATTAAAGGCTATCCGGCGGTTTCACCGGATGAAGTCAATAAATTGAATTAGACCTATAAGTAGATGAACCTTCATCTACTTATTAACTTTCCCGTCAATTTGCGCCAACACCATTCAAGTGGCCCCTGGCTAAAAAACATTAACCAATAATAAGAAAACAATAAATTTGCTCCCCAAATAACGGGAACCAAAACAAGTAATTCAACCCGTGTAAATTGCCCAAAATAGCCTAAGTGGTAAAACAGTGTGGTACAAATTAGCGTTTGCAAAATATAATTACTCAACGCCATACGACCCACATATTGCAGCCCATGGATTACTTTGTTGTTTACCACTATCCCCCAAAAGCCATACACCAGAGCTATATATCCTAAAGATTGAAATGGAATAACTAGCTCATTAATAATATAACCAATGATTGATGTTGAAAAATAGCTCCAATTGAATTGGCTTTGCATGTATAGCGAAACTATTTGGACCAATATAGATGGCAAGATAAATATGCAGGCTATTTTGCGATAATGTTGAGCGGTGAATTGCCCTCGTAACCAACCATTTTTCATTAACAACGCGCCAATAATCATCAACGCAGATAATTGCCAGCCATATTGGATAACCAACATTTCAACCATCTTGAGCATCTCTGATGCTCGATAATACACACCATCCATTCCCCCAGAGGTATGTATAGTATATTCAAATGCTAATTGCTTATCCGAGGTTTGCCAAAAACCTGAGGGATCTACACCACTTCCCAACACGAGCAAGATAACTAGCCCAATCAAATATAGTGACAATGCTATTT
This sequence comes from Providencia sp. PROV175, assembly GCF_032707045.1. Taxonomy (NCBI): domain Bacteria; kingdom Pseudomonadati; phylum Pseudomonadota; class Gammaproteobacteria; order Enterobacterales; family Morganellaceae; genus Providencia; species Providencia sp. PROV175. Next base: position 3,293,681 of record NZ_CP120533.1, read on the forward strand.
TCAATAAAAAACCATCATCATATTGATTAAGCAAATAGGTTACCAACAAGCCCGTTAATGCATAGGCCAAAAGAATATCACCGTCCCAAAAGCCAACCCCATGAATCATCCCGAACAGAGCTAAAACAAATAAACGGCACTGATTCCAACGAAGAGAACGAGGCTGCAACAACACGAGAGTTGCCCCAAAAAGGATGGAAAAAATAGCGAGAACTTTGCCTTGAAAAAGGACATTGAAAATCCCCCAGAGGTAAGCCTCTGAGTCGGGTGTTTTATTGGTGTAATAAGGGTTTAAATACGCCGCTTGTGGTAAAGCAAAAGCAAAGATATTCATTAAAAGAATACCTAAAATCGCCATACCACGAACAGCGTCAAGTTGGCCAATGCGACTTGACGGCGTCGTTGCTGTCATAAATTATAAGTGACGCACTGCACGTAAAAATTCTTGCCGTGTATTTTGGCTTGATTTAAATAACCCGCCTAATGACGTTGTTGTTGTTGCACTTGTCGCGTCACGAATACCACGTGCTTTCACGCAATAATGCACTGCATCGATACAAACAGCTACATTTGTTGTTCCCAATAATGTTTGCAAAGCAACCAAAATTTGCTGTGTTAAGCGCTCTTGCACTTGTGGACGCTGTGAGAAAAATTGCACAATTCGATTAATTTTCGATAAACCAATGACTTTATCTTTTGGAATATAGGCAACCGTAGCCTTTCCATCAATCGTAACAAAATGGTGCTCACAGGTACTTGTTAACGTAATATCACGCACAGTGACCATTTCATCCACTTTCATTTTATTTTCAATTAAAGTGATTTTTGGAAAGTTTGCGTAATCAAGCCCTGAAAAAATTTCATCAACATACATTTTTGCGATGCGACGAGGGGTATCAGCTAAACTGTCATCGGTTAAATCCAAATTCAGTAGCGTCATGATCTCTGTCATGTGCCCTTCAATCAGTTTCTTACGTTCGTCGCCTGATTTTGGCTGGATACGTAAAGGCGTTTCTAGGCCTCTAGCCTCCAGCGCGGCATGAACTAATTCGGCCTCTTTACTCAGAGATGACATGTGATCCTCCACAAATGGTATAACTATTTTTATAAAATGCAGGTGTGCGGTACTCTAAAACAGCAGGTAGAGATAATCCAGTACAACATCGTTAATCGCTGTGAAATATTTGCATTTAGCCCTGTAATTTATTCACAAGATGAATACATACATTAAAAGGTTTTACACCTTATATAAGGTGATTAGTAGCACATTTTTTATCAATGTTTTAACCTTGAATGGCGATAAACGAATAAACTTGAAATGATTAACGCAATAAATAATCTAAAAATTGGTCATTTCATGTGTAATTTTGTCTACGTTAATGCCTCCCTGTTCGTTAAATCTAACCAAAAGCTATCTGTAATCAATTTCTATTCATTCACGCACTAATGGATTTCTGCCATAATATGCATCACGAACACATTTTAAAGCCTCAAGGCAGATAACAATAATGAGGGTCATTATTTATGGATCAGTGTCATACTAACGATTTGATTTCTCTAGATGTTGCATTGGAAAAATTACTATCTCAAACGAAAACCGTCACAGATACAGAAATCATTCCACTGACCTCCTCTGCACAACGTATCATTGCGACAGACCTGATTTCCCCTATCAATGTTCCACCATTTGATAATTCTGCTATGGATGGTTATGGCTTACGTTTCGCCGATTGGGATGGTAAAACGCCAATGCCTGTAGCAGGTAAATCTTTTGCGGGTAACCCGATGGAAGGTGAACTAAAAGCAGGTTGCTGCGTACGTATTATGACAGGCGCACCAATTCCACAAGGAGTGGATACCGTTGTGATGCAAGAATCTACACAACAAACGGACCAAGGTATTGTATTCACCCAACCAATTAAACAAGGTAGTAATATCCGCAAAGCAGGGGAAGATATCACCCAAGGCAGTGCCGTATTCCCTGCAGGCACCTTACTAACGACCGCTCAGCTACCTTTAATTGCTTCACTGGGGATTGCAGATGTCACCGTATATCGTCGCCTTAAAGTTGCCGTTTTTTCAACGGGCGATGAGCTACAAGCCGTTGGCCTTCCTTTAGCAGATGGGCAAATTTATGATACTAACCGTTTCACCGTTCGCCTGATGCTTGAAAAACTTAACTGCGAAGTACTTGATCTAGGTGTGATACCGGACTCGCCAGAAAAACTCAAACAAACCTTTATCGAAGCTAACCAACACGCTGATTTGGTCATCAGTAGTGGCGGCGTTTCCGTGGGTGAAGCTGACTATACCAAACAAATTTTGGATGAATTAGGCACGATTGGTTTTTGGAAGTTAGCCATTAAACCAGGAAAACCCTTTGCTTTTGGTAAGTTAAGTGACGCTTGGTTTTGTGGGCTACCGGGGAACCCTGTTTCTGCCGCACTCACCTTCTACCAATTGGTTCAACCACTGATTGCACGCCTTTCAGGACACAGCCAATGGCGTGCCCCGCTACGCTTCAAAGTTCCGGTTACCACCGCGTTGAAGAAAAGCCCGGGCCGTTTAGATTTTCAACGAGGAATTCTAACCGCTAATGAACAAGGACAATTGCAAGTCGCCACGACGGGTCACCAAGGCTCACACGTGTTTAGTTCATTTAGTTTAGCTAACTGCTTTATTGTCCTTGAAAGAGAACGTGGCCGTGTTGAAGCGGGTGAAATGGTTGAAGTCGAAATGTTTAACTATTTATTAAAAAGTGAATAATAACAGTGCAAGAGCTTAGCGATCCGGAAATGTTGCGGTACAACCGCCAAATTATCCTCCGTGGATTTGATTTCGATGGGCAGGAAAAACTTAAAGCTGGCAAAGTACTGGTTATTGGTCTTGGCGGTTTAGGCTGCGCTGCAACTCAATACCTTGCTGCTGCTGGTGTCGGTCATCTAACATTGGTGGATTTCGATACCGTGTCATTGTCTAACTTGCAACGGCAAATTTTGCACCGTGACGTCACCATTGGTACACCGAAAGTTGATTCAGCTAAAGCGCAACTTGCTGCCATTAACCCATATATTCAAATTGACACCGTCAATGCACAACTTGATGATGCACAACTTGATGAATTAATTATGCATCATGATGTGATCTTAGACTGCACAGATAACGTTGCCATTCGTGAACAGCTCAACCGCTTGTGTTTACCACGAAAAAAACCACTGGTTTCAGGTGCTGCTATTCGCATGGAAGGGCAATTATCTGTTTTCACTTATGAAGAAAACACCCCTTGCTATCACTGTTTAAGCCGTTTATTTGGTGAAAATAACTTAACTTGTGTGGAAGCAGGGGTTATGTCCCCTTTAGTCGGGACCATTGGTACGCTAGAGGCGATGGAAACCATTAAATTATTAGCTAATTATGGGAAAGTTAATTCAGGAAAAGTATTGCTATTTGATGCAATGACCATGGATTTTCGCCAATTTAAACTTAGCAAAGACCCGCATTGTGAAGTCTGTGCTAAAAGCTAACTGCTAAATTTTCGGGCAAGTTGGCTTTTCTCATCATTCAGGCGAGGCTTTTCTCGCCTTTTTCCTATTTTTATTACATCAAAATTAAGAATAATCCGAAAAAATAATTTAATTGCCCTTTCACCTTATACTATCTCTCTTTTGTGGTGCTTGATGGTTTAAATATCACCACTGTTTATTCTTTTGATAAAGTTACTGAGAGTATGAATATGCAATTCCCTCCTTGCCCGAAATGCCAGTCTGAATACACCTATACTGATAACGATATGTATATCTGCCCTGAGTGCGCGCATGAATGGAATGATGCCGAACCTGTAGCTGATATTGATGAATTGATTGTAAAAGATGCCAATGGCAACCTGTTAGCTGATGGTGATACCATCACGGTTATTAAAGATCTCAAAGTCAAAGGCAGCTCTTCTATGCTAAAAATTGGTACCCGCGTTAAAGGTATCCGTTTGGTCGAAGGCGACCACAATATCGATTGTAAAATTGATGGTTTCGGTCAAATGAAATTGAAATCTGAGTTTGTGAAGAAAAACTAAGTTTACTTCACCCATTAAAAAGCCCTCAGATTTTGAGGGCTTTTGTGTTTCTAATCCCAAAAAACAGATTTAGATAACCACACCTTGGCTTGTCAGGTATTCATCATAACTACCTTTGAAATCAATGACTTTATCTTCTTTAATTTCTAAAATACGACTCGCTAACGAGCTAACAAACTCACGGTCATGAGAAACGAAAATTAACGTACCTTTGTATAATTCGAGGGCTAAGTTTAATGACTCGATAGATTCCATATCCAAGTGGTTGGTTGGCTCATCCATAATCAAAATATTTGGCTGTTGCATCATTAACTTACCAAATAACATACGCCCTTGTTCACCACCGGATAACACTTTAACTTTCTTTTTAATGTCATCTTGAGAAAACAGTAAACGGCCTAAAATACTGCGCACCGCTTGCTCGTCATCCCCTTCACTTTTCCACTGACTCATCCAGTCAAACACGGTTAAATCCGTTTCAAAATCTTCTGCATGGTCTTGGGCATAGTACCCGATACTGCTGTTTTCTGACCATTTAACCATCCCGCTCGTTGCAGGCTGTTCACCCACCAGCGTTTTTAAGAATGTCGTTTTACCGATACCATTAGCACCAATGACAGCCATTTTTTCGCCAACTTCCAGTAATAAATTGACGTTTTTGAATAATGGCCCTTGGTCATAACCATTGGTTACAGCTTCTAATTCAAGCGCATTTCGGAACAATTTTTTCTCTTGTTCAAAACGAATAAATGGATTTTGTCGGCTAGACGCTTTCACTTCATCCAATTGAATTTTATCAATTTGACGTGCGCGTGAAGTCGCTTGTTTCGATTTAGATGCGTTAGCGCTAAAGCGGCTAACAAAAGATTGCAGTTCTGCAATTTGTGCTTTTTTCTTCGCGTTATCTGCCAGTAAACGCTCACGTGCTTGAGTTGCCGCGATCATATATTCATCATAGTTACCAGTGAATAAACGCAATTCACCGTAATCTAGATCAGCCATATGGGTACATACGGTATTTAAAAAGTGCCTATCATGGGAAATAATGATCATAGTACAGTTACGATCGTTCAGCACTTGCTCTAACCAACGAATCGTATCGATATCCAAGTTATTCGTCGGCTCATCGAGTAATAAGATATCTGGGTCAGAAAATAGGGCTTGTGCCAACAGCACACGCAGTTTCCAGCCTGGTGCAACTTCACTCATCGGCCCATAGTGTTGTTCGACAGGAATACCTACACCCAACAATAATTCACCGGCACGAGCTTCCGCGCTATAACCGTCCATTTCACCATAAGCGACCTCTAGATCAGCCACGCGGTAGCCGTCTTCTTCGCTCATTTCAGGTAAGGCGTAGATTCTATCGCGCTCTTGTTTGACGTCCCACAGCTCGCTATGACCCATAATCACGGTATCAAGTACGGTAAATTCTTCAAATGCGAACTGATCTTGGCGAAGTTTACCAATACGCTCATTTGGATCGGTCGTACTCACATTTCCAGCTGTAGGGGTTAAATCGCCCCCTAAGATCTTCATAAATGTGGATTTACCCGCTCCATTTGCGCCGATCAAACCATAACGGTTGCCTGTGCCAAATTTAACTGAAATGTTTTCAAACAGTGGCTTACTGCCAAACTGCATAGTGATATTGTTCGTTGTTAACACTGCTATGCCTTAAATTAAACGGTGTAAAATAGCCTGCGATGATTAGAGGCCCATGACTGCGGCGTGCAAAATAACCCAAAATAATGATTTGAGCAGTAAAATGCATTCCATGCATGGTCATTAGAGTACGGCAGGTATAAATAGCGGCGCATTATGCCATATTACGCCGCTTAGATCTTGTGCTGTTTTCAGCAAATTGATTAACACGAAAGGAAAGACCGATTATATTGCCAAACTATAGTGTGATCCCCATAGTACGACTGATTTCAGTAAGCCCTTCTCGTTCATAAAATTTAATCGCTTTATGGTTTTGCGCTAACACTGACAACTCCAAGTGGCTTAGTTGTCGACTTTTTGCCCAGGCTTTCATCGCATTTAGTAATTTTTGCCCTGCTTTTTCACCACGGAAATTAGGAGCAACCACTAGGTCAAAGATATAACCAAAATTTCGAGGAACAATGCAGCTATAAGGGTCAGCGATTTGCTGTTGTGCAATACAAAACCCTTTAATCTCACCGTTGAATTCAGCAACTAACACATAAAATTTATCGTCAATAATTGCATTTTCAATAAATTCCTTAGCCTGTTCAGCGGGTTGTAAGCGCTCAGGGTCAAGTAATGCCATCTCCGAAAACAAAATTTGGTAAAGTGAAAGAATAGAGTCCACATCATTTTTGATAGCTTCCCTTATCATGCATTCCTCTCTGTTATTTCAGTATTGATGCTAGTCGTAGGTTTTAATTGATGGGGCAATATAAGATTCAAAACTTTCTAATAATTCAGCGGGAGAATCATTCACAATCGCCATATGACGGTATTTTTCATGGAGGAAACCTTCATCTGCCATCTTATTTGTCATATCAATCAATGACTGCCAATAATTATTAATATTAAATAAAGCGCATGGCTTAGCATGCAAACCAATTTGGCTCCAAGTAAATACTTCTGCGTACTCTTCAAGCGTGCCATAACCGCCAGGCAAAGCGACAAAGGCATCCGCAAGCTCAATCATTTTACTTTTACGCTGATGCATCGTTTCAACTTTATACAACTCAGTTAAATTCTTATGAGAAATTTCACGTTCTTCTAGCAATGATGGGATCACCCCAATCGCTTTTCCCCCTAATGACAATACGGTATCAGCAACTGTCCCCATAATTCCCACGCTCGCTCCACCATAGACTAACGTGATATCACGTTTAACCATTTCTTTAGCAAACTCAATGGCTTTTTGCTGATAGACCTCATTTTTTCCCATACTGGAACCACAATACACTGCAATACTTTTAATTTTTCCCATTTGTTCCTCATTTTCCATTTTTATTGTGACTTTTTAGTTAAAGCACTGAATTATACGAGCCTAATACAGAAGCTCAAGCTTCACTCTTCGCCATAATAAAATGAGACTAACTCATGTTTATAGCACTGCTATTCACCTAAACCAACATGTTGACAACCAATAGAGCACATTTACCCCCTTATTCTCTATAGCTAAACCATAAACAAATATAAAGCCGTGCTGTTTTATGAGATAATCTTTAAGAAATTATTTTTCATCACTGAATACTTATTTTCTAAATATTTATTATCAATTAAGTTACGTTTTCCGAGGTTTACTTATTTATGTCTGCCGACACTAAAAAGAGCGCATTTCCGCTATTACCTATAGGGTTATTACTGCTTGCAATGACCTCTATTCAAAGCGGAGCTTCTTTAGCTAAAACTTTATTTCCTGTTATCGGCGCTCCCGGTGTTACTGGTTTACGTTTATTGCTTGCTACTATTATTTTGTTCGTTATTTTTAAGCCTTGGCGTTTAAAATTCAGAAAAAATTCGCTAGTTCCATTGCTTGCTTATGGGTTATCCCTAGGTACGATGAATTATTTGTTTTACCTATCTCTTGAACGAATTCCATTAGGGATAGCTGTTGCTTTAGAATTTACTGGTCCTTTAGCCGTTGCGATGTTTTCTTCTCGCCGTCCGATTGATTTTTTATGGATAGCCCTTGTTATTGTTGGGTTATTATTCTTACTTCCAATCGGCGATAATATTGATTCCATTGATACACTCGGTGCTCTCTATGCTCTCGGAGCCGGTGTCTGCTGGGGGTTATATATTATATTCGGGCAACGTGCAGGAGCGGGTTACGGTGCAGCAACCGTTGCAATAGGTTCATTTATTTCTGCCATGATCTTCTTCCCTATCGGCTTAATGCAAACAGGTGTCGAGGTGATGTTCGACCCCTCAATTTTACCTATTGCACTAGCAGTCGCGATTTTATCAACCGCATTTCCTTATACATTAGAAATGATCGCGCTAACGCGTTTACCAGCCCGAACTTTTGGTACATTGATGAGCCTTGAACCTTGTATGGGCGCATTTTTAGGAATTGTTTTCCTAAATGAGCACTTAACGATGACTCAATGGTTGGCATTATTATGTATTGTCTGTGCTTCTATTGGTTCCACCTCAACAGCGGTACCAAAGTCAAAAATCGAAAAAGTGTCCTAGTCACTAAAAACTATAAGCAAACAAAGACAATCAAGGTTAATAAATTCGATATATAGATATTTATTAACCTTTTTTCGTGTAAAGTTTTATTCATCAATTTGAAATAATCTATTTTTATTTCTAGTTTATGCTTTAAATAAAAATTTATCATCTCTATCGCACTTATTGTCAAAAACGATTAGTACCGAAGATCCACAATTAATTAACGGTTAATAAAGTATATCGAATAGACCTATTAAATTAATCGTTTATTACATTATGACAAATTAGTTTGGTTATTTTATATTTATTGACAGATGAGGTTACTAAACAAATTCATATTTAAGAGAGGATGAATCATGAGCACAGCTAAATTATTTAAAGCATCTTCAAATGAACTTTTATATACACGTAATGATATGGAAGACAGCGTAAAATTGGAAACCATTGGAATTCTTAATGTTATGGTGGTCCATTTTACCGATCTCTCTCTAATGACTAAACAAGCCCACTGGAATATGCGTGGCCGTAATTTTATTGCTATCCATGAAATGCTAGATGGCTTTAGAACCACGTTAGTTGAACATTTAGATGAATTCGCAGAGCGCGCGGTTCAATTGGGAGGTGTTGCTATTGGTACAACGCAAGAAGTTAACCGCTTCACCTCGTTAGAAGCTTACCCAATTAATATCCATAGCGTACAAGACCACTTAAAAGCGTTAGCCGACCGCTATGCTATTGTCGCAAATGATATCCGTAAAGCCATTGATGAAGTGGAAGACGAAGACACTGCGGATATGTTTACCGCAGCTTCCCGCGATATGGATAAATTCCTCTGGTTCTTAGAAGCAAATATTGAGTAATGTCGTAAATAGAGTCAATTAAAATTGACCAATGGCCACTGTAGAGTGGCCATTTTATTTGCAAGTCATTAACTATAATCAAACTGTTATTCAAATACCTAAAAATAAAATAAGTTAACTTAGTTATTTACTGTTTTTAGGTATCTCAGGTTGTTCTATAGGAAATACAGGTAATGCATTTAATAGCCTTTTACCATAATTTTTAGTTAGCAAACGTTTATCATAAATAATAATTTCACCATAGCACTCATGACTACGAATCAACCTACCTGCTTGCTGTATCAAGTTAAATGAGGCGCTAGGTAAACTTTGTACTTCAAATGGGTATCGCTTCAATGATTTCAACCAATCCCCTTCGGTGATAATCACAGGGTTTGTTACTGGTGGAAATGCAATTTTATGGATATGGACCTGAGTTAAATATTCCCCTTTTAGGTCTAACCCCTCAGCAAACGATTGTAAGCCAATTAAGGCACTAGATTGCCCTTGGTTAATTCTTTCGCAATGAGTTTCGACTAACCGGTAACGTGGTTGATCTCCTTGAACTAAAAGCTGCAAACGCAAATCCTTTACATGCTCAAGAAAACCTTCCATCGCTCTTTGGCTACTAAATAAAACCAGTACTCCACGGTGAGTATTTTTAGCAAATTGTTCACGGAAAAATACTGCCATTTCCGCTAAGTGTTCAGCTTCAGTGTTTATCGTTGGCTCATATTCCATTTTAGGAATAATAATTTTTCCTTGCTCAACATGGTTAAAAGGAGAAGATAATGTCACAAAGCGGTCATCACTTTTTTCGGATAACCCAGTAAGTTCCATAAAACGTGAATAACTGTTCAATGACCTCAGTGTTGCCGAGGTAATCACAATATGAGGAACATTTCGCCATAACAAATGTTGTAATTGTTCGCTGACTCGGATCCCTGCACAATGCATAAAGAAGCGAGATTGGTTTTTCTCATAACGCCGACTTAACCATTTTGATACAGGGGCACCTGAACTTTGTTCTAATGCCGCCAACCGCCAAAGCTTCGACATATTTTCAAAGTACCCCATAGCCCTACTAGTCACAATAATGGAGCGATGTAAGCGGACAATATCTTGCTTCGCAGTTTGTTCCGTCAAATCATTTAAGATGGCTTCCGCCAGTCCCTGTAATGCATCAGTTTGCTTAAACAAGGCCTGACAGCTCAGTTGCATAGCTTCAGGCAATACACCAAGCGGAAATAAATATTCAGTTTCTTTTGATGTTTCTGGTAATAATGCATTCGCTAATAATGAGAAATCACGAAATGTTTCACGTAATTTTTCTGCATGTTGCTGTAACCGTTCGGGGTTAGCTAACTTTGGTGGCTTCGCCGGACGAAATTGCCCCATGTACTGCCCAACATGCTGAATAAAGCTATCAAGCTGTGCCGTTAGTTGAACTAACGTAATTTCGCCTTCAACTTCAAGGGCATCCCTTGCAACATCCGGAACATGATGGCCTTCATCAAGCACTAATAATAAATTTTTCGGGTCAGGTAATACCGATTCACTTTCCATTGCAGCCATAACTAACGCATGATTAGCAACCACCACATCGGCATCTTCGATTTCCCGCCTAGCAATAAAAAATGGGCAACGCTGATAAAATTGACAATTACGACCTAAACAATTCATTTTATCTGTGCTGACTTTGCGCCATAAGCTATCACTAAATGCACGTTTGTGGTGATCCCTTAGCCCATCCCATGCAAAACTCTGAAAGTCATGCCGCAGTTGCTGACAAATAGCCCGCTCTTCACTATTCGCAATTTCTGTTTTATCTTCCACCAATAACATTAAATCAATTTGTTCGCCTTCCGCGGCACAAATAGCTTCTAAATTACGAGGGCAAACATAACGAGCACGCCCAAACGCCCCTGTATATTTTAAATCAGGAATAATTTTGCTTAATAAGGGTAAATCTTTACTATAAATTTGGTCTTGTAATGCCACATTCGCCGTACTGATCACTAAGGTTTTACCTTCTTCCCTACCAACCGCTATCCCTGGTATTAAATAAGATAGCGTTTTACCCACCCCAGTAGGCGCTTCTATAACCAAATGGCGGCCGTCATCATCTGCTAAATTTTTTGCGACTTGCGCGATCATCTGCCGCTGCGGTGATCGGGAAACAAACCCGTCAATTTGTACGGACAACCCTTTATACCACTGAGTTATTTGTTCTTTAGTTTTATTCGACAGGGACATAAATTATGCAGGTGACCAAAGTTAAAATGAAAGATAACGAAACTGACAACAATACGGAATATGTAAAAAACGCTTTTGCCAACCGCTTCGCAAAACTACTGTATTAATACCCATTATACATAAAAATTGGGAAGCTTTTTGCAAAACGCCCATTCTGCAACAGAAATAATAGCTTTTAACTTGTTTGCAACACTCATCCGGTTATACTTTGAGTTCTTATATCATTTGGATTTTTATCACTAGGCAGGCTATAGAAAATGAAAAAGGTTGTTATCGCACTTTGCGCATTATGCGCTTTTGGTTCTGTAGGCGGTATTGTTTTAGCGGGTATGAACATTTATACACGTTCAACCACACCGCTTGAGCAAGGGCAACCGCAATCCCCTTCAGCACTGCCAGCCCCCAATCAAATTCAGTAATTTTAAAATAATTTATCAGCCCAGGATGGAGATAGCTTATGTACAACGATTATTTCGTAACCCCACAATGGTTAAATTTACATCTATTTAATGATAACATCATTGTACTCGATGCATCTTCTCCGCCACCGACCGCACCTTATGATTGCCGCCAACAATATTTAGAAGAACATATTCCTAACGCTCAGTTCTTTCATCAAGATGAAATTGCAGACAAAAGCTGTGATTTACCCCATATGCTGCCAAGTGCCGATATTTTTAGCCAAGCAATTAGTGCCATGGGCATAGGTAATGACACCCAAGTTATTATTTATTCGCAGAATAACTTATTTTCATCCCCAAGAGCGTGGTGGACTTTCACGACTATGGGCTGCAAAAACGTTAAAATTTTAGCCGGTGGCATCGATGCTTGGAAAGCAGCAGGGTTTGATGTTCAGTCCGGGGAAGTTACTCCGCCAGCTGCGAAGCAATTCCATGCCACACGTAAAGACAGTAACGCACTGAATCAAGAGCAAATGCTTGATATTGTAAATCAAGGAAAAATTCAAATTATTGATGCTCGTGCAGAACCACGCTTTCTTGCTCAAGCGCCAGAACCACGTCCGGGTCTACGTATGGGGCATATTCCTGGGAGCAAAAACGTCCCATGGGATCTTCTCGTTGAAAAGGGTGAATTCAAATCACCGGAGCAACTTAAAGCTATTTTTACTAAACAAGGTGTCGATATCCATGCACCTTCAGTGATGACCTGTGGTTCAGGAATGACCGCAGCTGTGGTATTAATGGCATTAACATTATTAGGTAACCAAAACGTGCGTTTGTATGATGGTTCATGGGCCCAATGGGGGCAAGATAACGGCCTGCCAATCGAGTCGTAATCCTCTTCTTCCATAAAAATATAAGCCACTTGATATTTAAGTGGCTTATAGAATGAAGATTTACCAAGTAGAGGAAATGGTTATTTGGCAAATATCCCGGCTAAGAACAGTACGACAATCGCACCGATAACCGCGACAACAAAACTCCCAAAGTTGAAACCATCAACTTTTCCTTTACCAAAGAAAGTACTGATGTAACCACCCACAACGGCACCAACGATCCCCAGCACGGTGGTCATAATGAACCCCATGTGATAAGTACCTGGCATCAGCCACTTAGCTAAAACACCTGCAATTAGACCAAAAATAATCCAAGCAATTACACCCATCTTACGCCTCCCAGACTAGGTAATTTCACTATAATGTCAAAATGTTCTCATATAATAGTAGAGCTTTAAATAAATTAAATCGCTCTCCTACCAATTAAGTAAAGACCCTATAAGTTAATTTCGCAACTATAAAATTTTGCCAATCAACATTATTCATAACTAATTGCTCACAATTTCAGTTATCACTTGCGCAATCTGTTGGGCATTTTTTAACGACCTAACCTGAGAAAAAAGTTCATCTGCTTGATGATATTCTTTACGTAAATAGCCTAGCCATTGCTTAATCCGAGCTGCATGGTAATGGCCGGTATCCCCTTGTTTTTCAAGTTCTGTATACTTTAATAACAACCTGCCAACTTGCTCCCAAGGCATTTTAGATTCATTAAATTTGACCACACGGCTTAAGTTTGGGGTGTTTAGTGCTCCACGACCAATCATCACGGCATCACAACCTGTGATTTCAAGGCAGCGCTGTGCACTTGCATAGTCCCAAATTTCACCATTAGCAATCACTGGGATCGATAATTTACGGCGGATCTCTCCAATAGCAGACCAATTAATACTCTCTGCTTTATAACCGTCTTCTTTGGTTCTACCATGGACAGTAAGTTCTGTTGCCCCGGCCTGTTGAACCGCATCTGCAATTTCATAAGCAAATTCAGAACTGTCCCACCCCAAACGAACCTTAACCGAAATAGGTAATTCTTTTGGAACTGCTTCACGCATTGATTTCGCAGCTTGATAAATCAAATCAGGTTGCTTCAATAACGTCGCACCACCACCGTGGCCATTAACTGTTTTTGATGGACACCCGCAATTTAAATCAACCCCCCAAGATCCTAACTCGACCGCTCGGTTTGCGTTCTCTGCCAACCACTGAGGGTGTTGCCCTAATAACTGCACGCGAACTAATGTCCCTGAAGGGGTACGACTGCCATGTTTTAGTTCAGGGCATAAACGGTAAAAAGTTTTTGCCGGTAAAAGGGTATCAACCACGCGAACAAACTCTGTTATGCACAGGTCATAGTCATTAACTTCGCTTAATAGACAACGTACTAAAGGGTCTAAAACTCCTTCCATAGGAGCTAATAAAACGCGCATAAATGGCTCACAAAAAACGTAATAACACCTGCTTATCATACCGTTTATTAAATAGATGAGCAGGAAAATTCTAAGATGGGGGTGACCAGTGACAGGCTTGAAATAGTTTCACAGGTAGCTCCAGTTAATGCCATTAACATTAAAAAGAGCTACAAGCTTTATGGAAGATTAGCTGTCACTTCGCCCTTGTTTGACTTTTTTCTGGGCGTTTTTCCATGGGGAACTTGCCCCCTTCCCTGAACTAGGCTTTGACGATGGCGAATTACTGCGACGTGGTGGTTTACCTTGGTTTCTATCACCTGAACGACGTTCATTGCGTTGTGGTGTTTTTTGAATAGGCTCCGCCTTTATGGAGGGGTCGGGCTCATAGCCTTCGATCGCCATCAATGGAATAGATTTTTTCAATAATTTTTCAATATCCTTGAGTAACTTAGCCTCATCGATACATACTAAGGAAACTGCCATCCCAGTTGCTTCTGCACGACCTGTACGACCGATACGGTGAACATAGTCTTCTGCAACATTAGGAAGCTCAAAATTCACCACATAAGGAAGCTGTTCAATATCAAGGCCACGAGCTGCGATATCCGTTGCCACTAACACACGAATATCCCCAGATTTAAAATCAGCTAATGCACGAGTACGAGCCCCTTGGCTCTTGTTACCATGGATAGCAGCAGCTTTGACACCATCTTTATTTAAATGCTCAGCGAGACGGTTTGCACCATGTTTTGTACGTGTAAAAACAAGAACTTGTTGCCAGTTTTCACGGCCAATCATAAACGAAAGTAATTCCGCTTTTCGTTTTTTATCAACCAGATGAACATATTGAGTCACTTGCTCAGAAGCTGAGTTTCGCGGAGCAACCTCAATAGTTACAGGGTTATTGAGTAATTTATTCGCCAATTGTTTGATTTCGTCAGAAAACGTCGCTGAGAACAATAAGTTTTGACGTTTTTTAGGTAATTTATTAATCACCCTACGAATATCATGAATGAACCCCATATCTAACATACGGTCAGCTTCATCCAGAACAAAAACTTCGACTTGGGAAAGATCTACTGCATTTTGGTGTTCTAAATCTAATAAGCGCCCCGGAGTTGCAATTAAGATATCAACCCCGCCACGTAACTTCATCATTTGTGGGTTAATACTTACCCCACCAAAGACGACAAAAGAACGAATACGCAGGTGACGGCTATATTCTTTTACATTTTCAGCAACTTGCGCTGCAAGCTCCCTTGTTGGCGTCAAAATTAACGCACGAATAGGCTTGCGATCCTTTCCTGCTCGAGGAGTTGTAATAAGCTTCTGTAAAATTGGCAATGTAAAACCCGCTGTTTTACCTGTACCAGTTTGGGCGCTAGCTAAAAGGTCATTTCCTGCAAGCACGGCTGGGATAGCTTGTTGTTGAATAGGCGTAGGGCTTTCATAACCTAATTCATTAATGGCAAGCAAAATTTCCTCGTTTAACGCGAGGTCTGAAAAAGTAGTCAAATTAAATTACTCCGGGCTTCACCGCTTCAAATTGAATGTGGCAGTTATGGGGGAAGTGAGTCAGAAGATAAAGCGCAAACTGCCGTGCGACACTGTGTAAAATTCTAACATTATTTACAGATGATAAATATATTAATTTAGTTTGGTTAATAAATTAATATAAAATCCGACCCACATAGTATATATACTTACATTGTACTATGAGATGTCGTTTTTTACTTTTTATAAAAATGAAAAGCCATTAAGAGCTAATTAGGTGTTATTTAATTCTGAATTTTTAAAGGAATGGTTATGAATACAGGTTCATCGTCAACGTTGCGAGGAGAAAATGCGAAAATGCAATTGCTTCTCACTGCTGCTGATGTATATGGAGAACAAGGGCTTGATGGCGCTACTACACGCAAGATCGCACAGGCATCAGGGCAAAATATTGCCGCAATTTCTTATTATTTTGGCTCAAAAGAAGGTCTTTACTTAGCGGTAGCTCAGCTTATCGCAAAAACTATTCGGGACGATTTCCATGATGTTTTTCAAGCAATTGACAACTTTCTAAATCAACCTTTGTCAGTACAAGTAACTGATGATGCACTTGATTTACTACAAAAAACAGTCATTGCCTATAATCATTTTCAGTTGGAAAAGAAAAATTTAAGTTTTTCTCGGATATTAGCACGTGAACAACTCAACCCGACCGAAGCCTATACGGTAATCCATGAACAGGCTTTAGGCCCAATACATTCGCGCCTAAACCGCTTGATTGCGATTTACATTGGTGCTGACCCCAATCATTTAACAACGCTAATCCACACACACGCAATCCTTGGCGAAACACTTTCATTTCGAATTGCTCGAGAAACTTTGTTACGCCAAACGGGTTGGAAACATATCAATGAAAATGAATTTAAAATTATTAATCAAGTTCTTATTGAACATACAAATATATTATTAGCAGGCTTACGCCATCGCAAACAATATGAAAAGTGATATGATAAAATAATTAAAGTGATTCATTCACATTGATAATAACTAGAGGCTGGTGATTTTATTGCAGCTGGTGCCACATTTCTCCATTAAAAACAGCGGCCTCTAACAACAAAGTTTGTTTTCATATCGTTGATTCTTTAAGTAAGGTTAGCTATGAGCAATAAAAACCGTTCTGTTGTTGTTTTCATTATTCTCATATTAATCGGTGCTGCAATTGGTGGTTATTACTACTATCAATCACAGCAAGACAAAATATTAACACTCTACGGCAATGTTGATGTCCGAACGGTAAATCTTGGTTTTCGAGTGTCAGGTAAGCTCAAATCCCTAAGCGTTGATGAAGGTGCAAAAATTATTGCAGGCGAGCAACTTGGCCTACTGGATGATGCCCCCTACATTAACGCGTTAAATAAAGCCAAAGGGGTGCGTGACAGCGCCAAAGCCCAACTTGCTTTAAAAGAAAGTGGTTACCGTACTCAAGAGGTTGCACAAGTTGAAGCTGAAGTGGCTCAAAAACAAGCGGCTTGGCAATATGCAGATAACTTCTATAAACGTCAGCAAGGGCTTGCTGCCTCCCGCGTTATTTCAGCTAATGATTTAGATAACGCGAAGAACAATCGAAACCAAGCATTTGCCGCCCTTCAAGCGGCACAAGATAAATTAAATCAATACCAAAGCGGTTTTCGCCAAGAAGAGATAGCTGCCGCTCGAGGCGAATGGTTACAAGCCGAAGCGGCTGTCGCTCAAGCTGAACTCGACTTACAAGACACCGTTTTAACTGCACCTTCCTCTGGGACTATTTTAACCCGAGCAATCGAACCTGGCACAATCATCGGTGCAGGTAATACCGTATTTAGCGTCACTTTAACAAATCCTGTTTGGGTCAGAGCTTATGTTAGCGAACCACACCTCGGTGATGCCATCCCCGGTAGAGAAGTCTTGCTGTATACGGATAGCCGCCCAAATCAGCCTTACCATGGTACCATCGGGTTTGTTTCCCCTACCGCCGAGTTTACCCCTAAAAGCGTACAAACACCGGATTTACGAACCGATTTAGTCTATCGACTACGTATCGTCGTCAATGATGCAGATGATGCTTTACGCCAAGGTATGCCTGTAACTATTCAATTTACTGATAATAAACAGTAAGAGTTTGCTATGAGTGATGATTACAGTATCCGCCTATCCAATGTCGAGAAAACATTTGTTGGCTTGGATACTCCAGCCGTTGAAAGCTTAACAATCGATATTCATGGGGGCTCTGTAACAGGCCTTGTCGGCCCTGATGGTGCAGGAAAAACAACTTTAATGCGCATGATTGCAGGGCTATTAAAACCAGATGCAGGGAAAATTAGCGTGATGGGGCTCGACCCTATCGACGACAGCATTGCTATGCGAGCTGGTCTTGGTTATATGCCCCAAAAATTTGGTTTATATGAAGACCTGACCGTACAAGAAAATTTAAATTTGTACGCAGATTTGCGTGGCGTACTCGGCGAAGAGCGCCAAAAAACCTATCAGCAACTGCTTTCTTTCACCAGCCTAGCCCCTTTTACCAATAGGCTAGCCGGTAAATTATCGGGGGGGATGAAGCAAAAACTCGGGTTAGCCTGTACATTATTAGGAAAACCCAAGGTCCTTTTACTCGACGAACCCGGTGTTGGTGTTGACCCCATCGCTCGACGCGAACTATGGCAAATGGTTCATACTCTTGCCGATGATGGAATGCTCATTCTTTGGAGTACTTCCTATTTAGATGAAGCTCAGCAATGCAAAAATGTGCTGCTATTAAATAAAGGCAAACAGCTTTATGCAGGCAAGCCCGAGTTATTAACTGAAAAAATGGCGGGACGCTCGTTTTTACTTGATGTACCAGCCACACAAAAACGTACTGTATTACAAAACGCACTCGTATTACCAGAAACTACCGATGGTGTAATCCAAGGCCGCTATATTCGCTTAATTTTGAAGCCTAATGCATCACAGACAAATTTATTAACTGCATTAAATATGGCAGATGGAAAACTCATTGAAGCACAGCCACGTTTTGAAGATGCGTTTATTGACTTATTAGGCGGGGGCCCATCTCATCGTTCGGAATTAGCCGCTATCGTACCGCAAATTCCACCTAATCCTGAAGAAACCGTCATAGAAGCGCGTAATTTAACCAAAAAATTTGGCCAATTTGCGGCAACTGATACCGTAAATTTCCAAGTTAAACGAGGAGAAATTTTTGGTTTATTGGGGCCAAATGGTGCGGGAAAATCGACAACTTTTAAAATGATGTGTGCGTTAATGAAGCCAACAGATGGGCAAGCACTCGTTCTTGGAATGGATTTAAAAACGAGTTCAAACAAAGTCAGGCAGCACCTTGGCTATATGGCACAAAAGTTCTCGCTGTACGGTAACCTAAAAGTGGGGCAAAACCTGAAATTCTTTTCGGGTGTTTATGGTTTACATCATCAACAACAAACCAAAAAAATCCAAGAAATGGTTGAGGCCTTTAATTTCAAACCGATTATCAATCAGGTGACTGAATCCCTCCCTCTGGGGTATAAGCAGCGTTTAGCCCTCGCCTGCTCATTAATGCATGAGCCTAATATCTTATTTTTAGATGAGCCAACCTCAGGTGTTGACCCACTAACTCGTAGAGAATTTTGGTTACATATCAATGGAATGGTTGATAAAGGCGTTACCGTTATGGTCACGACGCACTTTATGGATGAGGCGGAATATTGTGACCGTATCGGGCTGGTTTACCATGGAAAAATTATTGCGGCAGGAACCCCTGATGAACTGAAACAGCAAGTCGCAAGTGCTGAAAACCCTGACCCATCCATGGAAGATGCATTCATCGAGCTAATCATGAATTATGATAAGCAACAGGAGGCACTATGACTCACACCGCTTCTCATTTTTCATGGCGTAGGCTTAAAGCACTATGCTGGAAAGAAAGTAAACAAATTGTGCGGGATCCTAGCAGCGCTCTTATAGCTGTGCTTATTCCATTGATGTTACTATTTATTTTTGGTTATGGTATCAATTTAGACTCAAGTAAATTACGTGTCGGTATTTTACTTGAGCAACAAAGTTCGCAAGCACGTGAATTGGTTGATACCTTCACGGGCTCACCATTTATTGATGCCACCATTAGTAATAACCGCCATTTATTAATCGATAAAATGCAAGTAGGAGAAATTCGCGGCATTATCGTCATCCCAGTGAATTTCGCAGCCGAATTGTTGAAAAAACAAGGCAATGCTGCAATTCAAGTCATTACTGATGGTAGCGAACCAAATACCGCTAACTTTGTACAAGCTTATACTCAAGGCGTGTGGCAAACGTGGCTAATTCAACAAGGGGAAAATAAAGGCTACCCAACAGCCCCACTAATTGAACTCAATATGCGCTATTGGTTTAATGAAGCGGCAATTAGTCAGCATTTTATTATTCCAGGAGCAATTAGCATCATTATTACCGTAGTTGGTGCTATTTTGACCTCTTTAGTTATTGCAAGAGAATGGGAACGTGGCACGATGGAAGCATTGCTTTCAACCCAAATCACTAAAACTGAGTTATTACTTTCAAAATTATTGCCTTACCAAGTGCTTGGTACTTTTGTGATGGTATTATGCATGTTTGTCACCACTTTTGTCTTAGGAGTACCTTATCGCGGCTCTCTATTAGTATTATTTGTCATTACCAGTCTTTATTTGGCAACGGCATTAGGGATGGGGTTATTGATTTCAACAATTACTCGTAACCAATTTAATGCAGCGATGGTTGCTCTGAATGCCGCCTTCTTACCTGCTATTATGTTATCTGGCTTTATTTTTGAAATTGATAGTATGCCAGCCATTATTCAAGCTGTGACTTATTTTATCCCTGCCCGGTACTTTGTCAGCAGTTTACAAACTCTCTTTCTTGCAGGTGATATCTATATTGTTTTATTGATAGATTTCCTGCTACTCATCGCTTCTGCAATACTATTTATTGGACTGACGGCGCTAAAAACTCGCCGTCGTTTGGATTGAGGTGAAGTTATGTTTTATCGCCTATACACCTTAATTATGAAAGAGCTTCAATCATTACTTCAAGAACCACAAACACGGGCTATTTTGATTTTACCCGTGATATTTCAGATGATTTTATTTCCTCTGGCTGCCACTCTTGAGGTCACTAACACCACCATTGCAATTTTTGACCAAGACAGTGGTGAACATTCTATCGAGTTGACTCAACGTCTCGCCAAAGCCAGTGCGTTTTCTCAAGTTTTATTATTGAAGAATGAACATGAAATTCGTGAAACGCTTGATAACCGTAAGGCTCTGCTGGTTGTCCGTTTTGGGCAAAACTTTAGTGCTGATATTGCAAGCCACCATAACGCTAATATGCTGTTACTCCTTGATGGACGTAATTCAAATAGTGCGCAAATTGCAGCAAATTATGTTGCACAAATTGTCACTCAATACCAACATGAGCTAACGCAATCACAGACTCTGCCGAACAACAGTGAATTAATCGTTCGTAATTGGTACAACCCCAATTTAGATTATAAATGGTTTATTGTGCCTTCATTAGTAGCTTTAATAACTACGATCGGGGTACTGATTGTGACATCTCTTTCTATCGCAAGGGAAAGAGAACAAGGCACCCTGGACCAATTGCTCGTTTCTCCCCTTACCACTTGGCAAATATTTATTGGTAAGGCGGTGCCTGCATTGATAGTAGCGACTGCACAGGCAAGTTTGGTCCTAGTTATTGGGATCTTTTGCTATCAAATTCCTTTTGCTGGCTCCCTACTCCTCTTTTATGCCACGATGTTATTCTATGGGTTGTCCTTGGTAGGGTTTGGTTTACTTATTTCAGCACTGTGTTCAACTCAGCAACAAGCGTTCATTGGGGTATTTGTATTTATGATGCCAGCAGTGCTGCTATCAGGTTATATTTCCCCAGTCGAAAACATGCCAATTTGGCTACAACAAATCACTTGGATTAACCCAATTCGTCATTTCACTGAAATCACCAAACAGATATACCTAAAAAATGCTGATTTTTCAGTTATCTTCCATAGTTTATGGCCATTATTCATCATTGCGATAATCACCAGTTCAGTGGCCTATTACTTATTTAGGAAGAAAATAGCGTGATCAAAAAAAATAATATTACACTTTGAAAATACAATTAAAAGCATTAGAACTATCATTAACGCCTTGAATCACAAACAAGTTAATAATATTCAAATCATATTTTACGATAGTATTTAGATCAAAAAACCCTTGTTACCAAAGTAACAAGGGTTTTCAATTTTAACGACTTCTATCCCCTCATTTCACTGAGTAATGAGGAAAGCCACTCAAATTAGCGACGGTCACCAAAGATACGCAGCAACATTAAGAACAGGTTAATGAAGTCTAAATACAGAGATAATGCACCCATAATAGAGTATTTACGCATTGTTTCTCTGTCGTCTTCATCAATTTGTGAACCCATTTCTTTCAGTTTTTGAGTGTCATAAGCAGTTAAAGCAGCAAACAGTAAAACACCACCGTAAGTGATCACCCAATACATCATGGTGCTTTGCAGCCAGATGTTAACCAAAGAAGCGACAACAATACCAATCAGCGCCATAAACAGGAAGTTACCCATACCTGTTAAGCTACGTTTAGTGGTATAGCCGTAGAAACTTAATGCACCAAACATTACCGCAGTAATGACAAATGTGCCCGCAACGGACTCACCAGTATATGCGGCAAGAATAACTGAAATCGTTAAGCCGGTGAGCAATGAATAGAGCATAAACATGCCCGTTGCTGCCATGCCACTAATTTTTTGCAGCAGGAATGAAATGCCCATCACTAAACCAAGTTCAGCAATAATCATTCCAAAAAAGAGAATCTTATTGGTTGCAATGGTGTAGTACAAACCACTGCTTACAGAATACCATGCCACAAAAGCTGTCAGCAGTAGACCGACTGTCATCCAGCCGTATACTTGCGACATAAATGCCTGAACGCCAGTATTGGCACCCTGGACAAGAGAATCATTACGTTGATCAAACTGACCCATGATGGTTACCCTTTCGCTAAAAGAAAAATCGACCCAGTAAAAATACTGCAATCGGAGAAATTAACCAAAGTCTAACACATTCTTTTGACAATACCATTCAGCAAATTCGTATTTTTTAGCGGAAAAAATGCGATTACCAGCGGTTTGCAGACGCCTCGTCGGTTTCTTTCGCTTCCACCCAACGTTCATTTTCAGGTAAGGTTTCTTTTTTCCAAAATGGGGCTTTGGTCTTTAAGTAATCCATAATAAATTCAGCCGCTTGAAATGCAGCATTACGATGAGCACTTGTGACCCCAACAAAAACAATTTCTTCGCCGGGTTGTAAGGTGCCAATGCGGTGGATCACACTAACTCTCTGCAATGGCCAACGCTCTTTTGCTTCTATGACTATATTCGCTAACGCTTTTTCAGTCATTCCTGGGTAGTGTTCGAGTGTTAATGCCGCAACGCTGTCACCTAAATTATGGTTACGCACTTTCCCCGTAAAAGTCACCACTGCGCCATCACTATCACACTGTGCAAGCCATTGATATTGCTCACCAACACTAAAATTTTCAGTTTGTACTGCAATATGGGTGTTTTCCATATTACCCCCCAGTGACAGGTGGGAAAAATGCCACTTCGTCCCCTTCTGAGAGAGGGTGGTCTAGTGAAACAAATGATTGATTAACAGCGGCAAGTAATTTGCCATCTTCAAGTGCCAACGCCCAACGATCCCCTTTTTGTGAAAGTGCTTGGCGCAAGTCTTCCACTTTTTGGTACGAGTCTGTAAGTTCTAAACGTTCCGTTCCAACTAGCTCACGTACCTGAGCAAAAAATAATACTGTGATCATTATTCCACCTTAAAATGTCCAGATTTGCCGCCTGTTTTCTCTAATAAACGAACAGGGCCAATCACCATATCTTTTTGCACGGCTTTACACATGTCATAAATCGTTAACGCAGCAACGGATGCGGCTGTTAACGCTTCCATTTCTACCCCTGTTTTCCCTGTTAACCGGCAACAAGTTTCAATACGGACGCGGTTATGTTCAGGTTCCGCTTTCAAGGTCACTTCAACTTTGGTTAACAACAATGGGTGGCATAATGGGATAAGCTGCCAAGTGTTTTTTGCCGCTTGAATACCCGCAATACGTGCCGTGGCGAACACATCCCCTTTATGATGGCTACCATCGACAATCATCGTTAAGGTTGCTGGGTTCATGGTGACATAAGCTTCTGCGCGAGCTTCACGGATAGTTTCAGCTTTGGCTGAAACATCAACCATATGCGCCTCGCCCGACGCATTGAGGTGAGTCAGTTGGGACATATTTTCTCCTGAAATAAAAAAGAGTTAACCGCCGATTACGGATAAATTTGGTGTAATTCCGCTATCGCCCATATGCAGAAAATGGGTTTCTCGTTTATGGTGTAAGCCCCGTTGAATACGCGCTTTTAACGCTTCGTTTTGGTCATCTGCGCCCAATAAATCACGAAGTGGAATACCATTTTCACCAAATAAACATAAATGGAGATTTCCTAGTGAGGAAACACGTAAGCGGTTACAGCTTTGGCAAAAATCTTTTTCGTAAGGCATGATAAGCCCAATTTCGCCTTGGTAATCTGGATGACTAAAGACTTGAGCTGGCCCATCACTACGAGAACGAGGAAGCATATACCAGCCTTCTTCGATTAAACGTTCGCGAATAGTTTCGCCTGAAATATGAAAGCGTTGGAAGATATCACTTCCATCACCGGTTTCCATGAGTTCAATAAAACGTAATTGAATTGGTCGGTGCTTGATCCAATTTAGGAATGACTTCAACGCAATATCATTGACATTTTTCATGAGCACTGCATTGACTTTTACTTTTTCGAAGCCTGCTTCAAAGGCGGCATCAATGCCTTTCATCACCTGAAAGAATTTATCTTGCCCTGTGATGGCCGCAAATTGGCGTGGATCTAAGCTGTCAACGCTCACATTGATCGCGTTCAACCCTGCGGCTTTCCATTCATGCACATCTCGCGCCATACGGTAGCCGTTGGTTGTTACGGCTATTTTTTTGATTGATTCATTTTCATTGATGGCAGCAATAATATCACTGAAATCTTTGCGCATAGTCGGCTCACCGCCCGTAATACGCACTTTTTCTGTGCCTAATTCTGCAAATGCCGTACTGATACGACGAATTTCATCTAATGTTAAGAATTCATGGCGACCGCTTGGCTTGTAGCCATCGGGTAGGCAGTATGTGCAACGAAAGTTGCAAACATCTGTTATAGAAAGCCGAAGATAATAAAATTTCCGGTCAAATTGATCGACAAGTTGCTGCATAATCACACCTTTCCAAGTACGGGAGATGCAGACATTTCTATCTTGCACCCTGGTGGCTCTAGGCCACGGCCAGTGCATCATATTCAGTCGTTCAAACTTAGACGCAAAGGCTAGGAGTTTTATTTGGAACCGAGTCACTGATTTTAAACTGTAAAATGCGTCACTCTGTTCACTTAATTTATGTAAGGATTCTAGCCGATAGAAATTGAAAAAGCGAATTGCAATTCGATATATATCATTATATACAACGACTTACAAAAGACATAGTTGAATCACCGAAGCTATTATTATCAATGACAATTTTCCATTTTGAGTGGTTTCAAACCGTATAATTTCATACTAATTGATTAACATCTCTAACTATTTAATTAAACATTTATTGATATAGATCTAAAAAGGGAAGCAAGCTCCCCATCTAATTGTTTACGTTATAAATATCAGCACTTAACGCTTATCAAAACCGATATTTCAAATTGAATAATTGGCATATCAATTAAAATAAACAGTGAAGCACAGAATTCATTAACCAAAACTCTAAATAATTTGCGTTGTAAGTTGTGATTAGGCGACAGATGAGGATACCTTGGAAGTACACACCAATACAGAATCGTCTCTTTTATTGTTTTTTGTCACGGTACTTAAGCTAAGAATGATGTTTTATGGTAGATTAACGCCCAATTTATTTTAGTCGCCATAAAACGGGCTTTAGCATAAAAAACGTATTTCGTAACTCGCTGGTTTACTTGCTTTTATAAGTACTGAAAATTAACTGATATAGGAACACTATGCCGAATTGTAGTCTGGCGGATCTCAAACATGTTGTCGCTCTAGGTGGCGGCCATGGGCTTGGTCGCGTGATGTCTTCACTTTCTTCTTTAGGTTCTCGTTTAACGGGTATTGTCACCACAACCGACAATGGGGGCTCGACTGGTCGTATTCGTCGCTCTGAAGGCGGGATCGCTTGGGGAGATATGCGTAACTGTTTAAATCAGCTAATTACTGAACCATCCATTGCTTCTGCGATGTTTGAATACCGTTTCAACGGTAATGGTGAACTTTCAGGCCATAATTTAGGTAATTTAATGTTAAAATCATTAGACCACCTAAGTGTTCGTCCGTTAGAAGCCATAAATCTTATCCGTAATATGCTAAAAGTTGATGCGCAGTTGATCCCGATGTCGGAATCCCCTGTTGATTTAATGGCTATCGATGAAATGGGTAATGAAGTGTACGGTGAGGTGAATGTTGATGCCTTACATGAAATCCCACAAGAGTTACGTTTGTATCCAACAGTCAAGGCAACTAAAGAAGCCTTGCAGGCTATCCACCAAGCAGACTTAATTATTATCGGCCCTGGCAGTTTTTTTACTAGTTTAATGCCATTATTACTTTTGGATGAAATTGCGGCTGCACTACGCGAATGTAAAGCCCCGATGATTTATATTGGCAATTTAGCGAAAGAAATTAGCTCCCCTGCTGCAAACCTGTCTTTACCTGACAAACTAAAAATGATGGAACAGTATATTGGCTGCCAAAAAATTGATGCGTTAATCCTTGGCCCACGCACACAAACCAATAATATCAGCCCTGACCGCAAAATAATCCAACGGGTACTCGAAGCTGACGATATTCCATATCGCCATGATAGAAAGCTGTTACTACAAGCCATCGAAGAAACCATCAACTTGCTATAATTTTTCCTATTCCGCTGCTGAATACCCGCAGCGGAAAACCTTCCCTAAAATTAGCCCTTTGTTTCCCGTATTTCCACAAAATCTATTTTCAAAATACTTTGCGTTGTGGGTAGGCGGCAAGTGAAGGCAGCTCGGGGAGCATACATAAATATGTGACCCGAGTGACTGAACGAAGCCAACCCCCCCACAACGCGAAGTATGAAGGAAATTAGGAATTAGCGATAAACTGGGAGCGTATCTCCTGCAATTCGTCTCTGACTCGCGCAGCCGCTTCAAATTCAAGATCTTGAGCATGCTTATACATTTGCGCTTCAAGTTGCGAAATCCGTTGCTCCAACTCTTTTGTTGACATTGATTGAATATCAACCGAATTATTATTTTTGGTATTGTCTTTCGTGCGGCTTTTTCCTTTGCCACCCACTTTGTGGCCAATTTGCAGGATATCACCGATTTTCTTATTCAAACCTTGTGGTACGATTCCATGTTCTTCGTTGAACGCCATTTGTTTAGCACGGCGACGCTCTGTTTCTGCAATCGCTTTTTGCATGGAGTTGGTGATCCTGTCTCCATAGAGGATTGCCTTACCATTTAAGTTACGAGCCGCACGCCCTATGGTTTGAATAAGCGAACGTTCCGAACGCAAGAAACCTTCTTTGTCCGCGTCTAAAATAGCCACCAGAGATACCTCTGGCATATCCAAGCCTTCTCTTAATAAGTTGATCCCAACCAGCACATCAAACTCACCAAGCCGCAAGTCGCGAATAATTTCCACGCGCTCGACTGTATCGATATCTGAGTGAAGATAACGAACTCGCTCCCCGTGTTCTTCGAGATATTCCGTTAAATCCTCGGCCATACGTTTAGTTAATGTGGTGACTAACACACGTTCATTTTTCTGCACACGTATACGAATTTCAGACAGTAAATCATCTACTTGGGTAGAAACTGGGCGAACTTCAATTATCGGGTCAAGTAGGCCTGTAGGCCTAACAACTTGCTCAATCACCTCATTGCCTGATTTATCAAGCTCATAGTTACCCGGTGTTGCTGAAACATAAATAGTTTGCGGCGCTAAAGCTTCAAATTCTTCAAAACGCATTGGCCGGTTATCTAATGCAGAAGGAAGACGAAAACCATATTCAACTAAGGTCTCTTTTCTTGAGCGGTCCCCTTTGTACATCGCGCCTATTTGTGGGATGGTAACGTGAGACTCATCAACCACTAGCAAGCCATCTGCAGGCAAGTAATCGAATAATGTCGGAGGTGGTTCACCGGGCGCACGACCCGATAAGTAGCGCGAATAGTTTTCAATACCTGAACAATAACCGAGCTCATTCATCATTTCTAAGTCGAATTGTGTTCGTTGGGTAATACGCTGTTCTTCAAGTAGTTTATTGTTTTCCAGTAATACTTTTCGCCTATCCGCTAATTCAACCTTAATTTGTTCCATTGCTTCAAGGATACGTTCTCTCGGGGTGACATAGTGCGTTTTTGGATAAACAGTAAAGCGAGGAACACGATGTTGTATTTGACCTGTCAATGGGTCAAATAATGATAACCGTTCAACTTCGTCATCAAATAGCTCAACGCGTAAGGCATATTCGTCTGATTCCGCTGGGAAAATATCGATAACTTCGCCGCGAACACGGAAAGTCCCTCGCGTGAAGGCTTGGTCATTACGCGTATATTGTAAGTCCGCTAAACGCCTTAAAATTGAGCGCTGGTCGATGATCATACCATCCGTTAGGTGCAACATCATTTTTAAATAGCTGTCAGGGTCACCCAAACCATAAATAGCTGACACAGAAGCCACCACGATTACATCGCGGCGTTCGAGTAAGGCCTTAGTCGCAGATAGACGCATTTGCTCAATATGTTCGTTTACAGAGGCGTCTTTTTCAATGAAAGTATCTGAGCTTGGGACGTAAGCTTCAGGCTGATAATAGTCATAGTAAGAAACGAAATATTCCACAGCGTTATCTGGGAAGAAGGCTTTCATTTCACTATAAAGCTGTGCCGCTAAGGTTTTATTATGCGCCATTAGCATGGTGGGCCGGTTCTCTTGCGCAATGACGTTGGCAATAGTGAACGTTTTACCGGACCCCGTTACGCCTAATAGAGTTTGATGAGCAAGTCCATCTTGTAGCCCTTCCCTTAATTTATGGATAGCTTCGGGTTGGTCCCCTCCCGGCTGAAAATCAGAATACAGCTTAAAATCCTTACTCATATTAACGCCCCTTAACAAGTTTCTTCCAATATGATACTGGATAAAAAACCAGCTTCAAGTATTGAAGCTAAATTTTCTGTTAATCTCCGCTCTGATATGTTTATAAAAATGTTATCCCCAAAAAAGTACTTGACCTTTTTGAAACTTTATATTTTATGCTATTGCATTTTTATGCCATACCTCAAATACAAATTGAAGGCTTGATTTTATTTAACCATTTGTATTTATTATAGATTAATTTAAAGTCCAGAATCACATCAAATAAACCCAAAGCCGCTTGTCACCTAGCGTAGAACTTGTTTTATAACGTTAATACACAAGGTTATCCACAGAAATGGTGGATAACTCTTGAAGCCCTTAGAGCTCATGGATTCACAGGATCTCTAAGATTTGCTCAATGGAGGCAAAATGACAAAAAGATGGCGGTTTAATGAAAAAATTTTTAAGTAGTAACTGCTATGAAAAACAGATTTTATCTTTTTTATTAAGATCTGAGTGGTATTTTTACTGAAATACTTGACAGTATTTTTGTTGAGAACGTTAAAAAAGATCGGCTCCCTATTTAACAATTGATCAGCCCCAAGCATTGAGTGTGGCTTGGGGAAAAGTATTGATATTTTTATATAATCAAATAGTTAATAAAGAAAGATCCAAATAGCTTCCTAATTTACCGTTGAGTGTTTTTTGGTGTGGGATCACCCCTAAACAAGGTGCTTTGATCATTCGGTTAAGTGTTGACAAATATTGCTCTTGGAAAATACCTGCGGGTTCAACTTCATTGGCAACCCAGCCGGCTACGGGTAAACCTGCAGCTTCGATAGATTCCATGGTTAACAATGCATGGTTTATACAGCCTAACTTAACACCAACGACTAAAATAACGGGGAGTTGCTGTTCAATCACCCAATCTGCATAAGTTTTTTCTACAGATAACGGAGTATACCATCCACCAGCCCCCTCGACTAATAACCAATCCGCTTGGGACTTCAAATAAGCCAACCCTTTATTTATCACTGAAAATTCAATTGGTTGGTTTAATTTCTCACTGATAATGTGCGGTGAAGTTGGCGCTTCAAATACAATAGGATTAATCGCCTCATAGGGTAATTTTACTCGACTATTGGCTTGTAATAACAACGCATCGCTATTACGTAGGCCATCCGCCGTGAGCTCACTCCCAGATGCGACAGGCTTATAGCCCACCGTATTCAAACCTTGATAACCTGCAGTTTGCAATAAAGCACAACTTACAACGGTTTTCCCTACTTCTGTATCCGTTCCTGTTACAAAATACATTTTAGTCACGGTAAATCGCTCCAAACACCGTATGATAAGTTAGAGGTAAGCCTTGCTCTGTCATTGGATAGAGCAAAGCAAGTTGCTGCAAATGCTGGCGGGTCATTAACCCTGCTTTACGCCCAGCAGTCAAATGTGTCGCCCCAATGCCTTTCAATGAATGAAGCAACGCTATTAATTCAGGAAAATAGACGGTATCCTTCTGAAAAATAAGTTTATGTCTCCATGACTGACAACTATTTTGTATCTGCTGAACACTGAGAAAGGAATTCACATGTGAATAGCCATCAAGTGAATGCCAAGCTGAAGATAATTCTGCGAGAGAATGCTCTGCAAGTGTGGTGAACACCACAACTCCCCCCGGTTTTGTCACTCGATATAATTCACTTAATGCTTTGCTGAGATCTTGGCACCATTGGACCGATAAATTGGAAAAAACCACATCAAAGGTTTGTGAATCTAACGGAATGGATTCTATGTCAGCACATAAATAATGATCAGCCACAGCTTTCGTTTGCGCCATTTCGAGCATACCAGCAGAAAGATCTAAAGCCGTGATGTGATGTCCTTGATTTTTCAGTTTATGGCTAAAATATCCCGTACCGCACCCTGCATCTAAAATATGTAATGGTGCTGTGAGTTCTGAACTGTTTAAGACTGAAGTCAGTTGACCAAGCAGTTGTGTTCCTGTTGATCGTTGATAACTTGCCACTGAGTCATAACTTTTAGCCGCACGGCCAAATGCCGCTGCAATTTTATGCTTTTCACGACTGAGCGATAAAGTCATGTAAAGCCTCCAATAATTGATCGATATCTTGACGTTGATGCGCAGCGCTTAATGTGACTCGTAACCTAGCACTCCCAGGCGGAACCGTTGGCGGCCTGATCGCTTGCACCCAAATATTTTTTTTGCGTAAGAAATTGGCTAACTGTTGGCTAGCTTGGTTTTCCCCGATAATTAATGGTTGAATAGCCGTCATTGAATTAGCCAGCTGCATGCCATTAAAATCAGCATTATTTCTAAAATACGCAATATGTTGGTTAAGGTCTTCTCGTGCTTGATCTGCGAGCTGAATTTGCTCAACTGCCGATAGAAGCGCGACAGCCTGAGCCGGAGGCATTGAAGTGCTATAAATTAAATGGCGTGCGGATTGGACAAAAAATTCAGCCGTTGGCTCATCACACAATACCGCTGCGCCACTTAAACCAAACGCTTTACCAAATGTCACGACTAAAATTTCAGGTTTAACCCCATTCGCGAAGCAACTACCACGGCCTTGTTCTCCGATAACACCAATACCGTGTGCATCATCAACCATCAGCCAAGCATGCTGATTTCTAGCGATTTCCTGCAATTGTTGAAGAGGAGCACTATCACCATCCATACTAAAAACGCCTTCTGTGACGACAAGCGTTTTTCCCGAAATAGGCTTGTGGATTAAGTTTTCGAGTGATAATGGATTATTATGCTGAAAGCGCCTTAATTGAGCCCCCGAATGAATCGAGGCTTCCATGATCGATGCATGGCTGAGCTTATCCGCTAAGATACGATCTTTTTCCGTCATTAATGCGGTGATCACCGCATGGTTCGCAGCAAATCCAGAAATAAACAATAAGGCTTTTGGGTAGCCTAGCCAACCAGCGAGCGCTTGCTCTAATTTATCATGCGCTTTGGTGAACCCTGTGATATGTCCTGATCCCCCACTCCCCACGCCATATTCATCGGCACCACGTTGCCAAGCGGCAACCACTTGGGGATGGTGAGATAACCCCAAATAGTCATTGGATGAAAAGTTGAGATATTCTTTTCCGGAAAAATAAAGAGACCTACCATTCGCATGATCAATGCACTGACGTTGACGCCAGATAGACGCCTGCTTACGCTGCTCTATCTGGTTTTGTATAAATGATTGCCAAGTCATTATACTGCTGCGTTATAAAATTGAGGGTTATCGGCGGTTAACAACGTTTCAGCTAACTTAGCGGCTTGATGGTTATCCCCTTCGTCAGTTTCAATTCGCTCAGGGTTAATATCCAGTTTTCTAAATAGTGCTAAATCTTTGTTTTCATCAGGATTTGGCGTCGTTAATAATTTACACCCATAGAATACTGAGTTCGCACCGGCCATAAAACATAATGCCTGAGTTTGCTCATTCATGTATTCACGGCCTGCCGACAGCCTAACGTATGACATTGGCATCATGATACGTGCAACGGCAATAGTACGAATAAAATCAAACGCATCGACATCTTCGTTATCTGCCATCGGGGTTCCTTCAACCTTCATCAACATGTTGATCGGCACACTTTCTGGCGGTTTAGGTAAATTTGCCAGTTGCACCAATAAGGCCGCTCGGTCACTGACTTTTTCGCCTAAGCCTAAAATCCCACCAGAGCAGACTTTGATCCCTGCGTCTCGGACATTTTCGAGTGTATTTAAGCGGTCTTGATAACTGCGAGTCGTAATAATATTGCCATAGTATTCAGGAGAGGTATCAAGGTTATGATTATAATAATCTAACCCGGCTTCTGCTAAGCGTTGAGCTTGAGAATTATCAATCATCCCTAAAGTCATACAGGTTTCCATCCCTAATGACTTCACTTCTTTTACCATCATTTCAAGATAAGGCATATCGCGTTCTTTCGGATTCCGCCATGCCGCGCCCATACAAAAACGAGTTGAACCTGCTTGCTTAGCTTTTTTCGCAGACTCCAGAACTTGCTGAACTTCCATTAGTTTTTCAGTTTCTAGTCCTGTTTTATAGCGCGCGCTTTGCGCACAATACTTACAATCTTCTGGGCAAGCCCCAGTTTTAATCGATAGCAAAGTACTGACTTGCACTTGCTGGGGGTCGAAATGTTGGCGATGAATTTGCTGTGCCTGAAATAATAATTCAAAAAAAGGCATTGAAAACAGTTCATTAGCTCGTTTTATTGTCCACTGTTTTAATTGGCTCACGGAGACTCTCCAGTTGAAAAAGTTGTTGCCAGTTTAAATATTGCGATTATCATGTCAACTAAAATGATCTAAAAAAGTTGACGATAATAGCAAATGGATAACGTAGATATTCAGTTTGATGCCAAACATATTTGGCACCCTTATACCTCGATGAGCCAGCCAATTCCGGCTTATCCGATTGTTGAAGCCCATGGCGCCGAGCTAATCATGGCCGATGGGAAAAAATTAATTGATGGCATGTCTTCATGGTGGGCAACCATTCATGGTTACAATCATCCTGTATTAAACCAAGCGGTAACAACGCAATTAGCGAAAATGTCCCATGTGATGTTTGGCGGGATTACGCACCCACCCGCAGTGAATCTATGTAAACAGTTGGTTGCTATCACACCAGAGCCGCTGGAATGTGTGTTTCTCGCTGACTCAGGCTCCGTGGCAGTTGAAGTTGCTCTGAAAATGGCATTGCAATATTGGCAAGCAAAAGGGGAAAAGCGTCAGCGCATCCTGACATTACGCCATGGATATCATGGTGATACTTTCGGTGCGATGGCCGTTTGTGACCCAGATAATTCAATGCATGGCCTGTATAAGGGGTATTTACCTCCACATATTTTTGTGGAAGCCCCTCAATGCGGTTTTTACGACGAATGGGACAGCGCCGATTTGCATCCTCTTGAAGTTCAACTTGCCGAAAATAGCGATAAAATTGCGGCGATCATCCTTGAACCGATCGTTCAAGGGGCTGGTGGAATGCGTATCTATCACCCTGAATATTTAAAGGGAGTCCGCCATTTGTGTGATCAATATGGTCTACTGTTGATCGCTGATGAAATTGCGACTGGTTTTGGTCGTACAGGTAAATTGTTTGCTTGCCATCATGCTGATATATCACCCGATATTATGTGTTTGGGTAAAGCACTAACTGGGGGCTATATGACACTTTCTGCCACACTCACAACTCGCCATGTGGCAGAAACCATTAGCAATGGTGAAGCAGGTTGCTTTATGCATGGACCAACCTTTATGGGTAACCCTCTTGCCTGTGCGGTGGCGGATGCCAGCCTGAGTTTGTTACTCAATAGTCCTTGGCAGAAAATAATTGCCACTATCGAACAACAACTTAAGGCTGAACTGATGCCTTTAATATCCCACCCTAGTGTTGCAGATGTACGTGTTCTTGGTGCAATTGGCGTGATTGAAATGAAGCAGCCAGTCAATACAGCCGCTTTACAAAAAGTATTCGTGGAAAATGGTGTTTGGGTTCGCCCATTCGGCAAACTTATTTATGTTATGCCACCGTATATCATCACCCCCGAGCAACTCAGTAAAGTAACAAATGCAATGGCAAAAGTGTTGGGATAGCACAATAAATTCAATGGTAATCGAAGTGATTTTTTCTGGATTTTTAATTAGAAAATCTTCTAAATAATTCGAGTTATAGCAAGGCGGCAATCGAGGATATCTTGGGGAGCATACATCAGTATGTGACCCAAGTAGCCGAGTGAAGCCAACACCGCTATAGCTCGAAATATGACGGAGATTAAAGGATGACTGAAATGACCCACATTGGACCTTTCCCGACCATATACCTTCCTATTTGTGTCAATTTCCCTGTAATCGGGTCAATTTCAGAAACTGAAATATGGTCTGATTTTTGCCCACTCGAAATTAAAAAACGCCCTGTCGCATCAATATTAAAGCCCCTTGGGTGCGTCTCTGTTGGGTAACGTGCTTCTAATGTTAGCTCGCAACCGTCATCAGAAACCAGATAGTGGCTGAGGTAGCTTTCAGAACGTTCACTAACATACAAATGGCGGCCATCTGGCGTAATATGGATATCGGCAGCCCAGCGCTGGCTTTCATTACCTAATGGGTAATTTGCCAAAGTTTGCATGTTACGATAGCGAGTGAATTTACGATATACGCCTACCGTTGAATCTAACTCATTCACACAATAAATGACCTTTTCAGTCGGATGGAAGGCCAGATGACGAGGGCCAGATTTTTCAGCCGTAGTAATTTGGTCTGCAGTTGCTTCGGTTAAATAACCATTTTCATGTAAATCGAATAAACGGATATGGTCTTCACCTAAGCAAGGCACCCAAAGCTGTTGATTATCAACATCAACATGAGACGAATGTGGATTTTGCAATCCTTCAATCACTTGAACGACTTGGTTTGGTACACCTTCATCATTGATAGTCAGAACTGATAGATTATGTTGATGATATGAAGGAACAAATAAATATTTGCCCGTGTTATCCAATGATAAGTGAACTGGCGTTCCCGGAACGGATGTTTCTGCTTTTAAACGTAGTAACCCTTTCTCTTCAATTTCATAGGTTACGACACGGAAATTCGGGCGCACACCAATATAAAGGTGTTTTTTATCATGGCTTAATACCATAGGTTGCACTTGACCCGGTGTTTTTACCGTTTGCAGAAGAGTAAGCTCCCCAACCTCATTCATCGACCACACGTGAATTTGCTGACTCTCGGGGCTCGCAATATAAACAACCTGATTCATCCTGACTCCTTAATTCATGATAAAAATACAAAACCGCATCTATAATCCACTATATTGGCTTCACTATACTTTATATTATGCAAATTACACTGGGTAAATAGCACTGACGCGGCTGTTACATATCGTACCAAGAACAAATAATAATGATACTAAAACGGTTCAGTTAACGTTATGATGATAAAACATATCAAGTTGACTATTTTTATAGCAATAATTTCTCATTATTCGTTAAATTCATCATCTCCCTATCTCTACCCCTTTAGTAAGATAGGTAACAACTAAATCACGTGGAGCCGTTTATGTCATACCGCGTTATTGCGCTCGATCTTGATGGAACACTGCTTGATCACCAAAAGAAAATTCTGCCTGAATCTTTAGCAGCCTTACAAGAAGCACGCCGCCAAGGCGTCAAAGTGATCATTGTCACAGGCCGCCATCATGTTGCGATTCATCCGTTTTATCAAACTTTAGATCTCGATACTCCAGCCATTTGTTGTAATGGAACCTACCTATACGACTATTTAGGCAAAAAAGTTCTAAAATCAGATCCTATGACCCTCGATTCTGTCACACAAATGATAGACAAACTGCGTGGAACAGATATTCAGCATTTAATGTATGTTGATAATGCAATGCTCTATAACGCACAAACAGAAGGCATTAAACGTACATTGAATTGGGCCGAATCCTTACCTGTTGCACAGCGCCCAACCATTGAATTTGTTGAAGATTACGCTGATGTGATGCATAACTATGATTCTATTTGGAAATTTGCTGTTAGCTCGCCAAATACGGAGCAGCTTCATCAAGTCGTTAGCGAAATTGAAAATGATTTTGGTTTGGACTGTGAATGGTCTTGGATGGATCAGGTTGATGTCGGCCGCAAAGGCAATAGCAAAGGCCAACGCTTAAAAGAGTGGGTCGAATCCCAAGGGATGACGATGAATGATGTTGTGGCTTTCGGTGACAATTTTAATGACTTAAGTATGCTGACAACCGCAGGTTTAGGTGTAGCAATGGGCAATGCCGTTGATGAAATCAAGCAACAAGCTAAGCTCGTGACTCGAATTAATACTGAACCGGGTATTGCTGAAGTTATCCGTAAGTACGTTCTGTAACGTCCAATTATTTTATTAATTCAAGGAAAGCTCAGCTTTCCTTTTCTTATTTTCTATTGTCACAGCGCCAAGAACGACGAGTGATTATAGATGACGAGATAGCGATACAGCCTTCACTTGCGCATAAACTTTACGCCCTTTGCGAATAGAAAGCTCATCCCTTGCCCAGCGAGTGATCCGCGCCCATAAATAATGTTCTTCGCCTAAATCTAGCTTCACATCTACTTGCTCGCCATCTTCAATCCATTCAACCACTTCTGCGGCTAAAATATTACGAATACTGCTCACTTGTGGTTTTTCGAGTACCAAAGAAACATCTGCAGCGTCAATACGTATACGCACATCAACACCTTGTTGGGCTTCAACTCGAGGGATCCACAGTTTTTGGCTACCAACAATCACCGCTGTCATTTCATAATCAGAGTGTTGGCTATGCACCGTTGCACTTACCACACTGCTTAATGTTTCTTGCTGTAACCAAGGGCGCAAAGCACTACTTGCCCAAACATCTTCCAAAGCGCCAAATGCTTTAACTTTTCCCTGCGCCATGACAATCACTTTGTCAGCCAGACGCAATATTTCATCCAAACTATGGCTGACATATAAAATGGGAATTTTCACGTCTTGAGAAAGCTTTTCTAAATACGGCAGCAATTCACGCTTTCGAGGTAAATCCAAAGAGGCTAACGGCTCATCCATTAGGAGAATTTCAGGGGCTGTAAGTAATGCGCGGCCAATGGCGACTCGTTGTTTTTCACCACCAGAAAGGGTTATCGGATAGCGATTGAGTAATTTTTCAATCCCTAACAATTCAACAATATCATCGAAGCGGTCTTTCATTACGGGTGACATGCCATAACGCAAATTGCTTTTCACCCGATAATGGGGAAATAGCCGTGCATCTTGAAATACATAACCGATATGGCGTTGTTCAGGTGGTAAGCAAATACCTTTTTCCATATCCACCAATGTGCGACCATTTAATACAACGCGCCCTGTATTAGGTTTAGTTAACCCACCTATCACATTGATAAGCGAGGTTTTACCTGCGCCTGAAAGCCCAAAAACGGCAGTAATACTTTCCGTTGGCAATTGCGTTGTGACTTCAAGCTGCAAGTCCCCTAGTTTTTGAGAAAAGTCGAGTTCTAACATGCTAAGCCCCCCCCAAACGCTTTTTACCCCAACGGGTGAGCCACTCTGAAATCAGTAATGAAATCAAGGCTAAAATAATCGCAATCACACATAAACGTGCAGCGTCTACCTCAGCCCCTGGCGTTTCGATTAAGGTGTACATCGCTAATGGGATGGTTTGTGTTTCACCTGGTATATTCGAAACAAAAGTAATTGTGGCGCCAAATTCACCAAGTGAACGTGCAAATGCTAATACTGTTCCGACAATAATACCGGGAAGAGAAAGCGGAATGGTGATCGTGAAAAAGACAC
The DNA here is from genome assembly GCF_032707045.1 of Providencia sp. PROV175. Taxonomy (NCBI): domain Bacteria; kingdom Pseudomonadati; phylum Pseudomonadota; class Gammaproteobacteria; order Enterobacterales; family Morganellaceae; genus Providencia; species Providencia sp. PROV175. The sequence continues at coordinate 3,331,861 of NZ_CP120533.1, forward strand.
GTAACGGTGTTGCGCCTAATGTCCTCGCGGCTAATTCCAATTTTTGGTCAACCGCTTCAAGCGCTAAACGGATCGCACGTACCATCAGTGGAAACGCAACCACGGCAGACGCAAGCGCAGCCCCCCGCCAACTAAAGGTAAAACTAAATCCAAACCAGTTATATAGCCATTCACCGATAAAACCGCGTTTACCCATACTGATCAATAATAAATACCCCACTACCACTGGCGGCAATACCAGTGGTAGATGAATAATACTATCGAGCAGTGTTTTTCCAGGAAAATTACAGCGAACCAATACCCATGCCATTAAAATACCCAATGGCAAACTGAAAATTACAGCCACACTGGATACTTTTAGACTTAGATAAATCGCTTCCCATTCATAAGGACTTAACATCTGCAAAAAAATACTCTCTTAACATTTATTTAGTACGAGGTTCAAAACCATAACGTTTGAATACTTCTGAAGCCGCTGGGGTTTTCAAGTATTCATAATAATCACGGGTTGCTTTGTTATCTTGATCTTTAACAATTGCCATTGGGTATTCAACAGGTTTATGGGTATCAGCAGGGAAGACACCTACCACTTTGACTTTTTGGCTAGCGACAGCATCAGAGCCATATACAATACCTAAAGGCGCTTCTTGGCGCTCAACCAATGCCATACCACTACGCACGTTATTCGTACGTGCTAACAGCGGGTCAACTGTTTCCCATGCACCTAAGTTGCTTAATGCTTCTTTGGCATAAATACCAACAGGGACATGGTCAGGGTCACCAACGGCTAAACGACCACCATCTAACAGTTTTTTCCAATCAGTTTGTTTATTAATTTCAACTTTATCAATTTTGGCATCTTTCGGTGCAATTAACACCAATTCATTACCTAATAATGTATAGCGTGTATCTTCTACCATCAATTTTTTATCGATAGCATAATCCATCCATTGTTGGTCAGCCGAAATGAATAAATTAGCGGGGGCACCTTGCTCAATTTGACGAGCCAGCGTTGAAGAAGACGCATAGGATGCAACAACCTCTACTTTAGTGTCTTTCTTATATTGCTCAGAAATTTCATTCAGTGCATTAGTTAGAGAAGCCGCTGCAAAAACCGTAATTTTATCAGCTGCAAAGCTATTGCTAGCCATCGTTAACGTCAATGTTGCGCCAGCGAGAAGTGATACCAAACCTTTTTTCATTTTTATCTACCCTAGTATTAATCGACACGTTATATATAACAGGATACAGCGATAACTTAAAGTCAAACTCGTAATAAAAGTGTGCTGGCGCAAGAAATGATGCAATTTTGTTGCATGTTTTCTCTAAAATCCCACGAACGATGAAAAATTCCTCAGCCGTAAAATCGTTTTTATATAGAGAACAATTTATATCCTTTGTAACTTTATCGGCACAAATCGTACACAATTGAATATTTTATCCAACTTTTGCAGGTAGATAAAAACAGAGGAGATAATATGGCTATTCAACCGACAGCGCTTTCTCCAACCCAAGCTCACTATATGAGTGGATTAACCATTGAGCAATTTAATGGGTTATTTGAAAAAAATATTTCCCCTGAAGCTTTAGCTTCTTTGGCGGAATCTGCGGGTGATGGAAACCTAAATAGTATTGATTTACTACACAATATCGCTCTTAGACAGGATTCAGCTGGAAAAAACGCAGAAAATATCCTATTTGATTTATTTAGTGGAAAACGTTCTGCAGTAAAAGGGATCGATAAAGAAATACAAAAAACCAGTCAGGTTCTGTATCAATCTCAACACCATCGAGAGGTTTTTAAACACCCATCTAAACTGTTGTATATCATTGGTTCAACCTTAGAAAAACTCGACGATAAAATCGAATTAACCAATTTATTTGTGCAAAACCTACCTCCAGTGTTAGGCAATGAATCAAATCTCTGGGGTAATAATCGGATGATAACTTGTGATGAGATTGATTCAAGTAATAAAAATAACCCAACTTTGCCATCAAATATGATGGTCAATAGCCCAATAGGCCTCATCCAAAGCGGGGACAATTTATTAGCAGAGATAATTGAACAAAAAGCCCCTGAGAGTGTAAAATTAAAACAATTCGAATTATTCCCTATCAATGTCAATGATAACCATTGGGTCTTGTTTGTACTCTATCAAGCAGATCCAATACATCAACCAGCGGATAATAATCAATCAGCGAATAATAAAAGAAAATGCATTCTATTTAATTCATACGATAACGTGAGTACCGATATTCGAAAAGAAATAACAGTGGCAGCAAAAAAGGCCGATGTCGCTGAAGAAGATATCACTTACATAGAAGGAAACATCCAACAACAAGTCCCTAACGGATGTGGATTATTCGTTGTTGAAGCTATTAAGCAACTCACTGAAAATACTCAGCAAGATCCTTATGATACATTAAAAGAATTTCAAGAAAGTTTTATAAAAAAGACGATGGCTGAACAAAAAGAGTTTAATATTCAAAACCGCAGACAACTATATTCAAATTACCATGATAGCAAATATCCATCATTATAATGCCCACTGCTATATGAAAAACCCCCTGACTGCATTTACAATCAGGGGGTCTATAATCAGTCAGACAAGAAATTTTGTTAAAAATTACTTGTTTTCAGTATTATGATGATGAGGTACGTGTGCTTTAGACAGTAAGTTAAAGAACGCGCCCAAACCGTAGATCAAACCCATGATCAAAAACATAACAACTGGAACCATCATCAGGGCAAAACCCAAACTTTTAATTAGTTCTAACATAGGAAAAAGCCTCTTCAGTGATACTGTACCCACCAGCCTACAAGATACGCTGACGAGGGAAAACTTGACTCTCAGTATATTGAGTATAAATCAAATCAAAATAATAACGCACAATTACGTTATAATGGAGACTATTTTAGACAAAATATTATACTAACGACATACTAAACGTGCTTTTTACGTCTGTCATCACCAGACACGTCGGAAGGGAGAAATTTATGCAGGCCGAAATTTTACTCACACTGAAACTACAGGGCAGTTTATTTGCTGATCCTCGCCGTATCGCGCTACTAAAACAAATTAAAGCGACAGGGTCAATCAGCCAAGGCGCTAAACTCGCAGGGATCAGCTATAAAAGTGCTTGGGATGCCATCAATGAAATGAATCAACTCACTGATGATATCCTTGTTGATAGAGCAACAGGTGGTAAAGGCGGTGGCGGCACAACACTCACCCACTATGGTGAAAGATTACTTCAACTTTATGATTTACTGGCGCAAATTCAACAAAAAGCCTTCGATGTACTCAAAGAAGATAATCTCCCTTTAGACAGCTTATTGGCGGCTATTTCACGGTTTTCATTGCAAACCAGTGCCCGTAACCAATTTTTTGGTACTTTAATTTCCCGTGACCATATGCAAGTTCAACAACATGTACAAATTCGCTTAGCCGATAACAGCACTGTGATTAATGCCGCACTAACAGAGCAAAGCGCTAACCGTTTAGGGTTAACGGAAGGGAAAGAAGTGCTTGCATTGATTAAAGCACCTTGGGTCAAAATTACTAAACAACCTAACCCAACAGGCTTTGATAACCGCCTTGAAGGCAAAATTACCACTTTAGAGCGGGGTGATGAGAACAGTGAAGTGATTGTGACACTCACAGGCGGTGAAACTTTATGTTCAACTATGCCAAATAGCGAAATCGATGCCCAATCTTTGAAAGTGAATAATAGCGTTATGGCATTATTCAATGCGGACCAAGTGATTGTTGCCACACTTTGCTAATTTGCTAGTTTGCCCTGCTTACTTACAATAAAAGTAAGTAAGCATTCACCTTTTTTCCTTATCATATCGTTCTGTTGTTGACTTTAGCTTCAATCCTGATTATTTGTGATAGATGACAAGGTAAATAATCATGATAAGGAAGCTTGATGAGCACAATAACAATACAACATGGCAACTTTAAGCTCAGCGAAATTCAGACTTTAGACATTCAGCAACTTAACATCGAAAAAGGGGAAAATTGGGCTTTTATTGGTGCCAATGGTAGTGGTAAATCATCACTTGCTCGAGTACTTTCCAATGAGCTCCCTCCTCTTTCTGGTGTCGTAAAAAATACATTCACCTCTCCTGTTCGTCTATCATTTGAACAATTACAAAAAATCATTAATGAAGAGTGGCAGCGCAATAATACAGATATGCTCAGTGATGATGAAGATGACACGGGATATACAGCAGCTGAAATCATTCAATTTAACCATAAAGACAATGAATACTGCCTTGAGCTTGCCGCTCGCTTCGGTATCAGTGACTTGTTGTCTCGTCGGTTTAAGTACCTTTCTACGGGTGAAACTCGCAAAGTACTGTTATGCCAAACATTGATGGGTAACCCTGACTTACTGATCCTTGATGAGCCATTTGATGGCCTAGATGTTTATTCAAGAAGTCAGCTCAGCGAACTACTATCAAGTTTGTCTGAAAAAGGCTTAACTTTAGTGTTAGTGTTGAACCGCTTTGATGAACTCCCTGATTTTATTGAAAACATAGGTGTTGTCGCTGATTGCAAACTAGCAATGGTGGGAAATAGGGAGTCAGTACTTGCTAACACGCTAATAACGCAATTACAGCATAGTGAGAAAATTAAACAGCTTTCTATCCCTGAAACTGAGGCTCCAACCGCAGATGAAAAACTGGATGACACGACACCTCGTATTATTTTGAAAAATGGAACTGTTAGCTACAATGACAAACCGATCTTGCACGGTTTAAATTGGCAGGTAAACCCAAACGAACACTGGCAAATTATCGGTGAAAATGGCGCTGGAAAATCCACCTTATTGAGCTTGATTACAGGAGATCACCCTCAAGGGTATAGTAATGACTTAACCTTATTTGGTCACCGTCGTGGGTCAGGAGAAACTATATGGGATATTAAGCGCCATATTGGTTACGTCAGCAATAGCATTCACCAAGAATACCGTGTCGCAACCAGTGTACTCAATGTCATTATTTCCGGTTTTCATGATTCTATTGGCTTGTACCAAACCCCCTCTGATCGTCAAATACAATTAGCGTATGAATGGCTAGCTCTGTTAGGTTTTTCGACGCAAACAGCTCAACAACCTTTCCACAGTCTTTCGTGGGGGCAGCAGCGCTTAGTCTTGATAGCTCGAGCACTAGTTAAACACCCTGCTATGCTTATTCTAGATGAGCCATTGCAAGGGCTTGATGGCCTTAACAGGTTGTTAGTTCTGCGGTTTATTGATGTAATGCTAAGACAAGGTAACACACAACTCTTATTCGTCAGCCATCATCAAGAAGACGCTCCTGCTTGTATTACACATCGGCTCACTTTTGTCCCTGATAATGGGAAATACCGTTACGATATTGAAAAACTTTAATTTTTGACTTATTTGCCAATAGACACGATGAAACTGTTGGCAAATTAATCTAATGTTTAATAGATGGTAACTAAGTTATACACAAATAACTCTTTGATTTTATTTTATTTATATTTTTTAGGTTATTTTAAATTAGAAAATTCACATAAAATCATTACACTGCGCCTATTCTAATAATTTAGACATCATAATGGATATTTTTTATGGCTTGGTTAATGTTAGCCTCTTCACTTGCAGTACTTGCAACACACCGTTTAATTGCTCTTTTTTTACTCGCTTGCACAATTATTACCGCAGCACTTACACACGTTATTGATTGGCAAGCGGTTCTACTATTGGTTTGTATTACAATAATTGCCATTATTCGTTTGCGTTTCCAACACTATCTATCCGCCAAAATTATTAGTGAAATCATCTTACTAATCTGTACGATTGGGTTATTTATTCACTTATTCCCTGGGTTTAATAACCTGAGATATCTTGATAACGTTACCGTAGGGGAACATAGCGCCCCTTTCACAATGTATTTTAATTTTGATAAAGCACTCGTCCCTTTTATTTTACTCGCCTGCTTACCAACGTTATTTGTCTGTCGGCCAGCCAAGCATGCAACTAAAATTCAATGGGCACTGCTGGTTATTTCTATGCCACTTTTATTGCTGGTCGCAACTGCTGCTGGCGGATTAGCCTTTGAATGGCATTTTCCTAGTTGGTTACCTGCTTTTGTGCTCTGTAACTTACTTTTTGTTTCATTAGCTGAAGAAGCGCTATTTCGTGGTTATTTACAGCAACGTCTAACCCTTTGGTTGAGGTCTCCTTACCTCGCACTAGTGATTACCTCACTGTTATTTGGCGCTGTGCATTTTGCAGGTGGACCACTGTTAATTCTCTTTGCTACGTTAGCGGGTTTGATTTATGGCCTAGCTTGGATCTGGAGTGGTAAATTATGGCTGGCTGTATCGATTCACTTCGGGTTAAATTTGGGACATCTGTTATTTTTTACTTATCCAATTAAGTTGGTTTCTAATTAGTGTTAACTAATTAAAAATTCATAATCACTCAAAAATTGGATGATCTTCACCGTAAAAAATCACTAACACGAATAATGTTAGTGATTTTTCATTATTATAGCCATGTTATCTATCGTTAATCTAATGACTAGTTTGATTAACATTCATTGGCTTAATTTCCCCAGACTCAATATTAAGATAAAAATCTCGACTTGGATTTCCTTGTAGATATTTATCAATTACAGTGAAAATACTGCCAAAGCGTAATTTAAAAATATTCTCAAATGAACTATCCGCGTTAATTTTATCAGTCTCATTTGGTAATGACGATAACAAGGTTCCTGTGAGAAATCGATATTGGTTTAATCTTTCTACAGGTATATCTTGCAACGCAAGCTCGTCTGCATTACGTAAACGATAAAAATCCACAGCAAGGTCAAAACCATTCCATTTTGCAAAATCATTTAACTGATACCCTATATTTTTAGCAAGAATAGCAGCTTTATCACTGGCTTTTTTCCATGCATCGGAGTCTTTATTCAAGTAGATTTCGGTGACATTGACAGTTCCCGGGTCTTTAGCGCAAATTTCATGATTTTGACTCAATGGTGCCGTTAATACTTCATTATAAGCTTTCTTAGTATCTAACTGGCTTAAAATAAGCATCTCTTCGCCATTCAAACTAAATAACATTTGACGAATTTCACATGGCCATTCCTCAGGAATAAAACGTAAACGTGTCAGTTCAGTAATATGCCAGTTAGTGAAGTCATAATAATTATTTGCGCTTAAGATATCTTTATTCCAAAGATGCGACGAATTAGTATTTTTGAGGTGTTCCCACTCTTGCTGATAGTGCTCAAATAACTCATCAAACCGAGGAACATCTTCTATTACAATGGTTTGTACATCAATTTCATTCGCATTTCTAAAATTCAATATTTTATAAGCAGGAACATATGCAGCCATTGAAGGAGCTTGAATATTAAAAAGTAAGCTGCCATCCGAATACTTACGTACACCTGTATCATTAAAATGCATATGACCGCCAACATGAACACCGATACCTGTTTTTGCCATTGCATGGCTAGTGTCTTCTTTTGGTGCCCTTTCTAACTGAAATTTACCTTTGCCAAAAATGGTTTCAAGGTCATCTGCTGCACCATTATCAAATTCAACCATCGGGAAATGGCTAAACGTGATTAATGTTTTATTTTGCTCTTTCGCGCGCTTTGCAACATCTGCCATCCACTCAACAGTCTGTTGTTTGTGTGTCAACATTTTGTTGTAACCCGCATTCCCCGACCCTGCAAAGTTTTTAGCTGCTTTAGGGTGATTAATATCCGCTTTTTCAGAAGGAACATAGACATTGGCATCAACGGCCATTAACCACAAACCAGGAATAGGCTCGACAAGGTAACTACTGTCTGCAACATTAAAACAAGGCCCATATCCCTCTTGTTTATATTTACCGCCTGTTCCTTGAGTACAAATTTCATACTGCCTTTGGTTAAAATCACTGGCTTTTAAGGCTGCTTCATAGTTGTAACCTTGAGAACCATAGTTTGAGTATGGTGTTTCCCAATAAATATCTTCTGGTAACGGATTAATACCAAATGATTTCATTGCATCCATCACTCGACCATAACCACTATATACCATCTCTTCAGAGCAAATTGTTGGCAGCTCAGCTCCCGTTTCTATAACGGCAGTCTTTCCTTTATATCCCGTACACTCACTTGCCCCTAAACTAAAGATACGCTGCGTTTTACCATCAGTTCCAAGAAAATCTTCTTTTCCTGCTGGCATATCAAATGGACGGTTCGGATCATGATTCCCTGGTGTAGCAAAGAAACGCATACCATATTTTTGCTCGTACTCTTGCAATACTTTTACTAACCCACGTAAGTGAATAGGTTGGCCGTCATCAGTAAAATCACCAGGTAATGCAATAAGTTTAATACCTTTCTTACCTGCATCATCAAGTGCAGCACGTAGAGCAAAATAGTTTTCATTAAATAAACGCGTAGATGTTAATTGTGCATACATAGAACGAATAACGGCATTTTGACCACTTTTACTATTTTTTAATCCTTCAAATGCATTATCAGCAAACTGCCCATATACATCATGAAAATGGATATCAGGCATAAACGCGACGCGATAATTATAAGGTTGAGCCGTAGGGGCATTTGCCATTGCGACAGTTCCAATGGACATTAATGCAAGGGCAAAACTATATTTTAATTTATTGTTCATATTTGTTCCCTTTAGATAATTAACTATTTCTATCAGAAGTTATATGCAATGCCAACGCGATAACGCCACTGCCATGCATCACGGTAAGTTTGTCCATTTTTGACATATGAACCATCATCATAGGACACATACCCTAATTCAACATAAGGAACCCATGTCTTATTACCAACCCAAGACACATTCAGATTATGTGCATAATCCTTTTCTTTACCTTTATATGCAGGATAATCAGTATTAAATTTATATTCAAAGTCATAACTTAATGAAAAATCTTGCAGCTTATAACCTAAATAAAAATTACTCTGCCAATAATGCTGATTATCTTTTTTAGGCTTATTAGAGTTATCATAATGTCTTACGCCATAACGTAAACGAGTTCCAATATTAAAATCATCCGTTAAATTATAGGCAGCTTTGACACTGAATTTATAAGCCGTATCTTTATCTCCTGAATCTAAAGCAAAAGAAGGTGTTAAAACAAAATCTTTTGTGGCTTTATATTTATAACCAACTTCAACCTCATTTCCTTTTGATGATAGGTTTTCACCAAAACCACCATCTCGACTTCTCCATTTTCCTTCAAGGCTAAAATAAGTTCCATTTTGCATGCTATGGCCAATTTTGACACGGTCTTCATGGCGATGTTCATCCCCTAACCATTCATGACGATAGTCAATATATGTCGCATTCGCTGCTGTGCAAAATAATAATGTAGAGATACCTAGAGTTAAGTTTTTCATAAACTGATTCCTATAATTAATATTTATTTTTTATTTAATCGTTAAAACAATGATTCATTATCTATCTTTTATTTATAGATATACCCCTTATATTTTTAGAAAAAAACCATCCTATCCTTTTAAATAACTTAAAAGAAAATTAATTTATTAAAATTTTAATTTTTTATATTCTTATCTCATAACTCTAATTCCAACTTCAATAATTCAACAATATCCTCTGATTTTTTAGCATTTAACATTTCATTTCTAAAAGACTCATGCATTAATTTACGTGCGAGAACAGAAAAGATTCGCATATGCTGGTTTTCATCTGAATAATTAATTGTTAGCATAATTACTAATTTAACATTAACATTATCTCCCCACGCTAACTCATTCGGTAAACGTAATACAGAAATACTACTGTGTTTAACAAAAGGTGATTTACAGTGCGGTATTGCAATTGAGAAACCTAATGCCGTACTAAAAATCTCTTCTCTTTGCCATATTGCTTGTTCAACTTGTGATCCAGAGTCAGTTCGGTGATTAACTTCTAAATTATCAGTTAATCGTTTAATAACTTCCTCTTTACTTTCCATTCTTTCATCAAGAAAAATTAAAGACGGATCCAATACTGAATAATCATTTTTTGGCGTATTAGCAGAGATAGACAAACGAGATAGTTTATCTTTTTCAAACTTGAACCAATTATCTGCATATGTATCAGGCTCAATAATTAATAAATCGTATTGCGTATCTAATAATAAAATATGAGCAGATTGAATTGATTCAATTATGGAAGATGAAAGACATATTAAAGGAAGAGAGAAAGATTGTGCTAAAATAGCGGTATGTGATGTTTCTGCCCCTGAAGCCATCACAATACCTTGCAAATACTCCCCTCTCAATGCCAATAATTCGCTTGGTGTCAGTAATCCTTGGCAAATAATAATCGAATCTTCTGTTAATTTAGGAAGTTGTATTTTAGATTCGATACCAAGATGCCTTGCTATACGCAATCCCAGATCCTTAATATCTAACTCACGTTGGCGTAAATATTCATTACTACTGCTTCGAAATGGTAAGCTGAGCTCTTCAATTGCCATTGATAACGCAGCAATCGCATTATTTGCCTCTCTTGGTTCAAGTAAGCACGCTTCAATATCCTCATCATCCAATAATTGGCTTTGTGCCTCTAAAATATCAACCGCTGTTTTATCAGTTTGCTGAATGTCTAGACTAAATTGTTGACGAGCACTTTGTAACGCACGTTTTAGTATTTCACATTGTTCTGATTGTGAATTTGATGGCTCTAATAATGAAATCTTTTGTAAATCAAAAGATTTCATATAGATAGCCCTACCTTTTGCAATCCCTTGGCTAACACCATAACCCTGAATAATTTGAGATGATGTCCGACTCAGATATATAGGGATCATTCCTTGCTCTGGTTTATCTTTTTTTGGCATTAATCCATCACAATGAATAAATTCTTGCTCAATAAATATCTTTAATTTTTCATAAGCCAGATTTTCATCATCTCCACTGATTGTAAAATAACATTCATCACCAACAGCGACATCTGCCCCAACAAGAGCCAAAACACTTTTCGCATTGGCTTGGCGTAGTTTGCTTTTATTAAAAAGTAAAATATCTGATTGAAAACAAGCTGTTTTTTGCTCAATTGCACTCGCTGGTCTTGCATGAATACCATTAGGTAACTCACAACGAAATGGAAGTATTTGCATAATTTTTCCTTTATTAATTAGTCAATTAACCAAGACACAGGTGTACAAGGAGCTGCTTTATCTGTGTTTATGCATATAGACTCCGATAAAGTAACTTGATGTATCAACGTATTCGACTTAGGTTCTGTATAGGTTTTGGTTTCACTACTTGGGTTCCACCCACGTAAAATCAGTGACTCTTGATTCTGTGCTTTTTTCAACGTGCTGAAGTGCAGCTCACTATCCCACGTCAATAGACTATAATTATCAGGAAAAACAATATAATGAGGATTCGTTTTAAATTGAGACCAACCGGAATCTAGGTAACCAAGTGCAGGTAAACGCCAATGCTCAATATCACGCCATAGTTGAGCACTTTGGCCATTTTCTATCGGCAATACAGCAAAATGGAAATGATGAAGCCCCTGAATTTGTGATTCCGGTGACGGCAAAACCATACCTGATGCACGCCCTGGCCGCCAAGTTAGTTCTGCTTGGCCTAGCCAACCCACACTGCGCAAAAGTGTTATTCTTATCATGTCAGGTTGATTGGCTGGGATTTCATACTCTCTTAGTCCTTCAGTAACGATACAAATACCTTTTTTATCATCATGTTGCATTACCAGACTTTGCATTGGATAAAGCGCTGTTGGTGCCTCTACCCAATTTTCACTTTGCCAAATATCCATATTGGCTGGATTATTTTCTCGCTGAATCAAACCAAAAGGTTGGTCTGCAAAGTGAAATGTCTGTTGAATTTCCGTAGGAATTTCAACCTGAATTCGATGGTCTTCAATGGTATTATCAATTGTGATTTCAACATCTAACCATGCCTTATCATGAGGTAAAGAAACCTGCATTGTGGCAGATAAACGCGCATTAACCTGTTTGGTTTGGCGGGCAATTGCATTCTGTGGTACTGGAATTCGCCAATTTAGAATAAATGAATCCATTAACGATGCTCTTACACAATTAAATTGCTGTAAGTGTCCATCACTACTAATTAACCAATCATCTTCAGGTGGCGAATAGTTATAATTATCTCCTTCGTCCCCACCATCAATTAATCTAAGAATATTTGGGTATTGTTGTTGATTACGTTTATCAGTTAATAACAATCGCCCTTGGTGCAGTTCAAGTTTCAGCCATTCATTCTCTAATGTATTTTCAGTTTGAATGTTTTGTTGAATTTCAAAACCTGAATTTTCCCCTTCAACCAAATAAAAAGTCTGATAACCGCATGAAGGTAACTCTTTCACTTCAAGCAAGACTTCGCATTTCCGGTACCATGTCGTTGTCGTACTATTCGCCAATTCTTGTACAATCAAAGACATATCTTGTTTTTCTTCATGAATAAGTTGCCAGCGGCAAGGTTTTCCTGCATCGTCTTTAATACAAAAATCATTTTCAGGTGTATAAAGAGTAATACGAACTTGAGCATCTCTTTTATGTGGCAACGAATTGAAAATGATAATTTTTTTACCATCTTGTTTTGCTTCAATCCCGCGAGCAAGCATCTTCATATTAAGGTCAAACAGTTGATTTGCACTTTCTAAACCATCTTGTAAGCGTGCTTTCACCATGCTATTAACACGATCAGAATTACATCCGCCGATACTATCATGAGCGTGTGACTGCATAGCTTTACGCCAAATATTGTCAATCGCAGTTTGTGGATAAGGTAAACCAAGCCGCCAGTTAATGGATAGAAGAGGCTCAAGTTGTTGACTAACAAATTGTTCTAATTTTGCATTTAATAATTTAATGTCCATTCGAGTAGAAAAAATACCACGATGTACACGCATATATTTCGGGCTCAGCAATTCACCATTAAATTCAGGTAGTTCAGTGCTATTTGCTTGTAAAGCATCAAAAAATGCACTGAAACTACTTTTGACAAAATAATATTCCTTTTGAGCTTTATTTAATTGCTCAAGCATCGCAGGTACGGCATATTCAAAAGGGGATTGGTCATTACCATTAGGTAGTAATATTTGGTCTGAGTGAGCAAAACGGGCTTGTTTTTCCAAGATAGCAGGTAAAACGGCAGAGGCTTTTTCTGGATTATCAGGTAACCATTTCGCGCAGCCGTAGCCCCAAGGTAATACAGCAGTAGCCACACTATGACCTGACTGCGATTTCCAAATAAATTCACTACTTGCGACATCATGTTCACACCATCCACGCCATACGACCGCATGTTTGATACCAAACTCTTGCAAAAACATAGGTAGCTGTGCACTTTGTCCAAATGAATCAGGCACATAGCCTATTGGCATATAACCGCCCCATTGCTCACAATCTACTTTTCCCAACAGTAAGTTTCGCGTGATAGATTCCGCTCCAACGACTAAAAAATCAGTTTGTGTGTACCAAGGGCCAATAAGAATTCGGCCTTGTTTAATTAATTTCTGTAAGCAATCACGCCTTTCTGGTGCAACCTGTAAATAATCTTCCAGCACCACGGTTTGCCCATCTAAAACAAAGGGGCCAAGAGAAGGATCTTCTTCTAAATGTTTAATTAAATCATTCATGAAATAATAAAGAACAATTTTTGAATCATTCTCAGTGAAATACCATTCACGATCCCAGTGCGTATGTTGAATTAAATGTACCGTTTTCATTTTATGACCTTAAAATATTTTTAGCAGAACAGCCCCGTCACGTTATTCACGCTAATTAACACTGTACGACATTATTAAAATAACTCTCTAATTAACGACCAACTTTAAATTTAGGAATAGCTGTTTCTGTTTTTTTAGTTTCTATCGTTTCATTACCACGAAATATTAATAAAGAGCCAATAGTAATAATTGCAGATCCCACAGCAACCGATAATATATATATCGGCCATTTATCTACGGCTAACCACCCATAAAATCCCGAAATAGGAGCATGATTTATCGCACCTAGACCGACCGCCATAGCTGCACCTGTTGCTGCACCAATAATGTTAATGATAATAATCTTTGGATTAGCAAGAGCAAATGGGATCGCGCCCTCAGAAACGCCAATTAACCCCATTAGCGTAGAAGCTTTTCCTGCTTCTCTTAATGATTCAGGAAAACGTTTTGACCAAATTAGCGTTGCTAAACCGATCCCAATTGGGGGAATAATAATAGCAACTTGAGCTGCTGTATTTGGCTCGTAAATTTCCGATGCTAATAATGCCATTGCAGTGGTTACTGCGGCTTTATTAACCGGGCCACCAAGGTCAAATCCAACCATTGCGCCAATAACGGCAGCAAGAATTACTTTATTAGATCCCGACATTGATAAAAGCCATTGCTCCATACCATGATTAAGTGCCGCTAAAGGTGCACCAATCACAAATGCCATAATAATACAGGTGAGTAATGTACCACCTACTGGCAAAATAAAAATCGGTCCTGCTGATGCAAGTGATTTTGGTAATTTCGTATATTTAGCTAACAAACGTACAATATAACCAGCAATAAACCCTGCTGCTAAGGCCCCTAAAAACCCGGTGCCTAAATTACTTGCCAACAAACCACCGACCATTCCAGGCGCTAAACCAGGCTTATTCGCGATAGCAAAGCTGATATACCCCGCGACGATAGGTAACATAAGAGAGAGTGCTAATCCTCCAAAACCATCAAATTTATGAAGCACTTGGACGACGAAATTTGTAGCTTCCAGATGGCTAGAATCCCAAATATTATCAATACCATATAAAGATGCACCAATACGAGATATCCCCATAATCACTGCACCTGCGATAACAAATGGCAGCATCCATGACACACCCGTCATAATGGCATTTTTTATTTCCGTACCAATGCCTAGTTTCGATGTTCCATTAGACTGCCCCATTTTTCATTTCCTCCTCAATTGCATCAATAATTGCATCGCCATACTTGATTGGGTCTGCAACACTGCATTCAAGCTTAATCATCCCATTAAATCGCTCCTTATTAATAACAGCGACATCAGCAGCCAAAATGACCGCATCTGCTCTTGCTAAATCGTCACTGGTAATCTCATTTTCAATTCCCATACTCCCTTGAGTTTCAACTTTAATTTCATGGCCTCTTTTTTTTCCTATGATATCCAACGATTCAGCAGCCATATATGTATGAGCAACACCAGTAGGACAAGCCGCAACACAAACAATAAACATAACAACTCCTTAAAATTTAATTCAGACAATAAAAAAAGCACAATGGCATAAATGCGCA
This sequence comes from Providencia sp. PROV175, assembly GCF_032707045.1. Taxonomy (NCBI): domain Bacteria; kingdom Pseudomonadati; phylum Pseudomonadota; class Gammaproteobacteria; order Enterobacterales; family Morganellaceae; genus Providencia; species Providencia sp. PROV175. The sequence goes on from NZ_CP120533.1 coordinate 3,347,178, forward strand.
TTGTGCTTTTTAAAGGCAGCTAAAGGTAAAGAAATAATATTTCCAGGTGCACCACTAGAATGACGACAAATCATTATGTGGCGCAAACTGGACACAAGGAATAAAAAGATCAATTCGTGACGTTTACGAATATTTAATGATATTAAAGGGTTAACATAAGCATTTCTTTCTAATTTAGTTAAATCGCTATCAAATACAGAAATATAAAGTTTCTGTGCACTCTGCCATAACTGTGACCAATTAACTGAGAAATCATTTTCAGATTGATTAGAATTCTCAGATTCATCTTTTTCAAGGGAAGCAATTGGTACAAACCAGCAAATTTTGCTTAATAAAGCTTTCATTTTGCTATCAAGTGATAGCAAAAATAAAATGCAGCCTTTAAAAAATAAAGCAAAATGTAAAGACATAGTGTCCCCCTTTAGAAACTAGTACCATTCTAAACGTATAAAATAGAAAATTACTGTGATTCCACCCTCATTTATTAAATTAAATAAAAATTAAAATGCTAAAAATATTAATGGCTATTTTCATTTTTCAATAAAAACCTGATTATCAAAGATTTATCTAAAATAAATTTTTTAGATAAATAATAACCTCACTGAAAACCTAAAAGTATAATAATCTAAGAATTTCGCAATACTATTAATTATTAATCTGAGCTTTTTATATTAATCCAATAGAAGCTATTTTTATATGTTTTTATATAGAATGTCATTTTTCTTATTGGCTAAATTTAAAGAGATACAATGAAACAAAAAAATCAAAAAACAATTAATTTAGGATAGAGTAATATAATAATTCGATTGATACCCCTAAAGCACCTAAATGATATTACTCAATATAAGATTATAAAATAACGCATAAATAAACATTAAAAAATTCAACCTTATCAATCCATTAGTCACTTTCATGCTCATTTTTCTTAGCTATATCATTAAAAAATTTAGAGTGAATGCATCCTTGAACAAAATTCATACGAAAAGAGAATCTAATGCTGTAAAATTATAGATAGAAGCAATAATCTCCAATAACTCGTAAAAAACAACCATTACTGGTTCTTCTTGTTAGAGGTAATTGAGTGCTTAGATTGATATCTATCATGGGAATGCACAAACAATCATTTTACCACTTGCTGTATCGATTCAATTCGAGTTAAATTTAGAGTATCCACAGGATCTATGAACCTAGAAAACAAGTCATCACTCTCGTGTAAAATTTGTTTTTCGCATTGATAGGGAGAAAATGCAAGTTGCTACTAGCGTTCGAGTTGACTATCCCTATAATGTAGGTCAGCAATAATTCATTTTTAATTTGAGTGTACTGATAGGAGTTTTAGCTATGGCTGTAACTAAACTGGTTTTAGTAAGACACGGTGAAAGTGAGTGGAACAAAGAAAACCGCTTCACAGGTTGGACTGATGTAGAACTGTCCGATAAAGGCCGCGAAGAAGCAAAAATTGCAGGCCAACTGCTAAAAGACGAAGGTTTTGTGTTTGATTTTGCTTACACTTCCGTTCTGAAACGCGCTATTCATACTTTATGGAATATCCTTGATCAAGTTGAACAATCATGGCTACCCGTTGAAAAAAGCTGGAAATTAAATGAACGCCACTACGGTGCTCTGCAAGGTTTAGACAAATCAGAAACCGCGGCAAAATACGGTGACGAGCAAGTTAAATTATGGCGCCGTGGTTTTGCTATCACACCTCCAGACCTAGAAAAAGATGATGAGCGTTACCCAGGGCACGATCCTCGCTACGCGAAACTGTCAGATAAAGAATTACCCGTTACTGAAAGCTTAGCAACCACTATTGAGCGTGTCGTTCCTTACTGGGAAGAAATCATCAAGCCTCGCGTTACTAGTGGCGAGAAAGTCATTATTGCCGCTCATGGTAACTCTCTGCGTGCTTTAGTGAAACACTTAGACAACTTAAGTGAAGATGAAATTTTGGAATTAAACATCCCAACTGCGGTACCAATGGTTTATGAGTTCGATGAAAACATGAAACCAATCAAACGTTACTATTTAGGTAACCAAGATGAAATTGCTGCAAAACAAGCCGCAGTAGCAAACCAAGGTAAAGCGAAGTAATTATTAACTTTATCTCTAAATATTGAAGGGCTAAGCCATATGCTTAGCCCTTTTTTCTTATCCATTTACTTCTATTCCTCAAAAAAAACTTAACTCACAGTGTAAGAAATCCCAATAACCGATTATTATAGGGAAAACACATTGAAAGGTTGATAAAACAATAAAATGAACAAATTTAATATGTATGTTTGGGTTGGCCTTGTACTTAGCGCCAGTATCTTGGGTTCTCTGCTGTATATGATCCAAGGTGGCGAATTAGTCGTTGATGGTTCAAATGGTGCTGCTAATGCCGAGCTGATGAAAACCTTAATGATCATTGCTTGTATCAGCTTCCCAGTACAAATTATTAGTATGATGGTGATGACTTATAAACCTCGGTTATCCATTGTCCTTGCCGTACTCAGTAGTCTAGCATTAATGCCAATCACCATTGTATTTACCATGGGAATGATTTTCTCTGCGATCCGCTGGCGTTACCATCAGTTAACACAATTTGATACCTCTTTAAATGTTCAATTTGACCAACGCGTTGAGTTCAACAAACGCAATAACCGTATTTTAGTTGTTGCACTTGGCTTAATCAGTATCACCTTTATTATATTAAGCCAAAGCTTAGGGATGTTCCTGTTTGTTTTCACCATTTTCCTTGGTTACTTTGGCAAAAAAGCGGGTGATGGTGTCTATTTAGCGATTAAAGACTCATATTTCTATATTCGCCCAAACATTTTCGCTTACTGTTATCGTATTCCATTAAAAGAGGTGGAATATACAAAAGGCGAGAAAGGCAAAGTACATTTTGATGTCCAGACCGATACTGAACGATTGCAATTAACGGCAACTCCGGCGAATGCAACACCTGAAGAACAGTCAAAATTGAATACCTTCATTAACCAAATTCAAAAAAAACAGTAAGTGGGCGACACAATGACTGCCGCTTGACAAGCCGGCAGTCGTTACGATTAATTTGCGTTAGGTATCATAGGCATTACAGGTGGAGTCAAGTTAATAATATTCACTTCATTAGGAGAACCTATACTAATAAAATGATTATCTATGAACGAAACAGTCCATTCTCCCAAAATATCTACTGGAGAAAAACCACTATTCCCACTTAAATGAATTGTACTATTAGGATTTTTAATTGCATATTCTTTAATAGTTTCATTAATAATAGAAACTATTCTTTTATCTTCTTTAACTTTATCTTTTAAACTTAATATAAATTCATTGTAATATTCAGCGCTAGGAAATAATTCTTTGTCCGATACATAGTCTGCCTCATATTCTAAAATTAATTTCTCAATGCGGGGGATTCCTTCCCGAATATATTTAACATCCTCCATATAATTATAGACATTATTGGAAACATATCCATTATCGTTATCTATTTCTGCATTCATTAAATTAAATATATATTCAACTTCATACTTGAAATCATTATTTAATTTAGGTCCAGAAATATTCGCTTTCAAATCATACCAAATTGCTGAATTCATTGAAGGATAATTTTTGCGAGACAAAATAGGCACTTCATCTAATTGACTTACCTTTTCAGCGAGAGGGCGGATTTGTTCTAAGATAGCCGTTCTTTTATCTGGGTTTTCAATGTACTCATTCATTAACTCAGATACCTTAATATTATCCTTATATTCACTTGCTCTTATGTTAAGATAATCATTTAACGAATCAATATATTTAAATGAATCGGTTTTATCTTTATCATTCCCCCAGCCTCCTCTAATGCTAATATCAATATCATTATTCAGCCTTACACGATCTTCCTCTAACTCTTTCCTAGCATTCATAATACTCTCTTGCATTATTTCTGCATTCTCTTTCAATTTATTAGAAAGCACTCTAAGATTGATTTCATAATTAATTCTTGATTTATCAGTTAATGCCATTTTATATACTCCTTTATATGAAAACTTAACTAACTTTAAAGAATGCCATTAATAAAAATGACAAAAAAATAATAATGCAGCTTAGAATAAAAAACTAATTTATTTTTTGTATGATAAAAAATATAAAATTCCATCGTGCTGTATATATATAAAAAGCCAGATATTAAAATATCTGGCTTTATGTACTTATTATTCTTAAATTATTTATTTCGACGAGCGATCACCGCATCTGATAACTGACGCAATACTTTTTCAGTATCACTCCAACCAATACACGCATCCGTCACACTTTTACCGTAAACTAATGGCTCATCAGATTCGAGATTCTGGTTACCTTCAACAAGATTACTTTCAATCATAATCCCTGTAATCGAACGGTCACCTTGGCGGATTTGCTCGCTAACGTCCGTCGCCACTTCCATTTGTTTCTCGAATTTTTTGCAGCTATTTGCATGGCTAAAATCAATCATGATACTAGGCACAAGCCCCGCTTTCTCTAGCCCTTCACGGACTTCTTGCACATGCTTAGCACTGTAATTTGGTTCTTTACCACCACGTAAAATAATATGGCAATCTGGGTTTCCGCTGGTGTTCACTATCGCAGAGTGGCCCCACTTGGTCACTGACAAGAAACAGTGGGCTGAACGCGCTGAGTTAATTGCATCAATGGCAATTTTAATTGTGCCATCTGTACCATTTTTAAAACCAACAGGGCAAGATAAACCAGACGCTAGCTCACGGTGAATTTGTGATTCAGTGGTTCGAGCACCAATAGCTCCCCAACTCATCAAATCTGCCACGTATTGTGGACTGATGACATCTAAGAACTCACCCGCAGTTGGTAAGCCTTGGTTATTGATTGTCAGCAATAATTCACGAGCAATACGTAAACCTTCGTTAATATCAAAGCTACAATCCATTTTAGGGTCATTAATTAGCCCTTTCCAACCCACCGTTGTGCGTGGCTTTTCAAAATACACGCGCATCACAATTTCCAGAGAACCTTTTAATTCCTCACGTAATTTACCCAAGTGCTCTGCGTATTCTAAAGCCGCTTTAGTATCATGAATCGAGCAAGGGCCAATAACTACCACTAAACGGTCATCTTTACCGGCTAAAATATTGTGGATTGCTAGGCGTGCTTCATGAACGGTAAACGCAGCTTTGTCGGTTGCTGGAAATTTTTCAAGCAGAGCAATTGGTGGTAATAATTCTTTTATTTGTTTTATTCTGACGTCATCGTTCTGATAATTCATACCTGTATATCCAATGTTTATTATTTTTACTGTAGTTGATTTACATGCCAAATTTATCCAAGTTGGTTTCGCCCGAACAAAGCGCAGAGTAGACAGCTGAATTCCTTCACTGTACTCGAAAGGATAAAAGATAATTAGCATCGAAATTTTAATCTAACCGTTCAACAGACATCTGTAAACAGGCAAGCGCACGATAAAACTAGGACTTTATTAGTAGCCAATTATAAAATGAGGTGAAATGTTGAAATTTAGCATGATAAGTAGGCAAAACTGGCATTTTTCAGAGCAAATAATAACTAAAACAGCTAAATGACGATAATGCCACTTTAGCTGTTTTAGATGATTTTTTCTGTCTAAGTACGAGAAATGGGCATGGAGCCGTTTTCTTTTGCTGATTTTATCCAAAGCCTAGAGCCATTTAGGGCGATACCTAATAAAATTAAGTATTCTAAGGACATGGCATAAACACCTTGAATAAAGAAAATCACAATACTGATGACGTTAATAATGACCCACAACAACCAGTTTTCTACATATTTACGTGTCATTAAAATCATCGCGACAACGGAAAGAATGGTCATCGTCGAATCCCAGAATGGGAAGGCATCAGGTTCTATTGCAGGCATTGCGAGGTTAGCGCCAAATAGATTTAATAACTCGACGGCCCATTTCGCCAACACACCAAATACCGCATCAATATTAAATGTCAGATAAATAATCGCGATAATTGAAATAACCAGTGCTATAGCTGCTTTTGGTAAGCTCAACCAACGAATTTTTAACTCTGCTTGCTGCGAACTAGTAACTCTGCTCCATGCGTACCAGCCATAGATATTGGCGGCAAAGAAAAATATCTGTAACAATAGATTTGCATATAGCTGAATTTGAAAGAAAATAACTGCAAACAGAGAAACGTTAATTAACCCAAATAGATAATTAATCGTTTTTTCTAGACTAGCAAGTATAATACAAAGTAAACCAGCAATGGTCCCCACGGCTTCAATGTAAGATAAATCATAAACTGATCCCCAAAGCGGGATCTGCACTAACGTATTGGCTGTACTAAAGAAATCCATCCCAAAATCCTTTATAAGTGATCGTTAATGTTGTATTGCTCAGTATTTCATTCAATCAAATTGTATTTTATTATTTTAGACTCTCTGCAAAATCTAGCATCTTATTTAATGGTCGTAATGCTTTTTCTCGTAATATCTCACTGACATGAATTTGATGGTCTTGCGAATTTCCTTCCAAAGCATCAGCAATCGCTTTTAAGCCATTCATTGCCATCCAAGGGCAATGTGCGCAAGTTCGACATGTTGCGCCCTCACCTGCTGTTGGAGCGATGTAAAGCGTCTTCTCCGGGCAAGTTTGCTGCATTTTGTAAAAAATACCTTTATCCGTCGCCACTATCATCGATGGGTTAGGCAAATTTTGTGCTGCTTTAATTAACTGACTTGTAGAACCGACCGCATCTGCAAGGTCGACTATCGCTTGTGGTGACTCAGGGTGAACCAATACCGCAGCTTCAGGGTATAGAGCTTTCATTTTTTCTAATGATTGTGTTTTAAATTCATCATGAACGATGCAAGCCCCTTGCCAACACAGAATATCAGCCCCAGTTTGTTGTTGGACATAACGCCCAAGATGGCGGTCTGGGGCCCAAATTATTTTTTCACCTAAGCTATCAAGGTGCTCTATTAATTCAACAGCAATACTGGATGTGACTACCCAATCAGCCCGAGCCTTTACTGCTGCTGAAGTATTAGCATACACCACCACAGTTCTATCTGGATGCTCATCACAAAAACGGATAAATTCTTCTTCAGGGCAACCTATATCAAGGGAACATTGGGCTTCTAATGTTGGCATTAAGACTTGTTTTTCTGGGCTAAGAATTTTTGCGGTTTCGCCCATAAATTTCACTCCAGCAACAACTAAGGTAGATGCCGAATGTTTAGCCCCAAAACGCGCCATTTCAAGTGAATCTGCAACACAGCCCCCAGTTTCTTCTGCAAGTGCTTGAATTTCAGGATCAGTATAGTAGTGTGCAACGATTACCGCATTTTTCTCCACCAATAGCGACTTAATCTTCTGCCGATAAAATTCTTTTTCATCCGAGCTTAATCGTGCTGGTTTTGCTGGGAACGGATAAACTGACTGGTCAAAATCGATAAACACGCTCATTGGTTGCCTCTGTTTAGCAAAAAGCGATTTTATTACCTTATGCAAGTTTAAAACCGCAAGTTTACACACATTTTGTTTTATATACTAAACACGATACGCTAGTTTGCTCAATAAGTCTTCACTATTTTTACTTATCTAGCATCATTTCCTCCCTATTACCGATTTACCTCAAAGGATATACCAGACATCAAAGTAAAAGTTGATTGATCTTTGATTTATCAATAAATGGTGTTTAATTAGAAGGTTAATTTGTATATGTAATAAGGAGCGTACAAGTTAATTTTACATAACCCAAATAATTCGAACTGTGATATGCGACAAGGGAAATAGACGGGATGCATAGATAAACTCTGTGACTCGGCGAGAGTAGCCCAGTCACTTATACCTCAACTAAAAGCGCTGCAACTTGAAGAATTACGGTTATAAATGTCATGAAATGAAAAAGTAACAACCTACCTACTTGCATTGTAGGCAGGTATGATGAACCAAAGGAAGATATGCAACTAATATATTGGTATAGGTAGAAGAATGGATTCTATAATATTATCATGACTTACTACATTAGATAGAATTTGCTCTCTGCTATAAAGTCCTGCAATATTATCTGTTAAATTACTACCATCAATATGCCATTCTGATTTTATTTTATTTTTATTACTGATAACCTCACCTTCTTTAGTATTATCTTGTATTAATTTATCACTCGACATGTCCATTTCTTGTCTACATTCATCAACAATTTTAAGTTCATCATTCTCAGAATTACTAGTATTTAAACTCTCATCTAATTGGTTATTATAATGTAAATATCCTACCATATAAGATATATCATTTGCAGTGTATCTTACTTTAGCCAAGGAACCGTGAAAAGCTAAAGTATCCCCTTTAGCATCAATGACCAACTGGCTAACCCTGGCATCAGACTTGGATAACAGTCGGTGTAATCTAGAGCCAATATATGGATAATTACGAATTTTTTCTGTCACATTATCATAATCCTCAGCGATGTTTGGTGTAATGTTTTTTTTCTCTGCTGGGTTTTTAATATAAAAACTTAAGTTATCTTGCAGTTTCTGATAGCTATTTAGAGCATCCTTAACGGTATCGATATAATCTTTAATTCTATAAATATATTTTTTAGATTGAACATATTCAGAGTATGTTAGTTTACTTTCAAACAGGTCACTTTCGGCATCGAATATACTCTTACGTTTAGTTTCTGTTTTTAATATTTTTTCAGCTAACTCACCTAGTTCTACATGAAGTTCTTGTATAATTCCATTCATATATTCATAATGTTTTTTTAATTCCAAAAAACATTCATCTCCGTTTAGTTCCTTTGTTCTCATTCCCATTTTAATTCCCTCTTAAAAAACAAATAATAATTTGTTAAGCAATTAAATACAAATTTCATTTTAATATATAACAAAGTAAATTATACCTTATAAATATAGTTACAAATAATAAAATACAGAGTAATTTCAGAGTGCTTTCAAAAAGTAAAACTTAAAGTAAATTCAGATTAGCTATATCATCATTGTAATCTTTTTCATCCCCATGTTTAATGTAATATACTTTTAGCGATTAAGGCAATTTTGGTACTAACATAGCCGAATTTCTGATACCTCTCCTATAAATGTTAACGACTTTCCCTCACTTTAGAAAAAACTTAGTCATTTAAGTACTCTTTTCATACTTTTTACGTTTGAACCTTCGCTTTTCTACCTCTTTATCGGTATCGTAGCCATCCTTACTTAATTCATTAGGTCAGTTATGGAATCACCTGCATTATTAATAAATAAAATTATTTCAGTTTCATTGCTCGATCCAAGAATTGAAGCCGTGGTATTAACCGGCTCTCGAGGGCGAGAACAACATATCGATAGTTATTCTGATATTGATATCGAATTGATTGGCCACGGGGTGACAGAGCTATTCCAACAAACACATTGGGTTAATAACTTTGGTACCCCCTTGGCTGCTCTTCATTTACTTAACGAAGAAAATGATGCGCCAGACTGGCCTACTTGCTTGGTGATCTATGAAGAAGGCCGCAAAGTTGATTTCACTTTTGCAGAACCTGAGCGTCTCGAAAAAATGAAGTGTGAAGGTTTAGATGCGACATTTTCACGGGGCTTTACTGTTTTATTGGATAAAACAGGGATCGCTAATGGCCTGCCTGAAATTGCCAATTCAACATCTTTACAACCAAAGCCTGTTACTGCCTCTGAATTTGCCGAGATAATCACCGATTTTTGGCATGAGGCTCATCAAGTCGCCATCGCACTCACACGAAATGAGTTATGGGTGGCATGGTCGCGAAGTGCAGATATGAAGCAGTATTTTCTCACACTAGTTGAAAACCTAGTTTCTCTGCAAGGTAAGCATGTTTGGTATAAAGGCCGTCAATATCACGAATGGATGCCTAAACCCTATATCGAGGCATTGGAGGTCATTTTTAATTGTGGAACGGCTCACAGCGCTTCATTGTCTCTTCAGTGTTTGATGCGCTGCTTTAATGAAGTAGCTACCGAGCTCGCTAGCCTTCAAGGCTTCAATGATATGCAGCTTATGGCAGAAAAAATGCAAGAACTGCTTATTGGCATTTTGCAGGATAACGCCCTACTCCCTGAAACACTGTAAAATAAGATAAATATAAATGAAGCACAGCAAAGGAATGCGGTGCTTTTATTGTTGTGAGCGATTAGACAACTAAGTACTTACTTAGGTAAATATTACTTGGATTGCTTGCTTGATAATGGCTTGAGATGGTGGGTCGTGCAGGATTGAAATCCTTCGGATTTGCCCTACGGGCTGAACCTGCAACCAGCTTGTCGAGGTCTAGCTTAACGACTGAATGTTTACTTAGGTGATTGTTTAATTGGATTATTTGCTTAGGAATGCCTTGAGATGGTGGGTCGTGCAGGATTGAAATCCTTCGGATTTGCCCTACGGGCTGAACCTGCAACCAGCTTGTCGAGGTCTGGCTTAACGACTGAATGTTTACTTAGGTGATTGTTTAATTGGATTATTTGCTTAGGAATGCCTTGAGATGGTGGGTCGTGCAGGATTCGAACCTGCGACCAATTGATTAAAAGTCAACTGCTCTACCGACTGAGCTAACGACCCATCTTGGAAGTTCTGATTTTTTTACTGCTTAGATGGTGGGTCGTGCAGGATTCGAACCTGCGACCAATTGATTAAAAGTCAACTGCTCTACCGACTGAGCTAACGACCCATCTAAAACAATATTTCCAACTAAATTTCTTTTTGTATCTCGAGATTTTTGGCTAACCACATTCTCGTCTCAACGGCGGCCTATATTACTGATTTCTGACGAGGGTGCAATGATTTTTTTTAAAAAAAAGTTTAAATGCGCACTTATCATACTGATAACCCCGAAATATTCGGTAATATTGCTTCGGGGCTATAAATTAAAGTGTACTCAGCTTTTTTTCGGCTAATTTTGAACCAGCACTGTTTGGATATTGTTTCAATACCTGCTGGTAAACAGCTTTCGCTTTATCTTTTTGTCCCTTATCTTGCATGATCAGCCCAACTTTATATAAGGCTTCGCTGCTTTTTTGGGATTTAGGATACTGCTTAACTACAGTGGCGAAATAAAAAGCAGCATCGTCTTTGCTACCTTTATTGTAGTTTAACTGCCCCAGCCAATAGTTGGCGTTAGATTGATACCCAGACTTAGGGTAGGCTTTAATAAAACCTTGTAATGCACCTATTGCTTGGTCAATTTGAGCTTTGGATTTGCTTTCCATCGCTAATTTGACTGCAGCATTGTAATCATCTTTCTCATTTCCACCTGTATTGGCCGCTGCCGTAGGTGTCCCTGAGGAAGATGATCCATTTGATGCGCTAGTGTCAGGTGTTGCTGTATCGCCTGAGGTTGCTGAATTACCACCGCCCGCATTATCTAATTGCATGTATAAATCTTTCTGACGCTCAATGACTTGATTCAACTTGTATTCACTTTCTTGAATCTGACCACGTAACATGTCGATGTCGCGTTGATTGTCAGCGAGTTGCTGCTGAATTTGATACAGAATTTGACCTTGAGAGCTAACTGCTGTCTCAAGTTGGGTAAGGCGGTCTGCTGTTGAACCAGATCCGACATTGTTGATTGGCGCTTGGGCAATAGCGGCCCAAGGGGCCGCTACGCCAACCAATAACGACAGACCGACTAGTAAGTGTCTGAAGTTACTGTTCATAATAGATAATTTCGCTTATCTATTAGTATGCAATGACTGCACGACGGTTTTTCGCGTAGTCTGCTTCAGTGTGACCTAACACAGCTGGTTTTTCTTTACCGTAAGAAACCAGTGAAACTTGGTCACCAGAAACACCTTTGCTTTGCAGGTACATTTTAACTGCATTAGCACGACGCTCGCCCAGCGCGATGTTATATTCTGGAGTACCACGCTCATCCGCATGACCTTCAACAACAACACGTACAGATGGGTTGCTACGCAGGAATGCTGCGTGTGCATCTAACATTTCAGCGTATTCTGGAGATACGTTGTATTTGTCAAAGCCAAAGTAAACAGTGTTGTTTTGTTGCAGCTGTTCCATTTGCTGACGTGCCAGCTCTTCCGCAGACAGACCAGTATTAGTTTGGTTAGTAGAAGTATCTACGCCATCTTGGTCATTGTTTTTGTTAGAGCTACAAGCTGCGACTGCCATGATTGGTAACGCGATCATCAGCCCTTTAAGCACTTTATTCAGTTGCATCGTTTTGATCCTTAATATTTTTTGCCACACATTATTATTATGCATCACAGATACGGCGACCAGGCAGGAAATTTAACCTGTCCATCGGTAGCCGGAAGACGCGCTTTGAAACGCCCGTCGGTCGAAACTAGCTGCAATATAGTCCCCAAGCCTTGAGAGGAGCTATAAATTACCATAGTGCCGTTAGGTGCGATACTCGGCGTTTCATCTAGGAACGTTTTCGTTAAAAATTCAACGTTATTCGTTGCCAGATCTTGTTTGGCGACATGTTGCTGACCGCCACCGGAGCTGACCATCACTAAGAAAGTACCATCCGGGCTAACATCAGCGTCCTGATTTTGTGTTCCTTCCCAGGACACACGCTCAGGGCTGCCACCATTAATATTCATTTTATAAATCTGCGGACGTCCTGCCTGATCTGAAGTATAGACTAAAGTTTGGCTATCTGGCATCCAACTTGGCTCGGTATTGTTACTACGACCATCGGTTACCTGACGAATTTGCCCACTCGCTAAGTCCATTACATATAAATTCAAGCTGCCTGTTTTAGACAATGCAAATGCCAGTTTAGTCCCATCCGGAGAGAATGCAGGTGCCCCATTGTGACGAGGGAATGATGCTACCTGACGAACCGCTCCTGTCGATAAGGTTTGAATGACAAGTGCTGAACTGCCACTTTCAAATGTAACATAAGCCAGTTTTTCACCATCTGGTGACCATGCTGGCGACATCAAAGGTTCTGGTGAACGGTGAACCGTAAACTGGTTAAAACCGTCGTAATCAGAAACACGTAATTCATATGGATACTGACCGCCTTTGTTGACAACAATATAAGCAATACGTGTACGGAATGCACCACGAATACCTGTCAATTTTTCAAAGACTTCATCACTTGCAGTATGCGCTGCATAACGTAACCATTCTTTTGTTACTTTATATTGGTTCTGAGATAAAACAGCACCTGGGTTAGCCGCGACATCGACTAACTGATAGCTAACAACAAAGCTACCATCTGCTGCAGGCTGTACTTGCCCCACAACAACTGCGTTAATACCTAACGCTGTCCACGCTTCAGGAATCACTTCAGAAGCGGTACCCGGTTGTTGAGGCATACGGCTTGGTTCGATAGGGTTAAATTTCCCGCTATTGCGTAAATCAGCACCGACTATTTGGCCGACTTCTTGTGGTGGTGCACCGGCACCTGACCATTTGAACGGAACAACACCAATAGGTTGAGCTGAGTTAACACCTTCAGTGATCTCAATACGTATTTCAGCCTGAGCCACTGTCGCCCATAGCATTAGGAACCCTAAAACTACTTTAAAAGCCTGCTTCATTCTTATCTCCCTTACTGCGGATTATTTACTACCGCAATAATTCGCTGAATTTTAACAAAGGTATAATAACAAAACTAGATACCACACAAACTATTTATGCTATTGCCTTAATAATATCAATACAGACTGCTCTGAGTTATTGAATATTAAGGTTTAAACACAACCGTGCTACCTGCTTTATTAAACGTATCATAGACTTCTCTGCTAGGTGGTTTAGGCATCGTTGCAAGTTTTGCTGCTCGGATTGCTGCATCACAGAGTGCCGCGTCATTGGCCGGGGTATTTTTTGGTGTAATACTCACCAATAACCCATCTGGCGCGAGCTTCAATTGAAGTTCACAAGTACGCCCACGGAAAGTATCTGAATCATAAAACTTACTTTGGATAGCCGCTTTGACTTTACCAGCATAGCTGTCCACATCAGCATTGGATGCCCCTGATTTTTTACCACCACCTTTTCCAGCTGCAGCTTCGCCACCTTGCTTGCTAGGGCCTGATGCCGTTAAATCACCAAGCAAATCGTCAACGGAAGCCGCGTTTTTTGCAGCCTCAGCCTTAGCTTTTGCCGCTTTGGCTTTCGCTTCTTTATCTGCTTTTTCTTTGGCTTCCTTATCGGCTTTAGCTTTAGCTTCTTTCTCAGCTTTTACTTTAGCGTCCTTTTCTGCTTTTTCCTTGGCTTCTTTTTCGGCTTTCTCTTTAGCTTCTTTTTCAGCTTTGGCTTTCGCCGCTTCTGCTTCTTTCTGAGCTTGTGCCTCAGCTTTCGCCTTTTCAGCGGCTTGCTCTTTAATTAATTTTTCTTTTTCTGCTTTCGCTTTCGCGGCAGCTTCTTCAGCTATTTTTTGCTCTTCCTTCGCTTTTTTAGCCGCTTCTAATGCTTTTTTCTGTTGTTCTTCGGCTTGCTTTTGTTGCTCCGCCGTTGCACGCTCAGTTTTAATACGCTCTTCTTCAAGCTGCTGAAGACGCTTTTGTTCCTTTTCTTGCTGCTCTCTAAGCTCAGCCTCTTGCTTTTGTTCTTGCTCTTTACGCTCTTTCGCCGCTTGTCTGACGTTATTTTGCTGCCTTTGCATTTCTTCATACTGCTCAACAACCACGCCAGGGTCAACCATCACCGCATCGATGACAGTTCCCTCTTCTCCGCCACCACCAAGTTTGACGACGGAAACTAAAGAGCCTATAACAATCAAGCCGATCAATAGGACGTGCAATACAATTGACATCACTAATGATCGATTTAAGTTATCTTTTTTCTCTTTTGTTTTTCCCACTCTGGTATCCAAAAAAAGAATTGTGACTTATTCAAACGACAATAACCCAGCCTAAATAGGCTGAGTCATCAAGCCAACCGATTTTATCCCTGCGCTGTGTAATATATTCAGCGCCTTAATCACTTCTTCATAAGGGACTTCTTTTGCTCCACCAATCAAGAAAATCGCTTTTGGATTTTTCTCTAATTGAGATTTTGCTTCTGCCGCAATTTGCTCTGGTGGTAACAATTCTAAAACCTCACCATCAAGACGCATATTATATTGGCCAACCCCCGACACTTCTAAAATAATCGGTGGGTTATCACTTGATGAAACGGTTTGTGTATCTGTTGCATCCGGCAATTCAACTTCCACACTTTGAGAAATAATCGGTGCTGTTGCCATAAATATCAGCAACAGTACCAACAATACGTCCAGTAATGGAACAATGTTGATTTCGGATTTCAGCTCACGTCTGCGACTTGTGCGCGCCATTCGCTTATCTCCCCCGTCTTATTTCTTATCAGCAGAGAAAGCTTGACGATGCAAGATGGCTAAAAACTCTTCCATAAAGTTATCGTAGTTTTGCTCTAATTTGCTGACACGTAAGTTCAAACGGTTAAATGCCATAACTGCAGGGATCGCTGCAAACAAACCAATTGCGGTTGCAATCAATGCTTCAGCAATACCCGGTGCAACCATTTGTAATGTTGCTTGTTTTACCGCGCCCAATGCAATAAATGCATGCATAATCCCCCAAACGGTACCAAATAAACCAATATAAGGGCTAATTGAACCAACAGTACCTAAAAATGGGATATGTGCTTCAACTGATTCAAGTTCACGATTCATTGAAATACGCATTGCACGAGAAGCCCCCGTGACAACCGCATCTGGCGCATGAATATTCGCTTGGTGTAAACGAACGAACTCTTTAAAACCAGAATGGAAAATTTGTTCGGCACCACTCAATTCATCACGGCGAGCTTGGCTTTCTTTATATAAGCGCGATAACTCGATACCTGACCAGAACTTATCTTCAAATGCTTCAGCCTCACGAGTTGCCGCATTTAAAATTTTCGTTCTTTGAATAATGATCGCCCATGATGCGATAGAAAAACCGATCAAAACGAACATAATGAGCTGAACCAAAAGGCTCGCTTTAAGGAATAAATCCAGGATATTCATGTCAGTCACTGTTTAAACTCCGCGACAATAGACTTAGGAAGCGCAATCGGCTTCATTTTTGATGTGTCCACACAAGCAATAAGGGCATTTGCCCCACAAAGCAGGTTACCTTGCGAATCAACTAACCTTTGCTGAAAAGTTAATGAAGCACGTTTCATTTCAATAATTTGCGTTTCAACTTCCAGCAGGTCATCTAGCTTAGCGCCTTTGACAAAATCAATTGTCATGCTTCGCACAACGAAGCCAAGGTTTTCAGCAAGCATACTTTGTTGATTGATACCTTTATTTCGCAGCATTTCGGTTCTTGCTCGCTCAAAAAAGGCTAAATAGCGTGCATGATAAACAACACCGCCCGCATCTGTATCTTCATAATACACGCGAACAGGCCAGCGAAATAACATAACAATCACTCCGTCTTAGGTTAAATTAATTAACGGTGCCACTATACGCAAGACAGTGCCAGTTTGGAATCACTTTGAAAGTAAAGATATCAAAAATAATTATGGGTCCATTGACCCATAATTAGCAATTAGAATTATCTAAAGACCTGAAAAAGTCCCCAAATAAGAATGATGGCAGCAGGCAATGGATGGAAAATTGCACGGAAGATAACTTTTTTAGGTTTAAAACCCACACCAAAAATCATCGCGGTACATGTTGCCCATATTAACAACAGCCCTTGCCATATCTGAAATGAACTCGTTTTCGCAGCAAATAGGGTTGGATCCCACATGACTGCACCTGCAGTTACTAAAGCTAAAATAAGGATAAGGGCCCTTATCGGCCCCTTATCCAATAGCTGATAGGTTTTATCCACCAGCATTTTTATTACTCACCATCTTTAGCTGTTTTAGAGTCTTCTGAGTGCTCTAATGCTAATGCTGCAATCACTGCAAAACTACAAGCTAACAGCGTGCCGAGGATCCAGGCGAAATACCACATAGTTATGCTCCTTAATACAGCGAGTGCTTGTTGCCTTCGATGAAGTTTTTGTCCAAACGACCGAACATTTTGTAGTAACACCATGCGGTGTATGCCAGTACAATTGGAACAAAGATAATAGCAACAACAGTCATCACTTGCAGTGTGAACAAGCTAGATGTTGCATCCCACATGGTCAAACTTGCGTTTGGCATGATGCTTGAAGGCATGATGAATGGGAACATTGCTACACCACAGGTTAAAATGATACAAGCGATAGTTAATGAAGAACTCACAAACGCCCAACCATTTTTGTCTGCTTTACTAAACAGCATTGTGACTAACGGTAGTGCTACACCCAGAGCAGGCAACGCCCACAGAATTGGATAAGTGTTGAAATTAGTCAACCAAGCACCTGATTCAACTGCGACTGTTTTGTTTAGTGGGTTAGAAACACTCAATGTATCGATAGTTGAAGTAACAACATAACCATCAATACCCATTACTAACCAAACACCTGCGCCTGCGAAAGCAACTAAAGTAACTAATGCACAGATATAAGTCGCTTTACGAACACGTAAGTACAGTTCACCCGTGGTACGCATTTGCAAATAAGTTGCACCTTGCGTCACAATCATCATTAAGCCGACAATACCCGCTAACAGACCATATGGGTTTAGCAGACCAAACAGGTTACCTGTATAAGTCAGGTACTGCTGGTTATCGATTTGTAGTGGAACACCTAATAACAGGTTACCAAACGCAACACCGATAACTAATGGTGGAACGAAACCACCAATAAACAGACCCCAGTCCCACATATTACGCCATTTTGGGTTCTCCAGTTTTGAACGGTAGTCGAAACCAACCGGACGGAAGAACAGTGCTGCTAATACCAAAATCATAGCGACATAGAAGCCGGAGAATGCCGCAGCATAAACTTGTGGCCATGCAGCGAACATAGCACCACCCGCGGTGATTAACCAAACTTGGTTACCATCCCAGTGAGGTGCAACTGCGTTAATCATGATACGGCGTTCAGTATCTGTTTTACCTAAGATAGGTAATAAGAAGCCAACGCCCATGTCAAAGCCATCTGTGACAGCAAACCCAATCAGTAATACACCGATAAGGATCCACCACACAAATCGAAGAACTTCATAATCAAACATAAGTGGACTCCTATTTACTGAACGTCGTGTGCAGAAGTGTTTTTCTGTTCAAAGTGGTAACGACCGGTTTTCAGGCTACTTGGCCCTTTACGAGCGAATTTGAACATTAAGAACATTTCAGCAATTAAGAACAGTGTGTACAGACCACAGATCAATACCATAGAGAAGATCAGGTCATGGGTTGTCAAGTTGGAGTGTGCAACCGAAACCGGTAACACTTCACCAATTGCCCATGGCTGACGACCATATTCAGCAACGAACCAGCCCGATTCAATTGCAATCCATGGTAATGGAATACCGAATAGAGCAATACGCAGCAATAGTTTATTTTGACCAATACGGTTACGAACTACTGACAGGAATGCCCAGCCAATAATCAACAGTAACAGGAAGCCAACACCAACCATGATACGGAATGCCCAGAACAGAGGCCCAACGTTAGGAATACTATCTTTCACTGCTTTTTGGATTTGAGCTTCAGTTGCATCAACAACATTTGGTGCATATTGTTTTAACAGAAGACCATATCCAAGATCTTTTTTGCTTGCTTCGAATGCCGCACGCAGTTCAGGATCTTTATTACCTGCAAGAAGTTCTTGTAACTGACCGTATGCAATCATACCGTTACGAATGCGAACTTCGTGTTGTTTCATTAGGTCTTTCAAGCCTAAAACAGGTGTGTCGACAGAACGGGTTGCAATGATACCCATCGCCCAAGGAATCGAGATAGCAAATTTATTTTCTTGTTTCTCGGTATCTGGCCAAGCGATTAAGTTAAACGCGGCTGGAGGAGCATGAGTTTCCCACTCAGCTTCAACGGCTGCAAGTTTCGTTTTTTGTACGTCACCCATTTCGTAACCTGATTCATCACCAAGAACGATAACAGATAGAACCGCTGCAATACCAAAACTTGCCGCAATTGCAAAAGAACGCTTAGCAAAAGCAACATCACGACCTTTAAGCAGGTAGTAAGAGCTAATACCTAAGATAAACATTGCACCGGTACAATAACCTGCAGCAACTGTGTGGACGAATTTAACTTGTGCGACTGGGTTCAAGACTAGCTCAGAGAAGCTAACCATTTCCATACGCATGGTTTCAAAGTTGAAATCAGCAGCGATTGGGTTTTGCATCCAACCGTTCGCGACCAAAATCCACAGAGCAGAGAAGTTAGAACCTAAAGCAACTAACCATGTTACAGCAAGGTGTTGTTTTTTGCTTAAACGATCCCAACCAAAGAAGAATAAACCAACAAAGGTAGATTCTAAGAAGAACGCCATCAAACCTTCGATTGCAAGAGGTGCACCGAAGATATCTCCAACGTAGTGAGCGTAGTAAGACCAGTTAGTACCGAATTGGAACTCCATGGTCAAACCCGTTGCAACACCCAGAGCAAAGTTAATACCGAATAACTTACCCCAGAACTTAGTCATATCTTTATAAATTTGTTTGCCTGACAGTACATATACCGTTTCCATGATCGCAAGCAAAAACGCCATACCTAGCGTTAATGGTACGAACAGAAAGTGATACATCGCAGTTAAGGCAAACTGTAATCGTGACAGTTCGACAATATCAAACATCTTGACTCCTTGCTCCTAGCAGGAAGACACCGACTTGCGGCAACCCAGCTTCCAGTTTTAAATACTTAGAAAGCCTCTTAACTACCAGCAAAAAATGCCTCAAAACAACAAATAATTAACAAAATTAAAAGAACAAACGTTACTATAATAATAGTACGCCTATCTTCACACACAATAAACTTCTTTTACGTGACTCAGATATGAATTCTGAATTTACATCAATAATTATACCCTTTAATAGAAAACCGAGTATTTGATCGAGCACCAATTTAAGCAATTTGAACAAATAAAGCCAGAGGCAATGAATTGATTTACGTCAATTTTTTTCCTGTTGTTAATTGATATACCTGTCAGTCAATTAATGGTTATTTACTTGTTAAAATGCTGTTATTGATAATGATGCAAATGTTCTTAATTTTTCCAAAGATTAACAAAAAATATAATCATTGAATTAAAGCCTCGAAAAAAGAATATTTAATTTGTAATAGTATCTTATTTTAAACTTATTATGAATTTTATTAATATAGCCGTTTTTATCAACTAAACGGTTATATTGGTTTAATTGAATTGCCGTCAATATTATAAAATTGACATGCCGCAATTTTGCTATTTTTTGCACAAAATGCGATTAGCGCCTCCCCTACTCGTCTAATTGCCCCTCATTATCAATTTTCCTTCATATAAGCCTGTAATACGCATTTTTAAGTATAGACACTCTTTTCAGAAAACCGCATAACCACATAAAATTTGTTTGAAATATTTTTGTAAACCATAAAAAAACCCGCGCTCACATGAGCACGGGCTTTCGTCTCTTACTCTTGCTAGTTGCCTAGCGAATCACTTATTTGTTCAGTAATGATTTTACTGCATCACCGATGTCTGCAAGGCTACGAACGGTTTTCACACCAGCCGCTTCTAATGCAGCAAATTTCTCATCAGCTGTGCCTTTACCGCCAGCGATGATTGCACCTGCGTGCCCCATACGTTTGCCTTTTGGTGCAGTTACACCTGCGATGTAACCGACAACAGGTTTAGTGACGTGCTCTTTAATATAAGCCGCCGCTTCTTCTTCTGCGTTACCACCGATTTCACCGATCATGACGATAGCTTCAGTTTGCGGATCCGCTTGGAATAATTTCAGGATATCAATGAAGTTTGAACCTGGGATTGGGTCACCACCAATACCTACGCAAGTCGATTGACCTAAGCCTGCATCTGTTGTTTGTTTAACAGCTTCGTAAGTCAACGTACCTGAACGCGAAACGATACCGACTTTACCTGGCATATGGATATGACCAGGTTGGATACCAATCTTACATTCACCCGGAGTGATAACACCTGGGCAGTTAGGCCCAATCATACGAACGCCTGCTTCGTCTAATTTCACTTTCACTGTCAACATATCCAACGTTGGGATACCTTCAGTGATGGTGATGATCAGTTTAATGCCTGCATCGATAGCTTCTAAAATAGAATCTTTACAAAATGGTGCTGGAACATAGATAACAGAGGCTGTTGCGCCCGTTGCTTCTACAGCTTCACGAACAGTGTTAAATACAGGTAGACCTAAGTGAATAGTGCCACCTTTACCTGGAGTCACACCACCGACCATTTGCGTGCCATAAGCAATCGCTTGTTCTGAGTGGAATGTACCTTGACCACCAGTGAAACCTTGGCAAATTACTTTAGTGTTTTTATCGATTAAAATAGACATTATTTAGCCTCCGCTGCTGCTACTGCTTTCTTAGCTGCATCTGTCAGGCTATTTGCAGCGATGATGTTCAAGCCGCTATCTGCCAGTTTTTTAGCACCTAACTCTGCATTGTTACCTTCTAAACGCACAACTACCGGTACATTTACGCCAACTTCTTCAACTGCACCAATGATGCCGTCTGCAATCAGGTCGCAACGAACGATACCACCAAAGATGTTAACAAAAACCGCTTTCACGTTTTCATCAGAAAGAATGATTTTAAATGCTTCAGTTACACGCTCTTTTGTCGCGCCGCCGCCAACATCTAAGAAGTTAGCTGGTGCGCCGCCGTGTAATTTAACGATGTCCATCGTACCCATTGCAAGGCCTGCACCGTTAACCATACAACCGATGTTGCCGTCTAATGCAACATAGTTCAGTTCCCACTGAGCCGCTTGTGCTTCACGCGCATCTTCTTGTGATTCATCACGCAGTTCACGGATTTCAGGTTGGCGATATAACGCGTTGCTATCGATACCTAATTTACCATCTAAGCAAACTAAATCACCCGCAGTGCTGATAACCAGTGGGTTGATTTCAGCTAATGCTAAATCACGTTCTAGGAATAATGTTGCTAGACCCATGAAAATTTTTGCAAATTGGCTAACTTGTTTGCCAGTTAGACCTAATTTGAATGCTAACTCACGACCTTGGAAAGGCATTGGGCCAGTCAATGGGTCGATAATCGCTTTGTGGATTAACTCTGGGGTCTCT
Organism: Providencia sp. PROV175; assembly: GCF_032707045.1. Lineage (NCBI taxonomy): Bacteria > Pseudomonadati > Pseudomonadota > Gammaproteobacteria > Enterobacterales > Morganellaceae > Providencia > Providencia sp. PROV175. Next base: position 3,369,277 of record NZ_CP120533.1, read on the forward strand.
TCTGCGACTTTCTCAATTTCCACGCCACCTTCGGTAGAAGCCATGAACACAACGCGGCGAGTGCTACGGTCAACAACAGCACCTAAATAGAGTTCTTTATCAATGTCAGTCGCAGTTTCAACTAAAATTTGGTTTACTGGTTGGCCATTAGCATCTGTTTGATAGGTAACTAAGTTTTTACCTAACCAGTGTTCTGCAAACGCTTTAACTTCATTGATATCGCTAGTGACTTTCACGCCACCCGCTTTACCACGTCCACCAGCGTGAACTTGGCATTTAATTACCCATGGGCCGTTACCAATTTTTTTAGCTGCATCGACGGTTTCAGCAACTGATGAACAGGCATAACCTGTCGGTGCAGGCATCCCATAACGTGCAAACAACTGTTTTGCCTGGTACTCGTGTAAATTCATGATGTTCTATCCATAATTGAGTCTGAAGAGGCGTTTATTCGCCTCCTGCAATTGTTACTGATTTAGCAACCCGCGAACGGGTTGCATCGGTTACTTCAGACCGGGCAAGTTGTACCCTGCCCTGTTATGTTGCTATACGTCCAGCAGTAAACGAGTTGGGTCTTCCAGCATATCTTTGATAGCGACTAAGAAGCCAACTGACTCACTACCATCGATTAAACGGTGGTCGTAAGACAGTGCTAAATACATCATAGGAAGAATTTCTACCTTACCATTTACAGCCATAGGGCGGTCTTTAATCGCATGCATGCCTAAAATCGCGCTCTGTGGTGGGTTAATGATAGGTGTAGACATCAGAGAACCGAATACGCCACCGTTAGTGATAGTGAAGTTACCACCACTTAAGTCTTCGACAGTTAATTTACCGTCACGACCTTTGACAGCCAGTTCTTTAATTTTCTTCTCGATATCAGCCATGCTCATTGCATCGACATCACGCAGCACTGGCGTTACCAGACCACGTGGTGTTGATACAGCAATACTGATATCGAAATAGTTATGGTAAACCACATCATCGCCATCAATAGAAGCATTCACTTCTGGGTAGCGTTTCAGTGCTTCAACCGCAGCTTTAACATAGAAAGACATAAAGCCTAAACGAACACCATGACGTTTTTCGAATACTTCGCCATATTGTTTACGTAAGTCTTTGATTGGTTGCATGTTGACTTCGTTAAACGTCGTCAGCATTGCAGTCGTATTTTTCGCTTCTAACAGGCGCTCTGCGATACGTTTACGTAAACGAGTCATTGGAACACGTTTTTCACTACGGTGCGCTAATGGCGCTTGTGGCGCTTCTGGTGCTTTCGCCGCAGGTGTCGCAGATTTATTTGCCGCTAAATGTTTTTCAACATCTTCACGAGTTAAACGACCGCCAACGCCAGTCCCTTTGATATCCGCAGGGTTTAAATCGTGCTCTGCAATTAAACGACGAATAGCTGGTGTCAGCGCATCGTTGCTTTCTGTTTCTAAACTTGCAGTTTGACGTTGTGCAGGTGTTGACTCTTGTGCTTCTTTCACTTCAGCTGGAATACCAGTGCTATCGCCTAAACGAATGCGACCCAGTAACTGCTTAGACAATACTGTTGCACCTTCATCTTCAACGATAGCTTCTAATACACCCGCTTCGCTTGCAGGAACTTCTAAAACGACTTTATCTGTTTCGATCTCAACCAGTACTTCATCACGCTGAACACTGTCACCTGGTTTTTTATGCCATGTGGCAACCGTAGCATCTGCAACGGACTCAGGAAGATCGGGAACAAGAATTTCTACGCTACTCATTTTCTATCCTTTAATTATTCAATGTTCAAAGCGTCATTAACCAGGGCTTTTTGTTGTTCCTGGTGTACGGACGTATAGCCAACTGCTGGAGATGAAGAAGCAGCTCGACCTGCATAACGTAAAGTTGCCCCTGCTGGGATAGCTTCACGGAAGTTATGTTGACTGCAATACCAAGCACCTTGGTTTAATGGCTCTTCTTGACACCATACAAAGTCTTTTACATCAGTATATTGCGCCAACGCTTTTTGGATATCTTCGTGTGGGAACGGATATAGCTGTTCGATACGCACGATAGCAACGTCAGTTTGTTCATTTTTACGACGCTGTTCTAACAGATCGTAATAGACTTTCCCTGAACACAGAACGGCGCGTTTCACATTTTTCGGATTGATTTCATCGATTTCACCGATAACTGGCTCAAATGTACCATTAGCCAATTCTTCCATGCTAGAAACCGCTAACGGGTGACGCAGCAGAGATTTTGGTGACATCACAATCAGAGGACGGCGCATTCCACGTAAGGCTTGGCGACGTAACATGTGATAAACCTGAGCTGGTGTTGATGGCACACACACTTGCATGTTTTGGTCAGCACACAGTTGCAGGTAACGTTCTAAACGTGCAGATGAGTGCTCTGGCCCCTGACCTTCATAACCATGAGGCAGTAACATGACCAGACCACACATACGACCCCATTTTTGCTCACCAGAGCTAATGAATTGGTCGATAACCACTTGAGCACAGTTAGCGAAGTCACCAAATTGTGCTTCCCAGATAGTCAATGCACGAGGTTCTGTGGTTGCATAACCATATTCGAATGCTAATACGGCATTTTCAGTCAGAACAGAGTCCCAAACATTAAACACGCCTTGGCCATTATGAATATTTTGCAGTGGAACATAAACTGAACCATTCGTTTGGTTGTGGACCACTGCATGACGGTGGAAGAATGTACCACGGCCCGCATCTTCACCCGATAAACGAACAGGAATACCTTCATCAACCAATGTTGCGTACGCTAAAGTTTCAGCGGCGCCCCAGTCGAGAAGTTTTTCACCTTTCGCCATTTCGGCACGGTCTGCATAGATTTTCTCAACACGAGATTGTGCAACCACGCCTTCTGGAATAGTACTGACTTTAGTTGCCAGTTCAGTTAGGCGTTTAATATCAACGGTTGATTTGTATGATGCATCCCATTCATGGTTTAAATATGGAGCCCATGTGTATGAGTTCAGACCCATTTCACGGTATTCTTCAACCACACAGTTACCCGCATCTAACGCATCACGATACAGATTAACCATTTCAGTGACATCATTAGCACTTAACACATTTTCTGCAATTAAACGGTCTGCATAAATTTTACGTGGTGTTGGGTGCTGTTTGATTTTTTGATACATCACTGGCTGAGTTGCACTTGGCTCATCCGCTTCGTTATGCCCATGACGGCGATAGCATACTAAATCAATCATAACATCGCGTTTGAACGTGTTACGGAAATCCAGTGCCAAACGTGTTACAAATGCCACTGCTTCAGGGTCATCTGCATTCACGTGGAAAATTGGCGCCTGCACCATTTTAACGATGTCAGTACAGTATTCGGTTGAACGTGTATCTTTTGGATTTGAAGTAGTGAAACCAATTTGGTTATTAATTACGATACGTACAGTACCGCCAACTTCATAACCACGTGCTTGAGACATATTTAATGTTTCTTGCACAACGCCTTGGCCAGTTACTGCTGAGTCACCATGAATGGTAATTGGCAGAACCATATTGCTGCGGCCTTCATCCAGACGGTCACGACGAGCACGTACTGAACCAATAACTACAGGGCTAACAATCTCAAGGTGAGATGGGTTAAATGCTAATGCTAAGTGAACACGAGAACCTGCGGTTTCAAAATCAGAGGAGAAACCTTGGTGATATTTAACGTCACCCGCACTAGAGTGGTCTTTATGTTTACCCGCGAACTCATCAAATAATTCGCCAGGTTTTTTACCTAAGATATTAACTAGAACGTTTAAACGACCACGGTGAGCCATACCCAAAACAACTTCACGGGTATCTTGCTTGCCTGCGTGGTGGATTAAATCTTTCAGCATTGGGATTAGTGAATCACCACCTTCCAATGAGAAACGCTTGGCACCTGGGAATTTAGCCCCAATGTAACGCTCAAGCCCTTCAGCTGCCGTTAATTCTGCTAAGAAGCGTTTTTTCTCTTCTACTGAGAAAATTTTAGATACGTCTACAGATTCAAGACGCTGCTGAATCCAACGTTTTTCTTCTGTATTTGTGATATGCATATATTCAGCACCGATAGAACCGCAATAAATACGTTTCAGGTGCTCATATAGCTCACTCAGCTTCATGGTTTCTTTGCCAATAGCAAATGAACCCACGTTGAATGTTTCGTTGAAGTCTTCTTTCGTCAGGTTGTGGAATGCTGGGTCTAAATCTGGAACAGATTCACGTTTCCAAAGACCTAACGGGTCAAGATTCGCATTTTGGTGCCCGCGGAAGCGGAACGCATTGATTAATTGCAAAACTTTAACTTGTTTTGCGTCGATAGCTGGATCGCTAACAGAGGTGTGATAACGTGTAGAGTCTTTTGCTAAGCGACGGAAGTAATCGCGCGCTTGGGAGTGGAATTGTTCGCCGCTAGTGCCTAATGCTGCACCAGGGAGTTGCTCAAAAATTGCTTTCCACTCGGCATCGACAGAGTTAGGGTCAGTCAGATAATCTTCATAGAGCTGTTCTATATAAGTCTGGTTCGCGCCTGCCAGAAAGCTTGAATCCAGCCAGTCCTTCATTACGCCGTTCTGCATTGTGATCCCTTAAGCTATTAAAGCTTTAGTTTTCGCCGTGGTTAACTAATCGCCGCATTTAAGCGACCTCGATAAAGGTTCTCTTGGACGTGCTTTATGCATGTTCTCTCTTTGGGAGGCCCTTTATCAGTAAGGGTTTCCCTTTTAAGGAACCTTTAAAAACTGGCTGCGGTTTTTAAAGGCCCCTATGCTTGGGCTGTCGTCTTCATCTTTTGCAGTTGGCTATTTTTTCTACTTTTTACTGTTACTTTCTTTGCTTTCACTTTTTTACGCTTTTGTAATGACAACGTTTTAATAAATACTACTTTTTATGGGTGACAATGTTACTTTCTGATGCTCATTGTTGGTATTTCGTTTTCGCGCTTTTGTGAGCTTCCGCGCATTAAAATCATGTCATTGTTTTTACTTTACGCGTTTCTTTTAACTTATGTTTTTATTTTGTGCTATTTCCATTTTAACCCACAGCACCTGAGCACTGCGGGTTAAATATTCATCATTAAGCGCTATGTTTTAGTAACATAGATTTAATATGACCAATAGCTTTCGTTGGATTTAGTCCTTTAGGGCATACATTGACACAATTCATGATGCTATGACAGCGGAAGACACTAAAAGCGTCGTTCAGATCATCTAATCGTGAATCGGTTTCAGTATCACGGCTATCAATTAAGAAGCGATACGCTGCCAACAAGCCTGCAGGCCCGATAAACTTGTCCGGATTCCACCAGAAAGATGGGCAAGAAGTCGAACAACAAGCACACAAAATACACTCATATAAACCATCGAGTTTTTCACGTTGTGCAGGAGTTTGTAAATTCTCACGCGCCGGTGGATTCTTGTTATCATTAATGAGATATGGACGAATTTTTTCGTATTGGGTATAGAATTGTGTCATGTCGATAATCAGGTCACGCACAACAGGCAGACCCGGCAATGGACGAATGACAATTTTCTTCCCACCACGGATTAAAGCAGATAATGGCGTAATACATGCCAACCCGTTTTTACCGTTCATGTTCAGACCATCAGAACCGCACACCCCTTCACGACAAGAACGACGGAAGGATAATGTTGGATCTTGCTCTTTGATTTGGATTAACGCATCCAGCAACATCATGTCACGCCCTTCAGGAACTTCTAGCGTGTAATCTTGCATACGAGGTGCGTTGTCCACATCAGGATTGTAGCGATAAATCGAAAATTGTAATTTCATAGTTTATTTCTCCGCAACTGGATTAACACCACGCATTAGTAGGTACGAATTTTCGGTGGGAAGGCTTCACGCAGTTTTGGCTGCATGTTGACTTCACGACGCGTCATCGTTTCAGATTGCGGTAAATATAATGAGTGACATAACCAATTCGCATCGTCTCGCTCTGGGTAGTCAAAGCGGCTATGCGCACCACGGCTTTCTGTACGGAAGTTTGCAGCTTGTGCCGTTGCATAAGCCGTTTCCATCAGGTTATCCAGTTCTAAACATTCGATACGCTGAGTATTAAACTCAGTCGAGGTATCATCAAGACGTGCATTTTGCAGGCGCTCACGAATCACTTTCAGCTCTTCTAAACCTTTCGCCATGGCATCACCTTCACGGAATACCGAGAAGTTATGCTGCATACAGGTTTGCAGTGCTTTACGGATTTCAGTTGGGTCTTCACCAGTACGTGCATCTTCCCAACGGTTAAAACGAGTCATCGCTGCATCGATATCAGATTCAGACGCATCACGCATTGAACCTTGTTCCATGATGGACTCTTTCAAATGCAGACCCGCTGAACGACCAAATACCACTAAGTCGAGGAGTGAGTTACCGCCTAATCGGTTAGCGCCGTGTACTGATACACAGGCAATTTCGCCGACTGCAAACAAGCCAGGAATGACTTCATCTTCACCTTTTTCGTTATAACGAATGGCTTGGCCTGTAACTTTAGTCGGAATACCACCCATCATGTAGTGGCAAGTAGGAATTACTGGGATTGGCTCTTTGATTGGGTCAACGTGAGCAAAGGTACGAGATAACTCAAGAATACCTGGTAAACGAGATTCCAGAACTTCTTTTCCTAAGTGATCCAATTTCAGTTTAGCATGTGGACCCCATGGGCCATCGCAACCACGACCTTCACGAATTTCAATCATGATAGAACGCGCAACAACGTCACGACCCGCAAGGTCTTTCGCATTCGGCGCATAACGTTCCATGAAACGCTCACCGTCTTTGTTCAGCAAGTAACCACCTTCACCACGGCAGCCTTCAGTAACGAGAACACCCGCACCTGCGATACCCGTTGGGTGGAACTGCCACATTTCCATATCTTGTAGTGGAACACCTGCACGAGCAGCCATCCCCACACCATCACCTGTATTGATGTGTGCGTTAGTGGTTGATTGGTAAATACGCCCTGCACCACCGGTTGCTAAAATAGTTGCTTTCGCTTTGAAATAAACTAATTCGCCTGTTTCCATACAAATTGCAGTACAACCTACAATATCGCCATCTTGGTTTTTAACTAAATCAAGGGCATACCATTCAGAAAAAATGGTCGTGTGGTTTTTTAAGTTCTGCTGATACAAGGTATGTAACAGTGCGTGGCCAGTACGGTCAGCCGCAGCCGCAGTACGTGCAGCTTGCTCACCACCGAAGTTTTTAGATTGACCACCAAATGGACGTTGATAAATACTTCCGTCATCAAGGCGAGAGAATGGCAACCCCATATGCTCTAATTCAAGGATAGCCTCTGGCCCTGTTTTACACATGTATTCAATAGCGTCTTGGTCACCGATGTAGTCGGAACCTTTCACGGTATCGTACATGTGCCATTCCCAGTTATCAGGGTGAGTATTACCTAACGCAACAGTAATACCGCCTTGCGCTGAAACAGTATGAGAACGGGTTGGAAAGACTTTTGACAGCAGAGCACATGATAGGCCCAACTGTGAAATTTGCAGTGCAGCACGCATACCTGCGCCACCCGCACCGATAACGATAGCGTCAAACTCTCTGATTGGCAGATTCATTTATGCACCCCACACAACAATTGTTCCGTAAATTAAATAAGCCAACAGACCTACAACGATAGCCAGTTGCAACACTAAACGGACTGCTAAAGGCTTAACGTAGTCAGTCAGCACTTGCCACATGCCAATCCACGCATGGACAAGAATCGAGAACAACGTGAGGATAGTGAATACTTTCGTCACAGAAGAGGCGAAAAAACCACGCCAGACGTCATAGGTAATGTCATTAATAGCAACAAAACCAACAATGTAGAGTACATAGAGCGCGATGACAATCGCAGAACCACGGATTAATAGCCAGTCCTGGATACCAGTACGGCCTAAAGCTGAAGCATTACTTACCATACTAAAACCCCCGCCAGAATTGCTAAAATCACGGTAATGACAAATGTAATTTTTGCAGATGAGTTACCAGCAGCAAGCGTTTCATCAACACAACCGAAATCCATTAGCATATGACGAATACCACCACAGATGTGGTAAGCCAAAGCCGTCAAGATGCCCCAAAGAATGAACTTAGCAAAAAAGCCAGTCATTATTTCAGACGCGTATTGAAAACCTTCTGGAGAGGAGAGAGATGTCCCTAACAACCAAAGCAGAATACCAACTGCGATGAGAGTAATGACGCCAGAGACACGGTGCAAGATCGAAGATATTGCAGTGATCGGGAAGTGAATCGTCTGCAAATCAAGGTTGACAGGTCTTTGTTTTTTCACAATTTTGCCCACACAGCTCTTTATTATTTTCCATCCTCCGGACCTGGGGTGGAAATCAGACAGCGACAGGGGGTACAAAATGCAACTTAACACAAACTCTAATCCATCATGTTTAAATAAAGTTGCATACTGATCACGCTGGGAACTCCTACTACAGGGTAATCCGGAGACCTGCCGCTAGTATAAAGTCTTCACAATGCCATTACAATTCCCACACAAAATGTTTGGAGACATTTAGCCCGAACAGTGAGAAGGATCACGATTTAAACATTTTGTATAAATGTGCTTATCTTATTTGACAATGATTCAACATTTATCTTACATATAGGTCTGGCAGAATTATCTTAACGGTGCTGTTGACACTTCATCGTAAAAGAAAAAAACGTGAATGTTGCAATGTTAAGTACTCTTCAATTTGAACTATGATGGGTATTAATAACAAAAGTTATGAAAGTTGTTCCTCTTACCACAAATAATGATATTGTAGGGAAAACAACAAAAAGAACATAACATCTACACACTCATAAACAACCTAACTACATTGTCATCGGTCTCAGATTTCAGGTTTTATGTGATATCTAGCTGATTTCCAAAGCATACCGGTAGAACAATGCACGAAGACGCAGTATAACGCTGGGCTTCTGGGTTGTTGGGTGTCGATTATCAAGCGCTAAGGAGACCGTAATGGCTGATAACAAAGCTAAGCTAACGACTGGTAGTAAGGGTGATATTGACCTAGATATTTTAAGCCCAACGATTGGTCAAGACGTTATCGATGTCCGAACTTTAGGTTCTAAAGGGTTCTTTACCTACGACCCTGGTTTTACTTCTACTGCATCCTGTGAATCAAAAATCACCTATATCGATGGTGAGCAAGGCATTCTGTTACACCGTGGTTTCCCTATCGATCAACTCGCTACTGAAGCCTCTTATCTCGAAGTTTGTTATATCCTGCTATACGGTGAAGCACCGACTCAAGAACAATATGACGTATTTAAAAATACGGTGACTCGCCACACCATGATCCATGAGCAAATTACTCGCATGCTTAATGGTTTCCGCCGTGACTCACACCCAATGGCTGTATTATGTGGTGTTACAGGCGCACTAGCTGCCTTCTATCACGATGCATTAGACGTGAATAACCCACGCCACCGTGAAATTACGGCTTATCGTCTGCTATCAAAAATGCCAACAGTTGCAGCGATGTGTTACAAATATTCAATTGGCCAACCTTTTGTTTATCCACGTAATGACCTGTCATACGCGGGTAATTTCTTGCACATGATGTTCTCTACACCATGTGAAGAATACACAGTTAATCCTGTTTTAGAACGCGCAATGGATCGTATTTTGATTCTGCACGCCGACCATGAACAAAACGCCTCAACATCGACAGTTCGTACTGCGGGTTCATCTGGCGCAAACCCATTTGCTTGTATCGCAGCGGGTATCGCTTCACTGTGGGGGCCTGCTCACGGTGGAGCTAACGAAGCTTGCTTACGTATGTTGGAAGAAATTCAAACCGTTGAGCACATCCCTGCATTTATCGAGCGCGCTAAAGACAAAAATGACTCTTTCCGCTTAATGGGCTTCGGTCACCGTGTTTATAAAAACCATGACCCACGTGCAACCGTAATGCGTGAAACTTGCCATGAAGTTCTAAATGAACTTGGCTTGAATGACAGCTTGCTGGAAGTCGCTATGGAGCTGGAACGTATCGCATTAAACGACCCGTATTTCATTGAGAAAAAACTGTACCCGAACGTTGACTTCTATTCAGGTATCATCTTGAAAGCAATGGGTATTCCATCTTCAATGTTTACTGTTATTTTTGCCATTGCACGTACCATTGGCTGGATTGCACATTGGAATGAAATGCACGATGACGGCCTGAAAATTGCACGTCCTCGCCAGCTATATACCGGCTATGACAAACGTGAATTCAACTCTGAATTATCAAAAAAATAATATTTAATTAAATCTGAACTCCTACATGTGCTAAGGCCTCGAATTTTCGGGGCTTTTTCATGTTTGTTTACCAAAGTCATTTAGCTTACTGCTGCTGATATTCCCTTGGGGTCATCCCACTCATTTTACGGAAAAAACTAATAAACGCACTATCACTTGTTAAGCCAAGTTCTTGAGTAATATAATGATATGGCTTTTCTTGTGCGAGTAATTCAATGGCTTTAATATAACGCCACTGTTGGCGCCATGCTTGATAACTCATTCCTGTTTCTTTAAAAAAAATCCGTGTAATCGTCTTCTCACTTGCACCGATAGTTTGCGCTAATTGGTTTAAATTCGGTGGTAATTGTTCGATATCAACCCCTTTAAAGCGCCTATCTTGCGGTAGTGCTAACAGTGTTGGTTCTAAAGCAGCACTCTGTAATTCATCAATAAATACCGGTAATAAGTTGGCCAAACGCCCCTGCTGCCAATCACTATCAAACGGAGCAATAGCAATACGTTCTAGCACTTCCCTTAGCAATGGGGAAATATTTAAAATAACCACATCGTTCCCGATTTCTTTGGCATATTCTTTTGATAAATAAACCGAACGATACCCCACTGATGCCCTCATTTGCGCCCGATGAAGAACAAATGGTGGGATCCAAGCCATTCTACCAGGGGGAAGCAAAGACAGGCGATTTTCCAGTGAAATCCGTATACACCCTTGTTGTGTAAACAAAAGCTGTCCCATTTCATGTTTATGAAAGCCAGAGTCATGCTGCCCCAATTTTGCTGCAATTCCCAATACTGGCGAGCGGTACCAGTGAGTTTGAAATTCATCTGTTTGATTTAACCAAGCCATAATGTCTCTTTTTTGATATTTATAGTCTTTATTATTGTAATAAGACAATAAAAATAACACTAAACTGCCTGCTATTAAATCGTTGTATCCGATTAGACCCTTTATTTTTAGTAGATTGGCAGGAAAATGTATGAAACATCCTCTCTCATTATGGCTTGCTGTTGCCTTAATGATGTTTCCTCAAATTGTGGAAACCATATACAGCCCCGCTCTCACTGATATCGCCAGTGCTTTCTCAGTAAATGCGGAACAAGCTTCACAAACACTGTCGCTTTATTTCTTTGCTTTTGCATTAGGCGTGGTGTTTTGGGGCCGAATGTGTGACACCTTAGGGCGTCGCCCGACTATTTTGGCGGGTTTATTGATTTATGGTATTGCCTCTGTTGGCGCGTTATTTGTGACACATTTTTATTTATTATTACTAATGAGAATGTTGTCAGCATTTGGCGCTGCCGTAGGTTCAATTGGCACACAAACTACCATGCGTGATAGCTACCAAGGCCATGAATTAGCGAAAGTTTTTTCTATTATGGGAGTTGCTTTAGCAATTAGCCCTGCGTTGGGAATGTTATCTGGTGCTGGGTTAGCCAATTTTGGTGGCTATCGTGCCGTTTTTATCGGCTTAGCGATTTTAGCAGCGGTGCTTTTTCTCTGGTCCGTCTGTCGCTTACCTGAGACCAAGCCTGAAAACGTGACACAAGTCTCATTTATTGAGACATTTTTACGCATGATTGCGGATAAAGAAATTATTAGAAATGTGATCTTGATTGCATTTTTCAACATTAATTTATTTAGCTATTATCAGCTGGCACCTTTCAATTTTGAACAATTAATGCTCACTCAACAACAGTTTGGATTAACTGGGATATTATTAGCACTTGGGGTCGGTTTAGGTTCGATATCAAATCGCTATTTATTGGCTAAAAAACACACATCTGAACAACTTGTTAAGCTATCAAGTATCATTTCTTTAGTTAGTGGCTGCTTAGTTTTTGCTCTAATGGATTCTATTTGGTTTGTTTTACCGGTTATTGGTGTCGTTATTGGTTACGGAATTGCGATCCCGAACATACTTGCCCATGCATTAAACCGTTATGGTGAGCAAAAAGGCACCGCCGGAGCAATTTTAGGTTTATTTTACTACATCGGACTCGCCATCGGTCTAATGGTCGCTGGTTGGAGCCAACACTTAGGTTTAGTACTAACTATTTCGGGTTTGGTGTTGGTTTTTGCGTCACTTAAGTGGAGTAGCCAAGTACACTAAATAGATTTAGAGAAGCCCTTTTAGGTAGCTGTACAGCTCAAATAATGCCTGCTTGAGCCTATGGTCGACCAATAATTCAGAGACACGGATAACTTTTCTTCGGTTTTTAGAGGGATAACGTTACCGTGTCTATACATATACTTTGAAAGCGCTTTTTCTTAAAAATAAACGACATTCCCAAGATGAGCAAACCAAACTACGATAAGCCCTGTAAGTTCTAATATACATAGAAACAAACTATGCAACTAATTACTTCAAACACACATACACTAGTAATATGATAAATAAAAGTATTGTATTAGTGAGTTGGCTATTACGCTGTGATGAGTTATCACACAACGCTGTTTATTGACCGCATCTAAAAATACCAGTTTTTGAGGCTACAATGGATCATCGTAGTGATGACTTTCCGCAATTAATGGCGTGGTTTCTAATTGTTCGAGGTGTTTTGTTACGGTGTATAAACTCATCATTTGGTGTATAAACTCGTCATTCGGTGCCTTCCTCATCAATGGGGTATTCAAAATTTACTGAAATGCATGACAAGATTATTGGTACTTTTACTAAAACGGAACATTAATTTAACTAAATCAATACATTTAATACACGACCAGCTAGGTGGGATTCACCTGACGCTTACTTATAAACCTAAATCAAGACCTTAATAGACACTTTACCAATGCCCCGAAGCACCGCCACCACCGCTAGAACCGCCTCCCCCACCGCTTGATGAACTTGACGAACTTGATGAACTTGATGAACTTGATGAGCTGAAATCGTGACTGGAAGTAACATTAGAAGCGTGTTTATGGGATGTGTTTACTGAATATGAAGGTTGATAAAAAGGTGAACCAAATCGACTGAACTCACAAATCGCTTTCCATTCTTTTCTCTGCTGTCGATAAATCGGAAATAAGATATTGATGCCAATAAACAACACGGTTAATGAAATAAGGTTAAAGAATAATGATAACACCACCATCAGTAATAAGATAAAAGGGTTAACAATACCACTAAGAATTATTTGTGTATAAAAAATGACAACGACTGAACAAAACACTACAGGGAAATACAGCGAAAATGATGTTGGAAAATAGAATGAGTAATTCAGATAATTTTTTAACCGTTTTAGCTGATTTGCACCTATCTTATATCCTCGCTTTTCTGAATTTTTCTTTTTTTTACCTGACTGCGCTATCACTTGATTAATTTTTCTTTTTAATTTTTTCGTTGAAAATACAAGCTGAAAACAATAAATTAGCCCTAATATTATCACATAAATTAAAATAAAATGTGTTTGTAATATTTTAAGAGGAATAAGATCTGTCAAAGAATTCGTTGAGCTTATTGGCCTATCATTAGCTACATGAATGGCATTTATAATCCCTTGCTCAATCCCCGTATAATAGTTTTCTGCTCTAAAATACGGCAACATATTTTTTCGAATAATTCTCCCAGCAAGAACATCGGTAAATGTCCCCTCATAGCCGTACCCGACTTCAAAGCGAACACTGCGGTCATTTATTGCCACAACAAGCAGTAATCCATTATCAAGCCCCTTTTTACCTATCCCCCATTGATTAAAAACACGATTTGCGAAAGTTTCTATATTTTCACTCCCAGTAGTCGGAACGATATAAACAACAAATTGTGAACCATCATTCCGATTATTTTCAAAATTAATCAATAAATTATTTAGCGTTTTGAATTGCTGCGCCGTTAATAAATTTGCACGATCAATGACCCTATCTATTTTTAATGGGGGTGTATTATTCACTGATGCGCTCGCAATAGCACTAAATAAAAGCAAGGAAAATAAAATATTACGTATCATGAGTTAAAATCCACCGTTGGTGTTCTTTTGATTTCATGCCCATTCTCAACGTTAAAATTAATTTTTTTATCATACCCCATAGATTCCGCAATTAAGTTATAGGGGAATTGCCTAATTTGAGTATTATAATGGCGTACCGCCTCTATATACCGCCCTCTCGCAACTGAAATACGATTTTCAGCTCCCTCCAACTGTACCATCAGGTCTTGATAGAGTGAGTTTGCTTTCAATTCAGGGTAATTTTCTGAAATGACTAACAGACGTGATAGAGATTGCCCTAAATTATCTTGAGCTTTTTGATAGCTCGCAGAAATTTCAGGATCATCAAATACGCGACCATCCACATTAATTTTCCCGACAGACGCTCTCGCCTTTACAATTTCTTGTAACACATTGCTTTCATGACTTGAATATCCCTTAACTGTACTGACCAGATTAGGGATCAAATCAAATCGACGCTGATATTGGTTTAATAATTCTGACGCTGCCGCAGAGACTAACTCATCATTTTTTTGGATTGTATTGTAAGAATTAACTAACAGAGTAAAAATTACAACCATCACTAATACCAAACCTATCGCTAACTTGCGCATTAAATATCCTTATATTAACCACTTAATGTTAATATTGACTATCTGGTGTAACACTAATTTCTTTACTATCATCAATCCTAGCGAACTCAATTATTATCTGTCAGAACATCGTATTTTCTAACCAATTTTTACCGTTGAATTACCAATTAATACGCCACCGCAACTTACTGTATCACCTGTTCTGGCCGCAGGCTTGCCATCAATAAATACACTACTTGATCCACCAACGATAGTTCTTGAATGCCCACCGTGAGGCGCTAACGCATCTCCTTGCCGAGCAACCGCTTTACCATCGACTTTTACCGTTGATGAACCTGTAATCACATGGGTAGGGCCATGTTTACCATGGCCTGTATCAGAATCACCAATAAGAATAATGTTTGGCATAAATTAATTCCTTATCGAACAATCGTGACTTTTCCATCAATAATGGATAAATAGGGATTGTAGTGAAATGTTCGCCCCTCAGGACTAACTAACTTTATTGGTGACAGTCGGCTAAAACCAATTTCATACCGGAATATTCGTTTATCTTCATAAGTACTGAATATATAGCGACTCCAATCTATTTTAGCTGGCTTATATCCTTCATCTAGCATTTCTTTAAATTCTAAAGAGTTCCAAAATATATCAGGAGAACTATTATCCGCATATGCCAATTCATCCCATGATATTTTACCCATTGTTTTTAATTTGTTAAGATTTTTATCAGCAAATGCTTGTTGTAGCTCTAAATAAAACGCTTGAACCTTAGGAATATCAGATTCCGTAACAGGCGTTGCTTTTTCCCACTGCCATTTTGGGAGCCCTTGCACATTAAATTGATTTTTTGCTTCTAAAACATCGAATTCACTTTCCCTATTTGGTCCACCAAAATATATTTGATCATTATTCTTTTTATATTTATCAGAAACAACGAGTTTTCCCTCTTCGTTGCCTGTTAATTTAATGCCCGAAACAAATGTGCTATTACCTTTTTCGGATAACTTATTTAGCTCTACTTCACACCACATATCGGATGTCAATTTCTCTCTTCCATCAATTATCGAACCATTGTACATAATTAAACCCAATGTATTCTGTCCATCGGTCAGGATATTAGAAATATTTTGCCCTGCTGAATAATGACCTTCGGCAGCCTTATTATTTTTCATCACTAACATTTCATTAATTTTTACACCGCAAACTGCGTCATTGGAGGATAAGTTTATTACATAAATTTCATTCATTGTATTTTTTGCCATACTGACTCCACTAAAACTTAGGGCGATAATAGTACTCAACAGACAAAATGTGTTGGCCCATAAAAAACGTTTATTAATTCTATATCTTGACTTGGAAGTATCCTGATGGTTAAAAAAGTAACCAACGATATTGAGACTTCTCTTTGGATAACGGCTCATGAATAATCCACTCCTTATCTAATGGTTTGGTTGTTTCCTCTATTTTTATGTTAGTTTTTTTTGCTCCTACTGCGCCATTACTCTCTTCCTCTTCTTGAGCACCAATCCCCATTCCATATTCAACACTCGCATAAGCCTTTATCCCCTCATGATAAAAAACAATCTCACCATTTCCATTTGGAACCCAAGCCGCTTTTACAACTGCGGTTACTTTCGCTTCCGCTTTAAAAAAGCCTGAGATACCATAATAACGAAAGCCTCCGCGGATGTTCGTTACACAGCTCATTGTGAACGATAAGTGGACATCACTACTTTTCTCATCAAATTTTGTAATGCCATCACTCTCTGTCTTATATTTTACGCCGCAGTTTAAAGACAGATTAAAGGTTAAATCAAGCTGGACACCAATAAATGCCCCATCTTCCCCTCTATTGACCTTCCCTTCACTCTGTGTCCCCCTTTCTCGAATAACGGTGACAATAGTGTTGATACCAAAATAAGCAGCAAAAGCCTGTATCATGTCAAATGTGAATTTGAAACCAAAAAACGGGTCGCCACGTAAATACACATCATATTTAGGCATGACTTGATTATTTTTTGTTAATGCAATTTCTCGGCTACCACTGACTTTGATTGTCGGATAAATAAGCTCAAATTTTGCCAATTCATATTCTTGTTGTTTGTACTTACTTGGGCTTTTATCTGGAGCGGTCGATAATAATCGATTAAAACTATCGACGCCTTTATTTACTTTTTCAAGCAAAGAAAGCTCTTTTTTCTTTTTTAATTGTGAGTATTCATGTTTCAGTTCAGCACTCCATTTTTTACTGTCCATCCCCAATATTTTTGAAATCGAGCCTTCAAATTTAATACTTGAGGTTGTCAGTTCTGTACCTGATTTTGTCCAGCCACTGTGAGGTTTTGAGCCGTTATGGCCCAACGCTTGGTTCTTTTGTGCAGTTAATTTTTTTCTCGCAACATCATTTTGACCTGTTGTTTTTTCATTGAACGCAATCGTTAAATCAATTTTGGTTTTTTGCTGTAAAATTAAATAGAACTTTGTATCAAAAACCGACCTCGAACCAAATTTTTGATACACGAAAGCCCCTGCATTTAACAAAATATTATTGTTGATTGAGGCATTATACATTTTGGGCTCAAACGGTTTGTGCCCACATTCTGCAATCGATAATCGATATTCTTGGGTATGCTTCAATCTACTAACGGCGTATTCATCATCCAAATCATTCCATAAATCAACGAATAAATCAGCCAACACCGTAAACGGATTCATCACCTCTGCACCAAATTGACGAAATTGTTTTGTGTAAACTAACGGAATATCTAATGCCTTAGCTGGCGTGACTTTACCCACAAACGTATTCTTGACTTCCCCAATCGGTTTTACACCTTGAGGTACTTGTGCCACTTTATTGTTATAAGATGTTGATTGCCCAAAGTCATAGGCAACATCACCATAGACATTTCCAATGGGGCACTCAGGATTATTAGAGACACATACCTTCGAACAGGTCTTTACCTTAAAAGGCACTGAGATTTCAGGTAAAAACGATTCAGGATTTTTTTCAATGTTGAAAATATTATTAAAATCAGAAAGCTCTGCCGCTAGAAAACTATTTTTACCTTTAAATTCGATAATATGAAAAAAATCTTTTTTAATCCCATTTTGGCGATAAGTTTCTTTTTGTTGACCAAATTCAATCTCGACTTCAAGTGTGCAATCATCGGGTAATTTACAATCACAAACGACCTCTGGATATTCTTTAGACACTGGCAATCTCCTTACGCACTGTACTGCCGATAAAAATCTGGAATGGTATTTATTAACATCATCGATAACTTTTCAATTTTATAAAAGTCCATTGCATCCGTTATTGATAAAATCACACGCCATTCCGAAGGAAGAGAATCCACATCATATATTTCGTAATAGACAAGAAGATAACAAAATAGACTTATTGATTTTTCGTGATTGATATCGTGTTCATAACAAATATCTACGATCCTTTTTGCATACTCAAAGTAAAATGCCCATGTTTTTTCATGACACAAATCTGACGTAAAATATTTTAATGAACGTATTTTGGGATTACAGATAGTTTGCAAGATTAAACTTTCAATCGTTTCATGTTCTTTTTGAGTCTGATATTTTTCAGTTGCTCGAACAAAAAAAAGTGCCATTTTCGCTGTTAGTAACGCTATTTTTTGTTGAGATAATAATTTCATTTCTGCATCAGTAAAACGCATCAGCTTGCCCCCGAGCTTCGCATTATCCGGAAATCCGCGGCGCTCACGCTCAAAGCGGGAAGCGGTTTCCTCTCCCCATAACAACGTCTTCAGCTGCGTGATAGGACCTAAAAATACATGCAATCGCCAGTTATCAAAGGTTCCAAGCACATCCCAAACATTGCGAGGGTCATAAAACGCCAAAAGACCGGCTTTTCTTGTCCCGGTATCATCACCATCAAGTATTTGCGCAGATGCTGACGTAACTCACGCATGGTTGCGTGCGTATAAACATAAATTCCCCAAGGCGTCTCTCGCGTACTTAACCAGCGTTGCACCTCTTCGGTCACTTCCACTAAATAGGGCGCTAATGACACAATTTCAGGTTGAATCGGTTCGCTGTATAAGCAACTCGCCGGCGGTTCGTGCTCGGCGAACAAATTAAAGACATCGGGCTCGGAAGCTGCATCGATAATGGCATAGCACGTTTCAGGTTTAACCATTTTCCGCCTCCTCTTGCCCTTCCTTCATAGGGCAATGCGCCACAAAGGCCGCGCCACTGCTCGCAGCGGCTTTAAGTACCGCAGGGTTAGTTGCTTGCAGGATATCCCCAGGGCTTCCCCCTGAATTTAAGTTTATCGCCGGTCCTTTAATATCCACGCCACCGCTGTGAACAACGACAAAGCTTCCGCCCACTTTTAACGTGATTTTACTGCTGCTTTGTAAGGTGATATCCCCTTGTGCATTCACGCTGACCACACCTTGTATTGCCTTAACCAAATCCCCCTCAACCGAAAGGTGGTGGTCTCCTTCCACTTTATCTTGGTAGTTACCGGTTGTTTTGTGCGCTTGATTACCTTCAACCGTCACGGTCCGATTACTGGCAACATTATGACCAATACTGGTTGTCCGGTCGTAATTAATCCGTTCACCCCGTGAGTTCAGCACATTGATGGCCAAATTCTTTTGCGCATGCAGATAGATTTCTTCTTGGCCTGCTTCATCTTCAAAACGCAACTCATTAAAGCCATCCCCTTTGTGGGTTTTGGTGCGAAACGTCGTGCGCGTTTTGTGTTTCGGTAAATCAATAGGGGGACGATTACGGCCATTATAGGTACAGCCTGTAATAATCGGTTTATCTATATCATTGTTAAGGTAAGAAATAATCACTTCTTGCCCAATTCTGGGGATGGACATAAACCCAAAGCCATCGCCGTTCCAACCGTGGGCGACTCGCACCCAACAAGACGCGCTATGGTCAGGTTTGCCGCGCCTGTCCCAATGGAAATAGACGGTCACGGCACCCTGCGCATTGGTATAAATTTCTTCACCCGGTGGCCCGACGACGGTAGCCAGCTCATCCCCATCCGCTGTGGGTTTATACCGATAGGGCGGTCGCCATTCTTGAGTGCTAGGCACAAAGGACAGCTGGTTACTCAATTGAGTCCCTTCACCGCCACTGTTATCAGCAAGAGGTTGCACACCGTGATGGGATACGCTAATCACTTGCCACGTCGTATTCATTCGAGGGCTAGGATGGTTAGACAAGGTAAAAATACGCCCCGGTGCTAACTCAATGCAGTTCGTCGTAGCCGTTCCTACTTGACGCTGGTTTTGCGATTGCTCGTAACGAATTTGGTTTAAGGGTTTACCTTCTGCATCTTCTTGAAAGCGACCGTAACTTTCAAACACTTCATGTTGCTGATGGACTTCGCCGGTGACTTTATGGCTCAGTGGGTAAGAGGGCCTGAGTTGATTGTAGTCTTTATCCACGCGAATATCGCTGCACAACTGCTCGGCATAGCGCCATGTGGTGGCGGTGCTGTCGGTGATATCCGTTTCAGATTGCGGATTATAGGTGAGCGATATCCCCGCTTTCATGCCTAAATGACGGTCACTGTAAAACAGTTGTGGGCCTTCTTCGAACCAGTAATTAATTCCCTCTTCGGCAGCAAGCCGACACCAGAATTCATACAGGGTTTCACGCTTTTGAGTGATGTACTCGCGTTTCAGATGCTCTTCGGGGTGATAAAGCTGTTTATCAAATTTGATATGAGACTCGCTCAATAGCGTCTCAAGAATGTTCGGCACCGTCATATTTTGGAAAATGCGGCTGTCTTGCTTAAGCGTCATCACCCACATTTCAGGGCGTATCACAAAGTGATACCAGGTTTTAACCCCATCGGTATTCCCTTGTTCAGCCCCCGCTAAAATCCCTTGTACCGTGCGAAGAATTTTTCCATCTCGTTTTACGGTCAGCGAGGAGGCCACACCCAATACTGTTTGAAAATCAATCTCGGGTAACGGGCTGACCGCCTGAATCGACAGTGAAAAGAGTTGGGAAAGCCCTTCTTGTAAATCAAATTGCGTGACTTGAAAGGTATTTTCAGGTAGCCCACCAATCGTACAAGTGAATACTAATCCTGTCCCCATTTCGCCATTCATAATACGCTCTAGCAGTTGCCCATGGGCTTCTTGCAAGGCTTGGTCTTGTGCATAGGTTCTGCCACCCGCATACCCACCACCGTGAATAAGTGGGTTATTTTCGGGGCTGCCAAGTCGTTTGTTTTTATTGGGGTCTTTCCAAGACATGGGAGTTTCCTCTACAGGAGAAAAAGCTAAAAACGCAAACGAGCCTCGAAAGGCTCGCTAAATTCGAACTTACGCTTCGAGCGGCGCACGCCAGTCATCGGCACCGGATGTACCTGCAACGGTATGTTCCCAGTCAATTTTACGGTAAGACAGAGACACTTCGATTAACTGCGTGAAATCCGCTTTCGCGGGGTCTTGGCAATGCGGCATTTGGCAATCGATATTCACGATAGTCGCATCCGTTAATGTGGTGGTGAAGAAATGCTCTTGCTTGCCTTCAACCGATGTGCGGTACCATTTGAGTTCCACTTTCGGCAGCATTTCGCCAGACGCTAAGGCGTTATACAGCAGCGGAACGGCTTTATTTAACGCCACGGTGAAACGGAACGGCTTGTGCGCACGTTGGCCTGAAGGCTGGCCGGATTGTGGGTCTGTCGGTACAGTCACGACGTGAGAGAACTCTTGCACTAACATTTGGTCTTCATGACCTTGCACATAGATGTTACCCACTGAATCGGCAGTAAATGCACCGGCAGTGATGTTGCCTTGGGTTTTTCCTTCAATGGAAATATAACATGGAGTTGGCATAGCGATATCCTTTATCCAGAATGACAAATTGGGTTAAGTCGACATAATTATCGATTAATTTCGGTCATCTCAGCCCGTGCGCACGGTAAGATTTGAGTTAAGGATAATAAAAGCTGATGAATGGACTGTAAACCGGAGGGCCAGTTTGTATCTCTCTAGGATAAGTGACTTAGCGTAAACGGGTTGAAATATCGCTATATAACTCCAGAAAAACACCAAAAACGAATCATAACAAAACAATCATCGAGCAAAAAATAGACCAAACTGCGATAAGCCCAGTAAGTTCTAATGTACATAGAAATAAACTATGTAACCAAATATTTCAGCTTAAGAGGTTATCGCAACCACATGATTTAAAATAAATAAAATAGAGAATTTAAGCTACCCTCTACTAGCAGTGAAATTATCGGCCTAATTTTATAGTGCATTTAACTACCCAACATGAAATTACAAGTGATTAATATTAGTTAACTCACTAACTAATTGTAAGTTTTACATTTTTCCCGTGTGGTACATGAGCGGTACAATAATTTAGCAAGAAAGCACTATATTAAAGAATAATATTAAAAGAAAAACAGTGGGATACTTATCTAAGCTTATGATAAGTATCCCTCATATTGATAATACGTTCAAATATCAAACTAAATCTTAGGTACATACATATTAAGTGAAGACAACACCGCCACCGCTCGAATAAAACGAAAATTTAATTCTATAAATATATTATTAATCCATCTTCTATGCTTTTCAAATCACAGCTAGGCGGCAAGAGAGCGAAGCCCTAGGAGCATACATAAGTATGTGACTAGGGTTCGTGAATGCAGCCAACAACGCTGTGGTTTGAAAGGCGACGAAGATTAGGCCGGGTTATCGATATCGATAAACTCTGCATCTAACCCCTGCTCATCAACTAACCACTTAGTTAACGCTTTGATCCCATATCGCTCCGTTGCGTGATGCCCTGCACTGTAGAAATGGATACCCATTTCTCTTGCTATATGAATGGTTTGCTCGGAAACTTCCCCTGTTACAAAGGCATCTACGCCAAATTCCGCCGCTTGTAGGATGAAACCTTGCCCTCCTCCTGTACACCATGCAATTTGGCGAATTTCTTCTTTTGCATTATCACCACAATGAAGAACTTTACGGCCAAGACGAGTTTCTAAGCGAGACGTTAATTCTGAAGGTGTAATAGGTTGATCAAAAAAACCAAATGGCATTAATGGGTCGATTTGGCCGTTCACCTGCACCCCCATAATATAAGCAAGCTGGGTATTATTACCTAACTGGTGATGTGCATCTAATGGGAGGTGATAACCATACAGGTTTATATCATTCGCTAATAATGTTTTTAAGCGATTTCTCTTCATGCCTTTGATAATGGCTGGCTCATTTTTCCAAAAATAGCCATGATGAACAATGACGGCATCAGCTTTCTTTTCAACAGCAACATCCAGCAATGCTTGGCAAGCTGTCACCCCTGTGATGATTTTATGTACATGGGGCCGCCCTTCAACTTGCAATCCATTCGGTGCAAAATCTTGGAACTCACTAACTTTCAATTCTTCATTAATGATTTCTTCTAATCTTAAATTATGCATTATGTTGTCCTTTTTACTGCACAGCTAAACGGTTTATCCACCAGTTTGAACGTAATTGACTGATAATCAATAAGCATAAACGGAAACATAATTTTTTTCTGTGTTATTTAGAACAAATCGAGGGCATTAATCGAGAAAAACCCAAGTGGATAGTAAATGCAAGTAAGAAAATAAAAAAACAAAACCCCCACAATTCAACATTGTAGGGGTTATTACTCGCCATTAAGTACTAAATTAGCGGTGACTTTCCAGCGTTGTCTCTGAACGTTCTAGCCAAACCGGTTTATCACTGGTTTTTGCCCAAACTTTATGTAAATGGCTATAAAACTTTGCTCTTTTTGGATAAAAAACCATAACCGGAAACGCAATAATGCCAGCTGTTACAGCAGCAGTGCGGCGTGCAAGTACCTGATTACGGGAATATTCGCGATATGTGGACATCGGTATCCTCCTTCAGTTGCCACTTTATTTGTCGATTCCAGCTTTGCTCTACCATTCCCCATTAACACACATTTCCCATTAACACAGTAGTAAAGAGCGACTAAAACCGAACAGATAATATGAAATATCTTGACTGTAGATAGGATATCGCAAATTGTGTAATAAAACTACTCATCTGACCACTTGATGTGTAAATTTTTCTAAAAAATCTGTTCATTCCGTATTTTTATTACATTTTTTAACCAATAAATGTTTTATTGGTATATTTAAATTACAATTATTTAACAAATAAATTAATAAAACCACACGCCACTTTCTCTATTAAGCACTCTCTTCTTGCTCGATAAATAACCATTTTTATACTTTTTTTACATCCTACCCGTGATTTTTATCAGCTTCTTTACAACGAACTCTTTAGCCTTATCTCATGGAAATAATAAGGAGAAAATACTGTGTCATTACTTTCCATTATTGGGGCAGTTCTCGTTGTTTTACTGCTGGCGTATCTGATTTATGCCCTGCTTAACGCGGAGGATTTCTGATATGACTACCACTACATTGCTATTTTTAGGTAGTTTTTTACTGATCTTATTCATCTTAGCAAAACCTTTAGGTAACGGTATTGCTCGGCTAATCGACAATGATATACCTCGTCGGTTAGCAAGCAGTGAGTCCTTACTTTGGCGCCTTGCTGGAGTCAAACAACCAGGGCGTGAAATGGCTGAGATGAATTGGCGACAATATGCCTTAGCAATTGTATTATTTAATCTTTTAGGCTTTGTTTTATTATTCGTTATTTTAATCTGCCAAGGCCGTTTGCCCCTTAACCCTCAACACTTTGAAGGGATGAGCTGGGACTTAGCCTTTAATACCGCGGTTAGTTTTGTTACTAATACTAACTGGCAAGCCTATAGCGGCGAAAATACATTAAGCTATTTAAGCCAAATGGCAGGGCTGACTGTACAAAACTTTCTTTCCGCAGCGACAGGCCTTGCTGTGGCCTTCGCAATTATTCGTGCTTTTTCACACCATGGCAGTAAAACTGTCGGTAATGCGTGGTTAGATATTTACCGCATTACTGTGTATTTGCTCTTCCCTTTAGCGATTATTTTTGCGCTATTTTTTGTCAGCCAAGGTGTGATCCAAAATTTTTCCAATTATTTACTTATTCATCCTTTAGATAACAGTGAACAGCTATTACCGATGGGGCCAGTTGCGTCCCAAGAAGCGATAAAATTGCTCGGCACAAATGGTGGCGGGTTCTTCGGCTCTAATTCATCGCACCCTTTTGAAAATCCAACTGCACTGAGTAATTTTGTGCAAATGTTAGCGATTTTCCTAATCCCTACTGCACTTTGCTTTGCCTTTGGTCGTGTCGTTGGTAACAACAAGCAAGGCCATACCTTACTCTGGGTTATGGGGATCATTTTTGTGGTTGCTGCCATAGTCGTAGTTAAAGCGGAATATGTGGGAAACCCATTTTTAGCCGAACTGCATGCCACTAGCTCTGCCAATATGGAAGGAAAAGAGAGTCGTTTTGGGATTGTCGGCTCCGCTTTGTTTGCCGTCGTCACCACCGCAGCCTCTTGTGGAGCGGTTAACGCCATGCATGACTCCTTTACTGCAATGGGTGGAATGGTGCCGATGTGGTTAATGCAAATTGGTGAAGTGGTATTTGGCGGTGTCGGTTCCGGTTTATACGGCATGTTGCTATTTGTATTACTCGCAGTCTTCCTTGCTGGTCTCATGATTGGCCGTACACCTGAATACCTGGGTAAAAAAATTGAAGTGCGTGAAATGAAAATGGTCGCACTGGCGATTTTAGTCACCCCAACCTTAGTGCTACTTGGTACAACTATTTCATTAATGACCGAAGCTGGGCGTGTAGGGATTTTAAACCCAGGCGCGCATGGGTTTAGTGAAGTGCTATATGCCTTTTCTTCTGCCGCCAATAATAATGGTAGCGCTTTTGCAGGGCTCAGTACGAATACGCCGTTCTACAATGTGCTACTTGCAATAGCCATGTTTATCGGTCGCTTTGGTGTCATTCTTCCTGTTTTAGCGATCGCGGGTTCTATGGCCAATAAAAAACCACAAGCCCAAAGCCACGCCACTTTACCCACAACAGGCCCTTTATTCATTGGGTTACTGATTTTCACTGTGCTTCTCATTGGCGCACTCACCTTTGTGCCGGCTTTAGCATTAGGGCCAATCGCTGAACAATTACACATTGGTTTTGCAGGATAATGAGGGGAAAAAAAATGAAAAATAAACAAACTAAATTATTCAACAATCAATTAATTAAACAATCTATTATTGAATCAATCAAAAAATGCACCCCGCAAGCGCAATGGCGTAACCCAGTGATGTTTGTAGTCTTTATTGGCAGTATTATCACTACGTTACTTTGGTTAGCCATGGTAATGGGTTACACACAAGGTAGTGCTTGGTTCAGTGGTATGATCACCCTTTGGCTGTGGTTTACGGTTATTTTTGCCAACTTTGCGGAAGCGCTCGCTGAAGGGCGTAGCAAAGCACAAGCCCAAAGCTTAAAAGGCGTAAAGCAACAAAGTAGCGCAACGCGTTTAGCGTCTGCTTCGCTGGATGCCAATCAAGAAATAGTGAATTCAGATCAGTTACGTAAAGGCGATATTGTGTTGATCCGTGCCGGAGATACCATTCCTTGCGATGGGGAAGTCATCGAAGGCGGCGCCTCTGTGGATGAAAGCGCAATTACAGGGGAATCCGCTCCAGTGATCCGTGAATCTGGTGGTGATTTTTCCTCTGTAACAGGGGGAACTCGCGTACTTTCCGATTGGCTGATCGTGGAATGTACGGTCAACCCCGGTGAAACCTTCTTAGATAGAATGATTTCCATGGTGGAAGGTGCGCAACGCCGTAAAACACCCAATGAAATCGCACTCACCATTTTGTTAACTGCATTAACGATCATTTTCGTCCTTGTCTGTGCAACTTTGTACCCCTTTACCTCTTTTGCCGCAGATTATGCCGGTGCTGGCGATGCAGTTTCTATTTTAGTGTTGATTGCCCTATTAGTTTGTTTAATCCCAACCACCATTGGTGGCTTGCTTTCGTCTATCGGTGTAGCAGGGATGAGCCGCATGCTAGGAGCAAATGTAATTGCCACCAGCGGCCGTGCTGTAGAGGCAGCAGGTGATGTCGACGTTCTATTACTTGATAAAACGGGGACCATTACACTGGGAAACCGCCAAGCCTCTGAATTTTTACCGCTAACAGGTATTACAGAGCAGCAACTGGCGGATGCCGCACAACTATCGTCTTTAGCGGATGAAACCCCAGAAGGACGCAGTATTGTGGTCTTGGCAAAACAAAAATTTAATTTACGTGAAAGAGATATTCATGCCCTGAATGCAACTTTTGTTCCTTTCTCCGCAATGACACGTATGAGTGGTGTCAATATTGGCGAGCGAATGATCCGCAAGGGCTCTGCGGATGCCATCCGCCGTTATATCGAAGCCAATCACAGTAAATTTCCTGTCGAAGCGGATCAACTGGTCGAAAAAGTGGCCCATTTAGGCGGAACGCCACTTGTGGTGGTTGATAATAAAACGGTTTTAGGTGTCGTTGCATTAAAAGATATCGTCAAAGGGGGTATGAAAGAACGCTTCGCCCAAATGCGTAGTATGGGCATCAAAACCGTGATGATCACGGGGGATAACCACTTAACAGCCGCCGCAATTGCAGCCGAAGCAGGTGTCGATGATTTCCTTGCTGAAGCCACACCGGAAGCCAAACTGGCGTTGATCCGCCAATATCAATCTGAAGGCCGCTTAGTTGCCATGACAGGTGACGGCACCAACGATGCGCCAGCACTGGCGCAAGCGGATGTCGCAGTGGCAATGAACTCTGGCACCCAAGCGGCAAAAGAAGCCGGTAACATGGTTGATTTAGACTCTAACCCAACCAAGCTAATCGAAGTCGTGCATATTGGTAAACAAATGTTGATGACTCGCGGCTCATTAACCACCTTCAGTATTGCCAATGATATTGCTAAATATTTTGCCATTATCCCTGCAGCTTTTGCGGTGACATGGCCACAATTAAATGCATTAAATATTATGCAATTACATTCACCTGCGTCCGCTATCCTTTCTGCGGTTATCTTCAACGCATTGATTATTATCTTCTTGATCCCTTTAGCCATTAAAGGTGTCCATTATCGCCCAATGAGTTCCCAATCATTATTGCAACGTAATTTAGGCATTTATGGCTTAGGCGGGTTAATTGTGCCATTCGTTGGGATCAAACTGATTGATCTGCTTATTAGTTTTTTTGGAATATAAGGAGTTGATTATGAATATGATCCGTTCGTCGATTATCATGTTACTAGTACTCACCATTTTTACCGGTATTGCTTACCCATTAATGGTAACTGGTCTCGCTAACATCTTTTTTCCATGGCAGGCTCACGGCTCTCTACTTATGCAAGATGAACGTACTGTTGGCTCAGCCTTGATCGGGCAAAATGTGGGTGATGTCCGCTATTTTCACGGTCGCCCCTCTGCGACGGTTGATAGCCCCTACAACGCATTAGCTTCTGGCGGAAGTAATTTAGCGGTCAGTAACCCGTTATTACAACAAACGATGATTGAGCGTAACGAACAACTGCGCGCAGCAAACCCCGATGCAGATAACGCCACCCCAGTGGATTTACTCACGGCGTCTGCCAGCGGCTTAGACCCCAATATTTCTATTGATGCAGCGTTATACCAAGCTCCACGCATTGCAAAAAGCAGGCAAATTCCTTTGGATGCGGTAAAATCACTGATAGAAACACATACTGAACAGGCGCTGTTACCCTTTTTAGGCGAATCAGTCATTAATGTGCTAAAACTGAACCTAGCACTTGATGAATATCAACAACAAATAAACAGTCAAACTCACTAGGGGCTGTGATGAACAATCAGGAACCTATTCGCCCTAACCCCGATGAACTCTTGGTCAAAGCCAATGAAATTGGGCGTGGCAAATTAAAGATTTTTTTCGGTGCCTGTGCAGGTGTTGGAAAAACGTATGCCATGCTGCAAGAAGCGCAAAGGCTTAGAGCCCAAGGGCTAGATGTTCTGGTTGGCGTGGTAGAAACCCATGAAAGAGAAGAAACAGCCGCGTTACTTGACGGCCTTTCTCTGTTACCACCTAGGCGCATAACTCATCACGGTCGCCGCCTAAATGGTTTCGATATTGACGCAGCAATTGCTAGGCATCCAGCCATAATTTTAATGGATGAATTAGCATTTAGTAACCCCCATGGCAGCCGCCACCCTAAACGTTGGCAAGATGTCGAAGAACTCCTTGATGCCGGAATTGACGTACTGACAACCATCAACGTTCAACACATTGAAAGCCTGAATGACATCGTGGGAAGTATTACAGGTATTCGCGTACGTGAAACAGTTCCAGATCATATTTTTGATGCAGCTGATGAGGTGGTATTAGTTGATCTTCCTCCTGACGACCTACGACAACGCCTTAAAGAAGGCAAAGTGTATATACCGGGGCAAGCCGAACGCGCTATTGAGCATTTTTTCCGCAAAGGAAACTTAATTGCACTGCGTGAGCTGGCTCTTCGGCGTACTGCTGACCGGGTTGATGACCAGATGCGTGAATTTCGTGATGGTAAAGGCCAAGCCCCCGTATGGCACACTCGCGATGGGCTCTTGCTATGCATTGGCCATAATACCGGAAATGAAAAATTAGTCCGTACTGCCGCACGACTTGCTGCAAAATTCGGTAGTGTCTGGCATGCTGTTTATGTTGAAACTCCCTCACTTCATCAGCTACCTGAAACCCAGCGTAGAGCTATCTTAAAAGCGTTGCGTCTTGCTCAAGACTTAGGTGCAGAAACAGCAACTTTATCCGACCCTTCGGAAGAAAAAGCGATATTACGTTATGCCCGAGAACATAATTTAGGGAAGATATTGATTGGTCGGCGTAATAAAGTAAACAAATGGTTTAAGCTCAATTTACGTCCCGGTTTTGCCGATCGTCTTGGTAAGCTCGGCCCTGATCTGGATTTAGTGATCGTCGCACTTGAAGAGAAAAGTGAGTGGGACAAAGAACCAGAAAGAAAGCCGTTCTCTGAAAAATGGCGATCGGATATGAATGGCTATTTAATGGCTATTGTGATGTGTGCTGCTATCACCTTATTTTCGCGCACCTTTTTATTGGCTCTCGATAAAGCCAACCTCGTGACACTCTATCTATTAGGTGTCGTGTTAATCGCATTATTTTATGGCCGACGCCCCTCTGTCTTCGCCGCCTTGGTTAACGTGATCAGTTTTGACCTGTTCTTTGTTCAACCCCATTTCTCCCTTGCTATCATGGATATGCAATATTTAGTCACGTTTACAGTGATGCTAATTGTGGGGGTTGTTGTGGGGAATTTAACTGCAGGTATGCGCTACCAAGCTCGTATCGCTCGGTATCGAGAGCAGCGAACACGTCACCTATATGAAATGACAAAAGAATTAGGACAAGCTATCACGACTGATGATATTGGGAGAACTGGGTACCATTTCCTTAATAATGCATTTCAAGCCAAAAGCTGCTTACTGCTCCCCGATGAAAACGACCAGTTATCACCATTAAAATGTGAAGGCCACAGTGAAATGCTGATTGATAAAGCCATTGCTAAATGGTGTTTTGATAAGCGGCAACCCGCCGGTGCTGGTACGGATACACTACCAAGCGTTCCCTATCAATTGCAACCTATCATCACTGCCGATCAAACCCTTGCCGTTCTTGCCATTGAACCAAGAAACATGCGCCAGTTATTGATCCCAGAACAGCAACGCATGCTGCAAACCTTTACAGGACTGATTGCGAGTGCTCTTGCACGTCTGCAGCTGACAAAACAAGCTGAATCAGCCAAATTAGATATTGAACGAGAACAACTAAGAAACTCCTTACTTGCCGCACTGTCTCATGACCTAAAAACACCGCTCACCGTTTTATTCGGCCAAACCGAAATCTTAATGTTGAATTTGTCTGCGGAAAAATCACCACTAACAGAACAAGTGAACCAAATGCGCCAGCAAGTACTTAGCACTTCGCGCTTGGTGAATAATTTACTGGATATGGCTCGCTTACAATCTGGCAGTATTCAGCCCAATTTAGCGTGGGAATCACTGCAAGAAATTACCAGTAGTGCTGTTAGAACCTTAGATTACACCTTACACAGCCATCCTTTAGAAATTGATATTCCAGCAGACTTACTACTTTATTGTGATGCTAACTTGATTGAACGGGTGCTAATCAACCTATTAGAAAATGCCGTAAAATACAGTCATGACGATACCCCGATTGGTATTCGAGCTACAGTTGAAGGGCAAAAAATTCATATTGAAATATGGGATGCCAGCAATGCGATTCCAAACGGACAAGAAAAAACCATTTTTGATAAATTTTCTCGGGCGCAAAAAGAGTCCGCAATTCCAGGAGTTGGCTTAGGGCTCGCCATTTGTCGTGCTATTATTCAGTTACATGAAGGCGAAATTTGGGCGCAAAATAATAATAAAGGTGGAGCGAGTTTCCATTTTGTCTTACCTTTAAAGCAACTACCTGATATCGAAGTAGAAACATAAAAGGATTAACAATATTGTGAGTACTAGCCATCAAATTCTGGTTGTTGAAGATGAAAAAGAAATCCGCCGCTTTGTTCGTTTAGCGCTGGAAGGTGAAGGCTGGAAGGTATTTGAGGCGGAAAATTACCAACGCGGCCTCATTGAATCCGGTACGCGACAACCTGATTTATTGATTTTAGACCTTGGCTTGCCCGATGGTGATGGGCTTGATTTAATTCGTGACCTACGCCAGTGGAGCAGTATTCCGATTATTGTTTTATCCGCTCGCGAAGAAGAATCACAGAAAGTGGCTGCATTGGATGCAGGCGCTGATGACTACCTCACAAAACCCTTTGGGATTAGCGAATTACTGGCTCGTGTTAGGGTTGCTTTACGGCGTTTCGGCAAATCCACCCAAGAAAACTCAAAATGCCAGTTTGGGGATATCACTATCGATTTTATTAATCGAATTGTTACCAAGCAAGGTGAAGAGCTCCACCTTACCCCGATTGAGTTCCGTTTACTCAGTGAACTCGTGGCTAATAGCGGTAAAGTATTAACTCAACGGCATTTATTACTGCAAGTTTGGGGGCCTAATTATGTGGAACATAATCATTACTTACGCATCTATATGGGCCACCTACGGCAAAAATTGGAAAATGACCCTGCTCGCCCTATTCACTTATTAACCGAAACAGGGATTGGTTATCGGTTTATGCCCTAATGGATTACCATTCATTGAATTCTAGGAATCTTACCGATAGTTTAAATTAAAAGGCTGCCTATAATTTACTCACCTTTTTTCTATGGAGAGAAATTCGTGCAGTCACTCACAGCCCAACTATCAAACCGTTTTTCATCTGCTTTAGTACTTTTTTTAAGCGTTTTTGTTACCACCCAAGCACTTGCGCTAAGCCCTGAAGAAAAAGTTCGTACTGAATCATTACTAGCAGAGCTTGGTAAGCAACAGAACCTTACTTTTACTCGTAACGGAACTGAACATTCTGCTGCCGACGCAGAATCTCACTTACGTTTAAAACTACGTAAAACAGAAAAACGTCTCAAAACTACAGAACAATTTATTGATAATGTTGCCTCAAAATCGTCCATTACTGGCGAAGAGTACCAAGTCAAAGATGCTCAAGGTAATGTGACTTCCGCGAATGAATATCTGCATGAATTATTAAAAGAAAAAGTGGATAGCAAATCCAAATAGGTTCTTCAGATTTTGTAGGCTTTGTAGATTACTATAAAAAACGCTGACATTTATTTGTCAGCGTTTTTTGTGCTAATACTCGATCTGGCCCCTAAATAATTTGTACCACAGGTAGGCGGCAAATTAAGTTATCCCGTGAGCATACATAAGTATGTGACTCGAGTAACTTAATGAAGCCAACACCCCTGTGGTGCAAAGTATGACGGGGACATCAAATTAAGAATTTTCGAGTTTCGCCCAAGTATCACGTAACCCCACAGTACGATTAAACACTAAATGATCTTCGCTGCTTAAACGGCTGTCAGCACAGAAATACCCTTCACGCTCAAACTGATACGCTTTTTCTGCCTCTGCATTTTTCAGGCTTGGCTCAACAAAACCGTGGCGAATAATTAACGAGTCAGGGTTGATAACGGATAAGAAATCGTCTTCTGCACCTGGGTTTGGCACAGTGAATAAACGGTCATACAGACGAATTTCTGCAGGCAAGGCATGCGCTACGCTAACCCAATGAATAACGCCTTTCACTTTACGGCCATCTGCTGGGTCTTTATTCAGTGTGCCTGCATCATAAGTACAGTAAATGGTTGTAATATTACCATCCGCATCTTTTTCAACACGCTCTGCTTTAATGATGTATGCATTACGCAAACGAACTTCTTTGCCTAATACTAAACGCTTATATTGGCGATTTGCTTCTTCACGGAAGTCCGCACGGTCAATATAAATTTCGTTACTAAATGGCACTTGGCGCGTTCCCATCTCCGGTTTATTTGGATGGTTTGGCGCTGTTAAAATCTCTTCACCAGCAGGCATGTTTTCAATGACAACACGAACTGGGTCGATAACCGCCATAGCACGTGGTGCTGACTCATTCAGATCATCACGAATACAAGATTCTAAAGAAGCCATTTCGACGTTGTTATCTTGCTTCGTCACACCAATACGTTGGCAAAATTCACGAATAGATGCTGCGGTATAACCACGACGACGCAAACCTGAAATGGTTAACATCCGTGGGTCATCCCAACCATTTACGTGTTTTTCGCTCACTAATTGGTTCAGTTTACGCTTAGACATCACCGTATATTCCAGATTCAGACGAGAAAACTCATACTGACGAGGGTGACAGTCAATCGTGATATTATCTAAAACCCAATCATATAAACGGCGATTGTCTTGGAATTCTAAGGTACATAAAGAGTGAGTAATGCCTTCTAATGCATCAGAAATACAATGCGTGAAGTCATACATTGGATAAATACACCATTTGTTGCCAGATTGGTGATGTTCCGCAAATTTAATACGATATAAAACTGGGTCGCGCATCACCATAAATGGGGATGCCATATCGATTTTCGCACGTAAACACGCTTTTCCTTCTTCGAAGCCACCCGCACGCATTTTTTCGAATAATGCTAAGTTGTCTTCAATTAGGCGCTCACGGTATGGGCTATTTTTACCGGGCTCTTTGAGTGTCCCACGATATTCGCGAATTTCGTCTGGGCTGAGCTCATCAACGTAAGCTAAGCCTTTTTTGATCAACTCGATCGCGTATTGATACAAGGTATCAAAGTAGTCAGAGGAATAACGAACATCGCCGCTCCACTCAAAACCAAGCCATTTAACGTCTTCTTGAATAGAGTTAACGTATTCGACATCTTCTTTTACAGGATTTGTATCATCAAAACGTAAGTTACATTGGCCCTGATAATCCTTGGCAATGCCAAAATTCAAGCAGATTGATTTCGCATGACCAATATGTAAATAGCCATTCGGTTCAGGTGGAAAACGCGTATGCACTGACGTGTGTTTTCCAGTCGCCAGATCTTCATCTATGATCTGACGGATAAAATTTGTTGGGCGAGCATCTGCCTCATTCATTGTCATCATTCCTCAATGCCAAAAGCGCGCAAAAGCGTATAGTAATTAAATATATTCTACCATAATCAATCAGGAAACAACCGTTTGATTGCGCCAAGTGCAGCAAAAGCGATGAACAGAAGGAATTTCGGGCAAAAACCTCATTTTTGCCCACCGAAATACGCGATTTTAAACCAGCAACATAACAGCTAAAACCACGAGTAACAGTAGTGGATAACTTTGGGCATGACGTTTATCGCTAAGGTAAGGCATTAATAATGAAGCAAAACGGATCCCTAACCACGATGTCACAATTAAAATTAATGCCCCTTTGATATAAATCATCCCCAGAAACCCTGCTCCGAGATCAATGTGCTTATCAATAGCGAAATAAAAATAGGTTAATGTGCCCGTGATTGCCATTGGTAATGTCAATGGGTTCGCAAATGCGGCTGCTTGGATCATACTGGCACCACGGCGCCGCATTAGTGGAACAGTCATCACACTGCCGCCAACACCTAAAAATGCCGCCACCGCACCAATCACCACGCCAATCGGGGTATCGGCAAAAATACCGCCACGGGAGGCTTGTATACCTATAGATTCTGTTTTCATAAAACCGGGACGAATAAAGCAATCTAAAATAGTGATAATTAAATAACCAATAAATATCCAACGAATTAATGCACTATCTACGGATAGCGCAACAATGGCCCCAAATATGCCACCAATTGAAATTGGAATAATAAACGGACGAATAATTGCCCAGCTAAGATTACCTTTTAAGTAATGGGCACGACTTGATAACGTTGATGAAAAAATCATCACGCAGGTTGAAGTTGCCACCGCAATTTGCATTGCCACACTGCCTGCATCGCTTTGCGGCCCCCACACTAAGGTAATCAAGGCATATAACAGTGGAACCGTAATAAAACCGCCACCGAAGCCGAATAGTGCGGTGGTGATCCCCGAAATAAAGCCAAATAAACACAGAAGCAGTTCCACAGATAACCCCTCTCAGTAATTGAGAAAATATTTTATCGATGAAAAAAGCCCCTTGCTTATGCAAATTTGACAACCTTGTTTGCGATTTCGCCAATGTTATTAACAAATGCAACTTTTTTAACACAGAAAATTAAAGTATTCTTTGTTCTATACTTTTAACTTATTATTTATAATGACCTTTCACACTAGTCATAAAATAAAACTTTACTAAATCAACCAATCGCATCTTCTTCTTTTTGATTTCCTCTATATTTTTTTAGGTATGTTTCTATTTGTTTTTCTACTTTATCATTACATTCTTTAACCCAAATACGATTATTAGGATCCTGTTGTTTACATTTATCGCCCTCATTTGATATTTTGAGTAAATCAACATAGATATCAAAATTCTTGAGGCAATATGCATCTTGCCCCTTTGGATTATCTCTTGCGGCCATTTCTAAATAGTATTTAGCTTTATTAAAGTCCTGAGGGATCCCGCCGAGTCCATGTAAATAAATCGTCGAAAGATTTTTTCCTGCTACAATTACCTTATTACCATGAAGGTGGTAAGCTCGTTCATAATATGAAATTGCTTCTGGCATATTTACTTCCCCCCCATTACCATGCTGATAGTTTACCCCTGTAAATAACAGAGCTAACCCATTGTTAGAATTAATTTTTAATACTCTCTTCAAAAAGAAATTTGCCAGTGCACACTCTTCTTTTGCAGCTTTCACATTATGTAAATGCTTAAAATCGGTGCAACCAATTCTGAAAAAAGAAAATAAGGCATAATTATCATCTTCATTATTATTTTTTAATGCCCGATGATATAACTCAACCACTTGTTGTTGGTTTTTGGGATAAGGAACTCGCTTAGGTAGGTCTGGATCATAACGAAGTTCTGTTTCATTATATTCAATGGTATATAGACGATCCCTCACAGTTGGAATTAAAGGAGGATTTATATTTCCCCCCCAAGTTGGAGTCCCGATCATGAACGCTCCTATAACGATAAACCATGAAATCAACCTCACGAAATTTCTCCTAAATCATAAGCCGAGAGTGAAGTTATAAGTATTTCACTAATTCAGTAATATTACATATTTCTTATGTTTTTGTTTTAGATAAATATTAATTTGTATAAAACAAGTAAATTAAATTATTTACTAATAATTTATAAATATAGATAATTACCATTCATCTCGATAATCGAATGAAACTTGATAATCATATTTACTAAATTCAATGTTATGTTTTATATGATATTGAAGATTAGAAACCCAGTCAGAAACCATATCAAAACAACCATTATTAATAATATTTTCCTCGGGATTAATGGTTTCCTCTATAATGCTATCATCATCGCCTAGATCTAGAGAATACTCTTCCCCAACATATTCCTCTGTTTGTTTATCAAACCAAACCAAATGAATTTTTAATCCCATTTCTTTCTCCTTATAGATACTTTTTTTATAATTATTTTAGGCGCTTTAATTTTAATTATTCGCGTATTTTAGAAAAAACACCTCCCCACAAAGCTAACAATTAATTATATTTTCTTTATACACTAGACTCAATTGATACTGATTATCATTATTTGTTATACCTTGAATGATTATCTTTTTCTTATTTAACCACCATAAAAAAGGGTGGCCTAAGCCACCCTCTTACTAACTTATAATATTAAACTGAACTATTTCAGAACATTATAAATAACCGTTTCGCCTGCTTTTACTTCACCGTCAACTAAAATCTCGACGCCAGCAAAGTCATCGATATTACTGATGATAACTGGGCTAATCATTGATTTAGCATTGGCTTCAAGGAACGCAAGGTCTAGGTTCAGTATTGGTGTGCCAGCGGTTACTTCAGCTCCTTCTTCCACTAAACGTGCACAACCTTCGCCTTTCAGTGCAACAGTATCAATACCCATATGAACTATGAGCTCAACACCGTTTTCTGTTTCAAGGCAGAATGCGTGGTTAGTTTCAAAAATTTTCACCACCGTACCTGATGCCGGCGCTAACACTTCGCTGCTTGTTGGTTTGATGGCAATACCATCGCCCACAATGCGGCTAGAAAACGCTTCATCTGGCACATCGTCAAGGGAGAACACTTGGCCGCTGACTGGCGCAACCAGAGATAAAATCACATTACCTTTTGCTTTCGCTGGCTCTGCGGCTTTTTTCTCTTCTGCTGCTGCAACTGGAGCAGCTCCTGCGATAGGGCCTTTTGCAATTACTTCAGTCATTGCTTTTGCGACCAATTCAGCACGTGTACCGACAATCACTTGCACATTTTGTTTGCTTAAGCGGATAACACCTGAAGCGCCTAAACGTTTAGTCATGGCGTCATTAACAATCGCTGAATCTTTAACACCTAAACGTAAACGTGTGATACAGGCATCAATACTGACGATATTTTCACTACCACCAACCGCTGCAACATATTGGCGAGCTTCTTTTTGAATATCGCTGTCACTGTTATCGGCAGGGCTAATGCTTTCGTCATAACCATCAATCGTTTCATCACCTGCGCTCTCTTCACGGCCTGGTGTTAACAGGTTGAATTTACGGATCATAAAACGGAAAATGACATAGTAAATGCAGAAGAAGACTAAGCCTTGAACAATCAACATATACCACTGAACGGCTAATGGGTTACGTGATTGCAATAACATATCGACTAAACCTGCGCTGAAACCGAACCCTGAAATCCATTCCATTGTTGCTGCGATATAAACCGAAATACCTGTTAACAATGCGTGGATCACATACAGAATCGGAGCCACGAACATGAATGAGAATTCAAGTGGTTCAGTGATACCGGTGAAGAATGCCGCAAACGCACCGGCAATCATAATACCAGCAACTTTCGCTTTATTTTCTGGACGTGCGCAGTGGTAAATCGCTAATGCCGCGCCCGGCAGACCAAACATCATGATTGGGAAGAAACCAGCTTGGTAGCGACCTGTAATACCTACCGTTGCCAGACCTGCTTCAATAGACTTAGCACCGCCTAAGAAGTTTGGAATATCATTGATACCCGCAACGTCAAACCAGAATACCGAGTTGAGCGCGTGGTGCAAACCAACTGGAATTAATAAACGGTTGAAGAATGCGTAGATACCCGCTCCCACAGAGCCTAAATCTTTAATACTTTCACCGAAAGAGACTAAACCGTTGTAAACCACCGGCCAAACATACATCAGAATGAAGGCTAAAATGATCATTAAGAACGATGTCAAAATCGGCACGAGGCGACGACCGCTAAAGAAAGACAACGCTTTTGGTAGCTCTACGCCACTGTAGCGGTTGTACAATTCAGCAGACAATACCCCAACTAAGATACCCACAAACTGGTTATTTATTTTACCGAATGCCGCAGGAACGCTTTCCAACGGAACATTCATGATCATGGAATAAGATGCAGGAGAACACAGTGTTGTCACCACTAAAAAGCCAACAAAACCGGTCAGCGCAGCCGCACCGTCCTTATCTTTTGACATCCCATAAGCAACACCAATAGCAAATAGCACGGACATATTATCAATAATAGCCGCACCCGATTTAATCAGTAACGCCGCGATTGCACTATTGGCTCCCCAACCATCTGGGTCAATCCAATAGCCAATCCCCATCAGGATTGCTGCGGCTGGTAGTACAGCAACTGGCACCATAAGTGCCCTACCAATCCGCTGTAAGTAGCTAAGAATATTCACAAACTCCCCCTTTATCGCCCTATTTTTGCCCCATTTACGGGATCTTATTGTTCACACACCTAAATCATAATTTAGGTTATTGAGAGTATCAATTTCATAGTCTAAATTAATTGTTTCGCGATGCAAAATAAATAGGTTCGATTTGTGATAAATGTCAACGAAAGAGTTACCGATATGACTAAATTACTAGCTATTATCGAAAACTTATTTTATGATTAAAAATAACTTATTTATGTTATTAACCTGTATATTCTCAGCGCGTTTAAAATGCAGGTGTAGCCGTTAAAACGGCACTGTGTACCAACACCAGCGCGTAATAAATTTGTAGTATAACGAGTATTCCTATATCTAATGAATAACATCAGGGATACATATATACATGAAAGATTTCACAGACTTATTAGAGGTAATTGAGACATGAGGCTAATTCCACTTAACAATGCGCATGATGTCGGCATTTGGTCCGCACAGTATATTGCTGACAAAATTAACGCATTCAACCCAACTGCTGATCGCCCTTTCGTTCTTGGGTTACCAACAGGCGGCACTCCTCTTGCCACTTATAAGGCATTGATTGCTTTATATAACGCAGGAAAAGTCAGTTTTAAGCATGTGGTAACATTTAATATGGATGAGTATATTGGTATTCCCGCTAATCATCCTCAAAGCTATCACACATTTATGCATGATAATTTCTTTAACCACATCGACATTCAAGCGCAAAATATCAATTTACTGAATGGTAATGCCCCTGATGTTGATGCGGAATGCCAACGTTATGAAGATAAAATTAAATCTTACGGCAAAATTAATTTATTTATGGGCGGCGTAGGTAACGACGGTCACATTGCTTTTAATGAACCCGGTTCTTCATTGAACTCTCGTACCCGCATTAAGACATTAACACCAGAAACGCGCCAAGCTAACTCACGTTTCTTTGATAATGATATCAATCAAGTACCAAAATTCGCTTTAACTGTGGGTGTAGCCACGTTAATGGATGCTGAAGAGTTAATGGTACTCGCTACGGGTGCGAATAAAGCGAACGCAGTTCATGCAGCAGTTGAAGGTTCAATTAACCATATGTGGACAGTGAGTTGCGTGCAAATGCACCCAAAAGCACTGGTCGTTTGTGATGAACCAGCAACACTCGAATTAAAAGTTAAAACACTTAAATATTTCAAACAGCTAGAATCTGAAATTATTGAAAAGTTTAACTAAGATTATGTTTATCAATCACCCGGTCAGCGAAGGCTGATCGGTGACCCACCTTCCAGAGGTCAGGAGTTTTAAGCCATGTATGCATTAACAAATTGCATTATTTATACAGGTCATGAAAGACTGGATAACCATGCGGTCGTCATTGATGGTGAAATCATCAAAGATGTTTGTCCTGTCTCTGAATTACCTTCCCATATTCCACTGCATGACCTACAAGGTGCAATCTTATCCGCTGGGTTTATTGACCTGCAAGTCAACGGCTGTGGTGGTGTCCAATTCAATGATAATAAAGAAAATGTCACATTGAAGAATTTGGATATCATGCAAAAAGCCAATGAGCGTACAGGGTGCACCAGTTACCTGCCAACGCTGATTACTTGCTCTGACGAATTAATGAAGCATGGTATTGAGGTCATGACAGAGTACTTAAAAGACCACAAGAACCAAGCTCTAGGACTTCATTTAGAAGGCCCATATATTAATGTTATCAAAAAAGGTACGCATAACCCTGAATTTATCCGCCAACCATCCGCGCAGATGATTGATTATTTAGCCGCTCATGCAGACGCTATCACTAAAATTACTTTAGCGCCTGAAATGGTAGAACTTGATTACATTCACCAATTGAAAGATTCCGGCATTGTTATTTCTGCTGGACATTCAAATGCGACGTATGAAGAAGCCAAACTGGGTTTTAAAGCCGGAATTCGCTTTTCAACGCACCTTTTTAACGCCATGCCATATATTTCAGGCCGTGGCCCAGGTTTAGTTGGCGCTATTTATGACACTCCTGAAGTATATGCGGGAATTATCGCTGATGGCTTGCATGTCCAGTGGGCAAACATTCGTAATAGCAAACACTTAAAAGGTGATAAATTAATTTTAGTGACTGATGCCACAGCGCCCGCAGGAATAGATCCTCAAACTGGTGAAATGGATCATTTTATCTTCGCAGGTAAAACCATATACTACCGCGATGGATTATGTGTAGATGAAAATGGCACACTCAGCGGCTCATCACTCACAATGATAGAAGCAGTGAGAAACAGTGTAGAGTACGTGGGTATCCCATTAGATGAAACACTGAGAATGGCAACGCTCTACCCCGCAAGAGCCATCGGAGTTGATGAGACCTTAGGGTCTATTGCTCCGGGTAAAATTGCGAATTTAACCGCGTTTAACCACGACTTCGACGTCCTTGCAACCTATGTTAACGGAGCAGAAGTCTACAAAAAATGAGTAACTAGCTAATGAATCAAAGCCACTCGCTGAAGCAAATTGGTAATATTGATCTCGTCAAACAACTAAATAGCGCTGTCGTCTATAGTTTAATTGACCAACATGGCCCGATATCAAGAATTCAAATCGCGGAGCAAAGCCAACTTGCCCCAGCCAGTGTGACTAAAATCACTCGCCAGTTACTCGAACGTGGTTTAATTAAAGAAGTTGACCAACAGGCCTCCACTGGGGGCCGTCGTGCTATATCTATTGTTTCTGAGCACAAAAATTTTCATACGATTGGCGTCCGCTTAGGCCGCTATGATGCCACCATTGCCTTATACGACTTAGGTGGCAAAATGATTGTCGATGCTCATTACCCTATCACAGAGCCCTCTCAGCAAGCGGTTGAACAAAAACTGATTGCCGCCCTTGAAGACTTTATCGAACACAATCAGAAACGCTTAAAAGAGTTGATCGCGATTTCTATTATTCTCCCTGGGTTAGTTAACCCAAACAGTGGTATTGTCTACTACATGCCGCATATCAAGGTCGATAATTGGCATCTCATCGACAACTTGCAAGCACACTTTAAAATTACCTGTTATGCAGGGCACGATATTCGCAGCCTAGCCCTCGCTGAGAGCTATTTTGGTGCAACTCGTGATTGCGAAGACTCACTGCTCGTTCGCATCCACAGAGGCGCAGGGGCAGGCTTAGTCATCAATAAAGAGATATTGCTCAACCATCGAGGTAACCTAGGGGAAATCGGCCATATCCAAGTTGACCCCCTTGGCGAACTTTGCCACTGTGGTAATTTTGGTTGTTTAGAAACCATTGCCTCAAACCAAGCGATTGAAGCCCGCGTAAAACAGCGTTTAGAACAAGGCTATTCAAGTTCCCTTACATTGGAAACTTGTACGATTTTCCATATTTGCCAAGCTGCTAATAAGGGAGACCCACTTGCTACGGAAGTTATCCAGCACGTTGGTCGGCAAATCGGTAAAGCGATTGCTATCTCTATAAACTTATTTAACCCTGAAAAAGTCGTTATTGCAGGGGATATCACGGAAGCAGAACAAATTCTGATACCCGCGATTCAAAGCTGTATTGACACACAAGCCTTAAAAGGATTTAGGGAAAATCTTCCCATCGTCACATCGCAGTTGGTTCATAATTCGGCAATAGGCGCTTTCGCACTCACTAAACGTGCGATGCTTAATGGTGAATTATTACAAAAATTGTTTGAAAGCTAATTTTTGGCGTTATTTTCTTTAAAGCAGGTTGAGATACCTGCTTTTTTATTGTCTATAAACTGAATATTTTCATTTCATATATCATTTTTAGCATACTCCCCATTCCTCCACGTTGTTCCCCGCACAAATTTTTGAGCTCTTTCGCTGTATTATTTCCTCCCCTTAACAAATTACATTTATCTAGCGTCTAAGACAAAAAGTGATTTTTTTCAAATACGGGCTTGTTTTTTGCTG
This sequence comes from Providencia sp. PROV175, assembly GCF_032707045.1. NCBI lineage: Bacteria > Pseudomonadati > Pseudomonadota > Gammaproteobacteria > Enterobacterales > Morganellaceae > Providencia > Providencia sp. PROV175. The sequence goes on from NZ_CP120533.1 coordinate 3,412,297, forward strand.
GCTTTATCGACAAAATGATTATTCAACAAACAAACAGTCACGTTTTCTGAAAAATAGTGCAAAAAGCTGTTGACTGTCGGGTCTGTAATTAGCATAATGCGCCCCGCAACGCCGACGAAGGTTATGCAAAAAAAGATGGCTATGTAGCTCAGCTGGTTAGAGCACAACACTCATAATGTTGGGGTCACAGGTTCGAATCCCGTCATAGCCACCATTATTTTGCGGGAGTGGCGAAATTGGTAGACGCACCAGATTTAGGTTCTGGCGCCGCAAGGTGTGCAAGTTCAAGTCTTGTCTCCCGCACCATTTTCCTTCTCGGTAGCATTGAATTTAAGATTGGGGTATCGCCAAGCGGTAAGGCACCAGGTTTTGATCCTGGCATTCCCAGGTTCGAATCCTGGTACCCCAGCCATCTTAAAACAATCAATAGTAGAATTCCCGGATGGGGTATCGCCAAGCGGTAAGGCACCAGGTTTTGATCCTGGCATTCCCAGGTTCGAATCCTGGTACCCCAGCCATCTACTATCCTACCTAGAGTTGCACAATTCATTTCAAAGAAATTATATATGGCTATGTAGCTCAGTTGGTTAGAGCACAACACTCATAATGTTGGGGTCACAGGTTCGAATCCCGTCGTAGCTACCATTTCTTTTGTTGGGGTATCGCCAAGCGGTAAGGCACCAGGTTTTGATCCTGGCATTCCCAGGTTCGAATCCTGGTACCCCAGCCATTCTCTTTTCAACATCGCTTAAATTAACTCCCTGTTCTATCTTACTATGCTTAGGCAGTCTTAATTTTACTTATCGATTTTATTGATAAATTAAATAAAAAGTAACAAATTAGCAGATAACTCCATTTTTTAAGCAGTAAAGTATCCCTCTCTACTGTTTTCTATATTTACATCCCTATTTTTAGTTTAAATGATTACTTTTTGGTCATTTACTTATTTATTTAATCCTAATATTACCGATTAACCAATAGCTTAATCGTTTAAAGTGGTGTTAAAGCAACATTTACCTCATAAAATTTACGTTTGCATAACTTTTCTATCAAATGTGTGACTTCAATCATTTCTATATAACCATCGAAAGTGGTAATCTGCGCTCGAATTGTAGTTAGGTATGATTATTACCAGTTAAATTATTATCAACCTCTGGTACTAATAAATTCAGCCCCTTCTTCCATTCCAACTAAATTAGTTCTCAGAAACTCTAATAAAAGTTTTAAACCTAATAATTATAAATTGCCAAACGCAACATTTTTACAGAGAAAATTTATGCGAAACATGATAAAGCAACCAATATATAAGATCTTATATGTTCAGGTAATCGTAGCCATCGTTCTGGGTATCGCACTTGGCCACTTTTTTCCAGACATTGGAGAGTCATTAAAACCGCTTGGTGATGCATTCATCAAAATCGTTAAAATGATTATCGCGCCAGTTATCTTCTTAACTGTAGTCACTGGTATATCAGGCATGTCAAACATGAAGGCCGTTGGTAGCGTCGCAGGTAAAGCGATGCTCTACTTCATCACTTTCTCGACCATCGCTCTCATCATCGGTCTTATCGTCGCAAATATCATTCGCCCAGGATCAGGCCTTAACATTGATCCGGCAACCCTTGATAGCACTAAAGTTGCCACCTACGTTGAAAAAGCACACGAATCTTCGATAGTTGGCTTCTTGATGAATATCATCCCTGATACCGTCATTAGTCCATTAGTAAACGGCAACATTCTGCAAGTTCTATTTATTGCTGTCATTTTCGGATTAGCATTGGCGGCAACAGGTAAACACGGCGAGCCTATTGTTAAGCTACTGCAAAACTTTTCTGAACCTGTGTTCAAAATGGTTGCGATGCTCATGAAACTCGCACCTATTGGGGCATTTGGGGCAATGGCATTTACCATTGGTAAATATGGAATTTCATCTATTGGCAACTTAATGATGCTGATAATGACGTTCTATATTACCTCACTGTTGTTCGTCTTACTTGTTCTGGGTGCAGTTGCTAAATACAACGGCTTCTCAATCATTGCGCTAATTAAATATATCAAAGACGAGCTATGGTTAGTTTTAGGTACCTCTTCTTCCGAAGCGGCACTGCCAAGCTTAATGCGCAAAATGGAGCATGCTGGGTGTGAAAAATCGGTTGTCGGGTTAGTGATCCCTACAGGCTATTCTTTCAACCTTGACGGTACTAACATCTATATGACGATGGCCGCATTATTTATTGCCCAAGCCACTAATATTGAGCTGACTATCTGGGAACAAATTTCATTGCTGCTAGTTGCCATGATAAGCTCGAAGGGGGCAGCTGGTGTAACGGGTGCAGGTTTTATTACCTTAGCAGCCACTTTGATGGTGGTACCAAGCGTTCCTGTTGCAGGCATGGCGCTTATTTTAGGTATCGACCGATTTATGTCTGAGTGCCGTGCTTTAACTAACTTAGTCGGTAACGCATGTGCGTGTATCGTTGTTGCACGTTGGGAAAAAGAACTCGACACAGAAAAACTGGCTCATGCATTTTCAGCAAAAAATGAAACTTTAGATTCAGTGATTACTGAAGACGACAGCATCAATACAGATATAAGTCACATTCAGCCAATTGATTTAGCTAATAATAAATAGCGCTAACTTCTTCATTTAATTATAAATAGGCCTCTAATTTTGCGGCCTATTTATATATCTAAGATAAGTTCTATAACCCTAACGCATACTTCAGAGCCAGTTTTTTTGCTTCTCCGGCGCGCTGTGCCGCCATCAACCCAAGATTCCTAACTATTTTCAATCCCGGTAACTTTTCACTAAATGCCATGTAAAAAACATCCATCCCAGCTTGCATAATTAAATTATCAGGCAAACGACGTCGTTGGTAACGTTTCAATACATCAAGGGAACTCCAAGGTTGTATATATTCACGCGCGTAAATTACTTCTTTCAAAAGAGCATCAACATCTCGGTAGCCTAAATTCACACCCTGCCCCGCTAATGGGTTGATAGTATGGGCTGCATCGCCAATCAATGCTAACCCATCCATCACATAGCGGCTTGCATGATGACGAGTCAGTGGAAATGCCCCTGACGCAATTGCAGTAACAGGCCCTAAACGTTCAGGAAAGGCTTCGGATATTGCTCCCGTCAATTGTTCCATTGACATACCTTGTAAACGTCTAATCTTTGCGGGACTGTCATACCAGACTAATGAGGCCCAATTATCATACAGAGGTAAAAATGCCCTTGGCCCTGATGGGAAAAACTGCTGCCATGTTTTATCTTGCTGAGGTTGCTGTGTTTGAATGCTAATCAACATACATGACTGGCGATACTGCCAGCCGCGGCTACCAATTCCTGCCATTTTACGGACTTGCGAATTAGCGCCATCGGCTCCGACCACAAGCTTAGCTTGTAAAGTATGGCCATCATCTAATGCTAACATCCATTCTTTTTGCTGCTTAGGTTGGTATAAATTGATGAGTTTCGCCGGGCAAACAAGGTCTAGATTGCTGTATTTTTCACATTCTTGCCATAACGCAAGCTGTAGTACTCTGTTTTCTACCATAAACCCAAGTTCAGGTAGCCCAAGGCTTTTAGCATCAAAAATCACATTGCTATCTGGTTCTTCCCATGTTTCTAACTGGCGATATGGGGCACTTCGCATTGCCTTAACATGTTGCCAAGCCCCTAATTGCTCCAACAATTCAACAGAAGCGCGGCTAATCGCAGAAATACGAACATCAGGGGCACTTTGTGGGTCAAAGGCCACAGGTTGTGCTTTTTCAAGCAAAGCAACTCGCATGCCTTCTTGAGCAAAGCCCAATGCTGCTGCCGCGCCAGTCATACCCGCGCCAACGACGACAACATCATAAGATTCGATTAATTTATTCATACGTTCGCTACTATTTACTGTTTAATAAAGGTTATTGTTTGATAACAGTGACCACGTGGATAAAGGTATTGTACCGAAAAATGAGAGTTCTCACAGGAAATATAGGCATTGAAGTCTCAGAGGCCATTCATTCCTCCACCTTAATAACCTTACAAATAGTATATTTTGCTGAAAACACTTTGATTTGCACAAAAAACAACCACAATTTTGCAACATCCTCTGGTCACTGATGCCGCAAATGAATACAATACGTGCTAATTTTAAAACAATAGGCAAATTGCCTGCCCTTAGATTTCGTGTAGTGATATCATTTTAAATATCTTTGCATTTATCCCATCATACAATGATGTCCTTAATCAAAATGCATGCGAGTTCCCAAAAATATAAAGGGTAGGACTTTGGATTTACAACGCGTTTCGGAGTCCATTACACTAGCCGCTTCGAAAACACCGGATATACGACATGTCGACGAATAAAAAGCTATATATTAAAACTTGGGGTTGCCAAATGAATGAGTATGACTCATCCAAAATGGTTTCTTTATTAGAAAATACCCATGGTTATCAACTCACTGAAGTTGCAGAAGAAGCAGACTTATTACTGCTTAATACCTGTTCCATTCGTGAAAAAGCACAAGAAAAAGTCTTCCATCAACTTGGTCGTTGGAAGTTTTTTAAAGACAAAAACCCTGACATTATTATTGGTGTAGGCGGCTGTGTCGCTTCACAAGAAGGGGATTTTATTCGCCAACGTGCACCAAGTGTTGACATCGTTTTCGGCCCGCAAACTTTGCACCGTTTGCCTGAAATGATTAATCAAGTTCAAGGTACGCGTAGCCCTGTTATCGATATCAGTTTCCCTGAAATTGAAAAATTTGACCGCTTACCAGAACCTCGCGCTGAAGGCCCGACCGCATTCGTTTCCATTATGGAAGGCTGTAACAAGTATTGCACTTTCTGCGTAGTGCCTTATACCCGTGGTGAAGAGGTTAGCCGCCCTTGTGATGATATCTTGTTTGAAATCGCGCAGTTAGCGGCACAAGGTGTACGTGAAGTTAATTTGCTTGGCCAAAACGTGAATGCCTACCGCGGTGAAACCTTTGATGGTGAAATTTGCTCATTTGCAGAATTATTGCGTTTAGTCGCTGCGATTGATGGTATCGACCGTGTCCGCTTTACCACTAGCCACCCAATTGAATTTACTGACGATATCATCGAAGTTTACCGCGATACCCCTGAATTAGTCAGTTTCTTGCATCTACCCGTGCAAAGTGGCTCAGACCGCGTTCTAACAATGATGAAACGCGCTCATACCGCACTTGAATACAAAGCCATTATTCGCAAACTGCGTGAAGCACGCCCTGGTATTCTAATCAGTTCAGACTTTATCGTGGGCTTCCCCGGTGAAACAACCGAAGACTTCGAAAAAACCATGAAACTGATTGCAGACGTGAACTTTGATATGAGCTACAGCTTTGTCTATTCCGCGCGTCCAGGCACCCCAGCTGCGGATTTACCTGATGATGTAACCGAAGATGAGAAAAAACAGCGTCTATACTTACTGCAACAGCGTATTAATCAGCAAGCATTAAGCTTCAGCCGCCAAATGGTGGGAACCGTTCAACGTATCTTAGTTGAAGGAACATCGCGTAAAAACGTCATGGAGCTGTCTGGACGTACTGAAAATAACCGTGTTGTGAACTTTGAAGGCACACCGGATATGATCGGTAAATTTGTGGATGTCGAAATTGTGGATGTTTATACCAACTCATTGCGCGGTAAAGTCATTCGTACAGAAGATCAAATGGGTCTTCGCGTTCATGAATCACCAGAGTCTGTTATTGCACGTACTCGTAAAGAAGATGAGCTAGGTGTTGGCAGCTTTCAACCCTAAGCCACAACCATAGGATATTCAGTGACCGAGACAAAAAATTTGCAAATCGCAACACAAGAAATCTTTCTAGAACCCGCAGATAACCAGCGTTTAATGAGCCTCTGCGGGCCATTTGACGATAATATCAAGCAGCTAGAACGCCGCCTTGCTATCGAAATTAATCGCCGCGATAACCGTTTTAAGTTATCGGGTAAGCCGCTGAATGTTCAAGCGGCGAGCAAAATTTTACGTCAACTGTATGTCGATACCGCGCCTGTGCGCGGTGTTATCCCTGATATCGACCCTGAAAATATTCACTTAGCCATTCTGGATAGCCGTGTTTTAGAGCAATCTGCCGATAGCGTTCCTGACTACGGTAAAGCGGTGAATATTAAGACTAAACGTGGTGTGATCAAACCACGCACTCCAAATCAAGCGCAATATATCGCCAATATTTTAGACCATGATATTACATTTGGCATTGGCCCTGCAGGAACTGGGAAAACCTATTTAGCGGTAGCCGCGGCAGTAGATGCGTTAGAGCGCCAAGAGGTCCGCCGTATTTTGCTAACCCGTCCTGCGGTTGAAGCAGGTGAGAAACTTGGTTTTTTACCGGGCGACCTCAGCCAAAAAGTCGACCCTTATCTACGCCCACTTTATGATGCGCTATTCGAAATGTTAGGCTTTGAAAAAGTTGAAAAGCTGATTGAGCGTAATGTTATCGAAGTCGCACCGCTGGCCTATATGCGTGGCCGTACCTTGAATGATGCTTTTATTATTTTAGATGAGAGCCAAAACACCACCATCGAACAGATGAAGATGTTTTTAACACGTATTGGTTTTAATTCCAAAGCGGTTGTGACGGGTGATATTACTCAGGTTGACTTACCTCGCGGGAGTAAATCAGGGTTACGTCATGCCATTGAAGTGCTCTCCGAAGTCGATGATTTAAGCTTCAATTTCTTCCACAGTGAAGATGTGGTTCGTCATCCTGTTGTTGCCAAAGTCGTCATGGCTTATGAAGCATGGGAAGAACAAGACAATAAACGTCGCCAACAGTTACGTGAAGAAAAAGAACAGCAAAAGCAATTTGAAAAGCAGGAAAATCTATAAATGAGTGACATTATTCTCGATTTACAAATTGCGTGTGAAAACCCTGATGGCTTGCCTTCGGAAGCCGAGTTTCAGCGTTGGTTAGCTGCTGTTTTGCCTAAATTTCAAGCACTAAGTGAAGTCACTATTCGGGTAGTTGATGAACCCGAAAGCCATCACTTAAATTTAACCTATCGCGGCAAAGACAAACCGACTAACGTGTTGTCATTCCCCTTTGAGGCTCCGCCAGAAATTGAGCTGCCTTTGCTTGGTGATTTAATTATTTGCCGCCAAGTCGTTGAGCAAGAAGCTATTGACCAACAAAAAACAGCAGAAGAGCACTGGGCTCATATGGTCGTTCATGGTTGCCTTCATCTTTTAGGCTATGATCATATTGAAGATGATGAAGCGGAAGAAATGGAAGGTTTAGAAACTGAAATTCTGGCTGAGTTGGGCTATGAAGACCCATATCTTGCAGAAAAAGAGTGACCTAACTATAATTTTTTGAGATATCTTTCTCAAAGAAAGCATTACTTTACAAAAAATTGACGGTTATTTTGCAGATAAACCGTCAATTTTGTGCTAAAAAAGAATGTAGTAAACTGTTTTTATTAACTAACCTAAGCTCCAAATACTTTGACTTGGGCTACTTTTGGTACCAAGTGCGGCCAGCGAGGGTATCTCGATGAGCATACATAAGTATGTGATTCGAGTAGCCGAATGCAGCCAACAACGCTGCGGTTCGAGATACGACGAGTGAATACTCTAAATAATTCGAATTGCAGGTAGGCGGCCAGCGAGGATATCTCGATGAGCATACATAAGTATGTGATTCGAGTAGCCGAGTGCAGCCAACAACGCTGCGGTTCGAAGTATGACGAGTATTTTTTGAGGAAAAAAAAATTAACCGCCATGAGCGACGATAACTCTTCGAGTAGCGATAACCCTGGTCCTAAGAAAGGGTTCTTTGCACTGTTAAATCACCTATTCCATGGTGAACCTAAAAATCGTGATGATTTGGTCGAATTAATCCGCGACTCTGAACAGAACGATTTGATCGATCCTGACACCCGCGAAATGCTTGAAGGGGTAATGGATATTGCGGATCAGCGTGTGCGCGACATTATGATCCCGCGTTCCCAAATTGTTACCTTAAAACGTAACCAAACGCTTGATGAGTGCCTTGATGTCATTATTGACTCTGCTCACTCACGCTTCCCTGTTATTAGTGAAGATAAAGACCATATCGAAGGGTTATTAATGGCAAAAGATTTACTGCCATTTATGCGTACTGACGCTGAGCCTTTTAGTATCGATAAGGTATTACGCCAAGCGGTTGTTGTCCCTGAAAGTAAGCGAGTAGACAGACTACTCAAAGAATTCCGCTCTCAACGCTACCATATGGCTATCGTTATCGATGAGTTTGGTGGTGTTTCTGGTCTAGTGACCATTGAAGATATTTTAGAGCTCATCGTGGGCGAAATTGAAGACGAATACGACGACCAAGACGATGTTGATATTCGTCAACTTAGCCGCCATTCTTATTCTGTGCGCGCCCTTACGCAGATTGAAGATTTCAATGAAGCCTTTGGGACTCATTTTAGTGACGAAGAGGTTGATACGGTCGGTGGCCTCGTTATGCAAGCCTTCGGTCATCTACCTTCTCGTGGTGAAACCATCACAATTGACAACTATCAATTTAAAGTTGCGATGGCAGATAGTCGCCGGATCCTTCTGCTTCACGTGAAAATTCCAGACGACGCGCCAGTTCCAACTTTGGAAGAAGAACAGACTTAATGAACTCAACGTCTATTTATCAAAGTCAGCGGTTGCGGTTACTGCTGGCTTTAATTTTCGGAGCCAGTGGAACGCTGGCTTTTTCGCCTTTTGACATCTGGCCTGCCGCACTACTTTCTATCCTTTTTCTCCAATTACTGACCTTGCAGCGCACCGCCAAGCAATCTTTTGCTATCGGTTTCGCTTGGGGATTTGGCTTATTCGGTAGTGGCGTTAACTGGGTTTACGTCAGTATCGCGGATTTTGGGGGGATGCCAGGGCCTGTTAACGTCTTTATTGTCATTCTTTTGGCAGCATACCTTTCCCTTTATACAGGGCTTTTTGGGGCATTGATGGCTAAATTTGCCCCACATGCCAATATTTGGCGTTTAGTATTTCTTGCTCCTGCCCTGTGGCAAGTCACTGAATTTTTACGTGGTTGGGTTCTCACTGGTTTCCCATGGCTGCAATTTGGCTACAGCCAAATTGATGGCCCCATGAAATCGCTCGCTCCAATATTCGGCGTCGAAATGATCACATTGCTATTATTTAGCATTAGTGGTTTGTTAGTGCTCGCTATCCTACGTCGTAGCTTTATTGCATTAGCCACAGCGGTAGTTTTACTGTTTGCTCCATTAGTTGCCAAAAATATTCAGTGGTTTACCCCACTTGAAAGCCAGAAAATGGAAGTAGCACTGGTTCAAGGCAACATTCCCCAATCAATGAAATGGGAAGCCAGTTTTTTACAAAAAACCAAAGATACCTATATGGAGTTATCTCGTCCTTATATTGGTAAAGCATCGCTAATTATCTGGCCTGAATCTGCCGTACCTTCTGTTGAACTGGATAACCAAGCATGGCTAAAATCCCTCGACCGGCTGTTAGCGGCTTCGAACACTCAATTAATCACAGGGATCGTTGATGCAAGGCCAATGGATGGGGAATATGAGTTCTTTAATACGATTATTGTATTAGGGGATAAAAACCCGTATCTCTACCCATCAAAAAACCGTTATAACAAACATCATTTAGTGCCATTTGGGGAGTTTGTTCCATTAGAAGATATCCTGCGCCCTATTGCACCGTTTTTTAACTTACCGATGTCTGGATTCAGCCGTGGTGATTACCAACAAGCCCAACTCGCTGTAGGGAATATTCACCTCACTGCCGCTATTTGTTATGAAATTATCTTAGGTACACAGGTCAGAGATAATTTTAAACCTGATAGCGACTACTTACTTACTGTTTCAAATGATGCGTGGTTTGGCCAATCTATCGGCCCATGGCAGCATTTCCAAATGGCACGTATGCGTTCGTTAGAATTGGGACGCCCATTATTACGTTCCACTAATAACGGAATAACTGCGGTGATCCGTGCGGATGGTTCAATACAAGATATGCTACCACAATTTAAAACAGCGACTCTAGCCACTGAAGTCACACCGACAACAGGGCTAACCCCTTACGCACGTTGGAGTAATCATCCAATGTGGGGAATCGCCATTATGTTTGGTATTCTTGGTTTTGCTATGAATAGACGTCAAAAGTAACGATGTTGACCCCACCTCGGTACCTGTAAATGAGGTGGGGAATTAGCTAAGCAACCAATAACCCCTGTGTGTCCGCAATCTTCACCGTCACAATACAGCCTGAATTAAATTGTAAGAAATCATCTTCAATGCCATCAGAAAAAATAACGCCGTTATCTGGCATTAATGACTCAACAGCTAACGGGCTACTCGGCTCAATCGTGCCAAATACCCATTTGGTTCCTGTCGTTTTACTTAAAAACGGCTCCCTAACACTAAATTGTAATTTACTTTCCCCCCAACCAAATCCTTTTGCCAACGGGTGAGTACTTACTCCCATAATGGCCTGTGCTCCCGCTAAAATAGATTGAAACCACCCCGTTGACCCAAGTCCTGTGGATATAATTATTCCAGAAGATGATTGAAACTCTTGTTCCCCATTCCAGTTCAATAAATAGCGTGCCGAAGTGTGGCTTTTCGGGCCAATGAATAAATCGTTTACCGCTAATAGTGATTGCCCATCATTGGTTGTAGCTTGTGCAAAAGTCACTATTTTTTGCTCTATTTTTCCTTTTAAGGTATTTATCACGACTTCCTGCAATTGGCCTATTTCAAAAGGAAGTAGTTGGCCATCCCACCTTTCAGGATCAGGGTTAATAGCAATAACTGGCTGTCCATTTAAGTATTTCAAGGTATTCGCCACTAAACCATCTTGGCCAATGACAACAACAATATCCTGTTTAGAAAATTGGTAACTAGGCAATAATTTTCGTTCCAATAATTGAAATCTACCCAATGATTTCAATACCGATTCGGCTTGTACTAATTGGCGCTGATATAAATCATGCTCATTTAAATAATCGCTGACTTCAACATGGTTATGCTCCAAGTAAAATTTGGCTTGAGGCCAGGTGTTAAAGCGTTCAATCAATTCCTGTAAACGCGTTTTACGCATGACTAATACAAATCGCACGTCATTATTCCTTTGCATTATTTACCTCCTTTTTTCATTAACTGGCTAAATAAATCAGGCGATATATTGAGCTCACCAATTTTTCCAGCATTTTGTGCCAATGATTCGAATGCCATCGCCATCAACTGCTCAGGTCCCATTTTAGCCAACGCTAACGCTTTTAAGTTTTCAACGGGTAATTGACTGTAAGCTTTCATTTTAGATTCAATGGAATAAGCATCTGCATCAGACTGTATACGCTGGTTTTCAACACTAAGCGCAACCAGCTCATTGCGTTTTGCCTCTGCACTTACTTGTGCAATTAACTCTTCTTGCTCTATTTCGGCTCGCTCTCGCAATATTTTTCGCTCATTATCAAGACGAGCCTCTTCAATTTGTTGTTCTTTGGCCTGAACAGATAAATCTGTTTCTAATTCAGCTTCTTTAATTGTTCGCTCTTGTTCTACAGAAAACTTACGTCTTGCATAAATGGCATCATCAGCCTCTTTCAGTATGGATTCTCTCGCTTGTGCTTCTAACGCTTTGAGCGTTTCAGGTAATGGTGCGATGGCAGAAATAGAAACATCCAAAATTTCAATTCCCAGTGACTCAATAACCGCCTGCTCTGCTAATTGCTGGTTCACCAAAATCACCAATGATTGGCTAATCAATAATGCATCTCGCAATGAAGTAGTTTGTATTTTGGCTTGAATCACTGTTTGAGCTGCTCGCACAACTCGGTCACTTAATTTAAGGGGATCTTCAGAAGAGTAGCTTTTCCCATCCTTAGATAAATTAAAATTTAAGACGTCCGCGGTTTTTTCCGGCTGCTTTACCTGAAAAGAAATTTGCCCCTGGATACGTAAACTTTGGAAATCAGACGTTTGTAAATTAAAAATAAATGGGGCTTCTTGGGCATTTAATGGAAGTGCCGCAATGGATGTTTTATCGGAGTTATACCAAAAACTAAGCCCCTTACCTTGCTTACGCACTTTCCCATTCACCGATTGAATAACAAAAGTTGATGAGTCTGCTTTGAAATATTTAAAGTTAATCATAGTGGATCCCTCATTATTGTCTTTATGACCTTAATTAATTATTGTCCTATAGACACAAACAAGTCAAGCATTAAATGTCTTAATGACAATAACTATTTTTACCTGTATGATTTAACCCTAAACTTCATCTTTAGCGATAAGTGGTAACAATATGAATGAAAAAGAGTTTCTTGCTAGTTATGACAGAAAAGATTATTTATCGCCTTTACTCACTGTCGATGCCGTTTTATTTACTTACCATGAAAACACGTTGAAAGTATTACTGGTTGAGCGAGCAAGTTTCCCTGAAAAAGGGAAATGGGGCTTACCGGGAGGATTTATTGATGAGCAAAATGATCAAACCTTAGAAGAGACTGTTTTACGTAAACTAAAAGAAAAAACAGGAGTTATTCCTCCTTATGTTGAGCAACTTTGTACGGAAGGAAACCACCAACGAGACCCTCGCGGCTGGTCTGTCACTGTTTGCTATACAGCTCTAATTGCTTACCAAGCCTGCGAATCCCATATTGATACCGTGGATTCTGTAAAATGGGTTTCTATTGATGAAATTGAACAACTGACTCTTGCATTCGACCACCTCAAACTTTATCAACAAGCGAGAGAACGCCTAAAGCAAAAATCACTCTATTCGATAGTTCCAGGTTTTGCATTACCTGACGTTTTTACCTTAGCAGAGCTACAACATGTCCATGAAGTTTTGATTGGTAAGCCTTTACAAAATAAATCGTTTAGGCGCCGACTCGAACAAGCTGATTTGTTAATTGATACCGGAGAAAAACGCCACGAGCGTGGCCGACCCGCTAATTTGTATCGTTTAAAACCACAATCAGCGGACTACCGTTTTATTCGTAATTTAGAATTTTAATCATTGATATGCCTGATAAACAAATATTATCAGGCATTCCAATGAATGCTATTGGCAAATTGCAGGGGTAACAATATAGGTAAAAATGAGTTTGTTAGACTTATGATAATTATGCGTAATGCCTTCGGGAAACATTTCATGCAAAATATCCATACCTGCATTTTTACCGCAATAGTTGCGATTTAAAATCTCACGCATATTTTGCTGCCAACTATCACCTTCCAATATATTGTCAGGGATCCCTTTGATAGTGTATTGGTAAAATAACATGCCATTTTTAGCAGTCACTTCCGTCAATAGTGTTACGTCATCAATCAGCATAGGCAATGATTCCGCCATGTCAGATAGAAAAATGCCCCGTAACATCGTTGGGTCATCATCTCCTTTTGCATTAAACGCATTGATTTTATCTTCTGTTGAATTAGCTTTTATTTCATCATAACGCTGTTCTATTTTTGAATTTTCTATTGTTCCTGATGGTTCTTTCGTTGTCGTTTTTTCTTCCACATCAGGGGAGCATCCCGTGATTAATACCGCGCCTAAAAATAATCCAACCACTTTTTTAAACATAGCCATCCCATTCACCTATTTTATTATTTATATGTCCGAATGAGTTTACCATAATGATAAATTAAACTTATAGGCAGAAAAATCCCCTTTTTTAGCCCAAAGGGGATGATAGAAAACTAAAAAGATGCCAACCACATACGCATTTTTAAGCCATAAGAACTCGTCCAACCCGATGTAAAACTGACTAGCTCACCGTTATCAATCACCATAAAAGTGGGCGTCGCACTGACCCCAACCGCATTGGAAAGTTGCCCGCTTATATCGTTGATCACAGGAAAGGTTAGCTCCTTGTTTTCCATCCCCTTGATTAAGCGAGATGTTTCACCTGAACGTATCGCTACCGAAATAATTGGCATACCTGATTGGCTTAATTCTGATACCGTTGGCGAAGTCAAATTACAGACCCCACACCACGTCGCCCAGAAATAAACCAATATCGGTTTTTCTTTACTTAACTCTGCCAATGAAACCGTCTCACCGTTTGCCAGAGTGTGTTGTTCCAATAATACAGGCGCAAGGGTTTGTGGCTTGCGCCATAAATCCATCACTGTAAAGGCAATAAATAAAATAATTGCCAAAACAATAATTTCTTTAGACCATTTTTTTATTTTATTCATATAGTTGCTTACCTATTTGGTATCAAATAGTACAAATCAATGATGTAAGAAACCAAAACATCCACTTAAAATGAATGCTTTAGCATTTAATTAAATATTTGTTTTCCTATCCTCTAATTCTAGAGTTTTGGATTGTTTAATCTTTATCCTCTAATTTTAGAGTTTGGATTATTTAATCTTTATCCTCTAATTTTAGAGTTTGGATTATTTAATCTTTATCCTCTAAATAATTCGCGTTGTGGCTAGGCGGCAAACGAGACTATCGTGGGAAGCATACACAAGTATGTGACTCACGTAGTCGAGAGCAGTCAACAACGCCACAGCGCGAAATATGACGAGGATAACGAGGATTATTTGAGCTTAGCCAACTGCTCCTTCACTACCGCCTCAAACTGCTGTGCATCAATAGCACCTGGGATCATTTCATCACCCACCAATGTTGCTGGGGTACCATTCACACCCAATTTTTCTGCCAATATCATATTGGTACGAATACCATCGCGGCTCTTATCACTCGCTTTTAGCTTATCGTTGCCAGTGGCTTTGAGAGCATCTTTGATATTTGCATCTGATAGCATGCCCTGTTTTTGCATAAATTTATGGTGTAAAGCTTCAAATGCTTTCGGGTCTTCTTGCCACAGTGTCATGGTTAACTGAGCTGAATCCATTGAAGTCTGGCCTTTAAATGGTAAGTATTTAATTACCACAGCCACATCATCAGGGTATTTTTTCACAATATCCATCAGTTGAGGGTCGAAACGCTTACAGAATGGGCAGTTAAAATCAGTAAAGTTAACTAAAACTAACTTGGCATCTTTTTTACCGATACGCGGGCTGGTTGGGTCATTGAATAAAGCATCGTGCTCCGCTTTTAACGTTTCTTTCATTTGGGCTTGTTGTTTTTCCCCTTGTTTGGCTTGCAGGGCAACGATAGCTTCTTCAAGAATTTCTGGGTTTTCAACCAAAGTATCACGCACTAATTTACGCACTTGTGCTTCTTGGTCTGCACTCAAAGGTGCCGCCTGTGCTACTGACCCCATCATTAACGACGAAAATAAAACAGCTAAAATTGTTTTTTTCATTTTGTGGCTCCTTTGGCCTGATTCATAACGGATATTAGCGATTCACGATCAAGTATCGTTGAAAGTACTTCGCCTTCGGCCAAGTTAGGGCCATAGATTTGATTAAATGGAACAGCGACCTGCCCACGTTTTTGTAAAAATGCCGTAATTTCAGGTGAAGGCTTCGTCCAATCACCACGTAAAGCAACAACATCAGGTTCACTAAGCAGCTGTTGAATATCATCTCTTAGCAATACATTGTATTTATTTGCCTTACAGGTTACGCACCATTCCGCGGTAACATCAATAAATACGCGTTTATTATCCGCTAGCGCATCAGCAATTGCCTGTTCAGTTAGCGGTTGCCAATTCACCGTATCTTTAACGAGAGAACGGCTACCTGAGTGCTGTTCTTGCGTCATCCAAACAAATCCACCAGCAAAAACAGCGAATAATATAAATGGCAAGATAGCTGCTCTTACACCACGTTTTATCGCGATAAAGACCACTAATAACACTAAGAAAATGACAGCAATCGAGGTCGAAGTAGAGACACCAAAATGCGGAATTAATAAACTAATTAGCCATAAGCTGGAAACTAGCATCATGACTCCAAGTATTGCACGCAATTTGAGCATCCACATACCCGGTTTTGGTAACAACCTCGCAATAGCAGGAAAAGCGGCAATTAATAGCCAAGGCAAACTCATTCCGACACCTAATGCCGTGAAGATCAACCACAACTCTTCCATTGGCGCTGCCAGTGCAAAGGCCACGGCTGTGCCCAAAAATGGTGCAGAACAAGGCGTTGCCAACAATGTCGCGAATACCCCTTGCCAGAAATGACCACTATTGCCATGACCACCTGCGGTCGCCAAGCGTGTATTAGCCTTACTTCCAAGGTTGATTTCGAATAAACCAAATAAATTTGCAGTAAATAACGCCGTTACCACCACCATAAAGCCGATAAACCACGGGTTTTGGAACTGAATGCCCCAGCCAACGGCTTGCTGACCGACCCGCAGTAAGGTCATCAGTAAGGCGAGTAACCAGAAGGAAACCAAAATCCCTGAAGAAGACAGTAAAAATTGGCGACGAATGGTTTTCTGCTCACCTTGCGGAACCATTAAGACTGAGCCCAGTTTCATGGCGAGCACAGGAAGAACGCATGGCATTAGATTAAGGATCAAGCCACCTAAAAGTGCAAATAACACTACTTGCCATAAAGAAGCACCGCTCACTTTTGACACTATTGTGCCAGTAAATGTGCTAACTTGATGGCTAATTTGCTGGGAAATGTCACCATCAGAAACCACAAAAGAAATGGTTTTTCCGGTTAAATCAGGAGACTCGCCCCCCCAATCATCACCAACATCTATTGTTGCTGTTAAATGTTCTCCTGATGTTTCTATTACAGGTACGCCTAACGCCGCCCCTTCAACCACATCAGTGAAAATGTTCGGTTGTTCCCACGAGTTCCCTGTATTTTTTTGTAATTCAATGATTAGCTTATCATTAGCAAAACCAACTTTGGTTTGCTCAACTAAACCACTTGATGGCGGAACCGCACCTTTGGCTTGGTTAAACGCCCAAGTAAAGTCAGCAGGAACAGGTTCTGTTAAATCGAGCTCAAATGGGTAATCGGTTAAAATACAAACATTACTACATGTTGATAATGTTAACGTTCCTGCCAGTTTGTCCAACTTCTCATTACTTGTTACTGTTATGGGGAAAACCACATCGCCCATATAACCTTGAGTTGAAACACCCGCGACATCAAAGCGCCCTGGTGTTGGCCATTGCCAATCTGTTGATTCAACAGGTGACGACCATACAATTTCAGGCGCTACTCCGCCTTCGCCTGGCGAGCGCCAATAGGTTTTCCACCCCCCATCAAGTTTCACATCAAGCAAAACCTCAATTTTGCCATTTTCCTGTGCTGAACTTAATAACCTGACCTGCGCATGCCGTGGAGTGTTGTCATTCATCCACCCCGTATTCGCAGGTTGCAACCACCCCGTATCTGCAGCGTATAAACTGCTCGAAAATAGTGCGAAAAATATAAAAAATGAATTAATTAAAAAACGCATTGTTTCCTCCAGAATAAATTACACAACCGAATCCCTATTCGTTGTGTGTTAATTCCGAAGATTACAAAATTGTAAGTGTCTTCTGACTCTTGGAGGGGCATGCTTCTCTTCATTATTTGCTCTAGATATAAATAGATTAGTACAAAATAAAGTTAGCGCAGCCAAAGTAAGGAACATAAAGAAGAATGGTTCAAGCACAGCAGGTAACAAAGTCATTAATGACTTGGCGCTCAGTTCACAACTAGAAAGATGTGTACTACTGCCATCACCTTGTTTTACTTGTGATTGTTCGATATAGGAAAGGTTAGCTCCAGTATTAATTTGCACTTGAGCTAAGACGTCGGGCACAAAAAAATTGGCGAGCAGACGCTCTCCGACGGCGCGTTGATTCATACAAATCAATACCATCAGACAGGCGAATATCACTAATCCTTTACCTAATTTTAAATGCCTGTTCATGCGCACCTTGGTATAACTTCCTGAAATAATACTAATTATGCGACTTTGATAACCATAACGATAAAAACCAGTCTTTGATTAATACCGTTACACCGTCTATAAGTTAAATAGAGGTTACATCTTACACAGCAAAATATTCCGTACAAGTGTCATCAGCTAACTTTACAAATATTATTCTCTTCCCAATGAACAAAAATGCAGTTCCATCAAAACTAGGCACGTAAATTGCTTTATCCAATATATGACATGAAATGAAGATAGATTGCACCTTAACAGTGCGTGACTATCAGTTTAGGACAATATTAAGTGGCAAATCACCATGTTAGTGCGGTAATTCAAAAATTACCCAAATAATATGCGAGACAGCTCCCGAAATTGAAACAATTTGTTTTCATTAATTAACAAATTTAATTATTTTTTAACAACAATAAAACATATAGCGGATAATCGCGGTATTGTCTAAATCTGCGAAATATTTGCAAACACAACACTACAAAACCACAGTAATTCAGGCGTTATCTCGTGATGACCCCTTAAAATTACAACGGGTTTACACCGATGTTCTAAAGGAGTTGTAATTATGCGTATAAGTAAACTTGTATTATCGATGATGATTTTAGGTGCAACCTGCGCAGTCCAAGCAGAAGAATTAAACGGCACTCTGAAAAAAATCAAAGACAACGGTGTAATAGTTGTTGGTCATCGTGAATCATCCGTACCGTTCTCTTACTATGATAATAGCCAGAAAGTGGTTGGTTACTCGCAGGATTATTCAAATGCCATTGTTGATGCAGTGAAGAAAAAATTAAACATGCCTGATCTGCAAGTCAAACTCATTCCCATTACATCACAAAACCGTATTCCACTCCTGCAAAATGGCACATTTGATTTTGAATGTGGTTCAACAACCAATAACGTAGAAAGACAAAAACAAGCAGCTTTCTCTAACACTATCTTTGTGGTCGGGACACGCTTACTCACCAAAGGTGATTCCGGTGTAAAAGACTTTGCTGACTTAGCCGGTAAAAATGTTGTCGTGACCTCAGGTACGACTTCTGAAATTCTGTTGAATCAGTTGAATGATGAAAAAAATATGAAAATGCGCATTATCAGCGCGAAAGACCATGGTGACTCATTCCGTACCTTGGAGTCAGGCCGTGCTGTTGCCTTTATGATGGATGATGCATTGTTAGCGGGTGAGCGAGCAAAAGCGAAAAAACCGGATATCTGGGAAATCGTTGGCAAACCGCAAACTGAAGAAGCTTATGGCTGTATGTTGCGTAAAGATGATCCTCAATTTAAAGCACTTATCGACGAAACCATTGCGAATGCACAGACCTCGGGGGTCGCAGAGAAATCCTTTGACCGCTGGTTCAATCAGCCTATTCCACCAAAAAATCTGAACCTGAAATTTACTTTGTCCGATGAAATGAAAGCCTTATTTAAAGAACCAAATGACAAAGCATTAAACTAATAAAAAGACAAACAGGGTATTACTGAAGTAAGAATTGCAAGGCGGTCGTTCCCCGCCTTGCATCCTCTCTTACGACAGTATTCGGGAATTACATTGCCCACAGGAAGTCAATATCATGTCTATTAACTGGAATTGGGGGATTTTCCTTCAGGAAGCCCCATTTGGGAATACCACCTACTTAGGGTGGTTAATATCTGGCCTCGAAGTCACCGTAACACTTTCTATTTGCGCTTGGATTATTGCATTTCTAGTCGGTTCATTCTTCGGTATTTTACGTACAGTACCTAACCGTTTTTTAGCTTTTTTAGGTACCGCATACGTAGAATTATTCCGTAACGTGCCGCTTATTGTACAATTTTTTACTTGGTATTTAGTTATTCCAGAACTTCTCCCGCGTTCAATCGGGGATTGGTTTAAAATGGATTTAGATCCTAACTATCAATTCTTTATTTCCTCAATGCTTTGCCTTGGGTTATTCACCGCAGCGCGGATGACTGAGCAAGTGCGCGCAGCCATTCAGTCACTACCTAGAGGGCAAAAAAGTGCCGCACTCGCAATGGGGCTGACTTTGCCACAAACCTATCGCTACGTTCTATTACCCAATGCCTATCGGGTTATTTTGCCACCAATGACGTCAGAAATGTTGAACTTGGTTAAAAACTCAGCCATTGCGTCAACCATTGGCTTAGTCGATATGGCAGCACAAGCCGGAAAGCTATTGGACTATTCTGCTCACGCGTGGGAATCATTTACCGCCATTACGTTAGCTTATGTCGGTATTAACGTCATTATCATGATTCTGATGACGTTATTAGAGCGCAAAGTTCGCTTACCTGGCACTCTTGGAGGGCGGTAAAATGATGTATGAATTTGACTGGAGCTCAATTGCTCCGAGTATGCCCTTTTTAATCGATGGCTTTATTGTCACAGCAAAAATCACACTAACCGCGATAGTAGTCGGAATATTGTGGGGTACCGTCCTTGCCGTGATGCGGTTATCCACATTCAAACCAATTAGCTGGTTTGCGGCCTTGTATGTGAATACATTCCGTTCTATTCCGTTGGTTATGGTTTTACTGTGGTTTTACTTAATCGTACCTAGCTTATTACAAAATGTTCTAGGCTTATCACCAAAAAATGATATTCGTTTAATTTCTGCAATGATAGCCTTCTCTCTTTTTGAAGCGGCCTATTACTCTGAGATTATTCGTGCGGGTATTCAAAGTATTTCACGAGGACAAGCTTCTGCGGCGTTAGCTTTGGGAATGACAAATATGCAAACTATGCGGCTCGTGGTGTTACCGCAAGCCTTTAAAGCCATGGTGCCGTTGTTGTTAACTCAAGGGATTGTGCTGTTCCAAGACTCATCCCTCGTGTATGTGCTCAGTTTGACAGACTTTTTCCGTACCGCCACCAATATTGGTGAGCGTGATGGGACACAAGTAGAGATGGTACTGTTTGCGGGTCTGGTGTACTTTATTGTCAGTTTTGGCGCTTCTATGTTAGTGAATTATCTTAAGAAAAGGACTGTTTCATGATAACCCTGAAAAATGTATCCAAATGGTATGGCCAATTTCAGGTGCTTACAGACTGCACAACTGAAGTTAAAAAAGGTGAGGTTGTGGTTGTGTGCGGGCCATCTGGTTCTGGTAAATCCACATTAATAAAAACAGTGAATGGTTTAGAGCCGATTCAACAGGGTGAGATTTTTGTGAATGATATTCAAGTTAATAACAAAAAAACTGACCTTGCAAAACTTCGCTCTAAAGTTGGGATGGTATTCCAACACTTCGAGCTATTTCCTCATTTGTCGATTATTGAAAATTTGACATTAGCGCAAGTTAAGGTATTAAACCGCGATAAAAAAGAAGCGGAAGCAAAAGGTTTGAAATTATTGGAACGCGTAGGTTTATCCAGCCATGCCAATAAATTTCCAGCTCAGCTTTCAGGTGGGCAACAACAGCGTGTCGCTATCGCTCGAGCACTGTGTATGGACCCTATCGCTATGCTATTTGATGAACCTACTTCAGCGCTAGACCCAGAAATGATCAACGAAGTGCTTGATGTTATGGTTGAGTTAGCCAATGAAGGCATGACCATGATGGTGGTTACCCATGAAATGGGATTCGCCAAGAAAGTGGCTAATCGTGTTATTTTTATGGATGAAGGCAAGATAGTTGAAGACAGTAAAAAAGAAGACTTTTTTGCTAACCCACAATCTGACCGTGCAAAAGATTTTCTCGCAAAAATCCTCCATTAATATTCGAGAGGGAGCTCATTAGCTCCCTCGTCTTATCACTGTGCTATTAGCAAATAAATCAACAGCAACAACCTGAATTCGAAATAGATCAATAAACCACTACCATTTAACAAACTTTTTAGTTAAGTTGTTTGGTTATTAGCGTAAAATATCCTGATCCGTTCCCCGAAAAGCAATATCCAGCCTCCCTCGTAGGTTCAGCTAATCAACTATTGTTGTTTTCGGTGTAGATCCGCTATGCTATGCGATCTCAATTAAGAAAGACATTCACGCTACAGATGTAGCATTTATTCACCATAGGATTATCGGTGCCATGCAAGAACAATATCGTCCAGAAGATATAGAGCCTAAAGTACAGCGTCACTGGGATGAAAAAGCAACTTTCAAAGTGACTGAAGACAACAGCAAAGAAAAATACTACTGCCTGTCCATGCTACCTTACCCTTCTGGTCGACTACACATGGGCCACGTACGTAACTACACCATGGGTGACGTTATCTCTCGTTACCAACGTTTGTTGGGGAAAAACGTTCTCCAACCAATTGGTTGGGATGCGTTTGGTCTGCCTGCTGAAGGTGCTGCGGTTAAAAATAATACTGCTCCTGCGCCTTGGACTTATGACAATATCGATTACATGAAAAACCAGCTGAAAATGCTCGGTTTCGGTTACGATTGGGATCGCGAAGTCACGACTTGTACCCCTGAATATTACCGTTGGGAACAATGGTTCTTCACTAAATTGTATGAAAAAGGTTTAGTGTACAAAAAAACCTCTGCGGTTAACTGGTGCCCACATGACTTAACTGTTTTGGCGAATGAACAAGTGGTTGATGGCTGCTGCTGGCGTTGTGACACCCCTGTTGAGCGCAAAGAAATCCCACAGTGGTTTATTAAAATTACCGACTACGCAGAAGAGCTGCTCAACGACCTTGACAAATTAGATGACTGGCCAGAGCAAGTCAAAACCATGCAGCGCAACTGGATCGGCCGTTCCGAAGGGACTGAGATCACGTTCAATGTTGCAGACCGTGATGAAACCTTAACAGTCTATACCACTCGCCCTGATACTTTTATGGGGGCAACTTATGTGGCTGTTGCAGCAGGTCACCCTCTGGCTAAAGAAGCCGCGACAAATAACCCTGAATTAGCCCAATTTATTGATGAGTGCCGTAATACCAAAACTGCGGAAGCAGATATGGCAACCATGGATAAAAAAGGTATGGCAACCGGTTTATTCGTTATTCATCCATTAACCCAAGAAAAGCTGCCAATTTGGGTCGCTAACTTTGTCTTAATGGAATACGGTACTGGTGCTGTTATGGCCGTTCCTGCCCATGACCAACGTGACTGGGAATTCGCTCACAAATATAACTTACCCATCAAAGCAGTTATTGCCGATGCTGATGGCAATGAGCCTGATTTATCCCAAGAAGCGATGACCGAAAAAAATGCACTGATTAACTCAGGTGAATTCAGTGGATTAGACCACCAAGCTGGCTTCAATGCCATTTCAGATAAACTTGTCGCACTAGGTGCAGGTCAACGTAAAGTAAACTACCGCTTACGTGACTGGGGTGTTTCACGTCAACGTTACTGGGGGGCACCAATCCCAATGGCAACATTGGAAGATGGTACTGTCGTTCCTGTTCCTGAAGACCAGTTACCTGTCATTTTGCCAGAAGATGTCGTGATGAACGGCATTACCAGCCCAATTAAAGCTGACCCTGAGTGGGCAAAAATGACCATTAACGGTCAACCTGCATTACGTGAAACCGATACCTTCGATACCTTTATGGAATCTTCTTGGTACTATGCACGTTATACCTGCCCGCAATATGACGACGGCATGTTAGACCCCGAGGCAGCAAACTACTGGTTACCGGTTGACCAATATATTGGTGGTATCGAACACGCCATCATGCACTTAATGTATTTCCGCTTCTTCCATAAGTTGATGCGTGATGCAGGGTTAGTCAACTCCGATGAACCAGCAAAACGCTTACTGTGCCAAGGCATGGTGCTGGCTGATGCATTCTACTACACAGGTAGCGATGGTCAGCGTGTTTGGGTTTCTCCAGCAGACGCCATTGTTGAACGTGACGACAAAAACCGTATTATTAAAGCCGTAGATAATGAAGGCCATGAACTGGTGTATACCGGTATGAGCAAAATGTCTAAGTCGAAAAACAACGGTATTGACCCACAATTAATGGTCGAAAAATACGGTGCGGATACCGTTCGCCTATTTATGATGTTTGCTGCACCACCAGAGTTAACCCTTGAGTGGCAAGAATCCAGCGTTGAAGGTGCTAACCGCTTCGTTCGTCGCGTTTGGCGTTTAGTACACGAGCACTCACAAAAAGGTGCAACTTCACCTTTAGATATCAGCACATTAACACCTGAACAAAAAGACTTACGTCGTGATCTGCACAAAACAATCGCGAAAGTCTCTGATGATTTCAGCCGTCGTTATGCATTCAACACTGCAATTGCTGCTATCATGGAATTCATGAACAAATTGGTTCGTGCGCCACAAGAAACGGAACAAGACCGTGCATTAGTTCAAGAGTCTCTTGAGGCTATCACGCTGATGTTATCACCAATCATTCCACATGCTTGCTTTGAAATGTGGAAAGCGCTCGGTCACAAAACAGACATCGATTTCGCACAATGGCCTGTTGCTGATGAAAAAGCCATGATTGACGATACCAAACTGGTTGTCGTTCAAGTTAATGGTAAGGTTCGTGGTCGTATCACCGTTCCGGCTGATGCAAACCAAGAATTTGTCCTAGATATGGCAAAAAATGAACCGAGCGTAGCGAAATACCTTGAAGGTGTTGGCATCCGCAAAGTAATCTATGTCCCAGGCAAATTGCTAAACCTTGTTGTAGGTTAATATTAGGTTGTTGGCTGATAAGGAGGCCAGGTGCGTTATCTGATAACTTTATTTTTGAGCCTGGCGGTGCTAGTCACCGCAGGTTGCGGTTTTCGTCTTCAAGGAACAACTCAAATTCCTGAGGAACTGAGAACTTTGCAGCTAAGTTCAAGTGATCCATATAGCTACCTTACAAGGGCGCTTAGGGAACAACTGCGGCTCAATAATGTGACCATTCTCGAAACTGGAAGAGCCGGTGTTCCCATTTTGAAAGTTCTGAGTTCTAATGAAAACACTGAAACTGTGTCCGTTTATCAAGATGGTAAAGCGGCAGAGAAACAATTAACACTGGTAATGAATGTGCAAGTGTTAATGCCTGATGGTGCTATCTATCCTTTACAAAGCCGTGTTGAACGCACTTTCTTCGACAACCCTTTAGAAGCACTGGCGAAAGATGCTGAAAAAGAAATTGTAAGGCAAGAAATGCAAGAACAAGCTGCACGCAATATCGTGCGTAAATTATTGCTTGTTCATTCAGCAGAACTTGAAAAAGCAAAAAACCAAGCGGCTGATACGAATACTCAACCATAATGACGCGTATCTACCCTGAACAGCTGGCCTCTTCGTTACAAGAGTCTCTAAGAGGCCGCTATTTAATTTGGGGCAATGAGCCCCTTCTTCTTCAAGAAAGCCAAGATGCCATCCGCAAAGCGGCACAAGAGCAAGGCTTTGAAGAGCATTTTTCGTTTTCTCTAGAGCAACATACTGATTGGGATGAGATTTTTAGCCTTTGCCAAGCTCTCAGCCTATTTGCTAGCCGTCAAACTCTCACGCTGTTATTGCCTGAAAATGGCCCTAACGCTGCCATGGCTGAAAAGCTGAACCAACTGGCGCAATTACTGCATTCAGATCTCCTGCTTGTGTTACGTGGTCATAAGCTCACTAAAGCACAAGAAAACAGTGCTTGGTTTAAAGCAATTAGCCAAGATGCTATTTATATCAGCTGCCTAACGCCTGAATATCAGCGGTTACCACAATGGGTTTCTAAACGCGCCTACAGTATGCGGCTTTCTTTAGAAACCGAAGCTAACCGACTACTTTGCTATTGTTATGAAGGGAATTTACTTGGTTTAGCGCAAGCACTTGAGCGGCTGTCTCTTCTTTATCCAGATGGTAAACTCACCTATCCTCGGGTTGAGAGTGCCGTTAATGACTCTGCGCATTTTACTCCCTACCATTGGGTTGATGCCCTATTGGCGGGTAAATCCCGCCGTTCATGGCATATTTTAGAGCAATTGCAGCAAGAAGATATTGAGCCTGTTATTTTATTGCGATCAATCCAACGCGATCTAATGTTGCTTATTACATTAAAACGCCAGTCTGCAACAACCGCGTTAAAGACATTATTTGATCAACACAAAGTGTGGCAAAACCGCCGAGGTGTGCTCACGGAAGCCTTACAACGTTTAACATTGCATCAATTACAATCTGCATTAATGTTATTAACGCAAGCAGAAATCAATATTAAACAAGATTTTAGCCATTCTCCATGGCCTGACCTGCAGTCACTGTCTATGCTATTATGTGGTAAAGCATTTGCAGAGAATTTTATTCATGAGTAACTCATTTTCAAAACAACATAACTTGCTCGCATTATTCGGTGGGACGTTCGACCCCATTCACTTTGGCCATTTACGTCCAGTGCAAGCACTTGCTCAACAAGTTGGGCTCGAAAAAGTTATCTTGTTACCTAACCACGTTCCCCCCCATCGCCCACAACCAGAAGCGACGCCATCACAACGTTTAGAAATGGTGAAACTCGCAATTCAAAATGCGCCTTTATTTGCTATCGATACACGTGAATTAGAGAAAAATAGCCCTTCTTACACGATAGAAACACTGGTTGAATTACGCCAAGAAATTGGGCCAGAAAAACCTCTGGCGTTTATTATTGGTCAAGATTCCTTATTGTCGATTAATAAATGGCACGGCTGGGAGCGGATACTTGATAACTGCCATTTATTGGTTTGTTCCCGACCGGGATATGCCACACAGTTTGCCGATCCTAAAATGCAAAACTGGCTGTTAGAACATCAAACAACAGACCCTATTGCCTTAAACCAAGTGGCGAATGGGTATATTTTTATTGGAGATACTCCACTGGTAAATATCTCAGCAACAGAGATCCGCGAAAAATTAAATTCAGGCGACTCTTGTCACGATTTAATTCCAGATGCAGTTCTGCAATATATTCATCAACATCACCTTTATCAGCAATAAGGGAGCTCCCTTATTGAACAACTATTCGGATATGGCTCAAAAATGACTTGCTCTATTAAATAGTTGTCTGGGTATTGAATAAGCAATTGTTTCATCATCTCTAACGGCCTGTTTAACGGTAAATTCCCCGCTAAATAGTCGTTAATCAGCCATAATAAGCGTTTTTTCTCATCCTTCGTGGCTTTGTGTTTGAAATAACCTTGCATATGGCTCAGCGCATTAACTTCCGTATTTCTTGCAGGCACTGTCGCCAATATTTCCATTAAACAAGCTTTATATTGATTAAAAAAACACACGAGGTCGGTACTGCTTTTAATACTCGCCACTAAACGCCCTGTATACTGATAGCCAACAGGGGAATACGCCATGATGAGATATTTGTGGCAGCTATGAAATTGAATAATGTTGTGATGTGTTAACTCGTTGTATAAGCCATCTAACCTTTGTAACGTATACAATTTCGTCAAAAAGCAGTCCCAGAACGTTGTATCTTGTAGTTTATTACTGGTTAATATTGGAATGTTAGCAGGGAATAGCCCCTGTAATTCAGGGAGTTGCTGCCCAAAGCAAATAATACCATTAACTTTGTTTTGCCTGTCCTCATGGGAAAAATCCGTGATAAATTCAACCATGGAACTCACTTGTCGATGAATATTAACAGGAAGATGATTAATCCCTTCAAATATAAAAACTTTTGGCTTAATTATTTGCATAATACCTATCTCATCCTAAAATGTTTTTCAGGAGTACAGTTTCTAGAGTTATTTTGTAAAGTTAACACAAACTTCTTGCTCAAATGTACGGATATCCCTATAAATTTCACTCCACAATGAATAAAAAATAATTTAGCCGATTTTTCTTAAAATCTAGGGTAAAATAACAAGGCTGTTAATGTGTTTGATTCGTTATCAGCCATTATTTTATCTACAAACTACAAACAGTGTTTAACGTGATATTCTGTTTATTTGAATAAAAGGTGAACCTTTTGCAAGGAACTGAACTCCAACAATTTATTATCGATCAGCTTGATGATGCTAAAGCAGAAGATATCATTACTATCGATGTTCAAGGGAAATCAAGTATTACCGATCAGATGATCATCTGTACAGGGACATCAAGCCGCCATTTGATGTCAGTCGCTGACAGATTAATCGAAGCTTGCCGCAAAAATGGTTTAATGCCATTGGGTGTTGAAGGGCAAGGCATTTCTGATTGGATTGTCGTCGACCTTGGCGATGCCATTGTTCATATTATGCAAGAAGAAAGTCGTCGTATGTATGAATTAGAAAAGCTTTGGAGCTGAGTTTGAAATTACAGCTCATCGCCGTTGGAACAAAAATGCCGGACTGGGTCCAGACCGGCTTTATGGATTACCTCCACCGTTTTCCTAAAGATATGCCATTTGAATTAACGGAAATTCCAGCAGGAAAACGCGGGAAAAATGCAGATATAAAGCGCATTCTAGAAAAAGAAGGCGAATTAATGCTCGCAGCTGTAGGTAAAGGAAATCGCATCGTCACTTTGGATATTCCAGGGGATCGTTGGGATACCCCAAAACTTGCCGTACAGCTCGATAAATGGAAACAAGATGGCCGTAATGTTAGTTTATTAATCGGTGGTCCCGAGGGTCTTTCACCCGCTTGCAAAGCAGCCGCGGAGCAAAGCTGGTCGCTTTCACCGCTTACGCTGCCCCATCCACTGGTTCGTGTCCTTGTTGCTGAAAGTCTTTATCGCGCATGGAGTATTACGACTAACCACCCTTATCACAGGGAATAGTCAGGTTTAAATATGTTCAAAATGGCAATGGGATGAAAACACAACGCACCCCTTTTCGCGACCATACCGCTGAATCAGTTTTGTTTATCCGCCGAGCGCTTATCGCCTTCGGTGTGATTGTCATTTTAACGTCTATTCTTGTGACGAATTTGTATCACTTACAAATTGTCCGTCATGAAGATTACCAAACGCGGTCAAACGATAACAGAATCAAATTGGTGCCTATTGCACCAAGCCGTGGGATTATTTATGACCGCCGAGGAACCCAACTCGCACTTAATAGCACGTTTTACCAGTTAGAAATCGTGCCCGAAAAAGTCAGTAATCTACAAGAAACCTTAGATAATCTTCGTAGTGTGGTCGATTTAACTGACGAAGACATCACTAATTTTGAAAAAGAGCGTAAGCGCTCACGTCGGTTTACCTCTATTGCACTAAAAACACAGCTTAACGAAGTCCAAGTCGCTCGTTTTGCTGTTAACCAGTACCGTTTTCCTGGTTTAGAGGTCAAAAGCTACCAACGTCGTTCTTACCCATACGGTTCTGCACTAACCCATGTGATTGGCTATGTGGCAAAAATTAATGACAAAGATGTTGAACGTCTTGATAAAGAAGGTTTATTACCCAATTATGCCGCTAGCCACGATATCGGTAAATTAGGTATTGAGCGTTATTATGAAGATGTCTTACACGGTAAAACCGGCTATGAAGAAGTGGAAGTGAATAGCCGCGGTCGTGTTATTCGCCAACTTCATGAACAACCACCGCAAGCTGGTCGGGATATCTACCTTACCATTGATCTCGAATTACAGATTTATATCGAAAAACTGTTAACCACTAGCCGTGCTGCCGTTGTGGTCACTGACCCACGTAATGGCGAAATTTTGGCTCTGGTGTCTAATCCAAGTTATGACTCTAACTTGTTTGTTAACGGTATCTCAAATAAAGATTATCAAGCGTTATTAAATAACCCTGATAGGCCGTTGATTAACCGGACAACTCAAGGGCTTTACCCCCCTGCATCAACAGTAAAACCCTTTATTTCTGTCGCCGCATTGAGTGAAAAAGTAATCACGCCAAATACGACTATTTTTGATCCTGGTTGGTGGCAATTACCGGGTTCAGAAAAACGCTACCGCGACTGGAAGCGTTGGGGACACGGTAAACTTAACGTATCGAAATCCATTATTGAATCTGCGGATACCTTCTTCTACCAAGTCGCTTATGATATGGGAATTGATCGTATTTCTGAATGGATGAGCCGTTTTGGTTTTGGCGATTATACGGGTATTGACCTGGCTGAAGAGCGTTCTGGCATAATGCCAACCCGTGAATGGAAACAAAAACGCTATAAAAAACCTTGGTATCAAGGTGATACGATCCCTGTTGGGATAGGACAAGGCTATTGGACAGCAACTCCAATTCAAATGTCAAAAGCATTGATGACATTAATAAATGATGGCCAAGTTAAGACCCCTCATTTACTCTACGGCACAAAGTTGGGTAATGCCATGGTGCCTTATGAAGACAAAGAAACCAAACAAATCGGCGATATTAACTCAGGTTTTTGGGAACTAGCTAAGCATGGAATGTACGGTGTAGCCAATGCCCCGAATGGTACTGGCCGCCGTAGTTTCATTGGTACACCATATAAAGCAGCTGCGAAATCCGGTACCGCACAAGTCTTCAGCTATGAAACCTATAACGCCAGTAAGCTGGCAGAGCACTTGCGCGACCACAAGTTAATGATTGCTTATGCTCCGTATGATAAACCCACTATTGCCGTTGCGATTATTTTAGAAAATGGGGGCGTAGGCCCAGCAGTCGGTGATATTGTGCGGCAAATATTTGACCACGTTCTTCTTGGTGATAACCGAACCGAAGTCGCAGTGTCAGCAACCAATGCAGGAGAAGATCGCTGATGCGCAATTCTATGAATAACAATGAGCTATAAAGAATATGACAGACGATAAGAAAAAAATTTCGTTATCCACACGTCTGCATATAGATGTGCCTATGCTGCTAATTATTATCGCGTTGCTTGCATACAGCGCATTTATTATGTGGAGTGCCAGCGGCCAAGATCCTGAAATGATGGAGCGTAAATTAGGGCAGATAGCGACAGGCTTCGTCGTCATGATAGTGATGGCGCAGATCCCCCCTAGAATGTATGAAAATTGGGCACCTCACCTGTTTATCTTCTGCGTTATTTTACTGGTTTTTGTTGATGTCTTTGGGCAGATAAGTAAAGGGGCTCAGCGTTGGCTAGACTTAGGGTTCATTCGGTTCCAACCCTCTGAAATTGCAAAAATTGCCGTCCCTTTAATGGTCGCTCGTTTTATGAACCGAGACCTATGCCCTCCTTCATTCAAAAATACCGTAATTGCACTAGTATTGATTTTTGTACCCACATTATTGGTGGCGGCGCAACCAGACCTTGGTACTTCAATTTTAGTTGCAGCTTCAGGCTTGTTCGTTTTGTTCCTTGCAGGGATGAGTTGGCGGCTTATTACTGTTGCAGCGATTGCGCTCGCGGCCTTCATTCCCCTGCTGTGGTTCTTTTTAATGCATGGCTACCAAAGAGCCCGTGTCATGATGTTATTAGACCCAGAAACTGACCCATTAGGGGCTGGTTACCATATTATCCAGTCAAAAATTGCAATTGGTTCTGGTGGGTTAATGGGGAAAGGTTGGCTACATGGCACTCAATCACAGCTTGAATTTTTGCCAGAAAGACATACCGACTTTATTTTTGCTGTGTTAGCAGAGGAACTTGGCTTAGTTGGGGTGCTCATTTTACTTGGCCTATACCTTTTACTGATTATTCGCGGGCTTTATATTGCTGCTAGCGCACAAAACACCTTTGGTCGAGTTATGGTTGGCGGCTTGATCTTAATCCTTTTTGTCTATGTATTTGTGAATATCGGTATGGTCAGTGGTATATTACCTGTGGTTGGTGTCCCCCTCCCTTTAGTGAGTTATGGGGGCTCCGCATTGATTGTTTTAATGGCTGGATTCGGTATTATCATGTCGATACATACACACCGAAAATTCCTTTCTAAAAGTTTATAAAATGAGGCTTAGTATGCGTTTACAATGGATAATGCTTGGCGTCACAGCCGCGCTACTCAGTGGCTGTGTGACAGATGAAGTTAAACAACCAGCCCAAGTGCCAACCAATGTACCCACTCAAGATGTATTAGGTGCAGAGCCTCATTATGAGCCGTACCATCCAACCGCAAATAATGATTACTCACGTAATGGTCAACAATACCAAATCGTACGTGACCCATCACAATTTAGCCAAGTGGGTTATGCATCCATTTATGGTGCTGAGTCTGCAGGTAATATGACTGCGATTGGGGAACGCGTTAACCCAGTGGAATTAACAGCGGCTCACCCGACTTTGCCAATCCCAAGTTATGTACGTATCACCAATATGATGAATGGCCGCATGATGGTTGTTCGTGTTAATGACCGCGGGCCTTATGTTCCAGGTAAAAGTATTGCTGTTTCAAGAGCTACCGCTGACCGCCTGAATTTAATGCCTACGACAAAAATTAAAATTGATGCCATTCAAGTTGCCCAAGATGGCTCCT
Source organism: Providencia sp. PROV175 (assembly GCF_032707045.1). Taxonomy (NCBI): domain Bacteria; kingdom Pseudomonadati; phylum Pseudomonadota; class Gammaproteobacteria; order Enterobacterales; family Morganellaceae; genus Providencia; species Providencia sp. PROV175. The sequence continues at coordinate 3,444,392 of NZ_CP120533.1, forward strand.
TATCAGGGACAGGAACAGTAGGTTCTAACTTTGTGAAACAGAGCTATGCTTTACCGGGACGCCCACAATTAGGTTCTGGCCCAATGGGCACCCCTGTGATGGAAAACTTGCCAACTCCAGAAAATACATTGCCAGTTCAGCAGCCCAAAGAACCGATGCAGCCTACTATGCCAGACATGAACCTGCAAACACCAACACCGCCACCTGCAGCCGTTGTAGCTGAAGAACCGGTTCCAGAGCGTGGTTTTCTTGTTCAAGCTGGTGCCATTAGTAGCCAAGCCAACGCGCAAAATATGCTGAATGAGTTGAAAACACAATTTAATGTTCCAGGCCGTCTACAACCCTATAATGGTATTTACCGAGTACAGCTAGGGCCATTTAGTACAAGGCAACAAGCTGTTGAGGTTCAAGGCCGTTTACAGTCTGAAAAAAACCAATCGTCAATGGTCGTTGCACCATAGAGCTATGTAACTTTAGGTTGCTCAATCATATTTTGGGCAACCTAAATACAGGCAATATTCAACTGACAAAAAAATCATTGGTACAGCGCAAAAGTCACTTTTTCCTTATCCCGTTCTTTTGCTAAACTGCGCCTCCTTGTGTTAACCGAATTTCGGATGTAATGGTAAAACCATGAATAATGTCGCTCCATCACGCATCGTGCGTCATACTGTGCTGGGTTCCGCACTCCTTCTTATGACTGCTAACATTGCGAACGCTAATGAAACCTTCCCAAATACATCAATTCCTGCAGCACCCGCTATTGATGCTGAAGCTTATATCTTAATTGATTATAATTCAGGCAAAGTTCTCGCCGAAAGTAATGCTGACCAACGTCGTGATCCTGCAAGTTTGACAAAAATGATGACCAGCTATGTTATCGGTCAGGCAATTAAGTCAGGCAAAATTGGTGAAAATGATATTGTCACGGTTGGAAATGATGCGTGGGCTACTGGTAACCCAGTATTTAAAGGCTCATCATTGATGTTCTTAAAACCAGGCGATCGTGTTAGCGTTTCTCAGTTAACTCGTGGCATTAACTTGCAATCAGGTAATGATGCCTGTGTTGCAATGGCCGACTATATTGCGGGTGACCAAGCCAACTTTGTTCAGCTAATGAATGGTTACGTGAACAAATTAGGGTTGAAAAATACCCATTTTCAAACTGTTCATGGGTTAGATGCTGAGGGCCAATATAGTTCAGCACGTGATATGGCTCTTATTGGGCAAGCGCTAGTACGTGATGTGCCTGAAGAATACGCAATTTATAAAGAGAAAGAGTTTACCTTTAACAACATCCGTCAAACAAACCGCAATGGGCTGTTGTGGGATAAGAGCTTAGCTGTTGATGGCATCAAAACAGGCCATACTAATGCCGCGGGCTATAACCTTGTCGCATCAGCAACTGAAGGTGACATGCGCCTGATCTCCGTTGTTATGGGGGGGAAAAGTAGCAAAGGCCGTGATGCCGAAAGTAAAAAATTACTCACTTACGGTTTCCGCTTTTATGAAACCGTTAAACCATTACAAGCCAATGTGGATTTTGCCAGTGTGCCAGTCTGGTTTGGTGATGAAAATGAAGTAAAATTAGGTGTGACCGAAGATTTATACCTCACTATCCCACGAGGCCGCTTAAAAGATTTAAAAGCCAGCTATGAATTAACGACAACTGAACTAGAAGCACCATTAACCAAAGGCCAACAAGTAGGGACAATTAGCTTCCAACTTGATGGTAAAATCATCGAACAGCACCCTTTAGCAGTGTTAAAAGATGTTGAAGAAGGTGGTTTTTTCAGTCGGTTAATTGACTACATAAAATTACTCTTTCATCGCTGGTTTGGTTAAGACTTGAAACTAAAATAAGTCGTCCCCATATAGTAAATATCGAAATAGATAAGTACCGAAATGTTTGTTGGATGAATACATCTCATTGGCTGGTTTAATACCAGCCAATCTTTTTCAGCCAGCAGCCCAATTTAAAAATTAGGAGTGCCCATGAAAACGAAATTAGGTGAACTGCTTGAGTTCCCATGCCCATTAACCTACAAAGTGATGGGCTTGGCACAGCCTGAACTGGTTGATCAAGTGATTGAAGTGGTACAGCGTCATGCGCCAGGTGACTATAGCCCAGACGTAAAACCAAGTAGCAAAGGCAATTATCACTCAGTTTCTATTACTATCAATGCAACTCATATTGAACAAGTTGAAACCTTGTATACTGAGTTAGGTGCATTAGAGTTAGTGAAAGTTGTACTTTAAACAACAAGTTATCAAAGGCCGAATAGTCTACTGTTATTCGGCCTTTTTCATTTTTATGCCCTACGTTAAAATGCAATATATTCACTCCTAAATAACATTTGTTTCCAATCTAAATCACATTTTATGCAAGCATCCAGTCGTATGTTAACTTGAAGTATGGCAAACATAGGCGTTATACTGCCCGCAACGATAAAGACAACGTGGACACCTAAATTTTGTCAGATAGATGTATAACCATACGCCAACTTGGCCTTGCTCCTTATCAAACTGTTTCTGATGCGATGCACCAATTCACAGAACACCGTACGCCAGAAACCCATGATGAAATTTGGCTAGTTGAACATCCTCGCGTATTTACCCAAGGCCAAGCCGGAAAAGCGGAGCACGTTCTTGCCCCTGGTGATATCCCTGTTATCCAAAGTGATAGAGGCGGCCAAGTTACCTATCATGGGCCAGGGCAACAAGTGATGTATGTTATGCTCGATCTAAAACGCAATAAAATTGGTGTTCGTGAGCTAGTTACCGCATTAGAAAATACCATCGTAAATACCCTTGCCCATTTTAATATTGCAGCGTATCCTCGCCCTGATGCTCCCGGTGTCTATGTTAATGGCGACAAAATTTGCTCCCTCGGATTACGCATCAGGAAAGGCTGTTCTTTTCATGGGCTCGCATTGAATATTGATATGGATCTTGAACCCTTTAATCGTATTAATCCTTGTGGTTACAGTGAATTAAAGATGACTCAAATGAGTAATCTTGCTCCCAAAGTATCAGTTTCCGATGTTCAGCCTGTGCTAATTCGCCAATTCTGTGACACACTAGGATTTCATATTGTTCAATAATAATGCTATAATTTTTTAACATTTTTAAAAAATATTTTAATGAATGGATAACAGTCTCCATTCGGTTTTATTTAGAATTATCACTTATCCATCAGCATAAAAGATAACTGGAACCGTCATATTATGAGTAAACCAATTCAGATAGAACGCGGAATTAAATATCGTGACGCCGACAAAATGGCGCTGATCCCTGTCAAAAACGTTGTGACTGAACGAGAAGAAATTCTACGTAAACCTGACTGGATGAAAATTAGGCTTCCTGCTGATTCCACTCGTATTCAAGGCATTAAAGCAGCCATGCGCAAAAATGGCTTACACTCTGTATGTGAAGAGGCATCATGCCCTAACCTTTCTGAGTGTTTTAACCATGGTACCGCGACCTTTATGATTTTGGGGGCTATTTGTACCCGCCGCTGCCCATTCTGTGATGTTGCCCATGGTCGCCCAAATGCACCAGATGCCAACGAACCCGAAAAATTAGCGCAAACTATTAAAGATATGGCGCTACGCTATGTCGTCATTACGTCTGTTGACCGTGATGACCTACGTGATGGCGGAGCACAGCATTTTGCTGATTGCATTAGTGCTATTCGTGAAAAAAGCCCATCAATTAAAATTGAAACGCTGGTTCCTGACTTCCGCGGCCGTATGGATCGCGCATTAGAGATTTTAACCGCAACACCACCTGATGTGTTTAACCATAATCTTGAAAATGTGCCACGTGTTTACCGCCAAGTTCGCCCTGGCGCTAACTATGAATGGTCTTTAAAATTACTCGAAAAATTTAAAGAAGCACATCCAAATATCCCAACTAAATCGGGGTTAATGGTCGGTCTTGGTGAAACCAATGAAGAAATTATCGAGGTTATGCGCGACTTACGTCGTCATGGTGTAACGATGCTTACACTAGGACAATACTTACAACCAAGTCGCCATCACTTACCCGTCAAACGCTATGTCAGCCCTGCTGAGTTCGATGAAATGAAAGAAGAAGCCATGGCAATGGGCTTCACTCACGCAGCCTGTGGACCATTCGTTCGCTCTTCTTATCATGCCGATTTACAAGCTAAAGGCGAAGAAGTTAAATAACCTCAACTGTTTAATTTATAGACAATTTATTGCTGGAAAGGCCTGGTTTATATCAGGCCTTTTTTATTTTTATAAATAAAAAAACTCGCCCTAGATAGCTAGGGCGAGTTTTCAGCTGTTCGTTTTAATCTTAATTATAAAAATTACAGAGGAATAACGTTAGCAGCAGATGGACCTTTAGCACCTTCAGTAATTTCAAATTCCACTTTTTGGCCTTCAGCTAAGGTTTTGAAACCATCGCCCATAATCGCAGAAAAGTGAACAAATACATCTTTGCTACCATCTTCTGGAGTGATAAAACCAAAACCTTTAGATTCGTTGAACCACTTAACGTTACCTTTAACTTTAGACATCAAATATTACCTTTAAAATAAAATAGACACACCATCTGTATCAGGCTCAGTACATCAGATTTCTCAGTTACTTGTCTACAACCTAGATCACGAAAATGGACTAAAAAGATAAAAAAATATTATTTATCGATAGAATAGGTTCTGATTTCGACAATAATTCTTACCAATAGTAATTATTACAACCAATAGTATTACCTATAACTAATTATTTAGTGTTTACTTCTCATGCAAAAGTAACCAATCTTTAATATCTAATCCCCCTGTATACCCCACTAATTTTCCATCATGCCCAAGTACGCGATGACAAGGAACAATTAATGAGATTGGATTACGTGAGTTTGCCATACCGACCGCACGACAATAATTTACGGAGCCTAACTTTAACGCCAAATCTTTATAGCTCCATCGCTCCCCGTAAGGGATCCCACAAAGATGTTTCCACACTTTTTTCTGAAATTCTGTTCCTTGTGGATTTAATGCAACCGTAAAAACGGTTCTTTTATGATTAAAGTATTCCTTTAATTCTTTCACACAAAGCTTGGAGTGCTCATTCTTCGTTTCTTTTTCTGTTTTTTCATCCACAAAATAGAGGCTCGTTATTCCGTCATCATCAGCCGTAATATGTATCCACGGTTTAGGAAATTTATCCGGTGTTGCTAAATATTGATGGTACATAGTATCTCCTCAAAAGGACTCAATTACCTGATTGTATATACAGTTATAGAGTAAATTATTTCCACTTTGCAATGATCTTTTTTCTTAGAGTGTCTATCTGAATCATCCAATACCATACTTTTTTATTTTCAATGTTAATAACCACCTAGCTGATAATTAGAATAATTATCATTCAATATTTTCTATTCACTACATATTGTGTGGTTGATAAGTTAAAAATCTATATATAGTATTTATATGTCACGCACCTTATTTTTACTGCTATTAAACATTCAAAAGGTAAATAACATGGCTAAGATTACCATTTATAGTAAACCTAACTGCGTTCAGTGTAATGCAACTTATCAAGCCTTAGATCGCAAATCTATTTCCTACCAAATCATTGACCTTACTGAAGACAGCCAAGCTCTTGAATTAGTCAGAAAATTAGGCTACCAGCAAGTTCCTGTTGTTATTGCGGGAGACAAACATTGGGCAGGTTTTCGACCAGACATGATTAGCTTATTAGCCGCTTAGGTGGTGTTATGAAAACGGAATCACTCATCTATTTTTCAAGTCGCTCAGGAAATTGCCATCGCTTTATTAAAAAGCTAGGTGTCCCAGCAACGCGGTTGCCTATTGGCAACCACGAAAGTAGCCTAATTGCGACAAGACCTTATGTTTTATTACTGCCGACCTACGGTGGTGGTGGTAGCAAAGGTGCTGTCCCAAAAGAGGTGATCCAATTTCTTAATATTGAAGTCAACCGCACACTTATCCGCGGAGTTATTGCTGCGGGTAATACCAATTTTGGTGATGCCTATGCGATAGCTGGAAATATCATTGCGCAAAAATGCCATGTCCCCTACCTATATCGTTTTGAACTTCTTGGTACTGATAAAGATGTTCAGTCCGTTCAACAAGGCCTAAAAACGTTTTGGCAACGTACAAACAACTAGAGTTATTTCAAATGGATAAAATGCAAAATATATCAGATGTGGATTATCATGCGCTCAATGCGATGTTGAATTTATATGATAATGAAGGCCGTATTCAATTTGATAAAGACAAAGAAGCGGCTCACCACTATTTTCGACAGCATGTGAACCAAAACACCGTATTTTTCCATGATTTAAAAGAAAAATTAGACTTTTTAGTACAAGAAAATTATTACGAAAACAGTGTATTAGAACAATATGACTTTGAATTTATCAAAGCACTATTTAAACAGGCATACGCTCATAAATTCCGTTTTCAAACGTTTCTCGGTGCCTTTAAATATTACACGAGCTATACGCTGAAAACTTTTGATGGCAAACGCTATCTCGAACGCTATGAAGATCGCGTTTGTATGGTTGCTTTAACGCTTGCGCAAGGGAGTGAATCTCTTGCTAAATTGTATGTCGATGAAATTATTACAGGTCGTTTCCAACCTGCAACTCCCACCTTCCTTAACTGCGGTAAAAAACAACGCGGTGAGCTAATCTCTTGTTTTCTTTTAAGAATCGAAGACAACATGGAATCTATTGGCCGCTCTGTGAATTCGGCTTTGCAGCTATCCAAACGAGGTGGCGGAGTCGCCTTTCTAATGACCAATTTGCGGGAACAAGGCGCCCCAATAAAACTGATTGAAAACCAGTCTTCTGGTGTTGTTCCTGTCATGAAAATGTTAGAAGATGCATTTTCTTATGCCAACCAATTAGGTGCAAGGCAAGGCGCCGGTGCCGTCTATTTGCATGCTCATCACCCTGATATTATGCGTTTTCTTGATACTAAGCGTGAAAATGCAGATGAAAAAATACGGATTAAAACACTTTCTTTAGGGGTCGTTATCCCCGATATTACTTTCCAGCTAGCGAAAGATAACCAGGACATGTATTTGTTCTCTCCTTATGATATTGAGCGCATCTATGGGGTTCCTATGTCTGAAATTAGCGTTACAGACAAATACCATGAGATGGTCAATAACAAAGCGATAAAAAAATACAAAATTAATGCTCGGGAATTTTTCCAAACTTTAGCTGAGATTCAGTTTGAATCTGGATATCCGTATATTTTATTTGAAGATACTGCCAACCGAGCTAACCCTATCGCAGGGCGCATAAATATGAGCAATCTTTGCTCAGAAATACTGCAAGTTAATCGCCCTAGCGTTTATGAAGACGATTTGAGCTATCAACAAATTGGTAAAGATATTAGCTGTAATTTAGGCTCCATGAATATTGCTAAAACAATGGATTCACCGGATTTCGCCCAATCAATAGCTGCGGCAGTCAGAGCATTGAGCGCAGTTTCCGATATGAGCGATATTCGCTCTGTCCCTTCCATTGCTGAAGGTAACCGACAATCGCATGCGATTGGGTTAGGTCAAATGAATTTACATGGCTACTTGGCAAGGGAGCATATTTATTACGGCTCAGAAGAAGCGCTCGATTTCACCAATATCTATTTTTATGCGGTCACCTATTACGCATTAAAAACTTCAAACCAATTAGCCATCGAAAGAAAAACTGCATTTGTTGGTTTTGAACATTCAACCTATGCCTCTGGTGATTATTTTGATAAATATATCAACAATATTTGGCTACCAAAAACACAAACCGTTCAGGAATTATTCCGACGTTCGGGTATCGAAATTCCAACTCGTGAAGATTGGCAAGCTTTAAAGCAGTCTGTCATTACCTATGGGATTTATAACCAAAACTTGCAAGCAATACCTCCTACTGGGTCTATTTCTTATATCAATAATTCAACATCAAGCATTCACCCGATTGTTTCACGAATTGAAATTCGTAAAGAAGGTAAAATTGGTCGTGTCTACTACCCTGCTCCTTTCATGACGAATGAAAACTTAGAATATTACCAAGATGCTTACCAAATCGGCCCTGAAAAAATTATTGATACTTATGCCATGGCAACTCAGCACGTTGACCAAGGTTTATCTTTGACTCTATTTTTTAAAGATGATGCCACCACACGAGATATTAACCGAGCGCAAATATATGCCTGGCGAAAAGGAATCAAGACATTGTATTACATCCGATTACGCCAAACTGCCCTCGAAGGAACTGAAGTCGAAGGCTGCGTATCTTGCACTTTGTAATAGGAAAATATTATGACCACCAGCGCATCTAACACACCAGTAAAAGCCATTAACTGGAACCGTATTCAGGATGATAAAGACTTAGAAGTATGGAACCGATTAACAAGCAATTTTTGGCTTCCAGAAAAAGTGCCATTATCTAATGATATTCCGTCTTGGAATACCCTTACTGCTGCAGAAAAACAGTTGACGATACGTGTATTTACTGGTCTTACCCTGCTAGATACGATTCAAAATACGGTCGGTGCACCTTGCTTAATGCCAGATGCTAAAACCCCCCATGAAGAAGCGGTTTTGTCGAATATTAGCTTTATGGAAGCAGTACATGCCCGCTCTTATAGTTCAATATTTTCAACACTCTGCTCAACGGTTGATGTCGATGATGCATACCGCTGGAGTGAAGAAAACAATGCATTACAAAATAAAGCTAAGATCATCCTATCTTATTATTGTGATTCACATCCTTTAAAGAAAAAAATAGCAAGTGTCTTTTTAGAATCATTTCTATTTTATTCAGGTTTTTATTTACCAATGTATTGGTCAAGTAGAGGCAAATTAACCAATACCGCAGATCTTATACGCTTAATTATTCGTGATGAAGCCATACATGGCTATTATATTGGCTATAAATTTCAAAAATCATTAGCACAATATGATGAGAATACTCAGAAAGAAATTAAGGATTTTTCTTTTTCATTATTATTCGATTTATATGAAAATGAAGTAAAATATACACAAGAGCTTTATGACACAGTTGGTTGGTCAGAAGATGTCAAAAAATCCCTTCATTATAATGCGAATAAAGCATTAATGAATTTAGGTTATGAAGCCTTATTTCCTGATACGGTCACCGATGTCAGTGCTGCGATATTATCTGCTTTATCTCCTGATGCAAATGAAAATCATGATTTCTTTTCGGGCTCTGGTTCATCTTATATTATTGGTAAAGCAGTCAGTACCGAAGATGATGACTGGGACTTTTAACCAAAGCTTTAATTTAGCTTATTGATAAACATCATTCACAACAAAAACCATACCATGATGAATTATAATGATTTTATTCATCATGGTATTTTTTGGTTCAAAAAATAGACTGATTCATTCGTTTTTTATATGTATATCTGTTTAATTACTCATTTTTAATGAGTTAATCTGGCCATTAATTTCAATTCAATCAAGTTTCACTTCATTTTTCATTAATTTGATTAATCAATAAGCTATTAAATTCAATTTTTTCATCCATCAGTTCAACATCTATCCACCTAAAAATTAAATAAAATCAGTAGTCCCCATATTAATAAAAGCAAAGTGTATTATTTTTGAATAAATTCAACCTCACCAGTAAGTTAACTTTGATATGGAAATCATAAAAATTATTATCCTATAGCTCAATGACACTTTTATTTATATTAATAAAATCATTTTTCACCTCTAACTTTTTTGATTAATTATACTTAACCTAGGGTTGCCAGCTGATTTTATTATGCTAGGGTTTATTGCTTGCAAATTTTACTAATAACTCAAACGGAGGAATTTGAATTTAATCCATAATTAGCTAATCAATTAAACTAAATACAGGAATCTATGCCCTAATAATTTTCAAAGGATAATCATAGTTAGGAAACATAGTGTTAACTATCACTATAGAATTCATCACTCTCAATACAGGTAATACATTTTCCTTATTGATTGAAAATTGGGTAAATAATATATGGCAATAAAATTACAAGTTAAAAACTTATATAAAATATTTGGGGACAATCCTGATCAAGCATTTAAGCTATTAGAATCAGGTATGAATAAAGATGATATCTTTGAAAAAACAGGCCTAACCGTAGGTGTTCAAGATGTTAATCTGACGATTGAAGAAGGCGAAATCTTTGTTGTCATGGGACTTTCTGGCTCAGGAAAATCTACCTTGGTGCGCCTCCTCAATCGCCTGATAGAACCTACTAGCGGGCAAGTCATGATAGATGGAGAGGATATTTCCAATATCTCTGACAAAGCACTGCGCGAAGTTAGGCGAACAAAAATTAGTATGGTGTTTCAATCCTTTGCATTGATGCCACATATGAACGTCATTGATAACACCGCTTTTGGTATGGAACTTTCTGGTATTCCAAAAGAAGAGCGCCATAAGAAAGCCATGAATGCACTTGAGCAAGTTAATCTTGAAAAATGGGCGAATTCATACCCAGATGAGCTCTCGGGTGGGATGCGTCAGCGTATCGGGTTAGCCAGAGCACTAGCCAATGACCCTGATATTCTGTTAATGGACGAAGCGTTCTCAGCCCTTGACCCATTAATTCGTACTGAAATGCAAGATGAACTGCTCTCCTTACAAGGAGATAAACAACGCACTATTGTCTTTATTTCTCATGATCTTGATGAAGCCATGAGAATTGGTGACCGCATTGCCATTATGCAAGGAGGCGTTGTCGTTCAAGTTGGTACGCCTGATGAAATTCTCAATAATCCAGCGAATGATTATGTTAAGACCTTTTTCCGCGGTGTGGATATCAGCCAAGTATTCAGCGCTAAGGACATCGCGCGTAGGCGGCCAAATGCCCTATTACACATCGCACCGGGTTTTGGTCCCCGTTCCGCGTTAAAAGTCCTTAATGATGAAGATCGCTATCACGGTTATTTAATTTCCCGAGGACATACCTTTGCCGGAGTAGTTTCTGTTGAATCCTTAGAAAAAGCGCTTCACGAAAAAGCAGGTATAGAAGCCGCAATTTTAACTGATATCGAACCAATTCAAGGTGATACATCCTTAAATGAAGTTATTTCTACAGTAGCACAAGCCCCTTGCGCCGTTCCGGTTATTAACGAAAAAAACCGGTATTTAGGCGTGATTTCAAAAGGAATGCTGTTACAAGCGCTGGATAAGGAGACACCAAATGAGTAAGCAAAATCAAGAAACAACGACGAACCAGCAAGATCCATGGGCTGATACTGAAGTCACTGAGACACCAACACAAGGTACTGAAAATACACCAGCTGATGACCCATGGGCAGCGACAAGCTCTAGCGAGACAAATACCTCTGCGGATGATCCTTGGGGCAATGCATCAGACACAACAACACCTGCTGATACCAGTTCGAGTGATTGGCTTGATGCCGCACCGACTGATAGCATCGGGCCCGATCAGTTTAATATTATGGACCCCTTCCAAAACACACTGATCCCCCTTGATTCATGGGTTACGCATGCTATCGATTGGGTTGTTCTCAACTTTCGTCCTGTATTCCAAGGAATACGCGCCCCCATTGATTTCATTCTGAGCGGGTTTGAACAATTTCTTACATCACTACCAGCTCCTGTTGCCATTATTATTTTCGCATTACTCACTTGGCAATTAGCCGGACGCGCAATGGGGGTGGCCACATTTATTTCGATGATAGCCATCGGGGCGATTGGTGCTTGGTCAGAAGCGATGGTGACACTATCTCTAGTGCTCACATCTTTACTGTTTTGTATTGTGATAGGACTACCACTGGGTATTTGGTTGGCACGTAGTGATAGAGCCGCTAAGATTATTCGCCCATTACTTGATGCGATGCAAACCACACCTGCATTCGTCTATTTAGTCCCGATTGTTATGTTATTTGGTATCGGTAATGTACCCGGTGTCGTCGTCACCATTATATTTGCTTTACCGCCAATCATTCGTTTGACCATTTTAGGGATCAAACAAGTCCCAGCTGACTTAATTGAAGCCGCTGAATCATTCGGTGCAAGTCCTCGCCAAATGCTGTTTAAAGTGCAATTGCCATTAGCAATGCCAACCATTATGGCCGGGGTGAACCAAACCTTAATGTTAGCGCTGTCGATGGTCGTTATCGCCTCAATGATTGCCGTCGGAGGCTTAGGCCAGATGGTCTTACGGGGTATTGGTCGCCTTGATATGGGTCTCGCGTCTGTCGGAGGGGTCGGTATTGTTATTCTGGCTATCATCTTAGACCGTTTTACCCAATCTTTAGGGCAAGATACTCGCGGCAAAACATCATGTCGTTGGTATCAAAAAGGCCCTATTGGGCTAGTCATGCGCCCATTTTGTAAAAAAAACCATTAATCAGAACATCCTACATTCACCTAAGTGCCACTCACGTGGCACCTAACTTGGCTCTTAACTTTAAAGCCAAGCTCGCTGCGAAAAAACAGAGGGAACAATATAATGAAACATAAAATCATTCTTGCATCTGCACTAACAGCCATGTTTACCGTCCCATTTGCAGGTGCTAACGACCTGCCAGGTAAAGGGGTAAAAATTAACCCTGTGCAAAGTACGATCAGTGAGGAGACATTCCAAACACTAATTGTTGCGAAAGCCCTTGAAGAACTCGGCTATGATGTCCAACCGATCAAAGAAGTCGACTATAATGTCGCTTACGCATCAATTGCGAACGGTGATGCGACTTACTTAGCCACCAGCTGGGTTCCTTTACATAATGCGCAATATGACGCCGCTGGTGGTGATAATGTGTTCTATCGTCAAGGTAATTATGTTGTCAATGCGGCTCAAGGCTACCTCATCGACAAAAAAACCGCTGAAAAATACAAGATTACCAATGTTGAACAACTCAAAGACCCTAAAATTGCCAAACTCTTTGATTCAAATGGTAATGGTAAAGCTGATTTAACGGGATGTAACCCCGGTTGGGGCTGTGAAGCAGCCATCAATAACCATTTAAAAGCCTATGACTTAGAAAAAACGGTTGACCATAACCAAGGGAACTACGCGGCAATGATGGCAGATACCATTACCCGATATAAAGAAGGTAAGCCTATTTTATATTATACGTGGACGCCTTATTGGATAAGTGATGTCCTCAAGCCGGGCCGTGATGTAGTTTGGTTAGAAGTGCCATTCTCATCAATGCCAAACGGTGAAAAAACAGACACCACATTACCTAACGGAAAAAACTATGGTTTCCCACCAAATACCATGCATATTGTCGCCAATAAAAAATGGGCTGCAGATAACCCTGCTGCAGCAAAATTATTTGAAGTAATGAAACTACCTATTGCCGATATTAATGCGCAAAACTTAAGAATGCATAATGGTGAAGCATCTCAATCGGATATTCAGCGCCACACAAATGCTTGGATCAAAGCCCATCAATCCACTTTTGATGGCTGGGTAAAAGAAGCACAAGAAGCCGCTAAGTAAGTATAAACAGCTCGATTAAGTCACCTTAGCCACCCTAGCCGGTGGCTTTTTTACATCAATGACAAAAAGAAATAAACCAAGGTAATAAATTTTGTTTATAGTAGTCGCCTAGCTAATAATAGGTAATCCTCATGAAACAGCCCCAAACTGCAGAGCTAACAACGGGCCTCACTATTTTAATGGCCATTGCCACAGGTCTTGTCGTTGCCAGTAATTACTATGCTCAACCGCTTTTAGACACCATTGCGGGGCAGTTTAATTTAACCACTAATATGGCTGGGTTTATTGTCACCGCGGCCCAACTGGGCTATGCGGCAGGTTTACTTTTTTTAGTCCCGTTGGGAGATTTGTTTGAACGCAAGCGTTTAATTTTAACGATGACCTTTCTTTCGGCATTAGGGCTATTAATTACAGCGCTTTCAAATAATATTTGGCAAATCCTTTTAGGTACCGCCCTTACTGGACTATTTTCAGTTGTTGCACAAGTCCTGATCCCACTAGCAGCATCTATTGCTAAGCCTCATAAACGCGGTAAAGCGGTAGGAATGATTATGAGTGGGTTATTGCTGGGCATTTTACTTGCAAGAACGGTTTCAGGTGCTGTTGCTATGGTCGGTGGCTGGAGAGCGATCTATTGGGTGGCCTTTGCATTATTGATGCTGTTAATGATTGTTCTAGCCATTAAACTTCCCCGTTACCATCAAAAAACTAACTTAAACTACTTCCAGCTCATTGGTTCTATTGGCCGGTTATTTTTCGGCACTCCAGTGCTTGCGGTACGCGCTTCTCTCGGTGCATTATCATTTGCCAATTTTGGTTTACTGTGGACCGCAATGGCTTTCTTATTAGCCAGTCCGCCATTCAGTTATTCCGAAGGGACTATAGGTTTATTTGGCTTAGTCGGTGCCGCAGGTGCCATTATGGCCTCCCAAGCAGGGCATCTTGTCGATAAAGGCAAAGGAAAGCTCATTACAACTATTGGGTTGGTGTTATTACTATTATCCTGGATACCCATCGGTTTAGCGAAATATTCCCTGGTCGCATTTATCATTGGTATTTTGGTGCTAGACCTTGCAGTACAAGCCGTCCATGTCACCAGTCAGAGTACGTTATATCGAATATTACCTGAAGCTCGTAACCGCCTAACGGCAGGCTATATGACCAGCTATTTCATTGGGGGCGCACTAGGTTCTCTACTTTCAGGCTATGCCTATGAACACGCGGGTTGGGAGGGAGTTGCGATTGCAGGTGCAATCTTAACTACTCTAAGTTTAATTATTTGGGCTATCGGTATTCGCTATGATCCCATCATCACCACAACTGATGACTAAACATAACTGATATCTGTATCAATACATTTTATGATGAAAATTTTCGAGATCACATAAACATATAAAATCTCATAATACATTAAACTTATGTGACTCAATTTTACCCATCAAATCTGTTGAATATTAAATAAATAAACAGTTCATCATAAGGCCAATAATTATCAACTGTAATAGTAAACAAAGTAAATATTAGGGAATGACACAGTTAAACAAATACAATGACTCTATGAAAAGGTAGTATAACTGTTAATAAATCAAATTATTGCTATATCAGATAATGTTTAAATTATACAAAAATAAGTAATTACACCTATCCATTAAAAATATCTATCTAAGTTGTAATTATTGGGTAACAAAAAAAATGGTATTGAGTTAATGTCGTGTGATTATATATTGTTTTGTATGATTGAAATTAACCTTTAATTAAGCATTGGCTTGGTTATTTTATAACCCAAAATGACACTATCAGTGTAAAAAGGTCAGCCTGCTATACAAAAATAGGTAAATTACATTCATAAAATTTATGAATCATGTATCATTATCAAAATAAAATCGGCGATATTAATTAAGTATAATTGCTAATTCTATCTTTTAATATACCATTTAGATGGTTGATGACAGTTGTAATCTTACCAACTGAAACTAATAAGGTATCCCAATAATGGAAAGTTCATTTACACCAACTGAAGAGCTACTCAATGCTCGTGTAGAACAACAAGATTCACATGAAAGTCCTATTCCGTATCAAGAAATCCTACTGACACGCCTATGCATGCATGTTCATGGGAAGTTACTTGAAACACGAAATAATATGTTAAGGTCTCAAGGTATTAATGAAACCCTGTTTATGGCACTTATGATCCTTGATACAAAAGACTCCCGCAGTATTCAGCCATCTGAACTCAGTGCGGCTCTTGGTTCCTCACGAACCAATGCAACACGAATTGCAGATGAACTGGAAAAAAATGGTTGGATTGAGCGCAAAGAAAGTCACAACGATAGACGTTGCCTTCATCTACACCTCACAGAAAAAGGGACGGAATTTTTAAATGGCCTATTACCACCTCAACACAGCGCATTAATTGATATTTGGTCTGTTTTAGATGCTGATGAGAAACAACAGCTTAACACGCTGATGCGTAAATTACTGACAAAACTGGATACTATAAAAGATTGACCATAACATTTGTAAGGTTAATGTATTTGAGCCATTCTTAAGCTCAAAGGTGAAAAAAAACTTTTCAGCCCATAATATTTCATTATCCTTTCACCCTTATGCTTTACGATATCCCATCAAACAGCAAAATCATTTGTAGTCTCAGTTTCCAGTGGTTATTACCTAACTACTGGAAACAACCGTGATCCTTATCCAGAGAAGTGGAGAAATACGAGTATGAGTTCCCCTGAGGAAATGCAACAAACGCAAACTCCCCAACGAAATAAAAAAAGGCAACGTAAAAGTGCGCTTATCTTATTGACTCTAATATTTATTATTATAGGTGTTGGCTGGGGAGTTTACTGGTATCTCGTTCTTCGTCACTATGAATCAACGGATAATGCTTATGTCGCGGGAAACCAAGTACAAATACAATCCCAAGTTTCCGGCGGCGTGATGACTGTCAATGTGGACAACACAGATTTCGTGACAAGTGGAACTGTTTTGGTTGAACTGGACCCACGTGATGCTGAATTAGCTCTCGATAAAGCAAAAACAGAATTAGCAAATAGTGTGCGTCAAACCCGCCAGCACATGGTTAACAGCCGCCAGCTACAAGCCAATATTGAGGTCAAACGTTCTGAATTAAACCGGTTGCAAAATGATTTAAAACGTCGAGAAGTTTTAGGTAGTAGCCATGTCATTGGTAAAGAAGAACTACAACACGCAAGAGAAGCTGTCGTCAGTGCTAAAGCGGCATTAGACATGGCAATAGAACAATATAATGCTAATCAAGCCATAGTTTTAAATAGCTCAATTGAAAAACAACCCGCAGTAGAGCAAGCAGCAACACAAGTTCGAAACGCTTGGCTCACCTTGCAACGGACGAAAATCGTCAGCCCTGTTGATGGCTATGTTTCACGCCGCAGTGTACAAGTGGGTTCACAAATCACCCCTTCAACCCCATTAATGGCCATCGTTCCTTCCAATGGTATGTGGATTGATGCGAACTTTAAAGAAACACAACTTGCGGATATGCGTATCGGCCAACCTGCGAAAGTCATTACTGATTTTTACGGTAAAGATATCGTATTTAACGGTACTGTTGTGGGACTTGATATGGGAACAGGTAGCGCATTCTCTTTATTACCCGCACAAAATGCCAGTGGTAACTGGATCAAAGTGGTCCAACGCCTACCCGTACGTATTGCCTTAAATGAAAACCAACTTGAAGAACACCCATTACGTATCGGTTTATCCACCGAAGTTACGGTTGATACATTAGATAAAAATGGCAAAGTGCTTTCTAAAGGGATGCGTGATACCCCTGCTTACCATACTGCTGCATTAGCTGTAGATATGTCTCCTGCGGACAAAATAGTTACTGAGATAATTAATAATAACCTAGGAAATAAATAGTGGGGGTGCAATCGTGACGACAGCACCTTTAACGGGATCAAAACTCGCATGGATGACAATTGCTCTTTCATTGGCAACATTTATGCAAGTTCTTGATTCCACCATTGCTAACGTAGCTATTCCAACCATTGCGGGAAACTTGGGGGCATCCAACTCGCAAGGAACTTGGGTAATAACCTCTTTCGGCGTTGCCAATGCGATCTCCATCCCCATCACTGGTTGGCTAGCCCGTAGGATAGGTGAAGTCAGGCTATTTTTATGGTCTACAGGCTTATTCGCTTTAACTTCATGGCTGTGCGGTATTTCTGGCAGCTTAGAGATGCTGATCTTATTCCGAGTTTTACAAGGTTTAGTCGCAGGACCACTCATTCCTTTATCTCAAAGCCTACTGCTTAACAATTATCCTCCAGCCAAACGCAATATGGCCCTCGCCCTTTGGTCAATGACTATCGTTATTGCTCCGATTTGCGGACCGATTCTTGGTGGTTATATTAGTGATAACTACCATTGGGGCTGGATATTTTTTATCAATGTACCATTTAGTATTGCGATCATTTTTGCCATCATGCGCACCTTAAAAGGCCGTGAAACTAAAATATCTATTCAGCGCATTGATACTATTGGTTTAGTGCTATTGGTTGTTGGTATTGGTGCTTTACAGATTATGCTTGACCAAGGCAAAGAGCTGGATTGGTTTAACTCGACTGAAATTATCGTCCTGACCGTTATTGCTGTTGTCGCTATTGCCTTTTTAATTGTATGGGAACTCACCGATGACCATCCCGTCATCGACTTATCCCTATTTAAAGAACGCAATTTTACGATTGGCTGTTTGTCCTTAAGCCTTGCTTACATGCTCTATTTTGGAACGATTGTACTACTGCCGCAATTGCTACAAGAAGTTTATGGCTATACCGCAACATGGGCTGGGTTAGCCTCTGCACCTGTAGGATTATTACCGCTATTGATTACGCCAATTATAGGGCGTTTTGGTAACCGAATTGATATGCGTTATTTAGTTACATTCAGCTTTATTATCTATGCTGTTTGCTACTATTGGCGTGCTTATACTTTCGAACCTGGGATGAGTTTTGCCGAAGCTGCTTGGCCGCAATTTGTGCAAGGTTTAGCCATCGCTTGTTTCTTTATGCCTTTGACAACCATTACATTATCTGGCCTGCCGCCAGAAAAAATGGCCTCTGCATCCAGTTTATCTAACTTTACTCGTACCCTAGCTGGAGCCATTGGGACATCCATCACCACAACAATGTGGACCCAAAGAGAGTCAATGCATCATGAAAACCTCGCTGAATTTGTTAACCCATACAACCCAAATGCCCAACAGATGTACAGTGAACTGGCAAAAATAGGCATGAATGAGCAGCAAAGTGCGGCCTATCTTGCTAAAACGATTACTGACCAAGGACTGATTATGTCAGCAAATGAGATATTCTGGCTCTCAGCTGGGATTTTTATCCTACTGATGGTCATTGTCTGGTTCGCTAAGCCACCATTTGGGGCAGGTTCAAAAGACGGTGGTGCTCATTAATTAGCCCAACCCAGTGAATAACTTGGTGATAGATATAAAAAAGCCATACATAGCGGGAATACATCCTTTTATGTATGGTCTTATTTTTCTGATAAAACGTAGGTGGTTATTTAACTTGGTTTTGTTGCCACCACTGGGCTAACATAATTCCTGTTGCAACAGAGACATTCAAGCTTTCCACTTTACCTGTTCCACCGATATAGAGACTCATATCGCCTTGATCCCACGTACTATCACTTAAACCATCACTCTCTTGGCCTAAAACTAAGACCATTTTGGCCGGTAACTTCGCTTTTGCGAGATCTTGACTGCCTTTATGGCTAGAAGTCGTCACAATGGTATAACCCGCTTTGCGGAATTTATCCAAAGTATCTGTTAATCCATCTGCATCAATCGCTTTAATGTGTTCAGCACCACCTTCTGCAGTACGAATTGCCGCCCCAGACTCCAGCATGCCTGCATCCTGCAAAATCACACCTTTGATACCGAAATGCGCACAGCTACGCATAATTCCGCCCAGATTATGTGGATTTCCCACATCTTCCAGTGCTAATACGCAGTCATTACCTGCCGCTTGCTGCAAGTAAGCATCAGCACTCATTCCACCGCGTTTTTTAATGATAAAACAGACACCACCATGATGTTCAGTTCCGGATGCTTTCGATAACTCTTCGTCATCAACAACGTGGTAAGCTTTGCGATTTGCCGCCATCCATTTTAACGCATCACGAAAACGCGGTGTGACAGATTGCAAGAACCATGCGCGAACAATCGCATCAGGGCGGTTTTTAAACATGGCTTGGCAAGCATTCTCACCATAGATACGGGTTTCTTCTTGGCGCTGCTTACGCAATTGTTCAGGGTCAATCTGGCTCTTACCAACAATTCCGCCATGGTCATTCGTTAATTCTTCGCTATCTGGCTTAGAAACAGTGCGCCATGGTGAACGCTCGCGAGGTGCTTCATTACGGTTATCAGAGCGACGACCTTCACGCCCACCTTCAGGGCGGCTTGAGCGACCACCACGATCTTGACGGGCACCATCTCGTCTATCACCACCACGCTTGTCATTACCGCGCCTATCATCACGCCCACCGCCTCGGCGTTTATCATTACCTTTATTGTTGTCCTGCTCTTCACTGCGGACATACATCACTTTTACTTTGCCGTTTTTACCACTAAAATCATTCGAGTCGTTCATCACTATCCCCTACTAAGCTATGGCGCGAAGATTACATGATGTTGCATGACTACGCTACCGATTCGCACTATTATCTCATCTAAAAGTTATTGAATATACTTCTATCGTATAGAAATCGTTTTGCGTACAATATGCGCCTTAATTTTAGGCCTATAAAATATAATTCAACATGACTTCGAATGCCGTTTATCACCTGCGTCAACAGCGCCTCGCATTATCGACTAAACCGTTTAGGGCACGAGGCTGCCGAGTAAAACGTTGCCAATATTGTTTGTTACCTAGCCCACAATGCCTATGCCAAGACACCATATCATCTCAAGCAAAAAGCCAATTTTGCTTGATTATGTTTGATGGTGAGGTATTTAAGCCAAGTAATACAGGAAAGTTGATTGCGGATGTTTTGCCCGACACTTTGGCCTTTCAATGGTCAAGAACAGAGCCTGATACGCAGCTATTGGCGGCACTGCAAGACACCACAAGGCAGCCTTACCTTATTTTTCCAGAAAGCTACGCTCAAAATGAACGCATCGTGGTCAATGAACCGACTTTGTCGGATAAACCCGCTTTATTTATTTTACTCGATGGGACCTGGCCTGAAGCACGCAAAATGTTTCGAAAGAGCCCTTATCTTAATGATATTCCAATGCTATCAATTAATACCAAAGCAAAAACTGACTACTTACTCCGTACACCATCAAGGGAAGAGCAGCATTGTACCGCCGAAGTTGCAGCTACCGTTTTAGAATTAGCGGGAGATTTAGACGCTTCACAACAACTCTTTAGCCACTTCAATCTTTTCCGTCAAAAATACCTTGAAGGGAAACCGCATCACCCTATTGCACAAAAGCTACTTACCGAATCCCACCTCTAACTATTTATTGGTACTGTTTTTCTCTTTCTTTTCGAGCCCAGTACCATTAAATGACAACTTTTAGATCGTCGTGCTGATAAAACGTGAACGTGCTTGTATAAATTAATTAAACTCACCAGATAAACTAGCGCAATCTCAAAGATAAGGCATAGTATTCATAAGTATCACTCTGCCACTTTTTATCTATTGAACGCTTATCTCGTTCAACAAAGCAAAGGGTTATCAACCATGGGTTTAGTCAGTCAGTTAGAATCTTTATTCCGGCCAAAGTCTATCGTTGTCGTGGGAGCATCTGAAAACCCGAGCCGTGCAGGTTCGGTGATGATGAAAAACCTACTTACCAGCGGTTTTAAAGGTCCTATTTTACCTGTTAATCCAAACCGAAACTCTGTCCTCGGCGTACTTGCTTATCCTTCTATAGATAAATTGCCGCTCAAACCTGACCTTGCCGTTATCTGCACCCATTACTCACGTAATATCTCCTGTTTACAGCAATTAGGGGAATCTGGCTGTAAAGTGGTTATTATTTTGTCATCCCCTTCAATTCAGTTTAATGAATTAAAAAAAGTCGCCCAGCAATATCAAATTCGCCTATTAGGCCCGAATAGCCTAGGTTTTCTCGCCCCATGGCAAGGTTTGAATGCAAGTTTTTCTCCAATACCAATCTTAAAAGGAAAACTCGCTTTTATCTCTCAATCTGCTGCTGTATCGAATACCGTTCTGGATTGGGCAAGGCACCGAGACATCGGTTTTTCTTATTTTATTGCCCTTGGTGATAGCATCGATATAGATATTGACGATTTACTCGATTACTTAGCGCGTGACAGCAAAACCAGCGCTATTTTGTTGTACCTTGAGAGCATTAGTGATGCACGACGTTTCTTATCATCATCTCGCAGTGCCTCACGCAATAAACCTATATTAGTGATAAAAAGTGGTCGAACTCGCAAAGCACAAAAACTACTGGGCGATAAACCTAGCCTAGATGCCGCTTACGATGCCGCTATCCAGCGTGCAGGTCTTCTTCGCGTGCAAGATACTCACGAAATGTTTTCTGCGGTTGAGACATTAAGCTATATGACTCCATTACGCGGTGAGCGCCTTTCAATCATGAGTAATGGCTCTGCCCCAGCCGCGATGGCATTAGACGAACTTCTCTTACGTAATGGTAAACTTGCAACGCTAAGTGTTGAAACAGAAAATGAATTAAGCTCACTATTACCTCTTGATTTATCGACACAAAATCCGATTGACTTAGGAGATGATTCCACCGTTGAGCGCTATATCAATGTACTGAACAAAATGCTCGATAGCCATGACCATGACGCTTTGTTACTTATCCACACTCCCAGTGCGATAACTGAAAGTAAAACCATGGCAGAAAAAATTATTAAAACTATTAAGCAACACCCACGCGGAAAATGGCTAACCATTTTAACCAACTGGTGTGGAGAATATTCCTCTCAAGAATCTCGTCGCCTATTTAGTGAAGCAGGGATCCCTACCTACCGCACTCCAGAAGGGGCAATCACAGCGTATATGCATATGGTGGAATATCGCCGTAACCAAAAACAATTAAAAGAAACGCCAGCCCTTCCAGTAGGTATCACCGCTAATACGCAACAGGCTCATGAATATATTCAGCAAGCATTGGAAAATAATAAGCTCCACTTGGATACTCATGAAGTTCAGCCAATTTTAAAAGCCTACGGGTTAAATAGCTTACCCACCTGGATTGCACATTCGAGCAATGAAGCCATTGAAATCGCAGAGAAAATTGGTTACCCCGTTGCTTTAAAACTACGTTCTCCCGATATTGTACACAAGTCAGAAGTACAAGGGGTCATGCTCTATTTACGCAATGCTAAAGAGGTAGAAGATGCAGCTAAAGCGATTATGGAACGTGTTTCAACAAATTTCCCTAATGCACGAATTGAAGGGCTACTAGTACAAAGTATGGCTAATCGAGCAGGTGCTCAAGAGCTCAGGATCGCTGTTGAACTAGACCCTGTCTTTGGCCCTCTTATCATGTTAGGAGAAGGTGGTATTGAGTGGCAACAAGAGAGCCAAGCTGCTGTAGCTCTTCCTCCGCTAAATATGGCTTTAGCTCGCTACCTAGTTATTAATGCTATTAAAGGTTATAAAATAAAATCCCGAAGTGCTTTAGAACCATTAAACATCATAGGGTTATCTGCTTTATTAGTACGAGTTTCAAATTTAATTATTGATTGCCCAAATATTACAAGGTTAGATATTCATCCATTGCTCGCCTCAGGGGATGAATTTACTTTACTTGATGTCTCCATGGCATTAAGCCCAACAGATGATGCGACAACATCAAGGCTGGCAATTCGCCCTTATCCTAGTGAGCTAGAAGAAACAATTCATTTAAAAGAAGATCTTACCTGCTTACTACGACCGATCCTCCCTGAAGATGAACCTTTGCTAAAATCCTTTATAGAGCAAGTGACTAAAGAGGATCTTTATTATCGCTACTTTAGCGAAATCAGCGAATTTACCCATGACGACCTCGCCAATATGACACAGATTGATTATGACCGTGAAATGGCTTTCGTTGCGGTAAAAAACCCCAATACTACGCCTGAAATTATTGGCGTCACGCGAGCAATGGCTGATCCTGATAACCAAGAGGCTGAATTTGCAGTACTGGTTCGCTCTGATATGAAAGGGCAAACGCTCGGTTATCAACTTATGCAAAAGTTACTTAACTATACGCGAAGCCACGGCATTAAAAAGCTAACAGCCATAACTATGCCTGAAAACCGCAATATGATAAGCCTAGCTAAAAAACTTGGTTTTGAGATTGACGTTCAATTTGAAGATGGAGTCGTTAATCTGACACTTCACTTATAGAAATATCTAAGAACACGGCTTAACTTGTATAGTAATTAAACAAGTCGTCAATTTATACTAAATGGTTTAGCTAAATATGCTATCATCCATAGATCATTCGCTTAAAAATGTGCGCAAAGCGAGTTGCTATTAGACTAATAAGAGAAAATTTACACTGTGATGTTGTCAAAATTAAAACAAGCAAAACATCAACAATATTTGTTAAGTTTACCAAAACTCTCTCAAGAAATTGCTGATGTAAAAACGCTATATAAGACAGAAGATTTTCGTGATGAACTGCTTAAACAAATTTCTCAGGCTCAAAATACTATCTACATAACGGCTTTGTATTTAGAGAAAGACGATGCAGGTAAAGACGTACTTCATGCTTTATACGCTGCAAAACAAGCTAATACATCATTGGATATCAAAATTCTCGTAGACTGGCACCGTGCTCAGCGAGGTCGCATCGGGGTTGCAGCAAACGCCACTAATGCCGATTGGTATTATGATGTTGCAAAACATTACCCTGAAATTGAAATCCCTATCTACGGCATCCCTGTAAATACACGGGAAGCTCTGGGTGTTTTGCATCTAAAAGGCTTTTTATTTGATGATACTCTACTCTATAGCGGGGCAAGTATTAATGACGTCTATTTACAACGTCATAGTAAATACCGTTACGACCGCTATCACCTGATCAAAAATAGCCAACTTACCGCATCAATGAAAAAATTTATTGATGACGCATTACTACAAGCTGATGCCATTCATTTATTAAATACGCCAACTCGGCCAAAAACAGCTGAGTTTAAGCATTTAATTAAACAATTTCGTTTGGGCTTACGGGGAGCGTCCTATCAGTTTTCAGGGAATGCAACTAATGATGAGCTGTCCGTCACTCCCTTTGTTGGTCTAGGCAAGAAAAACGATTTAAACCGTGTTATCACGCATTTAATGGGTGCAACAAATAATAAACTAACAATCTGTACACCTTATTTTAATTTGCCTGCGGTATTAGTTAGAGTTATTAGTCGGTTACTGCGTGATGGCAAACAAGTAGAAATTATCATTGGTGACAAAACTGCCAATGACTTCTATATCCCACCTGAAGAGCCATTTAAAATTATTGGTGCATTACCATACCTTTATGAGATCAATCTGCGCCGTTTTGTTAGTCGCTTGCAACGCTTTATTGATAGCCAGCAATTAACAGTAAGGCTCTGGAAAGACGCAGACAATACCTATCATCTAAAGGGGATGTGGGTTGATAATCACTGGCAATTGATCACGGGTAACAACTTAAACCCACGCGCTTGGGGGCTAGATCTTGAAAACGCAGTATTAATTCACGATCCAAAACAACAGCTACAAGAGCAACGCAATCACGAGCTAGAGTGCATTCGAACTCATACTAAGGTTGTTAGCCATTTTCGCGAACTAGATAGCATCCAAACCTATCCTGTTAAAGTGAAAAAATTAATCCGACGACTACGTCGAATACGAGTCGACCGGTTAATTAGCCGCATCCTTTAGAATTTAAACAAAGCGTCACTTCGGTGGCGCTTTTACTTTTCTACTTTAATTTTTTAGGTATCTTACCAAAAATGTTTAAATCACTGATCATTAGCTTACTTATATTCATTTCAACAGGATGTACTGGTTTTCATTGGGCTAATGATAATTGGCAAGGTAAAGATAAAGCGCAGCATTTCGCATTTTCAGCCGCGATGGCTGCGGCTGGTAATGCTTATGCAGATAAACAAAACATACAACACCGCGATGCTGCCATATTTGGTATTCTATTTTCAGTTTCTCTTGGCGCAGCAAAAGAGCTTTATGACAGCAGGCCTAATGGTACTGGGTGGAGTTGGCATGATTTTGCCTATGATGTTGCAGGGTCAATAGCAGGTTATAGTTTATATCAGTCCTTAAAGTAACCCACGCACTTCTTTCTCATTTTTTACATTCCTCTCCTATTTTTAATATTTCGCTCACCATCGAAGTATCTATAAATTAAACCGTTATAGTTGAGCTTCTACATTAAGGAGAGTTTTATGATTGCCGTAATTTTTGAAGCCATCCCAATACCAGCGCAAAAAGAGCGTTATTTTGAATTGGCAGCCAAACTTAAATCTGAACTTATGCACATTGACGGGTTTATTGCTGTCGAACGCTTTCAATCTATTACAACAGAAGGAAAAATTCTCTCACTTTCATGGTGGGAAACAGAAGAAGCAGTAAAACAATGGAAAAACCATTTCATGCATATCGATGCACAAGTTGAAGGACAACAAACCATTTTTTCCCATTATCGAATTCGAGTTGCCCATACCTTAAAGGATTACTCATACAATAACGAGGATAGCTTTGATGTATGATATTCATGTGATTATTGAAAACCAAGTAGGTGCTTTAGCACTATTGGCGACAACATTAGGGAAACATGGTATTGGCCTTGAAGGTGGTGGCGTTTTTTCTATCGAAGAAAAAAGTCATGCTCACTTTCTTGTTACCCAGCCAGAAAAAGCACGAGATGCCTTAACTACTGAGGGTTTACAGGTTGAAAGTATCATACAACCAGTGATCCGCAAATTAAAACAAGAACGTCCTGGCGAACTTGGAGAAATTGTTTCTCAACTCGCACTTCACCAAATTAATATCCTTGTTCAATACAGCGACCACAATAACAGGTTAATATTAATAACAGACAACAATATATTAGCCGCTGAAGTAACAAAAAAGTGGGAAAGCCAACCATGATACCAAGCAAAGATAGTATTCCCATTGAAGAAAAAGAGCCATTAGAACAATCTATCGCAAAAGTTGCCTCTGCGATTGCTGACCCTTCAAGGGTCAGTATTTTGTGTGCATTAATGGATGGCAGGGCTTGGACAGCAACAGAATTAAGCGTAGCTGCAAATATAGCCCCATCAACAACGAGTGCACACTTAACTAAACTTTTAAACAGCCACTTAATTAGTTGTCTATCTCAAGGAAGACACCGTTATTATAGGCTTGCAGGCACAGACATTGCCGAATTATTAGAAACATTAATGGGGGTATCCATGAAATTGGAGTACACCCCACCTATAACAACACCTATTCATCTGCGAAAGGCACGTACTTGCTATGATCACTTAGCCGGAGAAATTGCCGTTCAGATCTACGAATTTATGGATAAAAATGGCTGGTTTACAGCTAGAGAAAATAAATTATCAATGATTGGTGCCAATCAATTTAAAAAATTAGGTATCGACATTGCTCCTAATACAAAACGAAAAATAGCATGTGCTTGTTTGGATTGGAGTGAAAGACGTATGCACCTAGGGGGACTAGCAGGAACCTTACTATTAAAATTTTTTGCAGAAAAAGAATGGATAGAGAAAACAAAAGGTTATCGAGAAATTACTTTTACTACCTACGGTAAGAAAGCTTTAAAGCGTATTTTTAATATTAATATAGCTTAACCCCCCAACAAAATAACGAACACCCCTAGAACGATTTGATAATATACTTACCAAGCTAATTACTAATTAAAAGCAGACGTAAAACTGTATTTCTCCAAACAATGCCCCAAGTCACCTACAATAGGTTATTATCCATAAAATCCAGTATGTTAGTAATACAAAAAAGCCTCGTGATTTTTATCACGAGGCTTTGATAAGTGGCGGAACGGACGGGACTCGAACCCGCGACCCCCTGCGTGACAGGCAGGTATTCTAACCAACTGAACTACCGCTCCACTTATTCTTTTGCCTTTCGGCTGTTTACTGCTTATTGAGCAATAAACCTTTAATTAATGTCTGGCAGTTCCCTACTCTCACATGGGGAGACCCCACACTACCATCGGCGCTACGGCGTTTCACTGCTGAGTTCGGCATGGGGTCAGGTGGGACCACCGCGCTATTGCCGCCAGACAAATTCTGTTTGTTCACGTTTAGCTCAACACACTTTCGGTATTTGCTAAACCTAAACTTCAATCTTGAACAAGCTGCGTGTCCTTCACCTTTCGGCTTCTCACTTCTCGAAAACAACTCCATCTCTCTAAAACACCTTCGGTGTTGTCAGGTTAAGCCTCACGGTTCATTAGTATTGGTTAGCTCAACGTATCGCTACGCTTACACACCCAACCTATCAACGTCTTAGTCTTAAACGTTCCTTTAGGACCCTTAAAGAGTCAGGGAAGACTCATCTCAAGGCAAGTTTCCCGCTTAGATGCTTTCAGCGGTTATCTCTTCCGCACTTAGCTACCGGGCAATGCCATTGGCATGACAACCCGAACACCAGTGGTGCGTCCACTCCGGTCCTCTCGTACTAGGAGCAGCCCCTTTCAATCTTCCAACGCCCACGGCAGATAGGGACCGAACTGTCTCACGACGTTCTAAACCCAGCTCGCGTACCACTTTAAACGGCGAACAGCCGTACCCTTGGGACCTACTTCAGCCCCAGGATGTGATGAGCCGACATCGAGGTGCCAAACACCGCCGTCGATATGAACTCTTGGGCGGTATCAGCCTGTTATCCCCGGAGTACCTTTTATCCGTTGAGCGATGGCCCTTCCATTCAGAACCACCGGATCACTAAGACCTACTTTCGTACCTGCTCGAGCCGTCACTCTCGCAGTCAAGCTGGCTTATGCCTTTGCACTAACCGCATGATGTCCGACCATGCTTAGCCAACCTTCGTGCTCCTCCGTTACTCTTTGGGAGGAGACCGCCCCAGTCAAACTACCCACCAGACACTGTCCGCACCCCAGATAATGGGGCAACGTTAGAACATCAAACATTAAAGGGTGGTATTTCAAGGTTGGCTCCATGCAGACTGGCGTCCACACTTCAAAGCCTCCCACCTATCCTACACATCAAGGCTCAATGTTCAGTGTCAAGCTATAGTAAAGGTTCACGGGGTCTTTCCGTCTTGCCGCGGGTACACTGCATCTTCACAGCGAGTTCAATTTCACTGAGTCTCGGGTGGAGACAGCCTGGCCATCATTACGCCATTCGTGCAGGTCGGAACTTACCCGACAAGGAATTTCGCTACCTTAGGACCGTTATAGTTACGGCCGCCGTTTACTGGGGCTTCGATCAAGAGCTTCTCCTTACGGATAACCCCATCAATTAACCTTCCAGCACCGGGCAGGCGTCACACCGTATACGTCCACTTTCGTGTTTGCACAGTGCTGTGTTTTTAATAAACAGTTGCAGCCAGCTGGTATCTGCGACTGGCTTCAGCTCCATGAGTAAATCACTTCACCTAATGCCAGCGTGCCTTCTCCCGAAGTTACGGCACCATTTTGCCTAGTTCCTTCACCCGAGTTCTCTCAAGCGCCTGAGTATTCTCTACCTGACCACCTGTGTCGGTTTGGGGTACGATTAATGATAATCTAGAGCTTAGAGGCTTTTCCTGGAAGCGGGGCATGAGCTACTTCATCACCGTAGTGACTCGTCATCGGACCTCAGCATGTAGTGAACCGGATTTGCCTAATTCACCTGCCTACATCCTTAAACCGGGACAACCGTCGCCCGGATAGCCTAGCCTTCTCCGTCCCCCCATCGCAATTATCACCAGTACGGGAATATTAACCCGTTTCCCATCGACTACGCATTTCTGCCTCGCCTTAGGGGTCGACTCACCCTGCCCCGATTAACGTTGGACAGGAACCCTTGGTCTTCCGGCGTGCGGGTTTTTCACCCGCATTATCGTTACTTATGTCAGCATTCGCACTTCTGATACCTCCAGCATGCCTCACAGCACACCTTCACAGGCTTACAGAACGCTCCCCTACCCAACGAACGTATCCTTAAACTGACTGCCTGACGTTTCCGCCTCGACTTTGTTGGACGCATTGACGTCGCTTCGCTCCGTCAATCGTTTTGATACATTTGAGTATCACTTAATCAGTTTAAGTGATACGTTCGCTGCCGCAGCTTCGGTGCATAGTTTAGCCCCGTTACATCTTCCGCGCAGGCCGACTCGACCAGTGAGCTATTACGCTTTCTTTAAATGATGGCTGCTTCTAAGCCAACATCCTGGCTGTCTGAGCCTTCCCACTTCGTTTCCCACTTAACTATGACTTTGGGACCTTAGCTGGCGGTCTGGGTTGTTTCCCTCTTCACGACGAACGTTAGCACCCGCCGTGTGTCTCCCGTGATAACATTCTTCGGTATTCGTAGTTTGCATCGAGTTGGTAAGTCGGGATGACCCCCTAGTCGAAACAGTGCTCTACCCCCGAAGATGAGTTCACGAGGCGCTACCTAAATAGCTTTCGGGGAGAACCAGCTATCTCCCGGTTTGATTGGCCTTTCACCCCCAGCCACAAGTCATCCGCTAATTTTTCAACATTAGTCGGTTCGGTCCTCCAGTTAGTGTTACCCAACCTTCAACCTGCCCATGGCTAGATCACCGGGTTTCGGGTCTATACCCTGCAACTCATTCGCCCAGTTAAGACTCGGTTTCCCTACGGCTCCCCTATTCGGTTAACCTTGCTACAGAATATAAGTCGCTGACCCATTATACAAAAGGTACGCAGTCACCCCATCCTCAAATGTCCCGCTTGGCTTTGCGGCCAATCTTGCCCGATTTTTTAACTTCCGCTGCTCATGGACTTCGATGTCCACTGCGCTGCGGCTTGAAAAAATCAGCCAATCTTGTTGGCAAATCCTGCGCTGTTATTGTGATGGTTTTACACCCTCACTCAATTGCCGAGGCACTTGAGTGATGGGGCTCCCACTGCTTGTACGTACACGGTTTCAGGTTCTATTTCACTCCCCTCGCCGGGGTTCTTTTCGCCTTTCCCTCACGGTACTGGTTCACTATCGGTCAATCAGGAGTATTTAGCCTTGGAGGATGGTCCCCCCATATTCAGACAGGATAACACGTGTCCCGCCCTACTCGTCGAGTTCACAACACTAACACCTTCGGATACGGGGCTATCACCCTTTACTGCCGGACTTTCCAGACCGTTCTCCTGATGCTAATGCTGATTAAGACTCTGGGCTGCTCCCCGTTCGCTCGCCGCTACTAGGGGAATCTCGGTTGATTTCTTTTCCTCGGGGTACTGAGATGTTTCAGTTCCCCCGGTTCGCTTCGTTTGACTATGTATTCATCAAACGATAGTGCAACGAATTGCACTGGGTTTCCCCATTCGGAAATCGTCGGTTGTAACGGTTCATATCACCTTACCGACGCTTATCGCAGATTAGCACGTCCTTCATCGCCTCTGATTGCCTAGGCATCCACCGTGTACGCTTAGTCGCTTAACCTCACAACCCGAAATTGTTTCAACGTTCACCTTACTGTCATGGCTGTGCGTGCATTCCTTCTTTGTTGGGCAGTGCTCGCAATGCTCACATACTTATGTATGTTGCGCTTGCTGTGCGCTGGCCGCCGCGAAGGACTGACTGCTCGCTCATGCCACTCGCTAAAGTGACCGAAAATTTCAGGTCTGAAATTTTGAGAGACTCTCACATTGTTTAAGCGATAAACAATGTGCGTTGTTTTCAATTTTCAGCTTGTTCCAGATTGTTAAAGAGCATAATTATTCGCAATAGACTATTACTAATCTATTCTGAATAATCAGAAAAATTATGGTGGAGCTAAGCGGGATCGAACCGCTGACCTCCTGCGTGCAAGGCAGGCGCTCTCCCAGCTGAGCTATAGCCCCATAAAGGTATTTTCGGTATCAATGAATCTCTTTATAAGATTTTCTTATTCGGAGGTCTTTTTTCTTAGGCAAGGCGTGGATTAGCGAAGTTTACTTTTGGGTAAACGAGCTGAGCCATAACGCAGCATAAGAGAAAAGTGGTAGGCCTGAGTGGACTTGAACCACCGACCTCACCCTTATCAGGGGTGCGCTCTAACCACCTGAGCTACAAGCCTATCGATACCGCTACTCTATTTCATCAGACAATCTGTGTGAGCACTTCACAAAAACACTTCAATGGTAAGGAGGTGATCCAACCGCAGGTTCCCCTACGGTTACCTTGTTACGACTTCACCCCAGTCATGAATCACAAAGTGGTAAGCGCCCTCCCGAAGGTTAAGCTACCTACTTCTTTTGCAACCCACTCCCATGGTGTGACGGGCGGTGTGTACAAG
Organism: Providencia sp. PROV175; assembly: GCF_032707045.1. Taxonomy (NCBI): domain Bacteria; kingdom Pseudomonadati; phylum Pseudomonadota; class Gammaproteobacteria; order Enterobacterales; family Morganellaceae; genus Providencia; species Providencia sp. PROV175. The sequence goes on from NZ_CP120533.1 coordinate 3,476,352, forward strand.
GCCCGGGAACGTATTCACCGTAGCATTCTGATCTACGATTACTAGCGATTCCGACTTCATGGAGTCGAGTTGCAGACTCCAATCCGGACTACGACGTACTTTATGAGTTCCGCTTGCTCTCGCGAGGTCGCTTCTCTTTGTATACGCCATTGTAGCACGTGTGTAGCCCTACTCGTAAGGGCCATGATGACTTGACGTCATCCCCACCTTCCTCCGGTTTATCACCGGCAGTCTCCTTTGAGTTCCCGACCGAGTCGCTGGCAACAAAGGATAAGGGTTGCGCTCGTTGCGGGACTTAACCCAACATTTCACAACACGAGCTGACGACAGCCATGCAGCACCTGTCTCAGAGTTCCCGAAGGCACTAAAGCATCTCTGCTAAATTCTCTGGATGTCAAGAGTAGGTAAGGTTCTTCGCGTTGCATCGAATTAAACCACATGCTCCACCGCTTGTGCGGGCCCCCGTCAATTCATTTGAGTTTTAACCTTGCGGCCGTACTCCCCAGGCGGTCGATTTAACGCGTTAGCTCCGAAAGCCACTCCTCTAGGGAACAACCTTCAAATCGACATCGTTTACAGCGTGGACTACCAGGGTATCTAATCCTGTTTGCTCCCCACGCTTTCGCACCTGAGCGTCAGTCTTTGTCCAGGGGGCCGCCTTCGCCACCGGTATTCCTCCACATCTCTACGCATTTCACCGCTACACATGGAATTCTACCCCCCTCTACAAGACTCTAGCTGACCAGTCTTAGATGCCATTCCCAGGTTAAGCCCGGGGATTTCACATCTAACTTAATCAACCGCCTGCGTGCGCTTTACGCCCAGTAATTCCGATTAACGCTTGCACCCTCCGTATTACCGCGGCTGCTGGCACGGAGTTAGCCGGTGCTTCTTCTGTCGGTAACGTCAATCGTTGATGATATTAGCATCAACGCCTTCCTCCCGACTGAAAGTACTTTACAACCCTAGGGCCTTCTTCATACACGCGGCATGGCTGCATCAGGCTTGCGCCCATTGTGCAATATTCCCCACTGCTGCCTCCCGTAGGAGTCTGGGCCGTGTCTCAGTCCCAGTGTGGCTGATCATCCTCTCAGACCAGCTAGGGATCGTCGCCTAGGTGAGCCATTACCTCACCTACTAGCTAATCCCATATGGGTTCATCCGATAGCGCAAGGACCGAAGTTCCCCTGCTTTGCTCCTTAGAGATTATGCGGTATTAGCTACCGTTTCCAGTAGTTATCCCCCTCTATCGGGCAGATCCCCATACATTACTCACCCGTCCGCCGCTCGTCAGCGAGAAGCAAGCTTCCCCTGTTACCGCTCGACTTGCATGTGTTAGGCCTGCCGCCAGCGTTCAATCTGAGCCATGATCAAACTCTTCAATTAAAAAGCTTGATGCTCAAAGAATGTCTTACTGACCGTAACGTTCTTTTGTTCGGCTAACTTTGTCGGCTTCGCATCGCTTCCCCTCGCCGTACCTAAGTACTGTCTCGGGTTATCTTTGCTCGCCTTCGCGTTATCCTTCCAAAATAAGCGTTACTACCTTATTTCATATATATGAATTAACGTGTTAGTCACTCTTCAAGACTTAAAATCAAATATTTTTTTGATAGTGTCCTGTGAGTGCCCACACAGATTGTCTGATAAATTGTTAAAGAGCGTTGCAGCTTTTCTTTATGAAAACCAACCTTTCGGTCGTTGCTGCGAGGAGGCGTATATTACGTTTTCCTCCGTGAGAGTCAAGCAATTTTTTGCTTTTTCTTTTCAGAATCTCTCGCTGCCGTTTCAGTGTTCATCGCGCTTTGCGTTGTCTTGTTCTCGGTCAGTGGTGGCGCATTATAGGGAGTCAGAAAAATCTGGCAAGTGTTTTTTTACATTTTTTTTCTAACTGCCTATTTACCACCCAAAAAGGCTACTTTTTGATTCTTTTTAGCGTTTCTGGCAACTCTGCGATACTGTTAATAACAATATCTGCATTATTGATTGCTTCATCGGTGACTGGCTCACCACTTTTCACTAATATAGTTGTACCGACTTTAGCGGCTTTGCCTGCCAACATATCAGCAAGTTTATCACCCACCATAATAGATGATGCCATATCTATTTTTAAAAAAGCCTGCGCGTCTAGTAGCATTCCTGGCTTTGGTTTACGGCAATTACAGTCTTGGCGATATTCTTCTACTGTAGCCTCAGAATGATGAGGGCAAAAATAAATACCGTCTAAGTCGATACCGCGATCTGCTAATGACCAATCCATCCATTCTGTGAGTTGCATAAACTGGTCTTCTGTATAAATTCCCCGACCAATACCTGACTGGTTAGTTACAATAACTAATGCATAACCCATCTTTTTTAATTCGAGCATCGCTTCAATTGACCCTTCAATAAATTCGAAATCATCAATTTTATGTACATAACCATGATCGATATTAATTGTTCCATCTCTATCTAAAAAGACTGCTGGGATCCCGTTACTCACCTGTTTACTCCTAAAATTTAGTATCTTTTTAGTATCTCATGAAAAGAAATAAAAGGAGAATAGAATAAATAGAACAATCTTTATTGACTTAGACGTCTAGACGCCTTAACATCCAACCTTATTAGATACACTATCTAAAAACAATTCAGATAAAGTTAGAAACTATAAATGATAAAGCTCTCAAATATTAATAAAGTTTTCCAGCAAGGAAGCCGTAACATTCAAGCGCTTACTGATATTAGCTTGCATGTGCCTGCTGGTCAGATCTATGGCGTTATTGGTGCTTCAGGTGCGGGTAAAAGTACGCTTATTCGTTGCGTGAATATGCTTGAACGCCCAACTTCAGGCCAAGTTATTGTTGATGGACAAGATTTAACATCAATGACTGAAAAAACGTTGACGAGAGCACGTCGCGGCATTGGCATGATTTTCCAGCATTTTAACCTGTTATCTTCACGTACCGTCTTTGATAACATTGCTCTCCCCTTGGAACTTGATAATACGCCTAAAGAAAAAATTATAGAGCGTGTAAGTGAATTACTCGATTTAGTTGGGTTAACTGAAAAGAAAGATGCATACCCAGCAAACCTTTCGGGCGGACAAAAGCAACGTGTTGCTATAGCTCGCGCATTAGCTAATTCACCAAAAGTATTACTATGTGATGAAGCGACAAGTGCATTAGACCCCGCGACAACCCGTTCAATTTTAGAATTATTAAAAGATATTAACCGTCGATTAGGCTTAACTATCTTATTAATTACCCACGAAATGGATGTTGTAAAACGTATTTGTGATCAAGTAGCTGTAATAAGTGGCGGTCAATTAATTGAGCAAGACAAAGTGAGTGAAGTATTCTCTCACCCGAAAACACCTGTCGCTCAAGCGTTTATTCAATCAACATTAGTTATTGATATTCCAGATGATTATAAAGAACGATTAAAAACGGAGCCAGGGAAGGAATTATCACCATTACTCAAGCTCGAATTTACAGGGCAGTCTGTTGATGCACCTTTAATTTCAATGGCTGTACGCAAATTTGATATTGATATTAATATTTTAAGTTCACAAATTGACTACGCCGGCGGCGTGAAATTTGGTGTGATGCTCGCAGAGCTACATGGCATCAATGGTGGGGTTGAATCCACAATTGCATTTTTAAAAGAGCATCATGTGAAAGTAGAGGTTTTGGGTTATGTCTGAGAGAATGATTTACCTGCTGATTAACGGCACAATTGACACTATCACAATGACCTTTGTTTCCGGCTTTTTGGGTTTTGTTTTAGGTTTACCATTAGGTGTATTGCTCTATATTACACGCAAAGACCAAGTAATGGAGAATGTAGGGCTATATCGTGCTCTTGCAGTTGTAGTAAACATTTTCCGCTCTGTGCCATTTATTATTTTACTGGTGTGGATTATTCCATTAACTTCGTTTCTTGTTGGAACGACTATTGGTTTAAAAGCGGCAATCGTTCCTTTAACAATTGGCGCTGCACCATTTATCGCTCGTATGGTTGAAAATGCGTTATTAGAAATTCCAAGCGGTTTAATTGAATCAGCCCGTGCGATGGGTGCAACTCCTCTTCAGATTATTCGTAAGATTTTGATCCCTGAAGCATTGCCAAGTTTAATTAATGCAGCCACTATCACGTTAATTATGTTAGTCGGATATTCTGCAATGGGTGGTGCAGTTGGTGCAGGTGGTTTAGGTCAAATCGCACTACAATATGGTTATCAAACCTATAACCCTGTTGTGATGAATACCGTTATTGTTCTCCTCGTCATTTTAGTAAACCTAATTCAGTTTGGTGGCGAGTATTTAATGAAAAAAGTTTCACATCGATAGTTAGTAAAATAGCTGCGCCGTTAAGGTGCTTATAAAGTCCGTTTTAAAGGGGTAAACCAATGTCTATTAAATTAAAATCTATCGCAGTTGTCGGCGCGCTATTAGGCACACTCGTTCTCACTGGTTGTGGTGAAAAAGAGAAAGATGCCAACAGCATCAAAGTTGGTGTGATCATGGGCAAAGAATTAGAAGTTGCTGAAGTCGCACAGAAAGTTGCTAAAGAAAAGTACGGTTTAAATGTTGAGCTCGTTTCATTTAATGACTTCGTTTTACCTAATGAAGCATTAAGTAAAGGCGATATCGATGCGAACGCATTCCAACACAAGCCTTATCTTGATCAACAAATTAAAGATCGTAACTACAAATTAGTTCCTGTTGGAAATACCTTTATTTATCCAATTGCGGCTTACTCTAAAAAAATTAAGTCGGTAGATGAACTCGCTGATGGCTCTCAAATTGCGTTACCAAATGACCCAACTAACTTAGGCCGTTCATTGCTGTTATTACAACAACAAGGTTTAATTAAATTAAAAGATGGTACTGGCTTAATGCCAACTGTTTTAGATGTGGTTGAAAACCCGAAAGACCTGAAATTTGTTGAGTTAGAAGCGCCTCAATTACCTCGTGCTTTAGATGACCAAAAAATTGCATTAGCGATTATCAATACGACTTGGGCAAGTAGTGCTACACCTAAATTAACACCTGCAAAAGATGGTTTATTTGTTGAAGATAAAGATTCTCCGTACGTAAATATTATTGTTGCTCGTGAAGATAATAAAGATAGTGAGAACGTGAAAAAATTTATTCAGGCATATCAATCAGATGAAGTAGCAAACAAAGCTAATGAAGTCTTCGATGGTGGTGCAGTTAAAGGTTGGTAATCTTTTTTATTATTTAAAAAACGATTAAAATACTAGACGGCTTAACGCCGTCTAGTATTTTTTGTAATTTATAGACTATAAAAACAACGCAGCATTATTTTGAATCATATAAGAAAGGTATAACTTATGAGACTGTTATTGCTCACTTTGGTAACATTTGTGTTAGCCGGGTGTGGAATTAACCAATACACGAGTTCAGGGCAAAATAAAGGTTTCACTAGTATGAAATTGTCTAAACCTGTACCGAAAGTAACAGAGCCAGACACAGCAAACGTTAAATTAATGAATAGCCCAGAAGAATTATTAGGGATGCCTTTCAAAGATTTAGGTGTTGTTTCTGGGGAATCTTGTCGAGAAAGCGTTCAAAGCCCTCCGGCAAATTTGAATACCGCAAAAAACAGTATGTTAACACAAGCTGCCTATATTGCGGCTGATGCCGTACTTTTACACCAGTGCCAAACCATGACCTCTCCAGGTTGTTATCAGGCAACTATCTGTGAAGGCAGTGCATTACAAATTGTTGAATAAATATCTTATGCAATCTTTTCAGTTTAATGTTATTGGGCACATTGAATCACCTTATAAAGAAAAGTTTGCAATCCCTCGCCAACCTGGACTTGTTCAGGCTGGTGTGGGCCGCTTACATTTGCATTCGCCATTTAACGACCCTAATTCAGTACGAGGACTCAATCAATTTAGCCATGTGTGGATTTTATTCGTTTTTCATCAAACGATGGAAAATGGTTGGAAACCACTAGTGCGCCCTCCAAGACTCGGGGGGAATGAAAAAATGGGTGTTTTTGCGACCCGTTCAACTTTTAGGCCAAACCCAATAGGTATGTCACTTGTTGAATTACGTGGAATAACAACCAAAAACAACCAGGTGATCCTTGAGCTTGGTAGCCTTGATTTAGTTGATGGCACCCCGGTTATCGATATAAAACCTTATTTACCTTTTGCTGAAGCAGTATCAAACGCAACCGCTGGATATGCACAAGACACACCTTCAGATGATATGCAGGTTATATTTACCCCACAACTAGAAACTGAATTAGATGTTTATCAAAATCAGTATCCGGGTATTAAACAATTTATTTCACAAGTCTTAATGCAAGACCCTCGCCCCGCATACAAAAAACAATCTACTGAAACACGTGACTATGTCGTTCATTTATTAGATTTTAATATTCGTTGGCGAGTAATTGGTGGTGTGACTGAAGTATTCGCTATCGAACCATGCGAAAAATCACGTTAACCCCTTTTGGCAAGCCTCCGTCACTGGTAGACTAGCTCACTATATACCTTGGCAAATAAATCGTTTGCCATAACTTATTGTTCTAATGGAACCTATACAATGCGTACTAGCAAATATCTGCTCTCAACTCTAAAAGAGACCCCTGCGGATGCAGAAGTTATCAGCCATCAGCTGATGCTGCGTGCAGGAATGATCCGTAAACTTGCTTCTGGTCTGTATGACTGGTTACCCACTGGTGTGCGTGTTCTACGTAAAGTAGAAACCATCGTCCGTGAAGAAATGGAAAATGCAGGAGCTATAGAGGTATCTTTACCCGTCGTTCAACCTGCAGATTTATGGCAAGAAAGTGGTCGTTGGGAACAGTATGGTCCTGAATTGCTGCGTTTTGTTGATCGTGGTGAGCGCCCGTTTGTTCTCGGTCCGACTCATGAAGAAGTGATTACAGATTTAGTGCGTAACGAAATCACGTCTTACAAACAATTGCCATTGAATTTATTTCAAATTCAAACCAAATTCCGTGATGAAGTTCGCCCACGTTTTGGCGTGATGCGCTCGCGTGAATTTATTATGAAAGATGCGTACTCTTTCCACACTAGCCAAGAATCATTGCAAGAAACCTATGATGCGATGTACGAAGCCTACAGCAAAATTTTTACGCGTATTGGCTTTGATTTTCGTGCTGTTCAAGCTGACACTGGCTCTATCGGTGGTAGCGCATCCCACGAATTCCAAGTATTAGCGAAAAATGGTGAAGATGACGTCATTTTCTCTACTGAATCTGATTACGCAGCTAACATTGAATTTGCAGAAGCATTAGCACCAACAACACCACGTTGCGCTCCAACAGAAGAGATGCGCTTGGTGGATACGCCAAATGCAAAAACAATCGCAGAGCTTGTTGAACAATTCAATTTACCTGTTGAAAAAACTGTTAAGACATTGATTGTTCATGCGAAAAAAGATTCAGGTCACACGCTCGTCGCTTTATTAATTCGTGGCGACCATGAGTTAAATGAAATCAAAGCAGAAAAACACCCATTAGTGGCTAGCCCATTAGAATTCGCCACGGAAGCTGAAATCAGAAATGCAGTGAATGCTGGCCCGGGCTCTTTAGGCCCAGTAAATATGCCACTTCCGATTGTTATCGACCGTAGCGTTGCAGTAATGAGCGACTTTGGTGCAGGCGCAAATATTGATGGTAAACACTATTTTGGCATCAACTGGGAACGTGATTTGGCGTTACCAGAAGCTTTTGATTTACGCAACGTTGTTGAAGGAGACCCAAGCCCAGATGGTAAAGGTGTACTGCAAATTAAACGTGGTATCGAAGTTGGCCATATTTTCCAATTAGGGACTAAGTACTCAGAAGCAATGAAAGCTTCAGTCCAAAATGAAGATGGACATAACCAAATCGTCACCATGGGCTGTTATGGCATTGGTGTAACGCGTATTGTTGCCGCTGCTATTGAACAAAGCCATGATGACCGCGGAATTATTTGGCCGGATGCAATTGCTCCGTTCCAAGTGGCTATTTTACCAATGAATATGCACAAATCTTATCGTGTTAAAGAAGTTGCAGAAAAACTTTACGCTGACTTAAAAACAAATGGTATTGATGTGATTTTCGATGACCGTAAAGAGCGCCCAGGCGTGATGTTTGCCGATATGGAGCTGATTGGTGTTCCATACACTATCGTTATTGGTGACCGTAACTTAGACAACAACCAAATTGAATATAAATCACGCCGTAGTGATGATAAAGAATTGGTTGGCTTAGAAAATGTTATTAGCTTCCTAAAAGGAAAGCTCGGTAAATAAAATAAGTTAAAAGCTAGAAAATAAAGCCCAAATTTCGGTTATTTGAATTTGGGCTTCTTTTTTTAGATGTCTCGGTACGAACCAATCTTAAAACCATCCGCCAAAATCTGTGATTTTAAATTTTCAGATGTTAATACTTCCAATTCATTTAAACGTGGATAAGCATAGTTACTTTTTAATAGCGCATTATCAATAAAAGCAGGATGGCTCATAACTTCAATAGAATTATTACCTTGTGCTTTAGCTTCATTAATAATCTTCAAAAATAACGCTTCTGAGATTTGATCACCATAAAACTCACTACTAAAACAGTCAGTGCTTGGCACTTGATATGATAATGGCGGCCAATTTTTCTCTAATTGGCGATCAACACGTAATGCAATACCCTTTTCTTGGGCGAAAGCAACTACAATTGGAAAAATACCCTCAATCATATGAACATGATGATGGCTATCGATATGGCTCGGTTTTTGACCAAAAATTTCGATAAATTTTTGATATTGCAAATTTAGTTCTTGTTCAATCTCAATCAATGGTAAATCATTAATATCAATATTCCAAAGCCATTTACCCAACAGCCCATCACGGCTGAGAGTAGGCATTGATGAGAAAGGCTTCCCAGCCGTTAAAACAAAATGCATCCCCACTGCCAGATTCGGATTCTCTTGGCTTAATTTAGCCGCATGGGATATTGCAGGCATATTCATCATCGCGCTTGTTGAATGAACAACTCCATTACGATGAGATTCAATGATGCCGTAATTAACGGCCTCGCAGAGTCCAAAATCATCGGCATTTACAATAAGTAATACAGCCATATGCTCTCCCTTGACACTATAAGCTATTTGGCTAATTAACCTTCTTGCTCAAGCTGTTGTATTGCTTTAGCGAAGTTCGGTAGGTGTTTTTTATGGGCGATAAGTAATTCCTTAGAAATTAAACGCGCATCGTTATCAGAATGAATTAATGGGTTTAGATTCATCGCCAATAAAACATCATTAAACTGACCATTTACTGCAGCTTGGCTAGTGGTAATTTCAAAAGTTTTTAAGGTATAAATTAAACCAAGTACTTTATCATCAAAATGCTTTACTCGTGGGTGCGGTTTTGCGCCATCACGACCTAATAAGCATGTCATTTCGACTGTCCAGTCTTCAGGAATATTATCAATATGCCCATGATGTGGAATATTAACATAGTGCTCCGTTTGTTTGTCATTGTATATTGCATTGATGACTTCACAAGCGGCATCTGAATAATAAGCTCCACCTCTTAATTCAAGCTCTTTAGGTTTTACATCTAATGTTGGATTTTTATATAGTTCAAAGAGTTGATGCTCAACTTTTTGCACGACTTGAGCCCTAGCCCCCCCTTTATAATACTCGCCAAGCTCAATCGCTAGCATTTCCTTAGGTTTAAAATAGTACAATAAATAAGAGCATGGGATCAGATTTAATCCACGAATTAATCCTTCATCAAAAGCAAGGTCTGTAATATTTTTAACTGAATTTGCGCTTAATGTTCCAGAAGCAATCCCTTCTAATAACTCATTAAACCGTGATGAACCATTTACAATAACGTCTTTGATAAAAACCATATGATTTAAACCAAATAAGTCGATAGATAATTCATCGCTATCGGATAGTTTCAAAACATCGGTAATAAACATTTTCATACCGATAGGTATATTACAAACACCAATAAAACGTTTGAAGTTAGTGTGGCGATAAACAGCTTCAGTTACCATACCTGCGGGGTTGGTGAAATTAATTACCCAAGCATTCGGGCAAATTTCTTCGACATCTTTAATAATATCAAAAATCACAGGTATTGTTCGCAGCCCTTTGAATAAGCCACCAGCACCATTAGTTTCTTGCCCCAAATAACCATGTTTTAAGGGGATTGATTCATCTAACGCACGTGCTTTTAATTGCCCAACTCTTAATTGAGTCGTCACGAAATCAGCGTCTTTTAATGCTTCTCGCCTATCAAGCGTTTTAAATATCTTGAGTGGTATATTGGCATGTTTAACCATGCGCTCGCATAAATTATAGATAATATCTAATTTTTCTTTACCTTCATCAACATCCACTAACCATAATTCAGTAATAGGTAACTCATGGTAACGTTTAATAAAACCTTCTAGTAATTCAGGAGTGTAGCTACTCCCTCCCCCAATGGTGACAACTTTTAATTTCTGATTCTGAGTCATATTAACCTCATTGTACCTTTATAATAGACATAGAAAAGCACACCATCTTTATAGAAAAAGATGGATATGCTTGAGACGCATAGAAATGGGAAGATTATTTAGGTAATAATTTAACCTACCATTTTTTGTTCAACACTAAATAGATTTTTTCTGTAATCACTTGGTGTTAATGAAGTTAGCTCTTTAAATTTTTTAACAAATAAACTTGGACTGCTATAACCGGATTCAAAAGCAATATCCGTAATTGAATAATTAGTTATTTCGAGTTGCTTTTTAGCAAAATTAATTCTGATATCATTAATAATCTGCATTGGCGTTTTGCCATAATAGCGTTTTGTTGCCCGAGTTAAGTACTCTTGTGATTTTTCCGTTATCAAAATCATATTTTGTAGAGCACTTTCACTAAACATAGCGATATCATGCATTTCTTCCAATGTATTTTTTAGCCATTGAGGGGCATCATCTCGCATACTTTTTTCACGATAATGGCGTAATCGATTTACGACATTAAATGTAACCAACTCAATAAATTCATTAAATTCACTATCACGAAAATTTAATGATGCAATCACGGACTCTATATAAGCCATAAATTCATTTTTTAATTGATAGCCTTGCGATGCAACAAAATAACTTGGTAATAGTGGTAAATAATGTTTATCAAAAAATGATTTACTAATTCCAACATTGAGTATCCGTGTAGGCCCAAAATCATAAGAGCTTTCATGATGCGACCCTATTGGGAGAAAAATAAAATCTCCCCGCTCTAATAAAACTTTTTTCCCATTAATTATTTGATAACAACGCCCCGTTAGAACAATCATATATTCATAATAATCATGTTGATGCAGTCCACTTGCACTCTCAACTTTATTATAAATAAAGACATGAAAGGTTTTATTATTAAAAAGTTCACTTTCTTGAACGAGTTTAATTTCAGCATTAGTGTCGGTTCTATTCATCAGTGCCTGCATCATGGCTCCCTCTCTAATGGTTTAATTTTTCATGTAACTCAATTAACTCTGTAATTAATTCACGGGCTAACATGGCATTCATTAAATGATCTTGTGCATGAACCAGAACTAAGCTAACTTTGATTCGTCCTTCACCCATATCACTTTCAATCAATTGAGTTTGCACTTTATGCGCTTCATTCAGCGAAGAGTGCGATTGTGCCATTAAACTTTTTGCCGTCACAAAATCACCTTCTTTCGCCTTTTTTAATGCAGTATAAGCCAAGCTTCTTGCTTGCCCTGCATTAATAATCAGCCCCATGACAACTTCTTCAAGTTCATCCATAGTCGCATCTTCTTGGATATCATTAAGTTCAAACATACTTTTATCTCTATTTTGATGGGAGGAGCAAGCTCCCCCTTATTTTAAAACTTAAGTGCGTTAGCAATATCTTCTTCACTCTCTTCTTCATCGATTGTGTTTTGTGCTTTATTAGAAATCACAACGAACGGAAGATAAACGAGTACAGCCACACCAAGGTTAAATAATGCAAGTAGTAAGGCAGCGATACTACCATTAGTATTGAAGAATGCAGCAAGCCCCGTCGGCATTGTCCATGGTGCGATATTCGTCACTGGTGGGATAATCCCTAAATAATAAGCCGCGACCATTATTCCTGCCAATATAGGCTGAATAAGAATAAATGGAATAAACATAACCGGGTTCATAATGATCGGTAGACCAAAAATAATCGGCTCATTAATTTGGAAAATACCTGCCGGTAACGCTAATTTCGCAACCTGACGATGGTCGGCACGACGTGATGCGATAAAAATAGCGATAATTAATCCTAATGTAGCGCCCGTTCCACCTAAGAATACATAGGAGTCAAGCATCGGTTTTGCCCACATATGGAAGGATTTACCCGCAGCAATCGCAGCATCAACTGAACCATACTCTGCATATAAAGACACGTTTTCTAATGCCCACGGTGTCATTATACCGCTGTCTAATGCGGTTAATGCGAGAGAACCATGGATACCAAAGAACCATAATAGAGAGGTAAATACAACATATGCCCAGCCAACAACATTTCCCATAGAAGCAAGTGGTGTGGATACTGTGTCCATAATGATTTGATGGAAATTACTACTAATACCGCTTAGCGCCCACGACACAATTCCCATAATTGATAAGATGATAAAACCAGGAATAAGTGCAGAGAATGAACGAGATACGGATGGTGGTACGCTATCTGGTAATCTAATCACCCAATTACGGCGAACAATAAAAGTGAACATTTCAGCAACGACTAACCCTAGAATGATCCCTGAAATGATATTAGCCCCACCGAGCCAATTAGCACCAACGGCATAAGCACCATTGACGTCATATGGTGTGACTGTCATAAAAGAAGCAACAGCTAACAAACCAGCAGCAAGTGGATCAACCTTACGTTCTTCCGCCAGTGCCATCGCAATAAAAAAAGGTGCCATTAAGGACATAATTCCCAATGTCCCGTTATAAACGTTTCCACCAATGGCTTTAAAACCATTTAGTGTTTCTATCGTTGAAGGCTCTAGTCTAACCCCCAAAGAATAGAAAAATGACCCTGTATCAAAACTCAGAAAAACATTATTAATTAACACAAACATTGCCCCAACTAAGGTCAGAGGCATAATTCGAATAAAACCATTCTTTATTGCATTAACATGAGGTTGCTTTCCCAATCTAACAGCGAATGGAAGGAGTACCTTTTCAAGCGAAGTGATAAAAAGACTCATAAAAATACCCTCAATTTTTTGAGTATGCTCCATTCTTAACTAATTACGTTATGTTAATAACGTTAATGTTGATGGAGTTATTATGTTGTAGAGGTTGTAAATAGCTTTTTGGTATTAGCTTGCAGTTTGTTTTTTTATAATTGCAACGGCAGCTTTTAGTACACCGAGCCCATCCACTTTTCCGTACAAAAGTGAATCAATAACTTCAACTGGCTTGTTAGGTAATAATTTTTGGATATCCGATAACATCCAAGCAATTTGCGGGCCGAGTAATATCACATCCGCATCTACACCTTTTTCTGAAGCTAAGCTTTCAGGGAAGGCCTCTATATTGACAGGTACATCATATTTTTCTGCTTGCTGTCTCATTTTGTTAACTAGCAGTGAGGTAGACATTCCTGCAGAACAAAATAGATAAATATTTTTCTTATTCATTCCTTATCCTTTGATTCGTTCTATTTTTATTATCGCTATAACTTATAAGTTTTCTTATAGACTTATCATCTAACCCAACCCTACACACTAAAGCAATTAATTATCTCTAGTTGAATTGAGTATACTGCCTTACCAGCATTTTCGATAATTCAAACTAACCAACAATTGTCTCCCATTGACCAACAGCCATGACAATCCTCACATTTATATAAATATTTTGCGTCAATAAAAAAGTTATATTGATATCAAATAATGATAAGAAAAAAATTAAAGATGGGTAATACGGCGTTTTAATTGGTAATTTACAGCCCAAAAAGAAAAAGACCCACTTCAGTTGAAGTGGGTCTTCTTAAGAAAGAAAAAAGTACGAATTAGTTGCAAGAAGCAGATTTGTCGAACTTAATTGCACCTGTTGGGACTAATGCGGAATCAAACTGGCCATCTTCCATTGAAGGACGAATGGTATAATAACCTTCAATTTCAGCATAGACAGGTGTACCACCATCTACCCCAGTTTCTCCATACGCTTTTTCTAATTCAACACCAGAAACAGCGTATTGGCGACCACTATCGCACTCTTTGAAAACAGCTGCATCAGCCATATAGCGGTACTGCCCCACTTTTTTACTTGGCTTAACTTGGTCTAACGTATAATTCATCTGTGTTTCAATCGGGTTACCGTCTAAATCCAGCAAGGTCACTGATTGACCATCTGCTGATTGGGCAAAATAAGTACTTTCACCTTTAGGATTAGTTGCTCGTAGTTTATTATTTTCTATATCCCATTTACCAGTATCATGGAAAGCTGTATCACCATCTTTCGTTCCTAAGTAAACGAGCTGTTCAACATAACTACCATCTTGGTTAACTAACAATGTCGCCTCAATACCAGAGCAATCCGCGCAAGGTAAAACCCCTGTATAGACTTTATCGACTGGTGCTGCATCAATATTTTTTGTCGCACTCTGGCAGCCAGCTAACGTAATGCTTCCAACCGCCATTAAGACTAACATTAGTGATTTTTTCATTATAATTCCCTTAAAACCATGTGTTTTAACTTGTTAACCAATATAAACATCATAGCATTTCATCTAATAAAAATATGTCAAACATAAGAAAATTCGGACATTACTGATAAAATACGTTGTGTATTGATTTAGTGAATAAGAATTGTCTTTTTCCCTGCGCTGTGATTATAGTTATTAAAGTTACTGTGCTATTATCGTACTAAGCACATTTTTGCTTAGTACAACATGTTCAAGGCGGCAATAACCGCCACTAACACAGTGGTGAGGGAATATGTCTACAGATACTGAATATCAACCTATCAATTGTGATGATTACGAATATCTAGAAATCGCATGCCAACGTCAGCTAAAGTTGCAAATAATACTTAATGACGGTGTGAATATTGAGGGGAAGGCCAGTGATTTACTCCTACGAAAAAAAGTTGAGTACCTGATTGTTGAGACACATGATGGAACCAAGGAGTTAAGATTGGATTGCATAATTTCCTTCAGTCATCCTGAAATCGGCACAATTGTTGTCGACCACTCTCACTAATACTCACGATTTTGAGTCCTTCTATAGCCCCTTATGGTAATCACAGTCATAAGGGGCTTCTCATTAATTTAATACCTTAAATTCACCCTCTTTTTGCCAATCGATGGCAATACCCAGAGACGCTTCATCAACCACCCCCTCAGGGGTAATAAAGCACCCTACTGCGGTAATTAGCTGGTCGTTATAATAAATTAATGGCACTCTTTCTCTCATCCATGGAGCTACGCCTAATTCTTGCCAGATCTTCTTACTGCTTCTGGAACGATGGCGCCCTACTATTTTCAATGTGCCTTGCAGCCCAAAACGGATTGTCACATTTTCATGCGAAAGTGGTGGCCGTATTTGCCCCTCTCCTTCCATAACTTGTAATACTCCTAAGGATTCAGGTAACTCAAAAACCTCAGGAAAAACCCATTCAAACTGTTTATTTAATAGACTATTAATGCGCTTAACAACCCACAATGCGCCTTGATAACGACGAATTTCAAATCGCCCTAAGCGGCAAATAGGGTCTGCATCATGCCGAGCTAACGCGACTTCTTGCCAAATACGTTCCAATTGGTTAAATGGCGGCATTGGCAATTGGTGCAAACCAACCCAACGACGAATTAACGCATTACGTTTGGAAGATGAACACCCTTGCAAATCATCTATAAATAGGCCCCCTCGGTAATCCATCATACCTTCAAGGGTCTCTTTTAATAACTCATCGAGTAATGTTTCTTGCTCTGCACATAACGCTGCGCTGCGGGCAACTGCACTAGAAAAATGTGGCCAGCGCTCAGACAAAGTCGGCATAATATGAAGACGTAAAAAATTTCTATCATAACGGTCATCTTGGTTACTATCGTCCTCAACCCACGATAATTGTTGTTCTTGCATATAAGCTTCTAGCGCTATACGGGGTGTTGAAAGTAATGGGCGTAATAGCCATGTTGAACCGCAACATGCTGAAAAACCCAATAATTCAGGCATTGAAGACAACCCTGCTGGCCCACTACCACGCTTTAACGCTAACATGAAAGTTTCTGCTTGGTCATCAAGATGTTGAGCCGTAACTAATACCTCGCCTTCTTGTAATTCTTCTCGGTAAGCCTGATAACGAGCTTCTCGTGCTGCTGCTTCAATACCTTTTTGGCTTGAATCAACCACGACATGTCGGCAAATAAAAGGAATGTCCCATTGTGAACATAATTGAGCACAATGCTGCTCCCATTCGTTTGCTTTTCTATTCAAGCCATGATGAATATGAATAGCACGAATTTCTAGTGAAGGAAGCCGTTGTTGCCGAATAAGATAAAGTGCATGTAATAAAACTGTAGAGTCAATACCACCACTGAATCCCACTAGAATTTTTTGAATACCACTTATTTTATTAAGAACTTGTTCAACAATTACTTGCGAATGTTGCGCCATTTATTCGCCCTTCTTACGACTTCTGACTTTGGCTTTTTGCGCCAACACACAGAACACCAGAAATAATTACCAGTAATACCCCAATTGCATACGCAATTTCAAAAACATCATTTAAGATTAACACTAACCAGAGTACCGATAATACGGGAGATAAAAATACCACAGAAGCTATTTTCGCTGAATGACCTGTATTCATCGCCTTAAACCACAAAATATAAGACACCCCATTGATTAAAATGCCATTAACCAGTGTTGGCCAAAAAGCTGCTTTTGAAGGTAACTGCATTTCACTAAATAGTATCAGTAAGGCAAAAGAAGTTAGCGTTGAAAAAATAAATAACCACACAGTACTAATATAGGGGTCTATCGAATATTGGCGAGAAAAAACTGACATTAGTGCAAAGCAAAATGCACCACTAAAAACCAGTAATAACGCTGTTGGGTTTTCAACATGTAGCTGTGTAATTTGCCCTTTAGTAAAAGTAATAATCACCGCAATAAAACCAACTATGATGCCAATTATTTGTCTTCCAGCTAATTTATCTTTTAGCAATACTACTGATAACAAGATAATAACTAATGGCCAGCTATATTGAATGACCAATACGGCGATACCATTTTCAATGGAATATCCGTAATACAGTAACAAGTAGAATAAACAATCAAGAAAACCAAGAACAAAGACTTTGATTAGTACATCTCTTGGCAAGATAAACAGTTTTGTCAGCCGATACCCAGAAGCAAGTGCAACAATAATTACAGATATCGCTGAAATTAAGTTTGACCAAAAAAGGAATTGGAAGCTATCCATACCTTCTTGCCCAAAACGAGAGACAATAGGAATAAAGCTCCATATCAATACGCAAGTAAAAGCATATAGCAAATAATTATATTGTCGCACCCTAGTTCCTATCTATTATTATTTTCAGCAGATGAATAATTTAAATCAAAACACTCTGTTATCATTAAA
Organism: Providencia sp. PROV175; assembly: GCF_032707045.1. Classification (NCBI taxonomy): domain Bacteria; kingdom Pseudomonadati; phylum Pseudomonadota; class Gammaproteobacteria; order Enterobacterales; family Morganellaceae; genus Providencia; species Providencia sp. PROV175. The sequence continues at coordinate 3,493,965 of NZ_CP120533.1, forward strand.
AATGACTAGCTTAAAAATAAAAAAACGGGAGCTGGCAAAAAGCAAACTCCCGTTTTTATTAACGATTAGCGGTTAATAATTAGCAATAACCATAGTCCATCAGACGCTGATAGCGGCGGTTTTTCAACGCTTCGGCATCTAATGCATCTAATTCGTTTAAGTCCTCATTCAGGCGTGCTTTTAGCTGTTCCGCAATTTCATCATAATTACGATGTGCACCGCCTAATGGCTCAGGAATAACATTATCAATTAATTTCAGTTCTTTAAGACGTGGAGCAGTAATCCCCATCGCCTCTGCTGCTAGTGGTGCTTTATCTGCACTTTTCCATAGAATGGAAGCACAGCCTTCTGGTGAAATAACAGAATAAGTACTGTATTGCAGCATATTGACTTTATCACCAACACCGATGGCAAGAGCACCGCCAGAGCCACCTTCACCAATAACAGTACAAATGACTGGGACAGATAAACGTGACATTTCACGTAAATTACGTGCGATAGCCTCTGACTGACCACGCTCTTCAGCACCAACGCCCGGATAAGCCCCAGGAGTATCAATAAAGGTAATAATAGGCAAGTTAAAACGCTCAGCCAGTTCCATCAGACGCAATGCCTTACGGTAACCTTCTGGGGCTGGCATACCAAAATTACGACGGATTTTTTCTTTTGTCTCACGCCCTTTCTGATGCCCAATAATCATAACTGGGCGACCATCTAAACGCGCCATTCCACCCACAATGGCTTTATCATCTGCATAAGCACGATCACCTGCTAATTCTTGGAAATCAGTAAAAATGCGAGAAATATAATCCAATGTATATGGACGACGTGGATGACGAGCGAGTTTAGCGATTTGCCAAGCTCCTAGATCAGAGAAAATTTTACGTGTCAGTTCAACACTTTTTTCACGTAAACGAGCAACCTCTTCATCTAGGTTGACTTCTAAGTTGTTATTTTGACGGCTAACCGCTGTTAGAGAATCAATTTTCGCCTCTAATTCCGCGATTGGCTGTTCAAAATCAAGAAAATCCAGACTCATAATATTCCTATTTTAGTCAAATTCTAATTCTACCTGCTCACTACCCAGCAGAGTTCGAAGATCGTTCAGAAGGGGATCCACTGGCGTCACACGCCAAACAACACCAAATTTAAGCTTGGCTCTGGCATCATCCTTCTGGTAATACAGATGAACCGGGATCGTTCCTGAACGATGAGGTTCAAGAGTACTGCGAAGCCGGTTCAGCAATTGATCGTTAATTTGTTTATCTGACAGTGAAATTGCAAGTCCTCGTGCATATTTCTCCCTTGCTTCACTAATATCCATTAACTCACGCACTGTCATTTTATTACCACCATTGAAATCATCAAAGCTGACCTGACCGGTGGCTATCAGGATATTGTCTTTTTCCAACATATGTTGGTATTTATCGAGTGCATCTGAAAATAACATAATATCCAGACGACCGGAACGATCATCAAGCGTACAAATACCTATTCTATTTCCACGCTTGGTTGTAATGACTTTAGCTGAAAGTACTAAACCTACCACAGTTGTCACTTGACCACGAGGGGTGGGGTTCACATCTTTTAATCTAAGCCCATTAGTATAGCGCTCTATTTCGCTCAAGTATCGCGTTATTGGATGCCCTGTTAAATATAAACCAAGCGTTTCGCGTTCACCATCCAATACCACCTGCTCTGGCCATTTAGGCACACTGGCGTATGAACTTTCGACTTGTTCAGGTGCTTCCGCTAATACACCAAACATATCTGCTTGGCCTATTGCCTCTGCTTTAGCGTGTTGGTCAGCCGCTTTTAATGCATCTTCAAGGGAAGACATCAATGCCGCACGGTGAGGGCCTAATCGGTCAAATGCCCCTGCCATGATAAGCTTTTCCATCACACGACGATTAATTTTTTTAATATCGACTCGCGCACAAAGGTCAAAAATCTCTTTAAATATCCCGCCTTGTTGACGCGCTTCAACAATCGCTTCAATCGGGCCTTCACCGACCCCTTTAATTGCACCGATACCGTAAACTATCTCACCTTCATCATTCACATGGAAGTGATAAAGCCCACTATTGATATCTGGTGGCAATACTTTTAAGCCCATTCGCCAACATTCATCAACTAAACCGACCACTTTTTCCGTGTTGTCCATATCAGCGGTCATTACAGCAGCCATAAATTCAGCGGGATAGTGCGCTTTTAACCATAATGTTTGATAAGAAACTAAAGCATAAGCTGCTGAGTGCGATTTATTAAACCCATAACCGGCAAATTTCTCTACCAAGTCAAAGATTTTCATTGATAACTCGCCATCTACCCCGTTTTTGATTGCTCCTTCTTCAAAAACAGAACGCTGCTTCGCCATTTCTTCAGGTTTCTTTTTCCCCATCGCACGACGCAGCATATCTGCACCGCCAAGCGTGTAACCGGCTAAAACCTGAGCAATTTGCATAACCTGTTCTTGGTATAAAATAATACCATATGTGGGCTCTAGAACAGGTTTTAATGATTCATGTTGCCATTGTACATCTGGATACGAAATTTCTTCACGACCATGCTTACGGTCAATAAAGTTATCTACCATGCCTGATTGTAATGGCCCGGGGCGGAATAATGCTACCAGAGCGATCATATCCTCAAAGCAGTCGGGACGTAATCGCTTAATTAAGTCCTTCATTCCACGGGATTCCAACTGGAATACTGCCGTGGTTTCTGAGCGCTGCAGCATATCAAAGCTTTTTTGATCGTGCAGCGGAATCGCCGCAATATCAACCGGCTCTAAGTTTTTCTTAGCACGGCGCGCGTTGATCATTTCCAACGCCCAGTTAATGATCGTCAACGTCCGTAAGCCGAGGAAGTCAAACTTCACTAGCCCTGCATATTCGACATCGTTTTTATCGAATTGCGTGACGGGGTTATTACCTTCCGCATCACAATACAGTGGCGCAAAGTCAGTAATTTTAGTTGGAGCGATAACCACCCCACCCGCATGTTTACCGGCATTTCGAGTGACCCCTTCGAGTTTACGCGCCATATCGATAAGCGCTTTAACCTCTTCATCAGCTTCATAAACTTCAGGGAGCTGTGGCTCTGCTTCGAATGCTTTTTCTAGTGTCATACCGGGATCTGGCGGCACTAATTTAGAAATTCTATCAACAAAACCATATGGGTGCCCAAGTACACGCCCCACGTCGCGGATAACCGCTTTTGCCGCCATCGTACCAAAGGTAATGATTTGTGAAACGGCATCACGCCCATACATTTGGGCTACGTGATCAATGACTTGGTCGCGTTTTTCCATGCAGAAATCGACGTCAAAGTCAGGCATCGAAACACGCTCAGGGTTCAAGAAACGCTCAAATAGTAAATCGAACTCCAACGGGTCAAGGTCAGTAATTTTGAGTGCGTAGGCAACAAGGGAACCTGCCCCCGAACCTCGTCCAGGCCCAACGGGTACGCCGTTATCCTTCGACCATTGGATAAACTCCATAACTATCAAGAAGTAGCCAGGGAAACCCATTTGGTTGATTACGTTGAGTTCGATATCTAAACGCTCATCATACTCAGGACGCCTTTCTGCCCTGATTTTTTCATCAGGAAACAGAAATTCTAAACGCTCTTCGAGCCCCTCTTTAGAGCGCATGACTAAAAAGTCTTCTGTTTTCATATCCCCTGTTGGGAATTGAGGTAAGAAGTATTCACCTAAACGGATCGTCACATTACAACGCTTAGCAATCTCTACACTGTTTTCTAGCGCTTCAGGGATGTCAGCAAACAGCTCACACATCTCTTCTTCGGAACGTAAATATTGCTGAGGGCTATAATTTTTAGGCCTTTTTGGATCTGCTAATGTAAAACCATCATGGATAGCAACACGTATTTCATGAGCGTCAAAATCACTACTTTCAATAAAACAAACATCATTCGTTGCAACGACAGGTAGGCCTTTTTTAGTCGCTAACTCGACAGCCGCATGTAGATAACTTTCTTCATCAGGCCGCCCTGTTCTGACTAACTCTAAATAGTAGCTATCTGGGAAATGAGTTTCATAGAATGCAAGGCACTCATCCACTAAGGATTGGTTTCCCCTTAATAGAAATTGCCCGACATCCCCTTTACGGCCACCGGACAGCAGAATCAAGCCGTCTTTGTGCTTGGCCAGCCATTCTCGTTTTATCGTTGGCCCAACCGCACCATAGCCCTTTTGGTATGCTTCAGAAATTAGTAAGGTAAGGTTTTGATAGCCTTCATTATTACGTGCTAAAACAGTTAGGTGAGATATTTCATCACCTAATAATTCACTTTCCACATAAAAATCAGCGCCAATAATGGGTTTGATCCCTGCACCATGCGCTGCACCATAAAACCGGACTAACCCGCAAAGGTTAGTAAAATCGGTGATCGCGAATGCAGGCATACCCATTGAAGCCACTTTTTTAACCAGTGGTCCTGTTTTGGCTAGCCCATCAATCATGGAATAGTCACTATGAACACGTAAATGAATAAAACGAGGTGATGCCATCGACCTAATACCTACTTATTGCTGTCTAAAGCTCTTCTCACAGGAGCAAAGCTTTTACGATGGAATTCGGTTGCACCATACTGCGCCAATTTTTCTAAATGATACGCGGTTGGGTAGCCTTTATGCTTCGCAAAACCATATTCAGGAAAAGCTTTGTCCAACTCAACCATTTCCCTATCCCTAATCACTTTAGCTAAAATGGATGCTGCGCTAATTTCTTGTACTAGGCTGTCGCCCTTAATTACTGCTTGTGAAGGCATTGGCAATTCAGGACAACGGTTACCATCAATTAAAACATACTCAGGAATAATGGATAAACCGGCAACAGCGCGCTGCATAGCTAACATAGTTGCATGTAATATATTTATATTATCAATTTCTTCTGGTTCTGCGCGACCAATACACCAACACAATGCTTTTTCTTGAATTTCATCAAATAATTTCTCACGTTTTTTTTCGGTGAGTTTTTTTGAGTCTGCCAACCCTATAATAGGGTTATTGGGATCAAGAATCACCGCTGCAGTCACTACAGCTCCGACTAATGGGCCTCGACCCACTTCGTCAACACCCGCGATTAAATTTGCTTTTGGATAGATAAATTCCATTAATTTTTGACCATATCTAATACAGCTTCAGCAGCTTGTTTATCTGCATCACAACGAATAAGCTGATGTAATTGTAAAAAAGTTTCTTTCAGGTTTTCAACCCGCTTGCCACCCTCTAGGAGTGGAAGCAACTGCTGTGCAAGTTTATCAGGCTGGCAATCCTCTTGTAGTAACTCTTTGACAATCTCTTTTCCTGCTAACAAATTAGGCAAAGAAACATACGGCGTTTTCACTAACCGTTTTGCCAACCAGAAGGTGAAAGGTTTCATACGATACCCCACCACCATTGGGCATTTTGTTAGCATACATTCAAGTGCTGCCGTTCCTGATGCTAATAAAGTCGCATCTGCTGCAATCATTGCATCACGAGCTTGGCCATCTAAAGTATGAATTTGCAGTTCAGGCGTAGTATTTTGCTTTATCTCATGAAACTGCTGGCGGCGTTTTTCATTCACCAACGGCACCACAATATGTAAATCCGGGATATTACGCTGTAATATTTTCGCTGTATTAAGAAAATCTGCGCTTAGCATTTCGACTTCTGAATGACGACTTCCTGGCAGTAAGGCTAAACATTTAACATGCTCAGGAATATTCAGCCGATGTCGAGCGGCTTGTTTATCAGGGTGTAATGGAATGGCATCCGCCATTGTGTGCCCGATAAAACGGCAAGGAACATTAAAACGATCGTAAAAGGCTTTTTCAAAAGGTAAGAAAGCTAATACTAAATTCGTTGAACGACCGATTTTAAATACTCGTTTTTGACGCCATGCCCAAACTGATGGGCTAACATAATGAATGGTTTTAATCCCTTTCGATTTTAAGCGCCCCTCAAGGGTAATATTAAAATCAGGGGCATCAATTCCAACAAAAACATCTGGCTGTAATTCGGTAAAACGCTGGGTTAGATCCTTACGGATGGATAATAACCGAGGTAGGCGGCCGAGGACTTCAACGATGCCCATGACGGCAAGCTCTTCCATTTCATACCAAGCTTCACAACCTTCGGCTTGCATTAAAGGACCAGCAACACCAACAAAGCGAGCATCTGGTATTTGCTCTTTAAGTGCACGGATAAGCCCCGCACCGAGAATATCACCAGATGTTTCTCCGGCAACAAGGCCAATAGTAAGTGGGCGGCTATTATTCACCGAAATTCGCTCCTTATTAAAGGCCTCGATTCATTAATACTAGATTAACGAATAATACCACGTTTAGACTGCGCTGAATCCTCTAAGAAATCACTAAACACTTTAACGTGTTCATTCGCTTTTGCCGCTTCTGCGATTTCTTCACGAGCTTCTTCTAACGATTTACCTGAACGATATAACACCTTGTATGCATTACGAATAGCATGTAGTGATTCTTTTTCAAAACCACGGCGTTTTAGACCTTCAAGATTTAAACCAAATGGTGTCGCGTGGTTACCTTGTGCAATGACATAAGGCGGCACATCTTGTGCGACACCAGAGCAGCCACCAACCATAACATGAGCACCAATTTTACAAAACTGGTGAACTGCGGTCATCCCACCAATAATGGCATAATCACCAAGTGTTACATGACCACCTAGAGTACCGTTATTTGCAATAATACAACGGTTTCCAATGATACAATCATGAGCAATATGCACATTCACCATCAGTAAGTTATCATTGCCCACTTTTGTCAGGCCAACATCTTGAACAGTACCACGGTGAATGGTTACACTTTCACGAATACGGTTTCTGTCCCCGATTTCAACTCGCGTTGGTTCGCCTTGGTATTTAAGATCTTGATTAATCTCACCAATGGAAGCGAACTGGAAAATCACATTGTCACGACCAATTTTTGTATGGCCATTAACCACAACATGAGATTTCAGTTCAGTGCCTTCACCAATTTCAACATTCGCGCCAATATAACAAAAAGGGCCAATATGAACATTGGCACCGATGATAGCTCCATCTTCTACGATAGAGGATGGATGAATATAGGCTGTTTTATCAATCATATCAGACCTCACGACGACGGGCGCACATCATTTCTGCTTCGCAGGCCACTTCTCCATCAACTTTAGCAACACCTTTAAAACGTGCAACTCCGCGACGTTCTTTGATAAATTCTACTTCTAAGACCATTTGGTCTCCTGGTAGAACGGGACGTTTAAAACGCGCATTGTCTATCGCTGCAAAATAGTACAACTCACCCGGCTCTAATTTTCCAACGCTTTTAAACGCAAGAATTCCTGTCGCTTGCGCCATGGCTTCTAAAATCAATACACCAGGGAAAATAGGTTTACTAGGGAAGTGTCCTTGGAAAAATGGCTCGTTAAATGACACATTTTTCACTGCACGTAATGATTTGCCTTTTTCAAAATCCAATACACGGTCAACCAGAAGGAATGGGTAACGGTGCGGAAGCAGTTCTAAGATTTCTTCTATATTCAGAGTATGATTATCACTCATCGAAATACTCTTCCTGTCTATTAATACGGTTTAATTAATGAATCGGCCTGCTTTAACCTTAAATTAGGTTAACTGGCAGGCCGGAAAACGTAACTCAGATAACTATTTTAGCCTGAATTACAAAATGATTACTGTTTTTTTTGATTTTGGCTATCTAATTCACGCTCAACATGTTTCAGTCGCTTATTCATCTCATTGATATTTAAGACTAAAGCAGCTGTTTTACGCCAAGTTTTATTAGGCTGTAAAGGAATCCCTGAAGAATATACTCCTGGTTCAGTGATAGGTCTCATGACCATCCCCATTCCTGTTACTGTGACCTTATCGCAAATTTCCATATGGCCGTTGATGACACTGGCACCACCAATCATACAGTAACGGCCGATTTTTAAACTACCAGCCATGATAACACCACCAGCAACTGCGGTATTATCACCAATTATGACATTGTGTGCAATTTGGCACTGGTTATCGATAATAACCCCATTGCCAATTACTGTGTTGTCTAAAGCACCTCGGTCAATGGTTGTACTCGCACCGATCTCAACACGATCGCCGATGATCACTGTGCCTAATTGAGGAATTTTGATCCAATTACCACGATCATTCGCATAGCCGAAACCATCAGAGCCAATGACTGTGCCAGATTGAACTAAACAGTGTTCGCCAATCTCAACATTGTGGTATACGCTGACATTCGCCCACAAACGGGTTCCTGTACCAATACGCGTATTTTTGCCCACAAAACAACCTGCGCCAATCACCACATTATCGCCAAGCTCAACACCACTTTCGATAACGGCATTTGCGCCAATTGCGACATTCTTACCAAGTTTTGCATCATCAGCAATTACCGCTGATGCATGGATATCTTCAGCTGGGCTTGGCGTTGTATCCATAATTTGAGCCATGCGTGCATAAGCAAGGTATGGGTTATCCACTACCAGAGCAGCCACTTTGCATGCTTCAAGATCTTTTGCTGTGAGAACCACCGCTGCAGCTTGGCAATCTGCCAATTTGTCACTATAACGGCTGTCAGATAGAAAAGTAATCTGTTGATTATTCGCTGAATGCATTGGAGCAATACCGGTGATGGTAATATCACCATCACCGTGTAATTGCGCATTCAACTGCTGAGCAAGGTCAGCCAATCGAATTGAAGACATCTATTATTTAACCTGTTTTTGAACCTGACTTGTAATGTCAACGCTATCTTTTGCATAAGCAACTGCATTTGCATCGATAACGACATCATAGCCTTCTTTAGCTGCAACAGCCTTAATAGAGTTCTGAATACGAGTTAAAATTTTAGTACGCTCTTCGCCTTGGCGACGGCGGTTGTCTTCTTCAAATTTTTGAGCTTTTTCAGCGAATTGATCACGTTTAGTCATGAGTTCAGATTCAAGCTTTTCGCGCTCACTTTGTTTCATTGTTGCACCATCACGACGCAATTTTTCAACACGAGTTTGCAAATCTTTTTCTAGATTTTGTAACTCAGTCGCACGACTTTTGAATTCACTTTCAAGCTGTTTAGCAACGGCTTCACGCGCTGGCATATTTTGGAAAATTTCACCAACATTGACGATAGCGATTTTCTCAGCATAAGCCCCCGCAGACATTGCTAAAGCAATACTCACACCCGCTGCACACAACAATTTTTTCACACTAAACTCCTTAACCCATACGTATGGCTGGAAATTTTGGTTGCTCCCACAAAAAAATGGGAGCCTTCATAGATAGAAACTGGAATAGATTACCACGTTCTACCAATATTAAATTGGAACTGTTCTGATTTATCCCCTTCGTAGTCCTTAATCGGCTGCGCATAAGAGAAGACCAGTGGTCCAAGTGGAGACATCCATTGTAAAGCCACACCCGCAGAAGCTCGGATATTGCTTGCCTTACCATAGTCAGGCATACCTTCGCGCCAAGCCGCAGGAATACTGTTCCAATTAGTGTCCCATACCGTACCTGCATCAACAAAGAGAGAGGTACGAACGGAGTTCGAATACTTCTCGTCAATAAATGGAGTCGGAGTGATTAACTCAAATGATGCCGCGTACATCGCATTACCACCGACCGCATCACTTGATGGGCTTCCAGGCTCTGGGCCATCTTTTCCATTAATTTTCTTCAAATAAACCGCTTTTGGACCGATATTATTCGAACGGAAACCACGAATGGTGCTTGAACCACCCGCATAGAAGTTTTCATAGAATGGCATTTGCTTACTGCCAATACCATCACCATAACCTGCTTGTGCACGCCCCAGAACTACCCAAGTTTCGTCTTCGTCCAGTGGATAATACTGCGCTGTATCAAAGCGTAGTTTATAGTATTCGTTATCAGAACCAGGAATTGTCACTTTACCCGATACGTTCGTTTTATTACCCGATGTCGGGAAGAAACCACGGTTTAACGAGTTATAAGTCCAACCTAAGTTAAGTGTGAAGTCATCCGCATCAAAGCTTTCTTTATTACGTCCGTTCTCTGTAACTGGTGGATTTTTACCCATAGAATCAAGGTAATCCCACATGGCAGCTTGAGCACGCATATCCGAAAGTCGGTTATGAACATAACCCGCACCGACGCGGAAAGAGTTATTTTCATTAAATGGGAAGCTCAAGAAACTGTCTAGGCCATACGTTTTGTTGTTATAGCCTGATAGATCAGCATCTTTCGCACTAAAGTCGTTATAGAAAATACGACCGCCTAAGCTCACACCATTAACGGTGAAGTACGGGTCAGTAAATGAGAATTCAACGTTAGTTGAGTAGTCATTTTTACTTGCGTTAATACCAACTGCGTTACCTGTACCTAACCAGTTATCTTGTGTAACCCCAACTTGGAAGCTCACACCACTTTCAGTACCAAAACCGATACCAAAGTTCATTGAACCAGTATTACGCTCTTTAACCTTGTAGATAACATCTACTTGGTCAGGGCTACCAGGTACACGTTGAGTCTCTACATCAACAGTTTCGAAATAACCTGTACGATTCAGACGTTCTTTACCTAGTTCAACTAAATCATTTCCGAGCCATGCACCTTCCATTTGGCGCATTTCACGACGTAAAACAGTATCTTTACTGGTGTCATTACCTTGGAAACGAATCTCACGCACATAGAAACGGTTACCTGCATCAATATTTAAGTGCAATTTAACTGTTTTATCTGCATCGTTGATTTCAGGTTGTGTCATTACTCGAGGATATGCATAACCATAGCGGCCAAACATATCTTTGATTTTGTTTTCCATACTTGTCACTTGAGCACCGTTATATAATTCTCCCGGTGTAATAGTGATAAGCTCTTGGATTTCAGTTAAATGATCAGCCGTATTACCATTAACTTCGACACCCGATATTTTATATTGGTCGCCTTCAGTAATGTTAATAGTAATATAAATACCTTTTTTGTCTGGGGTCAGACTGACTTGCGTGGAGTCTATATTAAAACGCGCATAACCACGATCAAGATAAAAACTGCGCAGAGTTTCTAAGTCACCCGCCAGTTTTTGCTTCTGATATTTCTGGTCAGCAGCGAGGTTCCACCAAGGAACATCATCACGCAATTGCAGCTTATTAACTAATTCTGCTGTAGTGTAATTTTTATTACCTACAATATTAATTTGCTGAATTTGAGCTGAAACACCTTCAGAGAAAACAAATTTTAAATCCACACGGTTACGTGGCAAAGGCGTTACAACAGCTTTTACTGTTGCATTATATTTACCAACGCTATAGTAAAAGTCTTCTAAACCTTTTTCGATATTTGCAATTGTCGTGCGGTCGAGTGCCTCACCAACGCGGATATTTGAAGCTTCCAAGTTCTGCTTGAGCATATCATCTTTAACAGACTTATTGCCTGTAAAGGTGATACTTGCAATCGTTGGCCGCTCTTTAACTTGAACGATCAGCGTGTTTCCATCACGCAGGACCCTAACATCTTCGAAGTTACCGGTTGAAAATAGGGAACGAATCGAACGGCTGATATCATCGTTATCAACTGAATCGCCAACCCTAACTGGCATGTTCAATAATGCTGCACCAACGGCGACGCGTTGTAGACCTTCGAAACGAATGTCTTTAACTACGAATCCGTCTGAACCGTATGCAGTGGCGCTGCCGAAAAGCAGCGACGCTATGAGCAACTTTTTCATCGCCATCGTTGTTATGCGTATTCCTTACTGGTCCCCAGCTTACAAAAATTAGAAGCGAGAGAAATCATTAAAAAGTGCAAGTCCCATTAACAGAATCAATGCCATTGCACCTATCCGAAAACTAAAGTCTTGTACTCGCTCAGACACCGGACTTCCTTTAATTTTTTCAATTAATAAGAAGAGCAAGTGCCCCCCATCTAAAACAGGCAATGGAAACAGATTGATGATACCTAAATTGACGCTAATAAGCGCAATAAACATCAAATAATATACCAAGCCTGACTCGGCGGATACCCCCGCACCTTTAGCGATAGATATCGGACCGCTTAAGTTATTGAGTTTGACATCCCCAACAACCAGTTTACCCATCATATTGACCGTCAACTTCATTAACTGCCACGTCTTATCACTGGCTTGGTAAAACGCAGAAAATGGCCCATATTGTTGCACCATCTTATATTCATCTGCTAACGGTAACACTGAAAGTTCTACGCCTGCAAACCCAATTTTCTCCCCACGCGGCCCATCTTGGCTATCAGGGGTCAACGTGAGTGAAATCAATTGCTGCGACCGTTGCACTTCAAGTTTTAACGGGACGCCCGGGTTATTACGAATAATTCGTGTAACGGGATCCCACAGGCCCAGAACTTCCCCGTTAACACTCACTATTCTGTCGCCTTTCTGCAAACCTGCCCGTTCACCAGCTAACCCTTGCGTTACTTTTTGAATAACAGGGTCAATTCTTGCAGAGACAGGCATTATACCTACCGACAAAATCGGATCTTGTTTCTCTGGATCAAACTGCCAAGTGGTTAAATCAACCGTTTTAGTAATCGGTTCATTATAACCACTGGGTAATACTTGCGCTGTCAGTTCACGGTCACCGATTTTACCGACCAATGCTAAACGAACTGAATTCCAATCAGGAGTTTCGATGCCATCAATAGATTTTAGTTCCATTTTTGGTTCAAAATTTGCAATTGCCGCAATAGAGCCTGGCTTTACGTCTTCAATGACAGGTTTCACAGAAGGAACACCAATCATAAAGACTATCCAATAGACAACAATTGCTAATAAAAAGTTCGCGATTGGCCCTGCACCAATAATGGCAGCTCGTTGACCGACAGTTTTATTGTTAAACGCTTGATGGCGACGTTCAGGAGAAACGCTACCAACTCGCTCATCAAGCATTTTGACATACCCCCCTAAGGGGATTATCGCCAAAACAAATTCGGTACCATTCTTATCGACTTTGCGCCATAAGGTTTTGCCGAACCCTATAGAAAAGCGCTCAACATAAACACCACAGCGGCGAGCAACCCAGTAATGGCCGAACTCGTGTACTGTAATTAACACACCTATTGCGATAATAAATGCAACTAAACTCCAAATAAATCCCATGTATCTTCCTAAAGACCAAAACCGTTAAAAATTAACAAATTTAGCCCAGCAAAAACTGGGATTGCCGCTGTTAGGCTATCAATACGATCCAAGATACCGCCATGCCCTGGAATTAAGTGGCTACTATCTTTAATACCTGATTGGCGCTTAAACATACTCTCAGTTAAATCACCAAACACAGATACTACAACAACAATAATTGAAGTCACTAGCAAATAATCAGGCATCACGGGGATTGGCGCAAAGGCGCTAAATAACCATGAAATAATCCCAGCAGTTATAAGGCCACCCACCAAGCCTTCCCATGTTTTACCAGGAGATACCTTCGGTGCCATTTTGTTGCGCCCGATAGTACGACCAAATGCATAGGCACCTGAATCAGCCCCCCAAACTAGCAACATGACATACAATAACCACCAAGCTCCAAAGAATGTATCACTTTGATAACCAACGGTTCTTAAAACCATCATTCCACAATAAAATGGGATAATCGTTAACACGCCAAATAATAAGCGAATAACAACTGATTTGCCCCAAGAAGCGGAGGCGGGATAGGTAACAACTAAAATAATCGCTATCCCCCACCAAATAAGGCCAGCCCATAAACCATACAAAATCATAGGCTCAGAGGAGAACTGATTTATATCGGAAATAGAAAATTGCATTGCAAGTAATATTGCAGCAAAAACAACCGCTAAGCCTATGCGCTTAGCTTGAGAGTGCCAGCCGACAAATTGTGCCCATTCCCAAGCACCTAAAGCACAAACCGCAATCACGACAAGCCCAAAATTCGCTGGGGAAAGTAAAAACAGCGCCGCAATAACAATTGGTATTAAAATTATCGCAGTAAGCAAACGATATTTCAGCACATCTTTCCCCTATTCTTTGCCCAGTTCATCATCTGATTCAGCTCCACCATAACGGCGCTCACGCTTACTAAAAGCATCAACTGCACTCTGAAACACCATTTCATCAAAATCTGGCCACAAAACGTTGGTGAAATAAAATTCCGCATATGCGACTTGCCATAATAGGAAGTTGCTTATGCGATGCTCCCCCCCAGTTCTTATGACTAAATCGACATTTTCTTGGTCATGCATACAAATATGGTTATCGATACTTTCTTCATTGATGTCATCAATAGAAAGCTCACCACTTTGTACCTTTGCAAATACTTGTTTTACACTGTTACTAATATCCCAGCGGCCACCATAGTTCGCTGCAATATTCAGTTTTAGCCCAGTGTTGTTTTGCGTTAATGCTTCTGCCTTATCAATTCTTTTTCTGAGGCGTTCACTAAAACGGCTAATATCACCAATGACTTTTAGTTTTACATTGTTTTTATGTAGGTTCTTAACTTCATTATCAAGAGCAAAAACAAATAGCTCCATGAGAGAACTGACTTCTTTCTCTGGCCTTCTCCAGTTTTCACTGCTAAAAGCATATAATGTGAGCGAACTAATTTTATTTTTTACCGCAAAGCGCACAGAATTACGGACAGATTCAACGCCTGCCTTATGACCTGTAATTCTGAGCTTCCCTCTTTGTTTAGCCCATCGGCCATTACCATCCATAATGATAGCAACGTGCTTAGGCATTATTGAGTCAGAGAGATTTTCACCACTAGAGTTCATTAAATATTAATCCTTGTGAGTACCACTTTGAGTATACAGACCAATAATAACTACTATTATTGAATTTGCTGATAAGACACATCCTTAAATCTCTAAGAGGTACTATGTTATTTTTCTTTTTTAAACACATCACATATTAAAGAGTTATTATGGCTATCAGCAACTAAATAAAACACATACCAGCGTTAAATTGTCTGAGCGATTATTTTTTCTGCATTTTTACGCGCTCGTTCGTCGATTTCTAAGACCTCTTCGATCGAAACAGGTTCAGAAAAAACTTGGCTATCTAACACATTGCGATTAATTTTTGCTATATCCGTAAAGCGTATTTTGCCTTCGAGAAAAGCAGCAACTGTCATTTCATTCGCACCATTAAGTGCCGTCGTAGCGGCTTGCCCTTGGTGACAGGCATCGATTGCGAGTTTCAAGCAAGGATAGCGTTGATAGTCAGGCTGAACAAATGTTAATGATGAAAGTGTTGCAAAATCAAGAGGTTTTGCACCAGACATGATACGCTGAGGATAAGCCATACTGTATGAAATTGGAGTTCGCATATCAGGCGTGCCCAGTTGTGCTATTACGCTGCCATCTTTATACCGAACCATGGAATGAATTACAGATTGAGGATGGATAATCACTTCCATTTGCTCGGCGCTCGCATTAAAAAAATAGCAAGCCTCAATATATTCTAGACCCTTATTCATCATTGTCGCTGAATCGACTGATATTTTTCGCCCCATCGACCAATTTGGGTGGTTACATGCTTCATCAGGAGTCACATTATCAAGATGCGATAACGGTGTATCCCTAAATGGCCCACCTGATCCGGTTAAAACAATACTTGAGATACCGGAAGCTGATAAATCGGCAAAACCTAAATTCAGTTGAATAATTTCAGGTAAACTCTGGAAGATAGCATTGTGCTCGCTATCAATAGGAAATACTGTTGCATTGTGCTTGCGAATCTCATTAAAGAATAAACGGCCACTAGTAATTAAAGACTCTTTATTCGCTAATAATATTCTTTTACCTTTGCGTATTGCCGCTAAAGTAGGAAGTAAACCGGCAACCCCAGTAATGGCTGACATAACTTGGTCAGCATCATCCAGACCAGCAAGGTCAATTGCAGCTTGTTTTCCTGACAAAACTTCAGTTTTACAATTATTCTCAGTCAAAATAGTTCTTAGCGCTTTTGCTGACGATTCATCCGCCATTGAGGCATATTTCGGATTAAACTCAAGGCACTGTTTCGCCATTTCAGTGACATTCTTTCCTGCCACTAGAGCAACGATTTGAAATTTTTCGGGATTTTGGCGAACAACAGAAAGTGTATTTGTACCAATTGAGCCTGTAGAACCTAGGATTGTCAGACATTTCATAGTGATTGAGTACTCTGTATTAATTCAATACTGAGATTATATCAGCTTAGAGGTTAGAAAGGATTTTTTAATAAGCTTGAAAAATAATAAAGCCACGCTAACGCACACTTTTACAGTTTGCATTGGTGGCTTTATTATTATGATGGATTAAAATTCCATCAACTCTGCTTCTTTTTGCGCTAATGCTTCATCAACTTTTTTGATGTAGCTATCAGTCAGCTTTTGGATATCATCTTGTGAACGACGCTCGTCATCTTCACTGATTTCTTTATCTTTCAGTAATGCTTTCACTTTGTCATTAGCATCACGGCGAACGTTACGGACTGCGATACGGCCTTGCTCTGCATCACCACGAACCACTTTAATTAAGTCTTTACGACGCTCTTCCGTTAATGGAGGAAGTGGAACACGGATAACAGTACCCGCTGATGATGGGTTTAAGCCTAAATCAGATGCCATGATTGCTTTTTCAATCGCAGGTGACATGCTACGGTCAAAAACAGAAATAGCTAATGTGCGTGAATCTTCAACAGTGACGTTAGCTAATTGGCGCAAAGGTGTCGCTGAACCATAGTATTCAACAGTGATACCGTCTAATAGGCTTGGAGATGCACGGCCTGTGCGAACTTTACTAATTTGGCTTTTGAATGCTTCAAGGCTCTTTTCCATACGGTCTTGAGCATCTTTTTGGATTTCGTTAATCACGTTTTCAACCCTTAAGAACTGGTTATTAAAGGCCGCATGCGACCTCGCTTAAATTGTCTGAATTTATATTAGATAATACATTTAAACTCAGGTCATGTCTCTGAGTATTAATTGTGAGAAATCAGAGTTCCTTCATTTTCGCCCATAACAACGCGACGTAAAGCGCCCGGTTTATTCATATTGAATACGCGAATCGGTAAGTTATGGTCACGTGCTAATGTGAATGCCGCTAAATCCATCACTTTAAGTTCACGTTCCAAAACCTCTTGGTAACTCAGATTTTCATAAAGGACTGCGTCTGGGTCTTTAGCAGGGTCTGCTGAATACACACCATCAACTTTTGTCGCTTTTAACACGACATCCGCTTCAATTTCAATACCACGTAGGCATGCAGCGGAGTCTGTTGTAAAGAATGGGTTGCCTGTTCCTGCAGAAAAAATAACGACACGGCCGTGACGTAACAAGCTAATGGCCTCTGCCCAGCTATAGTTATCACAGACACCGTTAAGTGGGATCGCAGACATCAGTCTTGCATTCACATAGGCGCGATGTAATGCATCACGCATTGCGAGTCCGTTCATCACAGTTGCTAGCATCCCCATGTGGTCTCCGACAACACGGTTCATTCCAGCTTGTGCCAAACCAGCACCACGAAACAGGTTACCACCGCCAATAACCACACCGACCTGTATACCCAGTTCTATGAGTTCTTTAATTTCCTGAGCCATACGATCTAAAACGCTAGCATCGATACCAAAACCTTCTGCCCCTTGTAAGGCTTCGCCACTTAATTTAAGCAGAATACGCTGATAAACGGGTTTTGCATTGGTTGCCATGGTGTTCTGTCCTAACAGATATTTATTGGGGTAACACACGTAGAATTACAGTGTTCTACGTACCTAAATTTTGAATTAGTTTAAATATAATTTTTTTATACACAAGAATTCTAGCGCAATGCCTATGACGCTAACATCGCAGGGAATATACGTATATAAAACAGAGCCGCCAATTGGCGGCCCTTAGTTGATTACTTGCTCATTGCAGCAACTTCTGCTGCAAAGTCAGTTTCAACTTTCTCGATACCTTCACCTACTTCGAAACGAAGGAAACCAGAAACAGTAGCACCTTTCTCTTTCAGTAAGTCACCAACAGATTTGCTTGGGTCCATTACGAAAGGCTGGCCAGTCAGAGAGATTTCGCCAGTGAATTTGTTCATGCGACCGATAACCATTTTTTCAGCGATTTCGCGTGGTTTGCCAGATTGCATTGCGATGTCTAACTGGATTTGGTGCTCATGAGCAACAACATCAGCAGGAACATCATCTGGAGTCACATATTCAGGTTTGCTTGCAGCGATATGCATAGCGATGTGTTTCAGTAATTCTTCGTCAGCGCCTTCAGCCGCAACTAAAACACCAATACGAGCACCGTGCAGGTAGCTACCTACTTGTGCGCCTTCCAGAATAGCAACGCGACGAATATTGATGTTTTCACCAATTTTCGCAACTAATGTTGTACGAGCTTCTTCGAATTTTGCTTTCAGCGCATCGATGTCAGCATTTTTGTCAGCAACAACAGAAGCCAAAACTTCTTTACCGAATGCTAAGAAGCCTGCGTCTTTAGCAACGAAGTCAGTTTCACAGTTCAGCTCAACCAGAGCACCTGTTTTACCACCGTTGAAAACTTCAGTCAGGATAACACCTTCAGCTGCAACGCGACCTGCTTTTTTAGCCGCTTTTGCTTGACCTGATTTACGCATGTTATCAATCGCTAATTCGATGTCGCCATTAGCTTCAACGAGTGCTTTTTTACATTCCATCATACCTGCGCCAGTACGTTCGCGCAGTTCTTTTACCAATGCAGCGGTAATTCCAGACATGTGATTTATTCCTCGATATTCCCCGTGGGAGTCTTCCCCACGTGGATAGTTCTGATTCATATATAAAAGGGGCCTAAATCAGGCCCCTTCTAACATATAGCAGTACCTGTATAGCAATACCTAAATAAGGATTTGGGCCTTATTACTCAGCTTCTACTAAGCTTTCTTCTGCTTGAACAGCCAGATCTTGTGAACGACCTTCACGAACGGTGCTTGCTACAGCGCCCAGATACAGTTTGATTGCACGGATTGCATCATCGTTACCAGGGATAACGAAGTCGATACCGTCTGGATCAGAGTTAGTATCAACGATAGCAAATACTGGGATACCCAGGTTGTTTGCTTCTTTAATAGCAATGTGTTCGTGGTCTGCATCGATAACGAACAGAGCGTCAGGTAAACCGCCCATATCTTTGATACCGCCTAAGCTGTTTTCTAACTTACCAAGTTCACGAGTACGCATCAGCGCTTCTTTCTTAGTCAGTTTGTCGAAAGTACCGTCTTGTGACTGAACTTCTAAATCTTTCAGACGTTTGATTGACTGACGAACGGTTTTCCAGTTAGTCAACATTCCGCCTAACCAGCGGTGGTTAACGAAATACTGATCACAGCTGTTAGCAGCTTCTTGAACGGCTTCGCTTGCAGCACGTTTAGTACCGACAAACAGAATTTTGCCTTTACGAGAAGCAATTTTAGTCAACTCAGCCAGAGCTTCGTTGAACATTGGAACAGTTTTTTCCAGGTTGATGATATGAACTTTGTTACGCGCACCGAAAATGAAAGGTTTCATTTTTGGGTTCCAGTAACGAGTCTGGTGACCAAAGTGTACGCCTGCTTGTAACATATCGCGCATGGAAACAGTTGCCATTTAATACCTCTGTATTTAAGTAATTGGGGTTATGCCTCCACAAATCCCATGCTACCGACTCCAAAGCTGCGTTAAAACGCATAAGAGCACCCCGGTGCACGTGTCGATTTGTGTGTGTTATTACACAATTGAGTTTTAAGTTTCGCACATCCAATATTTTATCAACGACTTTATCTTGATGCCATAAAATGACATTTCGATGATGGTGATTAGAAATAAATGGATTGCCGGCGCGCTTTATACCATAAAACCAACCTAGAAGCCAACTTTTGTTGCTTTTTTCGCTCACAAAAATGCCTAAAAGTGGTTTTGATTTAAAGCCATTGACCTGAGCAATATTTAACCATTGCTCAGGTCAATTATAGACGCTATTCGGTAAGATAAAAAAGCCTTATTTTTGCAATACCTTCTAGATGGCCTTCGTTACTATTTTGCATTTTGTGCTGTTAAAAGCTCAAAATGAACAAGCTCCACTCCTTTCCTTATCTACTATAAAGTGACTTCGACTTTCGAGTCCGCTCGATAGCTAGTTGGCAGAAAATGCGGTGGCTGTTACCATATATCTCATCGATGTAAAATGGGCTACCTATTTTCCCCCTCTTTTTTAACATGCCATCAAATTCAATGTTGGCATGAATGGACTAAATTCATGGCTATTATTATCAAAACTGAAGAAGATATTCAGAAAATGCGTGTTGCTGGCCGCTTAGCAGCAGAAGTGTTAGAAATGATTGCTCCGCACGTTGTGCCGGGAGTTAGTACGGGTGAATTAGATCGCCTATGTCATCAACATATTGTTGACGTACAGAAAGCTATCCCTGCGTGCCTGAATTATCACGGTTTTCCTAAATCTGTTTGTATTTCTGTCAATGATGTCATCTGCCACGGCATTCCTAGTGATGATAAAATCTTAAAAGATGGCGATATTGTTAATATTGACGTCACCGTTATTAAAGATGGTTTCCATGGCGATACCTCCAAAATGTTTATTGTTGGTAAACCAACCATTCAAGGTGAGCGCCTTTGCCAAGTCACACTAGACAGCTTATATTTAGCAATCCGAATGGTTAAACCGGGTATTCGCTTACGTACTTTAGGTAAAGCCATTCAAGAGTTTGTCGAAAAACAAGATTTCTCAGTTGTGCGTGAATATTGCGGCCACGGCATTGGCCAAGGTTTCCATGAAGAACCACAAGTTCTGCACTATGATGCTGACGACAGTGGCGTGGTTCTACAAAAAGGGATGACTTTTACCATTGAGCCTATGGTCAATACAGGCGATCACCGTATTCGCACCATGAAAGATGGCTGGACAGTTAAAACCAAAGACCGCGGTTGGTCTGCACAATATGAACACACATTAGTTGTGACGGATAACGGCTGTGAAATCCTCACTCTACGTAAAGAAGAAGAGCCGTTTATCTCTGCAGTATTAGTTAACGAATAATCTGCTCCATTGAGCCTTCCTAACCGAAGGCTCTTCCTCTGTTCATTTTTATCAAAAAACCGTAAGCTGGTAGCTAACCCCCTATTGCTATCAATATGGAAAGATAAAGATGACTGTAAATTCAGCTTCCTACCTCCCCCCTAATCAATTTAGTACTCATGACCTTGAACTTAATTTATTAAGACAACATGTCGATGATTTCGATCAGTGGCTGGAAGAGGCTTTCAACCAAGGTAAAGATGTTGTCGACCTTATTCACTTGCGAAGTGATTACCTTGATGCGTTACTCACTCGATTATGGCAATCCTTTCAATTTGATAAGCAGCCTGATATGTCACTAATCGCCGTTGGGGGTTACGGGCGCCATGAACTACATCCACTTTCTGACATTGATATTTTAGTTTTAAGTAAAAAACCGCTTCCAGAACACATCGCTAACGAAATTGGGCAATTTATCACTCTATTATGGGATTTGCGGTTTGATATCGGCCACAGCGTCCGTTCCCTCGCTGAATGCATCGAAGCCGGAAATGCAGATCTAACCACCGCAACTAATCTCATTGAATCACGGTTAATTTGTGGTGATGTCGCCCTGTTTTTACAATTACAAAAAACTATTTTTAGCGATGATTTTTGGCCTTCCGCGGTCTTTTTTGCTGCAAAAATTGAAGAACAACAAGAACGCCATCAACGCTACCATAGCACTAGCTATAATTTAGAACCCGATATAAAAAGTAGCCCTGGGGGATTACGGGATATCCATACCTTACTATGGGTCGGGCGGCGTCATTTTGGTGCAACCACCGTCGATGAAATGGTAGGTTTTGGTTTTCTCACTGAAGAAGAGCGCCAAGAACTCAAAGAGTGCCTAATATTTTTATGGAAAATTCGCTTTGCGCTCCATTTAGTGGTGAAACGTCATGATAATCGCCTGCTATTTGACCGCCAGTTTAGTGTGGCTCGGTTACTGGGTTATGAAGGCGAAAAAAACCAACCCGTTGAACGAATGATGAAAGATTTTTATCGCGTCACTCGCCGTGTTCGGGAACTCAATCAAATGCTATTGCAGTTATTTGATGAAGCTATTTTAACGCTTAACCCCAACGAAAAGCCCCGTCCTATTGATTCTCTATTCCAATTACGCGGATCATTGATTGACGTTATTGATGAAGAGTTATTTATCAAGCAGCCAGCCGCTATTTTAAAAATGTTTTACCAAATGGCTCGCTACCCAAATATTACAGGGATCTATTCCACTACTTTACGGCAACTACGTTATGCGCGGCGCAACCTTTCAGTGCCATTATGTGAAATCCCTGAAGCCCGAAAACTGTTTATCAAAATTCTACGCCACCCTCGCGCCATCAAAGGTGCATTTGTCCCAATGCACCTTCATAGTGTACTGAGCGCTTATACCCCACTCTGGAGCAATATCGTTGGTCAAATGCAATTCGACCTATTCCATGCATATACCGTTGATGAACATACTATTCGTGTGCTGCAAAAAATTGATAGCTTTACGTTAGAAGAAAATCGTCGTGATCATCCACTGTGTGTCAGTGTTTATCCCAAATTATTGCAACCTGAACTTTTACGATTAGCTGCCATTTTTCACGATATAGCTAAAGGCCGATCAGGAGATCATTCCGACCTTGGCTCTGATTTTGTTTATGATTTTGCCTTACTGCATGATTTTTCTGTCAAAGAAGCTGAATTAGCTTCATGGTTGGTTAAAAACCACTTATTGATGTCGGTGACAGCTCAACGGCGTGATATTCAAGACCCCGATGTCATTAAACAATTTGCAGGGGAAGTTAAAACTGTTTCACGGCTTAACTACTTGATGTGTTTAACGGTTGCAGACATTTGCGCGACAAATAGCACACTGTGGAATAGCTGGAAACAAAGTTTAATTCGTGAACTTTTTTTATCTACAGAGCATCAATTAAATCAAGGCATGCAGAGCACCCCTGACTTACGCGAACGCATTCGTCATCATCGTTATCAAGCTTTATCATTACTACGCCAATCATCAATTGATGAAGAAAAACTGCAGGGGTTATGGTCCCGCTGCCATGCCGATTATTTTTTACGTCATACGCCATCCCAATTAGCATGGCATGCTAAGCACTTACTAGCCCACGACTTGAGCCAGCCTTTGGTATTAATCAGCACACAACCTAAACATGGCGGAACAGAAATTTTTATTTGGTGCCATGATAAACCCCATTTATTTGCCGCTGTCGCCAGCGAATTGGATCGGCGAAATTTAAGCATTCACAGTGCTCAAATTTTTACTAACAAAGACAATATGGCCATGGATACCTTCGTCGTTCTTGAGCCTAACGGTAGTCCTCTGTCCAAAGACAGATACGACCACATCCGAAAAATGTTGTTATTAGCCGTTCAGCAACCAGAAATATCACTGCCTAAGCCACGTACTCTACCGTCAAAATTACGTCACTTTACCGTGCCAACAAAAGTCAATTTTCTACATTCCACCAACGACCGTCGCACCTATATGGAACTGTTCGCCTTAGATCAACCAGGTTTATTGGCTCGCATCGGTCATATTTTTGCTCAAATGGAAATTTCTCTATATGGCGCACGCATCACGACAATTGGCGAAAAAGTGGAAGATTTCTTTGTTTTAGCTGATAAGGAACACAAAGCGTTGACTAAAAATATGCAACAAGAGTTATCAGAAAGGTTGACAGAGGCCCTAAAATCGAAGGATAAAATATAGCGTCCATCACATCTTTATGGTGAACGTTCACTTTTTATAACATTCAAGAGGAAAATACAATCAATGCAGCATTTACAAGCGATCATTGAACAAGCGTTCGAAGAGCGAGCCAGTATCACACCAAATACGGTATCAAACTCAGTAAAACAAGCCGTGTTAGATACCATTGCATTACTCGATAGCGGAGAATTACGTGTAGCTGAGAAAATTGCCGGTGTTTGGGTTACCCATCAATGGCTGAAAAAAGCTGTTTTGTTATCATTTCGCATTCAAGATAACCAAGTGATTGACGGTGCAGAAAGCCGTTATTTCGATAAAGTTCCAATGAAATTTGCGGATTATGACCAAGCTCGCTTCGAAAAAGAAGGCTTCCGAGTCGTTCCTCCTGCCGCTGTTCGTAAAGGCGCTTATATCGCTAAAAATAGCGTATTAATGCCGTCATATGTCAATATTGGTGCTTACGTCGATGAAGGCACAATGGTAGATACATGGGCAACCGTTGGTTCATGTGCACAGATTGGTAAAAACGTGCATTTATCTGGTGGTGTAGGGATCGGTGGCGTATTAGAGCCATTGCAAGCTAACCCAACAATTATTGAAGACAACTGCTTTATTGGTGCTCGTTCTGAAGTGGTCGAAGGGGTGATTGTTGAAGAGGGCTCCGTCATTTCAATGGGGGTTTATCTGGGGCAAAGCACAAAAATCTATGACCGTGAAACAGGTGAAATTCATTACGGCCGAGTCCCTGCTGGCTCCGTAGTTGTTTCAGGTAATTTGCCATCTAAAGATGGTCGCTACAGCCTGTATTGCGCCGTCATTGTAAAAAAAGTTGATGAGAAAACTCGCGGTAAAGTGGGTATTAATGAATTATTAAGAACGATTGATGAGTAATTAAACGCCTAAAATCTCACGCCAAACCTGTTACTGGTTTTTATAATAAACTTTTATAGTGAGCCACTGTAATTAGGTTAAAAAACTAAAGCTATCCCGAATCGCATACCTCCGTATGCAACTCGGGTGGCCATATCAGTGTTACTTTTTAATATTAGCGCATTAATTGCAAAGAGAAGTTTGTCAATTTCTACAAATCGCGCATAATATGTCCGTGGCTTTTGCCGTTTACCTCTAATAAAACTGTATTATTTTATTTTTCATTATAATGATGCTGTTTGTGTAATAACATCATTCAATCTATCACCCAAACGAATGGGATAGATAGCTTATTAACGAGAAATAGACCGATATTGTTACGGCCTGCTCACACTATCACTTTGTTCACCGACTCTGTCTCTACAGTAAAGCGAGCTAACATGTACGATAATTTGAAAAGTTTAGGCATCAGTAACCCTCAAGATATTGACCGCTACACCTTACGCCAAGAAGCGAATAATGACATTTTAAAAATTTATTTTCGCAAAGATAAAGGGGAGTTTTTCGCTAAAAGCGTAAAATTTAAATACCCACGCCAGCGTAAAACTATTGCGGATGGTAATAATAATTTCAAAGAAATTAATGAAATTAACACTAACCTACGTTACGCCATTGAAGAACTAGATCAAATTTGCCAAACAGATCAAACTGACATTGATTTAAAACACAAAATTCTCGATGACTTACGCCATCTTGAACATGTGGTTTCAAATAAGATCGCAGAAATTGAAGCAGATCTAGAAAAATTGACCCGTAAATAATTTACAGGTGAAATGATTAATTTACTGCGCCGTAGCACTGCCAATATTTATCATTAATATAGGTAATACTACGGTGCAGACATTTAAAGCAGCTCCGCCCATGCTTCAACCCAAGGCTTAGCAAACTCCTCAGGAACATCCACCTCAATTGCATCAATAAATAAAATATCGCCAATACGGGTCGCTGATTGTTCAGCTAACAGTTCATCGAAACGAATACCTGCGCCACAAAAACTTTCATAACTGCTATCACCTAAAGCAATTATTCCGTAACGTAAATCAGGTTGATAACCGACAACATCTTTGATTTCACTATATAACGGAGCGATGGTGTCAGGTATATCCCCTTGCCCTGTAGACGAAGTCACAATAAGTGCAATTTCATTACCTGAATTATAAAGTTGCCAATCGCTCAAGGTGGGCTCATCAAAAACAACCACTTCATGCCCTTGCTGCTCTAAAATTTCTTGTGCCGTTTCAGCAACAGCTAAAGAGTTACCATAGACAGTTCCAACAAAAATGCCTATTTTTGACATAACATTCCCTCTATTTCATAGTTAACTTGATGAGTTAATAACGTTTATCCCTAATTTTGCAACTGTATCTGACCATCCAAATTGCTCAATTAATGATAACCATTGTGTATCCCATGTGGCAACCAACGATATATTTTCTTTTGTTATTGGATGGTTTAAATTTAATACGCTGGCATGTAACATCAAGCGCGATACTGAAAAATGCGTATTCACGCCTCTATTTTGGCGTAAGTCGCCATGCTTGCTATCTCCAATAATAGGATGGCGAAGGTGAGACATATGCCTTCTCAATTGATGTTTACGACCAGTTTCAGGTTTTAATTCAACCAAACTAAATCTTGATGTTTCATATCGCCCAATCGCAATGGGACATTCAACTGTTGCTATCGGTTTACAGTGGGTAACACACTCCTGCAAAACAGGCTCACGTGATGCATGCTTATCCGCAATTTTATCTAACTCTTCTAACAACGGATAATCGATGGTTTGCTCTTCAGTTAAATAGCCACGAACAATGGCATGATACACTTTTTCTAACTGATGGTTTTCAAATTGAGCCGACAACAGCCTTGCAACCTCACTCGATAATGCAAAAAGTAATATACCTGAGGTTGGCCTATCTAAGCGATGAATGGGGTAAACATACTGGCCAATTTGGTCACGTAGTGTCTGCATCACAAATACGGTTTCTTTACTGTCCAGCCAACTGCGATGCACTAACATACCAGCAGGCTTATTAACCGCTACCATATATTCATCGTGATAAATAATTTCCAGCATCAATAAATTACCCGCAGGTCTTAGTGGAGAAAAAACCATCTAACTCACGCAAATAATTGATAAGTAACGTGTATTGTTCTTCTTCATCATGCTTATACGCTTCTTCAAAATAAGGAGCGACCGCAAAATTAGTTGGCAGCGTAGCCCCTTGTTCAATTAACATTTGTAGACGAGGTATTAAAATCCACTGCAGCCACTCTATAGCCTCCATCGTATCAATACAAAAAGGCTCTACACTGTTAAAAGCCTCGGGTGAAGGTGGCTGTTCATTCCAAAGAGATTTTAATTTCATTTCCTCTTCTAAGTGACGAAGTTTCTCAATAATACGTTGTTCAATATTCATACTTAAACTCATTTAGTGATGGCTGCAGCAAATATACGGTATTTTCTATCATAATTCTGTCGGATACATGGGGTTAAGCCTCAGCAAATACAAGTTTATTTATTTTGCATATCGATAATAATTATTATCGTAGCTATTAATCGAACAATTCATTTAATAAGATTCGTTTATATTTTGTTGCAGATAGCACATGTAAGATTAAATGTTTTATCAATTTAGTACTTACAGAATAATTAACAACAAAATGGTTTATCTATGGGACGACTAAAACAGTGGCGCAAGGAAAATAAAGTCTGGAAAACTTTAAACTCTAACTATATTGAATTAAAAAGAAAAATACGTATTTCAAAGCTGCCTTCGTCACAATATCAGCATTATCAAGTTATGTGCCAAAACTACCGTAGTGCGCAATTTTCTTCAGTTATTGAAGGCGTTCCTCATTTTATCGAACGCCCTATAAATAAGTATCTACATAAAAGCTGGAGCGGAAAACAAAAACTATCAACCGCCAGCTACACGCTCAATTTAATTGAAAGTACATTCAAGCCCGAAGCTATTGAAGCTATGTTTTCTGCTAAGCGAGAAGGGCTTCTCGTGGCAAACATTGAATTAAAATCAGGAGAGTTCGCTCAATTAACATTGATTTACTCTCAATACCCTCGAGAAGGCGACCTCACTTTACACTTGAGAAATGAGACCGGTGACGATATTTATTTAATGAGTTTTTCCTTCGGCCCAGAAGGACAATTGTACGTGTGCTCTTTGCAAGGCCCTTCCACTGAACAAAGTGTCGATCAAGTTAGGTTGATAACTAAGCAAATGCACGGTATGAGGCCCAAAAATTTATTAATGTCAGCGGTTTATGCAGTAGCAGCCTTCTTTGATGTAAAATCAATATTAGGAATTTCAAACCAGTGTCATATTAAGAGCCAGCATTTGAAATCAAGCTATGATACGTTTTGGCAAGAATGCGGTGCCACGAAAACACCTGATGGTTGGTTCCAATTACCTATTCAAGAACCCGTACGAGATATAGAGTCAGTGAAAAGCCAGCGTCGTGCTGAATTTCGCCGCCGAGAAGCGCTCCGAGATTCCATGACCCAAGATATTATTGCTTCGCTAACTAAAAATTCAATTAGATTAGAACATTGATTTAAATAAATTAAAGTATCTTTAATTTTTTCACATCACTCCGCTACAATAGGTATTAACTAAAAAAGCCAGTCAACCGAAGCTGACTGGCTCATACTTTAAAATTTACGCATCCTGCTAATGACTTCCCGTCATTCAACATCCTGTTGATTAAAACAAATTTATAGATTTATCACCTAATCGCGTTCCATCGCCTTGTTTTAAACAATTTTTACACCTCACATGAAGGTATAAAAAGCTAAACGAGTTTACCCTGTCCAGCGCGATAAGAATGCATTAAATCTATTAATGAAACAACCTAGCAAAATAAACAATAACACGGTAAAAATACGCAAAAAGTACAAACCAGATAGTAACGCCATGAAATTAAAAGTTAAATAATTATCATTACAATATAAAGAACATTTTTTAAGAAATTACTTAGCTTAATTGTAGGCATTTACTCACACAAACCCGCTTAAAAACACTTACCCCTGAGGCTCAACAACAACCACTAGCTCATCGAGAAAACTTGTTAAATTCGAAGAAAGTACACGCCTTTCCTGACTACCAAATTTTTCTAATATAATTTCCCCCGTGAGATTACACATTGATATCATTTCAATCTCTGATTCCAACGTTGCAATGAATAGCGTGGGTGATAGTTTTAAACGCTTTTGAGTCACTAAATGACCAATTAAATTTTCTTGCAAACGGATGAAATCATCTTCATTCCACACCTGTACTAAACTCAACGTAATATCACGAAATGTGGCTTTCATATCGCCAGCAAGCTGTGCAGTATAAAAAGCATGGATATCACCTTGTAAATTAATCTCCAATGCTGTCGCAACTTTATCTAAGCTCGCATCCTTTATTGGAAATGGTTGAGGTTCCCAGTAAACCCAGTTTTCACCTGTGCGGACAATACATGGCGATGGAATACCATATAAGTCTGTTGAGGCGGGAGGTAACCCCGTTTGTTGGTGCCATTGTGAAACATATTTCTGAGTAAAATTATGTAGTGCGGCAGAATGTGAAGTATTCATAATTATGTGTTTTTTGTCGTCAATTTAAAGAGAAAGGCGTCAATGTTGTCGATAAATGGTATTATGACAGAAGTTCACAGACGAAGAAAATATCCCAATTTTACCTATTAGCCTCATTTTCAGTTTATGAAGTATAAGGACCTATATGTCACACTACCAGAATAATCCCGCACTTAATAATTTAACTCTTGGAAAGAAAACGGATTATCATGATCAGTATGATGCCACATTATTACAAGCTGTCCCTCGTAGCTTAAATCGTGATCCTTTAGCCATTCACGCTAAAGCACTTCCATTTCACGGTGCTGACATTTGGACAATGTATGAGCTTTCATGGCTAAATCAGCGCGGTGTTCCCCAAGTAGCAATCGGCTCGATTAGTGTTGATGCAAATAGCGAAAACTTAATTGAATCTAAGAGCTTTAAGCTTTACCTAAATAGTTTTAACCAAACACGTTTTGAAACTTGGGAAAATGTGCGAAGCGCTTTGCAAAATGATTTATGCCGCTGTGCTAATGGCCAAGTAAGCGTTACACTTCATAAATTAGAGCACTTTGCTCATCAACCTATCCAGCCATTACTTGGCGAATGTATTGATGAACAAGAGATTGATATTGATAATTATGAGTTTAATCGAGATTATTTGGCGAATAGCACCCAACAACAGGTTGTTGACGAAACGTTGGTGAGCCATTTATTAAAATCAAACTGTTTAATTACCAACCAACCTGACTGGGGCTCTGTGCAGATCCACTATTGTGGACCCAAAATTGATCGTGAAGCCTTATTACGCTACTTGGTCTCATTTCGCCATCATAATGAGTTTCACGAACAATGCGTTGAACGCATTTTCACTGATATTATGCAATTGTGTAAACCTGAAAAATTAAGTGTTTATGCACGCTATACTCGCCGTGGAGGGCTTGATATAAACCCATGGCGTAGTAATGAAGAATTTACGCCAGAACTAGGTCGTTTATCACGACAATAAGTATATATAGTTGAAAAGTAAGTGTAATTAATACATTTGCAGTACAATTCACATATCAAGAACCCATGGGGTAAAGGAGTACTACTTGATTACTCATATCAGTCCATTAGGATCTATGGATCTACTCTCTCAACTTGAAGTTGATATGCTAAAACGCACGGCCAGTAGCGATTTGTACCAATTATTTCGAAATTGTTCTTTAGCCGTTTTGCATTCAGGCAGCTTAACTGATAGCAGTAAAGAGCTATTAGAAAAAAGTAAAGATTTTGATATCAATGTATTACGCCGTGAGCGTGGCGTTAAGCTTGAACTTATCGACCCACCAGAAAAAGCTTTTGTTGATGGTAAAATTATTCGCACCTTACAAGCAAACCTATTTGCCGTATTGCGTGACATTCTATTCGTCCATGCGCAAATTACGCATGCCAAAGAACAA
This sequence comes from Providencia sp. PROV175, assembly GCF_032707045.1. Lineage (NCBI taxonomy): Bacteria > Pseudomonadati > Pseudomonadota > Gammaproteobacteria > Enterobacterales > Morganellaceae > Providencia > Providencia sp. PROV175. The sequence continues at coordinate 3,524,729 of NZ_CP120533.1, forward strand.
TTTAATTTAGACCTCGAAAATGGCACACATATTACCAATATGATTTTCTCTATCTTGCGTAATGCCCGTGCCCTGCATATCGATGAAGACCCGAGTATGATTGTTTGCTGGGGGGGCCACTCAATTAATGAAATTGAATACCAATATGGCCGTAAGGTAGGTAATGAGCTTGGCTTGCGTGAACTCAATATCTGTACTGGTTGTGGCCCGGGAGCGATGGAAGCACCAATGAAAGGTGCCGCTGTTGGTCATGCCCAACAACAATACAAAAATAGCCGTTTTATCGGTTTAACTGAACCTTCAATTATCGCTGCTGAGCCACCAAACCCATTAGTGAACGAGCTCATCATTATGCCTGATATCGAAAAACGTTTAGAGGCATTCGTTCGATTAGGTCATGGGATTATTATCTTCCCTGGTGGTGTTGGTACCGCTGAAGAGTTGCTTTATTTACTTGGTATCTTGATGGACCCAGCCAACAGTGAACAAGTTCTACCATTGATTTTAACGGGTCCAAAAGAAAGTGCAGAATACTTTGAAGTGTTAGACGATTTTATTCGTCACACTTTAGGTGATGAAGCCAGTAAGCATTACCAAATTATTATTGACGATGCACCAGAAGTCGCTCGTGTAATGAAACGTAGCATGCCACAAGTTAAAGAAAATCGCCGTAGCACAGGTGATGCCTATAGCTTCAACTGGTCAATTAAAATTGCTCACGATTTACAACATCCATTCGAACCAACGCATGAAAATATGGCATCACTGAACCTCCACCCAGGGCAAGCACCTGAGAAACTGGCTTCAGATTTACGCCGCGCTTTCTCCGGTATTGTGGCTGGTAACGTGAAGGAATTTGGTATGAAAGCCATCGAAAAACATGGGCCATTCAAAATTCACGGCGATAGTGAGCTAATGAAGCGTATGGATGTGTTATTACAAGGCTTCGTTGAGCAACATCGTATGAAATTACCGGGTGGTACGGCATACGAACCTTGCTATGAAATCGTGAAATAAGTAAATGTTGACGTATTTATGATCCACTTATTAATTATTGATGCATTAAACTTAATACGCCGTATCCATGCGGTGCAAGGAAGCCCGTGTGGAGAAACTTGTTTATCTGCAATATCGCAGTTGATCGCTCATACTGATGCCACGCACATTGTTGCAGTGTTTGATGAAGAAGGACGTCACCAAAGCTGGCGCCATGAAAAACTCCCCGATTATAAAGCGGGCCGACAACCTATGCCTGAAGATTTGCATGCTGAACTCCCCACTCTAATAGCCTTATTTAAAGAAAAAGGGGTTCACTGCTGGCAGTCTGAAGGGGATGAAGCCGATGATTTAGCCGCTACCTTAGCAACACGCATTGCGGGATCGGGGCACACAGTTACCATCGTATCCACAGACAAAGGTTACTGCCAACTACTTTCCCCTAACTTAAGAATTCGCGATTATTTTCAAAAGCGCTGGCTAGATATCCCTTTTATCGAAAAGGAATTTGGCGTTTCTCCTAATCAACTTCCTGATTATTGGGGGCTTGTAGGGATCAGTAGTAGTAAAGTTCCCGGTGTTGCAGGGATTGGTCCTAAAAGTGCCACGACACTATTGCAACAATATCACTCTATTGAAAATATATTTGCCAATTTAGATAACCTTGAAGAGAAATGGCAGAAAAAGCTCATCAATCAGCAGGGAATTGCATTGATTTGCCGAGATATTGCGACTTTAAGAACCGATATCCCGATACGAGGGAATCTGAATCAGTTGCGTTATGCACCCAACTAATAGAAAACAGAAAAGCCACTTAATGATGAAGTGGCTTTTTTATTAACTGATTCTATAAATTAATAATACTCACGTGCCATTGGATTTGCCGACCATATCCTCATCACATGTACAGTTACTTCTTCGCGGTCATGATAAAGCTGTTTAGCTTGAATCAACACATTAACACCTTGCTCTTTAAGCTGTGTTTTCATCTTTTCTAAGATATGTGAAACTTCTTCATAGCGCTTTTTCATCGGCAATTTTAAGTTAAAAATGGCCTCTCGGCACCAACCTTGAGCAAGCCAATCAGTCATTAGCGCAGCAACTTTAGCTGGTTTTTCAACCATATCGCAGACTAACCAAGTAATATTATGGGAAGTAGGCTTAAATTTAAAACCATCTTCACGGTGATGCTTAACTTGCCCTGTATCCATAAGGCTTTCCGCCATTGGGCCGTTATCTACAGCATCCACCATCATACTGCGTTTCACTAATTGATAAGTCCATCCCCCTGGGCATGCACCAAGATCGACAGCTTTCATCCCACTAGCTAGACGTTCTTCCCATTCTTCATAAGGAATGAAGACGTGGAAAGCTTCCTCAAGTTTTAAGGTTGAACGGCTCGGTGCATCTGATGGGAATTTTAACCTTGGGATTCCCATATAGAAATTTGAACTATTATTGGTATACGAATACCCGGTATAGCAGCAACCAGGGGCAATAAAGAATACATGAATAACGGGCCGCTTAAAGTTTTCGAGTGGCAATAAGATTTTTTCTTTACGTAATGCATTACGCAAAGGTACCGTAAACTTGCGGCAAAACTTCAAGAGTTCTTTCGATTCATTGGTATCAGCAACTTCAACACGGAGATCTCCTGCCCGCACAACTTGCTGACTCAATGCATTTACAATCGGGGTAATACGGTCTTCAGACGGTAAATCCTTAAGTAAATCCCCTATTACAATCATTTGACGAGCAAAAATTAATTCTCGAAAAGGCAACGTTCGTGCGAGTTTGTCCGCATCTTCTGCTTGGTAGCACTCAAAAATAACATAACCACTGTTTTCTTTTACGCGGGCAAAACCATAAATTTCTTTTTGCCCTGCTTTATCTGTAATTTCTGCTGCACATTCTTTTTCAAAGCCTGGACGGCAATATAGTGCAATTTTATTACTCATTGCGTGACGCCGATTTCCTTAGACGCATAGCGCCAATAACCACTAACAGCCAACCAATTAGGAAACATACACCACCTATTGGCGTAAAATAAGAGAAGTATTTTACCTGCAATAGTGCCATACAATAAAGGCTACCGCTAAAAAGAAGTATCCCAACAGAGAAAAACACACCTGACCAATAGAACCACAGAATTATTTTACGTAATAAAATTGCCCCTAGCACCATTAGTGCAACAGTATGCAACATTTGATAACGTAGCCCTATTTCAATCCAGTCCATTTGATGGACACTCATAATTGACGATAACGCATGTGAACCAATAGCTCCAAAAGCAACAGTAAAGAAGCCACTAATTCCTGCAAAAATTAACATCAAACGACTATTCACAGTAACACCTTTTATTTAAATACTTGATTACTGAATAAGCGCCACATCTTGGTCACCCGTAATAAAACCTAATTTCTCTTGTTCACTTGCCGCCTGCCCAAGAATCCATTGGCGAAATGCAGCTATTTTGCCTAAATCTGCCTGATTTTCTTGGCAAACTAAGTAGAATGCATTTTTACTAACTAACACCTCACTAAAGGGACAAACTAAGCGCCCTGCGTCAATTTCATTTTTAGCCATAACATTATTCGTCAGTGCAACTCCCTGACCATGAACAGCAGCTTGAATAACCATCGCACTATGACTAAAAATGGGACCTTGCTGTACATTAACGACATTTTGTAACTCTAGTTGCTTAACATACGCTTGCCAGTCTCTTCGTGAAGAATCGTGAAGTAACGTATGTTTTGCTAAATCTTCAGGAATTTTTAGTTGGCTATCTCCAGTTAATAAAGATGGTGAACATACCGGCATTAAATATTCAGCATAAAGCCTATCTGTTCTTAGCCCTGGCCAATTACCTTTACCGTAGAAAATAGCGACATCAACGTCATCTGCCAATTTATCTTCTTCTCTATCTACAGCTTGGATCCGCACATCAATTCCTGGATAGGCCTGGTTAAAGCCTGAAAGCCTTGGCACCAGCCACTGAATCGCAAAACTTGGGGATAAACTAACCGTTAATGCCCCTTTTGCACTTCTGGCTTGCAACTTACGCGTCGCCTCGTTTAAAGAAGAGAAAATCTCTTTAATATCAAGGTAATAACTTTGACCTTCTTCTGTCAATAACAATGATCGGTTGCGCCGACGGAATAATTTCAGCCCAAGGAAATCTTCCAAACTTTTCATTTGGTGGCTAACGGCTGCTTGAGTTACAAATAATTCTTCTGCTGCCTTAGTAAAACTTAAATGACGAGCAGCAGCATCAAAGACTCTCAGTGCATTTAGGGGCGGTAATCTTTTAGACATAATCACTTCTACTTGGCATCTTATTATGCATTAGTTTTTTTCATCCGAAGCATTATAATTTGTCCCTTGAGGATACGCTAGTAAATACCTATAGTATGCACACTTCCTAAGCCGGAACGAAAAGTTACAGAGTTTAGTTACTTTGAAACTTTTGGCTTTGTGGTTGTGATGTTGTGTTTGCAAGTTGTCTGGTTGAACCAGACCTTTGTAGCTTTAGCTACTGTTTTTTCACTTCCTGTACATTTACCCTGTCTGTCCATAGTGATTTTATATAGTGCACCGCCAACGCGCGGTGCTTTTTTTTACTCTTTTTTTAATGCTATTTCGGTATTTACTTAAGCAATTTAACTTAATAAATACAAATAACTATAGATAATTGTAAGTGTACCGAAAAAACTTTCAGTAAGATATTTAAGATAAATCTTGAAAATTATTTACTAAGTACTTAAAAAAATAAATTTATAAACAAAAGGCATTGCATTGCAACGCAAAACACTGAATCATCTTGAAACCACATCTAGAAGAATTGCTAACAATTAATACCAAACGTAACAAAATATTTCAATGGCTAGATTAAAAAATGATAAGTTTAAATTAATCAGAAAGTAACTATAAATGTACTAATAAATGTACAATCAACTAATACCGCACTCAGTAAAATCAAAACACATTGAAATTTTGACTAAAAAGAAAATACTCATGGATCATTTTAACGCCACCACATTTCGCCTCGCCTTCCCAGCGATAGACTCATCAACACTATTTTTTGATAGTGCGGCAACGGCATTAAAGCCTATCGCCATGATCAATGTATCTAATGACTATTATCGCTTGTCGGGCAGTTCGGTATATCGAGGGCAGTCATCTGAATCATTGAAATTAACACGTGATTATGAGCAGGGGCGAATCCGTGCTGCAAAATATATTCATGCTTCCAGTGAAAAAAATATTATTTGGACACGCGGAACAACTGAGTCAATTAATTTAATTACACAAGGTTATTTTCGCTCAACATTAAAACCTGACGATGAAATTATTGTCAGTGAAATAGAACACCATTCAAATTTATTACCTTGGATTATGCTTTCACAGCAAACTGGCGCAAAAATTATAAAATGGCCGGTTGAAAAGAACCTGACATTGAGTCTTGATGTACTCCAATCTAAATTATCTGAAAAAACGAAAGTCATCGCTATCACTCAAATGTCCAATGTAACTGGCTATCAACCCGATATACAAACGGTGACTCAGCTCGCTCACCAAGTAGGAGCTTTAGTCGTTGTTGATGGCGCACAAGGTGTCGTTCATAGCCCGATTAATGTCAGTGAGCTGAATATTGATTTCTATGCATTTTCAGCACATAAGTTATATGGGCCAACTGGGCTTGGAGTTTGCTACGCCAAAACAGAACTTTTAGAGCAAATGACCCCTTGGCATGGTGGAGGGAAAATGTTGACCCACGTCACATTTGACGATTTCACTCTTGCACCTATTCCACAACGATTCGAAGCCGGAACACCGAATATTGCAGGGGTAATTGCCTTTTCTGCTACCCTAGAGTGGCTGGAAGGAATAAATTTAACACTAGCAGAAACATATACTTGCTCACTAATCGAATATGCCACTAAAAAACTATCGGCACTTCCCGGCTTTATTCGCTATAGTGTGCCTGATTCTCCTTTGCTATCATTTAACTTCAAAGATATTCACCATAGTGATCTAGGTGCCCTCTTGACCGAACAAAATATTGCATTACGCTATGGTCAACATTGCACCCAACCATTAATGGATGCATTAAATATCAGTGGCTGCTTGCGTATCTCAATGATGCCGTACAACAACCGGGAAGACGTCGATAAATTTATCGATGCAGTCACCGTTTCACTTTCTATACTCAATGAATAAATCAATAAAGGAAGCCTAATGACTTCGACTAACCATGAACTTGCTCCGCACCCATTCGGTACAGAGATTAAAATTCAAGAAATAGTTGAACAGTTTTCCACACATAAAGCATGGGAAGATAAATACCGTTTATTAATTCAATTTGCGAGAAAATTGCCGGCGCTGTCTGATGATGAAAAGCTGCAAACTCAAGAGGTTAAAGGCTGTGAAAACCGAGTTTGGATTGGAGCACTTCTCAATGATGATGAAACATTTCATTTTTATGGGGATAGTGAAGGCCGAGTGGTGAAAGGGTTATTTACCATTTTGTTAGCGGCAATAGAGCAAAAAACAGCGAAAGAAATCATGGAAATTGATTTTAATAACTTATTAGCTCAAACCGGCTTACCTAGCCAGCTCAGCGAATCCCGCCAAAATGGTATTCAATCACTCATTACGGCAATTCAAAATATTGCCAATGAAATGACACCTGCGTAATTCATTGAATGAGGCTATCTATCGCAATAGCCTCATTCACTTTACTGCTGTTCCATTTCCCGTTGTGATTTTGCTATCATCTTTTTAAGTGCATGTGAGACAGCAATAAACCCAAAACTGGCTGTAACCATAGTCACCGCACCAAAGCCTGAAGCGCAGTCCATACGCTTAGAGCCATCCGCAGTGCTTTTTGCCGCACACACAGTGCCATCACTTTGCGGATAAACAAGCTGTTCAGTAGAAAAAACACAGTCAATCCCGAGCTTTCCTTTGCCATTTTTAACAACGTTAAAATCGGATTTTAAGCGTTCGCGCAACTTAGCGGCTAAAGGGTCTTGAACCGTTTTAGCTAGGTCTGTCACTTGAATCTGTGTTGGATCGATTTGTCCACCAGCCCCACCTGTGGTGATAATGGGTATTTTAAAGCGTCTACAATACGCTAACAACGCTGCTTTAGGCCTTACACTATCAATGGCATCAATGACATAATCAAACCCCGTGCTAAGGTAGTGAGCGACATTATCAACAGTAATAAAATCATCAATAACATTCACTACACATTCGGGGTTAATTTCTAAAATACGATTTTTCATCACATCAACTTTTGGTTGCCCAACTGTCGACTTGATGGCATGTAATTGGCGATTGGTATTAGTCACACAAATATCATCCATATCAATTAATGTGATATGCCCAATACCTGAACGAGCAAGCGCCTCCGCGGCCCACACGCCTACCCCACCAATGCCAATGACACAAATGTGGGAACGTGCAAAAAGATGAAGAGCATGTTGCCCATATAAACGCCCGATCCCAGCAAAACGCTGCATCCAAGCATCAGAAAGCTTAGCTTGCATAATAACGAACAACCTCAGTTAAAACTGTAACTACATTGAACCAAATAGCGGCTGGCTTTTTTTCAGCACCCAAACTCGCCCGTAATGGTTATAAAAACCGGCCATTTTTCCGGCTTCATGGCCTATACCGTGGTAAATATCAAAATGATGCCCTTTAATCGCACCACCAACATCCAAGGCTATCATCATACGCATTTCGTACTGCCCCGTAAATTTCCCATTATTATCTAACACAGGGATCTCCGCGAGTAAGGCTGTTCCCGGTGGAATGAGGGTTTTATCTGATGCAACAGATGCTTTAGCAATTAAAGGAACCGCACTTGCGCCTCTAACGGGGACAAATGATTGCGGTTTAAAAAATACAAATGACGGATTTTCTTCTAATAGCTGGCGAACTTCTTGCTCGCTATGCTGATTCGTCCAATCATGGATAGCTTGTAATGACATTTGGCTCAAAGGAACTTCACCGCGGTCTACCAGCACTTTTCCGATACTTTTATAGGCGTGACCATTTTTACCTGCATAACCAAAGAAATTCAGTGGGCTGCCATCCCCAAAATCAACATAACCACTTCCCTGAACTTCCATCATAAAATTTTCAACCGGCGAATTACTATAAGCTAAAATTAAATGATCACTCAGGGCACCATTATAAATTGCCGCTCGGCTAGGTAAGCGTGTTTTTCCTTTTGGCGGCATACCGTACAACGGATAACGAAATTCACCTTGAGCCATACGGCGCGCCTCGATCACAGGCGTGTAATACCCTGTAAATTGTACGTTTCCATAATTATCAGCGCCTTCCATTTGGAAAGCGGTTAAATTGAAATTTGCCAATTGAGCCGGGTTCCCCCCCGCCATCAACCAGTTTTCTATAGCATGATAGGTATCGTTGTTATTTTTAAACAATCGCGGTGATGCATTTTTAATTTCATTAACTTGTTGATTAAAATCTGGCGCATTTATTGGTCGCCCCTGTACATTCACTTGATTTACTTTCTGTAAATCTTGCACTAAGCGACCATCTTTATATTGTTGGCCTTTATCCGTTGGATGGGTTTGGCATCCAGCTAATAAGGAAAGAAATACGCTGGTTACTAACCATTTTTTTACTATTTGTTTATTGACGATTTTTGTTAGCCCTATATTCATGCTCTACCACCCAAATAAATCCAACAATCCAATATGAAGCGCACAATAGCAAACCCAATTAGGGAATGAAACGTGTAAATATATTTAGTTAGGTTATTTTCCTCTCTCTACTCACTAAAGAGCAAAAAACAGCCAGACAGAACAGATTTTGTTCTGTAAATGCTAAATTTTGAAAAAAAAACACGAAAAAACTTGCATCAGATCTCATCCCGAGTATAGTGCCCGCATCGGACGCGGGGTGGAGCAGCTTGGTAGCTCGTCGGGCTCATAACCCGAAGGTCGTTGGTTCAAATCCAGCCCCCGCAACCAATTACTGATTAAATCAGTAAATTAACAAAAAATCTGCAGTATAAAGTCGTAAAAATTCAGTCGCGGGATGGAGCAGCATGGTAGCTCGTCGGGCTCATAACCCGAAGGTCGTTGGTTCAAATCCAGCTCCCGCAACCAATTTTTTACCTCTTCAGTCGCGGGGTGGAGCAGCATGGTAGCTCGTCGGGCTCATAACCCGAAGGTCGTTGGTTCAAATCCAGCCCCCGCAACCAATTCTTTCAAATACCCTTTCTAATTCAATTACCTTTTTAGTACCACTATAATAAATTCTATTTTTACCCATCGATAAAAACAAAAAAAGGCGACTCACACACGTTTATCACCTTTCTTTATTTTAATCTGATTTAAATTAATTAGTTGCGAATTGCTAATGCACCGCCATTACGGAAATAAGCTTTTACCCCTTCAAAAATGGATTCTGCCATTTGTTGTTGGAATTTAGCTGTTTTCAATTTCCGCTCTTCTTCTAAATTACTAATAAAAGCCGTTTCAACGAGAATTGATGGGATCTCTGGAGCCTTCAACACCGCGAACCCGGCTTGATCAACTCTGTTTTTATGCAACTTGTTAACTTTTCCCATCCGTTTTAGTACTTCGTCACCAAATTTCAAACTGTCGTTAATCGTCGCTGTTTGCACGAGATCAAACATCGTATGGTCGAGATACACATCTCCACTTTTACTCACACCGCCCACTAAGTCCGCTTCGTTTTGTGTTTGTGCTAGGTAGCGAGCCGTATTACTGGTCGCACCTTTCGTTGATAACGCAAAAACAGAAGAACCGCGGGCTGAACGGTTAGTAAACGCATCTGCATGAATTGAAACGAATAAATCAGCCTGCATTTTACGTGCTTTCGCCACTCGGACTTTTAACGGAATAAAGACATCTTCATTACGAGTCATATAGGAACGCATTTTAGGGTCTTTATCTATCAAAGCTTTTAAGCGCCGTGCGATCTGTAAAACCACATCTTTTTCACGTGTCTTATATTTGCCTATCGCACCAGGGTCTTCACCACCATGCCCTGGGTCGATCATAATAATAATGGGGCGATCCGTTCCTGCTTTTCCAGGCTTCTTCGCTTGAGCAGGCATGCTTTCCTCAAGATCACCTTTATTATAATCCTCAAGTAATGCCAATAGAGGATCATCATTGGTGTCAACACCTTTACCTGGATAAAAATCAAGAACTAAGCGGTGCTTAAATTCCGCAACAGGGGCCATCGAGAAGAATTGAGGACTAACTTTATTTTTAACTTCAAATACCAAGCGAACCGTTTTCGGATCAAATTGCCCAACTCTAACCAGTTTAAGGTAAGGATCACGTGTTTGAATTTGGGTTCCCATATCCTTTAATACATTATTTAACTGCACCCCTTCAAGATCGACCACAATACGCTCAGGGTTATTAAGCACAAACTGGCGGTACTTCAATGGAGTACTAGATTCCAATGTTACCCGGGTATAGCTGGATGCAGGCCAAATGCGCACAGCCACCACGCTGCTACTCGCAGAAAAACCGAATGGGCTAATGCTCAGTAACATAACTGCAGCTGCGCCCTGAATAAAACGACGCTTCGATGGGTTGTGATCTTGGTGACTCATCAATAATTCCGAACCTAGAACTGAAAAATAAAGTGATTTTAGGATAATTGCTAATAATTAGACTTGAAATACGCACTCTAACTAATCATTTGCACTCTGTCATTAAGAATATATCAAAGCATCTATAGAGTTACATTAATGAGTATAACCTAATCATACCGAGAGAAAATATTTGTGAGTGACTTTCTGTGTCAATTTTATGCAATTTAATTTTCGTAGAGTATATCTAGTTAAATTTAGAGATATGTAAACGATAAAAATAAAAATGTTACTTTTTTTATCCCATCTTTTACTTGATATTTCCCAACAAAAAGAATAAAAATACATTATTAACGAATAAAAATTCAATTAAGAGGATTGTTATGAAAGAGCGCAGCACCGAGTTGGTTGATGAGTTTCGCCATTCGGTCCCTTATATAAACGCCCACCGCGGCAAAACATTCATTATTATGCTTGGTGGTGAAGCGATTGCGCATGAAAATTTTCCTAGTATTGTCAATGATATAGGATTATTGCATAGTTTAGGCATCCGAATTATTGTCGTTTATGGTGCTAGGCCTCAAATTGAGGATATCTTAGCTGAACACAAATATGATGCGGTTTATCATAAACATACTCGCGTAACAGATGCGAATACACTTGAATATGTAAAACAAGCTTCTGGAGCTTTACAATTAGATATCACGGCTCGGTTATCTATGAGCTTAGGTAATACCCCGCTTCAAGGCGCACATATTAATGTGGTTAGTGGTAATTTCGTTATTGCTCAACCTCTAGGGGTTGATGATGGCATTGATTATTGCCACAGCGGAAGAATCCGCCGTATTAATGAAGAAGCCATTAATAATCAGTTAGATAATGGTTCCATTGTGTTGATTGGGCCGGTTGCAGTCTCAGTCACAGGAGAAAGTTTTAATCTGACCTCTGAAGAAATTGCAACTCAATTAGCAGTAAAAATGAAAGCGGAAAAACTGATCGGTTTTTGCTCCTCACAAGGTGTAGTAGATAAAGAAGGCAATATTTTGTCCGAATTATTCCCAAATGAAGCAGAAAACCGTATTCAAGAGCTGGAATCTGAGGGCGATTACTACTCAGGAACCGTGCGTTTTCTACGTGGAGCCGCAAAAGCTTGTCGCCGGGGTGTCCGCCGTAGCCACCTATTGAGCTACCAAGAAAATGGTTCTTTAATTCAAGAATTATTCTCTCGCGATGGTATTGGTACCCAAATAGTCATGGAAAGCGCGGAACAAATCCGCCGTGCAAACATTAATGATATTGGTGGAATATTAGAACTTATTCGCCCATTAGAGCAGCAAGGGATTTTAGTTAGACGTTCACGTGAGCAATTAGAAATGGAAATTGATAAATTTACCATTATTGAACGTGATAACTTAGTCATCGCTTGCGCAGCGCTTTACCCTTACCCAGAAGAAAAATTAGGTGAAATGGCATGTGTCGCTGTTCATCCTGATTACCGTAGTTCATCTAGGGGAGAGGAGTTACTGCACCGTATTGCCGTACAAGCAAAACAATTTGGTTTAGACAAGCTATTTGTACTAACAACTCGTAGCATCCATTGGTTTCAAGAGCGTGGCTTTACCCCCGCGGAGATTGAGATGTTACCAATGAAAAAACAGGCTTTATATAATTACCAGCGCCGCTCTAAAATATTGATTTTAGATTTAAAAAACCAAGCTGATAAGTAAATATTAGAACATTCAAAATGATCACTATTTAGTCAATTACTTTAACCCCAAACTATACAAGGATGCATAGTTTGGGCTATGGCTTTAACACAAATGAATAGCCACTAAGCTATCTGAATAACCCTTGCTTTTTCACACAAAGGAATGGAGTCTAAATGCGGTTGTATTGCAGCTTTCATCTCAGCGAAAGAAGTACCATAAAAATAAAATGCCGTTTCTGTCGGGCCATCCCAGACCCCGTGAATACTCCCAATATCTTCCACTGCTTCATCTAGAGTATCGAATACTTCATTGATATCCCCATTTTCATAAACGTCATCAGCGAGCTCTGTCCCGTTGAAATAAATAGCCATGCCTTCATCTGCCCCAAAATCGATTCGAACATCTTCGCCATGAATGAATAAACGAGAGCCCTTTGGAGCTAACATTGAAGAAAAAAGCTGAATAATTAAACTGATATTTTCGTCACTAGCTTCTTCAAGTGCTATTTCTATATCGCATTCTTGCGCTTCGCCATTATCACTTAATAATGTTCCACCACCTGTAACATGGATATTTTTACCCATGCTTTTCATGACTTCATTAAATGCATCTTCTAAATCACCACGCCTAATCGGTTCAAGTCTTGCATTTAATGTTACTGTAATTGCCGTCATTGCTTGCTGGTTATCCATCTCATTACCTTTACTTTTGGGTTAAATATTCACGTAACTTACATATAAACTAGTCACATTAATTGGGTCGCTAAACCACTTCGCCGCTTGGTTGGTGTTTCAACTGCTCGACGTAATACCTTTGGGCTGCCATAAAGAGATAGCTCTTTTTTAGCTCGAGTTATCGCCGTATACACAAGCTCACGGGTCATTACGGGAGAATATACATTTGGTAAAACTAATGCGGTATGAGCAAACTCCGAACCTTGTGATTTATGAACGGTCATTGCATAAGCTGTTTCATGTTGTGGAAGTCGGTTAGGTTGTACCCCACGAATAGTCCCATCTGAAAATTGAAAATAGGCTCTCAGTGCATTTTCTTCATCCGGTAAAATGATGCCTATATCCCCATTAAAGAGTCCTAATGGGCTGTCATTACGGCTAATCATAATTGGTCGGCCTGCATAGTGTTTATTCAATAAATTATATGGACGGTTTATTATCCCTTGCCTATGAAATAATTTTTCCAATTTATCGTTAAGGCCAATGACGCCAAAAGGGCCTTCTCGCAGAGCTGTTAGTACCCGATATTGGTTAAATTTTTTCAAAACTTGCTCAGGATCTTCTTTATTTTTAACCGCTAGTAGATATTCCTTATAATTTTCAGCGGCATCTAATAAAATTTTCGCGTAATCATCTGCGGTTTCTTGAATATAACTATGTACATCTGGCCGCTGCTGATTTAGTAACTGTTGAACTCTAGAAACATTACCTTCATTTACAGCAAAAGCGAGTTGGCCAATCCCTGAATCTGCCGAAAAACGGTAGCTTTTACGTAGCAAACATAGGCTATCACGAATAACTGGGCCGCTTGGTGATGCATAAGATTCAACTGAATGCCCTGTTAACTCCGAAAGTTGGGACGCTCTTTCTGCACTATAACCGTTATCAGCAAACTGACAGATATCCCCTAATACTGCCCCTGCCTCGACTGAGGCTAATTGGTCTTTATCACCTAGAAATATTAACTTTGCATTTTCAGGTAATGACTCAAGTAATTTGCTCATCATGGGTAAATCTACCATTGAGGCTTCATCAACAATCAGTACATCAAGAGATAAACGATTATCTCGGTTATAGCGAAACTGCTGGCTCTCAGGTTGAGCCCCTAGTAAACGGTGCAATGTTTTTGCATGATTAGGCAAAACAGCGCGTTCTTCATCGGTTAAAGGCATTTTTTTCATCGCCTCGCCGAGGGACTCCGTCAACCTAGCTGCCGCCTTACCGGTTGGAGCCGCCAACTCTATTCTAATTTTATGGTGATACTTAGTTTCAAGTTTAATTAATGCAGCAAGGATACGCGCAACTGTTGTGGTTTTTCCTGTTCCTGGCCCCCCTGATATAATTGACACCTTACTCGTTACAGCAACTGCTGCTGCAACTTTTTGCCAATCTATATCATCAGTAATGGGAAATAAGCTGTCTAGTACATTCTTAATTTGAACATTATTTTGCTTATCTATTAATGTATTAGAGAAAAATTTCGCAACATACTGCTCATATTGCCACATCCGTTGAAAATATAAGTATTCCCCTGAAAGCACCAAAGGAGAGATTTTGTTTTCTGTTGATAATGACACTGCATTTGCTTGTCTGAGCGTTTGATAGAGCTCTTGCTCACTCGGCTCTCCCATTTTTTGCCAAAACGCAGTTGCTAACTCTGGGTGCCTTCCCGCAAACAATTTTTCGGGGTCAACATCCTCCAGTGCTAGGCAAACGTGCCCAACCATAGTTTCTGCGCTAAGGAGTGCGGCAATCATAAGTACTATAGGACACTTATCATCAGAAATGCTGTAAGCAAATTGCACATCTAGAGGTGTAAAGATATGCTTCTCAATAGCTTGATTAAATAGGGATTTCATTAAGTTGCTTCCCCTTGCTGAACATTTTTAAATAAGCTATCTAACGCTTCAATAAAAGGCTCTATAGGGCGATAAAAGAAAATGCCGTTACTTGAGTGAATATTATCTATGCCTCGTAAAAATAAATAATAAACGCCACCAAAATGAGTTTCATAATCATAATTAGGCATTCTTTGCTTGAGGTAACGATGTAACGCTAACGAATATAGTTGATATTGCAAATCATAGCGGTGGTCTATCATCGCTTCAGCCATGGCTTCTTGGGTATAAAAACTGGCATCTTTCCCTAAATAATTTGATTTATAATCAAGAAGATAAAATTTGCCTTTCCAGTAAAAGGTGAGGTCAATAAACCCCTTTAAAATACCCTGAACTTTCTCAAAGTTTAGTGGAGGACAACGTTGTGATAATGGGTCATATTGGTGCGTTATCTTATCTAAATGACTGGCACTCAATAGAGAATCAATAGGGAGATAAAACTGCATTTCATCCAATTGGTCTTGAGCCTGTAACGCAGATAAGCATAACCCGTCTTCTGATAGTGGTGCCTGTACAATTACATTCAGCCATTCTTGCAGCATTGGTGCCCACTGCAAGTCAAACCCTGAGGACTCAAGTTTTTCAGACAACCATTCTTGAGAAACATGCCCACTAAAATCAATCTCCTCCATCAAGCTATGCAAAAATGTTCCCGGTGATGCACCTTTAGGAAATTGATGAGGAGTTAGGATAAGAGACTCGTCATCCTGTTGCTCCACATCAACACTAGCCTCAATATCCATATTAGGGGCTAATGAATTAGCAAATTGCAATGCTGAAACTGATTCTTCTGATTCAGTATGGCTTGAACCGTAACTTAACCCAGAATAGCTGGTAACACGCCAATGGTCATTAAAATGACGAGTCACTGCTCTTGCCGATAAGTTTACGCTATCATTTTGTTCTAACAATACGCGTTCCGATTTAGGCTGATTAATCACTGCAACATCAATAACGTCATTGCTAATTTCAGCCAGTATATCATTCAGTAGTAGGCTATCTCCTGCTTGCCCTTTTTGGATGACGTAACCCAGCGCAGATAAGTGTAAATCGGTTTCACCACTTTTTTTTCTGTTACCTTTAATTAATGGTGCAATACCGACACTACAGTGATAGATAGCCCTTGTGAGTGCTACATATAATAAGCGTAGGTCTTCTGCTAAACGCTCTTCATCAGCTAGAGCAACATTTTCTTCACTATCGTTTAAATCTAGCCGTACTGCATAATCCGTTCTATCGTGATATAAACCTTTAGATTGGGGTAGAAAATTGCTCGCAAAAGGCAACCAAACAATCTTATATTCAAGGCCCTTAGATTTATGTATGGTACTGATCTGCACCAAATGTTTATCACTTTCAAGACGCATTTGTTGTACGTCAGATTGATGATCAGGATGGGCAATTTGTTGCGCTAGCCAACGTGTTAGTGTGTGCTCACCTTCAAGCTGTAATGACATTTCTTGTAACAGCTCACCAATATGCATCACATCCATTAAGCGACGCTCTCCATCAGCACCTGATAACAACGTTTCTGCAATTTGCCTCTGCGCCATGACCATTCTAAGCATGGGGAGCACGCCTCGTTTTTGCCACACCATGCCATAACGAGCAAATTCATCTACAATTTTTTCCCACGATTTTTCATCATGGTTTAGGTCATCAATTTGTTTAGCGGTTAAACCCAATATTCCTGTCGCTAATGCACTGCGTAAAACACGTTCTTTTTCTGGTGTTAAAACTGCCTGTAGTAACCACAGTAAATCTCTCGCTTCTGGTGTTGAAAATACACTTTCCCGATTAGATTGAAACACAGAAGGGATATTTAACCGATTTAAAGCATCACGAATCAATACTGCTTCACGTCGGCTACGAACCAACACAGTAATATCAGAAGCCTCTACAGGAGTATGTGTTCCTCTATTATCAAAATAGCTACTACCCTGAAACCCGCCTTGTAAATATTGTGCGATTTGCACCGCACATTGTGAAGCTGTTGCCTGTTCATATTCAGCAACTGAGACACCTTCTGCCTCCACTTGCCAAAATGTAAGTGCTTTGACCACTTCGCCATCATGAATAAGTTTTTTACCGCTATTTTGCTTAGCGAAATTAACGGGTTGAAAAGGAATTTGCTCAAAAATAAATGGTGACTGACAGCGGCCAAATAAGTGATTAATAGCTTCAACCATATTTTGCGATGAACGATAGTTAGTCTCTAATGTGTAGTGAGCACTAACTTCATTTTTTGCTTCGATATAGGTGAAAATATCTGCGCCCCGAAAAGCATATATAGCTTGTTTAGGGTCGCCGATGAAAAGTAATGCGCTGTCATTAACTTCCCGATAAATTCTTTGAAAAATACGGTATTGCTGTGCATCTGTATCTTGAAACTCATCTATCATCGCAACAGGAAAGCGTCGACTAATAGCTTGAGCTAAAAATTTCCCACTTTCTTGAACAAGAGCACCGTCTAAACGGGTCAATAAATCATCAAACCCCATTTCACCACGATTATGTTTTTCATTAGTAATCGCTTCCCTCACCTCTGAAATGGCCAGTGGAATAACCAGATCTTTTAGAGTTAATGATTGAGAAAGTAGCTCATCTATACTTTGGAAAACAATATGTTCTGGCCCTAAGCCACTTTTTGATTTTTTATGTAATACCGTTTGTGAGAAACGTTCAAGATCTTTAGGAAGCTGATAATCTTCTGTTTTTTCTTGAGCCCATTCGCCTATTTTTATCAGCCATGTAGGTAGAAAACGAGTACTATAACTTCGTTTATCCACATCTGAATCAGCGATAAGTTTCTCAAAATCCGCTGAGTTTTCTAACCAGGCCGTTTTAACTGACTCAATTAACAAGATTAGCCGCTGATGCCGTTCTTCTAGAGTTTCTACTTGTTTCGGTTGGTTAATAATTAAAGGAATGTCACCCTGCAAGAAAGGTTTAATCTCCGAAAGTAATGCTTCAGGACTAGTCCACAGTGACTGAATGACTTTCGTCATGGAGTAATTCAGAGGATAAAAATGGCGGCGCCAAAAGTCTGCACAAGCTTGTTTTTGAATCGGAAATTCATCTTGAATCATTGTTTGTTCGAACAATACTCCCGACTCAAATGCATTATGAACTAGCATTCTTTGGCAAAAACCATGGATAGTATATATCGCGGCTTCATCCATTTGCCTTTCCGCTGCCTGCAACCATTGCGCAGCGAATTTTCTTTGGGATTCCCCCGAAAGCTCAGCTAATAATTCAAGATACTCAGGCTGCGACTCGAAACCAACGCCATTTCTTAAGCAAACTAAGCGCATATCATGAATACGTTGACGAATACGTCCCCGTAACTCATTCGTCGCAGCCTCAGTAAATGTTACAACTAAAATTTCTTCAACACTTAACGGCCTAGGAAACGCATTAACGCCTCCCAGACCTAATAAAAGCCGCAGATAAAGTATACCAATTGTATATGTTTTACCCGTTCCTGCAGATGCTTCGATTAACCGCTGCCCACGCAGAGGTAAGGAAAAAACATTCAGTAATTGGGACTCTACCTGCACTTTATTCACTCAGCATCTTCCTTTATTGGTAAAATCTTTTGCAACTGAGAAGCTGTTGGGTAAAGCACCCAATCTTTCAGATGAGCATACCCTACTTTAGTATCAACTCCTTGGCCTATAACTTGGGAGCTTACTGCTAACCCCTTGTGCTTTATAACTGCATTTTCATAATACTCAATGACTTGTTCTTTCGTTGCTGTCCCTAAAGTTGCAATAACTTTTTCACGAGTATCAAAACTGAAAATATTTCTCGAAAAATCAGATGAATAACGGCCTACCTCCTCATAGAATGTTTGAGGTGGTTGATTCATCTCCGTGATAATGGATTGTTTATATTGATTAAATTCATCTATCGGCAGCTTTTTCAGTTTCTCTAATGCTTGAAGATAAAATTGTTGGTAACGAGTATTCAAGTAACTCGGTGTTTTGGCATTACTTTGAATTAAAAAGCCCATTCCCCACTGATCCCCCAGCCCTGCTTTAAAAGCAAATACTGCGTAACCCAGTTGCTCATTGGTTCTTAATTGGTCATAAAACCAAGGCTGAATTACCTTAGAAAGAATACCTGATAATACTGCGCCATCAATGCGGCTATAACCGTCTGGAATAAAGATTTCAGCAAGTGCATTATCTGAGCTATTCCCCTGTTTATGGAAATCTGCTAGGTAATTTTTGTCGATAACTACAATATCACCACGCCACCAGTTGGTACCTTCGCTCTTTAATAATTGCTGTGCATCTTTAATAGTTTTAATGCTTTGCGACTCAGTCATATTACCAAAGACCAGCGCTTGTAATGCTGCACTTTTAACTATCATTTCACGGTAGTTAGTGATGTCTTGCAATGAAATTTTATCTAGCTCGGCTAAACGTTGTTCTTGTTCAAAATAAGGTACACTATTAATACGCTGAAGCGGCTGCATGGCTAGCTCATAAGCTTTCGCATTATTAGCAACTTCAATTTGCTCTTTATACCAAGATTTCGCTTGAACTAATTCTTGTTCCGTTGGCTCAAAATTCAGGTATAGCTTTATCATGGATAAAAAGAGTTCAGGTAAATGTTGGGTGTAACCACTGGCATTTAATTGCAGACCGATTCCCTGAGAAACAGAGACAGACATGCCAGCTACAGATGCCTGATATTGCAGTTCATCCATTTTCAATGAAGCGATATATTGTAATAAAGAGCCCGTTACTTGTTGCTTAGCATCTTTATCACCTTGGTTAGAACGTAATGATAAAGTGATACTCGCCTTTGGCTCATCTGCAAAATATTGACTTGGCATATATAACACTCGTGTATTGCCATCTTGATAGATGAATTCTGGGTGTTTATAAACCTTATCAGCTTTAATTAGTGATAAATTATCAGCAATATACGGGTTTAAAGCAGGTAATTTAAAATTCATTTTAGATTCTAAACTTGCCCAGGTTTTAAATTGTTTTGCTGTGATTTTATTGACCTGATACGGTGCATCGACAAAATAGGCTTTTTTGTTATTCGGTTCATTTGGACTAATAAACCAAATCCTCGCCTCTTGCGCAGTGAGCTCTGATAAACGCTGTTTAATCGCTTCAGGGTCATACTTATCTGCAATGTAATCTGAATCAAGAACATGATTAACAGGAACATCAATCATTTGGTCTGATAACCATTCAATGTAGTTCATATCCCTGACAATTGAACCATAACGGAATGATAAATTGAGAACTTTTGCTATTTCATCAAAGTAACTTTTATTGACCCCATCATTTTTAATTAACTCAAGATAAGAAAAGATAGCTGCAATAATTTCGTCTCTTTCTTGTAACCCTTTATCAGTCAATGTCACATAAATAGAGAATGAACCATAGTTTCTATCTAAATTTGGAGTGGCAGAGGCACTGATACCTTCAGCAAGCCCTTGCGATATTAACCAATCAGCCAATGTTCCGGGGCTTCTATTACCAATTAAGTAACTAATATAGTTGTCACTTTTACTGCGAAAATCTGCCATATTATTTTTAATACTGAATTCAATTTGTATGGCTTTTTGCGGTTGCGCTGGCACATAATGAATAATAATGCCTTTTTCATTATCCGTTACTGCTGGGATATTAACAGCGGGAACACTTGCGTTAAAATTAGGTATACGCCCAAATGTTTCCTGTGCAATATTCGCTAATGATTCGATAGATTGGTCGCCGTAAAGCACTGCATTCATTAGGTTTGCAGAATAATACTGCTTGTAAAAACCCACAAGCTCATCTTGTAGTTTGCTATTAGGTTTATCTTTCAGAGTCTCTAAATTCCCTCCCGAAAAACGTGAGTTCGGGTGTAATGGGTTCAATGTTTCAGAACGTACTTGCCATATACGCATCCCGTCACGAGAACGTGCCATTGTAAGTTCTGCATTAACTGCATTACGTTCTCTGTCTGCATTAATCGGGTCTAAAAGTGGCTCAGCTAATGCATCTGCAAGCCTATCCGTCGCTTCTTTTAATGCACCATTTTCAACTTCAAAGTAATAAGCAGTACGATGAGAAGCGGTACTTGCATTATGGCTACCACCGTGTTTTTGCAAAAATTCAGAGAAACTACTTGGCTCTGGGTACTTTTTGGAACCCATTAAAACCATATGCTCTAAATAATGAGCCAGCCCTAATTGGCTATTCGGGTTTTCAATACTACCAACAGGTATCGATACCGCAGCCAATGATTTTGTTGCTTTGGCATCTGATACCAATAAAACCGTCATATCATTACTAAGTTTGATGGCTTTATATTCCCTAGGGTCTCTTTCACTTTTATTTACTGTTTCAGGCAAAACTTGCCAAAGTGGTTGCTCTGCTATTGCTTGACCACCGAAAAAAATTATCAGTAATAAAAATAGATGAGCGATATTTTTGGATAAATATTGCATCCTTTGTTGCTCTCCTGTCATTTCAAGTATTTTGTCATCGGTAATAAAAACCGTTGAGTGTTTGATAACAAAGATTTAATCATCGCATCATCAATGCTTCTACAAGTTCTTGACACATAATCGTCTTCCATCTCACCTTTTTGCATCTGACTTCCTTGTAAGCTTTGGAGCAAAGCAGATAATGCTTTTTGTTGAATTTCTTCACTCGAAAAATCGTACTGTTTTGTCTTTTTATCAAAGCAAGCTTTAACCCAACTCCAACCACTTTGAGAAAGAAGAATTAACGGGGAATTAAACCCTTCACAATAGCCTACGACTAAATCTTGTAGATAAGCCAATGCATCTTCTTTGCTAATAGCAGAAAACTGCCAAATACTATTATCTCTTCCTAGTGCAAGGCTTTCCCCTTCACCAATTTGCGAGTTAAATAGCAAATGTTCCACCCATAGCTGTACCCCATCATTAGCAGTTAAGTAAGCCGGGCGATATCGTACCATTCCTGTTTCATGAATATTTTTCAATAAACCAGTAATTTTTATCCCATTTAACTGAAAATCTAATGGATAATCAAATAGCTGCATATCATATTCTTTAACTTTTTCAGCTAATGGCGATATCTCGTTCAACTGCTGTTCCCAAAAAAGTTGACCAAATTGCCTAGCAGGCAGCTGACCCGATGCTTTTAAAGCAGAATAAAAAGGCTCAATGTTCTTATCTTTGACAAGTAAATCTAAAATTTGATCATTAATTTTATATCGTTGTAATCTACCTAAGTTAAATGGCTCTTCTTCTGGCAGTTCGGTTTCTTCAATAGAAAAATGGACTTTCAAACGCTGTTGAAAAAATGCCCTGATAGGGTGACGATAAAATCGTAATAATTGTTCTAAAGAAATTTCAGTAATGGGCTCTCGAGTTTCAAGTATTGAACAAAATGGTTCATCAACTTTATTTGTTGTTTTTGCGGCAGGTAACCACTCACTCGCAAAACTCTGATAAGGCGTTTCAGGCAAGAAATTTTCTTTTGCGAATGGGACTCTATTATGCTGGATGACCAGATGCTCACTTAATCGTTTAGCGCTTTCATCAATAGTCAAAGTTTCATCACCAACTAAACAAAAGCTTTGGCAAATATAATCAATTAATTCAGTAACTAATACCGATGGATTACAAGGCTGATTATCACGAATAGAAAGCCCAATATAACTAACATAAAGTTGTTTAGATGCTGAATTCAATGCTTCTAAAAACAGATATCTATCATCATCCCGGCGTTTTCGGTCTCCACGCATAGGCTTTTCAGCCATCAAATCAAATCCTAATGGTGGTATATTTCGTGGATAAGCACCATCATTCATCCCCAGTAAGCAGACAACTTTAAATGGTACTGAACGCATTGGCATCAAAGTGCAAAAATTAACGGCTCCAGCCAAGAAACGTTGACTAATTTTTTCATCATCAAAGCGAACTGAAAGTTCATCACGAATTAAACGCAATGGAACTTGTTCTTCATATCCTGAAGTTATCGTATTATCAATGATTTGATGCCACTGTTCTGTTAATAGTGCGAGAACAAGTTCAGTTTCCCCATCAACCATAAAGTAGCTATCAAGTAGTTGCTGACAAAGTTCTTTCCACTCTTCAAGTAGGCGTTCTTGTGCTAATAAAGAGCGCCATTCTCTTAGTGTATTAATTAATAGCGCTAATTTCCCGGCAAGCTGGGCGGCTAAGCCACTACACTCATCATAAGGTAAAATACCATTCCACGGGCCATTTCTGCTATCCATTGCATAGCCAAGCAACATTCTACTTAAGCCAAATTCCCATGTATTTTGCCCTATCACTGGTAAAGCAAAAGAACGTACATTATCGTCATCAAGCCCCCAGCGGATCCCTGATTCATTAACCCAGCGGCGTAATAAACTTAACTCGCTTTCATCAATACCAAAACGTTGAGAAAAAGCAGAAACTTCAAGTAGGCTAAGAACTTGCTCCGTTGAAAAACGACTCTGAGGTAAGTCGAGTAGCATAATAAATGCTTGTAAAATTGGGTGAGCTTGCAGTGCTTTTCTATCTGAAATTGAAAATGGGATATAACGAGTTGATGCCGTATTACCAAAAACAGCCTGAATATAGGGTGCATAGCTGTCAATATCGGCCACCATGACTATCACATCACGCGGTGTTAGCGATGAATCTTGCTCAAAGAGAGAAAGCAAATGATCTTGTAATACTTCAACTTCCCGCTGTGCGCTATGACATAAATGGAATGTTATCGAATCATCTAGCTCATTGATTGGTCGTTTACCAATACTCGTTTCATAATTTTCTAATGTTGTCCCTAATTGAGCATGGTTTTCGAGATCTAAAATATCCTGCTGAACATTCTCTAATAAATTGGCTCGTTCAGTATCAACATAGGCCGAAATTTCATTCGCATTATCGATTTGAGAAATAAAGTATAGGTTGTCTCTACCTAACCTTCCCCACGAGGCGAGTAGTGGATTTGCGATATCCTGTTCGCCATTTTCATTAAATAAATTAGGAATATGCTCTTCGAGTTTAAAGCGTGAAATTTCATGTTTATCAAGATAATGACGAAGTTTCCTTTGCTGCAACCTAGCTAAAAACGACGCGCTTTGAATGTCCCCCCAATAATAGCGACATGGGTTAGTGAACATTAAATGAACATCTGTATGTTCTGCTATTGCATTGATAGCTTGTAGATAAACAGGTGGAAGAGATGAGATACCGCAAATAAAAATACGCTTTGGCAGCAATTTTCCTAAATCAGGGTTCAATGATAATGTATCAATAAAATGTTGATATAAATTAGCTCGATGCCAAGGTGGCTGTTTTAGTTCATTTGAATATTCAACAAGGCACTGCCATAGACGTTTTTGCCATAGTTGATTTTCACTTAGCCCCTCTATTAGTTCATTTTTTTGCCATACTCCAACCCATTGTGGGCGATAAACCAAATATTGGTCAAATAAATCAGCAATCCTACCAGCAAGCTGATGAAGTTTACGTTTATCTGTATCTTCTTGAAGATAATGCTTTAAAGGTTCAAATTCTTCCTCATTAATGACAGTTGGCAATATTGTCATTAGTTTCCATGTCATAGCTTGCTTGGTATAAGCGCTTTCTTTTGGAATATCCGGTAAGACTCGCCTAAACATGTCCCAAATGAACGTTGCTGGTAAGGGATAGCTAATATTTGCAGCAATACCAAACTGCTTAGCAAGTTCGATTTGCAGCCATTGTGACATTCCAGGGCTTTGTACTAAAATTATTTCTTGCTCAAAAGGGTGAGAAAGTGGTTCATTTTTCATTAAATGAGTCATTAGATCTTTTAATAAATCTAATTGATTAGAATGATACACTTGAAACATAGTACTCTCCTGTTGAGCAATACCAACGGCTTAATGAAAATGGCTGTTTTTTTATCGTTAACGATACCATTAACTCAGTACAGTTATCGGCTCGCGGTAAGCGAGTTGTTTGTATTTTCCACTCAGGGTAACGCAAATTTGGATCTATGGAAGAATTTTTCTCCCCTGATATTGGTTCCCCTAACATTGAGCTTTTCTCTAATGTACTATGTAACACTCTAATGGCCGAAGAATTCATATACAATTTATTAAAATTCAATATGATATATTGCGAATAGTTTACCAAAGCTACCAGTGAAATAGCAAAAATAACCACGCCAATCATTGCCTCTACTAATGCAAATCCTTGCTGCTTTGTTTTCATTAGCAAAATCCTTTTTTTATCACTGGGCAATAATCTAACCACCCTTTTTTACGAGAGAAAAACTGTTGCTTATTTGCATCCCATACTACCCATCGATAAACTTTAATATCATTCCCTAAGAGATAATGACTTTGCCCCGACAGCACGAAATCCGCCCCTTTGTAATGTTTTAAGCAACTTTTCCATTGTTGATTTTCCTCTTTCTGGCAAACCCAACGCTTTAATCCTCTATATTGACTATCCCAATGTAATGTTCCCCCCCAAGCAAGAGCTGACTCTGCTTTATTAAAAGCATCGAAATATTTAATTTCCTTATGCAACTCATCCCGAGCTCGTTCTTGGAAAAAATGCACCGATTTAATCAATAATGTGCCTATTGTGATAAAAATAATAACCATAAGCAGAGAAACGTTTCCCTGTTGTTGCTCTATATTCTTCATAGATTTCTAACTAAGACCGCTATTCGGTAATTAAATGTTTGATTAGGTAATAACTCTGTTTTAAGGCTTATTTCCATTTCAAGTAATTGGGTATTTTCCCGCCAATCAAATGCTAATTTTTTAACTTTGATTAGCTTCTCATCAAATAATGATTGCCAACGAGTCCCATCACAATTTCGGACATTTCGATTGGACTCTAATTTTTCATTATTTAACCGATAACCAAAATAATCAGAATCTTTAGATTTGGATTTAATATCTTCCCACCTACCCGATAAATCTTGGTCATAAGCAAAAATAATGCACGAGTTATTCCCTTTGCTTAAAAATTTTGATGTGATTTTTAAAGGTTCTTCACCACAATTTAGGCTACTACAGTAACCTATCCTTCTAAAATCTTTTTCCATATTTATCAATGTTTGCCTTATATCCTTGTCTATTTGGTATTGAATGTAAGTTCGATAGGTTTGCTTAAATAATGTAGGAATAGCACTCATCGCTGATACACAAACAATGCTACTGATAGCCATTGCCATTAATATTTCAATGAGTGTAAATCCCTGCTGTTTTTTTAATTTATCGCTATTTAAGGGATTCAACATTTAGGTACCCCTGTCATTTTTTTATGACTACAGCTTCTAATACGGCCTAATGAAGAAATATAAATTGTGATTTGCTGATCCTGATTTTTTAGCTCTATGCTAAAAGCACGGATTATTCCCTGCTTACCATACAGCTGAATTGAAGTACGGCTTGCTTTACTAAGTTCTATTCCTTGGTGCCTTTTTGCTGTTAACTTGCCAACCTCTTGCTTGCTGTTCGCATCTTTAACATCAAGCTGCCAATCATTTCTACCAGCCTTAACGGATAATATTTGATACCTATTTAAATAGACACCTTCTGTCATTTGGCTATAAATAAACTCAGATACTTGCCTAGCCGCATCGATTAACCGCTGCCTTTCTACTTGCTGTTGCCATTGATATAAACCAGAAAAAATAACAAAAGAACAAATAAATAAAACAATCATAATCTCAATTAAGGTGAAACCACGCTGCGTTGTATTTAATTCAACTTTCATTTTGTTGTGACTCCACTTTTTATATGCAAGACAGAGATTGCCAAAAAAAATCTGTCTAGCGAGGTTTGTCATTACAAACTGCATAACGCTTCGCAACAAAATAAATAAATGCATAACAATACAAGTCAATTTGCGAGCTGCTTCGCAAAGAAATAGTTAATTCAAAATAAATGCAAGAAAGTAAATTAATTATGAACCAAGATAAAATTCATTAAGAAAGATGGGATAGATAAAGGAGGGAGGTTGATGAAATGTAAAAACACAATACTAAGATGGCTTTTCGATAAAACCATCTTAGTAAACAATTTATTCGCTAATCAAACAGTAAACGGATATTTGATAGCCTCATGGCACTGGTACCCTTCGAGAGCAAAATCATCCGAAGTCACCCATGTTTCGAGGTCTTCTAATGACTGAATTTTGGGGTTAATAAACAATGAAGGGGAAGCAAACGGCTCACGTTTTAGTTGGACATCACGCATTAAAGTCAGTTGGTTTTCATAAATATGTGCATTCACAATTTTATGGTAAGCCTTACCTGCTTTATGCCCTGTAATACGAGCCATTAGAGCGAGTAAAACAAAGCATTGTACTTGGTTGAAATTTAAACCGAGCGGTACATCACAGCTACGTTGGTAAGATGTTAAATGTAAGGTATCACCTAACAATGAAAAAGTATGAGTATGCATGCAGGGACGCAAGCAACCCATTTCAAATTCACCAGGGTTATAGAAAGTGATAATTTCTGCGCGGTCATCAATTCCATTTTTTAAGTTATTGACGACTTTTTTCAGCTGATCTAAATGTGTTCCATCTGGGCGTTGCCATGAGCGCCCTTGAACACCATATACGCGGCCCATATCATCCTCACCTTTGCGATAAGGGTTATTCAGCCATGCTTGGTTCTCATTTGCATTGGCATTCCATGTATTACAACCAATTTCACGAAATTGAGCCGCATTGTCGTAGCCACGTAGATAACCAAGAAGCTCAGCTATCGCCGCTTTATAAAAGCTTTTACGAGTCGTAATCAAGGGGAATTGATTATTGCCCACATCATATTCAAGGTCAGCGTTAATAACGGTTAAACAACGAACACCTGTTCGTTTATTCTCAACCCATTGCCCTTCATCAATAATACGTTGGCATAAATCAAGATACGGCTTCATAGAGACTCTCTTTTAAAAAAATAACTTAAGTGGCTAACCTTTGTCTTGTTGTACTTCATTGCTTTATTTACAAAATAGTTATATTCAACAGACTAAGTTAGCCCCAATAATTGTACTTATTAACTCTTTTTTGGCTCTTTTAGTGGCTTCTGGGCTGGCACATTTTTGCCATATTTGTAAGCCCAAACAATCATCAGAACTCCAATAATAATCATCGGAATTGATAGAATTTGTCCCATACTAATACCACCAAATAAACCAAGCTGTGCGTCTGGTTGCCTAAAGAATTCAACAATAATCCTAAATGCACCATAACCAATCAAGAATAACCCAGAAACACTCCCCATTGGACGAGGTTTACGCACAAATAAGTTCAAAATAAGGAACAGAACAATTCCCTCTAAGAACATTTCATAAAGCTGTGATGGGTGTCTTGGTAGCACACCATACTGCTCTAATATGGGTAATAACGAAGGGTCCTGTGCGGCAAGTTGAATATCTTCACTGCGTGAATGTGGGAATAAAAATGCCCATGGCGTATCGAGTGTTACTCGTCCCCATAGCTCCCCATTAATAAAGTTCCCAATACGGCCCATGCCTAAGCCAAATGGGATCAATGGTGCAACAAAGTCAGATACTTGCAGGAAACGACGGCGAGTACGGTGAGCAAACCACATCATGGCACATATCACACCGATTAGGCCGCCATGGAAGGACATGCCACCATCCCAAACCTTAAATAGATATAAAGGATCATCAAGAAAAACAGGGAGATTATAAAAGAAAACGTAACCTAACCGACCACCGACAAATACGCCAACAAAGCCAACATACAGCAAGTTTTCTACTTCGTTTTTTGTCCAGCCACTATTGGGTTTTGCAGCGCGACGCCCTGCTAGCCAAAGGGCAAAAACAAAGCCAACAAGGTACATAAAGCCATACCAGTGTAACGATACTGGCCCAATCGAGAACATAACAGG
Source organism: Providencia sp. PROV175 (assembly GCF_032707045.1). Lineage (NCBI taxonomy): Bacteria > Pseudomonadati > Pseudomonadota > Gammaproteobacteria > Enterobacterales > Morganellaceae > Providencia > Providencia sp. PROV175. The sequence goes on from NZ_CP120533.1 coordinate 3,553,574, forward strand.
ATCTATTTCCGGAAATGCTAAGTAGTTGTTACTCATTGTTCCCCACTTTTTAATCATTAAGCCAACTACTCGTCGACTATTACGTATTCAACAGGCTTCAATTTGTGAAGCCCCTGAAGCATACAACAAAAAGTATAGTCATTTATACTTGATATTTTTCAAACTAAACCAAATTAAATACTTACATCTTGTTGTAAGTTAAATCCCACCACGTACAAAACCGCCTAAATGGTGTTGTTCCATAAATTCACTCGCCTCTAGCCTGACACTATCACTCGTTTCCGCAGCCAATAACTTAGGTACTAACTGCGACATCAAGGCAGGGTCAAGCTGGCGGATTAAATATTTCATGCGAGGAACACTACGCCCACTCATACTTAAGGAGCGATATCCTAGAGCAATTAATACCATTGCGCTGAGTGGCTGCCCTGCCATTTCCCCACAAACACTTACAGGGAGTTGAAGGCGTTGGCACTCTTCACTTACTTTTGCTAAAAAGCGCACAATTGAGGGATGAAGATTATCATATAGCGCCGCTACATGGGTGTTATTACGGTCAACAGCAAGTAAATATTGTGTAAAGTCATTAGTCCCGATAGAGATAAAATCAACGCGTTTTTTTATTTCCGGTAATAGAAATAGCAAAGAAGGAACTTCAAGCATAATACCAATTTGGGGCATCTCAACTGGCATTTTTAATAAAAAACTCACTTCGTTCCTTGCTCTTTTTATCAGCAAAATTGCTTCGTCTATCTCATTAACACTGGTCACCATCGGTAATAAAATACGTAAATTACCTGAAAACATATTCGCCCGTAACATAGCCCTTAGCTGGATTAAAAAAATCTCGGGCTGGTCCAGCATGATGCGAATACCGCGCCAGCCTAAGCTTGGGTTTTCTTCGCTAATTGGCATGTATGGCAACTGTTTGTCCGCCCCTATATCAAGGGTTCTTAACACTACAGGCTTGGTAGGGAAAAGTTGTAAAACTTCTTTATAGAGTTGTTTTTGCTCATCTTCCGAGGGAAAACCATTGTGCAACATAAAAGGCAGTTCAGTACGATACAGGCCAACGCCGTCAATCCCTGTGTTAATCTGTTGCTCGTAGCGCGGACTTAAACCTGCATTAAGGTAAATATGAACGTGTTCGCCGCCTTTAAGTGTTGCATCTTGTTCAAGAGTTCCTTCCGCTAAGCGACTAATAACATTTTCTTCTTCAATGATTTGCTGGTATTCCTGAACAATTAAATTTTCAGGTTCAATAAAGAGCTCACCACGGTAACCATCCAATATTAAATGGCGGTTATGTAATAACGAAGGCTCAATATCCGCGCCCATAATTGCAGGAATTCCCATAGCTCTGATTAAGATAGCGGAATGAGAATGCGTTGCTCCGTCACGCACGACCACACCAGCAAGTTGCTCAATAGGTAACTCCGCCAATACACTAGCACTTAATTCATCAGCAACTAAAATAAAACGTTCTGGCCATTGCTCATTTGCGGTAAGTGAATCATCAAGATGAAATAATAAGCGTTGACCTAATGCTTTTAAATCTGCCCCTCTTTCCCTTAAATAAAGGTCACGCAGGCGAGAAAACTGCTCTACATAATTTTCAATAACTGTTTTAACTGCCCATTCAGCAGTTGCGTTATCATTGATGGCGGCAAACAGATGTTTTTTTAGCTGCGGGTCACTCAGTAAATGATTATAGAGATCAAATATCGCCGCACTTTCTTTTGCCGAGCTCGCCATAAAACGTTTACTAATACGACGACATTCCGCTGTAGCACTTTCGAGGGCGGCGACAAGGCGTTGTTTTTCTTTGTCGATATCAATAGCGCTTGCTTGAAAAATACTATCTAAAGAAGGTTGGGAACTATCTTGCCATCCATAAGCCATTGCAATTCCTTGTGATACAGGAATCGCTTTAATTCTATTTTGCCTATATTGCCCAAAAATACCTTTTGCTTGTGCTTGCGACAAAATCACGGCGAGTTGCATCGACAGCGTTACCATGAAAGATTCTTCGGTTTCATTAAATAGCCGTTTTTCCCGTTGCTGTACGACCAGCACGCCTAATAATTGGCGACGGTATACCACGGGAACACCTAAGAAAGCTTTTAATTGTTCTTCTTTAAGCTGAGGCAGGAATTTATATTGAGGGTGTTCACGAATATCGGCTAGATTGAGCATCTCAGACTGGCGCCCTACGGCCCCTACGACACCTTCATCAAAACCTAGACGAATAGCAATCCCGCTAGGTTTTTTTAACCCGCGGGTTGCCATTAAGTAATAGCATTGGCGAGGGTGATCAGCTAAATAAATGGAACAAACGTCTGTTCTCATTGCTTTGCAGGTCTCATTCACCAACACTTCTAGCGCATCAGTCAAACTTGTCGCCATTGCAACTTTTTCGACAATTTCACGTAAACGCGTCAACATAGGCTACTTTGCTCCACGCCTACGGTTATTAAAAGAGGGCCGTTGTGGTAATTTTTGTTCCTGTAAAGGCATAACTACGGGAGCGAATTCTTTCATGACACGCCGATAAACTTCACGTTTGAAAGAAACCACCTGCCTAACAGGATACCAATAACTGACCCATCGCCAGCCATCAAATTCTGGCGATTTACTGCGCTGCACGTTTATATCGGCATCATTGCATTGAAGTTGAAGTAAAAACCAACGCTGTTTCTGCCCAATACAAACAGGTTTTGTATCCCAACGCACCAAACGCTTGGGTAATTTGTAACGTAACCAATTACGGGTAGATGCTAATAACCTGACATCCTTACGCTGTAGCCCGACTTCTTCGTATAGCTCACGATACATCGCCTGTTCCGGCGATTCCCCAGGATTGATGCCTCCTTGAGGAAACTGCCATGAGTGTTGACCATAGCGGCGGGCCCATAAAACTTGCCCTTGCCGATTACAAATTACAATTCCTACATTCGGGCGGTAGCCATCATCATCAATCACAGACTACCTCAATAACCAAATTTGAAAGATGCCTAATTGTTTCACACATACCTAAACTGGTAAACCTATATCAATACAGTTTGCAGATATGCCTGAAGTCACTACAATAGTGAACATCTCAACGGGGTGCCGAATTTATTTAGGCTGAGAAATAACCCGTAGAACCTGATCCGGTTAATACCGGCGTAGGGATTTGAGCCACCGCCTGCATATCTGCACCGGTTCCTCCTCAAATCCTGTGTCACTATCTTTTAGCGCAGGAAAAAGCATGTTTAAAAACAAAATTATAGCATCGTTCTTTACCTTTGGTGCACTCAGTTTAAGTCAATTAGCATGGGCGGATAAACCAACGCTTACTGTTTATACCTACGATTCCTTTGCCGCAGAGTGGGGTCCAGGACCACAAATTAAAAAAAATTTCGAAGCGCAGTGCGATTGTGAATTAAAAATAGTGGCGCTGGGGGATGGTGTAGCCCTGCTAAACAGACTCAGAATGGAAGGAAAAAAAAGCAAAGCAGATGTGATTTTAGGGTTAGATAATAATTTATTAGATTCTGCTGAAAAAACAGGCCTGTTTGCTCCTGCCGACATTAATACCAGTGCATTGAAGCTGCCTATTTCGTGGGATAGCTCAACCTTCATTCCTTATGACTATGGTTACTTCGCATTTATATATGACACTAATAAAATTAAACAACCACCAACAAGTATGGATGCATTATTAAATAGTGAAAATAATTGGAAAATTATTTACCAAGATCCTCGAACCAGTACGCCCGGACTTGGCTTAATGCTATGGATTGAAAAACTGTATGGCGACAAGTCTGCGGATGCATGGCAAAAAATGGCAGGCAAAACACTTACCGTAACTAAAGGTTGGAGTGAAGCTTATGGCCTGTTCTTAAAAGGAGAAGGTGATTTTGTACTCAGTTATACCTCATCGCCGGGTTATCAAATGCTTAATGACCAAAAAGATAACTATGCTGCGGCATTATTTAATGAGGGTCACTATATGCAAGTTGAGGTGGCAGCAAGGCTGAAAAATAGCCCACAGCCGGAGCTTGCCAAACAGTTCTTGCAGTTTGTCTTAACGCCTGAATTCCAAAATACCTTGCCAACAACAAACTGGATGTATCCGGTCATTGATATTCCCTTACCTGAGGTATACAACCAGTTACCTCTACCTGAAAAAGCCTTACAATTTAGTTCTCAAAAAGTGGCCAAAGAACGCCAAAATTGGACTCGTTTATGGCAAACCGCCGTCAGTCGCTAATTAATTTGTCTCTACTACCGGGGGCGTTGGCCTCCGGATTACTGATTACGGTTGCACTTATTAGTTTTGGTGCACTGTGGTTTTTTGCACCTGAAATTTCAATGACTGACATTATTAGCGATAGCTATTTGTGGCATGTGATTGGCTTTACTTTCTGGCAGGCTTTTTTATCCGCTATTTTTTCTGTAATCCCTGCTATTTTTCTTGCAAGAGCACTACACCGCCGTCGTTTTTTTGGGCGAACCCTATTTTTACGCTTATGTGCAATGACGTTGGTTCTTCCGGTGTTAGTTGCCGTATTTGGTATTTTATCAGTTTACGGGCAAACGGGTTGGCTGGCTAAACTTTGTCAATTACTGGGATTTAATTACAGCTTTTCACCTTATGGCCTAAAAGGCATTTTGCTAGCACATGTTTTCTTTAATATGCCACTAGCGACTCGTATGCTATTACAGTCTTTAGAAAATATCGCTATTGAGCAGAGACAAATTGCAGCACAACTGAGGTTCAATGAGTGGCAGCAATTTACTATTTTAGAATGGCCTTATTTACGGCGGCAAATATTACCTACTGCTGCGTTAATTTTTATGCTGTGCTTTGCCAGCTTTGCGACTGTGCTCGCTCTGGGAGGCGGTCCTGCAGCAACCACTATCGAATTGGCTATTTACCAAGCTCTTAACTATGATTTTGATTTAGGGCGAGCCACTATTTTAGCATTAATTCAGCTGTTCTTCTGTGTCGGTTTAATGTTTATCTGCCACAAAGTAAATAGTGTATTTTCAGTAGGTTTTAGCCACCAAGCACAATGGGTTGACCCCGCTGATAACGCATTTCGTCGTATTCGTGACCTGCTGCTCATTATCGCTGCCATGTTATTGCTACTTCCCCCACTATTCGCGGTTATTTTCGATGGGTTAAATGGGCAACTTTGGGCGGTATTGCAGCAACCCGCCTTATGGCAAGCCACGGCAACCTCAGTGTTTATTGCACTGTGTGCTGGCGCTGTCTGTGTGGTACTAACCTTAATGTTGTTATGGAGCAGCCGCGAATTGCGCTTACGCCAAGCAGCTCGTTTAGGGCAAGCCATAGAGCTTAGCGGGTTAATTATTTTAGCCATGCCGGGTATCGTCCTCGCGACAGGTTTTTTTATCTTTTTTAATGAAACGGTAGGCTTACCTGAATCCCCTTACCCATTAGTTATCATGACTAACGCTTTGTTAGCTATCCCCTATGCGTTAAAAGTATTAGAAAACCCAATGCGAGACAGCGCTGAGCGCTATAACCCATTGTGCCAATCACTCGATATTTCGGGTTTTAATCGCTTTCGAATTATTGAACTTAAAGCACTGCGTAAACCAATCGCCCAAGCGCTCGCATTTGCCTGTGTTATCTCAATTGGTGATTTTGGTGTCGTCGCGTTATTTGGCAATGATAACTTCCGCACGCTCCCTTATTATCTTTATCAGCAAATAGGGGCTTATCGGTCGAACGATGGGGCTGTTACGGCCATGCTATTGTTATTACTTTGCTTTTGCTTATTCAGCTTGATTGAACGTATTTCAGGAAAACATCATGATTAAATTGACTCAGCTAGATTACCAATACGACAACCTGACAATGTCATTTGATTTTTCTGTTCAGTCCGGTGAGTCTGTGGCCGTTATGGGGCCTAGTGGTGCAGGGAAAAGTACGCTATTAAGTTTGATTAGCGGCTTTCAATTCCCCAATAATGGTACGATTGAGCTTAATGGCGAAGACCATACCTTTAGCCCACCCGCTAAGCGCCCTGTTTCTATGCTATTTCAAGAAAATAATTTATTTTCACACCTGACGATCCGGCAAAATATTGGCCTTGGGTTACAACCCAATTTGCGCCTCAATAAAACGCAAATTCAGCAAGTTGAGCAAATGGCGAGTCGTGTCAGCCTGAGTGAATGTTTAGATAGGTTACCGGCGCAACTGTCGGGGGGGCAACGGCAACGTGCGGCATTAGCACGCTGCATGATCCGTAATCAACCGATTTTACTGCTCGATGAACCCTTTTCTGCTCTCGACCCTGCATTACGCCGAGAAATGCTACTATTACTCAGGGAAATTTGTGCAGAAAAATCAATCACATTGTTAATGATTTCGCATAATGTTGATGATGCTTTACAAATTGCCCCGCGGACACTGGTTATTGCAGAAGGGAATATTGCCTACGATGGTGATACTCACTACCTATTACAGGGACAAAGCGCTGCGTCTGCTTTACTGAGTATCACAAGCGTTTCCAATAATTAGCACTGTATAAATTCACACTATTCGCGTATATTTATCCTAACTATTTTTATGCGAGTAGCCTAATGACCCAACTCATCGCCCCAGCGGAAAGAGGCTTTATTCTTAGCCGGCACTGGAGAGACACCCGTCACGGTGTCGAGGTCTCTTATTGGCTACTCACTGATAACCAACCACAAAAGGTCACTGTTCCATATCAAAAAGCGATTGGTTTTTTAGCTGAATCTCAATTTCCTCGAGTAAAACACCTATTAGATGAACAACCCAATATTACCTATCGGCTTCTTGAATTAATTGATTTTAAACGTGAAAAGGTCTATGCGATTTATTGCCAGCAATATCGACAATTACAGAATCTTGAAAAAAGCTGCAACGAATTGGGTGTCGAATTATTAGAAACAGATATTCGCCCAAGTGAACGGTATCTAATGGAACGCTTTATCGCGGCCTCTGTCTGGTTTTCTCAAAATCAGCAAGGAGAATTTCAACTAAAACCTTGTGAAGGCTACCGTCCCCTAGTCAAAGCTGTTTCCCTTGATATCGAAACCAGCCAACATGGTGAACTCTATTCTATAGGGCTGTCTGGTTGTGGTGACAATGTGGTATTTATGTTAGGGTCAGAACAAGGGCCTGCATTGAGCTCTGAACATCGCTTAATCTATGTGAATAGCCGCCCGCAATTACTTCATAAGCTCAATGAATGGCTTCACCAATACGACCCTGATGCCATCATTGGTTGGAACCTAATCCAATTCGACTTACAAGTATTACAAAAGCATGCTGAGCGTTATGGCATCCCATTATTGTTTGGTCGACAAAACAAAAAATTGGAGTGGCGAGAGCATGGCTTTAAGCAAGGGGTATTTTTTGCCGCTGCTGAAGGCCGGTTAATTATTGATGGTATTGATGCATTAAAAGCAGCAACATGGAGTTTTTCATCATTTAGTTTAGAGTTTGTCGCTCAAGAACTCCTTGGCGAAGGTAAAGCGATTGATACCCCTTATGACCGAATGGATGAAATCAACCGCCGCTTTGCTCACGATAAACCCGCGTTGGCACATTACAATATTCAAGACTGTATTTTAGTTCATCGGATCTTTGAAAAAACTGATTTAATGGCGTTTTTGCAGGAGCGTTCAACGGTGACAGGGTTGCCTGTCGATCGAATGGGGGGCTCAGTTGCCGCATTTTCTCATTTATATATCCCACGATTGCACCGCCTTGGTTTCGTTGCGCCAAACCTCACAGAGCAAAAAATGCAACTCAACCCCGGTGGCTTTGTCATGGACTCTCAACCCGGGCTATATGACTCCGTATTAGTTTTGGATTACAAAAGCCTATATCCTTCAATTATTAGAACTTTTCTCATCGATCCGGCGGGTATGATTGAAGGATTAGCGCATCCAGACCTTGAACATTCTGTTCCCGGTTTTCGCCAAGCTTGGTTTTCTCGCACAACCCACTGTTTACCCGATATTGTCAGCCATATCTGGCAAGAGCGGGATAAAGCCAAAAAAGAGCATAATGCACCACTATCCCAAGCGCTAAAAATTATTATGAACGCATTTGCTGGAGTATTAGGAGCTGAAGGATGCCGTTTTTTTGACCCAAGACTGACCGCATCAATCACCATGCGTGGCCATGAAATTATGCGTACAACCAAACGCTTGATTGAGTCACAGGGTTACCAAGTTATTTATGGAGATACCGACTCCACGTTTGTATGGTTACGTGATGCCCACAATGAAGAACAAGCACAAAAAATTGGCTTTGCTTTACGTGATTACGTAAATAGTTGGTGGAAAAAACATTTAGCAGAAGAATGGCAATTAGAAGGTGTTTTAGAGCTCGAGTATGAAACCCATTACCGCCGATTTTTGATGCCCACCGTACGTGGTGCCGAAATGGGGAGCAAAAAGCGCTATGCAGGATTGAGTAAAGACACCATGGTATTTAGAGGGCTGGAAACCATTCGTTCAGACTGGACACCATTAGCTCAAATATTCCAAAAAGAGCTCTATACTCGTATTTTTTATCACCAACCTTACCGTGAATATATTCGTGAGTATGTCCAAAATATTCGTTCGGGCCAATATGATGACCGTTTAGTTTATCGTAAGCGTCTGCGCCGAAAATTGACTGATTACCAAAAAAATGTTCCTCCGCATGTTCGAGCTGCTCGTACCGCTGATGGCTATAATTTAAAATTACAGCGCCCTTTGCAATATCAAAATGGTGGTTGGATAAACTATATTATCACTCAGGCAGGGCCTGAACCGCTGGAAATCATCACGGCAAAACCGGATTACGAACATTATATTTCCAAGCAAATCAAACCAATAGCAGATGCTATCTTGCCTTTCTTACAAGATGACTTTGATACCCTGCTAACTGGGCAAATTACCCTGTTGTTTTAAAATTTATTCTACCTTTGATGTTTTTTTAACAGGTGACGATAGCCTTCGGTTGAATTAATATATCGCCCCTTTGGTATCTCGCACGTCTGGCTACACAAATTATGCGTGATAATCAACAATACTCATTATAATTCAAATAGACTGACTCATTGTCTCGGCCACAAGCCCAGCAAACGCCTTAGTGCTCACTTTGCTGCAATTTGAATAATTAAATGTGTATAATTAATCATCAGGTAACGACTATTTTTAAAATAATTCGAACTCTTCCTTGTGTAACTATTAATGAGCTACACCAACACTGGGCGAAGACACTGATAAAAATTGTCTTAAAAAATCTAAAAAATAAACTCTCAATTTTATGGAATTAAGTTAAATCTATGCCATTTACTCTTGGTCAACGCTGGATCAGCGATACAGAAAGCGAACTTGGATTAGGTGCCGTCGTGGCAATTGATGCCCGAATGGTAACGTTGCTTTTTCCTGCTAGTGGCGAAAACCGCCTTTACTCTAGCAGTGATGCCCCTATTACCCGAGTGATGTTTAATGAAGGTGATACCATTACCAGCCACGAAGGCTGGCAACTTCAAGTTGAAAGCATTGAAGAAGATAAAGGATTATTGACTTACATCGGCACACGTTTAGATACGCAAGAAACCGGTGTGAGCCTTAGAGAAGTGTTCCTCGACAGCAAGCTCACATTCAATAAGCCGCAAGATCGTCTATTTGCTGGGCAAATTGACCGTATGGACCGTTTCGCTTTACGCTTCCGTGCGCGCAAATTCCAAAGCGAGCAAGTCAAACATCAAGCGACAGGCCTACGCGGTATTCGTGCAAGCCTGATCCCACACCAATTACATATTGCCAATGAAGTGGGAAAACGCCACCATCCGCGCGTATTACTCGCTGACGAAGTCGGCTTAGGTAAAACCATTGAAGCGGGGATGATTATCCACCAGCAATTAATGGCAGGCCGTGCAGAGCGCGTCTTAGTTATTGTTCCTGATAGCTTACAGCACCAATGGCTGGTTGAGATGCTACGCCGCTTTAATCTGCGTTTTTCTTTGTTTGATGATAGCCGTTACAGTGAAGCACAGCATGATAGTGATAACCCATTTGAAACAGAACAACTCGTTCTGTGTTCACTGGATTTCGTCCGTCGTAACAAGCAGCGTTTTGACCAATTAGTTGAAGCGGGCTGGGATATGATGGTCGTCGACGAAGCTCATCACTTACAGTGGAGTGAGACCGCCCCGAGCCGTGAATATCAAGTTATTGAAACATTAGCTGAAAATATTCCTTCTATTTTGCTATTAACGGCAACACCAGAGCAACTTGGCCAAGAAAGCCACTTCGCTCGCCTGCGTTTACTTGACCCTAGCCGTTTTCATGATTACCAAGACTTTATTGCTGAGCAAGAAAACTACCGTCCTGTTGCTGATGCGGTTTCACTGTTGCTGTCGGGTGACAAACTGACTAATGACCAGCAAAATTTACTTAACGAATTAATCAAAGAACAAGATATCGAACCACTGCTAAAGGCTGCAAACCTTGAAGGTGAAGATGGCAATGCCGCGCGTCAAGAGCTGATCAACATGTTAATGGACCGCCATGGTACTAGCCGCCTGTTGTTCAGAAATACCCGAAATGGCGTCAAAGGCTTCCCTCGTCGTGAATTGCATTCGTTAAAAATGCCATTGCCCACCCAATACCAAACCGCAATTAAAGTGGCTGGTATTATGGGCAGTAAAAAAGACGTTGAAACACGTGCAAAAGAAATGCTCTACCCTGAGCAAATTTACCAAGAGTTCGAAGGTGAAAACGCCACGTGGTGGAACTTTGACCCGCGGGTTGAGTGGTTAATGGGCTTTTTGACCGCAAACCGCCATGAAAAAGTGTTAGTGATCTGCGCGAAAGCCGCAACTGCACTACAATTGGAGCAAGTGTTACGTGAACGCGAAGCGATTCGTGCTGCCGTGTTCCACGAAGGGTTATCGTTATTAGAACGTGACCGAGCTGCTGCCTATTTCGCCTCTCAAGAAGAAGGCGCGCAGGTTCTATTATGTTCTGAAATCGGTTCTGAAGGGCGCAACTTCCAATTTGCTAACCAGTTGGTGATGTTCGACCTGCCGTTTAATCCAGACTTACTCGAGCAACGTATCGGCCGTTTAGACCGTATTGGACAAAGCCGTGATATCAGCATTCATGTGCCTTATTTAGAAAATACCGCACAATCTGTGTTGATCCGCTGGTATCACGAAGGCTTAGATGCCTTTGAACATACCTGCCCAACAGGCCGAGCTATCTACGATAAATACTACCAACCATTACTGCAATTTATGGCTGAACCGACAGTCACAGAAGGTTTTGATGATTTTATTAAAACCTGCCGTGCAGAGCATGACAGCTTGAAATTACAATTGGAACAAGGCCGTGACCGTTTGCTTGAAATGCATTCAAACGGTGGCGAGTCTGGCAATCTGTTGGCTGAAGAAATTGGTGAAGGTGATAACGATACCGAATTGGTTAACTTTGCACTCAATCTTTTTGATATCGTGGGTATTAATCAAGAAGATAAAAGTGATAACTTGATTATCCTAACGCCTTCAGACCATATGTTAGTCCCTGATTTCCCAGGGCTTCCTCAAGATGGTTGCACCATCACGTTTGATAGAGAGCAAGCACTTTCTCGTGAAGATACGCAGTTTATCAGCTGGGAGCACCCTATTATTCGTAATGGTTTAGATTTAGTGCTATCTGGCGATACCGGCAGCTGTGCGGTTTCTTTATTGAAAAACAAAGCGCTGCCTGTTGGCACCTTATTGACTGAACTGATTTACGTTGTGGAAGCTCAAGCACCTAAGAACCTGCAAATTAGCCGTTTCTTACCCGCAACTCCGGTACGCTTATTAATTGATTTAAAAGGTAATAACTTATCATCTCAAGTTGAGTTTGAAAGTTTTAACCGCCAATTAAATGCCATTAACCGCCATATGGCAAGCAAACTGGTCAATGCAGTACAAAATGAGGTTCATTCGGTATTACGCTTATCTGAGCCAATGATCGAAAAAGAAGCCAAAGCATTGATAGAGAATGCAAAAGAAGCGGCTGATAAGGCGCTAACGTTGGAGCTTTCTCGTTTAGAAGCACTAAAAGCGGTCAACCCAAATATCCGTGATGAAGAACTTGATATTATTGAGGAAGAACGCCAACAACTGATGACTAATATCGACCAAGCTACATGGCGACTAGATGCGATTCGTTTAGTTGTGGTAACTCATCAGTAGCCGACTTGCTGTGAGTACGCTGTCGCTCATTCAAATAGCTTATTATTAGTAATTTGAATTATAGTAAGCGTAAACTAAAATAGTCACTTATTTCTCCCTCATCTGAGGGAGAAATTATTTAAAAGCTTCGGAGTTACACACGTTATGATGGAACCCTACCAACCTGCTATTGAACCTTGGTTGCATATACTTTACCAAGATGATCACATCATTGTGGTGAATAAACCTAGCGGGTTACTCTCTGTTCCCGGAAAAGCGCCAGAGCATCATGACAGCATTATGAGCCGTGTTCAGCGTGATTTTCCCGCCGCTGAATCCGTACATCGGTTAGATATGGCGACAAGTGGCGTCATGGTTGTGGCACTGCACAAAAAAGCTGAACGCGAACTTAAACGCCAATTTAGGGAGCGTGAGCCTAAAAAAGTCTATATTGCTCGTGTTTGGGGTCATTTAGAAAAAGAAGAAGGTTTGATTGATTTACCGCTGATTTGTGATTGGCCAAACCGCCCTAAGCAAAAGGTGTGCTTTGAAACGGGTAAATCGGCACAAACCGAGTACCACGTTTTACAATATGAAAAACAAGCCACTCGCGTAAAGCTTTCCCCTATTACGGGTCGTTCGCACCAACTTAGAGTCCATATGTTAGCTTTAGGCCACCCTATCCTTGGTGATCGCTTCTATGCTCACGATGAAGCCAAAGCGCTCGCCCCTCGCTTACAATTACATGCTCAGGAGTTATATATCACCCATCCTGAATATGGCACACCAATGCATTTTACCTGCCCACCGGATTTTTAACGGTCTCTAATCGATTGATTAGATTTCAATATTACCAGTGCAGAAATTAACTCACTCTGTTTTTGCGCTGATTATTTTTCCGTTTGTTTTTATCCTAAGAACATACATAACTATGTAACTAGGGTTCGCGAGCGCAGCCAACAAAAAACGGGAGCGAAATAATCCATTTTAATTATTCCCCTGATTTCCCCTAAATAGTTCGTGATGCAGCTAGGCGGCAAGAGAGCGAATTCCTAGGAGCATACAGTAGTATGTGACTAGGGTTCGCGAGCGCAGCCAACAACGCTGCGGCGCGAAATATGACGGGGAAATTTATTTGAAGCCGAGCTCCTTCTTAACTAAGTCATAAGCTGCTTGGATTGATTGCGCTTTCTGCTTCGCTATTTCCATCATTTCTGGCGGCAAACCTTTCGCAACCAATTTATCTGGATGATGTTCGCTCATTAATTTACGATAGGCACGCTTAATTTTTGTTGGATCATCACTCGGGGACACGCCAAGCACTTTACAAGCATCTTCAAGGGTTGGGCCATTTGATTGCTGATAATACCCTCCTGATTGCTGCTGAGAGTAACCTTGGCCAAATTGGCGACCACTTTGAATCATATCCAAGAACTGTTCAAACTGAACCTTAGAAATACCGAGCTCTTCGGCAATAATAAACAACACTTTTCGTTCGTTCGGGTGTAATTGCCCATCAGCAAAAGCAGCTTGTAATTGAATTTCCAGAAACATCTGAATCAAGTCAAAACGGCCATAACAGGCCATACGTAATTGCTTTAATACATCACGCAATGGAAAGTTAGGGGATTTGCCTTCTCTAAACGCTTGTTGAGCCGCTTTTCGTGTTTCTCCATGTAATTGCATTCTGTCCATTAAATTAGTCGCAAGCTGAATATCTGTCTCGGTTACACGGCCTTTGGACTTCGTTAAATGCCCCAAAATTTGGAAGGTGCTCGCAAAGAAAATGATTTGGCGATCTCGCTTATTCATTCTTCCTGCAAATTTACGTTGAATCGATGCTTTATCAAAACCATGCCCAATAATTAACCCAACTAGCGCCCCCCAAAAACCCAATCCAGAGACGATTGCGAGTATAACGCCAATAATTTTGCCCCAATAGTGCATATATCCCTCAATTCTTCAATGCTCAAAATGCAATTTTGCATTATCATACTATTCATTCAGCTCTATGCATAACTACCCGCGCGTAAAGTTTCTTACATTATACTGGCGCAAAGTGGTTGGCTAAGTTAGTCTTTGAGCGTTTGCTGGCGATGCCAATGATGACGGAACCCCATATTTAATGATGAAAAAAAGCTATCCAACACTACTCGCCACCATGGTATGGGCGGCAATTTATAGTCAGCAAGCGCATGCTGACCTTGCACAGCAGTGTATGCTGGGTGTCCCTGTTTACACCAAACCGATTGTAAAAGGTGACCCTAACGACCTGCCGATTCTCATTACCGCTGAAGATGTCCGTGGTGAATACCCTAATTTTGTTGAATATGAAGGTAATGTCGATATTCAACAAGGGAACCAAACATTAACCGCTGATAACGTTAAACTCACCCAAACAGAAACAGCGGGTGAACTCCCTGTGCGTGAAGTAACAGCCACTGGTAATGTGCACTACGATGACCCACAAATTATCTTAAAAGGCCCTTCTGCGTGGTCTAACTTAGATAATAAAAACACTGATGTGAATGACGGTAACTACATGATGGTAGGCCGTCAGGGACGTGGTGATGCGACGAAAATGAAAATGCGTGGTGAAAACCGTTACTCTATTATGGAAAACGGTACATTCACAACCTGTTTACCCGGTAATAATAGCTGGAGCGTCGCGGGCTCTGAAGTCATTATCGACCGCGAAGAAGAAGTGGCTGAAATTTGGCATGCGCGCTTTAAAGTGGGTGACGTGCCTATTTTCTATAGCCCATATATGCAATTACCGATTGGCAATAAGCGCCGTTCAGGTTTTTTAATTCCGACGGGAAGTTATTCAAGTAACGATGGGCTAGAGTTCTCATTACCCTATTATTGGAATATTGCACCAAACTACGATGCCACAATTACACCGCAATTTATGACCCACCGTGGTGTAAAATTAAATAATGAATTCCGCTACCTTATTGCTCCAGGTACAGGCACCGTGGCCTTTGATTTTCTAAATCATGACCGTGCTTATATCAAAGACAAAGAACGTGGTAAGCGTGAAGATCGTGATAGCGATGACCGTTGGTTATTCTACTGGCGCCATTCTGGGACTTACGCGGGGCATTGGAACTTCAGCTCTGACTATACCAAAGTGAGCGACCCTAGCTATTTTACTGACTTTAGTTCCCAGTACGGTAGCACCACTGATGGCTACGCTACGCAAAAATTCAGTGCAGGTTATTCAGATACAAACTGGAATGCGAAAGTCACTCACAAGCAATTCCAAATTTTTGCGGATAACCCCAACAAGCGCGCTTATAAAGCAGAGCCACAAGTGGACTTCAATTATTATAAAAATAATTTAGGTGCCTTTGATGTGCATACTTACGCACAAGCTGCTCGTTTTACGAGTGTGGGTAAAAATAACCCAGACGCAACTCGCTTACACATTGAGCCAGAAGTAAACCTGCCATTGTCTAATGGTTGGGCAAATATGAATAACAGCATCAAATTGTATGCGACTCATTACGACCAAGATATTCCTCGCTCGAATACGGATACTAGCTTAGAAAAAAATGTTACGCGTGTTCTACCCATGTTTAAAAGCGATGCAAAAGTTGTCTTCGAACGAGACCTTTTCCAAGGCAGCGATTTCGTTCAAACATTAGAACCACGTGTCCAATATTTGTATATTCCGTATAAAGATCAAGATAATATCAATAACTTTGACTCTTCATTGCTGCAGTCAGACTATAGCGGTTTATTCCGTGACCGGATTTACAGTGGCCTTGACCGTATCGCCTCTGCAAACCAGTTCACCACAGGTGTCACAACACGTGTTTATGACGATACTTTAGCTGAGCGCTTTAACTTCTCTGTGGGGCAAATTTATTACTTTGAACGCCCACGTGCTGGTGATTCAAATCGCCCAATAGATGATAAAAGCAACACAGGTTCATTATTGTGGGCCACTGACTCTATGTGGCGAATTGATGATAACTGGGGCTTGCGTGGTGGGTTACAATATGACCGCCGTCTCGGTAATGTCACAATGGGGAATGCGGTTGCAGAATACCGTTTAGATGCCGATCGTTTAGTTCAGTTGAACTACCGTTTCGTTGACCGCGATTATATTCAAGCAACCTTCCGTCGTGAAGATACTGCGAATGGTGGCTATACCTATACACTGCCTGAATACCAACGCGGTATTTCACAAGTGGGTGCTGTCATGAGTTGGCCATTAAGCGAGCGCTGGGGTTTTGTGGGCTCATATTATTATGATACCAAACAACAGCAACCTGCGAGCCAACTGGTTGGTTTACAATACAATACTTGTTGCTGGGCAGTCAATCTTGGCTATGAACGTAAGATAGTTGGTTGGCAAAAAGAGAAGTTTAGCAGTGAATATGACAATAAATGGTCAATCAATGTGGAACTTAGAGGCCTAAATAACAATCATAGTTTAGGTAGTCAGAAGATGTTAGAAAGTGGCATTATGCCTTATCAACGTGCTTTCTGATAAAAATAACATAGAGTTACTGTCAATAACTCAGGGGCAGTTAGGCGACAAGTGACTGAGTCGCTAGGAGCATACACAAGTATGTGACTAGTGCGAATGAGCGCAGTCAACAACACTGCAACTTGAAGTATGACGAGTAAAAAGAGATTAGCCCGCTTTTGCGGAATCAAAGTCAATATTTATAGGACCATTATGAAGAATTGGAGAACGCTTATTCTGGGACTGATGTTCGCAAGCTCCACTGCTTTGGCTGCGCCTCAGCAAATGGATAAAGTGGCTGCGGTCGTCAATAACGGTGTTGTGCTGGAAAGTGACGTCCAGAATATGATCAACACAGTAAAACTGAATGCTCAGAACGCACGTCAACAGGTGCCTGATGATCAAACTCTGCGTCATCAGATCCTTGAGCGTCTCGTTATGGATAACATCATTTTGCAAATGGCTAGCCAAATGCAAATCAATATTCCAGATGAAGCCGTGGATGCAACTATTACTGATATCGCTCGTCAAAACGGTTTAACACTACAGCAAATGCAACAACGTTTAACCGCTGATGGCATCAATATGAATCAGTATCGTAGCGAAATTCGTAAAGAGATGCTGATCGCTGAAGTGCGTAACAATGAAGTTCGCCGCCGTGTTACCATTTTACCTCAAGAGGTTGATTCTCTTGCTGAACAAATGAGCTCACAAGCAAATTATGAGATGGGCGTTAATTTAAGCCATATCTTGATTCCATTAGCAGAAAATCCAACACAGGAACAACTAAAAACCGCTGAAGCATTAGTGGATAAAATTTTAGCTGAACTGAAAAAAGGCGGAGATTTCGGTAAGTTAGCTATCGCTTATTCAGCAGATCCTCAAGCACTGAAAGGCGGTAATATGGGTTGGTCACGCCTGCAAGAATTACCCGTTGTGTTTGCTGAACAACTGAAAAATGCGAAAAAAGGTGATGTTGTCGGCCCTATTCGCTCTGGTGTCGGCTACCATATTTTACGTGTTAACGATGTCAGTGGTGGCAGCCAACCTATTTCTGTCACAGAAGTGAAAGCACGCCACATCTTGATTAAGTCATCACCAATTATGGATGATGCACAGGCAAGACAAAAATTAACCAAAATTGCTCAGGAGATTCGTTCAGGCAAAATCTCATTTGAAGATGCAGCAAAAGAAAACTCTGAAGACCCAGGTAGTGCGTTAAAAGGGGGTGAATTAGGTTGGAATATGCCTGATATCTATGACCCAGCTTTCCGCGATGCGCTAATGAGACTGAATAAAGGCGAATTAAGCCAACCTGTTCAATCAAACTTTGGATGGCACCTAATTCAATTAGAAGACACACGCAACGTTGATAAAACAGACGCGGCGCAAAAAGATCAAGCTTACCGTTTACTGTTTAATCGTAAATTTAACGAAGAAGCACAAAGCTGGATGCAAGAACAACGCGCTTCTGCTTACGTGAAAATGGTTGATGGTCGTGACAGCCAATCTACAGATGAAAAAACAAATTAATCCTATTGTTATCACCCCCGGCGAGCCAGCCGGGGTTGGTCCAGACCTACTTATTCAGCTAGCTCAACAGCAATGGCCTGTTGAGTTGGTTGCTTGTGCCGATCCTGATTTATTACTCCAGCGTGCCAAAGCGCTAAATTTGCCTCTGACATTAACTGAATATTCCCCCAATTCAATTAATGAAGAACAGCCTGCAGGTCACTTATCCGTTCTACCTGTTCATTTAGTAACGCCTGCAAAGGCAGGTGTACTTAATGTTGATAATGGCCAATATGTTGTGGAGAGCTTAGCAAAAGCATGTGACGGCTGTTTAAATGGCGAATTTTCAGCGCTTGTAACAGGTCCCGTACATAAAGGGATTATTAATGATGCAGGCATGTCATTTAGTGGTCACACGGAATTCTTTGCACAACGAAGTGACTGTGAACGCGTTGTTATGATGCTAGCTACCGAAGAACTGCGTGTTGCATTAGCCACAACGCATCTGCCACTCAAGGACGTGTCGGCCGCTATTACCCAACAAAGCCTTCATGAAGTCATCACCATTTTACACCATGATTTACAAACCAAATTTGGTATTGAAAAACCGGCCATCTATGTTTGTGGTTTAAATCCACATGCAGGAGAAGGCGGCCATATGGGTACCGAAGAAATTGATACTATAGAGCCTGCACTTGAAAGCCTACGTACAAAAGGGATTAATTTGATTGGGCCATTGCCTGCAGATACCCTATTTCAAGCTAAGTATTTAGACCATGCAGACGCAGTGTTAGCAATGTATCACGATCAGGGCCTTCCTGTGTTAAAATACCAAGGTTTTGGCAGAGCAGTAAATATCACTCTCGGCCTGCCTTTTATCCGTACCTCTGTCGACCATGGGACAGCCCTTGAGCTTGCGGGGACGGGTCATGCTGATGCGGGAAGTTTTATCACCGCATTAAAGTTAGCTATCCAAATGACATCTAAGAATACATGAATAATCGAGTCCATCAGGGGCACTTTGCCCGCAAACGTTTCGGGCAGAACTTTTTAACTGACCAATTTATTATCGACAGCATCGTGGATGCCATGAACCCGCAGCCAGGTCAGTCCATTGTAGAAATTGGTCCCGGCTTAGGTGCCTTAACCGAACCTGTCGGTAGCCGAATCGATAAAATGACCGTAGTTGAACTTGACCGTGACCTTGCTGCACGTTTACACGTTCATCCTCAACTAAAAGATAAATTGACTATCATTCAGCAAGATGCAATGACAGTGGATTTTGGTGAATTAGCCAAACAAGCAGGTCAACCCCTGCGCGTTTTTGGTAACTTGCCTTACAACATCTCCACACCGTTAATGTTTCACTTATTCACATTCACCAATTCTATTTCTGACATGAATTTCATGTTACAAAAAGAAGTGGTGAATCGTCTGGTTGCAGGACCAGGTAGCAAAGCCTTTGGGCGCTTGAGTGTTATGGCGCAATATTATTGCAACGTGGTGCCTGTGTTGGAAGTACCACCAACCGCATTTACACCAGCGCCAAAAGTAGATTCAGCCATTGTTAGGTTGATTCCTCATCGTGAAAACCCGTATCCGGTAAAAGATATTAAATTTTTAAGCCGTATTACCACACAAGCTTTCAACCAACGCCGTAAAACGATTCGTAATAGTTTAGGGGATTTATTCAGCGTTGAAGAGTTAACAGAACTGGGTATTGATTTAAGCACACGAGCAGAAAATATTTCTGTTGAACAATATTGTAAAATGGCAAACTATCTCTCTAACCGTTCAGAATAGTCTGTTGAAGGAGGCACTATGCTTAATGAGCCGAATGTAAGCATCCAAGTTCAGAGTGTCTATATAGAAAGCCAATCTCAACCCGATATTGCGAGATATGTGTTTGCTTACACTATCTGCATTCGTAATTTAGGACGAGAGCCTATTCAATTAATGAGCCGTTATTGGCTCATTACTAACAGTGATGGCCATAAGACCGAAGTTCAAGGTGAAGGCGTGGTTGGTGAACAACCGCTTATCCCACCAGGAAAAGAATACCGTTATACCAGTGGCGCAATCCTTGAAACACCAATGGGTACAATGGAAGGTTATTATGTGATGATAAGCACACAAGGGGACAGTTTCCACGTTGATATCCCTGCTTTTCGTCTTGCTATCCCAACACTGATTAATTAATTATGTCGACATATTTAGTAGGTGATATTCACGGTTGTTATCGTGAGCTCCGTGACTTGATGGAAAGTGTCCATTTTGATCCAACCAAAGACACATTGTGGTTAACAGGCGATCTCATTGCCCGCGGAACTGAATCACTGCAAGTTTTACGCTATGTAAAAAGCCTTGGTTCTGCCGCACGTTTAGTACTTGGTAACCACGATCTCCATCTGTTGGGTATTTACTGTAAAATTAGTCGTAACAAGCCGAAAGATCACCTCGATGAGTTATTACATGCACCTGATCTTGACGAACTGATCAATTGGTTACGTCGCCAACCTTTATTACAAATTGATGAAGAAAAAAAGATCTTGATGACCCATGCAGGTATAACACCACAATGGGATATCGAAACAGCACGAATGTGTGCAAGGGAAGTTGAAGCCGTGCTGTCTAGTGATGCATATCCATTATTCATCGACTCCATGTATGGTGACATGCCAAATAACTGGTCTGAAAGCTTAATGGGGCTAGCTCGTTTGCGTTTTAGTACCAATGCCTTAACACGCCTGCGCTACTGTTTTCCAAACGGACAGCTAGATATGATTTGCAAGGAAAACCCTAAAAAAGCGCCCGCTCCGCTAAAACCCTGGTTCGATCTACCCAGTAAAATTCCTGAGGATTACTCAGTGTTTTTTGGTCACTGGGCATCCCTTGAAGGGAAATGCACACCTGATGACGTTTATGCTTTAGATACGGGTTGCTGCTGGGGAGGGGAATTAACGCTATTCCATTGGGAAACTAAGCAGTACCATCGGCAAAAGTCATATCAAAAAAGCCGTAAAGAGTAATTTTTTGCCTAGTTAATTGCAAGTTATGGCAAAATGGCGCAATTAAGCGCCATTTTTGCATTCTAACTAAAAATTAGTCTCTTTTAGTTAAGATCTCAAAACAATAACCATGGGTATTGTTTTCGTCAGCCTCATGGTATTCGGTAAAAATAGAATCCCATTCATCAGGCTCATAAGCCGGAAAATGAGTATCTCCGATAACTTCAGCATCAACGTGAGTCAAATATAATTTATTCGCTAGCGGTAAAAATTGTTGATAAACTTTACCACCGCCAATTACCATCACTTCTTCAACATTTTCAATTGCTTGTGCTGCAGCTAATGCTTCTTCAACTGACGTTACCCAAATAACATCAGAATCAGTACCAGGAGCACTACTTAATACAATATTCACACGTTGTGGCAATGGGCGCCCAATTGATTCATAGGTAACACGGCCCATGATAACCGGTTTGTTTAACGTATTTCGTTTGAACCACGCTAGATCCCCCGGCAAATTCCAAGGCATCGCTTTTTCCATGCCGATAACCTGATCGATCGCCATTGCTGCGATTAAGCTAATATTCATCTACTCACCTTAGAAACAAGATATAAAAATTGAGCACACTATACGGAAAGAGAATTGCTTCGTCGACTAAATTTAAACTTCCTTAAACAGGTTTGAATCACTTATACTCGAATTGATAAACTTATGACTAAAAATAACATTTAAAAACAAAATGAACCCTCTAAGACCAGTCTAAATGTGAGTGTCATTAGCAGGTCATTTTTATTTACCAACATTGAACGGGAAAAGAGATTATAACATGTACGAAACGAGTATTATGGTTGCGACCATCGCTGCACTCGGTATGCTTTCTCCAGGGCCAGATTTCTTTTTGATTGTTAAAAATTCAGCACGCTATCAACGCTCTGCCGCATTAATGTCTGCATGTGGTGTGATAGTCGCTATCGCTTTGCATATGTCTTACTGTGTTGCAGGCCTCGCTGTCTTGATTACAACTACGCCTTGGCTGTTTAATATCTTAAAATACGCGGGTGCAGCCTATTTAATTTGGATCGGTGTCAAAAGCTTACTTCCGCAATCGGGCCATAGCGTTGATCTAACAACCAGTAAACACGAAATTGTTTCATTCAAAAAAGCCTTTATGCAAGGTTTTCTCTGTAATGTATTAAACCCAAAAGCCACGCTGTTCTTTTTAGCGGTTTTTACCCAAGTGCTAGATATTAATTCCACTGTTGGCGAAAAGCTGTGGTTTGCCTTTATTATTTGGGGTTTAGCCGTCATCTACTGGCCTATTTTAGTGTTTTTAATCCAAAGTGCCCCTGTAAGAAAAGGCCTAGCAAAAGTGCAAAAATATGTTGATAAGGTTCTCGGCGTTGTATTAATCGCCTTTGGTATTCGAGTGGCGCTAAGCTAGCTTTGTCAACAACCTAAAGCAGGCTAAATGCCTGCTTATTGGATATTCAATATTGTTGTAATACGAATTATTGCATGGTGTCTTGCGGTGCAACAACCAACTGCCCTACAGACCCTAAATCCGCCTTCTCTAAATTGTGGCTATAAAATAAGAACGGGAAATGGTTATAGGACGGTTGCATCATTTGAACTAATAATTCAACTCGGCTATCAACCCACACTGTATCTTTCCAGCCATAATCTTCTGGCGGTGTTGGTTTACCATTACGGTTTAAGACCTTAAAGCGCACACCTTCAATATGAAATGCTTGCGGTTCATTCGTCGTCACAACCCAACGCTCCCAATTGCCTTGGCGGCTTGAAAAATCAACCCTGTTTGTATCAATAGTCGCATTGTTAATACCAAAACCATCATTAAGGTGAATATTACGTTGTGTAATACTGGATGTGACTTGCGTTTTATCTTCAACTAATTGTGCCGGTAAACCATCCGTTACCAATGACATTAATCCAGTTGCCTTGATAGTTAATACATTGGTTGAAATTAAGCTATTCGATGGTTCAAATAGCCCTTTTAAACGGTCCATAAAGGTAGCCGACTCGCCCGCAGTAATGGTTAACTCTTGCGTTTTCGCCATATCAATCAAGACTTCACGCCGTTCACCCGGCGCTAATGGGAGTTCCTGAACACTAACAGGTACGGTTAATAACCCTTGATCAGATGCAATCAATGAAAATGGGCGACCATCACTGATTTTCATTACATAATAACGGGAGTTCGACGCATTTAATAACCGTAGACGTACCCACCCTCGAGAAACTTCAATGTATGGATTTTGTACGCCATTAACCAGTAATGAATCGCCTAAAAACCCATTTTCATCGGCTTTGTATTCAGGGACGCCAAAATTATCTAAACGCTTATCTTGAATAATGACAGGAAAATCATCAACACCATAGTGTTTAGGTAAACGCAGGTTTTTCGTCACATCATCTTCGATGATCCACATCCCCAATAAACCATTGTAGACTTGCTCGCCCATTTTCCCTTGAGTATTTGCGTGATACCAAAGCGTTGCTGCATTTTGGCGTATCGGGATCACTGGAGACCAGTCCGCATTAGGTGAAATTAACCTTGCCGCTCCACCAATTTGTGTTCCTGGTATTTGCAACCCGCTGATTGTCATCGAAACGGCTTCAGGTAAGCGATTACTATAAATAAGCTTAATATCATCGCCATTTTTTACTTTGACTGTCGGCCCAGGGGAAGAACCATTTACTCCCCAAATATCGGCTGAATATTTTCCATCATAAGACCAATGAATTTTTTGTAATGTTAAAAATAATGGCTGTCCAGACCGTGATTCTAATAATGGTGGCACAGGTAAAGCTGTCGCCCCCTCTGCATTTGCATAAATTGGCACATAGGACAAACATAGAGCCACCCCCGCCGCTATCAGGGCTTGGCATCGATTGAATGACATAAATTCTCCGCTAAACAAAAATTCCAGCGCATTTTATTATTTAGTATTGTAGATTTTCAGCCTATAAAATGGCTAATTTATGATTGGACCCAGCAATATAACAACTTAGATACAACAATTTAAGGTCGCAATAATTTGTAAGCCATGATATCGCGAAAAAAGGCTAAATTCTAAAAATATCTAGCAAATGTGTAAAAATATAATTAATAAGGTTATAAATAGTAAGGGTAAGTAATTAAAAAAGGAAATAAGACAGGTAGGAAACAATAAAGTCAATTTATGCTGTATTCAACCTAAAAGAATGGGCAATATTTGTATATTGCCCATTTTTAAATAAATTCAATGAATTAAGTTATTTGCCTTGTTTTGCCATTTCTTCGACTTCGAGATCGAGTTCTTTTATTTTGGCTTCCATTAAAGCATGGCAATGCTCAGATAATTCCCTCACTTGCTCTCGGCTATAAAGCGATGTATCGATAGGGTCTAGCATTTCAATAATGACAGTACCGTTATTCCAACGGTTTAACTTAATTTTACCTTGTGTACTAGAAACGCAAACAGGCACAATCGGTACCCCTGCTGCAATCGCTGCATGAAATGCCCCCGTTTTAAATGGCAGTAAACCACGACCACGGCTGCGAGTACCTTCAGGAAACATCCACACAGAAATTTTACGTTTTTTAATCTGGTCAGCAACTTGCGTGATTGTGTTATGGGCTTTAGAGCGATTAGCGCGGTCAATTAAAATATTACCCGTTATCCAATATAAAAAGCCAAAAAAAGGTATATAAACCAAGCTTTTTTTACCAACGGTTACCGTTCTTGGTAATACCCCATTTGACATAGTCACCATATCGTAATTGTTTTGGTGATTACCAATATAAATACTCGGGCCATAGCTCTTAGCTTTCTCGGGTACACGATTTATAATGTTAACCCCAAAAACGACTGATAACCGCCCGAACATGTGACCAAATGTCATTACGTGTTTTGGGTTACGAGGGCTAAATAGACAGTAAATCCCCCCCCCTACACACACCGCAATCGTATAAATAATAACAATGATCGCTCTAATAAGCGCTAACATACTAACCCCAAATTGTAAGAAGCTTTTCAGCTCCATGATAAATATTATCTACTTATAAACCTTTTGAAGTTCATACTAAAAAAGGTTTATAAGGTTTGTTCTTTGTTAATTATTCAGACTCTACTGGCTCAATATCAATACGCTCAATATTGTGCATTCCACGCGGTAACGACGTCCCTTTACGACCTCGTTCTGAACGATATTTTTGTAAGTCTTCTGCTTTAAACTTCAGCTTCCGCTTACCGAAATGCAAGGTCATTGATGCCCCCACAGGCAAAATCATCAACCAAGTCAATAAATCATCGCCAGTTGCCGCTTGCGCACCTGCAATATTGATAATCTTATTCCCTTTACCTTTTGAAAGTTGGGGTAAATCCGCCACAGGGAATATTAACATACGCCCTGCCTTGGTAATTGCCAACAGCAAATCTTCCTGTTCATTATGCAGTTCAATTGGTGCCAATACTTTTGCATTTTCAGGCAAAGAAATTAAGGCCTTACCAGTTTTATTTTTAGTGACTAAGTCATTGAAGGTACAAATAAAACCGTACCCTGCATCAGAAGCCATTAAATATTTTTGCTCGTCAGGCGCCATCAATACATGTTCAATGGATGCACCTGGAGGCAGAGTTAATTTACCCGTTAGAGGCTCACCTTGACTACGCGCTGAAGGTAATTCCAGTGGGTCCACAGAATAGCTGCGCCCTGTCGTATCAAGGAACACCGCCGCCTGATTTGACTTACCTCGCGCAGCCCCTTTAAAACCATCTCCCGCTTTATAATTTAGGTTAGTCGGCTCGATATCATGCCCTTTAGCACTTCGCACCCACCCCATATCAGAAAGCACAACGGTAATCGGTTCTGACGGTAAAATTTCATGTTCGCTCATTGCTTTCGCTTCTTCACGCTCATGCAATGGGGAGCGACGGTCATCACCGTAATCTTTGGCGTCAGCTTGAATCTCTTTTTTAATCAGCGTATTTAAACGTCTTTCAGACCCAAGAATCGCTTGTAAATCATCGCGCTCTTTGGCTAATTCATCTTGCTCGCCACGAATTTTCATTTCTTCGAGCTTGGCTAAATGGCGTAATTTTAACTCTAAAATAGCTTCAGCTTGGGTATCACTGATATTAAAACGTGACATTAAAACCGCTTTGGGTTCATCTTCTGTACGAATAATTTCAATGACTTCATCAATATTCAGATAAGCAATCAATAAACCATCTAAAATATGTAAGCGTCTTAATACTTTTTCTAACCTGTGATTTAAGCGATTACGTACAGTTTGGCGACGGTAAGCAATCCACTCATTTAAGATCTCAACAAGCCCTTTTACCGCAGGTCGGTTATCTAAACCAATCATATTAAGGTTAACGCGATAACTACGCTCTAAATCCGTTGTAGCAAATAAATGCGTCATAACCTGTTCAAGGTCAACACGATTACTACGTGGAACTATCACCAAACGTGTTGGGTTTTCATGGTTAGATTCATCGCGTAAATCTTCAACCATAGGCAATTTTTTCGCGCGCATTTGGCTGGCGATTTGTTCTAAAACTTTCGCCCCAGAAACTTGATGAGGTAGAGCCGTGATAACAGCATTACCATCTTCTTTTTCCCACACCGCACGCATGCGTACAGAGCCGCGCCCATTTTGATAAATCTTACGAATATCATCACGGGAAGAAATAATTTCTGCTTCTGTAGGGAAATCGGGTCCCGGCACAAATGCCATGATGTCATCAAGATTTAGCGTAGGTTTATCCAATAAAGCAACCAAAGCTTGAGCCACTTCTCGGGCGTTATGTGGTGGAATATCTGTCGCCATCCCAACCGCAATACCCGTTGTACCGTTTAACAAAATATTTGGCAAACGTGCAGGCAACATTTTGGGCTCGTTTAGCGTACCATCAAAGTTTGGTACCCAATCGACGGTGCCATGACCAAGTTCACTGAGTAAAATTTCAGCGTATTTGGATAGTCGTGATTCGGTATAACGCATTGCTGCGAATGATTTAGGGTCATCCGGTGCCCCCCAGTTTCCTTGACCATCCACCAGCGGATAACGGTAAGAAAACGGCTGCGCCATCAAGACCATCGCTTCATAACAAGCGATATCACCGTGTGGATGATATTTACCGAGAACATCACCCACAGTTCTGGCGGATTTTTTATATTTTGCAGTGTTGCTTAAGCCAAGTTCTGACATTGCATACACAATACGGCGCTGAACAGGTTTAAGCCCATCGCCAATAAACGGTAATGCCCTATCCATGATGACGTACATCGAATAGTTCAGATAGGCATTTTCAGTGAAAGCATGAAGCGGTAAGCGCTCTACGCCATCATGAGTAATTTCACTCATTCAATTCGTTCCTTTCTCATCGCAATTCGGATATTAGACATCAATTTCAGCCATATCGCCTTTTTCTTGCAGCCAATTACGGCGATCTTCAGAGCGTTTTTTCGCAAGAAGCATATCCATGACCGCAAGTGTTTCTTGGTAGTTTTCATCATCGATAATTAGCTGTACAAGACGACGAGTATTTGGATCTAATGTCGTTTCACGTAATTGCAGTGGGTTCATTTCCCCCAGCCCTTTAAATCGCTGAACATTGGGTTTACCTCGCTTGCGGCTAAGGCGTTCAAGTACAGCATTTTTTTCGCTTTCATCAAGGGCGTAAAACGTTTCTTTGCCTAAATCGATACGATATAACGGCGGCATTGCCATATAGACATGCCCTGCTTTTACTAATGTTGGGAAATGACGGACAAATAACGCACATAGCAATGTAGCAATGTGCAAGCCGTCGGAGTCCGCATCCGCAAGGATGCAAATTTTCCCATAGCGTAATTGGCTAAGGTCTTCGCTATCAGGGTCTATTCCAATGGCAACAGAGATATCATGTACCTCTTGGGAAGCTAAAACCTCATCAGAAGACACTTCCCATGTATTGAGAATTTTACCGCGTAGCGGCATGATAGCTTGGTATTCGCGGTCACGCGCTTGTTTTGCAGAGCCCCCTGCGGAGTCCCCTTCTACAAGGAACAATTCCGTCATACTCAGGTCTTGCGAGCTACAATCAGCTAATTTACCCGGTAAAGCAGGGCCACTGGTGAGTTTTTTACGCACCACTTTTTTCGCTGCACGCATTCGACGCTGCGCGCTAGAAATTGCCATTTCTGCAAGCTGTTCAGCCACTTGCACGTTTTGGTTAAGCCATAAACTGAAGGCATCTTTTACCACGCCTGAAACAAACGCAGCGCATTGACGAGAAGACAGACGCTCTTTGGTTTGCCCCGCAAATTGTGGGTCTTGCATTTTAACGGAAAGCACATAAGTACAACGCTCCCAAATATCATCTGCTGAGAGCTTAACACCACGAGGCAATATATTGCGGAATTCGCAAAATTCACGCATCGCATCGAGCAACCCTTGGCGTAAACCATTAACATGGGTTCCACCTAGTGCTGTTGGGATAAGGTTAACGTAGCTTTCCGTCAGTAATTCACCACCTTCAGGCAACCAGAGCAACGCCCATTGTGCGGCTTCTGTTTCCCCTGAAAATTCACCTGTAAATGGCTTTGGAGGTAACGCTTCAAGGCCGTCAATTGACTCCATTAGGTAATCGGTCAACCCGTCACTGTAGCACCAACTTTGCTCTGTATCGTTGAGCTTATCCTTAAACGTGATTTTCACGCCAGGGCATAAAACAGCTTTGGCTTTTAAATTATGAGTTAAACGAGTTACTGAAAATTTTGGACTATCAAAATAGCTGCCATCTGGCCAAAAATGCACGCTAGTCCCTGTGTTGCGTTTTCCACAAGTCCCTATTACATGTAAATCTTCAACCTTATCGCCATTTTCAAAGGCAATTTGATACACTTGGCTATCACGACGAACAGTAACTTCAATACGTTTTGATAACGCATTGACGACAGAAATCCCGACACCATGCAAACCACCTGAGAATTGGTAGTTTTTATTGGAGAATTTCCCCCCCGCATGTAATTGCCCCAGGATCAGCTCAACCGCTGACACTTTCATTTCTGGGTGAATATCGACAGGCATACCGCGCCCATCATCAATTACTTCAAGGGATTGATCGGCATGTAAAATAACCTCAATATGGCTCGCGTGCCCCGCAAGCGCTTCATCGACGCTATTATCAATTACTTCTTGAGCCAAATGGTTCGGTCGACTGGTATCGGTATACATCCCCGGACGACGGCGAACAGGCTCTAAACCACTGAGGACTTCAATGGCCTCTGCGTTATAACTAGATTGAGTCATGTTGTCATTCTGCGGTAATAGGTGATTAATTGAACTATTCAATCAGTGAGTTACTGTTGATAATAACAGTGTTCATACGTTTTGACACTATTTCTCTGCCAATTGTAGGAAATCAACAATTTGAGAAAAGTAAGCGTCAAAACCAATAAAGGCATGATTACCGTCAGGTTCCACAGTTTGTTTGCACTTTGAAAGATAGGCAACAGCCTCTCGATAATCAAGTACTTCATCGCCCATTTGTTGTAACAACCAGATAAGCTGAGGGGATGTTAATCTTTCAATGTATAAGGATTTTAGCTCATTAATGTGCTTTTCTTCCAACACATATTGTTCATGAGTATATGGGTTTGTATTGTCGCCTAAGTAATCTTGCAGTAAATCAAAAGGACGTACCGCAGGGTTTACGACGACAGCAGGAAGCTGATAACGCTCTGAAAACCAAATTGAAAAATAACCGCCGAGCGAAGAGCCGACTAACCCCATTTTCTCATGCGGATGCTGTTGGACAATATCATCCAACATAGCTTGAGCTTGCTGAGGGTAATTCGGTAACTGCGGTACAATCATATTAATTTGCGGATAATTCACCTCAATCCATTGCTTTAAGTTATTAGCTTTAGCTGATTGAGGGGAACTATTAAAACCATGAATATAAAGTAGAGTTGACATAAGCGAATTAATAACCGTCTGAGTCAAGGTCAGGGCTAAATTCCCTTGTATCTAAGCGATGAACGCGGGTTGTAATATGCCTTTGCCCTTGTTCATTAATACTTAATTCTAAATATCGCCAACCTGGCGCGACGGTATCAAGCGCAAAATTAGTACAGTGAGGCTTAAATTGCACACAGGTAGAAGGCGTTGCCAACAACCGAATACCGTGCCAGTTTTCATCCATTTCTTGGTGAATATGGCCACATAGCATCGCTTTAACATTTGAGTAGCTTTTTAAATAATCAGCTAAAATATGTGAATTTCTCAAACTGTGCTGATCAAGCCAAGTACAACCCGAGGCTAGAGGATGGTGATGCAGCATAATCAATGTAGTACGTTCAGGTTCAGCATCTAAGCTGGCTTTCATCCACTCTAACTGTTGTTCAGAAAGCTCGCCATGAGGTACATCTTGAAGTTGGCTATCAAGCATCAAGATTTGCCATTCATCACCAATTAAAACTTGTTTAGCGCTTGAAATCCCAGCAATTCTGAGTGTTTTGACCATAGCCGGTGGATAGTCATGATTACCAGGAAGCCATACGCAAGGAGCAGGAATACGCGCAATACCATCCGCAAAATGCTGATAAGCTTGTGGTGATTGGTCTTGAACTAAATCCCCTGTCGCCACAATTAAGTCGATTGGGAGATTTTCCTCTGAGATAGCATCAAGTACCGCCTGATAGCTACGGTAAGTATTTACCCCTAAAAGCGTATTTTCTGTATTAGCAAAAAGATGCGTATCAGTAACCTGTAAAATTCTCACAACTTTAGAGTTCTTTGCAGTCACTTCAAGCTGGCTGTCCAAAAGTATTCCTTTTCTTAAATATTATTTAGTACCTAATCTATTCATTACAACTATATAAAAGCTCAACATACTTACAACTATCTTAAAGCTTTACTTTCCAACTTTCTGATAATCAGCACACACTTCATCAGATTAATCGTTATTTAACACAGTTTCATCCACTTTTCATGAAGTTTTTGATAGTGAAGTTGTAACCATTGAATCGCTATCACTGTTGCTGCATTATCAATTGTGCCGTCTTCAACCCATTGAAAAGCTTGCTCTCGACTAACCACATGTACACAAATATCTTCATTTTCTGACGCTAGCCCATGAACACCTTTCGCTCGGCTGCTATCAACTTCACCGATAAATACATGCATACGTTCAGTCGTACCGCCAGGGCTAGAAAGATAACTTACCGCTTTTTCAGTGCGACCAATAATAAGCCCAGCTTCCTCAACGGCCTCACGACGAATAACCTCTTCCGGTGATTCGTTTTGCTCTATCATTCCAGCTACCGCTTCAAGTAACCAGGGTGTTTCACTAGTCTCAATCGCTGGCAACCGAATTTGTTCAATTAAAACAACACTATCTGTTTTCGGATCATAGGGTAAAACCACGCCAGCATGGCCGCGTTCAAAAACTTCACGGCGAATTTCTTTACTCCATCCTCCTGCGAAAAGGCGATGACGAAATTGATATTCAACCATTTGAAAAAAACCGTTAAATAATTTACGCTTGGATATAATTTCAACATCATTTTTGCCGTATTTAATTGGCTGCTCTATTTGTTTTGTCATTTCATTCTCCAAACCCAATTATTCCATCTTAAGGAAATAATTGTGGATTAAAACAGTTTTTAAGGTTTTTTAACCTTAGATGAGGTAATGTTTAATAAATTGAGACAAAATGGCACAAAAGGCTACCGTTAATAGA
Organism: Providencia sp. PROV175; assembly: GCF_032707045.1. Lineage (NCBI taxonomy): Bacteria > Pseudomonadati > Pseudomonadota > Gammaproteobacteria > Enterobacterales > Morganellaceae > Providencia > Providencia sp. PROV175. Next base: position 3,585,529 of record NZ_CP120533.1, read on the forward strand.
AGTGATACTCTGTTACAATAAGCGCCATTATTCAAATCAAAGAGCAACGTAGTGTCTGTTTTTAATAACTGTCTCTAAAACGGATAATTTAATATCTATCGCCTAGTTAGGCATGGTACGTTTTAGGCAACAGACTCAACTTAATTTGCTGTTTAATCAAGGAATCAAAATGAAGAAACTGCTTCCCCTTTTAATTTCGATGAGTTTTGTGGGTCTCAGTACCAATAGCTATGCAGAAGATTTACTACAGGTTTACCAAAAATCCAAAGAAAGTAACCCTGAATTAAGAAAATCATTAGCTGAACGTAATCAAGCTTTTGAAAAAATTAATGAATCTCGCAGCCCATTATTGCCACAATTAGGTTTAGGTGCAGGGGCTAGCTACGGCAGTGGTTACCGTGACGCAAGAAATACTGAAAGCACAGGTTTAAATGCTTCACTGAAACTCACTCAAGTTGTGTTTGATATGTCGAAATGGCGTCAATTGACTATCCAAGAAAAAACCGCGGGTATTTCTGATGTCACATACCAAACAAGTCAACAGCAATTAATTTTAGATACTGCAACTGCGTATTTTAATGTGTTAAAAGCGATTGACGCGTTATCTTATATTGAAGCAAATAAAGAAGCCGTTTATCGCCAATTAGACCAAGTTACACAACGCTTTAACGTTGGCCTTGTTGCCATTACCGACGTGCAAAACGCCCGTGCAAACTATGATAGCGTTATTGCACAAGAAGTCGCTGGCCGCAATGATTTAGAAAATGCGATTGAAAAACTGCGTCAAGTCAGTGGCGTGTACTACAGCCAACTTGCTTCTTTAAATATCGACCGCTTTAAAACCAATGAGTTGGGCGATATCAACGCTATCCTAAAAGAAGCAGAAGAGCGTAACCTCAGCCTATTAAGCGCACGTTTAGCACAAGATGTTTCTCGTGAAAATATTCGCTTAGCAGAAACAGGCCACATGCCAACAGTTAACTTAGATGCATCAACATCAGTCACAAATAGTTACCAACACGGCAGCGGTTATAATACTCCATATGGTGGTGGTGCGACCAACAGCTATAATGGTCAAAATAGCATTGGCTTAAATTTAAGCATTCCACTGTATACTGGTGGCGCAGTCAGTTCTCAGGTTGAACAAGCACAATATGGTTTCCAAGGTGCTAGTGAACAACTAGAAAGCGTTTACCGTAATGTGATTCAGTTAGTTCGCTCATCATTTAATAACGTATCATCGTCAATCAGTAGCATTAATGCCTACAAACAAGTCGTTGTTTCCGCACAAAGCTCATTAGATGCGATGGAAGCCGGCTATCAAGTAGGAACTCGTACTATTGTTGACGTGTTGACAGCAACAACTGCGCTATACCAAGCGAAACAAAACCTGTCTAATGCACGTTATGACTACATGATTAACCAACTGAATATCGAATTTGCTCGTGGCACACTGAACGAAGACGATATTGCCCGCCTAAATGCGAATTTAGGTAAAGAGATTTCAACCTCTGCAAGTAGTATTATTCGTAATACCAACGCGCCAAAAATGAATTAAAATTCTTAGTTTATTTGAAAATGATATAATGACCCGCTTATATAGCGGGTTATTTTTTGAAGGAAGCCAAGTAAATCGTTTAGAATTGCTAATTTGCACTAATTGAACCGCTTACAACCCCTTTTCATTAGCCTCTGGCACAAATTCAGTTAATTCTCACTCTTAATACTGCGCACTAGAGCAAAAAACAACCAATAGTTAACACATTGATATAAAATAAAAATATTATTTTCCCCTTTAACTAATACCATGCTAAATAGGAAAAAATAGCAAAAAGTTATCAAAATGATAAATTCAGCTCATTTCTCCTATATTTCTGCTTTAATTTTCAGCGTTTATCCCCTATCCTAGAGCTAACATCTAAAAACATCTTACTTAATTAAATTCAGGGTAATTACCATGACCATGAAGCGTACCAAAGATATTAATCAGAGCGCCTTCCGTAAGTCTTGGCGTTCATACCGTTTAGCGCCTGTGGCTGTTGCGGTCAGTGCCGTATTTATGCTTTCCGCTTGTGAAGAAAGTGATGAAACCGTCTCATTGTACACAAACGCACAAGACTGTAGCCAAGCGAACCCATCACAAGCAGAACAGTGCACTATCGCCTACAATAATGCGCTACAAGAAGCCGCTAAAACTGCACCTAAATATGAAACTCAAGCTGACTGTATTGCTGAGTTTGGTGAAGCTATGTGTACTCAAGCTCCGGCTCAAGCAGGTATTGCTGGCACTAGCTCAACAAATGGTGAACAAACAGCTCAAGCCCAAAGTAGTGGCGGTAGTATGTGGATGCCATTAATGATGGGTTATATGATGGGCCGTATGATGGGCGGTAGCGCTGCATCACAACCATTATTCAGCTCAAAAAACCCAGCTAGCCCTGCCAATGGTAAGTTTGTTGACGCTTCAGGTAAAAGCTATGGCCCTGCTGTTGCAGGTGGCCGTTCCATGAGCGTACCAAAAACAGCCATGGCACCTAAACCACCAACAACTTCAACAGTTACCCGTGGCGGTTTTGGTGACACCGTAAATAAACAAGCGATGGCACAGCGTTCATCTTCTTCTGCAAAATCAACCTCTTCTTCCCGTTCGATGGGTGGTTGATAAGTAATGAAACGAGTTCCTATAGTAGAGCGCCCAAACTGGCGCGAAAAAGCTTCTGAGTTTGGCTTTGAATTTCATACTATGTATGGTGAGCCCTACTGGTCAGAAGATGCATATTACCAATTTACTATGGCACAAATTGAAGAAATCGAAGATGCAACCGAACAGTTGCATCAAATGTGCCTAAAAGTGGTTGAACGTGTTGTTGAAAGCGATGAGTTAATGGCACGTTTTCAGATCCCTAAGCATTGTTGGGAATTTGTTCGCAGCTCATGGAAAAGCGAGCAACCTTCTTTATATTCCAGGCTTGACCTCGCTTACGATGGTATTAACCCACCTAAGCTATTGGAAAACAATGCGGATACTCCAACCTCATTATATGAGTCTGCATTTTTCCAATGGATCTGGCTAGAAGATCAAATTGAAGCAGGAAAACTCCCTGAAAATGCCGATCAGTTTAATAGCATTCAAGAGCAATTGATCGAACGCTTTACACAATTAAAAGATCAGTATGGTTTTCGTTTGTTGCATATGTCTTGTTGCCGTGACACTGAAGAAGATCGTGGTACCGTTCAATATCTACAAGACTGTGCAAATGAAGCGGGTATTGCCACTGAATTCTTATATATCGATGAAATTGGCCTAGGTGAAAAAGGTGAGTTTTCGGATACCCAAGATCAGGTGATTAGTAACCTGTTCAAGTTATATCCATGGGAATTTATGCTAAGAGAAATTTTCTCGACTAAATTGCAAGACGCTGGCGTACGCTGGCTAGAACCTGCATGGAAGAGCATCATTTCTAACAAGGCTTTATTGCCTATGTTATGGGAAATGTTCCCAGATCACCCAAATTTACTGCCTGCCTATTTTGCGGATGGCAAAACCCAGCCAGAACTCGAAAAATACGTTATTAAGCCATTATTTTCTCGTGAAGGCGCTAATATCCGTATTATCGAAAATGGTAAAGAAATTGCAGCCGCAGACGGCCCATACGGCGAAGAAGGTATGATTATTCAACAGTTCCATCCACTTCCACAATTTGAAGGTAACTACACCTTAGTCGGAAGCTGGTTGGTGAATGATCAACCTGCGGGGATCTGTATTCGTGAAGATAAAGAACTGATCACTCAAGACTTATCACGCTTTTATCCACATACGATCATCGACTAATCGTATTTAACGTTAAAAGGAAAGCCCAAATATAGCAATATGATTTGGGCTTTTTTGTTAGTCAATTCTATAGCAGAAAACTTACCCTACCTGAATAGACAACATACTTAACGATGCCGACACAATTCCTTCAATCGGTGTACTGATCTCTTCTTGCCCATCCCAAGTTCCCAAAATAGGCAAAATAGGCAAGTAATGCTCTGGTGATGGGTTCGATAATTTGCCATCCTCCCGTTCTAATCCTTTAGTCAGTGGGTGAGGCGTTTCATGACTTTGCAGATTGTCATATACAAATTTTTCAAAAGATATTGCCCACGGGTACGGCTCAGCATGAGAGTTCTGCCAGTTCATCGCCCGTAAATTGTGGACAACATTGCCACTGCCCATAATCAGCACGCCTTTCTCCCTTAAAACACTCAATTTTTTACCGAGTTCATAGTGCCAAGTAGCGGGCTTGCTACCATCGATACTCAGTTGGATCACGGGGATATCCGCTTCTGGATACATACGCAGCAAAATTTCCCATGTACCGTGGTCTAATCCCCACTCTTGTTCATCAAGGTAAATTGGCTCAGGGGCGAGTAATGAAACAACTTGCTGAGCTAATTCAGGAGAACCAGAAGCTGGATATTCGATTTGATACAAGGCTTCGGGGAACCCGCCAAAATCATGAATCGTTTTTGGTTTTAACATCGAAGTCACAGCAGTACCGCGCGTATACCAATGGGCTGAAATCACCAAAATTGCGCGTGGCCGAGGTAAGGCTTTACCGAGATTTTCCCACGCTTGAGTGTAAGGGTTATCCTCAATCGCATTCATAGGGCTACCATGACCAATAAAAATGGCAGGGATCTTATTTTTTACCATCGAAGTATTTAATGACATGATAATTTCAACTCCAACTCAATTAGTTTCTCCCTACAGCATACGCTTTCCAGCAAAAAACACAGTGGGCTAATTATGAGTATGATCATCAAAAAAATTGAAAAGGCCACGAGGTGTGCAACTCAGTGGCCTTTATAACATTCTATATGCTTAACAGACTATTTATTACCTAAATAACTAAAACCATTACATTAGATAATATTCAAGATATGACGAGAAAAAAGATTAGCTCGCTTTCTTTTCCTGCAACTGACGATACTGAACTAAGTCTTCAATCGTCACCACAGTCAAACCATGTTGCTGACCAAACGCAGCCACTTCTGGGGTACGAGCCATAGAACCATCATCATTGGTTAACTCACACAGCACACCGGCTGGCTTGAAACCTGCCAATATTGCTAAGTCGATAGACGCTTCAGTATGGCCACGACGCGTTAATACCCCGCCTTCACGGCCACGCAGAGGGAAAACATGTCCTGGGTGGTTAAGGTCTGAAGGAACGGCGTTATCTGCAATTGCAGCGCGAATAGTAGTGATACGGTCTGCGGCAGAAACCCCTGTCGTCACACCTTGTGCCGCTTCAATGGTCACAGTAAAGCCTGTTTGATTTTGGCTCGTATTGTTATCTACCATCATCGGTAATTCGAGCAACTTACGACGCTCTTCAGTGATACAAAGACACACGATCCCACTGCTATAGCGAATGGTAAATGCCATTTGTTCAGCGGTCATGGTTTCTGCTGCAAAAATTAAATCGCCTTCGTTCTCACGATCTTCATCATCAAGAACAAGAACACCTTTACCTTGGCGTAAAGCCTCGATAGCATTTTCAACACGTTCGATAGGGTTACCGAATACAGAAAGTAGCGAATGATCCATGGTAAAAAACCTCTTAAATAGTTATTAACTAGTTACCAGAATCAAGGCAGTCTTAGGAATACGAGAAATGGTGAATATATAAATAGCCAATAAGAGGCATTTACCTATTCAGGTATGCAGAACACTATTGTGCGTAACAGCACAAACATGCAGATACTGTTAATTCTCTCCCATCCGGACTATAACCGTCGGCCCCAGATTCACACTGGGTCTGCTGACCTTTACCACAAAATGATAAAGCGCTCGCGGGCTTCATGCGTGATGCATGTTTACCGCCGGTGGGGACTTTCACCCCGCCCTGAGATATACGCAATTAATATAACGCCAATAATTCAAGTTCGCAACGATGATAATCAAAATTGGCGAACGACTCACACTTTTAGCCAAAAAACATGAATAAAAACTTAGAGTTATCAAGGTTAATTTCACTATCGGTTCTAAACCTCTCTCTAAATAATTCAAGCTAGCGCAAGGCAGCAAGAGGTATTAAACTACTCCCAACAATTCACAACAATATTTTGATAAACTGAAGGACCCGCGAAATGCTCGATCCGAAAAAAATTGAACAAGTTGCCCGCCAAATTCAAGGCGCTTTACCACAAGGCGTGCGTGATTTAGGTGAAGATTTTGATAAAAAACTGCGTTCACTATTACAATCACAGCTCGGTAAATTAGACTTAGTCAGCCGTGAAGAATTTGATATTCAAACTCAAGTCTTATTACGCACCCGTGAAAAATTAGCGAAGATGGAACAACGCGTTAGCGCACTTGAAGCCCATTTAGATGTAGAAGAAAAAACGGCTGAGTAATTAAATTGAAAAAGTGACCCCACTTTAATTTTAGATAAATAAAAACCTCACGGCGTTTTTACATACCCACGTGAGGTTTTTAACTAACTAATTAATAATGATAAATTAACTCGTTTTCATAATATTTTTAATGATATTGGTTGTAGAAATACCATCTTCAAAGTTAAGGACTTTAACTTCGCCTCCCGCTGCCCAGACCTCCGCACTGCCCGCTATCTCTTCAGGGCGGTAATCCCCCCCTTTAACTAAGATGTCAGGCAGAATTTCTGCGATTAAACGTTGTGGAGTGTCTTCTTCAAAAGCGACGACCCAATCAACGGATCCTAGCGCTCCGAGTACGGTCATTCGCTGTTCTAATGGGTTGACTGGACGTGTTTCCCCCTTTAAGCGGCGCGTCGATGCATCGCTATTGACCGCCACAATCAGGCGGTCACCCAATTTACGCGCGTTAGCTAAATAAGACACATGCCCTGCATGGAGAATATCAAAACAACCATTAGTCATCACCACACGTTCACCGCGCAGTCTTGCATTCTCAACCGCTTGTTTTAATTCACTTTCCGTCATAACACCAAAACCAGTGTCAGCACGGCCACGAATAGCGTTTTCTAATTCAATAGGCGAAACTGTTGAAGTCCCTAATTTGCCCACCACCACGCCTGCTGCGGCATTAGCTAGTGCGCAGGCTTCATGTAATGGACGGCCAGATGCAATAGACGCAGCCAGTACGCCAATAACCGTGTCTCCTGCCCCTGTCACGTCAAACACTTCTTGTGCCTGAGTCGGTAAATGCAATGGGGCTTCATCACGGCGGATCAGGCTCATACCTTGCTCTGAACGCGTAATTAACAGGGCTTTAAGCTCCAATGAATGAAGCAGCTTCATGCCTTTTTCTTCAACGTCTTGGTTGTTTTTACATGGCCCAACAATCGCTTCAAACTCAGACATATTTGGCGTCAATAATGTTGCCCCGCGGTAACGTTCAAAATTGTTTCCTTTCGGGTCAATCAAAACGGGAACATTGGCCTTGTTCGCGAGCGCTATCATCTTTTCAACATGCGTTAACGCCCCTTTTGCGTAATCAGACAGCACTAGTGCGCCAATGTGTGGCAGTGCTTGTTCTATGCGCTCCAGTACGGGGGCTACATCCACGTTTTCAAAACCTTCTTCAAAATCAAGACGAATAAGTTGCTGATTGCGAGAAAGTACACGTAATTTAGTAATCGTTGGATGGGTTGGAATAGCGACAAAATCACACCGCACCTGCACCGCATTTAAATTTTCAGTTAGAGCTTTTGCCGCGTCGTCAATCCCAGTTAACCCCACAAGGCGGGAGTTTGCCCCTAATGAAGCAATATTCATCGCGACGTTAGCTGCACCACCGGGACGCTCTTCTACCATCGTGACTTTAACCACCGGAACAGGGGCTTCTGGCGAAATTCGGTTTGCAGGACCATGCCAATAACGGTCTAACATAACATCACCAACCACCAGCACACCGGCTTGTTTATAATCCGGAAGAGTTACTTTCATCCTGCACTCCAGTCTTAAAAAGGAAATCTGATAATAATTAGCAACAATACTAGCATATTGCGCTGTTTAGCTAAATAAAATGCGTTTGTTCCTTATTCCTCAAGCCATTTTTGCCAACTTGCTAAAACTTGTTCACGTTGTTGAGTAAATTGGTTTATTTCAACGCGGCTTGGCAACGATTGTAATGCTAAGTGATGGAGTTCATTACGCATCGTGACATACGCTTGAGTTAAAGCATTCGCCTCATCTTCAGGCATGAAACCATATTGCGCCATTAGTTCGAAAATACGCACATTATCAGACCAACGTGTTAACACATTGTTTTCTGAAGCGAAACGCAACACTAAGTATTGCGCGATAAATTCAATATCAGTGATCCCACCTGGATCAGCTTTTAAGTCGAACACATTGGCTTGATGGCTTCCTAAGTGCTGATGCATTTTTAACCGCATATCGCGCACTTGCTGCTGCAGAGTTTGAGGTTCTCTTGGCATACACAAAGTTTCGTGGCGAGTGTGTATAAATTTCCGTTGTAAATCCTCATCACCAAACACCATTCGGGCTCGAATTAGCGCCTGATGTTCCCATGTCCAAGCATCGTTTTTTTGGTAGTCATCAAATGATTGTATTGTACTGACTAACATTCCTGACTCACCGGAAGGCCTAAGTCGCGCATCAACTTCATACAACACACCAGAAGGGGTTCGAGTACTAAACAAATGGATAATGCGCTGAGCGACACGCAGATAAAATTGGCGAGCATCAATGGAACGTTCGCCATTGGTGACGACATCTAAAGGACAATCGAAGAGAAAAACGAGGTCTAAATCCGAACTATAACCCAATTCCCAGCCACCTAGCTTTCCATAACCTAACACCGCAAAACCATATTGTTTTTTATCATTTAGTTCTAGATGTGAGGGCTCTCCGTAGCGTTTTGCCATTTTTTGCCACGCTTGGTGTACCACTGCATCAATAATCGCTTCAGCAAGGTAAGTCAGATGGTCACTGACCTTCATTACAGGTAAAACCCCCGAAATGTCTTCGGCGGCGATGCGCAACAATTGGGCTTGTTTAAATTGACGTAAGGCTTCAAGTTGCTGCTCTTCGTCATCTTCAGGAACCCGCATTAAATATTGGCGCAGTTCATCGCGGTAAGCCGTTAGTGGTAGCGGCTGGTATAATGATTGAGGGTCGAGCAATTCATCTAATAACAATGGGTGGCGCGCTAGCTGCTCCGCTATCATAGGTGACGCTGCACATAAGCGAATAACGTGAGTTAAAACCTCGTCAAATTCGAGCATTAACTCCAGATAAGTTGTACGGCTAACAATGCTCAATAACAGGGGGGTGATACGCTCAATGACTTGGCCTGCATCATCACGTTCACCGACTTTTGCCAATAATTTAGGCATTAATTCATCAAGAACATCCCGTCCACGAGGGCCAATGGTGCGTTTATTAAGATCATGACGGAACATCACTATGCCGTGAATAATGCGTTGGGCAATATCTTCATTTTTAGAGGGTAAGTAAGTGGCTAATTCTTCTTTCGATAATTCACTTTGCCATAGCGTGATATAAATTTCATCGAATGCATCAGTGTTCTCACTATCATCTTCCTTGCCTATTTGCTCAGTGAATATTTGATGCACCGCGGCCATTTTCTGGCTCAAAACCAGATAAAATGCGGGCCAATCCGCAAAGCTCATTCCCCACGCTAAGCGCGTTTGGTTTAAACTATCGTCAGGGAGTGTTTGTGTCTGTTGGTCATCGATACTTTGCAGTAAATTTTCGACTCTACGCAAGAAAAGGTAGCCATCTTGCAGGATATTCACTTGTTCTTCCGTTAATAATGCAAGTTCTCGGATCCCTTGTAATGTTGAAAATAAGGATTGCGACTGTAAAACAGGTTCTCGCCCCCCTCGAATTAACTGAAAAACCTGTGAAACAAATTCAACTTCACGAATACCTCCAGCCCCTAATTTGATATTATTTACCAAACCACGACGCCGGACTTCCCGCTCAATCATATTTTTCATGTTGCGCAAAGATTGGATCACGCTAAAGTCGATATAGCGACGATAAACGAAAGGACGCAAAAGCTGTCGCAAACACGCCTCATAATGCAGGCTATCAGCCCCCATAATGCGAGCTTTCACCATCGCATAACGTTCCCAATCACGCCCTTGTTCTTGGTAATAGTCTTCAAGTGCGGAAAAACTAAAAACTAACGGCCCGCTATCACCAAATGGCCGTAAGCGCATATCAACCCGGTAAACAAAACCATTCTCTGTCACTTGATCAAGTACACGGATCAACTTTTGCCCTAAACGCGTAAAAAATTGCGCATTATCTAACTCTTTTCGGCCACCTTGGGTAACCCCGTTTTCTGGATAAACAAAAATTAGGTCAATATCTGATGAAAAATTAAGCTCTCTGCCCCCTAACTTTCCCATCCCTAAAACCAATAGCGGCTGCGGTTTTCCTTCTGCATTACAAGGGGTTCCCCATGACTGACTATATTCTTGATACAACCAATCTCGCGCCGCAACAACCAAGGTCTCCGCCAATATGCTGAGCTGATAAATCGTTTCTTTTTGCGTGCTTATTTCTAACACTTGCATCCATGCACAGCGCACTAACATATGGTGGCGAAAGATGCGCAATACTCGCATCAAATGTTCTTCATTGTTAACTAACGACAAATTTTGTGATAACCATGATGCATAACTTTTCCATTCATCAGCTTTCGGTGGCTGAGAACGAATTTCAAGTAAAAACTGTGGGTGCGCGAGTACTTGCTTGAGTGCAAAATCGCTGAAAGACAGCACCTGAATTTCTTGTTCACTTAACGGCAATAACTCGTGAGCCTGCTCCGTAATTCGGTTTAAAACACGTTCACCTTGGCTTTGCAATACGTCAGGAAAAGCATGCATATTATCAATACCTTAATGGGCTTCTTGATAGGTTAAAGCACTTAACCATTGGATAAAGGCTAATTTACATTTTAACCACTGGCTGCTATAGCAAAAATCCTCTGCACTCATGGATTCATCAGCAATGTTTGTGCGTAATTGTTCTAGCGGAGTATCATGAATAAAATGAGGCGCTGAATTTTGGTAATGCACTAAAAATGCCTGAACAAAACGTAAAAACTCACTGAAACCTTGGCGCGCATTGCTTCCATTTTCTAACCAGTAAGCTTCATGCTGCTGGCAAAGTAATTGCATATGCATTAATGACTTTTCTAAGGGCAGCTCTTCGTAGTCAAACAGCGAGTCTGGACAAGTTAATGGCTCTTTTGGCAGCGATAGCAAGGAATATCCACGTGCAGCTTTGCTAAGTGATGACAAATGTAATCCGTCGATATCTGCAAATTTCTTCGCTAAATTGAGTACATCAGCAATAAAGCCTTTTTTTAGTTCTAGTTCAAACTCTTGAATAGGCAAATCCTTTGCGCCAGAGGAAATTTCACCTTGGTCAAAAACCACTTCTATTTCGCTATCTTCAAAAGTCACTAACCATTTTTCACGGGTAAAATTGGTGCTAAAGAGGATATTTAATTCAGACTGAAGCTGTGAAACATCAGTGCCTTCTGGCCAAATTTCAGCAGGTAATGCGGCTAAATCAAGCTCAGGTGAATCAATGTCAACATTATATTCAGGCCGTTGGTGTAAGCCGCCTATCGCCTGCCCAGCCGTTTTCATTGTCATTTCATAACGACCATCACAACCGCGGATACGTAAGCCCATATCCCACTGACGTAACTGCTTATTTGCCGTATCAAAGTAGATATTGGTTAACTTCGTTGGTTCGCTGTACTGGTGAGACAATGTTGATAGACACTGTCGTACAGCCTCTATTGCCGAGTGCTTAGCAGCAAGTTTGAGTTCAACCTCTACGTGGCTCATACATATCCTTATTTAATTATTTCACTACACTCATATTACCCCAATCGAGCTAAGCTGAGAAAAGAAACTGCATAGGAATCAAAAATTCTACCTGTCATATTTCTTTCAGTGAGTTATATTGAAAATAGAGTGAAAATAAGGGTAATTTAGACAGTTAGGATAGTTCTCATTCTCCTTTTGGGTGTGAATACATCTGCGTTTAGGGTTTGCACCCTTACACTTTACTCATTAGTATTCAAATAATATAAAACTCATTCACCATCAAAAGACTGTAAATACCATGCGAAAAATTCCATTATTATTAATTTCAATCATGGGGCTAGGCCTTTCCTTAAATTCATATGCAGCAGAAAAACGTTATGTGTCGGATGATTTATCCACATACGTTCATAGTGGACCAGGCACAAAATATCGTATTGTAGGTACGCTTAATGCCGGGGAAGCGGTTGAACTGCTTTCCACAGATAACAAATTTGCACAAGTTCGCGATGAAAAGGGTAGAACGGTCTGGTTACCCGTAGATCAACTCAGTAATACACCCAGTATGAAAACCCGCATTCCAGAACTTGAAGCGGAAAATCAAAAACTACGTCAGCAACTCGATAATATTGACAACACTTGGAATACACGAACCGCAGATATGCAGCAAAAAGTCGCTGATAATGACAATATTGTCAGCCAACTGAAAGCTGAAAATGAAAAATTAAAAAACGAGCTAATTAAATCAGGTAAAAAGCTGGAGATTGCAGAAGTCAACTTAGATGATCGCCGTCGTGAATTGATTTTACAATGGTTTATGTATGGTGGTGGCGTTGCCGGTGTTGGCTTAATTTTAGGTTTGATTTTACCGCACATCATTCCACGTCGTAAAAAGCGTAATGATGGTTGGATGTAATTGAGGCCATTCACATGAAAGTCTATCTCGTGGGGGGGGCTGTACGTGACCAACTTCTTGGGCTACCTATTTCAGATAGGGACTATGTGGTGGTTGGCACAACACCCGAGGCAATGCTATCGCAAGGTTTTCAACAAGTTGGAAAGGATTTTCCTGTATTCCTACATCCAAAGACCCATGAAGAATACGCTTTAGCCCGCACAGAACGTAAAACTGGTGCCGGCTATACTGGCTTTAGCTGCTATAGCGCTCCCGATGTTACTATTGAAGATGATTTGCTACGTCGCGATCTAACAATTAACGCGATAGCACAAAGTGGATCAGGTGAAATTATTGACCCATTCCAAGGCGTAAACGATCTCAATAACCGTATTTTACGTCATGTGTCTGACGCATTTTCTGAAGATCCTTTACGGGTCTTACGGGTTGCGCGATTTGCCGCTCGCTACTTTGAACAAGGTTTTACGATTGCGCCTGAAACATTGGCATTAATGCAAAAAATGGCCACAACAGGGGAATTATCTCACCTCACCGCCGAACGCGTTTGGACAGAAACCGAAAAAGCGCTGAAATCAAATTCTCCACAGGTGTATTTTGATGTTTTACGCCAATGTGGTGCTTTAGCTGTACTTTTTCCTGAAGTTGATGCGTTATTTGGTGTTCCTGCCCCTGAAAAATGGCACCCTGAAATTGATACCGGTATCCATACTTTAATGGTAATGAAAATGATTGCCGAGTTATCTAATAATGTAGATATTCGCTTTGCGGCCTTATGCCATGATTTAGGCAAAGCGCTAACACCACCGGATATTTGGCCGAGCCATCCAAACCACGCTGAGGCAGGTATTCCATTAATAGAAACTCTCTGCGCAAGATTAAAAGTACCAACTACGGCTCGTGACTTAGCCCGTCTAGCGGCACGCTATCATGATAAAATCCATGTTATCAATAAATTACCTGCTAATGAGCTAATTGCGATTTTTGATGGGCTTGATAGCTGGCGTAAACCAGAACGTATTGAACAACTGAGTTTAATCAGCGAAGCTGATGCAAGAGGCCGGTTAGGCCTTGAACAGCAAACGTACCCACAAGGGATATATTTCAAGCAGGCTTTTGCTATCGCACAAGCGGTTGATGTCAAACCTATTGTTGAACAGGGATTTAAAGGCCCTGAAATTCGCCAAGAACTTACAAAACAACGCATTGAAGCGGTAACAGATTGGCAGCAGCAACAAATCATCTAACGACCATAAAACTGGCGGCTAAACACCGCCAGTCATCATTTAAGCGGTTTTCATGCCTCTTTCGATAATAACCCCAACCTGCTTGGCTCGCGCCACGGCTCCCGGCTTAGCCACCTTAATACGAACCCATGGGCTAGCAAACTGTGTCATCAATAACTGTGCAACTTCTTCAGCAACACGTTCTACTAACCCAAACTTGTTATTCCCTACATGAGCTAGGATAGCCTGACTGACTTTGGCATAATCTAGGCAATATTCTACATTATCGCTCATAGACGCGCGTTTGTTATCCCATCCCATTTCGATATCGAGCACGAGTTTCTGTTCAATATCTTGTTCCCAGTCATATACACCAATCGTGGTGATGACTGATAATTGCTCAATAAATACGATATCCATCACGTCATTTTCTCATTTATGTACTGAATTGATACCACTTCAGCAAAAATATGCGTATTATCCAAGACTGAAGTGAATTTATGGCCTTAACCGTTTTTGGAGTTAGCTATGAGTGCAACCGCGCTTGGCATGATAATCTTCGCCTATCTTTGCGGCTCAGTTTCGAGTGCGATACTGATCTGCCGTTTGGCGAGACTACCCGACCCCCGTCAACACGGCTCTGGTAACCCTGGTGCAACTAACGTATTACGTGTAGGCGGTAAAGCAGCCGCTGCCGGAGTACTCATTTGTGACGTATTAAAAGGGATGATACCAGTTTGGCTTGCTTATTATTTAAATGTGCAGCCATTCTATCTTGGCTTTGTTGCAATTGCAGCCTGTCTTGGGCATATATATCCCATTTTCTTTCGTTTCAAAGGCGGAAAAGGGGTAGCAACCGCATTTGGTTCAATTGCCGCTATTGGTTGGGATCTTTCTGGTTTAGTCGCAGGGACATGGTTACTTACGGTATTGCTTAGTGGTTACTCATCACTCGGCGCGATTGTCAGCGCCTTACTTGCCCCCTTCTATGTTTGGTGGTTTAAACCTGAGTTCACTTTCCCTGTCGCCATGTTGTCTTGTTTAGTGTTAGTTCGCCATCACGGTAATATACAACGCCTTTGGCGCGGTCAAGAAAGCCGTATTTGGCAAAAACTAAAAAACAAAAAGCAAAAAACCAATAAAGAAATAGCCCAAGAAACCAAAGAACAAGAACTAGATGACTAATCGTTAATATGATTTTTCCTAAGAAGAGCTGATTTCAGCTCTTTTTTATGCTATTTGCCTTGTTTAAAATTTCCAAAAACTCCCCCAATAACAACCGTTCGATATCTCTCCTTAAAACTGTACTGATAGCAATTTGTGCTACGTTACATTTTTGCCATAACCAGCGCACACTTTTAAAAAAAAGTTAAATAATTGCAAATTTATTACTAAGGAATATTTAAAAGCTGTCGACTATATAAAAGGAAAATTAAACAATAATAATGGTATTTATAATGAGCAGAACCCCTTATATCACTCAAAACGAATATGTATTAGATGAAAATATCACCTTGATGACAACCAGCGATTTGCAAGGAAATATTGTCCACGCTAATGATTTCTTTGTACAGGTTAGTGGTTATGAATTAGATGAGTTATTAACACGTCCACACAATATTATCCGCCATCCGGATATGCCCAAGGAAGCTTTTGCCGACATGTGGGCAACACTTAAAAAAGGAGAGCCTTGGACTGGTATTGTGAAAAATCGTCGCAAAAATGGCGACCATTACTGGGTTCGAGCCAATATCATTCCAATGGAACGAAAAGGGGCTATTACAGGCTATATGTCTATTCGGACACGCGCAACACGTGAAGAAATTGCTACGGTAGAACCCATCTATGACGCAATGAATGAAAATAAAAGCCAACGAAAAATTTTTAAGGGAATTGTGCTTTCTAAAAAAATGCCATTTCACTTTTCAACATATTCAACGCGTTCGCGTATCCGGCTAATCATGAGTTTGTTATTTATTCTTTGGCTCATCATGGCAAGCTTCATTCCCCAGCCAATCGCACCTCTTATGATGATGAGCGCCTGTACATTTATCACGTTACTAGTCGGTAATGTGGTATTTGAAAAAATGCTAGCAGCGCCATTGGAAAACATCACCAAACAAGCACTTGGTATTGCACGAGGAAATCGACATAGCGTTAACCATATGCAGCGCACAGATGAAATTGGCTTAATATTACGTTCTATCGGGCAGCTTGGGCTAATCTGCCGTTGGTTAATCAAAGATGTCTCCGAACAAGTTGATAACGTTCGCAAAGGCAGTGAATCTTTGGTTTCTGACTGTCGTGAATTAGATACTCACACTCAGCTAACCGTCGGCTATATGCAACAAACCGTTGCAACAATGAACCAAATGGCTGTTTCCGTAAAAATGAATGCTGATAACACGATTCAAGTTGATCAGCTTTCCAATACCACCAGCGAAACTGCAGTAAGTGGAGGTGCCATGATGGAAGCTGTTGTTGATACCATGAATGAAATTGTCAGTAGTACCAGCAAAATCAATTCCATCACTGATGTGATTAAAAGCATTGCATTTCAAACTAATATACTCGCGTTAAATGCGGCGGTAGAAGCCGCGCGTGCAGGTGAGCAAGGCAAAGGCTTTGCTGTGGTTGCCAATGAGGTCCGTAGCCTTGCAAGCCGCAGTGCAAGCGCAGTGAATGATATTCGCGAATTAATTAATGATTGTGAAAAGAAAGTCAATTCAGGAAAAAACCAAGTCCATACAGCCGGAGATACCATGAAAGAGATTGTTGACCAAATACAAAATGTCACACAATTGATCACCCATATTAGCCAAGCGACCTCTGAACAAGCGGCTGGTATCGCAGACATTACCCAAGCAGTCAGTGAGCTCGAAACCATCACACAACAAAGTACATTACTGGTAGAGCAAAGCACAGAGACATCAACGATGGTAAAAGCACGCTCAAGCCAACTTGAAGATGCTGTTGTTGTTTTACATTAATATCTAATTGAATAGCAAAAGGGCTGTCATCCAGCCCTTTTTACAAAAAATATGAATTCATTAACAATGATTATTTTTCTAAGGGTGGTAATTCAGCCAAAGGCCAGCGCGGACGAACTGTTACACCAAGTCCTGCCGTTGTTCCACCTTTAAGACGAATAAGCCCCGCTAACGCAATCATCGCTCCGTTATCTGTACAAAACTCAGGGCGCGCATAAAAAACTTCACCACCGCGCTGTTTGAGGACGTCTTCCATTTTAGCTCTGAGAGCACGATTAGCACTAACGCCGCCGGCCATCACCAAGCGTTTAAAACCAGTTTGCTCCAATGCACGTTTGCATTTAATCGCAAGCGTATCTACCACCGCATCTTCAAAGGCTCTCGCAATATCTGCACGGGTTTGGTCATCATCCGCATTTTCACGAATGGTATTGGCTGCAAAGGTTTTTAACCCTGAGAAGCTGAAATCCAGCCCTGGTCTGTCGGTCATTGGACGAGGAAAAACAAAGCGACCTGCTGTGCCTTGCTCTGCCATTCGAGATAACACAGGGCCTCCAGGGTAGTCTAAGCCTAATAATTTAGCTGTTTTATCAAACGCTTCACCTGCCGCGTCATCGATGGACTCGCCAAGTAGCTCATACTCACCAATTCCCGTCACACTGATAAGCTGGGTATGCCCACCTGAAACCAGTAACGCAACAAAAGGGAATTCAGGGCTTTTCTCTTCTAACATCGGTGCCAATAAATGGCCTTCCATATGGTGAACGGCCACGGCAGGAACATTCCATGCAAAAGCTAATGAACGCCCAACAGTTGCACCAACCATTAAAGCCCCCACCAAACCAGGGCCCGCAGTGTAAGCTACGGCGTCGATGTCTTCACTGGTTAAATTGGCTTCTTTCAACGCCGCTTGAATTAACGGCACTGTTTTACGAATATGATCACGTGAAGCCAGTTCAGGCACGACACCACCGTAGTCTGCATGAACTTTAATTTGGCTGTATAATTGATTGGCTAATAAGCCACGCTCATCATCATAGATTGCGATACCAGTTTCATCGCAAGAGGTTTCGATACCTAAAACACGCATTGCACTACCCTTGTTTATTGCATAACCGCAAGTCTATCACTATTTTCGTTCAATCGCGTAATTAATGTTGTCAAAAGGCTGACTTTCCTAACTGTATAGTCTATAATCAGCCCCCTGTAATAAAAAATTTCGTGTGGCTAATTCTCATTATTATCTGGTTTTGTTTGCTTTTTCATCAAATGAACTGCAAATCAGGTAATCTTGTGTGATTCAATTTTATACGGCACTTTACAAACCCGTACTCATTGAAGTAAAATTCCGCACCATTTTAAATGAAGGCTGGTGAATCAGTACCAGCAACAAACCGATTTCTATTGAGGTGAGAGGCACATGCCGGTAATTAAAGTACGTGAAAACGAGCCATTCGACGTTGCACTGCGTCGTTTCAAACGTTCCTGTGAAAAAGCAGGTGTTTTAGCTGAAGTTCGTCGTCGTGAATTCTATGAAAAACCAACGACTGAACGTAAACGCGCTAAAGCATCAGCTGTAAAGCGTCACGCTAAGAAACTGGCTCGCGAAAACGCACGCCGTACTCGTCTGTACTAATTGTTTGCGGTGAAAACCGCATTCATTGCAGACGATAGCTAATACAAAACTTTAGTTTCTCTCGTAGTCACTCAGTTTTTGTAGTAGTAAATAGCTAAGCAGTTAAAGGCCGTGCTTTCCACAAGGAAGCGCGGCTTATTATCGTTCATCAACAGGCGAAAAAGAGGCTTATGGCTGGACGAATTCCGCGTTCATTTATCAATGACTTGTTAGCAAGAACCGACATCATTGATTTAGTCGATGCAAAAGTCCCGTTAAAAAAACAGGGTAAAAACCATCACGCTTGTTGTCCGTTCCATAATGAAAAAACGCCTTCTTTTACTGTAAATGGTGAAAGGCAATTTTATTACTGTTTTGGTTGTGGTGCGCATGGCAATGCCATCGATTTTTTGATGAATTACGACAAACTCGATTTTGTCGAAGCTATCGAAGAATTATCTGCACTACACGGCCTTGATGTCCCATATGAAAAAGGAACGGGTTCAAGCCAAATAGAACTTCATCAACGGCAAAATTTATATCAGTTGATGGAAAAAATTAATCAATTTTACTGTGCTGCCTTAAGTCATCCTTCTGCTAATAAAGCGAAAGATTATTTAAGCCAACGTGGTTTAAGCACTGAAATTATAGAGCATTTTTCGATTGGCTTCGCCCCTGCGGGCTGGGACAACTTGCTCAAAAAGTTTGCTGTAAACCCAGAAAGTCGCAAACAGCTTGATGATGCTGGCATGTTAGTGACAAATGATAATGGCCGAGTCTATGACCGCTTTAGAGAGCGAGTCATGTTCCCAATTCGGGATAGGCGCGGTCGTGTGATTGCCTTCGGTGGACGCGTATTAGGAGATGCACTCCCTAAATACTTAAACTCCCCTGAAACCGATATTTTCCATAAGGGTCGCCAGTTATTTGGCCTTTATGAAGCAACACAAAACAGTAATGAATTATCAAAATTACTGGTAGTTGAAGGTTATATGGACGTTGTTGCACTTGCTCAGTACGATATCCGCTATGCGGTTGCTTCACTGGGTACATCAACAACCTCAGAACATATTCAGTTACTTTATCGTTCAACAGATACGGTTATTTGTTGCTATGATGGTGACCGCGCTGGCCGAGAAGCGGCATGGCGAGCACTTGAAACAGCCCTACCTTATCTGACGGACGGCCGTCAATTGCGTTTTATGTTTTTACCAGACGGCGAAGACCCAGATTCATTAGTACGTAAAGAAGGCAAAGACGCTTTTGAGCAACGCATGAAGGATGCTCAAACCCTTTCTGCTTTTTTATTTGATTCACTTGTGCCACAGGTAGATTTAAAAACGCAAGAAGGGAAAGCAAAATTTAGTAAACTAGCTATCCCTTTGATTAAGCAAATACCTGGTGAAACGCTGCGCCTTTATATGGCACAAGAGCTAGGAAATTTTATTGGTATACCGGATATTTCTCAAGTTCTTGCTATGATTGATAGAGAGAGCACAGAACAAGTTAACTATCAGGCTCCCAAATTAAAACCAACCACAATGCGAATACTTATCGCGCTGTTGGTACAGAATCCGAACTTTTCGGAGCTTGTTCCCTCATTAGAGGGAATTGCCCATATTCAAATGCCGGGGCTTTCTCTATTTCAGGAATTGGTTGATGTCTGCCGTTCCACCCCCGGAATGTCAACTGGGCAGTTGCTAGAGCGTTATCGTGATAATAAATTTGCGAAACAGCTTGAAAAACTGGCAACGTGGAACGATATAGAAATAGAGGAGATAGCGGAAAATACTTTTATAGATGCCTTAAACCATCTATTTAATAGCGCACTCGACGAACGTTTCGACTATTTGATAGCAAAAGAACGAACTGAAGGGCTGACCCCAGAAGAGCGCGAAGAAGTCCGCTTAATCACTCTTTCCAGAGTGAAAACATAATCTAACCCAAAACAGAATTAATATTTTAAACGGCTTAAGTGCCGATAAACACAAGGCAAATGCCTGTAAAATGCTACGAAAATAAAGGGCGTAGCGAATAATAAATATTCCCTTTGTATGTTCTTGTTGGCCGAATGTTTCGCCGACCGACACCAATCTAAATACTCAGAAGTGTGGATACCGTCTTATGGAGCAAAACCCGCAGTCGCAGCTTAAGCTACTCGTAACCAAGGGTAAAGAGCAAGGTTACTTAACCTATGCTGAGGTCAACGACCATCTGCCGGAAGATATCGTCGATTCAGATCAAATCGAAGATATCATTCAGATGATTAATGACATGGGCATCCAGGTCATGGAAGAAGCACCTGATGCCGATGATTTAATTTTGGCTGAAAATACTTCCGATACTGATGAAGATGCAGCAGAAGCCGCTGCACAAGTGCTGTCCAGTGTTGAAAGTGAAATTGGCCGTACAACCGACCCTGTTCGCATGTATATGCGTGAAATGGGAACCGTCGAGCTTCTCACTCGAGAAGGCGAAATCGACATTGCAAAACGTATCGAGGATGGTATTAATCAGGTTCAGTGCTCTGTTGCTGAATATCCTGAGGCTATCACTTATCTTCTTGAGCAATATGACCGTGTTGAAGCAGGAGAAAGCCGTTTATCTGATTTAATTACTGGCTTTGTTGACCCTAACGCGGAAGAAGATCTTGCACCAACAGCGACTCACGTTGGCTCTGAATTACCACAAGAAGAGCTTGATAAAGACGATGACGAAGACGAAGAAGATGAAGACGGCGATGACAGCGATAGCGATGACGATAACAGCATCGATCCTGAATTAGCACGTCAAAAATTCTCTGATCTTCGTGAGCAATATGAAAAAACGCGTCAACATATTAAACAATATGGCCGTAGTGATGCGAAAACGGCTGCCGCTATCGAGCAGCTTTCCGAAGTATTTAAAGAATTCCGTTTAGTTCCTAAGCAATTTGACTATCTGGTCAATAACATGCGTGAAATGATGGACAGAGTTCGCTTACAAGAGCGTACCATCATGAAACTATGTGTTGAGCAGTGTAAGATGCCGAAGAAAAACTTCATTACTTTATTCAGTGGTAATGAGACCAGTGAAACTTGGTTAACTGCTGCAAAAGCAATGAACAAGCCTTGGTCAGAAAAACTGCTTGAAGTTGAAGAAGAAATTCTGCGTTGCCTACAAAGACTGCGTCAAATTGAAGAAGAAACGGGTCTGACTATCGAACAAGTTAAAGATATCAACCGTCGTATGTCTATCGGTGAAGCGAAAGCACGCCGTGCGAAGAAAGAGATGGTTGAAGCAAACTTACGTCTGGTAATTTCTATCGCTAAGAAATACACCAACCGTGGCTTGCAGTTCCTTGACCTGATTCAAGAAGGTAACATCGGTCTGATGAAAGCCGTTGATAAGTTTGAATATCGCCGTGGTTATAAGTTCTCAACTTATGCAACTTGGTGGATCCGTCAAGCTATCACGCGTTCAATTGCTGACCAAGCACGTACTATTCGTATCCCGGTTCACATGATTGAAACTATCAACAAACTGAACCGTATCTCTCGCCAAATGCTGCAAGAAATGGGCCGTGAGCCATCGCCAGAAGAACTGGCAGAACGCATGCTAATGCCGGAAGATAAAATTCGTAAAGTACTGAAGATTGCTAAAGAACCTATCTCTATGGAAACCCCTATCGGTGATGATGAAGATTCACATTTAGGTGATTTTATTGAAGATACAACTTTAGAGCTGCCTTTAGACTCAGCAACGTCAGAAAGCTTACGCTCTGCAACTCACGAAGTGTTAGCAGGCTTAACCGCCCGTGAAGCAAAAGTGCTACGCATGCGTTTTGGTATCGACATGAATACTGACCACACCCTTGAGGAAGTTGGTAAACAGTTTGATGTTACCCGTGAGCGTATCCGTCAGATCGAAGCAAAAGCGTTACGTAAATTACGTCACCCAAGCCGCTCAGAAGTTCTGCGCAGCTTCCTTGACGAATAATTGATTTATTTATATCTAAAAACACCTGCTCCGGCAGGTGTTTTTTTATGGTCACTAAAACCATGGAAAGCTACACTACCGGTGTTTCATGCAAATAAACCCAAACACACTTTTCGAGTTCGACCCTGATACATGCAGTCGAAATTCTTAGCGACTCAATACCATTTATTTGCTGTTTTTCTTGATACTGAACCCAGCAATAGCCATTGTCTTCGCGCAATGGAATCAGATTAATACACTCTGTAGAAAATGATGTTCTAGCCCCTACATTCTGACTAAATAACTGAGTCACTGCATTTAATCCAATACAATGGCCTTGTGTGGTAACCATTTTGAAGTTGTCATCGAAGCTGGCTAATAACGGCGCCAAACTTTTATTACCACGACGCCCTGTAAAAATATCCTCAATAAGAATATGTAAATCCACCACGCTTTGCTGCGCTCTTTCCATTGTTTCACTCATTTATTTTTCCTTGATCACTGAAATTAATGAAAGTAACCCGAGTATTGATGCAATAAGAAACGTAAATTGATAACGGAATAAATCACTCGAGAAAGTCATTAAGCTAAATATAGAAATAAATACGACTGCACCAACACTAAATGCGACTTGTCGATTAATATTCCATAACACGCTACCTTGAAGTAAATCTTTGTCTTTGAAATCCATCAACGAGCTAATTTGTGCAGTATTGGCGCTCAACCCTCCGCCCATCCCCATCAATAAATAAGCGATTATCAATAAACTGAGCTGGCTGGAAGATGAGACCCAATAAAGCAGAAAAACACCAAAGCTATGTAATGTAATACCAATAATAAATAATCGTTTTTTTCCTATCTGTAAGTAAAGACGTCCACCAGTTAACATTGATATTACCGCCCCCAATGCATATAGCACCATAAATAGCCCGGTTTTTGCTGCACTGAACCCTATGTTCTCTTGTAGATTAAAAATATTGAGTAAATTGACTCCCGTAAAAATACCGGGAACAGCATAGTAAACAATAAAAGCATTACGCAGATTGCTATTTTTCAATAACTGAAAATTTAAAATAGGTTCTCGACATTTTTGGGCATATTTAATGTAAACAATAAATACGAATACAGAAGTAAAAAAGCTCGCCAAAGCCAATAGCAAATTGTGATAATCATTATAAAAAGAGAATGATAATAATAGGCTTAACAAACTTAAACTCACCATTATTAGCCCCAAAATATCTGGCTTTTCTCTTATTTTTTTCCCATCATTTTTTATCCATATCCAAGCGAGTACTGCCGTTAGTAATGAGAAAGGTAAATTAGAATAAAAGACCCAATGCCAAGACAAAGAATCAATAATTAGGCCGCCAATTGCAGGTGAAAATGCGGGAGCAATTAACGCGACTGTCATAATCAATGTTGATATACGCTGACGATCATTATTTGGAAATAATGCGAAAACTAACGCCTGACCTACCGGAATTAATAACCCTCCCGCAGCCCCTTGGATAAAGCGCCAAAAAATTAAGCTATATATTGAATCACTGCTTCCACTGAGCCAAGCTGCAATAGAAAAAAGTAGCATGGAATAACACAGTAATTTTTGGTTACCTAACCTACCTGCTAACCATAAGCTGATTGGCATCACCAGAACTAAACCTAAAATATAGGCATTGGCAACCCAAGCCACTTGAGATTGACTTGCTGAAAATGATGCAGCAATGTCAGGTAATGCTATCGCTGACATAAAAATATTAATACAATCAATAAAGAAACCGAGCAAAAATACTGTGGCAATTTTGTATCGATAAGTCATGGACTTCCTCCGGTGGCAAAGAATAGGTTTAAGTACTTTCTTTGTCGATACAAGGGAGGTAACATGATTGTTTAATAAAAAAGAACAATCGTTATCATTATGCAAAGAAATCTTAAAAAGATTATCAGTTTTCTACAGGTTGTTGATTCGGGTTCATTCACTAAAGCCGCAGATATTTTAGGGCTAAGTCGCTCTATGGTTAGTGTCGATATCAAACAATTAGAAGCTCAGCTTAATGTAAGCTTGCTAACACGAAACACGCGAAATATTGCATTAACAGAGGTAGGAAAACATTTTTATGACGACTTTAAACGTATTCAAAATCAAATAGATGAAGCATTCGAAAAAAGCCAAAATTTAGGAACGACTATTGCTGGTTTGCTACGTTTTTCATCAACGAGTGAATTTGGCCAACGTTTTATTTTGCCGCTACTCCCTGAATTTTGCCGCCTTTATCCTAAGTTAAGGTTACAATATTCATTTAACTCATCATTAGATGACCTGATCACAGAAAAACTCGATTTATCTATTCGATTAGGTAATTTAAAAAATTCATCTCTTAAAATGAAAAAACTGGGTGAATATGAGATTTACTTAGTCTCCTCTCCTGAATTTCTAAAAAAATACCCAATCAAACAACTCACTGATTTAGCAAATGTCCCATGGATTAACCATGCGCTATTAAACTGGCAAGATCCTCAATATTTTTTACAGAATTCAAAAAATGAAAAATATTACTTACCTTTAATTAAAAACCAATATGAGTCTAATTCTGCGGCCGTTATTCACCATATGGTGCTAGCCTCTTTAGGTATTGCTATCTGCCCTGCTTGGATGGTTGACGACGACTTGCAGCATGAACGTTTAGTTCATGTGTTACCCGAATACCGTTTACCGAAACAAAATATTCAATTACTTTATCCAAATACTTTTGTTTTACCGGCTAAGACACGTGCATTTATCGATTTTTTAGTCGATAAATTAGCTGTAAATAAATAAAGATATATCGATTCAATGTTTCTAAAGTGTAGTTTCTAATCTACCACAGTATAAAAACTCATTTTTCTCATTGTTAATGGCTATTATGCCCTCCATGGCATAATAGTTAGCATTATTTCTTAGATGCTAAATAATCTTGCAGAGTGCCTTCCGGTTTTTTCTTACAAAACTCAACAATCTGAGGGACCTCAGCAACACTTTGCTCTGTTAGCGCAACATAATCTCCACCTTTAAATTGCGTTTCTTGGTTTGTTACCCATAACGCAACAGGTGCCCAGCTTTGAGGATCTAAATTAATAAATTGCTGGCAAGTCATATTCTCAGGTGTAACCGTATTTTTGTCTGCTGCCATTGAGTTAAATGAAATTGTAGATACAGCAAATAATACACTAGATATAATAACCTTTCTCATTTTAAACTCCTTTGGAAAATTAAAAACATATAATCATGTGGCTGGTTATTATTAGCATATTATTTATGAGAATTACATATTCCAATTTTGATGATTAAATTTATACTGAATTAAAGAATCGAATAACAAACAATAAAAACAATCAATTACAAACAATGACCTAATTAGAGCATCAATATAAGATTTGTTTTTTATAGAAAAGCCACTTATAAAAAGTGGCCATAAAATTTAACTATACTACTTTTACTTCCATCTCTGCAGGGTCTTTAATTGGTTTATTAACAAAGAAGAAATAAACCAATGATGCAAGGAATGCGACCGTTGCACAAACAACAAGAGCTAAGGTAAATGAATGTGTTTGGTCAATAATAATACCGGTAATAATCGGAGCAAATGACCCTCCAATAAAACCACCGAAATTTTGAATACCACTCACTGAGGTAATTAAACGAGAAGGCACTGAAACTAAAATCAATCCCCAAGCAGAAGTCCCTGCAAAGTGAATAGAAAACAAGGCCATACTAATACAAGCAACAGCTGAAAATGTGCTGTCAGTATAAGCAGCAGGTAGTGTAAATATGGCAGCAAATAATAAGCCTAAGCAAATCATCCATTTACGACTTTTCATTTTGTCAGCACCACGTTTCACCACATAGTCTGCAACAACACCATTTACGAGCATTCCAAGCGCACCAAATAAAAAGGGTATTGCGGCAACCCAGCCAGTTTTTTCTAGACTTAAACCTCTGGAGTTTTCAAGATAAGCGGGCAACCATGTTAGATATAGCCAAACCATATAACCCACACCATTAAACCCAATAATCATTCCCCATAAAGAACGTTGTTTAAATAATGATGCCCATTCTTTGAAAGAAACTTTATTCGTTGAAGATGGTGGAGCTCCGTCATTTAAATAGTTTAATTCATCATCTGTTAATTCTAATTGTTCACGATTACGATAGAAAATAAACCAAAGTATAGACAGAATAATCCCACTAATACCGATAATAATAAACATTGTACGCCAGCCAAAAGCTAACATTAATGCAATGAGCAAAGGTGGAGCCAGCGCTTGAGCTAACGTAGAGGACATATTAACAATCCCCATAGGTAACCCTCGTTCACGAATATTATACCAATCATTAACGACTTTAACGCCTGTAGGTAAATGTGGGGCTTCACCAATACCTAAAATAACTCGCGCAATAATTAAATGGGTAAATGAAGATAATAGCCCTGTAACCGTTTGTGCTAACGACCATAAAAACAAACCAAAGCCATAAATCTTTTTAACTCCAAAGCGCTCCATTACCATACCTATAGGTAATTGGCATAACGCATAGCCAAATGAAAATACTGATAACAGTAATCCCATTTGGGTTGCACTAAATCCTAATTCTTTACTTATTGTAGAGTTAGCAATAGAGAGTGATGCTCTATCTAAAAAGTTAATGATACCTGCTATCAACAAAAATGTAAGCGCAATAAGCTGCCAGCGCTTTAGTCTTTTACTCGCATGTAGTGACATAATTAAGTACCTTTAAGACGTAACAGGACCCTGCGGAATAATATTTACTCCGCAGATTTATTTTATTAATAATCTTTAGTTGTTATCTATTATTTACGATTTTAGCTTTAATATTAATTCTATTTCCACTGGCGTATCAAAAGGCAATGTATTCGTACCTATTGCTGAACGTGCGTGCTTACCTTTATCACCGAGTATTTCAATTAAAAAATCTGAAGCTCCATTCATGACTTGTGGCTGATTTTTAAAATTATCAGTGCTTTGTACAAAGCCCAATAATTTTATACATTCATCAATTTTATCTAAATCTCCTAAATAGGCTTTTAACGAGGAAAATATATTAACAATACACTGTTTTGCTGCTTCTTGGCCTTGCTCGACTGTTAATTCTTTACCTAACGTACCGCTATAAATTAATACACCATCTTTTTGACAATCATGGCCTGATGTATAAAGTAAATCACCATACTGCTTAATAGATACATATGAAAACTTTGGTGCCTCTGGTGTGGCAAGTTTAATTCCTTTTTCTTCTAATTTCTTCTCAATATTCATTCAATTTTCCTATTTATTCAGCAATGTATTTGCCATGTCATAATAAATTTCAGCCGCAAGATATAACTCTTTTATTTCAACAAACTCATCTTTAACATGAGCTTGAGCTAGTCCCCCAGGCCCCATAATAAGTGTAGGAATCTGGCTGGTAACCGAGAAAAAAGGCGCCTCACATGTCGCTTCAAATATTTCAGGTAGCGCTGTTTTTTCTGTGAAACGGCTCACTGTATCTAATGCAACTTTAGTTAATTCGTGATCCGCTGGGATATCTGAAGCGGGAATAAATAAGTAATTATCTAAGTGATAATCTATCTCTTCACCTTTATTATATTGCGCGATAGCTTGATGTAATCTCGCTTCTATTTCTTGTTTTTCTTCCCCTGGAACGAGTCTTCTATCTATTTCAATATCACAATGCTGAGGAACAATATTCGGAGCTATGCCACCATTAATAGTGGTTATAATCATTGAAGCACTACCTAATAGTGGATGACTAATTTCCTCAACAGAAGCGCGATGTTGTTCTATAGCAGGTAGTATTTTAGACATCTTAGAAATTGCACTATCAGGATAACGAGTTTTTGCTGCATGGCCTGCAGTGCCTTTAGTACTTAAATTATAGCGGCTAACGCCTTTATGTGCGATGCATACACCAAGAGAAGTTGGCTCACCAATAATGGCATAATCTGCAGAAATTCCATCTTTAATATAATGCAGCATGCCAAGATTAATTCTCTCCTCATCCACATTAAATCCTAAAGTTAAATTACCTGAAAATGTATCTTGATTACGTTTTAATAATGTTGCCGTATACATCATTGCAGCAACACCAGATTTCATATCTGCAGCCCCTCTCCCAAAAACCTTTCCATCTTTAATCACAGGGTCGAATGGCTCGGTACTCCAACCACAACCACAAGGCACAACATCTATATGACCGTTAAATAATAAATGTTTACCTTTTCCTGAACCTTTTAAATGTGCAATAACATTTGGACGACCAGGAGCTACCTCTTGCATTTCAACATCAATATTTTCTTGTTTAAAATAGTGATATATAAATTCAGCAACTTGTTGCTCTTCCCCTGGCGGGTTTTCGGATTTATGCCGAATTAAGGCACAAAGAAGCTCTAGCAACTCATGTTGTTGCTGTTCATTTAATTTATACATTTTATTCTCCGATATTTAATATCGTGCGTCTGGTGTAATAATATGGTCTATTTCATTATTATTTAATGCATATATTTTGTTTGTTAAATTAGGAATGACACAACTGTGATTCGGTATAATATTTAATACATCACCAATATTTAATTTAATTTGTTTTGGGTCATAGCGAAGATAGCCATGTTCTTCATTTAATTTAACTAGTTTTATAGTTGGGTCTTCCACTATATAACCAAAGCCTGGTTCTGCAGATTGGTCAGAAGTTAATGTTTTTGTCCCTGCATCTACTGTTGCATACCCCTCAATAGGAATACTCACAACAGTTGTTCTTATTGTTAAAGCGCAATCTTCAGGCGTATAAATACCACCATAGATAGCATTCATATCTCCAAAAATAAAGTTCCCAGCCCGTGACTCTGTAATCCCTTTTAATTCATCAGCATAGAATGAAGATAGTGTTGACCCGCCAGATGTCCGAGGCGCTGTAATACCCAATTTTTCTAACCGTTCTTGGCAATATAATAAAAGATCTGCTTCTGCTTTTGCCGCTTTACGTATTTCAGGCTCGGTTCGGTATTGGTATATTGTTCCTGCATAAGTAAATACACCAATAATTTTCAAATTAGGTAATTTTTGTATTACCAGTGCAAATGGCTCTAAGTCATCTAATTGAATACCTTCCCGGTGAGCACCATAATCAACAGCAATATAGACCTCAATAATTTGGTTTTCTTGCTTTGCTGCTGCTGATAATTGTTCAGCACCTTGTAGGCTATCAATAATCGTTCTTAATTTTATTTTTTTAGCTAACTCAATAAATTGCTGACATTTTTGTTCACCAATCATTGGGTAAGCAAGCAGAATATGATCAATTCCGCCTTTCGCCATAACCGTCGCTTCTTGCAATGTGGCACATGTAATTCCTTTTGCACCACAGGCGATCTCAAATTTCGCTAATTCTACTGATTTATGTGTTTTTATATGCGGCCAGTGTTCAATACCTTGCTGTGTTAGCTTGCCTGTCATGCCTCTGACATTTTTTTCAAGTTGCTGTAAGTCTAAAGCAACGTAAGGCGTTATTGGCATAAAAACCTCTCTTATTCTTCATTATTGTCTTCCCCTTTTAATTCCGCTAAATAGGTATAAAGGGTATATTTGGAAATATTTAAAAACTCACAGATTTTCTCACCTGCTTTTTTGATTAAGAAAGCACCTCTATCATCAAAGAATTTAATTGCATCCATTTTTTCTTTTTTACCCATATTGATGACAGGGACTTTGATAACCTGCATGCATTCTTGAATAAGGTGATCTAAAATTTCATTAACGTCCGTGACAAAAACTTCCTTAACCGTATCTTGCTCAATACTATTACGTTGTGTAATGCCTTGAATGGCTTTTTCTGCGGCAATAAATTCTGAGATATCTTGATTAATACAAAGCGCCCCAGAAACTTTGCCAGTTTCATCACGTAAATAAATTGAAGTTGAACGCAACATTTTCCCATCTTTGGTTTGGGTAAAATAATTGTATTTGTCGCCATCAACATCTGTCCCACGCAGTACCTCAAGCCCTAAATTACTACTTGGGTCTCCCACCTTTCGTTTCGTAACATGGCCATTAATAATTGCAACAATACTACTTTCTAACCCTTTGCTATGGTCATGTAATACCACTTCACAATTGTCGCCAAATTGGCCCGCAATTCCTTTCATAACTGCCAATAACATTTCAAAGTTGTCTTGAATAATTTTCATTTTCTACCAAACTTATTTTAAGCCTAACTAAATATTAGTTAGATAATGATGGAGACTCAATCAAGATTTGAGCAATTTGTGATCTATCTCTTGATTCTAGCTAACAAATTTTTAGTTGCCATGACTAACATAGCAATACTCCCAGTTTATAAAAAAACTGGGAGATATGATAGAACAAGGGGTTTCAGAGAGTTTATTGATAAATGGGAAACTATGCAGAGACAAATTAGCAACCTAACTTTTTGTTAGTTTCTATTACCAACAAAAAGTTAGCAGCCCTATTTTTATAAACTCACCCAAAACACGCCAGTTTCTCGGATCTCTGTAAATTGATTTTGGAATTCGACTAAGTTTTGTTCTGGATTTAATGCGCTAAATCGTTCTGGATGCATAAATTTAGCCATAGCTTCAATGGCAAATATATTCATCGGATTGTTGTAAAAATTATGGTAAATCGCCATAACGCGCTTTTCTTTAACTGCCGTTAATGATGAGATCCCTTGTCTATCCATTAATACTGATAACTGCTTCTGCACGTTAGCTTTATTTGCATTATATCCTAAGCTTACTGCGAGCGAACGACGATTAAAGTTGTGCCAATCGGCGCCTGTCAGTAAATAATATTCTGGGTTTAATGTAATAATATTCTCAATGGAACTTTCAGCCCCTTTTGCAGGAAAGCTATCTGCAACTAGATTATTTCCACCTGCCAGGGCCGCTAAAGAACCGTAACCTGAACGACCATAAAGTTGACAACAATTATCGCTAAATAACCCTGCATTCGCTTCAATCAAAACAGTTGGAAATGGCTGAGCTAATTGGCTTTCAATCGCATCTAATTTTTCTTGATACAGTTTCGCAAACTGTTCAGCTCTTTCTTGTGTTCCTAATAATTTCCCTAATAATAAAATACTTTTCGGCGTGTTTCTCGCGATATCCATTCGAAAATCAATAAAAATAACTTGAATACCGGCGGCTTCAAGTTGCGGTAAAATTTGGCTATCACGCATCGCACCATAATTAGCCTTATGCATAATTACCACATCAGGCATTAATTCGATCAATTTTTCAACTTGAAGACCCGCTTCACGAGTTTTCTTTAAGGTTGGAATTTTGTCTAATTCAGGCAACACACTGAAATAAGCTTGTTTTAAATCTGGCGCGTACTGCGTAAGCGAATCACTCCAACCCGCAATACGAGATATCCCACTTTTACCCGCAGCAATATCCACTGGCAAAATATCACGACTATCCACCAAAAATAATTTTTCAACGGGAAGATTAACTGTGACTTCACGACCTTGTAAGTCGGTAATCACCGTTGGCGTTTTTGCCTGCCCCCAAAAGCTTAGTAAGCACAATAATCCTGAGAGAAATAATTTCATGGAAAATCTTTTACCTTAAATTTAAATAGGTTGGTATGAATAAAGCCACTGTACAGTGGCTTATCATTAGTTAAAATATCAAATTAGAAAGTCACACTGTAATTAAGGGCAAAAGTTCGGCCACGGCCTTTATAATCGTACAGGTTTGCAGCGCCATATTTAGGGCTATATAAGCTTTGTGCCCGCTGTCCCCAAATTGTGGAGTAATTTTTATCCAGCAGGTTTTCGACAGCAAAGCTAACTTTACCCACTGGTAGCATATAACTTCCTAATAAATCAACGGTATTATAACCATCGAGTTTCTTACCAGCCGCATCCGTTAAATTGAACGTTTGCTGGCTTTGTAAGCGTAGCGCCCAGTCATTCGGCTCCCAACCAATATAGGCATTCACTTTTGATGGGCTCGCGAAATCAACGCTCCATTTTTCCCAACTACCATCCACTTTAGTTTCTGATTTTTGTAGATTGAAGTTACTTCCAACACTCCAATCTGAGTCAGCAAAGAAGTAATCCACCGCACCTTCTACCCCATAGATACGGCGTTTATCGGTTTTCATATAGATGGTCATGTCATCTTTATTAATGCCATAGCTTCTATCAGACAAAGAATAATAGGTAGCAACTTGTGTGCGTAAGTTTTCCCCTGTGTAACGCCATCCTAACTCGAAAGAGTTAACCTTAATTCCTTTTACCTTGGTATCATTAATGTTAACACTTTTATTGAGATGATAGTGGCCATTGGCATCTGGGGTCTTCGCATAATCACCTGTTCCGTAATACTTAGCAATATCAGGAATTTCAAAGCCTTGAGAGAAATTAAACCATGTTTGTTGCTCTTCGGTTAAGTTAACCAGCAGCCCTGCGTTAAACAGTAAGTTGTTGTAATCCGTTTTCCCACCCGGTACTGCATCTGCTGATTTACCTTTTCCGTTAGCAATCGCTTCTTGCTGTGCATAACCAATAAAATCATCGACTTTATTTTCTGTGTACTGATAACGTACACCACCGCTTAACGTGAACATTGGCGTAATGTCATAACTACTTTGTAAAAATGTCGCCATATTCGTCGTGGTATAGCTTGGATAGCGGCCAATTTGGAAAGCTTTAGTTAAGTCCATTCCTCCGGATTCTTTCGCTTTATCTAAATCAAAAAACATTTGGTTCGCACGAAATTGCTCATGCTCTGCATCCACACCATAAGTTAACGTTAATTCATCGATAGGTTGGCTATTGAACGTCAGCTTAGTTCCATAAAAATTGGTTTTTTGATCCGATGAGCTGATACTTGTAACATCTTTGCCTGTAAGGGTTGGGAAAGGATAAAACTTTTGTGATTCATCACGATAATAAACTTGTGCAACAAAATCCTGCCCAAATACATCTGCATTTGAATATTGTAAATTGAGCAAATTACGCTCAGTTCCCGGCAAACGGTCAGAACTTAATTTGCTGCTGTTATAAGCTTCACCTTGCCCTTTAACCGCGGAAAAATTTTTTCCTAAATAGAGGCCGTGTTTACCATCAGACTCACTTTTATAATGCTGATAAACAGCTTGAACCTGTTGTTTTTCATCGATTTTGATAGTACCTGACGCCATCACATCCAAACGATCAGAAAATTGCAGCCCTGTTTGGGTATTATCAATATTAATCGCATTACCTTTGCCATCATACCAACCGCCATAGCGTTGATAAGCAACAGAAACACGTCCGTGAGCGTTCTCATTACCACCACTTACTGCTGCAGCAATATTTTCATCGTGATCTTTACCACTGTTAAAGCCTGTTTTTCCACCTAATTGCAGGGAAACTTGTTTTTCTTCTTGGCCTTTTTTCGTCACAATATTAATCAAGCCACCACTGCTACCACCACCGTACATCGCCGTTGCGCCTGAAATAACTTCGATATGATTAATATTAAAAGGATCGATAGAATCTAATTGGCGACTATCACTACGAGAAGAGTTAAGGCGTACTCCATCCACCATCACAATCATTGAACGGCCACGCATATTCATGCCATAGTTTGTCCGCCCTTGGCCACTGACACTCATTCCTGGAATAAGCTGCGCTAAAATATCTTTTAATTCTTTTCCACCTTCAGCTTGCTGCTCAATTTCAGCATTATCAATCACCCATGTGGTTTGTGCCATTTCTGAAACGGTTTTATAACCACGTGTAGCAGATACGGTTATGGACTCTTCTTTTTTATCGGCACCAAATACGGAGGGGGAAATAAAAGGGAGAAAGCAAGGAGAGATAATAAAAAAATGCTTTATTTTCATTAAATTAAACCTTTACATTATTAGAATTGCTGTTATTGAATCTAAAAAATAAATCACAATGCATAACTAAATGACTGTTTATTATTTTATCAAATAATTATTATCAGCAGTAACTAATAATCAAGATAAATATAAGAATTATTATTATTAACAATAGGTAATGAAAGGTTATTCAGTACTAGTCACGCATCCTTGCGCAAGATATTCCTATTAATTACTTCACGCTAACGACTGCGATATAATTCAATTTTCCACGATTTTGCCGAAAATGACGGAACATACGCAAAAATTGAGGCCGGTTTTCTTTCTTCAATGCATTACGGATAATCTTTAGCGTACCGAATACACCTTCATCGTAAATTAACCCTTTTGGCGATAACAGTGTCATTGGGCCAGTATGGGATACCACTTGCTGGAAACCCGCTTGTTGAAATAATTCCACCCACTGTGTTTCCGGTAATGGTTGCGCTTTGACATTAATCGCTTGTTGCATTTGAGAAACCACATTTTGCACAGCTTGGGCATCTTTAAATGCAATATCATGAGTTAATAAACAGCCACCTGGCTTTAGTACTCGATAATACTCCTGCAATAGCTTTGCTTTCGCTTTATCGCCGTACATGGTTAGCATGGCTTCATTAATGACCACATCAAAACTGTTGTCCTCAAAAGGTAATTTTGATGCATCTGCCATTTGAATAGTCACTAAATCTGTTAACCCTTTATTCGCAACGTTTTTTTGTGCTTGGGCGAGCGCCTGCTTGTCCATATCAATACCCGTAATATGGCAATGGAATTGGGAGGCAATTTCAATGGCAGTGGTTCCCATATTACACGCGACTTCAAGAAC
Organism: Providencia sp. PROV175; assembly: GCF_032707045.1. NCBI lineage: Bacteria > Pseudomonadati > Pseudomonadota > Gammaproteobacteria > Enterobacterales > Morganellaceae > Providencia > Providencia sp. PROV175. Next base: position 3,620,815 of record NZ_CP120533.1, read on the forward strand.
TTGGCTGTTCTTGTGTAACCCTGATTGGCTAAGTAACCATTCGGTTGCTTCTTTTCCCCCTGGGCGTAAACGTTTTTTCCCCAAGCGTGCTAGAAATTTGTGCCCTGCTTCGTGGGCGGTAAATGATTGGTCCATTTTCACCTCCAAGTTAATGTGTACAAGCCGTTTCAGGCTCACGTAACATAACTAACAGCATTTTTGCGGGCTCAAGCGCATCTACCGCATGAGGAATATTAGCAGGCATTCTGACAACTTCCCCCGGTTTAGCCATTACAGGCTTTCCTTCGATGGTAAGTTGTAAGCTCCCTTCAACAACCATCACAATCGCATCAAAAGGGGCGCTGTGTTCAGACAGCGCTTGGCCTTTATCAAAAGCAAATAAGGTGATATTTCCCCCGCCATTTTTCGCTAATACGCGGCTTGCAATACCTTGTTCAGTATAATTAATTAACTGATTGATAATCAGCGCTTCTGAAGGTGTTATTGTGTTATTGCTCATCGTTTAATATTCCTTAATTCAATCGTTTTCATTCAGTTATCTAAATAGCGGAATGACCCCTTGGGTCTGCCGGCCTTGATAATCCATTGGCGTAATTGCGACGGGTAATTGGTACAGTTGTGTCAGGTTTTCTTCCGTTAAAATTTGTTCAGTTTCACCAAATAAACAACCGCTGCCGTTAAATAACAACAATGAATAGTCAGCGATATGCAGCGCATGCTGTGGATAATGGCTCGTAAATAAGATCGTCATTCCGCGATGTATGGCTAAATCACGTAAAACGCTGAGCACACTGTCTTGGTTGGCAAGGTCCAACGCGGATGTCGGTTCGTCCAGAATCAAAATTTCTGGTTCACTGGCTAATGCTCTCGCAATCATAACCATTTGTTTTTCCCCTCCACTGAGACAGTTAAAGGGTTGGTCCGCAAAATTACTTATGCCTAAGTACGCTAAACACTGCTCTACAATTTGGTTATCTTTTTCATTGGGTGAGGCATACCAAGGTAAATGACGAATACGCCCGAGACTCACCATAGTGCGAACAGAGTAATGAAACAGTGAACCACTAAGCTGTGGAACATAAGCGACGGGTGCATTTAGGGAAATATTGCCTGTTGATCCTTTTTGTAAGCCGAGTAGTAGTTTTAATAAAGTTGTTTTTCCGCGGCCATTTGGCCCTAAAATCGCGCCAATACTGCCCTTTGGTTGCCGAAAACTAACATTCGTAAATAATTGGCGTTGGGCTATTTTGAAATTAAGGTGTTCAACTTGGATCATAAATCGGCCACCTTTTTATTCAATGTGTGGATCAGTAGTGCAAAAATAGGGGCGCCGATCAGTGCGGTGATCACACTTAATGGAATTTCTGCATTCGTCATACTGCGTGCAAAGGTGTCGACAGCTACCATATAAATCCCACCAATGACCGCACTGGCAGGCAGTAATATCCGGTGATCATGCCCTACCATTAGCCGTGCAATATGTGGAACAATCAGCCCTACCCAGCCGATGGTGCCGGATACCGCCACTGTCGCACTAGTGATCAAGGTCACGCTGAGTAACACGGCCCAACGGGTTCTATTAATTTTCATCCCTAAAGCTTGTGCATTTTCTTCCCCAAGGGACAGCACATTGATACGAAAACGCAGCGCAAAAATGACCAAGACACAGACCAGCACAACCGGAAAAATAATATTGAGTTTGAGGTAAGACGCACTGGCAAAGCTGCCCATAAGCCAAAAAACAATGGTTTGTAACGTGTTGTTTGGGTCTGCAAAATAGGTAATTAACGAAATTAATGCGGCAAAAAAAGCATTAATAATCACCCCCGCAAGGATTAACATTAATAGCTGGCTGCCTTGGCGATTCAAACCAAGTAAAAAAACCAGCACGATAGCCAACAACCCACCGATAAAAGCCAATGAAATGGTGATCAACAAAGAAGAAAATAATAAAATAGCTAGCGCGCCACCCAATGCAGCCCCTGATGAAACACCAATAATTTGCGGCCCAACTAATGGGTTGCGGAAAATACCTTGCAAAGCCGCCCCCGCAACCGCCAACCCAGCCCCTGACGTTCCTGCTATCAGAACACGCGGTAAGCGCACATTCAGCACCACATTTTGTTCCGTTCGGCTATAGTTCCCCATCATTTCATTACCAAAAATAGTGTCATAGAGAATATGCCAAACCGCGGAAAACGAAACTGGGTAACGCCCACAGCTTAGGGCCAAAACAAAAGTCAACAATAGGCCAATAGCAAAAATGAACCAAAGATATTGGGGCTTACGCATGCGGTTTCCCCATCAAAGAAAGATAGTGCTGACCACTTTTGTTCATCTCTATTTGCAAAATTCCGTCAATTTGCTCATCTGACACGTCATAGCCATAAAGTTGCTGATATCTAAGGCGAATTTCCTCACGCAATGGCATTTCCATCGTTTCTGGGTGAAAAATCATCGATAACCATTGCCAGTACAGTGGTGTTTCTTGGTTTGGTGCATCCCAGATAAAACCACCAATAGGGAGCTTATACACACGCTGGTTTTTCACGGCGGTGACTTCACTTAGCATAGGGTTGCGGTAAACATCAGCTGGCGATAACCCTTCCTCGAAATTACCCAATAGAATAATGTCAGGGTCCCAAACCAGAATTTGCTCAATATTGAGGGTTCTTGGCCCAGTGAGGTCACGGTTTAAGCTCACCCCACCCGCCAGTGCAAAATCTGCATTGTTGTGTGATGTTGAGCCAAATGTTTGAATACTCTGGTTAAAATGGGATAGATACAGGACTCGGGGCTGCTGCGCTTCTGGGATTTTAGCGGTGGTTGCCGATAATGCATCGACAACTTGTTGCCGCCACTGGATCATCTTTTGCGCTTTATCATTGTGGCCAAGTGTTTGCCCCATTAGGCGAACCCACTCTTGCGTATAGCGTTCTTGCCCATAATCTAACGTAGCAACGGTGAGCCCTGCATCACGCATAGGAGAAATAATGTCATCTCCTCTATGCCCCCATTGCCACACTAAATCGGGCTCCACATTAAGTAATGCTTCAATGTTTGGCGTAAAATTGTTACCCACCACATTTGAATTCACTTGTAGAACAGGAGAAAACATTTGGCTTAGCATGCCATCTCGCGCAGCAACCTTTGCAAAGGGATGCATTCCGACTAATTTTTCACTGCTTTCATCCATGCCAACTAACATCGAAGCGGCAGGAATTGGGATCACAACAATACGTTTTGCAGGGGATGATAAATGAATTTTATCACCTGACATATCTGTGAAATCAACAGCTTGTGATGCATATACATTGGCTATTCCACCGAAAGTTAGAAAAACGGCGGCGAGTCTAAAAGCATTATTTATCATAGGGTTATTCAGCTCTCTGCTAACATCTCAATTGATAATGTGTATAATTATCATTTATACTTAAGCCATTCTAAGACGGCGTAAGAGGATGACCTATGACATTTGTCAAAAACGTTTTCCCCCATGCACAATCACTCAATGCCCTTAAATCGTGCTTACTGTTTAATGGGGTAGAAGATGAGAAACTGGCATTACTGCTGGAAAATTGTGGCCATATTCGCTTTAAAAGTGGTGAAATTCTGAACCATGAAGGGGAACCATTTAAGCATTGCCCCTTGATGATCAGCGGGCAAATAGAAGTGTATCGCCACACCTATTTGGGTGAAGAAAAAATTTTTGGTTTGTTTTGTACGGGGGAAATTGTTGCCATCGCAGCCGTTTTTATGCCTCACAACCGTTATCCCATGAGTTTACGGGCAAAAACCGACGGTGAAGCTTTGCTACTTGATAAACGCGATATTTTACGACTATGCCATGCCTGCCCGCAAATTATGGAAAAACTGCTAAGGCGTTTTAGTAGCAAACTATATGAAAACATTAACCATATCGACTGGCTAACTTCGAGTTCTGCTGAACAACGGCTAGCGGCCTATATTCTCGATTTAAAGCATAAGCAACTGACTTCAAATATTGTTTTGCCTTTATCTCGGGGCCAGCTCGCGGCTAAATTAGGCATACGTTACGAAACACTCAGTCGGTTAGTTTCTGGGTGGCGGCAAAAAGGGTTTATTGATATCGAGAAAGACACTGTGCATATCCATAATGAAAACTACTTAACGAAATTATCTATTTCTGCACAGCGCCCATTTTAAGAATAACGCATTAACGAATATTAATGCGTTTATTCATTATTAGAAGTTATAGGTTACACCACCATTCACATTAAAGCCCATACCGGGGAACAAGGTGCTATCTTTTGCTGTGACGGTCTGATTAGCAACTGATGTTGTCGCATAACGTTCATCCGTTAAATTATCCATCGATAAATACACAGACCACTGCTCTGTTGGTTTATAGCTACCTTTAAGCCCTAATACGGCGTAATGTTTACGTTTTTGAATATCGAGATTGTTTTGGTGATCAACAGCCATATCCGTTGGCGCCCAATGAATATTTGGCCCGAAGCTCCAATCCCCAATTTCATATAACACCTCGGCAGCGACAATATTGCGAGGAATACCTGCGATATAGTTGCCGTTATACTCTCCCCCCATAAAACGGAAATCATTATAAGTCCATGAAACTCGGTAATTGATATCCCCCAGCCCTGCGCCAACACGTCCTGTCAGCCCAGCTTCTAAGCCTTGATGGCGGGTTTTCGCGGCATAATTAAACACGCCAACAACCGTCCCTGCACTGTCATAAGTGGTAATATACTCATCTTTAATTTGACTGCGGTACAGCGCAAGGCTCCATTTCAACCCATCGGTGACATCGCCTTCTCCCCCAATTTCATAAGTAATGGCTTTTTGTGGTGAGAGTTTCGTCAATTTTCCATTGCTGGAGTTAATAATTTCCCAAAATGTTGCAGGTTCTTCACTCGCACTGATATTAGCAAAGTAACGCTGGCTTTCCGTTGGTCGCCAAATCACTCCCGCTTTTGGTGTCCAAAATGTCCAACTTTGGTCTAACGACAAATGACTCTGTCGTTTTTCTACATCACGGCGCGCATGTGTGCCTTTCACATCTAAATTAACGGTCACTGTTGGCGTAATATGTAAGTCTACCCCAACACTGCCGTAGAGGTTTTCAGCTCGGCCATCATATTTACCTATTTTTGTTTTGTCTGCGGGTGTCCCTTTACGATTTTGCATTAATTCAGTCTGCAAGGTCATTTGGTCCCATGCAAGAGCTGTACGATATGTCACGGGCTCAGTTTCAATATTATAGGTAAATTGCAGCCCTTCACTGTGGCTGCGGCTAAACCGGTAGTAAGCGGGAGTAGTAAAATTATCATGAGTACGAATGTGCCAAACTCCTGCACCAATTGCTTGGTTATCCACTTGCCAGTCAGAGCGGTTAGCCACTCGGAATTGCTCAACATTACGGTGTGGGTCACGTAGCCACACCATCGGGTACACATCTGTAGGGTTATTATTGAGTACCTCTTCAGAAACAGGCCCCGCAACGTCAAAGCGCAAATCTGTCCAACTCAACCAAGTTCGGTTTTCAAAGTTATTAGTCACATAACCAAAGTTGCTGCGTAACGTTTTACGTTGAGAAGCAGAGTGTTTGCGATAGCCATCAAAATGGTCATAAGTGAAATTTACACGACCATCAAATACCCCATCGTCAGAAACGCCACCAAATGCCGTTTGTAACCCTTCGCGACCATGGGAGCCGTACTCATAACGTAGGCGGCCTTGCTCGTTTCGACCCGTGTAAGAGAGCACATCCAATTCACCTCCCAAACTATTACTTTGTGGGTTAAGGCTATTTGCGCCGCGGCGTACACTCACCATCCGCGCATCACGCATTTCTAAGGTGCTGATGTGAAAACTGCCGTCAGCATCCGTCGCGGGTAAGCCATCTTGGAGCAGCAATACACCACGAGCAAGCGGTGCGCTTTGTACTCCAGACCCACGAATATTCAAACGCGGCTGATCAATACCACCAAAGAAATTTTGAATCACAAGCCCAGGCTGATAATCAAGAGCATCTTGTAAGGTCGCAAGGCGAGTCTCTTTTTCGATAACAACTAAATTTGTTCCGCCAGCCACTTTTTCAAGCTTGCCTTTTTCTTGCTGTTCACTCGGTGACAAACGGCTTTGACCTGTTGAAGACGTGACGATCAGTTTGTCCGATGTCACTGCTGGTGCAGCGAACCCAATTGGTGTCGCCAAAGTTCCTATACCTAAAGTGAGTGCAATACAATGCGCCAATTGGTGCCGTTTTAAACGATAAGACATATATTCACCCCAATAACAGTAATGGTTATCATTTTCACTTAAGGGATTTAAAATAGAGGATGGGTTTAGATATCCCTATGACATTTGTCAAAAATGCCTAGAGTGAACTTCGTTTTCAGGCTAATCACACATGTAATTAACCAAGTGGCACTTTAAGTTACTGTGGGTATCAAAGTATCAATAGCCCATTTTGATTACATGGCAATTTATCATCACGATCCCACGTTAAAACCAATACAGATAAGTCATCTTGAACAGAAAATTCACTTCCTTCAATAATGGCTTGTTGCTTTTCATTATCACATTCAGCCCAAAAAACATCTGTTGCAATAATTAGCCGACAATCCACCTCAGTGACTTTTTTATAATCAAGTAAAAATGTTTTTTGTAAATTAAAACATCGAGTAACTATTTTTCTATTTTCATCCTTCAACATACTTTGTACAAAAGGTTCGCCGAGTGGATTAGCACCAGTATGAACATTAGTAAGCCAATTTATCGATTTATCTTTTTTCCAGTTACCTAAACGAATATCTCCCGTATGAAAACAGAAAACAGATTCCCCCGAATTAAAAGTTCCAATAACTAATAAACTCGCCTTCCCAATTTTATATTTAGCTTTAGTTTCTTTAAATCCAAGCTGTAAAATATGTTCAACGATATTTTCAGTTAAGTGACTCTGCTCTATTGAATTTAATTCTTGAATAACTATCTCAAAGAAGAATTTAGCCATTTCAGTAGTAGCTGGAGATGACGTTGAAACATCAAAAGCAATCACCAAATTAAAATTACCTCGGTCAATTAACGCATATAAATCTTTATTTTGTTTTCTATCAGCACCCATTTGAGTCGCAAATAACCATGAGAGCTCTTTAGCTGTTCGCGTTAATGTTTGATGCATTGGGTTAATCTTTCAAAAATAATATCTTCTCGTGAACGAATTCCTTGGCTAGTGCTCTGTACTGCCATTTCAAAATCATATTCATTAATCAATAAAGCTAAATTATTTGAAATATATTCTTTTAATGCTGTACTTGACTGAGAGATCTCTTCAACAATACTTTCTCTTCCATCGAAAATATTTAAAATATCTTCAATATCTCGACTACTTAATAAATCACCATTCCCTCTACCTAGATACGCCTCTAATTTTGTGGCAATAAAATATTCAGGCCGAATTAAATTTATAGTGACATTCTGAGTTAATTGATATTGGCATGCCATTTCTACAGCGTCTTTGTACCAACGATTACTAAAACCTAATGCATTTTGGTCTACAGGCATAAAGTCAACTTTGAGTTCACCAATTAACATTCGGCAGATAACATCATCAAAAGGATCTTCCCTGAACCCTCGTTCTCTCAACTTTTCTTGTAATTGGCTCCACTTAGCATAACCAACTATATCGACCACTAAGTCAACATCATCAGTATATCTAATTTGCTCTTTGGTATATTCATCAGTGACTAACAAGCCTGTAGTACAACCGCCAACAAAGACAACTTGAGCTAATAGCTCTTCACCTAATGCATCTGCAACCACCAGTAACATACTTTTTTGTAAGTTAACCTTTTCGCTCATTTAACTTCCTCAAAAATGATTTTTAGTTTTTCTAAGGATAGATTGTGCTCTCTCGGTCTGCCAATCCTAACCGCATCAACTAAAGCTAACATTGCATACAGCCTACTATCTAATTGAACTGCACGAATAATATTAGAATGTAATGGCTCAATAGCAAATCCTTTTGTCTTTCCTCTTGGATCTGGCCATACAAGAGGAAATTCTCCTGATGTCATTAGTTTTCCTTTTAATACAGGAGCTGCTATTGATGTTGCAATCCCCCTTGTCAGCTCACCTTCCTTTGCAGGAAAAACATACTTGATTCCAAAAGCAATAAAATCAAATAAAGCCTTAGTATTCACCTTGGGAATCGCTAATCTTCTATCTGGCTTCGCTAGACCAACATCGTACATACGATTTAAGCCTAAACTGATTTGTGACTTACTAATTCCTGTCAAAAACTCAAGGTTTCTGACAGAAAAACGGCTTTTAATCGCGCTTTCCTCATTATAACTAGGCTTTAGCCCTTTTTCTGTCCATTCATCCTCTACGACGACTAAAATATCATCATCAACATGAGCTAAAGAAAAATCCGCGGATGACTCTCCCGAAGTATCCTGCCCCTCAAACATATCCCCCCAATCAACTTTACTTTCATATAAATGAAAAGTATCACTATCGAAATTCTGACGATTCAAATCGATATGCATCGAAATTATTTTTAAAAGAATCAGTATATCTTGACTTTTCATATTCTAAATTCCGCCTTGTCTCACGTCCTAGGACACGGGACGATTATTAATAAAAAAATATTTTTGTCAATACACGAACTTCATCTAGGTTTTGCTAACTCCCCAAATACGGCTACACACTTTCTCTAATAACGCTTTGTTATGGCTAAAAATAACCATTGCGAGTGGTCGCTCTTCGGATAATTTCACTAACAACTGCCAAATTTCTTTTTGCAAATTGGCGTCTAACTGTGCGGTGATTTCATCGGCAATTAAAATTTTCGTTCGCGGGTCAAGGGCTCGCAGCAACGCAATACGAGCAAGTTCACCACCCGATAACTCACTGGGAAGCCTTTCAAGCCAAGAAGGTTTAATCGAAAAGTGCTCTAACCAATGGGTTTCTGGCTGCCAAGCATCAAATAAACTCGCCCCCACCTTGCGATAGGGGTTAAAGCTTTTTTCGGGATGTTGGGGGACTAATTGAATTGGACAATAACCCTGCTGAGGTAACGGTTTCCCTTCAAACAAAATGGTTCCTTGGGTTGCATGCTGCCACTGAGCGAATACTCGGCCTAACGTAGTTTTACCAAAACCACTGGGGGCAGAGATCCCAAGGCGTTCACCGCTAGTCAGTGACATGCTAAAGCCATCCCACAGCCGTTGGCCACCTTGTTCAATGCATAAATTATTTACTTGGAAAATAGGTTCAGTGATACTCATTTACTTGCCATAAATTGATGTTCCGGTAACGCATTCCACAACGACTGCAGCCATTGACCACCACCACCTTGTTGTAGCTTTTGGCTACTTAACACGTCTTCCAACGCTCCGTTACGCAATAAGGCAATACGGTCAGCAAAACGCACTGCCATGGACAAATCATGGGTGACCCATAAAACACCTCGGCCATCGTGGCAGAGCGATTTAATGTTTTCGAGTAGCTGCATGGCATGCTCATCATCCAGCCATGATGAAATTTCATCCGCTAAAATATATTGCGCGCGCGAGAGTGTCGCACTACTGGCGAGTACCCGTTTAGCCATTCCACCGGATAACTGGTTTGGGTAGCTATCTACCAATGAGCCTTGCAGATTATATTGCTGTAAATGCCGTGCGACATCGTGCATTTTAATATGCTGCCCACTTAACACAGCGGCACGTTCTAATTGTGGGCCGATACGAATTAACGGATTAAGCGCATTAACCCCTTGAGGGATATAACATAATGCGTTTCCACGATGCTGAGCTTTATTTTGTTCAGTCAGCTTTTTACCATTAAGGTGAATACCGCCACGACAGCGCATATTATGGGGAAGCAACCCCAAAACGCTCTGTAATAACAAGCTCTTACCTTCTCCGCTCCCACCTACCAATGCAACCATCTCACCGGGCTGAATATCCAATGAAATCCCTTGCAGTAACGGCGACCAACGTTTACGCCCTAACCAACGAAATTGCGCGACATCCACGGTGAGATTATCAAGACTCAACATACGGCCCCCTTCAACCATAACTGCTGTAAGGCTTTGGCGAATTGGTCAAATAATAACACTAACCCAACTAAAGCAACGCCAGGGAAGACCACCAGCCACCACGCTCCTGTGCTGAGATAACGCAATGCATCAGACAATAAAATGCCCAGTGAGGGCTCATGGGGCGATAAACCAAAACCTAAAAAACTTAATGCTGCGCTGTGTAATACTGCGTGGGGAAACATTAATAACGTCCCGACCATCCATTGCGGCAAAATCATGGGTAAATAGTGATAGCGCCAGCGATAAAATGCACTGTTACCAATACGTTGAGATAACATAATGTAATCTGACTGGCTAACTCGTTGTAACTCTGAACGTAAAATTAGGGCTAATTTTGGCCAATGTGTCAGTGCAACGGCCCAAATCACCCCCATTTTTCCACCACCCAACGTAAAACAAATCAATACCAGTAATAAAAGATGTGGCAATGCCAACATGGCATCAATAACGCCACGCACTACATAGTCCATCACTTTGCTTATTGAAGATAAACCGGCCATGACAAGTGCAATAAAACCACTGGTAACCGCTGCCATAAGGCCGATTTGCAAGCTAGTTGCCACCCCTTGAAAAGTTCTGGCAAATAAGTCACGTCCTAAATTATCTGTCCCAAATAGATGTGCCCACGACGGTGGCAAGCGCCTATCGAGTAAATTCATTTCAATATCATTAAGGGAGAGGCCAAACGCATAAATACTAACGATGACCAATAAAAGTAATGAGAAAGCTAACTTAAATAAGGCGCGATTAGGGTTATAGGTCATGATCCTCTCATCACTCCCTTATTCACTTTTTTTAGCAGGCTGTCTGCTACCGTATTGCTTAAAAATATTAGCGTAGCGCATAACATGACGATCCCCATCAACAAGGGAATATCTCCACGTAGCCCCGCATCTATCGTTGCCTGACCTAAGCCTGGATAGGCAAATACTTTTTCAGCTAGCAATGCCCCACTCAATAATTCACCTACAGAAGCAAACTGCAAACAAATTGCGGGGGTGATGGCATGTTTCAACACGTGGAAACCCATCATTGACCAGCCATTATCCCCTTGAGCCCGTGCGTAATGAATAAATTCACTGCTCATCACCTCAACAACTTTGGCTCGTGTATGCAATGCGATATTACCCACGCCTAGCATACCCAACGCAATTACAGGCAAAATTAGGTGATGAAGTTTCTGTGAAAAAGTTGCCGTTTGCTCATCCAAGCCTATCGGCCAAGCACAGCATATCGGAGCCCATTGTAATGTCACCGCGAACAAAGACAGCAACAGCAAACCGACCCAAAAAACAGGAATTGAAGCAAGTAAATAGCATAATGTTGAGATAAGTTTGTCTGGCCAGCGGTTTAAATAACGCCCAGCGACTAACCCTAGCGCAAAACCCACAATACCAGAAAACAACCAAGCACAAATAAGCAATGCTAAAGAAGGCACAAGGCGGTCTGCAATCACTTGAATTACAGGGGTATTATAGAGCATGGAATAGCCCAAATCCCCCTGTAATACTTGTGAAAACCAGCGCCAGAACTGTACCCATAAAGGCTGATCAAGCCCCCATCGCGCAGCAATTAGCGCATATTGCTCAGGAGGCACGTGCAGTAAGTCATTGCCAATATAGGCTTTTATTGGGTCGATAGGCGAGTAACTCAGCAGGATAAAAATCCCCGCTGCCGTTACGGTTAATAAACCAAAAAATCGCAATAAAAGCCCAAGTGCGGTTCGCATTACTGACAGGTCCACGCCCATTCATCGACATTATTTAACACCGACCAAGATCCGTGAATTTCAGGAGCACTGGTACCTAAATCAACACAATTATTCAGTAAATAAATATGTTGTAGGTTCATCAACCAAGCCCATGGAGCATCACCTTTAATACCAACACCCGTGCTACCGTTCCAATCTACTTGCTGCCATAACGGAATCGCCGCGTCTTGGTCAGCTTGTGCTAACGCTTTTTCGATTAGCTCATCAACGGCTGCATTTTTATAATAACCAGGGTTATAAAAGCCAACACCTGCTGCTTTGCTACTGTAATTATGGACAATTTCCATCGGGTCTAAGCTTCCCCAACCAAAAAGTGTTGGGTTAGCATGCATGTGTAGCTCAACGGTTTCCCAGCTCCCCGATTTTAAATCCATTTCGATGCCAATCGGTTTTAAGCTTGAACGGATTGCCTGCGCAAGGTCACGACGTGTGGTATCACCACTGGCATACCATAATGTCAGTTTTGCCACTTTGCCATTTTTCTCACGTAAGCCCTCTTTATTCAGCTTCCATCCCGCATCTTCTAAAATGGATTTCGCTTTTTCAAGATCACCATCTTTAAAAGCGGAGTCTGGGCTATTCCATGGCAGCCCTGCAACGCCGGTATAAGCCGGTACGGCAAAGCCTTCCAACACGGATCCCGCCAATAGTTTACGGTCAAGAGCATAGTTAATGGCTTTACGGACAGCAACATCTGAAGTGATGTCGTTACCGATAGGGTTACCTTGAGCATCTTTCTCACCGGCAGGTGGAATTGGGAAAGAAATGCCGCGGTTTTCCACGCTATAGCGCTCAACCAATTTCATGTTTTTCACATCATTAGCATTCGCCGCTACCGCAGCAGGGATACGAACAATTTCCAGTTGATTGCTTTGTGCCGCCGCAAAGGCCGCATCTTCATCAAGGAAAACAAAGACCATTTTACCAAAGTCATTTTTTGGCCCTGCATAATACGGATTTTGCTCGACAATCAGTTGCTGCCCCGGCTGGAATGCAACTAAACGATAAGGGCCTGCGCCAATTGGGTTATGTGCATAGGTTTTCGCATCATATTTATCGGCACAAACAATCCCTAACGAACCAAGTACATTAATAAAGGTACTTTGTGGGGAAGATAAGGTGATTTTTACGGTGAGTGGGTCAATTTCCTCTGCTTTGGTAAAATTCCCCATGTCCACCTTACCGCCACTTGCCGCAGCATTGTTATAGGTAAATACAACATCTTTTGCCGTTAACGGTGAGCCATCGGAAAATTTTAAGCCTTTTTTCAGCTTGAGTGTCCACTGTTTACCATCTGCATTATGTTGATAACTTTCAAGCATATAGCTATGCCATGAAAGGTCAGCCTTTTGTTTCAGTAATGGGCTATGCAACAGTAGGTAGCTGCCGTGGCTCCACCCGAGCATGGGGTCAAAACCCTCTGTTGGCTCTGAGCCAATCGCTAAACGTAAAGTTTGTGATTGAGCCGGTTCTGCCGCCTGTGCTTGCAGTGTGAGCCCCATCAAGCACATTGCGGCAACGATATTTTTAATCATACATCCCTCTATAGACAGATTTTATTTTTTATTTCATATAATTAATGACGTTATTTTCATTAATGTCGCTATTGGTGAGATATTCACTATGTGTAGAGTAACCAATATGAGTTATATTAAATTTAACGCCCTGATTGCTAGGCGCTACATCAATAGAACAGCGAATTTATTCGAGAAACCGTCAAAATTAAGCCGTTATTTGACTTACCTTAACAACTACTCATCAATTTCTTTGTCAAATTCAATTGGGTTAGAGTGCAAGGACAAATTGGTAATAAAATTCGGGTCGTTCGACTGCCTTGATTGCAACCGAAATTGAGAAGGCGTCATATTGTATTTTCGCTTAAAGACATCGCAAAAATAGGCATTACTGCCAAAACCGCAACGATGACTAATTTGAAAAACAGAATAATTCGAAAAGGTTAAAAAATTCAGCGCCAGTCCCATTCGCACATCGAGTAGTAATTGGCGAAAAGACACCCCTTCACGGCTCAAATGACGGCGTAAAGTGGATGGCGTGGTAAATAACGCTTTCGCGACATCCTCTAAGTGCCATTTTTTTTGCGGTTCTTGAGTGATCAGATGGGTAATCGCTTGATTTTTCGGCTCATCATAATTGAAGCGAAAAAGATTTAGAATATCGATACCATCTTGATATATCGCCATTAAAATAAAATATAGGCTCTGTCTCATTAGCAATGCTTCTTGGGACTCACTCTGTTTTTTTAATGGTAAGCATTGTTTTAATAAACTAAAGTTATCTCTCACGGTTTCTGGGGGAGACACATGGTAAATGGGTTGGTGGCTAGTCAGAGGTGCAGCCGACTTCATTAAGGTCTTCAGTAATAAAAATACCGGTTGTAATTCATCTGCCGACATCGACAATGTGTGCAATTCAAGCGGCTGCTTCACGGTATTACACACAATATTGCAAGAAACTTGACTATATTTAGGAATAATTAAGGTGACATCGCTTTCAATTTCAATGGATTGACCGTTGATCACAACATTTCCTTTCGCGCCCGTCAGCATGGCTATCATCGCATTTTCAATATAAAACGCTTTTAACACCATTTGGCTTTCCGAAAGAAAAAATTTATATTCCATAATCTCTATAAACTGCCGTTAATGTCAGAATGACTTCCCAAGAAAAGGGATTGTTGAATCGATATAAAGTCACGTCGTAAAACATCTCAACCCCATATCAGTGCGGCTGAGAATATAGTCCTGTTACGCTGAAATCGCAATATAGATATACGCTCATTTTTTACTGTTATTTTGATGGTTGTTATATTTTCTAAATAAAATGCTGTTTAATTGAAAGGCAATTTTCGATATAAGGTGTAGAATCGCGCGGCAGACACATGCAGCCGATAACGCTGCATAATAATAATGATTTTGGTATTCACTCACACCCTACCCTACTTGCATTAGCTTTTACATCATAAGTACCCAATTTTTGTTAGGGGTATAGCTAAACATGTTCGCGTATTTTTAGTTGACTAAGTTGCAGGAGAAAGTATGTCTGATTTTTCAGGATCAGGCTGGTTAGCTGAAATCTTTTTACGATATGAACTAAAACGTGGCGTCACCCGCTTAACGGATAAACAACATATCGGCCCTTTAATGGTTCAGCGGTCATTCTACCCCGAGCAAGGTATTGCACACACGTATTTACTTCATCCACCCGGTGGCGTTGTCGGGGGGGATAAACTTCTTATCAATATTGATGTTCAACCACATGCCCATGCGTTATTGACCACGCCTGGAGCAACAAAATTTTATCGCAGTGCGGGCGGTGTTGCGCGGCAAGTACAAACCTTAACGGTGGCACCTAATGGGTTCTTAGAATGGTTGCCTCAAGAAAACATTTTTTTCCCTGAGGCGCAAGTTCACATAGAGACCCATGTGCGGATCACCAGTTCATCAAAATTTATCGGCTGGGAAATCCAGTGTTTAGGCCGCCCGGTATTAAACGAACAATTCGACAACGGCAATATTCGGGGGCGCTTGCAATTTTATATTGATGACAAGCTCACCTTGGCGGAATCTATCTTTATCAATGGTTCTCAAAAACAATCGGCCGTCATGCGTGAGTTTCCCATGTTCGGCTCTTTATATATCTACCCCGCCAGCGATGAATTGAAAGCTGAACTTCAAGATAGCTTAGCCTGTTTTTTCTCTACCGATGTTAGGCCGCTTGAGTATGGGCTAACTAATGTGGACGGTATTTTAGTTTTGCGGCTATTAGGCTCTCAAACCGAGCCAATAATGGCCTGTTTTGCCCATATTTGGCAGGCAACAAGACAATACTGGTTAGGTTATTGTCCTGAGCCACCGCGTATTTGGGCAACGTAAACGTTTTTTAGGAGCAAAAAATGGAATTAACCCCAAGAGAAAAAGACAAATTATTACTTTTTACGGCAGGCCTCGTCGCAGAAAGACGCTTAGCGCGTGGATTAAAGCTCAATTACCCTGAGGCCGTCGCGCTAATCAGTTGTGCGATTATGGAAGGCGCCCGTGATGGTAAAACGGTTGCCCAGTTAATGAGCGAAGGTCGAACCGTGTTAACCGCAGAGCAGGTCATGGAGGGGGTGCCAGAAATGATCAAAGACATCCAAGTGGAATGTACATTTCCTGATGGCACAAAGTTGGTTTCTATCCACGACCCAATTGTATAGGTGGCAACATGATCCCCGGTGAAATTAAAGTCAATCAAGCTTTAGGCGACATCGAACTCAATGCAGGTCGAGAAACCCAAATAATCCTCGTTGCAAATACAGGCGATCGCCCGATACAAATTGGCTCTCACTACCATTTTTACGAAGCAAACGAAGCGCTAAAATTTGCACGTGAAGGCACGCTTGGGTTTCGTTTAAACATCCCAGCTGGAATGGCTGTTCGTTTTGAGCCCGGACAGAGTCGCACTGTTGAGTTAGTCGCATTTAGCGGTAAAAGAGAAATTTACGGTTTCCATGGCAAGATCATGGGAAAATTAGAGAGTGAGAAATAACCATGAAAACCATCTCACGGCAAGCCTATGCGGATATGTTTGGCCCAACAACGGGTGACCGCTTGCGCTTAGCTGATACAGAATTATTTCTAGAGATCGAAAAAGATTTCACCACCTATGGTGAAGAGGTCAAGTTTGGTGGCGGTAAGGTCATTCGTGACGGTATGGGGCAAAGCCAAGTGACCAGCGACCAATGCGTTGATGTGATAATCACCAACGCCATTATTCTCGACCATTGGGGCATTGTTAAAGCCGATATTGGCATTAAAAATGGCCGCATTGCGGGGATTGGTAAAGCCGGCAACCCTGACGTGCAACCGAATGTTGATATCGTGATTGGCCCCGGTACTGAAGTCGTTGCAGGCGAAGGTAAAATTATCACCGCGGGTGGTGTTGATACCCATATTCACTTTATTTGCCCACAACAAGCTGAAGAAGGCTTAGTGTCTGGCGTCACCACCTTTATTGGTGGAGGAACCGGCCCTGTCGCAGGCACCAATGCCACGACCGTCACGCCGGGTATTTGGAATATGTACCGCATGTTACAAGCCGTGGACGAACTGCCGATTAATGTCGGTTTGTTTGGCAAAGGCTGCGTGAGTAAACCCGAGGCTATCCGCGAACAAATTGAAGCGGGAGCTATCGGCTTGAAAATCCACGAAGACTGGGGGGCGACCCCGATGGCCATCCATAACTGCTTGAATGTAGCTGATGAAATGGATGTCCAAGTCGCTATCCACTCAGATACATTAAACGAAGGTGGCTTTTATGAAGAAACTGTAAAAGCTATCGCGGGGCGTGTCATTCACGTGTTCCATACGGAAGGTGCTGGTGGCGGCCATGCCCCTGATGTGATCAAATCGGTGGCCGAGCCCAATATTCTGCCTGCGTCAACTAACCCAACCATGCCATACACCATTAATACCGTTGATGAGCATTTGGATATGTTGATGGTTTGCCACCACTTAGACCCATCTATTCCTGAAGATGTGGCTTTTGCTGAGTCCCGTATTCGCCGTGAAACCATCGCCGCTGAAGATATTTTGCATGATATGGGCGCCATTTCAGTCATGTCTTCGGACTCACAAGCCATGGGGCGTGTTGGTGAAGTAATTACTCGTACTTGGCAATGCGCACATAAAATGAAATTACAGCGCGGAACCTTAGAAGGCGATACACCAG
Organism: Providencia sp. PROV175; assembly: GCF_032707045.1. NCBI lineage: Bacteria > Pseudomonadati > Pseudomonadota > Gammaproteobacteria > Enterobacterales > Morganellaceae > Providencia > Providencia sp. PROV175. Next base: position 3,638,424 of record NZ_CP120533.1, read on the forward strand.
AGAACGATAATAACCGCATCAAACGCTATGTGGCGAAATACACTATTAACCCCGCTATCGCCCACGGCATTGCCCATGAGGTTGGGTCGATTGGAAAAGGAAAACTCGCGGATATCGTCTTGTGGGATCCCGCCTTTTTTGGCATTAAGCCTGCCTTGATCATGAAAGGTGGCATGGTCGCTTATGCCCCTATGGGGGATATCAACGCAGCGATCCCAACGCCTCAACCCGTGCACTACCGTCCAATGTTTGGCGCATTGGGTAAAGCCAAATACCAAACATCGATGATTTTTATGTCGAAAGCGGGTATTGATGCCGGCGTTCCTGAAAAACTCGGTTTACAGAGCAAAATTGGTCGTGTGGAAGGCTGCCGAAATATTAGTAAGGCATCCATGATCCACAATAGTTATGTGCCACATATTGAGCTGGATCCGCAGACTTACATCGTAAAAGCCGATGGTATTCCATTAGTTTGTGAACCTGCGATTGAGCTGCCAATGGCACAGCGTTACTTTTTATTCTGACCCCCGACGAAAGAGCCAGAACATGAAAAAATTCATTAAAATTATAGATAGCCACCAAGCATCGCACACCGAGTTATCCTTGTGTTTAACTATGGATGAGCGCACAAAGAGCCGCTTAAAAGTCACCTTAAGCGACGGTCAAGAAGCAGGGTTGTTTCTGCCACGTGGTACCGTGCTTAAAGAAGGCGATATTTTAGCCACTGAAGACGGTGAGTTAGTCACCATCGAAGCGGCAAAAGAGCAAGTATCAACCGTTTATAGCGATGACCCACTGCTGTTAGCGCGTGTTTGTTATCACTTAGGTAACCGTCACGTTCCACTGCAAATCGAAGCCGGCTGGTGTCGTTACTTCCATGACCATGTCTTAGATGATATGGCACGAGGGCTTGGCGCGACCGTCAGTGTGGGTTTGGAAAAATACCAACCAGAACCGGGGGCTTATGGTGGTTCATCCGGTGGGCATCACCACCATCATCACGATCATGATGACCATCATCACCATTAATTATATTTGGGAAGTTTATCCATGTTAGCGGATTTGCGTTTATATCAATTAGTCAGCCCGTCTTTGCCTGTTGGGTCATTTACCTATTCCCAAGGCTTAGAGTGGGCCATTGAAAAAGGCTGGGTAACCACGCCTGAAACGCTAGCAAGCTGGTTAACAGCGCAAATGACCCATGCGATTGCGACATTGGAACTCCCTGTTTTACGGCAAATTCACGCCCACTTATTAAGTGCCGATATGGAAAAAGTTACCTATTGGTGTGAATTTATCATTGCCAGCCGTGAAACCAAGGAACTGCGGTTAGAGGAGCGCCAACGTGGTATTGCTTTTGCCCGCTTACTGCCTCAACTAGGTATCGAACTTGATACAACCACATTGACCTGCGTTAAACAAACGCAGCTTATGGCGTTTGCCCTTGCCGCAGTCAATTGGAATATTGATATCGACAAACTCTGTAACGCCTATGCATGGGGCTGGCTGGAAAACACCGTGATGTCCGGCGTTAAACTCATTCCACTCGGCCAAAGTGCGGGGCAACACATTTTGTTCACTCTAACCGAGCGCATTCCTACCATTGTCTCGCAATCGGCCACATGGCCTTTAGAAGATATCGGCAGTTTTACACCTGCACAAATTATTGCCAGTAGTCGGCATGAAACCCAATACACACGACTTTTTCGTTCATGAGAAAATGCTATGCAAGAATATAATCAACCCTTAAGAATTGGTGTCGGTGGGCCGGTCGGCTCAGGAAAAACCGCATTATTAGAAGTGTTATGTAAAGCCATGCGCGACACTTACCAAATAGCGGTTGTCACCAATGATATTTATACCCAAGAAGATGCCAAAATTTTAACCCGTGCCGAAGCATTAGATGCAGACCGCATTATTGGTGTTGAAACTGGCGGCTGCCCTCACACAGCTATTCGTGAAGATGCATCAATGAACTTAGCCGCAGTTGAAGAGCTCGCCATGCGCCATAAAAACCTCGATATCGTATTCGTGGAAAGCGGCGGCGATAACCTGAGCGCGACCTTTAGCCCAGAGCTGGCTGACTTAACCATTTATGTGATTGATGTAGCTGAAGGCGAAAAAATCCCACGTAAAGGCGGCCCGGGGATCACTCATTCCGATTTATTGGTGATTAACAAAATTGACCTTGCACCCTATGTCGGCGCCTCATTAGAAGTGATGGAAGCCGATACCGCAAGAATGCGCCCAGTAAAGCCCTATGTGTTTACTAACTTAAAGAAAAAAGTCGGCTTAGAAACCATTATCGAGTTTATTATCGATAAAGGTATGTTAAGACGTTAATAGATTTGAACGCCCTATAGGTTTTATCTATAGGGCATTTTCAATTAACAAATACGGGGTAAAGGCTCACTGTGGGGTAAATCTAATAACCTTGATGTACCGAAGATCCCAACCAATTTGACTTGTTTTTGCTCAGTCACACAACCAATCGTGGCTGCATCTTTCCCTAATGGGTGTTGGTGTAGTGCAGCAATCACCGCACTTTCCGCTTCAGGTTTCACCACAATCACTAATTTGCCTTCATTCGCAAAGTTTAACGGCTCTAAACCTAATAGTTCGCACACGCCCCTAACTGCTGAAGAGACAGGTAAATCGCCTTCATTAACAGCGATTCCACAGCCGCTAGCTTGGGCAAATTCATGTAGGATTGCCGTTACACCACCACGAGTTGCGTCTCGTAATGCCCGAACGCCGTCAATTTCACGTAGCGGTGCTATCAATGGCGTTAATACTGCACAATCACTGCAAAGCTCCGCTTCTAACCCAAGTTGTTCGCGTAGGTTTAAGATAGTGGCGCCATGGTCACCCAACGTACCACTAACAATCACTTTATCCCCCGCTTGAATATGCTGAGCTCCCCACTGGATATTGCTCGGGATCACACCAATACCGGCCGTATTGATAAAAATTTTGTCTGCCGCCCCGCGCTGCACGACTTTGGTATCGCCGGTCACAATATCCACACCCGCAGCCGCTGCCGTTGCCGCCATGGATTCCACAATTGAGGTAAGTTCAGAAAGTGGAAAGCCTTCTTCTAAAATAAAACCGCAAGAAAGGTATTTGGGGATCGCACCACTGACTGCAACGTCATTCACTGTGCCGCAAACGGCTAATTTACCAATATTGCCCCCGGGAAAGAAAATCGGGTCGACGACATAGCTATCAGTACTGAATGCTAAGCGGTCGCCTAATACGGTCATTTCCGCCAGTGCTAGCCGAGCTTGGTCTTCCCGCTCATTCAACGCTTGGTTAGCAAATGCTTGCAAGAACAACTGTTCAATCAATTGCTGCATGGCCTGCCCACCACTACCATGTGCCATCGTCACCACATGATTACTCATTTATACCTCCCGACGATACTGGTAATAAGCTGCACAGGCGCCTTCAGAAGAAACCATTAGTGCGCCAAAAGCCGTTTGTGGCGTACAACGGCGCCCAAACAACGTACATTCGTTCGGTTTACAGCGCCCGGTTAACACCTCTCCACAACGTGCTTGCGGGTCATCCGCCACTTTATGGGGTTGTACCTGAAAACGTCTCTCTGCATCAAAAAACTGATAGTCTTCAGTTAATTGAACCCCTGAACCTGCTATTTCCCCCAGCCCGCGCCATTCACTGGTTTGTTTAAGTTCAAAAACTTCCTCTAACGCCTTCAGTGCCAATACGTTACCGTTATCGGCCACAACACGCTTATATTGGTTTTCTACCTCACAACGGCCATCGGCGATTTGGTCAACTAACATGGCTAATGACTGCAAAATATCTAGGGGTTCGAACCCTGTGACCACCAGCGGTTTATAGAAATCATCCGTAATAAATTGATAAGGATGGGCACCAATCACCATACTGACGTGCCCCGGCGCTAAAAAGCCGTCAATGCGGACATCCGGCTGTTCTAGTAAGCTTTTTAACGTTGGGATAATGGTAATGTGTTGGCAAAACACCGTGAAATTATTTAGCTGGCGGCGTTTCGCTTGCTGCAAGGTGATTGCCGTGCTTGGCATGGTGGTTTCAAAGCCTAAACCAAAGAAAACCACTTGCCGATGAGGATGCTGCTCTGCTAATGCCAAGGCATCTAGCGGTGAATAAACGATGCGGACATCCGCTCCATTACGCTTGGCGTCAAGTAAAGAGCCCTTTTCCCCCGGCACACGCATTGCATCGCCATAAGTACAAAAGATAACCTCAGGGTGCTGTGCAATTTCAATACAGCCATCAATTCGCCCCATTGGCAAAACGCACACAGGGCAACCGGGCCCATGAACAAATTCAATTTCGGCGGGTAATAACTGGTCAATACCAAATTTAAAAATCGCGTGGGTATGGCCTCCACACACTTCCATGAGTTGTAATGGGCGCCGTTTTGCTTGGGGTATTTCATTCACCCGTTGATGAATATGCGCCAATAGCGCTTTTGCAAGAACAGGGGCGCGAAATTCATCGACGTACTGCATCTGTTGCTCCTGCATTTAAACCACTAAAATCGCTAACTTCGTGGTCTAGCTGACTCATCGCGGTTAACGCATCCAAGGTGGATTGCGCTTCTTCTTCATTGATGATGCTCATGGCAAACCCGACGTGTACCAATACCCATTGGCCTAATAAATCAGTGGTTTCGCCTTCACAAATTAGGCCAATATTCACATCGCGTTTTACACCACAAACATCCACTTGAGCGAGTTGGTGAATATCTTCACCAACTGCAACTATCTTGCCCGGAATACCTAAGCACATAGCTGTGTCTCCAACCATGCCAGCCATGCATCCATCCCTTCGCCACGTGTCGCAGACACTTGAATAACTTGGATATTGGGGTTCACTTGCTTGGCATTGGCAATACACGCATCGACATCAAAATTCAGGTATGGCAATAAGTCAATTTTATTCAATAACATAATATCTGCTGCCGCAAACATATGTGGATATTTGAGAGGTTTATCTTCCCCTTCCGTGACCGACAGCACCGCCACTTTATGGCGCTCGCCCAAATCAAAGCTAGCAGGGCACACAAGATTTCCCACATTTTCAATAAATAACAAGCTGTTATCTGCTAACTCTAAACGTGCTGTTGCATCGTGCACCATTTGTGCATCTAGGTGGCAGCCTTTTCCTGTATTCACTTGAATCGCAGGCACACCCGTTTCGCGGATCCGCTGTGCATCATTGGTGGTTTGTTGGTCACCTTCAATCACTGCGCAATTGATTTTGTCACGCAGCCTTAACAGCGTTTCCGTTAATAAGGTGGTTTTTCCCGAACCCGGGCTAGAAACGAGATTTAGCGCTAAAATATTCTTCTGGTTAAAATCGTCACGGTTATGCTCTGCCAGATGGTTATTTTTATCTAACACATCCATCTCAATTTGTAGCATGCGTTTCTGGCTGATCCCCGGTGCATGTGTACCTGCTTCACCGTGGCCATAATCAAGGTCATGGTGCTCTCCAGCCGGTTTAAAACTTGTCTCGGCCGTTTGATAAATGTGTTTGTGCTTATGTTTGTGTTTATGCTTTTTAGACTTGCTTTCAGCAGGTGCGGGCTCATATTGGTGATAATGGTTGTGGACATCACCTTGATGATAGTAATGGTGATGAATAACCACGGTTTGCCCATGAGGTTCATGATCATGATGATGGTCGTGATCATGGCCGTGATGGTGGTCATGGTCGTGATGATGATCGTGACCGTGATGGTGGTCGTGAGCATGGCCGTGATGGTCATCACCCTCGATTTTGCGCTCTCCCGATGCACATCCACAAGTACTGCACATAAGTTTCACTCCCAACAGCTAAATTGTTAAATTAGGTTAATACATAATCCATAGGGTCTGGTTGATACACCTCAAGCTCACCTCAAAAAGCTATTCCACTTCCAACTCTTTGATACGTAAACTCTCCCCACTTTCCACTTTCAGGTTCAACCCCTGACAGCATGGACAAACTGATTGATGGCTGTCTATTTCCACTATTTCACTGCAATCCCAACACCATGCTTGTGCGGGCTGGTAAATAATGTGAAGCTGGCAGCCTTCTGCAACCGTACCACGGCAAACGACGTCAAAACTGAAGCGAAAGGCACTCTCTTCGACACAAGAGAGCGCACCGATTTCAAGCCAAACAGCAGTGACTCGGTTAACTGCATTTTTTTTCGCCTGCTGTTCAATAATTTCTATCGTACTTTGGCATAACGAAACCTCATGCATCCTGCCCCCTTAAGTGGCGGGTAAACAATGCTCTGCGTTCAGGTGCTTGAGGAATATTTGGGTCACTCACTGGAAGCGATAACAAAATTCGCTGACAATCATCCGCCAAGTGAATACCTTGCTTCGGTGTCATTTTCTTTTCTAATGGCGACATTAATGAGCAAGCAACATATTGAGTTAAACCGTCTAATTCACCCACGGTATACGTCATTTCACCATAGGGGAGGATTAACCCGACCTTGTCACCGACCATGCGACGAGGCCAATATTGTTCAGGCCCCGGTAGAATAATCGCACTGAGCATCCATGGCGTGATCACCACGCCCACCCATTGCCCGTCAAACAGTGAAAATTCACTGGCATGCACTGGCATCGTCGGATGCAAAAATGACAAATCATGCATCGATTGTTCAGCAACCCGCGTAAATGCGGCCTCCACCAGAGACCGAGGGTTAGTGTCATAACCTAAGATTTCATCCGGCATGCAAACTCTCTTCTTTTGCTATGATTTCCAAGCCTTCGCTTCGCAAAACCTCAATGACCTTTTGTAAAGCTGGCTCTAAAGCAGCCTGCCCAGTTACTGTTAAACCAATATGCGGTTCGAGGGATTCAGGCACGACGCCAACTAATGTTAGCTTCTGTGGGAATTCATCGGTTAAATGCAAAGCTGATAGCACATCTGATAAACCGAGTTGATGCGGAGAAATTTTACGCGTAAATAACGCAGGAACTTCGTCATCGCGTAAGACTAAAATCGAGCCAGCCTGCTGGCTCGATAACACGACGTCGGCAATAATTAAATGGTCTCTATCCGCCATTGGGCCAATCAATTCCATTCCTGCCGTTCCACCATCAAGTACTTCTACGCATTCAGGTAGATGATAGCGTTGTTCTAAAGCCTCAACGATGCGTACCCCAATTCCTTCATCGCTGAGCAGTATATTGCCAACACCTAAGACTAAAATACGCATTACAGCACCTTAACCTTAGTGACTTCGCCACCTTCAGGGTCAACAATGTGCACCGCACAAGACATACAAGGGTCAAATGAGTGAATGGTTCGCACCACTTCAAGGGGTTTAGCGGGGTCTGCTATAGGGGTTCCTACCAATGCTTGCTCATAAGGGCCTGGTTCATCATTAAAATTACGCGGACCTGAGTTCCAAGTGGATGGCACTACCGCTTGATAATTTTCAATTTTACCGTCTTTGATCACCACCCAGTGCGACAATAAACCGCGAGGAACTTCCCCAAAACCTACCCCTTTAATCGTGGCATTTTCAGGGAAATGTGGTTTCACAAAGGTGGTGTAATCGCCTTTTCCTATGTTATCGACCAGCGCTTGCCATTGAATAGACAGAGTTTCATTCAGCACACAGCAGCGAACACTGCGTCCGATAATTCGGCCCAATGTGGAATGCAGTTGATCCACACCAATCGTATTGCCCGTCAGTGTTTGGTACAGGTTTACCACATCATTAAAGTGTTTTTCTGTCGGTTCATGTTTTGCCGCTAATTTACACAACAAATCAGCGAGCGGCCCGACTTCAACGGTTTTATCATAGAAAGTTGGTGCTTTTACCCATGAATATTTACCGTCATCATCCCAACCGGTGTAATCCGGGTTCGTAGTACCTTCCCACGGTGCTTGTGGCTCATTTTCTTTGTACCATGCATGTTTGCTACTTTCTTTGATGCCGTTGATCAAATACTCATCTGTATGGCTAGTAATGGGGCGATAAGTACTAAAATCGCTGTTTTCTAAATAGCCACCCGGTAAGAGGAAACTTCCGTTTTTACCGTCCATTGGCATTTCAGGCATACACATGTAATGTTTCGCACCTTGACCGACTTCAAGCCATTCAGGGTAGCCTGCTGCAATCACCGCTGCGTCAATCTTATACACTTGCTCAATAAAATCCCCTAAACGGTCAATAAAGGATTTCACATACATCAAGCGTTCAAGGTTCAGAACCCCGACACCATCAAGGTTAATAGGGTTTGCCACACCACCAACTGCAAGGTTTTGAATATGGGGTGTTTTCCCCCCTAATAACGCCACGATACGGTTAGCATCTCGTTGACATTCGAGGGCTTGCAAATAGTGAGCGACGGCAATTAAGTTCACCTCCGGCGACAATTTCATCGCTGGGTGCCCCCAATACCCATTGGCAAAAATACCCAATTGCCCACTGGCAACCAATTTTTTAATTTTATCTTGAACTCGCGTGAATTCTTCTGGGCTATTCAATGGCCACGTCGAAACGCCTCTCAAAATTTCTGCCGCTTTATTTGGGTCTGCACTCAGCGCAGAGGTGATATCCACCCAATCTAACGCCGATAATTGATAAAAATGGACAATATGGTCTTGAATAGTATGCGCGGCTAAAATCATATTACGGATATACTGCGCATTCACTGGCACATCAATATTTAAGGCGCTCTCAATCGTGCGTACCGACACAATACCGTGCACTGTGGTACAAACCCCACAAATACGCTGCATGATCATCCATGCATCACGAGGGTCTTTTCCTTTGACTATCTCTTCCATACCACGCCACATCGTGCCTGAAGCCCAAGCCTTGGTGACTTTTCCATCTTCAATTTCACAATCAATGCGTAAGTGACCTTCGATACGAGTGACTGGGTCTATTGTTATACGTTGGCTCATGCTTTACCTCGGGCCTCTGAATGGCTCATCGTTGTTTTTTTCAATGCTGGAATAACAGGTAATAAGCGGATCAATAAGATATAAGCGCATACCTCTATTGCCACAAAACCTATTGAAATTAAAAGTTCTTCTGTTGTTGGGAAATAATCGTATCCGCCCCCAGGGTTGAATGCAACGAGGGAATAGCTCATCCGCCACATGGCCGCCCCAATCAACATGCTTAAACCGCTTGCATATAACCACCGTGAATCATTTCTCAATGATGGCATGCGGAAAATAATCAATGGGAAAACCATTAATGCGGTTTCTATCCAGAACATCATGGCGTAGAAATCGGTATTGAAGATATGGTGCAACTTGCCCCGATAAATTAGTTCACCGAAACGGCAGACCAAGAACAGCACTAACAATACCTGCAAGATCCGAGTGATACGCACAAACAGTGGCCGTTCATCAGCGCCTTGCCCCCGCAACGCGGCTTGGAGCAATGACCCTTCGAAAATCACAATGGAAAAGCCCATAATGAATGCAGTCAGTAATGAGAGTAGTGGCAACATTTCATAACTTTGCCAAATAGGATGGACTTTATGCCCTGCTGAAATCATCAATGACCCCATTGATGATTGGTGCATCATTGGCAGTAATGCGCCAAGAGCAATAATAAAGAACATCGCTTTATTTAGACGTTTTAACGAAACCTTCCAACCAAAGCGCTCACACAGTGCGGGGGCAAATTCTAACGCCATCACCCCGATATAAATCGTCATACACACTGCGGTTTCGAACAGCACCGAATTGGTGTTAAAGAAACCGGGGATGTAAAAGTAAGGCAAGTTCCAGTAGCGGCCTACGTCAATAGTGATGGACAAACCACCGAGAGAGTAACCGAACAAGCTGGCTAATAATGCAGGGCGCACTAACGGATGATATTCACCGCGGTTAAATACGTACACCGCCCAAGCCAGTGCCCAACCGCCACAAGCAAAACCGGTACCAATTAGTAAGTCAAAAGCAATCCAAATCCCCCAAGGATAGCCACCATTTAGGTCAGAAACTGAGCCCAAACCGAAGACCAAGCGTTTAACAATCAAGATGACACAAATCAGCACCAATGGCCCAAAGACCATGATTGGCCAACTGACTAAACGCCCGCCTAGCGGCTGCTCTTTATGATGCGTCGTCATTTGAGTCATCTCCTTCGTGTTTATCATTTTTGGTATTGCGGTACACCAAGAAACTCAACCCTGCCAACGCTGCGAGCGGCAGTACCATGCCTTTATAAAGCGTGTGCTGCACATACTCAGAACGGGCTCCTGTGGACAACTGTTCTAACTCAGGCAGCCCAAGGTTTTGATAGGGTACACCTGAAAGAACAATAACTTGCGTGCCACCGCCTTCGAGCTCGCCATACACATGAGATTCGTATTTCGGCACTTTAATCACATTCGGGTCATTACTGTGCAAAGTTTGACGTGGATAACCGTACTCATCACCGACTTTGAGTGTTAGACGCTTTTTCGCTTCTGCGAGTAATTCTTCTCGCGTTCCGAAAATCACCGCGCCCGTTGGACAAACTTCAACACAACCGGGTAAGCCGCCTTTATCTAAACGTTCGACACCTTTTTGGTTACATAACTCGCATTTATGAATTGCGCCAAATTTGTCATCGTAGGCATATTTCGGAATATTAAAAGGACACGCCACCATGCAATAACGGCAGCCGGTACATACGCTGGCATCGTAATGAACAATGCCAGTTTTTGGGTCTTTCTTCAGGGCTTGAACAGGGCAAACCGACACACAGTTAGGGTCAACACAATGCATACATTGTTTTTTAATGTAGGCGTAACCGTCTTTTCCTTGGTCTTTATGAACGCCTGTTCCACTGCTCCAAACCTGAATAATATTGTTGGTATAAGGGGTGAGTTTGTCATTATTTGACCAAGTTTGTTCCCCGACCGGGTTACGTTCCGGATGGTTAATATCTTGGCATTTTGTCACGCATGCCTGACACCCAATACACAGGGTCGAGTCATATAGCATTCCCAAAGAATTGGGAATCGGCGGGCGGTTTTCTGGCCCCGCCAAACTGGGTGAACTTCCCGCAAGTAATGCTCCCCCAGCGGAAAGTTTAAGAAAATTTCGTCTATTCACGGTTATTCTCCCCGTGAGTCAGTATCTTGTTGGCGTTTTTGACGGCCTAGCTCACGTACCGCCATCACGCTGACTCCAGCCACTAACCCGACAACACCACCGATTAGCCCCACAGCCGTAGATGAAATTTGGCCACCTTCGCGGTTATTGACATCCGGTTTATCCGCCCGTGGTGTTGGGTTTTCCACACTCGCCAACTGATGGATCGCTTTGTGAAAGCCCACATTTTCTTCATTACAACCATAACAAGGGTGACCAATTGCCACAGGCCAGACACCGCCGACATCGCAGAATTGCAATGTTGAGCAGTTCCCGTAAGTTTCAGGCCCCTTACAACCTAAATGGTATAAACACCAACCTTCACGATGACCATCATCACCGAACTCTTTTGCGAAGCGGCCCGCATCAAAATGAGGACGACGCTCACAGTGTTCATGAATTAAACGACCGTACGCGAACATTGGGCGATTTTTACTATCCAGTTTTGGTGGGCGATTAAACGTAATTAAGTGCGCGACTGTCGCAAGGAAGTTATGTGGATTAGGTGGGCAACCAGGAATATTGATAACTGTTTTGTCTTTAATGACTTGATCTAAACCCACGGCTCCTGTTGGGTTATCACCTGCAGCAGCGACGCCCCCCCACGAAGCACAAGAACCAATCGCAATCACGGCCGCAGCGTTTTCAGCCACTTCGCGGATATGCTCAACAATCGGTTTACCTGCAACCATGCAGTAAATACCACCATCTTTCAATGGGATAGATCCATCAACAACTAAAACATATTTCCCTTTATACTTCTCCATCGCATTATGTTTATTTTGTTCAACTTGCTCACCAAAGGCGGCAGACAGCACCTCGTGGTATTCCAATGAAATGGTATCGAGAATTAAATTTTCCAAGGTCGGGTGGGTAGAACACAGTAAAGATTCCGTACACCCCGTACACTCTTGGGCACCAATCCAAATGACCGGTGGTCGTGCTGGGTCACTAATAGATTCAGCAATTTGGGCGGCAGCCTTCCCGCTTAACCCCATTGTTGCTGCCAGTGCTGTACATAACTTCATAAAATCACGGCGATTAATACCATGAGAAGAAATAATAGAGTTATCTCCTATCATTCTTTTTTCCTATTATTATGGGTGGCTTAGAACCTATTCATTAGGCAAATTCTGTTTATTATCTTAAGGTTATAGATACTACAAAGCCCTGTGTACAAATGATGCACACACCTTTGGCTTGTATTTGTCTATTTAAAAAAGTAAACAAAACCAAGTCTAATGAAATAAATTCTTATTTAATTAACCTGATGCATAAATATAAAATAAGATCCTATTCCTACCGCTCCTAAATCATTTGATCTTCATCAATAGGCAATAAGAAATTTTATTTTTTTTATATATTTGCTAGAAAAATCGATTCAGTAACCTGTGTTAAAACAAGAGGGAAAATATAAAAAAATAGATTTGATTTTCAATACTGCGTTATACATCACATCATTTAAAATAAAAAACCATTTATTTTTCATTATAATACTTAGATTCATTATCGTAATATAATTAATTAAGCAGAATAGGTGTATTAATAATAATCCAACTATTAATATAAAAACAAATATGTTAAATAAGAATCAATATCAAAAATACAATATAATCTATTAAAATGAAAAGCTGAAAAATAGGTAGATATACAATCCTATAAATATAATACTGCCCATCAGTAATAGATTAATTTTTCAACATCGCAGAAGCGATAGCGACTTGCCCCAATGATAGCCCACCATCTCCCATAGGAAATTGTTTTGCATATAACACATCGAACTCAGATAGGTTATTCACTAATAGTTCTCGCAATAGTTGGTTATGAATCACACCACCTGACAAAACAATTTTCTTAGTACCATATTGGTTCGCTGATTTCCTTGCTAGCTCAGTAAAACCTTCCGCTAACGCTACATGAAATGCATGTGCGCGTTGTGGTTTAGGCGCACAGTACGCCATCCATTGCTGCCAAAATGTATGTAAATCTAATTGTTGGCCAACTAACGGCATAGTGACCGGATGTACGCTCACGGGAGATTTCATTGCAATCGCTTCCAGTTGACAAGCGGCCTCCCCTTCCCAACTAGTTTGTGCCGTACAAATACCTAACGCCGCAGCAACCGCATCAAAAAGCCGCCCAGTAGATGAAGCCGTTGGGCTATTAATTCCTTTATCAATCGCCTTTTGTAAGCCTTGCCAAGGAAATGACATTAAATAAGCAACGCTCTCTTGCTTTTGCCACTGGGGGACAAATTGTAAACAATGCGCAAGGAAATTACGCCATGGCTGCCGAGAAGCTAATTCCCCTCCCGGCAGTGCAACTGGGGGCAAGCCTCCTAGGTATTGACTGGATTTATAACCCACTAGTAAGCATTCACCTCCCCATAGCCGGTGGTCATCACCATACCCCAAACCATCCAAAGCTAACCCAATGACTTTACTTCCATTTAGTGGTAAACCATGCTCAACCATTACCGCTGCGATATGCGCATGATGATGCTGCACTTTTATCAATGGGATTCGTAATTGCTGTGATAACGCCTCGCCATAGCGCGTACTCACATAATTAGGATGCATATCAGAAACTATAGCGGTTGGCGTAAAACGATAAATAGATTCAAATAATGCAATCGCAGACTGGTATTGTTCAAAAATATCCATGTCATCAAGGTCGCCTAGGTGTTGGCTCATTACTGCACTTTTGTCTCGCAATAAACAAAAGGTATTTTTAAGATCAGCCCCTAAAGCCAGTATTGGTGGGGAATTTTCAAACCCTTTAGGTAAATCAATCGAATCAGGGACATAGCCCCGCGCACGACGGAGCATTTCCGCTTGCCCATCATGATAACGCACCAGTGAGTCATCTGCACGTTGGACAATATCGCGGTTATGAGTGAGGAAAAAATCAGCAATATCCGTTAAATCAGCCAGAGCAGCTTGCTCACTCAACACAGGGGGTTTTCCTGATACATTTCCTGACGTCATCACTAGTGGGCGATTAACTTGTGCCATCAATAGGTGTTGCAACGGATTAGACGGCAACATGACACCGACTTCCGCTAGGTTTGGTGCAATATATTGGCTTAGTTCAGAATTTTTCCAATTTTTAATCAATACAATCGGGGCTGCTGGGCTTTTTAATAATGCACGTAGCCCATCACTAGGCGGAATATTGTGCAACTCTAACCAATTCAGTGATGGGATCATTACCGCCAGTGGCTTAGTTGGGCGACATTTACGAACGCGCAAAGCCTCTACTGCGTCATCATGACTCGCATCACAAGCAAGGTGAAAGCCCCCGATCCCTTTAATAGCAACAATTTTCCCTGCCAATAGCTGCTGAGCTGCCAAGACTAATGCGTTCTCTTTATTTGCAATCGTTTTTCCTGATGAGTCGCATAATTTAATTTCAGGGCCACACACCGCGCACGCATTTGGTTGTGCATGAAATCGTCTATCTGCTGGGGATTGATATTCCTCTAAACAATTAGGGCACAAAGGAAAATCGGCCATTGCGGTATTGGGTCTATCATAAGGCATATGACGAATAATAGTGAAACGGGGGCCGCAATGCGTACAGTTTGTAAACGGGTAATGAAAACGCCGATTTGATAGGGCAAAAAGCTCTTGTTGGCACGCATCACAAGTGGCAGCATCTGGAATTACTTGCGTGTCCATTTTACCTTCACCACTACGGCGAATAGTAAAAGTATCGGGTAATTTATCCCATTGAAAAGGTTGCGGTTCAATACTTTCTATATGGGCTAATGGCGGACAATGTTGGTACAATAACTGAGTAAATTCAGTGAGATCCGAACCAATACATAAACGCACTAGCACCCCTTCACCATCATTACAAACATCACCTAATAATTTGCATTGGTGGGCTAACTGCCAAATATAGGGGCGAAACCCCACACCTTGCACTTTCCCTTTGATGCGTAACTGTATACCACTTTTCACTGAGATATCCCCTTAGCACTGTGAGGGTATTTTCGCGCTAAAACATAAAAAAAACTTCACTTGAGATCAAGGAAATAAAAGTGAAATAATTTATTTGAATATACCATCAATAGGATATTAAGAGCTTATATGCAATATCCTATTGATATTAATTTATATATTGAGCTTATTATTCTATAGATTATTTTTCACATTTCTCCATGACTTCCTTCCCAAACACCATAAACGAGTAGTCCTATTTGAATAAACCTATCGAAAGTTTCTCATATGAAACCAAACTCCATCATAACCTCGACACACCCCACATTTTGAAACGAATATTTTACATTTAACCAACATTTGATTGACTAATAATCACCCATACAATTAATCTGGTTTTAAATAAAAAACAATGTTTCGCATATGAAACAAAATGTTACAACACATTCAAAAGGAGAAAACCATGAGCTGGATTGCTGTCTGCGATGTCTCACAAGTTCAAGAAGAATTTCCTTTTTCAGCCAAAGTTGATGATGCCGAAATTGGGATCTTCTTAGTTGAAGACCAATATTATGCCTTAGAAGATGTTTGCCCACATGCCTATGCCCTGTTAAGCCAAGGTTTTGTTGAAGATGGCAAAGTGGAATGCCCATTACATGAAGCCGTTTTCGATATTAAAACGGGTAAATGTTTACGCGAACCTGGTGGGCGAGATCTCAAAACCTACCAGACACGCATTCACGATAACCGAATCGAAATCAGTTTGATTGAGGAGTAGAAATGGAACCTATTCAAAATATTAATCCGTATTTACCAGCAAATAATCAAATTATCCCAGCACGAGAAGGTGGTAAAGGCAGTATCCAAGCGCCAGGAAGTGCACCGAATATCGTTTGGCAAACACGTTCACGTATGCCTGATGAGTATGAAAACAAACTCATTTTTGCACTGGAAACGCTATTCGCTGCAGGCACTGAATCACTTGAAGAATTAGTTAGTGCATTAAATCAACAGCAATTATATGACCGACAAGGGCAACCTTGGTCCACAAGCAGTTTCCGCGAATTTCTTCTCGTCAATGGTTACTAGCACATTGTCATACTAAGAAAAGAAAACAAAAACACCTTTGATAAACGGAAGCAAATGATGATGACAAATACACAACTTCAAAACTACCAAGATTATCTGGATGTCGGATTACGCGGGCAATGGTACCCCGTATTATCCAGTTGGGAAGTCAGTAGTAACCCTATCGGTATTACTCGCTTAGAAGAACAAATCGTGCTTTGGCGTGATGATAAAGGCCAAATTCATGCCTTAGAAGATAGATGCCCTCACCGTGGTGCCCGTTTATCAATGGGTTGGAACTTGGGTGAACGTATTGCCTGCTGGTATCACGGTGTCGAAGTCGGTGGAGATGGCGTCGTTAAAGATGTTCCAGCGGTCAGCCAATGCCCTCTTGAAGGCCAAAAATGTTTAAAAACCTATCCCGTTCAAGAAGTCCATGGTGCCATCTTTCTCTATTTTGCGGTAATTGACGGTGAAACACCTCCCACCCTCGAATTTCCTGAAGAATTAGCTGATGACGAAAACCACAGCAATTTCCTCTGTACTGCATCGTGGAAATGCAATTACCAATATGCACTAGAAAACGTGATGGACCCAATGCATGGCACTTACCTCCATTCATCATCACACTCAATGGCGGAAGGTGACAAACAATCAGAAATGATCCTAGAAGCAACAAAAAATGGCTTTATTTTCCGTAAAAATGACCAAATAGGTGTCAACTTTGACTGGGTGGAATTCGCGAGTACGGGTGCAAATTGGCTGCGTTTATCTATCCCATATCAAAAACGCTTCGGCCCTGGTGGGCACTTTTGGATTATCGGCATGGTCGTACCTGAAGACCGTCACCATACTCGTGTTTTCTTTTGGCGTATTCGCAAAGTGAAAGACTGGCAACGTGATTTATGGCGCTTTATGTACCGCAACCGCCTAGAAGGACTGCATTGGGATGTTTTAGAACAAGATCGCATTATTTTAGAAAACCTCACACCAAATGCACGTGATAAAGAATTTCTTTATCAGCACGATGTGGGTTTATCCCGCCTACGCCGTATTATGCAACGCGAAGCGAAGAAGCAGTTTGACTTAATCAACAATAAGGAAACTGAAAATGCATGATATCTTGGCAGGAAAACGCATTGTAATCACAGGAGCTGCGAGAGGACTTGGCTTGAGTTTCGCACAAGCCGCCGCAGAACAAGGTGCTCAAGTTATCTTGTGTGACATCCTAGAACAACGATTACAAGAAAGTGTCGAGTCCTTACAACAACAAGGGTTTGAAGCCCAAGGTGTTTCTCTCGACTTAGCGGATCCTGACTCAATCACTCATGCATTCAACAGTATTGGTCAACAAGGCGCAATTGATGGGCTGATTAACAATGCGGCTCTGGCAACCGGAGTGGGTGGGAAGCTGCTCGACGAATATGACTTGGCGCTATGGGATAAGGTCATGACAGTGAACGTCAGAGGAACGTGGCTAGTCACCAAAACCGCTCTCCCCTTTTTAAAGCAGAGTTCCCGCGGCAAAATTATCAATATTGCCTCTGATACCGCACTTTGGGGAGCCCCCAAGCTAATGGCTTATGTCGCCAGTAAAGGGGCTATCATCAGTATGACACGCTCAATGGCACGTGAACTCGGTGTTCACCGTATTTGCGTCAACGCGATTGCCCCTGGGCTCACTAAAGTCGAAGCGACCGAATACGTTCCCGCTGAGCGCCACCAGCTATATGAAAATGGCAGAGCATTACAAGGAGAGCAGATGCCCGAAGACGTTACGGGAACCGCTTTGTATTTGCTTTCGCCCATGGCCGATTTTGTCACAGGCCAGCTAATCCCAGTTAATGGTGGCTTTATTTTTAACTAATTTCGCCATTCAGTCGGTAAAGAGGTGAGGACCATGAATTCAACGTGTAAATATCTAGTACCCGGTTTGGAAAAAGGGCTACAGCTTCTTCTGTTACTCGCTCAACAGCATCGCGAATTGACATTTGCAGAGATCCTCCGCTTAGTCGATATGCCCAAAGCAACGGCTTACCGTGCGATCCAAACCTTAGTGCACTTGGATTTCCTCGTCCAACATCCACGTACTGGAGCATTTTCATTAGGCCGCAAAGTACTCAGCCTTGGTCTTGGCTATATTGCCTCACTCGATTTAACCCAGTTAGGCCAGCCCATTATCGAGCAACTCAGAGACCGAAGCCAATGTAACAGCCATTTAGTCATTCGAGATGGTCGGGACATTATTTATATCGCCAGAGTCAGTGGCGCAGAATCAAAGATTAACCATGTTAGCGTAGGCACGCGTTTATCAGCGCACCGAACCTCACTGGGTCGAATGCTACTCAGCGGGTTAACTCGCGCTGAATTTGATGCGCTTTACCCTGATGATGAACTCCCCGATAACGCAGGCTGTAAGCAGGAATTTTGGCAAATGATCCAAGCTGACAAACTGCGAGGCTATGTGATTGGTGAATCATTTTATCGTCGAGGAATTTCATCCATTGTTTACCCTGTTTATAACCAAGCGAATGGCGTAGAAGCGGTGATTAGCATCATGGTGCCAATGAATAGCATCCCTGCACAAGAGTGCCGGCGATTACAAAATGAAGTGAGCTATGCAGCCCAAAAACTCACTGAATTTATTGGTGGCATGAGCCAAGCAAAAGCCGTTTAGCGTTAACCAAATATCATCCACACATTTTTAGGTTTATTGCCATAAGCCTCAGGTTCTTTTTGTCCAAAAAAACCTTTGGCAATAACACCAATCGATAGAGGACTTTACAATGTCAGTGATTGGAATAGAAAAATTAGAATTTGGTGTTGAAGATATCCCTAGCTGCCAGAAATTTTTACATGATTTTGGCCTCAAAGCGGCCTCTGATAACGCCTCGTTATTCACGACCTTATCTGGTGCAGAAATACAGTTATTTTCACACCAAGACCCAAATCTGCCAGCCCCTTTTGAAGCGGGTTCAACACTGCGCCGCATTACATGGGGTGTTGAAAACTTGGATAAACTCCAAGAGATCATTGAGAAAATTAGACCTTGTGATGGCTTTCAACTGACGCCAGATGGCGCACAATGCCGTGACCCAAATGGCATGACAGTCGCTTTTACCATCAGTAAACAAAAAACGGTTGAATTAGAAGTCACCGCTATCAACCAATGGGGGGATATTCGCCGTATTGATAAACCCAGCCCGGTTTACGAAAAAGCCACCCCTATTAACGTCGGCCACGTGGTATTTTTTGTTGATGACTTACCTTCTACAGAAGCGTTCTATTGCCAAAAACTGGGTTTTCAAGTTTCTGACCGTTATATCGACCGTGCCGTCTTTTTACGGACACAAATAAACGGTTGCCACCATAACCTGTTTTTGCTGAAGCTTCCTCATCGTGGCAGCGGCCTCAACCATGTCGCTTTTACGGTTCGTGATATCCATGAAGTGATTGGCGGCGGCCTAGCAATGAACCGCCAGCAATGGAGCACCTTTATTGGACCGGGTCGCCACCCTATTTCATCTGCCTATTTTTGGTACGTTAATAGCCCAACTGGTGGTGCTTTCGAATATTACACCAATGACGATTACCTAACCGATAAATGGCAGCCACGCGAACTGGAACATTCCTTAGTTTCATTTACGGAATGGGCTGTGGAAGGTGGTCTCGATTATGAAACACGTCGTCAAGTAAAACCGGTGAAGGAGTAAGCTAATGAACTCCTTAATCCAAGGCGGTATCGTCATTATCGGTGGTGGACAAGCAGGTGGTTTGGCGACAAAAACTTTACGCGATGAAGGTTACCAAGGCACAATCAGTGTGATCAGTGATGAAGACCATGATTTTTATGAGCGCCCACCTCTATCTAAAGCTGCACTCACCCAAGAGAGCTTTGCACTATCACGATTATTCAGTGAAGAAGCAACTCAGGCCTTAAATTTACAATGGTTTCGTCCAGTTCGCGCCACTAAAATTGATACGAAAACAAAATGGATCCACCTCAATGATGGCCGCATTGTGACATTTGAAAAACTGTTACTTGCCACTGGCGGGCGTCCCCGTTACCTCTCAAGTGATTGGCAGAAACACCCACAAGTCTTTGCCTTGCGGTCATGGAACGATGCACAACAACTACGCTCGGCGCTGCTTGAGGCAAAAAAAGTGGCCATCATTGGCGGTGGGTGGATTGGCTTAGAAGTTGCAGCTTCTGCTCGAAAAATGGGGATTGATGTGGCCATTTTTGAGCGGCAAAGCCGCTTATGCGAACGAAGTGTACCGCAGAATGTTTCAGAGGCTCTTGCATTACGCCACACACAAGCAGGTGTTCATGTCATAACCGATTGTGGAGATATCGAACTTGGCGAGCCGACAACAAGTGGATTACAAATTAGTTGCCAAAAACAGCCTTCGCAAAATTTCGATCTCGCTGTTATGGGGATTGGTGTTGAATTAAATCTCGAACTTGCCAAAGAAGCGGGTCTTGATGTTACCCACGGTATTGTGATTAATCACCAAGGGCAGACTTCTCACCCAAATATTTACGCTGCGGGCGACGTCGCTTGCCATCCCACATTGTCTTTATGTTTACAATCATGGGCTTATGCACAGAACCAAGCGATCACGACCGCAAAAGCCATGCTTAACCCACATTCTGAAGGCTTCAATGAACTCGCTTGGTTATGGTCAGATCAATACCAAGACAATATCCAAATTTTAGGCGTCCCAACCTCACAAAAACTAAAACACATTCAACGTCATACTGCTAATTCTGAGGTGCATTTTTCATTAAGTGAAGCTAATGAATTAGTGCAAATGATTGCTTTTAATGATGCTCGGGCAATCAAGCTAGGTAAACGTTGGATGCAGAGCCACCGTAAATTGGATCCCTCACAACTTGCTGATCCCACATTTTCACTGATGTCACTGAAATAGTGGCCAGCAAGGAGAAATAACATGGCTAATCAGAGTATTACCCTAAAAAATTCAGAAAATACTCAAGCAGCACAAGATGTGCCTGAGAAGATCAATTGGCTCATCCCAATCGGCTTATTTTCCTGTGTACTGCTGGCTTTCTTTGACAAAATTAGTATTGCCGCTCTGTTTTCTGATGAAAAGTTTCAACAAGCGCTGGGAATTGATTTTGACCCAACCCGTTTAGGGCTACTGATGAGCGCCTTTTTATTCGCTTATGGCATTTCATCGATGCTATTAAGTGGTATTGGCGACAAATTTCACCCGACCAAAATGCTGTTATTTATGATCAGCAGCTGGTGTTTTCTCATGATTTTTATGGGATTCACACACCACTACGGCACGATGATTTTCCTTCGAGTCTTATTGGGGATCGCTGAAGGGCCTTTGTTAGCAATCGCATACGCTATTATACGCCGTACTTTTCCGCCAAAAATGCAAGCTCGTGCCACTATGATGTGGTTATTAGGCACACCGTTAGGTGCAGCGCTAGGATTTCCTATCTCATTGTATTTACTTAATAACTTCGGTTGGCAAAGTACATTTTTTGTCATGGCGGCCTTTACCGTTCCCGTTTGGTGGTTAGTGGTCATAGGCATCCGTCACCCTAATTTAGTCAATCGCCAAGCACAAACGAAAAATACAACGGGTGAAACACTTCCAGCAGAGCAACTGGCCGCAATGAAAGCCCATAAAAAACGTTTATTCCAAAATAGCCATTTTTGGATTATCTGCATGTTTAATATCGCTTTTCTTGTTTATCTTTGGGGAATGAATGGCTGGTTACCAAGCTATTTAATTAAAGGGAAATCCATCCACTTAGAGCATGCAGGGATCTTATCTTCCCTTCCTTTTATCGCCATGTTATTTGGTGAAGCCATCGGTGCATGGCTATCTGATCGTTATGACCGTCGAGCTCTAGTGTGCTTCATCTCTCTGTTAGGTGCCGTACTGGGGCTAGCAATGGTGCTATTTCTTACCGAGACCTACAGCATCATTCTTATGATGGCATTTAGCATGTTTATGTGGGGAGCCGGTGCCCCGAATATCTTTGCCTTGCTTGCCAAAGCCACACAAAAACAAGTGAGTGCATTAGCGGGAGGCATCTTCAATGGCCTCGGCAATCTCGCTGGCGCGGCCGCCCCTTTACTTATGGGCGTCCTGATCACTGTTACTCACACTATGGATAGCGGTCTGTTATTCATCGTAGTTATTGGTCTGGTTGGCAGCTTACTACTACTGCCTTTACTGAAAAAATATTAACTCATTTTTTATTGGAGATAACACCATGTCACAACCTCAAATCAAACCACAAGATATGCCAATGGCACAATGGATTGAGTCACGAATTGCCCGCCTTGAAGGCCGTAAATACGACTGGAATGCCCTGAAATTCCAAGCGGATTACGACCCTAAATATCGTCGAGCCCAAATGCGCTATATCGGAACAGGAGCCACTGGCGTCTCTAACGATGTCAATACCGTTCCCGCAGAGAACTTTACCTTCTCCACAATGGTTCTTCCTGCCAAATGCGAAGGCCCATTACACCTACATCCCGATGTTGAAGAAGTGTTCTTTATGTTGAAAGGCACTATCACGTTGTTTGTAAAAGATGGCGATGAAGAATATGAAACCGTTCTTAAAGAACGCGACCTAATTTCAGTTCCTGCAGGGATTTATCGTGGCCTATTTAACCACGGGGAAGAAGAGGCGTTAATGTGCGTCATGATAGGCACACCAAAGCCTGCAATTCCAACGTATCCAGAAGAACACCCGTTATCTAAAGTTAAACGTAATTAGTCGGAGCTATCAGTGATGAATTTGCTAATCGAAAAACTCCCCGCACAGCAACTGGCTGATTTTGGCCAATATCGTCTCAATTGGCGCAGTTCTGGCCATGGAAATGCGGTGGTTTTACTGCATGGAATTAGCTCCGGCTCTGCCTCATGGGTAAGCCAATTGGCCTCTTCATCACTAACTGACCACTATCAGCTATTCAGTTGGGATGCCCCAGGTTATTCAGGTAGCTCAGCGCTAAATACACAAACCCCAACGGCTATTGACTATGCGAAGGCACTAAAAACATTCATTGATAGGTTAGAACTACAACAGGTTGTTTTAGTTGGGCATTCACTCGGCGCATTGATGGCGAGTGCTTTCGCATCACAATATCCGCAACAAGTGAAAGGATTATTCTTAGCCAACCCAGCTCAAGGCTATGCCACTAAAAGCCCAGAACAACAAAATGCAGTGTATGAACAACGGCGTGACATTGTATTTAATTCAGGAATAGAGTCCTACGCCCAAAATCGAGCCGCAGCTCTGTTATCACCAAGCGCAGCCCCTGAAAAAATTGATTGGGTTAGACAGAATATGAAAAAACTCAATCCCCAAGGCTTTCTTGCCGCAGCTTGGATGTTAGCCCATGACGATATCTATCTGTATTTAAAGGATTATAACGGGCCAATCGAAATGCTGGTAGGGGCTGATGATACCATTACGCCACCTGCACAAGTAGAGCGACTCGCACAACAAAAAAATTGCCCTTATTTCCTAATTAACCAAGCGGGACACGCCAGTTATCTGGATGCACCAGACACCTTTAATCATCATTTACAACAATTTTTAGAGACGGTCTATTGCCAAGCTGAATAAAGGAAAGCGCATGAATTTACAGTTAAATAACCGTGTTGCTGTCGTGACAGGAGGAAGCTCCGGTATAGGCTTTGCAACCGTCAAACTGCTACTCGACGAAGGTTGTAAAGTCGCTTTTTGCGGCCGTGATAATGAAAAGCTGCAACAAACGCTTAAAACATTGCGCGAGCTTTACCCTCAAGGTGAATTTATCGCCCAGCAATGTAATGTCCTTGAAAAAGCACAGACAGAAGCCTTTGCTCAGCGGGTTTATCAACACTTTGGCCAAGTTGACTTACTGATTAACAACGCAGGGCAAGGCTATGTCGCAAGCTATACAGATACCCCTGAAGAAGCGTGGTTACATGAAGCCCAACTCAAACTATTTGGAGTCATTAACCCGGTGAATGCTTTTTTGCCATTCTTAGAACTATCAAATATTGCTTCTATTACCTGTGTCAATTCACTGCTGGCCTTACAACCTGAACCGCATATGGTCGCCACCTCGGCAGCTCGAGCAGCACTATTAAACATGACACTAAACTTGTCGAAAACACTGTTACCTAAAGGGATCCGCGTTAACTCTATTTTACTTGGCATGGTCGAATCTGACCAATGGCGACGTCGCTTCGATAATCGTAGTGACAAAAATCTCGATTGGGAACAGTGGATTGGCGATATCGCTAAAAAAAGAGGCATACCAATGCAACGTTTAGGAAAACCCGAAGAGCCCGCGCGTGCCTTAGTCTTTCTAGCCTCTCCCATGGCGTCGTTTACCTCGGGTGCCGCTTTAGATGTTTCTGGTGGCTTTAGCCATCATATTTAAAGGACTTAATGATGAAAACACTCATGTTGATTGGTTATGGTGCAATGGCGCAAGAAGTGATTACTCGCTTACCTGATGAGATAGCATTGCGCTACATTATTGCTCGGCCTCATCACCACCAAGCTATCTTGGAACGCTTTAAAGGAGCGGTCACACCAATAGATAGCCTCGATAATATTATCGAGCCGCCTGATTTAGTGTTGGAGTGCGCGGGGCACCAAGCCGTTAAGCAATATGCACCAACGGTACTAGAAAGAGGCTGGACACTGGCCATTATCTCTACAGGTGCACTTGCAGACACGGACTTTGAACAACACTTGGTCGCCTTAACCCAACGCCACCACAGCCAGTTGATCCCACTGACTGGCGCTGTTGCAGGGCTTGATGGCTTACGTGCGGCAAAAGAAGCCAATATCACTCAGGTGACCTACCAGTCACGTAAAAGCCCCGCAAGTTGGCGCAATGGCGCGGCTGAGCGTTATGTCGATTTGTCACAAGTGACACAGCCTACGGTGTTCTTTAGTGGCAGTGCTCGTGAAGCGGCTCTGAATTTTCCCGCAAATGCCAATGTCGCTGCCACTGTCGCGCTGTATGGCATTGGGATGGATGCCACACAAGTTCAATTAGTTGTTGACCCAAACACCACACACAATTCACATCGCATTGATGTTACGGGTGATTTTGGCCATTTCTATATTGAACTCAATGGAAATCCTCTCCCTTCCAACCCAAAAACATCGATGTTAGCGGCCTTAAGTGCTGTTGAAATTTGTCGCCGTGTCGCTGGGCAGCAAGCTATTTAATAGGAGCCAAATAATGAACAACATGGATATTTTTGTTGGTGGCCAATGGCAGCAAGGTCGCGGGCCTGAAATGCAGTCGCGTTTTCCGGGGGATAATCAGGTAATTGCCACCCTTAACAGTGCTAGCCTTGACGATGTTGAAGAGGCCGTTCTCGCAGCAGATAAAGCGTGGCGGGAGCCTACTTGGCGCAATATGCCTGCACATCAACGTGCCACTATCTTATATAAAGTTAGCACACTAATTGACGAACAGCGGGAAGCTTTAACGCAATTACAAACTTTGGATAACGGCAAACCGTGGGCAGAAGCGCGTGGTTTAGTCATGAGTGCAGCGGCCACCGCACGTTACTTTGCCGCTGTTTGTGAGGTATCCAGCGGGGAGCTTCCTCCTCGCCGCCAGCCCGACTTAATGACGATAAGTACTTACCAACCTATCGGGGTGATCGCTGCGATCACGCCATGGAACTCCCCGATTGCCAGTGATATGCAAAAAATTGCCCCAGCCCTTGCCGCAGGTAACGCCGTAATTTTAAAACCCGCAGAAGCCACGCCTCTAATTTCATTAAAACTAGCTGAGCTATTTGAGCAAGCAGGTTTACCCAGCGGCCTATTGAGCGTGCTCCCGGGTAAGGGATCGATTGTCGGTGATGCACTGGTTCGCCACCCTCTGGTGAAAAAAATCTCCTTTACGGGTGGCACCAATACGGGACGACAACTGGCTCACATTGCGGCAGATAAACTTATCACCACGTCACTCGAACTTGGGGGTAAATCCCCAACTATCGTGTTGTCAGACGCTGACCTTGATATTGCTGCACACGGTGTTTGCTACGGTATCTTTAGTTCGATGGGGCAAGCCTGCATCGCGGGTTCGCGCCTGTTTGTGGCTAAAGATATCTACTCATCTTTTATGGAAAAATTAACGCAACTAACCCGCAACCTGATTATTGGTGACCCAAGGCAAGAGCGCGTTCATTTGGGGCCATTAATCTCCCCTTCGCACCGAGACAGCGTCAGAAACTATGTCGAACAAGCCGTACAACAAGGCGGGAGGATCCGTATTGGTGGAACCGCACCGGCTGACCCTGTACTCCAAGATGGCAACTATTTTTTACCGACGATTATTGAAGGCTTAAATAACCAATCTACTGTTTGCCAAGAAGAAATTTTCGGTCCCGTACTCGTCGTTATGCCATTTGATGATGAAGACGATTTAATTCAACAAGCTAATGATTCTGTTTATGGGCTTGCAGCAGGTATTTGGACAAAAGATTACACTCGGGCGTTTAAGCTCGCCGATGCCCTTGATGTCGGAACCGTTTGGGTCAACACCTATAAAGTTTTTTCTATTTCAACGCCATTTGGCGGCTTTAAAGAAAGTGGCATTGGCCGCGAAAAAGGCCTTGAAATCCTCAAAGCCTATATGCAACAAAAAAGCCTATTTCTGGCACTTAACCCACAACCAAACCGTTGGTGTGAATAGCAAATCCGTCACCGGATTATGGCAGCATTGAGGAAAACATAATGTCTGAAATGATTACAGTTGGCGAAGCTATCGCCAGAACACTCGAACAATACCAAGTCACAACGGTTTATGGGGTTATTTCAATTCATAATTTACCCATAGCAGATGCTATCGGGCGCCGAAAAGTGATTGATTTTACGCCAAGTCGTGGGGAGGCAGGAGCCGTTACCATGGCGGATGCACATAGCCGTTTTACTGGATTAGGGGTAGCGTTAACCAGTACGGGAGCAGGAGCTGGGAATGCTGTTGGCTCAATGATTGAAGCCATGAATGCATGCTCCCCCATGGTCCATATTACTGGGCAAGTTGAAAAAGCTTATCTGGATATGGACGCAGGGTTTATTCATGAAACCCATGACCAACTCGGCTTTTTACGTTCGAGTTCTAAGCAAGCTTTTCGTGTTCATACCCCCGAACAAGCCGTTGCCACTCTACATAAAGCCATTCAGGTTGCTCAAACGATACCTTGCGGCCCTGTCTCTATCGAAATTCCAATTGATATTCAAAGTGCGCAAGTGCCATTATCTGTGCTCAGTGTGCCACTTCCCCCTTCTACGCTGCCTGACTGTTGTACATCGCTAGTCAATGCAATTTGGGATAAACTTCAACACGCTACACAGCCTCTATTATGGGTTGGCGCAGGTGCTCTACAAGCAAAAGATGCTGTCAAACGCCTTGCTGATGCGGGGATTGCCGTCATCAGCAGCACCCATGGGCGAGGTATTTTATCGGATGACCACCCATTCAGCTTACGTGCTTTTCATAATGCAGATTCCATTGATGCATTACTGCGTTCATGTGATTCAACCATCGTCGCTGGCTCGCGTTTACGCAGTAATGAAACCAAAACATGGTCATTACCTTTGCCACATCCCATCATACAAATCGATATAAACCCACTCGCAGCCAATCGCAACTATTTAGCCGACTTAACCGTAACTGGGGATTGCAAAAGTTTACTTGAAGCACTTGCCGATAAAATTGAACAAGCCAAGCGCCCTATCTCTACTCAGTGGAAAAAACAAGTGCAAGAGGCCGTACAGCAGGCAGAAGAGCAACTCAGGCAACAATGTGGCCCTTATAGCCAACTCAGTGATGCCGTGGAGCAAGTCTTACCGAGTAACGGTATTTTTGTCCGAGACATTACGGTATCAGGGAGTTTATGGGGAAGCCGTTTACTCAAAGCGACCCAACCAATGCACAACATTCACTCATTAGCCGGTGCGATTGGTCTAGGACTCGCTATGGCAATTGGCAGTGCCAAAGCAAATCCGAATGTGCCTGTTATTGGCTTAGTGGGTGATGGCGGGTTAATGTTAGGCATAGGTGAATTGGCCACCATGGCACAAGAGCAGCTCCCCATTGTTCTGATTATTATGAATGACCAAGGTTATGGCGTAATGCGAGGTATTCAGGAAAAATATTTTTCAGACCGCCAATACTATAATGAGTTACTCACGCCTTCATTTAGCCAACTCGCTCAATCTATGGGGATTCAGGCATTTACGATAGATAAAGCTACAGATTTCGAATCAACACTACGCCAAGCCGTCGATTTGAAGCAACCTGTTGTCGTTGAAGTGTTAATGAATAGCATTGGCAAAATGAATTTCTCAGGCCCACCACAGAAAAAATTATTTTAACTTTCAAACTAATACGGGTGGCACAAGCCACCCTACTTCATTGATAGATAATGATATAAATGATTAAAGCCATCTGCTTTTTAAATTATTATAGTTAGGGACTAGATCACCCGACTAAGGTTATAAATTTGGCTTAAAATATTGCGTATAAATAGAAATCGCTTGCTCTTTTAAGATGCCTTTAACCACTTCAGGTTTAAAGGGGCTTTTGTCAAAGATTTCATCACTCCCCAGCATGATATTAAAACCGGCAATCTCGGCAAGTTCATCATGAGAAAGGCTATAAACCATCCGACCTAATTGGCTCCATACCATTGCACCGGAACACATACAACACGGCTCACAACTGGTATACAGCGTATAATCGGATAAATCCATGACTTTATGTTCAGAACAATACTGGCGTATGAGACCTAACTCCGCATGATAGGTTGGGTCACTTTCCGTATGAATATGATTTTCACCAGTCATAACGACTTGGTTATTTTTAACCAATACCGCACCAAAGGGTTCATTACCATTTTTCGCCGCATCCGTTGCTAAGGCTAAAGCCTGCGTCATAAACTGAATATCCAGCGCATTCTGTTGCTCATTGTTGTTAAGCTTATTTTCCATATACACCCCCTTATATGCATAAATTAATTTAATTTTAAAATAACCTAAATAGGTTATATCAAGCTTAGTGATGTATTAATACAAAATAACGAGATCCTGTTCAATCTTCTGGCACATTTGGGAGGTATAAAACATTTCACAATGTCTTGTTAGCACTAGAGTTCTACAAACGTTATCAAGCTTAAAGATATAAAAATGATTTCAATTTTTAGGCCACAAAAGGATTACAACATCCCTCACATAATTTCAAAAAGTCAGTAAATATATGGATTAACAAGAAATTAAAAGCTGAGATGAATTACAAAAGTATTTTAGGGAGCCATTAGCGTGATATGTTTCAGACACAAAAAAGCCACTTCGTTAAAAGTGGCTTAATGCGCTGATTTAACAGCTAAAATTTGGTGGCCCCTACTGGACTTGAACCAGTGACCAATCGATTATGAGTACGTTCCTTACCCTTTACAAATCAATAAATTACATATTTATCAGGAAGATAGAAAACGGTAACTAATGGTTATTCAGGAGAGTTCGGGTTCTCTGCCGCCACTTTATCGCCATTTTTTTCTATCTTAGTGAGAATATGGTATCCCTCTTCCAAAGCAGGTAAAGTTTCATAGATATTCTTATTTTCTAGAGTAAAAAGTGCAATCATTTTTATAAAATCAAATGTACTTCTTATTTCTGTAATTAGAGCATATTTAAAATGAAGATAATAATCAAAACTAAAATTCATATTCATATTCATACTTCGCATAATTTTATTGTGTGACTCAATTGACTTTTCAATATCTTCATTAAAATCAAACTTTACTTGTATAAATAAATAATTTTTGATTTCATCATTTTTAGAATTTATATTATTAATACATCCCACTCTTTTAGAGTTATAAAAAGTTCCCCCATTAATCCCCTGCCTTATTAACTTATTTTTATTTTGATTTTTATAATAATTATTTAAATCTTTTTTCGCCATATCAAAAAATGAATTAATCTCTTTATTTAAACTCACCAAATAACTATTTAAATCTATAAAGAATGAATCTATTAATATATCAGTATGATTATCGAAAATAAAAAACATTTTATAATACAGTTGATTTACTTGAATAATACCTTCATCATTTTTTGTTCTAAGTGATAAAATTTCCTCTTTTAAAAATTTTTTATTAGAATGATATAAATCAAATTTATTTTTCCTTTGCGCCTCTTCAAGCTGCTCTTTAGCAGTTTTTATTTGAAGTTCTGTTTGAAGTGAACGATGTGCGCTAGTTACAAATGCACCTAAAATTGGTGATAGTGCTAAGATTAAAAATGGAAATTTTGCATTTTCCATCAGTCGACTATAACCGTTCGTAGATACATCTAACTCATAATCCTGAGCAACTAATACCCATGCAATACCACTAATAATGAGAGGAAGAAAAACTAAAAACCAAAATAGTGGTTGTACATGTAAGCTAGATTCATCTAGCCAAAACTTCCATTTCCTTTTTTTTAGTAAACAGAAAAATGGAATAGCAGGCACAAATATAATTAATAATATGATTATAGCTAGGCTCATATCTTCAACTTCACCAAAGGATTATAAACCAGTGCATCATTAAGATGATCTGGAGCGAAATGGGCATACCGCATTGTCATTTTAATGTCGGTATGGCCAAGGATTCTTTGTAATACTAAAATATTTCCACCTGACATCATAAAGTGGGATGCAAAGGTGTGCCGTAAAACATGTGACGATTGGCGTTCTGGTAACTCAATACCTGTGCGCTTTAATGCAGAACGAAATGCAGAATAACAAGACTTAAATAACCGCTTAGAACCTTTACCTTTCGGTAATTCTGCAATTAATTCTTCGCTGATAGGAATAGAACGGTTACGCTTCCCTTTTGTCTTGGTAAAGGTCACTGTATTATTGCGAATCTGTATGGCGGTTAAATTTTCAGCTTCTGACCATCTTGCCCCTGTCTCAGCGACACAGCGCACAACCAAATCAGCCGAAAAGTTATCTCTCTTGTATCTACACACAAGGCTACTAGAAGCCATTTCAAAGTGCTGTGCGAGCATCAACTTAGAGCTGAAGCCGTATACTTCAATGATACGATCAAGAACTGGTGCGCTTTCGCCAAACATCTCTAAATTAAATTTTCCCATAGCCATTACGTCAAATTCGCTAAAAACTACAATTAGTTTAGCTTGTAGCTAAATTCGAAGTGAAAACACCTTATTTTGTAGCTAAAACGAATGAAACTGGATGTGACCAGATAAAATACGAATAGGCGATTTTGCCTTATGAAACCCACAATTTCAATTAACATTCCATCCCCTTACCCCACAGTTTAGGCATTTAGCCAACACTCAGAGGTTTCAAAATCAACCATCCACGACATGATTGCCGATGGTCACCCGAGACACCACTATTCAAGCCACCGACAAAACGATGGTACTCGGTACCGCAACATTACTGGCAGGCGCTATCCAACAGATAGCCGACGGTGATTACAGCATTGCATCAAAGGGCAGCTTTGTGGCAAGTATTAATCGAAATGCTAATATTCATATTGTCGAAGATGCCACACTCACTATTGGCCAAAAGCTGATTGAAAAGGTTGGCGCACTTAAGCAAAGCATCGCAGGCACCAAACAAGAAATCATTGCACCGGTTGTTTGGATTGGTAGCCAAGAAATTAACGTGGCACAGTTGATGATTGATACACTGGATATCGTAAAAGAGTTGGCCGAACTCACCGCCAACCACAGCCACCACAATACGGGAACGCCATTGAATGCCGATACCATCAAAGGTACGGCAACTAAGTCAGATGGTTTGAAAGAGAAATATCAGCCAGTTATTGGTTGAGATGTGAACAAAAAAAGATTAAACTTGCATTGTTAGCTTTGAAATATCGGACTTTCATGCAAGCAATTGCATATACAAAAAACTCAACCTTACCAGTTGAGTTTTTTTGTTTGTAAGTAAATGTGACTAGCATTCATTGAATAAATAAGAAATGATCATATAATCATCAATGTTGCTTAACTTGGACTACAGTCTAATTAAATATTGGTATTCTTTTATCAATATCTGAAAACGGAATTTCAGCTTCTCGTTACAAACGAGAAGTTAAGCCCTGAATGAATAACATGTGGTGGTGATTCATAGCCTTAGACTGGAAGTCCGATATTTCAAAGCTAACACTGAGAAGCCTAACTGGACAGGCAATTTAAAGGCAAAAGTTAGGGCTATCGGCTTTCCATGTATCCATGGAAGGTATACGTATGAAAGAGATGTTAGACATCACTATCATGGTTCTAGCCGTTGTTTTACCAACACTAGAATTAATCCGTTATTTCTTATAATCGGATCGTAACTAAGGCTACCGATTACCATCGGTAGCCTTTAATATTTGTAGCCCATCATAGGTAAGCCTATATGCGATCTACAGCCTACCAACAGTCAAACCACATCAAGCAACCTTTCATTTGGATCACATCAATAACATAGTGCTGATGCAGCGCTACCCCACGAAATAAAGTTACCTACCACGTAAAATGCACTACATCGCACCCGCCTGCGCGTTTTGGATCTAAACTTTATTTCAGTTTCGAAATCCTACAAAGCATATCGCCAAGCCGCGCCAACGCTAGTGAGTTGCCGAAAATATCAAACTGAAATGATTGAAAAGAATTTCAGGAAATTTCAGTTTTTGGATCACTAAATGGATCGCGTTAAAAACACAATGCAATGAAAGATAAAATAAATTTCTATTTTACGTGGGTTTGGCTTGATTGCGATATCAACCGCATAATTTCAAAAAGTCAGTAGCGATGCGGCTTAATGGGAGATAAAAACTGAAATCACTAACAGCCAATTAAACCAAAAGTATTAAATCTTGGTAATGCTACTTCCCAAGATATACTAGGGTTGTCTTTATGACCTGAAATATAGTAATAATCTAAAGTATTATCCGACTCTCTATATACTATTTTTGCTTTCCCAACATTAACTCTTCTATGCCCTATTTGAATTTGAATATTAATGTACGCAACCCCTTTATGATTTAATTTTCCTTCAAATAGAAAATCATATGTTGAGTCACTCTCACATTCACAATTAGTGATCGTTCCTTGGATAACACCATTGTGATCAGAGGATTCAACATTAATCTCTATTGCTGGATATGGATGTTCATATGTTAAATCACCAAGGTTATTCCAATTTCGCATTCTTAATAGTTCAGACTTTCTTCGGATATTTTTGCGACGCTTGCCTTTTATACCAAATAAATAAGGTGAAACAGTCATTATTAAACCGAATACGATACCAAATATTGTTAACTTGTCTGAAAAAGTCATTAGATGTTCCAAGAAATCAATTTAATATTAAAAGTCTCTGTCGCCATTTTGTCGCCATTGGCTTTTAGATACAAAAAAAGCCACTTTTTACAAAGTGGCTTAATGTGCTGATTTAACAGCTAAAATTTGGTGGCCCCTACTGGACTTGAACCAGTGACCAATCGATTATGAGTCGACTGCTCTAACCAACTGAGCTAAGGGGCCAAAGTGGGAAGGATTATACGTGTAGTTTTAGCTTAGGTCTAGTGTTTCGAAACCGTATGCTGAAATTGTGTTCAACTCAATCACCCCTCTTATAATTCAATGCGATAGCATAATCAATTGTTATCATTTGAAAGTCGTTTTCTGCAATTTTAATGAGCCCTACTATTTTTTATTTAAATCAGTTTCTCACACCTTATCTATATTTAACTTTTACCAATATCAAATTAATAATAAAAACAACATCATAATGACAACTAAATTTATTAAAAATTCTTTATTCAACTAATTGATATAAAACAATATTTTTTACATTCAGATCTCACAATATGGTCTATAGATAATTCGCATATAGGACAAAAATGATGAAAAAAGTACATGCAGTTCAATATGGTTGCGGAAAAATGGGTAAATTTTTGATCCGTTACTTGCAAGAACATGGTGCTGAAGTTGTGGCGGCTTTTGATATCAATGAAACCGTTATTGGTAAAGATATAGGTGAAATTGCAGGAACGACGCCATCAGGGGTAAAAGTACAGCCGCTACATGAAGCGGATAAAACCCTCGAAATATTAAAACCTGATGTTGGCATCATCGCAACATTGAGTACCATGGCTGATTTAGAATATGCATTCTCTTTATTTGCACGTCATGGTGTAAACGCTATTTCAACCGGAGAAGAAGCCCTTTATCCATGGAATTCATCACCTGAAATTACACAAAAGCTTGATGCATTAGCCAAAGAAAATAATTGTACCCTTGCAGGAAGTGGCTACCCAGATATGTTTTGGGGGGTGCTCATTGACACTTTAGCAGGCTCCATGCACAAATTGGTGAAAATTAAAGGTTCTAGCTGCTATAACGTTGAAGATTACGGTATCGCTCTCGCTGTCGGCCACGGCGCGGGTTTAACCGTTGACGAGTTCGACAAACAAATTGGTAACTATAACGACTTACCTTACGATGTTATTTCGCAGAAAATTGAAAGCGGTGAATATGCACCACCGTATATGTGGACACAAAATGGTTGGTTATGCAGCCGACTTGGGTTAACGATCACCAGCCAAACTCAGCGCTGTGTACCGCAAATTGCCCAACAAGATATTTACTCCGATACCCTCAAAATGACCGTGAAAAAAGGGGATGTATTAGGCTTATCTGCAGTGGTAATCACCGAAACCGCAGAAGGTATTACCCTCGAAACAGAGTGTATTGGGAAAATCTTAACAGCGGATGAGTGCGATAAAAATAGCTGGCAGTTAATTGGTGAACCTGACACCTCAATTGAGGTGAATAACCCAGCAACCGTAGAATTAACCTGTGCAAATTTAGTGAACCGTATTCCTGCACTGATTAATAGCCCTGCTGGCTATACCACCACAGAAAAAATGCCAAATAATGTGTTTATGACCAAACCCATGCATGAGTATTTATAGCTAATATCGCCCACCTTTCGGTGGGCGACTTACCTACAGCTAACCTTAGCGCGGTTTCACCATCTGCCATTCTAAGTGGTGTTTTACTGACGGCCACTCTGACTCGATAATGCTATATACACAGCTATCACGCAGTTCACCCGTTTTAGTTTTCATATGATTGCGCAAGATACCATCGAGCTTAGCCCCTAACCGTTCAATGGCTCGACGACTTTGGCTATTTAAAATATGTGTACGAAACTCCACTGCAACGCAATTTAATTCTTCAAAAGCATGCTTTAATAGCAAATATTTAGCTTCTGTATTTAATGCGGTGCGTTGTACTTCTATTCCATACCAAGTGGCTCCGATTTCAACCCGCCTTACTGCATGGTCCACACGATTGTAAGAAGTAATACCAACTGGTTTACCGCTTTGTTTATCGATCACCACAAAAGGTAAGCATTCCTTTTTCTGGAAATTTTCCAGGCGCTTTTCCACATCTTGAGAGAAATGCTCAGGCTCAGGAACTAAGGCATACCACAAATTATTCAACCCATCTCGTCGAATGATATCTGCCAGTTCGACATCATATTGGTGGGATAGAGGTTCAAGGCGAACGTATTCACCTTCTAAAGTAATAGCTTGGCAAATCTCTTTCATCATGGCTTCCCCTATATCGTTCTTTATGCTGTGTGTCTCTTTTTTTAATCTCTGTTTATGACATAAAAATAAAAAAACACCTATTTTTTTATGACACTCAGCTATTTAACCGAAAACATATGATAAAAATCACAAAATTTTAACATCTTTACCAAATTTCAGCTTCATTACGCTACAGTTAACTCATCTGACCTGTTAATGAAATCCCGAATGGGAGTATAATAATGAGCAATTTTCCACACCTTTTTACCCCGCTAGATTTAGGCCATACCGTGCTAAAAAACCGTATTTTGATGGGTTCAATGCATACTGGGCTCGAAGAGCACCCACAAGGCAGCGAGCGGCTAGCACATTTTTACCGCCTACGCGCTGAAAATGGTGTCAGTCTGATCATTACCGGTGGTATCGCCCCCAATCCAGAAGGGGCGCTTACCGCTCATGGCGCAGTATTAAACGATAAAAACCAGCTTTTATTTCATCAACAAATCACGGATGCCGTCCACCAAGCTGACGGTAAAATCGCCTTACAAATCTTACATGCAGGGCGTTATGGCTTGCATCCTAAATTAGTTGCACCAAGTCCTATTCAAGCAGAGATTATTCCATTCGCCCCCCGAGAACTCTCAACTGATGAAGTTGAAAAAACGATTGATGACTTCGTGACAACAGCCAAGCTAGCTCAACAAGCTGGCTATGATGGTGTCGAAATTATGGGATCCGAAGGTTATTTAATTAACCAATTTATCACCAAACGTACCAACCATAGAACCGATGAATGGGGTGGAAGTTACACAAACCGAATTCGTTTTCCCATTGAAATCGTACGGCGAATACGGGAAGCCGTTGGCGCTAACTTTATTATTATTTACCGGCTTTCCATGCTGGATTTAGTTGAAGATGGCTCAACGTGGGAAGAGATTGAATTACTTGCCAAACAAATTGAAAACGCGGGTGCGAGTATGATCAACACCGGTATTGGTTGGCACGAAGCTCGGGTACCGACGATAGCAACGCAAGTTCCCCGCAGTGCATTTAGTTGGGTTACGCAAAAATTAATGGGGAAAGTGAATATTCCACTGATAACCACTAACCGCATCAATGATCCTTTTGTTGCAGAACATATTATTGCCAATCACCAAGCGGATATGGTTTCAATGGCTCGGCCATTTCTAGCTGATGAAGCGTTTGTTCGTAAAGCCGCAGAAAATCGAGCAGATGAAATTAACACTTGCATTGGTTGCAACCAAGCCTGTCTCGACCTGATTTTTAGTGGAAAACTGGCCAGTTGTTTAGTTAACCCACAAGCTGTTAGGGAAATGGATTATCCCAACGAAAAAGCCGCACTGAGCAAATCCGTTGCGATTGTTGGTGCTGGGCCCGCTGGGTTATCTTGTGCAATTTACGCGGCAAAGCGTGGGCATCGTGTCACTTTGTTTGAAAAATCTAACCATATAGGTGGCCAATTTAACCTCGCTAAACAGATACCTGGCAAAGAAGAATTCCATGAAACCATCCGTTACTTTTGCCGCCAATTACAATTATTGAATGTTGATGTACGCCTTGAACAACAAGCCGATGTTGACTGTTTATCGGGGTTTGATGAAGTCATTATTGCAACGGGTGTCATCCCACGAAAAATCCAGCTCGAAGGGGTTGATCACCATAAAGTCATTTCCTATATCGATGTCATCACCAAACAACGCTCTGTTGGAAAAAGTGTCGCTATTATTGGCGCTGGAGGGATTGGCTTTGATGTTGCTGAATTGCTAACCCAAGAAGGGAAAAGCAGCAGTTTAGATAATTCACTCTTTAATAAAGAGTGGAATATTGATACCACAATTCATTCTAAAGGTGGTGTATTCCCCCCACAAAAAGTCCCTATGGCATCAGCTCGTCAATTGTATTTATTACAACGGAAAAACAGTAAAGTGGGAGCAGGCCTCGGTAAAACAACCGGTTGGGTACATCGTTTATCACTAATGAAACGCGGTGTTCAAATGCTAAATGGCGTGGAATACATGCGAGTTGATGACGAAGGGCTCCATATTCGCTATCAAGATAAAACACAGTGCCTGTCCGTTGATAATGTCATTTTGTGTGCAGGGCAAGAGCCTTACCGCCCATTAAAAAAACAACTAGCAGAACACGGGATCAATGCCCATGTGATTGGCGGTGCGGATGTTGCTGCAGAACTGGATGCCCGCCGAGCAATTGAGCAAGGGATGAAAACCGCATATCAGATTTAGCCTCTTCATATCCCCCTAAGGTGAGCCTTTTATCTAAGGGGGAACTGCACTCCTTAACCTAACTGATATTTATACCTCTTTTTCTTCACCCCAAACAATTGTTATGTTATAACATAACTACTATTTATAAATTAAGAATGGCTGAGGGGTTATGACAGTATCAACTGAATTACGTTGTTCATCTTTACCGGATGCGCAAAATGAAAATGATATTTATAGCAATATCAAGCTAGACTGGGTCGGTATGACAGGGATTGCTTTACCTATTGAGATAGCGGGTCGTCCAATCAACGCACTTGTTGATGTCGGTACTGATTTACAAGGACAGAAAGGAATACACATGTCCCGGCTGTATCAGACCTTAGATGGACTCACACAGCATGAACTAACCCCCAATTTGATTCAACAGGCTCTCGAGCAGATTTTAATATCCCATAGCCATGTATCATCGAAGTCATCTCTTCGACTTTATGGCGATATTTTATTATCTCGCCCTTCTTTAGTTTCTCACCAGCATGGATGGAAAGCATATCCATTTGAAATAAATGCAAATTTCAACAAATCATTTATTATCTGTTTAAAAGTTGGGGTTCCTTATTCATCGACATGTCCTAGTGCCACGGCACTCAGTACCCAAGTAATTCAACAACAATTTGCTATTGAATTTGAGGACGAGGCACAACCATTATATCCCACTCAAGTTTTCAACTGGCTAGCTAAAAATGGGTTACCCGCTACACCACATAGCCAACGCAGCTGGGCATGGGTAACCATAGCGTTGAAAGCTAGTCATAAAATATTTCCCATCATTGAATTAATTAATCAAATTGAAAACGTGCTTTCAACACCTGTACAAACTGTTGTTAAACGTAATGATGAACAAGCTTTCGCTATCGCAAATGCCCAAAACCTGATGTTTTGTGAAGATGCAGCGAGAAAACTTGTCATGGCTTTTCGTCATCAATGTCACTATGACGAAGTGAACATTAATATAGAGCATCAAGAAAGTTTACATGCACATAATGCAGTTGTTCACACTCACTGGAAACGGAGTACTCATGCTGCGTAAAAATCCATCAGGACACTCCCCTGTTATTTCAGAAAAAGCCTATATCGACCCTACTGCAATTATTTGTGGCAAAGTCATTGTTGAAGATTACGTGTATATCGGCCCATATGCAGTCATCCGAGCTGATGAACTCAATGAAGAGGGGGATATGTCACCGATAGTAATAGGCCCACATTCAAATATTCAAGATGGTGTTGTTATCCATTCTAAAAGTGGGGCTGGAGTACAAATTGGCTCACATACTTCAATAGCACATCGTGCCATTGTCCATGGCCCTTGTAATATTGCTACACGAGTATTTATTGGTTTTAATAGCGTTCTATTTAATTGCAAAATTGGGGAAAACTGTGTTGTTCGCTATAACGCTGTTGTTGATGGTTTAACACTACCCCCTGCTTTATATATTCCATCCTGCGTACATGTAAATGCCCACAGTGATTTATCTCAGTTTAAACAAGTTGACCGCGCCTCTTTGCAATTTTCAGAAGAAGTTGCCGCAACTAATGTGCAGTTAGTCGAAGGTTATAGCCGCTTACGTAATGAGTTTTAACTCAATAACCCACTAAAATCAGGGCAGAGTTCACTTTCGCTGTCTCTGCCCTTTCAAAATATATTTAATTAACAATTAATCACGATGAGATAGCCGCGATTCAGCGTTAGCCAGTTTCTCATCTTCCGCTAAGCACACCGCTGCAGTAAATAACACGTCAGTTGAAGAGTTAAGCGCCGTTTCTGCTGAATCCTGTAATACGCCAATCATCACACCAACCGCGACCACTTGCATCGCAATTTCATTTGAAATACCGAACATGTTACAAGCTAATGGGATCAGTAATAGTGAACCGCCGGCAACGCCTGATGCGCCACATGCACACACCGCAGCAACCACACTTAATAACAGTGCCGTTGGGATATCCACTGGTACACCTAAAGTGTGCACAGCGGCTAGCGTCAATACCGTAATTGTTACCGCAGCGCCTGCCATATTGATGGTTGCACCTAATGGAATAGAAACAGAGTAGGTATCTTCGTGTAAATTCATACGACGACACATCCCCATATTTACAGGGATATTCGCTGCTGAACTACGTGTAAAGAATGCAGTTACCCCGCTTTCACGTAAGCAAGCTAAAACTAATGGATATGGGTTGCGTTTCATTTTCCAATAAACAATCAGTGGGTTAACAATAAAAGCAACGACCAACATACAGCCAATTAAAACAGCGAGAACGTGGATATAACCTTTTAAGGTTGAAAAACCTGTCGTTGCGATCGTAGAAGCAACTAAGCCAAAAATCCCTAAAGGCGCTAAACGGATCACAACACGTACCAGTTGTGTTACTGCATTAGAAAAATCATGAACTAAATTTTTTGTGGTTTCATTTGCATGGCGCAATGCAATACCCAACCCAATCGCCCACGCTAAAATACCAATATAATTGCCCTTAATCAGTGCATCGATAGGGTTCGAAAATATATTGATTAGCAAACCTTTTAACACTTCAGCAATATTTCCCGGTGGATTTAGCTGTGTATCACCGACCACTAACACTAAATTTGATGGAAATAGAAAAGAACCAATAACGGCGACAACCGCGGCAAAAAATGTTCCCAAAATATACAAGACCAGTATAGGTTTGATATTGGTTTTTTGCCCTTGACGGTGGTTAGCAATAGATGACATCACTAACACCCATACTAATACAGGCGCAACAGCCTTTAATGCACTAACGAATAAATCCCCTAACAACCCGACATTTTTTGCAGCAGATGGCCATAACCATGCAAGCAAAATACCTGCTATCAAGCCAACCAGTATCTGCTTGACTAGACTACCTTGGCTAATAACTCGCCATAACCCTGTTTTATTTGTATCCATAATAGACCTATATTATTTATCTTTATTAGGAATTAAATGTGTTTGCACAGCAAGTATAAGGAATAATAGTCGCCTGAAAAGGCAATTATTCAAAATATACACAATGATTGACTTTGTTTAACAAACATTTTACATAACTGTGATCTCAATAGAGTTTTGTTTCTTATAGTAGAATGGTATGACTAAAATGGTTGAGTGTTTTCAGAGGGTTAAAAAAAATCCCCTGCTTCACAGCAGAGGATTTAAAAAATGAAAAAGGTAAATTAATTTTTTGCTTCATTACGTTTATTAACAATGGCATTAATAACCAGCGTTATAACTAAGATTGACGCAATCACACCCAACGAAATCGGTGTTGGGATATGGAAAATATCAATCAATAGCATTTTTATACCGATAAAGCTTAAAATTACCGCTAAACCGTATTTTAGCATTGAGAATTTTTCAGCAACCCCTGACAACAAGAAATACATGGCACGTAGGCCTAAAATTGCAAATAAATTCGATGTTAAAACAATGAATGGGTCAGTCGTCACCGCAAAAATAGCGGGTATACTGTCCACCGCAAATATCACGTCACTAATTTCAACTAAAATCAGCACTAAAATAAGTGGGGTCGCAAATAGGACGCCATTACGTTTAATAAAGAATTTTTCACCATGTAATTCATCCGTCATACGTAAATGAGAACGAACCCATTTTACTAGCGGTTTATCCGTTATTGGCGAGTCATCTTCTTTGGCAAAAGCCATTTTCAAACCAGTAAATAGCAAGAACAAGCCAAATACATACAAAATCCAGCTAAATTGTGTGACTAACCAACTACCTGCAAAAATCATAATCGTACGAAGTACGATAGCGCCTAATACTCCATAAACCAACACACGACGCTGTAAAGTTGCAGGAATGGCAAAATAACTAAATAACATCAACCAAACGAATACGTTATCAACAGCTAATGCTTTTTCTAATAAATAACCCGTTAAGAACGCCATGGTTTGGCTATCGGCAAACTCACGCCCTACGTTCTCATTAAGATACCACCAAAAACCCGCTGCAAAGAGAAGCGAAAGCGTTACCCACACGATACTCCAAGCCGCAGCTTGTTTCATCGACATTGCTTGGCCTTTGTGTTTCCCTTGCCAGAACAAATCAATGAGTAACATAAGTAAAATAATAACGGCAAAACTACCCCATAAAATTGGGTTACCAACTGAGTGCATTTTCCTTTCCCTTAAAAAACAAAAAACGGCTGATATCCAGAAGACATCAGCCGCTTAAAATTCGTTAACCACAAGCTATTTCTTTTGGTTGTAAATTATGAGCAAACCCCGCCTTCTGGCAAGGTCTCACTTACAACACAAATAACCTAAAAATAGGGAACTGTGGTGCTCGGCTACCGGGTGTAGTGTGTACACCGTAATGACGATAAACCGACAAGAAGAAGTTACTCCCCTTTGCTATGGCGATAAGATACGGTAAATAGTCTTAAAATGCAATAATTAGCCTTTATTGTTTTATCGTTATTTTTTTACATTAAAAGATAAATTAACAAGTATATTTCGCATACTCTCGGTAAAAAGCGGGTTAAACGCCATTTTTAAGCACTTTACATCGTTCCATGCCGCGCAATAAATCGTAAAAATTGGCCAAAACTTAAATGAATTCTAAAAATAAGCTTAAAATTTACTGTTTAGTTATTTTCTGTTTTGTTAAAGTGAGCGTGCTTTACACTAACAGCCTGAGGAAACACTACTTTCACTTTGGCATTCACTTAATCCATTTCTCCCTGCCCAACAACAAGTTTGTTGCTGTTATTGCCGTTTAGGAAACATTAATGGAATTAGTTAAAGAA
The DNA here is from genome assembly GCF_032707045.1 of Providencia sp. PROV175. Taxonomy (NCBI): domain Bacteria; kingdom Pseudomonadati; phylum Pseudomonadota; class Gammaproteobacteria; order Enterobacterales; family Morganellaceae; genus Providencia; species Providencia sp. PROV175. The sequence goes on from NZ_CP120533.1 coordinate 3,681,268, forward strand.
CTTTTTTTCGCCCTTTGGCACCAAGATTATGTCACCCTATCTAACCCATCGTTAGTGTGGTCGATTTACTTCATGCTGTTCGCTATCTTGTTTCTTGAAAACGGGGTGTTGCCTGCAGCGTTTTTACCTGGCGATAGCTTATTGATTTTAGTTGGTGTTCTCATCGCTAAAGGCACATTAAGTTATCCGCTCACTATTGTAATTTTAACCGCTGGCGCCAGTTTAGGCTGTTGGGTTGGTTATATACAAGGGCGATGGCTGGGGAACACACGAATAGTTAAAGGCTGGCTTGAGCACTTACCTGAACACTACCACCAACGCGCTTATGGCTTGTTCCACCGTCATGGCCTCGCAGCCTTGTTAATTGGTCGTTTTTTAGCTTTTGTCAGAACACTACTTCCAACAATAGCAGGGCTAGCTGGCTTGCAAAACGGTCGTTTCCAAGTATTCAATTGGTTAAGTGGCCTACTGTGGGTGTTAATTTTGACTGCAATTGGTTATGGCTTTGGTAAAAGCCCGATTTTCCTGCAATATGAACATCATATTATGAACATTTTGATGTTGATCCCTGTAGGGCTACTGATCCTTGGCTTAATTGGTAGCATTGCTGTTGTCGTTAAGAAAAAATTCTCAAATAAAAAAGCGAATTAATTCTCCATGCGGGAACTCTCAGTTCTCGCATTTTCATTTTTACTTAATTTTACGTCTTAGTATCACCACTCCTCGCAATTAAATTAACTAACTGATATTTATAGAATTTTCATAAACACTGTTTTTTACATTTTTTCTTAACCCCTAATTTTTTATTGAATAACTCATTGCACTTAATGCAAAAACCGTTATTGTTAATACAGTGAAGTTTCTTTTCTATTGATAGGAGGTTCTATATGTCATCAAATCATTCATCAGAAGACCTACGCGCAGAACTAAAAGCGTTAGCAGATTCTCTTGAAGCCGTATTGAATGATACAGGCGAGAAGTCGAAAGAAGAGATTGAAAGCTTGAAATCCAAAGCGAAAGATGTACTTTACTCATCTCGCGCTAAACTCGGTCAAACCACCGAAAGGATCACTGAGCAAACTAAAGAAATTGCGGGCCGTGCAGACAACTATGTCAAAGAAAACCCATGGACTGGTATCGGTATCGGTGCTGCTGTTGGTGTGGTTCTTGGCGTACTTCTCGCGAAACGTTAATTGCTTATGGAACAAAATCAACAACGTCAGGGCCCCGGTAAAGGGGTCCTTGAAATACTGCAACGCATTGCCAGTATTACCGTTAATATTGTTGAAACTCGCCTTCAACTCATTGCCGTTGAGCTCGAAGAAGAGAAAGTTAATTTTATCCAGTTGTTATTGTTAGTTGGACTAGCGCTTCTTTTTACTGCTTTTGGCCTAATGTGTTTAATTGGTCTTATTTTTTGGTCTGTTGATCCTGTTTATCGTTATCAAGCACTTGCTATAACAACAGGGTGCTTAGTCCTACTCGCCATTACCTTTGCTATTTGGGCTCTTAAAAAAGCAAAGCAGTCTACCTTATTGAGCTCCACACGGGAGCAATTAAGCCAAGACGCGAATGCATTAGCAGGTAAAGATAATGACCAGAAATAAACGCCAATTACTTGCCGCAAAAAAACAACGGTTACTCAACAGAATTGAGCAGCAACGGAGCGACCTTGCTGCAAGTTCTGAAGATTGGCTACGTGTGACCGCTCCTTATGACCGTACGTGGAAAACCTTCGTTACCTTCCGTCCTTTATTTATTGCAGCTACAGGCCTGCTTTCGATTTATTCACTGAAAAAACCCAAACGCATACTTCAATTAGGGAAAAAAGCCTTCACAATGTGGGGTATAGCAAGGACAATTCAAAGTACGATCAATGCAGGAAAGAAGTAATTCCAATCAAAATCAATATGCTAAATTAAGTCTCTTCACTTTAGCTAGCTCCCCTTCATCACCGTTCAATTTTTTTGACTATCTTTGTTAATAAGCTTTGCTTTTTATTGAATAACCAAATGACTATTATAAGCCCATCAAATGTTTTCTTGCCTATTTGTGCTGAAAACAACATTACAAAGCGACACATATCGCAAGTACTTTATATTTAATGGCTTATTAGTCTGGAGAATCTTAATGAAAAATTTAGAAAATGGTGCGGTATTGTTAGCTCGTATTATGATGCCAATTCTGTTCATTGTTGCTGGGTATGGAAAACTGGGAGATGCATACGCAGGAACACAACAATACATGCAAGCAATGGGTGTTCCAGGCTTTTTATTACCTTTAACCATTTTATTAGAACTTGGTGGCGGTTTAGCCATTCTATTTGGTTTCTTAACACGAACTGTAGCCCTATTTACTGCAGGCTTTACCGTATTAACGGCGCTACTGTTCCATATCGACTTTAGCGTTGCACCAAATAGTTTAATGTTTATGAAGAACTTTACTATCGCAGGCGGTTTCTTACTATTAGCAGTAACCGGCCCAGGGAAATTTAGTATTGACCATTTATTAAATAAAAAATGGTAATTCCGATTTCATTATCACCCTTATTGACTTTATTTGTTTGTCCAACTTATACCTCCCTCGGGAGGTATTTTTTTATTCAATGTAGTTGTTTTGAAGCCGATAAAAACCAAATCATAGTCATCGATAAGTGAAAATTAAACCAAGCTGTTTTATTTATTCTTTCGAATCGCTACCAGCAAACCCTGCTCGTAAACTCTAAATAGTTTGAGTTGTAGGTAGGCGGCAAATTGAGTCATCCCGTGAGCATACATAAGTATGTGACTCGGGTGACTCAATGAAGCCAACACCCCTACGGCTCAAAATATAACGAGTTTACACTCTAAATAATTTTGGGATCTCTCGGAGACACCACGACTTAGCCTCCCCCATACTATCCCGCCGCCACGCCATAATAATATTCGTCTCATGGCTAAACTCTGCGCCAACCACCTTTAAACGCCCTTCGCGAATATCTTGTTCAACCATTGGGTATGGCATCGTCGCAACACCAAGGCCGGCCAACAAGGCTCTGTGTTTATCCTCAATCGTTGACACCGTCAATCGTTGTTGTTTATCCAACAACTGCACCGTGATCACAGGCCGCTCACGAGCGGTATCAGCCACTGCAATTCCACGGTATTTCACTCGAGTCGCATCAGATAACGGCTCAGGTTCTTGGTGAATGGGATGATCCGGGCTCGCTACATAAATATGATTAACGGTATATAACGATTTAGAGTTAATTTCTGAAGAGGATCGAAAATGCATATCAGGAGCAATGACTATATCCGCTTTACCGCTTTCAAGACGTTCCCATGCTCCCGCCAATACTTCAGTAATTAACGATAACTGTGTGTCTGATTTTTCCGCCAATCGTTCCACCAGCGGAAAAAGTGAATGAACAGGAACTAAAGCCTCACACACGATGGTTAAATGCGTTTCCCATCCTTTTGCAAGCGCTTCCGCATCAGATGTTAGCTTATCAGCGGCTTCAAGTAGGATCCTTCCTCTATCAAGTAGCATCCTACCGACATTGGTAAACTTAGTTCTATGCCCTGAACGGTCAAATAAAATGACATCGAGCTCTTCTTCTAATTTTTGCATGGTATAACTCAGCGCAGATGGGACTCGCCCCAACTCTTCAGCGGCTGCAGCAAAACTACCACGGCGGTCGATTGCATCCATAACCCTTAATGACTCAAGCGTTAATGCTCTCTCTTTACTCATGAAGTTTCTCTTTCAGGAAATTTGAACAAGGGAAACAGATTAACTGGCTAACAATTCAACGTCCAGCTATTTATTATAACAATAGATTATTAACTTATTTATTTTCGATGGGGGTTAACCATTATGATGACACTGAGACCCGCTAACCATTGCGGAAAAGCTGATTATGGTTGGCTGCAAGCGCGTTATTCCTTTTCATTTGGCCATTATTTTGACCCAGATTTTATGGGTTTTAAAACACTCAGAGTGCTGAATCAAGAGGTTATTGCGCCACAAAATGCGCTACAGCCAAGAACCTACCCTCATGTTGATATTTTAAATATCATCCTAAAAGGGCACGCAGAATATCGAGACAGTTTAGGTAATACCATCCAAGCGGATGAAGGTGAATGTGTGCGTTTCTCACCACGCCCAGATCTTAGCTACAGCGAACAAAATGTGTGCCCCAAAACGCCACTAACGCGTTTACAGCTCTGGTTAAATGCTTGCCCACAGCAAGAATCTTTACCCTTGCAAAAAATAGCCATTAGTGAAAATGAGAGTAAGCTTATCGCCTCTCCTGATGGGGAAGATCAAAGCATTCAATTACGTCAACAAATTTGGATCACTCAAATTCATTTGGCAGCGAATGAGTCAACCGCTATCACACTAAAAGGAAAAAACTCATTCCTTCAGTCTATACATGGTGGAGCAACATTACGAACACCAAAAGGCGAACAACTCGGGATGAATTGCAATGATGGGGCTTTTATCCAAGACGACAATCAAGTCATCATTAGTGCAAATAAACCGTTTAGAGGGCTATTAATCGATCTTGGAGAGCAAAGCTAGCCCTTTTCCTGCTATAGCAGAGTGAATTTTGCGAACGGATTCGCAAATTTAATGATTTACATATCCTACATATTGACACGCTTGTGTTAGAGTCCTGCCATTAGCGAGCAAAAAACACGTAATTTTCTTGCTCAAATGCTTTTTCGTTTTGATTTTAAAGGTGTTTCCGTGGCTCTATTCACTCAACAGCGACATAATCAAATTTTTGCTCAAATTCTCAATGAGGTTGTTCCTCAAGATGAATTAGCAAAAAACTTTTCCGTTTCTACTCGAACTATTCGTTCTGATATCAATGAAATCAATGAATTGATACAGCCATATAGTGCACATATTGTGTATGAACGAGGTCGTGGTTACCGGTTGAACATTGAAGACGAAGCCCTATTTGCGACCTTTACTCAACAAAATGATGAAGACGATCAGATTCCTCGAACGAGCAAAGAGCGCATTGATGCACTGCTATTAAAGCTCTTAATGCTATCACTTCCCGTAAAGCTTGATGATATCGCTGAGGAATGGTTTATCAGCCGAGGCACTTTACAACAAGATATGGGGGCGGTGAGAGAACAGCTGCAAAAATACCAAATTGCATTAGAAAGTATTCCTCACCAAGGTATTCGTTTGAATGGTAGCGAGTGGGCAGTTCGAGCTTGTATGACTGAAACTTTATGGCGTCGTTATTGCGCACAGATATCGCCTGATTTAACCACTTTCCGCCCCGATTGTCTGGATAATTTAGACCTGTCATATATCGATAAAGTATTACATAACAGTTTGAATCGTTTTGATATTCGGATTAGCAATGAAGGCCATTTATACCTAGTTTTTAATTGTGCGGTGACTATTTTGCGTATCACTCGCGGCCATGAGCTCACCACTGCGGTCAAAAACGATGACAGTGAAGAAGTGATCCGCAAAGCCTGTGATGAAATATCCAAAGGTTTAATCTACTTTCTTGGCAATGACCTTTCAGGGGCAGAACTTAGCTATTTACATGACCAAATTGTTGCCCAACGCATTAGTAACCAAGACTCTAGCACGCAAAAAAGTGGTACTCATAATGAGCTGTGTGAATATATTTTAAATTATATTAATGAGTTATATAATTATGACTTACGGAGCGATGAAAAACTCAAAAAAGATCTCAATACTCATCTTGCATCGCTGATCACCCGTTTGCAGTATCATATTTCCACACCAAACCCGCTATTATCTGATATCAAACAATATTACCCGTTCGCCTATGATGTCACACTGAGCGCGTTAACCAGTGCAAGTAAGCAACTACTCCCCCACCCAATCAGTGAAGATGAACTAGGTTACCTTGCGGTTCATATTGGAGTCAGCCTCGAACGTAACTATGGCGCTGGCTCCATTCGCCAAACAGAAGTACTGGTAGTTACTGATGCAGGGAACTCCACGTTTCGCGTGGTTGAATCTAAAATCATGCGTGAATTTCCACAGCTCAAATTTAGCCGAGGGTTAACGTTACAAGAGTATGAATCCTTGGATGAAGTCTCTGAAGATTTCGTGATTACCACTGTACGAATTTCAGAGAAAAATAAGCCTGTTATTAAAATTGCGCCGTTCCCAACACCCTATCAGCTAGAGCTAGTTGGCCGCCTCGCCATGGTTGATCAAACTCGCCCTTATATTATCGAGCGCTTTTTTGATGAACGGTTCTTCATGGTAATTAATGAAAAAATTAGCCAAGAAGAGCTCTTTCAAATGGTTTGCAATAAATTGCAGCAAGAAGGCTACGTCACACCTGATTTCTACCCTTCACTACAAGAGCGTGAATCAATTGTTTCCACCTTGCTCGGGGAAGGTATCGCATTGCCTCACTCTTTAGGGTTACTAGCCAATAAAACAGTGGTTGCAACCGTTGTCGCCCCGAAAGGCATTGAGTGGAATAAAGAAACCAAAGAAAATGCTTATGTCATTTTCTTATTAGCTATCAGTAAAACAGACTATGAAGAAGCAATGGCTATTTATGACCTTTTCGTTACCTTTGTAAAAGAAAAGACAACACGTCGCTTAGTGAGTGTCAAAAATTTCAATGAGTTCCAAGTAATAGCTAAAGATAGCTTAGCGCGTATCCTCTAACTTGGTAGCAATTTCCACTTTGTAGTGGAAAAGTGGAAGTTGCTGACTTTTACGTGATCCTAACCACAACTCTTATAAATACTTTCCTATCCTAAACTGTCTATTTTACGGCCAAAGTGACTAAATGGAAGCGAGTACAACCCACGCAACATCATTTCCATTTATAGCTTCCACTTCCCTTTCCAGTTCCTTTTTTTGTTTCCATTTTTTAATTAAAAAAATAGTCAATTGATAAATAACACATTTTATCCAAAGTATTGTTATTCACATCTTATTTAGATAGTTGACTGATGTCAATTTTTCCACTTAATTTCCAAATAGAGCAAAAAATACACCAAAAATACATTTATTAATTTCCAAACAATTTCCACTTATAAGTGGAAATTTCCTGCCTGCAAAAATGAACAAGAACAGACTAAGGTATTAAGCATGAAGGAACAGAGTAGTCTAACTTGCAATATTACTTTGGATTTTAAATAGTTATGAGTGAATCAGTTGTCGTTTTTAAAATGTTAGAACATAACCTTGATATTGATGAGGTGACACAAAAACTGCTAGCAGTGATTACTGACTGGCTCAAGCAGGAGGACTGCTACACCACAGATGTACAACAACAGATGTTGGAGTCTCATTTACGTGCCATGGTCGGTAGAGCAAAAACGGGTGAAGCCTTACCAGAAGTCGATATCAGCTTATTCGATGAAATTTCTGAACATTCGATAGTGCTCGCACAGCGGGTTGTTGACACACTTCCTGGATTAGCACCTGAAGAGACTTATTTACTCTCTGTTCACTTTGAAGTCGCTCGTTCAAATGATTAATTACTAATTTGGTAGGATTTGGAGAATATTTTATGAAACAGATAGTTGTTGTTATCGGTGACCGTTTAGGTAAAGGCCAAAAAGTAGCTACCGGTGTTGAAGCTGCGGGTGGTAAAGCGGTTGTTGTTCCGGGGGTCGCTGCTGATATGAAACTCGGTGATGTCATGAACGCAGAACAAGCCGATTTAGGCATCTCATTTTGTGGTAGTGGTGGCGCTGGCGCAATTACCGCTCAAACTAAATATGGCTATAAAGCTCGCTATGGGATGCGCTCTATTGAAGAGGGAGAAACCGCGATTGCAGACGGTTGCAATGTATTAGGTTTCGGTTTTATGGACAAGGAAGAGTTAGGCGAGCGCTTGGTAAAAGCATTCAATAAAAAATACGGCAACGCTTAATGAAAAAATCTATCGAAACGGTTGTACGGGTTACAGGGCAAGGCGACACTAAGCAAAAAGCAATAGCTGACGCCTTAAATTCAATTCAAAAAACCGTACTGAAGAACAGCACAGATATCATCCTACGGATAGAACCAAAGGATGTTGAAGTGATTAGTGCTCACTCTCATTCGCGGACAGAAAAATTTCTTTTTCTCTTTTTGCCACGCAAACGTGAACATTTTCGTGTTGTACTCGACGTTTCGCTGGATGTCACTTTACTTTCTGTCAACGAAATACCATTTACAGAACAATAATAGCAATCAGGTCTGGAGTTAATTCCATGAGTGAAACTGCATCTTTTTTAGAAATATTGGGCATGTCCCTGATCATCGGTGGGCTCTGCGGCTTTGGCTTAGGCGCAGGGGCTGCGCGTATGTTCCACGCACCAACCGTACAAGGTATGGGGGCATTCCGTACATTGGGTGAGCTGAACGCTTGTGAAGGCGACCCAGCGTCTCATTTTTCTTTCGGCTTAGGGTTCTTCTTTAACGCATGGGCATCGTCAGTTGCTGCTGGGGCATTTACACAAGATGTTGACCACCGCATCATCCCAAACTGGGGCGCGGCTGCACTATTAACCAAAAACCGTAGTGTCGCTGACACACTGCATAACCCGAAAAAAATGGCTATCGCTTGTGCCATCATTGGGGCATTAGTTGTCGCCTTCTTAAACACAACCGCTTCCGCAGTTCCTGCTGCACTACAAACGACAGCCATTAACGTACTAGTGCCTGCCGCAAACTTGTTAGTTAATACCGTGATGCCAGTCATCTTCTGGTTAGCCGCCATGGATGCAGGGCGTCGTTCAGGTTTCTGGGCAACATTATTTGGTGGTTGTGCTCAGCTAATCATGGGGAATGCTATCCCTGGTTTAGTTTTAGGTATCTTGATTGGTAAAGGCGTTGATGACAACGGCTGGAACCGTATCACTCGTACAATGATGATAACAGTGGTTCTCCTGTTCGTTCTCAGCGGCTTCTTCCGTGAATTCGACCTAAAGATGATCACCTCTTTCAACCTAGATAAACCATTGTGGCTTGAATACGTCCACGGTCTGCTGAGCGGGAAATAATCATGACAACAGAAATTAACAAACAAGATTTTTGGTACGCAGAATGGTCCTTCCCGATTTTTGTTGGGTTGCTTTCCGCAGGGATCTTCGCAGGTACCCACATGTATGTCGTCTACGGTTTTGGGGCATTTAACGAAGTGGCTTTCGTCGCCATGTTACGTGCAGGGTTAGATACCGGGGTTTATGGCGCAGTCGCAGCATTTGGTGCAAGTTTCTTATTTGCTAGGATCATCGAAGGTTCATTGGTCGGTATTTTAGATATCGGTGGTGCACTGCAAACCGGTATTGGCCTCGGTGTTCCCGCCTTATTTTTAGCCGCTGGTTGGGATTTTTTAGTCACTAACTTCTGGATGTCGTTACTAACTGGCTTATTCCTTGGCGTATTAATCGGCTTACTGATTGTATTTGCACGTAAGTTCACGATTGCTCAGGCTAACTCAACCTTTGGTGCTGACGTCATGATGGGTGCGGGTAATACCTCTGGCCGTTTCTTAGGTCCATTAATTATTTTAGCTGCGATGGCCGCATCCATTCCAATCGGAATTGGCTCTTTAATTGGCGCATTGATTTTCTATGTATGGCAAAAACCCGTTGCCGGTGGCGCCATTTTAGGTGCTATGTTGTTCGGTTATTTCTTCCCAATCGTCGCTTAACCAGCTCTCTCCCGGGGCATATGCTCCGGGTTACTGAATAGCATAAATTAAAAACAGACTCGAAATAGTTCAAAGAGTAGCGGAAGTGCTGCCAACAACGCTGCGGTTGACATCATTTAGAATGCGCACTTAGGCATACTCTAAATAATTCAAATTGCAGATAGGCGGCAAACGACGATATCCCTAGGAGCATACAAAAGTATGTGACTAGGGTAGCGGAAGTGCTGCCAACAACGCTGCGGTTGACATCATTTAGAATACGCACTTAGGCATACTCTAAATAATTCAAATTGCAGCTAGGCGGCAAACGACGATATCCCTAGGAGCATACAAAAGTATGTGACTAGGGTAGCGGAAGTGCTGCCAACAACGCTGCAGTTTGAAGTATGACGAGTATCGAGAGGACAACTATGTACACTTTAATCATCAAACAAGGTAAGCGTATCGATGGCTCGATTATCGACATTCTTATTAAAGATGGAAAAATCGAAGCGGCAGGCCCTGAATTAGCGAATAATCAGCAAGCCGAAAAAGTCATTGACCTACAAGGAAAAACTTATGTCAGTGCTGGGTGGATTGACTCTCATGCTCATTGCTTTGTTGAGTCACCTATTTACTTCGATGACCCTGATTTAGCAGGAGCCGCTGGCGGAGTTACCTCACTGGTTGATGCCGGTAGTGTCGGTGCTGATGATATTGATAAATTTTATCAGCTCACCCAGAAAGCAAAAACGAATGTCTTTTCTCTGTTAAATATTTCACGTATTGGCATCATTGCGCAAAATGAATTGTCGGATATGAACAACATCAATGAAGCCTGCTTTCAAGACGCTATCGAACGCCACTCCGGCTTTGTTGTTGGTATGAAAGCCCGTATGAGTAAAAGTGTGGTTGGTGAAAATGGCATTACCCCACTGATTAAAGCTAAAGAAATGCAGAAAAAACACCATCTTCCACTCATGGTGCATATTGGCAACAACCCGCCGGATATTGATGAAGTCGCTGATTTACTGACGCGCGGCGATATCATCACTCACTGCTTTAATGGCAAACCCAATAAGATTTTAGGCGAAGATGGCTACCTAAAACCATCAATTGCTCGCGCACTCGCACGGGGTGTCATATTAGATGTTGGTCATGGCGGTGAAAGCTTTAGCTTTAAAGTTGCAGAGCAAGCGATGCGCATTGGCACTTACCCTGACATCATCAGTTCCGATATTTACCACCGCAACCGCGTTAATGGCCCTGTTTATAGCCTCGCTTTTGTGATGACCAAATTTCTGTGTATGGGCTTTAGTGCGGAACAAGTGCTTCGCTGCGTTACCGAAAAAGCCGCCAACTTCTTATCGTTACCCGCAAAAGGCTATTTAAGGCCGGGCTTTGACGCCGACATAACCCTTTTTGACCTTAAAGAAGAGCAAACAGAGCTCACGGATGCAGAAGGCGAACACCGTATAGGAACTCACCGCTTCGTACCATTGGCTGCTATCGTCGGTGGAAAACACATTATTCATGCACAAGGTGAATCAGAACATGCAATCGATTTATGATAAATATCAGTTAAAACACGTTATTAATGCCTCTGGCCGCATGACAATTCTGGGTGTTTCAACGCCAACTCCAGAAGTTGTTGAACGTGTTGCTTATGGATTAAATAATTATTTTGAAATTAAAGACTTAGTTAATAAAACTGGCGAATATATTGCTAATCTATTAGATGTTGAAGCCGCAGTTGTTGTTTCCTGCGCATCTGCCGGTATCGCACAAGCTGTTGCAGCGGTGATTGTACAAGATGATGATGATTTACTGCTCAATTTGCATTCATCCAACAAAGTTGTTCCACGTGAAATTATTTTACCTAAAGGCCATAACGTTAATTTTGGTGCCCCTGTGGACACAATGGTAAGCTTAGGTGGCGGTAAAGTAGTCGAAGCGGGTTTTGCTAATGAGTGCAGTGCCGCCCAGTTAGCAGCAAAAATCACCCCCAATACAGCCGCTATTTTGTACATCAAATCACACCATACCGTGCAAAAAAGCATGCTAACCGTGGAACAAGCCGCCAAAGTGGCTCATGACCACCAGCTACCACTGATCGTTGATGCCGCAGCAGAAGAAGAACTTACCGCTTACTACCAAGCCGGTGGCGATATTGTGATTTACAGCGGAGCAAAAGCAATCGAAGGCCCAACAAGCGGTCTGGTTATCGGTAAAAAACAATATATTGAGTGGGTAAAACGCCAAAGCCAAGGTATTGGCCGTGCGATGAAAGTAGGTAAAGAAGGTATTTTGGGGCTCACACTCGCTATCGAACAGTACCTGACTGCGACCAAAGAAACAGGCGCAGAAATGGTTAATCGAATGAGTCAATTCATCAGTGATTTAAATGCCATTAAAGGTATCTCTGCTCGAATCGTCTGGGATGGTGCAGGACGTGATATTGCCCGTACCGAGATTAGCTTTGATGAAAAAATGATAGGCAAAACCACTTACCAAATCATGGCTGAGCTAAAGCAGGGCGATACCGCGATTTACTTCCGTGAGTACAAAGCCAACGAAGGAAAAGTAGAGGCTGACATTCGTAGTGTTAGCACTGAACAACTTGATGTTATTTCTAAGAATATTCGTTTGTTAGTAGAAGGAATTTAAGATGAAATTGTCACCGAATTTTTATCGTGACCGTGTCTGTTTAAACGTACTGGCAGGCAGCCATCAGAATGCAAAAGATATCTATGCCGCAGCAGAAACCTTTGTTGTTGTTGGTGTTTTATCTAAAAATTACCCTGACTTAGAAAGTGCAATTGCTGATATGCGCATTTATGCACAAGAAACCGATAATGCATTATCAGTTGGTCTCGGCGCTGGCGACCCAAATCAGTCAACCATGGTGTCGTTAATTGCAAAAGAAGTTCAACCACAACACGTTAACCAAGTATTCACTGGTGCACCAATTAGCCGTGCACTATTAGGCCAAAACGAAACCTTCGTGAATGCGCTTATATCACCAACAGGCACGGTAGGTATGGTGAAAATTTCTACAGGCCCACTAAGCTCTCAAGCGCCAGATGGCATTGTTCCGGTTGAAACTGCCATTATGATGCTTAAAGACATGGGTGCTGACTCAGTTAAGTTCTTTAATATGAAAGGATTAACATATATTGAAGAATATAAAGCCATTGCCAAAGCTTGCGCTGACTTTGATTTTTCTTTAGAGCCTACAGGCGGCATTGATTTAGATAACTTTGCTGAAATTTTGCAAATTGCCCTTGATGCAGGCGTGAAAAAAATCATCCCTCATATTTATAGTTCCATCATTGATAAAGAAACGGGCAACACTCGCCCAGAAGATGTACGTCAATTATTGCAGATGGTTAAGCAAGCGGTTAATTGATGTGGTAGTAAGCAGTAAGTCAGAAAATAAATATAAGCGAGTAAATAAGTATAAATAAGCAGTACAAAATCTGTCATCATGACAAAACAACAAGTTGCCCCGCTCATCATTGTATGCAGCGGGGCTTTTTATTGCACATCAATGACCTATCATTCTTGCATTTGGTATAATATGAAACCAATAATTATCAGGTACTGGGCTATCCCAAACGCCAAAATACATAGCAATACCAATAATAATAAATAAAACTGCTAAGGTTAGAATTGCCATCATCCAACCCGATAAGCGAAATTGATGTTTTTTTGTTGGCACTTGCAATGAAAAATCCAACGTTGATGCAACAGGGCAAGATTCAACGCAAGTCATACATCCCGTACATTCCACCGTTCTTACAGTAATTAACTTATCGACAGGTATCCGTGATGGGCAGTTCTTGGCACATTTTCCGCAATCAATACAACTTTCCACATTTCGCCGAATTTTAAATGGCGAAAATAGCGAAAAAATGCCTAACAAAGCGCCATAAGGGCACAAATAACGGCACCAAGCATTACGAATAAACAAGCTTGCTATCACTAAAATGACCACAGTAATAAGCGAAAACAAGCTAATATAACGAAAAAAATCCAACATTTTTACGTCAATAATGATCCCATAAGGCGACATCATAAAATATTGGATCATCTGCGCAGACATGGAAAATGCAATATAAAGAAAGAAACCTAATAACAAATATTTTAGGCCTCTTAAAGGGATATCGAGCCATTTAGGTAAGCTAATTTGGTTTTGATAACGAAAGACTTTTTTCCCTAACTTACCAGTGTACTCTGATATTGTGCCAATCGGGCACATCCATGAACAAAATGCTTTTTTGAACAGTAAGCTAATCACAATAAAAGAGACTAATAAAAACATTGAGGCCGCATGAATTGGCGGAAAACTCCCCGTTTCCAAGGTATATTTTAAATTCATTAACCCCGCAATCGGCAGCCAACCTTCAATTCCACCAGGGCGAGGAAGGTGAATTGTCGCCCCTCCAGTTTCGTAATATCGTACCCAGTAATAGAAGGTAACTCCAATATAAATATTGATCGCCAATAGCGTGAACTGTACAAATTTACGCCATGTTGATGCATTTCGCCAATCATTCCAAGGGAGTTTTCCCCCAGTTGTACCTGGGCGACGTTGGTACCTTACACGTGATTTCTTTATCATCTACGCACATCTCTTTAACATGCATTATAAATACCACTATTGTAATTACATATTCACATAGCGTATTGATTTGCATCAGAGCGTGACGATATTGATGATTTCAGAAAAACGAGGTGACAAGATTAGCTTGCGGCAATAAACAGCTCTAAATAGTTCAGCTTGTAGGTAGGCGGCAAGGGAGGATATCTCTAGGAGCATACATAAGTATGTGACTAGAGTAGCCGAGAGCAGCCAACACCCCTACAAGTTAAAATATGACGAGTAATAAAAAAGGCTATAGCAATAAAAGTGCTATAGCCTTTTTTATTTGTCTGTGGAGTTGGCCGATAAGCCGGGTTCTGTCATGGACAACCATTCATCTAGGCCAGCACTTGCGCACTGGCTCCAGCAACCTACCCGAGTTCAATGCGGGCCGCACCATATGAACCCCTATTTGGTCTTGCTCCGGGTGGAGTTTACCGTGCCACGAACTGTTGCCAGTCGCGCGGTGCGCTCTTACCGCACCCTTTCACCCTTACCTGATCCTGTAAACAGGCCATCGGCGGTTTGCTCTCTGTTGCACTAGTCGTAGGCTCGCGCCTCCCAGACGTTATCTGGCACCCTGCCCTATGGAGCCCGGACTTTCCTCCCCTCTATCCGTCTCCCGAAGGGACTACGATAAAGCAGCGGTTGTCTGGCCAACTCCGCGGCGAATTATAGGCACTTTGTTGTTGCTTGTACAGACTCTAGCGTGGGCAATTTACCACTTATATCAATCAAATCGGGTATTTGCCCAAAAATCATTCATCACTTTGATTATCAAGCATCAACTTATACAACATATTTTTCTTGAGACCATAAATTTCAGCCGTGATTGCAGCCGCTTTTTTAGGGGGTAATTCTTTTTGTAATAAATTTAATGTTCTCACCACTTCAGGGGAAACTGCGGAGTCATCCGCTGGCTTTTTATACCCTTCGACAATCAACACCATTTCGCCACGGTGACGGTTTTCATCTTCTTTTACCCAAGCGAGTAATTCCCCCACTGGGCGGCCTTCAATGGACTCCCACGTTTTCGTAATTTCACGTGCTAAAACAACATGGCGATCCGGCCCCCAGACTTCCACCATATCTGCTAAACTGTCTAACAAACGGTGGGTTGATTCATAGAAAATCAGCGTGCGAGTTTCTTGTTCGAGTGATTGTAAAACATCTTTACGCCCTTTTGTTTTAGCAGGTAAAAAACCTTCATAACAAAAACGGTCTGAGGGTAAACCCGCTGCTGATAACGCGGTAATAGCAGCACAGGCACCCGGTAAAGGTACGACACGAATACCCGCTTCGCGGCAACGATTAACTAGATGATAACCTGGATCATTAATTAAAGGTGTACCCGCATCGGAGACTAATGCGATACTATCACCTTGTTGAAGTCGACTAATTAATTGATCTGCCTTTTGCTGTTCATTATGATCATGCAGAGCAAACAACCGTGCATTTATCGCAAAATTCTGTAATAGAATGCCTGAATGCCGAGTGTCCTCTGCTGCAATAAGGTCAACATGTTTAAGAACATCCAACGCGCGTTGCGTTATATCCCCCATATTACCAATTGGGGTAGGGACAATATACAGCGTGGATGCCATAACCACAGCTTGATTAGGTTGGTTCATTGTTTCATCCGAATAGCCGGTTTAAAATTAAGCAATTGAAAAATACACCATTGGATACAGTATGCGTCCTTCAATTTTTTTGCATTTGAAAAAAGGGTTAATCTGCACAGCAATGCTGTCCACATTTGCACTGTCAGGGTGCCAAATTGTCTCGGAATACTTTCCGTCAACCCAAAAAACGCCTGAGCAAAGCACATCTGATGATGCTAGCCGTTACCAAGCAATCCTTGATGCTGCACAAGGTAAGCCTTCAATGGAGGCGATAAGGGCCTACATTAGCCAAGAACCTTTATTAAAAACAGCCGCTGAACGCCAAGCTAATATTGATGGGTTATGGCAGATGTTAACACAGTTAACGCCAGAACAAATTCATGGAATTGGGGCAGATGAAAATATTCTCCAAGGCTGGGTCGATCTTTTAGATATTTATCAAAACAACCGAGACGACACAGATGCTTTACTTGCAGGCTATAACGATTGGAAAATGCGTTACTCGAATAACCCTGGAGTGATGACAACGCCGACTCTTTTGCAACAAGCCATGATACCTCAAGTGGGCAAAAACCCTAAGATTGCATTGTTTTTGCCCATGAGTGGGCAAGGACAAGTATTCGGTCAAGCGATTATGCAAGGCTTTATGGATGCACAAAAAGGCCTGCCTCAAGGGCCCGCTACTCAAACAGCCATAACACCGCCACCAAGTAGTGGAAATGATGTGCTTGACCAAATTTATGAACAAGTTGCAGCAACAACAGGTAATGCTCCCACTTCTAGCGATAGCGACGTGGTGACATCAACTTTGCGTATTGATGCCGCCCCTGTGAATACCCAAAGCGTCAAAGTGTTTGATACCACAAACAAGCAAATGCCTGAGCTTATTGAACAAGCGAAAAATGAAGGTTTCAATCTTATTGTTGGGCCATTATTAAAAAGTGACGTTCAAGTTATTACCCAAATGGGAGCGCCTGTTAGTGTGCTCGCCCTCAATGAGCTTGATGCGAACCAATTACAGCCTCGACCTAATCTTTGCTATTTTTCATTATCGCCAGAAGATGAGGCACAAAATGCTGCCGCTTACATGAAAGCTGAAGGTAAGCAAATGCCATTGGTACTAGTTCCCGCTAATGCTTTCGGTGATAGGATAGCCAAAGCCTTTGCACAAGGGTGGCAAGAAAAAGGCGGCGGAACCGTTTTAATGCAAACCTTTGGGTCTGTCCCTTCTTTAAAAGAGTCGATTAATCGCGGCGCAGGTATCCGTATGACAGGAACGCCTGTGAATACCGGAATACAATCGATAGACTCACAATATGTCGATTCAACTGGTGCGATTGACGGCGTTTATATTGTTGCCACTCGTGATGAGCTGACCTTAATCAAGCCAATGATTGAAATGGCAATTAGTTCTCGTTCTCGTCCTTCGCTTTATGCAAGCTCTCGCAGTAACCAAGCCGGATCTGGCGCAGACTACCGCTTTGAAATGGATGGCGTTAAATTTAGCGAAATCCCTTTACTCGCAGGTGCAAACAATAACTTACGTAAACAAGCCCAACAAAAGCTGAACAATGATTACTCTTTATTCCGCTTATATGCCATGGGTATTGACGCATGGTCTTTAGCCAACAATTACGACAAACTACAGCAATCGGGACAATTTCGTATCAATGGTGCATCAGGAACCTTGAGTACTACACCAAACTGTGTAGTGTTCCGAGAATTACCTTGGTTGCAATTTAAACAAGGCAAAGTGGTTTCCTCACAATAACATCACTGAATACTTCATTTTTTCAGACAAGGACGTCATGAAAATTATGCCAAAAGCCATACAATGGTTAACAGGCCGGTACTATGAAAATCAAGTGCTCGCATTCCTGAAACAGCAGGGATTAACATTTGTTGAACGTAATGCAAGGAACCGAGGCGGAGAAATCGACCTCATCATGCGAGATAATACAGGTTGGGTATTTGTTGAAGTTCGGTTTCGCAAGAATTGTGATTACGGAGATGCACTTTTATCAGTAAACTGGCACAAACGTCGAAAACTATTAGCTGCTGCCAAATATTGGCTCTCACAAAGGCAAGAAAGTTTTGAAACCAGTGCATGCCGTTTTGATATCTGCGCCATCACGGGAAACCAATTTGACTGGATACAAAATGCATTCAACGAAAATGATATTTATTAACAAATGATATAATCAGTTTTATACGCTGATCATGCAGTCAACAAAGCTATAATTCAAATATAATGGCAATATACAAAAATAATTTGAATTATATCGAGGCGACAAAGGAAAAACTCGTGCTAGACCGAATAAAAGTTTGCTTCACTGAAAGTATACAAACTCAAATAGCAGCTGCTGAAGCGCTGCCTGATGCCATTTCAAGAGCCGCGATGATGATGGTTCAATCTCTACTCAATGGCAACAAAATTTTATGTTGTGGTAATGGTGCTTCTGCCGCTACTGCACAACGTTTTGCTGCGAGTATGATCCATCGCTTTGAAACCGAACGCCCTAGCTTACCCGCTTTAGCACTTAATACAGATAATGCAGTGTTAACTGCGATTTCGGGTAGTAAGCAGCCTTCTGAAATTTATGCGAAACAAGTTAGAGCATTAGGGCAACATGGTGATGTTTTGATGGCAATTTCAACCCATGGTAATAGTAGCGATATCATTAAGGCAGTTGAAGCCGCCGTGACTAGAGACATGACAATTGTCGCCCTAACAGGTTATGACGGAGGGGAACTCGCAGGTTTACTTGGCCCCCAAGATGTTGAAATTCGTATTCCATCCCAACGAAGTGTTCGAATTCAAGAAGTTCACCTTCTTACTGTAAATTGTCTATGTGACCTCATAGATAATACTCTTTTCCCACATCAGGACGATTAAGGAGATAAAATGCGATTAATTCCGGTTTTTGCCATAGTCATTAGTACTATTCTATTACAAGGTTGTATTGGTGCTGCTGTAGTCGGTTCCGCTGCTGTTGCAACAAAAAGCGCAACTGACCCTCGTACAGTTGGTCAACAAGTTGACGATGGCACCTTAGAAGCTCGAGTTAGTGGGCAACTGAACAAAGATAAAGAAATTACGGGCAAGGCTCGTATCATTGCAACCGCTTATAAAGGAAATGTTCTGCTAACAGGCCAAAGCCCTGATATGGCTTGGGCTGAACGAGCAAAACAAATAGCCTCTAACGTTGATGGCACCATCGCAGTTTATAATGAAGTCCGTAGTGGTGAGCCTGTTGATTTAGGTACAGCCTCAAAAGATACTTGGTTAACAACCAAAGTTAAATCTAAAATCCTCGCGAGTGATAGCGTTAAATCTGGTAGTGTGAAAGTCATTACTGAAAACGGTGAGGTTTTCTTGCTAGGTGTATTAACAAGGCAAGAAGGAGATGCAGCGGCGAAAATCGCTAGTGAAACAGATGGTGTTCGTCGAGTAACGACTGCTTTCACTTATCTTAATTAATCATAAACAATAATATATTGTTATAAAAACAAAAGCCGTGGGTTAAAAACCATGGCTTTTTTCTTATTCGTTCATCAACTGGTTTATTTTCAGATAATTCTTACCTCCCAATAAGTGCATTTGGTTCAAGATCCAAGCTTGCCTTTTGAGCACATAAGAAGATGGTTTTTTTACACTATATCTATGAGGATTAGGCAAAACCGCAGCTAATAGTGCAGCCTCGCTCATCGAAAGCTTGCTAGCAGGCTTATTAAAGAATTTATTTGCAGCCTCTTCTACCCCAAAAACCCCATCACCAAACTCTACTATATTAAGATAAACGGTCAGTATTCTTTTCTTTGACCATAAAAGCTCCATAACAGGGGTCATTACTGTCTCTAAGCCTTTTCTTAACCAACTTCTTCCATCCCATAACCACACATTTTTTACTGTCTGCTGTGAGATAGTTGAAGCCCCTCTAATTGTTTGTTTATTACTCAAATTATGTTTGTAAGCTCGCTCAATTGCATCAAGGTCGAACCCCCAATGATGAGGAAAATTTTGATCTTCCGCTGCAATTACTGCTAAATAGATATACGGAGAAATGTGATTTTCATCTACCCATTCAGAATGAGACACATAAGAAAAATTTAAGTTTATCCATGCGCTAACTTGCCGTTCAATCATCACTGCAGAAAAAGGCACTGGTATGTATTTAAATAAAATGACTGAACAAATCCACACCACAAGTAATGAAAATGTGATCTTCTTTAACCAGTGCCATAATCTAGAAACAATAGTTCGCATTCAAATAATCACGCCATTTCCAATACTTTCTTAACAAGCTTATTAATACCCGTATTTGCTTCAGAAATTGATTGAGCTAGCATATAAGCAGGTGTTGTAACAACTCGGTTAACTTCATCAATTACAATATCATCAACAGCACATTTAATATGTTTCCCCCCCATAATTTCTATTTGAGCAATCGTTTCACTATCATCTCCAATAGTTAGTTCTACTGATGTATTTAACATTTTAGGAAGCATCACTGGAGCAATACACATCAGCCCTAGCGGCTTTTTCTGTTGGTGCATTTGGCGTACTAAACTTAATAGTTCTTTATTAATTTCACACTCGCTTCCTTTAACTGCGAAATCACATAAATTTTTTGCCGCCCCAAAACCACCAGGAATAATGAGGGCATCTAGCTTTGAAGCATCAGCTGACGATAAAGGTGATATTTTTCCACGTGTAATACGTGAAGACTCTTCCATTTGGTTACGTTTTTCTGTTTTTAATTCTCCATTTATATGATTTATAACAGTAGGTTGTAACTCATCAGGCGCAAAAAAATGAACTTCAGCATTATATTGACTCAAAGCTAGCATAGTTAGCACTGACTCATGAATCTCGCTTCCGTCAAAAACACCGCAGCCACTTAAAATAACCGCAATTGATTTCATATCTTCCTCCATTTGTAGTAAATTATCTCTCAGGCGCTAAGGTGCATAAACATCAATCTTCATCACAGATTTTAATGAATCTTGTAACAGATTCGCTAAATTTTGGTATCTTGATGTTGCCCTTTACAGTGATATACCTAATTTTATGATTTACAAAAAACAAAAAGCACATGCAAATCAACGATTTCCCTGGTGTTGGCGCAGTATTCGCGCACCCCAACTTCGGTTGGGGTTATTTTTTTGTACGCTCATCAACCCAGTTTCTCAAAGTTTCTATATCTGCTTTCCAATCCTGTTTTAATTCATCGACCCATTCTTGCACATTGTCCCACCATGCAGGTAAATCAGGAGATTGAATCTGTTGTGCAATTTTCTGTAAGTTCTTTAAGCCAACAGAACCTGCTGCGCCTTTGATTTTATGAGCTTCCTCAACAATCCCTTTTTGGTCTTTAGCCACCATATTTGAATCAAGAATAGCTAAGTAACCCGGCAGCATTTTTTCAAAGACATCTAGACCATCATAAATAAGCTTAGGGCCAACTAACTCAATATACTGTTCTAGCATATCGCAATCGAGCCTAGATTCATCAACACTCGAAGTCTCATGCTCACCCGATATTTTTTCAGGTTGAGTAGATTGTTCCCCCCAAAATTGCTCAATAATTTGGGTCAATGCTGGAACTGATAATGGTTTACTCAATACCCCATCCATACCTGCATCAAAGTATTCTTTTTTATCTTTAAGAACATTTGCCGTTAAAGCAATCAATGGTGGTAAGTCTTGCTTATCATACTGCTGTTTGAGTTGCCGAGAGATATCTAGGCCTGTCATATCAGGTAATTGGATATCCAATAAAACTAAATCATATTCTCCAGGGGCAAACATCTCGAGAGCATCTTTCCCATTCATTGCCACATCAACCGTATTTCCTAAATTTTCTAATACAGAACAAGCAACAACAACATTCAGTTCAATATCTTCTACGAGTAAAATATGTAATGCAGGCAATGGGTAATCGTCTTCACTATCTTGCTGTTCAATAACATTACTTTCAACAACAGGCGCTGTGATAGATAAAGTAAAGGTGGAACCTTGGCCTATTTCACTTTCAACTTGTATATCGCCTCCCATATTTTGTGCTAAGCGACGAGATACAGAAAGCCCAATACCCGTTCCAGTTGCAGGTTTACCTCCAGCAGAATCTGTTACTTGATAATACATTGCAAAGATTTTATCTAATTCGCCCTTAGGTATACCTATGCCACTATCCTGAACCCTGAAAAACAATTTATTTTCAGCTTCTTGCCAAATACTAAGCTTCACTTCACCTTTTTGCGTGAACTTAACTGCGTTACCAATTAAATTCCACAATATTTGCCGCAAACGAGTCCCATCAGTTAACACCGTTTTCGGTAATGCAGGGGCAACATCCATGACAAATTTAAGCCCTTTTGGCTGTACCAATAATCCACTTAAATTCTCTAAATCATTCACAAATTCAGATAATGTGATGGGCTGGTTATCTAACTGAACTTTACGGCGTTCAATTTTATCCATCTCAATAATATCATTGAATATATTACCTAACGTAACGGCACTTACATGAATAGTTTTTAAATAGCTAGATTGTTCCGAAGTTAAATCTGTATCTAATAAAATTCGGCTCAAACCAACAATGCCGTTAAGGGGGGTACGAAGCTCGTGGCTGATTGTAGAAATAAAGGTGGTTTTCTCCCTACTCGCGCTCTCTAACGCCTCCTGATAGCGTTTACGCTCCGTTATATCGCGCCCAAAGCCCATCAGACCATGGCGTTTACCAACGCGATCATAAAAAGGCACTTTACGAAGTTCAAAACAGGCTTTACGACCATCTGGATATACCAACCATTGTTCATAAGTGAGAGAAACATTATGACGAAATACTTTTTCATCGGTTTCCATAACCTTAGAGGCAATTTCAACATCATAAATATCTAATGGAGTTAACCCAACTAAGTGTTTTTCACTTTTTCCAGTCAATAGTTCCATTGCCCGGTTACAACCCGAAAACTCATTATTTTCGTTGCGGTAATAAACTAAATCAGGTGAGGCATCGAGGAATGAACGAAGTAAAACAGATTGCTGCTCAAGTTCAATTTGCGTCTGCTCACGGTACTTCATTTCTTGTTTTAATTGTTCCAGAAGTTCTAAATGAGCACGCTCTGCTTTTTCTCGCTCTAGAATTTCAAGGTTAAGCTGTTCAATATTTCCCTGTAACTGAGTGTTTAAATCAGCATCACGTTTTCGCATAACTTCAAGTTTATCAACCATTCGCGATAAACGCTGCCGAGACTCTTCAAGCTGCTCAACCACCACCGACAAAAAGTAAACAGCTAATGGGGTAATAATTAACCCAAAGAAAATTGACCCCACCATATCGAGGCTATCAACATGCCCTCTTAAAACAATTGTCACTGCCATTTGCATTATCATGGCGAGAACAACGAGTGCAGATGCGAGTAACAGAGAAAATCGCACCAGCCCGAGCTTCATCATTAAATCGACATAGTATTGCGCAAGGCCGCGAAGTACTTTCATAACTACCCCTTAGTTAAATTCTCTTTGAATCATATATCAAACAAGGCAGTTTCGGATGATTATTCACTCGAAATGTCGATCCTGCTCATTCAATAGCCATTTTTTACTATTAATGATAAAAAACAATCAGGTATTTTCTTTGTGTTAGATAAAGTAAAAATTTATTTTGGGTGTTTTTTAATCAAAATCACATAAAAATCAAAACAATAACGCTACTGTTTCTTGTGGAAGGCCGCTAAAATCAAAGTAAAAGCCCAAGCTATCTCAAGTAAAATCAGACAAAATTCAGTAAGGAATGCCATGAGTTCAAATATTTTCGGTCCCCAACGTTGCGAGCCCCCCAAAAAAGCGTTGGAAATCCGTAAAATAGAGTTTACTGAAGTCTATGAATCCAATAATGCCGTCGATGCACAACAGCAAGCCAACCGTTGCCTCTCTTGCGGTAGCCCTTTTTGTGAATGGAAGTGCCCACTACATAACCCAATATCAAAGTGGCTCAAGCTTGCTGCTGAAGGTAAAATTATCGAAGCTGCTGAATTATCTCACCATACCAATAGTTTACCTGAAATCTGTGGGCGCGTTTGCCCACAAGAAAAACTCTGCGAATTAGCATGTGTACTTCATGATACAACAGGTTCTGTGACTATTGGTCATATTGAGCGGTATATTAATGATACTGCTTTTGCGATGGGGTGGCGGCCAAACCTTTCCCATATTAGCTCTGTAAACAAACGTGTCGCCATTATTGGTGCAGGCCCTGCGGGTCTTTCTTGCGCAGATGTGCTTATTCGAAATGGTGTAAATGTCGTCGTTTTTGATAAACACCCTGAAATAGGGGGCCTACTAACCTTTGGTATTCCGTCATTTAAGCTAGAAAAGAAGCTAATGGTCCAAAGACGGGAAATATTTACAGAAATGGGGATTCAGTTTCAATTAAATACTGAAGTAGGTACGGATATCTCTCTAAACGAGCTTCTTTGCAATTATGACGCTATTTTTATTGGTACTGGTACTTACCAAGCAATTCGAGGTAACTTACCTAAAAAAGCGATTCAGGGCGTTTTTGAAGCACTTCCCTATCTAATCGCAAATACACGCCATTTAATGCAACTTTCCAACCCTAATGGCGAACCCTATATTAATTTACACGCAAAAAGAGTCATCGTATTAGGGGGTGGAGATACTGCAATGGATTGCGTACGTACCGCTGTTCGTCAAGGAGCGAAGCAGGTTAGCTGTTTCTATCGTAGAGATGAACAAAGTATGCCAGCCTCACGAAAAGAAGCCGCTAATGCATTAGATGAAGGAGCCCAGTTCCATTTTAATATGCAAGTCACTGAATTTGTGATTAATGAGCAGCAGCAACTTATGGGAGTTTATGCCGCTCGTACGCAAAATGGCGAATTAGAAAATGGCCGTTATCAAGTAGAACTAATTAAAGATTCAACTTTTTTTATCGAAGCCGATGCCATAATTGTGGCTTATGGATTTATTCCTCATAACCAAATTTGGTTAGATAAACCGTTAATCCAGCGCGATAAATATGGTCATATTATAGCAAACCGTAACAGTCCCTTTCCTTATCAAACCTCCCATGAAAAAGTGTTTGCCGGCGGGGATACAATAAGAGGCTCAGATCTTGTTGTGACTGCTATTGCTGATGGGCGCAATGCTGCTGAAGGGATTTTATTATTTTTAGGGGTTTAATGATTTATTTATATAAAAAACAGAGGGTTTATTCCCCTCTGTTCACTCATTAACTGCTAACCCGGCTAATGGATTATTTGACAACCCTTAACGAAGGCCGACCTTTTGGTGGTCGTGGTGGTTCATCCCCTGATGGCTCATGCGAATTTTCATCCACAGATTCAGTTTCATGAACTAAAGAAATGTTGTCTTCAAGCTCTTCGACCTGTTCAAAACCTGCTGATAACTCTGCATCATAAGCAGCTTCAGGCTCAAACATCATTCCAGCCCCATTTTCACGTGCATATACCGCCATAATTGCGGCCATTGGGACATAAACTTGGCGAGGTATCCCACCAAAGCGAGCATTAAAACGCACTTCTTCGTTGGTTATTTCAAAATTACCAACAGCTCTTGGCGCAACATTCAATACAATTTGCCCATCTCGAGCAAATTCCATCGGAACGTTAACCGCTGGAACGGTGACATCAACCACCAAATGCGGAGTCATATCGTTATCAAGCAACCACTCATAGTGGGCACGTAACAAATAAGGGCGACGTGGTGACATTGCTGTCATTTCCATCATTCTTTTAGCCTCTTGTAGACAAACGCATTTCGCGCTCAGATTCAGTCAACGATGCTAAGAATGCGTCACGTGCAAACACACGTTGCATATATAATTGCAGATATTTGCTGCTAGATGGGTTCAATTCAATACCGAGTACAGGTAAACGCCATAGCAATGGAGCCAAATAGCAATCTACGAGACTAAACTCTTCACTCATGAAGAATTCCATTTCAGCAAAAACAGGAGAAACCGCAATCAGTTCTTCAGAGAGTTGGCGACGAGCATTTGCTGCCTCTTGCGCACTACCGTTCTCTATTTTGCTCATTAATGAATACCAATCATTTTGAATGCGGTGCATCAATTGACGGCTAGTCCCACGTGCAACTGGATAAACAGGCATTAATGGCGGATGAGGAAAACGCTCATCAAGGTATTCCATGATAATGTGTGGGTCATACAGAGTCAGGTCACGATCAACTAATGTTGGAACGCTTTGGTATGGGTTGAGATCAATCAGATCTTGAGGCAGATGACCGGGTTCGACATGTTCAATTTCAACACTTACCCCTTTTTCAGCCAAAACAATCCGTACCTGATGGCTAAAAATGTCAGTAGGGCCAGAGAACAATGTCATTACCGAACGTTTATTAGGAGCGACAGCCATTAAAACCTCCAAAATACAAAATGGACGAAATGTAATTAATTTTTAATTACCCATTACCCATTTTAAAATCCCCTGTGTTTAACTCTCATTTATCCATACTGAAAGTCAACACAACCCTCCCGCACAGTAAAGGCGAGAAATGTGAAATAAAAAAACAGGGGCACATTCTAACAGATTTTGTACAACTTAGGGGGAACACACTGAAAAAATCACAGATTTATTTCATTTTTAGGTTCGAAAAGATAAAAATTTAGAATTTTCCAATGAAAATACAAGAATAAAAAGAATAAAAAACCTAAAGTTAGCTCCAGAGTTTGAGTTGTATTTAGTAGGGTTATCCCAATATTGCTCCACTAATCATTATTTTTGATTTTAGACTAAATTATTATTTTCTCTTTTATTATATTCATTCTTTTATAAAGAATCATAATTAGACACAGCTATTCTAGCATCAATAATAAAAATGTAAGTAAAACAATAGGCAATAAAAAACCCGCCATTAAGACGGGTTTTTTCATCAATTTTATACCCAAAGGGTAATAAATTAACGTTTGGAGAACTGTGGACGACGACGTGCTTTGCGCAGACCCACTTTTTTACGTTCAACAGAACGCGCATCACGGGTAACGAAACCAGCTTTACGCAGATCAGAACGAAGAGTCTCATCATAAGCCATCAGTGCACGAGTAATACCGTGACGGATTGCGCCTGCCTGACCTGAAATACCACCACCTTTAACAGTGATGTACAGATCCAATTTTTCCAACATTTCAACCAACTCTAACGGCTGACGAACGACCATGCGCGCAGTTTCGCGACCAAAGTATTGTTCCAGTGTACGTTGATTGATTGTAATGTTACCGCTACCCGGCTTAATAAAGACACGAGCAGATGAGCTTTTGCGGCGACCAGTGCCGTAGTATTGATTTTCAGCCATTGCTATAATCCCGATTAAATGTCAAGAACTTGCGGTTGTTGAGCCGCGTGGTTGTGCTCATTACCTGCGTAAACTTTCAGTTTACGGTACATTGCACGACCCAGAGGTCCTTTTGGCAACATGCCTTTAACCGCGATTTCAAGCACACGCTCAGGACTGCGAGCAATCATTTCTTCGAAAGTTGCTTGCTTGATTCCACCTACATGGCCAGTGTGGCGATAGTAGATTTTGTCTTCGCGTTTATTGCCGGTAACAGCAATTTTTTCTGCATTCAGAACGATGATGTAATCACCAGTATCCACGTGCGGAGTATATTCCGCTTTATGCTTACCGCGCAGACGGCTAGCAATTTCAGTTGCAAGACGGCCTAAAGTTTTGCCATCTGCATCAACAACGTACCAGTCGCGTTTTACGGTCTCTGGTTTAGCTGTAAAAGTTTTCATTAAAACTTACCCAATATTGAAGTTACACGTTGGTGAACACTCATGTTCATAAGCTTTCTGAGGTTCACACGACTCTTTGTCCAGTAAACCTACCCCTTCGAGCAGCCTAACTGGCATTAATGCGTTATTTTTTGGGAAATAAAAAACAACGCTGTAACGTGGGGTCGCAAGATTATAGAGAAGTCAGAAACAAAAATCGACCCCAAATGCATTTTTTTTACGTTTGCTCAAATAAACATCGCATATTGTACTTAAATCATGCAATTCAGGTAACTTGTTCGCTAATAACCCTGCTTTGTCGTTTACCTTAAGTTAAATGAGGTATTTTCAGGTACTCTTCACTTTGCATTTCTTGCAATCGAGACAAGCAGCGTTGGTACTCAAACGCCAAAAGTTGCCCTTGATACAGCGACTCCATTGGCACTTCAGCATTAATGACTAATTTAACTTTTCGTTCGTAAAACTCATCAATTAACGCTAAAAAACGACGCGCTGGATTTTCATCTGTTGCTCCCATCACGGGGACATTGTACAGCAACACAGTGTGGTAGCAATTTGATAGGTAAATGTAGTCATTTTGGCTACGAGGCTCTTCACACAGAACTTTAAACTCGATGGCTAGCACCCCTTCCGCAGCATGAATGGCTTGCATCTTACGATGATTAACCTCTAAAACGGGATTTTGCTCCCCTTGCTTACCCGCCAATTTAACGAAAACCTCATCTAAATGCTGACGATTTTGAGAATTAATTGGAGATAAAAAAAGATGCGCTTGAGTTAAAGTTCTTAAGCGGTAATCAATGCCTGCATCGACATTCATTACATCACAGTATTTTTTAATTTGCTCAATAGCAGGTAAGAAACGAGCTCGCTGCAAACCGTTACGATAGAGATTATCAGGGATGATATTTGAGGTAGCAACCAGTGTGATACCTCGAGCAAATAGCCCTTCGAGTAAAGTGCCAAGGATCATAGCGTCGGTAATATCTGACACAAAAAATTCATCGAAGCACAACACATCTGTTTGTTTTTTAAACTCATCCGCAATAATATCCAGCGGGTTCTCTTGCCCTTGTAATGCCATCAAATCTTCTTGTACTTTCTTCATAAAGCGATGAAAATGTAAGCGAAGTTTACGGTTACCCGGTAAACTTTCGTAAAACATATCCATCAGCCATGTTTTTCCACGCCCTACTCCGCCCCACATATATAACCCTTTTACTGGGGTAATTGGTACTGTCGATGCTTTACCAAGAAGGCGGCTAAAGCGTTGCTTTATACCTGAGGGCTTATCTTGTAAAGTGGAAGAAGTTGTATTAACAAGCTGCTGATATATTTTATCTAAGCGTTCTACAGCGAGCTTTTGTACGTCATCTGGCTGGTAGTTTCCATCAGCCAGCGCTTGTTGATAACGCATTGTAGGGGTCATCGGCGACATTAACTGAATAATCCTTAAAAATTTTTCGGTTTTTTTACCGTTATTTGATATACACTGCCTTTATTATAACCAGATTCAGTTATCATTTAACTTTCGGTTAACGAGCCGCTATAGAGTAAGGAAATTCGATTTAAGATTCCACTCTTAATAAGTTGTTGACTAATTTAACCTACCTACTTCAAGGCTTGTAGATTTTGTCATCACTTAACTAGCCAAATTACAATATGTTAAGACGCTTTACTTGACGCTTACATGCAACTTGAATTATTTAAGGTATAGTAACGGTAACAACATTTAATTTCTGCGAACATTGAATCTGTGAACATTGAAGTAATGAAGGAGTCAGCATGACCTGGGAGTATGCATTAATCGGATTGATTGTGGGTTTTATCATCGGTGCATTAGTTGTGCGCTATGGCAACCCAAAGCTTCGCCAACAAAAAACAGCGCAAGCTGAGCTAGACAAAAAAAGTACTGAACTCGAAGAGTACCGTAAAGAACTTGTTAGCCATTTTGCTCGTAGCGCAGAATTATTGGATAAAATGGCGCGCGATTACCGCCAGCTTTACCAACACATGGCACAAAGTTCATCTGAATTAATGCCTGATATGCCAGCACAAGACAACCCATTTAACTATCGTTTAACCGAATCTGAAGCAGATAACGACCAAGCGCCTGTTAAAATGCCACCAAGAGATTATTCAGATGGTGCTTCGGGTCTATTCCGTCCTATTGATGAGAAAGAAAAGTAAATTTTTATCTTTTATCACCAGTAAGCAGTGCTTACTGGTGATTTCCTATAAAACCTACTAAATTTTATCACTTTCCGTGTGTCTTCCATTATTAAATTTTTAGTTAATAATTCTGAACAAGATTTCCATCCAAATATAATTTAATAATTTATTTATCTACTGTATAGAAGTTAAAGTTTCACTTAAGGTACGTGTAAATAGATGTAAAAGAGTGGATATTCGCTACCCGTCATGGGAACTTTTGCGCATAATCGGTGGTCATAGTCATCAGTAAAATTGAATCTGATACCAACCAATATTATTTCAACGCATTGTGTTTCTTCTAAAACTGCATTCACAGTGAGTTGATAACTTATTCTTGAGAGAATCGACTGAATTATGAAAAGAAAAAACTTTTTTCTTACCGCAGTAGCAATGAGTTTAGGCTTATCTTTAGCGGCTATTCCTGCGGTTAGTAGCGCAGCATTGCCTGCCACTTTACCTGCAACAGCACAAAGCCAGAACATGCCTAGCTTAGCTCCAATGCTTGAAAAAGTATTGCCAGCTGTAGTGAATATTCATGTGTCTGGTACTCGCGTACAGAACCAACAAATTCCAGAAGAGCTTAAATTCTTTTTTGGCCCGAATATACCACAACAGCAACAAAGCGTACGTCCATTTGAAGGCTTAGGTTCTGGTGTCATTATTGATGCTCAGCAAGGTTATATTTTAACCAACAACCATGTAATTGATGGCGCCGACAAAATACAAATTCAATTAAACGATGGCCGTGAAATTGCCGTTAACTTAATTGGGAAAGACCCACAAACCGATATCGCGTTATTGAAAATAAGCAATGCAAAAGATATCAAAAACTTAACTGCTGTTAGTATTGCAGACTCTGACAAATTGCGTGTAGGTGATTTTGCGGTTGCAGTCGGGAACCCATTTGGTTTAGGGCAAACAGCAACATCTGGCATTATCTCAGCATTAGGTCGTAGCGGCTTAAACCTTGAAGGCCTAGAAAACTTTATCCAAACCGATGCTTCCATTAACCGTGGTAACTCTGGTGGTGCTCTCGTTAACCTAAACGGTGAATTAATCGGTATCAACACGGCGATTTTGGCACCTGGCGGCGGTAATATCGGTATCGGTTTCGCGATCCCAAGTAATATGGCGAAAAACCTTAGCGAGCAGTTAATTAAACATGGTGAAGTAAAACGCGGGATCTTAGGCATCAAAGGTACTGAAATGAACTCCGATATCGCTAAAGCATTTAATATTGATGCACAGCGTGGTGCCTTCGTGAGTGAAGTTTTACCTAAATCATCTGCAGCTAAAGCGGGTATTAAATCCGGTGACGTGTTAGTTTCCGTTGATGGTAAACGCATTAATAGCTTTGCAGAGTTAAGAGCCAAAATCGGTACCAGCCAAATTGGTAAAGAGATCACTATTGGTTTAATCCGTTCAGGCAAACCGATGGAAGTCAAAGTGGTTCTTGAGAACGATGAAGGCTCAACAACTAAAGCTGAAAAATTGAGCGAATCCTTATTAGGTGCAACAATTTCGAATGCAACCGTTAGCAATACTAAAGGTGTACAAGTTGATAGCGTGGCACCAAAATCGCCAGCTGCCGCCATTGGCCTCGTAAAAGGCGATTTAATCTTTGGTGTTAATGACGCTCGAGTTGAGACTATTGAACAATTCCGTAAGATTATTGATGCTAAACCTCCTGTATTAGCAATGAAAGTATTACGTGACGGTGAAACCTTATATTTACTGATGAAAAATTAATTCATCAAAAACCATCTGAAAATCAACAAAACAGGTACAGTATCACTCTGCTGTACCTGTTTTTTTATGTTATGCTCTGAACATGTTTAAGCAATAACTAAATATTCTATATCCTATGGTGAAGAAGCTAACCTTATCTGTCATGCTTGGCCTGTTGACTGCATTGATTATTATCGTTGCGGTTCCTTCGTTGCGCCCCCAAGGTTTAGCCGACTTATTATATGGTAAAACAAATAGCGAGCCCGTCAGTTATAATAAAGCAGTACGCCGTGCTGCGCCTGCGGTAGTCTATGTTTACAGTAGCTCAAAAGGTAGTTTTTCCCAGTCAGGGCGTGAATTAAAATCCCTTGGTTCGGGTGTGATCATGAGCCCAAATGGCTACATTATCACGAATAAACACGTCGTTGATAACCCAGACCAAATCTTAGTCGCTTTACAAGATGGTGCTATTTTTGATGCCTTACTGGTTGGCTCGGACCCATTGACTGATCTCGCCGTATTGAAAATTGACGCTGATAACCTACCCGTTATTCCAATTAATACGCAACGGGTCACTCATGTTGGTGATGTCGTACTCGCTATTGGTAACCCTTATAACATAGGCCAAACCGTTACTCAGGGGATTATCAGTGCAACGGGTCGCGTAGGGTTAAGCTCTACCCGTCGGCAAAATTTCCTGCAAACCGATGCCTCAATCAACTCGGGTAACTCTGGCGGGGCATTAATTAATACCGAGGGGGAGTTAGTTGGCATTAACACACTTTCTTTCACAGCAGGCCAAGGCATTAGTTCTGAGGGGTTAAGCTTTGCCATTCCAACCGCCCTTGCCACTAAAATCATGGATAAGCTAATCCGTGATGGCCGAGTGATCCGTGGTTATATTGGTATTACGGCGCGTGAACTGCCTCAAATTAGGTCAAATAACAATAATATTAACCAAATACAAGGCTTGCGGGTTTTCCAAGTTGCCCCAAATGGGCCAGCAGCTAAAGCGGGCATACTACAAGGGGATATTATTTTATCGGTTGATGGCAAACCTGCCATTTCAGCCGCAGAAACTATGGATCTAGTCGCAGAAATCCGCCCTGGAAGCAAGACCGCAGTGCAAATCTTACGAGATGGCGAAATTAAAAATATTGATGTGATTATTGAAGAAATTCCTGATGAGCAGGCAGGATAATCATTGATAAATACTCTTTCGTAAAAAAAGGTTGCTCGATATCGAACAACCTTTTTTGATTCGCTGAATGGGGAAGCCCTCATTCACCCTACCAATGCATTAATCATCTGAATGTACGCGCTGAATATCAGCACCTAAACCACGTAACTTATCTTCGATGTGCTCATAACCACGGTCAATATGATAAATACGGTCAACTGTCGTTGTCCCTTCAGCAATGCAGCCCGCAATAACTAAACTTGCAGATGCTCGTAAATCTGTTGCCATTACCTGCGCACTAGTTAATTTTTCAACACCGTGACATAACACAGTATTGCTTTCAATTTCAGCATGAGCTCCCATACGGATCAGCTCAGGGATATGCATAAAACGATTCTCAAAAATCGTTTCAGTGATCATCCCCGCCCCATCAGCAACAAGATTAAGTAAGCTAAACTGTGCTTGCATATCAGTTGGGAACCCTGGGTGTGGTGCTGTACGTAATGTCACCGCTTTTGGACGCTTGCCTTCCATATCTAGGCTAATCCAATCATCACCGATTTCAATTTTAGCCCCAGCTTCACGCAATTTAGCTAGCACCGCATCCAGTGTATCTGGGCGAGCATTACGGCAGATGACTTTACCGCGTGAAACCGCAGCAGCAATCAAGAATGTTCCCGTTTCAATACGGTCAGGCAGTACTTTATAAACTCCACCACCTAAACGTTCAACACCTTCAATTACAATGCGGTCAGTCCCTGCCCCAGTGATTTTTGCACCTAAGGTATTTAGGAAGTTAGCAGTATCTTCAATTTCAGGTTCACGTGCCGCATTTTCAATTATTGTGGTTCCTTCAGCTAAGGTTGCCGCTGTCATAATAGAGACTGTCGCCCCCACACTGACTTTATCCATCACAATGCAAGCACCTTTTAAGCGACCATCAACCGTTGCTTTCACATAACCATCTTCTAAAGCAATCTTTGCGCCTAATTGCTCTAAACCAGAAATATGTAAATCAACAGGGCGAGCACCGATAGCACAACCACCTGGTAAAGAGACTTCACCATGACCAAAACGGGCAACCAATGGCGCTAAAGCCCAAATGGATGCACGCATGGTTTTAACGAGGTCATAAGGCGCGCAGTATGTCGTTACCGTGCTTGCATCGACATATACTGAGCCATTGCGTTTTACTTTAGTACCAAGTTGATTTAATAATTTAATCGTTGTGTCAATATCCCTCAAATGAGGGACATTCTGTATTTCTACTGGCTCTTCAGCCAACAGAGCAGCGAACAGAATTGGTAATGCCGCATTTTTTGCGCCAGATATCGTGACCTCACCCTCTAAGCGGGTTGGTCCTTTAACTAAAAACTTATCCATTCAAGTATTCTCGTATGTCGAATTTTACAGTCTGTTCGCTTAGGCTTTGAAATCAAAGGCCACTAAGTTTACGATCGCGCTCCCATTGCGCAGGGGTGTACGCTTTAATAGACAAAGCATGAATGCGGTTATCCGCAATATACTCCATTAAAGGTGCATAAATTGCTTGTTGTTGCTTAACACGGCTCATGCCGTCAAACATGTCACCGACAGCAATAACCTGAAAGTGGCTACCATCACCAGTAACAATAGCCTCATTCAGAGACAATTTTTCCATCAATACTTGCTTAATTTCGTTGGTATCCATAATGACTCAATTTATTAATTATTTGTGATTTATAATTTTACTCTAAATAGTGCAAATTGCATGCGTTGCATACAGAAACATCGCAATAAGAACAGCCAGAGCTTAATCCTCTATCCTAAAGGATTAGGCTTAACACTTAAACCAAAGAAAACGCCTCTCGTGCCGAAAAGCACATAGAGGCGCTCATTTTTACATAACTTGACCCAATTTAGGATATTTAACCTAATTGAGAATAACCTCTTGAACCCCGTATAGCTCAATCAATGTCTTCAAATTATCACTGACACCAGTAATATTCAGTGAACGGTTTTTAGCTTGGAATTCACCTTTTAAGCGAACGAGCATCGCCAACCCTGTTGAGTCCACATGTTTAAGACCAGAAACATCTATACTTTCAGTATGTTCTAGCGATGACTCTTTTTTATTCCAAAAAGACATAAGCGAATCACGGTCTAATGTCCCGTTGAAATATAGCGTTGTTTCAATGAGTTCCCATGCTAACAACTGACTCATATTACTTATTCTCTTCTAAAGTAATAGGTGCTTTTGCACTGATTTCTAACTGTTTTGTTAAGCCATCAACACCGTGCTTACGTAAAATATCACCCCATTCATTTTGCTTAGTTGTGATCATACTCACACCTTCTGCAATCATGTCGTAAGCTTGCCAGTAGCCAGTTTTACTATTTTTACGCCATTGGAAATCTAAACGTACGGGAGGGCGGCCGTTGGTATCAACAATAGTCACACGAATAGCAACAATGTTTTTATCTCCCAACGGTTGCTCTGGTGCTATTTGATACGTTTGACCATGGTACATGGCCAATGCTTGACCATAAACTTGCTCAAGGTAATCTTCAAACGCTTTGAAATAAGCCTCACGCTGTGCTGGAGTTGCCCCTTTATAATAGGTTCCTAACACCAAAGCCCCTGCATATTTAACTTGTACATAAGGTAATAATTCCTCACGAACAATTGTTCTAAGGTACTCAGGGTCTTGCTTAATTTTAGGTTGCTCTGATTTCAAGCGGTTAAACGTTTTCGCCGCCGCTTCATCCATTAATTTATAAGGGTTGGTTTGGTCTACTGCCATGGCAAATGGCGCAATTGCCAACATAGCAACCATCATTAAACGTTTAAACATAATTCATTCCTTTATTCTTCAAAGGGAGCATCAAATTACTGTGCAGTTGACTCTGGCTCTGCACCTTGGCTATCACCACTTTTATATAAAAACTGGCCAATTAAGTCTTCTAATACCATAGCTGGCTTAGTATCTTCAAGACGCCCGCCATTTTTTAAGATTGCTATACCTAATTCTTCATCATCTGGGCCGATATTCATTGCAATATACTGTTCACCCAACAAACCTGACGTGCGAATTGACAGTGAGCTAGAATCAGGAATATTGTCGTATTCGCTCAATAAATCAATTTTAACTTCAGGAACATAATTCTTTTTATCTAGTGTGATACTGGCAACTCGGCCAACCACCACACCACCAACTTTAATTGGTGAGCCTTCTTTTAAGCCACCAATATTTTCAAAAGAGGCTGAAATTTGATAGGTGGATTGGCTTCCTATCGATTTTAAATCAGCGACTTTTAAACATAAAAAGATAATTGCGGCAATCGCCAGCAACATAAAACAACCAACCCATATTTCACTTTTTTTACTTTGCATGACTTAGTTCCCAAACATCAGTGCGGTAAGTACGAAATCCAGTCCTAAAACAGACAATGACGCATGCACAACTGTTCTTGTTGTAGCTTGGCTTATCCCCTCCGAAGTTGGGATGGCATCATAGCCATTAAATAATGCGATCCAAGTCACTGTGATAGCAAAGACTAAGCTTTTAATCACACAGTTGACTAAATCTAGCCGCCAATCGACGGAAGATTGCATTGAAGCCCAGAAAAAGCCCTCATCAATCCCCTTCCAGTCAACCCCAACTAGTGCGCCACCTAAAATACCGACAGCAACAAAAATAAGAGATAACAACGGCATACTAATAAAACCAGCCCAAAACCGTGGGGCTATCACACGCCTAAGCGGGTCAACTGCCATCATTTCAAGGCTAGAAATTTGTTCAGTCGCTTTCATTAAGCCAATTTCAGCTGTTAATGCAGAACCCGCTCGTCCAGCAAACAACAATGCGGTCACAACAGGGCCTAATTCACGTAATAGTGAAAGTGCCACCATCATACCTAAGCTAGCTTCAGCACTAAACGTAGTGAGAACCAAATAACCTTGTAACCCTAAAACCATCCCAATAAATAACCCTGAGACAGCGATGATCAGCAATGACTGCACACCAATGGCGTACAATTGCTTCATCAATAATGGCCATTGTTTACGAAACTCTGGTTTGCCGAGTAAGGCGCGAAACAGCATGTAACCTGCTCGACCAAACGCGGAAAATATATCAATCCATCGGCGTCCGAAGGCTGCTATCGCCTTTATTATCATCTTATTTTACCCTAATAAATCAGCTAGATAATCATTGGCGGGAAAACGGAATGGAACAGGCCCATCCGCAATACCATCAAGAAATTGTCGCACACGAGGGTCTTGGTTTTCACGTAATTCCTCGCCTGTTCCCTGAGCAATCACGTGCTGCTGTGCAACAATATAAGCATTATCTGCGATGCTCAATACTTCTGGAACATCATGGGAAACCACGACACAGGTCACACCCAGTGCTTGATTAAGCTCATCAATCAATTTAACCAAAACCCCCATAGTAATCGGGTCTTGACCGACAAAAGGTTCATCAAACATGATTAAATCTGGGTCAAGTGCGATAGCACGCGCTAATGCAGCACGCCGTGCCATACCACCTGACAATTCGGATGGCATTAATTTTGCGGCGCCACGTAAACCAACCGCCTCTAATTTCATCATTACCGTAGTGTGAATCAGCGATTCTGGCAGATTCGTGTGCTCACGTAGAGGGAAAGCCACATTATTGAATACATTCATATCCGTAAATAGCGCCCCTGATTGAAACAGCATGCTCATCTTTTTACGGGACTGATACAGCTTTGAGCGTGACAGCGTTGGAATATTGTCACCATCAAACCAAATTTCACCTTCGTTTGGCCGTAATTGGCCCCCAATCAAGCGCAGTAATGTGGTTTTACCAATCCCTGACGGCCCCATAATTGCCGTAATTTTCCCACGAGGAACGGTCAGATTAATATTCTCAAATATTTTCCGATTTCCTCGAGTAAAGGACATGTTCCGTACTTCAATTAAGTTGTCTGTCTGTGCTTGCATGTTAAATAACTCGTTATACACCACGCGTAAATGTTTTTATCCGTTCAGATGTTACCGAAAGATAAACTGAAAATCGTCAAATATCACAACAAAATAGAATTTATAGTATTATAGCGTCGAAAATATGACTTTTAGAATTACAACTCTGTTTTTATCAAAAGGAAACAGAGAAAAAACAATATAATTTATTTATAGTCAGCAAAAACTATCACTATTAACAGCAGATAGCTCTTAGAATGTTGTGATTACCTAACTTGAGGATACGCGAATTTGCATATCTGTTTTTGGTTCAAGATGCTAATAAAACCATCTTGTACGTATTAAATTCTACATCGAAGCACCCTAAAATACTCATTAAGTATAAAACTAACATTAAAAAGTGCTTAACTGACAAAATACTTACTGATACTAAGTATTCGTTATACAATTTGATTTCGCTAATCCGATTAACTTAAAAGCTACGCATGGAACTAGAAATGTCAAACTTCGATTTTCAGAAAGTAGGTAAAGAAGTTCTCCATATCGAACACGAAGGTTTAAAAAACCTAGAACAATATATCAATACTGACTTTGACAACGCTTGCCAGCTTATTTTTAACTGTGAAGGCAAAGTCGTCGTAATGGGAATGGGGAAATCGGGGCATATTGGCCGTAAAATTGCCGCTACACTAGCAAGTACAGGAACGCCATCATTTTTTGTTCACCCAGGGGAAGCTAGCCACGGTGACCTTGGGATGATTACTCATAAAGATGTTGTGTTAGCTATTTCAAATTCTGGTGAGTCAGGGGAAATTTTAGCCTTACTTCCTGTTTTAAAAAGAATTAAAGTGCCTTTAATCTGTATGACTAACAACCCTGAAAGTAATATGGGAAAATATGCAGATGTCCACTTGTGTATCAAAGTACCTCAAGAAGCCTGTCCTTTGGGGCTAGCACCGACCACGAGTACAACAGCGACACTTGTAATGGGAGATGCATTAGCTATTGCCTTATTAACTGCACGCGGGTTCACGGCGAATGATTTTGCGCTTTCGCATCCAGGTGGCGCACTTGGGCGCAAACTTTTACTCCTCGTTCGTGATTTAATGAATACGGGTGATGAAATCCCCCATATTCCTAAAAGCGCGTCTTTACGTGAGGCTTTAGTGGAAATCACCCGTAAAAAACTGGGGATGACAGTCATTTGTGATGATGACATGAATATTGAAGGTATTTTCACTGATGGGGATTTACGCCGTATCTTTGATATGGGAATCGACCTAAATAACGCTAAAATTGCTGATTTAATGACCCCCGGTGGAATTCGGGTATCACCAACAATGCTAGCGGTTGAAGCACTAAATTTAATGCAATCTCGGCACGTGACTTCGTTATTAGTCGCAAATGATAATAAATTAGTCGGTGTGCTACATATGCATGATCTGCTACAAGCCGGTGTTGTATAACATAAGGAAATACCATGACGTCTATCTTTTTGGAAACCTGCTATGGCCCTGTTGCCAATACTGTTTTAAATAAAGCAGAAAAAATCAAATTACTGATCTGTGATGTTGATGGTGTCATGTCAGATGGCTTGGTCTATATGGGGAATAATGGCGAGGAACTCAAAGCTTTTAATGTCCGTGACGGCTATGGGATACGCTGCTTATTAACTTCCGGTATTGAAATCGCCATCATAACAGGAAGAAAAGCGAAACTTCTTGAAGATAGGGCTCAAACATTAGGCATTACATATCTTTACCAAGGTCAAAGCGATAAGCTTTTGGCGTATTACGAACTGTTAGATACACTACAATTATCAGCTGAAGAAATAGCTTATATTGGAGACGACCTGATTGACTGGCCTGTTATGGCCAAAGTAGGCTTATCCGTCGCCGTCGCTGATGCCCATCCTTTGTTATTACCGAGAGCTGATTACGTGACTCGTATTGGTGGGGGAAAAGGTGCAGTCCGCGAACTTTGTGACCTTATTTTGCTTTCTCAAGACAAACTGGAAGAAGCAAAAGGTTTATCAATATAACGAATAGATTGAATTCATGAGCAATGCGAAGAAGTGGTTAATTGTTATTTTATCCTTAGTAGTATTAGGCCTTATCGGCTGGAATTTAGCGGGTAATGATTCCGACAGTGCAGAGGATAAAGTAATTAATGATGGGCAACCTAATTATCAAACTGATGATTCAGTGACTTTTGTCTATAATCCAACGGGTAATTTAGCGTATAAACTCGTTTCAGAGAAAATAGATAATTATACTGAAGGAAAAATCACGTGGTTTTCGAAACCTGTTCTAACCACTTATAACGAAGCTGGCGAGCCAACCTGGACGGTTAAGGCTTTCAAAGCACGGTTAACGAACGATAGAATTCTCTATTTATATAGCGATGTTCAGGTTGATAGCTTAACCAAAGAGTCGCAGATCCAACGAATTACAACTGAGAGTGCAGTTGTCAATTTGACAACACAAGACGTTTCATCTGATGATAAAGTGACCATTATTGGACATGGTCTCAATTCTACCGGTATGAAAATGAAGGGAAACCTTCGTACAAAAACGGCTGAATTAATCGAAGATGTAAAAACTCATTATGTGTTACAACCAGAAGAGCATTAAAATGAATCAAGTAACTAAGAAACGTTTTATTCAAGGAGCTGTTGCCAGTGCAATTTTGGCTCTTAGCCTACCTGCGATGGCATTAAAAAGTGATACGCAGCAGCCAATGACGATTAATTCGGTCAAACAATCTCTTGATTTAGAAAAAAACGTCACCACCTTTACTGATGATGTTGTTATTAA
The DNA here is from genome assembly GCF_032707045.1 of Providencia sp. PROV175. NCBI lineage: Bacteria > Pseudomonadati > Pseudomonadota > Gammaproteobacteria > Enterobacterales > Morganellaceae > Providencia > Providencia sp. PROV175. Next base: position 3,721,860 of record NZ_CP120533.1, read on the forward strand.
ACAAGGTTCTATTGATATCAGAGCCAATAAAGTGGTTGTAACACGTCCAAGTAGTGACTCGGATAAAATTGTGATTGAGGCCTTTGGGACCCCGGTTACCTTTTACCAATTACAGGATGATGGTAAACCGATTAAAGGCCATGCCAGCAAAGCCCGTTATGAGGTTGATAAACAACTCGTCACATTAACAGGTAATGCCTATCTTGAGCAGTTAGACAGCAATATTCAGGGTGACAAAATTACCTATTTAGTTCCAACGCAACAAATGGAAGCGTTTAGTGATAAAGGTAAACGCGTCACCACCGTGATACTGCCGGCACAATTGCAAGAAAAAGGCCCTGCGGCAAATAAAAATTCATCAGCAAGTAAGAGTAAATAACTGTTATGGCGACACTAACCGCTGAAAATCTAGCTAAAGCCTATAAAAAACGTAAAGTCGTTGAAGATGTCAGCTTGGAAGTTAAATCAGGTGAAATCGTTGGCTTATTGGGGCCAAATGGTGCCGGTAAAACAACGACCTTTTATATGGTGGTGGGTATTGTTCAGCGGGACGCTGGCAAAATTATGATTGATGGTGAAGATATCAGCCTTCTACCGCTGCATGAACGTGCGCGCCGCGGAATTGGCTATCTTCCTCAAGAAGCCTCAATTTTTCGCCGCCTCAGTGTTTATGATAACTTAATGGCTGTGTTAGAAATTCGCGAAGATTTGAGTTCCCAACAACGTAAAGAACGTGCTGAAGAACTGATGGAAGAATTTAGTATTACTCATCTTCGCGACAGCATGGGGCAGTCGCTATCTGGTGGGGAACGCCGTCGTGTTGAAATTGCTCGTGCACTTGCTGCTAACCCAAAATTTATTTTATTAGACGAACCTTTTGCGGGTGTTGACCCTATTTCCGTCTTAGATATCAAAAAAATTATTCAGCACTTAAGGGATTACGGCCTCGGTGTGTTAATCACCGACCATAACGTGCGTGAAACCTTAGATGTGTGTGAAAGAGCCTATATTGTCAGCCAAGGGCACTTAATTGCTCATGGGTCACCAACCATGATCTTAGAGAACGAGCAAGTAAAACGTGTATACTTGGGTGAAGGTTTCCGGTTATAAATTACCGTGTTGTCATTTTTTAGGGAGATTAAAGCAGATTCATGAAGCAAAGTTTGCAGCTTAGAGTCAGTCAACAACTTGCAATGACCCCTCAATTGCAGCAAGCTATCCGCTTGTTGCAGCTGTCTACACTTGAGCTTCAGCAAGAAATTCAACTCGCCTTGGAAACAAACCCACTGCTTGAGCAAGAAGAATTAAATCCCGAGACTGAATCTATTGACTCCCTGAATGAAAATGCGGATACCAGTGAGCTTGATACCAAAGATGCGCTCGAAAACCATGATATGCCGGATGAGCTCCCTTTAGATACTAATTGGGATGAAATATATACGGCAGGAACGCCGTCAGGCACCAGTAATGATTATAATTTTGATGAACTCCCTGTTTATCAAGGTGAAACTACGCAAACATTACAAGATTACCTGACGTGGCAAGCTGAACTGACCCCTTTTACTGACACAGACAGGGCAATCGCTACTGCCATTATTGATTCAATAGACGATTCCGGTTATCTGACAACAGCTATTTCTGATATACATGAAGGGATTGATAACCCTGAAATTAGCATAGAAGAAGTCATCGCTGTCCTAAAGCGTATTCAGCATTTCGACCCGCTGGGTGTTGCAGCACAAGATTTAAAAGAGTGTTTATTAATCCAATTGTCGCTGTATCCTCAGCAAACTGATGGGCTACAAGATGCAAAGCGCATTATTAGTAACCATATTGATTTGCTGGCTAACCGTGATTTTCGCCAGCTGGGTAAATTAACTCGCTTAAAAGAAGATGCACTAAAAACCGCGATAGACCTGATTTTAACGCTGAATCCAAAACCCGGCCAATCCATCAATACTGGGGAATCAGAATACGTCATTCCTGATGTTTTAGTGAAAAAAATCGCAGGGCACTGGCAAGTTGAATTAAATACAGATAGCATCCCTAAACTAAGTATTAATAACCATTATGCTTCGATGCTAAACAATTCAGCAAATGAAGATGACTCTCAATATATTCGTAGTCATCTACAAGATGCAAAATGGCTGATTAAAAGCCTTGAGAGCCGCCACGAGACACTATTAAAAGTCGCGACTTGTATTGTAGAACAGCAACAAGAATTCTTTGAGCTGGGTGAGGAACACATGAAACCGATGATACTGGCCGATATCGCCTATCAAGTGGACATGCATGAATCAACCATCTCACGAGTAACAACTCAAAAGTTTCTCCATAGCCCACGAGGCATTTTTGAGTTGAAATATTTTTTCTCCAGCCATGTCAATACGGACACAGGTGGCGAAGCCTCCTCAACCGCAATTCGAGCATTGGTGAAAAAACTGGTTGCTGCTGAAAACCCAGCAAAACCATTGAGTGACAGTAAATTGACGAGTATGCTTGCAGAACAAGGCATTCAAGTCGCTCGCAGAACTGTTGCTAAGTATCGAGAATCGTTATCCATTCCGCCCTCTAACCAGCGTAAGCAACTGGTTTAATTGATAAAATAAGGAAGATTGTATGGAATTTCAGATTACTGGACACAATATTGAAGTTACTCCTGCATTGCGCGAGACTGTTGAGAAAAAACTCAAAAAATTGGAGCAATTGTTTGATCGCATTAACGGTATCCAAGTTGTCTTGAAAGTTGAAAAAGTTCAGCAAATTGCTGAAGCAACCGTGCAAGTTAATGGAGCGGATCTCCACGCATCAGCGGAAGAAAATGATATGTACGCTGCTATAGATATACTCGTAGACAAGCTGTCGCGCCAATTAACCAAACATAAAGAAAAACTGAGACAACATTAATGCATTGATGCGGCTTATTAATTAGCCTAATAATGTTTCAAACCAGATGGTGGGATACACCATCTGGTTTTGTAGTCCTAAGTGAACAATAAAATGAATAGTGATATAGAAATCCAGTTAAACGTTGTTTTATCATCAGCCTGTACACGTAATAATATTGTGTGCACGAGTAAAAAAAGAGCTTTAGAAATTATTAGTGAGCTGGCTGCCGTTGAATTGGAATTACCTGAAAATACGGTATTTGAAGCGTTATTAACCAGAGAAAAAGTTGGCACAACAGGTATTGGTGGTGGTATTGCCATTCCTCATGGAAAGCTGAATGAAGGTGAAAGTAGCCGTGCTGTCGGTGTTTTTTTACATTTAGAAGAACCCATTGCTTTTGATGCAATTGATAATCAACCTGTGGACTTGCTTTTCGCTTTACTTGTGCCATCTGACCAATGTAAAACGCACCTGCATACGTTGTCGCTTATCGCCAAAAAACTAGCCGATAAAACGCTCTGTAAACGCCTACGCAGTGCACAAAGTGATGAAGAGCTATACAGCATAATTACAGAGTAAGTGATAAATTATGTATCTTGCCATATGCAAATGATATTGTTATGGTTTCTAAATAATATTAATTGGCAAGTACTGCTTTTCAAGAAACTCATTATTAGGAAACAAAAGGGAGCAAGCTCATGGTGCTGATGATAGTCAGCGGCCGTTCCGGTTCGGGGAAATCCGTTGCCTTACGTGCGCTGGAAGATATGGGTTTCTATTGCGTAGATAACCTACCGGTTGTATTACTACCGGAGTTAGCGAATTCACTGGCTGATCGTAACATTTCAGCAGCGGTTAGTATCGACGTGCGTAATATGCCCGATAATCCAGAGATTTTCGAAGAAGCGATTGATAAATTGCCTTCAACCTTCTCTCCTCAATTGTTGTTTCTAGATGCTGACCGCAACACGCTTATTCGCCGTTACAGTGACACTCGTCGGTTGCACCCACTTTCAAGTAAAAATCTTTCACTTGAGAGCGCAATAGATGAAGAAAATGAGTTACTTGAGCCTTTACGCTCTCGTGCTGATTTAGTCATCGATACTTCTGAAATGTCCGTTCATGAATTAGCTGAAATGCTAAGAACACGTTTGATGGGCAAGCGTGAGCGTGAACTGACAATGGTGTTTGAATCCTTTGGTTTCAAACATGGTATTCCTATTGATGCCGATTATGTATTCGATGTACGGTTTTTACCCAACCCACACTGGGACCCGAAATTGCGCCCGATGACAGGCCTTGACCGGCCAGTCGCTGCATTCTTGGATAGGCATACTGAAGTCCATAACTTCATCTATCAAACTCGTAGCTATTTAGAATTATGGCTGCCGATGTTAGAAACCAATAACCGTAGCTACTTAACTGTTGCAATTGGCTGTACGGGAGGTAAACACCGTTCCGTGTATGTCGCAGAGCAACTTGCCGACTATTTCCGTTCCCGTGGTAAAAACGTGCAGTCACGCCATAGAACCTTGGAAAAGCGCAAATAACAGCAATGACAGTAAAAGCCACAATAACGCTCAAAAATCGGCTTGGAATGCATGCAAGGCCTGCTATGTTACTCTATGATTTAGTTAAACAATTTAACTCAAGAGTTATTTTGCGTAATAATAATCAAATTGAGGCTGAGGCCGATAGCGTTATTGCGATGTTGATGTTAGACTCAGAACAAGGCAGTAAGATTGATATCGAAGTTAGCGGCCCAGATGAAAACCAGACCTTGTCCGCAATTATCAACCTATTCGAAAACAGGTTTGATGAAGAATAGCGGATATCGCTGATGAAAAGCAGCTGAGTTTCAAGCTAGCTACTGATAATATCAATCAGTAGATTTTTATCTAGGCAGGCTTAGAGATCGTGATCATGATCTCTTCCCTTTAAAGCGTATAGCGCCTAATATTTTAAACAAACTTATTTCTAGCGACACCCCCTACCTTATGGGTGGGGGGTGTTTGCTTTGTATGTCTCTATTGGAGTGTGGTATGACAAAGCCAACAATTATTATCAATGATTTAGATGCTGAACGTTTAGATGCACTGATGGAACAGCCGGCTTATGCGGGCACACCAGTTGCCGAAGCGCTCAATGATGAACTTGACCGTGCAGATATTTTAAGCCCGCAAGAGATCCCTGCGGATGTGGTCACGATGAACAGTACCGTTCGCTTTTTGGATTTAATCAGCAACGAAGAACGCACGCGCACCTTAGTTTACCCTGCGTCCCTGAAAGATAGTGCAGAACAACTGTCTGTTATGGCACCGATTGGGGCAGCTTTGTTGGGCTTGCATGTAAACGATGAAATCAGCTGGGAACTGCCAAACGGCGTGCAAACACGTGTTCGCGTATTGGAAATCGTTTATCAGCCAGAAGCAGCAGGTGAGTTCCACCGTTAATCATGATAACGGCTGAATTAAGGAAGGCTTAGCGAAAAAAGTTTTATTTAAAAAACTCAGGTAAGTCCTCTGACATATTCAGGCACTCAATTGAGTGCCTTTTTTGTTGCCTTTAAATGGGCAGAGTAGAAACCTACTCCCCAGCAATACTCATTTCTGGGATCAATACCGAACCACACTGAATATTACTGCGGGTTTCAATATCATCGGCAATAGTGACCATATTCGCCCACATCTCTTTTAGATTTCCAGCAATGGTAATCTCACTCACAGGATATTGAATTTCACCGTTTTCGACCCAAAAACCTGAAGCCCCACGAGAGTAATCACCTGTGATACCACTAACCCCTTGTCCCATTAATTCAGTAACGATTAGCCCTGTTCCCATTTGTTTCAGCAATGCATCGAATGAAAGCCCTTGGCCTGCAATACGCCAGTTATGGATACCTCCAGCATGCCCCGTACTTTGTAAACCCAATTTTCTTGCAGAATAGCTGGTCATTAACCACGTTTGCAAAACGCCATTTTCGACAATATTGCGCTCACAGGTACGTACGCCTTCGCTATCAAAAGGTGATGACGCCAACCCGCCCATTAAATGGGGTTGCTCATTGATAGTTAGCCAGCTTGGTAAAATTTGCTTTCCTAAGCTATCTAATAAAAAAGAGGATTTACGATAAATGCTGCTGCCACTAATCGCGCCCACTAAATGACCAAATAAGCCTGTTGCCACTTCTGCTGCAAAAATAACAGGGGCTTTCATCGTAGGTAATTTACGTGGCGATAAACGAGATAAAGTACGACGAGCACACTCCTGCCCAACCCACTCAGGCGACTGTAATGCCCCTAAGCTACGGCCAATCGTATAAGCGTAATCACGTTCCATCTCACCATTTTGCTCAGCAATCACACAACTTGACATCGAATAGCGGCTTGAACAATAGCTTTGCAGCATGCCATGGGAGTTACCAAATACACGAACCCCGTAGTGCCCATTAAAGCTACCGCCTTCCGTATTCACAATGCGGGAGTCTGCATTTAATGCTGACATTTCCGCAATCGACGCTAAGCGGATCGCTTCTTCAGGAGAAAGTTCGCTCGCTTGAAACAAATTGAGGTCTGGTGCTTCAAAAGCCAGCAAAGATTTGTCTGCCGGCCCTGCACACGGGTCTTCTGAGGTGTAGTTAGCAATATCAATTGCCGCCTGAACAGTCCGTTCAATAGCTTCAGGGCTTAAATCTGTTGAAGACGCACTGCCTTTACGTTGTTGATGGTAAACGGTGATCCCTAGCGCTCCATCACTGTTAAACTCAACATTTTCGACTTCCCCTTGGCGGGTACTCACACTAATCCCAGTGCTTTTGTTTACTGCAACTTCCGCAGCATCACAACGTGTTTTAGCAAATTCTAATGCGTGCGCGACGGCTTCTTCGAGTTTTTTACGTTGTTCGGTGACTTGTTCAGTTACACTCATGCTTTAGTCCAATCAATAATGTGGGGGAAACGTGATTTTCTGCCCTAACAAGCAAATGCTAGGTAGTCATAGAGGGGTTTTCCCAGTTACAATATATAATAGATGAATGTTAACACTCACAACACAGTAAATCATATTAATTACGCGTAATTAAACCACTGTGTTCGGTAAAAAGGAAAATCGATATGGCCAAACAGCCTGATGACTGGCTGGATGATATCCCAGCGCCGCAAGACGAAGAAGACGAGGAAATCATTTGGGTCAGTAAAAGCGAAATTAAACGCGATGCTGAGATCCTCAAAAAGTTAGGGGCTGAGCTCGTTGATTTAAGTAAAAGTGAATTAGAACGCATCCCGTTAGATACTCAATTACTTGAAGCCATTGAACTTGCCCAAAAAATCAAACGTGAAGGCCGTCGCCGCCAATTGCAATTGATTGGTAAGTTATTACGTTCACGTGAGGTTGAGCCCATTACTGAGGCTCTGGACAAGCTTAAAAACCGCCACAACCAGCAAGTGGTAATTTTACATAAACTGGAAGACTTACGTACCCGTTTATTAGATGGCGGTGATGAAGTCATTGAAGACGTGGTTGCCCTGTTCCCACAAACAGACAGGCAACAACTGCGTGCATTAGTCCGTAATGCAAAAAAAGAGCGTGAAGGCAACAAACCGCCAAAAGCTTATCGCCAAATCTTTCAATATTTGAAAGATCTCTCTGAAATGGCTTAATGAATTATCCCCTATGCTACGGCTAGGGGATTTTTTTTTGTAAATTAAGCAATAATCTGAAAAAGCCAGAAGCGTGTTGATAGCGCTGCCGAAACAACCTATCATGCCATTGTTAGACATACTCTGACCCGTATTATCGCGGCTGCTGAACCCCGATAAATAATGAGGAAGATATGGATAATACCCGAAATAGAGCATGGCGCAGAGCCAAAGCTCGAATCAATAAATCCCGTGATCAACTAAATTCACGACTAGTTGACTGCTATACACCTGAAAAAAACTGGAAACAAATGTACGGCCGTAGCGAAAAAATGATCCGTGCAGCCCAATTAGGTATGGCATACCCGCAAGTAAGTAATATACAGCTTGCCCGTATTAGCCTTGAAGAGATACACAACAACTCGTGAATATTTTATTCATTTGCAGTAAAAACCAATGGCGTAGTCCAACCGCTGAACAGATCTGGCGCAACCATGAAAGTTGGGTCACCCGTTCAGCGGGAACGAGCCGCAATGCGAAGCGCCCTGTTAATGCGGATTTAATCCGCTGGGCAGATGTAATTTTTGTGATGGAGCAAAAACATAAAAACCGCTTAAAAGCAGATTTCCCCCGCCTTTTGGAATACAAACCGCTTCATGTTCTGGATATTCCTGATGATTACCCATATATGGACCCAGAGTTGATTGAAATACTCAAAACCAGTGTGCCTAGTGTTCTTACCAACCATAACTAGCTAAAATGCGTTTTGATCGTATCAAGTAGTGTTTTGAACTCAGTATAGCCTTCTCTATCAAGGAAATGCCCAGCAGATTCCTCAATAATAACCTGTGTTTTTAAGGCCTCTGCCAATGCTTTCGAAGACCCCGGCGACACAATTTCATCATTGGTTGATATAATCGATATTCGATTATTTGCCACTTTTATGAGTTCGTCATAATTCAATGGTTCAACGGTGTGAGGCTGTAATTCAGGCAATGTAGGCTGTTCTTCGTCAAACCCTGATACCAATACATAACCTGCCACCGATTGCCCTGCATGTTGAAGAAACCGCAATGCAGTAACGCAACCTAAGCTATGGCCAATCAAAATCGTATTTTCATCAATATCAAAAGGTAAATGCTGCAAGCGCTGCTGCCACCTTTCAGGGTTGGGGGCTAAAGAGTCAGGCATGGTGGGGACGTTAACAAAAGCGCCTAAGGCTTCAAGCTCTGATTTCAACCATGGAAACCAATTTTTTTCAGGGGATGCCGTGTAACCATGAACAATAAGAAATTTTTTTTCTTTTAGTGGAAATGCAGTGCAAGTAACGTTATTCATCCTAAAGACCCCTATCAGCTCAGTTATCTTATTTAGACTTTACCATGAGTGATAGGAATATTAGTTAGAGCTTTTTGTTATATCTAAAGCAAAAATAAACTCTTCTTCCCACATGTCTTGTGCGTCATTCATCACATCAATAACATCTGCGAATTTTATACGCTGTTCCGCGCTCATATGTGAAAACGTGATGGTTACAGGTAACTCAATGCCTGCGGAAACCATGTCCCACAAAGCATCAAGATTATGACCAAACCAATCAGGAAGGGAAAATTGTTGAGCAAATTGGTCATAAAAATCATTCAATGAGTTTATCTGCCTGAAATCAAAGCTCACCTGTTTGCTCATCACGGTATTTCCTTTAGTTGACTTGTGTAAAGCTCTTATAATGGTCATGAGTCACAAAAATCATCCCATCTGATGAGTATAGCAAACGGTCCGCCCCGCGATGGCCACAGCGATAATTAATGTCTGCTTCAAACCATTGGCGTCCTTGTGCAATGGGTAAACTTTTCTCACGGTTAGAAAAACGGTCGCCGCCAATCGCTCTTCCAGGTAACACATCGCAAAGATTACCTTTTTTCGCATCCCATCCGGCTTCACGGGCTTGTTTTTTCGTCATATAGAAAGCGGGAAGTTTTTGATATTTTTCCATAAAACTAACCACGTTATCTTGTGCAGTCAGCTTATCAATCGGTTGTGGTGTTTCTTTTGGCGTTATCGCTTCACGAGAAGGTGGATTGCTTTGATTAACGGATGGTTCAGATGGTGTTTTATCTCCACCATTAAAATAAAGGCTAATCACAATCAAAATAGCCATCAATACGACGGGTAAAAAACGTTTATTCATAACACCTCAGTTGTTTTGTGCTTTGCAGGCACACAATCGCCCCAGTCACAACATCGACAAGAAGTTGTTACAAGGGCGAGCAGAGCCTAGTTTATATCGCCAAGAACGATTATGCGGTACCGCCAACAGTCAGTTTGTCCAGTTTTAATGTAGGTTGGCCTACACCAACAGGGACACTTTGGCCTTCTTTGCCACAAACACCAACGCCTTTATCTAGCGCTAAGTCATTACCAACCATTGAAATCTGCTGCATAGCTTCAACACCCGAGCCAATTAACGTCGCTCCCTTCACAGGAGAAGTAATCTTACCTTTTTCAATCAGGTAAGCTTCTGATGTTGAAAATACAAATTTACCTGAGGTGATATCTACCTGACCACCACCAAAGTTTGGTGCATAAATGCCTTTATCCACACTCGCAATAATTTCTTCTGGCGTTGATGTACCTGCTAACATGTAGGTATTGGTCATACGCGGCATAGGTAAGTGCGCATAAGATTCACGACGTGCATTACCTGTTGGAGCAACTCCCATCAGGCGTGCATTCAGTTTATCTTGAATATAATTACGTAAAATACCATTTTCTATTAGGACGTTATACTGCCCAGGTACCCCTTCGTCATCAATGGCGAGAGAGCCTCGACGGCCCGCTATCGTGCCATCATCCACCACAGTGCACAGTGGTGATGCCACTTGTTCGCCTATTTGACCTGAAAAAACAGAGGTGCCGCGACGGTTAAAGTCACCTTCTAAACCATGGCCTACCGCTTCATGCAATAGAACCCCTGGCCAACCAGCACCCAGCACAACCGGCATCATTCCAGCAGGCGCTGCGATCGCAGACAAATTCACCAGCGCCATACGCACCGCTTCACGTGCATATTGCTCAGCAACCACTTGCCCTTGATGAATTTCCAAGAAATATTCGTAACCATAACGGCCACCACCGCCACTTGCACCGCGTTCGCGCTTACCGTCATGTTCCACCAGCACGCTGACCGACAAACGCACTAACGGACGAACATCTGCCGCCAAAGTGCCATCTGTTGCGGCGACTAGCACTTGTTCATAAACACCCGTTAAACTGGCATTGACTTCGATAACACGTGGGTCTTCTGCGCGTGCAACTTGGTCAACACGGTGCAGCAAATCAATTTTTTGTTCCCGCGATAAGCTTTGCAGTGGGTCTGCTGCTGAATACAGTTTTTTATATTCAACATTAGTTAAAATTTGTGATTTACCAGAGCCTTGCTCATTCACAATGCTGCGTGCTGCGGTCGCACTTTGTGTCAGCGCATGTAGCGAAATTTGGTCTGCGTAAGCAAAACCGGTTTTTTCACCACTGACTGCTCTCACACCAACACCTTGGTCGATATTGTAAGAGCCATCTTTGATGATCCTATCTTCAAGCACCCATGATTCATGGAAGCTCGATTGAAAGAACAGATCCGCATAATCCAGATGGCGCTCAGATAACAAACCTAAAATGTCATACAGATTTTCTTGCCCAAGGCGGTTGGCGGCCAGCAAATGTTCGCTGACAGAAACTAAACTCATATTCGTTACTCTTTGGTTTCTTTTTTAATCAAGGATGTCAATTGCGGTCTAAAGCGGTTATGTTTCACCACTTTGATTTGCTCTCGCATGACACTCAAGCTGTCCGTTTTAATATTCAGTACCGTAGACGCAACTGCATCCACGTTCTTTTTCATCACTTTACCCCACCCATCAACTGCAAGGCTGTGCCCCCATGTGCGACGCGTACCGTGCACACCGACTTGAGCAGGCGCTAAAATATAGCATTGGTTTTCTATCGCACGAGCACGTAATAACGGCTCCCAATGTGCTTGACCGGTGTAACGGGTAAATGCAGCAGGTACAGAGATAATTTCTGCGCCTTGTTCACGTAATGCTTGGAATAAACCAGGAAAACGTAAATCATAGCAAATTGTCATGCCAAGACGACCAACGGGTGTATCAACGACAGTGATATGTTCACCGCGTTGATAAATCACAGACTCGTTATAAGTGCCTTGCTCGTCTTCGATATTGACATCAAACATATGAATTTTATCGTAGCGAGCTTTAATATTTCCTTCGGAATCAAATAATAAGCTACTACTTGTAATACGTTCAGGGTCTTCACGGCTAATCATTGGCATTGAGCCAATTAAAATCCAAACATGATAACGTTTGGCCATTTCGCTGATCGCACTTTGCAAAGGGCCTTTTCCTTGCTCTTCCGCTTGTTTACGATAAGTCGCCGCATCCGCAAATAACAATGCATTTTCAGGGGTCAGTACTAACTCAACAGTCTCTGGTAACTGTTTGATCTGTTGTTCGATTTGCGCCAAATTGTGTTTAGTATTATTTCCGCTACATAACTGCAAAAGTGCAACGTTGCCATTTTTCATTACTCTTGAGTCTCCTTCAGTTGACGTAATACTTCATCAATTTTCGGCTCGTCCAAACTACCTGTTACTCGGTAACGAATAACGGAAACTTTACTCCATAGTGGACCGAGCACTTTCGTTGCCGCAAATACGGCAGCGCCTGCAAATGGGTTTACTACAAACGCGGTTGCTACTCCTACTGTAGCAGATATTTCCGGTGTAATGACGGCTTCAACATTAATTTGGCGTTTAACAAGATCAATTTGGCCATTAAAAGCGATATCGGCAACTAAACCATCAACATAGGTATTTTTCGAAACCAGTACACCATTTTTAATGGTCGCATCCCCTTTAATGGAGTCAAAATCAAAGTCATCACTAAATGTATCGCTAAAATCAAATCGTAGTTTACGCAACAGGGCATCAAAACTGACTAGACGCAATATTTGCCCTGCACGACCACCGCCCATTTGTGCAATCGCTCCTTTGCCCAATTTTGCAGACATTTTACCATTTAAAGAGGCGATATCTGGTGACCAAGGCAAATTAGCCCAATCTAAATCAAATTCAATAGTATAAGGTGATTGGATAATGGGAACCAATATACCAAAATACGCCGCCGTTTCGTCAAAAGCTTCACCGGTTAATGAACCTGCAATTTGTGTTTTATTGCCTTTTTCGCTGTTCCAAATAGCATCTAACTTTAATTTCGTGACGCTGTTATCTAGCGTGCCATCTGTCAGTTGCAATAAAGTGCCTTTAGGTTGGATATTAGCGCTAATTTCCCCCAATTTCTGCCCAGCGACCCAACACTCTTTACAGTGAAACTGCAATTGTGGCCATTGGCTAAAATCAAATTGTGTTGTGGCAAGGTCATTGATTTGAGCACTAGAGGAAGTGCTAGGGTTGTAATACAAATAATCAATAGCGACCTGCCAAGGCTGTGAAGCAAAGATTTGTAACGAGCCTTTTAGGTTTTCACTGTTGATACTGACCAACTGCTCAGGCCGTTGTAAATCATAAGAAAAGTTTACTGCGTTCCATTGCTGCCCAGCGAGGTAGATTGATGGAATATTGACCTGGAGCATATCCGGCAAGCCAATATTCATACCACCTTCGCGGCTATGGGATGACACTAGTAACCCAGCTAATTTCTCCCAGTTCATATCAGTAATCGCTGGCAAATCGACAATAAAAGCTGAGTTTTTAGGGAGTTCAGGAATACCGTCACGCCATTGGGCAATATGGGCTTTTAATAAACTCAGAGGTTTGTCACTCAATCCCCATTGAGTATTAAAACCAATGCGCTTACCGATATCACCACCAACTACCAACTGTTCTGTTGTTCCTTTAGCCTGAACATTAATTTGCCCAAGTTCGGCTAATAGAGCGTTATCAATAGCGGGTAGCTGGCTTTTCAGTTGTTTTAGCCCTGCCGTGACATCGATTTGTAAGCCAACGGGTTCTTTCGCCGTATTTGGAATGGTGATGGCAACTTGGCTTTTCCAGTCAGTGGTTCCTGATAATTTTTGTTTAATCTCAGCAGGTAACATTGCCAACTTATTTACCACCCAGTTTCCGTTAATATTCACATCCACTAAATAATTTTTTGCTTGATCTGTAGTGGTGAAATCGACAGTAATTGGCTGTTCAAACCAGTGTCCACGCAGGTTTTCACCGCGTAAATCTCCATTGTTAAACTCAAAGCTGCCCGTCAAAGCAGAAATAGTGCTATCAATTGGCTGAATATATAAATCGTTTTTATTGAGATTGACCTTTCCTTTGGCGACAACATCCTTACCCGCCACCAGTGGAATAGATAACCCTAACTGGCCATTAACAGTTCCCCCAATTTGTAACTCTTCAAGCGTATCGCCAATTGAGTGGTTCATCGGGGTATGCACAAAATATTGCTGGATTTGTTTGCCAGTTCCATTGATATCTGCATTGATATACAGCATTTCTTTAGTGTAATCAGGGATATTGGCATCAAGATTGGTTGCTGTGGCATCCGCCAGTTTTACCGTTGGTGCATGCATAAATAGCCCTGCACGCCTAAAGTCTAAATCCATATCTAAGTTCAATAATGCAGGCCATTCACTGTCATATTCGAATGTCGCATTACGCAGAGGGACATAAACTTGGAATTGCCCATCATTGTTATCGTATGGGAAATGAGCTGGGTCACCTTTATAGACCAACGTCGCATTATCTACACTACCTGCGATAATGGCTTTCGTCAGGTAATCCGCCACATCTTGCCCCATTAATTTTTGTGGGAAATAACGCCACGCATCCCCTGCATCATCTAAACGAATTCCGGCAAGAATGGCGAGATCGGCATAATTTCCTTTTTTCGCTTTTGCGTAACGAAACTCACCATTTGCCCAAAGAGACTGAGCTTGTACCTCTAATGATGGGCTCCACAGTTTAAATTCACTGTCATTATTTACCCAATGGAACTGACCTGTTGCCGTCTCTATTAAAAAAGGAGCTTTAAATTCATCGCGATAGTCCACTTCACTATCTTGCAAGCTAACTGTGGCACTACCACTTTGCATGCCACCAATTAAAACACCCGAAAAATGATTGACTGAAGGCAACTCTTTCCATTTTTTCCAGCTGACATTTTGCCAATCCATGTTGATTTGTACGTTTTCAGGCATGTTTTGTGTGATATCAAGGGCAAATTCACTCACTACACCAGTTGGTTGGCGATGTTGCCAATCTTGTACCATTTCAGGAGTCAAAAAAGAAAATGTGGGCAAAACTTCGCTTAAACGTTCGAGTTCAATATCTTTAGCACGGATGCGCCAATGGTCATTATCTTGATATTTTTTGCTGGCAGGCAAATACAATACAGAGACGCTCCCTTGCGGCCAGATAAACTCATTGGTTTTCAAGGTATCAAGCTCAGGAATGTTAAATAACCACCCATTCCCCTGCCTTTTCATTCGCAAAAGCAAATCATTAACTTGTAGGTTTTGGGCTAATTCGCCCGTTCCCCAGTTAGCTTCGCCTTGTCGTAGTTGAATAAGGCCGCTGTCAATTCGATGATTTCTCAGGGTTACCCAAGAAGACAGGCTAAAATTGGCATCCCGCAATGAAGTATTGTCACGCAGCCAGCGGCTAAGCCATGGCTGCATATCAATATTATCCGCTTGTAGATAAAAAATGCCGTCACTTAACACGCCGTTTTTATCTGACACATCAAGCTTTACTTGCAGATAGCCATGCTGCTTATTAATGGTTTCAAGACTCACAAAACCTTGAGCACGATGCCGTTCATTGTCATTCAGCCATGAAAGCTCGGGTAAAATCAGCGTTGTTTTTTGTTCAGAAGGTGTGAGGAAGGTTAATTGGCTTTCTTTTAATATAAAGTGGTCGAATTGCCGTAAAAATAGCTCTTCAATGCTATCTAAAGACTCGCCTTTCGCGGAGTCTCCAAGGCTTAAAGGAACTTTATAATCAACATTTAACTGATAGAAGGTTAAATCACGAAAGCGCCAGCGTAGAGAAAATAATGAGCTCCAGATATCTAACTCAACCGTAATGGTATTCGCGGTAGCATCCGTAGTTTTACTCTGTAAAGCGACATCGGATAACGTCAGTACAGGGCCAAAAGATTGCCAAGCTCCTTCGATTTTACCAATTTGTACAGATACATCGGTCTTTTTTTCAACATAATCGACCAGATCTTGTCGATAGTTGTCAATATTTGGCAGAAGAAAACGCAGCCCTGACAGCACTAATGCACACAGCAATAATATAACCGCGGTCGTCACCAGTGCTACACGTGGCAGTCGTCTCACTCAAATCTCCTTATTACATCATTACGACGTCAAAACGTTCCTGACTGTAAAGAGGTTCAGTCTGAACTTTAACTTGCTTCCCAACAAAGATTTCAACTTCTGCAAGGGCATGTGATTCATCCCCTTTAAGGACATCAACCACCGCTTGGGATGCATAAACTAAGAACCTATCTGCATCGATAGTCCGGTGAACGCGAACTATTTCACGTAAAATTTCATAACAAACTGTTTCTACTGACTTAACGGTTCCACGCCCTTGGCAAGTTGGGCAGTCATCGCATAACACATGTTCTAGGCTTTCTCTTGTGCGCTTACGCGTCATTTCAACTAAACCCAGTTGCGAAAAACCATTAATGGTGGTTTTGACTTTATCTTTGCTCAATGCCTGTTCTAATGATGCTAGCACACGCCGACGATGTTCAGGGTCAACCATGTCGATGAAGTCAATAATAATAATACCGCCTAAGTTACGTAAACGCAGTTGCCTTGCTATCGCTTGAGTCGCCTCGATATTAGTATTGAAGATGGTTTCTTCAAGATTACGATGGCCAACAAATGCCCCAGTATTGATATCAATCGTCGTCATGGCTTCAGTTTGGTCGATAATCAAATAACCACCTGATTTTAGCTCCACTTTTCGATCCATGGCTCGCTGAATTTCGTTTTCAACGTCAAACAAGTCAAATATTGGCTGATTACCTTGATAAAGTTCGAGCTTAGCCGTCATTTCTGGTACATACTCTTCGATAAACTCTTGCAATTGAGTATAGGTCAAACGGGAGTCAACACGAATACGATCAAGATGAGCACCTGCAAAATCACGGATAATGCGGTAAGCAAGCGCTAATTCACCATAGATTTTTGTGCGAGTCACATTACGTTTTTTTCGTTCAATCACTTTCGCCCACAGGCGCTTTAAGAAGGCCGCATCCTGTTTAACTTCCTCTTCCCCGACCCCTTCTGCTGCCGTACGGATGATAAAACCACCATTTTCATCACAATACTGTGAAACACACTCTTTTAGGCGTTCTCTTTCAACTTCACTTTCAATGCGTTGAGAAACGCCTACATGGGAAGCTCCTGGCATAAAGACCAAATAGCGAGAAGGGAGAGTTATATCTGTAGTAAGGCGAGCGCCTTTGGTGCCAAGGGGGTCCTTGACGACTTGAACGATTAAATCTTGTCCTTGCTTAACGAGCTCAGCAATATCCCTGACATGAAAGTTTTTTTGTTCGTCACCCGCAATGCATTCCGTATGGGGCATAATATCCGAAGCATGCAAAAAGGCCGCTTTATCTAGACCAATATCAACAAAGGCCGCCTGCATCCCCGGTAAGACACGGCTCACGCGGCCTTTGTAAATATTCCCTACTAATCCTCTTTTTGCTTCTCGCTCAACATGAATTTCTTGTAATATCCCACCATCAATATAAGCAACGCGCGTTTCAGATGGTGTAATGTTCACTAATAGTTCCGCAGTCATGACTTCCCCTTACCATCACTTAACGCTAAAAATCGCTGAATTAGCTCGTCTGTTTCAACCAGTGGTAAACCAACAACCCCATGGTAGCTGCCATTAATTTTACGTATAAAACGCCCACCAATGCCTTGAATTCCATAAGCGCCAGCCTTATCCATTGGCTCTCCTGACTGTATATAATCCCGTATTTCGAGTAAAGATAACTCGCGGAATGTCACATCTGTCACAATTAGTGACTGCATTGTCTGTTGACGGTTGGATAAGGCAATAGCCGTCATCACTTGATGGGTTTTTCCTGATAATGCACTTAGCATCTCTTCTGCGTGCTGATTATCTCGCGGTTTTTCTAAAATTTCCCCTGCGAGAACAACGATTGTATCTGCGCCCAAAACCGGTTGATTATCGGGTGCAATCGCAACACCGGCTAAAGATTTATCTCGTGCAAGACGTTGAACATAGTCTTGAGGCAACTCCCCCTCCTGCCACTGTTCTTCTACCTCTGGACGTAAAACCTCAAAGGTATAATTAAGTTGCTGAACAAGTTCACGTCGACGGGGGGAGCCGGACGCAAGATAAATTAAACACATAAACTGTATTCCCAGTCAGACCGACAACTAACACCCTAACATACTGAAAATTGCCGACGAATTTTACGTAAAAGTAAAAAGAGCCATGGCCATAGAATACCATTCACTAAGCTATTCCAAAATACTTGCGGGTGGAATAATACTTGTGATGATAGAAATTCAGCCCAAAAAACAGCAAGATCTTGAATGATAGTGAGTAACATAATCACCAGAGCTTGCTGCCACAACGCCATATTACGCAACAATTGGTGTTTATAAGAGACGAGATAGCAAATAATGCTAAAAGAAAGAGCATGCACTCCCAGTGCAGAGCCCTGAATGGAATCTACGATAATCCCTAAAATAAAACTCGTACCAACACTCACTCGGTGTGGTAATGCCATCACCCAATAAGTGAGAATCAACAGAAGCCATGATGGCCGGTAAAAACTGAGTTGTTCCGGCCAAGGCATGACTTGTAAAATCAACGCAATAAAAAACGATAACCAAATGATGGCACGGCCATTTCCGCGATACTCATCCATGCTAATTTACTCTCTTGCCCATAACCATACTGTGTTTCCTCTACTTATGGTTGTGACGTCGGAGCCATTGATGGTGGCAATGGAGGCCCCTGAATTTCATTCGGATTAGGTAACACTTGCGGCAATACTTTCATTAATCGTTCATTTGCTGCACGATAAACTTCCGAAGGCTGTAGTGGCGTTTTAGGGTCGTTATCATTTCCCCATAATAACAGAAGGTAACGTAAACGCTGCAATTCGGCGCTCGGCTTCGCGCTAATGATGGTATACGCTCGTTGTGTGTCGTGTTTTACGACAGAGACCACCCCTACTGGATAACCTTCAGGGAAACGCCCCCCTAGCCCTGACGTGACAAGGACGTCACCAACACGAATATCGGTATTTTCAGGTAACGGTTCTAATTGGATATCATCAGCACATCCAGAACCGGCTGCAATCACACGAACATCATTACGTAATACTTGCACAGGCAATGCATGGGTAGTGTCACAAATTAGCAGGACACGGCTATTAAAATTACTTACCCCAACCACTTGGCCAACAACACCTTTATCACTAATAACAGGCTGCCCTTCATAAACGCCTTCATTACTGCCTTTATCTATAACCACTTGGTCACGATATGGCGTATTCGCGCCTGAAATAACTTGCGTTACCATCATGTGTTCATCTTGGCGAAGTGGTGAGCCAAGTAACTCCCTTAAGCGTGCATTTTCCTGCTTAAGTTGCTCTAAAAGCAAGTTGTCCGCTTTTTTCAGTAATAGCTCTTGTCGTAAGGCTTTGTTTTCGAATTGCAGTTGTTCTCTTGAAGAGAAACTTTCCGAAATATTATCTAGAAATTGGCGTGGGCCATTCGCTAAAAAATAGAATGGGCTAACCGCCGTGTCTAAGTAGTTACGGACTTTATTGAAAGGCTCAAAACGATGGTCAATCACCACCAGTACAAGTGCAATGATTACCGCAAAAAATATGCGTAACTGTAGGGATGGACCTCGCCTAAAAATTGGCTTCATGTGTGGCTAAGTTTCGCTAATGTCAGAGGAACAAAAAATAGTCAAAACAGTTGGAGAACCTCCCCAACCGTTTCTAAAAGGCCATTTAGTCTTCGCTAAACAGGTCGCCACCGTGCATATCAATCATTTCTAACGCTTTACCGCCGCCACGCGCGACACAAGTTAGTGGATCTTCTGCAACAATAACCGGGATACCCGTTTCTTCCATCAATAAGCGATCTAAATTACGAAGAAGCGCGCCACCACCCGTTAAGACCATACCGCGTTCTGAGATATCTGAGGCCAGTTCAGGAGGACACTGTTCAAGTGCTAGCATTACCGCACTGACAATTCCTGTCAGAGGTTCTTGCAATGCTTCTAAAATTTCATTGGAATTCATTTTAAATCCGCGAGGCACACCTTCTGCAAGGTTACGACCGCGAACTTCAATCTCGTAAACTTCATCGGTTGGGAAAGCAGAACCAATTCCATGTTTGATGCGTTCTGCTGTCGCTTCACCTATCAGCGAGCCGTAATTACGACGTACATAGTTAATGATAGACTCATCGAAACGGTCACCACCAATACGTACCGAAGAAGAGTAAACAACGCCATTTAAAGAAATAACAGCGACTTCTGTCGTACCACCACCAATATCAACAACCATTGAGCCTGTAGCTTCTGATACAGGTAACCCAGCACCAATAGCTGCAGCCATCGGCTCTTCAATTAAGAAGACTTCACGCGCACCCGCACTTAGCGCGGACTCACGAATGGCTTTACGCTCAACTTGTGTTGCACCAACAGGCACACAAACAAGGACTCGCGGACTAGGGCGTAAAAAACTGTTGCTATGAACTTGTTTGATGAAGTGCTGTAACATTTTTTCAGTCAAGAAAAAGTCAGCGATAACACCGTCTTTCATTGGCCTGATTGCCGAAATATTGCCTGGTGTACGTCCCAGCATCTGCTTCGCTTCACCACCGACTGCAGCAACGCTTTTTGGCGATCCAGAGCGGTCTTGACGAATAGCAACTACAGAGGGTTCATTTAATTTTACGCCTTGTCCTTTGACATAAATAAGGGTATTGGCCGTACCCAAGTCAATAGACAGGTCATTAGAAAACATGCCACGAAATTTTTTAAACATAACGAAAGAGTTATCCTGCAAGCTGGGGACGAATTTAAACCCGTCTACTCTACCAACCACTTGAAGCTGCCTCAAGGCGTTAATGAGCTGCTTCTATAAATATGGTTAATTCATCTATTTTTCACGTACCGTACTGTACATGCTTCTTATGTAAACGAAGCAGATAAAAACCCCAAAAATAGATATTAATTGTATTCTTTACCTACAGGATAAAATTATACAGAAAAACATCTACTCTTTGGTTGTTATATACTCCATCTTTTTCTTCCCAGTGTGACAAGTTATTGGGGCAACAAGTTCAAATATTATTTAGTTCTTTTTATTATTGCTACACACTGGCTATTTCCAATACAAATTGGGTGAATTCGCTGGGTGTTCGCTCTATTATCTACCAAAAACGCGGCAAATTTATGTCAATACGCAAAATGAATCCGTCGAGATGCGATATTTTGCATGATAAAAGCCTATTTATGCCAGAAAAAAATTATTTTTTACAAATTAATTACAATATTAATAGCTTAAACACTGTCACTACGTCAATGAATTACCCGCAAATTTTAGGCACTTTTAAAGTACATATTTAATCATTTTATTAGGAGTGAAAGATGAAAGCTCTCATCCTGCAACAATCGGAAGATAAAATTATCTCAGGCATTCAACCTCTAACGACAGAAATGCTCCCGGCCGGTGATATTATAGTCGATATTCATTGGTCCACACTCAATTATAAAGATGGGTTAGCCATTTGTGGAAAGGCGGGAGTTGTTCGCCAATATCCGATGGTACCTGGTATTGATTTTTCAGGCGTGATCCACCACAGTGAAGACCCACGCTTCCAAGTTGGCCAACATGTGCTACTGACTGGATGGGGGGTGGGTGAAACGCATTGGGGCGGGTTAGCCTCTCAAGCAAGAGTCCCCGCAAAGTATTTAACCCCTCTTCCAGAAAATTTGTCCTTAAAACAAGCAATGGTTATTGGCACCGCCGGCTTTACAGCAATGCTTTGCGTAAATGCCCTAGAAGAAGCTGGTGTGACTCCTGATAAAGGCGAAGTCATCGTAAGTGGTGCAAGCGGTGGTGTAGGTAGTACTGCCGTGCAATTACTCTCTTTATTAGGTTATGAGGTTGTCGCGATTTCAGGTCGTGAAGAAAACAGCAGCTACCTGCAAAGTTTAGGTGCCAAGAGGGTATTACCTCGTAGTGATTTCACTCATCCTGCTAAACCATTAGACAAACAGTTGTGGGCGGGTGCGATTGATACAGTAGGTGGTGAATTACTCGCTAATCTTCTTGCGCAAACACACTATAATGGGACTGTTGCCGCCTGCGGCTTAGCGGGTGGCTTCGACTTACCAACCAGTGTCATGCCATTTATTTTACGTAATGTCCGCCTACAAGGTGTAGATTCGGTTTACTACCCTGCCGCAAATCGCCCTAAAGTATGGCAACGACTCGCGGAACTTCTACCTCCGTCTTTCTATGAGCAAGTCAGCAATGAGATTAAATTAGAAGATTCTGTCGAATATGCAAAAAAACTCTTAAAAAATGAAGTGACTGGGCGTACGCTAGTTAACCTGCGAGGTTAGTCACCAATTTATTGCGGTACTTTCGCCTAAATAGGGATTACCGCACATTTTCTAAAATAAATTCGGGTATTTTCTCTGATAAGACCAGTATTTTGCTGCTATATGTCACGAAATAATTATAATGACGAACCTTGTCAGTAGAAAATCCATTTATTTTTATGATAAAAGATGACAAACGCTTAGCATCGCGTTATGTTGTCGGGCTATTGATAATATCGTCGGAGTTAGCAGCATAATGGCAGAAGATATTCACATTTTACTCTTGAATGGGCCAAACCTAAACCTGCTAGGTACACGGGAACCCGATAAATACGGCAACCAAACTCTTGCCGATATCGTATCCAAGCTGGAGTCAGAGGCTAGCCAGTTAGGGGTAAAATTGAGTCATTTTCAGTCAAACGCAGAATTTGAACTCATCGATAAAATTCATGCTGCACGTCATGATGTTGATTTTATTCTCATCAATCCGGCTGCATTCACACATACCAGTGTTGCACTACGTGATGCATTACTCGCGGTGAGTATCCCGTTTATCGAGATCCACTTGTCTAATGTGCACGCTAGGGAATCATTTCGCCAACATTCTTATTTCTCCGATAAAGCAATCGGTGTAATTTGTGGTCTAGGTGCTGATGGTTATAGTTTTGCTTTACAGGCAGCGGTTAACCGTCTGCGCCTAATTAATTCAATCCAAATATAAGAGTACGGAATCATATCCATGGATATTCGTAAAATTAAAAAGCTGATCGAGCTGGTCGAAGAGTCTGGCATTTCTGAACTGGAAATTTCTGAAGGTGAAGAGTCAGTACGTATCAGCCGCGTTTCACCTGCTTCCCAGGTTATGGCTGCACCTCAACAATATTACTCAGCACCGGTTGCACAACAACCTGCTTTGGCTAATGCGGTTGCACCATCTGAAGCTATGGTAGCGCCAGCTGCACCTGCTGCAGTTGCAGGTCATCAGGTTCGCTCACCAATGGTCGGTACTTTCTACCGCGCGCCAAGCCCTGAAGCGAAACCATTCGTTGAGATTGGTCAAACGGTCAGCGTTGGTGACCCACTTTGCATCGTTGAAGCGATGAAAATGATGAACCAAATCGAAGCAGATAAAGCAGGCGTTGTTAAAGCCATTCTGTTGCAAAACGGTGATGCAGTAGAATTTGACGAGCCATTAGTTGTCATCGAATAACGAGGCGTTTCCATGCTGGAAAAAATTGTTATTGCTAACCGCGGAGAAATCGCATTACGTATTTTGCGTGCCTGTAAAGAACTCGGCATCAAAACAGTAGCGGTTCACTCTACGGCAGATAGCGATCTAAAACACGTGTTACTGGCTGATGAAACAATTTGTATCGGCCCAGCAGCATCAGCGAAAAGTTACTTAAATATCCCTGCGATTATTTCCGCAGCGGAGATTTCAGGTGCTCAAGCGATTCACCCAGGATATGGTTTCTTGGCTGAAAACGCAGATTTTGCAGAACAAGTTGAAAACTCTGGTTTTGTTTTTATCGGTCCAAAAGCTGAAACCATCCGCCTAATGGGTGATAAAGTTTCTGCAATTAACGCGATGAAAAAAGCCGGTGTACCTTGTGTTCCGGGTTCTGATGGCCCATTAGGGAACGACACTGAAAAAAATAAAGCCATCGCAAAACGTATCGGCTTCCCTGTCATCATCAAAGCATCTGGTGGTGGTGGTGGTCGTGGTATGCGTGTGGTACGCAATGAAAAAGATTTAGAATCTTCGATCAACCTGACACGTGCTGAAGCGAAATCCGCTTTTAATAATGATATGGTTTACATGGAAAAATTCCTTGAAAACCCACGTCATATTGAAATTCAAGTCATGGCTGATGGCCAAGGCCATGCGGTTTACTTGGCTGAGCGTGACTGTTCAATGCAACGTCGCCACCAAAAAGTGGTTGAAGAAGCACCAGCACCGGGTATTACACCTGAAATTCGCCGTAATATCGGTGAGCGCTGCGCTAATGCGTGTATTGAAATCGGTTATCGTGGTGCAGGTACCTTTGAGTTCTTGTTCGAAAACGGTGAGTTCTACTTCATTGAAATGAATACCCGTATTCAAGTTGAACACCCAGTAACTGAAATGATCACTGGTGTAGACTTGATTAAAGAGCAACTGCGTGTTGCCTCTGGGTTACCATTATCTGTGAAGCAAGAAGACATCGTGGTGCATGGCCATGCTGTTGAGTGCCGTATCAACGCAGAAGACCCAAAAACCTTTATCCCTAGCCCAGGTAAAATCACCCGTTTCCACTCACCTGGTGGTTTTGGCGTACGTTGGGAATCTCATATTTACGCAGGCTACACTGTACCTCCGTATTATGACTCAATGATTGGTAAATTAATTACCTATGGTGAAACTCGTGAAATCGCTATTTCTCGTATGAAAAATGCGTTAAACGAATTAATCGTCGATGGTATTAAAACCAATATTGAATTGCACCAAATGATTATGAACGATGAAAACTTCCAAAAAGGTGGAACTAATATCCACTATTTAGAGAAAAAACTGGGTATTGCTGAATAAGTCAGCGATAACCTGTTTAACTTATCGTCAATCGATACCGTAACGCCCTGCGTTGCGGTATTTTTTTGTGTTAAATACGCTTTAGTGCACTTTTCTTCTGGTATTTTTCACACTCAGTCCACAGATTATCGTACAATTGCTGATTATTTTTATGGGAATGAAGGGGAATAACGGGTGGATAAACGTTTTCTTCAATCAAATAAAGAAGCGCGCTGGTCATTTTATTTGACTATCGCCTATCTGGTCGGCTGGGTTATTAGTGTCTACCTACCGGACAACACGCTTGGAATTACAGGGCTACCACTGTGGTTTGAATGGTCTTGTCTCATCTTACCCATCATTTTTATTTTGCTCTGCATTATGATGGTTAAACTGATTTTTAAAGACATCTCTTTGGAGGAGAATGATGCAGATTGAAGTTCTCCTGCCTCTTGTCGGCTACCTAGCTCTCGTCTTTTTGCTATCCATTTATGCATATAAAAAACGAACAAAAGGCGAGTTTTTAAATGAATACTTTTTAGGTAATCGTTCAATGGGCGGCTTTGTCCTTGCGATGACCATCACAGCAACCTATATCAGTGCGAGTTCTTTTATTGGAGGACCGGGAGCTGCCTATAAATATGGCCTAGGTTGGGTGCTATTGGCGATGATCCAACTCCCCGCGATTTGGCTTTCCCTCGGCGTGCTAGGTAAAAAATTTGCTATTTTGGCGCGTCGCTATAATGCCGTTACACTCAACGATATGCTGTATGCACGCTACCAAAGTCGGTTTTTAGTGTGGTTTGCCAGTGTTAGCCTACTCATTGCCTTTTTTGGCGCGATGACAGTGCAATTTATTGGTGGTGCGCGCTTATTAGAAACAGCAGCAGGTATTCCATATACTTACGGGTTAATAATTTTTGGGGTATCTATCGCACTCTATACCGCAATTGGTGGGTTTAGAGCCAGCGTCCTGAATGACGCACTGCAAGGCCTAGTGATGCTTTTAGGTACGGTGATCCTGCTGGTTGCAATTATTTACCATGCAGGTGGTTTACCCGCAGCCATAGAAAAAATGCATACCATAGACCCAAAATTGGTTTCGCCTGAAGGTGCAGATGATATTTTAAGCGGGCCATTTTTAGCTTCGTTTTGGGTTTTAGTCTGTTTTGGGGTGATTGGTTTACCTCATACTGCGGTACGTTGTATTTCATATAAAGACAGTAAAGCAGTTCATCGAGGTATTATTTTGGGAACCATCGTCATGGCGATACTGATGTTTGGTATGCACTTTGCGGGAGCTCTCGGTCGTGCAATTTTACCTGACCTCACAATCCCAGACCAAGTGATCCCTACTTTGATGGTACACGTTCTACCACCATTTGCAGCGGGAATTTTCTTAGCGGCACCGATGGCCGCAATTATGTCAACGATCAACGCACAACTACTACAGTCCTCGGCAACCATCGTAAAAGATATCTATCTGAATACCATGCCAACACAAATCAAAAATGAAAAGCGTCTTGCACGGATCTCTAGCCTTTCCACTTTGGTCTTAGGTGCATTGCTTTTAGTTGCAGCATGGAACCCGCCTCAGATGATTATCTGGCTGAATTTACTGGCTTTTGGTGGTTTAGAAGCTGTTTTCTTGTGGCCATTAGTCCTCGGGCTCTACTGGGAAAAAGCCAATGGAACAGGTGCTATCAGTGGTATGGTCATCGGAGGCGTCAGTTATGCCATATTGGCAAGTTTTAAAATTGAAATCATGGGCTTTCACGCTATCGTCCCATCACTGATTTTTAGTCTTATTGCCTTCCTTCTAGGTAATCTTTTTGGCAAAAATCCAGTACAATCACCAGCAAACGAACAGGTAACTAGCACTCACTGATTCCTATCTACTGATAGGTGAATTTGGCGTTACCTAATGTAAATGAACAAATGCAATGCTCTAGATAATTCGCGTCATAGATAGGCGGCAAACGAGCTAATCCCTAGGAGCATACACCAGTATGTGACTAGGGTTAGTGAGCGCAGCCAACAACGCTATGGCGTGAAGAATGACGAGCATTTTAGAAGAGAAAAAACAATGCCTTGGATACAAATCAAAATAAACTCAACCGCAAAAGATGCCGAAGCCCTTGGCGATGAGTTAATCGAAAGCGGTGCGGTGTCTGTCACCTTTCAAGACAGCCACGATACTCCTGTTTTTGAGCCGCTTCCGGGGGAAACGCGCCTTTGGGGTGACACCGATGTTATCGGTCTATATGACGCAGAAACCGACATGAAATTTGTCGTCGCTCAACTAGAAAATAGCCCGATATTGAGTCCAGGTTTTATCCATAAAATCGAACAATTAGAAGACAAAGATTGGGAAAGAGAATGGATGGATAGCTTTCATCCGATGCGCTTTGGGGAACGCTTGTGGATCTGCCCAAGTTGGCGCGATGTGCCCGATCCAACGGCAGTCAATGTAATGTTAGATCCTGGCCTCGCTTTTGGTACTGGCACACATCCAACCACCTCATTGTGCCTGCAATGGTTAGATGGCCTTGATCTAGAAGGTAAAACTGTGATCGATTTTGGTTGCGGATCTGGGATTTTAGCGATCGCCGCATTAAAATTAGGTGCCGCTCATGCGATCGGGATCGACATCGACCCTCAAGCTATCACTGCAAGCCGCGATAATGCGCAACGTAACGGTGTTTCAGAGCGTTTATCCCTATACCTACCAAAAGACCAGCCTAATGACTTACAAGCTGATGTCGTGGTTGCTAACATCCTTGCAGGCCCATTGCGTGAGCTCGCCCCTATGATTAGCGTGCTACCCCGCCCAGGTGGGTTATTAGGTCTTTCTGGCGTGCTCGCCACTCAAGCAGAAGGAGTGGCTGACGCTTATCGTTCAACTTTTGAAATCGACCCTGTTGCTGAAAAAGAAGAATGGTGCAGGATTACGGGTGTCAAGCATTTTTAATGAGTTTTTTTATTAAAATTAGAGAATAATTTCTTTGAAAACAACGCCAGAATAGATTATCTTATAGCTCAAATATTGCTCAATAGCTGGCGATAATCTGTTCTGCACGAGATTTGAACAGCACAACAGTTATTTTAATAAATCGTTATAATATCTAATTAACTATTTGTTAAATATAACTAATTTTATAATTGCAGAGATGCAAGATAAAAAAATTAGTGATAAATAACCGTTTGCTCAAAGTTTGTCCTTTCATATCTCGTAAAAAATGCGTAATATACGCGCCCTTGCAGTCACAGTATGGCCCCCATTTAGTTATGCGAATCGGACAATATCAGTTGAGAAACTGTCTTATTGCTGCCCCCATGGCAGGCATTACAGATAAACCGTTTAGGTCGCTCTGTTATGACATGGGTGCTGGAATGACAGTATCAGAGATGCTTTCTTCTAATCCTCAAGTTTGGAAGACCGACAAATCTAGACTCAGAATGGTTCATCGCGATGAACTTGGGGTTCGTTCCGTGCAAATAGCTGGCAATGATCCCGATGAAATGGCTGCCGCGGCTCAAATCAACGTTGAGAGTGGCGCTCAAATCATCGATATCAACATGGGCTGTCCAGCTAAAAAAGTGAATCGTAAGCTTGCAGGCTCTGCACTACTACGCTATCCAGACATCGTTAAATCGATTCTTGAAGGTGTCGTCAAAGCAGTGGATGTGCCTGTCACCCTTAAGATCCGCACAGGCTGGTCACCTGAAGAGCGAAACTGCATAGAGATTGCCAAATTGGCCGAAGATTGCGGCATTCAAGCTCTCACTATTCATGGCAGAACTAGAGCCTGTCTGTTTAATGGGGAAGCTGAATATGACAATATTCGGGCAGTTAAGCAGACTGTTACCATTCCGGTTATTGCCAATGGCGACATTACTGACCCGCTAAAAGCCAGAGCTGTTTTAGACT
Source organism: Providencia sp. PROV175 (assembly GCF_032707045.1). Classification (NCBI taxonomy): domain Bacteria; kingdom Pseudomonadati; phylum Pseudomonadota; class Gammaproteobacteria; order Enterobacterales; family Morganellaceae; genus Providencia; species Providencia sp. PROV175. The sequence goes on from NZ_CP120533.1 coordinate 3,750,554, forward strand.
ACACAGGGGCGGATGCCTTGATGGTAGGCAGAGCGGCTCAGGGAAGACCCTGGATCTTCCGGGAAATCCAGCATTATCTGGACACAGGTGAAATATTGCCACCAATGCCAATGGCAGAGGTAAAGCGTATTATGCTAGCGCATGTACAGGAATTGCACGACTTTTACGGTCAAGGCAAAGGAGCCCGTATAGCGCGCAAACATGTTTCTTGGTACTTAAAAGAACATGCACCTGATGACCAGTTTCGGCGCTCATTCAACACCATTGAGGATGCCAGCGAACAGCTGGAGGTGTTGGAAGCATTTTTTGAAAATTTTTGCGTAAATAAAGATAAGAGCTGACAGAACTATGTTCGAACAACGCGTAAATTCTGACGTACTAACCGTTGCTACTGTAAATTCACAAGATCAAGTAACTCAAAAACCGTTACGTGACTCAGTTAAGCAAGCACTGAAGAACTATTTTGCTCAATTAAATAATCAAGATGTTAATGATTTATATGAGCTGGTATTGGCTGAAGTAGAACAGCCTTTGTTGGACATGGTTATGCAATATACCCGTGGAAACCAGACCCGTGCAGCCCTGATGATGGGTATCAACCGCGGCACTCTGCGTAAGAAACTGAAAAAATACGGCATGAACTAATCCTAGTCGGTTAATGCAGTGTTTTTGTGAGCCCTCACTGTTATGCAGTGAGGGCTTTTTATTTGCAAAAAATAATGTGCTAGACCGTTTGTGTGGATAAATTAAACTGCTGAACCGCTTGTTGTAATTCTTGCGTTTGCCCCGCTAATGAACTAGCTGCAGTTGCCACTTGTTCAACTAAAGAGGCATTTTGCTGTGTAACGCCGTCCATCTGTGTAATCGCGACTCCAACTTGGGCTATTCCTTTGCTCTGCTCTTCTGAAGCCACGGTGATTTGCTCCATAATTGCTGTTACCTCATTAATTCCCTGTAAGATATTCTCCATCGTTTTTCCCATTTCATTCACCAAACCCGTTCCTTTCTGAACGCAAGCTCCTGAATCGGCAATTAGTCGTTCAATTTCCATCGCGGCTTCCGCACTGTGGCTCGCTAACTTGCGCACTTCCGCAGCGACTACCATAAAACCGCGTCCATGCACACCAGCACGAGCCGCTTCGATAGACGCATTGAGCGCTAAGATATTCGTTTGAAAACTAATATCGTTAATCATGTTGATAATATCTGCTATTTTTTGTGAGCTTTGGGAGATTTCAGTCATGGTCACGACAACAGAATCAACAATGCTATTCCCTTTATTAGCGACCACGAACGCTTCGCCTACTAATTGATTAGCTTGGTGTGTGTTTTCCATATTCAGTTGAACTGCTGCTGTAATTTCCTCCATACTCGCTGCCGTCTCTTCTAACGCAGCGGCCTGCTCTTCGGTTCGAGATGAAAGGTCGCTATTACCGTTTGAAATTTCACTTGCCCCCAAATAAATATTGTCACTTCCTTGTCGGATTGTATTGACCGATTCACTTAAATCTTTTCTCATCCCTTCAAGTATTGGAAATAATTTTCCTACACAGCTGTTTCCGAATGGCTGTACAGGATGGCTTAAATCCCCTTTCGCAATTTGAGTAAAATGTTGCCTCAGTAGCCCTAATGGTTTTTGCATCATCTCTGCCATATAGCGATCCGTAAAAATGAGCATGAAGATCCCTAATATTGCAGTGACGATCATGACCACTTGTGTAATATCTATCACGCTATCAACATTCTGCCGAGTATGGCTGATCAATTCATCAGCCGTCTGATTAAATTGCTGAATTGAAGCGCCAAAAGCTCGGCTTAATGCAGGTGTTACATTATGGGCATGCGCTAAATATTTGTCCGAATCGTTGTCCATACTCAATGCGAGTTGAGGCGTGACGCCATCATCTAGCAGTGATTGCCAATTATTGATCACCAAATCTGATACTTCAGGATCCATCGGTCCAGGAGAAATCGACTTCATTTGCTCTAAATATTTCCCCATATTGGACATCGCTTCTTTTACAGGGGCATAATCCACATCTTTCCCTTGGCTTTTACTTTCCATGACTCGAGTTAGTCGTGTGACAAAACGAAAATACTGATCATTTCCTTGACTAAGGACGGTCATTTGTTGCACCAATTGCCTATCAATATCATTTCCATCAGCAATGCGTGATAATGACCAACCACTGTATACATTCGTTCCCCCCAAGATCAGACACAAAATACTTAATAATACGAAGACCACAGTGCGAATTGAGTAATTTCGAAGTTTCTGCATAGAATTTCTCTTTTGGTGGGATAATCTGACAATATTTAACTTTATCGGCGCTATAGAAAAATATTTTAATCCCTAGATTTGATTAACCAGCACTCGATATAGGTAAAAACACTTACATTTCAAGAGGTTACTATTTGATTTTGGGAATCAGAGAAAATTAAAAATTTGAAATTAATTTGAGTAATTTGAAGTAGATCGCTAAATGAGAGCATCCAACCTGAGTAAATGTCCCCCTATCTCTATTTTCACACCTAACCTCGCGTAAAAGTTACTATCCACTCAGTAAGATATACCGCCTAAGTCAACAATTTATTTCCACTTAAATCAAATAATTAGCCATATTATAAATTGTTTTAAATTAATTGATCTTGAAATCAATAACAATATAATAAGATTGATTATCATTTGCATTATCATTACAAAAGGCAAGCCTACTCCAATGAAAAACATTTCCTCCGTTGGAAACAATATGGTTAAATTTAAGCCAAATTTTATTTGTTTCATTATTTTATCAACACTTTCTTTTACGACTCATGCAACCAATAAAGAGCTTGAATCATCACAGCTTCAAGAAGCTGCTGATGCAATTGAGCTACAAGATAGCTATGCACGACCTGACTATGTTGAAATTGAACGTTTACGAGATACCAAGCAAATTATTGTTATTTCAAAAGAAGATATTCAAGGCAAAGGAAACCGCACAATCTCTGATGTGCTTAAATCTGTTCCTGGTATTAGTGTCGATACCTCTGGGCAGGGCAACATAGACTTGCGGGGGCAAGGGGCTGAAACCTCACAACGTAACCTACAAGTGTTACTCGATGGGGCTCCAATTACCACATTAGCAAATCACCCTTATACCACTAACTACGATATTATTCCCGTTGAACAACTTGAGCGTATTGAAATCATTCCCGGTGGCGGAAGCGTTATTTACGGCTCAGGGACTGCAGGTGGAGTCATTAATATAACGTCAAACCTGAGAAGTATGGCTAATCCCAAAACAAGTGTTTTATCTGAATGGAACTCAGAAGGATATCGCTTAAATGCTAATTTGGGAGCTCAGGTGAGTGATTCCTTTTCAATTTTAGGTACTGCCAGTAAACTAAACCGTGATCTTTACTATAAAGATACCTACCGTAATTCAGAATATTATTCACTAGGCGGTAGATGGGATCTGACTCCAGATCAAAGCCTCATGTTGAGAGGAAGTCATCTCACTGAAAGTTCTCAGTACGTAAAAACGCTCACATCACGTAATATCAAAAAGTATGGTAAAGACTACGTTCCACCAGACAAAACCGTCACTGTCGGTATTGATGAGAATGGTAAACTAATTAAAAAAACGATCAGTGGTTATTTGATCGGTGACCGCGAAGTCGATAGCTATAATTTAAGTTACCAAAATGCATTTACGGAAAAACTCAATTTTGCTACAGATGTTTTCTACACTGATGGTTTTTATACTAATAATGCCAACTGGGAACAAAAAGTTAATCAAAAAAGCCACGGAACAAAAATCAAATTAGATATCGGCTATCTCGATGATAGCAATCTACTTTTTGGCATAGATTATGCCAAACAAAAGGCTTCTATTCATTATATTGGGAGCTATAAAAAAGATAGTAAAGGCCGATATTATGGGGTTCCTCATAATTTTGATTATGATAAAACAACAAAGGCAATTTATGCCCTTAACAGTCTTAAATCAGATCAATTTGTATTTACCCAAGGGTTGAGACGTGAATTGTCGGAATGGTCATTTGATAAAAGTGGCACAGTAAATGGGTCTGGCACTTCAGACCGTTGGAATACGGCAGCTGAACTTTCTCTTGCTTACCTTTATCGCGATACTGGCCGAATTTATGGGCGATATGAACGAGGCTACACCCTTCCCGATGGCTTGCAAATCAGCGACCAATCTGTCGTTAATGGTGAGAAAATTTATACTCCGACTAAGGCAGAAGATGAGAAATATGACTTATTTGAGATCGGTTTAAGAGATAAATTAGCATTTAGTACTGTCAATATCACATTCTGGACATCTAATACGAATAACCAGCTAAATCGTATTTATCTCACTAGTGTCAATGATGCGAAGACAATGAATTTGTTGAAAACTCGCCGTTGGGGAGCCGATGTTGACTTCCAACAAACGCTCGGTAATTTCACCTTCCAAGAATCATATTCATGGCTCAGAGGACGTTCTGATTATAACAATCATGGCCGCCAGTTTTTGGAAGAAAACGGCAAAAATACCATTGATTACACGAAAAGTGGTTTAACTAAAGTGCCAGAGCACTCCGTTAAACTAAAAGTAAAATACGATTTTACCGATGATTTATCGGGAGACATTCAGTATACCTATTATGGTTCGTACAATAATTTCCTTTCTGATGCCAATAAAGAAGAAGATGGCGTAGTTAAATCACGTGAACTCATTGACCTCAGTGTTCGTTACGCGCCGATTGAACACATCGAATTATATGGCGGGGTCACTAACTTAATGAACAAAACTTACTACGACTATGTTACCGCAGGTTATGGCTCATTAATTCCTGGAAATGAGCGCTCATTTTTTGCAGGCATTAAAGCTACCTATTGATTAAAACAGGAAATGTTTCAGTGACTATTCGTTATAAACTTGCTTTAGCACTGTCACTCGTTATCCATATTATTGCCATTATGTTTATCGCCCTACAAACAGGTAGGGCGATACCTATAGTCGAGGGTATGGAAACGATAACTCTATCTCTAGGGGGACAAATGGGCTCCTCAGAGGGCACAGGAGAGCAGAGCAATAAAAAACAAGTGCAATCACATGAAGTTATATCAGAATCCCCTTCAAGGGCTGAAGCTGCTTCCCAACAGAAGCAGATGAGCAAGTCTCAAGCTAATGAAAGTAAAATACCTTCAAAAACTCAACTTAAAAATTCATTGATTCCTGTGAATATTCCCGTTGATAACACGGTTGAATCGCCTTTACTCACACAAAAAACAAAAGAAAAAACAAAACCGGAAATCAGTCAGTCCGTACAAGGGAAAAAGCCAAAAGAACAAAGTAAGCTACTGAACAATAACACTAAAAATAACACAGAAAATCAACTTATTACCAATAAGATAAGCCATGAAACGCAGCAAGGCTCACAAGAAGCAGCTAAAGAAATACCACTCCATTCAACTGCTGAAAATCAATCTTCCACAAGCCCATCAGCTTCAGAAAGTGGTCAAAGTGGTAAAGGGAATAATAGATTATCTGGTAATAGCCAATTTGCTGCTAATGGTGATGGCAGCTATACCGCACTCGGTTCGAGTGGTATTTCCTATACAATTTTACAGGATGCGGCTCCTAGGTATCCGAAAGAGGCTCGTTCCTTAGGCTATACAAAAGTTGTTAAAGTGCAAATTCGGTTATTAGTTGGATTAGATGGTCAAATTGAATCCGTTGAAATACTAAATAACAAAATTCCTGATTTAGGTTTTAGAGAAGAAGCGGTTAAAGCAATTAAAAAAATGGCCTTTAAACCCATTATTTATCAAGGTCAAAATATTAAAATGTACTTTAAAAAAACCGTTATATTTCAATATTAGCCTACAATCCGCCATATCGTTGGATAGAAAAAAGGTACAACGAACCCTCACTGTACCTTTTCAGTTATTTTACAGCTTGTATTTTGAAAAATTAACGGTATATCGGTAACAAATTAAACTGCGCTAACAATTGGCAAATAATGCCGACTACTCCAAAGGCGATAACGGCATAGATTAACCCTTTTCCGCCCCACACTTTGAATCTCGAATCAGGAAAACGCTCTCTTACCTTTAATGCCATAACTGCAGGGCAAATAATCGCCCAGATACATGCAGCCATACCTGCATATGCTATTGCGATTAAAAAACCATTTGGGAATAACATGCAAAGAATAAGAGGAGGCAAGAAGCATAATAATGCAGATTTCATTCTACCTGATGGATTGTCCTTAAAATTCAACGAAGCAAGAATGTAATCAAATAACCCAATTGCAACACCTAAGAATGAACAAAATACAGCACTAATAGAGAACCACAGTAAGAATGTCGCAATATTTTTGCTATTCAGTACCGCATATAGTGATTCAATAAAAGCATCTAAATTACCACCTTTATTAATTATTGTTAAAAACTCTGCCCGCGGCAGATTTCCCATTGTCCCCATGATCCAGAGAAAATAGAGCACCAATGCCAATACACAACCGATAACACAACTTTTAACGACCTTTCTTTCATTCTCATGATACAGCTTATACAAGCTACAAACATTCCCATGATAACCAAAAGAAGTAATTGCATAAGGAATAATAATAAAAACAAAAGGTAATAACGCTGTTTGTCCTCCTTCAACGGGGGAAGTTAATAGTAAATCTGTTTTTACGATAAAAAATAAACCAGAGAAAGCTAAAATAAACAGAATTATTTTAATGAATAAAAATAATGATGTTAGACGACTTGCCCCTACGCCACTCCACCAGATGCTCGCACCTAGAATTAATGTAAAAATAATAAATATTAATCTTAAATTAATATTGTATCCGTAAATGGCGGCAGCTTCTTTAATAACTGAACCTGCTGCTGATATATAGGCATAAATTAGTATGTAGAGTACAAATATTAATGCCATATTTGCAATATAGCATGCCCATCTGGGTAATAATTCTTTAGAGATAAAAAAGTAATTCGTTCCTGCTCCATATTTCGATATACATTCTAAAATATAAATCCCTGAATGAAACATAAAAAAGCAAACAACTAACAAGATAACTACAGAGTTAATAAACCAAGCTCCAGCCATAATAGTAGGCAAGCTAAACATCCCCGCCCCAATCATGGCACCGCCTAGCACAAAGCCCCCTACCATTATGGAGGGTTCTTTTTTGGCTGCCGAATTATTCATGGTGTTTACCTTAAGAATAAGGATGAGGTTCCCGCATTGCACGGGAACCATACGAGCGACCTATTATTTAATTGGTTTTAATCTAGCAGTAAAGTGTCTTAATACTGGCGGTTCATATTCAAAATCCAGCCCTTTAAGGGTTGCAAATTTATCTTTTAAACCAATCAGAGCATCTGCAATGTAATCCATATGGTCATTGGTATAAACACGTCTTGCAATGGTTAACCGCATAAACTCCATATCTGCGTGTTTTTGCTTACCAGTTTCAGGATCACGCCCTAATAAAAATGAACCAATTTCAACCGCACGGACACCTGATTCTAAATAAAGTGCGTTAATCACCGCTTGCGCAGGGAACTGATCACCAGGAATATGAGGAACCAGCTTTTTACAATCGACAAATACGGCATGTCCCCCTGTAGGATATTGAATTGAAATTCCACCTTCACGTAAGCGGTCACCTAAATATTTAACTTGGCCAATACGATAATGTAGATATTCTTCTCCAGCCCCTTCTTCAAGACCTTGTACCATTGCAGCCATATCACGACCCGCTAAACCGCCATAGGTCACGAAGCCTTCCATTGGTACACAGCGTTGTCTTGCCAACGTAAAGATTTTCTCGTCATTTTTAATACAAACCAACCCACCAATATTTAATAATGGGTCTTTTTTCGCTGACATCGTTAATGCATCAGCATATTTATACATATCAAGAATAATTTCTTTAATAGTCGAGTTTTTATATTTAGGGTCGCGCTCTTTAATAAAATACGCATTTTCACAGAAACGTGCAGAATCCATGACAACAAAGATATTATGCTGTTTAGCTATTTCATAAACTTCTTTCAAATTCGCCATTGATACTGGCTGACCGCCTGCACTATTACAAGTTACAGTAGATACAATTGCGACTACGTTTTCTGCACCATGCTCAGCAATATTATCTTTTAATTTTTGGATATCAAAATTGCCTTTCCAGTCATCGTAAGTATCCGAGTCATAGGCTTTTTCGGTAACAATATTAATTGCTTTACAACCGTTTAATTCAACATGAGCTGCTGTTGTATCAAAGTGGAAATTAGAAATAAAGACCGGTTTTTTAGCTCCACCTTGTTCCTGTTTTACTTTTAATAAAACAGGGAATAACATATTTTCAGCACCACGACCTTGGTGAGCAGGAATGACATAATCATAGTCAAACATCTCTTTCACTTTATCTTTTAAATCATAATAGTTACGAGATCCTGCATATGCCTCATCACCGGTGATCATTGCTGCCCATTGGTGGTCACTCATCGCATTGGTGCCTGAGTCAGTTAATAAATCAATATAAACTGCACTACTTGGTAATAAGAATGGGTTATATCCCGCTTCTTTTAACGCCGCTTCACGTTCTTCTCTTGATGGAATACGGATATTTTCTACCATTTTAATACGGAATGGTTCTACAATTCTTTTAGCCATGATAATACCTTTAATTTTTCATTAAATAATAAATATTAGAGATCTAACCTATAGTTAAATAAGTTAAAAAAATTTTAAGAAAGGAAAAGAGAAAGGTTATTTGTTTGGAAAGAAGAAGGCTAAAGAAATATCAATATTGAACCATTTCTTCATATAGAAGAAATACCTTGATATAAGTGATTCGTTTAACAAGAACATACTATGACTCCTATCAACGAGGAATTAGTACAACCGACTATTATTATATATATAACAGTTGGGTTACCAAAGTAATCGCTATTGTCATAATATTGTACCTATATCACACTATTAGTGAGATAGACTAGAACAACTTGATTCAAGTCACAGTATTAACCCATATATTAAATAAGAGTTTAATATTATTATTTTTAGTTTAATCATCCCAATTAAAAAACGTATAAACAATGTAAAACGATAATTAAATAAGTTAATTTCACTTAAATAACATTTAACTTAAATAAAATGGGCGAAATATTTTATTCTATTTTGCCCATTATTCAATAATTAATAATTACTGAGCATCTTTACCATATTTAGGCGATCTAGGCCCATATAAGATACCATTAGGCTTACCTGCAGATAATAACCTGGCACTTGTTATACCTGCAATTGCATAGCTTTTATCTGTCATTGTATCTACGATTTGGTTAACAACAGCAGATACTAACGCCCCAATAATACCATTTGACGAGGAATTATTTTCAGCACTCGATGCAGTCGCTGAGCCACTCCATAATAACGTTCCTGTTCTAGCGTCAACCAATTTCGCATCCGCAGTGACACGAGTATCACTAGAAATAACCTGATAACTTGTACCGTATTCAGTGATATTCAAGTAAAGTACGGCATCATTACCAAAAATTTCGCGCAATTTTGCAGGTGGAATAGCTTGAATGTCACCTGCATTTGTCATCCCATTTTGCTTAAATGTTTCCTCAACAACAGCAACAGGGAAAACATAGTAGCCAGCCTCAGCTAAAGGAAGAGTCGCTTGTGATAATAAACCATGACTTGCTTGTACTTCTGGTGAACTGTTTTGTGGTAATAGCACCAGAATACTTTTAGGCTTACTTTGATTAAATGCCGTGTAATCAACTTTAGTTGGCTGAGCACATCCCGTTAATAACCATGTCATCACCAATCCGCAGACTATAAGTAAATGTTTCATTTTACTTTTCCTTTATTTTTCATGAGAAAATCCATGTAAGCCGCAGATTCTGGATACAATGCTTTTTCCGCAGTAAATTCTTGCATTGCAAGATCAACCGCTCCAGTTGTTGAATACAATAACCCTAAATGCGCATGCAACCCTGGCGGAGTTGCTAAACCTTTTGCTTTGCTCATTTCCAAATTCTTTTTCAAAGCTTGAATTTGTTCTTGAGGGCCAGTTTCTGTTTGTTGGTAATATTGGTAGACCGTTGTTTGATAACCATCCCAGTTATATAGTGGTTTGGGTTCATTAGCGCAGCCATTTAATAAAATTACGCCGGCTACCATAGCCAATAATTTAATTTTCATCGTATTTCCTTATTTAGCTGGCTGCCATGCACCACTTTCTATACCAGAAACTAAGTTATTTACCGCTTCCCTAATTGCTAAATCTAATACTTTACCATTCAATGTTGAGTCATAACTGGCAGTGCCACCAAAACCAATCACTTCTCTATTTGATAATTCATATTCACCAGCACCTTGTGAAGAAAAGACCACTTCAGATGTTTGAACATTAACAACGTTTAAATTGACTTTGGCATACGCTACTTGTGATTTACCACGACCTAAAATACCGAATAACTGGCGATCCCCAACTTCTTTTCGTCCAAATTCAGTAACATCACCAGTAATTACATAAGTTGCACCTTTTAACTGTTGCGACTGACCTTTAATACCAGCTTCTTCTTTAAGTTCTTGCATATTTGCACGGTCTAATACATTAAAACGACCCGTTTGCTGTAAATGTGTCATCAAAATGGTTTTAGATTGATTACCTAAACGATCAACCCCATCAGAGAAAATGCCATTCATATAACTAGAACGATTATCAAATTTCCCTATTGATATTGGGCTTTTTGGGCCTGAATATTGAGTATTATATGTCGCAACTTTTTCTACGGCTAAAGAACGAGAAGATTCTTTAGCACAACCACTTAATAATGCACTTGCAATAAGAATAGATGCAATGCTGATTTTGGATATATTCATTTAGCTATCTCAATTAAAATAAAATTAGAATTAGAGTTAATTTTGCATTGCTATTTTGCATTAAATGAAAAGTAGGGTCTAGTCAATCTTACTTATTTTTTATCTGACATTTAGTTTGTTTTTTAATGACTGCAATACTCATAAAGTAACCAAGGTTTACTAATATTTAATCAAATGGTTGATTAAATATTAATACATCTATAAAGAATAATTAGCTAGTAATCTTTAATGATGATATTGAATATCATCATCTATAGTTAATACTATATATTATTAACTATATTTCTTTTATTTTTATTGTATATTTCTAATTATACAACTTACTTCCATATAATGAGTTAAAATCGTTTAATTTTTATCTATTTTTAGTCTATTATTAAAACGTACTCTTCCTCTCATTAAACTGCAAGCTATACCTATTTTAGTATTAGCTTAACCTTTAAATAACAATAACAAAAAAGATAGGGAAAACCCTATCCTTATTGAATGAGAACACACTAAATCATCTTTACGCATCAATGCAATGATTGATAAGAAACTTGTGCTCCTTTAGTCAGCGCACTTTCATTTGAATAAGTACTTTCTATTTCAATCAAGGATTGGTCCGCCATATTGTATATTTTGTTATACAAAGGAAACTGAGGACGATAACGGATCTCTTTCGTGGCAAAATCCATCATTAAATATTGTTGCGAACCTCTAACTATATTCGAAACAATTAAACCTTGATTGCCGACTTCTAAGCTGTTCATGTGGTTATAACCGCTTTCTGCCATCACCTCAAAATTACCATTAGTATGAAATTGCATCAAAGAAAATAAGCGACGTGAGGGCTCTTGAGCAACCACAAAAATATCACCATTACGATTTTGTGCTGATTCATTGATCCTGACAGGCAGCCATTTACTGCTAATAACCTGTTTTGTTGGGATATCCATAATAACTTCTAATGATCCCATTTGGTTGCCATAGCTATACCACATCACTATTTTATCTCGATATGTTGCATAAGAAAAATTTGAATTTCCTTCAATTTCTTCAGGATATAATGACTTGGCTAAATCACGAACATTCATAAAATGTTCCCATGTCATTCCTTTATCAGCGCTGATAAAAATATTTTCATTATCCGCAACAACATAGAAAGGAGAGCTTTTAGATAAGTAGATTTTTCCCATAATCAACGTTGAAAATAGCTTGCCAGTTTTTTTACTCCAAGGTGTAAATTCACTCACTGAAAAATCAGTTAAGTTAATTTTTTGATAGCCATCACTGAACATCATTAAACATTGTTTTCTTTCACAGACTGCATTATAAAAACTTTGATCGCTATAAGTAATAAAATGCACGCCATTATTATCTGCAAATAAAATCTGGTTATCATATTCACTTGAAGGCATATAAGTATTATAAGACGAGTAATAATAATTAGAGCGGCCACTTTTTTGAGCTATAACTAACATCCCATTTTCTGCTGGAAATGTTGTTGCAAAATCATAACTACCAATCGGGAAGCTATTTTCATTGTGGTTTTTCCACTGCCAATCAACCGTACCAGTACGAATAAAAATAATAAAAGTGAAAGCGAAGCTTAATACAAACACCAAAGCCAAAAAGAGAAAACGTTTACTCAGAAATGGGTTCATGAACGCACCTCCGTCACATAATCCGTTTGGCCATTCTTACGACGTAGATGCTTCAAAATATATTGCGCTTGATAATACCCATTTCCACGCTGAGATAATTTAAAATATATCGCCACGCACAAAGCAATAAGAAAACTGATACCGAATAAAATCGTTACTGCGAAACTGATAAATAGCACACCTGTATCCACAATATTAACCCAGTCCCAATAATCCCAATATCCACCTTTCTCTAGGGTTTCAGAAATTGATAACCCTCCGGCCATAAAGACAAAGAACATTAAAAGTAAGCAAATGCCCCCCCACAGCCCGAAATAAAAACCTCGTTCTTGAGGAGCCCCCTTACCAATCAAACTATAGGCAAGCCCGTCTTGGTGATTGTAAATACCAAAAATGACCTGCTCTTTTGAATGCGCTTGGATATTTTTATGAAAAACTTCAAGCTCATCACCTTGAGCAATAAATAGATTGTGGTTGTTGAATAAGGGTTCATTTGCTGAAATTAGAACATCCATATGGCTTTTATTAATCTGCAAACCAACATGATTGAGCTTTTGTTCTTCATCCCCCGTAGCAACTGTTAAGCTGAGGGTTGATGTAATATTAACCTTCCCACGGGTGACGAGTAATGACGCTTTATCACGATAGTTATCTGCTGATTTACGTAATTTATTGGCTTTATTTTTTAAGCTTTTAATTCCTAAAATTTCAATTTGTTGCTCTTGTTCACTCTTTTGATATTGCCCATCAATAACTAAATCCAACGCTTTTAAAATTGATTTTCGTTTTGGACTTAAAATATGCTTAGTCTCGGCCAGTGCAAGAGCAAACAAAACTATTCCACCAAAGGCAGCACAACCTAAAAGTGAGACTAAGATAATCATTAAGAAGCTATCATCTGCATTAATAAAACAGTAATACACTGCAGGTATCAGGGCCATTAAGGCTAACGAAATTAAATACTGTTTTCCTAGTGAGCGATTAAAACTAATGGTTCTATCTGGCTCAAGTCGACCATGCTTTTCATGGTAAACCCACTCAGCCCAATAACTGCCATCATTCATCTCTTCTGCACAAATAACCAAGGTATCGCCTTGTTGTAAGCGTTCTAAAAAAATTTCACTATTTGAAAAATCACCTTGATTAAAGAAAAATACTTTTTGGGAGGCAATCAATCTTACCATTCCCATTGGGCTGACATTTTGATAGTCACATTGAGTAAGACTGACATGGAAATATTGAACTCGCATGAATAAATGCCTATTTCGCTAAGTAAATTTAACATTATGATAATAAATAAAGGTATATAGCCCTAGTAAAACTTACCTTATAATTAAATAATTCAGATAAGGACGAGCACCTTAAACAGCTATTTAACTCAGGTTAATCATTAGAAATAGGTATCTCCTACTAGCAAAGCCAGTAATTACTGATAAACTTGCATTCAATACAAAGTTTGTGAGTGAAATGTGGCAATAAAACAATGTTACCACTCCTTCCTTTAACAATAATTTTGAATAACAGCGATGACATTACAACCTGCATATAAGCAAATTCAGTCTTACATTTTACGCAGTATTGATTTAGGTATTTTTAAGCCTGAAACACAAATACCGACAGAATTAGAGCTATGTGCTCAATTCAATGTAAGCCGTATGACCGTGAATAAAGCCATTTCAGAGTTAAGTCAAAAAGGGATCCTACATCGTATTGCGGGCAAAGGCACATTTGTCGCCACTCAAAAACATGAGCTCCCCGTAACAAAAGCGTTTGATATTTTTGATGAGATCTCAACAAGTGGTAATAAATATAGCGGCCACCAGCTGCAACTAAAAATTATTCCCGCATCAGCAGAAATTGCACTACAGCTCGGGATTAGTGAAGGAAGTGATGTGGGCTATTGTAAAGTACTACATTTTGAAAACGATATTCCTTTAATGTTAGAAGAACGCTATGTTAACCACGCCATTGTGCCCGACTTTGTTAAGCAAAAATATGGTGACACTGAAACTCCTAGCGGTTATTTGCAACGCCATTTTCCTGTCAGTGAAATGGAACATACCATTGAAGCTGCATTAGCCACAAAATCTATTGCTCAATCATTATCAATTAAAGAAAACTCACCTTGCTTACAACTTAGCCGTCGCACTTGGACAGGTAACACTCTAATTAGCTATGTTAATATGATCACAGCTGGCTCACGTTACAAATTAAAATTACATTCTCGAATTGAGAATTAATGCAAAAATAAAAAAATGGGGCAAAATTGCCCCAAAGCGACTGATAAAACAAAAATATCAAGCACAACTACATCACAATAAATTCGTTTTACATTCCTTGATAAATAGGCCCTTCCCCTCCTTGGGGAGCAGTCCAGGTGATATTTTGTAACGGATCTTTAATGTCACAAGCCTTACAATGCAGGCAGTTTTGCGCATTAATTTGCAGTTTTTCCTCGCTTTTATTCCCTACAATTTCATAAACTCCCGCGGGGCAATAACGCGTCTCGGGCGCAGCATATTTCATTAAATTAACTTGGATAGGGACATTAATATCAGCCAGTTTTAAATGGCAGGGTTGTTCTTCTTCATGGTTAGTATTCGATAAAAATACGGAAGAAGACTTATCAAACGTTAATTTACCATCGGGTTTTGGGTAATCTATCGGTGTAAAACCCTTGGCTTCCTTTATTCCTTCATGATCCGATTGTTTTAATTTCAACGTCCACGGGGTACGCCCCTTAAATAACAGTTGTTCTGCACCAAATAGCATTGAACCAACCACTAGCCCTTTTTTCATATAGGGCTTAAAATTGCGTGTTTGATAAAGCTCTTGATATAACCAGCTCTCTTCAAATAGCTGGCGAAATTGCTTTTTAAACTGTAAATAATCAACCATTCCATTCTGGTTAGCACTGAACCAAGCTTCTGCTGCTAATAACCCACTTTTCACCGCACAATGGGTGCCTTTAATTCGGGCTGCATTAAGAAAACCTGCTTCATCACCAATTAACACACCTCCGGGAAAGCTTAGTTCAGGTAACGCGGCTAACCCACCCGCCACCATCGTTCTAGCACCATAGCTGATCCGTTCTCCACCCGATAAGAAATCACTAAAAGCAGGATGGGTTTTTAAGCGTTGAAACTCATCAAACGGTGATAAATACGGATTTTCATAATTTAACCCGACCACCAAACCCACTGCGACTAAGTTATCCCCATAATGATAAGCAAAGCCACCACCATAGGTGTGGTTATCTAGCGGCCAGCCAACGGAATGGACAACTAACCCTGCTTGATGTTGCTCTTTTGGAATTTGCCAAATTTCCTTGATCCCCAAACCATAGGTTTGTTTACCGCTCTCTGTGGCTAAATTAAAATGATTTATCAATTGCTTACCTAGCTGACCACGGCACCCTTCCGCAAAAAAGGTCATTTTTGCCAGTAAATTCATACCCGGTTGGTACATCTGTGTTGGGTTGCCTAATTTATCAAGCCCCATATCTCCAGTTGTGACGCCTATCACTTGGTTTTTATCATCAAATAACACCTCTGTGGCAGCAAAACCGGCAAAAACATCAACACCTAATTCTTCTGCCTCCACGGCTAGTGCAGCACTTATCTCCCCTAAGCTACCAATGAAATTACCATTGTTTTTCAAACAGTTTGGCAATAAAGAAAGGGGTAAATGACTCGCTTTATTTTCTTTTAGCCATAAAAAACGGTCATGGCTTACAGGTATTAAAGAAGCCGAAACCTTTTGCTGCCAATCTGGTAGCAATTCATCGAGAGCACGTGGGTCTATCACTGCACCAGATAAAATATGAGCTCCTATCTGTGCACCTTTATCAATTAAACAAACCGAAATTTCTGTTCCTTTCTTTGCCGCTAGCTGCTTTAAACGTATTGCTGCAGATAACCCCGCGGGCCCACCACCGACAATCAGGACATCGAACTCCATCGATTCCCGCTCGGGAGCCTCGTTTATTTTCTCAATATTGTCGATAGCCATGAGCCCCTCCATTACGCCAATGCTTTGTCAAATTCAGGTAAGATCTCAAACAGATCGCCAACAATGCCATAATCCGCAACTTGGAAAATCGGTGCCTCAGGATCACTATTGATAGCAACGATCACTTTGCTTTCTTTCATTCCTGCAACATGCTGAATTGCCCCCGAAATTCCTACAGCTATGTACAAATCAGGTGCGACAATTTTCCCTGTTTGTCCTACTTGGTAGTCATTTGGCACAAAACCAGCGTCTACCGCAGCACGTGAAGCCCCAACCGCAGCCCCTAGCTTGTCAGCTATCGTTTCCAATAACGCAAAATTTTCACCTGAGCTCAAGCCTCTCCCGCCTGAAATAACCACTTTTGCAGAGCTCAATTCCGCACGGCTAACTTGAGTTAACGATTGGCTTTTTAATTGACTACGCAGCGGTATATCGGCAAGGGAAACTTTCTCTATTTCAGCACTATTTTGCGTTTCATATCCTCCTGAAAATGCCGAACTACGCACCGTAATGACCACTTTCTGACCATTGTTTTGTACCGTTGCTAACGCATTCCCTGCATAAATAGGTCTAACAAAAGTTTGTGAATCAATAACTTGAGTAATATCTGAAACTTGTGCGATCCCTAACTTTGCAGCAACCCGTGGGGCAATATTTTTACCAAATGTCGTCGCTGGAAACAGTAAATGAGTATATTCTTCTGCAATATTCACCACC
Organism: Providencia sp. PROV175; assembly: GCF_032707045.1. Taxonomy (NCBI): domain Bacteria; kingdom Pseudomonadati; phylum Pseudomonadota; class Gammaproteobacteria; order Enterobacterales; family Morganellaceae; genus Providencia; species Providencia sp. PROV175. The sequence continues at coordinate 3,767,829 of NZ_CP120533.1, forward strand.
GCATGAGTCATCGGTTCTGCAAGTTGGTTTTTAAGGTTATCTGATTGTATTTCTAGGACTTTACTCACGCCTTTTATACTCGCAGCTAGCTGAGCGACCAATTCTGTCTCACTTCCTGCAACTAATAAGTGCAAATGGCCACCTGCGGTGAGAAGTTGTTTTGCAGCGCTAATACTATGATAAGTAGAGTTTTTTATTGTTTGATTATCATGCTCGACAACCACTAATACAGATATTTGGCTCATAGGTATTTTCCTCGATTAAATCACTTCTTTCGCTTGTAATGCACTGACTAGCTCTGTCGCACTGCTTAGCAATGTACATTGCCCCGCTCGTTTTTTGGGTTCTGAGACACTAAGCGTTCTAATTTGCCCTAATGGGATAAAATCCATATCAGTAATATCGATAATATCTAACGTTTTTTTCTTCGCTTTCATGATATTAGGTAAAGTTGCATAACGAGGTTCATTGAGCCGTAAGTCTGTTGTGATGACCGCTGGCAATGGCATTTCTAACGTTTCTAAACCACCGTCAATTTCCCTCGTAACTTGCAGTGATTGCCCTTCAAGCTTAACTTGAGAAGCAAATGTCGCTTGCGGGTAATCCAATAATGCGCTGAGCATTTGACCTATTTGATTGCAATCATCATCAATAGCTTGTTTGCCTAATAAAATAAGATCTGGCTGTTCCCTTTCTACGATTTGTTGAAGTAAACGCGCTATATCCAGTGGCTCTAGTGTTAACTCCCCAGATCTTTGGACTAAAATCCCACGATCAGCGCCAATCGCCATCGCACTACGTAATGTTTCTTGATAACCAATGTCACCGATGGAAACCGCAATCACTTCTGTTGCTTTTCCCGCCTCTTTTAAACGCACAGCTTCTTCGACGGCAATTTCATCAAATGGGTTAATTGCCATTTTGACATTCGCCAATTCAACCCCTGAACCATCGGCTTTTACTCTTATTTTGACGTTATGGTCTATCACTCGCTTCACTGCGACTAAAATTTTCATAGCAACTCCTATCCCAATTCTTCAACGATTGGTGGGTATGGTAATGTTCTAAAACCGTTTTTTAGGTTGAGAGAAACCGTAACAGTGATAGTTACACTGCTACTGGCTATCTCAATTTTTACGCTTTTTAATGCTAGTTTTTTATGAAATGGTTATTTTGTTGTCGGTAATATCAACCGATCTGCGACTGACATAGGCCATTTTTTAATCGCAACATAGTAAAGAATACTTGTTGCTACTAAGCCAACAATCCATGAAATATCGACACCACTGAGTTTTTCGACTAAAGGCCCGGTATAAAAACCTGTTGATATAAATGGTAATTGTATTAATACACCGGCAATGTAAGTGAATATCCCGACTTTATTCCAACGCCCATAGCGGCCATTTGGGTTTGCAAGTTCAGGAACGTCGTAGCGACCTTTAGTGACCCAATAGTAGTCAACTAAGTTAATTGCACTCCAAGGGGTAAAGAATGCAAGTAAAAACAATAAGAAAGCAGAGAAGAGTTTTAAAAATGAGTGCTGGCCCGCTAACCCAAGTAGTGTTGAAAAACTGACCATTAGAATAATAAAGAACAACCGTTGGCCACGAGAAATTTGGCTTTTCCCACGGAAGCCACACCAAATCGCAGCCATAGACATAAAGCTACCATAGGCATTCAATGCAGTTATTGTCACTTTCCCATAGAAAATACTGATGTATAGCAACGCCGCGATTAAACCTGTGCTGCCTAAGCCCACAATATACGAGACTTCATTACCGGCAAACTTATTGCCAGCAAGCGCTGCGGCAAAAACCCCTAAAATCATTGAGGCTTGCGTACCAATTACTGTGCCTGAACCCACAGCCAAGAAGGCTTTAATTGTCGGGGTTTTAGTCGGTAAATAACGAGAATAGTCAGCAACATAAGGCCCAAATGCAATTTGCCAAGAAGCAGACAATGACATCGCTAATAAAAAGTTCGTCCAGCTAAAATGGCGGTTTTCCAGTAATACCGAAACATCATTCATATAAAACAGACGGAAAAATAGATAAAAGAACGTAATCACGCCGATAACGCTCGCTACTTTCCCTAAAATATGAATGATGCGATAACCACAAATTGTAATGCCGATAATCACCACACCAAAAATAATAATTCCAACCCAATCAGTCACATGTAACAACTGACCAACCGCTTGCCCTGCCAGCACAGTACCACTAGCAGAAAACCCGACATACATCATGCAAACTAATAAAATAGGGATGACGGCACCGTATACGCCAAACTGTACACGACTCGAGATCATTTGTGGTAACCCCAATTTCGGCCCTTGCACCGCATGCAAGGCCATCACCGCACCACCTAATAATTGGCCAATAAACAAGCCAATTAATGACCAGAATACATCTCCGCCAAGCACGACTGCCAAGGCCCCCGTTACAATTGCCGTTATTTGCAAATTAGAACCGAACCAAAGTGTGAATTGGCTCGATAAAGTGCCATGGCGCTCGGACTCTGGAATGTAATCGATGGAACGCGCTTCGATTAAGGGGACATTCTCCTGCCGGTTTTTTTGCCCTGTAGCGATGTCGTTTGAAACTGTCATGGTAACTCCTCTTTAAGCAAGGCTGGCTTAAAGAATGAACCAATTAATCGTAATGGAACCGCAATAACTACAGTTGTAAGGTACAGTTATTAAGCATTACGCTGGGTGATGTTTTATCTGTTATTCACCCTGAATAACTAATTGAAATACATTCTTAAACCTGATTGTTGTTGTGTTTTTAATTCCATGATCCTGTTGTCAGGTAGTGCTTCCTGTGGTGCTCTATAAACGAGTAAACGCCTGTCCCGCTTACTCATTTAATACTTAAAATTAATTAGTGGGCTTCTAAAACAGCACGTGAAATAATAATTTTTTGTATTTCTGATGTCCCTTCAAAAATCCGTAAAATCCGTGCGTCACGCACATAACGTTCAAGAGGGAGGTCACGAATATAGCCGTAGCCGCCATGAAGCTGTAAAGCTGCATCCGTTACAAAACCCGCACACTCAGCAGCAAACAATTTCGCCGTAGCGGATTGCAAACTAAAACGCTCCCCTGAATCACGTAATTCCGCAGCTTGCCAGGTCAACATACGAGCCGCCTCCAATTGCGTGTGCATATCCGCAATACGCCATTGAGTTCCTTGGTATGCAGCTAAGGGTTTTTTACCAATTTGGCGTTCTTTTACCCAGCCTAAAGCACTTTCCATCGCGGCTCGAGCAATACCTAGTGACGTTGCAGCCACTTCAACACGCCCTTTATCTAAAACTTCCATGGCGGTGTGGAACCCTTTATTTTCCTCTCCCAGTAATGCAGATTCAGGTAGCCAACAATTCAATGCTAATTCATAAATGGTGCTACCCCGTAACCCCATGGTTTTTTCAGGTTGAGAAAATGCCACACCTTCAGTGCCTTTAGGGATCATAAATGCACTGATGCCACGGGCTCCCGCTTCAACATCGGTTTTAGCATATAACACAATAAAATCAGCCTCTTTGGCGTTTGTGATATAGTGTTTATTTCCTCGAATACGCCATCCGCCATTTTCACGTACAGCCACAGTACGCATATCCGCAGGGTTAGAGCCCGCAGCCGGCTCAGTTAAGCCGAATGCACCTAATAATTCCCCAGCAGCGGCTTTTGGTAACCAATGATTTTTTTGCTCTTCTGTCCCACCAATTAAAATTGAATCTGTCGCCAAAAAATGCGCCGTTAGAGCCGATGACGTCGATGCACAAGCTGCTGCAACCGCTTCCACGACCTTGCTCATCGCCACACTGCCAATACCAAAACCGCCATACTGCTCAGGTAAATTAATTCCCCAGCAGCCCATTTCCCCCAACGCTTGTAAACTTTCCGCACAAAAGGTTTCTGTCTCATCGTATCTTTGTGCATTCGGCTGTAAAATGTCATGACAAACTTTTTCTATCGCATCCACAACCGCTTGTTCTGTTTCATTAATATCAAAACTCATTGCATCGTCTCCGCATTTTTAATGGTTGTTCTCGCTGGCTTATACACTAAGTTTGCCTCACCTAATTTTGGTGCACGGCGGGTTGAATGAGGTTTATTTCCATTGAAAAAAACCGGTTGAGAAACCAAAGGCGTTCCCCCATCATTCAGGTGCGTCAGAACTTGCCTCACTTGGGCATGCTCACTTTGTGTTGCTTGGTGTAAATTATGAATGGGTGAAGCAGGAACGCCCGCGTTTAATAATATGTCACATACCTCTTCAACCGTTTTTTGGCGTGTCCAACTTTCGATTTCTTTTCTAAGTTCAGCTTGGTACTGCGTTCGGCTTGGGTCATCACCGTAGCGCGGGTCGTGGCATAACTGCGGTTTTTCCATACATTCGCAAAAGCGTTGAAATAGCTTTTCACTCGCAATCGCGATAACGACTAAACCGTCTTTTGCTTGATAGGTATCAAATGGCGTGGATACTGGGTGGCGGTTCCCCACTAAGCTCGGGGCCTTATCATTTGCAAATAAGTTTGAAAGCCCAGTTAACTGCATGCTCAATAAGACATCTACCATCGCCACATCAATATACTGTGCTGCTTCGTCATGACGCTCTCTCGCAAATAGCGCACTGCTTATCGCCCATGACGCAAACATCCCTGCACACACATCGCCAATTGACTCACCGCTACGTGTTGGCCCTGTTTCTGGGAAACCCGTGACACTCATTAGGCCTGACATCGCTTGTGCCACAATGTCATAAGCCGGGTAACTGGCAAGTGGGCTGTTTTGCCCAAAACCTGAAATACTGGCGTAGATTAATTTAGGGTTGTGCTGCTTTAAGCTATCAAAATCGATGCCAAGTCGTTGAGTCACACCAGGGCGAAAGTTTTCAACCACCACATCACTTTCTTTGACTAATTGAAATAAAATCGCTCGGTCTTCATCCGCTTTAAGGTCTAATTCAATACTGCGTTTACCTCGGTTAATCAAACCATAGTAAACACTTTCACCATCAATAAATGGCCCTAAATGGCGGCTGTCATCACCGTGGTTGGGCACTTCAATTTTGATCACTTCAGCACCAAGATCGGCCATCATACCGGTGCAATAAGGACCTGCTAACACACGGCTTAAGTCGATCACTTTGATCCCCGCCAGTGGCCCTTGTCTTTTCTGAGTTAACACAGCATTCATACTGAATTCCTTATATTCCAGAAAGTTGCCGACCGATTAAGCAGCCGGCAAAGGACATTACTTCACCATCGGCAAGTTCAAGCCTTGCTCTTTCGCACAGTTAATGGCGATGTCATAACCTGCATCTGCATGGCGCATAACGCCCGTTGCAGGGTCATTATGTAAAACGCGCGCTAAACGTTTATCAGCAGCGTCCGTTCCATCACATACAATGACGACGCCTGAATGCTGTGAGAAGCCCATGCCAACACCACCACCATGATGTAAACTGACCCATGTTGCCCCACCTGCGGTATTTAACAGTGCGTTCAATAAAGGCCAGTCTGATACGGCATCAGAGCCATCTTTCATGGATTCCGTTTCACGGTGTGGACTCGCAACAGAGCCTGAATCTAAGTGATCACGACCGATGACAATAGGGCCTTTTAACTCACCACTTTTCACCATTTCGTTGAAAGCACGCCCTAATCTTTCTCTGTCTTTTAAACCAACCCAACAAATACGTGCAGGAAGCCCTTGGAATGCGATACGCTCACGTGCCATATCGAGCCAATTATGTAAGTGCTTGTCATCTGGTAATAATTCTTTTACTTTTTGGTCTGTTTTATAGATATCTTCTGGGTCACCTGACAACGCAACCCAACGGAATGGGCCAATACCTTCACAAAATAGCGGGCGAATATAAGCAGGAACAAAGCCTGGAAAATCAAAGGCATTACTAATTCCTTCATCTTTTGCCATTTGGCGAATATTGTTGCCGTAGTCAAAAGCTGCTGAGCCACGTTTTTGCATCGTTAGCATCGCATCTACTTGTACTGCCATGCTTTTTTTCGCAGCTTTGGTCACTTCAGCAGGGGCAGTTTGTTGTTTTTCACGCCATTGGGCGAGTGTCCAACCCTGTGGTAAGTAGCCATGTACTGGGTCATGGGCACTCGTTTGATCGGTCACTGAATCAGGGGTGATATTGCGTTTCACCAATTCACTGTAAACATCAGCCGCATTACCTAATAGCCCAACAGAAACGGGTTGGCCATTGGCTTTGGCATCGTCGATATATTGCAATGCTTCATCAAGAGAAGTCGCTTTTTTGTCTACATAACGGGTTCTTAGACGAAAATCGATACGGCTTTCATCGCACTCGACCGCTATCATGCTAAAACCTGCCATGGTTGCTGCTAATGGCTGTGCTCCTCCCATTCCTCCAAGGCCACCGGTTAAGATCCAGCGCCCTGCGGCGTTGCCATTAAAGTGCTGTTTAGCAAGCGAAACAAAGGTTTCATAGGTGCCTTGAACGATCCCTTGAGAACCAATATAGATCCAAGAGCCGGCCGTCATTTGGCCATACATCATTAGGCCTTTGCGATCTAACTCATTAAAGTGATCCCAATTCGCCCAGTGAGGAACAATATTTGAGTTTGCGATCAACACGCGTGGGGCATCTGGATGGGTAGGGAACACACCAACAGGTTTACCTGATTGCACGAGTAATGTTTGGTCATCTTCCAATGTGGTCAGCACATCTAAAATTTTGTCATAACATTCCCAATCACGTGCTGCACGGCCGATACCGCCATAGACCACCAAGCTTTGAGGGTGCTCAGCAACATCTGGGTCTAAATTATTTTGGATCATGCGGTATACCGCTTCTGTCAGCCAGCTTTTACAGGTTTTCTCACTGCCACGTGGTGCGCGGATCACTCGAGTTGAGTCAGTACGGTTTAACATGGTTGTATCCCCTATCATCCATTTTTAATTAACATTAAATTAACAATTTTATTTATAATAATCTGCGAGATACCCAGTTAGTGGTGATGCACGTGCGTCTTCAAACTAATTAATTGATTATAAATCAACAGATTATTTTTCTATCAACTTGCTCGATACTATCTATTCATTGAGAGCGTTTATCGATGATTTAAATATATATACATTTACTTCACAAAGTATATACATTTAAATTTGAATTTTTATACAAAGTGTGGAGAAGGAAGAGGTCGGATAGTTATACAACAACGAGTAGATCTCTGTTTCTAGAGAAAAAGTTGTATATACATTTAAATTTAATTGTAGAAACAAGCAAATAGCTGAAATGGGAGGTACTTCACATTCCGTAAGGATAGAAAAATTAACGGTTAAAATGACGAAACCTTATCATCTTAAGATGATCGCCTGCCATCTCATCACATTGTACTTCTGAATAGGTAATATCTATTTATGCAATAATTTACCCCCTCCGTGAGATAGCCTATCCTAAAATTAAATATACCGCTAAGCGAGCCTTCATGACGAAAATTAATAAAAACGTACCCTATTCCACCGAAAATCTGCCCACTATTGATAGTAAAACATCAAATCAAAATTCATTCATCCACTTTACCAGTCGGATTAATAATGTATTAGAATCATTTTGGCATTTATTCAAATCTTCAGTGAAAAATAAAAAACGGGGATTGAATATAGAAAATAACATTGCATTTATTGAAAAATATTTCAGTATTAGTAATAAATATAAAAAAGAAATCATTCATGATGAAATATCAACTTCTATTATATTGAGAAAAAAAATAGAACGATTCAAACCTAACAAGGATGATTGTTGCACATCTACCCACCTCGGCCATTTTCATGAATGTGAAGGATTTACATTTGATAGGGACCTATCTGATAAATTCAACAAAGATTTCAATAGAATGAATGTTTACTTACATACGCCATATCGACAAGAAAATTCAGTTAAAATTAAAGATGCAAGAGTTCTCAGCGCAAAATTCGGATTAAAAAACGCACAGTTAATATCGCAGATTGCGCATCAAGGCTTTCTTGCAAATCCTGCATTTTTTTTACATCAAATAAATAAGAACGAACATTACAATATAGGAAGAAAAGCGATTCAAAAGTCTAAAGATGATAATTCAACTGAGGATATGAGAACCACATTTATTATTAAAGAAACAAAAAATGGCGATTGCATTATTGCAGCAAGTAAAAACTTTGAATATATAAATACAAGTGACGACTTTGGTAGTGCATTACCGGGATTGTCAATATCAATCGAAAGGAAAACATATCTGACTAAAAGCAATGAAGGTATTCTTAAATTAAAAAATCACAGCGGCATTTCTAAACGCATTAATGATAATAAAGATGAACTTAAAATTACAATCAAAAAAACATGAGAAAACTAATAAAAAACAATTCGAACTGTAGCGGTGTTAGTCTTGATGGACAACACCGCCACCACTCTGATGGTCATAATTGAATAACTTAGCCAGTTTCTAACTTACTGTCATTTCTAGCTTACTGCCATTTTCTAAATCATTCCCGCTGTGGCTAGAGGATATCTCAGACCCGAGTAGCTGAATGAAGCCAACAACGCCACAGCGTGAAGGATGACGAAAATTTTAGCCTCCGAGATACGCGCTTCTAACCGCCTCATTGGCTAAAAGTGCTTTACCGCTGTCTTCTAACACAATATGCCCATTTTCCAACACATAACCACGGTCTGCGAGCTTCAACGCTTGGTTGGCGTTTTGTTCGACAAGGAAAATCGTCATTCCTTCTTCACGTAGTTGTTGGATTGTATCGAAAATTTGCATAATGATAATGGGGGCAAGGCCTAAGGATGGCTCATCAAGCAACAACAACTCTGGCTGGCTCATTAAAGCACGGCCTATCGCTAGCATTTGTTGCTCACCACCTGACATCGTTCCTGAACGTTGACTTCGGCGCTCATACAGCCTTGGAAATAGCTTATAAACCCGCTCAATACGTTCTTGGTACTGCTGGCGATCAGCAAAAAAACCCCCCATTGCGAGGTTTTCTTCCACAGTCATACGAGAAAATACACGCCGCCCTTCTGGTACTAGAGCAATGTCTTCACGCATAATTTTCGAAGTGGGCAATTGAGTGATATCCACGCCTCGGTAAATGACTTGGCCTTCCGATGCTCGTGGATCGCCACAAAGGGTACTGAGCAACGTTGTTTTCCCAGCGCCATTTGCTCCGATTAAGGTCACAATTTCACCTTTTTGGATATTCAAGCTAATCTCATGTAACGCTTGAATTTTTCCATAATGGGTAGAAACTTTTTTAAACTCTAGCATCAGTAAGCTTCCCCCAAATAGGCTTTTATCACATCTGGATGTTGGCGAATCTCACTCGGTGTGCCATTCGCCAATGGCGTTCCTTGATTCACGACATAAATACGATCTGAAATTCCCATGACTAATTTCATATCATGTTCAATTAATAGAATTGAAACATTATGATGAGTACGCAACTCAGCAATTAAGTCATCCAAATCATTGGTTTCTTTAGGGTTAAGACCTGCCGCAGGTTCATCCAGCATTAAAATTTCAGGGCGAGTGACCATACAGCGAGCAATTTCTAACCGACGCTGCTGACCATAGGCTAAATTACCCGCTTGGCGATTTGCAAAGGGGAGTAAATCAACACGCTCAAGCCATTTTACCGCATTATCAAGCGCTTCAGACTCTGCTCGACGAAATGCAGGGGTTTTCAATAACCCAGAAAAAATGCCACTTTTTAAATGTTGATGCTGCGCCACAAGTAAATTTTCAATTACCGTCATTTCTTTAAACAACCGCACATGCTGAAATGTTCGGATGACACCAAGGTGTGCAATCGCCTGCCCGGTCAGTCCCTCAAGATGTTTTTCTCGATATAAAATCGTGCCACTGGTCGGCTTATAAAAACCGGTTAAACAGTTAAAAATGGTGGTTTTACCCGCCCCATTTGGGCCAATCAGTGAGACGATTTCCCCTTGATTAATAGTTAACTCAACATTATTGACGGCAAGTAACCCACCAAAACGCATTGTTAAGCCATTCACTTGTAACAAAGGCGTGGTTATATGGCTCATACGCCCTCCCCTTCAGGGACTTTTTTCACCTGCATTTGACGGCGTTTCATCGGTAATAGGCCTTGTGGTCGCCAGATCATCATCAGCACCATTAGCGCCCCTAATAGCAGCATGCTGTATTGGTTAAGGTCACGCATCATTTCCCGTGATACAACTAAGATAATTGCGGCTAAAATAACGGAGGTTTGTGAACCCATTCCTCCTAAAACGACGATGGCTAACACAAATGCCGATTCCACAAAGGTAAAAGACTCTGGACTGATAAAACCTTGTCGTGCGGCAAATAACGTCCCTGCAAATCCTGCAAAGGCTGCACTGATAGTAAATGCGGTTAATTTTATTCGAGTTGGACTTAACCCTAATGAGCGGCAGGCAATTTCATCTTCGCGTAATGCTTCCCACGCACGACCTAATGGCATACGCAGTAACCGATTGATAACAAATAAGGTTAAAACCACTAATAGTAAAGCGACAAAATACAGGAAGATAATTCGGTCACCTGGGCTGTAATCTAAGCCGAAAAAGTTATGGAAGGTGTCCCAACCCTCTTTCGCGGTACGGCTAAATTCCAAGCCAAAAAACGTCGGTTTCGGTAATTGGCTGATCCCATTTGGCCCACCCGTGATTTCGGTATTATTCAGTAATAAAATACGAACAATCTCCCCAAAGCCAAGCGTCACTATGGCAAGATAGTCACCACGTAACCTTAGCACAGGGAACCCTAGTAAAAAGCCCGCTAACGCAGCGGTTAAACCTGCAATCGGTAAACTTTCCCAGAACCCAAAACCATAATAATGATTTAATAAACCAAAAGTATAAGCTCCGATGGCATAAAAACCGGCGTATCCAAGAACCAGTAATCCTGATAACCCGACAACCACATTTAGCCCTAAGCCTAGCATCACATAAATTAATGTTAGGGTGGCAATATCCACACTTCCGCGAGAAACAATAAACGGCCAAATAATTGCAGCAATAATAATTATAACCGCAAGAATTTTTTGCTTGGTTGTCGAACCATCAAAATCAGGAATAGCCCACGCCTTCTTAGGAACTCCTTGCCAAACTTTACTGAGCGTCGGGCGAACTAATTGGTAAACAAAGATCACCACAATTCCCGCAATGATCCAGTTCCAGCGCACAGAATCCCCAATCGTCACGATCAGTTTTGTGCCATCGAGCGCAAGTTGCAAACCCATCATAAACAGCGCCAGCACGAAGAAAGTCGAGGAAGCAACAACGGCATTAATCCAATTTTCTTTTCTCATACTTTTTCGACCTCCGGGCGTCCCAGAATGCCGGTTGGCATGATCAATAACACACCAATCAATAAACCAAATGATACAACATCTTTATATTCTGTACTTAAATATGCAGAGGTCATTGCTTCTGCAACGCCTAAGATTAACCCGCCTAACATAGCACCCGGAATACTCCCAATTCCCCCTAGCACTGCCGCGGTAAATGCTTTCATTCCTGCCATAAAGCCAATATATGGGTTAATCACACCATAAAATTGCCCCAGCAGTACACCAGCTACAGCAGCCATTGCCGCACCGATAACGAAGGTCAATGAAATAACTCGATCGGTATTAATACCTAATAAGCTGGCCATTTTAAGATCTTCCGCACAGGCTCGGCAGGCTCTTCCCATCTTTGAATAGCGAATAAATAGCGTCAAAGCTAACATCGCAAGCACGGTAACCACCCAGATGGTCAATTGCATCTTAGTCACCGTGGCTTCAAAACCATCGCTTTCACCTAGAACCCATTGCCCTGTGATCAAACTGGGTAGAGCTAAATCACGTGAACCTTGTGACAGGCTGACGTAGTTTTGTAGGAAAATAGACATCCCGATCGCAGAGATCAACGCAATCAAACGCTTAGAATGTCGAACTGGCCGATAAGCAACGCGTTCAATACTCCAACCATAGGCGCTAGAGACCACGATTGCCGCAATGAAGGCCGCAGCAACCAAGATCCAGCCGATATCGATCCCAAGCATCATTAAGCCTGCGATCACAATAAAAGAGACATAGCTACCTATCATGTACACTTCGCCGTGGGCAAAGTTAATCATCCCAATGATGCCATATACCATCGTATAGCCGATAGCTATCAATGCATAGGTACTGCCAAGGGTTAAACCATTCAGAAGTTGCTGAATAAAATAGAGAATTTGATCTGACATAAGACTATCCTTTCGAACTACTTGTCCTATATAGAGAGCAGAAGCCGGAAGCAAGTTACTCACTTCCGGTTCTTATTCACTATGCTGGAACACTGCTGAGTACTATTTTACAGAGGTGGATGTCCCATCTTTGTGCCACTCAAATACACCGAATTCAAACCCTTTCAGGTCACCGTTTGGCTGCCAGCTTAATGTTCCCATGACCGTTTCGACCGGGTTTGCTTTCAAGTCTTTCACTAAATCTTCAGGCTCGATGCTGCCAGTACGCTCCATTGCCGTCGTTAAACCTTGGATAGCAGCATAAGTTGTCCAAACAAATGGCCCTGTTGGGTCTTCTTTCTTCGCTTTGATGGCATCAACAATCGGTTGGTTAGTCGCGACTTGGTCATAGCGTTTTGGTAAAGTTACCAGCATGCCTTCCGAAGCATCACCTGCAATATTCGATAATGAAGAGTTACCGACGCCTTCAGGCCCCATAAAGCGAATATTCAAGCCAGCTTGTTTAGCTTGGCGTAAGATTTGCCCCATTTCTGGGTAATATCCCCCAAAGTAAACAAAATCCACATTCTCTTTTTTCAATTTTGCGACTAAAGCAGAGAAGTCTTTGTCACCCGCTGTTACCCCTTCAAACATCACTTCTTTAACGCCGGCTTTATTGAGGCTTTCACGTACAGAGCGTGCTAAACCTTCCCCATATTGTTGTTTGTCGTGAACAACAGCAATACGGGTTGGTTTGATATCTTCCATAATAAATTTAGCGGCTGTTGGTCCTTGGTCTGAATCCAAACCTGTTGTACGCAACACCATCTGGTAACCACGCGTGGTTAAATCCGCATTGGTTGCTGCCGGGGTGATCATAATGACGCCTTCATCTTCATAAATATCGGATGCAGGCTGTGTTGAAGAGGAACATAAATGCCCAATAACATGGCGGATACCATCGTTAATGACTTTGTTTGCTACCGCAACCGCTTGTTTTGGGTCGCAAGCATCATCATATTCGACTGCCACTAATGTGTTTCCATTAATGCCACCTTTAGCATTAATATCTGCAATCGCTTGGCGCGCACCTGTAAATTCCATATCACCATATTGAGCCACAGGCCCCGACATCGCGCCAACAACCGCTATTTTAATTTCCTTTGCCCATCCCGCTGAACTGAATGCCATCGCAATACAGCCCGCTAATAATGCTTTATTCATATTCTTCATTTTATCGTCCCCGTCTTCATGGTTCTGAGTGTTTGTGTTTGATTTGTAGTAGATTATTATGGTTGACAGGTACAATGCCTGATATTTCAAAATACAGCAAATAAGGCTATATATTTCATAACATTAAACAAGATAATTATGCTAAATAGCAAATGGATATGGCAGGTTTTTACATTAGAAGCAGAATAAAAAACTGATGTGTTAAAGTAGGTTTTTTGTAAATACTAGTGTTATATTCGGGTTAAATTTAAATTAATCCGAGTGAAATTCGGAAAATTCAGTATCACCAAATTTTTCTCTCTAAAATCAAAAAATCGGTTGTAGATCACTCTGGCAGGATGAGTGACTGCAACTCTTACAGGGAAACAAACAAAATATCATGAGACTCACTATTATCCCGCTGGTCAATCCTACTGAGCAACAATATCTGGACTTACATAAAATCTGGCCTGACCAGAGCCCTTTTGAGCTAGCCAAAATGTGTAAAGCAGGTGAGCAATTTTATGCAGCTCGCTTTAATGACCGCCTTCTTGGCGCAGCAAAAATTACTGTGGATCATAGCACTGCCACTTTGTGGGATTTTTGTGTGCGAGAGGTCACTCGCCGACGAGGTGTAGGATCATATTTATTAGAAGAAATTTGCCAAACAATCCCTGATATTACACTATGGAAATTTGACATTAGTGGGGTTGCCCGGCAAGAAAAAGAAGCAATGCAGCTTTTCTTGTCGGCAAATGGCTTCAATGCCACCGCACAACCTGATATATGGGAAAAACAGCATGAAGTTAAATAAAATTCATCATGTTGCTATTATCGCATCCAATTTTGACGTCAGTAAGGATTTTTATTGCCGTATTTTGGGCTTAAATTTACTTGAAGAACATTACCGTCCAGCAAATAATTCGTGGAAAGCAGACTTAGCTTTTGGTGAGCATTACCAAATTGAGTTATTCAGTTTTGTTAATCCACCAGCGAGACTAAGTTACCCCGAAGCCACAGGGCTACGTCATTTAGCCTTCGGTGTCGATGATTTAGATAAATGGGTCGCTTATTTAACTGAACAAGGTGTGGCTTGTGAAGCAATACGGGTTGACCCCTACACGCAAAAGCGTTTTACATTTTTCACAGATCCAGATGGCTTACCACTAGAGTTATACAGTGATTAATTGAACAATTAAAAATGTAAAAGTAGAAATGATTATCTGCATTTATCCACCTCTTAACAGGCAATAAATGCAGATAATTTTAGTGAGCAACGAATTAGCCAGTAATAAATTACATTTCGCTGTCTTCGTCTTCTTCCATCGCCAAACGTAACTTCTTCATGGCGTTCTTTTCAAGCTGACGAACGCGTTCTGCAGAAACGCCGTATTTATCAGCAAGTTCTTGCAACGTTGTTTTGTTGTCATCGTCTAACCAACGAGCTCGGATGATATCCTGACTACGCTCGTCCAAAGAGTCTAGTGCATCTGCTAAGCGATCAGTTGCATGGCTTTCCCAATTATCATCTTCAATTGAGCCGGCAAAGTCTGATGCTTTGTCTTGTAAGTATAAGACTGGGGCTACTGGACCACCAAAATCACTGCTGTCATCGTCATCTGACATATCAAATGCCATATCTTGTGCAGCCATACGTGATTCCATTTCACGCACATCTTTAGTACTCACCCCTAACTCTTGGGCAACCATATCGACTTCGTCCTGGTTAAACCAACCAAGACGTTTTTTATTCTTTCTTAAATTAAAGAATAACTTACGCTGCGATTTTGTCGTCGCGACTTTCACAATACGCCAGTTACGTAAAACGTATTCATGAATTTCAGCTTTGATCCAGTGAACCGCAAAGGAAACAAGGCGAACGCCAACTTCAGGATTGAAACGACGCACCGCTTTCATCAGGCCGATATTACCTTCCTGAATTAAATCAGCTTGCGGTAAACCATACCCTGCATAACTACGAGCAACATGAATAACAAAGCGCAAATGCGATAAGATCAGTTGCTTTGCAGCATCCAGATCACCATGGTAATGCAGCCGTTCAGCGAGTTCCTTTTCTTCCTCAGCGGTAAGCATCGGGTAAGAGTTAGCCGCCCGAACGTAGGCTTCAATACTCCCCTGTGGAACAAGAGCTAATGATTGCATGTCTTTGGTCATTCAGATCCTCAATAAAATAATAGAAAACAGATTAGTTTGTATTGATAACCGCATTGGTTAACCATGAGGCAAACACTTTTAGTCTACCAGTTTAACCGCGTTAAATAAATTATATACAAAATTTGTTAACAGTAGGTCTATGTAGGACAAAACAATTCAGACTAAGTTCATTTTTAACGCAAATTTGCAATGGAATCAAAGAGTCATGATATAATTAAATCATGACTCTTTAATAAAAATGACGAGAAAACAACTCGTTACTCAGGTGTAAAGTGTCGTAAATGTTGAAGTGTTGCTAACCATGCTGCTATCCAACCAACCATAGCCGATAACAATAGAATCAATAAAGACTCTTCCCATAACAACCCTTCAATCTGAAATTGTGTACCAAACACACTGGCTACTTTTGCAACACCGTCTGCTAACTGCCAAACAAGTAGAAAGGTCATAATCAAGGAAATAATGGCACCTAATGCGCCCAAGACAAGGCCACCATTTAAAAATGGCCTCATGATAAACCCATCGGTAGCACCAATTAACTTCATCACATTGATTGTATCACGGCGAGCAAAAATATTGAGCCGTACGCTATTTCCTATCACAAGGAACAGTGACACAATCATTAAAATCCCAATGACAGAAGCAACTTTCCCCACCAAACCTGTTAGTGCGGCTAACCTTGCAAACCAGCTATCATCCATGCGAACTTCTTCAATGCCATCGACTTGGCTAACCCTATCACGCAGTGTTGTTAATACATCAGAACCTTCAAAATCAATTTTAGGCGTAATTATGGCCACCGCAGGCAGTGGGTTCTCCTCTAGCATGTCGAGAGCAGTACTAAAACCAGACCAACTGCGAAACTCACTCATGGCTTGGTCACGTGAAAGATAATTCACATGGTCAACCCCATCAAGCGCTTGCAACTGCGTTACCACATTTTGCCCACCTTGTTCATCAAGAGATTTATCCAAATAAACAGTGAGTTGTGGTGTTGGGTACCATTGCTCCGCAGCTTGCGAAACATTTTTCCACACAATATAGCAAAGACTCGGTAACGTGAGTGAAATGGCAATAACCATGATAGTCAAAAAGGTGGCTAAAGGCTGTCTAAGCATATCAGCGAGCGCGTTCAACCACGAATAACGCCACTGCTCTTTCCAACCGCCTTTTAATGCTTTACTTTTCGATTGCTTGGCTCGTTCCGGCTTGCTTTTACGGACATTCTTAGCCATGTTGACCTCCAAGCATACGGCCTTCACTTAATGTAAGAACACGGTAGTTACGACGCTCAATCAATGCAATATCATGGGTTGCCATTAAAACAGTCACCCCTACACGGTTGAACTCTTCGAATAAACGCATTATCCCTTCTGACAATTCACCATCAAGGTTACCTGTTGGTTCATCCGCTAATAACATCGTTGGCTTATTCACCACCGCTCGGGCAATACCGACACGCTGTTGCTCCCCACCAGATAACTGAATAGGAAAGTTTTTAGCTTTGTCCAATAACCCGACTTTATCTAATGCCGCAGAAACTCGGCGACGAATGTCTTCGGTACTGGCACCAGAAATGATTAGCGGCATTGCGACATTATCATATACCGTTCGATCAAAAAGCAGGTGGTGATCCTGAAAAATCATCCCGATCTGCCGACGCAGAAACGGGATCTCTCGATTTTTCAAGCGGCTGATATCATGACCATTGAATAAAATATGACCCGCACTTGGGCGTTCAATACCACAAATCAGTTTAAGTAATGTACTTTTACCTGCGCCTGAATGGCCTGTTAGAAATGCCATTTCTCCAGGTTGAAGATGAAAATCAACCCCTTGGAGTGCTTGGCGGCCACCGCGATAAGCTTTACTAACGTGTTCAAAGCGAATCATCGAAAATTATTCCTCTCGGGCAAATAGAGCCTCGATAAAGTCATCTGCTTTAAATGGACGTAAATCTTCAATACCCTCACCAATACCAATATAACGAATTGGAATACCAAATTGGTCGGCAATAGAGAAAATTACGCCACCTTTTGCTGTGCCATCGAGTTTAGTCAATGTGATACCTGTTAGACCGACCGCATCATCAAAAAGTTTTGCCTGACTTACCGCATTTTGTCCAGTACTTGCATCTAGCGTTAACATAATTTCATGGGGAGCATTTTCATCGAGTTTTTTCATTACCCGAACAATTTTTTTCAACTCTTCCATCAAGTGCGATTTATTTTGTAAACGTCCAGCGGTATCTGCAATTAAAACATCAACCCCTTTCGCTTGTGCTGATTGAATTGCATCAAAAATAACAGATGCAGGGTCTGCACCAGTATGTTGGGCTACCACAGGGATCTTATTACGCTCACCCCATACTTGAAGTTGCTCAACGGCTGCTGCACGGAAAGTGTCCCCCGCGGCTAACATGACGCTTTTCCCTTCCGACTGATATTGACGTGCTAATTTACCAATTGTTGTCGTTTTCCCGACCCCGTTAACACCAACCATAAGAATAACATAGGGTTTTTTGTCTTCAATCACGAGTGGTTTATCCACTTTCGCTAAAATATCAGACATTTCCTCACGCAATTTGCCATATAACACTTCTGCATCCTTGAGCTCTTTACGGCTCGCATGTGCCGTTAAGTTATCAATGATTTTGCGAGTGGTATCAACCCCGACATCAGCAATCAATAGCTGCTCTTCAAGCTCTTCAAATAAGTCATCATCAATTTTTTTACCTGAAAACAGCCCAAAAAAACCTGAACCTAAATTCTGGCGAGTTTTTAATAACCCTTTCTTTAGCCTAGCAAAGAAACCTTCTTTTTTAGGTTTTTCTTGCTCTGTTGGTAAATTATTTTTTTCTTCTTCTAAACGTAAGCGCTCAGCTTCAGCTTCTTCCTCTGCAATTCTCGCATCTTCGGCGGCTTGTTCTTCCGCTAAGCGGGCTGCTTCTGCTGCTTGGCGTTCGCGTTCGGCTTGTTCTTCCGCTAAACGTGCCGCTTCTGCTGCTTGGCGTTCGCGTTCGGCTTGTTCTTCCGCTAAACGCGCCGCTTCTGCTGTTTGACGTTCGCGTTCGGCTTGTTCTTCGGCAGCTTGAATTGCAGCTAACTCTGCTTGGCGACGCTGCTCTTCTGCTTCCTCTGTCGCTTGAATCGCGTCTAACTCAACTTGACGCTGATGCGCCATTTCTTCTTCAGCAAGACGCATTGCTTCCGCTTCTTGGCGTTCACGCTCGGCTTTTTCTTCCGCCAGTTTTTTCTCTTCGGCTTCTTGGCGTGCTTGTTCCGCTTGCTCTTGGGCAGTTTGAAGTTCTGCTAGCTTAGCTTCCCGCTCACGTTCTGCTTGCTCTGTTGCTGCCTCAATCTCAGCTTGTTGTGCTTCATACTGACGCTGAGCTTCATCTTCTGCCGCTTTAATAGCAGCTTGCTCTGCTTGATGTTGACGTTCCGCTTCGGCTGTTGCGGCATCAACCGCAGCTTCATGGGTTGATTGGTTTTCGACGTCATTAACCACATCATTTTGTTGAGTTTGTTGTTGCTCTTGTTGCTGGGTTTCTTCTTCATTTTTACGCCCAAACCCCAACCATGAAAAAAAACCTTTTTTCTTGTCTTTAGCCATTTGCCACTACACTCCTCGCGGTAAAAATATGGCACTCGATAATCAAATCGCAATAAAATTATATGCAGTCTACCATTTCATCGCTCAGCAACACATATCTGAAAGAAAAATCCTGCCAATTTAATCTGAATTTTCGTGTTAAAACTGTGAAAATGAAGCACTATAATTGAAATACGGCCAATCAGAGATAACAACACTGCAACTTATCGCCTGACAGGTATACAATAGTAACAATCAAATTTAAGTACATAAACCCGTTAAGCAGCAATAAACATTATGGCAAAAAAACCACAATCCCCCTCTTTAGGGCAAATTCGTATTATCGGTGGAAAATGGCGCGGAAGAAAGCTGCCAGTTCGTGATAGTGAGGGCTTACGCCCAACTACAGACAGAATTAAAGAAACGTTATTTAACTGGTTGATGCCAATCATTCGAGATGCGCGTTGCTTAGATTGCTTCGCAGGCAGTGGCTCACTGGGCTTTGAAGCACTTTCTCGTTTTGCAGAAACAGTCACCTTTATTGAGCTCGATAAACACAACGCCCAATTATTGACTGAAAATAAAACTCGCTTACAAGCTGATAACGCAACCGTAGTGAATCACAACAGCCTAAATTTTTTAAGCCAAGCAGGTACACCTTTTGATGTCGTTTTCATTGACCCACCATTTCGCAAAGGACTGCTCAATGAAACCATTCAATTGTTAGAAAAAAATCAATGGTTAGCTGAAGAAAGCTGGATATACGTTGAGTCAGAAGCGGAGTCACCACTTACTGACATTCCAGCTAACTGGCAACTTCATCGCGAAAAAATAGCTGGGCAAGTCGCATATCGCCTTTTTATTCGAACTTCACTTTAAGGACAAAAACATGTTTATCAATATTGGACGCCTGCTCATGATTTGCGTTTGGGGCTTTATGGTCTTTAATCTCGTCCACCCATTCCCTAAACCATTGAAATATTTTATGGATATTGCAATGGTTTTTATGATTTTCATGCACGCACTACAAACTATTTTCCTAAAAGCAACGCTGCCAAAAGGAGAGAAAATCTCTGGTTTAGTTCAATTACGCATTTTCTTTTTTGGCGTATTCGAAATGCTAGCCATGCAGAAAAAAAATAAAGCCGATTTAGAAGAAGCAAAGAAAAAACAATCAGGTGAATAACTTATTCTACGCTGGCTCAAAACGAATAAACCGAGTACCTTGCATAATGAGCTTGCCTTCATGGCCAAGCTCAACGCCTTGATACTGTTCTTCCGTTACAATAGTTTTAATAATTTCGCCGCTTGATAGCGTTTTAAAGTGAATCTCATAGCGAAAAGTTTCAGGTGAAACAACATCCCGCTCTCGAGAACGCATGTTAGGATAAGGGTAGTCTTTTTTGCTATCAACCTTTACTAAGTAGCTTACAGGCAAAGCGTTATCATTAAGTTCATTTTGCTTGCGTTGGTCAAAAAAACGCTTAGTGGCGAGCACCGCAATAATCGCTAAAACGATAATCAGTAATATTGGCTTATTCATAATGTGTGCATTTTGCTTAAAAAGTCCGTCATGATAGTTTATCTTATTTAACTAAACAGGACACGTTTCTAAGTTACCGGATCCCTGCCGTGTCATTCATTGAACATATAAGGATGTGTATATGATTAGTTGGCCATTCCTCGCTGTACTCTTTTCCGGTTGGTTATATGTCGATGCCGCCTATCGAGGACCCGGGTGGCAACGTTGGTTATTTCGCCCAATCACACTGCTACTTTTATTACTTTGGGGTTGGAGCTCCGACGACCTTAACCTGCAAAATTATCTTATTCTTGCGGGGCTGCTAGTTTCTCTCGTTGCAGATCTTTCTCGCATGCTTTCAAGTGAGCACTTACTAGCTTCCGTCGCGTTGATGTTCCTGAGTTATTTGATTTATACCATCAGCTTCGGAATGCAATTTAATTTCGGGCTCTATCTACCTTGGCTTGCCGCACCTCTGATTGTCGCTGCCATTACTTTAGTATTTATTTGGGGCAAACTTGAAAATCTTCAAGCCATTGTTTTTGCATCACTAATAATGTGTATGATTATGGCATGGGTTGCTGGTGACCAATATTTTGGTCTCGGCCGTGAATATAATTTTTCAATCATGGTTGGTGCATCTCTGCTATTTCTTTCTAACTGTGTTTGGCTAATTGCTCGATTCCGTCTTCCATTTAAAGCTTCAAAAGCTGTTGTTGCAGCGCTCTATTTCCTTGGGCAGTTCTTTATTGTGCGGGCAATTTACTTGTAATTACTACCCGCAAAGACTAAGCCAATTGACTAAAAGTGCTATTTGAGAATTTTATCAATTGGCTCCCCCTTTTTGGTTTGACTCTGGAGTAGACTCCAGAGTGTAGACTTATCAACAATGAATGATAAAACGAATCATTGTTTGATAAGGAGGCGCTTATGCACTCACACTCTCATAAAGAAAATCATGTACATAGCAGTTCTTGTTGCTCTAGTAACAGTACTTGCTCATCTGCTATCGCTGAAAATGACAAAAAAGTGAGTAACGACTCACATACTTCCGAGCACAGTACAGTGAAGAAAAACCCTGATGACGATGAAGAAGCTCATCATCATATCGGGGACCATTCTGCACATGAGCATGCAGTAAATGACAATCATCATAAGGGACATAACCACCAGCATGGTAATAGCTGTGGTTTAACTCCGGATGTCGCGAATGAAGTTGAGCCTACCCAAGCGGCTAGCCAGCGCTTTAGCTGGATAATCCGTGGTATGGATTGCCCAAGTTGCGCAAATAAAATTGAAACTGCAGTTAAGCAAATCAGTGAAGTAAAACAAGCCAAAGTATTATTTGCCACAGAAAAACTTGTGGTTGATGCCAACACAGATATTAGTGTGGCAGTTCGCTCTACCGTTGAAACTGCGGGTTATGAATTACTTGAAGTCGGTAGCAATAGTGCGGCAGCAGCTCCACCAAGCTTAATTAGTGAAGCTAAGCCCGTCATTATTTTAGCGATTTTAATGGCTATTAGTTGGGGGATTGAATTTATCAATCCACAGTTGGGTAATATTGCCTTTATTTTAACCACCCTGTTTGGGTTATACCCAATTGCTCGTAAATCATTACGCTTAATGCGAACGGGTTCACCTTTTGCCATCGAAACATTGATGACGGTTGCCGCAATAGGCGCAATCTTTATTCAAGCAACAGAAGAAGCCGCAATGGTTATCTTACTGTTTATGTTAGGCGAAATGTTGGAATCTTATTCTGCCGGAAGGGCCAGACGAGGTGTTAGCGCCTTAATGGCACTGGTTCCAGAAGATGCCGTTTTAATCAAAAATGGGCAAAAAACGACGATTCCCGTTGCACAATTGCAACCAGGAGACATTATTGAGATTGCACCAGGTGGGCGTTTACCTACAGATGCCGTGTTAGTATCTGGTTTTGCCAGCTTTGATGAAAGTGCATTAACGGGTGAATCTGTACCTGTCGAACGTAATATTGGAGATAAAGTGGCTGCAGGCTGCTTATCTGTTGATAGAGCCGTTCAAATGCAGGTGGTATCAGAACAGGGTCAAAATGCGATTGACCGCATTTTACAGCTGATTGAAGAAGCAGAAGAACGTCGCGCACCAATAGAACGTTTTATTGATCGCTTTAGCCGTGTATACACACCAATCATCATGCTGATTTCCGCATTAGTGATTGTTATTCCACCTATTTTCTTCAGCGCACCATGGGAAACATGGATTTATCGCGGGTTAACACTGTTATTGATTGGTTGCCCTTGTGCATTAGTGATTTCAACCCCTGCAGCAATCACCTCCGCATTAGCAACTGCTACACGGCGCGGTGCTTTAATTAAAGGGGGAGCCGCATTGGAGCAACTGGGAACTATCACGACCATTGCTTTAGACAAAACGGGCACACTGACAGAAGGTAAACCCCATGTCACTAACTTAGTCCCTGTTGAAGGCTTGTCAGAAAGTGAATTAGTACAAATCACCGCATCTGTTGAAGTTGGCTCTCACCACCCACTTGCTAAAGCAGTAGTTAATAAAGCGGAAGAACTTTCTTTGACTGTCACTGAAGCGCAAGAGCGTAAGGCACTGGCAGGAAAAGGAATTGAAGGATACCTTAATAACAAACATATCCTTGTTAGCGCACCAAACCGCCTTGATACGCCATTAAACAGTGAGTGGCAAAGTAAAGTAGAAACCTTAGAAGCAGAAGGGAAAACCGTTGTTGTCACACTCGAAAATAACCGCGTGATTGGTTTAACCGCACTGCAAGATACATTGCGCAAAGATGCTGCGGATACGATGAGCATGCTAAAAGCGCTCAACGTGAATGCCGTGATGCTGACAGGTGATAACCCTCGAGCAGCAAGTGCTATTGCAGGCCAATTAGGCATGGAATACCGCGCAGGGTTATTACCGGAAGATAAAGTCACTGCGGTTATGGAGCTTAACCGAAACCACAGCACGATGATGGTCGGTGATGGTATTAACGATGCCCCTGCAATGAAAGCGTCTAGTATCGGTGTTGCCATGGGTAGTGGTACTGATGTGGCATTAGAGACCGCCGATGCTGCATTAACTCATAATCGTTTAACTGGGCTCGCAGAGATTATTGCATTATCTCGCGCAACACGAAAAATCATTCGTGAAAATATTGCGATTGCCTTAGGGTTAAAAGCCGTATTCCTCGTCACCAGTTTGTTGGGAATTACCGGGCTTTGGGTCGCCGTTCTTGCTGACTCCGGTGCAACAGCACTCGTAACAGCAAACGCAGTGCGCCTATTACGCGTTAAATTACCTCAAGTGAAAAAGTAATTTATATCAACTGATTTAAACGCCACAATAAGTGGCGTTTTTTCTTTTACAACCTTTCCAATAAATACTGTTATTACAATACGTTAAATACAATTTTAACTTAAGAATTAGGACTAACTTTTTCTCCATCAACCCCAGATTCCGCTAAAATGCATTTTGAAAATCACTCTTTTGGCAAGGTATTAGCGGGTATTGGGTATGGTAAAAAATCACAGTTCAACGCCACATGACGCTGCATTTAAAGGGTTTATGTTTAAACTTGATAATGCACGTGACTTTTTTGATATTCACTTACCCAGCCATATTAAGCAATTATGTGATTTCAAAACATTAGCGATAACAAATTCTTCTTTCATTGATAATCAGCTACGAACTCGTCTTTCGGATATGCTCTACACTGTCGAGACACAGCAAGGTGAAGGCTATATTTATATGTTAGTTGAACACCAATCAACACCCGATAAGCTAATGGGTTGGCGGATGATGCATTATTCGTTCCTTGCCATGAATCAACATTTACAACAAGGCCATCATGATTTGCCACTGGTTGTGCCAGTTTTATTTTATCATGGAAAGGTAACGCCTTATCCATATGCTAAGCCGTGGACACACTGTTTTCCGTGGCCAGAAATTGCATCAAACTTATATAGTCAACCATTTCCGCTCGTTGATATTACTGTTATTGATGATAACGAACTCGTAAATCATCGCAAAGTTGCCGTCATGGAACTCGCAATGAAGCACAGAGACTTAAGAGATAACATAGAAAAAGTCACGCAGTTACTAGCTGAAGCGATGAATCAAAATTATCACCATAGTGATGACATCATCACTATTTTCAACTATTTATTTATTACTATGGATTCACCTCATTTTGAGGCAGTGGTTAATCAACTTATATACCAATTAGAAAATAACCAAGAGGCTATTATGAACATCGCGCAACGATTAAAAAATCAAGGAATACAAGAAGGCATTGATATTGGTGTAAATAAAGGCATAGATATTGGAGCAAACAAAAAACAACATGAAGTTGCTCTGAAAGGTTTACAACTCGGTACAAGTATTGAGCTTATCTGTCAGCTCACTGGGTTAACTCATCAGGAAGTATTAAATCTACAATAATCCCCCTGCCTTTTGGCAGGGATTGATACAATGCAATTAGCTAATGGCGGTTAACTCGATTTTTTACGTAACAAATAACGATACGGAGCATTCTCAGCCTCTACCGCTAATAAATCATGCTCCATAAAGCGGCAGAAACCTGGGATATCGCGTGTGGTTGCTGGGTCATCAGCAATAATTAACAACGTTTCCCCATCAGCCATATTACGAACTGTTTTGCGCACTAACATCACAGGCTCTGGGCATCGTAACCCTAGCGTATCAAGGGTTTTCGTTGGATTAGCAAATAAATCAGACATTAAAAAACACTTCTAAAAGGGATCAATAGACTGATTATATAATAAAACGCTCATTGATAAATGAACAGTTTTGCTTTTGTTGCGCAACGAGCGTATGATGCGCTGTTCCCAAATGTTGGGATGTATTTCATGGGTTCCCTCACCCCATTGTGACTAAAAAGGTACAATATGTTTAATTTTACTGCGCAGCAAAAAGCCACTGCGTTAATTTGGCTTTCGTTATTTCATATTTTAATCATTACCTCTAGTAACTACCTCGTGCAGTTGCCAATTAATATTTTTGGCTTCCATACCACTTGGGGTGCTTTTACTTTTCCATTTATTTTCTTAGCTACTGATTTAACCGTTCGTATTTATGGCGCGCCGCTTGCACGCAGAATTATCACTGCAGTTATGCTGCCCGCATTACTGATTTCATACGTTATTTCAGCTTTATATTTCCAAGGTGAATGGCAAGGTTTTACCGCATTATCTGAATTTAACTTATTTGTAGCACGTATTGCCGCAGCGAGTTTTATGGCTTATGTACTGGGTCAAATATTAGATGTCAGTGTTTTCAATCGATTACGCCAAAATGCACGTTGGTATGTAGCACCTGCCTGTGCAATGTTCTTTGGTAACTTGATTGACACTATCGCCTTTTTCTTTATTGCTTTTTTCCGCAGTAGCGACCCCTTTATGGCCGCAAATTGGGTCGAAATCGCGTTAGTTGACTATGTTTTCAAGTTACTTATTTGCATGCTATTTTTCTTACCTGCTTATGGTGTGCTTTTGAATTTTATCTTGAAATATTTCTTTGCAAACTCAGATAAAAAACAGTTAGTCAATCAGCACTAAACAAAAAAGGAGATAGCTAAATGCTATCTCCAAATAAGTTTAACTGAGCTAAAACAAAGAATAACAACCCTACAATTCGATAAGTAACAGGTCACAAAGCTTTTGCTAGAAGTGAAATTGGGTGCTCACACTTCTTACTCGTCGACATCTCAATCTGCCACTTACAAGTTTCACAGTCTGTAATCACCATATCCGCACCACTTTCTTCAATTTGACGGAACAGCCCTGCCCCTATTCCTTGAGAAACCTCATAGTTTTCTTTTTTGAAACCATAGGTTCCTGCGATACCACAACATTGTGAATCCAGCACAATCAGCTCAACACCTGGTACACGTTTAATTAACTCTAACGTGTAGGAAGTCCAACCCATTTTTTCCATATGGCATGGTGTGTGATAGGCCACTTTTAACGGTGTGTGTTTGAGCTTCAATTCACGCCCTTCTTCAAGTAGGCGATAGATATAACGTGTTGCCAGCTCAATGTTGTCACGCATCGCTGAAGTGTCGACGTCTAAAACATGGGTATATTCATCACGGATGGTAAACGTACAGGTTGATGAAGTTGCAACAACAGGTACATGTTTTTCAAGGATAGTTTCTTGCAATGACTCTAAATTAACATTGGCTTGGCGCTTCGCCTGTTTCATAAAGCCATTCGCTATTAATGCCACACCACAACATTTTTCACGTTTAAGTAGCTGAACACCAATATTCATGCCGTTAAAGACTTTAATTAAGTCTTTACCTAATTGAGGATGGTTATAATTCACATAACAACCATGGAAGAACGCAACTTGCTCTTCAAATTTAGCTTGTTCAGCGGCTTGTTTTGCATACCAACGGCGGAAAGTCCCAAACGAATATTTAGGTAATTCACGGCGATGGTCGATTTTCAATGCTTTATCAAGAATTTGACGAACCGGTTTTAACCCTGTAATGGTATTCACCACGGGTGCAAATGGTGTCGATAACGAGCCCATTAAATCCGTGTGGCTTAATATTGCATCACGAATTTTAGGTTTTTGCTGGCTATAAGTATTACGTGCGCGTGCGATAATATCACCGATTTTTACATCAGATGGACAAGCGACTTCGCAACGCTTGCAGTTAGTACAATATTTCAACGCTTCGTCATACAGCATCGGATCTTTTAAGCGTAAACGCTCACCGTCTGGCCCTGCTTGCTTAGGACCAGGATACAGAGGATTAACCTTTGCAACAGGGCAATAAGTGGTACACACAGTGCATTTAATACAGCTTTCAAAGCTTGCATCTTGAATACTCATTGTGCCACCTCCACCTGCATAGTTTTATTCTTACTCAGTTCATTAATAATTTCATTAGCGGCATATAATGCGCTAATTATCGATACGCCCGCACCACAACCTTGAGTGAGAGGGTCAAAACCGCCTAAAACAGCGCCAGCTACATAAAGATTAGAAATGGCTTTCCCCTCTTTTTGTGCGCGTAGTTTTTCATCGGTTTTCACACCAAAAGCCATATAGGGCTGGGAAGCGAAAAACTCTTTGTTAGTCCATTTTGCACGTTCTGAAATTTCACACAGGTCCAATTGCATCAAAGGCTCATAGACACGGTCAAACTCTGCCACCAAACCATTATTAAAAAAGCTCCCCGTCGCCAGAACAAAATGCTTAGCTTTTAAAGAGATATCGCCATGATTACGAGTCTGGACAGATTCAATTCGGCCATCAACACAATTTACCGCGGTAACTTTATCACCAGGCATCACAATTCCACCTTGGCGACGGAACTGACGCAGTAACATTTCATGCAAACGAATCCCCAATAGCGAAGGAGGAAGAGTCGGTAGTAAAAATAATGGCTTACCTAAGTTCATTTGTAATTCATGTAAAGGTTCATCACTATCGAGTCCGATACAGGCTGGCATAAAAATCGCCTCTGCATCTGTGACCAACGGAGAAATTTCAGCGACCATTTGTGCCATATTTTCTGGTCTATCAAGCCAACGAGCAACATTAACCGCTCTAAACTCACTCGGGTTTTCTCTTAATCGGTCTAATAATGGTAAATGCACATAATGCGATGTTGCTTGTAACCCCTCACGTTGTAGCTCATCAGCCACCATCTGAGGTTGAAAATCCAAGAAACCTTCGATACCAACCACAGCAATCTTGCTAACATCCATTTTATGGTGCAAACCGACAGTCGGAACAAACTCAGGACTAAGCCAAGTCATGCGTTTATGGCCTAAAGGTGTAATGCGATAATGATTTTCTTTACTGCTGCCTTTTAAACGAACGCCACTTTGTTGTAATAAGGATTGAGCCAGATTCGCCAATTCGCTAACCTGATCCTGACCAATAATACTATAAGGGTGAGTCGGAGCCTGCGCTTGTAAAGCATTTAACATTTCTAATGGCTTTTCAACAACTTGCCCATCTGGTAAGTGTGTAAGTAAATCTAATGAACCTGAAGAAAAATGCAGCGCATTTTGCCCGGCGCTAACAATTGCACAAGATAGACCAGACTGGGTCAAACGGATACCGCTCATTAATCCAGCTAAACCGCCGCCCATTACCACTACATCATATTTCATTGTCCGCCTCCTTCTGTGCATCCTTGCCAAGTGTCGCTTCATTCATGCCACATAACCCGTGATATACCCAGCTGGTAAATTCACTTTCACGCAATGCGTCACCCCAAGCAATTGGACGTACACCTTTCCAACGTTCATTAAGGAAGTGACTCAGTTGTTGCTCTGTTTCATGAGGCGTTGTGACATTAAAACGATTGAGTAACCCCGCAGCACGGCAAGCACATAATTCACCTTGGCAAGTTCCCATCCCCACACGAGTACGACGCCTTAAATCAAGTAAATTATTCACCGTTAATGAATTAACGGCATAGCGTACTTCACCAGCAGTAACGGCTTCACACTCACAAACTAAACTTTTATCGAGCCTATCCGTACTGAGAATGGCAGAAGCTCTATCGCCATGACGGTAAACCGCTGAGCCACGAATAGGAGCAGGAATAGAAACAACGTTACGTAAGGCTTCTTCTGCGCTGTGCTGCGAGCCCGGTAACGGCGCTTCTGCGGTTGTACATTTGGCGCTATGACCCAGTTTTTCGCAAACTTTATCTGTAGCCCATTCCGCCATCAGGCGATAAGTCATCAACTTGCCACCCGTAATGGTGATGAAACCTTCTAAGCCATCACGTTTAGCGTGGTCTAACAACACAATACCGCGGCTGACATTACGCCCTGATGGGTCATCATCACTGGCAACTAATGGCCGAACACCTGCATATGCACGTAAAATGCGTGTTGTTGCAAGTGCTGGTGATAGCATTGAACCTTCACGAATAAGAATATCCACCTCTTCAGGGGTGACATACATATTATCAATTTGGTCATATTCAATATGAGTCGACGTGGTCCCAATCAGGGAAATCGTATCGCCGGGAACTAAAATATCGGCATCTGCAGGTTTGCGGCAACGGTTTATCACCATGTTGTTCAAGCGATGGCCTAAAATTAATAGCGCCCCTTTCGCAGGGAACATTTTAATTTTTAATTCACCATACTCTGCGATTTTTTGCCCCCAGATCCCGCCAGCATTAACGACAATTTCCGCGTAAATATCATATTGCTTCTTGGCGTGGTGATCATAAGCCGTCACGCCACGTACGGTGTCGCCATCACGAATCAAACCAATGACTTCGTGATAAGTTAACACTTTCGCGCCATGCTCTCTGGCATCTAACATATTTGCTGCAGTCAAACGAAATGGGTCAACCGTGCCATCAGGAACACGAACCGCACCGATTAGATGTGGGTTAACAGAAGGTTCAAGGCGAATAGCCTCTTTAGGGTCAATTGCAGTCGCATCAATACCCGCAGCTTGGCAAGCCGTAATGAATTGTTGCTGATACTCTAAGCTGTCTTCAGGTAAAGTAATAAACAAACCATCAGTTCGCTCAATACAGTGATGCGCGATACGTTTTAAAATCTTGTTCTCTTCTATACATTCTCTGGCGGATTCACCATCTGTGACTGCATAACGCGCGCCACTATGAAGTAATCCATGGTTACGCCCTGTCGCGCCAGTCGCAATATCATGCCTTTCGAGTAAAACAGTTCTTAGACCTCGGCGAGCGCAGTCACGAGCGACTCCTGCACCTGTTGCGCCACCACCAATAATGATGACATCCGTCTCAGTCACAGATGAGCCATTCATGTCGCATTCCTCACATTAATAAACATTTCTATAATCGATAAGTATAGATTCTATTTTTATAATCTATTATTAAATATAGCTCAGAAACGCGCTCAATGTTTGATAAGGAACAAAAACGAAAGCAATTGATGCATATTCAGTGTTAAAAAGAACAAAATCGTGATGAGAATCACAAAATAATTAACATTTCTAGTTCCATTCTATTCACAAATGTCATTTACTATGCAACTTCATAAACAAAATCAATAATTGTGCGTTGGATTACAGATAAATTGTTTTTTAACGACTACAATTTAGAGCAATTAAGAAAATAAAGACTCTTAAATTACTCGATTACTTTCGTTTTTGTTACTTCACCAATAATAAACACTCAATATTTCTCTGAAATAGAGAAATGGAAGTGTAAATAAAAATTAGCATGCCATCGGAGGCGTATATGTTAAGCATTTTTAAACCAGCACCTCATATAGAGAGGCTGCCAGCGGATAAGATAGATCCTGTCTATCGTAAGCTTCGCTGGCAGATCTTCATGGGTATTTTCTTTGGTTACGCAGCGTATTATCTAGTCCGAAAGAACTTTGCGTTAGCGATGCCATATCTTGTTGAACAAGGTTTCTCTAAAGGTGACCTTGGTTTTGCATTATCAGGGATCTCAATTGCTTACGGATTTTCTAAATTTATCATGGGGTCGTTTTCCGACCGTGCAAACCCGCGTTATTTCTTACCAGCAGGTTTGATTCTCGCCTCCGCAGTGATGTTAGTCATGGGCTTCGTACCATGGGCAACATCAAGCATCATGGTAATGTTCGTATTACTGTTCCTTTGTGGTTGGTTCCAAGGTATGGGTTGGCCTCCTTGTGGGCGTACCATGGTTCACTGGTGGTCACAAAAAGAACGTGGTGGTATCGTTTCGGTTTGGAACTGTGCACACAACGTCGGTGGTGGTATCCCTCCATTACTGTTCATGTTAGGTATGGCATGGTTTAACGACTGGAAAGCTGCGCTGTATATGCCTGCATTGGCTGCTATCCTTGTTGCAATCATTGCATTTGCGTTAATGCGCGACACCCCGCAATCTTGTGGTCTTCCTCCAATTGAAGAGTACAAAAACGACTATCCAACTGACTATAAAGCATCAGATGAGCAAGAGTTAACTGCAAAAGAAATCTTCATGAAGTATGTTTTCCCTAACAAACTATTATGGATGATTGCGATTGCGAACGTGTTCGTTTACTTACTGCGTTATGGTGTTTTGGACTGGTCTCCAACTTACCTGCGTGAAGTTAAACACTTCGCAATGGACAAATCTTCATGGGCTTACTTCTTATATGAATACGCAGGTATCCCAGGTACGTTACTGTGTGGTTGGATGTCGGATAAAGTCTTCCGTGGTAACCGTGGAGCCACTGGTGTGTTCTTCATGGTTCTGGTAACCATTGCAACTATCGTGTTCTGGATGAACCCAGCTGGTAACCCAAATGTTGATATGGCATGTATGTTGATCATCGGTTTCCTAATCTATGGTCCTGTTATGTTGATTGGTTTGCACGCCCTTGAACTTGCACCGAAAAAAGCAGCAGGTACAGCCGCAGGATTCACAGGCTTGTTCGGCTACCTCGGTGGTTCTGTAGCAGCAAGTGCTATCGTTGGTTATACCGTAGACTACTTCGGTTGGGACGGTGGCTTCGCAGTCATGATCGGTGGTTCAGCACTGGCCGTTGTTCTACTGTTTATAGTGATGTTGAGCGAAAGCAAACATAAACGCGAATTAGCAAACTCACAATAAACATTCATCAAATGTTCATTGTTAATCGCTAGACTCGTGGGCTATATCAAAAAATGATGTAGCCCATTTTTTTACCCAAATAAAGTGCCAAGGAGATATAATCATGAGCTTTCCATTAAAAACATTGGTGGCTAGTATGGTTTTAGTGATGTCAGTGTCTGCTGTAGCTCAAGCTTCAAGTAAAGTTGTCATTGCACATCGTGGTGCAAGTGGTTACTTACCGGAACATACCCTACCTGCAAAAGCAATGGCTTACGCACAAGGTGCTGATTTTCTTGAGCAAGATTTAGTTATGACGAAAGATAACGAGCTCGTGGTCTTACATGACCATTATCTCGATCGCGTGACAGATGTTGCTGAACGTTTCCCTGACCGCGCTCGTAAAGATGGCCGTTACTATGCGATTGACTTTACCCTTGATGAAATCAAATCACTCAATTTTACAGAAGGATTTGATATTGTTGATGGTAAAAAAGTGCAAAGCTATCCGAACCGCTTCCCAATGGGCAAATCAGACTTCCGCGTTCATACTTTCCAAGAAGAGATTGAATTTGTTCAGGGATTAAACAAGTCAACGGGTAAGAATATTGGTATCTACCCAGAAATTAAAGCCCCTTGGTTCCACTTACAAGAAGGCAAAGATATCACCAAAAAAACACTCGAAGTCCTTAAAGAGTATGGCTATACCACCAAGGATTCCAACGTTTATCTACAGTCATTTGACCCTAATGACCTAAAACGTATCAAAAATACCTTGATGCCAGAAATGGGGATGGATATTAAATTAATTCAATTGATTGCTTACACCGATTGGAACGAAACTCAAGAGCAAAAACCTGACGGAACTTGGGTTAATTACAATTATGATTGGATGATGAAACCGGGTGCAATGAAAGAAATTGCGACCTATGCAGATGGTATTGGCCCTGATTATCATATGCTAATTAGTGAAGAATCCACGCCAACTAATATCAAAGTGAATGGCATGGTTAAAGAAGCTCATGATAACAAAATGGCAGTGCATCCGTTCACTATCCGTGTTGATAAGCTGCCAAAATACGCCAAAGATGGGCAACAGCTTTATGACATTATTTATAACCAAGCCGATGTCGATGGCGCCTTCACAGACTTCCCTGACTTAGGGGTTAAGTTCTTAGAACAGCAGAAACAAAAATAGTTTTCTGGGACAAAATAAGAATGCAGCCATTTGGCTGCATTCAGACTGCTGACAAACATATTATGTTTGGCAGCAAGTCTAATCGGTTTTGAAAATAAATTACGCGATAGTGACAGGGAATGCGATCACATCACTGATTTTATCTGCATTTAAAGCAATCATAATCAGCCTATCAACCCCAACAGCGACACCAGAACAATCAGGTAAACCATGCTCTAAAGCCGCGAGCAAGTGCTCATCAATAGGTGCAGTAGGTAGCCCCATTGCCGCTCGCTTACGGTTGTCTTGTTCAAATCGCTGGCGTTGTTCGCTTGCATCAGTGAGTTCATGGAAACCATTTGCTAGTTCCATTCCCTTATAATACACCTCAAAACGCTCAGCAACACGATGATCTTCCGTGCTAATTACGGCAAGAGACGCTTGGGTTGCAGGGAAATGATACACGACTGCAGGCTTTTCTTTACCAATATGAGGCTCAACGCCCATGGTAAATAGCAGTTGAAGTAAGGTATCTTTATCTTCTTCCTGATCCGCGATATTGCTCAAATCTAAACGGGCTGCAGCCTCACGTAATTCACTTTTTTCAGCAGATAATGGGTCAATATCCAAATAGCGTAAAAACGCTTGTTGGTATGAAAGTAGCTCTGCACTCTCACATTCTAAAACTTGTTGCAGTAGGTCATCCACTTCATTGATCAAGCGATACATATCAAAATGCGGGCGGTACCACTCTAACATGGTAAATTCAGGGTTATGATGTCGCCCTGCTTCTTCATTTCTAAAGCTACGACCTAACTGATAGATAGGGCCACTACCGGCCGCTAATAAACGTTTCATGTGGTATTCAGGGCTGGTCATTAAATATAAATTAATACCTTGCGCTGCACCAGGGCCCACAAAACGCGTTTCAAATGGAACAAGATGAATGTCAGTGACTGTTGCCTGACTCATTGCGGGGGTTTCGACTTCAAGTACACAACGATCAGTAAAAAAACGTCTGATTTCCGCAATTATTTTTGCGCGCTGTAACAGGTTAGCGATGGGGGCGGTTGGCTGCCAATTCGCTATATCACTCATTAAGATGACTCCAAAATAAACTTAGTCGTGCAGTGTACCCACCTCACAGGCAACACACAATGCATTTACACTGATAATGCATATTTATCTGAACGTAAATACTTGCAACTGTCGGCATGATGATGAGTAAGTAGAGATAGCCTGATTATCTCTTGCTTTATACGATTAGGCAAAGCCTTTACTTTTAGCTTTATCCTACAGAGGTGGGAAGAGTAATGAAAGTAGCCAGAAACATGATTAATTCTTATATTATGTGACATATCTGTTACTAAAAAAGCGAAACGATTCGCTTTCTCAATCTATTTTAAAATTTTCTGTTCAAAATTAAATTTATTCTAAATAATAAATAGTGAGACTCCTCGCAAATTAGCATTCAATATGAATTAAACTCTTCAGCTATAATAATAGTATTAATCACTTATTATTGATAAAACCTGAGTAATTCACTTGGTTTTATACACTAAAAGTCTATGTAAATTTAATGATAATCATTTGAAATTCCTTTTTATTCGGTGTTAACAGCCTAGAAAATCCAGTAATGTAAAAACAATTTATAAAAAGAAGATCTACCTCACACTTTATCACTAAATTTGGCCAAAACCCCCCTCTATATCAAATTTATCTTGAGGACTATTCGCTATAATTCACAGCATGATAAGTCATTATTAGCTATTATATTATTTACTATTAAAAAACAGATATTTCGTAGTTTAGCTTTAAGTTGAACTGAAAATGACGTAGCTAATTATCAAAAGTATTTAAAAGAATTTATCAATTTTACACTTGAACAATGGAGAAGCGCAGTGCAAACCTTCAATGCCGATTTAGCGATTATCGGGGCCGGGGGCGCAGGCTTACGTGCAGCAATTGCTGCCGCTGAAGCAAATCCCAATATCAAGATTGCTCTGGTCTCAAAAGTATACCCAATGCGTAGTCACACTGTGGCCGCAGAGGGGGGATCAGCAGCAGTTACTCAGGCTCATGACTCCTATGACTATCATTTTAATGATACTGTAGCTGGTGGGGACTGGCTGTGTGAGCAAGATGTTGTCGACTATTTTGTCGAACACTGCCCAACAGAAATGACCCAACTAGAGCTATGGGGCTGCCCGTGGAGCCGTAAACCAGATGGTTCAGTTAACGTTCGCCGTTTCGGTGGAATGAAAATTGAGCGTACGTGGTTTGCTGCTGATAAAACTGGCTTCCACATGCTCCATACCCTGTTCCAAACTTCATTAAAATATCCACAAATTCAACGTTTTGACGAACATTTTGTTCTCGATATCATTGTTGATGAAGGCCAAGTCCGTGGTCTTGTCGCGTTAAATATGATGGAAGGAACAAAAGTCCAGATCCGTGCTAATGCCATCGTGATGGCAACTGGCGGTGCTGGACGCGTTTATCGCTACAATACCAATGGCGGTATTGTAACCGGTGATGGTATGGGTATCGCATTCCGCCATGGCGTGCCGCTGCGTGATATGGAATTTGTTCAATATCACCCAACTGGGTTACCGGGTTCTGGTATCTTAATGACCGAAGGTTGTCGTGGTGAGGGCGGGATCCTTGTCAATAAAGACGGCTATCGCTACCTGCAAGACTACGGAATGGGGCCTGAAACTCCACTGGGTAAACCTGAAAATAAATATATGGAACTGGGTCCACGTGACAAAGTTTCCCAAGCGTTCTGGCACGAATGGCGTGCAGGCCGTACGATCAGCACTCATCGTGGTGATGTCGTCTATCTGGATCTACGTCACCTTGGCGCAGAAAAACTGCATGAGCGTTTACCATTTATTTGTGAATTGGCGAAAGCCTACGTAGGTGTTGACCCAGTAACAGACCCAATTCCTGTTCGCCCAACCGCTCACTACACCATGGGTGGTATCGAAACGGATCAACGCACAGAAACACGCATCAAAGGCCTATTTGCTGTCGGTGAGTGTTCTTCTGTTGGCTTGCACGGTGCAAACCGTTTAGGTTCTAACTCATTAGCTGAATTAGTTGTATTTGGTCGTCTGGCAGGTGAAGAAGCCGCTCGCCATGCTGCTGAAGCAACACCAGCCAATGCAAATGCTATCGAAGCCCGTACTCGTGATATCGAAGCTGACCTCAGCAAACTCATGAACCAAAAAGGGAAAGAGAGCTGGTCGAAGATCCGCGACGAAATGGGTATTTCAATGGAAGAAGGCTGCGGTATCTACCGTACCCCTGAATTAATGCAAAAAACCGTTGATAAAATTGCTGAGCTGAAAGAACGCTTCAAACACGTCGAAATTACCGACCATAGCAGCGTATTTAATACTGACCTACTGTACACCATTGAATTAGGCTTTGGCCTTGATGTGGCGGAATGTATGGCTCACTCTGCAATCAACCGTAAAGAATCACGTGGTGCACACCAACGTCTCGATGAAGGCTGTACTGAGCGTGATGATGTTAATTTCCTTAAACATACTTTGGCATTCTATAACCCAGAGGGCTCCCCTCGTTTAGAGTACAGTGACGTGAAAATCACGAAATCTCAGCCAGCTAAACGTGTTTACGGTGCCGAAGCTGAAGCTCAAGATAAGGCGAAGAAGGAGCAAGCTAATGGATGATATGAAACACCTAAAAGTGGAGATCATGCGTTACAATCCGGAAACGGATAGTGAGCCCCATTTGGTGACGTATGATGTCCCTTATGACGAGCAAACTTCTTTGTTAGATGCGTTAGGCTATATCAAAGATAATCTCGCTCCAGACCTGTCTTACCGCTGGTCCTGTCGTATGGCGATTTGTGGTTCTTGTGGCATGATGGTGGACAAAGTGCCTAAACTGGCTTGTAAAACATTCCTGCGTGAATACCCGCAAGGCATGAAAGTTGAGCCATTAGGTAACTTCCCAATCGAGCGCGACCTTGTTGTTGATATGACTCACTTTATTGAGCGTTTAGAGGCGATCAAACCGTACATTATCGGTAATGACCGTAAACCTTCTGAAGGCCCAAATAAGCAAACGCCTGCCCAGATGGCAAAATACCATCAATTCTCAGGCTGTATCAACTGTGGTCTGTGCTATGCAGCTTGCCCACAATTTGGATTAAACCCAGAGTTCATCGGCCCAGCCGCGATTACATTGGCAGAGCGCTACAATTTAGATAACCGAGACCATGGTGCGAAAGAACGCATGACCTTGTTAAACGGTGACAATGGTGTCTGGAGTTGTACGTTTGTAGGCTACTGCTCTGAAGTCTGTCCTAAGCATGTTGACCCTGCGGGTGCGATCCAACAAGGGAAAGTTGCCAGCGCGCAAGACTTTGTTATCGCCATGCTGAAGCCACGATAAGGAGAATTGAAGTCATGACTACGAAACGTAAACCCTATGTCAGAGAAATGAAGGGTGATTGGTGGCAAAAGCTGGGTTTTTACCGCTTTTACATCATGCGTGAAAGTACCTCCGTCCTTCAGGTCTGGTTCAGTATTTTAGTCCTGTATGGGGTATTTGCGCTGAAAAGCGGTCCAGAATCATGGGCTGGCTTTGTTGGGTTCTTAAGCAACCCAATCATTCTTATCATTAACATTATTACTTTGGCGGCAACATTATTGCACACCACAACGTGGTTCAAACTTGCACCAAAAGCCGTCAGTATTATTGTAAAAGATAAGAAAATGTCTGAGGAGCCTATCGTTAAAGGCTTCTGGGCTCTTACGATTGTTGTTACGGCAGCAATCTTAGCAATCGCATTGTTATTTTAATCTAAGGAGAATCTGATGAATCTAACGCCTAAACGTTCCGATGAGCCGATTTTCTGGGGGTTATTTGGTGCAGGTGGTATGTGGAGTGCTGTAATTGGCCCTGCAATCATCATTCTGTTAGGAATTTTAATTCCTCTCGGTGTGGCACCAGAAATGCTGAGCTATGAGCGCATTATGGCATTTAGCCAAAGCTTTATCGGCCGCGTTTTCTTATTACTGATGATTATTTTGCCAGTTTGGTGTGGTATGCACCGTATCCACCATACGCTGCACGACTTTAAAATCCATGTCCCTGCGACAAAATGGGTTTTCTACGGTGGCTCAGCAATCATTAGTGTAATTGCAATTATTGGTGTATTTACTCTGTAAATAATGCAATCACACATTATTTTAATAAAAGGTATGACAGCACATTGTCATACCTTTTCTTTTTTAGGGCTTAAAGCCTCGAATAAGTGATTCTAAACCAAACAAAAATGCTTCTGTTCCATCATCATTATCCATGATTTGAATAGCTTCTTTTAATAACAATGGCATCGCTCCGTCTTGTTCAACATCTCTCTCACCCATTGCTGCCAAATGTTCTTGCTGCTCAAGTACTGAACCTAATGTAAAGTGCCCCACTGCACTCACTGCGTAAAGGCCACTTTTTAATGAAAAACCGCTATCAATCATAAACTGCAATTGTTTTTCCACCGTGGCGTATTGCTCTGCACTAGGCCGCGTGCCTAAATGTACCTTTGCCCCATCACGGTAACTAAGTAAGGCTCGACGAAAACTTAGTGCATTATGGCGCAAGAACTCCTGCCACGTTTCACCTTCAACAGGTAATGGATGGTCATGATGTCGTTTTAACATTTCAACCGATAATGCATCCAACAATGTGCGCTTGTTCTTTACATGCCAATACAGTGTGGGTTGCTCAACCCCGAGCTTTTGAGCCAATTTTCGCGTTGTCAGTCCTTCCATTCCCACTTCATTCAGCAAATCTAGTGCAGCCGTAATAATGGTTTCTTTATCCAATCTTGCCATCGCTTTCCCCTTAATTTTCTATTGACACTCTATCACTGATAGGGATACATTCCAAATCTATCAATGATAGAGAAATGAATAATGAATAAATTTGCGATCACTGCATTAACGATCACCGCCCTTGATGCTATGGGGATCGGTTTGATCATGCCTGTTTTACCTGCCTTACTCCGCGAGTATGTGACGCTAGAAAACTTGGCAAATCATTACGGTATCTTGCTGGCTTTGTACTCCATCATGCAGGTATTTTTTGCCCCAATATTGGGCAGATGGTCTGATAAATTCGGTCGCAAGCCTATTTTGTTGATCTCCCTTGCAGGAGCCGTACTGGACTACAGTTTATTGGCTTTATCGAGCTCACTTTGGATGCTGTATTTAGGCCGTTTAATTTCAGGGATCACTGGCGCAACAGGCGCCGTAGCGGCTTCTGTTATTGCCGACAACACTGCCCCACAAGAACGCACTAAGTGGTTTGGGCGATTAGGCGCAGCATTTGGCGTGGGGTTAATCGCCGGCCCTGCGATTGGGGGCTTTGCAGGGCAATTTTCCCCACATTTACCTTTTGTTATTGCGGCTATTTTGAATGCGTGCTCTTTTGTCGTGATCTGGCTTATTTTTAAAAATAAAAATGCCATACAGAATGATCAAAATGAAACTGTAGAGCTGTCAGTTCCCTTCATACAGCTGATAAAACCCGTTATTTTGCTACTTTTTGTCTTTTTTATGGCACAGTTAATTGGTCAGATCCCTGCAACAACCTGGGTGCTATTTACCGAAAATCGCTTCCAATGGAATAGTGTGCAAGTTGGGTTATCTTTGGCTGGCTTAGGCGTTATGCATACCCTATTCCAAGCTTTTGTTGCTGGCGCCATTGCCAAAAAATTCAATGAAAAGGTAACAATCATTGTCGGCTTTGTCGCAGACGGAAGCGCATTTATTATTTTGTCATTACTCACCGAAGGTTGGATGATTTACCCTACATTAATCTTACTCGCCGGTGGTAGTATTGCATTACCAGCACTACAAGGGTTGATGTCAGCTCACGTCAATCACGCTAATCAAGGTAAATTACAAGGAGTATTAGTGAGTTTAACCAATGCCACAGGGGTAATTGGCCCATTACTATTTAGCGTTATTTTTGGCCAAACATTGCTGATATGGGACGGCTGGGTGTGGATGATTGGGGCTATGCTTTATGCGTTACTTATCGTCATTTATTTACTTTTTTGTGCTAAAAAAGCTTTAGAAACAAAAGAAATAAAACTATCGGCAGGCTAAATGTTAGGGTAACTCATTTAAATGCTATGATGCCTGAATAACCTTTGTTGTGAAAAGAACATTAAGAGAAAAACTCAATGACAACACCACCTAAAAAGCCAAGAACGAAACCTGCGGAAGAAAGGTTAGATGACCTGATGAATGCAGCGGAAAAACTCTTTCTTTCCAAAGGGTTTGTCAATACAACTGTCAGTGAAATTGTCATCGTTGCCGATGTCGCAAAAGGTACTTTTTATCACTACTTCCAATCCAAAAATGACATTATGGAAGCCTTACGCACACGCTACATGGACTGGTATTTAGGCTACATTCAATCTGCTTTAGATTCACAAAAAAGTGCCACTGCCAAGCTGAAATCGTGGTGTGAAAATAGCGTCAAATACTATGTTGAAAAACAAAATATTCACGACATGCTATTTCATGACGAATACCACGGCCGCAGTAATGATCATGAAACCCGTGCAGTTGAACAAATTAAAGCTATTCTAGCTTTCGGTGAACAAAACAAAGCGTGGCCAGAATTACCCCAAGAATTGATAGCGACAATGATTTACCACTCCATGCATGCTGCTGTTGATAATTTAGCTAATAGCACCGAGTATAATCAACAGACTCTGGGCGAAATCCTATACCAACGTTTTAGCCAGTTGATCAAGTAACACTTTTCATTGTTAGTACTTCTTATTGCTACTTTTTATCCGCAAAACATTTGTATAGCTAATAGAGCAGACATCTTATATTTTATTACTGCCATTCTACCTACTGTAGACCTATCATTTATGAAGATTTAATCCCCCTAAGGGGGGGATTAAATCATGACTGACACTAAACAGGATTTGGTTTTGGCAACCAAGTCGAAATAAAGTAAGAAAGCCCACAACCCGCAATAAATAACCCAACATAGCCTAAGTTAAAATGACTTAAATAACTAACAATCAGAGGGGTGATCCCACCGATAGATGCAGCTGCAGTGTTATAACCCACTCCTAATATTGTTGCCTGCCCATTAGATTTATCCATCAGCACTGCTGATAAATTACACAATATCATCGCTGAGTATGCGGACATAACAACTTGAGTAAAAAAGACTAGAAGCAAACTATCTATTTGTAATAAAAAATAAAGTGGCGCTGAAAACAACACCATCCCTTTAACGCCCATATCAAAAACAGATTTAGCCGAACTATACTTGTCTGTTAGCCAACCGCATATCATCATAAAAACTAGCAATAAACCGGATGAAAATATTTCATAATAATTTTTTATCTCATCTATCTTTAATTGTTGAATAATTAGTGAGGTTGACAAACTTTGAGAGTAAAAAGTGACAGTACCTGGAATGGTAAATAAGAACACCCAAAATACATGATACCAACTAAATATCGCTTTTTTATCTAACTCATTTTTATAATTAGGTAATTTAGCTCTAAACCAAAAGCTAATAAAAATATTAACCAAACCAATTAACAATGGAATTCTCCATCCAATTGACTGCATAGTATCTTCAGATAACGTATTCTTTAGTATGAAAACGATAGCTAATGATGCAATGACTCCACACAAAGAACTACCAACAATAATTGACGAAACTCTAGATCGAATATTTCCATCTAAATCCTTAAATAAATATGTAATTAGAGAAGGAAATTCACCTGCGAAGCTAAAAGAAAGAGCCAATTGTAAAATTAATATCACTAATGGCGTATAGTTCCCTAATAATTCAATGGGTAACAGT
The DNA here is from genome assembly GCF_032707045.1 of Providencia sp. PROV175. Taxonomy (NCBI): domain Bacteria; kingdom Pseudomonadati; phylum Pseudomonadota; class Gammaproteobacteria; order Enterobacterales; family Morganellaceae; genus Providencia; species Providencia sp. PROV175. Next base: position 3,810,222 of record NZ_CP120533.1, read on the forward strand.
GCCATCATTAATGTTGCCGTACCGGTTATCAAGCTTGTTAATACTAGGGCTGACTTTTTTCCTACCGTATCAGCATAGCGACCGATAACATATCCGCCTAAAGGGCGTATTAAAAAACGTAATGCAAAGATCCCCCATACCATTTCCGTTGCTTGAGAATACCCTAGTTTAGTTAATTCGGTACTTAGATAAGTAGATATAGCTGCAAAAACTGCAATATCATAGTATTCCAAAGCATTACCAGCAACTGCACCAAATCTAAATTTCCATTTCATTTTGATATTTACATCCATTTAAAAATGATAAAGTATTTTAATTATTTCAATGTACATTTAAATTTAAGGATAGCTTACTAAGGTTTCTAAGCAGGCTAGTGTAATTCCATTTTCCTTTAATGCCATAAATAGACCACTAGAAGAAGCATGTGGACAATCAAGTTTTTCTTTAATTCTTTGAATTCTCTTATGTTCACAAACTTCTGAACAACCTTGTATATAGCTAATTTCTTTTACTTTACAGTGCGATAATAATAACCTAATAGTTACAATCTCTTTTCGGGTAAAACGAATATTTCCAAACCGCATGTATTGATGCACGTCTAAAATTTCAGCTTCTTTTTCATTATTATCCAAATTATTTTCTACCAATAACTCTATATTCTCTCTTAAAGGTAAATAATCATCATTTGATTTCCATATTCCATGTGCATAATCAGCAATTGTTGGACGACACTTATATATTGCGAACATCTCTTTAATTGAAAGTTTTCTTTTTGAATTAATTGAAGTTATTTCATATACACTTCCATATTTGGTACAAAAATCCACCTTCAACTCATTCTTTTTCGTTCTCAATAAAGTTTCCATATAAGCTTTAGAGTAATTATTCCAATATTGTATCCCTGATGATAGCCTCTCACTCATTAGTTTATCTAGATCTGCATCCCAATAGACCAATAACCATTCGTAGTTATTCGAAATAATGTTAACCTTCTTATTACTAACATCAACTCTAGAAAAAGAAAGATCAATATCATTCCAGTCAAAATAATTAGAAAATGTCTCATTCAAGCCAGCACAAGCTTTTTCCAAAATAATATTTTTAACATCCATAATAAATCCCTTTAAGTTTTAAAATAATTAACATCGAGAGATGTATCTTTATCATAGGATGAAAAACATTCAAAGTATTATTTAATTAGACTATTAAATATAGGACTGATAACTTTATATTAATATGAAATAAACATTTAAACTTAATCATTAAATAAACAATAATTGGAGATGAAAATGAAACAAGATTGGCATTCAGCTGATATTATTGCAGCGATAAAGAAAAAAGGTTCTTCTCTTTCACAAATATCACGTTCAGCAGGGTTAAACTCATCAACATTAAATAACGCCTTGTCAAGACGTTGGCCTAAAGGAGAGCGTATTATTGCCGAGTTTTTGGGTGTTGCACCATCTGAAATTTGGCCATCGCGTTATAACGAAAAATAACATAAGAATAGTTTTCTTTATGCCAATAAAATATCAAGAAGATAAAGCGGGTAACTTTCTCTGTCTCCCGCTTATTATTCATTTTTAATTAAATAATAATTAATTTGAAAATTAACTTGATACTTTTAAACCAATTAACCCGGTAATAATCAAAGCAAGGCTTAACAAGCGGAACATATTTGCTGACTCACCAAGGAAAATAATCCCAACAATTGCTGTGCCCACAGCCCCAATCCCCGTCCAAATGGCATAAGCCGTGCCGACCGGTAAATCACGCATGGCGTAGGCTAATAGCCCCATACTCGCAATAATGGCGATAATGGTAATAATACTCGGCGTTAAACGGGTTAAGCCATGGCTATATTTTAGCCCTACAGCCCATACCACTTCTAATAAACCTGCAAATAAAAGGACGATCCAAGCCATGATTGCTTGCTCCCGTTAATTACTCGGGGTCGTCCCCATATTTAAATGACGTTGATTCAGGCCGTCCTGAATACGTATGATGTATGAATACATTATAAATATTCACAGACCCAGACTCAAGCAACGAAAAATAACAAATAAGCGCAAATCAACCATAAAACTTAACCTTTTTATACCGTTTTTTATTATTAAGCATCATAACCATCGCACTCAAAATTATACACATGTAAAGTAGATGTCTAATCTGGCAAGTTCATCGAGAAAATAGCATGAGTCTCAGAGACATCTTACTCGCCCTTTGTGTAGTCGTAATTTGGGGGGTTAACTTCGTTATCATTAAACTCGGCGTTACCGCACTTCCGCCGTTATTATTAGGCGCATTACGTTTCATGTTTGTAGCCTTTCCTGCTATTTTTATTTTCAAGCGCCCCAAAATTCCGTTCAAATTATTGCTTCTCTATGGGCTCACCATCAGCTTTGGTCAATTTGCCTTCTTATTTTGCGCGATTAGAGTGGGGATGCCAGCGGGGATTACCTCTGTTATCTTGCAATCTCAGGCCTTTTTTACCTTATTGCTCGGCGCAATGATTTTAAAAGAATCATTACAACCAACCCATTTTATTGGCATGTTTATCGCGATTGCAGGGCTAACGGTTTTAGCCAATGGCGCCACCGTCGGTGGGCTTGATGATATCCCATTACTCGGATTAGCATTCACTTTAATTGCTGGATTATCATGGGCTTGTGGTAATATCACTAATAGAATTATTATGAAACAGGAAGGCGCAGAGAAATGCAGCGCCCTATCTTTAGTCAGTTGGAGTGCTCTGATCCCAATTATTCCGTTTTTAATTAGTTCATGGATTTTAGAAGGTGAAGAAGCAATTATTGAAGGGCTATCTGGTTTTAATTGGTCGGTCTTTGGTGTCATTATCTATTTAGCTTATTTATCAACATTTGTTGGCTATGGGATCTGGGGTGTCTTACTTGGTCGCTATGAAGCGTGGCGTGTTGCTCCTTTTTCATTGTTAGTTCCCGTCTTCGGTTTAAGCAGTAGTGCATTATTTCTTGATGAGCACATTAATGGCGTACAAGTTGCTGGCCTTGTTTTAATCATGTTTGGCCTAATTACTACACTTTTTGGCAAAAAAATAATTCAAAAATTAAGACATACCTAGTTAACCAATTAATAATCGGAGGTTTTTTAACTTCCGATTATTTGCCCTACCTTTACCCATCCCCTCATCGGTAAAAACACATCAACAGTCATTAATTTCAAAATAAATAATAAATCAAGATAAAAAACCAATTCAATAGACAACCACTAGTTCAAAACCAAATAAAATCCAATAAATAATCCTAAATTAGTGATACTGGCTACAATTATGAAATTTATCTCAAATTTCAATTGGGTGTATCGGTTTAGCTACTTTTTCTTTGACTTAAGTATGGTTATACCTTTCTCAGTTTTACTTAAACAAATAACAAAAAGTAATCAACTGAACAGATGGGGATGGCTATGGGTAAACAATTAATATGGATTGTGCTCGCATTACTTGGTGCTTTTTCACTGGGTTACATCGCCTTAAATCGAGGTGAACAGATTAATGCCCTGTGGATCGTTGTTGCAGCCGTGTGTATTTATCTGATTGCATACCGATATTATGGGCTTTTTATTGCTAAAAAAGTACTCCAAGTTGATGCAACTCGTATGACACCAGCAATTCGTCATAACGATGGCTTAGACTACGTACCAACAGATAAAAAAGTATTATTTGGCCACCACTTTGCCGCTATCGCAGGTGCTGGCCCACTTGTCGGCCCTGTACTTGCGGCACAGATGGGGTATTTACCAGGCATGCTTTGGCTACTTGCCGGGGTTGTGCTAGCAGGGGCCGTACAAGACTTTATGGTGTTGTTTGTTTCAACACGTCGAGACGGCCGTTCACTGGGTGAATTAGTTAAAGAAGAAATGGGTAATACGGCAGGGGTTCTGGCTTTAATTGCTTGTTTTATGATTATGGTGATTATCTTAGCCGTACTCGCTATGATTGTCGTAAAAGCCCTCACGCATAGCCCATGGGGAACTTACACCGTTGCCTTTACTATTCCATTGGCGATTTTTATGGGTATTTATACCCGTTATATACGGCCAGGACGCATTGGTGAAGTCTCTATTATAGGGTTAGTTTTCCTCGTATTTGCAATTATCTCTGGGGGTTGGGTCGCTGAAAGCGAAACTTGGGCACCTTATTTTGACTATACTGGTGTTCAACTCACTTGGATGCTAGTGGGATATGGCTTTGTTGCCGCTGTACTTCCTGTTTGGCTGCTACTTGCCCCACGAGACTACCTATCAACCTTCTTAAAAATCGGTACTATTATTGGTTTGGCAATTGGTATTTTAATCCTCAATCCAAATCTACAAATGCCATCGCTGACCAAATATATTGATGGTACAGGCCCGGTTTGGGCAGGTGACTTGTTTCCATTCTTATTTATTACCATTGCTTGCGGTGCCGTTTCTGGCTTCCACGCACTGATATCATCGGGTACCACACCCAAAATGTTGGCGAATGAAAACCAAGCTTGCTTTATCGGCTATGGTGGCATGTTGATGGAATCTTTTGTAGCTATCATGGCGTTAGTCGCCGCTTGTGTGATTGACCCGGGTGTTTATTTCGCCATGAATAGCCCCATGGCAATGTTAGCTCCCGCAGGTACACAAGATGTAGTCGCTTCTGCTGCCCAAGTCGTCAGTAGCTGGGGCTTCCAGATCACCCCTGAACAGCTTAACAGCATTGCTAATGATGTGGGTGAAACCAGTATTATTTCACGTGCCGGAGGTGCTCCAACACTGGCTGTTGGGATGGCGTATATTCTCCACGGTGCCCTTGGCGGTCTAATGAATGTCGCCTTCTGGTATCACTTTGCCATCCTATTTGAAGCGTTGTTCATTTTAACCGCGGTGGATGCAGGAACTCGAGCGGCACGCTTTATGCTGCAAGATTTACTGGGTGTGGTTTCTCCATCCTTGAAACGTACCGATTCGTTACCCGCAAACTTGATAGCAACCGCGCTATGTGTGCTGGCTTGGGGTTATTTTCTTCACCAAGGTGTTGTCGACCCACTTGGCGGTATTAACACCTTATGGCCATTGTTTGGTATCGCGAACCAAATGTTAGCGGGTATGGCATTAATGCTGTGTGCTGTGGTACTGTTTAAAATGAAGCGCCAAAGATATGCATGGGTCGCTTTAGTCCCAACTGCATGGTTGTTAATCTGTACGATGACTGCAGGCTGGGAGAAAACGTTCAGTGAAGATGCCCGTGTTGGTTTCTTAGCTGTCGCAAATAAATTCCAAGCAATGATTGATAGCGGTAATATTCCAGTTCAATATACGGAATCTCAATTAACTCAGTTAATTTTCAATAACCGCTTAGATGCAGGATTAACTATTTTCTTTATGATTGTTGTGGTATTGCTAGCTCTATTCTCCATTCGCACTGCGTTGAAGGCATTAAAATCCGACCAACCAACAGCGAATGAAGTACCATACGAAGCCATGCCAGCCAACTATGAAGAAATCGTGGCAAATACACGCCATCATTGATTTTCGCGGAAAAGCTTGTCACTGTTTAGGACATATACTCTTTCTCCAAAATAATTCACGTTGGAGCAAGGCGGCAAAGAAGATAATCCCTAGGAGCATACTCCAGTATGTGACTAGGGTTAGCGAATGAAGCCAACGCAGCAATAGCGTGAAGTATGAAGGAGAAACTAGGAGCATACATAACAGTATGTGACTTGGGTAGCCGAGAGCAGCCAACACCGCTACAACACAAAGTATGACGAGGATTTATGTTTGGAGAACTGGGAAAAGCAGCCCGCTACCTAGGCCAAGCGGCAAAAATGATGGTCGGCGTCCCCGATTACGACAACTACGTCGCTCATATGCAAAAAACGCACCCTGACCAAACTCCCATGACCTATGAAGAGTTTTTTAAAGAGCGCCAAGATGCACGTTACGGTGGTAAAGGTGGGTTTAAGTGCTGTTAGGCCTTAAAAAATAGACAAAAAAAGCCGTGGCATTCCGACCACGGCTTTTTATTTTTAACGATTCAGTATAGGATCAACCGTTATTTTACGCGTGAAACATACTCGCCAGAACGAGTATCAACACGGATCACTTCACCGATCTGAACAAACAGAGGAACCTTAACCACTGCGCCAGTGCTCAGTGTTGCAGGTTTACCACCTGTACCTGCGGTATCACCTTTCAGGCCAGGGTCAGTATCAGTAATTTCTAACTCAACAAAGTTAGGTGGAGTGACCGCGATAGGACGGCCGTCCCACAGTGTTAAAATACATTCTGCTTGGTCAACTAACCATTTCGCGTTATCGCCAACGGTTTTTTCGTCCGCTGCTAACTGTTCGAAAGTTTCGTTGTTCATGAAATGCCAGAACTCACCGTCGTTGTACAGGTAAGTTAAGTTCATATCCATGACATCTGCACCTTCAACAGAGTCAGTAGACTTAAATGTTTTTTCCAACAGTTTGTTAGAAATCAGTTTACGGATACGCACACGTGCGAACGCTTGACCTTTACCCGGTTTGACGAATTCACTTTCTAAAACGACACAAGGCTCGCCATCTAACATGATTTTAAGACCTGAGCGGAATTCATTGGTACTATAAGTAGCCATGGTGATCCTCTAATTTATAAACTAAAAATGGCATAGCCAAAAAATGGTCGATATTGTAACTCAAAATACCTCATCCAGAGAAGTCTGGATACAACAACTTGCAGAAGCAATCACTAATCCAGATGAATTGCTGCAAATACTTAACCTAGAAAATCACCTTTTATCAAAAGAAGGCAGTGAGGCACGTAAACTATTTCCTTTACGCGTTCCAATGCCCTTTATTTCACGTATGAAGAAAGGCGATCCACTAGATCCTCTGTTATTGCAGGTATTAACCGCAAAAGCAGAGTTTGATATACATCCAGGTTTTTCTACTGACCCACTAGAAGAGCAGGATAATGAAATTCCAAGTTTACTGCATAAATACCACAACCGCGCATTACTGCTGGTAAAAGGTGGCTGTGCAGTCAACTGTCGCTACTGTTTTCGCCGGCATTTTCCTTATGAAGACAACAAAGGAAATAAAAATAACTGGTTGATGGCTGTGGATTATATAAAAAACCACACCGAACTCAATGAAATCATCTTCTCAGGTGGTGATCCATTGATGGCAAAAGACCATGAACTCGATTGGCTTATCAGCCAATTAGAGGCGATCCCACATATAAAACGCCTTAGAATTCATACTCGTTTGCCTGTAGTGATACCAGAACGTATCACTGAAACTCTCTGTCAACGCCTTGCTAGCTCAAGGTTACAAGTAATTATGGTGACACACGTTAACCACGCTAACGAAATCGACGAGTCATTCACCAATGCTATGCAAAAACTAAAGTTATCAGGTGTGACATTATTAAACCAAAGCGTATTGCTGCGCCAAGTTAATGACAACGTGACAGCTCTGATGAATTTAAGTAATGCTCTGTTTGATGCAGGTATTTTACCTTATTACTTACATGTATTAGATAAAGTCCAAGGTGCCGCTCACTTTTTAGTGAGTGATACTGAAGCTAGACAATTAATACAGCAATTATTGAGTAAAGTCTCAGGGTACCTTGTACCTAAGCTCGCTCGGGAAATTGGGGGAGAGCCAAGTAAAACACTGCTTGACCTTAATTTAAGGCAGAACTAGAAAGCAAAACGCCCAAATCATCATTTGGGCGCTATGAATTCATTTTAGGGGCACTTATAAACTTGGCCAACCATTTTGCTATCTAATGGAATGAAGCTAGATAACACAGTTTCACTTGGACTTGATGCACCAAAAATCACGTTACCGCCCATTGCCGCGGCTTTATTACGTAAATCATTTGCTGCGCTGCGCATTGAGCTAGATTCATTATTCACACCACTCAACCAGTTGCTTTGAGTCCCTGCAACCTGACCGAGAAGTTGGCAATCACTTCCTGGTTGATTCTCAACAAAACGAACTTGTGAGCCTGCCGCAGTCAAATTAGTTGTTGTTGAACAACCTGCTAAAAGCAATAATGCAGCAGCACCAAGCAAGACTTTAATTCGCATGTTTTCCCTCATTTTTTCATTGTGTTTTTGCAGCTGGTTTGAAAATCGCTTTAGTTTCAATAATCTATTAATTGAAATATCTAGGAGGTGATTAACATACAGCGCCATAATTGCCGCACATCACCAGCCGAATAGAGTTTACCACAAATTAACCAAGAACCTGCTCTATTCTTTACTAATTCAAACCATTTACCTTACGTTAAATATAACCTGTGAAGCAACATTGAGGCAAAAATAAATCGTATAACGCATTAATTGTACATCGTTTCGAGGTATTACATTCATCAATAATTAATGGTTATATATTTATTAAAAACCAATAAAAAACCGGCACCGCTAGGAACACTAACGATACCGGTTTTGTGGTGGGTAGCCCTAACTGAGTTAGTGACTACTTAAGCTTGATGTCGCCAGCTGGCTTACATCATACCGCCCATTCCACCCATGCCGCCCATACCAGCAGCACCTAAGTCAGGTGCGTCTGATTTTGGCAGTTCAGTGATCATCGCTTCAGTGGTGATCATCAGACCTGCGATAGACGCTGCGAATTGCAAAGCAGAACGCGTTACTTTAGTTGGGTCTAAGATACCCATGTCGATCATGTCGCCGTAAGTATCAGTCGCCGCGTTGTAACCTTCGTTACCTTTTGCTGCTTTCACGTTGTTAACAACAACGGAGGCTTCTTCACCTGCGTTAGTAACGATTTGACGCATTGGCGCTTCCATCGCACGCAGAGCAACACGAATACCTACGTTTTGTTCTTCGTTTTCACCAGTCAGTGCTTCCAGTTTCGCTGCAACGCGAACCAGTGCAGTACCACCACCAGCAACAACACCTTCTTCAACCGCTGCGCGAGTTGCATGCAGAGCATCGTCAACACGAGCACGTTTCTCTTTCATTTCAACTTCAGTTGCTGCGCCCACTTTAATAACAGCAACACCGCCTGCTAATTTAGCAACGCGCTCTTGCAGTTTTTCACGGTCGTAGTCAGAAGAAGATTCTTCGATTTGTTGACGAATTTGTGCAACACGGCCCGCAATCGCAGATTCTTCACCCACACCATCAATGATAGTGGTAGTGTCTTTGTTAATAACAATACGTTTTGCTTGACCTAAATCTTCTAATGTCGCTTTTTCTAACTCCATACCGATCTCTTCAGAGATAACAGTACCGTTAGTCAGAATTGCGATATCTTGCAGCATGGCTTTACGACGGTCACCGAAGCCCGGTGCTTTAACCGCTGCAACTTTAACAATACCACGCATGGTGTTAACAACCAGAGTTGCCAGTGCTTCACCTTCAACATCTTCAGCGATGATTAACAGTGGTTTGCTTGCTTTAGCAACGCCTTCTAATACTGGCAGTAATTCACGGATGTTAGAGACTTTTTTGTCAACTAACAGGATGAATGGGTTTTCTAACTCAACAGCACCTGTTTCTGGTTTATTGATGAAGTAAGGAGACAAGTAACCGCGGTCAAATTGCATACCTTCAACCACATCCAGCTCGTCTTCCAGACCAGTACCTTCTTCAACCGTGATAACGCCTTCTTTACCGACTTTATCCATAGCTTCTGCAATTAATTTACCCACGGTTTCGTCGGAGTTTGCAGAAATAGTACCAACCTGTGCGATTGATTTAGTGTCTGAACAAGGAACAGACAAGGCTTTCAGTTCTTCAACTGCAGCAACAACTGCTTTATCGATACCGCGTTTCAGGTCCATTGGGTTCATACCCGCAGCAACCGCTTTTAAGCCTTCAGTAATGATAGCTTGAGCCAGTACAGTTGCAGTTGTTGTACCGTCACCTGCAGCGTCGTTAGCTTTAGAAGCAACTTCTTTCACCATTTGAGCGCCCATGTTTTCGAATTTGTCTTCTAATTCGATTTCACGTGCAACTGAAACACCATCTTTGGTGATAACTGGTGAACCAAAAGATTTATCTAAAACTACGTTACGGCCTTTAGGACCTAAAGTAACTTTTACTGCGTCTGCCAGAACATTCACACCACGAAGCATTTTCGTACGTGCATCACTACCAAATTTAACGTCTTTAGCTGCCATTATCTCTTTCCTTCAAATTCTTTTCGTTCGTTGAGAAGTTTTAAGTGAAAATTACGCTTCAACAATTGCCAGAATGTCACTTTCGGACATAATCAGAACTTCTTCATTGTCGATTTTTTCAGCTTTCACGCCATAACCATCGTTAAAAATTACGATATCGCCAACTTTCACATCCAGTGCTTTGATTTCACCATTTTCGAGGATGCGGCCGTTGCCAACAGCAAGAACTTCACCACGAGTTGATTTGCTTGCAGCAGTACCCGTCAGAACGATCCCGCCGGCAGATTTTGATTCAACTTCTTTACGCTTAACGATAACACGGTCATGCAATGGACGAATTTTCATTAATAGTTCTCCTATAAATAAAGTCCATACTAGGTAAAAGGACGATACCAGCATGTCTTAAATAAACTAGTACCATGTTTGAGCAGATTGGGGCGAAGAAGAGGGACTTCAAGGGGGGAGATAAAAAATTTTTCATTTTTATCTCCCCATAAAGAGGGTGGTTTTATGGTTTAGGGCGATCGTCTTTATCTGATGAATCTGTTTTATCTGAATTATCGATTGTAAAAGAAGGATCATCTTGCTTACGTTGGAATTCCCCCTCAAAAGTATCGCCACGTTGAAAGCCGCTATTTCCTGTTTGGTTAAAACCTGAACCCGGCTGGTAAAAACGAATATGAGGAATTAAGCGCATTACAATAAGCTTTTGAATTGGCGGAAGTAACAATAGTAAGCCAATAAAATCTGTAAAGAACCCCGGCACAATCAACAAGAAGCCCGCTAAAACCAATGCAACGCTCTTGATCATTTCAGCTGCTGGGCTTTCACCCGATGCTAACTTTTGTTGGATTTGTAGTACATTTTTCATGCCTTGATTTTTAACGAGTGACACACCTAAACAAGATGTCAAAACGACCAAAATTAGCGTCATTAAAACACCAACTTCGGATGCAACCCGCACAAAAATCACGGATTCAATGTAAACGAGAATACATATCAGAATGAGTGGTAACCAGCGCACAAGTTCTCCTTTATTTCAATAAGCTATCGATTATTTTACGCCCCTAGGGAAACCTTTGTGAACTGCATCTAAGAGACAACTATCAATATTCGCTTTTTTCTTTAGTATAGCCATAATAATTGGGGCAGAGATAACGCTTTTCAACTCACAGATTTTTTTCATTAATGATACTTATCTGTGATGAATGTCACACAACGTGAAATCTGTTGCATAAATCAAACTATATAGTGATCTAGGTTCAAGGCAATAGATGATTAAAAGCATATCATCTACCCATAAATCAGTAGATCATAATGCTGACAACGTAGTAGACGGTGTTAATTGCTTGTAAAGTTTTACTTTGCAATATTAATCACCTGTGAATTTTGTTTTACGAAGTATAGATTTTTAAAGCGCATAAACGGACAGTAACTGTAATCTAATTAAGAAGGTTCTCATGTCAAACAATACTCGTATCGAAGAAGACCTGTTAGGTAAAAAAGAAGTTCCAGCTGATGCCTATTATGGTGTTCATACTCTGCGTGCGATTGAAAACTTTTATATCAGCGACCGCACTATTAACGATGTCCCAGAATTTATCCGCGGCATGGTTATGGTAAAAAAAGCGGCAGCTTTAGCCAACAAAGAACTGAAAACTATTCCTCGTAATATCGCAGAGACTATAATCAAAGCCTGTGACGTTGTGTTGAATGAAGGCAAATGCATGGATCAGTTCCCTGTTGACGTATTCCAAGGTGGTGCGGGCACATCACTGAACATGAATACCAATGAAGTACTGGCGAATATCGGTTTAGAGCTGATGGGTCACAAAAAAGGGGAATATGAATTCCTCAACCCAAATGATCACCTGAACAAAAGTCAATCCACTAACGATGCTTACCCTACTGGGTTCCGTATCGCAGTGTATAACTCAGTACTGAAGTTAATTGAATCTGTTGAATACCTGAGAAAAGGCTTTGAAGCTAAAGCTGAAGAATACAAAGACATTCTGAAAATGGGCCGTACCCAGTTGCAGGATGCTGTTCCAATGACCGTCGGCCAAGAATTCCATGCTTTCGCTACTCTCTTAAAAGAAGAAGAGAAAAACTTAAAACGCAGCATCGAATTACTGCTCGAAGTTAACTTAGGCGCTACTGCTATCGGTACAGGCTTGAATACTGCACCTGGTTACTCAGAGCTTGCCGTTAAAAAATTAGCTGAAGTGACTGGTTTACCATGCGTTCCTGCAGAAGACTTAATCGAAGCAACCTCTGACTGCGGCGCTTACATCACAGTTCACGCGGGCTTAAAACGTCTGGCGATGAAACTGTCTAAAATTTGTAACGACTTACGTCTGTTATCTTCCGGTCCTCGTGCAGGTCTGAAAGAAATCAATTTACCTGAGTTACAAGCTGGTTCTTCTATCATGCCAGCAAAAGTTAACCCTGTAATTCCTGAAGTTGTTAACCAAGCTTGTTTCAAAGTTATTGGTAACGATATCTGCGTAACAATGGCTGCTGAAGCGGGTCAATTGCAATTAAACGTAATGGAACCAGCGATTGGCCAAGCGATGTTCGAATCCATCTCTTTAATGAGCAACGCATGTCGTAATCTGCAAGAAAAATGCATTAGCGGCATTACAGTAAACAAAGAAATCTGTGAAGCGTTTGTATTTAACTCCATCGGTATCGTCACTTACTTAAACCCATTTATTGGCCACCATAATGGTGACATCGTGGGTAAAATTTGTGCTGAAACCGGTAAGAGCGTCCGCGAAGTTGTTTTAGAACGCGGTTTACTGACTGAAGCTGAACTGGATGATATTTTCTCTATTGAGAACTTAAAACACCCAGCTTATAAAGCAAAACGCTTTGATGACTAAAAATTTATGTTTATCATAAATAACACTTAAAAATAAAGGCACGCCTCTCAATAGAAAGCGTGCCTTTTTTGATTGATACACACACAAATAATTAACATAACAGTTTCATAATTTTAATTTTCATTTTGTCGAGGAGTAAACACTATGTTAGCCGTAGAATTTATTATTGTTCTGCTGGCCATCTTTTTGGGGGCCCGTTTAGGTGGGATAGGTATCGGCTTCGCCGGTGGCCTTGGGGTACTGGTACTCGCTGCTATTGGCGTAAAACCAGGAACCATTCCATTTGACGTTATCTCAATCATCATGGCTGTTATTGCCGCTATCTCTGCAATGCAAATTGCTGGAGGTCTGGACTATTTAGTTGCCCAAACCGAAAAATTACTGCGCCGCAATCCTAAATACATCACCATTCTTGCACCCATTGTTACCTACTTCCTGACACTTTTCGCAGGGACAGGTAATATCTCTTTAGCAACACTGCCTGTTATTGCAGAAGTTGCAAAAGAGCAAGGCGTAAAACCGTGCCGTCCATTATCAACTGCGGTTGTTGCTGCTCAGATAGGTATTACAGCATCACCAATTTCTGCTGCGGTGGTTTACATGGCATCCGTCATGGAAAACCCTGCAATGGTTGGTGCAGGTAACACAGTCAGTTACATCTCTCTCTTAAGTGTTCTATTACCTGCGACATTCCTTGCTATCATTTTGATGTCGTTCATCATCTCTTGGACTTTTAACTCTAAATTATCCGATGACCCTATCTACCAAAAACGTTTAGCTGAAGGTTTAGTTGAACTGCGTGGTAGCCAAGTAAAAGAAATCAAAGCCGGTGCTAAGTCTTCTGTACTGCTGTTCTTACTTGGGGTTGTTGGCGTTGTCTGTTATGCCATCATTAACAGCCCAAGCTTAGGGATTGTCGAAACCCCATTAATGAACACCACAAATGCTATTTTGATTATCATGCTGACTGTAGCGACATTAATCACTATTTTCTGTCGTGTTAATACTGATGCAATCTTGAACTCAAGTACCTTTAAAGCAGGTATGAGCGCATGTATTTGTATTTTAGGTGTTGCTTGGTTAGGTGATACTTTCGTACAGCATAACATTGACTGGATCAAAGAAACTGCCGGTGATTTAATCCATGAGCACTCTTGGATGTTAGCGGTAATTTTCTTCTTCTGCTCTGCTTTACTATACTCACAAGCTGCAACAGCAAAAGCATTGATGCCTATGGCATTAGCGCTGAATGTAAGCCCATTAACGGCTATCGCATCATTCTCTGCGGTTTCTGGTCTATTTATTCTGCCTACTTACCCAACTCTGGTTGCAGCAGTACAAATGGATGATACAGGGACAACACGTATTGGCCGATTTGTCTTTAACCATCCATTCTTTATTCCAGGTACCATCGCTGTCGCATTAGCTGTTTCATTCGGCTTTTTATTCGGCGGTATGATCCTATAGTTTATATTAGTATCAATTAATATTATAAAGACCCGTGCAAATCGCACGGGTTTTCTATGCCTACATATAACATATTATTTTTGTTATTCTATACAAAGTCACGGAGGAAATTATAAAAATATAATAATCATTCAGATAAAAAACTAAGCCATTTATTAAAAATATATTGAACTCGGTTGTTAATAATTAAATTAAAATCAGAAATAAGTATTTTTCTAACAATATATCTATATTAATACTCTACATATAAGTGTAACAAACAATGACTATAATCATATAATGACAAGCTGCTTCATTCATTTCTTCAAAATCACAAATAGAAATATAAATTCAAAAATAAAGTAAAAATAAATAACCATCAAAATAAATCACTAATAAAACAAAAGCAGACAAATAATAACACTAAAAAACCCCTCACCACACACGAATTGAGAGTACCAAAGATAGAAATCATCTATCAAAAATTTAAAATCAATCCGCCATAAATATTGGTAATAATTAACTGACCTTTGTTTAATAATATCCGAAAAGTCTGATAATTATCTTTTAATCACTCTAAGTGACACAAATTAAACATCACGAAACTTTAATAGAAAAATAACTTATTTGTTCAATAGTTATATATTTGGAGGAGTAATGCTAAATACTCAAAGAAATGAAAATACAAATGTAACCGTTTATATTGGAAGCTTTTTAAAACACCGTAGAAAAGTGGTGGGCTTAACTGGCTCACAATTAGCTTCTCGTTTAAAAATTAGCCAACAACAAGTTTCTCGTTATGAAAGAGGTAAAAATGCGATTACGATCCAAGGTCTTTTAGATATTTTACAAGCTCTCGAATTACGAACACATGACATTGATGATTTTATGAAAAAAGTCTTTCAGTATTACTATATCGATGCAGCGTTAGAAGCTAAATTGATCAATTAAAGCCCGATATAAACCCATGAAGTTCGTTCCAGGGGGGTTCTTCCCCCTCCTGTGTGCTTAAAACTCCCCACTTTAAAATACCCATTCAATTTCTTATTTGATTTTATTTCACCTCAGAAACGGCGCCTCATGATAGCACTGCAAACCGCTATAATTCACAATTGAACATTGTTATGATGGAGAAAAATCAGACATTATTGTGATGGAGTTAACAATGCCTATCCAACGTGAAATTATTTTAAGTCATGCGTTAAATCAATTGGAAATTCAAGGGTTATCCGCATCTACAGAGAATTTACTCAGTGAAATTGAATCTGATTTCTCTACTATTCGCCAGTTCTGGCCAGACGATGAAGCTCTTATTTATGATTGCTTACGTTATCATAGCCAGCAAATCGAAGTATGGCAGCGACAAACCTTGCTAGATGAATCCCTAAGCCCACAGCAAAAATTAATGGCTCGCTACCAACAATTATCAGAAAAAGTTAGCCAAGGGCGTTTCCCTGGCTGTTTATTTATTTCTGCATGTAATTATTACCCAGATGCAGAGCACCCTATCCACCAATTAAGTCGCTTGCAAAAAGATAATTCGTTTCACTTCACTAAAAACCTATTAGAAAAGCTAGATATTGAAGACTCTGTATTGGTTGCTAACCAAATGGAACTAGTACTTGAAGGCTGTTTAAACCGTTTATTAGTACAAAGAGACATTCAAGATGTCGAGATTGCACAACACCTTTCTGAGGATATCCTAACAATCGCACTATGCCGTAAAAAAGGAGCGTTAAGTTAAAAAAACAACTAACGCATACTAAACACACACATTTTGCTGAAAAAGAAAACACTCAGTAAAAAAAAGTGGTTTTTTATTAAAAATGCATTGACGCAAACGGCTGAATACGGTTTAATGCGCCCCGTTGCCCGGATAGCTCAGTCGGTAGAGCAGGGGATTGAAAATCCCCGTGTCCTTGGTTCGATTCCGAGTCCGGGCACCACCTTATTATCAACAGACGTCAACCGACGTCTGTTTTTGTTTGTAAAGCCCGCTAAAATCAACACTCTCCCAAAGTTTCAACTCCACTGAATTCTACTCGATTCTACCCACATCAACCCCATTGTGTGGGTACAATTGCGGGTATACACTAGTTCGATAGAATTTTGTACCCACTTTATCTCTCAGGAAGCTCACTATGGCACTGACTGACGCTAAAATTCGGGCGGCTAAACCCGATGTGAAATCCTATAAATTAACCGATGGTGCAGGTCTGCACTTATTGGTTCACACTAATGGTTCTAAGTACTGGCGATTACGCTACCGCCATTTAGGTAAAGAGAAAACCTTAGCATTGGGTTTATACCCTGATGTCTCTTTATCAGAGGCACGTTTAAAACGTGATGACGCAAGAAAATTGATTGCTGACGGTATTGACCCGTGCGAACAAAAACGTGTGGCTAAAGCAGCTTCTGATGCTAATCTCTCTTTTGAAACCATCGCAAGACAATGGCATGCCAGCAATAAAAAATGGTCTGAATCACACAGTGAAAAGGTTTTAAAGAGTTTGGAGTCGCATGTCTTTCCTTATATTGGATTACGCGATATCACTACCCTCAAAACCCCTGACCTGCTTATTCCTATCCGTGCAGCAGAAAGTAAAGAGATTTATGAGATAGCTGCGCGTTTACAGCAACGTATCGCTGCTGTCATGCGTTATGCGGTGCAATCAGGTATTATTGGCTATAACCCTGCTATTGATACCGCAGGGGCTGTAACGACTGTACAACGCCAACACCGTCCAGCTCTTAACCTTGACCGTCTACCTGAACTCATTGCCCGTATCGATGCTTATAAAGGGCAACCCGTCACTCGCCTAGCTGTGATGTTAAATTTATTAGTGTTTATTAGGTCAAGCGAACTTCGCTATGCGCGTTGGTCTGAAATTGACTTCGATAAAGCCTTATGGACTATTCCTGCTCAGCGAAAGCCTATACCCGGCGTTAAATTCTCATACAGAGGCGCTAAAATGCGCACTCCGCATTTAGTTCCCCTTAGCCACCAAGCCATCACTATACTGAAAGAAATTTGGGCATGGACGGGTGAACATGAATTGATCCTAACGGGCGCTCATAATCCCTTTAAGCCTATGAGCGAAAATACAGTCAATAAAGCCTTACGTGTGATGGGCTATGATACGAAGACTGAAATTTGTGGACACGGTTTTAGAACGATGGCGTGTAGTTCATTAGTTGAATCAGGTTTATGGTCGAAAGATGCAGTAGAACGGCAAATGAGCCACCAAGAACGTAACTCAGTGAGGGCTGCTTATATTCATAAGGCAGAACATATAGATCAACGCCGATTAATGGTGCAGTGGTGGGCGGATTATTTGGATGCTAATCGTGAACAAACGATTTCGCCATTCGACTTTGCAAAGTTGAATAATCCAATGAATCACTAAAACTTTAGCCATATCATATAGGAGATCCATTTTCAATACGAGGAGTCGAATACTACGGTAGTATGCCGACTATATCGATTCATTGAGAAATGGTGGAAATATTCTTCATGGGAATTTTAATCGCCAAAAAGCATAGTCATTAATCACTATATCGTAATACGTCTTATTCAATATCTATACACCACTAAAAGCCCCTGTCCATGAGGATAGGGGCTTTTTTGCTTTTAAATCAACCTAAAAGGAAATCATGATGGAAAATTACATTTGTTGCCCTGTATGTGACTCAACCCGTATTCGTGAACGTCATATAGGGAAAAAGACAGGAGCTGTTGCTGGTGGCGTATCAGGCGCACTTGCTGGAGCGTCTATCGGCTCTGCTGTTCCTGTTGTAGGGACGATTGCTGGTGCTGCGGTAGGCGCTCTATTTGGACGTTTAGTAGCTGGAGCTACTGCTGGGGCTGTGAGTGGTTCAGCTTTAGATGGCGTGGTATTTGATCGTTATGAATGTATCGAGTGTGAATACACGTTTGATTGATAGCCATAAGTTAACGGAAACCCCTGATGGGATTTCCGTGTAAGCGGTTAATGAACCACACATACTAAACAAACTCGTCATTTGCCATAGTAGCTTTTTCATTGGAGGGACTATGGAACAACAAAGTAAACGAGAATACTGGACTGCAATTCTAGAGCAGCAACGACAAAGTAATTTAGGCATTAAGCAGTTTTGCTCGGAGCAAAACATAAGCTATCAGACTTTTCACTATTGGTCGAAAAAGCTCACGCAATCCGAGCCTGAAACCAGGGTTCAACCTATCGTGGTGACAGAGCCTACCGTGAGCACAAGTTGTGTTGTGTTAATTCTCAATAATGGCATTCGAGCAGAACTGCCGGCAACGCTTAGCTCGCAACAAATTAAGACTTGGTTTGAAGCGCTACAATGATACCAACAGGTAAGGTTTTCCTCATCTCTGGAGTCACGGACATGCGTAAGTCCATTGATGGACTATCGTTGATTGTCGCGGAGACTCTTGAGATGGATCCGTTTAGTGAGTCTTGGTTCATTTTCTGCAATCGTACCCGAGATAAATTGAAAATCTTGTTTTGGGATACTAATGGCTTCTGGCTGTAATATCGTCGCTTAGAAAAAGGGACCTTCAAGTGGCCAAGACCCAGTGAGGACGGAGCCATTCATATTACTAAGCAACAACTGGGTTGGCTTCTTTCGGGGTTAACGCTCGAACATGCCAAAGCTCATCGTCCACTTCATAATCTAGAAGTGTGACCGCTGATACTGATCGTCACGTTGGGCTTGAACGATCCTTTTTTGCTGTCATACTTAAGTCATTGAGATGACCAGAGCCCAGACATGACCGACCTCCCTGATGATATCGACCAGCTAAAAGCTATGCTGCTTGAGCTTCACCAACAGAACGAAGCAAAAGATAAACTCCTTGCGGCAAAGCAAGAGGAGGTTGCCGAGCTCAAAACCAAAATTGAGTTGTTGATTGAACAGCTCAATTTAAGTAAGTCAAAGCGCTTCTCATCACAAAGTGAAAAAATACCCAAAGGTACGTTTAACGAAGCGGAGCAACAAAAGAGTACGGCTAAATCCGACGACGACAAGAAAAAAACAGGCCGTAAGCCTTTTCCAAAAGAGCTCGAGCGTGAAGTTCATAAACATGAACTCAATGCCCCTTATTGCGACTGCTGCGACGAGCCTTTACATCAATGTGGTGTTGAAACTTCTGAAGAGCTGAAAATCATCCCACAGAAGGTTAGTGTTATACGTCACGAGCGAACCAAGTACGCTTGCCGGCAGTGTGAAAAAACACAGACTGAAACAAAGATTATCACAGCCCCAAAACCCGCAAGTATGATCCCTAAAAGCCTAGGGAGTGCAGATGCATTCGCCGCTGTAGTCACAGCAAAATACGTTGATGCTCTGCCACTCTATCGCCAAGTGGATATTCTCAATCGCTCTGGTATAGATATTAGCCGCGCTACACTGGCCAACTGGTGCGTTCAGTTAGGAAGCAAAGTGCAAGTCATTATTGATGCAATGAAAAGTGAGTTATTGAAAGAAAAGCTCATCTGCGCGGACGAAACCACTGTTCAAGTATTACGTGAAGAAGATAAGAAAGCACAATCTAAGTCATATATGTGGGTCTATCGTAGCGGTGAGTTCGTCAATAACCCAGTGGTTATCTACGACTATCAAGCCAGCCGCAGAGCAGAGTGCGTACAAGACTTTTTAGGTAGTTACTCTGGTTACTTGCTATCGGATGGCTACAGTGCATACGACAAACTTGAGGACGTGACTCAAGCTGCTTGCATGGCGCATGTACGCAGAAAGTTCACTGATGCTCAAAAAGCTTCACCATCAAAAAAAGCGGGCAAGCCAGAAAAAGCACTGAACTTTATTAGCAAACTATACGGTATTGAAAAGAAAGCCAAAGGGCTTGACGCAAAATCTCGACACCAACTACGACAAGAAGAAGCCAAACCTATTTTAGATGAGTTCAAGCAATGGCTTGACAGTCAAAACGTTCTCCCTAAAGGATTACTTGGCAAAGCCATCACTTATACGCAAAACCAGTGGCCTAAGCTGCTTACCTACCTTGAAGACGGCGATATAAGTATCGACAACAATGTGACCGAACGAGATATAAGGCCGTTCACGACAGGTCGCAAAAATTGGATGTTCTCAACGTCGGTAGGCGGAGCAAAGGCGAGTGCAAACTTGTATAGCCTCGTGATGACTTGCCGCGCTAATGACATGAACCCTTATTATTACTTCCAACACCTGTTTACCGAGTTACCAAAACGAAGTCCGAAAGATGATGTGTCGGATCTCATGCCATGGAACGTAGAAATCAGTGAGGTTGAGTAAAGCTTTACTGGTTCATTAAGCGCTTACGTGATAACCATAAACCATATGCCTTTCTAAATAATTTATCAGAAACCATTTACACAGATACTGGATAAAACCCACAAGGTCATGAAATACAAAATAACGAAATTTAATCATAACGATTAAAGCGAACATAATTCACGCAAGTAAATTAACAAGTTATATTTTTATTGTCAGTTTACCTCTTTCGAGGTATTTTCATTGAGCTAATGCTGTGTGGAAAATCATCTGCATCTCCCTTTCCTGAAGAGCGGGTATAATAGTCACCCTGAAAGTTTTTTTGAAAAACCGCATTGTCCATCCGAAATATCAAACGACATGATCTTGTTACCAAAATTATATGTACTAAAATCATCAATACTTTCATTTACCAGCAAATACTGACCTATTTGATCAAATCCATGAAATAATGCAATGGCAGAGAGCCTCTGGTGACAACTATCTCCATTACTCAGTGTCACAGTTGCTGTAATCTTTTGGTGTATAAAAATACTCTTACTGCCCTCTTTATTTTGACAAGATTGACTGGCATTGAATTGTGCTTGTATTTTTTACATCAACACTGGCATACATCTCGTTAAATGGGGTTAATACACGCCCGATTATCAGGGTAAGAGTACATAGAGGAATTCACCGTCACGTGAATATTATCAGCTATTGCAACCAAAGGTAGTCCTATCAATAAAAACAAACCTATAACTCATTTTTTCATATTAAATTCCAAATCTATTTTCACCTCTGCGGATCAAGGGGACCTGTATCTGGGCTATACCGAATCAGATGTCTTCCCCATATGCTTTACAGCTTTCAATTGATCATCATTCTGAATTAATCTGCCCTTTTTCAGATAGTTAATTTTTCAGCCATCAATTGTGCTTCATCTTCGCTGTGAGTCACTAACAGTGCTGTTTGCCTGAGAGGGTAGATTTCATAGCCCCCCCCACCCGAGCTGAATTATTTACCGTGGTGGGGTGTCAGCTCAGAACATGGCAATCAATGTAGAAAAAAGGGGCATATTATGGGTCTTGACAAAAAGATAAAATAGATTTACTTTGAAAATCAATTCATTAAATAGCTTAATGTTCCCGAATCTGGGCACCATATATTTAAAGAACCCGCCCCAAAAGGCGGTTTTTTGCTTTTATATTTCTAAGCTCAAGTTGAGTACTCGGCTAAAGAATCTGAAATCTATAATCTTTTTTTATCTAACCTAAACACTTATTTCTATACCCTTTCAGTCTACTAGACATGGTTAGTCCGCCACTATACAGAATATTGATATACAAACAGCTATAATATAAAGTCAATTAACTTGACTTATACCAAATAACTAGGAATTACCTAAAAAAAACCAAACGCTAAAGTTTATAATTAGATTATTATTCTCACCCTTTTCTCATTTCATCCATTAGACAGCCAAGCCTAACTCATATTACGTGTTTTTATTAGCCTATTGTCTTATCTAAGAACCTAAAAATAAGTTTTTATATTAATAGTTATGAAAATAAATCATTAAAAAACCACAATATCATTTTTTATTCCTAGCTATTGAGCTAAAAAAATAATCAAATACAATATTAATCAATAAGTGCTAATAATAATTTGTAATAAAAAGGTAACTAAGCCTTAATGTAATAAAACCTACTCAACCTTACCGAACAACTCACAATTTCTGCTTAACATGTTGTTAAGTAATAAAAATAACCCCATAAAACAAAGTGCAAATAACTATAATGTTTAGAATAAGACTCTGCATATGAACCTAAAATAAATGACTTAATCTTATTTAAAACTTTCAATTAAGGAATACCTTATATTCTAAAATTTTCTTTTCGTCATAATTTACTCTTAGCTATAAAAATAGTTTTATGAATCAATGATACTAGGGTCAAGTTTCCTCATGAAAAAGAAAAAAGATACAACTTATTATATCAGCCAACTAGTTGGTAAATGCTTACAAGAATACCGGCAAGAATTAGGAATTAGTGGTGAGAACATTGCGAAAGAGTTAGGCATTAGCCAACAGCAATTATCGCGCTATGAACGAGGAGAGAATGCGTTAACCGTAGATGTATTGTTTAAATTTATTCTTATACTCGGTATTAATTTCCCAGATTTTTACCATAGGCTATTCTATGTCGTGAGTCATCATCCTAAACTTTCACACTATATCACTAATTTAAATGGTTTTGGCTGGGAATTAGATGATTTAAAAGACTATTATAATTCAGCAATTGTATAACCTTTAGCGTAAAGAAATATTGTTTAATTTGTTTATTTTATATTATTATGAAAATCATGGAGTTTGCCTATAATCGATGAGAACAGCGCTATGCCTACCCCTTCTCCGACTGCATTTTCAAGGATAACTCGCACATCAGGACGCACGAATAGCATACTTACCATTGCTTTTCCTTTGTTATTTATTCTAATAACAACATTGATTTGGAGTGCAGAGCGAATTGTTCAACAAGAAACTAAACGCCTAGAAGTCGATTTTAGGTCACTAATAGGCTATATCAATGAACAAGAAAAGTTTTTACGATCTTTAAATAAGCAAAATCAAGATTTAATAGAGTTAGTTGAAAGCCGAACCTATGCAATACGAGAACAGTTCTTACCAACAAGGTCGCCATTATATCTACTCGAAGGTAAAGAATCTTTAGTTGCAATGCCATTTACCCTAGCTTGTGACAAGAGTTTAGAGTGTTCCAACGTTCCCAGTATATTATTTTCTTTAGGGGCCTATTTAGCTGATTACTATTCTACTTTTTGGGGAGGCTCATATTTTCCAGCTGCTGCAGTATTTTTTGTCAACGAACACGACCAAATTAGTATCAGCGTTCCTTCCGTTGGAACAGTTTTAGGAAATGAATCTATTTCTCCAAATTTGTATTACTCCGTCATTGATAGTATTAGAAAAAATTTACCTACTATTCATGCTCAATTTTTAGAATCACAAGAAAGCGATTCAAAAGACATTATCTGGTTACGTCCTGAGCCATTTGATCATATTCTCATTGGGATCATCCCTGCTGGTTTTGATGAACATTTATGGCAGAATGCTCACATTTCTCCTAAAAATATTTATGCAGTTAGTATGTTAAGCCAAGCAAGGCTTAGCGTGCTGGAGCGAATGTTAAACCCCACACTCACACATCAATTTTGGCTGATTCATGCAAAATATGGTCAGCTACTTGGAACAACCCAAGCACCTGAAGAAGAAGCATTAGAAGGTATTTTCTATACCAGAGATGGCCTAGTTCTTAAACTTTCATCTAAAACTGATGAATGGACTGGATATTATAGAATTAGTTATGCGGCTTTTTTTGAAGACAACCTGTGGCTTCCTATCAGTTTAGTTATTGCACTTTTCTTTAGTTTATTTTGTGGATGGGGATATCACCGCTGGTACCAACGAAAAATATTACAACCCGCAATAGACTCCCAGCAAGCTATCTTAGAAAATGAATCTTTTAACCAAACACTTATTGCGACAACCCCTATCGGCTTATGTGTAATAGATAAAGAAACCCAGCAGTTACGCTTTGCAAATGAGTTAGCTCGTTATTGGCTAAAAATAACCAATATATCTACTCCCTACGACTCAAATGAATATAATGAATTACTTATCAAGGTTCTTTCTGACACAGAACAGGTTAAAACTAATTTAAAGTCTGGGGAACATGTTCTTTATGTCGTAAGCACAGCAACTTATTACCAGCAGCGCCCTGTTATTTTATGCGCATTTACTGATATTACGATCCAAGCAGAAACTGAAAAACAACTTGATGATGCTAAGCGACTTGCAGAAGAAGCCAACCGAGCTAAATCCACATTTTTAGCAACAATGAGCCATGAAATACGAACCCCACTTTATGGTCTAATAGGTACATTAGAATTACTGGCAAATACCTCTCTTTCATCTCAACAAGCTCACTTTATTGATCGAATATCAACAACATCCCAATTACTTATGCAGTTAATTGGTGATATTTTAGATATTAGCAAAATAGAAGCTAATCAAATTCAAATTCATAATCAACCATTTGATTTATTAGAATTAGTGCAACAAACTGTTCAGTTATATCAAGGAATTGCTCAGCAAAAAGGGTTGCTCCTATTTGCTATTATTGACCCAAATGTACAAGCAAATAGAGTTGGTGACTCTGCCCGACTGCAACAAATTTTAGGTAATTTACTCAGTAATGCGATTAAATTTACCCACAGAGGTACTGTTACTATTGAACTTAAAAGAAGTAATAAAAATAATATATTACTACGTGTCAGTGATACAGGTGTTGGAATTAGCCCTGAACAACAAATAAAATTATTTGAGCCATTTTATCAAGCTCATTCAGAAATTCATGCTTATGGTGGTACTGGCTTAGGTCTATTTATTTGCTCTAAGCTTATCAAATTGATGGATGGGCAAATAAGTTTACAAAGCGAAACTGGAGTTGGTAGCTCGTTTCTCGTGACACTACCTTTAGCACTCGATATACAGCAAACACACTGGCTATCACTCAAAAACACCAATATTTGGTTGCAAACCCCAAACCCATTATTGACTGAAAATATAACGCAATGGCTAAAACGTTGGGGGGCTAATGTTTATTTCACAGAAAATAGCCTCCCCATAGATACCTCATCCGTTATTGCTGTCGGCATATTAATTCCATCGTTTCCTCTGCCGACTCATTGGGATGGACAACAATGGGTAAGCCCTGAGATGAATTTTCGACTATCCGAATTAAATCAGCAGTTATTCTTACTACAAAATAATAAAGAACAGTTACCCCTTATTTGTCCAACATCTCGTATACAAACTCATATGCATAAATATCCGCTTCGCGTTTTAATTGCTGAAGATAACCCCATTAACCAAGTTGTTCTACAAGAGCAGCTTGAATTACTCGGTTGTAAGGTATTTATTGCCAATGATGGTGAAGAAGCATTGGTAATTTGGGATAACGAAATTGTCGATATCATCCTTACAGACGTTAATATGCCTTATCGTAATGGTTATGAGCTTGCACAACAGCTACGCAGTGAAGGCGAAACATGTCCAATTATTGGTGTTACTGCGAATGGATTAAAAGAAGAAGAAGAGCGATGTCTAGAATCTGGAATGGATTCATGGCTTGTAAAACCTATAGAGCTAGAAACCTTAATTCAATTATTCAACCGTTTATTCCCGATTTACTCTTCCTCAACTTTAGAAACGGCACCCCTAAAAATGATTAACCCACTAAATGGAGAGGATAGAGAAAAAATTATTCATCATTTTATTACCGATATTGCTCAATTTTGCCGAGCTGTCGAAGATAATAATACTGATGAAATAAAGCAGTTATCCCACCGTATCCGTGGCGCATTAATTAGTGTTGAACAACGTGAATTAGCTAATGAGCTTCGTGAGTTTGAGGCAACATTAGATTCACAGGCATCAACACACATTGATACTCAGGTTAACCAGAATATTTGCAATCAATTAGCTAATTGGATAAAAAAAATCAGTCAAATAAATGGTGTGTAAGGCAATAACTGATTAACGCTTGATTATTATCAACACCCAATTTACGCATTGCGGCATTTTTCTGTAAGCTGATAGTTTTATCACTGCGGTTTAATTGCTTAGCAATATCAACAATAGGCTTACCTTGAACAAAAAGTCGCAATACCTCAAGTTCACGAGGTGATAATGTCTTTACCCTATCATTTAATGTTATCGCATTACGGCTTTTTAATGTCGTTGTCATATCTGCAACAGGAATACGATATTGGCGGCCTTGCCCCGCTAATGTGATAGCCTTCATCAGGTCGCTTAATGGTGCCTCTTTTGACACCACCGCGCTCACCCCTGAATCATATAACATTTGTATAATCATTGGGTTAGAAACCATCGTTAATACAATCACAGCAATATTTGGGTATTGACGACGTAAAAATTGAATATAATTCTGGCCATCGCTAGATTCGGTATTATTAGGCATCATATAATCAGTTACGATCACATCAACCTCATTTTTTTTCAAAAAAGAAAATAGTTCAGCATCCTGAGTGTAGGCACCTAAAATTTCTAAATTCATTGATTGAGAAAGTGTATCTTTCAAACCTGAAAGCACAATGGGATGATCATCAACTAATACTAATTTGAGTTTTTTCATTTAATAATACTCAGCATCAGAATATGTATATTCAATATAACACCATAGAAAAAATGTCAATTAACGCTCTTAATATGAAACAACAACTCGAACTGTTTTAGAAAACGGACCTGAAGCGATGGTGCTACCTGCTATCTTGCTTAATGTCGCAGTAAAAGGGATACTAATCGGTGATTGTGGCATGATTTCGCCAATACTGTAACTTTCATTATAGTTAATATCAGTTGAATTACGGGTTAATAGTGTTTGTAATCCATTACCCATATCAAGATATTTTCCACCTAGCACCGTATTATTATTGGGTTCAAAACGAACTGATATATTCAGCCCTGTTTCGCAGTCCTGTGGCACTGACATACCTAAATTAAAAGTTCGGCTAACCACATCTCCCGCATTCATTTGTTTAGGTGAAATCGTGTCAAAGTTTACACTCCCCCCATTAGAAGCCGTAATATTAACCGCCGGCGCAGGGCAGAGTAAGGTTAAGTTTCCTTTAATTCGCACATAAGTTGGTCCGCCTAAATCCTTGCCTAAATAATCCACATGAGCTCCTAATAAAAATAACCCAGTATCAAAAGGTTTAAGAGCATTAGCCCCCTTATAAACATAGAAGTTATACATGAAAGCAATATTACGTGTAATTCCTGTCTCTGGTTGACTCCAATACCCCAAATAAATATTTGGAACAGTTGGGTTGGTTATCGTTACTGGACTAGGAGATGAAATTGCATTTTGTTGCGTCACACTGACACCACTATTAATCAATAATGTTTTAATTGCAGTTGGCATTGTATTTTTAAAGTAAACGGCATTAGCTGTACTTGATGAGCCAGTAAACTCACATCTCACTGATACATATGAGCTCAATGCTGATGTCAATAAGGTACCATTTGGAATTGAAGTACTACTATTTGTAATATCAAAGGTTAATTCTTGTTCTATAGATGTAGCTCCTGAACTCGGTGTACAATTATTAACCGCAGCTACTGATTGAAAACTTAGCAAAAATAATATAGCGAATGAATTTATTTTATTCAAAATTAACATAATTTATCTCTTATCCTTTTCATTTGATAAGGAACAAGTTGTATTACATGTATATTTCAATAAGTTTGGTGTTCCATAATCATCAATATAAGTAATAACCATTTTCGGCGATTTCACTTGTTTATCTGATAGAAAATATGTTGAATTTCTATTTGGCTTTATAACAATTTCTTTAAAATCAGTAACTTTAGATTCATTGTCATTAACATTAATCACAACAATGTGATAGGGTGTCGGGTTAGTTAATTTTAACGAGTTTCCTATTTTTTCCACTTTCAATTCTTTCTGCCAATCATTGTTAGGGTATTTTTTCAATTCACTTGGACGATAAAATAATTTAAAGCGTGATTGAATAACAATTTCAACAGCATTTTCTAGTTTAGTTTTCGGTGGAATACCCAAGACATTAAAGTAAAATAAAGACTCTTGGTTGTTCGGTATTTTCACGTCATTTTTTGATAAACTAATTCTAACCTGTTTCTTTTGATTCGCTTCAACACGTTGCAATAAAGGCAAAGCAATTAGTGGCTCTGAAATTTTTTCACCATTTTCATTCTCGACCCATGACTGAACTAAATAAGGGTCTTTTTTATCAATATTCTCAATCACAACGCTAACACCTTTACTTGCTTCATCATAAATAACGCGAGTACGGTCAACAGAAATTGATGCATGTGTGTATGTGCTAATCAAGATTAAAGCACTTATTATTAATTTAAATTTTTTCATGATTTTCTATTCTTTATTACAGGTTATATTCTTACTGGCTAAATGGCTTTGTTTTCCTAACATAATTCGACATGACTGGTCACCACTCCATTTAACCGTTAATTTTTGATCTGGTTGGAAGCCCGTTAAATAAACTTGCCCTTCCTCTGCAATCATTCCCAATACACTATTATTATCAGAGCCATAAACTAAAGCACCAAATGGGGGCGTATTTCCGTCAGGGAATTTAATTGTAACTAACGCTTTTTCCCCCACTAATGTATTGAGTTTTGAATAACCAACCGCACCATCAGTTAAATTTGATTCAATCACGCTGTCATCAATGCTGACATTGTCTGGTACATTATTAAGGTCTACATACTGGGTCGACCTATAATAGGTTGGAACATTACTAATTGCGGCTAAACCAAACCCATTCGTAACTGATTCATTTTTATTAATTGATACCCCTTTCGCTTTATCTGTATCAATAACCATACGAGCTTGGTTATCATAAACTCGTCGGTGTAAGACTGGGCCTTGGTTGGTAATCGTCAAGGAGCCATCTAGTGACCCACTTAATGTATGGTAATCTTCACCATACGATCCTGTTAGTTGTGCAGTACCATATTGCGTATCACGATAAACGGATGCATTCATTGCCGCATTTTCAAAAAAGTCTTTACTTGATAAACCTAAGCTAACATTATTGTCATTAATTTTAGAATTGTAATTAATATTACTATTATATTTTTTATCAATATCATTATAAGAACTAAAGTATTGAATCCGTGAGTTTCTTTCACCACCAAATGGTATACTTAACGAAAGGTATGCTTGCTTAGAGCGCTTACCTTTCACGTAACTACTTTCACCAACAGATAATGATAAAATCGCATTATTTATAAAACTTGTATTTATGGTTTTATTAAACGATAAATTGAGAGTATTGTTATTTTTTGATTCTTTCCAATAACTTTCCCGTGAGTAACTTAAACTTATATCTGCCTGTAAATCAGGGAGTTGTTGTGTAAAAGAAGTCGTAAATACATTTTTCTGCCGATAATGTGGCGTTAACGGAGTTTCTTTTAAGCTAATATAATCATTCACTGACATAAAGCCTTCATTAGAAAACTGGTACCCTGTTAAATCCAATCGACTTGAATTCGAAAAACGTTTTGCATAATTAATACGGTAACTTTCACCAGTACGTAAAGCGATATCCTGTAGTTGATTCTTCGACTGTGTAATATCAAAAGATATTGCACCAAAGCGTTCCATATTTACCCCAACACCTGCATTATAGGCATGATATTCATCATTAGAGGTTGCAAAAATACCACCAAAAATAGATAAATTGTTGAGGATCCCCCAAGAAGCTTCAGTTGATATAAAGTCATCATTGATGTTTTTATATCCCATTGGGTCTAACCGGCCTGCATTCAGTTTATATTGCACCATGCCTGGGCGTGTTAAAAAAGGAATATTGGTCGAGGAAACTTGGTACTCACGTATAGAGCCATCTTCTTCTGTAATTTTAACATCAAGAGTCCCTGATAAAGAGGAACTCAAATTATCAATTGAAAAAGGCCCTGGTGCCACTTTCATTTGATTCAAGATACGTCCATTTTGTGAGATAGTGACTGTCGCATTACTTGTCGCGGTTCCTGTGACACTCGGTGCATACCCCCTTAGAGAAGCCGGTAGCATGTTCTCATCCGTAAAGACACTAACGCCGTTAAAGCGTACAGAATCAAATACATTACTTACTGTATAATACTTACCCGCAAAAAATTTTGCGGATAAACTAGGTAAATCTGTAAATAAATAAGTTTGCACCCATTTAAAATTATCATTTTTATTATCATTAAAATCTTTTTGATATTGATAATTACTGCGAACACGCCAACGCCCTACATTCGCACCAATAGAACCGAATGAGCTAAAATTATTAATATCTCGAGTATTCTTATACTTAATATAGTTTTCAACAAAGTTGTAATCCAATACGAGTGCATTAACTCCAACTTCCCGTTGCATGGGCGGAACCCAATTGTCATCAGAATACTGAAAATAAGCTTGAGGTATTGAAAGCATTAACTCTTGCTTTTCATCATCGAATCTTGCCTGAATATTTTTATCCTGTGATGCAAGATCATAACACTGACCATTTTCCCATGTTGGTACTTCTTTAACAAATTCTTCTTTTAACCCAATAACTTCTACTAAGTTTCTAGAAATACAAGGTTGTATATTTTCGTCTTTATTTAAAAAGTTTATTTGATCAAAATAATTGATTCTTCGACCATTTACCGATACATTAGAAAAATAAGAACCTTCACTAATTTTATTTTTCTCAAATGCACTTAAATCTATATTAGTATTACCCAAAATAGATAATGCGTCTTCATTAAATTGAACAGAATCCGCATTAACATAGTAAGTGTAAAACAATAAACTAGATACTAAACTAGTCACTATGTTTTTATTAAAATTGTTCTTTTTCATTAGCCGCAATATTCTATAATGGATTTATTGAATGAACTCATATAACTGAAAATGCTGTGAAGCAATTGCTATACACAGCATAATCAGCAAATATAAGATTTATTATTTTTTTTATGTTTTTATATTAATACTTATTGGTAATCTAAAACGTAAGCGACTGTAGATTTAACAGAACCGGCTGTAGCTGCACCTAATGCCTGCATACGAGCAGATAAATTAATAACATTTGTCCCTGCGTTTAAGCTTTGCTCAACAGTATCATTTGTTTTTAAATTTGTTCCACTTGCATTTTGGAATAACACACCAACATTGGTAGCAGTACCAGTACTTGCCCATAAGGTGCCAGCTGCATCCATTTGGCCCGTAAATTTAACTGTTACTTTAGAATAATCAGTACCACTTGCGGTAGGGTCCAAAATACAATCCGTTAATTCTAATGTGAAATCAACATTTGGACCTTGTGAACCAGCTGTTTGTAATGATGCCGCTGGAACAGAACCTAATTGAACTTCTTTGTTAACAGAAGAAGGAGCAATGGTACAAGCACCAGTATTCACAGTACCATTGAATTCAATAGTACCGCTTCCTACATCCGCAGCAAATGAAGTTGATGCAGCAGTGAATGTTAATACGATAATTGAAGATGCTAATAGCGTCTTTTTCATTTTAAACCCTTATTTCATGATATTATTAATATATACTAAGGCAATACCTTAGTTGGTACACAGCCATATCAATAGTTTTATTGATATAACTAGAATTTAGTTAACTTTATTCTTATCATTATTTTAATGACTTGAGATGTTCGATAACATGTGAAGTAATATAACCACTAATATGAACCGTAAATATAAGGAGATCCTTAAAACAAATACTAACCTTCATTTTTTTTATTTTTTGAATAAAAACCATGACTTAATAATGAGTTATATTCAGAGGTCCAGCTATTTGATTGTTCTAAATCTATATCTTCAAGGAAATAATGAACACTGACTTTAAGGAAGTCTGCAATCATAACTAAAGAATCGATATCTATTCTGTTAATACCTCGTTCATAGCGAGAAAACTGCTGTTGACTAACATTCAAAGCCATTGCCACTTCAGTTCCTGTTAATCCATACTCCCTTCTAAGCTTTTTTATTCTGCTCCCTACTATTTTGGCAATAGGATATCTAGCTGCCATTTTTATTTCCTTTCTGAAAAATACAAAGTAGATACTGAATAATGTAAGAATAACTAACTGCGAGCAATACTAATTAAATAAAATAAAAATAACAAACTCACATACGAGTAATAAATAAAACCAAACATTAATTTTATTTATTGAAAATGCTGATTATTAACTATTAATATCTGGTTACCCTTAATATAAGTAAGGTTTATGAAACAATGTCTAACGAACTCGTCATTTTTCGGGTAAACACCATCACTAAATATAGTTACTTATCTCATATATTTAAAAAAAACAGTTTTTTTATCCAACAAGTCTTAAACGCCACATGTTATTAATTAACAAGATGTTAACATTTCCTTTTTAATGGAATTTTATATCACCAAAACTTGGTGATACCCGTACCTAAAAAAATAATAAACTTTAAGACTATAAACTTTCTTGAGGCTTTATTAAGTCCTTAACTAAATGCCCTACCTATTGAAGTTATTAAGGTTATTCATTCCTACATTCTTTAAATATTTCGTTATTATCCATATCATTTTTATTAGTTAACCATCATAGAATAAAAAAATGGAATAAAAACAATATTCTCAAGAATCGTAGAAATGTTTTAAATTCTTAAACATGGTGCGCCAAGTACACCTGAATTTAAGGCAGCACTAAAAGCAGAGTCTTTTGGTCGGCGCCTCCTAGTTAGTATGAATTTTTTACCTTCGTTTTTGGCATCTTCAACTAATTTTCTCACTAGCTCTAGATTACTCGGTTTTATCAGAAAGTACTCCATTTTCAATATTCCATTAATTCGTTCCGCTAAAGCATTTTGGCAACAATCGTAGCTATCTATCATAGAATATTGAATATTATGTTCTTTATGTATTTCCTGATACTCCGAAGAACAAGATTGTATCCCCCGACCTTAATGATGGATCAGCTTTCTTTCGCTCCTCAATCCTATCCAGTATTTTGTAATAGCCCTGTCGACTGATTTGCATAAAGTGACAAGCTATTGTTACGTTGAGGTTGTAATCCTTTTTTCTTTAATAGTAGAAAACCCACATTTTCATCCCATATTCACCCTAGAAATGCATGGGATAAATAAGTCCCGTAATAGTTCCATTAGACATGATATATTCTAACCAATTGTTTTGTAATAAATTTTGTTTTATCTACTTTACCGGATAAAAATAAGTGAAAAACATCAGAATATCGCCTTCATTTAACCCCATCAAAAATAACATTAAAAAACAAACGATTAGACTTGTTTCTTATGCGAATGAATTAATCTAACGCGATAAAGTCATTTCAAACTCATAAACGGATGTAAATAAATATCTCAATAACTCGGTTTTTGATTATTTAAGATATATTTCACTGCCAAAATACTCTTGTAATGTGTTTATTTGTTTTTATTGGTTATGTTGGCGTTTAATGCTTATGGTGAGTTGTTTTTTGGCTTAAAGATCTGCATTCAACGCCTTAACGCGGAGCTAGTGATAATGTTAATAAATATTTCGTTTTTTATTTTCTTTTAATTTCAATGCGTTAATTTAATATATTTCGTTACATTCTACCGGCGAAATACATACTTTAGCGATATCTGATTACTCATTTTATGGATATTATTTGTTTCGTTCTTCACAACAGATAAAAATTTTTAATTAAATGACTTAATATAAGGTAGATAACATGAATAAGACTTTAATTGCATTATGCTTAGCGTTAACGACAACTTCTATTTCTGCAATGGCTGCGGATGCCGGTTCTGGTAAAATTACGTTTAAAGGCACAGTTAATAGCGGTGCATGTACAATTGCACCGACTGATGTGAATAAAGAAGTTCAATTAGGTAATATTGCCGCGGTTAATTTAGATTCTGCAGGTAAAAAAGGCCCACTCAATTCATTTGAATTAAAATTACAAGATTGCCAATTAGACCCAAGTGCTTCAGGTACTCCTTATTCTAAAGTAAAAATTACGTTTAATGGCCAACCTGATGCCACAAACGCATCTTTATGGTCAAGCACTGGTAGCGCAAATAACGTTGCAGTTTCATTCTTAGACAATGCAGGTAAAGCCATTAAACCCGGTGATACTTTAGAGCAAACACTGAAAGCGTCTGACACCACAATTATTTTGTCTGCTCAAGCAGAAGCAACCGGTGCCGCCACTTCAGGTAGCATCAACTCTATCGCAAACTACGTATTAAGCTACGAATAAGATAGCTATCATGTCTAAGCAAAAGCTTTACGCTAATTAGCGTAAAGCTTTGTATTCCCTCTATCGATTATCATAAGAGTGCCAACATGTATTTTAAGAAAAAAAATATAGGTTATATTATCTCACTCATTATGTGTGGTGGGTATACAAATGCGGAAACTTTTAATATCAATGCCCTTAATTTGTCTGCAGACGACAATATTGACCTAAGCTATTTTGAAAAAAATAGTTTAAGTGAAGGTTTATATGAATCGGATATTATTTTAAATGATAAAAAAATTATCCGCGGCGAAAAAATTAAGTTTATTAATCATGATGGAACGATTGAGCCGTGTATTACGGCAGAATTAATAAAACGTTTCCCCTTAAATGAAGAAGCGAAAGAAATATTACTTTCTACTCAAGAAAACGCATGTATTAATTTATTCTCTCTCGATAAAAATGTGGCTATCGATTTTAATGATAGCGAACAAGTCCTGAGTATTTCGATACCTCAGAAATATATGGCATCGACTTATTCTTCGTGGGTGAGCCCTGAAATGCGCGATTATGGGATTGCGGGGTTAATTTTAGATTATACGATTAGCGATAATCATTTAATCCGTAAAAACGAAGAAACACGTAACCAACTCTATGCCTTCGGGAATGTGGGCGCTAACTTCGCGCAATGGCGTTTACGGGCAAATTACCAATATGAGAATAAATTGGCGGGCGAAGATGGACGGGGTAGCAAGAAACGCAACTTAGATTGGGACCAAGTCTACGCTTTTAGGGACATTGCCAGCTTATCGGCGAAGTTGTTTGCCGGGGAAATTTTCATTAAATCAGACTTGTTTGATAGCGTGCGTTTCAAAGGCGTGAGCATGTTTACCGATGAAAGCATGATGCCACCGAACCTCAGAGGGTATGCCCCTCAAATTACTGGGGTTGCCGCCTCAAACGCAACGGTCACCTTATCACAAAATGGCCGTATCATCAGCCAAGTGAAAGTGCCGGCGGGCCCTTTTGTGATTAAGGATTTAAGTCAATCCATCATGGGCACCATTGATGTGACCGTGGCAGAGGATAACGGTAAAGAAACGAAATTCCAGTTTACGACAACCAATATTCCGTTTTTAACCCGTAAGGGGCAAGCGCGCTACACCTTGAATTTAGGTCAGCTATCCCCGAAAAATGGCACCCATGCTAACGACAATTTTATGACTGTCGAAAGCTCTGTTGGGGTGTTTAACCATACCTCTGTTTTTGGCGGAATCGTGGCGACATCAGGGAATAAATATAAAGCCATTAACCTCGGCATTGGCCAAAATATCGGCTTTTTAGGGGCTTTTTCGGTGGATATCACCCAATCTTACGCCGACACCTTATTGGGGCGTGAGAAAGGCAAAAGCTACCGTATTAACTATGCCAAAGATTTACCGAGTATTGATGGGCAGTTGACATTAACCGGGTACCGTTTTGCCGACAGAACCTTTAACTCTTTATCCAATTTTGTTGAGCAAAACTTTGTCGACAGACAAGATATCGATACCAATAAAGACAAACATGTTTTTTCATTGTCTTACGCTCAGCAATTACGTGGAATGAATGCGAGTGTGAATATCACCGCATCACGTAAAACCTATTGGAATGGTAAGCAAAATAACTATTTCAGTGTGGGGCTCAATAAATTCTTCGATGAAGGCGTCATGAAAGGTGGGAATATCTCCCTGTCTTTAAACCAAGTCCGTGGGGCGAATAATAAAACGGATAACCAAGTTTATTTATCCGTCAGCAAACCATTAAGTACTGAAAACCAAAATGCATCAATATCGTATTTCGCCTCTTACAGTGACAGCAACAAGCGCTATGCAAATAACGTGAATTACAGTCGTCATGTTGATAGCAACACGAACTATAATTTAACCGCATCGACCCAAGATGGGTTATCGGAAGGGATGGTGAGCACCTATGTGTCACACAGCGCGGATGCCGGCCAAGTCCAAGTGACGGGGTCATTATCGGATTCCATGACGTCGCTAAGTATGACCATGAGTGGCTCGGTCACCGCGACACAGCACGGTATTTCCGCGCACCGTTTAACCTATCGTGACCAATCTCGCTTAGTGGTTGATGTGCCAAATGCGCAAGGCGTGATGATTGAAAATGGCCATGCGACGACGAATAGCCGAGGGTTAGCCACCATCAGTAACGTTCCGACCTACTATAATATGGAATACAAGGTGGATGTGAACAACCTGCCAGACACCGTAAACATTGATGATAATGTTTTAGCGTCTACACTCACTGATGGGGCAATCGGTTATGCTAAAATGGATGCAGATATTGGTAAGTCACTGATAACACGAATTAAGCTGGCTAATGGTCAATACCCACCATTAGGCTCAGTGGTGAAAAATAACGTAACGGGTAAAGTTTCAGGCATTATTGCTGAATCCGGTATCGTCTACTTAACCGGGTTGAACATGGGCGACCAACTTAGCGTCAACTGGGGAGATGCACAAGCGTGTACGTTCTTAGCGGACAGTCTCCTGGCTAAAAGTAGCGATTCAATTGCTTGTCGTCACTAATGTGATTTCAATGGGTGAAAAAATGACATTATTTAAAAAAGTACTTTCCGTTGTTTTACTCTCAAGCGTCATGAGCCAAGCGTATGCCGTTCTTGGGTTAGATAGAACCCGTGTTATTTTTAATGAAGCCGATGGCGGAACCAGTATCGTTGTTGAAAACCAAGATACCGCCTCTTCGTTTTTAGCGCAGACATGGATAGAAAACCAAAAAGGTGAAAAGCTGACTAACTCACTAGTGGCGTTACCTTTTTTACAAAAAATTGGCCCTAAACAGAAAAAACAAATCAAAATTGCGTATATGGATGGGCAAAATACCTTACCCACGGACAGGGAGAGTCTGTTGTATTTCAATGTATTAGGTATTCCACCGCAAGGTAAAGAAGCGAATGCGGTTCAGTTTACTATCCAATCACGCTTAAAACTGTTTTATCGCCCAAAAGGTATTGACTACAAAGTCTCTGCCGAGAAAGATTTTCAGCGCGATTTAAAAGTCACAAAACAAGGTGGACAGATTACGTTGTCGAATCCAACCCCGTTTAATATTGTGATCACCAATATCAATGTTGACCAAAGTAAAGATAAAGATTTTCCTGAAGTGCTTGTCGCCCCGTTTAGTGATTCAACCGTGACCTTGAAAAACCCGGCATGGAACAGTTTTGAAGTCGCTTATATTGATGACTTCGGTGGGCTGAAATTTAATAAATACCAGTGCGCCGCAGCACAGCCTTGCCAATTATTGCCACAGGCGAAATAAAAAATACAAATGTGGGAACTTACTGAAATGAAATTTAAAAAACGGTCATGGCAAAGTAGCGTGTTCTTTCTCCTTCTGATGTCAACTTCTGCCGCGTATGCCGGAGTGACATGCCGACCGGGTAATAGTGTACCCGGCTCGACGGGAAATGCGTGGAACCCACTCCCTGAAGTCTATATTGATATGAATACAACCCCCGGCACCGTTGCTCCCGGCACGCTATTGGGCTCTGCCAGTAGTGGTTTCTTTTCATGGGCTTGTGTGTTTTCAGGCTCAAAGGCGGAGCGGACAATTTGGTTTAACAACCAAACGCCAACAACCATAAAAAATACACTTAAAAACAGCGGTGTTAGGCTTTATCAGGACAGTATGTATAGTGGCTCTGTTGAAATAACTGCGGCCAACACCCCGCAGTTAGAAGTGGGCGTCTGGGAAGCGGGCCCTAAAAATGTGCTATTTGGTTACACGTATCGAGTGGTCAGAGGTACGGGAGAGTTAAAATCTTTTGATACCGGTGTTTTTAATGTTGGTTATCACAGTGATTACCAGAGAAAAAGTTTAGGGGATATCTATCAGGCGAGGATTATCGGGAAATTGGTGAACTATTGCCCAACACCGATTGTCCGCATGAGCGATAAAGTGGTTGATTTTAAAGAGCTCACAGCTGAAAATTTTGAAGGTGGTCAAACAGTTAGAGAAAACTTTTCATTAGATTTAGTGCCCGATTCAACGTGTGATGCGGCATTAGAAGTCAGTGTTGCGTTCCAAAGCAACAGTGGCGTGATAAATAAAAAGTACATCGTCTTTAACAATGGCCTACAAGCTGCAATTACAGACAGAACCAATAACCAACAGGTTGCGTTTGATCAGTATTATTATAAAGGGAGTATCAGTAAACAACAGCCCGGCTATTTCCCTTACAGTATCGAGTTATCCAAGAAAGATGCTGAAGCCATTAAATCAGGGCAGTTCAGTAACACTGTGAATGTTTTATTTACCTACCGTTAGTGAGTTTTAGGTTTGTATTAAGTCAATATCACCTTTGTGCGGTGGTATTGGCTTAGCCTAAAATGGAGGAGAGATAATGAGGTTTTTGCCTTAATCTCTACAATGTCACTTACTATTAGTAAAAATAATAGAAATATAAAGAAGGCGTGTGATATTAAGAAAGAGATAATTCAAATCAAAGTTCCTCTACGCCCATGAAAAATATAATTACTTAATTCAACACCATTTACAGCTTAAAACTCAAGTCATAAAACAGATACTTCCCCCTCTCATCCCATTGTGGTGATTTCCGCCAAAGAAAACTATCACATTGACAAACTTGCTATACAATTTAATCATGCACTGCCCACCAACGCCTACATATTTAGGTTGATAAACACCCATCGTAATTGAGGCTATAACCATGAACAACGCGCCATCTTTCCGAGACATCATTTATAGTCTTATAGGGAGTATCCCAAGAGGTAGAGTTGTCACTTACGGAACGTTGGCAAAAATGGCAGGTTACCCAGCTCATGTACGCCAAGTTTGCCAAGTTATTAGAACCATCCCTGCGGGAAGTTCTTTGCCTTGCCACCGTATTATTAATAGTCAGGGTAAGTTATCAGTCAAAGGCGAGTGCTATCTACGTCACAAACAAGCCCTTATAGATGAAGGTATTATTTTTGACTTGAACGATAAAATAAAACTAAAAGACTATTTCTGGGAGGGATTTGATTAGCTCTTTCATTCTATTAAGTATAAAAATAATTTTTACCGTAATATTGTAATTGTTGGTACTTAGTAAAATAAACTGTCTCACTCACAGTAGTTTATTTTCATAATTACTATCTAATCTAGTTCCTATGTTTAAAATAACAAAATCATAACTTACATCCTCATTGGTTGCCCTTCATCCAATGAATTAAAAATAGGGCAACCAATGGTTTTTCAATTAAATATCAAAACGCTAACTTCCCGGTGTGAAATAAATCGGGGAACCAGGCCCTACAGGAATCCCTAATACAAATACCCATACGATAAAGAACAATGACCAACCAATGAAGAAAATGATGGAATAAGGCAACATCATTGAGACAAGTGTACCAATCCCTGCATCTTTCTTATATTTCACAACAATCGCCATAATTAAGCCAAAGTAGCTCATCATCGGTGTGATAATATTCGTGACCGAATCACCAATTCGGTATGCCGCTTGAATAGTTTCTGGCGCATAGCCCGCTAACATTAGCATAGGAACAAAAATAGGTGCCGTTACCGCCCATTGGGCTGATGCTGAGCCAATCATTAAATTAATAAATGCACAGATAAGAATAAAGCCAATAAACAGCACACCACCGTGAAGGTCGATACTATTTAAGAAGTTGGCACCTTTAACTGCGATAACTTGCCCGATGTTTGTCCAACCAAAAAAAGCAACAAATTGTGCGGCAAAGAAAATGATAACCAGATATAAGCCAAGAGTACTCATTGCCCCTGCCATTGCGTCAACAATGTCTTTATCAGAACGCATAGTTTTAGCAATATAGCCATACACAATACCCGGGACGGCAAAAAACACGAAAATGAACACCACGATGCCTTTTAGGAAAGGCGAGTTGCTGACTAATCCCGTTTCCTGATTCCGTAATATTCCGTTCTCTGGTACCACCATCAACGCCAAAATTGCCGCTAATCCCCAGAAGGTAACTGATGCCCAGAATAACGCTTTTTTCTCAAGTGGAGTAACGTTTGCAGAAGCATAAAGGCTATTTTCATCTTCATCAACGGCACCACCTGTATATGGACCCAACTGGGGTTCCACAATTTTTTCGGTGATCAAATAACCTAAAATAGTGATTAAAAACGTACTGGCAAACATAAAGTACCAGTTTGCTTCT
Source organism: Providencia sp. PROV175 (assembly GCF_032707045.1). NCBI lineage: Bacteria > Pseudomonadati > Pseudomonadota > Gammaproteobacteria > Enterobacterales > Morganellaceae > Providencia > Providencia sp. PROV175. Next base: position 3,851,065 of record NZ_CP120533.1, read on the forward strand.
GCACCCACGATATAAGTTGGATCAATGATTTGCGCAGCTTGCTGAGTGATACCCGAAAGTAACGGGTCAACCGTACCTAATAGTAAGTTTGCTGAATAACCACCTGAAACACCAGCAAATGCGGCGGCAAGACCCGCTAAAGGATGACGACCTAATGAGTGGAAAATAATGGCAGCCAATGGAATAAGCACCACATAGCCCAATTCTGCCGCGGTGTTTGACATGATCCCCGCAAACACGATAGCCATTGTGGTTAATTTTCGCGGAGCTTTGGTGACAATTAAGCGCATAGCCGCGGAAAGTAAGCCGGCCCGCTCTGCAATTCCAACCCCTAATAATGCCACTAATACCGTCCCTAATGGTGCGAAACCTGTAAAGTTGGTGACGACATTCGCAATAATTTTTCGGATCCCTTCGGCATCCAATAAACTTACAATATGAATAATACCGTCTTCTGCCCGCCCTTTTGCGCCTTCTGGGCGCGGATCTGGCACGCTTACACCAAAGTACTGACCTATTGCTGAGGAAACTAATAAAATTGCAATTAAAATAATAAATAAAATGACGGGATGTGGTAGTGCATTACCTAGCCACTCAACCGTTCGCAAAAAACGGCTTCCCTCTTGCTTCTTTTGTTCCATATTTTCTCCTTATAAACAAGAAAAACGGACATTACACAATGTTTTTGTTTTTTACCATTTACAAATAGATCATTTCAAATCAACAAAATTCACACGATTTAGACATAAAATTCAACATAATTAGGGATAATTCATTTTTATTAGGCATTAATATTATTAATTTAAATAAAGGCGTTAATTAAAACCAAGGTAAATCAGATAAATTAATTTCTATAAGTGTGGTCAATATAACAATTTTCATATTATCCATGACGTTTATTCGTCATTTATCACTAATTAAATATTATTTTTTAGCAGTTTTATTTCATATTAATAGTAAAAACCTTATTTATAAACACTCGATAAAACCTTACTTATAATTCGGAATAACAACCCCAATAAAGAATAATCTACCAACTTTCTTTATATTGATATGGAAGGCTATAATAGTAAAAAATCAATTCATGGAGTCACATCATGTCAGTCATTGATCTTTGGGCAGAACGCCATATTCAAGAAGCTCTGAGTAAAGGGGAGCTTTCAAATTTAAATGGGGAGGGAAAAATGTTACAGCTTGAAGATGATAGTTTAGTTCCACCTGAACTTAGGGCTGGGTATCGAATATTAAAGAACTCGGGCTATTTACCCACTGAATTACAACAAAGGAAAGATGCACTAACGCTAAGCCATATGCTACAAGGTCTCTCTGTGGACGACCCCAATTATACGTCGGTGAGTAAGCAATTAGCTTTACTCGAACTAAAACTCAAACAAGCCAATGTAAATACTGATTTTTTACATGGCAACTATGCAAATTCAATTTCTGAACAAATAGCCAACAAGTCAAATACCAAATAATGTAGGTAAGTCTTACAATAAATTAATCCATTATCCGTTTACTATTTATCTTAATCATTCTTCCTTTATTTTTCTTTGCTTGATTCGTTATTAAAAATGCCCCTTAATAGTCATATTAAGACTATTTACCTCTTTTTTATATGGTTATCCAAGTATTATCAATCCCTATTTTATACTTATTAATAAGCAAGAGATGGAAAATGGAACAGAAACAATATTCTAATAAATGGCAAGAACGTTTCGACTTTTTTGATAAGCATGGTGCTCCTGATACGCCTGAATTCAAAACAGCGTTAAAAGCCGCCTCTTTCGGTAAGCGTATTCTCATTAATATGAACATTTTTGCCTTCTTCTTCGGTATTATTTACTTCTTGATTTTAGGGCTGTGGAAGAAAGGGTTGGTGATGCTTGGTATCACTCTTGGGGTTGGTCTAGTTTTGAATATTATTGATTTTATGATTGGTGGAACGATCCCTAATGCCGTCTTTACAGGGGTATCTGTCGGTATGTCAGCGCTGTGGGCCATGGTTGCCAATTATGCTTACTATATTAAAGAAACCAAAGGATTGGACAACTGGAACCCATTTGAAGGGATCCGCATGGTCTAAGCAGTAAAAAGATAAAAATTGGCTGCGGGCGAGGTGGCTAATTTTTATCTGGCAACAAAGCTCCCCAAATAACCTACCGTAAGTGACTTCCCTGCAAACGATATTCATTCGGTGTTTTGCTATAAAATTGGCGAAATGCATGACTAAATGCCGAATGTGAGTCATAGCCCACCGCTAATGCAATTTGTTCTATTGATTTATTGGATAATAATAAGCGCCCTGCCGCTTCCATGCGTTTTTGTAATAGAAACTGCATCGCCGTTAACTGTGTTTCAGCCTTTATTTTTCGTTGAAGCGTACTCACTGACATACAAAAAGCCGTTGCCATATCTTCACAACTAATAGGATGGTGTAGACGCAGTTCCACCCATTGAGAAAGCTCATCAATCCATTTATTTTCAGGTTTTAACTGTGCCAACAATAGACGAGCAACCGTGAAATTATGTTCCGGAGCTTGTGGGAAGTTTTGTAACCAATTCAAAAGGCCAATTGCAGCAGGTGTCAGAGTAAATTGCGTCATTTTTTCATTTAATGCCCATTGTGCTGTGGCTGGCATTTCTAATACGTAGTTTTGATTTCCTAGCTGCCCGCTAAATGCATGACTCACACTAGGCGGGATCACGACCCCCTTTCCTGCATTTAACAGAAAATGTTGCCGGTACATATTAATTTCCATCTGCCCAGATAACGACAAAACGACTTGCCACTGCCCATCATGTTGATGAGAAATGACGTCGTTCGAATATTGGCGAAAATGAAGCTCAGGTAATCGCAAAGGGTTGCACTCCCACGGTCAATGAATAGCAAGAGTATAGGACTATAGGTGGTAATATTGCTATAGAGGAAGTGACTGGCCTATCTATCAAATTCATCAAAATAAAAATGTTTCAGCGGTTCCACTTGCTGGTGAAGAACTCGTATAACAAAGATATCTTTGGTTCTCTGCCGATAAAAAATGACATGCTTAGAATGATTATAACGCCTAATCCCCTCTGAAATTTCCGCACACTTCAGTCCTATCAAAGGATTGGAGCTCAACATTTCTAACGCACAATGTAAACTTTTAGTATACTCATCCGCTTTACTGACACCAAAATTCACCAAAGTATATTCAAATATTCCTTCAAAATCTTTAGCGGCTAAGTTAGAAAGTTTATACATTATGTGCGGTCTTCATTTTTTTGGCTATATCATGGAGTGTGAATGATGATTCACCGCTTTTTTCACCTTCTTCAATTAGCATCTTCAATGCAGCCGTTTGTTTTTCTTGAATTTCAAGTAAACGCAGTGCGGAGCGAACAACTTCACTTGTTGAACCATACCTTCCAGATGAAATCAGTTGATTTACAAATTCATCTAATTGCGTTCCGATTGTCACACTTGTGGTACGAGCCATAAGATCACCTTTGTGTTAATTATTAACACAATTATTTTAGTGGGTTATCACCATAAAATCAATCAATGTAGGCATTAGGCTAAAAGCGCCCCATTCGGCAAAGGTAAGTTAAATTCAGCAAGAACAATCGTCCCCTTTTCATCAGGTGCCCCCGTGATCAACACTTCCGATTTAATGCCTGCTATACGCTTGACTTCAAAGTTACACACACATAGTACCTGCTTACCAATCAAATCATCTGGCGTATAATTGACAGTGATCTGTGCGCTAGAGCGCTTAATACCCAATTCGCCTAAATCAACTTCCATAACATAAGCTGGCTTTTTGGCTTTACTGTTGACTTGTGCACTAACAATAGTCCCAACACGCATTTCAACACGGGTAAAATCATCCCATTCAATAATTTGCATAAATCCATTCCTAAATTAAATTACTTATGTGTAATAAATTAACATACAACAGACTTTGCGGTTTATCGCCAGAACGTCATTTTATGTAGCCAAACCACCACAGGGCTCAGATGATAAGCAAAAAATAACCCTCATAAAAATGAGGGCTAAAGATAAATAATAGAAAGTATGTTGAAGTACGGCGTTTTCTTTTTTACTACATCGTTGAAAATGTATTCATAATGATCCCACCAGTGATAATGAGGCCCATCGCAAATACTGCTGGGAAATCGGGTTTTTGTTTATATAAAATCATAGAAACGAGTGTCACACCGACAATACCAAACCCACACCATAATGAATAAGCCACACCGACTGGGATATAACCCATTGCACGGGTTAGTGCGAAATAACACAAGCAATAAGCAACAATGACTAATACAGATGGACCCAATTTGCTAAAGCTATTAGTCTTTTTTATCATTGAAGTACCCGTTATTTCAGAGCCAATAGAAAGCGCTAACCATAAAAATCCAGTAAACATAATATTCCCCTTAACTTTGAATTAATGAGCTGTGTTATTTTTTGTTGATAATAATGAAGACTCAGTTTCATCTTTAGATGGTTCAGTTTCTTCCGGATCATCGGAGCCCATTTTGGAGAATAGATTCATGATCACAATGCCACTCGCGATCACGGCCATACCGATCATCGCCGCAGTGTCTGGGTGTTGCCCATAAAATAGCATGCCGAGGGTAGAAACCATTAAGATCCCTGTACCTGACCATGTTGCATAAGCCAAACCAACAGGAATATATTTTACTGCCCGAGAAAGTGAATAGTAACAAATAACATATAGCACAACGATTAATGCCAATAATAATGATTTAGTCATACCTTCACTATTATCAAACATTTTTAAGGTCGATGTTGCTGAGGTTTCAGAAATAATAACCGCCAGCATCCAAAGCCATGACTTTGCTTTAGGGGACATAGATAATACTCCTACAATAAATAGAAAGATTAATTTTTAATTTGATTAAATAACTTTATTTTTTAAGAGACTTTAAATAATCGATTGCTGAATCTGTTAATTTATTTTCATTCGCGCAATACCCCCTAGGGTTATTCATTACTTCCTTTAAAGTAATATAGCGATTTGGATGTTCATTATTTATTTCAGGTTTTAAATTTTCAGTAACATCACGAATTAAAAATTTATTTTCTATTTCATTAAATGAATCAAAATAAACACCTAACTTGATTGCTTTAGTGATATTTTCTTTAATCAACTGATTATAATTTTCATTTTTATTTAAACCTAAAACCTGACTTAATTCACTTTCAGGGCAACAATGGTATTTCAGTGCCAATATCGGCATGTTTTGTGATAATGCATGAAAGACTAACTCACTTTCCTCACTCATAAACAAACCATTGGCTATCTCACCAACGACTTTTGCATCAATAAACGGTAAAAACAGGCTGTCATAATGATTTAAACTATTTATTGATAAGGTGCTTTTATTTATAACACTTCCCAATTCAGCCCATTTTTCAACATCAAAAGACTGGTGCATTGATGCGGTGGCATAAAAGGAAAAAGAAACAGAATCTAACTGTGCCAGTCTTTGGTAAATAGCTTGCTGATACCCCTCAACAGGCGATAGCACCACCAGAACTTGTCGCTTTAACTGACGTAAAACTTGCTGCACAATTCGCTCGATCAGTTTTTCGTTCATTCTGCCACCACTCCTTAGCCCGCGATAAATACGCTATCGTTATTGCGTAAGCCCGCGGCATTTGCTTCATCGGTATCAATATGAAACTCAAGAGAAAAGCGTTCATCCACTCTCACGACAACTTCATCAAACACTAAGCTGCGTTCACCTTCAGTACGGATATTCACCTTTTGCCCATTCACCACATTTAATGCTCTTGAGTCCATCACACTCATATGAATATGACGCTGAGCACAAATAACCTGCGACTCAAGATTGACATGCCCCGCTGGGCCAATCAGTAAAGCATTGCCTGAACCTGCCATGTCACCTGACTCTCTTACCGGCGCTTTTATACCAAGCGCAAAGCAGTCGGCCTTAGACACTTCTAATTGCGTTTTTGGGCGAACAGGCCCTAGTACTCTGACTTTGCTAATCGACCCTTTTGGTCCCACCACCATGACGCATTCTTTCGCCGCAAATTGCCCGGGCTGTTTTAAATCTTTAAATGGCGTCAGCTGATATCCTTGGCCAAACAAGGCTTCAGCGTCCTGCTGCGAAAGATGAACATGGCGGTTAGATATTCCGACAGGGATAGCAATGTTGGAAACGCTGCCTTGTGCTGGTGTATAGGCTGAAAGCCGCTCCAATATTTTCCCCATTAATTGCTCATTCATCATGATTTTTTCCCTTTACGCGGGTCATTCTTGGTGTCTTTCACATTGATGTCGGTTTTAACTTCAACCACAGGCGCTTCTGTTTTAGCCTCAACAACCGCTTTTTCCACTAACTTTTCTGCTTTTACTTCTGGCTGAAGACTTTTCTCTAACTCACCTTTTTTACTTTTCACTGTTAGCAATTTACTGATTACGCTTTCTTCAGGCCGCGCAATCACTAATGAGCCGACGAGTAGCTGACTATTGGCGATCACTTCAATACCATAGTCAACTGCGGTGCGAACAGCACTGATTTCGCCTTGGAAACAAACGGATACCAGTCCAGAGCCGATTTTTCGATAACCTACAATTTCTACACTGGCGGCTTTACACGCCGCATCAGCAGCCTGTATTGCGGATGTCAGTCCCCGAGTTTCAATTACGCCTAAACTTTTCATCTGTCTCTCCTACTTAGTGACGAACCAGTCGAATATCGAAATCAAATTGTTTGAAGAATGCTTCAAGTTGGTCTAATTCTTCTGCGCTATAGGTTGGGTCTTGTTTAACGGGATAAATCATATCCAGTCTGTCGTACTTACCGCGACCCAACTGGTGATAAGGCAGAATATCGATGCGTTTTACATTGCCGCGTTTGGATAATTCCATCGCATAGTTAATCGCCCCTGTAATGGCATCAAACGAGTCGTTATAGCCACGAACTAATGGCATTCTGACAACCACGTTCGCGCCGAGATCAATCAATCTTTCGAGGTTGCGGCGAACATTTTCATTGCCAATACCGAATAGATTTTTATGCTGCGCAGTATCAATATGTTTAATGTCATAGAGGAATAGGTCGACAACTTCAGCTAACTTTTCATAGTTTTCTAACGATGTTGTACCTTGGGTTTCTATTGCGGTGTTGATCATCATTTTTTTACACTCACGCAGTAGAGCGACTGCAAAATCGGTTTGTAGGCTCATTTCGCCTCCACCGATTGTCACACCACCACCGGAAGAAATATAAAAATCATAATCTTGCATGATGATATCCATCATTTCGGCCACAGTGACATCTTTACCCATGATGTCTAGTGCACCGCCAATGCATACTTCTTCACATCTACGGCAACCGATACAATCAATGCTGCGATTCACGCGGTGAATTTGCTCACCTTGCTCATTAATAGTTTTGTAGTGGATCCCTGTCGGGCAGACATCAACGCATTTCCCACAATTGACGCATTTATCGTGGGAAAACATCACTTGAAACTGGCTACTTAACCCTTCTGGGTTAGCGCACCATGGGCAACGAATATTGCACCCTTTTAAGAAAATCAGTGTTCGGATACCGTCGCCATCATAAATCGAGTATTTTTGGATATTAAATATCCGACCTTTAATCTCTGCCGCGCTCATCATTGCACCTCTAACACTATGTTTATAAATCAGAATTTATTATTGTTGTTATAAAATGGCAGGTATAAATTCATACCTGCCTACATGGGTTTAGAACTTCTCAATTACAGTACGGCTAATAATTTCATCTTGAACTTCTTTACAGAGTTCAACGAAGTAGGCGCTGTACCCCGCGACACGAACGATTAAATCACGGTATTTTTCAGGCTCTTGCTGGGCTTTTTTCAGCATTTCGTTATCGACATAGCTGAACTGCATTTGACCGTTTCCTAAGATAGACGCGGTTCTTAGCAAGGTGATTAAGCCGTGGCGGCCTTCTGGTGTGTCCAATAAGCCTTTTAAGAACTTAAAGTTATGCACCATACCAATGTTCATCGTTTCAACATTCATTTTACTGATTGATTTAATGATGGCGGTTGGGCCTTGTTTATCCGCACCTTGTGTTGGGCTGATACCATCGGATAACGGCATCCACGCCAAGCGACCGTTGGCACTTGCTGCGGTTAACTCACCAATCGGCGTGTTGTTGGAGATGGATAAAGTTCCGTGACTCAGTGTTGAATACAACATGTCGTACTTACGACACTCACGCTCTGTCCACTCCGTAATATCGAGTGCGTATTGGTCAACATAGTCATCATCGTTACCAAATTTAGGCGCATTTAAGCAGTCACGGCGTAATTCGTCATAGCCTTCAAAGTTAGCTAATAATCCATCACGAATTTGCTCAAGGGTGTAGCGGCCATCTTCATAAACCAATTTGCGAATCGCGACAATGGAGTCAACATAGGTTGCAAGACCAGAGAAAATCAGCCCTGGGCCGTGGTTGATCATCGCCCCACCCGCTGCAACGTCTTTCCCTTTTTCCATACAGCCTTCCACTAGCAAAGACATTAAGGGTTTTGGTGCCACATCACGGTGAACTCGCTGGCTGATAACGGTACCGATAGCGGATAAGCGAATAATATGAGCAATCTGCGCTTTCACTGCATTATCAAAGTCTTCGAATGTTTTCAGGTCACGTAAATCACCGGTATCTAAGCCTTGGTAGCTATCGAATAGCACCATGCGACCACGGTTTAATACAAACTCAATCGCGATTGGCCATTGGGTGTAACCTGTTGAGGTCCATTGATAAATACGACCTGATTTTTGTGGCTCAACACAGCCCATCAAGCAGTAATCACGCGCATCTTCAAAGTCAAAGCCTTTACGCAACATCATTTTGATGTGGGAATCGTCGAAGTGACAGGCAGGGAAGCCCATTCCGGCTTTCACGACATCAACGATTTTTTCCATGTATTTCTGTGGTGATTGGTTATGAATACGACAAGCCAGTGATGGCTGATACACTTTGACGAAGCGAACCGCGTCCATAATTAAGTAAGTCAAATCGTTACAAGCATCACCACCAGAACGTTTTTGTCCACCCACCGTTAAGTTGATAAATGGCTGATAACCGGCAAAATATTTCGCACCCAGCTCACTCGACATCCACATTAACTCAGCACACTTGATGATAAACGCCTGCATCATTTCTAATGCTTGGTCTTGAGTTAAACGGCCTGTTTTGATGTCATTTTCATACATTGGGAAGCAATATTGGTCGAGACGTCCTAAAGAAAGACCTGTTTGGTTTTCTTCGATTTCAAACAGTGACTCAACAGTCCAAATGCTTTGTAATGCTTCTTGCAACGTCGCCGGTGGGTTCGCTGGCACGTTTTCGTTGACTTGTGCGATAGTCAGCAATTCTTCGCGACGTTTTTGGTCTGACTCCAGCACGGCTAATTCACGAGCATGCGCAGCAATACGGTGTGAATACGCCACTACCCCTTCACAGGTTTCAATTGACGCTTTATAGAAATAAATACGGTCAATATCTTCTGGGTTTTCCATACTTAACTCAGCCAGTTTCGCCTGAGCATCTGCTTTAATGCCATTCATTCCTTTGGTGAATAACAGCACGTCATAACCCGGACAAGTATCTCCACCACCGTTGATTTGGTGATAAGACAAGTCACTGACAAACGTTTCACCGCTGAATTCCCATACCCCCGCTTCGCGGTATTGAGCCTCACAAATTTCATCCAATGAGCGCCCTTCCCAGAATGGCGCGATTTCCTCACGGATCACTTTTTTGTCTTCTTCTGAGATAACAAATGGATCTTGTGGGCGCGTACTCATGGTATCGAGTTCTTCGACCACCCAGCGCCATGCGATATCTGGAGAGAAAGCACCCGCACGGGCTTTACCACATGGATGGCCGACAATCAGTTCTTCCGGCTGAATTAAGATTGGCGCAGTTTCACAAGCGCGGCGGAATGCTTTCGCACGCAATAGAATTGGCGGTAAACCTGGGTTATTTTTAACGACGTCAGTGAAGGCGAGTGCGCGATAGATAGACACACTTGGGCGTGCTTCTAAGTAGCGGTTACGCAAGCGTTGTAAGCGAGGCGTTAACCCTTCCATCACGTTGAATTCAGTTTCCGTTTGTGCCGTTGGAGCAACATAGCTGGCATTTGGCGCGGCGTATTGCGGCTGAATGCTGTTTTTTCCGCAATATAAACGAACTTTTAAGCCGTTATTGATGGCACTGATGTTTTCATGAGCAGATAACATCATAGCTGATAATTCGTTAATGCATACACGAGGGTCATTCAGATAAATGCCGTCTTTTAATGCATCGAACATTGGGTAGCCATCGACTTGCTTGGTTGAGCGAACTTCAGAGAGCTCAGCCAGTTTCAACCATAAACTTTCTACAATCTCATAAGCTTGTGCTTGGGTTAAGCGGCCTTGTTCAATATCGCGTTGGTAGAATGGGTAAACTGCTTTATCGAACCCCATTGGGTTAACTGCATAACTGCCATTTTCTAAATGCAGGATAAGTTGCAGTAAATAGAACGCTTGGCAAGCTTCTTTGAATGTTTGTGCTGGTTTTGCTGGCACATTACGTAAAATTGCTGCGCTTTCTTGTAACTCTGCGCGACGGTATTGATTAGTCTCTGCTGCTGCCATGCTCTCTGCTTTAGAAGCTAAAGCTTGCGCAAAATGGAGAGCGGCATCACATGCGTAAATTGCCGAGCGGCAGTTATTCGCCTCATCAATACTATTACGGCTAACTGCACTGCCGATATTTCTAACTTTATTTTCTAATTGCGCTTTGATAGCTAAAAAACCGATGTTTAATACCGCTAAGTAATCGGGTGCATCAATGGCGCTATCGCCAGCTAAAAACGTATAAATGCTGTGGCTGTTGATTTCATTTTCAGTATGGAAAATCGCCCCACGAGGCGTTGATGATTGGCTACCAATAATCAACTCATCTTGGGCAATAAATGCAGGAAAATGACGGATAAATTCATAAAAACGTTGTGCAGGTTTAATCGCCTGCGGTGCGCCAGACAGTTGGTTGCCAAGCGCTTCTAAAATATTGGCACGTTCAGTAATAATTGAGCTATTGCGGGCACTTAAGCGTTCAGCCAGCATTTTTACGCGTGGGGTCAAAGCATATTTATTCATGTTAGCCTATCCTGATGTTCTTTCTAGTTTGTTGTTCATCACATAAAAGCGTTAACTGTTAAAAAGACTGTCTATACAGCACTTCCAGTTGCACCTTGCTCACATCCCGTGGATTGGTCGGAGTGCAACTATCGCGCAGTGCTTGCCCAACCATTTCCCCTAAACGGGCGTTAAAATCGAATTCATTAATACCGGTTGCTTGAATGCCTTTTGGCATATTCATTTCATCTTTCAATACGTTGATTGCCATAATTAAGCTCTCAACGCCTTCACGTATTGTTGAAGCAGGTAAATTCAAGTTTCTTGCAAGACTCGCGTAACGTTTCGCGGCTTCGCTATCACAGCGGCCTTCAAAATCCGCATTGAAAGCCACGACTTGAGCCATCAATAAGGCATTGGCACGACCATGTGGAATATGAAATACGCCGCCTAATGCATGGGCTAAGCTGTGAGTTATCCCAAGTGATGCGTTAGTAAAGGCCATACCGGCAATACATGAAGCGTTGTGCATTTTTTCGCGTGCCACTAAGTTGCTACCGTCGCGATAACAATCAATTAAGTGACCAAAAACCAATTGCACTGCTTTTTCTGCTAAGGCATCCGAAAAATCAGATGCGGTGCGAGAAACATACGCTTCCAGTGCATGACACAGCACGTCCATACCTGTATCTGCAGTAATCGAAGCTGGTACGGATTTCACCAGTACAGGGTCTAAAATGGCGACATCTGGCAGCATGAATTCGTCAACTAAAACCAACTTTTCAGACTGTGACTTGATGACTGAAAATGAAGTCACCTCTGAACCCGTCCCACTGGTGGTTGGGATCGCGATAAACTGCGGTTTGACTCGATTGACGTTTTTTCTGGTGTGCCAGAGGGAGTAAATAACAGCTTTCGCAGCATCAATCACCGACCCACCACCGAGTGCAATCACCACATCTGGATATTGCATATCCATGATTTTCATGCCGTTAACAATGGCTGAAATGTCTGGGTCCGGCACAACATCGTCGTAAATCGAAAATGTGATGCCACTTTGGGTTAGCCTGCGAGTGACTTCATCAGCTAAGCCAAACTTCACCATCGCTTTGTCAGTGACGATAAAGGCATGGTGAGCACTCATTTGTGAGATAAAATCCAATGCGTTAGCACCGAATTGGACTTTAGGTTTAATCAAAAACTGGTTCATGCTGTTTTTACTCCTTGGTATAAACCTTCTCAACAATGGCAACCACTGACATGGCTTTGTAATTGTCTTTATTCAAAGCGAAGTAAGCTTCAGCTAACACAATGTCGTTAATACCTGCGCCAACACTGTCGACTGCCACATACGTTTTGTTTTTCAACGGTTCAAGGTCATCCCCTAGCTTGGTAACCATTAATAAGTTACTGCCGCTAAGTTCTTGGCATTTCTGCGTTGCAACAACATGTCCGACCACCTTTGCGAGGATCATGGTTTATACCGCCTTATTCCAATGAGTTACTTATTTAGGCGTCCGAGAACAGCCTTGATGATTTGCTCAACATTTTCTTCAGTGATGTCACCTTGAGAAACCACCGCCTCAGCAGTCGCAGCCGTTGTTACAGTGCTGCCAAATCGGTTATCGCCAGTTGGGTTAGCCGCGGCTGGTGATGCTGCCGTAACAGGGTTACGGAAACGGTTGTCATCAAAAATACTCACTTGCGGTTGATTTACCGAAGTTGATGCTGTTGGCTGTGCAGGTGCACAAGGCTGAGCTGGCTGTCTTAAATCATCAATGGAACGTACGCCATAACCGACTTTACGGATGTTCAGCAAGTTCATCGGGCCGACGTTATCTGAACTAGAACCGCCACCAACTGCCCCACAACCGAGCGTTAAAGCAGGTGTGATATTGGTCGTTGCACCAATTCCGCCCAGTGCCGCTGGTGTATTGATCAAAATACGATTGACGGGTTTTTCCAGAGAGAATTGACGAATAACATCTTCGTTCTGCGTATGGATCACCAAGGTATGACCGAGGCCTTCGTTGGTCAGTAAGTCAACCACACGATGGCAAGCTGACTGCCAATCTTCCTCGATATACATCCCTAAAATTGGGCATAATTTTTCGCGGGAGTATGGGTTTTTCGGTGATACGGTGTCTTGTAAAGCAATCAACACACGTGTGTTAGCCGGAACAGTGAAGCCTGCACGTTGACTCAGTGTGATAGCATCTTTACCAACGACTTCAGGGTTGATAGTACCGTTCGTTCTAAGCAACATGGATGCCATGCGTTTCGCTTCATCTTCATTCATGAAGTAAGCGCCTTGAGCGAGCAGTTCACGATGAACTTCGTTGTAAATGCAACGTTCTACAATGATGGATTGTTCTGAAGCGCAAATGACACCGTTATCAAAAGTTTTACTGGTGATGATGTCACTCACCGCTTGTTTGATATTGGCGCTACGTTCAATAAATGCAGGGCCATTACCTGGACCGCCACTAATGGTTGGTGTACCGGATGCGTAAGCTGCGCGTACCATGCCTTCACCTCCCGTTGCCAAAATTAAAGAAACGTCTTTGCTGTGCATCAGCTCTTTCGTTGCTTCAAGAGTCAACATCGTGACGCCATCCACAATACCCGCTGGTGCCCCTGCTTCTAATGCGGCTTTTTTGACAATTTCTAATGTGCGGAAACTGCAAGCTTTGGCATTTGGATGAGGGGAAAAGACAATGGCATTACCCGCCTTCAAGGCAATCAACGTTTTGTAGATGATGGTAGATGTTGGATTAGTAGAAGGAACTAACGCCGTGATCACACCAAGAGGAACCCCCACATCCATGACTTTGTTGACTTTGTCATCATTAATGATGCCAACGGTTTTGAGATCTTTAATGTGTTCATAAACACGCATTGAAGCAAAAGTGTTTTTCAGGACTTTATCTTGCCACTTACCGAACCCAGTCTCTTCATTGGCCATTTTTGCCAGCTCTTCTGCATGAAGTGCGGACTCAATTGCAATGTGTTTAACGATATTATCGATTTTTTCCTGCGAAAATGTCGCAAATTCTTTCTGTGCTTGTTTCGCGTTTCTAACCAGCTCTCTTGCTAGTTGTCTGGATTGCAGATCTTTATCTAATGCAACCATGTCTTCCCCCGTATCGGAGCCAAAATTAATTCATTAACTTGTCGTGTGATTGGCTTTATCAGCCAATTACTTAGGCTTTGTGTTGCTGTGCAATTTTGCCAATATCGTTGTGTGGTCTTGCAATCACACGTGAAGTCACCACTGTTCCGATACGTTTTGCAGCCTCAACACCTGACTCAACCGCTGCGTTAACGGCACCGACATCGCCTTTAACCATCGCTGTTACCAGGCCTGAGCCAACATTTTCATAACCGATTAACTCAACATTTGCGGCTTTACACATGGCATCAGCAGCTTCAATACAAGCCACTAAACCTTTGGTTTCAATTAGACCAAGTGCTTCTTTCATAAGTAATTTCCTGTTTTATTCCGTGACTTTATACTGGGCGACGATTTTCTGAATATCACTATGAGGACGAGCGATAACCAGTGATGTCACGACGGTGCCAATACGAGAGGCGGATTCAACACCTGAATCCACGGCAGCTTTCACCGCACCTACATCGCCTTTGACCATGGCGGTAACTAAACCTGACCCAACATTTTCATAACCAATCAGCACAACATTTGCGGCTTTACACATCGAATCTGCAGCTTCAATACAAGCCACTAACCCTTGAGTTTCAATAAGACCTAATGCGTCACCCATGTTTTTTTCCTCCGGAAAAAGTTATGCCTTATGCTTAATAACGATTTTATTGATATCGTTGTGTGGACGAGCAATGACTAGTGAAGTCACAACTTCACCAACACGCTGCGCTGATTCAACACCTGAATCGACGGCTGCCTTGACTGCTCCGACATCGCCTTTAACCATTGCAGTAACGAGGCCTGAACCGACATTTTCGTAACCAATTAGCTCTACATTCGCCGCTTTGCACATCGCATCAGCCGCTTCGATACAAGCCACCAGACCTTTTGTTTCAATAAGACCTAATGCATCACCCATTGTTGTTTCCTCCGAGAAGCCTTCTTTATTTTTCTTTACCTTCGATATTCCAAGCTAATGTGTCCGAGTACATGTCCCTTGAAATATCTGGGTAATCATTTACGCCAATGGTGTCTGCGCGGTGATCTATTGAACGCAGCCTTTGGCTTCAAACTCACTATAGAACCGAAAAATAAAAACAAAATATAAATCCACAAAACTATAATATTTAGTTTTTTAATCTGAAAATTAGAGTGATTAATTAAGTTATTTACATATTCATACTGAAAAAATTAAAAATTCACGTATCTGTGTTGCAGATAAAAATGGGCTAAATAAAGATTTAGCGTTAGCTAGGTAGATTGTTAATAAAATATTATTGAGCTGATAAAGGGGGGTAATTTGTGAAATGATAACTGTGGGTCTGCTCACTTGGTTATAAGCTTTGCCTACATCAGATATCCGCGAGTTAGGTTCTAACCAAGAGATAGTCTACCTGTCATGATGTCAATTTATAGCTAAATTGAGGATATTGCAGCTTGTGAATACCACATCAGGGAATACGACAAAATAGGAAATAAAGGGAAGTGGGATCGTCAGTTAACGATGAAGTGAACGGCTTCACCGCTAAGCTTATTTATTTAATGAGAACTTAATTAATCAAATATGCTGCCAGGCTTTAACGTGCAGATATAAAGTGGAGAGTTAATTGAACTGAGTAATAAAGCTTTGTCATTGAGCTTTTGCGCATTAAGAAATAGCCCATCATGGCTATCTGACATTTCTCTCATAAAATAATCAAATATCACATTTGGCGATTCATCAATAGAAGAAGCGCTCGCCTCCCACTGACTAATACTATAATGACGCTCCGTCGGTGATATCCGTTTTGTCGTATAGTTGAATTTCACATAGCGCTGTAAATACAACCAGCCCGCTTTAGAATCGGTATAGCCCTCCACCACAATTGAGCCCTTTCCATTCGCGCCAAAATTGAAGTGAATATTGCCGTTAACGTTTTCGTCTTTCATATTTTCAAAGCGCATGATGCCTTTAGTAGAGCACACCATTAAACCATCTTGTTTATTGGAAAATAAGACTGACTGGGTATAAATCGCCACAACAATAAATAACAAAAAACTCAGTAAGCATAATACTTTTCCTGATATCTTCATGATGGTTTCCAAGAATAGTAAAAGTAGTTATCGCAATAGCTAAATGGGTTATCTTCATTGACTGCACAATGTGCAAGAAATACTCGACCTAGTCCGTTAGTCTGTAATTTGTCCCCATAGAAAAAAACAAACCGTTCTTTCTCAACACACTCTAGATTTAAGTTATTCCTAACCTTATCAAAATTTTGTACATAGTTTAGTGCGACAGTGTTATTGATCATTTTTTCATTCGACAATACATCACAATGAGTATGCTCAAGCACGGTCATATTAATCGGCACTGATGGTTGATTTGATAAATAAGCCATGACCGCGAGTAAAACGGAACACAGTAAAAAGACACCGCTAGCGAGATACCAACAGATTTCTTTTTTTTCTGGCGTCAATGTTGATTCTATTTTTTTGAGGTCTACAGGCCCAGAGATAGGTTTGGGAATTGGAGATAAAACAACCTTAGCCTCTTCTATTTCACTTAAGCTAGGGATTAACTCAGAGGGAGGAATTTTAATATCATCAATTAATTCAAGTGAAACATCTGAATTAAACTCTAATCGCCCCCTCGCCACCGTCACAATAATATTTTCAATACCATATGGACGAAATGCTTTTCTTAATATACTTAGGTATTGGTTTAAATTAGACCCTGTAAATAATTCTGTGTATTTGCCTTTCATTAAATGTGACCGTCTAGGCGGTCACCAAACTCAATAATAAAACGACTCATCGCCTGTTTCCAGTTTTGAATTGGCATACTCCATTTTTTAGAGGCTGATTCGATGGCGAGATAAACCACTTTTCTGACCGAATCATCAGTTGGGAATACTTTTCGCTTCTTAATGGCATGACGAATAACACTATTGAGTGATTCAATCGCATTTGTCGTGTAAATCGCTTTGCGGATATCATCGGGGTAAGCAAAAAACGTATTTAAATTCTCCCAATGCGCATACCAACTTTTACTGATTTGTGGGTATTTTTCATCCCAAATAAGGGCGAACTTTTCAAGTGCTATCAGGGCGGAGGCCTCTGTGGCGGCACGATACACCGTTTTTAGCCCAGCGGTGACTGCCTTGTAATCCTTCCATGACACATATTTCAGGCTATTTCGTACCATGTGTATGATACATAACTGGATTTGAGTTTGCGGATATACACTATTGATGGCGTCTGGAAAGCCTTTTAAGCCATCAACACACGCAATCAGGATATCTTGAACACCTCGATTTTTCAGCTCCGTTAAAACCGATAACCAAAATTTAGCGCCCTCATTTTCAGCCATCCACATCCCTAAGAGTTCTTTATGTCCTTCGGTGTTGATGGCTAAAGCAAGAAAAACCGATTTATTGATGACGCTGCCATCGTGACGCACCTTAACGACAATACAATCAAGGTAAACAATAGGATAGAGTGATTCTAAGGGCCGATTTTGCCACTCCTGAACTTGCTCTTTAACCGCATCAGTGACTTTTGAAATCAATGTGGGTGAGACATCCGCATCGTACATTTCTTTGAATGTGGCTACGATTTCACGGGTTGTCATGCCCTTGGCGTAAAGAGAGAGGATTTGACTATCCATTTGAGTGATACGTGTTTGATTTTTCTTGATTAGCTGGGGCTCAAAGCTGCCTTCACGGTCGCGTGGTGTGTTTAACTCAAATTCACCATCATCGGTTAACAGTGTTTTAGATGAGTAGCCATTTCGTGAGTTAGAGCCTGATTTAGGCGCATTTTTCTCATGTCCTAAATGCTCAGTTAGCTCCGCATTTAACGCGGTTTCAACGGTGAGTTTAGTGAGCATCCGAGTGAACTGATTGAGATCAGCTTCGGTTTTAATTCCTTTTGCGAACTCAGCCGCAAGTGCTTTAAGTTTTTTCTCGTCCATAATCTGCCTACTTTTTAGTTGGAGTTAACATATCAAAAGTAGGCAAATACACAATTTAAATTACAGTCTCTTAAATTACTGTTCGATGAAACTAATCCATTATCATCCCATACCGCTTTTAATACCTCATCTCGGGAAACAACGCCTCTGTGTTGAATAAAATAAAATAATAATGCATTGGCAGTTATCGACAGCTGTGTATCCACCTCATCTTCTTTTAAAGATAAAGTGCCATCAACTGCATCATATAGAATGAAAGCATTGATTTTATATTTCACTGTCGCCTCATGTGCTTATTTTATGAATAAAATTGCACTACCGTTATTATTACTATTTTTACTTATGTACTGTTTTTACTTATGGAATTTTTTCAAATGATATTGCCGTTAGCCGACTAACAATCGCATCACGTTCTTGCTGTGATAACGTTTCTCCCTCAGTCAATGACGAAAGCCACAACCCATCAGCCGCATAACGCACTAACGCGCCTAAATAACTGTTATCGAACTCATCCCCCTTTTCCAAATGGTTGGTTACCCAATCTCGCCAGCACTGACGTAACACTGGCTCAGTTGGCATAGCCAAAGACAATAACGCGAGCTGAAAACTTTCATCAGATTCTTTTAACTCACCAATATAGTGCAAATAAGCACGAGAAAAACGCCCATAGGGATTTGGATCATTATCCATAATGGTATGTATTCTCTCATCCATAATCCCCAGCAATTGCACAAACAGTGCATGAATAAGCTCTTGCTTCGTTGGGAAGTGGTGCATTAACCCGCCTTTGCTAACACCCGCTTCCCTTGCCACTGCATTAAGTGAGAGTGAAGAGATCCCTTCTCTGCCAGCAATAATACGAGCAGCTTTCAGTAACTCCACTTGAAGCTTAATGGGATCTTTTTTTCTATGCTGAGCAGATTTATTCATGCAATGAATGATACCGACCAGTCGGTATGTTTCATTTTGACTAAAATCAAGTAACCCTGATTTGTTCATGGGTAAATCTAAATAGTGGAAGAGGACTCACAATATCGAATTATGATAAGTTGTAACCCCATAATTAATTTAAAAATATCAAATATTTTTGATGTTTAGTTATCTATTTTAATTTCACTTAGTTTTGCACATCCTCAGATTATGATGTTTAATAGTGAGAGTGAAACAATGCTCTATTCAATAAATAGCGGTTTGCAGTATTCCTAACTAACTCCCCGTGAAAGAGGTTTTATCATGTCAAATCAATACAATATTGGTGTCATTGTGGGTAGTTTGCGCGCTGATTCATATAATTTAGTTGTCGCTAAAGCCATGACTAAATTATTCCCCACAAATTTCACGTTTAAATTTATCAATATTGGTGAACTCCCTCTCTATAACCAAGATGCAGACCAAAATGTGCCTCCTGTTGTGGCTAATTTCAAATCTCAAATTAAAGCCTGTGATGGCATTATTTTCGCCACCCCAGAATATAACCGTTCAATGCCTGGCGTATTGAAAAATGCGATTGACCAAGGCTCTCGCCCATGGGGAGATAATTCATGGGATGGCATCCCTGCAGGAGTGCTAGGAGTATCTATTGGCAATATTAGTACGGCTATTGCACAACAACATTTGCGTAATAGCTTGGCATTTTTGAATATGCCGACAATGAACCAACCAGAGTGCTATTTGAAGTGGTATGAGGGAATGGTTGATGAACAAGGTAATATTTCACCCAAAAGTAAAGATTTCCTACAACCGTGGGCAGATACCTTTGTGAAGTTTGTTGGTCATAATGCCAAACGTTAGCTATTAAAAAAAGGCATCACAATCGTGATGCCTGAGGTTGTTGACAAAGCGGGATAAAAGCGTGGTTTTTCCCACTTTGTGTTATCAGCCGAAAATCAATAAATTGATTTTCCTAATTTATTTTCAAAACCTATTCGACTTACCGCCAAACATAATATGTTTGTCAGTAGTCTGAGGCATCACAATCGTGATGCCTTTTTATTATCTTCGAACCCTATTTAGCTTGCGACTAAAACAATAATTAACGTCCTGCTTTTAGCTTTTGGAAATATTCTTCATAAATAATATTGGTATTCCCCACATCACTTTGCCATTCGCCTTTTTGCAGAACTTCTTCACTTGGGTAAAGTGATGGGTCATTAGCAATTTCAGCAGGTAATAATTTTTTAGCTTCTAAATTTGGTGTTGGGTAACCAATAGATTCAGCCACTTGAGCTGCAATTTCTGGACGCAATAAGAAATTAATTAACTTATGGGCCCCTTCCACATTTTTGGCGTTAGCAGGAATAGCTAAGCTATCCATCCAGAAAATCCCACCTTCTTTTGGCCACACCACTTCAATCGGTAAGCCAGCTTGCCGCGCGACGAATGCAGAACCATTCCACAACATTCCCACATCAACCTCACCTTCAATAAATGGTGTTGCTGGGTTGTCAGAGTTGAAGGCTAAAATATTTGGGCGTAATTTTTGCAACTCTTTATACGCCTCTTCAATTTGTTTCGGATCAGTCGTATTACCTGAATAACCTAATTTAGTGAGCGCAACTTGGAAAACTTCCCGTGCATCATCCATCATCAGCAAGCTATTTTTATACTCAGGTTTCCAAAAATCCGCCCACGAGGTGACAGACTGTGGGTCAACAGCTTCACCATTAATACCTATCCCTGTCGCACCCCAAATATAAGGCACTGAATAATCATTATTCGGGTCAAATTCTTTATGGATTAAGTTTGGGTCAAGATTTTTAAAATTGGTTAATTTGCTGTGATCAATCTTTTGTAGCATCCCTTCTTTACTCATTTTGGCAATAAAATAAGTAGAAGGCACCACCAAGTCATAAGCCCCTTCTTTATAGGTCTTTAACTTGGTATACATGCTTTCGTTTGATTCATAGGTGGAGTAAATCACCTTGATGCCCGTTTCTTTGGTAAATTGCTCTAATAAACCGGGGGGAACATATTCTGTCCAGTTATAGAAATACAGTACGTCTTTGTTATCGTCAGCGGCAGTTGCCGTGCCAATACTTGCAACCATTAACCCTGCTGCCAGTAGATAGGACCATTTTTTCATTACTGAGTTTCCCTCAACAAAGTGTTTTTATCCCTTAATGCATCAAGTAACCACTTGAATTATTTAGGGTATATATCTTATAGGCTAAATAAAGCCCACCCTCTCGCCATATGGCATCAAAAAAGCGCTGTTATAGAAAAAACCAACACCATCACTCATTTATGATTTCGCTTTTTTCGAGTATTTATCCCGCATCACCCATTGGCTTAAACAAACGAGCAGTAAAGACATAATCAACAATACTGTCGCCAATGCGTTTACTTCTGGGGAGACCCCGACTTTTACCATTGAATATATTTTCAATGGTAAAATCTCATAACTTGGCCCCGTAACAAATGACGAAACCACCACATCGTCCATCGACAATGTAAAACTCAGTAGCCACCCTGCCACAACCGCAGGTAGCGCTAATGGCAAAATGATTTTCCTTAAGATGGTAAACTCACCCGCACCGAGGTCACGTGCAGCTTCGAGCATCTTCACATCAAAGTCCTTTAACCTTGCATACACCGTCACCACTACAAAGGGCAGACAGAATGTAATATGGGAAAAAAGCAATGACCAAAAACCTAGCGAAACCCCAAGGATCATAAATAGAACCAATAACGAAATCGCCATGACGATATCAGGTGACATCATGACCACAAATAACATGCCACCAACAAAAGGTTTTCCTCTAAAGCGATAGCGAAATAATGCAACGGCGGTTAATGTGCCAATGGCTGTCGCGAAAGTCGCTGACAAAACCGCCATGGTTAATGAATGCCCCGCAGCTTCTAATAAGCTATCGTTATTAGCTAGTAATTCATACCATTTAGTTGAAAACCCTTGCCACTGAATACCAAAGCGCGACTCATTAAAGGAATTAACAATCAAAATGATGATTGGAATATAAAGATAAGCGTAGATGATGGCCATAAAACCACCACGCAGAGTACGTCCGATCATTCTTCATATGCCTTTTTATTCAGAAGCTTAGCTGCTCGGTAATACACATACAGCAATAACCCCATCATCACCGTGAGGAAAATGCTGGTTGCTGCCCCGAATGGCCAATCACGAATATTTAAGAACTGGCTCTTAATTACGTTACCGATCAGTAGATTTTTCGCACCACCCATTAAATCCGCGACGTAGAACAGCCCCATTGCTGGTAATAAAACCAGCAAACAGCCTGCAATAATACCTGGCATCGTTAAAGGAATGATAATTTTCACAAACCGTTGAAATTTATTCGCACCGAGATCTCTTGCAGCTTCTATATATGACTTATCCAGCTTTTCAATACTTGAATACAGCGGCATCACCATAAACGGCAACAATATATAAATGAGGCCTAGTATGACGGCTTCAGGTGTATACATAATTTTCAACGGTTTATCGATAACACCAACCCACAGTAAAAAGTCATTTAAGTACCCTTTGGTACTGAGAAAAACTTTTAACCCATAGATACGAATCAATGAATTGGTCCAAAATGGCACAATTAACAGAAACAACATCAAAGGTTGCACCCGTTTAGGTAGCTTTGCCAATATAAAGGCAAATGGATAGCCAATAACTAAACAGAAAAAGGTTGCGATCACCGCCATATTGAGCGAGTGCAGCATGACCTCTGCATACATCGGGTCAGACAAGCGAACGTAGTTATCCCACGTAAAAACTAAGTCGACTAAGTTGGTGTCGCTACGCGTCAAAAAGCTAGTACCAATAATCATGATATTAGGCAAGAAGACGAATAGCAGCAGCCAGGCGACCACCCCAGTGATAATAACGTTCTGCAAAATTTTATGTTTACGAATGATCATCCAGAACTACCTCCCAACTTTCAACCCAAGTCACAGCAACTTTTTGGTTAAGGGAGTGGTCGACATCGGGGTCATCTTCATTAAAGAATTCGCTAACCATGACAATTTTGCCATCTTCCATTTCAACCACTGAGTCTAACGTCATGCCTTTATAGTTACGCTCACGAACGTAGCCAATCAGCCCCGGATGGTTATCTGCATCATTCACTTCTTCAACGCGCAAGTCTTCAGGACGTAATAACACACTGACGTGTTGCCCTTCTTTGACAGAGAGCTCAGTGAAAATATCACATTCATGCCCTTCAACATTGGCTCGAATACGTTTATCATCAATGCGATACAATACTTTCGCATCAAAAATATTAATTTCACCAATAAATTGAGCTACAAACAGATTTTTCGGTTCCTCATAGATTTCGCGAGGAGTACCGTCTTGCTCAATTTTCCCTTCACGCATCACAATGATACGGTCAGACATGGCCAAGGCTTCTTCTTGGTCGTGGGTCACAAAAATAAACGTGATCCCCAGTTTTCGTTGAAGCGCTTTTAGCTCATTTTGCATTTGTTTGCGCAGTTTATAATCAAGCGCAGATAATGATTCATCCAGTAGTAGGACTTTCGGGCGATTCACTACCGCACGGGCTATCGCCACGCGTTGTTGTTGACCACCAGACAGTTGGTTGGGTCTACGCTCAGCAAAATCTTCTAGTTGCACCATACGCAAGGCTTGGTCGACACGTTTTTGGATTTCAGCCGCAGGCGTTTTTTGCATGCGCAGGCCAAATGCCACGTTATCGAAGACTGTCATATGAGGAAATAAAGCGTAGCTTTGAAAGACGGTATTTACAAAACGGTTTTCCGCTGGAATATCCGTAATATCTTGACCATCAAGAATAATTTGACCGCCATCGGCATCTTCTAGCCCTGCAATAAGACGTAAAACAGTCGTTTTACCGCAACCAGAAGGCCCCAGAATGGTCAAAAACTCACCGTTCTGAATGGTTAAGTCAAGCTCAGAAATAATTTGTTTGCCATCAAAACCTTTACTTAAAGATTTTAATTCAATGAGTGGTGTCAGAGAGGTTGTCTCAGTCATTTATTATACACTCTATCCCTAGGAATAATGCAGATAGAATCGCCACCGTTAAAGACTGTATAAGCTTGTCGGAGGTTTACTCTGTCAACTTAAGTAACATAAGTAAATAATTTCCCCAGCAAAGCCCAAAACCAGTAGCGCCATTTAAACTTCATAAGGCATGCATGATAAACACTGTTTTTGCAAATTGAAAGCCATTTTCACAACTTCGTTTGCCTTTCATTATGAATTCTCAATAAATAAAACAGATTTTTGAGAAAAATAAGCGACATAGCGATATATAGAATCAGTCTGTCCATATCTATAGATTTACATGATACATTCGAAGATAAAACTTAAGTCAAATTCAATGAAATTCATAGAGTTAAAACAATTCACAATAAAAATAATAATAATTATGGAATTAATAGTTTTTATTATTTTTAATTTTTTAATTCATATATTTAATGATATAAATTTTAAAACTTCATGCGAGATAAAAATACAATAAGCCTTTACCATAACTAACTCGTCGAGTTTTGATGGTAGTTATATCCAGTAGATATATATCGTGATTATATATAGAACAAAGGCAATAACTGGTAACATCTATAACAAATAATTAAAGTCGCAGTTGATAATATTATTATGTGATTTAAATCTAATTTTCATTAATCCTTATTTTTTATCTCAATAAATTTAACCAATATCATATTATTCTTTGCATCTCTTTGAATATAATAATCAAATTGATATAATTTCAATCTAAACTGTAACTTTTAGTGACTTATTTTGTGATTTTTGTTTCATTATTACACCCATAAATTTTACTTTGTATCTTTCGAGTTAAATCAATTAAAGAATAAACATAAGCCTTCGGGTGATTACCTTTGGAAATTCCACTGAAATTAATATGTGAGTGAGCAAAATGGCTAATAAAGAGTTTTTTTACCAAGAACCTTATCCATTATCTGAGGATAAAACTGAGTATTTCCAAGTCTCTGATAAATATGTTTCTGTAGAACAATTTGCTGGTAAGCAAATTTTAAAGATAGAACCTGAGGCATTAACTCTCCTTGCAGAACACGCAATTTATGAATCCCAGTTTTTTTTAAGAGCTGCGCACCAGAAACAAGTCGCCGCTATCTTACAAGACCCAGAAGCCAGCGAAAACGACAAATACGTGGCGTTACAATTACTTCGCAATGCTGAAATTTCTGCAAAAGGTATTTTGCCAAACTGCCAAGATACAGGAACGGTTGCGGTTGTTGGGAAAAAAGGCCAACAAGTTTGGACAGACTGCAATGACGAAGAGTACCTCTCTCGAGGGATTTATAATGTCTTCCAACACGAAAACCTGCGCTTTTCTCAAAATGCACCGCTAGATATGTTTAATGAAGTCAATACTGGCACAAACCTGCCAGCACAGTTTGACATTTTTGCGACCACAGGTGATGAATATCACTTCCTATTTGTTAACAAAGGCGGCGGTTCAGCAAATAAATCAGCACTTTACCAAGAAACAAAAGCCACCTTAACCCCAGCCAAGTTAAAAAATTTCTTAATTGAAAAAATGCGTAACTTAGGAACAACAGCTTGCCCGCCTTACCATATTGCCTTCGTTATCGGCGGTACTTCAGCGGAAACAACACTGAAAACAGCTAAACTCGCCTCCGCAAAATACTACGACAACCTGCCAACCACAGGTAATGAGTACGGCCGTGCTTTCCGTGATATTGAACTAGAAAATGAGTTATTAGAAGCTTCTCGTCATCTTGGTTTTGGCGCACAATTTGGTGGTAAATATTTTGCTCACGATGTACGAGTTATTCGTTTACCTCGTCATGGTGCCTCTTGCCCAATCGGTTTAGCCATTTCTTGCTCTGCCGACCGTAATATTAAAGCTAAAATTACCAAAAGCGGTTTATGGCTTGAAAAAATGGAACATAACCCAGCCCAATACATTCCTGAATCTATGCGTAACCAAGCTGAAGGAAAAGTGGTACATATCGACCTCAACCGCCCAATGAAAGATATTTTGGCTGAGCTGAGTAAACACCCGGTATCAACACGTGTTTCTCTCAGCGGGCCTCTGATTATTGCTCGAGATATTGCGCATACTAAGCTTAAAGAACGTTTAGATAACGGCGAAGAATTGCCTCAATATTTTAAAGACCACATGGTGTATTACGCAGGGCCAGCCAAAAAACCAGAAGATATGGTTTCCGGCTCTTTAGGTCCGACAACAGGTAACCGCATGGACCCTTATGTTGACCTGTTCCAATCCCACGGAGGTAGCATGCTAATGTTGGCGAAAGGCAACCGAACTCAAGCGGTAACTGATGCATGTAAAAAACACGGAGGGTTTTATTTAGGTAGTATCGGTGGCTCAGCTGCGATTCTCGCTCAAGAATATGTGAAAAGTTTAAATTGCCTTGAGTATCCAGAATTAGGAATGGAAGCGATTTGGAAAATGGAAGTTGAGGGGCTGCCTGCATTTATTCTCGTTGATGACAAAGGCAATAACTTCTTTGAACAAGTCCAAAATGAGACTTGCCGTAAATGCGTTAAATAAGATTTGCCACTCTAGCGCAATGGAATGCGCTAACTTTCGTTAGCCTATATCACTGCATAACGATGTAACATAGCAAAGAGCAGGCTTTTGGCCTGCTCTTTGGTTGTTGACAACGTGGGATAACAGTGTGATTTTTCCCGCTTTGCGTTATCAGCCGAAAATCAATCTATTGATTTTCATCATGTATTTTTAGTCATCTCTTCGGATTAATGTTAATAATAGTTAATACGGACAATCGTTGAGGCGCTAAATGGTCCTGTTTTTACCGCTCCCACCTTTTTAACCGTCGCACTGTAGTCACGTGTAATCGATGTACTCCCTAAGGGGAGTGTTCCGAAAAACTGGAAGTAATTAAATTTTATTTTTTCCGCTTTATCATCCGAAATAATTAAATTAGTCCCGTTTTTTAGATCAATGGCATACTCTCCATTTAACGGGTCTGTAGTTTCGAAGTTAATATTCATGGAAAAATTATCTAAGCAGCCCCGCTTCACCGCTTGTATCTGAAAATCTTTTTTAAACTCTTTTCCTTGATTAAGCTCAGTGATCATTAACTGACCATAGTCAATTTGCTGTGACTCTGGGTAAACTTTAATATCAGCCCCACACTTGAGAAAGCGAATACCTCGTAACCCAGTAATAGAATACTTCAAGTTTTTTGCACCATTGGTATGGTTTATCCCACCACTTCCATCAAACTGGAAAACCGTAAATTGGTTATCCCCTGTGTAGTTACCTGAAGGAGGAACAATACCCGTCACTTTGATATATAGTGTAAAAGTCACTGTTACCGTGACATTCTCTCCGCGGCGAATAGGTGGAGTCCCTAAGTTGACACGCTGCTCATTTTGTTCCAATTGTTGGCCTTGGTAATTCGCGCCTAGTAATAACCCTGTCCCAAGTTTTTGAGATTTCGGATTAAAATACATATGAACAACGTCAACAGCATTACCAAGTACATTGTCACAATAAACGGTTACTGTTAAAGGGTCGGATTGCCAAATAATAGAACCTGCCGTTGTATCAGCAGGAATGGCCAATTGACCTACAGGAACTGCGGGTTTTTCGACGACTCCAGTCCCCTTTTCCACACAATCTAATGCAAAGGTTTTTGGGCTAATAAAAACGAATAGAAATAAAATATAAAAACCATATTTTTGAATAAACTTGTGTATCATGATTTATACACCTTATATGTAAGTAATATTTAAGGTAATTTGCGTTTTAATATTACCCACTGTTAATTCATTTCTTGGTAGATAACTCTCTAGCATGGAATAAATCGTAATTTGCTGGTTATCATCAAAATAGATTGGATAACTACGGTATTCACCATTGGGGACAATATTGCCATCTTTATCCATTAATCGAATCCCATAACCATTTAGAATGGTTTTACCACCAAATAAATTACGGTCTGTACTTTCAGTTGGTTCTGAAATAAACATGATCCGAACAACCGGAACCCTATCATCGCGATTGCGTTTTGGAAAAATACAATCATCAAACTTTAGTTTGATTTCATGCTTAGGGCTTCTGTCTCCAATTTCATTAAAGTAATTCAGAGATATTGGTCCTAATTCAATATTTTGATCTATCGAGTAAAATGAAATCTTACAAGGCAATGCCACCACATTTCCCGTAAAATTAAGATCACCTCTCATCATGCTACTATCTGCATAAGCTTGGCTTCCACATAGAGATAGCATAAAAAGACATATTGAAAAGTAGCAATTTCTCATATCTAAAATCCTATTGGCTCTCTTTTGACAGCTGGCAGGTCGACGCAGCGCATTGGTAAGTCAACATTTTCATGCCACCGTAATCATCCATATAACCGGTATATAACTGATTAAAACTGCTTGCTGGTACGGGAACACTTTCCTTAGAAAGCGGGGCAATCATCACACTTTCAAAACCAGGAAAATTTTTCTGGTTATTATTACTGAGATAACCCAATGTCACATAATATTTAGTTGGATTTTCAATAAGTAATTGCCCACCTGTGTGCGTATATTTCAGCTCTTTAGCCCATACTTTATCGCTGTTATTTTCGATTTGAGGTGGTCGATAAAACATTTTGAGACGGCTTTGAATCGCAATCTGTACGACATTTTCTTTATCTGTCACCGGTGGAATTTCACGCACATTTAAATAGAACAGAGATTCTCTATCTTGTGGAAGAGCATCTATTCCCTCTGTTTTAATAATTTTAATTTGGTTTTTAGCATTCGGCTCAACGCGTTGCATTGGAGGTAAAACGGTAAAAGGTTCAGAAACCTTATTCCCTTTTTCATCTTCCATCCAAGATTGAGCTAAGTAGGGCATTGTTTTGCTTTGGTTATTAATAACCAAACTGATTGATTTATCTTTGCCTGGAAAAATGATCCGTGTACGGTCAATATTAATCGCAGCAGACGCAACTTGCATGCCGACAAAAACTAATGAAAATCCTAAAGCTACTACATACTTTTTACTCATACATCATTCCTTTATTGGCAAGGGATCAGGACTTTACCCTGATTTTTTTCGGCAATATTAGGTAAATTCAAACTACATTGGTTTGCGCCAGCAGCCCATTTCACTATGTAGCTTTCTTCTGGAGCCACACCCGTTAAATAAGCAACACCACTATCTGCAATAATTCCGACTTCTCTTCCTGTACTTAATTCAGTCACACTGGTACCAAGCGGTGGATAATTCCCATTATTCAAACGGATAACTGCTAAAATACGTTTTCCTTGGTTCGCTTTTATTCTCTGAAAACCAATTGAACCCTCAGTTAATGTTTTACCAATAATGTTGTCATTGACATCCACATCGTCAGGCAGTGTATTCATATCAATGTAAACATCTGAATTAGAAAAACTATTTAAGCTTGTCGCAACACCAATCCCAAATCGGTTCGTGACAGATTCACCATTATTAATAGAAATCCCAGCGACATTGTCACTATCAATCATCACTCGAGGTTCGTTGTTAGTCCCGTTACGGTGCATAGCTGCGCCATATTTCGTTGCTGTCATGGAGCCATACCAACTACCGCCAAAAGCACGATATGAGTTCACATTCTCTGTCGCATTAACATTCAATACGCCATAAGGCGATGAATATTGATAACTACCGCTGATATTTGGCTCAGCACGTCCAAGCTTGTGCTGGTCACCACCAACACGCATACTCCAGTAGTTATTATTCTCGTTCGGGCTGTAATAACCTACCGATTGGCCAAAGCTATGGTCATTATCTGCATATTGAGCGTCGTAACTGACTGACGCACCATTTTCAAGTGGCACGGAGAAAGAAAGGTAAATTTGATTATCATCCGTCTCTTCATATTTAATTTTATTAAGTGATAAGGTGCCGGAAATGTTTTTAATTTGCCCTATACTAAATAGCTTACTAAAACTCATACCAAAGTTTGTTGTAGATTCACTATTCCAAAATTGATGGTGAGAAGCATTAAAATAGACAGTTAAGTCCAACGGGCTGATATATTGGTTAAAAGACGCGGTATACACGTTTTTGTCACGTCTAAAATCAAGCACACCATTCGCTGCATCAATATATTGAGGCATAGTTAAGAATTCTTTTTCAGAAAACTTATAACCTGCAAATGTGACCTGCGAATTGGTAGATTCAAAACGTTTAGAATAATTTAAACGGTAGCTGTTACCCGAATAAGAGCCAAAATTATCTACATTTGCATGAGTGCGAGTAATATCAAAGGAAATAGCGCCAAACATATTCATGTTTTGCCCTATTCCTAAGTTTATCGCTTGGTAATTGTTATTATCTACCGTAGCAATTAACCCGCCAAAGATGGATGTGTCACCAAATAAACCATAGGAAGCTTCCCCTACAATAAACTTAGGGTCAACTTTCTGCGAGTGGCCAAATGGGTCAGATTTACCCATAGTAAATTTATAAAGCAGTTGGCCCTGACGAGTTAAAAATGGCAGCGATGCCGCCGTCACTTGATAAGTGGTTTTTGAACCGTCCTCTTCCTCAATGGTGACATCTAAAGTGCCTTGCACCGCTTCAGTAATATCTTGAATATTAAATGGCCCTGGAGCAACTTTAACTTGTTTAATCACACGCCCATTCTGTGAAATAATCACCATTGCATTCGTTTTAGCGATACCCGTCACTTGAGGCGCGTAACCACGTAGTGACGGTGGAAGCATTCGATTATCACTAAAAATAGATGCCCCTATAAAGCGAAAACTATCAAATAAGTCAGTCTTCAAATAAGACTCACCAAGTAAAACTTTTGCACCCATTTGAGGCAAAGCACGAAAGGCATATAACTGAGTCCAATCAAACCGTTCATTCGTTTTACCTTGGGAGCGATTATATTGATATTGATAATCAGCGCGGAAACGCCAAGCCCCTAAGTTAACGCCAGCGGTACCGTTACTACTACCACTGATTGTTTCACTATTATTTTTAGGAGCGGAATAGTTGGCAAACAGGTTATAATCAAGAAATGCACCCATAATTCCATTTTCCCATTGGGAAGGTGGAACCCAGTACGGGTCATCATATTCTAACCAAGCTTGAGGAATAGAAAATAAGATATTCTGGTTGGCTTTGTCAAAGCGATAATTAATATCTAAATTTTTAGATAGCTCAATACACTGGCCATTATTATTTTGCAGAAGTTCTTCCTTAACTTTCTTTTTTAATGCAAAAATATTTACCATCTCTGGTGTAACACAGAGTGTTGAGGTATCTTTACTCTCTTCAATAAATTTAATTAAATATTGCCCTGATAATTTTCGACCATTTAATGTAATATCCGTTAGGTATTCACCTGCAGGAATAAAGTCTGGGTTAGAAAACTGACTTAAGTCAATATTATCTCTATCCTTAGCATCAATAATATTCATATTAAATTCCACTGCATTAGACATTCCAGAAAAGGAAAATGCCAAAGCAATCGAAAATAATATTTTATTTATTTTAAACTGAGGAAATAGAGACATGATGTTCCCTGTAAGAAAAATAAAAATAAAGAAAGAAAAATAACAGGCAAATACATGCCTGTTATTTTAAATAAAAAATTACAGGTAGTTTAAAGCGTAAGTTGCTTGAGAAATGATGCTACCAGTTTCAACTTTGCTACCATTTGCTTCAACACGTGCACTGAATACTAATTTATTTGGACCATCCGCTAATGGCAGCTCAACACTGGTATCACCAACTTTCATTGTTGCGCCATCTGCGTTGATTAAACGAACACCAACACCTTTAGAAGTACCTGTATTAGCCAGTAATTCTTTTGCTGTAGTATCTGGAGTACCCGTGAAAGTTACTTTAACTTTGCTAACTGCAGGGAAGACAACTACATCGCTAGCATCTTTAACTTCACCTAAATCACAGTTTTCTAACTGGATATTATATTGAACGCTTTGGCTATATTTGTTACCCGTTTCTAATACTTTATTTGCAACTTGGCCGAGGTCAACGTTAATTGTACCGTCACCTGGGATTGAGCAAGGTGCATTAATAACTTTACCAGTAAAATTGATGACACCACTACCTTGATCTACAGGTGCTGCCTGTGCAATACCAAATGAAGAAGCGATAATTGTAGCTAATGCAATCTTAGTTAATTTCATTTATATTTTCCTATAAAAAGACGACAGATGTACCAATCACCTAATAATCAATAAATTACTAGGTTGATATTTATTTGCTGAGAATGTAAAGGTAAAAATAAGAAAGTTAGATTTTTACTAAAAAAATAAAAACACTACATTTTTATTTTTTTAGATATTTAGTTAACTTTAAATATGAATGTTTTTATAATTAGATTACTCTTGATTTTTTAAATTAATTACTTTCTTTATTGATAAAAACATCATCAATAAAAAAGCAAATCATTTCTGTATCTAAAGCGTTAGCAAGGGTGTGCAAGTTTTCAATATTTATATTGCACTCACCCCTTTCATAACGTGAAATCTGTTGTTGGCTAACACCAACAAGATTAGCTAATTCGATGCCTGAAAGCCCTAAATGCTTTCTTCTTTTTCTAATCTCTCTGCCTACTATACGATTTACATTTATCATCAACAATAGCCCAAAATAACCTAAAATATTAAATGGCTAAATTATATTACAAATCAAAAAATTTCACATAATAAATTGCACTGATTATATAAAAAATCAAAAAAGAACAAACCAATTAAAACACGAAATTTGAGTTAATTATAGTTTTCAATATATAAAAGTAAAACTGTTTGTAACGATCGATAGAATAAATTAAAGCCACTGAAACCTATCAATATTTCATTTTTTTAGTTTGCATTATCATATAAGATAAAAAACACATAATTCATATTAGTCATTATTCTTTTTTAAATAAAGAAATAACATACAACCAATTGATATTAAAGAAAAATAACAAACTACCACTATCAATGGTAATATCCAAAAATATAACAACACCTTAATTTATAATGGAATGAAGGCATTTATAATTAATTTTATATGGTATTCATTGATTCCTAAGTATTTTTATATACTTATTTTTATAAATTAATTTATTTTTTACATTTTTAATGTTTGCTTCAAAAAAACAACTAACAATGGTTTTTTTATTCTTATCATTTAATTTAATTTAATTTAATAGTATTTTTAATTACTCATAATAAGAGTTATAGGATGTAAAAAACTGCAATTTTTTTTTATTGGTCGCTATCTACTCATAAATAAATCAAGTTATTCATATTAAGAGTAATAACAATATTGATAGCCATCGATAACTCACATTTCGAGTAAAAAACAACAATCACCAACAAAAATAACGTATAAATAACAATATGTTATATTTGTTTCCAATTGTAACAAAACACAAAATTCTATTGCAGATCAACAAGGTAAAAATGAAATATAACAAAAAGAAAACATAATAATTGCACTACAGGGAGCTATAAAACGAGTAAAACAAGAGTTTTACCTCGCACTTTCACAAGAAATCAGTCAAAACAACAAGGTAAATGCTTACTATTATTGTATGTTTCACATATAGCTTAGGTTAAATTTGTGCTTTTAATACCGAGAATAAAGAGCATTTGTATGCTTGATTCACTAAATGAAAGCATTTCATTGAGGAATAATTGACCTGATACGCTTTAAACCAAAATGGACAACCTAGGAAGATTACACTTAACTAGGCTATTTTTCCGTATTATATATATTTCAACATCTCTTTTTACGTTAATTTATGTATAAAAATGCTAATATTGGTGACCAGACAGATTCATTCAATAACCTATCGTTATGGAATGAGAAAATAACTCATTATTTTTAGCTCAAATTACATGTTTTTATTTCCCTAACTAAGGAGATAAAAATGATGCCAGCACAATCACAGCTTCGGGTTGCAACTGTCCAGTTCCAACACCGTCCTAGCGATAAAACCTACAATTTAGAACGTATCCATGAGTTTATTACTCAAGCCGCCCAACAGAAGGTAAAAATACTGGTTTTACCTGAAATGTGTATTACTGGTTATTGGCACGTGCCGAAGCTACCAGATGATGCCGTTTATGCTTTAAGTGAAACTTTACATGATAGCCCGTCATTAGCATTAATCCGCCAACGGGCCATTGAATTAGACATGATTATCGGGGTTGGGTTGATTGAAAAAGGGTTAGATGGCAAATGCTACAATACTTGGGTCGCTTGTATGCCAGATGGCCAATACCATGCTCATCGTAAATTACATGCCTTTGAGCACCCCGCCATTCATAGCGGAGACAATTACACTGTTTTTGATACGCCATGGGGGGTAAAAGTCGGTATTTTAATTTGTTGGGATAATAACTTAATTGAAAATCCACGCGTCAACGCGCTACTTGGTGCAGATATTATTCTTGCCCCCCATCAAACAGGTGGAACTCATTCGAGTAGCCCTCATGGCATGAAACCGCTCGACCTCCGCCTCTGGGAAAATAGAAAAAAAAATCCTCAAGCATTATTAGATGCATGTCAAGGGGAACATGGGCGCGGATGGCTAATGCGCTGGTTACCCTCCAGAGCCCACGATAATGGCGTGTTTTATTTATTTAGTAATGGAGTT
This sequence comes from Providencia sp. PROV175, assembly GCF_032707045.1. Taxonomy (NCBI): domain Bacteria; kingdom Pseudomonadati; phylum Pseudomonadota; class Gammaproteobacteria; order Enterobacterales; family Morganellaceae; genus Providencia; species Providencia sp. PROV175. The sequence goes on from NZ_CP120533.1 coordinate 3,885,980, forward strand.
GGCTTAGATGATGATGAAATTCGAACCGGAAACGCCATGATCATAGACCCTTACGGGCGAGTAATTAAAGAAAGCTGCGCAATAGATGATGATATCGTCATCGCGGATCTTGAATTAGATTTATTGCCTACCTCGAATGGCCGTCGCTGGTTAACCGGAAGACGCCCAGAGCTCTACCGAATCATCACTGAAACTCTGGGTTACGAAACGGATATTCGCCATGTCCGTTTTGCTTCTAAGAATTCCCCTTATCATCAAGAAAAGCAATAATAGTTAAAGTCAATGGCTCGCTATAGCATTCATAATAGAAATGTTATAGCGTCTTCTATTACTAGGAACTGGCTAACAACTATGGATACTCGACTACTCCGTGCATTTATCACTCTCGCAGAGACAAAAAATTACCGCGAAGCTTCATCACGCCTATATATTAGTCAGCCAGCCTTAACAAAACAAATTCAACTTCTTGAGAAACAATTGGATATAGTACTATTTGAGCGGGGACGTCATGGTGCGGTACTATCAGATCATGGCCGCGCTTTACTGCCTTACGCAGAACACACGCTAAACCATATGGCGGAGCTGTTAAACCAAGCCGCCGCTCTTAGAGAAACTCCCCCGCTTTCTTTAAATGTCGGATTCGGTATTGCAACTTTTCACGAAGCCTCTTTTTTTGTTGCCCGTCTGAAAGAACAACTCCCCAATGTCACCATTCTATTAGAGGACATGCCCTCACATGTCATGAGAGAGAAGCTTGTTCAGCACCAGTTAGATATCGCATTTACCCGTAGTGATAAGCAAAACTCAGTGGAATACCTTGCCAGCCGCCCATTGAAAATTGAAACACTGGCGCTTGCTGTCACCAAAGACCAACAGCCACATAGTACAATCAATGATTATTTAGCCCAATATCCACTTCTGATGTTACGCGCACAACGCGGTCAGGGTCTTTATCAACAAGTTCAACATTATTTGCAATCTGAAAATCTGCATATCACGCCACGACAAGAAGCCAGTGACATTCAGACTCTAATTGCGTTAGTCGCCGCTAAGGTTGGCATCAGTCTTGTCCCATATAGCGCCAAGCAGATTGGTGGAGAAAATATCGATTTTATTCCAATTCAGGACAATGCAAATGCTCAATGGCAAGTTGATTTAGTTTGGCAAACGACATTACCGAAGACATGGCAGTCGCTTATTGAGAAATTGGTTGAGGAAACGTCAAAACAGACAATAACCCATATGTAAATTTGAGCTGATTTATCAAACTATACGAAACTGCTATTTATCGTCCATGTGATATTTTTAACTTGGTGATCCTAACTTTTTCTACGCTAGTACATACCATTATTTCTTGATTAAAAATAACAAGATTATTACCCGTACTATCGAGAGAACTCGCAAACTTAATGCCGTCAACGCCTGTAAAAACTTTGATGAATTCACAGATAAATTGAGTTGGAATATAGTCCAGATCTGAGTCGAATCGTCTCATAGGTTGGGATAAGTCTAAGCTGATCTTTTGCCTCAGCAATGTGCCTTTAATCTTTTTATTAATCTCGTTAGGGTGATAAAGGGAGGGGGGTTCTGTAAAATCAGCAATAGCAACTCTTGTAGTAACGTAAGCGCTTAATGAACCAGTAAAGCTTTACTCAACCTCACTGATTTCTACGTTCCATGGCATGAGATCCGACACATCATCTTTCGGACTTCGTTTTGGTAACTCGGTAAACAGGTGTTGGAAGTAATAATAAGGGTTCATGTCATTAGCGCGGCAAGTCATCACGAGGCTATACAAGTTTGCACTCGCCTTTGCTCCGCCTACCGACGTTGAGAACATCCAATTTTTGCGACCTGTCGTGAACGGCCTTATATCTCGTTCGGTCACATTGTTGTCGATACTTATATCGCCGTCTTCAAGGTAGGTAAGCAGCTTAGGCCACTGGTTTTGCGTATAAGTGATGGCTTTGCCAAGTAATCCTTTAGGGAGAACGTTTTGACTGTCAAGCCATTGCTTGAACTCATCTAAAATAGGTTTGGCTTCTTCTTGTCGTAGTTGGTGTCGAGATTTTGCGTTAAGCCCTTTGGCTTTCTTTTCAATACCGTATAGTTTGCTAATAAAGTTCAGTGCTTTTTCTGGCTTGCCCGCTTTTTTTGATGGTGAAGCTTTTTGAGCATCAGTGAACTTTCTGCGTACATGCGCCATGCAAGCAGCTTGAGTCACGTCCTCAAGTTTGTCGTATGCACTGTAGCCATCCGATAGCAAGTAACCAGAGTAACTACCTAAAAAGTCTTGTACGCACTCTGCTCTGCGGCTGGCTTGATAGTCGTAGATAACCACTGGGTTATTGACGAACTCACCGCTACGATAGACCCACATATATGACTTAGATTGTGCTTTCTTATCTTCTTCACGTAATACTTGAACAGTGGTTTCGTCCGCGCAGATGAGCTTTTCTTTCAATAACTCACTTTTCATTGCATCAATAATGACTTGCACTTTGCTTCCTAACTGAACGCACCAGTTGGCCAGTGTAGCGCGGCTAATATCTATACCAGAGCGATTGAGAATATCCACTTGGCGATAGAGTGGCAGAGCATCAACGTATTTTGCTGTGACTACAGCGGCGAATGCATCTGCACTCCCTAGGCTTTTAGGGATCATACTTGCGGGTTTTGGGGCTGTGATAATCTTTGTTTCAGTCTGTGTTTTTTCACACTGCCGGCAAGCGTACTTGGTTCGCTCGTGACGTATAACACTAACCTTCTGTGGGATGATTTTCAGCTCTTCAGAAGTTTCAACACCACATTGATGTAAAGGCTCGTCGCAGCAGTCGCAATAAGGGGCATTGAGTTCATGTTTATGAACTTCACGCTCGAGCTCTTTTGGAAAAGGCTTACGGCCTGTTTTTTTCTTGTCGTCGTCGGATTTAGCCGTACTCTTTTGTTGCTCCGCTTCGTTAAACGTACCTTTGGGTATTTTTTCACTTTGTGATGAGAAGCGCTTTGACTTACTTAAATTGAGCTGTTCAATCAACAACTCAATTTTGGTTTTGAGCTCGGCAACCTCCTCTTGCTTTGCCGCAAGGAGTTTATCTTTTGCTTCGTTCTGTTGGTGAAGCTCAAGCAGCATAGCTTTTAGCTGGTCGATATCATCAGGGAGGTCGGTCATGTCTGGGCTCTGGTCATCTCAATGACTTAAGTATGACAGCAAAAAAGGATCGTTCAAGCCCAACGTGACGATCAGTATCAGCGGTCACACTTCTAGATTATGAAGTGGACGATGAGCTTTGGCATGTTCGAGCGTTAACCCCGAAAGAAGCCAACCCAGTTGTTGCTTAGTAATATGAATGGCTCCGTCCTCACTGGGTCTTGGCCACTTGAAGGTCCCTTTTTCTAAGCGACGATAGTACAGCCAGAAGCCATTAGTATCCCAAAACAAGATTTTCAATTTATCTCGGGTACGATTGCAGAAAATGAACCAAGACTCACTAAACGGATCCATCTCAAGAGTCTCCGCGACAATCAACGATAGTCCATCAATGGACTTACGCATGTCCGTGACTCCAGAGATGAGGAAAACCTTACCTGTTGGTATCATTGTAGCGCTTCAAACCAAGTCTTAATTTGTTGCGAGCTAAGCGTTGCCGGCAGTTCTGCTCGAATGCCATTATTGAGAATTAACACAACACAACTTGTGCTCACGGTAGGCTCTGTCACCACGATAGGTTGAACCCTGGTTTCAGGCTCGGATTGCGTGAGCTTTTTCGACCAATAGTGAAAAGTCTGATAGCTTATGTTTTGCTCCGAGCAAAACTGCTTAATGCCTAAATTACTTTGTCGTTGCTGCTCTAGAATTGCAGTCCAGTATTCTCGTTTACTTTGTTGTTCCATAGTCCCTCCAATGAAAAAGCTACTATGGCAAATGACGAGTTTGTTTAGTATGTGTGGTTCATTAACCGCTTACGTAGTAACCGTTGAATCTAATTGAAATTTAGCTACCGTGATCTCATCCAAAAAAGTGGCTCGCACCTCATAAAGTGTTGTCGACAAATTGTCACTAAGGTACAAGTACGGAATACCTATTGGATTAGCACGACCTGAAGTCGTTAAATATTTAGGAGGACAAAGCATTTCTGTTTCATTAAAAGGATCTTGCCCCTCTTTTTGATGAAGTCTCGCTCGATAAAAAATATCACTTGGGCTTATGACAACTTGGCTTTGAAAAAAACTGTCCCAGCCAAGATCTTCTGTTAAATAATTGATATCTGTAAAATATCTTTTTTCCCACTTGAGTTGCTCTTTTAGCTGCTCCCAATAGTTTATGTTTTCATAGATTTCATCTATATAATCAGCACCATCACTCGCGCGAATAAAGTTTGTATCAATATTTTGTATAACATAATTTAGAACTTTATCTGCACACGTTTGGTTTTTAAAAAAACTCCAATCTCCCTGTAACAATTTAGATAAAGACGTTCCATGCTCTTTTGGAACTAAGTTAGTAAATAGTTCTGCAAAAAAACCATATAGCTCATCAACCCTGACAACGTCTACATCTAATGTTTTGCAAAAATCACATTGATTAATCTCACGCTGAGATATAATAAAGCCAATTATTTCAGTATCTGAAAAACATTCTTTACAAACAAATTTCATATATTAAATTGACCTTATATTAATTCATTTATAACTAACACATGATTTTTAATCGATATTTTTTTAACTGTACCTAAGCCTGGGTATTTTTTATCAGTAAAATATTTTCTCAGTTCATCTATCGCAATATTATCCAATGGTAATGAATCACAAAAAGTGATGGCCTTCTTTGTTGCCTCTGCGAATTTACCTTGTACGTTTTCTATTGAATCATTAGATTCAGATGTAAAATGGCTAATCCAAACCTCATTAGTAACCTCACTCTTCGGATAGGTGAGATGGATCACCACCGCCCTAGGAGTACTACCACCATCGACAAAATCACTAGGCAATATCGTATAATCAGAGAAACCTTGGTAGCCATCCTCTTTATAATAGAGATGCTCCTCAGTAAATTTATGCGCAGCTATAACCAAAAAATCGGAATTTCTTTGTTGTTTTTCAAATAAATCATCTAATCTAATGTAGTTTATATCAAGTAATTTCATATACTTGTCTAACCCTCGATACTTATTAGGGTCTAATAACATTAAATGAGAAATTTCATCTCGGGTAGATAATTCTTTCAACTGTTCTTCATCAGAAAATTTATCTAAACAAACTATCAAGCAATTTTCCAGATTATACTTATCTATACAAGAAAGAATATAATTACTGTTATCGGTATATATAAATGCAGGTAAATATGTTTCCCCATTTAATTCTTTCAAGTAATTCAATACATCATATCTATCCCCTGCAATCTCACCACAACAAGGATTAACGATGAGAAAAGCCTTAAAATTTTTCTCTTGAAAAATATTACATGCTAAATTCAATCCACTAAAACTAGATTTAACAGGTTCTAAAACCGGCATTACCTTATTATTTACAATGCCAGATGTAGCGAGTTCCCTTAAGGAAATCAGTTCAAACTGCCTTGCTCTTAAATATGGAAAATACATAGTTTACACCGTATTCGTTTTTAGTTTACTAATCAAATCCTCTCTATCCGCCTTTTTTAAATTCAAAGAAAGGCATATCTGATTAAGCTCATTATTTAGTTTATTAAAAAACAAATTATTAACTTTTCGTTCCTTCATTGCTTCAATAAACAAATGATTCAACTGATTATTTTCAATACTTGAAATTAACTCCTTACAAATATCAAATTGATTAAATGAGTTCATCATTGGCAACTCTTTATAGTAATTTTTTGATATTTTTAAATATTCCTTAGTGTGCAAAACATTCATCAATGTATCAATATCAACATGCTGATTTACTTTTGGCTTACGTTCTAAGTTAAATGCATTACAATCATTACTATATGAAATAACCCCAATAGAATTATCAAAATCGATATATCGCCCCAAATGCTCATGAGGGACGATAATATAAACCTCATTAAATAATTTTTTATACTCTTGGAGTTGATTAGATAACCGATAATCCTTATCTAAAATAGACTTAATTTCAAAAGCTTTCGATACACCATTAAACATAGCTAAATCTGCAATGGCATTTCCAATGCGAAATTCATTAAATATTATGGAACTATTACATCCCAATTCTTTTTTAAGCCACTGATTTAAAAATTCATTTTTTAAAACATACTCATTGGGATAATGCTTTAGCAATAACTTATAGGTCTTTTTTACAAAAGATAAATAGGTTTTACCTTTGTATTTTTCATATAGCTGATATCTATGTAGTTTTACATCAATTGATTTAAAATCGCCTTTAAACCAACGCGATACCTCACTTCTCAAAAAAAGAGAAGATAAGTCTCTAAGCTGATTCGAAGGATATGACATTTTATGTACTCTTTTCAGTATGGATCATTTATGCGTTTATTCTCTTCTATTATCTAACACCTTGAGCCATTATTCAATAACATAAATTTTACTTATTAATTGATGTGATTCGTAAAAATAGCAAACCACTGTCAGTGGCAAACGTACAATTTGTAATCTTTCGGTAATATTGTGGCTTAAGACCTTTTCCATTTTGAAGTGAGTCTTCAGAATAAAATGTCTTCTTCCTCCTCGTCTTCACCAAGGCAAAAAAACATAAAAGTAAGAACTAAGAATAATTCCGTAATTCCTATATATTAAATATTTGAACTTTGATATTTATTGTCAATATTATGATGAGATAGGCACTACTTATATGTCTGGTAATAGGTCAATCACCCCACTAAAAATCATTGCTTCTGGTGTGGCACTACCTGAAAACAAAATTTACTCCTCAATGCTTGATGAAAAGCTCAATAAACCGAAAGGTTTTGTTGAAAAACATTCAGGTATTGAATATCGCTTCCATGCAAGTCATACCGATTCACAAGCAGTGTTAGCTTCCCTGGCGATTCAAAATGCATTGCATGCGAACCATATCGTACCAAGCAGTATTGATATGCTAATTAATGCGTCTGCAATTCCCTTGCAAGCTTTGCCTTGCTCCGCAGCGCATATCCTTGAACAATCAAATTTAAATCAAGGGATTGCCTGCTTTGATGTTAATTCAAGTTGCATCAGCTTTATCACTGCGCTACAGGTTGCTGCGGGGTTATTAGCCACCAGCGCTTATCAACGCATTGCAATTGTTTCTGCGGATATCGCCTCACGTGGTATTGATTGGCAAGATAAAGAATCATCGTTGATTTTTGGTGATGGTGCAGCTTGCGTTGTTGTGGAAAAAGGGGATGGGAATAGTGGAATTATTTCTTACACACACACCACTTATACAGCAGGCATTGATTTTTGTGAAATTCGCGCAGGTGGCACAAGACGCAATCCACGTGCAGGGATGACCGATGATGATTTTCTGTTCCATATGCAGGGGAAAAAACTGTTTCGCCTCGCATCTTCTTTGATTGAAGATTTTATGCAACAGGTTTTCAGTGAATCAGGTATACAGCTCAAACAAATTGGTACCGTGATCCCACACCAAGCAAGCCATCTTTCTTTAGAACATATGCGCCAACGTGTGGGCGTAACAACTGAGCAATTAGTCGATATCTACTGCCATCGTGGGAACCAAGTTGCGGCCTCTATCCCTTCAGCATTACACGAAGCAATTATCACAGGCCGTTTCTATGAAAAGCCCAGTGCCATGCTAATTGGCACTGCCGCTGGGTTAGCGCTGTGCGCCATGGTATTAGTGCCATGAAGATCCTCGTCACAGGTGCCACGAGTGGCCTTGGTAGAAATGCAAGTGAGTACTTACTGGGGCGAGGTTTTGAAGTCGTCGCTTGTGGGCGAAACCCGCAAGCAGGAGAACAGCTAGTAAAAATGGGAGCTGAATTTATCCCTTGTGAACTGGCTCAGCTTTCTTTGCAACAGGCCAAAGAGATGATGACTGGCTGTGATGCCATTTGGCACTGCGCTGCTCTTTCTTCACCTTGGGGCAAACGCCAAGATTTTGAGACAACAAATGTTCATGCAACTCAAATTTTGGCTACCGCCGCGGGGGAAGCCAAAGTCTCACGCTTTATCCATATTTCCACCCCAGCCATTTATTTTAATTTCACCCACCAGCAAAATATTCATGAGTCCACGGTTAATAAACATTTCGCTAACCAATATGCCAGAACAAAATATTTAGCCGAAACTAGGATTGAGCAGTGCGTTAGGCAGTTTCCGACAACTCGTTACACTATTTTGCGCCCTCGAGGTTTATTTGGCCCCCATGATCGCGTTTTGCTACCGCGTTTGCTCGCCCAAATAAAATCACGTAAGGGAAAATTGGTGTTACCTAATGGGGGAAATAACCATTTTGACCTCACCTATGTGGGAAATGTGGTTCACAGCATGCAGTTGGCGACTTTCAAAGAAACACTCCCTAATGGCGCCATTTATAATATTACCAACCAACAGCCCCAAGCACTAAAACAGACATTAAATCAGTTATTTAGTGAACTCAACTTAGATTGCGAAATTCGTTCAGCTCCTTACCCTTTACTGTATGTTATTGCCAGCCTATTAGAAGCCATTGGCTATTTAACGGGAAAAGAACCATTACTCACACGCTATAGCCTTGGCGCAGCCTATTTCACCATGACATTAGATAACCAAAAAGCACAGCAAGAACTGGGTTACTATCCTTTATATAGTATGCAACAAGGTATTCATTTGACCGCTAAATGGCTGAAACAACAGGAGAACCCATGCTAAAAATTCATCAATATGAAGTGGGTTACTGCACACATCCAGGCTGTGTGGCTTTAAAAGGTGCTAGTTTTAAATCCTGTAAATTCCCAGCAAGAGCATGGCTGATTGAAGATGAACACCAGCGTTGGCTATTTGATACGGGTTATGCCACCCATTTTTATGATCACACGCGCCATGGCATTATGCGGTTATATCGAACTGTTACCCCAGTGTATTTCGAAAGCAAAGACGCCCTTGTCAATCAATTGGCTAATGATGGCTTAAAACCTAATGATATCAATGGTGTGATTTTGTCCCATTTTCATGGTGACCATATCGCGGGGCTACGTGACTTCCCTGACATCCCCATTATTTGCTCAGGAGATGGCTGGGCTAAAACACGCCCTTTAACAGGGTTTGCTGCATTGAAAAATGCCTTTGTCAGTGGTCTTCTACCAGAAGACTTTGAACAACGTACTGTATTTTATGAAGGTTTCCCAAAGGTGGCGTTACCGAATGAATTGCAAATTTTGGGCGAAGGCTATGCAGTAAATCAACAGAAGACGTTATTCATTGTGCCGCTTCCTGGGCATGCTGCAGGGCATATTGGTTTGTGTGTACTAACTGACTCAGGCTGGATATTGCTCGCAGGTGACGCAGCATGGTCTCCCACTAATTACCGTGAATTGCGCGGCCCTATGGCCATTGCCAATATCATCATGGATGATAAGCAGGCTTATTACGAAACACTCAATAAATTACATGAAATTGATAAACGCAATGTGGTTATCCAACTGTGCCACGAAGGGGATTTATTGTGATCCTCTCGATGCTTTGGCATTACTGGCGCGCTCGTCATTTGACGTTTCGCAACCGTGACGAGCTAGAAGCTTATCAACAAAAACGTTTGGCACATTTTAAGCGCAAAGTGTTATCGAAAAGCCCTTACTTTCAGCGATATATCAATCAGCCATTATCTAATTTTCCCATTATGAATAAACAAGTCATGATGGATAATTTTGATGAGATGAATACCGCTGGGCTTTCTAGCCAAAAACTTCTAGAATGTGCACAAAAAAGTGAGCAATCTCGGGATTTTGCCCCTAAAGTAGGGCGCTACAGTGTCGGGTTGTCCTCTGGAACCTCAGGCCGTCGAGGCCTTTTCGTTGTTAGCCCAGAAGAACAAAATGTTTGGTCTGGCAGCATGTTAGCTAAAATGCTACCTAAAAGTCTGTTTAGTGGTGAACGTGTTGCTCTATTTTTACGTGCTAATAATAACCTGTATGAAAGTGTCAATAACCGTTGGATTTCACTGCGTTTTTATGACCTTTTTGCAGATTTTGACCTGCAACTTACTGCACTTGAACAATATCAACCATCAATTATTGTTGCGCCAGCCCAAGTGCTATGCGCAATAGCTGACGCCATTAATCAACAGAAACTTCAACTAAATGTGCAGAAAGTCATTTCCGTGGCTGAAGTATTAGAACCCCATGATAAACAAAAATTACAGGATTGCTTCCCCAATGTTGGAGAGGTCTACCAAGCAACGGAAGGTTTTTTAGGCTGTACTTGTTCTCATGGTACTTTACACTTAAATGAAGCGTTTGTGCATATTGAGCCTAATTGGCTTGATAATAACCGTTTTTCGCCGATTATTACGGATTTTACCCGTAAAACACAGCCTATCGTTCGTTATCAACTGGATGATGTGTTAGTGGTGAAAAAAAACACCTGCCCATGTGGCTCCCCTGAAATGGCGATAGAACGCATTGAGGGTCGCTGTGATGATTTGCTTCAACTTCCGGGTTATAACGGCAAAATGGTGACGATTTTTGCAGATCCCTGTGCGCGGGTTATTGTGAATCACTTACCTGTTACTGCTGATTTCCGCTTAACACAGCAAGGCAACTCATTATATTTACAGGCTGAATGCTCTCCCATGGAGTTATCCCATTGCCAGCAACAGCTAGCAAGTTACTTTGCAAGCCAACACGTTGATATTACGCAATTAGATTGGCAATTATCATCAGCCGCTATTACGCAAGCACTCTCGGTTAAAAAGCGACGTATAACCCGTAAGGAAGTAAAATGAACAACAGGGAATTATTCACTCGCTTTATTTATTGCCTACTCGGCTGGGGAACCGTAGGTATTGTTTACCAATATACCGGGCAAGTGACTGGGCAAGCTCATATTTTACTCCCTAGTAAACTAGATAATGCCGTCCCATTTTCCCCCGATGCCATCTGGCTTTACCTCTCCTTTTTTCTGTTTATCCCACTTGGGTATTTTCTCTGTCCCCTAAGAAAAGCGCGCCCACTTATGTATGCCATGCAACTCTGTGCGCTGGTTTCTGGGGCTGTTTATTTGTGCTACCCCACGACTATGCTATACCACGATTACGACTTATCAACCTTATCCGGACTGGCTTTATCTGCTTTAATGAATATTGATAGCCCACAAAATTTACTACCTTCTCTACATGTCTCATTGACTCTCGTCGTACTGAATGCATTATGGTCAACACAACAAAAATTTCGCACGGTTCTAGCCGTAATTTGGACCCTTGCTATTTGTGCTTCTGTATTGGTGTTAAAACGCCATTTATTTATTGATGTGGTCACTGGCGCACTCACCGCTTGTGGGGCATTAGTGATTGTTCACACTGCGAAGTTTGTCTTAAAGAGAAACACTAATGAATGAATTAACCTTTCCGATTGTTTTCATGTTAGCGGTTGTGGTCGCAGAAGGTTTGGTGATAGCCAAAACACAAAAAGGAACCGTTAGCTGGCAAGAATTGGTGTTCAACCTGAACTCTGGCCATATTATGCTGTGGCTGTTTAGAGGGTTAGAGATTTTTTGTTACGGCTTTGTCGTGACCCACTACTCATTCAATCTCGTTGAAAACTGGCCAACCGCACTGGTGTGGGTGTTTACGATTTTTGCTTGGGACTTTGGCTTTTACTGGCTACACCGTTTACACCATACTTACCGTGTTTTATGGGCCGTTCATGTGGTACATCACCAAGGGGAGCACTATAACCTATCATTAGGCGTGCGTAATTCGTGGTATTCATCACTCACATCAATCCCATTCTTTATGTTGCTGGCGCTAATGGGGATCCCTTTAGAAGTGTTTATCACCGTTTCAATATTGCACTATACCATTCAATTTTTTAACCACAGTGCGCTGATCCCGCGTTTGGGTTGGTTGGAGAAATTTATGGTAACGCCACAGCACCACCGAGTTCACCATGTGAAAGAAGGGCACTATTCCAACCGTAATTTTGGTGGCAGTTTTATTTTTTGGGACAAACTATTTGGCACATTTTCCAAATTGCCTGAAACGGAACACCATTTTGGCATCAAAGGGGCTCCCGCTTCTGAAAACCCATTTATTGATAGTAATTTGCCTTTTTGGCGTATCATTAAACGTCGCAGTCAACCCAAGGAAAAACCCGCACCATTATTTCGCGTGAACCAAATCGCATTAGTAATGGGAACACTTCTCCTATTTAGCCTAGTTATTGGTTATGTCTATATTTATGGCTATGGTTATCAGGGAACGACTCAACAGCAAGTGATTTTATTTATCTTATTAGCCTTAGGTACCGTGGCACTATCAGGTATTTCAGATGGCCGCAAAATTGGCCTGATGAGCTGGTTTTTTATCGCTTGCTTACTATTAATTTGCATTTTATTTATTTGGCAATGGACAACGCCATTTTGGGTAATTTTTACCACGGCTCTGTGGCTGCATAGTTTATTAATGTTACTTGGTATCGGCAGAAAACCCATACAGGTGCGTGATGTCGCCTGAGCCGCTAAGGCCGTTAGGCTACCAACACCGCCATGATCAAGCGTTCCAAAAAGCGTTGAACAAGGCCGCTAAACACTATTTACAACAGCGTGCAGATCACCGGTTCGCTGACTTACGCTTTTATTTAAAAAGCTTGGTTTTAATCTTGTGCTGCCTAGGCAGTTACGACATAGCGCTATGTGTTAACGCGCCTTGGGCTTTTTTTATTTTTTATCCCCTGTTTATCTGTTTCGCATTATTATTGGCGATTAATTTAGTTCATGATGCTTCCCATAATGCGATTTTCAAACAGGCCAAAGCCAATTATTGGCTCAATTTTTGGGTCACTATTCCGTTGGGTTTAGACCCTGAATGTTGGCGAGTCAGGCATATTATTTTTCACCATGCTCACACCAACATTCGTCATTATGATTTAGATATCGAAGAAAATTTCGTCTTACGTCAAACGCCTTATCAGCGCTGGTACCCGTTTATGCGAGCTCAGCATCTGTATTGGCCATTAATTGCCGCAATGACTTTCCCTGCATTGATTTGGTTCTTTGATTGGATGGACAGATTTCATTTGACGCGCGTCGCCCCGCATATGCGCCATCAAGGCCGTCGTGGTATTGGGGCATTTTTATTGGCTAAGTTACTACATTTGATTGTTGCAATAGTCATACCTGCGTTTGTTATCACTGATATCAGTTTAGGTACCTTGCTACTCACTTACTTATTTAGCCAAATGCTTGCCTCCCTCGTATTTGTTGTATTAATACTTGGCACCCATTGGGCGAAAGCAACTTTTTATACGCCCCCCAAAGAAGGCAATATGCCGCATGGTTTTTATACTCATACTTTTTCAACCACTTATGATTGGCAAACCACACCTCGTTGGCTAACCTATTGGTTAGGCGGGTTAAACTTACATCTTACTCATCATTTATTTCCGAATTGGAACCACCGCCATTACCCTGCACTTGCTAAGATCATTGAGCAAACCGCCGAACAGTTTTCGATGGATTATCATTGTATTAGCGCGAAAGAATTGTTTGTTTACCAACAACAATTTTTAAAAGAGATGGGAACGGGCAAGCAAGCGGATGAGCACTAAGCCAAACAACCCAGTGCTTACTTCGCTATATTGATTATCTGTCGATAATAATATTTTGATTTATGACGCTTTTTTCACTATTACCTACCATCTGAGCAAATTTCTCTAACGGGTCAGTCCGAAAAGCATACAAACGTTTGAGCGCAAAAGGGTTATCCCCCAATTTAACTTTTCCTTGAATGGTCGTGACGGCAAGATGTAGCCCCGCATCTTTAGCCGCATCCATCGCTGATTGGTTATAACCACCAAATGGATATGCAAGGTAACGCTGCTCAGGTTCGAAACGGCTTAGAATTCTCATCGATCGTTTGAAATCCAACATGATCGTATGTTCTTTCCGGCTAAATAAAATGGGTGAATTATGGTTATCTAAACGATGTAAAAAGTGAGTATGAGATTGGATATTAAAAACATCTCGGCTATCTTTTATCTCTTGTTTATTCATAAATTGTAAGTCATGCGCTGACCATTTTTGTGGCTGTGTTTTAATCCGTGAAGAAATAATAAATAGCGTCGCCTGCTGGCGGTTATACCTTAAAATCGGTAATGCATAGCGATAAACTGATTTTAAACCATCATCAAATGTCAGCACGACTGCTTTACCTGGTAAGTTAGCAGATTTATTCAGATAATCTTCCACATCGGCAAGCGAAAGCGTTTGGTAACCCGCCTGTTTTAAATAATTCATTTGTTCACGAAATGCTTCTACGGATGTCGTCGTTGACGTGTCACGAAAATGCTTATTTTCACTGTCTTTGAGAATATGGTGATAAGTTAAAATTGGAATGCCTTTATCTAATGCTACATCATCTAAACGCACATAGCCCAGCCTATCCCCTAGGCGAATGGTTAGCCAAGCAGTCTTTTCTCCTGCTTTATCCGTTTTAATCATCCGCGATAACACAGGGTAGCGCAGGTTTTCCCATAAAGAGGCAATTTGCTTACTATTACTCTGAGTTGAGTTATATACCGCTGTTTTTTGGTGTGTGACCAAATAATCATAAATGGGATTTTGTAAATCATTTAGCCTATCCACTTCAGGTACATAACGCGGTTTTTGGTTCGAAAACGATACTGTTTTTACAAAGGCATACCCATTGCCAAACTGCATTGCACAGTAATCCCCCGAAGGAGAATAGGCATAAAAACCGTGTTCTGCATTGAGTTCTGCGACGGCTCGCATTTCTCCAGCAATCATCGCAAAAATAATTTCAGGCTGTTTTGTTTGCACTAGCTTTGGTGGGATGTCTGCCAACTGCCAATCGTCAGTGTTGTTGACGATCTCAGAAGCCAAAGATTGGGGAAGATAATTCGTAAATAAAATACAAAGCAATAAAAGAAATCGTTTAGACATGTTTTATCCACTATAAAGCTGGGTTTCCGCCATTATTCTAAACCTACTCTAGATTGAACCCCATACCCTGATAAAAATTTTTATTGTTCCCTGCTTCCCACTATTTTCACCTATTAAGCTGTTATACCAATTTTAAAGATACGCCATAATCTATCATACAAAATAAAGAGATCTAGCTCATATTTATCAGTAAAAAGCGTCATACAGGCACAATCTGTAAATCATTTGACAGTTTAATCCACTTCCCACTGCTAGATTGGCATTCAACCACCTTACAACACCTGGGAACAACAATGAAAATAAAAGAAATTAGTACTTTTATCATGCACGTACCTGTCACTAATGACCTAATTGGTGACTCAACTCACAGCATTACCCATTGGGGGATGCCGGGTGTCATGATCAAAACAGAATGTGGATTAGTCGGTTATGGTCACACAGGGACACATGCCGACATCACCACTGACCGTTTAATCACCACTATTATTGAAGATGTTTTCGGCCCAATATTACTCGGCGAAGACCCAACAGAGGTGCGCTATTTACATCGAAAACTCACTCGCAGCTCAACCAATATCTGGGTAGGTCGTGGTGGTTTGATGCAAATGGCGATTTCTGCCATCGATATCGCCCTTTGGGACCTTAAAGCTAAAGCCGCGGATCAGCCGCTATGGCAACTGTTTGGCGGTTCAAAACACAATAAAGTTAACGCCTATAACACCGACTGCGGTTGGTTAGTGCGTAGCCAAGAAGACTTAGTCGATGATTGTAAAAAAATGATCTTCGAAGAAGGCTTCAAAGCAATAAAAATGAAAATTGGTAAACCAGATCCACGCGAAGATCTACAACGTATTGAAGCTGTTCGTAACGCAATTGGCGACGATATCGACCTAATGGTCGATGCAAACGGTAAATGGGATATCAGTATTGCCAAGCAATATGGCCACCGTTTAAATGATTTCAATATTAAGTGGTTTGAAGAACCATTATGGCATGATGATGTCGCCAGCCATAAACAGCTTGCCGCTTATATGGATACACCTATCGCATTAGGTGAATTACTTTATCACAATGATTCATTTAAAGAATTTGTCTTGGCGGGTGCCGTTGATTACTTACAACCTGATGCAACACGCTGTGGCGGTTTAACAGCGGTATGGGAAATTGCTGACTTAGGTATGGCCTTTAATTTACCAGTGACACCACACCATGGCGATATGATGCAGGCACAATTGCATCTGGTAATGGCACATCCCGCTTGTTCTTTACTGGAATTTATTCCATGGACACTGGATTGCTTTGTTGACCCAGTCGAAGTCATTGATGGTGTTTATACCACACCAACCGCGCCTGGGGCAGGTACGACGTTAAAACCTGAAGCATTAGCCAAATTTAACGTGAAATAATGTTCATTCCCTTTTTCAATATTTCATTTCTAACAACATGAAAAAGGGAAATTAATAACAAGAATTATTCATTTTAAATTACTTATTTATACTCTGAATAATTCATGGTGCAATCAACAACACTGCAACTTGAAGTATGACGAGTACATTAGCTCTATACTCTACTCTGCTGGTTATTCAGCGGCGGGCTAAACACATAATAAAAATGAATAGATAACATTACTATCTTACAAAAAACTGGGGTGAACCATGTCCACCAATACGGATCATTTATCATCGGCTACCAGCAAAGCAATACGAAAAATAATACCTATGGTGGTATTAATGTTCATATTGGCTTATTTAGACCGTTCAAATATTGGTTTTGCAAAACAAGAGTTTCAATTAACAACTGGGTTAAGTGACGCTGCATACGCATTTGGCGCAGGGATCTTTTTTATCGGCTACGCACTATTTGAAGTGCCAAGTAATATTCTGTTGTACCGAATTGGCGCTCGGGTATGGTTATCGCGCATTATGGTCACATGGGGGCTAGTCTCTGCCGCCATGATGTTTGCTCATGATGAAACCACCTTTATTGTGCTGCGTTTCTTACTTGGTGTCAGTGAAGCGGGCTTCTTTCCGGGGGTTATTCTGTATTTAACCTTCTGGTTCCCACAAAATATCCGGGCACGGGTGACAGGCTACTTCTTATTTGGGGCACCACTGGCGTTTATCATTGGCGGCCCATTATCTGGCTCATTATTGTCGTTGGAAGGAACTTCATTTGCCTTCGGTTTATACGGCTGGCAGTTAATGTTTGTCGTAGAAGGCTTATTAGCATCTATTGTCGGGATTTGGGTGTTCTTTTACCTTGATGACCGCCCTGAAAAAGCCAAATGGCTGACAGCTGAGGAAAAAAGTGCACTTTCCGCTAAATTAGCCTTGGAAGAAGATGCCAAAGCAGGCCATAGCCCGAAAGGCGCCTTGAGAGCATTATTAGATATGCGCGTCCTCTACCTGTGTCTGATTTGGTTTACCGTTCAAATATGTGGCTATGGGATTTATTTCTTCTTACCAACCCAAATCGGTACGTTGTTGGGCAGTAAAGTCGGCATACTTGTAGGCTTTGTTACCGCCATTCCACCACTGTGTGCGGCAATTGCGGTTTATTATGTACCTCGTATTTCAGAACGTCTAAAAGAACGTCGTAAAGTCGCTGCCATCACCTTTATGTTAGGTGCTGCGGGAATTGCGGTTTCTGGTTTATTCGATAGCATTCCCGTCATTGCGATTATTGCCCTGTGTGTGGCAGCGGCTGGTCACTTGGCGATGCAGCCTCTGTATTGGAGCTTCCCATCTGCATACTTAGGCGGCACCGCAGCTGCATCGGGTATTGCTTTGATTAACTCAGTGGGTAACTTAGGTGGTTTTGTGGCACCAAACTTACGAGTTTGGGCTGAAACTACCTTTGAATCTGCCCGTGCAGGACTCTATTTTATCGCATTGGTCACCTTTATCGGTGGTCTGTTGATTCTGACATTAAAAAGATTAGGTATTGAAAAACGATTTGAAGATTAATTAATTATCTTTTAAATCCCTCCCGAGCCACATTAATGGCTCGGGTTTTCTATTACCTTATTTCTTATTTATGAGGTTTACTCGAATATTACGGCGGTTCATGATTGAACATAACCCTACCAAATGTCATGATAAAGTTAGCCAATCATGCAGGGAGCATTCAGATGAACATTGCGGTACAAAACAGCCAATTAGTTCTAACGCATGAAAATATTCTTGAAATATTAAAAACAAATAGTTGGTTTAGTAACTTACCTGATTATTTGATTTCCATCTTAATGACATGCGCCACATTACGTTTCTATCCAGATGGTGAAATGGTTCACTATCAGGGTGACCCTGCTCGTGGTCTATATGCGGTGATTCAAGGTTCAGTAAAAGTAAGTTCAATTTCCTCAGATGGCCGTGAATGTGTATTTCGCTATCTTTCACCAGGCAATTGGTTTGGCGAAATTGCCATGCTAGATAAATCAGCGCGCACCCATGATGCCAAAGCGATTAGCCCAACCATATTACTGACGATATCACCGAAAGACTTAACCATGATCTTGGAAAAACACCCCGTTTTTTACCAATTTCTGAATATTTTACTCTGCAAAGTGATTCGTAATGCCTTTACCATTATCAATGACAGTGCCTTATTATCTGTTTCAGCCCGACTCGCCAAACGCTTATTGAGCTTAGCAGAAGGCTATGGCGAACCTCATGAAAAAGGAATTCAACTAAGCTTATATCTCACACAAGATGACTTAGCGACCATCATTAATACCACACGGCAAACCATCAATAAGCGTTTAGTCGCATGGGAAAAACTAGGCTGGATTGATGCAAAATACGGGAAAATTATTTTAGTTAACCTCCCCGCGCTGAAGCAAATATCGGAAGATGATGAGGAATAACTAGCTGTTATCATCCATGGTTGGGCTATCTGCGAAGAAATAGCGATCCATGGTGAATTCGAAGTCATCACTGGTCGCATTGAATAACATTTTTTTGGTATTTTCCAAATGTTGCCACATAGCTTGCCGCGCCCCTTTAGAGTCTCGACGCGCTAACGCCTGCAAAATTTGGTCATGTTCATCGCACCAGCTCTCAATCGAACGGTTATCAATGTGCTCATGAAGCTTGAGCCAGTAAGGGTTACGTAAGCGTTGGCTCCACATTTGCTCAACGATCACCACCATCGCACTGTTATGGGTCGACGCGGCAATTTGCATGTGAAAAGCAAGATCCCATGTTGAATCACGAAAACGATCCTCTTTGCGAGCATGCTTTTGAATATCAACTAGTTTTAAAATATCTTCTTTGGTGGCTTGGGTCGCGGCAAACTCGGCGATATGGCTTTCAATCAATTGCCTTGCTTGTAAGAGCTCAAACGGCCCACAGCGGCTAAACTCTAATCCCGTTTCTGTATTGACTGAGTTATTAGAGCGGTTACTAATAACATGTATGCCAGATCCTTTGCGTACATCCACATAGCCTTCTACTTCTAACATAATGATGGCTTCACGGATCACAGTACGGCTCACCTTCATTTCGTCAGCAAGTAACCGTTCCGCAGGTAATTTAGTGCCAACTGGGTATTCGTCATTTTCGATACGTTCTTTGACCAGAGCCGCAACTTGTTGGTATAGGCGCGGTTCACTCTCTTGTGAGCTCATTATTTTCTCCTTTCACATAACCACCCGACTCGCTGGCCATCAATGTCCACAGTATAACGAAATTTTTCGACGATGGGTGAAATAGAACTTCACTAATAAATAAATCATAATAAATTGGTATAACATCTTTTAAAGTTGTAGACCAGATCGTATAATGAATGAAATTTAGACAACAAAAGATCATTCATACTTTTTATGGCTGATCATGCTTAATCCGATTTCCAGTTCAGGGAACGCAATATGATAAAAGATATAATTAAAATACATCCCAATGACAATGTCGCCATTACTTTAGTTAACCGACAAGCAGGGGAAACCATTAGTGTTGCAGAGCAATCAGTAACATTAAAACAAGATGTTGACCGAGGGCATAAAATTGCCCTCACCTTGATTGAGGCTGGCAATAATATTGTTAAATATGGCGCTCCTATCGGCCATGCAACGACTACCA
The DNA here is from genome assembly GCF_032707045.1 of Providencia sp. PROV175. Lineage (NCBI taxonomy): Bacteria > Pseudomonadati > Pseudomonadota > Gammaproteobacteria > Enterobacterales > Morganellaceae > Providencia > Providencia sp. PROV175. The sequence goes on from NZ_CP120533.1 coordinate 3,906,117, forward strand.
TAACGGCTGGAGAGCATGTTCATACTCATAATACCGCCACCAATTTAAGTGCCTTAAATGATTATGAGTACCGCCCTGAACACAACACAATTGCCGTTACACGGCCGGATCCAGAAGTGCAAATCTATCGCCGAGCAAATGGTGATGTCGCTATCCGTAATGAAATTTGGGTGATACCAACAGTCGGCTGTGTTAATGCACTGGCGAGAAAAATGATCGAACGCTTTAATAAACAACATAATGGCGCTTCTGATATTGATGGTGTTTATCTTTATAACCATACTTTAGGGTGTTCCCAGCTCGGTGATGACCATTTAACAACCCGTACTATTTTACAAGATATGGTTAAGCACCCTAATGCAGGTGGCGTTTTAGTCATCGGTTTAGGCTGTGAAAACAATCAAGTAGCCGCCTTTAAAGAAACATTAGGTGACTATGATGATGAACGTGTAAAATTCATGGTATGCCAACAATTAGATGATGAAATTGAAGCCGGTGTCGAGCACCTTAATACGCTTTATCAATTCGTACAGCAGGACAAACGTGAAGCAGGCAAACTGAGTGAAGTGAAATTTGGCCTTGAATGTGGTGGATCTGATGGGCTTTCAGGTATCACCGCTAACCCACTGTTGGGCTGTTTTTCTGATTTTTTAGTCAGCCATAACGGAACCACAGTGTTAACGGAAGTCCCTGAAATGTTTGGCGCGGAACAAATTCTAATGAACCACTGCCATGATGAACCGACGTTTGAGAAAACGGTCAATATGATCAATGACTTCAAACAATATTTTATTGCCCATGACCAGCCAATTTATGAAAACCCATCTCCAGGTAATAAAGCCGGAGGCATTTCGACACTCGAAGAAAAATCTCTCGGCTGCACACAAAAAGCTGGCACTAGCCAAGTAATGGATGTTTTAAAATACGGGGAGCGCCTGACAACCCCAGGATTCAACTTGTTAAGCGCGCCGGGTAATGATGCCATTGCCACCAGTGCCTTAGGAGCAGCTGGCTGCCATATGGTGTTATTTACAACAGGTCGTGGCACGCCATATGGTGGCTTTGTCCCCACCATGAAAATTGCGACCAATAATGAATTAGCCGCCAAAAAACCCCATTGGATTGATTTTAATGCAGGTGCCTTATTAACAGGAAAATCCATGGATCAGTTATTAGATGACTTCATTCAGTTGGTTGTCAAAACCGTTAATGGTGAACCTACAAAAAATGAAATCAATGATTTCCGTGAATTAGCAATTTTTAAAATGGGCGTCACACTTTAAAAACAAACTGATCCCTATTGCTTTGGTTATTATTAAGCAATAGGGATATAACTAACTATTTATATTTATTAACTTTTTCCTACCGACCTTACTTTCTATCCTAAGCCATAAGCCCCATTATCGTGACACGAAGACAATAAAGAAAAGTCACCATTTCCCTATTTTTAAGATATGGTAGGATCCATTTCGTAATGACGAATTTTAATTTATTAGCAGGGTAAATAATGATAGACCTAAAACTTAGAGAGGCCAGAGACAGCCTTTCCACCAAAGAAAAACAAGTCGCTGAGTACATTATTGCTAATAAGAAAAACATGCAAAGTATTAGCATTCAATCCCTTGCCCAAGAAAATAAGGTCAGTACCACAACTATTTTGCGCCTATGTCATAAGTTAGGCTATCAAGGTTTTAGTGACCTAAAAATTGATTTAATTTCATCGATTAATCACAAATCTTACGGCACCCTACTGCAAGAAGATATTGATATTAATGACTCGATGGAAACCGTTAATCACAAAGTAGGACTGATTGAAAAATCATCCATAGAAGAAACATGTGCTTTGGTTAATTTAAATGCCTTTAAGCAAGCAAATGAGTTAATTAGCAAGAGTAAAAAAATTGTAATTTATGGTGCAGGCAGTAGTGGATTAGTTGCAAAAGAATTTGAATATCAACTAATTAAAATAAAAAAAGATGTTAATTGTCACCTTGATTACAGCATCCAATTCAGTATTGTGAATACATTAGATCAGAACGATCTTGTCATTGTCATCTCTCATTCTGGTGAAAACCACGAATGTATCAAACTACTCACTCTTGCCAGAGAATTGAAAGTTCCGACCATTGCTATCACGAAAATGGGGCAAAGCTCGGTGTCATCGCTAGCAGAAACAGTCTTGCACACGATCTCCACGGAGCACGTTTCAAGGCTTATCCCTATTCGCTCAAAAATTTCGCAACTGACTGTAATTAATATGTTGATTACTAACTTATTTATTAAACAGTACGATGAACGAATTCAAAAACAAATTAGTACTCGTGCGGAGCGCTTTTCTCGCTTAAATAGCAATAACTAATCGGCTTTCTCCTCCTTAATATCTTCTATGTGGCTCTAAGTAGCCACTTCGATCTTGCTCACAAAAATGACCCTTTCTAGGAACTCCCCCTTTTCATTCCCCTTTTTTGTGATATTGTTACTTTAAAATAAATATATAAAAGTAATTTTATTACTAAAATAAAAAAATAAATATAAGGGGAAAAAATGAGCTCTCAAATACCTATCATACTGGCTAGCCATGGGCCTTTTGCACAAGGGTTATTGGAATGTGCTGAAATGCTAATCGGCTCTCAAGAAGATATCAGCGTGATTTCCATTCAAAGAGAAAGCAATATTAATGAGGTAAAAAAACATTTATTTGAAACATATCAAAATGTTAATAAAGGCGATGGCGTTTTAATTTTAGTGGATTTATTAGGCGGTTCTCCTTGCAATTTAGCCAGCGAGCTCGTTATTACCCAAAATGATGTTGTGCTGTACTGCGGAATCAATGTTCCTACTTTTCTCGAAATACTCAGCAACCGAGACCTCCCTTTACATGAACTTCATCAAGTCATTAATGATGTATTCCCTGACAGTTGCCTTAATGTCGGTGAACAACTTAAACCATTAGCACAAAATGATAGCGAACTTTAGGAGAATCCCATGCCAATTAATGTTGCTCGAATTGATGACAGACTTATCCATGGCCAAGTTATAACCACTTGGGTTAAAAATTTTGATATTGAACAGGTGATTATCGTCAATGACAAAGTTGCCAATGACACCGTTCAACAATCAGTTCTTACTATGGCTGCTCCACCAGATCTAAAAGTAGTCGTTTTTGGCGTCGATAAATTCATTGAAGTCTTAAAAAAAGCGGAAATTAAACGCCGCACTATGCTGCTGTTTACTAACAGTATTGATGTGAACAGGCTTGTCGAAAGTGGCTTAAAACTGGAAAAACTGAATGTCGGCGGGATGCGTATGCAAGAAGGCCGTCGTAATTTATCCCGTGCGGTTGCTGTAACACCGGATGAAGAACAAGCCTTTAGGTCACTTATCAACAATAACGTTGCCATTGAAATTCAAATGGTTCCTAAAGATCCCATTGTTGAATTGAAAACATTACTCAATTAATTCATTTAATCATACTTATTTTCACTCAATAAGTGAGGAGCCTATTATGTTAGTAGAGGCCATTTTAATTGCAATTTGGGCAGGTATTTGCTCATTGGATGATGTCGGTCCGCAAATGCTAAGACGCCCACTGCTCACCGGTACTGTGGCCGGTATTATCATGGGCGATATGGTTCAAGGGTTAGCCATTAGCGCCACATTAGAATTGATGTGGATGGGAATTGGTAATGTTGGTGCTTATTCTGCACCCGATATTATCGCCGGTTCAATTATTGGAGTTGCGCTCGGTATTGCTTCCAATGGCGGAATTGCAGCAGGTATCGCTCTTGCCGTACCTGTCTCTATTCTATGTCAGCAATTACTGATTATCTGGCGTTCTTTTGCTAGTTTTTTAAATGTCTGGGCCAGTAAATCCATTCTTGATGGCAACTACAGCGGCCTAACAAAAGTGCATTATTTCTCGACGCCACTGTGGTTTTTTATTCGTGCCATTCCCTGCTTTATTGCGGTTTATTTTGGTAGTGACTTAGTCAATAGCATATTAAATGCCGTACCTGAAAGTATTCTTACCGGTATGGGTGTCGCATCTAAACTGATCCCTGCTGTCGGTATCTGTATTCTGTTACTCATGTTGCTTAAAGGCAGAATGTGGTTTTTCTTTCTGCTCGGTTTTATGCTCACAACCTATTTAAAACTACCAATTATCCCAATTACTTTTATCGCTCTGGCATTTGCTGTGCTTTATGACATGGCATTTGCCAACAGCTTGCGCCAAACACCAGAAGAAAAAACAGCACCAACTTCCCATAAAAATGAAGAAGAGGAGTATGACCTATGAGTGAAATAACCACCTCTGAAAATAAAAAACTCACGAAAAAAGAGCTTAATGGTATGTTTTGGCGAATTCAAACCATGTCATTCTCATACAACTACGAAAAACTGCAAACAATTGGTTTTGCGCATTGTATGGTACCCGTTCTCGATAAACTTTATGAAAAAGCAGATCAAGAAACACGTATTAAAGCCATGCAACGCCATTTCGAGTTTTTTAACACACAAATTAACGCTGGCGCATTAATTCTCGGTGTCACCGCTGCATTAGAAGAAAAAACAACAGAAGAAGAAAAAGAAGCTGTCGTTTCTGTAAAAGCCGGTTTAATGGGGCCATTTGCAGGCCTAGGTGATAGCTTATTAAAATTTACGTGGTTACCTATTTGCGGCAGCATCGGAGCCGCATTTGCACTGCAAGGTAATATTATTGGCCCTATCTTAATGTTTATTCTGTTTAATATCGTCAATATCGGCACCAAATATTTCTTTATTCATTATGGCTATAACAAAGGCGTTGATTTAATCGAGCAATCGAAAAAATCAAATATTATTCAGCGAATTACTAATATAGCGAACGTTGTCGGGGTCATGGTCCTAGGTTCCTTGATAGCGACGACCGTCAAGCTTTCCACTCCGCTAACCATTGCCGTCGGTGAGCAATCTATCAAAGTACAAGAGATGTTTGACAAGGTAATACCTAACTTACTCACTCTTCTCTTTGCCCTCGGTATTTTCTTCCTTGTTCGTAAATTTCAAGGGAAACATACCGTTGCACTCATTGTCGCCATTATGGTTTTAGGTGTTATTTGTTCTGTGTTCGGAATTTTAGGATGATAAAGGGAAATATATGGAAATCGAAGTCAACAGAGTGAGTGAATCAACACTCGAAATAAAGTTTAGTGAAATTCCATCCTCTCCTCTAGCATTATATTGGACGGATAGACCTGATACTCAAGTTTATCCTGAGAATTTCATTACAGATAAATTAGAGAATACCATTACAGTTCAAGACCCATTAAATGCTAAACAACGTATCTATTTTATTTTACAAAATGCCAACGAACGTAGATTATTCGCTGAAAGAACATTGCCTATTGAGGGATTAAATAACTTCCGTGATTTTGGGGGTTATACCACAACAGACGGAAAACAGGTGAAATGGGGAATGTTATATCGCTCTAACCATCTGTTTAATCTAAATGAACAAGCAGTAAATTACATCTCCCATTTAGGGATAAACAGTATTATCGATTACCGTACTCAAAATGAAATTAACAAATCTCCTAATTGCCATGTTGGTGAAAAGAAAACGTATCATCTCGATGCTACGGCTCAAACAGCTGAATTAGCAGCACAATTTGCCGCATCACCGGATAATGAAGACAAAGCATTAATCGAAAGTGTTATCCAACATATTCCTAAAGAGATGATTAACGGCGATGGGTTACAAATATTGGAGCAATATCGCCAATTTGTAGTAAGTGATAAGTCAAAAGCTGCCTTCAAACAAATGATCGAAGTTTTACTCGATAGCCACAATGCCCCAAATATTCAGCATTGCCGAGGAGGAAAAGACCGAACGGGTTATGGTGCACTACTTGTACTTGCTATGCTAGGTGTTCCAAAAAAAGCCATCGTTGACGACTATATGCTTACTCATTTTAACCGGCTTGAACGTAACGAAATTAAAATGGCGGGATATCGAAAAATAACCCAAGACCAAAATGTACTGGATTATTTACTCTCACTAATTGATACTCAAGAATCATTTATTTTAGAAGTCTTTAATACAATGGAAGAAATATCTGGCTCTGTTGAAATGTATATTAAAGATGAACTTAAATTCACAGATAATGATATTAAGCAACTTAGAGAGATATACTTAGTTTAAATAAATTTAATTATCTTATAAATAACCACAGGTTTAATCTAATAAACCCGAGAAATTGCTTTATTTAAAATAACAGTAAAATAGCCACATAGAATACTCATTGTGGCTATTTTATTGACGAAAAAATCCTTTATTGATCATAAGACCAATAATAACTCTCGTTCGCCAATTCTATTTAATTAATTTTTTAGCTACTTTATTTTTGCCCGTAATATGCATTTTTACCGTGCTTACGTAAATAGTGTTTATCTAATAATACTTGTTGCATGGAACCTATTTGTGAACTTAATTGACGGGTAAATAAATTCATATAGGCAATTTCTTCTAACACTACGGCGTTATGCACTGCATTATCGGGGCTTGTTCCCCAAGCAAATGGCCCATGGCTATTCACTAATACGGCTGGAATATCTTTTGCTGACAGGCCTTTTTCCTTGAAGGTTTCAATAATCACATGACCCGTTTCTCTTTCATAGTCCCCTTCAATTTCACTTGCTGTCATTTTACGGGTACAAGGAATTTCACCGTAGAAGTAATCGGCATGGGTTGTCCCTAAGGCGCTCAATGGCTGCCCTGCTTGAGCCCATATCGTGGCGTGACGGGAGTGAGTATGAACAATACCGCCAATTTCAGGGAATGCTTTGTACAATGCCAAATGCGTGTCGGTATCTGAAGACGGTCGATATTTCCCTTCGACTACTTCTCCACTTTCTAACGATACCACCACCATGTCTTCTGCTTTCATGGTTTCATAGTCAACGCCAGAAGGTTTTATCACCATTAGCCCAGCTTCGCGGTCAATACCACTCACATTTCCCCAAGTAAATGTCACTAGGTTATGTTTGGGTAAGGCAAGGTTCGCTTCAAAAACCTGTTGTTTCAATTGTTCTAACATAACAACTCCCTAGCTTGCTTAAATATGCTTTAATATCAACAACAAAAATTTATTATGGTGATGTTTTTTGTGTGTTGATAACCTTTATCTGGCTATTAAGGTAAACAGATTTAGGCCATTTAAAAAGCACCTCACTTTACAAATTCGTAACAAAATCGCCTAAGTCGGTCTTATTCGGGCATATTCAGTCAAATAAAGTCATAATAAAGATGTGGTTAAATGACCGAGTTAGCCCAATATTTTTTGTTTATTAAGAGAAAAGCAAAAAAACACCGAAAATATAGTGATTCAAATCTAATTATTATGTAACAAGCCACATTAGCACTCTTAAAATTAAGATCAAAATCACTTTAGTAGGCTTTGTTTTTTTCAAAAACAGATTACTTGAATCCAATCACGACAAAAAAAAAGCAACACGGGCAGAATAAATATCGTGGAAAGAATAGGAGTTAAATATGTTACAAGCCGAACGCCATAAATTAATTTGTTCTCATGTTTCGCAGAATGGTTCGGCGTTAGTACGTGATTTAGCTCAATTGTGTCTCGTTTCTCAAGAAACTATCCGTCGTGATTTAACTGCCCTTGAGCGGGAAAATAAGATCATCCGTAGCTTTGGGGGCGCGGTAGCCATCGACCAAGAAGAAATGTCGATGGTGAATGTGATACCTTCTTCGGTCAAGCTCAGTCAAATGGTTGATGGTGCAGAGTCTTTTCGCAAAAGAACCGAAGAGCACCCTGATGCCAAGATGAAGATTTCAAAGGCCGCACTAAAATTAATTCAGCCTGGTGACTGTATTATGTTAGATAACAGTAGTACTTGCTGGTTTCTAGCACGGCAAATACCTGATATCGACATTACGGTAGTGACAAACTCGGTCAAGATTATCCAAGCCTTGGCCTGCCGTGACCGAGTGCGCGTTATTGGTATTGGTGGGGAATATTCAGAACGCCATGATGATTTTCATGGCCCAATTGCAGAAAGTATTATCCGTAGCTTTCAGATAAAAACCTTATTTCTTTCATGCCAAGGGTTCAATATCGAAAATGGTATTCGCGATGGCAGTGAAATAAACTCAAAATTAAAAAATATTATGTTACAGGTTTCCGAAAATAAAGTTTTGCTCGCGGATAATAGTAAATTAGGAAAATATGCATTTAGCCAGGTTTGTACATTTGATGATATTGACGTATTAATTACAAACAAACTAAATGATAATAGTTTTCAAGAAAAGTTCTCTAACCTTAGAATTATCGAGTGCGATAAATAAGTTATAAAAATAAAAATCATGTAACTGTGATGTAAGTAAAAAACAATAAGTTCTATTTTATTTTCTGTATTAAATAAGTGCAGGGATATTATTTACCCATAATTCCTTAGCACTTAATTATAGGCATATCTAAATATAAGAAGTTCATTATTTCTAAATAATGGAATTTCTTGATTTAGTATCCATCTACACTAAGGAATACAACTATGAACATGAAGAAGCTAGTTTTACCTTGTTTAATGAGCGTTGCACTATTTTCAAATGTCGCGATGGCTGAATCACAAAAAGCACAAAAGCCCTTTACCATGGGTGTCGTCGTTAAAGTCGGTGGTATTCCTTGGTTTAATGTTATGGAACAAGGTATTACTGAAGAAGGCAAAAAACTCGGTGTAAATGCCTTCCAAGTTGGCCCAACAACGGCTGACCCAGCGGAACAAGTTCGTGCTATCGAAGATTTAATCGCGAAAAAAGTGGATGTCATTGGCGTTGTCCCTAACGACGCTAAAGTGCTTGAGCCTGTATTAAAACGTGCCCAAGACGCTGGAATTAAAGTTATTACCCACGAATCACCAAATCAAAAAAATGCAGATTGGGACTTTGAATTACTTGATACCCAAAGCATGGGTGCTAACCATATGAGAGACATGGCGGCCTGTATGGGTGAAGAAGGCAAATACGCCATGTTTGTGGGAAGCCTGACAGTACCATTAGTGAACGAATGGGCCGACGCTGCAATTGCTTACCAGAAAGCGAACTACCCGAAAATGCAAATGGTCGATGACCGCTTTGGTGTTGCCGAATCCGTTGATGACTCAATGCGTACAGCTAATGATTTGTTATCTAAGCACAAAGACTTAAAAGGTATCATGTCATTTGGTTCACAAGGCCCTATCGGTGCAGGCCGAGCCATTGATAAACGCCGTAAAAATGATGAAACCTGTGTATTCGGGACATTCACACCTGGCCAAGGCATCAAATTACTGGAAAAAGGCGCAATTGATGGCGGCTATATTTCGAATCCAAAAGTCGCAGGACAAGTATTTGTACAGGTGGCGACTGCCATGATGAATGGTGAAGAAATTAAAGATGGCGTGTCTATTGGTGATATGGGTGAAATCAAAGTCAGTGGCAACACGATTTTGAGTGACAACCCCGTTAATTTGAATATTGAAAATACGAAAAAATTGGTCGAAGTCGGTCTGTAATTTCACCTTGTCAAAATAATGTTCAAAACAAAAATACAATATTTATCAAGATATTAATTTTAATGTTCTTTGAGTTCGAGTCGCCTGCACTAACGCAGCGGCTCGAACTCATCACGAACAAGCCAACACCAATTTATTTGCAGTAGGAATTGTACTTATGACAAGCACCTCAAAAGCTGACAAATCCGATCCACTCATTACCTTGCGCGACCTTTCCAAAAGCTTCGGTGGTCACCGTGCATTACGCAATATCGATTTGACGCTCAACAAAGGTGAAGTGCACTGTTTAGCGGGCACCAATGGGTGTGGGAAAAGCACATTAATTAAAACCATCAGTGGTGTCTATGCCCCTGATGACGGTAGCAAAATTGAAATTGATGGAAAAAGTTATCACCGGTTGACGCCAGATAAAGCGCGTGAATTAGGCGTACAAGTTATCTACCAAGATTTGTCGTTATTTCCAAATTTAACCGTTGCCGAAAATATCGCCTTTGAGCTGAACCTCAAAGGCTATTTTGGCTGGTTTCGCAAAAAACAACTACGCGAAAAAGCGCTAGAAATCCTCAATGAACTGGCTTTCACCATTGACCCCGACACACCTGTGCAATTTTTACCCATTGCTCAACGCCAACAAGTTGCTATCTGCCGCGCCCTAGTTGCTGATGCACGTCTGGTCATTATGGATGAACCAACGGCTTCATTGACCCGTACAGAAGTCAACCAACTACTCTCAACGGTTAATTACCTAAAAGATAAGGGTATTACTGTTGTTTTCGTAAGTCACCGACTAGAAGAAGTGAAAGAGATTTCTGACCGCATCACGGTGATCCGCGATGGCCAAAAAATTGGGACTTGGCCTGCTGAAGGCTTAACTACCCGCAAAATTACTGAGTTAATGACTGGCTTAGACATTGTCCATGAACGCAAGCCACCCAATAATGCGGAAGACCGACGCACAGTACTTGAGCTAAAAAACCTCAGTCGAGCTGGGCAATATCGTGATATCAACTTAAATTTAAAACGCGGTGAAGTGTTAGGTTTATGTGGTTTGTTAGGTTCAGGCCGTACCGAATTAGCATTATCGTTATTTGGTATTACCCATCCAGATAGCGGCGAATTATTTATCGAAGACAAGCCTGTTAAGTTAAAAAACAACACCGACGCCATTAAGCGTGGCATTGGTTATGTCTCTGAAGACCGCCTGACTTTAGGTGCCATTTTACAACAATCCATCGCAGACAATATGGTGATTTCGATTCTTGATCGACTCAAAACACCTTGGCATTTAATCGATGAAAAACAGTGCCAAGAAATCGTACAAGAGTGGATAGCCGACTTAGATATTAAAGTCACCGACCCAAATAACGCCCTTTCAACACTTTCAGGCGGTAACCAGCAAAAAGTGGTACTTGCCAAATGGATTTTAACTCGCCCTAAAGTACTGATTTTAGATTCGCCAACCGTTGGTGTTGATATCGGTGCAAAAGACAGTATTTACAAGCTGATTCACCGTTTATCAGGTGTCGGTATCTCCATTTTATTAATTACCGATGAAGCCTCCGAAGCTTATTACAATTGCGACAGAATTTTACATATGAAACAAGGCGCTATCGTCAAAGAAATTGTGACAGATTCCATCAATGAGCAACAATTGGAGGAAATCATCAATGGCTAATTGGCAAAAGTTACGACCACAATCTGTCGAAGGTTGGCTGACTTGGGTCATTCTTATCATGGTGGTGTTCTTCACATTGATGAGTCCACAATTTCTGACTATTCAAAATTTACTCGACCTCAGTGAAAGCTATGCGGTGACGGGGATTTTCGCCTTAGGATTATTTGTGGTTCTCGTCACTGGGGGTATTGATATTTCGTTTGCTGCAGTGGCTTCCGTAGTGCAATACGTGATTGCGACTTGGTTATTACAAGGCTTTATTGCAAGCCCTGCGGTCAGTATCACATTAGCGATTATCATCGGTATCGCCTTTGGATTAATCAATGCCATTTTAATTTATTCGCTGAATGTTGTGTCGATCATTATCACCATTAGTATGCAATCACTGCTGTTTGGGATGCTGATGTGGTTAACCAATGGGCACAGTATTTATGACTTGCCAGATTGGTGGGTTGACCCTGTGACTATCCTGCCTTTTGAAGTGGATGGCGAATATTACCAAGTTGGCTTGCCGTTAATTGTAATGCTAGGCATTGCCTTCTTAACGTGGATTTTAATGAATAAAACCCACATCGGCCGTCAGTTATACGCTGTTGGCGGCAGCCAAGAATCTGCATCTCGTATTGGTATCCGTGTTTCAGTGATTTACCTGTTTGCTTACGGCTACCTTGGCGCGATGGCAGCGATTGGCGGTATGTTGCAAACCTACCGAATGAGTGAAGTGGTACCGAGTGCCCTTGTGGGCGGAGAGCTAGATGTGCTTGCCGCGGCTGTACTGGGTGGTGCCAGTTTATCCGGTGGGCGAGGCTCAGTGATAGGCACACTCATGGGCGTTTTCCTGATTGGTATCTTGAAAAACGGCCTTAACCTGATTGGTGTTTCAAACTACTTCGTCAATATCGTCATCGGGATGGTCATTCTCATTGCGATTTGTATTACCCACTACAAAAAACGTAAAGAGACGGACGTAGGTTTTGTTTAACAGGAATATCACCATGAAAAAAAATCTTTTTTTTAAAATTGATGGCTCTGTTATCGGACTGCTTTCAATCTTTGTTTTGGCTGTCGCTGCGTTTAGTATCGCCATGCCAGGGCACTTTTTTACCCAAAATACCTTTTTAAGTATCACGTTTCAGTTACCTGAGTTGGGCTTACTCACCTTTGCCATGTTTGTTCCTATGTTAAGTGGCGGGTTGAACCTTGCCATTATTAGCACTGCTAACTTAACGGGGCTCTTTATGGCTTGGGTGTTTATCAATTACCTCCCAGTGGATGCCAGTACTAGCACACAGCTAATGTGGTTGGTCTTCGCATTAATCGGCGCAACCGTGATTGCGGTCATCATCGGTAGCTTAACAGGGCTGATGATTTCTCATATCGGAGCCCACCCGATCTTAGTGACCCTCGGTACAATGACGATTATCAGCGGCATTGGTGTTTACCTAACCAAAGGAGCAGCGCTGAGTGGCATGCCGCCCATTGTTCGTGCCATTGGTTCCGATACGGTGCTTGGGGTACCAATTGCGATGATTATTTTCATTGTTACCGCAATTCTCTTAGCGCTGTTTCTAGGCTGTACTCGGCTAGGTAAAAATATCTATATGAGTGGCAGTAACATCAATGCAACGTGGTTCAGCGGTATTCGTACCGACCGTGTCATGATTGCGATATACACCATTTCTAGCCTGTTATGTGTATTAGCTGGGCTCATCATGATGGCTCGCTTTAACTCTGCACGTATGGGCTACGGGGACTCCTATTTACTGCTCACCATTCTTGCCATCGTATTAGGTGGAACTAACCCATTTGGGGGGGTTGGTAAGGTTAGCCGAGTGTTCTGTGCCTTATTGGTTTTACAGGTCATTGCGACAGGTTTAAGCCTGCTAGGCGTGAGCCTGCACTTTAACCTCGCTGTTTGGGGGATCACGCTCATCTTGGCATTAGCATTCAAGTTCTTCAAAGAAAAATGGAGTGCTAAACGTGCGATGAACCGCAACCAACGCCTTAATAAAGCATCGACACAAAGTTAATTTTTCAAGGGGAAAACCATGCGCAAGCATCCAATTGGTATTTATGAAAAAGCATTACCGAAAAACAGCAGTTGGTTAGAAAAATTAGTTATCGCAAAATCTGCGGGTTACGATTTTGTGGAAATGTCAGTAGATGAAACTGACGAGCGTTTAGCTCGGTTAGACTGGAGCACCGCAGAACGCCTGGAAGTGGTTAGAGCCATTCAAGAAACAGGCATTCGCATTCCAAGTATGTGTTTATCCGGCCATCGCCGCTTTCCTTTCGGTAGCCATGATGAAGGCACTCGCATGATGGCCTATACCTTAATGGAAAAAGCCATTAAGCTCGCTCAAGACTTAGGTATTCGTACTATACAGCTTGCGGGTTATGACGTTTACTATGAAGAGCAAGATGCCGAAACGATTGCTAATTTCGAAAAAGGCATGCAATGGGTCAGTGAAATTGCAGCCGCTTCTCAAGTGATGTGTGCAGTGGAAATCATGGATACGCCTTTTATGAATTCCATTAGCAAATGGCAAACGCTTTCCGATAAGATTCGCTCACCTTGGTTCAGTGTGTATCCTGATGTCGGTAACTTAACCGCGTGGGGTAATGATGTCGAAAAAGAATTCACCCAAGGAATTGAACACGTCGCAGCGATTCACTTAAAAGATACGTATGCAGTGACCGAAACCTGCAAAGGCCAATTTCGTGATGTGCCTTTCGGCGAAGGCTGCGTAGATTTTGTTAATTTATTCAAATTATTAAAACGTTTAAATTACCGCGGTTCCTTCCTGATTGAGATGTGGACAGAAAAAGCCGATGAGCCGCTGATTGAAATTATCAAAGCCCGTCATTGGATGGAAGACAAAATGCAACAAGCAGGCTGGTACAACGCCTAAAGGAGCCGATAATGAATGCATTTTTTATGGGTGTTGACCTTGGTGGTACCGTCATTAAAGCGGGTATCTACACCGCAGAAGGCCAAGAAATTACCGTTGCTGAACATTCTTTTCCCACTGAGAGTCCACAAGCAGGTTTTAGTGAACGCAATATGGAGATGCTGTGGGAAGCGGCTTGCAGTGTGATTCGCCAAGCGATTCAAAATAGCCAACTCAGTCCCGCCCAAATTTCCGGTGTCAGCTTTTCTTCTCACGGCAAAGGGCTGTACTTACTCAATAGCCAAGGAAAACCGGTTAGGAATGGGATTGTGTCATCTGATTCACGCGCTCAATCTATTGTTGATGAATGGCACCAAGACGGCACCGCGGATAAAGCTTATCCATTGAGTTTACAGCAATTATGGGCTTCTCATCCTGTGGCGCTGTTACGTTGGTTAAAACAACACGAGCCCGATAATTATCGCGATACTCAACATGTTTTGATGGTCCACGATTACATTCGCTACCGTCTAACCGACCAAATTGCCTGCGAAGAAACCAATATTTCTGGCAGCCAATTATTTAACCAAACCCTGTCGAGTTATGACCCTAAATTATGCCAACTATTTGGTATTGATGAGGCAAATGACAAACTAGCACCGGTGATTAATTCGGCTCAACTTGCAGGAACGGTAACCCACAAAGCCGCTGCTGAGTCTGGACTTGTAGAAGGAACCCCTGTATTTGGTGGCTTCTTTGACGTGGTGGGTGCAGCGTTGGCGTCAGGGGTGAGCCAAAAAGATAAACTCAGCGCCGTAGCCGGAACTTGGACCATTTCAACCCGTGTCTTCGATGAAATTGTGCCTTCAGATTACCCATACGTATGGAGTAAATACTGTATTCCAGGTACCTATTTTGTCCACGAAGGCAGCCCGACTTCCGCCAGTAACCTCGCGTGGTTCACTCGTCACTTCTTCAATCAACGTTTGCAAGATTATAACGTACTGAATCACTGTGTGGCTGAAGGGGCAACACGGCCAAATGATATTCTGTTTTTTCCTTGGCTGTACGGTTCTAACTACCACAGTAATTTGCATGGTGGTCTACTCGGTTTGAGCTCACACCATACGGATGCTGATATTGTTTATGCTATCTATCAAGGAATTGTGTTTTCACATTTGCTACATCAAGACCGTATTGTTGGCCTTGATAACACAACAGAATCTATTCGTTTCACGGGTGGCCCAACACAGTCACCACTGTGGATGCAAATGTTCTGTGATGCCAGTAACTTGCCGTTAGATGTCGTCAATGTACAGCAATCAGGTTGCCAAGCCGCTGCACTTTGTGCCGCAGTCGGAACAGGTTACTATTCAGGTTTTGATGTCGCTATTGCGGCAAGCACACCCAAAATCACGACTTACCAACCAAACGCCGTTGGGTATCAACAGTTACGTGATAAATTTGCCCGCTTTAAAGCAGTTGCAGATGCATTGAGTCAATAACTTGTTGAATAAAAATAAAGGCAGAACTGATAGCTCGGTTCTGCCTTATTTTTTGACATATTAATTGTCAGCGACAACTTTGGTATTAACTGTGGCTGGTGATAATACGGTATCCTGCGGCAAGCTATCGTACTTCACAAACTCGTCCCGTGGGAAAACAAAGACATCGATATCTTTTTCAGGTGTGATAGTCTCCGCCACGATACTTTTCGCTGGGGAGGTTAGGTTAGTTTCTACTCCTAACCACGACGCGAAGTAATCAAATAAATTCCACTCACTTAACATTTCATCGCGAAATTCACGTTTAGTATCATCCGAATTGATGACTACTAATGGGACTTGATATGCCCCTTTCACGAGTTGACCATGGCGTAAGTATAGATTTCCGTCTTTGATATACCCTTTATACTCTGCTTCCAGTGCTTTTACGTGCTGCTTATTGGCTTTGACTAGCCCTTGCCCATGGTCAGAAAAATATAAAATGGAGAACGGGTAATCCCCATTTTTATTATTTTCTTGCAAGATACTATAAATATCGCCAATAAAATCATCACTCAGTTTAATCGCTGAAACATAACAGTTCGCTATACTTCCCCAGCCAGTATCAAATTGCTCAGGGTTAATGTTGTAATTATTTTTAACGAGTTCGCAAGCTCCTTTCGGCCAACCATCATGGTGAGGCCCCCACATATGAACAAAAATGACTTTTTCTTTCTCTGACGGGTTATTTAACGCAGCTTTAAAGGCAGGTAACATTTTAAAATCATTGGTGAGTTTATTCACACTGTCATCAACGACAAACTTTTCTTGCACGAAAAGGTTTTCAAAACCAGGCTTGCTGTCTCTAACCGGTAAAAAATAATTCGCCTTTAGAAAATAATTTGTAAAGCCAATTTCATCATCACCAAAACTGCCATTA
The DNA here is from genome assembly GCF_032707045.1 of Providencia sp. PROV175. NCBI lineage: Bacteria > Pseudomonadati > Pseudomonadota > Gammaproteobacteria > Enterobacterales > Morganellaceae > Providencia > Providencia sp. PROV175. The sequence continues at coordinate 3,922,656 of NZ_CP120533.1, forward strand.
TTACCGATATAATAAGTTTCATAACCCGCTTTGTTGGCTAAATCAACAACTGAATTATTATTGTAATACGGCTTTTCATGGTGCTGTGTGATCGTCTTTAAATCATTTTTCGCTAAAGCTCGCGTTAAGGTCGGTACCGTATTGGATGCCGCACTAATAAAATTATTGAAAAAACGCCCATTTACCGATGAAAGAAACGGTGTATTTTCTAATGGGTAGCCATAAGTATTCATATAATTCTTATTGGTACTTTCACCAATAATGACAACTTTTATCTTATATTTATCATCGTTTTTTTTAGTAATTTGAATATCACTAGCCGTATTCACGCCATAGCAAATATCTGCATTGCTTTTTGCTGCTTGAATTAACTCAGGTGTACAGGCTTTTTTATAGACGCCGGCACTTTCATTGGTATTTGCTTGAGCCCATGAAACGCTAGCTAACAGAAGCACACTATAAAGTGTGGTTAATTTCATTACTTTCATACTCAGAGCCTCATCTTCGTAACTTATTATATTTATGAGTTGCTGTGGTGTAGCCAGGGTAGAGTTTGTGAAATAATGTAGCATTGCACTAAAATTTCACACCTTAATTAATATATTGAAATATTATTTCATTAAAAGACGAAGAAGACGAAATTGAGATACAACTAACAATAATTAATTATGAAGAATCACGCATTTACTAGGCATATTTTCATGCTAGCTGTATATCAAGAAAGATAAAAAATTAGTAATCAACTAGTTATATACCATAAATTCATTTATCAGAATGAATAATAAGCGTTACACCCATTACATATAGAGTTGTGATAAAGATCTGCAATTAAACATTAATCGCCATTTGATTAGTGATACAGCTCTAATTTTGCTCTTTCCTCACTAGAAAGCATTATGGAACCGGTTCCATAATACATTATTCGCAATGACAAATGGGCAAAATACCCTTTAATCAGACAGAGGAAAGTCATGAGCAAACACATTATTGTTGTCACTGCGGCCTATGGGGCGCAAACCGTAAAACAATTAGGCGGCCAACAAGCCTTATTCGAAATGATTCAAAACAGCCATGCAGATGGCGTGGAGATCCGCCAAGAGCTTTTGCTGCCGAATGATAGCCTGACGGATATTGCTGATAAGCTACAAGCAAGGCAACTAAAAGCTGTCTATTCTATTCCTGATACCCTATTTCAACAACGAGCTCCTATCGCAATCACCAAATTACAAGGCTATTTCGAAGATGCCAAACAACTCAATGCACGCTTTTTAAAACTATCACTTGGTGAGCTACCTGAGTGCTATGACTTATCCGAAGTTATTGGTGTCACCAATCAATACACCACCCAATTAGTGATTGAGAACGACCAAACAGAAGCCGGTGGTCATATTGCGCCTCTTGAACGCTTTTTTGCTGATGTCAAAACCCAGAATATGCCCATAAAAATGGCGTTTGATATGGCGAACTGGCATTGGCATCAGGAAGATCCGCTAAAAGCTGCACATATTTTTTCCCCTCAAGTCGCTTACATTCACGTTAAAGCCTGCCAATTACGTGACAATAAACGTGTTGCAGTGGCACTTGATGACAGCGATGGCACTTGGAAAGAAGTGCTAAACGCCCTACCGAATGACGCTCCTTGTGGTATCGAGTTTCCACTCGAAGGCGATGATTTACATGCAGTCACTGAACACTATGTTTCTCTGTTAAAGACTTTCTAGGTTAGAGGGAGAGTTAATTTAATGAAAAATCAATTAGATGTAGTTACTCTTGGCGAAGCCATGATGATGTTCGTCGCCACGCAAACAGGAAAATTGCATGAGGTCGAAAACTTTGTTCGCCGTGCTGCAGGAGCAGAGCTCAACGTTGCTGTTGGCCTTTCACGCCTTGGGTTAAGAACAGGATGGATAAGCCGCTTAGGTAATGACTCTTTCGGGCGTTTTATCCAAGCCACATTAGATAATGAACATGTGGATACTCAATGTGTTACGGTAGACTCTCATTACCCAACAGGCTTTCAACTTAAATCTAAAGCTGAAAATGGAACCGATCCCATCGTGGAGTATTTCCGTCAAGGCTCTGCGGCAAGCCATTTAGATTTAACCGATTTTAATGAAAATTATTTCTTATCCGCACGCCATTTGCATTTAAGTGGTGTGGCAGCCGCGCTTTCACCCACCAGCTACCAACTGTCACTGTATGCCGCGAAATGGATGCGAAATGCAGGTAAAACACTATCATTTGACCCAAACTTGCGCCCTTCTCTATGGAAGAGTGAAACAGAAATGGTGAAACAGCTCAACCAACTCGCGTTTCAAGCTAATTGGGTTTTACCTGGCTTAAAAGAAGGCAAAATTCTGACAGGTTTCGACCAACCCGAGTCTATTGCTGATTTTTATCTCGCTCACGGTGTTGAAGCCGTTGTGATTAAAACCGGAGAACACGGCGCATATTATAAAACAGCGGATAACCAGCAGGGCATATCTCCTGCCGTTCATGTTAAACACGTCATTGATACCGTTGGAGCTGGCGATGGCTTTGCCGTTGGCGTCATTAGCGCCTTACTTGAAGGCTTAACATTACCGCAAGCTGTTGCAAGAGGTAATTTTGTTGGAGCAAGAGCCATTCAAGTTATAGGTGATAGTGAAGGTTTACCAACCCAAGCGCAACTGCAGCATGAAATGGCATTACTCTACGTAGCCACCACTAAAGCGGTATGTTAAAAGGAAATCGATTATGACAATGAATACTCCAGCAATGTCACGTTGGTGGCGCATCATGCCAATCGTGTTTATCACCTATAGCCTTGCTTATTTGGATAGAGCAAACTACAGCTTTGCCGCCGCTGCAGGTATCAACGCTGACTTAGGCATTACCAAAGGGATGTCGTCACTACTCGGCTCATTATTTTTCCTTGGCTATTTCTTTTTCCAAATACCAGGCGCTATCTACGCGGAAAAGCGCAGTGTCCGCAAACTGATTTTTGCCTGTATTTTTCTCTGGGGAATGTTTGCCAGCTTAACGGGAATGGTCAGTAATATCCCAATGCTAGTGATTATTCGCTTTAGTTTGGGTGTCGTTGAAGCCGCCGTGATGCCAGCGATGCTCATCTATATCAGTAACTGGTTCACTCAATCAGAACGCTCACGCGCCAATACCTTTTTAATTTTAGGTAACCCAGTCACGGTGTTGTGGATGTCCGTGCTATCCGGTTATCTCATTCAAGCGTTCGGTTGGCGTGAAATGTTTATCATTGAAGGGGTTCCAGCGATTTTGTGGGCTTTTTTCTGGTGGAGAACAGCACGTGATAAACCAAGCCAAGTGAATTGGCTAAGCCAGACTGAAAAAGAGACATTAGATAAAATTCTCAGTGACGAACAGAAAAACATCAAACCTGTCCGTAACTACCGTGAAGCTTTTAAATCACGTAACGTGATTTTACTGTGCGCCCAGTATTTTTGCTGGAGCATCGGTGTGTATGGCTTCGTACTGTGGCTGCCATCTATTATTCGTGGAGCATCTAACCTTGGGATGGTAGAAACAGGCTGGCTTTCTGCCGTTCCTTACCTTGCGGCAACCTTAGCGATGATCCTCGTATCATGGGCATCTGACCGTATGCATAACCGCAAACTATTCGTTTGGCCAATGCTTTTACTCGGTGCGATTTGCTTCCTCGGTTCGTACTTACTCGGTAGCACGAATTTTTGGTTCTCTTATACCTTATTAGTGATTGCGGGTGCAGCAATGTACGCCCCATATGGGCCCTTCTTCGCTATCATTCCTGAAATGTTGCCAAAGAACGTTGCAGGTGGTGCAATGGCATTAATCAATAGTATGGGCGCATTAGGTTCATTCTTTGGTTCATGGTTTGTTGGCTATTTAAATGGAGCAACAGGTAGCCCAAGTGCTTCGTATATGTTTATGGGACTCGCATTATTAGCCTCGGTTTTCTTTACCTTGATAGTCAAACCAAACCAAGAACAAAACAGTGATGTTGTCATCACGAAGCATGCTTAAAAGGGATACTATGAAACAGAATATTATTTTATATAAATCCATTCCTACGGATCAACTTGAACGGCTACAGCAACACTTTAATGTTACTGTATTTGATAGCGTTACACCTGAAAATCTCGCTAGCTTTAAACAAGCGTTATCCCGCGCTGACGGCATTATCGGGGCCAGCTATCCTATCACGGCAGATGACATTGCCAATGCTCCGAATTTGAAAGCGGCATCGACCATTTCCGTTGGTGTCGATCAATTTGATATTGATGCAATGAATGCTAGAAAGATTGCATTAATGCATACACCTAATGTATTAACCGAAACCACCGCCGATACCATTTTTACGTTAGTGCTTTGCAGTGCACGCCGCATTATCGAAATGGCTGAGATGGTCAAAAATGGCCAATGGACTCAAAGTATTGGTGAAGATGCATATGGCAGTAATGTGAATGGGAAAACTATCGGTATTTTAGGCATGGGCCGCATTGGCTATGCCGTTGCCAAACGCGCTTATTTAGGCTTCGGGATGCCAGTTCTCTATTACAATAACCATATCCACCCCGATGCAGAAACCCAACTTAAGGCACGTCGTTGTGACCTCGATACGTTGCTGGCAGAATCGGATTTTGTCTGTGTCGTGCTGCCATTATCAGCGTCAACCGAAAAGTTGATCGGTAAAAATGAGTTGGCAAAAATGAAACCCAGTGCATTTTTGATCAACGGTTCAAGAGGCCGTATCGTCGATGAAGCCGCCCTGATCGATGCATTAGAAAGTGGCACAATTCGCGGGGCGGGTTTAGATGTGTTTGAGGTGGAGCCGCTTCCAAGCAACTCTAAGCTACTCACGCTGCCAAATGTGGTTGCTCTGCCGCATATCGGTTCCGCCACCCATGAAACCCGTTATGCTATGGTCGAATGTGCCGTTGATAACCTAATAGCGGCTTTAAAAGGTGACCTAAGCCAAAACTGTGTTAACCCTGAAACAGCAAAATAACTCAGAACCTAAAGAACCCTAATTTGTTAGGGTTCTTTGCCTATTTACCCATCAATGCGCATGAGCGCGTCCCGGGCGAGCAACATTGCTTCGTTCACACTCGGTCAAAAATTGGATAGAATTCAGTTTACTGGTTGATGGTGCTAAATAATATAATCCAACGGTTTTTTGACTGGGTGAGTAAATCTCCAACATGCCATTGACATCAGAATAATAATCACCTTTATTTATCACGATGTTAAAATCTTTTATTTTCTCAACGCGTCGCTGCTCTGTACTTTTCACTAGCGGATAACTCATATACTCATAGCCAACAAAATCAACAATATTGACCTGACCATTATTGAAAAAGACTTGTACCTTACTTGCCCCTGTTGGAAAGGTAAATTTGCCGTTACGTTCTAATGTGATGTGATTATAGCTTTGGTCAACTTGGCAGGTATATTCTTTGATGCCGCTTCTGGTGCTACACCCCGCTAGAACAATGCTAGCTAGCAATAATATCCCTATCTTTTTCATATGTTCCCTATGCCCTCAAAATGGTTATAACATAATCTGCATATCAGTATACATGCAACAAACCTTAAGCCAAATTGAGAAATAGTAACGAAATTTTAAGAACCGAATAACTTAGCCCCAAAGACTACAATGTCGTCGATTTTCGGATCAGCAATTCCCCATTAAATAAATATTGCATTGGTGGCTTATCTGGGTTTTCAAGTTTTTCCAATAAGCACTCCACCGCTTTATGCCCCATTTCCGCTGTCGGTTGAGACACTGAGGTTACCCCTTGCCCAGCCAATGCCGCCCATTCGAGGTTATCGAAACTCAAAAAGCCAATATCCGTTCCCCAACGTAACCCTTGTTTATTCATGACATACGCCAGCTGCAAGGTCAGTACGCCATTAGCGGCAACAATCACTTTGCGCATACCACGATGTGCAGTACAAAAATCGGCAACAATGGCCTCTAATTTTGCAGGGTCAGGCAAGGTCACTTCATGAAATTCGCTTTGGATATGTTGATGGCTCTGCGATAACGCTTGAAAGGTCTGTAAGCGCTCTTGGCGTGCGCTGTTATACACAATGGGCTCAGTCACGAAGCAAATCGCTTCAAACCCTTGTTCAATCAGATGATTAAAGGCCATTTGTGCAGAAGCGGGGTTATCTAGCCCCACCATGTCACTGGGAAAATTGTCGATTTTTCTATCTAACAAGACGAAAGGTAGGGTGGTTTCTTTCAGCACTTCAATGAATTGTTCGTTAACACCCGCTGAATTTATGATAAGCCCATCAACGCGGTAACCTTTTAGCAATTGAATAAATTGGCATTCACGCTCAATGCTGTTATCTGCATTGCAAACCACGGTCATGAAACCTTGTTTGATTGACTCGGCTTCTACCCCTTTTAATACTTCAACAGAGAATGGATTACCAATATCGGCAATAATCAAGCCAATCAAGCCTGTCCGCCCATGTTTCAAGCTGCGCGCCATTTGGTTTGGGCGATAGTTTAATTCACGAATGGCGCTTTCAATGCGTTGACGTAAATTATCAGAAAGCAAATGAAATTCACCATTCAAATAACGTGAGATACTGGTTTTCCCTGCCTGAGCTTTGGCAGCGACATCTTTGATCGTGGCAACTTTTTGCGTTTTCGGGGCCATAGCTTCAGGTTTTTCCATTCTCTAGAAACATCACCAAGAGGTTATCTTACTCGAATAAGCATCATTTTACTTGTGGTATTGCGTTAACTTGCTGTTTTAACCATTGAATAAAAATATCCGCCTTCGGGTTTCGTTTATCATTTAGCATCGCAAAATAGTGGCGCTGTTGGCACTTCAGCGAAATATCACCAAATGGCATTACCAGTTCTTGGCGCTTTAAGCGTTTTTCAACTAATTGTTTACGTCCCATCGCCACACCGGCATGGTTCATTGCGGCAACAATCGCTAAATCAGAGCGATCAAAGCATAGGTTTCGGCGATGAGGAAACAAGGTTAATTGGTAATGTTCACTCCACGCCTTCCATTCATCATAATCAGAGTTACTGCTCCAAGCTTGTCTATCATGTAGCAAAGTACAATTTTTCAATTGATGAATATTATTAAGCAAATCATGTTGTTTAGCATATTGCGGACTACAGACCGGAACAATTGACTCTGACATTAAATCTTCACAATATAAATTGGGCCGAGTAATATCATCATAATAAATAGCAATATCAATGCCATAGCCACGAAAGTTAACGTCATCGTTGCCCGTTAATAGATTTAACTGAATTGAGGGATATTGGTTAGCAAAATCCGCAATTTTGGGAATTAACCAACACTGGGCGATGGATGGTCGTGAATACACCGTAAGTTCACCCGAGATTTCTTGGTTCTTGATATCAATAATTTCTTGGTTAATATCATCCAAATTTTTGCGTAGTGCCCAATAAATTCGCTCACCATCAATCGTCAGCTCAATACGCCGATGAAAACGCTCAAATAATTTAAAACCTAACTCCCCTTCTAACGTATTAATTCGGTGGCTAACTGCACTGGGTGTTAATGCCAGCTCCTCTGCCGCTAATGCAAAAGAGCTATGCCGTGCTGCTGCTTCAAAGGTATGTAGGCGCGATAGCTGATAACTTGATAGCCGTTTATTCCATTGAATAAATCCAGATTGCTCAAATTGATTGAAATTTTCTGACATCAACGCCTCCAATAAAAACAACGATACTCAATGATTTCTACAATACCCTTTTTAAGATGAATTTAGATGACCCAAAGACGCTATCCTCCGTTTTATATGACTAATATCACACCTTTGAGTTAATTTGATTCATCTAAAGCTCGTGTTTCATCGTTTGTCACCACTGAATATTTATTATCCAATAGAAAAACAATAACAAGATGATCAGAGGTAGGATATGGACTCTACAATGTGGATGATTGGTACTTTAGTTATCAGTATTTTACTAATCATCGTTTCAATTATTAAATTTAAGTTTCATCCCTTTTTAGCACTTTTACTCGCCAGCTTCTTTGTTGGTATCTCCATGCAAATGAATCCATTGGAGATGGTCAACGCTATCGAAAATGGCATTGGGGGTACACTTGGTTTCTTAGCTGCCATTATCGGGCTAGGAACTATTCTTGGAAAAATGATGGAAATCTCCGGGGCAGCAGAGCGAATTGGAGTGACATTACAAAAAAGCCGTTGGTTGACTCCCGATGTCACCATGGTACTCATTGGGTTAATCTGCGGTATCACCCTGTTTGTTGAGGTCGGTGTGGTGTTACTGATCCCGCTCGCATTTTCCATTGCCAAAAGAACCAATACTTCATTATTAAAGTTAGCGATCCCATTGTGTACTGCGCTGATGGCCGTCCATTGCATCGTACCGCCACACCCTGCAGCTCTATTTGTCACAAATGAATTAGGTGCTGATATTGGTACGGTGATTGTTGCAGGGCTAGCCGTAGGCCTAGTCGCGTCATTAGTCGGCGGGCCACTTTTCCTCAAATTCTTAGGTAATCGCTTACCGTTTAAAACCGTGCCAGAAGCGTTCTCAGATCTTGAGGTACGTGAAGAAAAAGACTTACCTTCTTTAGGTGCCACACTGTTCACGGTGTTATTGCCAATTGCCCTCATGTTAATCAAGACAGCCGCTGACTTGAACATGAGCAAAGATAGCCAGTTATTTACCTTCTTACAGTTTATTGGTAACCCAATAACCGCTATGTTTATTGCTGCTTTTGTCGCTTATTACATGTTAGGGATAAGACGTAACATGGGTATGAGCGTATTACTCAGCAAAACCGAAGAGAGTTTTAGCTCAATCGCTAATATTTTATTGATTATCGGTGCGGGCGGGGCATTTAACGGTATCTTAAAAGGCAGTGGACTGAGCGATTCCTTAGCGATGGTGTTATCTGGTATTGATATGCACCCAATTTTACTGGCTTGGCTAGTCGCCATTATTCTTCATGCCGCTGTCGGTTCTGCCACCGTTGCGATGATGGGTGCAACGGCGATTGTGGCTCCGCTAATGCCAATGTACCCACACATTAGCCCAGAAATCATGACATTAGCCATTGGCTCAGGCGCAATTGGCTGCACTATCGTCACTGATTCATTGTTCTGGTTAGTCAAACAGTACTGTAATGCGACTTTAGCCGAAACATTCCGTTTTTATAGTGTCGCCACGTTGATTGCGTCTTTCGTCGCGCTGGCCGGGACTTTTGCACTTTCATTTGTGATTTAAAAGAGAGTAATTATGACTCAGATAAATGTTGATAAGTTAATTGCTGACTACCCTTTAGTTCAGGACTTAATCGATTTAAAGCAAATTGCGTGGTTCAACCCAAAGGTCACGACGACCCAAGCGGGTTTGCCTTATGTCGGGCTAACCATTGAAGATGTTCAAGATGCAGAAGCGCGCTTAACCCGCTTTGCGCCTTATTTGATGAAAGCGTTTCCAGAAACTCAAGCGACACAAGGGATTATTGAATCTGAAGTTATCGATATTCCCAACATGCAGGCCGCGCTGGAAAAACGGTATCAAACGCCAATAACAGGGAAAATGTTACTGAAAAAAGATAGCCACCTGCCAATTTCAGGGTCAATCAAAGCCCGCGGTGGCATCTATGAGGTTTTAACCCATGCAGAAAAATTGGCTTTAGAAGCTGGTTTATTATCAACAGATGATAATTACAAAATTTTATTCTCAGAACAATTTCGTCAATTCTTTAGCCAATACCGCATCGCGGTGGGCTCAACCGGTAACCTTGGCATGTCCATCGGTATTATGAGCGCTAAACTTGGCTTTAGCGTCAGCGTGCATATGTCCGCAGATGCCAGACAATGGAAAAAAGACAAATTGCGTTCACATGGTGTGAATGTTGTGGAATATGAGCAAGATTACAGCATCGCCGTTGAACAAGGCCGTAAAGAAGCAGAAAAAGACCCAAACTGCTTTTTTATTGATGATGAAAACTCCACAACCCTATTTCTTGGCTATGCCGTCGCAGGCCTTCGCCTAAAAAAACAATTTGTAGAACAAGGGATTACAGTGGATAACGACCACCCGCTATTTGTCTATTTACCTTGTGGTGTTGGTGGTGGCCCCGGTGGCGTTGCTTTCGGGTTAAAACTCGCCTTTGGGGATGCCGCCCATTGCTTATTTGCAGAACCAACGCATTCACCTTGCATGTTGTTAGGAGTACATACCGGGTTACATGATGGCGTGTCAGTTCAAGAGATTCGTATCGATAATATCACTGCCGCTGATGGCCTTGCCGTTGGCCGCGCATCCGGTTTTGTGGGGCGCGCGATGGAGCGGTTGATTGATGGTTATTACACTATCGATGATAGCGAAATGTATAACCTGTTAGGCTTACTCAACCAGACCGAATCTATTAAATTAGAGCCTTCGGCCTTGGCGGGTATGACTGGCTGTGTGCATGTCACGCAAAACACAGATTATTTGCAATCCAAATCACTCACGCCTAAGCAACTGGCCAACGCAACACATCTGGTATGGGCAACAGGTGGCGGTATGGTGCCCGCAGATGAGATGCAAAAATATTTATCACAAGCCAATCTAAGTTAACAATTAACATGTTCAAAGCCCTCCTCACGTTAAATGATATGAGGGCTTTTTACCATCAGCCGCAAATTATTAGTTTTGCAATGATTGCCCCGGTAATGGGACTAAATCACTTTCAATATAGCGTCTCACTAAAGTCGCGAGCGCGACTAATGAGTCCAAATGAGTCCTTTCCCAACCGTGGGAGCTATCTAGTGCGAAACATGCTAAAGCCGCACGAATATCCCATCCTGCATCAATTGCTGCAGCACTATCCGAACGATAGTGTTTAAACGTATCGCGGACGTGAGGAATGTCATACTGCTGGCATAATTGTAATAAATGCCGCGTAATTGCTAAATCAAACGGGCCGGTTCTGTCGCGAAAAGCTAAAGTGAGTGCGTCATCCCGTGTAGTTTGGTCAGGGGCAGAAACAGAGTTATCAATCGCTAATAATTCTTGAACCTGCGGACCAAAACCGTGGGTGCCTCCGATACCGACCTCTTCTGAAATCGTGAACATCATTTGGCAAGATACCGCTGGCACAATACCGTCATCCACCAGTGATTTTAATGCGGCTAACATCACTGCACATCCGGCTTTATCATCCAAATGACGCGATACAATAAAACCGTTATCAATGAATTCGGGTTGAGCATCCACTGCAACAATATCACCGACGTTTAAGCCATGGGATTGCAAATCAGCAAAGTTATAACAGGGGGCATCAAGGCGAATTTCTAAATTATCCCAATCGGCTACTTGGGTATCTACCTCAGTATTAAAACGGTGCCCTGAGGCTTTTAATGGCAAAATTGTCCCACGATATTGGTGATCATCACTAAATACTGTCACCCTTGCACCTTCCGCAAAACGGGCTGCCCATGTGCCTGTATTACGCAGTGCCAAACGCCCATTCGGTTTGAGTTGTGTCACCATCGCCCCTAATGTATCAAGGTGTGCGGCCAATGCACGTTTAGGTTCTTCAGAACCGAGTGTGATATAGAGCACCCCGCGGCGTGTGTATTTTGGTGTAAACCCCAACTCCGACAACCATTGGTGAGTTTGCGCAACGGCTTGTTCAGTCATCCCTACAGGGCTAGGTGTGCATAATAATGTTTTTAATACAGAGGTCAGATATACTTTATCTATCATTATATTACCTATCTTCACTTAAGAAACGTTCTTGTAATGTGGCTTGTAGCGCTAACATGGCTTGTTCTGCATAAGCCATATGTGCTTCCATTACCGATTGAACTTTAGCGGCATCTTTACGGCGTAAAGCCTCGATTAATTGATATTGGTATTCGATGCCTTGACGCCTGTCGACAGGCTCAGGTTTTAAATAAATGTCCTGACAAACGGCTAAGTCTTTGAGTAAGCGTTGTAAAAAATGGCAGATAAACACTAATAAAACGTTATCGGAATAGCTGGCGACCACCGCATGAAAATCCAGTTCTGCCATTCGTTGCTGCCAGCGTTCATTTTCATCTACGGGCTCATGGTCATAAATGGCGATGGTATCGTACAGCTTTTGAATTCCTGCGTTATCGATATTATCAATGGCACTGACTGCTACCACCGGTTCTAATAATTTACGTAACGTATAAATATCCTTGATTGATATATCCCGCGTAAATAAATAGTTCGATAACAAACTCATCGCTCGCGCTTCAGTCATTGAATCAATAAACGCGCCACCACCAGGCCCAGTTTTTGTTTTAATTAACCCTTGAACTTCCAATGACTTTAATGCTTCTCTCACAGTGCTTTTGCTAGCGTTATAATGTTCAATTAACTCTTTTTCTTGTGGCAAACGGTCACCGGGTATGAGGTTATTGGCCATAATGGTTTCTTTTATCGCATTGACGATTTCATCAGTACGTTTAATACGCACTGACTCTATCGTCATTGGCTTATTGGTGCTCATATTAGCTTCTCAACTGGTTTAAATAAGTTTCTAATCGACTGAATCAACACGAATTCGTGGGGCACTTGCCAATAAATTTCGCGTATATTCATGCTCCGGTGCGGCAAATAAGCTGCGGGTATCTCGACATTCTAGCAAATCCCCTAAATAGAGTACGGCAACTCTATCTGCAATCGACTCCACTACCGCCAAATCATGGCTAATAAATAAATACGATAATGAAAACTGTTGTTTAAGTTGTTCTAATAACAATAAAACTTGCGCTTGTACCGAAACATCCAGCGCACTAACGGGTTCATCAAGTACCAATATTCGTGCATCCGCAGCTAATGCTCTCGCAATCGCTAACCGCTGTGCCTGCCCTCCTGAAAACTCATGAGGATAGCAAGCTAAAGCGTCGATTGGCATATTGACGGCTTCGAGTAATTCCGCCAAACGCTTCGCTCTTTGTGATGTGTTCATGTGCTTTAAGTATTTCAATGGAACCGTTAATGTCTCGCCTATCGTTTTACGGGGGTTCAAAGATGCAACCGGGTCTTGAAAAACGTACTGAATGGCTTGCCCAAATGAACGTGAACCATGTTGCAGCCATTCGGCACGAGTTTGCCCTAATACCGTGATTTCCCCCGAGGTTTCACGCTCCAACCCAACTAAAATACGCGCTAAGGTACTTTTTCCAGAGCCACTCTCCCCTACAACAGCAAGGGTTTCACCTTTATAGAGCGATAATGAAATATTTTTTAGTGCGTGAACTTGGCGTCCACGAGGGTGAAATAGGCTTCTTGGCTGCCCAAAGGTTTTCACCAACTGATTAACTTCAATCACTTTTTTCATTAAACCTCCTATGCCGATGTTAAATCATTACCATTGGGCTGATGACCATAAAGTTGTTGGACTTGTTTTAAAAATCCGCGCCCTTCCCCTAATTTAGGGACACTGGCGATCAGGCGTTGTGTGTAAGGATGCTGAGGCTGGCGTAATACCGTTTGTGTCTCCCCTGTTTCAACTATCTCACCTTGCTGCATGACGGCAACACGGTCGCAAATTTGGTTAATAACCGCGAAATCATGGGTAATAAATAAGAGTGCAACACCGCGTTCACGGCGTAGTTGGTTGAGTAACTCTAAAATACGCGCCTGCACCGTAACATCTAATGCGGTGGTCGGCTCGTCGGCAATAATCAACACAGGATCATTAGCCAATGCCATCGCTATCCCTACCCGCTGGCGCTGCCCGCCCGAAAGCTCATGGGGGTAGGCATCAAAACGCTCCTGCGCATCTGGGATCCCAACGCTATCCAATAATTCAATGGCTTTATTTTTCGCCTCATAGAATGACAACGATTGGTGAGCAGTAATGGCCTCACGCAATTGCACACCTATGGTAAATTGCGGATGGAGTGTCGTCAGCGGGTCTTGGAAAATATAGGATACCTTCGCACCGCGACGGCGCTGCATAACAGATAACGGTAATGACAACATTTCTTCATGTTCTACATAAATACCACCAGCGGTAACCAACGCAGGAGGCGATGCAAGCAACCCCATTACCGATAAAGCCGTAACACTCTTACCCGAACCGCTTTCTCCAATTAGCCCTAAACATTCCCCCGCACCAACGGTAAAACTGATCCCTTTTACCGTTGGGCGTAATTGATTTCCTTGGCGAAAAGCGACCGACAAGTCTTTGACTTCTAATACCACTTGTTCGCCTCCCGTTTTCGCAGGAATATTAACTCTGTCAGTCTGTGTCATCGGTTGTGATCGCTGTAAGGCTCCTGATTTTAACCGGGGATCAAGAATGTCACGCACGCCATCCCCTAACAGGTTAAAACTAATCACAATAAGAAAGATCATAATACCGGGTACCAATGCCACATGAGGAGCAACAAACATTTGTGCGCGCCCTTGCCCTAGCATTGAACCTAAATCTGCATTCGGTGGTTGAGTACCTAGCCCTAAAAATGACAAGCCTGCCGTCTCTAAGATCATCCAGCCAATGGTCGTTGACATGGTAACCACAATGATTGGCAAGACATTCGGTAACACTTCCGTTAATAGGACTTGTAGGTGGTTTTTACCTGACAACCTTGCAGCTTGAATAAAGTCTCTATCACGTAACCCCACCGTTAACCCACGAATATTCCTAGCAAAAAAGGGAATATTCACTAATGCGATAGCATACAACGCATTGAGTAGCCCTGGCCCAAGTACCGCTACAATCGCTAAGGCTAATAAAATGTATGGAAATGCCATTAGCATATCAATACAACGCATCAATAATGTATCAGTACGATGGCCTATATACCCAGCTACCAAGCCAATTAGGGTGCCGAATATTGCCGCAATTAGTGTTGCGGAAATACCGACCAATAGGGATACTCGCGTTCCCCACAGCAATCGAGACAAAATATCTCGCCCTAAATGGTCAGTACCTAATAAATGGCCAGATGAAAAAGCGGGAAGTAGCCGATTAACTAAATCTGTTTCATCAGGATTAGCAAGAGGTAGCCAAGGCGCTAAAAATGCCAAGAGCATAATGATAGATAACGTAAATAAGCCCAAAGTTGCTAAACGGTTCGCCAGTAATAATGAGCCAATCGATTGGCGATGACGATGCTGAATAACAGGGGTCACTGACTGGCTCATGATTTCAACCTCGGGTCTAACATGGCTTGCGCAACATCCGCAAGTAAATTGATAAAGACATAGGACGCTGCTGCAATCAATACGCCCCCTTGAACTAAAAACAAGTCACGGGTTACCACAGCCTTCACTAACATGGCGCCTAGCCCCGGCCACTGAAAAACGGTTTCAATGTACACCGCACCACCAAAAACAAAGCCCGCTTGGATACCAATGACTGGGATAACGGAAACCAGTGCCATGCGAAATGCATGGCGAAAAATCACTTTGTGTTCGCTCAAACCTTTTGCTCTTGCGGTGCGAATAAAATCAAGCCGCAATACTTCTAACATTGCTGTACGCGTCAGGCGCGCTATCACCCCTGTTGCGACTAATGAAAGCGTCACTGCGGGTAAAACAAGGTGATGCAATAAATCGCTCAGGCCACCGCCTTGCCAAATATCGTACATTCCTGATGCCGGAAACCATTGTAATTGAACAGAAAAAAGCATAATCATCAATAAGCCGATCCAAAAAGATGGCATTGAGATACCCAATAAAACAGCAAGTGTAATAAATCGGTCACTCCAACTGAATTGGCGAATGGCGGAAAGGACTCCGGCCAGTAACCCTAAAACTGAACTCAGTAACAACGCACTTCCGCCCAAAATTAATGTGGCAGAAAATCGCTCTAAAACTTCATCAACGACAGGCCGGTTAAGAACAAATGAACGGCCAAAGTCACCCGAAATTAAATTATGCATCCAAATAAAATATTGCTGATATAACGGCTTATCCAACCCAAGCTCTGTTTTTACTCTAGCCACATTTTCAGGAGTCGCCCAAGGGCCAAGCAGCGCTTGAGCAGGGTCTCCAGGGATCATTGCCATGATAAAAAAGACAATTAACGTCAAACCAATCAGTATGGGTATGGTCGCTAAAATGCGTTTCAAACAGTATAACCACATAGTTTTTCCCCATAAAATCAAAAGATTAATTGAATATTTAATTCACATTAATCAATCTTTACGAACGTCTTTAAGTAATAAGTTAAAGTTAGGCTGCAATTTGAAATGTTTAACATGCTCATTAGCGACCGCATTTTGCTTCCAATTCGCCACAAATAACCAAGGGGCATCTTGATGAACAATTTTTTGTACTTGCCGATATAACTGGGCGCGCTCCTCGAGATTATTGGTGACTCGAGCTTTGTCTAATAACCTATCGAGCTGCTTGTTACTGTAATAACCAGAATTGAACCCGCCTTTATCCGGCCAAGAAGCGCTATGTAAGGTTAAAAAGGGTAAAGTATCTGGGTCATTCGTCATCCACGCCATTTCGGCCATATGCGCTTGTTTTAGACCTGCATTGACCTTTGATAGGTAAGTATTCCATTCAAAGGTTTGAATTTCGACAGATAGCCCAACCGCTTTCAGGTCTGCTTGAATGGCTGTCGCCATGGGGATCGGGTCTAGCATCCCTGAGCCCCCTTCCGTGACATAAAAAATAACTTTTTGCCCTTGAGCCCCTGCTTCTGCTATTAATTGACGTGCTTTTTCAGGGTCATAAGGATAAGCCTTGGTTTCTGCATCAAATGCCCAATCAAATGCCGATGGGATGGGCCCTTGTGCTACCCCCGCAGAGTCCTGAAGAATGTATTTCACAATATTGTCTTTATTTACCGCATAGTTAACGGCTTGCCTCACACGCACATCATCAAACGGTGGCTGAGACGCATTGAGCATGGCATACCAAACATGAGGCCCTACGGCTTCATAAACATAAAAGCGGTTGTCATTAACAAATAATGGGACGTTATCAGCAGGGACTTCCACCATGGCATCAATTCCCCCCGATAACATTTCGGCTACCCGAGTATTGGCGTCAGTGATAGGCCGAAAAACAACATGTTTTAAACTGGGTTTACCATCCCAATAGTCTTCATTAGCGGATACGACCACCCTTTGGTTTGCGGTCCACTCATCAAACTTGAAGGGACCTGTTCCGCTGGGGTGCCGGCTAAAGTCTTTGTCATATTTCTTTACTGCTGTGGGTGAAACAATCAGCCCTGCAGGTGTCGCTAAGTTCGATAAAAACGGGGCAAACGGTTCTTTTAAGGCAAACACCACCGTTTTATCATCTGGAGTTTCTATCTTGTCTATTGCAGAAAAGAAAAATGATAATGGGAATGGCCCTGTATGGTAGTACGGGTGCTGGTTATCCAACATTCGCTCAAATGTGAATTTAACTGCATCCGCATTGAATGGGCTACCATCGTGAAATTTTATATTCTCGCGTAAATGGAAAGTATATGTCAGGCCATCATCACTAACAGACCATGATTGGGCTAAAGCAGGTTCAAGCGTTAATGTACCGTCCGCATTGCGAACTAACCCTTCGTACAAGTTAACCAAAATTCGAGAATCATTCGCAGCGGTTGCCACTTGTGGGTCTAATGACTGCGGCTCAGCAACTTGCCCTAATAATAAGACATCAGGATGGTTCACCGCCAATGTCGGTAGCGAAATAAAGCATAAAAGCCAAAAACTGGCTATCCACCTACATAAACGCATTTTCATTTGCTTCCCCCTGAGTGCTGACATTGCTATATGATTGTGAAATGTGATTTGTGTCAATTTTGTTAATAATTTTACCTTTTTCTTTATTTATGATGATAAATTATATTTCAAGCAAGAATTTATAATGATAAATTTGATCAAGGTCTAATTTATGAGGTGTAAAATGACATTTTCAATTGTGGCGCGCTGCCCATTGACAGGAAAAATAGGTGCAGCGACGGCAACGGGTGGCCCTGCGGTTGGTGCATTGGTCTTACATGGCAAAAGCCAAACGGGGGCAATCGCAACTCAAGCAATGACCAACCCCATTGCTGGCTTAACAGGTATTGAATATTTGCAGCAATGCCATAATGCGAATAAAAGCTTAGATCATCTGGTTAAGGAAGATATTGACTGTGAACGGCGACAATTAATTATTATGGATAACTATGGTGATACAGCTGATTGGACAGGTCAATATTGCTTACCTTGGTGTGGAAGTCTATCGGAACCCAACTTAGCCATTGCTGGAAATATGTTAGTAGGTGAACAGGTTCTAAGCGCTATTTATCAAAGCTATCATAAAAATGCTCATCAAGATCTGGCTGATCGATTACTCATTGCCATGCAAGCCGGTGCCGATGAAGGTGGTGATTATCGAGGCATCCGCTCCGCTGCATTAAAAGTATGGAATGACCGGCAATACGCAGACATTGATATTCGCTGCGATTGGTCAGAAGCACCGCTATCAGCGCTTGAAACCATCCTTCAACAGGTTCGCTCCGAGGATTATGCTAATTTTTTCGCACAAATTCCCACAGGAAATGAACATATCACTAATAATTGAACCTATCATGGTGCATATCGACTAATAAAGTAAAATAACTGAATGATATGTACCTAAAATAAAAAGAGTCATCTGTTAAATGACTATTAACCGCATGAATCGCTCTGTATTTTTTATCATTAAAGCCAGTTTAGCTTATTATTCAATTTATCATTCATTACTTAATCTTAATTATTCACTCTTGTCATACGTCCTATTACTTTTTACTATTCGTTGCCATCAGAAAATAAGTGGTTATTTTTAACAACATTAAAAATAATGAAAAACATCTATTGCTTTAAATTTATCTAATTCTATCTCATAAATGATTACGATAATTAACCTTAATAAAGACTAGGTTATTTATTTTTGTTTAGATACTTCACCACAGAAAAAAAATAACATTTATTATCAACTTGTTATACACCAACTCCCCAGCTAACCTAGTGGACAATATTTATGCAACCTAACCAATCAATATTAAATACGTTTAAATACTGCAAGCCTTAACAAATGGATGATTAATAATCAAATGAACAAAAATAGCTCAAAAAGTACATTTAAAACTCATTTATATATTAATTTCCCAATTTTAGAACTTAAGGGATATTCAGAATTTTCATCTATGGTGAAATATTAATCTCCCTCTTTGCCCCCCTCATCAATTATTGCCTTTAAGCTAAATTTTCATATTTACACCTGTACACTTTTAATGACATTAACA
The DNA here is from genome assembly GCF_032707045.1 of Providencia sp. PROV175. NCBI lineage: Bacteria > Pseudomonadati > Pseudomonadota > Gammaproteobacteria > Enterobacterales > Morganellaceae > Providencia > Providencia sp. PROV175. The sequence goes on from NZ_CP120533.1 coordinate 3,941,897, forward strand.
TTAAAAAAATATTAATTCTTATATCTCTAAAATAAAGTAATCACCTACAAAGCCTTTACAGCACTGAGTAGATCAATTTACGTCGCATTTCATTTCAATGACCTTTATTAACAAATACTACCGCCACTTAACAATTACAAAATATATGATAAGATCATTATCTCAATTTGAAATTATTTACTATATAAAAAACAAGATTGTTATTGAGGTTATAGATGAAAATCTCGAGAAGAAAGCTATTATTAGGGGTTGGTGCTGCTGGTGTTCTAGCAGGAGGTGCTGCGGTTGTTCCTATGATCAATCGTGAAGGTCGTTTTGAATCGACTAAATCACGCGTACCCGCTGTTGCTGGTACAGAGGGCAAATTACCAGAGTCTGCGGATGCAGTCATCATCGGTGCTGGCCTTCAAGGGATCATGACCGCAATTAACCTTGCAGAGAAAGGTCTTAATGTTGTTATCTGTGAAAAAGGTGTTGTGGGCGGTGAGCAATCAGGCCGTGCATATAGCCAAATCATCAGCTACAAAACCTCTCCAGCTATTTTCCCTTTACACCACTATGGGAAAATTCAATGGCTCGGTATGAACGAAAAAATCGGTGCTGATACCAGCTACCGTGTTCAAGGCCGCGTTGAAGTGCCTTCAAGCGAAGAAGATTTAGAAATTTCAAGAGCGTGGATTAAGTCTGCATCTGAAAACCCAGGTTTTGATACGCCTTTACGTACCCGTATGATTGAAGGTACTGAACTGGCTAATCGTCTGGTTGATGCGCAAACCCCATGGAAAATTGGTGGTTTTGAAGAAGACTCTGGTAGCCTTGACCCAGAAGTTGTTACGCCAACGATGGCAAACTACGCTAAATCAATCGGTATTCGCATCTACACTAATTGTGCAGTACGTGGTATTGAAACTGCAGGCGGCAAAATTTCTGATGTTGTCACTGAAAAAGGTGCAATCAAAACGTCTCGTGTTGTTCTGACGGGGGGTATTTGGTCGCGTCTGTTCATGGGTAACTTAGGTATTGACGTTCCAACACTAAACGTTTATCTGTCACAACAGCGTATTACTGGCGTACCAGGTGCACCAAAAGGTAACGTACACTTACCTAACGGTATTCACTTCCGTGAACAAGCTGATGGGACTTATGCTGTTGCACCACGTATCTTTACCAGCTCTATTGTTAAAGACAGCTTCCTGTTAGGCCCAAGATTCCTACATGTATTAGGTGGCGGTGAATTACCATTAGAATTCTCTCTTGGTAAAGACTTATTCAACTCCTTCATGATGGCAACATCTTGGAATTTAGACGAGAAGACACCATTCGAAGAGTTCCGTACGGCAACAAATACACCAAACAATGAACACTTAGATGGCGTTCTAGAAAGACTGAGAAAAGAGTTCCCAGTATTTAAAGAGTCTAAAGTGGTTGAGCGTTGGGGTGGTACTGTTGCACCAACGGATGATGAAATTCCAATTATTTCAACCATCGAGCAGTATCCAGGTCTGGTCATCAACACCGCTACAGGCTGGGGTATGACAGAAAGCCCTGCATCTGGTCGATTAACGGCAGAATTGTTAATGGGTGAAACACCATTTATCGACCCTACGCCGTATAAACTTTCTCGTTTTAACTAAAAAACGGGAAAAATAACGATTTTTACTGTGGATCTATTAGCGAATAGTTTAAAGTTAAATGAAAGTTTAATTTTTGATAAAATTAATAGATCCTATTTACTTTGATAATGTTAAGGAGTTTACATGCGCTATAAAACTTTATTGCTTTCTCTGCCTTTGATTTTAGGTGTAGCAAGTGCGAATGCAGCTGATGATGTTAAACGCGTTCCAGTGAAAGGATTCCCTATCTCTGAATCAGTAGAAATCAATGCGGGCAACCTCATTTTCCTAAGCGGAAAAGTTCCTTCTAAAATCTCTGCAGACGCTAAAGAAGGCGTTTTAGAGTCTTATGGTAATACCGAAGCACAAACAATCAACGTATTAAAACAAATCCAAGCTAACCTCGAAGGTATGGGTTTGACAATGAATGACGTTGTTAAAATGCAAGTATTCTTAGTTGGTGGTGAAGAAACTCAAGGTACTATGGACTTCGCTGGCTTCATGGCCGGTTACAATAAGTTCTATGAGTCTGAGAAAATTACTAATCTGCCAGCTCGTTCTACCTTCCAAGTCGCTAAACTGGCTAACCCAGCTTGGAGAGTAGAAATAGAAGTGACAGCGGTACGCCCTGCTGCAAAAAAATAAGTTATTCAATAACGAATAGCTAAACGATAATGAGGCATAGTAATGTGCCTCATTATAATAACACTTCTTAATTGCCACATCTTTCAACATTCCCTCACAGACTGTCATTATTGCTTCCTGTATGCTATTGCTTAAAGTTCTTCAATAAATAAACGTGCTATGCTGCAATCATTAGCACTGCAATCATTAGGGTAAAAATGAGTCATCGCATCAAATAAGGCAATATATGATTAAAGAGTCTCTCAAGATCCACGGTAAAAAACAGTTTGAAATCAAGCAAAAAGTTCTATTGCCTCGTAAATCAAAAGAGATCCGCTATCAGGTCGAAAGTTTTTTCTTTCTTCCATCATCATTGCAAGTCAACCCTGATCTATACACGCCATCAAGCCTTCAACGTAGCCTCAAAAACTATATCCGCTTAAGCCCACCCACGGTTAAGCTTTCAGCTTTACCAGAAGAAAATGGCGAATTAGATGACTTAAAACGCTGGTTAGAACAATGTGACCCATTAACCCCCCCCTCATTGGACGAGTATGAGAACAAGTTAAAACGCTATGCTTTAACCTTTAAGCGCACGGTACGAATTAATGTCAAAATGATAAGCCAAAACGCCCAACGACAAACAGATGAATACTTAACCGAGTTTATGGCGAACATGGCGAAATGCCTCGGGGTTTATCGGGCGTTAGCGCCACTGGCGGAAAAAATTGAAGAAAGCATTCGCTCAAATGCATTTTCTTATTGCGACGAATTTATGACCTACTACACCATGAATTATTTGCGTGATTTATTAGCTGAGAAGCAAATACCGTTACGTGAAGAAATCCGTCATTTTTGGTATCAAGAAATGCGTTACCTAAAGAAACAATACCCTGATTGTTTTCCCAGTGATGAAACTGATGCCGAATTAGTGACATATCGTCGCAATTTATTGAAAAAATACATCAATCGCTACCTTTACTTAGAGATCCGCCATAAACGTGGGTTGCCATTATTATTGCACTCCATTTATGGTATCGCAGCAGCAATCTCAATGATTTTTGCCACGTTAATCGCCTTTCTTTGGCAAGGAAAATATGGCGCGTTGAGTGCAAATTTATTTTTAGCTATGGTTATTGGCTATATTTTCAAAGATAGGCTGAAAGAAATTGGTCGTGAGCAACTCTATCGCGTTTTCCAAAAGTGGATCCCGGATAGACAGCTACGTATTTATCGTGAAGGTGTTAAGGCCCCTGTAGGGTTATGCAAAGAATCTTTTCGCTTCATCAGTGAAAACATGCTCTCCCCTGATATCCGTGAAATGCGACAAAAATCCCATTGGGTTAATTTAGTTAATGTCCAACGTATGGAAGATATCCTGTATTACCGCAAAGATGTATTGCTTCATAACCGCCATTCGGTGTTTGAAAAAAACCAATCATCAATTGCTGATATCACACGCTTTAATATTTCAGATTTTCTAAAATATATCGATATTAGCTATGAAGAACTCACTGTAAATGATGATGAACCTGCAATCATTGGTGAAAAGGTCTACCATATTTACCTTTGCCGCCGTGTCACAATTAACAAAAAAACCTACAATGAGCTGGCGCGTTTAGTGGTTAATGCCGATGGGATAAAACGCTTAGAAGTGTTGCAACCACTGGACTTGCTGACAACCGATGAAGACATTGAAATTTCACCGCAATGAATTCATTCTGCCACTAACGGTCTTCTATTCGGTACATTTAGGTTGTAGCCAACACCGCTACAGCTCAAACTATGATAACCATTTAATTTTCTAAATCATTCGAACTGTAGCAAGGCGGCAAGAGAAGATATCTCGGGGAGCATACAAAAGTATGTGACCCGGAGTAGCTGAACGTAGCCAACACCGCTACAGCTCGAAGGATGATAACCATTTAATTTTCTAAATCATTCGAACTGTAGCAAGGCGGCAAGAGAAGATATCTCGGGGAGCATACAAAAGTATGTGACCCGAGTAGCTGAGCGTAGCCAACACCGCTACAGCTCGAAGGATGATAACCATTTAATTTTCTAAATCATTCGAACTGTAGCAAGGCGGCAAGAGAAGATATCTCGGGGAGCATACAAAAGTATGTGACCCGAGTAGCTGAGCGTAGCCAACACCGCTACAGCTCGAAGGATGACGAAAATTTAGTAGTAGAGAGCAATATACTGATCATCCACCCGTTTAATATCAACCGGAGTATCAAAAATATCCTCAATAATGTCAGATTTCATGATCTCTTCTGGCTTACCGTGATAAGACAGGCGGCCGTTTCTCAGAGCGACAATATAGTCCGAATAAACGGAAGCGAAATTTATATCGTGGATTACTAAGATAATGGTTTTGCCTAGCTCATCTGCCGCTTTACGCAGCAGTTTCATCATGATCACCGCATGTTTCATATCCAGGTTATTCAATGGCTCATCAAGTAAAACATATTCTGTATCTTGACATAAAACCATTGCGACATAAGCCCGTTGGCGTTGGCCACCCGATAATTCATCTAAATAACGGTGACGTAAATCTGACAAATTTAGAAAAGAGAGTGACTCATCAATTTTCTTTTTATCGTCAATGGTTAAACGGCCTTTAGTGTATGGGTAACGCCCAAAACCAACCAATTCCTCGACTGTTAAACGGCTGGCAAATTGATTTTCTTGGCGTAAAACTGACAAACATTTCGCTAATTTATCACTCGGTGTTGTCGATACGTCTAAATCATTCACTTTGACGTAACCACCGTGATCAGGCTGTAACAAGCGCCCAATTATCGACAACAGTGTTGATTTACCTGCACCATTAGGCCCGATGATTGAGGTAATACCGCTATTTTTAATTGTTGTTGTTACGTTATCTAAGACTTTAGTATCCTGATAACTTTTCGATATCTGACTAATTTCAATCATACTAAAACCTTCTTAACACCATATAAATAAAGAAAATACCGCCGACAAACTCGATAACAACTGATAATGTCCCAGCCATATTTAAGCCATATTCTAGAATCAACTGCCCACCAATCAACGCAATGACACCAAGTAGAAAGGAAACGGGTAGCAAATAGCGGTGTTGGCTACTGCCAGCCACTAAATAAGCTAAATTCGCGACCATCAAGCCTAAGAATGTTAAAGGCCCAACTAATGCTGTAGAAACTGCAACTAATATTGAGATAAGCAACAAAATGACAGTGACTTGCTGGCGATAATTAATTCCTAGATTCACCGCATTGGCTTGCCCTAACGCGATAACGTCAAAACAATAACGCATGCGCCACAATAGGACACCGACGACTGCCGTAATCATTAATGTGAATAGAATTAGCTCAGGTGTTCCCTTTGTGAAGGTAGCAAACATCCGGCTTTGTAAAATAGAAAACTCATTGGGGTCCATTAAGCGCTGTAGTAATGTCGCTACACTGCGAAATAATGTGCCAAGAATAATACCCACCATCAATACTAGGTTGATATTCATTTTAACTGACACAAATAACCAGCGATAAAGTAGTACGGAGAACAGCACGAGTAGTGTGGACTCTAATAAAAACTTACCAATATTCAATAACCAAGAGGATGGAAAGCTATCGGTATAGAAGACAAAAATGGTTTGTAATAATATAAATAATGCTTCTAATCCCATGATAGATGGGGTCAATATCTTATTATTAGCAATCGTTTGAAAGAGAACTGTTGAAACCCCTGAGGCGAAAGCCACCACAATCATGGTGAGAACAATATAGCCTCGGTGCGGCAAAATGTAAGCAAGGTTATTGCCCAAATTGACCGTCATATAAAGAACAATGGATAACAATGATAATGCCAGTAGTATCCCTATTCTTTGCAACGGCGTTACCCCTTTTTTCGGTAACGCTATTGATGAATTAACTTTTTGCATAACGTTGTTGCTTCAACAATAAATATAAGAAAATCACCGCGCCAACAACACCTAAAATCACACTTGCAGGGATTTCAAATGGATAGCGAATTAAGCGCCCAATAATGTCACAGAGTAAAACTAAGCCACCACCAGCAAGACAAATCCATGGAATGGTTTTACGTATGTTATCGCCCATCACTAAGCTCACCAAATTTGGAATAATTAAGCCTAGGAAAGGTAAAGCCCCAACCACCACAACCACCACGCCACTGATTAAGGCGATGATTGATAAACCGATAGTCATTACTTTACGATAATTTAGGCCAACATTAATTGAAAACTCACGTCCCATACCGGCAACCGTAAAGCTATCTGCAATCCAGCAAGCAATTAATGTTAATATTCCAACTAACCACAACAGTTCATATCGACCTTGAATGATGCTAGAAAAGTCACCACTCATCCATGCACCAAGAGATTGCAACAAGTCGAAATAATAAGCGGTAAAGATGGTCAATGCGCTAATCACTGCACCTAACATAATCCCAACCAAAGGGACGATCAGTGCCGATTTTAAAATTACGCGACGCAATAGCATCATAAACAGCATGGTGCCAAGAAGTGCAAAACCACTGGCAACCACCATTTTGGTCATAATGCTTGCCGCAGGGAATAATATCATTACCACAAGTAAGCCTAAGCTAGCTGACTGGGTTGTTCCTGCAAGAGAAGGCTCCACAAAACGGTTTTGCGTTAATAATTGCATGATTAGGCCTGCAACGCTCATCGCGCTACCAGCTAAAATCAAAGAGACAGTTCGGGGAATTCGGCTAATAAAAAAGATGTCTTGCATCTCTGGGTCGGTGAAAAGCGAAACGGGTGACACGTCACCCGCTCCAATAAACAAGCTTAATACCGCTAAAACCAATAACGCGATAATTCCACAAAAAAGATAAAGCGTTTTCATCGGTTATTTTGCTTGGCTCTTCTCTAATGCTGTATTGATATCGTCCATTAACTGGGAATAAGTTTGGATCCCACCCGCAATATACACGGCAGTTGGGTCAAGGTAAGTAATTTGGCCTTTTTCCCATGCTGCTGTTTTTCTCACTAATGCGTTATCTAATACTTCCGCAGCAGGCTGTGCATCCGTTTTGCCAATTGCGCTGTCACGGTCGATAACAAATAACCAGTCTGGGTTTAATTTCACCAGTAATTCTGCATTAACGATATTACCGTGGCGACCAGTGTTTTCTTCAAACACATAAGCTGGTTCGAAACCTAACACATCAAAAATAAAGCCAAAACGTGAGCCTGGGCCATATGCGGAGATTTTACCGCCGCTGACTAAGATCACCATTGCTTTGCCCGCAGTAGGCGCTTTAGCTTTGATACCTTCAATTTTTGCATTGAAGTCAGTAATGAGTTTTTTGGCTTGCTCTTCTTTACCAAACAATGCGCCAAGCTCATTAGTACGCTCAGTTAAACTACCAATGAAGTTTTTGTTATCTATGTCTAATGAAATAGTTGGAGCAACACCACTGAGTTTGTCATAGGCATCACGGGCACGGCTTCCACCTAAAATCAGGTCAGGTTTAGCATTACTTAATGTTTCATAAGCAGGTTCAAATAATGTCCCGCCATTGACGTATTCAGAGCCGCTATATTTTGTTAAGAATTCAGGGAAGTGAACATTGGTTTGAGGAACACCGGCAACTGGGGCTCCGAGTGCATCCATGATGTCCAGTGTTTCCATGTTCATCACAATGACTTTTTGAGGGTGACGAGGAATTTCAGTTTTGCCTTGGGCATGTTCTATTGTGATAGTTTGTTTTTCTGCGACTTGAGCTGTTTCTGTAGAGTCTTTCGCGTTATCACAACCCGCTAATACTAATGCTGATAACAAAGCAATACCCGAAACTAATGATTTTGCAAACATCTAATTTCCTCCGTCCATCGATAAAAGTACTGATGATAAAATTTGGTGATCCACAATGTAGCGTATATTACACGCAAATAAGCGCAAATGATATTAGTTTGCATTTGCATTCGCTGAAAAGTTGTTACAACGCACAAAAACATCAATTTAATTTTTTGAATCTATGAGTTTTAAAGTGTCAAAAGGCAAGAGAGAGATACAAAACGAGGAGAACGCTATAAAAGAAAGGGTTGGCAGTTTGTTACGACACTTAATTCAAAAATAAATAGGTTGAGTTTTCTACTGTACGTGTTTGCTTAGCGACTTTTATTACAGTTAGGCGACATAAAATCGTCATCTCAACCTATTTATCATTAACAACCAGTTAAAGACTTATTATTGCGTATCATCCAGCCGCCCATTTTCACTGAGCTGAGAGCTGATATCTTCAAGGAACCAATCAATTGGTGTTCCCATCAAAAATGCCAGTTTAAACAAGTGAAACAAATCAATCTTGATTTTGCCTCTTTCATAGCGTGAAATCTGTTGTTGACTAACACCTAATAACTGAGCTAACTGAAACCCTGTATACCCCAGTTCTCTACGCTTTTCTAAGATCCTCTGACCTACCATATAATGGATTTTTTCACTGCCATTTTCTGAATACATATTTTCACCATTTATTAAGGCACAGTTAAAATAAGGGCTGCGGCACCTTCAAACTGACCGGCTTGAACTCGGCCATTAGTACCTAATACAGCTTTCATGGTTACCGAATTTGTTCCACCAGCAGGCACATGAATTCTGTAACCAGCTTCTCCTGGCGTATCGTTTCCACCTAGATACAAATTCGCGTATAAACTGTTATCCGGTCGTAAATTAACACGACCATTTGTCACGTTAACACCTGTGGCAATCACTAGCACATCCATCGCTAAGTTACAGGTCACACTAATGTTTACTTGTTTTGATTGACCAGCAAGTTCAGCTTCGCTAATCGAACCAAAGTTGATATCAGGGATCGTATTGTTAATCTTACAAGCCCCAATCGGTGGAGGCGCAATACCACATAATGAGCCGGGAATTAACCCACCGTTACTCGTAACCCCAGTACGATCTTGGTAAAACAGCCCCACACATTCCTGATTATTCTGTAGCCTAACCCCAGTATGAACAGCCCACTGTGTTGCTGGAGCTGTCGCCTTTGCCAAAACACCGGGTATATTCTGAACGTCACGCATGTATTCATACCTAGAAATTTCGGCCAACTCGACGGTTGCCGCCCCTGGTGTTCCAGCAGCTGTATGCTTATGGCTTATGGTGAGATAGCATTTCGACCACCTAAAGCAAGGATTACGCGTAGTTGGCAATTCAGGATCCCAGCGAGCAATGACGTACTTATAGTTTGCATCCCCATTATTTGGGTTATTACCGGGCTTTGATTCAGTGATATAGGAAAAAACAGAGGCTGATGCAGTAGATGAAAACATGACTGCACCAATTAATAGCGATAAAAATACTTTCATATTAGTCACAGCCTTATTATTCATAATCTAATTTAAATGTTGCTACAGCACTGTAAGGCCCTACTTTTATTGTCTTATTTGCAATAGCATCTGGTTCACCTTTTAAATAGGCATAGAACCTCAATTGGTTAGCACCATCTTGTAACGTTAACTTCGAGCCTTTCTGGTCAATAGCCAGTGGTGTTTTATCTGAGTTTTGTAACCCCACTGCGAAACCAGATGCAACACTACCTGTTGATAATGCAATAAAACCAGGAAGTGCGAGATTAGGTGTTCCTGAAAACGTCACTTCCACAAATTTGCCTATCGTTGTGTCACAGTCGGCCAGTTTAATCGCAAACTCTTTAGGCGGAGTTTCACCATAGGCGTAAAAGTTTTTTCTGGTGTATCAAAAAATTCCATCAGGATGTTTTCATCACCCGGTAAAATAGTGCAGGGTTCCTCCACTAAATTACCGATAATCCTTAAATTATCAGGCACAGCGAAAGCAGTGCTAACGTTGATAAGTAAGGCACTAGCTACTGCACATTGAATTAGTTTGTTCATTATTGATACTCCGCTAGCAATGTCCCTGTTGCGGCAAAGCCTCCTTCAGGCAACGTAACTCCCAATCTCTTTACAGGAACAACCTCTAAAACAGGTGGTTGCCCATAGCTAATCTTTAACGGTTTATTAATTTCAAAACCGAGGCCATTTTGGGTAATACGCATGCCAAGATCTCGAACATTAGTTTCCAGTGCCGACTTATCAAAATCTGTTGCTGTCCCTTTGATAGTTAGCATTAAGTCCCAACCTTTTAAGTTTTCTTCACACTTCAATGCGTAATTAATCGGTTTCGCAAAGTTAACGCCATCAACCTTATGTAAACCAATGTCTTTGTATTCGATGACGTGAACTTTATCTTCAAAAACAGTGCAAGGCGGTGGAAGTAACAAGGTTCCAGTAAATTCCACATCGTTTGCCATCGCAGCGCTAACAGGTATAACTAACAAACTCATTATCAGAGGAAGTCTTTTCATTATTTTTTTCATTATTTTCCCCTCACTGATAATCAAGTTTGATAGTGACGCCCGCATGAAAAACCCCACCCTTTGTTAATGTTGTGGATAAATCACGAACAGGTATGGCTTCAAATTGAGGCGCATTTGGGTACACAAACTTGACCTCTTGGTTCAATCGAAGCTTGCTTCCGTTATAACGAAAAGCAATCCCTAAACCCGGAAGATCTGTTTCAATTGCCCCACTATCAAAAGATGCAGGAATACCAATCAACGTCATTTTCATTTGTGATGTTGGCCTTTTTTCACAATTAATATTGTAATTTATGGGCTTCGAATAGGCGTTACCGTCAATTCGGGTACTCATGATCTCATCAAAATTAACTTTGATTATATTTCCACCATTAATTTTGCAAGGCGGTGGAGCCAAAACAACCCCTTTAATCGGTACGGTTATCATACCTGGCGTAATTGTCGCCCTTGTACTTCCTGATGGGCTAATACGCGAATCGGGTAATCCTGCATAGGAAACCGATGTAAAAAATATTCCAGCGAGACATGATGCCAGCAGGTACCGCTGCTTATTTAAATCACTCATAATCCACCTTAAAGTCCATTACGGCGCTGAAACTTCCTTCCGTCAGTTTTTCGGGAGTTCTCACTGGCGTTACAAAATATTGAAGTGTGCCTTGCGGTGCATCGAGAAATTGTGGACGACCACGACTTCCTAACCTGATATCTTCTCGTTGTGCATCCGTCACTTCTAACGCCACGCCAGAGACACCTTTTACACTTAACATTTCTGGAAAATGTTGATCCGATACGGCAACAAAAGAAACCGTTATCACCGGTTGCATTGCATCCCAAAGTGCACGACCCGTTCGAGTGTCTTTCATTCGACTTTCCGTACGAATGCAGTGCCTAAATTCTAATTCGAATGACACTGGCTCAGCTCTATCACCAGGTTTACGGAGTGAATAAGAAGGGATCTCCCCTAGAGACACTTCTTGGCGCTTTGAATTGGTCACATCCATCGTACAAGGTGCCTCGGTCATCATGCCATTTACTGTCAATGTTCCGTGTAATCCATCAATATCCCAGCTACTTATTCCAAAGGTAAATACTGGAACTAAGCCAAATAAGATAGTGCTGAACTGGAGAGTCCTTTTCATACATTATTCTCCGTTATCTGTCCATCGAAGATTCAACTTTGCAAGTTGTACCGGCGCAACCAAACGTCAATTTAGGCCTTCCACCATAATCATTGATATAAGTTAGAACGGGTTTTGCCCCCATCGCACTTGCACTACCCTTAAGCATTCCGTTACTTTTTGGTGAGATCATCACAGGCTCAAATTGCTTCACCGTATCTCCTCCCACTCTTGAACTTGCATCCACAATCGTGACAAAGTAAGCAGTTGGATTTGTGATTTCGTAGGCATCTCCTTTACGCGTTAACGTAATTTTTTCCTGCCATGGATTTTCTAAATCCGTACGAGTGGCGTATAACGCTTTTGGTCGATAAAACAATTTAATACGCGTCTGTAATGCAATCTGTAAAACGTTAGCTTCTTTACTACGTGGTGGAATCTCACGTAAGTTAAAGTAATAAACACTTTCTCTGTCTTGAGGTAATGTAGCGATATCAGGAAGAGATTGAATTTTAACCTGGCTACCTTCACCTGGTTCTACACGTTGAACTGGTGGTAAAACCGTGAGTGGGCTTTCAATTTTGTTACCATTAGCGTCTTCAATCCAACCCTGCGCAAGATAAGGTAATTCTGTGTTTTCATTCTTAATATTCAAGCTAATGGTTTTTTCAGTCCCATTATAAATAACGCGTGTTCTATCAAGTGCAATAGCAGCCAGAGCCTGCCCGCATAGCACCGCAGATAACGTGATTGTTGTAGTAAAAAATGCAATTTTTTTAATATTCATAAGTACCAACTATTTATAAAATCAAGCAACTTGGGTTACTCTGTATAATCTGTGCTGTAAGCAATATCCGGTGGTTTTAATAACCAACGCTGACTGGGTGCTACGCCCTGTTTAATCGGTGCAGGCTTGTAAACTGGTGCTGGCTGCCCAACAGGAACGGCTTTTGCTGGCATATACCCAGGTTCAACACTGGGGCTGCTTGTACACGGTAATAACAGTGAGTTAAATTCAGCCGTGGTAATATTTTCTGGAACCTGAATTTTGCACTGCGTGCTTCCATCCCAATGCACATCTAAAACTTCATTTGGATTGACACCAGAGATATACACAGAGCCATTATCAGTCACGATACCGAGCTCTCTATTTTTTTCATTTCTCACTGTGGCGCCAAATGGCGGATAACTTCCATCGGCCAATGCCAATCTCACCATAGTTTTAATACCCGATAACACTTCAAACTCACGATAAGCAACCGCCCCTTCGGTCAGCGTAATTGGCTGAGATGTCCGAATAGCTTCCACATTGTCAGGCAATTGAGTCACATCAATATGTGTATTAGTACGGTAATAATCACTGATATCAGCAACTACCGCTTTACCAAAAATATTGGTTTCCGTGGTCGGCCCGAAACCTTGAATAGGCACATTTTTCACACCTTCAGTACCCACCATCACACGGCTACCACCTGGGGTATTAATGCGGTGCAATGCAGCACCATGCCCTGTGACTGTTGCACCACCTTGTAAAGAAAATGCAGCTGAGGTAGTATCGCCATTGATATAGCTGGTACTTGCAGTAAGTGTTGCTAAATCAGCGTAACGTGTATAGAAACCATCAATAGTTCCACGGCCTCGGTTACTCACCCCAGTACCCACACGATAGTTCGTCTTATCATCAATGGAATCAAAATAACTGACAGTGTGTGAGTTACCATCTCTTGTCACCATATTGTTGTAGCTAATTGATGCTCTATCTGCCCATGGCAAAGAGAGGTTCATGTATAGCCCATCGTCATTATTTCTATTATCAAATTTGTTGCGGAATGCCGTTAAACTTAAATTGATATTTTTAAAACGACCGATATTGAAATATTTCGCAATAGAAACGTTATAACGTTTTGCCGCTGGCTTATTCCAATAGGTTTCGTGGTTATAGTTCAGATACGCGGTTAGGTCTGCATTCGTGAAATACTTATTAAATGTAATCGTATACAGCTCTTTACTATTATCGAATTCCACACCTCTATAACGACGATCGAGGTACTGGTTCATACTCATAAAGTCACGTTCAGAGAATCGGTATCCTGCGAAAGTGACTTGGCTATCATAGTCTTCAAAACGTTTTGAATAACTTAAGCGATACGATGCCCCCGTATAGATTTTGTTATCTGTTTTCAGTTTCGCGCGTGACTCGGTGACATCGAATGAAATTGCACCAAAGGCGAGTAAATCTCGACCAACACCGAGTGATAACGCGTTATAGTCACCTGCTGCTATTGCACCGCCGAATAATGACCAACCGTTGGAGACCCCCCAGCTAAATTCCCCCGTAACAAACCCTTGCCCTTCTGTTTCATGTTCCATATTATTCGGTCGGCCACCTGCAATCTTAAACAGAACTGAGCCTGGACGAGTTAAATAAGGAATGGAGGCGGTATTCATTTGGAATTCTTGTACCGAGCCATCCTGCTCTTCGACGCGTACATCTAATTTACCGCTAACCGCATCACTTAAATCTTGAATACGGAAAGGCCCCGGAGCAACTTGTGTTTCATAAATAACACGTCCTTGCTGAGTCACGATCACTTTTGCATTGGTTCTTGCAACGCCAGTCACCTCCGGTGCATAGCCACGTAGGTTTGGTGGTAGCATTCTTTCGTCAGAGATCAGGCTGGCCCCCATATAACGGAATGAGTCAAATAGTCCTGAACGTAAAAATTGCTCACCCATCGTGAGCTTTGCATTTAGCTCTTTTACTGCTCTATAGGCATAATATTGGCTCCAATCCCATTTACGGTCGGTCGATTGCCCATTAGTGCGATTATAACTTGCTTGCCAATCTGCCCTAAAACGCCACGCACCAAGGTTAAAGCCAGTTGTACCGTTACCAGTAACTGACTGGGTATTGGCTGAATCCGCAGGCCTTGTTAAGTTAGCATTCAAGTTATAGTCAAAAATTAGGGCGGGTACACCTTCATCCCAACGAGATGGCGGATCCCAGTTATCAGAAGTAAATTCGATATAAGCCTGAGGTACAGTAATTGTGACTGTTTCTTTGGCTAAAGAACCGCTTACTGTCATTCCAGGGATCGTTTCTGGAATTAAACATTGGCCATTTTTAGCAAACTCAACCTTTTTCTTCCATTCATCGCGCAAAGCAATATGTTCAACAACATCTGGCGTTAAACAAGGCTCCGTCATACTTGGATCATTAGGATCCTCGATATATTCAATATCAAAAATGTCAGCTAAGTCGCGATTATTTAAATTAATTTTAAATGGATATTTCCCTGGCATTACATAGCCCGCACGAGAGAACTCGTTTAAGGAAATATTTTTTTTATCCTGAAGATCTAAAACATCTGTATTAAACTCAATACTATCATTATTTGCATTAGCTAAATTTATATGAGCAATAGCAAGAAACACCATGGTAGCAACAGGCGTTAAAAAATAACTTACTGAGTTATTAAATACTTTATTTTTACTTTTTAATTGCAGAGCCATAATAGTCCCTTAGTAATAACTCAGTAATAATCCATTTTAAAACGGATAGTTGTCTGATAATTTCCTGGTTTTAAGCGTTTATTATTAGGTACTACCTGCACCTTATAGTGCAGAGTTGTCTCCCCTGCTCTGATGGGTAAATCCGGCATTGCCTTACCAGGTATTGCAACATTTCCAGCTGTGTCAGAAATTTTTACTGACAATCCGTTTGCATGCCCGAAAACATCGAAGCTGCGGCCATCTGTCGGGCCATCAAATGTAATATTGAAAGTTTGCCAATTAGGAGTTCCAGGAGTTACCGGTGTTAGAACACAATTGATAAGGCGTATAGAGAAATTACTTGCAGGGCTTTCTCTATCGTTAATTATCTGGCTAACCGGTACAGTTGTTATGTTAACTGATTGATCTCGGCTATCTGCATCAATTGCACAAGGGCTCTCAATAATTGAACCACCCATAGTGACAGTTCCTTTGAACTGACTTTGTGCCCGAGAATTTTGATTTTGCGCACTAACTATCGGGGCAAATATCATTCCTGAAAGCACCATGACAATGATGCCAAAGTGATTCATAGCGACTCCATTTCAACTTAATAACCAATTTCAACGCATTAAAATTAGTGCCCATACATCCTTGTACGGGCTATACCAATTACTGGTAGCTCAGAGCAAATGTTGCAATTGCATCAAATTCACCTGGTACAGCTGGTTTGTTTGCTGCATCATCATCGCCTTGCAAATAAGCTTGGAAACGCAATGTGTTCGCACCAGTTAATAAAGTTTGAGATGGTGATTTAGCACCTAAAGCAATTTTAGTTCCGTTGTAATCAGTGATCACGATACCCGCGTTTTTCGCAGTACCAGCAATAGCTAAACCATCAGTTACCGAAGTACTTGGAATACCAGTAAATGTAGTTTGAACAGTTTTCAGAGTCGTGATATCACACTGCTCTAATTGGATGTTGAAATCGCGAGCAATACTTTTACCGCCACCGTTTAATGCAGATGTTGCGATAGCACCCATTGGTACTTCAAATGCTTGAGAACCTGGTGGAATTGAGCAAGGAGCATCAATGATTGAACCTTTAAAAGTGACTTGGCCGCCACCTTGGTTTGCAGAAGCAGAACCAGCAACCACTGCCAGACCTAAACCTAATACTAAAGCAAGTTTATTTAATTTCATTTTATACATTTCCATTAGATAAAAAGACAATACAAATTAAAATAACAAGTTATTATTAATCTGATTATTTTAATTTTTTTCTTAAAATATATTCGGTTAGTAAACATTAAAGATTGACACTAATAACCATTCCTATTTATCAAACTCCATTAATAAATAAGACAATTAAACAATGCATCAATGCGTTGCCATTATTATATCTCATTTTAATCATGTCAAATCCAGCAATTAATTAACAACCTTCACTGTAAGTTAGTGATATATATATAATATCCACAATATACTCTATTTTGAATACACCATTACAGGATAAACAAGTGATGCATACCTAATTAAATTGATTTTTTCTTAATAAAAAACCACAAAATAAACCCATTCAATATTAATAAAGTTTTTTATACTCATAAAACGGGTTCTTGTTAGTGAAAAAAAATGGTTCAGAAAATAACGCTAACATTAAAACAAGCCTAAATTATTAAAACGAAATTTTTATCGGTGGATAATTAATCAGAAATATCCCAAAAAAAAGAATTAAATAATTTCATAATATTTCTTAATTCATTAATTGTTACATTTATCTTGAAAATTAAAAAATAAAAATAATGGTAGCAATATCAAATATATATCCAACAATTAACATACATAAAAATATAGAAATCAGCGAAAAAAGAACAATATCATAAAACATTTTTTTAAATTAAAATAAAAATAGAAACAATTAAGTGAAAATTTAAAAAAAGGCATGATCGAGAAAAACCTTGGCATTACAAAATATTTCAAAAGGTAATTAAAGGTAATTTTTAATTAATTTATAAATACAAAAACCTTATCTTAAGACCTGAAAATTTCAAAAAAATATTTTCAATAACAATTGAATTATTTCATAATGAAATTAACCCATTTAATTAAGATAAGTTAGATAAAATAATTTATTAGAAAACTCACAATGAGTAAGTATGATATCTTAAATTGTTATCGATAATTACATCACTGACATAATAGTGAAATTAAATATAGAGACCCTACATTTAAGTAAAAACACTAATCAA
The DNA here is from genome assembly GCF_032707045.1 of Providencia sp. PROV175. Classification (NCBI taxonomy): domain Bacteria; kingdom Pseudomonadati; phylum Pseudomonadota; class Gammaproteobacteria; order Enterobacterales; family Morganellaceae; genus Providencia; species Providencia sp. PROV175. The sequence goes on from NZ_CP120533.1 coordinate 3,959,378, forward strand.
GTAAAACATAATTCATCTTTATCTTTAACATTATCGACATACTTATTTTCGCATTTGTAGGTAGCTAAAAACTTAATGTACTACTCAAGAACAAAGGAACTAAAATATGATGAAAGTAGATATTATTGAGTCAAATATAAAATAGATTGATCTCAATCAGATTAAGAACAATCTATGCTAGCTTAGTTTGATGTCAATACGTCTTTATTTTCTTGATAGGGTATTCATTGAGATGGTACATGTGAGTAGGCAAGAAGCCATATCATGCTCTAAGCATCGGTGGGTCGGCAGATAGTCTCTAACTAGTCAAAATATAAGATAAGAAGTAGAAATTTTACTGCCACTTCGTGGCATCAGAGTTTGAGGCGATTCCCAACAAGGATGACATTTCTTCGATTACTCTATGAGAACTGCTCCTCAATAGTGTTATTGAATTAGTTCTTCAGCTGTAAAGCAACATACAACAATACCTTACTTTCAATCGTTAATAGATCTAATTTTGTTATCTCAGATATCCTTTTTAAACGATAATCTAATGTATTTCTATGAATAAACAACTCGTTAGCTGTTTCACGAGATAATAAATTATTTTTAAACCAGACTGTTAATGTTTTAATTAGCACACCATTAGAATCTTCATGTAATAATGTATTCAATGGTTTTAATAGTTCTTCTGAAGACCATTTAAAATTTAAACCGTATAATAAAACCGGTAGCATAATATCTTGGTAACAGTAAATTTTTAACTGGGGTTTCTTAGCTTTCCCTACTTGCATGGTAATTTTAGCCGTCTCATATGATTTTTTAATCGATTCCTCTGCTGGCTCTAAAAAAAAATTACCTAATGATATTTTCACTTGTAATTTAAATAACTTCTGAATGTCTGATTCTAATTTTATAATTTTCTTTTTTGCATTATCAATATCCCATCGATTGAACTTATTTAGCGCAGGAGTTAAACAAACAATTTCCGTCAAAGATTGAATAGCGACTAAGTTATCAGGATTCTTATATTCAATTAGCTTTTTAATTTCTTGCAATTCACTAAATGCACTATTCACACCTAATTGGCCACTATCTAATTCAATAATTATAGCAACTCGTGGAATAGAAAAATTAATATTAAGCTTTTTAGACCATTCAGTTATATTATCGGGAATTGTTCCATTTTCGATATAAGTTAGAATAATTTCTTCTTTAAAACGATCGTTTAAATTCAAATGGTTATAAATCTCTGCCTGCTCTAGCATCATTACGGCTGTCATTGAAACCAACTCCCCAAATTGTTTAATTTGGGTTGGTTCTCCTGTTAATCCTATTACACCTATAATTTTACTATTCAAATAAAGAGGTAAATTAACACCTGGTTTAACCCCATGTAAATGATTTGCAGTGGCGTCATCAATAACAACCGTTCGCTTTTGCTTTATTGCAAGCAAAGCGCCTTCATGAAATTCTCCTAATCTATTACTATCTCCACTTCCTATAATGCATCCAGTTTCATCCATAACATTAATATTGCAATCAATAATTTTCATGGTTCTATCAACAATTTCTTGCGCTAATTTGGAGGTAAGACAATAATCATACATATTTCAACCTCTTTTGCTGGTGCTGTAAAATAGAAATAAACTTTCCAATCATAAATTTCAATAATGTTTATTTTTAATTTAATTAACTCCAGTATTCAATATTCCTTGAAAAAATCAAGAAAAATAAATTTCATTTAAAATACAGCAAACAAAGCTAAATTTTAAAACTATTATTTCAATTTTTATTATCTATTTTAATATTCAGCGTATTCGCAATATTTTTAGTACAATTAAATAAATTACTTTCAGCATTATTTAAAGCTTCTTTTAGTGAACTAATTTTATGCAAAATACTAAACGCTGAATCAATACCATATTGTTGTAAATGACTGAGATCATCACCAAGGCTTCCAACAATGGCAATAACGGGTATTTTATGTTTTCTCGCTAACTGAGCGACGCCAAAAGGCACTTTGCCATTTAAACTTTGGCTATCTAACCGCCCTTCACCTGTAATAACTAAATTTGCTCCTACCATGTGTGATTCAAGGTTCAAGGTTTGTGCAATAATATCGAAGCCAGGCTTGAGTTCCGCTTTGAGAAAAGCAAGTAAGGCTGCTCCCATTCCTCCTGCAGCACCGGCTCCTGCAATATAATGAACTTCAACATGCAAATCTCGCTTAATGATATCTGCAAAATGTTCTAAATTTTTGTCTAACATTTCAACATGTTCATTTGTCGCCCCCTTTTGAGGGCCAAATATCACAGATGCGCCATTTCTCCCTATTAATGGGTTCGAAACATCACAAGCAATACTAAATTGGCACGCTTTTATCCTCGGGTCCATTGTGCTGACATCAATACTCGCTAAATCGGCAAGTGCTTGCCCTCCTAATTTAATTTGTTGCCCATGAGAATCTAATAATTTGGCCCCAAGTGCTTGCAACATTCCTGCTCCGCCATCATTGGTTGCACTTCCACCTATACCAATAATAATCTGCTTTACCCCAGTATCTAGGCAGGCCTTTATCAACTCTCCTGTGCCATATGATGTCGTTAGTAATGGATTTCTTAATTCAATAGGGACTAGCTCTAGCCCACTTGCCGCAGCCATTTCAATAAATGCTTGCTGTTTATTTTGAGATAAACCATAGAATGCCTGAACACTCGTACCTAAAGGACCAATAACATCAAGATGATAGATTTCCCCATTGGTAGCCTCAACCATCGTAACAACTGTACCCTCACCACCATCCGCAATAGGGCACTTAACATAAGTTGCATGCGGAAAAACCTCTTTGAACCCGTTTTCAATAACCGTTGCGACTTTCAATGCAGATAAACTCTCTTTAAATGAGTCAGGTGCAATGACTATTTTCATAAAAATAATCCTTTAGAAATTTTTATTATCAATAAGTTAAAAATTCAGGTGGGTACTCGCCCACCTGATACGACTTTTTATTATTTCGGTTCATCGAGTAAGAGGATCATAATTAAGCCAATCACCGCACAGATACCAAAGTAAGAGAAAACAGCATCAAACTTACCGGTCATATCTAACAATAACCCTGCCATCATAGGTGAAACGAAGCCACCTAAGTTTCCTCCACTATTTACAACAGATATCGCAATTGGATAGTTATTATTATCAGCGACTCCCATTGGATAAGCAGTAAATGCAGGCCAGCCAATATTCAAGAACAAACCAACCGAGAAAAGGGCAAGTGCAACTGCGCTCGTGCTTTCGGGTACATTCAACATCACTAACATCATCGCAATCGTCGCTACTGCGGTAAAAAGCATGGTGGGTTTGCGACGACGACCAAAAACTTTATCAGAGATCCAGCCACCAAAAATCGAGCCGATAAACCCACCAACAAATGGCATTGATGCAACAAAGCCCATTTTCATAAATGAAAAGCCTTTTTCATTTACCAGATAAGAAGGTATCCAGGTTAATATTCCATATAAAATACTGACCATCATGAAATAAGAAATAGTATTACACCAAATATTTTTAGATTTAAATATTTGGGAAGCTGAACTTAATGGAGTGACTGATTTAACACGAATAAATTTATCTAGCGTATTAAATTTAGGACTCAGAACAATATTGCCTTCTATTTTCTTTTCTGCAATTTCTGAATTATCGGCACGAATATAATCTAATTCACTTTGTGAAACAAAGCGACTTTCCTCTGGTTTTGTTCTAACAAATAAATACCAAATAATAGCGAGAAAAATACCGGGAATAGCAAACAGAATAAAGACCCAGCGCCATCCATAAGTTAATGCAATCCAAACGACTAATGGTGGAACAATAATAGGTGCAAACATCGTTGAGGCAATATAAACCCCAGTGGCAGTTGCTTTTTCTTTTGCTGGAAACCAGTTATTAATTGTCGACGTTAGCCCGACAGGGGTTGGCGCCTCTGCCATACCTAGGCCGAGACGCAACCACTTAATTGCAAAGGCAGATTGGGCTAAACCAATAAACCAAGTCATGGCAGAGAAACCGAGAATGGATAATGACACCATTCCTCTGATCCCACGTTTTGCCATCCAAAAGCCCGCGGGTATTTGGCATAAAGCATAACCGAGGAAAAACATACTCGCGAGAGAACCCGCTTCTAAATTAGTTAATTTAAACTCATCAGTAATAAAAGGTAGAACCGCACCAATATTACTTCTGTCTGCATAATTTACAGCATAGACGATAAAAATCAGGGCTAATACCACCCAACGATAATTCGTCTTTGGCTTAATCGGATTTGAATTTATCATTATTTTCGCTCCAGAGCAGTTTATTATTTAATACACGTTTTATTACCTGCTTTTTTAAGAATGAAACGATCCCTGCTAATTCATTAAAATTAACATTTAGGAACGTTATTTAATTTAAACTTACTTCAACTAATTTTATTTACTCGACAAGCTATGCATTGTTTCTTTTAATAAAGGATACAGCCCATTGTAAATATTAAACTGCTTGTTATAAGTATCTTGTGTTTTTTTATCTTGATTTGGTGTGAATGTGATATCTTCTGTTTTTATAATCGGTAAATCAGGGTCATTAATGCCACAGAAAAAACCGGCTCCTGTCGCACCAACCATTGCCGCGCCAAAAGCCGCTGCATCTGCTGTTTGGGCAATATTATATTCAACCTGAAGAATATCCGCTTTAATTTGAGTCCATAATGTATTACGTGATCCGCCTCCTACGCTGAGTAATTCATCTAATATCACTCCCCATTTTTCATTAGCAATATTCAAGATCTGTTTTAAACCATATGCTGTACCTTCAAATGCCGCCCTGACCATATCATCGCGAGTATGATTTAGACGTAAGCCTATCCACGCTCCCGATGCATTAACATCCCAAATAGGGCTACGTTCTCCAGCTAAATAAGGCAGATAAATTAAGCCATTGGCACCAGGTACTGATGATTTTGAAAATATTTCCAACTGTTCATGGTCATTAACTTCCGGCCAAACCGCCTGGTTTAGCCAACTGAATGTCCCCCCAGTTGTCGACATCGCTCCATGGGCCAACCATTGATTGGGAACGATGTGATATCGGTTCATAAAACGAGGGTCAAAATTTGGCTCTTCTAAGCAAAACGTAATGACTCCCGATGTTCCTGTTGATTCAAAAGCCGTTTCAGGGTCAAGTAACCCAACCGCGAATGCTGCAGCGGCGGTATCTGCCGACCCTAAAATAATTGGCGTATTTTCTTTTAATCCCGTTTCTTGAGCGGCTTCTTTACTCACTTTACCAACCACAGAGGTGCATTGGTAAATCGGCGGCAAAATATCGTGATTAAACTTCCAATACCTTAATAGTTCTTTTGACCACTTAGGTGCTTTAGACAAAACGACTGCGCCAGAATACGCGGCTTGGGTCGGGTCAATGGCGGCTTTTTGACTTCCTAACTTTAAAGATAAAAAGCTATTAAGTAGAACGACCTTATGAACTTTTTGCATTAATTCCGGCTGTTGTTCTTGTAGCCATCCTAACGTTCCCACCCAACATGCAGACGGACTTGGACTATTACAAGAAAGTGCCCGAACATGCGTTATATTTTCCCCGAGTGTTTGCTGTATGAAACCTTCGGAACGCCCATCGAGGTAAGTAATCCCATTTGCGACAGGTTTATTATGTTTATCCAATAAAACCAGCGTTGGGCAAGCAACAGAGAAACTCACAGATACGATATTCTTTACTTGAGAAGTCACTTCTTTAACTGCATCTGCGGTCTTTTTCCAAAAGTCATTTAAGTCAATTTCATGATTTTTGGGAGATTTGGAAATAATATTGGTATCACGTGAAGCCTTTGCCAATAATTCTCCATGGAAATTAAATGCACAAACTTTCACACTACTGCTACCTGCATCAATTCCCAAATAGACACTGTCCATCATGCTGCCTCCAACGCCTGCTTTTAATTGTTATGTATAATAATTTTAATCGCGTCACCTTTTTGAGCGGTTGCCATGGCCTCGTTAATCTCATCTAAAACAAATCGGTGAGTCACTAATTTCTCAATATCAATTAAGCCAGAAGAAATCAGTGTCAAAGCTTGTTGGTATCCTTCCCGGCTTAACGCACTGGCTCCCGTAAGAATAAGCTCGTTGTAGTGAATAATATTGACATCAATTTGCGCCATATCATCTTTTGAAAAACCAGCGAACAAGTTAACTCGCCCGCCTTTTCTAGCGAGTTCCAACGCAGGATTAACTAATCCAGGGATGCCAATGGCAATAATCACAACATCTGCCCCCACACCTTCCGTCAAGCCTTTTACGACATCCAGTAAGTTTTCTTGCTGGCTATTAACGACGCGTGTTGCACCGCAATTTAACGCAGCCTGTTGGCGCTGTTCATTGAGTTCACTCACAATAATATTTGTCGCACCTGAGAAACGCGCAAGTTGCACGTGCATTAACCCGATAGGCCCCGCACCAATAATGACCACCGTATCACCGAGCTCAATACCCACATTTTTTTGTCCATTGATACAGCAAGCTAACGGCTCAGCTAATGCTGCGGCTTCAAAAGACATCCCTTTCGGTATCTTAAAGACATTACCCGATGACAAAGCAACCTCTGGTATTCGAACATATTCCGCAAAAGCGCCATCAAATTCATAACCGATTGCTTGGCGGTTTAAACAGACATTTTCTTTACCGATACGACAATAAACACAAGAACGGCATGGCACGACAGGGTCAACAGCGATTGCGTCCCCGACGTTTAGGTCAGTCACATTTTCACCGACTTCGACAATTTCCCCTGAAAATTCATGCCCTATTACAGAAGGGTAACGCACGCCTTTGGTTTTTTTACCGGAAATAATCCGTCCGTCAGTTCCACAAATCGCGGCTGCCTTGACTTTAATAACCACATCGCTTTTACCAACTTGTGGATATTTAACGTCTGCCACTCTAAGTTCATTAGGCGCATACAATACCGCTGCTTTCATTTTTTCCTCCCCATGCATGACAGCTATGACCGTTGGTTATTTGCCACCCGCTTGCTTATATTCCGCGATAGCTTGGTCAACCGAACAATCATCATTGATTAATGCATTCAGAGCCTTAATGACTGCTGTTGGGTTTTCGTGCTGCCATACGAAGCGCCCGTATGTCACACCACCAACACCAATATCTAATGCTTTACGTGTATTTGTTAGGAAGCTAAGAAGATCACTCCCCATATCACCACCAGCTAAAGCAACCATTGCTGGGCAGCTATCAACGACTGATTTAAATGTCTCAGGGGAACCTGACCAAAGTGTTTTGATGATATCGACACCTAGCTCAGCGCCTGCGCGAACACAGTAAGCGAGATTTTTCGCATCAAAACTATCTTCAATCATTGGACCTTTTGGATAAATATGCGCGACTAAAGGCAGTCCCGCGGAAGCAGCGGCTTTCGATACTTGGCCTAAAAATGTCAATTGCTGTGCTTGTTCAGGTCCGCCCATAATACAGCCGACTGAAATTGCATCTGCTCCTAAACGAATCGCTTCTTCAACGTCAGCAACGGGTGTGTCATAAGCTTCATGGTAAGGTATGGAATAACTTGTCGCTTTCATGATGATAGAAACATCGGAAGCAACATACGGAGGATAAACCTTTTCAATAATACCTTTATGCATCGTAATGGCATCAGGTGCACCCGCAACAACCTGTTTCATGACAGATTTAATATCACCAATTCCCGGTAATACACCACGTGTAATCGGATGATCCATAGTAATCGCAAGAAGGCGGCCAGATTTTTTATTTAATAATCTTTTTAAACGAATTTCTTTTCCTAAAAACATATTAATGACCTCTTTAAATCAATAAGTGAATTAATTAACTAAATTTTGAGGATGGCCAGATAAAAAGGCTTCGATATTATCCATCATCATGTCTGATAAGGTTTGTATGGCTTCAAAACTAGCCCATGAAATATGAGGGGTAAGAATAAAATTTGATAACTGAGTTAATTTCATCATATAGCTTTCTTTTTCGGGTGGTTCTGAAATACAAACATCAAACCCTGCACCTAATATTTTATTATTTATTAGAGCGCCATATAATGCTTCTTCATTAACGATCCCACCTCGTGCTGTATTAATTAAAATACAAGACGGTTTCATCTGTTCGAATTCTGAAAAACTAATTAAATCCTTGGTGGATTTGAGTAATGGACAATGAATGGAAATAATATCACTTTTCGCAATAACATCCTCAAATGGTGTATATAGTGGGCCCATATTATTCGTGCCTTTGTATGTGGAAAATAACACCTTCATACCAAAAGCTTTTGCGATATCAGCAACTGCCTTACCTAAGACACCATCACCAATAATACCAAGCGTCGACCCAGCTAAATTATTAATTTTATAATCAAAATAACAAAACTGGCCTGATTCTTGCCAACGACCATTTCGTACTGATTGTGCATAGGCTAATAAGCTACGACGTAAGGCTAAAATCAAGGTAAACGTATGCTCAGGCACTGTATTTATTGCATAATTTCTGATGTTAGAAACTAATATATTACGCTCATTACAAGCACCAATATCAATCACATCCGTTCCTGTTGCAGCGACAGAAATGAATTTGAGTTGCTTTGCAGATTCAATAATTTTTTTAGTGATTTTTACTTTATTGGTAATAATAATTTTTGCATTTTTCACTCGCTCAATAATTTCATCTTCCGATGTTTTCCCATATAGTTCTAAACTATATTCTTTATTTATTTTCTTAATATTTATTCCTTCAGGGAAAGTGTCATGATCGAGAAACACGATTTTAACTGTCATTTTTATTACCACCCAATTAATCAACAAAATGAATGTCAATTAGACTTTTTGATTTAATAAAATTATATAATTCGCTTATCAGGAAGGCATTGTAAGAATGACTAGTTTTTAACGTGAAAAATTGAATATAATTGTGCAAATGCACAATTTGTTATGAATTCGATCACAAGAATGTGATGAATAAAAAAATCGGCCACTTAAAACAAGTGACCGATATAAAATAAAGTGAGTTAATAATACAACATTAGAAAAAGGTCGGCATTTCCTCTATAACATCATATTTATCATCAACAAGATAAATCACTTTCCATTTATCAAATGTAATACAGGGGGGAGATGTCCCAAATATTAGTATATCGCCAACTTGGAAATCACAATTTTCATCAAAAGATAAAATGGCATGTTGGTCCATTAAACCGACTGTTTTTGCACTATTAGTTTGAAAACAGACTGGCTTACCCTCTCGATATTGCATTAGAGGCTGAGGCAAACCTGCATCAAAGGCGACATCCCTTTTACCAAAATTAACAATCGCTCGTCCTTTCTCAGGCACAGACTGAATTAATGCCACGATTTCCATCGCTGGCATTAAATCGCCATCTAACTGGCAGGCCACACTGTCCCGCATTTTCAATGCGTTCTGGGCTTCATCATAAATACCGTGGTCATGTGTAATATAGCATCCAGAGCGGATCACAAACCGAATAGGTTTAGAAAGATGAAACTCTGCCATCTTTTTACTGACCAGATCATACCAAACTGAACCTGCCCCAGTTATTAATAACTCCCCTGAATAGCGTGCAAATACACCTAAGTTATCCAGTTTTTGACTGGTGGTTAACACTCGCTGTAAAAATTGCTGTATCTCTTCAATATCCTTTTGGGCATCATCGCTATGAATAACGCCTTCGTAGAATTCAATGCCAGCAATCATTAAAGAAGGAAGTTTGGTTAACTCATTTGCCAATGTGATGGCTTCTTCTTCACTTCGACATCCACAGCGTCCACCATTAACCCCTAACTCAATCAGAACATTTATGGTTAAATCTAACGATGAAAAAATGGCAGCCAGCTGTTTTGCATGAATCACATTATCAACACAACAATAAATATTGGCTTGATTTAATTGCACTAGTTCCGCAAGTAATCGAATATTGGTTTTACCCACGACTTGATTAGCAATAATGATATTCTTAACACCTGACTCCACTGCCACCTTGGCTTGATAAGCTGTTCCTACACTTAGCCCCCATGCACCTTGAGCAATTTGTCGTTTAAAAATGGCAGGCGTCATGGTGGTCTTACCGTGTGGAGACAACGAAACATTCGCCACATTCGAATAATGCTGCATCCATGCAATGTTATTCTCCAATTCATTACGCTTTACTACCACCGCTGGTAAACACACATCCTCATGTAGGACATTCACCGAAATACCATCCTGATTTAATATGGCTGACTTATGAACTACGCCCGCCAATGCATTCAGTTTCGTCATTATCTTCCCTCAACTTGCTGGTTACTGACTTTTGGCTGTGTTTTCTCTTTCGTGAGTAATGTTTTCTAGTACTTCTTCACGACTGAGTTTATTCTTTGGTGTTATCAATGTCACAACAACCGCACAGACCAAACTGATGACTAATGCAGGGATTACTGGGTTGCCTAATTTTGCGGACCATTCTGGCGTCAAAATGATCGCTAATGATGTTGAACTTCCCGCAACCAATGCAGCAATACAACCTTGCCAGTTAAAACGATGCCAGAATTTACCCAATAACACGGTTACACACAGGCCTGACATAATCATTGATATCATTTTGGTAATGTAGCCGATAATGTCATTCGAAGTTAATGCAAAGACAAGTGCTAACAAGATGACGCCAAGTAAGAAGATACGAGATAAATTGATCGCTTTCTCAGGTGGTGGCATCTTACCAGTTACCATCGTATAGATATCACGTAGGATAATAGAAACACCCGCGATAGCATCTGAGCTACCTGATGACATATTGGCAGACATACCTGCAATCAATACCACCATCGCTAACACGTGCGGTAAAGCATTAGTTGCATATAAGAAAGCAAAGCTGCTGTTTTCTAAATTCGGCTCCATCACATGCGTTGCCATCCCGATAATCGCAGGTAGGAACGAAAACCCCATATACAGTAACCCTGTAATAATAAAGGACTGGCGGATAGCTTTAGTTGATGCTGCTGAATAAATACGTTGGCGATATGACGGTGTCGCTAATACACCAATGCCAATGACCACAGCCAATGATATCGCAGGTAAAACGCCTAATTTACCAATACCGAATAAAGTAAAGGCGTCAGGGTCTGTACTCTTAACAACAACATCCCAACCACCAACATAGCTTACCGAAGCAACCGCTAGAATGATAAACCCGAGGAATAAAACAATTGATTGCAGTGTATCAATCCATGAAACCGCTTTATAGCCACCAATCCCCACGTAAAAAACAAAGCCAACCGCGATAATGATCTTCGCAACAGTAATATCAATATCTGCCGCCCATGCTAGATATAAGCCGCCTCCAAGAATATGAGCGCCGAGCCAGCCTATCGATGCCAAGAATATTAATAGCGCAACCAAGTTTTTCACTAAACGGCTGCCGCCTGTGTAATAGCAGATCTCTTCACTCATGGTCATAAAGCGATAATTTCTTACTGGTGCAAATAGCCAAGCCGTTAGTAAGATCCCCGTCGCTCCACCAATCCCATACAACATTCCCGCCCAGCCATTGGAATAGCCAAAACTGACTGCACCGATACTCGAGCCCGTTCCCACCATCGTCCCGACGGTTGAACCGAGAGTGAGTAGCATCGGGAGCTTTCTGCCCCCAAGAATGAAGTCTTCACCGGTTTTTTGATGCCTTGTGACGTACCAACCCACAAACATCATCACAAATGCATATAACAAAAACCACATTAAGAAATTATTATGTTCCATAGTAGCCTCTCATCGCCTTAGCAATTAAGATTTGAATTTGCTGTTGAAGCAGGTAATATCCACTTCAACCATACAATCGACGACAAGGTCAGCGACAAAGCACACCCGTGCAGGTGGATTAACTGCAAAGAATTGCTGAAATACTTTATTAAAAGATTGGAAATAGCGCGCATCACTTAATACCACTTTCATATGCACTATATCTTGCGTCGCAAATCCCGCATCTTTCATAATGTTTAAACAATTCTCGATAGCCAATTTAGATTGAGCGATAATTCCGCCATCAATCACTTCCCCGTCAATCATGGGTGTTTGCCCTGAAACATACAGCCATCCGTCAGCTAACACGGCCTTAGCAAAAGGCAAAGATTGCCCGCCAGTACCTTTTGAGCCTTCAATTCCGAATCTTTTAATCATTTTTATCTCTCTTTTATTTATTTCTTTCTAAGAATTTACCTGCTCTATTCCCTGTCATTTCTTTTTTGGTATAGGTCAGAACACCATTAACAAACACATATTCAATACCATCCGCTTTTTGTTTTGGGTCTTGGAACGTGGCTGTTTCATTAATTTTTTTAGGGTCAAATACAACGATATCTGCAAAATAATTTTCTTGGATAAGGCCTCTATCCTTTAAAGAAAAACGTTGTGCTGACATGCCTGTCATTTTGTAAATCGCGGTGGTCATTGGGAAAAGCTGCTCATCACGGCTATAGTGGCTAATAACTCGTGGAAAAGTTCCCCAAAGGCGTGGATGTGGATTAGGGTCACGTGGTAAGCCATCAGAACCCACCATACTGCTTGGATGCTGTAACACACGACGAACATCATCTTCGTGCATTTGGAAATAAATCGCTCCCGCAGGAACAATTTTTTCAGCAACTTGGAAAACATCGCTACTCCACATAGCGGCTATTTCTTTTAATGTCTTACCCGCAACGTCAGGGAATGGTGTCGACCAAGTTATTAGGATGTCATAGTCTTCAGTAAGTTGTGTGATATCTAAGTTTGATTAACCCGCACGATATGGGTAACAATCACAATTGATATCCTGCATAGCTTGGTATTTTTCAATGAGGGCAAGCGTTTCTTTTGTACGTCCCCAGTTTTTTGCACCAGCGCACTTATGGTGGGAAATTTGCACAGGAACTTTTGCATGACGGCCGATATGGAAGGCTTCATGCATCGCATCAATGATACCGTCATATTCAGTTCGCATATGAGTGGTATAAATTCCCTGATGCTCTGCTAATAATTCAGCCAACTCACAAATTTCTTCAGTCGAAGAATTAATTGCGTTACCGTAAGATAAACCAGTGCTTAATCCTAAAGCCCCTTCATCTAACGCACAGGCCAATACTTGCTTCATATGAGCGATATTGTCTTGTGTCGCGGGTTTTAATAAGTCTGTCACACAATTATTTCTTAAGGTTGTATGCCCTATTAACGTCGCAACATTAACGGTTGGCATCACATTATTAATTTTTTGTTTATAACTGGATAAATCAGAAAATTGAAATTCGTTTAACTCACCTAATAAATTAATTGGGTCAGGAACTTCATCCTTTAATGTTGCACACGCTGCACTGATACCACAATTACCAACAATAATTGTCGTTACACCTTGTGATGTTTTTTCAATATATTCAGGCTTATCAATCACAATTAAATCGTCATGAGTATGCACATCAATAAATCCAGGTGATAAAATCAAGCCTGAGCAGTCAATTATTTTTTCAGTATCTTCACTTATATTTTTTGATATTTTAATAATCCGTTCATCTTTAACTGCAATATCACTGACAAACTCGCTTTTACCACTACCATCTATTACAGTGGCATTTTTAAAAACATAATCGTATTTCATTTTAATATCTCTTCAGGATTAATTAGTTTGATTTTTAAATGCGATATATGCAGATATAAATGCTTTCGCTTTTTCTCTGGTTTTCTCTGGTGTTTGGCCTATTTGGTAAAGATCATTTCCCAGTCCTGCACCATGGCAGCCAATACCTAGGTATTCATGCAGATTATTCGGAGTGATGCCTCCTACCGCATAAATAGCAATATTTTTTGGGAGCACTGACATCAGCGATTTCACATAATTAACCCCAAAAGGCGCTGTAGGGAAAATTTTTAAATTAACAGCACCGGCGTCAATCGCGGTAAAAGCTTCTGTTGCTGTTGCACAACCTGGAAATATTTCCATCTTATTTTCAAAAGCAGTAGTGATCACAGAAACGTTAATATTGGGAGTGACAATAATTTTAGCGTTCATTATTGCCAACTTTTCAACATTACTTTTATTGAGTACAGTACCGGCACCAATTTTTAATTTATCTCCATAGTTTTCAATCGCTAATGGAATACTTTTTTCCCACTCGGGAGAGTTAAGAGGAATTTCTATATAATTAAAACCTTCATCTGCAAGGATAGCGATATGTTCTAAAACTTCGTCAGGTTTTATTCCCCGTAATATTGCAATAAGCGGTATTTCATTTTTAGAATTCATAACAATCACCTAATAAAAAACCATTAATAGTATTTATTTGTATTGCATTTCTTTTAATATTGAAATTGCACCCAATCCAGAAAAAGGTTGTTCCTTTTTATCGTCTAATAGGCGTATTTCCCCAGTGAAATAACTATCATTTTTAATTAATTCTTTAAGTGCATCTGCTAAAATAGGTTTTCCACTAATAACGATTTTTATATCGCTAGTAATATTAAGAGCTTGGCTATGTTTTATTGCGAGTAAATCTGACGCCAAAATAGCTCCCAATAAAAAACTTGAGCGTTGGTCAAGTGTCGCTTCCGTAAAAAGGTCTAGTAGCCTCACCGAAAAACAACTTCTCGCAATCCCCACTTGTAGACTAAGTTCAGCACCTCTGCGTAAATATTCTTTATCTAAATATTGAACAAACTGGTGTTCTAAAGAACTGGCTAAGATAGTCTGGTGCGTTAATGTATCGAAAATTTCCCCTGCCATCGTTGTTGCCAATGCAACCACATTATTATTTTCATCAAGACGTACAAACTTAGAATGTGACCCGGGCAAAATGACTAAGGCTGGGCCAAGATCCGGTTGCTGTGTTAAAATGCCAAAAACTTCAACTTCTTCACCGCGCATTACATCTATACTTTCAATTGAATCAAACGTCATATTTGTCACGTTATTTTTAACGCCTGGTATAAAAATAATCGGCTTTTCACTGATCTCTTTGATAACACAAGGCATTGTGGCCTTAGCAAGTTGCTGCATTGAAACAGGAGTCACTTGGTGAGGTAAGTGACACAGCCCAATTTCGGATGTAATCATACCTGATGCAACGAGCTGATAATTTTCTCTTTCTTCAGCACTCACCCCTGACAACAGCTTATCTAGTACTGTTTTTATCGATTGAATTAACAGCGTTTTATCGCCATTTTTTGCACAATCCCTAATACCAACTTCAACACTTTGTTCACGAACAACCGTGTTATTTTTCCATGCTCTAACTCGGGTATTCGTTGTCCCTGTATCAATGGTCACTATCAACATGTTTATCCCTTTAAAATAACGGAACATCGTTCCTTTTTTAATAAAATACATCAAAAATTAGGAGTCTCGTTCCGTTTTTATAAGAATAACGACAGCGATCACGATCAAAAAGTCAAACTCAATGAAGATCAATACACTACGTACTGTATGTTTTTTCAGAGAAAAAGGTAACATCGAGGTAAAAATGGAACGACGTTTAAAAAATGAGTACAATGAGAGGGCTTAGCGTGAGTGAGGAACCTACGATGACGAAAGAAAGTCAAGAAAACTCGTCGAATATCGACAGAGTACTGACCATACTTGAAGAGATTAGTAACCATTCTGACGGAATTTCTTTGGCCGAATTGGTCAAAAATACGGAGATTCCAAAAACCACGGCTTTTCGTGTATTAAAAACACTAAAAGAGCGTCAATATGTCAGCTTAGACCATCTTACAGAACGCTATAACCTTGACTTAAAAAGCCTCGAATTAAGCATTAAAGGCTTAATGAATGTTAATTTAGTTGAAGTTTCAATCCCTTATTTAAAAACGTTGTCGAGTTCAACGTTTGAAACTTGCTTTTTAGGAGTTTATAACAGTGGCCATGTGGTCTACCTCTATAAAAGTGAAGGAACGCTATCCATTCAAACCTCCGCAAAACTGGGTGCTCGACTACCCGCTTATTGTACTGGTATAGGGAAAGCTTTATTAGCCTTCCAGCCGTTAGAAGAAATTGATGCTGTACTAGATAAACCATTAACCAAATACACTGAAAAAACAGTTATCGATCGCATGAAACTGTATGAAGTTTTGGCTGATATTCGTTTAAAAGGCTTTTCTTTAGATGATGAAGAAAATGAAGAAGGGCTCACCTGTGTAGCAAGGCCGATATTTAATTATACCGGTAATATTATCGGCGCGATTAGTGTCGCTGGGCCGACTCACAGAATGGTTTCCAAAATAGACCGTGTTAATGAAGAACTTGCCCACGTTTGCTTACTGATTTCCCGCCGCCTTGGCTATATTGAGCCAACCAACACTAAATAAAACAAAAAACCCCATCTCCTATGAGATGGGGCGCCAAAATAGCAATATTTGTTGTTTACACAAGAACAAGTTGTACAAAAGCAATGTATTGGCCCACCTCCTTGTGGAACCCAAACCTAATGGCGATTTCTCACCAATTGATACCGACGAGTCAGGTATTCGATAGGTGCACTCCAAATGTGCACTAAACGGCAGAATGGGAAGAGTAAAAATATCGTCATCCCCAACACAATATGCAGTTTAAAAACAATGCCAACCCCTTCAAGGTAATTGGATGCCCCCCAATGGAATGTCACAATAGACTGTGCCCATCCCACTAATTTCAACATTTCGCTACCATCCATATGTTGTGCTGAGAATGGAATGGTAAGTAACCCTAAGCAAACTTGCACCACCAGCAAGGTTAAGATCATGATGTCACCAAAGGATGAAGTTGCTCTCACTCGTGGGTTTGTCAGGCGGCGCTTCAATAGCATCGCGCCACCAATTAACATCATCACACCTGCTGATCCCCCACCAATCATCGCCATTAACTGCTTAATGTGCATTGGCAGAAAAGATTCATACATCCAATGAGGCGTTAACATACCTAAAAAGTGCCCGACAAAAATCCCAATAATCCCCAAATGGAATAAGTTTGATGCCAAACGCATGTTCTTTTTATCCAACATTTGGCTGGAACCCGCTCGCCACGTGTATTGCCCGTAATCGTAACGTAACCAACTACCGACAATAAATACCGTCCCAGCGATATAGGGGTAAATATCGAAGAAAAATTGATTGATAAAATTCATTTTTGAACTCCTACATGGCTGCCCACACTGAGATCCAAATACTGTGGTACCACCGCATTGGCGAAGCGATGTTGATGCGCTGCAACTTCGCTACCACATGTTTTTTCATCGGCAAAAAATTTCACTTGCTCCTCTTCCCAAACTGCATCTAGCGCCTCTGGGGTATCATCCCGTACTTCGGTTGCTACTTGTTTGCTTAATTGCTCCGCAGCAATGTCGCTATGGGAAAGCTCAAGTAAAAAATCAAATAAAACAGAGAAACGGCTTTCTCGCTGTTTCAACCTTTCCCCTAACAGCGCTAAAATTGGCGCAATATCCTGTAACCCCTCGATAGTTTCATCGGTCGGTAATGCCGTGAGGTATTCCAAATAAATGGGCAAATGATCGGGTAATTCACGGCAATCAATGTGCAAACCCTGTTGCTGATATTGAGCCATTAAATCAACCATCGCTTGCCCTCGGTCTCGGGATTCGCCATGTACATGCTCAAATAGCAATAATGATGTCGCGCGCCCTCTATCAAACAGTTCACAATATTGCGCCTGCATATCAAGTAAGTCTTCGTTGAGATACTCACGCACAAACACCATCAGTTGAACAGCCCGTGTGACAGGCAGCTCATCAGCCTGTTCTAGCGCTTCAATGAGCTCATCACGATGTAACCAAAGCGCTTCCGAAGGGTATTCCAATAACCGAGAAATCACTTTTAGTGTCATCATAGTGCTTTCTCCTGATTATTTTTTGGTGTGATATCAATGGCGTCAATGCGCCTGCTATTAAATAAATTCGCTTTGCTATCGCTGCCATGGCAACCATCACCAAAACTAAAGCCACAAGCTTTCGCTTCAGGGAATGCTTCACGCGCCAATTCTCGATGACTGGAAGGAATGACAAAACGGTCTTCATAGTTAGCAATGGCTAAATAGCGGTACATTTCTTGTGCCTGAGCTTGTGTTAAGCCGACTTGCTCTAATGCACTGGTATCACATTGGTTTTCCACGGTTTCTGCCCGTTTGAAATGGCGCATCGCTAACATACGTTTTAACGCCAATAACACCGGTTCGGTATCCCCTGCGGTTAACAAATTCGCAAGGTATTGCACTGGAATGCGTAAACTTTCGACATCCGGCAATACACCTTTATTAGCTAATAGCCCTGAATCCGCCACTGACTGGATCGGTGACAAAGGTGGTACATACCACACCATTGGTAACGTGCGGTATTCAGGGTGTAATGGCAGAGCTAAGCGCCACTCCATCGCCATTTTGTACACTGGAGATTTCTGTGCCGCATCGATCACACTTAATGGGATCCCTTGTTTTTGCGCTTCTTCAATCACTTTTGGATCATGGGGATCAAGGAAAACATCAAGTTGGCTCTGGTAAAGGTCGGTTTCCTTTTCGACACTGGCAGCCGACTCAATTTTATCGGCGTCATACAGCAATACCCCTAAATAACGGATACGACCAACACAGGTTTCAGAGCAGACCGTTGGCATGCCTGACTCAATACGTGGATAACAGAAAATGCATTTTTCTGATTTACCACTTTTCCAATTGAAATAGATTTTTTTATACGGGCAACCGGTTAAGCACATACGCCAGCCGCGGCATTTGTCTTGGTCAATCAACACAATACCGTCTTCTGAGCGCTTATAAATTGCCCCACTTGGGCAGGTCGCGACACAAGCTGGGTTTAAACAATGTTCACAAAGGCGTGGTAAATACATCATGAATGTATTTTCAAACTGCCCATACATCTCTTTCTGAATATGTTCAAAGTTTTTATCTTGGGCTCGTTTGGCGAATTCACCGCCTAAATCATCTTCCCAGTTTGGTCCCATTTTCACGTTACTCATTCGCTCACCAGTAATTAATGAACGAGGGCGTGCTGTCGGTACGTGCTTACCTTCTTTAGCATTTTTTAAATGGCCGTAGTCATAATTAAACGGCTCATAATAATCATCCAAAGCAGGTACATCTGGGTTAGCGAAGATTTTTGATAAAACGCCAACTTTGTTCCCCATACGTGGAACCAATTTACCCTTAATGGTGCGGATCCAGCCTCCTTTCCATTTTTCTTGGTCTTCCCAATTATGGGGGTAACCAATACCTGGTTTGGTTTCGACGTTATTAAACCATGCGTATTCTACCCCTTCGCGGCTAGTCCACACGTTTTTACAGGTCACTGAGCAAGTGTGACAACCAATACATTTATCAAGGTTTAGCACCATGCCGACTTGAGAACGAATTTTCATTATGCTTTCTCCTTTCCGCTCAAGGTCTGCTGGTAGGCATCACCTTCACCATCCAGCCAGTCAACCTGTTTCATTTTGCGAACAACCACAAATTCATCACGATTAGAACCTACTGTTCCGTAATAATTGAAGCTATAGGCAAGGTGCGCATAACCCCCAATCATATGGGTAGGTTTCGGGCAAACACGCGTGACCGAATTATGAATTCCGCCACGTTGAGCCGTAATTTCAGAGCCTGGTAAGTTGATCAGCCGTTCTTGGGCGTGATACATCATGATCATGCCATCAGGAATACGTTGGCTAACGATCGCTTTAGCGGTTAATGCACCATTACTGTTAAAAGCTTCAACCCAATCGTTATCTTCAACACCCAGTTCGCGGGCATCTTCTTCGCTAAGCCAAACAACTGGACCACCGCGGCCTAACGTCAACATTAATAAGTTGTCGCTGTAAGTAGAGTGGATCCCCCATTTTTGGTGCGGTGTTAAAAAGTTCAGTGCTTTTTCTGGGAATCCATTGGATTTTTTCCCCATAAGTGGCTGAGCCGCTCGAGTGTCAATTGGTGGGCGATACACCACAAGGCTTTCCCCAAAGGCACGCATCCATTCGTGATCTTGATACAATTGCTGACGACCACTGAGCGTCCGCCATGGGATCATTTCATGCACGTTGGTGTAACAGGCATTGTAAGAAACATGTTCATCTTCCAACCCTGACCATGTAGGGCTTGAGATAATTTTACGCGGCTGCGCAACAATATCGCGAAAACGGATTTTTTCGTCTTCTTTATAACGAGCAAGATGAGTATGGTCGCGGCCCGTTACTTTGCTTAACGCATCCCATGCTTTTACTGCCACTTGCCCATTAGTTTCAGGCGCGAGTGTTAAAATGACTTCTGCGGCATCAATCGCTGTTTCAATTTTTGGTCGCCCTGCATTAGCCCCCTCAGGCTGAGTTTTATTGAGCTTTTTCAGGAAATCAATTTCATCTTGCGTATTCCAACTGATGCCCTTACCACCATTACCCAGTTTATCCATGAGTGGGCCAAGAGAGGTAAAACGTGCATAAGTGTTTGGGTAGTCACGCTCAACACAGATAATATGTGGCGCTGTTTTCCCTGGAATAAGCTCACACTGCCCTTTTTTCCAATCTCTAACATCAAACGGTTGTGCCATCTCGGCTGCACTATCATGTTGAATCGGCAACGTCACCACATCCGTTTCTTTGCCTAAGTGCCCAACGCTGACCTCAGAAAATGCTTTGGCAATCCCCTTATAAATTTCCCAGTCGCTTTTGGATTCCCAAGCTGGGTCGACCGCAGCTGACAATGGGTGAATAAATGGATGCATATCCGAGGTATTCATATCGTCTTTTTCATACCAAGTAGCGGTCGGTAAGATAACGTCCGAGAACAGGCAGGTGCTCGACATTCTGAAGTCGAGAGTCACCACTAAGTCAACTTTCCCTTCTGCCGCTTTATCTTGCCATTCCACTTCTTCAGGTTTGACGCCGCCTTGTTGGCCTAAGTCTTTGCCTTGAATACCATTTTCAGTACCCAATAAATATTTCAATAAATATTCATGACCTTTCCCTGCAGACCCCAATAAATTTGAACGCCAAATAAACAGATTTCGTGGGAAATTTTGAGGGTCATCAGGTTGCTCTGAAGCAAAGCGAATATTCCCTTCTTTCAACTGTTTAACAGTATAATCAGTGGGTGACATTCCTTCACTTTGTGCCTTCTTCGCAATATTCAATGGGTTGACATTTAATTGTGGTGCTGACGGCAGCCACCCCATGCGTTCTGCACGTACATTCATATCAACCAAACTGCCGCTAAAGGCTTGCTTATCGGCTAGAGGCGATAACAACTCTTCTGTTGCGACTGTTTCATAACGCCATTGGCTTGAATGGTTATAAAAGAAAGATGTGCTATTCATATGGCGAGGTGGGCGCTGCCAGTCCAAACCAAAGGCTAAAGGTAACCAACCCGTTTGTGGCCGTAATTTCTCTTGCCCAACATAATGAGACCAGCCGCCGCCGCTTTGCCCAACGCAACCACAGAAAATCAACATATTGATAATCGCACGATAGGTCATATCCATGTGATACCAATGGTTAATCCCTGCGCCAACAATCACCATAGAACGGCCATGGGTTTTCTCTGCGGTATCGGCAAACTCACGCGCTATGCGAATAATATTTTGGCGGCTAACTCCTGTGACTTTTTCCGCCCACGCAGGTGAATACGCTTTCATATCATCGTAATCAACCGCACAGTTTTCATCACCAAAACCACGGTCAATACCGTAGTTCGCTAGCATTAAATCATAAACACTAGTAACCAATGATTCGCTACCATCAGCTAACTGAATACGTTTAGCGGGCAGTTTATGTAATAAAACATCTTTAAGTTCAACATGCTGGAAGTGCTCACTTTCTAAGCCACCAAAGTAAGGAAAACCAACATCGACAAATTCATCATGGCTATCTGCCAAACTGAGTTTCATTTTAATGTTATGTGCATCTTGTCCAGCACGCGGTTCTAAATTCCATTTTTGGCCACCATCCCAACGGAATCCCATTGAACCTTGTGGAGCACATAATTCACCTGTCTCTTCATCAATCGCAATAGTTTTCCATTCGGCATTTTTTTCTTCACCTAATGAATTATGTAAATCAGATGCCCGTAGCATGCGGCCTGCGGCATAAGAACCATCTTCACGCTTATCTAGCATGACAAGCATCGGCATATCGGTATAAGTGCGCACATATTCACGGAAGTATTCCGCTTCACGTTTTACATGGAATTCATTGAGGATCACATGCCCCATCGCCATTGCCATGGCGCTATCCGTTCCTTGTTTCGGGTTCAACCAATGGTCACATAATTTGGCAATTTCCGCGTAGTCTGGCGTCACCGCGACCGTTTTCGTCCCTTTATAACGCACTTCTGCAAAAAAGTGTGCGTCTGGCGTACGCGTTTGCGGTACGTTAGAACCCCAAGCAATAATATAAGACGAGTTGTACCAATCCGCTGATTCAGGTACGTCAGTTTGTTCGCCCCACGTCATGGGTGACGCAGGTGGCAAGTCACAATACCAGTCATAAAAACTTAAGCATGAGCCACCAATTAACGATAAATAGCGAGCACCCGAGGCGTAGGAAACCATCGACATCGCGGGAATTGGTGAAAAGCCAACAATGCGGTCAGGACCAAATTCTTTAATCGTCGCGACGTTCGCTGCCGCAATCAGTTCATTCACCTCCTGCCAGCTTGAGCGAACAAAACCACCACGACCACGAGCTTGTTTATAGCTTTGTGCCTTCTGTGGGTCATTGATAATAGATAGCCACGCTGCAACAGGGTCTTGCTGCTCCGCTTTTGCTTCACGCCATAGTTTAAGTAAGCGCTTACGCATCATTGGGTATTTAACACGGTTTGCGCTATATAAATACCAAGAGTAACTCGCACCACGAGGGCATCCTCTCGGCTCATGATCAGGTAAATCTGGGCGAGTTCGTGGGTAATCCGTCTGTTGAGTTTCCCAAGTCACTAACCCATTTTTGACATAAATCTTCCAGCTACAAGAGCCCGTACAATTGACACCATGGGTGGAACGCACGACTTTGTCATGCTGCCAGCGGCTACGATAACCATCTTCCCAATCACGGTTTACATTTAACTCTTGCCCGTGATCACCTGAAAAGGTTTCGCCCAACTGCTTAAAATACCGAAATCTATCTAAAAACTTGCTCATCGGATTGCCTCCAAAGAGACGGCGACCGGCGCCGTACATTGCTAAAATTGATTTTTATGACTTGTTATTATTTGTGTTTACGGCCATATACCAGCCACGTGATAAACACACAGGAAAGATAAAATATAAAAAACACTTTCATTGCATCTGCCGGTGAACCCGTCAGTGTTAATGATGTACCGAACGCTTTTGGAATAAAGAAGCCACCTATTGCACCAATAGCAGAGATAAACCCTAAAGCTGCAGCACTTTCTGTTACCGCCTCTTTTTGGGCTTCTTGCTCTGAAGCTCCTCTTAAGATGGCTTTGTCCATGGTTAATTTACGAAAAACAACAGCAATCATTTGGAAGGTTGAGCCACTGCCTAGCCCTGCCGTTAAAAACAACACCATAAATACGCCATAAAACGCCCCGAAAGAGCCTCCTTGACCGTTTTCTGGTAACGTAAAAAACAGCAAGCCGGAGAAAACAGCCATGACCACAAAGTTCAGTAATGTGACTTTCACACCACCAAAACGGTCAGATAACATGCCACCGACTGGGCGAGCTAACGCACCGAGGAAAGGGCCAAAAAAGGCAAACTTCAAGATAATGACGTCTGGAAACTGGGTTTTCGATAACATCGCGAAACCAGCAGAAAAACCGATAAACGAGCCGAATGTCGCCAGATATAACAGGCTTAATACCCATAGATGGCCACGTTTCAAAACAGGTAATTGTGCTTTAAGAGATGCCTTATTAGCCGCTAAGTCATTCATGCCAAACCAAGCCATCACCGTAAAAAGCAGTAGAAATGGCACCCAAATCCAAGCAGCATTTTCTAACCACAACGTTGAGCCATCAGGCTGAGCCGCTCCAGTCCCACCAACGAAAGTAAATACACCAACACCAACGATAAAAGGCGCCACCAATTGCATGACGCTGACCCCTAAATTTCCTAGCCCACCATTCAGGCCAAGTGCACCGCCTTGGCGAGCTTTAGGGAAAAAGAAGCTGATATTGGCCATGCTGGATGCAAAGTTAGCGCCGGCAAAACCACAAAGTAGGGAAATAATGACAAAGACTTGATAAGGCGTGGCAGGGTTTTGAATCGCATAACCTAGCCAAATACATGGGATCACTAAAAACAGCGTACTAATAGCAGTCCAACGGCGCCCACCAAAAATAGGAATAACGAATGAATAAGGGACTCTTAATAAAGCACCTGAAACGGAAGGTAATGCGGTTAATAAAAATAATTGGTCTGTCGTAAAATTAAAACCCACTTTATTTAAATTAACCGCAACTGCACTAAATAACATCCATACGCAAAATGCGAGCAATAAACATGGAATAGAAATCCATAAATTACGATTGGCAATACGCTGCCCTGTTTGCTGCCAAAACCGAGTATCTTCAGGACGCCAATCCTGTATAACACCATTATTTGACTGTGCAGCTACACTATTAACATTATCTCGTTGAGACATAAATCACCCCGATAAATACAATTTCTGCTCGCAGTGTGTGGCGAATAGACCACCGTGAAGCTGATCTAAATCAAGAGAGATTTAAATGAAATATGCGTGATTTTTCTCGTTAACCACTAGAGGAGTATTAGGAGTACAAAACAATAATCAATTGAATTAAAACAAAAAAAATCATTGCCCGGTAATTTTATTTGTTGAAATTTAAAGCGAATAATTCAATGGGATATTAAGGAGTAATACCGAAGTAGCATATTCAATTTTATATAATAGAGAAACAATATCTACGTTATCAAAAATAATAAATAAACGTATAGAGTAGAAAGGATCATTTATGTCTATTGCTTATCACCGATTTTCAATCATTAACCAAGTTATTGGTTTAATGCTATTGATTGCCGTACTCGGTATTATTGGCATGACAATTTCAAATAGTATGATTATTAGTGTGCAAGGAAATGCACATGCAATAAATAAATCAGGCTCATTGCGGATGCAAAGTTATCATTTACTTTCATTAGTGCCACTCAACCAATATTCTGACGTATATGTTAGTGAGCTTGAAAAAAATTTATTAAGTAATGAACTAACACAAGTTGTCGATATAGAAGATTTAAATCCGCAATTTGCTGAGATTTATCAATATTGGGTTACAGAATTAAAACCTGCTCTTAACCATGCAGTTTCTCCTAATGATGCACGTCTCGCGGTCGTTACCTTTGTTAATAAACTCGATGCATTAGTTCGTAATATTGATGAAAAAACAGAACGAAAAATAACCTATGTAGCAATCACTCAAATGGTATTTATTGGCCTCGTTTTATTGCTACTTATTTTTGCTATCTGCCATTTTAGAAAGAAAATTTATACACCTTGGCTTAAGTTACTTCATATGGTGAACGCGATTAGTCACCAAGACTTTAGTCAGCGCTTTCCTGTAGGCAAAAAACAAGATGAGCTAAATTCACTGGGCCATACGTTAAATCAAATGTCGGATGAGCTCGCACAGAGTTACCATCAATTAGAATCTCGAGTTATCGAAAAAACCGCCGATCTGCAAAAGAAAAATAAAGTATTACTCTATTTATACCAATCTAATCGAACCCTACATGCCATTGGGCCACTATCAATCAGGTTAGAAAAAGTGTTATTTGAGCTTAAAAGCTTAATACCACTGCAAAATATTAGATTGAGGCTATATGAAGAAAACAATGATGCCTGCTTTCATGAAATTCATTGTCCTGAAAACAAGGATCAATATCTCAATTCACCCAAGATGGCTGAACACCTTAAAGTAATATCATGGGAGATTTCTGATAATTTACAGCGTTATGGCATGATTTTAGCTGAAATGGATATAAATCAGCCATTATCTGAAGAACAAAATAATTTAGTGCTGATGCTAGTTAAACAAATCGCTGGAATGCTAGCGATGGAGCACCAATTAGAGCAACAACAGCAGTTACTGATTATGGATGAACGATCGGCGATTGCGAGAGAATTGCATGATTCCATCGCACAATCATTATCTTGCCTCAAAATGCAAATTAGTTATCTGCAAATGCAACCTAAAACATTGCCAACTAAGCACCAAGAACTATTAAACGAAATGCGCAATGAAATAAATTCCGCTTATAGTCAATTACGTGAGCTTTTAACAACCTTCAGACTAAAATTAACTGAACCAGGCCTATTCCCTGCCTTAGAAAGCACAATCCAAGAATTCAGTCAGCGCCTTGGTTTTCAAATTGGATTAAATTACCAAATTCCAGCCAAAAGCCTCTCTCCACATCAATCTATTCATATTATCCAGATAATCCGAGAAGCTTTAAGCAATATTCTCAAACATGCTAATGCAAACTGGTCACAAGTCTCATTAATCGAAAATAACGGATTAATCACCATGGCAATAGAAGATAATGGGGAAGGTATTCAGCCTCAGCCAACAAAAAATAACCATTATGGATTGATTATTATGAGAGAAAGAGCGCTAAGCCTAAATGGGAAATATCAAATTTCGCCAAGAATTCAGGGTGGCACTATTGTTAATGTCGTATTTCCACTGACTGTGGCTTAATTAAATTGGAGTAACTCATTAATGAAAAATGAAAATAAACTGACTGGGCAATCTACCATTTTACTGATTGATGACCACCCGATGCTACGTAATGGTGTTAAACAATTAATTAGTTTAGAACCCACATTAAAGGTAATTGGTGAAGCAGACGATGGAATAACGGGTATTAAAATTGCGGAAGAACAAGACCCAGATTTAATCCTATTAGATCTCAATATGCCTAGTATGAATGGCTTTGAAGTACTCGATAATTTACGTAACCGAGAACTTTCAGGCCGTATTATCTTATTTACAGTGTCCAATTATGGCGAAGACTTAATTAATGCGTTAAAACGAGGTGCTGATGGCTATTTACTCAAAGACATGGAGCCTGAAAAATTAATTATTGCGTTAAAAGAAGCCGCAAGTGGTAAAATGGTCGTTAGCCCAACGCTCGCTTCCATTTTAGCTGAATCTTTAAGAGATAACCGAGCCCCTACAGAGCATAATCTATCAGCACTAACCCCAAGAGAAACCCATATCTTAGATTTAATCTCACAGGGGCTATCAAATAAGATGATTGCGAATAAATTACAAATCACAGAGAGCACCGTCAAAGTCCATGTCAAACACTTACTAAAGAAACTTAATTTAAAATCGCGCGTTGAAGCCGCTATTTGGGTTTTACAACAAAAGTAATGATACGGCTCCTTAACTTAATGCATCGAGCCATGGCTGTTGTTTTGGGTAACGTCGACGGTAGCCATGCATCGCAACAGATAACTGAATGAGATCCGTAAACCTTGTCGGGTCCAAACTGGTTTGCTTTTTAATTTGTTGTAACCGATAACTTAATGTATTTCTGTGAATGCCTAATTGCTGCGCGGTGCTACCTATTTCACCATTTTGCGATAGAAACAGCTCAAGGGTTTCAAGCAAAATATCGCCCGAATCATGCAACAATATTTTATGGCAAATATCTAAAAAGAAATTAAATAGATAGCTATTTTCCAATTCATTAAAGAGGCATAAAGATGCCATTTCTTTAAATAAAAAGACTTGTTTATCGGGAACCGTTAGCCGTCCAACTTCAATTACTGAACGTGCAAAATGTACTGCATCCCTCACATGTTCTTGCGTATCTGCCTGAACACCAACGCCAATATAATATTGGCTAAGTTGGCTATCTAGAATGAAATGAAGATTAGAAATAAACGATTCATTTTGATAATGCGTTGATGGGAATAGCATCAAAATTTCTCGGCTATTGAGTAATAGCACATCACTTTTTTCCATAGCTGATAATTCAGTAATGATCGTATCGAGTATTTCAGGGCGGTACTGAATAGCTTCAATATTAATAATCACAGGAATAGTCGGTAAAGTGAACGCAAAACCGGAATTATGCAATTTTAGTAATGCACTGCGCCCCTGTGCTGGCGTTGTGCTTTCTATAAACTGGACAAATAGCATGTCACGCAAACGATGCTGCCAGTTAATACTACGCCGCTCAATTTCTTGTTGAATTAGCAGCTCAGCCGTCAGTATAGCGAGCTCGGCATAACGCTGGATCACAACAGGATCACCACTCACGCCAATCACTAATTCCACTTTATCAGCCACAACAATCGGATGGTTTATCCCCGGTGCCACATTCGAATAAGCTCGTGCTTCATTTTCATTGTAGATGGTGATCCGTTTGCCGCAGCGGATCACTTCCACTGCGGCTTCATGGGTTTCACCAATACGCTTTTTTTCACCTGAAGCGATAATCACGCCCTGACTATTAATCACATTGACGTTGTGATGGATAATTCCCATTGCACGCGTGACAATATCATTGGCTAGTTTTTCAGTCAGTAGCATCTTACCGCCTCATTTTAGGGTTTTATTTGCATATTCGGATTTGCGAGTACGGTACGCAGCAAATTTTCTGCTGTATCTGCCAAATAACGTTCACCATTTGTCATGGCTTGCTCAAGGGAAACTGGCCCCGGACAAAGCGACCACATTGCGGTAATGCCATGTTGGTATAGGATACGGCTATCTTCACTATACCCCCCACAAAGCGCAATGACAGGCACACCATAATGACTGGCCATACGAGCTACTCCCACAGGAGCCTTACCATTCGCACTTTGACTGTCAAGCCGCCCCTCTCCTACAATGACTAAATCCGCTTGTTGAATATAAGATTTTGCGCCAAGGAGCCCCAAAACGAGATCGATTCCTTTTTCGAGCTTTGCCGAAACAAACCAACGAAGCCCCGCACCTAATCCACCCGCAGCACCACTGCCCGCCTCAAGTGAAACATCTTTTCCCGTTATTGTTGACATTAATTTTGCATAATGAGCCATCCCGATTTCAAGCTGGTCGAGTGTGGCTTGGTCGGCCCCCTTCTGGGGACCATAAACATAAGTCGCCCCATTTTCACCTAATAAAGGGTTTTCAACATCGCAAGAGACACTAAATTCAACCTCTGCGGCGCGTGAGTCAAATTCATCAAAATCAATCTTTGCAATGTTAATGAGGTCTTTACCACAAATTGGCGCCTCAATAAGCTGCGAGTTTTTATCATAGAACTGAGCACCTAATGCTTGAGCAAATCCCGCACCACCATCATTAGTTGCACTTCCTCCTATCCCAATAATAATACGAGAGCAGCCCATATCTAATGCATGTTTGACCATTTCACCCAAACCATAAGTTGAAGCATTTTCAACGCGACGATGCTCACGTTGAACGAGTTCCAGCCCACAGCATTGCGCCATTTCAATAAAGGCAGTTTTTTCCTCCAGCACTAATAACCCTGCATCAACCTCACTACCATAAGGCCCAGTACAGCTAAAAATGTAAGGTGTTACACCAGAAAGCGCGGGGCTATGTTCCAGTGACTCCAACAAACCTTCTCCACCATCAGATATGGGTAATAACGTCATATCTAACTCAGAGGATACACGCTTGAAACCCTCAGCAACGGCTTGACATGCTAACCTTGCAGAACAACTTCCTTTAAAGGAATCAAGTGCGATAACAATTTTCATGCAGACTTTCCTATTGTAAATGGCGATGTTGAATTACTTGCTTTCCACTGAAGCCGATACTTGTAATGATTCGGGTTCGCTCATACCGTTAGTATTCACTCGTGAAGCAATAATCGTTCCAATAACTAACAAACCGACACCAAACCATAATCCAGAAGTGGCTGTTCCAGTGTAATCCTCAAAAAAACCAAGAATAAACGGGCCGAGGAAACCACCAAATAATCCTAAGCAGTTCAATAATGCTAAACTTCCCGCCAGCATACTGCCACTCATATAAGTGGGTGGAAGAGAGAAAATAATCGATTGAACCACAAAAAACATAAATGCAGTCAAGCAAAAGCCTATTAAGCCGACAACTGGGCCTCCCAGTGCACCTATCACTAATCCAACCGCCATCACGGCATAACCTGAAATTAAAATACGTGATGAACGACGCGGTGTATTGGCTTTTCTCGCCACAAAAATGCCACCAATTGCAGCTGAAATCCAAGGGATCGCCGTTAATAAGCCAATTTGAATCGGTGTCAGTTTGCCATACTCACCTATAATAGTAGGCAAAAAGTAACTTAAACCATAGACGGAGAACTGGTGAGTAAAATAGATAGCAACAATCATCATAAAGGCTTTATTTTTAAATGCCGCCTTAAGTGAGAATTTACTATTACTCACACTAATGCTGTTTTTATCTTGGTCGTGTTTATATTTAATATAATTCCGATCATCCTCATCTAACCATTTCGCATCTTCCGGTTTATTCGGCAACACAAACCACACAACAAATGCGAGGATCACCGCGGGTAAACCTTCAATAACAAACATCCATTGCCAACCATGGAAACCTAATAAGCCATCCATACTCAGCAATAAGCCACTTAGCGGTGCTCCAATAATATTCGCAAGACAGACCCCTAGTAAAAATAACCCTGTTGCTTTAGCCCGCTCTTCTTGGCTAAACCAATATGTCATATACAAAATGACCCCAGGATATAGGCCCGCTTCAGCCGCTCCCAGTAATAACCGCAAGATATAAAAAGAAGTCGGCCCTGTCACAAATGCCATTGCCGCAGATAATAGCCCCCACGTGATCATGATCCGCGTGATCCAAAAACGCGCCCCCACTTTTTCCATTATTAAATTACTTGGGATCTCAAGAATCGAGTAGGTTAGGAAAAAAAGCCCTGCACCAATACCAAATGCAGTTGCAGATAATCCTAAATCAATCGACATCGCATTTTTTGCCATGCCAATATTGGTTCGGTCAATAAAGCTAATAATGTACGCTAAAATCAACAACGGCATCAGGTTACGGTATATCTTTGCGTTGGTTTTTTTCCCCTGAGCCACATAATCTAACTTTGCATTTGTAGAAAACATAGATAAGATCCTCATGTTGTAGTGAAACAGGTACGGCTCTTGGCAATAAGTGACATACCTGTTGTTTTACTTCAGCAACAGCCCGACGCCCCACGTCGGGCTTTCTGCTTGCAGCTTTTCTTATTCTCTTTCGAACAACATTGATATCCCTTGACCACCACCGATACACATAGTCACTAACCCGGTAGTAACCTGACGGCGTTCCATTTCATACATTAACTTCACAGGTAAAATAGCCCCACTGGCACCCACTGGATGACCCAGAGCAATTGCCCCACCATTCACATTCACTTTAGTGCTATCAAGAGATAAATCATTCATAACTGCAATGGCTTGTGCAGCAAATGCTTCATTTAGCTCAATTAAATCAATGTCTTTTACATCCATTTTGAGCTTTTCCATTAATCGACGGGTTGCTGGCGCGGGTCCAAAGCCCATAATGGCCGCTTCACAACCTGCTACAGCCCAATCGACCACTTTCATTCTTGGCTTCAGACCACGTTTTTCCGCTTCTTCACGACGCATCATCACTAATGCCGCAGCACCATCATTGATACCTGAAGAGTTTGCTGCCGTAATCACACCATCAGCTTTAAAGGCAGGGCGCAATTTTGCTAATTTTTCACGTGGTGTATCACGCGGATGTTCATCGGTATCAAAAATACGTGTACCTTTACGGCCTTCAGGTATTTCTACTGGCAATATTTGGTCAGCAAAATAACCGGCTTGAATCGCTTTTAACGCTTTTTGCTGGCTATCCCATGCAAAATCATCCATTTCTTCACGGGTAATATTGAACTGCTCTGCAACATTTTCTGCCGTCATTCCGTTGTGGTAAGGGCCTTCTGGCCAAGTTAGGATGGACGTTAACCCATCTTCCAGTACATCATTTCCCATGCGGTAGCCATAGCGCGCTTTGCGTAAGTAGTACGGCAGCATTGTCATATTTTCAGTACCACACGCCACCACAACATCTGATTGGCCGGTCTGCAACAACATCATGCCATCGGCTAACGCTTGTAGCCCTGAACCACATTGGCGGTTAACAGAATAAGCGGTGGTTTCTTTTGGTAACCCTGCTCGCAGTTGGCAAATACGAGCGATAAAACCACTTTCTGCGATTTGCCCAACATTACCCACAATAACTTCATCAACATCTTCGGGAGCAATTCCAGCTCTTTTCACGGCTTCACGGATAACCACCGCCCCGAGGTCATGTTGATGCGTATTTGCAAAACTCCCCCCCATCGTGCCAATTGCCGTTCTCACACCACTCACAATGACAATATCATTCGCTTGTTTCATTATTTCCCCCTATAACACCATTCCGCCGCCAACATTGATTACTTCGCCATTGATATAACGCGCTTTATCAGAGGCTAAAAATGCAACACATTGTCCAACATCGCGCGGATCTCCTGCAAAACCCGCAGGTATCTTGCTGATCATGATGTCCCACACTTTTTCAGGCACACCACGGGTCATATCCGTATCAATAAACCCTGGGCAAATCGCATTGACTGTGACCCCTTTACGGGCGAGTTCACGACAAGCCGTTTTAGTCAGGCCAATAACCCCGGCTTTGGATGCAGCATAGTTGGCTTGCCCAACATTCCCAAGCCAACTCGCCGATGAAATATTGACAATTCGGCCGCTTTCTTGCTCACGCATTAACTTTGCCGCCTCTTGCATGCAGTTAAATGTCCCTTTCAGATTGATATCAATCACTTTGTCCCAATCATCTTCCGTTAATTTATGCAGCATGCCATCTCGGTTGATCCCCGCATTATTTACCAGTACATCAATCGCCCCAAAATGCGCTAATGCGTTAGAAAATAAGGCATTTACCTCTTCACGTTTGGCAATGTCACAAGGAATGAAAATGGCTTGATGACCTTGCTCTTGTAGCTGTTCTGCACTTTCTTCACCTGATGACATGGCTAAATCAGAAATAACGACTTTTGCCCCTTCTTCCGCAAGTACCTGAGCAATCGCAAAACCAATACCTCTTGCAGAACCCGTCACAATGGCGACTTTATCTTTTACTAACATGGATAAATTCCTCTTTAATATTGAAACTACAAATACGAAACCAGTCCAAAAGGTGCTTCTTCAAATAGTGAAGGAGACATCACTTTCAAATCAGGAGAAATTTCAGGTACGAAGTCCATATGGGCAAGAATGTCACGCTCTAGGTCAATACCGGGGGCAATTTCAACCAGTACCGGGGTTTTTCCCCCTAAAGTGAACACCGCACGTTCCGTAACAAAATGCATGGTTTGGTTAATATTTCGCGCGACATCCGCATTCCATGAAATTTGCCGTACTTGGTTAACTAACTTTCTAATATCCCCTTCCCGCACAATATTTAATTGCCCATTTTCACAACGAATATCTAACCCTTTTGCTGTGAACGTTGAGCAAAACACCACGTGTCGAGCATTTTGGGTAATATCAATAAACCCACCTGCACCAGGGCAAATATTGCCTAACAACGTCGCATTGACATGGCCACTGGCATCCATTTCCCCTGCGCCCATATACGTGATATCAACGCCTGCACCGTTGTAGTACAACATTTGGTCTTGGTGACTAATCATCGCTGACAGGTTACGGCCTATGCCAAAATCAATACCGCCTGCTTGGACGCCCCCCCAAATCCCTGACTCCACGGTGATATCGACGCGCTTGGTTGCATTTTCTTCCTGAATAATTGAGCCAATAACATCGTTTGGAATACCCGTTCCTAAGTTAATCACACAGTTTTCGTATAGATAACGACATGCAATTCGCCCAATCAATTTGCGAATGTCTAAAGGTAATGGCGTAGTTTGTTGGATAGGCGTGCGAATATCACCGCATAGCGTTGGGTCAAAAAACCAGCTCGAAGACTGGCGATGGTCTTCTTCAGGGTTATCACACACGACAATGTGGTCAATAAAGCTCGCGGGAACAGTGACACGCTTGGGATGTAAAGTCCCTTCTTCAACGCAATATTTCACTTGTGCAATCACTTTGGCACCAAAGCGTTTAGCCGCCAGTACCGCATGCAAGACCTCTAGGGCCATAGCCTCTTCATCGGTGGTGAGGTTGCCTTTACTATCAGCGTGAGTTCCTCTGATCACCACCACATCTAAGGGAATTTCTGGATACCATAACCATTCTTCCCCTTTGAAATTCACTTTTTCAACCAAAGGGGAAAGTACCAACGTTTTAGCGTTCATCCTACCGCCTTCAAGGTCAGGGTCGATAAATGTTCCTAACCCTACTTTGGATAAGCGCCCCGGTAAGCCTGCGGCCATTGCACCATATAAATGCACCATTTGCCCTTGAGGGAGGCAATATGCTTCAACTTGGTTGTCATTAATCATTTGCATCCATCGAGGTGCTAGCCCCCAATGGGAACCAATAATCCGTTTCACCATCCCTTCATGGGCAAAGTGTTGATTCCCTCGAATACGGTTACATTGCCCAGCTGCGTGAACCAGTGTTAATTGATTTGGTGTACCCTCGGATAAAAAGCGTTGCTCAATTGCTGATAAAATAGATTCAGCAGCACTGGTTAATGTCATTCCCACAGTACAAATCGTATCGCCATTATTAATTAATTTAGCGGCATCTTGTTTAGAAATAAATTTATTATTCATGATAAAACCTACCTGAAGGCTAATATTTCACAGCCCCTTTTTGATTAATTAAAAACTAATTTATATTTTAGTTATTTAAAGAGTAATATCGTAATTTCAAATCTTTCTTGCTTATTTTCCCATTCCAAGTTCTAGGGAAGTTACGCGTAAACATAATTCTTACTGGAACTTTATACGTTGGCACCCTATCTTTTAACCACTCAATAATTTCTTTACTGGTTAAACACACTTGATTCTCAGGAATAATAAATGCAATGGGTTCTTCACCATAAATGGTGCTTTCAATTGGAATAACAGCGACCTCATTAACTCCTGGATAATTAGAAATTAAATCCTCGACTTCAATAGAATATATTTTTTCACCACCACGGTTAATCATATCTTTAATTCTATCTTGAATATAAAGAAAACCATCATTATCCATATAGCCAATATCCCCTGTGAAAAACCAACCATCATTAAATGATGTGGTATTCGCAGGACTATCCGGCCAATAACGTTGGATAACAACATCCCCCTTAACCCAAATATTACCTGTGCAGTTCGCGGGAAGATTTTCACCTTTATCATTACGTATGGTCACCTGTAACCCAGGGACTGGTGTACCAGAGCTAGACTTCTTATCGCTATAACGAATATCTTCACGAAATACAGTTGCTGGTGAAGAAGTTTCAGTCAAACCATAAATAGAATGAATGGATGTTTTAGCAAATATATAAGAAAGCTCTTTAATCGTACCTTCATTTAAATGCCCTGCACCACAAGCAATCATTTTTAATGAATTAAATCTTTCTAGGTTAATGCTTTTATTTTCTTTTATTTTCTGAATTAACAATATAAATACTGTTGGAGAACCATGTAAAAATGTTATTTTTTCTTTTGCAATTGTTGAAATAATATCTTTTGCATTGAATTTTTTATGAAGATAAATCGTCCCACCAATATGGATAAATAACGTCAAAATAGCAGAGAGGCCAGTAATATGATAAATCGGCACTGCTAAAATTGTTTTATCGTGTTCAGATAACTTTAATGTTTCCTGATAGGCATATACTGCAGACAATATATTTTTATGCGTGATCACCGCACCTTTTGGCGCCCCTGTTGTACCCGAGGTAAATATTATAACAGCAGGGTCTTCTTCATTAACTTGGTTAATAAAATTAATTTCATCAGTGAATATTACATTACGCCACTGAGAAAGACTCACCCCTTTTGCACTGAGCTGTGCTAACCATGGTTGATATGTATCATCCCAAAAAACAGCATCTGCATTAATACAAGACAAATGCTCTTTACCTTCAAACTCTTTCATTTTGGTACTCAAAGGAATTACCTGAATACCCAGACCTACCGCGGCATAAAATAATTGGCAAAACTCAATCGTATTTCCCCAACCAAGTACAATTCGATCGCCTTTTTTCAACTGCACGGTGGTTGTTAGCCACAACATTGTTTGGTTTACTTTCACAAGTAATTGGTGATAACTCCAACTTTGCTCTTCAAATACAATCGCAACAGCGTCTGGCTGCACTTTTGCTCTCTGTAATAAGCTTTGGTAGATGTTTGAATTTGGCGCAAGCATGGACACACTCCGATACCGCTGAATATGACTGATATGCTATCAATGTATAAAATACACTCCGATAAATTAGTGCCAATCTTCACAAATTATTCACACCCTTTTTTTATTTGAATTAGTGATCTGCACAACGAATTTGTTAACAATTTTGTTACTTACGTCTTATTTTAAGCGCTGGTTTTTATTGAACATGAAGATATTTACCTTTTGTTATTACCTAACCATTCAAAATACATGTTAATTTCGATGAATAACTCAACTATCATTGTGCGTATAAACAATGACTCCCAGACTAAAAAGTCGCTCAGCACTAATACTTAACTCATCTGCTTATCCTCTATATGTTCTTGCACTCT
Source organism: Providencia sp. PROV175 (assembly GCF_032707045.1). NCBI lineage: Bacteria > Pseudomonadati > Pseudomonadota > Gammaproteobacteria > Enterobacterales > Morganellaceae > Providencia > Providencia sp. PROV175. The sequence goes on from NZ_CP120533.1 coordinate 3,996,105, forward strand.
GTGCTATTTAGCCCTCCCACCAAACCAAATACGATAAAAACAGTGGAGAATTCACTAGAGATTGCTACAGTGTAAGACCTTCATAATGAAAAAATTGATGAGAAAAAAATCGCCACCTTTGCAAACGGTTAAGGAGATAACTCATGGCAAACACCCCCTATATTCCCCCAAAAGTCTGGCAATGGGAGCAAGGTAACGGCGGAAAATTCGCCAATATTAATCGTCCAGTTTCCGGTGCAACTCACGAAAAATCTTTACCTATAGGTAAGCACCCACTACAGCTATATTCCTTAGGAACGCCGAACGGGCAAAAAGTCACTATCATGTTAGAGGAGTTATTAGCCCTTGGCATTAAAGAGGCAGAATATGACGCTTGGCTAATTAACATTGGTGAAGGCGACCAATTTAGTTCTGGTTTTGTTGAAATTAACCCTAACTCAAAAATTCCCGCTTTAGTCGACAGAAGCGGCAAGGAGCCTATCCGAGTATTTGAGTCAGGCTCGATTCTGACCTATTTAGCCGAAAAATTTTCTGCTTTTTTACCCACAACTCAGCCGGAACGAGCTGAAACCTTATCCTGGTTATTTTGGCAAATGGGCTCAGCACCTTTTGCTGGTGGCGGTTTTGGGCATTTTTATGCCTACGCACCTGAAAAGTTTGAATACCCAATTAACCGCTTTGCCATGGAAACTAAACGTCAATTAGATGTGTTAGACAAGCGTTTAGCAGAACATAAATATGTTGCAGGGGAAAACTACAGCATCGCTGATATCGCCATCTGGCCATGGTACGGTGCATTAGTGAAAGGTTGGCTTTATGATGCCGCAGAATTTCTATCTGTCCATGAATATAAAAATGTTATTCGTTGGGCTGATGAAGTCTATGCACGCCCAGCGGTACAGCGCGGCCGCCGTGTTAATCGCCTACAAGGTGACCCCGCACAGCAAGTACGCGAACGCCACGATGCGAGTGATATAAGTTAGGAACCACTCTTAATCCACTGAATTATAAAATAGGACAAGGTAGGTTAGTGAGTGCTTACCCTGTGCTACTCTATATGTCATCGACTATAACGCTCCTGCACCCATTGTGCGCACAACATCAAACTCAAACTGATCAGTACAGCTATGCATGCCATCGCCATGCCACTGCCAATTGAGCCTTGCTCAAATTGACGCCACACAAAGATAGACACCGTCTGCATACCGGCTGGGGCGAGTAATAGCGAAGAAACTAATTCACGCGAGGCCACGGCAAACACTAACATCATGGCAGCGACAAGGCTCGGTAAAACTAATGGAAACAAGATCAAACGCAGCGTTGTCACCGCAGATGCGCCATGCACCCGTGCAGCATCTGCTAAACTGCCACCAATCTGTGTTAATGCTGCACTGCAATAGCGAACTGGGTAAGGCAGTAACAAACAGCTATAGGCAAGCAATAAAATGCCCCATGTGTGATAAGGCGTTATTGGCCAAAAAGGTTGGTTCCACGCGAGGATCATCCCTACCGCTATCACAATTCCTGGAATGGAAATAGGTAACAAAGACAGCGCATCAATCACAACAGCACCACGAATGCGCTGAGCAACCACCAGCCAAGCACAGAGAAACCCGAGTACCCCAGTGAAAACAGCGGTTAACGTCGCCAGAGAGAGGCTCGTCCATAATGCAGACAAAGCTTCAGTTTGTGAGTCGATTAACCCAGAAAAGTGCCTGAATGTTAAGTTATCCCACGCCAAACCACCAGACACTGTTGAAGAAAATGCCGTGCCAAACATCGCTGACAATGGCATTCCTACCGCAAGAAATGCGGTTAAAGCAAATAGCCCAACGACTGGCCAGCGCCAGTAACCAAGTGAGCGAGTCACCACTTCTGCCGCTTTCCCTGTGGTGGTGGCTACGTTTTTCCCTGATACGATAGAACGCTGTAATGTATAAGCAAAAATTGCCACACTGGCTAAAATCAACGATAACGAGGCCGCTCCGGGTAAATCAATCGGCCAATCCGCCAAGCGCTGCTCTATATCCGTAGTTAAAACACGAATACCATTCGAGGCACCAATGGCGGCAGGAATGCCATATTCTTCAATCGCCAAAGTAAAAATCAGCAATAACCCCGCCGCAATAGAGGGTAACGATAATGGAAGCGTCACTCTGAAAAAGGCATTCCAAGGAGAAGCCCCATGCACACGAGCCACATCGGCAAGTCGGTTACCATTCGCTGCCATGCTTTTCGACACCGCAAAATACAGAACTGGGAAGAGGTTTAGCGCCATAATCCCCATCATTCCACCCAGTGAGAAAATCGCACTTCCGGGACTCACACCAAATAGCTGTTGGGAATAACCATTAGGTTGTAACGTAAGCATCCACGATAATCCAGCAATATAAGGTGGGATTAAAAAAGGAATAAGAAACAGTAGATCCCAACCTTTGGCGAAAGGGATATTAAACAGCCCGCGTAATGCCCCTAACGGAATAGCGATAATGGCGCTGATTGCTGCAACGCCTGTGCCTAGTGATAATGTATTTTGCAGTAATGATGGAAGCTCTGGCTCGTTGAGTAGCTGAATAATAGGCTCTAGCGGCTGGACAAACTGCCCTTGCCCTAATTGTGGGAAAATAGCCTGCAATACAATAAAGCATAATGGGATCACCACTAAAACCACTAATGTGGCCATCACCAAAAGCGGTAGAAAACGCGTTTTTGTCATTGAATACAACACTCCTGCTGGGCAGACAACCTACCCAGCGGTTTGCTAATTAATATGCTTACAAAACCAGCCTTAACGGAATAAAGCGCTTAAACGAGAGATAACTTCGCCGCGCTCAGCGTTGTCTGTCGCAGCTTCTGGCAACAATTTGAGTGTTGAAAAATCAGGGCGTTTACCTGCAATATCTGCCCTAGCAGGCATTAGCCATGCATTAGCCACAATTTCTTGCCCTTCTGGCGATAGTACATAGTCGATAAATGCTTTAGCTTGGTCAGGCTGCTTAGAACTTTTTAAAATCATCATTGGGCGCGGGGCAATCGCAGTGCCACTACTTGGGAAAATCACTTCAATCGATTCTCCGTTCGCGATGCTACCATAAGCAACATAATCAACCGCACCAAAAACCGCCGCTTTAGCGCCTTGTAATACAGGAGTCAAGGCTTGAGCATTCGGCCCTGAAATCACCATACCATTGGCTTTCAAATCAGAAAATAGTGTCCATGCGGCTTCTTTTTTCGCATTCTGTAACCCTAAAACTAAGTCTAATGACGCGCCAGAAAGTGCGGGATCAGGCATTGTGACTTTATCTTTAAACTCGGCTTGGGCTAAATCTTGCCAATCTGTTGGTTTTGGGGTACCACTTTGGTTATTCCACACAATACCCAGTGCAGAGATCCCTTGCGCCACATAGTATGGCGTTTTAAAACGCTCAGGAACTTGCTGGGCATTTGGGCTTTCATAAGGTAGTAACCAACCTTTTTGTTGCAGATCAACCGCGGTATCCCATGATGCGGAAATCAATACATCCGCACGCGGGTTCGCCTGTTCCGCTTCCAGCCTCGCCATCACTTTTCCGGTTGTCGCTTGGAAAACATCTACTTTGGTACCCGTTTGTTTTTCAAACCCTGCGGCAAGCTGTTTTGCCATGGCGCCTGGGCCTGCGGTATACACGGTAATCGCTTGGGTTGAAACAGAAAATAGTGCACAGGAAAGGCCAAGGCTCATGGTAATACCCTTTAGTAAAAATCCGTTCTTTGATAGTAAATTTCGCATAACAATCTCTCTATTTATAGTGTCGTCAAACTGTCAATATTACCGTTTCGCATATGGGCGATTTGGTGTGCTAATACATGGGCTTCAGTAGGGTCGTGAGTGACATACACTGCAGTGATCCCCAAGGTTCGCAATAACTGAGCCATTTCCTCACACAGAGATTGGCGCAACGCGATATCGAGGTTTGACAGGGGCTCGTCGAATAACAAAATTTCAGGTTCAGCGATAATAGCGCGAGCAAGAGCCACACGTTGTTGTTGCCCGCCTGACAAATCGGCAGGTTTCCGTTTGGCGAAATCAGCCAGCCCTACGCGTTCTAAAGCTTGCATCACACGTTGCTGTATTTCTAGGCGGGCAATACCTCGCATCCGTAAAGGAAAGGCAACATTTTGGGATACAGTCATATGCGGCCACAGCGCATAATCTTGAAAAACCATGCCGAGGTTGCGTTTTTCTGGGGGGATAAGGTGATGTGAGCTCGCCACAAGCTGTTCGCCAAAATAAATAGTGCCATCAGTTGGTTGTAATAAACCCGCTAACAATTTCAGTAATGTGCTTTTACCACAGCCTGAAGGGCCTAATAGCGCAAGAACGGTGCCCTTGGTTACTGTTAAATTAATGCCATTTAGCACATATTGATGTGAAAATGCCTGAGATAAATTTTGTATTGAGATCATCTGTAAGCCACTCGCTTCTTGCTTAGGAGACAAAAAGACCGAGCACTCACTCGATGAAGAGAGAGCGTTTTGCATGTTCATTGTTATCCTCTTTGGGACTTAATCGTTATCAATGATGCTACGGCTTGAATACGTCAAATTGATGACAGTTTTGTGGCTAATTAATTTCAAATTCAGTTGAAAAATAATCACCAAATAAAATAGTCACTTTATTTTACTGGTGAACGCCAATATATCTTTGATAACGTGCTGGCTTTAATTTGGTTAAATCCACCAGCACCAAGCCGTCGATGCAATCGTTAAACGCGGGGTCTGTACCGAAATCCATAAACTGTACGCCGCCAGGTTCGCATAATTCGGTATATTGCTTATAAAGCGTTGGGATCGAGCAGCCAATGTTATTGAGTAAGCTTTTCAATTTAACCAAATCTTCATGGTAATTGCCCCCTGAAAATTGGGCTAATACCTGTGGCAAAGAAGCCGGGTACGGCTGATGTGACTGTGCAATGCTGTGTGGCGCTGAAAAATAGAGCCGATAAAAAGTAATCAGTAAGTCACGCGCCGCAATCGGCATTGAGCCAGAAATAGATACAGGACCAAAAAGATAACGATAGTGTGGATATTTTGCCAAATACGCGCCAATACCTAACCATAAGTAATCTAAACCCCGTTTTCCCCAATATTTGGGCTGAATAAAACTCCGACCAAGCTCAATACCTTGCGCTAATATTGGCATCATGGCTTGGTCATAGTGAAATAAGCTAGAGCTATAAATACCCTCAAGGCCTTTGGTCTCAATTTGCTTTTTAGTCGGTATAAACCGATAAGCGCCAACAATATCAAGTTCGCTTTCATCCCATAAAACCAGATGATAATAATCGTCATCATAGCTGTCTAAATCACGGCGCTTACCTGAACCTTCCCCTACAGCACGAAATGCAATTTCGCGTAATCGGCCAATTTCTCGTAAGATCGGTGACCTTACCTCTTGGTTTCGGTGATAAAGGTAAATCGCTTTCCCATCAGGAGAAGTTCCTAGCCGCTCACAGGCCACTAACGCTTTTTTTAATTCAATTCTATCTTCTGGTAAAGCAATTGGCGATTCACTGATAAATAGCCCTTCCTTACCTTTACCCAACAAATAGACATGGCGGTGAAAGCGCCCTGCTAACTCATGAGCCGCCGTATGACCATCATGCCAATGAATAAATGGGATACTGCCACCAATACGAATTTTTAATCTTTTTCCTCGCTGCTTAAACATTTCCCTGACTAACATTAAAGTAGATAATGGCTTGTAAACCAGCGAAGTTAAGTAAAATAAATGGCTATTACGCCCTTGAATATGGATGGGAACGATAGAGGCTCTAGCCTTTGCGGCTAAACGCAAAAAACCTGTACGCCAGTGGCCATCACGAACCCCTTTGCGACCAAATCGAGAAACTTCCCCCGCAGGAAACACAATTAATGCCCCTTGTTTATCCAAATGCTGTTGTATGGCTTCAACTTGTTGTCGACTGGTTCGGTTATTCATATTATCCACTGAAATAAATAAGCTTTTTAGTGGTTCTATATAATTGAGAAACTGATTTGCCACTATTTTTACATCAGGACGAACGGCAGCAACCACACGTAATAATGCAAGGCCATCGAGTGAACCTATCGGATGGTTAGCAACTAAGACAACAGGTCCTTGAGTCGGAATATTTTCTAAGTCACCCTCAACCATTTCACAAGAAATATCAAAAAACTCCATGATTTGTTCAATAAGATCCAAGCCCTTTAAGTGCGGATAATCTTGAGCAAATTGGTGAAATTCCTGTTCAAACAAAAGCTTTTTTAATAAGCGACGTTTCCATTTGCCTGGTGTTTGATGAGGAAAAATATCGTGCAGCAGGGTATCGACACTAAACATAATGCTATCTCCTAACTGAGTTACGACGAACTTAAGTCAGATTCATAACAACAATATGTTTATTTTATGACAAAATGGTGAAAGCACAAAAATGATGATGTAGGTCATTACTTTTTATTTGCCAATATTATGGTTATCTAAAATCAATAATTTTCAGGAATATTGTTTTCTTAAATAATTTATATTTTACTTATTTTGTAATATGCATTTAGTCCACAACAATTAAAAAGGTAAAAACTAAACTTTTCGATTAGTTTTACTCAATTTATTTTAATAATTAAGAAGTTATCATTTATAAATACCCACCAATTAAATTGAACTAAAAATCTATTGCAGTAAGATTAATTTGAAACAATATCCTTTAAATTCAATCTAATAAAACTTAATCATCAGCTTGTTTTTTAATTATTATTTCATTGATAGGTAAATCTTATTTAAACAATCGCTTAAACCGATGGCCATCATTGATAAAAATCAAGAACTTCTCGGACTTATTTATCCATCATAGTTCGGCTGTAGAATTATATTAATTAAAAAATATTTAAATATATTTGACCGCAATCTTTCAAGGATAGTGTAATGAAAAAACTTACTCGCATTACGGTCGCTGTCATATTTTTGCTTTTACTCGGTTATTTTGGATTATCTGGATATGTGTGGTATCACGATAATCAACGAAGAGAAAATAATGACATTCAGACATCTAAAATTGCAGAAAATAATCAAGTCCTCCAATTCTTTGCCGAAAAGGGATGCGATTACTGTCACACACCGTCAACTGATTTACCTGCCTATGCATCATTCCCCATTGCTAAGCAACTGATGGAATACGATATTCAGCTAGGTTATAAGTCATTCAACCTTGAGGCAGCTCGCGCTGCACTCATCGCAGGAGAACCTGTACCACAAAGTGAATTAAATAAAATTGAGTGGGTTATGCAGAACCACACCATGCCTCCAACACGTTATGTTGCACTTCATTGGGCCAGTAGTGTCAGTGATGAAGAACGTAATAACCTATTGAATTGGATAGCTAAACAGCGGGAAGAGCACTATGCCAGCCAAGATACCGCTGCTGAACATCGCAACGAACCAATTCAACCAATTCCAAAATCACTGGATGTTGATGATGCAAAAGTCGCATTAGGTTTCCGCTTGTATCATGATGCACGCCTGTCAGGGGATAGCACAATTTCTTGTGCACACTGCCACGCACTCAATGCAGGTGGTGTTGATGGCCGCAAAACATCAATTGGTGTTGGTGGCGCAGTAGGCCCAATCAATGCGCCAACGGTGTTTAACTCTGTATTTAATGTCGAGCAATTTTGGGATGGTAGAGCACCTGATTTACAAGCCCAAGCCGGTGGCCCACCATTAAATCCTATCGAAATGGCATCAAAGTCATGGGATGAAATCATTGAAAAATTGGATAAAGACCCTGTCTTAAAACAAGATTTTAATGCGGTTTACCCAGAAGGTTTCACGGGTGACACCATCACCGATGCGATTGCAGAGTTCGAAAAAACCTTAATCACTCCAGACTCTCCGTTTGATAATTGGTTAAGAGGTGACAAAACTGCATTAACCGCACAGCAGCTCCATGGTTACCAGTTATTTAAAGAGAACAAATGTGCAACCTGCCATGGTGGCGTGATCTTAGGTGGTCGTTCCTTCGAACCTCTGGGTCTGAAAAAAGACTATGAGTTCGGTGAAATCACTGCTCAAGATATTGGTCGTATGAATGTCACCTCTGATGAGCGCGATAAGTTACGCCAAAAAGTCCCAACACTACGTAATGTCGAGCTAACCGCACCGTATTTCCACCGCGGCGATGTAGCAACCTTAGATGAAGCAGTAAAACTGATGCTGCGCTATCAAGTGGGTAAAGAACTGCCACAAAAAGATGTCGACGACATTGTCGCCTTTCTTGAAAGCTTAACGGGTGTGTATACACCGTATATGCAACAAAGTGGGTCACAATAGTAAATATCGATATCTGATTGATATGAAAAACCAATAGCACCGCGCAAATAATAGCGGTGCTATTTTTATTTATAACGTATCTTTGTAAAACACCACTTTCTCTAATACAGGCAATGTTAACTGTTGTTGATACCCATCCAGTGTTTCTTTCGATAATATCGCCAATGCGCGGTAAAAATCGCTGTTAGCCGAATCTATCAATACTTCGAGAAAATGTGCCGACCAAGGTAATAAGTGCCAAGCGAGCAACTCTTCTAAATCCGCTCTGCGATTTTGCTCAGCCAGCCAAGCCGCTAACATCAAAATCAACCCAAAGTGGTCTTCAGGCTCTTTTTGTGTCGTTACGGGTTCAACACCTTTGGCTCGCATCCATTGGCGCAGCTCAACGGTTGAATCACCAAAAACAATTCTTTCTTTGTCTAGCCAGACTGAGCCCCAAGGAGGCGCGGGTAAAGCATAAGGCCCGATAAACAAGCGCTGCCATGCTTCACTCAGTGGTTCATTCTCCTGAGCACTGGATTGCAAAAGCTGGCTAATTTTTACTAAGGAAGGTAAAGCAAATGGCCATTCTTCATGCCAAGTTGGCTCTTGTAAAATCGAAATAATCTCTGCGTTGTTTTCATTTTCTGGTGAGAAATAAAATAAAGACCCCAGAACTCGCCCTGTCACTGCGACGTGTTCAAGAAAGCGTGCTTCTTGCATATTTGATTGTCTCTGAAGTTATCAGCGCAAGGAAACCATCTCCTGCGCTGAAAGGTTTACCAATTAAGCCACAGCCATGCCGACTGTCATGTGTAAACCATAGAATAGCCCACGACCGATAAATTCACCAATCAGTACCAGCACGGTACCAAGAAGTAAACTCAATACCGAAGGCTGATTTTGTCGCACAACAGGCAAAATCCATAGCAGCAACCCGAGACTGGTCACCACGATGCGTACCACTTGTAAAACACCAAAGTCAGGGACTAAATCCACAGCTTTCTGTACTGAGGTGGTGATAAGCGCAATCTCACCACTTTGCAGTAGTACTGATGCAATAGTCACGATATAAGCAACGACACTAATTGCCGCTAATTTACCACTATTAAATGGAAATTTAGCAACTCGTAATAGTAAAGTACCTAAAATTGGCCCCACAACAAACAGAGTCATAAAGAAGCCGATAGTGGTATGTGGCGTGTTCCATGTCGGTACTGTGCTTATCATATAAACTCGTGTCATTGCCCAAACAAATAACAGCCCCATCAACATGGTGATGATTAACCACACTTTATCTAACCCTGTTGGCATCTTTTTGATTGCGGATAACAACCACCATAAGCCACCCAAAGCAAAGAAAATAGAGCCGAATAACACTTCGTTACTCAGTGACGAGGCAAATACACGGTTCATCGAGTTAAATGCACGCATCGGTGAGCCCATATGCATCATAGAAGCGAGAAAACCTAAGCCCATCAATACCCATAATGCCAACATCGCATTCACAATACGCTGTTTTTGGGGTTTATCGTCTGTCGATAACCATGCAAGCCCCGTTACAATCACACCACCTGCAATACTTTGGCCTAATACCGTAAATAAAATTAGCGGCCATTCATGTAATCCATTGCCCATGTTATACCTCCCGAGGATTGGCTAAATGGCCTGTCGTATCATTGACAGGGCGACTATTGGCATTGGGTTTAATGACAAGATTGGGCTTGGTATAGTGCGCTTCAGGTAGTGGCGCAATCTCGGCCAAATTTCCATGTTTTTCACGTAATTCATCAATGGGGCCAAAGTCTAATGCACGCAATGGGCAAGACTCGGCACAAATCGGTTTTTTACCAACCGCAACACGCTCATAGCAACCGTCGCACTTGGTCATATGCCCTTTTTCGCTATCAAATTGCGGTGCACCATATGGGCAGGCCATATGACAATAGCGGCAGCCAATACACACGCTTTCATCTACAACGACAAAGCCATCTTCACGTTTGTGCATCGCGCCACTAGGGCACACTTTGACACAAGCAGGGTCTTCGCAGTGGTTGCATGAAATCGACAAATAATAACTAAATACGTTTTGATGCCACACACCGTTATCTTCTTGCCAATCTCCCCCTGCATATTCATAAATGCGCCTAAAATTCACCGCAGGAGATAAATTTTTGTAGTCCTTACACGCTAACTCACATGTTTTGCATCCCGTACACCGTGCGGAATCAATATAAAAACCATATTGTGTTGTCATGATTTATCCCCCTATACCCTTGCCACTTCAACCAAATTACTGTGTTGCGGATTACCTTTCGCTAACGGTGACGGGCGTTGAGTCGTCAGGACGTTTAGGCTACCACCATGGTCTACCTTGTTTTCATCAGGTGCGTACCAAGCCCCTTCCCCCATTGCGACAACGCCTGGGATGATACGTGGAGTCACTTTGGCAGCGATCTGCACTTCCCCTCTATCGTTGTAAATTCGTACCATGTCGCCATCTTTAATATTGCGACGTTTTGCATCAATAGGGTTGATCCACATCTCTTGTAAACAAGCCGCCTTGATCACATCAACGTTACCGTAGGTGGAGTGAACTCGTGATTTATAGTGAAAACCACTCAATTGCAGTGGGTATTTTTCGGTGAGCTTATCATCATGGCTTTCAAAGCCTGGGGAATACATTGGGAGTGCTGATATCAAATCACCTTCCGCTAGCGTCCATGTTTTCGCAATATCCGCTAAGCGAGATGAATAGATCTCAATCTTTCCTGACGGTGTATTTAATGGATTACCAATAGGGTCTTCGCGGAAAGCTTTGTGTGCTACGACATGCCCTTGTGGGTTCATTTTTTTGTAAATCCCTTGCTGCTGGAATGTCTCAAAATCAGGTAGCTCAGGTAACTTTTGTCGTGAGATTTCATACAAATGGCGTAGCCACTCTTCTTGGGTTCGCCCTTCGGTGAATTTCTCTTCAACGCCCATGCGACGCGCAATTTGTGTACACATTTCATACACTGTTTTACTCTCAAAACGCGGTTCGATAGCTTGGCTGGCGAAAATGACATACCCCATATTACTGGCGGCACCATCCAAACAAAAATCCATTTGTTCAGAGGCGGTGCAATCTGGTAGGACTAAATCCGCATATTTCGCTGAGGCGGTCATATGGTTATCAATCACTACTATCATTTCGCATTTTTTATCATCCTGAAGAATGTCATGCGTTTTATTAATATCAGAGTGTTGATTAATTAAGCTGTTGCTGGCGTAGTTCCAAATAAACTTAATCGGAACATCCAGTTTATCTTTGCCGCGTACGCCATCATGAGTTGCGGTCATTTCTGGGCCGCGCTCTATTGCATCAGTCCATAAAAATACGGAAATGCTTGCTTTGACTGGGTTTTCTAACGTTGGCATCCGCTCAAATGGAATATCATAATTCCCTTCACGAGCCCCTGTATTACCACCATTGATGCCAACATTACCGGTTAAAATCGGTAACATCGCAATCGCACGTGCGGTTTGTTCACCATTCGAATGACGTTGCGGCCCCCAACCTTGGCTAATATACGCAGGTTTTGCAGAACCGATTTCACGCGCGAGTTTAATGATTTTATCAGCCGGAATACCGGTAATCTGCGCAGCCCATTGTGGTGTTTTTTCTACGCCATCATCCCCTTGGCCTAAAATATACGCTTTATAGTGGCTGTTTTTCGGGGCATCTGCTGGCAGGGTTTTCTCATCATAACCTACACAATATTGGTCTAAGAAGGGTTGATCAACCATATCTTCAGTGATCAACACATGGGCGATCCCTGCCACTAATGCGGCGTCTGTTCCTGGGCGGATTGGGATCCACTCATCTTCACGCCCTGCTGCTGTATCAGTATAACGCGGGTCGATCACTATCATTCTTGCATTAGAACGCTCACGCGCTTGCTCTAATTGATAAGTGATCCCACCACCGCTCATACGGGTTTCGGCAGGGTTGTTTCCGAACAAAACCACCAACTTGGAGTTTTCGATATCAGAAACGCTATTACCCGCCCCGCTACCATAGGTATAAGGCATCGCACAGCTGATTTGTGCTGTACTATAGGTACCGTAATGGTTTAAATAGCCGCCCATGCAGTTCATCAAACGGGCGATAGGTGAATTCGCTGGCGGCCATGAACGTGCGACTGTGCCACCTAATGTGCCAGTTCCATAGTTCAAATACACAGCTTCATTGCCATAATCGGCAATAATCCGTTTTAGATTATCGCTGATTAAATCGTAGGCTTCATCCCAACTAATTTGTTTGAATTTACCTTCACCACGTGCCCCAACACGCAACATCGGGTATTTCAAGCGGTCAGGGTTATAGACACGACGGCGCATTGAGCGCCCACGTAAACAGGCCTTAACTTGATGCTTATTTCCGTAAACATCATCGCCGGTGTTGTCGGTTTCGACATATTTTATTTCACCATCAACAATATGCATACGCAGTGGGCAGCGACTCCCACAGTTAACGGTACATGCGCTCCAAACTATTTTTTCTTCAGGTATGGCTGTTTTGGGTGTGATTTCACTGGTATCAGCAATACTATTAAAAGGTAAACTTAGCGCTCCACTTGCAAGAGCGAGTCCCCCGACGGTACTGGTTTGCATTAGCTTCCTGCGGCTGATCTCCGATTGGAGTACTCCCTCAGATAATGCTTTACTCATATCTGCCTCACTTAACATTGCTTCAAAGTTTTAAAATGGCTTTTTTGAAATTTATTTTTATCTTTAATTTATTTATCGACTTCCAATTACCATTCTATAACCGAGGCACCGTGAGGTATTGTGCACGATCAATAATCCAATATAAATTGTGTGGTTTTAATGCGTTATATCGAGTCATTCAAGCCAGATTAAAATTAATATAATTATTTTTAATGTTTAATAATGAATTAAATTGAAATAAATATAATTCCATTCTTCTTTAACTTGAGTTTACTGTTTTTCATTTATTTCCGAGTCTCAATTCATAAAAATCCCCTTAAACGAAAATCGACTAAGACGTTTAAGGGGAAATATAAAATATAAATTATCGAGTGAATATTTGTTCTGCTAACAGCACTTAAAACGGGCAATTACGCCGTTAATCCACCATCTAAGACCAATGTTTGACCTGTTAGGTACTGGCTGCTATTGCCAATCAAAAATTCAACTAGCTCTGCCACTTCTTGGGGTTGCCCTAAGCGGCGTAACGGGATGTTTTGGCACATAGCTTTTAATTTAGCTTCAGGCATTGCACGGGTCATATCACTATCAATAAGCCCCGGAGCAATACAATTCACACGTAACCCAAAACGCCCGACTTCATGAGCCAATGAACGCGTCAACCCCATCATCGCTGATTTACTCGCCGCATAAGCTGTTTGGCCAATATTGCCTTTTAACCCAGTAATTGATGACATCAATACGATTGAGCCGCTCCCCGCCATCAACATTGCAGGTAATAATTTACGGTGCCAATTCATCACGGAAATGACGTTATTCTCTAGCACATCTCGCCAGATTTCAGCATTTTGATGAATATGTAAGGCGTCCCTAGTGATACCCGCATTATGAATAATAGCCGTAGGAGTCCCAAATTGTTCCAATAACGAGCTAGAAAGCGCGTCAACTTGTGCTTCATTCTTACCATCACACGGGGATCCTTTCACCCATGTATCTAAATTGGAGTTTTCAAGATTCGCTTGTGTTTCATTAACGCCATCAACGCTACGCCCAGTAAAAACCACATTCCAGTGGCGTCGCAATTCACTAACTAGTGCGAGCCCAATTCCCCGGCTTCCTCCCGTCACGAGTATCCATTGATTATTTGCCATTTTAAGATTTCGACTCCTTATCAATATGTTCACACAGCGCTTTCACCGAAATTTCTGGATGTTCTAGGAAAAATTCCGCATCTAAAGCAACATTAAAGTCACGTTTAACAAGCACCATAAGTTCAACATAATCTAAGCTATCGAACTCTAACTGGACTAAAGTCATCTCCGCATTCAACTCTTCTGCTTCTAAATCTTTTGCATCACAGATCATGTCACTAATTTTGATATAAATTTCTTGATATTGGCTCATTTGTTTTATCCTTGCATTCTTATTGAGTTATTGAATTAACTTTCAATGTTATTGAATTATTTATTATTTTTTCTCTGTAGCGGGCGGCGATACTAATACTCACTAATCGACCACTCTCACTATCCGCGATCACTAAGGCCGGCAAAATACGTAGGTAAATAGGCTCAGGAGAGGTGATAGGAGCCCATTTCGTTAGAAGTTCACGGTCAAACACCACCTCTTGGTGGGTTTGTACGATAGGATAACGGCAAAAAATATCTTTCAATGTTGAGCCGACCGGCAACCATTGTGCGATCTCTTGTTGTTCAAATAACGAGCTATCATGAATTAAGTACCAGAACAAAACTGCGTCAATAAACTGCCATTCATACATTTCGTTGGAAAACTGAGAAAATATTGACTGCAATTTCACCATCTCTGCGGTCGAAATCATTATTTCATTGGCGATTTCATGTAATACCGGTGGAGGGGTGAGCGACAATTGGCAAGTTAAGCAGTTTTGTTGCTCATCAGAAGAGAGTAAAGCCACCGATCCCGCTTTATTTCGTGCAACTAATTGATAATCTTTATCGTTCCATAGCGGATTGCGTAACCGCACGACACATTTGATAAACTCAGGGGCGGTAACCTCTTGTGAAGCCAATAATGGGTGATTTAATGACTCACTCGCGAATTGTTTCACATCGAGTAGTGCACGCATGCCATGCACACTCAGTTGATCTCCGCCCTTCGCTTTGACCCATTCAAGGTCGAAATGAATCGGGTTATCATCACCAGAAAATGATGCCCACTGTTTTGCATCCTCAAGGGTATAACGTAACGTTCTCATAACGCTTTCTCTAAAATCAGCGCCGCGTTTGCCCCACCGAAGCCAAAACTCAGGTTTAGTGCACGCTTAACTTCACCAATACGGTGTTCGTTAGGAATATAATCGAGGTCACATTGCGGGTCCGGGTGATGTAAGTTAGCGGTTGCGGGCATCACGCCATGCGCCATCGTTTGCAAGCAAATAATGGTTTCAAAGCTACCAGCAGCGGCAATTAAATGTCCCGTATAGGATTTCGTACTGGATATTGGGACTTGGTAAGCTGCCGCACCTAATGCCTTTTTCAATGATTCTGTTTCATTTAAGTCATTAAGAGCCGTTGAGGTTCCATGGGCATTGATATAATCGAGAGATTCAGGAGCAGCTCCCGCTTGTTGTAAAGCCATTTCAATGGTTTTCACTCGGGCAACACAATCTTCTGCTGGTGATGTAAAATCAAAGGCATCAGAAAAATTTGCATACCCTGTAATCTCGCCCAAAATGGTGGCGCCACGAGAAATAGCGCTCTCACGCTCTTCTAAACACAATACGGCCGCACCTTCAGAAAGGACAAAACCACTGCGATCTGCGCTAAATGGGCAACTGGCACGAGTCGGGTCTTCCGCTTCACGTGTTAAAGCACCAAGAACATCGATATTCCATACAGCACAATCTGTCCGCAAGGACTCCCCTGCACCAGCGAGCATCATATCGGCTCGTCCATGACGAATCGCTTCAAAAGCATCACCAATCGCAATAGTGCCTGTCGCACAAGCCGCGATGGTCGTGTTTTGATATCCACGCAGGTTCCAAAACTGGCTGCAAGCCGCCGTTGTCACATTTGGCATTGCATAAAAACAGTTGAAAGGCGAGGTCATCCCTGTCGCTTCGAATTCACTGACTGACATATAACTTTCATCAAGCCCTGCCCATCCTGTTCCCATAATGACACCGCACATCAGTGGGTCATAAAAATCAGTTAATGGCGTGCCTGCGAAGGCCATATCCATGGCTTCTCGCGCTGCCCCCAAGGCTAAACGCGTATGGCGTGGTAAACGACGACGAATAGCCGCAGGAACCCCTTTTAAGCTGGGTTCATTATCAATAAGCCCTAAAAAATGGCTGTGGATATTTTGTGCAGTTTTATCAACGTAACGATAACCGAGCTTTTTGTCCATAATCGCTTGCCAACATGCTGAAGCCGTATCCCCCAAAGGAGTGACAGCCCCATAACCTGTGACAACAACGCGCTTAAAGTGAGATTTTTGGTTCATAATGGGTTGTCCTCCTGTCGAGCGCTACCGCCACCTTGTGCTAGCCAAAGTTGTAGCGTTGCATAAAGATAATCGTATTGATTTTGCGCTAATGAGTTCTCAATAGTTAAAAGGTCATCTTGCGCATTAAGCAGTGTTTGATAATCCACAGCACCGGCTCTGTAACGGCTGTTGGTTAGTTTTAGTCGCTGCTGGCTAAGTGATAATGACTGCTGCAATTGCTGACGAATTTCATCCGCGGCAAAACGGGCCTCCATCGCATTATCGACTTCTGACAAGGCGGTATAAGCCGCACTACGAAATGCCACCGCAGCTTGTTGCACTTGTAAGTCGGATTGTTCAATGGTCAATTTCACTGTGTTCCACTGAATAAATGGCAAAGAAACCGACCCCCCAACAACCCGTGTCGGGTCACTAAACCATTGAGAAAACAGCTGGCTACCCGCATTAAGCGCACCTTGCAAAGACAGTGTCGGGTAGAAGCTCAATTTAGCAGCGTCAGAATCAGCAAGCGCGGAACGTAAACGTGACTCGGCGGCTTGAATATCCGGCCGCTGTGCTAATACGGCCAACGGTGTCGCGTTAAGAATTTCAATCCGTTGATTTCGATTAAGTGCGGTGAGCTCACGCACATGTTGCTCTGCAGGGCGGTTTAACAATAGCGCTAATGCATTACGGGAGCTGTCACGTTCTTTAATGAGCCGTCGTAATTCATTTTTTCGACTAATCACAGTTTGCTGTGATTGTAAGAAATCCAGCTGGCTAACTTTTCCTGCCAAATACCATGACTTAATTTGCTGCTGACTTTTTTCTGCAATCTTTTGGCTCGCAATCAGGTTATCAATCTGTTGATTTAACAGCGCAATATTCCAATATAATTGTGCTGTCGTATTAATAACCACTAATGCTGTTGCATGGTAATCCTGTTCGGTTGCTATAGCTTCCCACTCATTCTTTTCACGAATACGTGCCAGTTTTCCCCATAAATCGATTTCATAATTTAAGGTTAGATTTGAGCTATAGCTTTCTTGAGGGGAGGTTCCATGACGTATAGATTTTGTATTACTTGCTGACCCCCCAAGGGAGAAATCTGGGGTTATATTGGTATTTGCTAACCCAGCAGTACTTCGCGCAAGCTTTAATTTAATTGCCGCTGTGGCTAAATCATTATTATTTTCTAATACCTGATTGATCAGTTGGGATAGCAGAGGATCTTTAAACTTATCCCACCAATTTCCAGCAACATTCCCCCCCTGCACTGACGTAATCACGTCATTCGCACCAGATTGGCGTATTTTATCATCCCATTTCTGAGGCAATGTGAGTTCAGGGCGTTGGTATTCGGTACGCGTAAAACTGCCGCAGCCATTAAGCAAAAATAAAGCAGAAATAATATAAAGTGATTTGATATTCATTCGCGTGCCAATGCCTCCGTTGGGTTGAGTTTGGCAGCCCGACGAGCAGGAAAATAACCAAAAACCAAACCAATTAGAGCGGAGAAACCGCACGCTAATAAAACGGGGAACAGAGTAAACACCATCGTAAATTCAGTGGTGAAATAAGAGAAAATCCACCCCGTTAACCATGAACCGACAATACCAATTAAGCCGCCAAGCGAGCAAATCATCACAGCTTCTATCAGAAATTGGTTCATAATATCTTGAGGACGCGCACCGACGGAAAGGCGGATCCCGATTTCATGAGTTCGTTCCGTTACAGAAACCAACATGATATTCATCACCCCAACGCCGCCAACCAATAAGGAAATAGCGGCAATCGATGTGATCAGTAATGACATAGAATCGGATGTTTTTTGTAATGCATTGGCGAGTTGGTCATCCGACTGAATAAAAAAGTCCTTTTTACCATGTTCGCGTAATAACAAACGCTCAACCTGTAATTCAGCTTGCTGAGAGGTTAAGCTTTCAGGGAAGCGCAGTGAAATAAACTCAATAGGTTTGTCCCCGACCACACGTTGCTGTAACGATGAGTAAGGTACCCATCCCATAACAAAGCCACTCGACATTTTGGGCCCCGGTTTACGGGCAATACCAATAATTCGCCATGGTGAATGGCCAATCTGCACAATTTGCCCTAACGGTTCTTCTTCTGGCTGAAAAAGTACTTCTCGGCTTCCTTCATCCAATACAATAACGGGTTCACTGTCAGCCATATCGAGCGTACTGAATAAACTGCCATGTAAAAGCTGAAACCCTTGTGCCGCAAAATACTCTTCTGAAACACCATTAAGCATGATGGAGTTATCCAAGCCTTTATTAACGACCATCGTCATGCTACTCGCGACGGGAGAAACAGACTCAATCCATGGCAGTTGCTTTAGGCTTTTAACATCATTTAACGATAACGCACGCTCCATATCAGGCCGCTTTGCCCCCCACCCAGTACCGGGGCGAATTTCCAGTGTCGTGCTACCAAGCTTCCCGATTTCATCCATGATGGAGCGTCTTGCACCTTCCCCCACGGCCATTGATGACACCACAGAAGAAATACCAATGATAATTCCCAACATCGACAAAAATGCACGCATACGATGACCGAGTAAGGCCCGCCATGCCATACGAATGGACTCAATAATATTGCGCCACACCGATGCACGGCCATTATCTTCAACAGCAGGAAGCTGGTGCCGTTGTTTTGTGTCTGTCTGTGCTTGGTTCTGCTTATCAGAAACAATTTTTCCATCACTAATTTCAATAATTCGCTGAGTTTGCTGAGCGATATTTTGGTCGTGGGTCACAATCACAACAGTGTGCCCATCGAGATGAAGCTGATGTAAAATATCCATCAATGCATGGCCACTGGCGCTATCTAATGCCCCTGTAGGTTCATCTGCAAGAATGATTTGTGCACCATTGACCAAGGCGCGACAAACACTAACACGCTGCTGTTGCCCACCAGATAGCTGATAAGGTTTGTGATCCAAGCGTGTTTGTAACCCTAACTTTTCTGCTAATAAAGCAACTCGTGCGCTCCGCTCATCTTCTGGCATTGCCGTATACAAAGCAGGGATAGCAATATTTTCCTCTGCAGTCAGGTAGGGCATCAGGTGATAACGTTGAAAAATAAATCCAAGATATTGGCTACGTAATTCCGCCAGTTGGTCACTGTTCACCTCATGAACCGCAATCCCATTGATAAACACTTCTCCTTGAGAAGGCTTATCTAAACAACCAATGATATTCATCAGAGTCGATTTACCTGAACCTGATGCGCCAATGATAGCGACCATTTCTCCTTGGTTAATTGATAGCGAAATATCATTCAAAACAGGAATAGTTTGCGTACCTGCTGAAAACTCACGGTAAACATGATGAAGTTCAATCAGAGGGCGGGTAAAAGATACATTTCGTGTCGTCGCCATCATTAACTCGCCACATTATCTGATTGAATAACAACGTGTTCACCCTCGCTAATCCCCTCAAGTACTTCGACGAAATGGCGATCATTAATCCCCACTTTGATAGTGCGAATTTCCGGTTTTTCATTGTTGATCACGGTCACTTCATATTGGTTTGCACCTACCGCTCGCCCCAGTGCACTAACGGGGAGTCGTAACGCATCTTTCGCTTGTGCAACACGAATAAATACTTGAGCTGTCATTGATGTCTTTAATGCACGATCGGCGTTATCAACCTCAAATGTTCCGTTGTAATAAATTGCACTGTTCTGTTGCCCTCCAGAATTATTGTTATTTTCATCAAGCGCTTCGGGAGGAATAGGTTGAACATACCCCATGGTACTTTCGTAGTGCGTTTCAGGGTCCGCAATCACATAGAATGTGAGGGGTTGGCCTGGGCGAATTTTTTGAATATCCGCTTCCGAAATTCGTGTCTGAACCTGCATTTTATCTAGGTTCGCCAGCACTAAAATGGTCGGTGCTGTCTGTGAAGAAACGATGGTTTGCCCTTCGTTCGCCACAATACCCAGTACTTCGCCACTAATCGGCGCGATGATCCGTGTAAAATTGAGGTTAGCTTGTGCAGTTTGCACGTCCATTTCTGATTGCGTGATTAACGCCTCATTGACATTAACCTGCTGTAATTGCGCCTCATATTGGGCTTGTGCTTGTTCATATTCACTGCGAATACCAGAGCCATCTCTCTGCATCACCACTTGGCGCCGATAGGCTTTGATATACTGTATTAATGTCGCTTCTGCAGCCCGTTTTTGCGCCTGAGCACTGGATAACCGAGCGGTTGCATTTTTGAGCTCAGACTGCTGGATAGTTGGGTCGATTTCTGCCAACAATTCCCCTTTAACTACTTTGTCGCCTTGTTTTACATACAGTTTTTTGATTTGCCCGTTAACCTGAGCCCCTACGTTAACTTGCATTGAGGGCTTTAATGTCCCCGTGACCATGACAACTTTTTCAATATCGCCACGTTCCACCGATAAAATTACGTTTTCATGCAACGCTGGCGCGGGTGATTGCCAAACAAAACGGCCGATCACCACGATCAGCACAAGTAGTGCTACCAACCCACCTAAAATGCGTAATCGTTGAGTCGTTAAACCCAATTTTGGTGCTACGTGGCGAGAGGTCATGAGGGAGTTCCTTCCATTGCCGCTAACAAAGAAGGTTCAGGTTGAGGCGTACCTGTTGTCACACAAGGGGCTTTATTAGGGCTATTCTCAAGACTTAATTTCCCATCAACTATTCGGTAAAGTGCATCGAAATTAGCCGCCAGCTCTTCACTGTGAGTGACAACAATCAATGTCTTACCTGTTTTCTGGCAATGTGACTGAATGGTCGCCATGACTATTTTCGCCGTTTCTTCATCCAAATTGGCGGTGGGCTCATCCAATAACAAAATAGGACGGGCACTATATAACGAACGAGCCAATAACAAACGTTGACGTTGCCCAAGTGACAGCGCCGCATGGCTTTCTCTTATTAACGCATTAACCCCACCAGGTAATTGATTAATCACTGCACCGAGAGTCAGTTTATCAAGCAACACTTCGACTATTTTTTTATCTTTTTCGCGGAAGTTAGGGTCAAATAGCGTGATGTTATCTAAGACGGTCGCATTAAATAAAATATCTTCTTGGCTTTGCAAGCAAACCAATTGCGTAAGCTGCTGCACACTGACAACCTCACCGTTGGACTCGCATACTCCTTGCTGTGGGCTGAATAAACCCGCGATTGTCCGTAATAATGTGCTTTTTCCTGCTCCTGACTCCCCAACAATGGCAACCTGCGTACCTGAAGGTAAGTCTAATGACACATTATTTAAAATCGGTTTCGCAGGGTCATAACTGAAATGAATCCCATTGAAAGATAAGTGAGGGGCTTTTCCTAGCACTGCGGCTTGTTTTTCGTGGAATGGCGCGGTGTCCTGCTCACTTTTCTTAGGGAATAAAGAATGGGCACGTGTATCAATAATATGCAGTTGCGACTTATGGATAATCGCATAAAAAATACGCGTCACATAATTGGTGAAAATTTGACGCAAGAAACTATAAGCAAAGAAATCCCCCAAAGAAATTAACTCATTGGCCACCATGGGTAAAACCACTAACATAAAAATGACCATCTCCAAACTACCGGTTAATTGATAGATGCCATCTTTAATTTGTTGATACACATTTCTGCGTTGCATACAGGTAAACAATTCACGGCTTAACCATGCAAATTGCGCCTTACGCTGATTTTCTATCCCTGCTGTTTTTATGGTCAGAATGCCCTGCAGCGTCTCCATAAAAAAGTCATTTAATTCTGCTGATTTTAACTGTAACTGCTGGGTATACCACCGATCACGAATAATCGCCCATACGCTAATTAAGCCCATCACGGTAACACCCGCAGCTGAAATAGCCGCTAATACGGGTGCAATCCAAAACATGGTACCTAATGCTATCGCACAAATAACCCAATCCGTTCGTAGCCCGTTATCCAGCTCAATTTTTTCGGTTAATGCCCCCTGCCAAGCGACAAAACGGCTAAAAACATCCCCGGGTGCGCGTTTTTCAAAAAATCGCAATGGATTACTCAATAAACGAGAGAAACCAACCCCACTTTTAATCAACACAAAGTGTTTTACGAATCTCTCACTCAGCATTCTCACACCAAGGGCTAATAGTGTTGCAACCACAAAGGCAACAATAAACCAGCCATAAGGGAAAATGGCATTTTTGGCGTCGGAAAAGGCTTGGTTGATTGCATTGCTCACCATGGCTGGCATTAAAAATAGCGTTAAAGAAACCAAAAAAGCGAATATCATCAACCAATAAACACCGCGAATCTCTGAGGTTTCTTTCAGGCTCATTGCATGAGGGGCTTTTTTCCCAGCCCCATCATTTTTGTCTTCTGGTGCGAGTGACTCAATTTTTTCCAGCGCGGTATCTGGTTCTAAAATTAATGCGTAACCGCTGATTTCCGCTTTTAATGCAGAGAAAGGTAACCACTGCTGCCCAATTGCAGGGTTCATCACGCACACGTTATTTCCTTTGCGATAAGCAAGCAGTACAAAATGGCTTGCTCCGTAATGTAAAATAGCGGGAAGTGGTAAGCTATTAAGCTCTTGGTGCTCAAATAGCACTGGTGTCGTCGCAACACCGTAATTAGCTAAAATGGACGAAAGGTCAATCAAAGAAGTTCCATGATCCGATGCTGGATACACCTCTCGCAGCGTTTCAAGAGAAACATTGAGACCTTGAGTTTGTGCTAACATCGCAATACATGCTAAGCCACATTCATTGGTTTCTTCTTGAGAAACAAAATTTGGAATAATATTTTTCATTATTATTTAATGGCTAATAAAATAAAGTGAATGGCTATGCCATAAAAGCCAATCATTGGGATAATGACGAACCGCATTTTCAATGATGGCGGGCATTTGAGTTGCAACGTCTTTTGCTGCAACAGGCGGATAAACCTTGATTTTTAAACCGTTTTGGTAGTACAGATGATAAAAAACTACCTGTGCCGAAATCGCACTGGATAAACGCACGACACCATTGTGCAGCTTTGCTGCACGGTTAAATAAATGGCACGATAATTTGCTCGACGCCCCTTCCTCTGTTTGAACCGTGTAATCAGGGGTAATATCAGGGAAAACAATCATATTTTTTTGCCCTGCCGCCGTTTCTGTCATCGCAGTCATTAATTGGCTAGCTAATACTTTATTTCCCTGATGAATAGAACAATAAGATAAATTCACCTGACCTAACTCACGTGCCGAAGCGTTATACTTTTGCTGCTCTGCGCTCGACGAAACCACCACCGTCGCATTCCCAGGAGTCACCCCCGCCCCAACCATGGTGGCTAAAACATCAGAAACCATATGTAACGGAGCAAGTACAACGGGTTTATTTTGTTGGTGTAAAGGCGCAACGACGCTATCAAGTTCAAGGGTACAAACTCGAACTTGCGCCATGATTTTTTGGTTTTGTCCCCATGTGGCTGCCTCTTCCAAAATGAAGCGTCGAACAGCTATCCAGCCCATATTAATATGCCCTTTCGTTTCCATTAAACTACGAAAGTTTTCCGTGGCGACTTTATTCCGATTACGATATTGACGACCTAATAAGCCGACGCGACATAATAAATTGGAGACAAATAATACCGATGTGATATAGCCTCGGCGCAATAACAACCGTAAAAAGGCAAGTCCACTATGATTAAGTTTTTGATATCCTTTTTTAAACGGCATCAAACAGTTTTTCGCTGTAAATACCGTCCAGACAATGCAAAACCGGATCACCGTAACTCCTTATTACTTTTATCTAATAACTCAAGCATATAGGCAGTAAAGTCTGCAAAATCACGGTCTTGGTAAACAACATAGCGTTTATTGATAATAAAGGCAGGTGTTCCAGTAATTTGATAAAATTTGCTAATTTCAAGCATATTTTTTAGACGTTCTTGAACGGCTTGGCTTTCACTGGTTTTTAGGTATTGGATTGAATCAATATTGTGCCGTTTTAACCATTGGTTTAAGACATCTTTATTAGCTAAATCAAGCTTATCGTTGATAACGGCAGTATAAAGATCCTGACGTAATTGAGATTCCACCCCCATCTCTTCCAATGTCGCAAAAATAGGCGCATAGGCAGCCAGCCCCATATTATTATCCATGGCTAAATGAACGACTTTAAAGTTGACATTCTCAGGGAGTGTTTTTTCGAATTGGCTGACATTGTCATGATTTACTGCACAATAATGGCAACCATAAGAAAGGACTTCTATGATGCTATTATTTTCTTTTATTGGACTCAACAGAACTTGTTCACTATTAAATTCAATAAAAGAAGAGCCTTGTGCATCATCATTTGAGAAAGTATTAAAAACAAAAATATGATAGAACAAAACCGTCATGAGTGAAGAAGCAATAATAACAAATAGAGTATAAAGTGTGATAGTTATTGGTTTAAAACGAGTATTCATAACAGTTAATTCCATTCAGGTACGAAAAATACATGGGGATAACTCCCCATGTATCAATTAATAAAAATTAAATTTAATACTATGGAGCTGTTACATCACAGTTTGATGCACCAACAGCTTTCGCTTTGTATGTTTTGTTACCGTGCTTATCAGTACAAGTCGTTACTAATTGGCAAGATTTAACACCACCAACAGTGATGCTCTCGTAAGAATCAGTACAAACTTGTTTTGTTCCACCAACTACAGCAGCAGCTTCGATAGCATTTAACTTTTTCATGTTATTTCCTTTAATATAGATTTTAATTAATAAAACGCCCTATTTATTGATAATTAACACCAATAAATCATTTAGATTTTTAATTAACACACGAATTACTACGTGAATAATTAAAAATTCAATCCTTCTAATTTCTCATTATTATCAAATAAAAAAATCGCTTTTCCTTTGACGCTTTTTGCTTTCTCTTTCTCACCTAATTCATTTAAAACAAGGATCCAAGAAAAATAAACATTAATATCTGGACAAGAACGAGAATAGCTTTCTGCCCAAGACGAAAATAAATTCAAATAATAGGGGTTCTGTGTCTCGTTATAGCGTAACAAATACCCCATATTGAGATCCAATTTATAACGATCATTGATTAAGTAATATTTCCACTCGCTATAATCGGGCTCATTCATAGAAAGAAGAAACTGTTGCCCTGTTTTTTCGATATACGTTAAATATTGCTGCGTTTGCAAAGTAAAATACAGCAACCCCATGGATAACAAACCACCTAACGCAATAATTGTTTTCGAACAATACCCTACAATTTTATTTAAATGATACTTTTTAGTTGGAATATCGGCACAACGTATTAGTAGTATCAATACCACCCCATGAGGTATTGATAGCCACAATGGAAACTCTGTCATCATATGAAAAACAATTGGTAACGCAATAACTAAAAAAACATAATTATTATTTTTATTTTTTAATGAAGAATAAAGTAGATACCCACTACCAATAATAACTAACAATATTGCCGCAATACCAACTAACCCACCTTCAACCATCCAACGCAATATCTCATTGTGTGGATGTGAAATAACCTTTTCACTGGTTCCTAGCAAACCACCACCAAAACGCTCTAAAAATACAGATTCAAAACTACCAACCCCAGAGCCAAATAAAATATTTTCGCTAAATAAATATAAACTATGTTGCCATAGCACCCATCTAATATGTGATGTTTGTAATTTACTTTCAGAAAAGTCAGAAATATTAAAACTAACTTTTATTCCATAGCCAATAATAAGACCGATAACAATCGCTATTGAAGAGTAAACAATATATTGACGATGATACTTTGCGAAAAAATAAAAAACAATAACAATTAATAATAAATTTAAATATCCAGTTAATGATTGGGACAATGGCAATACCATGCTCATTAAAATGAGACTCACAATGATAATGGCAAACGCATACCGTGTGACAGTTCTCATTAAAATAAACATGCCTATTGCACTGGCAATACCAACACAAATAAAACTAGAAAGAACATTAACTTGTTGGAATACACCATATGGCCTATCCCCTGATATCGGAAAAAAATTAAAAACCTGTGCTATTGAATATAGACTCTCAATAATAGCAGCAAATAATACACTGCAAACAATTATTTTCAATACAGTTTCTGAAATATTTATTTGCAATAAAGCTTGATAAAAAAACAACGCCCCCAATAACCAATACGCAGTCAAGTACGCATTAAGCTGGTAATTTTCTGGCGCAAAAAAACACAAGCCTAATAATAAGACTAACCCAATCGTAATATAATTACTCGACTTAGAATAGTATAAGGTTAAATTTTTAATTTGTGTAATACTAATCATCACAATAAAAAAAGCAATAAAAAAACCACTAATTATATTGAATGGCAATGACAAACCTGTTCCGCCCATATTCGGCAGATAAATATGCAATATAATGCCAAAAAATATAACGACAAAAACTAAAAGTACCCATGGATAACTTTCTTTTTTATTATCTTTAATTTTGATTGCAAACATCATGTTTCATTCGTTATTGATAATTTAATGTATAGTATGCAGTGCTATAAAAATTCCCATAGGTAATCGTTTCGTTAATTCTCGCTTCTGGCTCAGCTTCGACATAAGCCTTGAATTGAATTTCCGTATCATTTTTTGCCAAATTTTGCGCTAATGATGGCGTATTCAATTCTATGGGTGTTTCATTTAAGTTTAATAACCCAATACCGATTCCGCTTGCCTCACTTTGGTCACTAATCGCAAGATGGTCAGGAAGATTTTTATTTTCAATTCCATTAAAAGTCACTGTCACCGATTTAAATATGGTCGTATTACAATTCGTTAAATGGATTGAGAAAATTAAAGGTTTCGACTTACCTTCTTTATAAAGGTCTTTAACCGAAATTTGTTGAAAATCAACAGGGACCTTCTCACTTCCCGGCGCTATCTGACATGGCGTAGCAACAACCATGCCTCTGAATGAATAGCTTCCCATATTAGTTGGGATCACACTCGCACTCATCGGCCCCGAGACTAATAAATATAAGCCAATCGACAATAAATATTTTGTAAGCTTTATCTGATTATTATTTCGCATGATCGGCCTCATTGGAATTCAGCAAGGATTGTCCCGGTACTTGTAAATTCACCTTCTTCCACACTACTACCAGGCGCAGCTATTGGCGCAGCCGTTAGGTTCCAGGTACCTTGGTTATTAATAAAGTCAGGCACTTGGTATGCTTGATTTGGTTTTACCAATGTACCCGCCACATTATCAGTCACCACAATGCCAAGATTTGTGCGTTTCACGCCGTTTTTTAACGTACCGAAATAATCAGGGTTAAAATCCGCACTGCCTGACGCCCCCGGTAAGAGTGACAGCTTGATATTTAAATCACCTGTCGTAAAACTTCCACCGGTACATTTAACTGGGATCTTAAAGGGCTGAGCATAATTAATTCCATTTAACTGTTCACTCGTATTTGCTACATCAAGAAAATCAATATTAATTGGGTTACCTTCATTAATCGTACACTCATCAGCAACTGTGATAATCCCTGCTCCTAAAACAACCCGAGTTGAAGGGATTGGCGCATAAGCTGTACTGCCATTCGCTGGGCTGCCTTTTTTGGCAAAAACCTGTACCAGCTCAGCTTGGTTGATGGTAATGCCATTAATAATCGGTTTTTTCAGCCTAAACGTGATTGTTCCACTCGACCCTGTCCGTAGCTCGACACCATAATCACGGCTATTAACACTCGGTGGTCTACACTCTATTGGGTCAGAACCCCCATTCCACATATCCTTCACTGGAACAGTGACTTTCTGACCAACCCTTCCCCCTATTTGAATTTCAACTTTTACATCAAAATATTCATTAAGGTTCAGGTACCCCGGGTTTTGCATTGATGTAGGAATAGTTGACATTAAATCAAATGTCATTCCTGAATCAGGACCGGTATTCCCAACCCCTCCTGGATTCATGTAGCTTTGGCAGTAAATATCAAAGTAAGGCCAGTTACCCACATCAAAATTGAATACCGTTTCTGCATCCTTCTCATTAACGAGTAATTGATTATTCATTCTCGCTTCGAATGTATAAGTTCCCCCGTCCGGTATAGCGGAACCGTGAGGATAACCTAAAGCAGATAACGGAAAGACCCCTATTGTGAGTAAACCAGCCACAATAGTCATATCTTTTAGTTTTTTGTTGTTGGATACAAACATGGTTATAAATACTCCAGTTTTAGCCTAACTAATCCGCTAAAAGTTCCCGCTGAAACAGACTGTGCTGTAGATTCCAATGAGGCATTAAGTGTAATGTTGTTATCACCAGGTTTGATCACCCATGAACTTGTTGGCTGATTGACCATTAAGTTTTGATGTTCTTTACTAGAAATACGCAACCCGGCACCTCGAATATCACCTGTCACTCGCACCAGATCAGGGTTAAAAAAATCCGTATCTCCCGCAATGCTCAATGAAACAGCGCTTTCTCCCGTCAAGTAATAACGCTGCGCATTTTGAGTTGCCTCTCCAGCAGCATTCACAAATGACTTGGATGCCCCGCGTTGGCAATCTTTGAGCCGAATATTAAATGCAACAGGAGTACTTCTATCGCCAATGCGGTGAAATTCTCTGGCATTGATGTCACCTAAATCGACATACTGCTCTTGTGTTTCTAATTCAAGAACACAAGGTGATGCATAGACGCTCCCTGTCAAATGCACAGTACTATGTACGTCTAGCAATGTTTGGCGAGACAGCTTTTCATCCGCAATTTCTGCAACTGCGGAGAAACTTCCTAGCCCCAATAACACTATCCCTAAGCACCTAATGTTCATATCAATACTCCTAGCGAATCTGTTGCTCTGGTGGTAACGCTTTACACGTATTTCCGCTACAACTGTATTTAAGTTCTGGATGACCACCATAATCATTCACATACATCATGGTGAAACTCTCGCCTGAACTATTGACCTTAATATCGAGATGCGATTTAGGTGCAATCATCACCCCTGGAAAATCAGTTAGTTTTTTTCCACCTTCTGCCACCGGTTTATTATTAAGGCTAATAATGGTCACAAAATAAGGGGTTGGGTTTTCAGCACGCCAATTATTTCCCTGTTTATAAAATATGACTTGGTCTTGCCAAACTGCACTTTTAGACTCAGGAATAATGGCTGTCGGCCGATAAAATAATTTAATGCGCGATTGCATCGCTAACTGTAAAACATTCGGTTTATCGGGTTTTGGCGGAACTTCGCGCACATTTAAATAAAATAGACTTTCACGATCTTGAGGTAACTTATCTATCTCGGCTGTTTTTGAAACACGAGCAACCCCTTTTTGCCCCCCATTAATGCGCTGTAATGGTGGCAATACAACTAATGGCGATGTAATTTTTTTTCCATTGGCATCTTCAACCCATGACTGAGCAAGAAAAGGAATACTTGAGCTGGTGTTTGATAAATTAGCACTCGCAGAATTTTCATCGCCTGTAATAATCAGTCGCGTTCTATCCAGTGAAATACCTGCATATGATTGCCCTACGCCAACCATCATAACTAGCAAACCACCTACCCATTTATTTATACGAATCGCCATTTTCTCTACCTTATAGAATACTTTTTCAAACTGTCATTACATTATTGGCAAGGCAGCAAAACTGACATGCCCGAATTTATTTTTTCAGGCAGTTGAATTTTACATTGCGCTTTTCCACCCCAAGATACTGTTAACGTTTCTTTAGGATTTACTGCCATCAAGTACGCCAACCCATTTTCCATTAACATGGCAATGTTAATTCCATCCGCGTTTGTCACATCAGCACCAAACGGAGGTACCGTATCGTTATAACGAATGGTGGCAATGAGTTTTTCACCTTGTGCAACATCAAATCGCTGATAACCGATTGCCCCTTCTGTTAATGTCGAGGTTGCGATCGCCTTATTGGTATCAACGTTATTTTTTAACTTATCGACATCAATACGTGTGTCGAAGCTGTAATAGCTGACAATATCAGGCACAACAGAAATACCAGCCCAGTTAGTTCGCGTTTTTTCATGGTTAAACGGCACGCCACCAACACCGTTGGTATCGACCATAATTCTTGCTGTATCCGTTGTACCGGTGCTGTTATGCAATGCTGCACCATGCTTAGTAGCAGTGAAGCCACCGCGCAATGTCCCGTTGATCGATGCCGTTTGTCTTTCTTGATAGCTCACATTGGTATTAACTTCAGCAAGTTGCGTCCGTTTTTGATAATATCCATCAAACCGGACGCGATCATCGCTGCTTCGGCCGGCTCTAACTCGCCATAAATTATTCGTATCCCTGTTATCACTGTAAGACAGCATATGGCTGGTCTTACTACCACTATTTTGCAAGTCGTATCCAGCCCAACGGCTATCACCAACAGGCACTGAAACCGAAAGTGAAATGCTATCGTCACGTCGACCTCGATAGTCAGAACGGTAAGCCGCAATGTTGGTTGAGACACCATTGATACCCATTAGACGAAATGTTCGCCCCACGGATAAGCCATATCTATCTTGAGATGTTTGGTCCCAAAAGGTCTGATGGGTATAAGTTAAGAATACTGTCGTTCTCCAATCAGGATCATCAGCCCAAAAAGTTTTATTCCCTGTTACGGTATACATCTCTTTTTGACGGCCAATACCCAGATATTTGTTTTCACGCTCATCTAAATATTGCGACAGTGTTCTAAACTTATCCTGCGAGAAGCGGTAACCCGCAAAAGTAATCGTACTGTTAAGTTCATCAAATGACTTTGAATAACTCAGGCGATAAGAAGAACCCGTTTGTGTGTTATCACCCGGCATTCGGCTAATGGATTGTGTGATATCTGCAGAAAGTGCACCAAATATAGATAAATCGCGCCCTAACCCAGCAGATATTGCAGTGTAATCCCTACCCGCAAAAAGTAGGCCGCCAATGAGTGACCAGTTATTGCTCAGCCCCCAAGAGAAATCTCCCGTGGCAAACATTGGCCCCTCAGGCTTGTGATTAAATCGAGATGGCTTACCGACCGAAGCGTTGTAACGCACATAACCCGGGCGAGTTAAATAAGGGATATTTGCCGTATCAACTTGAAAAGTCGATACCTCGCCGTCATCACCTTCAACTTTGACATCCAAGGTTCCACGGATTGAGCTTTGCAAATCTTGAATACTGAATGGCCCCGCAGGTACCGTCGTTTCATAAACGACACGCCCAGCCTGAGTCACAACAATTTTTGAATTGCTTTTCGCAATACCATTAATCTGTGGTGCATATCCTCGTAGATTCGGCGGTAACATACGTTCATCACTGGCAAGGTTAAAACCAGTGAAGCGAATCGTGTCAAAAACCTGAGAACTTAGATAAATTTCACCCAGTGTCAGCTTAGCCGCCATGTGGATCAGAGGACGATATGCATAAAACTGGTTCCAATCGAATTTTCTATCGCCACGCTCGTTATAATTAGCTTGATAATCAGCTCTAAAACGCCATGCGCCCAAGTTAAATCCCGTTTGGCCATATGCCGATAATGAGTGTTTATTTGTATGTGTCGTCAAAGAACGAGAAACTGACCCGGTCAGGTTATAATCAAATATAAGGCCTGAAACCCCTGAATCCCAACGCTCAGGCGGCACCCAACTAGGATCGGAATATTTCATCCATGCCTGTGGAATAGTGATATCCAGTTTGCCTTCATGATTATTAATTTTAACGCCTGAAATAGGTAAAATATTTGAACATTCAGGGGGTATGGCTTGGATTTTTTTTAACGCATCTTCTTTGAGCGCTAACATTTCAATTTGCTTAGGGGTAAAACAAACTAATGATTTTTCACTATCGTGAGGATCGGTAATATAAGTGACTTTCTGCTGAGACAATGATTGTCCATTAATATAGAGATCTAATAAATATGTCCCAGGAAATACGAAATTATCTTTAGAGAATCGAGTTAAATCAATATTGTTACGGTCACCAACATCTAATACGTCAACATTAAACTCAACAAGATCATTTGCAGACATATTTGGTGAATAGCAAAGTACTGCAATATATATTGCAAATAGTTTTTTTATATTATTTATATTTCCATTTAAAATAATCATTTTAGTTACTCAGTATTCACTCATTAGGCTAGAGATTTAGCTCAATTCTCTTTTATATGTAATTATTATTAGCTTTAGAAATAATCCATTCTAAACCTTAGAATTCCAGCGAAATCACCTGCCTTAATATGCTTTTGATAAGCAACTAAAATTGCAGTAAAATCTAATCTATTGCGCCCTTCTAATAATGTGTAATCCGGCATTTTTCTATTAAGTTTAAGTATTTCGCCGTGAGAGTCTCTAAACTGAATTCCAAACCCCTCTGAATCGCCGCTTACTTGTAAAAGTTGATCATCATTAACAGATGTTCCCATCATGGTTATTTGCGCGCGTGATGCACTACCTTTATCATTAGAAGACAACGTACATCCAACGAGCTTTATAGCAAAATTCTTACTCACCAGCATATTGACATCAGGCGTGATCTCTCGGGCACTGATTTCACCAAAATTAACCCAAAGTTCTCGGCTTTCAGGATCAATCGTACATGAGGCTTCTATTAATTCACCTTGCATTACAATATCACCAGGGGTGTTATTGGAGGTCATTCCCCAACTTAATAGAGGCCATAGCAAACTAGAGCCTAATGCTATTTTTGCAACCCGAATAGTCATGGATAATACCATTTAGTTATTGGTAGATTTTATTAATGCGGAGTATTTAACACTCCGCATCTTGGTATAAAATCAATTACAAATTATTGGTAATCAATTTTAAAATTGATGGTTGAATCAAAGCTACCTGGAGTTACTGCATTAGATGCATTATCAGATTTTAAATAAGCAACGAATGGAATTGCAGTTTTACCATCAGTTAAATTAACTGCTGTAGAAGCTTGTCCCCAAACAACATCTTTATTTCCATTGTCTCTTAAACCGATACCAGCACCACTTGCAGTACCTGAAGTGAACGCCGCTAATGTATTATCATTAGGGTTAATAGTTGATGGTGTATAAGTTACAGTTGCAGTTTGTGCAACGGTAGTATCACACCCTTGCAGAACGATATCTTTCTTGATATTACCTGCACGCTCACCATTTTTTAAATTAGAAACAGGGATCTGATAAAAGTTTACTTTTACAGGACTTGATTCTTCACTTAAACCACAAGCAGAATTCACTAATTCACCTGAAAATTCGATAGTACCGTTAGTAGGTGTACCAGTATAAGCAGCCATTGCTGCGAACGAAGCAAAGCCTGATGCAAATACAGCACCCATTACAAATTTATTCAATTTCATGATTATTTAATCCTGTATAATACTCGTATAATGTATGTTTCGCCAAATAGTTGTTAATAACAACTTTAGATAAAAATAATCATTATTTTTAATTAAATTAATGATTATTTTTAATAAAGTTATCATATATACAAATTATATTTACTGATTACACTTTGTAAAATAGGTTAGATTTTTATTGACTGAATTAACGCCACATTTTTTTAGTGTCTTTATCTAAGATAGCAAAATAATTATTTTCATTTTTTATAATACATTGTAATCTTTCATTATCGTATCTATCTATTACATGATTAAAAAGGTCTCTCCATGACTTATTGAATATCAAAAGGA
This sequence comes from Providencia sp. PROV175, assembly GCF_032707045.1. Taxonomy (NCBI): domain Bacteria; kingdom Pseudomonadati; phylum Pseudomonadota; class Gammaproteobacteria; order Enterobacterales; family Morganellaceae; genus Providencia; species Providencia sp. PROV175. The sequence continues at coordinate 4,030,268 of NZ_CP120533.1, forward strand.
TTGTGTCCATCATTTCAAATGTCAGTTTTGTTTTTCCCGTTTCATATCGAGATATCTGCTGTTGACTAATATTCAATCTTTTTGCCAACTCTTCCCCTGTTAAGTTTCGCTCTTTTCTAATTCCTCTCAGATACTGCCCTATTTCTTTATTTATCTCATTAGAAAAATAAGTCATTTAATTTAACCTTTATATTAAAAATTAATTATAGGCACCAATCTGAACCATAGATACCGTCCTAAAATTTTTGATTATTATATGTCTGATTATTTATTTTGTATAATCGATAGAGCAAATTGATTACTATTAAAAAAATTTATCGCTCTATTAATATAGGAGAAATGTAACAAAAAAAAATCACACTTAAATTAATAATATAAATAACAATACGTTATAGATTAAAAAACAAAGCTTATCACCTCAAAAATTACATTTTGATACACTTAAAAATATTAAAACATATTTTTTACTAATGAGATGTATTTTATGGTTAAATTTCGACCACGAAATACAACTTAAAAAAGTAGATTTACTCAGATTTTGTGTTTGTAAATTATATGAGATTTTTTTAAGATTTATCTTAACCTTGTTATTTACAAACACCAACAAATTAATTATAAATTACCGTAAAATTTATAATCGAAATTATATACCATAGAAATCATCACTTGCGACCAATAAATTCCAACACAGTCTAAAAATCAGGGGATTTATTACACTAATAATGAGTATTAAGAGATTATATTTCACACATGTAATTTTGTGCTTTGATAAAGTGAATGCCTAATACTGAGAAACTTCAGTACCGGCATTTGATAATATCAGGTAGGAATACAATTAAAGCACGTCAACCTTTATTAAGATTTTATTCGTTATGTTTGCTGGCTCCGCATGCGATAAGCAAACGCACTTCCCACGATGGCTAAATAGATAAATGGTTCAGGTGTTAAGGTTTTTAATGACAAAGTATAGTGGCAAAGCGCCAATATGAGCGTAGGGTAAAGCAGCATATGAATTCTTTTCCACCATACGCCCAAATAAAGGCGTATACGGTTGAATGAACTGACTGCCATCAACAATAAACACAACCAAGCTATCGCGCCAATCACTAAATAGAGCCGCGAAAAAATCTCTTCGAAAAATAGCGCCAAATTATTTACGCCAATTTCCAGTAATAGATAGCTACTTAAATGCAGCACAGCCCAGAAAAAACACCATAACCCCAGTAATTTTCGCGTCTGAAACAATGCGGTAAATCGCAATAATTTCGCAACCAGTGGGATCAGTACAATAATAACGAGCAAACGTAAAGCAGCTATTCCTGTAAAATGTTGGATATCTTTGGCAGGGTCGGCTCCAAGCCGTTGGGTATCGACTAAAAAAATCAGCCATACCAAAGGGAGCAAAGCAATAAGATGAAAGCTCCCTTTGGTTAATCCAACAATGAACTTATTGTCTTGGGGCATCAATAATATCTCCGCAAATCCATTCCTTGATACAAACTTGCCACTTGTTCTCCATATCCATTAAACAACAATGTTGGCTGGCGGGTCACTTGGCCTAAGCCTCCAGCACCAATAAAACGCTCGGTGGCTTGTGACCAACGAGGATGGCTTACATCTGGATTCACATTGGCAAAAAAGCCATATTCGCTCGGCGCTGATAGGTTCCATGTCGTGTCAGGCATTTGCTCAGTAAGGCGAATTTTGACGATAGATTTAATCCCTTTAAAGCCATATTTCCATGGTACGACCAACCGGATCGGTGCTCCGTTTTGGTTGGGTAATGTTTTTCCATAAACGCCGGTCGCCAGCAAAGTCAGTGGATTCATAGCTTCGTCTAAGCGTAGCCCTTCAACATAGGGGTACGATAAACCACCACCAATATAACGACTTTTTTGTCCTGGCATTTGTTCTGGTGCGTAGCGTGTTTCAAAAGCCACATATTTAGCTTTGCTAGTGGGTTCGACTAAAGCCAATAATTTCGCTAAAGGAAAGCCAACCCATGGAATGACCATCGACCAAGCCTCAACACAGCGCATGCGATAGATGCGCTCCTCTAAGGGAAACTTAGTGTTTATGTCATCTAAATTAAGCGTCAGGGGACGATTCACTTCGCCATCTATTGTCACCGTCCACTCATCCGTGACTAAAGTATGGGCATTCTCGGCAGGATCGGATTTACCGAGCCCAAATTCATAAAAATTATTATAACCAATCACTTTATCTTCAGGGGTGAGGGTTAAAGATGGCTGAAACTCTTCAGGTTGAATAAATGTCAGAGGTTTTCTTGGCGTCATCGGAGGTGTTGGCGTATCGTCATTGAACCAAGAAAACAGCCCTGCATTGGCCGTCGTCGCAACGGTTAAACCTGCAGCTCCAATGCCTAAAGCCTTAAGTAGCTGACGGCGTTTCATAAAAAAGAGGGTTTCATCCGTGATTTGAGATGCGGGAATTTTAGGTAACTTTTTCATCATGCGCTCCATAGCAAAAAGGATATGAAATTAGTTATACCGAAAGTACGACAAAAGTGGCTGACAGTAAGATGACAAATTTGTCATCTTACTTAATTGTAGGAAATTTCAGGGTAATGGTACTAGTTCCTGCATGGTGTTCAAAACTCGCTGATCCGCCATGTAATTCGACTATCGCTTTCACAATCGCTAACCCGAGTCCTGTTCCATCTGTGGTTCGAGCATTATCCCCGCGCCAAAAACGGGTGAAAATTTCATCACTGTTTTGTAGAAGTTCTCCTTGATTAGTGATTTTAATTTCCCGTTGTTGCGAAAGCGTATTAATTTGGGTAACGACACGGGTGCCCGGGTAAGAATATTTAATCGCATTGGAGACAATATTCACTAAAACTCGGCTGAGTAATACTGGGTCAGCATCCAGAGTCAGGGATGAAGGCTCACAATACAGCTCAATCTGTTTTTCTTCTGCATAGGCAGAAAAGAGTTCGTAAACATCGTTAACTAACATATATAAAGAAAGTTTTTCTCGATTTAAGGTAATATTTTTATTTTCCGCACGGGCAATAAACAAAGTACTTTGGATCATTTGTGACAGTTTATCGAGCTCTTCAATATTACTGACTATCATCCCTTCATATTCGCTAACACTGCGCGAGCGCTGAAGTGTAATTTCATTTTGTACCCGAATCGCATTAATTGGGGTTCTCAGCTCATGCGCCAAGTCATCAGCAAATTGAGTAAGTTTGACAAAATCATGCTTTAACCGCTGGCGCATCGTATTCATTGATTCGCCCAGCTCTTTCAATTCCTGTGGTAGCTGGTCAATATCGATTGGGTCATTTAACGCATGAACGTCTGTTTTGACCGTTATCTGGCTCAATGCTTGAATGTCGGATAACCCTTTTTTCAACAGCCATAAGCTAAGTAGCCCCATCAGCAAAATGGAGAGGACAGAAATCACCACGCTTTGGGTGAGATATTGAGCCAACACGCCACTACGGTCGACAGAAACTTTACCAAGTACCACATGGAGCGGCCCTATTGGAGAATTCATCGAAAAATAGACCGCAGAAATAGGGATGCCTTGAGCAGTTTGCCAATGGTTAATGGCATTGATGTTTAGCTGCTCAAGATTGACTAACTGAAGAGGTTGGGAGCCCAATAACTCGCGATTGGTGGTGACCAATATGTGCCCTGCTGCATCAGAAATTTGGATTAAGTCTTGGCGCATGTCCATCATGCTTTGGAAATACATGGGAAGTGTTTTGATATCAATGCCACCAGCGATGAGTTTGGCAAGCTGCTCCGCACGGTTAACCAGTAAATTATTATCTTGTTGAGATAGTTCATTTTTGAGTGAATGATACAAAATCCATGTCACCACTCCAGCATTAGTAACCATAAGAATGATAAACAGAGAAATAAGTTTGAATCGAAGTGATTTCTTTTTCATTCTATTGGCCTATTTAAGCGGTATCCCATCCCACGAATAGTTTCAATGAGTTTAACGTCAAATTCATCATCGATTTTTTTTCTCAATCGACGGATTGCCACATCAATAATATTCGTGTCACTTTCAAAATCGATCCCCCAAACTTCGCTAGCAATTAAGGTTCTAGGTAAAATTTCATCGCAATGTAGAACGAAAAACAGCAATAAGGAAAACTCTTGCCGAGTTAAGGTGATTTTCTTTCCAGCACGCTCAACATCGTGGCGAGTTAAGTCGATTTTTAAATCCGCAATAGTTATGGTGGTTGAGGCTGGCTGGTTAATTTTTAATTGGTTTTTAACCCTGGCTAATAATTCAGAAAACGAAAACGGCTTAACGAGATAGTCATTGGCACCAAGCTCTAAACCTTTAATTCTGTCATCAACGGCATCCCGCGCAGTGAGGCAAATCACCGGTATGTTTTTAGCTGTGCGTAAGATTTTTAAAATTTCCCAGCCATTCATACCAGGCAGCATGATATCGAGGATCACCAATTGATAACTGTTTTCTAAGGCAAAATAGAGACCATCGCGACCATCATTAGTCACATCAACGAGAAAACCCGCTTCTTCTAATCCATTTTTGACCCACACTTGGGTTTTTAGGTGATCTTCAATTAATAGTATTCTCATGGGAACCTAATAGTGACTTTATTTGACTTAACTTCATTTCATCTTAAAGAAATTTTTTCTTTAAAGAAACGGGTAGGAATTTAACCATAAAATACTCGGAGAAAGACAGCGGGAAAAAACAACACGGAGCCATTAAAAGCAACTCGTAGAATGGTGAATGGGCCGGCACAAAAATGGAAATTAGCTGCTTTCATCGACGAGTAAGTATTGTTTCGTAGGCAAATAATCCCTTTTCCCTCGCATTTATAACACAGAATAAAAATTGATTAACCAAATATAAAACTTTAGTTAATTAGTCTTCAATTACCGACTTGGCGGATAATAAATAATTTTTTATTTCACTCATAGAATAAAGGCATTATATTTATCTAAAAAAATTAATGTGTTAGGTCGATTAATTTAGATATGATTGACCTTTTTTGACTAAATAGGGAAACGTTCATGTCCACTCGTAAGTATTTAACTCAACAGGAAATATCTCGACTTTTAGCTGCTTGTCATTTGTCGCGACATCCCGAACGTAATTCTTGCTTAATTTATATGTGCTTTATACATGGTCTAAGGGCAAGCGAAGCCCTATCGCTAAAATTATCTGATCTTAACTTAGAAAGTAATGAACTTTATGTACACCGTTTAAAGAATGGTTTTTCAGTTAATCACCCACTGATTGATGAAGAGATCCCACTCATTAAAGCTTGGCTAAAAATTAGAAATACATGGAAAGGGAAAGAAAGTCAGTGGTTATTTTTATCTGAAAGAGGGACTGCCATGACTCGCCAGCGCTTTTATCAACTTTTTTCACGACTTGGCGAGCTAGCTGAGCTGACCCTAGGTATTCATCCCCACATGTTACGACATGCATGTGGTTATGCATTGGCGGATAGAGGCGCCGATACGCGTTTAATTCAGGATTATTTGGGGCATACGAATATACAACATACCGTACGATACACAGCAAGTAACCCTGCAAGATTTCGGGGAGTGTGGTAAGAAAGGTGCTATATGGTGGGATAAAGGCGCTAAAAGAGTTGTCAAAATGCACCAAATTGACAAACGTAATGAATTAGGTGCATCTTAAGTTAAATGAAAATACACGTCAAATACGTAGCGTGTAAATAACGCTATGTATACATTACTAAAAATAAGTACATTCCATTATTAAAAGATCATTGAATTTATTAATTTTTTCACATATTCAAACTCTCCATGCCACTTCAAACTTACACATTGTAATATTCTGAAATGCTTTATTTGGAATAATTAACTAATAATTTTAAAAATAAAATACAAAATTAAAATTATTCATTCATTAATGAAATATTTAACTAACAATATACAACTATTGTCAATTTGGTGCATTTTGACAACAGTTAAATTAGTAAATCATTCAGTTTCGTGAGGAAGATTTTATGCAATCTAACTTATCTCCTAAAGAAATTGTCGGGGGTAATATATATAAAGCCCGCCGAGCAAAAGGATTAAGTGGCTCTGAGTTAGCTGATTTACTTTTATGCTCTCAGCAACATGTTTCACGTATTGAGCGCGGAGTTATTCGACTACACCTAGAGCAGATTAAGCAAATTGCGAACTCGCTTGATATTGATATTAATTGTTTATTAGATGGTGTTGGATTTCAAAATAACTCAGTAAATTATATCCATAATATGGAATGTTATTTTAAAGCTGAAGGATGGTTTTCTGGATCTAGTCAATTTATGAAATAGGTTTAACCTTATGTCAGAAAATATAATAAAACCAACATTTAATATTATTGTAGGAAAAAAAATAAAAAAACACAGAAAAGAAATGAAATTAACTGCTGAGGAACTAGGGAGATATATTGGCGTAAGCCAACAGCAAATTTCCCGTTATGAATCAGGAGTTAACCATATTAACATTGATTTTTTATCTCAATTATCTGAGTTATTTAAAGTACCAATTCAAGTTTTTTTAATAGAAGACTAAATATATTTTTTAATTATTAACAATTCAATTTCATTTTTAGTATTTGATTTTTTAAATCAAATACTGGTGCTTTGCTTTTTTCCAGTTCATTGCAAATAGAGTGTCTGCAATGAGCAATGAAAACTGACACTCATTATTTACTTAACAATAAACATAGGACTTTATATTCATGAAAATGAAATCTATTGCAATGGCAACTTTTATGGCTCTGGGATTAGCTTCTGCAGCAAACGCAGCAGATCAAGGCCACGGTAAAGTAACGTTCAAAGGCGCTATTATCGATGCTCCATGCTCAATCTCTCCTAGCTCAATCGACCAAACAGTTGAATTAGGTCAAATTTCTAACATGGCATTAGTTGATGGCGGTAAATCAACTCCACGTCCATTCGAAATCACTTTAGAGAACTGTGATATCACTAAACTGACTAAAGGTGTTCAATTAACCTTTAGTGGTGCTGCTGCATCTTTCGACAATACCAATAAAACACTAGGTATTGTTGGTACTGGCGCAGGCGCTGGTGTTCAGATCACTAATGGTAGCGGCAATGTGGTGACTTTAGGAACAGCAGCACCATTCCAACAAATTCAAAATGGTAACAACACACTGAATTTCGCTGCTTACTTAAAAGGTAATGGTGGCGATATCGACACTATCACTGCCGGTGACTTTAGCTCAGTAGCGGATTTCACTCTGTCTTACGAGTAATTCATCTTGAGCCAACAAATTAATTTGTTGGCTCATTCCGACTGAATTGGGTGTAAGAGAGGGAGCAATGAATAATTCGATAACCAGTGGAGTGTTTTCATTGATCTTAAGTATAGGCACGTTGACTGCGGTATCAACTGCATATGCTCAAGGCTCAGTGAGTATGAATGGAAGCATTATTGAAACAGCATGTGCAATTGATGTCGGCAGCCGTGATCAAACTATTGATATGGGAAGTATTGCGCTGACTCAAATTCGCCGTGATGGGCAAGGACCTGCTCGCCCTTTTGTTATCCGATTAGTGAATTGTGTTCTTGAACGCCAAAATCCTGACAAACCGAATTGGCAATACTTTCGCGTAACATTCGATGGCTCCCATGACAGGGGGTTATTTGGTGTGAACGGACAAGCTCAAGGTGTTGGATTACAAATTCAACGTGAGGGAGATGGTGAAATTGCCATACCTGGCCAAGGAATGTCAGTGAGCTCCCTAACAGCTGGAACAAAAGATCTCACCTATCGGCTACGGTTGGTGGCGAATAACCGCCCATTGGCATCAGGCCAATACTACAGTCAATTACGTTTCAAACTGGATTATGAATAGTCGGTTCCTCTTATAAATGAAACTCCCCTTTGTAGGATGAGCTTCGTGAGCGAAATGACATTACGGATAAAAGAACGCAAAAGAAGGTCGAGATGATGACCCTGAATTTCATTCACACGCCTGTGTTACAGATAACTCGGCCTTGCAGATTAGGGCTTTTAGTCGCGTTGGCTATTAGCTTTGGTGGTCACGCATCCGATATTAAATTTAATATGGATATGCTAGACGTCAATGATCGTAACAACATTGATCTAAGCCAATTTGCGCGCCCAGGCTATCTCATGCCTGGTGAATACAGTTTTACGGTTTTCTTAAACAAGCAAAGCATGCCGGAAGAAACTGTCTTTTACTATGCACCTGAAGGTGAGTCGAATGAAAGCCTCCCTTGCCTGAGCCCTGCTTTAGTTGAAAAATTCGGTATCAAACCTGAATTGATGTCGACGTTAAAGTGGTGGCACGAAGGACAATGTTTATCGCTTGAAAGTTTACCCGGAACTGAAGTTAAAGCCGACCTTGCAACTTCGGCTATGTATATTAGTTTGCCGCAAGCCTACCTCGAATATACCGCTGAGAATTGGGATCCTCCTGCACGCTGGGAAGAAGGGTTACCCGGCGCATTGTTTGATTACAACTTAAATGCACAAGTGGGCCAACAAACCCGCTCAGGACAACAAACCAACTACAGTACCAGCGGTAATGGGGTTGCTGGCGTTAACTTGGGTGCTTGGCGAGTTCGTGCTGACTGGCAAATGCGTATTGATAAGCAGCAAGGTCAAAGCACGACCACATCACTAGATTGGACTCGTTATTATGTCTACCGAGCAATCAAATCCTTAGGCGCAAAACTCACCTTAGGTGAAGATTATTTAACCTCTGATATTTTTGATAGTTTCAGATTTACAGGGCTTAGCCTGATTACCGATACCAATATGCTACCACCTAATCTACGTGGATACGCACCAGAAATTACTGGGGTAGCAAAAAGTAATGCAACCGTCATCGTGAGCCAACAAGGACGCATTATTTATCAAACTCAAGTCGCTGCGGGCCCATTCCGTATCCAAGACCTAAATGATGCATTAGCTGGGCAAATCGATGTTGAAGTTAAAGAACAAGACGGCTCAACACAGACTTTCACTGTAAATACTGCAAGTGTTCCGTATTTAACACGCCCGGGGCAACTGCGTTACAAATTAGCCGCAGGGCGCCCAACAAATTGGCGCCATCATGTTAGTGGCGATACCTTTGCAAGTGGCGAATTCTCTTGGGGGGTTAACAACGGCTGGTCACTGTATGGTGGTGGAATTGGTGCAGAAAACTATGCATCCGCGGCTATAGGGATTGGTCGTGACTTAATGGTATTCGGCGCATTGTCATTCGATATTACTCATGCTCGGGCACATTTAACCAACTTAGGTGATATTGGCAATAAAACGTATCGCGGGAGCTCGTATCGTTTAAGTTACTCTAAACGTTTTGATACTTATAACAGCCAAGTGACATTTGCAGGATATCGATTCTCTGAGCAAGGTTTTATGAGTATGTCTGAGTATTTGGATGCGCAGGAAACGGGTGCACGCCAATACAACAGCAAAGAAATGTATACCATCTCTTATAACCAACAATTTTCAGAGTTAGGGCTAAGTGCATTCATCAATTATTACCATCAAACCTATTGGGATCAACCAGATAACGACCGCTATAGTATTTCGTTAGCTCGCTATTTTGATATTGGTAAATGGAAGAATCTTAGCCTCAACTTGACGGCATATCGAAATCGTTATCGTGAAAACAATGATGATGGCATATACGCGTCACTCACAGTGCCTTGGGGTGAAAAAAGTTCCATTAGTTATAACAGTAGCTGGGATAAAAATGATAACTCACAGCGCGTGAGTTACTACAGCACCATCGATGAAAGAAATAACTATCAGTTAAGTACCGGATGGGCACGTTCAGGTGCACTTGTGAGCGGCTATTACACTCATCAGGGAGACTTAGCACAGCTCAACGCGAACGCAACATACCAACAAGACCGTTATCGATCTGCGGGGTTCTCTTTACAAGGTGGTTTCACCGCAACGGAGAAAGGTGCCGTACTGCATCGTGGTAGCCAAATTGGTGGTACTCGCATATTTGTTGATACCGATGGAGTACCTAATATCCCATTACGTGGTTACGGCTCGATTGTGCGCACTAACCGCTTTGGACAAGCCGTTATTAGTGACGTGAATAGCTATTACCGTAACCAAATTAGCGTTGATTTGAATGCATTACCAGATGAAGCGCAAGTGTCTCAATCTATAAAGCAAGGCACTTTAACGGAAGGGGCAATTGGCTACCGTCAATTTGATGTTGTCGCAGGAAACAGTGCGATGGCGTTGTTAAGGCTGTCGGACAATAGCACACCACCTTTCGGGGCAATTGTCTTAAATGGTCGTGGTCAGCAAGTCGGTATGGTGGGTGATGATGGAAATACCTATCTCACTGGTTTAAACGCAAAAGATACTTTGCAAGTTCGTTGGGATGACCAAGTGCAGTGTGAAATCACACTCCCTGATACCTTGCCAGAAGATGAATATTTACAGGCAAGCTGGTTATTACCGTGCCACAAACCGGGAGCAAAAGCCGCATCGCCAGCGACCATAAAGACACAATCAGCGAGCCGTGCATTAGAAGCAATGCCGAAAGCATCAGAACTCGTTGTGCCTGTTGTTGAAAGAACAGCGCCAAAGGAGTCAAGCCGCTGGTTACAAAAATAATAAAAATGAGTGGTACGCAAAGAGCGATGAGTGCTCCTTAACCATAGAAGATAACAATATGATGAATAACATGATGAAAAACAAATTGATGAACAAAAAAAACGCCCATAAAGCAGTATTCACATTGGCTGGTGTTGTGTTGATTTCAACAACGCTATCCTCTGCTCAAGCGGCAGTTGCCTTAGACAGAACTCGAGCGATTATTACGGGAGACGAAAAATCGATCAGTTTAAACATCAGCAACGAAAACAAACAATTACCTTATCTCGCTCAAGGTTGGGTGGAAAATGAGAAAGGTGAAAAAATAAGCGACCCATTTACGGTATTGCCACCGGTACAGCGTGTTGAGCCGGGGGCAAAAAGCCAAATCAAAATCCAAGCTCTGCCAAGTGCCGCTTCTCTGCCGCAAGACAGAGAATCGGTGTATTACTTTAATTTGCGTGAGATTCCACCGAAAAGTGATAAACCCAATACGCTGCAACTGGCATTACAGACACGTATTAAATTGTTTTATCGACCAAAATCAATCATTCCAACACGTGAACAAATGGATAACCCATGGCAGGAAAAAGTGACTCTTACGCGTCAGGGTAACCAGTATACGATTAATAACCCAACTGCCTATTACGTTTCTTTTGTCGATGCTGTCCCCAACAAAAATGGACAGACAGTCGCAGGGTTTGAGCCCGTAATGGTTGCCCCCAAAAGCAGCAAAGCACTGAACGTCAGTGCAGACGCATTAGGTAATAAACCTGTGCTGACCTATATCAATGATTATGGTGGTCGCCCAACACTGTCGTTTACATGTCAGGGAAATAGCTGCCATGTGGTACCTGAAAAAAATAGACTGATCTGAAATGCGCGATGAGATAGCAGGAGAATATCATGGCAAACACAAGCAGGATGCTCCGTTATGTGGGCTTAGGAAGTTTAGCGCTGAATTTATTCAGTAGCATGGCGATGGGAACAGCCCTAAATAAAGTTGATAGCTGGGATGTAGATGGTTCACATGGCACGCTATATGTCCATGGAGCTTTGACGGAAAGTGCTTGTCGTTTAGCAATGTCATCAGCATATCAAACTATTAATTTAGGTACTGTGGGTACAGGACAGCTTCAGCATGTTGGGCAAACTGGTAACCCTGTTGCGATTGAACTGCGTTTAGAAGATTGTCTAAGTGGTGAAAGTCGCAGCCGCACTGCACAGGGGAATCTTTTGTGGAGCCAACAAATGCCGTCAATGAAGATCCGCTTTTTGGCTCCTATAGATACCCAAGACCCGCGCTTGGCAGCTGTTATCGGTGTTCAGGGGATTGGCCTGCAATTAAGTGATGCAGCGCATTCACCAATTAACTTAGGTGAGTACAGTACACCACAATTGGTTTCACCTGGGCAAAACCAATTAACTTACTATGTAACGCCAGTACGTACCTCTGCTCAACTAAATGCTGGAGCTTATCAGGCGTTAATTAGATTCCAGGTAAGTTATGAATAGGGGCATGGAGATGAGAGGAGCTTATTTTCTTACGATATGCTTTAAAGCGATTGTCCTAGTTGGGGTAATTCTCTTTGGTGCTCTGATTTCACTCAGCTTTTCTTACAAAGCTATCGCTGCGAATCTCAGCACTAATATCCAAATTCGTGTGACGGTATACGGTGAGCCGGAATGTACCCTTGGCGGTGCAACAACGACTTTTGTAGATTTTGGCGATATACATCAGGCAAAGATTGACGGTGCTTATGGGCGCTCACCTATCAATTACAACTTGATATGTAATGGCTTATATAAGAATACATTAAAGATGACGCTGAGATGGACTGATAGGCAAATTAATGGTGAGTCATCCGTGACGACCAATCTCCCGAATTTAGGTATTGCCATTTACCGTGATGGAACCCGACTCAGCAATGGCGCAACACTCAATTTTAATTATGGGAATTCGCCTGCTTTGTATGCCGTCCCCGTTAAACCTACAGGGGTAAACTTAACATCAGGTGGGGATTTTACGGGCAATCTCACGATGGTATTGGATTACCAATAGGATGATATCAATGAAATTATTCCGTTATCTTCTCTCGGTCTGCATGATGCTTAGCCTGTTTAGCCAAAGCCAAGCAGCAACACTTGGTATCCAGCTAAAAGGTCGATTATTGGTGACACCGCCCGAGTGCATTTTGAATAACAACCAACAAGAAACTATACATTTTGGCGATATATTGCTTCCACGTATTGATGGAGTTCAATACAAGCGTGCTGTACCGATGAGACTCAGTTGCACAAATCTAGCGAAAAACGCCATAAAGCTCACGCTTGTCGGCGATGGAACATCATTTAATAGCAATGGCGCATTGAAAACGAGTAACCCAAAACTCGGTCTTTCCTTTTATGTGAACAATGCTAAGCAAGTTATTAACCAGCCTTTCAATGTGTTATATACAGCGCTGCCAACCTTAGAGGTTGCCCCAGTAAAAAACAGTAATGCCAATTTTACGAATACCGATGGCGGATTTTTTACAGCACTGGCAACACTGAAAATTGAGTATCAGTGAGAATGATTATGTGGAATAACAATCAAATTAAGCATTGGATGGCAGGATTTATAATGGTGATGTCCATATCTTCAGCGCAAGCAAATTGGGCATTTGATGGCACGCTAATTATTCCTCCTGCTTGCCAATTAAGCCATGACGACCCAATAAAAGTTTCATTCGGTAAAGTCGGTGTACGAAAAATCAACGGTACCGCCTTCAAGCAATCTATTCCTTTTCAATTAAATTGTGTTGGCGATATGACACAACCGTGGGATATCAGCTTGATATTCGGAGGAACACCTGCAGGAAGTGGATTTGATAATGCGACATTAAGAACAGTGACACCGTTGAATAATGGCAAATTAGGCATTCAAATTCAAAAAAATGGCCAACCTCAACCATTGAATGAAGCCTTTTTGATTAATGCGGCTTCACTACCATCCCTTTCAGCGGTTCCTGTCATGCGCTCAGGAAGCGAACTCGTAGGGGATAATTTTACTGCATCAGGCACGTTAACCATTATTTTTGAATAGGAGGCGGCAGTCATAACTATGAATATTAAACGTAATATGAGCTTTGCCTTTGGCTTATGGTTTTTGGGTGCCACTGCCGCTTTTTCTGCAAATGTGGAATTTGATGGCACGCTAATTGAAGATGCTTGTGACGTTTATCCGGGCGACGAATCGATTGAATTAGATTTCGGTACGATAGTGGATAAATACCTGTATCTAAATACTCAAACAAATAGCCAACCTTTTACCATTCGCTTAATCAATTGCGATTTAGCATTAGGCCATGAAGTAAAAGTCACATTTATTGGCGCAGAAAATTCAGCTTTACCTGGTTTATTGGCATTAGATGCAGGAAGCCAAGCAACTGGCGTGGCTGTTGGTATTGAAAGTATTTCCGGTGCGGCAATCAAAATTAATAGTGGCAGTTATACCCAAGGGTTATATACCGGAAATAATAATGACCTAAGATTTCAAGCGTATGTGAGAGCTGAGCCAGTTGCATTGCAAAATAAATCAATTGTGCTCGGTTCATGGGCTGCGAGTGCCACGTTCAAATTAGATTATGAGTAAATCATTATGTATGCGAAAAAAGCAAAAATATACGGAATGTTAAATACAAGCCGTTTGAGTATTTTATTATTAATCATCGTATTAGCGTCTCTATTTCCTTCTCGCCCAGCCAATGCGATTGCGTATGTAATGCCTGTGAGTATGACCTCTGGAGCTTGGCCTCGTGTTGAGATGGACATTCTTTCTTGGAGTGAAGCAAGTGGTGTTACTAACCCTTGTTATGGATCAACCGAGTGCTGGGTAGGCCCTGATGTTCTGTATGCATCTGGTGCGCCGTCGTTGAGTGGCTCTTGCTTAGATTATGGTAACTGCATTCGAATTAACCAGTATCGAACAGCGGAAGAAGTCGCAGCGGCTTTTCGTAGTGCAAAAGGAATTCCTTATCGTGCATCGTTTGTCATTGATAGCCCAAATGCGACTTGTATTGGATTATTCTATGTTAACCATAAACCAACCCCGGGAGTTAGGAATGCAATCCAGTGGCCAGGTAGCGTCTGTGGTAAAATTCCACCTACAAATCAAACATGTAGTATTTCTTTGCCTGCTTTTGTTAATCACGGGGCGCTCAGTAACACGAGTTTAAATGGTAAAACAAACTCAGTTTCTGGCAATATCACTTGTACACAGGCGACAAATATCAATTTATTTGCTCGTTCAACCACGGGTGAGCGTTATGTATATTTAAATTCGACTTCTAACTTTTATTCAAATCCATTAATTAATAATCAAAATGGCTGGAATGGTGCGAACATGAATATTTCTGGAAACAATGCGGCGAATTCATTTACATTCACTTCTGAATTGCATGCATCAGGAACGGTAACGCCTGGATATTACACAGGAAATGCAGTCGTCATTATTGCATTTAATTAGTTAATCAAAGCCTTCGAACCCAATTCACTAACTTGGTAGTTTAGCAGCGTATTTTTAAATAGAATACGCTGCTTTTATGAATATTAATTAGTTTTGCTTTTCATATCTAGGCACTGATATTTCTTTCAGTGCCTGATTTATCAACCTTATTACTAATAATCCAATCAACGGTTACTGCGACAAAAATATTCACATACCCATACTATCATTGATGATAGTTTTTGATAAAAGGATGAATAATAGCCCTCCAATCAATAAAAAAATCCCTTAAACCGAAGAGTAACGAAAAGTTTAAGGGATAAATGCGCGAGTCTAATTAGAAGTATAAAAAGTAGAAAGTTACGACAAGGTTAACGATTGCAGCAACTGCCATTGGGATTGCCGTTCGTTTTACTATTTGGAACGGCGAAATCCCTGCAATTCCTGCAATTGCAACAATTGCTGCAGTGATAGGTGACACAGTACGCCCAAAGCTTGTCATAATTTGCATCGGTAAAATGAGTGTCACCACATCCACTTTAAGGAAAGCAGCAATTTTCGGTGTCAATGCAGCAAAAGAGAAGAATGCTGCATTCCCTGAGCCCATTAGGAACGCCGCAAGTGCAAGGATGGCACTCATAACAATAATCATCGCCCCGATACCAAAGCCGGCATCTTGAGCTGCGCTAATTAACGTATCCACCGCCCCACTTTTGAGTAATCCATTTGCGAAAAACTCCCCTGAAACAATCAAAGAAACGACTAAAACAAACTGTTTCCCCATTCCTTCAAAGAACAACATAAAGCTGTCCATGACGGCTTTCGCATCACGTAAACGGACGTATTCAAAAATCAGTGCAATGACGGTACTGATAATCATCGCGGTGGTAACTTCCAACTTAATATATGGGTGTAATAATGGGCTAAACCCGATAATTAGGATCAATGGAATAACTGGTAACAACGCATAAGACAATGGGACTTTATTACCGCCATCTTCTTTAATCGTATCAATTTTGCTCAAGTCAAAAACAAACCCTTCACGCTTATCCCACCAACGCTGAACAAAGAAATGGGTGATTGCCACTGCAATAATAATAGGGATAGTTACGGGTAATTGGTGTTGAACAAAGTAAACAGCGGGTTCAATATCCGCGGTTTTCGCTGCCATAATGACATTACCAGAACCGGGTCCATGGTCGATAAACTGGCAACAACCGATAACCGCTAAAGCAGAGAGTGGGCTGATTCCCGAACGAATTAATATAGGGTACATTGTGACCATTAATAACATCCCCAACCCGGCATGGCTTGGAATGAAAATCACCAGAACTTGCGTCACTAGAAATGAAATCACTAATAGCAAATAAGGTGATTTAATGGTCTTTAGCGGCTTTTCAAAAATAGCAAATAATGCGCGACTAGCTCCCACATGCTCCATATAACGGGAGAATCCAGCAATCGCCATTAATGTTAACCCTAAGCCAGCTAATCGAGAGCTCATGATATCAGTAAAAATTTGGAAGATATCAAAGTACTTAAAATGCGTGGTTTTATTTTCTGGTAACAATGAATTAAGATCTAAAGATGCGGTTAGGAGCAACAAAAGTAAGCCCCCTAGCAACAAGACTGGCTGAGGTTTATAACCCCGAGCCAGCAGGTAAACAACCAGCGCTGTAACTAGCGCGGCAATGATTAAACCTGTCATAGAAGAATTCCCCAGTATTGGTGCAGCTTTATTGTTATTGATTTAATGTTGAAAATGCTTGTGTAATATCCGCTATCAAATCATCCACAGACTCCAAGCCAATATGTAAACGAACAAAAGGCCCATGACCTTCGCTCCAATCTGATGCTGTTCTTGCGCCGACTACGTTAGCGGGTAGTGCGAGGCTTTCGAACCCACCCCACGATGCGCCGATACCAAACAGGGCTAGAGCATCAATAAAGTTTTCTGTTTGCTTCGCGGTATATTGTTTTTTGAATTCAATGGTTAATAAGCCGTTACTACCTTTGCAGTCACGCTTCCATAGATCATGTCGCGGATGAGATGGTAATTCAGGGAACCAGACTTTTTCCACTTCAGGACGCGTTTCCAGCCATTGTGAAATCGCTAACGCGGCTTTGCCATGCGCAGCTAATCGCTGCCCTAAAGTCCGCATTCCTCGTAAAACTAAAGCTGCATCATCGGGGCTACTGGCTTGACCTAAAGCTTCTGGCAAGGCACCAATTTGTTTCCAAGCTTTTTCTGTCGCGACCATAATTCCCATCATCACATCAGAATGCCCGCAGAGGTATTTTGTTGCTGCAATTACAGAAACATCCGCGCCTAATTCTAGTGGGTTATAAAGCCATGCTGAACCCCAAGTGTTGTCAACACCCACTGGGATATTTCTTTCATGTGCAATACGGCATATTTCGGGTAAATCCAACATTTCATAAAGTAATGAACCTGGGGATTCAACAAAAATAAGTTGTGTATTACTTTGAATTTTTTGCTCAAAATCTGAAGCATCTGTTTTAAAGAAGCTGTAGGCGATGTTATTTGGTTTTAAAAAAGCATCGGCTATTTTACGTACAGGTTCATAAACAGAATCTGCAAACAATACGTGCCCACCACTGTGTGCATAGCCCATAATAGTGACTGCAATCGCGGCTAGACCCGTAGGAAATAATTGCGCTCTATAGCCCCCTTCTAATTCAGTCACCAGGCTTTCGAGTGCAAATGCGGTTTCTGTACCTCGCGCACCGTAACTTAAAACACGTTCCGTTGCGCGGCGATCGCGAACATCACGCCAGCTTTTAATTGAATCAAAAACAATAGTACTCGCTCTCATTACTGGCGGATTAATTGGTCCTGATGTTGTAATAGGTTGTCGTCCACTATGTATTAATTTTGTATATTTATTTAATGTCATTATTTATTTCTCCAAATATAGAAATAGATTCCCTAGTAATTAAAAGGAAGGTTATTTATTTTTAAAAGTTCGATTTCATATTATGTATATCAAATTACTTTCCTTTTAAAACATGACTTATTTAAAAAGATGATCTTCATCATATAAATGAGCATTAATTAAATTAATGAAAACTTAAGAGAAAATTAAGAATTAAAATCTATATGTAATAAACAATAAATTAAAATATAACAAATTGATTTAAATGGAAAAATAAATACATAAGAAAGTCTTTTATTAACATTAATCTTATTAAGGTGTTTATTTTTATTTTTTATTGCATAAATAAAGCAACTCTCTAACAAATAACCACCTTTTAATTTTCAATATTATTCTTATACAGGGGAATATTATGGGTACCAGTGTTTTTGATTCGGTATTATTAAAAAACTTATGGTCTACAGAAGAAATGCGAGCTATTTTTTCTGATAAAGTCAGAATGCAAAATTGGCTTGATTACGAAGCAGTATTAGCAATTGAACAAGCTGAATTAGGCTTGATTCCAAAGCAAGCTGCGAAGATCATTGCTGATACAGCAAAACTGGAAAAGTTAGATATGGATTTCATCTTAGAGCAAGTGCGTTTAACTCGTCACCCACTTGTTCCAACCATCCGTGGTTTAGAACATGCTTGTCCTGAACATTTTGGTGAATACGTCCACTTTGGACCCACAACACAAGATGTTATGGACACAGGCTTAGTGCTTCAACTTAAAGAGGCTCATAAAGTTTTTTTACGTGATATCAAAATATTAGGGCGTTCTTTATTATCGTTAAGCGAAAAGCATCGCAATACACCAATGGCAGGACGAACCTTAGCCTTACAAGCCTTACCGATTACCTTTGGACACAAAACTGCAATTTGGCTAACGGAATTAGCACGCCATTATCAACGATTAAAAGAAATCGAACCTCGCTTATTCGTTGGTAGCGTTGTTGGCGCTGTTGGAACTAAGGCCTCATTGAGCGACAAAGCAGATGAGCTTGAAGTTCGTGTATTAAATCGGCTCGGTTTAGGCACTCCTGAAATCTCTTGGCAACCCGCTCGCGACCGATTTAGTGAATATGGCATGCTGATTGGTTTAATTAGCGGCACGTTAGGAAAAATTGCCAATGAAATTTTATTATTAGCTCACAATGAAATTGATGAACTTTCAGAGCCTTTTAGTAAAGGTCAAGTTGGCTCCTCAACGATGCCACACAAGCGTAATCCTGCCATTGTCGAAAATGCGGCCTGTGTCAGTAATACATTGAAAGCTAACCTTTCTGTGCTTACCGACATGATGAAACACCAACACGAAAGAGATGGTGCGATTTGGAAGATGGAATGGAAAGTGATGCCAGAAATGTGCCTGATGCTTTCGGTGATCTTCGATAACATGAAAACTGTATTAGGGGGATTAAACGTACATACCGATAAGATGCGCCAAAATTTAGATATTTTAGGTGGATTTATGCTTGCTGAGCGCGTCATGTTTGCGTTGTCAGACAAAGCGGGTAAACAAACTGCCCATGAAATTGTTTATGAAGCTTCTATGTCTGGCCAAGAAGAAGGCATCACCTTTATTGAGGCCATTAACCGTGACACACGCATTCGTGACCATATAACGCAAGAAGAACTTGATGCCCTATTAGACCCAACGACCTATGTAGGGAATGCACCTGAACAAGTCACTCGAGTAATAGAACAAACCAAAGCATCCGGTTGGCTTAATGACTAATGCATTTTAGCAAAGTTTAAATCTCTACTTTCTTAAAGCCAGTCAAGTGCTGGCTTTTTCATTCACCAGAGGTATCTATGACATTAAGCCAACAGCTAAGCCAATTTATCACATCCCTATCCTTTTCTGATATTCCACCGCAAGTTATTGAACGCGCCAAATATCATTTACTCGATACATTAGGCGTTGCACTTGCCGGAAGCCTCCAACAAAGCGCAACACAATGCCGTAAGGGAGTCACTTATTTACCTGAGCATCAAGGAAAAATTCCAATTTGGGGAAGTAACCAAACCGTTTCAACTACCACCGCCGCTTTAGCAAATGGTATTTCAGCGCATGTATTAGATTTTGATGATACACACACCGACTCAATCACTCACGGTAGTGCCGTACTTACTCCTATAGCCTTTGCACTCGGTGAACATTTACAGGCGACAACAAAAGAGATCCTTACTGCATGGATTATTGGCTGGGAAGTCGCAGCCAGAGTGGGATTAGCAAGTCATAGCGGGTTTCACCTACGCGGCTTCCACTCTACAGCTATAGCGGGTATTTTTGGTGCGACGGCTTGTGCAGCTTCATTACTCAAATTAACTCGGGAACAAACAGTTAACGCTCTAGGCCTAACAGGAAGCCAAGCCAGTGGTGTTGCTGAATACCTAACCAATAGCTCGTCAGCAAAATGTTTTCATGCGGGATGGGCTGCGCAATCAGGCATTATTGCAGCATGTTTAGCTAAAGGCGGAATGACAGGGCCAGAAACTATTTTTGAAGGGCGCTATAGCCTGTACCAAACACATGGTCTTCGTGAAAATGCGCATCCCGAGCAAGTCACCCAAGACTTAGGTAATGTTTGGCAATTCATGAATGTTTCCATTAAGCCCTACCCTGTTTGCCATTTTGCTCATGCCACCGTCGATTGTGGGAGACGATTATTACAACGAGGAATAACCCTCGATCAAATTGCAAAAGTAGAATGCGTTGTCGATCCCGTTGCAGCGGCCTTAATTTGTGAGCCACCAGAACAAAAATGGGCACCTCAGAGTGCCTATGCAGCGAAATTTAGCCTCCCGTGGTTGTTTGCCGCTGGTTTTATCGAAGACAAATTAACATTAAGTTTGCTCTCTACCGAAAATTTACAGCGAGCAGATATCCAAAACCTTGCGAAAAAAGTCAGCTATCGTTATCCCACTGAAAATGAAATTCCTTTCCCAACCTATTTTCCCGGCCTAATTTTTGTCACATTAACCCATGGTGAGACAATAACGGAACGATTAGATATCCAATACGGTAACCCACAAAATCCAATGTCTTTGGAGGATATTGTGAGCAAATTCTATGACAATGCAGGGCTGGTAATGAAAAATGAACAAGCTGCGCAGCTTGCTAAAAGTGTATTATCTTTTGAAGCGAAAACTATATCGACTATCACACAGCTATTGCGTGTTGGTCTTTAATAAGACCGACTAACGAATAGAAGCCCACACTGAATGGGCTTCTATTTTTCCTTCCTCTTATTATTCATTTAACTGAGCAATAATTTGCTGTAAATGAGCAATAGCAACATCATTGAGAGGTTCTTGTGGAAGGATCGGGTCACCAACATTAAACCCTTGAATGTTTAAAGATGCTTTAATACATGACGCTAATGCATATTGCGTAAAAGCTTCGTTGATTTGCCACATTTCTTTCTGTTTTGCTAACGCTGTATCCCAATCCCCTCTAGTGGCCAACTCATACAGTTCAACACACTGTTTTGGCAACACACAGGCAGGACCCGCCATCCAGCCCACGCCACCTAATTTAATGACTAATAAAGGAATATGAGCTGAGGCACTAAAAATTTTAACCCGCTCACCGAAGGTGTTGAGCATCGTTAATAACCTTCCAGTATTACTCGATGCATCTTTAACATATTCGATATTAGGGATATAGCTTAATTCATTCAAAAGAGAAATAGACAATACATCCCCCAGCAAACCAGGGTTGGTATAGACCGTCATGGATTTTTCAGGAAAAGACTCCGCTATTGTTTGGAAATAACCCAATTGGGCTTTATCACTCAGAGGGTACATTTTTTGCGATATCAGCACCATGCCATCCACACCTAAATTGGCATACTGTTCCGCTTGAAAACATGCATCTGACGTTGAGAAACTGGCAACCCCCGCTAATACAGGTACTCGCCCCGCAGCTTGATCAACTGTAATGCGAACCACCTCATTTCGTAATTCCTGTGACAAATATGCGTATTCACCAGTGCTCCCTAATGGGCTCAATCCGTGAACTCCGCTCGAAATGAGGTGCTCAATTAGGTGACGAAGAGACGATTCAAGAACAGTACCTTTAGTTTGATCGACTGGTGAAACAAGATAAGGAAAAATACCGTGAAAATGGGTCATAATTATTCCTAATTTTAGTTGTTATGGGAGATAACGGCTGTTTGTTCATTTTTTAATGAGTTAAAAAGAATTTGTGCGGCTTTGGTTGGGCTTTTTGAGTTGAGGTACAAGTTATATCGAATTGCCGGAAGTGCTGGTAACCCTTCATCTTCACCGAGTATGCGTAAATCCTCCCCTGAAAGCTCAATTGAGCGAGCCATAATACCCAATCCCGCCCTAACCGCAGCGCGTGCTCCAGATAGTGTTGTCGCCATATAAGCAATGCGCCAAGGTATTTGCTGTTGTTCGAGGTGATTGATCATCATCTCGCGATAAGTACTCGGCTCATCTAACACAACTAATGGCAGCGGCTGCTCTAAGTTAAAACTAAAATGTTTCCCGCAATACCATAGTGAAGGGGAAACACGTAAGACAATTTTAGGGTAGCCAACATGCTCCTCGGTTGAGATCGCCAAATCGAGTTCATTATCCTCTAACATTGACATAAGAAATGGGCTGCGTTTGACAATAATATCCATGATTAAATTTGGATAAGCTCCTGAAAATCTGGCTAATAAATCAGGCAATATTGTATTCGCGGTGTCATCTGGCGAACCAATTTTTAATACTCCGTCAATTTCTTCATAAACTAGTGATAAACATGCCTCATCATTAAGACGTAAAATACGGCGGGCATAGCTCAATAGTTGTGTACCAGAGTCCGTCAATGCTTTGTTTCTGCCCTGCCGAACAAATAACTCCTTGCCAATGAGTGACTCCAGCCGTTGCATTTGTTGACTCACCGCTGATTGCGTTCGGCAAACAGATTCTGCGGCGGCGGCAAAAGTTGCACCATCAACAACCGCAATAAAAGTGCGAAGTAAATCAAGCTCTAAATTAAAAATAGGACGTTTAGCAGCTGGCATTTTAGTTATCTCTTTTCTTAAGGTGTGTGGTGTCATCCAACAAAAGTGTTTAATTTACATACTAAGAAGAAAGCCTTAAATAATCTATGTTAGAGCTCAATAGTTTGGCTCTAAATTGTAGCGACTTAATAATAAATTTGACTACCTGAATATCCGCCATAATACGATTGATAAAGTAGCTACAGATGGAAAGACATAACAAATGGTTATTTATAGGCAATTCTCCTCAAAAGAGTTTGCCATCAGATAAACTTAGTCAGTAATTTCATTCGGTATCCCCAATTTCAAAAGTCACTGATTGATTTTGTGTGTAGTGACGTGACTACTTCACACTCAATCAAAAATGTTGCCCGAACTGTCAAAAGGCGATTTTATGTATCGCGGCGAAGAATATTACAGAGGAACATCGGCTTAAAATAGAAGAGTGATTTGCATATAAACAATTTAAATATTAATGGATTTTAATAATTATAATGCTATTCATTTTATAACCTAACTCACTCCTATATTCTGTGTATAATTAAGCACTAATCCCAATTTCGTTGAGAGAGCTGCTATGGCTAGTATGAATAAAACTCATCTGACTGAAACAGACATCATCACTAAATTTATCCTCCCTGCAATTAAAGATGCGGGTTGGAACTTGATGTCGCAGATCCGCCAAGAAGTCAAACTTCGCGATGGTAAAGTCGTTGTGCGTGGTAAGCTAGCAGCACGGTTGACAGTGAAATCAGCCGACATAGTGCTCTACCATAAGCCGGGGTTACCACTTGCAGTCATAGAAGCTAAAGCGAATAAACACGAGATGGGAAAAGGGATGCAGCAAGGGCTAGATTACGCGCGCCTACTCGATGTCCCTTTTATTTTTGCTTCTAATGGTGATGGTTTTATCTTCCACAACAAAACAAATCCTGCGCAGCTTGAATCCGAAATTACACTCGACGATTTTCCAACACCTGAACAGCTTTGGACTAAATACTGTATTTGGAAAGGTTTTACCGCTGAACAATTGCCTGTCATCAGCCAAGACTATTACGATGACAGTAGCGGCAAATCCCCTCGTTATTACCAGCTACAAGCCATTAATAAAACTGTAGAAGCCGTTTCTGCTGGGCAAAAACGTGTATTACTCGTAATGGCGACAGGTACTGGCAAAACCTATACCGCATTTCAAATTATTTGGCGCTTATGGAAAGCTAAAAATAAAAAACGCATTCTGTTTCTTGCCGACCGCAATATCCTTGTCGACCAAACTAAAAATAACGACTTCCAACCCTTTGGTAGCGCAATGGCAAAGGTGACTGGTAGAACAATTGACCCAGCTTATGAAATTCAATTGGCACTCTACCAAGCAATTACAGGCCCAGAAGAACACCAAAAAGCCTTTAAGCAAGTTGCTCCCGATTTCTTTGATTTGATTGTTATCGACGAGTGCCACCGCGGTAGTGCATCGGAAAACAGCGCATGGCGAGAAATTCTTGAGTACTTCAGCAGTGCAACTCAAATTGGCTTGACCGCAACACCAAAAGAAACCGATGACGTTTCCAGCACTGATTACTTTGGCGACCCCGTTTATACTTATTCACTTAAAGAAGGTATTGAAGACGGTTTCCTTGCACCATACAAAGTCGTTCGAGTCGATATCGATGTCGACTTACAAGGTTGGCGCCCCACTAAAGGCCAAGTTGATAAACAAGGCCAACTGATTGATGACCGAATTTATAACCAAAAAGACTTTGACCGCACTATGGTGATTGATGAGCGTACCCAATTGGTCGCACAAACCATCACTGACTACCTAAAACGCACTAATCCTATGGATAAAACCATCGTTTTTTGTAACGATGTTGACCACGCTGAACGTATGCGCCGTGCGTTGGTAAACCTAAACCCAGAACAAGTGCGAATAAATGAAAAATACGTGATGAAAATCACTGGCGATGACGACATCGGTAAGGCGCAACTCGATAATTTCATCAACCCGAAAAAGCCTTACCCAGTGATTGCAACCACCTCAGAACTGATGAGTACGGGTGTGGATGCGCAGACCTGCAAACTGGTCGTGCTAGATCAAAACATTCAATCCATGACCAAATTTAAGCAGATCATCGGGCGTGGAACACGTATTAACGAGAAGTTCGATAAACTCTGGTTCACCATTCTCGATTTCAAAAAAGCCACCGAACTGTTTGCAGATGAGCGCTTTGATGGCGTGCCTGAAAAAGTGATCCGCACAACACCTAAAGATATTTCCGATCCTGAATCGGATTTCAATGAAATACTCGAAGGTGAAACGTCAGAAAGCGAAACGTTAGATAACGACGTATTTATGGGCGCAGAAGAATCATCCGCTCACTATGGCGCCACATCAGAAAGTGCCAATGGTGCTTTCGAAGAGTGCGAAGAAAACAGAATTCGCAAATATCATGTCAACGGCGTCACCGTAAAAGTACTGGCAAAACGCGTTCAATATTACGATGCCGATGGTAAATTAGTCACCGAATCCTTTCAGGACTATACCCGTAAAACGCTTCTCAAAGATAAAGACTTTGCCTCTCTTGATAACTTCATTCGAAAATGGCACTCTGCCGAACGCAAACAGGTTATTATTGATGAGCTCCAGCAACTCGGCGTGCTTTGGGAAGTATTAGCAGAAGAAGTGGGTAAAGACCTTGACCCATTCGATCTCCTTTGTCATGTGGTTTATGGTCAACCGCCCCTGACGCGTAAAGAACGGGCTGACAACGTGCGTAAACGTAATTACTTCACCAAATATTCAGAACCTGCACAGCATGTACTCAATACCTTGCTGGATAAATACGCGGATGAAGGTGTGCAGGAAATCGAAGATATTCAGGTGCTAAAACTAAAACCGTTCGACAGCCTAGGCCGTCCGCTAGAAATCATCAAAAGTAGTTTTGGAAATAAACAAGCTTACGAGCAAGCCGTCAATGAACTGGAAGACCAAATTTATCAGTTACCACCTCGCCAGGCCTAATAACCCATATTATTTTACCACCGTGAGTTATCAGCTCTCGGTGGCTTCATTTTTACCAATGGAATACAAACATGTCGATTAGCTCAGTCATTAAATCCTTACAAGACATCATGCGCAAAGATGCAGGTGTAGACGGTGATGCTCAACGCCTTGGGCAACTGTCTTGGCTATTATTTCTGAAAATATTTGATACTCAGGAAGAAGAGCTTGAACTCGAGCAAGACGACTACCAACTCCCTATTAACTCGCGTTACTTGTGGCGTACTTGGGCGGCAAACAGCGAGGGAATCACAGGGGATGAACTGCTCGAATTCGTTAATGACGATTTATTCCCTGCTTTAAAAAACCTGACCGCGCCTATCGATAAAAACCCACGGGGCTTTGTGGTGAAACAAGCGTTTAGCGATGCCTATAACTACATGAAAAATGGTACGCTCTTACGCCAAGTCATCAATAAGCTGAATGAAATCGACTTCAGCAACAGCACCGAACGCCACTTATTCGGTGATATCTATGAACAAATTCTACGCGACTTACAAAGCGCAGGTAACGCAGGTGAGTTCTATACTCCACGTGCGGTCACTCGCTTTATGGTCAACCGTATTGACCCGAGATTGGGTGAATCGATTATGGACCCAGCGTGTGGTACTGGCGGCTTCCTTGCCTGTGCGTTCGACCATGTGAAAGAGCATTATGTTAACACCACTGAAGATCATAAAACGCTACAACAGCAGATCTTTGGTGTTGAAAAAAAACAGCTCCCACATTTGCTGTGCACCACGAATATGCTACTGCATGGTATTGAAGTTCCGGTACAAATTCGTCATGACAATACATTAAACAAGCCTCTATCCGCTTGGGATGAGCAATTCGACGTCATTATTACCAACCCGCCATTTGGCGGCACTGAAGAAGATGGGATCGAGAAAAACTTCCCAGCAGAAATGCAGACCCGCGAAACCGCTGACCTATTCCTGCAATTGATCATTGAAGTGCTGTCCGATAAAGGCCGTGCAGCCGTAGTTCTGCCAGATGGCACACTGTTTGGTGAAGGCGTCAAAACCAAAATCAAAAAACTGCTGACCGAAGAGTGCAACTTACACACCATTGTTCGTTTGCCAAATGGCGTATTTAACCCATATACCGGAATCAAAACCAATATTCTCTTCTTCACCAAAGGCCAACCAACCAAAGAAATCTGGTTCTACGAACACCCCTACCCTGAGGGAGTTAAAAACTATAGCAAAACCAAACCGATGAAGTTTGAAGAATTCCAAACAGAAATCGACTGGTGGGGCAATGAAGCCGATGGCTTTGCAAGCCGTGAAGAGAACAAGCAGGCGTGGAAAGTTGGCATCGACGATATCATTGCCCGTAACTTTAACCTTGATATCAAAAACCCGTATCAAGGTGAAACGATCAGCCACGATCCGGATGAGCTGCTAGCGCAATACCAGAAGCAGCAGGCGGAAATCAGTAAGCTACGTCATCAGTTACGCGATATCCTTGGTATGGCATTAGCTGGCAATAAGGAAACAAACTGATGACCGTTGAGAAACTGATTACCGACCATATCGATATTTGGTCTTCTGCGCTACAAACTCGCTCCACCGCAGGACGTGGCAGCAGCGGTAAAATTGATCTTTATGGTATTAAGAAACTGCGTGAGCTGATCTTAGAACTCGCCGTGCGTGGCAAATTAGTACCGCAAGACCCAAATGATGAACCTGCCTCAGAGCTGCTAAAGCGCATTGCAGCTGAGAAAGCGGAACTGGTGAAGCAAGGTAAAATTAAAAAACAGAAGCCGCTGCCAGAAATTAGTGAAGATGAAAAGCCGTTTGAATTGCCGGAAGGGTGGGAGTGGACTTCATTAAATGAGATTGCATTAATTAACCCCAAAATAGAAGTAACAAATGATGAGCAAGAAATCTCTTTTGTCCCAATGCCTTGTATTTCTACACGATTTGATGGTACACATGACCAAGAAATAAAGAAATGGGGAGAAGTAAAGAAAGGCTATACGCATTTTGCGGACGGAGATATCGCTTTGGCTAAAATAACACCTTGCTTTGAAAATAGTAAGGCTGTCATTTTTGAGGGCTTAAAAAATGGAGTGGGTGTGGGTACAACAGAATTACATGTTGCTCGCCCATTAAGTTCTGAACTAAATCTTCAATATATTCTACTTAATATAAAAGCACCTCATTATTTAACTATTGGTGAATTACAAATGACTGGTTCAGCGGGTCAAAAACGTGTACCACGAAGTTTCTTTGAGAACTACCCTATTCCGTTTCCACCAAAGACTGAACAAGCAAGAATAGTAGAAACATTCTCGGAACTAATGTCCCTCTGCGATCAACTGGAACAACAATCACTAACGAGTCTAGAAGCGCATCAGCAACTAGTTGATACCCTGTTAGCGACGCTTACTGATAGCCAAAACGAAAAAGAACTCGCTGAAAACTGGTCTCGAATCAATCAGCATTTCGACACGCTGTTTACCACCGAAGCGAGCATCGATGCGCTAAAGCAAACCATTCTGCAACTGGCTGTTATGGGTAAGCTGGTACCTCAGGATCCTAATGACGAACCTGCATCTGAACTGCTTAAACGTATTGAACAAGAAAAAGCGCAGATGGTGAAAAACGGTAAAATTAAAAAACAAAAACCATTGCCACCGATTAGTGATGAAGAAAAACCATTTGAGCTACCGCAGGGGTGGGAGTGGTGTCGCTTAGGGGATCTAGCCCATAATTCAGAAGCTGGCTGGAGCCCTCAATGCGAGGCTTCACCAAGAGTTGATGATAATTGGGGAGTATTGAAAATTAGTTCCGTCACATGGAGCGAATTTAATCCTAATGAAAATAAAGCACTTCCAAAACATTTAGAACCTAAAATAGAATATGAAGTGAAAGCAAGGGATTTTTTAATTTCAAGAGCAAATACTGCCGACCTTGTGGCTCGCTCTGTCGTAGTTCCTGACTCTCCACCAAACCATTTAATGCTTAGTGATAAAATAATTAGGTTTCAATTCTCTAAATTAGTTGATGTAAACTATATTAATTTAGTCAATAACTCTAAGTATTCTCGAACTTATTACTCTGATGTGGCTGGTGGAACGAGCTCTTCGATGAAAAACGTATCAAGAATACAAGTATCTTCCTTATTGGTTGCCTTACCTTCTTATAACGAACAATTAAATATAGTTGAGAAAGTACGCAATTTGACATTGCTATGTGAACACCTCAAATCCCGACTGCAATCCGCCCAACAAACCCAGCTCCATCTAGCGGATGCACTCACCGACGCAGCATTAAACTAAGGAACAAACGATGTCGATTAATCATGCTATCTGGCGTGTGGGTGATAATCCCCAACCGCTAACGACTAGCAAGCTTGCCAGCGAACAACTACTGGAAAAAATGATTTTAAACGACCCAGCCATTCTCTCTGACCAATGGATAATTTAGAACACGTCAAAATTAGAAGTTGCTTTAAGACAGCCTCTTGTAGAGCTTTCTATTCAACTCAAACAAAGTGGCTTAATTACAAGAGGGTGAAGAAGAGTAAATCTTAGGTGAAAAGGATTTAGACAATTTAGGTTTTGTTAGTTTATGGGGAAACTAGGGGAATTCACATTTCCCTAATATCGTCCCTGATTTGGCGATCAAATTAACTATCCCTCTGCAATAAGCCAATGAAAAATGAAGGCAGCCTATTGAATATCATAGATTATAGCCCTATTACCTCAGTAGTGTAATCAGGGCTTTTCATGTGTCAGACTGGGTTATCTATTAGGATCCATAATCTCATTTATATTTTCATTGAATACTATCAACACTTCTCATAAACTTAACCTAAGCTAAATTTTAGAAAGGGAACTAATATGGCGTATAAATATGATCCCGTATCAAAAACACTCATTGATGCGGACGCGAAATTTAGCTTCGAAGAAGTACCTAACTATGATTAGCTTTATTATCAAGCTAATCTAATAAAGATTAAAGGTATTCTTAACAATGAAAAAGACGATGATAATGTTGCTGCAGTAGCTACAATTGAAGAAGCAGATTATATTTTAAAAAACTTATCGACTCCGACGCCTTTCAAAGATCCCAAAGAAACACTATTTGGTATTGGCGATATAATGTCTTCATTCTCAGGAAATATTTACGAAGCATACAGAGTAGAAAGAATTGTTAACGAGTTTCGTAACTTCAATATCATAGCAACAGAATATATAGGCCCCAATGGGAATACTTATATCCGTCTATCTGGTCATGCGGGAATTAGAACGTTCTTGGACGGAACTCGATATTTAGCAAACAATCCTCGAATTTTATACATGGGCGTAGGAACTCAAGGGGTGAATAATGTATCTGTGGGAGCTGCTCGTTTTTCCATTGTATTCTCAGCAGCTTATCGAGTTGTAGAACTAATATTTAGGGATGAATACACACTAGTTAATTTTTTCGTAAACATAACTATGGATATGGCAAAATTGGCTATTGGCGCACAAATAACAACAGCAGTTACAGGTGGCTTAGTAACTGCTGCATTAACTGGCGGAACAAGTATTATATTAGTGACTTTAGGTGTCTTTTTTATAGGTTTTGTAGTTGTTGGTATTTTGTATTGGCTTGATAGTGAACTAGGAATCAGTGAATCTATAATAAGAGACCTAAAATTTCACCGCCGCGCTAAAGCTGAAACAAGAAGTCCTCAACCTATATTTAATAACTGGAAGGCCCTTAGCCATGGATAACAATACAAAAAATAAACTTAATTCATTGTTTTTTCTTGTCATTTCGCTATTAAGTGTGTTTATTTCCTTATCTACATACATCCAATATTTAAGTTTAGAGGAAAAAATAACTTTGTCTCTATATTTTACATCCTTAATTTTTTTCTCTCCATTTACCTTATATTTATCGTTTATTTTTTACCGAGCTGCAAAATCATCAAGTGAAATAAAATTAAACAACCAAATATTCAAATATCTTTTATTTATAGCAATAATAGGGTTATTAATAAGCTTGATTATTTTTATAGGCATGAAAAGCAACCTTTTATCTAAAGGTTACATTAGATGTACAGATAAATCATCAACAATGGTAACCACATACACAATAGATAAAGCATTATGTAAAAAATAAATTTATTAAATGAGGTCAGTCACTCAATGGTACGAAAATTCATGCTAAACATCATATATTTTCGTACCAAATTAATACCTTACATAAAAAGAGAAGTGCTACTTACACATCTCTTTTTATGAGAATTACTACTTAACCATCTCACTATTGATACTATAGCTTGATGTATTCGCCATTAAATGACTTCTTGATATAGATTCGTATTTCATTTGAACCCGTTGATATGGCATGGATTCATTATCTTTTATTGAATCAGGAAATATGTCGGAAATCTCAATCAAGGAAACACCAGTAAGTTTGATTTCATAATATCTTTCAAGTTGACCAGCTTGACTTGTTCGGTAAAACATAAATTTTGCTTCTAAAACTTCATTACTATCCAAAGCCACTGAAAGTAAGGGAGATGATTTATCAATCGGCTTAGTAAATACGACGGGTTTATATGAAGCATTCTGCTCGCGAAAGGAACCACTATTTAAGCCGATTATCTGAATTTCGTCTTCATGGCCGACCTGATAACGATTACCGATTGAATCCTGAGATGAGCACCCTGCCGAAATCAAACCTTGGCTTTTACCTTTTAACACTAAATACGTCGGATATGCCATACTCTCTCCTGTAATCGTTGGCCTTTAACTATTAATTGTTCATATTACCTGAATTTAGGTTAAGTACACCAATTTAATTCACGTTTAAAGGCTGAATCAAGAATGGTAAGAGTGAAAACCTACAGCCCTTTGTAGGGCTTGGCATATGTCAGGCAGGGTTATTATCTAAGAACAGAGGCATTTTGTGGCTGTACGCGTTGCTGGAGGCAGGGAAAGCCATAAAATCTAGCTCTAAAGGCTCATCTACCGCGATTAAACAGCCTAAGATAAAGCTCTCCGCTATCGCCATGCGTTTGGGCTTTAAAACCTCTATTTGCTTAACGTTGAGTGGCATTGAGGGGGCACCTATAACAATCGAATTGAAGTGCCCCTTATTTGGCCCCTTTTGGGGATGGGCATCAAGAGACGTTATAAGATGCCACTGGATAAAGTTGTCATTGATTTTTTTAGATATTTTTTATTTTATGGATGATTTGAGACGTTAGCATACGTCAAGATAGTGCGAAGGCCGGACTCGCACATAACACTTAACCTTATGATCTAAATTAAAATAGAAAGATATAAATTTATTTATACCAACACATGTACCAACAGATGAAATTCTTACCTTTTCTGATGGTTATCTAATTCAGGTAATTGTGATGCTAGTAAGCTGACCAACATCACTAACTTTAACATGGTATTATTGCATTGCACCCTGTAAGAGACCTTATTTAAGTAAAGTGCTTTACTTTACTCTTTCTCGGAATCATTAAACCACTTAGGCATGGAGCTCCCATCTATAGGTAATCTTATATATCTATCATCACCAAGTTCATCCTTGGTGCATCTCAACTCTTCAAAACCCCACTTTCCATCTCTATCAGAAAAATATACGGTGTATTTATCAACATGGAAGCCAAAGTACCTTTCTTGAGGTTCTGAAATTTCCAATTGACCGCAATGTGCTGAGACTCTCCACTCATAATCAGTAGAAATATCTAGAGCTAACACCATGAAATTTGGAATCCACCGTAAAACTAATGATAATACGATTGTAGCCGCAGCCAAAAGAAGCACTGTAGTTATGAAGCGACTTCCCTTCAATTTACCAGCCATTTTCAAAAAGAATATATACAAAAGTGGCTGAAGAACTAAAAAGAAAATAAATACCATAGATGAGAATGTCCATATTAACTCAAGAAATGGTGAATTAGTTATATCCATATTACTTATTTTCATGAAAAAACTAGCTGCTATAGCGCTTACAACAAAATATACTATAGATATTACTGATAAAAGAAAAAACCAAAATCTTGAAATGAATTTATTCCCTTTTCTTTCAAGATCATAAAAGAAAAGAATACCATTAAACAACACTAAAATGATAAATACGAGAAGAACATATCTAGCAACTTCCACTTTATTCAAATTAATAAGCACCGATAATAATAAAAATGAAAAGCAAGAAAGTAACGTTAAGAACTTAGAGTAATCAACTTTTATTTCATCTTCATCTATAACTAAAAATCTTAGAAATGAATACCCCATTTTAAAACACAGGATACAGAAAAGTATAATTATTATAAAAAATGACAGAATAACAATTTCGTATTTAAGAGGAAAATTAAAATTAACGATAAGAAAATTAAAGGTCAATAATAATAAAAATACAATTAGATAAATATTTTCTTTTATTTCTTTAAATATTTTCATGTTATCCTTTTATCTTCAATATGTTAAATTAATAAACCTTATAGTTTGAGAGTAATGCTGATGAAACCATCAACATTACTAACATATCACTTTCCTGCTACCGAAACCTTAGCCAACTCTGGGTTACTAGCCTCAAAGATTGATAGCGGCAATTCAACCTTACGACCATTCTGATCTTCTACAACTTTAACCACTTCAAATTCAGCGATATCCTCACAAGGGATTTCTAACACAGTAAAGGTGGCTCGAGATGCACTGGTATCACCAAACGGATCTACTTCTAACACCGCATCATCTAGTACCTTTCCTTGCCTATCTTTCATTCGAAGCGTGAATTCGAGGGCACCAAATTCAGCATGGTCTAAAACCATATGGTTACCGCCGTTATCGAGAGTAAACGAGTAACCACAATAACCTCTGTTAATAAAATTTGAGCTTGTATGTGTAATACTTGCGTAGCGTTGTTCATTTGCATATGCAAATGAACCCAACACCAACATACTCAGAACGAATAGGATATTTATCTTTTTCATCATATATTCCTCATGAACAAATTCATTTAGTTGAATTAAAAGACCACTCCCTTCGGAAGTGGTCTAAGCTTGACTATGAAAGAATGAAGACAATGAACATATATCCACATTTATCGATTTTGTTTCTCTCGCTTCATTTCTTCTAATGTCTCTTTTTGAATACGTCCATATTTTTGAATATCCTCATAAGCTTTCATGTTAAACTGTAAACCGCCTTGCGTTCTATCCTTCTCTTTCCAACGCGGGCGATTTTTACCCGAAAGTTCTTTCTTCTGGCTCCAATAACCGATAGGGTACTGTGCCACGATAGTTCCACCAACACCAATATCGACGGTAGAGTATTGACCATTATTAATGGTTCCTTTTTGGATGTAAGCGTTAGGGCTACATGTGCCGGTATCTCGCTGCTGCCAAAAACCGTCAGTTCTTGCCACGATATAAAAATCACCGAACGCACAACCCGAAGCGGATTTACGGTTCAGCACAGCAACATAATGTTTGGTTGAACCCACTATTTTACAGGTACTGTTTTGGCTGCCACACACTTGCCACAACGTTTTACCGCCGTCACCTTTGTATTCCCAAATCGTATCTTTAGGTGGTTTGCTGGCAGCAAAGGCTTGTGAAGCGATAAGACATAATGATGCAGAGGTAATAAGGGCTAAATATTTTTTCATTGAAAATTCCTTTCAATATTATTAAATACGTCAATATTGACGCAAGATAAGCACGCCTTAATGGGTGCTCAGTTTTCTCTGGTGTGGCGTATTAAGTGGTCAGTTCATGAATGACTGAATGTTTCTTTACCGTGAAATTGCAGTCCCTCCTTAATCTCACTGGAGGTGTTTTTTTGATTTTGAATCGGTGTTACCCATTCAAAATTGCAGTCGCGGCATATCCAACCCTCTCCCCAGGCAATGATGTCTTGCTCAGAAAAACAGTGAGGGCAATGTGTTGGATGTGATGCTAGTGGGGTTAATAACGTCATGGTCGGCTCCTTTCTTTGTGTGATGGAAGAGAGGTAAGTAATTGTGATATCAATCGAAAATGCGGTAATGCCGCGATAAAACTGTTTTGTTGTGACAGTTGCATCACTGTGTGTTTCGGTGTGAATGAGATATTGAGCGGTTGAACTTGCTGGATATCCTCTAACAACAAGACATGCACTTGCTGGTGGTATTCCGCCAATAAATACCACTGGCCTTCACGGTAAATCAGTTGATAAGGTTGTAGTGGATTGAAGCGACGCTCAGGCGTAAGTAAGCTAATAGATTGCTTACTGGTAATGGCATACACCAATTGATAGAAATGGTCGGCATGCAAAGCTGAAATCTTATGGGCGTGATGCCAAATCAAACAAGGTGCATGGGGTTGTTGGGTTAGCAGTAATCCCAGTAAGCGGCTGTCTAGCCCCGGAAACAATCGAGTCATCCCAATTTGTTTCACAAAGGTAAGAATATCTTTGTCTCGATAAGCTTTTAGCGTATTGATGGGCAAGCGATAACAACCTTGCCGGCCTTCTACCCCCAGATAAGCCAAGCGTTCACGTAAATCCCGTTGTAACGTGCGTTCAGAAACATTGAATTCTTGGGCTAAACATGAGAGCACTAGGCTTTCGCCCGCCATTAAGCGGGCAATCAATGCAGAGAGTCGCACAGCCATGCGGTCATATTTTCGGTTGGTCTGAAACATAACGTATTGCTCTCAATAACAGACGTTAGGAAATTAAGAAGTGAGGGAGTTTAACTTAGGGGATTGACAGGTTATGTCTGTTGGGAAAAATTCTCATTGGGCTTTTTAGTTAAAAATAGCTATATCTAATTATTTGATAAATAACGTTATGCTTTTTATTTGAACGATAAGAATGTAAGGCGTAACGACACAACCTGTCAGGGCGGGAAAATTAGTTGGGCTGGCGGGGAGCGAGTTGGTTAAATAAGGTATCCGCCATCACCCACAGGGCTTTATTGAGCTTGATATCGCCATCAATCCCATTCACCGAACGAGTACGAGCGCGTTTACCTTTTGCGGTTCTGCCTGATAATCCTCCTTTAATCAGGTTTTCTTGTAGACGTTGGTACACTGTCCAGAGGTCTTCTTTTTTATCTTCAAAGCGTCGAGGCTGAAGAACTTGCTCCCGTGTCACTGGCTGATGCTCTTCACCAAAGCGATAGGTCAAAGCCGCTTCAGCAAAGGCTTGCTGGGCTGGGGGAGGTAACAATAACGACTGCATACTTTCGCGTTTTTCAGCCACTTGCTCAAACGTATCGAGTACCTCATACGCCCCTTCAATCACTTTACCCACAACATCCCCTTTATGGGGTACACGCACTTCACCTAATACATCACCGCACACCAAACCGTTAGAGCACACGGCTCTAAAGAGTCCCGGCAACATCTGATAACTGCTTGAGCCATCATGGCTATTGAGCAAAATAATTTCAGGGACTTGTACGCCCGTGATTTGGTCATGACGACGCAGCCTCAACATATGCTTGGTGTGCTCTCGACGACTGATATCACGCACCCGAGTCTGACAGGCAAAAAACGGATAGAAGCCTTCTTTTTGCAGGCTATCTAACAAGGTAATGGTCGGAATGTAGGTATAGCGTTCACTGCGAGAATCGTGCTTTTCTTCAGAAAACACACTCGGTACAGTACGGAATAACTCTTCGATAGTGAGAGGACGCTCACGACGAATACTGTTAGCAGAGCCAAAACGCGAAGCTAATAAACTCATGATAGACTCCAGATTAATCAATTAAGTGGAAAATGGCAGTGGATTCAGAATGTTGTAGCGCATATTCACGCAGTTGATAAAAGCGGTCACACATCACTTCGCTTTCCGTTTGGAATGACCAGATGCTGTACAGGATCAGACATACTGCAATCCCTGCCGCTTCTTGACTCACGGTGGCTTCATTGCCGTTGTGCATGTTGAATAGGGTTAAGGTATCTGCGTTGATATCGGGGTAGATAAAGGCCCCGCCATTACTGAGCATCCCGTACTCCCAGTAACCGCCATGATACTCATCACAGAATTGGCTCATCGTAGTGAAGATCACCACTTCAAAGGTGGCCCAGCCTTTAACTGCACTAAAATGGTTGAACCAAAAATCAAGACGTTGTTCATTAGGAACTAATTCCATTGTGATAGCTGATTCAATTGGATGATTCATAAATTGGAACTCCAATAAAAAGAAATAAAAAAGCGCCAATCCCGTTAAGGACTGGCGCTGAGAGTGATAAATAATAAGTTAACGTAAGAAGTTAAAAGAACAGGCTCCACAGGGATTTAGCAACGGAAACGATGCTGTTTTTGACTGTACCAATCGTGCTTTTTATTAGTGGTGGTAGGGGAAGAATATAGATTATGGTATCGACGATATCACTGACACATTTCCCAAAATCATTACGTGCAGAGTTTTCCACGGATTGAGTGCGGTAAGTGCTGTTCAGTTGCCTAGCTACCCCGCTACTGGCTTGCGCCGGTAACGCCTGTATTAATTGCTCTGCTAATTCAGTGAGTTGAAAACCTTCTGCCGCAGAAACTGTCATCACAGGGTGGTGCGGCTTGAATGATGTTATCACGGCTTGCTGCTTCAAAACTAAATTAGCTGCTTGCTCAGAGGATGGTTGCTGGCACACTTCATCCCACTGGCGACAGGGCTCTATCTTGTCGGCTTGGTTCAGCACAAATAGAAATCGCTTAGGTTGATAACCGCATTGCTCAGTGAGAAAGCGATAACACTGTTCATCTGAAGACCATGCTCTGTCATCGGCTTTGAGTACCCAAATGATTAAATCCAGTTCTGGCAATAAATTACGATAGAGCTGATGGTATTCTTTATCTCGCTCAAGGCTTTCCCCCACGCCGGGTAAATCAATAAAGGTGAGCGTATGGTTGTTCATCTTCATACTGAAGCGTTGGGCTTGGCGCGTACAACCTGAAACATTATTCACAGGCGATAAGGTCGATTGGAATAGTGCGTTGATAAGACTGGATTTTCCAACCCCTGTTTTACCCATTAAGCCTATTGTGGAGGAGTAATTGATAAGTTTATTCAAATGGGATAAAAACACATCCTTAGCCCCTTTAGGGAGGAAAAGAAAATGATTCTCGAGTTTATTCATCGTTGCAACCTTAATATATGTTAAGTTCGCATAGATGATATATATTTGAAATTTATTTCATTTTTTCATATTCATCAATTATGAAGCTATTCAACCACTCCGATGCGGGTACACCATAACTCAGAGCTAACTCTGTCAATTTAGTTCTTGCCTCTGCTGAAAGTTGAATATCTTTCGGTGATTTTTTTGGCCTTACCGAACCTTTTGATGGACTAGTTGTTCTATGTTTTCGCTCATTTCGAGCTAGAAGTAATTTTTTATAGCGCTTATCTTTTTCGTCTTGGGATGGTTGCCATAAATAAAAGCCAGTCACAATGTAAAGATACAACTCTTCGTTATCTTGATACTCCGTTTTATCGAGTACTTTACTCTTGACCAAATAGTCATAAACCCACTCACAGGTTTTATTATCAGATGCTTTTAACCAAGCAAAATATTTGTAGTTAGATTTTATTTTGATGAAATAACTTCTTAAGTAATGAAGCATTTGATGTATACCCCAAGCATGTTCATTGTATCTGAAAAGACGAAGTTTTTCATATGCAAAGCTTATGTACTCAGTGCTTTCAATATACCTACCTTCATGACTTTTGGGTTCGAATAAAAATATCTTATCAGCAGCAACATTCGTAACATTCCTAATTACACAGCTCAGATCTGCCTGAAGTGTCAAGTTGCCTGAAGAGATTAGGGCTTGATGAAAATACAAATCACATGCCGAAGAGCTCTTCAAAATACGCCAAATGAGATAACAAAAAATTTTATTTTTTCTCATGTAGCCATAAACTTCCTTATCTAAATATGAATAATTAACCACCATTGAAGCCTCGTTTTTTATAAATTTCAACATCATTAATTCATTTTTTATCATAGATAAAATACTAATATAACGCTAATTATTATCCCAATTTTTGAATGATTTTTTCATGATATTAAATTCTCATCATAATGCTATTTCAATGGGTTTTCACATGTTTACTAAGCCTTTATTAAGGTTATCATTTGAATACATTCATAGATAAACTAAAAAACAATCCGAATGTTGTAAAAGTGACGCTGTTATTCATTTTCCTTTGGAAAATTAATATCAGAGTACTTCTTGATGAGATGAGTCATTAAGACTCTGACTAGCAGGACTTCTGTATGTAAAAACGGTGCTGGTATAGTTATATATTTAATAGAGTAAGAATGGCATTTTATAGACCTAAAGATCGCTCAAGTAATCTTGACTAACTTATCTATTTTTTACATCCATCGAACTAGATATGACTTAAAAAACCTTAAGGAATAAATCATGTCTAGTTATACCTACAATGAAGATTATCTTCGTAAGATAGATCGAACCATCCGTAAATCACTATTAACCTATAATCGTGTCACAGCTATTCGCGTCGATTTACGCTTCCCATCATCGACAACTTGTTTCCATGAGGACTCAACTGTCATAACTCGTTTCATTGAATCCCTAAAAGCCAAAATAGATGCAGACCTTAAACGTAAAAATAAAGTATGGGATCGCAACTATTCATGCCCCTTATCTTATGTTTGGGTGAGAGAGTTTGGTGAAATCAATCGCAGAAAGCACTATCACTTATTGCTGCTAGTCAATAAGGACGTCTATTGGAGTTTAGGTGATTACACTAGAGCGGAAGGAACGCTTTATGCATTAGTACAACAAGCATGGTGTAGTGCAATTGGTGTTAACTACCCTATGGAGCGTTATTTAGTTCATATCCCAGACAATGCAGTTACTTGGCTAGATAACAATAATGCCAACAATGAAAGTACGATATTCGAATTAAACCAGCGCTGTCGTTACTTAGCCAAAGAGCATACAAAATATTATGGTGATGGTGAGCGTTCTTTTGGATGCAGCCGTTAATCTACCAATAAAAAACATGAGGGGGATATCTTTTGGAAGAGAGATATCCCTAAACACTTATCGATATCCCTTCTGCCTTTTAACTTTAAAGACAGGAGTTCAATAATGAGCGCTCAAGCCATTCTCTTATTAGATGACCAATGCGTTGATATGAAATTTATAACCCGTTTAACTGGACTAACAGATAAATGGTTTTATAAATTGATCCAAGATGGTGAATTTCCAAAGCCGATAAAACTGGGACGTAGCTCTCGCTGGTTAAAGAGCGAGGTTGAGAATTGGCTACAGGCACGCATTGCCGAATCCAGAGCTTAACCACTACATCACTACCCTCCTTCCGCACCAGTATAAGCACCTTTAAATCACACCGGAAACCCAACAATGAAAAAGTATCATGGCTCTCATGAGGCATAGTTACGCCGTTATCAATACAGGCTAAATGGCTTTACTAAATTCACTATCAATCACGGCATCTAACATCCCTATATCAAGAATAGTCCAGCGGATGCTAGCAGATATACGCTTTCCTGGCACCGACAGCACATCCGCTATGCCTGTACCGTTCAATCCTCGGTAGAACGTTTCCTGAGCCATTATCAGTACAGTCTGATATGGATGTGAGTTAATGGTTGATAACCGTCTGCTACGTTATCACCCCATGTTAGAGGGGGCTCTTCTCAATGAATGCGTTCGCCTTGGACAACTTTCATTTGCTAATAAACTGATTAGCCTATTCAACCAGTTCAATGAACCTGATCTACGCCATAAAGTGATGTGGCTATACTGGTATGATTTGATGTTGGTTTTCCTTTAGGTGATTGGCTAAATGCCCTAAAAATGAAAACTGAAGGACAGCTGGTGGATGGAGTACTGAACGCTGACGAGGATAATGGATAAATATGTGTTGTTCTCTGAGATAAATAAGCTCACTTATCCATCCTACCATACTCACATCAATGAATGTTAACTAACATTTTGCCTTTATAACTTCAAATTGTTTACGTAATTTATCGTTTGTGAGATCATCTTTTAAAAGCTAAGCTATTAGGTTTTTGATTGTAGATTGTGACTTATTAGGGTGTTATAGCTTAGTTCATTAATATAAATCTAATAAGGCAAAACAAAATGGTTGCTAGATGAAAAAAGTATCTTGTGTTGATTTATTTTGTGGTGCAGGCGGGTTGACACATGGTCTTGTACTTGAAGGTATACCTGTTATCGCAGGCATTGACATTGATCCAGCCTGCAAGTACCCCTATGAGACAAATAATAAGGCAAAGTTTATTGAGAAAAGCGTTAGTAATTTTACAACTTCTGATTTGAATGAGCTTTATGCTGATTCTGACGTGAAAATTCTTGCTGGTTGTGCCCCCTGCCAACCATTCTCAAACTATGCTAGACGCTATGATCACGGTGGGAAATGGGGGCTATTGTACGAATTTTCCCGTTTAGCGAAAGACGTTCTCCCTGATATTATCACTATGGAGAATGTACCCTCCGTGGCTAAGCATCAAGTTTTCAATGATTTTGTTGATACATTAAAACGTATTGGCTATCACGTATGGTTTAGTGTTGTTGATTGCACGCAATATAGTGTCCCGCAAACACGTAAACGTATGGTACTACTTGCGTCTCTACACGGTGAAATAAAACTTACTGACCCAACATGCTCTCATCCAATTACAGTTAGGAAAGCCATTAGTGATTTACCCGCTCTAAAAGCTGGTGAAAAAGGGGCTAAAGACAAACTGCATGTTACTTCAACATTATCAGAAAAGAATCTACAACGTATTAAGGCATCAAAACCAGGTGGGACATGGCGTGATTGGCCTGAATATCTAATTGCTGACTGTCATCGCAAAGATAAAGGAAAAACCTACTCCAGTGTCTATGGCCGAATGGAGTGGGACAAACCTGCACCAACCATGACTACTCAATGCTATGGTTTCGGTAATGGCCGTTTTGGTCACCCAGAGCAAGATCGTGCAATCTCATTGAGAGAAGCTGCTATTCTTCAGAGTTTTCCGCAGGACTACGTATTTATCCCCGATGATAGCAATGTCAACCTTAGAGTTCTGGGCCGAATGATTGGAAATGCAGTTCCAGTAAAGCTGGGTCAGGCAATCGCTCGCAGTATAAATTCACACCTTGACGATTTGAACTTGGTCGCAACAAAGTGAAACTTTAACCAGCCTCTGGGCGCACTGAACCGGAATCTGAACATTTTATGGATATTTCGAATCAAACAAATCATCCTCAACAAATTATTCCAGAGCTAGGGCAACTTGTTGAAGTTCGTCGACGCCAATGGATCGTTGTTGAGGTTTCATCTTCCCAGTTACCACCGCCTTCGTCTCAGCAGCATCTCATAACTCTTTCATCTATTGATGAAGATGGTTTAGGAGAATTACTTGAGGTTATCTGGGAAATTGAACCTGGCGCTCAAGTAATTGAACGAGCTGGTTTACCTTCGATTACTGGCCTGGATGACTCTGACACTCTTGAGGCTTTTCTTGATGCAGTGCGTTGGGGAGCTGTCACTAAAGCTGACCATCGTAACTTCTTACAAGCACCTTTTCGTAGTGGCGTTAGCATTGAAGACTTCCAGCTTGATCCGTTGGTGCGTGCAATTGATATGGCCCGTGTCAACCTGCTTATCGCCGATGATGTTGGACTTGGTAAGACCATTGAAGCTGGGCTAATCATCCAGGAAATGTTACTTCGGCATCGAGCTCGCACAGTTTTGATTGTTTGCCCTGCGTCGCTGCAAGAGAAGTGGCGTGTTGAGATGTTAGAAAAATTCGGTCTTGAATTTCAAATCGTCGACACTGCTTATATTAAGCGATTAAGACGAGAACGTGGCATTCACGCCAATCCGTGGACATCGCATCCACGGTTAATCACTTCAATGGATTGGGCCAAAAGTGGGGAAGGTTTGCGTTCTATGCGTGACGTCCTTCCCTTAAAGCCTAGTTATCCACGAAAGTTTGACATGCTCGTCATTGATGAGGCGCACAATATAGCTCCAGTGGGTAGAGCTAACTATGCAATGGAAAGCCAGCGTACTAGG
The DNA here is from genome assembly GCF_032707045.1 of Providencia sp. PROV175. Taxonomy (NCBI): domain Bacteria; kingdom Pseudomonadati; phylum Pseudomonadota; class Gammaproteobacteria; order Enterobacterales; family Morganellaceae; genus Providencia; species Providencia sp. PROV175. The sequence goes on from NZ_CP120533.1 coordinate 4,073,425, forward strand.
TTTATTCGTTCAATAAGCCCACACTTCCAACACCGTTTGTTTTTGACAGCGACTCCGCATAATGGCTATACCGAGTCTTTCACTTCGTTGCTTGAGCTGCTGGATGATCAACGTTTTGCCAGAAATGTACTTCCAGATGAGAAGTTGTTGAATCAGGTGATGATACGTCGCCTCAAAAGTGATCTGGTCGATTCAGCGGGCAATCCACTTTACGCTCAACGTAAGCTTAAAGCCTTATCCGTCGAATATTCGGCTCAAGAGCGTTCTATCCACAAAAAACTTGATGAATATTGCCATAGCCGGGAGCAAGGAGCAGAGAAAGCCAGCAATACTTTTGGGACGACCTTTGTCAACCAGCTGCTTAAAAAAAGACTTTTTTCTTCACCAGCAGCCTTTGCATCTACTCTTGAAAGGCACATATCAACTTTGACGCATGGCAAACGGCCTAATGATAAAAATGCCATGGCTGATCGTATCCTTCATAAAGCAATCCTTCGTCTAGAAGAAGATTACGCCGACGATCAAGAGATAGAGAACGCCCAATCTGAAGCGGTGGAAGAAGCAACACATTACACCCAACCGCTGACGAATGAACAGAAACAAATACTTGATGTATTGCGTCAATGGGCGCAAGTAGCTAAGAATCAGGTAGACTCTAAAGCCAGGGCAATACTTGATTGGATTAATACGAATCTTAAAACAAATAATCAGTGGAATGAGTACCGGGTAATTCTGTTTACTGAATATCGAACGACACATCAATGGATGCATGAGATTCTGGCCAGCCACGGACTTGCTGGTGAGCGCTTAGCTGTTTTACATGGCAGCATGCCGCAAGAAGAACGAGAAAAAGTTAAAGCCGCTTTCCAGACATCACCAAAGGCTTCTGCTGTTCGCATACTCCTCGCAACTGATGCCGCCTCAGAAGGTATCGACTTGCAAAACTATTGTAACTACCTTATCCATTTAGAAATTCCATATAACCCCAATGTAATGGAACAACGTAATGGTCGTATAGACCGCCACGGACAACGCCAAAAAGAAGTTGTAATTTGGCACCCAGTTGATGGTGTGGATAAGGTGAATGCTCGTATCGGTGGGCACGGTGACGATATCCTACGAGCATTACGCAAACTTGAATCAATGCGGGCTGACATGGGTAGTGTCAATCCAGTCATCGCACCTCAAATGTCAGGACTGATTGAAGGCTCTATCAAAGATTTTGATACACGTCTGGCTGAAGCCAGAATTGCAAAGACGAAACGTTTTATCAGTGTTGAGCGCGAACTAAAAGAGAGAATTGCGAAACTACATGAACGACTTCTTTCAGCCAGACAGGAGCTTCATCTCACACCTGAGCATATACAAATAGCCGTCAATACAGCTCTCATGTTAGCCGGTCGTACAACTCTTGAACCTTTTGAATTACACGATGCGCCTTCAGGTTCTGTATTCAGGATACCTGCTCTCTCAGGTACATGGGCACGTTGTCTTGAAGGACTTCGTCATCCCCATACACAGGAGATTCGTCCTGTCACTTTTGATCACAGCGTGGCGAAAGGACGTGATGATGTCGTACTCGTCCATTTAAATCACCTGTTAGTGCAGATGTGTCTACGTCTATTACGAGCAGAAATATGGGCGCGCGATGATATTAAAAAATTACATCGAGTTACGGTGCGCTCAGTACCAGACATGTTACTTGAAAGCCCTGCGGTCGCTGTTGTTTCACGATTGGTGATTACTGGAGGTAATCACCATCGACTTCATGAAGAATTGACAATAGCTGGTGGCTATCTTGGCGACAAAAACTTTAGGCGCGAGGATGGTGTTAATAAACTACAGCAATGGTTTGAGCAGGCGAAACCTGTGACTACTGAATTTTCGCTTTTGGATGCCTTTCGCATGCGTTTTGAGCGAGCACAAAACAGTATTCTCCAGTCCGTTGAAGCTAGATCAAAAGATCGCCTGCAATATCTGACTAATACCCTTGAGACCCGTAAAGAGCGTGAATTGTCTGATATCAATAAAATACTGAATGAACTTGAAATTACTATCAAAACTGAGTTAGCTAAAGATCAACAACCTATGCAGTTTTCATTGTTTTCAGAAGATGAACGCGCTCAAGTCAAGCGTGATAATGCAGCGCTGGAAGCCCGTCTCGCTCGCATTCCCGCTGAGCGTGAACAGGAAGTACAAACAATTGAACTTCGCTATACCAACATTGATGATCGCACATTCCCTGTCGCCGTCATTTTTCTCGTCCCAGAATCTACTATTCAAGGAGGTGCAGCATGAGTTTAACTAACACTCACGCCGAATGGCTTTCTCTGGTAGATATTTCGGGACCTTTTCTCGCTATCCCGGTACTAACGCATACATTTCCTCAGGGACTAGAGGAGCTTAGTAGCTTCAAGCGTAGACGGCTGCGTCAAGCCTATGACGAATGGCGGGAGGCATTAGAACTGGAAGATCCTCAGCTAGAAGATTTGCACTCTGCATGGATAGACGAAGTGCTGTCACGAGTGTTGGAATATGATGATGATGGTAAAGGTGATGTGCTGAAACGTGAAGAGTGGTGTAGAAGCCACTTGAAATCAGTATTGCCAGATCAGGGAGTGGTTGAATATCCCGATTTGGCAGTTGTTGATGAACAGCAAGATAACAAGCCATTGTTACTAATACATACCTATAAACCAAATGTAGAACTAGAATCAACAGTAAAACATGAGGGATGGATAACCACCCCGGCAGATCGTATGGTTCAGTTATGTCGCTCACTTGGTTGCCGTCTCGGATTACTAACCAACGGCGAATGCTGGATGTTAGTAGATGCACCAGTGGGTGCTGTAACGTCTTTCTCAAGCTGGTACGCACGTCTTTGGAGTCAAGAGCCAATCACACTGCAAGCATTCGTGCATTTACTAGGAGTCCGCCGTTTCTTCGTTGATGAGTCTGAGCAACTACCTGCATTGTTTGATGCTTCGTTGAAGTACCAGGATGAAGTGACTGACGCTTTAGGTGAACAAGTTTGCCGTGCTGTAGAAGTGTTAATTCAGTCGCTGGACAAAGCCGATCAGGATCGAAATCGTGAATTATTGCACGATGTCAATGAAACAGAGCTCTATGAAGCTGCGTTGGCAGTGATGATGCGATTGGTATTCCTGCTCTCAGCTGAGGAACAGGGCCTACTGCTCTTAGGTGACGAATGCTATGAGTCTAATTACGCAATTTCCACTTTGCGTATGCAACTACGGCAAGAACCTTCAGAGCTCCTTGAGCGACGTTGGGATGCCTGGACACGATTGCTTTCTACCTTCCGTGCGGTTTATGGCGGGGTGGAGCATGAAGATCTGCGCCTACCGGCGTTAGGGAGTTCATTGTTTGATCCTGACCATTTTCCTTTTCTTGAAGGAAGAACTAAAGGCTCAAACTGGAAAATCGATACAGCTGTACCCTTACCAATAAATAATCGAACGGTTCTCCTATTACTGGAATCTATTCAACTATTTCAGGGGCGTACTCTTTCTTACCGCGCATTAGACGTTGAGCAGATCGGCTATGTCTATGAAGGTTTACTGGAACGTACTGTCAAACGTGCCGCTGAAGTGACGTTAGAACTGAATGCGACCAAAAAAGCTCAATCGCCTTGGGTTACGTTAGCTGAACTAGATTCAGTAAGTATGGACGGTACTGAGCAGCTGATTGAGCTACTGCATGAACGTTCTGGTAGTTCGATCAGTAAGATACGTAATGATCTATCCAAACTAATTGATGATAGTCTCATTGAACGCCTCTTGATTACCTGTCAGGGGGATACCAAATTACGTGATCGAATTAAACCTTATGTACATTTGCTTCGTACAGATCCTTGGGGCTATCCGCTGGTTTATCCAGCAGGATCTTTTATTGTAACTAGTGGTTCCAATCGTCGTGAAACAGGTACTCATTACACACCTAAGTCACTTACCGAGGCGATTGTCGCTGAAACACTAACACCACTGACTTATATTGGCCCAACCGAGGGTATTCCACGTGAAAAGTGGCAACTAAAATCCTCTTCTGAACTACTCACTCTCAAGATTTGTGATCCTGCAATGGGGTCGGGAGCCTTTTTAGTTCAGACTTGCCGTTGGCTGGCCGATCGCCTTGTTGAATCTTGGATTTTAGCTGAAGAGTCAGGAAAAAAAATCAGTGTTGATGGCTACATTCTAGGTACTTCGAGTACTCAAGAATATCTACCACATGATACAGACGCTCGAATAGTTATTGCTCGCCGGTTAATTGCCGAACGCTGTCTTTACGGTGTTGACTTAAATCCATTGGCTGTTGAGCTAGCTAAACTTTCCATTTGGTTGGTAACACTCGCTAAAGATCGACCATTTGGTTTTCTTGAGCACAATTTACGGTGTGGTGACAGCTTACTTGGTATTGAACGAATAGATCAGCTTACCCAGTTTTCGATGAATCCTACAGCCCAAGGACAAAAGCATTTTTTTAGCGACGAAATTGAACGTGCGGTAGATGAAGCAGTTGTGCTACGTCAGCAGTTGTGCAAAATGACAATTCGCGACATACATGATGTGGAATCAATGGGAGAATTGAACTCGCTTGCAGAAGTTAGGCTGAAAATAACTAGATGTATTGCAGATGCGTATATCGGAGAAGTCCTTATGGCGCAAGGCAATGGTACGGCTCTCGAAAAGGCTTTAGCTCATCTTTCCATTCAAGTTAGAGATGTCATACAAGGCAATACAGAACAACTTGAGTTGATAAAACAAAGAGCACTTACAGCTTTGTCTTTTGAACTATCTGTAGGAAAAGCTTCTCGGAGACCTTTCCATTGGCCGTTAGAATTTCCGGAGGTATTTAGTCTTAATGGTGGTTTTGATTGTATTGTCGGAAATCCACCATTCCTAGGCGGGCAAAAAATTACAGGTGCCATGGGCGATTGTTATCGCGAATATTTGGTAAATACAATCGCATGTGGTAAGCGAGGTTCTGCTGACTTAGTTGCGTACTTTTTTATTAAAGCCAATGCTTTACTTTGCTCTAGTGGTTTCTTTGGATTGATAGCGGTTAATACGATATCAGAAGGGAACACTAGAGAAATTGGACTTGATTCGATACTTCTTTGTGGTTCGGTGATATATAGGGCAAACCCAAATCTAGTATGGCCTGGAAAAGCAAATGTAGTCACAAGTAGTGTTTTTGTTTCTAAATCAAATTGGAATGCTCCTTTTTATATCTCAGGTCAACAAGTTCCTGTAATTAGTTCCGCGCTAACACAACGGGAAAACTGGCAACCCGTTAAGTTAAAAGACAGTTGTGGTCTTGTATTTCAAGGGGTTATTACGCTTGGTGATGGATTTGTGATAGATAACGATACCTATGAAAAATGGGTGGACGAAAATGATGAATCCTGCAAAGTAGTATTCGATTATTTGATTGGTAAAGAAGTCAATCAGTCACCAAGGCACCTGCCCGCACGGAAAGTGATCAATTTTTTTGACTGGAGTATGGATACTAGCTCTAAATTCACAAGTGCTTTTAACTATGTAATAGATCATGTTAAAGAAAATAGAGAAAATGATAAAGATAAAAGAGCAAGGGAGGCTTGGTGGCGATTTCTTCGGCCGCGGCCTGAACTTTTTCATCTTCTTGGACGAGGAGGTTATTTTGAAAAACATCCGAAAGGATGGGACAAGAACAAAAAAGCACTTGATCGTGTAATTGTTTTTGCCACTGGCGCAACAAAATACCCCTGCTTCACGTTAGTCCCAAACACTTATATTTATGCAAATACACTATGTGTAATTGCCAGTGACAGCTATTCATTATTTTCGTGTTTATCATCAGATATCCATGGAATATGGGCATTTGAGCATGGTTCACGGTTGCATGAACGTCTTAGATATACCCATGGAGATATCTTTGAAACATTCCCTTTGCCAGGTGAGAAAAATGATGAAATATTATCAAATCTTGGGGCAGAGTTTTTCGAAGAAAGGGCGGAATATATGGTGAATAAAAATGTTGGTATGACCAAATTTTACAACGAATTCCATAATCCGGCGATATATTCACCATCACTCAGCAAATTACGTGAATTGCAGGTGAGTATAAACCATGCTGTGCTGCGTGCGTATGGTTTTGATGATATAGACTTAAATCATGATTTTCATGAGGTTGCATACCTTCCTGAAGGAAAGAATATTCGTTACACGATTTGTGAGTCTGCACGGGAAAAGTTACTCTATCGGTTGGCCTCATTGAATAAAATTCGTTATGAAGAAGGGCAGAAAGGTGGGATTAACGATCTCTAGCCTATTAATAATCAAAATTGCATCAAGGTAGTTTTGGGTAAGGAGTCTATATGACAGAGAACAATAAGCTAGCTGTATCACCTAATGCATGGTTCGCTATTGAACGTGGCCAATCTAAAAATCCTACTTTGGCCCTTCATACAGTACAGCTAAAAAGTGAACAAGCTCTCAAGCACGGTATTGCTGATAGCGATTGGGTCGTCGTCTTTGATACTACAGGTCATATCACGCGAATCGGACGTATTCTGCGCATTCGCTCTGATCTCGAAACTACCACCTTATATTTCGACCGAATTTTGCAGGTTGAACCACTCATTCCCGTTGGCATGACTTCACTTACTCTGCCTGCAAAAGGAAGCTTTGGCAGAATTCAGTGGAAAGAATTCATTGAAATGCTTCCAAATACACTAAATACAAGCATTGCTGAAATACCAACGATCGAAGACCAAACTTACATTCGCGAATTACTGCAATTAGCAGTTATGGATGATTTACTCGGGCCGGCAGCTGGCCCTAATGAGCATATCGTCGATATGGGCGTAAGGGATCGCTATCTTGTTGGCAAGCTTGCTCCACGTGAAGCCGCCAAGCGCAGCTCTGAGTTTCCAGTGGATCCAGAGAATGCTGATGATGATGTTGGTGACCAAATAGTTAAGTCTCAGACAACAAAAGTGCATTCTCCAAAAGTGTCTGGCCGGGGAGAACCCGATGTCCCGGAAGAAATTGATGCCGCCAGCAACCAATCATTGGTACCAAGTAGTCTGGGAATGACTTTTTGTGTCGATGGCGATATTGATCAAATAGAACTAGAAGTTCGTTGGGGACGTTATGAGCGTAGCAATGACCATGAGATCTATCGAATCCGCAAGAACAAGGAGACTGGGGTCGAAGAACAGACCAAAGTCAAAGCCTGGCAGCGTTTTCCTAGTGGCGGGAAGATCACATTATCACTAGTAGAGGGGGCTATTTCCCCTCAATCTTTAGATAGTTCATCTCCTGAAGTACTAATACAAGGCACCATTCGTCCCAAGAATGAAAATGGTGATCGTCTGGTCACTATATTTCTTGTAAATACTCAGAAAGAGCCAGAAACCAACCGAGATGCAGCATGGGTATTCCAACCAGAAATCATTGCTCGCCCAGTGAAGGACGCAGTCGAAAGATCTATTTTTAGGCGCAAGCCAGTTTTGGATTGTGACGGTATGGATCCTGAACGCGAAGCGCTGGAAATGATTTACCGTAACCATGTTGAATTTGCAGTCGGGCATGGTGTTGCAGTACATGCTGAACCTGCAGAAAACACTGAACTTGCGACTGAAATTCGTACAACTGTCATGCCACAGTATGAAGTTCAGAGAACAGAGACCCCCGGCCTTGATCCATCAGATCGTCCGGCGATGCAAGAAATGGTCAAAAGTGGTTTACTTGACATGCAGAAACTGGCCACTTTGGAGGTGGAACCACTGATCGATGCATTGAATGTACTAACCAAGGACTATCTGGATTGGATTAGTGAACAACGTGCCAGTGTAGGTATTAAAATTACAGGTTTTGAAACCCAATCTCAGATCGCAATGGATCGTTGTAAGGAGATCCATTCTCGCCTGCAAAAGGGTATTGATACACTTAAGCTTAATGAAAAAGCGCTGGCAGCATTTCGTTTCGCCAACAAAGCAATGGCAACGCAGCGAGTACGAAGTTTATACGCGTTGGCTAAACGCCGTGGTGAAGATACGACTATCGAATCATTTGATATTGAAAAGAATCGTAGCTGGCGTCCTTTTCAGTTGGCATTCTTGTTGCTCTCTATACCTTCGTTGGCAGACCCAAACCATTCCGATCGTGTGCAGCCTGTAAATGCATATGCTGATCTTTTATGGTTCCCCACGGGTGGTGGTAAAACTGAAGCTTATTTAGGCGTTGCGGCTTTTACAATGGCCATACGCCGCATGCAGGGTAATTTGGGGGGGTATGATAGTTCGCGCGGCTTGGCGGTAATAATGCGATATACATTGCGCTTGCTAACATTACAACAATTCCAGCGTGCGACAGCCTTAATTTGTGCTATGGAAGTTTTGCGGCGAGAAGCACTCAATAATGGCGACGTGTCTCTCGGATTAGAACCATTTACTATTGGTCTTTGGGTTGGCAACAAAGTAACGCCTGGTTCGACTGAAGAGAGTCATCAAGCTATTGAAGATGCCCGTAATCCGGGAAAAAACCATGCGGGAACGGCCTCACCGGCACAATTAACTAGTTGTCCATGGTGTGGTTCATCAATTATCCCCGGACAGGATGTTGAAGTTAAAAAGGATAAATTGGGGGGAAGGACGTTTGTTTTTTGCGGTGATAAAAAGGGGCGTTGTGACTTTTCCAAAGGAAAATCAAGTAAACAAGCCCATCCAGGATTGCCAGTATTAGTAGTGGATGAAGAGATCTATCATCGCCCTCCCACAATGATGATTGCTACTGTAGATAAGTTTGCCATGATGGCATGGCGTGGCCAGGTGAGAACGCTTTTCGGCCGTGTAGGATTGGAATGCGAACGACATGGTTTGCTCTGGCAGGGGGCTAGCTGCACAGGAAATCATCCCGCAGCCAAAGGACAACCTTCAACTAAAGTTAAGGTTATCAATCCAATACGACCACCGGACCTTATCATTCAGGATGAGTTCCACTTAATTAGTGGACCTTTGGGCACTATGGTTGGATTGTATGAGACTGCTGTTGATGAATTATGTAGTTGGAATCTTGACGGGAAGTCGGTCAGACCAAAGATCATTGCTTCAACTGCAACAGTCCGTAAAGCTAAGGAACAGGTAAATAATGTTTTTATGCGCCAAGTGGCAGTATTTCCACCACATGGGATAGACGTTGAGGATAACTTTTTCTCAGTACAACGACCTATAAAAGAAAAGTATGGACGTCGTTATCTTGGGGTATGCTCGCCTGGCAGTTCAAGGCCCGCAATGCTGATTCGTGTTTACACTGCATTCCTGACCGCAGCACAGGAATTATTCAACCACTTTGGCGAGCCTGCTGATCCTTATATGACAATGGTTGGTTATTTCAACTCGCTACGCGAATTAGGTGGGATGAAGCGACTTGCAGAGGATGACGTACAAACACGTTCTTACCGGGTGCGAATGAGCATGGTGGAAAGACCGGCATTGGCACAACGTAGTATAAGTAATATTCGTGAATTAACTTCCCGAGTATCCAGTCAAGATATCCCTAAATATCTTGATAATTTAGAGGTTAAGTTTAAATCTGAATTTGATACTACTACTGGTAAGTATGTGACTAAATGGCAGGAGGGGGATACTCGGGCTATTGATATTGTCCTTGCTACTAATATGTTGTCTGTCGGCGTCGATGTTAACCGACTTGGTCTTATGGCAGTAAATGGTCAGCCTAAAGGAACGGCCGAATATATCCAGGCTACCAGTCGTGTAGGGCGTTCATTTCCTGGTTTAGTTTGTACAGTACTCACCTGGGCTCGTCCAAGAGACCTTTCTCACTACGAAACATTTGAACATTACCATGCCACCTTCTATAAGCATGTAGAGGCCCAATCAGTTACTCCTTTTTCACCCCGAGCTATGGACCGTGGTTTGACAGGTGCGTTATTAAGTCTTGTTCGTTTAGAAAACAACGAATTTAGTCCAAACGATGGGGCTGGTAAATTGAATATGTCTAATCAAGCTGAGATCCGTAATGCAATTAAAGCTCTGACGAATCGCGCAGGTAACGTTGCTGAAGATAATTCTCGCAAAAAATTAGCAGAAAATGAATTGAAGGAACGTGCCGACGAATGGGCAAAAAAAGCATCAATAGGCGGGAGGATTCTTGCATATGAAAAACGTGGATCTGAAAAAGATAAAACCGTCAGTTTAATAGCTTCTCCAGGCCTGAAGCCTTGGGATAACTGGACAGTTCCAATGTCAATGCGAGAAGTTGAACCTGGAGTGAGACTTATAATGAACACCAGCTATGTAGAGGACGATCACAAGTGGAAGCCTCGCCCAAAAACTAAGGATGAGGAGTGATTATGAACATTAATGAGAAGACACCCGTTGGTGAAGTTCGCCCGAGCCAATTGCTTTGGACATATGGTTCTGGAGCTCTCATCGATTTACCCAACTTGTCAGTTGTAACACTTGGGATCGAATGGTGGGAAAAGAATCGTTGTCAGCCAATTCAGGAAACTAGGCTACTAGCTGCCGTTCGAATAGTCTTAGGTGAGCAGATTGAAAGCTTGCGAATGCCCCCATATCAAAAAGGTGAAGTCACAGATATGTGGTCTGCTGAGGCAAATATCGGGGTGCCTGTTCGTCCTTTCCCTAGGTGGTTACGGTGTGTTAAATGTGGATTGCTTTCACCTTACGATATCGGGCTTTTCGAAATAAAAGAAAATCGGTATCGACCTGAACGAACCCGCTTTGTTCATAAAAAATGCAAGGGTTCTAACGGGGATCAACCAGCTAGGGATGCTGATGCAGTACCAGCCCGTTTTCTCTTAGCTTGCCGCGATGGCCATCTTGATGATTTCCCATGGCATTATTTTGTTCATGGCGGAAATAGTTCATGCAAAGGAACACTTCGATTCTTTGAAAGTGGAGCTTCATTGCAGACAGAAAACCTGTGGGTAAAATGCGATTCTTGTGAATCATCAAGAAGTATGGCGCATGCATTTGGTAAGGCCGGTAAAGAAAATCTTCCTGCATGTAGAGGACGTCACCCCCATCTGGATTGCTTTGATACTGAATGTAACGAAGAACCACGTGCAGTACTACTTGGTGCCACGAATAGCTGGTTTCCTATAAAGCTGTCAGCACTTGCAATCCCTTTATCAAATGTTACTCCATTACATCAGATAATCATTGATTACTGGGATGATTTTTCTGATGTAGAAGATCTTTCTGAACTTAAAGGGATACTAAAAATCCTCAACAAACGTGGTGAAGCTCAAGGTATTGAAAAGTATGCTGTAGAGGAAATATGGTCTGCAATTGAAGCTCATCGCTCACATGATGGTGAGAAGTTTGTCGGCGAGGTTGATATTAAAGGTCCTGAATGGGATGTATTGATAGAACCTAATCCCCCCGCAGATTACCCTCATTTTATGAGTAAAAAAGCCAGTACTCCGACGCGTTTTACGCCATATATTGAGCGAGTTTTACTCTTAGAGCGGTTACGTGAGGTTAATGCTTTACTTGGTTTTACCCGAGTCGAAGCTCCTGAAGAATCAGAGGATCCCAATGAACGGCCGCAAATGGCCAGCCTGTCACGGAGCAAACCTGATTGGGTACCTGCTAATCAGGTCCATGGTGAAGGGATATTCCTGCAGTTCAATGAACAAGCTCTTGTGGCATGGGAATCTTTGGACGCTGTAAAACAATTGGACAAAATACTGCGCGGTGGGCATACAGGCTGGAGAAATGCTCGTCACTTGGATCCAGAAGAAGGTTATCCTGGTATTCGCTATGCTATGTTGCATACACTTTCCCATTTACTGATTCGAGAATTGGCTCTGGAATGTGGATATAATGCCGCGAGTATTCGTGAGCGTATCTATGCAAATACAACCAATGGTATTCCTCAGGCGGGTATCCTTATTTATACCGCTGCTGCTGATTCAGACGGGACTTTAGGGGGACTGGTTGAGCTTGGCAAACCAGAAAATCTTGGGCGGCTACTTGAACAAGCCCTGAATCGCTCAAGGATTTGCTCGTCAGATCCATTATGTTCCGAGCATGATCCAGAGAAGGATCGTTCGCTACATGGAGCCGCATGCCATGCCTGTAGCTTAGTTGCAGAAACCTCTTGCGAGAAAGGGAATCGTTATTTAGATAGAGCCCTGATTGTACCGACTCTAGAGCATGATAATGCAGCTTTCTTCAAGGGTTTATTAAATGGATGACCTTCTGAACGCTATTACAGCGCTTATATCTCTAGTCTCATCTGAAAAAATAAGAGCTATCGCTGAACATGTAAGTCACACCGATACAAATAATTCTATAGCCACACTGTTTAGAGTGGTCAATACCCCTATAGCATCGACTGTTGTCAAAGAACTCACAATAGCCTGGAAAAAAACTACTGTTAGCTCTAATGAGCTAGCAGCAATGCTACTCACTGCTAGCCACGTGTATTCTAAAGTTACTTCGGAAGAATCTGCAGAGTTAGTATGGACTGGCCCCACAACACCATTTGTTTCGACACGTCGAACTGAGCAGGCTTTGCTTCAAGTCATTAATAGCGCTGAACACACATTGTTTATTATCTGCTTCGTCGCATATGATGTTTCAACGATAGTAAAAGCTTTAAATGCTGCAAGCGAACGGGGTGTTATGATCTCTATTCTACTTGAGCTATCTCAAGACAAAGGTGGTAGTTTAACTTTTGATACCATTGGAAAAATGAGAATGCAGGTTCCTTCAGCGAGGCTGTATGTATGGCATGATAAAAATCATGAATATTATGGCGGATGTGTTCACGCAAAAGTTGCAGTTGCCGATGGTAGAGAATGTTTTATCACCAGTGCAAACCTTACAGGACATGCTATGGAAAAAAATATAGAAGCTGGAGTACTTATTTCTGGTAAGAGCATCCCTAGGCAACTTAACGAACATCTTTTCTCTCTTATTGAGACAAAGGTCATTACTCTAGTGTGATCCATACTTTGCTTCTCTGAAATCTAAGATGAGATTACACTAGCCAAATGCCCCAAAATTTTTGATACGTACACAATTAACAAGGATAGCGCCTAGTAAAACATAAGAAAGATGAGTCAGGAATCAGCTACTTCTATAGGCACTTATAAAAGCTACTTTATGCGAGCTTAAGCTACAAATGATATGACACAATTAGTACTTATCATTCTTATTATTTACACTTGGAGGTCTATATGAATTTTTCGCAAAAATACACCGAAGAGCATGATCATCATGAGTCATATTATTTCTGTAATATTATAAAAAATGTACTTAGCAATCAAATTAATTATATCAGGGGATTAAATGATTATTATGGAGATGGAAGATCTATTATATTTAATGAAAGATTTCCGAAATACTCACACTTTCATTTTTTTATTGAGTTTATTATTGATAATGTGTACTTCGAAAATTTTAGCTTTGATAACCTTGAGACCTTTCTGAGTAAATTCAAAAACCACTCAGAAGGCTTTAGATCAAATACTAATGACTCAGTTGTTTCCTTCGAAAATATTCGACAATCTTTTTTACTATATCTAAAAAAAATAAATATATCTTTACCTGTAAGTACTGTAAGTGAATTAGAAAATTTTTTAATTAATTTCTATGAAAGCCTAGAATTTCAAGAATATAAAGAAAGAACAATTAAAGAGGTTTTTTATATTTTATTTGGAAATCGTTTTGTGCTGCGATTATATAATGAAATGGTAGCTGAAGCCAGAGAAAATGACTTTGATCCTCTCAACCATAATGATAGTTTCACTACAAAAAAAGGATATCTAAAAAGGTCAACTATCCCAAAGTGGATACAAAAAGCTGTATTTCATCGGGATCAGGGTAGATGTGTACTATGTAAAAAAGATCTTACTGGATTAATCAATATATACAACAAATCTAATTACGACCATATTGTTCCATTAGCTAAATTTGGAATCAATGATGTTTCTAATATTCAATTACTTTGTGAGTCATGTAATCAGAACAAAAATGCAAAAAATAATGAAACTTCTAAAAATTATTTCCCTTGGTATCTGACTTAAAAAACTAAACACTAAGTCACCACTCACTGATACCAATAGATGAAAAAGCATCTACTTATTAATATAACCAGATGCCTTTATAGAGAATATTATATTTTAACTAGAAAATCTCACACAGTTAATATATTATTTTTACTTATTTCAGATCTCAATTCCTGCAAAATCGAACGGACTAACCCACTGTTCCCGATTCGCATCCAGATAATCCGCCCACCATTGCACCATCAGCCGCCGTTCCTCGATATGTTCAGCCTTGTGAATATAAGCAGCCCTGACTGAATTACGCTCTTGGTGGCTCATCTGCCTTTCTACTGCATCCTTAGACCAAAGCCCTGACTCAATCAACGAACTACAGGCCATAGTTCTGAAACCATGTCCACATACTTCTGTCTTAGTGTCATAGCCCATCACACGCAATGCATTGTTTACCGTGTTTTCACTCATTGGTTTTCTTGGATTATGATCACCGATAAAGATCAGTTCGTGGTTACCGCTGAATTGGTAGATCTGTTTTAAGATCTCAATGGCTTGTCGGCTTAAAGGAACTAAATGAGGTGTACGCATTTTTGATCCGCGTTGGGAGTGTTTAACCCCTTCTATCGCTTCACGTTCAGCGGGGATCGTCCACATTGCATTATCAAAATCGATTTCATCCCAACGAGCAAAGCGCAGCTCACTGGAACGAATGAAGACTAACAAGGTAAGTTTGACTGCAAGTTTAGTTAAAGGCCTTCCCTTATAATCATCGATACGTTGTAAGAACTCAGGCAGGCGTTTAAGTTCTAATGCCGCTCTGTGAACTCGTTTACCTGTCGCAACTGCACCAGCCATATCTTGCGCTGGGTTATAATCGATTAAACCACTTTGTACGGCATAACGCATTATAGCTGTCACACGTTGTTGTAGACGTGCAGCCACCTCAAGACGTCCAGACATCTCTACGGCTTTAATAGGTTCAAGTAGATCACGAGTTTTCAGTTCGGCAATATTGCGTTTACCAATAGCAGCAAAGATGTTGTCCTCAAGGCTTTTAAGAACTCGATGGCTATGGCCTTCTGACCATTTCTTATTCGTCGCGTGCCAATCGCGAGCAACTTTCTCGAATGTATTAAATTCCTTTTGTTGCTCTTCTTTCACTTCTTTGCGTTTTTCGCTTGGATCAAATCCATTAGCAATTAACTTTCTGGCGGCATCTCTTTTCTCTCTGGCTTCTGCAAGCGAGATGTCAGGATAAACACCCAGAGCCAACATTTTTTGCTTACCACCAAAGCGATACTGCAAACGCCAATATTTTGAGCCGTTGGTATGTACCATCAAGTGCATACCATCACCGTCTGTTAATTTATACGATTTATCCAAAGGCTTGGCAGCCCTGACTTTAGCATCAGTAAGAGCCATGATTTATCTCCTTGTGTTGGTACAAACTATTATCGAATCGAGAGATACCAACACATATACCAACAGTAGGTACTTGATGTGGGTTGACCTTAGTATACTTGGGAAGACTGAAAAGTGGGGAAAAGCCTTGTAAAACTGGGATTTTAGATACAAAAAAAGACGTCCGTTGACGTCTCTTGATGTTCTTATGGTGCCGAAGGCCGGACTCGAACCGGCACACCCGAAGGCGGTTGATTTTGAATCAACTGCGTCTACCAATTCCGCCACTCCGGCACGAAGTGATGTGTTTCTTGGAAAACGCTGCCATTATACTTGCCTTGTGTCTACTGGCAACACTTATTCGTGAAGATACTGTTTGTTCGATTAAAAAAAAAGCATATTCCTTAGATCTGATAAAATCACAAAGAAAGCTTCTTTTGTTTATATATCTATTAATGAGTATGTTAACTTCTCCCAAATTATTTTTCTTATCGCAAGGCTCTGTGGCTGGCGGCAGGTCATTATTTTTGTTAGTTTATCTGCAATCTAATGTCAATATTTAAGGTTTAATCATGGGTTTTGTTGGGTGGATAGCAACAGGTATCTTTATTGGCATCTTAATTGGTGTCGTAATGAAGATTTTCGCTAAGAAAAAATAATATTGGCTGAAAGGTCATTTGCAAACAATCATATCGGCTGGCTTCCAACATGAAGAAATCATTTCTAAAAATTCTGTCTGTATCTGCATTGTCTTTGGTGTTAATGGCGTGCTCAAGTAAGACAGAAAAAGCACCAAAGTTTCTGCAAAGTAATGATATTGAATCCTCAGATTGGCAGGTTTTTGAGGGAGATAGAAGGACTTACGAGCGCGTCGCTAAGATTGTCGATTTGTATGCTAACCGCATTTTTAATGAAAGCAATGCACGGGGCATGGCAATCATTGTTATCGATAATAATCAGGCGTTATCACGCTATTATGGTGAAACCGCACCTGGCAATGGTAAAAAACCCGGTCCAAATTCATTAATTCGCATTGCATCAATTACCAAATTAATGACAAGCGAAATATTAATTAAGCTCGAACAGGATAAGAAGCTGTTAATTACTGATCCGTTACAGCAGTATGCCTACCACGGCGTTAATGTGCCTGATAATGCCAGCGGGCAGCCTATTCGCTTATATCATTTAGCGAGCCATACCAGTGGATTACCTCGAGAACAACCCGGTGGAAAATGGGGCCGCCCTGTTTTTATTTGGCCAACTCAAGATAACCGTTGGACATGGCTAAAAACAGGTAAGTTAGATGCAACACCAGGCACAGAAGCTTCTTATTCCAACTTAGCATATGACTTATTGGCTGATGCGATGGTTAAAGCTTCGGGAGTCTCTTACCCGCAATTATTTAACCACTATGTGACGTCTCCCGCCAAAATGACGAATACCACTTATACCCCCAATAATGCGCAGTGCGCACGGTTAATGGAAGGAACAAAACCAAGCCCTTGCCATAACACACTCGCAGCAGCAGGAAGTGGTGGCGTGTATTCTACCCCTGCAGATATGCAAAAATGGATGCAGCAATTTTTATCGACAGACAGTAACTTAAGAAAAGTCACAGCAGCCCGTGAACAAGGCATCTATTTTCCACGCGAAAAGCTTTTAGAAATTAAAGGGATGGATGTTGCAGGCCATGCTGATGGGCTCGGTCTTGGGTGGGTGTATATGAAGCCTAAAAACGGCACTCCGGGAATTTATCAAAAAACCGGCGGTGGCGGTGGGTTTAATACCTATATGGCGATGATCCCACAGCAAAATATTGGGGTATTTGTGGTGATGACCCGCAAAGATAACAGTAAATTCAGTAAATTAACAATTGGAGTTAACGAACTGGTCGCTTCACTGTCTGCTAACCATGCGTATGGGAAACATTGAAGGAGTACCGCCGAAGCGTTACAAGCAATGGCGAGTTACACCCCAACCTTAAAACGTGGATTTACCCGCATTATTACATTAATTGCGACAACAGCCTGAGATATTCAGGCTGTTTTTGATAATTTTACTATCCATTTTTAAAATCAATTCATTCAGATTACCGATAATCTTTTAGCCTTCCATTAACACATGCGGAGCTAAAATGAGAACAAAAAACCACGCGATAACATCAAGTTGTCAGGCTACACAATACCCCAAAATTAGCCAATTTGAATTGATAGAAGTTTTAAATAGTATTAAAGGCCATTGTACTAAAAAACCAGAGTATGTAGAAAATAGGTCTATTGCTACTCAATATCCCTACAAGTATTTCGAAGGCTCAGAATTACAAGCTATCAAAGCTTGCCGACAAGAAGAAAGACGAATATATCGGGAAAAGTGCCAAGCTGCTTTTAAATTTAAACGACAAAATAGTATGAAAGGTGGAATTTTTTCACTTGCTCAGCAATTAGCAAACCGGAGTCGCCAAAATATTTTAGCTATTGATGACCAAAGTAATATCTCAGGTGCCAGAAAAAAGTTATTTCAACCGCAAACAAGGATAGTAGCCTTTATCAGTGCATTAGGTTATGCAATAGCTGGTTAATAATAACAGTACTAATCCGCTATTATTCAAGCTATTTCTTAAGTTTATTATCGTTTTATGCAATGCTATAAGCTAATTCAAGGCTAATCTTAATCCCTCTTCTACTTTGTGAATAGGAATTAAAATGCGTATTTCTCCATTTTTTTTACATCATATAACACGGCCCTGTACCATTAAGCAGGGCAAAGTTTCTGAGTTAGCTCTCCAACTTAGAAGAATCTATAACCACCAAAACATATTCCCTGCCCCGCAAAAACCGACATCAGTAGAAATCGGTCTTGAATCACTCAATTCTCATCCCTTAAAAAACAATCAAAAGAAATTAGAACAAACACCTGAATATAAAAAACTTGTCAGAGAAGCACGAAAAGAAGCACAAACTGCATTCACAAAGCAAGAATGGAAAAAAGCTTATCTTGTTCGACAATCATATACGGCGAATGGCGGTATTTTTTCTTATGCTCAACAGTTAGCTAATAAAAGTCGATTTAATGTTGTTGGGATCAAAGGCGAATATATCAGTACATCTGCAGATAATAGACAACAACAAGCTTTATTCCGTCCTCAAAACAAACTATTAAGAATTATCAGCAAATTAGGGAATTTATTACTCAGTAAATGACGAGAAAAGAAAAAGGCTGTGATACCCAAAGATACACAGCCTTTAATGACCTATAAAACGTTATTTTCGTTTTACTAATAGTACGATACTAACAATTAAAAATAGTAAGCTCGGCAAAATTGCTGCAACAATGGGTGGTACCGAATAAACTAGGCTCCAGTTACCAAACCCTTGGTTGAGTACGTAAAACAAGAACCCACCCACAATACCTGAAATAACACGAACACCCATCGGAACGGTACGCAGCGGCCCAAAAATAAATGAAACTGCCATTAACATCATGACGGCTGCGGATAATGGCGCCAGTATTTTTTTCCACATACTGAGCTCATAAACCGCGGCAACTTGGCCACTTTCTTTTAAGTACGAGACATATTGATATAGGCCGCGGATTGATAGCGAATCAGCATTCAGTGAAACTATTCCTAGTTTTTCTGGGGTTAGGTTGGTCTTCCAATCAACCGTTAATCGCTGTGAACCTGTAATTTTTTTCTCACTACTTAGAATTGACTCGTCCACTTGAGATAATACCCAAAGCTGATTTGTCGAGTCATACTCGCCATTCGCAGCAAACATCACTGACTTCAATTTACGTTGGTCATCAAAACGATACACCGACACATCTTGAATCGATGTCGCATTATTAATCCGCTGAATATGAATAAAATCATTGGCATCTTTTGCCCACATACCTTCATCTGTCACAACTAATGAGTTACCCACGATTTTTTCTGCGCGATAATTTCTTGCCCACTGTTCTCCCGCAGGTGCGATCCACTCACCAATAAACATTGCGACAATGACCAATGGAACTGCTGTTTTCATCACCGATAATGCGATTTGTAAGCGGGTAAAACCGGAAGCTTGCATGACGACTAGCTCACTACGTGAAGCCAGTGCCCCTAACCCCATGAGTGCTCCCAACAATGCTGCCATTGGAAAGAAGATATCAATATCTTTTGGGACAGTTAATAAAGTGAATACACCTGCGCTCAATGCCGTATAGTCGCCATCACCCACTTTGCGAAGCTGCTCGACAAATTTAATGATCCCTGCCAGTGAAACGAGCAGAAATAGCGTCACTAAAATCGAATTTAAAATGGTCCGACCGATATACCTATCTAAAACACCAAACATCAGGCAACCCCTTTACTCAATTTAAGACGCATACGTCGCATTGGGACGGTATTCCACGCATTTAGGACTATCGCTAATATCAAATACCCCACATTCACCGCCCACATAGTATACCTTGGGTCAAGGTCACCCTTATCGGCACTATTACGCAATGTACTTTGTAATAAAAAGAAAATGAGGTATAGCAGCATCGCTGGAAGCATACTTAATACCCGTCCTTGACGTGGATTAACCTCGCTTAATGGCACGACCATCAAGGCCATAACGACAACGGAGAATACAATCGTTAAACGCCAATGGAACTCCGCGTTCACTTCAGGAGTATTTTCAGACCACAGTTGTAGCATATTTTTTTGCTCGACTCGGTCACTACGCGTTT
This sequence comes from Providencia sp. PROV175, assembly GCF_032707045.1. Lineage (NCBI taxonomy): Bacteria > Pseudomonadati > Pseudomonadota > Gammaproteobacteria > Enterobacterales > Morganellaceae > Providencia > Providencia sp. PROV175. The sequence goes on from NZ_CP120533.1 coordinate 4,093,603, forward strand.
CTGCGGTTTGGTGGTCAACAATAGCTTGGTAATTAACAAAGTCAGTTATTCGAAAATCTCGCAGTAACGCGGTTCCTTCATAGCGAGTACCTTCGTTTAAAACAACGACTTGTCGGCCATCGGGGTCTTCTTTCATATAACCGCTATCAGCCACTACAACTGAAGGCCGTTGTTCATTTGCAGCGCGTAGCTGTGCAAGAAATACGTTCTTGAAGTTACTACCTTTTACATCACCAATGTACAGGACATAATTGCCATCTTTAGTGGTTTTAAATTGCCCTTCCACCATCGCGGCTAACCCAGGGTTCGCTTTTGCATCAGCCAATACTTGCTCTTGATATTGAGATGACCACGGCAACATCCATGTGATATTAGCCACCGCAACCATCGCGGTAATGACCGCTAGGACTAACGCGGCTTTTACTAAAACACTTTTACCTAAACCGCAGGCGTGCATTACCGTGATTTCACTTTCAGTGTAAAGTTTACTGTAGGTCATCAAAAGCCCAAGGAATAGGCTCAAAGGTAAGATAAGCTGCGCCATTTCAGGCACACCTAACCCCAGTAAAGGAAGTACTAAGTTTGAGGGAATGTTGCCCTGAACCGCAGCGCCAAGAATATCTATCGACTTCTGGCTAAAAAAGATTAGCATCAATACAAAAAGTATGGCTAACTGACTTTTCAGGGTTTCCCGTACCAAATATCTAATAATGATCACGCTTATTACGCCTGTGAAAACTTGTCTTTTGGGAAGAAAATGGCTAAGTTCGTTCGATGTCTGCCATTTACTAACATATACTCTAGTTTATTGTATGGCTACAATGATATAAAAGCATTCTCTATACTGGTTGAAATATCAGAACATGCTTAATATTCGAGAAACCAGATATACTCGCCATACTTCATGGTGTATCGCAATTAACAGCATACAACGTGAGCTATTTCGCGTATAGATGGTTAGTTTAACATAAAGAGTTCATTCTCTATGAGGTAGATCATGCGAAACGCTAATTTTAGCGGGAGCATCGGCCTTTGTCTTTAAGATTCAGGAGAACGCATGGAGTTTAGTGTAAAAAGTGGTAGCCCGGAAAAACAACGCAGCGCTTGTATTGTTGTCGGAGTCTTTGAACCACGCCGTCTGTCCCCAATTGCTGAACAACTGGACAAAATCAGTGACGGATATATCAGCGCCCTGCTGCGCCGTGGCGAACTTGAGGGTAAAGTGGGGCAATCCCTGCTACTCCATCATGTACCCAACGTTCTGTCTGAACGCATTCTACTTATCGGTTGTGGTAAAGAACGCGAATTAGATGAGCGCCAATTTAAACAAATTATTCAGAAAACAATCAGCACATTGAATGAAACTGGCTCAATGGAAGCCGTCTGCTTCTTAACTGAATTACACGTTAAAGGCCGCAATAATTACTGGAAAGTGCGCCAAGCCGTCGAAACAGCCAAAGAATCACTGTATGTGTTTGATCAACTGAAAAGTAATAAAACAGAACATCGTCGTCCACTGCGTAAACTGGTTTTCAATGTGCCAACTCGCCGTGAATTGACCAGTGGTGAACGTGCTATTTCCCATGGTTTAGCGATTGCTTCAGGTGTTAAAGCGGCAAAAGATTTAAGTAATATGCCACCAAATATCTGTAACGCAGGTTATTTAGCGTCTCAAGCACGTCAATTAGCAGATATTTCAGACAGCAAACTGACCACGCGAGTGATCGGCGAAGAGCAAATGAAAGAGTTAGGAATGAACGCCTACCTCGCGGTGGGTCAAGGTTCACAAAATGAATCACTGATGTCCATCATGGAATATAAAGGCAATCCAGATCCCGACTGCAAACCTATCGTACTCGTAGGTAAAGGGTTAACCTTTGACTCTGGCGGTATTTCAATCAAACCATCCGAAGGCATGGATGAAATGAAATACGATATGTGCGGCGCGGCTTCTGTTTACGGTGTAATGCGCTTTATCACTGAATTGCAGTTGCCAATTAATGTCATTGGGGTATTAGCAGGCTGTGAAAACATGCCTGGTGGGCGTGCTTATCGTCCGGGTGATATTCTTACTACCATGTCTGGGCAAACCGTTGAAGTCCTCAATACGGATGCTGAAGGCCGTTTAGTTCTGTGTGATGCACTCACCTATGTTGAGCGCTTTGAACCTGAGCTGGTTATTGATATCGCGACCTTAACAGGGGCTTGTGTGATTGCATTAGGTAGCCACTACACCGGTTTAATGTCAAACCATAACCCATTAGCTCATGAGTTATTAAACGCTTCAGAGCAAGCGGGTGACCGTGCATGGCGTTTACCACTGGCTGATGAGTATTTTGACCAAATCACGCCTAATTTTGCTGATTTAGCCAATACGGGTGGCCGTCCTGCTGGTGCTATCACCGCGGGTTGTTTCTTGTCTCGCTTTGCGACGAAATATAACTGGGCACACCTTGATATCGCAGGGACTGCTTGGCGTTCAGGTGCAGCAAAAGGCGCTACTGGTCGCCCTGTCTCCATGCTAGCGCAGTTCTTATTGAACCGTGCAGGCCTTAATGGTGATGAGTAATCCCATTTAGCGCTTTAGCTGTACATCACTTGTAAAAATATCCCGATGAGCACTTATGCGACTCGGGATATTATTTTTGGTTTTTTGATACACCAAGAAAGCCATTTTGAGGCAGCTATAAAAAAGGTTATAATTCAACATAGACATAATTCTGCGCTTGGTCACCAAAAACGCGTAGCCCACATCCCATACAAAAGTATGTGACTAAGGCGAAAGTGCGTAGCCAACACCCCTACAAATTGAAGTATGGCAATTTACGCTATACCCTAAATAATTCAGTTTGTAGGTAGGCGGCAAGCAATTGGGGCCTTGGGAGCATACAAAAGTATGTGACTAAGGCGAAAGTGCGTAGCCAACACCCCTACAAATTGAAGGATGGCAATTTACGCTATACCCTAAATAATTCAGTTTGTAGGTAGGCGGCAAGCAATTGAGACCTTAGGAGCATACAAAAGTATGTGACTAAGGCGAAAGTGCGTAGCCAACACCCCTACAAATTGAAGTATGACGGGTATATGAAAAAAGGTACATTTTACCAACTAAAACAGGCATCACCACATCCTGAACTTGAAGCCCATGAATGGCTAGCTTGTGAGCTTGCCGCACAAATGTGGCGCAGTGGAAAGCGTGTTTTAGTTGCTTGCGAAACACAGCAACAAGCTGAAAAGATTGATGAGGCCTTGTGGCAACGCGATCCACACCAGTTTGTCCCGCATAATTTGGCGGGTGAAGGGCCGCGTTATGGTGCACCGATTGAAATTTGTTGGCCTGCTAAACGGGGAAATACCCCACGTGATATCCTGATTAATTTACAAAATCAGTTCGCAGATTTTGCCACGGCTTTCCATGAAGTGGTAGACTTCGTACCTATTGATGAAACTTTAAAACAGTTGGCGCGTGAGCGGTATAAAACTTACCGTAGCGTCGGCTTCAATTTGACTATGGCGGCGCCGCCAACTTACTGAATACAAAAAGATAATGGAAAAGAAACCAGATAGCCCAATGAATGAGCCCTCGCTCGATAAAACATATAACCCCGCAGAGATTGAGCAGTCACTGTATGCTCACTGGGAGAAAAGCGGTTATTTTAAACCTAATGGGGATACCACCCAAGACAGCTTCTGTGTCGTCATTCCGCCACCGAACGTCACTGGTAGCCTGCACATGGGGCATGCCTTCCAGCAAACTATCATGGATACCATGATCCGCTATCAACGTATGCAAGGTAAAAATACCTTATGGCAAACGGGAACTGACCATGCAGGTATCGCAACTCAGATGGTTGTTGAGCGTAAAATTGCAGCAGAAGAAGGTAAAAACCGTCACGACTACGGCCGCGATGCGTTCATTGACAAAATCTGGGAGTGGAAAGCGGAATCCGGCGGTACAATTTCACAGCAAATGCGCCGTTTAGGCGATTCTGTTGATTGGGATCGCGAGCGTTTTACTATGGATGAAGGCTTATCTAAAGCCGTTAAAGAAGCGTTCGTTCGCCTTTATAAAGAAAACTTGATTTATCGTGGTAAGCGCTTAGTTAACTGGGACCCAAAACTGCACACGGCAATTTCTGACTTAGAAGTTGAAAATCGTGAAATCAAAGGGTCTATGTGGCACCTGCGTTATCCATTGGCTGATGGCGCAAAAACGGCTGAAGGCAAAGACTATTTAGTGGTCGCGACTACCCGTCCTGAGACCATGTTAGGGGATACCGGTGTCGCCGTTAACCCTGAAGATCCACGTTATAAAGATTTAATTGGTAAAGAAATTATTTTGCCAATCGTTAACCGCCGTATTCCAATTGTTGGTGATGAACACGCTGACATGGAAAAAGGTACTGGCTGTGTGAAAATCACTCCAGCTCATGACTTTAATGACTATGAAGTCGGTAAACGCCATCAGTTAACAATGATTAACATGATGGACTTAGACGGCAACGTTCGTAACGAAGCGGAAATTTTCGATACCAACGGTAACCCATCTACCGCTTATAGCTGCGAAATCCCAGAAGCTTACCGTGGAATGGAACGTTTTGCAGCGCGTAAAGCTATCGTCGCAGAATTCGAACAACTTGGCCTGCTGGTTGAAGTGAAACCTCATGACCTGACGGTGCCTTACGGTGACCGTGGTGGTGTGGTTATTGAGCCTATGCTAACCGACCAATGGTACGTGCGTACCGAGCCTTTGGCTCGTGATGCCATTAAAGCCGTTGAAGATGGCCGTATTCAGTTCGTTCCTCGTCAGTACGAAAACATGTATTTCTCTTGGATGCGTGATATTCAAGACTGGTGTATTTCTCGCCAACTGTGGTGGGGCCACCGCATTCCTGCATGGTATGACGAAAAAGGCAATGTCTACGTGGGTCGCGATGAAGACGAAGTTCGTCGTGAAAACAACTTAGGTGCGGATATTGCTCTGCGCCAAGACGACGACGTACTGGATACGTGGTTCTCTTCCGGTCTGTGGACATTCTCGACTCTCGGCTGGCCAGAAAATACCGATGCACTGAAAACCTTCCATCCAACAGATGTATTGGTCAGTGGCTTCGATATTATTTTCTTCTGGATCGCCCGTATGATCATGATGACCATGCATTTCATCAAAGATGAAAACGGCGAGCCACAAGTGCCATTCAAAACCGTTTATATGACAGGCCTGATCCGTGATGAAGAAGGCCAAAAAATGTCAAAATCCAAAGGGAACGTTATCGACCCATTAGATATGATTGACGGTATCTCTTTGGAAGATTTACTTGAAAAACGTACTGGCAACATGATGCAGCCACAATTGGCTGAAAAAATTGCTAAACGTACTCGTAAAGAGTATCCAGAAGGCATTGAAGCCCATGGTACTGACGCCCTACGCTTTACTTTAGCGGCATTAGCGTCAACAGGCCGTGATATCAACTGGGATATGAAACGCCTGTCCGGTTACCGTAACTTCTGTAATAAATTATGGAATGCGAGCCGCTTCGTTCTGATGAATACCGAAGGCCAAGATTGCGGCCAAAACGGTGGTGAAATGAGCTTCTCACTCGCTGACCGCTGGATCATGGCACAATTCAATCACACTGTGAAAACCTACCGTGAAGCGCTAGATACTCACCGTTACGATATCGCAGCGGGTATTTTGTATGATTTCACATGGAATGAATTCTGTGACTGGTACTTAGAGCTGTCTAAACCTGCAGTTCATAAAGGTAATGAAGCGCAAGTTCGTGCAGCGCGTTTCACCCTGATCGAAGTGCTGGAAGGCTTACTGCGTCTTGCTCATCCAATCATTCCATTCATCACTGAAACCATTTGGCAACGAGTTAAAGTGGTTAAAGGTATTGACGCTGATACCATTATGTTGCAAGCGTTCCCTGAGTTCGATGCCGCTAAAGTGGATGAACTTGCGCTGAGTGACCTTGAGTGGATCAAAGAAGCCATTATTGCCGTTCGTAACATTCGTGCAGAAATGAATATTTCTCCAGGTAAACCGCTCGATGTGATGCTGCGTGGTGCTTCTGCTGATGCAAAACGCCGTATCGAAGAAAACCAAAACTTTATCAAATCAATGGCGCGTTTAGAAAGCATCCGCGTGCTATCTGAAGGCGAAGAAGCACCGGTTTCTGTCACCAAACTGGTTAGCGGTGCTGAGTTACTGATCCCAATGGCGGGTCTGGTTGATAAAAACGCGGAACTGGCTCGTTTAGATAAAGAGCTGGAAAAAGTGGTGAAAGAAATCGAAACCATTGAAAACAAACTGGCAAACGAAGGTTTTGTGAGCCGTGCGCCTGCTGCAGTTGTTGAAAAAGAGCGTGAACGCTTAACTGCCAATATTGAAGCAAAAGCTAAAATTGAAGCACAAAAAGTGACGATTGCCTCTTTGTAATCATTAAGCTTTAAGTATCTGTCCCTGACTCGTCGTTGATGAGTCAGGGCTTTTTTGTATTAGGGCATTGAAAATATTAAAAATGTGCCAATATCATACATATTGCGACTACCAATGCCGCAATGAAAAATATAATTAATACAAATAAAAGAGATGTTCTCATGACAACAGACACAAACCAAATCGTTAAAGTTCGTTTAATTCAACCTCAAGACAACCCTGGGATCGCCGCCGTTATTCGCGAAGTTTCTGCTGAGCATGGCTTAACCGCAGACAAAGGCTTTGCTGTTGCTGACCCTATTTTAGATACCTTATTTGAGGTGTATAGCGAACCGCGCAGTGCTTACTGGGTAGTTGAAATGGATGGCGAAATTGTTGGCGGTGGCGGTGTTTCACAAGTTGCTGGTGGTGATAACGAAACAGCAGAACTACAGAAAATGTATTTATCTTCCATGTTACGTGGCAAAGGCTTAGCAAAACAAATCGTACTGATGTCACTGGAATTTGCTAAAGCGCAAGGCTACACTCGTTGCTATTTAGAAACGACCAAAGAACTTCAAGCTGCTATTAAGTTATATGAAAAATTAGGGTTTGAATTTATTGATGAACCGTTAGGAAATACGGGTCATAGTGACTGTGAAATTCGCATGTTAAAGGCATTATAATTCTACGCTAAACGAAAAAGGATAGTTTTTAGCTATCCTTTTATGCAGTTGCATGATGCGACTAATAATTAATGAACGCGATCTTCAGGGTCGATATCGTCTTCGTCGTCATATTCTGCGTCTGGGTCTTCAAAATACGTGCCCCAACCATCATAGTTGATGCCCATTTTCTCAGCCAGTTTCATTAATTGTTCAACTTGTGCGTCAATCAGCTCTGCATTTAAAGCACTTTCACTGATCACATCGCAGCACATCAGGGTTTCACCCGTTTCAATTTCGAGTTCTTCCGCATCTGTGACTTCATAGCCTAGTTTAAAAGCTTCAACAGCCGCTTTTTCTAACAGTGCAAAGTTGTCAGCAGAGAAATGATGCTCAATCGCATACAATGCATCAGGATCGCTGCCATCTTCCAATAATTCTTCGATAATTAAGCGAGTTTCTTCGTACTGCGCATCCAATTCAGCTTTATCTACCATATCCACACCCCTTTTATTTCTTTGTCGCTCGTCTTTCTTTGCGCCATTCTCCCATACGGTTGACAGTGAAACCATATATTTAAAGATAATTTCTTTTGCGTTGGGGGTTGATTTTGAATTTTTATGAATATAAATTGAATATTAATTCAAAACAAAAAGGCTACCAATTATGAACCCCCTATATAATAAACCTTTTCTAAGGTTACTTGATTTTACCTCTAGCGAAATTCATTCACTTTTAAAACTCTCTTCTTGGTTAAAATCAGAAAAAAAAGCCGGTACAGAACAGCCCCTCCTTTCAGGTAAAAACTTTGCGCTTATTTTTGAAAAAGATTCAACGCGGACACGCTGTGCATTTGAAGTTGGTGCATTTGACCAAGGCGCTAGAGTCACTTATTTAGGGCCTTCTGGTAGCCAAATCGGCCACAAAGAAACCATGAAAGATACCGCTCGAGTATTGGGCAGGATGTATGACGGTATTCAATACCGCGGATTCGCTCAAAACACAGTAGAACTCTTAGCCGCGCACTCGGGAGTGCCTGTATGGAATGGACTAACTAACGAATTCCATCCCACACAGTTATTAGCCGACCTGCTAACCATTCAAGAGCACCGACCAAATACACCATTATCTGAAATTAAATTTGCCTATTTAGGTGATGCACGCAATAACATGGGGAATTCGATGCTAGAAGCTGCTGCGCTTACAGGTTTAGATTTACGCCTTGTTGCGCCGAAAAGCTGCTGGCCAGAAGAAGAATTAGTGAATACTTGCCAAGCACTGGCTCAAAAAACGGGTGCGAAAATCACACTCACGGAAGATGTCGCCGAAGGTGTTAAAGATGCCGATTTTATCTATACCGACGTGTGGGTATCGATGGGAGAAGCCAAAGAAGTATGGGCACAGCGCATTAATTTATTAAAACCATACCAAGTGAATATGGATGTGATTAAGCTCACTGGCAACCCGAATGTTAAGTTCTTACACTGCTTACCTGCATTCCATAATGAAGACACCACATTGGGAGCGCAACTTGCTAAAGAATTCAATATGTTTGGTGGGTTAGAAGTCACGGAAGAAGTCTTTGAATCTCCTTACAGTATTGTCTTTGATCAAGCAGAAAACCGTTTACATACCATCAAAGCGGTAATGGTAGCGACATTAGCGCCAGAACTTCCTATTAATGTTTTTTAAATTCCTACCCTCAACTCAACCAAATGAGTTGAGGGTAACCTATCATTATGGACGTTCACCTTTCGCCAAACGCTGATTGATACAATCAATAACCGATGGCAAATCCGCTAACGTATCAATCAGATAATGAGCACCAGCAGCATACAATTTCTCGGCGGCTTGTTGTTTTAACGAGTTAACCGTATCTACAGTCATCTCTTGATACTCTTCCCATGTTTTACCAAACTCATTACCCGAGATAGACAAACCAACACTCCACATCCCGGCATTACGTCCTTCTTCAATTCCGGGAACGGCATCATCCACTTTGATACAAGCGGATACGGAACCAACACCTAGCTCAATGACGTTCTGTAATGCCATCCAAGGTCCCGGACGCCCACCAGCAAGTAGATCATCACTTGCTATCCAGTAGTCGGGTTGGTAGCCCAATGCCTTTGCTGCTGGAACTAACTTTTCCATCACGGCACGAGGGTAACCTGAACAAGAGCCAATTTTAATATTTTGGTTGCGTAATGTAGCGATTGTGTCGACAACTCCGGTGATTGGCGCAGCAAAATCGACAACTTTAGCAATTTGCAATGGCATAAAGGCCGCGTAGATTTTATCGATATCCTCACTACTCATTGAGCGGCCAAACTTTGCGTTCCATAAAGCGTCTACTTCAGGCAATTTACCCAGTGCTTCAATATGTTGCCATTTTCCTAGTCCCATAGGAATGCGCGCTTGAGCCAATGTAATATTTATATCAAACACAGATTTAAATGCTTCGATGAAAATCTGAGTAGGGGCAAAAGAGCCAAAATCTACAGTAGTACCCGCCCAGTCAAGAATAACGGCTTCAATACGGTCCATTTCTTTTCCTTATTTTTCCCAATAAATGGCTTTTTTTATTGCTAACAACAATGCATCAATGTCTTTTTCATAAACTTCACCAATATTTCCAATACGGAAACAATCACTTTGCGAGACCTTGCCCGGATAAATGACAAAACCCTGAGATTTTAAACTCTGATAAAATTGCTTAAATTGGTAATCAGATGAATTTGGTGAGTAAAATGCGGTGATAATTGGCGAATGAAGGCTATCTTCTAACAACGTGGTAAAACCTAATTTACGCATACCGGACACCAACTTGTATTGATTCCCTTGATAACGTTGAAAGCGAGTGGCTACGCCACCTTCTTTAGCTAACTCCTTGAGTGCTTGGGCAAATGCTAATACAGTATGAGTTGGAGAAGTAAATCGCCATTTACCTTGGAAATCTTCCATACAGCGCCACTGTGCGTATAAATCTAGCGATAATGAACGAGAGCGCCCCTTACAACGTTCAAGCGCCTCGGTACGGGCGATAACAAAAGCAAACCCCGGAACCCCTTGAATACATTTATTCGCAGAACTAATTAAAAAATCAATGTTAAGCTCAGCAACATCCATAGGAACCCCACCAAAACTGCTCATTGCATCCACGATATAGCATTTTTGATACTGCTTCGCTAATTTCGCGACTTTTTCTATCGGGTTTAAAATCCCTGTCGTAGTTTCACAGTGCACCATCGCAATATGAGTGATTTGGCTATCTTGTTGCAATAACTGTTCAATCTGTTGCACATCTGGCAACGACACTTCACCGCAATCATAAACACAATGAGCCACACCCAATCGCTGAGCCATTTCAGCCATTCGAGCACCGTAAGCGCCATTACTGATAATCAAAACTTTCTCTTTATCACCGATTGCACTACCTAAAACCGCTTCAACCGCATAGCTTCCACTTCCTTGAAGCAGGACCGAAGAATACCCTGCTTTGGCCGTTGCCAGTGCCACTAACTGTTGACGAATATGTTGTACAACGCCTAAATTATAATCATCATCCCATGTACAGCTATCAAACAGCATGGCTTCCTTCACCGTTTTAGACGTGGTAAGCGGCCCCGGCGTTAATAGCAAATAATTGTTGTTTGTCATTCAATTCACCTATTGGTCTATACCAGATTTCTATTATAATGGTCGTAGGCTGCTCAAAAGGTCAAAGGAAAAGTGCTCGTGAAACAAAAAATTCATATAACTATGTATAATATGACTGAAACAATGACAGGAAATAACCATGAAATTATCAGCGGATGAAGCCCCGCAATATCTGCTTATCAAAGCCCAATTACAGGAAAAGATTCAAAATGGCTCGCTAAAATGTGGTGATAAACTCCCCTCGGAACGCGAACTTTGTGCCATTTTCAATACCACTCGTGTCACTATTCGCGAAAGTTTGGCACAGCTAGAATCCAGTGGGGCAATTTACCGGTCTGAACGTCGTGGTTGGTTTGTCACACCTGAGCGCCTTTGGTTAGACCCAACCCAAAATACTAATTTCCATAAACTTTGCCTCGAACAAGGTCGCCAACCGAAGACAGTTTTACTGGATGGAAAAGTTATTACAGTTCCTCTCGAAGCTATGGAGCCGTTAAAACTTCAATCATTTGAACAAATTTATTTACTCACCCGCCTACGTTTTGCTGATGACAGACCCGTTTGTTACTGTGAGAACCATTGTTTACCTGCTCGCGTTCCTGAACTGCTACGCCACGACCTCAACGGCAGTTTAACGGAAGTGTACGAAGCTCATTTCAATTTAATCTATACCAGTATGCATTTGTCTTTCTACCCAACGGCAATGCCTGCCCAAGCAGCACAAGCACTGGGGGTTACGGTTGGCCGTCCAGCCTTATTGTTGCAACGCTTAAACTATGACCAACATGGGCGAATTTTAGATTATGATGTTGAATACTGGCGCCACGATAGCTTGCGCATCGAAGTCGATACTTTGTGATTATTTCTATTTATAGAAAATAATTTTAGCTATTTAGCTGCATTTCATCTTTCTGTCATATAAACCCGTTAGCGTAAAAAACATCTGGTATATACCAGAATACATTTTACCTTAACAGGAGATAACCATGAAACGCACCTACTTAGCTGGTCTATTAATGGCAACCCTTTGCTCTACCTCTGTTTTTGCCGCTGATGTTGTGACTGTTTACTCCGCTGATGGGCTTCACGATGGCAACAACAGTTGGTATAAAAATCAGTTCGAAGCATTTACCAAACAAACCGGTATCAAAGTACAGTATGTCGAAAGTGGTTCAGGGGCGATAGTTGAAAGGCTCGCTAAAGAGCGTACCAATCCACAAGCCGATGTGCTGATTACTGTTCCTCCCTTTATTCAACGTGCCGCAAAAAATCAGTTATTAGCTGAATTTACGCCAGAAAATACAGCAAATATTCCTAATTCCAATCACTATTACACACCGTTAGTCAATAATTACCTGACCTTTATCTATAACGCTAAACTGCTTAAGTCTCCTCCTGAAAATTGGGACTCCCTACTCGATTCTCGCTTTAAAAATAAACTTCAATATTCAACACCGGGACAAGCTGGGGATGGTACTGCAGTGATGTTACAAGTTTTCCACAGTTTTAATGGCAAAGACGCAGGGTTTGATTATCTCGGTAAGTTGCAGGCTAATAACGTTGGCCCATCCGCCTCGACAGGTAAGCTTACCGCCCTCGTGAATAAAGGGGAGCTCTATGTCGCTAATGGCGACTTACAAATGAATTTATCTCAAATGGCACGTAACCCTAATGTCCAAATTTTTTGGCCGAAAGATGCCAGCGGGGAGCGTAGTGCGCTGGTTTTACCCTATGTTATCGGCCTAGTTAACAATGCGCCCGAAACAGAAAACGGTAAAAAACTGATTAATTTCCTTTTGGATAAACCCTCACAAAGCCGTGTTAGTGAGCTTTCATGGGGCATGCCTGTTCGTTCCGATGTCACACCATCCGATAAACAGTATCACACTGCTCTTCAGAAGTTAGAAGGCGTGAAAACTTGGCAACCTAATTGGGATGAAGTTGAAGTTTCCCTATCCGATGATATTTCACGTTGGCAGAAAGTCACTGACGGTGAGTAACTTAAGATGTTGATGAAACGAAAAGTCACTACAGCAATACAGCAAACCGAACACTCTGGGATCACATTAGAGTCTTTACGTGTCTCTTATCATAATAATGTCGTGCTTAAGCCCCTAGACTTAACCATCGACCCCGGGGAAATATTGGTGTTGATTGGCCCATCAGGTTCAGGGAAAACTACGGTATTACGTGCTATTGCAGGGTTCGCTCAACCAGATAGCGGGCGCATTTTATTGGGTGATACGGATATCACCCACCTTCCCCCGTATCAACGCGGACTTGGCATGGTCGTGCAAAACTACGCACTCTTTCCCCATATGAAAGTGGAAGAGAATGTCGCATTTGGCTTGCGAGCACAAAAACAGCCCAACGCACTGATTAATGAGCGAGTCGTTGAAGCCCTTAAAATTGTTGGAATGACGGATTACGCAACTCGCTATCCTCACCAACTCTCAGGGGGGCAGCAACAGCGGGTTGCGATTGCGAGAGCAATTGCCGTAAGGCCTCGAGTCCTGTTACTTGATGAACCACTTTCCGCGCTCGATGCACAGATCCGCCACAATATGGTCGAAGAAATCGCCCGTTTACACCGTGAACTGCCTGAATTGACTATTCTTTACGTCACCCATGACCAAACGGAAGCACTCGCACTTGGTGACAAAATTGGTATCATGAAAGAAGGCTATTTAGTCGCTCACGGCGAAAAAAATGCCTTATACCATCGTCCACCCAACCGCTTTGCAGCTGAGTTTTTAGGCCGAGCCAATATTCTAGCCGCTACTGCGCTTGGTTTTTCAACAAGCCCTGGAAAAGTGAATGTCAGTTGTGGTGGAACATTGTTGGAGGCTCATACATTAGGCATGCGAGCAGGCACTCACAAATGGGTGTGTATCCGCCCACAACACATCACTCTATTGCCAAATACCAATACCACTAATCAGCTACAAGCCACATTAACCTCTATTCGCTGGCAGGGGGATTTAACGCATTTAATTTGTGATGTTGCTGGTGAAACCGTGAGTGTTGCCATCACCCATTTGGCCTCACCGCCTAAAATAGGCGATAAACTCACTTTATGGTTTTCACCTGCGGATACCGTTTTAATTGAGGAATAACATGTCACATATTAGCGTGCCAAAAGGTTCATCAATAACGATAAAGCCCATTTATTGGATATTGCCCCCATTGCTGGTGTTAGTTACGTTGTTTTTTTATCCCTTATTGTTGATAGCCCAACAAGCACTGCAAAATGAAACCGGAGGATGGGGGTTAGATGCATTTTGGCAACTGATTGAGTCAAAACGCTTTATTAATGGGTTATGGAATACTCTCTACATTGCCATTTTTGCCACCTTAGGCTGCCTTGTGATAGGCAGTGTTTTATCGCTGATCTTGGTGTTTATTCCTTTTCCGGGAAGCCGTTTTATCACTCAAGTGATTGATACTTTTATTGCCCTACCGACTTTTTTGATCACCCTCGCTTTCACCTTTATTTATGGTTCTGCTGGGCTACTCAATGGCACCTTGATGGCATTGTTTGATTTCGAACTGCCCCCCGTTGATTTCCTTTATTCCATTCATGGGGTGATCTTAGCAGAAATTACCGTTTTTACCCCTCTGGTCATGCGCCCTCTCATGGCAGCACTGCGCCAAATAGACAAGAGCCAGTTAGAAGCCGCCAGTATTTTAGGTGCGCACCCTGCGCGGGTGATCGCGAAAGTCATTTTTCCTGCGGCACTTCCCGCTCTATTAGCCGGTGGCAGCCTGTGCCTACTGCTAACCACCAATGAATTTGGCATCGTACTGTTTATCGGGGCGAAAGGCGTCAATACCTTACCGATGATGGTCTATAGCAAGGCAATATTAGAGTCAGATTATGCCGTAGCATGCATGATTGCCTTAATTAACATCTTGCTTTCACTCGGGTTATTTTTTCTCTACAGAATGGCAACCACTCGTCTTGGTGTAAGGAATTAATTATGTTGATTTGGTCTAAAAAAGGACGAGTTACTGCTACTATCATTGCCATCAGCTTATTTAGTTTATTGTTTTTACTGCCTTTAGTGATGATTTTAATGTCGAGTTTCAGCCGCCAATGGAATGGCATTTTGCCTTCAGGCTTTACTTTTGAACATTTTGTGAACGCATTTAGTGGGCCAGCTTGGGACGCCATGTTATCCAGCCTAGTGGTTGGTTTTAGTGCCAGTCTATTTGCGCTGTTTTGTGGGCTTTGGGCTGCGTTAGCACTAAGAAGACACAGTGGGAAAATACAAAAGTGGCTGAGTATTGCATTTTATCTCCCCAGCGCTATTCCTTCTGTGTCTATTGGGCTTGGGATCCTTGTGGCATTCAGCCAAGGCTATTTACAGATGAACGGCACTTTTTGGATTGTATTTAGTGCTCATTTTGTGTTGATTTCTGCTTTTACGTTTAGCAATGTTTCCACTGGGTTAACCCGTATTTCTCCCGATATTGAAAATGTGGCTTTTAGCTTAGGCGCTTCTCCTTGGTATCGTTTATGCCATGTCACCCTACCACTATTGATGCCATGGATGATTTCAGCATTAGCATTAAGCCTATCACTGTCCTTAGGGGAACTTGGTGCCACAATGATGTTATATCCCCCCGGCTGGGCGACATTACCTGTTTCAATTTTCAGTTTAACCGATAGAGGAAATATTGCAGATGGTTCGGCACTAACGATTGTATTAGTTTCGATTACATTATTACTAATGATGAAATTAGAGAAAGTAGCGAAAAGACTTGGGCAAAAATAAACGTTGTCATGCTAAATAGCCAAGTAAACTGCGCCTACTGGGCTATTTAGCTGCTTGTATGCTATTCCCACATATACTTATCTTTTTTTGTCCAGCCTTTAGACACCATGCATTCCAAGTAATAATTATTACGGGTGTCTTCATTGACATCAATCACATAGCTTTCCATAACTGGTGTTTGTTCTTTATAAGTTTTGTCTTTGCCACAATCATCATCTTTTTTGCATTTTTTTTCGACATAAGACATAACAGAGCGCTGCGCAACTTCATTTTTGATTGGGTACAAATGAAGGGCTTCAGGTTTACAAACTGCATTCGCCTCAGCTTGAGTGAATTTTGAACCGCCGGAAACAGGTACCCAAACAGATGAACAGCCAGAGAGAAGGAATGCCAATAGAATAAAAAGTCGTGATTTCATAATGATCATATTTAATTAAAAAGAAAAATTATCTTACTCGCACATAAAATAAGTGTAAATAAATGTACTGTATATTCAATCATGTGATTTAATTTTGGTTTAAAAAACACCAATACTCAGCGCATTCCCTATTGAGAGATACTATTTCTCCCATTTTTCAGTTAGTTCAAATATTCACCAAAACGCAAAAATAAAAAAAATGTATTTTTCTTTATGCAAACGCTTGCGTCATGGAATCAGATGCGTATAATGCGCCACAATTTGCCGGGAGAAACCATGAACGTTGCTGCTCTATTTTTTACAGAGAACACCTCCACTGCACTGCCTTCTGGCGGTCTGGACAGCCTGTTTTTCCCCTTCTTATTTATAAAAAAGCCCCTCAATGAGGGGCTTTTTTTTGGCCTATAGACCTAATATGTCTTGCTGACACAGGAGAACAACAATGCCGAACCCTTTATACCACCGCGATATCATCTCGATTAATGATTTAGACCGTTCAGATCTTGAATTAGTACTTAACGTCGCTGCTTCATTAAAAAAGCAGCCACAACCCGAGTTCCTAAAACATAAAGTTATCGCAAGCTGTTTCTTTGAGGCCTCGACACGCACGCGCTTGTCATTTGAAACAGCTATCCACCGTTTAGGCGCTTCTGTTGTTGGCTTTTCTGACAGCACCAACACCTCCCTCGGTAAAAAAGGGGAAACATTGGCCGATACTATCTCTGTTATCAGCCAATATGTGGATGCTATCGTCATGCGCCATCCGCAAGAAGGTGCCGCTCGCCTCGCTAGCCAGTTTGCAGGCCATATTCCTGTCATTAATGCAGGCGATGGTTCAAACCAGCATCCAACGCAAACATTACTCGACTTGTTTACTATCCAAGAAACGCAAGGCCGTTTAGAGAACCTACAAATTGCCATGGTTGGTGACTTAAAATATGGTAGAACCGTGCATTCTCTTACACAAGCACTGTCTAAATTTGAAGGTAATCACTTCTACTTTATTGCTCCTGAAGCGCTTTCAATGCCAAATCATATTCTGCACATCTTAGAAGAAAAAGGCGCAACCTACAGCCTGCACAATAACATTGATGAAGTGATGCCAGAACTCGACATTCTGTATATGACTCGTGTACAAAAAGAGCGTCTAGACCCTTCTGAATACGCGAATGTGAAAGCCCAATTTATTTTAAGTGCCGCTGACCTGCATTGTGCAAAACCGAATTTAAAAGTCTTACATCCATTACCTCGAGTTGATGAAATCGCGGTTGATGTAGATAGCACCCCATATGCTTATTATTTTCAACAAGCAGGCAATGGGATTTATGCAAGGCAAGCATTGCTATCACTGGTTTTAAATAAAGAATTGGCTATCTGAGGAGGAAATCATCATGACACACGACCATAAATTACAAGTTGAAGCAATCAGCCACGGTACCGTTATTGACCACATTCCTGCTCAAATTGGCTTCAAATTACTCAAACTGTTCAAACTGACCAAAACGGATGAGCGCATCACCATTGGTTTAAATTTACCTTCAAGCAACTTAGGCAAGAAAGATATTATCAAAATTGAAAATACCTTTTTAACTCCTGAGCAAGCTAACCAATTGGCTATGTATGCCCCTGAAGCCACTGTGAATCGCATTGAAGATTACCAAGTGGTCGAAAAGCTTGAACTCACACTGCCTCAGTATATCGACAATGTGTTAATTTGCCCAAATAGCAACTGTATTAGCCATAATGAGCCCGTATCAAGCAGTTTCCGAGTGAAAAAAATCGGCAAAGAAGTCGCACTGACGTGTAAATTCTGCGAAAAAGAGTTCGATAGAGACGCTGTGATCAATAACCAGTAGGTTGTTTTTGCGTAGACTGCGGTGTTGTCTAGGTGCAATCCATGTTTATAATAGCGCCTAATACCCCATAAAGTTATACTCAAAGTCACACCAAGCCACAAACACTGCTGTGGCTTGCCACATGATGAGTATTTTCTCTTTACGTGATGAAACGGAGTAGTTATGTCATACGAAATCAATACAGAAAACGCACCAGCAGCGATCGGTCCTTACGTTCAAGGCGTAGATTTGGGTAGTATGGTTATCACATCAGGTCAAATCCCTGTTGACCCTAAAACGGGTGAAGTGCCTGAAGATATCGCAGCACAAACTCGCCAATCACTGGCTAACGTAAAAGCAATTTTAGAAAAAGCTGGCTTAAGTGCGGCTAATATCGTGAAAACAACGGTATTTGTAAAAGATTTAAATGACTTCGCGACAGTGAATGCCACCTATGAAGAGTTTTTCAAGCAACATAATGCACCATTCCCAGCTCGCTCTTGTGTTGAAGTTGCTCGTCTGCCAAAAGACGTAAAAATTGAAATCGAAGCAATCGCAGTACGTAAATAACGATTAGTTCGAGCCAAACACCCCATGCTTTGAGTGGGGTGTCTTTATTTTTCCCGCTGATTTTGTCACCCCAAACGTATTACCGTCCTCATAAAACTTCCCGATTGTACACTATAACTCTACTTTTCCCGTTTTCCGCTGATGGAAATTCGATTACACACACTTTATTTGCATGATTAAAATGAATCCTAGTAACTGAAAAGATTTATTTCCTCTGCGCTTTTGATCTTCATACAAATTATTTTTTTCTTTGTTTTAAATCAAATGTTGGCGATCTAAATAAAAGCAATATCCCACATATTGTGCTTTAATTACACCAATTGACACAACATATAGTATTTATTCACATTTTATCCACAGATTAGTACCCGTGATAAACATGGCAAATAGCTGAAGTCGTATTGTGGATAACTTAACAAGGAGAATGCCCGTGGGAACGGTTGTTATTAAAAGAGATGGTTGTCAGGTCGGTTTTGACCTTCCACGAATTCAGGAAGCCGTTAAACGCGCAGCGGCTGCTGTGAATGTTAAGGATGACGATTATTGTCTTCAGGTTGCTTCTGTTGTCACAGAGCAACTTTGCAGCCGTGACCGAGTAGATATCGCTGAAATTCAAGATGCTGTCGAAAACCAATTGATGGCAGGGCCTTATAAAGACTTAGCCCGTGCTTATATTGAATATCGCCACGATAGAGACAGCGAACGCGAAAAACGCAGCCAATTGACACATGACATTCGTGGGCTAATCGAACAAAGTAACGTCTCTTTACTTAATGAAAACGCCAATAAAGACAGTAAAGTGATCCCGACACAACGCGATTTACTCGCTGGTATTGTCGCTAAACACTATGCAAAACAACATATTTTGCCGAGAGATGTCGTTATCGCACACGAACGTGGTGAAATTCACTATCATGATCTCGACTATGCGCCGTTCTTCCCGATGTTTAACTGTATGTTAATTGACCTTGAAGGCATGTTAACTAACGGGTTTAAAATGGGAAATGCAGAAATAGAGCCACCAAAGTCTATTTCAACCGCAACAGCTGTTACAGCACAAATTATTGCACAGGTTGCGAGCCATATTTATGGGGGCACAACCATTAACCGTATTGACGAAATTTTAGCACCATATGTCGCTATCAGCTACGAAAAGCACCTAAACGTCGCCAAAGAATGGGGAATAGCAGACGTAGAAGGTTATGCACACAGCCGCACCGATAAAGAGTGTTACGACGCCTTTCAATCCTTAGAGTATGAAGTCAATACGCTTCACACCGCAAATGGCCAAACCCCGTTTGTCACCTTTGGTTTTGGTCTCGGAACCTCTAAAGAAGCACGATTAATTCAGCAATCTATTCTGAAAAACCGCATTGCGGGCCTTGGCAAAAACCGCAAAACGGCGGTTTTCCCTAAGCTCGTTTTTGCGATTAAAGATGGCCTAAACCATAAACTGGGTGACCCTAATTACGACATCAAACAACTCGCTTTAGAGTGTGCCAGTAAGCGCATGTACCCCGATATTCTTAACTACGACCGTGTCGTTGATGTTACTGGGTCATTTAAAACGCCAATGGGCTGCCGCAGTTTCCTTGGCACCTATGAAGAAAATGGGCAACAAATTCATGATGGCCGCAACAATTTAGGCGTTATCAGCCTCAATTTGCCTCGTATTGCTATCGAAGCACAGGGCAGTGAAGATGCGTTCTGGGCATTACTGGATGAACGTTTAGTTATTGCCAAAAAAGCCTTAATGACTCGCATTGCCCGTTTAGAAACCGTAAAAGCACGTGTTGCGCCAATTTTATATATGGAAGGCGCTTGTGGAGTTCGCTTAAAAGCGGATGATAACGTCGCTGAGATATTCAAAAATGGTCGTGCATCTATTTCTTTAGGTTACATTGGGTTGCATGAAACCATCAATGCACTTTTTGGCACACAAACTCATGTCTATGATAATGAAAAATTGCGCGAAAAAGCTGTCGAGATTGTCAGCCACTTACGTCAAGCCACTGATGAGTGGAAAGCCCAAACAGGCTATGGTTTCAGTTTATACAGCACACCAAGTGAAAATTTGTGTGACCGTTTTTGCCGTCTCGATACCGCTGAATTTGGAGTGATACAAGGTGTTACCGACAAAGGCTACTACACAAACAGCTTCCACTTAGATGTTGAAAAACAAGTGAATCCTTACGATAAAATTGATTTTGAAGCGCCTTACCCTGCACTCGCGAATGGCGGCTTTATCTGTTATGGCGAATATCCAAACTTACAACATAATGTTAGAGCCTTAGAAGACGTGTGGGATTACAGCTATCAACATGTGCCTTATTATGGAACTAACACACCAATTGATGAGTGTTATGAATGCGGTTTTTCCGGTGAATTTTCCTGCACCAGCAAAGGTTTTACCTGCCCGGCTTGTGGTAATCATGATACTAACCGAGTTTCAGTTATCCGCCGTGTCTGTGGCTATTTAGGCAGCCCAGATGCAAGGCCATTTAATGCAGGAAAACAAGAGGAAGTCAAACGCCGTATTAAGCATTTAGGTAACGGCCAAATAGGTTAATGCCATGAATTATCACCAATATTATCCTGTTGATGTGGTCAATGGCCCCGGAACCCGCTGTACACTGTTTGTGGCAGGGTGTGTTCATCAATGCCGTGGTTGCTACAACCAAAGTACATGGCGAGTGGATTCAGGTGTGCCATTCACCCAAGAAATGGAAGACCAAATTATCCAAGACTTGCAAGACACGCGTATTCGTCGACAGGGATTATCCCTGTCCGGCGGAGACCCGCTACACCCAGCCAATTTGCCTGCAGTGCTCAAGTTGGTAAAACGCGTTAAAGCCGTTTGCCCAGATAAAGACATCTGGTTATGGACAGGATACACATTGGGTGATTTAACGCTTGAACAGCAAAAAGTGGTGAGTTTTGTCAATACCGTGATTGACGGTAAATTTGAGCAGGATTTACATGACCCGCGCTTAATTTGGCGCGGTAGCTCAAATCAAGTGATCCATAGGCTTCGTTAAATTTGGCATTCCCAATATAGCTTGGTGCCAAAACCTAATTTATTATCCACCATTTTGACATTCTGTAAGTGAAGCTGCCAAACTGGCAGTTTCGCTGCTATTGCCACAGGGAAGCGGCGGCAGTAGAAACCGCGAGCGAGTTGTGCTTCCTCACTTTCTAATATTTTAATTTCACCTGTAAATTGAATGCCTTGTATTGTATTCACAGCTTTAGTTTGCGCCGATATTGTGCCAGCCACTTGCGGGTTAGCCACCATTAGCTTCCCATGTTTTGAGCTTGAATCAGTCATTAAAATTAGGCACATCTTTTTCGCATCAAATGCATAGTAACAACTGGCAGGCCAGATATCATTGTTGTGATGAGCAAAAAGGGAAAAAACGTGTTGGCGAGCAATATAGCGTTGGATGTGTTTTAAAGTTTGTTCAGGCGTCATAGCGGTTTCCATATAAACCCGTTCAGAACAAGCTTTCGGGTTACCCCTAAGCTTGCTTAAACTGTTCTGAACGTAGGCATAAAATTCGCTATTACTATAGCCTAACTAGCTGAAATATTAACCTAAATATTTTTAGGCCTATACGCCAACTAAATTCGAGTATTTATTCTAAATAATTCGTGGTACAGCTAGGCGGCAAGTGAACGAGACGCTAGGAGCATACATAAGTATGTGACTAGTGCGAGTAAACGTAGCCAACAACGCTGTGACGTGAATTATGACGAATAAATTTATTTATAAATAGCCGCGGTACCACTCATGCTATTCTCACCGCCAGCAGAAATCACACGGAATGAAGTAGCGCCAGCTTCATCAGCTTTTTTGGCTAATTGTGCGGTCAGGTCATTTACACTCACAGCACCCGTTACTGAGACATAACCTGCTGCAGGCTGATTAGTATGTTGAACTTCTTCAGCCGCCATTGAACCAAATGAAACAGCACCTAAAGTTAAAGCAGCAGCTAATAATGTTGATTTTTTCATTGTATATACCTTCTTGTAAAATTGATTTTTAGTTGGGATTTTTACTATCCCTCTGTGATATGGATCATATTATGCGCTTTATTTTGAAAAGAAAATTAGCTAATTTTGCTATAGTTATTCAAATAATTTGAATATTAACTTAGGTTGAGGTTACAACTTTGTGACAGTTTTATATCATTTTTTATTTAAATTTTAATATGTTATAAATATCTTACTTAACGAATATATTCGTTGTTAACCTAATATTTTCTTCTTATAAATCAGCACAGAATGATAAAAACAACCCTAGAAAAAAAACAATCAAAACAAAGTGATTGGTATCTTTACTTAATAAGAGAGAAAAATAACGCCTTGTATTGTGGTATCACCACCGATGTACAACGTCGTTTTGAGCAACATAAGGCAGGAACAGGGGCAAAAGCATTGAAAGGAAAAATACCACTAGAACTGGTATTTTCTTGTTTTATTGGTTCTCGCTCAGCCGCGTCAAAAATAGAATATCAAGTTAAGCAACTGAATAAAAAGATAAAAGAAAGGCTGGTCATTGACCAGCCTGATAATTTAACTGACTACTTAGCTAACTATAAATTATTGAAGTGTGAAGAGTAAGTCACCAAACCTTGGTGTTCCCCGATTTCGCCATTTTCTAAGCCACAAACCAAAAAATGAGCCTGTTGTTCAGGCCATTGGCAGCTTACGCCGTGGCTTGAAGCCGGTTCAAAACCAAAACGCGAATAGTAGCCTTCATCTCCCAGTACAACGACAGCACCATAACCAAACTCATTAAGGCTATCTAACCCTTCATAGACCAGTTTTTCTGCGATCCCTTGGCCTTGATGCGCTTTACTTACCGCTAATGGCGCAAGACCTACCCATTGTACGTCTTCGTCGTTAACATCAACGGGTGTGAAGCCAACATAGCCAATCACTTCACCATCATCATTTGTTGCCACAACCCCGAGAGTTAACAAACCATCCTCACGCAAATGTTGAACAAGGTTAGCTTCCGCTTCAGTTGGAAACGTTTCACGCAATAATTTATCAATACCCATTGCATCGACAGGGATTTCAACTCGAATTAGCATGAAGTTAACGCAGGCGATTTATGCTCTGCGCCCTCAGCTTCATGCACGGTTTTAATCACATCGGCTAATTGTAATAGAGCAAAACGCAGCGGTGCTGGCATGTTTTCGAGTTCGAAAGCATCCATTAAATTCTTCACATAGAGTCCGAGCTCAGTATCCCCTTCAATCACCAATCTACGTTGGAAAAAGAGCGTATCGGGGTCTTCTTTACGCGCGGCGATCAGTACCAGATCATTCGCATTACCACTCACACTAACATCAGCCTCTGCATGCTGTTTTACAGACAGTTGGCCATCTTGCAAACTGATAAACCAGACTAACGCTAAGTCACGAACTTCAACCTTTAGCCATTTGTCTTCGAGAAAATCAAGTTCCCCTTCTTTTACTGATTCGCGAAATTGCCAACTTAGCAACTGCTCGAGAACCTGACGCTGTAATGCGAATGGGGTCACTTTTAAAGGCAGTTTCAAAAATGAAGGGCCTTTTGTGATGAGTTGAGAACGAATTTTACCTAACACAGTACTGACTCCCGTAGTAATTGTCTGCCCGTTTTCGTGTAACTACTTAACCGCAGTAGCAGCTCGAATTATTTAGGGTAACATATTGCATATTTAGATGATTAAATTTTCAACGCTAATAACCCCATTTATTGAAGTCATTAACCTAACATTTGACTCACGATAAGTTATCTTGCCAAAAAATGACATTATTGGTTTGATCCTATATCAATTTTTGCCCATCCCGCCAATATTTATTTCTCACTTTCCATTGATAAAAAACTATTTCTAATTACCCATACCATCCAATTAATGTTCAAAATTTAGTCAGAAATAATTCATTTTCCCTATTTAATAAACTTATTCTCTACTATTTGATACAGTTTCTTTATTACCCACCAGTCCCCTTATTTCCCTAACAACCTTAATTAACGAATACTGATATCCATTAACAATTTCTCTGCTCTAAATCAAAATCTATAACAGTTCTGTTGACTAGAATGGCAGCTATTAAATTTTATACAGGGATAGGACAATGGAATTACTCTGCCCAGCAGGGAATTTGCCCGCGTTAAAAGCGGCTGTCGATAACGGTGCTGATGCCGTTTATATTGGATTAAAAAATGATACCAATGCGCGCCATTTCGCAGGACTCAATTTTACTGAAAAAAAACTGCACGAAGCTGAGCGCTATATTCATAACCGTAAACGAAAATTACATATTGCGATTAATACATTTGCGCACCCTAATGGTTACGAACGTTGGCAAAACTCCGTCGATCTTGCTGCAGATCTCGGTGCCGATGCCTTGATCTTAGCCGATATCGCAATGTTAGAGTACGCGGCAAATAAATACCCGCATATTGAAAGGCATGTTTCTGTTCAAGCCTCTGCGACCAATACTGAAGCCATACGCTTCTATGAACGTAATTTTCAAGTCCATCGTGTCGTCCTGCCGCGCGTGCTATCTATTCACCAAGTGAAACAATTAGCCAAAAATAGCCCTGTACCGCTTGAAGTGTTTGCTTTTGGTAGTTTATGCATCATGGCTGAAGGCCGCTGCTATCTGTCTTCTTATCTCACGGGTGAGTCGCCAAATACCGTAGGTGCATGCTCTCCAGCCCGTTTTGTTCGTTGGCAACAAACTGAGGAAGGAATGGAATCACGCCTTAATAATGTGTTGATCGACCGTTACCAAAAAGATGAAAATGCCGGTTACCCAACACTATGTAAAGGACGTTATCTTGTCGATGAACAGAAATATCATGTCCTAGAAGAGCCCACCAGCCTCAATACCATTGAATTATTACCTGAATTAATGGCAGCGAATATTACCTCTGTCAAAATTGAAGGCCGCCAGCGCAGCCCAGCTTATGTGACTGAAGTGACCCGTATTTGGCGCCAAGCCATCGACCGCTACAAATCCAACCCGAATAACTTTGTCACCGACCCTAAATGGCTAAAAGCATTAGGTGGGCTTTCTGAAGGAAGCCAAACTACATTGGGTGCCTATCATCGTAAATGGCAGTAATTTAAAAGGTAAATATCATGCAGTACTCGTTAGGATCTATTCTTTATTACTGGCCAAAGCAAACGCTGGAAGATTTTTATCAACACGCCGTTCAAAGTGACGCCGATATTATCTATCTCGGTGAGACTGTGTGCAGTAAACGTCGAGAAATGAAGCCCAATGATTGGATAGAACTCGCACAACAACTCGCGAAAAGTGGTAAACAGATTGTGCTGAGCACCCTTGCTCTCCTTCAAGCACCTTCAGAACTTAAAGAGATCAGCAAGTTAGTTGATAATGGCGAGTTTCTCGTTGAAGCGCATGATTTTGGTGTGGTCAACATGTTAGCCGAGAGAGGACTTCCTTTTGTCGCGGGCCACGGTTTGAATTGCTATAACGCACAAACCTTAAATATTCTCTTACGCCAAGGCATGGTGCGCTGGTGTATGCCTGTAGAACTTTCTCGTGATTGGCTAGTCAATTTACTTCACCAATGTGATGACATCGGTATTCGTGGCAAATTTGATGTTGAAGTGATGAGCTACGGTCACTTACCACTTGCCTATTCCGCACGCTGTTTTACTGCGCGCTCTGAAAATAAGCAAAAAGACGAGTGTGAAACTTGCTGTATAAACTACCCACAAGGGCGCAAGGTGCTTTCCCAAGAACAACAACAGGTGTTTACATTGAATGGCATTCAAACGCTCAGTGGTGCTTGCTATAACCTTGGCAATGACCTGCATTCAATGCATGATCTTGTAGATATTGTGCGCATTTCCCCTGAAAGTATAGAATCCCTTGAGATAATCAAACAGTTTAAAGCCAATGAAAATGGGGATATTCCGCTGAATATCGTAAACCAAAACTGTAATGGTTATTGGCGACAAATTGCAGGGTTGTTGCTAGTGCCTTGATATACAATAGGTAATGAGCTCGAACTATAGCTCATTACCTTAACCAAATAATTCACTGTGCGAACCAATATCAACGAAAGTGATTAAATTACCTTTATCTGACAAGCGATAAACCAGTAAGAAATCACCACCAATATGAAGCTCCCTAGCTCCTTGCCATTCATGACCTTCTAATTCATGGTCAAGATATTCTTTTGGTATTATTTTTTGAGAAAACAGTATTTCCATAACGAGAACAGCCGCATTCATATCCCTACGGCCCGCTCGGTTATATCGTTCCCATGACTTCTTAAACGTTGGTGTATAAGCAACCTGCCTTGGTTGCTTAGCTCGCTTATTACTTGGCTTCTGAGTCAACTTTGCTTAACTCCACCATCATTTCGTTAATTGAATCGTAGTGCTGCTCAATAGCTTTAGCTTCTTTCAACGCTAGTGTAGTTTTCAGCGAAGGTTGCTTACGTTTGATTTCAAAGGGAACTCTTTGCTCTTGAACTACTTGTTCTAAAAACAAACGAATAGCTGCGCTAATAGTCAAACCACAATCTTGTAATACACTCGTGGCTTCCGCTTTTAATTGTTCATCAATTCGACTACGAACATCTGTTGTTTTCAATAGTGTTGACATATCATCCCCCTACACATATCAAACGTAGCTACATTGTGACTACATTGCAGTTGAGTTTAGCATTTGTCGATTAATTAGTCATTATTTCTTTAGGCCGCCTTTTCTAATAGACCATAAACACGATTAAATATTAATGCCGATGCCTGCGCCAGCGGTTAAACATATGGCTAATATGACGCAGTTCGCCATCTCGGAGCATACCAATAAATACCCCAATGACCGTATAAATAACCCCTAAAATCAGCATCATCACGATATCCATCAGGACATCGCTAAACGGTAGTCCCATTTGGTTAAGACCTGCCATAGCGTTTGTGGCCCATGTTGATGGTAGTGCTGATGCAATCATACGAACCCAATCAGGCATCGCTTGCAGTGGCCAAATCGTACCTGACATATAAAACACAGGGGTCGTAATAAATGCCAAAGTTAAATAAATCATTTCGACACTGCGCAAACATTCCGTCACTAACTTGCCAAGCCCCAGAACAGCCAAGAGGAATGGGAACGTGAACATCCAAATCACATACAATGGCGCTTCTTGCCGGTAACCCAATACCCACGGCCAAAGGGCAAAAAATACGGTAGATAAAAATAACCAAATCGGAATTAAAGCAGATAGCGCCCCTAAATAAACGGCTAATGGTGGTTTTCCTTTCGGCGTAGAACGGACCGCGATACTGACTCGCACACAGGCAATCAACAGGGAGTGCTGTAATAACATCACTAACAAGCCAGGAAAAACGATTGCTGCGAAGCTGATCCCTGGGTTATACAGTGGCTCAGTTTCACTGCGAATAGGGGTAATAATCACTTTCGCTTGTTCTTGGCTATAGCCTGCTTTAGTGAGTAACTGGGTGTTATAGGCATTGAGCAGTGTTTGGTAGGCTTTTGATAACTCTTGCTGAATTTGCCCACTTGCTAGCCGGTTGGTGCCATCACCATACACTGGCACAGTGATATTTTTACCACTCAATAAGTGTTGTTGAAAATCTGTTGGAATGATAATTATCGCAAATAACTTTCTCGCAATCATATCCTGACGAGCTTGAGCAAGGTTATCATAACTCTGCAATTGCACCTTCGGCGTCGCATCAAGATCACGGATTAACTCACGGCTTGCTGTGCTGTGGTCCATATCAATAACTGCAACAGGTAAGTCCCAAAGAACAGGCTTGGCATAAACTAAGCTCATAACGCACAGAGAAACCAATAATAACAGCCACATCGGTTTTTCCAACATCCCCAGCAGCACTTTACGAAAGGTTGCAAAATAGATAGCCATTAGACAACCCCTCCTTGGTTTTCTAACCGTTTTACTAGTCGCTTACGGATTAAAAAGCCAATCACAAATGGGTAAATCAATAAAAATAGACACACTTGAACGATGCGAGTAAAAGAAATCTCCCGCAAGAAAATATCAAACATAGCATTCAATGTATGTGTAAGTGGTTCAATATTCGAAATAATCTGTGCAGGTAATATCATTGATAGCTCAGGCACAGCCATACCCGAAAAGGCTAAGGCGATACTCACCAGCATCCCTATCAAGCTATACGCCATGATGGCACTTGAGGTAAAACTAAACAGCAATAAACCGATACTTTGCGCTGCTATCACATAGAAAAACCCTAATACAATCATATATAACGGGTTCCCTACCACTTTAGCATCAAAAATAGTGACTAGTGCCGCAATCTCTACCGCAAGCAATATACTGAAAAATAAGGTGTAAGGAGCTAACTTCCCAAGTAACGCCATGACAAACGGTTTAACACTTTGTAAGGTAGAACCTCGTGACATGGTGTAGATTGTTGCGGTAACAACAAATAGCTGTAGCATATGAATAGTTGCAGCAAACTGTTGATAATAAATATAACTACCGCTCGGGTTGAACAAACTGTCATAAGAAAGTGTGACTTGAGCTAATGGCGGCAATGCTTTTCCCATAGACTTAGCCATTTCTTGGCGATACTTCGCGTTCAGCTCTGCCACTAGCCCACTAAAATCTTGAATCGCATAACTGCCTGATGCATAAAAGAGCGCATTATAATACATCCGCAGCTCTGGCTGACGCCCCCGTAAAACATCTTCTTCAAAGTTATGAGGAATATACAATAACGCGTAATCTTTTGAACTACCGAGTCTTTTTAATGACGTACTCAAATTATCATCAATCGTTTTTACATCAGCGTGCGGGCCTGCGTTAAGGTCACGAATAATTTGCCGAGACACGGGGCTATGATTGTCATCCACCACAGAAACGGGTAAATCCATTAATGTCCCCTCTGAAAAGTTAGCGCTAACTAACGTAAACAGCATTAATGGAAACAGCCAACTTAACCAATGAAAAACAGGGCTACGAATAGCCATTTGGGTTTCACGGCTAAAGGCGTGCTCAAAACCGTGCCAAGCGAACTTAAATTTCATGGCAACACCTTTTACTTATCCCAGTGCCATAACACACTCATGCCAGGCCTTAACCCTTCGATCGGCTCTACAGGATATAAGCGAATTTCAAATGTTTTTAAATCGAAGTCACCCGTTGCACGTGTTGCTCGCTTAGTAGCATAGTCACCTTTTGGTGCAATATAACGAATTTCAGCTTCAACCACCTTATTACCCAACGCTGGGATATCCAGCTGTACTTTATCGCCTTTTTTCACATCAACTAAAATATCTTCACGCAAGTTATAGACAAAATAAGCTTGCGGCAGGCGTATTAATGAAACCAAAGGGCTTCCTGCATTAAATAATTCGCCAATTTCAGCGGGGATAGGTCCTACTTCCCCATCAACCGGGGCTTTAACTTGCAAATCATCCACCTGAACTTGCAATTCAGCCAATTTTTGTTCTGCTTGGTCAAGCGCCGCCTCATATTGCTGACGTAATTCAATACGGTCACCATGTAAGCCTTCTTCTAACCGTGCTTTTGCCCCTTGAACTTGCGAAAATGCTACTTCTTTGGCCTTACGTGCGTTATCTAACTCATTCTCTGAAACATACCCTTTGTTTTTTAAATTACTTAAACGAGCATATTCACGAGAGGCATTTTGATATTGAGAGTTGGCTTGTGCCAAGGTGGCTTGAAGATCACGAATAGTTTCTTCGCGAGTACCATTAATAGAGAGTTCTAGCTGCGCCTTTGCTTGGTCTCTTGCCGCTTTTGATGCTGCATACTGCGCCTGTAGCTCAGGGCTTTCTAATGTTAAGAGAAGTTGCCCTTGTTTTACATCATCACCACGCTCAATATGGCGCTCAATCACCCGCCCTTTTGCTTTCGAGGTTACGATAACTTCAGGTGCATCTACTTCCCCCTGTAACAATAAATATTGGTTATGGGAATGAAAAAGTGCCGCTGCTGCTATTAAGATAAGCATCAGCAAAATCAGTGCTATTGTTCTTTTTTTCATTATTTATGTGAACCTTAAATAATAACGGGGGAAACTACCATCCCTAGAGTATGACAAGAAAGTTAAATACAGCGTTAATAAATTCGTGCGCAAGATCACGAAAAGGTAGGTCATTGACTAATATTGAAGCGATTTCAGCCTTATGTCAAATATTGATGAGTGTACTTTTCTCAAATGTCGATTACTTAACCAGTGACTTACGATATAATTTCAAGCCGAATAAAGACTAATAATAGATAGCAAGAATAAATAATTCCGCCACAAAATAAAAATCCCACAACGTATCATGCTCTAAATAGTTCACATTGTGGGTAGGCGACAAGAGAAGATAGCTTGGGGAGCATACACAAGTATGTGACCCAAGGAGCTGAACGTAGTCAACACCCCCAGAATGTGAAACATGACGAGCCATGCTCTAAATAGTTCGCATTATGGGTAGGCGACAAGAGAAGATAGCTTGGGGAGCATACACAAGTATGTGACCCAAGGAGCTGAACGTAGTCAACACCCCCAGAATGTGAAGCATGACGAGCCATGCTCTAAATAGTTCGCATTATGGGTAGGCGACAAGAGAAGATAGCTTGGGGAGCATACACAAGTATGTGACCCAAGGAGCTGAACGTAGTCAACACCCCCAGAATGTGAAGCATGACGAGCCATGCTCTAAATAGTTCGCATTATGGGTAGGCGACAAGAGAAGATAGCTTGGGGAGCATACACAAGTATGTGACCCAAGGAGCTGAACGTAGTCAACACCCCCAGAATGTGAAATATGACGAGCATGTACGAATTTGACTTAATATTACTCCTCCTCCAGCAAATGTGCGTCTACTTAGTGATCGCATGGGTCCTCAGTCGTACCCCGCTGGTTACCCCATTACTTAAAGTCACTATTCGCTTACCTCACAAGGTGATGTGCTACCTGATTTTCTCAGTATTTTGCATTATCGGTACTTATTTTGGTTTGCATATCAATGATTCTATTGCCAATACTCGCGCCATTGGTGCCGTGCTTGGGGGCCTATTAGGCGGCCCCGCTGTCGGCTTTGCCGTTGGTTTTACCGGTGGTTTGCATCGTTATTCATTGGGTGGTATGAGTGCATTTGCCTGTATGGTTTCAACGATTGTTGAAGGGTTGATTGGCGGGTTAGTTCATCGTTACTTTATGAAACGTGGCGAAATTAATAAAATTTTTAATCCTATGATTGCCAGCTGTGTCACTTTTATTGCTGAAATCATACAAATGCTAATTATTTTATTGTTGGCAAAACCTTTCGATGAAGCCCTCGAACTTGTTAAAAATATCGCTGCACCTATGGTCATCGCAAATACGATTGGCGCAGCTATGTTTATTCGTATTTTACTCGACCGCCGCGCTATTGTTGAAAAATACACAACTGCATTCTCTGCTCAGGCGCTAAAAATCGCCTTAACCACTGAAGGAATTCTGCGTAAAGGCTTTAATGCTGATAACAGTATGAAAGTTGCCAAGATTATTTATCAAGAACTAGAAATTGGCGCCGTCGCCATCACTGATCGTGAAAAAATACTCGCATTTATTGGTATTGGCGCTGATCACCATCGCCCGGGAACACCGATTTCGTCGAGTCAGTCAAGGCAAGCTATTGAGAATAATGAAGTTGTATATGCCGATGGCAATGAAACGCCTTACAAGTGTTCATTAAGCCCCACCTGTAAACTCGGTTCTGCATTAGTGATCCCATTACGCGGGGAAAATGAAAAAGTCATTGGTACAATTAAACTGTATGAAGCGAAAAATAGCCTATTTAGCTCCATAAATCGTACCCTTGGTGAAGGCATAGCCAGCTTATTTTCCGCGCAAATTCTTGCGGGTCAATATGAGCGCAATAAGCAATCACTGTTACAATCTGAAGTTAAACTACTTCATGCGCAAGTGAACCCCCACTTTTTGTTTAATGTACTCAATACGCTGCAAGCCGTGATCCGCAAAGATAGCCAGCAAGCAGGCCAGCTTGTGCAATATATTTCGACATTTTTCCGCAATAATTTAAAACGACCTGAACAAAATGCCACGCTTGGTGAAGAAATTGAACATATCAACGCCTATTTGCAGATAGAAAAAGCCCGCTTTCAAGAAAGCTTACAAATTCATATTGAGATCCCAGATGAAGTCAAACAGGTTGAACTTCCAGCATTTACCCTGCAGCCACTGGTTGAAAATGCAATTAAACACGGCACCTCACAGTTATTAGAAACAGGATATATTACAATACGTAGTTATATCGGCAGTGAACATGTCTACATCGAAATAGAAGATAACGCGGGGCTATACAAGCCCACTAAAAAGTCCGATGGCTTAGGAATGGGGCTAGTCGATAAACGCTTACGTTTAAAATATGGTGAACAATATGGTATCAGCGTAGAACATGAGCCAGAAAAATTCACTCGAATGAAAATTCGCCTGCCTTATTTGGCTACAACATAATAATGATTAAATTACCTCTATGAATGTATTGATTGTTGATGACGAACCTCTTGCACGGGAAAATGTGCGTTGCCTACTTGAAGAACACGATGATATTGAAATTATCGGTGAATGCGCAAATGCGATTGAAGCGATTGGGGTCATTCACAAAAAAAAGCCTGATGTGGTTTTTCTTGATATTCAAATGCCGCGCCTAACTGGCCTTGAAATGGTACGTATGTTAGATCCAGAAGACCGCCCCTATATCGTCTTTCTTACCGCTTTTAATGAATTTGCCATCCAAGCTTTTGAAGAGCATGCATTTGATTACTTGTTAAAGCCCCTTGAAACAGAGCGATTAAAAAAAACCTTAAACCGCCTACGTCAAGGTAAGCAAAAACAGAACCTTGAACTGCTCAGCAACAATGATCCGCTCAAATTTATCCCTTGTACTGGCCATAGCCGCATCTATTTGATGAAGCTTGATGAAGTGCTATATGCCACCTCACGTATGAGTGGCGTGTATGTAATGAGCACACAAGGGCAAGAAGGCTTTACTGAGCTCACATTACGCACATTAGAAACTCGTACACCTTTAGTGCGCTGCCATCGCCAATATTTGGTTAACATGACTCAGTTAAATGAAATTCTGTTTGGCGACGGTGGACAAGCCGAGTTGGTACTCAGTTCCGGTGAACATATACCTGTCAGCCGCCGTTATCTCAAGCCACTAAAAGAGGCATTGGGGTTAGTTTGAGTCGCGCTTCAACTTCCTACGCACAAACTTGGTGTATAAATTAATAATAAATTTGTACATCTAACTGATTTTTTCTATAATCAGAAATATAAGTTCAAAAAATACACAATACGTTATTCTGGGTTGTGTGTTCACTATTTATAGGAACAAAATATGTCTAATACAATGTCGCAAAAAGCAGCACGTGAAGGCCTTGGTAACCCTGAGCTCTTTAAGGGCGGCGTTTTTGTAACAAAAAATGGGCAATCTGAGCTGTTTATCCAAACAAGTGAAGAACGTGAAATAGAGCTAAAAGAAAGGGAAAGAGAGCGCCAAGCAAATGCGCTGCTAAAATTGGTGATGGCAGCAAAAGATGATGTTAAAAATAAGAGAATCTTATCACCAGAAGAAGCGCTAGAAAAATTACGTGCAGCAAGAAAATAATGAAAGGAAATTGTGATGGAACAACCCTATACGGTCACCCTCGCAGAAACTGCATTATGGTCACTACAGGATGTAGAATCGTTTAAAATCAATTTTATGAGCAGTGTTCAAGCAGCCGCGTTTGTTGATGAGCTACTTTTATCATCCGTTAGAGCAATATCAGAAGATCCAAAGCGTTATCGCCCAAATCAAATGTTAGCCGATAATGGTCTACTAATTCGGGAGCGAATCGATATAACTAGCCAATATCGTTGTTTATATGAATTTGATATGCAAACAAATAACGTTGTTATCCTACTTTTTATCAGTACAGCACAAGATTTAGAAAAAACGCTTTATCGCTACTACATACTTAGGTAAAAATGGCTAGCAAAAAACCCGCATTTCCAAGAAGTGCGGGTTTTCATTTTATTAGGGAATAACTTCCCTAAAACCTAGCAATTACGCGTTATGGCTGCTGCTACGACGACGAGGTGCTGCATTAGTACCATCTTGACGTGGAGCAGAGTTACCACGGTCACGGTTACCACCGCCACGACGCTCACCACCGCTACGACGTTCGCCACCGCGCTCACCGCCACGGTCATTACGACGACCTGCACCAAAGCCACCTTCGCTGCCGCCATCACGACGACCACCACCACGACGCTCACCACCGCCGCGACGTTCGAACGGTTGTGCATCACCGATCAGCTGCATTTGAGTTGGTTTATTCAAAATGCGTGCGCGACTTAAATGAGTTAACACGTCAGTTGGCATGCCTTTTGGTAATTCAATTGTCGAGTGCGTTCCGTACAATTTGATATTACCGATATAACGGCTGCTGATATCCGCTTCGTTAGCAATCGCACCAACAATGTGACGAACTTCCACACCATCATCACGGCCAACTTCAATACGGTACATTTCCATATCACCGACATCACGACGCTCACGACGTCCGCCACGCTCACCACGTTCTGCACGGTCAAAACCATTGCCGTTGCTGTTGCGGCGATCACCACGGCGATCATCGCGATCATTAAATTCACGACGTGGACGACGTGGCGCATCTGGTGGCAGGATCAGAGCACGTTCACCTTGTGCCATTTTCAGTAATGCTGCGGCTAAAGTTTCCATATCTACATCTTCTGATGGAGACATTTTTGCTAACAGTGAACGATATTGGTCTAAATCGCTGCTTTCTAATTGCTGTTGAATTTTCTCAGCAAATTTCGCCTGACGACGTTGGCTCAGCAGATCTGCATCTGGTAATTCAACTTCAGGAATAGTCAGTTTCATCGTACGTTCAACGTTACGTAGCAGACGGCGTTCACGGTTCTCAACAAACAGTAACGCACGCCCTGCACGACCCGCACGGCCTGTACGGCCAATACGGTGAACGTAAGACTCGGCATCCATTGGGATGTCATAGTTAACAACTAAGCTAATACGCTCAACGTCCAAACCACGCGCTGCAACGTCAGTTGCGATCAAGATATCTAAACGACCATCTTTTAAGCGCTCTAAAGTTTGCTCACGCAGTGCTTGGTTCATGTCACCATTTAGTGCAGCACTGTTGTAACCATTGCGTTCTAACGCTTCAGCCACTTCTAATGTTGCATTTTTGGTACGCACGAAAATAATTGCTGCATCAAAGTCTTCTGCTTCTAAGAAACGTACTAACGCTTCATTTTTACGCATGCCGTACACAGTCCAATAGCTTTGAGCAATATCTGGACGAGTGGTAATGCTAGCCTGAATACGAATCTCTTTCGGGTCTTTCATAAAACGACGTGTAATACGACGAATTGGTTCAGGCATTGTTGCAGAGAACAGCGCAGTTTGGTGCTCAGCTGGAATTTGGCTCATGATGTTTTCAACATCTTCAATGAAGCCCATACGCAGCATTTCATCAGCTTCGTCTAAAACTAAGCCTTTTAATTTAGAGAGGTCTAACGTGCCACGTTTTAAGTGATCCAGAAGGCGGCCTGGTGTACCCACAACAATTTGTGGTCCTTGGCGCAGTGCACGTAATTGTACGTCATAACGTTGACCACCATACAGGGCAACAACGTTAACGCGGTTCATATGTTTAGAGAAATCGCTCATTGCTTCCGCTACCTGAACAGCCAACTCACGAGTTGGTGCAAGGACTAAAATTTGCGGAGCTTTTAAATCTGGGTCGATGTTATGCAGTAATGGCAAACTAAACGCAGCAGTTTTACCGCTACCTGTTTGTGCCATACCTAATACATCGTTGCCATCCATTAACAATGGAATACATTGCTGTTGGATTGGTGATGGTTTTTCATATCCTAGGTCATTTAGTGCTGTCAAAATAGATGCTGATAAACCTAACTCAGCAAAAGAAATATCGGTCTCAGTAGTCATGTAAAGGTGCCTCATACATAATGGCAGCCAGTTTACATAACCATGCGAAAATCATTTCGGTCATTTTCATTTAAAATGTGAACTGGCTCAAATTGTGTTTATTAAACGAACAAATAGGCCGTCACCCCGAGGGATGATGACTTAAAAATTTATCATGAAATGTTCGTCAGCTATTGCTGGCCCGATTCTAAAAGGTCGTCTTGTTCTTGGCCTAACAGCGCCAATTCCAACAATGCATAGCGGTGTTCAACAAAGCTGTGAGCGTTGTTAGCTACCGTCAGTTTGAATAACGCAACTGCGCTATCCTTATCCCCCAGACTTAGGTAATGCTTACCTAAATAGAAGTTAGTTTCACTGAGATGCTCAGCGAGCGAAGTGTTATCCGTAGATGTTTCTTTCAAACGCTCCATCAATGTATTTTCATTGATATTGCCAAGATAGAATTCTACGATATTCCAGCCCCATTGCCCTTTCTCCGCTTGGTTGTAGCGGGCAGCAAGATTATCTTGCGCCATACGCGGGTCTATGTCTTTCTCTACGAGGTAAAGCCACAGAGTACGAAAAGGATCATTTGGATCTATCTGATAATACGCCAGCAGATCATCCTGCGCTAGTTTGTACCGTTCACCGTAATATAATGCGATGCCACGATTCATTCGCGCGAAATTGTAAGTTGGATCAAGCTCTAAAACAGAATCAAACGCTTCATAGGCAGCATCATAATTGCCTGCCTGCGTAAAATATATCCCTAAAAAATTAAAAACTTCAGGAATATCAGGACGAATGGCTAACGCAGTTGAAAAATCATTACGTGCCAGCGCCCTTAAACCGAGACTATCATACAACACACCGCGCTCATATAAAAGCTGTGCGTATTCATCATCGGTTAAAGACCGACTCGCAAGGATTTGTTCCATACGAGCCAGTATCACTTCTTGTTGCAATGAAGGTTGAAGTGGAACGGCAAATACCTCGTTCTTTCGCCAATCTTTGCTACTACATCCAATAATAACAAAAAAGATAAGCGCCAAGAGCACACGCGGTAACGTGCGATAATCTCTCACCCGAAGACAGATACTGTTCAACATACTCCGCCCTTACATTACCACGCTTTACAAATGATGGTTTCAGCAAATTTAGGCTGATAGCGCCCTAACTTAATAGAGCGCTGTTAAGTCAGCTTACTCTGCTGAGTCCTGCGGTTGTGCACTTGCTTCTTCAGTTACTACCGCTTCTTTCATGCTAAGACGGATACGGCCCTGACGGTCGATTTCCAATACCTTAACAGGAACTTCTTGACCCATTTGTAGGTAATCAGTCACTTTCTCAACACGTTTGTCCGCGATTTGAGAAATATGAACCAGACCTTCTTTACCGCCGCCAATCGCAACAAATGCACCAAAGTCGACAATACGGGTTACTTTACCTGGGTAAATGCGGCCAACTTCAACTTCTGCTGTGATATCTTCAATACGACGAATTGCTTCTTTCGCTTTAATACCATCAGTTGCTGCAATTTTCACAGTACCGTCATCTTCGATCTCGATAGTCGTGCCTGTTTCTTCCGTTAACGCACGGATCACAGAACCACCTTTACCGATGACATCTTTGATTTTGTCTGGATTGATACGGATAGTGTAAATACGTGGAGCAAATTCAGAGATTTCTTCACGTGGACCATTGATTGCTTGTTCCATCGTACCAAGAATGTGCAAACGCGCACCTTTTGCTTGGTTTAAGGCAACTTGCATAATTTCACGCGTGATCCCTTCAATTTTGATGTCCATTTGCAGTGCACTGATACCTTCACGGCTACCAGCCACTTTAAAGTCCATATCACCTAAGTGGTCTTCGTCACCTAAGATATCAGACAGAACAACGAAATCTTCGCCTTCTTTTACCAGCCCCATTGCAATACCTGCAACAGCGGCTTTAATTGGCACACCAGCATCCATCAGTGCTAATGACGCACCGCAAACTGATGCCATTGATGATGAACCATTGGATTCAGTGATTTCAGACACAACACGTACAGTGTATGGGAAATCTGCGTGGTCAGGCATCACAGCTAACACACCGCGTTTCGCTAAACGGCCGTGACCGATTTCACGACGTTTTGGTGAACCCACCATGCCAGTTTCACCGACAGAGTATGGAGGGAAGTTGTAATGGAATAAGAAACGGTCAGTATATTCGCCCATTAATTGGTCGATAACCTGTGCATCACGCTCTGTACCTAAAGTTGCAGTTACCAGTGCTTGAGTTTCACCACGAGTAAACAACGCAGAACCGTGAGTACGTGGCAGAACACCCGTACGAACGTCCAGTGCACGAACCATATCTTTTTCGCGGCCATCGATACGTGGCTCACCACGGATAACACGGCTACGAACAACTTGTTTTTCTAAGCTTGCTAAAATATCTGCAACTTCAGAAACATCAACGTTTTCGTCTTCAGCAACTAATACTGCAGTGACTTCTTCTTTGATTAAGTCAACCTGCGCATAGCGCTCTTGTTTCTCAGTGATGCGGTAAGCATCGCCCATACGGCTTTCAGCTAATTGTGCAACACGGTCATGAAGAGCTTGGTTAACTGGCTCTGGCTGCCAATCCCATTTCTCTTTACCCGCTTCTTTCACTAATTCATTGATATTCTGAATAACAACTTGTTGTTGATCGTGGCCAAATACCACTGCACCTAACATTTGCTCTTCGCTCAACAAATCAGCTTCAGATTCAACCATTAATACCGCGTTATCAGTACCTGCAACCACTAAATCCAAACGGCTGTTTTTCAGTTCGTCTGCTGTAGGATTCAGAACATATTGGTCATTGATAAAACCAACACGTGCAGCACCGATTGGGCCATTGAATGGAACACCTGACAGCGCTAATACCGCTGATGCACCAATCATCGCAACGATATCTGGGTTAACTTGTGGGTTAACAGATACAACGGTCGCAATGATTTGAATTTCGTTATAAAAACCTTCTGGGAACAGAGGGCGTAGAGGACGGTCGATCAGACGTGCGATTAACGTTTCGCCTTCACCAGGACGACCTTCACGACGGAAGAAACTTCCAGGGATGCGGCCCGCTGCATATGTACGTTCTTGATAGTTAACAGTTAAAGGGAAGAAATCTTGACCTTCTTTCACTTTTTTCTGTGCAACTGCAGTCACGAATACTGCAGTGTCATCCATGTTAACCATAACAGCAGCAGATGCTTGGCGTGCGATCATACCGGTTTCAATCGAAACAGTATGTTGACCATATTGGAATTTACGAACAATAGGATTTAACACTATATTACCCTTTTTGTAAGGCTACCTGAGATTCTCAGGGAGCATTGGTTTACTCTTCCTACTACAGCCTCGCGACTAATGAGAATACTGATGTTCTAGTGATCAATTCTCTCATTAGCCGCGCGAATCGGATGTAGCGAAGAGGCATTAATAAAAACAACTCACTACGATTTATAGCTTAGCATTTAAGTTAAGTATAATTCGAGTATTACTTCAACTTTCAAAATAACTTTTAGAAGAAAAGGGGCCTCTGGCCCCTTTTCTCTGAAACTGACTCTACTCGTCATACTTCAAGTTGCAACGTTGTTGACTACATTCACTCGTACTAGCCACATACTCATGTATGTACCTAGTAACTCACTCATTTGTCGCCTAGCTGCAACTCAAATTATCTAGAGTAAGATTAGCGGCGCAGACCTAAACGCTCGATAAGAGCAGTGTAACGCGCGATATCTTTACCTTTCAAGTAAGCTTGTAAGCGACGACGCTGAGCAACCATACGCAACAGACCACGACGGCTGTGGTGATCTTTTTTGTGCTCTGCAAAGTGACTTTGCAGGTGGTTGATTTGTGCTGTCAGCAGAGCGATTTGAACTTCGCTTGAACCAGTGTCATTTTCACCGCGGCCGAACTCAGCAACGATTTTAGCTTTCGCTTCATTACTTAGAGACATAATAAACTCCAAAATGATTAATGTAAGTGATGAGAGCCAATCTCTAATTTAGCATCTCAAGATTAAGCGCCGCTATTCTACGCTGCTTAAGGCAGCAAAGCAATAAGCGCCACTACACGGACTGTTCATTTTCCACAACCAAACGCTTCGGTGCTATACGGCCATCTTCACTCACCAGAGCAATACCGATAAACCGATGCTCTGCGCCACAAGTGACTCGGACCATACAGCCTTCTTCAAGGCCTTGGACTGCGGCTCGCACAGGTTGACCCTGCTTAAAATAAGCCGCTGTTTCCTCTGTAATATTTACAGCTGGAAAATGAACGACTGCCGTATCCATTGGCAACAATAGAGAGTCGAGTAATGACTCAAAAGAACCTTCACCCGCATCTACTTTTGCCCGTAAAGCAGCTAATTGTTCTAATGTTACCATTCGCTCATAAGGGTAATTAGCCACTTGCACTCGACGCAGGTAAATCACATGCGCACCACAGCCTAACATCTCACCTAAATCATCGATAATTGTACGAATATAGGTTCCTTTAGAACAGTGTATCTCCAGTTCTAATTCATTATTTTCTAAACGAATAAACTGCAATTCATACACTGTAATTGGGCGAGCTTCACGCTCAACTGTAATCCCTTTACGCGCATATTCATACAACGGACGACCTTGGTGTTTCAACGCTGAATACATTGAAGGAACTTGTAATGTATCACCGCGGAAAAATTCTAAAGCATCATCTAGTTGCTGCTGTGTAAACTCTACGTTACGCTCACTAATAATTTCGCCATGTGAATCTGACGTATCAGTACGTTGCCCAAGACGTGCAATCACGCGATAACGTTTATCTGAATCGAGTAAAAACTGGGAAAATTTCGTCGCTTCGCCGAGACAAACAGGCAACATACCTGTTGCGAGAGGGTCAAGTGCCCCCGTGTGCCCAGCTTTATTGGCATTAAAAAAGCGCCGCACTTTTTGCAGCGCATCATTTGAAGAAATGTCCGTGGGTTTATCCAGCAGCACTACGCCGTCAATATTACGGCCGCTACGACGACGCCCCATTATTTTTCCTCTTTATCACTAACATCCGCACGACGTTTTTCATCATCGCGGATCACATTTGACACTAAATTAGACATCCGCATACCGTCAACAAGAGAGTTGTCATATTCAAATGTTAACTCAGGAATAATACGCAAACGCATTGCTTTTCCAATTAATGAACGTATAAAGCCTGATGCTTCATTTAATGCTTTAATGCCATCTGCAACCATTTCTTCTTCGCTTTTATCGTTAGCGATATTGAAAAAGGTCACAAAGACTTTACCGTATGCGAGATCGCGAGATAACTCGACACCTGAAACGGTAGCCATACCAATACGTGGGTCTTTGATCTCACGTTGTAAGATGATCGCAATTTCTTTTTGCATCTCTTGCGCAACGCGTTGTGCACGACTGAATTCTTTTGCCATCGTTATATCTCCTGACAATAAAGGGGGCAAGCGCCCCCTCATTCATACTGTTTTCTCACCACGACATTTCGTGGGTACTCACAAAATTAACCGTCAATAGAACGTTTAACTTCAATAATTTCGAAAACTTCAATCATATCGCCTACACGAACATCGTTGTAGTTCTTAACGCCGATACCACATTCCATACCGTTACGAACTTCATTGACGTCATCTTTAAAGCGACGTAGTGACTCTAGCTCACCTTCATAAATAACCACGTTATCACGTAATACGCGGATTGGGTTATTACGTTTGATGGTGCCTTCAGTGACCATACAACCAGCAACCGCGCCGAATTTCGGTGATTTAAATACATCGCGAACTTCTGCAAGTCCAATAATTTGCTGTTTGTACTCAGGCGCTAACATACCGCTCATAGCTTGTTTGATTTCATCAATTAAGCTATAGATAACAGAGTAGTAGCGTAAGTCAACACTTTCACTTTCAATCACGCGACGAGCAGAAGCATCTGCACGTACATTGAAGCCTAAGATGATAGCATTCGATGCCGCAGCTAATGTTGCGTCAGTTTCAGTGATACCACCTACACCAGAACCGATGATTTTAATTTTAACTTCATCAGTCGACAGCTTCATTAGAGAGTCGGTAATTGCTTCACAAGTACCTTGTACGTCGGTTTTCAGAACGATGTTCAGCTCAGACACTTTACCTTCTTCCATGTTAGCAAACATGTTTTCCAGTTTAGATTTCTGCTGGCGAGCTAATTTAACATCACGGAATTTACCTTGACGATACAGGGCAACTTCACGTGCTTTTTTCTCGTCACGTACAACGGTAGCTTCATCACCCGCTGAAGGCACGTTAGATAAGCCTAAGATCTCAACAGGCATTGAAGGGCCTGCTGACTGAACTTCTTTACCTAATTCGTTACGCATTGCACGAATACGGCCATATTCGAAACCACACAGGACGATATCGCCTTTGTTCAGTGTACCTTCTTGAACTAAGATTGTTGCAACTGGGCCACGACCTTTGTCTAAGTACGACTCAACAACGACACCACTTGCCATGCCTGCATATACCGCTTTCAGTTCTAAAACTTCAGCTTGCAGCAAGATAGCATCGAGCAACTCGTCAATACCGGTACCTTTCTTAGCAGAAACACTGATGAACTGAGTATCACCACCCCAGTCTTCAGAAATAACACCGTACTGAGACAGCTCATTTCTAACGCGGTCTGGATCAGCTTCTGGTTTATCAATTTTGTTTACTGCAACAACAATTGGTACACCCGCTGCTTTCGCATGCTGAATAGCTTCAATTGTTTGTGGCATAACACCATCGTCTGCAGCAACAACCAGAACAACGATATCCGTTGCCTGAGCACCACGAGCACGCATTGAAGTAAACGCGGCGTGACCTGGGGTATCTAAGAAGGTAATCATACCCTTATCAGTTTGTACGTGGTAAGCACCAATGTGCTGAGTAATACCACCCGCTTCACCTGATGCCACTTTCGTTGAGCGAATGTAGTCAAGTAGAGAGGTTTTACCATGGTCAACGTGACCCATAATGGTCACAACTGGCGCACGTGGCTCTTGAAGTGCAGAACCTGTATCACGGTCATTCATTACCGCTTCTTCTAATTCGTTTTCACGACGCAGAATAACTTTGTGACCCATTTCTTCTGCAACTAACTGTGCAGTTTCTTGGTCAATCACTTGGTTGATAGTCGCCATTGCGCCCATCTTCATCATCGTTTTGATGACTTGAGAACCTTTTACTGCCATTTTATTAGCAAGTTCACCAACAGTGATTGTTTCACCAATCACAACATCACGGTTAACCGCAACTGCTGGTTTAGTAAA
The DNA here is from genome assembly GCF_032707045.1 of Providencia sp. PROV175. Taxonomy (NCBI): domain Bacteria; kingdom Pseudomonadati; phylum Pseudomonadota; class Gammaproteobacteria; order Enterobacterales; family Morganellaceae; genus Providencia; species Providencia sp. PROV175. The sequence goes on from NZ_CP120533.1 coordinate 4,137,332, forward strand.
GCTTTGTTGTAAAGAACTACCTTTACGTTGCTTACCTTTGCTGCGACCCGAACGGCCTGCGGCACGTTCTTCTTCGCGATCTGCTTTTTCAGAAAGTTTATTACCTTTCTTCTGGCGAGGTGCTTTTGCAGTACGATTACGTGAACGACGGCCTTCTTCTTTCTCATCACTTTCATCTTCAGCTGCACGAGCGTGCGTTGAAGTTGTTGTGTGATAATCGCTGTCTTCTTCAGTTTTCGTTTCAGCAGTCCACTTTTCACCGTTTTCTTCTGCCATTTTGCGTGCTTCTTCAGCTACGCGACGTGCTTCTGCTTCAACTTTGCGCTGAGTTTCTTCTTCAGCTTTACGTTTTAGCTCCGCAGCTTCAGCTTCACGGCGTTGTTTGTCGGCATTACTTTCTACAGCTTTGCCTGGTTTTTGTTGATTTTCGCTTGGTTTCACTTTTTCTCTTTCCGCTGCTTCGCGCGTAGCTTTATCTGCTGCTTCACGTTTTGCTTTCTCTTCGGCTTCACGTTTTGCCTTTTCTTCCGCTTCACGTTTAGCTGTTTCTTCTGCTAATCGTTTTGCTTCTGCTTGACGTTGTGCCAGTTCTTCAGCTTCGCGCTGTGCCTGCTCTTCCGCTTCACGCTGCGCCTGCTCTTCCGCTTTTGCTTCTTCAGCATCACGGTTCACATAAGTGCGTTTTTTGCGGACTTCGACATTTACCGATTTACTTTTGCCACCGGTGACGGGGACACTCAGCGTACTACGAGTTTTGCGCTGTAGTGTCAATTTGCTTGGCTGACCCGCTACCCCGCCTTGTTCACGGTTTAAATGGCTCAGTAAAGCTTCTTTTTCTGACTGGCTAACAGAGTCATTCTCACCTTTTTTGATCCCTGCTTCAGCAAATTGCTGTACCAGGCGATCAACTGTGGTTTGAATTTCCGTTGCCAATGTTTTTACAGTTTCTGTCATGCCGTTCCTTCCTGCTACAGTGTTTACGCATCGTTACCGAACCAGCAAATATTACGTGCGGCCATGATGAGCGTACCTGCTTTCTCATCATCCAGACCTTCAATATCAATCAGGTCGTCGATGCCCTGCTCAGCAAGATCTTCCAGTGTACAGATTCCACGAGTAGCCAAATTATAGGCAAGAGTACGATCCATACCTTCAAGATTCAATAAATCTTCTGCTGGCTGATTATCACCTAGGCTCTCTTTTTGAGCCAATTCTATTGTGGTGAGGGTCGCTTTCGCTCTTTCACGTAGAACTTCAACAGTCTCTTCGTCAAGACCATCAATTTCCAGAAGTTCATTAATAGGCACGTAAGCCAGTTCTTCTAACGTCGAGAAGCCTTCTTCAACAAGTGCAGTGGCAAACTCTTCATCAATATCAAGATGCTTGGTGAATGTATCAATAGAAGCATGTGCTTCTGCCTGATGTTTTGCATTAAGCTCTTCTGCGGTCATGACATTTAATTCCCATTTGTCATCACCACGGTGTTTTTTCAGTAACTGAGCTGCCAGACGAACGTTTTGACCGTTACGTCCAATGGCTTGTGCCAAATTACTACTTTCTACGGCAACATCCATCGTACATTTGTCTTCATCGACTACGATAGATGCAACATCAGCCGGAGCCATTGCATTAATAACGAATTGAGCTGGGTTATCATCCCATAACACAATATCAATTCTTTCGCCGCCTAATTCACTAGAAACGGCTTGAACACGTGCACCACGCATACCAACACAAGCACCAACTGGGTCGATACGCTTGTCATTAGTTTTAACTGCGATTTTTGCACGAGAGCCTGGGTCACGAGCAGCGGCTTTGATTTCAATAATTTCTTCGCCGATTTCTGGCACTTCAATGCGGAATAATTCAATCAGCATTTCAGGGCGAGAACGCGTAACAAAAAGTTGCGCGCCGCGTGCTTCAGGACGAACATCATACAGGACTCCGCGGATACGGTCACCTGGACGGAAGTTTTCACGTGGCAACATATCTTCACGCAGAATAACGGCTTCCGCGTTATTGCCTAAATCTAACGTGATATTTTCACGATTAACTTTTTTCACCTGAGCAGTGATAATTTCACCTTGTTGCTCACGGAATTGGTCAACAACCATCGCACGTTCTGCTTCGCGCACTTTCTGTACGATAACTTGTTTAGCTGTTTGGGTAGTAATACGGTCGAATACAACAGATTCAATTTGATCTTCGACGTACTCTCCAAGCTGGAGCGCTGGGTCTTCATACTGAGCCGCTTCCAACGTAATTTCACGCGTTGGCATTGTGACTTCTTCCACAATTAACCAACGACGGAACGTGTCGAAATCACCTGATTTACGGTCAATTTCCACACGAACATCAATTTCTTGCTCGTATTTCTTTTTAGTCGCCGTCGCTAATGCAGTTTCCAGAGCCTCGAAGATTTTTTCACGAGGGAGGGATTTTTCGTTAGAAACCGCTTCTACAACAGCCAGAATTTCTTTATTCATCCTAGTTGCCTCATTGAACTTTATTAAAAGTGGGGTACCAAGTTAGCTTTCTGGATGTTGCCGAGGGCGAACACCTCATCCTTACCATCTACAGTAACCGTAATCATTTCACCGTCTATGGCCTTAATAATTCCTTGCCACTTACGGCGGTTCTGCATTGCTATACGCAAAGTCAATGCCACCTCTTCCCCCATAAAACGCTCATAATGCGCAATGGTGAATAATGGACGTTCAAGCCCTGGTGACGATATTTCCAGGTTATAAATGACAGAGATTGGATCTTCAACGTCCAATACTGCACTGACCTGATGGCTGACATCAGCACAATCATCAACAGTGATGCCTTCTTCACTATCAATGAAGACACGCAGTGTTGATGTACGGCCACGGACAAACTCTAAGCCTACAAATTCAAAGCCTAGCGCCTCCACAGGTGCTGAGATCATCTCTGTTAATTTCTGTTCTAATGTGGACAAGCCCACCCCCAGACATAAAAAAAGGGCTATAAAAGCCCAGTTAATTCGATTGTCAAATAACAAAAAACCCCGAAATTCGGGGCTTTATGCAACTGGACCCTGTAGTGCACGGGTTCACCATATTCTTATTATACCTGTAAAATCTAGAGAAATCGATGAGAAATTTTGAGAGCTGTTAGATAACTGCACTTGATTACTACACCGGATAACTACTATAGACCACGATACTGACAAGGTATGTTGAATAAGAAATGGTTGCGGGAGCCGGATTTGAACCGACGACCTTCGGGTTATGAGCCCGACGAGCTACCAAGCTGCTCCATCCCGCGTTCGAAAGCGTGTCATATTCTACACAGATAACCTGTAAATCACAAGCATCTTAAATAATGGTGCCGAGGACGGGACTTGAACCCGTACGCCCGTTTTGTAGGCACTACCACCTCAAGGTAGCGTGTATACCAATTTCACCACCTCGGCACTGAGGCGAGGTTATCAATATTCAATCAATAACCTCAAATTTTAACTTCTTGCTCATCGCTGAGCTTACTACTTAATGATGGCATTAGTTGCCTTCATTCGGAATCTTTCACACTTAACGAGGGATATCGCTCGTTGGTGTAGCTGGTGCTGCCGGAACGTCTGTTGGTTGCTCGACTTTTGTAGGTTCACTAATGTTTTCCCACTTACTACCACTACCAGTTCCGTACTTGTTAGCAGTCATATTGCCAAGTATCAAACTGATGATGAAAAACACAGCAGCCAAGATTCCAGTCATACGGGTCATGAAGTTACCTGAGCCCGATGAACCAAACAGTGTTGCAGAAGCGCCCGCACCGAATGAAGCTCCCATGTCAGCACCTTTACCTTGCTGTAACATAATCAGACCAATAAGCCCGATAGCCGCTAGCAAGAAAATAATTAAAAGAGCTACATACATTTGAGTTACCTATTCAGTTGCGGTGCATAGCCTAATGCTATGACCTTTATCACTGCACACCTACTCATTTCGACCGTGAAAGAATACTCTTACGGGATTGAGCAGGTGCGAATACTAACCAAAGCTGAGCCGACAAGCAAGTCTATTTTGATTCCATTTGATTATTTGCAGAAAAAAACAACAAATCATCAAAATATCGCTCAGCTTCACCAATAACAACTTAGCCCGCTGCTTTTACAGCATCCGCAATATAGTTTGCCATTGCAGTCACATCAGCTTCATTTTCACCTTCAACCATGACACGGATTAACGGCTCTGTTCCTGATTTTCTCAGTAATACGCGGCCTTTTCCTGCCAATTGTTTTTCAACTTCTTCGTTCGCTGCAACAACTGCATCACTTTGTAATGGGTCGTGTTGGCCTTTGAAACGTACGTTAACTAGCACTTGTGGTAATAATTTCATACCACTGCATAAGTCATGTAGGCTCATATGGTTACGTACCATAGCGCTTAATACCTGCAAGCCTGCAACAATCCCATCACCAGTGGTCGTTTTATCTAATAAAATCACGTGGCCTGAGTTTTCAGCCCCCATGCGCCAACCTTTTTCCTGTAATTTTTCGAGAACATAGCGGTCGCCCACTTTTGCACGCTCAAAAGGAATTCCTAGCTGTTTTAGGGCGATTTCTAACCCCATATTACTCATTAATGTTCCCACTACCCCACCTTTTAACTGGCCTTGGCGTAGCGCTTCACGAGCAATAATGAAGAGAATTTGGTCACCATCAACTTTTTCACCGAGGTGATCGACCATAATAATGCGGTCACCATCACCATCAAATGCTAAACCGACATGTGCTTTTTCTTCCAAAACTTTTTGTTGTAACTGGCGAACGTCTGTAGCGCCACACTCTTCGTTGATATTGATTCCGTTAGGATCGCAACCGATAGTGATGACTTCTGCCCCTAACTCACGGAACACATTTGGTGCGATGTGGTAAGTAGCCCCATTAGCACAATCAATGACAATTTTTAAACTTGCAAGGCTTTGTTCGTTCGGGAACGTACCTTTACAAAATTCAATATAACGGCCGGCAGCATCTACAATACGGTTTGCACGACCTAATTCAGCTGACTCAACGCAGGTGATCGGCTTTTCCATTTCAGCTTCAATGGCTTCTTCGACTTCATCAGGCAGCTTAGTCCCATCAATTGAGAAGAATTTAATCCCATTATCATAATATGGATTATGAGACGCTGAAATAACAATTCCCGCTTCTGCGCGGAAAGTACGTGTTAAATAAGCAACCGCTGGGGTTGGCATTGGACCTGTGAAAGATGCGGATAAACCCGCCGCTGCTAAGCCCGCTTCTAATGAAGATTCCAACATATAGCCAGAAATACGCGTATCTTTACCAATAATAATTTTACGTGAACCATGACGAGCGAGGACTTTCCCTGCCGCCCAGCCTAATTTTAAAACAAAATCAGGGGTAATTGGGCTATCACCCACTTTGCCACGAATACCATCAGTACCAAAATATTTACGGTCGCTCATACGCTTATTTTTCCTTTTCTGACAGAGTCATCTGTACCACTTGCATCGCTTGCACGGTTTCTTTGACATCATGAACTCGAATGATGTGTGCCCCTTGCATCGCAGCAATCACTGCACAAGTTAGGCTGCCTGCGAGGCGTTCTTGTGGTGGAACATTCAATAATTGTCCAATCATAGATTTACGTGACATCCCTGCCAATAGCGGTAGTCCGAAATTATGAAATTGTTCTAAGTTTGCCAATAACTGGTAATTATGCGACAAGTTCTTACCAAAACCAAAGCCTGGATCAAGGATAATTTGTTGCCTCTCTATCCCTGCGCTCACACACCGGGTGATTTCAGCATCAAGATAGTCTTTTACCTCACGCACCACATTTTCATAATTTGGCGCTTCTTGCATCGTTCTTGGCTGGCCTTGCATATGCATAATGCAAACGGGTAAACCTGTTTTCGCGGCGACGTCTAATGCATCTGGCTCATGGAGAGAACGAATATCATTGATGATATGCATACCTGCGTTTGCTGCTTCCGCCATAACTTGGGCTTTAGAGGTATCGACTGAAATCCATACATCAAAACGCTGGGCTATTGCTTCAACAACAGGAATAACCCTATCAAGTTCCTCATTCACAGAAACTTCGGCAGCCCCTGGACGGGTAGATTCGCCACCAATATCAATGATAGTCGCACCGTGTTGCACCATTTTTGCCACATGTTCAAGCGCATCATGATAACGATTATGAGTGCCACCATCTGAAAAGGAATCAGGAGTGACATTCAAAATCCCCATCACCTTAGGTGTGGATAAGTCAAGGACACTGCCTCTCGCTTTGATTTGCATTGTTATTTTTCCTTAACGAAAAAAACCCCAGCGAACTGGGGTCTTAATATTTTATTTCACGACCGCTTATTGTGGTTTGCTGTCGTTATTATCTGATGGGTTTGATTCATCAGCATTATTACTATTATTTGTGTTATCTGGTTCTTCAGACTGTGGTTTTTCCGCTGTAGGTTCCGCTTTTGGCGCACCTGTACCGAACGAACCAGTGACATTACTCACTTTTTTGTCTTCATCCCAACCTGCTGGCTCACGCACTGGACGGCGGTTCATCAGGTCATCAATCTGTGGCATATCAATGGTTTCATATTTTAATAATGCATCTTTAGTCGCATGCAGAATATCAATATTGTCTTCCAATGTTTTGTATGCCAATTGATAACAGTGGTCCAGAATTTTTTTAATTTCTTCATCAACAATACGTGCTGTTTCATCAGAAATTCCTGAACCATTACCTGAAGAGCGACCTAAGAACGCTGGGCCTTCTTCTTTCGAATACTGCATTGGGCCTAAGCGGTCAGAGAAGCCCCACTGAGTCACCATGTTACGCGCCGTATTCGTCGCAAACTGAATGTCGGAAGAAGCACCCGTTGTGACTTTATCGCGACCATAAATCAGTTCTTCTGCAATACGACCTGCATATGCCGTTGCAATCATACCTTCGAGCTTCAAGCGGCTACGACTGACTTCATCACCTTCTGGTAAGAAGAAAGCAACACCTAACGCTTGCCCACGCGGAACGATCGTGACTTTGTGGACAGGGTCATGTTCTGGCATTAAATGACCGATAATCATATGACCACCTTCATGGTAAGCCGTTGATTCTTTTTGCTCTTCAGTCATCATCAGAGAACGACGCTCTGCACCCATCCAAATCTTGTCACGCGCTTTTTCAAACTCAACCATAGAAACAACACGCTTATTCGCGCGAGCAGCAAACAATGCGGCTTCGTTCACTAAGTTTGCGAGTTCAGCACCTGAAAACCCAGGTGTTGCACGTGCAAGAATGAAAGTATCTACATTTGGGTCAATAGGAACACGACGCATATGTACTTTCAGAATTTGCTCACGGCCACGAACATCTGGTAAGCCAACGACTACCTGACGGTCAAAACGACCTGGACGTAATAAAGCAGGGTCAAGTACGTCAGCACGGTTAGTTGCTGCGATAACAATGATCCCCTCATTACCTTCGAAACCGTCCATCTCAACTAGCATTTGGTTCAGTGTTTGTTCACGCTCATCGTGACCACCACCAAGACCCGCACCACGTTGACGACCTACCGCATCGATCTCATCGATAAAGATGATACAAGGCGCTGCTTTTTTCGCTTGTTCGAACATGTCACGAACACGAGAAGCACCCACCCCCACAAACATTTCCACAAAGTCAGAACCGGAAATGGTGAAGAATGGAACTTTTGCCTCACCAGCGATAGCTTTTGCCAGTAATGTTTTACCTGTTCCTGGAGGCCCTACCATCAGGACGCCTTTTGGAATTTTACCGCCAAGTTTTTGGAAACGAGCAGGTTCACGTAGAAACTCTACGATTTCGCCCACTTCTTCTTTGGCTTCATCACACCCAGCAACGTCTGCAAATGTTGTTTTGATCTGATCTTCTGTCAGCATGCGGGCTTTACTTTTGCCAAATGACATTGCCCCCTTGCCGCCACCGCCTTGCATCTGGCGCATGAAGAAAATCCAGACACCAATCAACAGAAGCATTGGGAACCAGGAAATAAAAATAGATGTCAGTAAGCTAGGTTCTTCTGGTGGTTCACCAACAACCGTCACATGCTTATTTAGCAAAGTGTCTAACAGCTTCTCATCCTGCATAGGAAGATAAGTTGTATAGCGGCTATTATCAGCCTTTCTGACGTTCAATTCACGACCTGTGATACGAACTTCACGTACCTGATCCTGGGCTAACTCATTGATAAACGTAGAATAATCAACTCTGCGACTATTCGAATCGCTTGGGCCAAAACTCTGGAACAAGGACATCAGAACAACTGCGATGACTAACCAGAGAATCAGGTTTTTCGCCATGTCACTCAAGGGATTAACCTCATATTACAACTGTGTTAACAAATAACGCTCAGGGTACTACAGTTTTAGCCCTGTCGCTACAATGTATACTTCACGTGACCGTGCGCGCGAAGATTCGGGTTTACGAACTTTTACTTTCGTAAACAGGGAGCGGATATCCCTAAGGTAATCGTCAAAGCCTTCTCCCTGAAACACTTTAACAATGAAACTCCCCCCAGGCGCCAATACAGCACGGCACATATCCAAAGCTAATTCAACTAGATACATAGAGCGAGGAATATCAACCGCTGGTGTCCCACTCATATTTGGAGCCATGTCAGACATGACCACCTGTACTTTTTTGTCGCCAACGCGTTCTAACAAAGCGGCGAGAACGGCTTCATCGCGAAAATCCCCTTGCAGGAAATCAACGCCAACGATTGGGTCCATCGGCAATAAGTCACAAGCAATAACCCGCCCATTATGACCTATTTGGCTAACAACGTATTGCGACCAACCACCAGGGGCTGCTCCTAAATCAACAACGGTCATACCTGGTTTAAAAATTTTATCACCTTGCTGGATTTCTTCCAGCTTAAACCATGCACGTGAGCGTAGCCCTTTTTTTTGTGCTTGCTGAACATATTTATCACTAAAATGCTCTTGCAACCAGCGACTTGAGCTTGCCGAACGTTTTTTATTGGCCATTGTGCTTTCCAACTATACTAAAAGAACTTCACCTAACTTGCTGCTTCTTTACCATCAAAAAGATATAATTGATGGTGATAGATATCAGATGGCGGTAGAATAAGCCATTTTCAATACTAACCAAGCAAAAAATCAATGAATCTTAATAAAAAACAAATTCAGCACCTAAAAAGTCTCGCTCACCATTTAAACCCTGTTGTTATGATCGGCAACAATGGTTTAACCGAAGGTGTTTTGGCTGAGATTGAACTCTCATTAGCACATCATGAGCTTATCAAAGTCAAGATCGCAGGCGAAGACCGTGATACTAAAAATTTGATCGCTGATGCGATTGTTCGCGAAACTGGTGCAGTAAATGTACAAATTATTGGTAAAATTCTTGTTATCTACCGTCCTTCGGCAGACCGCAAAATCATTTTACCTAAATAATCCCCCATCATTTATATAAAAATGCCATTGAAAGCATGTTTTATATGATGAAAAAGGCCGCCTGCGGCCTTTTTCTTTAAATCAGGGAAATAATATAACCAATTCAGGGAAATAGGAATCAGATATACTCAACTTTAAGAATTTCGAACTCGACATCACCACCTGGGGTTTTAATCGAGACCGCATCATCAACTTCTTTACCCACTAAACCGCGTGCTATCGGTGAGTTCACAGAAATCAGATTGATCTTAATATCTGCTTCATCATCACCAACAATACGATACGTTAGCTCTTCGTCAGTATCAACATTCAATACTGTCACAGTCGCGCCAAAGATAACACGACCGTTATTGACCATTTTAGTTACATCGATCACTTGAGCGTGAGAAAGTTTCCCTTCGATTTCTTGAATACGGCCCTCACAGAAACCTTGTTGCTCACGTGCTGCATGATATTCTGCATTTTCTTTTAAGTCACCGTGCTCACGCGCTTCTGCAATAGATGCAATAATTTCTGGGCGACGGACAGATTTAAGGAATTCTAGCTCTTCTCTTAGCTTATCCGCACCAAGTACCGTCATCGGGATCTGTTTCATTAATAAATACCTCGGTTCAATCCTATCTAAAAACAAGTATCTTCCTGATTTTGTAACAACAGTACACCGAACACCTGCGTAAAACCGGGGGTGTTCTAGTAAAAAAACGCAATCAGACTTATGTACTCATTTATCTTATCATAATGTACGCTATTTTAACTGAGACTTAATAACGGGTCACCGTTTACTTTCTTGGGCATTACACTTTAGTATGTATTATATGTCCACCCTAATGCGTGAAATATATGTCATTATTAACTTTAACCAGAAAATGGATAATCTCTTTAGGAATTACCTTAGCTAGTACGCAAGTTTTTGCGATTCCTATTGATGAATACAAACAATATTTACCTGATGGCACTAACCTTGCTCTGGTCGCGCAAAAAGTGGGAAGTAGCACCCCATTAATTGATTATAATGCACAGCAAATGGCATTACCTGCAAGTACACAAAAGGTTGTGACCGCTCTTGCTGCCCTATTGCAACTGGGGCCAGATTACCGTTTTGTCACCAATTTTGAAACTGATGCAAAACTTAGCAACAACACACTGACGGGTGATTTAGTGATCCGCTTCAGTGGTGACCCGACATTAACCCGCCAACAAATTCGCAATATGGCGAATGTATTAAAGCAGCTTGGGATCCATAAAGTTGACGGCGATCTCGTCGTTGATATTTCTGCTTTTACTAGCCATGACAAAGCACCGGGATGGGTTTGGAATGATATGACCCAATGCTTTAGTGCGCCACCCGCTGCGGCTATCATTGACCGTAACTGTTTTTCAGTTTCTCTTTACCCTGCTGAAAAAACAGGAGATTTTGCATTCATTAAGGCGGCTAGTTTTTACCCTGTCAATATGTTCAGCGAAGTCAAAACATTAGCTAAAGGTTCCCCTGAAGCGCGCTATTGCGAACTTGATGTCGTTCCTGGTGAACTGAACCGCTACACCCTAACAGGTTGTTTAACTCAACGCAGCGAGCCCTTGCCACTTGCCTTTGCGGTACAAAATGGAGCGAGTTACTCCGGAGCGATTGTCAAAAATGAACTAACTACAGCAGGAATTGAACTGACTGGCCATGTGAAAAAACGTACATTTCCTGCGGCTCAATCACAAGTATTAGTCAAAACCGAATCTAAGCCGCTACATGACTTGTTAAAAGTGATGCTCAAAAAATCCGATAATATGATAGCGGATACCGTTTTTCGTACCATTGGGCGTGAATATTATGGTGTTCCGGGAACTTGGCGTTCAGGATCCGATGCGGTAAGACAAGTACTGAAGCAAAAAGCGGGGATCGACCTTGGCAATACCGTGATGGTAGATGGATCGGGATTATCTCGCCATAATTTAATCACCCCAGCAACCATGATGGAGATCTTGCAGTTTATCGCTAAAAATGATCAACAACTCGATTTTATTTCTATGCTTCCACTTGCCGGCCATGATGGCACTTTGCGTTACCGTGGTGGTTTTGATGAGGCAGGTGTAAATGGAAAAGTTTCCGCTAAAACGGGAGCGTTACAAGGGGTTTATAATCTCGCTGGTTTTATCACAACCGCCAGTGGTCAACGTGTGGCTTTTGTGCAATTTATCTCCGCTTATGCGGTACCACAGAGCCAGCAACGTACTCGTCGAGTACCATTAGTGCGATTTGAAAGCCGTTTGTATAAAGATCTGTATCAGAAAAACTGATCATACGCGATTTAGACAGTAAAAAGGCGCTTTCGCGCCTTTCAGACTGCTGACAAACATATTATGTTTGGCGGCAAGTCGAATAGGTTTTGAAAATAAACTAGGAAAATCAATTTATTGATTTTCGGCTGATAACACAAAGTGGGAAAAACCACGCTTTTATCCCACTTTGTCAACAACCTCAAAGGCGCTTTCGCGCCTTTTTACATTTCTAAGATAAACTATTTTTGATAAATAATTTCGACACCTTCGTCGTCATCTTCATCCCAATCGTCATCCCAGTCATCATCAAAATCTTCAGTACCAGAAAGTTGTTCTTTGTGATAATCATCCCACATGAATTCAACTTTTTCAGGTTGCTGTGTATCTTCAGTCGTTGCCATATCACGCGGTTGAGTATTCATAAATTCCATGATATCCCAACACAGTGCTTTCACACCTTCGTGGTTAACTGCTGAAATCATATAGAATTTATCTTCCCAGCCCATCGCTTTGGCAATTTCTGCTGCGCGCTGTGCTGATTCCTCTTCACCTAAGATATCAATCTTATTGAAGACTAACCAACGTGGTTTTGCTGCCAGCTTTTCACTGTATTTTTCTAACTCACTGATGATGATCTTCGCATTTTCAACAGGATCAGACTCATCAATAGGGCAAATATCAATCAAGTGAAGTAAGACACGACAACGTTCTAAGTGTTTCAGGAATTGGATCCCAAGGCCTGCACCTTCCGCTGCGCCTTCGATCAACCCTGGAATATCCGCAACCACAAAGCTTTGTTCGTTATCCATACGCACGACACCCAAGCTTGGGACTAAAGTGGTAAATGGATAATCAGCAACTTTTGGTTTTGCTGCTGACACTGAACGAATAAAGGTAGATTTACCTGCATTCGGCATACCAAGCATACCGACATCTGCTAACAGCATCAGTTCTAACAGTATTTCGCGAGTTTCCCCTTTTGTCCCCATGGTACGTTGACGTGGAGCACGATTCACTGAAGATTTAAAACGGGTATTTCCAAGCCCATGGAAGCCGCCTTTAGCGACCATATGACGTTGATCATGACGAGTCATATCACAAAGTACTTCGTTGGTCCCTAAATCGCGTACACGCGTTCCTACGGGTACTTTTACAGTGATGTCTTGACCACGTTTACCTGTACATTCACGGCTTTGGCCATTCTGGCCGCGCTCTGCACGAAAGGATTTTTCAAAACGATAGTCAATTAGCGTGTTGAGGTTTTCGTCTGCTTGTAAGTAAACGTCCCCACCATCGCCACCGTCACCACCGTCCGGTCCCCCTTTAGGGATGTATTTTTCACGGCGGAAGCTGACACAACCATTGCCACCATCTCCTGCCACGACCAATATTTTGGCTTCATCTACAAATTTCATAATTCTCTCTCCGCTTCTGAGCCGCATAACGCTGGATGGCTGTTCTACTCAGAGATGGTGCATCTTTAATACGTGTGTAGTTCATTAAAGATCAAATATCTGAATATAAAAAGCCCCGCAAAAGGTTTTTGCAGGGCTTTAATTCTGAATTAAAGGTCAGAAAACTTATTCAGCTTCGATGCTGATAAATTTACGATTGTTTGGACCTTTAACTTCAAATTTAACTTTACCGTCCGCTAATGCGAACAGAGTGTGGTCACGGCCACAACCTACGTTGTTACCTGCGTGGAACTTAGTACCACGTTGACGAACGATGATGCTACCTGCTAATACAGCTTCACCACCAAAACGTTTAACACCTAAACGTTTTGCTTCTGAGTCACGACCGTTACGAGTCGAACCACCAGCCTTTTTGTGTGCCATTAATCTGCTCTCCTAAATCTTAAGCGATGACAGTGATCTTAACATCAGTGAACCACTGACGATGACCCTGTTGTTTACGGCTATGTTTACGACGACGGAATTTGACGATTTTAACTTTTTCGCCACGACCGTGTGCAACCACTTCCGCTTTCACTTTAACGCCTTCAACGACAGGAGCGCCGATTTGGATCTCATCGCCATTAGCAACCATCAGAACTTGATCAAATTCAACAGTTTCACCTGTTGCGATGTCCAGCTTTTCTAGGCGGACAGTTTGACCTTCGCTAACTCGGTGTTGTTTACCACCACTTTGGAAAACCGCGTACATATTAACTCCGCTTTCCGCGTACCCGCTAAATATTTCAATTCCAGAGCACGCTATAAAATATTCACAATAGGGCGCGAATTCTACGCAAAAAAGCAGCAGAACACAAGCCAATAATGCGGTTAGATGACAAAAAATACGACTTTTTTCTCAATAACCGTTTTTGAACGTTGATTTAGTGCCTATTCACTCAATTGTTACTTATTTAAACATTTTTTGCATCACACCTGATAATCTTATAATTAATAATGTTATGCTAGAAAGATAACTGTTCTATCGGTCTCCCAACTTTTTATTTCGGGAATGAACCAAAAACTAATAATATGAATAAATTAAGATGAATTTAGAATCTATTATTGAACTGACAACTGAGGATATGTCAGCGGTAAACGAAGCCATCCTCAGTCAATTGAATTCAGATGTTGCGCTAATTAACCAGCTTGGTTATTACATCGTCAGTGGTGGCGGTAAAAGGATCCGGCCTATGATCGCAGTGCTTGCTGGTCGATCCTTAGGTTACTCGGGTCATAAACATACCCAAGTTGCTGCATTGATCGAGTTCATTCATACAGCAACTTTGCTGCATGATGACGTCGTTGATGAGTCCGATATGCGTCGCGGAAAGCAAACTGCAAATGCTGTTTTTGGTAATGCAGCGAGTGTCTTAGTTGGTGATTTTATTTACACTCGATCATTCCAGATGATGACGGATCTCGATTCAATGCGGGTGCTAAAACTGATGTCTGAAGCGACGAATGTGATCGCTGAAGGGGAGGTTTTGCAATTGATGAACTGCAACGATCCTAACATTACTGAAGAAAACTATATGCAAGTGATCTACAGTAAAACCGCACGTCTTTTTGAAGCAGCAGCCCATGCATCTGCGATTTTAGCCAATGCGACACCAGAGCAAGAAAAAGCACTACAAGATTATGGTCGTTATATTGGGACAGCTTTTCAGTTAATTGACGATCTACTCGATTATGATGCAGACAATGCTCAGCTGGGGAAAAATACGGGGGATGATTTAGATGAAGGTAAGCCTACACTTCCCCTACTTCACGCGATGCAAAATGGTAATGAAGAAGAGTCAGCATTGATCCGCCAAGCGATTGAACAAGGCAATGGACGTCATCTGTTAGATACTGTTCTTGCAACTATGAAACGCTGTGGTTCCCTTGAATATACTTATGCAAGAGCCCAAGAAGAAGCACAAAAAGCGATTGATGCCTTAAATGTAATTGAAGATTCAATTTATAAAGATGCATTGATCGGCTTAGCTTATATCGCAATCCAACGCCATTCTTAGTCACTAAAAAGGCAAAACAGGTCAAGAAAAGGGGAAACGCTATTTTTCCCCTTTGTCTTCTTCATCGATTTGCGCAAGCAGTGACGACAAACCATAACGCAGGATATACTTCACTATTTTATTGCGCTCAGACTCTGTCAATTGATAATACGCTTCTGACCAGATCTGTAATGCATCTGTTCTTTGACTTTGGTAAGTTACCGAAGGCTCATGCAGGCTAAGTTGCCCTTGGATTTCTCCCGGTAAGCTTTCATAATAATACTCAACAGCCTTACCTTGCACCCCTCTTTTACGGCGGTTTTTCCAGCCTTCTCGTCTTGCCATTAGGTTAATTCCCTGGGGTGATGTCGGGAGTCCTTCTAACCCAGCTAATTCTTTGGCAGTGAACCACAATTTTTTCATTTTTCACTTCACACTTATATTATGAAACCTGCTGTTGCAGCTTTACTAAAATGTCATCTGTTAAAAAATTTTTTAAATTCAATATAATATTATTTTTATATATTAATTATTTACACCTTAAGTAATTGTAAATTATTTATTATTAATTAAATCAATTAGTGCTAATGTGCCTTCACGCATAATAAATGTCAGGATAGTGTCTCGTTCATCATTAGAAAGCTGGTTATAAGCTTCCTGCCAAATAAAGGCATTATCATTTCGTTTTACTTGATAAGGAGATGAAGTTTCGTTAGCAAACTGCCCCTCAAAAATATCGATAGGTAAAGAACTAATATGGTACTCCAACGCTTTGCCTTGAATACCTCGCCTTTTACGGCTTACCCAGTTTTCACGCCTTGCCATTGCATTAATACCTTGAGTTGTCATGGGAAGCCCTTGTAACCCAAGCAACTCTTTTGCCGTTAGCCATTCCTTGTACATGCTGACCCTCCTAGTCATGATGACAATTTAATTTTCAGTTGTTGAAAACTATCTATATTTTCTCAAAACCTCATTAACTCATTCGTTTTATTTATGCCTATAAATAATAATATACAAATTATATTTGTTATTAGCATTCTAATTTCTTTTAATAACAGATAATTAAATAATTTACTCTCTAATAATTTAACTAATTTTATTAACTAATCTAGATATATTAAGAGTACGAGTAAAAAGTAGCATTAAATATGCCATTTCTATCCCTAACTAGAAAGAGTTAGTTTTAACATCAAAGTGTTATCCTAATTCACAGTTATTCATTCTGACTTTCTATTTAATTTCATAAAAACCACGGTAGTTTCATAAAATGAATTTTTAAGAAAAAATCAGAAATTATTTTGGGAAATTTCTGTTATTTTATTTCCAATAACTAAACGGATGTACTGAATGTATCATAATTTTCGGTTACTCGTACCACTAACTCTACATGATTCTAAGTGAAAAAAGGACTAAAAAATGATTTTACGGAAGTCGGACTGGCACCCTGCAGATATCATTGCAGCTTTACGTAAGCGTGGGACAACTCTTGCCGCAATTTCGCGCGAGGCAGGACTAAGCTCTTCAACGTTAGCAAATGCACTATCACGCCCTTGGCCTAAAGGGGAATGGATTATTGCCAATTTCTTAGCGATCCACCCCGCTGAAATTTGGCCAAGTCGTTATTATGACCCAATTACAGGGGATTTATTAGAAAGAAAAGTCAGAGTAAAAACACCAGCAGAAGATTAAAAATTGAATTGATATAATTATAACGCCGTGAATAATCAATCAATTTATTCACGGCATTATTTTTTGATAACAAGCATATAAAAAAAGGTTGAGTTCTAAACGAAACTCAACCCTTCACATTCACTATTAGGAAAAATTAATTGGCATTAGCCATTAATGAATTTTTCACCTAATTCGATATCTGCTTTTAATACATCTAGCATGTCTTTCAGCGCTTTCTCTTCAAATGCGCTTAATTTACCGATTGGTAAGTGCTTTTCGATACCGTTTTTGCCTAAAACAACTGGTTGTGCGAAGAAGCGAGCGTGTTCACCATCACCTTCGGTGTAAACACATTCAACCACATTGCTTTCGCCTTGGAGACCACGAATTAAAGATAAACCTAAACGTGCAGCTGCTTGGCCCATAGATAAAGTTGCAGACCCGCCACCGGCTTTCGCTTCAACGACTTCTGTGCCTGCGTTTTGAATACGTTTGGTTAACGCGGCAACTTCCTCATCAGTGAAGCTAACACCTTCAATTTGAGATAACAATGGCAGAATAGTCACACCTGAGTGGCCGCCAATCACAGGCACTTCAAGGTCATTAACATTTTTGCCTTTCAGCTCAGCAACAAACGTATTAGAACGAATGATATCTAACGTCGTCACACCGAATAAACGGTTTTTATCGTATACTCCTGCTTTTTTCAGGACTTCCGCAGCGATAGCAACGGTGGTATTCACTGGGTTAGTGATAATACCAATCAATGCTTTAGGGCAGGTTTCAGCAATTTGTTGGATCAGATTACGGACGATACCCGCATTGATGTTAAATAAGTCAGAACGATCCATACCTGGTTTACGTGCAACACCCGCAGAAATAAGAACAATGTCAGCACCTTTCAATGCAGGTTTTGCATCTTCGCCGGCAAAGCCTGTCACTTTAACATCAGTTGGGATATGGCTTAGGTCAGCAGCAACACCAGGAGTAACTGGTGCGATGTCGTAGAGGGAGAGTTCTGAACCTGCTGGGAGCTGGTTTTTGAGAAGAAGGGCGAGAGCCTGACCGATACCACCTGCTGCACCTAGGACTGCAACTTTCATTCTGAAACTCCTTAATTTGTACTTTAAAAAGATATCACTTTATTTGTTATACACTTAACACATTACGTATAAAAAACAATTTGTTAACAGATAGAGAGAGAGTTTAACGCAAGAGAACTTGTTCATTAATTGCCAGTATTCTAAACAAATTCCTTATCTGTTAATGAGATAACGGGCACTTTTTTAACAAATAGTTTTTCAGGGTATTGCATTTCGCACAATAAGTTGTTTTTAGTGTATATTATTCAATCAAAAATATTTTTATTAACAATAAATTTACAGCAGACATCTGAAAAATTCATTGTTCTATTATGCTAATTTTTCATTCCCACAATTTACGATAAATAAATACTTCTGACTATCAGCTCGAAACAAGCTTATCTAACTTTAAGTTATTCACTGGTTATAAAATCATCATAACGCAATTTTGTTGCATAAAAATGCACTTTTACGGATAATACAACTTGGTTCAATGCAAAAGAATGGGTTAATTATGCGCACTCCGTCTAAACAAGAAGACTTGGTTAAGGCTTTTAAAGCCCTACTTAAAGAAGAAAAATTTAGCTCGCAAGCTGAGATCGTCACAGCTTTGCAAGAAGAAGGCTTCGAAAATATTAACCAATCAAAAATTTCCAGAATGCTTACCAAATTTGGTGCAGTTCGCACCCGTAATGCAAAAATGGAAATGGTATATTGCCTGCCTACAGAGCCTGGTGTCCCTACCGCTACCAGTCCACTCAAAAACTTGGTTTTGGATATAGACTATAACCCTTCTGTTGTCGTGATCAGAACTAGCCCTGGAGCTGCACAGCTTATTGCACGTTTGTTAGATTCATTAGGCAAAGCAGAAGGAATTTTAGGTAGTATTGCTGGTGATGATACTATCTTCTCAACACCGGCAAATAATTTCACCACAAAAGAACTGTATGAAGCGATTCTAGCGTTATTTGAACAAGAGCTTTAATCTATTGATATACATTAGCTTAAGAGGGAAATTGATTTCCCTCTTATTGTTTTTGTCTGTTTCTATTCTATTTTGAGACATCATTTTGCTATTTGATATTTTCCGTAACTTCATACACTACGGCTTTCACTTCCTAATGCCAATTGCCTTTGGTTACCTATTTTGGCGAAAAAATTGGAAACTAGCGGCCCTGATTATGATTGCCACGATGGCTATCGACTTAGATCATCTGCTAGCTGATCCGATTTTCGCCCCAGAGCGCTGTGGCATTGGTTTCCACCCACTCCATTCCTTTTGGGCTGCGGTTGTCTATGTCGTATTATTATTCATGCCATCATGGAAGCTTAAAGCCATTGCTGTTGGTTGTTTATTCCACCTTTTTACTGATTCAGTAGATTGTTATATGGGAAGTTTAAAAAAAGAAATGAATAGTCCAATAACATTAAGTCTCGTCACAGAACAGTGCCCATTGGGTATGCCAAACATAAAAAAACCCCAGTAATCATAAGAATCACTGGGGTTATCAAATAGCTAGCTAAGAGAATTTAATCATCTCGCTCTGTTTCTGCTTTCGCTTTCAAACCTGCGAGCAATTTGCCATGAATGCCACTAAAGCCACCGTTGCTCATCACCAAAATATGATCGCCCGGTTGTGCGGTTTCAATAATCATATTGGTGAATGCCTCAATATCTGCACTCCAACGCGCGGGTTGGACGCATTTTTCAGCGATGTCTGTCACCATCCAAGGGATATTGGCGGGTTGGAAAAGAAACACTTCATCTGCACGGCCAAGCGCAGGCGCAATATCATTTTTATTGATACCCATTTTCATCGTATTCGAGCGAGGTTCGAGCACCGCAAGAATACGTGAAGTTCCGCCAACTTTGCTGCGAAGTGCTTCTAACGTCGCCAAAATAGCGGTTGGATGATGTGCGAAGTCATCGTAAACACTGACACCATTTTCAACGCCTCGTAGCTCAAGACGACGACGTGCATTGATAAAGCTATTCAAGGCGAGACAAGCTTCTTTTACTGGAACGCCCACATGGTGAGCCGCTGCAATCGCCATCAATGCATTTTGGATATTGTGGTTACCCACTTGTGACCAAGTGACTTCTCCAACTTTTTCTTGTTGGTAATACACCGCAAAATGGCTGCCATCGTGGCTGAGCTTCTCAGCTTGCCATCCGCCATGCTCCCCACCCACCAGCTCTTGTTCACTCCAACAGCCCATTCCAATCACTTGTTTTAAATGATTGTCGTTGTCCGGTGTGAAAATTTTGCCACTGGCGGGCACAATACGTACAAGATGATGAAACTGTTTTTGAATCGCTTCGAGGTTTTCAAAGATATCCGCATGGTCGAATTCAAGGTTGTTCAATACCAAGGTTTTCGGGCTGTAATGAACAAATTTAGAACGTTTATCGAAGAATGCACAGTCATATTCATCAGCTTCGATGACAAAAAACGGGCTTTCACCAATCTTAGCGGAGACATCAAAGTTACCTGGGACACCGCCGATTAGAAAACCTGGCTTGTAACCGCAGTCTTCTAAGATCCACGCAAGCATCCCCGCGGTGGTCGTTTTACCATGTGTCCCCGCCACAGCCAGTACCCAACGTTCCGGTAACACATAGTCATGGAGCCACTGTGGGCCAGAAGTATACGGCAAACCTCTTTCTAATACGGCTTCAACACAAGGGTTTCCACGCGTCATTGCATTACCAATCACCACCATATCCGGTATTGGGTCAAGCTGAGCCGGATCATACCCCTGAATAAGCTCAATCCCTTGATTTTCAAGCAATGTGCTCATCGGTGGATACACATTGGCATCCGAACCCGTCACTTTATGTCCTAAAGAACGAGCCAATATTGCTAAGCTTCCCATAAAGGTACCGCATATACCTAAAATATGTATGTGCATTCTTTTTCATCCAATTAGCATGAGGTTGGTCACTATTCTACCCATCAAAAACAGGTTTATAAATGCATTAACCTATTAATCTTTTTTTTATTTAGTTAAACTCTTCCCGCGCGAGGGTAAATGCCCCGCAAAACCTCTGTCAATTTTATTCAGGACCTTCGTCATGAAAACATTAGGCGAATTCATCGTCGAAAAGCAACAAGATTTTCCTCATGCAACAGGTGAGCTGACTTCTTTATTATCAGCTATCAAACTGGGCGCTAAAATTATCCATCGTGATATTAATAAAGCTGGACTTGTCGATATTCTTGGCACTAACGGTGTTTCGAATATTCAAGGTGAAGTTCAGATGAAGCTTGACCTGTATGCAAACGAAAAACTGAAAGCGGCTTTAAAAGCACGCGGAGAAGTCGCCGGTATCGCCTCTGAAGAAGAAGATGAAATTGTCATTTTCGAAGGAGACCGCGCAGAAAACGCAAAATATGTTGTTTTAATGGACCCACTTGATGGTTCTTCAAACATCGATGTAAACGTTTCCGTTGGAACAATTTTCTCAATCTACCATCGTATCACGCCAATTGGCCAACCGGTTACAGAAGCGGATTTCCTGCAACCTGGTAACCGCCAAGTGGCTGCGGGCTACGTGGTTTACGGTTCATCAACGATGTTGGTTTACACCACTGGTGTTGGTGTACATGCGTTTACTTACGACCCATCATTGGGCGTGTTCTGCTTGTCTCATGAAAAAGTGATGTTCCCATCAGAAGGAAAAATGTACTCCATCAATGAAGGTAACTATATTAAGTTCCCGATGGGTGTTAAAAAGTACATTAAATATTGCCAAGAAGAAGATAAAGCAACAAATCGCCCGTATACCACGCGTTATATCGGTTCTTTGGTTGCAGACTTCCATCGTAACTTGCTCAAAGGGGGAATTTATATTTACCCAAGTACGGCAAGCCATCCAAATGGAAAACTGCGCCTTCTGTACGAATGTAACCCAATTGCATTTTTAGCAGAACAAGCCGGTGGTAAAGCCAGTGATGGAGCAAACCGCATTTTAGATATCATACCTAGCGAATTACACCAACGTGCGCCGTTCTTTGTCGGAACTGAGTCGATGGTAGAAAAAGCAGAATCATTTATGCGTGAATTCCCTGACACGGAATAATCTAATTCATTAATTATAAGGCGGGGCTTCCCGCCTTTTTTGTCCCTTTTTTTCACCAACTAGTGAGTTTTGTCCCCTTTTACGGCTATAATGTCCCTCACGCTATCTACTCTATTATTTAATTTGCCTAAAGGCGGCAATAAATGCGATGCCAGTGACAAATTAAAATGAGTAAATTCATTATTCACACAAAGGATACATTTAAATGGGCCTGAACAATGTACCGGCAGGTAAAGATCTGCCAGAAGATATCTATGTTATCATCGAAATCCCAGCGAACGCAGATCCTATCAAATATGAAGTTGATAAAGAGTCTGGTGCGCTGTTTGTAGACCGTTTCATGTCAACAGCGATGTTCTATCCATGCAACTATGGTTACATCAACAACACCCTGTCTTTAGATGGTGATCCAGTTGATGTATTAGTTCCAACTCCATACCCATTGCAACCAGGCTCAGTCATCCGTTGCCGTCCTGTTGGCGTACTGAAAATGACTGACGAGTCTGGTGAAGATGCAAAATTAGTGGCTGTTCCGCACACTAAATTAAGCAAAGAATACGATCACATTAAAGATGTGAACGACCTGCCAGAATTACTGCGTGCTCAAATTACTCACTTCTTTGAACATTACAAAGATTTAGAAAAAGGTAAGTGGGTTAAAGTTGATGGTTGGGAAGACGCGGCATCTGCAAAAGCAGAGATCATCGAATCTTTCGAACGCGCTGCAAAAAAATAATCCCCCTATAGGGAGATTATGAAAGCTCTGGTTAATACCAGGGCTTTTTTTATGGGTTATAATCAGTTAATTAATCTATAAAAAACGCCAGCTATCATAGCTGGCGTCCTGTATAACTATAGCATTCAATATAATATTGGATAGCTACTTTTCTTCATCACGTTTCAACCAGTCGCCACTTTTTATTTGGCGTAGACCATCAACGGAATGTTTATATAGATAAATCCAAGCATTGCCATACGGCGTTGGGATGAGCTCCCTCACATAGTCTTGAGAATTTTTCTTTAGCTCATCTAACTCTGTCAAAATGGACGGGTTGATTCGATAAACTTCGCACTCTATCGCCCCATCCCCTTTGACAACCGCTGGATAATATCCAAGATCATACAGTTCATAGCCTTCTAGCTTATGCTCACCAAGTAGCTGAGCATAAGTCATCCAGTGATGATTTCCTTGCTTTTGTCTTAAGCTGCCATAAACAATTACACGCATAATCTAAAACTCAAATTGGTAAAGGAGATCCAATGCCTGATTAACACCAGACACAGCTTCTAAATACAGTTTTGGCATCAATCGATAACGTAAAGTTAACGTCGCCAATGAGTCAAAGATACCAACTCCATACTTCACTTGTAAATCATTAGTGATCTTACCACTTACAACGACTTGAGAACCATCCCCCACACCTTGGGTGTCGACGGCTAAATCAGAGACCCCAAATGTCTCACCAATTTTGCCCACGAGTTGCCCACTTTGTGCTACACCTAAGCCGATTAACATAGATGTCATTTGTGAACCATTTGCATCCCCACTGTCTAAGCCCTCTCCTCTTAATAAGTAAGACAGCGCTTCTTGTTGTGTTTTCGCCGGTTCAGAGAATATTTCTACTTTCGGTTTATCTGCAAGCCCAGTGACCTTCACCCCTGCAATCACGCCATCTGCCGTGTTGTCTGGGTTACGTATAGCTTCTAAGTTTAAGAATGGTTGGTCCGCAGGGCCTGAGAACTGAATTTGCCCCTTACGTACAATCAAATCTTGCCCATAAGCACGGAAACGACCAGCTGGAATATCCACCTGACCATTGATGTGCAAGCCATGGATATTTTGAACCACTTTCAATAAACCCGTCAGGCGCGCTTTTAAGCCAAACGCATCCAATCGAACATCGTTACCAATTTTAATATCCAAATTGGTCTGAATAGGAATGGATGGCGCTTTTTGTTCAATTGGCTGTAAGTTGCTATCTAACATCACCACATCTGAAGATGCGCTTACCGCCGACTCAGGGAGCTCTTGAACAGTAATTCGAGCCCATGGAATATTGACCGTACCATTTAACGTGAGTACCGAAGGTGATGCATCAAATACAATATCCGGTTGAACATCAATTTGGATCATCGGCGGTAAAGAAACACGGAGGTTATTGCCTCGCGCCATGATTTTTGCACGCCATGCATCAATATTGCGCCAATCTGCGTCACCATCAATGTTCAGATAGCCCTCTGGCGTGTTTATCTGACCATTCATGACTGAGCTCGTGCCGTTGAAATTAACACCTAAATGACCACTTTTGATATCAAACGGGATCATTGCAGATCTCACTTCTAAACTCGAAAGCGCTAAATTACCATTTAATAACGGGTTATTCGCTGACCCGCCTAAGCGTAGATTTCCACTTAAACGGCCATTCGCCACTTCCTTCTGGCCCAGTAACGGCTTGATTAAATCTAATGTCACCGAATTAATTTCAACATTACCCGACAACAAGCGACGTTTCTCAATATCAGACACTTGGATGTTACCGCGCATCTGTCCGTTATTAGCCAACCCAAATAACCAACTAAGGTCAGCCTTACCATTTTTCAACCCAGCACTTAACGTTAAGGTATCAAAAGCAATAGGCAAACGGGTTCCATCCACGAACTGAACCGCTTTGACATCATTTCCTCGCAAGTCCAGCTTCACTTGTGGCATGCTGCCATCCGCTTTCCAAATGGCATTGGCTTTACCCGTAAATACGCCACTGACTCGAGTATCTTGTGGCATAAATGGTTTAAGCATTGCGAGATCAAAACGTTCTAGCACGATATCCGCGCTACCACTTTTACCCGCTTTAATCGGTTTTGGTACACACAAACGGGCATTCGGGTTAACCCAACAATGTCTGCCAATGGTCACTTCTTGTGTTTGGTTGGCATAATCGAGTGACATTGCTTGGTTTAAGCGCCATTCACCCACCACCGTATCAAATAAGGTATTGGTTAAATTCCCTTTCCACACTTCAGTCTGCCGGTCAAAACTCCCCGCTAATGCTAATTGCCCAGAAACCGGCTCACCCTTCATATTTAATTTTAAAGTGTGCTGTTTTTCACTGCCTTTCGCATCTAAAGTCAGGTTATTGACGACAAGATCGCCTTGTTTTAGCTGACGCAGAACAACGGATAAATCCCCTTTAATTTGTTCGCCTGTTGCCACATTTCCTTTGATAACAACATTTTCGATAGCAAGGTCATCCTGCCACTTCACACCACGTGCCGTAAGGTCAACAAGGGCTTCTGGTGTTTGTAAATTACCACGTAATTTCACATCACCCGCAATCACACCACCTAAGCCCGGTAGCAAACCATTGAGTGCAGGGGCATTAATTTTGGCATCAAGATTCCATTTATCGGCAAGAGAACCTTTTACATCAACATTGTTTTTACCTAATGCCAAATTGAAGTTCGGAATATCCCATTGGCCTGCTGCGTTACCTTTGGCTTTACCCCGTGCTTTTAAAAGATTATTTTTAACATTACCGTCTAAGATAATTTCAGGAATATCCAACTGCCAGCTGCCACCGTATAAACTTCCGCGTGTGGCAATTTTGCCATCCACTTTAGCAGGCCATTCAGGGTACTGTTTTGCCGTATTAATACCCGAAAGAGTCAATACTGCATTCCAACTAATCGCCTTGCTCCAGTCCGCAACGCCAGTAATATCCGCATTACCTTGCAAAGCGGCTAAACGTAAGCGAGTTAAATTAATTTGCTCTTCATTACCTTTCGCATCTAATAACAAGGTAGAAGGAGGGAGATCCTGCCCAGTGATCGCTGAGCGTACAGACATATCATAAGCCGATGGCCGGCCATTTAGGCGCAGACGTGTCCCATCGAGTTGATATTGCGCATCCCCCACTAACGGCCACGTTAACTTATCACTTTCTAATGTAAGCAAAATAGGCAGGTCTGCTTGTGACAAATCCGTTTCTGCATCTAGTTTTGCATTAATTGGCCCATGTAAATTCAATGCCAATTTTAGCTCATCAATCAAACCGCCTTTTAAGGAGAGATCTACCTTTTGCCCATCTAAATCGTCTAAACGGCTTTCCCCCACGACTGACAATGAGACTGGCCATTTATCTTGCAAGGTCGCCGTGCCAGATAACGCAATATTCCCCTGCGGTGCATCGACTTTTAACTGTTTAACGAGAACTTGTTGCCCTTCATTTGAAAGACTCAGGTGCAATTGGTTAATTTTGAGATCAGTCGCACCCGTTAATTGAAAATTCGAAGCATTAATACCGTCGACATTCAAATCAACAGGTAAAATAACTTCTGGTAATTCAGCAAGTAACGGTTTAGAAAATAGCGCTTTTAATTCATCTGCCAATGATTTTTGTTCATTTATCGGCGTTGGCTCTGGCTGTTTCTCTTCAGCGACGGCATCTGATTTGGTTTCAGGTAAATTAATCGCCAAATCAATGATATCAGTTGGAATAATAGTGATCGCTTTCCCTTCCCACGTGACCCCTGTGGTAAATTTAGCTAAATCAATATCCATACCATCCACATTGACGTGCGTTGAAACCAAAGCCAATTGATTCAAACGAATAGTCAAAGGCGCCTTGAGTTCAGTCAAAGGTTCAGATGGTGGCGTTTCTTCAGAAGGGGGAAATTGGGTAGTATCAACAGTAACAGTAACATTTTCCGTGCCTAAGTTGTCGACACATAGCTCACGGCTTGTTAAACAACCTAGACGTACCGCTAAATTTAATTTCCCCGCATTAACATCAACTCCCGGCATTTGATATTTAACGCCACTTAGCGTTAATTTACTAATATCACCGTCAATTTTATCAATGGTTAATTCAGGAACAAAACGTGTCGCTGTATTTAATGCAAAGTGAAGACCTGATTGCGTTCCAATCACCCAACTGAGTGCGGCAACAACCAGAACGAGAATTAATAAAATGGAAAGACTGGTCCATTTTAGCCACTTCAACCACCTCATAACTCAGTCCCCAAGCCGATATAAAACTGTATTTTGTTGTTATCTGGATCACCGATAGGTTTTGCTAAGTCTAATTTTATTGGACCAACCGGTGAGACCCAGCGGATACCGACTCCCGCACCCGTTTTAAAATCATTATCTTTAAAGTTATCAACGGCTTCACCACTATCAATAAAGGTCGCTCCCCACCAATTTCCTGTAAAGTTATATTGGTATTCCACAGAGCCTACCGCCAATTTTGATGCCCCTGTCAGCTTACCTTTACTATCTTCTGGCGAGATCTTTTGATAACCATATCCACGCACGCTGCCGTCACCACCCGCAAAGAAACGCAAGTCCGGTGGAACTTTGTCGAAGTCATTGGTTTCAATCCAACCGATATTTCCACGAACGACAAAGCGATGCCCCTCCCATGGCGTTCTGATCCATACATTTTTGGCTTGTAGTACAGCGAAGTCGATATCTGAACCCCAAATTTTATTCGAATAATCAATAGAATAACGTTGGCTATCTCCCCATGTTGGCATCACACCGCCGCGTTGGCGAATGCGGCTTACATAGGCCCCGGGATATAGCAACATCGTCGTATTCGTCACATTAGCTTGGGTAAAGTTACTCAGCATCCAACGCATGTTTACGCCATATTGCCAACCGGATGAATAATCCCAGTTACGAGACACATTCAAGGTTGTTGTATTCGCTTGTGTATCATTCAAATCTGTCCGTTTAAAGCCCCCTTGAACCGCATAATATTGCTCAAGCGGGTTCGCTTTTAATGGAATTTTATAACTCGCATCAATTAATTGTTCTGGTTGGGATAAACTAATATTTGACGTTAAACTCTGCCCACGAGAGTTAATCCAAGGCTTATTCCATGTGGCTTTAACGCGAGGGCCGACATCGGTGGCATAGCCTCCCCCAAGCTCAATAAAGTTTTTCGCTCTAGGGGTCATTACTGCTTCCATCGGTAACTCATAAGAATTTGCTTTGCGCGCACTCACAATACGCGGTGTCACAATTGCAGAAGAGAACCAACCTGTTTCAGCTAACCGACGGTTAAACTCAGCAAGTTGCTCTGATGTGTAGTATTCCCCTTTTTTAAAAGGGGCTAGGTTATTCAGGTAATCTTCTCGGATTTGTGAACCTGAATAAGAAATTGCACCAAACCGATAACGTTCACCACTGTTAAAATCAAAATCCCAATAAGCCGCATGGTGATCAAGAGAAATACCCAGTTGGCTTTTCTCCATCATCGCATCAAAATAACCTTTGCGAACAGCTAAACTACTAAAACGTCCTTTAAATTCTTCGTATTCGCCATCATTTTGAACTGTATCAAGCTTTGGCGTATATTGTTTGAGCATCTTTTCATAGTCGGGATCCGTTTTTGCTCCACCTTGCAATTCAACAGTCACTCCCTTCAATAAAATAGGTTCTCCAGGAGTGACCTTGGCGGTTAAAACGGAACGAGCAGGCGGGGTTTTTTCTTCATAGCTAAATTCAACCGTGGGTTGGTAGTAACCTAAAGGCTTTAAACCTTCTTTAATTGCTTTCTCAACACGGGCTCGAAAACGACCATTTGGCACAACTTCATCTTGCGATATATTAGACAGTTGTACTCGAACGTTTTGATTAAGTTGTCCTTCAAGGCCTTCAATATTAAGACGAAGATTAGCTGCGTGTACCACTGGCACTGCCGCAGTTAGGCAGAGAAAACAAATTAGAGGGTATTTCGACACGCCTACTCCTAAGGTGATTGTTCGATTGACTAAATACTTCATATCAATTTATTTTGAGTAAAATTCGCCATATACACAAGTTTTTATCCCTATTTTTAGATTATTTGTGTGGTCAATACATATAGGAATCATTATGCCTTTTAATAAATTTCACTCTGCAAGTATTGCACAACCTCTGCCCGGCAGAGCAACTGCTATGACTTACTCACCATATCATGCGCTTAACCATCATTCGATTGAGATTATTCCTAAGAATATGGAAATTGCTTATTTTGCCATGGGTTGTTTTTGGGGAGTTGAACGATTATTTTGGCAGCAAGCTGGGGTTTATTCAACTTCTGCTGGGTATTGTGGTGGAGTGACCCCTAACCCGACCTACGAGGAAGTTTGCTCTGGGCGAACTGGCCACGCAGAAGCGGTTCGTGTCGTTTTTGATCCGCAAGTTATCAGTTACTCTCAACTATTGACATTATTTTGGGAAAACCATGACCCTGCACAAGGCATGCGCCAAGGAAATGACATGGGAAGCCAATATCGTTCCGCAATTTATACTGTGTCAGATGAGCAAGACCAGCAAGCGATGGAAACACTGCAAGCTTACCAAAATGCAATGAAAGCGCAGCATGACTCTCGTGCAATCACGACCGAAATAGCGCCCTTAGACACTTTCTATTTTGCCGAAGATTACCACCAGCAGTACTTATACAAAAACCCGAATGGATATTGCGGATTAGGGGGGATTGGTATCTGTTTACCACCTTCGTTAAACAAATAAATCAATAACTTAATACAGTGAGTTCATCTTCCCAACCATTCAAGTTGCTTTTCAATATGACTTAAAGCAGCTTGAATGATGATGAATATCTAGGCAGATAAATCACCTCAGTGCTATACTAATGCAACATATCAACAATTTGCGCATATTGCGCAACATATATTTGCATACTCAATATATTTAAATACACGAGACTATGCCTTCAGAGATTTTTGAATTTTATGGATTCTTCCTTTGATTGGCTGGATAACTTATGCTCAACAGTTTATTAATTGTTCTATTATTATGTGCAATTAGCGCATTCTTTTCTTTGTCAGAAATTTCTCTGGCAGCTTCCCGCCGCATTAAACTTAAACTTATGGCCGACGAAGGCAACATTAATGCGGCTCGCGTGCTTAAATTACAAGAAATGCCGGGAATGTTTTTTACCGTCGTTCAAATTGGTTTAAATGCCGTTGCTATCCTTGCCGGTATTGTGGGGGAATCTGCTTTTTCTCCAGCTTTGTACGATATCTTTATTCAATTTTTATCCCCAAGCTGGGCTCAACAAGTTTCATCAATCCTGTCATTCACCATTGTGACAAGCTTGTTTATTTTAGTGGCTGATTTAACGCCTAAACGCATCGGTATGGTAAAACCTGAAGCCATTGCGATTCGTATTGTGAATCCGATGCGCTTCTGCTTAGTGGTACTGAGCCCATTCGTCTGGTTTTTTAATGGCCTTGCTAACCTGTTTTTTAAATTATTCAAATTACCTACATCACGCAATGAAGATATCACTTCTGATGATATTTTTGCGGTCGTTGAAGCGGGTGCTGTAGCAGGTGTGTTACGTAAACAAGAACACGAATTAATTGAGAACGTGTTTGAGCTGGAATCACGTACTGTACCATCAGCGATGACTCCGCGTGAAAGTATCATTTATTTTGACAAAGACGAGTCAGAAGAAAGCATCAAACATAAAATTTCAACCCAGCCACATTCTAAGTTTCTAGTATGTGCAGGGGGTATTGACCATGTTATTGGTTATGTTGATTCGAAAGAATTACTTAACCGTGTACTCAATGGGCAGAGCTTAAGTTTAAAAGATGGTGTTCACATTAGAAATACGCTCATGATCCCTGACACCCTCTCATTATCAGATACCTTAGAAGCATTTAAAACAAACGCCGTCGATTTTGCTGTGATTCTCAACGAATATGCATTAGTCATGGGTATCATTACCATCAATGATGTAATGATCACTTTAATGGGGGACTTAATTGGCCCAGGGCAAGAAGAGCAAATCGTAGTACGTGATGAGAATTCGTGGTTAGTTGAAGGCGGAACGCCAATTGAAGATGTGATGCGCATTTTAGATATTGATGATTTCCCTGACTTTAGCAACTATGAAACCATCGCAGGGTTTATGATGTACCGGCTAAGAAGAATGCCGAAACGGACAGATTATGTGAAATATGCGGGCTATAAATTTGAAGTCGTCGATATTGATAATTACAAAATTGACCAATTACTCGTAACTCGCCTGACTACAGCGCCATCACCTGTCGTTGTACAACCCGGAAAAAATACTATTGAAACGGCTGGCGCAAAACAACAAACAAAAGATACAGGACATTAATGCTTGATAGCGAAGCCGTTTCTTTCAATGCGCCACCTATGTGGCGCGTTGTTAACCAAAAACTGCTGATTAACCTACCCCAGTTCTGCCTGCAATAATGAAACCTGTTTATTGACCTCACTCATCACATTGTAATGGCGCTTATCACTGATTTTAGGTGGTAGAATTTTCCCATAGTTAAACTCAAATGCCCCAAAATCCTTAATATAGAGCCTGCCACGGAATAGCGTTTTGACGTAAAGAGCAATCTTAGATGGGTTATAACGGTTAAAAATTTTCATTAGAACTTTGCCTCCCCTTTGTTCTTACGATATTCAATAACTCATACCGTACAATAATCATAGACCAGAAATTTTTATTTTGGTTCTAAAATTGCAGTTTTATTCAATTTACTGACATAACATGACACTGTAAATTAACTGTTAAAACCCCATAAACTTTGCTTTTATTCTAAATTTTAAAAAAATGTTAAATTACCTCTTGTAACTCATCCGATGAGCTATGCTATAAATAGTAGTCATCAGACAAACCACTAGGCTCACATGGCAAAATAATCAATCAAGGGGCTTTTATGATAAAAAATTATTTACTTTTAATATGCTTGCTTGGGGTATCTGCAGTAGCTTCTGCAGAAAATATTCAATTAAATCAATCTGTTCCTGCTGTTTCTGTCAGTGACAAGGGTGAGCTTGTCATGAATAATGACGGGAAATTGGATTATCAACCGTGGAAAAGCCAACAGCTCGTTGGAAAGGTGCGTACTATCCAACACATTGCTGGCCGTTCTTCAGCAAAAGAACTCAATGCCCCCTTAGTTGAGGCTATCAAGCAAGCCAAGTTCCCTCATGATAGCTATCAAACAACAACAATCATTAATACCGATGATGCAATTTTCGGTACGGGTGTATTTGTGAAAAACAACGTTGAAGATAGCAAAAAAGAGTTTCCATATTCACAATTTATTGTTGATAGCGAAGGTACGGTGAAGAACGCATGGGGCTTGAAACCAGAAAGTTCAGCAATTATCGTATTGGATAATCAAGGGAAAGTGTTGTTTTTCAAAGATGGTGAATTAAATACCCAAGAAGTTCAAAAAGTCATTAGTTTGTTAGTCTCATCACTAAACCAATAACGTCTACCTTTTGCTGTTACTAAGTTAGTATGTAGTGTGCGCAATTTCGCACACTACAATTTCTCACACGCGACAGATAGTTAGCCCTATCTCACTTGAGTTAAAAATAGTGAGTTATGCTAAAATGCCCTTACATTAAATATGCATAATTATGATTATTATTTTAATAAACAATCATAATTAATGTGCTTATTATCACGTTTTAGTTTCATTCCAATACACTTTGGCACAAAAGCCCCCATTAACGCCATGAGTAAAAATAACTTGTAAATGATGCAATTGCGCAATCCGTTTAACAATAGAGAGCCCTAAGCCACTCCCAGTTTTTTCTTGTCCCGGCGGACGATAGAAGCGCTCACCTAACCGCCGTAAAACTTCAGGTGTCACGCCATTACCATCATCTTGAATTTCAAAGTGAGCAGCATACAAAATAATCTCCACTCGCCCCTCTATTTTTCCATAACGTATTGCATTATTGAGCAAATTTCTCAGCAACGCATTGAGTAGTAATGGCTGACCTTGAAAATCAGGGGGGCTAGCAACTAAAGTATTTATTATCGTTGTTTGCTGCTCTTTAGCTTCCGGCTCTACATCTTTTATCGCCGCTTCAATTAACTCAGGCCAAGATACAACTTTAATATCATCAAGTTGCGTGGATGACTCTAACCGAGACAACATCAGTAGTTGGTCAACAAGCCTTGTTGCCCTATCAATACCTTCCGATAAATTAGCCACTGCATGATTACGGATATCTGCATTATTCCCTGCAATTTGTACCACTTCTGCCTGCACTCTTAATGCTGCAAGTGGGCTACGTAGTTCATGAGCCGCATCCGAGGTAAATTGTCGTTCACGGGTAAACATTTCATTAATACGGCCAAACAGCACATTCATAGAGTCAATAATAGGTCTTACTTCACTGGGAATTCGCGTCACTTGTACTGGGGTTAGTTCATCAGGTTTTCGGTGATACAACTGGTTTGCTACGTCCTTCAATGGGCGTAAAGCTCGTGTCAACAGCCATAAAAATAGTAATAACATGATTGGCAAAGCAATCAACCAAGGCATAAATTGTGCAACCATAATATCGGTTGCCATTTCTTGTCGGTATTCCCACTCTTGTCCTACTGCAATGATATATCGACCATCTTGAGATTTTAGCCACACAAAACGCCAAGGGTCGTCACTTCCTTGGATCATCCCATCGCTAAACCCTTCTCGCTTAAATTGATAGACGATGTCTCTACCGTTATCACCGTCGTTTAATACCATTTCGCCGCCCGGTGTAAAGATAGCAAATGCCAGTGCATCGTCATCTTGATGGCCACGGTTCTTTCGCAATAGTTTTTTGGTTTTAGTCAGTGAAGGCCGGCTCAATTCAAAGTCTGATGGTAAAACAGATAACCGTTTAGCAAACGCCATTTGCTGGGTATCAAACAGCTCATTAATCGTTTTATAGCTTTGGTACCACGCTAACGAACTGGCGATCCCCCATGTCAGCAAAGCTAACAAGAGCAGCATTAAAGTGAGTTTCAGCCTAAGACTAAATGTCTTCATCATTAATCATCACCTAATCGATAGCCAACACCATGAATGGTTCGAATAAACTTATTGCCTAATTTACGCCTTAAATGGTGGATATGCACCTCAACAGAGTTACTAGAGACCTCTTCATCCCAGTTATATAATTTCTCTTCAATTAAAGGGCGAGAAAAAACTTTATTTGGGTTATGCATAAATAAAGAAAGCAAAGCAAACTCTTTCCCTTTTAGTTGTACAGGTTCACCTTGCTGTGTCACCGTCATTGCAACCGGGTCCATTTCGACATCACCATGCGTAAGTTTAGAAGATAATTGCCCACTTCGGCGGCGGATCAACGCTTGCAAACGCGCCATGACTTCCATTAAAGCGAATGGTTTACAAAGATAATCATCAGCCCCTTGTTGAAGTCCTTGAACACGCTGATCCAAAGCATCCCGTGCCGTCAAAATCAAGACTGGCTCATCACGCCCCTCCTTACGCCAATGCTTCAAAATATCCATTCCATCAATATTTGGTAACGAAAGATCGAGTACAACAGCGTCATAAGGTGCATCAAATAAAGCGAGTTGCCCCTGTTTACCATCCATAAACCAATCAATGGTAAACCCTAATTGGGTTAAACCCACTTTTAAGCCATCACCAATTAACCGGTCATCTTCAATTAGTAGAATTCGCATAATCTACCCCCATATTAGAATATTATTATATTTATCCTATCAGCTATAATATGACTAGCTATTATTGGCAAAATTAAAAATATAATTCGTTAGTTAAGTTTCTTAAGATCCTGTTAAGATTTACTTGGTTTAATACCCTCCATACAAACAAGTTTACATCCAATTTGGAGATACCGATGATGAAAAAATTACCTGTAATTGCTTTAATTGCTGCACTCGCAAGTGCACCTGTTTTCGCTGCAAATGGCGGGTTTGACGGCCCTGGCGCTGCCACAAATACAACAGCCCAAACCTCTCCAACCGGTGGTTTCATCGGCCCAAATAGTGGGGAAATGACTGTCGCAAAAGCACTTGATATGTCAGATGACAGCTGGGTTATTTTACGTGGGAATATCGTCAAACAACTTGACCATAAACATTATGAATTCACCGATGGTACTGGCACTATTAATTTAGAAATCAGCGAAAAGCGTTGGAATGGCATAAATGTAACGCCAAAAGACAAAGTTGAAATTCGCGGTAAAATTGATAAAGACTGGAATTCAAGAGAAGTCGAAGTTAAACAAATCCAAATAATTAAATAACCCGCAAGTTTACAGTGGGATCTGCTCTAAAGCAGGTCCCATCTAAATCCTATTTCATACAGAAATTAACAGTGCTAAATTAACAAAATCATTTTTGTTTAATAAGGTTGCTTAATGACTGTAAAACTCCCTAACATACGGAATATTCGCGAGAAACTGCTTTCGGATAATTGGTATATTTTAAAAAAATATACTTATGAGTTACAACGTCGAGATGGTAGTTGGCAACAACAAGAGCGCGAAGTCTATGATAGAGGCAATGGCGCCGTTATTTTGTTATATAACAAAATAAAAAATAGCATTATTTTAATTCGTCAATTTCGTCTGCCTGTTTATGTTAATGGCTATTCTGATTTCCTGATCGAGGCCGCCGCTGGTTTATTAGAAAACGCCTCACCAGAAGCTCGTATTATTGCTGAAGCCGAAGAAGAAACGGGTTTTAAAGTCGATAAAATTCAAAAAGTTTTTGAAGCCTTTATGAGCCCAGGCTCTGTCACCGAAAAACTCCACTTTTACATCGCTGAATACAGTGATAATAATCGTCAAAACGCGGGTGGTGGACTTAAGGAAGAAGGCGAAGATATTGAAGTTTTAGAGTGGCCTTTCTCTAAAGCCATTGATGCGATTAAAACGGGAGAAATTGTTGATGGTAAAACCATCATGTTGATCCAATACCTCGCCCTAAACGCTATTCTCAAATAGCTAATCCAGCTCTGATAGCTCATAATGATAAAATAAAGTCATAGTGAGCTTTCCTATTTTTTATCAATCATTAAACGAACGATAAAAATAAAAACAATCGTAAAAAGATAATCAACTTTTATTATTTTATTCTTTTATTAAAAAATAAAACCATAATTCCAAGATAAAACATATTTCACTTTGACCTATCCGCTAAAAAACCTTAAATTTAAATAATATTTAATTTTATTTATCATCATTTTAAGAGTCTTATTTTTGCATCCAATGAATATCAAATAATTGTTATACATTACAGTCGGTGATTAAGGAGCTAAATAAAATGATACGCTGCGTTCGTATGTGGACAGGAGAAGATGGAAATTCTCTATTTGAAGAAGGCACTCTTGAGCTCAATAATATAGCAGGAGGAGATAGCCAAACCCCTGCCATTGCGGTCAATGAGCTTACCTTTCGTGAAACAGTTTCTGGCGGCTCTTTTGATTGGCATCAAGACCCTGTTCCTCGTTATGTCATTACCCTTTCCGGCACTTTAGAATTCGAAACTAAAGATGGTTCTAAATTTATCATCAATCCTGGTGATATCTTACTTGCGCAAGATAATACAGGAACTGGCCATAAATGGCGGCTTATTGGTGATGAGCCATGGCGTCGTGCTTATGTTGTCTATCAAGAAGGTACCGATCTTTGCTTCACTCCAACCAAAAAATAGGGGGATACATGAACAAACCCATTGCTGAGAATGTCGATATTGCTCTCATAGGCGCAGGGATCATGAGTGCAACGCTTGGTACATTTCTCAAAGAACTTGAACCTTCACTGACGATCGCCGTTTTTGAAAGGCTAAACGACTGTGCCCAAGAAAGTTCCCACCCGTGGAACAATGCGGGAACAGGGCATGCCGCTAACTGTGAGATGAACTATACACCACCAAATCCAGATGGTACGGTGGACATCAGTAAAGCCCTTGAAGTCAATACTGAATTCGATCTCTCTCGTCAGCTTTGGTCTTATCTGGTCACCAAAGGCAAAATTAAAGACCCACGTGACTTTATTCACCCATGCCCACACATGAGCTTTGTTTGGGGTGAAGACAATGTAAAATTCTTGAAACAACGCTACCAACAGATGTCTGCTCACCATTGTTACCACAACATGGAATACAGTGATGATCCAAAGCAGATCAACGAGTGGGCACCTCTGATCATGGAAGGTCGAGACCCTAAAGAAGCGATTGCGGTTACCCGTGTTAATACCGGTGCTGATGTCGATTACGGTGCGCTAACGCATTTATTAATCGCACAATTAAGCGAACAGCCCGGTTTTTCAATTCACTATAAACATGAAGTCATCGATGTTAAAAAAACCGCCGATGGCAGATGGAATATTGAAGTTAAAAACCTACTCACGCACGAGAAAACAATGACTTCAGCGAAGTTTGTGTTCGTTGGTGCAGGCGGTAGAGCAATCGAATTACTACAGAAATCAGGGATCCCTGAAGGAAAAGGGTATGGTGGATTCCCTGTCAGTGGTATCTGGCTGCGTTGTGATAACGAAGAAATTGCCTCTCGCCACCATGCAAAAGTCTATGGTAAAGCAGACAAAGGCTCACCACCAATGTCTGTTCCACACTTGGACACTCGTATTATTGGTGGTAAACGTTCTCTATTATTCGGGCCTTATGCCGGTTTTTCGAGTAAATTCCTTAAGCACGGCTCTTATTTAGACCTGTTTGAATCGGTTAAATTGAATAACATTGAACCAATGCTTGCGGTTGCGAAAGATAACTGGTCACTCGCAGAATACTTAGTGGGCCAAGTCCTGCAAACTTCTGCTCACCAATTTGCTATGCTGCAACAATTCTACCCAGAAGCACAGCATGAGGATTGGAAAGAGGTGGTTGCAGGGCAACGAGTACAAATTATTAAACCTGACCATGATAAAAAAGGGGTTTTAGAGTTTGGTACAGAACTGATTACTAGTGCGGATAAATCATTTACTGTATTGATGGGAGCATCTCCGGGGGCCTCCACAGCGGCATTTATTGCGCTAAACGTATTAAAAACGTGTTTTGATGAGCAACTCAAAGCCGATGGATGGGAAACACGTTTAAAAGACATCATTCCAACCTATGGGATTGACTTAAAAACGGATGCAAAAGCCTGTTTAGATATTCGTACAGCCACTGCCAAAGTGCTGCAACTAGATAATTAGTTATTAATTAGGTTGGGAAATCACTTCCCAACCTTTATTGATGTTTAGAATAAAATCACCCGAAAACCTGGATTTAAGAAAGACTCTCGAGGTGTATAATCGAGCGTTTTTCCATGCCAATCAACGACTTTTGCCCCTGCACCAATGGCAACCGCATGTCCAGCTGCAGTGTCCCAAATATTTGTAGGCCCAAAACGTGGGTAAAGCTGTGCTTTTCCTTCCGCAACCAAACAAAATTTGAGTGAAGAACCAATTTCTACTGTCGTGTGTTCACCCATTTGTTTTAAATAATCCATTAATTCATTGTCTTGATGGGAGCGGCTGATAACAATGACTGGTGGCTTGGCATCATTCACATGAATAAGTTGCTTATGGCCACCCTCCTCCTTCCATGCCTGATTACCTTCAGCGTAGTACAGCAGCCCTTTCGCTGGGGCATATACCACCCCCATCGTTGGTACACCGTTCTCGATAAGGGCAATGTTAACCGTAAAATCCCCATTACGATTAATAAATTCTTTCGTTCCATCCAATGGGTCAATCAACCAATAGCGTTGCCAATTCTGCCTGACTGGCCATTCAGGAGGGTCTTCTTCCGACAGTTGGGGGATATCAGGAGCAATACGAGCAAGGCCCGCGGTAATCACATTGTGGGCGGCAATATCAGCCTCGGTAACAGGCGAATTATCACTTTTGTGTTCAACCTGTAAAGGTTCTTGCGCATTATAAGTTTCCATAATCGCATAACCCGCTTCTTGAGCTAATTCGCAAATTTGCTGTAGCATATTATTCACCTCTCTGATGACCCTTTACTGCAAGAGTAGCAATTGTGTGAAATTAACGCCATAAAAAAAGCCCCAAAGTCCAAAGACGATGAGGCTTTTTAGCTGTGAACTGAACTAACAGAAATTATAAAATTTCAAGTAATTCAACTTCAAATACTAATGTACTGAATGGCGGGATTGATGCACCTGCACCACGCTCACCATAAGCTAATTGGTGAGGGATATATAATTCCCATTTAGAGCCGACTGGCATCAGGGTCAATGCTTCAATCCAACCTGGAATAACGCCGCTTACAGGAAACTCTGCTGGCTGCCCACGCTGTACTGAGCTATCAAACACAGAGCCATCAATTAAACGCCCTGTATAGTGAACACGTACGCGGTCTGAGCGAGATGGAATAGCACCATCACCTTGGTTAATCACTGAAAATTGTAAGCCAGACTCAGTCGTTGAAACACTATCACGTTTTTGGTTTTCATCTAGGAATTTTTGGCCTTCTTCCGCTAATGCTGCCTGGCGGGATACACGAACAGCGTCGGCACGCTCATGCACTTCACGCAATGCTTTGTGCAGAGTTTCAACAGGTACCGATGGCATATTGCCTTCTAAAGCGTCAACGAGGCCTGCTAAAATTGCATTTGGCACTAAACCTTCTAGCCCTGACTCTAATAATTGCTGCCCAACTTGTAAACCTATGCCATAACTCGCTTGAGCTTCTACCGAATCGAAATTTTGGTTTGCCATGAAAATACCCATATGATTTTGAGAAAAAACCAAGAATAGCAGCCCCATCCTTATGGGTAAACCCAAACAATGAATCTAAAGAATAAAACTGATTGATTCCCGACAAATTTATTCAGTGTTCTCTGAAAAATTCAGCCCAACGCTAAAAAAGCCTAAAAAGGGTGCTAGTATGCGTATTAATACGGTCTAATTTACTCATTGCCTCATCAAGGAGGAGTGATGTTTAAACTTTCAAAATTTCATCGCTATGGTATTGCACTGCTCGCTTTAATTGTCGTGGTCGCTTTTTTTTGGCCTGCAAGCGAAAAATCCCCCAGCGATATTGTTCAAAACCAGCCTATCGTTATCCCACCACCTACTACCCCTGAGGTTGTGCCTGAACCGACTATTACACCGCCGATACCAGAGCCCGTGCCGGCACCTGAAGATAATTCACCTCTTTTACCTACTGAGCCCGAAATTATCCCAGAACCTATTGAGCCTGAACCTAATGACCCTACGACGGTAACATCACCAGAAAAAACGCCTGAGCCCAAAACAACTCGCCCTTCTGCTAATGAATGGCAAAACTACCGAGTACAAAAAGGGAAGACGCTCGCACAACTCTTTCGTGATAATAACTTACAAGCCAATGATGCTTTTATTATGGCTCGCGTTGAAGGGGCTGAGAAGCCACTAAGTAATTTACGCCAAGGGCAAAAAATTCGTCTGAAAGCGAATGCAAAAGGTGAAGTTCAATTATTAGAAACTACTGGCTCTGATGGGAAAACTTATAGTTTCGCGCGGTTAAGTGACGGAAGCTATTACCGTACACCTTAGTTTAAACACCGACTTTAGGGTAGCATCCCGCTACCCTAATACTTAGTCTGAATTTGCACTATTTACCCTCACCTTGACTTAACAATATATAAATTTAGCGATATATAATAAATAGTCTCTCACTAACATGTTAAGCGATAAAAACTATCATGCTAAAGCGCAAATGGATTAACATATTTTTAGGTGTGGCTCTTTTATTACTTATCGTGATTGTTAGCTATATTTCATGGTTCAAGATCAATTCAAATGCGCTGTGGAACATCGTTAATACTCAATGTATTCCATTACTTCCAACAACGCTGCCCTGCTTGAAAGTAGAACAGGAAAAACACTATGTATTATTCAAAGATAAAAAAGGGCCTTTACACAACTTAATTATCCCGACTGAAAAGATCACGGGGATAGAATCTAGCCAATTATTGGAACAACACTCACCCGACTATTTTGCTATCGCTTGGCAAGAAAGGGGCAGTTTGTCACAACAAACAAACCATCCAATTCCTGAACATTTATTGGCCATTGCGGTAAACTCCCAATATGGTCGCTCTCAAAACCAACTCCATATTCATATTGCCTGCTTAAAACCTGAGATAAATAAAACGCTTAATCAACTTTCATCGACAATAACGACACATTGGGCTTCTCTATCTTCTGAACTAGCGGGTCATCATTACTTAGCCAAAAAATTTCCAGAAGGCTCAAACCATGTAGAAAATTCGTTTCATCAACTAAACGAATATGTCATCAAGCATCACGATAAAATGGGTAATTTTGGCCTAGCAATGGTACAACTTAAAGATGGTTCTAAGGTATTACTTGCCAACCGTTTGAATTTTGGGGATTTGAACTTAGGTTCTGCGGGTGAATTACTCGACTACCAATGTTTAGCTAATCAATAAATATAAAAATATTGTCTAGAAAATAAAAAAACACCGGACTTAGCCGGTGTTTTTATTCGCATCATGGATAACCCAGTGATGCATATCATCATTATTGATTACTCAGCAACGATGATAACGTTCAGCTCTGCGAAAACATCGCTGTGTAACTGGAAGTGAACTTCGTGGTCACCAGTAGTACGCAGAACGCCGTTTGGCAGGCGAACTTCGCTTTTCGCGATTTGAACGCCAGCCGCAGTAATTGCGTCAGCGATATCACGAGTACCGATTGAACCAAACAGTTTACCTTCGTCACCAGCTTTAGAAGCTAAAGTTACAGAACCCAGAGCAGTAACAGCTGCTGCACGAGCCTGTGCTGCTGCCAGAACGTCAGCTAATTTAGCTTCCAGTTCAGCGCGGCGAGCTTCGAAGAATTCGATGTTTTTCTTAGTCGCAGGAACAGCTTTGCCCTGTGGAACTAAGAAGTTACGAGCATAGCCCGATTTAACGTTAACCTGATCACCCAGGCTACCTAGGTTAGCTACTTTATCAAGCAGAATAACTTGCATTACCTTATCCTCTATTAGTCGTTAATGGACTGTACCAATTACTGATGACGATCAGTGTATGGTAACAGAGACAGGTAGCGAGCGCGCTTGATAGCACGAGCGAGCTGGCGTTGATATTTTGCACGAGTACCGGTGATACGGCTTGGTACAATTTTACCACTTTCAGTGATATAGTTTTTCAGCGTTGCGATATCTTTATAGTCGATCTCTTGAACGCCTTCCGCTGTGAAACGGCAGAACTTGCGACGACGGAAATAACGTGCCATATGGCTAGTCTCCAGAATCTATCAAATCAATCTGCTCGGCATGGAGGACTATCTTGCTAATTCCATTGCGCCCTTGGTGGGTGCTAATGAAACCGCTTACTGTAATCCAACTGCCGACCGTTATACTGTGAGTATGGGCTTGTAAGGTTTGTCCGCTGGCGATAATGGGCATTCTGCACCATGCTTGCCTTGACAGTCCTGCTTCCAGCTGCTGTGAACGATGTTCTAAAACAAACTGGCAGTGAGGAATGCCTGACGGACTCACTTTTCGAATCAATGCTTTACAGACTGTGCCTGTCAACACCAAACGATTAGTGGTCACCTGCGCAATTACTCTTCAGAATCCCCAGTTTCTTCTACTTCTTCATCCTGATATTCATCAGACATGTCACGGCCACGACGTTCGTCTTTAGCTTTGACCATTGGAGAAGCTTCTGTTACTGCGTGTTTTAAGCGCATAACCATGCTGCGGATAACGGCATCGTTGAAGCGGAAGTTAGTTTCCAGCTCATCAATCGCTTCCTGCGGCGCTTCTACGTTCAGAAGAACATAGTGTGCTTTGTGCAGTTTATTGATTGGGTAAGCCAGTTGACGGCGGCCCCAGTCTTCCAGACGGTGAATCTGACCTTGTGCGTTAGTGATAACTGCACTGTAACGCTCGATCATGCCCGGAACCTGTTCGCTTTGGTCAGGATGGACCATAAAAACGATTTCGTAATGACGCATTAGTAGTTGCTCCTTACGGATTATTAGCCTCCTGTCTGGGTTAACCGCGGCCCGCGGAGGCAAGGAACTTATTGAGTGCGGCTAAAAAATTGACGCGTAACTATACCCATCCCTGAGATAAAACTCAAGAGATGGATACCGTTTTACATTAAATATTATTTTTCTACAGAAACAGGTAAGCGCTGACGCACCGCTTCAAATAAACAAACCCCTGTCGCCACTGATACATTTAATGATGACACAGAGCCCGCCATTGGAATGCTAATTAACTCATCACAGTGCTCACGAGTTAATCGGCGCATGCCTTCGCCTTCAGCCCCCATAACCAGGGCTATCGAGCCGGTTAATTTGCTTTGGTATAAATTATGGTCAGCTTCACCTGCTGTTCCC
This sequence comes from Providencia sp. PROV175, assembly GCF_032707045.1. Lineage (NCBI taxonomy): Bacteria > Pseudomonadati > Pseudomonadota > Gammaproteobacteria > Enterobacterales > Morganellaceae > Providencia > Providencia sp. PROV175. Next base: position 4,180,523 of record NZ_CP120533.1, read on the forward strand.
ACAATCCATACATTGTATTCTTGTAGCAAGCGCAATGTCCTTGCCAGATTCGTCACACGAATAAGTGGAACATTTTCTGCCGCGCCACAGGCCACTTTTTTCGCGGTTGCATTAAGCTGAGCAGATTTATCTTTAGGAACAATCACAGCATGAACGCCAGCGGCATCAGCGCTACGTAAACACGCGCCTAAGTTATGTGGGTCCGTCACGCCATCCAATACTAATAAAAATGGCGATGGTGTGTTCTCCAATAAATCAGGCAGGTCACCTTCTTGATATTGTTTACCCGGTAATACTTTCGCAATGATACCTTGGTGAACGGCGCCTTCGGTTTGGCTATCCATCCATTGACGGTTCGCCACTTGAACAACAACACCTAACGCTTCGATTTCATGCACCAGCGGCATTAATCGGCGGTCTTCACGACCTTTCAAAATATAGACTTCTTTAATGCGTTGCGGTGAACGCTCAAGTAAGGCTTTCACTGCGTGAATGCCATAAATCATTTCGCTCATAAATTTCTTATTTATTAATATAAATAGTAAAGTGGCGTGTTAGCGCCACTTTGGTTAATAACGATGGTTAATAACTACAGCAAAACCATTATCCCTCTTGTTTTTGGGATTTTTTTGCAACGCGTTTAGCTTTTAATTTTGCTGTAATTTTTCTGGTTTTATCAGAAGGCTTTTTACCTTTTCCTTTCGCCTCTGGCTTAGCCTCAGCTTTTTTTCCTTTTTTATCGGAACGACGAAATGCAGAATCAGGCTCGAAGTTTTTATCTTTACTCGCATCCGCTTTTCGACGAGCTGGACGCGTCGCGTTTTTCACTTCTTGCTTCATTTTGTCCCGCGCTGTTTTACCCGGGTTTTTCGCTTTACGAGTAGTTGAAATTAAAGCGAAATCAATGGTGCGTTCATCCATATGCACCGCTTCAACACGAATTTCCACTTCATCGCCAAGACGGTAAGTGGTGCCTGATGATTCACCAATTAAACGCTGACCGACCGCATCATAACGATAGTAGTCATTATCCAACGTTGAAATATGCACTAAACCATCAATAAATAAATCATTAAGGCGTACAAAGAAGCCAAAGCCGGTCACACTGGTAATTAAACCTGTAAAGGTTTGGCCCACTTGGTCCTGCATGAAATCACATTTCAGCCAGTCAGCCACATCACGCGTTGCTTCATCAGCGCGGCGCTCAGTCATTGAACAGTGCTCGCCAAGCTGTAACATGCTATCCATGTCTGAATGCCAGCCACCGGTTTCCGTCCAGCGTTTATCTGAATGACCCTGTTCTTTCGCCAGTAAATATTTTATCCCGCGGTGTAACGTCAGGTCAGGATAACGACGAATTGGTGATGTAAAGTGAGCATACGATTTCAAACCTAGACCAAAGTGACCGCGATTTTCAGGATCATAAATCGCTTGTTTCATTGATCGTAAAATCATAGTTTGCAGTAATTCATGATCAGGACGTTCAGCCACTTCATTCATTACCTGCGCATAATCTTTCGGCTCCGGTTTCATTCCGCCTGGCAAAGTCAACCCTAATTCACTGAAAACAGAGCGTAAATTCATCACGCTTTCTTCTTTAGGGCGGTCATGCACACGGTACAATGCAGGTTCTTCATTTTTCTCAACGAACCGAGCCGCCGCAATGTTAGCCAAAATCATGCACTCTTCAATCAATTTATGTGCATCATTGCGCTCTACTGGCTCAATACTTTCAATACGTCGCTCCGCATTAAAAATAAATTTCGCTTCTTCAGATTCAAAAGAAATCGCACCACGCTCAATACGTGCAGCATCAAGTGCTTTATATAATTGATGCAAATGCTCAATATGTGGCACTAGCGCTTTATAGTGCTCGCGCAGTTCTTCGTCTCCTTCCAAGATTTTCCATACTTTTGTATAAGTTAACCTTGCATGAGAACTCATAACGGCTTCATAGAACTTGTATGAAGAAAGCTTACCAGATGCCGACACCGTCATTTCACACACCATACACAGGCGGTCAACACCTGGGTTAAGTGAGCACAGACCGTTCGATAAGACTTCCGGTAGCATAGGAACGACTTGAGATGGGAAATATACCGAATTACCGCGGCTACGCGCTTCTGTATCCAGAGCCGTTTGTGGGCGGACATAATAGCTTACATCCGCAATCGCCACCCATAAGCGCCAGCCACCGCCTTTTTTCGGTGCACAGTACACTGCATCATCAAAGTCACGAGCATCTTCACCATCAATCGTGACTAACGGTAAGTCGCGTAAATCCACGCGCCCTTTTTTCGCAGACTCAGGGACATGTTCACTTAGGTCAGCGACTTGTTTTTCAACTTGTGGTGGCCATGAATGTGGGATTTCATGAGTACGTAAAGCGATTTCCACCGCCATACCTGTGCCCATTGTTTCGCCTAATACTTCAATGATATTCCCCACCGCTTGCGAGCGACGTTGTGGACGAGTGACTAATTCAACCACCACTACATTACCCATTCGAGCGCCAAGAACACGATCTTTCGGTATCAAAATATCAAAGCTTAAACGGCTATCATCCGGTACGACAAACCCCATACCCGATTCAATAAAATAGCGACCAACAATTTGGTTATTACGCGGCTCTAACACACGAACAACCCGAACTTCTGTACGCCCTTTACGATCTTGCCCATAAGGTTGCGCCAAAATAACGTCGCCATGCATGGCGCGTTTCATTTCATCTTGAGATAAATAGTAATCTTCTTTTTTACCATCAACACGTAGGAAGCCGTAACCATCACGGTGACCAATGACTTTCCCTTTTAATAAGTCTAAACGCTCTGGTAATGCATAACACTGACGGCGAGTGAAGACCAGTTGACCATCACGTTCCATGGCTCTTAACCGACGACGCAGTGCCTCTAATTCATCTTCTGTCGATAAATTCAATAATTGTGCGATTTCTTCGCGGTTAGCTGGTGCAGTACGCTTCGAGATAAGGTCAAGAATATATTCTCGACTTGGAATTGGGGACTCGTATTTTTCTGCTTCTCTTTCCTGAAAAGGATCTTGTGACATCGTTACCTCCGTTGTCATCAGAATTCATAACTACCGCAAATGCTAATCAAGCAGTAGTTGATAGAGCGGGCTGTTATCTTTCACCATGTCCGCCAGCGTGTATTGATCAAGTTCTTGTAAAAACTGCTGTATTGCTTGGTGTAGCACACCTTTTAAACGACACGCAGGTGTAATGTGGCAAAACTCACCACTACAATTAACAAGAGTCAAGGGTTCTAATGCTCTAACAACGTCCCCTATACGAATTGATTCTGCTGGTTGTCCTAGTGTAATCCCGCCATTTTTGCCACGAGTGGCTTTAATATAACCTAAGTGACTGAGCTGATTAATAATTTTTACCATATGGTTACGAGATACACCGTAGACCTCGGTGACCTCAGTAATACTGGTCATTTTCCCTTCACCCAGAGAAGCCAGATAAATAAGAGCTCGTAACCCATAATCTGTAAAACTAGTCAGTTGCACAATCACCTCAAAATTTTAGCTATAACGCTGTTGGCCGCAAATCAGTGGCCTAAAAACATGTGACTTCTTTTAAAATTCACATTTACTATTTCTAACCCAACACATTCAGTTTTCTGAATAAAATATAGCATGCTAATAAATTATATGTTGCTAAATACAGTTTAACGTATAACACAGGTCAAATATGCATTTAATTGCACAGAATTTGCACACAAAAGTGACTTAATTCAATCATTATGGGGAATTTTGACTGTTTTATCAAAGAAGCTGCATAGTGGAAGGAGGTAAAGCAGTAAAAAACTGCGCCTGTATTAGGCGCAGTCAGTGTTATTACTCAACGTCAAATGGATCACGCAGGATCATGGTTTCTGAACGATCTGGACCGGTTGAAATAATATCAACTGGAATACCCGTTAGTTCTTCAACGCGTTTGATGTAATTCAGAGCTGCTTGTGGCAGTAATTCTCTTTGTTTCACACCAAAAGTTGTTTCTTTCCAACCTGGCATTGATTCATAAACTGGCTCTAAGCCATCCCACTCATCAGCAGCTAAAGGCGTTGTTTCAAGCACTTTGCCATCTGGACGACGGTAGCCTACGCAGATTTTGACTTCTTCTAAACCGTCTAAAACATCCAGTTTAGTCATACAGAAGCCTGACAGTGAGTTAATTTGTACCGCACGATTAATCGCAACGATATCTAACCAACCAGTACGGCGTTTACGACCCGTAGTTGCACCAAATTCTTGGCCTTTTTCACGCAGGAACTCACCCACTTCGTCAAACAGCTCAGTTGGGAATGGACCTGCACCAACACGCGTTGAGTAAGCCTTGATGATACCTAATACGTAGTTGACATAGCGAGGGCCTAAACCAGAACCTGTCGCTACACCACCAGCGGTCGTATTTGAAGAGGTTACATAAGGATAAGTACCGTGGTCGATATCTAATAATGTCCCTTGTGCACCTTCAAACATCACTAATTCATTCTTCTGATTTGCTTTATATAGCAGATCAGAAACATCAATTACCATGCCAGTCAGGATATCCGCTACAGCCATAATATCATCTAACGTTTTTTGGTAATCTACAGCAGGTTCTTTATAATAATGAACAAGTTGGAAGTTATGGTATTCAACAATTTCTTTTAATTTTTCTGCAAACGTGGCTTTATCAAACAAATCACCAACGCGTAGACCACGACGTGCAACTTTATCTTCATAAGCAGGACCAATACCACGACCTGTTGTTCCAATCGCTTTGGAACCACGTGCTTTTTCACGCGCATTATCTAATGCGATATGATAAGGCAGGATCAGTGGGCATGCTTCAGAAAGACGTAAACGTTCCCGAACAGGAACACCGCGGTCTTCCAATTCTTTCATCTCTTTCATTAATGCGTCTGGCGCTAAAACAACACCATTAGCAATAATACTGATGACATTTTCACGAAGAATACCGGATGGAATTAAGTGGAGAACGGTTTTTTCACCGTTTACAACAAGAGTATGGCCAGCATTATGGCCGCCCTGATAGCGAACTACGTATTTAGCACGCTCTGTCAGCAAGTCAACGATCTTGCCCTTCCCTTCGTCACCCCATTGGGTGCCCAGTACGACAACGTTCTTACCCATTTTGAAATACACTCGGTTGCTTAAAAATGAATTCTACCATCAAAAATGAACTGTTCCAGTGATATTTTGGCAATACAAAAATTTTTTTCTGGAAAGCAAGTAAAATGGTATTTTTTATTTCTGCCGTAAACTCAAAATGAATGCCATCAGTTGAGCAGCTCAAATTTTCCCTGAAAAATCCTACACTTAAAACGACAGGCGAAAAAAAGCCCACCGAAGCGGGCTTTTCTTTAATAGATTAACAGTTATTTTGCTAGGTTGCACGCAACTTAACTTGTTATTAATCTGTCGCGCGAAGCTTAGTTGGCGCCTTCATAAAGCGGAAGAAGTCAGTGTCTGGACTCATGACCATCACGTCGTCACCACTCTTAAAGCTCTGTTCATAAGCACGTAAGCTACGAATAAACGCATAGAACTCTGGGTCTTGGTTAAATGCATCAGCAAACAGTTTTGTTGCCATTGCATCACCTTCACCTCGGTAAGTCAGCGCGGTACGCTCAGCTTCAGCCAACGTTTCTGTTACTGTTTTATCTGCAACAGCGCGGATTTTCGTTGCTTCTTCTTGACCTTGTGAACGGTGCTGACGTGCAACTGCTTCACGCTCTGCACGCATACGCGCATAGATAGCCTCAGAAACTTCGTTTGGCAGTTCGATACGTTTAATACGCACGTCAACAACTTCAATACCTAACGCCGCCATACTGTTTGCATTCACAACCAGTGGCTTCAGGTTCGTTTCCTCTTCAACACGTTTTGCGGCATCTGCAATCGCTGCATCCGCTTCTTTGGTCGCGTCGTCGGTTGCGGTACCTTTGTTCAAGGCATCACGGACATCGATAGTCAAACGACCACGTGAGTCAGTAATGATATCTTTCACGCTTAAGCGACCAAACTCAGAACGTAAACGGTCACTAAATTTACGTTTTAATAGGGTTTCCGCTTGGAATGGGTTACCGCCCCCCGTCGCTACATAGTAGCGGCTGAAATCAGTCACACGCCATTTCAGGTAGGAGTCCACCATTAAGTCTTTGTTCTCACTTGTCAGATAGCGGTCGGCTTGAATTTCAAGAGTCTGAATACGTGCATCCAACATTTTCACAGTTTCAATAAATGGAACTTTGAAATGCAGACCTGGCTCATAAATGATCGGCTTGTTTTCAGAATCACGCAGAACCTTACCAAAACGTAAGACAATGCCACGATCAGTTTGAGGAACAATAAAGATAGATGCGTATGCAACTGCCAAAATGGCCAGAACGATAACAATTAGCGATTTACGCATGATTATTGTCTCCCTACTCTAACTGCATCACCACGAACAGCACTGTTTGGCTGAGCGGATGTTGCGCCATTAGATGACGCGTTATTATTTGGCGTCGCCATTCTGGCTGATGGACTGACTTTCGGTGCTGACGTCGCGTTCGTATTAGCGCCACGCATGATTTGATCAAGCGGCAGCACTAACATGCTGTTGCTCTTATCATTTGCAATTACTTTACGTGTATTACCTAATACGCGTTCCATCGTTTCGATATACAGACGCTCACGGGTAATCTCAGGTGCAGCACGATATTCAGGCAACATTTTTGCAAAGCTTGCCACCTCACCCTCTGCTTTGAAGACCACACTAGCTTTATAAGCTTCAGCTTCTTCAATTAAGCGTTGTGCATTACCTTTTGCCAGAGGAAGAACTTCATTTCGATAAGCATGTGCTTCACGAATGGTTTTTTGTTCTTCTTCCCTTGCTGCAATTACATCATCAAACGCTGCTTTAACATCTTCAGGTGGACGAGCCGCTTGGAAGTTGACGTCAAGCAGGGTGATCCCCATCTTGTATGGCGCAATTGTTGCTTCGAGCTCTTTTTGTGTAACATCACGGATAAAAGCACGATTCGTAGTCAGTACTTGCTCCATCGCAGACTGACCGATTACACCACGCACAGCACTATCTAGCGCCTGACGCAGACTATTGTCTGGGTTTGTGACACTAAATAAATATTGCGCAGGGTCGGTAACACGATATTGAACGTTCATTTCAACGCGGATCACGTTTTCATCTGACGTTAACATCATGCCATTTGTCGCTTGTTCACGTACGGTTTCTACGTTGACAGGAATGACCCTATCAATGAAAGTTGGTTTCCAGTTCAAACCAGGCCCAACAACACCACTATATTCACCAAAACGTAATACTACGCCACGGTCACTTTCTTTGATGGTGTAGAAGCCTGAACCTGCCCATACAACAACGATAGCAGCAAGAGCTAACATACCTAAACGGCCACTGATTTGTGATGGTTGTTTATTATCACCATCACCACCGCCGCCTTTATTTCCACCAAGCTTGCTGCCTAGTTTACGAAAGAGATCGTCGAGATCATAAGCCCCACGTTTTCGACCACCTTTGTTCCCGCCAGAGTTGCCGCCTTTATTGCCGCTTCCCCACGGATCGCGGTCTTGTCCGTCATTACCGGGCTGATTCCACGCCATGTTTTAGCTCCATTCTTTATGATTGATTTTCAGGGCTAAGAGCGATAGGGCTCTTAATATCAATTCCATTGCCTAACTATATTATTAACGGCCAAATTATTAACGGCCAAAGCATTATTAATAACCAAAGCGATTAAATAACATAGTCAGGTAATTGCTGCTCTTGTTTGCACAGACGCCGCCAATCCACCATTGGCATACGCACCTCAAGGCCAATTGAGCCGTCTTCTTCCTGCCATTCACGTTCGATTGACTGAAGTTGATAGAAACGGCTACGTAAACGACCTTCATTCGGTGGTAAACGCAATTCAACATGTGCGATTTCACCTGAAAGACGTTCCGTCAATGCCTGTAGCAACAATGGGATACCATCACCCGTTTGCGCTGAAACCCAGACACGAACCGGCTTGTTATCCTCATCTCTGTCAATACGCGGGACAAAATCCTCCAGCATATCAACTTTGTTCATCACTAAAAGTGTTGGTATTTCATCCGCTTCGATTTCTTCTAACACACTTTCAACTGCATGAATATTTTCATCCAAGCGATTGTCAGCTGCATCGATAACGTGCAGCAATAACGTTGCTTCACGTGTTTCTTGCAGGGTTGCTTTAAAAGCTGCAACCAAATCATGGGGTAAATGGCGGATAAAACCCACAGTATCTGCAAGAACGACAACACCAACATCTTCTACATCAATACGACGAAGTGTTGGGTCAAGTGTTGCAAATAACTGGTCAGCAGCATAAACATCAGCGGCCGTCATGCGGTTAAACAAGCTAGACTTACCAGCATTGGTATAACCGACAAGCGAAATAGTCGGGATATCTGCCTTACTTCTCGCTTGACGCCCTTGTTCACGCTGTTTTTCCACCCGACTAAGACGAGATAAGATTTGTTTAATTTTATCTCTTAATAGCCGGCGGTCAGTTTCAAGTTGAGTTTCACCGGGGCCTCGTAAACCAATCCCGCCTTTTTGTCGCTCTAAGTGCGTCCATCCCCTCACTAAGCGAGTCGATAAATGCCTTAATTGAGCCAATTCAACTTGAAGCTTACCTTCGTGTGTACGTGCGCGTTGAGCAAAAATATCTAAAATTACCCCTGTACGGTCAACCACCTTACATTGGCAAATCCTTTCGAGATTACGTTCTTGAGCAGGGCTTAGAGTATGATTAAACAACACCACATCTGCACCACTTTCCTCAACAGCTTGGGCAATTTCTTCTGCTTTACCTTCCCCAACAAAAAACTTTGGATGAGGAGCTTTACGACTGCCCGTGACTATTTGTACTGGTTTTACCCCAGCAGATGTCACAAGTGACTCAAATTCTGCCAGATTATCAACGTCTTTCTCTTGAGAAAAAAAGACATGGACTAATACAGCTAGTTCACCGCCTTCATACCTATCAAACAAGGTGTAACCTCTTAGGCTAAACAATAATTGCAAAGGAAAAACACAGGTACAGTCTCCCTACCCATGCTTTCCTTGTCTTTTAGCGTACAAACTTACTCAGTTACTTCGCCATCTTGCGCTGCAGGGTTACCTGAATGGTAATTACCATTACCAGTGCTACCCGCAGTACCGCTATGATGAGAAACAGGGCGAGCAGGGACAACAGTCGAGATAGCGTGTTTATAAACCATCTGGCTAACTGTGTTTTTTAATAAAATGACAAATTGGTCAAAAGACTCAATTTGCCCCTGCAATTTGATGCCATTAACGAGATAAATAGAGACCGGAACCCTTTCACGACGTAATGCGTTCAGGAACGGATCTTGCAAAGATTGCCCCTTAGCCATTCTATGTTTTCCTTATTTTGTTGTTTTTAAAAGAGAATCTTTTAGATTCCAAAAAGTAACTACTCAAAAATTGCGCTTAACGTTCTAATTGTACACAAACATCAGTCCTATGCACGCATAACCTGCATAACGGTGCTAAGCGCTTGCTGTGGTTGTTCACTATCTAGCCAATGAACATTCTCCCAGCCTCTTAACCAGGTAATTTGACGTTTTGCCAATTGGCGAGTTGCACAAATTCCCCGATAAATCATATCATCATGGCTAATTTCACCATCCAAATATGACCACATTTGCCGATACCCCACACAACGAATTGAAGGGAGGTCAACATGTAAATCATTTCGTTGATGTAACTTGCGAACTTCTTCTTCAAAACCCGCATCTATCATCAGATGAAAACGTTGTTCTATGCGCTCATGTAAAATTTTACGATCTTGTGGCGCAATAGCAAACTGAAACACATTATAAGGCAATTCTTCCCCAGCTGTTTGTATCATTTCAGTCAAAGTTTGTCCCGAAATGAGATATACCTCTAAAGCACGGGATAATCTTTGTGGGTCGTTAGGATGAATCCTTGCCGCGGCAACTGGGTCAACCTCAGTAAGACGACGGTGAATTTCCCCCCACCCTTGTTCTTTCGCAATGTGTTCAATTTCAGTACGAACTGCTTGGTCAGCTGAAGGAAGAGGTGAAAGCCCTTCTAATAAGGCTTTAAAATACAACATTGTGCCGCCAACTAATAATGGAATTTTACCTTGTGAGGTAATTTCAGCCATGGCATTTAATGCGTCACGGCGAAAATCGGCAGCACTGTATGGTAGAGACGGATCGAGGATATCAATCAGACGATGGGGAGCTTGGCTGAGTTCTTCTGTTGTTGGTTTTGCTGTGCCAATATCCATCCCTCGGTAAATTAATGCCGAATCGACACTAATAATTTCCACAGGCAAATGCTTGCGAAATTCTATCGCCAAAGCGGTTTTACCTGAGGCCGTCGGACCCATTAGGAATATTGCGTCAGGTTTTTTCTGAGTTGCTAAATCACTCATTTGTTAGTGTAGCTACCACGGATTGTAAATTAATTAATTGTAATAATGTTGGTGGAGGGTCTTTCACCCACTGCGGACATACCCGCTCAACATCAGCCAGCAACTGAACAGCCTGTGCTAAACTCCAACTTTCTTCTGTTTTAACCTGTGAAACTGCTTTAGCGAGCCATTGTGCTATCTCTTCGTCAGTGACACTTTCTTTTCTCGATAAAAAATCGAGTAGCTCAGAAAAAAGCTGTGATAAATTTTGTGTTCTTAATGGTAACGATACCGTATGAATTGTTACTTTTCCATGTAATATCGTGGCTTCGATACCAAATATTGTCAATTGTTCCTTGTACCGCTGTAAAACCTCTATTTCATCATTTTTAAGTGACAATTTTAGAGGTATTAACAATGGTTGGGGCTTTAAGGCTCCACCACTCGGTGACAATTGTGACAACTTCAATAAATAATTAGCTTCCGTTAAGGATAACAGGATTAGCCCCAACGAAGACTCAATTAATGCAAAGTTTTTTGCGTAAATTGTCAATACTTTGCCAAAAAGGTAGTTATCCGCATTTTTTGCTACAGGTTGTGAGGATATTTGCGGTGAACTGATTGGGTTACGTTCAGGAAAAAGCGGCTTTTTATCTTCAGGAGCAACCGGAATGGACATTAAGCTCTGATACAGTTCGCCTGCTTTTTTGTCATAAGTTGAGCCAAACGTTTTTGCTGGTACATTTTCTGAAAAACCTGACGTTGATTTCGGCGAAGAAAAAGCGTGATTTTTAGCATTATCCTTTAAGTGGCTAGCCTGCTTATAAGGTGTTTTAGGCTCTAGAAGGGTATTCTCGACTATCGTCTTGTCTTCTGCCTTATGTTGCTTAGGAGCCACACTAGGAGAAGAAAAATAATTTTCTCCCGCAGAAGGCCGATTTTCCAGTTCTGTATTTACAGGTTCGATACCCGGAAGCTCATCAATAGATGCGGCTTCTAATAATACTGTTCGTACCGCTTGATAAATAAAATCATGTACCAGACGAGCTTGGTGAAAACGAACCTCATGTTTTGCTGGGTGTACGTTAACATCAACTTGTTTTGGGTCAATGGTCAAATACAGGACATAAGCTGGCTGCTGGTTTTCGTCTAAATGCCCTTCATAAGCTTGACGAATAGCATGATTAATCAGGCGATCACGCATCATACGGCCATTGACATAGCAATATTGTGTTTCACTACCCGACGTCATTGATGGAGAAACGACCCACCCTTTGATAGCAAGATCGCTATGTTCCCAAGATAACGCCAAAGCGCCTTGCATAAAGCCCGTTCCACAAATCGTCCCAAGACGCCTCTCTTGCTGTGCCTCATCATGAGCCGCTCGGTATTGCTTTACTAATTTCCCATTGTGAGTCAGGTTGATAGCCACATCAGGGCGAGAAAGCGCAATTCGGCGAACAATTTCATCGATATGACCGAATTCAGTTTTTTCTGTGCGCATAAATTTACGACGAGCTGGCGTATTATAGAATAAATCTAATACTTCAACCGTTGTGCCATTGGGATGCGCTGCGGGTTTAACTATTACCTCCATATCCCGACCTTCGGCATAGGATTGCCATGCTTCTGTCTGGTCTGCAGGCTTTGATGTCAACGTTAAACGTGAAACAGAACTGATACTCGCTAGTGCCTCACCGCGAAACCCCATACTCATAATGGCTTCAAGATCATCTAATGTGGCAATTTTACTGGTCGCATGGCGAGCTAAAGCCAAAATCAGTTCATCTTTACTGATACCACAACCATTATCACGTATACGGATCAGTTTTTCTCCACCGCGCTCAATGTCGATATCAATACGCGTTGCCCCTGCATCAAGACTATTCTCAACGAGCTCTTTAACCACTGACGCAGGCCTTTCAACCACCTCACCTGCTGCGATTTGGTTGGCAAGTTGTGGGGATAGAATATGTATAGCCATGCCTCCCCCTTATTGTGGCGCTGCTTGTATTGGATTCGCCAAGAAATATTGACGTAACCCTAAATGGATAGCTTCTGCGACTTTGTCTTGGAATTCATTCGATTTTAGCAACTGCTCTTCCGCTGCATTACTAATAAACCCAGTTTCGACTAAAATCGATGGGATATCAGGAGAACGCAATACACCTAAGCTTGCATGTTCAGGGGTTCTTTTGTGAATATTACCTACTTTTCGTAGCTGTTCGATCACTTTAACCGCAACATCGTACCCCACACGCTGAGAATGACCGAATTGTAAATCTAAAACGGCTTGGCTTAAGTAAGGGTCCGCGCCACTCAGTGCATCACCCGCCCCACCTAATAATTCCGATTGTTTTTCACGTTGTTCCAGCCAACTACCCAGTTCACTGTTTGCACGCCGATTAGACAATACCCATACTGATGCGCCCCGTGCACTGCTATTCGGAGCCGAGTCCGCGTGAATTGACACCAACATATTAGCCCCTTTCTTACGTGCCACATCAGAACGACCACTAACAGAAATAAAATAGTCACCGTCACGTGTCATCGCGGGCTTAAACATTGGGTCGGCTTCAAGGCGTTGGTATAATTTACGAGCGACGCTGAGAGTCACATCTTTTTCTTTATAACCATTCTTGCCTATCGCACCAGGGTCTTTTCCACCGTGCCCTGCATCAATAGCAATGACGACCTGCTTGCTACCCTTTGGCATATTTTTATATTTGGTTGGTGTTGGTGTAGCCACAGGTGCAGGGTTACTCATATTCAATGGTTTATCTTGAGTATTATTTGCCGCTGCTTTAACCGTATTATTGGTTTGATTAAAAGAGGTAGAACCGGATGCATTTCCAGTCGATATCGTTAATACCAACTGATATTCACCTGAAACCTGTTTAAGTGCCGCTTTTGTTTTCGCTGCGCGAGATAGCTCTAAAACTAAGCGTTTGTGTTGGTTATCAGAAGGTTGGCTCGCCCGTACCAGTTTTACAAGGTCTCCTGCGGGAACTTTAAGTGGTAAACCAATAATCTCACCTCGTTGTTTGATATCAACAACAAGGCGCTCAGGTGAATGCAATGGGAAATAGGAGTAGTCGGGCTTACCATCAATAAAACTTAGCACCACTTCTGCTTGTGATGGGCTGTTATTAACTTGAATATTTGATAATGTTGCCGCTTGTGCTTTTGCTCCAAACAGCCACATAGCTAATGCCATAAACAAGACGAAAACAGTAAAAAAACCCTTTTTTGTTATTCTGTGGATTGATGCATTCAACATGAGCAATAGCTTCCTTAGAGTAGGGGTAATGCTTCTAACAACGACTCCCCATTGGCAGAAAAAGCAACAAAGTGAGCCTGACGTCCTTCGCCTTGATAGGTCAGATGGAGCTCAAGATCCGCTTCAGGTAAAAAACCTTTACCTTGTTGCGGCCATTCGACCAAACAGATCGAATTTCCAGAAAAATAGTCACGAATCCCCATAAATTCAAGTTCTTCAGGATCTGCTAACCGATAGAGATCAAAGTGAAAAACTTGACGATCTGCTAATTCATAAGGTTCAACCAAAGTGTAGGTTGGGCTTTTTACGTGACCTTGATGGCCCAGCGCTTGTAAGAAACCTCGGCTAAAGGTGGTTTTCCCTGCACCGAGATCACCATATAAGTGAATAATTGTGCCTTGATGGCAAGCCTTAGCGATAGCATTACCTAAAGCGACAGTTTGCGCTTCATTGGCAAGTTGTATTGTACGTTCTTTCATATTGTTCTTTTATTATGTCATTAATAGGCGGTGTCGCCTGTTTATCCTTTAAATGCATAGTTTAAATGCATAAAGAGATATCAACAAACATCAATATTACCGCTTATATTAACCTAAGATGGGGCTTTTTTCTTAATTAACATTGCTTGAATGATGAGTTCAGAAATATCCTATAATTGTTCTCAATATTGAAGGCATTTTTTCATGCGTTTTGATGAATAACGCAGGTCATGTTAGAGTGCCAGCCGTTTTAATCTTTCTCAATATAGGATCTGATGCCAAGATACCTCGATCTCGATCTTCTCGCTCAGAATATTAAACAATGGGGTGTTGAAGCAGGTTTCCAACAAGTCGGGATCTGCGATACTGACCTTTCAGCGGAAGAGCCCAAATTACAAGCATGGCTAGATAAACAATTTCATGGTGAGATGGAATGGATGAATCGCCATGGGATGATGCGAGCCAGACCACACGAACTGCACCCTGGCACGTTACGTGTCATTAGCGTGCGTATGAATTACTTGCCTGCCAAAGCCGCATTTGCTAGTACATTAAATAACCTTGAATTAGGTTATATCAGCCGTTATGCCCTAGGGCGAGACTACCACAAATTATTAAAAAAACGTCTAAAACAACTTTCAGATCGTATTTTAGACTATTGTCGTGAATTTAACGGAGTGATACTGGCCGATGGCACCACCATTGACGATCTTAATTTTCGACCTTTTGTCGACTCTGCGCCAATCTTAGAGCGCCCTCTCGCCGTCAAAGCGGGTTTAGGATGGACAGGAAAACATTCATTAGTCTTAAATCGTGAAGCAGGATCTTGGTTTTTTCTCGGTGAATTATTGATTAATTTACCCGTTTCTGTTGATAAACCTGTCGAAGAAGATTGCGGCCGCTGTGTTGCTTGTATGACAACTTGCCCAACAGATGCAATTGTCGAACCTTACACCGTAGATGCTAGGCGCTGTATTTCTTATCTTACCATTGAGCTAGATAGTGCTATCCCTGAAGAATTTCGCCCTCTAATGGGAAATCGGATCTACGGTTGTGATGACTGCCAGCTTATTTGCCCGTGGAACCGTTTTTCCCAGCTAACTGATGAAGATGATTTCAGTCCAAGAAAGGACTTACATACACCAGAGTTGCTCGACTTGTTCTCATGGGATGAAAAAACCTTTTTAAAGGTGACCGAAGGCTCTGCAATCCGCCGCATTGGTTATATTAAGTGGTTGCGAAATATCAGTGTGGCGCTAGGTAACGCACCTTATCAAGACAGTATTGTACTGGCTTTACAAAATAGGTTGGGAATTAACGAAATGCTAGATGAGCACTTCCAATGGTCTATACAACAACAGGTTAATCGACGTAATGCAAACCAAGTCACAATTCAAACTTCACAGCAAAAACGCCTTGTACGTGCGATTAACAAAGGTTTACCGAGAGATGCATAGAAAAAAGTCAGCTATATACCTGAAATGAAGAATTGTCAAATTGATGTGAATAAAGTAAAAAGTGCTTAGCAGACAATAGGTAAAGAATTTGCAAGATGTGCTAGCCGCATTTTGACAAAATAAATCACTTAACAAATAAATCAATAAGTTACAACAATGCTATTTAAATACTAGAATTAAATAGCACAACAGAAATTTGTTAATTAACCTGTGGATAACTCTGTGTAATAAGTTATTTCAAATCGCGATAAAAACCCAGATTGATTGAGCGGGCTGTGGATAACTTTCTAATGGCACATTGAAAAGAAAAATACTGATTTTACGTTTACTAGCAATACAAAAGTGACCAAAAAACAAGACTAAAATGAAAAGTGACTCGAAGTAAATAAAAAAGCATATTTTTGTTTATTATTTAAACTTCTAATCATCATCTTAGAGATGGAAGCAAAACACCCTATTGCTAAGGGGTGGCTATTCTATGGCGACCTGAAAACGAATGCAAGAGGAAATCTGGATCTGATCCAAAAAAGATCGCAAAACCCATGTAGATCCTAGTGTTCAAGGTATAAAAGGATAAAAACAGTGAACAAGCGCAATTCATATGCACACTAGGTGATTCTACTTAAGTTAAATAGGTATTGTGTAAGAATTAATTAAGAAGAAAAGTTAAGAGACTAAGAAAATATTGGAGCGGGAAACGAGACTCGAACTCGCGACCCCGACCTTGGCAAGGTCGTGCTCTACCAACTGAGCTATTCCCGCATTTGGTGGGTACTACTTTGACTAAAACACTAAGAAAGTTTGGAGCGGGAAACGAGACTCGAACTCGCGACCCCGACCTTGGCAAGGTCGTGCTCTACCAACTGAGCTATTCCCGCATCACGAAAATAGTGCTTTAGCTAAAACATCAAAAAATTTGGAGCGGGAAACGAGACTCGAACTCGCGACCCCGACCTTGGCAAGGTCGTGCTCTACCAACTGAGCTATTCCCGCATCACATTTTTGGATGTTTCACGTGCCGACTTAATAACAAAAACTTCATCGGTACGGGGAGCGCATTATACGAAAAATTCAGATACTAGCAAGCCCTTACACTCAAAATTTTTATTTTTTTATTCGTTTGCTGACAATTCAATCACAATGGTGATTTTATCAACACCCGTTGTAATAAATTGATTTCAATACGTTAACATTGTTAACTTATTGGGAGAGAACAGCTTATGAAAGCCGCTCAAGATTGCGGCTTATTCGTTAATTTAACATTTATTCTTTAATAAATGTCTCTCGGTAATAAGCTAATTCAGCCACAGATTCACGAATATCATCAAGAGCTTGGTGAGTATTTTTCTTCGAAAAACCCGCTAGAATTTCAGGTTTCCATCGGCGAGCAAGCTCTTTTAATGTACTGACATCAAGATAGCGATAATGAAAATAGCTTTCTAATTCAGGCATGTAGTTGAACAGAAAACGTCTATCTTGCCCAACACTATTACCACAGATTGGGGATGCCCCTTGAGGAACCCATTTTTCTAAAAACGCAATTGTGGCTAACTCAGCTTCACGCTCACTCACGGTACTTTTACGTACACGTTCAACTAAGCCGCTATTAGTGTGGGTATTTACATTCCACTCATCCATCAAAGCGAGTTGTTCATCCGTTTGATGTACTGCAATTACAGGGCCTTCTGCTAAAATATTAAGATGACTATCTGTTACAATGGTCGCTATTTCAATAATACGATCACGAACAGGATCGAGCCCCGTCATTTCTAAATCGATCCAAATTAAATTATTCTCATTCTTTTGCATGATATACCCTAACTGCATTCTATGAAGTTAAGGTATGATAGCACTCTTCATGCCATCAGTGACAGGCGTGAGTAACCCCCTAAAATACAGCCCATAGTAAAGAGAGGACAGGTGGCTAAACAGAAACTTTCGAAAGGCCAACAGCGCCGAGTTCAAGAAAATCATCAAAAAAGACTTAAAAAGCAAAAAACAGTTGAAATTGATGATAGCCAATTAGGTGAAGCGCAAGAAGGCTTAGTCATTAGCCGTTTTGGGCAGCATGCTGATATTCAAGCAAGTGACGGGACTATCCAACGCTGTAACTTGCGCAGAACGATTTCGTCCCTCGTTACAGGGGATAATGTGGTGTGGCGACCAGCCTTGGACACACAAAGTGATATCAAAGTAAATGGCATCGTCGAAGCGGTTCACGAGCGTCGTTCTGTTCTAACTCGTCCCGATTATTATGATGGCTTAAAACCGATTGCCGCTAACATTGACCAAATTGTTGTGGTTTCCGCTATTTTACCTGAGCTTTCGCTGAATATTATTGACCGCTATTTAGTTGCCTGCGAAACCACCGGGATTAAGCCTGTTATCGTTCTCAATAAAGTCGACCTACTCGACGACGAAAACCGTGAGTGGGTAAGCGATTTAATGACAATTTATCGTGATATTGGCTATCAAGTTCTCGAAGTTTCAAGCCATACCAATGAAGGCATGGAAGCGCTTACTAACGCGCTAGCAGGTAAAGTATCTGTATTTGTTGGTCAGTCTGGTGTGGGCAAATCAAGTTTATTAAATGCATTACTCCCACATAACGAAGAAGCGATTTTAGTTAATGAGGTTTCAGACAACTCAGGGCTAGGACAACATACAACAACAACAGCTCGTTTATATCACTTCCCATTGGGCGGTGATGTGATTGACTCCCCTGGTGTCCGTGAGTTTGGTTTATGGCATCTAACAACGGAACAAGTGACCAAAGGATTTGTCGAATTTAAAGATTACCTTGGCGGCTGTAAATTCCGTGACTGTAAACATTTAGATGACCCTGGTTGCCTGTTACGTGAAGCCGTAGAAGCAAATAAAATTGCTGAATCACGCTTTGAAAACTACCATCGCATTTTAGAAAGCATGGAACAAATCAAACCTCGTGGTAATTTTACGGCGAAAGATAAATAATGTTAGTGAGTGCTTACAAATAACTCACTAACACTAAACCCGCTCTAAATAATTTAATGATGGTTAGCCAATGATGCGGCCGTTTGAAATATGACGAGTAAACTGTGTACAATAGCCGCCCTTTTGCTAACATACCTTTAAAAATCAGAGGTTAACGTGCTAGATAAAATTAAAATTCGCTTGCAATATATGCTTCCAAAACAATGTCTTACTGAATTTGCAGGCTGGTTCGCAAGTCGCAATGCGGGCTTCATGACGCAATGGGCAATTAAACTGTTCGCAAAAGTCTATAAAGTGAACATGAATGAAGCGCAAAAAAGTGAGCTTACTGCTTATGCCACTTTTAATGATTTCTTTATCCGTCTGCTAAAAGAAGGCGCTCGCCCAATTGTGGAGAAAGAACACCAACTTGCTCAACCTGCTGACGGTGCAGTTAGTCAATTAGGCCCAATAAATGATGACCTTATCTTCCAAGCTAAAGGCCATAATTACACAGTTGAAGCGTTACTTGCTGGCCAATACCAATTAGCAGAGCATTTTCGTGGTGGTGACTTTATTACCACTTACCTCTCCCCAAGTGACTATCACCGTGTACACATGCCATGTGATGGTTTACTCAAAGAGATGATTTATGTGCCAGGCGATTTATTCTCTGTAAATCCATTAACGGCACAAAATGTTCCCAACCTGTTTGCACGAAATGAACGCTTGATTTGTGTTTTTGACACCCCTGTTGGCTTAATGGTACAAATCCTTGTAGGTGCAACCATCGTTGGTAGTATTGAGACGGTTTGGAGCGGTTGCGTCAATTCCAGTCGTGAAGGCGTCATTAAGCGCTGGGTTTACCCTGAGTTGGACTCTGAAGGTGCCGTTTTCTTGAAGAAAGGTGAGGAAATGGGGCTGTTTAAACTGGGCTCAACGGTGATTAATTTATTTGAACCTAACAAAGTGATATTTAATTCATCACTGATCCCCGGTTATGCAACTCGTATGGGCGAATTACTCGCTGAAACTGTTGCAAATACAGTAACAGAAGAACCTGCTGACGCTTAATTAAATTATTATCCCTTGAAGGAGCTCCTCACTGTGCGTGTGATTATCAGTTTTTTTCTTAGCCTGTTAATCGTTTTTTCTTCCGTTGCAGCACCGACTGCAGCGCAGGATGAAGCACAGATTAAGCAGGAGCTCAAACAACTTGAGTCAAGTACCAACCCCAAAGATGCAGAGATAGCACAAGCATTACAGGGTGCTTTGAATTGGATGAGTGAAACACGTGATTCCGATGCAAAGGCCAAGTCTTATCAAGAAGCCATTGATAACTTCCCTAGAATTATCAAAGAAATAAGACAAAAAATCCTCAATGAAAGTGATGAACCAGCTCCAATACCTGTGGGTATCAGCTTAGGTGAACTTGAACAACGTATTATTCAGCTTAGCAGCCAATTACTCGATCAAAGCCGCTTAACTCAGCAAGAGCAAGATAAAGGCCGCGAAATCAGTGAATCACTAAGTATTCTGCCACAACAACTTTCTGAAGCTAGACGCTTACTCACTGAAGCCTCTTCGCGCTTTCAGTCTCTGAGTACACCCTCAACGCCATTAGCCGATGCCCAGTACACGTTAGCTCAAGCCGAAGTAAGTGCTCGCAAATCAACAGTTAATGAACTGGAAATGGCGCAGCTTTCTGCCAATAACCGCCAAGAAATCTCACGCCTTACGTTGGAGTTATACAAAAAACGCTATCAACGTATGGAACTTGAGTTACAAAACCTGCGTGATTTCCAAAATACCCAACGCCAACAAAAAGCAATTTTAGCGTTAGAACATACCGAGATGTTGGCTGCGCAAGGTGAACTGACCCCATTTTTAACTGAGCAGCTTGATATTAACCGTAAAATGTCTCAGGAATTAACCGCTCAGGCACAGCGCATGAGCGCAATCACCAATAGCCAAGCTGAAATTTCAACGAGTATCCGCGATGCTCGACAAGCGCTCACAACTATTCGCGAGCAAGCTCAGTGGATCAGCAGCTCAAGTACATTAGGGGAAGCGCTCAGAACACAACTCTCCCGTTTGCCTGATATTCCAAAGAGCCAGCAGCTTGATCGGGAAATGGCAGATTTACGCGTTCAACGCTTAAATTATGAAGATAGCCTCGATAGGCTAAGTAAAATAGATACAACCAAGCAAGAAAGCGAGCATGAGCTCAATACAGCTCAAGTACAAGTTTATCAGTCATTGATTAAAACCCGCCGTGAGCTACTAACCTCTTTAATTTCAGGTCTAGATGCTGAAATGTTGGAGCTAACAAAGCTCAATGTCGCCACTGGGCAATTGACCGATGCATTAAAAGAAGTCAAAGATGCTTCAAACCGTTATCTTTTCTGGGTCGCAGATGTTCCGCCAATAAGCATCAGCTATCCTGTCATGTTAGTAACGGATATTACTCAATTACTTTCTCTGGATACCTTGTCCCAACTGGCCGGTGCTCTGCGTGTTATGCTGACAACACAAGATACATTTTTGTATCTTTTAGGTTCGATAGCATTAGTCATTTTCAGTATTAGCACTCGCAAGCACTACCAAGCATTTCTTGACCGATCCAGTTTACGGATTGGTAAGGTGACACAAGACCGGTTTTACTTAACCATTCGAACTATTTTTTGGTCAATAATTGTTGCTCTTCCTCTCCCTATGATGTGGTCAGCCATCGGTTATGGCTTACAAAGTGCATGGCAATATCCCATGGCCGCGGCGATAGGTTATGGTGTCAGTGCGACGACACCTTTACTATGGCTGTTTATGATCAGCGAAACCTTTTCTCGCCCTACTGGGTTATTTATTTCTCACTTCGGTTGGGACAAAGATTCTGTTAAACGTGCGATGCGTTATTACCGAATGGCGATTTTTGTCATCGTTCCACTCGTGATGGCAATTATTACCTTTGAACATTATAGCGATAGGGAATTTGCAGCTAGTATTGGCCGCTTATGCTTTATCTTTTTATGTGTCGCACTTAGCTTAATTACCAACAACTTACGCCGCTCACAAATCCCTCTCTACTTAGATAGACATGGCTCCGGTGAGAATATTGTTAATAAAGCATTGTGGTGGATGATATTACTCGCACCTATCGTTGCTGGGTTCTTCTCCATTTTAGGTTATTTTTCAACTTCACAGGCCTTGCTTGCTCGTTTAGAAACCTCTGTCGCCATTTGGTTTGTTATCCTTATCGTTTATCATACGATCCGTCGTTGGATGTCAATGCAGCGCCGTAAATTAGCCTTCGAGCGTGCGAAACAACGCCGTGCTGAGATATTAGCTCAACGTGCTAAAGGTGAGGACGATAACCAGCAAGCAAACGCCAGTAGTGAAGGAAATATTGATATCGAAGAACAGGTTATCGACTTAGATACCATCAGTACCCAATCCGTTGGGTTAGTTCGTTCGATTTTAACCATGATTGCCTTGGTCTCATTGATTTGGCTGTGGTCCGAGCTACATACCGCATTCTCTTTTCTTGAAAATATTCGCTTATGGGATGTGACATCAACGGTTAATGGCGTTGATACCGTACAACCTATCACCATGGGGTCTATTTTCATTGCCATTTTGACTATTATCGTTACCGCACAATTGGTTCGTAACTTACCGGCTTTGCTTGAGCTGGCCGTACTCCAACATTTGGATTTAACACCCGGTACTGGTTACGCCATTAGCACATTAACAAAGTATACGATAACTATTATAGGGACCATTGTTGGCTTCTCTATGTTAGGAATTGAGTGGTCAAAACTGCAATGGCTTGTTGCGGCAATGGGGGTCGGGCTTGGTTTTGGTTTACAAGAAATTTTCGCCAATATTATCTCAGGGTTAATGATCTTATTTGAGAAACCGATCCGGATTGGAGACACAGTAACTATCCGTAACTTGACTGGGAGTATTACCAAGATCAACACCCGTGCCACTACGCTGACAGACTGGGATAGAAAAGAAATTATTGTGCCAAATAAGGCATTTATTACTGAACAATTTATTAACTGGTCACTGTCTGACACGATCACACGTATTGTCATGACTATTCCTGCACCTTCTGATGCCAATAGTGAATTAGTGACAGATACCATTTTACGTGCAGCCAAACGCTCTACGATGATTTTAGATAACCCAGCACCTGAAGTATACCTTGTTGATTTACAACAAGGTATACAGATTTTTGAATTACGTGTCTATGCCGCTGAAATGGGCCATCGGTTACCTGCGCGCCATGAAATTCACCAAAACATCTTAGTTTCCTTTGCTGAACAAGGAATTACCTTGCCATTCCCACCATTCCAAGCAAGGGTGGATGTCCGTGATAATTCTCTGCAAAGTGCGACAAACAATCTTTCAGGGCGTAATCCTAGTCGTAAGTCAGGGGAATTGTAAGCCGTATTATGCCATTACAATTAAATGAAAAAGACGAATTAGTGATGTTGAGGATCGCCCAACTTGAACGTGTTGGGTCGATTTTATTCTTTTTAATTCCATTAATTATCTTATTAATTGTTGGGAAAGCTTTTGCATTTAATACACTGTACCTTTGGCAAGTGTATTGTGCGGTTTATATCGTTGGGTTTCGTGTACTTTGTAGCAAGCTATCATCACAACAGCAACAGCTAGCTATTCGTCGAGGCTGGGGAAACAATCGTTTTTATCGGCTTTCTTGGTGCTATCTTGTATTATCTGTTGTCATACTGGTGGGATACAAAATCGTATCCCACACATCTGCTTAATCATTAGCTGGCTTTAAAACCATACGATTTAATATAACCTTCCGCTAATTTTTGTGCTTGCTGTAATTCTTCAGGGCTTAACTGAGCCGCAATCTTATTTTGTAGACGATGACTTTCTGCGTTGCCGCTGTACACCGCAGTTGCAAGCCATGCGTAGGCTTGCTGCAAGTTTTTCTTCACACCACGTCCTTCAGAATACATGACACCTAAGCGGTCTTGAGACTTGGCATCCTTTTGTTTCGCGGCTTTTCTAAACCAAAACACTGCTTTCTCGTCATCTAAATCAACGCCACTCCCAATCGAGTACATTTGGCCGATTTGGAATTGAGCAAGTATATTTCCGCCTTGCGCTGCTTTTCTAAACCAAAATGCCGCTTTTTCTAGGTTTTGACTGACACCTAAGCCTTGTGCGTACATCATAGCCATGTTGGTTTCAGCTCGGGTATCACCTTGAGCCGCTGCTTGTTCATACCATAGCATCGCTTTGTCATAATCACGACGCACACCAAAACCATTTACAAACATCGTACCTAAGCGAAACTGTGCATCTGAATTCCCTTGGTTCCCCGCCTTAATAAACCACTCAGCCGCTGCTTTAGAATCTTGAGAAACACCTAAACCTTTAAAATAACGCTCTCCTAGCTGAAATTGAGCTTTAGGATCACCTTTTTGTGCTAACTGCGTAATTTGTTCAATCGAGGGTTCTTGTGCTGCTGTCGCCGGTGCCGGCGCAGTGGTAGGTTTAGCGGTTAAAACAGAACTATAACAAATCGAGCCTAACAACAGTGCTAACGCAATTTTTTTCATCCTAAGGAACCCTCAACAGTGCAATATGCAACCTGTGAAAACAGTGCTATCCATTAATATCGACCGAAACACTCATCCCCCTAGTTTAAATTTACTTTTTGTCAGAAAAAATAGGAAAAGTGGCCTAAATTTCACAAAAAGCACGTTTCGCTGTATTTTCGCTATGGGAACTTACGTTTTTCATCTAATTGAGATAATAAAAAACCAGATAAACATATTGCCTATCTGGTTCCTCTATTTCAAATAACAAAATACATTATGCGTTATTAAGGTATTTATTTCTCAGATAACGAGCAACAGCATCATCACTATTCGAACCAATGACTTCCATGTGTGGTAACGCATCTTTTAGCAATTGATGAGCATTTTGCATGATGCAGCCTTTTCCAGCCATAGTCAGCATTTCTTTGTCATTCATGCCATCGCCAAAAGCAATACTATCACTCGGTGTATAGCCATGTAGTGCCGCAACTTGCTTCAGAGCCTCACCTTTAGAAACATCACCAGCCATAACTTCTAAACAGCTACGCAATGAAAACGTTACATTCACTTTATCTTGCCAGCGTGCTTGAATGCGCTGCTGTAAATCCACCAGCAGGTCATGATCTTCACTGGTGTAGTAAACTTTACAGACTTCAGAAGTGACAAAATTATGGCGGTCAAACAGCTGGTAGTTAAATACCGATTCTTTAAAAAATTCTTTTTGTTCAGGGCTTTCCCGATTGATAAACCAATCATCACCATGGTAGTAATTAGTGATAAGTTCAGGGTTATCAAATTCCATCAAACACAATTCATGAGCTATTTGAGGATCAACATTGTGCTCAAAAATTAAGTCACCGCGGGTATTATGGATCCGTGCACCGTTAGATGTGATCATATACGCATCGATGCCTAAACCATCACGGATTTGAGCAACATCCACATGATGACGGCCTGTTGCAAACACAAAATGCACATCTTGGGAAGTCACTAGCTGTTTCAAGGTGTCTTTTGTATAAGACGTTAAATCATGATTGGGAGATAACAGTGTCCCATCCAAATCGGAAGCAACTACAGGATATTTCATATTCAAACCCTAACTAATACTGCTCAAAAAAATCACAGATAGCATTAAGCGCCATCGCTCTTAATGCATCCACTTCAAATAGGATTTCATGGTGTGCCCCTTCAATGATGAGAGGTAATTTTTCTTCTCGTCCTATTTGCGCTTTTTGTCGGCTTTGACAAAAAGCTTGTAGCTCTTTATTGCTGACCACTTTTTCTTCGCTGGCTTCCAACACCATCAGTGGTACATCAATTTCTCCCGCTCTCGCAATTAGCTCATCGCCAATCACAAAACTCTCACGTAACCAATGGTAAGTTGGCCCACCTAAGCGCAATTCGGGATAATCGGCGTAATAGCGTAAGTAACGCCGATAACGCTCCGGGCTGTGTGTTAATACGTTGATTAAATAAGGTAACGGCTGCCATTTCCCAGTAGAAGCCGCGTAGTCATTACGAACACTTTCGCGAGATTCGGCCCTATCAACAATAAAGCTCGCCATCCAACGAGGCATCGGTAGATTAATTCCAATCATCGGCGCACATAAGGTTGCAGCATCAAAAATGACGTGATCTCGCAACAAATACCCGGCTAAGATAGCACTCCCCATTGAGTGAGCTAATGCATAACATTTTGGATAATGCCGATATTTAACCTCAATCTCAATGAACTTTTCAAAATCGTCAATGTAATCAGTGAATTTTTCAACATGGCCTTTTTGAGGATCCGCTAACATGCGCCCTGATCGCCCTTGCCCACGATGATCAATAATAAACACATCATAGCCTAAATGATAAAAATCATAAGCCACTTCAGGGTACTTCACATAACTTTCACTGCGCCCCGGTGAAATGACAATCGCTTTATGATGTTTTGGATGAATAAAACGGACATAGTGAATGGGAATATCATCAACTCCCACGAATTGAGATTCTTCACGATGTTGCCAGAAATCTAAAAGCGGGCCATTTGTAAAAGCAGAAAATTGAGTTTCTCGATTCAGCCAACTCTCTTTTAGGTTTTCAGGCGTCATCCTGCAGTTTCCTTATCTATTCATTCATAACCTTCAAGATGGTCTTGGATAAGCGCCATAAATGCTACTCCAAAACGTTCGAGTTTGCGTTCGCCAACACCATTGATTAACAGTAATTCGGCAGGTGAAGTCGGGGTGTGCTCAGCCATTTCAATCAATGTTGCATCATTAAACACCACAAATGGCGGAATATTTTCTTCATCTGCAATGGATTTACGCAATTTACGTAGTTTAGCAAAGAGCTTTTTATCATAATTGCCATGATAAATTTTGTTTTGTTGATTACGGCTTTTTACCACTAAAACACGCGGAACTGCGAGTTTCAGTGTCGCTTCACCCCGTAATATTGGCCTTGCAGCCTCAGTTAATTGAAGCGCTGAAAAATGCGTAATATTCTGTGTGATCATACCTAAATGGATCAGTTGGCGAATCACACTGACCCAATGTTCATTACTTTGTTCTTTACCGATACCGTAAACAGGCAGCTTGTCATGACCTAAGTCGCGGATACGCTGATTATTCGCACCACGTAATACTTCTACAATATAGCCGATACCAAAGCGCTGACCAACACGATAAATACAGGACAGCGCTTTTTGCGCATCCACTAACCCATCGTACTGTTTTGGTGGGTCTAAGCAAATATCACAATTGCCACAAGGCTGCTGGCGATTTTCACCAAAATAATTGAGTAGCACCAAACGACGGCAGGTTTGCGCTTCAGCAAAAGCGGCGATAGCATTCAGCTTATGTCGTTCAATATCTTGCTGCATACCCGCTGGCTTTTCTTCAAGACAACGACGTAACCATGCCATATCTGCTGGGTCATAAAATAAAATGGCTTCGGCTTCAACACCGTCACGACCTGCCCGCCCTGTTTCTTGATAATACGCTTCGATATTACGCGGAATATCAAAATGAGCGACAAACCGAACGTTTGATTTGTTAATTCCCATCCCAAAAGCCACTGTCGCCACGACAACTTGTAGGTTATCTTTTAGAAATGCATCTTGTACCCACTCCCGTTGGGCAGCGTCTAACCCTGCATGGTATGCCGCAACACTTAAGCCACGCTTTTGCAAGCGCTCTGTCGTTTCTTCAACCTTACTGCGACTATTACAATAAACAATACCCGCTTTTCCTTTTTGCCCTTTAATAAAAAACCAAAGTTGATCTAAAGGCTTATATTTTTCGACTAAGGTATAACGAATATTTGGCCTATCAAAGCTACTCACATGGACTAATGGCTCATGTAGCTCTAATAAGCGAATAATGTCTGCACGTGTGGTTTCATCCGCAGTTGCGGTTAACGCCATCACGGGTACATTAGGTAATGATTGCCGTAATTGGCCTAGTGCGCGGTATTCAGGGCGAAAATCATGTCCCCATTGGGAAATACAGTGGGCTTCATCCACTGCTAGCAAGGTGATGTTCCATCCTGCTAATTGGCTTAAGAAATAATCAGTTAACAACCGTTCAGGAGCAACATACAGTAATTTTATTTCCCCCTGACTGCACAGTTCCATGATTTGACGTTGTTCTTGTGATGTTTGCGATGAGTTTAAACACGCAGCATTAACCCCATGTAACCTTAATTGGTCAACTTGGTCTTTCATTAATGATATTAATGGCGAAACGACCAGTGTGACACCTTCTTTAACTAAAGCAGGAACTTGGTAGCAAAGGGATTTTCCCCCCCCTGTTGGCATTAACACTAAGCAATCACGGTTATCCAAAATAGCCCCAATGACGGCATCTTGCCCTGGGCGAAATGACTGATAGCCGAATGTACTATTGAGCACATGTTCAGCCAATGAAAGTTGGTTAATGACGCAAGCAGTGGACACAAACTTCCTCAATCGATAAAACAAGTCGCTGCCCAATTGAGCAGCGAAGTTGTTGATTTATGACTTGGTATGCAACTCAGAACAAAATAGAGAACTGAGTTTTTCTTCCATTACAACATATCGTTTAGCATAACACCGATACCAAAACGTGTTTGGCGATAATTGTAGTCTATCATCGACTCGCCATATCCGCTAAACAACTGGGTATAAAAACGCACATGTTTACTAATTGGATAGCTCCACCCCAATTCTGCACCACCATACCCTGTATTCCAGTTATAGCGCCCAGTCGTAGTAAACACGCTGTCTCCCAACGCATACCCTACTTTTAAGCGATAGTAACCCATATATTTGGTAATATCAGAATTATCATCACGCCCTTCACTTTCATGAATGCGGTACCAAGGTTTGAGATCAACTTGCCAGTTACCATTTTGCGCCATTGCCCTTGCATAAACCCTGTTCCAACTACGAGAAGTCGGTTCTGAACGCCCATTTGACTCATGGTTAAAGCCCGTTTCAAACTCACGTAACGTCCAACCCGCAAATTGGTAGTCGGTTAACCAGCCAACAAACACTTGAGGCTCATAGTTAGTTTCTCTAAATGGTGAAGACTCTTTTTTATTACTTAGCTGCCACCAAGAACGCTGAGTATAAGAAACAGCTAAAATTGAGTCATCACCCGCAATACCTGCCCATAAAGGAAAAGCTAAACTTAGTTGAAATTTAACTTCATCCTTTAACGCGTCATCACCCCAATTATAGCTAGAAATGGCGTCTTTATTTATCGAGGATGTATAGGTATAAATGATGTAATTCGATTCATACGGGTACAACACAAATGGGTTATCGTGGTGTTGTAGTAACCCTGAAATGATGCTTCCACGTATTGGTAGGGTATTTTTGACATCTTGTTCAGGCTGAATACTTGTATTTTCAGTCGCAAACAGTGAAGCAGACCAAAAGCTGAGCACTGCACTTAACAAAATCGGTAAAGCGCGCATTAGTCACTCCTATTTTCAACATCGTCCAAAAAAAGTTTGTCCTATTTTACACACAAAACTGAATAACGGTTGAAAGATTATTCATTCGTTTGTTAGAGACATAATTTACACACAATGTTAACTTGTCATTCACATATTTTTAAAGGATGAAAACGATGAATGACCGTACTTATACTTTAGAAGAAGCCAGTGACTTAATGAGCCATGCATTTATTTATAAAATGCCATTTAACCAGCTACTTGGTATTAAATTAATGAGTTTAAATGATGATTTTGTTCAACTTACCGTTGAAAATCGTCAACAATTAATTGGTAATTTTACTCAGAACATTTTACATGGCGGTGTGATCGCTTCGGTTTTAGATGTTGCAGGGGGGATGGTATGCATCAATCGTATTTTGCAGCGTATTAATCCATTAACCCACACCGAGATTGTCGATAAAATGTCCCGAATGGGGACAATCGACTTACGAGTTGATTATTTACGCCCCGGTCGAGGGCAAATTTTTACTGCTAGTGCTAGCTTATTAAGAGACGGCAATAAAATAGCCGTGACCCGCTGCGAGCTTCATAACGAAAACAACCAGCATATTGCAACAGCAACGGCAACTTATCTGGTTGGATAGAAATAAAATATAAATAATTAGTCACCTACTAAACTAATAACTTGTAAAAAAACCTGAGCAATGTCACATTAGTGGTATCAAAAATCGAGCCGCTTAAATCGGCTCGGTCTCTCTGTATAAGTATCTTTTTAGTCTTTAATTCAATTTCAGAGCCAACAATGAGCCAGCAAAATACTACCAAAGGCGTGTTATGTGCCTTAGGCGCCTATTTTATTTGGGGTGTCGCACCTATTTATTTTAAAAGCATCCAAGAAGTGCCCGCAGAAGAAATTCTGACTCATCGTATTATTTGGTCATTTTTCTTTATGATTTTATTATTAACAGTTTCACGGCATTGGAGTTATGTTCGCCAAGTACTAAAGCAACCAAAGAAAATATTAGTTCTTGGTGTAACGGCAACGACAATTGCTTGTAACTGGTTAATTTATATTTGGGCAGTTAATAATGGTTATATGCTACAAGCTAGCTTAGGTTACTTTATTAACCCACTAGTTAACGTACTGTTTGGAATGCTATTCTTACAAGAACGTTTTCGCCGCATGCAGTGGACTGCTGTTGGTCTTGCACTAACAGGTGTATTGATCCAGCTTTGGCAATTTGGCTCAGTGCCTGTGATTGGGCTAAGTTTAGCTGTTACATTTGCCACCTATGGATTATTACGTAAAAAATTAGGGGTCGACGCACAAACAGGAATGACATTCGAAACACTTTGGCTGCTTCCTGTCGGGATTATCTTCTTATTATTTTTTGCAGATAGTCCAACGAGTGATATGGCAATGAATGATTGGCATTTGAATGCACTTCTGATTGCTGCCGGGGTAATTACTACAGTGCCACTGTTACTATTTACAGAAGCCGCTAACCATTTAAGGCTTTCAACGCTAGGCTTTTTCCAATATATGGGGCCAAGTATTATGTTCTTACTCGCCGTCTTTATGTACGGTGAAGTTATGACACCTGAATTGTTAGTCACTTTTGGGTTTATCTGGGTTGCATTAATTTTATTTACATTAGATGCATTATATACCCAGCAGAAACTGAGAAAAAAATAATGGCTAACTGTTTACAGAAACTCAGATAGCCGGTAAATAGCGTTAATATTAAATACCGACTCTCGTTTTATATTCTAAACGAAGTCGGTGTTTCATTATATGGAACTCAAATAGTTAATTTAATTAATGCAAATAGGCTATTTAATTAAGTAGTAAATTCTTTATCTACCACATGATAAATTAAAATTAATTTAAATCTTTTTGTTCTTATCTATATATACGCAATTGTAACAAAATAAATTTAATCACATAAAATCAATAAGTTAAACAGAAAAAATTCATCTTGATTTTCTATACATAATGGCTATCATTTAACTTATCTTAAATCCACTTCAATTAATAAACACATCCATCAAACAACTCTTTGAAATAAAAGTAGTTGTTTATTTTTTTCAATTAATGATTGCTTAATAGGAACTTGGTAATTATATTGTACGCCGCTTGTATTCACCCCAGCGGATGGTGATGGTCCGATTCATCACTGACGTTTCATTAAAGTGCGCACGATGACATTTCATTTTAAAAATGTCCTGGTGCGAGGTTTTCTGAAATTGAATGCAGACGGTTCTAAGATTTAATTTAATACAACCATGTAGCGTTAAGACTCTAAATAATTCGAAAACACAACTAGGCGGCGAGCGAGAGAGTCGCTAGGAGCATACAAAAGTATGTGACTAGTGCGAGCGAGCGAAGCCAACAACGTTGTGATTCGAAGTATGACGAGTACGGCTCTAAATAATTCGAAAATACAACTAGGCGGCAAGCAAGGGAGTCGCTAGGAGCATACAAAAGTATGTGACTAGTGCGAGCGAGCAAAGCCAACGACGTTGTGATTCGAAGTATGACGAGTACGGCTGCATTTTAGGTTCACTCGGCCTGTGCATTCAGACAGAGTTAACGTTGTTAAGGGCTTTTGGGAAGGGCTTAAAAATGCAACAGAATACCGTTCAAATGAAACGCGTACTGACCACTCCTGCGTTAGTTTTTTTCGGGCTGGCTTATATGGTGCCACTCGGAATTTTCACCACCTATGGACAAGTAACTGTATTGAGTGAGGGCCATCTGCCTATCGCTTATTTAATTACATTAGCTGCCGTCTTTTTTACCGCCATGAGCTATTGCCGCATGACAAGCGCACTTCCTCTTTCAGGATCTGCTTATTCATACGTGCAAAAAACCTTTGGCGGCACACTCGGGTTTTTAGTGGGTTGGGCACAATTGCTCGACTATCTCTTTCTGCCAATTATTAACTACATTGCAATTGGGATCTTTGTTCATGAAGCGTTCCCCGATATCCCAATGTATGTGATTATTTGCAGTACCATCACAATTGTTAGCATTATGAATATTTTGGGAATTAAATTAGTTTCCTCAATGAATATGCTAATCATTTTAATGCAATTTGTATTTATCGCAGTGTTCCTATACTTGAGTTTTAAAACTTCATTTGTATTGGATACTGATGCTTTATTAGCACCTATTACGGTAATGTCAGAACAAGTATCAGGGTTATTTGCTGGTGCAGCGGTACTCTGCTTAGCCTTCCTTGGCTTTGATGCGATCTCCACCATGGCAGAAGAAACCAAAGATGCACGTAGTGCGTTACCAAAAGCGATTCTATACACCGTGTTTATCGCAGGTACGCTATTTGTCATCATTTCCTATGGTGCGCACTTGGTTTACCCGATATGGCAAGATTTCATTCCTAACACAGATATTGCTAGCCTTGCGGTAATGAAACAAGTTGGTGGTGCGATGATGGCTTCTAGCTTTATCACCGCTTATGTTATCGGTGTATTTGCCTCGGCAATGACCTCACAAGCCAGTATTGTGCGTATTTTCTATGCGATGGGCCGTGAAGGCGTGTTACCACGTTCGCTGTTTGCTTATCTGCATCCAAGACTCAATACACCGGTTTACTCAATTATCTTTGTTGCGTTAGCATCACTGCTTTCATTAGTGCTTTCACTCAGCATGGTCGCCTCAATGATTAGTTTTGGTGCCTTAATTGCATTCACTTTTGTGAATTTATCGGTCATTAAACATTTTTACATTGACCGTAAAGCACCGCTGGATAATACAAAAATTATCACTTGCCTGATTATGCCTTCTATTGGTGTTATCCTAACATTATGGTTATGGACAAGCCTTGATAGCGAAGCCTTTAAAGTGGGTTTATGGTGGCTAGCCGCAGGGGCAATTTACTTAGCACTGCTGACCCATGGTTTTACTCGTCGTCCACCTGCAATCTCTGACGATGAAACTGAAATGATTAT
Organism: Providencia sp. PROV175; assembly: GCF_032707045.1. Classification (NCBI taxonomy): domain Bacteria; kingdom Pseudomonadati; phylum Pseudomonadota; class Gammaproteobacteria; order Enterobacterales; family Morganellaceae; genus Providencia; species Providencia sp. PROV175. Next base: position 4,213,658 of record NZ_CP120533.1, read on the forward strand.
TAACTAAGCATTTCAAGTCTTATAAATGATTACGGGGGAGCACTTGCCTTCCCCGTTGTTTTTTTAGCTCTGGTGCCACCAAAGCACCACTGATACAGACGGTTTACAATGAATAATCAATTAGCTGACGTTATTTATTTTAACGGTTATATATATACTGCGGATGATAAAAATCGCGTTGTCGATGCGGTTGCTGTTCGTGATGGTTACATTCTTGCCACAGGCACTTCTGATGAACTTCATCAGTATGTTGGCCCTGAAACAGAGAGTATCGATCTCGAAGGCAAAATGATGATGCCTGGTATCATTGATGGTCATATGCACCCTTTTTGGGGCGGTATTCAACTCTTCGGTTGTCATTTAAATTATGAATCGTTAACTATCGAGCAAATTTTAGAGCGTGTACAAGATCACCTCGATAAAGATCCTCGTACCGGGGAAAATGATTGGCTCAAAGTCACTGCATGGCTACGTCAAGGAATGATCCCGGCGGGTGTTGATATGTATCGTGAAGATATGGACAAGCTCAATACAAAACGCCCTGTCGTATTATTTTCAAATGACTGCCATACATTGCTAGCCAATAGCCGTGCTCTCGAACTATTTGGTATCACTAAAGACACGCCTGAGCCACCTGATGGTAAAATTGGCAAATACGAGAACGGTGAGTTGAATGGCATCCTTGAAGATGCACCCGCTATGCGTGCTGCCGATAGCATTCCTTCAATTCGTGACGACCAAGCAATTGAAGTTGCTGAATTAGTACAGAAAGTACTTAACCAGCAAGGTGTGACTATGGTGATGGACGCCCGCGTTTCAGAACAACAGCTTGAAGCCTTTTCTCAATTACAGCAACGTGGTGACCTTACGATCCGTTTCCAAGCTGCTCGTGAAATCACCCCCGATGAAACACCAGATGTTGCTTCAGTAGCGGCAGCCGTGGATAAAGCCGTTGCATTTGCCAAAAAATGGCACCAAGCTGATTGGACACCAACCCCAGGTATTGGCTTGAATAATATTAAAATGTTTGTTGATGGTGTCATGCAATTTCCAACAATGACAGCGTCGTTATTGCAGCCATACCGCATTAATCAAGGCACAGATGACACGCCTAATTGGGTAGAAACGGATAACTATGGTGATCTGTATTTCACAGCTGAAATTCTTGATGAATTAATGGAAAAAATTGCCGCAGCAGGCTATGACCCTCACTTGCATACTGTTGGTGAAGGTGCCGTTTCCATCGTATTAGATGCGATTGAAAAAATGCGAGCAGCGCACCCAGAAAAAGATATTCGCCCAGGACTAGCTCACAATGAACTAGTCCATGCGGATGATTACGCCCGTTTTGCGCGCTTAAAAACCATCGCTTGTTTATCTTTCCAGTGGGCAGCCCCAACTCCAGAGCTAGCGGCTTTTGAGAAAAAAATGCTCGGTGATGAACGTTTTGAGCAACTTGAACCCATCGCTAAATTTGTCGATGCTGGCGCGGTTGTTGCATTTGGTAGTGACTGGCCAATCGATGATTTCGATGAGTGGTATGATTTAAAAGTCGCAGCGACACGCCGTGGCCACGATATTAATGGCCAAAAAGCACCGAGACTCGATAATGACCGAGATTTGACGGTAATTGAAGTTTTGCGCTCTGCAACCATTGACTCTGCTTATGCACAGCACCGTGAAGATGTACTCGGCTCATTAGAGGCTGGAAAATTTGCTGATATGATCGTGCTAGATCGCAATGTATTTGAGATCCCTGCTGATGATATTGAAAATGTAAAAGTATTACGTACAATTATTGGTGGAAAAACTGTACATATTGCTTAATTATTTATTTAGATAACTAATTAAATAAACACCCCAAAGATTCAATAATATCTTGGGGTGTTTTTAATTGGGCACTTAATTCCAAACCTGAATACTCACAATTAAATCGGGAAATTACGAGGGAATAAACTCCCTCGTAAAGCAACATTATTCTTCGTAAGAAAATGTTGTTTGAACAACTGTATTTCCATGACTAATGACAATTAGGCAAAGCCTATCCCGCATTAATAGTGAAATACCGAACACGGTAATACACGCCGAAACAAACGCAATCACTGCGAACTTGCTCATTTCCCTTGACCTCTTAATAGTTAAGAGGCACAATCCTAATTGTTCGGTTAGGTTTGGGCCTCGTTGGTTAATAATAACTAACGGGGCTTTTCCATTTCTAATCCAAACATTTTATCCAATATAATAAGCTTGAACCAGAAAGGCTCAAGCACCCGCCCAAATGATAGCAAACTTTTATATTTCACTCACGCTCAATTCCATTGGAATAAATAAAAATATAAATTTAATTATCTAATTATTAGTTCGTATAATATTAATTAATTTACATATTGATTTTATATATTGGTTTAAGAAAAAGGCTAAAAATCGGCTATCTTTAAAATAGCCCTTGCAAAAGAAAAAAGTTACCGTTAGTATCCGTAGCGTTTTATATTCATCTACTAACTGCAAGGAGGTTTACCATGACAACAATTAATCAAACTCTTTGCGGGCACACTCAGAAATAGCCACTCTCGTTAGTTAATCTATTTTCTTAATTTTGCCTGCTAATTCACCTTATTTTTCAATTAAAAATGAGTTAATAGCTTATGGGCAATACCTTACATACTGTGGATCAGCAAGTCAGCTATATCGCCACAGAATCAACATGGATTGAAAGTAAAGCAATCCAACAGTTACAAACAACCGCAAACTTACCTAATATGGTCTCTGTTGTTGGCATGCCTGACCTACATCCAGGCCGTGGATACCCAATTGGTGCGGCATTTTTCTCAACCAAGCGCTTTTATCCTGCGCTAGTTGGTAATGACATCGGTTGTGGAATGGCGCTGTTCCAAACTGATATTAAAAAATCGAAAGTTAACCTCGATAAACTCGAAAAACAACTTTCTGAAATGTCAGATCATGCGCCTTTGTCATGGCTTGAAGAGCATGTTCCAAATAACATGCAATCACATGACTTTATGTCATCATTAAGTTCTATTGGTGGCGGAAATCATTTTGCTGAATTTCAGAGCGTTGATGAAATATTAAATCCAGAATTGTTCAGCATATGTGGATTAAATAAACAACAATTACTGTTATTAGTGCATAGTGGCTCTCGTGGCTTAGGCCAATCAATCCTTCGCCAACATGTAGAAAAATATAGTCATGATGGACTTATAGACAATACTCAAGATGCAAAAGATTATCTGGAAGCTCATCAGAATGCATTGGATTTTGCCCAACTAAATCGGCAAATGATCGGTTTACGTATGCTGCAACAAGTAAAATCAAAGGGAAAACTCGTACTCGATCTTAATCATAACCTAGTTGAATACTGTAAAATCAATGGTACTGAAGGGTGGATACATCGAAAAGGAGCGACACCATCAGATCGCGGGCTAGTCGTTATCCCTGGTTCTCGAGGTGATTACAGTTATCTCGTTTCTCCACAACCAAGTCAAGTTTGTCTGAATTCTCTTGCTCATGGAGCTGGACGGAGGTGGATGCGGGCTGAGTGTAAAGGGCGTTTATCACATAAATATACACCGACTCAATTATCAAGGACGGTATTAGGTAGCCGTGTTATCTGCGCAAACAAACAATTGATTTACGAAGAAGCCCCTCAATCTTATAAATCTATTGATACTGTAATTGAAAGCATGGTGAATATTGGCATCATCCAAGTTGTTGCACGCCTTAAACCTGTTATAACCTATAAAACCAGTAGAGATTGCTAATGATATTATTACAGTTTTCCTCTGCGCAGGGGCCTGAAGAATGTTGCATAGCGGTGGAAAAAGCACTTGCTTGTTTTTTCCAAGAGGCTAAAAAGCTTTCAGTCATTGCCGATACACTTGAGTTTTTTCCATCACGCTACGGACTGAAATCTGCCTTAATTTCATTGGAAGGTGAGAATGCAGAAATACTATCCCAAAAATGGACTGGCACTATTCAATGGCAGTGCCAAAGCCAAATTAGGCCACGACATAAACGTAAAAATTGGTTTTTGAGTGTCACCCGTTTCTCTCCCATTAAACCAATTGAAGAGAGTGAAATTGAGTTTGAATTTACTAAAGCACAGGGGGCTGGAGGGCAGCACGTTAATAAAACCTCGTCTGCGGTTAGAGCAAAACATGTCGCTACGGGTATCACTGTCAAAGTGCAATCTGAACGCAGCCAGCACGCTAACAAAAAGCTTGCGAAACAGTTAATTCAATGGAAATTGAATGAACATCAATCGCAGCAACTTAATGAACTGGATCAACAACGTCATCATTCCCATTATCAAATTGAAAGAGGAAACGCTGTAATTACTTTTTCAGGAAATGAATTTAAACGTTTAAAATAAAACAATGCCACCTCAGATAAGAGGTGGTATATAATTTAAGATATCTACCTTACTGTTTTGTGCTTTACTACCCAGACAATATTTAATTCACTAAATAACACATTGAATTATTAAATTGAAATTCAGCAATATAATAATTTGGTTCAATGATAAAACTATATTCTTTTTGTGAAGAAAAACAATTTGTTGTTTGTATTAGTGACGAATAATCAACATCATAATTAATAGGTACAATATCACCCTTATTTTTATTCATTAAGCTATTAAATGCTGTTTCTAATTGTTTTTCATATTCCATGATACTCATTCCTTGTTGAATCTGCTTATCACCATAACCAAATTTATCAACGCTGTTCATCTACAAGCTCCTTTTATATGTACATTGAAAAATCACAAGTAAAATGGCTGATATAACCGATTAAAACAAGTTAAATTGAATAGAGTTAATCTTAAATTTTAAAGAAAATATTCTAATATTAATTAGATATTATAAATATGGAAGAATCTCTATCAGCCACCTCAATAAGAGGTGGTAATAGCCTGAACGGATTAGAGTAATTTTTCTGTTAAAAACCAGCCTGCGATACTTTCTCGTTTTTGCTGAGTCGGTAGCACTTCATGTGGAAATTCTTCAGACATGAAAAAAATCATGCGGCCAGCCCGGGGTTCTAATTCAAACAGTTGATTGTTTTCTTTATCGTAAACAACAAGTTCACCGCCATCTCCTGTTTGCCATGTTTCATTCATATATAAAACAGTAGTCACCTTACGACGCCCTTGTCCTCTTGGGTTATCAAGATGCTTTTTATAAAACCCACCATTAGGATAACGGCAGAAATGCGTTTCAAAATCACGTAGCCCTAGATAAAGCTGGCAGTTTAACTCTTGCCTTATCTGTTCCATTTTATCGAGATAATGGGTGATAGGTGCCCCCATTTCAGGCTCTAGCCAAATAGTTTGGTCAGCACGAACAGCTTTATTACCTTGTAATGAGTCTCCATGCCCAATGCGTGCATCTTGCAATGTGTTTGGTATGCATTGTTTTATCGTTTTAATATCTGACAAGGTCAGAAAATCGTTCCACACATACCAACCTTGTGAGGAAAGTGAATCAATGAGTTTATTGATAGACATGATAAATATAAGAATGGTTATTAGGTAAGATTTTATACTTTATTGTCGGGAAAAATTAAAATAAAAAACGTGAATCTTGATGATTCAACAACTATATCGATGATTAATCCTAAAAGTAGGTATTTCTAAATGCAGGCTCTCGAGCGCCATCTATTATATTGATGCTCAACAAGTTTCCTCCTCGAGAGGATATTAATTAAGGGGACTAACGGTAACCAGTTAGCCCCCTCAACCAATTAGCAAAATGATATCTTTAGTGTGTTACTCCACACATTGCTGTTCTTCCGACGCAACCTTTAATTTGAATGATGGGTTTTTGATCCAATATAGGGGCATCAATACTTGATGAAGCATTACTCTCATAAGCTGGCTTGAGCCCTACAATTTGTTCAGCAAGTGTATCTGGCTGTTGACGTTGAGTAAGTGATGATTTCGGTGTTTTCATGCCCTTTAAAAAATCTAATTCAATATTTAAGCGCTCTCGATTCATTTCTTTCATTAACATTTCAACTTCATAAATCTCTTTAGCTAACTCATTACTTTTTATATTAAAACTAGAAATAGGTGTAAAAATCTTGCCCCGTAACCCACCATGATTAACAAAATCTATTTTCTTGAAATTATTTTCAGGTCTATTCCAACTTTCATTATTTTGCAAATCTTGATTGACTTCCTTAATATATATATCAGCTTCAAATCGACTGTATTGCCAATCTTCCTCTTTCAAATTAGTAAGTGCAGCCTCCTGATTTAATAACATATTAGAGACTTGTTTAACTTTCTCATACTGCTCAGATAGACTTTTATTTATTTTAATCTCAACCGTATTCATAGTGCTATTTATTTTATCAGCATCACGCCTTTTAGAGACTAACAAATCCTCACGAACAGAATCTATTCTCTCTATTGATTTATTAGCACTACTATCAACATCATTTAATAGCTCATTAATTCTTTTTATTTTCAACCTAACCAGATCTATATTTTGATTTATATTTGCAAAGATTTCATTTTCCATATGAATAATCTCCATTAATTAACTTAATAAAATTGAAAATAAAGGTTATCGCAAGTTAAAATAAAAAACAAACATTTTAAATATATCATTAAATTATAAAATCAAGAATACATTATTCAGTATTATATAATTTCTATTATATTTATTTGTGGATTAGTACCGCAATTCTTCGCGGTACTATATTGAATTGAGATCTACAGCATTTCTAGCCGTGCATAAGAAGCCACCAGCCACTTAATTCCTTGGCCTTGGAAAGCGATTTGTAAACGACAGTGTTCCCCACTACCTTCAAGGTTAATAATCGTGCCTTCTCCAAATTTAGGATGAACTACACGCTGCCCTAATGCATAACCCGAATCATTTTGGCTAATCGGGGTACCAAGGCGTTGATGGCTAACTGGTCTTGAAACCTGCGCTCGCAAACGAACTTCCTCAACACACTCGGTTGGTAGCTCACCGATAAAACGAGAAGGCCTGTGATAAACTTCTTTGCCATATAAACGACGACTTTCAGCGTAGGTGATAGTCAGTTTTTCCATTGCTCGGGTAATACCGACATAAGCAAGGCGGCGCTCTTCTTCAAGACGACCACTTTCATCCATCGACATTTGGCTTGGAAACATACCTTCTTCCATTCCCACAATGAATACAACAGGAAACTCTAGACCTTTAGCTGAATGTAAAGTCATCAATTGAACCGCATCTTGATTGACATCCGCTTGCCCATCTCCTGCTTCCAATGCTGCATGAGAAAGAAAAGCCTGCAGTGGCATTAAGTCTTGGTCTTCATCTTGATAACTAAAGTCACGAGTCGCGTTGACTAGCTCTTCCAAGTTTTCAATTCGTGCCTGTGCTTTTTCACCTTTTTCTTGTTCATACATCGCTCGAAGGCCTGAGTCATTAATCACTCGATCAGCCTGAACATGCAATGGCATATCTTGGGTTTCTTTAGCTAATGCATCGACTAATTCTAAGAAACGCTCAATTGCAGCGGCTGCCCGACCTCCCAACACCTGCTCGCGAAGTAAGTACTCACAACTTTCCCATAATGTTAGTTGTTGATCCCGTGCAGTTTGGCGAACAGTATCTAATGTTCTATCTCCGATGCCACGTGTTGGTGTATTGACCACCCGCTCGAAGGAAGCATCATCATTACGATTTGCTATTAATCTTAAATAAGAAAGTGCATCTTTAATCTCTTGGCGTTCAAAGAAACGTTGCCCACCATAAATACGATATGGCATAGCACCTTGGATGAGCGCCTCTTCTAATACACGAGACTGTGCATTACTCCGGTACAGCATGGCACAATCTTGTAGGGCTCCACCATTTTCATGCCATTGTTTAATGCGCCCAACCACATAACGTGCTTCATCTAACTCATTAAAAGCGCAGTAGAGGGAAATGGGTTCACCATCTCCGCCTTCTGTCCATAAATTTTTCCCTAAGCGGTCACTGTTATTCGCTATCAATGCGTTCGCCGCTTTTAATATATTATTCGTCGAGCGATAATTTTGTTCGAGGCGGATAGTTTCTGCACCAGGAAAATCATTGAGAAAACGCTGGATATTTTCGACTTGAGCACCACGCCAGCCATAGATTGACTGGTCATCATCACCAACAATCATGACTTTGCCAGTTTCCCCAGCGAGTACACGGATCCATGCATATTGGATATTATTGGTATCTTGGAATTCATCGACGAGAATATTCGTAAAACGCTCACGATAATGCTGTAGTACATGGGGCTTGTTTAACCACAGTTCATGGGCTCGTAATAATAGCTCAGCAAAATCCACCAGTCCGGCTCTGTCACAGGCTTCTTGGTAAGCTTGGTATACTTTTAGCCATGTTGCTTCAACGGGATTACCGTAGGCTTCAATGTGTTGAGGCCGAAGGCCTTCATCCTTTTTACCGTTGATGTACCACATGCCCTGACGTGGCGGCCATTGTTTTTCATCTAAATTCATCGCCTTAAGTAAGCGACGAATTAAACGGTATTGGTCATCACTATCGAGAATTTGAAAATCCTGCGGTAAATTGGCATCCATATAATGTTGGCGTAATAAACGATGCGCTAAGCCATGGAATGTTCCTATCCACATACCGCCTTCACTAGTACCAATCAATTGATTGATTCTATGGCGCATTTCTGCTGCCGCTTTGTTCGTGAACGTCACTGCCATAATTGAAAATGGGGAAGCATTTTCCACAGACATCAGCCATGCAATTCGATGCACTAGCACCCGAGTTTTACCACTACCTGCCCCCGCAAGGACAAGTAAATTGGTACGCGGGGCGGCAACCGCTTCGCGCTGTTTGTCATTAAGGCCTTCAAGCAGATAAGAGACGTCCATAGTTACCATCAAAGCAAAACAGTGGTTAATACCACTGTGAGGTTATTAACAATGGCTATTGCCACTGTGTTTTTATACAGGAAATAATTATACCAATGATAAGAGAGAATCCAACCGCGAAATTTCCACATGCGGTAATAAACGCCCCTCTTTCTCTTCCATCAGTGTTTTTTGTTCTGTGTTTATCCAGCAAGCTTGCATACCGCTGTTAATTGCACCTTCAACATCAGTTAACAGGTTGTCCCCGACATGAAGAATAAATTGTGGCTCAATTTCAAGTCGCTTTGCTGCTAAACGATACATATCACAAAATGGCTTTGAGCGCCCATCAGGCCCCGCTTTCAATACAAATTGAAAATATTGGCCTAACCCACATGCTTCCGGCTCTGCGTTACCATTAGTAATCGCCACCAACGGAACTTTTTCTGCAAGTTGGCACAATGTTTCATGGGTGGATTTCGGGACATCGATTCTATTTCGCCAATATGTGAAATGCGCCATGATGTCATCCGCCCCTTTTTGTGCCGCTTCTTTCGAGTAACCATAATGGCAAAGCATCATTTTGGAAGAGAGCCAACGCCAACGTGATATATCATGATAAATATCAGGCTCTTGTTCTTCAACAAGACGGCGAAAAGCATAAAGATCTTCATTACTAAAATGATTAAAGCGCGGATCATATTCACGAACAAAACGTAAAACTTCTTCTTCCGTTTTATCAATAACTGGGTGGTTATCGTAAAGCGTGTCATCCAAATCAAACGTGATCGCCAGAATGGGTGATAACGGACGGTAAAAATGCATTAAGGTTTCTCCCTCTTTGCTCTCGGATGAGCCACATCATAAACGTTTGCTAAGTGCTGAAAATCAAGGTGCGTATAGATTTGTGTCGTCGATAAATTTGCATGCCCAAGAAGTTCTTGCACTCCACGTAAATTCCCACTGGATTCAAGGATATGTGTCGCAAAAGAGTGGCGTAACTTATGGGGATTAATGTGGCTATTAACCCCTTGTTTTATTCCCCATTGCTCAAAACGCTTCTGTACGTTCCGATTCGAAATTCGTTTACCACTTTGGGTTGAAATGAAAACAGCGTCATCTTCTGGTTCATAGAGTTCTCGCATCTCAAGCCAACGCTGCAGCCAGCTCACTGCGGTTTTCCCCATTGGCACTCTGCGCTCTTTGCTCCCTTTTCCCATCACCCACACTTCACCCGTATTTAAATCAAGATGGCGAACGTCCAGCCCAACGAGCTCAGATAAACGTAACCCCGCACCGTACATTACTTCAAGCATTGTTCGGTCACGTACAACAAGGGGGTCGCCACTATCCATATTCAACAGTTGGGAAACTTCATCCACATCCATATTTTTAGGGAGACGCTTTTTGGATTTTGGAGCATGGATTGCTTTTGCAGGGTTTGCTGGTAGTTCCCCTTGATGTACCATCCAATCAAAAAAACTACGCAACGATGATAACCGCAACGCCATACTTGCTGCTTGCAAGCCCGATTTACGACTTTTCGCGGCAACATTACGCACAATAGTCGCATCCACCTTTTGCCATTCGTGGATATTTAATGAGGCTAACATTTCCACGATAACACTGAGTTGACGGCGATAATTAGTGATAGTGACAGAGCTTAGCCGGCGTTCAACTCGCAGATAATGCAGAAAAGCGTCAATTTGGCTCATCAGCCCTTCTGGCTGATTTTTTACAGGCGTTCTATCCATTGGCATAATAACCTCGGTAGAATTTGAGCGACTTTCTCCAACATGACCGTTCCCATACCATGTTGATAATGTTCACGATCACGGCTAGTAAAAATGACCATACCTGATTCACCATGATGACCAAACAATGAAATGGCGACTGAGCCAACATTTAACGCATCAGGCAAAAGTAGTTGGATTTCAGGGCCATTTAGCCGGCCGAGGTAGTTTCGCTTATCACCAAAGCGTTGAATCCTCACGTGTTCAAAAACACGACGCGAGATAACTAATTGATGTGCATCCAAAGGTGCAGACAAATGCCAACTGTCACTAAACAAGCGTACCTGAGCACCGGATAAACCCAGTTTTTTTGCCCAACGGTTTAGCGCTAACAGCATTTGCTGTAAACTTTCTGCTGATGACATTTCAATCACCAACACTAACAACTCATCAAAAAGCTCTACATTTTCATGAGCTTGCTCAACCATAAACCGAATATCTTGTTCGAGCTCTTTGATTTTCAACCGTTGACGGCTCATGACTAACTCAGGCAATGAAATCGCTTCCCGCACAACATGGGGGATTTTTAGCTGTTCCAACAGTTGAGCATTACGAAGAAAAAAATAGGGGTTTTCCGTTAAGTAGCGCACGACATCAAGCTCATCAATTTGATGAACCAATTCCTGTGCTTTTTTGGTTTTATCCATTTTTCCCTCTTCGGCTATTCAAAATTAGAGTTGAATGACTCCGTCATAAACATGCGTTGCAGGGCCTGTCATATAAAGTGGCGACCCAGGGCCGTCCCACGAAATATCTAATGAGCCCCCCGGCAAATCGACTTTAACCCGTTTCGCCAGTAGCCCTTGAGTAATTCCAACTGCAACAGCCGCACATGCTCCGCTACCACAAGCTTGAGTTTCCCCAGCCCCGCGTTCATAGACGCGCAAGCGAATATGGTCAGCACTGATAATTTCCATAAAGCCAATATTTGCACGTTCAGGGAAGCGCTCATGACTTTCTAATGCGGGACCTAAAACTTCGACTTCTGCCGTATGAATACTTTCAACTTGAATGACACAATGCGGGTTCCCCATTGAGACAACCCCACACAACACTGTACGTTCTTGTGCTCGAATAATATAGGTCTTTTCTTCTTTGATAGCGCGAAATGGCACTCTCTGTGGTTCAAAATCAGGCACGCCCATATTAACGCAGACATCATCATTCTCATTTATGGTTAATGTCATACGGCCGGACTGAGTACTGACCTTAATTTTCTGCTTATTCGTTAAGCCTTTTAGCCTAACAAAACGTGCAAAACAACGCGCACCATTGCCACATTGTGCAACTTCACTGCCATCCGCATTAAAAATACGATAATGAAAATCAAGGTCAGGGTCATAAGGTGCTTCAACTAATAATAGTTGATCGAACCCAACGCCTGTATGCCTGTCTGCTAATCGACAAATCAATTCAGGCGAAAAATACACATTTTGTGTAACACCATCGACAACCATGAAGTCATTGCCTAAGCCATGCATTTTAGAAAATTGCATTTCACGCTCCATAGAGGTGGCTTACTGATTATTTGTTGTTTGAGCAGGCTCTTTGGCAGTACTGTCTTGTGCAGTGGGTTGCACATCAGATGCCTTAGCCGGTGCTGCAGTTTCTTCCGGCGGAAAATACAACGGGCCTTTTAAGCCGCAACCAGAAAGGGTAAATAAAACAACTAGAGCACTAAGCCCAATTAAACTTTTTTTCATTCTTTTTCGCCCGTAATGCTTACTTTTGACATCTGATATTTTACACAATAACAGGAGTGGCCTTGCAAATCACGCCTGTTTATTCAGCATGCTGATATTATATACTTTAGGCTAAATTTAGTCTGAAATTTTTAGTAGGTATGCTTAGATTGACCCCAATGCCGATCCCCTCCTATAATTTCAATCAATAATAATAGTTTTCATTAAATCATTGTGAGCAAACAGGAAATTAATCGTGAATGACAGCGAATTTCATCAGTTAGCCGAAGCGCTACTGAACAGCATCGAAGAGCATTTAGATAATTATGAAGGTGATGCCGATATTGATTGTGAAATCAATGGTGGCGTGATGACCCTTAGCTTTGAAGATGGCAGTAAAATTATTATCAACAAACAAGAGGCATTCCACCAAATGTGGTTAGCAACGAAGCAAGGTGGATACCATTATGATTATCAACAAGGTCATTGGGTTTGTGACCGTTCAGGACATGAGTTTAAGGCTAAACTAGCCGAGGCAATTGCTTTCCAAAGCCAAGAGCCCTTTTCATTCTAAGCCTTATGAATTTAAACGGTGGGCAGCGTTATACTACTGCCTACCATCAATAATAGTGCGCTTGTGGGTGCTGCGGTTGGCTAGAATGCATTTCATACCCAATGTCATCATCTTCTGCCGTAAATGGCCATGTCCCGCCAGAAAAGGCAACAACTTGGTTTTTACCATCTTGATTAATGATTTGGTAAAATTGCGGTAAATTGAAGTTGATAAAGTTTGCACCGTAGGTAAACCGATCATGGGAAGAAGAATAGAATTTACTCACATCACGGACAAGATCTTCTTTCGATCCTTCACAGTGGGAATAGATTTCAACCCGATTCGCTTCATCTAAAACATAAATATTAAAACTGGTATTATCTGCCGTATTTTCAAAGAAAAACTGTACAATCCCTTCACTTGCATAGCCATCAACAACTGCAGGTAAATGGTTGTCACTCTTCGCCTGAAGTTTAACGGGCCAGCCATGTAGTTTGTTATGGGAGATAGCCCCGTAGAACTCAACCGCATTCTCAAGTTTTTGTACCGATACGTTCAGACGCTCAAAGAATAACCCCCACGTCTGCCCCGCGATACGCAATGCTTTAAAACGCCCAGGGTCATTTCGGTTGCTTGACAAACGCAATTCAACACACTCAGATACCAACTGTTGTACACGAGTACGGATCAACCCACGTAAGTGCTCACTATAACAAAACACCTCAACCGCTTCAGGAGGCGATGCATCTTGATGCATTTTCCCTAAAATGGTTTTAAGTGCTTCTAACATGCACTGTTCTCCGCTGAAATGTAGCGTTCTTACCTCATTCCACGAATTACGATACAACAAATCAATACTACCAATCAGGCACTGTTGTGATTCTCCAAAACTGAAAATATCCAGTTTTCTAAAATCAACATGGACGACTTGCTCAGAATATACCTGTGTTGGATCTTTTTCTAAGTTAACAATGATTGCAAGATGGCGAATTTCACATGGACTATAAAGCGCTTTTGGCGTTGGGGCTGGTAACCTGATAGGGAAATGGCTTGAAACATCGTGCATCAGTTCAAGCAATTTTCGTTCATCACACTGGGATTTCCCATTATGCATGTAAACCTGGGTGGTTTCAGTCAGCAAACCATTAAAATAAGCCCATGCCACTAATTTATTTAAATAGCGGTTATATTCAAGAGGTTGATGGCCAATAATGGCATCAATATTTGGCGCTTGGTTATACAAATACCAGCCGCTACGGTTAGCTCGCCCCTCTGGCACATAAATAAAGGTTAAATGCGCTTCGCTCAAATCAGGTGAGATTTGTGGATTAACTAACGTCACCTTCCCCGGGAGAGCTTCGAAAGCCGCATATAATTTACGGGTTAATACTCCAATATCTTGTGGGCTTGCACTAACACTTAAATTATTTCTACGGGCAAAGCGAATGAGGTTACGATAGCTTTGCATCATCGTATCAAGTAACTCGTTATGTGCTTCACGGACACGCTCAATTTTCCATTGATTGCGTGTATCGAGTATCGACAAACGCTCTGATCCCCACCCCCATGATTCAACCAATTGAGACAACACATCACGGCGCCAACCTGCGCAAGTATTCCCCTCTTCTTCAGATAGTTTTTCGCATACTTTCAGGTAGAAACAACGGCGGATAAGGTCAAGACGGGTTAAATCATTAATTTCAGTCAGGTAACGTGTCACACGCTCTAACATTAAGCAGTATGAGTCCAAGCCATAACACACAATTTCGCCTGCATGTAAATGACGCTTAAACTCCATGGCTAATAATTTACCGTTAGGGTAATCCCATGAATAGGATTCCAGCAAAATACTCTTCAATACCGCTTTATAAGGGGAATCAACACTTTTATACAACTGCCATAGGCTTGCACCGAAATACTCCGCGGCAGAAAGTTCGCTTAACCCACCTAAATCAAGCCATTCATTAGGCGTTAATACCCCTTGCGCGTATAACCCCATAACATATTCATCGTAATGCTGTTCTTCCTCAACGGGTACCATCGTCCACAATAAACGCTTGCCCGCCATACGCACAGCCGTTCGATAAAATTCATCTAATAGTAGGATGTGTTGCGTTGAACCACAGTTTTCCCCACCAATATGCCCACTGGCATGATGGCGAAAACGATTTTCATCGATTAAAAAAACAGTGACATCAATGCCTAAAGACGCTGCCCACTGCTCAATCAGTGTACATTTTTTTTGTAAGAACCGTTTTTCTTCGTGATCCAACCAAGAGGGGTGACAAACCCACACATCAATATCTGAGCATTGGCTTTGTCCAACAGAAGAGGTACTCCCCATCGAATAAATACCTGTGATGGGTAATTCGCCATTCGTGGCAGTTTCAATAGGTAAAAAGCGTTCAAATTGTTCCAACCACTTCATTTGCTCTGCATCAGGTGAGAAAAAACAGACACCATGAGGCACATTACCTTCAATAAAACCAGGTATCATTGGGTGATGATAATGAAACAAGACAGGCAGCAAGCTATAAACCTTCGAGAAGGTTTCACTCATAGAAGCTGTTGCACGTTCTAACCGTAATTGGTTTATTGCATCCAGTCTTTGTTTTAAGGTTTCAATATAGAGATACAAAGGTTACGCCTGATTGAATGAAAGTAATACAAACCGGAGAATTTCCCAGCACCCAACAGATAGAGATAGATTTAAAATAATTTTCAAATGGATTGTCGGAAACGTGATCAATTTAACACCTTGCATCAAAAGGGTAAAGTAGATCACATAATTTTACGCGCTTATTTTTGATACAAAATGCTTTTCAACATATTGTATAAAAAGACTTTTTATTTTTTAATCTGTAAAATATCCCTTGTTTTTCAATGGAATAATTTCTTTTTACCCAGCAGTCTAGTAAAACAACAAAATAGAATGATATTAAGTACAATACGCACAGCGTCTGTGCTTACACGCTTCAACACGAATTAACAGAAAACACAGAATGTTCCACGCAAAAAATAGCACGATAAGCTAAAGAAAGGACTTAATAACGATTCTAGGTCATCTCATTTTGAATCACTTTCTTGCATCATGGTAGAAAAAGTAAATCGGCGATAAACGATCCGAAGAGGTTTTTTTCACCTAACTGGAAAAAATATCCTTAACATGTTAAAACTAATGCCAATTGTATGGTTAATCTGCGGCATTCTTCGCCAGAGAAAACAGTAAAATGACATCAACAAATATCGTGCGTATTGCGACGCGCAAAAGCCCTTTAGCCCTATGGCAAGCGCACTTTGTCAAAGATAAATTAGAGCAGCTTCACCCAGGCTTACAGGTTGAATTAGTGCCTATGGTGACAAAAGGCGACATCATTCTTGATACCCCTCTTGCTAAGGTCGGCGGGAAAGGTTTATTCGTCAAAGAATTAGAACTTGCCTTGTTGGAAGGACGCGCAGACATTGCCGTTCACTCGATGAAAGATGTCCCTGTTGAATTCCCTAAAGGCTTAGGATTAGTCACGATTTGTGAACGTGAAGACCCTCGAGATGCCTTTGTCTCAAACCACTACGATAATCTTGATGCATTGCCAAAAGGCAGTATCGTCGGAACATCGAGTTTACGTCGTCAATGCCAATTAAGGGAACTCCGCCCTGATTTAGTCATTCGCGACTTACGTGGTAACGTAGGTACACGCCTATCAAAATTAGATAACGGTGAATATGATGCCATTATTTTAGCCGTTGCTGGGTTAAAACGCTTGGAGTTAGACATTCGAATTAAAACGGCTCTTGCACCTGAGCAATGCTTACCTGCAGTTGGCCAAGGCGCTGTCGGCATCGAATGCCGTTTAAATGACAGTAAAACCCGCGAGTTACTTGCGAAGCTAAATAATGACGCAACCTCAACTTGTGTCCTTGCGGAACGTGCGATGAATATGCGCCTTGAAGGCGGTTGCCAAGTCCCTATTGGCAGTTATGCTATTTGGCAAGATGACAAAATATGGCTGCGTGCCTTGGTGGGAGCCCCAGACGGCAGTGTTATTATTCGTGGGGAACGGCTCGTTTCTCCAAGCGAAGCTAACCAAGCAGGGGTATCCTTGGCTGAAGAATTACTTGAGCGTGGTGCAAGGGAAATTTTGGCGGATGTCTATCAAGGAAACCCGCCTGCATGAAAGTGCTTGTCACTCGCCCTGAGCCCGCATGTTCAGAGCTGATCACGGCAATCACCGCCAAAGGGGGGGAAGCCTTCTCCTCCCCTTTAATTCGCATTGGACCCGGTGCTGAATTAAATACCCTTATACCTCAACTTGATAGCCTTACTGAAAATGATTTAGTCTTTCTTTTATCTAAAAATGCAGTCGAATATGCAAATTTAACACTTGAACAAATGGGGCGTAGCTGGTCAGATAAGTTATCTTACTACGGGATTGGCCGCTCTACAGGGCAATATTTTCAGCAAGTAACCGGAAAAGACATACGTTGGACGGAGCAAGGCGAAACCAGTGAAATACTACTGACACACCCTGAGCTTCAATTTCTCGAAGGGAAAAACGCCCTGTTATTACGTGGAAATGGCGGGCGAGAGCTTCTCGCGTCAACATTGCGGGCTCGAGGTGCGCAAGTCAGTTATTGTGAATGTTATACAAGGTACCCGGTTGATTATGATAAAGCTCTGTTCAATCAGCAGTGGTTTCAAACCGGTATTACAGATGTTGTGATCACGAGTGGTCAAATGTTAGCCTTGTTAGAAGAATTAATCACTGAAGAATACCAAACTTGGTGGTTTTCCCGCCGCCTACTTGTCGTCAGTGAACGGATTGCAGACCAAGCCCGCAGAGGCGGATGGCAAAAGGTCTGTGTAGCTAATAGCGCAGATAATAATGCTTTATTAGAAGCATTAATTTCAATCGATATGGGATGCTAATTTATGACGGAACACGATAAAACAACCGAGACGGTTACCCCAGAAGCTGGTGCAGAACAACCGCGCCCAAAAACTAAACCTTCTTCGGAACAAAAACGTTCTGGTCTGATAGGCGGTGTAATTGCTATCGCTATTATCATCGCTATTGGCGGTGGGCTGTACTATTTCACTCAACAAAGTAATGCCACCTTAGTCAATGAAAACAATGAATTAAAACAAAAATTAAGTGATTTAATCGAACAACAAAACTCAGACAGGCAGCGGTTAGATGCATTAATTGCGGCTAATGCTGAAATAAAAAGCCATTCTCGTGAATATGAAGAGAACCTCAACCGCCGCATGCAAGAGCTGCAAGCGCACGTTACTGCGTTATCTAGCGCTGATGTTAAAAGTTGGCTACTTGCACAAGCTGACTTTATGGTCAAAATGGCGGGAAGAAAGCTGTGGAATGATCGCGACCCAGTAACCGCGGCCGTTCTGTTAAAAAGTGCAGACTCAAGTCTGGCAGAAATGAATGACCCGAGCCTACTCGACATTCGTAAATCGATTAACAGTGATATGGCTAAATTAGCCGCAATCAACCAAGTTGACTATGACGGTATTATCTTACGTTTAAACCAGCTAAGTAATGAAGTCGATAATTTACGGTTAGCGGATTTAAACAGTGGTGACGCGAAAACTGAAGATAACGCTGACGTTAGCGATGATATCTCTGATTGGAAACAAAACTTGACTCGTAGCTGGAAAAGTTTTGCAAATGACTTTGTCACAGTACGAGCTCGTGATGGCTCAGAAGCCCCTCTCCTTGCACCAAATCAAGATATTTACCTACGTGAAAACATTCGCTCTCAGCTATTAATTGCAGCGCAAGCCGTACCACGTTATCAAGAAGCCACTTACAAACAGTCATTAGAGCAGGCTTCGACTTGGGTAAGAGCCTATTTTGATACTGAGGCGCCGGAAACCAAAGCATTCCTATCAACCATTGACGACCTAATCAATCAGCCTATTGATATTGACATGCCTGATACTTTAGAAAGCCAAGAAAAGCTAGAAAAAGTCATGCAAACACGGGTTCGTAGCTTACTCTCTCAGTCGTCAGACAACACAAAAGTTAGCGATGGTGCTGTTGATGCCGCAGCAGATGCGCCTAAAGCGTCAACAGAGGCTGCGCCCGATGCTGCTGTTCCTGCCACGGATACGCAAAAAGCAGAGTCAGCTGACAATTCGCACCCTTTTGAATCAGCAGAGCCTGCTGGCAATAGGGGGTAATTATGATAAAAGTCCTGATCCTATTTATAGTACTTATTGCCGGGGTGATCTTAGGCCCATTATTAGCAGGTCACCAAGGTTATGTTTTTATTCGTACTGACAATTATGACATTACGACCAGTGTAACCAGCCTCGTTTTAGGCTTTATCTTGCTCCAATTTGTGCTGTTGTTCCTCGGTTGGTGTTATCGCCGCTTTATTAGTACAACATCGCGTACTCGAGGTTGGGTAAGTGGCCGTAAATACCACAAAGCACATACTCAAACACAAAAAGCGCTACTGAAATTAGCAGAAGGTGATTTCGAGCAAGTTGAAAAATTAATGAGCAAACATGCTGATTTTTCTCAACAACCGGTCATTAACTACCTCATGGCAGCCGAAGCTGCTCAACAGCGTGGTGATGAATATCGCACTCACCAATACTTGGATAGAGCCGCCGAAGCCGCAGGGAGTGACCAGCTTCCTGTTGATATCAGCCGTGTCCGTATCCAATTAGCGGAAGGAGAAGTCCATGCTGCCCGTAATGGCATTGATAAACTTCTCGACAAAGCTCCAAGGCACCCTGAGGTGCTGCGCCTAGCAGAACAAGCTTACTTACGCTCAGGCGCCTATCAGTCGCTGATTGAATTACTTCCTGTCATGGCTAAAGTACAGTTACACAATGAAGATGAGCTCGATGCATTGAAATTAAAGGCTTACAAAGGGTTGATGAACCAATATATGGCTGAAGGGGGTAGTGATGGGCTAAAAGCTTGGTGGAAAGCACAACCTCGCCGAGTTCGTCATGAAACCGCATTGCAAGCTTTCTTAGCAGAACATTTAATTGAATGTGGCGATGCTGCAAGTGCAGAAAAAATGATTATTGATGGTTTAAAACAGCAATATGATGAACGCTTACTCCTGCTAGTGCCAAAACTGAATAGTGAACGCCCTGAAGTTATCGAAAAAACCCTTTTACATCTGCAAAAGCAAAACGGTGCCACCCCGTTACTCAACAGTACATTAGGTGTTTTATCGCTACAGCATGCCCAATGGGATAAAGCAGAAACCTACTTTAAGGCCGCTTTAGCACAACGTTTTGATGTTCAGGATGCATCATGGTTAGCCGATGCGTTTGACAGGCAACATAAATCTAGTGATGCGGCAAAAATTCGCCAAGATGCATTAAACCATTCATTAAAACAAGAACGAAACTAATATTCTTGCTTATCCTTTTCTAAAAACTCCACACCTTTTAGTGGAGTTTTTTTATTCATAAACTTAACTGCCACTAAGTCTAGCTTCCCCAATCAAAACGCAGAAATGAATTTAAATACATTGCGTTAGTCGTATTAAATCATCGTAAAAGGAGAATATGAGGTTTATGATTGGTAACATTACAGATCAATAACTCAATATTTAATCAATAATCGTTATTTAAGGATCAGCAAAACACACTTGGCTATGTTATAAAATAAACACATAGTGTATAAAGCTTTATATACATCTTTGCTTTGAATGAATTAGGGATATCGGTATGAATGTAATTAAAACTATTTGGCGCTGGATTATTGCAACCCCAAACCGTTTACAAATATTCTTTGATCTTCTGCTGTTAGTATTATCACCTTTTGTTTTTATTATGATTATTGGTTTTAATACCGAAGATCTTAGTAAAGACATTTTCATTATTACATTCATTATCCTCTGCTATACCTATATTACTCGCTGGTTCAGTAAGTGGTTTAGTAAAGGTAGAAGCTAATACCTATCTTATTTTCAGCCTCTTAGTCATTTTCTAAGGGGCTTGGCTTTTCACATAAACAAAAAAAACACCTGCACAAGGCAGGTGTAAAATACAATCAGGTCTACAGACGGATGGTGCCTCACTCAACGTTTCGCCCGTTCGTTGATGGTAAGAGGATGAGCTCTTGATCATCTAAGTTGGACAATAGGCACCGATAATCGGCTTTGCGTCATCTCTGGGTTTATGAAGCTTCGCTGTCATAAGAAGTGAGATGAGCATCTACATATAAAATAATGCACAATGCATGCCAACTTTTTTAAACCGAGTTTTTTTTTAGTTTACTCTTTTGGCTTCGCTCTCATCTCTCGGTTTTACACATAATTTTCCTTCTTGGAAAGAAATCCCCCTAACATTAAAGAATTCACTAATGTGGTTCCTGTATCTTATCTTGCTATTTTGTCGCAGTTTAGAGACAGCATAAAACAGTTATTTACATTCCCTTATAAATCAACAAGTAAAATGTCTCCTTTTGGCGACATCAATATAATGAATTGTATCTATTTTACGACACAGGCTAGTTAACCTGCTAAATTACAAATAAAAACAAGCAATTAACCATAGCCAATCATTATTGAAGAAACAGCACTAAGTAGACTTTAAACAATTCAGGTTATAGCTAGGCGGTAAGTGAAGATATACCGATGAATATACACAAATATGTGATTCTAGGAGACTAACGCAGACAACAATGCGATGGGTTGAAGTGTGATGATTATAAAGCATAAAAAGCAAAAAACCCGTCGGTTAAGACAGGTTTCTTTAAATTGGTCGGCGAGAGAGGATTCGAACCTCCGACCCACTGGTCCCAAACCAGTTGCGCTACCAAGCTGCGCTACTCGCCGAAATTTTGTAGTACTTATTAATACCTATTACATTTCTTCGTGGTGCGAAAGGGGGGACTTGAACCCCCACGTCCATAGGACACTAACACCTGAAGCTAGCGCGTCTACCAATTCCGCCACCCTCGCAATGTCACAAAAAAATGGGGTGGCTAATGGGACTCGAACCCACGACAACTGGAATCACAATCCAGGGCTCTACCAACTGAGCTATAGCCACCATAACTTCACTTTTTTCAAAGCGTTGCTATATTACTACATACAACGTCATTTTGCCAACCGTAGCGAAGCGCTAAAACTGGTGCGCCCGACAGGATTCGAACCTGAGACCTCTGCCTCCGGAGGGCAGCGCTCTATCCAGCTGAGCTACGGGCGCTTAACGCCGTTGCGGGAGAGGATAGTACGGATTTATCCTCCTGCTGTCTAGTCCTTTTTGAAATAAAAATATCGATTGCTTGCCTTTTATCCATTTCGTTGAGAAAGAGAGCATATTTACCCTCTTTTTCGCTATGCGCCTAATAAAAATCTATCAAAACTCCGACGTTAAACTTTTCCGTTACGGTTATTGAACAGGCGAATGATGAAATAAAGGAGAGAAACACCCCCTAAGAAGATGGCTCCAACGATTAAAGATAAGCGAGTATCTGGGTTAATCGCCATTCCAACCAATACGCAGGCTAAAAATAACAAGGTCGCATAGTTAACCCATGGAAAAAGGATCGATTTGAAAGGATGCCCAATAAGCTTTTCTTTGTTTTGTTGGCGAAAACGGATTTGGCTGGTCAATAGCACTAACCAAGGCACCATACCTGGTAACACACTCGCACTATAGACATACACAAAGACTTTTTCTGGATTCGGTATGATGTAATTCAGGCTAGAACCCGCCACTAAACAGAGAATAGTAAAGCCAACGCAACGTGCTGGTACGCCATTTTTCGTTAATTTCAATAATGACTTAGGTAATTGCTTATTTTGTGCTAAGGCATATAGCATTCGCCCACCACTATACATGCCACTATTGCAACCAGATAACGCCGCAGTTAACACCACAAAGTTAATTACAGCGGCTGCGGACACAATTCCCACTTTCGCAAACGTAAGAACAAATGGGCTACCTTGTGAACCCACTTCCGTCCACGGAAAGAGTGTCACAACAATAAAAATAGCACCCACATAAAAAATTAATATGCGCCATAAAATATTATTGATCGCTTTTTTTAATGTAACTTGAGGATTTTTCGCTTCACCTGCCGTGATCCCAACTAATTCAACCCCTTGATAAGAGGCCACAACGATACACAAAGCAAATAAGAAACCTTTCCAGCCCCCGGCAAAGAAACCACCATGTTCGGTAAGGTTCGCAAGCCCAATCGGCTCAAAGTTATTACCTAGACCAAAAAAAATCAGCCCTAAGCCAATTAAAATCATCACCACAATCGTGGTCACTTTGATCATGGCAAACCAGAACTCAAGCTCTCCATACAGCCGTACAGCGGCTAAGTTAGCTAATGCCACTAATACCACTGCGATAATGGCAAAAATCCATTGAGGCACATCAGGGAACCAATATTCGGCATATACACCAATCGCAGTGATCTCTGAAATACCAACAGCCACCCACATAAACCAGTAGCCCCAAGCAGTCAGGCACCCCCAAAACGGACTTAAGTATTTATAACCAAATGAAGCAAAAGAACCCGTTACAGGCTCAAGAAATAGCATTTCCCCCATTGAACGCATAATGAAGAAAACAAAAATCCCGGCGATGATATATGCCAGTAAAACCGAAGGCCCCGCCCATTTCAGCGTACTGGCCGACCCCATAAATAAACCAACGCCAATGGTTCCCCCGAGCGCGATAAGCTCGATATGGCGCGCTTCTAACCCACGTTGAAGCCCCTGCTGTGGATTTCCCATACATACCCCTGTCAAAATTAGATAATTAAAATGCAGTTTTAATTGAAACTCAGTTAGTAATAATCACTGCAATTATTCGAAAAATATCAATTAGGCGATTAAAAAAATGCCATAGCCGCAAGATTGAGCACAAACTGATGCGAACATACTTATTTTTGAGGGATTATAGAAATATTTGAAGGAAGAGACCAGCTATTCGGAACCGTGTGAACTGTAAGTAAGCCTGTTAAGCCTACTTACAGTGAGTTAAATTCATTGAAAATAACAATATAAATCAAACTACTACAAAAACTACAGCTTACCACCGTAATAGTAGCCTAAAAATTTCAGTAATTTAAACTGTCGAGTAATACGGGAAGGTTGAGATAATAAGCGATATAACCATTCTAGACCTAAGTTTTGCCACACTTTCGGGGCGCGTTTAACATGCCCTGTAAACACATCATAAGTCCCACCAACGCCCATATATAACGCATCTGGATACACACTTCGGCAATCCCGCATAAAAATTTCTTGTTTCGGCGACCCCATCGCAACGGTGACAATTTTAGCGCCACTTGCGCGAATACGTTCGAATAATGCGCTTCGGTCTTCAGCGGTAAAATAGCCGTTTTGCGAGCCAACAATGTTCACATTCCACTGCGAGCGTAGTTTGCTTTCTGTTTGCTCTAGAATCTCGGGTTTACCACCCACTAAGAAAACTGGCGTGCCTTCTTTACCGGCCCGTTCCATTAACCCTTCCCACAAGTCAGCACCAGCGACACGAGAAACTTCAGCTTGTGGGTATTTACGACGGATAGCACGGACAATACTAATTCCGTCAGCATATAAATATTCAGCTTGGCCTAGTAATGTATTTAAAGCCGTATCTTGTTCAGCGATCATCACTTTTTCTGCATTAATCGCAACAAGTGTTCCCGTTTTTGTTTCTCCACCAGCAAATAAATAGTCTAAAAAATGGGCCATATTTTTAAAACCCCAAATATTATGACCACGAATACTATATTGTGGAATAGATGACTGTGTAACGGATGAAGACTGAGTTGATGACGATTCCATGATACTCCTTTAGCGGCTTTCACGCTGTTGGCTTCTTAAAAAAGAAGCTGTTTTTGTGCGAATAAGCCCTGCACTTTCAAATAACCAATACAGTAATTTTGCTAACACCAGACACAGTCCGAATATTAAGCAGAAGAAAACCACCCGTGAGACGAAAGAATCCACGCCTTCACGCGCTAAAACAATGATGTTAAAAATGGCACCAAAACAAAATGCCTGCATAATGGCAGCCTTATAGCGATTCGGTTCTTTCAGGCTCATGCCATAGATCCAATCAAACCATTTGATGATAAGCCCCACAACTATGGCGCCGAGTGGTATAAAAATCACTCCGCCCATCACTACCAATGAACCAATCAGTGTTGGCGAAATTGCCAGTCCTGAATGGTTGTTGAGTACTTCCCACGTAAAATAGTTGGCAGAGTTCAATACCGTATCTGGACGTTCAGGCCAAACCCAAGAAGGAATGAAAACATAAAAGTCACGGATAATTGGCGCTAGGCCTTGAAAATCCATCTCATCATAATGGCTTAACAGTAATGCTAAATTTTCCCACGGAGAGAATGTATCCCGCGTTAAGTACAAGAAAGTGTAATACGCTTCGGCACCGCTAACATCTAGCCCATAGCGTTTTAAGGCTAACCAGAACATTCCTACAATACTGGCGACCCCAGCCGCGGCTAACATCCACAGCGTAATCCAACCTCTGACAATCCCAATAAATAAGAAGAGTGCGAAAGCAATGATGATGTTCGCTCTTGTTCCCCCGACGATAACATAGGTTAAGAAACCAAATGCGACGGTACTAACAAGGAAGAAAATCCAGCGTTTCTGTGTTGGTCGCAAGAAATAAACAATCAACATTGCCGGTATGAAGAAATAGAAAAAGCGTTTTAATGCCACGCCAGAAACTTGGCTGGAGAAAATTTGGCTATAGGATTTTAGCTTAAACAGCAAAAAACCGTTCTGCATGAAAAAGATACCTACTGTCACGACTGCAATCAGTATCAATAACAGACAGGTTAGATTCGTTTCCACTTTGTTCATGCTAAACAACGCACGCCGTGGTGCGTCTGGTTGCCTAGAAAGCCGAGTTTTATAGGCAACATAATAAATCGCATAAAAACTAGTCGCTGCTAGTTGAGCGTAAAGTAAATAATCAGCCTTCACAACCGCAACATCAAATTGAAACACTAACGCACAGGTTAATGGGAAGCCAAAGTAAAACGTCAATAAATACAGCATTGAAAAGAAAATATTGAAGTTAAACCGAGCACGTAAAAATTCTTTGTATAGCAAAGTACCAATAAAAATAATTGATATCAGGTAGACCAGTGCTAAGCCGCCTAATTCCGTCAGCGTCATGCTCGCTCCTCCAGGGCTCTGAGAACGGTTTTCCAGCCCTCAGTAAAGTTAGGAGCAAAAAATTCAATATGGTGTTTATCTAATAAACTCATTTGGCGCTGAGCTTCGTCCACCAGCGGTATCGTCAGGTTGTCACCATAGAAAAACACAGGGACATTTTGAGCGGTTAAATCCTGCCAGAACGTATTTTGACGGCTGATGACAAACGGAATACCAAATTGGATCAGCAAACAAACCGTCCCCACCCCTTGCTGGCGATTAAAAATAAAATAACCAAGATCACAGGATTTGAGCAGATTAAGGTACTCGCTAAACTCCATGCGCTCTTTCAGAATTTCCACTTGCCCTGAGGTAAACTCACTACTCGCAGCCTGTTCAACTTGTTGGATATAACTTTGGTTATTGGCAGGATAGCCCATAGGGACAATAACCTTAACCTCATCACCAAATTGCTGTTTAATCGCACTCAGAGCCTCTACATGGCGATTAGAACGGTCACCTGAGTTACCCAGTAAAATAGTCAATTGAGAGCCTTCACGTACCTTAGGCTCGCTTATTGTCAATGCAGGGTCCATTCGGGTTGGGAAATACAACACTGACGCAGGCACTTTAGGGTTCGACTGGTGGAAATAGCACAAATCCCCACGTGTTGCACACACATGCCCTACTTTTTTCTGCGCTAAACGACGCAAAATATAGAATAACTTAAATTTTAGAGCGCTAGACTCTTCATAGAGGTCAGCTCCCCATATATGCCACCAAAACTGGTGGGATTTAATTTGCCCAAATAATAGTGCTAGCCAAATAGGGGCGTTAAATTGCCCATGAAAGAAAAAGCGAGTACGGCGGTCTGCCTTGGCACGCTGTATAACACTATTAGCAATGGCCTGTTTATTCGCAAAAACATCTATTTTTAGCTGAGGATAAGCGTCAGCAAGCTGCGCATCATCGCTTACCACCATAAAATGCGGCTTTGATGACGGAGCCATTTCTTGGCAAATGACGTCATTAAAAAACGTCAGTACCGTCTGATTGTGGTGTGGGAGGTTCGATCCCAGTACATGTATTAAGGTTGTCATGCTCGCCTACGGTAAATCAAAAATACGCAACAACATAAAGTAAAATAGACAATATAAGTGGCCATATAAGCCTGAGTTGCGCCTACTGCGCCATGTTCAGGGATTAGCCAATGGGCAAAGCCCGTTAATAATATAAACTGACTAACTTCAGTGAGGACATAAAAACGCAATGCGGCTTTGGCAATAACCAAGTAACCAAATACGTAAGCCCCCACTTTCAATACATCACCGACCAGTTGCCATGCAAACAGGTCTCTCATCCCTGTAAATTCTGTTGAGAACAGCAACCAAATCGCAAAATCACGTAATAACCAAACCGTAAAACTGACAACCGCTACGGCTGGTAAAACGAATTTCAATGCTTTAACAATCTCTGCTGTGATTTCATTTTTATGCTGCAAACGCGATAACGTCGGCAACAAATACACTGAAAATGTCGCGGTAATAAACTGCAAATAGGCATCTGAAATGGTGGTTACACCGGTCCATAACCCCACTTCATCCCAACTATAGGTTTGGGCGAGCAGGTTTCGCATCATGATATAAGCGACTGGCAACGTAACTGCGGTTAGCATCGCCATGACGGTGAACTTGCCTAAATTAGTCGCAATTGCTTTGTCCCATGCGGGTTTCAGTGATGACAACGCAAATTGCTTACGTTTAATTATCATCCCTGCCGCAGGCAGTACCACGAGTGCTGGCACTAATGCCAATCCTGCGAGTGCGCCTTCATACCCGCCAACTAGATAGCATAAATAATAAGCAACCACGCCAATTATGCTACCCCAAATAATGGCCAATGCATTACCTGAAGCGTCTCGATAGCCTTTTAAGATAGATAAAAAATAGTTGGCGTAACCGATCCCCATTTGGATCAAAGCAACCATTTGAATAACTGAGCTATATTTCACGCTATCAAATAGCGCCTCACTAATGACCGGGCTACACAGTAAAAAGATAATCGCTAATAAGGTCGAAAACCCAAGGATAATCGTCGATGAGGTCCCCAACACTGCACGCAATTTCAGTGGATCTTGGTGGTGCTCTGCGACATATTTGGTGACACCATTAAAAATCCCTGCGCCCGATAATACTCCGAGTACCGTAATCAATTGGCGGAAATTACCCGCCAGCCCCACACCGCTGGGGCCAAATGAGACTGCAAATAACTTAACGATTAACAGGCCTACCCCGATTTTAATCAGGGTTGACCCAGCAGTCCAAACCGATGCTTTAGCTAATGACATTAGGCAAAGAACGCTTTGATTCGCTCAATGACTGTCTGCTGCTCGTCATCAGTCATGTTGTAGAACATCGGTAAACGCACTAAGCGGTCACTTTCTGATGTCGTGTATTTATCTTCACCATGGAAACGGCCAAACTCAATACCTGCAGGGCTCGTGTGCAATGCAACGTAGTGGAATACCGTCAAAATACCATGAGATTTCATGTAATCATTGAATTCAGTACGCTCTTCAATATCTTTGAGTTTGATATAGAACATATGGGCATTGTGTTTCAAGCCATCTGGCACCGTCGCTAAGACTAAACGTCCCGCATCAACCAATGGCTGCAACGCTTCATCATAACGTTTCCATAATAGTAAACGGCGATCATTAATTTTGTCGGCTTCTTCTAACTGCGCCCATAAATAAGCGGCTTGTAAATCAGACAATAAGTAGCTTGAACCGATGTCACGCCATGTGTATTTATCCACTTGGCCACGGAAAAATTGGCTACGATTCGTCCCTTTTTCACGGATCACTTCGGCACGGCTAATCAAGTCTTTATCATTGATAAGCGTTGCTCCACCTTCACCGCCTGAAGAGTAGTTTTTCGTTTCATGGAAGCTATAACAACCGATGTGGCCGATAGTGCCCAGTGCTTTGCCTTTATAGGTCGACATCACACCTTGTGCCGCATCTTCAATCACGAATAAATTGTGTTTTTTTGCGATAGCCATGATGGTGTCCATCTCACAAGCAACACCTGCATAGTGGACAGGAACGATGGCACGTGTACGCTCAGTGATTGCAGCTTCAATTTTAGTTTCATCGATATTCATGGTATCCGGACGGATATCAACAAACACGATTTTAGCGCCACGTAATACGAATGCGTTAGAGGTCGATACAAAAGTAAAGCTTGGCATGATAATTTCATCACCTGGCTTAGTATCAATCAGGATCGCTGCCATTTCTAATGAGGCCGTACAAGATGGCGTTAACTGCACTTTTGGGCAATTAAATCGTTTTTCCATCCATTCTTCACAACGTTTCGTGAAGCCACCGTCACCACACAGTTTGCCACTTTCCATGGCTTGTCTCATATACTCTAATTCAGTACCTACAACGGGTGGTTTATTAAATGGAATCATGTTGTCCCCTGTATAACCAATAGGCGGTACTGGCAATTGCTGCACCGCTACGTGAATAAAGATTTAATGCCGCAACATTACTGATTTGCGTGGCCACATTTAACTGTCTTTTTTGGTGTTCCACACACCAATTAAATGCTGCTGACATCAACTTACGCCCCACACCTTGCCCTTTCGCTTCTGGCATTTTCGCTAGTAGGCCAACCCGTGCCGTTTCTGCATCAAGGTGCCGCAAACTCACGAAGCCCAATACCGCACCAGACGCATCTTTAACCAGTAAACAAGTGTGGTCAAACGTACCCAGAACTGATTTTTCTATCCACAACGCATAAAACTGCCCGCTATCACCATCACGGTACCAAGGTGCTCTAAAGCGGCTTTTGCTAAAGACAGACTCAGCGGCTTGCCGCAACGTAGGGATATCATCCACTTGTGCAACAATAACGTGGTCTTCCGCTGTTAAACCAGCCTTTAAATAAGCATTTTCTGTGCCAATAGTAAGAGCGAAATCGATTTCACCTTCAACAAATGAAAACCCCATACCAGCTAAATCATCAATCAGCTGCGTTTCAGACGCGGCGACTTTTGCTTGCACGATATCGTATTCATCCATTTGATAAGCAAGGAGAGTTTCGAGGTTATCCCCTGTAAAATTCAACTTTGCTGTTGAGCGATGAAAAAATTCGCTCTCCCATGGCAAGCTCTCAATACTGGCGTGGACGGACACGTAATAAATCCTCTAAATATTGCCCATAACCTGTTTTTTTCAGCTGTTGCGCTGAAAAAGCGACTTGTTCGTCTGTCAACCAGCCATTACGCCATGCTATTTCTTCTAAACAAGCCACTTTGAAGCCTTGGCGTTTTTCAACGGTTTGTACAAAAGTACCCGCCTCAATGAGGCTATCGTGAGTGCCTGTATCCAACCAAGCAAAGCCACGACCGAGCAATTCAACGTTTAATTCACCACGTTCTAAATACATTTGGTTAATTGACGTAATTTCTAACTCACCACGTTCAGAAGGTTTAACTTGTTTTGCAAACTCAACCACTTGGGAGTCATAGAAATATAGCCCCGTCACCGCCCAATTCGATTTAGGTTTAACCGGCTTTTCTTCAATCGACAGTGCTTTAAAATTATCGTCAAATTCCACGACACCAAAACGTTCAGGATCCATCACTTGGTAACCAAAAACCGTTGCGCCTTTTACTCGTTCAGCAACAGATTTCAATTTTGGGCTAAATGAATGACCGAAAAAGATATTGTCGCCCAAGACTAAACAGCAAGAATCACCATTGATGAACTCTTCACCAATGATAAACGCCTGCGCAAGGCCGTCTGGTGATGGCTGCTCTGCATAACTCAGCTCAATCCCAAACTCATGACCATCCCCTAATAAACGCTTAAACATCGGCAAGTCGTCAGGAGTAGAAATAATTAAAATCTCACGGACTCCCGCCAACATCAGGACTGAAAGCGGGTAGTAAATCATCGGCTTATCGTAGATAGGCAATAACTGTTTAGAAATACCGCGAGTGATAGGATGCAAACGCGTCCCCGACCCTCCAGCTAATATAATACCTTTCATACTGTCACCTAATTTCCTAGACCTAGACGTTCGCCCGCATAGGAACCGTCCTGTACGCGGCGCCACCACGTTTCATTATTCAAATACCACAGCACTGTTTTGCGGATACCTGATTCGAAGGTTTCTTGTGGCGTCCACCCCAATTCGCGCTCAATCTTCGCGGCATCAATGGCATAACGCATATCATGCCCCGGCCGGTCTTTCACATATGTGATTAAATCACGGTAGTGCGCCACACCTTGTGGCTTCTGCGGGTGCAGCTCTTCAAGCAGATCACAAATCGTTTCTACAACGTCAATATTACGGCGCTCATTATGGCCACCAATATTATAGGTGGTGCCAGGTTGCGCGGTTGTCGCAACTAAATGCAGTGCGCGTGCATGGTCTTCAACAAACAGCCAGTCACGAATTTGCTCACCTTTCCCATAAACAGGCAGAGGCTTACCGGCTAAGGCGTTCAAAATAATTAAAGGGATCAATTTCTCTGGGAAATGATACGGCCCGTAGTTATTTGAACAATTGGTGATCATCGTCGGCAGACCATAGGTTCTTTGCCATGCACGAACCAAGTGATCGCTCGATGCTTTCGATGCGGAATAAGGGCTACTTGGCGCATAAGGCGTGGTTTCTGTGAAGAAACCATCAGGCCCCTCGAGGTCGCCATAAACTTCATCTGTTGAAATATGATGAAAACGGAAAGCCGCTTTTTTCTCATCATTCAGTGCAGACCAGTAATGGCGCGCCGCCTCTAACAATGTGTAAGTTCCCACAATGTTGGTTTCGATAAATGCCGCAGGGCCATCAATTGAACGGTCAACATGGCTTTCTGCCGCTAAATGCATCACTGCATCGGGTTGATATTGTTCAAAAACGGCATCTAATGCAGCTCTATCACAAATATTCACCTGCTCAAAAGCATAGCGCGGGTTATTCGCAACCGTTGCAAGGGACTCTAAGTTACCTGCATAGGTTAAGCAATCCAGAACCACTGCGCTGTCGTCAGTGTTTTCAATAATATGACGAACAACAGCAGAGCCGATAAACCCGGCGCCTCCAGTGATTAAAATGCGTTTCAACGCCATACTCCTTTTGTATCCACAACCCATTTTTGTGGGATCGCAGAGCCTTGGATGCCTTTGAACATATTGTGGTCAACTAACATTAAGATCACATCCGCTTCATTAACGGCTTTTTCAATCGAAACAAGCTCAGAAATGCCTTTTAAAGAGGTCGGTAATTCATCAATGTGTGGCTCAACCGCATATGTTTTACCTGGGTTCCAGTTCGCCACCATTTTGGTGATGTGCATTGCTGGGCTTTCACGTAAATCATCAATATTCGGTTTAAATGACAGGCCGAAACAGGCAATGGTCACTTCACTGGCTTTTTTACCGGTTTCCACTAAGCAATCAGCCACTGCTGCTTTCACTTGGTCAACAACCCAAATTGGTTTGCCATCATTGACTAAACGAGCGGTATGAATAAGACGTGATTGTTTTGGATTTTGCGCAACGATAAACCATGGGTCAACCGCGATGCAGTGCCCACCAACACCTGGGCCTGGTTGCAAAATATTAACGCGTGGATGACGATTCGCGAGGCTGATTAACTCCCACACATTGATGTCTTGTTCCGCACAAATTAATGATAATTCATTCGCAAAAGCAATATTCACATCACGGAAGCTATTTTCCGTTAACTTACACATTTCCGCAGTTCTTGAGTTAGTAATTACACACTCACCTTCAAGGAAAATATTGTATAGCTCACTTGCACGCAGAGAGGATTTTGGCGTCATACCACCAACAACGCGGTCATTTTTAATTAATTCGACCATCACTTGACCTGGTAACACACGCTCAGGGCAGTACGCTACATCGATATCGGCTTCTTCCCCTGCTTGATGAGGGAAGGTTAAATCAGGGCGAGCAGCTGCCATCCACTCTGCCATTTGCTCTGTTGTTCCTACTGGCGATGTAGACTCAAGGATGACTAAATCCCCTTTCTTCAGCACCGGAGCAACAGACTCAGCTGCAGCACGTACATACGCGAGGTCAGGTTCGTGCTCGCCTTTAAATGGCGTAGGCACAGCAATCAGATAAGCATCTGCAGGTTGCGGCTTAGTAAAAGCTTTCAGATGGCCTTCTTCAACCGCCTTTTTGACCACGATATCCAGTTCTGGCTCCACGATGTGGATTTTACCCTGGTTAATAGTATCAACGGCATGTTGGTTAACATCGACACCAACCACTTGTTTTTTACGTGATGCAAAGGCTGCTGCTGTTGGTAAACCAATATAACCAAGGCCAATAACAGAAATAGTTTCAAAACTCATAATTTCACCTGATTACTTTTCAATGCTGCAAGAATACGCTGACATGCATGACCATCCCCATAAGGGTTATGTGCGCGGCTCATTTCGTGATACTCCGCGTCATCTGTCAGTAACCGATTAACTTCTTTCACAATTTTTTGTGTATCTGTTCCCACAAGACGAACTGTTCCTGCATCAACCGCTTCTGGTCGTTCTGTGGTATCTCTCATCACCAAAACAGGCTTACCAAGAGAAGGCGCTTCCTCTTGAATACCACCTGAGTCTGTTAGAATTAAATAAGCATGGTTCATCAAATAAACAAACGGTAGATAGTCTTGAGGGCTAATTAAAATAATATTATCAATATTATGCAGTATACGTTTAACAGGCTCACTCACATTTGGATTTAAGTGAACTGGATATACGACTTGCACATCGGGATGCGCTTGTGCAATTTCTGCTAAAGCGTGACAAATACGTTCAAAGCCACCACCAAAACTTTCTCGACGATGGCCCGTGACTAAAATCATTTTTTTATTTGGGTCGATAAATGGGTAATTTGCAGCCAATTTCTCCATCATATGCTGGTCGCTCATGACTTTATCACGTACCCACAATAACGCATCAATTACGCTATTACCGGTGACAAAAATATGGCTGTCAGGAATAGATTCTTTTAACAAATTTTGGCGTGAATTTTCAGTTGGCGCGAAGTGATACATCGCTAAATGACCAGCAATCTTACGGTTTGCCTCTTCAGGCCATGGCGAATACAGGTTTCCTGTACGTAATCCCGCTTCAACATGCCCTACTGGTATACGATGGTAAAATGCCGCAAGGCTAGTTGCCATCGTTGTAGCTGTGTCGCCATGAACAAGAACAACATCCGGTTGAAAATCAGCAAAAACGCTTTTCAACCCTTCAAGAATACGACAAGTGATATCAGTTAAATCTTGCCCTGGCTTCATAATATTGAGATCGTAATCTGGAATGATCTCAAACAGTTTCAGTACTTGATCTAGCATTTCACGATGCTGTGCCGTAACACAAACTTTAGCTTCAAAGTCTGTATCTTCAGCCAATGCATGAACCAGTGGTGCCATTTTAATAGCTTCAGGTCGTGTGCCGAATACAGTCAATACTTTCACAGTGACTCTCTTATATTTATCTTTCGCAGTGAGCTGCTTTGTATAATCTTAATAACTTTATATGCCACTGGAAAATTCGCCAGTGGCTTATCCCAAAATCAAGATGGGCGGCGGCGAGCAAGTACCACTCCGGCACCTACTAACATCCCTATGGCTCCCCATAGAACCATCATAAAGGCTCGACGAGGACTATCGCGTTTAACGGGCTCTTCAGGAGTACGTAAATAGCGATATGCTTGAAAATTATCTTGGAGGGTAGGCCCGACGCTCAATGTTGATAACATGGCAATATTTTGGTCGTAATCACTGTCGTGATCGGGGCCGGTTGCTTTCAATGTTTCAATTTGTGCTTGTAATAAAGGAGCACCTAACATAAACATTTTAGAATCTGGGATTTCATCCACAGGCGTTGCACTTTGATTACGTACAATACCTTGTTTTTCAGCAACTTTTAGTGCTTGTTCTAAAGCATTCAAACGTCGTTCATAAGCAGCTTTTGCCACCATATCTTCACGTTTAACCAATGCCTTCATGGATTGCATTTTCGTTGCCCATGTACCTTTAATTTCATCATTGAGATTAGCTGTGGCACGTTGGTTAGCGAACTGAATATATTGACGTAGTAACTGGTTCGCATCTGCGGAAGTTTCCGCTACTAACTTAATGCTATCTGTTAAATTTTTGACTTCATCTGCTGGCGTAAACTCAATATCATTAATGAGCTCATCCAATAATGCGGCATCTGCTTTAGGGTCATTCTCTAAACGCTGCTTATAGTAATCCGTATTTAGCCAAAACTGACGACGCGTATCATAAGAACCGAGCTGCTTTGTGAATTCTTGATAAGCTTCTTTTGCGATTGTTGGTAATTGCCCTTCTTGCCCCGTAGTATTAATACGGGAATCGAGGTTGCGCAGAAATTGTTGCTGAGAATAATAACTTCCCAGATTATTGACGGTTGGTAAATCCGTAATTGCTGTCGCACTCCACTTTGGCTGCATAAAATAGGACGCTCCCAAAGCAATTGCTGCAAAAATAACAGCAAATGCAACGATCCAAATTTTACCTTGCCACAGTGAGCGACATAAACCACGGATATCCAATTCCGGCTCTATTGGCGATTGATACTGACTCGGTTGTGTTTCTGAGTTATTCACTGCACAGAACCTCTATTTTCGTTTTGTCGTTACCGTACTGCTCCTCTACGTGCTCTACGTCTCACTCGCTTAATAAAACGGGCGACTTTCCAAGCTCGTTTGATGCAGTAACCATACATCATAAATACAAGCAAAAATAATGCCAACATTACCCATTCAGGTACAAATGTTAAGTGTTCACCAATAATACCGACACATGCTAAAGCGGCCGCTGATAGTGTAATCAGTACAAATGCCCCTTTTGGTGTAAAACCAGAACGCATAATTAAATGATGAATGTGCTGGCGATCTGGTGAGAATGGGCTCATGCCTTTGCGAATACGACGATACATAATGGCAACCATGTCCATTAGTGGGATCGCAATAATCCATAAAGCAGTAACTGGGTTAATCGGATGTACTTCTTCTTGGGTCGAAGCCACAAGGATCCAAATAATAGTAAACCCAATCAGCGTACTTCCCGCATCTCCCATGAAAACTTTAAAACGACGGCCTAGCACACCTAAATTCAGAAGAATATAAGGAAGGATAGCTGCAATAAAGGCAAAACACCAAAATGCTAACGCATAGTTACCGTTTTGATATAGCAAAAAGCCGAGAGCGCCAAAAGAAACAGAAGATAAGCCACCGAGTAACCCATCAATGCCATCAACCATGTTAAAAGCATTAATTGCTGCCCATACTGCAAATAGGGTAACGATATAACCGAATGGACCCAGTACCAGTTCCCATGGGCCAAAGGCATGACCGAGTGAATCAAGTTTCAACCCTGCCGCTGTCATCATAACAACCGCAACGATCGCTTGAATACCAGCCCTTAGTTTCACACTAATGTCAAACCTATCATCTAATGCGCCAATAAAGACTAATAACCCTGCACAAGCGATGTATAGCCACTTATGAGGAATGTATTCTCCGGTAATATAAAATGCAAAACAGATCCCAAAGAAAACGGAAATTCCCCCAACAAGAGGAACTAATCCTACGTGTTTCTTTCTGAAATTAGGTTTATCAACTAACCCGATTTTTATTGCAACAACTCGAGCCAAAAAAATAAAAACTAATGAAAACAAGAAAACGTAGAAGAGATTGGTTACAAAGTGTATGGTGTCCACTGTTCGACTCTCTTAATCTTTATATTTAACTTTCAAAACTAATTTTTTAGCGAATGCCGGTAAATAAGCATACGCCAATGCATTATCATCTTAGTACTCAAATCCGCTATAAGACGAATCTTCATTCATGAAGAAATCCCTGTCATTATTAGTTCATACACTTTATTAGTGTTTTTGATTTAATAATAGAGTATCCGTAATTTTATACTGAATAAGTGCAATATGCATGCCATAAAAGCAATACTCCAAAATTGAGTTAACCGATTGATGCTTAAATAGGCATTTAATGATTAGATAATAAAGTGATGCAAATAAATTTAGCACTAATCACAAAATAAACATAAAAACAATATTCATCTTTTAGTTCAATATGTTACCGTATATGCGTTGGTGTTTTTATCATTTATGATTAGTGTTTTAATAAAAAAATCGCCTATTTATTCAATGTTATTTATAAATAAAGCAATAAAACAGCATCTTAATCCATTGAAATTCAGCCAGCAAAATATTGAGCTTTACTTAATATGATATGTTTTAATTTTTATGTGCGACCGCCGCGTATAAAAACAAAAAAATAGGTGCCATAACAGACACCTATTTTATAAAATACGAAAAGTTTTAACGGTAACGGTTAGGCTCTTTTCATAAAGTCAAAGAACTCTTCGTTAGTTTTTGTCATCGCTAATTTACTGATGAGGAACTCCATGGCATCGATTTCGCCCATTGGGTGAATAATCTTACGCAGGATCCACATTTTTTGTAATTCATCTTGCGATGTCAGTAACTCTTCTTTACGCGTACCTGAACGGTTGTAGTCTATCGCAGGGAAAACACGTTTTTCTGCAATTTTACGAGATAGGTGCAGTTCCATGTTACCTGTACCTTTAAACTCTTCGTAAATAACTTCATCCATCTTAGAACCAGTATCAACCAGTGCAGTTGCAATGATTGTCAGGCTTCCACCCTCTTCAACATTACGGGCAGCACCGAAGAAACGTTTTGGACGATGTAATGCGTTAGCATCCACACCACCGGTTAATACTTTCCCAGAGGAAGGTACAACGGTGTTATATGCACGGGCTAGACGCGTAATAGAGTCGAGTAAAATGATAACGTCTTTTTTATGTTCAACTAGACGTTTCGCTTTCTCAATCACCATTTCAGCGACTTGAACGTGACGTGCTGCAGGCTCATCGAAAGTTGAAGCAATGACTTCACCTTTAACTAAACGCTGCATTTCTGTCACTTCCTCAGGACGTTCATCGATCAACAGAACCATCAGAACGCAATCAGGATAATTGTGAGCAATATTTGCTGCAATATTTTGCAGTAACATTGTTTTACCGGCTTTCGGTGGAGCAACAATCAGGCCACGTTGACCACGACCGATTGGAGCCGCAAGATCCAGCACACGTGCAGTTAAATCTTCAGTTGAACCATTACCACGTTCCATGCGCAGACGATTGTTAGCATGTAAAGGAGTTAAGTTTTCAAAAAGGATTTTACTACGTGCGTTTTCAGGTTTATCGAAGTTAACTTCGTTTACTTTCAGAAGGGCAAAATAACGTTCACCTTCTTTAGGGGGACGGATTTTTCCTGAAATTGTGTCACCTGTGCGTAGGTTAAATCGGCGGATTTGGCTAGGAGAAACGTAGATATCATCAGGGCCTGCGAGGTAAGAACTGTCTGCTGAACGGAGGAAACCAAATCCATCCTGCAATATTTCCAGTACGCCATCGCCGAAAATATCTTCGCCACTTTTCGCATGCTGCTTCAAAATAGAGAAAATAATATCCTGCTTTCTCATACGGGCTAAGTTCTCTAGCCCCATGTTTTCGCCTAACGTAATCAATTCTGATACTGGCGTATTTTTTAATTCGGTAAGATTCATAATGGTGGGTTCTTTAACTCGGGGTAATTCTCGAACTATGAACGTAAATTGACGGCAGCTTATTAATAAGTGCCAGTTTAACTTTATACTGCCCTGCTGATCGCTAATTTTCATTAGAAGCAAACAGCAATGCAAAAAAATCTTGTGCTAGCCATTACTAAGATTGCTCTAACATTTGGCTGCAACTCATCTTGATGATGTGTGGCATATTATTAGAAACACACACAATATTAGCAATAGTTTTTTGTACATTTAGGACAACATACATCCCAATATCGCAAATTTAAGGTCAAATTAGCATTAAAAAACACATAATTGCTCAATGCCAACTTTCTCCCACTTCATTTTTATATCCAAAAGATATAAACACATTGAATTTCATGATGTTCGTTTATGCACTATCTTTAATTCATATGAAGAGTACATTGAAACAGAAGATATTGAATACTGCTATAACTCAACGTCTAAACTTTCAATTTCATATTTAAAATCATTATGTCATCAGTTTTTGAACAAAAAATATCACAATACTGAACTAACAAGCTAGATATATAAGATAAGAGCAATGGAATACAAGGTAATTCATATGGGTGCTATACGAGGAATAAAGATAACTTATCATGCTTAAGTGAAGACGTCTAGCGGCTCTCTAGATAAAATAGATATACCGCTAAACGTTTTAGCTTACATATAACGATAACTTACAGATTTTCGTCTAAAAATTCTTTCAGTTGCGTTTTTGATAATGCCCCAACTTTCGTTGCCGCGACTTCACCATTTTTGAATAAAAGCAAGGTCGGGATGCCACGAATTCCATATTTTGGAGCGGTGGCTGGGTTTTCATCAATATTCAGTTTTGCGATAGTCAGTTTGCCTGTATATTCTTCAGCAACTTCATCAAGAATAGGCGCGATCATTTTACAAGGACCACACCATGCTGCCCAAAAATCGACGAGAACAGGTGAACTTGCGTTCAAAACTTCAGTTGCAAAACTTGCATCAGTTATCTTTATAATTTTATCGCTCATGTTGTACTCCAAGGGGTCATCTTTTGTAGACTTAGTATAACATTATTGGCAGCAGTATGCTTTATTTCAAAAGATACACTTTCGTAAACCAACCGTTAACTGATATTCTAACATACTATGAGTAAAGCACACTTGACAGAAAAGAAGTTTTCCGACTTCGCATTGCACCCTAAAGTCATTGAAGCTCTAAATAAAAAAGGCTTCAATTTTTGCACGCCTATTCAGGCGTCCACCTTGCCTTTTACTGTCGAAGGCAAAGACGTGGCGGGTCAAGCGCAAACCGGTACAGGTAAAACGTTAGCTTTTTTAACGTCTACATTCCATTATTTATTAACTCACCCCGCAATTGAGGGTAAAAAAGCGAATCAGCCTCGTGCACTCATTATGGCACCGACACGCGAGCTCGCTGTACAAATCTATTCAGATGCTAAAGAGCTCGCTGAGTACACTGGCCTGAAAATGGGCTTAGCATACGGTGGTGACGGCTATGATGAGCAACTGAAGGTTTTACAAAATGGTGTTGATATCCTTATTGGTACAACTGGCCGTTTAATCGACTACGCAAAACAAGGCCATGTCGATTTAAGTGCAATCCAAGTTGTGGTACTCGATGAAGCCGACCGTATGTATGACCTTGGTTTCATTAAAGATATCCGCTGGATTTTCCGTCGTATGCCAAGTGCGGCAGATAGGCTTAATTTGCTATTTTCTGCAACTTTATCTTATCGCGTAAGGGAATTAGCTTTCGAACAAATGAATAACCCTGAATATGTTGAGGTCGAACCTTTGCAAAAAACAGGTCACCGTATCAAAGAAGAGTTATTTTACCCTTCTAATGAAGAAAAAATGCGCTTGCTCCAAACGCTTCTTGAAGAAGAATGGCCAGAGCGTTGTATTATTTTCGCCAATACAAAACACCGTTGTGATGATATTTGGGCCCATTTAGCTGCCGATGGTCATCGTGTCGGTTTATTAACTGGCGATGTCGCACAGAAAAAACGGCTACGTATATTAGAGCAATTCACACAAGGCCATTTAGATATTTTAGTGGCAACTGATGTTGCAGCACGTGGTTTACATATTCCATCCGTCACTCATGTCTTTAACTACGATTTACCTGATGACTGTGAAGATTATGTTCACCGTATTGGCCGTACTGGTCGTGCCGGTGAAAGTGGAAACTCAATTAGCTTAGCCTGTGAAGAATATTCACTTAACTTGCCTGCTATTGAAGAATATATCCAACACTCAATCCCTGTTAGTAAATATAACAGTGATGCATTATTGAGCGATTTACCTGCACCAAAACGCCGTCATCGCCCACGTCCTGGAGGCCCGCGCCGTAATTCAAATTCGCAGCGTCGCCACAATGGCCCACGTAACAACCATAAACGTCCAGGCTGAGTAAAAACGATATGCTGAAATCTTCTTCTCTTTATGCCGCCATCGATTTAGGATCAAACAGTTTTCATATGCTCGTTGTACGTGAAACTGCTGGCAGCATTCAGGTCATCTCTAGGGTTAAACGCAAAGTTCGTCTTGCTGCAGGGTTAGATAACAACAACCTGCTTTCTGAGCAAGCAATGGCGCGAGGCTGGCAATGTTTACGCCTGTTTTCGGAACATTTACAAGATATTCCGAACACACAAATTCGTGTTGTCGCAACAGCGACTTTGCGTATAGCTAAAAATGCCGATATTTTCATCGAGAAAGCCAGCCAAATTTTAGGAAACCCTGTTAAAGTCATTCAAGGGGAAGAAGAAGCTCGCTTAATTTATCAAGGTGTCGCACATACAACTGGCGGGCCAGATCAACGCTTAGTGGTTGATATTGGCGGGGGAAGTACTGAGCTAGTTACGGGTACAGGCGCAAAAGCAGAGCAACTCTACAGCCTTGAAATGGGGTGTGTAACTTGGCTTGAGCGCTACTTTGGCGATAGAAGTTTAACAGAAGAAAACTTCGCTGCGGCTCAAACCGCTGCCCATCGTGTCATCGCCCCTATTGCTGATGCTCTCAAAACACATGGGTGGAAGATATGTGTTGGTGCATCCGGTACTGTACAAGCGATTCAGGAAATCATGATTGCCCAAGGCATGGATGAACTGATCACGCTTTCTAAATTACAACAGCTTAAGCGCAAAGCCATTCAATGCCAAAAACTTGAAGAGCTTGAAATTGACGGTTTAACCTTCGAACGCGCTCTTGTCTTTCCAAGCGGCTTATCTATTCTGATTGCTATCTTTGAAGCATTAGACATTGATAACATGACACTGGCAGGCGGTGCACTTCGTGAAGGTCTTGTCTATGGTATGCTACAGCTTCCTATTGAGCAGGATATTCGCGCTCGTACCGTCCGCAATATTCAACGACGCTTCCAAGTCGATATCGAACAAGCTAGCCGAGTTCGTCAACTTGCAGAATATTTTTATTTACAAGTCGCGAAAGATTGGGGCTTAGATACACGCTGTCGTGATTTACTATCAAGTGCATGCGCCTTACATGAAATCGGCTTGAGTGTTGATTTCCGTAAAGGCCCCGAGCACGCGAGCTACCTCATAACACACCTTGATTTACCAGGCTTCACTCCAGCTCAAAAACGGTTACTTGCTGCATTATTGAAAAATCAGCAAGGCCCTGTCGATTTAACACCATTAAGCCAACAAAATGCGCTACCCATACAGCATGCATATGATTTATGTCGTTTACTCCGCCTCGCCATTATTTTTGCGAGCCGCAGACGGGATGATACCTTGCCTGCACTAAGACTTAATGTGAATGCACAAAGGCTAACCATTACACTGCCTTATCGTTGGTTATCTGCTCACCCTCTACGAGCGGAAAATTTACAGCAAGAAGTTCAATGGCAGGGCTATGTGAATTGGATTTTAGAGTTGGAAGAACGTAATAGTTCAAATTGATAATATATTCCACACTAGGTCTACTCTAGTGTGGAAATTCAATTAGTTGTGGTTACTCACTTTTTTTATTTAACCCTAAACGTGCTTTAATATCGGCTAAAGCTGATTGCCCTTTCTGCATACGCTCCTGCGCACTAACCACTTTACGCTGTTGCTCCCATTGTAAATCATCTTGTGGCAATTCAAGGAGAAAACGGCTTAATTCGGGACGGATCAATTCACCATATTGACGACGCTCACGACAATGAGAAAAGAATAACTCTCTTTGCGCTCTTGTGATCCCTACATAAGCTAAACGGCGTTCTTCATCAATATTATTTTCATCAATACTGCTTTGATGTGGCAGCAGCCCTTCTTCCATACCGACCAAAAAAACATAAGGAAACTCAAGGCCTTTAGACGCATGCAACGTCATGAGTTGAACTTGGTCTGATTCTTCATCATCCTCACCACGCTCCATCATATCGCGCAGCGTAAAGCGTGTAACCACTTGGCTCAATGTCATTGGGTCATTGAGCTCATCACCCTCCACCATTTCACTCATCCATGTGAACAATTGGTTGACGTTTTTCATTCGCATTTCAGCAGCTTTAGTACTGGTCGACGTTTCATATAACCAGCTTTCATAATCCATTTCGCGCAGTAAATCACGCACCGCAATTAAAGGTTCACGTTCCGACGTTCGAACAATACTGTCCATCCAATGAGTGAAACGCTGTAATGCTTCTAATCCTTTGCCTTTTAAAATTTGTTCAAGCCCTAGATCAAAGCTGGCCTGATATAAGCTTTTCCCTCGCTGGTTTGCCCATTCCCCAAGTTTTTGGATAGTTTTAGGACCAATCTCTCGTCGTGGAGTATTTACTATGCGTAAAAAAGCACTGTCATCTTCAGGGTTCGTCAATACTCGCAAATAAGCTAATAAGTCTTTAATTTCAGGGCGGGAGAAAAACGAAGTCCCCCCCGAAATGCGATACGGAATACGATTTTGCATCAACATTTTTTCAAAAATACGCGATTGATGATTACCGCGATACAAAATGGCGTAATCTTTATATTCCGTCTTATTAATAAAATGGTGTGCAATAAGCTCCCCAATCACCCTTTCAGCTTCGTGATCTTCATTATTTGCAGTAAGGACCCTCAGTGGCGCACCATATCCCAATTCTGAAAACAGTTTCTTTTCAAATACATGAGGGTTATTGGCAATTAAAATATTCGCAGCTTTTAAAATTCGTTCGGATGAACGGTAATTTTGCTCAAGCTTAATGACATTTAACTTAGGGAAGTCTTGATTCAATAAAACTAAATTTTGCGGCCTTGCGCCACGCCATGAATAGATTGACTGGTCGTCATCCCCCACAACCGTAAACCTTGCCCGCTGCCCCACAAGCAATTTAACCAACTGATATTGACTCGTATTGGTATCTTGGTACTCGTCCACCAGCAAGTAACGAATTTTTTGCTGCCAGCGTTCGCGCACTTCTTCATTTTGATATAACAACAGGGTAGGTTTGCTGATTAAGTCATCAAAATCCAGCACATTGCAGCTTTTCAGATGAAGTTCATAGCGGCGATAACACTCGGCAAAGTGATGCTCTTTCTCACTCCGTGCTT
Organism: Providencia sp. PROV175; assembly: GCF_032707045.1. Taxonomy (NCBI): domain Bacteria; kingdom Pseudomonadati; phylum Pseudomonadota; class Gammaproteobacteria; order Enterobacterales; family Morganellaceae; genus Providencia; species Providencia sp. PROV175. The sequence goes on from NZ_CP120533.1 coordinate 4,257,958, forward strand.
GGCCTATGACTTGTTGTGGGGAGATGAGATCATTTTTCCAATTTGAGATCGCCGAGATCAATTGTTTGAGTAAGTCTTTATCTTCTTCCAATAAATCAAAGGTAAGTTCTTTCAGCAACGCCATCTGGTCTTGGTCGTCAAATAGCGAGAAATTGGCTTTAATACCCAGTGCTTTATATTCACGCTTAATAATTTCTAACCCTAATGTATGGAAAGTAGAAATAATTAAACCGCGAGCTTCTTTTTTCCCCAATGTCTGCGCCACGCGCTCTTTCATTTCCCGCGCCGCTTTATTGGTAAAAGTCACCGCGGCAATTTGCCGAGGCTGATAGCCACATTGGCGAATTAAATGCGCAATTTTATTGGTAATAACACGTGTTTTGCCTGACCCCGCCCCCGCCAATACAAGGCACGGGCCATCGACAAATTCAACTGCCTGCTGTTGGCTTGGGTTTAATCGCATGGCTTCTCTACATCACTCAGTTATTCAAAATAGAATTCGCTACAGATTGTAGCAGAAACCGAACCAACTCTAGAGCAACGATCTTTTATAAAAGCAAAAAACCACATCATTCTTAGAAACAATGTGGTTTATATCAGAATGTATTTTTCTAAACTATTGCAAGAGAAAACATGGTGATTATCCAAAGCATTTCGCGTTCTAGGTAGGAAGCAAATAAGATTATCCCAAGGAGCATACTGAAGTATGTGACTTGTGTAATCTTAAGAAGCTGACACCCCTAGAGCGTGAAAGGGGAAGGATAATGAGTTAGCCGACTGCAATCTTCTTCATATCCGTCATATATCCCCGTAAAGTCTTACCGATTTTCTCAATCGGATGATTACGGATAGCTTCATTGATATCACGTAACTGTGCGTTATCAGTGCCATTATCTGCAACTGGCTTCGCTAAATCCCCTGCTTGTAATTTCGTCATGAAATCTTTCAGCATTGGTACAACTGCAAATGAGAACAGATAGTTACCATATTCTGCAGTATCAGAGATAACCACGTTCATTTCATATAAACGTTTACGAGCAATAGTGTTCGCAATCAGTGGTAATTCATGCAGTGACTCATAGTAAGCCGATTCTTCTAAGATACCCGCTTCTAACATCGTATCGAACGCTAACTCAACGCCTGCTTTAACCATTGCAACTAACAGAACACCGTGGTCGAAGTACTCTTGTTCCGCAATTTTCCCATTATATTCAGGGTAATTTTCGAATGCCGTTTTGCCGGTCTCTTCACGCCATGTCAGCAAGTTTTTATCATCATTTGCCCAGTCTGCCATCATGGTTGCAGAAAATTCGCCTGAAATGATGTCATCCATATGTTTGTGGAATAATGGTGCCATGATAGTTTTCAGTTGCTCGGATAACGCATAAGCACGCACTTTCGCAGGGTTAGATAAGCGATCCATCATCAGCGTGATACCGCCTTGTTTCAGCGCTTCAGTGATAGTTTCCCAACCAAACTGAATTAATTTACCTGCGTAGCCTGGCTCAACACCGTCTGCGACCATTTTGTCGTAGCTCAGTAATGCACCCGCTTGCAACATACCACACAGAATAGTTTGCTCGCCCATCAGGTCAGACTTAACTTCTGCAACAAATGAGGATTCCAGAACACCTGCACGGTGGCCACCAGTCGCTGCTGCCCACGCTTTGGCAATCGCCATACCCTCACCTTTCGGGTCATTTTCTGGGTGTACTGCAATCAGCGTTGGAACACCAAAACCACGCTTGTATTCTTCACGAACTTCAGTACCTGGGCATTTTGGCGCTACCATCACAACAGTAATATCTTTACGAATTTCTTCGCCAACTTCAACAATGTTGAAGCCATGTGAATAACCCAGTGCTGCACCTTGTTTCATCATAGGCTGAACAGCGCGAACAACGGTTGAGTGCTGCTTGTCTGGCGTTAAGTTAATAACCAAATCAGCGGTAGGGATCAGTTCTTCATAAGTACCAACTTTGAAACCATTTTCTGTCGCTTTGCGCCATGAAGCACGTTTCTCTGCAATTGCTTCATCACGTAATGCATAAGCAATATCTAAACCTGAATCACGCATATTCAGGCCTTGGTTTAAACCTTGCGCTCCACAACCGACGATGACGATTTTTTTACCTTTCAGAAAACCTGCTTCATCTGCAAACTCTTCGCGCTGCATAAAGCGGCACTTGCCTAACTGAGCTAACTGCTCACGCAAATTCAATGTGTTAAAATAATTCGCCATTGTCATACTCCATTGTTCTGTTGTGTTCGTTATGTCAGGCAGTCTGCCTGTCGCTCATTTTTGAGCGTTTATGGATTTACTATATGCGATGTTTCGCATTGCTTAAATTGATATATTAACAATACAATGTTGCAATATCTGCAACATCATTAATGATTTCATTAGAGGGCAAAATGGATATTCGCGATCTCAAGCTTTTTTTACATTTAGCACAAAGTTGCCACTTCGGGCGAACATCTAAAGCGATGCATGTCAGCCCTTCCACATTGTCTCGACAAATACAACGCCTCGAAGAACAGCTTGGTCACCCACTGTTTGTGCGTGATAACCGCTCCGTCAAGCTGACCCAAGCAGGAGAGCACCTTAAGCAGTTTGCCCAACAAACATTATTGCAATATCAACAGCTGCAACATGCTCTCAATCAACAAAGTCCATCGCTCAGCGGAGAACTGCACCTTTTTTGCTCAGTTACGGCTGCTTATAGTCATTTACCCGAAGTATTAGATAAATTCCGTGCGCTACACCCATTAGTTGAAATTAAACTCACGACGGGGGACGCAGCTGATGCTGTTGAAAAAGTGGAAACGCATGAGGCTGACCTTGGTATTGCAGGCAAACCCGAGCGCTTACCTGATAACGTCCGTTTTGCAAAAATCGGCGAAATCCCTCTCGTTTTGATTGCTCCATCACTACCCTGTGCTGTACGAAGCATGGTGACAGAAGCGGAACCTGATTGGTCTACCGTCCCCTTCATCCTGCCTGAACACGGCCCATCTCGTAAACGTATCGAACTTTGGTTCCGTCGCCATAACATCAATAACCCTGTTATTTACGCGACGGTATCAGGCCATGAAGCTATTGTGTCAATGGTCGCTTTGGGATGTGGTATTGCCTTGATCCCCAGTGTGGTCGTTGATAACAGCCCAGAGCCCGTGCGTAGCCGTATTTCACAACTCGATAATATCTCAATGGTTGAACCCTTTGAACTCGGCGTTTGCCTATTAAGCAAACGCCTGAGTGAACCATTAATTAAAGCGTTTTGGGAATTGCTCCCAGACAACTCAATCTAAGGTTCTTTGGCTATCTTGCGGCGCTAAGAAAAAACGGAAAGATGGGTTTCCTGTTTCATCATGATATTCATAACCTAGCGCATCCAGATGCCTATCAAAACGCACTTCCGGCCCAGCTAATTCAAATGCCGCCAGCACTCGCCCATAGTCTGTACCATGGCTGCGATAATGAAATAACGTAATATTCCAATGAGTTCCAAGAGTCTCTAAGAATCGCAGTAATGCACCTGGAGACTCAGGAAACTCAAAGCTATACAGTCTTTCATCTAATGGCTTTGATGGACGACCACCAATCATATAACGCACATGAAGTTTGGCCATTTCATCATCAGATAAATCATCAACTTCATAGCCGTTACTTCTGAGTTCTTGGATAATCTCTGAACGTTCTCCATCACGACCACTTAAACGCACCCCAACAAAAATACATGCACGATCAGGGTCTGCATCCGTATAACGGTAGTTAAATTCAGTAATCGCTCGATGGCCTAATAACTGGCAAAAACGTAAAAAGCTCCCTTTTTGCTCAGGGATAGTCACTGCCAGTAACGCTTCTCGTTGTTCTCCAATTTCACAACGTTCAGAAACATAACGCAGCCCGTGAAAATTCATATTCGCACCGGACAAAATATGCGCTAAACGCTCGCCTTTGATGTTGTGCTGCTGTACATATTTTTTCAATCCAGCCAATGCCAACGCACCTGAAGGCTCTGCTATAGCACGAACATCTTCAAAAATATCTTTCAGTGCTGCACAAATAGAATCGCTATCAACCGTGATAACATCATCAACATATTGCTGGCACAACCTGAAGGTTTCATCACCAATGCGTTTTACCGCGACACCTTCGGCAAATAGCCCGACACGAGGTAGATCCACTGGATGCCCTGCTTCTAACGCTGCTTTCAGGCAGGCTGCATCTTCGGATTCAACGCCAATGATTTTTATTTCAGGCATTAATTGCTTGATAATCACAGCGACGCCCGCGATTAACCCACCGCCACCCACAGGGATGAAAATACGGTCTAAGTGAGCATCTTGCTGTAATAATTCAAGTGCGATAGTGGCTTGGCCAGCTATGACAGCAGGATGGTCAAAAGGGGGAACAAAGGTATATCCTTCTTCCGCTGCCATCGCGATTGCTTTAGCTTTCGCTTCATCAAAGTTCGCACCGTGTAGAATAGCTTCACCGCCAAAACTGCGCACTGCATCCACTTTGATGTCTGCAGTTGCAATAGGCATAACAATTTTTGCCTTCACACCTACACGGCTCGCTGACAACGCGACACCTTGAGCATGATTGCCCGCAGAAGCGGTTACAACCCCCTTCGATTTTTGTTCATCCGTTAAGCCAGCAATCATCGCATATGCGCCACGAAGCTTAAAGCTATGAACAGGTTGCCTATCTTCGCGCTTGACTAAAATGGTGTTACCCAAGCGTGAAGATATTTTATCCATCTGCTGAAGAGGTGTTACTTGTGCAGCCTCATAAACCGGCGCACTCAGCGCCGCTTTTAAGTAATCTGCTCCGGTTGGGGCAACCGGTAATGGTTTTGCTGCCGCCACAATTAGCCCCCTAGTTTCGACTTGTCACGAACCGCACCTTTGTCTGCACTCGTTGCCAAAGAAGCATAAGCACGCAGAGCAAAAGAAACCTCACGCTGACGATTACGCGGTGTGTAAGCTTTATCGCCTCGAGCTAACTCAGTTTCACGACGTTGATTCAATTCGCTTTCACTAACATCCAGCACCATCGTTCTCTTTGGAATATCAATATCAATAATATCGCCATCTTGAACTAATGCTAATAAGCCACCACTCGCTGCTTCTGGGGAAATATGACCAATCGAAAGACCTGAACTACCACCAGAGAAGCGACCATCTGTGATCAATGCACAGCTTTTGCCTAATCCCATTGATTTCAGGTATGAGGTTGGGTATAGCATCTCTTGCATGCCCGGCCCACCCTTAGGCCCCTCATAACGAATAACCACGACATCGCCTTCAACAACTTTTCCACCGAGGATCGACTCAACGGCATCATCTTGGCTTTCAAACACTTTGGCTGGGCCACGGAATGTTAAGCTGCCTTCATCAACCCCTGCTGTTTTAACAATACAGCCATCTTCTGCAATATTTCCAGACAGGACGGCAAGGCCACCATCCAAACTATACGCATGCTCAATACTACGGATACACCCATTTTCACGATCAGTATCCAATGACGGCCAACGGCAATTCTGTGAAAAGGCTTTTGTCGTGCGGATCCCTGCAGGACCTGCGGAAAACATCGATTTGACAGACTCGTCCTTTGTTAACATCACATCATATTGCGCTAATGTTTCTTGGAAGCTGAGCCCTAAAATATTAGTCACATTTTCTTGTAACAAACCTGCACGGCTCAGCTCACCTAAAATACCGATAACACCACCAGCGCGGTGAACATCTTCCATATGGTATTTTTGTGTACTCGGTGCAACCTTACACAAATGCGGGACTTTACGTGATAAGCGGTCGATATCATCCATGGTGAAATCGATCTCTGCTTCCTGAGCGGCTGCCAGTAAGTGCAGAACAGTGTTAGTCGAACCCCCCATAGCAATATCCAACGTCATCGCATTTTCAAATGCGGATTTATTAGCAATATTGCGTGGTAACGCACTTTCATCATCTTGTTCGTAATAGCGTTTGGTTAATTCAACAATGCGCTTACCTGCATTAATAAATAACGTTTCGCGATCTGCGTGAGTTGCTAATAATGAACCATTTCCTGGTTGGGATAACCCCAGCGCCTCAGTTAAACAGTTCATTGAGTTTGCAGTAAACATACCAGAGCATGAACCGCAAGTAGGACAAGCGGAGCGCTCAATTTGCTCGCTATCTGCATCGCTCACATTTGGGTTTGCCCCTTGGATCATCGCATCAACCAAATCGAGCTTGATAATTTGGTCTGAAAGCTTGGTTTTACCCGCTTCCATCGGGCCACCCGAAACGAAGATCACCGGAATATTCAAACGTAATGACGCCATCAACATACCCGGCGTAATTTTATCGCAGTTTGAAATACACACCATGGCATCCGCACAGTGGGCGTTCACCATATATTCTACGGAGTCTGCAATTAATTCACGGGAAGGTAAGGAATACAACATTCCGCCATGTCCCATGGCAATCCCATCATCAACAGCAATCGTGTTGAACTCTTTCGCAACTCCACCTGCATTTTCAATTTGCTCTGCAACTAATTTGCCTAAATCACGGAGATGTACGTGACCTGGAACAAACTGTGTGAATGAGTTAACAACCGCAATAATGGGCTTTCCAAAATCAGCATCGGTCATGCCTGTTGCACGCCATAATGCACGAGCCCCAGCCATATTACGACCATGAGTTGTTGTTGCTGAACGGTACTTAGGCATATCTTTAACTCCCGTGTTTAAAACAGGCGGGGAACGTCCGCCTGTAACATCTATTTCAATTTAATTATTAAGGGTTTACTGGATCTAACCAGCCCCATTTGTCTTCTGTTGTACCATCAAATAAGCCAAAGAATGCTTGCTGAATTTGCTTGGTTACTGGGCCACAACGACCAATGCCAACTTGGATACCATCAACGCTACGTACTGGCGTAATTTCGGCAGCTGTGCCTGTCATAAAGACTTCATCAGCAAGATAAAGAGATTCGCGTGATAGTGTTTGCTCACGAACTTCAATACCCAAATCTTTTGCTAACGTTAAAATTGCATCACGTGTAATACCTGGTAATGCAGAGGATGTGAACGGAGGTGTATACAGGATGCCGTCTTTCACCTCAAAAATATTTTCCCCTGCACCTTCTGATAAATACCCATGAACATCTAATGCAATACCTTCTTGGTAACCATGACGACGAGCTTCGCTACCAACTAGCAAAGAAGATAAATAATTACCTCCTGCTTTCGCCCCTGTAGGGATAGTATTTGGCGCCACACGGTTCCAAGAAGACACCATCGCATCAATACCTTGGTCTAACGCTTCTTCACCTAAATACGCCCCCCATGGGAACGCCGCTAAAATAACATCGGTTTTGTAACCGTCTGGTGGGTTAACGCCCATACCAACATCACCAATAAACACTAATGGACGAATATACGCACTGACTAAGTTATTTTTACGCAAAGTTGCACGGCAAGCTTCCATTAACTCTTCAACGCTATAGCTGACAGGCATACGGTAAATTTTCGCTGAATCATGCAAACGTTGCATATGCTCACGGTGGCGGAAGACCACAGGACCTTTATGTGAGTCATAACAACGGACGCCTTCAAACACCGATGTACCATAGTGCAGAGCATGAGACATAACATGAACCTTTGCATCAGCCCATGGCGTCATTTCACCGTTAAACCAAATAAAGTCAGCTTTCTTAGTCATTTGTATATTCCTTACATTGCACTTTGTGTGCGTAATAGTCGTGATTCTTGTTGTAGTACTTCAACTTCTGTAATGTCTGAAAGCTTAGTTAACTGTGCACAAAGCTGAGTTAATGGCCTTTGACTACTTACAGTGAGTTCAATATTAACATTGTCGCCGTCTGTTGATTGCCCCATATTCATGGAATTAATACGAAATCCACGATGGCGAGTGACCCTTAATATACGCTCTAAAACCTCAGGACGGAAACGGGCCAATATCGAGATTTGATGTTGCATCATAATGGTTTCTCCATCATTTTTTCATTACTAGCCCCAGGTGGAACCAACGGCCAGACATTTTCTAGTTCATTAATTGATACCTGTAATAAATAGGCACCTTCGCTATTCAGCAATTCATCTAATGCAGCATTAACTTCTGACTTATCAGTAATTCGTTGGCCTTTGATACCAAACGCACTGGCTAATGCCACAAAATCAGGGTTATCCGTCAAAATCGTTTCACTATAACGCTGCTCAAAAAACAGTTCCTGCCATTGGCGAACCATGCCTAAGCGTTGGTTATCGATCAAAAGGATTTTTACAGGAAGTTGCTTACGTTTGATGGTTCCCAACTCTTGGACATTCATCATAAATGACCCATCCCCAGATACACAGACTACAGTATCCTCAGGCCTAGCAACCTGTGCACCAATTGCCGCAGGGATACCAAACCCCATGGTGCCAAGCCCACTAGAGGTTAAGAAATTTTCAGGGCCATCAACGGTGATATGCTGTGCTGACCACATTTGGTGTTGCCCTACATCGGTGGTCACAACCGTATTTGGTTTCATTTTATCCGACAGCTGTTTCAATAACAGTGGCGCATAAATAGGTTCACCAGGATGGTCATAACGCCAACCAAACTCTTTTTTAAGTTGCTGAACTTCCTGCTGCCAAGGTTCAATTGATTTTTTAAGCATTAATTCAGGGAGTAATACTTTTGCATCACCATGTAGCGCAACATGTGTTTGACGTAATTTGTCTAATTCTACGTGGTCTATATCGATATGAATCACTTTGGCGTTCGGTGCAAAAGTATTCAACTTACCTGTTACCCTATCATCAAAACGAGCACCAACAGCGATGAGTAAGTCACAGCGTTGCACTGAAATATTGGCTGCTTTAGTACCATGCATACCTAACATGCCTAAATAGTTTTCATCTAAAGGGCTCACGGCACCAAGCCCTTTTAACGTTGCAACTGAAGGAACACCTGTAAACTCAATAAATTCACGTAATTCTTTAACGGCACCAGACATTCCAACACCGCCACCAACGTACAACATAGGCTTTTCTGATTGTTCTAATAGCATTCTTGCCTGTTGTATTTCAGATAAAGGTGAAGTGACTTCTTGCTCTACCGGCATTAAAAATGGAGACAACTCAGCTTGTTGTAGCTGAATATCTTTCGGAATATCAATCAGTACAGGACCAGGACGCCCACTATTTGCGATTGCGAAAGCCTCAGCAAGAATGCGAGGTAAATCCTCGATATCTTCAACCAAAAAACTGTGCTTAGTACAAGCTAAGGACAACCCTAAAACATCGATTTCTTGAAAGGCATCGGTTCCAATAAACTCAGAAGCAACCTGCCCAGTAATGGCGACAATAGGAACGGAATCTAACAATGCATCAGCCAATCCCGTGATAACATTTGTTGCGCCAGGACCCGATGTTGCGATACATACCCCTGTTTTCCCTGTTGAACGTGCATATCCAATCGCAGCAATTACAGCCCCTTGCTCATGTCGACACAACAAATGCTCAACTCCGCCATCATACAATGCGTCATAAACTGGCATAATTGCGCCACCAGGATACCCAAATACGGTATCAACTCCCTGTGTTCGCAATGCTTGAACTAACCATTGTGCTCCGTTCATGCTTTATCTCCTGTCCGTCTACTTTATCTATTTGTATTTGTTATGTTTTATTTAGTGTGTTTGCATTCATCAACATTTATGTCAAAAAAAACCCCGCGCCTTTCGGTGCGGGGTTCTCGTGAGATCTGGCTGTTATTTTAGCCTTCGTCGTCCAAGTGCAGCCCCGCACGGTGGGATAATAATCACCACCACGCTAATAATAATTAGGCTAACTGCTTGGATAAATGCGTTCATGAGTTTTACTTTTTCAATATTCTTAATTATCTATTATTTAGAGTTATCATTTTAAAATCGTTTTGACAACTTTTATTTAATTTATTTATTTTCAAAACATTAAATTATTTAAAAATCATATCGTTATCAACAAATCAGCATTATAAACTGCTTAAACTACCGTTTCTCAGTAAAATTCAATAGAATACATAGCATAATCAGCTACATCATCCGCACCAGCCATTCAATACCATTAAGATTCACGCCAAAAAACTAATTACTTTTTCTTATGAATCTCCACGTTCAGTATAGCTTCCACTCTTTATAAAATTAACGCAATCACTGTTATAACAAGTCCTCGAAGCTACTCGACGCAAATTGAAACAGCCTAGTAACTAAGCAATTAAATTATCGAGCAGCTTCGCAAATATGTTATCAACTCAAGATAAACAAACCTAATTTCAGCAGAATATTACTCTGTAAAAAATATTGGAGGGCTTATGACATTAGCAATTGTTTACACTAGAGCATCAATTGGGTTAGAAGCACCTCTTGTTACTGTTGAGGCACATATTAGTAATGGACTTCCAGGTTTAACACTTGTTGGGCTACCAGAAACAGCAGTAAAAGAAGCAAGAGATAGAGTTCGAAGCGCTCTACTAAATAGCGGGTTTGAATATCCAGCTAAAAAAATGACGGTTAATTTAGCCCCAGCAGATTTACCAAAAGAAAGTGGTCGGTATGACCTTGCCATCGCTATTGCCATACTCGCATCATCAGGGCAAATCCCCCACGAGCCATTAAAACAGTATGAATTTTTAGGCGAACTTGCTTTGTCTGGCGATGTTCGCTATGTCAACAGTGCTATTCCAGCTGCCCAATCGGCATTAAAACAACAGCGCTCTTTAATACTATCAACGGAGAACCAACACCAACTAGGCCTACTTCCAGATAATAGCGTTTATTTCACGACATCCTTATTAGAGCTCTGCCATTTTTTACATAACAAACACACATTAGTTTGTAATCAACAAGTTCATCAAGCATCTATCCCAACCAAGCAAGAAGGTGATATCAACGATATTATTGGTCAAGAACATGGGAAACGGGCATTAGAAATCTGTGCTGCAGGTGGACACAATTTACTCTTGTTAGGTCCTCCGGGGACAGGAAAAACTATGCTAGCAAGCCGTCTAATGACTTTACTCCCCCCATTAACCTCTCAAGAAGCCTTAGAAGTTGCTTCACTACATAGTTTAAGTGAAAACACAAAAGAAGACATGAATTGGCCAATAAGGCCTTTTAGAGCACCCCACCATAGTGCATCAATTGCCGCTTTAATTGGTGGTGGCTCTCTTCCCAAACCTGGTGAGATCTCACTTGCACACCATGGTGTTTTATTTTTAGATGAATTACCCGAATTTAGCCGCTCGGTATTAGATTCTTTACGAGAACCCCTAGAATCTAGAAAAATTAGCATTTCTCGAGCAAAAGCAAAAGTTTGCTATCCTGCCAGTTTCCAGCTAATTGCGGCCCTAAATCCTAGCCCAACAGGCCATTACCAAGGAGAAATGAGCCGCTCAGCTCCTACTCGCATACTACGTTATCTTTCACGCATATCAGGGCCTTTTATTGACCGATTTGATCTTTCAATAGAGATTCCATTGTTACCTCTCGGTTCATTAAGTAATCAAACTAACCAAGGTGAAACAAGTGAACAGGTTAGACAAAGAGTCATCGAAGCCAGAAATAGGCAACTTAGGCGAGCTGGAAAAATTAATAGTTTATTAACACCAAGAGAAACCACACAATTTTGCCTGCTAACAACAAAAGATGCGTTATTCTTAGAACATGCATTAAATAAGTTAGGTCTTTCCATTCGAGCCTGGCACAGAATTTTAAGGGTTGCTAGAACAATCGCCGACCTTAATGCCGCAGAAACTATTGAACGTTCAGATTTATTAGAAGCTTTGGGGTATCGAGCAATGGATAAGTTATTGCTTCATTTGCAAAAACAAGTAAGCTGAGAAGAGTGGGCAGATAAGTACTTATTATCCCGTAGAAATAAAGGGACCGAAGTCCCTCTTATCATACGATGATAATATTAATCATCTGTATCAGTGTAGTCTTCCGATGGGTCTATCTGCGGTTTACCGCCAGATAAAGTATGGAAGCGTTTTGGACGGTTAATACGGCTAGAATATTTTGTCCAAACTTTTTCTTCTGGGGTAGCCGGTTCACGTTCACCACGGCATACAGCGACGAAAAGTTTTTCTTCTTCTGTCTGAGGTGCACGTTTACCTGTATCAAGCTCATTAAAAGCTTGGCCGAGACGTTCTAGCAACTGAGCTTCTTTAATGGTGAAATCACCATGACGAGAAAAGCCACGTGGGTAATGTTTGTTATCAAAAAAACGATTAGTCGTGATGAAGCTATCTGCCATCTGACACACTCCTAACTTATTACAGTCAAACTCTATATGGCGCGGAGTATTAGACAGCATTGACAATCTGTAAAACAAAACATTTAAATCATCACGACAAAAATAATTGGAGATGCATGTGGACAGCGAGTTATTGAGAACTTTTTTAGAGGTCAGTAAAACTAGGCACTTTGGTCGAGCCGCAGAATCACTCTATTTAACGCAATCAGCGGTTAGCTTCCGTATTAGGCAATTAGAAACACAATTAGGTACAAGCCTATTTACGCGGCATAGAAACAATATCCGGTTAACAGCTGCCGGAGAAAGGCTTGTTCCATATGCTGAATCGTTAATGAATACCTGGCTGCAAGCTAAAAAAGAAATATCTCATGCCTCACAACACACAGAGCTTTCTATTGGTGCAACAGCTTCACTTTGGGAAGGTTATCTAACTGACTGGGTAGAAGAACTTTATAATCAACATGATGAACTACGGCTCGAAGCTAGGGTTTCAACGCGCCAGTCTCTTGTTAAGCAACTACATTCTAGAGAATTAGACTTATTAATCGCAACTGAACCGCCTAAAATGGATGAGTTTGAAAGTACAATCATCGGTACGATTGACTTACAACTCATGGCTTCCCAAAAAAATATTGCACTCACAAAATATAATTTTATAAGGCTTGAATGGGGTGCTGACTTCCATCCAAAAAATGAACCTTCATTAACTCAAGATGACACACCTGTTATGATCACTACCTCAGCCCATATTACCCGCCAATTACTTCCTGTATCGCTTTCAGCGGCATTTTTACCTGCTCATTGGGTATATCAATATCCGGGCTTAAAAACGCTCTCAGAAACCTCAATAAACAAACCTTTGTATGCAGTTTGGCTCCAGAAAAACGATCAGCAAGCTCTTATCAATCAACTGATTAAAACTCCAATAAAAAATGCACAGTTAAGTGAATAAAAAATAAGAAGGTGAGTAACAAATCCACTCACCTTCCTATGATCCCATAAACAAACTATAGATCTCTGCAAAATAATCTTAATTGATACTTCATTTTGCTTTTTAATAAGATATATCAATAACAGATAACTGACCAATATTCATACAGCAATACAATGATATTTTGCTTTTTCAGCAAGATAATTTTTGAGCTTAATAAAAATTAAACTACCAACTTTATATATACTCTCATTTTTCTAATTTAAATATTGAGCACAACAAAATATCATTCAACCTGTGAATACTATTGAGAAGTATAAAGTCGTAAGTAACAACTCACTGATGATGCGAAAAATAAATATAAGATGGTGAAAATAAAAAGTAGCTAGGAGAACGTAACATCACAGTGTATTTAAATAGTGAATACGATTAAGAGATACAAAACAGTGGGATGGTTAATGGGATAAAATAAATTGAAAATTAGCAGAAGGGGAAAATAACTTTATATTTATAGTCATACGAATAAAGAAAAACCCGATTAAGCTAATCGGGTTATCAATAGATACTTCTTTTATTATTACTTAATTGGTAACTGGCAGGGGCGGAGAGACTCGAACTCCCAACACCCGGTTTTGGAGACCGGTGCTCTACCAATTGAACTACGCCCCTAAATTAAGTGGCGGAACGGACGGGACTCGAACCCGCGACCCCCTGCGTGACAGGCAGGTATTCTAACCAACTGAACTACCGCTCCACTTATTCTTTTGCCTTTCGGCTGTTTACTGCTTATTGAGCAATAAACCTTTAATTAATGTCTGGCAGTTCCCTACTCTCACATGGGGAGACCCCACACTACCATCGGCGCTACGGCGTTTCACTGCTGAGTTCGGCATGGGGTCAGGTGGGACCACCGCGCTATTGCCGCCAGACAAATTCTGTTTGTTCACGTTTAGCTCAACACACTTTCGGTATTTGCTAAACCTAAACTTCAATCTTGAACAAGCTGCTGTGTCCTTCACCTTCCGGCTTCTCACTTCTCGAAAACAACTCTATCTCTCTAAAACACCTTCGGTGTTGTCAGGTTAAGCCTCACGGTTCATTAGTATTGGTTAGCTCAACGTATCGCTACGCTTACACACCCAACCTATCAACGTCTTAGTCTTAAACGTTCCTTTAGGACTCTTAAAGAGTCAGGGAAGACTCATCTCAAGGCAAGTTTCCCGCTTAGATGCTTTCAGCGGTTATCTCTTCCGCACTTAGCTACCGGGCAATGCCATTGGCATGACAACCCGAACACCAGTGGTGCGTCCACTCCGGTCCTCTCGTACTAGGAGCAGCCCCTTTCAATCTTCCAACGCCCACGGCAGATAGGGACCGAACTGTCTCACGACGTTCTAAACCCAGCTCGCGTACCACTTTAAACGGCGAACAGCCGTACCCTTGGGACCTACTTCAGCCCCAGGATGTGATGAGCCGACATCGAGGTGCCAAACACCGCCGTCGATATGAACTCTTGGGCGGTATCAGCCTGTTATCCCCGGAGTACCTTTTATCCGTTGAGCGATGGCCCTTCCATTCAGAACCACCGGATCACTAAGACCTACTTTCGTACCTGCTCGAGCCGTCACTCTCGCAGTCAAGCTGGCTTATGCCTTTGCACTAACCGCATGATGTCCGACCATGCTTAGCCAACCTTCGTGCTCCTCCGTTACTCTTTGGGAGGAGACCGCCCCAGTCAAACTACCCACCAGACACTGTCCGCACCCCGGATAACGGGGCAACGTTAGAACATCAAACATTAAAGGGTGGTATTTCAAGGTTGGCTCCATGCAGACTGGCGTCCACACTTCAAAGCCTCCCACCTATCCTACACATCAAGGCTCAATGTTCAGTGTCAAGCTATAGTAAAGGTTCACGGGGTCTTTCCGTCTTGCCGCGGGTACACTGCATCTTCACAGCGAGTTCAATTTCACTGAGTCTCGGGTGGAGACAGCCTGGCCATCATTACGCCATTCGTGCAGGTCGGAACTTACCCGACAAGGAATTTCGCTACCTTAGGACCGTTATAGTTACGGCCGCCGTTTACTGGGGCTTCGATCAAGAGCTTCTCCTTACGGATAACCCCATCAATTAACCTTCCAGCACCGGGCAGGCGTCACACCGTATACGTCCACTTTCGTGTTTGCACAGTGCTGTGTTTTTAATAAACAGTTGCAGCCAGCTGGTATCTGCGACTGGCTTCAGCTCCATGGGTAAACCACTTCACCTAATGCCAGCGTGCCTTCTCCCGAAGTTACGGCACCATTTTGCCTAGTTCCTTCACCCGAGTTCTCTCAAGCGCCTGAGTATTCTCTACCTGACCACCTGTGTCGGTTTGGGGTACGATTAATGATAATCTAGAGCTTAGAGGCTTTTCCTGGAAGCGGGGCATGAGCTACTTCATCACCGTAGTGACTCGTCATCGGACCTCAGCATGTAGTGAACCGGATTTGCCTAATTCACCTGCCTACATCCTTAAACCGGGACAACCGTCGCCCGGATAGCCTAGCCTTCTCCGTCCCCCCATCGCAATTATCACCAGTACGGGAATATTAACCCGTTTCCCATCGACTACGCATTTCTGCCTCGCCTTAGGGGTCGACTCACCCTGCCCCGATTAACGTTGGACAGGAACCCTTGGTCTTCCGGCGTGCGGGTTTTTCACCCGCATTATCGTTACTTATGTCAGCATTCGCACTTCTGATACCTCCAGCATGCCTCACAGCACACCTTCACAGGCTTACAGAACGCTCCCCTACCCAACGAACGTATCCTTAAACTGACTGCCTGACGTTTCCGCCTCGACTTTGTTGGACGCATTGACGTCGCTTCGCTCCGTCAATCGTTTTGATACATTTGAGTATCACTTAATCAGTTTAAGTGATACGTTCGCTGCCGCAGCTTCGGTGCATAGTTTAGCCCCGTTACATCTTCCGCGCAGGCCGACTCGACCAGTGAGCTATTACGCTTTCTTTAAATGATGGCTGCTTCTAAGCCAACATCCTGGCTGTCTGAGCCTTCCCACTTCGTTTCCCACTTAACTATGACTTTGGGACCTTAGCTGGCGGTCTGGGTTGTTTCCCTCTTCACGACGAACGTTAGCACCCGCCGTGTGTCTCCCGTGATAACATTCTTCGGTATTCGTAGTTTGCATCGAGTTGGTAAGTCGGGATGACCCCCTAGTCGAAACAGTGCTCTACCCCCGAAGATGAGTTCACGAGGCGCTACCTAAATAGCTTTCGGGGAGAACCAGCTATCTCCCGGTTTGATTGGCCTTTCACCCCCAGCCACAAGTCATCCGCTAATTTTTCAACATTAGTCGGTTCGGTCCTCCAGTTAGTGTTACCCAACCTTCAACCTGCCCATGGCTAGATCACCGGGTTTCGGGTCTATACCCTGCAACTCATTCGCCCAGTTAAGACTCGGTTTCCCTACGGCTCCCCTATTCGGTTAACCTTGCTACAGAATATAAGTCGCTGACCCATTATACAAAAGGTACGCAGTCACCCTGATAAATCAAGGCTCCCACTGCTTGTACGTACACGGTTTCAGGTTCTATTTCACTCCCCTCGCCGGGGTTCTTTTCGCCTTTCCCTCACGGTACTGGTTCACTATCGGTCAATCAGGAGTATTTAGCCTTGGAGGATGGTCCCCCCATATTCAGACAGGATAACACGTGTCCCGCCCTACTCGTCGAGTTCACAACACTAACACCTTCGGATACGGGGCTATCACCCTTTACTGCCGGACTTTCCAGACCGTTCTCCTGATGCTAATGCTGATTAAGACTCTGGGCTGCTCCCCGTTCGCTCGCCGCTACTAGGGGAATCTCGGTTGATTTCTTTTCCTCGGGGTACTGAGATGTTTCAGTTCCCCCGGTTCGCTTCGTTTGACTATGTATTCATCAAACGATAGTGCAACGAATTGCACTGGGTTTCCCCATTCGGAAATCGTCGGTTGTAACGGTTCATATCACCTTACCGACGCTTATCGCAGATTAGCACGTCCTTCATCGCCTCTGATTGCCTAGGCATCCACCGTGTACGCTTAGTCGCTTAACCTCACAACCCGAAATTGTTTCAACGTTCACCTTATGTCATGGCTGTGCGTGCATTCCTTCTTTGTAGGGCAGTGCTCGCAATGCTCACACTTATGTATGTTGCGCTTGCTGTGCGCTGGCCGCCGCGAAGGACTGACTGCTCGCTCATGCCACTCGCTAAAAGTGACCGAAAAATTATCAGGTCTGAAATTTTGAGAGACTCTCACATTGTTTAAGCGATAAACAATGTGCGTTGTTTTCAATTTTCAGCTTGTTCCAGATTGTTAAAGAGCATAATTGTTAAACCAACTACAATATAATTGACTTAATCATTATTGGGGACATCGTCTTTCACTCGATATCGGCGCAATTGGCGTCCCCTAGGGGATTCGAACCCCTGTTACCGCCGTGAAAGGGCGGTGTCCTAGGCCTCTAGACGAAGGGGACACGAAAATCACAAAAACTTTTGTGCTTTCATGTAAGTCCTATTCTCTCGAATAAGTCTCCCACGTATAGCCTATTGCTCTACTTTCTATCAGACAATCTGTGTGAGCACTTCACAAAAACACTTCAATGGTAAGGAGGTGATCCAACCGCAGGTTCCCCTACGGTTACCTTGTTACGACTTCACCCCAGTCATGAATCACAAAGTGGTAAGCGCCCTCCCAAAGGTTAAGCTACCTACTTCTTTTGCAACCCACTCCCATGGTGTGACGGGCGGTGTGTACAAGGCCCGGGAACGTATTCACCGTAGCATTCTGATCTACGATTACTAGCGATTCCGACTTCATGGAGTCGAGTTGCAGACTCCAATCCGGACTACGACGTACTTTATGAGTTCCGCTTGCTCTCGCGAGGTCGCTTCTCTTTGTATACGCCATTGTAGCACGTGTGTAGCCCTACTCGTAAGGGCCATGATGACTTGACGTCATCCCCACCTTCCTCCGGTTTATCACCGGCAGTCTCCTTTGAGTTCCCGACCGAGTCGCTGGCAACAAAGGATAAGGGTTGCGCTCGTTGCGGGACTTAACCCAACATTTCACAACACGAGCTGACGACAGCCATGCAGCACCTGTCTCAGAGTTCCCGAAGGCACTAAAGCATCTCTGCTAAATTCTCTGGATGTCAAGAGTAGGTAAGGTTCTTCGCGTTGCATCGAATTAAACCACATGCTCCACCGCTTGTGCGGGCCCCCGTCAATTCATTTGAGTTTTAACCTTGCGGCCGTACTCCCCAGGCGGTCGATTTAACGCGTTAGCTCCGAAAGCCACTCCTCTAGGGAACAACCTTCAAATCGACATCGTTTACAGCGTGGACTACCAGGGTATCTAATCCTGTTTGCTCCCCACGCTTTCGCACCTGAGCGTCAGTCTTTGTCCAGGGGGCCGCCTTCGCCACCGGTATTCCTCCACATCTCTACGCATTTCACCGCTACACATGGAATTCACCCCCCTCTACAAGACTCTAGCTGACCAGTCTTAGATGCCATTCCCAGGTTAAGCCCGGGGATTTCACATCTAACTTAATCAACCGCCTGCGTGCGCTTTACGCCCAGTAATTCCGATTAACGCTTGCACCCTCCGTATTACCGCGGCTGCTGGCACGGAGTTAGCCGGTGCTTCTTCTGTCGGTAACGTCAATCGTTGATGATATTAGCATCAACGCCTTCCTCCCGACTGAAAGTACTTTACAACCCTAGGGCCTTCTTCATACACGCGGCATGGCTGCATCAGGCTTGCGCCCATTGTGCAATATTCCCCACTGCTGCCTCCCGTAGGAGTCTGGGCCGTGTCTCAGTCCCAGTGTGGCTGATCATCCTCTCAGACCAGCTAGGGATCGTCGCCTAGGTGAGCCATTACCTCACCTACTAGCTAATCCCATATGGGTTCATCCGATAGCGCAAGGACCGAAGTTCCCCTGCTTTGCTCCTTAGAGATTATGCGGTATTAGCTACCGTTTCCAGTAGTTATCCCCCTCTATCGGGCAGATCCCCATACATTACTCACCCGTCCGCCGCTCGTCAGCGAGAAGCAAGCTTCCCCTGTTACCGCTCGACTTGCATGTGTTAGGCCTGCCGCCAGCGTTCAATCTGAGCCATGATCAAACTCTTCAATTAAAAAGCTTGATGCTCAAAGAATGTTTACTGTCGTATGTCTTCTTGCGAAAACATATTACCTATTAGTTCATATATATGAATTAACGTGTTAGTCACTCTTCAAGACTTAAAATCAAATATTTTTTTGATAGTGTCCTATGAGTGCCCACACAGATTGTCTGATAAATTGTTAAAGAGCGTTGCGACATTTCTTTTTTTTGAAATTCGACTCAGTTTTTATTAACTTAGGTCGTTGTCGCGAGGTGTCGTATATTACGTTTTTTATTTAGAAAGTCAAGTGTTTATTTTCAAACTTTTTCTTTCTCACCTCTGTTATCACTGGGTTACGAAGTTTTCTTCTAACCGGTTTGTCGTGACAACGGATGCGCATTATAGGGAGCCTTCAGAATTACACAACCTTTTTTTTAAAAAAAAACTCTGTTTGCGGATAAAATAGCCACCTTGTGCTTTTTCACCGCATAACGGTTATAAAAGAAACGACTTCATGCCTATAATTCTAACTTTAGCAACCTACTCGCTCATAAATTCATAATGAACTAATGAGTTATTTAACTGCTATCTTTTATTTCTTTTTTACGGTTATCACTATGAACACACTTTTACGTCCTTATTTAGGTATTTACCCTTCTATTAATGCACGCGTTTTCATTGACCCATCTTCTGTTGTAATTGGAGATGTTCGCATAGCTGATGATGTCAGTATTTGGCCTCTCAGTGTTTTGCGTGGAGATGTTAACTATATTTCTATTGGCGCGCGCACTAATATTCAAGATGGCTCAGTTCTACATGTCACACATAAATCCGCAAGTAACCCTGAGGGGAACCCGTTAATTATTGGAGAAGATGTCACCATTGGTCATAAAGTTATGTTACATGGTTGCACTATAGGAAATAGAGTGCTGGTTGGAATGGGTTCAATTGTCATTGATGGAGCTATAGTGGAAGATGACGTTATTATTGGGGCTAACAGTTTAGTAACTCAAGGAAAAAGACTCGAATCCGGTTACTTATATACAGGGAGCCCAGCAAAAGCCATCCGAAAATTGACTGATGCTGAGTTAGGTCATTTACGTTATTCAGCGAATAACTATGTCGAATGGAAAAATAACTATTTAGCATCTGATAATATGTAAAACCCATCGTAATCATCGAGGCCTTGTTCAATCAAGGCTTCAAACTCTTCTTCTATATCCCATCGATGCTGCTGAAATAAACTCAAAGGTGTTTCTTCTTTACCATAACGTTGAAATAACAATGACTGAGAAATTGCACATTCCGCAAGCATTCCGCTGATCAACACAGGAAAGCGTACTTGCTTGGATAGCGCATCCCACTCTTCTCTATCAGGGAATTGAATTTGCTGATTCACCCTTTCAATTCCTTATATAAGGCAGATAGAACAGGTGTAATTTCAGGAAGAATGCCATGCCATAGTTTAAAAGAAAACGCGGCTTGCCCTACTAGCATACCTAGGCCATCGGCTATTTTAGTCACTTGATGTTGAGTCGCAAACTCAAGGAAGGGCGTTAATGATGATTGATAAAACATATCATAACATGCAGCTTGATCGCTAAACACATTTGGATTGATTGCAGGAACCTCTCCACTTACACCAGATGAAGTCGCATTGATAATCAGATCAAAATCAGCAGATACGATCTGTGAGATCTCTTTCCCGCACATTTTACCTAGTGCTGAAAATTCATTAACTAATAATTCAACCTTAGAAAAGGTTCTATTTGTCAAAGTGATATCACAGCCATATTCTAAAAGTGGCAATAATGCTCCACGTGTCGCACCACCAGCACCAATCATTAATATTCGGCTATTTGGATGAACAAACTTTAAACGTTGTAAATCTAACAAAAGCCCCATTCCATCGGTGTTGTCGCCCAACAATCGATTATCATCAAGCTTCATCACCGTATTAACAGCGCCACAAACTTGAGCTCTTGCAGTTAATTCAGAAACAGCCTGAAAAGCACGCTCCTTAAATGGCAAAGTAATGTTTGCGCCCTTTCCACCCTGAGAAAAAAAACCTATTAGACTTTGTTCGAATCCCTCGATTGGTGCTAGGACTTTTTCATATTCAAGGGCAACCCCTGTTTGCTCTGCAAACATTTTATGTATAACAGGTGATTTACTGTGTTGAATTGGATTACCAAAAACCGCAAACATTTCCATCAATATTATCCTTTACGATATAATTGCCCTGTTTTTGCATCTCTTATTTCAGATGGGTTTTGACGACCACCGACCATTCCATCAAGAACAGGAATACTCCCGTTGAACTGTGCAATAACATCTTCAGTTGTCCTACAAGGCTCTAACCCACTTAAATTAGCACTTGTAGATACCAAAGGTTTGCCATAATGACGGCATAATTTTTTTACTAATTCATGGTCTGTAACTCTCACTGCGATAGTATCAAACCGACCTGTCAACCATTTTGGAGTCGTTACTTTTGCCGGGATCACCCATGTTACTGGCCCCGGCCATGTTGCAAACATCGCTTGCTTTTGTTCTTCTGTTAGTTGCTCATCATCTATATAGTCTTTTAATTGCTCGTAGCTATCAGCGATAAGGATTAATCCTTTTTCCCAAGGGCGTTGCTTTAACTCTAATAACTTATATACCGCTGTTTCACTATCAGGGTCACAACCTAAACCAAATACGGCTTCTGTTGGATAGGCAATAACCTCCTCATGTTGTAATGAACTAATAATACTTTCAATTGCAGGTGTAGATATATTTGACATAGTTTTAACTCATTATTCTTCTTGTTGTTTACCGCAGCGTTTGCTGGCACAAAATAATCTTACTCCCTGTCCCCCCCTTTTTTCCATAAGTAATGGATACTCACAATACTTACATTTACCATTAATAGGCTTATTATTTAATATAAACTGACAGTTAGGGTAATTGTCGCAAGCATAAAAAGTCTTACCATAACGCGATTTTCTCTGTAATAAATTCCCTTTTTGGCATTGAGGACAAGAAATTTTAGTTTCATCCGGTTTATCAATTAGCTCAATATGTTCACATTCAGGATAATTACTACAACCAATAAACATGCCAAATCGGCCTTGCTTAAGCACTAGGTCGTGACTACATTTAGGACAATGTTGACCTTCTAATACTTTAATTATATGACTTTCCACCGTAGGTCTTAGCGGTCTCATATAATGACATTGTGGATAACTTGAACAACCTAAAAAAGGCCCATGTGAACTATTGCGGATAACAAGCAAAGAATCGCATTCTGGACAATGTTCATTTTTTTCTGTATCGAAAGGCAGTTGTTTAGACATGTTTTTCTCTACTGTTGCTTTTAACTAAGTTACTCTGGTATACCCACCAGCCCCCGAGCTAACTACCCCATTAATTTCCATCTCAGTTAATATGGTAATAATTTGAGTAACTGGAATTTGGGTTTGTTCTGCAATGACATCTACTGGTGTCGCTTGGTACCCAACCATACCTAAAATTTTATTTTCTACCACATTAAACTCAAGTGGTGCCTGTTCTATAGGTAATTCGGTTTGTATCCAATTTAACCCATCACCTATATGCTGTAAAACATCCTCAGGTTCAGCTAATAGATAAGCTCCCTGCTGTAATAACCAATGGTTGCCATGAAATGCAGAGTTACCTAATGGAGCAGGCAATGTAAATAAGTCGCGGTTTTGCTCTAATGCATACCTAGCGGTTATCAGTGAGCCACTTTTCATCCCTGCTTCGATTACAATAACTGCTTTACTTAACCCACTAATAATACGGTTTCTCTTGGGAAATTGTTTAGGTAATGGTGGTGCATCAGGCCAATATTCTGAAATCAAAGCACCATAATTTTTGATTTTTTCAGCCAATTCAGTATGTTGACGTGGATAAATATTCGCTAACCCGCTACCTAAAACCGCAATTGTTTCACCTCGATTATCAAGGGCAGCCTTATGGCTTATACCGTCGATACCTAATGCAAGCCCACTGGTGATGGTTATACCATGATGGACAAAGCTCTTCACAAATAGGTTAGTCCATATTCTGCCGTATTCACTTGCTCTACGACTTCCAACTACAGCAATTTGTGGCGTTACCAATAATTCACTTTTTCCCACGACAAATAATAAAAGAGGAGGACGGTAAATTTGCTTTAATAAAAAAGGGTAATAGGAATCACAGAAAGTAATCATTTGATGATGTTTATTTGAAAGCCATGCCTGTACTTTCTCAAGCCGGTGCATAGAGACATTCATAAACTGTAATTGCTGTATTTCATTCAAACCATGATGGTGTAAAGTCTGATAGCTAATTTTATTTAGTTGTTTTAGCTCATTAATTATTCTTACTGCATTCAGAGGTAATAACCTTTTAACCTGTGACATTCTTAACCAAATTTCTTGGATATTCATTATTGTCATCCTGACTCATCAACAAATAGGTTCTTCAGTGAACAAATCATAACCAATACTGTCAATATGAATGAGAAATGTCTAGAATAGTCATTAATTCCCATTCACATTTTGGAAACTGCTCGAAAAATTTATGTCAGTCTTAAACGTATTACATTACCCAGACGAACGCTTACGCACAATTGCTAAGCCAGTAGACAAAGTTGATGCTTCTATACAGCGTATCGTTGATGATATGTTCGATACCATGTATGAAGAAGAAGGTATTGGCCTTGCAGCAACACAAGTTGATATCCACCAGAGAATCATCGTTATTGATGTGTCTGAAACTCGTGATGATCGCTTAGTTCTTATTAACCCTGAATTACTAGATAAATCAGGGGAAACGGGGATCGAAGAAGGTTGCTTGTCTATTCCAGAACAACATGGCTTCGTCCCTCGTGCTGAGCAGGTAAAAATTCGCGCGCTAAACTATAACGGAGAGTCTTTTGAACTGGAGGCTGATGGTTTATTAGCTATCTGTATCCAACATGAGATGGACCACCTTGTTGGTAAACTATTCGTTGACTATTTATCGCCTTTAAAACGTCAGCGCATCCGCCAGAAAGTTGAAAAGTTAGACAGACTAAGAGCAAAAGAAGCCAAAAATAGCTAATTCGCTACATATAAATAGGGAAATTAACGTGTCAGAGCCATTAAAAATTATTTTTGCGGGTACCCCCGATTTTGCGGCCAAACATTTAGCTGCTCTCTTAGATACTAGACACCAAATCGTTGGCGTCCTCACTCGCCATGATAAACCTGCGGGAAGAGGTAAAAAGTTAACTCCGAGCCCCGTCAAGGTTCTCGCTGAAGAACACCAAATCCCTGTTTTTCAACCAGTATCTCTTAAAGATAGCGAAAACCAGCAGTGGATAAAAAACCAAAATGCAGACTTAATGATAGTTGTTGCCTATGGCCTGATTCTACCGCAAGCCGTTCTCGATATTCCTCGCTTAGGTTGCTTGAATGTTCACGGCTCTTTGTTACCTCGCTGGAGAGGAGCGGCACCAATTCAACGTTCTATTTGGGCTGGTGATACTGAAACGGGTGTGACTATTATGCAAATGGATGCAGGTTTAGATACTGGAGACATGCTTTACAAAGCAATTTGTCCAATTAACCCTAGTGATACAAGCGCCTCGTTATATGACAAGTTAGCAATAATAGGCCCAGAAGCATTAATTCATACTGTTGAAATGCTATCCTCAGGCCAATGCACAGCTGAAAAACAAGATGATTCATTAGCAAATTACGCTGAAAAATTATCAAAAGAAGAAGCTCGGATTAATTGGCAAGATGATGCTGTACATATTGAGCGCTGTATTCGTGCTTTCAATCCTTGGCCAATGAGTTATTTCATGGTTGAAGAACAACTCATTAAAGTTTGGCAAGCTGAAGTACTCGAAGAAGCACATGATAAGCAACCAGGAACAATTATTAGCGCTGACAAAAAAGGTATATGCATTGCCACAGGAAATGGCATACTAAATATTACTCAGCTACAACCGCCTGGCAAAAAAGCAATGAGTGCACAAGATATCCTAAACTCTCGTCGCGAATGGTTTACCCCAGAGCAAGTTCTAGCATAACGAACTTGTAAACTGCCTGATACCTTCAGGCAGTTTTATTTCAGTCACTAATGAATTCATCCTCACCATATGAAAAACACATATAATTTGCGTAGTATCGCGGCAACAGCCATTTTCCAAGTTCTTGATAACGGGCAATCATTAAGCACTGTACTGCCTGACTTACAACGTAATATCAATGATAAAGATAAAGCTTTATTACAAGAAATTTGCTTTGGCGTTTTACGTTATTTACCAAAACTTGAATGGTTTATTAGCCAGCTAATGGAAAAACCATTAACGGGTAAACAAAGAACCCTACATTACTTAATTATGGTAGGCATCTACCAGCTACTTTACACTCGTATACCACCTCATGCTGCATTAGCAGAAACAGTAGATGGCGCAGTTGCACTGAAAAAGCCCCAATTAAAAGGGCTTATTAATGGCGTATTACGTTCATTTCAGCGCCAACAAGTACAATTAGAAGAAAGAATTGCTAACAACACTAGCCAATATTTACATCCAAGCTGGTTATTAAAACGCCTACAAACTGCCTATCCAGAGGATTGGCAATCTATTATTGAAGCAAATAACCAACGCCCACCTATGTGGTTAAGAGTAAACTCTCAACATCACACTGCTGCACAATATCTCAACTTACTAGAACAATCTGAGATAACCGCACATTTGCACCCCTCACATCCAAATGCTATTCGGTTAGATGAACCCACCGCAGTATCTCGTCTTCCGGGCTTTGAAGATGGCTGGTCAACAGTACAAGATGTCTCAGCTCAAGGCTGCGCTGAATTGCTAGAACCTCAAAATGGGGAAAGTATTTTAGATTTATGTGCAGCACCAGGTGGAAAAACAACCCATATTTTAGAATTAGCCCCTAGAGCGAATGTTATTGCTGTAGATATCGATGAATATCGTCTTAAAAGAGTGAAAGAAAATCTAATTCGTCTTAAGCAACATGCTGTTGTTATACAAGGAGACGGCACACAGCCTGAAAAATGGGCGAAAGATCAGCAATTTGACCGTATTTTACTTGATGCACCTTGCTCCGCTACAGGCGTTATTAGGCGTCATCCTGATATTAAATGGCTACGCCGTGATTCGGATATAAATGAATTGGCGCAACTACAAGCTCAAATTCTCGAAGCTATCTGGCCTTATTTAAAACCGGGCGGTACTCTACTTTATGCGACATGCTCAATTATGCCCGAAGAAAATGGAAAGCAAATACAAAATTTCCTATCTAAACATAATGACGCCAGTCTAAATGATGGAACCGATGCTGGGTTACAAGTATTACCAAGTACTAATGGTGGTGATGGTTTCTTTTATGCACGCTTAGTCAAAAAAGTGTAGTAAATTGTAGCCAGCTCTCTGATATAGGAAGATGTAATGAAGATCATTATTCTAGGTGCTGGGCAAGTTGGCGGAACGCTTGCTGAAAATTTAGTTGATGAGAACAATGATATTACCGTCGTTGATACCGATGCTGATCGGTTACGTCAATTACAGGATCAATTCGATCTTCGAGTGGTAAATGGTCATGGCTCTCACCCTAGAGTGCTTCGGGATGCAGGCGCAGAAGATGCGGATATGTTAGTAGCCGTTACCAATTCAGATGAAACTAACATGATTGCCTGCCAAATTTCATATAGCCTATTTAATACCCCAAATAAAATAGCGCGTATCAGGGCGACTGAATATATCCGTGAAGCCGACAAATTGTTTCTACCTGAACAAATCCCGATTGACTACTTAATATCGCCAGAACAACTAGTTATCGACTATATCTATAAATTAATTCAATACCCTGGCGCCCTTCAGGTTGTAAACTTTGCAGAAGGCAAAGTTAGCATAGTTGCTGTAAAAGCTTATTATGGCGGCTCACTCGTTGGTAATGCACTATCGAGCTTACGCGAACACATGCCACATATTGATACTCGTGTTGTCGCTATTTTCCGTCAAGATAGACCTATTCGCCCTCAAGGCTCAACAATTATTGAAGCGGGTGATGAGGTTTTTTTTGTTGCTTCAACACAACATATCCGAGCCGTAATGAGCGAGCTGCAAAGACTAGAAAAACCATACAAACGTTTGATGATAGTCGGTGGTGGTAACGTCGGAGCCGGTCTAGCAAGGCGACTAGAAAAAGATTACAGCGTGAAACTTATTGAGCGCAACCAGAAGCGCGCAACAGAACTTGCTGAGTTGCTGCATGATACCATTGTATTTTATGGCGATGCATCCGACCAAGAACTACTCACAGAAGAACATATTGAGCAAATGGATGTTTTTATTGCCCTAACAAATGATGATGAAGCTAATATTATGTCTGCTATGTTAGCAAAAAAAATGGGGGCTAAAAAAGCAATGGTTCTTATACAACGCTCTGCATACGTTGAACTCGTTCAAGGTGGGGTAATTGATATTGCGATTTCACCTCAACAGGCAACTATTTCTGCTTTATTAAGCCATGTAAGAAAAGCGGATATAGTCAATGTTTCATCTTTAAGAAGAGGCGTTGCGGAAGCTATTGAGGCAATTGCACACGGTGATGAAAATACGTCAAAAGTTGTTGGCAAAAAAATATCTGAAATTAAACTTCCTCCTGGAACTATTATTGGTGCAATTGTTCGTGAAGAAGAAGTCATTATAGCTAGTGATTACCATATAATTGAACAAGGTGATCATGTCATTATGTTTATTACAGATAAAAAGTATGTACCCGAAGTTGAAAAATTATTTCAACCAAGTCCATTCTTTTTATAAAAATAAAAATAGTAAATATTTGTAGCTTAATAATTTTAGCGACTATAATTTGTTAACCTAATACATGTTTTGTTTCAATTGAGTTATTTATTAAGGGGTCGTCTAATGAGCTTTTTAAAAGATTTCCGCGAATTTGCTATGAAGGGCAATGTAGTGGATATGGCAGTTGGTATTATTATTGGTGCTGCATTTGGTAAAATTGTATCTTCATTAGTTGCTGATGTCATTATGCCTCCGCTAGGTTTACTAATCGGAGGTGTTGATTTCAAATCATTCAGCGTAGTATTAAAAGAAGCACAAGGTGATTTACCAGCAGTAGTACTAAATTATGGTATGTTTATACAAACCGTTTTTGACTTCGTTATTGTTGCGTTCGCTATCTTTATGGCAATTAAGGTCATGAATAAAGTTCGCCGTGAAAAAGAAGCCGCACCAGCAGAGCCAGCCCCACCATCTAAAGAAGAAGTTCTGTTATCAGAAATTCGTGATCTTTTAAAAGAACAAAATAAAAATTAACTAAAAGGCCAGTGGTAATAAGTAAATAAACCTATTACCGCTGGCCTCCCAGTTAACTGACTTCTTATTTTTTTCTTTTCTTGTATAACTACCTTTTCCTTTTTTGTTTTTTTCAACTCTTTGGCGAAATAGTGGATCATGTAGTAATGCTTCAATCGCATTATCTTTAATCTCACCACGTTTATGTTTATATTTACTCATGATATACCCTCATATAATTAGCAGATTGTATAATTAATAAACTTTAGATGCGCCTTTTTCTAGTATTTCCATAATGGAGCAATAGGTTGTCGCATGTTCTTCTCCACAACATGCTGAACTTAACATCTTCAGCGAATCGCGCATAATAATAAGCTCTTGTATCTTTTTTTCAACTTCAAGTAATCTGAGATCAACAATCTGTTTAGATTCTTGGCAGGTATGATGTTCAGGATCCACTCGTATTGAAAGTAGTTCAGTGATAGCTTCTAAAGTAAAACCTAACTGTTTTGCATAACGAATAAAACGCAGTCGCTGTAGGTCTTGTTCCGTAAATAACCGATACCCACCTTCTGTTCTTTCTTTATGTCCCATCAAACCTTGTTTTTCATAAAAACGAATCGTATCAGGCGTCACATCTGCTAGCCTAGCAAGTTCACCTATCTTATACATGCTCATAATACTTACCTGTAAATATGGGTTAACCACGAAAAAATCAAGGGAATAAATTTATTTGAAGAAGTAAGAATAGCAGGTACAAAAAAACCGGGCAAATATACCCGGTTTTCTTGAAAGCGACAGCAGATTACTCTGCAGCTGCTTCTTGAGACTCAACAGCACGGTCAACAAGCTCGATGTAAGCCATCGGAGCGTTGTCACCTGTGCGGTAGCCACACTTAAGAATACGAGTGTAACCACCTGCACGAGCTGCGAAACGAGGTCCCAGTTCATTAAATAATTTTGCAACGATCTCGTTATCACGAGTACGTGCGAATGCCAGACGACGATTAGCTACGCTGTCGGTCTTGGCAAGAGTAATCAGCGGCTCAACGACGCGACGCAGTTCTTTCGCTTTAGGCAGAGTCGTCTTGATGATTTCATGACGAACTAAAGAACCTGCCATGTTACGGAACATAGCTTGGCGGTGGCTGCTGTTGCGGTTCAATTGACGACCACTCTTACGATGGCGCATGACCTTATCCTTCTCAGTAAAACCTTAACCTGTGATCTTAATCATCAGCAATACTTGCTGGTGGCCAATTTTCTAAGCGCATGCCCAGAGAAAGACCACGAGATGCCAAGACGTCCTTAATTTCAGTAAGAGATTTCTTACCAAGATTCGGAGTTTTAAGCAACTCAACTTCTGTACGCTGTACCAGATCACCGATGTAGTGGATAGCTTCTGCTTTGAGGCAGTTAGCAGAGCGGACAGTCAATTCCAGATCGTCAACTGGGCGCAATAAGATAGGATCGAATTCTGGTTTTTCTTCTTTAACTTCAGGCTGACGTACATCACGTAAGTCAACAAAAGCTTCAAGTTGTTCAGCCAGAATGGTTGCCGCACGGCGAATCGCCTCTTCAGGATCGATTGTACCGTTAGTTTCCATTTCAATAACTAACTTATCCAAGTCTGTACGTTGCTCAACACGAGCTGCTTCAACATTGTAGGCAATACGCTCTACTGGGCTGTAGCAAGCATCGACTAACAAACGACCGATTGGGCGCTCATCTTCTTCCGAATGAACTCGGGCAGAAGCCGGCACATAACCACGACCACGCTGTACTTTAATTCGCATATTAATAGATGCGCTTTCGTCAGTCAGGTGGCAGATGATGTGCTGTGGCTTGACGATTTCGACATCACCATCATGGATGATGTCGGCTGCAGTCACAGGGCCAATGCCAGATTTATTCAAGGTTAAAATAACTTCATCTTTCCCCTGAACTTTTACCGCCAGCCCTTTCAGGTTGAGGAGAATCTCCAGGATATCTTCCTGTACACCTTCTTTGGTGCTGTACTCATGCAGTACACCATCAATCTCAACCTCTGTCACCGCACAACCCGGCATAGACGAAAGCAGAATACGGCGCAGTGCGTTACCAAGAGTATGGCCAAAGCCACGCTCTAAAGGCTCAAGGGTCACCTTAGCGTGCGTCGAACTCACTTGCTCGATATCTACCAGGCGCGGTTTTAGAAACTCTGTCACAGAACCCTGCATTGTGTCCTCTCTTTGGTGCTAAGCTTTACTTGGAGTAAAGCTCGACGATCAGGTGTTCGTTAATGTCCGCAGACAAGTCAGTACGTTCAGGAATACGTTTGAACACACCTTCCATTTTA
Source organism: Providencia sp. PROV175 (assembly GCF_032707045.1). Classification (NCBI taxonomy): domain Bacteria; kingdom Pseudomonadati; phylum Pseudomonadota; class Gammaproteobacteria; order Enterobacterales; family Morganellaceae; genus Providencia; species Providencia sp. PROV175. The sequence goes on from NZ_CP120533.1 coordinate 4,289,030, forward strand.
GCAGCATCAACTTCCAGCCAAGTTGGCTTCTCACGCTGTTCAGCCAGCTCTAAAGCAGCCTTAATACGAGACTGTTTTTTAGCTTTCTCACGAACGCTGATAACGTCATTCGGGGAAACCTGATAAGAAGCGATATTAACTACACGGCCATTTACCATGATAGCTTTATGGCTAACCATTTGACGTGCTTCTGCGCGAGTTGCGCCAAAGCCCATACGGTAAACGACGTTATCAAGACGACCTTCCAGCAAAGTCAGCAGGTTTTCACCTGTGTTGCCTTTCAGACGTGTTGCTTCTTTGTAATAGTTACGGAATTGACGTTCCAGAACACCGTAGATACGACGAACTTTTTGTTTTTCACGTAACTGGACGCCATAGTCAGACAGACGCGGTTTACGCGCACCGTGCTGGCCTGGAGCCTGTTCTAATTTACACTTGGTGTCAATCGCGCGAACACCAGACTTCAGGAAGAGGTCTGTTCCTTCGCGACGGCTCAGCTTGAGCTTAGGACCCAAATATCTAGCCATTTTCTTTCTCCAACAGTCCTAAAAAAAACGAAACGTATTAAACGCGACGTTTTTTCGGTGGGCGACAACCGTTATGAGGGATAGGAGTCACATCAGTAATATTAGTGATGCGGAAACCAGCGGCGTTCAGAGCACGAATTGTTGATTCGCGACCCGGACCCGGTCCCTTAACCATAACTTCCAGGTTCTTGATACCGTATTCTTTCACGGCTTCTGCGCAACGCTCTGCTGCAACCTGAGCTGCAAACGGAGTGGATTTGCGAGAACCACGGAAACCGGAACCACCGGCAGTTGCCCAACCCAATGCGTTACCTTGACGGTCTGTAATAGTAACGATTGTGTTGTTGAAAGAAGCATGGATATGAGCCACACCGTCTGAGACTTGTTTTCTTACACGCTTACGTGCACGAATTGGTGCTTTTGCCATTATTCAATACCCCGACTTATTTCTTGATCGGCTTACGCGGACCCTTACGGGTACGAGCGTTAGTCTTAGTACGCTGTCCGCGCACAGGAAGACCACGACGATGACGTAAACCACGGTAACATCCAAGGTCCATCAGACGCTTGATGCTCAGGGTAATTTCACGACGTAAGTCACCTTCTACAACGTATTTAGCAACTTCGTCACGCAGCTTGTCGATTTGTTCTTCAGACAGCTCACTGATCTTAACATTTTCAGCAATACCAGTTGCTTCACAGATAGCCTGTGAACGAGTTTTGCCGATACCGAAAATCGATGTTAAAGCGATTACAGTATGTTTATGATCAGGAATGTTAATGCCTGCTATACGGGCCACTATGCACTCCTAAGTTAAAATATACATTACTGTGCTGAAAAGCCCGTTTTCAGGATACTCAAACAATAATGTATCTTAGATAAAAAAGATTGGCTGGCTAATTTAGCCAGCTCAACCCAACTTTGCAAGAAAAAAATGCTTTTTCTTAACCTTGACGTTGTTTATGTCTTGGTTCAACACTACAAATTACACGAACGCTACCATTGCGACGAATAATTTTGCAGTTACGGCATAATTTCTTGACGGAAGCACGAACTTTCATTTTTACTCTCCGTAACTTCTAAGCAAACCATAATCACACTAAATGATTACTTACCTTTCAGGTTTGCTTTCTTCAATGCAGACTCATACTGACTTGACATCATCAGAGTTTGCACTTGAGCCATAAAGTCCATGATAACGACAACCACGATTAAGAGGGAAGTACCACCAAAATAGAAAGGTACTTTCATTGCGTCACGCATGAACTCCGGGATTAGGCAGATGAAGGTAATATATAATGCGCCAACTAATGTTAAGCGAGTCATTACCTTATCAATGTACTTGGCCGTTTGCTCTCCCGGACGAATTCCTGGTACAAATGCACCGGACTTCTTCAGGTTATCTGCTGTTTCTCTCGGGTTGAAAACCAACGCCGTATAGAAGAAACAGAAGAAGATGATCGCAGATGCATAAAGTAACACATATAACGGTTGACCAGGCTGTAAATACATAGAAATTGTAGTCAGCCAGTCCCAGCCAGTTCCATCACCAAACCAAGAAGCTATTGTACCCGGGAATAGTATGATACTGGAAGCAAAAATTGCAGGAATTACACCCGCCATATTCACTTTTAACGGTAAATGTGTACTTTGTGCTGCGTAAACACGGCGACCTTGCTGACGTTTAGCGTAATTAACGACGATACGACGCTGACCACGTTCCATAAACACAACAAAGAATGTAACCGCGAATACTAACACCGCAACCAACAGCAACAGGAGGAAGTGCAGATCGCCTTGCCGAGCTTGCTCGATGGTATGGCCAATAGCCGGCGGTAATCCCGCAACAATACCAGCGAAGATAATGATAGAAATACCGTTACCGATACCTCTTTCAGTTATCTGCTCACCTAACCACATAAGGAACATAGTCCCCGTGACCAAGCTAACAACAGCCGTAAAGTAGAACGGGAGACCCGGATCAATAACTAACCCTTGCATCCCTGGCATATTCGGTAGACCCATTGCAATACCAATAGATTGGAATATTGCTAATACCAGAGTACCCCAACGAGTATATTGGCTTATCTTCCGACGACCTGCTTCTCCTTCCTTCTTAATCTCTGCTAACCGTGGATTAACCACTGATAATAATTGGATGATAATCGATGCCGAAATATACGGCATGATACCCAAAGCAAAGATAGAAGCACGGCTAAGAGCACCACCAGAGAACATGTTAAACATTTCAATGATGGTGCCTTGTTGCTGTTCGAGCAATTTGGCAAGCACAGTGGCATCAATACCAGGGATTGGAATAAAAGAACCAATTCGGAAAACAATTAGCGCACCAATTACAAACAAAAGTCTGCGTTTAAGTTCGCCAGCTCCACCCTTGGCACTTTGAAAATCTAATCCTGGTTGTTTAGCCATCTGTCACTTATTCCTCAATTTTACCGCCGGCAGCTTCGATTGCAGCGCGAGCACCTTTAGTAACACGAAGGCCACGTACAGTAACTGCACGGTTCACTTCGCCAGACAGAATAACTTTCGCATATTCAATCTGGATGCCAACAACGTTCGCGGCTTTCAGTGCGTTCAGATCAATAACATCGCCTTCAACAGCAGCAAAATCAGACAGACGAATCTCTGCAGTGATCATTGCTTTGCGTGAAGTGAAGCCGAATTTCGGCAGACGACGGTATAAAGGCATCTGGCCGCCTTCGAAACCACGACGTACGCCACCGCCAGAACGAGATTTCTGACCTTTGTGACCACGGCCGCCGGTTTTACCGAGACCAGAACCGATACCACGACCTACGCGTTTAGGCGCGTGCTTGGCACCTTCAGCCGGAGACAGAGTATTTAAACGCATCTCTTACTCCTCAACTTTAACCATGTAGGAAACCAAGTTGACCATACCACGTACAGCAGGAGTATCCTCGCGCTCTACTGTATGACCAATGCGACGCAGACCTAAACCGACCAGTGTTGCCTTATGCTTAGGCAGACGACCGATTGAACTGCGAACTTGTGTAATTTTAATAGTCTTAGCCATAGCCGATTACCCCAGAATTTCTTCGACGGATTTTCCACGCTTAGCTGCGACCATTTCTGGAGACTTCATGCTGTCTAAAGCATCCAGTGTTGCACGAACCACGTTGATTGGGTTAGTGGAACCATAGGTTTTAGCCAGTACGTTGCGAACTCCAGCTACTTCTAAAACAGCACGCATTGCACCGCCGGCAATGATACCGGTACCTTCGTGAGCAGGTTGCATAAACACACGAGAACCAGTGTGTGTACCTTTCACAGGGTGGAACAATGTGCCGTTGTTTAGAGCAACGGTTTTCATACTGCGACGGGCTTTTTCCATCGCTTTCTGGATTGCTGCCGGAACTTCGCGCGCTTTGCCGTAGCCAAAACCAACGCGACCGTTACCATCACCAACTACAGTCAGTGCGGTAAAGCTGAAAATACGGCCACCTTTAACGGTTTTTGCTACGCGGTTTACCGCGATCAGCTTTTCCTGCAGTTCGCCAGCTTGTTTTTCGATGTGAGCCATCTTACACCTCTACCTTAGAACTGAAGGCCAGCTTCACGGGCAGCATCTGCCAGTGCCTGGACTCTACCATGATATTGGAAACCAGAACGGTCAAAAGCAACAACAGTGATGCCTTTTTCCAGTGCGCGTTCAGCAATTAATTTACCAACTACTGCTGCTGCATCTTTGTTTCCAGTGAATTTCACTTGCTCATTGATAGCTTTTTCTGTAGTAGAAGCTGCAACCAATGTTTCAGAACCGTTCGGTGCGATAACCTGCGCATAAATATGGCGTGGAGTACGATGTACCACCAGGCGAGTCGCACCCAACTCTTGGATCTTACGGCGTGCGCGGGTCGCACGACGGATACGAGCTGCTTTCTTATCCATAGTGTTACCTTACTTCTTCTTAGCCTCTTTGGTACGCACGATTTCATCGGCGTAACGAACACCTTTACCTTTGTAAGGTTCAGGACGACGGTAAGCACGCAGTTCTGCTGCAACTTGACCAATCACTTGCTTATCCGCACCTTTCAGTACGATTTCAGTTTGTGTTGGACATTCAGCAGTAATGCCTGCTGGCAGTGCGTGTTCAACCGGATGCGAGAAACCTAAAGACAAGCTTACTGCATTGCCTTTGATTGCTGCACGGTAACCAACACCGACCAGTTGAAGCTTTTTAGTGAAGCCTTCGGTAACACCAACAACCATTGCATTGCACAGTGAACGAGTAGTACCCGCTTGTGCCCATGCATCATCAAAACCTTCGCGTGGTGCGAAAGTCAGTTGATTGTCTTCGCTTTTAACTTCAACTGCATTATGGATAGTACGAGTAAGCTCGCCGTTTTTACCCTTAATCGAAATAACCTGACCGTTGAGTTTTACCTCTACGCCGGCAGGAATGACGACGGGTGCTTTTGCCACACGAGACATTCTTTCCTCCCGAATTAAGCTACGTAGCAGAGAATCTCGCCACCAAGACCAGCTTGGCGAGCTGCACGATCAGTCATGACACCTTTAGAGGTAGAAACAACAGCGATACCTAAACCAGCCATAACTTGTGGCAGCTCATCTTTTTTCTTATAGATGCGCAGACTTGGGCGGCTTACACGCTGAATGCTTTCTACAACAGCCTTACCTTGGAAATAACGTAAAGTCAGTTCCAGTTCTGGCTTGATGTCGCCTTCAATTTTAAAATCTTCAATATAACCTTCTTCCTTCAGCACTTTGGCAATTGCCACTTTCAGCTTGGAGGAAGGCATGGTGACCGCAACTTTGTTCGCGGCCTGACCGTTACGGATACGGGTCAGCATATCCGCGATGGGATCTTGCATGCTCATCTGTCTTTACTCCCGTGATTCAAATGGAATTACCAACTTGCCTTTTTAAGGCCCGGGATTTCACCGCGCATAGCGGCTTCACGGACTTTAATACGGCTCAGACCAAACTTCCGCAGGAAACCGTGCGGACGCCCTGTTTGACGGCAGCGGTTACGCTGACGAGAAGGACTTGAATCACGTGGCAGTGTTTGCAGCTTGAGAACAGCGTCCCAGCGATCTTCATCAGATGCTTTAACATCAGAGATGATAGCTTTCAGTTCTACGCGTTTTGCGAAGAATTTCTCAGCTAATTTAGCACGTTTAACATCACGCGCTTTCATAGATTTCTTAGCCATGAGTACCCTGCCTTACTTGCGGAACGGGAAGTTGAACGCTGCTAACAGTGCGCGACCTTCGTCATCTGATTTCGCAGTAGTGGTGATAGTAATATCTAAACCACGTACGCGATCCACTTTATCGTAATCGATTTCAGGGAAGATGATTTGTTCACGAACACCCATGCTGTAGTTACCGCGACCATCGAAAGACTTAGCGGACAAGCCACGGAAGTCACGAATACGTGGTACAGCAATAGAAATCAGACGCTCAAGGAACTCCCACATGCGTTCGCCACGCAGGGTTACTTTACAGCCGATTGGATAGCCCTGACGGATTTTGAAGCCTGCAACAGATTTGCGTGCTTTGGTGATCAAAGGTTTTTGACCTGAGATCGCTGTTAAATCAGCTGCTGCATTATCCAGCAGTTTTTTATCAGCAATCGCTTCACCAACACCCATATTCAGGGTGATCTTCTCGACCCGAGGGACTTGCATGACAGAAGTGTAGCTAAACTCGGTCATGAGTTTATTAACTACTTCGTCTTTATAGTAATCATGCAGTTTCGCCATCGTATACTCCAAAAATTACTTGATAGTTTCACTGTTAGATTTGAAGAAACGGACTTTTTTGCCGTCTTCGAATCTAAAGCCTACACGGTCAGCCTTACCAGTTGCCGCGTTAAAGATTGCAACGTTAGAAACTTGAATAGCCGCTTCTTTTTCAACGATGCCACCTGGTTGGTTCAGAGCCGGTACAGGCTTCTGATGTTTTTTAACCAGATTGATACCTTCAACGATAACTTTACTAGAAGAAATAACCTGCTTTACTTTACCGCGCTTACCTTTGTCTTTCCCAGTTAGCACGATAACTTCGTCATCACGACGGATTTTCGCTGCCATAGTTCGCTCCTTAGAGTACTTCAGGTGCCAGAGAGATAATTTTCATAAACTTCTCGTTACGAAGTTCACGAGTTACCGGCCCAAAAATACGCGTACCGATTACTTGCTCACTGTTATTATTTAATAACACACAAGCATTACCATCGAAGCGAATGACAGAACCGTCAGGGCGACGTACACCCTTCTTGGTGCGCACCACTACCGCTTTCAGGACATCACCCTTTTTAACTTTACCGCGTGGAATTGCTTCTTTAACAGTAATTTTAATGATGTCGCCTACATGTGCATAGCGACGGTGCGAGCCACCTAGAACCTTGATACACATTACGCGACGTGCACCGGAGTTGTCGGCCACGTTCAGCATAGTCTGTTCTTGGATCATTTTAGTGCTCCGCTAAATGTCAACTACTACTGAGCCACCTCATTATGAAGAGGCCGTTCAAATATACCCATACTACGAGGGCGCGGCATTATAACACCACATCATCGTGTTGGACAGAAAAAAATAAACGGCTCAATCAAAAAGAGCCGTTTATTCATCAAGAAAAGTTATTCTATTACAGAACAGCTTTTTCTACAACGCGAACTAAGGCCCAAGACTTAGTCTTAGACAGTGGACGAGTTTGGCGGATTTCTACCACGTCACCGATTCCACATTCATTGTTCTCGTCATGTACGTGCAATTTAGTCGTACGACGGATGAATTTACCATACAGAGGGTGTTTCACCATACGTTCGATAGCAACAACAATAGATTTCTCCATTTTATCGCTAACTACACGACCTTGCAGAGTACGGATTTTATCGCTCATTACGCACCTGCCTTCTCAGTCAGTAAAGTCTTCACACGTGCGATATCGCGACGCACTTGTTTCAACAGATGAGACTGTTGCAGCTGACCGCTTGCAGCCTGCATACGTAAATTAAATTGTTCACGTAACAGGTTCAAAAGTTCAGCATTCAGCTCTTCAACGCTTTTTTCGCGCAGCTCTTGTGCTTTCATTACATCACCGTCTTAGTTACAAAGGTGGTTTTGATAGGCAGTTTCGCTGCTGCCAGAGAGAATGCCTCACGAGCCAGCTCTTCAGGCACACCGTCCATTTCGTACAGTACTTTACCAGGCTGAATTAAGGCAACCCAATATTCTACGTTACCTTTACCTTTACCCATACGAACTTCGAGTGGTTTCTCAGTGATTGGTTTGTCTGGGAACACACGGATCCAGATTTTACCTTGACGCTTAATAGCACGGGTCATAGCACGACGTGCCGCTTCGATCTGACGTGCAGTCAGACGACCACGGCCAACAGCTTTAAGACCGAAAGTGCCGAAGCTAACATCCGTACCTTGCGCTAGACCACGGTTGCGGCCTTTGTGCACCTTACGGAATTTTGTACGCTTTGGTTGTAACATCAGCGACTCTCCTTACTTGCGGCCTTTACGCTGCTGCTTTTTAGGTTGAGCAGCTGGTTTCTCAGCTTGTTCAACAGCAGCCATACCACCCAGAATCTCACCTTTGAAGATCCATACCTTAACGCCGAGAACACCATAAGTGGTGTGCGCTTCTGAAGTGTTGTAATCGATATCAGCACGTAATGTGTGCAGTGGCACACGGCCTTCACGATACCACTCGGTACGAGCGATTTCAGCACCGCCTAAACGGCCACTGACTTCAACTTTAATACCTTTAGCGCCCAGACGCATTGCGTTCTGTACTGCACGCTTCATAGCACGACGGAACATAACACGACGTTCCAGCTGTGAAGAAATGCTGTCAGCAACTAATTTAGCGTCTAGTTCTGGTTTACGAACTTCGGCGATATTGATTTGCGCAGGAACACCAGCGATATCCGCTACTGTTTTACGCAGTTTTTCAACGTCTTCACCTTTCTTACCGATAACGATACCTGGGCGAGCAGTGTGAATAGTCACACGGATGCTTTTCGCAGGACGTTCGATAACGATGCGAGAGATTGACGCTTTTGCCAATTCTTTATTCAAGTACTGGCGTACTTTGTAATCGCTGTCTAGGTTGTCAGCGAATTCATTGGTGTTCGCATACCAAGTAGAGTTCCAAGGTTTGACAATACCCAGGCGAATACCATTAGGATGTACTTTCTGACCCATTGCTAGTCTCCAGAGTCTCAGCGATCGGACACAACCACAGTAATGTGGCTGGTGCGCTTAAGAATACGATCTGCACGGCCTTTCGCACGCGGCATGATGCGTTTCATGGTTGGACCTTCGTCTACGAAAATTTTCGCAACTTTCAGGTCATCAATGTCAGCGCCATCGTTTTGCTCTGCGTTAGCAATTGCAGATTCAAGTACTTTCTTCACTAAACCAGCAGCTTTCTTGTTGGTGTAGGTCAGAATTTCCAGAGCTTGCGACACTTTCTTACCGCGAATCAGGTCGGCAACTAAGCGAACCTTCTGGGCAGAAGAACGAGCGTGGCGATGCATAGCTAAAGTTTCCATCTCTTCCTCCTATCCTTAACGTTTCTTAGCTTTCTTATCTGCCGCGTGGCCGCGATAAGTGCGAGTCGGTGCGAATTCACCCAGTTTGTGACCAACCATTTCGTCGGTTACGAAAACTGGAACATGCTGACGACCATTATGGACAGCGATGGTCAATCCGATCATATTAGGAAAGATCGTTGAACGACGGGACCAAGTCTTAAGAGGCTTCTTGTCTCCGCTTTCCACCGCTTTCTCTACCTTCTTCAGCAAGTGCAGGTCAATAAAAGGACCTTTCTTGAGAGAACGTGGCATGGTTTATCCTCTAATTATTTTTTAGAACGATGACGTACGATGAATTGATCAGTACGCTTGTTACTACGAGTTTTCTTACCTTTGGTTTGAACGCCCCATGGTGTTACTGGGTGTTTACCAAAGTTACGGCCTTCACCACCACCATGTGGATGGTCTACTGGGTTCATCGCAGTACCGCGAACGGTAGGACGAACACCACGCCAGCGGCTAGCACCAGCTTTACCGAGAACACGTAACATATGTTCAGCGTTACCAACTTCACCAAGAGTTGCACGGCAATCAGCTAAAACTTTACGCATTTCACCAGAACGCAGACGTAATGTGACATAAGCACCATCACGAGCAACGATTTGAGCGTAAGTACCTGCTGAACGCGCTAACTGTCCACCTTTACCTGGTTTCAGTTCGATGTTATGAACTGTAGAACCAACAGGGATGTTGCGCATCGGCAGTGCGTTACCAGCTTTGATTGCTGAATCAACACCAGATTGAATCTGGTCGCCAGCTTTCAGGCCTTTTGGTGCAAGAATATAACGACGTTCACCGTCTTTATATAGAACCAGTGCAATGTTCGCAGAACGATTTGGATCATATTCCAAACGCTCAACAACTGCAGGAACACCGTCTTTGTTGCGTTTGAAGTCAACTAAACGATAATGCTGCTTATGGCCACCACCGATATGACGGGTAGTGATACGGCCATTGTTGTTACGACCACCGGATTTGCTGTTTTTTTCTAACAGCGGAGCATAAGGTTTACCCTTATGCAGCTCAGGGTTAACCACTTTAACTACGTGGCGACGGCCCGGAGACGTAGGTTTACATTTAACAACTGCCATTGTTCTTTACTCCTCCGACTTACTCAGCACCGCTAATGAAGTCCAAATTTTGGCCTTCTTTCAGCGTGACGTAAGCTTTTTTCCAGTCGCTACGACGACCGAAACGCTGACCGTGGCGTTTAGTTTTGCCTTTAACCAGCAAAGTGTTAACACCTTCAACTTCAACTTCAAACAGTTTCTGTACAGCAGCTTTGATTTCTGCTTTAGTCGCGTCTTTCGCAACTTTGAGAACGATGGTATTGCTTTTTTCCATCGCTGTAGAAGCTTTTTCAGATACATGCGGCGCGCGCAGTACTTTTAGCAGACGTTCTTCACGGATCATGCCAGCATCTCCTCAACTTGCTTCACAGCATCAGCAGTCATAACCACTTTGTCGAAGGCGATCAGGCTAACCGGGTCAATACCTGCTGCATCACGAACGTCAACCTTATACAGGTTACGCGCTGCTAAAAACAGATTTTCATCTAATTCAGCAGTGATGATCAGAACATCTTCCAGAGCCATATCTTTCAGTTTCTGTGCCAGCAACTTAGTTTTAGGTGCTTCAACAGAGAACTTCTCGACAACGATCAGACGATCTTGACGTACCAACTCAGAGAGGATGCTTTTTAAAGCACCACGGTACATCTTCTTATTAACTTTTTGACTGTGGTCCTGTGGTTTAGCTGCGAAGCTAACACCACCAGAGCGCCAAATTGGGCTCTTTACTGAACCAGAACGTGCACGGCCAGTACCTTTTTGACGCCATGGTTTTTTACCTGAACCAGAAACTTCAGCACGAGTTTTCTGAGCACGAGTACCTTGACGAGCACCAGCTGCATACGCAACAACTACTTGGTGAACAAGCGCTTCATTGAAATCACGCCCGAAGGTAGTTTCGGAAACAGTCAGCGCGCTTTGCGCGTCTTTCATTACCAATTCCATTCCTATCTCCTCGACGTTAAGCCTTGACAGCCGGTTTTACGATCAGGTTGCTACCAGTTGCTCCTGGAACAGCACCTTTGACCAGCAGCAGGTTGCGCTCAGCGTCAACACGTACTACATCTAGGCTTTGAACAGTTACACGTTCATTACCCAGTTGGCCTGCCATTTTCTTGCCTTTAAACACTTTGCCCGGAGTCTGGTTTTGACCGATAGAACCCGGAACACGGTGAGACAAGGAGTTACCGTGAGTAGCATCTTGAGTACGGAAATTCCAGCGCTTAACTGTGCCGGCAAAACCTTTACCTTTAGATGTACCAGTAACGTCGACTTTTTTAACGTCAGCGAAAATTTCAACGCTAATGCTTTGACCTACTGTGTATTCTGCACTGTCTTCAATGCGGAATTCACGCAGGATACGGCCAGCTTCGACGCCAGCTTTAGCGAAATGACCTGCTTCAGGCTTAGTTACACGATTAGCTTTTTTGCTACCGGTAGTAACCTGAATTGCATTATAACCGTCAGTTTCTGCAGTTTTAACCTGAGTAACACGGTTATTTTCAATTTCGATAACAGTTACAGGTATAGAAACGCCATCTTCAGTGAAGATACGAGTCATACCGACTTTCTTACCGACTAAACCTTTCATTGTTTCAACCTCTCAATCGTTCGACGACCTGATTAACCCAGGCTGATCTGCACGTCAACGCCGGCAGCCAGGTCCAGACGCATCAGAGCATCAACGGTCTTTTCGGTTGGCTCAACGATGTCAACCAGACGCTTGTGAGTGCGAATTTCGTACTGATCACGCGCATCTTTGTTAACGTGCGGAGAAATCAGAACGGTAAAACGCTCTTTACGTGTCGGCAGCGGGATAGGACCACGAACTTGCGCACCAGTGCGCTTAGCAGTCTCTACGATTTCCGCAGTTGATTGATCGATTAAACGATGATCAAAAGCTTTCAGGCGGATACGGATTCTTTGGTTCTGCATGAGACCAGAGCTCCAACTATTTTATAAACGTAAATGATTACTCCTCGTGCCCATTTCGATTGATGGGAGAGTGTAATCGTTCTTGATGTAACTTCCAAATCGGAAGTATTGTCTAAATGAGCAACAAATCGTTAACTCAATACTGATATTTCAGTCCTAAAATATAGGGCTTACTCATCAGTAAGCCCGCGCATTATACGTAAATTATAGGGAAACGCAAGCAATCGAGGAAAATATGTGCGAATTTTCTAGGGGAGTAATAAAAAAAACCTCAACCATGGAATACACAGTGGTTGAGGTTAGTTATTAACTTAATAAAACAACAGTACGGAATAAGATTTTATTCTTCTTTAACTTGTGCTTGAAGATAGTTTTGAATTCCCAAACGATTAATCAGCTCTAGTTGAGTTTCTATCCAATCAATATGATTTTCTTCATCAGCTAAAATTTCAATCATCAGGTCTCGACTTACGTAGTCATGAACCGAATCTGCATACTTAATAGCTTCCTTTAGATTTTTTGCCCCATCGATTTCAAGCTGTAAATCTGACTTCAGCATTTCTTCAACATCTTCACCAATATTCAATTTGCCAAGATCTTGTAAGTTAGGAATACCTTCGAGGAAAAGAATTCGCTCTATATATTTATCTGCGTGCTTCATTTCATCAATTGATTCGTGATATTCCATCTCATTGAGACGTGTAAGCCCCCAATTTTTAAACATGCGTGCATGCAAAAAATATTGGTTAATTGCAACTAACTCATTGCCCAGTAGTTTATTTAGGTGGGCTATCATTTTTTTATCGCCTTTCATTTCTACCCTCCATCGCTTCCAGTCTTTTAAGTGTAGTACTGAAATTGATGTTAGTGTGATTTTTACACAATATATTTAAACAAAAGGTGATAAATATGGTGGGAATAATTTGACTGGTATTAAATACTATGCGACTTCAGTTGCGCACGCATCCTCAAAAATCATTTGCTCTTCATATAAAATTGCCTTCGTCTGCCGAATACATTTTCCACATTCTAAGCCTACAGGCAGAATTTGTCGTAGACCCTTTAGTGAGGTCACTTGATACTTTCTTGCGACATTTCTGATCTGTTTATCAGTAATGGCTTCACAAAGGCAGATGTACATGATGCTTACCTGTATAAATCACATACAGATAGTTTAAATAAAAATGATTTGCATTTCAATTATCATTACTAATGATTTACAAAGATCATTTACCACTGAGCGATTAATTACACAAGTAAATGAAATCAAAAGAAAAAATAACTTTTAATATGAATAATTCGGCTAATATATAGCAACGTAATACTGTAATTTCATGTAGTCAAAATTTTGCTTATAACAACAAAAGGGCACCTAAATAAGGTGCCCTTTTTTAAAACTAGATAAAGCTATGTATTATGCAATAATTTTTGCAACAACACCCGCACCTACAGTACGGCCACCTTCACGGATTGCGAAACGTAAACCGTCGTCCATCGCGATTGGGTGGATCAGGGTAACGATCATGTTGATGTTATCACCTGGCATTACCATCTCTACGCCTTCTGGCAGTTCGATAGTACCTGTTACGTCAGTTGTACGGAAGTAGAACTGTGGACGGTAACCTTTGAAGAATGGAGTATGACGACCACCTTCATCTTTGCTCAGAATATAAACTTCTGATTCAAATTTAGTGTGTGGCTTGATTGAACCTGGTTTCGCCAGTACTTGACCACGTTGAATTTCTTCACGCTTAGTACCACGCAGCAGAACACCAACGTTCTCACCTGCACGACCTTCGTCTAACAGTTTACGGAACATTTCAACGCCAGTACAAGTTGTTTTAACCGTGTCTTGAATACCAACGATTTCAACTTCTTCACCAACTTTGATGATACCACGCTCAACACGGCCTGTTACTACTGTACCACGACCTGAGATTGAGAATACGTCTTCGATTGGCAGCAGGAATGGCTTGTCAATTGCACGCTCTGGTTCTGGAATGTAAGTATCCAGGTGGCCTGCTAATTCAACAATTTTCGCTTCCCACTCTGGGTTGCCTTCCAGCGCTTTCAGTGCTGAACCACGGACAACTGGAGTGTCGTCGCCTGGGAAATCGTATTGAGACAGAAGTTCACGAACTTCCATTTCGACTAATTCTAACAGCTCTTCGTCGTCTACCATGTCACATTTGTTCAGGAAAACGATGATGTAAGGAACACCAACCTGACGACCTAACAGGATGTGCTCACGAGTTTGTGGCATTGGGCCATCTGTCGCAGCAACAACCAGAATTGCACCGTCCATCTGAGCAGCACCAGTGATCATGTTTTTAACATAGTCGGCGTGTCCTGGGCAGTCTACGTGTGCGTAGTGGCGAGTTGGAGTATCGTATTCTACGTGTGAAGTAGAGATGGTGATACCACGCGCTTTTTCTTCTGGTGCGTTATCGATTTGATCGAACGCACGAGCAGCACCGCCGTAAGTTTTTGCCAGAACAGTAGTGATAGCTGCTGTCAGAGTAGTTTTACCGTGGTCAACGTGGCCGATAGTACCAACGTTAACGTGCGGTTTTGAACGTTCAAATTTTTCTTTAGACATTAGATTGTCCCTCTAAGACACGGAATCGGTGGTTAAACCACATCAACCAAGCAAGAATTATTTCGCTTGTTTTTTTCAGGAGACAAATCAGGGAGATAAGTGAGAACATAAAGGAAGTGGTGCTGATAGGCAGATTCGAACTGCCGACCTCACCCTTACCAAGGGTGTGCTCTACCAACTGAGCCATATCAGCACATCTTGGAGCGGGCAGCGGGAATCGAACCCGCATCATCAGCTTGGAAGGCTGAGGTAATAGCCATTATACGATGCCCGCAATGAACTCGGCTACCTGAGTTATCAGCTGTTAAACTGTTCCTCAAAATTTTCTCTTAAGAAAATTTCTTGGAGATGGTGGTGGGAGAAGGATTCGAACCTTCGAAGTCTGTGACGGCAGATTTACAGTCTGCTCCCTTTGGCCGCTTGGGTATCCCACCTATCCAAATTTTTAATGGTGCCGGCACCAAGAGTCGAACTCGGGACCTACTGATTACAAGTCAGTTGCTCTACCAACTGAGCTATGCCGGCATCAAGTGCTGCGCATTCTAGGTAGAGTCGGCGCAGGTTGCAACAAAAAAATTAACTTTTTTGTTTGTTCGCTCACATTTTGTTCGCTTTTCGCATTTTTGTTGATTTTTTAACTGTTTTAAGCTTAAAACATCAACAGCAGCTGTTAACTATAGTCCATTATCATTTGGTCAGTAAAGGGAGAAAAAGGCTTAAAATTTTTAAAATCATTATTTTTTATTCGATATCACAGTTTTACCCTCTTATTCTTAGGTGTTTTTTTCATCACTCAGTATCATTTTTTCTGCCTGCATCAAAAAAAACTGATAAAAAATAGAAAAAAACCTACGCCTCCCCACTTTCCCTCGCTATGATGCTAGCAAATTTTATGGATACGGGTGTTTAGGCAACCTGTCCAACCTGCATAAAATAGGCAGATGTTGGTTTATGAAAAAGAAAGAAAATTTTATTACTACGCCATACTTAGAGTTTGATAGAGAACACTGGGCAACTTTACGTGATTCAGTACCGCTTACATTAACATCGAGTGAACTTCTAGAGTTAAAAGGGATTAACGAAGAACTCTCTATGGAAGATGTTATAGAAATTTATCTACCTTTATCGCGTTTACTGAATTTTTATATTAGTTCCAACTTACGTCGTCAGGCTGTTCTAGAACAATTCCTTGGAACTAATGGCGCAAAAGTGCCTTATATTATTGGTATAGCAGGTAGTGTGGCCGTTGGTAAAAGTACAACAGCACGTTTACTGCAAGCACTACTCACTCGTTGGCCTGAACACCGTAAAGTTGACCTGATCACAACTGATGGTTTTTTACATCCTAATCAAGTATTAAAAGATAGGAATATCATGAAGAAAAAAGGTTTTCCGCAATCTTATGATATGCGAAAACTAGTCAACTTCGTGTCACAAATAAAATCAGGTGCACGTAATGTTAAGGCTCCGGTTTATTCGCATTTAACGTATGACATTGTCCCTGATGAAGAACAGGTAATTGATCAACCTGATATTTTAATACTCGAAGGGCTGAATGTCTTACAAAGTGATATGGATTATCCACAAGACCCCCATCATGTATTTGTATCTGACTTTGTTGATTTCTCCATTTATGTTGATGCTGCACCTGAATTATTAAAGCAATGGTATATCGGTCGGTTCCTTAAATTTAGGCAAGGTGCATTCTCAGATCCTGATTCTTACTTCCATAGTTATTCTAAACTTAGGGAAGAAGAGGCAATTAATATTGCTAGCTCTATTTGGGATGAAATTAATGGGCTAAACCTTGAAGAAAATATATTACCAACAAAGGAAAGAGCCAGTTTAATTATGACTAAAGGTGAGAATCATTCTATTCAGAGTGTTAGATTAAGAAAGTGATTATTTATATTGGCCGGTTTCTCTCCGGCCAGTAATATATTATTCATTTGGTCTTAAGGATATTTCACCACCAATATAGGAAATTATTTCGCCATTATCCTTCTGTAGCAATAATGCACCTTGCTCATTAATCCCACGTTCAATTCCCGTTATTATTTCGTTACCAATCAATAACTTAACATTTCTATTTAAAAAATTATCTAACTCAACCCATCTTTCTAAAAATGGTTTTAGCCCTTCTTTTTCAAATAAAACCAATGAATTCCTCAAAGCTTGAATTATATTTGCTGATAATTCATTTCTCTCTATATTTTCAAATTCGTCAGATAGAGAGGACCAGGCTTGAGTTATGTTTTCGCTACTGTCAGAATTTTCTTTATTCATGCCAATATTAATACCAATACCGATAATAATATGAGCTGCATCCCCTGTTTTACCCGTTAATTCAACCAAAATTCCTGCAAGCTTTTTATCATTCATATATAGGTCATTAGGCCATTTGACTTTGACTTTATTACCAATT
The DNA here is from genome assembly GCF_032707045.1 of Providencia sp. PROV175. Classification (NCBI taxonomy): domain Bacteria; kingdom Pseudomonadati; phylum Pseudomonadota; class Gammaproteobacteria; order Enterobacterales; family Morganellaceae; genus Providencia; species Providencia sp. PROV175. Next base: position 4,306,206 of record NZ_CP120533.1, read on the forward strand.
AATTTATTTAACGTTTCAGCGACAACAATACCAACAACTAAGCTTAACCCTATTGCCGCCGCAGGACCTTGGTCTAATTTCCAGTACATGGATAAGTAAAGGTTACATCCAAATGGTGATATCCATTGCCTTCCTCTTCTACCTCGCCCAGCACTTTGATACTCAGCAAGACACGTATCCCCTGACTGTAATTCAGTAATTCTCTCCAACATGTACTGATTAGTAGAATCAATAACAGGTTCAACTATAATATTTACGTCATCAACTCGCTGTTTTATTGTATCTTCGTTAAGTAGGTTAATAGGATAAGGTAGCTTATACCCTTTACCGGTTACCGTTTGTACATTCACTCCCCACGAACGTAGCGTTTTTATATGCTTATTGATCGCTGCGCGGGTCATCCCTAGTTTATCTCCTAGCTGTTCTCCTGAATGCACTTGCGCATCGGCCAAGATATTTATGAGATCTAGTGGGGTGTTTCTTTCTTTCATTGAATACATTCCATTGCGTTGATTTCGCCATTTTTACCGATAAACCTGACCTCTGGTTCTAAATGTATACCAAAATGCTCTAAAACCTTTTGACTCACATATTTTGCTAGATTGACAATGTCTTGCCCTGTCGCTCGGTTTTTATTGATTAAAACCAATGCTTGCTGCTTATGTACCGCAGCACCACCGATTTCATGTCCTTTCAGACCACATTGGTCGATAAGCCACCCTGCTGCTAGCTTTACGCGTCCATCTTCTTGGTTATATTGAGGACAATTAGGATAAGCTATTTTTATGGCTTGTGCTTTTTCTGCTGAAATAATAGGATTTTTAAAGAAACTCCCTGCATTACCTGTTATTGCCGGATCAGGTAATTTACTTCTACGCGTTTGGCATACAGAGTTAAATACTTGTTCTGGTGTTACTGTATTGGGGTCAAGCTGAGCAAGGTCACCATATATAAGCTTAGGCGTCCATTCTTTAGCAAGTTTTAACCCAACACTGATAATGACATAGCCATATTGATATTCATGCTTAAAAATGCTATCACGGTAGCCAAACTGACACTCTGCAGCTGTTAGCCGTGTTACTTTACCTGTATCTAGAGAAAGTACATCAACATACTGACATATATCTTTTAGCTCTAAACCATAAGCACCAATATTTTGAATGGGCGCAGAACCTACACAACCTGGGATCAACGCTAAATTTTCCGCACCACAAACACCTTCACTCAATAACGTTTCAAGTAATTGATGCCAATTTTCACCTGCTTGAGCATGAACATACCAATAGCTGATATCTTCTGTTATTTGTACACCCTTTAGCTGATTGATGATTACTACACCTGCAAAGTCTTCAACAAATAGAACATTGCTTCCCCCTCCTAATAATAATACTGGGAGTTGCTGATTTTTAGCCTCGCTCCATTGCTGGAGTAGAGATTCTTGGTTATCCACAAAAACAATTGATAGTGCTTTTGCTTGAATGCCAAAGCTATTAAATGATTTAAGTTCAGACGTTAGGTTCATTACAGCCTTCAGTACAAATAAAACAAAGATAAGATAAGTCTATCAGGCTGGATTAAGAGTGAATAGCAGGATTAAGAAAATAAGATAATTAGTGAAAATTATTCTATTAGTAGAATGCAAAAAGCCACCCAATGGGTGGCTTCTTTATATTTAAAACCTAGCAGTTCCCTACTCTCACATGGGGAGACCCCACACTACCATCGGCGCTACGGCGTTTCACTACTGAGTTCGGCATGGGGTCAGGTGGGACCACCGCGCTATTGCCGCTAGGTAAATTCTTTTTAAATGCCGATTATATGGTGCTGATACCCAGATTCGAACTGGGGACCTCACCCTTACCAAGGGTGTGCTCTACCAACTGAGCCATATCAGCAATATGGTGCGGTCAGTCAGTACTGACACAACCTTAAAATTTAATGTCTGGCAGTTCCCTACTCTCACATGGGGAGACCCCACACTACCATCGGCGCTACGGCGTTTCACTGCTGAGTTCGGCATGGGGTCAGGTGGGACCACCGCGCTATTGCCGCCAGACAAATTCTGTTTGTTCACGTTTAGCTCAACACACTTTCGGTATTTGCTAAACCTAAACTTCAATCTTGAACAAGCTGCTGTGTCCTTCACCTTCCGGCTTCTCACTTCTCGAAAACAACTCTATCTCTCTAAAACACCTTCGGTGTTGTCAGGTTAAGCCTCACGGTTCATTAGTATTGGTTAGCTCAACGTATCGCTACGCTTACACACCCAACCTATCAACGTCTTAGTCTTAAACGTTCCTTTAGGACTCTTAAAGAGTCAGGGAAGACTCATCTCAAGGCAAGTTTCCCGCTTAGATGCTTTCAGCGGTTATCTCTTCCGCACTTAGCTACCGGGCAATGCCATTGGCATGACAACCCGAACACCAGTGGTGCGTCCACTCCGGTCCTCTCGTACTAGGAGCAGCCCCTTTCAATCTTCCAACGCCCACGGCAGATAGGGACCGAACTGTCTCACGACGTTCTAAACCCAGCTCGCGTACCACTTTAAACGGCGAACAGCCGTACCCTTGGGACCTACTTCAGCCCCAGGATGTGATGAGCCGACATCGAGGTGCCAAACACCGCCGTCGATATGAACTCTTGGGCGGTATCAGCCTGTTATCCCCGGAGTACCTTTTATCCGTTGAGCGATGGCCCTTCCATTCAGAACCACCGGATCACTAAGACCTACTTTCGTACCTGCTCGAGCCGTCACTCTCGCAGTCAAGCTGGCTTATGCCTTTGCACTAACCGCATGATGTCCGACCATGCTTAGCCAACCTTCGTGCTCCTCCGTTACTCTTTGGGAGGAGACCGCCCCAGTCAAACTACCCACCAGACACTGTCCGCACCCCGATAATGGGGCAACGTTAGAACATCAAACATTAAAGGGTGGTATTTCAAGGTTGGCTCCATGCAGACTGGCGTCCACACTTCAAAGCCTCCCACCTATCCTACACATCAAGGCTCAATGTTCAGTGTCAAGCTATAGTAAAGGTTCACGGGGTCTTTCCGTCTTGCCGCGGGTACACTGCATCTTCACAGCGAGTTCAATTTCACTGAGTCTCGGGTGGAGACAGCCTGGCCATCATTACGCCATTCGTGCAGGTCGGAACTTACCCGACAAGGAATTTCGCTACCTTAGGACCGTTATAGTTACGGCCGCCGTTTACTGGGGCTTCGATCAAGAGCTTCTCCTTACGGATAACCCCATCAATTAACCTTCCAGCACCGGGCAGGCGTCACACCGTATACGTCCACTTTCGTGTTTGCACAGTGCTGTGTTTTTAATAAACAGTTGCAGCCAGCTGGTATCTGCGACTGGCTTCAGCTCCATGAGTAAAACTTCACTTCACTAATGCCAGCGTGCCTTCTCCCGAAGTTACGGCACCATTTTGCCTAGTTCCTTCACCCGAGTTCTCTCAAGCGCCTGAGTATTCTCTACCTGACCACCTGTGTCGGTTTGGGGTACGATTAATGATAATCTAGAGCTTAGAGGCTTTTCCTGGAAGCGGGGCATGAGCTACTTCATCACCGTAGTGACTCGTCATCGGACCTCAGCATGTAGTGAACCGGATTTGCCTAATTCACCTGCCTACATCCTTAAACCGGGACAACCGTCGCCCGGATAGCCTAGCCTTCTCCGTCCCCCCATCGCAATTATCACCAGTACGGGAATATTAACCCGTTTCCCATCGACTACGCATTTCTGCCTCGCCTTAGGGGTCGACTCACCCTGCCCCGATTAACGTTGGACAGGAACCCTTGGTCTTCCGGCGTGCGGGTTTTTCACCCGCATTATCGTTACTTATGTCAGCATTCGCACTTCTGATACCTCCAGCATGCCTCACAGCACACCTTCACAGGCTTACAGAACGCTCCCCTACCCAACGAACGTATCCTTAAACTGACTGCCTGACGTTTCCGCCTCGACTTTGTTGGACGCATTGACGTCGCTTCGCTCCGTCAATCGTTTTGATACATTTGAGTATCACTTAATCAGTTTAAGTGATACGTTCGCTGCCGCAGCTTCGGTGCATAGTTTAGCCCCGTTACATCTTCCGCGCAGGCCGACTCGACCAGTGAGCTATTACGCTTTCTTTAAATGATGGCTGCTTCTAAGCCAACATCCTGGCTGTCTGAGCCTTCCCACTTCGTTTCCCACTTAACTATGACTTTGGGACCTTAGCTGGCGGTCTGGGTTGTTTCCCTCTTCACGACGAACGTTAGCACCCGCCGTGTGTCTCCCGTGATAACATTCTTCGGTATTCGTAGTTTGCATCGAGTTGGTAAGTCGGGATGACCCCCTAGTCGAAACAGTGCTCTACCCCCGAAGATGAGTTCACGAGGCGCTACCTAAATAGCTTTCGGGGAGAACCAGCTATCTCCCGGTTTGATTGGCCTTTCACCCCCAGCCACAAGTCATCCGCTAATTTTTCAACATTAGTCGGTTCGGTCCTCCAGTTAGTGTTACCCAACCTTCAACCTGCCCATGGCTAGATCACCGGGTTTCGGGTCTATACCCTGCAACTCATTCGCCCAGTTAAGACTCGGTTTCCCTACGGCTCCCCTATTCGGTTAACCTTGCTACAGAATATAAGTCGCTGACCCATTATACAAAAGGTACGCAGTCACCCTGATAAATCAAGGCTCCCACTGCTTGTACGTACACGGTTTCAGGTTCTATTTCACTCCCCTCGCCGGGGTTCTTTTCGCCTTTCCCTCACGGTACTGGTTCACTATCGGTCAATCAGGAGTATTTAGCCTTGGAGGATGGTCCCCCCATATTCAGACAGGATAACACGTGTCCCGCCCTACTCGTCGAGTTCACAACACTAACACCTTCGGATACGGGGCTATCACCCTTTACTGCCGGACTTTCCAGACCGTTCTCCTGATGCTAATGCTGATTAAGACTCTGGGCTGCTCCCCGTTCGCTCGCCGCTACTAGGGGAATCTCGGTTGATTTCTTTTCCTCGGGGTACTGAGATGTTTCAGTTCCCCCGGTTCGCTTCGTTTGACTATGTATTCATCAAACGATAGTGCAACGAATTGCACTGGGTTTCCCCATTCGGAAATCGTCGGTTGTAACGGTTCATATCACCTTACCGACGCTTATCGCAGATTAGCACGTCCTTCATCGCCTCTGATTGCCTAGGCATCCACCGTGTACGCTTAGTCGCTTAACCTCACAACCCGAAATTGTTTCAACGTTCACCTTACTGTCATGGCTGTGCGTGCATTCCTTCTTTGTTGGGCAGTGCTCGCAATGCTCACATACTTATGTATGTTGCGCTTGCTGTGCGCTGGCCGCCGCGAAGGACTGACTGCTCGCTCATGCCACTCGCTAAAGTGACCGAAAATTTCAGGTCTGAAATTTTGAGAGACTCTCACATTGTTTAAGCGATAAACAATGTGCGTTGTTTTCAATTTTCAGCTTGTTCCAGATTGTTAAAGAGCATAATTGTTAAACCAACTACAATATAATTGACTTAATCATTATTGGGGACATCGTCTTTCACTCGATATCGGCGCAATTGGCGTCCCCTAGGGGATTCGAACCCCTGTTACCGCCGTGAAAGGGCGGTGTCCTAGGCCTCTAGACGAAGGGGACACGAAAATCACAAAAACTTTTGTGCTTTCATGTAAGTCCTATTCTCTCGAATAAGTCTCCCACGTATAGCCTATTGCTCTACTTTCTATCAGACAATCTGTGTGAGCACTTCACAAAAACACTTCAATGGTAAGGAGGTGATCCAACCGCAGGTTCCCCTACGGTTACCTTGTTACGACTTCACCCCAGTCATGAATCACAAAGTGGTAAGCGCCCTCCCAAAGGTTAAGCTACCTACTTCTTTTGCAACCCACTCCCATGGTGTGACGGGCGGTGTGTACAAGGCCCGGGAACGTATTCACCGTAGCATTCTGATCTACGATTACTAGCGATTCCGACTTCATGGAGTCGAGTTGCAGACTCCAATCCGGACTACGACGTACTTTATGAGTTCCGCTTGCTCTCGCGAGGTCGCTTCTCTTTGTATACGCCATTGTAGCACGTGTGTAGCCCTACTCGTAAGGGCCATGATGACTTGACGTCATCCCCACCTTCCTCCGGTTTATCACCGGCAGTCTCCTTTGAGTTCCCGACCGAGTCGCTGGCAACAAAGGATAAGGGTTGCGCTCGTTGCGGGACTTAACCCAACATTTCACAACACGAGCTGACGACAGCCATGCAGCACCTGTCTCAGAGTTCCCGAAGGCACTAAAGCATCTCTGCTAAATTCTCTGGATGTCAAGAGTAGGTAAGGTTCTTCGCGTTGCATCGAATTAAACCACATGCTCCACCGCTTGTGCGGGCCCCCGTCAATTCATTTGAGTTTTAACCTTGCGGCCGTACTCCCCAGGCGGTCGATTTAACGCGTTAGCTCCGAAAGCCACTCCTCTAGGGAACAACCTTCAAATCGACATCGTTTACAGCGTGGACTACCAGGGTATCTAATCCTGTTTGCTCCCCACGCTTTCGCACCTGAGCGTCAGTCTTTGTCCAGGGGCCGCCTTCGCCACCGGTATTCCTCCACATCTCTACGCATTTCACCGCTACACATGGAATCTCCCCCCTCTACAAGACTCTAGCTGACCAGTCTTAGATGCCATTCCCAGGTTAAGCCCGGGGATTTCACATCTAACTTAATCAACCGCCTGCGTGCGCTTTACGCCCAGTAATTCCGATTAACGCTTGCACCCTCCGTATTACCGCGGCTGCTGGCACGGAGTTAGCCGGTGCTTCTTCTGTCGGTAACGTCAATCGTTGATGATATTAGCATCAACGCCTTCCTCCCGACTGAAAGTACTTTACAACCCTAGGGCCTTCTTCATACACGCGGCATGGCTGCATCAGGCTTGCGCCCATTGTGCAATATTCCCCACTGCTGCCTCCCGTAGGAGTCTGGGCCGTGTCTCAGTCCCAGTGTGGCTGATCATCCTCTCAGACCAGCTAGGGATCGTCGCCTAGGTGAGCCATTACCTCACCTACTAGCTAATCCCATATGGGTTCATCCGATAGCGCAAGGACCGAAGTTCCCCTGCTTTGCTCCTTAGAGATTATGCGGTATTAGCTACCGTTTCCAGTAGTTATCCCCCTCTATCGGGCAGATCCCCATACATTACTCACCCGTCCGCCGCTCGTCAGCGAGAAGCAAGCTTCCCCTGTTACCGCTCGACTTGCATGTGTTAGGCCTGCCGCCAGCGTTCAATCTGAGCCATGATCAAACTCTTCAATTAAAAAGCTTGATGCTCAAAGAATGTCTTACTGACCGTAACGTTCTTTTGTTCGGCTAACTTTGTCGGCTTCGCATCGCTTCCCCTCGCCGTACCTAAGTACTGTCTCGGGTTATCTCTGCTCGCCTTCGCGTTATCCTTCCAAAATAAGCGTTACTACCTTATTTCATATATATGAATTAACGTGTTAGTCACTCTTCAAGACTTAAAATCAAATATTTTTTTGATAGTGTCCTGTGAGTGCCCACACAGATTGTCTGATAAATTGTTAAAGAGCGTTGCAGCTTTTCTTTATGAAAACCAACCTTTCGGTCGTTGCTGCGAGGAGGCGTATATTACGTTTTCCTCCGTGAGAGTCAAGCAATTTTTTGCTTTTTCTTTTCAGAATCTCTCGCTGCCGTTTCAGTGTTCATCGCGCTTTGCGTTGTCTTGTTCCCGGTCAGTGGATGCGCATTATAGGGAGTCAGAAAAATCTGGCAACCCCTTTTTTCATATTTTTTCCTGTTCGCTCAGCTTTCCACCAAATTTGACTTAGATAGTTAGTTTTTCCAGCGTTTTGAGCCCTTCAGCTTCGAGAACTGGCTGTAATCCTTTTGCGTTGTCATCCATTAATAAGCAATATGCGAAGTTTTCTTCCTCTGAATTGGCGATTTCTTCTTGATTATTAATGAGCCAAACGGTTCTTCTGGCGATTGCAGAACCTGAATCAATGAATCGAGTTCCATTTGGTAGCACTTTTTCGAGTTCTTCTATTAATAGAGGAAAATGCGTGCAACCCAAAATAACAGTATCGGGCGGCTCTGGCATTCGAATCCATGGCCTGACAGTTTGAGCAACTTCATCTAGTGGTAAAGTTTCCCCATGTAACTTTCTTTCTGCAAGTTGAACTAATTCCGCAGAACCGAGAGAAATCACTTTGCAGTCTGTTGCAAACCGTTCGATCAGCTCTTTGGTGTATTCGCGGTTTACAGTGCCTTTCGTCGCCAATAAACCAACTACGCCATTACGCGTTAACTTGGTTGCGGGTTTAATGGCTGGAACAACCCCAACAACTGGGAACGTAAAATGTGCTCTCAAATTAGGAAGGCTGACCGTACTTGCGGTATTGCACGCAATAATCGCAATGGTTAAAGGATGTTTTGCAGCTATTGCATTTACGATTTGATAGACCCTATCAATAATGAACTCTTCGCTTTTTTCACCATAAGGGAAGGCTTCATTGTCGAATGCATAGATAAAGTGAGCATTCGGGATCATTTTTTTGACTTCACGATAAACAGATAACCCGCCCACTCCAGAGTCAAACACTAGAATGGTCGGGCGAACAGATAGGTTGTTATCAGAAGTTGTAGCTTCCTGTAAGGAAATATTCTCTTCCAGCGGTGCGATAACCATACGCGGTCTCATAGTCTTTATCGAACATATTAGCTATTTTACCACGAATTGTGAGATGTGAAGTGATTGGATATGCAGCGGTGAGATCCCAGATGCTAACGCCGCCGACTTTAGTGCGTTGATAAGTTTCATTGGTATCATAACGACTGCCTATATATTGGTAAGTCAACCCCATATCTACAGCAGCAATGTTCCAATCTAGCTGGTATTTGACTTGTTGTTTTGCTCTACGATTAAGCACTTTATTTGTTTTTTCATTTCTTGGGTCTAGATACTGTAACGTGAGTTGATGGCTAAATAGGCCTGTTTGTAATTCACCATTCCACTCGACTCCTTTAATCTTTGCCTTGCCAATATTGTTATAAGAACTAGTTTGCGTCACTGGATCCGAAGTGAAATCAATCAGATTAGTTATCTCGTTTTCATACCCAGTTAATTGCCAAAACAATAACCCTGTTTCGCCTTCTAAACCAATTTCCCACTGCTTACTTTCTTCTGGTTTTAAATTTGGATTTCCTTTGATGTTCCAAGCAACATTATCCGTATAAAGCTGACCTAAGTTAGGGGCTTTATACGCTGTAGCATAAGAACCGATTAACTTATATCCATCATAAAATTCCCAGCTTAAACCTGATTGCCATGTCGTGTGCCAGTTAAATTCAGAATGGTGATCTGAACGTACTGCCCCTTCCGCATTGACAGAGTCGATGAGTGCATATTGTCCTGTAAGATAAATACCTGTGTTATTGACGGTTTCTTTTTTACTTGTCATCGTATAACCACCGGGCTCAATGCTTTGACGTTGATAATCAACCCCAGCACTGATATTTCCTTTTTCTAATCTATAGCTATTACCCCATTGAAAGTTGTATTGGTCTGATTCATCAATTACAGAACCGCTACCATACCGCCCATTGTGATAGTTGTAGTTGTAATCTTTCATATGGCTATAGCTCCCAAGCAAACTTGTAGAGTACTTACCATTCGCATATTTCAACCCAGACTCATATGTTCTGCTGTATAGCTTACGAGTGTCTGCTGGCGTACCGTCATAACTCGTACGATTGTCATAACCATAAGCGCGTGCATAAGCAGAAAGAGCGGAAGAGAATTGATGCTCAACACCTAACCATAACGTCTTATTAAGGAAACCGTCTTTATCAGGCTGTCGATGCCCCCCTGTATTCCCTCTTGCCTCTACATCAAAGCCTGTCGTATGCGTATAAGCCGCAGCGGCAGTTACCGTTGTATTTTCACCAATTTTTTGCTGAGTCGAACCGTTATAGTTTTGGTAACTGTGTGAGCCAATGCCTGCATTTAAAGTAGTGCCATCGTTATCACGACGAGTAATAATATTCACCACACCACCAACAGCATCAGAACCATAAACCGCTGAGCGTGCGCCGCGAATATACTCAATGCGCTGTACCAGAGAAATTGGGATTTGGCTCATATCAGATGAACCTGAAATGCCCGCCTGATTCAAACGAACGCCATCAATTAGAACTAAAACATGACGAGATTCTGTTCCTCTAATAAAAAGAGAGCTTTGTTGCCCCATCCCCCCATTTTGAGCAATATCCACCCCCGGCAAGCGCCTTAATACATCAATAATGGTATTTGACTGCCAATGGTCGATATCTTCACGAGTGACCACCGTCACTGGCGCTAATATAGAAGAAATAGGTTGTTCGAAACGATTAGCTGACACAACCACTTGGTCAGTTTTGTCATTTGCACTTGCCAAAGAAGAAGTAGCGCACAGTACTGCCAGCGCAGCGGCCGATAGCGGCAGCGACTTTTTATTATTCATTATGGTTACACTCGGAAAATCAATTTAATTAACATTCCGCGAGGTTGAATATAAGATCCGCGCGAATATTCAACGAAGCGATTGGATGCGTGGCAGGTATCGGACTTTTACCGTTGCGCGTCAGTCTTGGATTCACACCAAATTCCCTAAACCACAGCCTATTATCGTAAGTTGAATAGTAGTGAGTGTCTACGGATGGATAATGAAAACTGGACATCTTCGCCGCATTCCCTACAATTTCGCTCCTGATACGAATTTATTACTGCTTTATGGAGCCAAACATGCCAAACACCTTGCATACTGAAGACTACGAACAACAACTCGTAGAAAAAACGGATCGTTTAAAGGCGATGATGGCTCCTTTTAACGCCCCTGAACCTGAAATATTTTCATCTCCAACATCCCATTATCGGATGCGTGCTGAATTTCGTATTTGGCATGAAGGTGATGACCTGTTTCATATTATGTTCAATAAAGAAACGAAAGAGCGTATTCGTATTGACCAGTTTCCTGTTGCTAGCCAATTGATCAATGACATGATGGCGGCGTTATTGCCGTTAATTAAGCAAAATGAATTACTGCGCCATAAATTATTTCAAATTGACTATTTATCAACACTAAGTAATAAGCTGATTGTTTCGCTGCTTTACCATAAAAAATTAGGTGAAGAATGGATGGAAGAAGCAAAAGCGTTAAAAGCCGCTTTAGTTGAACAAGGCTTTGATGTGCAATTGATTGGCCGAGCGTCAAAAACAAAAATCATGTTAGATAATGATTATGTCGATGAAGTCTTACCTGTTATGGGTAAAAATATGGTTTATCGCCAAGTTGAAAATAGCTTCACGCAACCTAATGCACAGGTCAATATCAAAATGTTGGAGTGGGCAATTGAGTCAACGCAGAATTCGACGGGTGATTTATTGGAACTGTACTGCGGAAATGGAAATTTCTCTTTAGCATTAGCGCAAAACTTCGAACGCGTATTAGCGACTGAAATTGCAAAGCCCTCAGTGGCCGCTGCTCAATATAATATCGAAGCCAATAATATTGAAAATGTACAAATTATTCGTATGTCCGCAGAGGATTTTACCCAAGCCATGCAAGGTGCCCGTGAATTTAGGCGCTTGGAAGGTATTTCTTTAGCCGATTACCAATGCAATACTATATTCGTCGACCCGCCTCGCAGTGGTTTAGATGCAGAAACAGTGAAACTAGTTCAGGGTTATGAGCATATCCTATATATTTCATGTAACCCAGAAACGCTATGCGATAACTTAGCTGAGCTGACTAAAACCCATAAAATAGAGAAATTAGCCTTATTCGACCAGTTCCCTTATACCCACCATATGGAAAGTGGGGTATTACTGAGCCGCTATTAATTTACTAAAAAACAAAAACGCCGCAGTGATGTGAACTGCGGCGCCTTACTATTAGAAAAGTCGTATAAACTTAATTTTCAACTTCTTGTTCAAGTGCTAGCTCCGCTTTTTCTTTCTTACGTGCTTTCCAGCTTGAGTACATCCACAATGCGATAATGACAATAAAGGTTGCGGGAATAAAATTAGAGCCTATTTCAGGATTTTGCACACGTAAAATCGCGGCATAGCCAAAAAGCCCAATAAAAAAACTACCGGCAACAAATTTTGGCAGCCCCATAGGCATCGCTTGATGCAAATAGCGCTGATGTAAACAATACACTGCCAATATCAGGGTTAAAATTGGGAAAAATGAAAAATCGACCAGCGAGTTAAACAGCGTTGAAAAGGTTCCATGGGTTGCAAGGCCAATCACAAAGGCTAGCAATAATGTGCTTCTTTCATAACTTTTTTGATCCGTCATTGATTCTCCTTATTATTTAGTCAGGTCTGGGTCAGTTTGATTTTGTTTTTCCTGTTCCCGGCGGTACCAGTAATAGGCGCCTTTCGCTATCATTCTTAACTGTAATACCAGCCGTTCTTCGAGATTTCTGCGTTTTTCTTCATCGATATCTAGCGCCTCTGCACCTGCGCTAAAGACAATCGTTACCATGGCCTCTGCTTGCATTTCAGTAAAATGGCGAGGCATACGGCTTTCAAGTTCAAGATAATCGGCCAATTCCGCAATAAAATGCTGAATTTCCCGAGCGACTGCAGCACGAAACTCAGCAGATGTTCCTGAACGCTCCCGCAATAATAACCTAAAGGCGTTAGGGTTATTACCAATAAACTCCATAAAAGTTGAGACTGATGTACGGATCACACTCCCGCCTTTTGCAATACGCTGCCTTGCTTGGCGCATTAGCTGGCGTAACATCAAGCCGCTTTCGTCGACCATCGTCAGCCCGAGTTCATCAACATCCTTGAAATGACGGTAAAATGAAGTCGGTGCAATCCCAGCTTCACGCGCAACTTCTCGCAAACTAAGGCTAGTAAAACTCCGTTCAGCGCTTAATTGGCTAAATGCGGCTTCGACGAGTGAACGCCGAGTTTTTTCTTTTTGTTTTGCTCTAACGCCAATTGTGTTACTCACGGTGATCCTAGTTTCTTATCATGAAAGGTAAATGTAATAAGCCTTACTCTTCGCCTAGCATACCTGAAAATAGCTAAACTGTTTTGGAGAAAAAGCGACTATCGCTACAATTTACTCATTTTCAGAATTTAACTTAGCCTTTTTCAATTAGTTTTTTAACACTGATATACTACCAACCTTTTATTAAACAATGCGTCAGCAAATCCTTGGAAGCATGCATAAATATGTGACTAGGGTAAGCGAGTGTAGCCAACGCTGTATCAATTTGAAAAACGACGAGGAAATTAGGTGAAATAACCAACTAATGATAACATCTTGTTGTCATTTTGTTTTAGAGCAGGTCTTACCTCATGCAACTTACCCATTTTGATGCAATAGTCATTGGTTCCGGTCCTGGTGGTGAAGGCGCCGCCATGGGGCTAGTGAAACAAGGAAAAAACGTTGCTGTTATAGAACGTTATAATAATGTCGGCGGAGGCTGTACCCACTGGGGAACCATTCCCTCAAAAGCCCTCCGTCATGCTGTTAGCCGTATTATCGAATTCAACCAAAACCCTCTTTATAGTGATAACTCCCGTAGCTTAAGCTCCTCTTTCTCTGAAATTCTTCGTCATGCTGAAACGGTAATTAGCCAACAAACACGCATGCGCCAAGGTTTTTATGAGCGTAATGGTTGCCAAATGTTTTCGGGTGAAGCCACCTTTATCGATGAGCAACATATCAGTGTCCGTTACGCAGATGGTAGTTGTGACGTTTTAAGTGCGGATAAAATCGTGATTGCCACAGGTTCTCGTCCATACTGTCCGTCCGATGTTGATTTCAATCATTCTCGAATTTATAACAGTGATACGATCCTCAACCTGACCCACGAGCCTCGCCATGTGATTATTTATGGTGCTGGTGTTATCGGCTGTGAATATGCATCTATTTTCCGTGGATTAGGGGTTAAAGTTGATTTAATCAACACGCGCGATCATCTATTGGCCTTTCTTGACCAAGAAATGTCAGATGCCTTGTCGTATCATTTTTGGAATAGCGGCGTTGTTATTCGCCATAATGAAGAATATGAAAAAATCGAAGGGGTCGAAGACGGTGTTATTGTTCACCTGAAGTCGGGTAAAAAAGTCAAAGCAGACTGCTTACTGTATGCGAACGGAAGAACGGGTAACACAGATAGCTTAGGTCTCGCTAATGTCGGGATTGAGGCTGATGGCCGCGGTTTAGTTAAAGTCAATAAAGCATATCGCACCACTAATGAACATATCTATGCTGTTGGTGATGTCATCGGCTACCCAAGCTTAGCCTCTGCGGCCTACGACCAAGGACGAATTGCGGCCCGAGCCATTGGTGGTAGTTTAGGTGATGCTCATTTAGTAGAAGATATTCCAACAGGGATTTATACTATTCCTGAAATTAGTTCAGTTGGTAAAACAGAGCAAGAATTGACCGCAATGAAAGTGCCTTATGAAGTCGGTCGGGCACAATTTAAACATTTAGCACGTGCACAAATCGCAGGTATGAATGTCGGTAGTTTGAAAATATTATTCCATAGAGAAACATTACAGATACTAGGCATTCACTGTTTTGGTGAAAGAGCGGCTGAAATTATCCATATCGGCCAAGCTATCATGGAACAAAAAGGTGAAGGTAATACTATAGAATATTTCGTGAATACAACCTTCAATTACCCAACAATGGCGGAAGCTTTCCGTGTTGCGGCTTTAAATGGTTTAAATCGACTATTTTAATTATTTTGTGATTTATGGTTGCCAATAACCTGGCAACCATCATCAACTAAAAAAATAATATTGGTAGCTTAACCCTAAACTCTATTTTTATAATAGTTATCCATTGAGTTATAGATGGTCTCCGCTAATTGTTCATAGCGCCCACGTAACGGTGAACCCGGGCGATAAACTAATACGATAGTTCGTTTCGGTTCAGGTTCAATGCAATTTAAATAACATACCCCATCACGACAAACTTCATTTGGCACCGATAAATCAGGTAAAAGTGTAATTCCACTCCCTGCGGCCACCATATTTCTTAACGTTTCTAAGCTCGTTGCCCTGAAGTGTGTGTCTTCTTTCGCGCCCGCTTGGAAGCAGAAGCCCATCGCTTGGTCACGTAAACAGTGGCCATCTTCTAACATTAATAGCTTTTCACCTGACAACTCACTCATTTCAATCGTATCACGATCATGCCATGGGTGACTCTCATAAATAGCCAGTTTCATCGGTTCTTCGAATAACGGAACAACAATAAAAGGTTCCGTTTCTTTAACTTCCGCTAAAATAGCGCAATCTAATTTACCGCTGTCTAACTGAGCTAATAATTGCTGAGTTTGCGCTTCATGCAAATAGATTTCTAATTTCGGATGAGCTTGGTGCAATTGCGGAATAATATGAGGTAATAGATATGGCGCAACCGTTGGGATTAAACCAATATGTAATGGGCCCGACATGCTTTCCCCTTGGAGGGCGGCCATTTCTTGTAATACTTTAATTTCACGCAAAATAGTACGGGCTTGTTCAACCAATAATAAACCTTGTTGAGTGAAAAGAACTTTGCGGCTGGTTCTTTCTAACAACATAACGCCAAGTTCTTCTTCTAATTTACGAATTTGGCCACTAAGAGTAGGTTGGCTAACATGACAAGAATCCGCGGCACGTCTAAAGTGTTTATGTTCGGCGAGTGCGACAAGGTACTCTAAATCTCGAATATTCATATTTCTTTTCCTTTCGTGAATTCTCTGTCAAACCAAAGATAGATAATACCAATCACTATATCGATATTGTTTTGTTTTATCTATTGATAAATTGAAAAATAGGGGGAAAACCTCATTTTTTGAAGGATACACGCAATATAATGAAACAAAGTGTAATATTTAGAAATAAAATGTATCTCATTCCTGACTCTTCAACAGAGAGAATAGTTAATTAATGATTAAATTCATTTACCATTAGCATTTCAATATAACATTCCTAATAAAAGCATTAACCGTGTTTTTTTAGAATAAAATTTCAATAAATTACATCCTAACGTTGCCAAGTAAAATCTCAACATTCTCCTCAAAAAATATAGACTATTTGTGTCATTAATTCACATAATAGATAAAATTAACTTCATTTTAACATTTAGTGAATATCACCAAAATAACCAAATTATTAGAATTTAATATGCATTTAGTCACACTTCATCAGTTTTGAATTAATTAAAACATACAAATATTTATTATATTCATCTCAAACAAAAGAAACATTTTGTTATCTTTCCTTTCACTCTCTATTAAAGTTTGTAAGTTTTTATATAAAAGTAAATGTAAATTGCAGCTTAATTTTGTTAAATTTTATTTTAATCACTATTACAGATTGATAACAACAGAAAATCACTAGAGAATCCAACTATAAAAAACTAACAGAAAACACAAATAATAAAACAAAACACTGCAAACTTCTTAATATACAGCCTTATTAACCATCAAAATACAAATGAATAACTTTAAATTACAATGAGAGTAATTTTGTTTTCTTTATATTTTTAAACATTTCCTTTTTTAATTTTACACCTAAATAGTGTTTTTAAATTTATAATTCCCACATCAAAAACACCAAGGAATATCAGTTCATTATTATTATTCTTATTTAATCACACACAAATCTAATTTAAACATACAGCAAGTTGATTAATCAAAAATCAATGACGGGATACTATTATGAAAAATTTATTAACAAAAACTCAAAAATTTGGCCTTCGTTCACTCTGTGCATTGCTGCTCGTTACAACCGCATCTATTCATGCTTATGCAAGTAATGACCAACAAAATGGGGTTATTCATTTCTCTGGGGCAGTCGTATTTCCGTCTTGCTTTAATGAAGTGACCGACAATCATGTCACACTGAATTGCTTAAATAACCAATCTGATATGGTTGCCAGCAAAATAAACTTGAATGATGTTGCAAATACTCAAGATTGGAAGGTAATCAATGAAGGTAGAGGAGAGTATTCATATAACTGGGTGAATGAAGAAAAACAACTCGGAATGCTAACCATTAAATATATTTAAAAACAAACGCGCTATGGGAATTGGGGTAGTCATGCTACCCCCCATTTTTATCTTCTATAACCGATCACAGCTCTAATCGTTTTTTTGCTTCTACAATAGCATTTGCCACTTGTTTCTGAGATACCCCGCCTTTTGCTAACCGCTTATCTAAACAAGATTGTAGTGATAAAACTTCATAGACATCCAACTGAATAGTGCTACTGAATTTTTGCAAATCACTTAAAGCCATTTCCTCTAAAGCTTTACCTTGCCCAATTGCGGCAACAACGGCCTCACCCACAATATGATGCGCTTCACGGAATGGAACACCTTTAGCAACCAGATAATCAGCGAGTTCAGTTGCATTCGCATAACCTTGCTTCGCAGCATCTTCACAACGACTACGGCGAATTTGAATACCATCAAGAACCAACGCAGCCATGTGCATGCAATCTAACCAAGTATCTAATGCATCAAATAACCCTTCTTTGTCTTCTTGCATATCTTTGTTGTAAGCAAGAGGGAGCCCTTTTAGGGTCATCATCATACCTGTCAATGCACCTTGGACACGCCCACATTTTCCACGGATCAATTCCAATGCATCAGGGTTTTTCTTTTGCGGCATGAGTGATGAACCCGATGTCACTTTGTCTGATAGCTCAACAAAGCCAGCTTCTCCACTATTAAAGAAAATTAAATCTTCAGCAAAGCGGGATAAATGAACCATACCGATACTTGCGTTCGATAATAATTCAAGAACGTGATCTCTGTCTGATACCGTATCCAAGCTATTACGCGTTGCAGAAGAAAAACCTAACCAAGAGGCAAGCTGCTCACGGTCGATATCATAAGCCGTTCCTGCTAATGCCCCACACCCTAATGGGCTGACATCTAAACGTTTTAAGGTATCTTTTAAACGGCTTTCGTCACGCGCTAGCATTTCGCTATAGGCTAAACACCAGTGAGCAAATGTCACCGGTTGGGCACGTTGTAAATGCGTATAACCGGGCATTACTGCATCTTGGTTATTTTCTGCGGTGATGACCAACGCTTTTTGTAATTCGGTTACCGCTTCAAGCAACAATGCGACTTGGTCTTTACACCACAGTTTTAAATCTGTTGCCACTTGGTCATTACGGCTACGACCGGTATGTAATTTTTTCCCTAAATCACCGACTTTATCAATCAGCTTACCTTCAACCCAGCTATGAATATCTTCTGCGTCACTTTGCAGGATAATTTCAGGGTTATCTTGCACTTCTTTCAGTAAGGAGTTTAGCGCTTGTTCTAAAGTTTGTTGTTCGCTATCAGACAATACACCAACTGTTACTAGTGATTTTGACCATGCGACTGAGCCGATAATATCTTGTTGCGCCAGGCGATAATCAAAACGCAATGAATCATTAAACTGTTTGAACCGTTGATCCGCTTGCTGACTAAAACGTCCACCCCAAAGTGCCATAGCTAATCCCTACCTGATTGATAAAATAAGTTTTTAACCCCGACAGCAGTCTTGGCTGCCGGGAGACTACTATTTGATTTACTTCGCTTTGTTTTGTTCTTTCAGCGCACGGATACGTGAAGACAGCGAGTAAAGACGAATAAACCCACCTGCATGACTGTGGTCATAAACTTCATCTTCACCAAATGTGGCAAATTCCTCAGAATACAGGCTCTTATCCGCTTTTTTCTGAATCGCAGTCACTTGCCCTTTATATAATTTCAGAACAACTTCCCCTGTCACATCTTGTGCTAATGATTCAGCAGCCGCTTGCAGCGAGTGACGTAGTGGTGCGAACCAACGGCCATCATAAACTACATATGACATTTCTAAGCCGAGTTGCTCACGCCATTTGTAGCTGTCACGGTCAAGAACCAGTTGTTCAATACCACGTAATGCCGCCATCATAATGGTGCCTCCCGGGGTTTCATAGCAACCACGAGATTTCATACCCACTAAACGGTTTTCAACGATATCAATACGGCCCACTCCATGTTTTGCACCTAAAGTATTTAATGCTTCTAAACAGCCAAGTGGAGACAATGCTTGACCATTTACCGAAACGACTTCACCGTGTTTGACACCAACGGTAACTAATTCAGCTTCATCTGGTGCATCTTGCGGATCGACAGTCCATACCCAACAATCTTGGTTTGCAGCATTCCATGTGCTTTCTAAAACACCACCTTCCGTAGAAATGTGCCATGCGTTTTCATCACGGCTGTAGATTTTTTCAAGGCTAGCTGTTGTTGGAATATTACGCTCTTTCAGATAATCGAGCAGCGCTTCACGGGAACGTAAGTCCCACTCACGCCATGGTGCAACCACTTGTAACTGTGGTGCTAATGCCGTATAGGTGCTTTCGAAACGCACTTGGTCATTACCTTTACCTGTTGCGCCATGGGCAACAGCATCTGCACCCACTTTTAAGGCAATTTCAACTTGCGCTTTAGCAATGATTGGACGAGCCATTGACGTACCTAATAAATAGCTACCTTCATATAGCGCCCCCGTTTTCAATACAGGATAAATATATTCTTTGATGAACTCTTCACGTAAATCGACGACATAGCACTCTGATGCACCTGATTGTAGAGCTTTTTTCTCTACGCCTACTAAATCTTCACGGTCTTGCCCCACATCCGCAACGAAGGCCACGACTTCGCAATCATCATAGTTTTCTTTTAGCCATGGAATAATTGCTGATGTATCCAGGCCACCTGAATATGCTAATACAATCTTTTTAATGCCCTTTTTCATAACGTACCTATCCGCTCAATTAATATAGTTATTCCATGGCTCATTTATGATGCCAAGATCCGTGTTCCGATTGCTGTTCCATTAAACAGCTCGGGAAGTTGTTCTGCATGACGCCAACTTGCGATATCAACAGAGCGTTGTAAGGCTGCCGCAGCGTCTAACGCCGCATTGACCTTCACAATCATTCCATCGGTAATAATTCCCTGCTCAATGAGCTTTTGCGCTTTTTGCGTCGTCATTTCGTCAATTTTTTGGCCTTTACCATCCAAAATACCGCTCACATCAGACAGTAAAACCAAATCTGCGTTTAAGGCTTGGGCGATAGCGGTTGCAGCTTGGTCCGCATTTACATTCATCAACTCACCTTCTGGTGTGATACCTATAGAGCTGATAATGGGTAAATAGCCCGCACCTAACAATAATTTCAATAATTTCGCATCGCCAGGTTTGGCATCACCGACATGACCTAATTCTTCGTTTAATTGAGTCACTGTGGCACTTTGCCCATCACCGAGAGAAAGCCCTACGGCTGGAAGTTGATACTTCGTTGCCCATGCCAGTAATGTTTTATTCGCCGTACCCGCTAATGCCCCTGTAATGATATCGATTTGGTCTGCTGGCGTGACTCGTAACCCTTGCTTTTTAACGACAGGTAATTGCAGTTTTTGCATCAATTCATCAACTAAACAGCCACCGCCATGTACAATCACCAACTCACGTTGATGTGCTTGCCGATAGGTTTGAATCGCTGTAAATAATTTTTCAAGTGCCTCGACGCTATCAAGTAACACTCCGCCCAATTTAATCACTAAGGGTTGCATGGGGTTAATCCTTCTTAAAATAAAGACTGAGTTTCAGCAAAATCAAAACGAATATTCATGCACTGAACGGCTTGTGCTGCCGCACCTTTAAGTAGGTTATCTTCTGTACCCACTAAAATCAGGTGTTCACCTTTCAATACATAGCCAATATCACAAAACGGCGTACCAACTACCGATTTCAATGCAGGAACGCCTTTTTCATATAACCGCACTAACGGTTTATTTTGATAAGCATCTTTAAACGTTTGTGTGATTTTTTCTGCCGAAACACCCGCTTTTACTTTGCACGTAATCGTTGCAAGGATGCCTCGAGAGAAATTGCCTAAATGTGGTGTAAAAATAACCTCTCTTCCCAAGTGAGTCGCAATTTCTGGCTGATGGCGATGAGTAAAGATGCCATAAGGTTGCAAACTCACTTCACAAAAGCTGTTGGTCATCGAGGCTTTACGGCCTGCTCCAGAGACTCCGCTGGTGGCATTAATCACTGGCCACATAGCTTCATCTAGCAAATTGCCTTCAATCAATGGTTTAAGTGCTAATTGGGAAACCGTTGGGTAACACCCTGGTACTGCGATCAGTTGCGCTTGACGAATTTTATCGGCCTGCCATTCTGCTAAACCGTAAACTGCTTGCATTAGCCATTCAGTATTTGTATGTTCAAAGCCATAGTATTGCGTATAGAACGCAGGATCTTGAACACGATAAGCACCCGATAAGTCGAACACAACGCAGCCCGCTTCAAGAAACTGAGGGGCTATGTCGTGGCTTACTTCATGTGCAGTGGCAAGAAAAACAACATCAATACCTTCCGCTGCTTCTGCGACATCGGTTAATGGCAGAACGGGAAGGTCTATGATGCCTTTATACTGAGGATGTAAATCAGAAAAACGTTTATTTGCATCCGCACTTTGCTTCGATACCATCAATCCTTGAAGATTAACTTCAGGATGGCGTTGCAAATAACCGGCTAATTCTGCTCCAGTATAGCCACTGGCCCCGATAATGAGTGTGTTCAACATATGCTTTCTACCTTGTACTCGTGACCCAAACAGTTTAATGTGTATTTTTATTCAAATAAAGTGCATGAATATTGATACTATTATGGATAAAGGCTGTCAACAGTGAATATTAAATTACCTGCATTTATTGAGATTTATCGTCAATTAATTGCGACTCCGTCGATTAGTGCGACTGATTCTCATTTGGACCAGAGCAATAAAGCCCTGGTGGAACTTCTCGGTGGGTGGCTGGAGACGTTAGGTTTTTCGGTCAACATTCAACCTGTGCCGGAAACGCGAGATAAATATAATTTGCTTGCATCTATTGGTGAAGGAAATGGTGGGCTGATGCTATGCGGCCATACCGATACCGTGCCCTTTGATGATGGACGTTGGAGTAAAAACCCGTTTGAGCTAACAGAGCATGACGGCAAGTTATATGGGCTCGGAACCGCAGATATGAAAGGCTTTTTTGCTTTCATTGTTGATGCGTTACGCGATATGGATTTAACTCAGCTCAAACGCCCACTGCATATATTGGCCACTGCGGATGAAGAAACATCGATGGCTGGCGCACGTTATTTTGCAGCCAGTACAGCGCTAAGACCGGATTTTGCGATTATTGGTGAGCCGACGTCGTTACAACCGATTCGTGCGCACAAAGGACATTTATCAAATGCTATCCGCATTACTGGACAATCGGGGCATTCTAGTGACCCAGAACGTGGGGTCAATGCCATTGAATTAATGCATGAGTCTATTTCCCATTTAATGGACTTACGAAATACGTTAAAAGAACGATTTAACAACCCTGCATTTGTCATTCCCTACCCGACGATGAACTTTGGTCATATTCATGGAGGTGATGCAGCCAACCGAATTTGTGGTTGTTGTGAATTACACATGGACATTCGCCCACTCCCCGGCCTGACTTTGCAGGACTTAGATGAACTTCTCAATGAAGCTCTTGAGCCTGTTAGTGCCCGTTGGCCGGGGCGCTTGGCGATTGAACCCATGCATCCACCGATCCCTGGCTATGAATGCCCAACGGACCACAAGATGGTGGCAGTAATTGAACAGTTGTTGGGGCAAAAAGCGGATACCGTGAATTACTGTACTGAAGCGCCGTTTATACAAGAGCTCTGCCCGACGTTGGTTCTTGGCCCTGGTTCTATTGAGCAAGCACATCAGCCTGATGAATTTATCGATATGCGCTTTATTGAACCTACTCGCCAATTAATTAGCCAAATGGTTGAGCACTTCTGTTTCACTGAGTAAATCTGACGAGCCATTGATTCGAACGCGACTCACGCGACTCTGAAAAGAGTCGCGTTTTTTATCATGAATTATTTTCCTGTTGTCTTTGAAAAAACCTCAGCGTCATAATTTAATTTAAGTATTGACTATTGGTACCGATCTGGTAATTTCTATTTGGACGTCTAAACGTATAGACGCACAAATGGATATAATAACGTACAAAAAATAGTTAGTTTGCAAATTGCGAGGTTACAGGGTATGAGTTTTTTTCACGCAAATCAGCGCGAAGCGCTAAATCAAAACTTAGCTGAGTTAGATGGCCAAATTAATGTTTCATTTGAGTTTTTCCCACCTCGCAGTGAAGAGATGGAGCAGACACTATGGAAATCTATTGATAGGCTCAAAAACCTGAAACCTCAATTTGTCTCTGTGACTTATGGTGCGAATTCCGGCGAACGCGACAGAACGCACAGCATCATCAAAGATATTAAAGATAAAACGGGCTTAATTGCAGCCCCTCACCTAACGTGTATTGATGCAAGCCCTGATGAACTGAAAGCCATTGCTCGTGACTATTGGAATAATGGTATTCGCCATATTGTTGCATTGCGTGGTGATTTACCTGACAACAGCCGTAAACCAGATATGTATGCTGTTGATCTAGTCGAGCTGTTAAAAAGTGAAGCGGATTTTGATATTTCTGTTGCGGCCTACCCTGAAGTTCACCCTGAAGCCAAAAGCGCTCAAGCCGATTTAATTAGTTTAAAAAAGAAGATTGATGCGGGAGCTAACCGTGCAATCACTCAGTTTTTCTTTGATGTTGAGAGCTATTTACGTTTTCGTGACCGCTGCGTCGCGACAGGCATTGATGTGGAAATCGTGCCGGGGATTTTACCCGTCTCTAACTTTCGTCAACTCGAGCGCTTTGCCAAACTGACTAACGTACGCATTCCTGCATGGATGAGTAAAATGTACGAAGGGTTAGATGACGACCCTGAGAGCCGTAACCTTGTCGGCGCATCAATCGCCATGGATATGGTCAAAATTCTTAGCCGTGAAGGCGTGAAAGATTTTCATTTTTACACGCTGAACCGCTCTGAGCTCACCTATGCTATCTGCCATACTTTGGGAGTTAGGCCTTAATTTAGTCGGATGAGGCGAATATTTTGTCTCATCCCTTTGCTATTTTCTTCTATTCTTATAAATATCTTCTATTTTCCCAGAAAAAAATATCAAATAGCTAGAACTAGTTATTTCTTGTTTAAAAAAGAACCAGTGTCTTTAAGGTAAATATATTAACGTGATATCTAAACTGATTAGATTCGCGAACTACTTTTCCACAATATAACTCATGCTATTATTTTCTTTATATTCAAATTCATTTTGCCACAATAATTATATTTAACGGTTAACGGTATAAATTAACTTTAAACATTATGAAAATCAGAGTTTAAATAAAAGTTACATAACTTAAAATTATTGAAATATTAGTTTTTTATGAACATTTATTTATTTCCACTACATTTTTCGCCCATATAAATCAAATAAAAACAACTAAAAAGCTAAATACATAGAAATAAAAACCATAAAAATGTAATAATTTAGTTAAATTGAGTGGTTTTTAGCATCATTTTATGAACGCAATCAGCTATTAAGAAAAATTATCTACAACCAAAATGGCCACAAACCATCATTCACTCCACTGTTACTTTCTAATTATGACAATTTTCATTAAATTATCTTTTTTATTTGAACACTTTTGAATTTTTAAAAAGACGGCGTATATTTAATATTGAGCTCAAGATTAATAGTATTTAATTACCACATGGTCATTGAGGAATTAAAACATGAGTAATAATGCATTAAATTCAAAACACAGTGGAATGGATGATGTCTACGCATCATTAGAATTATCCAAATCATTACCAAAAACCAAGTTTCCATTGAAAGAACAAGCACCACGTAATGTATTTAGTGCAGTACGCGATGAATTAATGCTAGATGGGAATTCACGCCAAAACTTAGCAACATTTTGCCAGACATGGGTGGATGATGAAATTCGTGATTTGATGGATTTGTCTATCGACAAAAACATGATAGATAAAGACGAATATCCACAAACAGCAGAAATTGAAAACCGCTGCGTACATATGTTAGCGGACTTATGGAATTCACCGGATGCAGAAAATACCCTTGGTTGCTCAACCATCGGGTCCTCAGAGGCTGCAATGCTTGGTGGGCTAGCGCTAAAATGGCAATGGCGCAAAAAACAAGCCGCTAAAGGAAAACCGACCGATAAACCTAATTTAATTTGTGGCCCAGTTCAAATCTGTTGGCACAAATTTGCTCGTTATTTCGATGTTGAACTCCGAGAGATCCCTCTTGAAGGTGACCGCCTCATCATGACACCGGAAGAGGTACTCAAACGTGTCGATGAAAATACTATTGGTGTCATACCGACCCTTGGAGTGACATTTACCTGCCAATATGAGCCCGTAAAAGCTGTACACGATGCGCTCGATAAACTGCAAAAAGAAACTGGGCTGGATATTCCTATCCATGTGGATGGTGCTAGTGGCGGCTTCTTAGCTCCATTTTGTGCACCAGATTTAGAATGGGATTTCCGCTTACCACGTGTAAAATCCATTAATGCATCAGGCCATAAATTTGGTTTGGCGCCATTAGGCGCTGGCTGGGTTATTTGGCGTGAAGCCAAAGACCTTCCAGAAGAATTGATTTTTAATGTGAATTATTTAGGCGGTAATATGCCAACGTTCGCACTAAATTTCTCTCGCCCTGGCGGTCAAATCATTGCTCAATATTATAATTTCTTGAGACTGGGTCGCGAAGGCTATGCAAAAATCCACAACGCTTGCTATGCAACTGCACAATACCTCAGCCGCGAAATTGAAAAATTAGGGCCATTTGAAATGATTTTTGATGGTGATAGCCAAACTGGTATCCCTGCATTAGCATGGAAACTGAAAGAAGGCACAGCCACCAGCAAATATTCCCTCTATGATATCGCAGACAAACTACGTAGTCGTGGCTGGCAAGTTCCTGCTTACTCCATGCCAGCAAACCGTGAAGACCTTGTTATTCAACGTATTCTAGTGCGTCATGGGGTTAGTTTAGATTTAGCCGCATTACTCATTGATGACTTCAAACGCACCTTAGAGTATTTCGATAAGCACCCCGTCAATAAACCGCTAACAGAAGAAGAAGGCGGCGGCTTTAATCACAGTTAATTCTTTTATTCATGATTGTGTTGTTAACGAGCCAAAGAGCCTTAGGTTCTTTGGCTCCTACTGAGATCCGCCCTGAAAAGGCAGATTGTTTATCGATTTGAGGAGAACTCGTATGGCAACAACGACAGCTCCAGCCGCAAAGCAACTGACACTACTTGGCTTTTTTGCCATCACTGCATCAATGGTGATGGCCGTTTATGAATATCCAACATTTGCAACATCTGGCTTTAGCCTCGTATTTTTCCTGCTATTAGGAGGATTATTGTGGTTTATTCCTGTCGCATTGTGTGCCGCAGAAATGGCAACCGTAGAAGGTTGGGAGGAAGGTGGGGTATTTGCATGGGTTTCTAATACATTAGGCGAACGTTGGGGATTTGCCGCTATTTCATTTGGTTATTTACAAATTGCGATTGGCTTTATTCCTATGCTGTATTTCGTATTAGGGGCACTGTCTTATATTTTGAATTGGCCAGAACTGAATACAGACCCAATCACTAAAACGATAGGGGCACTTGTTATTCTCTGGGTATTGGCTTTCACCCAATTTGGCGGAACTAAATATACTGCCACGATTGCGAAAGTCGGTTTTTTCGCAGGCATCTTGCTTCCAGCGCTAATTTTGGTCTTTCTAGCGATCAGCTATTTAGCCAGCGGCTCTCCATTGGCCATTGAAATTAGTACTGAAACCTTTATTCCTGATTTCACCAAAATTGGCACACTCGTGGTATTTGTCGCCTTTATTTTGAGCTATATGGGTGTTGAAGCTTCAGCAACTCACGTTAATGAGATGAAAAACCCCGGTCGAGATTACCCCGCAGCGATGTTTTTACTCATGATAGCGGCAATTTGTTTAAGCTCAATTGGTGGGTTATCGGTAGCAGCGGTGATCCCAAACAGTGAAATTAATTTATCTGCTGGTGTGGTACAAACATTCAATGTGCTTGTCACACACTTTAATTCATCCCTTGAATGGGCAGTGAGAATTATTGCGGCACTATTATTGCTTGGCGTGCTGGCTGAGATTGCCTCTTGGATTGTGGGGCCATCCCGCGGGATGTATGTCGCGGCACAGAAAGGTATTCTGCCGCAAGGCTTTGCCAAGGTGAATAAAAATGGCGTACCGGTAACACTGGTGATTTCGCAGTTGTTGATCACAACAGTAGCGATTATCGTCCTCACCAATACTGGGGGCGGTGGTAATATGTCATTCCTTATTGCTCTAGCCTTAACGGTAGTTATCTATTTATGTAGCTATTTCATGCTATTTTTAGGTTATATGCAGTTAGTTTGCAAACAACCAGAGAAAAAACGTGTCTTCAATATACCGGGAGGTAAAGGCATTAAACTTCTCATTGCGTTAGTCGGCCTAATTGTTTCTATCTTAGCCTTTGTGATTTCATTCTTCCCACCGAGTTCTTTACCGAATGGTGCGAGTAATACCACCTATGTGACGTTACTTGCGGTTAGCTTTGTGATTATTTTCTTACTGCCCTTTGTAATTTATGCTTTCCATAACAAACAAGGTAAGAAAACTAATGTCTCTATGGTGCATATCAAAACGCATAATGCGCCAGCTAACCATTTCTTTATTCACCCTCGAGCTCGCTCTACGTATCACTTGATTCATCATGATAAACCAGACGATGGTTCATCCAACTCGTAATAACCCGTAAAAATAATGAGGGCCACCATTTGGTGGCCCTCAGATTATTCAAGTACTTTAAAAATCAACAAACTAACCCGTATTACGCATGCCTGCTGCCACACCTGCAATGGTCACCATCAAAGCTTGCTCGACACGTGGGTCGGGCTGCTCTTGTTGACGGGAACGGTGTAAAAGCTCTGCTTGTAAGACATTTAATGGGTCAGTATAAACATTACGTAACGCGATGGATTCCGCTATCCAAGGTAAATCCGCCATTAGCGCTTCATCTTTTGAAACCGCCAGCACGCTTTTAATATCTTCAGATAACTGGTCACGCAGTTTTTGCCCTAATGGCCATAAGCGCTCTTCCACCAAGCGGTGGTCGTAATATTCCGCCAGCCATAAATCTGCTTTTGCATAAACCATTTCTAACATCGCAATACGCGTATTAAAGAATGGCCACTGCTGCCACATTTCATCAAGAATGGCTTGTTTGCCTTCTTTCTCAATGACATGTTTTAGCGCCGCTCCTGCCCCTAACCATGCGGGTAACATTAAGCGGTTTTGCGTCCATGCAAAAATCCATGGGATCGCACGCAAAGTTTCCACACCACCAGTTGGGCGGCGTTTTGCAGGACGCGACCCAAGCGGTAATTTACCTAGCTCTAGCTCCGGTGTTGCGGCACGGAAATAAGGCACAAAATCCGGTTGTTCACGTACATAATCACGGTACATCGCACAGGACACATCAGATAGCGAATCCATCACGGACTTCCACTCATCTTTTGGCTCTGGTGGCGGTAAAAGGTTCGCTTCTAAAATAGCACTGGCGTATAACGCAAGGCTGCTAATGGTAACTTGCGGCAAACCGAATTTAAAACGGATCATCTCGCCTTGCTCGGTTACCCGCAACCCACCTTTTAAACTACCCGGCGGTTGAGAAAGTAATGCAGAATGTGCAGGCGCACCACCGCGGCCAATTGTACCGCCACGCCCATGGAATAATGTCAGTGTGACACCTTCTTTCTCACACAATTTAATCAGTGCATCTTGCGCGCGATACTGCGCCCATGAAGCTGCCATTACCCCTGCATCTTTAGCAGAATCCGAGTAACCAATCATCACCATTTGGCGATCATCGATAAGGTTGCGATACCACTCAATGCTTAACAGCTTGGTCATCACACTTTCTGCGTTATTTAAATCTTCCAGTGTTTCGAATAGCGGCGCGACTGGTAAGCGAACCGACGCCCCATTCTCTTTTAGCAGTAATTTAACCGCCAGCACATCTGATGGGACTTTCGCCATTGAAATAACATAAGCCGCAACAGAATCATTTTTGGCTTTCGCAATCACTCGACAAGTTTCAAACACTTCCTGTGTTTCTGCACTCGGCTGCCAATCTTGCGGGATAAGTGGGCGTAAAGATTGTAGCTCTGCCAACAAAAACTGTTGTTTTTCCTCTTCTGACCACTGCGAGTAATCACCCAACCCTAAATACTGAGTCAGCTCTGCAATGGCTTCAGTGTGACGAGTACTTTCTTGGCGCACATCAATACGTACCAGTTGCAAACCAAAGCTACGAATACGGCGCAGAGTATCCAACAACTGACCATTAGCAATAATTTTCATATTGCAGGCAATTAATGATTGGTAGCACGCGTATAGCGGGTCCCATAATTGAGCATTATCCACCAATAGGTCTGCTGGTGGTAAAACTTGCTCGCCTTTTACACGGCGCTCTAAGTACTCTAGCGTCGAAAATAGTTGGCTACGTAAATTTTTCGCGATTTGGCGATAAGGCTCATCAACGTCATCCCCCCCAGCTAACGCACGCAGCTCTGAGGTCGCTTCCGTCATCGAAAGCTCTGAAACCAATACTTGAATATCTTTGAGGAATAAGTCTGCCGCTTTCCAGCGACTCAGCAATAAAACTTGGCGAGTCACATCCGCAGTTACGTTCGGGTTACCATCACGGTCTCCACCCATCCATGAGGTAAAACGAATAGGATTGGCTTCAACCGGTAATACTGCCCCAATAGAGTCCTCAAGTTGTTCGTTAAATTCACGTAAGAAAGCAGGAACCCCTTCCCACAATGAATTTTCCACAACAGCAAAACCCCATTTAGCTTCATCAATGGGTGTTGGGCGAATTTTACGAATTTCATCGGTATGCCATGATTGAGCCACCAATTGACGCAAGCGGCGCATGATATTATTGCGTTCATAATCCGCAATGTCATCATGGTCGAGTTGTGACAAACAGTTATTTACCTCAACTAATTTATGGATCAACGTACGGCGAGCAATTTCCGTTGGGTGAGCCGTTAAAACCAGCTCAATTGAAAGCTGTTCAACTGCTTTTTGGATATCACCATCAGTGAAGTTTTTGCCTTTTAATCGGCTAAACAGATTTTTCAATGCTACTGGGTTACTTGCCGCTTCGCCGTGAGGCGAAATACTGTGGTATTGCTCAGCGACATTTGTCAGGTTTAAGAATTGGTTAAATGCCCTTGCAACGGGTAGCAATTCATCATTAGAAAGATTTTGTAATGTCATCAGCAGTTTTTGGCGCTGAACTTCATTACCTGCACGAGAAGATTTGGAAAGCTTACGAATGGACTCAACTTTGTCGAGTATGTCCTCACCTAAGGCTTCCTTGATGGTATCGCCGAGTAGCTTACCCAGCATACTGACATTACTGCGCATTGCGGAATATTGCTGATTCATGAGACTCCTGACCTTGTGCTTCTGGCAGAATGCATTCCCGCACGGTTCACGGTTAACAGACTGCTACCTGTTTCCTGTAACAAAATTTCAGTCGGCTGCGTTAGAGTTGTCGTTTTGTGATGCAGGCCGCTAAATTTACCCTTCAGTGTATATTCATATCAGAAAAAAATGACTTTGGGGGATTTTTCTGAAATTTAATTACAGCCTTATTTTTATTAATTTTTCTTATTTAAGTATTGTTTCAGCGCAATATATCGTCGATTCAGCACTTTTAAGACATGAATAATGTTTAAGAATTAAATCATCAGAATAAAAAACAGAAAATGAAGGGATAAATTAAAAATCTTCATGATGCATTGGCGCCCTCAATACCGAAGAGAACACCAATGCACTGAATAAATGATTATAAAAGTTGAGAGAGTCGGTTCAGATCCGATTGAATAGCACCCGCAGTCACATCGCGCCCCGCTCCGGGCCCACGGATCACTAATGGGTTGTCTCGATACCAACGGCTTTCAATAGCAAACACATTGTCACCCGGTAATAATGAGGCCAGTGGATGTTCCGGCTTCACCGCTTCCACCCCCACTTTTGCTTTGCCTTTTACCGCATCAAACCGTGCGACATAACGTAGCACTAACCCAAGTTCTTGCGCCGCTTCTAAGCGCTGCTGCATTTGCTCGTTAATAACCGCACTGTTTTCAAAAAACGCGTCCAAAGAACCTGCCTGTGCTTGTTTTGGCACTAAAGACTCAACTCTCACATCATCCGGCTCGATGTCATAACCCGCTTCACGGGCTAAAATAATTAATTTCCGCATAACATCTTGCCCCGACAGGTCAATACGTGGGTCTGGTTCAGTTAACCCTTGCTGCCAAGCTTGCTCTACTAGCTCACTAAATGGGATAGAGCCGTCAAACTGTAAAAATAGCCATGATAGCGTTCCAGAAAAAATACCACTGATAGTCAGAATAGAGTCACCGCTTTCTTTTAAATCACGTACTGTATAGTTAATCGGTAACCCTGCCCCTACCGTCGCGTTATATAACCAGTGACGACCTGTTTTTGCGAACGCATCGCGAATTTGACGATATTGCGCCGTTTGCGCCGCCCCCGCAATTTTATTTGCACTAATCACATGAAAACCATAACTGGCAAAATCTACATAGTCATCTGCCAACGTTTCACTGGCTGTGACGTCTAATACCACTAAATCATCATAAGGGTGGGAGCGCATCCATAAAAATAGGTTATCGTCCTCATGCTCTACGGCTTCATCATCAAAGAAAGCGAGTGCACGACTTGGGTCAATCCCTTGGTAATTCAGTAAGCTACGGCGGCTGTCTACTACGCCAGCTAGGACGAAATCAAAGTCACTACGTGCAGAAATTTTGTGTTGCTCCGCGGCAAAAAGTTCTAACCAACGCGCGCCAATATTCCCTTTACCAAATAACACTAAACCGATGCGTTTTTCTGCGCGGAATAAGCTTTGGTGCATCCCTTTAATTAGATGTTCCGTTTGGTTAGAACGCAAAACAGCAACTAAACTGATATCGTCCTCTGAATGCCAAATAAATTCAACAGGTTGCCCTTTTAATTCCTCATAAAAGCGGTGGCTATGTAACGGTTTTTTACACACCCCCGCACCGACTAATGCCACCAGAGAAAAACCTTCACGTAATGATAATGACCCCGGTAAACCGGCTTCTTCAAGGGTATTTAAGGCACTTTCGACAATCTCGGAGGTATAGCACAATTGCAGTAAAGAACGGTCATGATGAATACCGCGAGCCAAAGGGCGCAATTGAGCACGTTTAAGTAATAAATCCACATCTTTGCAGATTTGTTTAAAATCACGCCCCGCGGCGATACGCAATTCAATCAGACACACATCATCATGACTAGTCACGATTTTCGCACCAGCCCCTGATGCAAGCACCCGTTCAATTTTTGTTGAACCCTGTTCAGGTTGATAGCTACACCTTAATTGCAAATCAATGTTGCTCACAGAAACAGGCTGTAAAGTCCGTGTATGTAAAACGGGAGCCGCTAAACGCGCTAATTCACTCGCTTCATCAAGACGTAACAAAGGCAGTAAACACGCATCTTTCACTTTACGAGGATCCGCACTATATACCCCAGCAACATCACTCCAAATCGTCACTTTAGCAGCATCCGCCAACGCACCAACTTGTGTTGCAGAATAATCACTGCCATTGCGCCCGAGTAATACGGTTTCACCTTGCTGATTCCGTGAAATAAACCCTGTTACCACAATACGACGGTTAGGTAATTGCGTTAGCTGTTGCTGTAACAAATACCGTGACTGTATTTCATCAACTTGTGGCTGTGCCGCACGTTCCGCACGTAGAAATAAACGTGCATCGAGCCATGCACTTGCCATATCGGCTTGGGCAAGCACTTCTGCCATCAAGCGAGCTGACCAAATTTCACCGTGCCCGACCACTTCTGCATAAATCGCATCATTTATGGGTTGATCCAACAATGCACTTAAACGCTCTAAATCGTGAATAAATAACTGGCTTAATTCTACGGCTTTTTGTTCCGGTAAAAGAGATTCAATTAAATCAAGTTGATAGCGGCGTAACGACTGTTGAGCTTGATGAGCCGAAATACGATCACTTTGGCTTAATTTTAACCAATTGATCAACTGATTAGTTGTACTACCCGCGGCAGAAACCACCATTAAATCACCGGGTTGACTATAGTTGGCCATAATTGTTGCAACGCGTTGATAGCACTTCGCATCGGCTAAACTACTGCCCCCAAACTTATGTAACTGGCGGTGGCAAGGAGCCACCTCAACCGCTGTTAGTACACTCATCAAAAAACTCCGCTAACGTTGTGCCGCAACCTGAAATGCGTGATCTAAGTCTGTGATTAAGTCCTGAGGATCTTCAATCCCCACTGAAATTCTTAGCAAGCTATCTGTAATCCCCGCTTGCGCACGAGCTTCTGCTGACATACCTGCATGCGTCATTGTCGCAGTATGGGAAATCAATGTTTCCACCCCACCCAATGACTCCGCCAATGTAAACAGGCTAAGTGAGCGAAGAAAATGGCGAAGTTGTGGCTCATCACCTGCAAATTCAAAACTCAGCATCGCACCAAAGCCTTTTTGCTGTTTCACTGCTATTTCGTGCCCGGGGTGATCTTCTAATGCAGGATAATACAATTTTTTCACTAAAGGCTGCGATTTAAGATATTTTACGATCTCTTGTGCGTTTTGCTGTTGCTGTAATACACGTGGAGATAACGTTCTGATACCTCTCAAGAGTAGATAGCTATCAAAAGCGCCCCCAGTAACACCAATATTATTCGCCCACCAAGCAAGCTCTATTACCCACTTTTCTTCTTTCGCAATCACCACTCCTGCAACGATATCAGAATGGCCATTCAGGTATTTAGTGCATGAATGCACCACAAAATCTGCGCCGAGTGAAAGAGGCTGCTGCAAAATTGGGCTTAAAAAAGTATTATCGACAACGACTAATGCCCCTACATCATGGGCTAACTGGGCAATATGCTGTATATCAAAAATTCTTAATAGTGGGTTACTTGGTGTTTCTATTAACACTAATTTGGGTTTTTTCGCTAATGCTGCCTGCAATGCAGATTCATCACTTTGGTCGACAAATTGCACCTGATAAGCCCCACGCTGGCTTTGGCTATTAAATAACCGGTAGCTTCCACCGTAACAGTCATGTGGCGCAACGAGTAAATCACCCGGTTGCAGAAAAACGGTACATAACAGGTGAAGCGCAGACATCCCACTGTTAGTTAGTACCGAACCACTCCCCCCCTCAAGTTGTGCCAATGTTTTTTGCACAATATCACGCCCTGGGTTTCCACGACGTGAATAATCATGAGCTCTCGGTTCATTAAAGTCAGTAAAATTATAGGTACTGGATAAATAAATGGGAGGCACTACGCAACCAAATTGTTGATCTTCATTTAATCCATTATGAATTGCGATAGTTGACGGCTTGTAAGTCATAAACGCTTCTCCTGAACAGTGATAGGCTAAATCATACCCATCGGATGTTTGGACGTCAATATATCTAGACGTCTAAACCTCTTTACGTTTATATCAACTAATGGAATAATCAACCTTAATTATGATGTGTAAATTGATAGTCAATCACACAAATCAGCTTAACTTACTCATTTCACAAAAAATATTGTGATAAACTAAGTTAAGTGTCGTCACATTTGTATGCAGTTCTTCATCCTTGAAAGCTTAGATTAAGTTTCTATTAAAAAGAATGTGCATATTATTTTTAATTATTACTGAAAATATCCAAGGTATCCCATGGCTGAATGGAATGGTGAGTATGTCAGTCCGTATGCTGAACATGGCAAAAAGAGTGAGCAAGTAAAAAAAATTACAGTATCTATCCCTTTGAAGGTACTAAAAATTTTAACTGATGAGCGTACTCGCCGTCAGATCAACAACTTACGTCATGCCACTAACAGTGAATTACTGTGTGAAGCATTTTTGCATGCATTCACAGGCCAACCACTGCCAAATGATGAAGACTTGCGTAAAGAACGTAATGACGAGATCCCTGAAGCCGCAAAAGAAATCATGCGCGAATTAGGTATCGACCCTGAAACGTGGGAATATTAATTTCCATTTGCTACGCCTGTATTTCCTAATTTTAACTACGTCGCAAGCCTTGCGGCGTAGTTCCCCCCCCCCTACTTTTCCCAAATACCGATAAATTAGTTTAGATTTAACTAGAACTAAATAGGTTCTTACTCATTTGCCAAACCTGATTCATTAACATTAAATACGGTTAAAATTAACAGGATAACACTTTAGCTTTTTGTGCTTTTTTATGTTTTAGTTCTATTTGATTAACTAATTTAATATTTTAGTAGCTATTTGTTTTGTTTATCAATAACAGAGTAATTTAACTTAAATCAATTGAAAATTATGCCATATAATAGATAAGGATATTTAACTAACTATTAAATGGTAAATAAGCAATGAAAAAAGTAATTTTAGCTTCTCTTTTAAGCCTTACGTTTAGTGGTCTGGCTATGGCATCTGGTAATGGTTTTTATGTTTCTGGAAAATTAGGTACATCTATTCTTAAATTATCAGATCAGAAATGGGAAGAATCAGATGTAGGTTTTTATGAAAGCTATAACAACGGCAGCAAAACCAAGGCAGTATTCGGTGGTGGTATTGCATTAGGTTATGACTTATATGATGTGACATCTCTTCCGTTGCGTGCTGAATTAGACATTACACTAAGAGGTAAAGCTTCATCTAAACATAATCTTTTCTATGAAAACAATAGTTTCTTTACCGCTTCAGATGACATTAAAAACGATATCACATTAAATACCTTCATGGTTAATGCTTATTATGACTTCAAAAATGAAACCAATTTTACCCCTTACGTATCCGTTGGATTAGGTTTAGCAAGTATTAAGCATAAATCTAGTTATTCATACGAAGAAAAAAGCCATCATGGTATGTACTATGGTTATGATTCATTATCTAAATCGAAAACCAACAGTAACTTTGCTTGGAGCTTAGGTTTAGGTTCACAATATGCAATTAATGATAACCTTTCATTAGATTTAAGCTATCGTTTCTTAGATGCAGGCAAATCTGACGTAAGCTATAAAGATGATGGCGAAACGCTCAAGTCTAAAGTGAAAGTACGTAGTAATGACATCATGTTTGGTGTGCTTTACCGTTTCTAACGGCTTATTTTAGGCATTAAAAAAGGGAAACTCAGTTTCCCTTTTTTTCGCATTTCACAAGTTCGATTATTTTTTAGAACCTGGGATGCTGAAACGTTGGTTGAAGCGATCAACACGACCACCAGTCGCAACATCACGCTGTTTACCAGTATAGAACGGGTGGCAGTTACCACAAACGTCCAGGTTCAGCGAGTGACCAGCAGTTGAATTAATTTTCATTACATTACCGCAAGAACAAGTTGCAGTAACTTCTTCGTATTTAGGGTGAATACCTTTTTTCATGGGAGAACCTCTATTAAGGCCGTGTCGCCATTCCAGCCCTAACGCCGGACACCACACGTCGTGTTGATTGAATTTTATATATTGGTAAAAATAGATACCAAAGGCGGCGGATCATACAGAAATTCTGTTTATCACGCAATGAAAACCGAGTAAATTTTGTGGTACTCTAGTCAACAATCGCTCGCATTATCGCATAAAAAATAGACGGAAACCCAGATATGATCGTCGTTCAGGTGGCTTTACCTGTCCCTTTAAACCGCACATTTGATTATCGCCTTCCTGATAACATGCCACTACCAGTGATTGGCAGCCGTGTTATGGTGCCATTTGGCAAGCGCCAAGCCTTGGGTATTGTGGTAAAGCACAGCGATAAAAGCGAATTTGCTGAAGATAAATTAAAAGCCATCGAACTGGTTCTCGACCACCAAACGCTCTTCCCTGACGATATTTGGCAGCTCTTATTGTGGTCTTCACAATACTATCATTACCCAATAGGTGAAGTGCTCTTCCACGCATTACCCACACTATTGCGCCAAGGTAAACCTGCGGAATTTACCCCTATTTGGCAATGGCAAGTGACGGATGAAGGCTTAGCCGTTGACCTTAATGAGCTAAAACGTTCCCCAAAGCAGCAACAAGCTCTTGCACTTTTGCGTCGTAGACCCGTTTATCGCCATCAAGTGAGTGAGCTTGAAATCAGTGAAAGTGCTCTGCAAGCACTGAAAAAGAAAGCTTATATTGATTTGCACCCCGTTCCACCGACTAGCGAAAAGTGGCAACCAAGCTTCACAGTTTGTGGTGAAAGGCTGCGTCTTAATAGTGAGCAAGCGACAGCTGTCGGTGCTATACGTGCTGAAGATGACCAATTTTCACCATGGCTACTCGCTGGGATCACAGGGTCCGGTAAGACGGAAGTGTACCTAAGTGTATTGGAAAATGTTCTTGCCCAAGGTAAACAAGCTTTAGTTTTGGTACCTGAAATTGGCTTGACCCCACAAACCATTAGCCGTTTTCGTGAGCGCTTCAATGCCCCCGTTGATGTGTTGCACTCAGGGCTGAACGATAGCGAGCGTTTAGCTGTTTGGTTACGCGCTAAGCAAGGGCAAAATGCCATTATTATTGGGACTCGCTCGGCACTGTTCACCCCTTTCGCCCACCTTGGCATTATTATTATTGATGAAGAGCATGACAGCTCATATAAACAGCAAGATGGCTGGCGTTATCATGCCCGTGATTTAGCGGTTTTCCGTGCTAAAAAGAACAATATACCGATTGTCATGGGTACTGCGACGCCATCATTAGAAACCTTATTCAATGTTCAACAACATAAATATCGGCAATTAAATCTCACTATTCGGGCAGGTAATGCACGCCCCGCGACTCAACACCTTATTGACTTAAAAGGCCAGCCACTAAAATTTGGCCTTTCACACTTATTAATTCAACACATTAAAGAGCACCTTGCACAAAACAATCAGGTGATTTTATTTTTAAATCGCCGTGGTTATTCCCCTGCATTGATTTGCCATGAATGTGGTTGGATCGCAGAGTGCCAGCGTTGTGACCACTATTACACCCTGCACCAAAATTTTCATCAATTACGCTGCCACCATTGCGATAGCCAGCGCCCTGTTCCTCGCCAATGCCCACAATGTGGTTCAACGCATTTAGTGCCTGTAGGAATGGGAACTGAGCAACTTGAGGAAGGGATTTGTGAACTGTTCCCTGATACCCCCGTTACCCGTATTGACCGTGATACCACGAGCCGTAAAGGGGAACTGGAACAGCATTTAAACCAAGTACATGAAGGGGGGGCTAGAATTCTTATTGGCACACAGATGTTAGCCAAGGGCCACCACTTCCCTGATGTCACCTTAGTCGCCTTGTTAGATGTCGACGGGGCTTTATTCTCGAGTGATTTTCGTGCAGCCGAACGGTTTGCTCAATTATACGTGCAAGTTTCTGGTCGAGCAGGGCGAGCTGGTAAACAAGGTGAAGTGTTCTTGCAAACCCACCATCCCGAACACCCATTGTTGCTCACGCTTCTTGAAAAGGGTTATCACGCATTTACCCAAGAAGCGATGGAAGAACGGCAAATCGCGATGTTACCGCCTTACACCAGCCATATATTGATACGCTCGGAAGATCACAATAACCAAGATTCACGTCAATTTCTGCAAAATGTGCGGCAATATATTGCTGAACATCCCCAAAGTGACGCGAAAATGTGGATCCTAGGCCCTTCGCCGTCGATTCAAGCCAAACGTGGTGGGCGATTCCGCTGGCAATTGCTATTGCAACACCCTTCGCGGCTTTATTTACAACAATTTATGGCGAAACTGTTGCCAGAAATTCTTCAACAGCCAGAAAGTCGCAAAGTAAAATGGAACATCGATGTGGACCCGACCGATTGTTAACTCATTACTCATGCTAAATGATTCATTTTATCTAACCATTTAACGTTATAAACCCTGCCAATATTTTCTTCGCAGTATGTTGATAACTTTGAATTATTTACCCTATAATGCTAAACAACTAATTTGAGCGTTTTTTATACATATTGAGTTTCATTTATCTTTTTGCCCTTAGCATTATTTTCAAAATTTGCGAAGCAGCTCTAAAAAATGATGCAAGTCACACTTTTTATGCAAACTAGGTAACAGATATTCTTGAGAAACCAATTAGAATAACCACTAATAATGACGTACTTGCGCCATTCAAAAAAAGCAAACGATTAAATCAATCTAAGGAAGGCGTTGTGGAAAGTAAAAAACACAATAACACGGCAACGATGAAAGATGTTGCTAGTGCCGCGGGCGTTTCGACAGCGACAGTATCTAGAACACTCATGAACCCGGAAAAAGTTTCTTTGCAAACACGCCAAAAAGTCGAACAAGCGGTGATGGATGTTGGCTATTATCCTCATAACCTTGCTAGAAGCTATAAGCGCAATGAATCAAAGACTATTCTTGTACTCGTTCCTAATATTCGCGACCCTTTCTTTAGTGATGTCGTGTGCGGCATTGAAGAAATTGCCGCTCAAGAAGGCTATTTTGTTTTGATTGGGGACTGTAAACACCAAGAAAAACAAGAAAATGCCTTTATTAATCTCATTATTACCAAACAAATTGATGGCATGGTCTTATTGGGCTCAAATATTCCCTTCGATATCTCAACTGAGGAGCAGAAAAACCTCCCTCCGATTGTGATGGCAAATGAATTTGCCCCTGAACTAAAACTGCCTACTGTACATATTGATAACCTCACCGCCGCATTTAATGCGACACATTATTTGCAAAAACAAGGCCATAAACTGATTGCTTGTATTGCAGGCCCTGACCATATGCCTTTAAGTCAATACCGTTTAGAAGGTTATAAAAAAGCCATGTTACGCACAGGCGAAAAATTGCGTGAAAATTATATTATTCGTGGTGATTTTACCCATGAGGGTGGCGCTGAAGCAGTGAAAACATTGATGTCACTTCCTGAACCACCGACAGCTATCTTTTGCCATAGTGATATCATGGCAATTGGTGCAATGTGGCAAGCGAAAAAAATGGGCTTAACGCTCCCTGATGACCTTTCTTTTGTTGGTTTCGATAACTTAGAGCAAGCAAAATACACCTTGCCAGCCCTAACGACTATCAACCAACCTCGTGCTGAAATTGGCCATCATGCGATGCAATTACTGCTCGAGCAGATTCATGGGCACAATGTTAATCCAGGCTCACGTCTCCTAGATTCTGATTTAATCATTAGAGAGAGCACAAAAGCGCCTAAAAGCTAGTCAAAGTTGCTCAGGTTAAGTAACATGTTAACCCAAATGATGACTAACAATTGATAACTAGTGAATTAATAGCGTGGCACAAAAAGATTATGTAGCTCGAGGGCGCTCATCCGCCCGTAAAAAAAGCAAAGGTAAATCAAAGAAAGCACAAGGACTACCAATGACAACATTGGTTGTTGCTGTCACGATTGTCGTGCTATTTGTTGGCGGCCTGTTTTATATCACTCAAAATAAAAAGGACACACCACAGCCTCAGGTAGCCACTCCCACAACACCGGGTAGTACGCTTCCACCAAAGCCTGAAGAACGTTGGCGTTATATTAAGGAACTCGAGCGTCGTGGTGTGGATATGCCAAATATTCAACAGCCGAGCACGGGTAATAATATTGTGCGCCCATCAGATTTAACACCTGAACAGCGCCAGCTATTAGAACAAATTGATTCTGACAGACGCCAGCCTGTCACTAACTTGCAAGAAATACCTGCAAACGGTAAACCAGTGCCGCGTTCACAAGTGCTCATCAATGAGCCTGCTCAACCTATCGAGCCAGTGCAACGTAAACCAGCGACTAATATCCCTCCAAAACTTGAGGCTCAACCAACCGTGCCCACAACTCAACCACAAACGGCGCCAAGCACTAAACCGACAAACAGCTTGCAAAATATGGTTGTTCAATGTGGTTCATTCCGTACAGCAGAACAAGCCGAGTCTGTGCAAGCTACTTTGGCATTCTCAGGTATTGAAAGCCGTGTAAGCGCAGGTGGAGGTTGGCACCGTATCGTTTTAGGACCTTATTCCAAGTCCACTGCCGAAAAAATGCGTGACCGTGCAGCAGGTGCAGGTGTTTCCGGTTGTATTCTTCGTGCTTCTGGGGGTTGAAAAATTCCTCCTTCCCCCCCATGTACTGTTTTAATGTACTCATGAGCGGTACTTTGTGTCTTCAACCTAGTTCAAGTGATAGTTAATTAGACAACTATCACTTGAATTTAATCTTTTGAAAATCACATTCAACCGCATTCTTTTTTGTAATAAAACCAGGGGCTAACTCATGACAACAATCGTAAGTGTTCGCCGTAATGGCCAGGTCGTAATTGGTGGTGATGGACAGGCGACGATGGGTAATACCGTCATGAAAGGCAATGTCCGCAAAGTTCGCCGTTTATACAACGACAAAGTCATTGCCGGATTTGCCGGTGGCACCGCAGACGCATTCACATTATTTGAACTGTTTGAGCGCAAACTCGAACTGCATCAAGGCCATTTAACGAAAGCGGCCGTTGAACTTGCTAAAGATTGGCGTACCGACCGCATGCTTCGTAAATTAGAAGCCTTGTTAGCTGTCGCTGATGAACACACTTCACTGATCATTACAGGTAATGGTGATGTGGTTCAACCGGAAAACGACTTAATTGCGATTGGCTCCGGTGGCCCATATGCGCAATCAGCCGCACGTGCTTTGTTAGAAAATACAGACTTAAGTGCTAAAGAAATCGCTGAAAAAGCCCTCGCTATTGCGGGTGATATCTGTATTTACACCAACCATAATGTCAACTTTGAAGAAATTTCTTCAAAATCATAAGGATTGCTAGTATGTCCGAAATGACTCCACGCGAGATTGTCAGCGAACTCGACAATCATATTATTGGCCAAAATAAAGCCAAACGTTCTGTTGCGATTGCTCTGCGTAACCGCTGGCGCCGTATGCAGTTAAACGAAGTATTACGTCACGAAGTCACACCAAAAAATATTTTGATGATTGGGCCAACAGGGGTAGGTAAAACTGAAATTGCCCGCCGCCTTGCGAAATTAGCCAATGCGCCATTTATCAAAGTTGAAGCGACCAAATTTACTGAAGTCGGCTATGTTGGTAAAGAAGTTGACTCGATTATTCGCGATTTAACTGACTCTGCCGTTAAAATGGTGCGTTTACAGTCTATCGAAAAAAATCGCTATCGCGCCGAAGAAATGGCTGAAGAACGTATTTTAGACGTTCTTATCCCACCAGCAAAAAATAACTGGGGGCAATCTGAACCAACGGATGAGCATTCTCCAGCCCGCCAAGCATTCCGTAAAAAATTACGTGAAGGCCAATTAGACGATAAAGAAATTGAAATCGAAGTCGCTGCATCCCCTATGGGTGTTGAAATTATGGCACCTCCAGGCATGGAAGAGATGACTAACCAGTTACAATCCATGTTCCAAAACCTAGCAGGCCAAAAACAGAAACCTCGTAAGATGAAAATCAAAGAGGCATTCAAACTGCTAGTTGAAGAAGAAGCGGCTAAATTAGTCAACCCTGAAGAGCTAAAAGAACAAGCGATTGAAGCGGTTGAACAGAATGGTATCGTCTTCATCGATGAATTCGACAAAATTTGTAAACGCGGTGGCCAAAGTTCGGGGCCAGATGTATCCCGTGAAGGGGTTCAACGTGATTTACTGCCATTAATCGAAGGCTGTACCATTTCGACTAAGCACGGCATGGTCAAAACTGACCACATTCTGTTTATCGCTTCAGGTGCGTTCCAAGTTTCGAGCCCATCAGACTTGATCCCTGAACTCCAAGGTCGCTTGCCAATTCGTGTTGAATTACAAGCGCTGACAACTGAAGATTTTGTGCGTATTTTGACGGAACCAAATGCCTCATTAACTGAACAGTATAAAGCGCTGATGGCAACAGAAGGCGTGAATATTGAATTCACGACTGACGGTATTCGTAAAATTGCGGAGTCCGCATGGCAAGTCAATGAGTCAACCGAAAACATTGGTGCTCGTCGCTTGCACACCGTGCTTGAGCGTTTAATGGAAGATATTTCTTTCGATGCCAGTGACCGTAACGGGCAAACTATCCAAATCGATGCAGACTATGTCAGACAGCACTTAGATGAGCTGGTGGCGGATGAAGACCTGAGTAGATTTATTTTATAATCTTATTAATTATCTGGTTTTCATGTATCCTTAATATACATCGACTAAAGTGCAGCTTTTATCGCTGCACTTTTTTCTATTAAATATTCTGCCCATTACATTGAAAATACTCAGGTATCTCTCTATATGATGGGCTATTAAATTATTAAGAACACATCTCTAAAGAGTTTGAATTATAGGTAACTGCATGCAGTCGACATCCTCAACAATAAGTCGTAAACAAGCTTGGATTGAAAGTCTCCGCCCTAAAACCCTACCATTAGGGGTGATTGCGATTGTGACAGGCTCTGCACTCGCTTATTTAACTAATAATTTTAAATGGCCTGTCGCTTTATTAGCACTTATCACAGCGGGTTTATTACAGATTTTATCTAACCTTGCGAATGACTATGGTGATGCGGTCAAAGGCTCTGATACGGCTGAACGCATTGGTCCATTACGTGGCATGCAAAAAGGCGTTATCACGCAAGAGGATATGAAAAAGGCGCTCAAGCTAAATATTACAGCGGCCTGCCTTTCCGGATTACTGTTAATTATTGTCGCATGTGAAAAACCCGAGGATGCCATTGGTTTTGTCGCATTAGGGCTTATTGCTATCGTCGCTGCTATTACCTATACCGTGGGCAAAAAACCGTATGGCTACCTAGGGTTAGGGGATATTTCTGTTTTAATCTTCTTTGGCTGGCTAAGTGTTATTGGGACTTATTATTTACAAGCAAATAGTTTTAATATCATCACTGTCCTACCCGCAACGGCTTGTGGATTGCTCTCTGTTGCGGTATTGAATATCAACAATATGCGTG
The DNA here is from genome assembly GCF_032707045.1 of Providencia sp. PROV175. Lineage (NCBI taxonomy): Bacteria > Pseudomonadati > Pseudomonadota > Gammaproteobacteria > Enterobacterales > Morganellaceae > Providencia > Providencia sp. PROV175. Next base: position 4,350,284 of record NZ_CP120533.1, read on the forward strand.
ATATCGAAAATGATATTAAAGCAGGTAAAAATACCTTAGCGGTGCGCTTAGGTCCCCAAGGGGCTCGAATTTATCACACCATTATTATTGTTGCGGCTATTTTATGTTTGGCCTTTTTTAATCTAATTTATTTACACGGCTGGAGCGGTTGGCTATTTTTACTCGCCGTACCAATGCTAATGAACCATTTACGCCGTGTTCTCAGCGACCCAACCCCCGAAGGTATGCGCCCTCTATTGGAAAATATGGTGAAAGCCGCACTCGTGACCAACGTTTTATTTTCCATCGGCGTCGTAATGAGTAAATAATATTCACTATTTGTCGTTTTTTTGACTTTTTCCGCCTATTTTTAGGCGGGTAACTTTGCCAAGTACGGTTCAAAAGGGATATACTGATTGCCTCTTGCAGCAAAAAAGACCTAACTCCTATGAAATATGATACTTCCGAACTCTGCGATATTTACCAAGAAAGCGTCAACGTGGTAGAACCCCTTTTCTCCAATTTTGGTGGACGTACTTCATTTGGCGGTCAAATCATTACAGTTAAGTGTTTTGAAGATAACGGCCTAGTGTATGATTTGCTGGAAGAGGATGGTACAGGGCGTATCCTACTCGTTGATGGGGGCGGTTCTGTCCGTAAGGCACTTATTGATGCTGAAATTGCAAGGTTAGCTGTTGATAACCACTGGGAAGGAATTGTGGTTTACGGTGCGGTTCGTCAGGTAGATACCCTGATGGAACTCGACCTCGGTATTCAAGCTATTGCTGCGATGCCGGCAGGCTGTCCGGATGAAGGCATCGGTGAAAGTGATATTCGTGTTAATTTCGGCGGTGTGACTTTCTTTTCAGGTGATTACCTTTATGCCGATAACACCGGTATTATCCTTTCTGAAGAGCCATTAACACCTTATGAGAACAACGGTTTTGTCGAAGATGACAATATCGACGCATGATCCGTTAAAAATTCTATAAATAAGGGCTGCAATAATTTGCAGCCCTTATTTTTATACTCTAGAACATGGGGTGTGATGAAGATTTCTCTAAATAATTCGTGTTGTAGGTAGGCGGCAAAGTCGATAAGACCCTAGGAGCATACATAAGTATGTGACTAGGGCGAAGAGACGAAGCCAACACCCCTACAACGCGAAGTATGACGAGAAATTACACTTCTTCCATCTTACCGAGCAAAGTCCGTAAACGCTCTTGCCAAGCTTGCTGCTCTTGTTTTAACTGTTCATTTTCACGCACCAGTGAATCCGTGCCTGATTTTGCTGTTTCAAGCTCTTGGCTTAACGCACCATTTTTATCTTTTAATTCATCGATTTCCATTTGTAACAGTGTGATTGTATCAATCGCTTGTTGGACTTTGGATTCTAGTTTTTCAAATACTTCAAATGACATAATTCTGGTCTCCCTTATCAGCTTTTACACGATTGTAAGTAGCATGATCCTCTGTGTCCAGTTCCTTCCTTCTGAATCGTAATAACCTTCATTAAAAAACACTGGTCAGATCACATCACAAAGGTCGAATCCATCACTATTTTTGATTGTTTTGTTTCGCTTTAGTGATGTAACACACATTTTTCAATTTCGATATTTCTCGTTTATGTTCTTTAACGATAAATTCACAGTTAATGATTTTCGATTAGAAAATCTTAACTTAAAAAAACATTACAATATTTTTCATTTTCGTAGGATAGAAACATATGAGCCAAATGACGACTACATCACTCACAGGTCAGTGCATCTCAGAGTTTTTAGGGACTGCGCTACTGGTATTTTTTGGTCTAGGCTGTGTTGCTGCCGTTAGAATAGCTGGCGCACAACTAGGTTTATGGGAAATTAGTATTATCTGGGGCTTCGGCGTTGCTTTAGCCGTTTACCTAACAGCGGGTACTTCCGGTGCTCACTTAAACCCAGCCGTTACTCTCGCATTATGGCTATTTGCGTGTTTTGATAAACGCAAAGTCGTCCCTTATATCATCGCACAGATGCTAGGAGGCTTCTTTGCTGCCGCCTTAGTTTACTCAATGTATTCCCCTGTATTTTTCGATTACGACCAAGTCCACCATATCATTAGAGGCTCACAAGAAAGCTTATTTACTGCAGGTGTTTTCTCAACCTACCCTGCACCACAAATTAGTGTTCCCCATGCATTTTTTATTGAGGTCATTATTGCAGCCATTCTTGTTTGCTTAATACTCGCCCTAACCGATGATGGCAATGGTGTCCCTCGTGGCCCACTCGCGCCACTGTTAATTGGTATTTTGATTGCCGTCATCGGCGGGTCATTTGGCGCACTCACAGGATTTGCACTCAACCCAGCTCGTGACTTCGGTCCAAAGGTTGTCGCTTATCTCGCTGGTTGGGGTGATATCGCTCTCACCGGTGGCCGCGATATTCCCTATTTTCTCGTCCCATTGACAGCACCTATTGTTGGTGGTCTGCTAGGCGCATTCGCCTATCGCAAACTGATTGGTCGCCACTTACCTTGCATGGTATGTGAAGAAGAGACCAAAACAGAAAAATTATCCGTTAAAAACACCAAATCCTCGGAACAGGCTTAAATTATGACAACTGAAACCACTATTGCGAAAAAGTATATTGTTGCACTCGACCAAGGCACAACCAGCTCACGCGCTGTTGTACTCGACCATGATGCAAATATTGTCAGTATTTCACAACGTGAATTCACCCAAGTTTATCCTAAACCAGGTTGGGTGGAACATGACCCAATGGAAATTTGGGCATCGCAAAGCTCAACACTTGTAGAAGTACTCGCTAAAGCGGATATTCGTACCGATGAAGTCGCTGGCATTGGGATCACTAACCAACGTGAAACCACCATCGTATGGGAAAAAGCCACAGGTAAGCCTGTTTATAATGCGATTGTATGGCAATGTCGTCGTACTGCTGATTTTTGTACGCATCTAAAACAAAATGACCGCGATTTAGAAGAGTATATTCGCCAAAATACGGGGCTGGTTGTTGACCCCTATTTCTCCGGTACCAAAGTAAAATGGATTTTAGATAATGTTGAAGGCGCACGTGAACGTGCTGAGAAAGGCGAATTACTGTTTGGGACGGTGGATACTTGGCTCGTTTGGAAAATGACACAAGGGCGTGTTCATGTCACCGACTACACCAATGCTTCCCGAACCATGTTGTTCAATATCCGCAACCTTGAGTGGGATGACAAAATCCTCAAAGCGCTCAATATTCCACGTGCAATGCTCCCTGAAGTACGCCCCTCTTCCGAAGTCTACGGGCAAACCAATATTGGGGGGAAAGGTGGGACTCGTATCCCAATTTCAGGGATGGCGGGAGACCAACAAGCCGCGCTATACGGCCAACTGTGTGTAAAACCGGGTATGGCTAAAAATACCTATGGAACAGGTTGCTTCTTACTACTAAATACAGGGGAAACCGCAGTACGCTCAAACCACGGGTTGTTAACGACCATCGCTTGTGGGCCGAGAGGCGAAGTCAATTATGCCCTTGAAGGTGCTGTATTCGTGGGCGGAGCATCTATTCAATGGCTGCGTGATGAACTGAAATTGATTGATGAATCGACAGACTCAGAGTACTTTGCCACTAAAGTGAAAGACAGCAATGGCGTGTATGTTGTTCCCGCCTTTACAGGCTTAGGCGCACCCTATTGGGACCCGTATGCGCGTGGCGCTATTTTTGGCCTAACGCGTGGTGCAAACCGCAACCACATCATTCGCGCAACCTTAGAGTCCATCGCTTATCAAACCCGTGATGTACTTGATGCAATGCAAGCAGACTCTGGTGAGCGCTTAAAAGCACTGAGGGTTGATGGGGGCGCTGTCGCCAATAACTTTTTAATGCAATTCCAGTCAGATATTTTAGGTACCCCTGTTGAGCGTCCTGAAGTGCGAGAAAGCACCGCGTTGGGCGCCGCTTACCTTGCAGGTTTAGCCGTTGGTTTCTGGAGTAATCTTGATGAGCTACAGAGCAAGGCGACCATTGAGCGTGTATTCAAACCAGGTATTGAAACGACGGAACGTAATTTCAAATACGAGGGATGGAAAAAAGCCGTAGCACGCGCCCAAGAGTGGGAAGACCGCGGCTAGTCTATTTTTAACCGCCTTTATTTTTAATCACCCAAGGCCATATAATTTATATGGCCTTTTTTATTTTATCCCTACAAGTATGACTTTCTTCTAATAACTAATTAGTTAATCAATGAAAATGCAGTTATTAAAATAATAATAAATTAGACCGTTTTTTTGAGTTTATTTAGAATAACATTCCAATGAAATTCGAAATTAACCCTCAAAAAATGGATTTTGGTAATGGATAACCTTAAAATATTTGCTGATGAAATACAGCAAGGTAACTTACAACTAGGATGGTATAAAAAAGGGAGAGTGGCAATTATTCAGCAAGATACCACCTTGATAAATGCATTAAAGGATAACCCTGAACAATCAGCTGACGGCGAAAAAGCATTTAAGTTATTCAGTTGGTTAAGTGATAAGCCCCGTTTAGCGGGTGAAAATAAAAAAACCTATATATTAAGTGCGCTCGGCACTAAAGATTTCTCCGGCTTTAGTTTCCATACGAAGCAAAATTTGTTTGTTGAAAGTTTTAATTCACCCCACGAATGGATTGATGGAGAAACCAGAGCACAGGCTCAGCTCGCTGATTTATTACTACCAAGTGGGCAATGGCATCGCCATTATAGCATCGTCGTCTTACCCGAAAATGCCAATGACAAACAAGTTGAGCTCATTCGCCATTGGTTAGAACTCACAGGCGGGAGTTTATTGATAGTCAAAGATAAACACAAAAAACCATCAGCTTCTACTCAACAACTCATTGATGAACTTCGCCCAGTAGAACGCATTGAACTAACCAATAACACCTTAGACAATCATAACTTCCAGCAAGCCATTATCCTACCACCCCATTCAATAAACTCATTGAAGCTAACCGATGAGTTACGGAATAACAGCCAATATTTCTCAATATCTATAGAAAATACCAAGTATAACAAGACGTTGTCTTTACATAACATCCCAATTACAGAAACGTCGTCTTGGCAACAGATTGCCCATTCCATCGAAACTGATGTTAATAAAATGATGGCAGTAAATCAGCTTCCTGCAGTTAAAATCCGCTATGAAAAGAATACCTTAAAACTTGTCAGTGAAAATATCATTTTTCGCCAATTCCAATTGAAACAAACAAAACAGGCAATTTCTCGATATAATACGCAAGAAAGTATTTCTCAAGTTCTACCCATTTTAGTCGCCGAAAACCCAGATGAGCTTCCTGATCAGTTAGTTGTGGGTGCCATAACAGGAAAACTGCCAAACAATTCTTATATTAAGGGTTACAAAATTCTTGAGCAGCCTAAATTTGGCCGACTAACACTAAATAACGCCACCAATGAGTGGCAATATATTGCCGATAACGCAAAATTTGAAACCCACTCAGATCAATTTGATTTTATCGGCATGCTACCTAATGGGCAGCAATCACAGCCACTTTCCATTCAGTTACAAACTGAAAATGCACCGCAACTCCGCATTCCAGGAAAGCGTACCTTTTCTGTTCCAGACCCCATTTACCATGAACCTCAACGACGTTACAACCCCACACCAAGCGATATGAAAGTTCATAATATTCAACTTGCACAGACTCACTTGCAGAATATGGCGGATAAACATATGAGCTTAACAGCTAATCGCTGGGCACTATTGAATGTGGAGATCACCAGCGAAACGGTAGCAAACTCCCCCGATATTGAAGCTATTGTCAGTAACAAAGAAAGAAAAATAATAGGTCGAGTGAGACTCACTGGCCCAGATCATTTGCCAAAAACATTAACCGCGTTTCCCCAACAGATGAATGTCTCAGCGCAAAATTGGCATCAGCAACGCTTTACAGCACCGATAAAAGGTGAGTGGATACAACCGGATATCAACATCGTAATCACGGTTAATGGCAAACCCATTGTCACCGAAGAAACCAACCAATATGGTTTGTTCTCCCCAAATGTTACCCTTGATAACCACTTAATTGTTCATGTTGATAGCCACAGTTTATACCAACAAGGGCATGGTATTTATTCATACTCCCCGCTCAGCTGGGGCAAAGAAGCGGCAACAATCTTACCAATCGGGCAACTCACACTGTATAGCGCACCTGCCACAGTGAGTCGCCCTAGCTTAACGCCATATTTTAGCTCTTCCAATAGTAAAGCTATCCCTCTTATTCATCCTCATTATGATAACCCTGAAGAAATTGGTTACCACCCCAGCGCACAAATTTATTGGGCTTACAATAATAGTAAGAAATACCAAACGACTAACAATGCTAATTCTGACTATCAATATACCGCAGTTGAAATTTTGCCTTCGAGTGTTGGCACTGCGCTATTAGGACTAGCATCACCTAACCACGGTGGCGGAGTTCATGAACCTAACGTGATGTTTCATGAAGTTTTTGGTCACGGCCTTGGCTTGCCTCATACCGATATGAAAGATCGCAATAATCAACCAACATACCCTTACAGTTATTATAGTCACGGTAAAAACCCAGCCTATAACCAATCTAGGCAATATTATGTCACTTATCACGATCTCCACAGTCACTTACAACAAGCCATGCCAACCATGCTTTCCAGCTTTGTTCCCTTTCGAAGTGGTGCTTATGATGCCTTTTTGCCTCACGCGGATGCCTATAACCAAAAAATTCACCAATTTTTAAGTGGAAGAGTACGCTGGCAAAATAATAAAACGAAGGGGGAAGATACCGAAGATGGCGGGTTTGCAGGTGACGGTTTTTATCAGCGCTGGGATCAAACCAACAAACAATGGGTTACACTAACCCAACAGAATTACGCTGAGTATTATAAACTAACGCAAATTGAACAATTTCCTCATCAGCGCGATGTCCCGATTTATTGGATACAGCACCAATTTACTAAAATGGCGGATAATTCCCTTCATCCTTATAGCACTATCACCGTTGATCGCACCATAGGAAACCTCCCCGCTGACTACCATAATCTAAAAACGGGCGGTGGCCGCCCATATGATATTTATGGTGACTATGCATTAACTGTCACTTATGCGACTCCAAATGGGTTATTAACCGAGGTATTACAAATTCCACACGCAGTGAGCTTCAATATTGCAGATAAAGGCGAATTGGTTCAGTTCACTGTACATGAATTAAACGACAAAAAAGAGCTTGGGCAGTTGATCTCCCACTATAACAACCCGGATTCATTAGCTTGCCGTGTATTAACAAACAGTGATGGCTATTTATTACCAAAACAGCTGATTCTCGATAATTATTGGCAAGGTGCCCCTATTTACTGGGCAGCAACAGAAGAAGGCTTAATTGATTTTTCGACAGGTAAAGTCAATCTCGACAAAATCACCTCAAAAAGTGCACTTTGCGCCAAGTGGGTTGAAAAAGGCCGATTACATCAACAATATTTTTCATTATCTGACCCATTTGGCCAAGATTCGCAGGTTGATACCTCTTTGAACTTTATTGCGCTCAATCACCTTGATACTCACGCAAGGCATTACTCAGCAATACCCGATGTGATCTACTACACAGTCGAGCAACCTTTAGTTGCGGATGTAAACTTCGAACAAATGGTGGATATTACTCACCTAAACTTGCCTGATGGCCAGTACTCTTTTTGGGTCACACTAAGGACAAGTGATGACCAAAAACAAATTCAAGAAAGCATACCAATAGAGGAATGGTATTTTTCAGTACAACAAAATCAATTAACAATAAAAGGCACGATAGACAGTACCCCTGAGTTAAAACTGGATGGAATAATCATTCATATAGACCAACACTTGCAGGACCATACTGTACCAAAGTTGATTTGGCTCCAACAAAACACTCAAAATCCAACAGGGCAATTAGCAGAAAATACAAAATTTCTAGATGCCAACCAACCAGTGATATTTAATTCAGGAGTCATGTTGCCGGAACTTATATCATCAATGTCAGAAGAGGAACCTAGCTCCTTGTATTCATCGGTGCTATCAATTTCGCCACAAAAGCAAGCTGATATACTGCTAAGCGCGTAATTTGATGGTCAGGCTGTCTTTTGCAGCCTGACCATATACTATTAAACCATGCGTTCTGAGTGATTCATACGTTTTGCTAAAGGTAACCAGCACAACAATACAAGCGTCGACATTAAAAACATCAACAATCCTAAACTAAACTGCCCGTTCTGTGGTAACAAGGCGGAAACCCAAGTCGCAACACCTGAACCGACATTTTGTAAGCCGCCAACGAGTGCTCCTGCGGCACCTGCCAAATAAGGGAAAGGCTCCATAGCCCCTGTCGTTGCTAAGGGAAATAACATACCAGCGCCAAAGAAAAATACCGCTGCTGGGACTAACAATGTCCATGTATTCATAATCCCAAACCAGCCTGGCACCCACATCATAAAGCCAGCCAATAAACAAATAAGCACTGAGTGCCACATCAAATTATAAAACGTTTTTCCCTCTCGCCCTGCATACCAAGCGCCAAAGAAAGCGGCAGGAATCGGCAATATAAATAAAATACTCACAGTGATACTGCTTAGCCCTAATACACCGCCCATCAATACACCACTGCTGGCTTCAAATACCGCTATCCCAGCTAACGCACCAACTAGCATGGCAAGGTAAGAGAGAAATGAACCACTTGAAAGTAATTCACGATATGAGGCCAACATTCTGTGCTTTTCTGGGGAAACAGGCCGCGTTTCTGGTAGCCAACGATACATACTCAATAATACTGAGGCTCCTAAGATAAATAGGAAAATATAGCAAGCATGCCAGCCCCAAAAGTGCGCTAATATTCCGCCAAACATAGGAGCCAATAATGGGCTGACTAACACCCCCATATTTAATAGGCTATTTGCATAACGCAGCGCTGTGCCTTTATATAAGTCTCGAGGCATTGTTCTTGCCATTACACCGGCAACACCAGTTCCTAGCCCTTGTAACCCACTTGCCACTGTAAGTATATTTAGCGTTGGCGCGAAAATTGCCACAACCGTTGAAAATAAGAAAATCGTTAAACCGGTTAAAATAACAGGTCGGCGACCAATTCGGTCAGATAGCGGCCCATAAACTAACTGCGAAAAACCATAAGAAAATAAATAAGCCGCCATCACTTGTTGAACAGCACCAGAGGGCTCATTAAAATAAGCGGCAATTTCAGCAATGACAGGAACATAAATAGTTTGTGTCATTTGGCCGACTGCTGCCAATGCAATTAGCATTAATAGCAAATTAAAATGTTCCAGTTTTCTCATTTTTCTCTCAAATACATCCAATAATTCAAATGCACGCTATTTCGGACACAAAATAACGCCGCATTATTTCATTGTAATAACGCAAAATTATTTAGGTGCTTAATTATCAATATAAAAATACTGCTCTACGCTTTTATGCCATTTTTAATAAATAGCAAATAATGCGTTTTGCTTGAGTGTGACTAAGATAACAAAAGCAGCCATCTTTTCGTAGTAGTGCGACATTTTATATTTTTCAACAATGGCAGTAATATTCGCCAGCATTGTCAACATAACTGTACATTGAACTTTAAAATAGACCAATATTAAGAATAAAACACTGGAACACATTATCGATAAGCATAAATAATGAACTGTTTTAGTATTAAATCCTAGTGAACCATGCTTTGGCTCATTCACATCAAAAATGAGTTATTTTTCAGATGGTCGATTTTAAAATATGAAGAGGTGGGATCTATGGCAAATTGGGTAACAGGAACAGTGATTGAAGCCAAATTTTGGACTGATTCATTATTCAGCTTAGTCATTGAGGCGCCAATTAAACCCTTTACCGCCGGACAATACGCCAAACTGGCACTCGAAATCGAAGGCGAACGTATTCAGCGAGCTTATTCTTACGTCAACGCACCTAGTGATAACCGACTTGAATTTTATTTTGTCATCGTCCCCGAAGGGAAACTTAGCCCAAAATTAGCACAATTAAAACCCGATGATACGTTACAGATCACAAATGAAGCAGCAGGTTTCTTCGTTCTAGACGAAATCCCTGAATGTAAAAATTTATGGATGTTATCAACAGGTACCGCCATTGGGCCTTTTTTGTCTATTTTACAGGAAGGCAAAGACCTTGAGCGCTTCGAGAACATTGTTTTACTCCACGCGGTCCGTTATGAGAAAGATTTAAGTTATTTGCCCTTAATGAAAAAGTTGGAACAACAATATCAAGGGAAATTAAAAATTGTCACCGTGGTGAGCCGCGAACAATGTACAGGTTCATTATATGGCCGTGTTCCAGCCTTAATTGAAAATCATGCACTCGAAGACGCTGTTGGCCTAGCCCTTTCGCCTGATACCTGCCACGTTATGCTATGCGGTAACCCTGAAATGGTCAGGGACACTCGCGATACACTAAAAAATAACCGTAACATGGTTAAACATTTACGCCGCAAACCTGGCCATATTTCGAGTGAGCAATACTGGTAATTTAGAATGCTACCCTGAAATATTTTCAGGGTAGCATTCATGTTATATGGTAGTCGGGTCACATGGTATTGACGCTATAAATAATCCACAGTTTCTGTTTCTTCACCGTAGTGATTAACACCATCCATTCCCACAAAAGCTCCGCAATCAAGTACCATTATCACAGTAATTAATAATGGCAAAAAGCGCCCTATCCCCCATTGCCATACAGGTTCAAATTGGCTGACGTCGATTGAAAAAAGAGCAAATGCCAATAAAATCAGCGTAAACCACCCACCCGATTTTCCACGGTCATGTAAACGCTTCACAAAGATAGCGGCCAAAGGGTAAAGTAGTAAAATAAATAACGATATAGCAAGTGTTTCAGAGAATAGCAGTGCATTTTGTAACAGGGCAATTACCGTCATTAAAATAAAAATGACTGCAATACCTACCCAAAATGGCCGGCGACCGATACGGCCTTTGAAGGAAAAAGCCCATTGTTGTAATGTCATTACCTATAATCCTGATACAATGTGGAAAACTAAAAATGAGTGGCTCAAAAATGACCCAAACTTTATTTCGTTCTGTATACGCCATCATAACCATTTTTGTACTTAGTGCGCCACAACTGGCTTTTGCTCAAAAAGTCCCAACGCTGCCAGATACTGACTTTGAGGTCTCCTATTTGGCCCCTGATGCGCCTTCTTTTAACCTCACTATTCCTGAATTACGTAACCAATTCAATCAAGCATACAAAGACTTATATCTTCATGAATATAAAGTAATTGCTAGCCAAGATATCGCAGCTCCCTATATTCGAGCAGCTTCTCGAATTAACCAACAAATTTATTCCTCTGCGGTGTTAGAACGCGGAAGTGAAAAAATTAAAAGTTTACAGATCACATTACTACCGTCTGATAACCCACAAGAAAACCAAAAAAATCGACAATTAATGGAAAGTTATACCATGGCAATGGTCCGTATATTTGCCCCTGAAGTTTCACTGGATAAAGCCCCTGAGCTTACGGAAGCCTTAAATAAATTTATTGCCAATAATAGTGCAACTCACGCGGAAGAAGCTCGATTAGGCGCTTTAAGATATATTTTAGTAAAAAGTGACAATAATGTGCTTACTTTTGCTGTTGAACCGATTAAGCTAGAACAACAAACACCCTAAACTGACTGTGATCACGCTCTAAGAACAAGCATGATGAAAAGCAAAGCTATTATTATCCATTGTTCTTATAATGCAGAAGGTGAATGGCCACAACATTGTCACGTTACGCGTGTAACATAAGCGTGTGATGAATAACTTATTGATTAATCATTCAAACTCTCTGGTTGGAGGAAATAACATGCGACATCCATTGGTAATGGGTAACTGGAAACTGAACGGCAGCACACAGATGGTCAATGACCTCGTCGCTGGCTTGCGTAATGAACTAAGCAGCGTTGATGGCTGTGATGTGGCTATTGCACCACCTGCAATTTACTTAACCCAAGCTAAACACGCGTTAGCAGGTAGCCGTATTGCGTTAGGTGCACAAAACGTTGACGTTAACCTATCAGGTGCATTTACAGGTGAAACCTCTGCTGAAATGTTAAAAGATGTTGGCGCCAAATACATCATTATCGGCCACTCAGAGCGCCGTACTTATCACAACGAAAGTGATGAATTTGTCGCTAAGAAATTTGCTGTCTTAAAAGAACAAGGCCTGATCCCAGTACTGTGTATTGGTGAAACTGAAGCTGAAAATGAAGCGGGTAAAACCGAAGAAGTCTGCGCTCGTCAAATCGATGCCGTATTGAATTCTTTAGGTGCAGAAGCTTTCCAAGGTGCCGTTATCGCTTATGAGCCAATCTGGGCTATCGGTACAGGTAAATCAGCAACACCAGCACAAGCACAAGCAATCCATAAATTTATTCGTACTCATATTGCGAAAAAAGATGCAGCCATTGCTGAACAAGTTATCATACAATACGGCGGCTCTGTTAATGCCAGCAACGCAGCTGAGCTATTTACCCAGCCAGATATCGATGGTGCCTTAGTGGGTGGCGCTTCTCTGAAAGCTGACGCTTTTGCTGTTATTGTTAAAGCGGCTGCTGAAGCGAAAAAATCTAAATAAGGTTATTTTAATACCTTGAGATTAACCGCCAAATATTGGCGGTTTTTTGTTTTCATTAATTCCAACATGAATAAAATCATCATATTAATATTTTTATTATTCTCATAATTACCAACCATATAATACAATTACCACTTAGTTTTAAATAAAATCAATATTTATTAATTAAATTTAAAACTAACAAATAAACATATGATTAAAAATCTTAAATAAAATTATAAATAAAAACACACCTTTATACCAACAATAATAAAATTCCCAAAAATAACAACAAGATGCAACTTATTAGATTTTTAATTTATATATACCATTCATCATCTATTAAATAATAACGGTAGACAATCTATAAAAGTTAATACACATTTATCTCTCTAATCGCTCAACTAGATAATTAACATTAATAAAACTCACCCTGAAGGATAAATATGAAATATATAGTTGGTTTAATCTATAGCATCATAATTATATTCCCTACAATTTGTTTCTCTGAATTAAATAATGACTCTTGGCGAGTTAATACCAATATCTATTTGGAAATAGAAGAATATCAAGGACAACGGGATTCATTTAATAATAAAGTCTACGATAAAATCAGCGCCGTTGGGCAACTAAAGCTTTTCAACCCGCAATCTGCCTGGCGCTTTGCTCTTGAACACCGCGAATCTTTAAGGAATCATGGCCGTAACTTCACGACTTCACGGGATTCTTACATTAGAAATCGCACGCAAATTGATGCTATCAAGAAAATGATTAACACCCCAACATCAGACTTAGAGCTTGGTTTTCGTTACAGAAAAGAGTCAAACGATGTCGAACCCAACACCAAAGCACGTTCTTCGAATCGTTTATATGGCTTAACTCCTGCCGGCGAGTACCGTTTCAATGATGATTGGTCTTTTAACTTTTGGCTCTCTTATTTTTATTACAGTAATTATTTCAATGACAGCAGTCATGAAGCAGAAACCGAATTTGGTGTGACCTATAAATATTCAGATGCATTAAAAGCAAAATTCACTGTTTATATTGATAACCAATGGGATAAACATTTCAGCACCCGCTTTTTACAATCACAAGTTCGTGCGTACCTACCCATTACCATTAAACCCAACTGGAAAATCACCCCCTATGCACGTTATTTCTTACAAGAAAATACCTATGATAAAAATAATTATTTAACACAGGAAATTAAAAATGGCTTCCGCATTGGCTCTCTCGTGGAATACCAAGTCACCCCATCACTGACTTTATGGAGTGAGTTTGCCTATGAGCCTTCAACATGGAAATCACCTAAAAAGAATGGAATTACGTCAGGATATGATAATAAACAAACGCTATACCTAAGTAAAATTGGCGTAAAATACCAATGGTAACCTTTGGTTTGCAACTAACTTATTTCTCTTAAAAAAATAAGCCATGTGAAATATCATATGGCTTATCTATTTTAAATTAGAAAACTACTTAAATATAAGAATAAAATATATTAAAAAGTAAATAATTAGTGAAAACATTAATTTTTTACGCTCTACCGTCGATTTAAATACCATTTAATTATAATTTATACTTACGTCACATAACAAAATAATATCAAGTTGAAATTATTCTAGGTTAAAATTAATTATTCTTGATAATTTGCTATTTAATATCAATGAGATAAATAAAGACCCCTTCTCTATCTATTTGTACGCTATTCCTCTTACTCTGAAAGAGAGAATACTATCAACTGTGAGCACTCTCACATCATAAATATATCCAGCCACTTATTATTTTTTGAAAAATAACTTAGGGAAAATGAAAAATGAAGAAATTCACTTTACTTAGTGCTTGTATTTTCAGTGCATTTTCAATGGCTAACCCAATAACACAAGCCCAATTGAATGAATTATGGCAAGACAAACAAAAGTCTGCACAAGAAATAGTAAATAATATGTCCGAGGCTGAGAAAATTGGTCAGCTCTTCATGTTAGATTTCAGATATTGGAATAAAGACAGCCATGGAGAACCCGCTCCTTTTCTCGTTATGAATGATGAAGTTTCTAAGGTTATCAATCAGTACCACCTCGGTTCGGTGATCCTATTTAGAGAAAATCTGATTGATACACCACAAACTGTGGAGTTAATTAATAAACTTCAATCTTCCCGCAGTAACCTTCCACTATTTATTGGTACCGACCAAGAAGGGGGTTATGTCACCCGCTTACGCGTAGGCACCGAAATGCCCGGAAATATGGCATTAGGCGCAGCACGTAACCCAGCCCTTGCAGAGCTAACAGGGATGATCCACGGATATGAGCTATCCAGTCTTGGTTTTAATATCAATTTTGGCCCAGTTGTTGATGTTAATAACAACCAAAATAACCCAGTTATTGGGGTACGCTCATACTCAGATGATAAAAATTTAGTTGGCTCTCTGGCCACCAGCTATATTCAAGGCATTCATAAATATAATTTATTGACGTCACTTAAACATTTCCCGGGTCATGGAAATGTCTCTGCTGACTCCCATGTTGATTTACCCGTTGTTAATTCCGACGCGAAAACATGGCGAGACACTGAACTCGTCCCATTCAAATACGCGTTATCTCATGGTGCTGATGCCGTCATGACCGCACATATCATTGTACCAGCACTGGATGACGATAAGATCACCACACTTGCAGGTAAACAAGTTGGCACCCCAGCGACGCTTTCCAAACCTATTTTGCATGGTATTTTACGCGATGAGCTCAACTATGACGGCTTGATAGTGACAGATGCCATGGATATGGGGGCTATTGCTGACAACTTCGATATTAATTGGGCGGTAGAAACCTCGTTACTCGCTGGCTCAGATATTATTCTTATGCCAATTAAAATGTGGGACACCCAAGCGGTTTCTCGTTTAGATAACATGTACCGCTATTTAGAAACACAAGCAGAGAAAAACCCAGAACTGAAAAAACGTATTGATGAATCCGCAAAACGTGTAGTGCTGAAAAAGCTTCAGCAAGAAATTACAGCACAACCAATAGACTTAGTGAAGGCAGAACAAGTCGTCGCATCAAAAGGCCATAAAGATATTGAAAATATGGTTTCTGAGCAGGCTATCACATTAATTAAAAATGAGAATGTGCTGCCCTATCAATTAAAACCGCTAAATCGAATTTTCATTATTTCTGATGAAAAGCCACGCAATACCTTAATTCAAAAACAGTTAAATGATATCGCACAGGAAACGGGGGTTGCTATTCTTACAGGCGAAAGTGTCGTTAAATTGAATGAAAATACGCTAACTCAAGATGAAGCAAAAAAACTGGTTCAAAACCAAGATTTGGTATTACTGACGACCTATAATTTAAAGGATACGCCAACGAATGCTCAGCTTATCATTGATGCTGCAAACCAACTTAAAACCCCTATTGTTGTTATCTCTTCACGTAACCCCTATGACATCGCATACCTAAACAATGTAAACGCAAATATTGCCATCTACGGTATTACCGGATTTGATATCACCAATAATAACCGCAATTCGTTAGAAACCAATATTCGCAGCGGTTTACGGACATTATTTGCTAACACTCACGGCCAGCCGCTAAACCCACCTCAAGGGTTGCTACCCGTTAATATTAAAAACTCACAAGGTAACAAAGTGCTGTTCCCTTATGGTCATGGTGAAACCTACTCCACAATCAATTAATTACACAACCTATTAATTATTAACAATGATTTAGCCTTTATACCCCACGGTATAAAGGCCAGACACTAACGCCTTGGACTAAGGCATAAAAAATAAAATATACATAAAAATTAAAGGGTTAAAATGAAAACTTCACTGAATGGTTTACTTTTTGTTACTCTCACAGGATTGACAACATCCGTTTTCGCAGCTGATCAGGTCAATAATGATTACTGGCACGTTTCTTCCAACGTCTATATGGAACTCGAAAAATTTGAAGGGCACCATAATACCAGCGGTCGTAAGGTCTACGACAAAACCACGATGGTTGGCCAGCTATTTTTAGCGAATCCTGAATCAAAATGGAGCTTTTTTCTGGAACATAAGGAATCATTAAGAAGCTACAACCACAATTTCTCAACATCCAAAGATTCTTTTATTCGTAATCGTACGCAAATTGGCGCTACTCGGAAAATGTATGCGAGCGATATTGGTCAGTTCAATTTGAATGTCACCTATCGTAAGGAATCAAATGACTCCGCACCGGGCACACAGGCACGGCCATCGAATACTATGTTTTGGTTAATGCCTAGCGGGACATACAATTTCAATGATAAGTGGGCATTTAACTTTTGGGATGCAGTTTATCACTACGATAATTTCCATGCCCCCAATAGTTATGAGTGGGAATCCGAACACGGACTTGTTTATAAGGTCAACGACTCTGCAACCGCCAAAGTCTATCTATACACCGATTGGACATGGGATAAAGACTTTAATAAGACATGGGAACAAAACCAAATTCGCGGTTATTTTCCTATCACGTTAAACCAGGATTGGAGCGTAATGCCTTATTTTCGCTATTATTTAAATGAACATAACTACGATAGCAACAAACGTACAACTCAGAAAGTTAAAGACGGCTACCGTGTCGGAACACAGGTTTTTTATAACTTAACACCAAAACTAACGCTATGGGGCGGCTTCGCGGTTGAACCTAGTACTTGGGAAAACCCAAAAAATGCAGGTATCACCTCTGGTGGCAATAACCGTCAAACATTTTATCTTGGCCAGTTAGGTGTCAAATACCAGTGGCAATAAATTAACCTCATTCCTAGTCTGCCCCTCACAGGCTAGGAATAATACCCCATTTTAATCCTGTTTTTATTATCCCCGCCCTTAACTATCATTACTCAAAATATTTATTACACCTAAGATAATACTCTAAATAGTTCAAATTGTAGGTAGGCGGCAAACAAACGAGGCCCTAGGAGCATACACCAGTATGTGACTAGGGCGAGTGCGTGCAGCCAACACCCCTACAAATTGAAATATGACGAGTATTAGCGTTGAATGATTTCGTCGAACACCCCTCCATTAGCAAAATGGGTTGCTTGCGCGGCTTGCCAGCCGCCAAAGCTGCCATCAACCGTCAGCAGTTTTAGTTCAGGAAACTGTTGTTGATATTTTTTGGCCACTTCGCTATTTCGTGGGCGATAGTAGTTTTTAGCTGCAATTTCCTGCCCTTGCGCAGAATAGAGGTGCTCTAGATAAGCTTCTGCAACCGCCCTGCGGTCACGTTTATCGACGGTTTTATCGACAACAGCGACGGTTGGCTCAGCGAGAATCGAAATACTTGGCGTCACAATTTCAAACTGTCCGCTTTCCCCTAACTCATTTATGGCTAATAACGCTTCATTTTCCCAAGCAATTAATACATCGCCGATACCACGTTCAACAAAACTATTGGTTGCGCCGCGAGCCCCCGAATCGAGTACTTCCACATTTTTATAGAGCTGTTTAACGAATTGTTTCGCTTTTTCAGGGTTTTGCTGATTTTTATCTAACGCATAGCCCCATGCTGCTAAGTAATTCCAACGTGCTCCGCCGGAGGTCTTTGGGTTTGGTGTCACCACGGAAACGTCTTTGCGGACTAAGTCGTCCCAATCTTTGATATTTTTCGGGTTATCTTTACGAACGAGAAAGACGATAGTCGATGTATAAGGAGCTGAATTATCGGGGAGCTTTTTTATCCAATTTTTATCTATACGGCCACTTTGTGCTATAGCATCAACATCATAGGCTAAAGCTAAGGTAACAACATCGGCTTCTAATCCATTCACCACTGATATGGCTTGCTTACCTGAGCCACCATGAGATTGCCGAACGGTAACGGTATCGCCCGTTTTCTTTTTCCAATAATTACTGAACTCCTGATTATATTGCTGATAAAACTCACGAGTCGGATCATAAGACACATTCAACAATTGAATGTTTTTCGCCCAAGCCCCTGTCGCTAACAGCAATAGCAATGCTGTCGTGAATTGTGATTTTTTTACCTGCCATGAACGTGTCATTTGCCTTCCCTCATTAAATTTGTGATAAGGAGGAGGCTGACAGATAGCATCAATTACGGGAAATAATTAAAAAGAAAAACTTATAAGAATGAGGAATATATGAACAAAGTATTATCTGGAATACAGGATCAAACCTGCATAGCGGGAAATCACTATGCAGGAGAGATTTGCAATTATAGAGGGATTAGTACAGCTTCTTCGCCGTATCAAACCAATCCTTCTTAAAGACGCGCTTCATATTCATAACCGCATCAATAATGTCATGATGGACTAATTTTTCATTTTGAATACCAACACAGCGCCCGCCGTAGCCTTCCAACAGAAGTTGAATAGAATAAGCCCCCATGCGTGATGCTAAAATACGGTCATAAGCAACTGGGGAACCACCACGTTGGATATGACCAAGAACCGTTGCACGGGTTTCGTGGTGTGTTTCCTGCTCAATATATTTCGCTAATTCACCCACATCACAAACGTGTTCGGTAATAGCAACAATCGCATGGCGTTTGCCTTTTTCAATACCACGTTTGATTTCTGATAATAGTTCTTCGCGGTCAAAAGCCATTTCCTGCTCAGGTAACACTAAGAACTCACAGCCCCCAGCAATCGCAGCAGATAGCGTTAAATCACCACAGTAACGTCCCATCACTTCAACAATAGAAATACGTTTATGGGACGTCGAGGTATCGCGAAGGCGGTCAATAGCCTCAACAACCGTTTCAAGTGCAGTGAAATAACCGATGGTATAGTCTGTGCCAGCAACGTCATTATCAATCGTTCCCGGTAATCCAATACATGGGAAACCAGCTTCCGTCAGTGCTTTAGCCCCCAAATAAGAACCGTCACCACCAATAACAACTAATGCGTCAATATGGTTTTTCTTCAGATTATCGAATGCGACAGCACGCACTTTTTCATCACGGAATTGTGGAAAACGAGCTGAGCCTAAGAAGGTACCACCACGGTTAATCATATCTGACACGCTATACCGGTCTAATTGCTTCATGCGGTTTTCATATAGGCCAAGGTACCCGTCAAAAATACCCATGACTTCTAAACCTTCACCTAATGCCGCGCGAACCACACCGCGGATCGCTGCATTCATGCCTGGCGCGTCACCACCACTCGTTAAAACCCCAATTCTTTTAATCTGCTTGACCATGATGACCTCTGATTAATGAACATAAAATTGCAAATCGATAAAACCATTACGCTGCTAATCTTTTTAACGCTAATTACGCTGGCTTACTAGTGCTGAATTGATTCACCTAGCAGCATAATACGGCAAAGAGTGAATTATGCATCTGCTTTCCATCAAGCTTTTATGTTTTATTGTGATCCAGTTTACATAATTCTAGCCGATCACCCCAATAGGTAAATCTTTCAATGCAAAAAAAGCCCTAGAGTACCAACTAAAGCGAATTACCCTAGTTGAATCTTAGTTTGAAATAAAAATTAAGTATTAATGATAACACTTAAATTCCTTCGATGCTGTACCTATAAAACAAAAGAAAAGCACCATTTTGGTGCTCTTTTGATTAACGAACAAAAACGAAAATAAAATGGGATTATGTATAGTAATAACGCGTTAAATGGAAAAAAATAGGCGCAGCAAAACACAATGAGTCAATGCGATCCAGCATGCCCCCATGTCCTTCAATAATCGCCCCAAAATCTTTAATGCCACTATCACGCTTAATGGCTGACATACATAACCCTCCCACAAACCCCATAATGGTAATCGCTAATGACATCAGTCCCGCAACCCACCAGCTAAACGGGGTTACCCAGTAAAGACAAACACCAATGAGTACTGAAGATAATACTCCGCCAATAAAACCTTCAATTGTCTTATTTGGGCTCAACTTAGGCACAATAGGCCGCTTACCCATTAACTTGCCAAAAACATACTGCAACACATCTGAAATTTGCGTCACAATAATCAAGAAAAGTAATAATTTTACGTTTTCGCCTTCATAGCCTTGAATATTCAACATCAATAACGCAGGGACGTGGCTTAAACAAAAAACAGCCACCAACATTCCCCACTGAATTTTTGCAGTGCGTTCAAGAAAATGAAAGGTATCTCCAGCTAAAGCAATACGGGTAGGCAAGAAAAGGAATACAAAAACAGGTACGAAAATTGAAAATAACCCATACCATTCAATACCAACCAAGACATATTGCAATGGAATAAAAACAAAGAAGCACCAAAATAATGCCTCATGGTCACTTCGCCGTGTTGGCGTTAAGGTAATAAACTCTCTGAGTGCAAAGAACGATATCAGTGCGAATAAGATCACGACACCTATATTGCCAAGCACCACAGCAAGTACACAAATAATGCACATAACCCACCATGCGCGGATACGAGCATTCAAATTATCAATGGTTGGGTTACTTTTTTCACCTGAATAACGATATGCAAGAATACCACCAATAACACTAGCAAATACTAGTATCCCAAACACACCTGACAACAATAATACTAATTCCCTGTCCCCAATATTCATGGCATTAGCTCCTCAAGTGCTTCTTTGGCTCGCTGCAAAAAGTCGATTTTATTTTCATTCTCCATAATAGGCTCCAGAGGCTTACCAACGATAGCTGAGCAAATCACAGGCACAACAAGCTTTGACCCCTTCGGTAATACACGATTTAAATTTTCCAAATAGACTGGAACAACTTCAACATCAGGGTATTTTTTCGCGAGATGGTAGAGCCCACTTTTAAATTGACTTAGCGTTTCCCCATCTCCACGCGTACCCTCAGGAAAAAATATTAATGAATGCTTTGACTCTAATACTGATTCTAAAGGAGCTAATGTATTATTTTGTGCAGGCTTATCGCCTTTTCTATCGACTAATACAGCGCGAAAAACCTTATTAACTAAATAACGCCGAAATGGTGTCTTAACCCAATAATCTTTAGCGGCAACAGGGTGAACAAAATGGCGCATTAACGGCGGCAACCCAGACCAAATAACCAAACCATCAAGATGGCTTGAATGATTGGCATAATAAATACGTGTGGTCATTGAAGGTTGGCACCCTACCCAACGAGTGCGAACACCCGTTAATAAACGGCAGGTTCCCGATAACAGCATGCCCATTCCCTTAGCTAAAAGAGAAATTCTCTGCACTTTTTCCATCTTTTTTCCTTGCTAACGTTTTATCAAACGAAAATTTGCAAAATTACGAAAAGACCTGAATATCGTTTAATTAACAAGATAGAGAGTCGGTTACAGGAGCACAACGGGATAAGTTCTGATTTGCAATATAAGAAAAGTAATATTGAGATAAATAGCAGGAAATACGTGATTGGTGTAGCAATATATCATCATATTACTACACCAAAATAACACTCAACTAACGTCAATAATTAAATATTATTTTTTGTCAGCGGCAATACGGTCACGGATGTTTTGTGCACGTTCGCTTGATGGTGGGTGAGAGTCAAACATGCTTGTCTCGCCGCTACCCATTTTCGCTAATTTTTCAAAACCAGTGACTAAACCGTCAGTTTTAACACCACGTTTTTTTAGTAAGTCATAAGAGAAGTTATCTGCTTCGCTTTCTTGGTGTTGAGAAAACTGTGAGTTAATCAGTTTTTCACCCAGAGCTGCAACTTGTGATGCACTCAGTTGTTCTACAACGCCACCCGCTGATGCTGCGGCAGTACGCGCAGCAACTGCCGCATAAGCAACTTGCATTGCTTTACGTGTATGACCTAATGCAACGTGGCCCATTTCATGACCCAGAACGCCTTCAACTTCGTTATCGTTCATCACATCCATCAGGCCGCTATATACACGCACACAACCATTTGCCATTGCCCATGCGTTGACATCGCTAGTCAGATAAACTTTATAGTTTACTGGAGTACCATCAACTTCGTTACCCAGCGCTTTTGCAATTTTGTCTAAGCGTTTCGCATACTTGCTAGACGCTGGAGCAATTTTGTTTTGCGCATCCATTTCTTTACAAGATTGGTCACTTAATTGTTTAACATCAGAGTCAGTCAGTGTCGCAGCTTGGAATAATTGCATGCCTGAGTTAGTCAACATCCCTTGGTCTAAATTTTTACAACCCGTTAAAATGACAGCAGAAACAGCAACTGCCACAAGCGCTTTCATCTTCATAGAACATTTTCCTTTAGTATATAGGTATTATTTTTTAACAACGCTAAAGACTATAAATTCTGCGAAAAATAACAATAGGAATAAAGCCATAATTATCTAATATATGAATTTGATAACGTTTTGACTAAAATTGCAAAATGGGCAGAATATTATTCCAATAATAAGTACTATATAAGCTTCATACAAATAGTACTTAAATTTAGAGTGAAAAAATTCTAACTATTTAATAAATAACTCAATAATGCAAAAATCATTTTCTGTATTTTGCTCAATAGTAAATTGTAGATTCTCTCGATTTTCTTTGATTAGTAGAGTCTCGAATGGTTTTAAATAAAAGCAATCTGAATTAATAGTCACCCCCAAATTAGGGGTAATATTAAAAATTAAGATCTCACTTGCTCCACTGACCCAAGAGTTAATAAGCGCAGTATTCACCCATTGTAAGCGGGCTTGATATTTTTCAGGATTATAGATGACATTAAAATCACGAATTGCACCTTGGATAAGCTCCGCATAAACCTCACTTTCCCCATTAAAAGCAAAAAACTCTTTTTGCTTTAACGTCACCGCAGGGTTCTTATCCACATGTAAAATAAATCCTTCCCCTTCCAATACTCCAATAATACGTTGTCGATTTTGGAAAAACGAAAATGCTCCCGCCGCTTTAACATCTGCAATAGACACTCGCCAATCAAAATCATCTAAACCTTCACCATGACTGCGTGCCAATTCAAGTGTCGACCCTTGGCCATTTTTCCAAGGCATATTGCGATAATCTTGCGTCGTTAATATCTGAGTCATAAAGTGAACCCTACTTTGGTGGATACGTTATTTTTATAGTGAGCTTAGCTAATGGCTAGCCTAATCATAGATAAGCTATTTTTTAGATACTCTTAAACTGTAGCTTTAATCCGAGAGAATTAACGATTTTTATAATCGTCATAAATGTTGGATTTCCCTGTCCTGATAGCGCCTTATATAAACCTTCACGACTCATTCCAACTTCTTTAGCTAATTGGCTCATATTTCTTGCCTTCGCAATATCACCAAGTGCAGCGAGAACTAGACTAGGGTCACCTTCTTCTAGAATTTCGTTTAGATACATTTGTATTTCTTCTTCACTGTTTAAATACTCAGCGATATCAAATTCTTTTAATTTAGTATTCATAGTTCCCCCTCAACTTCACCAAAAAGAAGTTTAGCTTTATGGATATCCTTCTGCTGCGTTGCCTTTGTCCCACCACAAAGTAAAATTACAATAACATTATTTTTCTGCTTTAGATAAACACGATACCCTTGTCCTTCATGTACCCTCAGTTCCGAAAAGCCATCACCAATGGGTTGAACATCACCATAATTTCCATTTTTTAACCGCCTAATTCTCATTAGAATTTTAGTTTTAGCTCGAATATCTCTAAGGTTTTTAATCCAACTATCAAAACATTCCGTTGTTAGAACCGTGATCATAAGACTGCTCCTTGTCTTTATGTTTTTATCTTAGCAATCTTCGTTTAGTTGTCAACTATAGTTAACAAGCATGAATAAAAGACTAGTTTAGAAATAAAAAAAAAGCCCCTAACAGGGGCTATAAAAGACAGGGATGGTGTCTATGGCAAGGAAAAACTTCACTTATTGCTACTTCACTACTTACTATGGAACTCAGGATATAAAATTAACTAACTTGCATTACTACAGGTACTAACAACTAAATTTACTGAAACTGCATCGCTTGATATTCCGCCATTTTGTGTTGGTGAATATTTTCAAGCTCAGTTTTCTGCTCTGGCGTTAACAACTGGTACAATTCATGGTGAATTCGAGCCATTTCAACACGTTGTTCCAGTTCTTTTTGCATTCGCTTTTCAAGCTCTTCACGAACCGCTTTGTCATCAAAGCTATCCGCTATAATTAATTTGTGCAGCGTTTCACGTTCTTTAACTAAAGCAGTGTTATCAACATGATAATGACGCTGTGTTGCCATTAAATCACGTAATTGCTGGCGCTGTTTTTCATTTAACGTGATACCATTAAACATAAAGGTACTGGCACGTTCTTCACTGCTAAATAACTCATGATGTTGAAAGGGCACAACCGCATTGCCTGACGGCGTAGTTGGCTCGGACTGCATCTGTAACATCAAAGGTGTTGAACTTTCATTTGCAGCACTTTGTGGCTCTTCTGCAAAAGCAACCGCTGGCCCGAACACAAACGCAGAAGCTAAAACTAACATTGCGGTTTTATGTACTGTATTATGTACTTTGCTATGTGTTGTTCTCAGCATTTGACACCTTGTCTCCGAACTGTGCTCGTGATTCAATGTGAACAAATATACACCTGTGGCTGCAAACTAGCGTCAGAGCATGTAAAAGAACGTAAAGTCATGGAATCGTACAGATTGTTATCGTATTTTGGCAGTTGGAGGACTTAAAAAATGCATAAAATCCTATTAGTTGATGACGACCGTGAACTCACGTCGCTATTAAAAGAACTGCTGGAAATGGAAGGTTTCAATGTTGTCATCGCCTATGATGGTGAACAGGCATTACAGCAAATTGACTCATCCATTGACCTGTTACTACTTGATGTCATGATGCCGAAAAAAAATGGTATTGAGACATTAAAAGAACTGCGCCAAATCCATCAGACCCCCGTAATCATGTTAACGGCTCGCGGTAGTGAGCTAGATAAAGTTCTGGGCCTAGAATTAGGTGCAGACGACTATCTACCTAAACCGTTCAATGACCGTGAACTGGTCGCGCGTATTCGTGCTTTATTACGCCGCTCTAACTGGAGCGAGCAAACCCAAGGCGACAATAGCAATACCCCTGTTTTACAAGTTGATAAACTGCAACTTAACCCAGGCCGCCAAGAAGCCAGCTTTGATGATGAAATTTTGGACTTAACAGGTACCGAATTTACGTTGTTATATCTGCTCGCACAGCACCTAGGCCAAGTTGTTTCTCGTGAACACCTTAGCCAAGAAGTACTTGGGAAGCGCTTAACACCGTTTGACCGTGCTATTGATATGCATATTTCAAACTTACGCCGCAAACTGCCAGAGCGCACTGATGGCCAGCCGTGGTTTAAAACTCTACGTGGCCGCGGATACTTAATGGTTTCTGCCACATGATCAACAGCTTAACCGCAAGGATCTTTGCGATCTTCTGGTTTACCCTCGCGCTAGTATTAATGCTAGTGCTGATGGTTCCCAAGCTCGACTCTCGGCAAATCACCGTCCTTATGGAGAGTGAACAACGCCAAGGGGAGATGCTTGAACAACATATTGAAGCCGAACTCGCACAAGCTCCGCTCAATGACCTTCTTTGGTGGCGGCGAATTTCTAACGCCATCAAAAAATGGGCACCACCCGGCCAACGGTTGATTATCGTCACCAGTGAAGGCCGTGTGATTGGTGCTATGCCAAGTGAAATGCAGGTGATACGTAACTTTATTGGCCAGTCCGATAACGCAGATCACCCGAAAAAGAAAAAATATGGACGAGCTGAAATCCTCGGGCCATTCTCCATTCGCGATGGGGAAGACCACTACCAGCTATATTTAGTTCGCCCAGCAAGCAGCCCGCAATCTGACTTTATTAACTTATTGTTTGATAGGCCTTTCTTATTACTGATTGCCACAATGCTGATCAGTGCTCCGTTATTATTATGGTTATCTTGGAGTCTCGCCCGCCCTGCTCGTAAATTAAAAATGGCCGCGGACGATGTAGCGAAAGGAAATTTACGTCCACACCCAGAACTAGAAGCCGGCCCACAAGAGTTCTTGTCTGCTGGGAATAGCTTTAACCAGATGATCAGCGCACTTGATGGTATGGTTAGCGCACAGCAACGCTTAATCTCTGATATTTCTCATGAATTACGAACTCCATTGACACGCTTACAGCTAGCAACAGCCTTATTGCGCCGTCGCCATGGGGAAAGTAAAGAGCTCGAACGCATTGAAACCGAGACCCATCGCCTAGATAGCATGATTAACGATTTACTGGTGTTATCCCGTAGCCAGCATAAAAACGAAATTTTGCGTGAAAATATCAAAGCCGATGAACTTTGGGGTGATATCCTAGATGATGCTAGCTTTGAAGCTGAGCAAATGAACAAAACCCTCGAGGTCACTTCTAACCCCGGACCTTGGCCGCTATATTGCAACCCTTCTGCTGTCGGGAGTGCTTTTGAAAATATTGTGCGTAACGCACTACGCTATTCGCACACGCATATTGCCGTTGATTTCAAAGAAGAAAATAACGGTATTTTAATCACTGTCGATGATGATGGCCCTGGTGTTAGCCCTGCTGACCGTGAGCACATTTTCCGCCCGTTCTACCGCACGGATGAAGCTCGGGACAGGGAGACCGGTGGGACTGGTTTAGGTCTTGCAATTGTTGAAACCGCGATAACACAACATAAAGGTTGGGTGAAGGCTGATGATAGCCCATTAGGTGGTTTAAGGTTACAAATCTGGCTACCTGAACACGGCCGGTAAATTAATTTTATTCATACAAATAAACCCCCTTATTTTCATTCTCAATATGGGGGTTTATTTTTTTCAGTTAACTTATACCTATTAATAGGGAATAGTCCTATATTGCATCTAGAAACAACAATCCCCAAATACCTAACCAATATAAAACTCTATTTTGCTATTTTTCACACGCAAAAAAAAGAATAATAGAAAAGAATTTTTGAAATTAGCAACGTACTAGCCTAGTAAAAAGCATATCGCTTTACATCTTAAGATGTTACTAATTCCTATACCTAACATATTAATCTGATATTCTGTTATTACTTAGTTAAAGTGTGATAGCTGAGTTAATAGAAAGCACAGAAGCCCAACTCAATGCAAATTAAGATACTTATAATGTGGGCTGATAATAATCATATTTTAACTCTATTTATAGGTTTTCATTTATTAACCTGTTCAGTATTAGGCGAACTCAACTTCAAATGGATTTATCAATGAAAAATTTCAAGCTCACTAAGCTAGCAATACTTGCTGTGCTCGGAACCATCAGTGCACAAAGCATTGCAGGGGGATTAGTTCTACCAGATAACAACTTACGCAGTGACCTTGCTTGGCTTTCTGAACGTAACGTTATTCAAATTAGCTTATCTACTTGGCCACTGTCCCAAGAAGAAATCACACGTTCTTTAAATAATGCAAATATTACTAATAGCGAACAAGAAGCCATTATTCAGCGCATTAAAAAGAACCTTGACCGTAAGAAAAACAGTGTTCAACTAGAAACTCACCTTGCATCTAGCCACAACTCAATGCCACAAGGCTTTGCTCAAAGTGAATATAGTGATATTCGCTATACCGTTTCAGGTAACTACAGCACTGACGATGTAGACTTAAACCTCACCGCGAATGGCGAACGTGCTTTACGTGTTGAAAATGGTTCTGATTACAACCTCAATGGTTCATACGGTGGTGTAAAAATTTGGAACCAGTGGGTAACTTTTGGTGAGATCCCACAATGGTGGGGCCCCGGCCACGACGGCAGCTTAATTCGAACTGATGCCGCACGCCCTATGACCGGTTTCTTAATTCAGCGTGCAGACCAAAGCCCATTTGAAACACCATGGCTTTCTTGGATTGGTTCATGGCAATATCAGTTAACAGCTGCACAATTCAAACAGTATGATCCCAAAAATACTAAACTGATTGGCCTGCGCATGACCATGAACCCAACTGATTTCTTCGAACTCGGTGGTTCACGCGTGGTCATGTGGGGAGGCGATGGCCGCCCTAATAATTGGGATTCCTTCTGGGATGCCATGGGCGGGAAAGATAATACAGGCGACAAAAATAAAGACCCAGGTAACCAGTTGGCTGGCTTAGACTTCAAACTAAAACTTTACCCATTAATCGACTTACCTGTCAGCTTATATGGCCAAATGGTCGGTGAAGACGAGGCTAACCTCTTCCCATCGAAAAACGCCTTTATGGGCGGTATCGAAGGCTACCACACCTTATGGGGCCAGCCACTGAATTGGTATATTGAAGGCGCGAACACCCATACAGAGTGGGACAAAGATGGCGTAATGTATCGCCACTTTATCTATACTGAGGGCTACTATCAGCAAGGTGCATCACTAGGCCACGCAATGGGCGGTGACGGGCGCATGCTCACGACCAAAGTGGAATACACTCTCGATGATGACAATCGTGTCAGCACCCGCCTCATGTATGCGAAAGTGAATAAATCTAACTTTGATGGCAACAAGTTATTCCCTAAATCAGAAACCATCAAAGGTGTTGATTTCGGTTGGTGGCATAACTTTGACAATGACGTCAGCACTGATGCGAAAGTTTGGGTATCTAAAACTGATTACGAAACACGCAATGATTTAGGCGCTGCCGTTACGGTAAACGTGCCGTTTAAGTGGTAGCCTGCAGATATTAAGCATATTTTATCAAAAACGGGTTATGTTTTTAGCATAATCCGTTTTTTTATCCCTCGAACATTATTATTCTAGCCAAAAATACGCCATTCATATAATCCCTTATGACAACCAAGTTAATTAATATAATCAATTAAGCATTTTATTAATCTATTCCTACACGGAATTCGGATAAATATAGAAATATTAGGATCTGGCTTTTATTGAACCCACACTAAAAGCAATGATATACAAGGAATAACTTAACTTAAATATTTAATCGCGTACAAAGCGTAAGAATAGGATTATAACCTAATAATTTAAAATAACTTATTCTATTGGTGATTGTGTTAGGACTATTCCCTAACACTATCACAGTGATAGTCAGTAACTAGCTTTAATGGTATTATTAAGCGCTTTTTACTTGACCAAATAAATGCTGAGGCATACCCTTTGGCAGTCAAAAAACAATAAGCTATGCTTATCAATTGAACAAGTTAGCAAAAAATGCAATGTTTTCAATTAATAAGTATGCATTTACAAATTCAATGGTGCTCTGGGACCCGACAACCCAGTGCGGTAGCTATGGGTTAACAAATTTTTCATAAAAAAGATGAATTGACAAAAAGTATGATGACTACTAATAATATTGTTTTTATTATAAATGAACAAACTATTGTTCATCATAATGAATTAAATGATCAGCCATGTTCTGGAACCTTATTTTCTGCGCTTATATTAATTTCTCAGATTAAAAATAAATATACCATAAAAGTATATCACAATGGAGAGAATGCTTTTATTGATGGTGTTCAATATGAAAATAATAGTAGTTTGAGTTCCTTATGTAATGAAAACGCCATAGCTATTTTTGTTGGTTCCGCTAATACATTCATCCCTCAATATAGCCATAATTTTTCTTTAAGTTATTATTGGCTTCATAATTATGAGCGGCAAAAAGATAAAAAAGAGCTCCTTTCTTCTGGAGCGCTAACTGGTATTATTTGTGTTTCTAAGTATCAACTCTTTACTATGTTAAAATCTGGAGTTTTTCTTAAAAGCACATATATAAATAATATCTTTGAATTTAATGATGAGTTAAATCTAGCCTTTATTGGTGCATTAAAAAAAGAAAAAGGATTACACCAATTGATTTTTTTGTGGAAAAAGTTAATTGATAGTGGATATAATATAAAATTACATATCATTGGAAGTGGCGCATTATACGATAACAAAGGATTCACTTCAGGTCTTACTGGTATAATAAATAAAAACTATGAGGACACTTTCATTTCTGATATTTTAGATGAAAATGGTAATATAGATAACAGAATTACATTTTATGGTCTTAGAAATAAAACTGAAATATTTAGTATTATTTCAAAATGTGATTTCCTGCTATCAGGATTAAATGAAAAAGGTGCCGCTGAATGCTTTTCTATATCATCTCTTGAAGCACAAAGTGTAAACATTCCCGTTTTAACTTTAATTAGAGGTGGTCAGACTGAAACCCTAGTTAATTCAGGATCTCGAGCTTTTGTATCTATTAATGGATTAAATAAATTTTTAGTTCGTAGTTTAGAGAAAAAAAGGAAATTAAGCGGTAATGTAAAATTAAAAGAATGGGATGATTTAATAAGCGGAAAAAATAAAAAAACCGATATAATTAAAAAAATCAATTCTATTTTATCAGGAATTCATGTCACTATCGCTAAATTACTAGCTAGGATAATATAGCTTTATAACAAACTAACTAACTAACTAACTAACTAACTAACTATATTAAGGCTGATGGGACTAAATGCGCATAAATATTAAAGCATCCTCTATTTTTATTAACTTATTTATTGTAATAGTTCTTTTTTTTCCAGTTAAGTTTTTTGATCTTTATCATATAGCAATTATTATACCATTATTATTACTTGGATTCTCATCCAAACCAAAAAAAAGTTTTCCCTTATATCTTATTTTAACGATTATAATTTATTGGATATTTACATCGTGGATACGTTCTCTAATTACAGGCGATTTATCAAAAGATCTATCTGAAATATTTAGATTTATACCTTTAGCTCTGTTAATTTTATATAAGGATGAGTTTGAACATATAAAATCACCTGCCATCAAAATAATAATCTTTTACTTATGGGTTAATTTTATTATTTGTGTTCTTCAATATCTTTATAAAGACTCCTCTTTAATAACAAACTTCTTCAGTCTAGTTTACAATTCTAATATACATGTACAAGAATCATTAGCATTGAATTCAAGAGCTCTTGGTTTATCTATGGGCCCCAATAGTAATGGAGCGATTTGCTTATTATTAACAATTTTTGTTGTGTTTAAATTTAATGTAAAAAATAAAATCACACTAATCATAAAAACCATCACAATTTTAGCTGGTCTAATTTCGTTATTACTATCGCAATCCCAAACAGCATTTCTAGCATTGTTAGTTATAGTTTTTTATTTTATATTTTTGTTTTTTATAAAGAAAACCTTTATCACAGCTTTTTTTCTTTCAGTTATTATAATTTTTTGTGCAACTATATCTGTTAGCTTCAACTTATTAAATAAATTAGAAGACAAAGAGAATGGTTTATATTACTTATCTACTCTATTTGAACAAGGAACTGAAAGGAGTTCCTATAAAAGTAGGATAGAAAAAAGAGATTACATGATTGATACAGCATTTAAAACACCATCATTTTTTATTATTGGATGGGGAAAAGATTACTTTGGTGCTGAAATAACCGCAACTGATAATGAGCATTTATATATTGCCTTGGTTTATGGCCCAATAATTTGGTTGGCTTTGATTATAGTGGCTTTTCTAGCTGGATTTAAATATACTATTTTATTCTTAAAAACCAGTAATAAAAATTATTTATTTAAGTCTTCAATTATTCTAAGTTGGGTAATAATTGCAATCCCTGCGGCTTTTATTACATATCCTCAAGCATTGATACTAAGCGCTCTTTTTCTAAATTATAATGATGAACAATAAATTATTTTCTTTTTTACTTGGTAATATCGGAGTTTTCGGTATTCGTTTTTTATATTTTATTGTACTTACATTTACTTTAAGCATTCAAGAAATAGCAAGTTTTACAACAAATATATCCATTAGCTCTATAATACTATGTCTTTGCACTTATGGTAGCTATAATTTGTTTATGAGGCGAAGTGCAAAAGGGGAGGATGGAAAAAAAATTATTGGTGAGTATATTTCATCCTCATTTATACTTCTTATTCTTACTATTATATTAATTTCAATATTTTTTTCATTTTTAAATACGTCAATAGAACTCTATGATTTAATATTAATACTCATAGCCGAATATTCATTTACTGCGATACCCGGAATTTTTAAATCATACGCTCTATCGGAATATGATAGAAGTATTTTCATCGATTCTATTACTAATATAATATCTTCATGCTTGTTATTACTAGCTTCACTCTTCTTGCTTTTTTTTCACATGAAAATTGAAGATACATATTCCAGCTGGATAAATACTTACCTTATTATTTCAATTTTCTCTTTTCTTTTTAGGATTTTTATCTGGAAAGATAAGTTAGTACTCCCATCCATTTCTTCATTGCCAAAAATAATTATAACTCAAATGAAATCCGGCCATAATTTCATGATCTCATCAGTATTTAGAAACTCCTATTTAAACATTGACAAAATACTTATATACAGCCTCTTAGGAAAGGAAATTGCAGGATTATACGCTATTTCATTTCGTTTTTTTAATGTGTTTTTAATGCTTCTAAACAGCATATCAGGTGTAAAAGAAGCAATACTATACCAACTAGCAGAAGAATCTAAATTAAAATTAAAACATGAATTCAAAGTAATTCAACACTCCACAATAAAGTATTTTTTATATTCCATCCCTTTGTGGCTTATTATTTCCATTGGCATATTTAACTATTACCCCATAACATGCTTTTATATGTTCTTATCTTTATTTTTTTTATGTCCTATACAATTATTGTCATTATCTAAATTAAATTTATTAAATAGTATTTCATTAGAAAATCATAGATTAATATTAATGCTAGCAGGCTTTATATTTAATATAGTGATTTCATTTTCTTTATATAACTATTTATCATGGCTTGCTATAATAATAGGTTTACTGACCTCAAGTTTGACAATTTTAATTCCCGGTCATTATTTATTTAAAAATAAATACCTAAACAATAAATAACTTATAAGATAAACATGAAAAAAATCGCAATAATTATTCCAACACTATCAATTGGTGGCGGAGAAAAAATAGCAATTGAGAATGCCACTGATCTAGCCGAAAATGGATATAATGTTTCAATCATTATTCCAAGAGGTAGAGTTGAATATACTATACCCAATAATATATCATTATTTATAGGTTCAAGTAGTAATTTGCTAAGTGATACTATATTCTGTAAAAATACTCTAAATAAAATAAAACCTGACACTGTTATCTCTTACATGGAAAGAGCAAACTTTATTAACGTTATTACCCACTCAAGAAAAAAATACCAGAAAATCACATCGATACATACCGTTCCTTCAGTCGCATATAAAAATAGGAATTTTTTAAATAGAATTTTTATAACACTCACGATGTACCTAATAAAAAAACGCAATCTCCCTGTAGTAACCATGTCTAAAGGTATAATTAATGAATTATCAAATAATTATGGAATAACAAATACTCACCTCATAAAAAATTATTTTACTCCTCCACAAAAAATGATATCTAAAACACAAAAAAATGATTATTGCAATGATATCCTTTTTGGATTTATTGGAAGATTAAACCATGTAAAGGGCTGTGATATACTAATAGAAGCTATCGCTTTAGCCCGTACTTATGGAATAAAGTTCAATACTAAATTTTGGATAATTGGCGAGGGAGAACAAAAACAAGATTTAATTAACCTTAGCCAAAAACTTGGAGTTTCGTCTGAAATTATTTTTTTTGGGCGACGAGATGATATTCCAGAACTATTAAGCGAAATAGATTATTTAGTTGTACCTTCTTATGTCGAAGGCTTTGGCCTCGTAGTCTTAGAAGGTTTATACTATGGTTGTTCAATTATATATTCAAAATGCAAATACGGCCCCTCTGAAATAATGAACAATGCTATAAATATAAATGATTCGTTTCAATTCACAGACCCCAGCCAAAATAGACAATCTGCCATTAATGAACTCTCCTTGATAATTAAAAATATAAATAAAAAGAAGCAATCTGACAGTTTAAAAAGCAAGAGAGAGTATGTAATGAATAATTACAATAAAAAATCTTCAATACAAAAATTAATATCTTTAATAGAAGGTAATACTAAATGAAATATCTAATATACTCCGGTTGGTGGTGTGATAACAATCATCAATCCGATAAAAGAAATCATTATATTGGTGATGATATAATAAGAGATAAGCTATTTCATAATAAATGGTTTGATTGTATAAATAAATATACCTCACCAGAAAAAATATTAATAGTTGACTCCGCCTCACCAATTAAGCCAGATTTATTCGATGACCCAAGAATTGAGTTTTTATCTTTAAATAAAAATTTCGGGCATTCTACCAATCATTTTGGCAACATGTGTGGGGTTACTAGAGCCCACTTAATGGGCGTTTATTATGCCTTTCTTTGCGACTTAGATTATTGTGTATATATTGAACAGGATGCTTTAATTAAAGGTAACCTCATAGTCGAAGAAGCTATATCGAAGATGACTAAACCATACATGTTCGGTTCAGGTAAAGGAACACCATATGCAACTCAACAATCATTTTTTATAATCAGAAAAGATGGTTACATGCCATTCATAAATAGAATGAGTAATTTTTCATCATCATGCAATCAGCTTGCTCCAGAAAATAAATTTGCCATTGCTTCTAGTTCTTTTTTATCTAAGCTACCCGAGTTTTTATTTAAACTAAGAGGCATTGGAAGAATATTAGCATACTGGCCGAGCTTTAATAAAGTTCCATTTGGATACGGCAGAACAAGGCCAATTAATTTTAATGACCCATTCCTATACTTCCAACATGGTAGCATAGAAGAATTAAAGCATTTTGATGAGACTGAAGCAAATAACATTCAATGACTTTTTTCCTAATTTTAAAATTAAACAGATGATGTGAAAAATGAAAATAGCAATCGCAGGAACCGGCTACGTCGGCCTATCTAACGCCATGTTACTGTCACAACACCACGAAGTGGTCGCCGTGGACATCATCCCTGAAAAAGTGGCGATGTTAAACAATCATCAATCACCCATTGTTGATGCAGAAATTGAACAGTTTTTAACGGAAAAAACCCTCAACTTCCGTGCCACAGAAGATAAAACTGAAGCTTACACCGGTGCACAATACGTCATTGTCGCAACGCCAACCGACTATGACCCAAAAACCAATTACTTCAATACAAGATCGGTTGAGTCTGTTATTCATGATGTGAATGAAATTAACCCGCAAGCGACGATTATCGTGAAATCCACTATTCCGGTGGGCTTTACCGCGCGTTTACGTGAAGAATTTGGTTATACCAACGTGATTTTCTCTCCTGAATTTTTACGTGAAGGCCGCGCTTTGTGGGATAACTTGCACCCGTCCCGTATCGTGGTAGGAGAGCGTTCTGAGCGCGCGAAAATTTTTGCGGATTTACTGCTTGAAGGTGCAATTAAAAAAGACGTGCCCGTGTTATTTACCGATGGCACCGAAGCCGAAGCCATTAAGCTGTTTGCCAACACCTATTTAGCCATGCGTGTGGCGTACTTTAATGAGCTCGACACCTATGCAGAAAGCCGCGGTCTAAATGCACGCCAAATTATTGAAGGGGTCTCTTTAGACCCACGTATTGGCAGCCATTATAACAACCCATCATTCGGTTACGGTGGTTATTGTTTACCAAAAGATACCAAGCAACTGTTAGCTAACTACGATGACGTGCCAAATAACTTGATTAACGCCATTGTGGAATCGAACCGCACCCGCAAAGACTTTATTTCCGATGCAATCATTGCTAAAGCACCACGTAAAGTCGGTGTTTATCGCTTAGTGATGAAGGCTGGCTCTGATAATTTCCGCGCCTCTGCGGTACAGGGTGTGATGAAACGCATCAAAGCCAAGGGTATCGAAGTGGTGGTGTATGAGCCTGTTTTAAAAGAAAATGAATTTTTCCGCTCTAAAGTTATTCGTGACTTAGAGACTTTCAAAGCAGAAAGCGACATTATTTTAGCCAACCGGATGGTGCCTGAGCTGGAAGATGTAGCAGAGAAAGTCTATACCCGCGATTTATTTGGTAATGATTAATTTGGTGACGATGAGATGTCTGAAATTGTAACCCAAGAATTAGTTTCTATTATTATGCCTTGTTATAATGCAGAGCAATATATAAAAGACTCCATTAATTCTGTGTTAAACCAAACCTATCCTCACTTTGAATTAATTATTATTGATGACTTATCTACAGATAATTCTATTAATATTATTAATTCCTTCAGTGATAACAGAATCAAACTTATTCAATTAACACAAAATGGCGGTGCTGGGGTAGCTAGAAATACTGGTATAGAAGCAGCTCAAGGTCGGTTTATAGCTTTCCTAGATAGTGATGACCTATGGCGCCCAAATAAATTAGAAGTTCAATTAAGCCATATGATAGAAGGAAACTATCCTCTTTCGTATACTCAATACCAAAAGTTTACACAAGAGGGCAAAGGTAAACTCGTTATTCCTCCAAATACTGTGACATATAATGAATTACTTTATTGCAATATCATTGGTTGTCTGACTGCTGTCTATGATACAAAAATATTAGGCAAGCAATTTATGCCGCTGATCAGGAAAAGACAGGATATGGGGCTATGGCTAAAAATATTAGCCCAAGGTCACACAGCTTACTGTTGTCCTCAAGTCCTTGCTGACTATCGAACTGACTCAGGTATGACTCAAAATAAAATTGACGCCGCAAAATATCAATGGAAGTTTTACCGCCAGGAATTAAGTTTTAATATCATAAAATCAACTAAATATTTTATTGGCTATGCCATTAAAGGCATAATTAGAAAATAAAACTCAGGATTAACTATGCTAACTATCATCGGTGGTTCCGGTTTTATCGGCACCCGTCTCTCTAATCAATTAAAATCCCAAAATATTGACTTTAAAATCGTTGATATTCAAAAAAGCGAAGCTCATCCTGAAAAATGGGAATTTGGTGATGTTACCAAACCTGAAACACTTATTGAGCCATTAAAAGGCAGTGATGTTATTATTAATTTGTCTGCTCAACATAAAGATAATGTGCACCCAATTAGCCTTTACTATGAAGTGAATGTTGATGGTGCTAAAAATGTCTGTGATGTGGCTGAACAGCTTGGCATTAAACATATTGTATTTACCTCTTCTGTCGCTGTTTATGGCTTTGTTGAAAAAGAAACTGGCGAAGACGGTGAATACCATCCGTTTAATGACTATGGCAAATCAAAACTTGAAGCCGAATATGTCTATGATGCATGGCAAGCCAAGTCAGCGGATAATATCTTAGTCACCATACGCCCAACGGTTGTTTTTGGTGAAAATAACCGCGGTAATGTTTATAATTTATTCCGCCAAATTGCTTCAGGCCGTTTCTTAATGATCGGTGCAGGGAATAACCAAAAATCTATGGCTTATGTTGAAAATGTCGCTGCATTTATTTATTTTGCGACTACGTTTACAACTGGAAAACATGTTTTCAATTATATTGATAAGCCTGACTTTACTATGAATGAACTAACCACTGTAATTTGTGGTGCCTTAGATAAACCCAAATCAAATATCCGAGTTCCTTACCCAATCGGGATATTAGGTGGTTACTGCTTCGACATTCTTTCTAAAGTGACAGGCAAAGAGTTTCCTGTCAGCAGTATTAGAGTGAAAAAATTCTGTGCAAGAACACAATTTAAATCAAACTACATTGCTGATACCTCATTTACACCACCAGTTACACTGGAAAAAGGTATCGCTAATACAGTTCAATACGAATTCAAATAAAATAGGCGAGTGCCTTTAACCATATTGCTATAGGGATAGAGTGTATTTATGAAGCGTCTTTCTGTTGCTGTACTCATGCTAACCGCATTGACGGGCTGCACCGTCACCCCCGGCGCCTATGTATCAACCTCAGGCAAAAATGTGGTTGATACGGGTGACCGTGACATTACTAAATTGGTTGATATCTATCCAATCTCACCAAAATTATTGGATGATATGTACACCGCTCCCACCATTGCTAAACCGAATGCGCAGTTAGAAAAGCAACTGACTCATTATGAATATCGCGTGGGTGCAGGCGATGTATTAACCATTACAGTTTGGGACCACCCTGAATTGACTATCCCTGCGGGTTCATACCGTAGTGCGCAAGACTCCGGTAACTGGGTACATTCCGATGGGACTATCTACTACCCGTATATTGGTAAAGTCAAAGTGATCGGTAAAACCGTCACTGAAATCCGTACTCTGATCAGCAACCGTTTAGCCACCTATATCGAATCCCCACAAGTGGATGTGAGTATTGCCGCCTTCCGTTCACAAAAAATGTATGTGTCGGGTGAAGTGGCGAAACCAGGTACCTTGCCAATTACCAACGTGCCACTGACTATCTTAGAAGCCTTTAATAATGCCGGTGGTTTAACCGAAAAAGCCGATTGGGATAATGTGGTGCTCACCCGTAATGGCAAAGAAATCAAAGTGTCATTACAAGATTTAGTTCAGTACGGCGATTTAACCCAAAACTACCTGATGCTACCGGGTGATGTGCTATATGTACCACGTAATGATAGCCAAAAAGTGTTTGTAATGGGTGAAGTCGGTCAACCAACGACCTTAACTATTGACCGCGCAGGTATGAGTATTACTGAAGCCTTAAGCAAAGCGAGCGGGATAGACCAAACAACCGCTAATGCAACGGGTGTATTTGTTATTCGCCCAATTAAAAACCAACCAGCAGAAGACAAAGAACTCGAAGCTCTATTACCGAAAAAAATGGCCGCTGTTTATCAGTTAGACCTATCAGATGCGACATCGCTTGTGATGGGTACTGAATTTAAACTGCAGCCTTATGACTTAGTGTATGTTACCGCTGCGCCTGTAGTACGTTGGAACCGCTTGATTACCCAACTGTTACCAACTATCGCAACTTATAATCAGTTAACCGAAGGTACCAAGCGTATTCACGACTGGTAATCGATATGTTTAATAATATTCTCGTTGTTTGTATGGGAAATATCTGCCGCTCTCCTACAGGAGAGCGTTTATTACAACAGTATTTTCCCGAAAAAACTGTTCATTCGGCAGGTATTATCGCTAAAAATGATATGCCTGCTTATGACAGTGCCATCCGGATTGCCGAGCAACATAGCCTTTCCCTTGAAAACCATCAATCACGTCGATTAACCAGCGAAATATGCCATAAAGCAGACTTAATCCTAGTGATGGAAAACGATCATATTGCTAAAATCCACCAGCAGTTTCCTGAAACGCGCGGTAAGGTGATGTTATTTGGGCAATGGGTCAATAAAACTGAAATCCCTGACCCGCACAAACGCAGCGATGAAATGTTTGAACATGTTTACCAGTTGATGGAAAAAGCCGCGATTGCTTGGCAAGGCAAAATTTAATTTTATTTATTGGATGACTTAACATTTAACCTATTATGAACACAACAAAAAATAGCTCCCCTGCCTCAGATGAAATCGATCTGCTCGCTCTGTTTAAAGTTTTGAAATCCAACACCATTAAAATTGGGTTTTTTACTGTTATTTTTGCGGCTATCGCCATTGCATACAGTTTATTAGCAACCCCCATATACCAAGCGAATGCGACCTTACAGTATGACAAATTAGGACAGGTCTCATTACTTGACCAAATGAGTGATGTCATGCCATTTGGTAACAGCAATAACCAAGTCGACTCTGAAATTGAAGTCATCAAGTCCCGCATGGTGTTAGGTAAAACCGTTGCAGACTTGAACTTAGACACTCAAGCAGCCCCTGAAGGCTTTGTCAGTAAGTTACTTGGTGAAGTGGCTCCCGTCCATATTGCCCTATTTCAATTACCTGAAAACTTAATTGGCCAGCCATTGACCCTGACGTATTTGGGGGATAATAATTATTCCCTCAATGTGGATGGCCAAGTCTTGCAAGGTAAAGTCGGTGAAGTGCTTAAACAAGGGGAAATTAACTTATTAATTTCCAGTTTCGCGGCTGAAACTGGCGAAGAGTTTTCATTAATCAAAAATGCCCGTTACTCTACCATTGAAGACTTACGCAATACCCTAACCATCGCGGAAGTGGGCAAAGGTACCGGTATTATCAGTTTAGCCATTAAAGGTGCGGATAAAGTTGAGAATGTTAATATTCTCAACAGTGTTATCCAAAACTATGTAGACCAAAATACCGAGCGTAAAAAAGAAGTCACCAACAATACACTCGTGTTCTTAGATGGCTACTTACCTACGATTAAAAAGAAATTAGATAACTACGAAAACCAGCTCAATGCTTTTCGTAAAAAGAATGAATCCATTGATTTATCCTTAGAAGCCAAAGCGGCTTTAGATACTGCATTGCAGGTCGAAGAAAAGCTCAATGAATTGACCTTCAAAGAAGTGGAGATTCAACAGTTATATACCCGTAACCACCCCGCTTATCAGTCCCTATTAGATAAACGCCAACAGTTGTTACGTGAGAAAGAAAAAATTAGTAAAAATATTCAAAAATTACCGAATACCCAACAAGAAATCGTCCGTTTAACTCGTGATGTTGAAGCAGAACAAGCGATTTACGCTCAATTAGTCGCGAAACAACAAGAGCTCAGCGTATTGAACTCTGGTATTACTGCCGATGTGCGTATTATTGACTCCGCGGAGTCACAACCAAATGCTGTAGCACCAAAAAAATCACTGATTGTTGCTCTTGCCACTATCCTTGGCTATCCTTGGCTTTATTGTCGGCTGCGCGTATGTGATTGCTCGCGAGTTCTTTAATAATAAAATTAAGAGCACGGAAGATATCGATGCATTGGGTGTCAACGTCTACGCCACCATACCTTTCTCTGCCTATGAGAAAAAACTGATTGAGGCAGGCAATAAAAGCCCATTAGCGATAGAAAACCCAGCAGATACCGCGGTTGAAGCTATCCGTTCATTACGTACCAGTGTTTATTTCTCGGTAATGAATCAAGGTAACAACCTGGTGATGGTGACTAGTGCATCGCCAGGTGTGGGGAAAAGTTTTGTTACCTCCAATATGGCGGTGGTACTGGCTAACGCAGGTAAGAAAGTGTTATTAATCGATACCGACTTACGTAAAGGTCGTTTGCACAAAGCCTTTGGCTTAAACAATAAAGCGGGCTTATCTGACTACTTATCACAGCAAAGTTTAGAATCACCCACTATTCATGCTAACGTGATTGAAAATCTTGATGTGATTTGCCGTGGTAAAAATGTCACTCACTCGTCTGAGTTATTAATGGGTGAGCGCTTTAAGCAGTTACTGGATAAAGTCAAAAACCAATACGATATTGTGGTGATCGATACCGCACCAATCTTAGCAATTACTGACTCGGCGATTATTGGTAAATATGTCGGTACTTCATTACTGATTGCTTTCTACGGGGTGAATACCGTGAAAGATGTCGATTTATCACTGAAACGCTTTAAGCAAAATGATATCGAAATTACAGGTGTGATCTTGAATGGTATTGATGCAAGGTCTGACGACTATAACTACCATTATGAATATTAAGACTCAGGAATATTGAGATGAATAATCAACAAGTTCTCGTCACGGGTGGCCTTGGCTACATTGGTAGCCATACCTGTGTACAGATGATCCAGCAAGGGATGCAGCCGGTTATTTTAGATAACCTGCATAATGCCAACCTTGAAGTGCTTAACCGTATTGAAGCTATCACAGGTGTTAAGCCGGTCTTTTACCAAGGTGATGTGCGTGATAGCCAAATTTTAGCGTCCATTTTTGCTAATCATCAAATTCATTCCGTCATTCACTTTGCTGGGTTAAAAGCTGTTGGTGAGTCAGTACAGAAACCGATTGAATACTATGATGTTAACGTCAATGGCACACTGGTATTAGTGGAAAGCATGAAAAAAGCCGGTGTTAAAAGCCTGATTTTTAGTTCCTCCGCTACCGTATATGGTGATCCTGAAGAGGTACCGTTAACAGAAAATTCCAAAGTCGGTGGAACCACCAATCCATACGGAACCAGTAAGTATATGGTTGAGCGTATCCTTTCGGATTTATATATTGCGGAAGATGATTGGTCACTGACCTTACTGCGTTATTTTAACCCTGTTGGCGCACACCCATCCGGAACCATGGGTGAAGACCCGCAAGGGATTCCGAATAACTTGGCACCGTTTGTTTCCCAAGTCGCTGTAGGCCGCCGCCCACAAGTGATGGTATTTGGTAATGATTACCCAACACCGGATGGTACTGGTGTGCGTGACTATATTCACGTGATGGATTTGGCTGATGGCCATATTGCCGCGCTGAATAAAGTTAGCCAGCAAGCAGGCTTACATGTTTACAATCTTGGTACAGGGACTGGCACAAGTGTGCTGGAAATTATTGCTGCTTTTGAAAAAGCGTCAGGTAAACCAATTAAATATGAGATTGTAGCAAGGCGCCCTGGTGATATTGCGGAATGCTGGTCTAGCCCAGAAAAAGCATTGAAAGATTTAAACTGGAAAGCACAGTATTCTATCCAAGATATGGTCAATGATAGCTGGCGTTGGCAGTCCATGAACCCTAATGGTTATAATCGCTAACCTCAACGAGTTATTTCTATAGACGAGCCTTAATGGCTCGTTTTTTGTTTTCAGGGTACAAATAATTTTTACGGCTGCTATAAAAGTTCCACATGAAAACAAACCCATTTGCGCGTAAACTCTTCCCATCATTTCTTATCAAAAATATCAGCTTAACGTTATGCCACACATTGTTTTATTCGAACCAGAAATACCGCCAAATACGGGCAATATCATTCGCCTTTGTGCCAATACTGGCTTTGATTTGCATCTTATTCACCCTCTTGGCTTTACATGGGATGATAAACGCCTACGCCGTGCAGGGTTGGACTATAGCGAATTTGCCGATATCAAGCACCACCATGATTATTTTACTTTTTTAAAAAGTGAAGGGCTAAACCCGGATAATAACCAATCTGAAAGCGGTGCCCGTGTGTTTGCCTTAACGACTAAAGGTAAGCCAAGTCATAGTAATGTTAGTTATCAAGAAAATGATTATTTGATGTTTGGCCCTGAAACCCGAGGGCTACCGCCTTATGTGCTAGATAACATGCCAATAGAGCAAAAAATTCGTATTCCTATGTTGGCAGATAGCCGCAGTATGAATTTATCCAACTCTGTGGCAGTGGTTGTGTTTGAAGCATGGAGGCAGTTGGGGTATGCAGGGGCGCTGCTAAAGGACTAGACTATAAAAGGAGCTCAGTTTGAGTTCCTTTAGTTTGAATCAATAAAAAAATGCTCTCCACCAATTAATGGGATCAACCTTGCGAGCACACCATCAAGAACCCCCTCATCAGCAACTACCCCAAACTTCATACTTCTATCTTTCCAAGATATTGTTTGAATAAGGTTTGCCGCAGCAACACACGGAGTATCAAGATTATTTATCCTTACTTCTGTTATGTGCCCTCTAATGCTTGTGCTAATAGGACAACAAATTACCAAGCCTGATTTTTTATTATATTCCACACTGGATAAAACGAGTGCAGGCCGAT
The DNA here is from genome assembly GCF_032707045.1 of Providencia sp. PROV175. Classification (NCBI taxonomy): domain Bacteria; kingdom Pseudomonadati; phylum Pseudomonadota; class Gammaproteobacteria; order Enterobacterales; family Morganellaceae; genus Providencia; species Providencia sp. PROV175. The sequence continues at coordinate 4,394,285 of NZ_CP120533.1, forward strand.
ATTTTCCTATTTCTTTTCCTTTCGTTGGGTCAAAATCTAACCAAACAATATCATTTCGCCTTGGTATGTAACTTTTACTCATTCACCAATTTCCATATCATTAATTTGAGCAAGTTCATCTGAATGACTATTATATTCATTCATATTGTCAAGCAAATAAGCTTCAGAAAACATCCTTATCTTCTTTTTGGGAGAAAGAACCAAATTACCATTATTAACAGAAATATCAAGACGTTGGCCAACCTCAATACCTAATTGTTTTAAGATAGCTGATGGGATAACAATGCCTTGGCTATTTCCCCATTTTTTTATAGCAACGCTCATTTCTCTTACCCCATACTTATTTTTGAGTATATTAGTTTCTCAATGTATAAACATTGTATAACCTCATTGAGGTTAAAGCAAATTTTCGGTCAATTTATATACAGATAGGGGAAATCAAAAATGAAAACGATCGAACTAGAACCCTCACAACTCAAATCCCATCCCCATTTTCAAAACCCCAAATACTACCATTAAAGTTTTGATCCATTTCTAAGGACGGTTTATCGCTGGTTGGTTTACCGACAATGCGTGCTGGAACCCCTGCTACCGTGGTGTGTGGTGGAACGGGGTGAAGTACAACAGAACCTGCGCCAATTTTTGCACCGCGGCCAATTTCAATATTGCCTAGAATTTTTGCCCCTGCGCCAATCATCACCCCTTCTCTTACTTTAGGATGGCGGTCGCCACAGGTTTTCCCAGTACCGCCTAGCGTGACGGATTGCAAAATTGAGACATCATTTTCGACAATGGCCGTTTCCCCAATCACAATACCCGTTGCGTGGTCAAGCATAATGCCACAACCAATACGGGCGGCTGGGTGGATATCGACACCAAAAGAGACGGAGATTTGATTTTGCAAATAAACTGCCAGCGCTTGGCGGCCTTCTTTCCACAGCCAATTACCGATGCGATAGGCTTGCAAGGCGTGGAAACCTTTCAAATACAATAATGGAGTGGAATATTTATCAACGGCAGGGTCACGTAGGCGAACCGCGGCTAAGTCCATTGCTGCAGAGAAAATCATGCCTTCGTCATTGCGATAAGCTTCCTCAACAATTTCACGCACTTCAAGCGCTGGCATAATCGGCGAGCTCAGTTTATTGGCTAGCATATAGCTGAGCGCACTGCCTAAATTGTCGTGCTTTAACAATGTCGCGTTAAAAAAGCTGGCGAGGAGTGGTTCGCAGTCCGCAAGAGACTTCGCTTCATCTTTAATGAAACCCCAAATTCTATCCAGTTCTTCACGCGACATAATCACTCACCTATCTATTTTTATTAATCATGCAGCTTTGGCATATCGGCAATTTCATCTTTCGTCGCACGCCCTAGCAGTGCTTGCGCCGCCTCTAACACATTTTTATGGCGGTAAAGGATTTGATAAATTTGCTCAGTAATTGGCATTTCAACACCTGCCCGCTCAGCCAGTGCGCGGACTTCCTTGGTATTACGATAGCCTTCAACGACTTGGCCAATCTCTTTTTCTGCATCTTCAACGCTAACGCCATCACCTAGCATCATACCAAAACGGCGGTTACGGGATTGGTTATCTGTACACGTTAACACAAGGTCACCTAAGCCTGCCATACCCATAAAAGTTGCAGGGTCTGCTCCCAAAGCTGCACCTAAACGACTCATTTCAGCTAAACCGCGGGTAATCAATGCAGTACGTGCATTCGCACCAAAGCCCATGCCATCAGAAATACCGGCACCAATAGCAATCACGTTTTTTACGGCACCACCCAGTTGCACTCCAACCATGTCAGGGTTCTTATAGACGCGAAAACTCTTGCCACAATGGAATAATTTTTGTAAATCATCACCAAATTGGCTATCGCTTGCCGCCACGGAAATTGCCGTTGGTAAACCTGCGGCTAATTCTTTCGCAAATGTCGGGCCAGAAAGTACTGCCAGCGGAATTTCATTGCCTAATACCTCACGTGCCACTTCTTGCAACAAACGGCCAGTATCCCTTTCTAAGCCCTTAGTCGCCCAAATAATACGGGAGTCTGCGCGTAAGTATGGCTGGATTTGCTTTAGTACATCACCAAAAACATGGCTCGGTACCACAATCAAGATATTAGGGCTCGCCTCAACGGCGCATTTTAAGTCCGTTTCGAGAGATAAACTATCAGGAAAAGAAACGCCAGACAAAAACGCCTGATTGCTGCGATCTTGTTCTAATTGATGAATGTGTTTTGGGTCATGGCCCCATAACACAACCTGATGTGCATTACGTGCAAGCGTAATGGCTAAAGCGGTGCCGTACGAGCCGGCACCGATCACTGTCATTGAAGCAGTATTCATTAAGCGTCCTGTTGAGCTTCTGAGTTCTGCGCTTGTTCACCTTGTTGCTGCTGTAAATAGTTCATGAACAGTGCATCAAAGTTAACTGGCGCTAAGTTCAATTGTGGGAATGTACCACGGCCCACTAAGCTAGTGATCGCTTCACGTGCGTATGGGAACAGGATGTTCGGGCAATATGCACCTAAGCAATGTGCCATTTGAGTACCTTCAATACCTTCGATAGAGAAAACACCCGCTTGCTGGACTTCACACAGGAAAGCGGTTTCTTCACCTAAAGTTGCAGTCGTTGTGACGCGTAAAACAACTTCATAAACACCTTCAGACAGCTGAGTTGAAGAAGTATCTAAATCTAATTTGATTTCTGGTTGCCACTCGTGTTGAAAGATGTGTGGTGCATTAGGTGCTTCAAATGAAACGTCTTTTGCATAAATGCGTTGAATTTGAAAAACCATTTCTGAGTTGTTTTGTTCTGACATAGTTTATGTACCTTTAACTTCCATATGAATTTTCCCTGTCATTCTTTGAGCTACAGGGGTGTTCGCTGCATTGCGCTACCCAAGTCACATACTGCGAATATAACTTGGGAGCAAATACATGCTGGATAACTACTTCTTACCACGAGCTAGCGGAAGGTTTTCACCTGCCCAGCCAGAGATCCCTTCTTTCAGGACAAAGACTTTTTCAAAACCGTGTTGTGCCAGCTGTTCAGCAGGTTTACCTGATTCCATACCACTCGCAGAAACGATAATCACTGGTTTCTGTTTGTGTTTTTCTAATTCACCTAAATTATTCTCTTTAATTTCAGACGGTGTTAAGTTAATAGAATCAATAATGTGCCCTTTACGGAAATCATCGCGAGAACGTAAATCGACAACAACCGCCTCTTCTTTATTAATCAGTGTAATCGCTTGTGAACGAGCAATCACTTTCGTTTTAGAGAAAAGGCCTTTAAAGGTCATAACAACCACAGCAACTAATAGCGCTATCCAAACCAGACTCAATAACATGTTCCGGCTTACAAATTGCATGATTTCTTGGATCATGGGGGGCAATCACTCCCGTTAGTTAAAAACGAATATCAAAGGGTTCTGAGTATACCTTTGTGTTGAGCTAATTACAGCCAATTCCCGCAAACTAGCTTATTTTTTTTGCGCTAAGGCACGCAAAATTAACACCGTTCAGTGAAAAATCGCTTTTCTGTTTCGAAGCGGTACGCAAATATTTTATCATAAACGTGCGAAACAGGTCTAAATCGTGCTTCAAATAGGCAGTGAATAAGAAAAAAGTATTGAATACTGGCTATACAAAATAAATCAGTGATAATAAAACTGTGTTATTTGACTTAATATAGTTCTGATTCAGGGCAAAAGTCCGAATTTATAAATGTTTTCAATACTATTTGTTAGACAGTGCTGGAAACCATCACTTGCAGATGAAATAATCAGTTATTGCATTTAATTGAGGTGATTTATCACGATGGCCAATACACATCATCGAATGAAAATTTCATTTATTCGTCAGGCTATTAGCGCTCTCTTTGGGTTAGGGTTGCTTGCGCTCGCCCCAACACAAACTGTGTTTGCCAACCAGATCACTGAAAATAAAGGGCAATTACATGATTTACTCAAAAGTATTGCTGAAAAAGAAAAAAGCGTAAAAGAACAACAAGCCAAGCGCTCAGCACTGCTTGAACAACTTAAACAACAAGAGCAAAGTATTTCTGCGGCCGGTCGTAGCCTGCATGAGACTCAAAACCAGCTAAAACAATTAGATAAAGAAATTGTTTCCTTAAATAGCAATATCAAGCAACTACAAACCAAAAAACAACAACAAGAAAAATTATTAGCTGACCAACTAGACGCTGCCTTTCGGTTAGGTAAACACCAAGGGTTAACCCTAATGTTCAAAGGTGAAGAAGGCCAGCGAGAAGAACGTATTTTGGCCTATTACAGCTATTTAAATCAGGCGCGTGAAAAAAACATTGCCGCTCTAGAGGAAACTACTCAAGAGCTGCAAGAACAAAAACAACTCGAACAAAAAAAACAAGCCGAACAAAAAACAACACTGGCTCGCCAACAACAAGAAAAGCGTAAGTTGGATAACGCACGCGCTTCACGGCAAAAAACCTTGAATGCCCTTGAAAGTACATTAAAAGAAGACCAAAAAAATCTTGCTGTTCTAAAACAAAACGAAGCAAGATTACGCGACAAAATTGCTCGCGCCGAACGTGAAGCCAAGGCCAGAGCAGAGCGAGAGGCCAAAGAAGCAGCACGTATTCGCGTGCAAGTCGCTGAAAAAGAACGTCAAGCCAAACAGAAAGGCTCAACCTATAAACCGTCAGAGAGCGAACGTTCACTGATGTCTCGTACTGGTGGTTTAGGGCGCCCTGCAGGGCAAGCTATCTGGCCTGTTCGTGGTTCATTACTCCATAACTATGGTGATACCATTTCCAGTGAGTTACGTTGGAAAGGCATGGTTATCGCCGCTAATGAAGGAACGCAAGTCAAAGCCATCTCCGATGGGCGCGTGTTACTGGCTGACTGGTTACAAGGCTATGGGCTCGTTGTCGTCGTTGAACACGGTAAAGGGGATATGAGCCTGTATGGTTATAACCAAAGTGCCTTAGTGAATGTTGGCCAAGAGGTTAGAGCGGGCCAACCTATCGCCTTAGTGGGTAGCAGTGGCGGCCAAGAACGTCCGGCCCTCTATTTTGAAATTCGTAGACAAGGTAAAACCGTAAACCCACGTCCATGGTTAGGCCGATAAATATAGTTAGGGCGATAAATTTTAAATTCAATTAATTAGGATAACGTTATGCTGAAGCACTTACCCATTCGACCACTCATTGTTTTGTCATTATTAATGATGTGTCTACCGGTGAGTGCGGCAAAATTGGCGATTGTGATTGATGATTTTGGTTATCGCGTTAAAGAAGACAACCAAATTCTAGCGTTATCCCCTGCGGTAACTATTGCAATTTTACCGAGCTCTCCCCATGGCCGTGAAGTCGCAGAAAAAGCCCATCAGCAAGGGCGCGATATTCTCATCCATATGCCAATGAAACCATTGAGCAAACAACCGCTAGAGAAAGACACATTAGCTCCATCAATGAGTGCAGAGGAAATTGACCTTATTATTAAAAATGCGATAACCCGAGTTCCTTATGCAAAAGGCATGAATAACCATATGGGGAGCGAGATGACATCAAGCTTACCCGGTATGCAGAACGTGATGCGCAGCCTGTCAAAGTCAAACTTGTTTTTCCTCGATAGCGTAACCATTGGGAATACCCAAGTAGGTAATGCCGCCAAAGAATACGGCGTTCCCACGTTACGTCGCCATATTTTTATTGATAACCACCAATCGGAAGAAGAAACCCGCACTCAGTTGAATAAAGCCGTTGCTTACGCGCGTAAACACGGCAGTGCGGTTGCCATTGGTCATCCACACCCCTCTACCGTTCGAGCCTTGCAAAAATACCTAGCCCAACTTCCTGCTGATGTTGAATTAGTTGCCGTTAGTGCTCTGCTGAGCCCTCAATCTTCAACTAAACAACCAACATCATTAAGAATGCTATCTGAAGAAGCGAAAAAGACACCGACACAACCTCAAACTAAGCAAGCAGTACAAGATGAAATAAAAACACCACTAACCAAAGATGCTACTGTTGTGCAACCCGAAGCGGCTAGCCAACCAGAAAATGTGATTATTCCGCAAGAACTCGGTATATGTGAGTTTACATTACCGCCTTCTAAGCCACAGGGAATTGATTTTATTATGTTTGTGGTTGAGAGTATTTATAACGATAAGGCTTTACAACCTTTGTTGGTACAGGGCGATAGAGCCCAAAAGCGCCCGCTTTTCAAGCAACAGCAGTAGATCATTTTCGGTTCCCCCTCTTGGTTCAAAAAAGCCAAAAAGGGGAATGGATATGATAAAAATTTAATCCCAGTTTAAAATCACTTTACCAGATTGGCCTGAACGCATGATATCAAAGCCTTTTTGGAACTCATCAATCGAGAATTGATGGGTAATTATCGGTGATAAATCCAAACCAGATTGAATGAGTGTCGCCATTTTATACCATGTTTCAAACATCTCACGGCCGTAAATTCCCTTAATAAACAGTCCTTTGAATATTACTTGGCTCCAATCTGTTGCCATCGAAGCAGGGGGAATCCCTAATAGTGCAATTCTGCCACCGTGGTTCATGGTGTCTAACATGGTCTGAAAAGCGGCTGGAGCACCAGAAACTTCCAGTGCAACATCAAAACCTTCTTTCATTCCCAATTCGTTCATCACGTCTTTTAAATTTTCACGACTGACGTTCACGGCACGGGAAACCCCCATTTTTTTCGCGAGTTCAAGTCGATAATCATTCACATCCGTGATAACAACATGTCGTGCTCCCACATGTCGGCACACTGCAGCCGCCATGATACCTATAGGGCCAGCGCCGGAAACCAGCACATCTTCCCCCACTAAATCAAAGGAAAGTGCCGTATGAACTGCGTTACCAAATGGGTCAAAAATCGCCGCTATTTCATCAGGAATGTTATCGGGAATTTTAAAAGCATTAAATGCGGGGATCACCAAATATTCAGCAAAACACCCTTCTCGGTTAACCCCCACCCCAATCGTATTGCGGCAAAGATGAGTACGGCCACCACGGCAGTTTCGACAGTGGCCGCAAGTAATATGCCCTTCCCCTGACACTCGGTCACCAATTTTAAAACCTTTGACTTCCTGCCCAATCGCAACAATTTCCCCTATATATTCATGACCGACAACCATTGGGACAGGAATGGTTTTCTGAGACCATTCATCCCAGTTATAGATATGTACATCCGTACCGCAAATCGCAGTTTTACGAATTTTGATCATCACATCATTGTGCCCGAGTTCCGGTTTCGGAACATCTGTCATCCATATACCTGGTTCAGCTTTCAGTTTGGACAGTGCTTTCATAAAAGACCTTTTATTTGATTATTTTTAGTTTTCTACCAATGCGGGTGAATGCTTCAACAGCGTGTAAAATATCCTCCTCACTATGTGCTGCAGACATCTGAGTACGAATACGTGCCTGGCCTTGTGGTACAACAGGGTAGAAAAAGCCCGTGACATAAATACCTTCATCGAGTAGCTCTTTCGCAAAAATTTGGGCGAGTTTGGCATCACCTAACATAACAGGGATGATGGCGTGGTCAGCACCAGCGAGGGTAAAACCCGCTGTGGTCATTTTTTCTCTAAATAACACGGCATTACGCCATAATTTTTCACGTAATGAATGTCCTTCTTTCATCATATCAATCACTTTGATTGATGCGGCAACAATCGCAGGGGCGAGAGAATTCGAAAACAAATAAGGACGAGAACGCTGACGCAGCCATTCAACTACCTCTTTTTTCGCTGCCGTATAACCACCAGATGCGCCGCCAAGGGCTTTACCTAATGTCCCCGTGATAATATCGATACGCCCCATCACATCGCAGTACTCATGGCTACCACGACCATTTTCCCCAACAAAACCAACAGCATGTGAGTCATCCACCATCACCAACGCTTGGTATTCATCCGCAAGGTCACAAATGGATTTTAAATCAGCGATAACGCCATCCATTGAGAACACGCCATCTGTCGCGATTAAAATATGACGAGCCCCTGCTGTTTTGGCTTCCTCTAAACGTGCTTTTAATTCCACCATATTGTTATTGCTGTAGCGGTAGCGTTTTGCCTTGCTTAACCTAACCCCATCAATAATGGATGCATGATTTAATGCATCTGAAATAATGGCATCTTCCGCGCCTAACAAGGTTTCAAACAGCCCACCATTTGCATCAAAACAGGATGAATAGAGAATGGCATCTTCCATGCCCAGAAAATCCGCCAGTTTGCGCTCTAAAATTTTGTGGTTATCTTGCGTTCCACAAATAAAGCGTACCGATGCCATACCAAAACCATGGCTATCCATTCCTTGTTTAGCAGCTTCGATGAGTGCAGGATGGTTAGCAAGACCAAGGTAATTATTTGCACAGAAGTTAATAACCCGCTGGCCACCTACAATTTCAATGTCAGCATCTTGTGAAGTCGTAATAATGCGTTCATTTTTAAATAACCCATCGGCTTCAATTTGTAGCAATTGTTCTTGAATCTGCTGATAAAATCTTTCTGGCATGATTTATTCCTGTATAGAGACTATTAATAGAGTTTAATAATAGTCTCTATGTGTGGCGATATTCACAGCATAAATAAGTCAAGTTTGTAGCCAAGATCACGATATTTACCTTGTTCTCATTTAAGTGTCAGCTCAATTCTCTTCTATCAATGCTACCGTCTGCGCCAAGAGATGTTATTATAGTCACCAATTACGATTCTATTTTCTTAACCCATTTGAGGTATACCCAATGATCATAGTCACTGGTGGAGCTGGTTTTATTGGCAGCAATATTATTAAAGCCCTAAACGCAATCGGCCGTACAGATATCTTAGTCGTTGATAATCTGAAAGACGGCACTAAATTCGCTAACCTTGTTGACCTTGATATTGCGGATTATGCAGATAAAGAAGATTTTATTGGCAGCATCATTGCGGGTGATGATTTCGGTGATGTCGATGCGGTATTCCATGAAGGCGCTTGCTCGTCAACCACGGAGTGGGATGGCAAATATATGATGGACAATAACTATCAGTATTCGAAAGAGTTACTACACTATTGTTTAGATCGCGAAATCCCATTCTTGTATGCTTCTTCCGCTGCAACCTATGGTGGCCGTAGCGATAACTTTATTGAAGAGCGTCAATTTGAAAAACCATTAAATGTCTATGGCTATTCAAAATTCCAATTTGACCAATATGTGCGTGAAATCCTGCCAGAAGCTAACTCACAAGTCTGTGGTTTCCGCTATTTCAACGTCTATGGGCCAAATGAAGACCATAAAGGCAGCATGGCAAGCGTTGCTTATCATTTAAATAAACAAATTAATGAAGGGCAAAACCCAAAACTGTTCGAAGGTAGCGATACTTTCCGTCGTGACTTTATTTATGTAGGTGATGTGGCTGCGGTCAATTTATGGTTCTGGGAAAATAATGTTTCCGGTATTTTTAACTGTGGTACAGGACGTGCGGAATCTTTCCAAGCTGTTGCTGATGCTGTTACTGAATTCCACAAAGATAAAAATGTGGCCATCGAATACATTGAATTCCCTGAAAAATTAAAAGGTCGCTACCAAAGCTTCACACAAGCTGACCTCACTAAGCTACGTGCCGCCGGCTATACTGCCCCCTTTAAAACGGTTGCAGAAGGTGTCACCGAATATATGCATTTGCTCAATAAAGACGCGTAACGCTTATTTCTGAAAAATCATTTATGAAAATATTGGTGATCGGCCCTTCATGGGTAGGGGATATGATGATGTCACAAAGCCTTTATCGCACGATCAAGGCTTTACATCCCCATGCACAGATTGACGTGATGGCGCCACAATGGTGCCGTCCTTTACTCGCCAAAATGCCTGAAGTTAGCGAAGCCATTCCTATGCCTCTCGGGCATGGCGCACTGGAAATTGGTGAACGTCGTCGATTAGGTAAAAGTTTGCAGGTAAATGGCTATGATCAAGCGATTGTGTTACCAAACTCATTAAAATCTGCACTTGTGCCCTTCTTTGCAAAGATCCCCAAAAGAACGGGGTGGCGTGGCGAAATGCGCTATGGCCTACTCAATGATATTCGCCCATTAAATAAAGAAGCGTTTCCTTTAATGGTGCAACGATACGTTGCGCTTGCTTATGATAAGCAAGCTATTCAATCAGCTTCCGATATTCCGACCCCCATTTTACCGCCTAAACTAGTTACGGTGCCGCAAGAAGTCACTGAAACCCTGCAAACCTTTGGGGTTGATGGTTCTCGCCCTATTATTGGTTTTTGCCCAGGGGCAGAGTTCGGCCCCGCCAAGCGCTGGCCTCACTACCACTACGCTTCTCTTGCTCAAACACTGATTAGCCAAAAAGGCTATCAGGTGCTACTATTTGGTTCGCAAAAAGACCATGAAGCCGGTGAAGCTATTCGTTTAGAGCTGACCGATGATGCTAAATTGCATTGCCACAATTTTTCAGGGAAAACATCGTTAGAACAAGCCGTTAATCTAATCGATGCCTGCCATGCAGTTGTCAGTAATGATTCGGGTTTGATGCATGTCGCAGCAGCACTCGGTAAACCGCTTGTCGCTTTATATGGCCCAAGTAGCCCTGATTTCACCCCGCCATTATCAGATAAAGCAGAAGTGATCCGCTTAATTACCGGGTATCACAAAGTGCGTAAAGGGGATGGTGAAAGTGGTTATCACCAAAGTTTGATTGATATCCAACCCCAATTAGTTATCGATGCATTAGCTCGGTTAAATATAGGTATTGAATGATGAGAGTATTATTAGTCAAAACATCTTCAATGGGGGATGTTTTACACTCATTACCTGCACTGACCGATGCACAACAAGCTATACCCGATATTCAATTCGATTGGGTCGTTGAGGAAGGCTTCGCGCAAATCCCAACATGGCACAGTGCCGTTAACCAAGTGATCCCTGTGGCCATTCGCCGCTGGCGAAAAAATTGGTTTTCTGCCCCGATCAGAGCCGAACGTGCAGAGTTTCGCAAGAAATTACAAGCAACACATTATGACGCGATTATTGATGCGCAAGGGTTATTAAAGAGCGCTTTTCTTGTCACCCGCTTAGCTCATGGCGATAAACATGGTTATGATCGCCATAGTATTCGCGAGCCATTAGCCAGCTTCTTTTATGACCATTGTTATGCTGTCAGTAAGCAACAACATGCCGTTGAACGTATTCGCCAGTTATTTGCCAAAAGCCTTGGTTATACCTGCCCAACACAGCAAGGCGATTACGCAATTGCTCGCCACTTTTTACAGTCAAAAGAAGAGCATCAAAGCCCTTATGTCATTTTCCTGCACTCAACTACCCGTGATGATAAACACTGGCCTGAAGAAAATTGGCGAGAGCTCATTGGACTGATGGCTGAAAGTGGCATCAAAATCAAACTACCGTGGGGAGCACCTCATGAGCAGCAACGTGCAGAACGATTAGCAAAAGGCTTTGACTTTGTTGAGGTCTTACCTAAACTTACCTTAGCGGAAGTCGCACAACAAATTGCTAATGCTAAAGCCGTCGTTTCTGTCGATACTGGACTTAGCCATTTAACCGCGGCACTTGATAAACCTAATTTTACCCTGTTTGGCCCCACTGACCCCGGTTTGATTGGGGGATATGGGCAAGGGCAGCATACGATTAAATCTCCGAGTAACCATATCGAGGATATAAGTGCTACATACACTTATGAACAGTTGAAACATTTTCTATAGAAAGGTATCTTAGCTACTCAAACTTTTTAATCTTTTACCACATCATTTACGTAGGCAACATTTTTCGTCTACCCAATACCAGACATTAATTATAATGAATAATTCAATTACAATCATAACGGCATTTTTTGACATCGGTAGAGGAAATTGGAATAGAAAAAATGGTCGCCCAAATTCACTAGAATGTACAAATGAAACTTACTTTAAATATTTTAATAGGTTAGCAAAACTTGATAACGATATGATTATCTTTACAACTTCAGATTTACAAGAAGAAATTCTCTCCATGAGAAAAGGTAAAGTAACTCATATAATCACAATTAATCTTGATAAAAAATTTAAGTTTATTCTAAAAAAAATTGCACAAATTCAAAATAGCGATGAATTTAAAAAACTAATTAAGCCTAAATTACTACGTGCACCTGAATACTGGTCGCCACAGTATGTTTTGATTAATAACCTAAAACCTTTTTTTGTCAAAAAAGCGATTGATCTAGACCTTGTTGATAGTGAATTCGCGGCATGGGTAGACTTTGGATATATACGAAACAATGGAAGTATTTATGGTATAACTGAGTGGCATCATTCTTTTAATCCTAATAAGATCCATTTGTTTTCTATACAAAATACACTAGCTCTAACAGATAAAAATGCAATATTAGAAACTATTCTAAATAATAATCCACATATAATTGGTGGTGTATTAGTGGCCAGTAAAGAAAAATGGCCAGAGTTTTATAAAACTGTATTTGAAACTCAAAAAGAATTTTTATCTTCAGGCATTGTTGATGATGACCAAGGTATATTCTTAACCTGCGCTAGTAAATACCCAGACATTTTCCAATTAAATTACTTAGGGTATATGAAATGGCGTGATGTATTTAGATTATTCAACCATGGTTCAAAATACAACCGTTTTATACGTTTGGCTATATCGTTAAAATTAATTCGGTAAATATGTCTAATATGTAAGAATAGGCCTTTAAAAAGGCTCTATTCTCAACTAGAAATTACTTCTCTGGCGCAATAAACCCAAAGCACATAGTTTCAGGTTCTGCATCTGGTTCAGAACGATAAATCACATCCTCTTTTTCTATCGTAAACTGTGGCCAGAACTTACGAACCTTAGCGAAGTTTTCATGGGCGCAATCATCATATTTCTTGCCCAGCAATAACGCCCCATGTTGGCGAATTTCAGCTTCTGTAATATCACGGTTGTACACATTTGGCGGCATATGTTTTTCCATTGACCATGGCTGGATCACATGTGGCCTGTCCTTACCATAAATAATAAACCATTGATATTGATTATCTTCTCCGCCAACATATTTTACTGGCGTACCATAACGCTGATACCAACGTTGCTCACCGTCTGCTATCAAGGTTTTTACACCAATAAATTTTTGCCCTGCTCCACGGATATTCGCAGCCTGAACCGTGATATAACCAACCACCACTAAAACACCAAAAATGGCAAAACCAACCAATGACTTCTTAAACGGTTTTCTTGGCATCACGGTTATTGAGCCAACAAATAAAGGCGCACTAATAGCCATAAATGGCTGCAACCATTCAGTTATTCGACCACCATCGTGGAAAGAGAACCAGCCATAGATCACCACCAGTGGAAAAAGAAGAATAAAGTTAGCCAAACGATTAGGTAATGCTTTCGGCCATCCTAACTTTCCACCACTGCAATAAACAATAATCGCAGCAATGACTAACGGATAAAACACGCTAAGTGCTGCTTGTGTGGTATGAAGATTAAACCCAGGGTCGATTTGTGAGTCCACCCATTTGAAAGCCGAAAAGTCCGTTGCCATCAACCAAAAGAAATTTGGTAATACCAAAGCAAACCACAAAGCGATCGCAAGGTAAAAAACAGGTTGACGATAGCTTTGGCGAACCTGTTTCACAAATAGGGTTAATAAGAAAACAGACCCAACTAATGCTAACGTTGAATATTTCCCCATCGTTGCAAGAGCTGAAAATAAAGCAAACGGCAACCACCATGCAGGATTATCATCAACAGCACGTAAAAAGAAATAAATAACCCAAGGCCATAATGTCACTAAAATATAGTTATCATTATAAGGAATGATATCGAAATTAATAACACCTGATAAATTCAACATTAGCATTGCAAACCAAGCGAGGTCGCGGCGCCCAGTTAAACGGAAGGCTAGTTTCCACACACCAAGTAAACCGAATGCGATACCCGCAAAGTGGCTAAAGTACCAATAAAAACTATAGGAGATATCAAGATAAATTGCCGGCCACATCATAACGCCAACAAACCATGGGTTTTTAGGTGATCCCCACTCCCCGTTCATCCCCCAATTTACCGCTTCTACTGTGTCATAAGGTACGGTTGGGTCGAAATAAAAACTCGCTAAGATCCAAGTTATGGCATAGCTTATGACCCATACATAAACATATTTATTTGAAATTGATTGATTAATGGCTGGCATATAGTCTTAGAAAGATAAGCAAAAGTTCCAACATTCCATTTGGATACTACTCTAATAGTAATAAACCAAATCGAATGACTCTATAATAAACGAGGCAGTGTACTATAGTTTAAATGCAATACTAGGATGTGCCAGAAAATATTCACAATCTATTGTTGTAATGTTCAAGTTAATATTCAAAAAAAGACATTACTTGGCATTATTGCTCTCGCGGAGGCAAATAGGGTTGCAATAGTTTTAATAATCTTTGAAGGGCACCTTGGTTCTCATGAAGAACTTCGGCGGCATGACGTCCATAATATAACCGGTAATCTTCATCAGAAAGCAAACTCGTCACGGCTTGAGCCATCGATTCACTATCTGTCACCGTAATTAAGCCATCTGCTTGAGTCAGTTTTCCGCAAATATCTTTAAAATTAAATGTGTGAGGCCCCATTAATACGGGTAGCGCATGGGCTGCCGCTTCGAGCGGGTTATGCCCCCCAGTCTCTACCAAGCTTCCCCCAACAAAGGCAATATCCGCAATTCCATATAGCAACATCAATTCGCCCATGGTATCGCCAATCACCACTTGGACATCTGCAGTAGGGATCGTATTGGCACTACGACGAATAAACGTTAAACCAGCTTTTTGAGTTAGTTCTTCCGCTTTTGCAAAGCGTTCAGGGTGACGCGGTACTAAAATTAATAATAGATCAGGAAATCGTTTTAATAACTGTTGATGTGTTTCTAAAACAATGGCTTCCTCACCCTCATGAGTGCTGGTCGCTATCCAAACTGGGCGATGTGCTGCCCATTGGCGGCGTAAAGTTATTGCCCTGACAGCTAATTCAGGCGTTACAGAGATATCAAACTTCAGGCTCCCTGTTACACTCAATTGCATCCGCCGCAACCCTAATTGAACGAAACGTTCACCATCTTCCTGATGTTGTGCTGCGACCATAGTGACATTACGCAGCATACGTTTCACAAAGCTACCGAGCTTTTGATACCCAGCAGCAGAGCGCTCAGAAAGTCTCGCATTCGCAATAACCAATGGAATTTTACGTTTATACAATTGGTTAATCATGTTTGGCCATAATTCAGTTTCCATAATGATCACAAGTTTTGGGTCGACTTGTTTCAGGAAACGGCGCATTGAACCAGGGAGGTCATAAGGTAAATAGACGTGGTCGACATCATCACCAAACGCAGAAAGAACACGCTCTGAGCCAGTTGGCGTCATTGTTGTTACTGTAATTGGCAAAGACGGATAGTGATGGCGAAGTGCACGGACTAATGGAACCGCTGCGAGGGTTTCCCCGACAGAAACTGAATGTAATAAAATGCCTTGAGGTTTTACTTTTCCTGCACAAAAGCCGTAACGTTCGCCCCAACGTTTACGATACGCAGGCGCTTTACGGCTGCGCAGCAATAGGCGAACCCATATAAATGGCTGGATAAGATAAAGAAGTACCTGATATAAACGCAGCAATAACATTCGATCTGATTCACTTACCAAAATTGGCGCTATCTTACCATAAAGCTCAGATAAAAGTGTGCAGAATATGCACCTAAAAATAGCAGTAAAATCTTATCTACAGTTGCAACCATGCTAGATAGCCGATAATGTTAACGCTTATTCATGCTATTTTTTCGAATAGAAAATACAAACAACGAGATACTATCGCCATGAAACATAAGGCTATTTACCCTGGTACGTTTGACCCTGTGACATCAGGACATGTTGATATTGTTACCCGAGCAGCAGCAATGTTTGACCATGTCTTGTTGGCTATTGCAAATAGCCAACGAAAAAACCCGATGTTTTCCCTTGATGAGCGCGTTGCCCTTGCTAAAGAAGTAACTTCTCACCTTGATAATGTTGAAGTTGTTGGGTTTTCTGAATTGATGGCTAATTTTGCACAAAAAAATGGCGCTAATATTCTTATTCGTGGCGTTCGTTCTGTGGCTGATTTCGAATATGAGTGGCAATTAGCGAATATGAACCGCCATTTTGTTCCTGACTTGGAAACCGTATTTTTATTACCATCGCAAAGTTTGTCCTTTGTTTCTTCTTCTTTAATCAAAGATGTTGCCCTTCACGATGGTGATATTTCGTCTTTCCTACCCCCAGTGGTTGCTGAGGCAATGTTAAAGAAACTCAATAAAAAATAGTAAAAGCGCACTATTTTTGACACTGCGGACAAAAGAAAGTACTGCGTTGCCCCTGTTTAATGCTTTCTATTGGCGTACCACACATTGAGCAGGGTTCCCCCTTTTTCCCATAGACAAACAATTCTTGGGCAAAGTAACCCGGCTTACCATCCGACTGTAAAAAATCTTTTAGTGTCGTGCCGCCTTGCTCAATGGAGCGTTGTAACACCTTTTTGATCTGTTGCACGAGTTCAGTAATTTCAGCCAGTGTTAATGTATTAGTGATTTTTTCAGGTGATATTTTCGTCGCAAATAATGCTTCATTGGCATAAATATTACCCACACCAACAACCACTTTGTTATCCATTAACCACGGTTTAACGGCCACTTTTTTCTTTTGCGCTAATTCATAAAGATATTGGGGATTAAAGGCATCTGATAATGGCTCAGGTCCTAAGTGTGCAAGTACCGAACTGTTTTCTAAATCATCACACCAGAGCCATGCGCCAAAACGACGAGGGTCCGTATAGCGCAGCACTTTGCCATCTCGCATAACTAAATCTACATGGTCATGTTTTTCTTCAGGTAATTCTTCGGTCAAAATACGCACACTACCAGACATTCCCAAGTGAACAATAATCCAGCCTTTTTGTAGCTCAATCAGCAAATACTTAGCGCGACGTTGAACACTCAAAACCGCTTCATCTGATAAACTTTTAATTTGTTCACTAACTGGCCAACGTAAACGACCGTTACGTACAATGGCGTAAGAGATTGTATTACCGACTAAATGTGGCTCTATCCCACGGCGACTGGTTTCAACTTCTGGTAATTCTGGCATATATAAACTCGCATTTCTCGCTTAGGGATACCATTTCGCAATTACCCTCATGAGCTCATCTTTGACAATTTCCCAAGTGAAATTATCATAAGCATGTTTTTTAGCATGGTAAGCTATTTCTCGACTATTTGGGTGATTTAACGCGCTAGTAATATCCTCCGCCATACTCAAAGGCGAAAGTGGCTCCCTGAAAATAAACCCCGTTTCATTATGGGAAATAAACTCTACCATTGCTCCTCGCTGGCTTGCTATCACAGGACGAGCAGAAGCCATTGCTTCAAGTGCAACCATACAAAATGATTCTGGCTCAATAGAAGGAACCACAATAATATCCCCGAGAGCATAATAGTGTCGAATTTTTTCAGGATGAACCTCACCTAAACAAATACACTGCTCACCCAAAATTTTTGCAAAATTTTTTACTTCGTTTTGATATTGCGCCAACTCACCTTTTGATGCGGTATTTAGATCTCCCACAATGACAAGTTTATAGCTAGGATCTCCTTTAAAGAAAATTTGGCATGCTTGCATTAATTCAAGTAGTCCTTTGCCTTTGGCTGCTCTCCCGACAAATAAAACTATTTTATCTTCTACTGTTAGCCCAAAATCCTCACGCTTGACCTCAGGTGATTGAGCATAAATTTCACCATCGAACCCGTTACGCACCACTTCAATAAACGCATTTGGTAAACGTTCCCTGTACCAATTTTTCATAAAGTGGCTTGGTACAATGATTTTTATGTCTTCAGGAACATCTTTAGGCTCGTACAAATTATGCATGTGTAACACAACGTTATTATGCCCTTCTTTCTTAATTATTTTTTTGAAGGATTTAATATGATTGTGAACAAAAATAACGCTTTCACTCGGATTTGGCGAAAATTGGTGTTTAATTTTGACAATTCTATCTGCATAAGAATATGGGTCTAATCTTGTCCATTTCTTAAATAGCCTTGTATACACTTTCCCAAACTTAATGCGCTCAATTTCACAATGCTCATTAACAACAGAGTGAGCACTATATCCATCATTTTGTATACAAACGATTCGGTTTTCAATGTCTAATCGTTTAGCGACATTGTACATCCACGATTCAATTGCTGCCGCACTTTTAGGCGGTATAGAAAATATAGGAGAAACTGTTAAGACAATTTTATTAATCATCATATTATTTTCTTTTTTTTGTATATTTTTCAAACAAGTAATAAATACCTGACAAAATACCTGATAAATACGCACCTCGCTTTAATAGGTGCTTATATTCTTTTTTCCTTTCAACAAATTTAGTGGCATGTTTTAAATCATCCTTTGTCCAAGGTGATTGTGCTAATGCTTTATAAAAAGGCTGAGAAGAAGGATAGTTCGCCCATGTGTGCCAAGGCTTACTCACCCCCGTGTAATGAATTAAAACTGTTTCAGGTGTAATAATGGTTTGATATTTTTGATGAGTTCGGTCATACAGTTCATTTTTTAGTGTATAAACCGTATTAAATTTCTGATTAAGTAATAGCAGGTCATTCCTTAAAATAAGGTTTAACACATCTTGATCTGGGTACTTAAACCGTTGTTTCGCATTTTCTGCAGATAACAATTCGAAACATTGCTGAGTAACTCGTTTTTCGTGCCATTTTTTTAAGTTCACAAACATAACACCCGAGTTAAAATAGGTCTCAGCTAACTTTGGAGTGTGAAGCCGTGTCTCACTTTTTGTTCTTACTCCGATGTCATCAGCAATAACACCACAAACTTTGTCTTCAATTAAATTGGCTGCCAAATCTAATTGACCATCACAGATAACATCTGCATCTAAATATAAGGCAACATCATAATCTTTCGAAAGATAATCTAAAGCAACTAACCGAAAATACATCGCTGAGGACCAAACATCAGAAGCCGGCAATGTTTTTAATAATTGATTATCCAATTCATAAACATGAAATTCAGCTGGAAACTGATGAGAAATAACCTTCAATTTCTCTAAAAAGCTAGGGCTGACTTTATCTAAAAAATAATGAAATCTGAAGAGCGTATTTGGGTTATTAATAAGTAAAGAGACCGCTGAAACACCAGCACCAAACTGATAGTTTTCATCCGAACCATAAATAACATCAAGACATGGTAATGAGGAATTACTCGTATTAGCCCCCTCATTTAGTAGGTATTTATTTGTTATCAGGTTATTCATGGCACACTCTTTTCTGCTTAGTTGAACTATGTCCCATCATGGCGATTAAAAAACCTAAAAGAATACCTAAAGGCTTAAGGTCCACTTGTTCAAACATCCCACGAACGAGATAAAAACTAATAAGGCTTAACAGCAATGCAATGAAAGCAAAGTAAATTTCCGGTTCATCAGACCTATTTTTTATCCCTTGCATTGAGGAATAGCACATTGACAAAAATACCGCACTAAATATCGCTAACCCTGCAATACCCGCACCAAACCAAATATAAAGCCAAATATTATGGGGCCCAATAGATCGCTTAAATGTCCATTCCGGATGATTTTTTACAACACTATTGTACTTTTCATGATAGATTTTATCGCCAAAACCATAACCGATAACTGGATTTTCCAGTATAAGCTCAAAAGCGGTTCCTTGGGTTCCATTAGTATAACGGTGAGTGCTATCTGTCTGCTCTAGCTTATAAAACAGTTTTTTACTTGTATCGGGATAAATTAGTTTAATTGAAATAAGTGAAATTACCGAAAGGCATAATACAACCCCAATTAGCTTCCAAGGACGTTTAAAACACAAAAATAATAACCCCGCGACTGCGACTGCAACCCATGCCCCTCGAGCTAACGTTCCAAGTAAAACAAACAGAAATACAATACTTAAAATATAGAAATAAATAAGTTTAGATTTAGGCAATAAATACCAAAGAATAGGAAGTATTGGAAAGAAGAAAACTAACGCATCCGAAACATGCCTAAAATCATAAGTAGTAAACGGTAAAATACCCTGCTGATAGGCTATATAGTAGCGGCATAACTCAACAAGTAAAACTAAGGCTAACGATACAGTAAAACTCGTTAATAATAGTTTTGAAATCTCTTTTAGGCTTTCTCTATATAAAATAATTGGCAATAAAAGTGATAAACTTAGTATTCCATAATTCAATAAATTATTGTTAATAGTTTTAATAGATACACTTAATATGTTTGAATAAGATACTGATATATAAAGAAAAATAGAAAAACAACAACTAAATATAAAAGTTTATTATTTAATCTTTTTAGCACTTTTTTTGTATCTAAAGACAGATAAACCAAAGATGTGGCTATCATCAAATAGAACAGAATATGCTTATATCTGGTTACATTTTCCAC
The DNA here is from genome assembly GCF_032707045.1 of Providencia sp. PROV175. Classification (NCBI taxonomy): domain Bacteria; kingdom Pseudomonadati; phylum Pseudomonadota; class Gammaproteobacteria; order Enterobacterales; family Morganellaceae; genus Providencia; species Providencia sp. PROV175. The sequence continues at coordinate 4,414,791 of NZ_CP120533.1, forward strand.
AAAAAAAAGAACAACAAAGATTAGCACCAAAGCTTTGTTATACTTTGAGAGAATACTTTCATTTCTATCTAAAAAAGACATAACTTGCCCAATTATTATTTACTTAATTTAACCAAAAAATACTGAAGATTATTTTTTATACCAGAGAGAATTTTTCCCTGATTAAACATATGTTTAGCACAATAGCGCAAATGATTACTGCTGTTAGCCTTCAGTAACGGAATGTCTTTCCAAGGTGATGCATTTTTTGCATTAATAAAGGGCTGAGCTGTTGGGTAATTAGCCCACTCATGCCAAGGCTTAGTTGGGCCAATATAATGAATCAATACAGTTTCAGACGTTATTGGGTTCTCTTTTTTACCTTTTTGCAGCTCATAATTAATGCTGTATTGAGTGTTGTACTTGCTATCAAGGTAAATAACTTTTCCTGTTAATAGCATATTTAAAATGTCTTGGTCTAAATAGGATAATTTTGCTTTCACAGTATCTTGGGAAAGTAAATCCATTGCTTTCGTTGAGATATCAAATTTTGACCAATTCACTAAATTTAAAACTAAAAACCCTGCATTAAAATACCCCGAAGCAATACCCGGGACGCCTAAAGCATCTGCTCTTTTTTGCCACCAATTGCGATCCCTTTCAGGCACAACAGCAGCGATTTCATTATCTTTAAATTGAATATTTAACAATGGTTGCAGCGTCCCTTGGCACATAATATCTGCATCCATATAGATCATTCTATCTAGCTGATTTGAAAAGTAATCCGCAATAATAAACCTAAAATAAGTTGCATATGACCAATTTTTGGTACTTGGAAGCGATTTAAGCTGTTCACAATCAACTAAATAAACTTTAATACTCGTCTTATATTGCTCGGCAAGCCGTTTAAATAATTGACTTTGCTGGTCATCAAAGTAATCAGTAAATACATGAAATGAAAAAGAGATATCAGGATTTGTTTTTAATAAAGAAGCCATCGAGATCCCACAACCATATAAAAAATTACGGTCAATACCATAGGAAATATGTAAGCTGTCATTATTAACAATCGCATCAGATGACGATAAATCAATTTGCTCTGTAACCGCATTTTCTTTATTGAAGAACATTTATATTTCTCTTCTCTCTTGACTCACAATGACTTTCTAATTGTACGCTCTTTAATTTGTGCTGCTTTACTTTCCGCTTTAAAGATCAGTGGTGCTTCCTGTTGTAAGATATCTCGTAGCGATAAGCCAAAATAGATCTTCATAAAACGAAAAATATCACGCTGAGTGAGTCCAATATTTAATGATGAATAATATAAACCAATTAAGTCTTTATTTCGCCAGCGAGTTGGAACAGAATTTCTGAGTTGTGCGCGGTGTAAGTCAATCACCGATATTTTTAACTCTTCTTCATTTCCCGTAAATGGCAAATGCAGTAAAAAATGGCAAATATAACAATCACGATGGTTAATACCCGCCGCGTGCATTTTACGCACCATCCGCGCGACTCGACGAATAATCATTTGCTTAGTGCTAAACATTGGCGAGTTATCTAGCCAATTTGCACAATAATCTTCCAAACTCACCGTCGGGGTTAAATCTTCAGTAATAATAAAGGAGTGACGACGAAGAGGGTTAATCCCTTTTTGCCCGAAAGCTCGGCCATTCATCGTATCAACTCCCACTTGAGTAAGTCGATGAATAGCATTCCACTCTCTATCCGCCCCTAATACAGGCAACCGGAAAGATAATAAGTTTTTAAGGACTTCTTTCAGTGTAGTCCCATAATGAATTTTTATAAAATAGCTGCGCCCTTCAAGTTCAAAACGTAGCGTTTTACGCGTCTCTAACGCACGAAAAACTTCACCTTGTAGCTTATCCGCCTCGATAAATGGATCTTTATTCTTCCACAATTCACTAAAAGGGGGTTTTAACTCAATCATTCGCTTCCCCTAAAATAATATCTGCGGCTTTTTCTGGTAAACTATATAAATCTTCTGTATCGGCAAAATATCGCGCATTACTTGCCCATTGTGCTAATTGAACCGGATTTTTTAAACTATCTTCTAGAGCCAAGTTCAGAACCGTTTGCTCAAAGGGCTCATTTACCACAATACCGCATTTGGCTTGGCTAATAAATGAAGCATATCCACACACTTCTGTGACAATAATCGGTAAACCCGCGGTAATTGCCTCTAATAACACAATACCAGCAGCTTCTTGATAAGCCGGGTGCATTAATATATCGGCTGCAGCCATTAATTCTGCAATATCATTACGTCCACTAAAGAAAGAGACTTGTGAGCCGATTCCTAGCGTTTTCGCTAACTGTTGGTATTTCACCGATTTATCTTGGCCAACTACCATCAATAACGTGTTTTTCTTAATGTCTTCGGGCAATGCCGCAATGGCTTTTATGGTCCGGTCAACACCTTTGCGTTTGAAGTCGGAACCCACCTGTAAGACTAAAAATGCAGACTCAGGTATTTGATTTTTTTCACGATAAATTCTTTTGGCGTCGGCAATTTGTTTATCATATTTTCTATCTTGGGCAATACCGGGAGGTAACATATGAAAACGCTCATTTTCAGTTCCATAATGCTTTTTAAAATGACTAATTTGATGTGGCGTTAACATTAATAGCTGTGTCGGTTTCCCCACTGCAAAAACAGCTTTTTCAAATGCAGCATAGTGTTTATAGCGAGGCGTCAGCTTATACAAAAACCCTTTTTCTTCAGCGACTTTTTGTGCATAACAGACATCAGCGGCATAATAAACATCCAGCCCTGGCATTTTATTGAAACCAATTATCCGCTCTGCAGGATGCTGTTTTAAATGAGCCAACACCCAGTCACAATATTGTGCATTTCGCCCATGATTCGTTTTTGATGTCACCGGCACGATAATAATTTCAAAGCCGCTAGGCTTATCACCATCCCATGATTGGGTATAGACACGTACGTGATGCCCACGTGACTGGCATTCGGTTGCAATACGTAGGAAATCCCGCTGTAACCCACCAAACGGAAAGTATTTATATAAGCAAAATGCCAGATTCATGTTAATACCTTGTCATCATAGAGCGAATATTCATCGGCAACATTTTCTCTGTTGCTTTAATTACATCAGAAGCTGGAATAATGGATAAATACTTTTTATCGCGATCTAGCTCTTCTCTCGGTGGCATAGTTTCATAATCACCCGCCCAAAATTGAACTACATTATCACTCCAAGGTCGCCAGAAAACATGATTTGTCGCACCGAAAAGGCATACTATAGGTGTGTTGGCTGCTGCGGCAATGTGCATTGGTGCAGAATCAACGCCAATAAATAAAGCGGCATGAGCAATCAATGCGCCTAATTCAGGAAATGAGGTTTTCCCTGCAAGTTCAGTAACAGGCTTTGTTTGGCAGCCATTTGCAATCTCATTGATACATTCTAAATCCTCTTTGCTCGGCCCCGAAGTTAAAACTACTTGATAGCCACGAGATTGCAATGCATCAATGACGGCTGAAAATTTTTCATTATCCCAACACTTAAAAGCTTGGCGTGCTGTTGGTTGAATAACGACATAACTGCTATGAACACCCAGTCTTAACAGCTTTTCATCAATATTTTTCCAGTCCTGCTCTGAATAAGCCATCGTTAAATGTGTCTTTAGTTCTTTTATTTCTAACGGCTTGAGTACTGATAAGTTATTTAGAACAACATGTTCGCCTTCAGGTTCTGTCAGATGCGTAAAACTTTCACGCCAATATTTAGAGTCACGATGGGCAAACTGATGGGAAATTTTTGTGCTAGCAGGAATAGCCCGAACTAATACGCTCACCATCCATTGGTCTGCTAGATTAACAACTAAATCGTATTTATTTTTACGCAGCTTTAGCAGTAGCTTAATAAAATTACATGCTTTACTCAGCCCACTACTTTTTTTCCCCGCCATGCCGTACAAAGCGTTAATTTCAGCATTTTCAGAGAGAATGGGGATTGTATCCTGATAAAGCAAAACATCAATTTCAGCATCAGGATATTGGTGTTTCAATGAGCTGATAACGGGTGTTGTCAGCAACATGTCCCCATGAAACCTCATCTTGATCACAAGAATTTTTTTAAACTGTTTTTTCACCAGGCACTCTTAATCAAGTCTATATGTAAAAGACAATAGTCATTCGACAACAAATATCATTATTAATTCAATGAATACTTACTATGTTACTACTTTCATAATAATGGTCATAGCGTCGAATGCGCATATCCGCGACAACCCAAATTTTAGGTAAAAAAAAACTCAGCCGAAGCTGAGTTTTTAACGCAGAAAGCAAAATTATTTGATTTTTGCTTCTTTGTAGATCACATGCTTACGAACAACTGGATCGAATTTTTTCAGTTCCAGTTTTTCTGGCATTGTGCGCTTGTTCTTCGTAGTGGTATAGAAATGACCTGTACCTTCAGAAGAGACTAGCTTGATTTTCTCGCGAATACCTTTAGCCATTTTTTAGCTCCTTAGTACTTCTCACCACGGGTACGCAGTTCAGCAAGAACAGCATCAATACCCTTTTTATCGATAACACGCATACCTTTAGCAGATACACGCAGTGTTACGAAACGTTTCTCAGACTCAACCCAGAAACGGTGAGAGTGCAGGTTTGGCAAAAAACGACGTTTGGTCGCGTTTAATGCGTGTGAACGGTTGTTACCGCTCATTGGACGCTTGCCAGTAACTTGGCAGACTCGTGACATGTCTATTCTCCAAAAATCTAATCAGCTCGAGCTTTTTTGTTCTGGGTATGGCCGCCTCGTCAGGCTTAGGAGCCCATCTCAGCAAACTTTCATTGACTGAAAAAACCGTTGATACCTAAATAAAGATTTACTTTACTAAAACGTAAAAATTTACTGAGATAGGCCCTTCTCGCCAAACCCAAGATCCTTAAAGGTGGCGTAGTATACGCTTTCCATCGTTTTCACTCAAGCCCAACACAAAGAAAGTTGTCATTTTTTAGGCAAAAAAATAATTTTATAACCATCCTCGCTCCACAAATGACACACATTGCTTATGCCCAACGACAAAATGGTCAAGCAATTTAATCCCCATAATAGTACAAGCACGTTGGATACGCTCTGTCACTTGCCTGTCTGCTACGCTTGGTTCCGGATTACCTGATGGATGGTTATGGGCGAGTATAATCCCGTTTGCATTCATTTTTATGGCAAAGCGAATGATTTCTCTGGGATGAACTTCAACTTTGTTCAAAGTACCTTTAAACAACTCTTCATGACAAATAATTTGATTTTTATTATTTAAAAATATCACGACAAAAACTTCACGCTCTTGCCCTGCGAACAAATCCAACAACTTTGCTTTCAACTGTTCAGGCCCAGTCATCACATCTTCATGTAAAAATTGTTCAGAGAAAAAACGGCGAGCTAATTCACTCACAGCCTGTAATTGGGTAAATTTACAACTCCCCATTCCTTTACATTGCTTGAGTTTTTCGTAGTCTGCTTGTAGAAGCAAATATACTGAACCAAACTCCTGTATTAAACGCTTCGCAAGCTGTAAAACGGGTTCGCCTTGGCTCCCTGTACGTAGAAAAATAGCGAGTAGTTCAGCATCAGATAACGCAGCTGCCCCGTATGCGAGTAGCTTTTCCCTTGGTGGTAGGTCTAGATGTTCACTCATCATATTTTTTGTCCCTAAATCCCTTGCTTCCTTTTTATCTAGTCTAAAAAACATTCACAATCACTCTCATAAGGGTTTGCGTAGCGCTTCGCAAAAATAGTACTGTGATGAAAAATCGAGCGCGCCACCTCGCGCTTCTCTGTGGTAATATGCCTCCCATGTTGACCGAATTGGATAAAAATAATGAATCAACTGTCACTATTAGGTAAGCAGATAGTTATTGGTATTAGTGGGGGCATTGCTGCGTACAAAATCCCTGAACTCACCCGCCGTTTGCGCGATAAAGGTGCGATAGTACGCGTTGTGATGACTCAAGGTGCTAAAGCCTTTATTACACCTTTAACCTTGCAAGCCGTTTCAGGGCATCCCGTTTCTGATGACCTGCTAGACCCTGCTGCTGAGGCTGCTATGGGCCATATTGAACTGGCTAAATGGGCAGATCTCATTATTCTAGCACCGGCTACTGCGGATTTAATTGCTCGCCTCAGTGCAGGAATGGCAAATGACTTACTCACAACAGTTTGCCTTGCTTCCGCAGCACCGATTGCTCTTGTGCCAGCAATGAACCAACAAATGTACCGAGCAAAAGCAACCCAAGAAAATTTAATCAAATTGCAACAACGTCAATGTATGATTTGGGGGCCAGATGCAGGTAGCCAAGCTTGTGGTGATATTGGTCCTGGTCGCATGATTGACCCACTAGAAATTGTTCGTCTAACCAGTGAATTTTTTACCCCTAAACTCGACTTACAAGGCATCAAATTAATGATCACTGCAGGCCCAACACGGGAAGCTCTCGACCCTGTTCGTTTTATCAGTAACCATAGTTCAGGAAAGATGGGTTTTGCCATTGCTAAGGCTGCTAGCCAACGTGGAGCCGATGTCACTTTAATTGCGGGCCCTGTAAATATTGAAACACCAGAAGGCGTTAACCGAATTGATGTCATGAGTGGCTTAGAGATGTATGAACAAGTGCATCAAACCATTGCTGAACAAAATATTTTTATTGGTTGCGCTGCAGTTGCAGATTATCGCGCAAAAAACATTGCTGAAAATAAAATAAAAAAACAAGGTGATGAAGTTTCGATTACACTTATCAAAAACCCAGACATCGTCGCAAGTGTTGGAAATCTAAGGCACAATAGGCCATATGTTGTTGGATTTGCAGCTGAAACCCAAAATGTGGAAGAATATGCACGCCAAAAACGACAACAAAAACAACTCGACCTTATTTGTGCCAATGATGTATCACTAGCAGATAACGGATTTAATAGCGATAACAATGCATTACACCTTTTTGATGCCAACGGTGATACCCGTTTGCCTCACTGTAATAAAAATGAATTAAGCCACTATTTACTTGACGAGATACTTCAACGTTATGAAAAAAATTGACCTAAAAATCCTTGATAGCCGCATCGGTAATGAATTTCCTCTACCAGCCTATGCCACCACCGGTTCTGCTGGTTTAGATTTACGTGCATGCATTGATGCACCAATTGATTTGGCGCCAGGTCAAACGGAGCTTATTCCAACAGGTTTAGCTATTCACATTGCTGATGAAAGTCTTGCTGCTGTCATCTTACCTCGTTCCGGTTTAGGTCATAAACATGGTGTTGTACTTGGCAATCTAGTTGGTCTCATTGATTCGGATTACCAAGGCCAACTCATGGTGTCAGTCTGGAACCGCAGTGACAAAGCTTTTACCGTTGAGCCTGGTGAGCGTATGGCGCAAATGGTGTTTGTCCCAGTTGTTCAAGCTGAATTTAATATTGTTGATGATTTTGACGCAACAGAGCGTGGGGCTGGTGGTTTCGGTCACTCTGGCCGTCAATAAATAGAATATCCTGATAACGAATATGCTAGATAGAACCTGAATTAGGTTCTATCTTTATGAATAAAAATAATCAGCCGCATATTTTCTTTCAGGAAGCTTGCTCAACATTACTTACATTTTAAATATTTTTTAAATCCATTTTGCTTCGTAAGCCTCTTTACTAAGAGCAAAATTTTGGATAGTTTGTTTTGCTGTTTTAGCAGGGGTCTTATTAGACATGGCAGAAAAAGCGACAACACAAAAACGTAACAGGCGTGATGAGATTTTACAGGCTCTTGCGCTAATGTTAGAAAGTAGTGATGGTAGCCAACGTATCACAACAGCAAAACTTGCTGCTACGGTTGGTGTATCAGAGGCCGCGCTGTATCGTCATTTTCCAAGCAAAATGAAAATGTTCGATAGCCTCATTGGGTTTATTGAAGACTCATTGGTTTCGCGCATTAATCTAATTTTAAGTGATGAAAAAGATACGATAATTAGAATTAAACTAATACTTGCCCTAATACTTGGGTTTTCCGAGAAAAACCCAGGGCTAACGCGAATCATGACTGGCCATGCTCTGATGTTTGAGCAAGATAGGCTGCAAGATCGTATTAATCAATTATTTGAACGTATAGAATCACAATTACGCCAAGTGCTAAAAGAGAAAAAAATACGTGATGGCCATGGGTTTATTCATGATGAGTCACTGCTTGCTTCTCAATTATTAGCCTTTTGTGAAGGGATGCTCTCTCGTTTTGTGCGTTCTGAGTTTCGTTATCGGCCAACCGTCGAGTTTGAATCGCGCTGGCCTTTAATTCTAGCTCAGTTACAATAACCGATTATTTATACTACTCACCCCGCCCATCATTGGGCGAGGGCTTTTTTTACTCAATTCCGTATTGTTCGCGATAAGCCTTCATAGCCGCTAAATGTTCCTGCATACCGTCCTTTTCAGCAAGATAGGTGATTAAATCGCTCATGGTAATAATTGAGTAAACTTTACAACCATAATCACGCTCAACCTCTTGTACTGCTGAAATTTCACCTTTGCCTTTTTCTTGGCGATCAAGGCATAACAGAACACCATTCAACGTAGCTTGTTGTTGTTTAATAATTTCCATTGATTCACGAATTGCCGTCCCTGCGGTAATCACATCATCAACTACCACAACACGCCCTTGTAAAGGACTTCCGACTAACACGCCGCCTTCCCCATGGTCTTTAGCTTCTTTGCGGTTGAAGCAGTATGGCATATCGATGTCATGGTGCTCAGAAAGTGCTACCGCTGTCGTCGTTGCAATGGGGATCCCTTTATACGCTGGACCAAAAATGACATCACACTCAATTGCGCTATCTTGTAATGCTTGTGCATAAAAACGACCGACAAGTGCCAGATCACGCCCTGTATTAAATAACCCCGCATTGAAAAAGTAAGGGCTTTTACGACCTGATTTCAGCGTAAACTCACCAAATTTAAGTACCTGTTTTTTCATGGCAAGTTCAATAAAATCGCGCTGATAGGCTTTCATTGGTCATTCTCCTCGTTGATGATTATTTATCTATTTTCAAAGCTGGCACACTCGTTGATGAACCAGCAGGCATAAAAAAGGCGACTTTTCAGCCGCCTAATTAATGATTAACTTACTTCAGCGCTTCTCGCTGAGCTTCAAAAATGGTATTTAAACCGGTTTTAGCTAACGCTAATAGAGCCAATAGCTCTTCATGACTAAACGGTTCGCCTTCTGCTGTGCCCTGCACTTCAATCATTCGGCCATCATCCATCATGACAACATTCATATCCGTTTCAGCTGCAGAATCTTCAACATATTCAAGATCACATAGAGCGTCTTGATTAACAATTCCAACCGAAACGGCAGCGACCATTGATTTTAGTGGGCTTTTTGCAATTTTACCTTGCTCAACCATGTTATTCAGTGCATCAACAAGCGCCACACAAGCACCAGAAATCGCTGCTGTCCGTGTACCACCATCCGCTTGAATAACATCACAGTCTAAAGTAATCGTGTATTCACCTAATTTTTTAAGGTCAACCGCAGCACGTAAAGAACGTGCAATTAACCGTTGGATTTCCATCGTACGACCAGTTTGTTTTCCTCGTGCAGCTTCACGTTGATTACGTGAGTTTGTTGCACGCGGTAACATGCCATACTCCGCTGTAACCCAACCTTGCCCCTGCCCTTTTAAAAAGCGAGGAACCCCTTCTTCAACAGTTGCATTACATAACACCTTCGTGTCGCCAAACTCAATAAGAACAGAGCCTTCTGCATGCTTAGTATAGTTGCGCGTGATGGTAATCGGGCGCATTTGGTCTGCTTGTCTATCTGCTGGGCGCATGGTGTTATCTCCATTATCAACTCAAATTGGGACGCATTATACGTTGTTCAAACGATAATGCCTATCCTGTCATCCTGCATAGCGTTATAATCCCCTAAATCTTTACGATAATGGGAACGAATTATGATCCGTAGTATGACCGCTTTTGCCCGTCGGGACATCAAGGGTGAATGGGGGAATGCGGCCTGGGAGCTGCGTTCCGTGAACCAACGTTATTTAGAAACGTATATTCGCTTACCTGAGCAATTTAGAAGCCTTGAACCCGTTATTCGCGAACGTCTGCGTTCTCGCCTAACACGTGGAAAGGTAGAATGTAGCCTACGCTTTGAGTTAGATGGCGCAAATCGTGGTGAATTAATCCTAAATGAACAATTAGCACGCCAATTAATCAGTGCTGCGAATTGGGTTAAAAATTACAGCCATGAAGGTGAAATAAACCCATTAGAAATTTTGCGTTGGCCGGGTGTGATGTCAGCAGGTGAACAAGATTTAGATGTCATCAGCGAACAGCTACTGGCAGGCTTAGATGAAGCTATTGATGCTTTCATTCAAAGCCGTGAAGCTGAAGGTGCTTCATTGCATGCACTCATCGAACAACGCCTTGATGGCGTCTTAGTTGAAGTCGCAAAAGTACGTCAACATATGCCAGAAATTTTACAGTGGCAACGTGAACGCTTACAAAATAAGTTAGAAGAAGCTGATATTCAAGTGGATAACAACCGTCTGGAACAAGAACTTATTCTATTGGCTCAACGTGTTGATGTTGCAGAAGAACTGGATAGACTAGAAGCTCACGTTAAAGAAACGCGTAATATCTTGAAGAAAAAAGAGGCAACTGGTCGCCGCCTTGACTTTATGATGCAAGAATTCAACCGCGAAGCTAATACGTTAGCGTCAAAATCAATTAATAGCGAAGTCACAACTTCAGCCGTTGAGCTCAAAGTATTAATCGAACAAATGAGAGAACAAATTCAGAATATTGAATAATCACTCTGTAACGGTTTTAATCTATAAAGAAGCCAACCGATGAAGTAACCTTATTTATCGTTTGGCTTTTCTCTTTGAAAAGACCCTCAAACTAACTCGAAATAGGTACCAATTTTCATGAATTTTGGGCTTATATTCCATAAATCACCAATAGCATAGTTCCACAACAACCCTTCGAAAATATAAAAAGACGGGATAGTTCTTGGTCAACAAAAGAATTTACTCTTGCGGAAGAAACACTGACTGAACATATTTTACGCGGTAAACGTAATTATGTTTAATGTTAAAACTAACAAAAAAGAGAAAACCAAATTTATGGTTTTCTCTTAAATTGAATGTTATTTATAACGATTTATCTTAGCTCGATTTGGCTTCTTTCAGTGCTGCGTCTTTATCATGGTGATAATGGAACGTAAATTGGAATATTATTGCCAATACAACAGTATAAGAAGCAAAAACTAACCAAATCATTTGCCAATCTTTAATACCATCCACGGTGTAATAGTCGACAACCAATCCACTTAGTATCGCACCAAAATAGGCCCCAACACCGTTAACCATTGTCATAAATAAGCCTTGGGCACTCGCACGCATACGCGTATCTACTTCTCTTTCAATAAATATAGAGCCTGAAATATTAAAGAAATCAAATGCGCAGCCATAAACAATCATCGACATGATCAAGAACATCAAACCAATGGCTGATGGGTCGCCAAACGCAAAGAAACCAAAGCGTAGTGTCCAAGCGAACATACTTAATAACATGACTGTTTTAATGCCATAGCGTTTCAAGAAAAATGGAATTGCTAAGATAAAACACACTTCAGCCATCTGAGAGATCGATAATAATATCGATGGATACTGTACCACCAAACTATCTTGGAATAACGGGTTCAGCCCGAAGTCGTGCAAGAATGGGTTACCAAATGTATTCGTGATTTGTAAAACAGCGCCAAGTAACATAGCGAATAAGAAAAATACCGCCATAATAGGCTTTTTAAATAACACCAAAGCATCTAAACCTAGCTTACTGATCCAGCTACTTGAAATCGCTTTTTTATTGACTTCAATTTTTGGCAAAGTTAGTGAATAAAGCGCTAAAAGCAATGAACAACCACCTGCAATATAAAGCTGCATACTACTTAGCTCAAATTTCAATAAGCTAATGCTCCACATTGCAACAATAAAGCCTACCGTACCAAACACACGAATAGGTGGAAAGTTACTCACTGAATCGAGCTGATATTGGCTTAATGATGAATAACTGATGCTATTTGAGAGTGCAATTGTTGGCATAAAGGCCATTGCATTAATTAACATCACCCAGAACATGATAGTTGAACTTGTGACTGTTGCGGCATAAAACAATGCAGCAGCCCCAATCAAATGGCAAATCATATATAAACGATTTGCTGGAATGTATTTATCTGCAATGATTCCGATAAGCCCGGGCATTAAAATAGCAGCAATACCCTTTGAGCTATACACCATACCGACTTCTGCACCTGAAAAACTCAATGTTTTCATCATGTACGATCCGAGTGTAACTAACCAACTTCCCCAAACAAAATATTGCAGGAAAAGCATGATTTTCAAGCGGGATTTAATATTCATACAAGGCTCCGTTTGGAGTTATATTTATTTGTTTTTATTTTCAACTCAGCAATGGTAACACCCATAAGGATGACAGCAACACCAACAAACTGAATGAATTCAAGAGGTAAATGCAATACCGTTACGGATAATAAAATCGTGACAGGTAACTGCATTGAGCTAACAATGGTCGCTAAACTGGTACCGATCAGTGGAGTACCTTTGGCAAACATCCACATACCGAAGAAAGAACCAAAGAAAGCCAGAGGTAATCCGTATGAGAAAAATAGAGATTGAAACGTTGAAGCGCTCAATAAGAATGTTGGCGAAACAACAATTGATGTCAAAATTGCGCCCCCTGTTACCATAATTGCAGAACGCATCATAGGATCTGTTTTAACCGCTAATGCTCCACTGACGTAAACACGAATAGCGTTCGATAATGCTGCACATAATCCTAATAGCACACCAAGCCAGTGAAACACGATCCCTGAACTGTTTAACAAACCTGTCGCTAATACTGTTCCAATTAATATCACCACAACTGACACCATGGTCATTACGGGAGGAATTTTGCGGTCAATAAATGCGTTAATTGCAACCCCCATCCATGTAAATTGCAAAAAGAGTACGACACCAAGTGCAGGGGATAAATATTGCAATGATGCATAATACAAAAGCCCGGTTAACCCTGTTGTCGTCCCAGTGAGTAACATTAATAGGCCTTGCCGGCGTGTTGGCCATACTAGACGTGCTTTTTTAACTAATACGCCTGCGACAACAAAAAACCACAGTAAAATCGCACCTAGTACCGTTTGGCTACCGATGACATCATTCAAGGAATACCCTGCGCGGTAGGCCAACACGACGAGTGTTGAAAGGATGCCATAACTACAAGCGCCTAAAGAAACTAAAATTAGACCTTTAAATTTCATTTCAATATTCACCTTATTTAGTGTCATGGACATCTTTATATTAGTTTGAGAAAAAGAACCTAAAAAATTAGAAGCGTTCGATCACGCCTGTCACTAATTTCAAGAAGGTCGCTTTAACTTTTTCAGCTGTTTCAATAACTTCGTCATGACTAAGTGGCTGTTCTAAAATACCGCAAGCCATATTGGTTAAGCAGGAAATGCCCACTGTTTTAATTTGTGAATGATGAGCGACCAGAGCTTCTGGTACGGTAGACATACCAACAGCATCTGCGCCTAAGGTTCTGATCATACGAATTTCGGCAGGTGTTTCATAAGTTGGGCCTGTCCACCATGCATAAACACCTTCACGGACAGAAACACCTTGTTCAGCCGCTACATTCTTGATTGTTTGGCGTAATTCTTTGTTATACACCTCACTGACATCCAAGAAACGCACCCCTAATTCAGGGTTATTTGGCCCCATCAGTGGGTTATTTGCAGTTAAATTAATATGATCGGTAATAATCATCAGATCACCTGGGTTGAAGTCGGTATTTACCGCACCGCAGGCATTGGTGATAATCAATTTTTCAACACCCAACGCTTTCATCAAACGCACAGGGAAAGTGACTTGGTCAAGGGTAAAGCCTTCGTAATAGTGGAAACGGCCTTTCATGGCAACCACATTTTTACCTGCGATGGTGCCGATCACCAATTCATTGGCATGCCCTACCGCTTCAGATTTAGCAAAGTGTGGAATTTCGCTATAAGGAATATGCACTGCATTTTCTAATGTATCCGCGAACGGACCGAGTCCTGAACCCAGAATAATGCCCACTGTTGGTTTAATATCTGTGCGAGACTGAATAAAGCTTAAGCTTTCTAGAATATCTTTTGTATGATGCATGGTTGTCTCCAAATTGACATCGACTAAAAATTGTTAAAATCGATCATAAAGCAATTTAGAAACAGAACAGCGATCTTAATCTCATTTTAATAAAAAGTATTTCGATATGATGTATCACATGAAGCAGAATCTTATGCGTATATTTGCTAATCTTTATCGATAGAGTCGGAATGAAAAGGAGTAAGGCGCTTGTTACATACACTATTAAATGAATTTCGCACCTCAAAAAATTCAAAAACACAAAAACTCAAAACGCTTTACCGATTAATTTTAAACCATGGTCCCATTAGGGCAGAGACGTTGACATCACTGGCTAGCATGAAACCAGCAACTTGTGCTCGGTTACTCGACGAACTGGGGAGAAATCACTTAATTTCGACTTCTGAGCTCGGAGAGTCGACCGGTGGCCGCAAACCAATCCTCTATAATATTAATGCTGCAGATGGTTATCTTGTTGGTATTGAAATGAGTGATATATATTCAACGATTGTTTTACAAAACCTAAAATTGGATATTTTAGGTATGGTAAAAGTGAAATATGAGCACCTAGAAACCGCAGAAAATATGGTGGATCATCTGCTCAACAGATTAGATATTTTATTAGCTGAACATGGACTTAACGTAGAAAGCTTGTTGGGTATCGGCATCGCCATCGACCATATATTAGAACGCGATAAACTGCCATATCATCAATACCACGCAAGAATAAAAGAACTTCACGACTACATTTCCAGTAAAGTTCCTTGTTTTGTGTTACTCGGAAGTGGGATTAGTTTTGCGGCTTTTGCTGAGTATCGCTTGCGCTATACCTCTGATAGCCAAAGATTTTTATTCACAACCTGTGATACTGATATTCGCAGTTGCACCATCATCAATAACCAATACGCTCCGGCCCCCATTAGTACAGCTCAAGCCTTTGGCCATACAACGATTGATATTAATGGCCAGCGCTGTGAATGTGGGTCATTTGGCTGTTTAAAGCAATATAGTTCACTGTCTGCAATTAAATCACGCGTGATCCAGCAACTTAGGTTGGGAAAAAGTTCAATAATCAATGAATTAGTTAATGATGAGTCTGAAATTAGCTACCATACTATTTTCCAAGCTCTCACAGTGGACGATTCCCTATGCCTTGAAGCGCTGGGTGAGGCGGCCTATTATTATGGTATCGCCATCGCTAATGCTATTTTAACGACGCAAGCCGATGTGGTGGTGTGCGGCGGCACCCTAACACCTAAAAATCACTTTTTTGAGATGACTAAAAAATCGATTGAAGAAAAACTCGCTATTTTTCCTCATATTAAGACACGTATTTACCCCGCCAATGATTCATACGAAATTGTTGCTCAAGGCGCTGGTGGAATGGTCATGGAGAAATACCTTGCTGATTAAGTGGTTCTTTCATTAAAACAGATAGAGTGTAGAATAAATCAACGAACCTATGCTCTATCACTATTAATGAAGGGATCATGTTAGAATTTGAACACATCAGTAACACGGCGAAATCACTGGTACTACAGCAACTTAATTCTCAATCTCCTCTTGTTCATTGCATGACAAACGATGTTGTTCAGACCTTCACTGCCAATGTCCTATTAGCACTCGGCTGTTCCCCAGCCATGGTGATTGAACCCGAAGAAGCTGAGCAGTTTGCCGCTATCGCATATGGCTTACTAATTAATGTGGGCACATTAACGACAGAGCGTCGATATGCGATGAAATGTGCGGTTAACAGTGCAAATCAAGCACAAAAACCTTGGGTACTTGACCCTGTCGCTGCAGGTGCGCTCAGCTTTCGTACCCATTTTTGCCATGAATTGTTGACACTCAAACCTGCCGCTATTCGCGGTAATGCTTCTGAAATTATGGCGTTAGCAGGAAGCAGTGCAGGTGGCAGAGGCGTTGATTCCCTTAACTCCACTGATGATGCACTCCCCGCGGCACAATTATTAGCGAGACAAGCTAAGACTATTGTTGCGATAAGCGGTGAAGTGGATTACATCACCGATGGAACACGCACCTTTGCGGTGACTGGCGGCCATATTTTAATGACTCGGGTGGTCGGTACGGGATGCGCTCTTTCTGCGGTGGTTGCTGCATGTTGTGCTCTACCTGGTGATAGGCTGCAAAATGTTGCCGCGGCTTGCGCTATCATGAAACAAGCCGGAGAAGCCGCAACCCAGCGTTGCCATGGGACGGGTAGTTTTATCCCTGAGTTTTTAGATGCGCTTTATCAATCGCTTTGTTGTGATCAATAGCTTTTGCTATTTCGATAACTTTGTTGTAATGAAAACTTGGTTTCATTTATTAGAGCCGAGTTTTCTTCCCTCTTACTTTTCTTGACCAATGACGAAAGTTATCTCTGAAACGAATAAATCGATAAACAAAATTTTTGCTATCAGGTTCGATATTGTAAAAACGCTGTAATGCAATTAAATCATTCGCTTTGCAAATAGCAAAATTACCATAGTCTGATAAATCAATAACCTTAAGCCCTTCATTGGTTATAACAAAGTTCCCTGCGTGGATATCATTAGAAGATAAACCATATCTATGTAATTGGTTTATAATGGTTTTCATCTCTGTATAGTAAGGCTTGATATCATCAATTTCAGATAAAACAGTTCCTTCTACATACTCAGCAATAATCCATGTTTCTACTGACTCGCGACCGACCATTTTTTCTGCAACAAAGTAAATATCATTCGTTACAGTGCATCCCTTATTTTGTGCGGTCACCAGACGTTTCAATAAACGTGAATAAAAAGGGCCTGAGATAATACGCATTAACCGTTTTTCAAAACGCTTATCACGTTCTTTCTCACATTTAATAATAAAATTTTGCCCATTGACTTGAATACGGGCAACGCTTCTATCGATATTTCCGCTACTTAAATTCTTACCCGCGATCTTCCCATCAATATAATCATTAACAACTTGCCAAAAATCTATCTCACCTTCTTTTTGAAAGGTGATAAAACCGTCTCTTTGTTTTTTTATTATGTTCTGCATAGCAAAATAGCCAATTTTTAATCAATTGACGGATGCTAGCAAATGGAAAACGACATTTCTTAGCGATTGTTGCAAAATGGCGTCTAAAAATAGGTAAGTTGTGCGATATACCTCAAAATTGGTAAGGTTTTAGAAAAGCTGTACGGCTCTATCTATGAGAGCAGGTCACCATAGTGCCAACCTACTCTCATAAAAACCGCTTAGTCGTTACCAAATAAATCGCGGGTATAGACTTTCTCTGCCACATCTTCCAGCTCAGGCACCATCCGGTTGGCTAAAATAATGTCGCTTTCTGCTTTGAAAGTCTCTAAGTCACGAATAACTTTAGAGCGGAAAAATTCATTTTCTTTTAAAACAGGCTCATACACCACCACTTCGATACCCTTGGCTTTGATGCGTTTCATCACACCCTGTACCGCAGAGGCGCGGAAATTATCAGAGCCAGCCTTCATCACTAAGCGATAAACACCGACTTTACGTGGTGCTTTAGCAATGATTGCATCGGAAATAAAGTCTTTGCGGGTGCGGTTCGATTCCACAATGGCGTTAATCAAGTTATTTGGCACGTCATCGTAGTTAGCTAACAGTTGCTTGGTATCTTTTGGTAAACAATAACCACCGTAACCGAATGATGGGTTGTTATAATGGCTGCCAATACGTGGGTCTAAAGAGACCCCTTCAATAATTTGGCGTGCATTTAAACCACGGCTTTCTGCATAGGTGTCGAGCTCATTAAAGTACGCCACACGCATCGCTAAATAGGTGTTGGCAAACAGCTTAATGGCTTCGGCTTCGGTGCCGTCGGTAAATAACACGGGAACGTCTTTTTTAATTGCACCTTCAAGCAGTAAATCCGCAAAAATTTTCGCGCGCTCAGAACGCTCTCCTACCACGATACGGGACGGGTGCAAGTTATCCCACAAAGCGCGGCCTTCACGTAAAAATTCAGGAGAGAAAATCACGTTGGTATAACCAAATTCTTCACGTAAACGCGCGGTAAAGCCCACCGGAATAGTGGATTTTACGATGATCGTCGCTTGCGGGTTAATTTCATTCACATCATGAATAACAGACTCAACCGATCTAGTATTGAAGTAATTGGTTTTTGGGTCATAGTCAGTTGGTGTAGCCACAATCACGTACTGAGCGCCTGTGTAGGCCTCTGTTTTATCTTCTGTAGCGCGAAAATTGAGCGTCTTTTCCGTTAAAAACTGCTCAATTTCTGCATCAACAATCGGTGATTGATGGTTGTTTAACATCGCCACTTTTTCAGGGATGATGTCCACGGCGACCACTTCGTGGTGTTGTGACAGCAACATGGCGTTAGATAAGCCGACGTAACCGGTTCCTGCGATTGCTATTTTCAAACTTGCCTCTCAAATCCTGCTAAAGATGTTACAGCTTATTGATATTATTGGTGGTAATAAGAACGATACCAATCCACAAATGCCTGAACACCCTGCTCAATAGAAACTTGTGGGCGATAACCTGTCACATTAAACAAGTCTTCTGTATCCACCCAAGTGGTGTATACATCACCCGCTTGCATAGGTAAAAAGTTTTTAATCGCTTCTTTACCCAGTGCTTTTTCCAGTGCAGAAATAAATTCAATCAATTTAACGGGTTGACCATTACCAATATTATAGATTCGATATGGCGCGCTGCTTTCTGCAGGTGATGCCGAATGATTATTCGGGTTCGCTTGTGGAATTATATCTGAAATACGGATCACACCTTCGACAATATCATCAACAAAAGTGAAATCACGACTGAGATTGCCGTTATTATAGACATCGATAGGCTCGCCCGCCAAAATAGCTTTCGTAAACTTGAATAAAGCCATATCTGGGCGTCCCCAAGGGCCATAAACCGTAAAGAAGCGCAGCCCTGTAGTCGGCAACTGATATAAATGTGAATATGAGTGCGCCATTAATTCATTGGCTTTCTTTGTTGCCGCATAGAGTGAAATAGGGTGATCGGTTGCCATGTCCGTGGTAAATGGCGTCTTATCGGTTACTCCGTACACCGAACTTGAAGAGGCATAGACCAAATGCTTCACTTTTGCTTGGCGACAGCCTTCTAAAATAGCGAGGTGACCAGTCAAATTACTGTCTGCATAAGCAAATGGGTTTTCCAATGAGTAACGGACCCCCGCTTGTGCTGCTAGGTGAATGACTCGGTCAAATTGCTCTTGGGTACACAATACCCGAACGGTTTCACGGTCAGTGAGGTCAAGATGAATAAAGCGAAATAAAGGGAACTGCTCCAATAAATGTAAACGGGATTGTTTAAGCCCTTGATCATAATATGCATTTAAGTTATCAATCCCAACAACTTCATGTCCGTCCTCTAATAAACGCTGGCAAAGCTTAAAACCAATAAAACCCGCACTTCCCGTGACCAAATATTTCATATTCATTGTCTTCTAGCGTTAAACCATTCTTAAGCTCTGAATGAGCACCAAATTTCACAGAAAAAATACCTAAAATTAAGACAAAAATAATAACGAATGGTTTTGTTATTAAAACAAGAAAGCCTAAAAAAATAATAAATTTTAAGAAAGTATTAATATTTTAGGTAGGAAATAACAAAAAAGAGGGGATCAGCCGTAAATATCTACGGCTGATAATAACATACTATTGCATATCACCTTTATTGGCGTTAGCCGCTTCTAAAGTTCCATAAACATAGTTACGGTAGCTATCAAGTAACTTCTGGTCTTCACAATCATTCAGCTTGCCATCACATAAGTGACGCATTTTGATGTTGGCCTCATAAAACGGGGAAATTTTTAAATTTGCCCTTTCTAACAAAATTCCGCCTAAGAAGGAAATATCCGTTAACTGCCCTGTTTTTATCGTAGTCCCTGATTTCAAATTATCCCGCAAAGTAAATTGTGTTAGGTAAGCGGGTGATGAAAATGAAGAATTATACTGATTTAAGCTAATACCTGGTTGATGGTCTCCAAAATATAAAAACATCAACGGACGCTCACGTTTTTCAATAAATTCGGCGAAATCACGTATTGATGCATCTGAAGTGACGATTTTGTCCATATAATGGCTAAATTCGCCTGCTGCATCTGGGTTTTTAATTTTATCTTTTATGCCATAGTCATCACTGTGATTCTCTTTGTAAGGGCCATGTTCATACATTGTAAGAGAGAAAATAAATACGGGTTTATCTGTTTCTTTAGCTAAGATTTCTTTTACGTATTTCAGCATGTCATCTGTGCTGATCGTCCATAAATTATCCTGCAGTTTTCCTGGGTAACCAAGTTCTTGTGGTTGAATAATTCTATCAACCCCAAGCGTTTCATAGGCATGGCCTGAATGGTATGCACCTTTATTAAAAGGAGTAAGTACCACAGTATAATAACCGTTGGCCTTCATTTCTTTGAATAAGCTATTTTTAAGGTGGTCAACGATAAAATAAAATACACCGCTTTTTTGCGCACCGAAATCATCGCTATTTAAGCCAGTTAAGGCGGAGAATTCAGATAACCAAGTTCCCCCTCCAAAAGTTTGTACCCGCATCTGACTATGTGCACTAACGCCACTATCTCGCTGGAACATAAATAAATCAGGAAGCTTGGTTCCTTCCGGTAAATTATAAATATGTGGGTCAACGGTAGATTCTTGCAATAATAAAACGATATCTGGTTTTTCTGATCCCACATTATTGTCTAAGGAAACTACCGCTGCTTTCTCCACAAAGTAATCGGCTGAACCTGCAAATTCAGGAGACTGATAACTCGCATTTTGTGCTGACATAATAATATTGGTCACTGTCCCTCGGCCTTTTGGCAACGTCTGAGACCATCTGTCATAATAATGTGAGCTTGTGAAGTTAATACCAAAGTAACCCGCAACAATAAGAACAACACCAATAACGCGAGTAATCTTTGATTTACTTGGTTTGACCAACCGCCAACTAATCACCCCATTGATGACTAATAATATAAGCAGCCCAACCAAGGCGACACCCGCTAACCAATAATGGCCTAAGGTTCCCATATTGGAAGTGTCCGTCATGATATTGATATCACTAAAGAAGAGCTGTTCTTTGTAATAATGAACTTTTAACTGATTCAAGAATTTAATGATGATAAATAATGTACTGGTAATCACCACAGAAAATAACCAGCGGGCTGTTAACACCATTAAAATACCGAATAAAACGGCATATACACTGACCGATATGAGCACAGGATAAATTACGCTACCTTTTTCAAAAACCAAGAAAAGGGAGCCAATAAAGATCAATGCCAGATAAAAGCCTGCAAATAACTTTTTCTTCATCAGTTTTACCACAAATTTAATATTGGAGGTTGCTATGAGGCACTACTATAACGGATCCAAACACTCAATTTATTCAACGAAAATGCCTTTGTCTCGTAAATGGTGACCATCGCCTTTACGACGAGTAAAACCGCTTTTATCAAAAAACTCAAGAATTTGAATAGCAAGCTTACGGCCAATGCCTAATTCGTTACGGAAATCAGCTGCAAAAATGGCCTCATTTTCCAAGCAATAGCGATGAATCAATGAAGCAAAATAGTTAATTTGCTCATGGCTATAATAGCGGTCACGAACTATCGCTGTAATTAATCCCATTTGCGCAGCCTTTTTTAGAACGCGGCGCATCGTATTTTCTTCATAACCACTTTCTAATGCTAAATCACGGACCCACCACGCCTCGTTACGCGAAAATAAAGGATGTATTTGCTGCCAAATTAACTGCTGTTGCGCATCAAATACCAGCCCATGTTGGGGCATATGTAACCAACCTCGAGTTTGCTTAATAACATTTTCATCAATGAGGTCATTAATGAATTTAAATGTTAACGCCTCACTCATGGAAGGTAGAGCCATACGTTTTAAACGAGCTTTACCCACACCGATTTGGTCACTGTGTATCTCATTAAATTTCTCAAGGGTTTGAACAATGCGATCTTTTGCTATTTGAGCTTTAAATACGGATAAAACATGGTTTCCAACACGTTCTACATCTGATTGTGATAGCAAATTATCTAACGCGTCATGGGTGAGTTGCCGTGCCCAACTGTAATCACGTAAATTAAGTTCACCTTGAGGAAGTTGTAACTTAAAGTGAGCCAGCTCATCTTGTTCTCGGCAAAGCTTAGATAACCAATCCAAAAACTCTGGGAGCCTTTTGCCTCGGCGTGGAGAAACCAAACGTATCACGCGAGCACCGCCTAACGTTTGGCGAGCGCTAATATCACGGATGATTAATCGGTCATTCTCTACTAACCATAATGGGGTATCTAAAATTAACTCAGCAAGCACGGGGGTTTCACCTTGCTCCACTAATAATGACACTCGCCCAGTGATATGGCTCGCACCATGATAAAGATGCACAGGCTGCCAGTGCTTAATTAAGGCATCGCATTCCAATTCGACAATAACCCGTGTTGCAATGAATGCAGGTTGCTCCGCAAGTAACCAATCACCTCGGGTAATATTTTCTTTATCAATATCGCCCGCCAAGTTTAAGGCCACGCGATCACCCGCAACAGCGAATTCAGATGTTTGGTTTTGCCGATGAATGCCTCTGACACGAACTTGCTTATCTGCGCCAGTCACCCAAAGTGACTCGCCAACGTGAATTTTTCCTGCTAATGCGGTGCCAGTCACCACTATCCCTGCGCCTTTTACCAAAAAGACGCGGTCAATGGCTAAACGAAAACGACGTTGGGTATTAGGATGTGAACCACTTTGCTGATGAAGTTGTTGCAGATATAACCGCAGCGCATTAATGCCACGGCCATCTTCAGTAGACGTAATAAATAATTTTGCGTCAGGCCAACCTTGCTGAGACAGCTCGGAGGTGACTTGCTCAGTAACTTGTTCAATTCGTGAGTGATCGACTCGGTCAGCCTTCGTCAATACGACACTGACATTTTCACAGCCTGCTAGTCTTAAAATCGAAAGGTGTTCAAGGGTCTGCGCCATTACCCCATCATCACAAGCGACAACCAAAAGAGCATGGTTTATGCCGCCAATCCCAGCCAACATATTGGCTAAAAACTTTTCGTGTCCAGGAACGTCGATAAAACCAATAGAACTCCCATCTGGCTGTGGCCAGTAGGCATACCCTAGGTCAATGGTCATGCCGCGCTTTTTTTCCTCGGGAAGGTGCGCGGTATTAACGCCAGTAATAGCTTGAATTAAAGAAGTTTTACCATGGTCAACATGGCCAGCTGTCGCAAAAATCATGAAAGTAAAGCCTGTAATAATGCATGTTCATCATCAAGACAGCGCAGGTCAAGCCACAATTTACCTTCTTTCATACGCCCAATCACAGGTTGAGGTAACTGACGCCACTGTGTAGCGAGTTGCTCTAATGTGCCACCTTTTCCATTTAGCGGTGTAAAGGTTACCGCAAAGCTAGGAAGCCGGTCGATGGGAAGTGAACCGCTCCCTATTTGTGAGAGACAAGGCTCCACTTCAACAATAAATTTGTCCCCGTAAAAGGCTTGTAGAGCAACAACTATGCTTTCTGCGCTATCACGGATCGTCTCAGGGTCTCGGGTCAACCAACGCAATGTGGGTAAATCTGTTGTGAGTTTCTCAGGAGTTAGATACAGTTTTAGTGTTGCTTCTAGCGCAGCTAAAACCATTTTATCAACCCGCAAAGCTCGTTTTAATGGATGCTTCTGAATTGCATCAATCCATTTTTTCTTCCCTAAAATGATCCCTGCTTGTGGACCACCGAGAAGTTTATCTCCAGAAATTGAAACTAAATCAATGCCTTGAGAAAGATAGCTTTGTGGCATCGGTTCTGCGGGTAGCCCATAAGCTGTCATATCAATCATCGAGCCGCTACCTAAATCAATTGCTGTCGGTAATTGGTACTTTCTACCTAACTCTGCGAGTTCTTCACCTTCAACTTCAGCCGTAAATCCTTCAATGCTGTAATTGCTGGTATGCACTTTCATTAATAATGCAGTTTGATCATTAATCGCATTCTCATAATCACGTAAGTGAGTCCGATTCGTGGTTCCCACTTCAACTAATTGGCAGCCAGCCTGCGCCATCACATCAGGCACTCGGAAAGCTCCACCAATCTCAACCAATTCACCCCGAGAAACAATTACTTGCCGACCATTTGCAACTGTTGCTAATAATAATAAAACGGCTGCTGCATTATTATTAACAATGCACGCATCTTCTGCGCCAGTGAGTTCACACAGCAAATCAGCAATCGCACGGTCACGATGCCCACGCATCGCGCCATCTAGAGAATACTCTAATGTGACAGGCGAACTCATCACCTGGCTAACCGCATTCACTGCGGTGGTCGACATTACCGCACGGCCTAAATTGGTATGTAGCACTGTACCGGTCAAGTTAAACACGTTTCTTAGCGCACTTTGCCCTAAAGCTTGATAGCGTTGAACTAACTCTTTGACCCAATCGTCCTGCCAAGCAGGTAATTTCCCTGCCTGTGCAATACAGGCTCGAGCTTGCTCCTGCATCTCACGTAAACATGCCGTGACCCAATGAGCCCCTGATTGTTCAACCAATATCTGAACTTCATCGAGCTGCAATAATTTATCAATAGCAGGAAGTTGACGATATAAAGCCAAGTCTGATTCAGCCATAGTCACAATTCTCTTTTACCGCTTATTTTTCACCAGGGAACAAGAACGGGTTAATACTACTACGCGCAAAGCCTTCTTCTTCCATGCGAGCATCTAAAATAATTGATGCTAAATCATCAGCAACAGCTTCAACTTTGGCTTCTTTTTCTTGATAAAGAATCTTCAGATAGCTACCACAATCACCACAGCTTTCCGCTTTAACTGCTGCATTTTCATCATCTAATGACCAATAATTTAATTTACCGGTTTGCTCACAGTTACTGCATTTTACGCGCACCATATGCCATTCGGTTTCACATAAATTACAGTGTAAATAACGTAAACCTTGTGAGGTGCCAATTTGCACAATACTCGACACTGGCATGCTATTACAAACAGGGCAGAAATGACGATGGTCACCATGTTCCGCACGCGCTTTACCTGGGATATTTGCGGCCATTTGCGCCCAGTACACCGATAGTGCAGCCCAAATAAACATCGATTTATCCGCAGGCACTTTTTCAAACTCTTCATTCAGCAAAGCCGTTGCCATACCTTCAAGTTCTGTTTCAGAGGCTTTATTCAGGTTTTCTAATGCAGGTCGCACAGACTCAGGCACGACTGGCATTAATTCAGCAATAATTGCCGTTAATAATTTGTGCCAATGTGTTGTCCGTGGAAATGTTTTTGCATCCAATGGCGAATTATTAGTATTTGTTGTGCGTTCAAGGATAGAGACCATATCCACTTCTAATGGATTATCATGCTGTGCATTATGTTGGGCAGTTGCCACTTCAGCTGCAAAATTCAGATAATCTGCAAAAGGATGTTCTCCCGCACCAAGTTCTTTTAGTCGCTCAGCACGGCGCTGATATAAGCTTTTTAAGTTAGGAAACAGAACTGGTGGAATAAAACCAATTCCCTTTTCTTTCAATCTTTCTTGTCCTAACTCTTCTTTAGGAACGATACGAATACCCATTGCGTTCTCTCTTTTCTATTTTTTTATAACGACAATTCCCGAGAAAAGGCTATTTATTTTCTCGAAAGCGTTTTTGCTCATCATATTTATATCCGCGAAAGCGGTTCTCTAACATTCAGGATAAAACAAAAGTCACCTTGAGGCTACTCTGGCCCCTGAATTATCCATTCCATTAACCCGTAGTAGATCAAGGTAAATGTAAATCAGGATGATGATTGTTTTATTTGATATAAATAATTTGTTATCACTAGGATAAAAATAGTGAAGTTGAGGTTTGAAGTGGTTATGACTGCAAGGCGCTCAATATCATAGTCGCTCTATTGTTAGTTAAGAGCGACCTATTCAAATTAAATTTGTCTTTAATTACGTACTAAAACGACAGGGTAAGAATTGAATAAATAACCATCAAAATTAGGGTCGTCAACGTCCGATAGCTCAAGTAACCTTTGCTTTACATTCTCCAAATGCTGCCACATAGCTTCTTTTGCCGCTGCAGGATCTTTTTTGATCATGGCCGCTAAAATGACTTCGTGATCCGTCATCCATGCTTTTCGATAGTCTTTATCTGTGATGCGCGCGTGTAACTTTTGCCACATCGGGTTGTTTTCACGCCACTCCCATGATTGTTTCAGTAACTCGACTAACATACTATTATGCGTTGCTTGCGCTATCGCAAGGTGAAACTCACGATCTCCTATTTCATCTTCACCTGTTTTTAGTTCATCTCGTTCTCTTTTAAGCGCTTTACGCATATTCGCAATATCTACAGGGGTAACTTGTGTTGCTGCGAATTCTGCAATATTGCTTTCGAGTAATTGACGAGCTTGAAGTAATTCAAATGGCCCTGCGGCATTAAGAGCAAGGCCGTCAGATTTATCCTGCTCACCAATTCCCTTGTCCTGAGGCAGTGCAATAACATAAACCCCAGACCCCTTACGAACTTCAATAAGATTTTCAATTTCTAACATAATCAAAGCTTCGCGTACGACTGCACGTGAAACATCTAGCATTTCAGCAATTTCCCGCTCCGGTGGAAGCCTGTCACCAATCGCATAGCTCATATTAGAGATCATTTGGCGTAAAGCATGGCCGACTTCCTGATAGGGGCGTTTATATTCAGTAAACTGTGTCATTACATTGGCCATTCAATTAAAACTTAACTTTTATTATATTTAGTTTAACAGATATTGGTCGACCAAAAATAGTTTTGTACTACACAAGTGCAATAAAAAACAAATAAAAAGGCGCAGAACAATAAATTCCGCGCCTTTTCAAATAACTAGCACTAATTACGATGTTGCTAATGAGTTATCTTGATTATGCCCATTTTCTTCCGGTTCTTTTTTTTCTTTAATAAGGATCCACAATACTGCAGCACCAATTAAATCAAAAACAGCTAAAGCCACAAAGAATGGACCAAAACCGATGATACCAACAAATGCACCGATGAATAAATTAAAGATTAACTGACCAGTCCAAGCACATGCACCTGCCATACCAACAGCTGTTGCAACTTCGTTCTTTTTGAATAAATCCGCACCGAGAGTGGCTGCAACTGTTGATAATAGCTGGTGAGAAAACCCACCAATACTAATAAGTAAAACAGCAACATATGGATTCTCAACAATACTCACTAAGCCAATGGTCGTCATCAAAATGGCACCAATGGTAAAAGTAATACGGCGCGAGTTAATTAATGATACTCCACGGTCATTTAAAAACTTGGCAACAAAACCACTTGCCAAGCAACCTAAATCTGCCATTAGGAATGGCAGCCAAACAAACATTGCGATTTCTTTGAGGCTAAAATTTAGTGTTTCTACAAAGAAAATAGGTACCCAGAAGTTAATCGTTCCCCAAGCCGGGTCAGCAAGAAAACGAGAAATCCCAATTCCCCAGAAATTACGTTGTTTCAAAATATTTGTAATAGACGTTTTTTCTTTCTTAGATACCTGAAGATATTTTTCTTGTCCATTTTCGATATAAGCACGCTCTTCATCGGATAATCTTTTCGCATCTTTAGGGTCTTTGTAAAAGAAAAACCAAATAAATGCAGCGATAATGGCCAATATACCCGAAATGATGAAAGCAAATTCCCAGCTATGAAATAGGATAGCCCAAGCAATTAATGGTGGCGCTAACATGGCACCAAAGGATGTTCCCATATTGAAAACACCAGTTGCGATGCCTCGCTCTTTCGCTGGAAACCAAGTTGATGCAGTTTTCACACCGGCAGGAATTGCGGAGGCTTCACTGAACCCCATAATCCCTCTCATAAAGGCTAAACCTTGCCATGAGCCTGTTAATGCATGCCCCATAGTGGCTAAACCCCAGATTAATGCACAAATAAAAAATCCTAATTTCAAGCCAATGGTGTCAATAAAAAAACCCATTATTGGTTGACCAATTGTATAGGCTAACTGGAATGCACTCACAATCCATGAATACTGTTCCTTTGTGATCCCTGTAGTTTCCATGATGGTTGGAGCAGCAACACCGAGTGCGGTTCTATCTAAGTAGTTAATTATGGTAATGAAGCAAACCAGAAGAATCATGTACCATCGATAATGTTTTAACTTTTTCATAATCAGCCTTTTACGTTTTATATTTTTCTTGTAATCCTGAATGAATAAATGGTTAGCCCCGTTAAAACCAAATTGGTCAACCAGTGGTAAAAATAGTTTTAAATTGATAACTCTTCTATTTTATTGTTCGGATTCTGCATAAAACAAAGGCTTTATTTTGTGAGCTGCCTCTTACTTTGTGATTGGTCACCCAAATTTAATAGGTATTTGTGATCTGGTTAACCAAACTGGTTGACCTCTATAGATCTTAAAACAACATCGTGGCACAATTTTTATAAAATAAGTGAACTGACTATCGGTTCCAAAATACGGCGCGACAAACTTGCAAAAAAGCTTATTAGCCGATTAAGAAGCATCTGTGAAATATAAACGAGGTTAAGTATGAAACAAACTTGGCGTTGGTACGGGCCGGCTGATCCGGTTTCTCTATCGGATATTCGTCAGGCAGGCGCAACAGGAATTGTAACGGCACTTCATCATATACCTAATGGTGAAGTATGGAGTGTTGACGAAATACAAAAACGCAAAGACTTAATTGAGGCCAACCAATTAGAGTGGGCGGTAGTGGAAAGTATTCCTATTCATGAAGATATCAAAACACATACTGGTGACTGCGATAAATGGATAGAAAACTACCAACAATCAATGCGTAACCTCGCAGCTTGTGGTATCCGTACAGTTTGTTATAACTTTATGCCAATACTTGATTGGACTCGCACTGACTTAGAATATGAGCTCCCAGATGGCTCAAAAGCATTACGTTTTGACCAAATCGCTTTTGCTGTATTTGAGATTTACTTATTACAGCGAGAAAATGCGGAGCAAGATTACACCGCTGAAGAACAAGTTCTGGCAAAACAACGTTTTGAATCCATGAGCGATGAAGAGAAACAAAAGCTCATTGGTAATATCATCGCGGGCTTACCTGGTGCAGAAGAAGGGTATACCCTTGAGCAGTTCCGCCAACACCTAAAACGCTACGCAAATATCGATAAAAATAAATTACGTGAACACTTTGCTTATTTCTTAAAGAAAATAATTCCAGTTGCAGAAGAAATTGGTATGAAAATGGCGGTTCATCCCGATGATCCTCCTCGCCCAATTTTAGGTTTGCCACGTATCGTCTCAACAATTGAGGATATGCAATGGATGGCAGACACCGTTGATAGTGATGCAAACGGCTACACAATGTGTACAGGCTCCTATGGTGTAAGAGCTGATAACGATTTAGTGAATATGATCCGTACCTTTGGTTCACGCATTTATTTTCTGCATTTGCGTTCAACATTACGAGAAGATAACCCAAATACATTCCATGAAGCGTCGCATTTGGCGGGCGATGTTGATATGTATAATGTGGTTTGCGCTATTGCTGAAGAAGAGCATCGCCGACTACAAAGTGGCTCAGGTGAATTGATCCCTATGCGTCCAGACCACGGACACCAAATGCTTGATGACTTAAAGAAAAAAACAAACCCAGGTTACTCCGCGATAGGCCGCCTCAAGGGGCTCGCAGAACTGAGAGGGCTAGAATTAGGGATCCATCGCGCATTCTATCCAAAAAAATAATCATTCACCGTTGTACCTGACAGGCGGTCACATGATATTGGCCGCCAATCAACAGGGAATCATCATGGAAAAAAATATCGTTACTGCGGCAATTAATGCTAATCGCCCAAACTGGACAACAGACCGCCTAACCACCCGTATCGTGCATCTAGGTTGTGGCGCTTTTCATCGTGCTCACCAAGCGCTCTATACTCACCACGTGTTAGAAAAAATAGACAGTGATTGGGGCTATTGTGAAGTCAATCTCATGTCTAAACATGATGCGGCTTTGATAGAAAATCTTAAGCAACAATCCATGCTTTATACCGTGGCAGAAAAAGGTGAAACGCATACCGAATTAAAAATTATTGGCTCAATGAAAGAAGCGCTGCACCCGCTCATTGATGGCGTTGATGCCATTCTTGAAAAAATGGCTTCTCCTTCTGTCAGCATTGTTTCTCTTACTGTCACTGAAAAAGGTTATTGTGCCGACCCCGCAACAGGGAAATTAGATACAAATAACCCACTCATTCAACAAGATTTATCAACGCCAAACAATCCCGCCTCAGCGATTGGCTATATCACTGCGGCTCTAAAACGAAGATCTGAACGCAAACTACCGCCATTTACCGTACTTTCTTGTGATAATGTTCGCGAGAACGGCCATGTCGCTCGAGAAGCGGTTTTAGGATTAGCGAAATTACAAGATGCTGAATTAGCCCAATGGATAGAAGACAACGTCACATTCCCTTGCACTATGGTTGATCGCATTGTTCCCGCAGCAACAGAAGAAACCTTGGCTGAAATAGCAGAACTTTTAGGTGTTAAGGACGATTGTGCTATTGCTTGTGAACCTTTCCGCCAATGGGTCATTGAAGACAACTTTGTCAATGGTCGGCCAGAATGGGATTGTGCCGGTGCACAATTCGTTGAAGATGTTGTTCCATTCGAACTGATGAAACTAAGAATGTTAAATGGTAGCCACTCTTTCTTAGCCTATCTTGGCTACTTAGGTGGATACGCACATATCTCTGATACCATGACTAACCCCGATTATTGTCGTGCCGCTCATGCATTAATGTTAAATGAGCAAGCACCAACCTTGGTTATGCCAGAAGAAACTGACTTACCTGCCTATGCCAATAATTTAATTGAACGCTTTACGAATCCATCATTGAAGCACCAAACATGGCAAATCGCGATGGACGGTAGCCAAAAACTCCCACAGCGTTTATTAGACCCAGTCGCATGGCATATCGAAAACCAATCTGATTATCGTCATTTAGCGTTGGGGATCGCCGGCTGGATGCGTTATGTCGCAGGTGTAGATGAACAAGGCCAAAAAATTGATGTCCGTGACCCGCTTGCTGATACATACGCCACCATTTATGCGAAACATGGGCTAACTGTTTCAGTTGTTGATGATTTACTCGCCATTGATGCCATTTTTGGTACTGAGTTACCTCAAAATCCACACTTTGTCGCTGCAATTAAATCAGCTTATCAACAGTTGCTTGATATCGGCGCGCGCCAAGCCGTTGCTAAGCTTTAAATTGGATACTGATATGAAAACATTTCTTTGTGAAGATTTTTTACTCAATAACGAAATGGCTCGCCGTCTTTATCATGACTATGCTGCAACAATGCCAGTCTATGATTATCACTGCCATTTGAACCCTCGTGAAATAGCAGAAAACCGCCAATTTGATAATCTTGGGCAAATCTGGCTAGAAGGTGACCATTATAAATGGCGTGGAATGCGGTCTGCTGGGATCCCTGAATCTTTTATTACAGGCCGTGAAACGAGTGACTACGAAAAATATCAAGCTTGGGCAAAAGCGGTTCCTATGACGCTAGGTAACCCTTTGTACCATTGGACTCATCTAGAATTACGTCGCCCTTTTGGTATTACGGGTAAGCTCTTTTCCCCTGAGACCTCTGAAGCCATTTGGCACGAAGCAAACGAAAAATTGGCTCACCCCGAATTTTCAGCTCGTGGGATTATGCAGCAAATGAACGTACACATGGTCGGTACAACCGATGACCCAACAGATCCATTAGAATATCATCAAAAAATTGCACAAGATGATACTTTCAATATCGAAGTCCGTCCAAGTTGGCGTCCAGATAGAGCATTTAAAATTGAGCTTGATGGTTTCGTCGATTACATGACGAAATTAGGGCAATCAGCGGATATTGAAATTAATCGTTTTAGTGATTTATTGTCAGCTTTAGGATCACGCCTAAACCACTTTGATAAGCATGGCTGTGTGGCCTCTGACCATGGAATTGAAGTGCTACGCTACGCCTCGATCCCCGATGAAAGTGTGCTCGATACTATTTTACAAAATAGACTTCGTGGGCAACCTCTGGATGAGCAATCTATTGCTCAATTCTCTACTGCAGTCATTGTCTGGCTAGGTAAGCAATATGCTAAGCGAAACTGGGCTATGCAATTGCATATTGGTGCATTACGCAATAATAACACCCGGATGTTCAAACTGCTAGGTGCTGATAGCGGTTTCGATTCTATTGGTGATAGTCCTATAGCTTACCCACTTTCCCGTTTGTTAGATGAAATGGATAAGAGCAATGAGCTACCAAGAACCATTTTATATTGCTTAAACCCTCGTGATAATGAGGTACTAGCAACTATGATTGGCAATTTCCAGGGTGGTGGCATAGCAGGGAAAGTTCAGTTTGGTTCTGGTTGGTGGTTTAATGACCAAAAAGACGGCATGGTGCGTCAACTTGAGCAACTTTCACAATTAGGCTTATTAAGCCAATTTGTTGGAATGTTAACCGATTCTCGTAGCTTCCTATCCTATACGCGTCATGAATATTTCCGTCGCATACTATGTAATATGATTGGAACTTGGGCGGTTAATGGTGAAGTACCAAGTGATGAAAAAATGCTAGGAAATATGGTTCAAGATATCTGTTTTAATAATGCACTGAATTTTTTCACTTCAAAATAATGACTGTCATTTTATGAGATAGGCGGTATTTTCCCGCCTATCACTCATTGTTCAAAAACTAGTTAGAATCTATTGGCACTCCTTTATTTTCTTTCGAAAACTGATGTCCAAAGAAAAATATCAAACACAATGGGATTAATGTAGCAAATAAAGCGTATTCCTTTGTAAAATCAGCTAATAACACCATCATGAAAGCCCCGCCAGCAAAACCCAATAGCGTCAGAAAGTAACAATAACTTTTATATAATGCACTTTTTCTTTCTTGACCTTTAAATGCAATAGACTCTGCCAATGAACTAAAGCCCAGTTGTACATTCAAAGTCACCGCAATATTGCCATATAGCATGCCATTAATCTTATGAAACGCATTACCTTGCATTCCCGCAATAAAAGAAAGAGCCCAAACAGCATGAAACCCATTAGAGTGAACATTAAAGAAAAAAATATAAACAATGAGTAATAATAAAAGGACGATTTCCAGTGATAATAATGTAAATGTCCATGTTTTTTCATCGGTATTATAGCGGTAGCGGATCCATGCCAACAGCATTGCCCCCGCACCAAAGGAAATAATGGAAACAATATAAGGCATCACTGCGGTTAGGCCATGCTTAGCAAACTCATAACCTAACATAATAATATTGCCTGACTGAAAAGTAGCGAATGATTTAGTCGTAAAGAAGGCATATCCATCGAGCATTCCTGACGCAATAGCTAATAAAAATGCGATCGTAGGTAACTGCATAAAAGGAACTTTTGGAGAGGAAATCATAGTTTACTTACCTGTCTTGATGATTCTTTTTCTGACTAACTTAGTCGACTGATATATACCGTAAAAATAGGAAAAACCGTCATTGCCGCCCACTAAATGGCATCCCCATACGTTTTAACATCAACATTAAGACCCCGTTCGAAAATGTAGAAAATTA
This sequence comes from Providencia sp. PROV175, assembly GCF_032707045.1. NCBI lineage: Bacteria > Pseudomonadati > Pseudomonadota > Gammaproteobacteria > Enterobacterales > Morganellaceae > Providencia > Providencia sp. PROV175. The sequence goes on from NZ_CP120533.1 coordinate 4,448,670, forward strand.
ATCTAATAAAATAAACCGTTGAAAAGAGTAAAATCATATAAGATAAAAAAATCACATGTAAAATAGATGCAGAACTAAAATTGAATATCAAAGTAAATTGACCGCTTGAGAAAGGGGTCATGATTGAATGTTTCAATAGAAATACTCGCGATTAAAACCAACGAAGCAACACCCCTTAAAAAATGGAGTGTTTTAATCCAGGTTTCTTGGCTACCAAACTGTCGAAAAGTCAGCATATAAATAATCTAGTTATGGAAGTCATTAACCATAGCTCCTATTCACAGTAAGATCCCGTTGCTATATTTCTAATAACAACGGGATGATATGAACATTACTGCGTCAGTGGGGGGAACCAAATAGCTTGCTGACCACTCACCAACCGTTCTTGGTTAATCCAAGTAAAAGGGGCTGGCACCTGAGCTTGCAAACGCACATCTTCAGCCCCTCTTTGTGCTGTCAATGTGGGAGTAAGGACAACAGGCTCTGGCCCATAAATAGCCGCTGACGTAGAATCACGTTCGTTTCGTCCACCACAAACCACCCATAACTGATTTAACGTAGCGATCGCATAAGGGGCAAAATCGGCACGCCCTGTTGGTGGCTCTTCAACCGAAAAAAGATGGCTATCAATCTCCACTTTTAAATCACTCGGCATACCCGCTGGCGCAGCAAGAATATCAGCGCGTAACGTACTATATAAACCACCTAACTCAGGTACGTCTAATTCATGTGCGGCTGCCAGCGCAATACGGCCAATTGGCGTTGCTGTCACACTCACAGAGCTACCCGCTGTTGCCCAGCCACTATCCCGCTTATTAAGATGTGTCACACGATAGCGCGCTAATATATCTCCTAACGGCCCTGCAAGTACTACCGTATGGAACAATCTATCCTTTTCAATTTCAGGGTAGCTTCCAACAATATACCCTTTCCCTTTTTGAGCGGCTTTACACAATGTTTGCTCGAAAACCCCACCCTGTTGTTCAGCATAAGACAAAACAATGTTGGGATCGTTGGTATAAGGTAGTGCGGAAAGCTCAGGAAGTACTAGGAGCTCATTTTCCCCCACTTGAATTGAGTCTAGTTTAGAAACCGATTTTTCCCACTGCGCTGCAATAAGTGTCGTTTGTGTTATTGTTGACGTAGCATTGATATCTGTTGGGCTGCGGTGAAAAGCGAGCGTTGGGAAATATAATTCAGGGCGACGCTTCGCCAGTAATGCATCGCGTTGTGTATCCGCTTCATCTAAATCAATTGTCGCACTGTATATACCATTTAGCCCGGGTTCTAGCTCTAACGGGCTAAGCACTGGAGATTGTGCCACTTTATGTCCTGATGGCGCCCATATGCTCGAACCACCATTATAATAAAGCTGTCCTTTGGTAATTGGATTGGTTTCAATTCCACTACGTGTTGCACAAATTACCCACACTCCATTGAAAGCACTCATATGCTGCACATGTGCAACGGTTGAATGATCGCCAAGCATTTCAGCAGGACTCGCGTTAGGCATCATACGGTCGGATACTGAATGCCAACCAATGATTTGTGCCCCTTCCAATGCAGCTAACCGAACATATTGCCAGTAAGTATCATCATAACAAATCAATAAGGCGATACGGCCAATCGGTGTTTCAAAGGTTTTAACACCAGTATTACCCGGAGCAAACAATTTTTGGTCTTGGGAATTCAGGCCTATTTTACGATATTTACCAATAATGCCTTCTGGCCCCATCAAAACAGCGGAATTATAAGCTAGCCCTGTTTCGCTATCTCGTTCCGCGATACCGACACTCATATACATCCCTGTACGAGCCAATATAGGCAATACTGCCGCTGTCGTTTTTCCTGGGATGGTATCTAAATAAGGCGCTAATTCCGTAGAGTCAGAAAATAAATAACCACTCACTGCCGTTTCTGGAAATACAGCGTAATTTACCCCTTGAGCGGCCACTTTTTCTGTCGCTTCGACTAAACGTTGAATATTTCCATTTAGATCTCCCCATGCAGGAATAAAATCAACGGCTGCTACTTTACTGCTTTTTTTTATTTCAGCAATACTCATATAATAATCCTTATTCAAAGAATTTATTAGTAAATAAATAATTTTTTGCTATTAATAAAAATAAATATTAAATAGGAATGATATTTCTATAACTCCAAATAATTTAGGTAATAATAGCTTGAGTGTAGCGGCTATATTTAAATACATCGAGCACCTAAATATAGCTGCTAATATTAATTTTCCATTTTAGAAAGTCATATTAAGAGCGAATTTAATGTTATTAATTAAATAACATTATTTTTTCTCATTTCCATAATTTGTTCATCGCTATAACCAAGCTCTTTTAACACTTCGTTATTATGTTCCCCTAACAATGGAGCACTTTTAATTTCAGGCATAAAGACTGAAAACTTCATTGGGCAGCCTACCGTTAAATATGTCCCTCGTTTTGGTTGTTGAACCTCAACAATCGAGCCGCTACGACGCAAAGAAGGGTCTTCCATAATTTCTTTCATACTTAATACTGCAGAACACGGCACATCAAACTGATCAAAATAATCGGTTAGTGCATGTTTATCTTTGTCTTTAGCGATTTCTTCAATTGCATCCCATACATCTTGGATATGGCTTGCACGTGCCTGTGTAGTGGCAAAAGCAGGATCAGTTTTCCATTCTGGACGCCCAATGGCATCACAGGTATTTTCCCAATTATGGTCTTGATTAATAAAGTAAATGTACGCATTTGGGTCAGTATCACTGCCTTTGCACTTAAGCATCGTTCCAGGTTGACCTCCCCCACTCGCATTTCCCCCACGGGGAACCGCATCACCAAACGTGCCATTTGGGTATTGAGGGTATTCCTCTAAGAAACCGAGTTTTTCTAAACGTTGTTGATCACGCAATTTCACACGACATAAATTAAGCACCGCATCTTGCATTGACATGGTCACACGTTGGCCTTTACCTGTTTTTTCTCGGTGTAACAGCGCCGTCAGTATGCCAATCAATAAATGCATACCCGTATTACTATCACCTAATGCTGCAGCACTTACCGTTGGCGGGCCATCAGGAAAACCCGTTGTCGATGCTGAACCACCAGCAGATTGAGCAACATTTTCATAGGCTTTCACATTCGCATACGGCGAGTTCTCATTAAACCCTTTGATTGAGCCAAAAATTAATCGAGGATTGAGTTCTTGGATGTGCTCCCACGTAAACCCCATATGGTCGATAGCCCCCGGATGAAAATTTTCAACTAATACATCAGATTGACGTATTAGTTTCTCCATCACGGCTTTTCCCTCTGGCGTTTTGGTGTTGAGCTCTAAAGAGCGTTTGTTACTGTTTAACATCGTAAAATACAGCGCATCCACATCAGGGATATCTCGCAATTGATTACGTGTCACATCCCCAACACCTGGGCGTTCAATTTTGATCACATCAGCACCGAACCAAGCAAGCATTTGTGTACATGACGGGCCTGACTGAACCCCAGTAAAATCAAGAACGCGTATCCCATCAAGCGGTTTTGAAGAAGTCATAATTCACCTTTTTACAAAACTGCCATGGCGTCATTTCTCACGCCATGGCAACTCATTTTGCCCTATTGACTCTTTCTATGAAACGAGTCGAGAGATGTAGATCCACGCTGGAGCTGCGATGATAAAACCAAGTACACTCACCGCCAGCGACGCAGTTCCTGTCCGAGTATACAGATTAAAGCGACTTGCAATAATTATTCCAGAGAAAGCAGGTGGCAATGCCCCAGCTAATACCATCATTTGCAGTTGCTCTGTTCCCATATTAAACATCATACCCGCCAGTAACATTAACCCTGGCATTAACACTAGCTTTAATAACGTGTTATAAACTATCTCTCCATCGAACTCGAACTTATTGGCGGCTAATGTCAGACCGGCAGCAAATACCGCAACACCAGAGTTTGCTTTCGCAATTAAATCAAATGTTGGGTCCCAAACGGTAGGAATTTTCACACCAACCAATACCAGTGCGGTCGCAAGTACCGGAGCCCATACGACGGGTTCTTTAAAGGCGGATATTAATGCATCCATACCGCCACCACCCTTTTTCCCTTCCGCATCAGATGGGTTCAGTAGGAATAGGCCAATAGGGATTGTAATGGCATTAACGATGATGGAAATAATAGCGACAACTAACCCAGTTGAAACAGTTTCACCATAAATAGGGTCTAAAACCGCAAACCCTAAGAAACCAATTGTCGGAGAACCTGCAATTAATGCACATACCGCAGCTTCGCCACGACTATGTTTAAAAATATATTTACAGCTAAAGAAAGAGAAAAAGAAACAAACGAGCAAGACCACAAATGAAATAATAGTCAATTTAGCGTCTGCAAATATCATTTCTCGATTAGCGCGTGCGATAGAAACAAATAATGCAGCAGGTAATGCGTAATTTAATACCAACTTATTAAATGCTTTCGCTTGGTCACTGGTAAACACATTTCGTTTACCACTCACATAACCTAATACCATAATAATAATGATAGGTAATAGGTCGCTCATAAAAATCTTATACATAAAATCAGCCATAAGACCCACCTATTTTTGGCAATAAGACCCCGTACGCCACTCATTAAAAATGAGCCGCGTAGGGTTATCTTTGTTAGTTAACGTTATGCTGCGTTAATTTTTTACGACAGACTTCGGATTTAAATTACCAATATGGCCACTTTCCGTTCCAACTGCAGGGTCAATAACAACATTTATCAAGGTTGGATGACCCGATGCTAAACCGGCCCTCAAGGCTTCTTGTACCTCAGCAGGTGTTGTTGCTTGGTAGCCGATGCCACCAAAAGCCTCAATCATTTTGTCATAACGTGCTCCGCCCATTAAAACGGTAGGAGAAGGGTCTTGATCACCATGGAGGTTTACGCCATCACCACGGTAAATCCCACCATTATTGAAAATCAAAATAGTGACAGGCAATTTGTAGCGACAAATCGTTTCAATTTCCATACCACTAAAGCCAAATGCACTATCGCCTTCAATCGCTACAACAGGCTTACCACTAGTTACAGCAGCTCCCACTGCATAACCCATTCCGACCCCCATAACGCCCCATGTTCCACAATCTAAGCGTTTACGTGGTTGGTACATATCAATAATATTTCGCCCATTATCAAGCGTGTTAGCGCCTTCATTGACGACATAAACATCTTGGTGATCGACCAGCACATCACGGATTGCACGTAATGCGTTGAAGTAATTCATCGGGGAAGTGTCAGTGTTTAACTTAACTGCCATTTTCTCGACATTGATTTTCTTGTGCTCATCAATACTGACAATCCATTCTGTTGGAGATTTAACAGGGGTTGATTTAAGTCCTGCCAATAATGACTCAATACTGGAGTAAATATCACCAACAACTGGGGCCGCTATTGGGCGGTTACTATCAATTTCGGAAGGTTCAATATCTAACTGAATAAATTGCGTTTCTGGTGACCAATGCTTACCTTTACCATGGTCAAGTAACCAGTTAAGACGTGCTCCCATTAATACCACAACATCTGCACTGGATAAGGCATATGAGCGAGCTGATGCGGCTGATAGAGGATGTGTATCTGGCAGCAGCCCCTTAGCCATTGACATCGGTAAATAAGGGATACCGGTTGTTTCAATAAATTGACGAATATTGTCATCCGCTTGGGCATAAGCTGCACCTTTACCCAAAATAATTAATGGTCGCTTAGCCGAGGCGAGCAACTTAAGGGCTTTATTCACTGAATCTGGTGATGGAATTTGTCTTGGTGCAGGGTCTTCAACTGTAAAAATGGTTTTATCCGCTGCGTCCTTGTCCATCACGGCAGACAACACTTCCGTTGTTAAATCAAGATAAACCCCACCAGGACGACCTGATACCGAAGCGCGGATTGCTCGCGCGAGTGCGATACCAAGGTCTTCGGGTTTATTCACACGATAAGACGCTTTTACAAAGGGTTTTGCCGTGTTCATTTGGTCTAACTCTTCGTAATCACCCTGCTGCAAATCAATTATCGCTCTGTCGCTTGAGCCACTGATTTGAATCATTGGAAAACCATTGGTGGTTGCATTAGCCAGCGCCACCATGCCATTTAAAAAACCTGGCGCCGAAACCGTTAAGCAGATACCCGGTTTTTGGGTGATAAAACCACTAATTGCAGCCGCATTACCCGCGGATTGTTCATGGCGAAATCCAATATAGCGAATACCTTCAGCTTGTGCATGCCTTGCCATGTCAGTCACTGGAATTCCAACAACACCGTAGATTGTATCAATGCCATTTTTTTTAAGTGCATCGACAATAATATGCATACCATCAGTCAGGTTTTGGGTTTGATCAGCAGACATGTCTACCTCATAAGTAACTGATTAAAAGATTAAATGGAGTGATTTCTCACTCCAATATTTAAAATTAGATCGCTTTGTTCGCACGCATAGTCGCAATTTCATCTGCGCTATAACCTAACTCAGTTAGGACTTGCTCTGTATGCTCACCCAACAATGGTGCGCTTTTGATATCCGGTGTAAAGGAGGAGAATTTCATCGGGCAACCCACCGTCAAGTAAGTCCCGCGTTTTGGCTGCTCAACTTCAACAATACTTCCGCTCTTACGCAGAGATTGGTCTCGTGCGATTTCACGCATACTGAGTACAGGGGCACAAGGGACACCATATTTACTCAAGTACTCGACCGCTTCATGTTTATCTTTATCTGCTAAGAATTTTTCAATTTCAGCAAAAATATCAAAGATATGAGGTTGACGAGCCTTTGGTGTATTGTAAGCGGGATCCGTCGCCCATTCAGGCTTACCAATCGCTACACAGGTTTGCTCCCAGTCCTGCTCTTGGATAGTAAAATAAATATAAGCATTTGGGTCAGTTTCCCAGCCTTTACATTTTAAGATCCAGCCAGGCTGGCCACCACCACCAGCATTACCGCCACGAGGAACGGCATCACCAAATGTGCCATTTGGGTATTGTGGATATTCTTCAAGGTAGCCAATTTTCTCTAAACGTTGCTGGTCACGAAGTTTGACACGGCACAAGTTGAGTACGGCATCTTGCATCGACATAGTCACTCGCTGGCCTTTTCCTGTTTTCTCGCGATGTAATAACGCTGCAAGTAAGCCAATGAGCAAGTGCATACCCGTATTGCTGTCACCTAGCGCAGCGGCACTCACTAATGGTGGGCCATCCCAAAACCCTGTGGTTGATGCGGCACCACCTGCGGCTTGGGCAACGTTTTCATAAGCTTTAACATCTGCATAAGGCGAGTCTTCATCAAAACCTTTGATGGAACCGAAAATCAAACGAGGATTTAATTCTTGAATGTGTTCCCAAGTGAAACCCATATGGTCAATCGCACCAGGGTGGAAGTTCTCAACGAGAACATCGGCCTGCTTAATCAGCCGCTCCATAACCTCTTTACCTTCAGGAGTCTTTGTATTCAATTCCACTGAACGCTTATTACTATTAAGCATCGTGAAATACAGCGCATCCACATCAGGGATATCCCTTAATTGGTTACGCGTGACATCTCCAACTCCGGGGCGTTCAATCTTAATAACATCTGCACCGAACCACGCTAACATTTGAGTACAAGATGGTCCTGATTGTACACCGGTGAAATCCAGTACTTTAATACCTTGTAAAGGAAGATCCATGTGGTACCTCTTTATTTAGCTATCGTAAATGGAATGAATTAGGATTCTATTATTTAGCTGTGTTAAAAAGATATTTTAATATATGACTGTTTTTATATTTATTAATAATTATATTACTATTTTTATTAAATAATATCACTAATGTCCAGCAATTAATTCCTTTAATATATGTACATCATAACGCTCTTAAAAGGAATAAATATTTATTTGTTTATTATTGGTTTAAAAAAATTGCAAATCATACGCGAAATAAGAGCATCTTTATTTGATGTGTATTTTTTTATTAATCTTATTTTGATTAACTATAATGATAATAAATCGCAAACAGGTCATCAAATAAATATATCTAATTTTATTTCTTTCAAATAAATTGAATATTTATATTTTTTAGATATAAAAAACCCACAAATAACATTAGTCATTTGTGGGTTTGATAACAACAATAATAAAACTTAGTTTTTCTCTTGTTGCTGTTTTTGCTGTTTTTCTTTTTCCAAAAGCTGGCGATACCACAATGGATGGTGTTTTCTAGCCCAACCACGAGTCACCCAACCTTCAACCATCGCACGCACTGAACCTTTCACCCAAATCGCGGCATAAGCGTGAACCACAATCATGATAATCAGCGCAATTGCAGAGAGCGAGTGAATAAGAATAGCTGCACGATAAACAGGGATTGGGAAATAATCTGCGAAATAAGGACGCCACATGATCACTCCCGTGATCACCAGCGCCAATAAGCAGATAGTGACAACCCAATACACCCCTTTCTGACCGAGGTTATATTGGCCGACATCGCCCGCCTCTTCGTTTTTCAGTACTTTGCCGATATTTTTTGCCCACTTGATATCTTCTTTATTAATGAAGTTATGGTGGAAATAGCGGAAGAACATAAATACGAACAGCAAGAACATCGCCGTACCCACAAATGGATGCAAAATTCGCGACAGTTGTGGTGTGCCTAAAATATTCATAAACCAGTTTAGTGAAGGGAAAAAGAACCCTAACCCACTGATTGCCGTGAACAAAAAGCAAATCACAACCGCCCAGTGATTGATCCTTTCAATCGGCTTGTGGCGAATAATTTTGTCGTTATCATCTGGCATCATTTCTGATCCTCCCCTTCTTTTGATTTCGAAGTGTCAGATGACATTGCATTATGCAAATCTTCTAAAGCCTCTTCTTCATCTTTTTTGGAGACGCGGTTTGGACCAATACCCACATAGTGGAAGATGGCCGCCGCAAATGTTGCAGCAAAACCAACCGCTGCTAACGGTTTCCAGATACCTTTCCAGAAAGTCACTGTTGGGCTGATTGTCGGGTTTTCTGGTAATCCGTGATACAACTGAGGTTTATCTGCATGGTGCAGAACGTACATCACGTGCGTACCACCAACGCCCTCTGGGTCATATAAACCTGCATTCGCATAACCACGGGTTTTCAGCTCTTCAACACGCTCACCAGCCATGTTAATCATGTCTTCTTTGCTACCGAAGTGGATAGCACCCGTTGGACATGTTTTCACACATGCAGGTTCTTGACCGACTTCAACACGGTCAACGCACAGCGTACATTTGTATGCACGGTTATCTTCTGGGTTAATACGTGGTACATCAAACGGGCAACCCGCAATACAATAACCACAACCAATACAGTGTTCCGATTGGAAGTCAACGATACCGTTTTTGTACTGTACTATCGCGCCTTCCGAAGGGCACGCCTTCAGACAGCCCGGGTCAGCACAGTGCATACAACCATCTTTACGGATCAGCCATTCAAATTTATCGTTCTCTTCCACTTCAGAGAAGCGCATTACCGTCCATGACTTAGCGGTTAAATCTGTTGGGTTATCATATACACCAACGTTAGTCCCGATTTTGTCACGGATATCGTTCCATTCGGAACAGGCAACCTGACAAGCTTTACAGCCAATACAGGTCGTCACATCGATAAGCTTTGCAACTTCTTCCTTATAGTCCCGCACCTGAGGTGCGGGAGTCAGGGAATTGGTGGCAGAGCGACGAATAATGTCCTGAGATTGCATTGACATAATTTATCTCCTTACACCTTTTCCACATTGACAAGGAACGATTTAAATTCCGGTGTCTGAGTATTCGCATCACCCACAAACGGCGTTAACGTGTTCGCGATAAAGCCTTTCACAGCCAAACCTTCAAAGCCCCAGTGAATAGGAATACCGATTGTATCGATATCTTTACCTGCCACTTTCAGCGTATGAATACGTTTGGTGACCACGGCTTTCGCTTTGATATAACCGCGTTTAGAGCTGACTTTCACCGTATCGCCTTGTTTAATACCTTTTTCATTCGCCAGACGCTCACCAATTTCAATGAACTGCTGTGGCTGAATGATGGCATTTAGCAAAGCATGTTTTGTCCAATAGTGGAAATGTTCAGTCAAGCGATAAGTGGTTCCCACATAAGGGAATTCTGTCGCTTTACCCATTTGGGCCCAGTCGTCTTTAAACACACGAGCCGCAGGGTTTGACACAACTTTCGGGTGCAGTGGATTGGTATCCAATGGCGTTTCAATTGGTTCATAGTGCTCTGGGAATGGGCCTTCGGCCATTTTATCCAGTGCGAATAGACGCCCCATACCTTCCGGTTGCATGATAAACGGACCAACACCACTTCCCGGCGCGGCATTGCTATAGTCAGGAATATCCATTCCTATCCATTTGCTACCATTCCACTCGAGGATTTGGCGTTTTGGATCCCATGGTTTACCCATTGGGTCTGCTGATGCACGGTTATAAATCACACGGCGGTTCAGAGGCCACGCCCATGCCCAACCTAATGTATTCCCCAGACCTGTTGGGTCAGAGTTATCACGGTTAGCCATTTGGTTGCCTTTTGGCGTCCAGCTACCTGTAAATATCCAGCAGCCACTCGCGGTGGTACCGTCATCACGTAACTGTGCAAACGAGCTAAGCAGCTCACCTTTTTTCGCAATAACGTTGCCATCAGCATCTTTCAAGTCAACTAAAGCATAGCCATTGTTTTCTTGAGCAACTTCTTCTGGCGTTGGGTTATCGCGGTCGAAGTAATTCCAAGTCATACTTAGAACTTGTTCAGGTACCGCACCGCCTTCAGAGGCATACAGTTGGCGTAAACGGTGGAAAATACCAGACAGGATTTCACCATCACTGATAGCTTCACCTGGGGCATCCGCACCTTTCCAGTGCCATTGCAACCAACGCGCTGAGTTCACAATCGAACCATTTTCTTCAGCAAAACAGCAAGATGGCAGACGGAATACGGTAGTTTGAATTTCTGCTGGGTTCACATCATTCATTTCGCCGTGGTTTTGCCAGAAATTCGACGTTTCGGTGTTCAGCGGGTCAACGGTGATTAAATACTTCAGCTTAGAAAGCGATTTAATAACTTTGTTTTTATTCGGGAATGACGCTACTGGGTTAAAGCCTTGGCAGATATAGCCATTCACTTCCCCTTTATCCATCATTTCGAAATAACGCAGTACATCGTAGCCTTGATCCCATTTCGGTAATAAATCAAAGCCCCAATTATTTTCTTTCTGCGCTTTATCGCCATAGAATGTCTTCATCAAACTAACAAAGAATTTCGGGTAGTTACCCCAATAGTTTACCTGGCCTTCAACCGTCGCTTTTGGCGTGTTTGCAGCTAAGTAACTTTCTAATGTCGTTTGTTTTTCTGATGGTAAGGTCAAATAACCCGGCAAGCTTTGTGACAATAAGCCTAAGTCAGTCAAACCTTGGATATTGGAGTGTCCACGCAGGGCATTTACACCACCACCTAACATCCCCATATTACCCAGCAGTAATTGGATCATCGCCATGGTACGGATATTTTGCGCACCCACAGTATGTTGAGTCCAACCTAATGCGTATAAGAACGAGGCTGTTTTATCTTTAGCACTGGTTTCAGCCAAATACTCACAAACTTGTAGGAAGTCTTTGATCGGCGTACCACAGATATTATTCACCACTTCAGGTGTATAACGGCTGACGTGCTCTTTTAATAGGTTTAACACACAGCGTGGATGTTTCAGAGTCGGATCGCGCAGCGCAAGGCCGTTTTCATCCATCTCATAGTTCCACGTGGTTTTGTCGTATTGACGTTTTTCTTCGTCATAACCTGTGAACAAGCCGTCATCAAAACCATAATCTTCACGAATAACTAAACTGGCGTTGGTATACGCTTCCACGTATTCACGCTGAATTTTTTCATTATCCAGTAAGTATTTGATAACACCTGATAAGAACGCGATATCTGTACCCGAACGGATAGGCGTGTAAAAATCCGCCACTGCCGCTGTACGGGTAAAGCGTGGGTCAATCACAATTAATTTGGCTTTATTATGGATTTTAGCTTCCATCGCCCAGCGGAAACCGACTGGATGCGCTTCTGCCGCATTACCACCCATAACGACAACTAGGTTTGCATTTTTAATGTCAACCCAGTGGTTGGTCATCGCACCGCGACCAAATGTTGGAGCAAGACTTGCTACCGTTGGTCCGTGTCAGACACGCGCTTGGTTATCGACGGCAAGCATGCCGAGAGCGCGGGTAAATTTTTGTGTTACAAATCCACTTTCGTTACTGCCCGCCGATGCGCACAGCATACCAGTGGTCAGCCAACGGTTAACGGTGACACCCTCTTTATTTTTCTCAATAAAGTTCGCATCACGGTCTTCTTTCATTAACTTAGCGATACGGTCAAACGCGTCGTTCCACGTGATACGTTTCCACTCATTGGTACCCGGCTCACGCACTTCTGGGTATTTCAAGCGGCTTTCACTGTGGATGAAATCGATAAGTCCAGCACCTTTCGGACAAAGTGCACCACGGTTTACCGGATGATCCGGGTCCCCTTCAATATGGAAAATGCTCTCTTTTGCATTTTTCGCGCCATCACCGAGGCTGTACATTAACAGCCCACAGCCGACAGAACAGTAGGTACAGGTATTTCTGGTTTCCTTCGCACGCAGTAATTTATACTGGCGCGTTGACGCTAATGCGGTAGCGGGTGCAAAACCCAAAGCCGCTGCAGTCGTACCTGCCATACCGCCAGCGCAGATCTTAAAGAACTGCCTTCTGCTGACTTGCATGGGGATCTCCTCATTTACATTGCTCATGTTTACCTAACGTCAATCGCGATAATCAGGTAAACTGTTCTTATTCAACGTCTTCCTTACGTATCCAGGTTCATTGCCTGGCAAATGGTGTAAATTCTTTTTACCCATAATTAATATTATGTATCATTAATGCTAGGAATTCATCTAATGTATGAAACAAATACTACAAATGACTCCAAATTAATCAAAATGATTGGCTTAAACCAAACAACCGTGCAACAAAAAGGCAACCTTAATTTACCCGTTAATGATTATGTTGCGGAGGAATATCCTGTTGCTTTAGTCTTCAATGGTATATCTCACGTAGTGATGATGGCGACGCCAAAAGATTTGGCGGATTTTGCTATCGGGTTCGCCCTTTCGGAAGGAATAATACAGTCAGGTGATGAAATTCGTGGAATTGATATCGTTGAAGGCTGCAACCGCGGAATTGAAGTACAAGTTGAATTATCTAGCCGCCGGTTTATGGAGTTAAAAGAACGTCGTCGTAATCTAGCGGGGCGTACGGGCTGTGGTATTTGTGGAACAGAACAACTTGAAGAAATTTTCAAACCGATCGCCCCGCTACCTTTCACCCAAACCTTTTCTCTCTCGCACCTTGATAATGCATTACATGAATTGAAAAAAGTGCAAGAGATTGGTGCGCTGACAGGTTGTACCCATGCGGCCGCATGGATTTCACCAGAAGGGCAATTAGTCGGTGGATGCGAAGATGTCGGTCGCCATGTTGCACTCGATAAACTTTTGGGTATGAAACATCGCAACCAATGGCAACAAGGTGCAGTACTGGTTTCCAGCCGTGCCAGCTATGAAATGGTGCAAAAGGCGGCCAGTTGTGGCGCTGAAATTTTATTTGCCGTTTCTGCTGCCACCGCGCTTGCTATTGAGGTAGCAGAGAAAGCCAACTTAACGTTAGTTGGATTTTGTCGTCAGGGGAAAGCGACAGTGTTTACGCATGGGAGTCGAATTAAAGATTAAAGGGGCATAATTAGTCCCAGCCTTTATTTAATCTCGCTGCTTTGTGATGTAATCCGGATAGAATTGAGTCTGCGATATGCTCAGGGAAATCTGTGGGTAATTGTTCTCTCACTTTCTTAATAACACTTTCCATTTGCTCACCAAATTCAATTAAGATTTTTTCCATCTCAGCACGATCAAATCCAACGGCTTTGGCCGTTGAAAAAAAATGTCTTGGGAAAATTTGCTCTATATTGTATTTCATCCCCCTTGTTCCCTTCAACCCCATAGCCAATTTGGCATCTCTAGGGTTAATTCCCCTCCCCCCATAACTAGGATACATGGACAAAATATCGTAAAAAGGTGTTAACTGATAACGGCCTTCAGGTTCAATAAATAATGAAAAATTTTTAGCATGGCCATCCGTCGCTGCAAGTAACCAAAACAAAACCTGGCTCTTCATAAACTGATATCTATCTTTCTCCGCATTTATTGAACCTAATAAGTAATTCATAATTTCAGAAATACCCGGTCCACCATGATTTTGATATTTTCTTGCCGGTGAAATATTCAATGTTTGACAAAAATCTTCTTGTGGTAAACGCATAATCCACGAGGAATCAGAAGAATATTTACGGTCAAAACGTTCAACCGCTAACGCCTTTATTTCACCTACATTTAAAATAAAGCTATAGGGCACATCTAGGCCAAACTCTTTTGCTATCAATAAACATAAATATTCATTTTCTACACTATCCGACATATCTATCGAATAAGAATGGCTTTCTATTTTACCAATGGGAAGTTTAATAATATGGGTAGTTGGAGTCGCATTCTGAGGTAAGCACCAATGCCCATCTAAATAGAGTAATGCGGTTTTCTCTTGAGCGCCCGCAAGTGAGATCCTAAAGTCATCTTCATCTTCAATCATGCCTAAAGGAGCATTCGCTTTATACCCTGTTAATATTTTTTCTAGTTGCTTATTAGATAAAGGTTTATATTCAATTTTTCTGATATTACTGACTCTTTGCCCATCTAGAATGAGTTGTAAAGCCCCCACACTATCCTGACCAATCTTAGATAATAAATCGAAAGGTTGATTTGAATCCGCTTGATAACGACTAACAATTCGATTCCGTATCTCAATATTGTCCGGTAGGAGATTATCAAAAAAATTATAAACTTCGTCTCCTCGATATTCTTGGTGCCTAAGTGGCATTGATAAAGAAATAGGTCGAGCACCTGATGTTTCCAACCAGTGACTATTATATGTAAATTGGTGAGCACCAGTACTTGAACGAATCAAATCCCCAACCAAGTAACCATTCATGTATACATGCAAAGTCGCCATCACCACTCCTCCTTCCATCCGGAGTCTGAATTTGATGAGCCACTTTCATTTCGCGGTTTAATATCGAGTTCTAAATTGAGGGCAGATAAAATCTTAAAAAAGGTTTCTAATTTGGTAGAGTCAGGAGAGAGTTCAAAGCTAGAAACAGTATCTTGCCGAATACCTACTTTACTAGCGACTTTGCTTTGAGATAACTTTTTCATCTCTCTGACATCCTTCATATAAGCACTAAGTTGTCGGGTATTCGTCACTTTCATTTTAAAACCTACCTTATTTTTCACCCTAACAATATTTACACGCTATAACCGGTAAACATTATATTACACGCTATAGCCGGTAATATCAAGATTACACGCTATAGGCGGTAAGACATAAGTTACACGCTATAGGCGGTAAGACATAAGTTACACGCTATAGCGTGTGAAAAATATATTAATAAGTATGGCCCACAAAACAGTCAGTGCCATACCTTAGCAAGGTAAAGCTTATATATTACTTGGTTGCTAGAACTTAATAGAGAATTAAGGCAGGAAAAATGGAGGGGACCACCGATAAAGCAAACCTACACGTAATACCGTGTAGGTTATAGACGATAGATGATACCGTATCACTTCCCAATACAAAAACTTGAGAAAATACGGCCTAATAAATCATCAGAAGTAAATTCACCCGTGATTTCGCTAAGTTCCTGCTGAGCTAAACGTAATTCCTCCGCCAGTAACTCACCGGAGCGAGCATTCACTAACTGGTCATAGCCCTGTTCAAGGTGAACGGCTGCTGCATTCAGTGCTTGTAAATGACGACTACGAGCAAGGAAACCACCTTCTGTATTACTGTTAAAGCCAATGGCTTCTTTTAGGTGATCGCGCAACAAATCAATGCCTTTTTCTTCGCGTGCGGACAAACGAATTAACGGATAACGAGTATTATCAATAAACTCAACCGGTTCGCCTGTCATATCTGCTTTGTTGCGAATGACGGTGACCGGAAGTTCATCAGGTAAACGCGCCATAAATTCAGGCCAAATCTCTTGCGGCTCCGTAGCATTGGTTGTGGTGCTATCTACCATAAACAGCACATGGTCCGCTTGTTCGATTTCTTTCCAAGCACGCTCAATACCAATTCGTTCCACTTCATCACTGGCTTCACGTAAGCCTGCGGTATCAATGATATGCAATGGCATGCCATCAATATGAATATGTTCACGTAACACATCACGCGTCGTTCCCGCAATATCCGTCACAATCGCAGCTTCACGGCCCGCCAATGCATTTAGCAAGCTCGATTTTCCTGCATTTGGGCGCCCAGCAATAACTACCTTCATGCCTTCACGCAATAAACTGCCTTGGCGTGCTTGGGAGCGAACTTGTTCTAAATCTGCCACGACTTCGTTGAGTTTAGCTTCGATTTTGCCATCAGACAGAAAATCGATTTCTTCATCTGGGAAATCGATGGCGGCTTCCACATAGATGCGCAAGTGAGTGAGTGCTTCCACCAATTGGTGAATATGGGAAGAAAAAGCCCCTTGTAACGAATTCATCGCTGAACGTGCCGCTTGCTCTGAACTCGCATCAATCAAGTCAGCAATCGCCTCAGCTTGCGCTAAATCGAGCTTATCATTTAAAAATGCACGTTCAGAAAACTCACCTGGATTCGCGATACGAATGCCATCAATCGTTAATATTCTTCTTAACAATAAATCAAGAATAACAGGGCCACCGTGTCCTTGTAACTCAAGGACATCTTCTCCCGTAAATGAATTTGGTCCAGGGAAGTAAAGCGCAATACCTTGGTCAAGAACAGAGCCTTCCTCATCACGAAATGGCAGGTAGTCCGCATAACGTGGTTTAGGGAGTTTTCCTAGCACGATTTCAGCAACTTGTGCCGCTTTCGGGCCAGATACACGTAAAATACCGACACCACCACGACCGGGAGGTGTTGCCTGTGCGACGATAGTATCGTTGATTTGCATGATGTTTCTCTGTCATTCCTATAAAAAAATTAAGGCGGTCATTAAATGGCCGCCTTAATATTATATCGATAGCTGAGCAGAAGGCTCACCTAAAATTCAATTTATTTCTTTTCTTTCTTATCGCGACTATGCAGACCACGTTTTTCCAGACCACGGTAAATCACTTGTTGCTGGATGATGGTTACTAAGTTACTCACGATATAATACAGAACCAGACCTGATGGGAACCACAGGAAGAAGATAGTGAACACGACTGGCATGTACGTCATAATCTTCTGTTGCATAGGGTCAGTCACAGCGGTCGGTGACATTTTCTGAATCACAAACATTGTCACACCCATCAATACAGGCAGGATGTAGTACGGGTCTTGTGCAGACAAGTCTTGAATCCAACCAAAGAACGGTGCGTGGCGCAGTTCAACAGAACCCATCAACATATAGTAAAGTGCAAGGAAGATAGGCATTTGAATCAGCAGAGGTAAACAGCCACCCAGTGGGTTTACTTTTTCTGCTTTATACATCGCCATCATTTCTTGGCTCATACGTTGTTTGTCATCACCAATACGCTCACGCATTGCAGCCAGTTTTGGTTGCAGTAAACGCATTTTCGCCATCGAGGTGTACTGTGCTTTAGTCAGCGGGTACATAATACCACGAACGATAAAGGTAATAACGATGATGGCAATACCCCAGTTACCCACAAAACCGTGAATGAATTTCAGCAGTTTAAACAGTGGCTGAGAGATAAACCATAACCAACCATAATCAACGGTTAAGTCTAAATGTGGTGCAACTGCGGCCATTTCAGACTGAATTTCAGGACCAACCCATAATGTTGATGAATAAGTACCTGCACCATTAGCTGCGATAGTCATTGGTTCACTCTTATAACCAATGATGGCAGACTTTTTATCTAGGTCGATGGTATAGAAAGTGCTCTTTTCTGCACTTGCAGGGATCCACGCCGTTGCAAAATATTGTTGCAACATTGCCACCCAGCCACCTTTAGTGGTCAAGTCGAGGTTTTTATCTTCGATGTCGCCAAAGCTATATTTTTTATAGTTGTTTTCATCAGAAGAATACGCCGCACCACGATAAGTATGCAGAGCAAAGTTACTGCTACCGGTATCACGCTCTTTTGGTAACTCGATAGTTTGTTTTAACTGACCGAAGAAAGCGAGGCTCAGTGGTTGAGCTGTTGGGTTTTGAATACTGTATTCAACTTCAACAGTATATTGGCCACGTTTTACAATGTACGTTTTCTGATACACAACACCGTTGTTATCAGTAAATGTCATTGGTACGCGCAAGACGTCTTGGCCTTTCTCTAATGTGAAAGTTGTAGAATCTGCGCTATACAGCGGACGTTCACCATTATTATTTGCTGGGTTGTCTGGGCCATGAAGACCAATCAAACCACTTTGTGCCTGATAGACAAAACCTGGGTTAGTTTCCAGTAAACGGAAAGGGCTTTCCGAATGAAGGGTCGCAGGATAGGCTAACAGGTCAGCCTCATCGATATCACCACCACGAGTATTGATGCGAATATCCAGTACATCAGTCTTGACTGTGATGAGCTTACCTTGCCCACTGCCAGTTACGGCTTGAGCATCACTGCTTGGCATATCCGCTTGTTGCGAAGTTTGAACAGTTTTAACGTCCTGAGCAACTTTATCGCTCTCCCAGGCCTGCCAAACTAAGAACGACACGAACAACAAAGCGATGAGTAGAAGATTGCGTTGCGAATCCATCGTTATAATTCTCTATTATCATCAGTTTTTCTAGGTGGGACAGGATCATCTCCACCAGCGTGTAAAGGGTGGCATTTTAATACGCGTTTCGCCGTTAACCAACTCCCTTTTAGCATACCAAACCTGCGCAATGCCTCAATTCCGTAATTTGAACAAGTAGGATTGAAGCGACAACGAGGCCCTAACAACGGGCTAATTGCCAGTTGGTAGCCTCTGATCAGCATGATCAGGATTTTTGAGCCAAGCGACGGTGACGACGCCATAACTTATCCAATGCTTCCGTGACCTGTTGATTGTCCAGATTAGCGACCCCTTTCCTTACCAATACCACAAAATCCATTGAAGGCAACTCATGTTGATGCAGACGAAAATATTCACGCGCTAACCGTTTAATACGATTTCGCTCATGAGCTCGTTTAACATTTTTTTTGGCGATGGTAAGACCGATGCGGGGATGCCCCAGCTCGTTTAGGCGACCAAGGATTGTTATCTCTGGGGAACTCGCCCTCTGCGGCTGCTTAAAGACATTATCGAAATGCCTGGGAGTTAACAAACGTAACTCCCGGGTAAAAGCGAGCGTAACCACTTGAATAGAGGGCTAGCTTTATTACTTAGATGAAACGGTCAGACGAGCGCGGCCTTTAGCACGACGGCGAGCCAGAACCTGACGACCATTTTTAGTGGCCATACGAGCACGGAAACCGTGTGAACGGTTGCGCTTCAGTACGGACGGTTGAAAAGTGCGTTTCATAACGATTTCTACCTAACTTTTAAATTTATTACTGATTCAGTAAACGCGTTGGCAACCAGTGGAAACTGATTTACACCTGTGCCTCTATCGCAACAATATAGAAAGAGGCAGGATTGTAATAAAACATAGGGGGTCACGTCAATGAAATGACGCAATCAAACCACTTTTATTTATAGCCTGGCTGACCGGTTTGCCGACATATGTTGTGACAGCCGACGAATGATTACATCCGCATACTGGCTGAAAACCTGCTTTTGCCCCCGCCCTGCCTAACATTAACGTTAAAATAGAGCGATATAGCCCAACAAGTTTACCTCAGTTTCGTGTAAAAATCACATCAGTACTGTACACAGGGAGGAAGATTATACGGACTCCGCCCCAAAG